>NZ_AKGD01000001.1:0-2155000 GCF_000271305.1 Hydrocarboniphaga effusa AP103
GAAGTGACGGAGTGCGTCAACAGGAGATTTCGCCGAATATTGCAATTACATGAATGCAAAGGTTTTTTAGTTCAGGAATGACACGGACAGAAGAATCCCCGCTGCTTGAAAATGCCTCGATCCGGCCACTTTGGTCATTTTCCGCTCATCTGTCTCGTTTATTGGGGCAACCGCGGCTGGGCCAGGTAGCTGATCGACTTCTGCTGCCGAAGCAGCAGATTGCGAATCTCCCACTGATCATGGAGATCGGCCGACTTCAGGTATTGGGTGTCACCGCCTGACTGAACGGCGACGGGCACTCCGTCTTCGAACAGGATGCGGTTGCCGGCCACCCGCGGCACCCGCTCGCCCGGGACGATCACGCCGACCAGATTGAGGGGGTCGCTCGCTCCGATGCAGACGCGCTCGATCGCCCCCCGCCCGCTTTGCGCTTGCTGTCCGTAACGGCGCAGCGCGCCAGCCGCTTCGCTCAAGGCGAACTGCTCCCCGGCGAATCCACTGACGAAACGTCCGCCGAGCACCTCGCCACGCGCCTCGAGCCGCCGATAGACGTAATGCAGCTCCCGCCACGGCGGCAAGCCGGTCTCGCGCTCGAGCAGTGCGCGAAACACGACGCCGTAGCGGCGCAGCAGAACGCGCGCGACATGCTCGACGCGCGGATCGGCCAAAGCGTTGACGTTGAGCTGCGAAGCGGGTTTGCGCCGATGGCGCGTCAGCGCCCAGCGACCCGCATCGTCGAATGCGACGTCTCCGCGACCGAAATGCCGGCGCAGGCGATCGCGCTTGTCGCCACTCATCGTGAGCGCCCGCAAGCCGGCGAAAGTGTCGCAACTCACGAGCCCCTGGCTCACGAGTTCGCCGAGCGCCTCTTCGAGCTCCGCGCCGAGCAATCCGCTATCTGCGAGCAAGTCGGCAAAGAAACTCGCACCACATTGCTGCAAGGCTTCGAGCAGGCGCTCGGCCCTCGACGAAAGCTTGCGCTCGCCAGGCGGCGCTTCTTCTGCGAGCTGCCACATGGGCAGGAACTCGCGCTCACAAAACAGAATGGGGGTGCTGCGAACCGGGCCGCTGCGCTTCTTGCCCGGGTCGAGCTCACTCGCCGGGCGCTGCCAAATGATGCGGCCACTCGCGCAAAGGCGATCGAGCATCATCGGGTTGTACGCTTCGACTCTCGTCGGCAGCAGATCGTCCTCCCACGAAGCCGTCGCGCCCGCATAGCCTTCCAGTTGCTGCAGCGAAGCGAGCAGCCCGTTGTCGCCCTGATATCGGATCTCGGCCGCACTGCCCGCGAGCCGATGCCATGCGAACAGAAAGCGCATGAAGCCCGCTGGCGGCACCGGCGCAATCTCCGAGCGGCGCTTGTCGCGTGTCTGCCGATGGATGCGCGCCATCAATCGGCGATCGCACCACTCCTCGATCCCCGCTCCGGTGAAGTATCCGCGCACGATCGCGCCTTCCGCCTCGAGTGCATAAAGACTGGCTTCGATTGCAGAGACATCGAGGCCCAGCGGGCGGGCGAGCTGCTGCAGGCTGATGACGCCAATGAGTTCGAGCCGGCTGCGCACGAGCTCCTGCAATGCCGATCCGGCATCGGGCTCCGCCATCGTCACTGCGCGAATCGGATGCGATGGCGTGGCTTGGGGCCAAACCACACGCGCCTCGTGCCAGCGTTCCGCTGCAAGCCACAGCGGCTCGCCGCCCGCGGGATGCAGTCGCGTCACGCGTTTTTGAGCGACGAGCGTGTCGAGCCAGGCACGACCGGCCCAGTTCGTCTCATCGAGCCGGCCAACACCGCCCACGCGCCCCTGGAGCATCTCTCCCTCGAGCAGGAAACCGTGCACGACGAGCGCATCGTGCAGCTCGTCGGCGTTGCGGATCAGCGGCCAGACGTCGCCGTGCACGCGCTCGATCGTCTCGATATCGAGTCTGGCCATGCGCTCGGCGGTCGGCAGATCCATCAGCGGCTGCATCGCGAGCGTGCGCGTGCGTCGCTCTTCTGCGGCGCCGTCATCGAGGAAGGCCGACGGCTTGGCGTTCAGGATCGCTTGCGACAGCGGTGATGGCGATGCGAGATCGCAGCAGATCACGCGAATCTCGCCGGATTCCATGCGCGCGAGCACGCGCTCGAAGCCTTCGACATCCATGGTTTCGCGCAGGCAATCGTCGATGGTCTGCTGCACGAGTGGATGATTCGGGATCTGTCGTTCGCCAACGAGGTTCTCGGCGCAGGCCACCTGGTCCGGGAACACCAGCGTCAGCAAGTCCTCCGAATCCGAGCGCTGGAATTGCGGAGGCACGCGCTTGCCGCCGTTCATGCGCCGAATGCCGAGCGCGACGGTAGCGTTCCAGCGCCAGCGCGTACCGAACATCGGGGCATCGAGCAGCGCCTGAATCAAGACGTCACGCGCCGTCGCCGACTTCAGGTAATGCTGGATCGTGTCGAGCGGAAAGCTGTGCGTGGGGCCGAGCGACAGCACGATGCTGTCTTCGAGCGCGCTGGCCTGCAGTTCGAAGTTGAAGGTGCGGCAGAAGCGCTTGCGCAGCGCGAGGCCCCAGGCGCGATTCACGCGCGAGCCGAACGGCGAATGGATCACCAGATGCGTGTCGCCCACTTCGTCGAAGAAGCGCTCGAAGATGACGCAGTTCTCGGATGGCAAGGCGCCGAGCATGGCGTATGAGCTCGCCCAGTATTCGGCGAGCTGTTGCGCTGCGGCTTCGGCGACGCCGAGCTCCTGCGCGAGCCATCGCGCGCAAGCCTCAATGCCTTGCGCGAGCCTCGCTTCGGCCTGCGTGCTGAGCTTGGAAACCGCGGCGCTGAGCTCATCGGTTCTGCCTGGCGCTTCGCCGAACCAGAACGGAATGCTCGGCGGCAAGCCTTGCGCGTCCTCGACGAGCACGCGCGTGGTTTCGACCTTGAGTATGCGATACGAGGTATTGCCGAGCTGGAAGATATCGCCGGCCATGCTCTCGAACGCGAAGTCTTCGTTGAGCGAGCCGACGCGGTGGCCTTCGGGCTGCAGCACGACGTCGTAGTCGAACTGATCGGGAATCGTGCCGGCGTTCATGACCGCCGCAAGCTTGGCGCCGGGCCGCGCACGCAGGCGTCGATTCACCGCGTCGAGATGCAGATAGGCGCCGCGCCGGCCGCGCCGCGTGACATAGCCATCGGCGAGCATTTGAACCACCTGCTCGAAATCTTCCTTGAGCAGGGTTCGATAAGGATCAGCGCGGCGAGCCAGCGCATAGAGCTCGTCGACGCCCCATTCGCCGCAACCGATCTCGGCGACGATCTGCTGCGCAAGCACATCGAGCGGCCGCTGCGGCAGCCGGATGCGGTCGAGCTCGCCTGCGCTGACCGCGGACAGCAAGGCCGTGCATTCGAGCAGGTCGTCCTGCGTAAGCGGGAACAGGCGACCTTTCGGAATCGCGCCGATGGCGTGGCCGGCGCGGCCCACGCGCTGAAGAAACGCATTGATCGCGCGCGGCGAGCCGAGCTGGCAGACCAGATCGACGTCGCCGATGTCGATGCCGAGCTCGAGCGAACTCGTGGCGACGAGCGCCTTGAGCTCGCCGTTCTTGAGCTGTTGCTCGGCACGCAGCCGATGCTCGCGCGACAAGCTGCCGTGGTGCGAGGTGACGAACTCCGCGCCGATGCGCTCGGCCAGGTGACGCGCGGTGCGCTCGGCGATGCGACGCTGGTTGACGAAGATCAGCGTGGTCTTGTGCGCGGCGACGAGTTCGGCGAGACGATCGTAGGTTTCGCCCCAGACTTCGCCGGACATCACCGGGGTCAGCGGCGACTTCGGCAGCTCCATCGCGATGTCGCGCTGACGCACATGACCGGTGTCGACGATGGTGACGGGTTCATCGCGCCCACCGATCAGGTAGCGCGCCATCGCCTCGAGCGGCTTGACCGTCGCCGACAGGCCGATGCGGACGAACGGCCGGTCGCACAAGGCGGCGAGCCGTTCGAGCGTGAGCATCAGGTGCGCTCCGCGCTTGCCGCCGGCGACCGCGTGCAACTCGTCGATGATCAGCGAGCGCACGCAGCGCAGCATCTCGCGGCCGCCCTGCGAGGTCAGCAGGATGAACAAGGACTCCGGTGTGGTCACGAGAATGTGCGGCGGCGTCTTGCGCATGCGCTCGCGCTCGAACATCGGCGTATCGCCGGTGCGCACGGCATCGCGAATGCCGACATCGGGCAAACCCATCGCTGCCAGTTGGGCGCGGATGCCGCTCAGCGGTTCCTGCAGGTTCTTCTGGATGTCGTTCGACAGCGCCTTGAGCGGCGACACATATAAGACATAGACCCGATCCTGCAGCGGCTGCTCGAGCCCTTCTTCGACGAGATCGTTGATCGCGGCGAGGAACGCGGCGAGCGTCTTGCCCGAGCCGGTCGGGGCCGCGATCAGGGCATGGCGGTTCTGCGAGGTGACCGCCCAGGCGCGCTGCTGCACCTCGGTGGGCTGGCCGAAGCGGGAGTGAAGCCATCGGGTGACGGCGGGATGGAACGGACCATCCCGGCCTTGCCGCAGGGCAGCGAGATCGAGGCGGTATTGCATGTTCCGATTATGCGCCCGTGGCGATCGCGGCCGAGGCAGCGGCCCGCGCTGTTTCCCGGCTCTTTAGATAGCTCGATAAGTTATTTCTCGAAAAATTCTTAGATACCTAGAGTGCGCGCCTCAGTGGGAAGATCATTTTTATTGGGGATGAGCACTTTGAAATACCAAAAAGTTATTACTAAAGAATTCACGAACCGTGTGACGCCGTCGCTCGTCTCGATGGCCTCGGTCGCCGTGCTGTCCCTCTGGACCGCGCCGGGTCTCGCCCAGGAAAGCTCCGCAGGAGGCATCGAAGTCGCCGTGGCCCCGGAGGCCGTCCAGGCCAGCTCACAGGTCGAGGAGATTCTGGTCACCGCACGCCGTCGCGAAGAAAGCGTGCAGGAAGTGCCGATCCCGATCTCGGTCGTCGACGACGCCCTGCTGACGCAGACCGGCGCCTTCAACGTGAACCGCCTGAAGGAGCTGATTCCGACGGTGCAGTTCTACTCCACCAATCCGCGTAATTCGGCGATCAACATCCGCGGTCTCGGTGCGCCATACGGTCTCACCAACGACGGCCTCGAACCGGGCGTCGGCCTCTACGTGGATGGCGTGTTCAACGCGCGCCCGGCCGCCGCGACGCTGGATTTCATCGACGTGCAGCAGATCGAAGTGCTGCGCGGCCCGCAGGGCACGCTGTACGGCAAGAACACCACCGCCGGCGCGATCAACGTCACCACCAAGAAGCCGAGCTTCACGCCCGAAACGCGCTTTGAACAGTCGTTCGGCAACTACGGATTCATCCAGTCCAAGGCTTCGATCACCGGCGGCCTGAGCGACAAGCTCGCCGCGCGCCTGTCGTTCGCCGGCACCCAGCGGGACGGCTTCCTGCACAACGTCGCCACCGATGACGACCTCAACGACCTGAACAACCTCGGCTTCCGCGGCCAGCTGCTCTACAACGCCAGCGACGATCTGCAGTTCATCCTGGCCGGCGACCTCACCCGCCAGCGTCCCGAAGGCTATGCGCAGGTTTACGCCGGCGTCGCGCCGACACTGCGTGCACCCAACCGCCAGTACGCCGCGATCACCGCCGATCTCGGTTACACGGTGCCGAGCACCAACCCGTTCGATCGCCTGACCGACACCGACACCGCCTGGCGCTCGCGCCAGGACATGGGCGGAATCTCGCTGACCGCCGACTACAAGACCGCCATCGGCCAGCTGACTTCGATCACCGCCTGGCGCTTCTGGAACTGGGATCCGTCCAACGACCGCGACTACCTCGGCCTGCCGATCACGACGATCTCGGCCGCTCCGTCGACCCAGGAACAGTGGACGCAGGAAGTCCGCCTCACCGGCGACATCACGCCGAGCCTGAACTACGTCGTCGGCGTGTTCGGCTTCTACCAGAACATCAAGTCCGACCCGGTCCACGTGCAGGAGCAGGGCGCCGCCGCTGCGCGCTTCCTGCTGAACCCAGGCGCCGCGGGCTATCGCGCCGACTTGCTGACCGGCTACGGTCAGAACACCAAGATCGACTTCGATACCGAGAGCGCCGCGCTGTTCGGCCAGCTCGACTGGAGCATCACCGAGAAGCTGCACCTGTTGCCCGGCCTGCGCCTCAACTACGACAAGAAGAAGATGGACTTCGCGGCCACCACCTATGGTGGCCCGGCCAACCCGACGCCTGCCGAGCGCACACTGCTTCTCGGCGTGCTGTCGCCGCAGGCCTATAAAGCCGATGTCGACGACACCAACGTTTCGGGCCAGTTGACGCTCGCCTATTCGGTGACCGACACCATCAATACCTATGCGACTTACGCCAAGAGCTACAAGTCGGTGGGAATGAACAGTGCGGCCCTGCCGACCGTCACCGATGCGCAAACGGGTGAAACAGTTCCGGTGCTGAGCGCGGCAACGGTCAAGCCCGAAGACGTCAACCACTACGAAGTCGGCATCAAGACCCAGCCGCTGCCCGGCGTGACCGCCAACCTGTCGGTGTTCAACACCGACATCGAGGACTTCCAGGCGCAGGTACAGAACAACGCGGTCGGCGCGCTGCGCGGCTACCTCGCCAACGCCAAGAAGGTGCGCGTGCGCGGCGTCGAGTTCGACAGCAGCGCCCGCCTCGGCGCCTTCAGCCTGTTCGCGAACGCGGCCTACACCGACGGCGAGTACCGCTCGTTCAAGGATGCGCCGGCCCCGCTGGAGCGCAGCGGCGGCAGCGACCCCTTGACCCAGGTCGTCGATGCCTCCGGCACGCGCCTGCCCGGCATTTCGAAGTGGGCGGGGTCGCTCGGCGGCGAATACGTGATCACGGGCGGCCTGCTCGGTCGCGCTGGCGACTACTACATCGGGGCCGATGCGAGCTCGCGTTCCGACTTCTCGTCGGCGGCAACGGAGTCGGCTTATCTGAACGTGGGCGGCTACACGCTGTACAACGCCCGCGCCGGTTTCCGCGCCAACGACGGCTGGGAATTCTCGTTCTGGATCCGCAACCTCACGGACAAGGATTACTTCGAACTGCTGGCCGCCGCTTCGGGTAGCACCGGCCTGTACGTCGGCCAGCCCGGCGACCCGCAGACCTACGGTCTGACGATCCGCGCCCGCTTCTAAGTCTTTCGCTTGACCCCACCGGGGCCGGGATGCCGCTATGGCATCCTGCGCCCCGGTTTTTTTGTTGGGGGTCCGCAAATGAGCAGCGCCCTGTTCGCATCGACGCTCGAAAGCCCGGTCGGCGACCTGCTGCTGCTCGCCGACGAGTTCGGGCTGCGCGCGCTCTACATGGAGTACCGCCGCTATCCGCCCATCGCGGCCGACTGGCAACACGACGAGGCCCGCTTTGCCCGGGCCAAGCAGCAGTTGCGCGCCTATTTCGGCCGTGAGCTGCGCGATTTCGATCTGCCGCTGTCGGTGGTCGGCAGTCCGTTCCAGAAACGCGTCTGGGATGAGCTGCTGAGGATTCCGTACGGCGAGACCGTGAGCTACGGTTCACTCGCCAGAACGCTCGGCGATGCCAAGGCCTCACGCGCGGTCGGGCTCGCGAACGGGCGCAATCCGATCAGCATCATCGTGCCGTGCCATCGCGTGGTCGGAAGCACCGGCTCGCTGACCGGCTACGGTGGCGGAATCGAGCGCAAGCGCTGGCTGCTCGCGCACGAAAGCGGCGAAGCCCAGCTGTTCTGATCGCGCTTCGTAAGCGGCCTATCCCAGCGATCGCTCGCGCAGCCAACGCCACAGCGTGGTGCGCGAAACTCCGAGCTGGTCGGCCAGCTTTTCGCGGCTGCCGCCGACGGCGGCGAGCGCACGCTGCAAGCTCGCGGCGTCGGGCCTGACGACGCGCGAGGACAGTGCGTGGGCCTGCAGGCGCGCCGTGTCGTTCGACAGCGAGCCGGCCGGCTCCGCGATCGTCTGCGCGCCTCCGAACAGCTCCGGCGCGCAGCGCAGCAGCAGCGGACGCGTGATCGCGGACAGTGGCGATTCGGCATGTGCGAGCACGGCGAGGCGCTCGGCGAGATTGCGCAGCTCGCGCAGGTTGCCGGGCCAGCCGTGGCGCTGCAGCAAAGCATGCGCGGGACCGTCGAGCACCATCGCGCCGGCGCCGGCCGCGCGCAGGAAGTTCATCAGCAGCAGCGGGATGTCGTCGACCCGTTCGCGCAGCGGAGCGAGCGCGATGCGCAGCACGTTGAGACGGTAGTAAAGATCGCGACGAAAACGCCCGTCGGCGACGCGTGCATCGAGTTCCACATGTGTGGCCGCGATCACGCGCACGTCGACCGGCGTCGGTCGCACGCTGCCGACGCGCAGTACCTCGCGCTCTTCGAGCACGCGCAGCAGACGCGTCTGCAAGGCCAGCGGCATTTCGCCGATCTCGTCGAGGAATAAAGTGCCGCCGTTGGCCGCTTCGATGAGGCCGACGCGCCCGCCGCGACGCGAGCCCGTGAACGCGCCTTCCTCGTAGCCGAACAGCTCGGATTCGAGCAGCGATTCGGCGATCGCGCCGCAATTCACGGCCACGAACGGCGACGAACGACGCGCGCTCGCGCCATGCAGGGCCTGGGCGACGAGTTCCTTGCCGGTGCCGGTTTCGCCGGTCACGAGCACGGTGCGATCGCTCGCCCCATACAGGCGGATCTGGTCGCGCAGCACCGTGGTCGATTCGCTGTTGCCGATCAGCCGGCGCAGGCTGAATTTCGAGTCGGCCGGCTTCGCCGCGAGCGCGCGACGCGGACCACTGCGAGCCGCCGAGAGCATGCGCGCGAGATCGATCGCCTGCTGGAAGCTCTTGCGGATCGAATCGGCCGAATACATCAGGATCCCGACCACGCCGAGCCGCTCGGCGAGCTCGGAAATGAAGCCGGTGCCGACGATCGCGCCACAGCCCAGCGCGATCAGTTCGGCCACCAGGTCGCGCGCCTCTTCGGTGTTCGTATACGAGCGCAGCTCGATCTGCAGGCCGAACTGCTGCTTGAACGCGGTGAACGCCGGCAGATCGGTGCCGTAGACGACCACGCCGATGCGATTCGAGTGGCGTCTTGCCCGCGCGAGCGCCTGCATCAGGTCGAAGCCATCGGGCTGGATCAGCACGAGGGGCTTGTCGATGCGATTGCGCAGGTATTCGCCGTTGGCGCCGGCGGACAGCAGCACGTCGCAGTCTTCGGTGCGCAGGCGCTCGCGAATCAGCGTGACGGCCTCTTCGAAGCCGAGATTGATCGTGTCGATCTGAGCCCGTCCGTCGAACTCGGGCGTGACGTCGCGCAGCAGGCTCGAAAGCCGGGTCACGCTGACCGTCCAGATGATGGGCAGGCTGCTGTCCTGGGTTTGCATGTTTCGGATTATGTCGCAATCGACGTTTCATTGTTTCATGAAACTCAGAATGAAACGCCAGCTGAATGTCCGATGGACTTGCGCGAGGACAAAGTCATTTCAGATTCAGTCAGTTAGCAGTCGCGGATATCGCGGGCCGGGCGTGGCACAAGCCTTGAAACCCGACGGCACCCGCGAACCTGCGGTCACCCACCCGCACGGTCCGGCCGGCCGCCTTGCCCCTCAACCATCGGAGCCGCTCATGACGACTTCCGCCGGCGCAGCCTTCCGCGCCGCCCTCGCCGCCGAAAAACCCTTGCAGGTCATCGGTGCGATCAACGCCAATCACGCCCTGCTCGCCAAGCGCGCCGGCTTCAAGGCCATCTACCTGTCGGGCGGCGGCGTCGCCGCGGGCTCGCTGGGCCTGCCCGACCTCGGCATCAACAATCTCGACGACGTGCTGACCGACGTGCGTCGCATCACCGATGTCTGCGACCTGCCGCTGCTCGTCGACATCGACACCGGCTTCGGCGCGAGCGCGTTCAACATCGAGCGCACGATCAAGACGCTGATCAAGGCCGGCGCGGCCGCCTGCCACATCGAAGACCAGGTCGGCGCCAAGCGCTGCGGCCATCGTCCGGGCAAGGAGATCGTGTCGAAGGACGAAATGGTCGATCGCGTGAAGGCCGCCGCCGACGCCAAGACCGATCCGGACTTCTTCATCATCGCGCGCACCGACGCGATCCAGGCCGAAGGCGTGGATGCGGCGATCGAGCGCAGCATCGCCTGCGTCGAAGCCGGCGCCGACGCGATCTTCGCCGAGGCCGCCTACGATCTGCCGACGTACAAGAAGTTCGTCGATGCGGTGAAGGTTCCGGTGCTCGCCAACATCACCGAATTCGGCGCCACGCCGCTGTTCACGCGCGACGAACTCGCCAGCGTCGGCGTCGCGATCCAGCTGTATCCGCTGAGCGCCTTCCGCGCCGCGAACAAGGCGGCCGAAGCGGTCTACACCTCGATCCGCACGCAGGGCCATCAGAAGGACGTGCTCGACCTCATGCAGACGCGCGCCGAACTCTACGACCGCATCGGCTATCACGCCTTCGAGAACAAGCTCGACGCGCTGTTCGCCGCCAAGAAGAAGTAAGGACTCTGCAGCACCGCTTTGCGCTTTCACCGTAAAGACAAACATCCAACGGAGATCAAGATGAGCGAAACCACCGCACCCGCCGCAGGCGGCTTCAAGCCCAAAAAGTCCGTCGCGCTGAGCGGCACCGCTGCGGGCAATACCGCGCTGTGCACCGTCGGCCGCAGCGGCAACGACCTGCACTATCGCGGCTACGACATCCTCGACGTCGCCGCCCAGTGCGAATTCGAAGAGATCGCCCACCTGCTCGTGCACGGCAAGCTGCCGACCACGGCCGAACTGGCCGCCTACAAGACCAAGCTCAAGTCGCTGCGCGGCCTGCCCGCCGCGGTCAAGACCGCGCTCGAACAGCTGCCGCCGTCCTCGCATCCGATGGACGTGATGCGCACGGGCGTCTCCGTACTCGGCTGCGTCAAGCCCGAGAAGGACGATCACAACCACGCCGGCGCTCGCGACATCGCCGACAAGCTCATGGCCTGCCTCGGTTCGATGCTGCTGTACTGGTATCACTACGCCTACAACGGCAAGGTCATCGAAGTCGACGAATCCGACGAAGACTCCATCGGCGGTCACTTCCTGGAGCTGCTGCATCAGGAAAAGCCCAAGGCTTCGTGGGTCAAGGCGATGCACACCTCGCTGGTGCTCTATGCCGAACACGAGTTCAACGCGTCGACCTTCACCTCGCGCGTAATCGCGGGTACCGGCTCGGATATGTACTCGTGCATCGCCGGCGGCATCGGCGCTCTGCGTGGTCCCAAGCATGGCGGCGCCAACGAGGTCGCCTTCGAAATCCAGAAGCGCTACGACAACCCCGACGAAGCGGAAGCCGACATCAAGGCCCGCGTCGAGAAGAAGGAAGTCGTGATCGGCTTCGGCCACCCGGTCTACACGATCGCCGATCCGCGCAACAAGGTCATCAAGCAGGTGGCCAAGGATCTATCGGTGGAAGCCGGCAGCACCAAGATGTTCGACATCGCCGAGCGTCTCGAAACGGTGATGTGGGACATCAAGAAGATGTTTCCGAACCTCGACTGGTTTTCCGCCGTCAGCTACCACGTCATGGGCGTGCCGACCGACATGTTCACCCCGCTGTTCGTGATCGCCCGCACCTCCGGCTGGAGCGCGCACATCATCGAGCAGCGCATCGACGGCAAGATCATCCGTCCTTCGGCCAACTACGTGGGCCCGGAAGATCTGAAGTTCGTGCCGATCAAGGATCGCAAGTAGCGCAGCGAGCAGCGTGGAGGGCCCCAGCGCGCAAGCGCTGGGATCCTAGCGTCGCGAGTCTGCGCCGCTGGTGCCTCGCGTAGAGAGGCACCAGCGCTGCGACTCACCATGCGTCATTCACTGTTGTTGCCAGCTTAAAGTGCAAGCCATGACCAACACCGCCTTTCGCAAATCCCTTCCCGGCACGACGCTCGATTACTTCGATGCGCGCGCCGCCGTCGACGCCATCAAGCCGGGCGCTTACGACAAGCTCCCCTACACCTCGCGCGTCAAAGCCGAGAACCTCGTCCGCAAGGCCGATCCTGCGCAGCTCAACGCTTATCTGGGCCAGCTGATCGAGCGCAAGCGCGATCTCGACTTCCCGTGGTTCCCGGTGCGCGTGGTGTGCCACGACATCCTCGGCCAGACCGCGCTCGTCGACCTCGCCGGCCTGCGCGATGCGATCGCCGACATGGGCGGCGATCCTGCGAAGGTGAATCCGGTGGTGCCCGTGCAGCTGATCGTCGATCACTCGCTCGCGGTGGAGCACGGCGGTTTCGAGAAGGATGCATTCGCCAAGAATCGCGCGGTGGAAGACCGTCGCAACGACGATCGCTTCCACTTCATCAACTGGACCAAGGGCGCGTTCAAGAACGTCGACGTGATCCCGCCCGGCAACGGCATCATGCATCAGATCAATCTGGAGCGGATGTCGCCGGTCATCTACACCAAGGACGGCCTCGCGTTCCCGGATACCTGCGTCGGAACCGACAGCCACACGCCGCACGTCGATGCGCTCGGCGTGATCGCGATCGGCGTCGGCGGCCTGGAAGCCGAGAACGTCATGCTCGGCCGCGCGTCGTGGATGCGCCTGCCCGACATCACCGGCGTCGAACTCAGCGGCAAGCCGAACCCCGGCATCACCGCCACCGACGTGGTGCTCGCGCTGACCGAATTCCTGCGCAAGGAAAAAGTCGTCGGCCACTACCTGGAGTTCTACGGCCCCGGCGCCGCGGCGCTCACGCTCGGCGATCGCGCCACCATCTCCAACATGGCGCCCGAATACGGCGCCACCGCGGCGATGTTCTTCATCGACCAGAACACGCTCGACTACCTCACGCTGACCGGCCGCGAAGCCGAGCAGGTGAAGCTCGTGAAGACCTACGCGCAGCACACCGGCCTATGGGCCGATGCGCTGAAAACCGCCGAATACGAGCGCCTGCTCAAGTTCGATCTGTCGACGGTCGTGCGCAACATGGCCGGCCCGTCGAACCCGCACAAGCGCCTGCCCACTTCGGCCCTGGCCGAGCGCGGCATCGCCGCACCGTGGGAGCTGCCGGCCGATGGCAAGATGCCCGACGGCGCGGTGATCATCGCGGCGATCACCTCGTGCACGAATACGAGCAACCCGCGCAACGTCGTCGCCGCCGGCATCCTGGCGCGCAACGCGGTCGCCAAGGGCCTCGCGCGCAAGCCGTGGGTCAAGACCTCGCTGGCGCCCGGCTCCAAGGCGGTCGAGCTGTACCTGAAGGAAGCCAATCTGCTGGGCGACCTGGAGCAGCTCGGCTTCGGCGTCGTCGCCTTCGCCTGCACCACCTGCAACGGCATGAGCGGCGCGCTGGACCCGAAGATCCAGCAGGAAATCATCGACCGCGATCTGTACGCGACGGCCGTGCTGTCCGGCAATCGCAACTTCGACGGCCGCATCCATCCGTACGCCAAGCAAGCCTTCCTCGCGAGCCCGCCGCTGGTGGTGGCTTACGCCATCGCCGGCACCGTGCGCTTCGACATCGAGAAGGACGTGCTGGGCCTCGACGGCAACGGCCAGCCGGTGACGCTCAAGGACATCTGGCCGACCGACGAGGAGATCGACGCGATCATCGCCAAGAGCGTGAAGCCCGAGATGTTCCGCCAGGTCTACGACCCGATGTTCACGTTCAAGGTCATCGAAGACAAGGTCAGCCCGCTGTACGAGTGGCGCCCGATGAGCACCTATATCCGCCGTCCGCCGTACTGGGACAAGGAAGGTCAGGGCGCGCTCGCCGCGCGTCCGCGCACGCTCAAGGGCATGCGCCCGCTGGCCGTGCTGCCCGACAACATCACCACCGACCATCTGTCGCCGTCGAACGCGATCATGATGGACAGCGCCGCCGGCGCTTACCTGCACAAGATGGGCGTGCCGGAAGAGGACTTCAACAGCTACGCCACGCATCGCGGCGATCACCTCACCGCTCAGCGCGCGACCTTCGCCAACCCGCAGCTGGTGAATGAGATGGCCGTGGTCGACGGCAAGGTGAAGAAGGGCTCGCTCGCTCGCGTGGAGCCGGAAGGCACCGTCATGCGCATGTGGGAAGCGATCGAAACCTACATGGATCGCGGCCAACCGCTGATCATCATCGCCGGCGCCGACTACGGCCAGGGCAGCTCGCGTGACTGGGCGGCCAAGGGCGTGCGCCTGGCGGGCGTGGAAGCGATCGTCGCCGAAGGCTTCGAGCGCATTCACCGCACCAACCTGATCGGCATGGGCGTGCTGCCGCTGGAGTTCAAGCCGGGCCAGAACCGCAACACCTACGGCATCGACGGCACCGAAACCTACGACGTGATCGGCAAGCTCACGCCGCGCGCCACGCTGACGGTGGTGTTCACGCGCAAGAACGGCGAGAAGGTGGAGATTCCGGTGACCTGCCGCCTGGATTCGGACGAAGAAGTGTCGGTGTACGAAGCCGGCGGCGTGCTGCAACGCTTCGCGGTGGACTTCCTGGCTTCGAACAAGGCCGCCTGAGTTGGCCCCACAGTGGTGATTCCCGAGGCGGCCCGGCAACGCGCCGCCTCTTTTCTTTGAGAATTGAGGACAGACCAATGCTCCGCGTCCCCCAGATCAAAATCCCCGCCACCTACATGCGTGGCGGCACCAGCAAGGGTGTTTTCTTCAAGCTCAGCGATCTGCCCGAAGCGGCGCAAGTCCCCGGCGAAGCGCGCGACAAGCTGCTGCTGCGCGTGATCGGCTCGCCCGATCCGTATGGCGCGCAGATCGACGGCATGGGCGGCGCCACGTCTTCGACGTCCAAGACCGTGATCCTGTCCAAGAGCAACAAGGCCGATCACGACGTCGACTATCGCTTCGGCCAGGTATCGATCGACAAGGCCTTCGTCGATTGGTCCGGCAACTGCGGCAACCTCACGGCGGCGGTCGGATCGTTCGCGATCAGCAACGGTCTGGTCGACGCGGCGCGCGTTCCGCAGGACGGCATCTGCATCGTTCGCATCTGGCAGACGCAGATCAACAAGACCATCATCGCGCACGTGCCGATCACCGACGGACAAGTGCAGGAAACCGGTGATTTCGAGCTCGACGGCGTGACCTTCCCGGCCGCCGAAGTGCAGATCGAATTCCTCGATCCGGCCGAAGAAGGCGACGAGGGCGGCTCGATGTTCCCGACCGGCAACCTCGTCGACGATCTCGAAGTGCCCGGCATCGGCACGCTCAAGGCGACGATGATCAATGCGGGCATCCCGACCGTATTCATCAAGGCCGAGGAGATCGGCTACACCGGCACCGAGCTGCGCGAGGCGATCAACACCAGTCCCGAGGCGCTGCTCAAGTTCGAGACGATTCGCGCCTATGGCGCGCTGCGCATGGGCCTGATCAAGGACGTGTCCGAAGCCGCCAAGCGTCAGCACACGCCCAAGGTCGCGTTCGTGGCCCCGCCGGCGAGCTACCTGTCGTCGAGCGGCAAGCAGGTGAATGCCGAGGACATCGACCTCAACGTGCGCGCGCTGTCGATGGGCAAGCTTCACCACGCGATGATGGGCACGGCCGCAGTGGCGATCGGCACCGCCGCCGCCATTCCGGGAACGCTGGTGAATCTCGCGGCGGGCGGCGGCGAGCGCGAGGCGGTGCGCTTCGGCCATCCGTCGGGCTCGCTGCGCGTCGGCGCGGCGGCGGTGAAGGAGAACGGCCAGTGGGTCGTCAAGAAAGCCATCATGAGCCGCTCCGCGCGCGTGCTGATGGAAGGCTGGGTGCGCGTGCCGGGCGATTCGTTCTAAGCCGCGCCAGACCCTTCAGCCGCAAAAAAAGCCCGGACTCGTACCGGGCTTTTTTCTGGACGCGGCGGCGCGGATTCGACGGAGTGGGCTCGGCTTTGGCTGGAGGTCAGCTTGAATTCAGAGCGTCGGGGCTACAGCATCTGGGCATCACCACGCGACGCCGCCTCGGGCGGCCCGGATTTCGAAGCCGAAGGGAGCGAACGGCCATGATCGGTCTGACCACCGTCCAAATCGTCAGCGGCGTGCAGGGAACCGTTACGGTCGCCATTCCGGTGCGCCGCAAGGCATTGAATCAAAGACGATTCCCCCGAGCCATCGTATTCGCGGCCCTGCTGTGCGGCCTGATGTCGAGCTTCGCAGCCGCCTGAATCGCCCTCCAGCGGCCTCAGCATTTAAAATCCGGCTCCGATCACCGGCGAGCACCGGGCCGTCACGAGTCGGCAAACCGCTTGCATTGAAACTTCGAGGATCGTCAATGGCGATGATCCCCCAAGCGCCGCCGCTGAAGAACCATGAAAATTTCGTATGTGCTGGCTGTCGTCGCCGCGCTCGTCGTCGGCCCCGCAAGGTCTGCACCCTCACCGTTCAACCAGCCCGAGCTGACCGATCAGGCGGCGCTTTATCTGTCGGCTTCCTGCCAGAAGGATCTGCTGGAGAAAGTCGGACGACCGATGCTCGCAGCCGGACAGCGCAGCGTGCTCGGCAACAGTGCCCCGGCCTCGGCCTCGACGGTTCAGGCCATGGGACTGGCGCCGGTGGCTTCGGCGCAGTTGTTCTACATGGCCAACGACAGCATCAGCCGCACGCTGCACGAGCAGATCGCCGGCCGCATGATGCGCTACGATCCCAAGCAGGCGCCGCGCATCCAATCGCTGATGCTCAGCGGGGCGATCTGGCGCGACTACGATGCGCTGCTGAATCGGCTCGGCTACTCAGGCCGTAACGTCGCCGACGTGCTGACCTCGTATTACATCGGCTCCTGGGAGATCGTGAACCAGTCGGTGGTCACGCCTGATCGCTGGCGCGCAGTGCGCAACCAAGTGGCGCGCTCGCTATCGCGCAGCCCCGAAATCATGCTGATGTCCGATATCGAAAAACAGCGTTCGTCCGAGACGCTCGGCATCGTCACTGCGGTGACCAACGCCAACCGCCAGTCGCTGACGATACAGGGCGACCAGATCGGCCTGCTGGCCCTGCAGAGCGCGGTCTACGAATCACTGATGGCGCAGGGCGTGGATCTCAAAAGACTGTTCATCACCGCGCGTGGATTCACGCAGCGCTGAAACCGGGCCAAGACCCCGATCGTGTACGCAGCTGCCGGCTCGACGGCGATACGCTCCTGACAAGCCGATGCGAACGGACATGATCGGGCAGTCAAAACCTTGCATCGTCGCAATGCCTGCCCGTCTATCCCCGACAGTTCGCCACTGAATCTCGGCTGTCCGCACCCCGCATCTCGATTCCACATTCGCTGCACATTGTCTGCGCAGTCCAGGCCTAGTCTGGACTCGACCTCAAGAGAGGTTCAATGCAGAAAGGAGCAACGTCATGAACAAGATCTTCAAGCCCGCGATTGTCCTGGCCGCCGTTCTGATGGCCGGGGTGTCGGCCCCCAGCTCCGCCAGCGACAAGGCCACAGGCGGCGTGATCGGCGCGGTCTTGGGCGGTGTCGTCGGCCACAGCGTCGGCGGCAACCAGGGCGCTGCGATCGGCGCGGTGGCCGGCGCGGGCCTGGGCGTGGCGGTTGGCGATCACTACGACGACAAGAAGGATCGTCGCAACGAGGCTCGCTACTACGATCAGCGCAACCGCGACTATCGCTATTCGCGCTATGACAATCATCGCCATGACCATCGTCACGACCACCGCGACAACCGTCGCTACGATCATCGAAAAAACCACCAGCATGATCACAAGCATGACCGCTACGAGCAGGTGCGCTATCACCGCTGAAGCCCGACTCGAACCGATGCAGATGCAGACGCCGCCCGCAAGGGCGGCGTTTTTGTTGGGCCGCTGTCGGCGAAGCCTTCAGTACAGATTGCGCTTGTAGTCGATCGCCAGGCCTTTCTCCATGAAGCCCGGAATCGAGAT
Organism: Hydrocarboniphaga effusa AP103; assembly: GCF_000271305.1. Taxonomy (GTDB): domain Bacteria; phylum Pseudomonadota; class Gammaproteobacteria; order Nevskiales; family Nevskiaceae; genus Hydrocarboniphaga; species Hydrocarboniphaga effusa. The sequence continues at coordinate 17,845 of NZ_AKGD01000001.1, forward strand.
CGCGGCACGCACGAGACTCGCCTGCAGGCCTTTATGCTTGCTGTGCTTGACGTGCGCCACCATCAGCGCCGCCGGATCGATGCCTTGGGCGACCTCTCCGACCGGCCACAAGCGCGCACGCGCCACGGCCTGGCTCTCACGCAATTCGATGCGCGGATGCTCGACGCGCGTCGCCACGATGGGCGTCTTGCCTTCCACAGCGAACAGCTCGCGCATGCGTGCATCGGTGCCGATGCGCCCGATACCGCTTACGAGCGCAATCCGCGTCGAGCCCGGGATCAGCGCCACCGCGGCGATGCGCGGCTGCGTGAGGATGTTCCGAAAGCCATCCGCACGACGATTGCCGGGCCTGTCCGCATACCAGACCGCGCCTTCGTGCAGACGCAGCAGGGCGCCTTGCGGATCACCCTTCGGGCTCACGTCGGCGTGGCCTTGCGCATCCATCGTCGCGAGCGCCATGAAGCGGCTTGCGAACAGAAACGCCTCGTCGCCGTTCGTCGCTGGCGTCGCCGGCCGTGCCGACCAGAAGCCCGAGCGAATCAAGGCTTTCGCGCAATGCACGAAGCATTCCTCGACCGCGATCTCGATGCGGTCGCGATCGATGCCTGCGACGCGGCCATTGACGCGCAAGGTTTCGCCGATGCCGGGCGTCAGAAACAAGGCGCCGAAACCCTGCCCGATCCGCGCGATGCCCGCATCGTCCATCGCGGCCCGCGACAAGGCCAGCGTCGAGGCGTCCATCGCATGCGTGAATCCAGGCTCACCGCCGCATGCGCTGATGCGCAGATCGCTTTCGCCACTGCGATTTCCAAATGCGGCGAAGCAGAATGGCGAGCTCGCCGCCCAGCGCTGCGCACCGGCGTCGAGATGATCGATGACCTTGAGATGCATCGGCCCTGGCGTCTTGCCGATGCAGGCTTCGAGACCGGCGACGTCGGCGATGTCCGTGCTCATGCTTTCGACTCCTTCGCTCGCGCCTTGCGCTGCAACCAGGCGCGTTCCGCGCCCACGATCAGCGGCGAAGCCGCGAACAGCAGAAGCGCATAGTCCCAGACGCCGTCAACGAGCAGCATGCCGATGATGGCGCCCGCGCTCAGCAGCGAAAGCGCGAGCAGCGGCAACAGACGGGACCGCGCGCTCATGCCGGCGCTCCGGCCGCTTTCGGTACGCGCCTGCGACGCCGATCCCACCAGAGCCAGGCGCCGTTCGCGGTGATGAACAGGGTCAGCCAGCTGCACAGCGTCCACAGCAGCTTGAGCAGCAAGCCGCCGTAGTCGCCGAAGTGCAGCGGCTGCGACAGCACGATGGCTTTCAGATATGCGGGCGGCTGCACGGCGGCGGCGACTTCGCCGGTTGCCGCATCGATCGCCGCGACGCGGAACAAGCGCTGCTGAATGCCTTCGTCGCCGACGAGCAGCGCGGTGTAGTGGCGCGGCGTCGAGAACGTGGTGCCCGGAAAGATCACCGTCTCCACGTGCCAGCCCGCTTCGGCCGTGGAGCGTGCCGCCGCGAATACGCGATCGAGGTCGATCGGCGGATTCAGCACGTCGACCGGCTCGGCCGCATCGGCCATGCGCTGCAAGTCGTGCAGCTCGGTCGCTTGCCAGACCCCGATCGCGATCGTCGAAAAGCCGAGCAGAAAACCCGTGATCGTCACCACCAGCGCCCAACCGAGCACCACCATGCCGATGAAGTTGTGCAGGTCCAGCTGCAGCAGACGCGCATCCTTGCCACGACGCAGGACGCCGAAGGCGATGCGCTTGACGTAAGGCGCGTAGACGACGAGCCCGGACAGCAGGGACAGCAGCACGAACAGCGCGATCAGCGCGCCGAGCAGCTCGCCCGCCGGCCCGAGAAACCACTGCGCATGCAGCTCGAGCAGAAGGCCCGTCAGCGTCTTCTGCGGATTCGATTCGCCGATCAGCTGCGCCGAGGCCAGATCGACGAAGCGCAGCTGCGCGCCGGTGAAATCCTGGTTCGCCTTCGGCCCGGTGACGACGAGCTGCACGCCCGGATGATCGTCCGGATCGATACCCGTGCTGAGCACGCGCTCGTCCGGATACGCGGCCTGCACGGTGGCGATCGCACGCGCCATCGATTGCGCGTCGCCGCCCGTGCTCTGCGCGGTCGGCACCACGCCCAAGGCATGGTCGATTTCTTCGTGAAAGATCAGCACGGTTCCGGTGATGCAGAGCACCAGGAACGGCAGCGTGGCGACGAGGCTGGCCCAGCGATGCAGCCAGAGATTGGCGCGAAACCAGCGCGAGGCGCCGCTCTTTTGCGTGGGCTTGCTCATGCCCGGACCCTGCTCAGAACTGCAGCTCGAAGCCACCGACCATGCGCCGGTGCTCGCCGAGGCTGACGACATCGATCTGCGAGGTGTTGTAGCGGTTGGCATCGCGACGATACGTCTCGTCGGTCAGGTTGGTGCCCGAGAAGAACAGCCCGAAATGGCCGATCTGCCAGCGCACGGCGACATTGACCAGGTGAAACGCCGGCAGCTCGTGCAGCGGCTCGTTGTCGGAGTTGGCCGCCGCGCTGCCCACGAAGGTGATGTCCGGGCGGATCAGCAGACTCCGCCAGGGGTTGATCTCGAGCGCGACGGTGCCGGTGTATTCGGGCGCTTTCGGCAGGCGGTTGCCGGAATAGTCGGCGCCGTTGGCCACCGGCGCCATGTCGCTCGCGAAGCGGCCCCAGGTGACGCCGTAGCCGCCGATGAGCTGCAGCATGCGATGCGCGCGCCACTGGAACTCGAACTCGCCGCCGCGAACGTAGGCCGGCCCGGTGTTGCCCATGTAGTTGTCGACACCTTCGCCGAGCTGGATCTGCATGTCGCTCCAGCGCGTGTAGAACAGGTTCAGCGCGCTCTGCACGCGCCACGGCCGGTAGCTGCCCTTGAGCGACAGCTCGGTGTTCTGCGTGCGCTCGGAATCGAAGCTGAACTGGCGTCCGGACACCGCGTTGTAGCCGTCGCCGCCCGGACGATAGCCCTCGGAATACGTGGCGCCGAGAAACCAGCCGTCGAACAGCTCGTAGCGAAGGCCGAGCTTGGGCATCACCTCGGAGAACTCGCGCGACACCGGCACCGAGCCGTCCGGCGGCAGCACCGAGCCCTGCAGCGAGGCGACCAGCAGCCTGGAGGCGAGTGAGTCGCCGTCGTAGCTCGAGGTGGTGACGCGGCTGTTCTTCTCGCGATCGACGCGCAGTCCGCCGGTCAGCGTGAGCCGCTCGGTCAGCAGCCAGTCGAGCTCGCCGAACAGCGCCATGTCCTTCACCTTGGACGGCGAGCCCGAGTCGTACACCACGTTGCCGAGCTGCGGCGCGGGAAGGCCGATCAGGAAGTTGAGGTTGATGAAGCCGCTGGAATCGTCGCGGTTCTTCTCGTCGTAGTAGTACGCGCCGAAAGTGCCGTGCAGGCGCTCGCCGAGATAGCTCAGCCGCAGCTCCTGCGAAAAGCCGTCGGAGTCTTCCCACTGCGTGGTCGCGCCGCCGGATTCGGCGCCGTAGTCGATATCGAAATGGCTCAGGGTCTTGGAGCGGAACCAGGCGCTGACGGCACGCAGCTCCCAGGCATCGCCGAAGCGCAGCGATTGGTTCAGCGCGTAGAGCTGGGCCTGGTTGTCGTAATCCTGCGGCGCATCGCTCAGCGAGACGCGGCTGCGCTCGTTGGCGAGCGGAACATAGGTGCTGCCCTGGAAGCGCTGCAGGTCCATCACGCTCAGCAGCGCCTTGTAGGCGCCGTCCGCACCGCCTGGCGTAAACGCCAGCCTCGCGCGCAGGCTGCGGCTGTCACGCCGCGACGCGTGGTCGTCGTCGCGCGTCGCGTTGGTGATGTCGCCGTCGTCGCGGCGATCGTCGATCACCACGCGCATCGCCAGCGCATCCGGCCACAGCGTGGCTTCGGCGGCGCCGGCGTACTGGCGCACTCCGTGTTCGCCGGCGGCGAAGCGCCCGCGCAACTGCGGCGAGAAGCGAGCCAGCGCTTGCGGAGCGACGCTGTTGAGAATCACCGCGCCGGCCATGGCATTGCGGCCCTGGCTGGTCGACTGCGGACCGCGGAAGATTTCGACCGTATCGAGATCGAAGGCGGACAGATCGGCGTACGCGAGCGCCGAGCGCGGCAGGCCGACGCCATCGAGCACGACGACCGACGTGGTGCCGTACGACGCATACGCGCCGGAGCCGCTGGCCCCGTAGCTGCCGATGCCGCGCAGGGTCATGCCGCCGACGCCGTAGTCACTGTCTTCGAGGCTTGCGTTGGGCGTGGCGCGGATCACGTCGTAGACATCGCGCGCGGTGCTGCGCTCGATCTCGGCCCCGCTCCTGACCGCGACGCTGCTGGTGGTCTGGACGATCTCGCGACGCAGCAGCTCGCCCGTCACGATCACCGTTTCGATGGCCGTCTCGACCCGATCGGAGGGTTCGTCCGTCGAGCGCTCGAGCGTCTCGGAGGCAGGGGATTCGAGCGGGATCGCGGAAACCGGCTCCCGCGCAGGCTGGCTCTCATCCGCGCTCTGCGCCTGGGCCGCCGCGCAGGCGATCAACATCAGCGCAGGCCAGCCCCGAGCCTTCTTCCACGTCGTACCCATCTCCCCAGACGCCCCGACAATTGAGAATTCTTCTCAACTATACCAAGCGCCGGATCGCTTCGGCCCAGCTGGATCGGCATTTACCATCGCCCATCCGGGCGAGGCTGGAGCCTTCAGTCGACCCGCCCGCGCCGCTCCCCGAGCAGGCGCGCGATCTCGTTTTCGCCGAGCGGAAGCTCGCTCTTGATGCGCAGGCTCTCGCTCCATTCGCGGGCGAAATCCCGCTGCAGCCGGAAGTTGAGCCCAGCGGTGATCAGCATGGCGATCAGCGCCCCGGTTCCCGCGCAGCCCATGTCCTTCTGCGCGTCCCAGACGTCGCCCTGGGTGCCGAGGTAGGCCACACCGAGATCACCGCCGAAGAACTCGGCCGCTGCCCACTCGACGAGCTCGTAAAGCGCCGAGGTCGACAGCGTGAAGTCCAGCGGCAGGAAGTAACCCCAGAAGCCGCGCGCATCGGCCACGCGCAGAAAGATTTCGCGCAGCGGATACGCCAGCAGCAGGCCGTACGAGAAGTGCACGAGCCGGTCGAAGTTGTTGCGCTCCCATCCGAGCATGGCGTTGAAGCTGCGCCCCGTGAGCGCCTGCCAGGCCTGCTCGTACGGCACCTCGGCGTAGGTGTAATGGCTGCCGACCGCGTGCAGGCACATGAAGACGAAGATCAGCGTGTACGAAATGCGCGAGAACACGAACTGCCTGTGCAGGGCGAACAGGCCGACGCCGAACAGCAGCACGAGCACGTTTTCGAGCAGCCAGTCGTGGCGATCGAACGGCGCGATCGCCAGCACCGCCCAAAGCACCGCGTAGATCGCGATCAGCGTGAACACGTAGCCGCGATAGTTCGGAATCGACACTCGATAGCCTCCAGCTCAGACCGCAACAAAAGCTTCCAGCCGCGACCGCACGCTCTGCGCGTGAGAAAGCGGAAAGAAATGCCCGCCGCCCGGCACGATCTCGACTTCGGCCTTCGGCAGCAGGCCCTGCAAGCTCCGGCACGAGGGCATGCAGCGCGACAGCTCGCCGTAGATCAGCAGCAGGCGCACGTCGGCCAGCCGCGAGGCGATGGTCTGCGCATCGGCGCCCGCCATCAGCAGCTCCTCGCGTACGCCGGGCTTGTCGATCAGCTCGACCCAGGCCCTGGCCGTGCGCAGGGCGCCGCGGCCTTCGCCGAACGGCGTCACCGAATCGCGCGTCGGAATCTCTTCACCCGAGGTCTTGAGCCGGGCCACGGCTTCGAGGAAGCGCAGGCCGATCTGTTCCTCCCGATCCCAATCGATGCCGGAACGCTTGGCCACTTCGATCTCGAACGCGGACAGATACGGCATGTCGGCGAGCATCTGCCGGGGCTGCAAGGCGTTGACCTTGGTATCCATGATGCAGAGCGACGAAACACGCTGCGGATTGCGCACGGCGAATTCCAGCGCCACGCCGCCGCCGTAGCTATGCCCGACGAGCCCGCAGCGCTCGATGCCGGCCTCGTCGAGCACCGCGGCGAGATCATCGGCCTGCGCGCTCGCCGAATAGCCCGCATCCGCCGCCTCGCTGTAGCCGTGCCCGCGCAAATCGTAGAGCGTGCAGCGATAGCGGCCGGCGAGCGGCAGCGCGTACTGCGCGAACCAGAACGCCCGGCTCGCCGCGAGCCCATGCACGAAGACCAGATCGGGCCCTTCGCCGATCTGCTGCCAGGCGAGCTTCAAGTGCCGCGACTCAGAGCTTGGTGGCGAGGAAATCGGCGATCTGGCCGATCGACAGATCGTCGACGTAGCGGCCGTCCCGCATGAGCAGCTCGTTGAACGGAAGCTTGCGCTTGCCGACCATCTCCTCGATGGCGACGACGAGCTGGATGATGTCGATCGACTCGAAGCCGAGGTCGGCGAGCAGCTTGGTCTGCCGCGTCATCTCGCCTTCGAATTCGTTATCCCAGTCCTGAGTGAAATCCTGCAACAGCTCGGCCAGCTTGCCGACCAGTTCCTCGCTCGTGGCGCTCATAAGGTTTTAATCGTTGTAGTAGAGAGGTGTCGCCAGTTTATCGATCCGCAGGCCCTGTGCGCTCCTGGAGACGTGGTAGGTCGGCGGCCGCAGCGCTTCGAGCTCGCCGTCCGCGAGCTTCTGCTCGAAGAAGGCCAGTGTCGCTTCCATCTTGGAATAGTCCACCTGCTTCTTGAACGGAGCCAGGTCGTAGCGCCACCACTCGAGTTTGAGCAGGCGTTCGACGATGGATTCGCCGAAGCGCAGCCTGATCACGCGAGCCGGAGAGCCGACCGCGATCGCATAGGCCGGAATATCGCGCGTGACCACCGAGCGGGCGCCTATCGTCGCGCCCGGGCCGATCGTGACGCCGCGCTTCACGAAGCAGCCCGCCCCGACATAGGCCTCGTGGCCGATGAAGGTCTCGGACGGCACGGTATCGACGTACGAAGGCCCGCCTTCGGCCTCCGGCGCGAGCCGCGCGAACTCCTCGAATTCGTACATGCCCGGCGTGAAACGCGGCCGCGTGAACGCGAACGGGTGCGAGCTGAACCAGTCCTGCGGATGCTCGGGCGGACCGAGGATCGACGATTCGCCGATTTGCGCGTAGCGCCCGAAATGCACACGGAACGCGCTCGTCATGCCCGCTGCGTTGAAGAACGTGAAGGCCCCCATGGTGCAGTGCTTGAGCCTGTGCCCCTGCGGCCAGCACGGCCGCTCGAAGCGCAAGCTTCCATGCAGTCCTGCACCGATACCAACCCCGCCCAACCCGGCCTCGAACAGAGGCCTTCCCTCGCCCACACTATGTTCTTCCATGACCCGCCAGAACTGGCTCCCCTATAGATTCATTCCATGTAGCCGAGCATCTGCAGCTGCTCGATGATCTGCTGCTTCTCCGACGCATCCATGTCTTCGCCGGCCTGGCGCTGGGACTTCCTGGTCGGCGCGCCTTTTTTCTGCGGATGGGCGGCCTTGTAGGCATCGGTAAAGAAAGTATCCGCGACCTTGCCTTCCATGTCTTTGGGAATCGCCAGACCGAGGCTGTAAAGCAATGTCGGACAGACATCGCGAATATCGCGGCGCTCGACCATGTCGGCCGCGACGATGCCCGCGCCCGCCGCCATGAAGATGCCGTCCGGATGATGCGTGCCGGCCGGCGTCGGCCGCTTGACCACGGCCGGCTGGATGTTGCGGATCGAGACGAAGCCGTTGTCTCGCAGCACCAGCGTCAGATCGCAGGCCTTGTCCATGTGCGCGCCCGGGAACCACTCCTCGCGCTTGAGCACGTCGACGACCACGGGCTCGCCGTCTTCGTTGCGCAGCGATTTCAGATCGGCGATGAGCCTTTCGCGGAAGCTCTCGTATTCTTCGGGCTTGATGCCCGGCTCGCCGGGCTGGTTCGCCACGCGGATATGGATGCCGTTGCTCGACGGCGTGCGGCAGTACGCGGTGGTCTTGCTCCAGTCCAGGTTGGCGAAATCAGAAGCCTCGCGGCGCAGCGCCTGCTCGCTGCCGTCGTTGACGGCCCACTTCAGGTAACCCTTCTCTTCGAGGAACACGTTGATGCGCAGCACTTCGACCGAGGCGGTGAAACCATGGTCTGACGCGAAGAACACCTGCACGTCCGGGCCGCAGAGCTTGACGAGCTGCTCGATGTAATCGTCGACGTTGCGGAAGTATTCGAGGCAGACCTCGCGCATGCGCAGGTCGTGCGCGCTCGGATCGTTCTTGAGCAGCGCCGGATCGAGATACGGCCAGGCCTGATGCTGGATCTTGTCGGTGCCGTCGAACATCACCGCCATGAGCTCGGGCTGCTCGGTCTTGAGCACGTACTCGGCGACCTGGAACCACTGGTGCTCGCGCGGCAGGTGATAGCTCACCCACTTGTAGGTCTCTTCCTCCGAGAGCACTTCGGTAGCCTGCTTCTCGTTGTCGAAATCCCAGGCCAGTTCCTTGGGATCGAAGCCCGGAATCTCGCTCTTGAGCGTCTCGAACAGCCCGCTCGGATGGCTGTTGCGGCGCAGATGCTTGGCCGGAATGAAGCCCGGAACGATGACGCCGCTGGTTTCGGGAGGCGGCGGCGCCGTGAGCGGAAAATTGAGCGCCGCGATCTTCTTGCCGTTGCGATTGGCGATCGACCAGATCATTTCCGAATCGACGTCGCGGCTGTCGTAGAGCGTCCAGTAGACCTCGCCGCCCTTGTCTTCGGCGCGGATGAAATCGAACACGCCGTGCGCGCCCGGATTCTTGCCGGTCATGATGCTGGTCCAGGCCGGCGGCGTCAGCGGGTTCGGCGTCGAGCGCAGCTTGGCGCGCACGCCGCCTTTGAGCAGCCTGGCGAGAAACGGCATGGTCACGCCCACGTCCGGCAGCTCGCGCGTCATCTCGTCGAGCACCGTGTAGGTGCAGCCGTCGAGGCCGATGAAGAGTGTCTTGGTCTTGCTGTTCTGCGCGCTCATGGCAGGTTCCTCGCTTGTTCGTTATCCATCTCGTTATGGTTCGCCTCGCGCATCGTGGATCGCCCGATGATCACCGGGCGATCAGCTGATGCGCTGCACCGCGCCATCGTTCATCTCACGCGGCTGCGCCACGGCCTTCACCGTCGCCGCGCTGGCCTTTCGACACAGCGCGATCAGGGCATCGCCGCCGAAGTAGAGCTCGACGTCGTAATCGATTCCGCCCCTGCGTACGCTCACGAGTGGCTGATTGGATGCCCGGCGCTCGAGATTCGCGCTGGCGATCACCCACTCCTGGGGTTTTCCTTCAAGACCCGTGCCGGATGCCTTGGCGGCGGCTTCCTTCGAACACCAAAGCGCCGTCGCGGCGCGGCGCTGATCGCTCTTGGGCCAGCCGTGGATGAAGGCCTGCGCCTCCGCGAGCGTGAATGCGCCGGCGATCAAGTCGTCCACGTTGACGCGCTCGATCGCCTGATGCGGCAAAAAATCGATGCCGAGCATCGCACTGTTGCCGCAGACCGCCACCGCCGAGCGGCGGCTATGGCTGATCGAAACCGCCGGCAGCGCCATGCCTTCGGGCCAGCCGGGCACCGAAACGACGCAAGGCGCACCGCTGTCGCGATAGCCGATCTCGATATCCGCGCCCGCGATATCGAGCTGCCATTCGCGTGCGGCCCATTCGCGCACGGCCTCTTTGGCACAGACGCGGCCGAGCAGCCATTCCTCGCGGCGCGGGCCGCTGCGCGGCAGCACGCGATAGAACTCGTGACGCTCGCGCTCGGTCAGCGTCAGATGCGCGAGCAGGCGCATCCACACCGCCCCGCCCTGTTCGAGATAGCCCTCGTCGAAGGCATCGATGCGCCGTGCGACGAGCCCCGACGACGCGAGTTCGCGCTGCAGCGTCGGCAGCGACAGCGAGTGCCGCAAGGGTGCCAGGCGCAGCTGGAACAGGTTCTGCGGCACCGCGTACTTGCGATCCTCCCAGCCGGTAGCGCGTGAGAGCAGCGCGCCATGGGCATCGAGCAGATCGAACTGGCAATCGAGCTTGAGCCCTTCGAGACGGAACTCGCCGCGGCCGAGCATCGCGCGCGACGCGGGCTGCGGATCGGCGTACTGCTCGTAGCGCCCGATCTGGAACGGGAAGCAGTTGTACTCCCAGCTCAGTTTCTCGGTGAGCCAGAATCCGGCGAGCTGGCCGGCCGCATCGAGCAGCGCCGGGTCGGTGCGCAAGCGCGGCGTTTGCGTGAAGCCGAAATAATCGTGCGTCGGAATCGTCGCCATGTCGGCTTCGATGCCCTGCTCGTTCCAGCCGCGCAGCCGCTTGACGCCCTGCAGGCGCGGACCGTGGAACATGCCATGACGGTAGAGCTCGCCGGCCGGATTGTTGCGCGCCGCGTTGAGCGGCTGCGCGAGCGCCGGCATCGGCGTCGGTGCAAGCAAATAGCGATCCGCGAGCAAGACATGGCCTTCGAACACGAGCAAGGGCTTGGCCTCGTTCGTATCGAGCTGGAACAGCTTCACCGCGACGCGCGGTGTCGCATCGGGCGAAGGCTGGCGCTCGGCAACGATGCGCAGTGACAGCTTTCCGAGCTCGTCGAGCGCCAGCCAGCGATGGCCGCGCGCGTTCTCGACCACGGTGACCTTGAGCGCATCGCCGCAGAGCCGGCAGGCGGCCTCGGCGATGATCTCGACGCTGAAGGTGAACGGCACCACGATCAGCGGAAGCAGCTTGGCGTTGCGCCCGGACGGCGCCTCGCCCATCGCGTGGTCGAGCAGGAACGGATCGGTTTCGACGCTGTAGACGCGTTCGCTGAGCAGATGCGCGGCGTCGAGTTCGACGATGCGGCCGAGCAGCGGATACTGCGGATCGAGATCATCGCCCCTCGTCGCGAGGGGCGCGGCCGAGGCGACGGCGGCCGCTGCACCGCTACCGATGCCGGCGCTGATGCCGAGCACGCGCGCCTGCGACTGCATGAAATCCTGCATCAGCGCGAAGTGCGATTGGAGCGCGGCCATGCGCGGATCGATCGGTGTCGCGGGCGTGGCGATCGCCGCCTGTGGCAGCGTCGCGTCGACCGGCCTGGGCCCGGCCACGACCGCAGGCTTCGGCGCTTCGCTCGCCGGCACCGGCAGCGGACGCTTGGCCGGAGCCCAGTCCTGCGGCATGCGCAGCGTCGGCATCTGCAGCTTGAGCGTGATCGTGCGGCGCGTGGATTTGACGGGCTCGGCGAGCAGATCGATCTCGCCATCGATGCGCCGGTGCGCATACAGCGCGGCCGGATCGAAGCTCACGCCGCAGGCGAACAGCTGCGCGAGCATCGCATGCAGCTGCGCCATGTCGGCCTTGCGGCGGCTGTTGCTCGATACCGCGATCACGTCGTCGACGCCGCGCAAGGTGTCGGAAACGAAAGAAGTCAGGTTGCCGCTCGGGCCCACTTCGACGAACACGCGATAGCCGTCGTCGTAGAGCTTGCGCAGCGTGTCGGTGAAGCGAACCGGGTTTTCCCATTGCTGGGCCGCAAGCTCGCGAATCGCATCGGGCTCGGTCGGAAACGGCGCCACCGAACGCGCCGAATACAGCGTCGTGCGTCCGCGACCGAAATCGGCCTCGCGGAAATACTCGCGGTACGCGTCGGCGAGCGGCTTGAACAGCGGCGTGTGATACGCGCGGCCGAACGGCAGCTCCTGGCAGATCGCGCCTTCTTCCGCGAGCTTCTTGGCCAGCGCCTGCGCTTCATCCGGCGGACCGAACATCACCAGCTGGTTCGGACAGTTGTCCATCGCCACCTGCATCGAACCCGGATCGGCGAGCAGCGCTTCGCGCATTTCGCCACGCAGGGCGCCGATCGTCAGCAGCGTGCCTTCGGCGATGCGTCCTTCGGCTTCGAGCTTGCGGAAGATCAGGTTCAGGTCGCGCACCGATTCGGCGATCTCTTCGCGCGTCTTGAAGCGGCGCACGCCGCAGGCGGTCACGGCGGTGTTCTCGCCGGTGCTGTGGCCGAGCATCGCATCGGGCGCGAGCTTCAGGTCATCGAGCAGGCTTTGAATCGCCATGCTCGCGGCGAACACACTCTCGGCCGCCACATCCATTTCGAACAGCCGTGCTTCGAGCGCCTTGCGCTGCGCCTCGTCGTAGCCGGTCGGAGCCGCAAAGACCGCCGAGGCGCGTGATTCGCGGCCGGTTTCGAGCGCGGTGCGCTCGATGAAATCGAACCAGTCGCGCACCTGCGGAAACTGCAGGCACAGATCGGCGAGCATGTTGGGGTACTGCGCACCTTCGCCCGGATAGACGAAGCACAGTTTTCCGGGCGCGGCGCCCGTTCCGTAGTGCAGGCCCGAGCGCGTCTTGAACGGCTTGGCATCCGCACGCTGCAGCTTGTCGATCGCCTGCGCGAGCTTCTTGCCGAGATCGGCGATGTCGTCTGCGACGATCGCGAGACGATGCGCGCCCGCGGTCTGCGCGACACTGGCCTTGGCGAGCACCGCGAGGTCGGCGCCGGCTTCGACGTGCCTGAGCATCGCGGCTGCCTTGCTCGCGAGTTCGGCGGGCGAATTCGCAGCGAGCAATACGAGTTCGGTCGGTGCAGGACGGTGCAGAACCTGCACCTGCGTCTTCGACGGTCCGCGATATTCCTCGAGAATCACGTGCGCGTTGATGCCGCCGAAGCCGAAGGCATTCACGCCGGCCCGACGCGCATGCGACTTGCCGTGCACCCACGGGCGCGTTTCGGTATTCAGATACAGCGGCGACTGGTCGAGCCGCAATTCCGGATCGGGCTCGTCGCAGAGCGTCGGCGGCAGCACCTTGTGATGCAGCGCGAGCGCGGTCTTGATCAGCGAAGCCGAGCCCGATGCCGGCAGGCAATGGCCGATCATCGACTTGACCGTTCCGATCGCGATCTGCGGGCCGATGCCGCGGCCGCCGTAGATCGCCTTGAGCGTGTCGATCTCGGTGCGATCGCCGACATCGGTGCCGGTGCCATGCGCTTCGATGAGATCGATCGTATGCGGATCGATGCCGCTCGATTCGTAGGCGCGGCGCATCGCGAGCACTTCGCCTTCTGGCCGCGGCGTCAGCAGGCCCTTGGCGCGACCGTCCGACGCCACGCCGATGCCCTTGATGACGCTGTAGACGCGATCGCCGTCGCGCTCGGCATCGGCAAGGCGCTTGAGCACGAGCATGCCGACGCCTTCACCGAGCAAGGTGCCCGAATGGCCTTTCTGGAACGGACGCAGCTGGCCGTTCGACAGCGCCTTGATCTGCGTGAACTGCACATAGAGCTGCGGCGGCGTCTGCGCCTGCACGCCGCCCGTGATCATCAGATCGCAGCGCCCGGTGACGAGTTCGCGCACCGCCTGGTCGAGCGCCATCATCGTCGAAGCACAGGCCGCGTCGACGATGTAGTTGGGACCCATCAGATCGAGACGATTGCAGATCAGACCGGTGATGACGTTCGGCGTGAGCTGGCCGACGAGTTCGCCGCTGTAAGGCGGCAGCTGCTGCTTGAGCCTGGCATGCAGATCGCGCATTTCGGCTTCGGAAAAATCAGGCCGCAGGCCGCGCACCGCATCCATCAGCTCGTCGACGAACAGCGCATGCGCGAGCACATTGGCCTGGCCGCGATTGGTGTAGGTGCCGCGGCCGAGGATCACGCCGGCGCGCTGGCGATCGAAATCCTTCTTGCGATAGCCCGCGTCGGCGAGCGCATCGCCCGCATGCTTCAAGGCGAGCAGATGATCGGGGTCGCCGCCGTCGGCCTGGCTCGGCATCACGCCATATTCGGTCGGATCGATCACCGCGAGATCGCGCAAAAAGCCGCCACGGTTCGTGTAGATGCGATCGTTGCGCTGCTGCCAGTGATCGCGGTCGAGAAAGTGACGCGTCCACTCCTCATCCGCGGGCGCCACCGCATCGACCTTGTCGAGAATGTTCTGCCAATAGCGCTGCGCGTTGGCCGCGCCCGCGTAGCAGCCCGACAGGCCGATGATCGCGATGTCGACCGGAGCGGCCATCAAAGACGCTCGCTGCCGATGCGATTGAGCGCGGCGCTCAAGGTGCTTTCGGCATCGAGCATCGCCAGTCGCACTCGCCCTTCTTCGTCGATGAACACCGCATCGTAGCGCACCGCCTGATCGTGATCGGCCGGCTTGATGCGGAAGCGCAGCGACAGCGAGCCCTTGGGCTTCGGCAGGCCCGGCACGCGCAGCACACGTCCGAAGCGGCTCGGCAGCGCCGATTGCTGCCTGTGCGTGCGTCCCCAGATCCAGGCGAGCTGCGCGGCCACGTCGATGAGGCCCGGGTCGAACAGCCACTCGCCCTCGGCATCGATCCACTCGCCAAGCGAACTCGGCGACACCATCGCATCGACGCCGGCCGGCGCCACCGCCGTGATCCCGGTCAACAGGCGGAAACGACCGGTATGGAACAGCATGCGCTCGTAGGTCTGATGCGGGTCCATGCGCAGGCCTGCTATCGGCTGCGGCACATCGACGACGGGCGCCTCGAGATGTTCGACGAGCCGTACGGAGGCGCGATACAGCGGCGCCTTGCGCGTTGGATCGGCGATATCGACCGTCACGGTCTGCTCGCCGGGGCCCGAATGGCTCGTGGCCTTGGCGCGGATTTCGATCTCGCGCGTCGCGCCGGGTTCGAGCACCACGCCGGCCAGCGTGCGCAGCTCCTGTACTTCGGCGACCTGCCAGCCCGGCCAGCCCTGGCCGACGACCTGCGCGACCCATTCGGTCGCAGCCGCTGCAGGCAGAACGGGCTTGCCGTCGATCATGTGATCGCCGAGATAGGGATCGCTGTCGAGCCCGAAGCGATGCGTGAGCACGAGCGCGCCGCCCGCGCCCATGCGCAAAGGGCCACGCACGAGCGGATACTGCGAAGCCGCCGCCTTGCTCGACACGCTCGCCACTTCGGCTTGCTGCCAAGGCCCTTTGCCGATCACGAGTTCGACTTCGTGCTTGGGTCCGCAGGCGAGCTCGCGCAGGAAGTAGCGGCGTCCGCCGTCGACCGGAATCGGCTCGATGCCGCGCTCGCGGAACTGGCGCTTCACGCCTTCGCTCGCCATGCCGGCGTCCCACGGTCCCCAGTTCGCCGCGATCACGCGCGTTTCGGGCCAGCGACGCGACAGCGTCCAGGCCAGGCGATTGCAGGCCTCGTTGGCGGCGGCGTAGTCGATCTGCCCGCGATTGCCGTAGCGACCCGCGACCGAGGTGAAGAACACCAGCAGCTTGAGCGTTTCGGGCCTGAGCTTCTGCGTGAGGATGAAGCTCGAATCGAGCTTGGTGTTGAGCACGCGCGCGAACGAATCGTCGGACTTGTCGGCGATGCGCTTGTCCTCGATCACGCCCGCGCCATGCAGCACCGCGTCGATGCGGCCATAGTTCGCGTAAATGCCATCGATCACGCCGCCGAACGCCGCCTCGTTGCGCACGTCGCAGGCGAAGTAGCCGACGGTCGCCCCCTTGGCACGCAGGCGTTGCAGGTTCGCGCGCACTTCGCGCTCGGTCAGGATCTTCTGTACCGCGCGATCGATCTCGACGGGCTTGGGCATTTCACCGCGCTCGCGCATCTGCTCGATCAGCACGCGCTTGAGCGAGGCCGGGTCGGTCGCGCTCGCGATGGCGCCCCCAAAAATTGATGATTCAGGTGCCGGCTCCGGCGTGCGGCCGAGCAGCACGAGCGTGATGCCCGGAACCACCATTTCTTCGAGCAGCTCGGCGGTGATACCGCGCGCACCGCCGGTCGCCAGCACGACCCAATCCGCAGCGGGTTGCAGATGCGGTGCGAACGGCGTGTCGGCCAGCGCTTCTTCGACGGTCGCCACGCTGTAGCGCGCATCGCCGGTGTGGCCGGCTTCGACGCTGCGATCGTCGGCGAGCAGCTCGTCGGCGAGATGCGAGGCGATGGTGTCGTCGGTCTGGCCGTTGAAGTCGACCGCGCGCAAAGTCGCTTGCGGATACTCGTCGCGCACGCAATTGAGCATGCCGTTGAGGCCGCCCGCGAGCGGCGTGCCGGGGCCGACCGCATCGCGGCCGAAGGTTCCGCCGAGACGGCTCGCGGCGATCACGCGAATGTTCGCGAGCCCCTCGCCGATCGGCTGCAGCAGGCGGAACAGCGAAATCACGCTGCGCTCGCCGAGCTGCTGCCATTCGACGAGCGTCTGCGGCTGGTCTTCGGACAAGCCGTGCAGATGAATCACGCCAGCGATGACGCCGTGTTCCGCGCGAATGCGGGCGACCGAGGACGCCAGCGTCGCCGCATCGATCGCATCGAGGCGGATCGGCTTGAGCCCGGCGCTCTCGAGCCGCCTGATCAGTGGCAGCACGATGGCATCGCGTCCGCCTGCGACGATGACCGGACCGCTCAGCTTTACGCGGGCGCCGGTCAGCGGAGCCGGACGCGGGCGGATCACGTATCGGGGCACGTCGGCGGCTTGCGCGACGACGGGTTCGCTCGCAGCCGTCGGGATCGGTGCACTCGGGATGCTCGGCGCAGCGGACCCGGAGCCCAGGGCAGCGATGCGTTCGAGAATGATCGCGAGCGACTTGGCCCGCGTGAAACTCTCCATCGCGGCCTGCATCGCAGCGCCGATCTCGGTCGGCAGCTGCTTCTGCAGCGCGCCGACGATCTCGACGCGCTTGATCGAATCGATGCCGAGATCAGCTTCGAGATCCGCGTCGAGCGCAAGCATTTCCGCCGGGTAGCCGGTGCGATCGGCGACGATGCCCAGCAGCAGTTCGCGCGCATCGAAGCTCGTCGCAACGCTCGCCTGCACGATGACCGGCGCCGCGGCGACGGCCGCCGATGCGGGCGACGAAGCACCGAGCGCGGACAGGCGTTCGAGGATCGTCGCGAGCGACTTGGCGCGCGTGAAGCTTTCCATCGCGGCCTGCATCGCAGCGCCGATCTCGGTCGGCAGCTGCTTCTGCAGCGCGCCGACGATTTCGACGCGCTTGATCGAATCGATGCCGAGATCGGCTTCGAGGTCCGCATCGAGCGCAAGCATTTCGGACGGGTAGCCGGTGCGATCGGCGACGATCGTCAGCAGCAGGTCGCGCGCATCGAACGAGACGGCGGCCGCAACTGCGAGCGGCGCGGGAGCCGTCACGGAGACCGTGATCGAGACCGGCACCGCGGAGGACAGCAGCGGCTGCACGGCATCGACGATGCTGCGCAGGTTCTTCGCCCGCGTGAGCTTCTCCATCTGCGACTGCAAGGCTTCGGAAACCGAAGCCGGCAGCGATTTCTGGAACGCGCCGACGATCTCGACGCGCTTGATCGAATCGATGCCGAGGTCGGCCTCGAGATCGGCATCGAGCGACAGCATGTCTTCCGGATAGCCCGTGCGATCGGCGACGAGCTTGAGCAGCGAGGCCTGTACGTCGATCGAAACAGGCGGAGCCGCCGGGGAAGGCATCGTCGACGCAACCGACTGCGTCACCGCGATCGACGTCGCTGCGGCCGGCAGCAAGGTCGAGGCGATGCCTGCGAGCGGCTCGACGATCGCACGCAAGGTCTTGGCGCGCGTATAGCGCTCCATTTGCGATTGCATCGCCTCGCCGAGTGCGGCCGGCAGCGCCTTCTGCAAGCTGCCGGCGATCTCGACACGCTTGATCGAATCGATGCCGAGCTCGGCTTCGAGATCGGCATCGAGCGACAGCATGTCTTCCGGATACCCCGTGCGATCGGCGACCAGACGCAGCAGCATCGCGGAAAGCGCTGCGGTGTCGAGCGTCGGCGCTGCGGATGCTGCCGGTGTCGGCACGGCTGCAACCATCACGGCAGGAGCAACCACGACGACCGGTGCCGGAATTTGAACCGGCGCAGCAACGGGAACCTGCACAGGCGCCACCACATGCACAGGCATCTGCACCGGAGCCGCCATCGGCATCGCCGCAGGCGCGGCAGAACCACCGAGGAATTGCGCCATCACGCGTTCCTGCAAGCTCAGGAACTGGCGCATGGTTTCGTGATACGCCGCGAGCGCATCGCCGCTTTGCGCCGACGCCGCAACCGGCATCGCCGGAGCGTGAACCGGCGCCGAAACGGGAGCCGCTGCCTGCACGACGACAGGCTCTGGCTTCGGCAGCGAATCGGCGATCTTCTGCACGATCGCCTGCTTGGCCTCGGCGGCCTTTTCGAGCGTCATCGGCGGCTCGACGCCGGTACGCTTGATCGGGTCGGCATGCGGGCGCGCATAGCCGCCCGACAGATACCAGGCGGTGGGCTTGACCGTCGCGGGCTTGGCGAGCTCGGCGACGCGAGCGAGCGGCAGGGCTTCGATCGGGCGTCCCGCGAACAAGCGCGAAAGTTCGAAATCGACACCGGCCGCGAGCAAGTCGGCAAGGCCCGACAGCAGGCCGCGCAAACCACCGCCCTGCCCGTCGAGCGACACGCAGCGCGCATCGCGACCGGCGAGCGTCGCGCCGATCATGTTGCTCAGAATGCTCTTGGGACCGAGTTCGAGAAACACGCGCACGCCATCGGCGTACATCGCCTCGATCTCGCGCACGAACTCGACGCTGGATAGCAGATGCGCATCGAGCTGGGCGCGCATCGCGGCGATCGATTCCGGATAGCGCGCACCGCTACCGTTCGAGTACACCGCGATCGTCGGCGCGTTGAAGCTGGCGTCGGCGATCGCCGCCGACAGCGGCGCTTTCGCGGGCTCCATGAGTTCGGTATGGAAAGCGCCCGAAACCGGCAGCCGGGTCACCCGCAAGCCGGCAGCCGACAAGGCCGCGACGGCCGCATCGATCTGCGCCGCCGGGCCCGAAATGACGGTCTGCTCGGGCGCGTTGTGATTGGCGACTTTCACACCCGCGAATGCCGCGATCGCATCGGCGACCTTGTCGCGCGCAGCGGAGACCGCCGCCATGCCGCCCGGCGTTCCGCTGCTTGCCGCTGCGGCCATCACGCTGCCGCGCGTGGCCGAGAGCTTGAGGAAATCGGCTTCGTCGATCACACCGGCCGCATGCAGCGCCGCGAATTCGCCATAGCTGTGACCGGCCGTCGCAACCGCCTGCAAGCCGAGCCGGCGCGCGAGATTGAGATAGCCGAGCGAGAGCGTGCCGATCGCCGGCTGGGCGTAACGGGTATCGGTCAGTTGCTGTTGCTGCGCGACCTCGATGGCCGCATTGAACGCGGACTCCGGCCAGACGCGGCGCGACAAGCGCTCGGGCAACAGCGTCGCGAGCGTGCGATCGGCGCGTTCGAGCGCGGAGCGCAGTTCTTCGACGAACAGCGCGGACTCCAGGCCCATGTTGACGTACTGCGCGCCCTGCCCCGGAAACACGAAGGCGAGCGTCGGCGCCGTGAGCGGACGCTCGAGCGCGAGCTTGATGTGCGGCGGCAGCGGCTTGGCATCGCCCGCGAGTCTGGCGAGCGCGAGTTCGAGATCGGCGATCAGCGTGGCGCGATTGCGCGTCGCGAACGCGAGCAGCGCACGCGAGCCCCGCTTGCGGTCGGCTTCACGAGCAAGGCTCGCGGCGAGCAGCGCAAGCTTGAGTCGCGGGCCGGCTTTCGCGAGTTCGAGTACGCGTTCGACATCGGCCTTGAGACTCGCCGCATCGGCCGCGCGAAACACGATGAGTTCCTGCGTCCAGCTGCGAGCGCCCGGCACTTCGGCGTGCGCCATGCCGTCGCGATACTCCTCGAGCACCGCATGGAAATTGGTGCCGCCGAAACCGAACGCGGAGACACCGCCGCGACGCGGCGTTCCATCGACGTTCGCGAGCCAGGGCTTGGGCTCCTTGAGCAGGAAGGCCGGCGAGGATTGCTCGGCGATCGCATCCAGAGGATCGTCGACATTGGCGTGCGCCGGCAGCACGCGGTGATGCAGCGAGAGCGCGAGTTTCACCAGGCCCGCGATACCCGCGCTGGCCTTGGTGTGGCCAAGGATGGTTTTCACCGAGCCGAGCGCGACCGTTTTCGCCGACGCGCCATGCGCTTTCAGCGCGCGCGTGATCGTCTCCGCTTCGGCCTTGTCGCCGACGGCGGTTCCGGTGCCGTGCGCTTCGAGCATGCCGAGCGTCGCGGGAGAGAAGCCGGCCTTGCCGTAAGCACGGTTGAGCGCGCGAATCTGCCCGTCCGGACGCGGAGCGGTCATGCCGAGCGCCTTGCCGTCGCTCGATCCGGCCACCGCCTTGATCACCGCATAGATGCGATCGCCCGCGGCTTCGGCGTCGGCCAGGCGCTTGAGCACCACCATCGTGACGCCTTCCGAGATCACGATGCCGTCGGCCTTCTTGTCGAAAGCCTTGGCCTTGCCATCGGGCGACAGCGCGCCGGTCTTGGCGAAGCACATGAAGCCATAGGGGCTCTGCACGGTGTCGACGCCGCCGGTGATGGCGACGTTGCTGCGCCCCGATTCGAGTTCGTTGCAGGCCATCGACAGCGCCGCGAGCGACGAGGCGCAGGCCGCGTCGATCGTGAAGTTGAGCCCGCCGAAATCCATGCGGTTGGTGACGCGGCCCGCGGCCACATTGAGCAGCACGCCGGCGAAGGATTCGTTGCTCCACTCGGGCAGGCGCTTGTAGGCGTCGGCATCGAGATCGGCGACGAAGCGCGGAAGCTCCGAGCGCACGCCGTATTGCAGGCCGAGGTCGCCCGCGCCTCCGCTCGCACCGAGAATCACGCTGGTGTGCTCGCGATCGAAATCCGCATGGCTCTGGTCGAGCCCGGCGTCTTCGAGCGCGCGATTGACCGCTTCGAGCGTGAGCAGCTGCAGCGGATCGATCGACTTCATCGAGTTCGGCGGAATGCCGTAGCGCGTCGGGTCGAACAGCACCTCGTCGATGAAGCCGCCCCACTTGCTGTAGATCTTGTCCTTGGCGTTGCGGTCGGCGTCGAAGTACAGGCGCCAGTCCCAGCGATCGCGCGGCACTTCTGTGATCGCGTTGACCTTGCCGAGCACGTTGTCCCAATACGCTTCGGCGTCCTGCGCCTTCGGCAGCATCAGGCCGATGCCGACGATCGCGATGTCGCTCGGCTGCGCCTTTTCGATCCGGACCGAGACCGCGTCGTCGAACCGCTGCAACAGCGCGTGGCCGCCGTTGCTGACGCGATCGTGCAGTTCGGCGATCGACAGCGGCGCATCGGTGAGCGTCGCCACCTGGCCGATCATGTACATGCCATCGGTCAGCTGCTGCGCCGGATCGATGTCGACGACCTTGCCGGACTCGTCGCGGTTCTTGCCTTTGGAGGCGATGCGCAAACGGCCGAGGTTCAGGTCTTCGAGCGTGTCTCGAATCTCGTCGGCATTGCGGTTCTCGCGCATGAGCGCGCGGCGCGCCTCGAAAAAGTCGTGCGCGAATTTCGTGTCCGCGCAACGCGTCGCATGGCCCGGCCCGGTTTCGAGATTGACGGTGCGCGCGCAGGCCACGGCCTGCTCCTGGAAGCCCTGCACGATCGCGCCAGTGGCGACGATCTCGTGCGTGAACAGATACGCGGTGCCCATCAGCGCGCCGACCTTCATGCCACGCGCGGCGAGCGGCGCCGTCAGCGCGGCGAGCATCGCGCCCGAGCGCGCATCGCTGATGCCGCCCGCGAACAGCAGGTGAATGTCGGCTTCGCTGCCGGGCTTCACGTTCTCGAGCAGCACCTCGATCATCTGCTCCCACAGCGGGAAACTCGCGATCGGGCCGATATGGCCGCCGCATTCGCGGCCTTCGAACACGAAGCGCTTGGCGCCCTGTTCGAGATACATCTTGAGCAGCGCCGGCGCCGGCGCGTGGATGTAGGTCTTGATGCCGCGCGATTCGAAAGCCGCGGCCTGGTCCGGACGCCCGCCCGCGATCAGCGCATACGGCGGCTTGCACTTCCAGATCGCCTCGCACTGCTCGTCGCGCAGGGCCTGCGGAATGAAGCCGAGCATGCCGACGCCCCAGGCGCGATCGCCCGCGAGCGCCGCGGTCTGCTCGAGCATGTCGAGCACCTGGTCACCGCGCATCAGCGCGAGCGCGAGAAACGGCAGCGCGCCGTTTTCGGTCACGCTCGCCGCGAAAGCCGGGCTGTCGGAGACGCGCGTCATCGGCCCCTGGGCGAGCGGATAGCGCGTGCCCTGCGATTGCGCGAGCGCGCTGCCTTCGGCCAGATGACCGAGTTCGGCAGCCTGCCGCAGCGCGTCGAAACTGCTTTTGCGCAAGGCCTGAATCAGGCGTCCGATGCGCTTGAAACGCGCGCGATAGATCGCCGCGGCACCGATGCCCTGGCCCACCGGAAGCAGCGAGGCTTCGTCCCAGCCGATGCGCGCGTCGAGGGCCTGCCGCCAGGATTCGATCGCCAGCGTTCCGGCTTCGGCGAGCCTTGCATCCGCGTCAGCGTGCTTGAGCTGTGCCGCAGCGGGCTTGGCATAAACGCGGCAGGGCGCATCGATGAGCTCGCCGAACAGCCGCGTCTCGGCACCGACCAGGCGCGCGAGTTCGTTCTTGAGGCTTTCGGGCAGCGCCGAATCGTCGAGCAGCAGAACCTGATCGTCGAGCACCACGCCGGCCGCGCCGGCCGCACGACAACCGGCCGCCGTGTGCAGGCCGACGCCGCCGCGCACATAGATCGGCAGCGAGGTCTTGCGCAGGAGTTTCTGGATCAGGATGTAGCTCGAATCCTCACCGACCCAGCCCGGAGCCTCATGGCCCTTGGCGACGAGGCCGGTGACCTTCGGCAGCGCCGCGAGCTGCACGTCGAGATCGTCGGCCCGCGTGACTTGCAGCCACGTGCGGTGATGCGCAAGCACGGCCCCGTCGAGCGACTTCAAGCCGTCGAACGGCCCCGAGAGCAGCACGGTCAGCGCGCGCTCGCCCGCATGCGCGAGCAAGTCGCGCGCGAGTTCGAATTGCGCGGCCGGAACATGCAGGCCGACGGAGCCCGACGTGGCGCTCAGCAGTCGCGCGAAGTTCGCATGCGCGAGCCCCGCGTCGGTGCAGAACTCGAGATCCAGCAGACCGACGCCGCCCGCTCGCGCCGCCGACACGGCGACTCCGGGATGCGCCCAGGCTGCGGGGGCCAATGCAAGGACATCGAAGCTTGGTTCGCTCATGACACCACCCTACCAATCAGACGCAACAGCCGACGCCGCAAGCGGCCGTCGCTGGCCGCAAACGCCTTTTGCGCTATCGCTTGCGACCTTCCAGAAACGGCACTTCGAGCACCTTCTCGTGCACGATCGGACCGTGGCCGAAATAGCCCCCTTCACCGAAACACTCGCCGTGATCGGCGGTGATGATGAAATGCGTATCGACGGGCGCTTTCGAGATCAGCGCGCCGAGCACCTGATCGACGTATTCGACGGTCTTGACCTGCTGGGTATGCAGATCCTTCATCTGGTCATCGTCGAAGAACCGGTCGTCGCTGGCATGCCCGAGTTCGTCATCCATGCGCTTGAACACGCCGTGCACGCCGGAGATGTGCGGCAGCGACTTGGGATCGAGCATGTAGGGGTAATGCGTCTCGCCCAGGTTCAGGAAATGGAAGCTGGGCTCGTCATCGTAGAACTCGATCTCCTCGACCATGCCGGCGAAATCGCTGTGGTTCGCCATGAGCTTGTAGTCGTCGAAATGCTTGTTCAGATGCGAGAACGGATTGAGCACCGGCATCGACACGCGCGCGACGTTGCGATAGCCGTTGTCCTTGAGCACCTTGGGCAGCGAAAGCTGCGGCACGAAGCTCTTGAACGACAGGTCGGCGATGCCGAGCCGGCCGACCCACTGGCTGAATTCTTTCTTGTAGACCTCGGAAGCGAAGACGCCCTGCGGGCTCTCATGCGGAACCATTCCCATGAGATAGGTGTAGTGCGACGGCGAAGTCCAGGAGGCATAGGAGTACCGGCGGCTACCGGCTCCAATGCGATCCATGTTCGGACGCTTGGCGCGCTGATAGCTGTCGAACCGGCAGCTGTCCATGACGATGAAAACGAGATTGTGTCCAGCCATGAAAAAGGGCGGCCTCGGCGTGTGAGCGCTTATTGATATGTAAGTTTATTTGCCGGTTCGCATATTCACCGACCGTTCAGAGGCTACACGCGGCCTTTTCATTTCGATATATCAATATTCCTACAGAAGCTGAACGGAACTCCTTCTTTTATATCGGTTATCCAAGTTACGTCCGAAAGCGGGCCACACCATCAGCCTGGGACCGAAGCCACAAACCTCACCAGCAGGGTCAGGAATCCGACCAGCAGCAACGTCAGTAAAATACCGACAAGGACAAAGGGGATGGCGCTGCCATGCGTGAAATCACGGGCCCGATTGCGGCTGTTCTGGACTCCGAAGAACGCCGCCAGAACGCTCAGAACGATCTGCAGCAGCGTGGGCTTGCAGCCGCCCTCGATCATTGGCTTTCGTGCCGGCATGGCCTTCTCCACAGCGAGTGACAGCGGTCGGGTGTGCATGATGGACAAAAAAACGGCGCCACCGGCGCCGTTTTTACGCACCGGGCGCCGAAGGCCGGCACCCGTCTGTCGAAACCGTGCCGCGTGCCGGCTCAGCGCTTCGGCGACGGCACCACGCGCAGGTAGGGCTTGATCTCGTTCCATCCGCCTGGGAACAGTTTCTTTGCGTCCTCGTTATTGACCGACGGTACGATGATCACGTCGTCGCCGGGCTTCCAGTTCACCGGCGTCGCCACCTTGTACTGGTCGGTGAGCTGCAGTGAGTCGATCACGCGCAGGATCTCGTCGAAGTTGCGGCCCGTGCTGGCCGGATAGGTCAGCGTCAGGCGCACTTTCTTGTTCGGGTCGATCACGAACACCGAGCGCACGGTGAAACGGTCCGAGGCGTTCGGGTGGATCATCCCGTACAGATTGGCCACCTTGAAGTCCGGATCGGCGATCAGCGGGAAGTTCAGCGGCGTTCCCTGCGTCTCGGCGATGTCCTTGCTCCAACCCTCGTGATCCTTGAGCTCGTCGACCGACAGGCCGATGGCCTTGACGTTGCGCTTGTCGAACTCCGGCTTGAGCTTGGCGGTGTAGCCGAGCTCGGTGGTGCAGACCGGCGTGTAGTTCTTGGGGTGCGAGAACAGCACGCCCCAGGAATTGCCGAGCCATTGGTGGAACGACACACGGCCTTCGGTGGTGTCCGCTTCAAAATCGGGGGCGATATCGCCGAGTTGCAGGGTCATGCTCATCTCCTTGTCAGTCGAACCGGTATCAGGCTGTTCAGCCAGATTCCTGAGACCGCCGAGCCTCGGCTCTTATTCCTTCCTTGACAAGGAAGATCAAGTCATAAGAACAGAACCACTGCGATCGAACGCCAGTCGGCGCGTCCGGCGACGGAAGCGCAACACCAGTCCGACCGCCGCAACCGACAGCCCGGCGATGAAGCCACACCATACGCCTGCGGGGCCGATCGGCGTATGGAACGACACCAGCGCGGCGACCGGCAGGCCGACGAACCAGTACGCGACCAGGGTCACCGCCATCGGCACACGCGTGTCCTTGAACCCTCGCAGCGCCCCGTTGGCCGTGGCCTGCACGCAGTCGAAGATCTGGAACAGCGCCGCGAAGCCGAGAAAGCGCACCGCGAGCTCGGAGACCTCGGGCACCTTCGTGTAGAGCCCGACGATGGCGCCCGGCAGCAGCACCATGATCCCCGCCGACAGCAGTGCGAACGCCGCGCCGAGCCAGATGCCCGCATAGCCACTCAAGGTCGCCGCCCCGGTATCGCGCGCGCCGACTTTCTGGCCGACGCGGATCGTCGTCGCCAGCCCGATCGACAGCGGCACCATGAAGGCCAGCGAGGCGAAGTTCAGCGCCACCTGGTGCGCGGCCACCACGGTGTCGCCGAAGCGCGCCATCAGCAGCCCGCCGAGATTGAACAGCCAGGCTTCGGCGATCACGGTCGCGGCGATCGGCGCGCCGAGCCGGAAGATCTCCCAGAGCTCGGGCCTCCAGCGTGGCGCGTGTGCATATAACCGCAGCCCGGCCAGCGTCGGCTCCAAGCGGTAGCAGACCAGGTAGACGCTGAGCATTGCGCTGATCGCGACGACCGTTCCCCAGGCGGTTCCAACCGCTCCGAATCCGGGCCAGCCGAAGGCCCCGTACATGAGCGGGAAGTTCACCGCGATGTTGGTGCCGAGCCCCACCAGGCCGGCGATCAGCGGAACCCGCGTCACGCCCAGGCCCTCGCAGCCGTTGCGCAGGGCGAAGCACAGGCAGAACGGAATCGCGCCGTAGGAGATCGTGCGCAGGTAAGCCTCGGCGATCCGCGCCGTTTCCGCACTCAGGCCGAGCCGGCTCATGACCGGATGGGCGATCAGATGCACGATCGCGGTCCACGACAGGCCGAGCCCGACCGCGAGCAACAGCGTGTTGCGTAGGAAATCGCCGGTCTCGGCCGCGAAGCGGCCGGCTCCGACGCGCTGGGCCACTATCGGGGACACCGACATGAACAGGCCCATGAACACGATGAAGCTCAGGAACCAGACATTGGCCCCGACCGCGACGGCCGCCAGCGCGGTCTCGCCGAGCTGCCCGGCCATGATCGTGTCGACGGTATGCATGCCGACGAAGGACAGCTGGGCCGCGATCAGGGGCGCAGCGAGAAACAGGTTATCCCGGGCCTCGCGAACGAGGCTCCGAACGGTGAAGGATTTCATGACGCCTCTCGGGCAAGCCGTGACGTCTGATGCGTCACTGGGACTGCCCTGACTACCAGGGGGCCGGAATGGTAGAGGCCGAAGACTGCATTGCCAAGACAAGACCGACAACAGCGCGAGTCACTGTGCCGTTGCCGTGGCTGTAGAGGTTCAACCCCTGGCAGCGCCGGCTGAAGCGTCGCGCGCAGCGGCTCAGCCGGCCAGGACGGCCGGCTGAGCTTCGCCGCGACAGGATGTCGCGTCGAAGCGACCCCGAGCACGGCGCTTCAGCCGGGGGGCCCGTTTGTCGGGAACCGACAAACGGGCGCGGACTTCGGGGCGTGCTTTCTCTAGCCTACGGATCGATGCACGAGCAAAGAGAAGTAGGGCCCGACCGGCGAGGTCGAAACTCTAAGTTCACAACGAAGCCCGAGCGGAGCGCCCACGAACAAAGCCCCTCTCTCCCTCGCTGTCGCGAGGACTCTCTCCCGCAAGCGGGAGAGAGGAACGGCAGTCCAGCTCGACATTGCCAACCTTCAACCACCCGCCAGCAGCCGCGCATTCCCACCCACCGCCGCCGTATTCACCGTCAAGGTCCGCTCGGTCACGAACCTCAGCAAATAATGCGGCCCGCCCGCCTTCGGGCCCGTTCCCGACAGACCCTCGCCTCCGAACGGCTGCACGCCGACGACCGCGCCGGTCATGCCGCGATTGATGTAGCAGTTGCCGACCCGCGCCCTCGCCTGCACGCGCCGCCAGGTGGTTTCGATGCGCGAATGCACGCCGAGCGTGAGCCCGTAGCCGGTCGCGTTGATCGCGTCGATCACCTGGTCGAGATCCTTCGCGCGATAGCGCACCAAGTGCAGCATCGGGCCGAAATACTCGCCGTCGAGCTGCTCGATGTCCTCGATCCTCGCCACCGTCGGCGCGAAATAGGTTCCGTGCGCGCAGGCCTGTGGCAACGCCACTTCGGCGACGATGCGCCCCTGCCAGCGCAGCTCGTCCGCATGCCGCTTGAGCCGTGCGAGCGCGGCGTCGTCGATGACCGGGCCGACGTCGGTTTCGAGCAGGCCCGGATCGCCGACAGCGAGTTCCTGCATCGCCCCGCGCAGCATCTGCTCGACCTTGTCGGCGATCTCCTCCTGCACGTAGAGCACGCGCAGGGCCGAGCAGCGCTGGCCGGCCGAGTGGAAGGCCGATGCGATCGCGTCCTTGACGACCTGCTCGGGCAAGGCGGACGAATCGACGATCATCGCGTTCTGGCCGCCGGTTTCGGCGATCAGCGTGGCGATCGCGCCGGGCCTTGCGGCGAGCTGGCGATTGATGGCCTGCGCCACTTCGACCGAGCCGGTGAACACCACGCCGGCGATGCCCACGCCGGCGCACAGCGCGGCGCCGACCTCGCCGTCGCCGAGCACGCATTGCAGCACGGTGGCCGGCACGCCGGCCTCGTGCAGCAGGCGCACCATCTGCACCGCGATCAGGTTGGTCTGCTCGGCCGGCTTGGCGACCACCGCATTGCCGCAGACCAGCGCGGCCGCGATCTGGCCCGTGAAGATCGCGAGCGGGAAGTTCCATGGCGAAATGCAGACGAACACGCCCTTGCCATGCAGCTGCAGTTCGTTGTGTTCGCCGGTGGGGCCGTTCATGACTTCGGGCGTCGACAACAGACGACGCGCATGTGTCGCGTAGTAGCGCAGGAAATCGGCGGCCTCGCGCACTTCGGCCATCGCGTCGGGCAAGGTCTTGCCGGCTTCGCGCACGAGCAGGTGCAGGAATTCGGCGCGACGCGCTTCGAGCCGGTCGGCGGCGCGATCGAGCGCATCGGCGCGCAGCGCGACCGGCGTCGCAGCCCAGGCCGGTTGCGCTCTTGCCGCGGCCGACAGCACCGCCGGCACCGTGGCGACGTCGAGCGCCATCCATTCGCCGAAGCGACGACGGCGGTCCGACGGATCGGTGATCGCATAACGCGGCCCGGAGTTCGGCAAACCCTCGGCGAGCAGGGACGCGGCCTGCGTCGGAACCGCAGCCGAACGCAGCGCCTGCGCGAGCGCCGCCACGCCCGCTTCGTCGGCGAAGTTGAAGCCTTCCGAATTGCGTCGGGCGGCGCCGTAGAGATCGCGCGGCAGCGGCAGACTCGGATGGGTCTTGACCGGCAACTCGGCGACCTGCGCAACCGGATCGGCGACCAGCGATTCGGGCGGCGCCTGCTCGTCGAAGATGCGATTGACGAACGAAGTGTTGGCTCCGTTCTCGAGCAGGCGACGCACGAGATACGGCAGCAGGTCTTCGTGCGAGCCGACCGGCGAATAGACGCGGCAAGGCACCGGCCATTGCTCGCGCACGACTTCGTAGAGCGCCTCGCCCATGCCGTGCAGGCGCTGGAACTCATAGCCTGACGCCGCCGTCGAGACGGAGGCTGCATAACCCGCTGCGGCTCGCGCCGCATGCTCATCGCCCGCGAAGCTGCGCACGGCCGCGATCGTGTGCGCGTTGTGCGTCGCGAACATCGGGTAGAACACGTCGCGCGCCGCGAGCAGCTTGCGTGCGCAGGCCAGATACGCGACATCGGTGTTGGGCTTGCGCGTGAACACCGGATAGCCCGGCAAGCCCTGCTCCTGGCTGCGCTTGACCTCGGTGTCCCAGTACGCGCCCTTGACGAGCCGAACCGCGAGCTTGCGGCCCGCCTTGCGTGCGACCGATTCGAGCCAGTCGATCACGGCCGGCGCGCGCTTCTGGAAGGCCTGCACGGCCAGGCCGTAGCCGCTCCAGCCGGCCAGCGAGGCATCGAGGAACACCGGCACGATCACGTCGAGCGACAGTTCGAGCCGATCGGCTTCTTCGGCATCGACGGTCAGGCCGATGTTCTGCTCGCGCGCCATCTGCGCGAGCACCAGCAGGCGCGGCGTGAGTTCGGCGAGCACGCGCTCGCGCTTGGCGAACTCGTAGCGCGGATGCAGCGCCGAGAGCTTGATCGAAATGCCCGGTCTTTCGGCCACATCACCGTCGCGGTTCGAATCGGCTCGACTGCCGATCGCCACGATCGCATCGCGATACGCCTGGTAATAGCGATCCGCATCGGCCTGCGTGAGTGCGGCTTCGCCGAGCATGTCGAAGGAATGCAGGTAGCGGATCTGATCGCGATCGCGCGTGTTCTTGAGCGCCTCGGCGATCGTGCGCCCCATCACGAACTGATGCCCCATGAGCTTCATCGCCTGGCGTACCGCGAGCCGGATCACCGGTTCGCTCGATCGGCCGATCAGACGGTTCATCGCCGACTTGAAATTGCCTTCGGTCTGCGGCGCTACCCGCACGATCTTGCCGGTGAGCATGAGGCCCCAGGTCGAGGCATTGACGAACAGCGAGTCGCTGCGACCGAGATGCCTTTCCCAGTCGGCGCCCGCGAGCTTGTCGGCGATCAGCGCTTCGGCGGTGTCGTCGTCCGGAATGCGCAGCAGCGCCTCGGCCAGGCACATCAGCAGCACACCTTCTTCGGACGACAGATCGTACTGGCGCATGAAGGCATCGAGCGGGCTCTGATCGTCGCGCCTCGCGCGCACGCGCCGGACCCAGTCGACCGCTTGCGCCTGCACGGCCGCGGCGCGCTCCGCGGGCAGCTCGGCCAGGGCGCAAAGCCGGTGCAACAAGCTGGTTTCATCGGCCAGCCAGGCCGAGGTGATGGCGGTGAAAAGAGCGTCGCGCAACGGCGCGGGACGGCTGACGACGAATTCGCTGGAGTCGGTCACGACGGCGCTCCTCGATAGTGTCGTGAGATTCTAGGCCTGCAACGGCGATCGAACCTGCCGGGAAAACGCCCAGCCTGCCCCTCGCTGGACTCGCATCCGCCGTTGGTCCGATCTTCAGCCCGGATCAAGCCGGCCGATTCAGACTCGCGCGGTCGGCAGGACCGAAAACCGGTCATCGATACCGGTAGCCAGAGTCACAACGAGGAGGACACAGGGGGAATGAGGGGCCAGTCATCACGCAGCCTGTGCGCGTCGTATCGTCCTGGACGGCTCGTATGGCAACGCCTGCTGGTGATCTTCGGCTGTCTCGCGTTGTTGAACGCCTGCTCAGTGTTCCGCCACAAGCCAGAGCCCGGCTCCCCTGAAGCGATCGCGGCCGAGCAGGCCAAAGCCGAGAAGGAAGAACGTAAGCGCCGGCTCAAGGACGAGCGCAAACGCAACAACCCCTGCGAATTCCAAAGCGAAGACGAAGTGCCGGTGATCGACGACACGCGCGTGATGCTGCAGAAGCGCACCTGCACCGCCGCGCTGTGGCTCGACGGCCTGTTCGGCGACGAAGGCGGCGACGTCGAAGCAGCCAAGCGCACGCACGGTTTCGTGCAGCTCAACAACACCTGGTCGGAGTTCGACGGCTACAACTCGCGCATGCGCATGCGCGTCGAGTTCGACCTGCCGACGATGGAAGACCGGCTTTCAGCCTTCATCGGCCGCGACAGCGACGAAGACTTCGTGCGCGGCCGAACCGAGACCTCCGAACTGCGCGATACCTTTCCGACGCTCGACGGCCAGAACCAATGGCTCGCCGGCCTTGGCTATGCCTTGCCTTCCAGCACCAACCTGCAGACGCAGTTTCGCGTGGGCGTGCGCGGGGCGACCTCGCCTCGCGCGTTCGTGCAATCGCGCGTTCGCTACATGCTCTACTCGGATGACAATGACGTCGCCTACCTGCGCACAACCCCGTTCTGGAACACGCGCGATGGCTTCGGCATCACCCAGAACTTCGATTTCAGCCACGTGCTGACGCCCAAGCACCTGCTGCGCTGGTACACCATCGGCACCATCTCCGAGCGCAGCGAAGGACTCAACTGGCGCAACTCGCTGGTGCTCTACCAAAACCTCAACTACCGGCGTGGCCTGGCCTACGAAGCGTTCATCCGTGGCGAAACCGACGAGCCCGAGCCGCTCTACGAATACGGGGCGCGCATCCTGTTCCGCCATCCGTTCCTCAAGCGGAGGATGTATCTGGAGTGGGCCGCGGGCTACAGCTGGCCACGCATCGATCCGAACAAGCCGCGCGACGGCTCGACCAACATCGGCCTGTCGCTGGAACTGCCGTTCGGCACCGAATTCGTCGAGAAGAACTGATCACGGCAAAGCGGCGTTGTGACGCGGCGCGCCCATGGCTTCTACAATGCGTGCTGTCCTGGTTTGGCCTCCCCAACAACGCCATGAGCACCGAAGCATCCGAAGCTGTGCTCATGGTCACCGTGAGCTGTCCACCCGAGCGCGCCGAGCCCCTCGCCGCCCAGCTCGTCGACGCCCGCCTCGCCGCCTGCGTGAACATCGTGCCGACCGTGCGCTCGATCTATCGCTGGAACAACGAAGTGCGAAGCGATGACGAGTCGCTGATGCTGATCAAGACCGCCGAATCGCGCTTCGAAGCGCTCAAGGCCTTCGTGCTCGACCATCATCCTTACGAACTTCCCGAAATCGTCGCGGTCAAGCTCACGCCCGCACACACGCCTTATCTCGCATGGGTTCTCGAAAACACACTCTGAGCCTGGTCGCCGGTCTGCTGATCGGCTCGCTGTCGATGGCGACCCCGATGCCGGCGGCCGCCGTCGACTGGCTAAAGCCCAAAACCGACGACGATCTGCTGCCCGCCGACGAGGCGATTCAGGTGCAGGCCGCGGTCTGGCAGAACGGCGAGCTCAGCGTCGGCCTCGAAGCCGCCAAAGGCGTCTATGTGTATCGCGACAAGCTCAGCCTCGAGGCCCTGCAGCCCGCGAGCGCCAGGCTCGGCAAGCTCAAGCTTCCCGATGGCGAGCCGCATCACGACGACCACTTCGGCGACGTGCGCGTGCTGCGCGGTAGCGTGCTCGCACGCGCCGCGGTCGCCAACGCGCCGCAGCAGGTTCGCGTCCGTTACCAAGGCTGTGCCGAAAACCGCGTCTGCTATCCGCCGCAGACCCGCATCCTGACCGTGGAGAAGCTCAACTGATGTCACGCAAGTTCTCGCAGCTGGCCGTGGTGCTCGGCCTGGGCGTGGTCGCGGCCGCCGGCGGCTACGGCGCCTATCGCTATCTCGCGAGCCCCACCGTCATCGACGAGCCGGGCGGCCAGGCGCCCGCGATCTCGCTGCCCGACCTGACCGGCCAGCCGCGCACGCTCGCGGAATTTCGCGGCAAGCTCGTGCTGGTGAATTTCTGGGCGACCTGGTGCACGCCCTGCCTCAAGGAAATTCCGATGCTGATCGACATGCAGACCCGCTTCGGCGAACAGGGCCTGCAGATCGTCGGCCCGGCGATGGATACTCCGGAGGCCGTGCGCAACAAGGCGCCGCAGCTCGGCATCCCGTACCCGGTGCTCGTCGGCGACGCCGAAATCGTCGATGCGATGCAGGCGCTCGGCGACACGCTCGGGGCGCTTCCATACTCCGTTCTGATTGATGCGAATGGAGAAATCGTGTTCCGCAAGCATGGCGAGTTCGAGCGGGATGAGCTCGAAAAGCTCATCGCAAGCCATCTTCCGAAGGCCGGTTGAACGAGCGGTCGAGTGGCGCTACGGCCAACCTGCGGCTAAATCCATGCCATCGGCGCCCATCGTGTAGGCAAAATCTGGCAATTTGGCTTTTTGCCAAGAGCTAGGGCAGAATCCGGTTCTCTCGACCACGGACCATCGCCACGTGAGCCATCTGCTGCTGCTGAATGGCCCCAATCTGAATCTGCTCGGCACGCGAGAGCCCGAGGTCTACGGCTCGACCACGCTCGCCGACATCGAGACCCAGCTGGCTCGCGAAGCCCAGGCACTCGGCCATCAGCTGTCGGTCTTCCAGAGCAACCATGAAGGCGCCCTGGTCGATCGGGTCCACCGGGCACGCGATGAAAAAGTCGGTTTCATCCTGATCAACCCCGGCGCGTACACGCACACCAGCATCGCCCTGCGCGACGCCCTGCTCGGGGTCTGCATCCCGTTCATCGAAATTCATCTCTCCAACGTGCATGCGAGAGAGCGCTTCCGCCATCACTCGTATCTGTCCGACGTCGCGGCGGGCGTGATCCTGGGCCTCGGCGCCCAGGGCTACAGCCTGGCGCTACAGGCCGCGCATGCGCGCCTGTCCAACAACACCTGAGCTGCACAGTCAAATTTAAGGGGAAGAGACATCACAATGGATCTCAGAAAAATCAAGACGCTGATCGAGCTCGTCGAGCAGTCCGGAATTTCCGAGCTCGAAGTGCGCGAAGGCGAGGAATCGGTGCGCATCAGCCGCCAGACCGCGCCGGTGCAATACATCGCATCGGCCGCCGCTCCGGCCGCCCAGCCAGCCGTCGCTCCAGCCGCCGCCCCAGCTCCCGCTGCCACACCGGCCGCTGCGCCCGCCCCGGCCGAAGCGCCGAAGCCGAGCGGACACGTGGTCCGCGCGCCGATGGTCGGCACCTTCTATCGCTCGCCGTCGCCCAACGCCAAGTCGTTCGTCGAAGTGGGCCAGACCGTCAAGGTCGGCCAGACGCTCTGCATCATCGAGGCGATGAAGATGCTCAACCAGATCGAATCCGATCGCGCCGGCGTGGTCGTCGACATCCTGGTCGACAACGAGCGCCCGGTGGAATTCGACCAGCCGCTCTTCGTCATCGAGTAAGCGCCCCCATGACGAAGCCGATGGGCTGCATCGCGCCATGAAAGACATCAAGAAAATCCTGATCGCCAACCGCGGCGAGATCGCGCTGCGCATCCTGCGCGCCTGCCGCGAAATGGGCATCAAGACGGTGGCCGTGTATTCGCAGGCCGACCGCGACCTCAAGCACGTGCTGCTGGCCGACGAAGCCGTCTGCATCGGCCCGCCGGCCGCGCAGAAGAGCTACCTCAACATGGCGGCCATCATCAGCGCCGCCGAGGTCACGCAGGCCGACGCGATCCACCCGGGCTACGGCTTTCTGTCCGAGAATGCCGACTTCGCCGAAAGCGTCGAGCGCTCGGGCTTCCGCTTCATCGGTCCGCGCGCGGAAACCATCCGCCTGATGGGCTCCAAGACCAACGCCAAGGCCGAGATGATCGCGGCCGGCGTGCCGTGCGTGCCGGGCTCCGACGGCGCCCTGCCCGAGAACGACGAGGAGTGCCTCGCGATCGCGGCCAAGGTCGGCTATCCGGTGCTGATCAAGGCGGCATCCGGTGGCGGCGGTCGCGGCATGCAGGTGGTCAAGACCGAGGCCGAGCTGATCGACAAGATCGGCATCGCGCGCACCGAGGCGCTCAATGCGTTCAAGGATGCGACGGTGTTCCTCGAGAAATATCTCGAGACGCCGCGCCACGTCGAAGTGCAGGTGCTTGCCGACGGCCAGGGCAACGCGATCCATCTCGGCGAGCGCGACTGCTCGATGCAGCGCCGCAACCAGAAAGTGGTCGAGGAATGCACCGCTCCGGGCGTCACCGACGAGCAGCGCGACCAGATCGGCCAGCTCTGCGTCGAGGCCTGCAAGCGCATCGGCTATCGCGGCGCGGGAACCTTCGAGTTCCTCTACGACCAGGGACAGTTCTACTTCATCGAAATGAACACGCGTATCCAGGTCGAGCACCCGGTGACCGAGATGGTCACCGGCGTCGACCTGATTCGCGAGATGATCCGCATCGCCGACGGCAAGCCGCTGACGAAGAAGCAGGGCAACATCCGCATGCGCGGTCACGCGATCGAATGCCGCATCAACGCCGAGAACCCGCGCACCTTCGTGCCCTCGCCCGGCACCATCACCAAGTACCATCCGCCGGGCGGACCGGGCGTGCGCATGGATACGCACATCTACGCGGGCTATCGCGTGCCGCCGCATTACGACTCGATGATCGGCAAGCTGATCTGCTGGGGCAACACGCGCCAGTCGGCGATCGCGCGCATGCAGGTGGCGCTGTCCGAGATGATCATCGAGGGCATCGAGACCAACATCAACCTGCAGCGCCGGATCATGGCCGACAAGGTGTTCCAGCGCGGCGAGCACAACATTCACTATCTGGCGGACATGCTCGCGGAGTGGCAGACGGAATAAAAGCCGGGAGACGGGAGACGGGAGACGGGAGACGTAAAAGCTTGAGGCATCGAGAAGTGTTGGTTAACGCGATGCCGCTGCTGTAACGTCTCCCGTCTCTCGTTCCCCGTCCCCCGCAAAAATGGCCTGGCTCCAGCTGCGCATCCACACCGAATACCCCGAGTTCGCCGACGAGATCCTGCAGGCTCAAGGCGCATCGGCCGTGAGCTTCGTCGATGCCGAGGACGATCCGGTGCTCGAACCCGCGCCGGGTGAAACCCCGCTATGGACCAATACGGTCACGCTCGGCCTGTTCGCGGAGCAGACCGACATCGCGCCGGTGCTCGAAGCCCTGGCCGAGCAGTTGCCCGATGGCGATCACCTGAAGATCGAAACCGAGCTCGTCGAGGATCGCGACTGGGTGCGCGTCTGGCTCAAGGATTGTCCGCCGATCAAGTTCGGCGATCGCCTGTGGGTCTGCCCGCACGAGAAGAAGATCGAAGAGCCCGGCGCGGTAACCCTGCTGCTCGATCCGGGCCTGGCGTTCGGAACCGGCACCCATCCGTCGACTGCGCTGTGCCTCGATTGGCTGGCGACGCACGAAATCAATCACTGGCGCGTGCTCGACTACGGTTGCGGCTCGGGCATCCTGGCGATCGCCGCGCTCAAGCTCGGGGCCGCGAGCGCCATCGGCTACGACATCGATCCGCAGGCGATCCAGGCGTCACAGGACAATGCGGCCGCCAACGGCGTCGCCGCCCGGCTCACCACGGTGCCGCCGGAAGAATCGGTCACGCCGTTCCCGGCCGATCTGGTGCTCGCCAACATTCTCGCCAAGCCGCTGATCTCGCTCGCCCCGCTGCTGTGCTCCAGCGTGCGCCAGGGCGGCTGGATCGTGCTCGCCGGCCTGCTTGATCGCCAGGCCGACGAAGTGCGCAGCGCCTACGAGGCCTGGATCGAATTCGAACCCGACGTCAGCCGCGACGGCTGGACCCGCCTGGCCGGCCGCTGCCGCATGCCGGCGATGATCAGCCCGCGTCGCCTGGGCCCGGAACTGCTCACGGCCGGCCAGCCACGTCCCGAACATTTCCCGGTACTCGCGGGCAGCGGCTTCACCGCCGTCATCAATCTGGCGATGCCGACCTCGCCGAACTTCCTCGCCAACGAAGGCGATCTCGTGCGCGCCGCCGGCATGGACTACCACTGGCTACCGATCGAGTGGGCGAATCCGACAGCCGCAGACTTCGAACGCTTTCGCGTGCTCATGGATCAGCTCGGCGATCGTCGCCGCCTCGTGCACTGCGCGCTCAACCTGCGCGTCTCGGCTTTCGTGTTCCTGTGGCGCGTGCTGCATCGCAGCGTGAACCTGGCCGACGCTGCGCGCGATCTGTATTCGGTATGGACGCCCGACGCGGTCTGGTCACGCTTCATTTCGGAGCAGCTCGCGACGCGAGGCCTTGATTTACCGAGCCCCGCGGAACTCGAGAGTTGAGCCGAAAAAAACGCCGGCTTTAACATCGTCGCCACATTTCGGTGCTGGCTTTTTTCGGTCCAGACTTGGCGCTATCATTCGCGCCCCCAAAAACATGACCCGGGCGGATGTTCTCGCCGTCAGGAAAGTCAGTTGTAGTGCCCGAGGGCCGCGCATGTCTGCTTACAAGTCGTCTCACGACATCAAACCGCTCAGCCATTCGGTGTCGGAGTGCTTGGACGACTACTTCAGCAGCCTCAACGGTCATGCGCCGGCCGAACTCTACGAAATGATCCTCGGCCAGATCGAACCGCCGCTGCTGCGCGCCACCTTGCGTTATTGCGACCACAACCAATCGCGTGCCGCCGAAATGCTCGGCCTCAACCGCGCCACCTTGCGCAAGAAGCTGCGCCAGCACCGCATCACCGCGAAGCCCGAACACTGAGTCGACCGTCGGGCGCTCTCGAGACGACATGAATCGGGCGCCGACTCACTCACCGATTCTTCATTTTTTGCTGTCGAAGGCCCGACCATGAGCACTGTCACCTCCACCGGGCTGTGCCCGATCCGCCGCGCCCTGATTTCCGTCTCGGACAAGACCGGCGTCGTCGACCTCGCCCAGCAGTTGCACGCACTCGGCGTCGAACTGCTCTCCACCGGCGGCACCTACAAGCTGCTCGTCGACCACGGCATCGCGGCGACGGAAGTGAGCCAGCACACGGGCTTCCCCGAGATCATGGACGGCCGCGTCAAGACGCTGCATCCGAAGATCCACGGCGGCATTCTCGGCCGTCGCGGCCAGGACGACGCGGTCATGGCCCAGCATGGCATCGACGCGATCGATCTCGTGGTGCTGAACCTCTATCCGTTCGAGAAGACCGTCGCCAAGCCCGGCGTCTCGCTCGAGGACGCGATCGAGAACATCGACATCGGTGGCCCGGCGATGCTGCGCGCCGCCGCGAAGAACTGGGCGCACGTCGCGATCCTGACCGAGCCCTCGCAGTACCAGGGCCTGCTCGCCGAGCTGCGGCAGGCCGGCGGCGTGACCAAAGCGCGTCGCTTCGAACTCGCGGTGACCGCGTTCAATCACGTGTCGAACTACGACGGTGCGATCAGCGATTTCCTGTCCTCGGTCAAGCTCGACGACACGCAGAGCGAAATCGCCTCGCGCGAGGCCTTTCCGGGCCAGGTCAACGGCCGCTTCGTGAAGGTCATGGACCTGCGCTACGGCGAGAACCCGCACCAGAGCGCCGCGTTCTATCGCGACCTGT
The DNA here is from genome assembly GCF_000271305.1 of Hydrocarboniphaga effusa AP103. Lineage (GTDB taxonomy): Bacteria > Pseudomonadota > Gammaproteobacteria > Nevskiales > Nevskiaceae > Hydrocarboniphaga > Hydrocarboniphaga effusa. Next base: position 56,155 of record NZ_AKGD01000001.1, read on the forward strand.
ATCCGGCGCCCGGCACGCTCGCCACCTTTCGCCAGCTGCAGGGCAAGGAACTGAGCTTCAACAACATCGCCGATGCCGACGCCGCCTGGGAATGTGTGCGCAGCTTCGTCAAGCCGGCCTGCGTGATCGTCAAGCACGCCAACCCCTGCGGTGTCGCCGTGAGCCTCGACGGCATCGGCCGCGCCTACGAGCTCGCCTTCCAGACCGACCCGACTTCGGCCTTCGGCGGCATCATCGCGTTCAACCGTCCGGTCGACGGCGAAACCGCGCGCAGCATCACGGGCCGCCAGTTCGTCGAAGTGGTGCTCGCGCCGGGCTACGACGACGAGGCGCTCGCGGCCTTCGCGGCCAAGGCCAACGTGCGCGTGCTGCTGATTCCGCCGCCGGAGAACGGCGACCTGCGCGCCGCGCATCCGGGCAACGACTCGCGCCGCGTCGGCTCCGGCCTGCTGATCCAGACCGCGGACCGCGGCATGATCACGGCCGACGATCTCAAAATCGTCACCGAGCGCGCACCGACACCGGCCGAGATCGACGACCTGATCTTCGCCTGGAAGGTCGCCAAGTACGTCAAGAGCAACGCTATCGTCTACGCCAGGAACCGCCAGACCATCGGCGTCGGCGCCGGCCAGATGAGCCGCGTCTACAGCGCCAGGATCGCCGGCATCAAGGCCGCCGACGAGAAGCTCGAAGTGCGCGGCTCGGTAATGGCCAGCGACGCCTTTTTCCCGTTCCGCGACGGCATCGACGCGGCCGCGGCGGCCGGCATCTCGGCGGTGATCCAGCCGGGCGGCTCGATGCGCGACGCCGAAGTCATCGCCGCAGCCAACGAGGCCGGCATGGCGATGGTGTTCACGGGCATGCGCCACTTCCGCCACTGAGTCGCGTTCGCGTAGCGCGCAGGCGGCGTCCGGACGGCCTTCATTCACTTAAGACGCCTAAGCTCTCGACCGACCAGAAAGTTCTTCACAGCCGCCGTTTGGCGCCGCCAAGACTTACGATGCCCGACTCGACCACCGCCTCAGCAACCGCCCCTGCGATTGAGCAGACGGGCCGTGTCGCGCTGAGCGGCGAGGACGCGGAGATGCTCGGGCTCGTCGATGCATGGCTAAGCCGCTGGCAACTGCAGCGCGTCGACGGCAGCGAGGCCGATCTGTACATCAGCCTGGGCCGCTGCTCGCCGAACTGCGAAGCGGCGGCGGCGATGAGCCTCTGCATCGGCAGCGAAACTGCCGATGCGTCGGAAATCCCCCACCTGCCCTGGCCGATCGACGAATCGGTACTGCGCACCGTGGTCATGAGCCTGCTGCAGACCGGCGCGGCACGCCGCGAAAGCGAAAACGCGCGCCGGGTACGCGACCAGTTTGTGTCGACGCTCTCGCACGACCTGCGCACGCCGCTCAACGCGATCCTGGGCTGGGCCGACATTCTCGTGCGCCAGCCTCGCGAGGCCGATTTCACCCAGGGCCTGCAGGCGATCGAGCGCAACGCCAAGGCGCAGGCGCAGATGCTGTCCGACCTCGTCGACGTGTCGCGGCTCGAGGCCGGAACGCTCGAGCTCGAGATCGAGACCGTCGATCCGGCACCCGTCGTCAGCGCCGCGATCACCGGGCTCAGGCAGCAGGCCGAGGCCCGCAAGATCGAGGTGCATTACACGCCCGGCGCGGTCCCCGCGACGATCCAGGCCGACGCCGGGCGCCTGCAGCAATCGCTGCATCACCTGCTCGCGAACGCGATCAAGTTCACGCCCAAGGGCGGACGCATCGATGTCGAACTGCAGAGCGAGGCCGGCGCGCTGAACCTTCGCGTTCGCGACAGCGGTCGCGGGCTCGATGCGAACAAGCTCGCGGCCTTGCGCGCTTCCGTCGCCGCTGCGCCCGGCGTCAACCCCGGCGGTCTCGGCACCGGGCTGCGCATCGCGCGCGAAGTGGCACGCCTGCATGGCGGCCGGCTCGACATCAGCAGCGACGGTCCCAACACCGGCGCCTGCTTTTCGCTGCGACTGCCGGCCCAAGGCGCCGCGACCGCCTGAGCGCTATCCCGAGATCGTGCAGGCGCAGGCGGGCGCCACGAAAACGACACACGCCCCCGATCTAATGGCGAGTCCGCGGTTCGCGCGGGAAACGACGGGATCCAGGGCAGCAACCCATGAAGAATGCCATCGCCATGCTGATGTTCTCGGCCTGGTCGCTCTCGGCCACAGCGGCCGACGCGGTGCAGTGCGACGTGCCGAACAAGACCTACAGTTCGATCGACCTCAAGTGTCCGCTCCAAGGTGCGGAGCAGCCGCTTCGCTATCGCTTCAAGGTGGGCTTTTCGGGTGGCCATGACGACACCCAGGCCGATCTGGTCGCGCTCGATGGCACCCCGCTGGCGGGCTGCGACGAGGGCAGCAAGACGCATCTGTTCGGCGAAGAAGGCGAAGTGAGCCTCGAATGCACCGTCACCGTTCCGGCCGGGCTCAAGGACAAGCCGCCGCTCGAACTGCGCGTCAAATGGACGCACTGCGACTACATGGAACATTCCTTCACGCGCGAAGCGCTGTGAAGTAAGGCGGGCGAAGCGTGTTGGCCCGGCGCCGCGTGATCAGCGCGTTGCCGCGGTCAAGGCCGCGGAGCAGCCTTGCCGGCCAGCGGCAGCACGAACGAAAACACGGCGCCGCCGTTCTCGCGATCCTCGTACCAGAGGTGTCCGGACATGCGCGTGATCTCCTCCTTCGAAATCGCCAGGCCCAGGCCGCTCGCATGCTGCACTTCGGAGTCGGCCTGCAGGCGCACGTAGCGCTTGAATAGCTGCTGCTGGCGTTCGCGCGGCACACCGGGGCCGCGATCGGCCACCGACACGCGGGCCATGCCCGAGCGCCCGGTCTCGCAGCGCACCGTCACTTCGCTACCGCGCGGGGCGTAGCGCAGCGCGTTCGAGATCAGGTTTTCGAGCACGTGGCGGATCGCCGTCGCGTTGCCGAGCACTTCGGGGTCTTCGACGATGTCGGCGCTCACCTTCATCTCGCGCTCCTGCGACAGCAACGCGAAGCTGTCGACCGTGCCGCGCACCACCGGGGCAAGTCGCAAGGGCGTGATCTCGACCTTGCGCAGGTCCTGCGACTTGGCCCAGCGGCCGAGATAGCTGTCGATGAAGCTCAGGCAATGCTTGGCGGACTCGCGCACCTCGGCCGCCATCTTCTCGGGGCTGTCCTTGCCGCGTTCGAGCAGATCGACCGCGAACAGGATGCTCGACAGCGGGTTCTTGAGATCGTGCGCGACGATCTGGGTGAGGTCGGCACGCTCCTGCGCGACCAGCGCGAGATGATCGCGCGCGCGCTTGAGTTCGACGTGCGTCTTCACGCGGGCGAGCAGTTCTTCGGCGACGAAAGGCTTGGTGACGTAGTCGACCGCCCCATGCTGGAAACCCTGGATCACGCTTTCGCGCTCGCGCGCGGCGGTCAGGAAGATGATCGGCACGTCGGCGGTGCGCGGGTTCGCGCGCAGGTGCTCGCAGACTTCGAAGCCGTCCATCACCGGCATGCGCATGTCGAGCAACACCAGGCTCGGCGTGCGGCGCAGGCAGTGCTCGAGCACCTCTTCACCCGACAGCGCGGGCACCACCTCGTAGTTCGCGCGCTCGAGCAGCGCGGTAACGACCTCGATATTGGACGTTTGATCGTCCACCACGAATATGACGTCTCGGTCCATTGATCTCACGAATTAGGCGCGATGGCCGGGGGCTGAACGGAGGCGTGCGCGGTGCATCCTGCAATTTAACCGGACCGGCTGCTCGACGGTTGTACCCATGGGAGAGACCTAGTCCTCAACCCTCAACACACGTTCGACAGGCAAACCCGACTCGAGCTCCCAGGCGCGCATCTCGAGCACGCCCTTGGTGTTGAGCGAGACGACGAGGTTCAGGATGCCTTCGCGCAATTCGTTCGCCTGCGGTACCGCCGGCGAGGTCGGGTTGGACCACAGCCGCGCCCACAGGTCTTCGTCCGCACGGTGGGTTCCCATGTCGGCGGCCGCGAGCCGGAACACCGCTGGACGCCCGCCGCGCTCGTAGACCCAGCCGTGTATCGGATTGGGCTGGGCGATCTGGGCCTCGTGCAGGATCTGGATGGCGAGGCGGCGCGGGACGAGCAGGTCTGGGTTCATGGCCTAGAGGTTCGATTCGTGGGGTTTGTCGCCGCGTGCATCGCCACAGGCGGGGCACCGCAGTTCACGACGGAGATTGAGCGTGCGCCACTGCTGGCGATCGAGTGCGTTCCAGAGCCGCAGCGTACCGGCTTCGGCATCCTGGCCGAGCAGCAGCTTGATCGCCGCGAGCGCCTGCAGGCTGCCGATGGTGCCGACCACCGGGCCGAGAATGCCGGCCTCCTCGCAGGTTTCGGCGGCTTCGCCGCCTTCGGCGTAGAGGCAGGCGTAGCACGGTCCGCCGCGACGCAGGTCGAACACCGCGAGCTGGCCTTCGAAGCGGATCGCGGCGCCCGAAACGAGCGGCTTGCGCGCGGCCACGCAGGCGCGGTTGATCGCAAAGCGCGTGGGGAAATTGTCGGTGCAGTCGAGCACCACATCGGCCTCGCGCGCGGCCGCGAGCAAGGCCGCGTCGGACAGCGGGCCAGGCAGCAGGTCGAGCTCGCATTCGGGGTTCAGCGCGCGCAGCGTTTCGGCGGCCGCCGCGAGCTTGTCGCGGCCGACATCGGCCTGGCGGTACAGCGTCTGCCGCTGCAGGTTGCTCAGGTCGACGCGATCGAGATCGGACAGCAGCAGTCGCCCGATTCCGGCACCGGCCAGGTACGGGGCGGCCGCGCTGCCGAGCCCGCCGAGCCCGATCACGAGCACGCTCGAATCGCGCAGCAGCTGCTGGCCGTTGACGCCGACTTCGCGCAGCACGATCTGGCGGCGATAGCGCGAAAGATTGCTCACGCGCCGAGTCTCCCGCCGCTCGCTCGCTCGTTGCCACCGAGATCGCGGCGCGTCTGCACATCCAAATAGCCCGCCTGCGCGAACAACTCACGAACGGCCGCAGCCTGATCGTAGCCGTGCTCGACCAGCAGCCAGGCGCCCGGCTTCAGGTGCGCTCGCGCACCCGCGACGATTTCACGCAAACAGTTCAAGCCGTCTGCGCCATCGGTCAGCGCGGACAGCGGCTCGTGGCGCAGCGCGGGCAGGTGCGGATCGCCGGCCGCGATGTAGGGCGGATTCGAAACGATCAGGTCGAAGCGCTCATCGGTCAGCGGCTCGAACCAGCTGCCTTGAGCAAAGCGCACATTGGCGATGTGGTTGAGCCGCGCATTGCGCTCGGCCACGTCCAGCGCGGCTTGCGACACATCGGTCGCGAGCACGCGCGCTTTCGGGCATTCGCGCGCAATCGCGAGCGCGATCGCGCCGCTACCGGTGCCGAGATCGGCAACCTCCGCTTCAGCCTTCGGCGGCAACATGGCGCGCGACCATTCGACGAGCAGCTCGGTATCCGGACGCGGAATCAGCACCGCCGGACTCACCTGCAGATCGAGCGTCCAAAAGCCTTGAGTCCCCAGCAGATAAGCGACCGGCTCGCCCTGCTCGCGCCTTGCAAGCTGTTGCTCGTAACGAGTGCGCTGCGCCTCATCGAGCGCCTGCCGGCTGCGCGCCGGCAAAGCGCCCGGCGAAATCGCGAGCACGTCGGCCAGCAGCCATTCGGCATCGAGCCGCGCCGAGTCGGAGCACGGCGCCAAGCGCGCCTTGCCGCTGGCGAGCGCCTCGGCCATGGTCATGCGAGTCGCTTCACTCACCGAGCTCGGCCAACAGCTCGGCCTGATGCTCGTTGAGCAACGGCACGATCACGCCGTCTAGCTCGCCTTCCATCACGCGTTCGAGCTGATACAGCGTCAGATTGATGCGGTGATCGGTCACGCGGCCTTGCGGAAAGTTGTAGGTGCGGATGCGCTCGGAGCGGTCACCCGAGCCGACCAGCTTCTTGCGCGTGGCCGCAACATCGCCCTGCTGCCTGCTGCGCTCGGCATCGAGCAGCCGCGACGCGAGCAGCGCCATCGCCTTCGCGCGGTTCTTGTGCTGGCTGCGCTCTTCCTGGCATTCGACGACGACGCCGCTCGGGATGTGCGTGATGCGGATCGCCGATTCGGTCTTGTTGACGTGCTGGCCGCCCGCTCCGGACGCGCGATACGTGTCGACTTTCAGATCGGCCGGATTGATCTCGATGGCCTGTGTTTCTTCGATCTCGGGCAGCACCGCGACGGTCGCGGCCGAGGTGTGGATGCGTCCCTGCGCCTCGGTCTCCGGCACGCGCTGCACGCGATGCGCGCCGCTCTCGAATTTGAGCTGCGAATACGCGCCGAAGCCGGCGATGCGGCTGATGATTTCCTTGTAGCCGCCGTGCTCGCCTTCGGACAGCGACAGCACTTCGAGCTGCCAGCCGCGCGCTTCGGCGTACTTGCTGTACATGCGATGCAGGTCGCCCGCGAAGATCGCGGCCTCGTCGCCGCCGGTACCCGCGCGGATTTCGAGGAAGACGTTGTTGCCGTCGAGCGGATCGCTCGGCACCAGATAGGCCTGCAGCGATTTCTCGAGTTCTTCGAGCCGGGCACGCGCGGCCGGCAGATCGGCTTCGGCAAGCTCGCGCATCTCGGGATCGCCGAGCATCGCATCGAGGCTCTCGATCTCGTCCTGCGTGCTGCGGTAAGCCGAGAACGATTCGACCAGCGGCCCGAGCTGCGCGTATTCCTGCGACAGCCGCCGGAACTTGTCCGGATCGCCGAGCACCTCGGGCGTCGACAGCTCGCCCGCGATCTCTTCGCGGCGTTCGACCATGTTCTGCAGCTTGGACAGGAGAGAAGGCTTCATCGGCCCATTATCGCCTGACGGCGGCTCCGCTTGCTTCCGGGTGCCGCGCTGCGGTTGAGAAACCGCGCGAGGAAGGACTACGCGTCCTCGTCGGGCAGATCGAACAGCTGACGCGCCGCGGTCACCAGCAAGGCCTGCTCCACACTGCTCGCGCCGCGCAGCTTGCTGCTCGGGGCATGCAGCAGCTTGTTGCTGAGGGTGTCGGCAACGAAGGCCATAACGTCTTCGGCCGAAGCGCCCGAAGCCAGGCGGCGACGCGCCTTCTCCAGCACTTCGTCGCGATGGGCGCGCGCATTGGCGCGAATCTGGGCGATGGTGGTGCCGGCGTCGCGGCTTTCGAGCCAGCGGGTGAATTCGATCGCGTATTCGCCGATCAGCACCTCGGCCTGCTTGGCCGCCTCGGTGCGCGCCTTCATGTTGTCCTGCACCACGTCGCGCAGGTCGTCGAGCGTGTACAGGTAGACGTCTTCGAGCTGGGCGATGCGCGGATCGATGTCGCGCGGCATCGCGAGGTCGATCATGAAGACCGGCTTGCGGCGACGCTTCTTGGTCGCCGCGACCATCGCGTCGCGCTCGATCACGTGGCCGCGCGCGGCGGTCGAGGACACCAGCAGGTCGGCGTCCGGCAGATACAGCGGCAGGTCGGACAGCGGAATCGCATAGCCGTGCACCTCGCGTGCGAGCTTCTCGGCCTTGTCGAGACTGCGGTTGGCGACGATCAGCCGGCCCACGCCCTGCCCGCGCAGATGGCGCGCGAGCAGCTGCACGGTTTCACCGGCGCCGACCAGCAGCGCGGTAGTTTCGCGAAAGTCCGCGAAGATGCGCTTGGCCATCTGCACGGCGGCGTAGGCGACCGAAACCGGATGCGCCCCGACCTGGGTGCGGCTGCGCGCGAGCTTGGCGACCGCGAAGGCATGCTGGAACAGGCGGGACAGCACCGGCCCGAGCACGCGCTGGCTTTGCGCGGTGGCGAAGCTCTGCTTCATCTGGCCGAGAATCTGAGGCTCGCCGAGCACCATCGAGTCGAGGCCCGAGGCGACGCGCAGGCTGTGCAGCACGGCGGCCTGGTCGCGATGCGTATAGACGAACTGATTGAGATAGTCGTGCGGGGCGTTGAGCTCGCGGCGCCACCACTCGAGCAGCTTGGCTTCGTCCTCGACCGGCGCGACCGCCAGAATCTCGGTGCGATTGCAGGTGGACAGGATCGCCGCCTCTTCGACACCGGGCAGCGCCCGCAGCCGCGCGAGCGCGGCCGGCAGGTCGGCTTCGGTGAAGGCGAGCCTTTCGCGAGCCTCGACGGGCGCGCTGTGGTGGCTCAGCCCGAGCGTGATAAGGGCCATTTGCTACCTGATCTGGAAGAGGCGACGTCGCCCCCCGGTCGGGGATCGATTCCCGGAATCGAAATCCGCTTCGACATACCTTGCGCCTTCAGCGCCGGGCAAGCCAATCCGTGAATCCCCCTATTGTCTGGCAGCCCCGCCCTTAGGACAAGCCAGCGCTGTTCCGGGCGTCGCAAAATTCGTGCTCAAGGGGCTCAGGAACCACGCTACCATTGAACAGTCTCAGGACATGCCGATTGGCCTGAACGCCGTCGCGTGAATCGCCAACCCTTCAAGTCTCGCCTTGGACTCTTCGTGACCCGACCTTTGCATCGCCGCCTTGCCCCTATCACCCTGGCTTCGGCCCTGCTGGCGACTTCGATCGCCCCGAACGCCTGGGCGCAGAAGGACGACGATGCGCCGGTACAGACCGTCGAGGCCGAATCCACCTCGGGCGCCACCGTCACCGATCCGGAAGCGCGCTTTCACATCATGGCCGGCGAAATGGCCGCGGCCCGCAACGAGCCCGGGCTGGCGGCAGCCGAATTTCTCGCCGCGCTGCGCAAGGTCGACGATCCGGCGCTCGCCGCCCGCGCGACCGGCCTGGCCTTCACGGCCGGCAGCGCCAATCTCGTCGAGCTGGCCGCCCAGCGCTGGCTCGAGCTCGACGCCAACAACATGGATCCGCGCGAAGTGCTGCTCGCGATGAACCTGCAGCGCAACGAAGTCGAAGGCGCCTACACGCAGGCCAAGGCCATCGTCGAAGGTCACGGCGGCGGTCGCGAAGACGGCTTCCGTCACGTCGGCGTGCTGATGGTCCAGCAACCCGGCAAGAACGACACCGCCATCGCGGTGCTCGACCGCCTGAGCAGCGAATATCCGAAGGAATCGGGCGCCTATTACGCCACCGCCCTGCTGGCCCTGCGCCAGGATCGGGTCGATACCGCCGAGACCGCGATCCGCAAGGCCGTCGAGCTGAACCCGGATTCGCGCGAGAACGTGCTGCTGCTCGTCGGCGTGCTCGTGCGCGCCGGCAAGCTCGACGAGGCCGATCGCAGCATCGAGGCGCTGACCCGGAAGTATCCGAAGGAAAGCGCCGACATGCGCATGGCCTACGCCAAGCTGCTGGTCGAATCGCAGCAGCGCGATCGGGCTCGCCAGCAGGTCGAGCGCATCCTCAAGGCCGATGCCAAGAACAAGGACGCGCGCTACGCGCTCGCCGTGTTCCAGCTCAACGACAATGATCTCGACGGCGCGCGCAAGCAGTTCGAGCAGCTGTCCAAGGACATCGATCGCGGCCCCGACGCGCGTTTCCAGCTCGGTCGCATTGCCGAGCAGCAGAAGCGCTACGACGACGCGCTGTCGCTCTACGACTCGGTCGGCAGCGGGCCGCAGGCACTCGACGCGGCCGTGCGCCGCGCCGCCGTGCTCACGCGCCTCGGTCGCGTCGACCAGGCGCGCGAGACCCTGCATCGCATGCGCGACCAGTTCCCGCCGTTGCGCGAGCGCCTGCTGCTCGCCGAAGGCGAGATGCTGCTGACCGCCGGCCGCCGCGACGAAGCGCTCGCCGCCTACAACGACGGCTTGCGCGAGCTGCCCGGCAATGCCGATCTGCTCTACGGCCGCTCGCTCGTGTTCGACCAGCTCGGGCGCAGCGCCGAGGCCGAAGCCGATCTGCGCGGCATTCTGAAGGCCAAGCCCGACGATGCGCGCGCCCTCAATGCGCTCGGCTACATGCTCAGCAACGGCAGCAAGGATCGCTTGCCCGAGGCGCGCGACCTGATCGAAAAAGCGCTGAAGCTGGAGCCCGAAGACCCGGCCATCATCGACAGCCTCGGCTGGATCAACTTCAAGCTCGGCAAGGCCGAGACCGCCAAAGATCTGCTCGCAAAGGCGCATGGAATCACGCCCGATCCGGAGATCGCCGCGCATCTCGGCGAAGTACTGTGGACGCTCGGCCAGCGCGATCAGGCCAAGGCGGTCTGGAGCGACGCACTCAAGGGCAGCCCGGATCACGAAGTGCTCAAGGAAACCATCAAGCGCCTGTCGCCATGAAGGCACTGGTCGCGGCGCTGGCCGCGCTGCTGTTGCTGGCCGGCTGCTCGCTCTCGCCGCAACAGCGCGAGCTCAGTTCGGCCGAGAAAGGCGCGGCCTATGCCCGCCACGAGGCCCAGATCCTCGGCATCGAATCCTTCCAGGTCGACGGACGCGCCGCGAGCGCCGAACTCGGCTTTCGCGCCGATCTGCACTGGCTCGAACGCGCAGACCGGCATTTCGAGCTGCGCCTGGCCGGGCCCTTCGGAGCCGGAGCAGTGGAACTGCGCGGCGATGCTGATCTGGTCGAAGTGCGCAACAGCGACGGCGTGCAACAGACCGCCGACCCCGAAGGCTGGATCCGCCACCGCTACGGCTGGACGCTGCCGATCAGCGGCTTGCGCTACTGGGCGCTCGGCGTCCCGAACCCGCGGATTCCGTCGCAGCCCTCGCTCGATGCCCAGGGCCGGCTCGAGACGCTGATCCAGAACGGCTGGAAGCTCACCTATTCTGAATATCGACGCGAAGGCGAGTACGATCTCCCGCGCCGCTTCGAGGCCGACAACGGCCAGGTACGGCTCAAACTGCTGATCGACCGCTGGAATCTGCAGCCCGAGATCGGCTCACCATAACCCGTAGTCCCGTTGACGCTACAAAGTTGTCTGCCCGATGACCCATCCTTTCAATGTGGAATTCGCCTGGCCCGCGCCGGCGAAGCTGAACCTGTTCCTGCATGTCACCGGCCGACGCGCCGATGGCTATCACCTGCTGCAGACGGTCTTCCAGTTCCTCGATTACGGCGACTCGCTGTACTTCACTCCGCGCGGCGACGGCATCTGCCGGCGCGTCGAAGGCAATTACGACATCCCGGACGATCGGGACCTGGTCCTCAGGGCGGCGCGCCTGCTCAGCGAGATCAGCGGCGCCGGCCTGGGCGCCGATATCCGGGTGCGTAAGCGCATCCCGTTCGGCGGTGGCCTCGGCGGCGGTTCGAGCGACGCCGCGACCACGCTGGTGGCGCTGAACCGGCTCTGGAACCTCGGCATTCCGTACGACGAAATCGCCGGCATCGGCCTGCGCCTGGGCGCCGACGTGCCGGTGTTCGTGCGCGCCCACTCGGCCTGGGCTGAAGGCATCGGCGAGAAGCTCTGGCCCATCGAGCTGCCCGAGCCTTACTTCCTCGTCGTCACCCCGCCCGTTCAGGTCTCGACAGCGGAAATCTTCGACGCGCCCGAACTCCAGCGCGATCGGCCGCCGATCGATCTCGCCGGTTTCAAGGCCGGCGAAGGCATCAACGTCTGCGAGGCGGTGACGCGCGCGCGTCACCCGCAGGTCGGTGCAGTGCTCGACTGGCTGTCGGCGCACGGCAAGGCATGCATGTCCGGCACCGGGGCTTCCTGCTTCGTAGCCTTCGACTCGCTGCTCGAGGCCGAGCGCGTGCGTCAAGCGGTTCCGAGCCACTGGCAAGCTTTTGTTGGAAAAGGGCTGAATCGCTCGCCACTCGCGGATATAATGCGCGGCCTCTGAGGGCCGGCTGTTGTTCCGGCACCAGAAAGACTCTCAAATTTGGGGCGTAGCCAAGTGGTAAGGCAGCGGGTTTTGATCCCGTCATTCGGTGGTTCGAATCCATCCGCCCCAGCCAATTTGTAAGTGTGGTGAAAGGCGGGTTTTGATCCCGAACCTTCCGAACGGTTCGAATCCATCCGCCCCAGCCAATTTGTAAGTGCGGTGAAAGGCGGGTTTTGATCCCGAACCTTCCGAACGGTTCGAATCCATCCGCCCCAGCCAATTTTAGGTTGCGTCGCTTGTCGGTCGGTAACGACCGACAAGTCAAGTTGCCCAGGCAACAGCTCACCGTAGTTTCCTTGCGACGAGATCGATTCCGATGGCCGATGCACAGTTGATGCTCTTCACGGGCAATGCGAACCCCCAGCTGGCTCGCGAAATTGCCAACTACATGAAGATTCCCCTCGGCAAGGCATCGGTCACCCGGTTCTCCGATGGCGAGGTGCAGGTCGAGATCCTCGAGAACGTCCGTGGCAAGGACGTATTCGTGATCCAGCCGACCTGCGCGCCGACCAACGACAACTTCATGGAGCTGGTGATGATGCTCGATGCGTTCAAGCGCGCATCGGCAGGCCGCGTCACCGCCGTGGTGCCCTACTTCGGCTACGCGCGTCAGGATCGTCGCCCGCGCAGCGCCCGCGTGCCGATCTCGGCCAAGGTCTGCGCCGACATGATCGGCGAGTGCGGCGCCAACCGCGTGCTCACGGTCGACCTGCACGCCGACCAGATCCAGGGCTTCTTCGACATTCCGGTCGACAACGTCTACGCCTCGCCGGTGCTGCTCGGCGACATCTGGCGCCAGAAGTACGACAACCTGATCGTCGTGTCGCCCGACGTCGGCGGCGTGGTCCGCGCGCGCGCGGTCGCCAAGCGCCTCGACGACGCCGACCTCGCCATCATCGACAAGCGCCGCCCGCGCCCGAACGAAGCCAAGGTCATGAACATCATCGGCGACGTGCGCGGCAAGACCTGCGTGCTCGTCGACGATCTGGTCGACACCGCCGGTACGCTCGGCCAGGCCGCCGGCGCGCTCAAGGACGCCGGTGCGATCAAGGTCGTCGCCTACGTCACCCACCCGGTGCTGTCGGGCAAGGCGATCAGCAACATCACCAACTCGCGCCTCGACACGCTGGTGGTCACCGACACCATCCCGCTGACGCCCGAAGCCGCCGCCTGCCCGAAGATCCGCCAGCTCTCGATCGGCGGCCTGCTCGCCGAAACCATCCGCCGCGTGAGCGCGGAGGAATCGGTCAGCTCGTTGTATCTCGATTGATCGCCGCCGGGCGGGCCACGGCCCGTCCTGCGTTCTACGCGAACGAAAAGAGCACGCCCATGGCGTGCTCTTTTCGCTTGCGACCGCTCGCGGGCCGCGGTCGAGCCCCGCATTGCGATCGCGATCAGCGAACCAATTCGCCAGCCACCGCGCGAAAATTGGCCCAGCGCGCGCACGGCTCGGTCACCTCGGCGAGGCCGTAGCCGTGCTCCATGAGCACGACATCGACACCGGCGGCTTCGGCGCAACGGCGATCGACGTCGCTGTCGCCGATCATGAGCACTTCGTTCGGCCGCAGGCCGCCGCGATCGAGCAGCCATTGCAGCGGCAGCGGGTCGGGCTTGCGCCGTTCGAGCGTGTCGCCACCGGCCACCGCGTCGAAGTAGCCGGCGATCCCGAACGACGCCAGCAGCCGCATGGCGCTTTCCTGTGACTGATTGCTGCAGATCGCCAGCCACACCCGCTCGGCGCTCAGTGCGGTCAGCAGCTCGCGAGCGCCGTCGAACAGCCGGACCGATTCCGACGCGGTCCGCAGATAGCGCTGCCGGACCTGCCGCGCCAGCGCCTCGACGGACTCGCCGCTGCCGCGCAACTCCAGCGCCTGCCGCAGCATTGCATCGAGCCCGAAGTGCACGCTGTGCGCGAGGTCCTGCGCATCGACGGGCTGCAGTTTGTGCTCCCGCAGCACCGCATTGATGGCTTCGATCATGCCGGCACGCGTATCCAGCAGCGTGCCGTCGAGATCGAACACGATTCCACGATAACGACGGCGGAGCGTCGACATCACCGTCCCGGACTCAGAACTCATACGAGTACGTGAAGAACACGCTGCGCGGCTTGGCCTGGAACGCGTACGGGTAGTAGTACTCGGGATCGGTCGGCAGCACTTCGCGGCGCACGCCGGCCGAGGCGTACTGCAGGTTTCCGAACAGGCCGCGGTTGCTGTAGTCCTCGTCGAGGATGTTTTCCAGGCGCAGTTGCAGACGATGTTCACGCCCCTCGCCGGCCCAGTACTGAGCGGTGGCGTTGAGCACGAACCAATCGCCCCAGTTGTACGCGGGCACGCTAGCGATGGGACCGTTGGTGATCGTGCGGCCCTGCAGGCGCGGCAGCAGGTTGAACTGGTAGCGGCGATCGCTGGTGGTATAGCGCAGCTGGCCGGTTGCGAACCATTCGGGTGTCGCATCGATCTGTCGATGGGTGCCCTCGACTTCGGCCTTCTGCTGCGTGTAGTTGGCGCTGAGCAGCCAGTTGCTGGCGAGCTGGACCTGGACGTCGGCGACCATGCCGCGAATCTCGGTGACGGCGTCGGTGTTGTAGCGCGTGTTCGGCGTCAGTCCGCTGGTGGACTGGATGCGATCGGTGATGTCGGTGGCGAAGCCGCCGATCTCGACCTGCACCTGCGCTTCTCCGAACCGCAGGTTGGCGCCCGCGCCGTAGTTGAGCGTCTTGGTCTTCTCGGGCTTCAGATCGGGATTGCCGACCATGGTGTCGGTATTCGAGTACAGCTCGTTGGTGCGTGGCAGGCTGAAAGAGTTGCCGCCGTTGACGCGAACGAAGGTGCTGCCCGGCAGATTCTGGTGCAGGCCGAACTTGCCGATGGTCTTGGTTCCGAACGACTTCTCGTTTTCGACGCGGCCGGCGATCGACAGATTGGTGCCGGGGCTGAAAGTCGGCGTCAGGTGAAGATCGGCGATCAGTGCGTTGCTCGAGACGATGTCGTCATCGATGCGAACTCGCGCATCGGAGGCATCGCGATAGTTGGTGGACTGCGCGCCGAGCGTGGCGCCGACCGACGGCGTGAAACTCACGTGGTTGAGCGCGGTGACGATCATCTCTTCGAAGCCGGCGGGAATCGCGTTGATGCCGATACCGCGCTGCGTCTGGGGCTCCAGGCGCCCGGTCCAATGACCCCACTCGATCGTCGTGCTCGGGTTGCCCGGACTCTGGCAGCCGGCCTCGATGCGGCAGATTTCAGGCAGGAACTTGGTGTTGATGAGCTCGGGCTTGCGATACGAGGCGGTGATGTCGGTGCGTACGGCACTCGACCAGGTCTTGTTGTAGCTCAGGTTGAACAGCGGCATCTTCGACTTCGTGGGGCCGTAGATCGTCGTGTTCGGGAAGGTGTCCTGGAAATCGATCTGCACGTACTGCAGATTCGCGAGCAGCTGGCTGCTGCTGTCGATCTTCCACAGGTACTTCACGCCGATGTCGTCACGCGAGTTGGAATAGTCGGTGATGCCGCCGGCGGCAAGATGGTTGTCGGTCTGCGATTCGCGCGAGAAGATCGTCGGCCCGTCGGTGTCCAGGCGGCCGCCGTAGAACATCACGCTGTGCTTGCCCGAGGCGGTCAGCGGAAACGAGTAATTGCCCCAGATCTCGCGCGTGTTGAAGCTGCCGTAGCTGAAACCCATCTCGCCTTTTTGCGTACCATCGGGCTTCTTGGTGCGAATGCTCACGAGACCGACGCCGGCGTTGCTGCCAAAGTACAGGCTCTGGCCGCCACGGAACACTTCCACCGATTCGATCATGTGCGGATCGATCAGCGTCGAACCCCAGATGTCCTCGACACCCGGACCGCGGTCGTACAGCGGCACGTCGTCCAGCGTCACCAGCGTGTCGCGATCGCCGCCGCCATCGAGACGGATGGTGAATTCGCCTTCGTCGGGCGAGTAGCCCACATAGGCGCCTGCGATCAGACCCTGCGCGAGTTCGGCCATGTTGGTGTAGCCGCCGGCCTCGATCTGCTCCGCGCTGATCACCTGCACCTGATTGCCGAACTGCTTCAGATCCTGCGCCACTGCGGTCACGCGCTCGTGGCCGAGCACCTCGACCTCCTCGACCGCACTGACCGCCACTGCGGCCTGCGCCGCCTCGATGACGGCGGCGCCGGCGCCCGCCTGTGCCACCAGCAGATCCACAGCCGCAGGAGCGACCGCATCCTGTGCCTGTGCAGGCAAGCTGCAGATCGTCGCGCCGACGGCAAGGGACAACAGCGCGCGCCGGAACGGCACGCGAACATGAATCGCGGACATCGGAAGGCTCCTTCGGGATAGCGTTTGAATTCTCGACACGACACAGCAGCGGCGATCGAATGCCGGTGCGTCGTGCTTGGCGATCAATTGCGATCGCCCTGCCCCGAAGTCTGGTGCGGTTCTTTTTCTGACCGATGTCAGGAAAATGAACGAAATGTTCTGATATTCAGGGATTTGTGCCGAGCCCCAATCCTTCTATAGGTGCACGACCGGCAAGCGGACGAACCGCCAGCTCCGCGCTGGGCAGACGTCGGTCCGTCGCTTCGAGTTCCGCGCGCAACTGATGCACCAACTCGAGGAACGACATCACCAGCCGCGATTTCATGCGCTCGCGCAAGCAGATCACGTGCGAGTATGTGGCCGCATCGAGATCGTCGATCGGCAGTGGCACCAAACGGTGATCGTCGACGTAAGCCACTTCCGAAACCACGCCGAGGCCGATGCCGTTGGCGACCGCTTCGCGTATCGATTCGCGGCTGCCGATTTCCATGATCTGCTTCACGCGAACACCCGCGCGTTCCAGCGCCTGGTTGAAGACACGCTGCGTCGTCGAACCGCTTTCACGGCCGACGAATTCGCAGCCATGAAGATCGTGCACGCTGAGCGATCCACGCCGCGCCAGCGGATGTTCGCGATGCGCGAACACCACCAGCGGCTGGCGCCGGTAGGCCACGCTTTCGACACGCTCGTCCTGCACGTCGTGCACGAGCACGCCGAGGTCGGCGTGATAATTGAGGATGCGATCGACGATCTGCGATGAATCGCCGACCGACAGGCTCACATAGATGCGCGGATGGCGCTTCTGGAACGCAGCCAGCACCGGCATGACGTTGTAGGGTCCGACCGCACCGATGCGCAGATGACCGCGCAACATGCCTTCGGCTTCCATGAGCATGGAATGCGCTTCCTCCTCGAGCGCGAACAGGCGATTGGTGATCACCAGCAGGCTGTCGGCGAATTCGGTAGTCATGAGCTTTCGGCCGATCTGCAGAAACAGCTGCACGCCGAACTGCTTTTCGAGCGCACCGATCTGCGCCGAAACGGTGGGCTGGCTGACACCCATCTCGATGGCCGCGGCGGTGGTGCTACCGCAGCGGGCGGTGTAGTGAAAGGCGCGCAGGCCGGTCAGTAGGCGCATGTAATCTATCGACGTGATCTATGGACGGCCCGCAGTTAACGGCAACAATCTTTCATTGCCGTGACTTTGGTGCCCGATCCATAGAAGATTTTCATGCCGGGCGGCGATTCATCGATTTTTCTTTCACGACGGTGCAATCAGGGGCTCATAGGCTGCGCCCATCGTTGTGACCCACGCTCGCCCGAGCTCCTCATGATCTGGAACCTGCTGCGCCGCTTGCTGGTCGCGTTCACCGCGCTGGCATTCATTCCTTCCGCATTCGCCACACCGAACGACGGCAGCACGCAGCGTCCGCTACGCGTGATGCTGATTCCTGCCGACGGCGGCACCGCCACCGGCACGCTGGCCGACTTCAAGCCGCTGTTCGATGCCATCACTGCGGACACCGGCCTGCATTTCTCGCTACGGGTCGGCAGTAGCTATTCGGCCGTGGTCGAGGCGATGAAAGGGGGGCTCATCGACGTCGCCTGGTTCGGCCCAGTGGCCTACGTGCAGGCGCGCAAGGCCGGCGCTGCCGAGCTGCTCGCGGTTTCGGTGCGCGACGGCGAATCGAGCTATTACGCCGGCATCTTCGTGCGCGCGAACGCCCCGTTCAAGACACTCGCCGACCTGGGCGCAAAGCGCATGTCCTTCGGCGACATCAACTCCACGTCGAGCTTCTCGTATCAGGTGGCGATGCTGCTGGAGGCCGGACTCGATCCGGCGCGTGATCTGTCCGAGTTGCGCATCACCGGCAGCCACGCCGCCAGCCTCGCCGCGCTGAGCAGCGGACTCGTCGATGCGGCCTGCCTGAGCTTCAATTCGTATCTGCGCGCGGTCGATGCGGGCTCGGTACACGCCGAGGATTACCGCGTACTCGCGCGCAGCGAGGCGATTCCGAATCCGCCCCTGGCGATGAGCACCGCCTTGCCTGTTGCCATCAAGCAGAAACTCAAGACAGCGTTTGCGCGCGTACACCAGGCCGGCCACATCGCCGCGGCTTCGCTGCGCGGCTATGGCAACAGCCCGGTGGATCGCTACGATGCCGCGTTTCCGGAGGCCGCATTCGACAAGCCCGCGCAGATGCTCGAACGCATCGGCGACCCGCAACTCGGCGCGATTCTGCGGAAGGCGGGCCAGCGATGAGCGCGCTCGTCGAATTCGATGGCGTGAGCAAGCGCTACGCCGATGGCACCCGGGCGCTCGACGAGCTCAAACTGTCGATGCCACGCGCGCAGTTCTGCGTGGTGCTCGGCCCTTCCGGCGCCGGCAAGTCGACGCTGCTACGCATGCTCAATGGTTTGACGCGCCCTGATGAAGGCGACATCCGCTTCGACGGCGTGACGCTCACGACCGCGCGACTGCGCCAGCAACGCAGCCGCATCGGCAGCATTCATCAGCATTACGGCCTGGTCGGGCGCCTGTCGGTGCTCGACAACGTGCTTTGCGGCCTGCTGCCGCGCATGGGCCTGCTGCGCTCGATGACCGGCGCGTTCAGCGACGAGCAGCGCCGCCGCGCCTGTCGCGCGCTCGCCGATGCCGGGCTGGACGAAAACCAGCTGTACCGTCGCGCGGACGAGTTGTCCGGCGGCCAGCAGCAACGCGTCGGCATCGCCCGTGCGCTCATGTGCGATCCGCAACTGATCCTCGCCGATGAGCCTGTCGCGAGCCTGGACCCTCGCATCAGCCGCGACATCCTGGGCCTGCTGCGCAACACCGTGCACGAGCAGGGCGTTGCCGTGCTCTGCACGCTGCATCAGGTCGAGCTGGCGCTGGAATTCGCCGATCGCATCGTCGGCTTGCGCCTGGGGCGCGTGGTGTTCGACGGGGTGCCGTCCGAGTTCGATGCGGCGGCGCATGCCTCGCTTTATTCCGCTTTGGATCCGCATGTCCGCACCGACCCTGCGAACGCGGACGCGCGGGCACCGCTGCTTCGGGAGTGGGCGCATGCCTGAGACCGGCGCGCTCGCGGCCAAACCGCCCGAGCAGTGGCAACTGCAGCCGCGCGGCTCGCTGCGCCGGCTGCTGATCGGGCTGCTCGTGATCGCGCTGCTGCTGTTCTCGGCCAAGCGCACCGAGATCGATCGCATGCTGCTGCTGAGCGCCGAGGCCGCGGGTTCGGCGCTTGGAATTGGCGGGCCCTCGCAAGTCGCCGATGGCGTACGGCGTGTGAGCAGCTCGCTGTGGCCGCCGCAATTGTCGGAGCGACGCGAAGTGGCGCGCATCGAAGGCTTCGACCGCAAGCATCTGCCGCTGGGCTCGCACCTCGAGCAGGAGCAGTCGCTGACGCGCAGCCTCGATCCGACCACGCTGCAAGTGCAGACCCAGGTGGTTGCGCGCGAGGTGCTCGTGCAGCCGCTGGGCTATCTCTGGCGCGTGGCTGGCCTGATGTTCGAAACGGTGGAAATGGCGCTGTGGGGAACGCTGGTCGCGCTGCTGATGGCCTTTCCGCTGGCGTATTTCGGAGCCCGCGACTACGCACCGCATCCGCTACTGCACACGCTGGCGCGCGGAACCAGCAGCCTGCTGCGTTCGATACCTGATCTGGTCAGTGCGCTGTTCCTGGTGCTGGCCTTCGGCTTCGGTCCGATCGCGGGCGTGCTGGCGCTCGGTGCGCACAGCGCGGGCTTTCTGGGCAAGTTCTTCGCCGAAAGCATCGAGAACGCCGAGCGCGCTCCGCAGGATGCGTTGCGCGCGGCGGGCGCGCGCGATCTGCAGGTTCTGCGTTATGCGGTCTGGCCCGCGGTGCTGCCGTCGGTGATCGGCCAGGTGCAGTACATCCTCGAACGCAATGTAAGAACCGCGACGGTGATCGGCATCGTCGGTGCCGGCGGTATCGGGCAGGAACTCAAGGGACGCTTCGAGATGTTCGACTTCGGGCACGTGGCTACGCTGCTGCTCGCGATCTTCGCCTCCGTGGTGCTGCTCGAACATCTGGCCGGACGCCTGCGCGCCCGCTTCATCTAACCCCCACAGCAGGAGCTGCTCCCATGACGACGACTCGCAGTCGCCGCGACTTTCTGCGCCTGGTCGGCGGCGCTGCCGGCGCCACTGCCTTGCCGCTGTCCATCCGCGATGCGCTGGCCATCTCCGCACGCAGCGAAACGGGCACGATCCGCGATGTGCAGCATGTGGTGATCCTGATGCAGGAAAACCGCTCGTTCGATCACTACTTCGGCGCCCTGCGCGGGGTGCGTGGCTTCGGTGATCGCTTTCCGATTCCGCTGGCCTCGGGCAAGTCGGTCTGGTGGCAATCCGACGGCAAGCGCGAGATTCCGCCGTACCACCTCGACAGCGCGCGCATGAACGCGCTGCTGGTGCCCGATACGCCGCATTCGTATTCGGACGCGCAGGCGGCCTGGAACCAGGGCTTGTTCGGGCAGTGGCCGCTGTACAAGACGCAGTATTCGATGGGCCACTATCGGCGTGCCGACGTGCCGTTCCAGTACGCGCTCGCCGAAGCCTTCACGATCTGCGATGCCTACCATTGCTCCATCACCGCGGGCACCGATCCGAACCGCATCGTGTTCTGGAGCGGCTCCAGCTTCGATCCGCAGCTGCGCGCACGCGGCATCGACAGCACCGACGTCGATTCCGAACCCGACAACCTGCGCTGCTGGGTCACCGGCGCGCTGCCCGAGCCGGGCTACCGGTACGTGAGCAACGCGCTGACCTGGCCGACGATTCCGGACGTATTGCAGGAGGCCGGCGTGAGCTGGCGCGTCTACCAGGACCCGAACGACAACTGGACCGGCGCGATGCACGGCTGCCTGGCGTTCAAGAGCTTCCGCGAAGCGGAACGCGATTCTCCGATCTATCGCAACGGCATGTCGCACTGGAGCATCGACGACCTGATCCAGCACGTCGAGCAGGACACGCTGCCGCAGGTGAGCTGGATACTGCCGACGCGCCTGCAGTCCGAGCACCCGGGCGCCCCGTCCAGCCCGCAGCAGGGCGGCCACTTCACCAGCGAAGTGCTCGCCGCGCTGACGCGCAACCCGGAGGTCTGGAGCAAGACCGCGCTGTTTCTGACCTTCGACGAGAACGACGGCTTCTTCGATCACCTGCCGCCGCCCGCGCCACCTTCGTTCGATGCCGACGGCAAGCTCGCGGGCGCCGCGACCCTCGATCTGGCCGGCCATTTCTTCCACGATCCCTATCGCAACCATCTCAAGCGCGAGGACGTCATCAGCGGCACGCGCCGGCCCTGGGGCCTCGGGCCGCGCGTGCCGATGTACGTGATCTCGCCGTGGAGCCGCGGTGGCTGGGTCAATTCGCAGGTAGCCGATCACACCTCGGTCGGACAATTCCTGGAGCGCCGCTTCGGCGTGCGCATTCCGGCCATCAGCCCCTGGCATCGCGCGGTCTGCGGCGACCTGAGCTCCGCGTTCGACTTCAAGAACCCGAATGCGGCCCGCTTTCCGCGCCTGCCGGACGTGGCGAACTACGCCGAAATCGAAAGCGCGCAAAACAAGCTCGCCGTGCCGGCCGCGCCCGCGCAGGCGCAGCCGGTCTGGCAGGAGCAAGGCATGCGCCCCTCGCGCGCCCTGCCCTACGCGCTGCACGTCGACGCGCGCAGCCAAGACGGTCAACTGGCCTTGGACTTCGGCAACACCGGGGCTCAAGGCGCAGTGTTCCAGGTCTACGATCGCCTGCAGCCCAAGCGCATCCCGCGCCGCTACACGGTCGAAGCCGGCAAGTCGCTGACGGATCGCTGGACCACCGCCGACACCGACGGGGCTTTCGACCTCTGGGTGCATGGCGTCAACGGCCACGTGCGCCATTTCAAGGGCCGCATCGGTGACGCGGCCTCGGCCCCGCAACTGCGGTTTCGCCACGGCGACGACGGCAGCCTGACGCTCGAAGCGCAGGCGGCAGCCGGCAGCGAGCCGGTGACGCTGACGATCGTCGACAACGCCTACGGCGACGGCATCGTGAAGCTCAAACTGAAGCCCGGCACCACGGCCAGCAAGCACTGGAGCTTGCGCAAGAGCGCGCACTGGTACGACTTCACCGTGAGCCTGGAAGGCAAGCCGGACTGGCATCAGCGTCATGCCGGACGCGCGGAGTCCGGCAGTCATGGCTTCAGCGACCCGGCGATGGCGATGGGGCCTGCGCTGTTCTCCTGACATCGATCCGGAGCTCGTCTGTGCTCCATCCGATCCGCGATCGCCGCCGTTGGCGATGTCCGGGCTTCGTTGCCCGCGTGAACCGGCGCCTTTGCCGGCTCACGCGTCGATGGACCGCCGCAGCGGTCCATCGTTCAACGCATCGTTCAGCCCAGATCGACCGGCACGAAGATTCGCGCCTCGCCGCGCTGGATCAGCACGGCGATGTGGCGGTCGGACTTTTCGACGATCTCGCGCAGCTGCTTGGCGCTGTCGATGGTCTTGCCGTTGGCCGACAGCAGCACGTCGCCCGGGCGGATGCCGGCTTCGGCCGCCGCGGCGGCGACGTCCTCGACGACCAGGCCGCCCTTGACGTCGATCTGCTTCTTCTCGTCGCTGGTGAGCGGGCGCACCGCGACGCCGAGGCGTCCGCCGGCATCGGCCTTGCCGCCTTCGTCGGCACTGGCAACCTGGGTATCGTCCATCGCCTCCAGCTTGGCGGTGAGATCGCGCTTCTTGCCGTCGCGCCAGACCGTCAGCTCGACCTTGGCACCCGGCTGCATCGACGCGATCGCCGACGGCAGTGCGAACGAGTCCTGTACAGGCTTGCCGTCGACGGCCAGGATCACGTCGCCCGGCTGCACGCCGGCCTTGGCGGCGGCGCTGTCCTCTTCGACGTTCGAGACCAGCGCGCCGGTGGGCTGCGCCAGCCCGAAGCTTTGCGCGAGCTGCTGGTTGACGGCCTGGATCGTCACGCCGAGCTTGCCGCGCGTGACCTTGCCGCTGGTCTGCAGCTGCTTGCTGACGTTGAGCGCGACGTCGATCGGGATCGAGAAGCTCACGCCCTGGAAGCCGCCGCTGCGCGAATAGATCTGCGAGTTGATGCCCACCACTTCGCCGTCGAGATTGAACAGCGGGCCGCCCGAATTACCCGGGTTGATCGCGACGTCGGTCTGGATGAACGGCACGTAGGAGCCGTCCGGCAGGGTGCGGCCCTTGGCGCTGACGATGCCCTGCGTGACCGTGTTTTCGAAGCCGAACGGGCTGCCGATGGCCACCACCCATTCGCCGACGTTGAGCTCTTCGGGGTTGCCGAGCTTGACGGTCGGCAGGTCGCGCGCATCGATCTTGAGCACGGCGACGTCGCTCTTGGCGTCCTGGCCGATGACCTTGGCGGTGAACTCGCGGCGGTCAGTGAGTTTGACCGTGACTTCCTTGGCATCGGCGACGACGTGCGCGTTGGTCAGGATCACGCCGTCCGCGCCGACGATGAAGCCGGAGCCTTCGCCGAAGGTCGGGCGCTCCTGCTGCGGCATCTGTCCGAAGAACTGCGAAAATGGATCGTCGCCGTTACCGCCGAAGCCCGGAAAGCCGCGCAGCTGGCCGCGCGCCGAAGTCTTCACGGTGCCTTTGGTGGTGATGTTGACGACGGCCGGGCCATAGGCGCGCACCATGGCCGAGAAATCCGGCAGCGCGGCGCGGGCCGAGACGTTGGCCGGCGCGGCCACCGGGGCTGCGACTGCGACGCTCGGGTTTTCGTGGCCCATCGCAAAGAGCGCGGTGCCGGGCACGGCGACGGCCGCAGCGCCCAACAACGCCGCGGCGAAGGGATTGCGTACGATCTTCATGCTCATCTTCAAAACGCTCCTGACAAGTCGGTGGAAAGCCGCGGAAATCGTTCCGCGTGCAGCCACGATGGGGGCGAAGATTTAAGAGAGATTTAAGACGAGCCACGCCGGGTTTGATTGTCCCCGCTCCCACGCGTGGGAGAGAGTGGCGCGCAAGCGCCGGGTGAGGGGCTGATCGGAAAGTGCGCCCACTTTTCAGACGAACCCTCTCTCCCCGAATTACTCCCGCTGCCCGAGCCAGACGCCCAGTGAAGCCAGCAGCAGGCCGACCAGCTCGTGCCAGCCGAAGGCCGCGTCGAGCAGCAGCGCTGCAAGCAGCGCCGTGACCGGCGGAACCAGGTAGAACAGCCCGGCCGTGCGGCCGGCCGCGCCCCTGCGCAGCAACCACAGGTACAGCAGCAGGCCCGCGCAGGAATTCACCAGGATCGACCAGGCGGTGCCGAGCAGCACGCGGGTCTGCGGCACGTAGTGCAGGCCTTCGAGCGCGATCGCGAACGGCGCGAGCACGATCAGCGAGGCGAGCAGCTGCACCACCAGCGAGAGCCGCGGGTCCAGATGCGTGGTGTGGCGCTTCTGGTAGAGCGTGCCGAAACTCAGCGACAGCAGCGCCAGCAGCATGAAGCCGTAGCCGAGCAGCGAACTCGGTGCCACGAGTTTCGGCCCGATCACGAACAGCACGCCGGCGAGCCCGAGCGCGAGGCCGATCGGCGTATAGCGGCGCAGGCGCTCGCCGAGGAACACCGCGCCACCGATCGCCGTCGTCAGCGGCATGAGCCCGGCGATGAGTCCGGCGGCGGCCGGCGGAACGCCCGCGCGCATGCCCGCGTAGGTGAAGCCGAAGAATCCGGCCTGCAGCAGCACGCCGCCGATCGCCGCGTGCCTGAGTTCGGAGAACGCGGCCGCGGCCGGCCGTCGCCACGCCAGCAGCCAGAGCCCGACGATCGCCCCGGATCCGGCGAAGCGCAGCACCGCGAGCGTGAACGCGCCACTGCCCTGCAGCGCGAATTCGGCCGCCAGATAGCCCGTGCTCCAGAGCAACACGAAGGCCAGCCCGGCCAGCGATTCGGTCCGCATCAGTTCGATCCTTTCTGCGCGGCGAAGCGCACGATCACCTTGAGCCCGCGCCCATCGTCACCGCCGGCCAGCGTCACCGTGGCCGCATGCGCCTCGGCGATGCTGCGCACGATCGCCAGGCCCAGCCCGCTGCCGCCCGGCGGCGCATCGGGCGCGCGGTAGAAGCGATCGAACACGCGCCCGCGCTCGGCTTCCGGAATGCCCGAGCCCTGGTCGAGCACCACGAGTTCGATCGTCGATCCGGCGTTGCGCACCGACACATCGACGCGCCCGCCCTGCGGCGAATGGCGGATGGCGTTGTCGAGCAGGTTGCGCAGCAGGGTCTTGAGCGCCTCGGGCTCGCCGACGAGCACTGCTTCGGAGGCCGCGTCATCGAGCCCCAGATCGACCTGCTTGGCCTCGGCGGCAGCGTAGAGCTCGCCGATCACCTGGCGCGCGAGTTCGGCCAGCACGAGCGGCCGGCGGAATTCGGAGCCGGCCTCCGACTCCGGCGCGTCCTGCCGGGCCAGCGCGAGCATCTGCTCGACGAGCCGCGAGGCCCGGCCGACGCCGGATTCGAGCGCCTCGATCGCGGCGCGGCGCTCCTGCTCGCCGGCCTGGTCGAGCCCGCGCAGCTGCAGGCGCAGGGCCGTCAGCGGCGTGCGCAGCTCGTGCGCCGCGTCGGCGATGAAGCGGCGCTCGCGCTCGCGCTGGCTGCTCAGGCGGCCGAGAAGATCGTTCAGCGAGGTCACCAGCGGCCGCACCTCGGCCGGCAGGCCCCGCTCGCGCAGCGGGGCCGATTCGACGGCCGGCCGCGAGCCGACCTGTTGCGCAAGCTTGCGCAGCGGGGCGAGCACGCGGCCGACCGAGATCCAGATCACCATGCCGAGCGCCGGCATCAGCAATAGCAGCGGCAACAGCACGCGAGCGGCCAGATGCGCGGCCCGCGATTCGCGCACGCGCATCGGCTGCGCCACCTGGATCACGTTGAACGGCGTGCGCAGGCCGTAGACGCGCCATTCGCCCTCGGGCGTGCGCACGGTCGAAAACCCCAGCGTGGTCAAGCCCGGCAGGCTCGCGTGGCGCTGCGACAGGTAGACGCGCACGCCGGTCAGGCTCCAGACCTGAACGACCAGGTCGGCCGCGGCTTCGCGCTCACCGAACTCGGGCGCGGGCTGCAGGAAGCTGCGGTCGCGCAGGGCATGCGCGGTTTCCTGCAGCTGCTGGTCGAACACGATGTCGGCCTCGGCGAGCGCCTGCCGGTACAGGAACGCCGCGCCCGCGATGCCCGTGAGCAGCACGGCCCCGAGCAGCCAGAGCAGCAGGCGCGTGCGCAGCGAGCTCATGTCGCCACCCGCCAGCCGACCCCGCGCACGTTCTGGATGAAGCCGGCCGAGAGCTTGCGCCGCAGGCCGGACAGGTGAACGTCCACGGTATTGCTCTCCACTTCCTCGCCCCAGCCGTAGAGCCGCTCCTCGAGCTGGCTGCGCGAGAGCACCTGGCCGGGGCGTTCGAGCAGGGCCTGCAGGATCGCGAATTCGCGCGGGGACAGCGCCAGCTCGACGCCGGCCTGCGTGGCCTTGTGCGCGGCCGGGTCGAGCAGCAGATCGCGATGCTCGATCAGCGGGCCGCTCTGCCCGCTCTTGCGCCGCACCAGGGCGCGAATGCGGGCCGCGAGCTCGTCCGGGTCGAAGGGCTTGGTCAGGTAATCGTCGGCACCGGCGTCGAGGCAGGCGACCTTGCTCGCGATCGCGTCGCGCGCGGTGAGGATCAGCACCGGGGACGCGACACCCTGCGTGCGCAGCTGGCGCAGCACCTCGAGCCCATCGCCGCGCAGCAGCCCGAGATCGAGCACGATCAGGTCGAAATGCTCGGTGATCGCGGCAGTCAGGGCGCCAGGTGCGTCCTGCAGCCAGTCGACCGCGTAGCCGCGGTGGCGCAACTCCGCACGCAGGCCGCTGCCGATCATTTCGTCGTCTTCGACCAGCAGGATGCGCACGATGGGCCCGATTCGTCGCTACGGAAAGCCGGCTAGCCTGCCCGGTTGCGGCCAAACGTCAAGCCCGGAGCCGCCGCGATCGGTGGCGACTTTGCGACCGCTCCCGTAGAATCCGCGCCCCCGTGGCTGGTCGCGGCTACGGGTCGTCAACCATTTTTGGAGTTTTGCCATGAAACAGAAATTCGTTATCGAAGCCGAAGCACGGTCGGCGCAGGGAACGGGTGCGAGCCGCCGTCTGCGCCACGCGGGCTCGGTCCCGGGCATCGTCTACGGCGGCAAGAAAGAGCCGCAGATGATCTCCGTCAACCACAATGAACTGTGGAAGCAGCTCAAGCTCGAGGCCTTCTACTCGGCCATCATCACGCTGAACGTCGGCGGCGAATCCGAGCAGGTCGTGCTCAAGGATCTGCACCGTCACCCGGTTCGCGAGCAGGTTCTGCACCTCGACCTGCAGCGCATCCAGGCCGACGTCGCCCTGCGCATCCGCGTTCCGCTGCACTTCAAGGGCGGCGACGTGGCTCCGGGCGTCAAGACCGGCGGTGGCTATGTCGAGCATCTGCTGAACGAAGTCGAAGTCGAGTGCTTGCCGAAGGATCTGCCCGAAGCTTTCGAGATCGACATCTCCGGCCTCAACGTCAACGAGTCGATCCATCTCTCGCAGATCGCGCTGCCGGAAGGCGTCGCCTTCGTCGAACTCAAGCACGACAACGACCTCGCGGTCGTCGCGATCCACCTGCCGAAGGCCGCCGAAGAAGAGGAAGCCGCTCCGGCCTCCGCTGAAGTTCCGGCCGCCAACCAGAAGGCTGCGGACGCCAAGGCGGCTCCGGCTCCGAAGAAGAAGTAGCAGACCGAGCCACGCGTCGGGGCCCGGCGAAGCCGGGATCGACGCCCAGGCGAGTGTCTGCTCTCCCAGACGCGACACCAGCTCCGGCTCAACGAAAAGCCCTGCCTCATCGGCAGGGCTTTTTTGTTAAGGTCGCCGCCTCGTCAGCAGTCTCGAAAAACACGCAATGCCCGACTCGCTCTACGCCATCGTCGGCCTCGGTAATCCAGGGCCGGAATACGCGCGCACTCGCCATAACACCGGCTTCTGGTTCGCCGATCTCGCGGCCCTGCGCTACGGCGGTAATTTCCGCACGGAATCGAAGTTCTTCGGCGAAACCGCGCGCGTGAAGATCGGCCCTGCAGACGTGCTGCTGCTCAAGCCGACCACGTTCATGAATCGCAGCGGCCAAGCCGTCTCGGCACTTGCGAATTTCTACAAGCTGACTCCGAACCAGTTGCTCGTCGCTCACGACGAACTCGATCTGCCGGCCGGCACCATGCGCCTCAAGCTTGGCGGCGGGCACGGCGGACACAACGGCTTGCGCGACATCCACAAGTCACAGGGTGAGGCCTACCGTCGGTTGCGCATCGGCATCGGCCATCCGGGCGACAAGACGCTGGTGCTCAATTACGTCCTCGGCCGCCCTAACAAAACCGATGAGGACGCCATTCTCGATGGCCTCGGTCACTCCTTGAACGCGGTCGAAACCTGGCTCAAGGAAAGTTGGGACAAGGGCACTCAGCAGCTCCACACCGCTGCGCGCTGATCACCGGTCTGCGTTCTAGCGATCGTGCTTGTCACGTTGGCCCGTGCTGCCTTGATGTCCACCGTTGATGCTCTTCTCGCGTTCCTGCGGTGAATCCTTGCCCTGCTTCGGTTGCTCGTTTCGAGCCCGCGAAGCCTGCTTGCCGTCATCGTTTCGATCATTGCGATTCGTCGTCGCCTCCTGAGTTTTTTGCGTTTCAAGAAGCGTCGATGCTCGGCCAGCACGCGTGTACGCGCCCTGACTTGAATGCTGAAAAAGCGGCCGTTTGAAGCCTGCGACGATTCAGCACGTGCGCCTAATCTTGGAGCCCTCAATAGCCAGCCAGGAGGGCAAGCCATGAGCCTGATGAATCCGCGTTCTTCCACGCATGCGATCAAGTTGCTCGAAACCGATCATCGCGAAGTCGATGCCATGTTCGAGGCGTTCGAGAAAGCCACAACCGGCCCCGATCAAACCGAAATCGTCAGCCGCATCTGCAAGGCGCTCGCCATTCATACCGAACTCGAAGAGCGCATCTTTTACCCGGAGTCGCGCAACGTGCTGAAGAGCGACGGCCAGGATCAGGTCGATGAAGCCTATGTCGAGCACGCGAGTCTCAAGGGCCTGATCCAGCGGCTCGATGGCATGCGCGCGAACGAGCCGCTGTTCAAGGCTTACGTGACTGTACTGAAGGAATACGTGCAGCATCACGTCAAGGAAGAAGAGAAGGACTACTTTCCCGATGTGGAAAAGACCTCGCTCGATCTCGAAGCGATCGGCCAGCGCATGCTCGTTCTGAAAGAGCAGCTCATGACGCAGCTGCGCGACGAGGGCAGCCCTCGCGGCGTGGTGCGCGCCAAGCTCATCGAGTCGCAACCGCTGCCGCAGCGCGCGATGAAAAAAGCGGCCTGATCGATTCGGGCGCTTCACAAGTGGGTTAGCGCCAGCGCGCTAACCCACTTTTGTTCATGCGCTAAAAAGGCGGTCAGCAGCGGGCTGCCGACCTGCCCTGTTCGTACTACGCTGCTTCTTCTGCTTCGAGTCGATGCCGAGCTGCTTGATCAGTGCGTCGACGAAAGCCGGAATATCGTCCGGCTTGCGGCTCGTGATGATCGGGCCATCGACGATGACCTCCGCATCGGCCCATTGCGCGCCCGCATTGCTCAGGTCGTTCTTGAGCGAGGGCCAGCTCGTCATGCGCTTGCCTTTCGCAAGGCCGGCGTCGATCAGGGTCCACGGGCCATGGCAGATCGCCGCGATCGGCCGGCCGGTCTGGCCGAACGCGCGAATGAAGTCGATGGCCCGTGGCTCGAGCCTGAGCTTGTCCGGGTTGATCTGCCCGCCCGGCAATACGAGCGCCTCGTAGTCCTGAACCTTCGCGTCGTCGACCTTGCGATCGACGCGGACGGTCTCACCCCAATCGGTGAATTTCCAGGCCTTGATCTCGCCGGGGTTGGCGGTCTTGGCCGGGGCCAGCACCTCGACCTCGAGGCCGGCCTGCTCGAGCAGCTGCCTGGGCCCCAAGAGCTCGTCCTGCTCGAAGCCGTCGGTGGCGAGAATGGCGATTTTCCTGCGTACTGGGGTCTTGTCGTTCATGTCGTGCTCCTTGCGTTTTTACGATGCGCATCCGTGCGCAGCCGATCGGTTGCAATAGACGTTCCGGCTCGCACGCGGACGTAAACGCCGCAAAAAGGCGCCGACTCGCCCGCAAGCCGCACGACTATCGAAGCCCGATCGTGCAGGCTGATCCGCCGCGCCATGCGCTCCCGGTCGACAGGAATACTCACTACACTAGCCCGCAGCCCGCAGCCTTCCGGAACATGAGCACGCCATGAGTACGCCGATCGTCCTTCCCAAGCTCGGTTTTTCGATGACCGAAGGAACGCTCGCCGATTGGCTCGTCGCCGACGGCGCGGCGGTGATGCAGGGACAGTTGCTGTATTCGCTCGAAAGCGACAAATCCATACAGGACATCGAGGCTCCCGCCTCGGGCAGGCTCAAGATTCTGCACGCCGCAGGCGCCGCGTATCCGGTCGGAACCAAGCTCGGCGAGATCGTCTGAGCCGGCGTTGCACGGTCGCAGGATCATGGT
Source organism: Hydrocarboniphaga effusa AP103 (assembly GCF_000271305.1). Lineage (GTDB taxonomy): Bacteria > Pseudomonadota > Gammaproteobacteria > Nevskiales > Nevskiaceae > Hydrocarboniphaga > Hydrocarboniphaga effusa. The sequence continues at coordinate 86,783 of NZ_AKGD01000001.1, forward strand.
TGCCGAGCGGTCGCGTCGGCCGCCGCGGTGGCGCCAAGCACAAAATCGATTACAGCCGCAATCTCGCTCAGCTTCCGTTCAAGCTTTAAGCTTGCGTTTTTAAAGTACCGCGAGCTCCCATGTTCGGACGCCTGATGCCCCGCGAGGGCAAATTCTTCGACTATTTCAGCCAGCATGCCGACCAGATCGTGCTCGGGGCCGAGCAGCTCACCGCGCTGATGCGGGCCGAGCATGAGCTCGACGAGCGCAAGCGCAACATCGAGAACATCGAGCATCGGGCCGACAAGATCACCTCGCAGACGATGCAGCTGCTGCATCAGACCTTCATCACTCCGCTCGACCGCGACGAGATCCATCAGCTGATCACCAAGATGGACGACATCCTCGATCTCATGGAGGACGTCTCGCAGTGCATGTTCCTGTACGACATCCGCGCGGTCACCGATGAGGCGCGCGCGCTCGCCGACCTCTGCCTCACCAGCACGCAGAAGGTCAAGGAAGCGGTGGACCTGCTCAGCAATCTCAAGAACGCCAAGCGCATTCTCGAGCTCTGCAACGAGGTCGACCGCCTCGAAGGCGATGCCGACCACGTCATGCGCAGCGCCATGGCCAAGCTGTTCCGAGGTGAGGCCGACGCCAAGCAGCTGTTCAAGCTCAAGGAGATCTACCAGCTGCTCGAATCGGTGACCGACCGCTGCCAGGACGTTGCCAACATCATCGAAGGCATCGTGATCGAGAACGGCTGATGAGCGTCAGCATGGAAGTTCTCGTGCTGCTGATCGCAGCGGCACTGCTGTTCGATTTCATGAACGGCTTTCACGACGCGGCCAATTCGATCGCCACCATCGTCTCCACCGGCGCAATGTCGCCGCAGGCCGCGATCATCTGGGCCGCCGGATTCAACTTCATCGCCTTCGCTTTCTTCGGCTCACACGTCGCCGCGACCATCGGCAAGGGCGTCGTCGACCCGAACATCGTCGACACCTATGTCGTCTTCGGCGCCCTGTTCGGGGCGATCTGCTGGAACGTCATCACCTGGTACTTCGGCATTCCATCGAGCTCCTCGCACGCGCTGATCGGGGGACTCGCGGGCTCGGCGATCGCCAAGGGCGGCACCGGCTCGCTGGTGTCGGCAGGCTTTCTCAAGACCGCAGCGGCCATCGTGCTGTCACCGCTGCTGGGCTTTCTGCTCGCAGCCGCGCTGATGATCGCGATCGCCTGGATTTTCTTCCGCACCTCGCCTCGCCGCGTCGAGCGCACCTTCAACCGCCTGCAGTTCGTCTCGGCGGCGCTCTACAGCCTCGGCCACGGCAGCAACGACGCGCAGAAGACCATGGGCATCATCTGGCTGCTGCTGATGGTCTCGGGTGCGCTGCAGAAAGATGCGGACCTGCCGTTCTGGGTCGTCATCAGCTGCCAGACGGCGATGGGTCTCGGCACGCTGTTCGGCGGCTGGCGCATCGTCAAGACCATGGGCATGCGCATCACCAAGCTGCGCCCGGTCGGCGGCTTCTGCGCATCGGCGAGCGGGGCGGCGACGCTGTTCCTGGCCACCGGACTCGGCGTACCGGTGTCGACCACGCACACGATCACCGGGGCTATCGTCGGCGTCGGCGCTTCGCGCAAGCTCTCGGCGGTGCGCTGGGGCGTGGCCGGCAACATCGTCTGGGCCTGGATCTTCACGATTCCGGCGGCGGCGTTCTTGTCCGCGATCGCCTGGGAAGTGGCACACGTGGTGTTCTGAAGCCACCGGCCGGACGACGCGCTGCGTCACCTGATCGGCCACTCAACTGACACGATTCGTCGCGATACGCGGGCGAACCGGCGCTCTGGGATTCAAAACCCGCAAGCCGGCGATTCCGTCCATCCGAGCCCAATCGCCGGCCATCCGCGGCCTGCCCGGTGTATCGCGCCTTCTGACGCACTGCGGCATTCGATCGCGGTGAGCGCAAACCCCAATTGCAACAAGCTCTTGCATCGCCCGGCGGCACCGGCAGGCCACGGCCTGCCGGTGCACGCCTGATGCGGCCAGATGAAACCGTGCTCAGGATTCGAGAACGGGGTTTGAACGTCGATCGCCATGACCTCTTCGGACATGGCGATCCACATGAGCCCCCATACTTCGTCGTGCGCTTCATCGCGATCGAGTGCCGTCCTGCGCGCCGTGCTGCTGTGCCTGGCCTGGTTCGCGCAACCGGTCGCCGGTAATGAGCAAGGTGCCGAGGTCGACGAAGACCGAAGCGCTGTCGCCGCGAGCGCCGATACCACCGCGCAAAATCGCTATTGGGGCCAGCCGACCACGGATGGGCGCTATCGCGTGTCGACGCGCTTTCGAAATTTCGACGGGCAAACCATCGCGCTCGGCTTCGATCTCGCGACTGCCGAAAGCCGCCGCTCGCTGAGCGAGTTCGGCGTCGACGATCGCGAACTCGATGCGCTGATGCGACTCTGCCGCCAGGCCATGGCTTGCGATCAGGCCACCTACGACGGCTACACCACGCGCTACTACCGCGAGCATGCACTGCGCCTCACGGCCGATCCGGGGCGCGCCTCGCGGCTGTCGGTCGACGTACCGGCCGTGGTGCTGCGCAACCGCTCGCGCGTGCGTCCGCTGACCGATGCACTGCGCCGCGCCGCGGCCGAGCGGGGCCAGAACGGCGACTGGATGATCAAGACCGCGATGACGCTCGTGCAGACCGCACTGCCGTACAAGAAGCCCGTCGCACAACTCGAAGGGCGCTCGCTGCTGGGCTTCTATCCGCCGGCGTTCGCGCTCGAACGCGGCTACGGCGACTGCGATACCAAATCCGCCCTGCTCGCGGCGATGCTGCTCGACCTCGGCGAACGTCGCGTCGTCGGCCTGCACGTTCCGGGGCACTACCTGCTCGGCCTCGATCGCCGGCCCGAAGCGGACGAGGCCTTCATCACCCATCAGGGCCGCCCGTTCGTGCTCGTCGAAGCGGCCGGGCCGGCCATGCGCGGCCTCGGCGACGTGTCCATGCGCACGCGCGGCGCGCTCGCCCGCAACGACGGGCTGCGTGTCGATCCGATGTTCTGAGCCGGAAACCTCCTCACGGCGAAGCGGTCCAAGATCGGTACGATCGTTGCCGATCGGCCTATGTGGCTTCGGAGGTTTCCCATGCGTACCCTGCTTCCCTTGATGTCCCTGACCGGCGCCCTGCTGGCGCTGCCGGCCCATGCCCAGCCGCAGAGCGCATCCGCGCCTGCAGCGGAGCCCCGGGTGGCGGTGAGCTTCGTCAAGCCCGAAAAGTTCACCGATGCGACGCTGCAGAACCGGTTCCAGTCCTACGAGCGCGTGACGAAGGAACTCTCCGACTACCTCGTCGGCTTGGGCCAGCGTTATCTGCCGGCGAACCAGAGGCTGGAGATAAAAGTCACCGACATCGACCTCGCGGGCCGCTACGAGCCCTGGCGCAACTACAACCCGGACGTGCGCTACATGGTCGACGTGACCTGGCCGAGCGTGAGCCTGCAGTACCGCCTGCTCGAAGACGGCCATGAGATCGCCCACGGCGAGCAGCGCGTCGCCGACATGAACTATCTGCGTCGCCCGGCCGCCCGCGCGAACAACGATTCGCTGCGCTACGAAAAGGCCATGCTCGACGATTGGTTCCGCGGCCAGTTCGACGCGCAGTCCAAGCACTCGGTCGCGGCTCGCAAGCCGTAACCCTCGCCCAGACTTCGGCGGCGCCGGCTCGAAGACCGCTAAACGGGCGGGATAACGGCATGGAAGGTCGGCCGCAGCATCGTCCGGATTGACCCTGGGTGCCGCGAGCCCCTAGCATTTTGGTCCTTCGCAAGCCCGCCCTATGGACCTCAAGACCCTTCTCGCCCCCATTGCCGACGACATGCTCGGCATGGACCGCATCATCCGTGCGCGCTTAGCGTCCGAAGTCGCCCTCATCAACGAGATCGGGGCTTACATCGTCGGAGCCGGCGGCAAACGGCTGCGCCCTGCCCTGTTGCTGATGTCCGCGCGTGCGCTGGGCTGCAGGACCGAGGAGCCGCAGTTGCTCGCGGCGGTCATGGAGTTCATCCATACCGCGACGCTATTGCATGACGACGTGGTCGATCATTCCGAGCTGCGCCGGGGTCGCAAGACCGCGAATGCGTCCTGGGGCAACGCCGCAGCGGTGCTCGCTGGCGATTTTCTGTACTCGCGCAGCTTTCAGATGATGGTCGATTCTGGCCGCATGCCGGTCATGCGACTGATGGCCGATACCACCAACGCGATCGCCGAAGGCGAAGTGCTGCAGCTTCTGAATGCCGGCGATCCCGATGTCGACCAGGCGCGTTACATGCGCGTGATCGAACTCAAGACCGCAGTACTGTTCCGTGCCGCGAGCCAGGCCGGCGCGCTCTGCGCCGACGCCACGCCTGCGCTGATCGAAGCGCTCGGCCGTTACGGTCATGATCTCGGCATCGCGTTTCAGCTGATCGACGACGTGCTCGATTACACCGCCGATCCCGAAGTCAGCGGCAAAGCAGTCGGCAACGATCTCGCCGAAGGCAAGCCCACGCTACCGCTGATTCACGCCATGCGCGTGGGCTCGGCCGAGCAATCCGCGCTCATCCGCGAAGCGCTCACGGGCGGCAAGGTGGGACTTCTGAATGAAGTGCTGAAAATCGTTGAAGCCACCCAAGCAATCCCGTACACTCGCGCGCTCGCCGGGGCCTACTCGGTTTCGGCGGCAGCGGCGCTAGACGATCTTCCCGACTCGTCATACAAAAAAGCGTTGCTGGATCTGACTCAGTTCGCGCTCTCCAGAGCCAGCTGAGAAAGACAAATCGGGGCGTAGCTCAGCTTGGTAGAGCGCTTGCTTCGGGAGCAAGAGGTCGCAGGTTCAAATCCTGTCGCCCCGACCAATGATAAGGGGCAGTTTAGGCGCTTATCGAAGTCAACATGAAACCGCCGCAAGGCGGTTTTTTATTGTCTGTCGCGTTGGAACAAGATCCGGAGCAATGTTCATTGGACGTTGGCGTGGGATTCCAGCCAACTGAGAGGCTTTGCCAAACAACGCCTTCTCGAGATGTTCGTTCCGGGCGTTCCGAAGCGGCGATGCTGCGCCGGCGGACGTGTCCGCCGGCGCAGCATCGGTCCAGCTCACGCGACACTGGATGCTTGAGGCTCGGCGCTCGAAGCGGCTCGCTCGGCTTCGATCATCCGCTTCAGGATGCGGCGGACGCGGACGGGGCCTCCATCGGAGCTGATCAGGACCGGGTTCAGGCTGAAGAGGTCCGACGTGCCCATCCGCTTCTGCACGGCATCGAGGACCGGGCCGTCCTCGTTGACGAATGCGTCGTGCATGCCGGTGATCTTCATGCGGTTGTACTCGGCGTCTTCTTCGAAGTGGTTGCGGCGCGTGGCGAAGAAGTAATGCGTGGTGCTGTCCGTTTCCGGCGTGCACGTATGCAAATCGTACTGGCTAGTGCAGGCATCGTGGGTCAGAGGGGCGCCCGAATCCTGCGTAGCGCCGATCGTCAGCTGGATGTGGGTCGGTGCGCGCCAGGCGACCCTCACAAAATGCCGGGCGCTGGCGCCGGGTTCCGGCAGGAACGCGTTGAAGATCATGATGGGGGGCGTCTGTTCCCACTGCCAGTGCACGCTGATCTCGCCGTCCGCTTCCTGCAGTTTTGGAATCTTCGGCGAGAGCTGCCCGCGGGTGGAGATGATCTCGCCGTGGAGGTGATCGACGTGCGACAGGTCCATGACATTGTCGGTGATCAGCTCGTAATGGCATGGGCGGCGCATGTAGGTATGTGCGACGCCGTTCGGATGGCCGCGATCGATCGGACCGTAGTCGGGAAGCGCTGAAGCATCGGCCGGTACCTCGCCCATCCAAATCCAGATGAAGCCGTAACGCTCGATCAGGGGAAAGGTGCGGACCTTCGCCGCCGCGGGAATGGCGCCATTGCCGTGCGGATTGTGGACGCACTGCCCCGCGGTATTGAACCGCAAGCCGTGGTACGGGCAAACCACGTTGTCGCCGTCGCGATGTCCCATCGACAGCGGCGAGAAGCGGTGCGGACAGCGGTCGTGCAGCGCGACGGCTGCGCCGTCGCGCTGGCGATACATCACCACCGGCGTGTCGAGCAGGGTTCGCGCGAACAGCTTCTCGCTTTCCAGTTCGCTCGACAGCGCGGCGACATACCAGGTGTTGAGCAAGTATTTTCCGTTGTACATGGGGTCTCCTCGAGGGGTTGCGGCTTCTGGTGCTGATCCACGGGCGCCGCCGGCGTGCGCGCCGCGCAAGAAAATCGCTTACAGGTCGACGACCAGCCGGGCGCTTCGGGCGCGAGAACAACAGGGCATGAACCGGTCATTGCAGGCGCGCTCGTCCTCGGTCAGGAACACGTCCCGGTGCTCCGGCTGCCCCTCCAGCACGCGCGTGATGCAGGTTCCGCAGATGCCCTGCTCGCAGGAGACCGGCACTTGCACGCCCGCTTCTCTCAAGACATCGAGAACCGACTGTTCCGTGGCGACCCGCAAGGTGCGGCCGGAGCGCGCCAGCACCAGCTGGAATGCGTCGCCAGCGCGATCTCTAACGTCAGCAGAAAACCGCTCTGCGTGAATATTTGATTCCGGCCAGCCGGCGGCTCTGGCGCGGCCAATGACGTGGTCCATGAAGCCACCGGGTCCGCAGACATAGAGGTCCAGATCTTTCGCGGGCGATGCCAGCAGCGCATCGGTATCCAGGCGGCCGTCCTGCGGGGCGTCGTCATAGTAGAAGCGGACGCGATCGGCGTAGGCCGCGCTTCCTAGGCGGTCACGGTAGGCGGCGCGGCTGGCCGAGCGGCAGCAATAGTGCAGCTCGAAAGCTTTGCCGGCGGCGTGCAGCGTGTCCGCCATCGAAATGATCGGCGTGATCCCGATGCCTCCAGCGACCAGCAGGCTTCGCCGCGCCCCGGCAACCAGACGGAACAGATTGCGCGGGGCGCCGATCGTCAGGACCTCGCCTTCACGCAAGTCCTCGTGCACGCAGATCGATCCACCCCGGCCGCCCGGATCGAGCAGCACGCCGAGCTCGTAGGTGCGCCCGGTCGGGGCGTTGCTGAGCGAGTACTGCCTGACCAGGCCGTTCGGCAGGTGCAGATCGATATGGGCGCCGGCATCGGCGACCGCCAGCGGCTCGCCGTCAATGCGTTCCAGTGTGAGTCCCAGGATGCCGTCAGCCAGCATCCGGCGCCTGATGATGCGCGCCTGCGTGGTCGCGGCGATCGGTGAATCCGACATCCTCTCCTCCTGCTGTCATGGCGCCATCGATGAGCGCCTGCCGGAGAGATAGCAAGAGCGAGACCACCTCACCGTCTTCGTTTATAACTCTTATAAAACAATAAATTAGATTGTCTTTCTCGATGGCCGTGCGGCGTGCTCCTGAAAAGATCGTCTGAAATCAGAAACAATGACTTTTTGATATCAGACAATTTTTTGAAACCAAGGAACTACGCGCGCCATGGAAAAGAAGATCCCCTGCCATCGGCGGGGCACCGATGTCCCCGCTCTGAAACTCGTCGCTGCGACGGTCGACGACGCCGCGCTGGCCGAGCATCTGCGTTTCGATCCGGATCGGGGCGAGATTCTCCTGTTCGATCAGCGGATGCTGTTGATGCATGGCTATTCGCTGGCGACCCTGCGGCATGAACTGATCGAACGGCTGGGGCTCGACAAGACGCGGGAGCTGTTCATGCGCCTCGGCTATCAGCAGGGCGTGGAGGATTCCAAAGGGCTTCGCCGTCAGGGCGGCGCCGGCGTGCCGGAGGCCATGAAGCTGGGGCCGCGACTGCGCGAGATCGAGGGTTTCGTACGCAACCGCGTGGTCGAGCGCATGCAATACGACACCGAGTCCGGCGGCTTCTGGGGCGACTACCACTGGCAACACTCGTGGGAGGCCGAAACTCACCTGCAGCACTTCGGCATCAGTGGCGTCCCTGCCTGCTGGATGATGGCCGGCTATGCCTGCGGTTACACCACGGCCATGATGGGCCGTCCGGTCATCTGGCGTGAGATCGAATGCGTCGCGATGGGCCACGCCTGCTGTCGCGTCATCGGTCAGCCGGTAGAGGAGTGCGACGACGCCGACGATCTGCTGAGCTTCATGCGGGTCGAAGAGTTCGTCACGGTCCCGCGTCACCGGGAGCCGGACGAGCAGGGACGCGGCAAGGCTCCGGCCGGATCGGCGCTTCCGGACCTGGTCGGTGCTTCGGCCGGCTTCAATGCGGTCGCCTGGCGGCTCAAACGCGTGGCGCAAACCGATGCGACCGTGCTGTTCACGGGAGAGAGCGGTGTCGGCAAGGAACGTTTCGCGCGCGCGCTGCACGCGATCGGGCCGCGCGCGTCGAAACCGTTCGTGTCGATCAATTGCGCGGCGCTGCCTCAGGAGCTTGTCGAAGCTGAGCTGTTCGGCGTCGAGCGGGGCGCCTTCACCGGCGCCAGCACGTCCCGCCCCGGGCGCTTCGAGCGGGCCGACGGTGGCACGCTGCTGCTCGACGAGATCGGCAGCCTGCCGATGCTGGCCCAGGGCAAGCTGCTGCGCGTCCTGCAGGAGGGCGAGATCGAGCGGGTCGGCGGCACGCAGATGCGCAAGCTTGACGTGCGCGTGGTCGCGGCAGCGAATCACAACCTACGCGAGGAGGTTCGCGCCGGGCGCTTCCGTGAAGATCTGTTCTTCCGGCTCAACGTGTTTCCGATCGACATCCCGCCGCTCCGGGATCGGCGCGACGATATACCGCTGCTGGTGAATGTCTTTCTGAACCGCTATGCGCGGCGCTTCAACAAGCACATTACGGGCGTCACGCGCGCCGCCAGCGAGGCGCTGTGGGCGTACAGCTGGCCCGGCAATGTTCGCGAACTCGAGAACATGGTCGAACGCGCCATCATTCTCGCCGACGATGGTGCCGGCATCGATGTCCAGCATCTGTTCTCCGGAGGCGAAGTGCTGCCAGGCCGCCCCTTCGAATCCGCCGCCAGGTCGGCGGAACCGTCACCGCCCGCGGCCGACACGGCGGACGAGGCGCTGCTGCTGGAGCGGCTGCTCCGGCGCGCAGGCTCTCTGGACGCGGTGGAAACGCTGCTTTTGCAGCACGCGCTCGATACATGCCGCGGCAATGCCTCGGCTGCGGCGCGCATGCTGAAGCTCGGGCGCGGGCAGTTCGAATACCGCTGGCGCAAAAGAAGGCCATCCGGCGGGTGACGCGTGCGTCGCCACGCCGCGGTCGCATGCGCGACGCACAGGCATTGAAGCGCTGACGGCTTCGGCCGGGGCGCACGAAGGGCGGGAAGTGCGCCAGCGCGCTGACCGGTTCTGCCCCCCGGCGTCACACCGGCAAGCGGCGCTCGGGGAGTTCGCGCCCGTCCCGGCGCGGACGCAGCGATACCTGATCGGTATCTGTTACGCCATCAAATGGTATTGGACGGTATTTCTATGCCTTATTAGTGTCGCCGCCAGTCGCCCGGTCCGACCCGGCGGCAGACCAAAAATAGAAAGATGCGGAGGAGGAGTCATGAGATTGCGCTCAACCGGGTGCATGGCGCGTGTTGCGATCGCGGCGATGTGTGTCGCCGCTTTGACGGCAAGCGGCGTGGCGGTGGCATTCGACATCGACATTGGCTCTCAGGATGCGCGCCTGTCCTGGGACAACAACGTGAAGTACAGCGCCGCATGGCGCCTCCACGATCCCACCACCACCGTCGCCGGCGATCCGACGACGGCGCAGGTCAACACCAATGACGGCGATCTGAACTTCGATAAAGGCCTGATCTCGAATCGACTCGATCTACTCAGCGCGATCGACTTCCGCTACCGGAAGATGTACGGCATGCGCCTCAGTGGTCAGGCCTGGTACGACACGGTCTATCACAGCGACACCGACAATCCGGGCAATCAGGGCATCAACCAGATATCCAGCCCCGCTGACGAGTTCGTCAACGACACCGAAAAACTTCATGGCGGCAGGGCCGAGCTGATGGACGCGTTCGTCTACGGCAACTTCGTCATGGGCGACAAGCGGCTCAACGTCAAAGGCGGTCGCTTCACGCAGCTCTACGGCGAAAGCCTGTTTTTCGGCTCAAACGCCGTCGCGGCGGCGCAGACGCCGCTTGATCTGACGAAGGCCCTGTCCGTCCCCAACGCGCAGTTCAAGGAGGTTGCACGCCCGGCCGGACAGGTCAGCGCGCAGCTGCAGCTGAACGCCCGACTGACGCTCGGCGCGTACTACCAGCTGGAATGGCGAAAGACCCGTCTGCCCGGCGCAGGCAGCTACTGGAGCTTCTCCGACTTCGCGGATAAGGGCGGCGAACGCCTGCTGCTCGGCCCGGACCTGTGGGTGCACCGCGGCGACGACATGCAGGCCAAGGACTCCGGGCAGGGCGGCATGCAGCTGCGTCTCAAGGCTGGCGACAGCGAGTACGGTCTCTACGCGGCGATCTTCCACGACAAGATGCCGCAGTTCTATGCCCGCCCGGGCGTCAACGCGGTCAGTGCAAACGACATCGGCGACTACCTGCTTGTCTACGGCGAGGACATCCGCCTCTTCGGCGCGTCCGTCAGCACGCTGATCGGCGAGACCAATGTGGCGGCTGAAGTCTCGTACCGCGACAACATGCCGCTCGCTGCAACCGGCGCAACGGCGATCGTCGGCCCCGATGCGGACAACAACCGCCATCCCGCCTATCCCGTCGGCAGGACGCTACACCTGAACGCTTCGGCGATCAGCGTCCTCGGCGAGAGCCCCATATGGGACGGCGCATCGTTCATCGGAGAGTTCGCGTTCAATCGCGTGGTCTCGCATACCGACAACAAAGACGCGGTCGATCCGCTCGCGACACGCAACGCGAGCGCGGCGCAGTTGGTCTTTCAGCCGGAGTACTTCCAGGTTCTGCCGGGCCTCGATCTGCAGCTGCCGATCGGCCTGACCTACGGCATCAGCGGCCGCTCGGCGGTCAATGGCGTGCTGTTCCCGTCCCATCACGGCGGCACGCTCAATGTCGGCGTCAAGGGCAGCTACCGCAAGCTCTGGAGTGGCAGCGTCAATTACTCGCACTACTTCGGAGCGGATGGCGCCATCATTCGGCCCGCTGCCGCGCCGGCCCTCTCTTACAACAACTTCTATGGCGACCGCGACTACATCTCGGTCTCGATCGAGCGCGCGTTCTGACGACCGCAGAGGATTCTGAGGAGAACCTAAGCATGAATATCCGAAATACCGTACTCGCGGCTGCCGCGGCCGCACTGTTCTGTACTGGCCTTGCGCGGGCGGCAGTCGGCGCCGACGAGGTGGCGACCCTCGGCACGACATTGACGCCCCTGGGCGGCGAAAAGGCGGGCAACGCCGACGGCTCGATTCCCGCCTGGAGCGCCAAGCCTCCGCAGGTCGGCGGTACCAGCGTCGGCGACGTGCCGAAGGCTGTGTTCCCCGACGAAAAGCCCCTGTTCTCGGTCAGCGTCGCGAACATGGAGAAGTATCGCGGCAAGCTGAGTGACGGCACGGTCGCGCTGATGCAGCGCTATCCGTCCAGTTTCCGCATCGATGTCTATCCGACCCATCGCACTGCGGTGGCGCCGCAGTACGTCTACGACAATACGAAGAAAAACGCGGCGAGCTGTCAGGCCGTCGATGGCGGCAAGACGCTGAAGGCTTGCTACGGCGGCATTCCGTTCCCGATCCCGAAGTCCGGCGTCGAGGTCATCTGGAATCATCTTCTGCGCCTCGAACCGGAATCAGTCGATCTGGGTGCGCGCAACGTCGTCGGCACCGCCGACGGCAAGCGCACACTGGCGACCCGCATCGACGAGTCGTTCCAGCATCTGTACTACTACCGCGATGGTTCGGCCGATACCTGGAACGGCGAGTACTGGATCCAGCGCTTCAATACGACGGATCCGCCGTTCAAGCGTGGTGAATCGCTGGTGATTCACGACAGCATTGATCCCGTGACGCCGCGTCAGGCTTGGCAGTATCTGGTAGGTCAGCGCCGCGTGCGGCGCGCGCCGACCGTCGCCTACGACACGCCGGATTTCGTCGCCTCCGGCGCGAACTACTTCGACGAGGTCATGGGGTTCATGGGCCATCCCGACCGCTATTCGTGGAAGCTCGTCGGCAAGCGCGAAATGTACGTGCCGTACAACGCCAATCAGGCCGTGACGGTATCGCAGGACGAGGCCTTTTCCGCCAACCACCTGAACCCTGCCAACGTTCGCTGGGAACTGCACCGCGTCTGGGAAGTGGAGGCCACGGTCGCGCCCGGCAAGCGGCACGCGGTGCCGAAGCGTCGCTTCTACTTCGACGAGGACAGCTGGGTGATGCTGCTGATGGACGGCTACGACGCCGAAGGCAAGCTGTGGCGCACATCGCAGGTGACACCGTTCTACGCACCGAAACTGCCGGGTCTGCTCATCAAGCCGGTCATCATCTTCAATCTCGAAGCCAAGACCTTCAGTGCCGTTCAGTCGCTGAACGGCGAGTACTACAAGATCGTGGATCGCAAGCCGGAAAGCTATTTCACCGGCGAGGCCGTGGCTGCCGAGGCGGACAGCTGATTCGCAGCGATTTTTCGTGATGCCCGCTGTCCGGATGAGTCCGGACAGCGGGTCGCCGCCGCCCCCCCCCGGCGGCGTTGTCCTCCACAATGCCACAGCGTGGCAGAGGCCGACGCTCAGATTTGACGATCTCCAGTATCAGGCCATCTTCGAGAACGAGCCTCGGCTACTGGATGCCCCTGCTGACTTCGATGAACTGATCACGTTCATCCGAGGCTGCAACATCGCGCAGCAGCTCGAAGACTTCGGGGCGAAGCCGCCGCAAGAGTGCAGGACAACGGAGATCGAGCCGACGGGGCCCCGCCACCGCCGGGGTCTATCGGCAGGTTTTTTCGTAGACGAGTTGATGACGTACAGCTTTCCTCAATGACCGCTCACAAATCCGCAGTTTGGTCCGAACCTCTGTCAGCCCCCGAAAAAGGGGTTTTCCTTTCTTCTGAATGAACTTATCGGGTATCGACGCAGAATCCTGTCGCCCCGACCAAAATCGGAACGTTGCAATGAACCGGGCCGCTCATCGAAGCGGCCTTTTTGTTGTTTCATGACAGAACGGTTCCCAGGCTCAGGCGTGACCGAGCGACAGCGCTCGGACCACTTCGCACTTGAGCAAGCTGTGCAGCGCCTTTATCGGCAGCTTGGGGTTGACGAGCCAGCGATAGATCAGACCATCGGCGGCGGAACAGAAAAGCTCCGCGACCAACGCGGCATCGATGCCGGCATGCACGCTGCCGCTCTTCTTGCCGAGCTCGATCCAGCGCTGGACGTCACGGCGTTGAGCGGCATGGGCCTTGGCGACGTTGGTGCGGAACTGCGCGCTCGGATCGATGCTCGCGAACCGCAGCAGATACATCGCCCGGATCTCATTCGGCTCTTCGCGTACGAATGCATGCAGCGCGTCGACGATGCGCGACAAAGCCTCGCGCCCACTGTGATCGCCCACCGCTTGCTGGACACGATTGATCCAGTCGGCGACGACCACGTCGTGCACGTGCGCGAGCAGGTTCGCCTTGTTTCCATAGCGATGGGTGACGAGCCCGCGCGAATAGCCCGCGCGTTCGCCGATAGCCGCAAGCGTGGCGCCAGGAATTCCGCTCTCGATGATCAAGCCGATGGCGGCCTCGAACATCCGTTGATCGGACAAGGCCGTGCGTTCTTCCTGTGTGCGGCGGGCTCGGGCGACTGCGGGCATTCAGATCATTACTTGTCGGCAACAATAACTGTGACGATTCGACTGTCTTGCGTCAACACGACGAGCCAAGGCCCATTCGCTGTCATCCAAATCTCGACTCAAAGACGCCGCGAAAACCCGCGATCCCAGATCAGCATTCCGATCAGCATCGCCGCACAGAACCACAGCACGTCGCTCGATCCGGTCAGCAGCGAAACCACCGCAGGGCCGGGGCAATAACCGGCCAGCCCCCAGCCGATTCCAAACAGCACCGCACCACCGATCAGCCGCGCATCGAGATCACGACGCGTCGGCACTTCGAAGCTTTCGGCGAACAGCGGCCGGGCGCGGCGGCGCGTGAGCCAATACGCCGGAATGTTGAACAGCAAGGCTCCGCCCATGACGAAGGCGAGCGTCGGATCCCAATCGCCGAACAGATCGAGAAAGCCCTGCACGCGCGACGGATCGGTCATGCCCGAGAGCACCAGCCCGGCACCGAACAGAACGCCGGCGAGCATTGCGGCGACGGCATTCATGACACCGCTCCGAGCAGTCGCAGCACGAACACGGTTGCAATGCCCGCGCCCATGAACGCCAGCGTGGCGACGATCGAGCGGCGGGAGAACCGGGCAATACCGCAGACGCCGTGACCGGAGGTGCAGCCGTTGCCCATGCGCGTGCCGAAACCGACCAGCAGGCCGGCGACCAGCGTCACCGCGAGGCTACCCGCGACCGGCGTGTGGTGCAGGCCCGCGAGCCTGGCCATGACGAGCGCGCCGGCGAGCAGGCCGAGTACGAACAGCAGGCGCCAGCGCCGACCCCCGCTCGGCTGAGCGCTCAGCAAGCCACCGATCACCCCGCTGATGCCGGCGATGCGTCCGTTGGCCGCCAGCAGCGTCGCGGCGGCCGCCCCGATCAGCAAGCCACCGGCAAGCCCGCGCTGCCAGGCAGCGATATCCACCACGATCTGCATTGCACTCCCCTATCCCCAGAATCCGAGCCGCGACTATAAGCCCAGCCGCTGGCTTGGTTCGGTCTGGCGCCGCTATAGTCCCGGCGCTGCCGGGCCAGTTCGCGCGCAGCGATCCAGACCTTTCAAGTCCAGACAAAGGATGTACGCATGAAGAACCCATACACACCGGCCTGGGGCCTCGTTTTCATCGCCGCCGCCGCGCTCGCGGGCTGCAACAAACCCAAGCTCGATCCGGCCACCGAAGCCGTCATGAAGGAGCGCCACGACGGCTTCGAGAAGATCGGCGACAACTTCAAGCTCGTGAACGACAAGCTCAAGGCCGGCGGCGGGCTCGACGAGGAAACCGCTGCGGCGGCGCGCACCATCAGCGTCGAAGCCACCAAGATCGCCAACTGGTTCCCGCAGGGTTCGGGCCCCGAAACCGGCGCCAAGACCGAGGCCAAGGCCGATATCTGGAGCAACCCGGACGACTTCGGCAAAAAGCGCGAGGACCTGGTCACCGAATCCGCGCGCTGGGCACAGTTGGCCGATGCGGGCGACGCGGCGGGCTTCGCGGCGCAGACCAAGACCGTCGGCGGCACCTGCAAGGCCTGCCACGACAGCTATCGCCAGAAGAAGAAATAAGCGTCGGAGCCGCACGATGATCGAGCCCGCCCTCACCACCCGCACGCGCATCTGGGATCTGCCGACGCGTGTATTCCACTGGTCGCTGGCGGGCTTGTTCTGCTTTTCGTGGTGGTCCGCCGAAAACGCGCGCATGGATTGGCATCGCGTTTCGGGTTACGTGCTGCTCGCGCTGCTGCTGTTTCGCTGGTACTGGGGCTTCGCCGGCAGCACGACTTCGCGATTCTCCAGCTTCGTCAAGACCCCGCGCGAAGTGCTCGACTACGCCGCGCATTTCTTCACGCGCCAGGGCCCGATCACGCCCGGGCACAACGCGATGGGCGGCTGGAGCGTGCTCGCCTTGATCGTGCTGCTGAGCCTGCAGGTGTTCACGGGCCTGTTTTCGGTCGACACCGATGGCCTCGAATCCGGGCCGCTCGCCAGATTCGTGAGCTTTTCCACCGGGCGTTCGTACGCGAGCGTGCACGGCCTCAGCTTCGACCTGCTGCTGATACTCGTCGGCCTGCACGTGGCGGTGGTCCTGTTCTATCTGTTCTACAAGCGGCAGAACCTGATCACGCCGATGTTCACGGGCGACAAGCGCCTGCCCCCGGAAGCCTCACCTCCGCTGCAGTTCGCATCGATGGGCAAAGCGCTGGCTGGAATCGTCGTCGCGGTGGTGATCAGCGTGTTGATCGCTCGCGCCTAGCCAGGAACAGCTCATCCCAGGCCATTCGCAGCGCGCAGATCCGAGGAGCGCGAGCGATCGCAGCATCGCGAGCCACGAAAAAGCCGGCCATCAGGCCGGCTTTTTCGTACTGCTCACGTCAATCGCAACACTTACTTCACCTCGATGCTCAGCGCACGCAGCGGAGTCGGCACGCCGATCGGCGCGACCAGCGTCGCCTGCCCGGTCGCCAGGTTCACGCGGAAGAGGCTCGACTGCGTTGCGCCATCGACGACCAGCACGGCGAGTGCGAAGCCGTTCGCTCCACCGGCGATGTCGAAGCCGATCGCGCTCGCGTCGGTGAGGTTCACGCCGAGCGTGTTGATGCTCCGGAGCACGCCGTCGTTCGGCGGCGCCTGCAGGCTCAGGCCGGCGCTGTTGCCGTCGAGCACGAACAGCTGCGTCGCCGTCGAAGCGCGGAAGCTGTTGGTGTACGCAGCGGCGACCGCCTGCGGCGGACGCGTGAGCGTGCCGTCGGTGATGGTGATGCCGTTGCCGACGTTGATGCGCAGGTTCTGCCCCGCATCGGTGACCACGCGCAGGCGATCCGGAACCGGGTTGAAGTCGATGCCGAGCGCCGTACCATTCAAGCCCGTGTACGGAGCGGTGGTGTCGGTCGGATCGGCCGTCAGCGCCGGCACCGCGGTGGCGACGCCGGTGACGGTGTCGATCGTGTAGATCGCTCCGCTGCCCGACAGGCCGTAGAGCGCGCCGGTGGCCGGGCGGAAATCGATGTCGATCAGCGCATCACCGACGGCAAGGCCGGTGATGATCACCGGAGCCGATACCGTGGCCGGAGCGCTCGCCGCGAAGCTCACGAGCGAGTCGACGCCCGCCGCGCCGACCAGCGCGACGATCGTCGGATCGGCCGGTGCGACGGTGGCCGGGGCGATCGCCAGGCCCTTGACGCCGGCGATGCCGATGGCGCCGATGCTCGTCGCGCGCGCTGCCGCGAACGCCGACGTCACGTCGATGCGATACAGCGAGGTGATCGCATTCACCGTGAGCGCCGCAAAAGCGGTATCCGCACCGACGATGTCGAAGCCGTTGACGCTGCTCGCATCGACGCCGAGCGGACCGCGATCCTTGAGCACGCCATCGTTCGGCGGCGCCTGCAGAAACAGACGGTCGGTGGTCGGATCGATCACGAACAGGCTCGTCGTGGCGGTGCCCGCGAAGCTGTTGGTGTAGGCCGCGCCGCTCACGCCGAAGGCGCCGTACGAGAGCGTGCCGTCGGTGAAGGTGTTGCCGGCATCCGGATTGGCCACGCGCAGATTGCGCCCGGCGTTGCCGACGATGCGCAGCGCGACCGGGCCGGTCGGGTTGAAGTCGACACCGTAGGCGCTGTCCGCGCCGAGGCCGGCGTAGGCATCGCTGGTGTCGCTCGCATCGGCCGCGAGCGTCGAGGCCGCGGTCAGCGCCGCGGTGGCGGTATCGACCGTGTACAGACGCCCAGCGCTCGTGAACGCGTAGAGCTTGCCGGTGGACGGACGGAAGTCCAGGCCGAGCACGCTTTCGCCGCCTTGCAGGCCGCTGAGTGCACCGACCGTGGTCACCGTGCCCGGAGTCGCCGGCGAGAACTTCACGAGTTCGTCGCCCGAGGTCAGGCCGTAAACCGTCGCCACCGCCGGAGCCGCGAACGCGGTCACGCCGAGCAGACGCTCGCCGCCGCCGACCGTGCCGAGCGAGGCGCTCGCCGCACCGGTCGCCAGGTCGATCGTGTGCAGCGTGGTCGTGGTGGTGCCCTGCGCGTTGACCGCGATCGTCGCGGTGTTGTCGCTGCCGTTGATGTCGAAGCCGTTGATGCCCGAGACATCGACGCCGAGGCTGCCCACCACGCTGAGTTCACCCGCGTTCGGGTTGGTCGAGGTCAGCAGCTGATCGTTGGCGCTGTCGAGGTAGTACGTGGTGGTCGTCAGCGAGGCCGCGTTGCCGCCCGCGAGGCTGTTGGTATAGCCGACCGCGGTTGCGCCGCGCGCGCTGCCGCCCACGTTGAGCGCGCCGTCGACCGTCGTCGCGCCGGTGCTCACGTCGATGCGCAGGTTCTGGCCGGTGTCGGAGGTCACGCGCAGGCGATCCGGAACCGGGTTGAAATCGACGCCGAATTCGCTGCCCGCCAGCGCCGTGGTCAGCGTGGACTTGAGTGTGGCGGCGGCCGTGGTCTTGTCGATCGTGTAGAGCTTGCTCGCGTTGCTGAGCGCGTAGAGCAGGCCATCGGCCGGACGCGTATCGAAGCCCACCAGCGCCTCGCCCGCGCCCAGGCCGCTGACGGCGGTCGAGGTGCAGAGCTTGGCCGGCGCGGCGCGGTTGAAGCTCACGAGCTTGCTGCTCTCGGTCAGGCCCAGCGTGTCGCCGGCCGCCTGCGGGCGGCTGCCCGAGGCGATGCTCAGCGCGAGGCCCGAATACGCGCTCGTGGCGAGCGGCAGGGCGGCGACGCGCGTCGCCGTGCCGGTGCTCAGGTTGATCGAATACAGCGCCGTGCTGCCGCTCACCGACAGTGCGGCGAACGCGCTGTTGGCGCCCGCGGCGTCGGTGGCGATGTCGAAGGCGTTGACCGCATCGACATCGATGCCGAGCGGGCCGACGACCACCGCGGTGCCGTCGTTCGGCGGGTTCTGCAGGAGCAGCTGGTTGGTCTGCGTGTCGATCGCGTAGAGCGCGGTGCGGCAGGCCGCACCGAACGAGTTGGTGTACGCGGCCGTCGAGTAGCCGGTCGCCGCACCGTTGATGACGCCGTCGGTGATCGTCGCGCCGGTGTCGACGTTGATGCGCAGATTCAGGCCGGTGTCCGAGACCACGCGCAGGCGATCCGGAACCGGGTTGAAGTCGACGCCGAAGCGCGCGCCCGACAGGCTCGCGTACGGATTGCTGGTGTCGGTCGGATCGGCGATCAGCGTCGACTTGAGCGTCGCCGCGCCGGTGCCGGCGTCGATGGTGTAGAGCTTGCCGGCGGTCGACAGCGCGATCAGCGCGCCGTCGGCCGGACGGCGATCGAGCCCGACCAGGGTTTCGCCGGCGGCCAGGCCGCTGACGGTGACGACGCTCGTCGCGCTGGCCGGAGCCGCGCGATTGAAGGTGACGAGCTGGTTGCCGACCAGGCCCACGCTGTCGCCGACCGCGTCGTTGTCGATGATGGTGACGGTGGCCGTCGCCGGCGAGCCGAGATCGGCGAGGAAGGGCTCGGACAGCGTCACCGTGAAGGTTTCGTTGCCCTCGATGATCGTGTCTTCGAGGATCGGGACGACGATGCTCTTGGGTTCGGCGTCGCCGACGTCCCAGCTCAGCGTCCCGGAAACGGTGGTGAAATCGGCGCCGGCGGTCGCGCTGCCCGCGCTCACCGCGTAGTTCACACGCGCCTGGGTGAGGTTCGGGCCATTGCGGAACACCGTGATCGTCGCGGTGCCGGCGCCTTCTTCGACCGAATAGTTGGCGGCGCTCAACAGCAGCTCGCCGGCCTGCGGCCCCTTGTCGCTGCAGGCGTTGAGCAGGAATACGGCGGGCAGCACGGCGGCTATCGGGCTCTTCACCCAGCGGCTATTCATTTGCATCTCCCTTGATGGTGCGCGCGGCCTTCATGGCGACGCGTGGACGACGAGCGCCAGTGCCCGCCGTTGGGAGTGCTACGGCAGCTCGCGACGACCGGATGCAGAAACCCGAACGATTCGTCAGATCGCCCCTCCGGCGCCGTGGTCCGCACACCGAAAGCGATGCCCGCCGCGCCGAAACGAGCGTGGACATCGCCGCAGCCAGAGACTCAACGTCGCTTGTCGTGCTCGCGCCGGAAGCGCTTCTGCGCCTGATGGACCTGCTTGTCCTGCTGCTTGCGCTCGGCCATCTGCCGAGGCGAGCGCGCGAGCGCCGTCAGCTCGTCGCGCAGCTTGCGGTAGCTGGCCAGGCGTTCGGCCGGCAAGCCGGCAACGACGGCGCAGCCGGGCTCGCGCTCGTGCGCGCAATCGGAATAGCGGCACTGCGCCGCGAGCGCGGCGACGTCGTCGAAGGCGTCCTTCTCCACCGATTCGCGGCCGGCCAGGCGCAGTTCGCGCAATCCCGGGGTGTCGATCAGGCAGGCTCCGCCCGGCAGCTGGCGCAGGCTGCGCACCGTGGTGGTGTGCTTGCCGGTGTCGTCGCCCTCGCGCGTCGCCTGCGTCTTCTGCACCGACACGCCGAGCAGCGCGTTCATGCAGGTCGACTTGCCGACGCCCGAGGAACCGAGCAGCACCAGCGTGGTTCCGGGCGATCGATAAGGCGCGAGCCGTCCGGGCACATCGTCGTGGCGCGGATCGAGCGCGTGCACCGGCGTCGCCGGCCCGGCCAGCCTCTGGATTTCTTCGATGCGCGCGTCCACGTCCTCGCAGCGATCGGGTTTGGTCAGCAGCACCACCGGCATCAGGCCGGCGGACCTCACCGTGAGCAGATAGCGTTCGAGCCGGTTCGGGCTGTAGTCGCCGTCGAGTCCCATCACCAGCAAGGCGCAATCGGCATTGGCGACGATGCGCTGGCGCGAGCCGTCGGCCATGCCGCGCACGAGCAGGCTGGAGCGTGGCAGGCAGTGCGCGATGCGCTGCGGATCGCTGCTGCGATCGAGCACGACCCAGTCGCCGACCGACAGGCCGTCGTCCTGCTGTCGCAGCGATTGCAGCAGCGCGGGATTCATCTCGACGCTGGCGGTTTCGAGGCCGTCATGAACGACGAAATGATGGCGATGCTGTTCGACGACGCGCGCCGGGGCGAAGGCGTCGCCGCGCAGATCGAGCGCCGCGAATTCGCGGCTGCAACGCTCGGTCCAGCCCAGCGCGGCTAGCGCGGGCGGCAATCGATTCGAAGACATGGGAAGTCCTGTGAAAAAGAGCGGCAGGCCGCCGCGCCGCAGTGGGCGCGGCGAAGGATTTCGAAGCACGCACCGCCGGGCCGGCAGGGACCGGCAGCGGCGGAAACGCGCGTCGAGCGCTCAGGCAAAGACAGTCACAGGCATCAGAGGGATCGGGCGACCGTGGTGGTCGCGGGGCGCATGATGGCGAGCGGCCTGCGCCGGGTCAACGCAGGGCTTTGTTCAGCCGAGCGCCCCGATCAGCCGCACGCGCTTGCTCTCGGGCACTTCGTTGTACGCGAGCACGTGCAGGTCCGGCACGGTCTGGCGCGTGAAGCGCGACAGCAGCGGCCGCAGCGGGCCCGGAACCAGCAGCACGGCCGGCTGGCCGATCGCGGTCTGGCGCTGCACGCCGTCGGCGATCGACTGCTGCATGCGCTCGGCCAGGCCCGGTTCGAGCGCGAGGCTGCCGGCGTTGAGCGTGTCCTGCAGCAGGCGCTCCAGCTGCGGGGCCAGCGTGTAGGCCGGCAGTTCGGCGTCCATGCCGTTGATGTCCTGCACGATCTGGCGCCCGAGCGTGACGCGGACGGCCGAGGCGAGCGCGACCGGATCGTGGCTCTTGGGCGCCACTTCGGCGAGCGCCTCGGCAATGCTGCGAAACGCGCGGATCGGCACGCGGTCGGCCAGCAGGCTCTTGAGCACCTTGACGAACACCGCCATCGGCAGGGTCTTGGGCACGAGGTCTTCGGCGAGCTTGGGTGAGGCCTTGGCGAGATTGCTCAGCAGCGCCTGCGCCTCGTCATGGCCGAACAGGTCCGAGGCATGCTGGCCGATCAGGTGCGACAGATGGGTGGCGACGACGGTGGCCGGATCGACGACCGTGTAGCCCATCGACTGCGCATGATCACGCGCCCCGCGTTCGATCCAGGTGGCGTCGAGTCCGAAGGTCGGATCCTTGGCCGCGATGCCGGGGATGGTGCCGAGCGCGCGGCCGGAATCGAGCGCCATGAACTTGTCCGCATGCACCGAGCCGCTCGCCAGCGGCACGCCGTTGAGCGTGACGCGATAGGCGTTCGGCGACAGCTCGAGGTTGTCGCGGATGTGCACGGGCGGAATCAGAAAGCCCAGGTCCTGCGTGAGCTTCTTGCGCACGCCCTTGATGCGCGCCATCAGCTCGCCGCCCTGCTTGGCGTCGACGAGCGGAATCAGCCGGTAGCCCACTTCGAGCCCGAGCGCGTCTTCGGGCGCGACGTCCTCCCAGCTCAGCTCGGGCAGCTTGCTCGGCGCCGGCAGCGCTTCCTGCGTCTTCCTGGCTTCGGTCGCCTGCTGCTTGCGTCGGGACAGCCTGAACGCGAGGTAGCCGCAGCCCGCCGCGAGGCTCAGGAACACCAGGTTCGGCATGCCCGGAATGATGCCGAGCAGCGCGAGCACCGCGGCGGCGATTCCAAGTGCCTTGGCCTGGCCGAAGATCTGCGCGGCGAGCTGCTGGCCCATGTCCTGGGCCTTGGACATGCGCGTGACGAGCACCGCGACCGCGGTCGACAGCAGCAGCGCCGGAATCTGCGCCACCAGGCCGTCGCCGATCGTCAGCAAGGTGTAGTTCCTGGCCGCCTCACCGATCGGCAGATCGTGCTCCATCGTGCCGATCAGCAGTCCGCCGATGATGTTGATGACGAGCACGAGCAGGCCGGCGATGGCGTCGCCGCGTACGAACTTGCTGGCGCCGTCCATCGAGCCGTAGAAGTCGGCTTCCTCGCGCACGTCCTCGCGACGGGCTTTCGCCTCCTCGCGCGTCAACAAACCGGCGTTGAGGTCGGCGTCGATCGCCATCTGCTTGCCGGGCAGCGCGTCGAGCACGAAGCGGGCCGAGACTTCCGACACGCGCTCGGCGCCCTTGGTGACGACGACGAAATTGATGATCGTGAGGATGATGAACACGATGAAACCCACTGTGTAATGTCCGCCGATCACGAAGTTGCCGAAGGCTTCGATCACCTTGCCGGCCGCGTGCGAGCCTTCGTGCCCGTGCAGCAGCACCACGCGCGTCGAAGCCACGTTGAGCGCGAGCCGCAACAGGGTCACGCCGAGCAGTACGGTCGGGAACGCCGAGAACTCCAGCGGCCGCATCACGTAGATGACCGCGAGCAGGATCACGATCGACAGCGCGATGTTGAAGGTGAACAGCAGATCGAGCGCGAACGGGGCCAGCGGCACCACCATCATGCCGAGGATCGCGAGCAGTACGAGCGGAGCGCCGAGGCCCTTGGAGGCGCCGCCGCGCAGGAGCGAGAGGAAGGAGGTCGGGTTGTTCACGCCGCTGCCGTACAAGCGGCGTGCCCGCGCTCTCACCCGAGCGCGGATCGACACGAACGGCCGACCTCGATCGGCGGCATCGATTCCGGTTTTTTCCTACAGCGGCATGCGACGCACGTCCGTCTCGCCGCATGGCGAGCGGGCATCTTTTGGGCGCAGACTTTCAGTGGCCTCTTCCGACGCGAGCCTTGCAGCCATGTCGAGCTTCCAAGCGAATCTTCTGCCGATGTCGCGCAGCCACAGCAGGCCATCGGGCGCGTGCATCGTCGCCGCCTGAGCCTCGATGAAACGCCTGCTGCTCTCCACCCTGCTCTGCTTCGCAGCGGCCGAACTTTATTTCATCGTCAGCTCGGTCACGGTCGGCCACGGCGACATCTCACGCCTGGCGCTCATTCCGTTCGCCGGCGCGATGATGACCACAGGCTGCGTCGCGGCCTACCTGCTCGGTGCCCTGCTGCTGCGAATCTGGCCCAGGCTGCCGGCAACGCCGGCTTTCATTCTTTCGGGCGGCACCATCGGCCTGCTGATCTTCCTGCTCTGCATCTGGTGGCACCTGAGCATCGAATCGACCGTGCCGATGTTCTCGCTGATGCGATACGTCGTCTCCGGAGTCTGCTGGGGCACGCTCTATGCCGGCTGTGCGCTGCTGGCCCGGCACTGGGTTCCGCCGCCGGAGCCGGCGCCTGGCAAGCTCAAACCAGCGCTGCGCGGTTCCTGAGCGGCTGTTACGGTAGCGACCCGAACGCAGACGGACCGCCACCGTGACCGAGCCTCGCTACGCGCTCCACATCGCCAACAAGAACTACTCGTCCTGGTCGCTGCGCCCGTGGCTGCTGATGCGCGAACTCGGCATCGGCTTCGACGAGCACCTGGCCCCGTTTTCGCCGGGCTCGAACTGGGACGAATTCCGCCGCTTCTCGCCGACCGGCAAGGTGCCTTGCCTCGTCGATGGCGGCACCGTGGTCTGGGATTCGCTAGCCATCACCGAGTACCTCGCCGAGCGCCACGCCGGCGTCTGGCCAACCGACGCCGCCGCCCGCGCCTGGGCCCGCTGCGCCGCGGCCGAAATGCACTCGGGCTTCGGCGAGCTGCGCAATCAATGCACGATGAACTGCGGCATCCGCGTGCGCCTGCACGCGATCTCGCCGGCGCTGCAGAAGGACCTCAGCCGCATCGACGAACTCTGGAACCAGGGGCTGGACCGATTCGGCGGACCGTTCCTGGCCGGCGAGAAGTTCAGCGCCGTCGATGCGTTTTACGGTCCTGTCGCGTTTCGCGTGCAGACTTACGCACTGGCGCTGAGCCCGGCCGCGCAGGCTTATGCGGATCGCCTGCTCGCGCTACCGGCGATGCGTGACTGGTACACAGCCGGCCTCGCCGAGACCTGGCGCGAAGCGGATCACGAGGCGGAGGCACGCAGTGTCGGCGTCTGGCTGCAGGACTTGCGTGCCGTTTAGTATCCAGCCCAGCCCGAAACGGCTTTTCTCTGGCAGAACCCGCATGGAGCCCCCGATGAACCGGCAGCTCGTCATCCTCACAGCGCTCTTCGCCTGCGGATTGCTCGGTGCCTGCGCAACGCAGCCCAAGACCTCCGATTCGTTGAGCGCGCTCGAAGTGGAGCAAGGCTGGAACGGCTCGCGCTGCGTCAACGCCGACCTCGACGTGCCTTCTCCAGAAGGAACCCGCTTCGTTCTGCGGCGAGCCCTGGGATGCATCTTCCCGACCAGCGGGGATCGTGAAACCACTCGCGAAGCGGCTGCGCTTTGAGGCTGCACCCTCGCCCGCGCATCGAGTTGAATTGAATCGAGTTGAAACCATGAGCCCAAGCGACCGCCGCGTCATCTTCTATCACGCACCGCAAAGCCGCTCGGCCGGCGTGCGCGCCCTGCTCGAGGAGCTCGGCGCCGACTACGAACTGCACGCGCTCAACCTCAAGACCGGGCAGACGCGCGAGCCGGCGTATCTCGCGATCAACCCGATGGGCAAGGTGCCCGCGATCGTGCACCTGGGTTCGCTGATCACCGAGCAGTCGGCGATCTACCAGTACCTCGCCGACCTTTATCCAGAAGCCGGCCTCGCGCCGCAGATGGGCGATCCGCTGCGCGGGCCGTTCCTGCGCTGGCTCGCGTTCTACGGCTCCTCGTTCGAGCCCGCGGTGACCGACAAGGCGATGAAGCGCGATCCGGCGCCGCCGTCGATGTGCCCCTACGGCGACTTCGACACCATGATGGCGACCATCGAAGCGCAGCTCTCGGCAGGGCCTTACATCCTCGGCGACCGCTTTACCTCGGCCGACGTGCTGTGGGGGCTCGCACTCAAGTGGATGCTCGGCTTCGGTCTCGTCGACGGCACGCCGGTGGTCAAGGCCTATGTCGAGCGTATCGGTTCGCGGCCGAAGATCGTCGCGGCCGCCAAGGCCGATGCAGAGCTCGCGGCGGCGCAGCAAGCCTAGGCGCTTCGGCGCCAGGTGCGTCCGCCGAGAGTAAGCGCCGATGGTGCCACGTCGTGAATCCAGGCGGGTCTTGGCCTGCGTGCGAGCGGCCCCGCCCTATCGGCTTGGCAACCGGTCGCGCACGGGCAACGACGCTTGCGCTTTCCGTGGCAAGCTTGGCGGCTGTCGCCACTTTCGAAACTCGTGAATCCGAAACCGTCTTCTCCGGTACTGCAGGTGTCAGGCCTCGGCAAGCGATATGGTGAGCGCGCGGCCGTCTCGGACGTGTCGTTCGAGGTCGGGCGCAACGAGATCGTGGGCCTACTGGGTCCGAATGGCGCCGGCAAGACGACGACCCTCAACATGGTGCTCGGGGTGCTCGAACCGAGCGCCGGACGCATCCTGATCGAAGGGTTCGACGTGCAGCGCCAGCGCCGCAAGGCGCTCGAACGAACCAATTTCGCGGCCGTCTATGCGCCGCTGCCGGGCAATCTCACGGTCTACGAGAACCTGCGTTTTTTCGGCCTGCTCTATGCAGTGCGCAATCTCGCCCGGCGCATCGAGACACTGATCGAGCAGTTCGACCTCGTGCGCTTCCGTGACACGCGCTGTGGCGTGCTGTCGTCGGGGGAGCAGACTCGCGTCTGCCTGGCCAAGGCCATGCTCAACATGCCGCAATTGCTGCTGCTCGACGAGCCTACGGCCTCGCTCGATCCGGCCACCGCGCGCGACATCCGCGCGCAGATCAAGGCCATCGCCACTCACGGCAGCGGCGGAATCCTGTGGACCTCGCACAACATGCTCGAGGTGCAGGAAGTCTGTGATCGCGTGCTGTTCCTGTCGCGCGGACGCATCCTGCTCCAGGGCGATCCGCGCACGCTGCCGCAGCAGCATGGCGAAGCCACGCTCGACGATCTGTTCGTGAAGCTCGCGCACGCGAACGCCGCGCAAAACGCAGAGGGCACCGAATGAGTTGGAGCGGAACCTGGGGCATCGTGCTGCGACAGTTCTATCTCATGCGCGGCAGCCCGACGCGCCTGCTGCCGATGTTCGCCTGGGTGGCGATCGACATCGTGCTGTGGGGCTACATCACGCGCTATCTCGACACGCTCACGCAGGCGGGCGGTGCGCTGCTGCCGTCCCTGCTCGGGGCGGTGCTGCTATGGGATCTGTTCTCGCGCGTGATGCAGGGCATCACCACCTCGTTCCTCGAGGACGTGTGGTCGCGCAATTTCCTCAACCTGTTCGCCTCGCCGCTGTCGGTGACCGATTACGTCGCCGGCCTGGTGCTCACGAGCCTGATCGGCAGCGCCATCGGGCTGATCGTCATGCTGGTGCTCGCAATGGGCATCTTCGACCTGTCATTCGTAAGCTACGGGCTGCTGCTGATTCCGTTCCTGCTCGTGCTGTTCCTGTTCGGTATCGCGCTCGGCATCTTCGCGAGCGCCATGGTGCTGCGGCTCGGCCCGGCCTCCGAATGGCTGGTCTGGCCGATTCCGGCGCTGCTGTCTCCGTTCGCGGGCGTGTTCTATCCGCTGTCGACCCTACCGGGCTGGATGCAGGCGGTCGGCCACGCGCTGCCGCCTTCGTACGTGTTCGAAGGCATGCGCTCGATCGTCGCGGGTCAGCCTTTCGAGGCTCATACGCTGCTCTGGGGACTCGGACTGGCGGTCGGCCAGATCCTGCTCGCGGCAGTCTGCTTCAAATGGGTGTTCCGCTACTCGATCCGCAGCGGCCTGCTTGCCCGCTACAGCGCCGAAAGCGTCGCCTGAGCGGCGCATCCGGCGGCCCGATCCCTTCGCTAACCGCCAGGCCGGGTTCGAGGCGTTAAAGTGTGTGCATGGACACCACCACCGCCATCACCCTGGACTCGCTGGAATTCACCAACCGCTTCGCCCGGCTCGACGGCCCGTTCCACGCCCAGGTGGAGCCGCAGCCGCTGTCCGAGGTCCGCCTGCTGCACCTCAACGCCCAGCTTGCCGGACAGCTCGGGCTCGATGCGGGTGCGGCCGCGCGAGACCCGGACTTCGTCGCGGCAATGGCCGGCAATCGCAAGATCGTCGGCGGCGCTTATGTGGCGAGCGTTTACGCGGGCCATCAGTTCGGTACGCTGGTTCCGCAGCTCGGCGACGGTCGGGCCAACCTGATCGGCGAGGTTCTCACGCCGTCTGGCGAGCAGTTCGAACTGCAGCTCAAAGGCTCGGGGCAGACGCCATTCTCGCGCTTCGCCGATGGCCGGGCGGTGCTGCGTTCGAGCATTCGCGAATACCTCTGCAGCGAGGCCATGCACGCGCTCGGCATTCCGACCACGCGGGCGCTGTCGCTGGTCGGGGCGAGCGATCCGGTGCAGCGCGAACGCTTCGAGCGCGCGGCGGTGGTCTGCCGCGTGGCCCCGAGCTTCGTGCGCTTCGGGCACTTCGAGTATTTCTACTTCCGCAATCGACACGAGGAGATTCGCCAGCTCGCCGATCATGTGATCGAGGCGCACTACCCGCATCTGGCCGGCTTCCCCGAGCGCTACGCGGCCTGGCTCAGCGAGATCGTGCAGCGCACCGCCAGGCTGATGGCGCAATGGCAGTCGGTGGGCTTCTGCCACGGCGTCATGAACACCGACAACATGAGCGTGCTGGGCCTGACGATCGATTACGGCCCGTACGGCTTTCTCGACGGTTTCGACGCGCACCATATCTGCAATCACAGCGATGAAGGCGGCCGCTACGCCTATGATCGCCAGCCGGTGATCGGCCAGTGGAATTGCAGCAAGCTGCTGCAGGCCACGCTGCCCTTGCTGCATGAAGACCCGGACCAGTCCGTCGAAATCGCCAACGCGATCCTCACGCGCTATCCGGCCGATTACATGAACCAGATGATGAGCCTCTGGCGGCGCAAGCTCGGGCTCGTCAGCGAGCAGGAAGAAGACCGCGAGCTCATCAACCGTTTCCTGAACCTGCTCGACAAGGGCAAGAGCGATTTCACGCGCACGTTCCGCGCGCTGTCGAATCTGCGCGACGGCGACGACAAGCCGGCGATGCGCGACGAGCTGCTCGACCAGGCCGCGTTCGACGCCTGGCTGCCGGATTATCGCGCCCGCCTCGCGCAGGACGGCCAGCCCGAGGCCGAGCGCCAGCAGGCGATGCGGGCCGTCAATCCGAAATACGTGCTGCGCAATCACCTGGCGCAGGCGGCGATCGAAAAGGCCGAAGCCAGCGACGCGAGCGAGATCGATCGCCTGTTCCGCGTGCTGCAGCGCCCGTACGACGAACAGCCCGAATTCGACGCGTATGCAGCCGAGCCGCCTCCCGAAGCGCGCCACATCAGCGTGAGCTGCTCGTCCTGACCCGAATCGCGAGGAGAACGCCATGCGCAGACGCCAGCTGACCCGCAACGCCGATTGCGACGACATCCTGCACTGGCTCGATGCGCACAGCGTCAGCGTCACGCAAGGCCTGCCTGCGCAGCTGCTCAACAAGCGCTGGGAGCAGGCCGGGCGCTCGACCGCCCAGCTCGGGCCGGCGCTCAAGCTGCTGTTCGATCAGGACTGGGTCGCGATCACGCCGGACCTCGATCCGCCGCACCTGCGGTTTTCGAGCGAGGGCTTTCGCAAGCTCATCGAAGCGCCGCTGATCGAGGAGCCCGCAGCCGTCGCGGAGGCGATCGCCGAAGCCGCGCCGGTCGCCTCCGCATCGGCGGCGGAACGCCCCGTCACCGTGCCGGCGGCGCCCTCGACTGCGGCTCCGGCCGCCGCCACGTTCCGTGGCCCGAGCGAGCTGCGCCTGCGCAACGACATTCTCGGTATCTATCGCGAACTCAAGCTCAAGGCCGGCGCGAGGCTGATCGGCATGACCTTGTCGCGCTACTGGCAGGAGCTCGGCAATCGCGCGGGTGATCTGCGCGATGGGATCGACGTGCTCGTGCGCGACGGCTTCCTGCAACCGCGCATGGTCGGCATCGACAAGCACTGGATGCTGACCGAGGAGGGCGCGCACTTCATGGCCGGCGCGCAAACCCCGGCCTCGCTTTCGCGACTCGCCCCGCCGCTCGACAGGGTTTCCCCGACCCCGCCGGCCGACGAGCTGCGCCTGCTGACCTCGCGTGTGCTCGTCGCCGAGCTCGGCCCCGGCGAGAGCCGGCTCGACTACACGCTGCTGCGCCCGGCCTGGATGCAGCGCACACGCCTGGACGACAACGCGCTGCTGCATGGCCTCGACATGCTGCACAAGCTCTCATGCGTGCAGCTGCACGAAGGCCGGCCGCTCGATATCGAAATCACCGCGGCCGGTCGCACGCTCGCTTCGCAGGAAACGCCCAAGCTCGCCAAGGTGCTGTCGCTGCTCAACAAGGCTTTGGGCGGTTAATTAGCCTGAGCTTTCGACCGCGCAGCCCGGCAACGGCTGGCTGCAATTGACCATCCAGGCGACGCCGTAGCGATCGACCAGCTGCCCGTAGCGCTGGGCCCAGAAGGTCTCGGCCAGCGGCATCTGAATCTGCGCACCAGGCGACAAGGCAGCGAACACGCGCTCGGCCTCGGCCGGTGTGGCGACATCGGCCACGACATGAGCGCCCTGCACCGGCACGTGCGGATGTTCGGGCGTTCCATCCGTGCCCATGATGTCGTGTCCGTCGACATCGAGGCAGGCGTGCATGATCTTGCTGCGCGACGCTTCGGAAACGTATTCGCTGGCCGGCGTTTCGCCGAAGCTCATCATCGCCGTGATCTTGCCGCCGAGCGCCTGGGCATAGAACTCGAAGGCCTCGCGGCAGTTGCCGTCGAAGCTCAGGTAGGTGTTCAGTTTCATTACCGCTCTCCTTGCAGGTTCATTTGCGGGAGCCTCGCCGCGAGACTCTATGAACACGTCGAATCGGGCTCGCAAAAATCGACAGAACAATCGACACGCGCGATGATTTTTTACGCCCGCCTGCTAAGTCCGTAAACGCGCTTGATTTTTAGTGCGCCGCTCGTGACGATCGAAGGCACTTAAGGAACCAGGAACACTCATGCCGTACACGATGCTGATCATCGAACCGCGCGGCCAACGCGCCGAACGCGGGCCCGAACAAGGTGCCCAGGTCTACGAGCAGATGCTGGCCTTCGGCGCCCAGCTCAAGGAGCGCGGGCTGCTGATCGAGGCTCAGTCGCTCAAGACCGACTCGGCCGGCGTCCGGCTGCAGGTTCGCGCCGGCAAGCGCACGCTCGTCGATGGCCCGTTTTCAGAGGCCAAGGAAATGATCGGCGGTTTCTTCCTGCTCGATTGCGAAACGCGCGAGCAGGCGCTGGAGATCGCGGCCGCTTGCCCGGCGGCGCAGTACGCGACCATCGAGATTCGCGAAAACGGCCCCTGCTTTACCTGAGCGGCCGGTGCACTCGGCGGATCAGGCCGCCAGTATCGACTCGATGAGCTGGATCACCGCTTCGATGCGATACGGCTTGGTGATGAAGCCCTGTGCGACCTTCGAAGGCTCGATGTCCGCCGGCAGGGCGGCGCTCGTGAGAATCACCGGAATCGCGGCGAGCGCCGGCTGGGCGCGCATGGCCTGGATCAGCTCGAGGCCATTGACGTGCGGCATCATGAAATCGGTCAAGACGATATCGGGCCGTTCGCGCGCGAGCTGTTGCAGGGCGCGCTCGCCGTTGGCCGCCTGGCTCACGCGATAGCCCGACATCTCCAGCAGCAGCGCTACCGTCGTGAGAGTGCCCGGCTCGTCCTCGACGAGCAACACGTGGGGCGGCGCTTTGGCGCTCATTTTCAGCCCTGCTCGCTGCGAGCCTGGCGATGAGCCTGACCTGAAAGCAACCCTTCCATGGGCCCTGGTAGCGCCTGAAGCTGCAGCCCTTCGGACGTGATCGAGATTTCGCGAATGGACGGGTCGAAGCCGCTCTCGCGGACCTTGACCACGGACAGGATGCGGCGCAGTTCGGAATCGAGCTCGATGTAACGCATGAGCATGATGTTCTCAGCGACCGCTGAAACGGCGCCGAATGCAATCGACGTCTCGCCGCCGACCAGCTGCGGGCTCTCCGACGTGAAGATCGAGGTCACGCCCATTTCGCGCAAGGCATTGGTCAGCGCGGCAAGAAACGGAGCGAGGCGGTCCGGGTAGATCGCCGATTGCTCGATCGCATCGAACCCGTCGACGAACAGGCGCTTGACCCCACGCCGGCGCACTGCCGCGAGCAGGCGGTAGCCGATGTCGTCGAGCAGCGTGTCGGTCAGCGATTGCCACTGCGTTTCGACGATGCCGTCGTCGCAGAGCCGGGGCAGCACCAGGCCATTGCCATCGGCCTTGCGGCGAATGCGCGCGGGTGTTTCGTAGAAGCTGTACACCAGCCCGGGCTCCTCGGCCGAAGACTGGCTGACGAACTGCAGGCCCAGCGTGGTCTTGCCGATGCCGGTCGGACCGATCAGCAAGGTGCTCGACCCTCGCGGCAGGCCGCCGCCGATCATCGTGTCGAGTTCGGGCGCACCGGTGCTCAAGCGCTGGCCGTAGTGCCCGTTCTCGGGAGCGAGCGCCGTGACGGTCTCCAGGCGCGGCAATACCTGCACGCCTTCATTGGAGATCAGCATCATGTGCCGGCCCATGATGAAGCCGCTGCCGCGAAACTTGTGGACCTGGAAGTAGCGATAGCTGCGGTAGTCGAGCGTCATGGTGCCGATCTCGAACCAGCCGTCCACCATCGTGAACTCGGGGCTCGTCGCCCCGCGGCGGCTGCTGGTCAGCAGCAGGATGGTGCTGCCGAGCAGGTTGGCGAGAATGGCGAGATCGTTGACGAACTTGCGGAAGTCACGCTCCGAGCCAACGCTTTCCTCGAGCGCGAACAGGCCGTCGACGACGATGGTGCGCGCGCCGAGGCGGCGGCTCTCGCCGTTGAGCAGACGCAGGATGCCGCGCAGGCCATCGCTCTGCAGATCGTCGAAGCCGCTGACGTAGTAGACCGAATCGGGCACTTGCGTACCGTCGTAGAAACTCATGCCTTCGAGATGCTGCATGAGCCGCGAATGCGACTCGGCGAGCAGCGTCACGTACAGCGCTTTTTCGCCATGCCGCGCGCGGTGAAAGCACAGCTGGTTCGAGAAGATGGTCTTGCCAGCTCCCGGCGTGCCCTGGACGATATAGACCGAGCCGGCTACCAGGCCGCCGTGCAACACGCTGTCCAGACCGAAGATACCTGTGGAGATCCGGCCGGCCCCGTTCTGGTTCCCGGCCACGATTCCTGCGCCGCCCTGACTCACAAACTTCTCCTGACTCCTCGCGCGATGGGCGAAGGCTAACAGATGACGTGCGCGATGATGCGGACACCCCGTCGGCGGGCTCCGCCGATGTCCGCGAGCCACCCAGCCCGCGACGAGTCAGCTGCACATCCCTAAGCTTCGGACACCACTCATTCACCGAGCCGCGGAGATTCTCGCCATGTCCACGTTGCTGTCATTGCCCGACACCGTCGAACAGCGCCTCGACGCGAACTCCGAGACGAGCGCCCTGCGGATGGCGGCCGATATCGCGACCGAACTCGACGGCGCTGTTCAGCAA
Source organism: Hydrocarboniphaga effusa AP103 (assembly GCF_000271305.1). Lineage (GTDB taxonomy): Bacteria > Pseudomonadota > Gammaproteobacteria > Nevskiales > Nevskiaceae > Hydrocarboniphaga > Hydrocarboniphaga effusa. Next base: position 119,889 of record NZ_AKGD01000001.1, read on the forward strand.
CGCGGCCAGGCGACGCTGATTGTCTCTGGAGGCCGCAGCCCGATCGCATTCTTCCAAGCCTTGTCGGGCGCGATGCTCGATTGGTCGAAAATCACCGTGAGCCTGGCCGACGAGCGCTGGGTTCCCTCCGATCATGCGGACAGCAATGCCCGGCTAGTTCGCGAGCATTTGCTCCGAGGGCCGGCTGCGGCCGCGCACTTCGTCCCGCTGGCCCATGCGGACAGCGCTCCGGAGGCCGCGCTAGCGCGTGTCGAGCGAGAGTTCGCCGCCCTGCCTTCGCCGTTCGACGTAGTGGTGCTGGGCATGGGCGATGACGCGCACACCGCCTCGCTGTTCCCGAACCTTCCCGAAACCGAGCGCGCGCTCGATCCGGCAGGCCCCGCCACGCTTGCGATCATCCGTCCAAGCACGGCTCCGCACGCCCGCATCACGCTGACGCTCGCAGCGCTCAAGCGCAGCCGGCGCATCGTGCTGCAGATTCAGGGAAGCAAGAAGCGCGAGGTGATCGAAGCGGCCGTCGGCCAACCGGCGCTGCGTTGTCCGATCGCTGCGATCTTGTCGCTACGCGAGATCCCGGTGCGGCTGTACTACTCGGACTGAATTTCGCGAGCAGTTTCGGCAAAGCAATCCTCAGATCTCGCCGCTTTCGAGCCGCGCCGCGTCCTCGGCCGCTGCGAGCTTGGCCCGCATCACCGCGAGGCTGTTGTCGAGATGGTTGACCTGCTCCTGCAGGTGTTGGGCGAGAACTTCGAGTCCGGCCGACTGCTGGGCGTAGTGCAACTCCTGGGCGACCGAATTGCGAACCTCCTGCACCGCCCGGATGCGCGCCGCTTCGGTCATCACCGTCGAGAGTTGCAGGCTCAGATGCTCGGCCACCATGAGCCGTGAATGCAGCAGGGCGAACTGGCCGTCGAGCTGAGCGATGCGGTCCGTCAACGGCTTCAGATAAGCTCGCAGCCACTGTTCCAGCGATGCCTGCTCCGCGCTTTCCATTCCTTTCCCCGCCACGCCTCGCAGCCTGCAGGCTCAGCGGCCTCCATGGATCCCCGCAGGCTGTCGTTGTGCATGAGTCGCTGACCGCTGAAAAGAGCCTAACAAGAAGGACTTGCCCACCCTATGGGGAATAGTCCTCAGCAGAACGGACGCAAATCTCTCTATCGGGCCGGGCCTTTTCGTGGGGCGCTGAGCCTTACGGCTACCTCACGCAGATCGAAAAAAATTTTGGAACTACCTGCTCGAACCCGAGTCATACGCAAGCAGGGTTCGCAGTCGCCCTGCTTGCAGTCGGACCGCTTCTCTCCCGTTCCGACCGCTCCACGCCCGCGGTGCCGGCCACTCCCTCCGGTTATCGCGGGCTCTTTGTTTGCGCTCCCGCCAAACCCATCGCCAGTCGCAGGTTCGCCCTGCGCTGCGCCCTCGTTGTATAGTTTTTTATATAACGATACGTTGCTGGCGAATTGGCAATCGATCCGAGCCTTTCCGGATCCAGAACAGGGGTTGATATGCGGAGAGTGGGGAGCCACCAGCTCGGCGCGTTCGCGTCGGCATTGATCGCGGTGTTTTCAAGCGGCGCGGCGCAGGCACAGGCCGCGGCGGCCGCCGGGCCGAGCAAAACCTTCACGCTCGGAACCGTCGAGGTGATCGGCACTGCCGAGTCCGACGCCACCGCGCTGACCACCGAGACGGTCGACGTCGAACAGATGCTCGCGCTGCATCGCGACGATCTGGCCGAAGCGCTCGACCTCGTTCCCGGCGTGGCCCTGCAGAATCTCGGCCAGCGCCGCGAACGCCTGATCGCCCTGCGCGGGTTTTCGAGCCGCCAGGTGCCGCTGTTCATCGACGGCGTGCCGGTCTACGTGCCGTACGACGGCAATGTCGATCTCGCGCGTTTCGGCATCGATTACGTTTCGGAGATCGTCGTCAGCAAAGGCCTGGGCTCGCTGCTCTATGGCCCGAACGCGCTCGGCGGCGCCATCAACGTGATCAGCCGCAAGCCCACCGCCCCGCTCGAAATCTTCGCGCGCGCGAGCGCCGAGTTCGACGACGACTTCGGCGACATCGAGCAGCGCGGATCGGTGTCGGTCGGCGGCGCGCGCGGCGCCTGGTACGGCAATTTCACCGTCTCGCATGCGGATTCCGAAGGCTATCGCCTGTCCGATGATTTCAGGCGACAAGGTCCGTTGCCGCTGAATGCCAGCCCATCCAACCATGAAGATGGAGGCGCACGCGACAACGCCGACAGCCGCGACACCGTCATCAGCGCCAAGATCGGCTTCGTGCCGAACGCGGACAACGAATTCGCGCTGAGCTACTACCGCCAGCAAGGCGACAAGAACGATCCGCTGTACTCGAGCAACTATCTCAACCAGTACGCCTGCGACGCCGACAACGACCCGAGCACGCCGGACACCAACTGCTCGCGCCCCGATGGCGTGGCGTTGCGTTACTGGCAATGGCCGTACTGGAACAAGGAGAGCTTCTACTTCGTCGCCCGCAATGCGGTGACTTCGCAGGGCGCGCTGCGCTGGAGGCTGTTCCACGACAGCTTCAAGAATTCGCTGGAGTCGTTCCGCAACGCCTCCTACACCTACGAAACCGGAACGTTGCCGGGCTACGTTTTCTACGGCAGCCAGTACGACGATTACACCTACGGCGGCGGCGCGGACTTCGAATGGCGCTGGAGCGATCTGCACACCACGCGCATCGCCAGCCATTATCGCCAGGACGTGCATCGCGAATCGCAGCGGCAGCCCGCGCTGCCCGAACAGCGCCTGGAGATTCCGACCTACGACGTCGCCATCGAACATGAGTGGAAGCTCACGCCGCAGCTCACGCTCACGCCCGGCTATTCGTTTCTGCGTCAACCGGGCCGAACGGTGCAGATCTACGACAGCAGATCGCAGACTTTCAACCCGCAGTCGGTCGACGATGCCGATGCTCACAACGCACAGATCATCGGCACCTGGCGCCTCGACGACAGCCAGTCCTTCGTGGCCGGCGTGAGCCGCAAAACGCGTTTCCCGACGCTCAAGGACCGCTTTTCGGGCGGGCTCGGAACCGTCAGGCCGAACCCGGCGCTCAAGCGTGAAATCGCCGACCACTACGAAATAGGCTACGAGTTGCGGCGCGAGCGCTGGGGCGGCAGGATCGCGCTGTTCCAGAGCGAGCTCGACGACGCCATCCAGAGCGTGACCCTGCTCACTCCGCCCGCCCCGGCCGAACCACCGTGTCCGAACTCGACGACCACCTGTACGCAGTTGCAGAACGTCGGCAAGCAGCGCCATCGCGGCGTGGAACTGTCGGCCACCGCCACTCCGATCGACGCGCTCACGCTGATCGCGCAGGCCAACTTCGTCGACATCGACAACCGCGGCCAGAACAGCGCGGTGAAGATCACCGGAACGCCGGACGCCATCTATCGCCTGCGCGCCGACTGGAACTTGCTGCCGCAATGGCGCCTGCGTCTCGATGCGCAGCATGAGGCCGATCGTTTCAGCAACAGCACGGGCACACGCGTTGCCGAATCGTTCACGGTCGCCAACGCGTTTCTGCGGTTCTCACCGGTGACGAGCGTCGGCATCGACATCGGCGTTCGCAACCTCACCGACGAGCTCTACGCTTACGACGAAGGCTATTACGAAGCCGGCCGCACCTGGCTCGCGCAGGTCGACTATCGCTATTGACGATGCGTCTTCAAAGCCCTTCGACCCAGCTCGACAGTCGCTGACGTCGCGATGCATCGAGCTTCTCGAAGCGGCGGCGCGCAGCCGCCGCTTCGCCGTCGTGCCAGAGCACCGCTTCTTCGACCGAACGGGCTCGGCCGTCATGCAACAGCGCCCAGGCTCGTCCGCTGCGCCGCACATGATTCAAGCCCCATAAAGGCGCGGTTCGCCAGCGGCTCGTCACCGGCTTGCCGCTGAGCGTGCGATCGGCAAGCCCCGCGCCGAGATCGTGCAGCAGCAGATCGGTATACGGGGCGATCATCTCGGCGCCCACGATGTTTTCGACCGGCAACTGCGGCCGATGACAAGCCGCGCAGCCGGTCGCCACGAACAGCGCAGCGCCGTCCTGCGGTTGCGATGCGCTCGCGGCGGGCACCGCGAGCCACTGCTGAAAGCTCACGAGCGCGGCGAGAAATTCGTCTGTCGCTTCCGGCTTTCCGCCATCGGCGGCCTTGCGGCATTCGCCTTGCGCAGCGGTGCAATCGTCATGCGGAATCGGCGTGGAACCGAGCCCCATTTCGCGAGAGAACGCCCGCGCGGTTTGAGCTTCGATCGACACCGCATCGGCCTGCCAGCCAAAGCGGCCAGCACGCTGCAGGCCATTCACTTCACGCCAGGCGACTTGGCCATCGATTCCCGCTTGCCGCCGGGCGATCTCGACGATCGCCGCATCGGGCACCGCCTGCAGCAAGCCCGCGCCGAACAAGGCAGAAGCCAGCCGCGGCTTGATCAGCGTGTCGCGTGCGAGCGCTCCGTGGGCGAGCGCATCGATCTCGATACGCGGCGCGCGCAGAGTCCAGGCCGCGCCATCCGCATAACGTCCGGCGCGCTCGATATAGCGCATGCGCACGCGCGCCTCGGGCGCGTAGCCCTCGATCGCACTCGTGTTGAGCACGTGCCCATAAACCGGATCGCCGACGTCGAACTGCGCAGTCGGCGAACCGAGCTGCACGACGAGGCCGATCGGCGCGGGCTCATCGCCCGATGCGCCTTGCGCCCGCGCGCCTTCGTTGTGGCAGCCATCGCAAGTCGCTGCGTTGAACAGCGGCCCCAGGCCGTCGCGCCGGCCCGCTCGCGGCGTTCCGGCGATCACCCATTGCGTGTTGAAGATCGCATGGCCGAGCTCGTAAGCCTCGCGCTGCGCTGCATTCAAAGCGGTGTACGGCGGCGGATCACGGCGATCGGCAAATTCCGCGCGTCCGAATCCGTTGGCCGCCGTCGCCACCGACGCGCCGGCCCAGAGCAGCGCTGCAAGCCTCCACTTCACCGGGTCGCAGGTGCGACCGGCGTCAAGGTGAAGTGCAGCGTGTCTTCGGAAAGACCGTTGAACTGCAGCGTGAGCTCCTGCTCGGCCGGCAGGTCATAGACGACCACCTTGCGTGGCTTGTCGCAGCCGGGAGAGCCATTGAAATCGAGCGAAGGCACGACCTTGCCTGTGGCGACAATGTCGATCCAGAACGGAACGTCGAGCGCGACGCGATACTGCCCGGCCTTCGGCACCCGAAAGCGGATCAGCCCGGCCGACGCGCCGTCGGCGAGCATTTTCTTGCTCGGGCTGGCTGCGAACTGCACGGTGTCCTGCGGCAGCAGCGCAAGTGCGTAGAGCCGATCGAGCTGCAGCAGCGGAGCGCTCTGGCCGGACTTGCCGGCCGAGGCGCTCTCGGCCTTGCCCACGAACAGCGCGTGCTCATGCGCAACGTCCCATTTGAAGCTTTTGCAGGCATCGCTGGCCGATGCCTGCATCGCGCCCAGGCACATCGCAGCGCCAACGATCCACGTCAGAGTCCGCATGAGATTTTTCCGTATCAGAGACGGAGAATCCTACACGCTATATAAAAACAAACATAACGATAGGACCGTCGCACGGCAGCTCCGCGCGAGCGAAAAACCGTGTGGCGAAACGCGGAAAAAAACGCTGATCGGCTCAGAAACAAAAAAGCCGCGCTTTTCGGCGCGGCTTCGGATCTTGTAATGGTGGGCGGAGGTCACTGTGATTCGCGTCCTAACATTATGATGCTGCTGGACTATGTTGGACACTCTCTTTTAAGTTACCCGGAAAGTTACCCGACCATTCGCAACTGGCTCTCGCGGGGTAATCATCGGCCAGAAAATCAGCGATTCTGCTACCGCAGCGATCTGACCAACGGCAGCCGCCCTAAAGTCACAGCCCTCGATGCCAGCGCTATTCGGTTCGAGCCCGTCTCGGGGAGCCGAATGAATCAGCCATAGACCTTGGCCGGCGTCGCACGGCGCTGCACCACGGAGCCACCTTGCAGACCTGCGTAGACCGCGCCCGTGCGCGTCGCGAGTTGAGCTCCGACGATGTTCACCGACTGCGCCACGCCCCGCTCAACGCGATGGTTGATCTCCGCCATGATCTGCCCGTCGCTGAGCTGGCGCATGCTCACAGCGACGCCAACATTGTCGTTGTAGACGATACTTATGCCCTGCTTGCCTGATGCAAGCGGGGCGGATCGGGCAGGCTCAACCATGCCTGACTGCGCTCCCATCATCAGCAACGTACGGCTGCCAATTCTCAATAGCTCCGGACCGTCCTCGGCGACCTCATACATGCCACTAGCGTTCACCGGGCCACCGTACCGACGCCCAGTGAATTGCATTGCGCGCATCTGCTGGATCTGCGCCAGCTGAACCGCTACTGCAGCAGCGGCGGCGGCCGGGGCCAAAGCCGGACCAATTACGGGCACGGCAATAGCGGATTCGTAGGCTTTGATGGCAGTCGACGGAATCGAGACCAGTGCCTCGGCAATCTTCAGCGCTTTGAAAACGGCAAAGCCTTTGGCACCGAACACTGAAGCAGCATCCGCAGCCATGCTTAGCGTGCTCGCGATTGCATCCGCTTGCATAACCATCGCGTCTATCTGTTGTCGTTGATACTCGGCGAGCGAGTCGGCGATTGCGCGTTGTCGCTCTGCAGCGTCCAACGCCCCTTTGTAAAGAGCCGCGTGATATTCCTCGTTTTGATCAAGCGACTGCTGGAGCAAGGTGCGCTCAGTGTCGATCTGCTCCCCTAATGGACGAAGCGCGTCGGCCTCTAACGACTTGAGATCGAGTCTCCCCTCGAACATCGCTAAGTTTGTGCCGAACTGAATTTCCTGCTTGGGTGCCTCCGGTGCCGCTGATTCCTGTGCCTGGTCACGCACCTGCTTGTCGGCTTTGCCCAAAGCATGGATTGCGGCGTTGAGCTCATCGATTCGCTTTCGTGCCTCTTCAGCGTCAGTAACCATCGCGCCGTGAATGGCCGCAACGCCACGAAAATCCAGATGAGCCAGCGCAACCGCTTGAGCAGCGATACCGCCGATCTCATTTCCAACTTGCTTGAAGACATGCGCGACATTGACCGCGACAAGCGCGACACCTTTGAATCCGACAAGAAGCGAATCAGCCAAAGCAACGGCTACGTCGCCATCTGCAGCAACATCCGCGAACTCCGACGACAAGCTTTCAAGCGCTGGCATCAAGTTCGCTGCAAGGCGTGTCGTCAACCCTTCGGCGGCTCGCCCCATAAGAAAGAGGTTGTCGTTAAAACTGCCCGCGGCTGACGCGGTCTTTTCATCAATGGTGAAACCTAGTGCATCAGCCTTGTCTCTCAGCCGCTGCAAGCCATCAGCGCCATTGTTGAGAAAGGGAATCAGATCGGCGCCAGACTTACCAAAAAGCGCCATGGCGACGGCGCTCTTGGCAGCACCGTCACGAGCATCGCCGAAGGCCGCAGCAATATCGGTCAGCACTTGGTCCGTCGAGCGCAGCTGCCCATCCGCACCTTTTACGATCACCCCGAGCGCCTTGAATGCGCGCGCTTGCTCGCCTTGTGCGTTCTCGGCCGATTCAATCATCGATCGATTGAGCTTCACCAGCGCGCCAGTGAAATCATTGACGCCCTCTAAATCGGCGGCGAACTGAAGCTGGGACAAGGCGGTGACGGACGAGCCCACCTTCTGGGCCATCTCATCCAGTTCATCGAATCGGCCAATGGCTTTTGCTACGGCAGCTGCAGAAACAGTAGCGATTGCAGCCAAGCTCGCGCCGACGGCTTGACCAAGCCTTTCGAAGTACCGCTGCATCTCGCTGGTCCGTTTATCAGCGAGCCGACCTGCTTTATCCAAACCGTCTTCAAATCCACCGATACGAGCGATCAAATCCAGCGTGAGTGTGCCTAAGCTTCTTGTACTCATTGGGATGACTCTCGGTGCCGGCCAAAAATTTTCATCACGTCTTCTATAGTGCCAACCCGCTCTTCTTCGGGCGGGTCATACGGCATGAAATCCTTATAGGTAAAAGGCTCACACCGAACCTTGCTATCGCGATTTATGTTTGCCAGCAGTGCGCGCGTGAGCGCAGAAGGAATCTGAAAATTGCTGCGGTCATCAAAGGGGTGAACTTCGAAATAAGAGCACCACCCCCTAAATTCCCCGTAGGTCATGACTCGTTTGAGGATCGCCAGGGTAAGCGTCCAGAGACTACCTATAGCGGGAGCTGAGCGGCGACATTCCAGGGCAGCAGCTCATCAAGCTTGTTGATGGAATGATCTGCGATGCGATCGAGCACATGCCGCAGATAGGCTTCGGGGTTGAGTCCGTTGAGCTTGGCCGTGCCGATCAGGCTGTAGATCGCAGCGGCACGCACGCCGCCGGCATCGGAGCCGCAGAAGAGAAAATTCTTGCGCCCGAGCGCGACGACGCGCAGGGATCGCTCCGCTGCGTTGTTGTCGATTTCCAGATTCCCGTCGTCGCGATAGCGCGTCAGCGCCGGCCAGCGTGAGGTGGCGTAGCGAATCGCCTTGGCGAGTTCGGATTTCGTCGAGAGCGTGCCGACGGTTTGATCGAACCAGCCCTTCAGTTCTTGCAGCAGTGGTCCGGCGCGCGATTGCCGTTGTGCTTTTCGCTCTTGTGCTGGTTTACCGCGAATGTCTTGCTCGACGACATACAAAGCGCCGATGCGATCGAGGGCTTGCTTGGCGATGGGCGAGGCATTGGCCTGGTGGATGTCGAAGAATTTTCTTCGCACGTGCGCCCAGCAGGCGGCTTCCTGGATCTTGCCGCCGCCGTAGAGGTGATGAAAACCGGCGTAACCATCGGCCTGCAGCGTGCCTTCAAAACGGCTCAGGTGCCGCTTCGGATGCTCGCCCTTGCGATCGGGCGTGTAGCGGAAGAGCACCGCTGCGGGAGTCTGGCTGCCAGCCGGGCGATCGTCGCGCACGTAAGTCCACAGCCGTCCGGTCTTGGTTTTCCCATTGCCTGGCGCGAGCACTGGCACCGGCGTGTCGTCCGCATGAATCTTGGTCGCGCTCATCACGTGCGCGGCAATGCGTTCGACCAGCGGGGCGAGTAGCGCCGCGCTGCCGCCGACCCATTCGGCCAGCGTCGAGCGCTCGATCTCGACACCTTCACGGGCGTAAATCTCGCTTTGCCGATACAGCGGCAGGGAGTCGCCGTACTTGCTGACCAGCACATGCGCCAGCAGGCCAGCGCCGGCCAGGCCACGGGCGATCGGCCGTGAAGGTGCCGAGGCCTGGACGATGCGCGAGCAGGCATCACAGGCGCACTTGGGGCGCACGTGCTGAATCACTTTCCAGTGCGCCGGCACGTAATCGAGCATTTCCGAAACATCTTCGCCGATCGGCCGCAGCGCGCCGCCGCAGTCGGGGCACGCCGATGCCGGCGCATGGACGATGGACTCGCGCGGCAGGTGATCGGGCAATGGCTTGCGGGCAGGTTTCTGCCTGGCTTCCGTGGCCGCTGAAACGACCGGTACCGCGTCGGGTGTCTGCAGCTCCTCGATCAGCAATTCGAGCTGCTCGATCTCACGGTCGAGCTTCTCGCTCTTGGCGCCAAACTGCATGCGCTTGAGGCGTGCCAGCTGGATCAGCAGCTTGTCGATCTGGGCATCGCGATGGCGCAGCACGCTGCGCAGCGTCGACAGCTCGGCGGCATGCGACTGCACCAGCGCACGCAGCGCTTCGACGGTATCGGGCAGATCGGATTCGGGCGCATCGAGCATGGCATCTCGATGCAAAAAGCTTGCAGAATCAGGCGGCTTTCGAGGGTTTTGTGGTGCGTTCCGGTCGTCGCCAGTCGATGCCTTCGAGCAGCATCGAGAGCTGGGCTGCGGTCAGATGCACGCGGCCCGACTCCGCCTTCGGCCAGACGAAGCGGCCGCGCTCCAGTCGCTTCGATAGCAGACACAAGCCGTCACCGTCCCACCACAGCAGCTTGAGCTGATCGCCGCGGCGACCGCGAAAGGCGAAGACATGGCCCGAGAACGGATCATCTGCGAGCACCTGCTGCACCCGTGCCGATAAACCATCGAAGCCTTTGCGCATGTCCGTCACGCCGGCCGCGATCCACACCTGTGTGCTGGCTGGCAAACCGATCATCGTGAGCGCAGGCGATCAAGGATCGTCAGCACCATCGCATCGGATGCCGATTCGATGCGTAGGCAGGCACCGTCGGCGAAGGACACGCTCAAAGCGACGCTCGTCGATTGCGGAGTCGGTGCAGCAGGCGGGACGATCGTGACCGGCAGCAACGTCGTCTTGCTCGCCGCGTCCGCCTCGCGCCACCATTTGAAAATTAGATTGTGATTCAGCCCATGGCGCCGGGCGATCGACGAGACCGAACTCTGCTTCTGCCGTGCTTCGGCTACGCACGCCGCCTTGAATTCCGCCGAATAGCTGCGCCGCTTCTTGCCCAAGGATGATGCTTGCATGGTGTCCACTTAATCAATCGTGGACACCATCGGCGCCCAAGGGACGCTTATCTTCTACGCCACAACACTCCCTTCAAGCGGTGAGCCTCGGACGCTTACGCTTCTATACGCGCAAAGGATTCTTTTGCGGTTCGTCCAAGCGCTCTGTTGGTCTGATGGGAGAGCTGAATCCAGCTCTTGATATCTACCCGCCTGCGTGCCGCAGCGCCGCGGGGTAGCGGTCCCAGCATGGCCGCTTGGAATTCCTTCGGATCAAGCGCCCCAGCAGCACCGACAAGGTTTGCGGAAGCCAGCAGGCGACTACTCATAAATTCGGCTAGCTCTTCGGGCAACGGAAACCCCGATCTTATCGCTAGAGCAGATTCGGCTAGCACACGGGCCAGCGCGTTCCGTTCTCCCTGTCGAGCAGGTTCAATGCTCGACAGGGAGAACGAAAAGCAGCGATCTTCGGTGGGGTGCTGGACTGCTACCGCATAGCGCACCTCTTTTGATCCAAGCCGTTTGTCCATTTATGTCAACTAGCCTCGCTTCTCCGAGCTTCTCAAGAAAGGGCCACGCCAAGCCGGTGAAGGAATCCGGCCTTTCACCCCGTCGGGCTAGACGTGGCTTGATCTATTCAAGTCTGCTCAGAAGCAGCGACTCTATCGATACACCGCACCGGTCGACATGTAAGTGCCGACCGTTTTCATGAAAGATTCCGCTACCGTAACCGCCTTCCAGTCGCGAGATCCATGAATCATGGCAGACACGATGAAGCCAAGGATCAGTTCTTTGGTGTCGTCACTCGCATGCGGGTTGTTCATGAAATCCAGAAACTCATAGGCGTACGCCGTGCCGAGCGCGCAGTGCGCTTGGCTATAACGAGTTTTGAGCACCTCCGGCTTCCACCAGATTGGGCGCTCATCGGGCCCAATACTGACGAAACTCAAGTCTTCCACTTTAGACGGTGCATCTTTTGAAATAACCCATTTCTGGGAGCGGCGCACCTCGGTCATACCAGAACCTGGCACGTATTCGCGAAGCTTTATAACCGCACTCATACCCCACCCCCTTCAAGCTCTTCAAGCGTGCAATCAAGATCGTTGTGAGCCTCGAGCGCCTTGCGACAGAGAGTCTGCGCGGCGGCAACTAGGCGTCTGTCGGCGAAGCAAAGTTTCGGTGCCAATTCTCCGAGTACAGCGAGAGCAACATCTACGGAGTCGTAGATTTCACCAGCAAACGCTCTGGCTCCTGCAACGGTATTCGCGGCGGCGCTCATGACTTCACCTTCCGATGTTCCGCATGGCTCGCGGCGAATGCAGCGCTTGCCATTTGAAGCATGTGAATGGCGGCGTGGATCGGGTCATAAATGGCTTGCTGATTGAGATCGGTGAATTGCTCTAGAACGGAAAGCGCTTCCCCAAAGAGCATTGTTCCGTCGTCGTAGTAGCTGATGGCGTCTCCGCTGCCGGGGACGATCTGATATTTGGCGTTCAGTTCGAGAAACGTGCGGGGCTCAATTGCCATTGCTCACCTCCCTCGTGCGACCATGCTCCCAAGCCAGCGCATCCGCAACGGTGTGCATGATCCGAAACATGGCGTCCTTGTCGTCGCAGTTGAGCAGGGTCTGCCCGTCTTCGACGATGTAGCTCAGCGTCGGCTTCTGCCTTTCGGCCTTGATACCATCCTCAACAGCTTGCTCCATGGGTATCTCCATGTTGCGAGTCAGGGGCACGGCGTCTCGTACACGCCGTCTCCCCGCCTCATGCCCCGCTGAAATCCGCCGCAGGGCTTCGCGGTACAGCGATCAAGCGGCGCGCAGCGGCAACACCGCGGCCGGGGCCGTCAGCGTATCCAGATAGTCGGCCCAGGCCTGCATCATCTTGCGGCGCTCGGGCAGGTGCGACGTGCGGTTGTACGCGCGGCCATTGGGATCGCGGACCGCGTGCGCGAGCTGGTGCTCGATGAAGTCCGGACGAAAGCCCAAGGTCTCATCCAGCAGCGTGCGCGCCGTTGCGCGGAAACCGTGCAGCGTCATTACTTCTTTGGGATAGCCCAGACGTCGCAGGGCTGCATTCAAAGCCGCGTCGCTCATCGGCTTGCGCGGGCTGCGAACACCAGGGAAGACGAACTGCCCTCGCCCGCTGAACGGCTGCAGCTCGCGCAGGATGGCAATAGCCTGCGTCGGCAGGGGTACGAGATGCGGCTCGCGCGTTTTCATCTTGCCTGCCGGGATACTCCACTCCGCTGAGTCGAGATCGACCTCTGCCCATTCCATTTGGCGCAGCTCGCCGGGACGCACGAACAGCATCGGGGCGAGTTTGAGGGCGCAGGCAACCGGGAAGGTGCCGGAGAAACCATCGATCGCGCGCAGCAGGCCGCCGATGGCCTTGGGCTCGGTGATCGACGGGTAATGCTCGGGCTTCCAGGGCGCGAGGGCACCGCGCAGATCCTGGGACGGATCACGTTCGGCCCGGCCGGTGGCGATGGCGTAGCGAAATATCTGGCCGCTGACCTGCAGGATTCGGTGGGCAGTCTCCAGGGCGCCGCGGGCCTCCACGCGCCGCAGTACCGTCAGGAGCTCAGGGGCGGTGACGCTGGCGACGGCCCGATCACCGAGCCACGGGAACACATCCCGCTCAAGCCGGCCGATGGTCTTGGATGAGTGACTGGGAGCCCAGCGGGTCGAGAACTTGCCGAACCACTCCCGAGCAATCACCTCGAAGCTGTTGGCGGCTCGCTCCGCTCCGGCCAGCTTTTCGGCCTTCCTGTGCCCGCTCGGGTCGACACCTGCCGCGAGCAGCTTGCGTGCCTCATCCCGCCGGCGGCGGGCATCGGCCAGGCTGACTTCGGGATACACGCCCAAGGAAAGCAGCTTCTCCTTGCCGTCGAAGCTGTACGCCAGGCGCCACCACTTGGAACCGCTCGGGTTGATCAGCAGGAACAGGCCGTCTTCGCGAGGCAGCTTGTAGGGCTTGGCCTTGGGTTTGGCCGCGCGGATGCCGGTGTCGGTGAGCTTCATGGTCGTCGGGTAACTCGAAGTCGGGTAACTCGTTCGGTGATCCCGAAGTTACCCGGAAAGTTACCCGGCGCAAGTGCTGGAAGTCGGCGGACGACGGTGGAAGCAAAAACAGAGAAACCAAAGAAAAACCCCGCGTTTAGCGGGGTTATCTGTGCATCTTTGGACGTCTATGGAACCTGTAATGGTGGAGCGGAGGAGGATCGAACTCCCGACCTTCGCATTGCGAACGCGACGCTCTCCCAGCTGAGCTACCGCCCCACACAAGGGCGCGCAGTATAGCGAGTCATCGGCCAGAAAACAGCCCCTCTCCGAGAGCCTCAGGACGAAGCCCTTGGGCCAAGCGGCGGCTCGCAGGTCGGCCGGCTGATGCGCGGCGGAATGCGTGCGGTCGCGCCAGGGCCGATGCTTCGGCGCCGCAACGATGTGCGCAAAAGCGGCGGGGCCAATCATCGTCCGCGAGAGCTTCACACCATCTGTTCGACCATTTCGCAGCGCCCTCTTCACGCGGAAAAAAAACCCTGCTAAATAGGCGCCGCACTGGTCCACAACTCAGCAGCGATGGCCCGAAAGCCCAAACCCAAGCCGCAGGCGGAGCCCGCCAAGAACTTCGATGAATTCGCCGAAGAAAGCGAAGGACTCGAAGAAGACGTGAACGTCGAGCCTGTCGAAGCCGTCTCCGCAGGCAAGCTGCGCGACTGGCGCGACGTCGAGAAGTTGAAGGAGATGCGCGAGCTGCGCCGCCTCGTCGGCGACGACTTCGATCTCCTCGACGACGTTCGCCCGCGTCGCTGAGGCACTCGTCAGCCCTGCGCCGCCTGGCGCAGGCCTTGTGCATCCGTCGATGAGCCCTGCGAGGCGATCCCGGTGCATCGAACAAAAAGCCGGGCCGCTGTTGCAGCCCGGCTTTTGTTTTATCCGTCAGCGCATCGCATACCGCCGGCGCGCGCGCCGGCCTTGAATCTCAACCCGATGGCTCAGCCCAACAGCTTGGCCAGATCCTGATCGATCTCTTCGGGCGTGGCGACCGATTCGTAGCGATTGACGACCTTGCCCTGCTGATCGACGAGGAACTTGGTGAAGTTCCACTTGACCGCGTCGGTGCCGATCAACTCCGGGAAATTGGCTTTGAGATGCGAGACCAGGCGCTGCGCACCGGGCAAGTTCTCGTCGAAGTGGCCCGGCTGCTCCTTGCGCAGGTAGCGATACAGCGGATGCGCATCCGCGCCGTTGACTTCGATCTTGGCGAACAGCGGAAAGCTCACACCGTAGTTGAGCGAGCAGAACTCTTCGATCTCGGCTTCGGTGCCCGGCTCCTGATGACCGAACTGATCGCACGGAAAGCCGAGAATCTCCAACCCCTTGCCGTTGTACTTTTTGTACAGCGCTTCCAGGCCCGTGTACTGCGGCGTGAAACCGCACTTGCTCGCCACGTTGACGATCAGCAGCAGCCTGCCCTTGTATGCGCTGAGCGACTGCTCCTGTCCCTTGATGGTCTTGGCGCTGTAATCGTAGACACTCATGTGATTCTCCGTCGGCCTTGTCTTGCGAATCGGCTTGTTGAACAGCCAGTCTTCGATTCTAGCCTTGCCGGGTCAGCAGCATGGCGTCGCCGTAGCTGAAAAATCGATAACGCTGCTGCACCGCATGTCGATAGGCGGCCATGATGCGCTCGTAGCCCGCGAAAGCGCTCACGAGCATCAGCAGCGTGCTTTCGGGCAAGTGGAAATTGGTCAGCAAGCGATCGACGACATTGAAGCGGTAGCCCGGAGTGATGAACAGCCGTGTCTCGCCCGCGCCGGACTGCAGCGTTCCACTGAGCGCGGCCGATTCAAGCGCTCGCGTCACCGTAGTCCCGACGGCGACGACGCGACCACCCCGTGCCTTGGTCCGGACGATCGCCTCGCAAAGCTCCGGCGAAATCTCGTAGCGCTCGGCGTGCATGCGATGCTCGGATACATCATCGACGCGCAATGGCTGGAACGTGCCGGCGCCGACGTGCAGCGTCAGCGTAGCCGTCCGCACCCCGCGGGAATTCAAATCCGCCAGCAAGGTGTCGTCGAAATGCAGCCCGGCCGTCGGCGCCGCGACAGCGCCCGGCTTCGCCGCGAACACGGTTTGATAGCGCTCCGCATCGAAACCGCCCGGCGCATGCTCGATATAGGGCGGTAGCGGCAGCCGGCCGACGCGCTCCATCAAGCGCTCGAAGCTGCCCGCCGAATGCAACTGCAGGCGGAACATGTCGTCCTGCCGATCGATCATCACGAGCACCGCAGGCGCTTCGCCATCGGCCAGATCGATCAGGATCTCGCCGCCTGGCTTGGGCGTTTTCGACGCACCGACCTGCGCGAGCGCCTCGCGCTCGCCAAGCAGCCGCTCGATCAAAATCTCGACACGTCCGCCCGTCGGCTTGCGCCCGAACAGGCGAGCCGGAATCACGCGGGTGTCATTGAAAATGAGCAAATCGCCCGGCTCGATCAGCGAAGCGAAATCGCGCATCTGTCGGTCAGCCAGCGTGCCATTGGGTGCAAGCTCGAGCAGGCGACTGGCACTGCGTCGCTCAGCCGGAAACTGGGCGATCAGTTCCGGGGGGAGTTCGTAGTTGAAATCGGAGCGGCGCATAAGAAGGCGCGCAGTTTACACAGCGGAGCCCGCCGGTTTCAGCCTGAAGCCCCGCGCATTCGACGGTACTGAACCATTCGCGCCAACCTCCGCGAACCGACGCGACGGCGACGGGCGGGGCACCCGATCAGACGAAGCCCCCGAACAAAAGCACCGCCACGATGATGACCGCAGCGAGCAGCCCCCCGGACGGTCCATAGCCCCAGCTGCGGCTATGCGGAAATACCGGCAGCACGCCGAGCAGTGCAAGCAACAGGATGATCAGCAGAATGGTTCCGGTCGTCATGGCGGGCCTCTTGCGTTTGAAGCTCCAGCGTGTACCGGAAAGGCTGAACGATTCGCACCTGCTTCGGAAACCGGGCCCGCCGGTTTAATCAAAATGGCAAACAGCCGCGCTAGGCTGTCGCGTTGATACGGATGCCGTGGGCGAGCGAGATGCGCACGAGTTTGAAATTGGCAGGTGGAGCCGCGACCCTGGCGCTGCTGGTTCACTGGGCGTCTCGTCACGAGGTTCCCACTGCCCATGCGGTAGCCAGACCGCTAACGGCTGCCGCCCCAAACGCCGCAGCCCCCGAACCGGCGCAGTCAATCTCGAGCGGCGAAACTCGAAGCACCGCGGTCCTCGTTCCAAAAAACAAGGAACCGCCGGAGGACAGCCCTTGCACAGCAGGCTGTTTCGAGCAGGAAGCCGGATACAACTGGGCAGAACAGATGCGCGTCGACGACCCCGTCGATTGCGACAACGAATCGTCCTCGTTCGTGGAGGGCTGCCTGGCCTATGCCGAGACACAGCAGGCGGAAGTCGATGACAGCTGGGAAGATCGGTAAGCAGGCCGCCTTACCCGCAATGCTGCGATGGGCGTTGCACCGCCTTCGCGTCAAGGCGCTCGACGGCCCTATTTACCTTTCAGTAAGTTTCTATATACTGCACCGCAACATGGCTCGTTGAGCTCCGGCTCCGAGGCATAGCCAGTCTCCTCCAGAAGGGCTACGCGCCCTTCTCGCACTTTGGCCCCCTTTTGGGGGCTTCTTTTTGTCCGCCACTCGGCCCAGGCGCATGCCACCGGCTACCTGCGCCCCGATTCTCCGTCCGGGCCACAGCCGGGGAAAGCGAAAATGTCGGACCGTTGATCGCACGCAATACGGCCGCTGGTCGAATTCCCGCGCTCACTCAGCACTTTTTACCTTGGCGCGTAAATTCGCCAGCGGCATGCTGCCGTATCGCCGAGCTTGGAATCCCCGTCCCTGGCAGGTTGCAACAGGATCCCCGGCCAATACTTGGCTGCGCCACTTGTCCTCGAAGCGAGCGCCGCTTTGCCACCTTGCACCATGGAAGTGCAGGGCCCCGTAGTCTCAGGGAATAGACGATGAAGCCGCTGCAGATCCTGTTGGTCGATGACAATCAGACGTTTCTGGCTCTCGCATTGCGACTGCTGTCATCGTTGGATGACGTCGAAGTGATCGGCTGGGCATACGACGGGTTCAATGGAGTCCGCTTGGCGGAAGAACTCTGCCCCGATCTCGTCATCATGGATCTCGGCATGCCTGGCATGGGAGGGTTGCAAGCCACCCGCCTGATCAAGGCTCAACATCAGCCACCCCTGATCGTCATCGCCAGCTACCACGATGACGTCGAGCGTCGCGAGCATGCGGCCGCCGCAGGCGCCGATGCCTTCGTCAGCAAGGACGAGTTCGAAAAGCAGATCGCGATGTTCATCGAGAAAGCGCAGCGCCCCATACGGTGAACCCCACAAAGGGCAGCGCGGCGAGTTCCCGCGTTGCTCCCGACGCGTCCAGATAGCTTCCGCCATCTGTACGCCCCGAAAGAGCTCAAGCCTAGAGTCGCAGGATCGACGCCCCCATTACGGCGAAGCTGCAGGCACATCATGGCACTCGATAACGCTGTGGCAACAAAAAAGCCCCGGATTTACCGGGGCTTAGCCAACTCATGAAACTCTATGATGCACTTCTACAAACTGATCAGGTGTGCTAGGGAGGGCTTAATACTTTCGAGGTAAATTCACCTAAAAACGGCCAACATACCCCCAAAGATACCCCCACACCTTTGCACGCTCTGCCGAGTGCAAGGCTGCGGGTCAACCGCGACCGGTCGAGCAGTTGACTTTTAATCATCTGCTCTTTGCCTCGCGTGAGGTCGCAGGTTTCAGGCCCGCCGGGGACGCCGCACCAGACCAAATGATTAACAGTCACTCGTTCTTGCGATCAGTACCGGGTGCTGAACTGCTAAGCCCAGACTTGTAGCGCGCGATCCTTGCCTCAATGGCATCCATCATTTTTGACGCAGCAACTTGCAAGTCTGCGGAAACTTTCTGCGCCTCTTCCGAAGATTTCACGACTTGTTTGCGTGACTCGAGATATTGCTCTCGGACCCCCTCAAACCCAACTCTCGCCTTAGAGGACTTGTCAAGAATGTAATCAAGGAGCGGCGCGTAGTGATCTGAAAATTTACGCAGATCCTGGTGCGCGCTTGATACAGCGTTCAGCGCAAGCGTCAACGCATC
This sequence comes from Hydrocarboniphaga effusa AP103, assembly GCF_000271305.1. GTDB lineage: Bacteria > Pseudomonadota > Gammaproteobacteria > Nevskiales > Nevskiaceae > Hydrocarboniphaga > Hydrocarboniphaga effusa. Next base: position 138,482 of record NZ_AKGD01000001.1, read on the forward strand.
GATTTGGTTTTCTTTGGCCTCAATCAATCTTTCCAAGTTGGCCAATTCCCTCCGCTGAGCATCAAGTTGGGCATTGAACTGTTCATCAAGTTCGGCAGGCATGCCCCCACCAAGCGACTGCTCTAGCCGCAGGACGATCTCGGCATTCATAGATCGTCCCTGCACTCTCGCCATATCACGCAACTGCGCCCTCATACCTGCAGGCAGGCGAAGCATGAATTTATCTTGTTGATCGCTCGGATAGTCGCTCATATCGGCCCCAGATTAGCTGTGATGATGTCGAGTTGACAGTAGTGTCGACTCGACATATTTTTGAATGGTAGCGACTCGACATCGCTAGTTACACCCACAGGAACTCAGAGGGAGGCGACAGACATCGATGAAACACGGCAACACCCCAGAACGGCCAAAGCTGGCTTACACGCCTGCGGAAGCAGGAGACTTAATCGGCAGTTGCGTCAGCAAGGTGTTCAAGCTGATCCGCGACGGCGAACTGGAATCGTTCAAAAGCGGCAAGTCCCGCCGGATCACGCATCGCGCGATCGAGGACTACTTGACTCGCAAGGAAGCAGAGGCCCGCAAGGCCAGGAAGGTGGCCGCTTGAGCGCCATCGACACGCCCATGCGCAAGCCGGCGCAGCGTGGGCCGGGCACGGGTAAGCGCCGGAGCTTCATTGCGTCTCGCACCGCATCGACTTGGCAGCGTGCAGCTCACCGTTCGCTCGCGGCCATCGCAGCGGGCTTCCTGCCCGTCGCAGCCTACGTGCTGGCCCACGTCGAGATCACCGCCGAGAAGCCCCTTCTCTGGGCCTTGGTAGGGGCTTCGCTGATCTACAGCGCGCCGTCACTCGCCGAGTGGGCGGAAGGCTGGTGCCGTTCGCGGATCAAGGCCTGGGCCTTCGCGGTGCTGCTGGAGGGCGTGATGCTCGCCAGCGCGATCCAGGCTTTGAGCCTTACCGGCTTGATGCTGCTGGTGATCGTCAACGCTGCATTCGCTTGGCGTCAGGCCGGCGAAAACAAAGAACCCCACCGATCGCGTGTGCTTGGCGGCGATGCGAGCGGCGGGGCGTCCGATGTACTTCCAATGGAGTAACACCGATGCCCAACGATAGCATTGCCCTTCCCCTCTGCAAAGCGCCCGAGCACTTCCTCAACTTCAACCCGACCGAGTGGACTGGCGGCGCAAGTTTCAGCCTCACCCAGCGACTGAACGAAAACCGTTGCCAGCTCGACGCTCGCGCCTACTGGGCTGATCGCGGCTCTGTTCACAACCCCACACCGCATGCGTTCGTCGCCTTCGACGCGTCGATTCCCACCTTCGGGCTGAGTTTCCGCATCCCGAACCTGACGCCTCCTCAGGCTCGACAACTCGCCGCGAATCTGCAGATGGCCGCGAACGAAGCGGATGAGTTCGAGCGCCTGGCCGCGGAGGTGCGCAATGGCTAAGTCCGCCGCAACCACCTGCTTTGCCTTCCATCAGGTCAACCCCGAGGAAACCAAGCTATTTACGGTTCGCCCTGGCGTTCCGGCCTCTGATGCCCTGGAAGCAGCGTCGTGCTTTATGGACGTCGCTCTCTCGCTCTGCAAAGGCATCGGCAGCCTTTCGGATGACGACGTTCGCGCGGGCATGGCATGCGATCTCAGGCAAACGGCATTCGCGTCGCTATTCCTGCTTGAGATGGCCAAGGCGGTCGTCGATTCCATCGAGGTGAAGGCATGAGCACCAAGTCGAAACCCGCCGTGCCACCGATGCCGGCCCTTCGCTGGTTTGTGTCCGACGACCTTCCGTCTGAGACGTTACTCAACTGCGCCAAGCTCACCAACTTCCTCTCTGGTGCTTTCGCCAACGTCCCGAGCGGCCTCACCTTCAGCGCAGATGATGCCGACGCAGTGTCCAGGCTCATGTCGACGATCACCGATGCACTCGAGTACGAGAAGGCGCGAGTTCAATCACTGGAGCGCGCAGCATGATCACCAAAGCCCCCACCAAAGCTGCCCCCGAACGCCCCACCAATGTCCTTGTTAACGACTACGCTCCGGACACGCTCACTGCTTGCTCGCACGTACTGTGTTTCCTCGAAGAAGCGGTGACAAACCCCGATATCGCCGACGACATGGCGGCCAACCGGCAGACGATAGGAGATGGGGCCCGCTGGATCTTCATTATGGTTCGCGACGCACTTGAATACGAAGCGGCGCGAGCTGCATTGAAGGGTATTGCGAAATGAAACCTCAGATCGATGTCAGTTGGATGGCCGGCGACACCCTGAAAGACACCGCAGAAAAGTGCGCGTCAGTCGTTCGCTTCATGGGCTCTGCTTTTTGCGAGGCGGAACGAGCGAGCTTCACTGAAGACGAGGCCCATGGCGCCTTCATCATCTTGCAGACCGTGGCGGACGTACTGACCGCAGCAGCGGAGCGGGAGGCAGGCAATGCTTAGTCCTAAAACTCCACAAGCCGACCTCGAAGCAGCTCGCCAACGCTTCGCAGACGCGCTCGAAGCGGCCGAGGTGCAGCCGGAATATCGGCTTGGTATCACGGCCGCTGCAGAGGCGCTTGCAAAGGCAAAGGCGAACTCGGTGCTCGCAACGTTCATCGGCAACCGTGACGCTCAGAACGAGGATCAGCACTGAGTGGCGAAGTTGCGAGCCAAGCTGAAAGGACGAAGGGAGGGCGGCAGCTTTGCCGCCTTTCCTCACGCCTGCGCAGAGCACACGAACTATCTGGGCCTCAGTGGCAGCGCGGTCAAGCTGCTTCACGACATGCACCACCGCTACAACGGTAAGAACAACGGCGACCTCAGCGTTGCTATGACGATCATGCAGCCACGCGGCTGGAAATCACCCATGACGCTCGCAGCTGCACGTGACGAGCTCGAGGATCGCGGCTGGATCGTGCGTACGACATGGGCAACCCGAAAAAGCCCGGTTCTCTACGCACTCACCTTTCTTGCCATTGATGACTGCAACGGCAAGCTTGATGTCAAAGCATCGCAGGTGGCGCTCGGATACTGGAAGCTTGGAAAGAACCCAGAGCCCGACAAGTTCCCCAAAAAAGTCGAGTTGCTTGGGCTCAACGAAAGGAAGAGCAAGAAAAAATCCGTGATACAGAAACTGGAGCACGGTGATACAGAAACTGTATCTGACAGCTACAGAAACTGTATCTGTGATCAGCCTTCAGCTACAGAAACTGTATCTGTTTCGCCGTTTTTGCCAAATCCTCAGATACAGAATCTGTATACCTCTATAGATATACCAGGTGCGCCTGCGAACGCAGATGCTTCTGCTGTGGCTGTTGACGTTGCTTCTGCTGCTGAAAGCAGTGCCTCACCGCGGGCGGCGAATCCGAAACCCTTGCGGAACCCTTCCCCAACCCATGACCGCGTGAAACCGAAAGCTGCATAGGAGCCGATGATGAGTGACGAAAGACCCCTGCCTGACCTGCTGGAAAGCGAGAAGGTCGCGATTCACATATTTTCCTTGGGCATGGCTATCAAGCTACTTATGGAGCGAGTTATCCCTGACGCCGCCGAACGAAGCGAGCTCGCCGATGATCTCCTTGAGAGGTCAGAGGCTGCCTTGCGCACAATCCTCGACCCAGTCACCGACGACACTTGGAGCAAACGCGAACAACAGGTCGCACTACTGACCGGAAGTATCCGCTCACTCTTCGGAGTGAAGGCGTGAAGGCAGCACCCAACGACACCCCATACGACATGCGGACCCGCACCGTGGCCTACGGTGAGTTGATGCTGGAGAACTGGGCTGAGCATCGCGAGATCGATTTTGAGCGGATCGGCGCGCGGCCTGATCGCACATTGGAGCGCGCGAAGGAAATGCGCGACGGGCTGGCGAGGAGCACGGCCACACACGATGCATTCGGCGATCCACTGCTGGATGCGATGGAGAAGATCGCCGAGCGTGCGAAGACGACGCTCACAGTGGAGCGCTGGGTCAGTGAACTGCCGGGTGAGCACCGGCGCGCGGTGAAGCTGTTCTACGTCGAAAGGCGGAAGATCCAGCAGATCGCATCGATGCTCGGGGTCGACCGCAACCACGCGGGCAACATCATCGACGACAGCAAGTGGATGATCGGGAGCCGCGCGCTGAACCTCCAAGGGGTCAACGACCCATCGCATCTGGGACGCACCGGATAGACGCACTCTCTTGCGATTTTGCATGCAAGCACCCCATAATCCGCCTCGGACGAACTGTGCCTGAAAGAAAAACCCAGCCCTAACCGGCTGGGTTTTTTCGTTTGCGGCGCAGGGTTTTCGCTTGGCGTTTTCCTAGCGAAATGCCAGGTCACGGTGAAGTACCGTGGGTCTGCAAACTGACCGCATAGCCAAACGCCATTTGAAATGGCAAATGGCTGATTTCATGGCAAAGCCGAAAATTGGGTTTTGCGGATTCGCCTCTGCCTCCGTGCATAGAGTCGGCAATGTTTCCGCATCTGATGCGGACAAGCCTCACCTAAAGCCTTTCACCAAACCCGCCATTGAGCGGGCTTTTTGTTGGCAGGTTCGAATCCTGCCCCCGCTACCAATTTTTGGTGAGCGCCCAGCCGCAGGTGGCGAGTAACAGCGGCAGCGATTGGATACGGCTCTCCTACGGTTTTTCCTTCCGTGTCTGAAATCGCCGTCTTGCCCACGAGACGGGCCTTCTTCAACTACCAAGGAACCGATATGGATGATGACGTGAAGCAGTTGCTCAAGCAGATCGCTGAGCAGACGAAGCGGCAGAACGAATTGCTCGAGAACATTGCGGATGACGTGCGCTTCTTCCGTGAAGAGCGTGAGCGTGCCATCGCCGCGATGACTCGGCCGCCTCAGTTCGGCATGCTGACCCGAGGATGAAACTCCGAACCCTGCCGTCGCGCCTTCAGCCTGCGACCACAAGCCGCTTGAAGACGGTGACGACGGCAGACGTTCGGATCAGCGGCAGAAGGCTGCAGGAGCGCCGCAAGCGTATCTGGCAGCGTGACCCGAACTGCGCGAGGTGTGGTCGGCTGACGATCCACCCGCACGGCTACGAGCTCGACCACCGCGTTCCGCTACACCAAGGCGGTGAGGACACCGACGAGAACTGCCAAGTGCTGTGCAACGGCACCGAAGGCTGCCACCTCGCCAAGACGCGAGAGGACGCCAAGGCTTAAATCCGGGTTCGGATACCCACAGGAGCGCCACAAGGGTTTAGGAGTTTGAATCCCCTCCTCTCTGCCACATTCGGCAATGCCTGTCGGTCCAGTCCATCATCGGACCGGTAGACAGAAGAGACTTTAAATCTCCTCTAACGGGCCCAGCGGACGCAGCGGACGCAGCGGACTCAAAATCCGCCGAGGTTCGGATTCCTCTCTCTCCGCCACCGGGGGAGGTAAAAAAGTTCTGAGGACGATGCCTTGGAAATCGCACTTCCTCTCACGCAGAGATTTTTTGACCTTTTCAAACGAGATTCAAAATGGCCGACCAGAAGAAGGGCCGCGGCGGCGCGCGTCCTGGCGCTGGTCGCAAGCCGAAGCCCAAAGCCGAGCCGGTTCTCGGTGAAGTTGCCGCCGACACGCCGCTGGCGTTCCTTGAGAGCGTGATGCGCGACACGAAAGCCGACGATGCACTGCGGGTGAAGGCCGCAATTGCAGCGGCTCAATACCGCCATCCCAAGGTTTCGGATATGGGCAAGAAGGAAGCGAAACAGCGCGCTTCGAAGGAAGTAGCCGCCACGCGATTCCAAGCCAGCACACCGCCGCGCCTGGTGCGCGACAACACGAAGTAATCGATGGATTGGACAACCGCTTGCCCTGATTGGGCGGATAGACTGCGCGCGGGTGAATCGATCATCCCGCCTCCGATCTTTCCCGACGAGGCAGAGAAGGCGCTGGAGATATTCAAGCAACTGCGAATCGTCGATGCGCCGGGTAGCCCCACGTTCGGCGAGGCCTGCGCACCTTGGGTGTTCGAGTTGGTCGCGAGCATCTTCGGCAGCTACGACGCGGAGAGCGGTCGACGGCTGATCACCGAGTGGTTCATCTGCCTGCCGAAGAAGAACAGCAAGTCGACGATCGCCGCCGGCATCATGATGACGGCCCTGATCTTGAACTGGCGGCAGTCGGGGGAGTTCGCGATCCTCGCGCCGACGATCGAAGTCGCCGGCAACAGCTTCACGCCCGCGCGAGACATGGTGCAGCGGGATGACGACCTTGACGCGCTGATGCACGTACAAGGGCACACCAAGACGATCACGCATCGCGAGAGCAACGCGACGCTCAAAGTCGTAGCTGCCGACTCGAACACGGTCGGCGGCAAGAAGTCGGTGGGCACGCTGGTCGACGAGCTTTGGCTCTTCGGCAAGCAGGCCAATGCGGAGAACATGCTGCGCGAGGCGGTCGGCGGCTTGGCATCGCGGCCAGAAGGCTTCGTGATCTACCTGACCACGCAGAGCGACGACGCACCCGCCGGCGTGTTCAAGCAGAAGCTGCAGTACGCGCGCGGCGTGCGCGACGGGACGATTCACGATCCACGGTTCGTGCCGATCATCTTCGAGCACCCGACGGAGATGGTGGAGCGCAAGGAGCACCTGCTCGCCGAGAACCTGGCGCTGGTGAACCCGAACCTCGGGTACTCCGTCGATCGCGAGTTCCTGATGCGCGAGTACCGGAAGGCGCGCGAATCCGGCGACGAATCGTTCATCGGCTTCATGGCGAAGCACGGCAACGTCGAGATCGGCTTGGCGCTCAAGTCCGACGGCTGGCCGGGCGCTGAGTTCTGGGGGCAGCAGGCGCGGCAAATGCTCACGCTCGAATCGCTGCTGGAGCGCTGCGAGGTGGTCGACGTGGGCGTTGATGGCGGCGGCCTTGATGACCTTCTCGGGCTCGCTGTTGTGGGCCGCGATCGCGAGACACGCGAATGGCTGGCCTGGTGCCATGCCTGGGCGCATCCGAGCGTTCTGGAGCGTCGCAAGGCAGAGGCACCGCGCTTTCGCGATTTCGAGAAGGCCGGCGACCTGACGCTGGTCAAGCAACTCGGCGAGGACATCGAGGATCTTGCAGAGATCGTCGCCGGCATCCACGCACGCGAACTGCTCGACAAGATCGGCATGGACCCGGCCGGCATCGGCGCGATCATCGATGCGCTGGTTGCAGCCGCAGTTCCGCAAGACAAGATCGTTGGTGTCTCGCAGGGCTGGCGGCTCGGCGGCGCGATCAAGACCACCGAGCGAGCATTGGCTGAGGGCCGATTGCTCCATTGCGGACAAGCGTTGATGGCCTGGTGTGCAGGCAACGCGAAGATCGAACAGCGCGCGAACTCGACAGTGGTCACGAAGCAAGCGAGCGGCACCGCCAAGATCGATCCGCTGATGGCGCTGTTCAACGCGGTGTCGCTGATCGCGCTGAACCCGCCGGCGCAGAAGCGGAAGTTCCAGATGTTTTTCGCTGGCGGGCGACCGGCCGGCACGAACCAAAGAGACCCCGCTTCGGCGGGGTTTCGTCGTTAAGGGGTATCGATGCAAAGAGCCTACAGTCTGCTCACGATCAAGAGCGTGGACGAAGAGTCGCGCGAGATCACGGGCATCGCATCAACGCCGACGCCTGATCGCAGCGGCGATGTCGTCGAACCGAAGGGCGCCGAGTTCAAGCTGCCGATCGCGCTGTTCTGGGAGCACAAGTTTCCAGTCGGACAGGTCTTCGCCGCCAAGGTGACCGCGGCCGGCATCGAAGTGAAGGCCCGCATTGCGAAAGTCGACGAGGCCGGCACGCTGAAGGATCGGCTCGACGAGGCCTGGCAGTCGATCAAGGCCGGCCTCGTGCGCGGATTCTCCGTGGGCTTCAAGCCGAAAGAAGCCGCACGCATCGAAGGCACCTTCGGCACCCGCTATCTGAAATGGCTCTGGCTCGAACTGTCGTGCGTTGCGATTCCCGACAACGCCGAGGCCTCCATTCAAACCATCAAGTCGATCGCGACTCAGCAGCGTGCTCCGCCCGCGACCGTCGTCGTTCGTCTCACTGCCGCATCCCCGGCGCCCGTTGTGACCATCAAGACGCCCCAGGAGGGCAACGTGAACATTCAACAGAAAATTCAGCAGTTCGAAGACGAGCGCGTCACCAAAGGCGTGCGCATGACCGCGATCATGGAGGCAGCCGGCGACAAGTCGCTGGATGCCGAGCAGACCAAGGAGTACGACGCCCTCACCGGCGAAGTGAAAGCGATCGATGATCACCTCGAGCGTCTGCGCGAACTCGAGAAGATCAACATCAGCAAGGCCGTTCCGATCACCGGCATCAAGGGGCCGAACACCACTCAGGTCAAGCCCGTCATCGAGAAGGGCATCGAGTTCGCTCGCTACGTCATGTGCCTGGCTTCCGCGAAAGGCAACCTGATGCAGGCTCACGAGATCGCGAAGTCCCGCTTCGCCGATTCGCCGCAGCTGCATACCGTGCTCAAGGCGGCCGTCGCTGCTGGCACCACGACCGATGCGACCTGGGCGAAGCCGCTGGTCGAGTACAACGACTTCGCCGGCGACTTCGTGGAGTTCCTGCGACCGCAGACAATCATCGGCCGCTTCGGTCAGGGTGGCATTCCGGCACTTCGCCTCGTGCCTTTCAACATCCATATCCGGGGCCAGACCTCGGGTGGTGCCGGCTACTGGGTCGGTGAAGGCAAGCCCAAGCCCCTGACCAAGTTCGACTTCAACGATACCTACCTGGGCTGGGCGAAGGTCGCGAACATCTGCGTGCTGACCGAAGACCTCGTCCGCTTCTCGAATCCGAACGCCGAACAACTGGTGCGCAGCGCGCTCGCCGAGGCGCTGATCTCGCGCATCGATACCGACTTCATCGATCCGGCCAAGGCTGCGGCGGCAAATGTCTCGCCGGCATCGATCACCTATGGTGTGGCGCCGATCGAGTCATCGGGCAACGATGCCGACGCCGTGCGCGCCGATATCCGAGCGGCTTTCGCGGCCTTCATCGCCGCCAAGATCACGCCCACCGCCGGCGTCTGGATCATGTCGCCGACCCGCGCGCTGGCCCTCTCCATGATGCACAACGCCCTCGGCCAGCCTGAGTTCGCCAGCGTCACGATGACGGGCGGCACGTTGCAGGGCTTGCCGATCATCACGTCCGAGTACGTGCCGGACGACATGGTGATCCTCGCCAATGCATCCGACATCTGGCTGGCGGACGATGGCCAGGTCGTGATCGACGCGAGCCGCGAAGCCTCGCTGCAGATGGACAGCAGCCCGGTCGCTGGCGCAGCCGAGCTCGTCAGCATGTTCCAGACGAACCAGGTGGCGATCCGCGCCGAGCGCTGGATCAACTGGTCGAAGCGTCGCGCGGCCGCTGTCGTGGTGCTAGACAACGTGGCCTGGGGTGAGCCGGCCGAACCCGAGACGCCCTAAGCCATGAAGGTCGATCTCATCGCCCGCAAACCGCATCGCTACGCTGACCGACCCATCGCGGTCGGTCAGCGTTACAGCGCATCGGAGAAAGATGCTCGGCTGTTCAAAGCCGTGAATCTCGCCGATGACGCGCCTGCGATTACGCCACTGGAAGTCGTGGTCGACGACGAACCCGAGCCGGCCAAGCCCAAGAAGGCCCGCAAAGCATGAAGCTCAGCCAGCGCATTGCCCCCACCGTCACCGTGACGAAAGCCGGCACGCTCGCGCCTGTCGGCGGTCGCAACGTGCTGCCGTGGATTCGCGAACCCTACGCCGGTGCGTGGCAGCGCAACGAGGAGGTCAGCGTCGAAACGGCGCTGGCCCACTCTGCGGTGTATTCGTGCATGACGCTGATCGCCAGCGACATCGGCAAGCTTCGTCCGATGCTGATGCAGATCGACGCCGATGGCATCTGGACCGAGACCACGAGCGCGGCGTATTCGCCGGTGCTGCGCAAGCCCAACCACTTTCAGAACCGCATCCAGTTCATCGAGTGGTGGATCATGTCGAAGCTGGTCTATGGGAACGCCTACGTTCTGAAACAGCGCGACAGCCGGCGCGTGGTGGTCGCCGAGTACCTGCTCGACCCGATGCGCGTCACGCCGCTGATTTCCAGCGACGGATCGATCTACTACCAGCTCGGCCAGGACGTGCTCAACGGCGTGCGCGATACGGCGCTGATCGTGCCGGCCAGCGAGATCATTCACGACCGCATGAACTGCCTGTTTCACCCGCTCGTGGGCGTTTCTCCGCTGTTCGCTGCGGGCCTTGCCGCAGGCCAAGGCTTGCAGATGCAGCGTGACGCGAATCGCTTCTTCGCCAACGGGGCCAACCCCGGCGGCGTGCTGATCGCGCCCGGTGCCATCAGCGATCAGACAGCGAACGAGATCCGCGACAACTGGTCCGTGAACTACGGCGGCGAGAACGCCGGCAAGATCGCAGTTCTCGGTGATGGCTTGAAGTTCGAGCCGATGCGCATGACTGCCGTTGATGCACAGGTCATCGAGCAACTGAAGTGGACTGCCGAGAACGTGTGCTCAACCTTCCATGTGCCGGCCTACAAGATCGGCGCCGCGCCACCACCGAGTTACAACAACATCGAAGCGCTGGCGCAGGAGTACTACTCCACCTGCCTGCAAACCCTGATCGAACATTGGGAAGCGTGTCAGGACGAAGGGTTGGGTCTGCCAGTGAACTACGGCACTGAGCTGGAGCTCGACAGCCTGCTACGCATGGATACCTCGACGCTGATCACTGCCGAAGCTGCCGCAGTCGGCGCCGGCATCAAGTCCCCGAACGAGGCGCGCAAGCGGCTCAACCTAAAGCCGGTGAAGGGTGGCGAATCGCCCTACTTGCAGCAGCAGAACTACGCACTGGCGGCGCTGGCCGAGCGCGATGGCGACAAGCCGTTTGCCAAAGCACTGAACACAAATTTGCGGCCAGCGAACGAACCGAAGCCCGGAGAAAACGAATGATGCTCGTGACCGTCGCCCAGGCGAAGGCGCGCTTGAAACTCGACATCGCCGAGAACGATCCGAACGTCACGCTGATGATCGAAGGCGCATCAGCCGCGGTGCTCAACTATCTCAAGAAGCCGGAAGGTTACGCGCAGAATGCCATTCCACCCGAGGTGAAGAACGCGACGCTCGTCCTCGTGGGCATGATGGCTCGTGACCCCGACGGCACGGAGTCGAAGGACTGGCCGCAGGGCTATCTACCTTGGGCCGTGACCGCGTTGCTGTACCCGCTGCGCAAGCCGACGGTGGCCTGATGCTCTCCGCAGGCAGACTCAATCAGCGCATCGCGATCGAAGCGCAGATCGTGAGCCGTGGCCCGAGCAACGAGAAAGTCGTGACGTGGACGCCCGTGATTCCCGAACTCTGGGCCGAGGTGAAACCGATGTCCGTCACGGGCCTGCTCGCCGCGCAGGCGTTGCAAAGCCAGGCGACATACGTGATCACGATCCGGTACCGCACCGACATCGATCGCAAGATGCGCGTGCGCCGATTACGCGACGACATGATCTTCGCGATCGAAGCCGAGCCACTGCCCGATGATCGCAGCGGGCTTGAGTGGGTGACGCTGCACTGCTCGCAGGGGCTCAACGATGGCGAGTAGCACGATCAAGGTTCAGGGGCTCGACCAGCTGTTGAAGAACCTCGAGCAGCTGCCGCGTGAGCTGGTGAGCAAGAACGGCGGATTGGTGCGCACCGCGTTGTTCAAGGCGACGAAGCGAATTCGAGAGCAAGCACGCCAGCGCGCACCTCACGACACCGGTGTCCTCGCGAAGAACATCATCGCCGTGCGGGACAAGAACCCACGAGCCAACGGCGCAAGCGAGCGTTACATCATCACCGTGCGCAAGAAGCGTTGGTCGAAGCAGGCGAAGGAACGCGCCACGCGCAGAGCCAACGGCAAGATCGACTATCGCCGCAGCAACGATGCGTATTACTGGCGCTGGGTGGAGTTCGGCACCGCCACTCAACAGGCACAGCCGTTCCTTCGTCCTGCGTTTGAATCCGAGAAGGAAGCGGCGGTGCTCGACTTTAAAGATTCGCTGGCATCCGGCATCAAGCGCGTGGTTGCAAAGATGAGGAAGTGATGAGGCCCAACCTTTACCCGATGGTCCAGGGTGATGCAGGTGTGCAAGCGATCCTTGGCGATGACCCGATGCGCTTCTTCCCGTTCGGTGAAGCCGACGAGGGCAGCAACGCCAACCAGGTCTACGCGACTTGGCAGCTGATCTCAGGCCTGCCTCAGAACCAGCTCAAAGGCTCGGCCACGCTGGATTGGTTTCGCGTGCAGATCGATGTCTGGGCTGCGAAGGCAGACGAGGCAGACACGGCAGCCAGCGCCCTGCGAACCGCGCTCGAACCGAAGGGCTACATCGTCAGCATCAACGCCGATGGACGTGATGCTGCAACGCGCGCCTATCGCATCAGTTTTGATTTCGAGTTCTGGCAGAAGCGCTGACCGGCGCCACTGCTTTCCCAACGCCCGCAAAATTGCGGGCATTTTTTTGAGGTGATTACATATGTCTCAGCTGACTCAAGGGACCGAACTGTTCTATCAGTCGGCTCCCGACACGATGACTCTTGTCGAAGAAATCACGGGCGTTACCGGCACCGGTGGCGCGCGAAGCCAGATCGACGTCACCAATCTTTCGAGCAAGGAGATGGAGTACAAGCCGGGCTTGGCGCAGCCTGGCGCGGTAAGCGTCCCGATGAACTTCGATCACTCGCTCCCGAGCCATCAGGCCCTATACGCGCTGTGGGAAAGCGGCGCTCGTGTGAAGTGGGTGGTCGGCCTGTCCGATGGCGTTGCTCCGCCGACGTCGGCAGCAGGTGTCATCACCTTCCCCACCTCTCGCACCTACATCGAGTTCACTGGCTTCATTGCCGACTTCCCGATTGACGCTGCACTCAACTCCAAGTTCGAAAGTGCCATGACGGTCCAACGTAGCGGGCGCAGAACCCCGCACTGGAAGGCTGCATCATGAGCCTGCGCGACGAGTTGTCCGACCTCATCGGTGCTGAAGTACAGGCGCATCAGATCACGCTCAACGGCAAGACCAAGCCTCTGCACTTCCGCCAAATCACTGATGCAGAGGGTCGAACGATCTTCCGCGTGGTTGAAAGCGAATCCGATGCAGATCGCGGTAATCGCATCATGCGCTCACTCGTGCTCGCGTCTTCCTGCGATGCCAGTGGCGAGCGGAACGCCACTGTTGAAGAGGTGGAGGGCTTGGGATCGGCAACCTTGCAGGCGCTGTTTGCAGCCGCCGCCGCGACCAACAACATCCCGCTGACTCAAAGTACCGAGAGCGCCTCGGATGAGGGTGCAAGCCCAAAAGTCTAACGCCCGCGGAGGTTTTGGCTTACGAGGATCGGGTTCGCCGCGCGCTTTCCCTACGTTGGGGATGCTCGCTGCGATACCTGTCCCGAGTAAAGCTGTCCTACGCGGAGTTCCTTTATTGGGCTCGGCATTTCGCAGAAGAGCCCTTCGACGATCGCCGCTGCTTCGATCGGCCCGCGGCTGAAATCCGTCACCTCTACGTCAACAGCAGGCGCAAAGAAGGCACGCCCATGATCCCGCTTGAGCAGTTCATGCCGTATCGAGATCGGGAACCGGAAACGGCCGCCATCGTCAACATCGATCACCAAGTGCTGGCCCTACTGTAGGAGCAACGATGAACCTTGGATCAATCGGCAGTGTGTTTATCGATGTAGCAGCGAACACAGCCAAATTTGAAACAGACATCGGACGTGCGTCTCGCGAGTCTGAGAAGCGCGCTCGCGAAATACAGAAGGGCTTTCAGGACGCGGCGAAGAACATCGCCGCAAGCCTGGCGGCGCTCGACATCGGCCGGCGCCTGGGCGAAGGCTTGCGTGCTGCGATCGAGCGAGCCGACGAGCTCGACGAGATGGCGCAGAAAGTCGGCGCATCCGTGCGCGGACTGTCCGGCTTGAAGTTCGCCGCCGATCTCGAAGGCGTCGATGGCCTGACCGAAGCGCTCGCCAAGCTCAGCAAGGCGATGGTGGAGAGCGAGAAGGCCGGCAGCGAACAAGGCCGCGCATTCGCCGCACTCGGCATCAACGTGCGCGATGCGTCCGGCCAGCTGAAGACCAGCGATGTCGTACTACGCGAGATGGCAGAGGCCTTCGCACAAAGCGAGGATGGGGCAACCAAGAGCGCGGTGGCGATGGCCCTGCTCGGTCGCAGTGGCGCGGACATGATCCCCTTCCTCAACAACGGCGCGGAAGGACTCGATCGACTGACCCGCAAAGCCGAAGAGCTTGGCCTGGTTATCGACGACGAGATCGCCGCAGCCGCCGGTGAGTTCAACGACAACCTATTCATCCTCCAAGCTTCAGCAAGCGGCTTAGCGTCGCGGGTCGCTGCTGACCTGCTGCCATCGCTGCGCGATCTCACCGCACAATTCACCGAAACCTCCGCGACAGGCGACGTCGCGGCAGGCTTGGCCGATTCGCTGCGCGTTGGATTCCAGGGCGTCGCGCTCGTGGTCGCCAACGTCTCCTACGTGTTCGAGCAGATCGGCCGGGAGATTGGAGGCATCGCAGCCCAAGCTGTCGCCCTCGCGCATCTAGACTTCAGTGGTGCAGCGGCGATCCATGATGCGATGGTCGCTGACGCGGCCGACGCTCGAAGGCGCATCGACGAACTCAATACTGCGCTACTCAATCTCGGCAAGACCGATGAGCAGGTACGCACGCGAGCCGCCAAGGCGGAAGCAGGCGACGGCAAATCCCAGATCAAGTTCGGGCCGGAAGCGACCTTTGATGGCAGGTTCGACCTCAAGTCGATCGAGGCTGACGCGCTGCGCCCTCTGCGGGAGCAAATCACGGCCGAGCACGACCTCCTTGAGCAACGTCTGCAGCAGGAGCAGGACTATCACAAAGCCTCCTACGACGCGGAGATCGCTGCCGAACAGCGCCGGAAAGGAGTCGCCGACAGCATGGCGAACTACCAGCGGCAGCAGATCGACGCGATGGTTACGCAGGCTGATGCGATCGCAGGCGTGCTCAGCATGGCAGCCGATGCTGCCTCGGCCTTCGGGGCTAAGGGATTCGCGGTTTTCAAAGCTCTGAAGATTGCCGAGGCAATGATCTCGATTCCATCCAGCGCGATCAAAGCCTACGAATCGGCGCTGGCGGTGCCGGTGATAGGCCCGGCATTGGCGCCCGCGGCGGCGGCGGCGGCGGTTGCCGTCCAGCTCGCACAGGTCCAGCAAATCAGATCCATGCAGTTCAGCGGCCGACGCTACGGCGGTATTGTCTCTGCCGGTGGGATGTACGAGGTAGCTGAGCCAGGTAATCCGGAACTACTGCGCTACGGCAACAAGACTCTGCTGATGATGGGCTCGCAATCCGGCGTAGTAGAGCCGGCGAGCGCCATTGCTCCGCTTTCGTCAGGAGGCGGTGGGGTAAAAATCACCTTCAACGATAACGTCGGCGTGGCGGTCAACGCTCGCCAACTCAGCGACGGCCAGATCATCGCCGAGATCAGCCATCGCGTGGATCAAGGCATGCAGACTGCGGCGTCACGGGCCGTCGGAATTACCGCAGCACAACTCGCATCCCGCTCAGGCGATGTGTACGCCGGCCTACAGGCTGGCTCTGTGGTGCAGCGCCGAAATCGTAATTCGAAGGTGTACGGCTGATGCCACTACCTCAATACCCCAGTTCACTGCCGGAACCGCTGAGAGGCAGCTACAGCGGCACTCCTGGCCCAAGGCATGAGCGCACCGCTTTTGGTGGGCCTGTCGAGCACGTCGAAGAAGTTTTCTCAGGCTCGTGCATCGTGGTTCCACATCACGTGATCGTGACGAGCACTCAGGCTTTCGAGTTTCGAGCGTGGATCGCGAAGTACAAGCCGAACGTCAACTGGGTATTGATGCCCGCGAACATCGGCTACGGCGTGCAGCTCTACGAGTCAAGAATCCTGCGGCTCGATATGCCTCACAACCTCACTGGCATGGATTACTGGGCTATCCCCTTCGACCTGGAGATTCGCGCAAAAGCAGACGGCTCCTATTGGGATATCTCAGCTGACGAAGCAGACGTGGTGCTAGGCGGGTTTCTTTACATCGACGATCACATCATCGTCGGGTAAAGCGCCGAAGAAGCACATTTATTTAGCTCCCCGAAACGGGCTCGAATCGACACCCTGCACCCAAAGGAGGCGCGCTTCCGCGCTTCATTTACGCGTGTTGCGCTCGCGCTCCTGCTCTTCTTCCAAACTCAGGGCAATGAGCCTGCGAACGAAACGCGCAGCCACTTCAGGATCGGGTTTTCCAGTCGAGGGCAGCATCCTGATCGGTCGACTTGGCTTTCTCGTTCTCGTCGCAGCTTTTGCCCTGGGATCCTTGTTCGGCATCAGTCGCACTCCTTGCGCCCTTGAAGGTGCCGACACTACCAAATTACGCCGCACGCAACTCAATCACGTTGCCGCCACCGTCACGTAATCGATCGAGATGATCGGCCCAGGCCTGCATCATCTTTCGGCGCTGTTCGAGATATGCGGCCTTGTTGTACGTGTCGCGGATCTCGTCATCGCTGCCATGTGCCAGTTGCTTTTCGATCCAGTCGGAGTTGTAGCCGCGCTCATTGAGGGCCGTGCTCACGATATGGCGGAAGCCGTGGCCAGTCTGCTTGCCCTTGTACCCCATGCGCCCGATAGCGACATTGATCGTGTTCTCGCTGATCACCTGCTTGGGCTTGTAGGGGCTCGCGAAAACAAGCGGCCGGTCGCCATTGGCGTCGAACCGCTCGCGCAGCAGCGTGATTGCTTGGGTCGGCAGCGGCACGATATGCGGGCGCCGCATCTTCATGCGCTCAGCCGGAATGCTCCACACGCCGGCGTCGAGGTCGATTTCGTCCCAGCTGGCGCCGCGAAGCTCACCAGGCCGTACCGCAGTGAGTAGCAGCATGGAGATCGCGTCGACCGCATCCGGTGACGCTGCGGCGTACCCGTCCATCGCTTTGAGGAATGCCGGGAGTTCGTCGAGCTGCAGATGGGCGTGCTGTGATCGCGCCCGCTTCTTCAGGGCCACCGCAGACAGGGCCAGCGCCGGGTTGTCTTCGATGACCCCTTCGGCGTGTGCGTAGGCGAAGATCGCGCCGAGCCATCCCCTCGCCTTTTTCGCGACGTCGAGCGCATCGCGCTTCTCGATCTTGCGGAGCGCGGTGACGAGCTCGGGACGCTTGATGTCGGGGATGGGCCGATCGCCAAGCTGTGGGATCAGATCGAGATCGAGGTAGGTCCTGACCTTACTCGCGGTCGACACAGACCACTCGGCGCTCTTCAACGCGTACCAGGCCTGCGAGACGGCCCGAAAGGTGTTCTCACGGCGCAAGGCACTTTCCCGCTTCTCAGTCTTGCGATGCTCGCCGGGATCGACGCCATTCGATAGCAGAGCTCGAGCTTCATCGCGGCGGGCCCTCGCCTCCTTGAGGCTGACCTGGGGGTACGAACCCAGTGCCAGAAGCTTCTCCGTACCCCCAAATCGGTACTTGAGTCGCCAGCGCTTGCCCTTAGTGGCGTCCATTGTGGACGTCACGAGCAGATACATGCCCTTCTCGTCTGCCAATTTGTAGGGCGTGTCTCTCGGTTTTGCCTGTCGAATCAAGGTGTCAGTGAGCATGAGGGGGTACTTTTCCGTTTGGGGGTACTTTCTGCCACTTCGAAGAGATTTAACCCTCTTCGAGCACAAAATATACCCCCAAACGTACCCCCTCGTCGGCGTAGCTGTAGGCAACCGGTGGCACACGATAAAACACGACGGCAACAAAAAAGCCCCGGATTTACCGGGGCTTAGCTAACTCATCAAACTCTATGGTGCACTTCTACACACTCTAAACTGGTGCCTAGGGAGAGACTCGAACTCTCACGAGGGGCTACCTCGGCGGATTTTGAGTCCGCTGCGTCTACCGATTCCGCCACCCAGGCAAGGGGCGCGATCATACCCGCGGGCCTCAAGCGCAGCAATGCACATGCGGCCCGCTTGGCGATCAAAGACGGAAGTCGTAACGCAGACCGTAGTGCCAGGCCATCGTGCGGGCATCGCGGTCCTGATAGAACACCGTGCCGCCGGCGGTCAGGCGCAGGTTCGGCAGCGATTTCGAGATCACGCGAATCGGAAACAGCAGCTCGGCACCGTAGCTGACCCCGCTGAAGCTCTTCTCCGCTCCGTTGGCTGCTTCGGCCGAGGACCACGAATAGCCAAAGCGTCCGGAGATTTCGAGCACGTCGAGCACGGTTCCGGTCGGCACGATGTAGGCGCCGTAGAACTTCTTCATTTCGAACTCGTCGACCGCCTTGGCCTTGTCGGGTGCGAAGCCGACCAAGCCTTCGATGGCGACGCCCGGAATCAGGCGCCAGCCGAGATGGCCGCGATAGAAACCGCCATCGAGTTCGTCTGTACCGAAGCGATCTTCGATGCCATCGTCCGACAGATCGATCCTGGCTTCGGCGCGATCGATGGCGACGTAGAAGTTGGGATGCTCTTCCTCGTCGATCGACTGCGAGGCCGGCTCCTCGCCACCCGAACCCGAGGAGTCGTAGCTGTCGCCCGAGCCACCCGCATCGACTGTGTCGGTCGAGTCGGTCGTGCCGGAGCTGGACTCACCCGACGCTTCGGCCGTTTCCGGGCTCGTCGCGTCCGCCGATGCATCGGGGCCGGAAGCCGAATCGACGCTATCGGTCGCCGGCGCGGCCTCTTCGGCCGGAGCCTCGGTCGAGGCTGTGTCCTCGACGGGCATGACTTGAGCGTCCTGCGCCAGCGACACCAACGGTGCCGCGAGCAAGGCCAGCAAGGCCAGACCGGCAACGGTTTTCGGCATGTTCTCCTCCCTGTATGGACTCTGGTGTCCTTGTGCTCCGCTCGAGGCGGATCATGCGATTCTAATGTCAGCTCGACGCACACCGCACCATACGCGTGCAGGCCCGGCAGTGTGCTCGGCGGCTCCGATGCGGGGGCTCATGCACAATAGGCCACCCATGGCATCTCTTCCCCGACGCTCAGCCCCATGATGACCGCTCATTTCTGCAACCTCTGCGGCCACAAGGTGGATTTTCGCGTGCCCGAAGGCGATCACCTGCCTCGGCATGTCTGCCCCAACTGCGGCCACGTGCAGTACTTCAACCCGCGCGTGATCGTCGGCGTGATTCCCGAGTGGGAGGACGGACGGATCCTGCTGTGCCGGCGCAACATCGAGCCGCGCATCGGCCTGTGGACGTTTCCGTCCGGCTTCATGGAGCTCGGCGAAACGACAGCCGAAGGCGCGGGCCGCGAGGCGCGTGAGGAATCCGAAGCCGACGTCGATGTCGGCCCGCTCGTGGCGGTCATCAGCGTGCCTTACGTGTCACAGGTCTTCATGATCCACCGCGGGCGCATGCGCAGCGACCACCACGCGCCGACCCCCGAGAGCAGCGAAACCCAGCTGTTCGCCGAGCACGAGATTCCGTGGGACGAACTCGCGTTTCCGAACATTCACCACGGCCTCGAGTTCTTCTTCGCCGACCGCGCCAAGGGGCGCTTCGAAATTCACGCGCTCGATCTGGTTCGCAAGCCAAGCAATCCGGACGATCGCGAAGTCAGCACCGGCGACGATTTGTCGCCCTGACAGCACACGCATGCCAAAGAGTCATTGAGCGATCACGCAAGCAACGGCACATTCGGCGCATGACCCAGCAGCTTATCCAGCTCCAGCATTTCTTCGCGCTGCCGCGCGAGCGCGTCTTCGCCTACTTCGTGCAGCACGACAATTTCGGACGGCTCTGGTGGCCGGCGCAATGCCGCTGGATCAAGGCCGCTCCGAACGGAGACGCCAATGGTGTGGGTTCGGTTCGCGAAATCCGGGTCGGGCTCGTTCGTTTCGAGGAGACCACCACCGAGATCACGCCCGACAGCACGATCGAATACCGGGTCACGCGCGGCGGTCCGTTCAAGAACCATGTCGGTCGCATGCGGTTTTCCGAAGTGCCGGGCGGCACTCAGCTCGATTACGACATCGCCTTCGATTGCCGATGGCCGCTGTTCGGCAACTTCGTTTCGGGGGTCATGCACGCAGCCTGGCTGCGCGGCGTGAATCGAGCGGTCGACCGGCTCATGAGCGGCGATCGCTGAGCGCGATGCGCGTCTTCAGCCACACCTGCTCGAACACTGAAATCGTCTGCGCGCTCGGAGCCGGCAGCTGCCTAGTCGGCGTCGACGCCGATTCCGACTATCCGCCCGACCTCGTCTCCGCACTGCCAAAGCCCGGACGCGATCTCGATCTCGACACGAGCATGGTCGCAGATCTGGCGCCTGACCTCGTATTGACCTCGCTCACGGTGCCGGGGCACGAGCGCATCGTTGCCGAGCTCGAAGCACTCGGATTGCGCACGATCACGATTGATCCGCTGAGTCTTGAAGATGTCTATGCGAGCATCGCCACGATCGCGGCAGCGCTCGGTATCGAGCAGCGCGGTGCCGATCTGATCGCGCAGATGCGCGATCAGATGCCACCCGTCGCCGCCGGCACGCAGCGTCCGCGCATTGCCGTTGAATGGTGGCCCAAGCCGGTGATCGTACCGGCCCGGCAATCCTGGGTGAGCGACCTCATCGAACTTGCCGGTGGCTGCAATCCCTGGGCCGATGCCGAAGCCAAGAGCGTCACCGTCGATCACACCGAGGTGGCGCGCCAGGCCGACGCGGTGGTGATGTCCTGGTGCGGTGTGCCGCTCGAAAAATATCGGGCCGATGTGGTGCTGCGTCGCCAAGAGGCACGGCACTGGCCGGCATTGGTGCATGGCCGGGTGCATGCGATCTCCGAAGCGTACCTGGGTCGTCCCGGCCCGCGACTCGTGCATGGTTACGCCGAGTTGCGCAAGATCATTTCTACTTTCTGAGCGGTAGGAAAGCAGCGTTCTGCGCGGCTTTTCCTACGCCCCGGGAAAACCAGCCAAGCCCCTGAGTCCACGCAGCTTATCGAGGCCGCGATCAGCTTCTCCATGGCACGAATGCTGCGGTAGGGAAGCCGTTGTAACAGGACTTTAACGAAGCCGTTCGTCAGCAACTGGCGACCTCAGGGATCCACCTATGTTCTCAGGCAGATACCGCACATGCGCGTGATGCTCGTCGACGATGATCCAGCGCGCCGCGCCGCTATCGAAGCGTCGCTGCGCTCGCTCGAACACGAAGTCGTTGGCGCCATCACGTCGGCTGCCGACTTGTCGGCAGCCGTGCGCCGCCACCAACCCGATGTCATCCTGATCGACGTCGATTCGCCGAGCCGCGACACGCTCGAATCGCTCGGTCAGGTGACGCGGGATCGCCCGCGGCCGATCGTGCTGTTCGCGCACACGGGCGCGCCCGACACCATCAAGAAGGCACTGCAGGCCGGCGTCACCTCGTATGTGGTCGATGGGCTCAACGCCTCCAGGCTCAAGCCCATTCTGGACGTGGCCATTGCCCGTTTCGAAGAATTCCAAGCGCTGCGCAACGAGCTCGAAGAAACCAAGAGCAAGCTGGCCGACCGGCGTGACATCGAAAAAGCCAAGGGTTTGCTCATGAAGCGCCGCAATCTGGACGAAAACAGTGCTTATGAACTATTGCGGCGCATGGCGATGGACCGCAATCTCAAGCTTGGCGAAGCCGCACGCGCCTTGATCGCGGCAGCCGAGCTCCTCTAGTGAAACACGCCATGCCACTCGAAAAAACAGAACTGAAGATCGGGTTGGTGCCGCTGGTCGACGCCGCACCGCTGATCATCGCAAGAGAAAAGGGCTTCTTCGCCGCTCATGGGCTCCAGGTCGACCTGTCGGTCGAAGCCTCCTGGGCCAATATTCGCGACAAGGTGGCGGCCGGCATGCTGGACGCGGCCCACATGCTCGCTCCGATGCCGATCGCCGCGACCGCGGGGATCGATGGCGTGCGCGTGCCCATGCTCACCGCGCTCTCGCTCAACCTCAACGGCAACGCGATCACCATTTCCGAGTCGCTGTTCTGGCAATTGCAACTCGATTCGATCACGCCTCGCGAAGTCGGAAGCCGGCTCAAGCACGTGCTCGAAACCGATCGTGCGGCAGGTGCTTCACCGCGCGTCTTCGCCCATGTCTTTCCGTTCTCCACGCATAACTACGAACTGCGTTACTGGCTGGCCGGTTGCGGCATCGACCCCGATCGCGATTTGAATCTGTCGGTGGTGCCACCACCGCAGATGGTCAAGTCACTGCGCGAGGGCAGCATCGACGGCTTCTGCGTCGGCGCTCCGTGGAGCGAGGTAGCGCAGGCCGACGGCATCGGTCGCGTCGTCGTGCGCAAGTATCAAATCTGGAACAACAGCCCCGAAAAAGTGCTTGGCGTGACCCATAGTTGGGCTCACCAGAATCCGAACACGCACCTGGCTCTGATCGCGGCCCTGATCGAAACCGCGCGCTGGCTCGATCGCACCGAGAATCGCGCCGAGGCAGCCCGCATCGTCGTCGAAAGCCACGCACTCGAGGCCCCGCCCGAAGTCGTACACGAAGCCTTGCAGGCTCGATCGAGCGGACATCCACTCGGACGCGGCCTGGTTTTCCACGAAGGCGCCGCGAATTTTCCTTGGACTTCGCACGCGCTCTGGTTCATCCAGCAAATGATTCGCTGGCAGCAGGCTCCGAGCGACATCGATGCCGCTGCGGTCGCATCGGCGAGCTATCGGCCGGATCTGTACCGTGCCGCGGCTGCGCTCGTCGGCGAGCCCTGCCCCGCCCAGGATTTCAAGAGTGAAGGCGACCACGCGCGCAGCTGGAAACTCGGCAACACGGACAGCGGCATCACGATGGGCCCGGATCGCTTTTTCGACGGCCAGCATTTCGAGGGTCGCTGAAACATGAATCGCCGATCGGTTTCGATCGGCGATTCACGTCGATAGTCCAGCCCGCTCCTTCACACCACCGCGACTGCAATCACGCCGGCACGAGCCGGTTTTTTATTGCCTGAATTTGGCGCGGACAACAAAAAGCCGCCGGTCTTATTCAGACCGGCGGAATCTCAGGATCGGCTAACTGATTTTTGTGAGCAGCAGGTCGTCGTTACTGGACGACGACCGTGCCTTTCATTTGCGGATGCAGCTGACAGGCGTACTCGTAGACACCCGGCGAGGTGAAGGTCTTGGTGTAAGTGGCGCCCTCCTTCAGGCGACCGCTCGATTCACCGGCGAAGTTCACGAAGTGATTGGAACCGTCCTCGTTCTTCCAGGTCACCGTCGCACCGACCGGCACCGTCAGCGACGCCGGCGAATAGGCGTAATCCTTGAGGATCACCGTCGTGCCGCCGGCTACCGGCGCGGGCGCGGGAGCCGGAGCGGGCTCGGCGGCCGGCGTGGTTGTCATCGGCTTGGCGAACTCGGCGGTTGCCTCGGTCGGAGCGACCGTCACGCCGCCGCCAGTGGACTCGGTCACCTTGAGTTCGACGCGGCGATTCAGCTCGCGTCCCTCGTCGGTGTTGTTGTCCGCGACCGGCATGGATTCACCGTAGCCACGCGTGGTCATGCGGCCGGCCGCGACGCCCTTGGAGACCAGATAGTCCTTGACCGACTTCGAGCGCTTGTCCGACAGGCTCAGGTTGTACGCATCCGAACCCTTGGAGTCGGTGTGGCCGCCGATCTCGACCTTGATGTCGGGACGCTTCTCGAGTGCACCGGCGACGCCGTCGAGAATGACCTTGGCGTTCGGCGTGAGGCGCGCCTTGTCGAATTCGAAGGTCACGCCCTGCAGCACGATGGTGTCGCCCACCGCGCAGCCTTCCAGCGTCATCGGCTCGCCCGGACCGGGCGCCTTGCAGATGGGGTTGTACTCGTCGTTGTCGCTGGCGTCGGTGCAGCCCTTGTCGGCCGGGAAGTCGATCGCGCCATCGCCATCATTGTCGATACCGTCGCTGCACTGCGGCGGCGGCGGCGGTGCGGGCACCACGACAGCCGGAGGCGGCGGGGGCGGCGGCGCAACCGGCTTGGCGCCAAGCGGAATCCGGATACCGAGGTTGAACAGGGGTTCGTGGAAATCCGAATTCCGCGTATCGTTTTCCTCAGGCTTCTGAATGTGATAGAGCGCTTCTGCTCGGATGCTGAACGTATCGAACAACGGGAAATCCCAGCCCAGTCCCGCATTGAACTGCACTTGATCGCCGCCCATAACATCCGCGTGCAGATATGGCCCCACAGTTGATCCGGCCAGATACCAGTTCACACCACCACCAACACCCCATACATCGTCTTTCTTGTTCTCGCAGATCATGCCCAACGCACCACTGCAGAAATCTCTCTTGCCGTAGTCGAGATAGCCACCACGCAGCTCAAGTGCGAACGCCGGCGTCATGGGGAACCCAACCGCCAGCATTCCGCCGATACCATCGTCGGAGTTCAGACGATCCTTGTCGGCGATTGCATAGGAGCCCATGGGGGCGATGTAGATGCGATCGTCCTCGACCGCGTGCGCTGCGGCTCCGTAGGTCGTGGCGATCACCAGCGGCAACAAGGCATAGCGAAACGTTTTCATGCGGCCCCTTCTATAGATCTATCGTTCTCGGTCCACGGTCCAAGCGCTCGCTGCACGGCGACCTCCGGACAAAAAAAATCCACCGAGTG
Source organism: Hydrocarboniphaga effusa AP103 (assembly GCF_000271305.1). GTDB lineage: Bacteria > Pseudomonadota > Gammaproteobacteria > Nevskiales > Nevskiaceae > Hydrocarboniphaga > Hydrocarboniphaga effusa. The sequence continues at coordinate 163,037 of NZ_AKGD01000001.1, forward strand.
GCCTACCCTGAAGGGGTCACTCGGTGGACGTCGTTGTCGGGGTCCGGACCGTCGTTGGTCCGTGAGCGAGCTGCCTGACGGCAAACTCAGGTTAACGGGTTAGCAATATCTCTGCCAATCGTCGGCTCGTTGGAACTTTTCTGCGCTGCGACCGCTTGTAAGCCTTTCGCCACCGCTCACATCCCATCTGAATCGGCTTTCAGCCACTGGCACGATGGTTGCTCCGGCTGAAACTGAGGGTCCGTTCTGGTCCTCAAGAAGCACGGTCTGACGGCGCTGGTGTGGTTGCCGGCCTCGATCAGACGGACCAATGGCGGTCCCAAACAACGGGACGACGGCTTCATCACCGTCGGCTCATGGACAGGTTAACTGGCTCACGTAGCCAGCCCCGACTGCCACTCAGGAAGATGAAGACCGATAGCCATACCACCACAGTCCGTGCGTTCCGCCGCGTCGGCGGGCTCTTGGCTCTGACCACGTTGCTGCTGGCCGGCGAAGCCACCGCTTCCGCCGAAGTTCCCGGCGATCTGGTCATGGAGGCGCTCGACATCGAGCGCCTCGCAATGCAACTCGATCCCGCTGCGAGCCCATCCGCACAGGCGCTGACCCCGATCTACATCGGATCGCAAGCCGGCGAGGTGCAGGTACTCGAAGTCACGTTCCAGATCGATGCGGTCAAGCCGGTGCGCTACGCGTACTCCCCAGCAGAATCCGCCGCGCTCAACGAACGCGGACTCCACAAGCTCACGCAGATTCCGCTCGCGCCGGGACAACATCGTCTTTATATCGACTACGCCGCACGTGGCGACGACGATCGCCCTGGAGTTCCGCGCCTGCGCTCGCGATTGGTGCAGACCATCGAAGCGCCTGCCGCCGGCCAGCCGATCGTCATCGAGGTCAAGCCGGGAGGGCTCGGTGGCGATCCTTCGCTCACGCTCGTCAACGCCGCGGGCGACGTCGTGCTGCGGCAGATCGACTACCTGATCCACTCGGGCCGCTACTTCAGCGCGGCCTCGCAGATCATGCAGATGCGCGACGCCGCCGGCGGCAACCTGCCGGCCGATTACGAACAGCGCCTGCAGACCTGCATCGGCGGGCTGCGCCACAGCATGCCGGCCGATGCGAGCGCCTCGCCGGTGCTCGCCAAGTATCAGTCCGCAGCCGCCTCGCTTGACGCCGGCCGCAATGCCGACGCGATTCCGATGCTCGAGCAGATCGCGAGCGAGAAGGCCAACAGCGCCGAATCCTGGGTGTTGCGCGATCAGGCCAACACCACGCTCGGCTACTACTTCCTGAGCATGAAGCAGCCCGACCTGGCCGCGACCACGTTCAAGCGTGTGCGCAGCGCCAGCCCCTATGCGAACACCGCGCTGCTCGGCCTGGGCTGGGCGATGCTCGCACCGCGCGGCAACGCCGCCGAAAGCACGGCTCCGCTGACCGCGCAATCGGTGAAGAGCTCGCTGAGCGCCCCGGAGAAGCTCAGCACCGCACGCAAGGCGATGCCGTTCAACAACGCCTGGGGTGTCGCCACCGGCAAGCGTGCGGACGATCTGCGCCGCGCGCTGGTGCCATGGACCGAACTCATCGGCCGCGATCCGACCGACGCCGCCGTGCAGGAAGCGATGCTGGCCCTGCCCTATGCGTTCGAACATCTGGGCGCACACGAGCAGGCGCACGATTACAGCAAGCGCGCGGTCGATCAACTCGAGAACACGCGCGGGCATCTCGAAAAGGCACTCGAACACATCGCCAGCGGCGAAATGGCGAGCAAGATCGTCGAGAGCGACAGCCCCGGAGGCAGCGGCTGGTCCTGGTGGCTCAAAGACCTTCCACCGCCGCGCTGGTGGCTCAAGAACCGCCCGCATGCGCCGCCGAATTTCTACTTCGAACGGCTCACCGAAGACGAGGAATTCCGCGAACACCTCGAAGCCGCGCACCAGCTGCACGAACTCGGCATGGCGATGTCGCGCCGCGAAGACATCGTGAAGAAATCGGGCGACACCGCACTACAACAGCGCATGGATGCGATCGAAGATCGCCTGATCGCGGCCGAAGTTGCAGAACGCGCCGTGCTCGAAAGCGCGGCCACGCGCTACATCACGAGCATCAAGGAACAGACCGAACGCTATCTCGTCGAAGCTCATTTCGCGATCGCACGTCTCAACGATCGTCCGCTGCAGGTCAGCGCAAAATGAAACTCTCTCCGAAACAACGCAGCGCCGGCTTCACCGTCACCGCGTTCACCGCAGCCCTGCTTGCGACCACGGCCGCATTCGCCGCGGACAACCCATCCACCATCGGCGATGTCGCCAACGATAACGGACGCTCTTCCGACGGCTGGTTCGTCGTCAAGACGCCGAGCATCTTGCGGCTCGAAATGTCGGAAGCGATTCCGGCCGACATCGGCGTCGCGCTCGAACATTACGACCGCATTCTCGAACTGCCCGCCGTCGATCCGGTCGTGCGCGCCGAGGCGATGCGTCGCGCCGCCTACCTGCGGGTGCAGCGCTCCGACGCGGGGAATGGCAAGCCCGACGACGTCAAGCGCGCAATCAAGATTTACGAACAGCTGCTCGCCGAGACACCGAACGATCCAGGCAACGATCGCGCGCTCTACCAGCTCGCACGCGCCTATCAGCTCGATGGCAACAACGATGCTTCGATCCGCAGTCTGCAACAGCTCGGCGAACGCTTCCCGCAATCGGCGCTCGTCGGCGACGGCTTGTTCCGCGCGGCCGAGCAGCTGTTCATGCGCGGACATTACGACGAGGCCGAGTCGGCTTACGCGAAGGTCATCGCCCAAGGCAAGGAAACGCGTTACTTCGAAACCGCAGAATACAAGTACGGCTGGGCGCTTTATCAGCAAGCCAAGTACGACCAATCGTTGGCGGCGTTCCTCGGCATTCTCGATCGCAGTTTTGCAGCAGGATCGTCGAACGATCTGCAAGCTGCACTCGCGGGCGTGCCGAAGAATCGCGAAGCTTCGGCGAAGGAAACATTGCACGCAGCCAGCCTTTCGGTCGTCGGACTCGGCGGAGCGGACAATCTCAATCGCTACTTCGAACGCGCCGGCGAGCCGCGCTATGCGCCGGTGCTTTACCGCGACACCGGCGAATATCTGCTCAAGAAACAGCGCTATACCGATGCGGCGAGCCTCTATACCACGTATCGCAAGCGCCACCCGCAGAGCGAGCTTTCGCCCGAATTCCAGACGCTCGCGATCGATGCCTACAAGGCCGGGGGCTTCAGCGATCAGGTGCTGCTCGCAAAGGAAGAATACGCACGCGAATTCGCACCGGACAGTCCGTACTGGGCCTCGCGCAAGCCATCCGCCGAAATGCTCGCGACCACGCGCGGCCATTACGACGACATCGCGCGTCACTACCAGGCACTCGCCCAGCGCACGCCAGAGACCGAAGCGGCTTCGCGGCAGAAGTCGTTCCTGACCGCGGCCGACTGGTATCAGCGCACGCTCAAGCTGTTCCCGACCGACGAGCGCACGCCGCAGATCAACGTGCTCTACGCCGACGCCCTGCTCGATGGCGGCAACCCGCAGCAGGCCGCTGCGGAATACACCAAGGCCGCCTACGAATACCCGAACAACACGCGCGCCCCCGAAGCCGCGTTTGCCGCCGTGCAGGTTTATCAGCGCATGGCGCGCGATGCCGGCAGCGCCCAGCGTGATGCGGCGCTCAAGCAATCGGTCGATGCCTCGCTGCAGCTCGCCGACAAGATGCCCGGGCACGCGCAGCGCAACGCGGTGCTCACGCAAAGCGCCGAAGACCTGCTGACGATCGGAGACGACCAGAAGGCCATCGACATCGCCGGCCGCGTGCTCGCGGACGATGCCAGGCCGAGCAACGAGCAGCGCCGTCGCAGCCTGTCGGTGATGGCCGATGCACGCTTTTCGCTCAAGCAGTTCGACCAGGCCGAAGTCGCCTACGGCTCGCTGCTCAACGCAATGCCCGCAAACGATGCACAGCGCGGCGCGGTTACCGATCGGCTCGCAGCCTCGGTCTACAAGCAGGCCGAAGCCGCGCGCACGGCCGGCGACCTGAAGCTCGCCGCGAGCACGTTCCTGCGCGTCGGCCAGGTCGCGCCGGCCTCGTCTATCCGCGTGAACGCCGACTACGACGCCGCCGTCGCATTCGCCGATCTCAAGGATTGGCCGGCCACCGAAAGCACGCTAGAAGCCTTCCGCAGCCGCTATCCGCAGCATGCGTTGATCGCCGATGTCGACAAGCGGCTCGCCTACGCCTACGAGCAGGATTCGAAGTGGAGCCCGGCCGCCGATGCGTATTCGCGCATCGCGCGCCGTGACAGCGAATCGCCGGCGCTGCGTCGCGATTCGGCCTGGCTCGCGGCGAACCTCTACGACAAGAGCCGCCAGCCGGCGCTCACGAACCAGTCCTACGAGTTCTACCTAAGCAGCTTCCCGCAGCCGCTCGATCGGGCGATGCAGGCGCGTCGCCGGCTCGCCGATCTGGCGCGCGACGATCTGCATGATCGTGCGAACTATCAGCGCTGGCTGCAGGAGATCGTCACCGCCGACGCAGCCGCCGGCAGCGCACGCACCCAGGACACGCAGAAGATGGCCGCGCAGGCGAGCCTCGAGATTGGTCGTGATCAGGCCCTGCAGGCACGTCGCGTCGCGCTGAGCCTGCCGGTCGAAAAGAGCTTGCCCGAGCGCATGGCGGCCACCGAAACCGCCATCGCCACGCTCACGCGCGCGGCGCGCTTCGGCGATCCCGACATCACCACGGCCGCGACCTACGAACTCGGCAGCGTTTATCGCGAATTCGGCCAGGCGATCATGAAGTCGAGCCGCCCGTCCAATCTCAACGGCGATGCACTCGAGCAGTACAACATCCTGCTCGAAGAACAGGCCTTCCCGTTCGAAGAAAAAGCCATCAAGGCTTACGAGGCCAATCTGGCCCGGCTACAGCAAGGTTTGTGGAACGACTGGATTCGCCAGAGCGCGAAGGCTCTGGTGGAACTCGCACCCGCCAAGTACGGCAAGCAGGATCAGCGCGATACCGTTTATGACTCCCTTCTCTAAGTCACACGCGAACCGCGGCGCCGTCGCGCTGCTCGTCCTGGCGCTCGCCGCCTGCGGCACGGCGCCGCGCCAGCCGGCACGCAACAGTGCCAGCAGCAAGAGCTCGACGCCGGTCGCCGCGAGCAGCAGCGCGTCGACCACGTCGACCGACCGCGTCGAAGCCGATCGCCGCTTCAAGCAGGCGCTGCAGCTCATGCGCGAGCACAAGCAGACCGAAGCTCAAGCGGCCCTGGTGTCGCTGTCGAAGGACTTCCCTGCCTTCTCGGGGCCGCTGACCGCGCTCGGCATTCTCTACGCACAAGGCAAGCAGCGCTCGCAGGCGCTCGACAGCTTCGCCAAGGCCAGCACCGCGAACCCGGACAATGCGGTCGCTCTGAACTGGCTCGGCTCGCTCTATCGCGAGAACGGCGATTTCAAACGCGCCGAAGAGGCTTACCAGAAGGCGATCAAGGCCAAGCCCGACTACGCGCCGGCCCAGCTCAATCTGGGCATTCTCTACGACGTGTCGCTGCGCCAGCCGCAGAACGCGCTCGCCGCCTATCGCGAATACCAGCGCATCGCCGGACCGAAGAACCAGAACCTCATGGTCAGCGTCTGGATCAAGGAGCTCGAAGACAGCACGACGACGCGCACCGCGTCCGCTACGGCGGAGTCGGCACGATGAAGACCGCACTGTTCTTCGCAGCGGTCTTCGGCTTCGGCTGTACCGCAGTCGCACAGGCTGCCGACGACGCCATCGGCACGCGCATCATCGGCGACGAGGAAGCCGCGCTCGGCCTCACGATCACGCCCTGGCAGGAGGAAAGCCCGGTCGAGATGGATCGCCCGCCGCTGCTGCTCGAACCCGGCGCCGAGAAGATCAACGCCGCCGAGCTCAAGAGCCGCGTGCGCACGCAGCAAACCATCTCCGCATTCCGCCGATCGAGCGTCGATCCGCGCTGAAGCTTTCGCGCTTCAGGGCCCGCCGCCATCGCGAACGCTCGCATCCATCTTTCAACCACCACAGAGGTCTCGCTCACCATGGAGTTGTTCAACCACGTCATCCGTTTTTTCCAGGCTGGCGGCGCATTCATGTATCCCATTGCGCTGGTGCTGGCGCTGGCGCTGGCCGTGGGGGTGGAGCGGGTGATCTTTCTGGGTCGCACCGAGCGTGAGAATCGCAACCTGTGGGCGAAGATCGCGCCGCTGCTCAAGGCCGGCGACTTGAACGAGGCCGAGCGCCTGGCCAGCGAATCCGACACCGCCGTCGGCAAGCTGCTGACCACCGGCTTCGCCCAGGCCCGCGTCGACAACCGTCGCTCCGAAGTCGAGATCGCCACCGAGGAAGGCCTCATGGAAGTGCTGCCCGCCATCGAGCGCCGCACGCACTATCTCGGCACCTTCTCCAACATGTCGACCCTGCTCGGCCTGCTCGGCACCGTGCTCGGTCTGATCGGTGCGTTCGCGGCTTTGGGCAACGCCGATCCGGCCGAGAAGGCGGACTTGTTGTCGGCGGGTATTTCCGAAGCCATGAACTGCACGGCCTTCGGCCTGATGGTCGCCATTCCGTCGCTGCTCGCCCATGCCTGGCTCAGCAGCCGCACCACCGAGCTCATCGACACGCTCGAGTCGGTCTGCTCGCGTTTCGTCTCCGCCGTCTGCAAGCGCCGCTGAGTTGGTCATGACGACTCCGGTCCTTCTCGAGGAAGAAGACCAGGCGCCCCGCAAGGCCCGGCGCACGCGCCGGCTCGAGCGGCATCTGAAGCGCGGCGGCAACGAGGAGCTCAACATCGTCTCGATGATCGACGTGTTCGCGGTGCTGGTGTTCTTCCTGCTCGTGAGTTCGTCGATCGCGGCCGCGCGCTTGAACGTGCTGTCGCTGAACCTGCCGTCGAACGATCAGGCCACGCCACCCGAGAAGCTGCCGCTGCAGCTGACGGTGAGCCTGCTGCCCGGTGCGATGGTGGTGTCCGATCGCAATGGCGCGATTCGCAAGCTCGACAACACGCCAGCCGGCTACAACATCCAGGCGCTGTCCGAAGTGCTCGTCGAGACCAAGAAGGCGGCGCCTTCGGAGAACAGCCTGACGCTGCTGGTGGCGCCCGATGTGCCCTACGACGATGTCGTGAAGGTCATGGACGCCGCACGCCTGACGCCGGCCGAGGCGCGCAACCTGGGCCTGCCGCGCGAGCTGTATCCGCTGATCTCGCTCGGCGATGCGCAGGGCACCACGCCGGTTTCGCCGGGAGCTACACCATGAGCTCGCGCCGGAGAGACCGCCGCACCGAGCGAGCTGTCCGCCGCAAGAGCCAGACGGTGGTCATCAACATCGTCTCGCTGATCGACATCTTCGCGATGCTGGTCTTCTACCTGCTCGTCAACGCGCTGGTGGTCGAAGTGATTCCGAGCCCGCGCTCGCTGACCTTGCCCGAGTCGGTCATCAAGGATCAGCCGCGCCTGTCGGTCACCATCGTCGTCACGCCCGACAGCATCCTGGTCGACAACCAGCCGGTGATGTCGACCGCGCAGGCGCTGGCCGCCGACGTCAAGCTGCTCGCCCCGCTCAAGTCCGCCCTGCTGCTCGCCCCGCTCATGCAGGTCGAAGGCGATGCCCAGAACCGCCTCACCCGCGGAGAAGTCAACATCGTCGCCGACAAGTCCATCCCCTATCGCCTGCTCAAGAAAGTGATGGCCACCTGCACCGACACGCGCTTCGCTCGCATCTCGCTCGCTGTCGTCGAGAAGAAAGGCAGCAGCTTGTGAAGCCCGATCTCGCTTTGCCTCCCTCTCCCTGCGGGAGAGGGACCGAGGGTGAGGGAGCTGCCGACTTGAGCCAGTTTCGCCATCGCGGCTTGTCCCTCACGTCTGGATGACGCCAGCCAGCACAACCGTACCCATTCTATGACCGCCGCCACCTTCCATAACCAACCCCTCGGACTCGACTCCTGGGGCATCGCCCAGGAAAGCGATCGCAAATTCAGGCGCATCGTCGGCCGCGTGCTGGTGCCGGTGGCGGTCTGCGCGATCGTGATTCCGTGGCTGCACTTCGAGATCGCGGAGCAGGAAGTCATCACGCCGGTCGCCGAACTCATCGTGCTGCCCGAACCCGAACTGCCGAAGGTCCAGCCGCAGCCCGAAGAAAAACCCGAGCCCAAAGCCGAGCCGGCCAAGCAGGCGCGCGCCGAAACCAAGCCGCTTCCGACCACGCCGGCCGAAAAGCCCAAGCCAGCGGAACAGGCCTCGCAAGCCGCAGCCGCGCCGAATGCGGCCCGCGAACTCGCAAGCCGCTCCGGCATCATGCAGTTCAACGATCGCCTGTCGGCCATGCGCACCGATGATGCGCTGGAGGCCGCGAATCAGGCGCTGCTGACGAGCGATGCACCGAATCCGCGCTCGGCCGCCAGCACCTCGGCGCTGGGCGCTTCGATCGCCGGAGCGGCCGCTTCCCGCAGCGGCGGCGGGACGAACACCAACGGCATCGCCGGAAACGACGCCGGCACCCGTTTGGGCTCGCGTCGCACAGAAGCCGTGCAAAGCGGCATCGGATATGGTCGCGGCAACGGTGGGGGCAGCGCGGCCGGCGCGGGTTCGGGCGCTGGCCCGGCGGCTACGCGCACCCCGCAAGAAATCCAGCTCGTTTTCGATCGCAACAAGACCGCCTTCTTCGCGCTGTTCAATCGTGCGGCGCGCAGCAATCCAAACATGGGCGCCGGCACCATCGTGATGCGCCTGACGATCCAGGCGGATGGCTCGGTGTCCGATTGCGCACTGGTATCGAGCAGCTTCGGCGATCCGGAACTCGAAGAAAAGATTCTGCAGCGCGTGCGATTGATGAATTTCGGAGCGAAGAACGTCGGCGTCTTCGTCTATCCGAACTATCCGCTCGCCTATCTGCCGCCGTGAACGCCTTGAGCCCTCGAGCCAGCGAGAGGTCATCGAGGCGGGCCCGCTTCCGGCTTTTGCGCGATCTGGTGATCGCCAGCCTGGTGCTCGCGGCCGTCGCGAGCGCCTGCGTCTATGCCTTCAGCCGGCTGGTTCCGATGCTCGTGGCCAGCCCCGAAGCCGATTGCAGCGTTCGGAACTCCAAAAGCTGAACGCCGACTGATTCAGCGGTCATGTATTGGCATGCTGATTGCTGTATGACAGGCACGCAACGATAACGCGTGTTGTTTTCGAGCAAAGACGCTCGATCTACCGGATACCGAAGTCCACGTTTTGGCCCCCAACCTTGTTACTGGGGTCAGCACGTGGACTTTTTTGTTTTGGGCTCCGGAGGATGTTCCGAGGCAATGAACGCAGTGGACCGCGTGGGGAGCCGAAGGAAAACGAGCAGAACGTCCTGTCGCTGTGCGGTACGAACGAAAAGTGTTCCGGAGGCGGAGGCTTTTCATCCAACAAGCAGTAACGCAACCAATAGAGGGAGTTGAGGCATGAAAGGGTCGAAGGCAAATGGATCTCGTTGGATCAAGTCGGCGGCGTTCGCGGCGTTGAGCTTGTTCTCCACGGGTTCCTGGGCGGGTATGTACAACGACGGCAAGGTGTTTCTGACCGGCGGTGTGTTCACGGTTGACGGCGCGGGCGGTGGTGGCGCGGTGCCGTGGGCAACCATTACGGGCTATGAAAGCCGTGACGGCATCAACGGCGGCGTAGGCTTCACGTATGTGCGTCTGCCGAACTACGACATCAACTGGATCGGCGGTTCGGTCGGCTTCTACGATCGCTTTGAGCTTTCGTATGTCAACGTCAAATTGACGACCGACCTGTCGAACGTCAATACGGTCGCCATGGCGGCTGACGCCCTGGGTCTTGCCGGGAATCTTGGCCTCGACCCCCACGGCAGCAAGCTGCAAATGGATACCTACGGCGCCAAGGTGCGTCTGTTCGGCGATGCGGTTTACACCTCCGACAGCTTCATCCCGCAGACTTCTCTCGGATTTCTGTACAAAAACAACACCACGCCGGAGTTCACTCGCACTCTGAGCGCCGACAAGGCCAAGGACTGGGAAGCCTATCTTGCGTTCACCAAGGTGTTCTTCCGCTACAGCACGCTGGTCAACTTGACGGTCCGCTATAGCGCTGCCAACCAGATCGGCCTGACCGGCTTCGGCGAGTGCAACAACGGCCGTACGGAGTGCGATGACGACAAGGATTTCCGCTTCGAGTTCTCGACGGCTTATCTGTTGCAGAAGAACTTCGCCATCGGTGGTGAGTACCAGCAGCACAGCAACAAGCAGAAGAACAAGCCAGTTGATGCAGGCAACCTGCTGTCCACCAACGACAACGGTGACGCACTCTTGAATCCGCTGATCGGAGGTATCGTTGGCGGCGTAGTAGGCGCAACCGGACTTCGCAATACGCTCGCGCAAAATGAGTCTGACTGGTACGACTTCTTCTTCGCCTACGCGCCGAACAAGAATTACTCGCTGACGTTCGCCTATCTGTTCCTGGGTGACATTGCGGTTGCTCGCGAGCAGAACGGTCTCTACTTCTCCCTGCACGCCACGTTCTAAAAAATCTAAAAGTGCATCCAGTAGCAAGACACACGTCGTAGCTCTATTGCACCTTTAACTGATGGAGATTTTCATGAAAGTTTTCACCAAGAAGTTGTTCGCTGGCGCTGCGCTGTCGATCGCCGCGATGTCCTCCGCCCCATCGTTCGCCGGTGAGAATCCGACGAGCCCGATCATGGGTATCCCGGCTTCTTCGCTCGAAGAGTTCGGTGGCCGCGAAGGCGTCCGCGCCTGGGTCGAGAGCCTGTTCTACTACATCATGCTCGACAATCGCATCGCTCCGATCTTCCGCGAATTCGGCAACCCGGAACGCCAGATCTTCCTCAACACGCAGCTCGAAACGATGGTGCTCGGCGGTCCGAACGAGTATCAGGGCGCCAGCATGAGCGCGGCTCACGCTGACCTCGGCATCACCATGACGCAGTTCAACGCGGTGGTGGAAGCGGCTTACAACGCCTGCGAACGCAACGTGATCAAGTATCACACCTGCAACCAGCTCATCAACGCGCTGGCTCCGTTCACGGCCGACATCGTCACGCGCTAAATCTGATTCGTTTCCCGACGATTTCTTTGTCGAAGAAAAGCTCAGAAAGCGGTTAGCGTTTTTACGAATCGGGGGCCGGGGCAGCCTGGCCTCCGATTCGTTCTATCTGCGTCTACGTTGTTTTGCTTGCACCGTTCAGCTGTTCGCCATCGCGGTAACCGACATCACTTTTTGCAGTCTGATTTTTGCAGCACTTTGCGGCACAAAAAACCACGAAACCTCTCAGAGGAATACAGAAATGAAATCGACCTTCAGGAACCTCTTCTCCATCGGCTCCCGCAAGGCAGCCGTCGAGCATTCTTCGCTGCGCCGTTCGATGGTCGTTGCCGGCCTGTCGTTCCCGGTTGTCAGCTTCGTGTCCATGAGCGCTCGCGCCGCCGAAGGCCTCGAGAAGTTCTACAAGTACAACACCAAGCCCGAGGACTATCTCTCGGGCGTTTTCGGCGGCCAGGTTCCGGCCCCGCAAGTCGCCGACACCGCGGGCAAGAGCGGCGACATGCTGCAGCCACTGCCGCAGCGCACGCGCTACTGGCGTGCCAACGGCAAAACCGTCTGGATCTTCGACGAGATCGGCAAGGCCGGCTATCTGCCAACCACCTGTGGCTTCGTCGTCAAGGGCGGCGCCATCGAATCGGCCAGCGTGTTGATCTACCGCGAATCGCGCGGGGATCAGATCGGCACGGCCGGCTTCCTGCAGCAGTTCGTTGGCGCGAAGTCATCGGGCGCGGGCATCGACAAGAATGTCGACAACGTTTCGGGCGCGACCTACTCGGTCAACCTGATGAAACGCATGGCGCGTGTAGCACTGGCGCTGGACGCGTCGGTTCCGGCTTGAGGCTGAGTGCCGGTAAGGCCCAACTCATCAGGTCCTACTGACATGTCCACCATGACCTCACCCAAGTCCCCTACCCCGCAGCCGACCAAGCCGAGAGGCGTGGTCGGACGTCTGCGGCATTTCAGTGAACAAGCGCTGTCCTCGCGCCGCCAGCACACGCAGGCTCGTCCCAAGACGAACCTGAGCATGACGCTGCGCACCTGGCACAAGCGCATCGGCCTGTTCGCCTTCGTCTTCATGGGCTGGCTCGGCTTCAGCGGCTTTCTGATCAACCAGAGCGCGGATTGGGGCTATGACGTCAAACCCATCACCGCGAGCTGGGTGATGGCCTTGTACGGCCTGCATCCCGAGCCTCCGACCAAGGGCTACAACGTCGGCGGTCATTGGCTCGCGGAAGCGCAGGACGCCTCGATGCTCGACGGCAAGCCGCTGAAGATGCGCATCAGCCATCAGCTCGGCATGGCGGTCGCCGGCTCGGCCGACAAGCCACTGCTGTTCATTGCGGAGCCGGAACGTGTATTCGTGCTTTCACCGACCGGTGATCTGGTCGATGAAATGAGCGGCTACACCTTGCCGGCACCGCAGGTTCGTCGTATCGGCACCATTCCGGGCAATCCGTCGAAAGTCGTGATTCAGGACCTCGACGCCTACGTGACCAGCGATGGCCTCGGCTGGGAAAAGCTGCCCGTGAATTCGCCGGTCGAGTGGGCCGCGCCGGTCGATCTGCCCGAGGCACAGCGCAATGCGGCGATGCCGTTTTCGCTACCTTCGGTCACGCTCGAGCACGTCCTCGTCGACGCGCACAGCGGTCGCATCTTCGGCATCGGCGGAGCCTGGCTGATCAACTTCGTCGGCCTCGCCTCGATGGCGCTGAGCATCACCGGCGTCTGGATCATCTGGCGTACCAACCAGCAGCGTAAAGCCGCTCGACGCTGACCCCCACAACGACGGCCACCCGCAGGTAGCCCATGGTCGTCAAATTGTTCGGTCCTCCACCACTCGTCAGAAGAAATTTTCTGGCGATGGGCACGGAAATCACGGTCACACTGGCCCCGCAGCGGCGGGGCCAGTTCCGTAGCGTCAAGCGTGCGATGACCGAGCTCAAGATCCTGCTGCGCAACTTCGGCCACGACGGCTGGGCCTGGGGTTACGGAGCACTCGCCGAGTTCAATCGCGAACTCGGCGCCGGCAAGGCGCCGACCATTCCGACATCGTTGCGCCCCCTGTTCGATCGCGCCTGGGAGATGCGCCAGGCCAGCGGCGGCCTGTTCGAGCCGCGCGTCGCATCGCTGGTGTATCTGTGGGGCTTCGACAGTGTCGAGCGCATTCGTAACGAGCCTCCGCCCCCCGATGAAATCACAGCCTTCATGCAGGCGCTCGCGAGAGCCCCCGACTACACACCCAATGCTGATCACTACGGCCCTGCTCCGAACGTAGGTTGGGATTTCGGCGGCATCGGCAAGGGCTACATCGTCGATCAGGCGCTCGATCTGCTCGCGGCGGAAGGCTTCGTGGACGCAACCATCGACGCCGGCGGCAACATCGCAGTTCGTGGTCAACGGCGCGAGCGATCCTGGCGCATCGGTATTCGCAGGCCACTGGCCCCGGATGACGACATCGACGCACCAGATTTGATCGCGATTCTCGATGCTCGAGACGAATCCGTGAACACCCATGGAGACGATCAGCGCTATTTCATCCACGAGGGAAAACGTTACGCGCATATCCTTGATCCGCGCAGCGGACAGTGCGCCAGTGGGCTTCGATCTCTTACGGTCGTGCACTCAGATGGGGCGCTTGCGGAAGCTGGCGGGGCAGCATTATTCGTCGCGGGTACAAACCATTGGCCCGCGCTCGCCAAACAACTGGGAATCGATCAGGTTTTGGCTGTCGATGATAGAGGGCAGATTGCCGTCACGCCCAAGCTGGCAGCGCGTTTGCAGCCCGAGCCGGGCATCGCGTGGAGAGTAATTCCAGCTACGTAAACTCACGCAAGCCTTTTGCTGATCTTCGGAGCGGTCGAAGATTGATCCAGCACGAAGATTGCTTCGTGTTAGCCCCCGCCCCTGAACCACAAGTCAGGCTCCGGGTCCGATGCAAGCTAACGATGGCTTGATCGTCCAATTTCAATGCTTAGGGGCAAGGGCGCCCAATCAACTCGAAAAGGTTGATCGGGCGCTTTTTTTTGCATCGCCGTCGCGCCGGACCAAATCACCCGCTGGGGAGCGAAGTGAAGATGGGCAAAGCAGCAACTGATCGGCCAGTGCCTCGTGGAACCACCGTCTTTCTATTTCAAGGACAAGGGGGGTTCCATCCTGCTGCACTAAAAAGCGAATTCGAAACGAATGCCGGGGTGCGCCCGCTTTTTCAACTGGTGCAGCACCTCTGCGGGACCGAATTCGGAACGGACTTTCATGCCTCCCTATCACTTGGAGACCGTGAAAAGCCGCCATTTTCCTGCGAACAGTTGGGCATATACCTGGGAGGCTTTCTATGGGGCCGCTCACTGATCGAGCGAGGTATCACGCCACATATCATGCTAGGCCACAGCTTTGGCGAGTTTGCATCATTGGCTGTCGGCGGCGCAGTGAGCTTCGCCGATGGAGCACAACTCGTCTGCGAGAGAATCAAGGCATTACAAGGCCTGGAGCAGGCTGGGCGGATGGCGGCAGTATCAATGGGAGCCGAGCAACTCGAACATCATCTTCGGGACTTGCAGGACCATGATCTCGAAATCGCCGTCATCAATCATCCAGAACAAGCTGTCGTATCAGGCAGTGAACAGGATCTCGCAAGGCTCGATGAAAAGCTGCGACTCGAGCAACGGGCGATGCATCGGCTCAAGAGTCAATATCCGTTCCACTGCACGAAGCTGCTTCCTGCAGTGCCGATATTCCGCGAGCGCGCCAGCCGCATCCGCTATGCAGACGCAACCTATCCCATCTACTTCCCCAGCGAAAGCTGCGTCCAATCGCCCGGGTTTGATATCGCTGGCGCATTGTCTCGCCACTTAACGACCCCATTCGATTTCGCCTCCGCGGTACAAAACCTTTATGCGCTCGGCTATCGCACATTCTATGAATGTGGCGGGGGCACTCTGCTGCGAAATCTGGTGCGTAGAACACTCCGAGAACACAGCGACATCAGCCTGCATGGAGCACTCGAAATGAGTCCATTTTCACAAGCAACCAGCATAAGAACCTCGACACCCGACGCACAGATTCCAGCAGACAAGATGGAGCCGGTCGCGATTGTCGGTTACGGATGTGTATTGCCAGGCGCTCTCGATTCCGACGAATACTGGATGAATATCCTGGAAGGGCGATGCACGATCAGCCGTTGCGATGCCGTTGATCCGTTCTTCCTTGAGGATTTGTATAACGAAGAAGCTGTAACGGTCGACAAAACCTACTCGCCTCTGGCGGGGTACGTCGACGAAACTCTCCTCGACCAGCGCTTTGCATCTATTGGTATAAAAGCAAGCCGCCAATACTCAAAAATACAGAAGATGATCGCGGTCGCGAGCACCGAAGCCTTCGAGCGCTACGGAGTCTCCGACAACTTCGGAAAAGTTGCCTGCTTCTACGGGGCGACACCCGATGGTATCCGTGAATATGACGAATCTCTGGTTCTAAAGCACTTTCGCGAAGGGATCGAAAAGCTTCCAGAAGCAAGCTCCAGCAGCAAAGAGCGCTTGGAGCTTCTACAACGCCGTTTTGGTGGTGGAACCGGAAACCCCGAGAGTTTTTCCCCGGCGCAGACCTACAAAGTGGTGTTCAACGATCTATTTCGCGCAGAGACAAAAACCATTCTCGTTGATTCCGCCTGTTCGTCTTCGTTGTACGCCACCGACCTGGCGGTCAAATCTCTCATGACAGGGCAGACCGACCTTGCCCTGTGCGGCGGCGCGTTCGCAGCAAGCGCAGGCAACAGCGCTCTCTTTGCACAGTTCAGGGGCTTGGCCACCAGCGCCGTTCGCGCCCTGGACGATAACGCCGAAGGAACTGTCTTCAGCGATGGTGCGGTGACCTTATTACTGAGGCGCATGAGCGATGCAGTCAACGCAGGCCATCACATCTATGGAGTGATTCGAGCCATCGGGTTGTCGAGCGATGGAAAATCTCCAGGGGTCAATGTTCCGACGGTCACCGGGCAGCATCTCGCAATAGAGCGCGCATATTCCGGCAGCAGCGTGGATCGTCAGTCCATTCAATACATAGAAGCCCACGCTACCGCTACCGCAGGCGACGTCGTCGAGTTCAAGTCTCTCACTCGGGCCTTCTCAACACGCAAGCCCGATTTGGAAAAGATCAGGCTCGGCGCTGGAAAATCCCTGATTGGCCACACGGGATGGGCATCGGGTGGCTCGGCGATCGTGAAAATGCTGTATGCACTTAAAAATCAGATCATGCCTGGGCAAACGGCTCTGCATAGAATCAATAGCCGGTTCCAGATCGAAAGCAGTCCGTTTCAAGTCACGACGACTCATGAATCATGGCCTGCCAATACGGCCGGGCAACCCAGACGCTGCGCGATCAACTCCTTTGGCTTTGGGGGCACAAACGCGCACGTGGTAATCGAAGAATATTGCCCGGCATCCATCGCCTCGGTTCCGCGCGACCAGCATGCTGGCGCCGATCATCAAGACGTCGTGATATGCGCAATTCGGACCATCTTTCCGTTTGGCGACTCCATAACGGACAATCTTGACTCACACTTCCTGAGATTCAAAGCGCAAGCGTTGAAAATCCCGGCCGGAAAGCTTTTGCTACCCGATGTCGCAGAGCAAATGTCTCGCTCGCAGTACTTGTCGCTCATGGGTTGCGAGGACGCCCTGAGCATGCTGAAGGGCAAAGGTGTCGATCCCGAAAGAATATCCGTCATCCTCTCGCACAATGACAAGTGCGATAGAGCCTGCGTCACCAACCTCTTTATCTACGAAGACAGGTTGCGTCGACTACTTCGTGAAATCTCAGCAACGGCAGGACCTGACGCCTGGCTTGAATCAGCCACCGATCGCTTCTTTACCACGTTGCGTAAAACCCACCTTCCTTCCGGGCCTTACACACTTCCCGGAATCATGCCGAGCATCGTCTCTGGCCGGGTTGCGCAACTAAACGATCTAAAGGGGCCTAATTTCATCGTCGGCGAGAGCAGCGCCCGCTCCGCAGATTCCCTGGAAATAGCAGGTCTTTATGTGCGCTTCGGTAACGCCGATGTTGTGGTTTGTGGCGGCATGAGCCTGGGCAAGCATTTCGCAGAGCTAGGCGAGCACCACGACTCTGAAGTAGCAGAAGGGATAGTCGTCTTTGCTGTGGCGACGAAAAAGATTGCCGAGAAGTACGACCTTCCGATCATAGCGCCACTACGCCAAATCCATTCGGGTTCTGCTCATCGTTCAATGGACCTTGCGGCCTGACAACAAAAGTCGGAGAAGATTTATGGGTGAACCGATATACAGGGATATGGCTGGCGTCCTGTCGATAGCCAGAGCACTGCAGAGCCATCATTCGACGGCACTCCTGAGTACGGCAGAGGTAGTTTCCGGGGGACAGGCTTCACCTACCCCTATCGAGTTTTATCGGCCGATACCGATAGAAGCTCCTTTGCCTTCATCGCAGGAAGACACATCGATACAGCCTCACGACGTTTTGTGGATCCTGCCTCGATCGATATCGTCACCCAATACACCAACACTGCCGGGACTTCATCGAGTATGGGCACTGCATCCGCCTATCGACAAAACCAGTGCTAGTTCCGCCCGTATCGCCACTCTGTCATCCCCTGAATCAACCGTACCAATATCAGATGCATTAGCGAATTCCGGGGTAGCCCCGAAAGCAATCGTCCTGGCAGTCGATGCCCGGAATTTTCACGCGTCTTCGCTACTCGACGAAGGACTGC
The DNA here is from genome assembly GCF_000271305.1 of Hydrocarboniphaga effusa AP103. GTDB lineage: Bacteria > Pseudomonadota > Gammaproteobacteria > Nevskiales > Nevskiaceae > Hydrocarboniphaga > Hydrocarboniphaga effusa. The sequence goes on from NZ_AKGD01000001.1 coordinate 180,868, forward strand.
AGGAGCAACAGCAATTGCTCAACGTCCTGTTCATCCTGGCAAAGCATTTCCACGCTGAACTCTCGAGCGGGAAAACACGCATCATCGGACTCGTCTGCAACGCCTGGCTGGACACCGGGGTGATATCTCCCTTCACGGGACTGTTCGGCGGCTTGACCAAATCAATCGCACGCGATTATCCGAACGCTTTGATCAGGGCCGTTCATACGGACCAAGCCTTCAGTGAGTCAAACACTGTCCTGCACGCAGAAATGCAGGCACCAAATCGCGCGGATACGTTCGCTGAAATTTTCTACAGAAAGGGCAAAAGATTTCGTCACGCCCTATCTCCGATAGTAGATATCTCGATCAAGAAGGAGCCGCCTGCCATCAAGCAAGGCGCTGTCGTTCTTGCCACAGGAGGAGCGCGCGGCGTCACCGCAGTGCTCCTCGAAGAGCTCATCAGGCAGCGCAACTGCAAGGTCATCGCAATCGGTCGCACCAGCCTGGATGATGTCCCCGAACACATTCTCGGCATGGACGCAGATGCGCTTGATCGCTACGAACAACGCTTCTATCAGGATGAACTGGCGCGTGACCCTGCAAGCAGCATTCGAATTCTACGCCGACGATACCAAGACTATGTCGCGGCAAACGAGATATACCGAAACGTACATATACTGAACCAACTCGGCGGATCGTTTCACTACGTGGCGACGGATATCGTCGACGAGATTGCCGCTACAAAATCCATACAGCGCATTGTCGCCGAGCATGGCCCCGTCGATGCGGTGATTCATGGCGCAGGCACCCAGCTTTCAAAGACCATCGCAAAAAAGAGTGTTGAAGAGTTCGCCTCCGTCGTCGATACGAAACTTCGAGGTTTGCGCAACGTATACAGAACTTTGAAAGCCACACAATCGATCTCGAATGTCCACTTCCATACTCTGACCTCATCGTTCAGCGTCTGGGGTAACGACGGACAGCCAGATTACGGAGCGGCAAACGAGGCGCTGAACCGCATTGCCGACGCACAGGCAAGCCAAAGCTCGATGGAAAAATGGTCATCCCTCGCTTGGCTTGGCTGGGCGGGAATTGGCATGACCCGCGGCTCCGAGTATGCCTCGCTGGCTCAGCAACGAGGCTTGTATCCGGTCACGCGTTCCGAGGGCCAGCACATCTTCTCGCGTCTATTACTTGATGGGCAGCCTCTCCGGGCCATCAACGTCTTGGCCACACCTCACGAAATTGCTTACTACGAGGTAACCACTCGCGAAGCTCCTGAGCGCGAGGGAAGAACTTACGGCGAACCCTTGGATTTGAGTCTGGAAACCAGTCCTTACTTGAAGGACCACTTGGTCGACGGCATTCCGACCATGCCGGGGGCGGCACTGCTTGCGCACTCGATACGCATCGCTCAAAAAACATCCGGCCGACATCATGTCGTCGGCATCCAAAGTGCAAGTTTCAAACAGTTCGTGCGTTCCCTCGACCACCGTCGTGATCGTGTTCGCATCGTCGGTGAAGTCATATCGGACGATCATGATTCGACGACGGTCAAGGTCACCGTGCTGTCCGACCTCGTTCATAAGGACGGCTGGGTGTTGAGGGAAGACTCGCTGAATTGCGAAGCCATCCTGGTATGCGCGGACACCCTGAGCAGCCATCCGCCGGCAGCATCAACTCCAATTCCGGAGACCGAGGGCTATTACATCCTCGATCCTTACATCAGCTCGCCGGGAAGTCTCACACTCAAGGGAGCCTTCGACTGTCTACGGCAGATTCGGGTAAGCCAGCATCAGCAGAATGCGCTTCTCGACCTTCCATTGAGCCTGGCATCCGATCGACATGCTGCACTGCTGACTCCATCCATATTCATCGATGCTCTTTGGAGACTTTCGGTCATGCAACCGACCGAAGGGCGCATGCCGTCCTACGTCCCCGTTGCCTGCGGCCAGACCAGCGTGCATTTCGACTTCTACTCAGGCGCCCTTCCGGACCTGCTGCGTGGCGCCCGGCTGCACGCGACCCGTCCCCGCCCCCTTCCGGGCTCTCCAGACACGGTGGTCATGGACCGTGTCTGGGCAACCACCGCTGACGGCCGCTTACTCGTCTGCTTCTCCGAAAATCTCGCTCGAAGCATCTCCAAGGTCGAAATGAACGTCATCCTAGCTTCGTCTATGGCCCCAGCCGAACTGCCTACGGCGATCATCATGCGGCCACCCTTGAACGTCGTAGGTGAGTTGACCGATATCGTTCAACAGGTGACGCGATTCCCCGCACAAGTACTGATGCCCGATGCTGATTTCGAGTACGACCTCGGCATCGACTCGGTCAAGCTGGGCGAGATTCTCGTCGCCACCCGCAAGCATTTCGGCATCGCAGACGATGCAGAGTTGGATATCAGCCGCTTCCGCACCATTCAAAGCGCAGCAGAAGTCTTGAAGAGTGCACTCCACCAGGCACAAGCGGGCTCCGCCCCATCGCTGCCGCCGCCAACACCACTCACATCTGCGCCGGCTGTCGCTTTGACGCTGACAAAGACAAACGTCGCCTTGATCGAACCAGAATCCGTATTGCCTGCCCTGACCAGAATCGTTCAGCAAGTGACACGATTCCCTGCCCAGGTGCTGACACCCGATGCAGATTTCGAATACGACCTCGGCATCGACTCGGTCAAGCTGGGCGAGATTCTCGTCGCCACTCGCAAGCATTTCGGCATCCCAGACGATGCAGAGTTGGATATCAGCCGCTTTCGCACCATTCAGGGCGCGGCAGAAGTCTTGAAACATGCACTCCAACAGACTGAACCCCGTAGCTCTCTGCCCTCCCCGGCAACGCTTCTAACATCCGAACCCGCCGCTGCCTCCACAACCGTCCCTGCCATCACACCGAGTTCCGTACTGGCCGCACTGACGGAAATCGTTCAGCAAGTGACGCGCTTTCCTGCCCAGGTGCTGACACCCGACGCGGACTTCGAATACGACCTTGGCATCGACTCAGTCAAATTGGGCGAGATTCTCGTCGCCACTCGCAAGCATTTCGGTATCCCTGACGATGCTGAACTGGATATCGGCCGCTTCCGCACCATTCGAGCGGCCGCTGAAGTCCTTCAGTCGGCATTACAGAAGAGAATATCGGCGCCTTCCGTGATTGCTCCTCCTTTATTCCAAGCGGCTCGTGCCCAAGCACCGGAGACCGGCGCCCAGGCGCGGGTCAGAGATCTACGCGAGATTTTTGGAGGCGATGCCAAACCGTTTAGCGGGAAGGTCGCCCTCGTAACCGGCTCCGGCAGAGGCATCGGACGACAGTTCGCCACCTCACTCGCTGGCCTTGGCGCCACCGTGATCGTCAACGCATTCCATTCTCGGGATGCCGGCGAGCAAACCGCAAAAGCAATTGTCGACGCCGGTGGCAAAGCGCATTTCATCTGGGGCTCTGTAGCTCACAAGGCTCACCGTCAAGCTCTGTTCGATGAAATCGAAAGCCGCTTTGGGGGCCTCGACTTCTTTGTCAGTAACGCCTCCAACGGAATCATCGGCGACTTCGATCAGATAACAGACGAGCACTGGGCCAAAGGCTTTCAAACCAACGTCATTGGCCTGCACCAATGTGCACTGCACGCCGTCAAACTCATGGCCCGCCGAGGCGGCGGCAGGATCATTACGCTCTCATCTCCGATCAGCAGTCGCCATACCCCGGACTTTGGTTGCATGGGAGCACTCAAAGCCGCTGTCGAATCGCTCACCAGAACGATGGCCGTGGAGTTCCAAAAGTACAACGTAACCGTCAACTGCATCTCCGCCGGTGCCGTCTATGGAGAGCTGATGACAAAGATTCCAAACAGCGCAAAAGCCATTGAACTCTGGGAAGAAAAGACTTTGCCCCGCCGCCTGATGCTGCCGGAGGAAGTTGCCAACGTCGCAAACTTTCTGTTGAGCGGTGCTGCCGATGCAATCAGTGGAGCGGTACTTCTCATGGACGGCGGAATCACGATCAGAATTTAGGCCCAGAGAACTCGACAATGGATACTGATGCCAGAGCGAAGAAATCGGTACAGGTATACAGCAGCAGAACCATGCTGGCGGTTTACGATTTCTATGTCACTTACTTCAACAATCGCTTCGCATGGAACTGCCCACGAGAGAAGCTCGTAAGCCATTATCGGCGCCATGTAACTGATGAGCACCTCGAGGTAGGGGTCGTCTCCACGTACTACCTTCAGCGCGCGTTACCCGCCAGCCGACTCAAGAACCTTCAGCTGATGGATCTGAATCCCGACTGCCTCAGCAAGGCTGCCGACCAATTGAAACATTGCCAGCCGAAGCCGATACAACACAACGTTCTGCATCCCTTCGAGGGCAGTGCCGAGCCTGTCACCTCCATCGGAATCAACTATGTTCTGCACGTGGTACCTGGTCAGTTTCCCCAGAAAGGGGTCGCTTTCTCGCATTTGAAACATCTTTTGCGCCCAGGCGGCGTGCTGTTCGGCAGCACACTTCTATCAATCGGAGTGAAAAGAAACCTGTTCGGCAGCCTCCTGATGAAAGCCTTCAATCGCATGGGGATCTTCAACAATAGCGATGATGGCCTCGATGGTCTTCGGACTGCCTTGGCTCAGAACTTTCGGCACTATCGCATAGAGGTTCAAGGTGCAGCAGCCTTGTTCAGTGCTTCAGACGAAGCTCTGTCCTAGCGGAACTGACACGTGGATCGCCCGCACAAGATCGCCGTCGTCGGTGCCGGAATAGCCGGACTCACGGCCGCACACTATCTTCGTATCTACGGATTCGATGTAACGGTCTATGAAAGCAGCCACCGACCAGGCGGGCGCATGAGCACCGACGTCGTGCAAGACTGCTTGATCGACAGGGGTGTCCAGTTCTTGTCGGGAAACTACAACACGCTATTGCCGCTGTTGGGCGAGTTCGGCATGGCGGACGAGATCGTCTCCATAACACCTCGTAGCGCTCTAGTGCGGGACGGCAGAATCAAGGCACTCAGCATCGGCCGCCTCCCGCCAGGCCTGGCGATGGTGCTCAAGTGTCTGCGCCCCCGAGAAGCGTTGAAATTCCTGCGCGGCTATCTGCCACTGCATCGGCAACTGGCCTCACTGCCATTCGACGACTATGCAGGCTGGTCTGCCTTCGATCGCGAAGATTGCGAAAGCATGCTGACCCGCACTCTCGGATCAGCGGCGCTCGATTACATCGTAGAACCCTTTCTCCAAGCACTCTATTACCAATCTCCTGCTACGGCTTCCGCCGCCTTGGGCATGTCGATACTCAAGATCGGCAGTGAGCAGCAACGTCTGATGACGCTCAAAACCGGGATGGGCTCACTACCGGATCGCATCGCACAGTCGCTCGATGTCCACTTCGACTGTACGGTTCACTCAGTCATCAAACTCGAACGCGGAGTCGAAGTGGGAACGGACAATGGCACGGAGAAATTCGACAAGGTCGTACTGGCCATTCCCGCTCCTGTCGCGAATCGCATTTACCGAACCGACGATAAAGTCAGCAATCGGTTGATCGCCACCCAATACAGTTCCACACTCAAGATCGGCATCGCAACTCACCCTGGGTGGCAATTGCCAGAACATTGGAAGGGAATCTATGGGGTACTGATCCCAGCCCGAGAGCGAACCTCCATAGCGAGCATTGGGATCGAACTTGAAAAGGGAGGTGCTCGCACACGAGAAGGACAGCTGTTCGACATCATCCTGGCGGGAAGTTCTCGAGACCTGTTGCAGCAGTCTGATGCTGCCATCCTCGAGCAGATACGACCCGAGTTCGAGCGGTACTTTCCCGGCGCGTTCGCAGCTTTGCGTCTGGCGCATGTCGTGCGCTGGGAGCACGCGGCAGCCGACTCTCCCGTAGGCCGCAGCCAGGAAGTCAACCAGTACTGGCGACATCTCGATCCTGGAAGCACGGTTCTGCTCGCAGGAGACTACATGGGGTTTCCTTACTCGGATAGCGCCGCTCACAGCGGCAAACGAGTAGCCGAATTCCTCAAGCAATCCGGGCTCCCATGTCCTTCACCATAAGGCTGGAGCCGCTGCTCATCTCCTACTCGCGCTGGCTGGTAAACCATGCATGGTTCGTGATGGCAGCGACGGTCGTGGCTTCGCTTGTGATGAGCCTCGGCGCATTTAAACTCGGATTCGATACCGATTTTCGTGCCTATTTCGGCAAAGGGAATCCTGAGCTTCAAGTTTTCGATCAGCTACAGTCCGACTATGCCGTGGCGGACAACGTATTCATCGGTATCGAGCCCCAAAATGGGGACGTATTCGAACCCGAAATCCTTCTCGCGATACGAGAGCTGACAACGGCCGCTTGGGCCTTCCCGTACAGCGCCAGAGTCGACTCACTGACCAATCATCAACATGTGGAAACGCTGGGCGATGATATTAACGTCACCCCACTTCTCTCGGACAGTGTCCACCCCACGGCAGAAATAGGGGCACGCATACGCCGTATCGCCTTGCAGGAACCGGCATTGCTGAGACGCCTCGTCTCCCCCGATGGGCGAATGGCAGGCATCAACGTCATCAACGAGTTTTCCGGTCCTTCGGCCGAAAAACAGAAAGCAGCGGTACTCGCTGCACGAAACGCCTGCGGCGACATCGAGAAGAAACACCCTTCTCTGCATTGCCACGTCACCGGCTCCACCGCAATGAGCTACGCGTTCACGGAAGCATCCATGCGTGATATGTCGACGCTGGCGCCTGCGATGTACGTGCTTTCATTCTTGGTCATGTTCGTACTGTTGAGGTCGGTCAAGGCCACGCTCGCCACCTTGTTCATGGTTCTACTGGCATCGACTTCCGCCATGGGCGTCGCCGGCTATGCCGGAGTACAGCTAACACCGCCGGTCGTGGCGGCTCCTTTGATCATTTCTGTGCTCGCCATCGCAGATGCGGTCCATATCTGCCTGACGCTGCTTTCTCAGATGCGTAAAGGTCTGGCCCGGAAAGACGCAATCGTCGAGTCTCTGCGCCTGAACTTCGTTCCCATATTTCTCACCAATGCGACCACATCAATTTGTTTTCTGGGCACTAACTTCACCGACTCACCGCCTCTGACCCTCCTGGGAAACATCAGCTCTCTAGGAGGCCTTCTGTCATGGCTGCTCAGCATGACACTGCTGCCCGCTTCGCTGGCCGTGCTGCCGCTGAAATCTAGAGGGAATGGCGGCGACTGGTTGAAACCGGCTCTCGATCGGCTAGCCCGGCTGGTCATGGCCAAACATCGTGTCATCCTCGCGTCGACGATCGGCTTATCCGTGGCCCTTTCCTGCTTGGCCACACTCAACGATACAAACGATCGCTTCCTCCACTATCTGGAGCCCAGCTCAAAATTCCGTGCAGATTCCGACAAGGTCATGAATGGACTCACAGGAATCTACTCGATCGAATACTCACTGCGGAGTACTGCAACGGAAGGAGTGACAGATCCGCTGTACCTGCAGAAAATCGACGCGTTTTCCGAATGGTGGAAGAACGGCCCCTATCGATCACATGTGGTATACGTCGGAAGCGTCGCCGACATCTTCAAACGCCTCAACCAGGCCATGCATGCCGATTCCCAAGCCATGCACAAACTGCCCGACGATCCAAAGGCGGCAGCGCAATACCTGCTCTTGTTCGAAATGTCGTTGCCTTTCGGGCACGACCTTAACGACTGGATAACCGTAGACAAATCGGCCTCCCGAATGAGTGTCGTACTCGACGATGTGGGGGCAGATCAGGTTCGTGAGATGGAAGCAGCCGGTAACGCTTGGCTACTTGATAACGCCCCTACATTGCATGCGAAAGGAACCGGCACTTCGGTTATGTTTTCGCATATTGCAGAGCGAAACATTCGGAGCAACTTTCAATCGCTCCCTCTCTCGCTTGCCGCCATATCGTTGTTGCTCCTGCCTGGCTTGCGCAGCGCAAAACTGGGACTACTTTCTCTGATTCCCAACCTGCTACCTCTAGGAATGGCCTTCGGCATTTGGGCGCTCATGGACGGACAAATCATCTTTACGATGGCCGTTGTCCTCAACGTGGTAGTTGGCATCGTGGTGGACGATACCATTCACTTCCTAGAGAAGTATCAGCGCGCCCGGAGAAATCTGGCGATGCACGTCGAGGAGGCGATCCGATATGCCTATCGCGAAGCCGGAGCCGCCATGATCGCCAACACGTTGATCCTGGAGGCGGGCTTTTTGGTAATGGCGCAGTCCACCTTCGAGCCGAACGCCACTATGGCCCAACTGGCCGCGATCACCGTATTTGTAGCGTGGCCCATCGATCTCTTGGTCCTGCCAGGACTGCTGGTGCTGATCGATGGCCGACGCAATCTTCATCCAAACTCGCTGATGCACGATACCACCCATGCCAATCCACCCCGCTCGTAGATTGCCGATTGCTCTTGCCTCGATGATTCTGATCTTGGCAAGCCTCAATGGCGTAGCCGCGCAGACTCCGGAACAAGCGGGTCTTTCTTTGGCGCAGGAAGCCAACCAGCGTGACTCCGGTTTTGGCGACGTTTCGGTCGAGATGCTGATGATTCTGCGCAATCCTAGAGGGCAGGAATCGACACGAAGGATGCACTCCAGGATTCTTGAAGTCCCGAGCGACGGCGAACGCTCGCTTATTCTGTTCGATGACCCCGGAGACGTGCGAGGAACCGCACTCCTCACACACTCACACTCGAACGGACAAGACGATCGATGGCTGTACATGCCGGCGGCCAAGCGCGTCAAGCGCATCGTTACCGGGAACAAAACCGGGCCTTTCATGGGCAGTGAGTTCGCGTTCGAGGACATCGGCTCCCAGCACGTGGCCAAGTATCGCTATCGGCTTGTTGGTGAAGAAGCCTGCGGGAGCACGACTTGCCGGATTTCGGAGCGCATACCCAACGACTCTGATTCCGCATACTCCAGGCAAAAGGTATGGACGGAAAAACTCTCCCTGAGCCCCATGAAAATCGAGTTTTACGACCGTAAACAGTCGCTTCTCAAGACACTCGTATTCGAAGGCTACAAGCAGTATTCAGGAAAGTATTGGCGTGCCGACAGACTGGTCATGACGAACAATCAAAGTGGTGCCGTTACCACTTTGATCTTCAACAACTATCACTTCGCCAACGGCTACAACCCTCGCGATTTCGAGCAAAGTTCACTTGGAGCTGGTCAGTAGCCCGATGTGTCGCGCGGCACTAGCCAGCTTACTGCTGCTCGTCATTGCTCCTGCTTTGCAAGCCTCTGACTGGGACGGGGGCTTGCAGCTTGAAAGCCGAAGCTTCGTGCAACATGCACGCTGGCCAGGCCAAACCGACGATCACAACGATCTTTCATTGGCGATGCAGCTCGATTACCTAGGGCGGTGGCCATCGCAAGCCTGGTCATTGCAGGCAACGATATTCGGGCGCATCGATGAACAGGATTCCAGCCGGAGTCACGCAGACGTCCGAGAATTGAACCTCCGTTACTCCGGAGAATATTTGACCGTCAACGCTGGCATCCGGCAGCTATTCTGGGGCAGCGTAGAAGCGGTCCACCTTGTCGATGTCGTCAATCAAAGCGACTGGCTGGAAAGCCCGGACGGGCAGCAGAAACTAGGACAGCCAGCCATCAGTGTTTCGCATTCGTTCGAACAAGGCACGCTCGAGCTCTTTGCGCTGCCTTATTTCAGAGAGCGTGAATACCCCGACAGCCAAGGTCGGCTGCGCCCATTCATCCCCGTTGACGCTGCGCAAGCCCGCTACGAAAGCGACGAGGGCAACCGGCACGTTGATTACGCCGCCCGCGCATCCATCAACATCAACGACCTGGATTTTGCTCTCTCCTACTTTCGTGGAACGAAGCGAGAGCCGAGATTCGACTTCGAGTACAGCGGCGTTGGCATCCAGTTCAGCGGATGCTCTTTGCTGGAACCAAGCTGCTCCATTCTGCCGAGCTATCGTCCAATCGACCCTCGTTTGGTGCCGATATACGATCAGATGGAACAATATGGAGTGGAACTTCTCTACACCGCAGAGCAGTGGATTTTCAAGGCGGAGGCCGTACACCAGCATTCCACCCCCCAAAGCTTCTGGGCAACGGCAGCGGGGCTAGAGTACAACCTGGGAGCCGTCTCAAGCTCGGCATGGGATTGGACGCTACTGCTGGAATATTACCGCGATAGCCGCGGCACACTTTCGCCCGGCTCACCTCAAGGGATGGCCATAAGTACGCTTGCATCAAACGGCACATTCAGGCTCGAGCAGCTCCCTGAGCTGAGAAACCTCCAGATACTTTCATATTCACCCTTCCAAGATGACGTGTTTTTCGGAGGACGCCTTGCGCTCAACGACACTGCGTCCACTGAAGCACTTGCCGGCGTGTTCATCGACACGCAAACAGGCGCGAAGATGTCCACCGTAAAAGGGGGGCGAAGACTCGGTGAACGGTGGCGACTGACTCTGGAGGCAACGGCATACTTCGACGTTCCCGTGTTGGACCCCTTGTACAACTTCAAGCAAGACAGCTACGTTCGGTTACAGCTGACGCGATACTTCTGATCGCAGCCTCGCCATGAGCGCCTCGGCATTTATCTTCAAGCTGACGTCCCCGTACACCCTGACGTCTCGCATGGCCACACAGGAGGAAGAGCGCTCGCTGCAAATCAGCTCCCTGCAGAGAAGACAGGAGTGGATCGGCGCACGAGTCGTGGCGAAGTTTGCTTATTTGAGAAGCATCGGCTCCCCGGCCACAACCGGGGTCTGGTCGGTGCTATCAGACCAAGCCTTGCACGAAGTTCCCGAGTCAAGAATGCGAGCACTGTGGATCGAACGACCGCAAACTACTGGCACCCCTATCCTATGGGACTCCAGTCGCAAGCAGCTCGTCAGCTCGCTGTCGCTCTCCCATCAATACCCTTACGTGGCGGCCGGCATCAGTTGCTGCGGAGCGATTGGCGTTGACATCCAGGAAACCACCGCATTCAGCGACGACTTCGTCAACCATTTTCTGCAAGCCGAAAGCGGGCTCCTTTTGGCAAAAGCCTTCGAACCGCCAGTGAGCCGACACGCGAAACTTACGGCTCTATGGACCTTGAAAGAGGCATGTTTCAAAGCCGTCTCTCTCAGTTCGGGTTGCACCAATCTGAGACAGATAACCATCGTCGAACTCGACATGAAGGGGCTGATCGAAGCTTTCAGCGGCAGCAATTCGGGCGCCACCTATGCGCTGCGCCTCCGGACGCCCTCGGGATTGGTCTCCCTCGGCTTCAAAACGATTAACTTCGACCGACATTTTGGCTCTGCCGTCTGGCCCTCCGCCCCGGGCAAAGCAGCGTCACGCCCGACATCGCAGCTCATATAACGCCCCAATATCAGTCACGTCCTTTGGCAAAAGCTCCTGGACCGCTGAAGAACGGCGCACCGAAATGGAACATCTCGACGGCCTTGAAGATTGCGCTGCCGGAAACGAAGGCGGCGCCTACCAGAAGCCGATCGCATTCCGACAAACGTCTGGCCCAGGGGCTACAAGCTGCTCAGGGGCCTTCGACTCGACTAATGGCTGTCTGAACGGCTTCCTGCGGATGGCGTGAATATTGCTGTCTTTAAGCACTGGTCTTGTAACCCGGGTCAGCCGCCAACGAGGGCAGCGGCCATGACTGCAGGATTGCGATAGCGCAGGTGGGGCAGCTTCACCGGATCGATCCGGCAAGCAGTGCCACACGAACATAGATTCTGGACAAAGGCGTCCATCCCGGCGGGTTTTCCCGCCGATGGGTGGACGCCTTTTTTGTTTTTCTTGATTCGCAGGAGGCTGTCCGTGACACAACTGCTCATCCCGGCTTCGCAGGCGCCGCTCCAGAGCGACGGCATCCATCGAGATGGCCGCTTCGATCACGCGCTCCTGCGCAACGCTTATTCACCGGCGGGTTGACTCCCTTTCCTGCGCCCGCCGGTCTTTTCTTTTCTCACGCGTTCTCGCCTTTCCTGAAGGCCGCTGAAAACGCTCCCGACCCAGTTTCCGCTCCGATCCGCCATGACGATTTCCAATAGCCCATCCAAAGCGACATCGATCAAGCTGTTCAGCTTCTCCACGCCGCAGATGCGCGCGTTTCACATGAGCTGGGTGGCGTTCTTCGTCTGCTTCTTCGCCTGGTTCGCGGCGGCGCCCCTGATGCCCCTCATCAAGAACGAGTTCGGGCTCAGCAAAGACCAGATCGCCAACATCAACATCGCGGCGGTCGCGGTGACGATCCTGATCCGCCTGATCGTCGGTCCGCTGTGCGATCGCTACGGCCCGCGTCGCACCTATGTGGGCCTGCTGATCCTCGGCGCGATCCCGGTGTTCGGCGTCGCCGCATCGCAGAGCTACGGCAGCTTCCTGTTCTTTCGCCTGCTGATCGGCGCCATCGGCGCGAGCTTCGTGATCACGCAGTACCACACCTCGGTGATGTTCGCGCCGAACGTGGTCGGCACCGCCAATGCGGCGAGCGCCGGCTGGGGCAACTCGGGCGGCGGCGCGACGCAGGCGCTGATGCCGCTGATCCTCACCGCGATCGTGCTGCTGGGCGTCGAACAGGCGCTGGGCTGGCGCCTCGCGCTGCTGGTGCCGGGCGTGCTCATGCTGATCACCGCCTGGGCCTACTGGAAGTTCACGCAGGACAGCCCGGCCGGCGATTTCTCCACGCTGCGCGCCAGCGGCCTGATTCCCGACACCGGCAAGAAAGTGGCGCGCGAGAGCTTCGTGCGCGCCTGCAAGAACTATCGCGTGTGGATGCTGTTCCTGACCTACGGCGCGTGCTTCGGCGTCGAGATCTTCATCCACAATATCGTCGCGAGCTATTACGTCGACAGCTTCGGCCTGTCGCTGAAAACCGCGGGCCTGGCGGCCGGCAGTTTCGGTCTGCTGGCCCTGTTCGCGCGCGCGCTCGGCGGCATCGTCTCGGATCGCATCGCCCGCGCCAAGGGCCTCGACGGCCGCAGCGTCTGGCTGTTCGTGCTGATCGTCGGCGAAGGCCTGGGTCTTTTGTGGTTCTCGCATGCGCAGTCGGTGGCGCTCGCGGTGATCGCGATGCTGAGCTTCGGCCTGTGCACGCACATGGCCTGCGGCGCCACCTACGCGCTGACGCCCTTCATCGATCGCAAGGCGCTCGGCGGCGTGGCCGGCATCATCGGCGCGGGCGGCAACGTCGGCGCGGTGGCGGCGGGCTTCCTCATGAAAGCGAGCGCCAACACGCAGGACTGCCTGTTCATCCTCGGCATCGTCGTCACGCTGACCTCGCTCTGCGCGATCGCCGTGCGCTTCTCCCAGGAACACAAGACGCAGGAAGAAGAGCTGTACCAACAGGCCGTGCGCGAACGCAGCCTCGCCGTCGGTTGAGACGACGCGCGGCCAGGACATAACCCAGGTTCGAAAAAACCAAGGTCATTCAAAGAAACTCAGGAAATTCACCAGCCATGAAACTCGTCGTCATCGGCAACGGCATGGTCGGGCACAAGCTGCTCGAACTGCTGACCGCACAGCCCGGCCCCCACGACATCACCGTGATCTGCGAAGAGCCGCGTCCGGCTTACGATCGCGTGCACCTGTCGTCCTACTTCAGCGGCTCGACGGCCGATGATCTGTCGCTCGTGGCGCCGGGCTTCTTCGACCAGGAAGGCCTGCTGCTCAAGCTCAACGCCAAGGCCACGAGCATCGACCGCGAAGCCAAGGTCGTCATCACCTCGGGCGGCGAGCGCATCACCTACGACAAGCTCGTGCTCGCGACGGGTTCGTACGCGTTCGTGCCGCCGGTTCCGGGCCGCGATCGTCCGGGTTGTCTGGTCTATCGCACCATCGAAGACCTCGAGGCGATGACCGATTGGGGCTCGCGCTCGAAGATCGGCGTGGTCGTCGGCGGCGGCCTGCTCGGCCTCGAATGCGCCAAGGCGCTCAAGGACATGGGCCTGAAGACGCATGTCGTCGAGTTCGCCCCGCGCCTGATGGCCGTGCAGGTCGACGAAGGCGGCGGCCGCGTGCTGCGCAAGAAGATCGAAGAACTCGGCGTGGACGTGCACACGCAGCGCAACACGCTCGAGATCGTCGATGGCGCCGGCATGGGCATCGGCGGTCGCCACGCGATGAAGTTCGCCGACGGCAGCCAGCTCGAAACCGACATGATCGTGTTCTCGGCCGGCATCCGCCCGCGCGACGAACTCGCGCGCAAGAGCGGCCTCGCCACCGGCGAACGCGGTGGCATCGTGGTCGACAAGCATTGCCTGACGAGCGACCCGGACATCTACGCGATCGGCGAATGCGCGCTCTGGAACGGCCGCATCTTCGGCCTCGTCGCGCCCGGCTACGAAATGGCGCGCGTCGTCGCCCAGCATCTCAGCGGAACGGCCGCCGAGTTCAACGGCGCCGACATGAGCACCAAGCTCAAGCTCATGGGCGTCGACGTCGCGAGCATCGGCGATGCGCACAGCGCCATCCCGGGCGCACGCAACTACGTGTTCACCGACGAGCGCAAGCAGATCTACAAGAAGCTCGTGACCTCCGAGGACGGCAAGGCCGTGATCGGCGCGGTGCTGGTCGGCGATGCCACCGAATACGGAACGCTGCTGCAGATGATGCTCAACAACATGGCGCTGCCCGAGCACCCGGAATTCCTGATCCTGCCGAGCTCGGACGGCAAGGCGCCGGCCGGCATCGGCGTCGACGCGCTGCCCGACACCGCGCAGATCTGCTCGTGCAACAACGTCAGCAAGGGCGAGCTCTGCGCGGCCGTCGCCGACGGCCAGCACAGCATCGGCGCGCTCAAGAGCTGCACGAAAGCCGGTACGTCCTGCGGCGGCTGCGTGCCGCTGATGACGCAACTGCTCAAGGCCGAGCTCAAGAAGCAGGGCGTGGCCGTCAACAACCATCTCTGCGAGCACTTTGCGTATTCGCGCCAGGAGCTGTACCACCTGATCCGCGTGCAGAAGATCGAAAGCTTCGACGAGATGCTCGACAAGCACGGCAGCGGCCTGGGCTGCGACATCTGCAAGCCGACCATCGGCTCGATCCTCGCGTCGTGCTGGAACGAGTTCGTGCTCAAGCAGCAGCACGCGATGGTGCAGGACTCCAACGACTACTACCTCGGCAACATCCAGAAGGACGGCACCTATTCGATCGTGCCGCGCGTCGCCGCCGGCGAGATCACGCCCGAGGGACTGATCGTGATCGGCCAGGTGGCGAAGAAGTACGGGCTCTACACCAAGATCACGGGTGGCCAGCGCATCGACATGTTCGGCGCGCAGGTGCACGAGCTGCCGCTGATCTGGAAGGAGCTCACCGATGCCGGCTTCGAATCGGGCCACGCCTACGGCAAGTCGCTGCGCACCGTGAAGAGCTGCGTGGGTTCGACGTGGTGCCGCTACGGCATGCTCGATTCGGTGAGCATGGCGCTGCTGATCGAGCATCGCTACAAGGGCCTGCGCTCTCCGCACAAGCTCAAGTCCGCGGTCTCGGGCTGCACGCGCGAATGCGCCGAGGCGCAGAGCAAGGACTTCGGCGTCATCGCCACCGAGAAGGGCTGGAACCTCTACGTCTGCGGCAACGGCGGCATGAAGCCGCGCCACGCCGAACTGCTCGCGGGCGACCTCGACGACAAGACGCTGATCCAGTACATCGACCGCTTCCTGATGTTCTACATCCGCACCGCGGATCGCCTGCAGCGCACGAGCACCTGGCGCGACAACATGGAAGGCGGGCTCGATTACCTCAAGAGCGTGATCATCGACGACAAGCTCGGCATCTGCGCCGAGCTCGAGGCCGAGATGCAGCACGTCGCCAACACTTATCAGGATGAGTGGAAGACCGCGATCGAAACACCGGAGACGCTCAAGCGCTTCCGCACCTTCGTCAACAGCAAGGCCACCGACAGCAATGTGAAGTTCGTGAAGGAGCGCGGCCAGATCCGTCCGGCGCGTCTCGAGGAGAAAGGCGAGCCGCGGACGTTCAAGGGCATCGCCCTGGCCGTCGAGTCCGCCGTGGAATCCGAGTGACCGAAACGGCCGTATGACCTCTCCAGCCTCAGAACGAAAACACATCATGGACGGCAGCGCTCCCGACTCCACTCTCTCTGCAACCACCTGGCACGCGATCTGCGCCCCCGGCGACATCGTGCCGAACCTCGGCGTCGCGGCCCTCGTCGACGACCGGCAGATCGCGGTATTCCGCGTGCGCCAGCGCGACGGCTCCGACCAGTTCTACGCGATCGACAACTTCGATCCGCAATCCGACGCCAACGTGCTGTCGCGCGGCCTTACCGGTTCGCTCGGCGGTCGCATCGTCGTCGCCTCGCCGATCTACAAGCACCATTACGACCTGGTCACCGGCGAATGCCTCGAAGAGCCGGCGACGCCGGTCCGCGCGTATGCGGTTCGCGTCGAAGATGGGCAAGTCTGGGTAGCCGTTTAGCGCCGTGAACGATATCCGACCCAAGCTGCACCTGGTCGTGATCGGCAACGGCATGGCGGGCATGCGGACGGTGGAGGAGCTGCTGAAGTTCGACCCGGAGCAGTACAGCATCACGGTCTTCGGGGCCGAGCCTCACGGCAACTACAACCGCATCCTGCTGTCGCCCGTGCTCGCCGGTGAGAAGACCATCGGCGACATCATGCTCAACGATCGCGCCTGGTACACCGACCGCGGCATCCAGCTCCATGCGGGCGATCCGGTCGTGAAGATCGATCGCCTGCGCCGCATCGTCACCTCGAAGAAGGGCGTCGATGTTCCGTACGATCGCCTGCTGATCGCCACGGGCTCCAAGCCATTCGTGATTCCGGTGCCGGGCCATCAGCTGCCCGGCGTGGTCGCGTTTCGCGACATCCACGATGTCGAGGCGATGCTCGAGACCTCGCGCACGCACCGGCGCGCGGTGGTCATCGGCGGCGGCCTGCTCGGCCTGGAATGCGCCAACGGGCTCGCGCGCAACGGCATGGAGGTGACCGTCGTGCACGTGATGGACAGCCTCATGGAACGCCAGCTCGACAAGCCGGCGGCGGCGTTGTTGCAGGCCGCGCTCGAAGCACGCGGCCTGAAGTTCCTCATGCAGGCCGGCACCACCGAAATTCTCGGCAAGGACCGCGTCACCGGCATCCGCTTCAAGGACGGCCGCGAAGTCGAGACCGATCTCGTCGTGATGGCGGCCGGCATTCGCCCGAACATCGATCTGGCCAGATCCTGCGGCCTGCATTGCGAGCGCGCGATCGTGGTCGACGACACCTTGCAGACGCTGTCCGATCCGCGCATCTACGCGGTCGGCGAATGCGTGGAGCATCGCAAGGCGGTCTACGGGCTCGTCGCCCCGCTGTGGGAACAGGCGCGCGTCTGCGCCGCGCATCTGGCCGGGCTCGGCCACAAGCGCTATCCGGGTTCGACCGTTTCGACCAAACTCAAGGTCACCGGCATCGATCTGTTCTCGGCCGGCGATTTCATCGGCGACGCCGAGACCGAGGACCTCGTGCTGCGCGATCCGCGGCGCGGCGTCTACAAGCGCATCGTCGTCAAGGGCAACACCATCGTCGGCGCCGTGCTCTACGGCGACGTCAAGGACGGCCCGTGGTATCTCGACCTCATGAAGAACGCGGTCGACATCGCCCCGATGCGACCCAAGCTGCTGTTCGGGCAACGCTACTGCGAGGCGGCCATCGCGCCGCTGGCAGCGTGACCATGGCCGACGGCAACCTGTCCATGCCGGCTTCAACGCCGATCAAGACCACGTGCCCGTACTGCGGCACCGGCTGCGGCGTCGAGGCGACGCCGTCCGGCAAGCTCGTGCGCGTGGCGGGCGACCCGCAGCATCCGACCAACGCCGGGCGTCTGTGCGTGAAGGGTTCCGCGCTCGGCGACACGGTGGTTCCGCAGGGCCGCCTGCTGCATCCGCAGCTGCGCGACAAGCAGTCGCCCGGCCAGCCCTTGCAGCGCCTGAGCTGGGATGCGGCGCTCGACCACGCGGCCGGCGAACTGCGGCGCATCATCGACACGCACGGCCCCGAATCGGTGGCCTGGTACGTCTCGGGCCAGCTGCTGACCGAGGACTACTACGTCGCCAACAAGCTCGTGAAAGGCTTCGTCGGCACCGCCAACATCGACACCAACTCGCGGCTCTGCATGTCCTCGGCGGTCGCCGGGCACAAGCGCGCTTTCGGCGAGGACATCGTGCCGGTGGCCTACGAGGATCTCGATCGCTGCGATCTGGTCGTGCTGGTCGGCTCGAATACGGCCTGGTGCCATCCGATCCTGTTCCAGCGCATGCTGCGCGCACGCGAGGCGCGGCCGCAGATGAAGATCGTGGTGCTCGATCCGCGCAAGACCGCGAGCACCGAAATGGCCGACCTGCACCTGGGCCTGCGCGCCGGCAGCGACGTGCGCCTGTTCAACGGGCTGCTCGCGCATCTGCACCGACTCGGACTCACCGACGCGGCCTTCGTCGAGCGCAGCACGCTGGGCCTCGACGAAACCCTCGCCGCGGCCGATCGCGACGCTTCGCTCGCCGACATCGCCGCCGATTGCGGCCTCGAGGTCGAGGCGCTCGAACGCTTCTACGCGCTGTTCGCCGCCACCGAGCGCGTCATCACCTGTTTCTCGATGGGCGTGAACCAGTCCTCGGCCGGCACCGACAAGGTCAACAGCATCATCAACTGCCACCTGCTCACGGGCCGCATCGGCAAGCCCGGCGCCGGGCCGTTTTCGCTGACCGGCCAGCCCAATGCGATGGGGGGGCGCGAAGTCGGCGGGCTCGCCAACATGCTCGCCTCGCACATGGACCTCGAGCGCGAAGAGCACCGCGAACTCGTGCAGCGCTTCTGGCAAAGCCCGGCGATCGCGAGCCGCACGGGCCTGAAGGCGGTCGACCTGTTCAAGGCGATCGAGAGCGGCGAGATCAAGGCCGTCTGGATCATGGCGACCAATCCGGTCGTGAGCCTGCCCGACGCCGACCAGGTCAGGCGCGCGCTCGACCAATGCGAGCTCGTGATCGTCTCCGACGTGATGGCCGAGACCGACACCACGGCCTACGCGCACCTGCTGCTGCCCGCGCAGGGCTGGGGCGAGAAGGACGGCACCGTCACCAATTCCGAGCGCTGCATCTCGCGCCAGCGCGCCTTCGTGCCGCCGCTCGGCGAGGCACGGCCGGACTGGTGGATGCTCAGCGAAGTCGCGCGGCGCTGGGGCCATGCGGCGCAGTTCCCGTACCGGGCCGTGCACGAGATCTTCGACGAGCACGCGCGCCTGTCGGCCTTTGAGAACGAGGGTGCGCGCTACTTCGACATCGGCGGCCTCGCCGGACTCGACGCGCATGCCTACGACGCGCTCGCTCCGCTGCGCTGGCCGGTACCGCGCACGGCGGCCGATGCGCGGCATCTGCAGGCATTCGCCGACGGCCGCTTCTATCACGCCGACGGCCTCGCCCGCTTCGTCCCCACGCCCGCGCGCGCGCCGGCCAACGCCGTCGATGCCGACTACCCGCTGGTGCTCAACACCGGCCGCGTGCGCGACCACTGGCACACGATGACGCGCACCGGCCTGTCGGCGACGCTGTCGTCGCACATTCCGGAGCCCTTCGTCGAACTGAATCCGGCCGACGCCGAAGCCGCCGGCATCGCGCACGGCTCGCTGGCCCGCGTGTCGACGCGCTGGGGCAGCCTGGTCGGCCGTGCCGTGGTCGCCGACGAGCACGCGCGCGGCAGCCTGTTCGTGCCGATCCACTGGAACGCGCAGTTCGCCTCCGACGCGCGCGTCGGCGCGCTCGTGAACCCGGTCGTCGATCCGGTTTCGGGCGAGCCCGAGTTCAAGCACACGCCGGCCAAGGTCGAGGCTTTCGTGCCGGCCTGGCACGGCTTCATCCTGAGCCGCAAGCCGCTCGCGATCCGCCACCTGGCCTGGTGGACGCGCGTGACCGGGGCGAGCTTCACGCGCTACGAGCTCGCGGGCGATGCGACGAGCCTGCCCTGGCCGGAGTTCGGCCGCGTGCTGCTCGGCGCCTCGGCCGACGCGGACTGGCTCGAATACATCGACGGCGCCGGCGGCCTCTATCGCGCCGCCCACGTGGTCGACGGCCGCATCGAGGCCGTGCTGTTCGTCGCGCCTCGGCCCGACCTGCCCTCGCGCAACTGGCTTGCGAGCCTGTTCGCGGCCGGGCAGCTCGACGACGAAGCGCGCATCGGCCTGCTCGCGGGCGAGCCGCTGGCCGCCGGACCCGACGAGGGCGCGACGATCTGCTCCTGCTTCGGCGTTGGCCAGAAGCGCATCGTCGCGGCGATCGAATCGGGCCAGGCCGACAGCGTGGTCAAGCTCGGCGAGCTGCTCAAATGCGGCACCAATTGCGGCTCCTGCGTGCCCGAGCTCAAGAAGATCCTGTCGAAGACCCAGGCAGGCGCGAAGGCTGCCAGTACCGCAAGCTGAACGGCTCGGAAGCCGAATCGGCCTTTTGGAGCCGGTTCGGCCCGATCCGATTTCATTAGAATGGGGCCATGAGTCCAGCCAAGCTGCCCAACTTCAGCGGAGGCGTCCTCGCCGGTGGCGAAGGACGTCGCTTCGGCGGGCTGGACAAGGGCTGGCTCGAACACGCCGGCCGGCCGTTCATCGAGATCACGCTCGATCATCTGCGCCCACTCGCGAGCGAGCTGCGCATCTCCGCGAACCGCCATCTCGATCGCTACGGGAGCCTCGGCGTTCCGGTGCTCCGCGATCGCCTGGGCGCCGGCCCGCTCGCCGGCCTGCTGCGCCTGCTCGAAACCGCGGCCACGGACTGGCTGCTGAGCCTGCCCTGCGACGCGCTGGCCCTGCCCGAATCGCTGCCCGAGCGACTGTTCGCGCGACAGCAGGCCACGCAGGCCGACATCGTCGTGCTCGAAGACGACGACGGCGTGCATCCGACCGTGAGCCTCACGCGCTGCGCGCTGGCGCCCGATCTCGAACAGTTTCTGCTGAGCAGCGAGCGGCATTCGGTGAAGGACTGGCAGTCCCGCCATCGCACGGTCCGCCTGCGCAGCGATGGCGTGCTCGCCAACGTCAACGATCCGCTCGCCCTGAATCGCTACGCGCAAACCCTGGCCTGCGGGAGTCCGGCTCATGGCTGACGGCTTTCGCGAGCTTCGACAACTGGTCGACCAGCACGGCCGGCGCAAGCGCAAGCTGCGGCTCTCGCTGACCGATCGCTGCAACCTGCGCTGCGCCTACTGCATGCCCGAGCATCCGCAGTGGCTGCCGCGCAAGGAGCTGCTGACGATCGAGGAGCTCGCGCAGATGTCGCGCCTGTTCGTGCAGACGCTCGGCATCACCAACATCCGCCTGACCGGCGGCGAACCGACCTTGCGCCGCGGCGTCGACACACTGGTCGGCGAGCTCCAGGCCCTGCGCGACAGCGGCCTGAAGCGCATCTCGATGACGAGCAATGCCACGCGCCTCGCCGAGCTCGCCCAGCCGCTGCGCGAAGCCGGGCTCGACGATCTGAACATCAGCATCGACGCGCGCGATCCGGCCCTGTTCGAAAAACTCACGCGCGGCCCGCTGCAGCCGGTGCTCGACGGCATCGCGGCGACGCGAGCGGCCGGCATTCCGTTCAAGCTCAATGCGGTGGTCATTCGCGGCTACAACGACGGCGAGATCGAAGCGCTCGCCGCATGGGCGTTCGAACAGGCGCTCGAACTGCGCTTCATCGAGTTCATGCCGCTCGACAACGCGCAGCAATGGAGCCGCGACCGCGTCGTCACCGAGGACGAAATCCTGGCCCGCATCGGCGCGCGCTTCGGGCGCGTGGAGAAGCTCGCGCGCGGCAGCGATCCGGCGACCGAATACGTGATCGGCGGGCAGCATCGGCTCGGCATCATCACCACGGTGTCCAATCCGTTCTGCGGCAGTTGCGATCGCGTGCGACTCACCGCGACCGGTGAATTGTTTCCCTGCCTGTTCTCGAGCCAGGGCACGAGCTTGCGCGAGCTGCTGGGCGAAGGCGCGGACGATGCGGCGATCGCGGAGCGCATTCGGACGACGGTGTGGAAGAAGGAGTCTGGATTCGCGGCACCGCGCGGGTATGTCGAGCGACCGATTACGATGCATCGGTTGGGTGGTTGAATAGTGGCTCTTGCCACTGCTGCGGGGCGTTGCGGCTTCGCGATGAGTCCGCTCGACGCTGGGAGTTTTGACCTCGCCGGTCGGGCGTTACTTCTCTTTGCTTGTGCAAAGAGAAGTAACCAAGAGAAAGCACACCCTGGTGACGCCCTCTCGCTACGCGAGAGTTCCCTGCGCTGCTCACGTGCTCGGGGCAACGCTTCGACGCGACATCCTGTCGCGACGAAGCACGGCGGACATCCCTGTCCGCCGTCCCCTGCGCGCGCTGCGCTGCTCGGTGCGCCACAAGGGAACCCGGTAAGGCAAACGGCAAAGAAAAAACAGATCGCGGCTGCGGCTTGCTGTCCCCTCTCCCGCATGCGGATCGAGTTCTATGGGGTGCTTCAAGAAGCAGCAGGGCGTGAGGCGTTAGAACTACCAATCGATGCCCCATCGCGCGTGGCTCATATACTAGAGGAACTTGGAGAACAAATCCCGGCCCTCCAAAGCCATCTTCCCCGCATCGCATGCGCTGTTGGCGACGAGGTGATACCGAGGTCCGAGATGGTTACGGGTGACGCCCCCTTGGTTCTGCTGCCCCCGGTCAGCGGTGGACCTGAAGTGACGGAGTGCGTCAACAGGAGATTTCGCCGAATATTGCAATTACATGAATGCAAAGGTTTTTTAGTTCAGGAATGACACGGACAGAAGAATCCCCGCTGCTTGAAAATGCCTCGATCCGGCCACTTTGGTCATTTTCCGCTCATCTGTCTCGTTTATTGGGGCAACCGCGGCTGGGCCAGGTAGCTGATCGACTTCTGCTGCCGAAGCAGCAGATTGCGAATCTCCCACTGATCATGGAGATCGGCCGACTTCAGGTATTGGGTGTCACCGCCTGACTGAACGGCGACGGGCACTCCGTCTTCGAACAGGATGCGGTTGCCGGCCACCCGCGGCACCCGCTCGCCCGGGACGATCACGCCGACCAGATTGAGGGGGTCGCTCGCTCCGATGCAGACGCGCTCGATCGCCCCCCGCCCGCTTTGCGCTTGCTGTCCGTAACGGCGCAG
Organism: Hydrocarboniphaga effusa AP103; assembly: GCF_000271305.1. Taxonomy (GTDB): domain Bacteria; phylum Pseudomonadota; class Gammaproteobacteria; order Nevskiales; family Nevskiaceae; genus Hydrocarboniphaga; species Hydrocarboniphaga effusa. The sequence goes on from NZ_AKGD01000001.1 coordinate 203,985, forward strand.
CGCGCCAGCCGCTTCGCTCAAGGCGAACTGCTCCCCGGCGAATCCACTGACGAAACGTCCGCCGAGCACCTCGCCACGCGCCTCGAGCCGCCGATAGACGTAATGCAGCTCCCGCCACGGCGGCAAGCCGGTCTCGCGCTCGAGCAGTGCGCGAAACACGACGCCGTAGCGGCGCAGCAGAACGCGCGCGACATGCTCGACGCGCGGATCGGCCAAAGCGTTGACGTTGAGCTGCGAAGCGGGTTTGCGCCGATGGCGCGTCAGCGCCCAGCGACCCGCATCGTCGAATGCGACGTCTCCGCGACCGAAATGCCGGCGCAGGCGATCGCGCTTGTCGCCACTCATCGTGAGCGCCCGCAAGCCGGCGAAAGTGTCGCAACTCACGAGCCCCTGGCTCACGAGTTCGCCGAGCGCCTCTTCGAGCTCCGCGCCGAGCAATCCGCTATCTGCGAGCAAGTCGGCAAAGAAACTCGCACCACATTGCTGCAAGGCTTCGAGCAGGCGCTCGGCCCTCGACGAAAGCTTGCGCTCGCCAGGCGGCGCTTCTTCTGCGAGCTGCCACATGGGCAGGAACTCGCGCTCACAAAACAGAATGGGGGTGCTGCGAACCGGGCCGCTGCGCTTCTTGCCCGGGTCGAGCTCACTCGCCGGGCGCTGCCAAATGATGCGGCCACTCGCGCAAAGGCGATCGAGCATCATCGGGTTGTACGCTTCGACTCTCGTCGGCAGCAGATCGTCCTCCCACGAAGCCGTCGCGCCCGCATAGCCTTCCAGTTGCTGCAGCGAAGCGAGCAGCCCGTTGTCGCCCTGATATCGGATCTCGGCCGCACTGCCCGCGAGCCGATGCCATGCGAACAGAAAGCGCATGAAGCCCGCTGGCGGCACCGGCGCAATCTCCGAGCGGCGCTTGTCGCGTGTCTGCCGATGGATGCGCGCCATCAATCGGCGATCGCACCACTCCTCGATCCCCGCTCCGGTGAAGTATCCGCGCACGATCGCGCCTTCCGCCTCGAGTGCATAAAGACTGGCTTCGATTGCAGAGACATCGAGGCCCAGCGGGCGGGCGAGCTGCTGCAGGCTGATGACGCCAATGAGTTCGAGCCGGCTGCGCACGAGCTCCTGCAATGCCGATCCGGCATCGGGCTCCGCCATCGTCACTGCGCGAATCGGATGCGATGGCGTGGCTTGGGGCCAAACCACACGCGCCTCGTGCCAGCGTTCCGCTGCAAGCCACAGCGGCTCGCCGCCCGCGGGATGCAGTCGCGTCACGCGTTTTTGAGCGACGAGCGTGTCGAGCCAGGCACGACCGGCCCAGTTCGTCTCATCGAGCCGGCCAACACCGCCCACGCGCCCCTGGAGCATCTCTCCCTCGAGCAGGAAACCGTGCACGACGAGCGCATCGTGCAGCTCGTCGGCGTTGCGGATCAGCGGCCAGACGTCGCCGTGCACGCGCTCGATCGTCTCGATATCGAGTCTGGCCATGCGCTCGGCGGTCGGCAGATCCATCAGCGGCTGCATCGCGAGCGTGCGCGTGCGTCGCTCTTCTGCGGCGCCGTCATCGAGGAAGGCCGACGGCTTGGCGTTCAGGATCGCTTGCGACAGCGGTGATGGCGATGCGAGATCGCAGCAGATCACGCGAATCTCGCCGGATTCCATGCGCGCGAGCACGCGCTCGAAGCCTTCGACATCCATGGTTTCGCGCAGGCAATCGTCGATGGTCTGCTGCACGAGTGGATGATTCGGGATCTGTCGTTCGCCAACGAGGTTCTCGGCGCAGGCCACCTGGTCCGGGAACACCAGCGTCAGCAAGTCCTCCGAATCCGAGCGCTGGAATTGCGGAGGCACGCGCTTGCCGCCGTTCATGCGCCGAATGCCGAGCGCGACGGTAGCGTTCCAGCGCCAGCGCGTACCGAACATCGGGGCATCGAGCAGCGCCTGAATCAAGACGTCACGCGCCGTCGCCGACTTCAGGTAATGCTGGATCGTGTCGAGCGGAAAGCTGTGCGTGGGGCCGAGCGACAGCACGATGCTGTCTTCGAGCGCGCTGGCCTGCAGTTCGAAGTTGAAGGTGCGGCAGAAGCGCTTGCGCAGCGCGAGGCCCCAGGCGCGATTCACGCGCGAGCCGAACGGCGAATGGATCACCAGATGCGTGTCGCCCACTTCGTCGAAGAAGCGCTCGAAGATGACGCAGTTCTCGGATGGCAAGGCGCCGAGCATGGCGTATGAGCTCGCCCAGTATTCGGCGAGCTGTTGCGCTGCGGCTTCGGCGACGCCGAGCTCCTGCGCGAGCCATCGCGCGCAAGCCTCAATGCCTTGCGCGAGCCTCGCTTCGGCCTGCGTGCTGAGCTTGGAAACCGCGGCGCTGAGCTCATCGGTTCTGCCTGGCGCTTCGCCGAACCAGAACGGAATGCTCGGCGGCAAGCCTTGCGCGTCCTCGACGAGCACGCGCGTGGTTTCGACCTTGAGTATGCGATACGAGGTATTGCCGAGCTGGAAGATATCGCCGGCCATGCTCTCGAACGCGAAGTCTTCGTTGAGCGAGCCGACGCGGTGGCCTTCGGGCTGCAGCACGACGTCGTAGTCGAACTGATCGGGAATCGTGCCGGCGTTCATGACCGCCGCAAGCTTGGCGCCGGGCCGCGCACGCAGGCGTCGATTCACCGCGTCGAGATGCAGATAGGCGCCGCGCCGGCCGCGCCGCGTGACATAGCCATCGGCGAGCATTTGAACCACCTGCTCGAAATCTTCCTTGAGCAGGGTTCGATAAGGATCAGCGCGGCGAGCCAGCGCATAGAGCTCGTCGACGCCCCATTCGCCGCAACCGATCTCGGCGACGATCTGCTGCGCAAGCACATCGAGCGGCCGCTGCGGCAGCCGGATGCGGTCGAGCTCGCCTGCGCTGACCGCGGACAGCAAGGCCGTGCATTCGAGCAGGTCGTCCTGCGTAAGCGGGAACAGGCGACCTTTCGGAATCGCGCCGATGGCGTGGCCGGCGCGGCCCACGCGCTGAAGAAACGCATTGATCGCGCGCGGCGAGCCGAGCTGGCAGACCAGATCGACGTCGCCGATGTCGATGCCGAGCTCGAGCGAACTCGTGGCGACGAGCGCCTTGAGCTCGCCGTTCTTGAGCTGTTGCTCGGCACGCAGCCGATGCTCGCGCGACAAGCTGCCGTGGTGCGAGGTGACGAACTCCGCGCCGATGCGCTCGGCCAGGTGACGCGCGGTGCGCTCGGCGATGCGACGCTGGTTGACGAAGATCAGCGTGGTCTTGTGCGCGGCGACGAGTTCGGCGAGACGATCGTAGGTTTCGCCCCAGACTTCGCCGGACATCACCGGGGTCAGCGGCGACTTCGGCAGCTCCATCGCGATGTCGCGCTGACGCACATGACCGGTGTCGACGATGGTGACGGGTTCATCGCGCCCACCGATCAGGTAGCGCGCCATCGCCTCGAGCGGCTTGACCGTCGCCGACAGGCCGATGCGGACGAACGGCCGGTCGCACAAGGCGGCGAGCCGTTCGAGCGTGAGCATCAGGTGCGCTCCGCGCTTGCCGCCGGCGACCGCGTGCAACTCGTCGATGATCAGCGAGCGCACGCAGCGCAGCATCTCGCGGCCGCCCTGCGAGGTCAGCAGGATGAACAAGGACTCCGGTGTGGTCACGAGAATGTGCGGCGGCGTCTTGCGCATGCGCTCGCGCTCGAACATCGGCGTATCGCCGGTGCGCACGGCATCGCGAATGCCGACATCGGGCAAACCCATCGCTGCCAGTTGGGCGCGGATGCCGCTCAGCGGTTCCTGCAGGTTCTTCTGGATGTCGTTCGACAGCGCCTTGAGCGGCGACACATATAAGACATAGACCCGATCCTGCAGCGGCTGCTCGAGCCCTTCTTCGACGAGATCGTTGATCGCGGCGAGGAACGCGGCGAGCGTCTTGCCCGAGCCGGTCGGGGCCGCGATCAGGGCATGGCGGTTCTGCGAGGTGACCGCCCAGGCGCGCTGCTGCACCTCGGTGGGCTGGCCGAAGCGGGAGTGAAGCCATCGGGTGACGGCGGGATGGAACGGACCATCCCGGCCTTGCCGCAGGGCAGCGAGATCGAGGCGGTATTGCATGTTCCGATTATGCGCCCGTGGCGATCGCGGCCGAGGCAGCGGCCCGCGCTGTTTCCCGGCTCTTTAGATAGCTCGATAAGTTATTTCTCGAAAAATTCTTAGATACCTAGAGTGCGCGCCTCAGTGGGAAGATCATTTTTATTGGGGATGAGCACTTTGAAATACCAAAAAGTTATTACTAAAGAATTCACGAACCGTGTGACGCCGTCGCTCGTCTCGATGGCCTCGGTCGCCGTGCTGTCCCTCTGGACCGCGCCGGGTCTCGCCCAGGAAAGCTCCGCAGGAGGCATCGAAGTCGCCGTGGCCCCGGAGGCCGTCCAGGCCAGCTCACAGGTCGAGGAGATTCTGGTCACCGCACGCCGTCGCGAAGAAAGCGTGCAGGAAGTGCCGATCCCGATCTCGGTCGTCGACGACGCCCTGCTGACGCAGACCGGCGCCTTCAACGTGAACCGCCTGAAGGAGCTGATTCCGACGGTGCAGTTCTACTCCACCAATCCGCGTAATTCGGCGATCAACATCCGCGGTCTCGGTGCGCCATACGGTCTCACCAACGACGGCCTCGAACCGGGCGTCGGCCTCTACGTGGATGGCGTGTTCAACGCGCGCCCGGCCGCCGCGACGCTGGATTTCATCGACGTGCAGCAGATCGAAGTGCTGCGCGGCCCGCAGGGCACGCTGTACGGCAAGAACACCACCGCCGGCGCGATCAACGTCACCACCAAGAAGCCGAGCTTCACGCCCGAAACGCGCTTTGAACAGTCGTTCGGCAACTACGGATTCATCCAGTCCAAGGCTTCGATCACCGGCGGCCTGAGCGACAAGCTCGCCGCGCGCCTGTCGTTCGCCGGCACCCAGCGGGACGGCTTCCTGCACAACGTCGCCACCGATGACGACCTCAACGACCTGAACAACCTCGGCTTCCGCGGCCAGCTGCTCTACAACGCCAGCGACGATCTGCAGTTCATCCTGGCCGGCGACCTCACCCGCCAGCGTCCCGAAGGCTATGCGCAGGTTTACGCCGGCGTCGCGCCGACACTGCGTGCACCCAACCGCCAGTACGCCGCGATCACCGCCGATCTCGGTTACACGGTGCCGAGCACCAACCCGTTCGATCGCCTGACCGACACCGACACCGCCTGGCGCTCGCGCCAGGACATGGGCGGAATCTCGCTGACCGCCGACTACAAGACCGCCATCGGCCAGCTGACTTCGATCACCGCCTGGCGCTTCTGGAACTGGGATCCGTCCAACGACCGCGACTACCTCGGCCTGCCGATCACGACGATCTCGGCCGCTCCGTCGACCCAGGAACAGTGGACGCAGGAAGTCCGCCTCACCGGCGACATCACGCCGAGCCTGAACTACGTCGTCGGCGTGTTCGGCTTCTACCAGAACATCAAGTCCGACCCGGTCCACGTGCAGGAGCAGGGCGCCGCCGCTGCGCGCTTCCTGCTGAACCCAGGCGCCGCGGGCTATCGCGCCGACTTGCTGACCGGCTACGGTCAGAACACCAAGATCGACTTCGATACCGAGAGCGCCGCGCTGTTCGGCCAGCTCGACTGGAGCATCACCGAGAAGCTGCACCTGTTGCCCGGCCTGCGCCTCAACTACGACAAGAAGAAGATGGACTTCGCGGCCACCACCTATGGTGGCCCGGCCAACCCGACGCCTGCCGAGCGCACACTGCTTCTCGGCGTGCTGTCGCCGCAGGCCTATAAAGCCGATGTCGACGACACCAACGTTTCGGGCCAGTTGACGCTCGCCTATTCGGTGACCGACACCATCAATACCTATGCGACTTACGCCAAGAGCTACAAGTCGGTGGGAATGAACAGTGCGGCCCTGCCGACCGTCACCGATGCGCAAACGGGTGAAACAGTTCCGGTGCTGAGCGCGGCAACGGTCAAGCCCGAAGACGTCAACCACTACGAAGTCGGCATCAAGACCCAGCCGCTGCCCGGCGTGACCGCCAACCTGTCGGTGTTCAACACCGACATCGAGGACTTCCAGGCGCAGGTACAGAACAACGCGGTCGGCGCGCTGCGCGGCTACCTCGCCAACGCCAAGAAGGTGCGCGTGCGCGGCGTCGAGTTCGACAGCAGCGCCCGCCTCGGCGCCTTCAGCCTGTTCGCGAACGCGGCCTACACCGACGGCGAGTACCGCTCGTTCAAGGATGCGCCGGCCCCGCTGGAGCGCAGCGGCGGCAGCGACCCCTTGACCCAGGTCGTCGATGCCTCCGGCACGCGCCTGCCCGGCATTTCGAAGTGGGCGGGGTCGCTCGGCGGCGAATACGTGATCACGGGCGGCCTGCTCGGTCGCGCTGGCGACTACTACATCGGGGCCGATGCGAGCTCGCGTTCCGACTTCTCGTCGGCGGCAACGGAGTCGGCTTATCTGAACGTGGGCGGCTACACGCTGTACAACGCCCGCGCCGGTTTCCGCGCCAACGACGGCTGGGAATTCTCGTTCTGGATCCGCAACCTCACGGACAAGGATTACTTCGAACTGCTGGCCGCCGCTTCGGGTAGCACCGGCCTGTACGTCGGCCAGCCCGGCGACCCGCAGACCTACGGTCTGACGATCCGCGCCCGCTTCTAAGTCTTTCGCTTGACCCCACCGGGGCCGGGATGCCGCTATGGCATCCTGCGCCCCGGTTTTTTTGTTGGGGGTCCGCAAATGAGCAGCGCCCTGTTCGCATCGACGCTCGAAAGCCCGGTCGGCGACCTGCTGCTGCTCGCCGACGAGTTCGGGCTGCGCGCGCTCTACATGGAGTACCGCCGCTATCCGCCCATCGCGGCCGACTGGCAACACGACGAGGCCCGCTTTGCCCGGGCCAAGCAGCAGTTGCGCGCCTATTTCGGCCGTGAGCTGCGCGATTTCGATCTGCCGCTGTCGGTGGTCGGCAGTCCGTTCCAGAAACGCGTCTGGGATGAGCTGCTGAGGATTCCGTACGGCGAGACCGTGAGCTACGGTTCACTCGCCAGAACGCTCGGCGATGCCAAGGCCTCACGCGCGGTCGGGCTCGCGAACGGGCGCAATCCGATCAGCATCATCGTGCCGTGCCATCGCGTGGTCGGAAGCACCGGCTCGCTGACCGGCTACGGTGGCGGAATCGAGCGCAAGCGCTGGCTGCTCGCGCACGAAAGCGGCGAAGCCCAGCTGTTCTGATCGCGCTTCGTAAGCGGCCTATCCCAGCGATCGCTCGCGCAGCCAACGCCACAGCGTGGTGCGCGAAACTCCGAGCTGGTCGGCCAGCTTTTCGCGGCTGCCGCCGACGGCGGCGAGCGCACGCTGCAAGCTCGCGGCGTCGGGCCTGACGACGCGCGAGGACAGTGCGTGGGCCTGCAGGCGCGCCGTGTCGTTCGACAGCGAGCCGGCCGGCTCCGCGATCGTCTGCGCGCCTCCGAACAGCTCCGGCGCGCAGCGCAGCAGCAGCGGACGCGTGATCGCGGACAGTGGCGATTCGGCATGTGCGAGCACGGCGAGGCGCTCGGCGAGATTGCGCAGCTCGCGCAGGTTGCCGGGCCAGCCGTGGCGCTGCAGCAAAGCATGCGCGGGACCGTCGAGCACCATCGCGCCGGCGCCGGCCGCGCGCAGGAAGTTCATCAGCAGCAGCGGGATGTCGTCGACCCGTTCGCGCAGCGGAGCGAGCGCGATGCGCAGCACGTTGAGACGGTAGTAAAGATCGCGACGAAAACGCCCGTCGGCGACGCGTGCATCGAGTTCCACATGTGTGGCCGCGATCACGCGCACGTCGACCGGCGTCGGTCGCACGCTGCCGACGCGCAGTACCTCGCGCTCTTCGAGCACGCGCAGCAGACGCGTCTGCAAGGCCAGCGGCATTTCGCCGATCTCGTCGAGGAATAAAGTGCCGCCGTTGGCCGCTTCGATGAGGCCGACGCGCCCGCCGCGACGCGAGCCCGTGAACGCGCCTTCCTCGTAGCCGAACAGCTCGGATTCGAGCAGCGATTCGGCGATCGCGCCGCAATTCACGGCCACGAACGGCGACGAACGACGCGCGCTCGCGCCATGCAGGGCCTGGGCGACGAGTTCCTTGCCGGTGCCGGTTTCGCCGGTCACGAGCACGGTGCGATCGCTCGCCCCATACAGGCGGATCTGGTCGCGCAGCACCGTGGTCGATTCGCTGTTGCCGATCAGCCGGCGCAGGCTGAATTTCGAGTCGGCCGGCTTCGCCGCGAGCGCGCGACGCGGACCACTGCGAGCCGCCGAGAGCATGCGCGCGAGATCGATCGCCTGCTGGAAGCTCTTGCGGATCGAATCGGCCGAATACATCAGGATCCCGACCACGCCGAGCCGCTCGGCGAGCTCGGAAATGAAGCCGGTGCCGACGATCGCGCCACAGCCCAGCGCGATCAGTTCGGCCACCAGGTCGCGCGCCTCTTCGGTGTTCGTATACGAGCGCAGCTCGATCTGCAGGCCGAACTGCTGCTTGAACGCGGTGAACGCCGGCAGATCGGTGCCGTAGACGACCACGCCGATGCGATTCGAGTGGCGTCTTGCCCGCGCGAGCGCCTGCATCAGGTCGAAGCCATCGGGCTGGATCAGCACGAGGGGCTTGTCGATGCGATTGCGCAGGTATTCGCCGTTGGCGCCGGCGGACAGCAGCACGTCGCAGTCTTCGGTGCGCAGGCGCTCGCGAATCAGCGTGACGGCCTCTTCGAAGCCGAGATTGATCGTGTCGATCTGAGCCCGTCCGTCGAACTCGGGCGTGACGTCGCGCAGCAGGCTCGAAAGCCGGGTCACGCTGACCGTCCAGATGATGGGCAGGCTGCTGTCCTGGGTTTGCATGTTTCGGATTATGTCGCAATCGACGTTTCATTGTTTCATGAAACTCAGAATGAAACGCCAGCTGAATGTCCGATGGACTTGCGCGAGGACAAAGTCATTTCAGATTCAGTCAGTTAGCAGTCGCGGATATCGCGGGCCGGGCGTGGCACAAGCCTTGAAACCCGACGGCACCCGCGAACCTGCGGTCACCCACCCGCACGGTCCGGCCGGCCGCCTTGCCCCTCAACCATCGGAGCCGCTCATGACGACTTCCGCCGGCGCAGCCTTCCGCGCCGCCCTCGCCGCCGAAAAACCCTTGCAGGTCATCGGTGCGATCAACGCCAATCACGCCCTGCTCGCCAAGCGCGCCGGCTTCAAGGCCATCTACCTGTCGGGCGGCGGCGTCGCCGCGGGCTCGCTGGGCCTGCCCGACCTCGGCATCAACAATCTCGACGACGTGCTGACCGACGTGCGTCGCATCACCGATGTCTGCGACCTGCCGCTGCTCGTCGACATCGACACCGGCTTCGGCGCGAGCGCGTTCAACATCGAGCGCACGATCAAGACGCTGATCAAGGCCGGCGCGGCCGCCTGCCACATCGAAGACCAGGTCGGCGCCAAGCGCTGCGGCCATCGTCCGGGCAAGGAGATCGTGTCGAAGGACGAAATGGTCGATCGCGTGAAGGCCGCCGCCGACGCCAAGACCGATCCGGACTTCTTCATCATCGCGCGCACCGACGCGATCCAGGCCGAAGGCGTGGATGCGGCGATCGAGCGCAGCATCGCCTGCGTCGAAGCCGGCGCCGACGCGATCTTCGCCGAGGCCGCCTACGATCTGCCGACGTACAAGAAGTTCGTCGATGCGGTGAAGGTTCCGGTGCTCGCCAACATCACCGAATTCGGCGCCACGCCGCTGTTCACGCGCGACGAACTCGCCAGCGTCGGCGTCGCGATCCAGCTGTATCCGCTGAGCGCCTTCCGCGCCGCGAACAAGGCGGCCGAAGCGGTCTACACCTCGATCCGCACGCAGGGCCATCAGAAGGACGTGCTCGACCTCATGCAGACGCGCGCCGAACTCTACGACCGCATCGGCTATCACGCCTTCGAGAACAAGCTCGACGCGCTGTTCGCCGCCAAGAAGAAGTAAGGACTCTGCAGCACCGCTTTGCGCTTTCACCGTAAAGACAAACATCCAACGGAGATCAAGATGAGCGAAACCACCGCACCCGCCGCAGGCGGCTTCAAGCCCAAAAAGTCCGTCGCGCTGAGCGGCACCGCTGCGGGCAATACCGCGCTGTGCACCGTCGGCCGCAGCGGCAACGACCTGCACTATCGCGGCTACGACATCCTCGACGTCGCCGCCCAGTGCGAATTCGAAGAGATCGCCCACCTGCTCGTGCACGGCAAGCTGCCGACCACGGCCGAACTGGCCGCCTACAAGACCAAGCTCAAGTCGCTGCGCGGCCTGCCCGCCGCGGTCAAGACCGCGCTCGAACAGCTGCCGCCGTCCTCGCATCCGATGGACGTGATGCGCACGGGCGTCTCCGTACTCGGCTGCGTCAAGCCCGAGAAGGACGATCACAACCACGCCGGCGCTCGCGACATCGCCGACAAGCTCATGGCCTGCCTCGGTTCGATGCTGCTGTACTGGTATCACTACGCCTACAACGGCAAGGTCATCGAAGTCGACGAATCCGACGAAGACTCCATCGGCGGTCACTTCCTGGAGCTGCTGCATCAGGAAAAGCCCAAGGCTTCGTGGGTCAAGGCGATGCACACCTCGCTGGTGCTCTATGCCGAACACGAGTTCAACGCGTCGACCTTCACCTCGCGCGTAATCGCGGGTACCGGCTCGGATATGTACTCGTGCATCGCCGGCGGCATCGGCGCTCTGCGTGGTCCCAAGCATGGCGGCGCCAACGAGGTCGCCTTCGAAATCCAGAAGCGCTACGACAACCCCGACGAAGCGGAAGCCGACATCAAGGCCCGCGTCGAGAAGAAGGAAGTCGTGATCGGCTTCGGCCACCCGGTCTACACGATCGCCGATCCGCGCAACAAGGTCATCAAGCAGGTGGCCAAGGATCTATCGGTGGAAGCCGGCAGCACCAAGATGTTCGACATCGCCGAGCGTCTCGAAACGGTGATGTGGGACATCAAGAAGATGTTTCCGAACCTCGACTGGTTTTCCGCCGTCAGCTACCACGTCATGGGCGTGCCGACCGACATGTTCACCCCGCTGTTCGTGATCGCCCGCACCTCCGGCTGGAGCGCGCACATCATCGAGCAGCGCATCGACGGCAAGATCATCCGTCCTTCGGCCAACTACGTGGGCCCGGAAGATCTGAAGTTCGTGCCGATCAAGGATCGCAAGTAGCGCAGCGAGCAGCGTGGAGGGCCCCAGCGCGCAAGCGCTGGGATCCTAGCGTCGCGAGTCTGCGCCGCTGGTGCCTCGCGTAGAGAGGCACCAGCGCTGCGACTCACCATGCGTCATTCACTGTTGTTGCCAGCTTAAAGTGCAAGCCATGACCAACACCGCCTTTCGCAAATCCCTTCCCGGCACGACGCTCGATTACTTCGATGCGCGCGCCGCCGTCGACGCCATCAAGCCGGGCGCTTACGACAAGCTCCCCTACACCTCGCGCGTCAAAGCCGAGAACCTCGTCCGCAAGGCCGATCCTGCGCAGCTCAACGCTTATCTGGGCCAGCTGATCGAGCGCAAGCGCGATCTCGACTTCCCGTGGTTCCCGGTGCGCGTGGTGTGCCACGACATCCTCGGCCAGACCGCGCTCGTCGACCTCGCCGGCCTGCGCGATGCGATCGCCGACATGGGCGGCGATCCTGCGAAGGTGAATCCGGTGGTGCCCGTGCAGCTGATCGTCGATCACTCGCTCGCGGTGGAGCACGGCGGTTTCGAGAAGGATGCATTCGCCAAGAATCGCGCGGTGGAAGACCGTCGCAACGACGATCGCTTCCACTTCATCAACTGGACCAAGGGCGCGTTCAAGAACGTCGACGTGATCCCGCCCGGCAACGGCATCATGCATCAGATCAATCTGGAGCGGATGTCGCCGGTCATCTACACCAAGGACGGCCTCGCGTTCCCGGATACCTGCGTCGGAACCGACAGCCACACGCCGCACGTCGATGCGCTCGGCGTGATCGCGATCGGCGTCGGCGGCCTGGAAGCCGAGAACGTCATGCTCGGCCGCGCGTCGTGGATGCGCCTGCCCGACATCACCGGCGTCGAACTCAGCGGCAAGCCGAACCCCGGCATCACCGCCACCGACGTGGTGCTCGCGCTGACCGAATTCCTGCGCAAGGAAAAAGTCGTCGGCCACTACCTGGAGTTCTACGGCCCCGGCGCCGCGGCGCTCACGCTCGGCGATCGCGCCACCATCTCCAACATGGCGCCCGAATACGGCGCCACCGCGGCGATGTTCTTCATCGACCAGAACACGCTCGACTACCTCACGCTGACCGGCCGCGAAGCCGAGCAGGTGAAGCTCGTGAAGACCTACGCGCAGCACACCGGCCTATGGGCCGATGCGCTGAAAACCGCCGAATACGAGCGCCTGCTCAAGTTCGATCTGTCGACGGTCGTGCGCAACATGGCCGGCCCGTCGAACCCGCACAAGCGCCTGCCCACTTCGGCCCTGGCCGAGCGCGGCATCGCCGCACCGTGGGAGCTGCCGGCCGATGGCAAGATGCCCGACGGCGCGGTGATCATCGCGGCGATCACCTCGTGCACGAATACGAGCAACCCGCGCAACGTCGTCGCCGCCGGCATCCTGGCGCGCAACGCGGTCGCCAAGGGCCTCGCGCGCAAGCCGTGGGTCAAGACCTCGCTGGCGCCCGGCTCCAAGGCGGTCGAGCTGTACCTGAAGGAAGCCAATCTGCTGGGCGACCTGGAGCAGCTCGGCTTCGGCGTCGTCGCCTTCGCCTGCACCACCTGCAACGGCATGAGCGGCGCGCTGGACCCGAAGATCCAGCAGGAAATCATCGACCGCGATCTGTACGCGACGGCCGTGCTGTCCGGCAATCGCAACTTCGACGGCCGCATCCATCCGTACGCCAAGCAAGCCTTCCTCGCGAGCCCGCCGCTGGTGGTGGCTTACGCCATCGCCGGCACCGTGCGCTTCGACATCGAGAAGGACGTGCTGGGCCTCGACGGCAACGGCCAGCCGGTGACGCTCAAGGACATCTGGCCGACCGACGAGGAGATCGACGCGATCATCGCCAAGAGCGTGAAGCCCGAGATGTTCCGCCAGGTCTACGACCCGATGTTCACGTTCAAGGTCATCGAAGACAAGGTCAGCCCGCTGTACGAGTGGCGCCCGATGAGCACCTATATCCGCCGTCCGCCGTACTGGGACAAGGAAGGTCAGGGCGCGCTCGCCGCGCGTCCGCGCACGCTCAAGGGCATGCGCCCGCTGGCCGTGCTGCCCGACAACATCACCACCGACCATCTGTCGCCGTCGAACGCGATCATGATGGACAGCGCCGCCGGCGCTTACCTGCACAAGATGGGCGTGCCGGAAGAGGACTTCAACAGCTACGCCACGCATCGCGGCGATCACCTCACCGCTCAGCGCGCGACCTTCGCCAACCCGCAGCTGGTGAATGAGATGGCCGTGGTCGACGGCAAGGTGAAGAAGGGCTCGCTCGCTCGCGTGGAGCCGGAAGGCACCGTCATGCGCATGTGGGAAGCGATCGAAACCTACATGGATCGCGGCCAACCGCTGATCATCATCGCCGGCGCCGACTACGGCCAGGGCAGCTCGCGTGACTGGGCGGCCAAGGGCGTGCGCCTGGCGGGCGTGGAAGCGATCGTCGCCGAAGGCTTCGAGCGCATTCACCGCACCAACCTGATCGGCATGGGCGTGCTGCCGCTGGAGTTCAAGCCGGGCCAGAACCGCAACACCTACGGCATCGACGGCACCGAAACCTACGACGTGATCGGCAAGCTCACGCCGCGCGCCACGCTGACGGTGGTGTTCACGCGCAAGAACGGCGAGAAGGTGGAGATTCCGGTGACCTGCCGCCTGGATTCGGACGAAGAAGTGTCGGTGTACGAAGCCGGCGGCGTGCTGCAACGCTTCGCGGTGGACTTCCTGGCTTCGAACAAGGCCGCCTGAGTTGGCCCCACAGTGGTGATTCCCGAGGCGGCCCGGCAACGCGCCGCCTCTTTTCTTTGAGAATTGAGGACAGACCAATGCTCCGCGTCCCCCAGATCAAAATCCCCGCCACCTACATGCGTGGCGGCACCAGCAAGGGTGTTTTCTTCAAGCTCAGCGATCTGCCCGAAGCGGCGCAAGTCCCCGGCGAAGCGCGCGACAAGCTGCTGCTGCGCGTGATCGGCTCGCCCGATCCGTATGGCGCGCAGATCGACGGCATGGGCGGCGCCACGTCTTCGACGTCCAAGACCGTGATCCTGTCCAAGAGCAACAAGGCCGATCACGACGTCGACTATCGCTTCGGCCAGGTATCGATCGACAAGGCCTTCGTCGATTGGTCCGGCAACTGCGGCAACCTCACGGCGGCGGTCGGATCGTTCGCGATCAGCAACGGTCTGGTCGACGCGGCGCGCGTTCCGCAGGACGGCATCTGCATCGTTCGCATCTGGCAGACGCAGATCAACAAGACCATCATCGCGCACGTGCCGATCACCGACGGACAAGTGCAGGAAACCGGTGATTTCGAGCTCGACGGCGTGACCTTCCCGGCCGCCGAAGTGCAGATCGAATTCCTCGATCCGGCCGAAGAAGGCGACGAGGGCGGCTCGATGTTCCCGACCGGCAACCTCGTCGACGATCTCGAAGTGCCCGGCATCGGCACGCTCAAGGCGACGATGATCAATGCGGGCATCCCGACCGTATTCATCAAGGCCGAGGAGATCGGCTACACCGGCACCGAGCTGCGCGAGGCGATCAACACCAGTCCCGAGGCGCTGCTCAAGTTCGAGACGATTCGCGCCTATGGCGCGCTGCGCATGGGCCTGATCAAGGACGTGTCCGAAGCCGCCAAGCGTCAGCACACGCCCAAGGTCGCGTTCGTGGCCCCGCCGGCGAGCTACCTGTCGTCGAGCGGCAAGCAGGTGAATGCCGAGGACATCGACCTCAACGTGCGCGCGCTGTCGATGGGCAAGCTTCACCACGCGATGATGGGCACGGCCGCAGTGGCGATCGGCACCGCCGCCGCCATTCCGGGAACGCTGGTGAATCTCGCGGCGGGCGGCGGCGAGCGCGAGGCGGTGCGCTTCGGCCATCCGTCGGGCTCGCTGCGCGTCGGCGCGGCGGCGGTGAAGGAGAACGGCCAGTGGGTCGTCAAGAAAGCCATCATGAGCCGCTCCGCGCGCGTGCTGATGGAAGGCTGGGTGCGCGTGCCGGGCGATTCGTTCTAAGCCGCGCCAGACCCTTCAGCCGCAAAAAAAGCCCGGACTCGTACCGGGCTTTTTTCTGGACGCGGCGGCGCGGATTCGACGGAGTGGGCTCGGCTTTGGCTGGAGGTCAGCTTGAATTCAGAGCGTCGGGGCTACAGCATCTGGGCATCACCACGCGACGCCGCCTCGGGCGGCCCGGATTTCGAAGCCGAAGGGAGCGAACGGCCATGATCGGTCTGACCACCGTCCAAATCGTCAGCGGCGTGCAGGGAACCGTTACGGTCGCCATTCCGGTGCGCCGCAAGGCATTGAATCAAAGACGATTCCCCCGAGCCATCGTATTCGCGGCCCTGCTGTGCGGCCTGATGTCGAGCTTCGCAGCCGCCTGAATCGCCCTCCAGCGGCCTCAGCATTTAAAATCCGGCTCCGATCACCGGCGAGCACCGGGCCGTCACGAGTCGGCAAACCGCTTGCATTGAAACTTCGAGGATCGTCAATGGCGATGATCCCCCAAGCGCCGCCGCTGAAGAACCATGAAAATTTCGTATGTGCTGGCTGTCGTCGCCGCGCTCGTCGTCGGCCCCGCAAGGTCTGCACCCTCACCGTTCAACCAGCCCGAGCTGACCGATCAGGCGGCGCTTTATCTGTCGGCTTCCTGCCAGAAGGATCTGCTGGAGAAAGTCGGACGACCGATGCTCGCAGCCGGACAGCGCAGCGTGCTCGGCAACAGTGCCCCGGCCTCGGCCTCGACGGTTCAGGCCATGGGACTGGCGCCGGTGGCTTCGGCGCAGTTGTTCTACATGGCCAACGACAGCATCAGCCGCACGCTGCACGAGCAGATCGCCGGCCGCATGATGCGCTACGATCCCAAGCAGGCGCCGCGCATCCAATCGCTGATGCTCAGCGGGGCGATCTGGCGCGACTACGATGCGCTGCTGAATCGGCTCGGCTACTCAGGCCGTAACGTCGCCGACGTGCTGACCTCGTATTACATCGGCTCCTGGGAGATCGTGAACCAGTCGGTGGTCACGCCTGATCGCTGGCGCGCAGTGCGCAACCAAGTGGCGCGCTCGCTATCGCGCAGCCCCGAAATCATGCTGATGTCCGATATCGAAAAACAGCGTTCGTCCGAGACGCTCGGCATCGTCACTGCGGTGACCAACGCCAACCGCCAGTCGCTGACGATACAGGGCGACCAGATCGGCCTGCTGGCCCTGCAGAGCGCGGTCTACGAATCACTGATGGCGCAGGGCGTGGATCTCAAAAGACTGTTCATCACCGCGCGTGGATTCACGCAGCGCTGAAACCGGGCCAAGACCCCGATCGTGTACGCAGCTGCCGGCTCGACGGCGATACGCTCCTGACAAGCCGATGCGAACGGACATGATCGGGCAGTCAAAACCTTGCATCGTCGCAATGCCTGCCCGTCTATCCCCGACAGTTCGCCACTGAATCTCGGCTGTCCGCACCCCGCATCTCGATTCCACATTCGCTGCACATTGTCTGCGCAGTCCAGGCCTAGTCTGGACTCGACCTCAAGAGAGGTTCAATGCAGAAAGGAGCAACGTCATGAACAAGATCTTCAAGCCCGCGATTGTCCTGGCCGCCGTTCTGATGGCCGGGGTGTCGGCCCCCAGCTCCGCCAGCGACAAGGCCACAGGCGGCGTGATCGGCGCGGTCTTGGGCGGTGTCGTCGGCCACAGCGTCGGCGGCAACCAGGGCGCTGCGATCGGCGCGGTGGCCGGCGCGGGCCTGGGCGTGGCGGTTGGCGATCACTACGACGACAAGAAGGATCGTCGCAACGAGGCTCGCTACTACGATCAGCGCAACCGCGACTATCGCTATTCGCGCTATGACAATCATCGCCATGACCATCGTCACGACCACCGCGACAACCGTCGCTACGATCATCGAAAAAACCACCAGCATGATCACAAGCATGACCGCTACGAGCAGGTGCGCTATCACCGCTGAAGCCCGACTCGAACCGATGCAGATGCAGACGCCGCCCGCAAGGGCGGCGTTTTTGTTGGGCCGCTGTCGGCGAAGCCTTCAGTACAGATTGCGCTTGTAGTCGATCGCCAGGCCTTTCTCCATGAAGCCCGGAATCGAGATCGCGGCACGCACGAGACTCGCCTGCAGGCCTTTATGCTTGCTGTGCTTGACGTGCGCCACCATCAGCGCCGCCGGATCGATGCCTTGGGCGACCTCTCCGACCGGCCACAAGCGCGCACGCGCCACGGCCTGGCTCTCACGCAATTCGATGCGCGGATGCTCGACGCGCGTCGCCACGATGGGCGTCTTGCCTTCCACAGCGAACAGCTCGCGCATGCGTGCATCGGTGCCGATGCGCCCGATACCGCTTACGAGCGCAATCCGCGTCGAGCCCGGGATCAGCGCCACCGCGGCGATGCGCGGCTGCGTGAGGATGTTCCGAAAGCCATCCGCACGACGATTGCCGGGCCTGTCCGCATACCAGACCGCGCCTTCGTGCAGACGCAGCAGGGCGCCTTGCGGATCACCCTTCGGGCTCACGTCGGCGTGGCCTTGCGCATCCATCGTCGCGAGCGCCATGAAGCGGCTTGCGAACAGAAACGCCTCGTCGCCGTTCGTCGCTGGCGTCGCCGGCCGTGCCGACCAGAAGCCCGAGCGAATCAAGGCTTTCGCGCAATGCACGAAGCATTCCTCGACCGCGATCTCGATGCGGTCGCGATCGATGCCTGCGACGCGGCCATTGACGCGCAAGGTTTCGCCGATGCCGGGCGTCAGAAACAAGGCGCCGAAACCCTGCCCGATCCGCGCGATGCCCGCATCGTCCATCGCGGCCCGCGACAAGGCCAGCGTCGAGGCGTCCATCGCATGCGTGAATCCAGGCTCACCGCCGCATGCGCTGATGCGCAGATCGCTTTCGCCACTGCGATTTCCAAATGCGGCGAAGCAGAATGGCGAGCTCGCCGCCCAGCGCTGCGCACCGGCGTCGAGATGATCGATGACCTTGAGATGCATCGGCCCTGGCGTCTTGCCGATGCAGGCTTCGAGACCGGCGACGTCGGCGATGTCCGTGCTCATGCTTTCGACTCCTTCGCTCGCGCCTTGCGCTGCAACCAGGCGCGTTCCGCGCCCACGATCAGCGGCGAAGCCGCGAACAGCAGAAGCGCATAGTCCCAGACGCCGTCAACGAGCAGCATGCCGATGATGGCGCCCGCGCTCAGCAGCGAAAGCGCGAGCAGCGGCAACAGACGGGACCGCGCGCTCATGCCGGCGCTCCGGCCGCTTTCGGTACGCGCCTGCGACGCCGATCCCACCAGAGCCAGGCGCCGTTCGCGGTGATGAACAGGGTCAGCCAGCTGCACAGCGTCCACAGCAGCTTGAGCAGCAAGCCGCCGTAGTCGCCGAAGTGCAGCGGCTGCGACAGCACGATGGCTTTCAGATATGCGGGCGGCTGCACGGCGGCGGCGACTTCGCCGGTTGCCGCATCGATCGCCGCGACGCGGAACAAGCGCTGCTGAATGCCTTCGTCGCCGACGAGCAGCGCGGTGTAGTGGCGCGGCGTCGAGAACGTGGTGCCCGGAAAGATCACCGTCTCCACGTGCCAGCCCGCTTCGGCCGTGGAGCGTGCCGCCGCGAATACGCGATCGAGGTCGATCGGCGGATTCAGCACGTCGACCGGCTCGGCCGCATCGGCCATGCGCTGCAAGTCGTGCAGCTCGGTCGCTTGCCAGACCCCGATCGCGATCGTCGAAAAGCCGAGCAGAAAACCCGTGATCGTCACCACCAGCGCCCAACCGAGCACCACCATGCCGATGAAGTTGTGCAGGTCCAGCTGCAGCAGACGCGCATCCTTGCCACGACGCAGGACGCCGAAGGCGATGCGCTTGACGTAAGGCGCGTAGACGACGAGCCCGGACAGCAGGGACAGCAGCACGAACAGCGCGATCAGCGCGCCGAGCAGCTCGCCCGCCGGCCCGAGAAACCACTGCGCATGCAGCTCGAGCAGAAGG
Source organism: Hydrocarboniphaga effusa AP103 (assembly GCF_000271305.1). Taxonomy (GTDB): domain Bacteria; phylum Pseudomonadota; class Gammaproteobacteria; order Nevskiales; family Nevskiaceae; genus Hydrocarboniphaga; species Hydrocarboniphaga effusa. The sequence goes on from NZ_AKGD01000001.1 coordinate 223,263, forward strand.
CCCGTCAGCGTCTTCTGCGGATTCGATTCGCCGATCAGCTGCGCCGAGGCCAGATCGACGAAGCGCAGCTGCGCGCCGGTGAAATCCTGGTTCGCCTTCGGCCCGGTGACGACGAGCTGCACGCCCGGATGATCGTCCGGATCGATACCCGTGCTGAGCACGCGCTCGTCCGGATACGCGGCCTGCACGGTGGCGATCGCACGCGCCATCGATTGCGCGTCGCCGCCCGTGCTCTGCGCGGTCGGCACCACGCCCAAGGCATGGTCGATTTCTTCGTGAAAGATCAGCACGGTTCCGGTGATGCAGAGCACCAGGAACGGCAGCGTGGCGACGAGGCTGGCCCAGCGATGCAGCCAGAGATTGGCGCGAAACCAGCGCGAGGCGCCGCTCTTTTGCGTGGGCTTGCTCATGCCCGGACCCTGCTCAGAACTGCAGCTCGAAGCCACCGACCATGCGCCGGTGCTCGCCGAGGCTGACGACATCGATCTGCGAGGTGTTGTAGCGGTTGGCATCGCGACGATACGTCTCGTCGGTCAGGTTGGTGCCCGAGAAGAACAGCCCGAAATGGCCGATCTGCCAGCGCACGGCGACATTGACCAGGTGAAACGCCGGCAGCTCGTGCAGCGGCTCGTTGTCGGAGTTGGCCGCCGCGCTGCCCACGAAGGTGATGTCCGGGCGGATCAGCAGACTCCGCCAGGGGTTGATCTCGAGCGCGACGGTGCCGGTGTATTCGGGCGCTTTCGGCAGGCGGTTGCCGGAATAGTCGGCGCCGTTGGCCACCGGCGCCATGTCGCTCGCGAAGCGGCCCCAGGTGACGCCGTAGCCGCCGATGAGCTGCAGCATGCGATGCGCGCGCCACTGGAACTCGAACTCGCCGCCGCGAACGTAGGCCGGCCCGGTGTTGCCCATGTAGTTGTCGACACCTTCGCCGAGCTGGATCTGCATGTCGCTCCAGCGCGTGTAGAACAGGTTCAGCGCGCTCTGCACGCGCCACGGCCGGTAGCTGCCCTTGAGCGACAGCTCGGTGTTCTGCGTGCGCTCGGAATCGAAGCTGAACTGGCGTCCGGACACCGCGTTGTAGCCGTCGCCGCCCGGACGATAGCCCTCGGAATACGTGGCGCCGAGAAACCAGCCGTCGAACAGCTCGTAGCGAAGGCCGAGCTTGGGCATCACCTCGGAGAACTCGCGCGACACCGGCACCGAGCCGTCCGGCGGCAGCACCGAGCCCTGCAGCGAGGCGACCAGCAGCCTGGAGGCGAGTGAGTCGCCGTCGTAGCTCGAGGTGGTGACGCGGCTGTTCTTCTCGCGATCGACGCGCAGTCCGCCGGTCAGCGTGAGCCGCTCGGTCAGCAGCCAGTCGAGCTCGCCGAACAGCGCCATGTCCTTCACCTTGGACGGCGAGCCCGAGTCGTACACCACGTTGCCGAGCTGCGGCGCGGGAAGGCCGATCAGGAAGTTGAGGTTGATGAAGCCGCTGGAATCGTCGCGGTTCTTCTCGTCGTAGTAGTACGCGCCGAAAGTGCCGTGCAGGCGCTCGCCGAGATAGCTCAGCCGCAGCTCCTGCGAAAAGCCGTCGGAGTCTTCCCACTGCGTGGTCGCGCCGCCGGATTCGGCGCCGTAGTCGATATCGAAATGGCTCAGGGTCTTGGAGCGGAACCAGGCGCTGACGGCACGCAGCTCCCAGGCATCGCCGAAGCGCAGCGATTGGTTCAGCGCGTAGAGCTGGGCCTGGTTGTCGTAATCCTGCGGCGCATCGCTCAGCGAGACGCGGCTGCGCTCGTTGGCGAGCGGAACATAGGTGCTGCCCTGGAAGCGCTGCAGGTCCATCACGCTCAGCAGCGCCTTGTAGGCGCCGTCCGCACCGCCTGGCGTAAACGCCAGCCTCGCGCGCAGGCTGCGGCTGTCACGCCGCGACGCGTGGTCGTCGTCGCGCGTCGCGTTGGTGATGTCGCCGTCGTCGCGGCGATCGTCGATCACCACGCGCATCGCCAGCGCATCCGGCCACAGCGTGGCTTCGGCGGCGCCGGCGTACTGGCGCACTCCGTGTTCGCCGGCGGCGAAGCGCCCGCGCAACTGCGGCGAGAAGCGAGCCAGCGCTTGCGGAGCGACGCTGTTGAGAATCACCGCGCCGGCCATGGCATTGCGGCCCTGGCTGGTCGACTGCGGACCGCGGAAGATTTCGACCGTATCGAGATCGAAGGCGGACAGATCGGCGTACGCGAGCGCCGAGCGCGGCAGGCCGACGCCATCGAGCACGACGACCGACGTGGTGCCGTACGACGCATACGCGCCGGAGCCGCTGGCCCCGTAGCTGCCGATGCCGCGCAGGGTCATGCCGCCGACGCCGTAGTCACTGTCTTCGAGGCTTGCGTTGGGCGTGGCGCGGATCACGTCGTAGACATCGCGCGCGGTGCTGCGCTCGATCTCGGCCCCGCTCCTGACCGCGACGCTGCTGGTGGTCTGGACGATCTCGCGACGCAGCAGCTCGCCCGTCACGATCACCGTTTCGATGGCCGTCTCGACCCGATCGGAGGGTTCGTCCGTCGAGCGCTCGAGCGTCTCGGAGGCAGGGGATTCGAGCGGGATCGCGGAAACCGGCTCCCGCGCAGGCTGGCTCTCATCCGCGCTCTGCGCCTGGGCCGCCGCGCAGGCGATCAACATCAGCGCAGGCCAGCCCCGAGCCTTCTTCCACGTCGTACCCATCTCCCCAGACGCCCCGACAATTGAGAATTCTTCTCAACTATACCAAGCGCCGGATCGCTTCGGCCCAGCTGGATCGGCATTTACCATCGCCCATCCGGGCGAGGCTGGAGCCTTCAGTCGACCCGCCCGCGCCGCTCCCCGAGCAGGCGCGCGATCTCGTTTTCGCCGAGCGGAAGCTCGCTCTTGATGCGCAGGCTCTCGCTCCATTCGCGGGCGAAATCCCGCTGCAGCCGGAAGTTGAGCCCAGCGGTGATCAGCATGGCGATCAGCGCCCCGGTTCCCGCGCAGCCCATGTCCTTCTGCGCGTCCCAGACGTCGCCCTGGGTGCCGAGGTAGGCCACACCGAGATCACCGCCGAAGAACTCGGCCGCTGCCCACTCGACGAGCTCGTAAAGCGCCGAGGTCGACAGCGTGAAGTCCAGCGGCAGGAAGTAACCCCAGAAGCCGCGCGCATCGGCCACGCGCAGAAAGATTTCGCGCAGCGGATACGCCAGCAGCAGGCCGTACGAGAAGTGCACGAGCCGGTCGAAGTTGTTGCGCTCCCATCCGAGCATGGCGTTGAAGCTGCGCCCCGTGAGCGCCTGCCAGGCCTGCTCGTACGGCACCTCGGCGTAGGTGTAATGGCTGCCGACCGCGTGCAGGCACATGAAGACGAAGATCAGCGTGTACGAAATGCGCGAGAACACGAACTGCCTGTGCAGGGCGAACAGGCCGACGCCGAACAGCAGCACGAGCACGTTTTCGAGCAGCCAGTCGTGGCGATCGAACGGCGCGATCGCCAGCACCGCCCAAAGCACCGCGTAGATCGCGATCAGCGTGAACACGTAGCCGCGATAGTTCGGAATCGACACTCGATAGCCTCCAGCTCAGACCGCAACAAAAGCTTCCAGCCGCGACCGCACGCTCTGCGCGTGAGAAAGCGGAAAGAAATGCCCGCCGCCCGGCACGATCTCGACTTCGGCCTTCGGCAGCAGGCCCTGCAAGCTCCGGCACGAGGGCATGCAGCGCGACAGCTCGCCGTAGATCAGCAGCAGGCGCACGTCGGCCAGCCGCGAGGCGATGGTCTGCGCATCGGCGCCCGCCATCAGCAGCTCCTCGCGTACGCCGGGCTTGTCGATCAGCTCGACCCAGGCCCTGGCCGTGCGCAGGGCGCCGCGGCCTTCGCCGAACGGCGTCACCGAATCGCGCGTCGGAATCTCTTCACCCGAGGTCTTGAGCCGGGCCACGGCTTCGAGGAAGCGCAGGCCGATCTGTTCCTCCCGATCCCAATCGATGCCGGAACGCTTGGCCACTTCGATCTCGAACGCGGACAGATACGGCATGTCGGCGAGCATCTGCCGGGGCTGCAAGGCGTTGACCTTGGTATCCATGATGCAGAGCGACGAAACACGCTGCGGATTGCGCACGGCGAATTCCAGCGCCACGCCGCCGCCGTAGCTATGCCCGACGAGCCCGCAGCGCTCGATGCCGGCCTCGTCGAGCACCGCGGCGAGATCATCGGCCTGCGCGCTCGCCGAATAGCCCGCATCCGCCGCCTCGCTGTAGCCGTGCCCGCGCAAATCGTAGAGCGTGCAGCGATAGCGGCCGGCGAGCGGCAGCGCGTACTGCGCGAACCAGAACGCCCGGCTCGCCGCGAGCCCATGCACGAAGACCAGATCGGGCCCTTCGCCGATCTGCTGCCAGGCGAGCTTCAAGTGCCGCGACTCAGAGCTTGGTGGCGAGGAAATCGGCGATCTGGCCGATCGACAGATCGTCGACGTAGCGGCCGTCCCGCATGAGCAGCTCGTTGAACGGAAGCTTGCGCTTGCCGACCATCTCCTCGATGGCGACGACGAGCTGGATGATGTCGATCGACTCGAAGCCGAGGTCGGCGAGCAGCTTGGTCTGCCGCGTCATCTCGCCTTCGAATTCGTTATCCCAGTCCTGAGTGAAATCCTGCAACAGCTCGGCCAGCTTGCCGACCAGTTCCTCGCTCGTGGCGCTCATAAGGTTTTAATCGTTGTAGTAGAGAGGTGTCGCCAGTTTATCGATCCGCAGGCCCTGTGCGCTCCTGGAGACGTGGTAGGTCGGCGGCCGCAGCGCTTCGAGCTCGCCGTCCGCGAGCTTCTGCTCGAAGAAGGCCAGTGTCGCTTCCATCTTGGAATAGTCCACCTGCTTCTTGAACGGAGCCAGGTCGTAGCGCCACCACTCGAGTTTGAGCAGGCGTTCGACGATGGATTCGCCGAAGCGCAGCCTGATCACGCGAGCCGGAGAGCCGACCGCGATCGCATAGGCCGGAATATCGCGCGTGACCACCGAGCGGGCGCCTATCGTCGCGCCCGGGCCGATCGTGACGCCGCGCTTCACGAAGCAGCCCGCCCCGACATAGGCCTCGTGGCCGATGAAGGTCTCGGACGGCACGGTATCGACGTACGAAGGCCCGCCTTCGGCCTCCGGCGCGAGCCGCGCGAACTCCTCGAATTCGTACATGCCCGGCGTGAAACGCGGCCGCGTGAACGCGAACGGGTGCGAGCTGAACCAGTCCTGCGGATGCTCGGGCGGACCGAGGATCGACGATTCGCCGATTTGCGCGTAGCGCCCGAAATGCACACGGAACGCGCTCGTCATGCCCGCTGCGTTGAAGAACGTGAAGGCCCCCATGGTGCAGTGCTTGAGCCTGTGCCCCTGCGGCCAGCACGGCCGCTCGAAGCGCAAGCTTCCATGCAGTCCTGCACCGATACCAACCCCGCCCAACCCGGCCTCGAACAGAGGCCTTCCCTCGCCCACACTATGTTCTTCCATGACCCGCCAGAACTGGCTCCCCTATAGATTCATTCCATGTAGCCGAGCATCTGCAGCTGCTCGATGATCTGCTGCTTCTCCGACGCATCCATGTCTTCGCCGGCCTGGCGCTGGGACTTCCTGGTCGGCGCGCCTTTTTTCTGCGGATGGGCGGCCTTGTAGGCATCGGTAAAGAAAGTATCCGCGACCTTGCCTTCCATGTCTTTGGGAATCGCCAGACCGAGGCTGTAAAGCAATGTCGGACAGACATCGCGAATATCGCGGCGCTCGACCATGTCGGCCGCGACGATGCCCGCGCCCGCCGCCATGAAGATGCCGTCCGGATGATGCGTGCCGGCCGGCGTCGGCCGCTTGACCACGGCCGGCTGGATGTTGCGGATCGAGACGAAGCCGTTGTCTCGCAGCACCAGCGTCAGATCGCAGGCCTTGTCCATGTGCGCGCCCGGGAACCACTCCTCGCGCTTGAGCACGTCGACGACCACGGGCTCGCCGTCTTCGTTGCGCAGCGATTTCAGATCGGCGATGAGCCTTTCGCGGAAGCTCTCGTATTCTTCGGGCTTGATGCCCGGCTCGCCGGGCTGGTTCGCCACGCGGATATGGATGCCGTTGCTCGACGGCGTGCGGCAGTACGCGGTGGTCTTGCTCCAGTCCAGGTTGGCGAAATCAGAAGCCTCGCGGCGCAGCGCCTGCTCGCTGCCGTCGTTGACGGCCCACTTCAGGTAACCCTTCTCTTCGAGGAACACGTTGATGCGCAGCACTTCGACCGAGGCGGTGAAACCATGGTCTGACGCGAAGAACACCTGCACGTCCGGGCCGCAGAGCTTGACGAGCTGCTCGATGTAATCGTCGACGTTGCGGAAGTATTCGAGGCAGACCTCGCGCATGCGCAGGTCGTGCGCGCTCGGATCGTTCTTGAGCAGCGCCGGATCGAGATACGGCCAGGCCTGATGCTGGATCTTGTCGGTGCCGTCGAACATCACCGCCATGAGCTCGGGCTGCTCGGTCTTGAGCACGTACTCGGCGACCTGGAACCACTGGTGCTCGCGCGGCAGGTGATAGCTCACCCACTTGTAGGTCTCTTCCTCCGAGAGCACTTCGGTAGCCTGCTTCTCGTTGTCGAAATCCCAGGCCAGTTCCTTGGGATCGAAGCCCGGAATCTCGCTCTTGAGCGTCTCGAACAGCCCGCTCGGATGGCTGTTGCGGCGCAGATGCTTGGCCGGAATGAAGCCCGGAACGATGACGCCGCTGGTTTCGGGAGGCGGCGGCGCCGTGAGCGGAAAATTGAGCGCCGCGATCTTCTTGCCGTTGCGATTGGCGATCGACCAGATCATTTCCGAATCGACGTCGCGGCTGTCGTAGAGCGTCCAGTAGACCTCGCCGCCCTTGTCTTCGGCGCGGATGAAATCGAACACGCCGTGCGCGCCCGGATTCTTGCCGGTCATGATGCTGGTCCAGGCCGGCGGCGTCAGCGGGTTCGGCGTCGAGCGCAGCTTGGCGCGCACGCCGCCTTTGAGCAGCCTGGCGAGAAACGGCATGGTCACGCCCACGTCCGGCAGCTCGCGCGTCATCTCGTCGAGCACCGTGTAGGTGCAGCCGTCGAGGCCGATGAAGAGTGTCTTGGTCTTGCTGTTCTGCGCGCTCATGGCAGGTTCCTCGCTTGTTCGTTATCCATCTCGTTATGGTTCGCCTCGCGCATCGTGGATCGCCCGATGATCACCGGGCGATCAGCTGATGCGCTGCACCGCGCCATCGTTCATCTCACGCGGCTGCGCCACGGCCTTCACCGTCGCCGCGCTGGCCTTTCGACACAGCGCGATCAGGGCATCGCCGCCGAAGTAGAGCTCGACGTCGTAATCGATTCCGCCCCTGCGTACGCTCACGAGTGGCTGATTGGATGCCCGGCGCTCGAGATTCGCGCTGGCGATCACCCACTCCTGGGGTTTTCCTTCAAGACCCGTGCCGGATGCCTTGGCGGCGGCTTCCTTCGAACACCAAAGCGCCGTCGCGGCGCGGCGCTGATCGCTCTTGGGCCAGCCGTGGATGAAGGCCTGCGCCTCCGCGAGCGTGAATGCGCCGGCGATCAAGTCGTCCACGTTGACGCGCTCGATCGCCTGATGCGGCAAAAAATCGATGCCGAGCATCGCACTGTTGCCGCAGACCGCCACCGCCGAGCGGCGGCTATGGCTGATCGAAACCGCCGGCAGCGCCATGCCTTCGGGCCAGCCGGGCACCGAAACGACGCAAGGCGCACCGCTGTCGCGATAGCCGATCTCGATATCCGCGCCCGCGATATCGAGCTGCCATTCGCGTGCGGCCCATTCGCGCACGGCCTCTTTGGCACAGACGCGGCCGAGCAGCCATTCCTCGCGGCGCGGGCCGCTGCGCGGCAGCACGCGATAGAACTCGTGACGCTCGCGCTCGGTCAGCGTCAGATGCGCGAGCAGGCGCATCCACACCGCCCCGCCCTGTTCGAGATAGCCCTCGTCGAAGGCATCGATGCGCCGTGCGACGAGCCCCGACGACGCGAGTTCGCGCTGCAGCGTCGGCAGCGACAGCGAGTGCCGCAAGGGTGCCAGGCGCAGCTGGAACAGGTTCTGCGGCACCGCGTACTTGCGATCCTCCCAGCCGGTAGCGCGTGAGAGCAGCGCGCCATGGGCATCGAGCAGATCGAACTGGCAATCGAGCTTGAGCCCTTCGAGACGGAACTCGCCGCGGCCGAGCATCGCGCGCGACGCGGGCTGCGGATCGGCGTACTGCTCGTAGCGCCCGATCTGGAACGGGAAGCAGTTGTACTCCCAGCTCAGTTTCTCGGTGAGCCAGAATCCGGCGAGCTGGCCGGCCGCATCGAGCAGCGCCGGGTCGGTGCGCAAGCGCGGCGTTTGCGTGAAGCCGAAATAATCGTGCGTCGGAATCGTCGCCATGTCGGCTTCGATGCCCTGCTCGTTCCAGCCGCGCAGCCGCTTGACGCCCTGCAGGCGCGGACCGTGGAACATGCCATGACGGTAGAGCTCGCCGGCCGGATTGTTGCGCGCCGCGTTGAGCGGCTGCGCGAGCGCCGGCATCGGCGTCGGTGCAAGCAAATAGCGATCCGCGAGCAAGACATGGCCTTCGAACACGAGCAAGGGCTTGGCCTCGTTCGTATCGAGCTGGAACAGCTTCACCGCGACGCGCGGTGTCGCATCGGGCGAAGGCTGGCGCTCGGCAACGATGCGCAGTGACAGCTTTCCGAGCTCGTCGAGCGCCAGCCAGCGATGGCCGCGCGCGTTCTCGACCACGGTGACCTTGAGCGCATCGCCGCAGAGCCGGCAGGCGGCCTCGGCGATGATCTCGACGCTGAAGGTGAACGGCACCACGATCAGCGGAAGCAGCTTGGCGTTGCGCCCGGACGGCGCCTCGCCCATCGCGTGGTCGAGCAGGAACGGATCGGTTTCGACGCTGTAGACGCGTTCGCTGAGCAGATGCGCGGCGTCGAGTTCGACGATGCGGCCGAGCAGCGGATACTGCGGATCGAGATCATCGCCCCTCGTCGCGAGGGGCGCGGCCGAGGCGACGGCGGCCGCTGCACCGCTACCGATGCCGGCGCTGATGCCGAGCACGCGCGCCTGCGACTGCATGAAATCCTGCATCAGCGCGAAGTGCGATTGGAGCGCGGCCATGCGCGGATCGATCGGTGTCGCGGGCGTGGCGATCGCCGCCTGTGGCAGCGTCGCGTCGACCGGCCTGGGCCCGGCCACGACCGCAGGCTTCGGCGCTTCGCTCGCCGGCACCGGCAGCGGACGCTTGGCCGGAGCCCAGTCCTGCGGCATGCGCAGCGTCGGCATCTGCAGCTTGAGCGTGATCGTGCGGCGCGTGGATTTGACGGGCTCGGCGAGCAGATCGATCTCGCCATCGATGCGCCGGTGCGCATACAGCGCGGCCGGATCGAAGCTCACGCCGCAGGCGAACAGCTGCGCGAGCATCGCATGCAGCTGCGCCATGTCGGCCTTGCGGCGGCTGTTGCTCGATACCGCGATCACGTCGTCGACGCCGCGCAAGGTGTCGGAAACGAAAGAAGTCAGGTTGCCGCTCGGGCCCACTTCGACGAACACGCGATAGCCGTCGTCGTAGAGCTTGCGCAGCGTGTCGGTGAAGCGAACCGGGTTTTCCCATTGCTGGGCCGCAAGCTCGCGAATCGCATCGGGCTCGGTCGGAAACGGCGCCACCGAACGCGCCGAATACAGCGTCGTGCGTCCGCGACCGAAATCGGCCTCGCGGAAATACTCGCGGTACGCGTCGGCGAGCGGCTTGAACAGCGGCGTGTGATACGCGCGGCCGAACGGCAGCTCCTGGCAGATCGCGCCTTCTTCCGCGAGCTTCTTGGCCAGCGCCTGCGCTTCATCCGGCGGACCGAACATCACCAGCTGGTTCGGACAGTTGTCCATCGCCACCTGCATCGAACCCGGATCGGCGAGCAGCGCTTCGCGCATTTCGCCACGCAGGGCGCCGATCGTCAGCAGCGTGCCTTCGGCGATGCGTCCTTCGGCTTCGAGCTTGCGGAAGATCAGGTTCAGGTCGCGCACCGATTCGGCGATCTCTTCGCGCGTCTTGAAGCGGCGCACGCCGCAGGCGGTCACGGCGGTGTTCTCGCCGGTGCTGTGGCCGAGCATCGCATCGGGCGCGAGCTTCAGGTCATCGAGCAGGCTTTGAATCGCCATGCTCGCGGCGAACACACTCTCGGCCGCCACATCCATTTCGAACAGCCGTGCTTCGAGCGCCTTGCGCTGCGCCTCGTCGTAGCCGGTCGGAGCCGCAAAGACCGCCGAGGCGCGTGATTCGCGGCCGGTTTCGAGCGCGGTGCGCTCGATGAAATCGAACCAGTCGCGCACCTGCGGAAACTGCAGGCACAGATCGGCGAGCATGTTGGGGTACTGCGCACCTTCGCCCGGATAGACGAAGCACAGTTTTCCGGGCGCGGCGCCCGTTCCGTAGTGCAGGCCCGAGCGCGTCTTGAACGGCTTGGCATCCGCACGCTGCAGCTTGTCGATCGCCTGCGCGAGCTTCTTGCCGAGATCGGCGATGTCGTCTGCGACGATCGCGAGACGATGCGCGCCCGCGGTCTGCGCGACACTGGCCTTGGCGAGCACCGCGAGGTCGGCGCCGGCTTCGACGTGCCTGAGCATCGCGGCTGCCTTGCTCGCGAGTTCGGCGGGCGAATTCGCAGCGAGCAATACGAGTTCGGTCGGTGCAGGACGGTGCAGAACCTGCACCTGCGTCTTCGACGGTCCGCGATATTCCTCGAGAATCACGTGCGCGTTGATGCCGCCGAAGCCGAAGGCATTCACGCCGGCCCGACGCGCATGCGACTTGCCGTGCACCCACGGGCGCGTTTCGGTATTCAGATACAGCGGCGACTGGTCGAGCCGCAATTCCGGATCGGGCTCGTCGCAGAGCGTCGGCGGCAGCACCTTGTGATGCAGCGCGAGCGCGGTCTTGATCAGCGAAGCCGAGCCCGATGCCGGCAGGCAATGGCCGATCATCGACTTGACCGTTCCGATCGCGATCTGCGGGCCGATGCCGCGGCCGCCGTAGATCGCCTTGAGCGTGTCGATCTCGGTGCGATCGCCGACATCGGTGCCGGTGCCATGCGCTTCGATGAGATCGATCGTATGCGGATCGATGCCGCTCGATTCGTAGGCGCGGCGCATCGCGAGCACTTCGCCTTCTGGCCGCGGCGTCAGCAGGCCCTTGGCGCGACCGTCCGACGCCACGCCGATGCCCTTGATGACGCTGTAGACGCGATCGCCGTCGCGCTCGGCATCGGCAAGGCGCTTGAGCACGAGCATGCCGACGCCTTCACCGAGCAAGGTGCCCGAATGGCCTTTCTGGAACGGACGCAGCTGGCCGTTCGACAGCGCCTTGATCTGCGTGAACTGCACATAGAGCTGCGGCGGCGTCTGCGCCTGCACGCCGCCCGTGATCATCAGATCGCAGCGCCCGGTGACGAGTTCGCGCACCGCCTGGTCGAGCGCCATCATCGTCGAAGCACAGGCCGCGTCGACGATGTAGTTGGGACCCATCAGATCGAGACGATTGCAGATCAGACCGGTGATGACGTTCGGCGTGAGCTGGCCGACGAGTTCGCCGCTGTAAGGCGGCAGCTGCTGCTTGAGCCTGGCATGCAGATCGCGCATTTCGGCTTCGGAAAAATCAGGCCGCAGGCCGCGCACCGCATCCATCAGCTCGTCGACGAACAGCGCATGCGCGAGCACATTGGCCTGGCCGCGATTGGTGTAGGTGCCGCGGCCGAGGATCACGCCGGCGCGCTGGCGATCGAAATCCTTCTTGCGATAGCCCGCGTCGGCGAGCGCATCGCCCGCATGCTTCAAGGCGAGCAGATGATCGGGGTCGCCGCCGTCGGCCTGGCTCGGCATCACGCCATATTCGGTCGGATCGATCACCGCGAGATCGCGCAAAAAGCCGCCACGGTTCGTGTAGATGCGATCGTTGCGCTGCTGCCAGTGATCGCGGTCGAGAAAGTGACGCGTCCACTCCTCATCCGCGGGCGCCACCGCATCGACCTTGTCGAGAATGTTCTGCCAATAGCGCTGCGCGTTGGCCGCGCCCGCGTAGCAGCCCGACAGGCCGATGATCGCGATGTCGACCGGAGCGGCCATCAAAGACGCTCGCTGCCGATGCGATTGAGCGCGGCGCTCAAGGTGCTTTCGGCATCGAGCATCGCCAGTCGCACTCGCCCTTCTTCGTCGATGAACACCGCATCGTAGCGCACCGCCTGATCGTGATCGGCCGGCTTGATGCGGAAGCGCAGCGACAGCGAGCCCTTGGGCTTCGGCAGGCCCGGCACGCGCAGCACACGTCCGAAGCGGCTCGGCAGCGCCGATTGCTGCCTGTGCGTGCGTCCCCAGATCCAGGCGAGCTGCGCGGCCACGTCGATGAGGCCCGGGTCGAACAGCCACTCGCCCTCGGCATCGATCCACTCGCCAAGCGAACTCGGCGACACCATCGCATCGACGCCGGCCGGCGCCACCGCCGTGATCCCGGTCAACAGGCGGAAACGACCGGTATGGAACAGCATGCGCTCGTAGGTCTGATGCGGGTCCATGCGCAGGCCTGCTATCGGCTGCGGCACATCGACGACGGGCGCCTCGAGATGTTCGACGAGCCGTACGGAGGCGCGATACAGCGGCGCCTTGCGCGTTGGATCGGCGATATCGACCGTCACGGTCTGCTCGCCGGGGCCCGAATGGCTCGTGGCCTTGGCGCGGATTTCGATCTCGCGCGTCGCGCCGGGTTCGAGCACCACGCCGGCCAGCGTGCGCAGCTCCTGTACTTCGGCGACCTGCCAGCCCGGCCAGCCCTGGCCGACGACCTGCGCGACCCATTCGGTCGCAGCCGCTGCAGGCAGAACGGGCTTGCCGTCGATCATGTGATCGCCGAGATAGGGATCGCTGTCGAGCCCGAAGCGATGCGTGAGCACGAGCGCGCCGCCCGCGCCCATGCGCAAAGGGCCACGCACGAGCGGATACTGCGAAGCCGCCGCCTTGCTCGACACGCTCGCCACTTCGGCTTGCTGCCAAGGCCCTTTGCCGATCACGAGTTCGACTTCGTGCTTGGGTCCGCAGGCGAGCTCGCGCAGGAAGTAGCGGCGTCCGCCGTCGACCGGAATCGGCTCGATGCCGCGCTCGCGGAACTGGCGCTTCACGCCTTCGCTCGCCATGCCGGCGTCCCACGGTCCCCAGTTCGCCGCGATCACGCGCGTTTCGGGCCAGCGACGCGACAGCGTCCAGGCCAGGCGATTGCAGGCCTCGTTGGCGGCGGCGTAGTCGATCTGCCCGCGATTGCCGTAGCGACCCGCGACCGAGGTGAAGAACACCAGCAGCTTGAGCGTTTCGGGCCTGAGCTTCTGCGTGAGGATGAAGCTCGAATCGAGCTTGGTGTTGAGCACGCGCGCGAACGAATCGTCGGACTTGTCGGCGATGCGCTTGTCCTCGATCACGCCCGCGCCATGCAGCACCGCGTCGATGCGGCCATAGTTCGCGTAAATGCCATCGATCACGCCGCCGAACGCCGCCTCGTTGCGCACGTCGCAGGCGAAGTAGCCGACGGTCGCCCCCTTGGCACGCAGGCGTTGCAGGTTCGCGCGCACTTCGCGCTCGGTCAGGATCTTCTGTACCGCGCGATCGATCTCGACGGGCTTGGGCATTTCACCGCGCTCGCGCATCTGCTCGATCAGCACGCGCTTGAGCGAGGCCGGGTCGGTCGCGCTCGCGATGGCGCCCCCAAAAATTGATGATTCAGGTGCCGGCTCCGGCGTGCGGCCGAGCAGCACGAGCGTGATGCCCGGAACCACCATTTCTTCGAGCAGCTCGGCGGTGATACCGCGCGCACCGCCGGTCGCCAGCACGACCCAATCCGCAGCGGGTTGCAGATGCGGTGCGAACGGCGTGTCGGCCAGCGCTTCTTCGACGGTCGCCACGCTGTAGCGCGCATCGCCGGTGTGGCCGGCTTCGACGCTGCGATCGTCGGCGAGCAGCTCGTCGGCGAGATGCGAGGCGATGGTGTCGTCGGTCTGGCCGTTGAAGTCGACCGCGCGCAAAGTCGCTTGCGGATACTCGTCGCGCACGCAATTGAGCATGCCGTTGAGGCCGCCCGCGAGCGGCGTGCCGGGGCCGACCGCATCGCGGCCGAAGGTTCCGCCGAGACGGCTCGCGGCGATCACGCGAATGTTCGCGAGCCCCTCGCCGATCGGCTGCAGCAGGCGGAACAGCGAAATCACGCTGCGCTCGCCGAGCTGCTGCCATTCGACGAGCGTCTGCGGCTGGTCTTCGGACAAGCCGTGCAGATGAATCACGCCAGCGATGACGCCGTGTTCCGCGCGAATGCGGGCGACCGAGGACGCCAGCGTCGCCGCATCGATCGCATCGAGGCGGATCGGCTTGAGCCCGGCGCTCTCGAGCCGCCTGATCAGTGGCAGCACGATGGCATCGCGTCCGCCTGCGACGATGACCGGACCGCTCAGCTTTACGCGGGCGCCGGTCAGCGGAGCCGGACGCGGGCGGATCACGTATCGGGGCACGTCGGCGGCTTGCGCGACGACGGGTTCGCTCGCAGCCGTCGGGATCGGTGCACTCGGGATGCTCGGCGCAGCGGACCCGGAGCCCAGGGCAGCGATGCGTTCGAGAATGATCGCGAGCGACTTGGCCCGCGTGAAACTCTCCATCGCGGCCTGCATCGCAGCGCCGATCTCGGTCGGCAGCTGCTTCTGCAGCGCGCCGACGATCTCGACGCGCTTGATCGAATCGATGCCGAGATCAGCTTCGAGATCCGCGTCGAGCGCAAGCATTTCCGCCGGGTAGCCGGTGCGATCGGCGACGATGCCCAGCAGCAGTTCGCGCGCATCGAAGCTCGTCGCAACGCTCGCCTGCACGATGACCGGCGCCGCGGCGACGGCCGCCGATGCGGGCGACGAAGCACCGAGCGCGGACAGGCGTTCGAGGATCGTCGCGAGCGACTTGGCGCGCGTGAAGCTTTCCATCGCGGCCTGCATCGCAGCGCCGATCTCGGTCGGCAGCTGCTTCTGCAGCGCGCCGACGATTTCGACGCGCTTGATCGAATCGATGCCGAGATCGGCTTCGAGGTCCGCATCGAGCGCAAGCATTTCGGACGGGTAGCCGGTGCGATCGGCGACGATCGTCAGCAGCAGGTCGCGCGCATCGAACGAGACGGCGGCCGCAACTGCGAGCGGCGCGGGAGCCGTCACGGAGACCGTGATCGAGACCGGCACCGCGGAGGACAGCAGCGGCTGCACGGCATCGACGATGCTGCGCAGGTTCTTCGCCCGCGTGAGCTTCTCCATCTGCGACTGCAAGGCTTCGGAAACCGAAGCCGGCAGCGATTTCTGGAACGCGCCGACGATCTCGACGCGCTTGATCGAATCGATGCCGAGGTCGGCCTCGAGATCGGCATCGAGCGACAGCATGTCTTCCGGATAGCCCGTGCGATCGGCGACGAGCTTGAGCAGCGAGGCCTGTACGTCGATCGAAACAGGCGGAGCCGCCGGGGAAGGCATCGTCGACGCAACCGACTGCGTCACCGCGATCGACGTCGCTGCGGCCGGCAGCAAGGTCGAGGCGATGCCTGCGAGCGGCTCGACGATCGCACGCAAGGTCTTGGCGCGCGTATAGCGCTCCATTTGCGATTGCATCGCCTCGCCGAGTGCGGCCGGCAGCGCCTTCTGCAAGCTGCCGGCGATCTCGACACGCTTGATCGAATCGATGCCGAGCTCGGCTTCGAGATCGGCATCGAGCGACAGCATGTCTTCCGGATACCCCGTGCGATCGGCGACCAGACGCAGCAGCATCGCGGAAAGCGCTGCGGTGTCGAGCGTCGGCGCTGCGGATGCTGCCGGTGTCGGCACGGCTGCAACCATCACGGCAGGAGCAACCACGACGACCGGTGCCGGAATTTGAACCGGCGCAGCAACGGGAACCTGCACAGGCGCCACCACATGCACAGGCATCTGCACCGGAGCCGCCATCGGCATCGCCGCAGGCGCGGCAGAACCACCGAGGAATTGCGCCATCACGCGTTCCTGCAAGCTCAGGAACTGGCGCATGGTTTCGTGATACGCCGCGAGCGCATCGCCGCTTTGCGCCGACGCCGCAACCGGCATCGCCGGAGCGTGAACCGGCGCCGAAACGGGAGCCGCTGCCTGCACGACGACAGGCTCTGGCTTCGGCAGCGAATCGGCGATCTTCTGCACGATCGCCTGCTTGGCCTCGGCGGCCTTTTCGAGCGTCATCGGCGGCTCGACGCCGGTACGCTTGATCGGGTCGGCATGCGGGCGCGCATAGCCGCCCGACAGATACCAGGCGGTGGGCTTGACCGTCGCGGGCTTGGCGAGCTCGGCGACGCGAGCGAGCGGCAGGGCTTCGATCGGGCGTCCCGCGAACAAGCGCGAAAGTTCGAAATCGACACCGGCCGCGAGCAAGTCGGCAAGGCCCGACAGCAGGCCGCGCAAACCACCGCCCTGCCCGTCGAGCGACACGCAGCGCGCATCGCGACCGGCGAGCGTCGCGCCGATCATGTTGCTCAGAATGCTCTTGGGACCGAGTTCGAGAAACACGCGCACGCCATCGGCGTACATCGCCTCGATCTCGCGCACGAACTCGACGCTGGATAGCAGATGCGCATCGAGCTGGGCGCGCATCGCGGCGATCGATTCCGGATAGCGCGCACCGCTACCGTTCGAGTACACCGCGATCGTCGGCGCGTTGAAGCTGGCGTCGGCGATCGCCGCCGACAGCGGCGCTTTCGCGGGCTCCATGAGTTCGGTATGGAAAGCGCCCGAAACCGGCAGCCGGGTCACCCGCAAGCCGGCAGCCGACAAGGCCGCGACGGCCGCATCGATCTGCGCCGCCGGGCCCGAAATGACGGTCTGCTCGGGCGCGTTGTGATTGGCGACTTTCACACCCGCGAATGCCGCGATCGCATCGGCGACCTTGTCGCGCGCAGCGGAGACCGCCGCCATGCCGCCCGGCGTTCCGCTGCTTGCCGCTGCGGCCATCACGCTGCCGCGCGTGGCCGAGAGCTTGAGGAAATCGGCTTCGTCGATCACACCGGCCGCATGCAGCGCCGCGAATTCGCCATAGCTGTGACCGGCCGTCGCAACCGCCTGCAAGCCGAGCCGGCGCGCGAGATTGAGATAGCCGAGCGAGAGCGTGCCGATCGCCGGCTGGGCGTAACGGGTATCGGTCAGTTGCTGTTGCTGCGCGACCTCGATGGCCGCATTGAACGCGGACTCCGGCCAGACGCGGCGCGACAAGCGCTCGGGCAACAGCGTCGCGAGCGTGCGATCGGCGCGTTCGAGCGCGGAGCGCAGTTCTTCGACGAACAGCGCGGACTCCAGGCCCATGTTGACGTACTGCGCGCCCTGCCCCGGAAACACGAAGGCGAGCGTCGGCGCCGTGAGCGGACGCTCGAGCGCGAGCTTGATGTGCGGCGGCAGCGGCTTGGCATCGCCCGCGAGTCTGGCGAGCGCGAGTTCGAGATCGGCGATCAGCGTGGCGCGATTGCGCGTCGCGAACGCGAGCAGCGCACGCGAGCCCCGCTTGCGGTCGGCTTCACGAGCAAGGCTCGCGGCGAGCAGCGCAAGCTTGAGTCGCGGGCCGGCTTTCGCGAGTTCGAGTACGCGTTCGACATCGGCCTTGAGACTCGCCGCATCGGCCGCGCGAAACACGATGAGTTCCTGCGTCCAGCTGCGAGCGCCCGGCACTTCGGCGTGCGCCATGCCGTCGCGATACTCCTCGAGCACCGCATGGAAATTGGTGCCGCCGAAACCGAACGCGGAGACACCGCCGCGACGCGGCGTTCCATCGACGTTCGCGAGCCAGGGCTTGGGCTCCTTGAGCAGGAAGGCCGGCGAGGATTGCTCGGCGATCGCATCCAGAGGATCGTCGACATTGGCGTGCGCCGGCAGCACGCGGTGATGCAGCGAGAGCGCGAGTTTCACCAGGCCCGCGATACCCGCGCTGGCCTTGGTGTGGCCAAGGATGGTTTTCACCGAGCCGAGCGCGACCGTTTTCGCCGACGCGCCATGCGCTTTCAGCGCGCGCGTGATCGTCTCCGCTTCGGCCTTGTCGCCGACGGCGGTTCCGGTGCCGTGCGCTTCGAGCATGCCGAGCGTCGCGGGAGAGAAGCCGGCCTTGCCGTAAGCACGGTTGAGCGCGCGAATCTGCCCGTCCGGACGCGGAGCGGTCATGCCGAGCGCCTTGCCGTCGCTCGATCCGGCCACCGCCTTGATCACCGCATAGATGCGATCGCCCGCGGCTTCGGCGTCGGCCAGGCGCTTGAGCACCACCATCGTGACGCCTTCCGAGATCACGATGCCGTCGGCCTTCTTGTCGAAAGCCTTGGCCTTGCCATCGGGCGACAGCGCGCCGGTCTTGGCGAAGCACATGAAGCCATAGGGGCTCTGCACGGTGTCGACGCCGCCGGTGATGGCGACGTTGCTGCGCCCCGATTCGAGTTCGTTGCAGGCCATCGACAGCGCCGCGAGCGACGAGGCGCAGGCCGCGTCGATCGTGAAGTTGAGCCCGCCGAAATCCATGCGGTTGGTGACGCGGCCCGCGGCCACATTGAGCAGCACGCCGGCGAAGGATTCGTTGCTCCACTCGGGCAGGCGCTTGTAGGCGTCGGCATCGAGATCGGCGACGAAGCGCGGAAGCTCCGAGCGCACGCCGTATTGCAGGCCGAGGTCGCCCGCGCCTCCGCTCGCACCGAGAATCACGCTGGTGTGCTCGCGATCGAAATCCGCATGGCTCTGGTCGAGCCCGGCGTCTTCGAGCGCGCGATTGACCGCTTCGAGCGTGAGCAGCTGCAGCGGATCGATCGACTTCATCGAGTTCGGCGGAATGCCGTAGCGCGTCGGGTCGAACAGCACCTCGTCGATGAAGCCGCCCCACTTGCTGTAGATCTTGTCCTTGGCGTTGCGGTCGGCGTCGAAGTACAGGCGCCAGTCCCAGCGATCGCGCGGCACTTCTGTGATCGCGTTGACCTTGCCGAGCACGTTGTCCCAATACGCTTCGGCGTCCTGCGCCTTCGGCAGCATCAGGCCGATGCCGACGATCGCGATGTCGCTCGGCTGCGCCTTTTCGATCCGGACCGAGACCGCGTCGTCGAACCGCTGCAACAGCGCGTGGCCGCCGTTGCTGACGCGATCGTGCAGTTCGGCGATCGACAGCGGCGCATCGGTGAGCGTCGCCACCTGGCCGATCATGTACATGCCATCGGTCAGCTGCTGCGCCGGATCGATGTCGACGACCTTGCCGGACTCGTCGCGGTTCTTGCCTTTGGAGGCGATGCGCAAACGGCCGAGGTTCAGGTCTTCGAGCGTGTCTCGAATCTCGTCGGCATTGCGGTTCTCGCGCATGAGCGCGCGGCGCGCCTCGAAAAAGTCGTGCGCGAATTTCGTGTCCGCGCAACGCGTCGCATGGCCCGGCCCGGTTTCGAGATTGACGGTGCGCGCGCAGGCCACGGCCTGCTCCTGGAAGCCCTGCACGATCGCGCCAGTGGCGACGATCTCGTGCGTGAACAGATACGCGGTGCCCATCAGCGCGCCGACCTTCATGCCACGCGCGGCGAGCGGCGCCGTCAGCGCGGCGAGCATCGCGCCCGAGCGCGCATCGCTGATGCCGCCCGCGAACAGCAGGTGAATGTCGGCTTCGCTGCCGGGCTTCACGTTCTCGAGCAGCACCTCGATCATCTGCTCCCACAGCGGGAAACTCGCGATCGGGCCGATATGGCCGCCGCATTCGCGGCCTTCGAACACGAAGCGCTTGGCGCCCTGTTCGAGATACATCTTGAGCAGCGCCGGCGCCGGCGCGTGGATGTAGGTCTTGATGCCGCGCGATTCGAAAGCCGCGGCCTGGTCCGGACGCCCGCCCGCGATCAGCGCATACGGCGGCTTGCACTTCCAGATCGCCTCGCACTGCTCGTCGCGCAGGGCCTGCGGAATGAAGCCGAGCATGCCGACGCCCCAGGCGCGATCGCCCGCGAGCGCCGCGGTCTGCTCGAGCATGTCGAGCACCTGGTCACCGCGCATCAGCGCGAGCGCGAGAAACGGCAGCGCGCCGTTTTCGGTCACGCTCGCCGCGAAAGCCGGGCTGTCGGAGACGCGCGTCATCGGCCCCTGGGCGAGCGGATAGCGCGTGCCCTGCGATTGCGCGAGCGCGCTGCCTTCGGCCAGATGACCGAGTTCGGCAGCCTGCCGCAGCGCGTCGAAACTGCTTTTGCGCAAGGCCTGAATCAGGCGTCCGATGCGCTTGAAACGCGCGCGATAGATCGCCGCGGCACCGATGCCCTGGCCCACCGGAAGCAGCGAGGCTTCGTCCCAGCCGATGCGCGCGTCGAGGGCCTGCCGCCAGGATTCGATCGCCAGCGTTCCGGCTTCGGCGAGCCTTGCATCCGCGTCAGCGTGCTTGAGCTGTGCCGCAGCGGGCTTGGCATAAACGCGGCAGGGCGCATCGATGAGCTCGCCGAACAGCCGCGTCTCGGCACCGACCAGGCGCGCGAGTTCGTTCTTGAGGCTTTCGGGCAGCGCCGAATCGTCGAGCAGCAGAACCTGATCGTCGAGCACCACGCCGGCCGCGCCGGCCGCACGACAACCGGCCGCCGTGTGCAGGCCGACGCCGCCGCGCACATAGATCGGCAGCGAGGTCTTGCGCAGGAGTTTCTGGATCAGGATGTAGCTCGAATCCTCACCGACCCAGCCCGGAGCCTCATGGCCCTTGGCGACGAGGCCGGTGACCTTCGGCAGCGCCGCGAGCTGCACGTCGAGATCGTCGGCCCGCGTGACTTGCAGCCACGTGCGGTGATGCGCAAGCACGGCCCCGTCGAGCGACTTCAAGCCGTCGAACGGCCCCGAGAGCAGCACGGTCAGCGCGCGCTCGCCCGCATGCGCGAGCAAGTCGCGCGCGAGTTCGAATTGCGCGGCCGGAACATGCAGGCCGACGGAGCCCGACGTGGCGCTCAGCAGTCGCGCGAAGTTCGCATGCGCGAGCCCCGCGTCGGTGCAGAACTCGAGATCCAGCAGACCGACGCCGCCCGCTCGCGCCGCCGACACGGCGACTCCGGGATGCGCCCAGGCTGCGGGGGCCAATGCAAGGACATCGAAGCTTGGTTCGCTCATGACACCACCCTACCAATCAGACGCAACAGCCGACGCCGCAAGCGGCCGTCGCTGGCCGCAAACGCCTTTTGCGCTATCGCTTGCGACCTTCCAGAAACGGCACTTCGAGCACCTTCTCGTGCACGATCGGACCGTGGCCGAAATAGCCCCCTTCACCGAAACACTCGCCGTGATCGGCGGTGATGATGAAATGCGTATCGACGGGCGCTTTCGAGATCAGCGCGCCGAGCACCTGATCGACGTATTCGACGGTCTTGACCTGCTGGGTATGCAGATCCTTCATCTGGTCATCGTCGAAGAACCGGTCGTCGCTGGCATGCCCGAGTTCGTCATCCATGCGCTTGAACACGCCGTGCACGCCGGAGATGTGCGGCAGCGACTTGGGATCGAGCATGTAGGGGTAATGCGTCTCGCCCAGGTTCAGGAAATGGAAGCTGGGCTCGTCATCGTAGAACTCGATCTCCTCGACCATGCCGGCGAAATCGCTGTGGTTCGCCATGAGCTTGTAGTCGTCGAAATGCTTGTTCAGATGCGAGAACGGATTGAGCACCGGCATCGACACGCGCGCGACGTTGCGATAGCCGTTGTCCTTGAGCACCTTGGGCAGCGAAAGCTGCGGCACGAAGCTCTTGAACGACAGGTCGGCGATGCCGAGCCGGCCGACCCACTGGCTGAATTCTTTCTTGTAGACCTCGGAAGCGAAGACGCCCTGCGGGCTCTCATGCGGAACCATTCCCATGAGATAGGTGTAGTGCGACGGCGAAGTCCAGGAGGCATAGGAGTACCGGCGGCTACCGGCTCCAATGCGATCCATGTTCGGACGCTTGGCGCGCTGATAGCTGTCGAACCGGCAGCTGTCCATGACGATGAAAACGAGATTGTGTCCAGCCATGAAAAAGGGCGGCCTCGGCGTGTGAGCGCTTATTGATATGTAAGTTTATTTGCCGGTTCGCATATTCACCGACCGTTCAGAGGCTACACGCGGCCTTTTCATTTCGATATATCAATATTCCTACAGAAGCTGAACGGAACTCCTTCTTTTATATCGGTTATCCAAGTTACGTCCGAAAGCGGGCCACACCATCAGCCTGGGACCGAAGCCACAAACCTCACCAGCAGGGTCAGGAATCCGACCAGCAGCAACGTCAGTAAAATACCGACAAGGACAAAGGGGATGGCGCTGCCATGCGTGAAATCACGGGCCCGATTGCGGCTGTTCTGGACTCCGAAGAACGCCGCCAGAACGCTCAGAACGATCTGCAGCAGCGTGGGCTTGCAGCCGCCCTCGATCATTGGCTTTCGTGCCGGCATGGCCTTCTCCACAGCGAGTGACAGCGGTCGGGTGTGCATGATGGACAAAAAAACGGCGCCACCGGCGCCGTTTTTACGCACCGGGCGCCGAAGGCCGGCACCCGTCTGTCGAAACCGTGCCGCGTGCCGGCTCAGCGCTTCGGCGACGGCACCACGCGCAGGTAGGGCTTGATCTCGTTCCATCCGCCTGGGAACAGTTTCTTTGCGTCCTCGTTATTGACCGACGGTACGATGATCACGTCGTCGCCGGGCTTCCAGTTCACCGGCGTCGCCACCTTGTACTGGTCGGTGAGCTGCAGTGAGTCGATCACGCGCAGGATCTCGTCGAAGTTGCGGCCCGTGCTGGCCGGATAGGTCAGCGTCAGGCGCACTTTCTTGTTCGGGTCGATCACGAACACCGAGCGCACGGTGAAACGGTCCGAGGCGTTCGGGTGGATCATCCCGTACAGATTGGCCACCTTGAAGTCCGGATCGGCGATCAGCGGGAAGTTCAGCGGCGTTCCCTGCGTCTCGGCGATGTCCTTGCTCCAACCCTCGTGATCCTTGAGCTCGTCGACCGACAGGCCGATGGCCTTGACGTTGCGCTTGTCGAACTCCGGCTTGAGCTTGGCGGTGTAGCCGAGCTCGGTGGTGCAGACCGGCGTGTAGTTCTTGGGGTGCGAGAACAGCACGCCCCAGGAATTGCCGAGCCATTGGTGGAACGACACACGGCCTTCGGTGGTGTCCGCTTCAAAATCGGGGGCGATATCGCCGAGTTGCAGGGTCATGCTCATCTCCTTGTCAGTCGAACCGGTATCAGGCTGTTCAGCCAGATTCCTGAGACCGCCGAGCCTCGGCTCTTATTCCTTCCTTGACAAGGAAGATCAAGTCATAAGAACAGAACCACTGCGATCGAACGCCAGTCGGCGCGTCCGGCGACGGAAGCGCAACACCAGTCCGACCGCCGCAACCGACAGCCCGGCGATGAAGCCACACCATACGCCTGCGGGGCCGATCGGCGTATGGAACGACACCAGCGCGGCGACCGGCAGGCCGACGAACCAGTACGCGACCAGGGTCACCGCCATCGGCACACGCGTGTCCTTGAACCCTCGCAGCGCCCCGTTGGCCGTGGCCTGCACGCAGTCGAAGATCTGGAACAGCGCCGCGAAGCCGAGAAAGCGCACCGCGAGCTCGGAGACCTCGGGCACCTTCGTGTAGAGCCCGACGATGGCGCCCGGCAGCAGCACCATGATCCCCGCCGACAGCAGTGCGAACGCCGCGCCGAGCCAGATGCCCGCATAGCCACTCAAGGTCGCCGCCCCGGTATCGCGCGCGCCGACTTTCTGGCCGACGCGGATCGTCGTCGCCAGCCCGATCGACAGCGGCACCATGAAGGCCAGCGAGGCGAAGTTCAGCGCCACCTGGTGCGCGGCCACCACGGTGTCGCCGAAGCGCGCCATCAGCAGCCCGCCGAGATTGAACAGCCAGGCTTCGGCGATCACGGTCGCGGCGATCGGCGCGCCGAGCCGGAAGATCTCCCAGAGCTCGGGCCTCCAGCGTGGCGCGTGTGCATATAACCGCAGCCCGGCCAGCGTCGGCTCCAAGCGGTAGCAGACCAGGTAGACGCTGAGCATTGCGCTGATCGCGACGACCGTTCCCCAGGCGGTTCCAACCGCTCCGAATCCGGGCCAGCCGAAGGCCCCGTACATGAGCGGGAAGTTCACCGCGATGTTGGTGCCGAGCCCCACCAGGCCGGCGATCAGCGGAACCCGCGTCACGCCCAGGCCCTCGCAGCCGTTGCGCAGGGCGAAGCACAGGCAGAACGGAATCGCGCCGTAGGAGATCGTGCGCAGGTAAGCCTCGGCGATCCGCGCCGTTTCCGCACTCAGGCCGAGCCGGCTCATGACCGGATGGGCGATCAGATGCACGATCGCGGTCCACGACAGGCCGAGCCCGACCGCGAGCAACAGCGTGTTGCGTAGGAAATCGCCGGTCTCGGCCGCGAAGCGGCCGGCTCCGACGCGCTGGGCCACTATCGGGGACACCGACATGAACAGGCCCATGAACACGATGAAGCTCAGGAACCAGACATTGGCCCCGACCGCGACGGCCGCCAGCGCGGTCTCGCCGAGCTGCCCGGCCATGATCGTGTCGACGGTATGCATGCCGACGAAGGACAGCTGGGCCGCGATCAGGGGCGCAGCGAGAAACAGGTTATCCCGGGCCTCGCGAACGAGGCTCCGAACGGTGAAGGATTTCATGACGCCTCTCGGGCAAGCCGTGACGTCTGATGCGTCACTGGGACTGCCCTGACTACCAGGGGGCCGGAATGGTAGAGGCCGAAGACTGCATTGCCAAGACAAGACCGACAACAGCGCGAGTCACTGTGCCGTTGCCGTGGCTGTAGAGGTTCAACCCCTGGCAGCGCCGGCTGAAGCGTCGCGCGCAGCGGCTCAGCCGGCCAGGACGGCCGGCTGAGCTTCGCCGCGACAGGATGTCGCGTCGAAGCGACCCCGAGCACGGCGCTTCAGCCGGGGGGCCCGTTTGTCGGGAACCGACAAACGGGCGCGGACTTCGGGGCGTGCTTTCTCTAGCCTACGGATCGATGCACGAGCAAAGAGAAGTAGGGCCCGACCGGCGAGGTCGAAACTCTAAGTTCACAACGAAGCCCGAGCGGAGCGCCCACGAACAAAGCCCCTCTCTCCCTCGCTGTCGCGAGGACTCTCTCCCGCAAGCGGGAGAGAGGAACGGCAGTCCAGCTCGACATTGCCAACCTTCAACCACCCGCCAGCAGCCGCGCATTCCCACCCACCGCCGCCGTATTCACCGTCAAGGTCCGCTCGGTCACGAACCTCAGCAAATAATGCGGCCCGCCCGCCTTCGGGCCCGTTCCCGACAGACCCTCGCCTCCGAACGGCTGCACGCCGACGACCGCGCCGGTCATGCCGCGATTGATGTAGCAGTTGCCGACCCGCGCCCTCGCCTGCACGCGCCGCCAGGTGGTTTCGATGCGCGAATGCACGCCGAGCGTGAGCCCGTAGCCGGTCGCGTTGATCGCGTCGATCACCTGGTCGAGATCCTTCGCGCGATAGCGCACCAAGTGCAGCATCGGGCCGAAATACTCGCCGTCGAGCTGCTCGATGTCCTCGATCCTCGCCACCGTCGGCGCGAAATAGGTTCCGTGCGCGCAGGCCTGTGGCAACGCCACTTCGGCGACGATGCGCCCCTGCCAGCGCAGCTCGTCCGCATGCCGCTTGAGCCGTGCGAGCGCGGCGTCGTCGATGACCGGGCCGACGTCGGTTTCGAGCAGGCCCGGATCGCCGACAGCGAGTTCCTGCATCGCCCCGCGCAGCATCTGCTCGACCTTGTCGGCGATCTCCTCCTGCACGTAGAGCACGCGCAGGGCCGAGCAGCGCTGGCCGGCCGAGTGGAAGGCCGATGCGATCGCGTCCTTGACGACCTGCTCGGGCAAGGCGGACGAATCGACGATCATCGCGTTCTGGCCGCCGGTTTCGGCGATCAGCGTGGCGATCGCGCCGGGCCTTGCGGCGAGCTGGCGATTGATGGCCTGCGCCACTTCGACCGAGCCGGTGAACACCACGCCGGCGATGCCCACGCCGGCGCACAGCGCGGCGCCGACCTCGCCGTCGCCGAGCACGCATTGCAGCACGGTGGCCGGCACGCCGGCCTCGTGCAGCAGGCGCACCATCTGCACCGCGATCAGGTTGGTCTGCTCGGCCGGCTTGGCGACCACCGCATTGCCGCAGACCAGCGCGGCCGCGATCTGGCCCGTGAAGATCGCGAGCGGGAAGTTCCATGGCGAAATGCAGACGAACACGCCCTTGCCATGCAGCTGCAGTTCGTTGTGTTCGCCGGTGGGGCCGTTCATGACTTCGGGCGTCGACAACAGACGACGCGCATGTGTCGCGTAGTAGCGCAGGAAATCGGCGGCCTCGCGCACTTCGGCCATCGCGTCGGGCAAGGTCTTGCCGGCTTCGCGCACGAGCAGGTGCAGGAATTCGGCGCGACGCGCTTCGAGCCGGTCGGCGGCGCGATCGAGCGCATCGGCGCGCAGCGCGACCGGCGTCGCAGCCCAGGCCGGTTGCGCTCTTGCCGCGGCCGACAGCACCGCCGGCACCGTGGCGACGTCGAGCGCCATCCATTCGCCGAAGCGACGACGGCGGTCCGACGGATCGGTGATCGCATAACGCGGCCCGGAGTTCGGCAAACCCTCGGCGAGCAGGGACGCGGCCTGCGTCGGAACCGCAGCCGAACGCAGCGCCTGCGCGAGCGCCGCCACGCCCGCTTCGTCGGCGAAGTTGAAGCCTTCCGAATTGCGTCGGGCGGCGCCGTAGAGATCGCGCGGCAGCGGCAGACTCGGATGGGTCTTGACCGGCAACTCGGCGACCTGCGCAACCGGATCGGCGACCAGCGATTCGGGCGGCGCCTGCTCGTCGAAGATGCGATTGACGAACGAAGTGTTGGCTCCGTTCTCGAGCAGGCGACGCACGAGATACGGCAGCAGGTCTTCGTGCGAGCCGACCGGCGAATAGACGCGGCAAGGCACCGGCCATTGCTCGCGCACGACTTCGTAGAGCGCCTCGCCCATGCCGTGCAGGCGCTGGAACTCATAGCCTGACGCCGCCGTCGAGACGGAGGCTGCATAACCCGCTGCGGCTCGCGCCGCATGCTCATCGCCCGCGAAGCTGCGCACGGCCGCGATCGTGTGCGCGTTGTGCGTCGCGAACATCGGGTAGAACACGTCGCGCGCCGCGAGCAGCTTGCGTGCGCAGGCCAGATACGCGACATCGGTGTTGGGCTTGCGCGTGAACACCGGATAGCCCGGCAAGCCCTGCTCCTGGCTGCGCTTGACCTCGGTGTCCCAGTACGCGCCCTTGACGAGCCGAACCGCGAGCTTGCGGCCCGCCTTGCGTGCGACCGATTCGAGCCAGTCGATCACGGCCGGCGCGCGCTTCTGGAAGGCCTGCACGGCCAGGCCGTAGCCGCTCCAGCCGGCCAGCGAGGCATCGAGGAACACCGGCACGATCACGTCGAGCGACAGTTCGAGCCGATCGGCTTCTTCGGCATCGACGGTCAGGCCGATGTTCTGCTCGCGCGCCATCTGCGCGAGCACCAGCAGGCGCGGCGTGAGTTCGGCGAGCACGCGCTCGCGCTTGGCGAACTCGTAGCGCGGATGCAGCGCCGAGAGCTTGATCGAAATGCCCGGTCTTTCGGCCACATCACCGTCGCGGTTCGAATCGGCTCGACTGCCGATCGCCACGATCGCATCGCGATACGCCTGGTAATAGCGATCCGCATCGGCCTGCGTGAGTGCGGCTTCGCCGAGCATGTCGAAGGAATGCAGGTAGCGGATCTGATCGCGATCGCGCGTGTTCTTGAGCGCCTCGGCGATCGTGCGCCCCATCACGAACTGATGCCCCATGAGCTTCATCGCCTGGCGTACCGCGAGCCGGATCACCGGTTCGCTCGATCGGCCGATCAGACGGTTCATCGCCGACTTGAAATTGCCTTCGGTCTGCGGCGCTACCCGCACGATCTTGCCGGTGAGCATGAGGCCCCAGGTCGAGGCATTGACGAACAGCGAGTCGCTGCGACCGAGATGCCTTTCCCAGTCGGCGCCCGCGAGCTTGTCGGCGATCAGCGCTTCGGCGGTGTCGTCGTCCGGAATGCGCAGCAGCGCCTCGGCCAGGCACATCAGCAGCACACCTTCTTCGGACGACAGATCGTACTGGCGCATGAAGGCATCGAGCGGGCTCTGATCGTCGCGCCTCGCGCGCACGCGCCGGACCCAGTCGACCGCTTGCGCCTGCACGGCCGCGGCGCGCTCCGCGGGCAGCTCGGCCAGGGCGCAAAGCCGGTGCAACAAGCTGGTTTCATCGGCCAGCCAGGCCGAGGTGATGGCGGTGAAAAGAGCGTCGCGCAACGGCGCGGGACGGCTGACGACGAATTCGCTGGAGTCGGTCACGACGGCGCTCCTCGATAGTGTCGTGAGATTCTAGGCCTGCAACGGCGATCGAACCTGCCGGGAAAACGCCCAGCCTGCCCCTCGCTGGACTCGCATCCGCCGTTGGTCCGATCTTCAGCCCGGATCAAGCCGGCCGATTCAGACTCGCGCGGTCGGCAGGACCGAAAACCGGTCATCGATACCGGTAGCCAGAGTCACAACGAGGAGGACACAGGGGGAATGAGGGGCCAGTCATCACGCAGCCTGTGCGCGTCGTATCGTCCTGGACGGCTCGTATGGCAACGCCTGCTGGTGATCTTCGGCTGTCTCGCGTTGTTGAACGCCTGCTCAGTGTTCCGCCACAAGCCAGAGCCCGGCTCCCCTGAAGCGATCGCGGCCGAGCAGGCCAAAGCCGAGAAGGAAGAACGTAAGCGCCGGCTCAAGGACGAGCGCAAACGCAACAACCCCTGCGAATTCCAAAGCGAAGACGAAGTGCCGGTGATCGACGACACGCGCGTGATGCTGCAGAAGCGCACCTGCACCGCCGCGCTGTGGCTCGACGGCCTGTTCGGCGACGAAGGCGGCGACGTCGAAGCAGCCAAGCGCACGCACGGTTTCGTGCAGCTCAACAACACCTGGTCGGAGTTCGACGGCTACAACTCGCGCATGCGCATGCGCGTCGAGTTCGACCTGCCGACGATGGAAGACCGGCTTTCAGCCTTCATCGGCCGCGACAGCGACGAAGACTTCGTGCGCGGCCGAACCGAGACCTCCGAACTGCGCGATACCTTTCCGACGCTCGACGGCCAGAACCAATGGCTCGCCGGCCTTGGCTATGCCTTGCCTTCCAGCACCAACCTGCAGACGCAGTTTCGCGTGGGCGTGCGCGGGGCGACCTCGCCTCGCGCGTTCGTGCAATCGCGCGTTCGCTACATGCTCTACTCGGATGACAATGACGTCGCCTACCTGCGCACAACCCCGTTCTGGAACACGCGCGATGGCTTCGGCATCACCCAGAACTTCGATTTCAGCCACGTGCTGACGCCCAAGCACCTGCTGCGCTGGTACACCATCGGCACCATCTCCGAGCGCAGCGAAGGACTCAACTGGCGCAACTCGCTGGTGCTCTACCAAAACCTCAACTACCGGCGTGGCCTGGCCTACGAAGCGTTCATCCGTGGCGAAACCGACGAGCCCGAGCCGCTCTACGAATACGGGGCGCGCATCCTGTTCCGCCATCCGTTCCTCAAGCGGAGGATGTATCTGGAGTGGGCCGCGGGCTACAGCTGGCCACGCATCGATCCGAACAAGCCGCGCGACGGCTCGACCAACATCGGCCTGTCGCTGGAACTGCCGTTCGGCACCGAATTCGTCGAGAAGAACTGATCACGGCAAAGCGGCGTTGTGACGCGGCGCGCCCATGGCTTCTACAATGCGTGCTGTCCTGGTTTGGCCTCCCCAACAACGCCATGAGCACCGAAGCATCCGAAGCTGTGCTCATGGTCACCGTGAGCTGTCCACCCGAGCGCGCCGAGCCCCTCGCCGCCCAGCTCGTCGACGCCCGCCTCGCCGCCTGCGTGAACATCGTGCCGACCGTGCGCTCGATCTATCGCTGGAACAACGAAGTGCGAAGCGATGACGAGTCGCTGATGCTGATCAAGACCGCCGAATCGCGCTTCGAAGCGCTCAAGGCCTTCGTGCTCGACCATCATCCTTACGAACTTCCCGAAATCGTCGCGGTCAAGCTCACGCCCGCACACACGCCTTATCTCGCATGGGTTCTCGAAAACACACTCTGAGCCTGGTCGCCGGTCTGCTGATCGGCTCGCTGTCGATGGCGACCCCGATGCCGGCGGCCGCCGTCGACTGGCTAAAGCCCAAAACCGACGACGATCTGCTGCCCGCCGACGAGGCGATTCAGGTGCAGGCCGCGGTCTGGCAGAACGGCGAGCTCAGCGTCGGCCTCGAAGCCGCCAAAGGCGTCTATGTGTATCGCGACAAGCTCAGCCTCGAGGCCCTGCAGCCCGCGAGCGCCAGGCTCGGCAAGCTCAAGCTTCCCGATGGCGAGCCGCATCACGACGACCACTTCGGCGACGTGCGCGTGCTGCGCGGTAGCGTGCTCGCACGCGCCGCGGTCGCCAACGCGCCGCAGCAGGTTCGCGTCCGTTACCAAGGCTGTGCCGAAAACCGCGTCTGCTATCCGCCGCAGACCCGCATCCTGACCGTGGAGAAGCTCAACTGATGTCACGCAAGTTCTCGCAGCTGGCCGTGGTGCTCGGCCTGGGCGTGGTCGCGGCCGCCGGCGGCTACGGCGCCTATCGCTATCTCGCGAGCCCCACCGTCATCGACGAGCCGGGCGGCCAGGCGCCCGCGATCTCGCTGCCCGACCTGACCGGCCAGCCGCGCACGCTCGCGGAATTTCGCGGCAAGCTCGTGCTGGTGAATTTCTGGGCGACCTGGTGCACGCCCTGCCTCAAGGAAATTCCGATGCTGATCGACATGCAGACCCGCTTCGGCGAACAGGGCCTGCAGATCGTCGGCCCGGCGATGGATACTCCGGAGGCCGTGCGCAACAAGGCGCCGCAGCTCGGCATCCCGTACCCGGTGCTCGTCGGCGACGCCGAAATCGTCGATGCGATGCAGGCGCTCGGCGACACGCTCGGGGCGCTTCCATACTCCGTTCTGATTGATGCGAATGGAGAAATCGTGTTCCGCAAGCATGGCGAGTTCGAGCGGGATGAGCTCGAAAAGCTCATCGCAAGCCATCTTCCGAAGGCCGGTTGAACGAGCGGTCGAGTGGCGCTACGGCCAACCTGCGGCTAAATCCATGCCATCGGCGCCCATCGTGTAGGCAAAATCTGGCAATTTGGCTTTTTGCCAAGAGCTAGGGCAGAATCCGGTTCTCTCGACCACGGACCATCGCCACGTGAGCCATCTGCTGCTGCTGAATGGCCCCAATCTGAATCTGCTCGGCACGCGAGAGCCCGAGGTCTACGGCTCGACCACGCTCGCCGACATCGAGACCCAGCTGGCTCGCGAAGCCCAGGCACTCGGCCATCAGCTGTCGGTCTTCCAGAGCAACCATGAAGGCGCCCTGGTCGATCGGGTCCACCGGGCACGCGATGAAAAAGTCGGTTTCATCCTGATCAACCCCGGCGCGTACACGCACACCAGCATCGCCCTGCGCGACGCCCTGCTCGGGGTCTGCATCCCGTTCATCGAAATTCATCTCTCCAACGTGCATGCGAGAGAGCGCTTCCGCCATCACTCGTATCTGTCCGACGTCGCGGCGGGCGTGATCCTGGGCCTCGGCGCCCAGGGCTACAGCCTGGCGCTACAGGCCGCGCATGCGCGCCTGTCCAACAACACCTGAGCTGCACAGTCAAATTTAAGGGGAAGAGACATCACAATGGATCTCAGAAAAATCAAGACGCTGATCGAGCTCGTCGAGCAGTCCGGAATTTCCGAGCTCGAAGTGCGCGAAGGCGAGGAATCGGTGCGCATCAGCCGCCAGACCGCGCCGGTGCAATACATCGCATCGGCCGCCGCTCCGGCCGCCCAGCCAGCCGTCGCTCCAGCCGCCGCCCCAGCTCCCGCTGCCACACCGGCCGCTGCGCCCGCCCCGGCCGAAGCGCCGAAGCCGAGCGGACACGTGGTCCGCGCGCCGATGGTCGGCACCTTCTATCGCTCGCCGTCGCCCAACGCCAAGTCGTTCGTCGAAGTGGGCCAGACCGTCAAGGTCGGCCAGACGCTCTGCATCATCGAGGCGATGAAGATGCTCAACCAGATCGAATCCGATCGCGCCGGCGTGGTCGTCGACATCCTGGTCGACAACGAGCGCCCGGTGGAATTCGACCAGCCGCTCTTCGTCATCGAGTAAGCGCCCCCATGACGAAGCCGATGGGCTGCATCGCGCCATGAAAGACATCAAGAAAATCCTGATCGCCAACCGCGGCGAGATCGCGCTGCGCATCCTGCGCGCCTGCCGCGAAATGGGC
Source organism: Hydrocarboniphaga effusa AP103 (assembly GCF_000271305.1). Classification (GTDB taxonomy): domain Bacteria; phylum Pseudomonadota; class Gammaproteobacteria; order Nevskiales; family Nevskiaceae; genus Hydrocarboniphaga; species Hydrocarboniphaga effusa. Next base: position 255,688 of record NZ_AKGD01000001.1, read on the forward strand.
ATCAAGACGGTGGCCGTGTATTCGCAGGCCGACCGCGACCTCAAGCACGTGCTGCTGGCCGACGAAGCCGTCTGCATCGGCCCGCCGGCCGCGCAGAAGAGCTACCTCAACATGGCGGCCATCATCAGCGCCGCCGAGGTCACGCAGGCCGACGCGATCCACCCGGGCTACGGCTTTCTGTCCGAGAATGCCGACTTCGCCGAAAGCGTCGAGCGCTCGGGCTTCCGCTTCATCGGTCCGCGCGCGGAAACCATCCGCCTGATGGGCTCCAAGACCAACGCCAAGGCCGAGATGATCGCGGCCGGCGTGCCGTGCGTGCCGGGCTCCGACGGCGCCCTGCCCGAGAACGACGAGGAGTGCCTCGCGATCGCGGCCAAGGTCGGCTATCCGGTGCTGATCAAGGCGGCATCCGGTGGCGGCGGTCGCGGCATGCAGGTGGTCAAGACCGAGGCCGAGCTGATCGACAAGATCGGCATCGCGCGCACCGAGGCGCTCAATGCGTTCAAGGATGCGACGGTGTTCCTCGAGAAATATCTCGAGACGCCGCGCCACGTCGAAGTGCAGGTGCTTGCCGACGGCCAGGGCAACGCGATCCATCTCGGCGAGCGCGACTGCTCGATGCAGCGCCGCAACCAGAAAGTGGTCGAGGAATGCACCGCTCCGGGCGTCACCGACGAGCAGCGCGACCAGATCGGCCAGCTCTGCGTCGAGGCCTGCAAGCGCATCGGCTATCGCGGCGCGGGAACCTTCGAGTTCCTCTACGACCAGGGACAGTTCTACTTCATCGAAATGAACACGCGTATCCAGGTCGAGCACCCGGTGACCGAGATGGTCACCGGCGTCGACCTGATTCGCGAGATGATCCGCATCGCCGACGGCAAGCCGCTGACGAAGAAGCAGGGCAACATCCGCATGCGCGGTCACGCGATCGAATGCCGCATCAACGCCGAGAACCCGCGCACCTTCGTGCCCTCGCCCGGCACCATCACCAAGTACCATCCGCCGGGCGGACCGGGCGTGCGCATGGATACGCACATCTACGCGGGCTATCGCGTGCCGCCGCATTACGACTCGATGATCGGCAAGCTGATCTGCTGGGGCAACACGCGCCAGTCGGCGATCGCGCGCATGCAGGTGGCGCTGTCCGAGATGATCATCGAGGGCATCGAGACCAACATCAACCTGCAGCGCCGGATCATGGCCGACAAGGTGTTCCAGCGCGGCGAGCACAACATTCACTATCTGGCGGACATGCTCGCGGAGTGGCAGACGGAATAAAAGCCGGGAGACGGGAGACGGGAGACGGGAGACGTAAAAGCTTGAGGCATCGAGAAGTGTTGGTTAACGCGATGCCGCTGCTGTAACGTCTCCCGTCTCTCGTTCCCCGTCCCCCGCAAAAATGGCCTGGCTCCAGCTGCGCATCCACACCGAATACCCCGAGTTCGCCGACGAGATCCTGCAGGCTCAAGGCGCATCGGCCGTGAGCTTCGTCGATGCCGAGGACGATCCGGTGCTCGAACCCGCGCCGGGTGAAACCCCGCTATGGACCAATACGGTCACGCTCGGCCTGTTCGCGGAGCAGACCGACATCGCGCCGGTGCTCGAAGCCCTGGCCGAGCAGTTGCCCGATGGCGATCACCTGAAGATCGAAACCGAGCTCGTCGAGGATCGCGACTGGGTGCGCGTCTGGCTCAAGGATTGTCCGCCGATCAAGTTCGGCGATCGCCTGTGGGTCTGCCCGCACGAGAAGAAGATCGAAGAGCCCGGCGCGGTAACCCTGCTGCTCGATCCGGGCCTGGCGTTCGGAACCGGCACCCATCCGTCGACTGCGCTGTGCCTCGATTGGCTGGCGACGCACGAAATCAATCACTGGCGCGTGCTCGACTACGGTTGCGGCTCGGGCATCCTGGCGATCGCCGCGCTCAAGCTCGGGGCCGCGAGCGCCATCGGCTACGACATCGATCCGCAGGCGATCCAGGCGTCACAGGACAATGCGGCCGCCAACGGCGTCGCCGCCCGGCTCACCACGGTGCCGCCGGAAGAATCGGTCACGCCGTTCCCGGCCGATCTGGTGCTCGCCAACATTCTCGCCAAGCCGCTGATCTCGCTCGCCCCGCTGCTGTGCTCCAGCGTGCGCCAGGGCGGCTGGATCGTGCTCGCCGGCCTGCTTGATCGCCAGGCCGACGAAGTGCGCAGCGCCTACGAGGCCTGGATCGAATTCGAACCCGACGTCAGCCGCGACGGCTGGACCCGCCTGGCCGGCCGCTGCCGCATGCCGGCGATGATCAGCCCGCGTCGCCTGGGCCCGGAACTGCTCACGGCCGGCCAGCCACGTCCCGAACATTTCCCGGTACTCGCGGGCAGCGGCTTCACCGCCGTCATCAATCTGGCGATGCCGACCTCGCCGAACTTCCTCGCCAACGAAGGCGATCTCGTGCGCGCCGCCGGCATGGACTACCACTGGCTACCGATCGAGTGGGCGAATCCGACAGCCGCAGACTTCGAACGCTTTCGCGTGCTCATGGATCAGCTCGGCGATCGTCGCCGCCTCGTGCACTGCGCGCTCAACCTGCGCGTCTCGGCTTTCGTGTTCCTGTGGCGCGTGCTGCATCGCAGCGTGAACCTGGCCGACGCTGCGCGCGATCTGTATTCGGTATGGACGCCCGACGCGGTCTGGTCACGCTTCATTTCGGAGCAGCTCGCGACGCGAGGCCTTGATTTACCGAGCCCCGCGGAACTCGAGAGTTGAGCCGAAAAAAACGCCGGCTTTAACATCGTCGCCACATTTCGGTGCTGGCTTTTTTCGGTCCAGACTTGGCGCTATCATTCGCGCCCCCAAAAACATGACCCGGGCGGATGTTCTCGCCGTCAGGAAAGTCAGTTGTAGTGCCCGAGGGCCGCGCATGTCTGCTTACAAGTCGTCTCACGACATCAAACCGCTCAGCCATTCGGTGTCGGAGTGCTTGGACGACTACTTCAGCAGCCTCAACGGTCATGCGCCGGCCGAACTCTACGAAATGATCCTCGGCCAGATCGAACCGCCGCTGCTGCGCGCCACCTTGCGTTATTGCGACCACAACCAATCGCGTGCCGCCGAAATGCTCGGCCTCAACCGCGCCACCTTGCGCAAGAAGCTGCGCCAGCACCGCATCACCGCGAAGCCCGAACACTGAGTCGACCGTCGGGCGCTCTCGAGACGACATGAATCGGGCGCCGACTCACTCACCGATTCTTCATTTTTTGCTGTCGAAGGCCCGACCATGAGCACTGTCACCTCCACCGGGCTGTGCCCGATCCGCCGCGCCCTGATTTCCGTCTCGGACAAGACCGGCGTCGTCGACCTCGCCCAGCAGTTGCACGCACTCGGCGTCGAACTGCTCTCCACCGGCGGCACCTACAAGCTGCTCGTCGACCACGGCATCGCGGCGACGGAAGTGAGCCAGCACACGGGCTTCCCCGAGATCATGGACGGCCGCGTCAAGACGCTGCATCCGAAGATCCACGGCGGCATTCTCGGCCGTCGCGGCCAGGACGACGCGGTCATGGCCCAGCATGGCATCGACGCGATCGATCTCGTGGTGCTGAACCTCTATCCGTTCGAGAAGACCGTCGCCAAGCCCGGCGTCTCGCTCGAGGACGCGATCGAGAACATCGACATCGGTGGCCCGGCGATGCTGCGCGCCGCCGCGAAGAACTGGGCGCACGTCGCGATCCTGACCGAGCCCTCGCAGTACCAGGGCCTGCTCGCCGAGCTGCGGCAGGCCGGCGGCGTGACCAAAGCGCGTCGCTTCGAACTCGCGGTGACCGCGTTCAATCACGTGTCGAACTACGACGGTGCGATCAGCGATTTCCTGTCCTCGGTCAAGCTCGACGACACGCAGAGCGAAATCGCCTCGCGCGAGGCCTTTCCGGGCCAGGTCAACGGCCGCTTCGTGAAGGTCATGGACCTGCGCTACGGCGAGAACCCGCACCAGAGCGCCGCGTTCTATCGCGACCTGTATCCGGCGCCCGGCACGCTCGCCACCTTTCGCCAGCTGCAGGGCAAGGAACTGAGCTTCAACAACATCGCCGATGCCGACGCCGCCTGGGAATGTGTGCGCAGCTTCGTCAAGCCGGCCTGCGTGATCGTCAAGCACGCCAACCCCTGCGGTGTCGCCGTGAGCCTCGACGGCATCGGCCGCGCCTACGAGCTCGCCTTCCAGACCGACCCGACTTCGGCCTTCGGCGGCATCATCGCGTTCAACCGTCCGGTCGACGGCGAAACCGCGCGCAGCATCACGGGCCGCCAGTTCGTCGAAGTGGTGCTCGCGCCGGGCTACGACGACGAGGCGCTCGCGGCCTTCGCGGCCAAGGCCAACGTGCGCGTGCTGCTGATTCCGCCGCCGGAGAACGGCGACCTGCGCGCCGCGCATCCGGGCAACGACTCGCGCCGCGTCGGCTCCGGCCTGCTGATCCAGACCGCGGACCGCGGCATGATCACGGCCGACGATCTCAAAATCGTCACCGAGCGCGCACCGACACCGGCCGAGATCGACGACCTGATCTTCGCCTGGAAGGTCGCCAAGTACGTCAAGAGCAACGCTATCGTCTACGCCAGGAACCGCCAGACCATCGGCGTCGGCGCCGGCCAGATGAGCCGCGTCTACAGCGCCAGGATCGCCGGCATCAAGGCCGCCGACGAGAAGCTCGAAGTGCGCGGCTCGGTAATGGCCAGCGACGCCTTTTTCCCGTTCCGCGACGGCATCGACGCGGCCGCGGCGGCCGGCATCTCGGCGGTGATCCAGCCGGGCGGCTCGATGCGCGACGCCGAAGTCATCGCCGCAGCCAACGAGGCCGGCATGGCGATGGTGTTCACGGGCATGCGCCACTTCCGCCACTGAGTCGCGTTCGCGTAGCGCGCAGGCGGCGTCCGGACGGCCTTCATTCACTTAAGACGCCTAAGCTCTCGACCGACCAGAAAGTTCTTCACAGCCGCCGTTTGGCGCCGCCAAGACTTACGATGCCCGACTCGACCACCGCCTCAGCAACCGCCCCTGCGATTGAGCAGACGGGCCGTGTCGCGCTGAGCGGCGAGGACGCGGAGATGCTCGGGCTCGTCGATGCATGGCTAAGCCGCTGGCAACTGCAGCGCGTCGACGGCAGCGAGGCCGATCTGTACATCAGCCTGGGCCGCTGCTCGCCGAACTGCGAAGCGGCGGCGGCGATGAGCCTCTGCATCGGCAGCGAAACTGCCGATGCGTCGGAAATCCCCCACCTGCCCTGGCCGATCGACGAATCGGTACTGCGCACCGTGGTCATGAGCCTGCTGCAGACCGGCGCGGCACGCCGCGAAAGCGAAAACGCGCGCCGGGTACGCGACCAGTTTGTGTCGACGCTCTCGCACGACCTGCGCACGCCGCTCAACGCGATCCTGGGCTGGGCCGACATTCTCGTGCGCCAGCCTCGCGAGGCCGATTTCACCCAGGGCCTGCAGGCGATCGAGCGCAACGCCAAGGCGCAGGCGCAGATGCTGTCCGACCTCGTCGACGTGTCGCGGCTCGAGGCCGGAACGCTCGAGCTCGAGATCGAGACCGTCGATCCGGCACCCGTCGTCAGCGCCGCGATCACCGGGCTCAGGCAGCAGGCCGAGGCCCGCAAGATCGAGGTGCATTACACGCCCGGCGCGGTCCCCGCGACGATCCAGGCCGACGCCGGGCGCCTGCAGCAATCGCTGCATCACCTGCTCGCGAACGCGATCAAGTTCACGCCCAAGGGCGGACGCATCGATGTCGAACTGCAGAGCGAGGCCGGCGCGCTGAACCTTCGCGTTCGCGACAGCGGTCGCGGGCTCGATGCGAACAAGCTCGCGGCCTTGCGCGCTTCCGTCGCCGCTGCGCCCGGCGTCAACCCCGGCGGTCTCGGCACCGGGCTGCGCATCGCGCGCGAAGTGGCACGCCTGCATGGCGGCCGGCTCGACATCAGCAGCGACGGTCCCAACACCGGCGCCTGCTTTTCGCTGCGACTGCCGGCCCAAGGCGCCGCGACCGCCTGAGCGCTATCCCGAGATCGTGCAGGCGCAGGCGGGCGCCACGAAAACGACACACGCCCCCGATCTAATGGCGAGTCCGCGGTTCGCGCGGGAAACGACGGGATCCAGGGCAGCAACCCATGAAGAATGCCATCGCCATGCTGATGTTCTCGGCCTGGTCGCTCTCGGCCACAGCGGCCGACGCGGTGCAGTGCGACGTGCCGAACAAGACCTACAGTTCGATCGACCTCAAGTGTCCGCTCCAAGGTGCGGAGCAGCCGCTTCGCTATCGCTTCAAGGTGGGCTTTTCGGGTGGCCATGACGACACCCAGGCCGATCTGGTCGCGCTCGATGGCACCCCGCTGGCGGGCTGCGACGAGGGCAGCAAGACGCATCTGTTCGGCGAAGAAGGCGAAGTGAGCCTCGAATGCACCGTCACCGTTCCGGCCGGGCTCAAGGACAAGCCGCCGCTCGAACTGCGCGTCAAATGGACGCACTGCGACTACATGGAACATTCCTTCACGCGCGAAGCGCTGTGAAGTAAGGCGGGCGAAGCGTGTTGGCCCGGCGCCGCGTGATCAGCGCGTTGCCGCGGTCAAGGCCGCGGAGCAGCCTTGCCGGCCAGCGGCAGCACGAACGAAAACACGGCGCCGCCGTTCTCGCGATCCTCGTACCAGAGGTGTCCGGACATGCGCGTGATCTCCTCCTTCGAAATCGCCAGGCCCAGGCCGCTCGCATGCTGCACTTCGGAGTCGGCCTGCAGGCGCACGTAGCGCTTGAATAGCTGCTGCTGGCGTTCGCGCGGCACACCGGGGCCGCGATCGGCCACCGACACGCGGGCCATGCCCGAGCGCCCGGTCTCGCAGCGCACCGTCACTTCGCTACCGCGCGGGGCGTAGCGCAGCGCGTTCGAGATCAGGTTTTCGAGCACGTGGCGGATCGCCGTCGCGTTGCCGAGCACTTCGGGGTCTTCGACGATGTCGGCGCTCACCTTCATCTCGCGCTCCTGCGACAGCAACGCGAAGCTGTCGACCGTGCCGCGCACCACCGGGGCAAGTCGCAAGGGCGTGATCTCGACCTTGCGCAGGTCCTGCGACTTGGCCCAGCGGCCGAGATAGCTGTCGATGAAGCTCAGGCAATGCTTGGCGGACTCGCGCACCTCGGCCGCCATCTTCTCGGGGCTGTCCTTGCCGCGTTCGAGCAGATCGACCGCGAACAGGATGCTCGACAGCGGGTTCTTGAGATCGTGCGCGACGATCTGGGTGAGGTCGGCACGCTCCTGCGCGACCAGCGCGAGATGATCGCGCGCGCGCTTGAGTTCGACGTGCGTCTTCACGCGGGCGAGCAGTTCTTCGGCGACGAAAGGCTTGGTGACGTAGTCGACCGCCCCATGCTGGAAACCCTGGATCACGCTTTCGCGCTCGCGCGCGGCGGTCAGGAAGATGATCGGCACGTCGGCGGTGCGCGGGTTCGCGCGCAGGTGCTCGCAGACTTCGAAGCCGTCCATCACCGGCATGCGCATGTCGAGCAACACCAGGCTCGGCGTGCGGCGCAGGCAGTGCTCGAGCACCTCTTCACCCGACAGCGCGGGCACCACCTCGTAGTTCGCGCGCTCGAGCAGCGCGGTAACGACCTCGATATTGGACGTTTGATCGTCCACCACGAATATGACGTCTCGGTCCATTGATCTCACGAATTAGGCGCGATGGCCGGGGGCTGAACGGAGGCGTGCGCGGTGCATCCTGCAATTTAACCGGACCGGCTGCTCGACGGTTGTACCCATGGGAGAGACCTAGTCCTCAACCCTCAACACACGTTCGACAGGCAAACCCGACTCGAGCTCCCAGGCGCGCATCTCGAGCACGCCCTTGGTGTTGAGCGAGACGACGAGGTTCAGGATGCCTTCGCGCAATTCGTTCGCCTGCGGTACCGCCGGCGAGGTCGGGTTGGACCACAGCCGCGCCCACAGGTCTTCGTCCGCACGGTGGGTTCCCATGTCGGCGGCCGCGAGCCGGAACACCGCTGGACGCCCGCCGCGCTCGTAGACCCAGCCGTGTATCGGATTGGGCTGGGCGATCTGGGCCTCGTGCAGGATCTGGATGGCGAGGCGGCGCGGGACGAGCAGGTCTGGGTTCATGGCCTAGAGGTTCGATTCGTGGGGTTTGTCGCCGCGTGCATCGCCACAGGCGGGGCACCGCAGTTCACGACGGAGATTGAGCGTGCGCCACTGCTGGCGATCGAGTGCGTTCCAGAGCCGCAGCGTACCGGCTTCGGCATCCTGGCCGAGCAGCAGCTTGATCGCCGCGAGCGCCTGCAGGCTGCCGATGGTGCCGACCACCGGGCCGAGAATGCCGGCCTCCTCGCAGGTTTCGGCGGCTTCGCCGCCTTCGGCGTAGAGGCAGGCGTAGCACGGTCCGCCGCGACGCAGGTCGAACACCGCGAGCTGGCCTTCGAAGCGGATCGCGGCGCCCGAAACGAGCGGCTTGCGCGCGGCCACGCAGGCGCGGTTGATCGCAAAGCGCGTGGGGAAATTGTCGGTGCAGTCGAGCACCACATCGGCCTCGCGCGCGGCCGCGAGCAAGGCCGCGTCGGACAGCGGGCCAGGCAGCAGGTCGAGCTCGCATTCGGGGTTCAGCGCGCGCAGCGTTTCGGCGGCCGCCGCGAGCTTGTCGCGGCCGACATCGGCCTGGCGGTACAGCGTCTGCCGCTGCAGGTTGCTCAGGTCGACGCGATCGAGATCGGACAGCAGCAGTCGCCCGATTCCGGCACCGGCCAGGTACGGGGCGGCCGCGCTGCCGAGCCCGCCGAGCCCGATCACGAGCACGCTCGAATCGCGCAGCAGCTGCTGGCCGTTGACGCCGACTTCGCGCAGCACGATCTGGCGGCGATAGCGCGAAAGATTGCTCACGCGCCGAGTCTCCCGCCGCTCGCTCGCTCGTTGCCACCGAGATCGCGGCGCGTCTGCACATCCAAATAGCCCGCCTGCGCGAACAACTCACGAACGGCCGCAGCCTGATCGTAGCCGTGCTCGACCAGCAGCCAGGCGCCCGGCTTCAGGTGCGCTCGCGCACCCGCGACGATTTCACGCAAACAGTTCAAGCCGTCTGCGCCATCGGTCAGCGCGGACAGCGGCTCGTGGCGCAGCGCGGGCAGGTGCGGATCGCCGGCCGCGATGTAGGGCGGATTCGAAACGATCAGGTCGAAGCGCTCATCGGTCAGCGGCTCGAACCAGCTGCCTTGAGCAAAGCGCACATTGGCGATGTGGTTGAGCCGCGCATTGCGCTCGGCCACGTCCAGCGCGGCTTGCGACACATCGGTCGCGAGCACGCGCGCTTTCGGGCATTCGCGCGCAATCGCGAGCGCGATCGCGCCGCTACCGGTGCCGAGATCGGCAACCTCCGCTTCAGCCTTCGGCGGCAACATGGCGCGCGACCATTCGACGAGCAGCTCGGTATCCGGACGCGGAATCAGCACCGCCGGACTCACCTGCAGATCGAGCGTCCAAAAGCCTTGAGTCCCCAGCAGATAAGCGACCGGCTCGCCCTGCTCGCGCCTTGCAAGCTGTTGCTCGTAACGAGTGCGCTGCGCCTCATCGAGCGCCTGCCGGCTGCGCGCCGGCAAAGCGCCCGGCGAAATCGCGAGCACGTCGGCCAGCAGCCATTCGGCATCGAGCCGCGCCGAGTCGGAGCACGGCGCCAAGCGCGCCTTGCCGCTGGCGAGCGCCTCGGCCATGGTCATGCGAGTCGCTTCACTCACCGAGCTCGGCCAACAGCTCGGCCTGATGCTCGTTGAGCAACGGCACGATCACGCCGTCTAGCTCGCCTTCCATCACGCGTTCGAGCTGATACAGCGTCAGATTGATGCGGTGATCGGTCACGCGGCCTTGCGGAAAGTTGTAGGTGCGGATGCGCTCGGAGCGGTCACCCGAGCCGACCAGCTTCTTGCGCGTGGCCGCAACATCGCCCTGCTGCCTGCTGCGCTCGGCATCGAGCAGCCGCGACGCGAGCAGCGCCATCGCCTTCGCGCGGTTCTTGTGCTGGCTGCGCTCTTCCTGGCATTCGACGACGACGCCGCTCGGGATGTGCGTGATGCGGATCGCCGATTCGGTCTTGTTGACGTGCTGGCCGCCCGCTCCGGACGCGCGATACGTGTCGACTTTCAGATCGGCCGGATTGATCTCGATGGCCTGTGTTTCTTCGATCTCGGGCAGCACCGCGACGGTCGCGGCCGAGGTGTGGATGCGTCCCTGCGCCTCGGTCTCCGGCACGCGCTGCACGCGATGCGCGCCGCTCTCGAATTTGAGCTGCGAATACGCGCCGAAGCCGGCGATGCGGCTGATGATTTCCTTGTAGCCGCCGTGCTCGCCTTCGGACAGCGACAGCACTTCGAGCTGCCAGCCGCGCGCTTCGGCGTACTTGCTGTACATGCGATGCAGGTCGCCCGCGAAGATCGCGGCCTCGTCGCCGCCGGTACCCGCGCGGATTTCGAGGAAGACGTTGTTGCCGTCGAGCGGATCGCTCGGCACCAGATAGGCCTGCAGCGATTTCTCGAGTTCTTCGAGCCGGGCACGCGCGGCCGGCAGATCGGCTTCGGCAAGCTCGCGCATCTCGGGATCGCCGAGCATCGCATCGAGGCTCTCGATCTCGTCCTGCGTGCTGCGGTAAGCCGAGAACGATTCGACCAGCGGCCCGAGCTGCGCGTATTCCTGCGACAGCCGCCGGAACTTGTCCGGATCGCCGAGCACCTCGGGCGTCGACAGCTCGCCCGCGATCTCTTCGCGGCGTTCGACCATGTTCTGCAGCTTGGACAGGAGAGAAGGCTTCATCGGCCCATTATCGCCTGACGGCGGCTCCGCTTGCTTCCGGGTGCCGCGCTGCGGTTGAGAAACCGCGCGAGGAAGGACTACGCGTCCTCGTCGGGCAGATCGAACAGCTGACGCGCCGCGGTCACCAGCAAGGCCTGCTCCACACTGCTCGCGCCGCGCAGCTTGCTGCTCGGGGCATGCAGCAGCTTGTTGCTGAGGGTGTCGGCAACGAAGGCCATAACGTCTTCGGCCGAAGCGCCCGAAGCCAGGCGGCGACGCGCCTTCTCCAGCACTTCGTCGCGATGGGCGCGCGCATTGGCGCGAATCTGGGCGATGGTGGTGCCGGCGTCGCGGCTTTCGAGCCAGCGGGTGAATTCGATCGCGTATTCGCCGATCAGCACCTCGGCCTGCTTGGCCGCCTCGGTGCGCGCCTTCATGTTGTCCTGCACCACGTCGCGCAGGTCGTCGAGCGTGTACAGGTAGACGTCTTCGAGCTGGGCGATGCGCGGATCGATGTCGCGCGGCATCGCGAGGTCGATCATGAAGACCGGCTTGCGGCGACGCTTCTTGGTCGCCGCGACCATCGCGTCGCGCTCGATCACGTGGCCGCGCGCGGCGGTCGAGGACACCAGCAGGTCGGCGTCCGGCAGATACAGCGGCAGGTCGGACAGCGGAATCGCATAGCCGTGCACCTCGCGTGCGAGCTTCTCGGCCTTGTCGAGACTGCGGTTGGCGACGATCAGCCGGCCCACGCCCTGCCCGCGCAGATGGCGCGCGAGCAGCTGCACGGTTTCACCGGCGCCGACCAGCAGCGCGGTAGTTTCGCGAAAGTCCGCGAAGATGCGCTTGGCCATCTGCACGGCGGCGTAGGCGACCGAAACCGGATGCGCCCCGACCTGGGTGCGGCTGCGCGCGAGCTTGGCGACCGCGAAGGCATGCTGGAACAGGCGGGACAGCACCGGCCCGAGCACGCGCTGGCTTTGCGCGGTGGCGAAGCTCTGCTTCATCTGGCCGAGAATCTGAGGCTCGCCGAGCACCATCGAGTCGAGGCCCGAGGCGACGCGCAGGCTGTGCAGCACGGCGGCCTGGTCGCGATGCGTATAGACGAACTGATTGAGATAGTCGTGCGGGGCGTTGAGCTCGCGGCGCCACCACTCGAGCAGCTTGGCTTCGTCCTCGACCGGCGCGACCGCCAGAATCTCGGTGCGATTGCAGGTGGACAGGATCGCCGCCTCTTCGACACCGGGCAGCGCCCGCAGCCGCGCGAGCGCGGCCGGCAGGTCGGCTTCGGTGAAGGCGAGCCTTTCGCGAGCCTCGACGGGCGCGCTGTGGTGGCTCAGCCCGAGCGTGATAAGGGCCATTTGCTACCTGATCTGGAAGAGGCGACGTCGCCCCCCGGTCGGGGATCGATTCCCGGAATCGAAATCCGCTTCGACATACCTTGCGCCTTCAGCGCCGGGCAAGCCAATCCGTGAATCCCCCTATTGTCTGGCAGCCCCGCCCTTAGGACAAGCCAGCGCTGTTCCGGGCGTCGCAAAATTCGTGCTCAAGGGGCTCAGGAACCACGCTACCATTGAACAGTCTCAGGACATGCCGATTGGCCTGAACGCCGTCGCGTGAATCGCCAACCCTTCAAGTCTCGCCTTGGACTCTTCGTGACCCGACCTTTGCATCGCCGCCTTGCCCCTATCACCCTGGCTTCGGCCCTGCTGGCGACTTCGATCGCCCCGAACGCCTGGGCGCAGAAGGACGACGATGCGCCGGTACAGACCGTCGAGGCCGAATCCACCTCGGGCGCCACCGTCACCGATCCGGAAGCGCGCTTTCACATCATGGCCGGCGAAATGGCCGCGGCCCGCAACGAGCCCGGGCTGGCGGCAGCCGAATTTCTCGCCGCGCTGCGCAAGGTCGACGATCCGGCGCTCGCCGCCCGCGCGACCGGCCTGGCCTTCACGGCCGGCAGCGCCAATCTCGTCGAGCTGGCCGCCCAGCGCTGGCTCGAGCTCGACGCCAACAACATGGATCCGCGCGAAGTGCTGCTCGCGATGAACCTGCAGCGCAACGAAGTCGAAGGCGCCTACACGCAGGCCAAGGCCATCGTCGAAGGTCACGGCGGCGGTCGCGAAGACGGCTTCCGTCACGTCGGCGTGCTGATGGTCCAGCAACCCGGCAAGAACGACACCGCCATCGCGGTGCTCGACCGCCTGAGCAGCGAATATCCGAAGGAATCGGGCGCCTATTACGCCACCGCCCTGCTGGCCCTGCGCCAGGATCGGGTCGATACCGCCGAGACCGCGATCCGCAAGGCCGTCGAGCTGAACCCGGATTCGCGCGAGAACGTGCTGCTGCTCGTCGGCGTGCTCGTGCGCGCCGGCAAGCTCGACGAGGCCGATCGCAGCATCGAGGCGCTGACCCGGAAGTATCCGAAGGAAAGCGCCGACATGCGCATGGCCTACGCCAAGCTGCTGGTCGAATCGCAGCAGCGCGATCGGGCTCGCCAGCAGGTCGAGCGCATCCTCAAGGCCGATGCCAAGAACAAGGACGCGCGCTACGCGCTCGCCGTGTTCCAGCTCAACGACAATGATCTCGACGGCGCGCGCAAGCAGTTCGAGCAGCTGTCCAAGGACATCGATCGCGGCCCCGACGCGCGTTTCCAGCTCGGTCGCATTGCCGAGCAGCAGAAGCGCTACGACGACGCGCTGTCGCTCTACGACTCGGTCGGCAGCGGGCCGCAGGCACTCGACGCGGCCGTGCGCCGCGCCGCCGTGCTCACGCGCCTCGGTCGCGTCGACCAGGCGCGCGAGACCCTGCATCGCATGCGCGACCAGTTCCCGCCGTTGCGCGAGCGCCTGCTGCTCGCCGAAGGCGAGATGCTGCTGACCGCCGGCCGCCGCGACGAAGCGCTCGCCGCCTACAACGACGGCTTGCGCGAGCTGCCCGGCAATGCCGATCTGCTCTACGGCCGCTCGCTCGTGTTCGACCAGCTCGGGCGCAGCGCCGAGGCCGAAGCCGATCTGCGCGGCATTCTGAAGGCCAAGCCCGACGATGCGCGCGCCCTCAATGCGCTCGGCTACATGCTCAGCAACGGCAGCAAGGATCGCTTGCCCGAGGCGCGCGACCTGATCGAAAAAGCGCTGAAGCTGGAGCCCGAAGACCCGGCCATCATCGACAGCCTCGGCTGGATCAACTTCAAGCTCGGCAAGGCCGAGACCGCCAAAGATCTGCTCGCAAAGGCGCATGGAATCACGCCCGATCCGGAGATCGCCGCGCATCTCGGCGAAGTACTGTGGACGCTCGGCCAGCGCGATCAGGCCAAGGCGGTCTGGAGCGACGCACTCAAGGGCAGCCCGGATCACGAAGTGCTCAAGGAAACCATCAAGCGCCTGTCGCCATGAAGGCACTGGTCGCGGCGCTGGCCGCGCTGCTGTTGCTGGCCGGCTGCTCGCTCTCGCCGCAACAGCGCGAGCTCAGTTCGGCCGAGAAAGGCGCGGCCTATGCCCGCCACGAGGCCCAGATCCTCGGCATCGAATCCTTCCAGGTCGACGGACGCGCCGCGAGCGCCGAACTCGGCTTTCGCGCCGATCTGCACTGGCTCGAACGCGCAGACCGGCATTTCGAGCTGCGCCTGGCCGGGCCCTTCGGAGCCGGAGCAGTGGAACTGCGCGGCGATGCTGATCTGGTCGAAGTGCGCAACAGCGACGGCGTGCAACAGACCGCCGACCCCGAAGGCTGGATCCGCCACCGCTACGGCTGGACGCTGCCGATCAGCGGCTTGCGCTACTGGGCGCTCGGCGTCCCGAACCCGCGGATTCCGTCGCAGCCCTCGCTCGATGCCCAGGGCCGGCTCGAGACGCTGATCCAGAACGGCTGGAAGCTCACCTATTCTGAATATCGACGCGAAGGCGAGTACGATCTCCCGCGCCGCTTCGAGGCCGACAACGGCCAGGTACGGCTCAAACTGCTGATCGACCGCTGGAATCTGCAGCCCGAGATCGGCTCACCATAACCCGTAGTCCCGTTGACGCTACAAAGTTGTCTGCCCGATGACCCATCCTTTCAATGTGGAATTCGCCTGGCCCGCGCCGGCGAAGCTGAACCTGTTCCTGCATGTCACCGGCCGACGCGCCGATGGCTATCACCTGCTGCAGACGGTCTTCCAGTTCCTCGATTACGGCGACTCGCTGTACTTCACTCCGCGCGGCGACGGCATCTGCCGGCGCGTCGAAGGCAATTACGACATCCCGGACGATCGGGACCTGGTCCTCAGGGCGGCGCGCCTGCTCAGCGAGATCAGCGGCGCCGGCCTGGGCGCCGATATCCGGGTGCGTAAGCGCATCCCGTTCGGCGGTGGCCTCGGCGGCGGTTCGAGCGACGCCGCGACCACGCTGGTGGCGCTGAACCGGCTCTGGAACCTCGGCATTCCGTACGACGAAATCGCCGGCATCGGCCTGCGCCTGGGCGCCGACGTGCCGGTGTTCGTGCGCGCCCACTCGGCCTGGGCTGAAGGCATCGGCGAGAAGCTCTGGCCCATCGAGCTGCCCGAGCCTTACTTCCTCGTCGTCACCCCGCCCGTTCAGGTCTCGACAGCGGAAATCTTCGACGCGCCCGAACTCCAGCGCGATCGGCCGCCGATCGATCTCGCCGGTTTCAAGGCCGGCGAAGGCATCAACGTCTGCGAGGCGGTGACGCGCGCGCGTCACCCGCAGGTCGGTGCAGTGCTCGACTGGCTGTCGGCGCACGGCAAGGCATGCATGTCCGGCACCGGGGCTTCCTGCTTCGTAGCCTTCGACTCGCTGCTCGAGGCCGAGCGCGTGCGTCAAGCGGTTCCGAGCCACTGGCAAGCTTTTGTTGGAAAAGGGCTGAATCGCTCGCCACTCGCGGATATAATGCGCGGCCTCTGAGGGCCGGCTGTTGTTCCGGCACCAGAAAGACTCTCAAATTTGGGGCGTAGCCAAGTGGTAAGGCAGCGGGTTTTGATCCCGTCATTCGGTGGTTCGAATCCATCCGCCCCAGCCAATTTGTAAGTGTGGTGAAAGGCGGGTTTTGATCCCGAACCTTCCGAACGGTTCGAATCCATCCGCCCCAGCC
Source organism: Hydrocarboniphaga effusa AP103 (assembly GCF_000271305.1). Taxonomy (GTDB): domain Bacteria; phylum Pseudomonadota; class Gammaproteobacteria; order Nevskiales; family Nevskiaceae; genus Hydrocarboniphaga; species Hydrocarboniphaga effusa. The sequence continues at coordinate 271,587 of NZ_AKGD01000001.1, forward strand.
AATTTGTAAGTGCGGTGAAAGGCGGGTTTTGATCCCGAACCTTCCGAACGGTTCGAATCCATCCGCCCCAGCCAATTTTAGGTTGCGTCGCTTGTCGGTCGGTAACGACCGACAAGTCAAGTTGCCCAGGCAACAGCTCACCGTAGTTTCCTTGCGACGAGATCGATTCCGATGGCCGATGCACAGTTGATGCTCTTCACGGGCAATGCGAACCCCCAGCTGGCTCGCGAAATTGCCAACTACATGAAGATTCCCCTCGGCAAGGCATCGGTCACCCGGTTCTCCGATGGCGAGGTGCAGGTCGAGATCCTCGAGAACGTCCGTGGCAAGGACGTATTCGTGATCCAGCCGACCTGCGCGCCGACCAACGACAACTTCATGGAGCTGGTGATGATGCTCGATGCGTTCAAGCGCGCATCGGCAGGCCGCGTCACCGCCGTGGTGCCCTACTTCGGCTACGCGCGTCAGGATCGTCGCCCGCGCAGCGCCCGCGTGCCGATCTCGGCCAAGGTCTGCGCCGACATGATCGGCGAGTGCGGCGCCAACCGCGTGCTCACGGTCGACCTGCACGCCGACCAGATCCAGGGCTTCTTCGACATTCCGGTCGACAACGTCTACGCCTCGCCGGTGCTGCTCGGCGACATCTGGCGCCAGAAGTACGACAACCTGATCGTCGTGTCGCCCGACGTCGGCGGCGTGGTCCGCGCGCGCGCGGTCGCCAAGCGCCTCGACGACGCCGACCTCGCCATCATCGACAAGCGCCGCCCGCGCCCGAACGAAGCCAAGGTCATGAACATCATCGGCGACGTGCGCGGCAAGACCTGCGTGCTCGTCGACGATCTGGTCGACACCGCCGGTACGCTCGGCCAGGCCGCCGGCGCGCTCAAGGACGCCGGTGCGATCAAGGTCGTCGCCTACGTCACCCACCCGGTGCTGTCGGGCAAGGCGATCAGCAACATCACCAACTCGCGCCTCGACACGCTGGTGGTCACCGACACCATCCCGCTGACGCCCGAAGCCGCCGCCTGCCCGAAGATCCGCCAGCTCTCGATCGGCGGCCTGCTCGCCGAAACCATCCGCCGCGTGAGCGCGGAGGAATCGGTCAGCTCGTTGTATCTCGATTGATCGCCGCCGGGCGGGCCACGGCCCGTCCTGCGTTCTACGCGAACGAAAAGAGCACGCCCATGGCGTGCTCTTTTCGCTTGCGACCGCTCGCGGGCCGCGGTCGAGCCCCGCATTGCGATCGCGATCAGCGAACCAATTCGCCAGCCACCGCGCGAAAATTGGCCCAGCGCGCGCACGGCTCGGTCACCTCGGCGAGGCCGTAGCCGTGCTCCATGAGCACGACATCGACACCGGCGGCTTCGGCGCAACGGCGATCGACGTCGCTGTCGCCGATCATGAGCACTTCGTTCGGCCGCAGGCCGCCGCGATCGAGCAGCCATTGCAGCGGCAGCGGGTCGGGCTTGCGCCGTTCGAGCGTGTCGCCACCGGCCACCGCGTCGAAGTAGCCGGCGATCCCGAACGACGCCAGCAGCCGCATGGCGCTTTCCTGTGACTGATTGCTGCAGATCGCCAGCCACACCCGCTCGGCGCTCAGTGCGGTCAGCAGCTCGCGAGCGCCGTCGAACAGCCGGACCGATTCCGACGCGGTCCGCAGATAGCGCTGCCGGACCTGCCGCGCCAGCGCCTCGACGGACTCGCCGCTGCCGCGCAACTCCAGCGCCTGCCGCAGCATTGCATCGAGCCCGAAGTGCACGCTGTGCGCGAGGTCCTGCGCATCGACGGGCTGCAGTTTGTGCTCCCGCAGCACCGCATTGATGGCTTCGATCATGCCGGCACGCGTATCCAGCAGCGTGCCGTCGAGATCGAACACGATTCCACGATAACGACGGCGGAGCGTCGACATCACCGTCCCGGACTCAGAACTCATACGAGTACGTGAAGAACACGCTGCGCGGCTTGGCCTGGAACGCGTACGGGTAGTAGTACTCGGGATCGGTCGGCAGCACTTCGCGGCGCACGCCGGCCGAGGCGTACTGCAGGTTTCCGAACAGGCCGCGGTTGCTGTAGTCCTCGTCGAGGATGTTTTCCAGGCGCAGTTGCAGACGATGTTCACGCCCCTCGCCGGCCCAGTACTGAGCGGTGGCGTTGAGCACGAACCAATCGCCCCAGTTGTACGCGGGCACGCTAGCGATGGGACCGTTGGTGATCGTGCGGCCCTGCAGGCGCGGCAGCAGGTTGAACTGGTAGCGGCGATCGCTGGTGGTATAGCGCAGCTGGCCGGTTGCGAACCATTCGGGTGTCGCATCGATCTGTCGATGGGTGCCCTCGACTTCGGCCTTCTGCTGCGTGTAGTTGGCGCTGAGCAGCCAGTTGCTGGCGAGCTGGACCTGGACGTCGGCGACCATGCCGCGAATCTCGGTGACGGCGTCGGTGTTGTAGCGCGTGTTCGGCGTCAGTCCGCTGGTGGACTGGATGCGATCGGTGATGTCGGTGGCGAAGCCGCCGATCTCGACCTGCACCTGCGCTTCTCCGAACCGCAGGTTGGCGCCCGCGCCGTAGTTGAGCGTCTTGGTCTTCTCGGGCTTCAGATCGGGATTGCCGACCATGGTGTCGGTATTCGAGTACAGCTCGTTGGTGCGTGGCAGGCTGAAAGAGTTGCCGCCGTTGACGCGAACGAAGGTGCTGCCCGGCAGATTCTGGTGCAGGCCGAACTTGCCGATGGTCTTGGTTCCGAACGACTTCTCGTTTTCGACGCGGCCGGCGATCGACAGATTGGTGCCGGGGCTGAAAGTCGGCGTCAGGTGAAGATCGGCGATCAGTGCGTTGCTCGAGACGATGTCGTCATCGATGCGAACTCGCGCATCGGAGGCATCGCGATAGTTGGTGGACTGCGCGCCGAGCGTGGCGCCGACCGACGGCGTGAAACTCACGTGGTTGAGCGCGGTGACGATCATCTCTTCGAAGCCGGCGGGAATCGCGTTGATGCCGATACCGCGCTGCGTCTGGGGCTCCAGGCGCCCGGTCCAATGACCCCACTCGATCGTCGTGCTCGGGTTGCCCGGACTCTGGCAGCCGGCCTCGATGCGGCAGATTTCAGGCAGGAACTTGGTGTTGATGAGCTCGGGCTTGCGATACGAGGCGGTGATGTCGGTGCGTACGGCACTCGACCAGGTCTTGTTGTAGCTCAGGTTGAACAGCGGCATCTTCGACTTCGTGGGGCCGTAGATCGTCGTGTTCGGGAAGGTGTCCTGGAAATCGATCTGCACGTACTGCAGATTCGCGAGCAGCTGGCTGCTGCTGTCGATCTTCCACAGGTACTTCACGCCGATGTCGTCACGCGAGTTGGAATAGTCGGTGATGCCGCCGGCGGCAAGATGGTTGTCGGTCTGCGATTCGCGCGAGAAGATCGTCGGCCCGTCGGTGTCCAGGCGGCCGCCGTAGAACATCACGCTGTGCTTGCCCGAGGCGGTCAGCGGAAACGAGTAATTGCCCCAGATCTCGCGCGTGTTGAAGCTGCCGTAGCTGAAACCCATCTCGCCTTTTTGCGTACCATCGGGCTTCTTGGTGCGAATGCTCACGAGACCGACGCCGGCGTTGCTGCCAAAGTACAGGCTCTGGCCGCCACGGAACACTTCCACCGATTCGATCATGTGCGGATCGATCAGCGTCGAACCCCAGATGTCCTCGACACCCGGACCGCGGTCGTACAGCGGCACGTCGTCCAGCGTCACCAGCGTGTCGCGATCGCCGCCGCCATCGAGACGGATGGTGAATTCGCCTTCGTCGGGCGAGTAGCCCACATAGGCGCCTGCGATCAGACCCTGCGCGAGTTCGGCCATGTTGGTGTAGCCGCCGGCCTCGATCTGCTCCGCGCTGATCACCTGCACCTGATTGCCGAACTGCTTCAGATCCTGCGCCACTGCGGTCACGCGCTCGTGGCCGAGCACCTCGACCTCCTCGACCGCACTGACCGCCACTGCGGCCTGCGCCGCCTCGATGACGGCGGCGCCGGCGCCCGCCTGTGCCACCAGCAGATCCACAGCCGCAGGAGCGACCGCATCCTGTGCCTGTGCAGGCAAGCTGCAGATCGTCGCGCCGACGGCAAGGGACAACAGCGCGCGCCGGAACGGCACGCGAACATGAATCGCGGACATCGGAAGGCTCCTTCGGGATAGCGTTTGAATTCTCGACACGACACAGCAGCGGCGATCGAATGCCGGTGCGTCGTGCTTGGCGATCAATTGCGATCGCCCTGCCCCGAAGTCTGGTGCGGTTCTTTTTCTGACCGATGTCAGGAAAATGAACGAAATGTTCTGATATTCAGGGATTTGTGCCGAGCCCCAATCCTTCTATAGGTGCACGACCGGCAAGCGGACGAACCGCCAGCTCCGCGCTGGGCAGACGTCGGTCCGTCGCTTCGAGTTCCGCGCGCAACTGATGCACCAACTCGAGGAACGACATCACCAGCCGCGATTTCATGCGCTCGCGCAAGCAGATCACGTGCGAGTATGTGGCCGCATCGAGATCGTCGATCGGCAGTGGCACCAAACGGTGATCGTCGACGTAAGCCACTTCCGAAACCACGCCGAGGCCGATGCCGTTGGCGACCGCTTCGCGTATCGATTCGCGGCTGCCGATTTCCATGATCTGCTTCACGCGAACACCCGCGCGTTCCAGCGCCTGGTTGAAGACACGCTGCGTCGTCGAACCGCTTTCACGGCCGACGAATTCGCAGCCATGAAGATCGTGCACGCTGAGCGATCCACGCCGCGCCAGCGGATGTTCGCGATGCGCGAACACCACCAGCGGCTGGCGCCGGTAGGCCACGCTTTCGACACGCTCGTCCTGCACGTCGTGCACGAGCACGCCGAGGTCGGCGTGATAATTGAGGATGCGATCGACGATCTGCGATGAATCGCCGACCGACAGGCTCACATAGATGCGCGGATGGCGCTTCTGGAACGCAGCCAGCACCGGCATGACGTTGTAGGGTCCGACCGCACCGATGCGCAGATGACCGCGCAACATGCCTTCGGCTTCCATGAGCATGGAATGCGCTTCCTCCTCGAGCGCGAACAGGCGATTGGTGATCACCAGCAGGCTGTCGGCGAATTCGGTAGTCATGAGCTTTCGGCCGATCTGCAGAAACAGCTGCACGCCGAACTGCTTTTCGAGCGCACCGATCTGCGCCGAAACGGTGGGCTGGCTGACACCCATCTCGATGGCCGCGGCGGTGGTGCTACCGCAGCGGGCGGTGTAGTGAAAGGCGCGCAGGCCGGTCAGTAGGCGCATGTAATCTATCGACGTGATCTATGGACGGCCCGCAGTTAACGGCAACAATCTTTCATTGCCGTGACTTTGGTGCCCGATCCATAGAAGATTTTCATGCCGGGCGGCGATTCATCGATTTTTCTTTCACGACGGTGCAATCAGGGGCTCATAGGCTGCGCCCATCGTTGTGACCCACGCTCGCCCGAGCTCCTCATGATCTGGAACCTGCTGCGCCGCTTGCTGGTCGCGTTCACCGCGCTGGCATTCATTCCTTCCGCATTCGCCACACCGAACGACGGCAGCACGCAGCGTCCGCTACGCGTGATGCTGATTCCTGCCGACGGCGGCACCGCCACCGGCACGCTGGCCGACTTCAAGCCGCTGTTCGATGCCATCACTGCGGACACCGGCCTGCATTTCTCGCTACGGGTCGGCAGTAGCTATTCGGCCGTGGTCGAGGCGATGAAAGGGGGGCTCATCGACGTCGCCTGGTTCGGCCCAGTGGCCTACGTGCAGGCGCGCAAGGCCGGCGCTGCCGAGCTGCTCGCGGTTTCGGTGCGCGACGGCGAATCGAGCTATTACGCCGGCATCTTCGTGCGCGCGAACGCCCCGTTCAAGACACTCGCCGACCTGGGCGCAAAGCGCATGTCCTTCGGCGACATCAACTCCACGTCGAGCTTCTCGTATCAGGTGGCGATGCTGCTGGAGGCCGGACTCGATCCGGCGCGTGATCTGTCCGAGTTGCGCATCACCGGCAGCCACGCCGCCAGCCTCGCCGCGCTGAGCAGCGGACTCGTCGATGCGGCCTGCCTGAGCTTCAATTCGTATCTGCGCGCGGTCGATGCGGGCTCGGTACACGCCGAGGATTACCGCGTACTCGCGCGCAGCGAGGCGATTCCGAATCCGCCCCTGGCGATGAGCACCGCCTTGCCTGTTGCCATCAAGCAGAAACTCAAGACAGCGTTTGCGCGCGTACACCAGGCCGGCCACATCGCCGCGGCTTCGCTGCGCGGCTATGGCAACAGCCCGGTGGATCGCTACGATGCCGCGTTTCCGGAGGCCGCATTCGACAAGCCCGCGCAGATGCTCGAACGCATCGGCGACCCGCAACTCGGCGCGATTCTGCGGAAGGCGGGCCAGCGATGAGCGCGCTCGTCGAATTCGATGGCGTGAGCAAGCGCTACGCCGATGGCACCCGGGCGCTCGACGAGCTCAAACTGTCGATGCCACGCGCGCAGTTCTGCGTGGTGCTCGGCCCTTCCGGCGCCGGCAAGTCGACGCTGCTACGCATGCTCAATGGTTTGACGCGCCCTGATGAAGGCGACATCCGCTTCGACGGCGTGACGCTCACGACCGCGCGACTGCGCCAGCAACGCAGCCGCATCGGCAGCATTCATCAGCATTACGGCCTGGTCGGGCGCCTGTCGGTGCTCGACAACGTGCTTTGCGGCCTGCTGCCGCGCATGGGCCTGCTGCGCTCGATGACCGGCGCGTTCAGCGACGAGCAGCGCCGCCGCGCCTGTCGCGCGCTCGCCGATGCCGGGCTGGACGAAAACCAGCTGTACCGTCGCGCGGACGAGTTGTCCGGCGGCCAGCAGCAACGCGTCGGCATCGCCCGTGCGCTCATGTGCGATCCGCAACTGATCCTCGCCGATGAGCCTGTCGCGAGCCTGGACCCTCGCATCAGCCGCGACATCCTGGGCCTGCTGCGCAACACCGTGCACGAGCAGGGCGTTGCCGTGCTCTGCACGCTGCATCAGGTCGAGCTGGCGCTGGAATTCGCCGATCGCATCGTCGGCTTGCGCCTGGGGCGCGTGGTGTTCGACGGGGTGCCGTCCGAGTTCGATGCGGCGGCGCATGCCTCGCTTTATTCCGCTTTGGATCCGCATGTCCGCACCGACCCTGCGAACGCGGACGCGCGGGCACCGCTGCTTCGGGAGTGGGCGCATGCCTGAGACCGGCGCGCTCGCGGCCAAACCGCCCGAGCAGTGGCAACTGCAGCCGCGCGGCTCGCTGCGCCGGCTGCTGATCGGGCTGCTCGTGATCGCGCTGCTGCTGTTCTCGGCCAAGCGCACCGAGATCGATCGCATGCTGCTGCTGAGCGCCGAGGCCGCGGGTTCGGCGCTTGGAATTGGCGGGCCCTCGCAAGTCGCCGATGGCGTACGGCGTGTGAGCAGCTCGCTGTGGCCGCCGCAATTGTCGGAGCGACGCGAAGTGGCGCGCATCGAAGGCTTCGACCGCAAGCATCTGCCGCTGGGCTCGCACCTCGAGCAGGAGCAGTCGCTGACGCGCAGCCTCGATCCGACCACGCTGCAAGTGCAGACCCAGGTGGTTGCGCGCGAGGTGCTCGTGCAGCCGCTGGGCTATCTCTGGCGCGTGGCTGGCCTGATGTTCGAAACGGTGGAAATGGCGCTGTGGGGAACGCTGGTCGCGCTGCTGATGGCCTTTCCGCTGGCGTATTTCGGAGCCCGCGACTACGCACCGCATCCGCTACTGCACACGCTGGCGCGCGGAACCAGCAGCCTGCTGCGTTCGATACCTGATCTGGTCAGTGCGCTGTTCCTGGTGCTGGCCTTCGGCTTCGGTCCGATCGCGGGCGTGCTGGCGCTCGGTGCGCACAGCGCGGGCTTTCTGGGCAAGTTCTTCGCCGAAAGCATCGAGAACGCCGAGCGCGCTCCGCAGGATGCGTTGCGCGCGGCGGGCGCGCGCGATCTGCAGGTTCTGCGTTATGCGGTCTGGCCCGCGGTGCTGCCGTCGGTGATCGGCCAGGTGCAGTACATCCTCGAACGCAATGTAAGAACCGCGACGGTGATCGGCATCGTCGGTGCCGGCGGTATCGGGCAGGAACTCAAGGGACGCTTCGAGATGTTCGACTTCGGGCACGTGGCTACGCTGCTGCTCGCGATCTTCGCCTCCGTGGTGCTGCTCGAACATCTGGCCGGACGCCTGCGCGCCCGCTTCATCTAACCCCCACAGCAGGAGCTGCTCCCATGACGACGACTCGCAGTCGCCGCGACTTTCTGCGCCTGGTCGGCGGCGCTGCCGGCGCCACTGCCTTGCCGCTGTCCATCCGCGATGCGCTGGCCATCTCCGCACGCAGCGAAACGGGCACGATCCGCGATGTGCAGCATGTGGTGATCCTGATGCAGGAAAACCGCTCGTTCGATCACTACTTCGGCGCCCTGCGCGGGGTGCGTGGCTTCGGTGATCGCTTTCCGATTCCGCTGGCCTCGGGCAAGTCGGTCTGGTGGCAATCCGACGGCAAGCGCGAGATTCCGCCGTACCACCTCGACAGCGCGCGCATGAACGCGCTGCTGGTGCCCGATACGCCGCATTCGTATTCGGACGCGCAGGCGGCCTGGAACCAGGGCTTGTTCGGGCAGTGGCCGCTGTACAAGACGCAGTATTCGATGGGCCACTATCGGCGTGCCGACGTGCCGTTCCAGTACGCGCTCGCCGAAGCCTTCACGATCTGCGATGCCTACCATTGCTCCATCACCGCGGGCACCGATCCGAACCGCATCGTGTTCTGGAGCGGCTCCAGCTTCGATCCGCAGCTGCGCGCACGCGGCATCGACAGCACCGACGTCGATTCCGAACCCGACAACCTGCGCTGCTGGGTCACCGGCGCGCTGCCCGAGCCGGGCTACCGGTACGTGAGCAACGCGCTGACCTGGCCGACGATTCCGGACGTATTGCAGGAGGCCGGCGTGAGCTGGCGCGTCTACCAGGACCCGAACGACAACTGGACCGGCGCGATGCACGGCTGCCTGGCGTTCAAGAGCTTCCGCGAAGCGGAACGCGATTCTCCGATCTATCGCAACGGCATGTCGCACTGGAGCATCGACGACCTGATCCAGCACGTCGAGCAGGACACGCTGCCGCAGGTGAGCTGGATACTGCCGACGCGCCTGCAGTCCGAGCACCCGGGCGCCCCGTCCAGCCCGCAGCAGGGCGGCCACTTCACCAGCGAAGTGCTCGCCGCGCTGACGCGCAACCCGGAGGTCTGGAGCAAGACCGCGCTGTTTCTGACCTTCGACGAGAACGACGGCTTCTTCGATCACCTGCCGCCGCCCGCGCCACCTTCGTTCGATGCCGACGGCAAGCTCGCGGGCGCCGCGACCCTCGATCTGGCCGGCCATTTCTTCCACGATCCCTATCGCAACCATCTCAAGCGCGAGGACGTCATCAGCGGCACGCGCCGGCCCTGGGGCCTCGGGCCGCGCGTGCCGATGTACGTGATCTCGCCGTGGAGCCGCGGTGGCTGGGTCAATTCGCAGGTAGCCGATCACACCTCGGTCGGACAATTCCTGGAGCGCCGCTTCGGCGTGCGCATTCCGGCCATCAGCCCCTGGCATCGCGCGGTCTGCGGCGACCTGAGCTCCGCGTTCGACTTCAAGAACCCGAATGCGGCCCGCTTTCCGCGCCTGCCGGACGTGGCGAACTACGCCGAAATCGAAAGCGCGCAAAACAAGCTCGCCGTGCCGGCCGCGCCCGCGCAGGCGCAGCCGGTCTGGCAGGAGCAAGGCATGCGCCCCTCGCGCGCCCTGCCCTACGCGCTGCACGTCGACGCGCGCAGCCAAGACGGTCAACTGGCCTTGGACTTCGGCAACACCGGGGCTCAAGGCGCAGTGTTCCAGGTCTACGATCGCCTGCAGCCCAAGCGCATCCCGCGCCGCTACACGGTCGAAGCCGGCAAGTCGCTGACGGATCGCTGGACCACCGCCGACACCGACGGGGCTTTCGACCTCTGGGTGCATGGCGTCAACGGCCACGTGCGCCATTTCAAGGGCCGCATCGGTGACGCGGCCTCGGCCCCGCAACTGCGGTTTCGCCACGGCGACGACGGCAGCCTGACGCTCGAAGCGCAGGCGGCAGCCGGCAGCGAGCCGGTGACGCTGACGATCGTCGACAACGCCTACGGCGACGGCATCGTGAAGCTCAAACTGAAGCCCGGCACCACGGCCAGCAAGCACTGGAGCTTGCGCAAGAGCGCGCACTGGTACGACTTCACCGTGAGCCTGGAAGGCAAGCCGGACTGGCATCAGCGTCATGCCGGACGCGCGGAGTCCGGCAGTCATGGCTTCAGCGACCCGGCGATGGCGATGGGGCCTGCGCTGTTCTCCTGACATCGATCCGGAGCTCGTCTGTGCTCCATCCGATCCGCGATCGCCGCCGTTGGCGATGTCCGGGCTTCGTTGCCCGCGTGAACCGGCGCCTTTGCCGGCTCACGCGTCGATGGACCGCCGCAGCGGTCCATCGTTCAACGCATCGTTCAGCCCAGATCGACCGGCACGAAGATTCGCGCCTCGCCGCGCTGGATCAGCACGGCGATGTGGCGGTCGGACTTTTCGACGATCTCGCGCAGCTGCTTGGCGCTGTCGATGGTCTTGCCGTTGGCCGACAGCAGCACGTCGCCCGGGCGGATGCCGGCTTCGGCCGCCGCGGCGGCGACGTCCTCGACGACCAGGCCGCCCTTGACGTCGATCTGCTTCTTCTCGTCGCTGGTGAGCGGGCGCACCGCGACGCCGAGGCGTCCGCCGGCATCGGCCTTGCCGCCTTCGTCGGCACTGGCAACCTGGGTATCGTCCATCGCCTCCAGCTTGGCGGTGAGATCGCGCTTCTTGCCGTCGCGCCAGACCGTCAGCTCGACCTTGGCACCCGGCTGCATCGACGCGATCGCCGACGGCAGTGCGAACGAGTCCTGTACAGGCTTGCCGTCGACGGCCAGGATCACGTCGCCCGGCTGCACGCCGGCCTTGGCGGCGGCGCTGTCCTCTTCGACGTTCGAGACCAGCGCGCCGGTGGGCTGCGCCAGCCCGAAGCTTTGCGCGAGCTGCTGGTTGACGGCCTGGATCGTCACGCCGAGCTTGCCGCGCGTGACCTTGCCGCTGGTCTGCAGCTGCTTGCTGACGTTGAGCGCGACGTCGATCGGGATCGAGAAGCTCACGCCCTGGAAGCCGCCGCTGCGCGAATAGATCTGCGAGTTGATGCCCACCACTTCGCCGTCGAGATTGAACAGCGGGCCGCCCGAATTACCCGGGTTGATCGCGACGTCGGTCTGGATGAACGGCACGTAGGAGCCGTCCGGCAGGGTGCGGCCCTTGGCGCTGACGATGCCCTGCGTGACCGTGTTTTCGAAGCCGAACGGGCTGCCGATGGCCACCACCCATTCGCCGACGTTGAGCTCTTCGGGGTTGCCGAGCTTGACGGTCGGCAGGTCGCGCGCATCGATCTTGAGCACGGCGACGTCGCTCTTGGCGTCCTGGCCGATGACCTTGGCGGTGAACTCGCGGCGGTCAGTGAGTTTGACCGTGACTTCCTTGGCATCGGCGACGACGTGCGCGTTGGTCAGGATCACGCCGTCCGCGCCGACGATGAAGCCGGAGCCTTCGCCGAAGGTCGGGCGCTCCTGCTGCGGCATCTGTCCGAAGAACTGCGAAAATGGATCGTCGCCGTTACCGCCGAAGCCCGGAAAGCCGCGCAGCTGGCCGCGCGCCGAAGTCTTCACGGTGCCTTTGGTGGTGATGTTGACGACGGCCGGGCCATAGGCGCGCACCATGGCCGAGAAATCCGGCAGCGCGGCGCGGGCCGAGACGTTGGCCGGCGCGGCCACCGGGGCTGCGACTGCGACGCTCGGGTTTTCGTGGCCCATCGCAAAGAGCGCGGTGCCGGGCACGGCGACGGCCGCAGCGCCCAACAACGCCGCGGCGAAGGGATTGCGTACGATCTTCATGCTCATCTTCAAAACGCTCCTGACAAGTCGGTGGAAAGCCGCGGAAATCGTTCCGCGTGCAGCCACGATGGGGGCGAAGATTTAAGAGAGATTTAAGACGAGCCACGCCGGGTTTGATTGTCCCCGCTCCCACGCGTGGGAGAGAGTGGCGCGCAAGCGCCGGGTGAGGGGCTGATCGGAAAGTGCGCCCACTTTTCAGACGAACCCTCTCTCCCCGAATTACTCCCGCTGCCCGAGCCAGACGCCCAGTGAAGCCAGCAGCAGGCCGACCAGCTCGTGCCAGCCGAAGGCCGCGTCGAGCAGCAGCGCTGCAAGCAGCGCCGTGACCGGCGGAACCAGGTAGAACAGCCCGGCCGTGCGGCCGGCCGCGCCCCTGCGCAGCAACCACAGGTACAGCAGCAGGCCCGCGCAGGAATTCACCAGGATCGACCAGGCGGTGCCGAGCAGCACGCGGGTCTGCGGCACGTAGTGCAGGCCTTCGAGCGCGATCGCGAACGGCGCGAGCACGATCAGCGAGGCGAGCAGCTGCACCACCAGCGAGAGCCGCGGGTCCAGATGCGTGGTGTGGCGCTTCTGGTAGAGCGTGCCGAAACTCAGCGACAGCAGCGCCAGCAGCATGAAGCCGTAGCCGAGCAGCGAACTCGGTGCCACGAGTTTCGGCCCGATCACGAACAGCACGCCGGCGAGCCCGAGCGCGAGGCCGATCGGCGTATAGCGGCGCAGGCGCTCGCCGAGGAACACCGCGCCACCGATCGCCGTCGTCAGCGGCATGAGCCCGGCGATGAGTCCGGCGGCGGCCGGCGGAACGCCCGCGCGCATGCCCGCGTAGGTGAAGCCGAAGAATCCGGCCTGCAGCAGCACGCCGCCGATCGCCGCGTGCCTGAGTTCGGAGAACGCGGCCGCGGCCGGCCGTCGCCACGCCAGCAGCCAGAGCCCGACGATCGCCCCGGATCCGGCGAAGCGCAGCACCGCGAGCGTGAACGCGCCACTGCCCTGCAGCGCGAATTCGGCCGCCAGATAGCCCGTGCTCCAGAGCAACACGAAGGCCAGCCCGGCCAGCGATTCGGTCCGCATCAGTTCGATCCTTTCTGCGCGGCGAAGCGCACGATCACCTTGAGCCCGCGCCCATCGTCACCGCCGGCCAGCGTCACCGTGGCCGCATGCGCCTCGGCGATGCTGCGCACGATCGCCAGGCCCAGCCCGCTGCCGCCCGGCGGCGCATCGGGCGCGCGGTAGAAGCGATCGAACACGCGCCCGCGCTCGGCTTCCGGAATGCCCGAGCCCTGGTCGAGCACCACGAGTTCGATCGTCGATCCGGCGTTGCGCACCGACACATCGACGCGCCCGCCCTGCGGCGAATGGCGGATGGCGTTGTCGAGCAGGTTGCGCAGCAGGGTCTTGAGCGCCTCGGGCTCGCCGACGAGCACTGCTTCGGAGGCCGCGTCATCGAGCCCCAGATCGACCTGCTTGGCCTCGGCGGCAGCGTAGAGCTCGCCGATCACCTGGCGCGCGAGTTCGGCCAGCACGAGCGGCCGGCGGAATTCGGAGCCGGCCTCCGACTCCGGCGCGTCCTGCCGGGCCAGCGCGAGCATCTGCTCGACGAGCCGCGAGGCCCGGCCGACGCCGGATTCGAGCGCCTCGATCGCGGCGCGGCGCTCCTGCTCGCCGGCCTGGTCGAGCCCGCGCAGCTGCAGGCGCAGGGCCGTCAGCGGCGTGCGCAGCTCGTGCGCCGCGTCGGCGATGAAGCGGCGCTCGCGCTCGCGCTGGCTGCTCAGGCGGCCGAGAAGATCGTTCAGCGAGGTCACCAGCGGCCGCACCTCGGCCGGCAGGCCCCGCTCGCGCAGCGGGGCCGATTCGACGGCCGGCCGCGAGCCGACCTGTTGCGCAAGCTTGCGCAGCGGGGCGAGCACGCGGCCGACCGAGATCCAGATCACCATGCCGAGCGCCGGCATCAGCAATAGCAGCGGCAACAGCACGCGAGCGGCCAGATGCGCGGCCCGCGATTCGCGCACGCGCATCGGCTGCGCCACCTGGATCACGTTGAACGGCGTGCGCAGGCCGTAGACGCGCCATTCGCCCTCGGGCGTGCGCACGGTCGAAAACCCCAGCGTGGTCAAGCCCGGCAGGCTCGCGTGGCGCTGCGACAGGTAGACGCGCACGCCGGTCAGGCTCCAGACCTGAACGACCAGGTCGGCCGCGGCTTCGCGCTCACCGAACTCGGGCGCGGGCTGCAGGAAGCTGCGGTCGCGCAGGGCATGCGCGGTTTCCTGCAGCTGCTGGTCGAACACGATGTCGGCCTCGGCGAGCGCCTGCCGGTACAGGAACGCCGCGCCCGCGATGCCCGTGAGCAGCACGGCCCCGAGCAGCCAGAGCAGCAGGCGCGTGCGCAGCGAGCTCATGTCGCCACCCGCCAGCCGACCCCGCGCACGTTCTGGATGAAGCCGGCCGAGAGCTTGCGCCGCAGGCCGGACAGGTGAACGTCCACGGTATTGCTCTCCACTTCCTCGCCCCAGCCGTAGAGCCGCTCCTCGAGCTGGCTGCGCGAGAGCACCTGGCCGGGGCGTTCGAGCAGGGCCTGCAGGATCGCGAATTCGCGCGGGGACAGCGCCAGCTCGACGCCGGCCTGCGTGGCCTTGTGCGCGGCCGGGTCGAGCAGCAGATCGCGATGCTCGATCAGCGGGCCGCTCTGCCCGCTCTTGCGCCGCACCAGGGCGCGAATGCGGGCCGCGAGCTCGTCCGGGTCGAAGGGCTTGGTCAGGTAATCGTCGGCACCGGCGTCGAGGCAGGCGACCTTGCTCGCGATCGCGTCGCGCGCGGTGAGGATCAGCACCGGGGACGCGACACCCTGCGTGCGCAGCTGGCGCAGCACCTCGAGCCCATCGCCGCGCAGCAGCCCGAGATCGAGCACGATCAGGTCGAAATGCTCGGTGATCGCGGCAGTCAGGGCGCCAGGTGCGTCCTGCAGCCAGTCGACCGCGTAGCCGCGGTGGCGCAACTCCGCACGCAGGCCGCTGCCGATCATTTCGTCGTCTTCGACCAGCAGGATGCGCACGATGGGCCCGATTCGTCGCTACGGAAAGCCGGCTAGCCTGCCCGGTTGCGGCCAAACGTCAAGCCCGGAGCCGCCGCGATCGGTGGCGACTTTGCGACCGCTCCCGTAGAATCCGCGCCCCCGTGGCTGGTCGCGGCTACGGGTCGTCAACCATTTTTGGAGTTTTGCCATGAAACAGAAATTCGTTATCGAAGCCGAAGCACGGTCGGCGCAGGGAACGGGTGCGAGCCGCCGTCTGCGCCACGCGGGCTCGGTCCCGGGCATCGTCTACGGCGGCAAGAAAGAGCCGCAGATGATCTCCGTCAACCACAATGAACTGTGGAAGCAGCTCAAGCTCGAGGCCTTCTACTCGGCCATCATCACGCTGAACGTCGGCGGCGAATCCGAGCAGGTCGTGCTCAAGGATCTGCACCGTCACCCGGTTCGCGAGCAGGTTCTGCACCTCGACCTGCAGCGCATCCAGGCCGACGTCGCCCTGCGCATCCGCGTTCCGCTGCACTTCAAGGGCGGCGACGTGGCTCCGGGCGTCAAGACCGGCGGTGGCTATGTCGAGCATCTGCTGAACGAAGTCGAAGTCGAGTGCTTGCCGAAGGATCTGCCCGAAGCTTTCGAGATCGACATCTCCGGCCTCAACGTCAACGAGTCGATCCATCTCTCGCAGATCGCGCTGCCGGAAGGCGTCGCCTTCGTCGAACTCAAGCACGACAACGACCTCGCGGTCGTCGCGATCCACCTGCCGAAGGCCGCCGAAGAAGAGGAAGCCGCTCCGGCCTCCGCTGAAGTTCCGGCCGCCAACCAGAAGGCTGCGGACGCCAAGGCGGCTCCGGCTCCGAAGAAGAAGTAGCAGACCGAGCCACGCGTCGGGGCCCGGCGAAGCCGGGATCGACGCCCAGGCGAGTGTCTGCTCTCCCAGACGCGACACCAGCTCCGGCTCAACGAAAAGCCCTGCCTCATCGGCAGGGCTTTTTTGTTAAGGTCGCCGCCTCGTCAGCAGTCTCGAAAAACACGCAATGCCCGACTCGCTCTACGCCATCGTCGGCCTCGGTAATCCAGGGCCGGAATACGCGCGCACTCGCCATAACACCGGCTTCTGGTTCGCCGATCTCGCGGCCCTGCGCTACGGCGGTAATTTCCGCACGGAATCGAAGTTCTTCGGCGAAACCGCGCGCGTGAAGATCGGCCCTGCAGACGTGCTGCTGCTCAAGCCGACCACGTTCATGAATCGCAGCGGCCAAGCCGTCTCGGCACTTGCGAATTTCTACAAGCTGACTCCGAACCAGTTGCTCGTCGCTCACGACGAACTCGATCTGCCGGCCGGCACCATGCGCCTCAAGCTTGGCGGCGGGCACGGCGGACACAACGGCTTGCGCGACATCCACAAGTCACAGGGTGAGGCCTACCGTCGGTTGCGCATCGGCATCGGCCATCCGGGCGACAAGACGCTGGTGCTCAATTACGTCCTCGGCCGCCCTAACAAAACCGATGAGGACGCCATTCTCGATGGCCTCGGTCACTCCTTGAACGCGGTCGAAACCTGGCTCAAGGAAAGTTGGGACAAGGGCACTCAGCAGCTCCACACCGCTGCGCGCTGATCACCGGTCTGCGTTCTAGCGATCGTGCTTGTCACGTTGGCCCGTGCTGCCTTGATGTCCACCGTTGATGCTCTTCTCGCGTTCCTGCGGTGAATCCTTGCCCTGCTTCGGTTGCTCGTTTCGAGCCCGCGAAGCCTGCTTGCCGTCATCGTTTCGATCATTGCGATTCGTCGTCGCCTCCTGAGTTTTTTGCGTTTCAAGAAGCGTCGATGCTCGGCCAGCACGCGTGTACGCGCCCTGACTTGAATGCTGAAAAAGCGGCCGTTTGAAGCCTGCGACGATTCAGCACGTGCGCCTAATCTTGGAGCCCTCAATAGCCAGCCAGGAGGGCAAGCCATGAGCCTGATGAATCCGCGTTCTTCCACGCATGCGATCAAGTTGCTCGAAACCGATCATCGCGAAGTCGATGCCATGTTCGAGGCGTTCGAGAAAGCCACAACCGGCCCCGATCAAACCGAAATCGTCAGCCGCATCTGCAAGGCGCTCGCCATTCATACCGAACTCGAAGAGCGCATCTTTTACCCGGAGTCGCGCAACGTGCTGAAGAGCGACGGCCAGGATCAGGTCGATGAAGCCTATGTCGAGCACGCGAGTCTCAAGGGCCTGATCCAGCGGCTCGATGGCATGCGCGCGAACGAGCCGCTGTTCAAGGCTTACGTGACTGTACTGAAGGAATACGTGCAGCATCACGTCAAGGAAGAAGAGAAGGACTACTTTCCCGATGTGGAAAAGACCTCGCTCGATCTCGAAGCGATCGGCCAGCGCATGCTCGTTCTGAAAGAGCAGCTCATGACGCAGCTGCGCGACGAGGGCAGCCCTCGCGGCGTGGTGCGCGCCAAGCTCATCGAGTCGCAACCGCTGCCGCAGCGCGCGATGAAAAAAGCGGCCTGATCGATTCGGGCGCTTCACAAGTGGGTTAGCGCCAGCGCGCTAACCCACTTTTGTTCATGCGCTAAAAAGGCGGTCAGCAGCGGGCTGCCGACCTGCCCTGTTCGTACTACGCTGCTTCTTCTGCTTCGAGTCGATGCCGAGCTGCTTGATCAGTGCGTCGACGAAAGCCGGAATATCGTCCGGCTTGCGGCTCGTGATGATCGGGCCATCGACGATGACCTCCGCATCGGCCCATTGCGCGCCCGCATTGCTCAGGTCGTTCTTGAGCGAGGGCCAGCTCGTCATGCGCTTGCCTTTCGCAAGGCCGGCGTCGATCAGGGTCCACGGGCCATGGCAGATCGCCGCGATCGGCCGGCCGGTCTGGCCGAACGCGCGAATGAAGTCGATGGCCCGTGGCTCGAGCCTGAGCTTGTCCGGGTTGATCTGCCCGCCCGGCAATACGAGCGCCTCGTAGTCCTGAACCTTCGCGTCGTCGACCTTGCGATCGACGCGGACGGTCTCACCCCAATCGGTGAATTTCCAGGCCTTGATCTCGCCGGGGTTGGCGGTCTTGGCCGGGGCCAGCACCTCGACCTCGAGGCCGGCCTGCTCGAGCAGCTGCCTGGGCCCCAAGAGCTCGTCCTGCTCGAAGCCGTCGGTGGCGAGAATGGCGATTTTCCTGCGTACTGGGGTCTTGTCGTTCATGTCGTGCTCCTTGCGTTTTTACGATGCGCATCCGTGCGCAGCCGATCGGTTGCAATAGACGTTCCGGCTCGCACGCGGACGTAAACGCCGCAAAAAGGCGCCGACTCGCCCGCAAGCCGCACGACTATCGAAGCCCGATCGTGCAGGCTGATCCGCCGCGCCATGCGCTCCCGGTCGACAGGAATACTCACTACACTAGCCCGCAGCCCGCAGCCTTCCGGAACATGAGCACGCCATGAGTACGCCGATCGTCCTTCCCAAGCTCGGTTTTTCGATGACCGAAGGAACGCTCGCCGATTGGCTCGTCGCCGACGGCGCGGCGGTGATGCAGGGACAGTTGCTGTATTCGCTCGAAAGCGACAAATCCATACAGGACATCGAGGCTCCCGCCTCGGGCAGGCTCAAGATTCTGCACGCCGCAGGCGCCGCGTATCCGGTCGGAACCAAGCTCGGCGAGATCGTCTGAGCCGGCGTTGCACGGTCGCAGGATCATGGTTGCCGAGCGGTCGCGTCGGCCGCCGCGGTGGCGCCAAGCACAAAATCGATTACAGCCGCAATCTCGCTCAGCTTCCGTTCAAGCTTTAAGCTTGCGTTTTTAAAGTACCGCGAGCTCCCATGTTCGGACGCCTGATGCCCCGCGAGGGCAAATTCTTCGACTATTTCAGCCAGCATGCCGACCAGATCGTGCTCGGGGCCGAGCAGCTCACCGCGCTGATGCGGGCCGAGCATGAGCTCGACGAGCGCAAGCGCAACATCGAGAACATCGAGCATCGGGCCGACAAGATCACCTCGCAGACGATGCAGCTGCTGCATCAGACCTTCATCACTCCGCTCGACCGCGACGAGATCCATCAGCTGATCACCAAGATGGACGACATCCTCGATCTCATGGAGGACGTCTCGCAGTGCATGTTCCTGTACGACATCCGCGCGGTCACCGATGAGGCGCGCGCGCTCGCCGACCTCTGCCTCACCAGCACGCAGAAGGTCAAGGAAGCGGTGGACCTGCTCAGCAATCTCAAGAACGCCAAGCGCATTCTCGAGCTCTGCAACGAGGTCGACCGCCTCGAAGGCGATGCCGACCACGTCATGCGCAGCGCCATGGCCAAGCTGTTCCGAGGTGAGGCCGACGCCAAGCAGCTGTTCAAGCTCAAGGAGATCTACCAGCTGCTCGAATCGGTGACCGACCGCTGCCAGGACGTTGCCAACATCATCGAAGGCATCGTGATCGAGAACGGCTGATGAGCGTCAGCATGGAAGTTCTCGTGCTGCTGATCGCAGCGGCACTGCTGTTCGATTTCATGAACGGCTTTCACGACGCGGCCAATTCGATCGCCACCATCGTCTCCACCGGCGCAATGTCGCCGCAGGCCGCGATCATCTGGGCCGCCGGATTCAACTTCATCGCCTTCGCTTTCTTCGGCTCACACGTCGCCGCGACCATCGGCAAGGGCGTCGTCGACCCGAACATCGTCGACACCTATGTCGTCTTCGGCGCCCTGTTCGGGGCGATCTGCTGGAACGTCATCACCTGGTACTTCGGCATTCCATCGAGCTCCTCGCACGCGCTGATCGGGGGACTCGCGGGCTCGGCGATCGCCAAGGGCGGCACCGGCTCGCTGGTGTCGGCAGGCTTTCTCAAGACCGCAGCGGCCATCGTGCTGTCACCGCTGCTGGGCTTTCTGCTCGCAGCCGCGCTGATGATCGCGATCGCCTGGATTTTCTTCCGCACCTCGCCTCGCCGCGTCGAGCGCACCTTCAACCGCCTGCAGTTCGTCTCGGCGGCGCTCTACAGCCTCGGCCACGGCAGCAACGACGCGCAGAAGACCATGGGCATCATCTGGCTGCTGCTGATGGTCTCGGGTGCGCTGCAGAAAGATGCGGACCTGCCGTTCTGGGTCGTCATCAGCTGCCAGACGGCGATGGGTCTCGGCACGCTGTTCGGCGGCTGGCGCATCGTCAAGACCATGGGCATGCGCATCACCAAGCTGCGCCCGGTCGGCGGCTTCTGCGCATCGGCGAGCGGGGCGGCGACGCTGTTCCTGGCCACCGGACTCGGCGTACCGGTGTCGACCACGCACACGATCACCGGGGCTATCGTCGGCGTCGGCGCTTCGCGCAAGCTCTCGGCGGTGCGCTGGGGCGTGGCCGGCAACATCGTCTGGGCCTGGATCTTCACGATTCCGGCGGCGGCGTTCTTGTCCGCGATCGCCTGGGAAGTGGCACACGTGGTGTTCTGAAGCCACCGGCCGGACGACGCGCTGCGTCACCTGATCGGCCACTCAACTGACACGATTCGTCGCGATACGCGGGCGAACCGGCGCTCTGGGATTCAAAACCCGCAAGCCGGCGATTCCGTCCATCCGAGCCCAATCGCCGGCCATCCGCGGCCTGCCCGGTGTATCGCGCCTTCTGACGCACTGCGGCATTCGATCGCGGTGAGCGCAAACCCCAATTGCAACAAGCTCTTGCATCGCCCGGCGGCACCGGCAGGCCACGGCCTGCCGGTGCACGCCTGATGCGGCCAGATGAAACCGTGCTCAGGATTCGAGAACGGGGTTTGAACGTCGATCGCCATGACCTCTTCGGACATGGCGATCCACATGAGCCCCCATACTTCGTCGTGCGCTTCATCGCGATCGAGTGCCGTCCTGCGCGCCGTGCTGCTGTGCCTGGCCTGGTTCGCGCAACCGGTCGCCGGTAATGAGCAAGGTGCCGAGGTCGACGAAGACCGAAGCGCTGTCGCCGCGAGCGCCGATACCACCGCGCAAAATCGCTATTGGGGCCAGCCGACCACGGATGGGCGCTATCGCGTGTCGACGCGCTTTCGAAATTTCGACGGGCAAACCATCGCGCTCGGCTTCGATCTCGCGACTGCCGAAAGCCGCCGCTCGCTGAGCGAGTTCGGCGTCGACGATCGCGAACTCGATGCGCTGATGCGACTCTGCCGCCAGGCCATGGCTTGCGATCAGGCCACCTACGACGGCTACACCACGCGCTACTACCGCGAGCATGCACTGCGCCTCACGGCCGATCCGGGGCGCGCCTCGCGGCTGTCGGTCGACGTACCGGCCGTGGTGCTGCGCAACCGCTCGCGCGTGCGTCCGCTGACCGATGCACTGCGCCGCGCCGCGGCCGAGCGGGGCCAGAACGGCGACTGGATGATCAAGACCGCGATGACGCTCGTGCAGACCGCACTGCCGTACAAGAAGCCCGTCGCACAACTCGAAGGGCGCTCGCTGCTGGGCTTCTATCCGCCGGCGTTCGCGCTCGAACGCGGCTACGGCGACTGCGATACCAAATCCGCCCTGCTCGCGGCGATGCTGCTCGACCTCGGCGAACGTCGCGTCGTCGGCCTGCACGTTCCGGGGCACTACCTGCTCGGCCTCGATCGCCGGCCCGAAGCGGACGAGGCCTTCATCACCCATCAGGGCCGCCCGTTCGTGCTCGTCGAAGCGGCCGGGCCGGCCATGCGCGGCCTCGGCGACGTGTCCATGCGCACGCGCGGCGCGCTCGCCCGCAACGACGGGCTGCGTGTCGATCCGATGTTCTGAGCCGGAAACCTCCTCACGGCGAAGCGGTCCAAGATCGGTACGATCGTTGCCGATCGGCCTATGTGGCTTCGGAGGTTTCCCATGCGTACCCTGCTTCCCTTGATGTCCCTGACCGGCGCCCTGCTGGCGCTGCCGGCCCATGCCCAGCCGCAGAGCGCATCCGCGCCTGCAGCGGAGCCCCGGGTGGCGGTGAGCTTCGTCAAGCCCGAAAAGTTCACCGATGCGACGCTGCAGAACCGGTTCCAGTCCTACGAGCGCGTGACGAAGGAACTCTCCGACTACCTCGTCGGCTTGGGCCAGCGTTATCTGCCGGCGAACCAGAGGCTGGAGATAAAAGTCACCGACATCGACCTCGCGGGCCGCTACGAGCCCTGGCGCAACTACAACCCGGACGTGCGCTACATGGTCGACGTGACCTGGCCGAGCGTGAGCCTGCAGTACCGCCTGCTCGAAGACGGCCATGAGATCGCCCACGGCGAGCAGCGCGTCGCCGACATGAACTATCTGCGTCGCCCGGCCGCCCGCGCGAACAACGATTCGCTGCGCTACGAAAAGGCCATGCTCGACGATTGGTTCCGCGGCCAGTTCGACGCGCAGTCCAAGCACTCGGTCGCGGCTCGCAAGCCGTAACCCTCGCCCAGACTTCGGCGGCGCCGGCTCGAAGACCGCTAAACGGGCGGGATAACGGCATGGAAGGTCGGCCGCAGCATCGTCCGGATTGACCCTGGGTGCCGCGAGCCCCTAGCATTTTGGTCCTTCGCAAGCCCGCCCTATGGACCTCAAGACCCTTCTCGCCCCCATTGCCGACGACATGCTCGGCATGGACCGCATCATCCGTGCGCGCTTAGCGTCCGAAGTCGCCCTCATCAACGAGATCGGGGCTTACATCGTCGGAGCCGGCGGCAAACGGCTGCGCCCTGCCCTGTTGCTGATGTCCGCGCGTGCGCTGGGCTGCAGGACCGAGGAGCCGCAGTTGCTCGCGGCGGTCATGGAGTTCATCCATACCGCGACGCTATTGCATGACGACGTGGTCGATCATTCCGAGCTGCGCCGGGGTCGCAAGACCGCGAATGCGTCCTGGGGCAACGCCGCAGCGGTGCTCGCTGGCGATTTTCTGTACTCGCGCAGCTTTCAGATGATGGTCGATTCTGGCCGCATGCCGGTCATGCGACTGATGGCCGATACCACCAACGCGATCGCCGAAGGCGAAGTGCTGCAGCTTCTGAATGCCGGCGATCCCGATGTCGACCAGGCGCGTTACATGCGCGTGATCGAACTCAAGACCGCAGTACTGTTCCGTGCCGCGAGCCAGGCCGGCGCGCTCTGCGCCGACGCCACGCCTGCGCTGATCGAAGCGCTCGGCCGTTACGGTCATGATCTCGGCATCGCGTTTCAGCTGATCGACGACGTGCTCGATTACACCGCCGATCCCGAAGTCAGCGGCAAAGCAGTCGGCAACGATCTCGCCGAAGGCAAGCCCACGCTACCGCTGATTCACGCCATGCGCGTGGGCTCGGCCGAGCAATCCGCGCTCATCCGCGAAGCGCTCACGGGCGGCAAGGTGGGACTTCTGAATGAAGTGCTGAAAATCGTTGAAGCCACCCAAGCAATCCCGTACACTCGCGCGCTCGCCGGGGCCTACTCGGTTTCGGCGGCAGCGGCGCTAGACGATCTTCCCGACTCGTCATACAAAAAAGCGTTGCTGGATCTGACTCAGTTCGCGCTCTCCAGAGCCAGCTGAGAAAGACAAATCGGGGCGTAGCTCAGCTTGGTAGAGCGCTTGCTTCGGGAGCAAGAGGTCGCAGGTTCAAATCCTGTCGCCCCGACCAATGATAAGGGGCAGTTTAGGCGCTTATCGAAGTCAACATGAAACCGCCGCAAGGCGGTTTTTTATTGTCTGTCGCGTTGGAACAAGATCCGGAGCAATGTTCATTGGACGTTGGCGTGGGATTCCAGCCAACTGAGAGGCTTTGCCAAACAACGCCTTCTCGAGATGTTCGTTCCGGGCGTTCCGAAGCGGCGATGCTGCGCCGGCGGACGTGTCCGCCGGCGCAGCATCGGTCCAGCTCACGCGACACTGGATGCTTGAGGCTCGGCGCTCGAAGCGGCTCGCTCGGCTTCGATCATCCGCTTCAGGATGCGGCGGACGCGGACGGGGCCTCCATCGGAGCTGATCAGGACCGGGTTCAGGCTGAAGAGGTCCGACGTGCCCATCCGCTTCTGCACGGCATCGAGGACCGGGCCGTCCTCGTTGACGAATGCGTCGTGCATGCCGGTGATCTTCATGCGGTTGTACTCGGCGTCTTCTTCGAAGTGGTTGCGGCGCGTGGCGAAGAAGTAATGCGTGGTGCTGTCCGTTTCCGGCGTGCACGTATGCAAATCGTACTGGCTAGTGCAGGCATCGTGGGTCAGAGGGGCGCCCGAATCCTGCGTAGCGCCGATCGTCAGCTGGATGTGGGTCGGTGCGCGCCAGGCGACCCTCACAAAATGCCGGGCGCTGGCGCCGGGTTCCGGCAGGAACGCGTTGAAGATCATGATGGGGGGCGTCTGTTCCCACTGCCAGTGCACGCTGATCTCGCCGTCCGCTTCCTGCAGTTTTGGAATCTTCGGCGAGAGCTGCCCGCGGGTGGAGATGATCTCGCCGTGGAGGTGATCGACGTGCGACAGGTCCATGACATTGTCGGTGATCAGCTCGTAATGGCATGGGCGGCGCATGTAGGTATGTGCGACGCCGTTCGGATGGCCGCGATCGATCGGACCGTAGTCGGGAAGCGCTGAAGCATCGGCCGGTACCTCGCCCATCCAAATCCAGATGAAGCCGTAACGCTCGATCAGGGGAAAGGTGCGGACCTTCGCCGCCGCGGGAATGGCGCCATTGCCGTGCGGATTGTGGACGCACTGCCCCGCGGTATTGAACCGCAAGCCGTGGTACGGGCAAACCACGTTGTCGCCGTCGCGATGTCCCATCGACAGCGGCGAGAAGCGGTGCGGACAGCGGTCGTGCAGCGCGACGGCTGCGCCGTCGCGCTGGCGATACATCACCACCGGCGTGTCGAGCAGGGTTCGCGCGAACAGCTTCTCGCTTTCCAGTTCGCTCGACAGCGCGGCGACATACCAGGTGTTGAGCAAGTATTTTCCGTTGTACATGGGGTCTCCTCGAGGGGTTGCGGCTTCTGGTGCTGATCCACGGGCGCCGCCGGCGTGCGCGCCGCGCAAGAAAATCGCTTACAGGTCGACGACCAGCCGGGCGCTTCGGGCGCGAGAACAACAGGGCATGAACCGGTCATTGCAGGCGCGCTCGTCCTCGGTCAGGAACACGTCCCGGTGCTCCGGCTGCCCCTCCAGCACGCGCGTGATGCAGGTTCCGCAGATGCCCTGCTCGCAGGAGACCGGCACTTGCACGCCCGCTTCTCTCAAGACATCGAGAACCGACTGTTCCGTGGCGACCCGCAAGGTGCGGCCGGAGCGCGCCAGCACCAGCTGGAATGCGTCGCCAGCGCGATCTCTAACGTCAGCAGAAAACCGCTCTGCGTGAATATTTGATTCCGGCCAGCCGGCGGCTCTGGCGCGGCCAATGACGTGGTCCATGAAGCCACCGGGTCCGCAGACATAGAGGTCCAGATCTTTCGCGGGCGATGCCAGCAGCGCATCGGTATCCAGGCGGCCGTCCTGCGGGGCGTCGTCATAGTAGAAGCGGACGCGATCGGCGTAGGCCGCGCTTCCTAGGCGGTCACGGTAGGCGGCGCGGCTGGCCGAGCGGCAGCAATAGTGCAGCTCGAAAGCTTTGCCGGCGGCGTGCAGCGTGTCCGCCATCGAAATGATCGGCGTGATCCCGATGCCTCCAGCGACCAGCAGGCTTCGCCGCGCCCCGGCAACCAGACGGAACAGATTGCGCGGGGCGCCGATCGTCAGGACCTCGCCTTCACGCAAGTCCTCGTGCACGCAGATCGATCCACCCCGGCCGCCCGGATCGAGCAGCACGCCGAGCTCGTAGGTGCGCCCGGTCGGGGCGTTGCTGAGCGAGTACTGCCTGACCAGGCCGTTCGGCAGGTGCAGATCGATATGGGCGCCGGCATCGGCGACCGCCAGCGGCTCGCCGTCAATGCGTTCCAGTGTGAGTCCCAGGATGCCGTCAGCCAGCATCCGGCGCCTGATGATGCGCGCCTGCGTGGTCGCGGCGATCGGTGAATCCGACATCCTCTCCTCCTGCTGTCATGGCGCCATCGATGAGCGCCTGCCGGAGAGATAGCAAGAGCGAGACCACCTCACCGTCTTCGTTTATAACTCTTATAAAACAATAAATTAGATTGTCTTTCTCGATGGCCGTGCGGCGTGCTCCTGAAAAGATCGTCTGAAATCAGAAACAATGACTTTTTGATATCAGACAATTTTTTGAAACCAAGGAACTACGCGCGCCATGGAAAAGAAGATCCCCTGCCATCGGCGGGGCACCGATGTCCCCGCTCTGAAACTCGTCGCTGCGACGGTCGACGACGCCGCGCTGGCCGAGCATCTGCGTTTCGATCCGGATCGGGGCGAGATTCTCCTGTTCGATCAGCGGATGCTGTTGATGCATGGCTATTCGCTGGCGACCCTGCGGCATGAACTGATCGAACGGCTGGGGCTCGACAAGACGCGGGAGCTGTTCATGCGCCTCGGCTATCAGCAGGGCGTGGAGGATTCCAAAGGGCTTCGCCGTCAGGGCGGCGCCGGCGTGCCGGAGGCCATGAAGCTGGGGCCGCGACTGCGCGAGATCGAGGGTTTCGTACGCAACCGCGTGGTCGAGCGCATGCAATACGACACCGAGTCCGGCGGCTTCTGGGGCGACTACCACTGGCAACACTCGTGGGAGGCCGAAACTCACCTGCAGCACTTCGGCATCAGTGGCGTCCCTGCCTGCTGGATGATGGCCGGCTATGCCTGCGGTTACACCACGGCCATGATGGGCCGTCCGGTCATCTGGCGTGAGATCGAATGCGTCGCGATGGGCCACGCCTGCTGTCGCGTCATCGGTCAGCCGGTAGAGGAGTGCGACGACGCCGACGATCTGCTGAGCTTCATGCGGGTCGAAGAGTTCGTCACGGTCCCGCGTCACCGGGAGCCGGACGAGCAGGGACGCGGCAAGGCTCCGGCCGGATCGGCGCTTCCGGACCTGGTCGGTGCTTCGGCCGGCTTCAATGCGGTCGCCTGGCGGCTCAAACGCGTGGCGCAAACCGATGCGACCGTGCTGTTCACGGGAGAGAGCGGTGTCGGCAAGGAACGTTTCGCGCGCGCGCTGCACGCGATCGGGCCGCGCGCGTCGAAACCGTTCGTGTCGATCAATTGCGCGGCGCTGCCTCAGGAGCTTGTCGAAGCTGAGCTGTTCGGCGTCGAGCGGGGCGCCTTCACCGGCGCCAGCACGTCCCGCCCCGGGCGCTTCGAGCGGGCCGACGGTGGCACGCTGCTGCTCGACGAGATCGGCAGCCTGCCGATGCTGGCCCAGGGCAAGCTGCTGCGCGTCCTGCAGGAGGGCGAGATCGAGCGGGTCGGCGGCACGCAGATGCGCAAGCTTGACGTGCGCGTGGTCGCGGCAGCGAATCACAACCTACGCGAGGAGGTTCGCGCCGGGCGCTTCCGTGAAGATCTGTTCTTCCGGCTCAACGTGTTTCCGATCGACATCCCGCCGCTCCGGGATCGGCGCGACGATATACCGCTGCTGGTGAATGTCTTTCTGAACCGCTATGCGCGGCGCTTCAACAAGCACATTACGGGCGTCACGCGCGCCGCCAGCGAGGCGCTGTGGGCGTACAGCTGGCCCGGCAATGTTCGCGAACTCGAGAACATGGTCGAACGCGCCATCATTCTCGCCGACGATGGTGCCGGCATCGATGTCCAGCATCTGTTCTCCGGAGGCGAAGTGCTGCCAGGCCGCCCCTTCGAATCCGCCGCCAGGTCGGCGGAACCGTCACCGCCCGCGGCCGACACGGCGGACGAGGCGCTGCTGCTGGAGCGGCTGCTCCGGCGCGCAGGCTCTCTGGACGCGGTGGAAACGCTGCTTTTGCAGCACGCGCTCGATACATGCCGCGGCAATGCCTCGGCTGCGGCGCGCATGCTGAAGCTCGGGCGCGGGCAGTTCGAATACCGCTGGCGCAAAAGAAGGCCATCCGGCGGGTGACGCGTGCGTCGCCACGCCGCGGTCGCATGCGCGACGCACAGGCATTGAAGCGCTGACGGCTTCGGCCGGGGCGCACGAAGGGCGGGAAGTGCGCCAGCGCGCTGACCGGTTCTGCCCCCCGGCGTCACACCGGCAAGCGGCGCTCGGGGAGTTCGCGCCCGTCCCGGCGCGGACGCAGCGATACCTGATCGGTATCTGTTACGCCATCAAATGGTATTGGACGGTATTTCTATGCCTTATTAGTGTCGCCGCCAGTCGCCCGGTCCGACCCGGCGGCAGACCAAAAATAGAAAGATGCGGAGGAGGAGTCATGAGATTGCGCTCAACCGGGTGCATGGCGCGTGTTGCGATCGCGGCGATGTGTGTCGCCGCTTTGACGGCAAGCGGCGTGGCGGTGGCATTCGACATCGACATTGGCTCTCAGGATGCGCGCCTGTCCTGGGACAACAACGTGAAGTACAGCGCCGCATGGCGCCTCCACGATCCCACCACCACCGTCGCCGGCGATCCGACGACGGCGCAGGTCAACACCAATGACGGCGATCTGAACTTCGATAAAGGCCTGATCTCGAATCGACTCGATCTACTCAGCGCGATCGACTTCCGCTACCGGAAGATGTACGGCATGCGCCTCAGTGGTCAGGCCTGGTACGACACGGTCTATCACAGCGACACCGACAATCCGGGCAATCAGGGCATCAACCAGATATCCAGCCCCGCTGACGAGTTCGTCAACGACACCGAAAAACTTCATGGCGGCAGGGCCGAGCTGATGGACGCGTTCGTCTACGGCAACTTCGTCATGGGCGACAAGCGGCTCAACGTCAAAGGCGGTCGCTTCACGCAGCTCTACGGCGAAAGCCTGTTTTTCGGCTCAAACGCCGTCGCGGCGGCGCAGACGCCGCTTGATCTGACGAAGGCCCTGTCCGTCCCCAACGCGCAGTTCAAGGAGGTTGCACGCCCGGCCGGACAGGTCAGCGCGCAGCTGCAGCTGAACGCCCGACTGACGCTCGGCGCGTACTACCAGCTGGAATGGCGAAAGACCCGTCTGCCCGGCGCAGGCAGCTACTGGAGCTTCTCCGACTTCGCGGATAAGGGCGGCGAACGCCTGCTGCTCGGCCCGGACCTGTGGGTGCACCGCGGCGACGACATGCAGGCCAAGGACTCCGGGCAGGGCGGCATGCAGCTGCGTCTCAAGGCTGGCGACAGCGAGTACGGTCTCTACGCGGCGATCTTCCACGACAAGATGCCGCAGTTCTATGCCCGCCCGGGCGTCAACGCGGTCAGTGCAAACGACATCGGCGACTACCTGCTTGTCTACGGCGAGGACATCCGCCTCTTCGGCGCGTCCGTCAGCACGCTGATCGGCGAGACCAATGTGGCGGCTGAAGTCTCGTACCGCGACAACATGCCGCTCGCTGCAACCGGCGCAACGGCGATCGTCGGCCCCGATGCGGACAACAACCGCCATCCCGCCTATCCCGTCGGCAGGACGCTACACCTGAACGCTTCGGCGATCAGCGTCCTCGGCGAGAGCCCCATATGGGACGGCGCATCGTTCATCGGAGAGTTCGCGTTCAATCGCGTGGTCTCGCATACCGACAACAAAGACGCGGTCGATCCGCTCGCGACACGCAACGCGAGCGCGGCGCAGTTGGTCTTTCAGCCGGAGTACTTCCAGGTTCTGCCGGGCCTCGATCTGCAGCTGCCGATCGGCCTGACCTACGGCATCAGCGGCCGCTCGGCGGTCAATGGCGTGCTGTTCCCGTCCCATCACGGCGGCACGCTCAATGTCGGCGTCAAGGGCAGCTACCGCAAGCTCTGGAGTGGCAGCGTCAATTACTCGCACTACTTCGGAGCGGATGGCGCCATCATTCGGCCCGCTGCCGCGCCGGCCCTCTCTTACAACAACTTCTATGGCGACCGCGACTACATCTCGGTCTCGATCGAGCGCGCGTTCTGACGACCGCAGAGGATTCTGAGGAGAACCTAAGCATGAATATCCGAAATACCGTACTCGCGGCTGCCGCGGCCGCACTGTTCTGTACTGGCCTTGCGCGGGCGGCAGTCGGCGCCGACGAGGTGGCGACCCTCGGCACGACATTGACGCCCCTGGGCGGCGAAAAGGCGGGCAACGCCGACGGCTCGATTCCCGCCTGGAGCGCCAAGCCTCCGCAGGTCGGCGGTACCAGCGTCGGCGACGTGCCGAAGGCTGTGTTCCCCGACGAAAAGCCCCTGTTCTCGGTCAGCGTCGCGAACATGGAGAAGTATCGCGGCAAGCTGAGTGACGGCACGGTCGCGCTGATGCAGCGCTATCCGTCCAGTTTCCGCATCGATGTCTATCCGACCCATCGCACTGCGGTGGCGCCGCAGTACGTCTACGACAATACGAAGAAAAACGCGGCGAGCTGTCAGGCCGTCGATGGCGGCAAGACGCTGAAGGCTTGCTACGGCGGCATTCCGTTCCCGATCCCGAAGTCCGGCGTCGAGGTCATCTGGAATCATCTTCTGCGCCTCGAACCGGAATCAGTCGATCTGGGTGCGCGCAACGTCGTCGGCACCGCCGACGGCAAGCGCACACTGGCGACCCGCATCGACGAGTCGTTCCAGCATCTGTACTACTACCGCGATGGTTCGGCCGATACCTGGAACGGCGAGTACTGGATCCAGCGCTTCAATACGACGGATCCGCCGTTCAAGCGTGGTGAATCGCTGGTGATTCACGACAGCATTGATCCCGTGACGCCGCGTCAGGCTTGGCAGTATCTGGTAGGTCAGCGCCGCGTGCGGCGCGCGCCGACCGTCGCCTACGACACGCCGGATTTCGTCGCCTCCGGCGCGAACTACTTCGACGAGGTCATGGGGTTCATGGGCCATCCCGACCGCTATTCGTGGAAGCTCGTCGGCAAGCGCGAAATGTACGTGCCGTACAACGCCAATCAGGCCGTGACGGTATCGCAGGACGAGGCCTTTTCCGCCAACCACCTGAACCCTGCCAACGTTCGCTGGGAACTGCACCGCGTCTGGGAAGTGGAGGCCACGGTCGCGCCCGGCAAGCGGCACGCGGTGCCGAAGCGTCGCTTCTACTTCGACGAGGACAGCTGGGTGATGCTGCTGATGGACGGCTACGACGCCGAAGGCAAGCTGTGGCGCACATCGCAGGTGACACCGTTCTACGCACCGAAACTGCCGGGTCTGCTCATCAAGCCGGTCATCATCTTCAATCTCGAAGCCAAGACCTTCAGTGCCGTTCAGTCGCTGAACGGCGAGTACTACAAGATCGTGGATCGCAAGCCGGAAAGCTATTTCACCGGCGAGGCCGTGGCTGCCGAGGCGGACAGCTGATTCGCAGCGATTTTTCGTGATGCCCGCTGTCCGGATGAGTCCGGACAGCGGGTCGCCGCCGCCCCCCCCCGGCGGCGTTGTCCTCCACAATGCCACAGCGTGGCAGAGGCCGACGCTCAGATTTGACGATCTCCAGTATCAGGCCATCTTCGAGAACGAGCCTCGGCTACTGGATGCCCCTGCTGACTTCGATGAACTGATCACGTTCATCCGAGGCTGCAACATCGCGCAGCAGCTCGAAGACTTCGGGGCGAAGCCGCCGCAAGAGTGCAGGACAACGGAGATCGAGCCGACGGGGCCCCGCCACCGCCGGGGTCTATCGGCAGGTTTTTTCGTAGACGAGTTGATGACGTACAGCTTTCCTCAATGACCGCTCACAAATCCGCAGTTTGGTCCGAACCTCTGTCAGCCCCCGAAAAAGGGGTTTTCCTTTCTTCTGAATGAACTTATCGGGTATCGACGCAGAATCCTGTCGCCCCGACCAAAATCGGAACGTTGCAATGAACCGGGCCGCTCATCGAAGCGGCCTTTTTGTTGTTTCATGACAGAACGGTTCCCAGGCTCAGGCGTGACCGAGCGACAGCGCTCGGACCACTTCGCACTTGAGCAAGCTGTGCAGCGCCTTTATCGGCAGCTTGGGGTTGACGAGCCAGCGATAGATCAGACCATCGGCGGCGGAACAGAAAAGCTCCGCGACCAACGCGGCATCGATGCCGGCATGCACGCTGCCGCTCTTCTTGCCGAGCTCGATCCAGCGCTGGACGTCACGGCGTTGAGCGGCATGGGCCTTGGCGACGTTGGTGCGGAACTGCGCGCTCGGATCGATGCTCGCGAACCGCAGCAGATACATCGCCCGGATCTCATTCGGCTCTTCGCGTACGAATGCATGCAGCGCGTCGACGATGCGCGACAAAGCCTCGCGCCCACTGTGATCGCCCACCGCTTGCTGGACACGATTGATCCAGTCGGCGACGACCACGTCGTGCACGTGCGCGAGCAGGTTCGCCTTGTTTCCATAGCGATGGGTGACGAGCCCGCGCGAATAGCCCGCGCGTTCGCCGATAGCCGCAAGCGTGGCGCCAGGAATTCCGCTCTCGATGATCAAGCCGATGGCGGCCTCGAACATCCGTTGATCGGACAAGGCCGTGCGTTCTTCCTGTGTGCGGCGGGCTCGGGCGACTGCGGGCATTCAGATCATTACTTGTCGGCAACAATAACTGTGACGATTCGACTGTCTTGCGTCAACACGACGAGCCAAGGCCCATTCGCTGTCATCCAAATCTCGACTCAAAGACGCCGCGAAAACCCGCGATCCCAGATCAGCATTCCGATCAGCATCGCCGCACAGAACCACAGCACGTCGCTCGATCCGGTCAGCAGCGAAACCACCGCAGGGCCGGGGCAATAACCGGCCAGCCCCCAGCCGATTCCAAACAGCACCGCACCACCGATCAGCCGCGCATCGAGATCACGACGCGTCGGCACTTCGAAGCTTTCGGCGAACAGCGGCCGGGCGCGGCGGCGCGTGAGCCAATACGCCGGAATGTTGAACAGCAAGGCTCCGCCCATGACGAAGGCGAGCGTCGGATCCCAATCGCCGAACAGATCGAGAAAGCCCTGCACGCGCGACGGATCGGTCATGCCCGAGAGCACCAGCCCGGCACCGAACAGAACGCCGGCGAGCATTGCGGCGACGGCATTCATGACACCGCTCCGAGCAGTCGCAGCACGAACACGGTTGCAATGCCCGCGCCCATGAACGCCAGCGTGGCGACGATCGAGCGGCGGGAGAACCGGGCAATACCGCAGACGCCGTGACCGGAGGTGCAGCCGTTGCCCATGCGCGTGCCGAAACCGACCAGCAGGCCGGCGACCAGCGTCACCGCGAGGCTACCCGCGACCGGCGTGTGGTGCAGGCCCGCGAGCCTGGCCATGACGAGCGCGCCGGCGAGCAGGCCGAGTACGAACAGCAGGCGCCAGCGCCGACCCCCGCTCGGCTGAGCGCTCAGCAAGCCACCGATCACCCCGCTGATGCCGGCGATGCGTCCGTTGGCCGCCAGCAGCGTCGCGGCGGCCGCCCCGATCAGCAAGCCACCGGCAAGCCCGCGCTGCCAGGCAGCGATATCCACCACGATCTGCATTGCACTCCCCTATCCCCAGAATCCGAGCCGCGACTATAAGCCCAGCCGCTGGCTTGGTTCGGTCTGGCGCCGCTATAGTCCCGGCGCTGCCGGGCCAGTTCGCGCGCAGCGATCCAGACCTTTCAAGTCCAGACAAAGGATGTACGCATGAAGAACCCATACACACCGGCCTGGGGCCTCGTTTTCATCGCCGCCGCCGCGCTCGCGGGCTGCAACAAACCCAAGCTCGATCCGGCCACCGAAGCCGTCATGAAGGAGCGCCACGACGGCTTCGAGAAGATCGGCGACAACTTCAAGCTCGTGAACGACAAGCTCAAGGCCGGCGGCGGGCTCGACGAGGAAACCGCTGCGGCGGCGCGCACCATCAGCGTCGAAGCCACCAAGATCGCCAACTGGTTCCCGCAGGGTTCGGGCCCCGAAACCGGCGCCAAGACCGAGGCCAAGGCCGATATCTGGAGCAACCCGGACGACTTCGGCAAAAAGCGCGAGGACCTGGTCACCGAATCCGCGCGCTGGGCACAGTTGGCCGATGCGGGCGACGCGGCGGGCTTCGCGGCGCAGACCAAGACCGTCGGCGGCACCTGCAAGGCCTGCCACGACAGCTATCGCCAGAAGAAGAAATAAGCGTCGGAGCCGCACGATGATCGAGCCCGCCCTCACCACCCGCACGCGCATCTGGGATCTGCCGACGCGTGTATTCCACTGGTCGCTGGCGGGCTTGTTCTGCTTTTCGTGGTGGTCCGCCGAAAACGCGCGCATGGATTGGCATCGCGTTTCGGGTTACGTGCTGCTCGCGCTGCTGCTGTTTCGCTGGTACTGGGGCTTCGCCGGCAGCACGACTTCGCGATTCTCCAGCTTCGTCAAGACCCCGCGCGAAGTGCTCGACTACGCCGCGCATTTCTTCACGCGCCAGGGCCCGATCACGCCCGGGCACAACGCGATGGGCGGCTGGAGCGTGCTCGCCTTGATCGTGCTGCTGAGCCTGCAGGTGTTCACGGGCCTGTTTTCGGTCGACACCGATGGCCTCGAATCCGGGCCGCTCGCCAGATTCGTGAGCTTTTCCACCGGGCGTTCGTACGCGAGCGTGCACGGCCTCAGCTTCGACCTGCTGCTGATACTCGTCGGCCTGCACGTGGCGGTGGTCCTGTTCTATCTGTTCTACAAGCGGCAGAACCTGATCACGCCGATGTTCACGGGCGACAAGCGCCTGCCCCCGGAAGCCTCACCTCCGCTGCAGTTCGCATCGATGGGCAAAGCGCTGGCTGGAATCGTCGTCGCGGTGGTGATCAGCGTGTTGATCGCTCGCGCCTAGCCAGGAACAGCTCATCCCAGGCCATTCGCAGCGCGCAGATCCGAGGAGCGCGAGCGATCGCAGCATCGCGAGCCACGAAAAAGCCGGCCATCAGGCCGGCTTTTTCGTACTGCTCACGTCAATCGCAACACTTACTTCACCTCGATGCTCAGCGCACGCAGCGGAGTCGGCACGCCGATCGGCGCGACCAGCGTCGCCTGCCCGGTCGCCAGGTTCACGCGGAAGAGGCTCGACTGCGTTGCGCCATCGACGACCAGCACGGCGAGTGCGAAGCCGTTCGCTCCACCGGCGATGTCGAAGCCGATCGCGCTCGCGTCGGTGAGGTTCACGCCGAGCGTGTTGATGCTCCGGAGCACGCCGTCGTTCGGCGGCGCCTGCAGGCTCAGGCCGGCGCTGTTGCCGTCGAGCACGAACAGCTGCGTCGCCGTCGAAGCGCGGAAGCTGTTGGTGTACGCAGCGGCGACCGCCTGCGGCGGACGCGTGAGCGTGCCGTCGGTGATGGTGATGCCGTTGCCGACGTTGATGCGCAGGTTCTGCCCCGCATCGGTGACCACGCGCAGGCGATCCGGAACCGGGTTGAAGTCGATGCCGAGCGCCGTACCATTCAAGCCCGTGTACGGAGCGGTGGTGTCGGTCGGATCGGCCGTCAGCGCCGGCACCGCGGTGGCGACGCCGGTGACGGTGTCGATCGTGTAGATCGCTCCGCTGCCCGACAGGCCGTAGAGCGCGCCGGTGGCCGGGCGGAAATCGATGTCGATCAGCGCATCACCGACGGCAAGGCCGGTGATGATCACCGGAGCCGATACCGTGGCCGGAGCGCTCGCCGCGAAGCTCACGAGCGAGTCGACGCCCGCCGCGCCGACCAGCGCGACGATCGTCGGATCGGCCGGTGCGACGGTGGCCGGGGCGATCGCCAGGCCCTTGACGCCGGCGATGCCGATGGCGCCGATGCTCGTCGCGCGCGCTGCCGCGAACGCCGACGTCACGTCGATGCGATACAGCGAGGTGATCGCATTCACCGTGAGCGCCGCAAAAGCGGTATCCGCACCGACGATGTCGAAGCCGTTGACGCTGCTCGCATCGACGCCGAGCGGACCGCGATCCTTGAGCACGCCATCGTTCGGCGGCGCCTGCAGAAACAGACGGTCGGTGGTCGGATCGATCACGAACAGGCTCGTCGTGGCGGTGCCCGCGAAGCTGTTGGTGTAGGCCGCGCCGCTCACGCCGAAGGCGCCGTACGAGAGCGTGCCGTCGGTGAAGGTGTTGCCGGCATCCGGATTGGCCACGCGCAGATTGCGCCCGGCGTTGCCGACGATGCGCAGCGCGACCGGGCCGGTCGGGTTGAAGTCGACACCGTAGGCGCTGTCCGCGCCGAGGCCGGCGTAGGCATCGCTGGTGTCGCTCGCATCGGCCGCGAGCGTCGAGGCCGCGGTCAGCGCCGCGGTGGCGGTATCGACCGTGTACAGACGCCCAGCGCTCGTGAACGCGTAGAGCTTGCCGGTGGACGGACGGAAGTCCAGGCCGAGCACGCTTTCGCCGCCTTGCAGGCCGCTGAGTGCACCGACCGTGGTCACCGTGCCCGGAGTCGCCGGCGAGAACTTCACGAGTTCGTCGCCCGAGGTCAGGCCGTAAACCGTCGCCACCGCCGGAGCCGCGAACGCGGTCACGCCGAGCAGACGCTCGCCGCCGCCGACCGTGCCGAGCGAGGCGCTCGCCGCACCGGTCGCCAGGTCGATCGTGTGCAGCGTGGTCGTGGTGGTGCCCTGCGCGTTGACCGCGATCGTCGCGGTGTTGTCGCTGCCGTTGATGTCGAAGCCGTTGATGCCCGAGACATCGACGCCGAGGCTGCCCACCACGCTGAGTTCACCCGCGTTCGGGTTGGTCGAGGTCAGCAGCTGATCGTTGGCGCTGTCGAGGTAGTACGTGGTGGTCGTCAGCGAGGCCGCGTTGCCGCCCGCGAGGCTGTTGGTATAGCCGACCGCGGTTGCGCCGCGCGCGCTGCCGCCCACGTTGAGCGCGCCGTCGACCGTCGTCGCGCCGGTGCTCACGTCGATGCGCAGGTTCTGGCCGGTGTCGGAGGTCACGCGCAGGCGATCCGGAACCGGGTTGAAATCGACGCCGAATTCGCTGCCCGCCAGCGCCGTGGTCAGCGTGGACTTGAGTGTGGCGGCGGCCGTGGTCTTGTCGATCGTGTAGAGCTTGCTCGCGTTGCTGAGCGCGTAGAGCAGGCCA
This sequence comes from Hydrocarboniphaga effusa AP103, assembly GCF_000271305.1. Taxonomy (GTDB): domain Bacteria; phylum Pseudomonadota; class Gammaproteobacteria; order Nevskiales; family Nevskiaceae; genus Hydrocarboniphaga; species Hydrocarboniphaga effusa. The sequence goes on from NZ_AKGD01000001.1 coordinate 308,557, forward strand.
TCGGCCGGACGCGTATCGAAGCCCACCAGCGCCTCGCCCGCGCCCAGGCCGCTGACGGCGGTCGAGGTGCAGAGCTTGGCCGGCGCGGCGCGGTTGAAGCTCACGAGCTTGCTGCTCTCGGTCAGGCCCAGCGTGTCGCCGGCCGCCTGCGGGCGGCTGCCCGAGGCGATGCTCAGCGCGAGGCCCGAATACGCGCTCGTGGCGAGCGGCAGGGCGGCGACGCGCGTCGCCGTGCCGGTGCTCAGGTTGATCGAATACAGCGCCGTGCTGCCGCTCACCGACAGTGCGGCGAACGCGCTGTTGGCGCCCGCGGCGTCGGTGGCGATGTCGAAGGCGTTGACCGCATCGACATCGATGCCGAGCGGGCCGACGACCACCGCGGTGCCGTCGTTCGGCGGGTTCTGCAGGAGCAGCTGGTTGGTCTGCGTGTCGATCGCGTAGAGCGCGGTGCGGCAGGCCGCACCGAACGAGTTGGTGTACGCGGCCGTCGAGTAGCCGGTCGCCGCACCGTTGATGACGCCGTCGGTGATCGTCGCGCCGGTGTCGACGTTGATGCGCAGATTCAGGCCGGTGTCCGAGACCACGCGCAGGCGATCCGGAACCGGGTTGAAGTCGACGCCGAAGCGCGCGCCCGACAGGCTCGCGTACGGATTGCTGGTGTCGGTCGGATCGGCGATCAGCGTCGACTTGAGCGTCGCCGCGCCGGTGCCGGCGTCGATGGTGTAGAGCTTGCCGGCGGTCGACAGCGCGATCAGCGCGCCGTCGGCCGGACGGCGATCGAGCCCGACCAGGGTTTCGCCGGCGGCCAGGCCGCTGACGGTGACGACGCTCGTCGCGCTGGCCGGAGCCGCGCGATTGAAGGTGACGAGCTGGTTGCCGACCAGGCCCACGCTGTCGCCGACCGCGTCGTTGTCGATGATGGTGACGGTGGCCGTCGCCGGCGAGCCGAGATCGGCGAGGAAGGGCTCGGACAGCGTCACCGTGAAGGTTTCGTTGCCCTCGATGATCGTGTCTTCGAGGATCGGGACGACGATGCTCTTGGGTTCGGCGTCGCCGACGTCCCAGCTCAGCGTCCCGGAAACGGTGGTGAAATCGGCGCCGGCGGTCGCGCTGCCCGCGCTCACCGCGTAGTTCACACGCGCCTGGGTGAGGTTCGGGCCATTGCGGAACACCGTGATCGTCGCGGTGCCGGCGCCTTCTTCGACCGAATAGTTGGCGGCGCTCAACAGCAGCTCGCCGGCCTGCGGCCCCTTGTCGCTGCAGGCGTTGAGCAGGAATACGGCGGGCAGCACGGCGGCTATCGGGCTCTTCACCCAGCGGCTATTCATTTGCATCTCCCTTGATGGTGCGCGCGGCCTTCATGGCGACGCGTGGACGACGAGCGCCAGTGCCCGCCGTTGGGAGTGCTACGGCAGCTCGCGACGACCGGATGCAGAAACCCGAACGATTCGTCAGATCGCCCCTCCGGCGCCGTGGTCCGCACACCGAAAGCGATGCCCGCCGCGCCGAAACGAGCGTGGACATCGCCGCAGCCAGAGACTCAACGTCGCTTGTCGTGCTCGCGCCGGAAGCGCTTCTGCGCCTGATGGACCTGCTTGTCCTGCTGCTTGCGCTCGGCCATCTGCCGAGGCGAGCGCGCGAGCGCCGTCAGCTCGTCGCGCAGCTTGCGGTAGCTGGCCAGGCGTTCGGCCGGCAAGCCGGCAACGACGGCGCAGCCGGGCTCGCGCTCGTGCGCGCAATCGGAATAGCGGCACTGCGCCGCGAGCGCGGCGACGTCGTCGAAGGCGTCCTTCTCCACCGATTCGCGGCCGGCCAGGCGCAGTTCGCGCAATCCCGGGGTGTCGATCAGGCAGGCTCCGCCCGGCAGCTGGCGCAGGCTGCGCACCGTGGTGGTGTGCTTGCCGGTGTCGTCGCCCTCGCGCGTCGCCTGCGTCTTCTGCACCGACACGCCGAGCAGCGCGTTCATGCAGGTCGACTTGCCGACGCCCGAGGAACCGAGCAGCACCAGCGTGGTTCCGGGCGATCGATAAGGCGCGAGCCGTCCGGGCACATCGTCGTGGCGCGGATCGAGCGCGTGCACCGGCGTCGCCGGCCCGGCCAGCCTCTGGATTTCTTCGATGCGCGCGTCCACGTCCTCGCAGCGATCGGGTTTGGTCAGCAGCACCACCGGCATCAGGCCGGCGGACCTCACCGTGAGCAGATAGCGTTCGAGCCGGTTCGGGCTGTAGTCGCCGTCGAGTCCCATCACCAGCAAGGCGCAATCGGCATTGGCGACGATGCGCTGGCGCGAGCCGTCGGCCATGCCGCGCACGAGCAGGCTGGAGCGTGGCAGGCAGTGCGCGATGCGCTGCGGATCGCTGCTGCGATCGAGCACGACCCAGTCGCCGACCGACAGGCCGTCGTCCTGCTGTCGCAGCGATTGCAGCAGCGCGGGATTCATCTCGACGCTGGCGGTTTCGAGGCCGTCATGAACGACGAAATGATGGCGATGCTGTTCGACGACGCGCGCCGGGGCGAAGGCGTCGCCGCGCAGATCGAGCGCCGCGAATTCGCGGCTGCAACGCTCGGTCCAGCCCAGCGCGGCTAGCGCGGGCGGCAATCGATTCGAAGACATGGGAAGTCCTGTGAAAAAGAGCGGCAGGCCGCCGCGCCGCAGTGGGCGCGGCGAAGGATTTCGAAGCACGCACCGCCGGGCCGGCAGGGACCGGCAGCGGCGGAAACGCGCGTCGAGCGCTCAGGCAAAGACAGTCACAGGCATCAGAGGGATCGGGCGACCGTGGTGGTCGCGGGGCGCATGATGGCGAGCGGCCTGCGCCGGGTCAACGCAGGGCTTTGTTCAGCCGAGCGCCCCGATCAGCCGCACGCGCTTGCTCTCGGGCACTTCGTTGTACGCGAGCACGTGCAGGTCCGGCACGGTCTGGCGCGTGAAGCGCGACAGCAGCGGCCGCAGCGGGCCCGGAACCAGCAGCACGGCCGGCTGGCCGATCGCGGTCTGGCGCTGCACGCCGTCGGCGATCGACTGCTGCATGCGCTCGGCCAGGCCCGGTTCGAGCGCGAGGCTGCCGGCGTTGAGCGTGTCCTGCAGCAGGCGCTCCAGCTGCGGGGCCAGCGTGTAGGCCGGCAGTTCGGCGTCCATGCCGTTGATGTCCTGCACGATCTGGCGCCCGAGCGTGACGCGGACGGCCGAGGCGAGCGCGACCGGATCGTGGCTCTTGGGCGCCACTTCGGCGAGCGCCTCGGCAATGCTGCGAAACGCGCGGATCGGCACGCGGTCGGCCAGCAGGCTCTTGAGCACCTTGACGAACACCGCCATCGGCAGGGTCTTGGGCACGAGGTCTTCGGCGAGCTTGGGTGAGGCCTTGGCGAGATTGCTCAGCAGCGCCTGCGCCTCGTCATGGCCGAACAGGTCCGAGGCATGCTGGCCGATCAGGTGCGACAGATGGGTGGCGACGACGGTGGCCGGATCGACGACCGTGTAGCCCATCGACTGCGCATGATCACGCGCCCCGCGTTCGATCCAGGTGGCGTCGAGTCCGAAGGTCGGATCCTTGGCCGCGATGCCGGGGATGGTGCCGAGCGCGCGGCCGGAATCGAGCGCCATGAACTTGTCCGCATGCACCGAGCCGCTCGCCAGCGGCACGCCGTTGAGCGTGACGCGATAGGCGTTCGGCGACAGCTCGAGGTTGTCGCGGATGTGCACGGGCGGAATCAGAAAGCCCAGGTCCTGCGTGAGCTTCTTGCGCACGCCCTTGATGCGCGCCATCAGCTCGCCGCCCTGCTTGGCGTCGACGAGCGGAATCAGCCGGTAGCCCACTTCGAGCCCGAGCGCGTCTTCGGGCGCGACGTCCTCCCAGCTCAGCTCGGGCAGCTTGCTCGGCGCCGGCAGCGCTTCCTGCGTCTTCCTGGCTTCGGTCGCCTGCTGCTTGCGTCGGGACAGCCTGAACGCGAGGTAGCCGCAGCCCGCCGCGAGGCTCAGGAACACCAGGTTCGGCATGCCCGGAATGATGCCGAGCAGCGCGAGCACCGCGGCGGCGATTCCAAGTGCCTTGGCCTGGCCGAAGATCTGCGCGGCGAGCTGCTGGCCCATGTCCTGGGCCTTGGACATGCGCGTGACGAGCACCGCGACCGCGGTCGACAGCAGCAGCGCCGGAATCTGCGCCACCAGGCCGTCGCCGATCGTCAGCAAGGTGTAGTTCCTGGCCGCCTCACCGATCGGCAGATCGTGCTCCATCGTGCCGATCAGCAGTCCGCCGATGATGTTGATGACGAGCACGAGCAGGCCGGCGATGGCGTCGCCGCGTACGAACTTGCTGGCGCCGTCCATCGAGCCGTAGAAGTCGGCTTCCTCGCGCACGTCCTCGCGACGGGCTTTCGCCTCCTCGCGCGTCAACAAACCGGCGTTGAGGTCGGCGTCGATCGCCATCTGCTTGCCGGGCAGCGCGTCGAGCACGAAGCGGGCCGAGACTTCCGACACGCGCTCGGCGCCCTTGGTGACGACGACGAAATTGATGATCGTGAGGATGATGAACACGATGAAACCCACTGTGTAATGTCCGCCGATCACGAAGTTGCCGAAGGCTTCGATCACCTTGCCGGCCGCGTGCGAGCCTTCGTGCCCGTGCAGCAGCACCACGCGCGTCGAAGCCACGTTGAGCGCGAGCCGCAACAGGGTCACGCCGAGCAGTACGGTCGGGAACGCCGAGAACTCCAGCGGCCGCATCACGTAGATGACCGCGAGCAGGATCACGATCGACAGCGCGATGTTGAAGGTGAACAGCAGATCGAGCGCGAACGGGGCCAGCGGCACCACCATCATGCCGAGGATCGCGAGCAGTACGAGCGGAGCGCCGAGGCCCTTGGAGGCGCCGCCGCGCAGGAGCGAGAGGAAGGAGGTCGGGTTGTTCACGCCGCTGCCGTACAAGCGGCGTGCCCGCGCTCTCACCCGAGCGCGGATCGACACGAACGGCCGACCTCGATCGGCGGCATCGATTCCGGTTTTTTCCTACAGCGGCATGCGACGCACGTCCGTCTCGCCGCATGGCGAGCGGGCATCTTTTGGGCGCAGACTTTCAGTGGCCTCTTCCGACGCGAGCCTTGCAGCCATGTCGAGCTTCCAAGCGAATCTTCTGCCGATGTCGCGCAGCCACAGCAGGCCATCGGGCGCGTGCATCGTCGCCGCCTGAGCCTCGATGAAACGCCTGCTGCTCTCCACCCTGCTCTGCTTCGCAGCGGCCGAACTTTATTTCATCGTCAGCTCGGTCACGGTCGGCCACGGCGACATCTCACGCCTGGCGCTCATTCCGTTCGCCGGCGCGATGATGACCACAGGCTGCGTCGCGGCCTACCTGCTCGGTGCCCTGCTGCTGCGAATCTGGCCCAGGCTGCCGGCAACGCCGGCTTTCATTCTTTCGGGCGGCACCATCGGCCTGCTGATCTTCCTGCTCTGCATCTGGTGGCACCTGAGCATCGAATCGACCGTGCCGATGTTCTCGCTGATGCGATACGTCGTCTCCGGAGTCTGCTGGGGCACGCTCTATGCCGGCTGTGCGCTGCTGGCCCGGCACTGGGTTCCGCCGCCGGAGCCGGCGCCTGGCAAGCTCAAACCAGCGCTGCGCGGTTCCTGAGCGGCTGTTACGGTAGCGACCCGAACGCAGACGGACCGCCACCGTGACCGAGCCTCGCTACGCGCTCCACATCGCCAACAAGAACTACTCGTCCTGGTCGCTGCGCCCGTGGCTGCTGATGCGCGAACTCGGCATCGGCTTCGACGAGCACCTGGCCCCGTTTTCGCCGGGCTCGAACTGGGACGAATTCCGCCGCTTCTCGCCGACCGGCAAGGTGCCTTGCCTCGTCGATGGCGGCACCGTGGTCTGGGATTCGCTAGCCATCACCGAGTACCTCGCCGAGCGCCACGCCGGCGTCTGGCCAACCGACGCCGCCGCCCGCGCCTGGGCCCGCTGCGCCGCGGCCGAAATGCACTCGGGCTTCGGCGAGCTGCGCAATCAATGCACGATGAACTGCGGCATCCGCGTGCGCCTGCACGCGATCTCGCCGGCGCTGCAGAAGGACCTCAGCCGCATCGACGAACTCTGGAACCAGGGGCTGGACCGATTCGGCGGACCGTTCCTGGCCGGCGAGAAGTTCAGCGCCGTCGATGCGTTTTACGGTCCTGTCGCGTTTCGCGTGCAGACTTACGCACTGGCGCTGAGCCCGGCCGCGCAGGCTTATGCGGATCGCCTGCTCGCGCTACCGGCGATGCGTGACTGGTACACAGCCGGCCTCGCCGAGACCTGGCGCGAAGCGGATCACGAGGCGGAGGCACGCAGTGTCGGCGTCTGGCTGCAGGACTTGCGTGCCGTTTAGTATCCAGCCCAGCCCGAAACGGCTTTTCTCTGGCAGAACCCGCATGGAGCCCCCGATGAACCGGCAGCTCGTCATCCTCACAGCGCTCTTCGCCTGCGGATTGCTCGGTGCCTGCGCAACGCAGCCCAAGACCTCCGATTCGTTGAGCGCGCTCGAAGTGGAGCAAGGCTGGAACGGCTCGCGCTGCGTCAACGCCGACCTCGACGTGCCTTCTCCAGAAGGAACCCGCTTCGTTCTGCGGCGAGCCCTGGGATGCATCTTCCCGACCAGCGGGGATCGTGAAACCACTCGCGAAGCGGCTGCGCTTTGAGGCTGCACCCTCGCCCGCGCATCGAGTTGAATTGAATCGAGTTGAAACCATGAGCCCAAGCGACCGCCGCGTCATCTTCTATCACGCACCGCAAAGCCGCTCGGCCGGCGTGCGCGCCCTGCTCGAGGAGCTCGGCGCCGACTACGAACTGCACGCGCTCAACCTCAAGACCGGGCAGACGCGCGAGCCGGCGTATCTCGCGATCAACCCGATGGGCAAGGTGCCCGCGATCGTGCACCTGGGTTCGCTGATCACCGAGCAGTCGGCGATCTACCAGTACCTCGCCGACCTTTATCCAGAAGCCGGCCTCGCGCCGCAGATGGGCGATCCGCTGCGCGGGCCGTTCCTGCGCTGGCTCGCGTTCTACGGCTCCTCGTTCGAGCCCGCGGTGACCGACAAGGCGATGAAGCGCGATCCGGCGCCGCCGTCGATGTGCCCCTACGGCGACTTCGACACCATGATGGCGACCATCGAAGCGCAGCTCTCGGCAGGGCCTTACATCCTCGGCGACCGCTTTACCTCGGCCGACGTGCTGTGGGGGCTCGCACTCAAGTGGATGCTCGGCTTCGGTCTCGTCGACGGCACGCCGGTGGTCAAGGCCTATGTCGAGCGTATCGGTTCGCGGCCGAAGATCGTCGCGGCCGCCAAGGCCGATGCAGAGCTCGCGGCGGCGCAGCAAGCCTAGGCGCTTCGGCGCCAGGTGCGTCCGCCGAGAGTAAGCGCCGATGGTGCCACGTCGTGAATCCAGGCGGGTCTTGGCCTGCGTGCGAGCGGCCCCGCCCTATCGGCTTGGCAACCGGTCGCGCACGGGCAACGACGCTTGCGCTTTCCGTGGCAAGCTTGGCGGCTGTCGCCACTTTCGAAACTCGTGAATCCGAAACCGTCTTCTCCGGTACTGCAGGTGTCAGGCCTCGGCAAGCGATATGGTGAGCGCGCGGCCGTCTCGGACGTGTCGTTCGAGGTCGGGCGCAACGAGATCGTGGGCCTACTGGGTCCGAATGGCGCCGGCAAGACGACGACCCTCAACATGGTGCTCGGGGTGCTCGAACCGAGCGCCGGACGCATCCTGATCGAAGGGTTCGACGTGCAGCGCCAGCGCCGCAAGGCGCTCGAACGAACCAATTTCGCGGCCGTCTATGCGCCGCTGCCGGGCAATCTCACGGTCTACGAGAACCTGCGTTTTTTCGGCCTGCTCTATGCAGTGCGCAATCTCGCCCGGCGCATCGAGACACTGATCGAGCAGTTCGACCTCGTGCGCTTCCGTGACACGCGCTGTGGCGTGCTGTCGTCGGGGGAGCAGACTCGCGTCTGCCTGGCCAAGGCCATGCTCAACATGCCGCAATTGCTGCTGCTCGACGAGCCTACGGCCTCGCTCGATCCGGCCACCGCGCGCGACATCCGCGCGCAGATCAAGGCCATCGCCACTCACGGCAGCGGCGGAATCCTGTGGACCTCGCACAACATGCTCGAGGTGCAGGAAGTCTGTGATCGCGTGCTGTTCCTGTCGCGCGGACGCATCCTGCTCCAGGGCGATCCGCGCACGCTGCCGCAGCAGCATGGCGAAGCCACGCTCGACGATCTGTTCGTGAAGCTCGCGCACGCGAACGCCGCGCAAAACGCAGAGGGCACCGAATGAGTTGGAGCGGAACCTGGGGCATCGTGCTGCGACAGTTCTATCTCATGCGCGGCAGCCCGACGCGCCTGCTGCCGATGTTCGCCTGGGTGGCGATCGACATCGTGCTGTGGGGCTACATCACGCGCTATCTCGACACGCTCACGCAGGCGGGCGGTGCGCTGCTGCCGTCCCTGCTCGGGGCGGTGCTGCTATGGGATCTGTTCTCGCGCGTGATGCAGGGCATCACCACCTCGTTCCTCGAGGACGTGTGGTCGCGCAATTTCCTCAACCTGTTCGCCTCGCCGCTGTCGGTGACCGATTACGTCGCCGGCCTGGTGCTCACGAGCCTGATCGGCAGCGCCATCGGGCTGATCGTCATGCTGGTGCTCGCAATGGGCATCTTCGACCTGTCATTCGTAAGCTACGGGCTGCTGCTGATTCCGTTCCTGCTCGTGCTGTTCCTGTTCGGTATCGCGCTCGGCATCTTCGCGAGCGCCATGGTGCTGCGGCTCGGCCCGGCCTCCGAATGGCTGGTCTGGCCGATTCCGGCGCTGCTGTCTCCGTTCGCGGGCGTGTTCTATCCGCTGTCGACCCTACCGGGCTGGATGCAGGCGGTCGGCCACGCGCTGCCGCCTTCGTACGTGTTCGAAGGCATGCGCTCGATCGTCGCGGGTCAGCCTTTCGAGGCTCATACGCTGCTCTGGGGACTCGGACTGGCGGTCGGCCAGATCCTGCTCGCGGCAGTCTGCTTCAAATGGGTGTTCCGCTACTCGATCCGCAGCGGCCTGCTTGCCCGCTACAGCGCCGAAAGCGTCGCCTGAGCGGCGCATCCGGCGGCCCGATCCCTTCGCTAACCGCCAGGCCGGGTTCGAGGCGTTAAAGTGTGTGCATGGACACCACCACCGCCATCACCCTGGACTCGCTGGAATTCACCAACCGCTTCGCCCGGCTCGACGGCCCGTTCCACGCCCAGGTGGAGCCGCAGCCGCTGTCCGAGGTCCGCCTGCTGCACCTCAACGCCCAGCTTGCCGGACAGCTCGGGCTCGATGCGGGTGCGGCCGCGCGAGACCCGGACTTCGTCGCGGCAATGGCCGGCAATCGCAAGATCGTCGGCGGCGCTTATGTGGCGAGCGTTTACGCGGGCCATCAGTTCGGTACGCTGGTTCCGCAGCTCGGCGACGGTCGGGCCAACCTGATCGGCGAGGTTCTCACGCCGTCTGGCGAGCAGTTCGAACTGCAGCTCAAAGGCTCGGGGCAGACGCCATTCTCGCGCTTCGCCGATGGCCGGGCGGTGCTGCGTTCGAGCATTCGCGAATACCTCTGCAGCGAGGCCATGCACGCGCTCGGCATTCCGACCACGCGGGCGCTGTCGCTGGTCGGGGCGAGCGATCCGGTGCAGCGCGAACGCTTCGAGCGCGCGGCGGTGGTCTGCCGCGTGGCCCCGAGCTTCGTGCGCTTCGGGCACTTCGAGTATTTCTACTTCCGCAATCGACACGAGGAGATTCGCCAGCTCGCCGATCATGTGATCGAGGCGCACTACCCGCATCTGGCCGGCTTCCCCGAGCGCTACGCGGCCTGGCTCAGCGAGATCGTGCAGCGCACCGCCAGGCTGATGGCGCAATGGCAGTCGGTGGGCTTCTGCCACGGCGTCATGAACACCGACAACATGAGCGTGCTGGGCCTGACGATCGATTACGGCCCGTACGGCTTTCTCGACGGTTTCGACGCGCACCATATCTGCAATCACAGCGATGAAGGCGGCCGCTACGCCTATGATCGCCAGCCGGTGATCGGCCAGTGGAATTGCAGCAAGCTGCTGCAGGCCACGCTGCCCTTGCTGCATGAAGACCCGGACCAGTCCGTCGAAATCGCCAACGCGATCCTCACGCGCTATCCGGCCGATTACATGAACCAGATGATGAGCCTCTGGCGGCGCAAGCTCGGGCTCGTCAGCGAGCAGGAAGAAGACCGCGAGCTCATCAACCGTTTCCTGAACCTGCTCGACAAGGGCAAGAGCGATTTCACGCGCACGTTCCGCGCGCTGTCGAATCTGCGCGACGGCGACGACAAGCCGGCGATGCGCGACGAGCTGCTCGACCAGGCCGCGTTCGACGCCTGGCTGCCGGATTATCGCGCCCGCCTCGCGCAGGACGGCCAGCCCGAGGCCGAGCGCCAGCAGGCGATGCGGGCCGTCAATCCGAAATACGTGCTGCGCAATCACCTGGCGCAGGCGGCGATCGAAAAGGCCGAAGCCAGCGACGCGAGCGAGATCGATCGCCTGTTCCGCGTGCTGCAGCGCCCGTACGACGAACAGCCCGAATTCGACGCGTATGCAGCCGAGCCGCCTCCCGAAGCGCGCCACATCAGCGTGAGCTGCTCGTCCTGACCCGAATCGCGAGGAGAACGCCATGCGCAGACGCCAGCTGACCCGCAACGCCGATTGCGACGACATCCTGCACTGGCTCGATGCGCACAGCGTCAGCGTCACGCAAGGCCTGCCTGCGCAGCTGCTCAACAAGCGCTGGGAGCAGGCCGGGCGCTCGACCGCCCAGCTCGGGCCGGCGCTCAAGCTGCTGTTCGATCAGGACTGGGTCGCGATCACGCCGGACCTCGATCCGCCGCACCTGCGGTTTTCGAGCGAGGGCTTTCGCAAGCTCATCGAAGCGCCGCTGATCGAGGAGCCCGCAGCCGTCGCGGAGGCGATCGCCGAAGCCGCGCCGGTCGCCTCCGCATCGGCGGCGGAACGCCCCGTCACCGTGCCGGCGGCGCCCTCGACTGCGGCTCCGGCCGCCGCCACGTTCCGTGGCCCGAGCGAGCTGCGCCTGCGCAACGACATTCTCGGTATCTATCGCGAACTCAAGCTCAAGGCCGGCGCGAGGCTGATCGGCATGACCTTGTCGCGCTACTGGCAGGAGCTCGGCAATCGCGCGGGTGATCTGCGCGATGGGATCGACGTGCTCGTGCGCGACGGCTTCCTGCAACCGCGCATGGTCGGCATCGACAAGCACTGGATGCTGACCGAGGAGGGCGCGCACTTCATGGCCGGCGCGCAAACCCCGGCCTCGCTTTCGCGACTCGCCCCGCCGCTCGACAGGGTTTCCCCGACCCCGCCGGCCGACGAGCTGCGCCTGCTGACCTCGCGTGTGCTCGTCGCCGAGCTCGGCCCCGGCGAGAGCCGGCTCGACTACACGCTGCTGCGCCCGGCCTGGATGCAGCGCACACGCCTGGACGACAACGCGCTGCTGCATGGCCTCGACATGCTGCACAAGCTCTCATGCGTGCAGCTGCACGAAGGCCGGCCGCTCGATATCGAAATCACCGCGGCCGGTCGCACGCTCGCTTCGCAGGAAACGCCCAAGCTCGCCAAGGTGCTGTCGCTGCTCAACAAGGCTTTGGGCGGTTAATTAGCCTGAGCTTTCGACCGCGCAGCCCGGCAACGGCTGGCTGCAATTGACCATCCAGGCGACGCCGTAGCGATCGACCAGCTGCCCGTAGCGCTGGGCCCAGAAGGTCTCGGCCAGCGGCATCTGAATCTGCGCACCAGGCGACAAGGCAGCGAACACGCGCTCGGCCTCGGCCGGTGTGGCGACATCGGCCACGACATGAGCGCCCTGCACCGGCACGTGCGGATGTTCGGGCGTTCCATCCGTGCCCATGATGTCGTGTCCGTCGACATCGAGGCAGGCGTGCATGATCTTGCTGCGCGACGCTTCGGAAACGTATTCGCTGGCCGGCGTTTCGCCGAAGCTCATCATCGCCGTGATCTTGCCGCCGAGCGCCTGGGCATAGAACTCGAAGGCCTCGCGGCAGTTGCCGTCGAAGCTCAGGTAGGTGTTCAGTTTCATTACCGCTCTCCTTGCAGGTTCATTTGCGGGAGCCTCGCCGCGAGACTCTATGAACACGTCGAATCGGGCTCGCAAAAATCGACAGAACAATCGACACGCGCGATGATTTTTTACGCCCGCCTGCTAAGTCCGTAAACGCGCTTGATTTTTAGTGCGCCGCTCGTGACGATCGAAGGCACTTAAGGAACCAGGAACACTCATGCCGTACACGATGCTGATCATCGAACCGCGCGGCCAACGCGCCGAACGCGGGCCCGAACAAGGTGCCCAGGTCTACGAGCAGATGCTGGCCTTCGGCGCCCAGCTCAAGGAGCGCGGGCTGCTGATCGAGGCTCAGTCGCTCAAGACCGACTCGGCCGGCGTCCGGCTGCAGGTTCGCGCCGGCAAGCGCACGCTCGTCGATGGCCCGTTTTCAGAGGCCAAGGAAATGATCGGCGGTTTCTTCCTGCTCGATTGCGAAACGCGCGAGCAGGCGCTGGAGATCGCGGCCGCTTGCCCGGCGGCGCAGTACGCGACCATCGAGATTCGCGAAAACGGCCCCTGCTTTACCTGAGCGGCCGGTGCACTCGGCGGATCAGGCCGCCAGTATCGACTCGATGAGCTGGATCACCGCTTCGATGCGATACGGCTTGGTGATGAAGCCCTGTGCGACCTTCGAAGGCTCGATGTCCGCCGGCAGGGCGGCGCTCGTGAGAATCACCGGAATCGCGGCGAGCGCCGGCTGGGCGCGCATGGCCTGGATCAGCTCGAGGCCATTGACGTGCGGCATCATGAAATCGGTCAAGACGATATCGGGCCGTTCGCGCGCGAGCTGTTGCAGGGCGCGCTCGCCGTTGGCCGCCTGGCTCACGCGATAGCCCGACATCTCCAGCAGCAGCGCTACCGTCGTGAGAGTGCCCGGCTCGTCCTCGACGAGCAACACGTGGGGCGGCGCTTTGGCGCTCATTTTCAGCCCTGCTCGCTGCGAGCCTGGCGATGAGCCTGACCTGAAAGCAACCCTTCCATGGGCCCTGGTAGCGCCTGAAGCTGCAGCCCTTCGGACGTGATCGAGATTTCGCGAATGGACGGGTCGAAGCCGCTCTCGCGGACCTTGACCACGGACAGGATGCGGCGCAGTTCGGAATCGAGCTCGATGTAACGCATGAGCATGATGTTCTCAGCGACCGCTGAAACGGCGCCGAATGCAATCGACGTCTCGCCGCCGACCAGCTGCGGGCTCTCCGACGTGAAGATCGAGGTCACGCCCATTTCGCGCAAGGCATTGGTCAGCGCGGCAAGAAACGGAGCGAGGCGGTCCGGGTAGATCGCCGATTGCTCGATCGCATCGAACCCGTCGACGAACAGGCGCTTGACCCCACGCCGGCGCACTGCCGCGAGCAGGCGGTAGCCGATGTCGTCGAGCAGCGTGTCGGTCAGCGATTGCCACTGCGTTTCGACGATGCCGTCGTCGCAGAGCCGGGGCAGCACCAGGCCATTGCCATCGGCCTTGCGGCGAATGCGCGCGGGTGTTTCGTAGAAGCTGTACACCAGCCCGGGCTCCTCGGCCGAAGACTGGCTGACGAACTGCAGGCCCAGCGTGGTCTTGCCGATGCCGGTCGGACCGATCAGCAAGGTGCTCGACCCTCGCGGCAGGCCGCCGCCGATCATCGTGTCGAGTTCGGGCGCACCGGTGCTCAAGCGCTGGCCGTAGTGCCCGTTCTCGGGAGCGAGCGCCGTGACGGTCTCCAGGCGCGGCAATACCTGCACGCCTTCATTGGAGATCAGCATCATGTGCCGGCCCATGATGAAGCCGCTGCCGCGAAACTTGTGGACCTGGAAGTAGCGATAGCTGCGGTAGTCGAGCGTCATGGTGCCGATCTCGAACCAGCCGTCCACCATCGTGAACTCGGGGCTCGTCGCCCCGCGGCGGCTGCTGGTCAGCAGCAGGATGGTGCTGCCGAGCAGGTTGGCGAGAATGGCGAGATCGTTGACGAACTTGCGGAAGTCACGCTCCGAGCCAACGCTTTCCTCGAGCGCGAACAGGCCGTCGACGACGATGGTGCGCGCGCCGAGGCGGCGGCTCTCGCCGTTGAGCAGACGCAGGATGCCGCGCAGGCCATCGCTCTGCAGATCGTCGAAGCCGCTGACGTAGTAGACCGAATCGGGCACTTGCGTACCGTCGTAGAAACTCATGCCTTCGAGATGCTGCATGAGCCGCGAATGCGACTCGGCGAGCAGCGTCACGTACAGCGCTTTTTCGCCATGCCGCGCGCGGTGAAAGCACAGCTGGTTCGAGAAGATGGTCTTGCCAGCTCCCGGCGTGCCCTGGACGATATAGACCGAGCCGGCTACCAGGCCGCCGTGCAACACGCTGTCCAGACCGAAGATACCTGTGGAGATCCGGCCGGCCCCGTTCTGGTTCCCGGCCACGATTCCTGCGCCGCCCTGACTCACAAACTTCTCCTGACTCCTCGCGCGATGGGCGAAGGCTAACAGATGACGTGCGCGATGATGCGGACACCCCGTCGGCGGGCTCCGCCGATGTCCGCGAGCCACCCAGCCCGCGACGAGTCAGCTGCACATCCCTAAGCTTCGGACACCACTCATTCACCGAGCCGCGGAGATTCTCGCCATGTCCACGTTGCTGTCATTGCCCGACACCGTCGAACAGCGCCTCGACGCGAACTCCGAGACGAGCGCCCTGCGGATGGCGGCCGATATCGCGACCGAACTCGACGGCGCTGTTCAGCAACGCGGCCAGGCGACGCTGATTGTCTCTGGAGGCCGCAGCCCGATCGCATTCTTCCAAGCCTTGTCGGGCGCGATGCTCGATTGGTCGAAAATCACCGTGAGCCTGGCCGACGAGCGCTGGGTTCCCTCCGATCATGCGGACAGCAATGCCCGGCTAGTTCGCGAGCATTTGCTCCGAGGGCCGGCTGCGGCCGCGCACTTCGTCCCGCTGGCCCATGCGGACAGCGCTCCGGAGGCCGCGCTAGCGCGTGTCGAGCGAGAGTTCGCCGCCCTGCCTTCGCCGTTCGACGTAGTGGTGCTGGGCATGGGCGATGACGCGCACACCGCCTCGCTGTTCCCGAACCTTCCCGAAACCGAGCGCGCGCTCGATCCGGCAGGCCCCGCCACGCTTGCGATCATCCGTCCAAGCACGGCTCCGCACGCCCGCATCACGCTGACGCTCGCAGCGCTCAAGCGCAGCCGGCGCATCGTGCTGCAGATTCAGGGAAGCAAGAAGCGCGAGGTGATCGAAGCGGCCGTCGGCCAACCGGCGCTGCGTTGTCCGATCGCTGCGATCTTGTCGCTACGCGAGATCCCGGTGCGGCTGTACTACTCGGACTGAATTTCGCGAGCAGTTTCGGCAAAGCAATCCTCAGATCTCGCCGCTTTCGAGCCGCGCCGCGTCCTCGGCCGCTGCGAGCTTGGCCCGCATCACCGCGAGGCTGTTGTCGAGATGGTTGACCTGCTCCTGCAGGTGTTGGGCGAGAACTTCGAGTCCGGCCGACTGCTGGGCGTAGTGCAACTCCTGGGCGACCGAATTGCGAACCTCCTGCACCGCCCGGATGCGCGCCGCTTCGGTCATCACCGTCGAGAGTTGCAGGCTCAGATGCTCGGCCACCATGAGCCGTGAATGCAGCAGGGCGAACTGGCCGTCGAGCTGAGCGATGCGGTCCGTCAACGGCTTCAGATAAGCTCGCAGCCACTGTTCCAGCGATGCCTGCTCCGCGCTTTCCATTCCTTTCCCCGCCACGCCTCGCAGCCTGCAGGCTCAGCGGCCTCCATGGATCCCCGCAGGCTGTCGTTGTGCATGAGTCGCTGACCGCTGAAAAGAGCCTAACAAGAAGGACTTGCCCACCCTATGGGGAATAGTCCTCAGCAGAACGGACGCAAATCTCTCTATCGGGCCGGGCCTTTTCGTGGGGCGCTGAGCCTTACGGCTACCTCACGCAGATCGAAAAAAATTTTGGAACTACCTGCTCGAACCCGAGTCATACGCAAGCAGGGTTCGCAGTCGCCCTGCTTGCAGTCGGACCGCTTCTCTCCCGTTCCGACCGCTCCACGCCCGCGGTGCCGGCCACTCCCTCCGGTTATCGCGGGCTCTTTGTTTGCGCTCCCGCCAAACCCATCGCCAGTCGCAGGTTCGCCCTGCGCTGCGCCCTCGTTGTATAGTTTTTTATATAACGATACGTTGCTGGCGAATTGGCAATCGATCCGAGCCTTTCCGGATCCAGAACAGGGGTTGATATGCGGAGAGTGGGGAGCCACCAGCTCGGCGCGTTCGCGTCGGCATTGATCGCGGTGTTTTCAAGCGGCGCGGCGCAGGCACAGGCCGCGGCGGCCGCCGGGCCGAGCAAAACCTTCACGCTCGGAACCGTCGAGGTGATCGGCACTGCCGAGTCCGACGCCACCGCGCTGACCACCGAGACGGTCGACGTCGAACAGATGCTCGCGCTGCATCGCGACGATCTGGCCGAAGCGCTCGACCTCGTTCCCGGCGTGGCCCTGCAGAATCTCGGCCAGCGCCGCGAACGCCTGATCGCCCTGCGCGGGTTTTCGAGCCGCCAGGTGCCGCTGTTCATCGACGGCGTGCCGGTCTACGTGCCGTACGACGGCAATGTCGATCTCGCGCGTTTCGGCATCGATTACGTTTCGGAGATCGTCGTCAGCAAAGGCCTGGGCTCGCTGCTCTATGGCCCGAACGCGCTCGGCGGCGCCATCAACGTGATCAGCCGCAAGCCCACCGCCCCGCTCGAAATCTTCGCGCGCGCGAGCGCCGAGTTCGACGACGACTTCGGCGACATCGAGCAGCGCGGATCGGTGTCGGTCGGCGGCGCGCGCGGCGCCTGGTACGGCAATTTCACCGTCTCGCATGCGGATTCCGAAGGCTATCGCCTGTCCGATGATTTCAGGCGACAAGGTCCGTTGCCGCTGAATGCCAGCCCATCCAACCATGAAGATGGAGGCGCACGCGACAACGCCGACAGCCGCGACACCGTCATCAGCGCCAAGATCGGCTTCGTGCCGAACGCGGACAACGAATTCGCGCTGAGCTACTACCGCCAGCAAGGCGACAAGAACGATCCGCTGTACTCGAGCAACTATCTCAACCAGTACGCCTGCGACGCCGACAACGACCCGAGCACGCCGGACACCAACTGCTCGCGCCCCGATGGCGTGGCGTTGCGTTACTGGCAATGGCCGTACTGGAACAAGGAGAGCTTCTACTTCGTCGCCCGCAATGCGGTGACTTCGCAGGGCGCGCTGCGCTGGAGGCTGTTCCACGACAGCTTCAAGAATTCGCTGGAGTCGTTCCGCAACGCCTCCTACACCTACGAAACCGGAACGTTGCCGGGCTACGTTTTCTACGGCAGCCAGTACGACGATTACACCTACGGCGGCGGCGCGGACTTCGAATGGCGCTGGAGCGATCTGCACACCACGCGCATCGCCAGCCATTATCGCCAGGACGTGCATCGCGAATCGCAGCGGCAGCCCGCGCTGCCCGAACAGCGCCTGGAGATTCCGACCTACGACGTCGCCATCGAACATGAGTGGAAGCTCACGCCGCAGCTCACGCTCACGCCCGGCTATTCGTTTCTGCGTCAACCGGGCCGAACGGTGCAGATCTACGACAGCAGATCGCAGACTTTCAACCCGCAGTCGGTCGACGATGCCGATGCTCACAACGCACAGATCATCGGCACCTGGCGCCTCGACGACAGCCAGTCCTTCGTGGCCGGCGTGAGCCGCAAAACGCGTTTCCCGACGCTCAAGGACCGCTTTTCGGGCGGGCTCGGAACCGTCAGGCCGAACCCGGCGCTCAAGCGTGAAATCGCCGACCACTACGAAATAGGCTACGAGTTGCGGCGCGAGCGCTGGGGCGGCAGGATCGCGCTGTTCCAGAGCGAGCTCGACGACGCCATCCAGAGCGTGACCCTGCTCACTCCGCCCGCCCCGGCCGAACCACCGTGTCCGAACTCGACGACCACCTGTACGCAGTTGCAGAACGTCGGCAAGCAGCGCCATCGCGGCGTGGAACTGTCGGCCACCGCCACTCCGATCGACGCGCTCACGCTGATCGCGCAGGCCAACTTCGTCGACATCGACAACCGCGGCCAGAACAGCGCGGTGAAGATCACCGGAACGCCGGACGCCATCTATCGCCTGCGCGCCGACTGGAACTTGCTGCCGCAATGGCGCCTGCGTCTCGATGCGCAGCATGAGGCCGATCGTTTCAGCAACAGCACGGGCACACGCGTTGCCGAATCGTTCACGGTCGCCAACGCGTTTCTGCGGTTCTCACCGGTGACGAGCGTCGGCATCGACATCGGCGTTCGCAACCTCACCGACGAGCTCTACGCTTACGACGAAGGCTATTACGAAGCCGGCCGCACCTGGCTCGCGCAGGTCGACTATCGCTATTGACGATGCGTCTTCAAAGCCCTTCGACCCAGCTCGACAGTCGCTGACGTCGCGATGCATCGAGCTTCTCGAAGCGGCGGCGCGCAGCCGCCGCTTCGCCGTCGTGCCAGAGCACCGCTTCTTCGACCGAACGGGCTCGGCCGTCATGCAACAGCGCCCAGGCTCGTCCGCTGCGCCGCACATGATTCAAGCCCCATAAAGGCGCGGTTCGCCAGCGGCTCGTCACCGGCTTGCCGCTGAGCGTGCGATCGGCAAGCCCCGCGCCGAGATCGTGCAGCAGCAGATCGGTATACGGGGCGATCATCTCGGCGCCCACGATGTTTTCGACCGGCAACTGCGGCCGATGACAAGCCGCGCAGCCGGTCGCCACGAACAGCGCAGCGCCGTCCTGCGGTTGCGATGCGCTCGCGGCGGGCACCGCGAGCCACTGCTGAAAGCTCACGAGCGCGGCGAGAAATTCGTCTGTCGCTTCCGGCTTTCCGCCATCGGCGGCCTTGCGGCATTCGCCTTGCGCAGCGGTGCAATCGTCATGCGGAATCGGCGTGGAACCGAGCCCCATTTCGCGAGAGAACGCCCGCGCGGTTTGAGCTTCGATCGACACCGCATCGGCCTGCCAGCCAAAGCGGCCAGCACGCTGCAGGCCATTCACTTCACGCCAGGCGACTTGGCCATCGATTCCCGCTTGCCGCCGGGCGATCTCGACGATCGCCGCATCGGGCACCGCCTGCAGCAAGCCCGCGCCGAACAAGGCAGAAGCCAGCCGCGGCTTGATCAGCGTGTCGCGTGCGAGCGCTCCGTGGGCGAGCGCATCGATCTCGATACGCGGCGCGCGCAGAGTCCAGGCCGCGCCATCCGCATAACGTCCGGCGCGCTCGATATAGCGCATGCGCACGCGCGCCTCGGGCGCGTAGCCCTCGATCGCACTCGTGTTGAGCACGTGCCCATAAACCGGATCGCCGACGTCGAACTGCGCAGTCGGCGAACCGAGCTGCACGACGAGGCCGATCGGCGCGGGCTCATCGCCCGATGCGCCTTGCGCCCGCGCGCCTTCGTTGTGGCAGCCATCGCAAGTCGCTGCGTTGAACAGCGGCCCCAGGCCGTCGCGCCGGCCCGCTCGCGGCGTTCCGGCGATCACCCATTGCGTGTTGAAGATCGCATGGCCGAGCTCGTAAGCCTCGCGCTGCGCTGCATTCAAAGCGGTGTACGGCGGCGGATCACGGCGATCGGCAAATTCCGCGCGTCCGAATCCGTTGGCCGCCGTCGCCACCGACGCGCCGGCCCAGAGCAGCGCTGCAAGCCTCCACTTCACCGGGTCGCAGGTGCGACCGGCGTCAAGGTGAAGTGCAGCGTGTCTTCGGAAAGACCGTTGAACTGCAGCGTGAGCTCCTGCTCGGCCGGCAGGTCATAGACGACCACCTTGCGTGGCTTGTCGCAGCCGGGAGAGCCATTGAAATCGAGCGAAGGCACGACCTTGCCTGTGGCGACAATGTCGATCCAGAACGGAACGTCGAGCGCGACGCGATACTGCCCGGCCTTCGGCACCCGAAAGCGGATCAGCCCGGCCGACGCGCCGTCGGCGAGCATTTTCTTGCTCGGGCTGGCTGCGAACTGCACGGTGTCCTGCGGCAGCAGCGCAAGTGCGTAGAGCCGATCGAGCTGCAGCAGCGGAGCGCTCTGGCCGGACTTGCCGGCCGAGGCGCTCTCGGCCTTGCCCACGAACAGCGCGTGCTCATGCGCAACGTCCCATTTGAAGCTTTTGCAGGCATCGCTGGCCGATGCCTGCATCGCGCCCAGGCACATCGCAGCGCCAACGATCCACGTCAGAGTCCGCATGAGATTTTTCCGTATCAGAGACGGAGAATCCTACACGCTATATAAAAACAAACATAACGATAGGACCGTCGCACGGCAGCTCCGCGCGAGCGAAAAACCGTGTGGCGAAACGCGGAAAAAAACGCTGATCGGCTCAGAAACAAAAAAGCCGCGCTTTTCGGCGCGGCTTCGGATCTTGTAATGGTGGGCGGAGGTCACTGTGATTCGCGTCCTAACATTATGATGCTGCTGGACTATGTTGGACACTCTCTTTTAAGTTACCCGGAAAGTTACCCGACCATTCGCAACTGGCTCTCGCGGGGTAATCATCGGCCAGAAAATCAGCGATTCTGCTACCGCAGCGATCTGACCAACGGCAGCCGCCCTAAAGTCACAGCCCTCGATGCCAGCGCTATTCGGTTCGAGCCCGTCTCGGGGAGCCGAATGAATCAGCCATAGACCTTGGCCGGCGTCGCACGGCGCTGCACCACGGAGCCACCTTGCAGACCTGCGTAGACCGCGCCCGTGCGCGTCGCGAGTTGAGCTCCGACGATGTTCACCGACTGCGCCACGCCCCGCTCAACGCGATGGTTGATCTCCGCCATGATCTGCCCGTCGCTGAGCTGGCGCATGCTCACAGCGACGCCAACATTGTCGTTGTAGACGATACTTATGCCCTGCTTGCCTGATGCAAGCGGGGCGGATCGGGCAGGCTCAACCATGCCTGACTGCGCTCCCATCATCAGCAACGTACGGCTGCCAATTCTCAATAGCTCCGGACCGTCCTCGGCGACCTCATACATGCCACTAGCGTTCACCGGGCCACCGTACCGACGCCCAGTGAATTGCATTGCGCGCATCTGCTGGATCTGCGCCAGCTGAACCGCTACTGCAGCAGCGGCGGCGGCCGGGGCCAAAGCCGGACCAATTACGGGCACGGCAATAGCGGATTCGTAGGCTTTGATGGCAGTCGACGGAATCGAGACCAGTGCCTCGGCAATCTTCAGCGCTTTGAAAACGGCAAAGCCTTTGGCACCGAACACTGAAGCAGCATCCGCAGCCATGCTTAGCGTGCTCGCGATTGCATCCGCTTGCATAACCATCGCGTCTATCTGTTGTCGTTGATACTCGGCGAGCGAGTCGGCGATTGCGCGTTGTCGCTCTGCAGCGTCCAACGCCCCTTTGTAAAGAGCCGCGTGATATTCCTCGTTTTGATCAAGCGACTGCTGGAGCAAGGTGCGCTCAGTGTCGATCTGCTCCCCTAATGGACGAAGCGCGTCGGCCTCTAACGACTTGAGATCGAGTCTCCCCTCGAACATCGCTAAGTTTGTGCCGAACTGAATTTCCTGCTTGGGTGCCTCCGGTGCCGCTGATTCCTGTGCCTGGTCACGCACCTGCTTGTCGGCTTTGCCCAAAGCATGGATTGCGGCGTTGAGCTCATCGATTCGCTTTCGTGCCTCTTCAGCGTCAGTAACCATCGCGCCGTGAATGGCCGCAACGCCACGAAAATCCAGATGAGCCAGCGCAACCGCTTGAGCAGCGATACCGCCGATCTCATTTCCAACTTGCTTGAAGACATGCGCGACATTGACCGCGACAAGCGCGACACCTTTGAATCCGACAAGAAGCGAATCAGCCAAAGCAACGGCTACGTCGCCATCTGCAGCAACATCCGCGAACTCCGACGACAAGCTTTCAAGCGCTGGCATCAAGTTCGCTGCAAGGCGTGTCGTCAACCCTTCGGCGGCTCGCCCCATAAGAAAGAGGTTGTCGTTAAAACTGCCCGCGGCTGACGCGGTCTTTTCATCAATGGTGAAACCTAGTGCATCAGCCTTGTCTCTCAGCCGCTGCAAGCCATCAGCGCCATTGTTGAGAAAGGGAATCAGATCGGCGCCAGACTTACCAAAAAGCGCCATGGCGACGGCGCTCTTGGCAGCACCGTCACGAGCATCGCCGAAGGCCGCAGCAATATCGGTCAGCACTTGGTCCGTCGAGCGCAGCTGCCCATCCGCACCTTTTACGATCACCCCGAGCGCCTTGAATGCGCGCGCTTGCTCGCCTTGTGCGTTCTCGGCCGATTCAATCATCGATCGATTGAGCTTCACCAGCGCGCCAGTGAAATCATTGACGCCCTCTAAATCGGCGGCGAACTGAAGCTGGGACAAGGCGGTGACGGACGAGCCCACCTTCTGGGCCATCTCATCCAGTTCATCGAATCGGCCAATGGCTTTTGCTACGGCAGCTGCAGAAACAGTAGCGATTGCAGCCAAGCTCGCGCCGACGGCTTGACCAAGCCTTTCGAAGTACCGCTGCATCTCGCTGGTCCGTTTATCAGCGAGCCGACCTGCTTTATCCAAACCGTCTTCAAATCCACCGATACGAGCGATCAAATCCAGCGTGAGTGTGCCTAAGCTTCTTGTACTCATTGGGATGACTCTCGGTGCCGGCCAAAAATTTTCATCACGTCTTCTATAGTGCCAACCCGCTCTTCTTCGGGCGGGTCATACGGCATGAAATCCTTATAGGTAAAAGGCTCACACCGAACCTTGCTATCGCGATTTATGTTTGCCAGCAGTGCGCGCGTGAGCGCAGAAGGAATCTGAAAATTGCTGCGGTCATCAAAGGGGTGAACTTCGAAATAAGAGCACCACCCCCTAAATTCCCCGTAGGTCATGACTCGTTTGAGGATCGCCAGGGTAAGCGTCCAGAGACTACCTATAGCGGGAGCTGAGCGGCGACATTCCAGGGCAGCAGCTCATCAAGCTTGTTGATGGAATGATCTGCGATGCGATCGAGCACATGCCGCAGATAGGCTTCGGGGTTGAGTCCGTTGAGCTTGGCCGTGCCGATCAGGCTGTAGATCGCAGCGGCACGCACGCCGCCGGCATCGGAGCCGCAGAAGAGAAAATTCTTGCGCCCGAGCGCGACGACGCGCAGGGATCGCTCCGCTGCGTTGTTGTCGATTTCCAGATTCCCGTCGTCGCGATAGCGCGTCAGCGCCGGCCAGCGTGAGGTGGCGTAGCGAATCGCCTTGGCGAGTTCGGATTTCGTCGAGAGCGTGCCGACGGTTTGATCGAACCAGCCCTTCAGTTCTTGCAGCAGTGGTCCGGCGCGCGATTGCCGTTGTGCTTTTCGCTCTTGTGCTGGTTTACCGCGAATGTCTTGCTCGACGACATACAAAGCGCCGATGCGATCGAGGGCTTGCTTGGCGATGGGCGAGGCATTGGCCTGGTGGATGTCGAAGAATTTTCTTCGCACGTGCGCCCAGCAGGCGGCTTCCTGGATCTTGCCGCCGCCGTAGAGGTGATGAAAACCGGCGTAACCATCGGCCTGCAGCGTGCCTTCAAAACGGCTCAGGTGCCGCTTCGGATGCTCGCCCTTGCGATCGGGCGTGTAGCGGAAGAGCACCGCTGCGGGAGTCTGGCTGCCAGCCGGGCGATCGTCGCGCACGTAAGTCCACAGCCGTCCGGTCTTGGTTTTCCCATTGCCTGGCGCGAGCACTGGCACCGGCGTGTCGTCCGCATGAATCTTGGTCGCGCTCATCACGTGCGCGGCAATGCGTTCGACCAGCGGGGCGAGTAGCGCCGCGCTGCCGCCGACCCATTCGGCCAGCGTCGAGCGCTCGATCTCGACACCTTCACGGGCGTAAATCTCGCTTTGCCGATACAGCGGCAGGGAGTCGCCGTACTTGCTGACCAGCACATGCGCCAGCAGGCCAGCGCCGGCCAGGCCACGGGCGATCGGCCGTGAAGGTGCCGAGGCCTGGACGATGCGCGAGCAGGCATCACAGGCGCACTTGGGGCGCACGTGCTGAATCACTTTCCAGTGCGCCGGCACGTAATCGAGCATTTCCGAAACATCTTCGCCGATCGGCCGCAGCGCGCCGCCGCAGTCGGGGCACGCCGATGCCGGCGCATGGACGATGGACTCGCGCGGCAGGTGATCGGGCAATGGCTTGCGGGCAGGTTTCTGCCTGGCTTCCGTGGCCGCTGAAACGACCGGTACCGCGTCGGGTGTCTGCAGCTCCTCGATCAGCAATTCGAGCTGCTCGATCTCACGGTCGAGCTTCTCGCTCTTGGCGCCAAACTGCATGCGCTTGAGGCGTGCCAGCTGGATCAGCAGCTTGTCGATCTGGGCATCGCGATGGCGCAGCACGCTGCGCAGCGTCGACAGCTCGGCGGCATGCGACTGCACCAGCGCACGCAGCGCTTCGACGGTATCGGGCAGATCGGATTCGGGCGCATCGAGCATGGCATCTCGATGCAAAAAGCTTGCAGAATCAGGCGGCTTTCGAGGGTTTTGTGGTGCGTTCCGGTCGTCGCCAGTCGATGCCTTCGAGCAGCATCGAGAGCTGGGCTGCGGTCAGATGCACGCGGCCCGACTCCGCCTTCGGCCAGACGAAGCGGCCGCGCTCCAGTCGCTTCGATAGCAGACACAAGCCGTCACCGTCCCACCACAGCAGCTTGAGCTGATCGCCGCGGCGACCGCGAAAGGCGAAGACATGGCCCGAGAACGGATCATCTGCGAGCACCTGCTGCACCCGTGCCGATAAACCATCGAAGCCTTTGCGCATGTCCGTCACGCCGGCCGCGATCCACACCTGTGTGCTGGCTGGCAAACCGATCATCGTGAGCGCAGGCGATCAAGGATCGTCAGCACCATCGCATCGGATGCCGATTCGATGCGTAGGCAGGCACCGTCGGCGAAGGACACGCTCAAAGCGACGCTCGTCGATTGCGGAGTCGGTGCAGCAGGCGGGACGATCGTGACCGGCAGCAACGTCGTCTTGCTCGCCGCGTCCGCCTCGCGCCACCATTTGAAAATTAGATTGTGATTCAGCCCATGGCGCCGGGCGATCGACGAGACCGAACTCTGCTTCTGCCGTGCTTCGGCTACGCACGCCGCCTTGAATTCCGCCGAATAGCTGCGCCGCTTCTTGCCCAAGGATGATGCTTGCATGGTGTCCACTTAATCAATCGTGGACACCATCGGCGCCCAAGGGACGCTTATCTTCTACGCCACAACACTCCCTTCAAGCGGTGAGCCTCGGACGCTTACGCTTCTATACGCGCAAAGGATTCTTTTGCGGTTCGTCCAAGCGCTCTGTTGGTCTGATGGGAGAGCTGAATCCAGCTCTTGATATCTACCCGCCTGCGTGCCGCAGCGCCGCGGGGTAGCGGTCCCAGCATGGCCGCTTGGAATTCCTTCGGATCAAGCGCCCCAGCAGCACCGACAAGGTTTGCGGAAGCCAGCAGGCGACTACTCATAAATTCGGCTAGCTCTTCGGGCAACGGAAACCCCGATCTTATCGCTAGAGCAGATTCGGCTAGCACACGGGCCAGCGCGTTCCGTTCTCCCTGTCGAGCAGGTTCAATGCTCGACAGGGAGAACGAAAAGCAGCGATCTTCGGTGGGGTGCTGGACTGCTACCGCATAGCGCACCTCTTTTGATCCAAGCCGTTTGTCCATTTATGTCAACTAGCCTCGCTTCTCCGAGCTTCTCAAGAAAGGGCCACGCCAAGCCGGTGAAGGAATCCGGCCTTTCACCCCGTCGGGCTAGACGTGGCTTGATCTATTCAAGTCTGCTCAGAAGCAGCGACTCTATCGATACACCGCACCGGTCGACATGTAAGTGCCGACCGTTTTCATGAAAGATTCCGCTACCGTAACCGCCTTCCAGTCGCGAGATCCATGAATCATGGCAGACACGATGAAGCCAAGGATCAGTTCTTTGGTGTCGTCACTCGCATGCGGGTTGTTCATGAAATCCAGAAACTCATAGGCGTACGCCGTGCCGAGCGCGCAGTGCGCTTGGCTATAACGAGTTTTGAGCACCTCCGGCTTCCACCAGATTGGGCGCTCATCGGGCCCAATACTGACGAAACTCAAGTCTTCCACTTTAGACGGTGCATCTTTTGAAATAACCCATTTCTGGGAGCGGCGCACCTCGGTCATACCAGAACCTGGCACGTATTCGCGAAGCTTTATAACCGCACTCATACCCCACCCCCTTCAAGCTCTTCAAGCGTGCAATCAAGATCGTTGTGAGCCTCGAGCGCCTTGCGACAGAGAGTCTGCGCGGCGGCAACTAGGCGTCTGTCGGCGAAGCAAAGTTTCGGTGCCAATTCTCCGAGTACAGCGAGAGCAACATCTACGGAGTCGTAGATTTCACCAGCAAACGCTCTGGCTCCTGCAACGGTATTCGCGGCGGCGCTCATGACTTCACCTTCCGATGTTCCGCATGGCTCGCGGCGAATGCAGCGCTTGCCATTTGAAGCATGTGAATGGCGGCGTGGATCGGGTCATAAATGGCTTGCTGATTGAGATCGGTGAATTGCTCTAGAACGGAAAGCGCTTCCCCAAAGAGCATTGTTCCGTCGTCGTAGTAGCTGATGGCGTCTCCGCTGCCGGGGACGATCTGATATTTGGCGTTCAGTTCGAGAAACGTGCGGGGCTCAATTGCCATTGCTCACCTCCCTCGTGCGACCATGCTCCCAAGCCAGCGCATCCGCAACGGTGTGCATGATCCGAAACATGGCGTCCTTGTCGTCGCAGTTGAGCAGGGTCTGCCCGTCTTCGACGATGTAGCTCAGCGTCGGCTTCTGCCTTTCGGCCTTGATACCATCCTCAACAGCTTGCTCCATGGGTATCTCCATGTTGCGAGTCAGGGGCACGGCGTCTCGTACACGCCGTCTCCCCGCCTCATGCCCCGCTGAAATCCGCCGCAGGGCTTCGCGGTACAGCGATCAAGCGGCGCGCAGCGGCAACACCGCGGCCGGGGCCGTCAGCGTATCCAGATAGTCGGCCCAGGCCTGCATCATCTTGCGGCGCTCGGGCAGGTGCGACGTGCGGTTGTACGCGCGGCCATTGGGATCGCGGACCGCGTGCGCGAGCTGGTGCTCGATGAAGTCCGGACGAAAGCCCAAGGTCTCATCCAGCAGCGTGCGCGCCGTTGCGCGGAAACCGTGCAGCGTCATTACTTCTTTGGGATAGCCCAGACGTCGCAGGGCTGCATTCAAAGCCGCGTCGCTCATCGGCTTGCGCGGGCTGCGAACACCAGGGAAGACGAACTGCCCTCGCCCGCTGAACGGCTGCAGCTCGCGCAGGATGGCAATAGCCTGCGTCGGCAGGGGTACGAGATGCGGCTCGCGCGTTTTCATCTTGCCTGCCGGGATACTCCACTCCGCTGAGTCGAGATCGACCTCTGCCCATTCCATTTGGCGCAGCTCGCCGGGACGCACGAACAGCATCGGGGCGAGTTTGAGGGCGCAGGCAACCGGGAAGGTGCCGGAGAAACCATCGATCGCGCGCAGCAGGCCGCCGATGGCCTTGGGCTCGGTGATCGACGGGTAATGCTCGGGCTTCCAGGGCGCGAGGGCACCGCGCAGATCCTGGGACGGATCACGTTCGGCCCGGCCGGTGGCGATGGCGTAGCGAAATATCTGGCCGCTGACCTGCAGGATTCGGTGGGCAGTCTCCAGGGCGCCGCGGGCCTCCACGCGCCGCAGTACCGTCAGGAGCTCAGGGGCGGTGACGCTGGCGACGGCCCGATCACCGAGCCACGGGAACACATCCCGCTCAAGCCGGCCGATGGTCTTGGATGAGTGACTGGGAGCCCAGCGGGTCGAGAACTTGCCGAACCACTCCCGAGCAATCACCTCGAAGCTGTTGGCGGCTCGCTCCGCTCCGGCCAGCTTTTCGGCCTTCCTGTGCCCGCTCGGGTCGACACCTGCCGCGAGCAGCTTGCGTGCCTCATCCCGCCGGCGGCGGGCATCGGCCAGGCTGACTTCGGGATACACGCCCAAGGAAAGCAGCTTCTCCTTGCCGTCGAAGCTGTACGCCAGGCGCCACCACTTGGAACCGCTCGGGTTGATCAGCAGGAACAGGCCGTCTTCGCGAGGCAGCTTGTAGGGCTTGGCCTTGGGTTTGGCCGCGCGGATGCCGGTGTCGGTGAGCTTCATGGTCGTCGGGTAACTCGAAGTCGGGTAACTCGTTCGGTGATCCCGAAGTTACCCGGAAAGTTACCCGGCGCAAGTGCTGGAAGTCGGCGGACGACGGTGGAAGCAAAAACAGAGAAACCAAAGAAAAACCCCGCGTTTAGCGGGGTTATCTGTGCATCTTTGGACGTCTATGGAACCTGTAATGGTGGAGCGGAGGAGGATCGAACTCCCGACCTTCGCATTGCGAACGCGACGCTCTCCCAGCTGAGCTACCGCCCCACACAAGGGCGCGCAGTATAGCGAGTCATCGGCCAGAAAACAGCCCCTCTCCGAGAGCCTCAGGACGAAGCCCTTGGGCCAAGCGGCGGCTCGCAGGTCGGCCGGCTGATGCGCGGCGGAATGCGTGCGGTCGCGCCAGGGCCGATGCTTCGGCGCCGCAACGATGTGCGCAAAAGCGGCGGGGCCAATCATCGTCCGCGAGAGCTTCACACCATCTGTTCGACCATTTCGCAGCGCCCTCTTCACGCGGAAAAAAAACCCTGCTAAATAGGCGCCGCACTGGTCCACAACTCAGCAGCGATGGCCCGAAAGCCCAAACCCAAGCCGCAGGCGGAGCCCGCCAAGAACTTCGATGAATTCGCCGAAGAAAGCGAAGGACTCGAAGAAGACGTGAACGTCGAGCCTGTCGAAGCCGTCTCCGCAGGCAAGCTGCGCGACTGGCGCGACGTCGAGAAGTTGAAGGAGATGCGCGAGCTGCGCCGCCTCGTCGGCGACGACTTCGATCTCCTCGACGACGTTCGCCCGCGTCGCTGAGGCACTCGTCAGCCCTGCGCCGCCTGGCGCAGGCCTTGTGCATCCGTCGATGAGCCCTGCGAGGCGATCCCGGTGCATCGAACAAAAAGCCGGGCCGCTGTTGCAGCCCGGCTTTTGTTTTATCCGTCAGCGCATCGCATACCGCCGGCGCGCGCGCCGGCCTTGAATCTCAACCCGATGGCTCAGCCCAACAGCTTGGCCAGATCCTGATCGATCTCTTCGGGCGTGGCGACCGATTCGTAGCGATTGACGACCTTGCCCTGCTGATCGACGAGGAACTTGGTGAAGTTCCACTTGACCGCGTCGGTGCCGATCAACTCCGGGAAATTGGCTTTGAGATGCGAGACCAGGCGCTGCGCACCGGGCAAGTTCTCGTCGAAGTGGCCCGGCTGCTCCTTGCGCAGGTAGCGATACAGCGGATGCGCATCCGCGCCGTTGACTTCGATCTTGGCGAACAGCGGAAAGCTCACACCGTAGTTGAGCGAGCAGAACTCTTCGATCTCGGCTTCGGTGCCCGGCTCCTGATGACCGAACTGATCGCACGGAAAGCCGAGAATCTCCAACCCCTTGCCGTTGTACTTTTTGTACAGCGCTTCCAGGCCCGTGTACTGCGGCGTGAAACCGCACTTGCTCGCCACGTTGACGATCAGCAGCAGCCTGCCCTTGTATGCGCTGAGCGACTGCTCCTGTCCCTTGATGGTCTTGGCGCTGTAATCGTAGACACTCATGTGATTCTCCGTCGGCCTTGTCTTGCGAATCGGCTTGTTGAACAGCCAGTCTTCGATTCTAGCCTTGCCGGGTCAGCAGCATGGCGTCGCCGTAGCTGAAAAATCGATAACGCTGCTGCACCGCATGTCGATAGGCGGCCATGATGCGCTCGTAGCCCGCGAAAGCGCTCACGAGCATCAGCAGCGTGCTTTCGGGCAAGTGGAAATTGGTCAGCAAGCGATCGACGACATTGAAGCGGTAGCCCGGAGTGATGAACAGCCGTGTCTCGCCCGCGCCGGACTGCAGCGTTCCACTGAGCGCGGCCGATTCAAGCGCTCGCGTCACCGTAGTCCCGACGGCGACGACGCGACCACCCCGTGCCTTGGTCCGGACGATCGCCTCGCAAAGCTCCGGCGAAATCTCGTAGCGCTCGGCGTGCATGCGATGCTCGGATACATCATCGACGCGCAATGGCTGGAACGTGCCGGCGCCGACGTGCAGCGTCAGCGTAGCCGTCCGCACCCCGCGGGAATTCAAATCCGCCAGCAAGGTGTCGTCGAAATGCAGCCCGGCCGTCGGCGCCGCGACAGCGCCCGGCTTCGCCGCGAACACGGTTTGATAGCGCTCCGCATCGAAACCGCCCGGCGCATGCTCGATATAGGGCGGTAGCGGCAGCCGGCCGACGCGCTCCATCAAGCGCTCGAAGCTGCCCGCCGAATGCAACTGCAGGCGGAACATGTCGTCCTGCCGATCGATCATCACGAGCACCGCAGGCGCTTCGCCATCGGCCAGATCGATCAGGATCTCGCCGCCTGGCTTGGGCGTTTTCGACGCACCGACCTGCGCGAGCGCCTCGCGCTCGCCAAGCAGCCGCTCGATCAAAATCTCGACACGTCCGCCCGTCGGCTTGCGCCCGAACAGGCGAGCCGGAATCACGCGGGTGTCATTGAAAATGAGCAAATCGCCCGGCTCGATCAGCGAAGCGAAATCGCGCATCTGTCGGTCAGCCAGCGTGCCATTGGGTGCAAGCTCGAGCAGGCGACTGGCACTGCGTCGCTCAGCCGGAAACTGGGCGATCAGTTCCGGGGGGAGTTCGTAGTTGAAATCGGAGCGGCGCATAAGAAGGCGCGCAGTTTACACAGCGGAGCCCGCCGGTTTCAGCCTGAAGCCCCGCGCATTCGACGGTACTGAACCATTCGCGCCAACCTCCGCGAACCGACGCGACGGCGACGGGCGGGGCACCCGATCAGACGAAGCCCCCGAACAAAAGCACCGCCACGATGATGACCGCAGCGAGCAGCCCCCCGGACGGTCCATAGCCCCAGCTGCGGCTATGCGGAAATACCGGCAGCACGCCGAGCAGTGCAAGCAACAGGATGATCAGCAGAATGGTTCCGGTCGTCATGGCGGGCCTCTTGCGTTTGAAGCTCCAGCGTGTACCGGAAAGGCTGAACGATTCGCACCTGCTTCGGAAACCGGGCCCGCCGGTTTAATCAAAATGGCAAACAGCCGCGCTAGGCTGTCGCGTTGATACGGATGCCGTGGGCGAGCGAGATGCGCACGAGTTTGAAATTGGCAGGTGGAGCCGCGACCCTGGCGCTGCTGGTTCACTGGGCGTCTCGTCACGAGGTTCCCACTGCCCATGCGGTAGCCAGACCGCTAACGGCTGCCGCCCCAAACGCCGCAGCCCCCGAACCGGCGCAGTCAATCTCGAGCGGCGAAACTCGAAGCACCGCGGTCCTCGTTCCAAAAAACAAGGAACCGCCGGAGGACAGCCCTTGCACAGCAGGCTGTTTCGAGCAGGAAGCCGGATACAACTGGGCAGAACAGATGCGCGTCGACGACCCCGTCGATTGCGACAACGAATCGTCCTCGTTCGTGGAGGGCTGCCTGGCCTATGCCGAGACACAGCAGGCGGAAGTCGATGACAGCTGGGAAGATCGGTAAGCAGGCCGCCTTACCCGCAATGCTGCGATGGGCGTTGCACCGCCTTCGCGTCAAGGCGCTCGACGGCCCTATTTACCTTTCAGTAAGTTTCTATATACTGCACCGCAACATGGCTCGTTGAGCTCCGGCTCCGAGGCATAGCCAGTCTCCTCCAGAAGGGCTACGCGCCCTTCTCGCACTTTGGCCCCCTTTTGGGGGCTTCTTTTTGTCCGCCACTCGGCCCAGGCGCATGCCACCGGCTACCTGCGCCCCGATTCTCCGTCCGGGCCACAGCCGGGGAAAGCGAAAATGTCGGACCGTTGATCGCACGCAATACGGCCGCTGGTCGAATTCCCGCGCTCACTCAGCACTTTTTACCTTGGCGCGTAAATTCGCCAGCGGCATGCTGCCGTATCGCCGAGCTTGGAATCCCCGTCCCTGGCAGGTTGCAACAGGATCCCCGGCCAATACTTGGCTGCGCCACTTGTCCTCGAAGCGAGCGCCGCTTTGCCACCTTGCACCATGGAAGTGCAGGGCCCCGTAGTCTCAGGGAATAGACGATGAAGCCGCTGCAGATCCTGTTGGTCGATGACAATCAGACGTTTCTGGCTCTCGCATTGCGACTGCTGTCATCGTTGGATGACGTCGAAGTGATCGGCTGGGCATACGACGGGTTCAATGGAGTCCGCTTGGCGGAAGAACTCTGCCCCGATCTCGTCATCATGGATCTCGGCATGCCTGGCATGGGAGGGTTGCAAGCCACCCGCCTGATCAAGGCTCAACATCAGCCACCCCTGATCGTCATCGCCAGCTACCACGATGACGTCGAGCGTCGCGAGCATGCGGCCGCCGCAGGCGCCGATGCCTTCGTCAGCAAGGACGAGTTCGAAAAGCAGATCGCGATGTTCATCGAGAAAGCGCAGCGCCCCATACGGTGAACCCCACAAAGGGCAGCGCGGCGAGTTCCCGCGTTGCTCCCGACGCGTCCAGATAGCTTCCGCCATCTGTACGCCCCGAAAGAGCTCAAGCCTAGAGTCGCAGGATCGACGCCCCCATTACGGCGAAGCTGCAGGCACATCATGGCACTCGATAACGCTGTGGCAACAAAAAAGCCCCGGATTTACCGGGGCTTAGCCAACTCATGAAACTCTATGATGCACTTCTACAAACTGATCAGGTGTGCTAGGGAGGGCTTAATACTTTCGAGGTAAATTCACCTAAAAACGGCCAACATACCCCCAAAGATACCCCCACACCTTTGCACGCTCTGCCGAGTGCAAGGCTGCGGGTCAACCGCGACCGGTCGAGCAGTTGACTTTTAATCATCTGCTCTTTGCCTCGCGTGAGGTCGCAGGTTTCAGGCCCGCCGGGGACGCCGCACCAGACCAAATGATTAACAGTCACTCGTTCTTGCGATCAGTACCGGGTGCTGAACTGCTAAGCCCAGACTTGTAGCGCGCGATCCTTGCCTCAATGGCATCCATCATTTTTGACGCAGCAACTTGCAAGTCTGCGGAAACTTTCTGCGCCTCTTCCGAAGATTTCACGACTTGTTTGCGTGACTCGAGATATTGCTCTCGGACCCCCTCAAACCCAACTCTCGCCTTAGAGGACTTGTCAAGAATGTAATCAAGGAGCGGCGCGTAGTGATCTGAAAATTTACGCAGATCCTGGTGCGCGCTTGATACAGCGTTCAGCGCAAGCGTCAACGCATCGATTTGGTTTTCTTTGGCCTCAATCAATCTTTCCAAGTTGGCCAATTCCCTCCGCTGAGCATCAAGTTGGGCATTGAACTGTTCATCAAGTTCGGCAGGCATGCCCCCACCAAGCGACTGCTCTAGCCGCAGGACGATCTCGGCATTCATAGATCGTCCCTGCACTCTCGCCATATCACGCAACTGCGCCCTCATACCTGCAGGCAGGCGAAGCATGAATTTATCTTGTTGATCGCTCGGATAGTCGCTCATATCGGCCCCAGATTAGCTGTGATGATGTCGAGTTGACAGTAGTGTCGACTCGACATATTTTTGAATGGTAGCGACTCGACATCGCTAGTTACACCCACAGGAACTCAGAGGGAGGCGACAGACATCGATGAAACACGGCAACACCCCAGAACGGCCAAAGCTGGCTTACACGCCTGCGGAAGCAGGAGACTTAATCGGCAGTTGCGTCAGCAAGGTGTTCAAGCTGATCCGCGACGGCGAACTGGAATCGTTCAAAAGCGGCAAGTCCCGCCGGATCACGCATCGCGCGATCGAGGACTACTTGACTCGCAAGGAAGCAGAGGCCCGCAAGGCCAGGAAGGTGGCCGCTTGAGCGCCATCGACACGCCCATGCGCAAGCCGGCGCAGCGTGGGCCGGGCACGGGTAAGCGCCGGAGCTTCATTGCGTCTCGCACCGCATCGACTTGGCAGCGTGCAGCTCACCGTTCGCTCGCGGCCATCGCAGCGGGCTTCCTGCCCGTCGCAGCCTACGTGCTGGCCCACGTCGAGATCACCGCCGAGAAGCCCCTTCTCTGGGCCTTGGTAGGGGCTTCGCTGATCTACAGCGCGCCGTCACTCGCCGAGTGGGCGGAAGGCTGGTGCCGTTCGCGGATCAAGGCCTGGGCCTTCGCGGTGCTGCTGGAGGGCGTGATGCTCGCCAGCGCGATCCAGGCTTTGAGCCTTACCGGCTTGATGCTGCTGGTGATCGTCAACGCTGCATTCGCTTGGCGTCAGGCCGGCGAAAACAAAGAACCCCACCGATCGCGTGTGCTTGGCGGCGATGCGAGCGGCGGGGCGTCCGATGTACTTCCAATGGAGTAACACCGATGCCCAACGATAGCATTGCCCTTCCCCTCTGCAAAGCGCCCGAGCACTTCCTCAACTTCAACCCGACCGAGTGGACTGGCGGCGCAAGTTTCAGCCTCACCCAGCGACTGAACGAAAACCGTTGCCAGCTCGACGCTCGCGCCTACTGGGCTGATCGCGGCTCTGTTCACAACCCCACACCGCATGCGTTCGTCGCCTTCGACGCGTCGATTCCCACCTTCGGGCTGAGTTTCCGCATCCCGAACCTGACGCCTCCTCAGGCTCGACAACTCGCCGCGAATCTGCAGATGGCCGCGAACGAAGCGGATGAGTTCGAGCGCCTGGCCGCGGAGGTGCGCAATGGCTAAGTCCGCCGCAACCACCTGCTTTGCCTTCCATCAGGTCAACCCCGAGGAAACCAAGCTATTTACGGTTCGCCCTGGCGTTCCGGCCTCTGATGCCCTGGAAGCAGCGTCGTGCTTTATGGACGTCGCTCTCTCGCTCTGCAAAGGCATCGGCAGCCTTTCGGATGACGACGTTCGCGCGGGCATGGCATGCGATCTCAGGCAAACGGCATTCGCGTCGCTATTCCTGCTTGAGATGGCCAAGGCGGTCGTCGATTCCATCGAGGTGAAGGCATGAGCACCAAGTCGAAACCCGCCGTGCCACCGATGCCGGCCCTTCGCTGGTTTGTGTCCGACGACCTTCCGTCTGAGACGTTACTCAACTGCGCCAAGCTCACCAACTTCCTCTCTGGTGCTTTCGCCAACGTCCCGAGCGGCCTCACCTTCAGCGCAGATGATGCCGACGCAGTGTCCAGGCTCATGTCGACGATCACCGATGCACTCGAGTACGAGAAGGCGCGAGTTCAATCACTGGAGCGCGCAGCATGATCACCAAAGCCCCCACCAAAGCTGCCCCCGAACGCCCCACCAATGTCCTTGTTAACGACTACGCTCCGGACACGCTCACTGCTTGCTCGCACGTACTGTGTTTCCTCGAAGAAGCGGTGACAAACCCCGATATCGCCGACGACATGGCGGCCAACCGGCAGACGATAGGAGATGGGGCCCGCTGGATCTTCATTATGGTTCGCGACGCACTTGAATACGAAGCGGCGCGAGCTGCATTGAAGGGTATTGCGAAATGAAACCTCAGATCGATGTCAGTTGGATGGCCGGCGACACCCTGAAAGACACCGCAGAAAAGTGCGCGTCAGTCGTTCGCTTCATGGGCTCTGCTTTTTGCGAGGCGGAACGAGCGAGCTTCACTGAAGACGAGGCCCATGGCGCCTTCATCATCTTGCAGACCGTGGCGGACGTACTGACCGCAGCAGCGGAGCGGGAGGCAGGCAATGCTTAGTCCTAAAACTCCACAAGCCGACCTCGAAGCAGCTCGCCAACGCTTCGCAGACGCGCTCGAAGCGGCCGAGGTGCAGCCGGAATATCGGCTTGGTATCACGGCCGCTGCAGAGGCGCTTGCAAAGGCAAAGGCGAACTCGGTGCTCGCAACGTTCATCGGCAACCGTGACGCTCAGAACGAGGATCAGCACTGAGTGGCGAAGTTGCGAGCCAAGCTGAAAGGACGAAGGGAGGGCGGCAGCTTTGCCGCCTTTCCTCACGCCTGCGCAGAGCACACGAACTATCTGGGCCTCAGTGGCAGCGCGGTCAAGCTGCTTCACGACATGCACCACCGCTACAACGGTAAGAACAACGGCGACCTCAGCGTTGCTATGACGATCATGCAGCCACGCGGCTGGAAATCACCCATGACGCTCGCAGCTGCACGTGACGAGCTCGAGGATCGCGGCTGGATCGTGCGTACGACATGGGCAACCCGAAAAAGCCCGGTTCTCTACGCACTCACCTTTCTTGCCATTGATGACTGCAACGGCAAGCTTGATGTCAAAGCATCGCAGGTGGCGCTCGGATACTGGAAGCTTGGAAAGAACCCAGAGCCCGACAAGTTCCCCAAAAAAGTCGAGTTGCTTGGGCTCAACGAAAGGAAGAGCAAGAAAAAATCCGTGATACAGAAACTGGAGCACGGTGATACAGAAACTGTATCTGACAGCTACAGAAACTGTATCTGTGATCAGCCTTCAGCTACAGAAACTGTATCTGTTTCGCCGTTTTTGCCAAATCCTCAGATACAGAATCTGTATACCTCTATAGATATACCAGGTGCGCCTGCGAACGCAGATGCTTCTGCTGTGGCTGTTGACGTTGCTTCTGCTGCTGAAAGCAGTGCCTCACCGCGGGCGGCGAATCCGAAACCCTTGCGGAACCCTTCCCCAACCCATGACCGCGTGAAACCGAAAGCTGCATAGGAGCCGATGATGAGTGACGAAAGACCCCTGCCTGACCTGCTGGAAAGCGAGAAGGTCGCGATTCACATATTTTCCTTGGGCATGGCTATCAAGCTACTTATGGAGCGAGTTATCCCTGACGCCGCCGAACGAAGCGAGCTCGCCGATGATCTCCTTGAGAGGTCAGAGGCTGCCTTGCGCACAATCCTCGACCCAGTCACCGACGACACTTGGAGCAAACGCGAACAACAGGTCGCACTACTGACCGGAAGTATCCGCTCACTCTTCGGAGTGAAGGCGTGAAGGCAGCACCCAACGACACCCCATACGACATGCGGACCCGCACCGTGGCCTACGGTGAGTTGATGCTGGAGAACTGGGCTGAGCATCGCGAGATCGATTTTGAGCGGATCGGCGCGCGGCCTGATCGCACATTGGAGCGCGCGAAGGAAATGCGCGACGGGCTGGCGAGGAGCACGGCCACACACGATGCATTCGGCGATCCACTGCTGGATGCGATGGAGAAGATCGCCGAGCGTGCGAAGACGACGCTCACAGTGGAGCGCTGGGTCAGTGAACTGCCGGGTGAGCACCGGCGCGCGGTGAAGCTGTTCTACGTCGAAAGGCGGAAGATCCAGCAGATCGCATCGATGCTCGGGGTCGACCGCAACCACGCGGGCAACATCATCGACGACAGCAAGTGGATGATCGGGAGCCGCGCGCTGAACCTCCAAGGGGTCAACGACCCATCGCATCTGGGACGCACCGGATAGACGCACTCT
Source organism: Hydrocarboniphaga effusa AP103 (assembly GCF_000271305.1). Classification (GTDB taxonomy): domain Bacteria; phylum Pseudomonadota; class Gammaproteobacteria; order Nevskiales; family Nevskiaceae; genus Hydrocarboniphaga; species Hydrocarboniphaga effusa. The sequence goes on from NZ_AKGD01000001.1 coordinate 346,178, forward strand.
CTTGCGATTTTGCATGCAAGCACCCCATAATCCGCCTCGGACGAACTGTGCCTGAAAGAAAAACCCAGCCCTAACCGGCTGGGTTTTTTCGTTTGCGGCGCAGGGTTTTCGCTTGGCGTTTTCCTAGCGAAATGCCAGGTCACGGTGAAGTACCGTGGGTCTGCAAACTGACCGCATAGCCAAACGCCATTTGAAATGGCAAATGGCTGATTTCATGGCAAAGCCGAAAATTGGGTTTTGCGGATTCGCCTCTGCCTCCGTGCATAGAGTCGGCAATGTTTCCGCATCTGATGCGGACAAGCCTCACCTAAAGCCTTTCACCAAACCCGCCATTGAGCGGGCTTTTTGTTGGCAGGTTCGAATCCTGCCCCCGCTACCAATTTTTGGTGAGCGCCCAGCCGCAGGTGGCGAGTAACAGCGGCAGCGATTGGATACGGCTCTCCTACGGTTTTTCCTTCCGTGTCTGAAATCGCCGTCTTGCCCACGAGACGGGCCTTCTTCAACTACCAAGGAACCGATATGGATGATGACGTGAAGCAGTTGCTCAAGCAGATCGCTGAGCAGACGAAGCGGCAGAACGAATTGCTCGAGAACATTGCGGATGACGTGCGCTTCTTCCGTGAAGAGCGTGAGCGTGCCATCGCCGCGATGACTCGGCCGCCTCAGTTCGGCATGCTGACCCGAGGATGAAACTCCGAACCCTGCCGTCGCGCCTTCAGCCTGCGACCACAAGCCGCTTGAAGACGGTGACGACGGCAGACGTTCGGATCAGCGGCAGAAGGCTGCAGGAGCGCCGCAAGCGTATCTGGCAGCGTGACCCGAACTGCGCGAGGTGTGGTCGGCTGACGATCCACCCGCACGGCTACGAGCTCGACCACCGCGTTCCGCTACACCAAGGCGGTGAGGACACCGACGAGAACTGCCAAGTGCTGTGCAACGGCACCGAAGGCTGCCACCTCGCCAAGACGCGAGAGGACGCCAAGGCTTAAATCCGGGTTCGGATACCCACAGGAGCGCCACAAGGGTTTAGGAGTTTGAATCCCCTCCTCTCTGCCACATTCGGCAATGCCTGTCGGTCCAGTCCATCATCGGACCGGTAGACAGAAGAGACTTTAAATCTCCTCTAACGGGCCCAGCGGACGCAGCGGACGCAGCGGACTCAAAATCCGCCGAGGTTCGGATTCCTCTCTCTCCGCCACCGGGGGAGGTAAAAAAGTTCTGAGGACGATGCCTTGGAAATCGCACTTCCTCTCACGCAGAGATTTTTTGACCTTTTCAAACGAGATTCAAAATGGCCGACCAGAAGAAGGGCCGCGGCGGCGCGCGTCCTGGCGCTGGTCGCAAGCCGAAGCCCAAAGCCGAGCCGGTTCTCGGTGAAGTTGCCGCCGACACGCCGCTGGCGTTCCTTGAGAGCGTGATGCGCGACACGAAAGCCGACGATGCACTGCGGGTGAAGGCCGCAATTGCAGCGGCTCAATACCGCCATCCCAAGGTTTCGGATATGGGCAAGAAGGAAGCGAAACAGCGCGCTTCGAAGGAAGTAGCCGCCACGCGATTCCAAGCCAGCACACCGCCGCGCCTGGTGCGCGACAACACGAAGTAATCGATGGATTGGACAACCGCTTGCCCTGATTGGGCGGATAGACTGCGCGCGGGTGAATCGATCATCCCGCCTCCGATCTTTCCCGACGAGGCAGAGAAGGCGCTGGAGATATTCAAGCAACTGCGAATCGTCGATGCGCCGGGTAGCCCCACGTTCGGCGAGGCCTGCGCACCTTGGGTGTTCGAGTTGGTCGCGAGCATCTTCGGCAGCTACGACGCGGAGAGCGGTCGACGGCTGATCACCGAGTGGTTCATCTGCCTGCCGAAGAAGAACAGCAAGTCGACGATCGCCGCCGGCATCATGATGACGGCCCTGATCTTGAACTGGCGGCAGTCGGGGGAGTTCGCGATCCTCGCGCCGACGATCGAAGTCGCCGGCAACAGCTTCACGCCCGCGCGAGACATGGTGCAGCGGGATGACGACCTTGACGCGCTGATGCACGTACAAGGGCACACCAAGACGATCACGCATCGCGAGAGCAACGCGACGCTCAAAGTCGTAGCTGCCGACTCGAACACGGTCGGCGGCAAGAAGTCGGTGGGCACGCTGGTCGACGAGCTTTGGCTCTTCGGCAAGCAGGCCAATGCGGAGAACATGCTGCGCGAGGCGGTCGGCGGCTTGGCATCGCGGCCAGAAGGCTTCGTGATCTACCTGACCACGCAGAGCGACGACGCACCCGCCGGCGTGTTCAAGCAGAAGCTGCAGTACGCGCGCGGCGTGCGCGACGGGACGATTCACGATCCACGGTTCGTGCCGATCATCTTCGAGCACCCGACGGAGATGGTGGAGCGCAAGGAGCACCTGCTCGCCGAGAACCTGGCGCTGGTGAACCCGAACCTCGGGTACTCCGTCGATCGCGAGTTCCTGATGCGCGAGTACCGGAAGGCGCGCGAATCCGGCGACGAATCGTTCATCGGCTTCATGGCGAAGCACGGCAACGTCGAGATCGGCTTGGCGCTCAAGTCCGACGGCTGGCCGGGCGCTGAGTTCTGGGGGCAGCAGGCGCGGCAAATGCTCACGCTCGAATCGCTGCTGGAGCGCTGCGAGGTGGTCGACGTGGGCGTTGATGGCGGCGGCCTTGATGACCTTCTCGGGCTCGCTGTTGTGGGCCGCGATCGCGAGACACGCGAATGGCTGGCCTGGTGCCATGCCTGGGCGCATCCGAGCGTTCTGGAGCGTCGCAAGGCAGAGGCACCGCGCTTTCGCGATTTCGAGAAGGCCGGCGACCTGACGCTGGTCAAGCAACTCGGCGAGGACATCGAGGATCTTGCAGAGATCGTCGCCGGCATCCACGCACGCGAACTGCTCGACAAGATCGGCATGGACCCGGCCGGCATCGGCGCGATCATCGATGCGCTGGTTGCAGCCGCAGTTCCGCAAGACAAGATCGTTGGTGTCTCGCAGGGCTGGCGGCTCGGCGGCGCGATCAAGACCACCGAGCGAGCATTGGCTGAGGGCCGATTGCTCCATTGCGGACAAGCGTTGATGGCCTGGTGTGCAGGCAACGCGAAGATCGAACAGCGCGCGAACTCGACAGTGGTCACGAAGCAAGCGAGCGGCACCGCCAAGATCGATCCGCTGATGGCGCTGTTCAACGCGGTGTCGCTGATCGCGCTGAACCCGCCGGCGCAGAAGCGGAAGTTCCAGATGTTTTTCGCTGGCGGGCGACCGGCCGGCACGAACCAAAGAGACCCCGCTTCGGCGGGGTTTCGTCGTTAAGGGGTATCGATGCAAAGAGCCTACAGTCTGCTCACGATCAAGAGCGTGGACGAAGAGTCGCGCGAGATCACGGGCATCGCATCAACGCCGACGCCTGATCGCAGCGGCGATGTCGTCGAACCGAAGGGCGCCGAGTTCAAGCTGCCGATCGCGCTGTTCTGGGAGCACAAGTTTCCAGTCGGACAGGTCTTCGCCGCCAAGGTGACCGCGGCCGGCATCGAAGTGAAGGCCCGCATTGCGAAAGTCGACGAGGCCGGCACGCTGAAGGATCGGCTCGACGAGGCCTGGCAGTCGATCAAGGCCGGCCTCGTGCGCGGATTCTCCGTGGGCTTCAAGCCGAAAGAAGCCGCACGCATCGAAGGCACCTTCGGCACCCGCTATCTGAAATGGCTCTGGCTCGAACTGTCGTGCGTTGCGATTCCCGACAACGCCGAGGCCTCCATTCAAACCATCAAGTCGATCGCGACTCAGCAGCGTGCTCCGCCCGCGACCGTCGTCGTTCGTCTCACTGCCGCATCCCCGGCGCCCGTTGTGACCATCAAGACGCCCCAGGAGGGCAACGTGAACATTCAACAGAAAATTCAGCAGTTCGAAGACGAGCGCGTCACCAAAGGCGTGCGCATGACCGCGATCATGGAGGCAGCCGGCGACAAGTCGCTGGATGCCGAGCAGACCAAGGAGTACGACGCCCTCACCGGCGAAGTGAAAGCGATCGATGATCACCTCGAGCGTCTGCGCGAACTCGAGAAGATCAACATCAGCAAGGCCGTTCCGATCACCGGCATCAAGGGGCCGAACACCACTCAGGTCAAGCCCGTCATCGAGAAGGGCATCGAGTTCGCTCGCTACGTCATGTGCCTGGCTTCCGCGAAAGGCAACCTGATGCAGGCTCACGAGATCGCGAAGTCCCGCTTCGCCGATTCGCCGCAGCTGCATACCGTGCTCAAGGCGGCCGTCGCTGCTGGCACCACGACCGATGCGACCTGGGCGAAGCCGCTGGTCGAGTACAACGACTTCGCCGGCGACTTCGTGGAGTTCCTGCGACCGCAGACAATCATCGGCCGCTTCGGTCAGGGTGGCATTCCGGCACTTCGCCTCGTGCCTTTCAACATCCATATCCGGGGCCAGACCTCGGGTGGTGCCGGCTACTGGGTCGGTGAAGGCAAGCCCAAGCCCCTGACCAAGTTCGACTTCAACGATACCTACCTGGGCTGGGCGAAGGTCGCGAACATCTGCGTGCTGACCGAAGACCTCGTCCGCTTCTCGAATCCGAACGCCGAACAACTGGTGCGCAGCGCGCTCGCCGAGGCGCTGATCTCGCGCATCGATACCGACTTCATCGATCCGGCCAAGGCTGCGGCGGCAAATGTCTCGCCGGCATCGATCACCTATGGTGTGGCGCCGATCGAGTCATCGGGCAACGATGCCGACGCCGTGCGCGCCGATATCCGAGCGGCTTTCGCGGCCTTCATCGCCGCCAAGATCACGCCCACCGCCGGCGTCTGGATCATGTCGCCGACCCGCGCGCTGGCCCTCTCCATGATGCACAACGCCCTCGGCCAGCCTGAGTTCGCCAGCGTCACGATGACGGGCGGCACGTTGCAGGGCTTGCCGATCATCACGTCCGAGTACGTGCCGGACGACATGGTGATCCTCGCCAATGCATCCGACATCTGGCTGGCGGACGATGGCCAGGTCGTGATCGACGCGAGCCGCGAAGCCTCGCTGCAGATGGACAGCAGCCCGGTCGCTGGCGCAGCCGAGCTCGTCAGCATGTTCCAGACGAACCAGGTGGCGATCCGCGCCGAGCGCTGGATCAACTGGTCGAAGCGTCGCGCGGCCGCTGTCGTGGTGCTAGACAACGTGGCCTGGGGTGAGCCGGCCGAACCCGAGACGCCCTAAGCCATGAAGGTCGATCTCATCGCCCGCAAACCGCATCGCTACGCTGACCGACCCATCGCGGTCGGTCAGCGTTACAGCGCATCGGAGAAAGATGCTCGGCTGTTCAAAGCCGTGAATCTCGCCGATGACGCGCCTGCGATTACGCCACTGGAAGTCGTGGTCGACGACGAACCCGAGCCGGCCAAGCCCAAGAAGGCCCGCAAAGCATGAAGCTCAGCCAGCGCATTGCCCCCACCGTCACCGTGACGAAAGCCGGCACGCTCGCGCCTGTCGGCGGTCGCAACGTGCTGCCGTGGATTCGCGAACCCTACGCCGGTGCGTGGCAGCGCAACGAGGAGGTCAGCGTCGAAACGGCGCTGGCCCACTCTGCGGTGTATTCGTGCATGACGCTGATCGCCAGCGACATCGGCAAGCTTCGTCCGATGCTGATGCAGATCGACGCCGATGGCATCTGGACCGAGACCACGAGCGCGGCGTATTCGCCGGTGCTGCGCAAGCCCAACCACTTTCAGAACCGCATCCAGTTCATCGAGTGGTGGATCATGTCGAAGCTGGTCTATGGGAACGCCTACGTTCTGAAACAGCGCGACAGCCGGCGCGTGGTGGTCGCCGAGTACCTGCTCGACCCGATGCGCGTCACGCCGCTGATTTCCAGCGACGGATCGATCTACTACCAGCTCGGCCAGGACGTGCTCAACGGCGTGCGCGATACGGCGCTGATCGTGCCGGCCAGCGAGATCATTCACGACCGCATGAACTGCCTGTTTCACCCGCTCGTGGGCGTTTCTCCGCTGTTCGCTGCGGGCCTTGCCGCAGGCCAAGGCTTGCAGATGCAGCGTGACGCGAATCGCTTCTTCGCCAACGGGGCCAACCCCGGCGGCGTGCTGATCGCGCCCGGTGCCATCAGCGATCAGACAGCGAACGAGATCCGCGACAACTGGTCCGTGAACTACGGCGGCGAGAACGCCGGCAAGATCGCAGTTCTCGGTGATGGCTTGAAGTTCGAGCCGATGCGCATGACTGCCGTTGATGCACAGGTCATCGAGCAACTGAAGTGGACTGCCGAGAACGTGTGCTCAACCTTCCATGTGCCGGCCTACAAGATCGGCGCCGCGCCACCACCGAGTTACAACAACATCGAAGCGCTGGCGCAGGAGTACTACTCCACCTGCCTGCAAACCCTGATCGAACATTGGGAAGCGTGTCAGGACGAAGGGTTGGGTCTGCCAGTGAACTACGGCACTGAGCTGGAGCTCGACAGCCTGCTACGCATGGATACCTCGACGCTGATCACTGCCGAAGCTGCCGCAGTCGGCGCCGGCATCAAGTCCCCGAACGAGGCGCGCAAGCGGCTCAACCTAAAGCCGGTGAAGGGTGGCGAATCGCCCTACTTGCAGCAGCAGAACTACGCACTGGCGGCGCTGGCCGAGCGCGATGGCGACAAGCCGTTTGCCAAAGCACTGAACACAAATTTGCGGCCAGCGAACGAACCGAAGCCCGGAGAAAACGAATGATGCTCGTGACCGTCGCCCAGGCGAAGGCGCGCTTGAAACTCGACATCGCCGAGAACGATCCGAACGTCACGCTGATGATCGAAGGCGCATCAGCCGCGGTGCTCAACTATCTCAAGAAGCCGGAAGGTTACGCGCAGAATGCCATTCCACCCGAGGTGAAGAACGCGACGCTCGTCCTCGTGGGCATGATGGCTCGTGACCCCGACGGCACGGAGTCGAAGGACTGGCCGCAGGGCTATCTACCTTGGGCCGTGACCGCGTTGCTGTACCCGCTGCGCAAGCCGACGGTGGCCTGATGCTCTCCGCAGGCAGACTCAATCAGCGCATCGCGATCGAAGCGCAGATCGTGAGCCGTGGCCCGAGCAACGAGAAAGTCGTGACGTGGACGCCCGTGATTCCCGAACTCTGGGCCGAGGTGAAACCGATGTCCGTCACGGGCCTGCTCGCCGCGCAGGCGTTGCAAAGCCAGGCGACATACGTGATCACGATCCGGTACCGCACCGACATCGATCGCAAGATGCGCGTGCGCCGATTACGCGACGACATGATCTTCGCGATCGAAGCCGAGCCACTGCCCGATGATCGCAGCGGGCTTGAGTGGGTGACGCTGCACTGCTCGCAGGGGCTCAACGATGGCGAGTAGCACGATCAAGGTTCAGGGGCTCGACCAGCTGTTGAAGAACCTCGAGCAGCTGCCGCGTGAGCTGGTGAGCAAGAACGGCGGATTGGTGCGCACCGCGTTGTTCAAGGCGACGAAGCGAATTCGAGAGCAAGCACGCCAGCGCGCACCTCACGACACCGGTGTCCTCGCGAAGAACATCATCGCCGTGCGGGACAAGAACCCACGAGCCAACGGCGCAAGCGAGCGTTACATCATCACCGTGCGCAAGAAGCGTTGGTCGAAGCAGGCGAAGGAACGCGCCACGCGCAGAGCCAACGGCAAGATCGACTATCGCCGCAGCAACGATGCGTATTACTGGCGCTGGGTGGAGTTCGGCACCGCCACTCAACAGGCACAGCCGTTCCTTCGTCCTGCGTTTGAATCCGAGAAGGAAGCGGCGGTGCTCGACTTTAAAGATTCGCTGGCATCCGGCATCAAGCGCGTGGTTGCAAAGATGAGGAAGTGATGAGGCCCAACCTTTACCCGATGGTCCAGGGTGATGCAGGTGTGCAAGCGATCCTTGGCGATGACCCGATGCGCTTCTTCCCGTTCGGTGAAGCCGACGAGGGCAGCAACGCCAACCAGGTCTACGCGACTTGGCAGCTGATCTCAGGCCTGCCTCAGAACCAGCTCAAAGGCTCGGCCACGCTGGATTGGTTTCGCGTGCAGATCGATGTCTGGGCTGCGAAGGCAGACGAGGCAGACACGGCAGCCAGCGCCCTGCGAACCGCGCTCGAACCGAAGGGCTACATCGTCAGCATCAACGCCGATGGACGTGATGCTGCAACGCGCGCCTATCGCATCAGTTTTGATTTCGAGTTCTGGCAGAAGCGCTGACCGGCGCCACTGCTTTCCCAACGCCCGCAAAATTGCGGGCATTTTTTTGAGGTGATTACATATGTCTCAGCTGACTCAAGGGACCGAACTGTTCTATCAGTCGGCTCCCGACACGATGACTCTTGTCGAAGAAATCACGGGCGTTACCGGCACCGGTGGCGCGCGAAGCCAGATCGACGTCACCAATCTTTCGAGCAAGGAGATGGAGTACAAGCCGGGCTTGGCGCAGCCTGGCGCGGTAAGCGTCCCGATGAACTTCGATCACTCGCTCCCGAGCCATCAGGCCCTATACGCGCTGTGGGAAAGCGGCGCTCGTGTGAAGTGGGTGGTCGGCCTGTCCGATGGCGTTGCTCCGCCGACGTCGGCAGCAGGTGTCATCACCTTCCCCACCTCTCGCACCTACATCGAGTTCACTGGCTTCATTGCCGACTTCCCGATTGACGCTGCACTCAACTCCAAGTTCGAAAGTGCCATGACGGTCCAACGTAGCGGGCGCAGAACCCCGCACTGGAAGGCTGCATCATGAGCCTGCGCGACGAGTTGTCCGACCTCATCGGTGCTGAAGTACAGGCGCATCAGATCACGCTCAACGGCAAGACCAAGCCTCTGCACTTCCGCCAAATCACTGATGCAGAGGGTCGAACGATCTTCCGCGTGGTTGAAAGCGAATCCGATGCAGATCGCGGTAATCGCATCATGCGCTCACTCGTGCTCGCGTCTTCCTGCGATGCCAGTGGCGAGCGGAACGCCACTGTTGAAGAGGTGGAGGGCTTGGGATCGGCAACCTTGCAGGCGCTGTTTGCAGCCGCCGCCGCGACCAACAACATCCCGCTGACTCAAAGTACCGAGAGCGCCTCGGATGAGGGTGCAAGCCCAAAAGTCTAACGCCCGCGGAGGTTTTGGCTTACGAGGATCGGGTTCGCCGCGCGCTTTCCCTACGTTGGGGATGCTCGCTGCGATACCTGTCCCGAGTAAAGCTGTCCTACGCGGAGTTCCTTTATTGGGCTCGGCATTTCGCAGAAGAGCCCTTCGACGATCGCCGCTGCTTCGATCGGCCCGCGGCTGAAATCCGTCACCTCTACGTCAACAGCAGGCGCAAAGAAGGCACGCCCATGATCCCGCTTGAGCAGTTCATGCCGTATCGAGATCGGGAACCGGAAACGGCCGCCATCGTCAACATCGATCACCAAGTGCTGGCCCTACTGTAGGAGCAACGATGAACCTTGGATCAATCGGCAGTGTGTTTATCGATGTAGCAGCGAACACAGCCAAATTTGAAACAGACATCGGACGTGCGTCTCGCGAGTCTGAGAAGCGCGCTCGCGAAATACAGAAGGGCTTTCAGGACGCGGCGAAGAACATCGCCGCAAGCCTGGCGGCGCTCGACATCGGCCGGCGCCTGGGCGAAGGCTTGCGTGCTGCGATCGAGCGAGCCGACGAGCTCGACGAGATGGCGCAGAAAGTCGGCGCATCCGTGCGCGGACTGTCCGGCTTGAAGTTCGCCGCCGATCTCGAAGGCGTCGATGGCCTGACCGAAGCGCTCGCCAAGCTCAGCAAGGCGATGGTGGAGAGCGAGAAGGCCGGCAGCGAACAAGGCCGCGCATTCGCCGCACTCGGCATCAACGTGCGCGATGCGTCCGGCCAGCTGAAGACCAGCGATGTCGTACTACGCGAGATGGCAGAGGCCTTCGCACAAAGCGAGGATGGGGCAACCAAGAGCGCGGTGGCGATGGCCCTGCTCGGTCGCAGTGGCGCGGACATGATCCCCTTCCTCAACAACGGCGCGGAAGGACTCGATCGACTGACCCGCAAAGCCGAAGAGCTTGGCCTGGTTATCGACGACGAGATCGCCGCAGCCGCCGGTGAGTTCAACGACAACCTATTCATCCTCCAAGCTTCAGCAAGCGGCTTAGCGTCGCGGGTCGCTGCTGACCTGCTGCCATCGCTGCGCGATCTCACCGCACAATTCACCGAAACCTCCGCGACAGGCGACGTCGCGGCAGGCTTGGCCGATTCGCTGCGCGTTGGATTCCAGGGCGTCGCGCTCGTGGTCGCCAACGTCTCCTACGTGTTCGAGCAGATCGGCCGGGAGATTGGAGGCATCGCAGCCCAAGCTGTCGCCCTCGCGCATCTAGACTTCAGTGGTGCAGCGGCGATCCATGATGCGATGGTCGCTGACGCGGCCGACGCTCGAAGGCGCATCGACGAACTCAATACTGCGCTACTCAATCTCGGCAAGACCGATGAGCAGGTACGCACGCGAGCCGCCAAGGCGGAAGCAGGCGACGGCAAATCCCAGATCAAGTTCGGGCCGGAAGCGACCTTTGATGGCAGGTTCGACCTCAAGTCGATCGAGGCTGACGCGCTGCGCCCTCTGCGGGAGCAAATCACGGCCGAGCACGACCTCCTTGAGCAACGTCTGCAGCAGGAGCAGGACTATCACAAAGCCTCCTACGACGCGGAGATCGCTGCCGAACAGCGCCGGAAAGGAGTCGCCGACAGCATGGCGAACTACCAGCGGCAGCAGATCGACGCGATGGTTACGCAGGCTGATGCGATCGCAGGCGTGCTCAGCATGGCAGCCGATGCTGCCTCGGCCTTCGGGGCTAAGGGATTCGCGGTTTTCAAAGCTCTGAAGATTGCCGAGGCAATGATCTCGATTCCATCCAGCGCGATCAAAGCCTACGAATCGGCGCTGGCGGTGCCGGTGATAGGCCCGGCATTGGCGCCCGCGGCGGCGGCGGCGGCGGTTGCCGTCCAGCTCGCACAGGTCCAGCAAATCAGATCCATGCAGTTCAGCGGCCGACGCTACGGCGGTATTGTCTCTGCCGGTGGGATGTACGAGGTAGCTGAGCCAGGTAATCCGGAACTACTGCGCTACGGCAACAAGACTCTGCTGATGATGGGCTCGCAATCCGGCGTAGTAGAGCCGGCGAGCGCCATTGCTCCGCTTTCGTCAGGAGGCGGTGGGGTAAAAATCACCTTCAACGATAACGTCGGCGTGGCGGTCAACGCTCGCCAACTCAGCGACGGCCAGATCATCGCCGAGATCAGCCATCGCGTGGATCAAGGCATGCAGACTGCGGCGTCACGGGCCGTCGGAATTACCGCAGCACAACTCGCATCCCGCTCAGGCGATGTGTACGCCGGCCTACAGGCTGGCTCTGTGGTGCAGCGCCGAAATCGTAATTCGAAGGTGTACGGCTGATGCCACTACCTCAATACCCCAGTTCACTGCCGGAACCGCTGAGAGGCAGCTACAGCGGCACTCCTGGCCCAAGGCATGAGCGCACCGCTTTTGGTGGGCCTGTCGAGCACGTCGAAGAAGTTTTCTCAGGCTCGTGCATCGTGGTTCCACATCACGTGATCGTGACGAGCACTCAGGCTTTCGAGTTTCGAGCGTGGATCGCGAAGTACAAGCCGAACGTCAACTGGGTATTGATGCCCGCGAACATCGGCTACGGCGTGCAGCTCTACGAGTCAAGAATCCTGCGGCTCGATATGCCTCACAACCTCACTGGCATGGATTACTGGGCTATCCCCTTCGACCTGGAGATTCGCGCAAAAGCAGACGGCTCCTATTGGGATATCTCAGCTGACGAAGCAGACGTGGTGCTAGGCGGGTTTCTTTACATCGACGATCACATCATCGTCGGGTAAAGCGCCGAAGAAGCACATTTATTTAGCTCCCCGAAACGGGCTCGAATCGACACCCTGCACCCAAAGGAGGCGCGCTTCCGCGCTTCATTTACGCGTGTTGCGCTCGCGCTCCTGCTCTTCTTCCAAACTCAGGGCAATGAGCCTGCGAACGAAACGCGCAGCCACTTCAGGATCGGGTTTTCCAGTCGAGGGCAGCATCCTGATCGGTCGACTTGGCTTTCTCGTTCTCGTCGCAGCTTTTGCCCTGGGATCCTTGTTCGGCATCAGTCGCACTCCTTGCGCCCTTGAAGGTGCCGACACTACCAAATTACGCCGCACGCAACTCAATCACGTTGCCGCCACCGTCACGTAATCGATCGAGATGATCGGCCCAGGCCTGCATCATCTTTCGGCGCTGTTCGAGATATGCGGCCTTGTTGTACGTGTCGCGGATCTCGTCATCGCTGCCATGTGCCAGTTGCTTTTCGATCCAGTCGGAGTTGTAGCCGCGCTCATTGAGGGCCGTGCTCACGATATGGCGGAAGCCGTGGCCAGTCTGCTTGCCCTTGTACCCCATGCGCCCGATAGCGACATTGATCGTGTTCTCGCTGATCACCTGCTTGGGCTTGTAGGGGCTCGCGAAAACAAGCGGCCGGTCGCCATTGGCGTCGAACCGCTCGCGCAGCAGCGTGATTGCTTGGGTCGGCAGCGGCACGATATGCGGGCGCCGCATCTTCATGCGCTCAGCCGGAATGCTCCACACGCCGGCGTCGAGGTCGATTTCGTCCCAGCTGGCGCCGCGAAGCTCACCAGGCCGTACCGCAGTGAGTAGCAGCATGGAGATCGCGTCGACCGCATCCGGTGACGCTGCGGCGTACCCGTCCATCGCTTTGAGGAATGCCGGGAGTTCGTCGAGCTGCAGATGGGCGTGCTGTGATCGCGCCCGCTTCTTCAGGGCCACCGCAGACAGGGCCAGCGCCGGGTTGTCTTCGATGACCCCTTCGGCGTGTGCGTAGGCGAAGATCGCGCCGAGCCATCCCCTCGCCTTTTTCGCGACGTCGAGCGCATCGCGCTTCTCGATCTTGCGGAGCGCGGTGACGAGCTCGGGACGCTTGATGTCGGGGATGGGCCGATCGCCAAGCTGTGGGATCAGATCGAGATCGAGGTAGGTCCTGACCTTACTCGCGGTCGACACAGACCACTCGGCGCTCTTCAACGCGTACCAGGCCTGCGAGACGGCCCGAAAGGTGTTCTCACGGCGCAAGGCACTTTCCCGCTTCTCAGTCTTGCGATGCTCGCCGGGATCGACGCCATTCGATAGCAGAGCTCGAGCTTCATCGCGGCGGGCCCTCGCCTCCTTGAGGCTGACCTGGGGGTACGAACCCAGTGCCAGAAGCTTCTCCGTACCCCCAAATCGGTACTTGAGTCGCCAGCGCTTGCCCTTAGTGGCGTCCATTGTGGACGTCACGAGCAGATACATGCCCTTCTCGTCTGCCAATTTGTAGGGCGTGTCTCTCGGTTTTGCCTGTCGAATCAAGGTGTCAGTGAGCATGAGGGGGTACTTTTCCGTTTGGGGGTACTTTCTGCCACTTCGAAGAGATTTAACCCTCTTCGAGCACAAAATATACCCCCAAACGTACCCCCTCGTCGGCGTAGCTGTAGGCAACCGGTGGCACACGATAAAACACGACGGCAACAAAAAAGCCCCGGATTTACCGGGGCTTAGCTAACTCATCAAACTCTATGGTGCACTTCTACACACTCTAAACTGGTGCCTAGGGAGAGACTCGAACTCTCACGAGGGGCTACCTCGGCGGATTTTGAGTCCGCTGCGTCTACCGATTCCGCCACCCAGGCAAGGGGCGCGATCATACCCGCGGGCCTCAAGCGCAGCAATGCACATGCGGCCCGCTTGGCGATCAAAGACGGAAGTCGTAACGCAGACCGTAGTGCCAGGCCATCGTGCGGGCATCGCGGTCCTGATAGAACACCGTGCCGCCGGCGGTCAGGCGCAGGTTCGGCAGCGATTTCGAGATCACGCGAATCGGAAACAGCAGCTCGGCACCGTAGCTGACCCCGCTGAAGCTCTTCTCCGCTCCGTTGGCTGCTTCGGCCGAGGACCACGAATAGCCAAAGCGTCCGGAGATTTCGAGCACGTCGAGCACGGTTCCGGTCGGCACGATGTAGGCGCCGTAGAACTTCTTCATTTCGAACTCGTCGACCGCCTTGGCCTTGTCGGGTGCGAAGCCGACCAAGCCTTCGATGGCGACGCCCGGAATCAGGCGCCAGCCGAGATGGCCGCGATAGAAACCGCCATCGAGTTCGTCTGTACCGAAGCGATCTTCGATGCCATCGTCCGACAGATCGATCCTGGCTTCGGCGCGATCGATGGCGACGTAGAAGTTGGGATGCTCTTCCTCGTCGATCGACTGCGAGGCCGGCTCCTCGCCACCCGAACCCGAGGAGTCGTAGCTGTCGCCCGAGCCACCCGCATCGACTGTGTCGGTCGAGTCGGTCGTGCCGGAGCTGGACTCACCCGACGCTTCGGCCGTTTCCGGGCTCGTCGCGTCCGCCGATGCATCGGGGCCGGAAGCCGAATCGACGCTATCGGTCGCCGGCGCGGCCTCTTCGGCCGGAGCCTCGGTCGAGGCTGTGTCCTCGACGGGCATGACTTGAGCGTCCTGCGCCAGCGACACCAACGGTGCCGCGAGCAAGGCCAGCAAGGCCAGACCGGCAACGGTTTTCGGCATGTTCTCCTCCCTGTATGGACTCTGGTGTCCTTGTGCTCCGCTCGAGGCGGATCATGCGATTCTAATGTCAGCTCGACGCACACCGCACCATACGCGTGCAGGCCCGGCAGTGTGCTCGGCGGCTCCGATGCGGGGGCTCATGCACAATAGGCCACCCATGGCATCTCTTCCCCGACGCTCAGCCCCATGATGACCGCTCATTTCTGCAACCTCTGCGGCCACAAGGTGGATTTTCGCGTGCCCGAAGGCGATCACCTGCCTCGGCATGTCTGCCCCAACTGCGGCCACGTGCAGTACTTCAACCCGCGCGTGATCGTCGGCGTGATTCCCGAGTGGGAGGACGGACGGATCCTGCTGTGCCGGCGCAACATCGAGCCGCGCATCGGCCTGTGGACGTTTCCGTCCGGCTTCATGGAGCTCGGCGAAACGACAGCCGAAGGCGCGGGCCGCGAGGCGCGTGAGGAATCCGAAGCCGACGTCGATGTCGGCCCGCTCGTGGCGGTCATCAGCGTGCCTTACGTGTCACAGGTCTTCATGATCCACCGCGGGCGCATGCGCAGCGACCACCACGCGCCGACCCCCGAGAGCAGCGAAACCCAGCTGTTCGCCGAGCACGAGATTCCGTGGGACGAACTCGCGTTTCCGAACATTCACCACGGCCTCGAGTTCTTCTTCGCCGACCGCGCCAAGGGGCGCTTCGAAATTCACGCGCTCGATCTGGTTCGCAAGCCAAGCAATCCGGACGATCGCGAAGTCAGCACCGGCGACGATTTGTCGCCCTGACAGCACACGCATGCCAAAGAGTCATTGAGCGATCACGCAAGCAACGGCACATTCGGCGCATGACCCAGCAGCTTATCCAGCTCCAGCATTTCTTCGCGCTGCCGCGCGAGCGCGTCTTCGCCTACTTCGTGCAGCACGACAATTTCGGACGGCTCTGGTGGCCGGCGCAATGCCGCTGGATCAAGGCCGCTCCGAACGGAGACGCCAATGGTGTGGGTTCGGTTCGCGAAATCCGGGTCGGGCTCGTTCGTTTCGAGGAGACCACCACCGAGATCACGCCCGACAGCACGATCGAATACCGGGTCACGCGCGGCGGTCCGTTCAAGAACCATGTCGGTCGCATGCGGTTTTCCGAAGTGCCGGGCGGCACTCAGCTCGATTACGACATCGCCTTCGATTGCCGATGGCCGCTGTTCGGCAACTTCGTTTCGGGGGTCATGCACGCAGCCTGGCTGCGCGGCGTGAATCGAGCGGTCGACCGGCTCATGAGCGGCGATCGCTGAGCGCGATGCGCGTCTTCAGCCACACCTGCTCGAACACTGAAATCGTCTGCGCGCTCGGAGCCGGCAGCTGCCTAGTCGGCGTCGACGCCGATTCCGACTATCCGCCCGACCTCGTCTCCGCACTGCCAAAGCCCGGACGCGATCTCGATCTCGACACGAGCATGGTCGCAGATCTGGCGCCTGACCTCGTATTGACCTCGCTCACGGTGCCGGGGCACGAGCGCATCGTTGCCGAGCTCGAAGCACTCGGATTGCGCACGATCACGATTGATCCGCTGAGTCTTGAAGATGTCTATGCGAGCATCGCCACGATCGCGGCAGCGCTCGGTATCGAGCAGCGCGGTGCCGATCTGATCGCGCAGATGCGCGATCAGATGCCACCCGTCGCCGCCGGCACGCAGCGTCCGCGCATTGCCGTTGAATGGTGGCCCAAGCCGGTGATCGTACCGGCCCGGCAATCCTGGGTGAGCGACCTCATCGAACTTGCCGGTGGCTGCAATCCCTGGGCCGATGCCGAAGCCAAGAGCGTCACCGTCGATCACACCGAGGTGGCGCGCCAGGCCGACGCGGTGGTGATGTCCTGGTGCGGTGTGCCGCTCGAAAAATATCGGGCCGATGTGGTGCTGCGTCGCCAAGAGGCACGGCACTGGCCGGCATTGGTGCATGGCCGGGTGCATGCGATCTCCGAAGCGTACCTGGGTCGTCCCGGCCCGCGACTCGTGCATGGTTACGCCGAGTTGCGCAAGATCATTTCTACTTTCTGAGCGGTAGGAAAGCAGCGTTCTGCGCGGCTTTTCCTACGCCCCGGGAAAACCAGCCAAGCCCCTGAGTCCACGCAGCTTATCGAGGCCGCGATCAGCTTCTCCATGGCACGAATGCTGCGGTAGGGAAGCCGTTGTAACAGGACTTTAACGAAGCCGTTCGTCAGCAACTGGCGACCTCAGGGATCCACCTATGTTCTCAGGCAGATACCGCACATGCGCGTGATGCTCGTCGACGATGATCCAGCGCGCCGCGCCGCTATCGAAGCGTCGCTGCGCTCGCTCGAACACGAAGTCGTTGGCGCCATCACGTCGGCTGCCGACTTGTCGGCAGCCGTGCGCCGCCACCAACCCGATGTCATCCTGATCGACGTCGATTCGCCGAGCCGCGACACGCTCGAATCGCTCGGTCAGGTGACGCGGGATCGCCCGCGGCCGATCGTGCTGTTCGCGCACACGGGCGCGCCCGACACCATCAAGAAGGCACTGCAGGCCGGCGTCACCTCGTATGTGGTCGATGGGCTCAACGCCTCCAGGCTCAAGCCCATTCTGGACGTGGCCATTGCCCGTTTCGAAGAATTCCAAGCGCTGCGCAACGAGCTCGAAGAAACCAAGAGCAAGCTGGCCGACCGGCGTGACATCGAAAAAGCCAAGGGTTTGCTCATGAAGCGCCGCAATCTGGACGAAAACAGTGCTTATGAACTATTGCGGCGCATGGCGATGGACCGCAATCTCAAGCTTGGCGAAGCCGCACGCGCCTTGATCGCGGCAGCCGAGCTCCTCTAGTGAAACACGCCATGCCACTCGAAAAAACAGAACTGAAGATCGGGTTGGTGCCGCTGGTCGACGCCGCACCGCTGATCATCGCAAGAGAAAAGGGCTTCTTCGCCGCTCATGGGCTCCAGGTCGACCTGTCGGTCGAAGCCTCCTGGGCCAATATTCGCGACAAGGTGGCGGCCGGCATGCTGGACGCGGCCCACATGCTCGCTCCGATGCCGATCGCCGCGACCGCGGGGATCGATGGCGTGCGCGTGCCCATGCTCACCGCGCTCTCGCTCAACCTCAACGGCAACGCGATCACCATTTCCGAGTCGCTGTTCTGGCAATTGCAACTCGATTCGATCACGCCTCGCGAAGTCGGAAGCCGGCTCAAGCACGTGCTCGAAACCGATCGTGCGGCAGGTGCTTCACCGCGCGTCTTCGCCCATGTCTTTCCGTTCTCCACGCATAACTACGAACTGCGTTACTGGCTGGCCGGTTGCGGCATCGACCCCGATCGCGATTTGAATCTGTCGGTGGTGCCACCACCGCAGATGGTCAAGTCACTGCGCGAGGGCAGCATCGACGGCTTCTGCGTCGGCGCTCCGTGGAGCGAGGTAGCGCAGGCCGACGGCATCGGTCGCGTCGTCGTGCGCAAGTATCAAATCTGGAACAACAGCCCCGAAAAAGTGCTTGGCGTGACCCATAGTTGGGCTCACCAGAATCCGAACACGCACCTGGCTCTGATCGCGGCCCTGATCGAAACCGCGCGCTGGCTCGATCGCACCGAGAATCGCGCCGAGGCAGCCCGCATCGTCGTCGAAAGCCACGCACTCGAGGCCCCGCCCGAAGTCGTACACGAAGCCTTGCAGGCTCGATCGAGCGGACATCCACTCGGACGCGGCCTGGTTTTCCACGAAGGCGCCGCGAATTTTCCTTGGACTTCGCACGCGCTCTGGTTCATCCAGCAAATGATTCGCTGGCAGCAGGCTCCGAGCGACATCGATGCCGCTGCGGTCGCATCGGCGAGCTATCGGCCGGATCTGTACCGTGCCGCGGCTGCGCTCGTCGGCGAGCCCTGCCCCGCCCAGGATTTCAAGAGTGAAGGCGACCACGCGCGCAGCTGGAAACTCGGCAACACGGACAGCGGCATCACGATGGGCCCGGATCGCTTTTTCGACGGCCAGCATTTCGAGGGTCGCTGAAACATGAATCGCCGATCGGTTTCGATCGGCGATTCACGTCGATAGTCCAGCCCGCTCCTTCACACCACCGCGACTGCAATCACGCCGGCACGAGCCGGTTTTTTATTGCCTGAATTTGGCGCGGACAACAAAAAGCCGCCGGTCTTATTCAGACCGGCGGAATCTCAGGATCGGCTAACTGATTTTTGTGAGCAGCAGGTCGTCGTTACTGGACGACGACCGTGCCTTTCATTTGCGGATGCAGCTGACAGGCGTACTCGTAGACACCCGGCGAGGTGAAGGTCTTGGTGTAAGTGGCGCCCTCCTTCAGGCGACCGCTCGATTCACCGGCGAAGTTCACGAAGTGATTGGAACCGTCCTCGTTCTTCCAGGTCACCGTCGCACCGACCGGCACCGTCAGCGACGCCGGCGAATAGGCGTAATCCTTGAGGATCACCGTCGTGCCGCCGGCTACCGGCGCGGGCGCGGGAGCCGGAGCGGGCTCGGCGGCCGGCGTGGTTGTCATCGGCTTGGCGAACTCGGCGGTTGCCTCGGTCGGAGCGACCGTCACGCCGCCGCCAGTGGACTCGGTCACCTTGAGTTCGACGCGGCGATTCAGCTCGCGTCCCTCGTCGGTGTTGTTGTCCGCGACCGGCATGGATTCACCGTAGCCACGCGTGGTCATGCGGCCGGCCGCGACGCCCTTGGAGACCAGATAGTCCTTGACCGACTTCGAGCGCTTGTCCGACAGGCTCAGGTTGTACGCATCCGAACCCTTGGAGTCGGTGTGGCCGCCGATCTCGACCTTGATGTCGGGACGCTTCTCGAGTGCACCGGCGACGCCGTCGAGAATGACCTTGGCGTTCGGCGTGAGGCGCGCCTTGTCGAATTCGAAGGTCACGCCCTGCAGCACGATGGTGTCGCCCACCGCGCAGCCTTCCAGCGTCATCGGCTCGCCCGGACCGGGCGCCTTGCAGATGGGGTTGTACTCGTCGTTGTCGCTGGCGTCGGTGCAGCCCTTGTCGGCCGGGAAGTCGATCGCGCCATCGCCATCATTGTCGATACCGTCGCTGCACTGCGGCGGCGGCGGCGGTGCGGGCACCACGACAGCCGGAGGCGGCGGGGGCGGCGGCGCAACCGGCTTGGCGCCAAGCGGAATCCGGATACCGAGGTTGAACAGGGGTTCGTGGAAATCCGAATTCCGCGTATCGTTTTCCTCAGGCTTCTGAATGTGATAGAGCGCTTCTGCTCGGATGCTGAACGTATCGAACAACGGGAAATCCCAGCCCAGTCCCGCATTGAACTGCACTTGATCGCCGCCCATAACATCCGCGTGCAGATATGGCCCCACAGTTGATCCGGCCAGATACCAGTTCACACCACCACCAACACCCCATACATCGTCTTTCTTGTTCTCGCAGATCATGCCCAACGCACCACTGCAGAAATCTCTCTTGCCGTAGTCGAGATAGCCACCACGCAGCTCAAGTGCGAACGCCGGCGTCATGGGGAACCCAACCGCCAGCATTCCGCCGATACCATCGTCGGAGTTCAGACGATCCTTGTCGGCGATTGCATAGGAGCCCATGGGGGCGATGTAGATGCGATCGTCCTCGACCGCGTGCGCTGCGGCTCCGTAGGTCGTGGCGATCACCAGCGGCAACAAGGCATAGCGAAACGTTTTCATGCGGCCCCTTCTATAGATCTATCGTTCTCGGTCCACGGTCCAAGCGCTCGCTGCACGGCGACCTCCGGACAAAAAAAATCCACCGAGTGGCCTACCCTGAAGGGGTCACTCGGTGGACGTCGTTGTCGGGGTCCGGACCGTCGTTGGTCCGTGAGCGAGCTGCCTGACGGCAAACTCAGGTTAACGGGTTAGCAATATCTCTGCCAATCGTCGGCTCGTTGGAACTTTTCTGCGCTGCGACCGCTTGTAAGCCTTTCGCCACCGCTCACATCCCATCTGAATCGGCTTTCAGCCACTGGCACGATGGTTGCTCCGGCTGAAACTGAGGGTCCGTTCTGGTCCTCAAGAAGCACGGTCTGACGGCGCTGGTGTGGTTGCCGGCCTCGATCAGACGGACCAATGGCGGTCCCAAACAACGGGACGACGGCTTCATCACCGTCGGCTCATGGACAGGTTAACTGGCTCACGTAGCCAGCCCCGACTGCCACTCAGGAAGATGAAGACCGATAGCCATACCACCACAGTCCGTGCGTTCCGCCGCGTCGGCGGGCTCTTGGCTCTGACCACGTTGCTGCTGGCCGGCGAAGCCACCGCTTCCGCCGAAGTTCCCGGCGATCTGGTCATGGAGGCGCTCGACATCGAGCGCCTCGCAATGCAACTCGATCCCGCTGCGAGCCCATCCGCACAGGCGCTGACCCCGATCTACATCGGATCGCAAGCCGGCGAGGTGCAGGTACTCGAAGTCACGTTCCAGATCGATGCGGTCAAGCCGGTGCGCTACGCGTACTCCCCAGCAGAATCCGCCGCGCTCAACGAACGCGGACTCCACAAGCTCACGCAGATTCCGCTCGCGCCGGGACAACATCGTCTTTATATCGACTACGCCGCACGTGGCGACGACGATCGCCCTGGAGTTCCGCGCCTGCGCTCGCGATTGGTGCAGACCATCGAAGCGCCTGCCGCCGGCCAGCCGATCGTCATCGAGGTCAAGCCGGGAGGGCTCGGTGGCGATCCTTCGCTCACGCTCGTCAACGCCGCGGGCGACGTCGTGCTGCGGCAGATCGACTACCTGATCCACTCGGGCCGCTACTTCAGCGCGGCCTCGCAGATCATGCAGATGCGCGACGCCGCCGGCGGCAACCTGCCGGCCGATTACGAACAGCGCCTGCAGACCTGCATCGGCGGGCTGCGCCACAGCATGCCGGCCGATGCGAGCGCCTCGCCGGTGCTCGCCAAGTATCAGTCCGCAGCCGCCTCGCTTGACGCCGGCCGCAATGCCGACGCGATTCCGATGCTCGAGCAGATCGCGAGCGAGAAGGCCAACAGCGCCGAATCCTGGGTGTTGCGCGATCAGGCCAACACCACGCTCGGCTACTACTTCCTGAGCATGAAGCAGCCCGACCTGGCCGCGACCACGTTCAAGCGTGTGCGCAGCGCCAGCCCCTATGCGAACACCGCGCTGCTCGGCCTGGGCTGGGCGATGCTCGCACCGCGCGGCAACGCCGCCGAAAGCACGGCTCCGCTGACCGCGCAATCGGTGAAGAGCTCGCTGAGCGCCCCGGAGAAGCTCAGCACCGCACGCAAGGCGATGCCGTTCAACAACGCCTGGGGTGTCGCCACCGGCAAGCGTGCGGACGATCTGCGCCGCGCGCTGGTGCCATGGACCGAACTCATCGGCCGCGATCCGACCGACGCCGCCGTGCAGGAAGCGATGCTGGCCCTGCCCTATGCGTTCGAACATCTGGGCGCACACGAGCAGGCGCACGATTACAGCAAGCGCGCGGTCGATCAACTCGAGAACACGCGCGGGCATCTCGAAAAGGCACTCGAACACATCGCCAGCGGCGAAATGGCGAGCAAGATCGTCGAGAGCGACAGCCCCGGAGGCAGCGGCTGGTCCTGGTGGCTCAAAGACCTTCCACCGCCGCGCTGGTGGCTCAAGAACCGCCCGCATGCGCCGCCGAATTTCTACTTCGAACGGCTCACCGAAGACGAGGAATTCCGCGAACACCTCGAAGCCGCGCACCAGCTGCACGAACTCGGCATGGCGATGTCGCGCCGCGAAGACATCGTGAAGAAATCGGGCGACACCGCACTACAACAGCGCATGGATGCGATCGAAGATCGCCTGATCGCGGCCGAAGTTGCAGAACGCGCCGTGCTCGAAAGCGCGGCCACGCGCTACATCACGAGCATCAAGGAACAGACCGAACGCTATCTCGTCGAAGCTCATTTCGCGATCGCACGTCTCAACGATCGTCCGCTGCAGGTCAGCGCAAAATGAAACTCTCTCCGAAACAACGCAGCGCCGGCTTCACCGTCACCGCGTTCACCGCAGCCCTGCTTGCGACCACGGCCGCATTCGCCGCGGACAACCCATCCACCATCGGCGATGTCGCCAACGATAACGGACGCTCTTCCGACGGCTGGTTCGTCGTCAAGACGCCGAGCATCTTGCGGCTCGAAATGTCGGAAGCGATTCCGGCCGACATCGGCGTCGCGCTCGAACATTACGACCGCATTCTCGAACTGCCCGCCGTCGATCCGGTCGTGCGCGCCGAGGCGATGCGTCGCGCCGCCTACCTGCGGGTGCAGCGCTCCGACGCGGGGAATGGCAAGCCCGACGACGTCAAGCGCGCAATCAAGATTTACGAACAGCTGCTCGCCGAGACACCGAACGATCCAGGCAACGATCGCGCGCTCTACCAGCTCGCACGCGCCTATCAGCTCGATGGCAACAACGATGCTTCGATCCGCAGTCTGCAACAGCTCGGCGAACGCTTCCCGCAATCGGCGCTCGTCGGCGACGGCTTGTTCCGCGCGGCCGAGCAGCTGTTCATGCGCGGACATTACGACGAGGCCGAGTCGGCTTACGCGAAGGTCATCGCCCAAGGCAAGGAAACGCGTTACTTCGAAACCGCAGAATACAAGTACGGCTGGGCGCTTTATCAGCAAGCCAAGTACGACCAATCGTTGGCGGCGTTCCTCGGCATTCTCGATCGCAGTTTTGCAGCAGGATCGTCGAACGATCTGCAAGCTGCACTCGCGGGCGTGCCGAAGAATCGCGAAGCTTCGGCGAAGGAAACATTGCACGCAGCCAGCCTTTCGGTCGTCGGACTCGGCGGAGCGGACAATCTCAATCGCTACTTCGAACGCGCCGGCGAGCCGCGCTATGCGCCGGTGCTTTACCGCGACACCGGCGAATATCTGCTCAAGAAACAGCGCTATACCGATGCGGCGAGCCTCTATACCACGTATCGCAAGCGCCACCCGCAGAGCGAGCTTTCGCCCGAATTCCAGACGCTCGCGATCGATGCCTACAAGGCCGGGGGCTTCAGCGATCAGGTGCTGCTCGCAAAGGAAGAATACGCACGCGAATTCGCACCGGACAGTCCGTACTGGGCCTCGCGCAAGCCATCCGCCGAAATGCTCGCGACCACGCGCGGCCATTACGACGACATCGCGCGTCACTACCAGGCACTCGCCCAGCGCACGCCAGAGACCGAAGCGGCTTCGCGGCAGAAGTCGTTCCTGACCGCGGCCGACTGGTATCAGCGCACGCTCAAGCTGTTCCCGACCGACGAGCGCACGCCGCAGATCAACGTGCTCTACGCCGACGCCCTGCTCGATGGCGGCAACCCGCAGCAGGCCGCTGCGGAATACACCAAGGCCGCCTACGAATACCCGAACAACACGCGCGCCCCCGAAGCCGCGTTTGCCGCCGTGCAGGTTTATCAGCGCATGGCGCGCGATGCCGGCAGCGCCCAGCGTGATGCGGCGCTCAAGCAATCGGTCGATGCCTCGCTGCAGCTCGCCGACAAGATGCCCGGGCACGCGCAGCGCAACGCGGTGCTCACGCAAAGCGCCGAAGACCTGCTGACGATCGGAGACGACCAGAAGGCCATCGACATCGCCGGCCGCGTGCTCGCGGACGATGCCAGGCCGAGCAACGAGCAGCGCCGTCGCAGCCTGTCGGTGATGGCCGATGCACGCTTTTCGCTCAAGCAGTTCGACCAGGCCGAAGTCGCCTACGGCTCGCTGCTCAACGCAATGCCCGCAAACGATGCACAGCGCGGCGCGGTTACCGATCGGCTCGCAGCCTCGGTCTACAAGCAGGCCGAAGCCGCGCGCACGGCCGGCGACCTGAAGCTCGCCGCGAGCACGTTCCTGCGCGTCGGCCAGGTCGCGCCGGCCTCGTCTATCCGCGTGAACGCCGACTACGACGCCGCCGTCGCATTCGCCGATCTCAAGGATTGGCCGGCCACCGAAAGCACGCTAGAAGCCTTCCGCAGCCGCTATCCGCAGCATGCGTTGATCGCCGATGTCGACAAGCGGCTCGCCTACGCCTACGAGCAGGATTCGAAGTGGAGCCCGGCCGCCGATGCGTATTCGCGCATCGCGCGCCGTGACAGCGAATCGCCGGCGCTGCGTCGCGATTCGGCCTGGCTCGCGGCGAACCTCTACGACAAGAGCCGCCAGCCGGCGCTCACGAACCAGTCCTACGAGTTCTACCTAAGCAGCTTCCCGCAGCCGCTCGATCGGGCGATGCAGGCGCGTCGCCGGCTCGCCGATCTGGCGCGCGACGATCTGCATGATCGTGCGAACTATCAGCGCTGGCTGCAGGAGATCGTCACCGCCGACGCAGCCGCCGGCAGCGCACGCACCCAGGACACGCAGAAGATGGCCGCGCAGGCGAGCCTCGAGATTGGTCGTGATCAGGCCCTGCAGGCACGTCGCGTCGCGCTGAGCCTGCCGGTCGAAAAGAGCTTGCCCGAGCGCATGGCGGCCACCGAAACCGCCATCGCCACGCTCACGCGCGCGGCGCGCTTCGGCGATCCCGACATCACCACGGCCGCGACCTACGAACTCGGCAGCGTTTATCGCGAATTCGGCCAGGCGATCATGAAGTCGAGCCGCCCGTCCAATCTCAACGGCGATGCACTCGAGCAGTACAACATCCTGCTCGAAGAACAGGCCTTCCCGTTCGAAGAAAAAGCCATCAAGGCTTACGAGGCCAATCTGGCCCGGCTACAGCAAGGTTTGTGGAACGACTGGATTCGCCAGAGCGCGAAGGCTCTGGTGGAACTCGCACCCGCCAAGTACGGCAAGCAGGATCAGCGCGATACCGTTTATGACTCCCTTCTCTAAGTCACACGCGAACCGCGGCGCCGTCGCGCTGCTCGTCCTGGCGCTCGCCGCCTGCGGCACGGCGCCGCGCCAGCCGGCACGCAACAGTGCCAGCAGCAAGAGCTCGACGCCGGTCGCCGCGAGCAGCAGCGCGTCGACCACGTCGACCGACCGCGTCGAAGCCGATCGCCGCTTCAAGCAGGCGCTGCAGCTCATGCGCGAGCACAAGCAGACCGAAGCTCAAGCGGCCCTGGTGTCGCTGTCGAAGGACTTCCCTGCCTTCTCGGGGCCGCTGACCGCGCTCGGCATTCTCTACGCACAAGGCAAGCAGCGCTCGCAGGCGCTCGACAGCTTCGCCAAGGCCAGCACCGCGAACCCGGACAATGCGGTCGCTCTGAACTGGCTCGGCTCGCTCTATCGCGAGAACGGCGATTTCAAACGCGCCGAAGAGGCTTACCAGAAGGCGATCAAGGCCAAGCCCGACTACGCGCCGGCCCAGCTCAATCTGGGCATTCTCTACGACGTGTCGCTGCGCCAGCCGCAGAACGCGCTCGCCGCCTATCGCGAATACCAGCGCATCGCCGGACCGAAGAACCAGAACCTCATGGTCAGCGTCTGGATCAAGGAGCTCGAAGACAGCACGACGACGCGCACCGCGTCCGCTACGGCGGAGTCGGCACGATGAAGACCGCACTGTTCTTCGCAGCGGTCTTCGGCTTCGGCTGTACCGCAGTCGCACAGGCTGCCGACGACGCCATCGGCACGCGCATCATCGGCGACGAGGAAGCCGCGCTCGGCCTCACGATCACGCCCTGGCAGGAGGAAAGCCCGGTCGAGATGGATCGCCCGCCGCTGCTGCTCGAACCCGGCGCCGAGAAGATCAACGCCGCCGAGCTCAAGAGCCGCGTGCGCACGCAGCAAACCATCTCCGCATTCCGCCGATCGAGCGTCGATCCGCGCTGAAGCTTTCGCGCTTCAGGGCCCGCCGCCATCGCGAACGCTCGCATCCATCTTTCAACCACCACAGAGGTCTCGCTCACCATGGAGTTGTTCAACCACGTCATCCGTTTTTTCCAGGCTGGCGGCGCATTCATGTATCCCATTGCGCTGGTGCTGGCGCTGGCGCTGGCCGTGGGGGTGGAGCGGGTGATCTTTCTGGGTCGCACCGAGCGTGAGAATCGCAACCTGTGGGCGAAGATCGCGCCGCTGCTCAAGGCCGGCGACTTGAACGAGGCCGAGCGCCTGGCCAGCGAATCCGACACCGCCGTCGGCAAGCTGCTGACCACCGGCTTCGCCCAGGCCCGCGTCGACAACCGTCGCTCCGAAGTCGAGATCGCCACCGAGGAAGGCCTCATGGAAGTGCTGCCCGCCATCGAGCGCCGCACGCACTATCTCGGCACCTTCTCCAACATGTCGACCCTGCTCGGCCTGCTCGGCACCGTGCTCGGTCTGATCGGTGCGTTCGCGGCTTTGGGCAACGCCGATCCGGCCGAGAAGGCGGACTTGTTGTCGGCGGGTATTTCCGAAGCCATGAACTGCACGGCCTTCGGCCTGATGGTCGCCATTCCGTCGCTGCTCGCCCATGCCTGGCTCAGCAGCCGCACCACCGAGCTCATCGACACGCTCGAGTCGGTCTGCTCGCGTTTCGTCTCCGCCGTCTGCAAGCGCCGCTGAGTTGGTCATGACGACTCCGGTCCTTCTCGAGGAAGAAGACCAGGCGCCCCGCAAGGCCCGGCGCACGCGCCGGCTCGAGCGGCATCTGAAGCGCGGCGGCAACGAGGAGCTCAACATCGTCTCGATGATCGACGTGTTCGCGGTGCTGGTGTTCTTCCTGCTCGTGAGTTCGTCGATCGCGGCCGCGCGCTTGAACGTGCTGTCGCTGAACCTGCCGTCGAACGATCAGGCCACGCCACCCGAGAAGCTGCCGCTGCAGCTGACGGTGAGCCTGCTGCCCGGTGCGATGGTGGTGTCCGATCGCAATGGCGCGATTCGCAAGCTCGACAACACGCCAGCCGGCTACAACATCCAGGCGCTGTCCGAAGTGCTCGTCGAGACCAAGAAGGCGGCGCCTTCGGAGAACAGCCTGACGCTGCTGGTGGCGCCCGATGTGCCCTACGACGATGTCGTGAAGGTCATGGACGCCGCACGCCTGACGCCGGCCGAGGCGCGCAACCTGGGCCTGCCGCGCGAGCTGTATCCGCTGATCTCGCTCGGCGATGCGCAGGGCACCACGCCGGTTTCGCCGGGAGCTACACCATGAGCTCGCGCCGGAGAGACCGCCGCACCGAGCGAGCTGTCCGCCGCAAGAGCCAGACGGTGGTCATCAACATCGTCTCGCTGATCGACATCTTCGCGATGCTGGTCTTCTACCTGCTCGTCAACGCGCTGGTGGTCGAAGTGATTCCGAGCCCGCGCTCGCTGACCTTGCCCGAGTCGGTCATCAAGGATCAGCCGCGCCTGTCGGTCACCATCGTCGTCACGCCCGACAGCATCCTGGTCGACAACCAGCCGGTGATGTCGACCGCGCAGGCGCTGGCCGCCGACGTCAAGCTGCTCGCCCCGCTCAAGTCCGCCCTGCTGCTCGCCCCGCTCATGCAGGTCGAAGGCGATGCCCAGAACCGCCTCACCCGCGGAGAAGTCAACATCGTCGCCGACAAGTCCATCCCCTATCGCCTGCTCAAGAAAGTGATGGCCACCTGCACCGACACGCGCTTCGCTCGCATCTCGCTCGCTGTCGTCGAGAAGAAAGGCAGCAGCTTGTGAAGCCCGATCTCGCTTTGCCTCCCTCTCCCTGCGGGAGAGGGACCGAGGGTGAGGGAGCTGCCGACTTGAGCCAGTTTCGCCATCGCGGCTTGTCCCTCACGTCTGGATGACGCCAGCCAGCACAACCGTACCCATTCTATGACCGCCGCCACCTTCCATAACCAACCCCTCGGACTCGACTCCTGGGGCATCGCCCAGGAAAGCGATCGCAAATTCAGGCGCATCGTCGGCCGCGTGCTGGTGCCGGTGGCGGTCTGCGCGATCGTGATTCCGTGGCTGCACTTCGAGATCGCGGAGCAGGAAGTCATCACGCCGGTCGCCGAACTCATCGTGCTGCCCGAACCCGAACTGCCGAAGGTCCAGCCGCAGCCCGAAGAAAAACCCGAGCCCAAAGCCGAGCCGGCCAAGCAGGCGCGCGCCGAAACCAAGCCGCTTCCGACCACGCCGGCCGAAAAGCCCAAGCCAGCGGAACAGGCCTCGCAAGCCGCAGCCGCGCCGAATGCGGCCCGCGAACTCGCAAGCCGCTCCGGCATCATGCAGTTCAACGATCGCCTGTCGGCCATGCGCACCGATGATGCGCTGGAGGCCGCGAATCAGGCGCTGCTGACGAGCGATGCACCGAATCCGCGCTCGGCCGCCAGCACCTCGGCGCTGGGCGCTTCGATCGCCGGAGCGGCCGCTTCCCGCAGCGGCGGCGGGACGAACACCAACGGCATCGCCGGAAACGACGCCGGCACCCGTTTGGGCTCGCGTCGCACAGAAGCCGTGCAAAGCGGCATCGGATATGGTCGCGGCAACGGTGGGGGCAGCGCGGCCGGCGCGGGTTCGGGCGCTGGCCCGGCGGCTACGCGCACCCCGCAAGAAATCCAGCTCGTTTTCGATCGCAACAAGACCGCCTTCTTCGCGCTGTTCAATCGTGCGGCGCGCAGCAATCCAAACATGGGCGCCGGCACCATCGTGATGCGCCTGACGATCCAGGCGGATGGCTCGGTGTCCGATTGCGCACTGGTATCGAGCAGCTTCGGCGATCCGGAACTCGAAGAAAAGATTCTGCAGCGCGTGCGATTGATGAATTTCGGAGCGAAGAACGTCGGCGTCTTCGTCTATCCGAACTATCCGCTCGCCTATCTGCCGCCGTGAACGCCTTGAGCCCTCGAGCCAGCGAGAGGTCATCGAGGCGGGCCCGCTTCCGGCTTTTGCGCGATCTGGTGATCGCCAGCCTGGTGCTCGCGGCCGTCGCGAGCGCCTGCGTCTATGCCTTCAGCCGGCTGGTTCCGATGCTCGTGGCCAGCCCCGAAGCCGATTGCAGCGTTCGGAACTCCAAAAGCTGAACGCCGACTGATTCAGCGGTCATGTATTGGCATGCTGATTGCTGTATGACAGGCACGCAACGATAACGCGTGTTGTTTTCGAGCAAAGACGCTCGATCTACCGGATACCGAAGTCCACGTTTTGGCCCCCAACCTTGTTACTGGGGTCAGCACGTGGACTTTTTTGTTTTGGGCTCCGGAGGATGTTCCGAGGCAATGAACGCAGTGGACCGCGTGGGGAGCCGAAGGAAAACGAGCAGAACGTCCTGTCGCTGTGCGGTACGAACGAAAAGTGTTCCGGAGGCGGAGGCTTTTCATCCAACAAGCAGTAACGCAACCAATAGAGGGAGTTGAGGCATGAAAGGGTCGAAGGCAAATGGATCTCGTTGGATCAAGTCGGCGGCGTTCGCGGCGTTGAGCTTGTTCTCCACGGGTTCCTGGGCGGGTATGTACAACGACGGCAAGGTGTTTCTGACCGGCGGTGTGTTCACGGTTGACGGCGCGGGCGGTGGTGGCGCGGTGCCGTGGGCAACCATTACGGGCTATGAAAGCCGTGACGGCATCAACGGCGGCGTAGGCTTCACGTATGTGCGTCTGCCGAACTACGACATCAACTGGATCGGCGGTTCGGTCGGCTTCTACGATCGCTTTGAGCTTTCGTATGTCAACGTCAAATTGACGACCGACCTGTCGAACGTCAATACGGTCGCCATGGCGGCTGACGCCCTGGGTCTTGCCGGGAATCTTGGCCTCGACCCCCACGGCAGCAAGCTGCAAATGGATACCTACGGCGCCAAGGTGCGTCTGTTCGGCGATGCGGTTTACACCTCCGACAGCTTCATCCCGCAGACTTCTCTCGGATTTCTGTACAAAAACAACACCACGCCGGAGTTCACTCGCACTCTGAGCGCCGACAAGGCCAAGGACTGGGAAGCCTATCTTGCGTTCACCAAGGTGTTCTTCCGCTACAGCACGCTGGTCAACTTGACGGTCCGCTATAGCGCTGCCAACCAGATCGGCCTGACCGGCTTCGGCGAGTGCAACAACGGCCGTACGGAGTGCGATGACGACAAGGATTTCCGCTTCGAGTTCTCGACGGCTTATCTGTTGCAGAAGAACTTCGCCATCGGTGGTGAGTACCAGCAGCACAGCAACAAGCAGAAGAACAAGCCAGTTGATGCAGGCAACCTGCTGTCCACCAACGACAACGGTGACGCACTCTTGAATCCGCTGATCGGAGGTATCGTTGGCGGCGTAGTAGGCGCAACCGGACTTCGCAATACGCTCGCGCAAAATGAGTCTGACTGGTACGACTTCTTCTTCGCCTACGCGCCGAACAAGAATTACTCGCTGACGTTCGCCTATCTGTTCCTGGGTGACATTGCGGTTGCTCGCGAGCAGAACGGTCTCTACTTCTCCCTGCACGCCACGTTCTAAAAAATCTAAAAGTGCATCCAGTAGCAAGACACACGTCGTAGCTCTATTGCACCTTTAACTGATGGAGATTTTCATGAAAGTTTTCACCAAGAAGTTGTTCGCTGGCGCTGCGCTGTCGATCGCCGCGATGTCCTCCGCCCCATCGTTCGCCGGTGAGAATCCGACGAGCCCGATCATGGGTATCCCGGCTTCTTCGCTCGAAGAGTTCGGTGGCCGCGAAGGCGTCCGCGCCTGGGTCGAGAGCCTGTTCTACTACATCATGCTCGACAATCGCATCGCTCCGATCTTCCGCGAATTCGGCAACCCGGAACGCCAGATCTTCCTCAACACGCAGCTCGAAACGATGGTGCTCGGCGGTCCGAACGAGTATCAGGGCGCCAGCATGAGCGCGGCTCACGCTGACCTCGGCATCACCATGACGCAGTTCAACGCGGTGGTGGAAGCGGCTTACAACGCCTGCGAACGCAACGTGATCAAGTATCACACCTGCAACCAGCTCATCAACGCGCTGGCTCCGTTCACGGCCGACATCGTCACGCGCTAAATCTGATTCGTTTCCCGACGATTTCTTTGTCGAAGAAAAGCTCAGAAAGCGGTTAGCGTTTTTACGAATCGGGGGCCGGGGCAGCCTGGCCTCCGATTCGTTCTATCTGCGTCTACGTTGTTTTGCTTGCACCGTTCAGCTGTTCGCCATCGCGGTAACCGACATCACTTTTTGCAGTCTGATTTTTGCAGCACTTTGCGGCACAAAAAACCACGAAACCTCTCAGAGGAATACAGAAATGAAATCGACCTTCAGGAACCTCTTCTCCATCGGCTCCCGCAAGGCAGCCGTCGAGCATTCTTCGCTGCGCCGTTCGATGG
This sequence comes from Hydrocarboniphaga effusa AP103, assembly GCF_000271305.1. Taxonomy (GTDB): domain Bacteria; phylum Pseudomonadota; class Gammaproteobacteria; order Nevskiales; family Nevskiaceae; genus Hydrocarboniphaga; species Hydrocarboniphaga effusa. Next base: position 377,981 of record NZ_AKGD01000001.1, read on the forward strand.
TCGTTGCCGGCCTGTCGTTCCCGGTTGTCAGCTTCGTGTCCATGAGCGCTCGCGCCGCCGAAGGCCTCGAGAAGTTCTACAAGTACAACACCAAGCCCGAGGACTATCTCTCGGGCGTTTTCGGCGGCCAGGTTCCGGCCCCGCAAGTCGCCGACACCGCGGGCAAGAGCGGCGACATGCTGCAGCCACTGCCGCAGCGCACGCGCTACTGGCGTGCCAACGGCAAAACCGTCTGGATCTTCGACGAGATCGGCAAGGCCGGCTATCTGCCAACCACCTGTGGCTTCGTCGTCAAGGGCGGCGCCATCGAATCGGCCAGCGTGTTGATCTACCGCGAATCGCGCGGGGATCAGATCGGCACGGCCGGCTTCCTGCAGCAGTTCGTTGGCGCGAAGTCATCGGGCGCGGGCATCGACAAGAATGTCGACAACGTTTCGGGCGCGACCTACTCGGTCAACCTGATGAAACGCATGGCGCGTGTAGCACTGGCGCTGGACGCGTCGGTTCCGGCTTGAGGCTGAGTGCCGGTAAGGCCCAACTCATCAGGTCCTACTGACATGTCCACCATGACCTCACCCAAGTCCCCTACCCCGCAGCCGACCAAGCCGAGAGGCGTGGTCGGACGTCTGCGGCATTTCAGTGAACAAGCGCTGTCCTCGCGCCGCCAGCACACGCAGGCTCGTCCCAAGACGAACCTGAGCATGACGCTGCGCACCTGGCACAAGCGCATCGGCCTGTTCGCCTTCGTCTTCATGGGCTGGCTCGGCTTCAGCGGCTTTCTGATCAACCAGAGCGCGGATTGGGGCTATGACGTCAAACCCATCACCGCGAGCTGGGTGATGGCCTTGTACGGCCTGCATCCCGAGCCTCCGACCAAGGGCTACAACGTCGGCGGTCATTGGCTCGCGGAAGCGCAGGACGCCTCGATGCTCGACGGCAAGCCGCTGAAGATGCGCATCAGCCATCAGCTCGGCATGGCGGTCGCCGGCTCGGCCGACAAGCCACTGCTGTTCATTGCGGAGCCGGAACGTGTATTCGTGCTTTCACCGACCGGTGATCTGGTCGATGAAATGAGCGGCTACACCTTGCCGGCACCGCAGGTTCGTCGTATCGGCACCATTCCGGGCAATCCGTCGAAAGTCGTGATTCAGGACCTCGACGCCTACGTGACCAGCGATGGCCTCGGCTGGGAAAAGCTGCCCGTGAATTCGCCGGTCGAGTGGGCCGCGCCGGTCGATCTGCCCGAGGCACAGCGCAATGCGGCGATGCCGTTTTCGCTACCTTCGGTCACGCTCGAGCACGTCCTCGTCGACGCGCACAGCGGTCGCATCTTCGGCATCGGCGGAGCCTGGCTGATCAACTTCGTCGGCCTCGCCTCGATGGCGCTGAGCATCACCGGCGTCTGGATCATCTGGCGTACCAACCAGCAGCGTAAAGCCGCTCGACGCTGACCCCCACAACGACGGCCACCCGCAGGTAGCCCATGGTCGTCAAATTGTTCGGTCCTCCACCACTCGTCAGAAGAAATTTTCTGGCGATGGGCACGGAAATCACGGTCACACTGGCCCCGCAGCGGCGGGGCCAGTTCCGTAGCGTCAAGCGTGCGATGACCGAGCTCAAGATCCTGCTGCGCAACTTCGGCCACGACGGCTGGGCCTGGGGTTACGGAGCACTCGCCGAGTTCAATCGCGAACTCGGCGCCGGCAAGGCGCCGACCATTCCGACATCGTTGCGCCCCCTGTTCGATCGCGCCTGGGAGATGCGCCAGGCCAGCGGCGGCCTGTTCGAGCCGCGCGTCGCATCGCTGGTGTATCTGTGGGGCTTCGACAGTGTCGAGCGCATTCGTAACGAGCCTCCGCCCCCCGATGAAATCACAGCCTTCATGCAGGCGCTCGCGAGAGCCCCCGACTACACACCCAATGCTGATCACTACGGCCCTGCTCCGAACGTAGGTTGGGATTTCGGCGGCATCGGCAAGGGCTACATCGTCGATCAGGCGCTCGATCTGCTCGCGGCGGAAGGCTTCGTGGACGCAACCATCGACGCCGGCGGCAACATCGCAGTTCGTGGTCAACGGCGCGAGCGATCCTGGCGCATCGGTATTCGCAGGCCACTGGCCCCGGATGACGACATCGACGCACCAGATTTGATCGCGATTCTCGATGCTCGAGACGAATCCGTGAACACCCATGGAGACGATCAGCGCTATTTCATCCACGAGGGAAAACGTTACGCGCATATCCTTGATCCGCGCAGCGGACAGTGCGCCAGTGGGCTTCGATCTCTTACGGTCGTGCACTCAGATGGGGCGCTTGCGGAAGCTGGCGGGGCAGCATTATTCGTCGCGGGTACAAACCATTGGCCCGCGCTCGCCAAACAACTGGGAATCGATCAGGTTTTGGCTGTCGATGATAGAGGGCAGATTGCCGTCACGCCCAAGCTGGCAGCGCGTTTGCAGCCCGAGCCGGGCATCGCGTGGAGAGTAATTCCAGCTACGTAAACTCACGCAAGCCTTTTGCTGATCTTCGGAGCGGTCGAAGATTGATCCAGCACGAAGATTGCTTCGTGTTAGCCCCCGCCCCTGAACCACAAGTCAGGCTCCGGGTCCGATGCAAGCTAACGATGGCTTGATCGTCCAATTTCAATGCTTAGGGGCAAGGGCGCCCAATCAACTCGAAAAGGTTGATCGGGCGCTTTTTTTTGCATCGCCGTCGCGCCGGACCAAATCACCCGCTGGGGAGCGAAGTGAAGATGGGCAAAGCAGCAACTGATCGGCCAGTGCCTCGTGGAACCACCGTCTTTCTATTTCAAGGACAAGGGGGGTTCCATCCTGCTGCACTAAAAAGCGAATTCGAAACGAATGCCGGGGTGCGCCCGCTTTTTCAACTGGTGCAGCACCTCTGCGGGACCGAATTCGGAACGGACTTTCATGCCTCCCTATCACTTGGAGACCGTGAAAAGCCGCCATTTTCCTGCGAACAGTTGGGCATATACCTGGGAGGCTTTCTATGGGGCCGCTCACTGATCGAGCGAGGTATCACGCCACATATCATGCTAGGCCACAGCTTTGGCGAGTTTGCATCATTGGCTGTCGGCGGCGCAGTGAGCTTCGCCGATGGAGCACAACTCGTCTGCGAGAGAATCAAGGCATTACAAGGCCTGGAGCAGGCTGGGCGGATGGCGGCAGTATCAATGGGAGCCGAGCAACTCGAACATCATCTTCGGGACTTGCAGGACCATGATCTCGAAATCGCCGTCATCAATCATCCAGAACAAGCTGTCGTATCAGGCAGTGAACAGGATCTCGCAAGGCTCGATGAAAAGCTGCGACTCGAGCAACGGGCGATGCATCGGCTCAAGAGTCAATATCCGTTCCACTGCACGAAGCTGCTTCCTGCAGTGCCGATATTCCGCGAGCGCGCCAGCCGCATCCGCTATGCAGACGCAACCTATCCCATCTACTTCCCCAGCGAAAGCTGCGTCCAATCGCCCGGGTTTGATATCGCTGGCGCATTGTCTCGCCACTTAACGACCCCATTCGATTTCGCCTCCGCGGTACAAAACCTTTATGCGCTCGGCTATCGCACATTCTATGAATGTGGCGGGGGCACTCTGCTGCGAAATCTGGTGCGTAGAACACTCCGAGAACACAGCGACATCAGCCTGCATGGAGCACTCGAAATGAGTCCATTTTCACAAGCAACCAGCATAAGAACCTCGACACCCGACGCACAGATTCCAGCAGACAAGATGGAGCCGGTCGCGATTGTCGGTTACGGATGTGTATTGCCAGGCGCTCTCGATTCCGACGAATACTGGATGAATATCCTGGAAGGGCGATGCACGATCAGCCGTTGCGATGCCGTTGATCCGTTCTTCCTTGAGGATTTGTATAACGAAGAAGCTGTAACGGTCGACAAAACCTACTCGCCTCTGGCGGGGTACGTCGACGAAACTCTCCTCGACCAGCGCTTTGCATCTATTGGTATAAAAGCAAGCCGCCAATACTCAAAAATACAGAAGATGATCGCGGTCGCGAGCACCGAAGCCTTCGAGCGCTACGGAGTCTCCGACAACTTCGGAAAAGTTGCCTGCTTCTACGGGGCGACACCCGATGGTATCCGTGAATATGACGAATCTCTGGTTCTAAAGCACTTTCGCGAAGGGATCGAAAAGCTTCCAGAAGCAAGCTCCAGCAGCAAAGAGCGCTTGGAGCTTCTACAACGCCGTTTTGGTGGTGGAACCGGAAACCCCGAGAGTTTTTCCCCGGCGCAGACCTACAAAGTGGTGTTCAACGATCTATTTCGCGCAGAGACAAAAACCATTCTCGTTGATTCCGCCTGTTCGTCTTCGTTGTACGCCACCGACCTGGCGGTCAAATCTCTCATGACAGGGCAGACCGACCTTGCCCTGTGCGGCGGCGCGTTCGCAGCAAGCGCAGGCAACAGCGCTCTCTTTGCACAGTTCAGGGGCTTGGCCACCAGCGCCGTTCGCGCCCTGGACGATAACGCCGAAGGAACTGTCTTCAGCGATGGTGCGGTGACCTTATTACTGAGGCGCATGAGCGATGCAGTCAACGCAGGCCATCACATCTATGGAGTGATTCGAGCCATCGGGTTGTCGAGCGATGGAAAATCTCCAGGGGTCAATGTTCCGACGGTCACCGGGCAGCATCTCGCAATAGAGCGCGCATATTCCGGCAGCAGCGTGGATCGTCAGTCCATTCAATACATAGAAGCCCACGCTACCGCTACCGCAGGCGACGTCGTCGAGTTCAAGTCTCTCACTCGGGCCTTCTCAACACGCAAGCCCGATTTGGAAAAGATCAGGCTCGGCGCTGGAAAATCCCTGATTGGCCACACGGGATGGGCATCGGGTGGCTCGGCGATCGTGAAAATGCTGTATGCACTTAAAAATCAGATCATGCCTGGGCAAACGGCTCTGCATAGAATCAATAGCCGGTTCCAGATCGAAAGCAGTCCGTTTCAAGTCACGACGACTCATGAATCATGGCCTGCCAATACGGCCGGGCAACCCAGACGCTGCGCGATCAACTCCTTTGGCTTTGGGGGCACAAACGCGCACGTGGTAATCGAAGAATATTGCCCGGCATCCATCGCCTCGGTTCCGCGCGACCAGCATGCTGGCGCCGATCATCAAGACGTCGTGATATGCGCAATTCGGACCATCTTTCCGTTTGGCGACTCCATAACGGACAATCTTGACTCACACTTCCTGAGATTCAAAGCGCAAGCGTTGAAAATCCCGGCCGGAAAGCTTTTGCTACCCGATGTCGCAGAGCAAATGTCTCGCTCGCAGTACTTGTCGCTCATGGGTTGCGAGGACGCCCTGAGCATGCTGAAGGGCAAAGGTGTCGATCCCGAAAGAATATCCGTCATCCTCTCGCACAATGACAAGTGCGATAGAGCCTGCGTCACCAACCTCTTTATCTACGAAGACAGGTTGCGTCGACTACTTCGTGAAATCTCAGCAACGGCAGGACCTGACGCCTGGCTTGAATCAGCCACCGATCGCTTCTTTACCACGTTGCGTAAAACCCACCTTCCTTCCGGGCCTTACACACTTCCCGGAATCATGCCGAGCATCGTCTCTGGCCGGGTTGCGCAACTAAACGATCTAAAGGGGCCTAATTTCATCGTCGGCGAGAGCAGCGCCCGCTCCGCAGATTCCCTGGAAATAGCAGGTCTTTATGTGCGCTTCGGTAACGCCGATGTTGTGGTTTGTGGCGGCATGAGCCTGGGCAAGCATTTCGCAGAGCTAGGCGAGCACCACGACTCTGAAGTAGCAGAAGGGATAGTCGTCTTTGCTGTGGCGACGAAAAAGATTGCCGAGAAGTACGACCTTCCGATCATAGCGCCACTACGCCAAATCCATTCGGGTTCTGCTCATCGTTCAATGGACCTTGCGGCCTGACAACAAAAGTCGGAGAAGATTTATGGGTGAACCGATATACAGGGATATGGCTGGCGTCCTGTCGATAGCCAGAGCACTGCAGAGCCATCATTCGACGGCACTCCTGAGTACGGCAGAGGTAGTTTCCGGGGGACAGGCTTCACCTACCCCTATCGAGTTTTATCGGCCGATACCGATAGAAGCTCCTTTGCCTTCATCGCAGGAAGACACATCGATACAGCCTCACGACGTTTTGTGGATCCTGCCTCGATCGATATCGTCACCCAATACACCAACACTGCCGGGACTTCATCGAGTATGGGCACTGCATCCGCCTATCGACAAAACCAGTGCTAGTTCCGCCCGTATCGCCACTCTGTCATCCCCTGAATCAACCGTACCAATATCAGATGCATTAGCGAATTCCGGGGTAGCCCCGAAAGCAATCGTCCTGGCAGTCGATGCCCGGAATTTTCACGCGTCTTCGCTACTCGACGAAGGACTGCAGGAGCAACAGCAATTGCTCAACGTCCTGTTCATCCTGGCAAAGCATTTCCACGCTGAACTCTCGAGCGGGAAAACACGCATCATCGGACTCGTCTGCAACGCCTGGCTGGACACCGGGGTGATATCTCCCTTCACGGGACTGTTCGGCGGCTTGACCAAATCAATCGCACGCGATTATCCGAACGCTTTGATCAGGGCCGTTCATACGGACCAAGCCTTCAGTGAGTCAAACACTGTCCTGCACGCAGAAATGCAGGCACCAAATCGCGCGGATACGTTCGCTGAAATTTTCTACAGAAAGGGCAAAAGATTTCGTCACGCCCTATCTCCGATAGTAGATATCTCGATCAAGAAGGAGCCGCCTGCCATCAAGCAAGGCGCTGTCGTTCTTGCCACAGGAGGAGCGCGCGGCGTCACCGCAGTGCTCCTCGAAGAGCTCATCAGGCAGCGCAACTGCAAGGTCATCGCAATCGGTCGCACCAGCCTGGATGATGTCCCCGAACACATTCTCGGCATGGACGCAGATGCGCTTGATCGCTACGAACAACGCTTCTATCAGGATGAACTGGCGCGTGACCCTGCAAGCAGCATTCGAATTCTACGCCGACGATACCAAGACTATGTCGCGGCAAACGAGATATACCGAAACGTACATATACTGAACCAACTCGGCGGATCGTTTCACTACGTGGCGACGGATATCGTCGACGAGATTGCCGCTACAAAATCCATACAGCGCATTGTCGCCGAGCATGGCCCCGTCGATGCGGTGATTCATGGCGCAGGCACCCAGCTTTCAAAGACCATCGCAAAAAAGAGTGTTGAAGAGTTCGCCTCCGTCGTCGATACGAAACTTCGAGGTTTGCGCAACGTATACAGAACTTTGAAAGCCACACAATCGATCTCGAATGTCCACTTCCATACTCTGACCTCATCGTTCAGCGTCTGGGGTAACGACGGACAGCCAGATTACGGAGCGGCAAACGAGGCGCTGAACCGCATTGCCGACGCACAGGCAAGCCAAAGCTCGATGGAAAAATGGTCATCCCTCGCTTGGCTTGGCTGGGCGGGAATTGGCATGACCCGCGGCTCCGAGTATGCCTCGCTGGCTCAGCAACGAGGCTTGTATCCGGTCACGCGTTCCGAGGGCCAGCACATCTTCTCGCGTCTATTACTTGATGGGCAGCCTCTCCGGGCCATCAACGTCTTGGCCACACCTCACGAAATTGCTTACTACGAGGTAACCACTCGCGAAGCTCCTGAGCGCGAGGGAAGAACTTACGGCGAACCCTTGGATTTGAGTCTGGAAACCAGTCCTTACTTGAAGGACCACTTGGTCGACGGCATTCCGACCATGCCGGGGGCGGCACTGCTTGCGCACTCGATACGCATCGCTCAAAAAACATCCGGCCGACATCATGTCGTCGGCATCCAAAGTGCAAGTTTCAAACAGTTCGTGCGTTCCCTCGACCACCGTCGTGATCGTGTTCGCATCGTCGGTGAAGTCATATCGGACGATCATGATTCGACGACGGTCAAGGTCACCGTGCTGTCCGACCTCGTTCATAAGGACGGCTGGGTGTTGAGGGAAGACTCGCTGAATTGCGAAGCCATCCTGGTATGCGCGGACACCCTGAGCAGCCATCCGCCGGCAGCATCAACTCCAATTCCGGAGACCGAGGGCTATTACATCCTCGATCCTTACATCAGCTCGCCGGGAAGTCTCACACTCAAGGGAGCCTTCGACTGTCTACGGCAGATTCGGGTAAGCCAGCATCAGCAGAATGCGCTTCTCGACCTTCCATTGAGCCTGGCATCCGATCGACATGCTGCACTGCTGACTCCATCCATATTCATCGATGCTCTTTGGAGACTTTCGGTCATGCAACCGACCGAAGGGCGCATGCCGTCCTACGTCCCCGTTGCCTGCGGCCAGACCAGCGTGCATTTCGACTTCTACTCAGGCGCCCTTCCGGACCTGCTGCGTGGCGCCCGGCTGCACGCGACCCGTCCCCGCCCCCTTCCGGGCTCTCCAGACACGGTGGTCATGGACCGTGTCTGGGCAACCACCGCTGACGGCCGCTTACTCGTCTGCTTCTCCGAAAATCTCGCTCGAAGCATCTCCAAGGTCGAAATGAACGTCATCCTAGCTTCGTCTATGGCCCCAGCCGAACTGCCTACGGCGATCATCATGCGGCCACCCTTGAACGTCGTAGGTGAGTTGACCGATATCGTTCAACAGGTGACGCGATTCCCCGCACAAGTACTGATGCCCGATGCTGATTTCGAGTACGACCTCGGCATCGACTCGGTCAAGCTGGGCGAGATTCTCGTCGCCACCCGCAAGCATTTCGGCATCGCAGACGATGCAGAGTTGGATATCAGCCGCTTCCGCACCATTCAAAGCGCAGCAGAAGTCTTGAAGAGTGCACTCCACCAGGCACAAGCGGGCTCCGCCCCATCGCTGCCGCCGCCAACACCACTCACATCTGCGCCGGCTGTCGCTTTGACGCTGACAAAGACAAACGTCGCCTTGATCGAACCAGAATCCGTATTGCCTGCCCTGACCAGAATCGTTCAGCAAGTGACACGATTCCCTGCCCAGGTGCTGACACCCGATGCAGATTTCGAATACGACCTCGGCATCGACTCGGTCAAGCTGGGCGAGATTCTCGTCGCCACTCGCAAGCATTTCGGCATCCCAGACGATGCAGAGTTGGATATCAGCCGCTTTCGCACCATTCAGGGCGCGGCAGAAGTCTTGAAACATGCACTCCAACAGACTGAACCCCGTAGCTCTCTGCCCTCCCCGGCAACGCTTCTAACATCCGAACCCGCCGCTGCCTCCACAACCGTCCCTGCCATCACACCGAGTTCCGTACTGGCCGCACTGACGGAAATCGTTCAGCAAGTGACGCGCTTTCCTGCCCAGGTGCTGACACCCGACGCGGACTTCGAATACGACCTTGGCATCGACTCAGTCAAATTGGGCGAGATTCTCGTCGCCACTCGCAAGCATTTCGGTATCCCTGACGATGCTGAACTGGATATCGGCCGCTTCCGCACCATTCGAGCGGCCGCTGAAGTCCTTCAGTCGGCATTACAGAAGAGAATATCGGCGCCTTCCGTGATTGCTCCTCCTTTATTCCAAGCGGCTCGTGCCCAAGCACCGGAGACCGGCGCCCAGGCGCGGGTCAGAGATCTACGCGAGATTTTTGGAGGCGATGCCAAACCGTTTAGCGGGAAGGTCGCCCTCGTAACCGGCTCCGGCAGAGGCATCGGACGACAGTTCGCCACCTCACTCGCTGGCCTTGGCGCCACCGTGATCGTCAACGCATTCCATTCTCGGGATGCCGGCGAGCAAACCGCAAAAGCAATTGTCGACGCCGGTGGCAAAGCGCATTTCATCTGGGGCTCTGTAGCTCACAAGGCTCACCGTCAAGCTCTGTTCGATGAAATCGAAAGCCGCTTTGGGGGCCTCGACTTCTTTGTCAGTAACGCCTCCAACGGAATCATCGGCGACTTCGATCAGATAACAGACGAGCACTGGGCCAAAGGCTTTCAAACCAACGTCATTGGCCTGCACCAATGTGCACTGCACGCCGTCAAACTCATGGCCCGCCGAGGCGGCGGCAGGATCATTACGCTCTCATCTCCGATCAGCAGTCGCCATACCCCGGACTTTGGTTGCATGGGAGCACTCAAAGCCGCTGTCGAATCGCTCACCAGAACGATGGCCGTGGAGTTCCAAAAGTACAACGTAACCGTCAACTGCATCTCCGCCGGTGCCGTCTATGGAGAGCTGATGACAAAGATTCCAAACAGCGCAAAAGCCATTGAACTCTGGGAAGAAAAGACTTTGCCCCGCCGCCTGATGCTGCCGGAGGAAGTTGCCAACGTCGCAAACTTTCTGTTGAGCGGTGCTGCCGATGCAATCAGTGGAGCGGTACTTCTCATGGACGGCGGAATCACGATCAGAATTTAGGCCCAGAGAACTCGACAATGGATACTGATGCCAGAGCGAAGAAATCGGTACAGGTATACAGCAGCAGAACCATGCTGGCGGTTTACGATTTCTATGTCACTTACTTCAACAATCGCTTCGCATGGAACTGCCCACGAGAGAAGCTCGTAAGCCATTATCGGCGCCATGTAACTGATGAGCACCTCGAGGTAGGGGTCGTCTCCACGTACTACCTTCAGCGCGCGTTACCCGCCAGCCGACTCAAGAACCTTCAGCTGATGGATCTGAATCCCGACTGCCTCAGCAAGGCTGCCGACCAATTGAAACATTGCCAGCCGAAGCCGATACAACACAACGTTCTGCATCCCTTCGAGGGCAGTGCCGAGCCTGTCACCTCCATCGGAATCAACTATGTTCTGCACGTGGTACCTGGTCAGTTTCCCCAGAAAGGGGTCGCTTTCTCGCATTTGAAACATCTTTTGCGCCCAGGCGGCGTGCTGTTCGGCAGCACACTTCTATCAATCGGAGTGAAAAGAAACCTGTTCGGCAGCCTCCTGATGAAAGCCTTCAATCGCATGGGGATCTTCAACAATAGCGATGATGGCCTCGATGGTCTTCGGACTGCCTTGGCTCAGAACTTTCGGCACTATCGCATAGAGGTTCAAGGTGCAGCAGCCTTGTTCAGTGCTTCAGACGAAGCTCTGTCCTAGCGGAACTGACACGTGGATCGCCCGCACAAGATCGCCGTCGTCGGTGCCGGAATAGCCGGACTCACGGCCGCACACTATCTTCGTATCTACGGATTCGATGTAACGGTCTATGAAAGCAGCCACCGACCAGGCGGGCGCATGAGCACCGACGTCGTGCAAGACTGCTTGATCGACAGGGGTGTCCAGTTCTTGTCGGGAAACTACAACACGCTATTGCCGCTGTTGGGCGAGTTCGGCATGGCGGACGAGATCGTCTCCATAACACCTCGTAGCGCTCTAGTGCGGGACGGCAGAATCAAGGCACTCAGCATCGGCCGCCTCCCGCCAGGCCTGGCGATGGTGCTCAAGTGTCTGCGCCCCCGAGAAGCGTTGAAATTCCTGCGCGGCTATCTGCCACTGCATCGGCAACTGGCCTCACTGCCATTCGACGACTATGCAGGCTGGTCTGCCTTCGATCGCGAAGATTGCGAAAGCATGCTGACCCGCACTCTCGGATCAGCGGCGCTCGATTACATCGTAGAACCCTTTCTCCAAGCACTCTATTACCAATCTCCTGCTACGGCTTCCGCCGCCTTGGGCATGTCGATACTCAAGATCGGCAGTGAGCAGCAACGTCTGATGACGCTCAAAACCGGGATGGGCTCACTACCGGATCGCATCGCACAGTCGCTCGATGTCCACTTCGACTGTACGGTTCACTCAGTCATCAAACTCGAACGCGGAGTCGAAGTGGGAACGGACAATGGCACGGAGAAATTCGACAAGGTCGTACTGGCCATTCCCGCTCCTGTCGCGAATCGCATTTACCGAACCGACGATAAAGTCAGCAATCGGTTGATCGCCACCCAATACAGTTCCACACTCAAGATCGGCATCGCAACTCACCCTGGGTGGCAATTGCCAGAACATTGGAAGGGAATCTATGGGGTACTGATCCCAGCCCGAGAGCGAACCTCCATAGCGAGCATTGGGATCGAACTTGAAAAGGGAGGTGCTCGCACACGAGAAGGACAGCTGTTCGACATCATCCTGGCGGGAAGTTCTCGAGACCTGTTGCAGCAGTCTGATGCTGCCATCCTCGAGCAGATACGACCCGAGTTCGAGCGGTACTTTCCCGGCGCGTTCGCAGCTTTGCGTCTGGCGCATGTCGTGCGCTGGGAGCACGCGGCAGCCGACTCTCCCGTAGGCCGCAGCCAGGAAGTCAACCAGTACTGGCGACATCTCGATCCTGGAAGCACGGTTCTGCTCGCAGGAGACTACATGGGGTTTCCTTACTCGGATAGCGCCGCTCACAGCGGCAAACGAGTAGCCGAATTCCTCAAGCAATCCGGGCTCCCATGTCCTTCACCATAAGGCTGGAGCCGCTGCTCATCTCCTACTCGCGCTGGCTGGTAAACCATGCATGGTTCGTGATGGCAGCGACGGTCGTGGCTTCGCTTGTGATGAGCCTCGGCGCATTTAAACTCGGATTCGATACCGATTTTCGTGCCTATTTCGGCAAAGGGAATCCTGAGCTTCAAGTTTTCGATCAGCTACAGTCCGACTATGCCGTGGCGGACAACGTATTCATCGGTATCGAGCCCCAAAATGGGGACGTATTCGAACCCGAAATCCTTCTCGCGATACGAGAGCTGACAACGGCCGCTTGGGCCTTCCCGTACAGCGCCAGAGTCGACTCACTGACCAATCATCAACATGTGGAAACGCTGGGCGATGATATTAACGTCACCCCACTTCTCTCGGACAGTGTCCACCCCACGGCAGAAATAGGGGCACGCATACGCCGTATCGCCTTGCAGGAACCGGCATTGCTGAGACGCCTCGTCTCCCCCGATGGGCGAATGGCAGGCATCAACGTCATCAACGAGTTTTCCGGTCCTTCGGCCGAAAAACAGAAAGCAGCGGTACTCGCTGCACGAAACGCCTGCGGCGACATCGAGAAGAAACACCCTTCTCTGCATTGCCACGTCACCGGCTCCACCGCAATGAGCTACGCGTTCACGGAAGCATCCATGCGTGATATGTCGACGCTGGCGCCTGCGATGTACGTGCTTTCATTCTTGGTCATGTTCGTACTGTTGAGGTCGGTCAAGGCCACGCTCGCCACCTTGTTCATGGTTCTACTGGCATCGACTTCCGCCATGGGCGTCGCCGGCTATGCCGGAGTACAGCTAACACCGCCGGTCGTGGCGGCTCCTTTGATCATTTCTGTGCTCGCCATCGCAGATGCGGTCCATATCTGCCTGACGCTGCTTTCTCAGATGCGTAAAGGTCTGGCCCGGAAAGACGCAATCGTCGAGTCTCTGCGCCTGAACTTCGTTCCCATATTTCTCACCAATGCGACCACATCAATTTGTTTTCTGGGCACTAACTTCACCGACTCACCGCCTCTGACCCTCCTGGGAAACATCAGCTCTCTAGGAGGCCTTCTGTCATGGCTGCTCAGCATGACACTGCTGCCCGCTTCGCTGGCCGTGCTGCCGCTGAAATCTAGAGGGAATGGCGGCGACTGGTTGAAACCGGCTCTCGATCGGCTAGCCCGGCTGGTCATGGCCAAACATCGTGTCATCCTCGCGTCGACGATCGGCTTATCCGTGGCCCTTTCCTGCTTGGCCACACTCAACGATACAAACGATCGCTTCCTCCACTATCTGGAGCCCAGCTCAAAATTCCGTGCAGATTCCGACAAGGTCATGAATGGACTCACAGGAATCTACTCGATCGAATACTCACTGCGGAGTACTGCAACGGAAGGAGTGACAGATCCGCTGTACCTGCAGAAAATCGACGCGTTTTCCGAATGGTGGAAGAACGGCCCCTATCGATCACATGTGGTATACGTCGGAAGCGTCGCCGACATCTTCAAACGCCTCAACCAGGCCATGCATGCCGATTCCCAAGCCATGCACAAACTGCCCGACGATCCAAAGGCGGCAGCGCAATACCTGCTCTTGTTCGAAATGTCGTTGCCTTTCGGGCACGACCTTAACGACTGGATAACCGTAGACAAATCGGCCTCCCGAATGAGTGTCGTACTCGACGATGTGGGGGCAGATCAGGTTCGTGAGATGGAAGCAGCCGGTAACGCTTGGCTACTTGATAACGCCCCTACATTGCATGCGAAAGGAACCGGCACTTCGGTTATGTTTTCGCATATTGCAGAGCGAAACATTCGGAGCAACTTTCAATCGCTCCCTCTCTCGCTTGCCGCCATATCGTTGTTGCTCCTGCCTGGCTTGCGCAGCGCAAAACTGGGACTACTTTCTCTGATTCCCAACCTGCTACCTCTAGGAATGGCCTTCGGCATTTGGGCGCTCATGGACGGACAAATCATCTTTACGATGGCCGTTGTCCTCAACGTGGTAGTTGGCATCGTGGTGGACGATACCATTCACTTCCTAGAGAAGTATCAGCGCGCCCGGAGAAATCTGGCGATGCACGTCGAGGAGGCGATCCGATATGCCTATCGCGAAGCCGGAGCCGCCATGATCGCCAACACGTTGATCCTGGAGGCGGGCTTTTTGGTAATGGCGCAGTCCACCTTCGAGCCGAACGCCACTATGGCCCAACTGGCCGCGATCACCGTATTTGTAGCGTGGCCCATCGATCTCTTGGTCCTGCCAGGACTGCTGGTGCTGATCGATGGCCGACGCAATCTTCATCCAAACTCGCTGATGCACGATACCACCCATGCCAATCCACCCCGCTCGTAGATTGCCGATTGCTCTTGCCTCGATGATTCTGATCTTGGCAAGCCTCAATGGCGTAGCCGCGCAGACTCCGGAACAAGCGGGTCTTTCTTTGGCGCAGGAAGCCAACCAGCGTGACTCCGGTTTTGGCGACGTTTCGGTCGAGATGCTGATGATTCTGCGCAATCCTAGAGGGCAGGAATCGACACGAAGGATGCACTCCAGGATTCTTGAAGTCCCGAGCGACGGCGAACGCTCGCTTATTCTGTTCGATGACCCCGGAGACGTGCGAGGAACCGCACTCCTCACACACTCACACTCGAACGGACAAGACGATCGATGGCTGTACATGCCGGCGGCCAAGCGCGTCAAGCGCATCGTTACCGGGAACAAAACCGGGCCTTTCATGGGCAGTGAGTTCGCGTTCGAGGACATCGGCTCCCAGCACGTGGCCAAGTATCGCTATCGGCTTGTTGGTGAAGAAGCCTGCGGGAGCACGACTTGCCGGATTTCGGAGCGCATACCCAACGACTCTGATTCCGCATACTCCAGGCAAAAGGTATGGACGGAAAAACTCTCCCTGAGCCCCATGAAAATCGAGTTTTACGACCGTAAACAGTCGCTTCTCAAGACACTCGTATTCGAAGGCTACAAGCAGTATTCAGGAAAGTATTGGCGTGCCGACAGACTGGTCATGACGAACAATCAAAGTGGTGCCGTTACCACTTTGATCTTCAACAACTATCACTTCGCCAACGGCTACAACCCTCGCGATTTCGAGCAAAGTTCACTTGGAGCTGGTCAGTAGCCCGATGTGTCGCGCGGCACTAGCCAGCTTACTGCTGCTCGTCATTGCTCCTGCTTTGCAAGCCTCTGACTGGGACGGGGGCTTGCAGCTTGAAAGCCGAAGCTTCGTGCAACATGCACGCTGGCCAGGCCAAACCGACGATCACAACGATCTTTCATTGGCGATGCAGCTCGATTACCTAGGGCGGTGGCCATCGCAAGCCTGGTCATTGCAGGCAACGATATTCGGGCGCATCGATGAACAGGATTCCAGCCGGAGTCACGCAGACGTCCGAGAATTGAACCTCCGTTACTCCGGAGAATATTTGACCGTCAACGCTGGCATCCGGCAGCTATTCTGGGGCAGCGTAGAAGCGGTCCACCTTGTCGATGTCGTCAATCAAAGCGACTGGCTGGAAAGCCCGGACGGGCAGCAGAAACTAGGACAGCCAGCCATCAGTGTTTCGCATTCGTTCGAACAAGGCACGCTCGAGCTCTTTGCGCTGCCTTATTTCAGAGAGCGTGAATACCCCGACAGCCAAGGTCGGCTGCGCCCATTCATCCCCGTTGACGCTGCGCAAGCCCGCTACGAAAGCGACGAGGGCAACCGGCACGTTGATTACGCCGCCCGCGCATCCATCAACATCAACGACCTGGATTTTGCTCTCTCCTACTTTCGTGGAACGAAGCGAGAGCCGAGATTCGACTTCGAGTACAGCGGCGTTGGCATCCAGTTCAGCGGATGCTCTTTGCTGGAACCAAGCTGCTCCATTCTGCCGAGCTATCGTCCAATCGACCCTCGTTTGGTGCCGATATACGATCAGATGGAACAATATGGAGTGGAACTTCTCTACACCGCAGAGCAGTGGATTTTCAAGGCGGAGGCCGTACACCAGCATTCCACCCCCCAAAGCTTCTGGGCAACGGCAGCGGGGCTAGAGTACAACCTGGGAGCCGTCTCAAGCTCGGCATGGGATTGGACGCTACTGCTGGAATATTACCGCGATAGCCGCGGCACACTTTCGCCCGGCTCACCTCAAGGGATGGCCATAAGTACGCTTGCATCAAACGGCACATTCAGGCTCGAGCAGCTCCCTGAGCTGAGAAACCTCCAGATACTTTCATATTCACCCTTCCAAGATGACGTGTTTTTCGGAGGACGCCTTGCGCTCAACGACACTGCGTCCACTGAAGCACTTGCCGGCGTGTTCATCGACACGCAAACAGGCGCGAAGATGTCCACCGTAAAAGGGGGGCGAAGACTCGGTGAACGGTGGCGACTGACTCTGGAGGCAACGGCATACTTCGACGTTCCCGTGTTGGACCCCTTGTACAACTTCAAGCAAGACAGCTACGTTCGGTTACAGCTGACGCGATACTTCTGATCGCAGCCTCGCCATGAGCGCCTCGGCATTTATCTTCAAGCTGACGTCCCCGTACACCCTGACGTCTCGCATGGCCACACAGGAGGAAGAGCGCTCGCTGCAAATCAGCTCCCTGCAGAGAAGACAGGAGTGGATCGGCGCACGAGTCGTGGCGAAGTTTGCTTATTTGAGAAGCATCGGCTCCCCGGCCACAACCGGGGTCTGGTCGGTGCTATCAGACCAAGCCTTGCACGAAGTTCCCGAGTCAAGAATGCGAGCACTGTGGATCGAACGACCGCAAACTACTGGCACCCCTATCCTATGGGACTCCAGTCGCAAGCAGCTCGTCAGCTCGCTGTCGCTCTCCCATCAATACCCTTACGTGGCGGCCGGCATCAGTTGCTGCGGAGCGATTGGCGTTGACATCCAGGAAACCACCGCATTCAGCGACGACTTCGTCAACCATTTTCTGCAAGCCGAAAGCGGGCTCCTTTTGGCAAAAGCCTTCGAACCGCCAGTGAGCCGACACGCGAAACTTACGGCTCTATGGACCTTGAAAGAGGCATGTTTCAAAGCCGTCTCTCTCAGTTCGGGTTGCACCAATCTGAGACAGATAACCATCGTCGAACTCGACATGAAGGGGCTGATCGAAGCTTTCAGCGGCAGCAATTCGGGCGCCACCTATGCGCTGCGCCTCCGGACGCCCTCGGGATTGGTCTCCCTCGGCTTCAAAACGATTAACTTCGACCGACATTTTGGCTCTGCCGTCTGGCCCTCCGCCCCGGGCAAAGCAGCGTCACGCCCGACATCGCAGCTCATATAACGCCCCAATATCAGTCACGTCCTTTGGCAAAAGCTCCTGGACCGCTGAAGAACGGCGCACCGAAATGGAACATCTCGACGGCCTTGAAGATTGCGCTGCCGGAAACGAAGGCGGCGCCTACCAGAAGCCGATCGCATTCCGACAAACGTCTGGCCCAGGGGCTACAAGCTGCTCAGGGGCCTTCGACTCGACTAATGGCTGTCTGAACGGCTTCCTGCGGATGGCGTGAATATTGCTGTCTTTAAGCACTGGTCTTGTAACCCGGGTCAGCCGCCAACGAGGGCAGCGGCCATGACTGCAGGATTGCGATAGCGCAGGTGGGGCAGCTTCACCGGATCGATCCGGCAAGCAGTGCCACACGAACATAGATTCTGGACAAAGGCGTCCATCCCGGCGGGTTTTCCCGCCGATGGGTGGACGCCTTTTTTGTTTTTCTTGATTCGCAGGAGGCTGTCCGTGACACAACTGCTCATCCCGGCTTCGCAGGCGCCGCTCCAGAGCGACGGCATCCATCGAGATGGCCGCTTCGATCACGCGCTCCTGCGCAACGCTTATTCACCGGCGGGTTGACTCCCTTTCCTGCGCCCGCCGGTCTTTTCTTTTCTCACGCGTTCTCGCCTTTCCTGAAGGCCGCTGAAAACGCTCCCGACCCAGTTTCCGCTCCGATCCGCCATGACGATTTCCAATAGCCCATCCAAAGCGACATCGATCAAGCTGTTCAGCTTCTCCACGCCGCAGATGCGCGCGTTTCACATGAGCTGGGTGGCGTTCTTCGTCTGCTTCTTCGCCTGGTTCGCGGCGGCGCCCCTGATGCCCCTCATCAAGAACGAGTTCGGGCTCAGCAAAGACCAGATCGCCAACATCAACATCGCGGCGGTCGCGGTGACGATCCTGATCCGCCTGATCGTCGGTCCGCTGTGCGATCGCTACGGCCCGCGTCGCACCTATGTGGGCCTGCTGATCCTCGGCGCGATCCCGGTGTTCGGCGTCGCCGCATCGCAGAGCTACGGCAGCTTCCTGTTCTTTCGCCTGCTGATCGGCGCCATCGGCGCGAGCTTCGTGATCACGCAGTACCACACCTCGGTGATGTTCGCGCCGAACGTGGTCGGCACCGCCAATGCGGCGAGCGCCGGCTGGGGCAACTCGGGCGGCGGCGCGACGCAGGCGCTGATGCCGCTGATCCTCACCGCGATCGTGCTGCTGGGCGTCGAACAGGCGCTGGGCTGGCGCCTCGCGCTGCTGGTGCCGGGCGTGCTCATGCTGATCACCGCCTGGGCCTACTGGAAGTTCACGCAGGACAGCCCGGCCGGCGATTTCTCCACGCTGCGCGCCAGCGGCCTGATTCCCGACACCGGCAAGAAAGTGGCGCGCGAGAGCTTCGTGCGCGCCTGCAAGAACTATCGCGTGTGGATGCTGTTCCTGACCTACGGCGCGTGCTTCGGCGTCGAGATCTTCATCCACAATATCGTCGCGAGCTATTACGTCGACAGCTTCGGCCTGTCGCTGAAAACCGCGGGCCTGGCGGCCGGCAGTTTCGGTCTGCTGGCCCTGTTCGCGCGCGCGCTCGGCGGCATCGTCTCGGATCGCATCGCCCGCGCCAAGGGCCTCGACGGCCGCAGCGTCTGGCTGTTCGTGCTGATCGTCGGCGAAGGCCTGGGTCTTTTGTGGTTCTCGCATGCGCAGTCGGTGGCGCTCGCGGTGATCGCGATGCTGAGCTTCGGCCTGTGCACGCACATGGCCTGCGGCGCCACCTACGCGCTGACGCCCTTCATCGATCGCAAGGCGCTCGGCGGCGTGGCCGGCATCATCGGCGCGGGCGGCAACGTCGGCGCGGTGGCGGCGGGCTTCCTCATGAAAGCGAGCGCCAACACGCAGGACTGCCTGTTCATCCTCGGCATCGTCGTCACGCTGACCTCGCTCTGCGCGATCGCCGTGCGCTTCTCCCAGGAACACAAGACGCAGGAAGAAGAGCTGTACCAACAGGCCGTGCGCGAACGCAGCCTCGCCGTCGGTTGAGACGACGCGCGGCCAGGACATAACCCAGGTTCGAAAAAACCAAGGTCATTCAAAGAAACTCAGGAAATTCACCAGCCATGAAACTCGTCGTCATCGGCAACGGCATGGTCGGGCACAAGCTGCTCGAACTGCTGACCGCACAGCCCGGCCCCCACGACATCACCGTGATCTGCGAAGAGCCGCGTCCGGCTTACGATCGCGTGCACCTGTCGTCCTACTTCAGCGGCTCGACGGCCGATGATCTGTCGCTCGTGGCGCCGGGCTTCTTCGACCAGGAAGGCCTGCTGCTCAAGCTCAACGCCAAGGCCACGAGCATCGACCGCGAAGCCAAGGTCGTCATCACCTCGGGCGGCGAGCGCATCACCTACGACAAGCTCGTGCTCGCGACGGGTTCGTACGCGTTCGTGCCGCCGGTTCCGGGCCGCGATCGTCCGGGTTGTCTGGTCTATCGCACCATCGAAGACCTCGAGGCGATGACCGATTGGGGCTCGCGCTCGAAGATCGGCGTGGTCGTCGGCGGCGGCCTGCTCGGCCTCGAATGCGCCAAGGCGCTCAAGGACATGGGCCTGAAGACGCATGTCGTCGAGTTCGCCCCGCGCCTGATGGCCGTGCAGGTCGACGAAGGCGGCGGCCGCGTGCTGCGCAAGAAGATCGAAGAACTCGGCGTGGACGTGCACACGCAGCGCAACACGCTCGAGATCGTCGATGGCGCCGGCATGGGCATCGGCGGTCGCCACGCGATGAAGTTCGCCGACGGCAGCCAGCTCGAAACCGACATGATCGTGTTCTCGGCCGGCATCCGCCCGCGCGACGAACTCGCGCGCAAGAGCGGCCTCGCCACCGGCGAACGCGGTGGCATCGTGGTCGACAAGCATTGCCTGACGAGCGACCCGGACATCTACGCGATCGGCGAATGCGCGCTCTGGAACGGCCGCATCTTCGGCCTCGTCGCGCCCGGCTACGAAATGGCGCGCGTCGTCGCCCAGCATCTCAGCGGAACGGCCGCCGAGTTCAACGGCGCCGACATGAGCACCAAGCTCAAGCTCATGGGCGTCGACGTCGCGAGCATCGGCGATGCGCACAGCGCCATCCCGGGCGCACGCAACTACGTGTTCACCGACGAGCGCAAGCAGATCTACAAGAAGCTCGTGACCTCCGAGGACGGCAAGGCCGTGATCGGCGCGGTGCTGGTCGGCGATGCCACCGAATACGGAACGCTGCTGCAGATGATGCTCAACAACATGGCGCTGCCCGAGCACCCGGAATTCCTGATCCTGCCGAGCTCGGACGGCAAGGCGCCGGCCGGCATCGGCGTCGACGCGCTGCCCGACACCGCGCAGATCTGCTCGTGCAACAACGTCAGCAAGGGCGAGCTCTGCGCGGCCGTCGCCGACGGCCAGCACAGCATCGGCGCGCTCAAGAGCTGCACGAAAGCCGGTACGTCCTGCGGCGGCTGCGTGCCGCTGATGACGCAACTGCTCAAGGCCGAGCTCAAGAAGCAGGGCGTGGCCGTCAACAACCATCTCTGCGAGCACTTTGCGTATTCGCGCCAGGAGCTGTACCACCTGATCCGCGTGCAGAAGATCGAAAGCTTCGACGAGATGCTCGACAAGCACGGCAGCGGCCTGGGCTGCGACATCTGCAAGCCGACCATCGGCTCGATCCTCGCGTCGTGCTGGAACGAGTTCGTGCTCAAGCAGCAGCACGCGATGGTGCAGGACTCCAACGACTACTACCTCGGCAACATCCAGAAGGACGGCACCTATTCGATCGTGCCGCGCGTCGCCGCCGGCGAGATCACGCCCGAGGGACTGATCGTGATCGGCCAGGTGGCGAAGAAGTACGGGCTCTACACCAAGATCACGGGTGGCCAGCGCATCGACATGTTCGGCGCGCAGGTGCACGAGCTGCCGCTGATCTGGAAGGAGCTCACCGATGCCGGCTTCGAATCGGGCCACGCCTACGGCAAGTCGCTGCGCACCGTGAAGAGCTGCGTGGGTTCGACGTGGTGCCGCTACGGCATGCTCGATTCGGTGAGCATGGCGCTGCTGATCGAGCATCGCTACAAGGGCCTGCGCTCTCCGCACAAGCTCAAGTCCGCGGTCTCGGGCTGCACGCGCGAATGCGCCGAGGCGCAGAGCAAGGACTTCGGCGTCATCGCCACCGAGAAGGGCTGGAACCTCTACGTCTGCGGCAACGGCGGCATGAAGCCGCGCCACGCCGAACTGCTCGCGGGCGACCTCGACGACAAGACGCTGATCCAGTACATCGACCGCTTCCTGATGTTCTACATCCGCACCGCGGATCGCCTGCAGCGCACGAGCACCTGGCGCGACAACATGGAAGGCGGGCTCGATTACCTCAAGAGCGTGATCATCGACGACAAGCTCGGCATCTGCGCCGAGCTCGAGGCCGAGATGCAGCACGTCGCCAACACTTATCAGGATGAGTGGAAGACCGCGATCGAAACACCGGAGACGCTCAAGCGCTTCCGCACCTTCGTCAACAGCAAGGCCACCGACAGCAATGTGAAGTTCGTGAAGGAGCGCGGCCAGATCCGTCCGGCGCGTCTCGAGGAGAAAGGCGAGCCGCGGACGTTCAAGGGCATCGCCCTGGCCGTCGAGTCCGCCGTGGAATCCGAGTGACCGAAACGGCCGTATGACCTCTCCAGCCTCAGAACGAAAACACATCATGGACGGCAGCGCTCCCGACTCCACTCTCTCTGCAACCACCTGGCACGCGATCTGCGCCCCCGGCGACATCGTGCCGAACCTCGGCGTCGCGGCCCTCGTCGACGACCGGCAGATCGCGGTATTCCGCGTGCGCCAGCGCGACGGCTCCGACCAGTTCTACGCGATCGACAACTTCGATCCGCAATCCGACGCCAACGTGCTGTCGCGCGGCCTTACCGGTTCGCTCGGCGGTCGCATCGTCGTCGCCTCGCCGATCTACAAGCACCATTACGACCTGGTCACCGGCGAATGCCTCGAAGAGCCGGCGACGCCGGTCCGCGCGTATGCGGTTCGCGTCGAAGATGGGCAAGTCTGGGTAGCCGTTTAGCGCCGTGAACGATATCCGACCCAAGCTGCACCTGGTCGTGATCGGCAACGGCATGGCGGGCATGCGGACGGTGGAGGAGCTGCTGAAGTTCGACCCGGAGCAGTACAGCATCACGGTCTTCGGGGCCGAGCCTCACGGCAACTACAACCGCATCCTGCTGTCGCCCGTGCTCGCCGGTGAGAAGACCATCGGCGACATCATGCTCAACGATCGCGCCTGGTACACCGACCGCGGCATCCAGCTCCATGCGGGCGATCCGGTCGTGAAGATCGATCGCCTGCGCCGCATCGTCACCTCGAAGAAGGGCGTCGATGTTCCGTACGATCGCCTGCTGATCGCCACGGGCTCCAAGCCATTCGTGATTCCGGTGCCGGGCCATCAGCTGCCCGGCGTGGTCGCGTTTCGCGACATCCACGATGTCGAGGCGATGCTCGAGACCTCGCGCACGCACCGGCGCGCGGTGGTCATCGGCGGCGGCCTGCTCGGCCTGGAATGCGCCAACGGGCTCGCGCGCAACGGCATGGAGGTGACCGTCGTGCACGTGATGGACAGCCTCATGGAACGCCAGCTCGACAAGCCGGCGGCGGCGTTGTTGCAGGCCGCGCTCGAAGCACGCGGCCTGAAGTTCCTCATGCAGGCCGGCACCACCGAAATTCTCGGCAAGGACCGCGTCACCGGCATCCGCTTCAAGGACGGCCGCGAAGTCGAGACCGATCTCGTCGTGATGGCGGCCGGCATTCGCCCGAACATCGATCTGGCCAGATCCTGCGGCCTGCATTGCGAGCGCGCGATCGTGGTCGACGACACCTTGCAGACGCTGTCCGATCCGCGCATCTACGCGGTCGGCGAATGCGTGGAGCATCGCAAGGCGGTCTACGGGCTCGTCGCCCCGCTGTGGGAACAGGCGCGCGTCTGCGCCGCGCATCTGGCCGGGCTCGGCCACAAGCGCTATCCGGGTTCGACCGTTTCGACCAAACTCAAGGTCACCGGCATCGATCTGTTCTCGGCCGGCGATTTCATCGGCGACGCCGAGACCGAGGACCTCGTGCTGCGCGATCCGCGGCGCGGCGTCTACAAGCGCATCGTCGTCAAGGGCAACACCATCGTCGGCGCCGTGCTCTACGGCGACGTCAAGGACGGCCCGTGGTATCTCGACCTCATGAAGAACGCGGTCGACATCGCCCCGATGCGACCCAAGCTGCTGTTCGGGCAACGCTACTGCGAGGCGGCCATCGCGCCGCTGGCAGCGTGACCATGGCCGACGGCAACCTGTCCATGCCGGCTTCAACGCCGATCAAGACCACGTGCCCGTACTGCGGCACCGGCTGCGGCGTCGAGGCGACGCCGTCCGGCAAGCTCGTGCGCGTGGCGGGCGACCCGCAGCATCCGACCAACGCCGGGCGTCTGTGCGTGAAGGGTTCCGCGCTCGGCGACACGGTGGTTCCGCAGGGCCGCCTGCTGCATCCGCAGCTGCGCGACAAGCAGTCGCCCGGCCAGCCCTTGCAGCGCCTGAGCTGGGATGCGGCGCTCGACCACGCGGCCGGCGAACTGCGGCGCATCATCGACACGCACGGCCCCGAATCGGTGGCCTGGTACGTCTCGGGCCAGCTGCTGACCGAGGACTACTACGTCGCCAACAAGCTCGTGAAAGGCTTCGTCGGCACCGCCAACATCGACACCAACTCGCGGCTCTGCATGTCCTCGGCGGTCGCCGGGCACAAGCGCGCTTTCGGCGAGGACATCGTGCCGGTGGCCTACGAGGATCTCGATCGCTGCGATCTGGTCGTGCTGGTCGGCTCGAATACGGCCTGGTGCCATCCGATCCTGTTCCAGCGCATGCTGCGCGCACGCGAGGCGCGGCCGCAGATGAAGATCGTGGTGCTCGATCCGCGCAAGACCGCGAGCACCGAAATGGCCGACCTGCACCTGGGCCTGCGCGCCGGCAGCGACGTGCGCCTGTTCAACGGGCTGCTCGCGCATCTGCACCGACTCGGACTCACCGACGCGGCCTTCGTCGAGCGCAGCACGCTGGGCCTCGACGAAACCCTCGCCGCGGCCGATCGCGACGCTTCGCTCGCCGACATCGCCGCCGATTGCGGCCTCGAGGTCGAGGCGCTCGAACGCTTCTACGCGCTGTTCGCCGCCACCGAGCGCGTCATCACCTGTTTCTCGATGGGCGTGAACCAGTCCTCGGCCGGCACCGACAAGGTCAACAGCATCATCAACTGCCACCTGCTCACGGGCCGCATCGGCAAGCCCGGCGCCGGGCCGTTTTCGCTGACCGGCCAGCCCAATGCGATGGGGGGGCGCGAAGTCGGCGGGCTCGCCAACATGCTCGCCTCGCACATGGACCTCGAGCGCGAAGAGCACCGCGAACTCGTGCAGCGCTTCTGGCAAAGCCCGGCGATCGCGAGCCGCACGGGCCTGAAGGCGGTCGACCTGTTCAAGGCGATCGAGAGCGGCGAGATCAAGGCCGTCTGGATCATGGCGACCAATCCGGTCGTGAGCCTGCCCGACGCCGACCAGGTCAGGCGCGCGCTCGACCAATGCGAGCTCGTGATCGTCTCCGACGTGATGGCCGAGACCGACACCACGGCCTACGCGCACCTGCTGCTGCCCGCGCAGGGCTGGGGCGAGAAGGACGGCACCGTCACCAATTCCGAGCGCTGCATCTCGCGCCAGCGCGCCTTCGTGCCGCCGCTCGGCGAGGCACGGCCGGACTGGTGGATGCTCAGCGAAGTCGCGCGGCGCTGGGGCCATGCGGCGCAGTTCCCGTACCGGGCCGTGCACGAGATCTTCGACGAGCACGCGCGCCTGTCGGCCTTTGAGAACGAGGGTGCGCGCTACTTCGACATCGGCGGCCTCGCCGGACTCGACGCGCATGCCTACGACGCGCTCGCTCCGCTGCGCTGGCCGGTACCGCGCACGGCGGCCGATGCGCGGCATCTGCAGGCATTCGCCGACGGCCGCTTCTATCACGCCGACGGCCTCGCCCGCTTCGTCCCCACGCCCGCGCGCGCGCCGGCCAACGCCGTCGATGCCGACTACCCGCTGGTGCTCAACACCGGCCGCGTGCGCGACCACTGGCACACGATGACGCGCACCGGCCTGTCGGCGACGCTGTCGTCGCACATTCCGGAGCCCTTCGTCGAACTGAATCCGGCCGACGCCGAAGCCGCCGGCATCGCGCACGGCTCGCTGGCCCGCGTGTCGACGCGCTGGGGCAGCCTGGTCGGCCGTGCCGTGGTCGCCGACGAGCACGCGCGCGGCAGCCTGTTCGTGCCGATCCACTGGAACGCGCAGTTCGCCTCCGACGCGCGCGTCGGCGCGCTCGTGAACCCGGTCGTCGATCCGGTTTCGGGCGAGCCCGAGTTCAAGCACACGCCGGCCAAGGTCGAGGCTTTCGTGCCGGCCTGGCACGGCTTCATCCTGAGCCGCAAGCCGCTCGCGATCCGCCACCTGGCCTGGTGGACGCGCGTGACCGGGGCGAGCTTCACGCGCTACGAGCTCGCGGGCGATGCGACGAGCCTGCCCTGGCCGGAGTTCGGCCGCGTGCTGCTCGGCGCCTCGGCCGACGCGGACTGGCTCGAATACATCGACGGCGCCGGCGGCCTCTATCGCGCCGCCCACGTGGTCGACGGCCGCATCGAGGCCGTGCTGTTCGTCGCGCCTCGGCCCGACCTGCCCTCGCGCAACTGGCTTGCGAGCCTGTTCGCGGCCGGGCAGCTCGACGACGAAGCGCGCATCGGCCTGCTCGCGGGCGAGCCGCTGGCCGCCGGACCCGACGAGGGCGCGACGATCTGCTCCTGCTTCGGCGTTGGCCAGAAGCGCATCGTCGCGGCGATCGAATCGGGCCAGGCCGACAGCGTGGTCAAGCTCGGCGAGCTGCTCAAATGCGGCACCAATTGCGGCTCCTGCGTGCCCGAGCTCAAGAAGATCCTGTCGAAGACCCAGGCAGGCGCGAAGGCTGCCAGTACCGCAAGCTGAACGGCTCGGAAGCCGAATCGGCCTTTTGGAGCCGGTTCGGCCCGATCCGATTTCATTAGAATGGGGCCATGAGTCCAGCCAAGCTGCCCAACTTCAGCGGAGGCGTCCTCGCCGGTGGCGAAGGACGTCGCTTCGGCGGGCTGGACAAGGGCTGGCTCGAACACGCCGGCCGGCCGTTCATCGAGATCACGCTCGATCATCTGCGCCCACTCGCGAGCGAGCTGCGCATCTCCGCGAACCGCCATCTCGATCGCTACGGGAGCCTCGGCGTTCCGGTGCTCCGCGATCGCCTGGGCGCCGGCCCGCTCGCCGGCCTGCTGCGCCTGCTCGAAACCGCGGCCACGGACTGGCTGCTGAGCCTGCCCTGCGACGCGCTGGCCCTGCCCGAATCGCTGCCCGAGCGACTGTTCGCGCGACAGCAGGCCACGCAGGCCGACATCGTCGTGCTCGAAGACGACGACGGCGTGCATCCGACCGTGAGCCTCACGCGCTGCGCGCTGGCGCCCGATCTCGAACAGTTTCTGCTGAGCAGCGAGCGGCATTCGGTGAAGGACTGGCAGTCCCGCCATCGCACGGTCCGCCTGCGCAGCGATGGCGTGCTCGCCAACGTCAACGATCCGCTCGCCCTGAATCGCTACGCGCAAACCCTGGCCTGCGGGAGTCCGGCTCATGGCTGACGGCTTTCGCGAGCTTCGACAACTGGTCGACCAGCACGGCCGGCGCAAGCGCAAGCTGCGGCTCTCGCTGACCGATCGCTGCAACCTGCGCTGCGCCTACTGCATGCCCGAGCATCCGCAGTGGCTGCCGCGCAAGGAGCTGCTGACGATCGAGGAGCTCGCGCAGATGTCGCGCCTGTTCGTGCAGACGCTCGGCATCACCAACATCCGCCTGACCGGCGGCGAACCGACCTTGCGCCGCGGCGTCGACACACTGGTCGGCGAGCTCCAGGCCCTGCGCGACAGCGGCCTGAAGCGCATCTCGATGACGAGCAATGCCACGCGCCTCGCCGAGCTCGCCCAGCCGCTGCGCGAAGCCGGGCTCGACGATCTGAACATCAGCATCGACGCGCGCGATCCGGCCCTGTTCGAAAAACTCACGCGCGGCCCGCTGCAGCCGGTGCTCGACGGCATCGCGGCGACGCGAGCGGCCGGCATTCCGTTCAAGCTCAATGCGGTGGTCATTCGCGGCTACAACGACGGCGAGATCGAAGCGCTCGCCGCATGGGCGTTCGAACAGGCGCTCGAACTGCGCTTCATCGAGTTCATGCCGCTCGACAACGCGCAGCAATGGAGCCGCGACCGCGTCGTCACCGAGGACGAAATCCTGGCCCGCATCGGCGCGCGCTTCGGGCGCGTGGAGAAGCTCGCGCGCGGCAGCGATCCGGCGACCGAATACGTGATCGGCGGGCAGCATCGGCTCGGCATCATCACCACGGTGTCCAATCCGTTCTGCGGCAGTTGCGATCGCGTGCGACTCACCGCGACCGGTGAATTGTTTCCCTGCCTGTTCTCGAGCCAGGGCACGAGCTTGCGCGAGCTGCTGGGCGAAGGCGCGGACGATGCGGCGATCGCGGAGCGCATTCGGACGACGGTGTGGAAGAAGGAGTCTGGATTCGCGGCACCGCGCGGGTATGTCGAGCGACCGATTACGATGCATCGGTTGGGTGGTTGAATAGTGGCTCTTGCCACTGCTGCGGGGCGTTGCGGCTTCGCGATGAGTCCGCTCGACGCTGGGAGTTTTGACCTCGCCGGTCGGGCGTTACTTCTCTTTGCTTGTGCAAAGAGAAGTAACCAAGAGAAAGCACACCCTGGTGACGCCCTCTCGCTACGCGAGAGTTCCCTGCGCTGCTCACGTGCTCGGGGCAACGCTTCGACGCGACATCCTGTCGCGACGAAGCACGGCGGACATCCCTGTCCGCCGTCCCCTGCGCGCGCTGCGCTGCTCGGTGCGCCACAAGGGAACCCGGTAAGGCAAACGGCAAAGAAAAAACAGATCGCGGCTGCGGCTTGCTGTCCCCTCTCCCGCATGCGGATCGAGTTCTATGGGGTGCTTCAAGAAGCAGCAGGGCGTGAGGCGTTAGAACTACCAATCGATGCCCCATCGCGCGTGGCTCATATACTAGAGGAACTTGGAGAACAAATCCCGGCCCTCCAAAGCCATCTTCCCCGCATCGCATGCGCTGTTGGCGACGAGGTGATACCGAGGTCCGAGATGGTTACGGGTGACGCCCCCTTGGTTCTGCTGCCCCCGGTCAGCGGTGGACCTGCCGGGATGGCGGAATAGGTAGACGCACGGGACTCAAAATCCCGCGCCGCAAGGCGTGCCGGTTCGATTCCGGCTCCCGGCAGGGGGAGGGGGAAAGCCTGGAGAGCGAGCACCGCTTTTCGGGTCGGCCCTCTCTCCCCTCGCTAGCGCGAGGGACTCTCTCCCGCACGCGGGAGAGAGGACAAGCTGATACGAATTACCGCTCATGATCCTTCCCTGCCCAAAGCCTTCTTGAGCAGCTCCGCGAAATTCGGCGCCTGCATGCTCTGTTGCGTCGCAGCCGGCTCCATCACCGGCGCCTCGTCGAACACATGCAGCGCATTGACGCGCCCCTGTGCGACACCGATCAGCAAATGCTTGCCGCCCGCCTCGATCCACAGCACGCGCTCGCGCGCACCGACCGACAGCCCCGCATGCACCTGCAGTCCGGCGGCCGACTTCGGCCGCAAGCCCTGCACGCGCC
Source organism: Hydrocarboniphaga effusa AP103 (assembly GCF_000271305.1). Lineage (GTDB taxonomy): Bacteria > Pseudomonadota > Gammaproteobacteria > Nevskiales > Nevskiaceae > Hydrocarboniphaga > Hydrocarboniphaga effusa. The sequence goes on from NZ_AKGD01000001.1 coordinate 407,528, forward strand.
GCAGGCCCCAGGCCAACGCGAAGATCGCGCCGACCACCACGAGCAGGCCGAGCATCGACTGCAGCATTCCGCCGATCGCCACGCTGCTCGCTCGCTCAGCGCAGCTTGCGGATGCGTTCGGTCGGGCTCACCACGTCGGTGAGCCGCACGCCGAAACGATCGTTGATGACGACAACTTCGCCATGCGCGATCAGCGTGCCGTTGACGTAGATGTCGAGCGGCTCGCCGGCCGTGCGTTCGAGTTCGACGACCGAGCCTGGATTGAGCTGCAGCAGATTGCGGATCGGCACACGGGCTCGCCCGACTTCCATCGACAGCGTCACCGAGACGTCGAGAATGACGTCGAGGTTCTGTTCGCTCGACGCGGCCATGTCATCGGAATGCAGGTTCTGAAAGCTGGCGCGGGGCAAGTCCTGCGCGGCGCTCGCACCCGAGCCACTGGATGAGTTCAAGACGGAGTTCACGGGCGGTTTCCTGTGGTCGGCAGAGGGGTCGGAACGGGTGTCGGGGTATGCGGTGCGGGGCGACGGATGATGTCGGTGATGCGAACGGCGTTGCGGCCCCTGGAGATGCCAAACTCGCCGCGAAACACCGGCATGTCTTCGACGTAGAGGTCGACGGTCTTCGGCATCTGGATCGGCAACACGTCGCCGGCTTTCAGATTGATCAGTTGGCGCAGGCTGATCGTCGCACTCGCGAGCTGGCTTTCGATGCCGACTTCGGTGTCCTTGATCTGCGCCTCGAGCGCCTGCGTCCAGCGCTCGTCGCGCTCGGCGCGATCGGACTGCAGACCGGCATCGAGCTGATCGCGGATCGGCTCGATCATCGAATACGGAATCGTCACGTGCAGATGGCCCGAGCCCCCTTCGAGATCGATCTTGAAGCGTGAGACCACGACGATGTCCGATGGGCTCACGATGTTGGCGAAATGCGGATTGACTTCGGATTGCAGAAACTCGAAATCGAGGTCGAGCACCGGTGCCCAGGCTTCGCGCAGATCGGTGAAGACCTGGCGCAACAGCATCTGGATCACGCGGTTTTCGCTCGGCGTGAATTCGCGGCCTTCGATCTTGATCGCGCTGCGTCCGTCGCCGCCGAAGAAGTTGTCGACCACGGTGAAAACCAGCTTGGGCTCGAAGATGAACAATGCGGTGCCGCGCAGCGGCTTCACGCGCACCACGTTGAGGCTGGTCGGCACGTAGAGGCTGTGCGTGTATTCGGCGAACTTCGCCATCTCCAGGCCGACCACGGTCAACTCGGGCGTGCGGCGCAGCAGGTTGAACAGCGAAATGCGGAACAGGCGCGCGAAGCGCTCGTTGATCATTTCGAGCGTCGGCAGGCGCCCGCGCACGATGCGATCCTGCGTCGTGAAATCGTAGCTGCGTGCCTCACCGGGCGCGGCCGGCGCCGGCGTGGTATCGACCGCACCGGAATCGACGCCGTGCAGCAGCGCGTCGATCTCGTCCTGCGAGAGAAGTTCGCGGGAGCTCATGGCGTCACTGCATCACGAAGTTGGTGAAGTAGAGGGCATCGATGCGCGGCTTGCCGGTTTCTTCCTTGAGCACGGCCTGCACCGCGGCGAGCGCGTCTTTCTGCAGCTTCTCCTTGCCTTCGCGCGTGACGATGTCTTCGAACTGCTGCTGCGTGAACAGCAGCATCAGCGTGTTGCGGATGCGCGGCATGTGCAGCGTCGCGGCGTCGATCGCCGCATTGCTGCGCGCCATCAGCTCGATGTCGACCTGCAGATAGCGCATCGTCACGTCGTCATTGAGGTTGACGACGATCGCGGGCGTCAGCGGCAGGTATTGAGCGGCGCCTTCGGCCGAGCCGGTCTTGCCGTGCTCATCGCCATGACCGGAGGATTCCTGTTCTTCGGCAGCGGCCTTCTCGCCGTCGCCTTCTTCGGCATGCGCGGCCGGCTTGGCCTTGGACTGCGTCATGAACCAGACGCCGCCGCCCGCGCCGCCTGCGGCGACCACGGCGCACAGCAGCATCGGCAGCAGGCCGCCTTTCTTCGCAGGCGGTGCGGATGCGGCGGGAGTTGTTGCGGCGCTAGCCATGCGCGAGTCCTCGGGGCGAGTGATGAGACGAGCCACCGAGGCAAGCGCTGTGCCCGCCGACGCTCGACGATTCAGCCGGCAATTTGACGGCGCCGCAGCGAAAATCGGGCGCCGGAAATGCGTCACCACTCGAACATGTCAAAGCGGCGACGCGGAAAGCCGCGCAGGCCCTCGAGGGGGAGTCAGCGCCGCGCGTAAGCCATCGCTCGAAGCGCCGCGAGGCGAGGCGCTCAGGCGAACTGATCGAGCAGCCCGAGCGGACGACGCGTGATCGACAGCCGTTCGACAGGCTCGCCTTCCTCGGGCACACCGGCCGCCTGCGGTCCCGGTCTCCAGCTGCCGGACTGCGAGTGGCCGAAACCTCCGCTGAGTTCGAAGCGTGGAGCGGCGCCGGTCACCACGGTCGTCGACAGCAGCTCGCGCAGCTGGCCCAGCGACGATTCGATCGCCTGCCGAGCCTGCGGCGTCTCGCAATCGAACTTCACGGTCGTCCGCCCATCGTGGCCGAGATCGACGCGAATCTGCAGGCTGCCCCACTCGGCCGGATGCAGCGAAATCGTCGCGCGCTGCGGACCGTCCTTGCGCGCCGCGTCGGCGAGCCAGGTGATCTGCTCGTCGAGCGCCTCGGCGAGGCGTTCGGAGCGGGTCGCATCCAGCGGGGCCGACATCGCCGGAGCGGCGTCGGGACCGGCTGCCGGAGTCGCAGCCGATGCCGATGTCGGCGGCGGCGGCGCTTGCGCCAGCAGGTTCATCGCGTCGGCCGTGGTCGCGTCGGTCGCCACGTCGTCGCTCGCGCTCGAACCGGCGGCGATCTGTTCGAGCAAATCGACGAGCACGCCGGTCGCGCCGCTATCGGTCACGCTCGTGGAACCCGACACGGTCGCGCTCGCATCCGCCGGCTCATCGACGGCATGGCTCATCTGCTGGATCAGCAGCGACAGGCCCGGCGGCAGCGAAGTGGTGGGCTCGTCATCGGTCGATTCGGCGTCGTCGGCCTTCGCGGCAAGCTCGGGGGGATGGCCCGGCTCAGGACCGACAAGCGGCGTATCGCCGGCGAGCAGGAGCTGCATCAGCTGCACGCCGAAATTATCGCCGGCCGCGCTCGAGCCGGACGTCTTGTTCGATGGCGCTTGCGTAGCGGCCTGGCCGGCGACAGGCGCGGCGCAGACGTTCACGTCGGCGAGCCCGGGGCCGCGCTGCGCAAGGCGAGCTCATCGAGATCGCGCTGCGCGCGCTGCTCGTTGCGCTGGCGTTCGTGCTCGCGCGACCGCTCGGCCAGATGATCGTAGACCTGGGTCTGGCGATGGCTCGCGAGCCAGCGCTGGCGCTGCTGTTCGACGACGCGTCTGGATTGCTCGATCGCCCGGCGCTGCTGCGCGATCGCCTCGTTGAGCTTGAGCCGGAAGGCCTCGCGATTGAGCAGCAATTCGACGCTCGTGAGGCTGCCGGTCGGTTCGCGATAATTCTCGAGTTCGCGCAGCTGGCTTTCGCGTTGGGCGAGCTGTCGCCGCGCTTCGGCCAAGGCCTCGGCAGCCGCGTCTTCACGCTGTTCGCTGAGTTGCTGGATCGGTTGCAGGCGCTTGGCGCTGAGCATGCGGGACCTCTTCAGTGATTGAACAGAGCGGCGAGCGCGCCATGGCTCGCTTCGAAGTTCGAGCCTTCGCTGACGTCCTGGCGCAGGAAGGCTTCGATCTTCGGCCACAGCGCGAGCGCTTCGTCGACGCGCGGATCCGCGCCGCGCTGATACGCGCCGATCGCGATGAGATCGCGGTTGCGCTGATACGTCGACACCAGCGCGCGGAAGCGGCGCGCGAGCTGCTGATGCTCGGTCGGAACGATCGAATGCATCACGCGCGAGATCGAAGCTTCGACGTCGATCGCCGGAAAGATGCCGGACTCGGCGATCTGGCGCGACAGCAGGATGTGACCGTCGAGCACACCGCGCGCGGTGTCCGCGATCGGATCGTTCGGGTCGTCGCCTTCGGTCAGCACCGTGTAGATGGCGGTGATCGAACCGCCGCCCTGCACGCCGTTGCCGGCGCGCTCGACGATGCGTGGAATCAGCGCGAATACGCTCGGCGGATAGCCGCGCGTGGTCGGCGGCTCGCCGATCGCCAGACCGATCTCGCGCTGCGCCTGCGCGACGCGCGTGAGCGAATCCATCAGCAGCAGAACGTTCTGTCCGCGGTCGCGAAAGCTTTCGGCGATCGAGGTGGCGAGCCAGGCGCCGCGCAGGCGCTGCATCGGCGAGCGATCGGCCGGCGTGGCGACGACGATGGCGCGCTTGCGCCCCTCTTCGCCGAGACTGTGATCGATGAAGTCGCGTACTTCGCGGCCACGCTCGCCGACCAGGCCGACGACGATGACGTCCGCATTGGTGAAGCGCGTCATCATGCCGAGCAAGGTCGACTTGCCGACGCCGGTGCCCGCGAACAGACCGAGACGCTGGCCGCGACCGACCGTGAGCAGCGAGTTGATCGCACGCACACCGGTGTCGAGCGGCTCGGCGATCGGCTCGCGCGCGAGCGGGTTGATCGGCGCCGACGAGACGCTCGCGCGCTCGCAATTCAAGCGGCCGAGATCATCGAGCGGACGGCCTTCACCATCGAGCACGCGCCCGAGCAGACCCGGACCGACCGGCACCGTCGGTGCCTTGGCCTGCGGCACCACGCGCGCATTCGCCTGCACGCCGCGCAGATCGCCGATCGGCATCAGGTAGGTGCGCTCGCCCGAGAAGCCGACGACTTCGGCTTCGACCGCGCCGCCATCCGCGTTCAGCACGTTGACGCGCGAACCGAGCCGCGCCTGGCAACCGACGGCCTCGAGTGTCAGCCCCGTGACGCGCTTGAGCTGGCCTTCGATGACCACGGTCTGCGCCTCGCCCACGCGTGCCCGCGCGCTGCGCAAGGCCGAAAGCAGATGACGGTCTCGCGAGGATCTGAACGTATTCGCAGCGAAGCCCGGCGTGTTCATTCGCCATCACCGAGCAGGGCGCGCGCCACGCCCGACTGGCGCGTATCGAGCAGCGCATCGACCTGCGCGCTGTCGGTCAGCAGGCGGCAATCGCCACGCTGCAATTGCTTGTCCGGCACCACTCGCCAGACCGAAACGTCCGCCGGCGCCGGCAAGTGCTCCGCGAGCAAAGCCGCATCGGCCGGATGCAGGTGCACGCGCGCTTCGCGTGGAGGCTGCGCGAGCGAGGCGATGGCCTGATGCACGGTGTTCGCAGTCAGCGTCGGGTCGAGTTGCAGCTGCTCGTCGACTAGACGGCGCGCCACTTCGATCGTCAGCGCCACCAGCGTGCGTTCGACTTCGGCATCGAGATCGGCGAGCGGGCGCGACAGATGGTCGATCAGGTCGCGCAGGCGTTGTGCCTCCTCGTGCACCGCCGCGATGCCGCTCGCACGTCCGGCCTGCAGGCCTTCGGCATGGCCTCGCTGAAAGCCTTCTTCGTGCGCGGCGCGCTCGATCGCTTCGAGCTCCTCGGCCGTCGGCATCGCGATGACCGGCTCGACGATTTCTTCCGAGCGCGTCAGCAGCGGCATTTCCCAGCGGCGGAGCTGGGCGGGGTCTTCGATGCGCAGGGTCATTTCGAAACCTCTTGCACCGCACCGTTCCTCTCTGCCGCTCGCGGGAGAGAGTCCCTCGCGATAGCGAGGGGAGAGAGGGTCCGCCGGAAAAGATCGGTGCACTTTGCGGGCAACCCCTCTCCCGGCGCTCCGCGCCACCCTCTCCCACAAGTGGGAGAGGGGACCAGCATGGCTGCACAAAAATTCATGGATTCAGCGGCACCCTCAAACAAAATCATCGCCCTTCCCTCCCATCGCGAGTTCACCCGCTTCCGACAGGCGCCGCGCGATGCCGAGAATTTCCTTCTGCGCTGCCTCCACATCGACAAGCCGGACCGGACCACGCGCCGCCATGTCCTCGACGAGCATGTCGGCCGCGCGCTTGGACATGTTCTTGAGGAACTTGTCCTTGACCCGGCTATCCGCACCCTTGAGCGCGGTGCACAGCAGATCGCCGCCGACTTCGCGCAGCAGCGATTGAACGCCGCGATCATCGACGTCGCCCAGATCGTCGAACACGAACATGAGGTCCTGGATGCGCTGTGACAGATCGCTGTCCGATTCGCCGATGCGCGAAATGATCGCGCCTTCGGTGGTCGAGTCCATGAGGTTCAGGATGTTCGCCGCCACCTTCACGCCGCCGACGCTCGACGACTTGAGGTTGTTGCCTCCCGAGAACTGCTTTTCCATGATTTCGTCGAGTTCGCGCAGCGCGGCAGGCTGAATGCCATCGAGCCGCGCGATGCGCATGAGCACGTCGCTCTGCATGCGCTCGGGCAGCAGCGCGAGCACTTCGGCGGCCTGGTCGGAATCAAGGTAGGCGAGCACGATCGCGACGATCTGCGGATGCTCGTTGCGCACCACATCGGCCACCGCGCGCGTCTCCATCCACTTGAGCGCTTCGAGGCCCTTGCTGTTGCGGCCGAGCAGGATGCGATCGATCAGGCTGCTGGCCTTGTCCTCTCCGAGCGCGCCGACGAGCACGCGGCGCACGTAGTCATCGGCACCGACGCCGAGCGAGGTCTGCGAATCGAGCTCGGTGACGAAGCGCGTGACCACGTTCTCGACGCGGTCGCGCGTGACGTTCGACAGCGAAGCCATCGCCTGTCCGACGCGCTGCACGTCCTTGGCGCCCATGTGCTTGAGCACTTGCGCGGCTTCGGCTTCGCCGAGCGACATCAGCAGAATCGCAGCGCGTTCAGGGCCTGCGATCTTCTCTGGAATCACGGCAAGATCCGCCATCAGGAGTTCTCTTCGTTGAGCCAGGTCTTCACCACCTGGGCGACGCGCTTGGGATCTTGATTCACCGCATTGCGAGCGGCCGCGATGCGGGTTTCGTAGTGCGGATGCGAGTTCGCGATCGCCGGCATCGCGTCGACGGCCATGGCGTGGTGGCCGGGCGCGGATGACAGCGACAGCTGATCGGTCTGCAGCGATTCGTGCGTGAGCGCATCGGCTGCGGATGCATCGGCGATCGCATGCGCCGCTTCAGGCTCGTCCTTGCGCGCCGGGCCCATGACGAGCTGGCGCAGCAGTGGCCGTACGATGAAAACGATGAGCCCGAGCAAGACCAGCGCGCCGATGCCCTGGCGCGCGTAGTCGCGCACGTCGCTGCGCTGCCAAAGCGGCGTTTCCTGCGGCGCTTCGACCGCCTGTACGACGAACGGCGCGTTCTGCACCGTCACGCTGTCACCGCGCGACGCATCGAAGCCCACGGCCTGCTTGACGAGCGCTTCGACCTTGGCGAGTTCGTCGGCCGTCAACGCGGCATTGCCGATCTTGCCGTCCGCTCCGACACGCGGAATGTTGTCGACGAGCACCGCCACCGAGATGCGGCGCAGGCGGCCGAGCGCCTGGCGCGTGTGGCTCAGCGTGCGATCGAGCTCGTAGTTGCGCGTTTCCGAGCGCGTGCTCTGGGTCGGCGGCGTGGTCGCGGCACTGCTCTGGCCGTTACTCGGAGCGCTCGCGTTCTGCGTTGCGGTCTGCGGCACCGGAGCTGGCGGTGGCTGATTGCTCGTCGCGCCCGGAATGCCTTGCGCCTCGCTGCTCGAACCGTCGCGACGCGTTTCTTCGTTGAGCTGCTCGCTGCGCACGACCTGGCCGTCCGGGCGATAGCTTTCGCGCGCTTCTTCGGTGACTGAGAAATCGAAGTCGGTCGCCACCTGCGCGCTCAGGCGATCGGCGCCGAGCATCGGGGCGAGCAGCGATTCGATGCGACGCACGTAGTCGGCTTCGGCCCGACGCGCGAACTGATACTGCTCGCCGCTCTCGGCGAACTCGCTCTTTTCTTCGGTGTTGCCGAGCAGGCGGCCATATTGATCGATCACGGTCACGCTCGTCGGCGCCATGCCGTTCACGCTCGAAGCGACGATGTGCTGGATCGAATCGACCTGGTTCGCCTCGAGCTTGCGGCCCGGATGCAGCTCGACGACGACCGAGGCCGATGCGCCGCCGCGACCCTGCTGGGTGAACGCGCTCGGCTTGGGCACCGCCAGATGCACGCGCGCGCTTTTGACCGGCTGCAGGCTCGAGACCGTGCGCGCGAGTTCGGTTTCGAGCGCGAGCTGGTAGCGCGCGTTTTCGATGAACTGCGAAACGCCGAAGCCCTGATCCTGCTGGATCATTTCGAAGCCCGGCGCGCTGCCCTTGGGCAGGCCGAGCGCGGCCGTCTTCAGGCGAGCGGCATGCACCTGATCCGGCGCGACGGTGACCGCACCGGTGGAAGCGTCGAGCCGATAGTCGATCGCGGCGGCGCGCAAGGCATCGGCGAGCTCGGCCGAATCCTGGGCAGAAAGGCCCGGATACAGCGGCAGGTATTCGGGCTTCTGCGACCAGTTGTAGAGCGACAGGCCGACCGCGACGGCGATCGACACGGCCGCGAACATCGCGAGCTGGCGCAGCAACGGAACATCCTTGAGGCCTTGCATCTGCCTCAAGGTGTCGATTGCGCTTTGGGTGGTGAGTTCGGCCATAGGTGTCTCAGTTCATCGAATCGTTTCGCTGCTCGTGCGCAGCTCGGCGCAACTGGACTAGAGCGGCATGTTCATGACTTCCTGATACGCGCTGACGACGCGATTGCGCACTTCGACCATCGCGCGAAACGACACCTGCGCCTTGGCCGAAGCCACCATCACGGTCGCCAGATCGGTGTTCGGATCGCCGAGCTCGAAGGCGCGCTGCTGAGCGCTCGCACCGTTCTGCGCGTCAGCGACGTTCCGAATGCCCTCGCGCACGAGATCGGCGAAGCCATTGCCCGGCTGCGTCGCCTGCCCGCCCTGCGTTGCGATGTCGCCGCGCAGCGGGGGCAGGCCAGCCGGCTTTGCACCGGCTTGCTGGCTCAGCGTTCTGATCTGCGACAACACACTGTTGATGTCGACGCTGCTCATCGCGGTATCCTGCGAAACATAAGGTCGCGGACTTAAGGCAAGCGCTGTGCCCGACTGTAGCGAAGCGCTTCGCCCAGGCGTTTCAATCAGTCGACTCGCACGGTGACGAATTCCCGGCGAAGCTTTCGCGCCGGAATGCCGACGCCGCGCTTTCAGCGGTTGCGCAAAACAAAAAAGCCCAGGTCGGACCTGGGCTTTTCCGCATTCGACAATCGGCACATACCCTTCAGGATTGTCGTGCGCGGCCGACGCTTTCGTTCTGCGGACCGTCGAGCGGATCGTCGTCCTGCAAGTCGCGCGAGAGGCCGTACTTGCGCAGCTTTTCGACGAGCGTGGTGCGACGCGTGTTGAGCAGCTTGGCCGCATGCGCGACGACGCCATCGGACTTGTCGAGCGCCTGCTTGATCAGGTCGATCTCGATCGCCTCGATGTGATCTTTCAGGTTCACGCCTTCGGGCGGCAGCTGCGAACCAAGGCGCTGCGCCACCGGCGCCTCGGCCGACTGCGGCAGCACGACGCAGTCGTTGTAGACCGGCGCAGGCTTGGGCGCCGGAGCCTGCGCCGAAGCGGTCGCGGTGCCGGCCGCCACCCCCCGATACTGGCGCGGCAATTCCGCGGCGCTGACCTGGCGCCCCGGATGCAGCACCGCAAGCCGTTCGAACAGGTTCGACAGCTCGCGCACGTTGCCGGGCCAGTGATACGCACGCAGCGCATGCACCGCATCGGCCGTCAGCGCGGCCTGGCCGTGGCCGTTGCGCTCCATCGCCTTGGCCAGATCGTCCATCAGCATCGGCAGGTCTTCGAGACGCTCGCGCAGCGGCGGCATTTCGATCGGGAACACGTTGAGGCGGTAGTACAGATCCTCGCGGAAGCTGCCCTTGATGATGGCGTCCTCGAGGTTGCGATGCGTGGCCGCGATAATGCGCACGTTGCAGCGCTGGCTGCGCGTTCCACCCACGCGCTCGAAAGTGCGCTCCTGCAGCACGCGCAGGATCTTCACCTGCATCGGCAGCGCCATGTCGCCGATCTCGTCGAGGAACAGCGTGCCGCCGTCGGCCATTTCGAAGCGGCCCTTGCGCGCGGTGATCGCGCCCGTGAACGCGCCCTTCTCGTGGCCGAACAATTCGGATTCGAGCAGCTCGGACGGAATCGCTCCACAGTTGACCGCAACGAACGGCTGGTCGCGCCTCGCGGACTGATCGTGAACCGCCCGCGCCGCCACTTCCTTGCCGGTGCCCGATTCGCCCGTGATCATCACGGTGGAATCGAACGGCGCAACCTGCGCGATCATCTGCCGCACGCGGCGGATCGCGGTGGAGTTTCCGGTCGGGCCGGAGCGACGCGTGGCCGCGGCCTGACGGTCCATGCGCAGCAGGCCCGCGCGCCGCAGCAGCTCGTTGAGCTGGCTGTATTTGACCGGGGTTTCGAGCGTCAGCAGCGCCGATTCGTCGAGGCCCAGGCGCTCGCGCGCCATCTCCAGATACGGCTGCAGCACCAGCACCGGCGGGTGATAGCGATCACGCCGGAGCCAGTCGACGAACTGCTCGAGCCGATCCCATTGCGTCTCGTGGCCGAGCAGGATCGCGAGCCAGTCCTGCGGACGATGGTCGGCCAGCGGAATCTCGGCGACGCTGTCGACATGGACCGCGCGATAGTCGATGAACTGCAGGATCGCCGCGTGCGCGTGGGCGCGCTCCGCGTCGTGGTCGATGATGAGTACGCGTGATTCGGACATGTAGACGCGCTAGCCAACCACCGGACCGCGATTGCTGAGGAACAGCGCGATCTGCTGCTCGTAGGCGTTCTTGCCGACAAAGCCGTCGGCGCCGGCCGCGGCGGCGTGCTCGCGATGTTCGGCATCGTCGTAGTAGCTGGCGATGACGATCTGCGGCGGCTGGTGCTGCGCCTTGATGAGTCGGGTGGCCTGCAATCCGCCCATGCCGGGCATGACGAGGTCCATGATGATGAGGTCGGGGTGCAACTCCTCGGCAAGGCGGACGGCATCGAATCCGTCATAGCCGAAACCGATCACTTCGACGCCGTCCATGGGCGTCAGCAAATGCTTCGACAACGCCAGAAAGGCCTGATTGTCGTCGACCAACAAAGTCCTCAACCGCTTCATCGTGTATTTCCTTGGTAGCCGCAGCAGGCCTGTACTTCCTGTACATGGCAGCTTACTCCGGACGGCTTACGCCGTTGCTCTCTGCAAAGGCAGCATACGCTCGGGTGCCGGGGGGATGCGCATCCCCTCCCGATACTTGGCCACCGTGCGACGCGCCACATTCACGCCCCGGCGCGCTAGCAGCGCCGCGACTTCCCCATCAGACAACGGACGTGCACGGTTTTCGGCGTCGATGATCTTGCGAATCATCGCGCGGACCGCTGTACCCGAGGTCTCCGCCTCGCGTCCGGCAATTTGCACGGGGAAGAATGCCTTGAGCGGGTACACGCCCCAAGGAGTAAGGGCGTACTTGTTGGCAACGACACGACTAACGGTTGATTCGTGGACCCCGATGGCATTCGCGACGTCCATCAGATTGAGCGGGGCCATCGCCTCTTCGCCCCGGATCAGGAACTCGCGTTGGCGCTCGAATACCGTGCGGGCGGTCCTGATCAGCGTCTCCTGGCGCATTTCCAGGCCACGCACCAGCCAGCGGGCCTCGTTGAGCTGGTCGCGCAGGGCTTTGAACCGGGCGGCCGCGCCGGGCCCACCGATCGCCTTTTCGTAGCCCCGGTTGATGCGCACGCGCGGCAGGGTTTCGGGGTTCAGCTCGACGCGCCAGGCGCCCGGACGACCACTGACGATGATCTCGGGCACTACCGCCTGGGCTGCGACGGCCCCACTCGCGCCGGGCTTGGGATCGAGGCTTTTGATCAGAAGCAGGGCCTGGTGAATCTGCCCGATGCGGTAATCGAGCAGCGAAGCCAGCGCGCCTTCGGTCAGGTTGGCCAATGCCCCGATATGCTCACGCACGATTTCGAGCGCGATGAGCCGGCCCTTTGTGCCGACCGGCAAGGCTTCGAGCTGCAGGCTCAGGCACTCGGACAGGCTGCGTGCCGCGAAGCCGGTCGGCTCCACCGATTGCACGCGACGCAGGGCGGCCTCGGCTTCCGCGATCGTGTAACCCTGCGTATGCCTGGCGACGATGTCTTCGAGCGACTCGCTCAGGTATCCGCTGTCGTCGACCGCATCGATGATCGCGGCGACGAGTTCGGCCTCGCGCGCCTCGGTCACCACGAGTTGCAGTTGGGCGAGTGCCTGCAGGCGCGGATCGCTCGGCAGGGCTTCGGCGACTCGGGCGGAAGCCGGTTCGCCGTCTTCCTCGGGCGGCTCGCCGCCGCTCCAGCTTTCGCTGCTCGACCAGTCGAAGTCGGCCTCGACCTCGCGGTGGGCACCGGCATCCGCTCCGCTGACTTCGCGCACGGATTCGGCCTCGGAACCGTTCTGGTCGATGGAGTCCACTGTGGCCTCGGCGTTCGGTTCGGACGGCGCCTCGAGTTCGTCGTCGAGCTTATCGTCGGCCTCCAGCAGCAGGTTCGATTCGAGCGCCTGCGTGACTTCGAGCTCGAGCTCCTGCGAGTTCAGCTGCAGCAAACGGATCGACTGCAGCAATTGCTGCGTCATGACCTGGCTTTGTCCGGCCTGCATCCGCAGCTGTGGCTTGGCGCTCATGGACGGTCTCCTCTGGGGTTCTTGATGAGCCGAACAGCGGCCCGTAATCCATAGTCCCTACTGGAGCCGAATAGAAAAATAGGAGTATTTCTTACGCTTTGTAAGGATAATTCCCACAACGGAAACCGGACGTTACAGCGGCCTGAAGCAGGCTTACTCGAGGGCTCCCGCCTCCATCTGAAGACGGGTCGCGAAGTGGATCAAAGCATTGATATTGCTCAGGTCCAGCGCCTGCATGAGGCGCAGCCGGTGGGTTTCGACGGTCTTCGCCGATACCCCCATGAGCAGCGCGATCTCCTTGGTCGACTTCCCTCGCCCCACGAGTTGCAGCACTTCGCGCTGACGTGACGAAAGAATGACGCTGTCATGGGGGCGTCGCGACCGACGGCGTTCCAGAGCATGACGAGCGACATGCGGGCTCAGGTACGGATTGCCGTCGATCATTGCGCGCAGGGCGATCTGCAGCTCCGCGGGCTCGGCCGACTTGCTCACGTAGCCGGCGATGCCGGCGCGGAGCGCGGCCTTCACCTGCACCGCCTGCAGCTCGGCACTGACGACCAGGATGCGCAACTGCGGCATGTGTCGCATGAGCCTGCGCGCAGCGTCGACGCCGCTCATGCCGCTCAAGCTGAGCTCGGTCACCACGATTCCAGGCTTTTGTTCGACCACCACGGCGAGCAGCTCATCGCCGGTCGAAACCTCGGCGCAGACCTGCAGGCCTGGCAGGGTTTCGATCAGGCAACGCAGGCCACTGCGAACGAGCGGCTGCGGATCGGCCAGGACGATTTTCGTCGGGCTCATGGGCAAAGCGGGATTCCTGATCGAGTCGGGTTCCGATGATAACGGCCGCTCGCCGCGACCGGCGCAGCTTGTCGAAGTCGCGCGGCACCTGCCGGTGACTCAGGTCGTTCCCGCCTCATCGCATCTCGGGCATCATCGTCGCACCTTCCCGCGACGACGCCCTTTGCACAATGGACGCCGCCTTCCCAGTCTGGCCCCGCGTCAACAGCCAAACCGCCGCACTGGTTCGAGCCTTCGACTGGTCCCGTACCTCGCTCGGGCCGATCGCGAGCTGGCCGCAAAGCCTGCGCACGACGGTCGAGATCGTGCTCGGCTCACCGGTCGCCATGGTACTCATGTGCGGTCGCGATCACGTCATGATCTACAACGACGCCTATTCGCTGATCGCCGGCAAGCGTCACCCGCAAGCGCTCGGCGGCACCGTGCCAAGCATCTGGCCCGAGATCTGGGAAAGCTGGAACCGCCGCATCATCGAGGCCGGCTTTCGCGGCGAAACGCTCACGTACACCGATCAGCAACTGCTGCTCATGCGCAACGGCGCGCCCGAAGAGGTCTGGTTCGATCTGTACTACGCGCCGACGCGCGATGAGGCGGGCGTGGTTTCCGCGATACTCTGCACGGTGGTCGAAACCACTGCGAAGGTGCTGGCGCTGCAGCGCCAGCAGCAGAACGAGCAGCAGCTCAAACGGCTCAACGAGGAGCTGCGTGCGCAGCGCGAGGCCATCGAAGCCGCCAATCGCAAGCTCGAAGCCGAGACCGATTTTCTGCGCGACATGTTCCAGCACTCGCCGAGCTTCATCGCCGTATTGCGCGGGCCCGACCACGTGTTCGAACTCCTCAACGAACCGTATCAGCGGCTGATCGGCGATCGCGAGGTGCTCGGCAAGCCGATTCGTGAGGTGATGCCCGAGGTGGCCGAACAGGGCTTCGTCGATCTGCTCGATCGCGTCTATCGTACCGGCGAGCCTTTCGTCGGCACGCACGTGAGCGTGCTGCTGCGTCGCCGCGACGACGAAGAACTGCGCGAGCACATCCTCGACTTCGTCTACCAGCCGATCCGCGCGAAGGACGGAGCGGTGATCGCCATCTTCGTCGAAGGCACCGACGCCACCGACCGCGCGAGCGCGGAAGAACGCCTGCGCATCGCGCAGAAAGCCGGCGGCATCGGTGCCTTCGAATGGTTTCCGGACACCGGCGAAGTCGTCATCTCCGACGAGTTCCGCCGCATCTGGAACCTGCCCGCCGACTCCGAGGTCAGCGCCGATACGCTGGTCTCGCTGGTGTTGCCGGACGATCGCAAACGCACCGGCCCCGCGCTGCTCGAGAACACGCCCAACCCACTCGACTACACCGAGTACCGGATCCGCGATCCACAGACCGGCGAGATCCGATGGCTCGCGCGTCGCGGCGAAGTCATACAAGACAACGACCGCCTGCCGCAGCGCTACGTCGGGGTCTGCTTCGACATCACCGCACGCAAGAGCATCGAGGAAGAGCTGCGCGTGCTCAACGACACACTGGAGCATCGCGTCGCTACCGAAGTGGCCGAGCGCTCCGCCGCCGAAGAGGCCTTGCGCCAGGCTCAGAAAATGGAGGCCGTCGGCCAGCTCACCGGCGGCATCGCACACGATTTCAACAACCTGCTGCAGGGCATCGTCGGCTCCCTCGATCTGGTGCAGACCTACATCACGCGCGGTCGCCTGGTCGAGGCGGATCGCTTCGTCGGCAGCGCGATGACCTCTGCCAATCGCGCGGCTGCGCTCACGCATCGGCTGCTGGCTTTCGCACGTCGCCAGCCGCTCGATCCCAAGCCGGTGCACGCCAACCAGCTGATCGCGTCGATGGAAGATCTGCTGCGTCGCTCGCTGGGGGTTTCGATCGACATCGAGCTGGTGCTCGCGGGTGGCTTGTGGATGACGCGCTGCGACACCAACCAACTCGAAAACGCGATCCTCAATCTCGCGATCAACGCGCGCGACGCCATGCCCCAAGGCGGCAAGCTCACGATCGAAACCTGCAACGCACATCTCGACAACGCTTACGCGGCGCGGCAACGCGAAGTCACGCCGGGCCAGTACGTCTGCATCTGCGTCACCGATACCGGCGATGGCATGACGCCCGAGGTGATCACGCGCGCCTTCGACCCGTTCTTCACGACCAAGCCGGTCGGCCAGGGCACCGGGCTGGGCCTGTCGATGATCTACGGCTTCGCACGGCAATCCGAGGGTTACGCGAAGATCTACAGCGAGGTCGGGAAAGGCACGACGGTGAAACTCTACCTGCCGCGCTTTCACGGCAACGACGAAGACCATTCCATCGGCCTTGAAGCCGAGCACAGTCCCGTCCACAACGCGGGTGAGACCATCCTGCTCGTCGAAGACGAGCGTGTGGTGCGCGCGCTCGTCGCCGAGGTACTGCAAGAGCTCGGTTACTCCGTACTCGAGGCCGCGGATGGGCCAACCGCGGTGAAGCTTCTCGACTCGGAACGCCGCATTGATCTGCTCGTCACCGATATCGGGCTGCCCGGACTCAATGGACGGCAGGTTGCCGATACGGCGCGCAAGCTGCGCCCGGAGCTCAAAGTCTTGTTCATGACCGGCTACGCCGAAAACGCCGCCGTGTCATCGGGCTTCCTGGAGCCGGGCATGCAGATGATCACCAAACCGTTTCCGATGAAGACGCTTTCTTCGCGGGTCGGCGATCTGATCGGCAAGCCGCGCGGCGGGCCCGCCAAGCCTACCCGATGAGCATCGTCAGACGAACAGACGAAGGCCCGCGCCGACGGCGAGCCCCGCAACGAAACAAGTGAGCGACCAGAGATAGCGGGGCTTCAAGCGGCGAGCGCCGGTGAGCCGATCGAAGTAGAACATCCTGTTCTCCTGCAAGTGCAGGCGCCCACGCGGGCGCAGCCGTCTTCCATGACGACATCGATACTACCGGCCTGGGATTTCATATCAAGCTCGCAGCGCCCAGTGGAAGCTGAGCCGGCGACTCAGAGCAGCAGCTTGCCGACCAGAAGACCCAAAGCGAAGCCCGCGAACGCCCAGACATAACGTCGCTTCAGCCTGCGATCGCCGCTGACAGGATCGAGATAGAACACGTTTCCCCCCAGTGCGAAGCGCGATCCCCATCGGCGCTTCGTGGCGAGAAGTATAGGGCGCGCAGCCATTGAATTCATGTCCCGTTCAGAACAATAAATCCGGCCAGACGTGCCGAGCAGCATGCTGCACCGTTGCCCCCTGCTGACGTGACCCGCGCAGCTTTCGACGGCAGCGCCCAAGGCCCGAACGGAAGGAATGCACGACTGCGACGAGAGATCGAGGAATACGGCTCAGGAAAAAGCACTTCACCGCGGGAAACTGCCGCTACGGCTCCAAGGGCCAGGGCGCATGCGAACTCCGAAGCAAACAGCCAATTGGCCCGCCGTTTACTCGGGGCAGATGGAAAAGCAGCGACAAATGCAGAAAACGACAACGGCCCTAAAAGGGCCGTTCGTAACTGCTTGAATATATTGGTGCCGATGCCGAGACTCGAACTCGGACAGGTTTCCCCGCTACCACCTCAAGGTAGTGCGTCTACCAATTCCGCCACATCGGCAAGGGCGCGAATCTTACAGCCTGACTTCGCGTTTGTCTTCGTATTTTTTTACTTTTTTTCGACGACTTGAAAACAACGAATCCGGTTTGCGGTTTCTACTCCGGAACCTTCGGCTGCTCGGCAGCAGCGGGCTGCGAAGGGTCGGCCGAAGGCTGTTCGGCTGGCGCCGGGGCAGGCACAGGCTCGCCATTGAGCGGAGCCTGTTGCACCGAGTCGACGACGCTGGTCGGCGCCGAGCTGCGGCCGCCGACCCAGTAGGCCAGCGCGAGGCTGCTCAGAAAGAATACGAATGCGAGGCCGGCCGTCAGGCGAGACAGGAAGTTGGCCGCCCCCCGCGCACCGAAGACGGTGCCCGAAGCGCCGCTGCCGAAGGCGGCGCCGGCGTCGGCACCCTTGCCGTGCTGGATCAGCACCAAGCCGATGACGCCGATGGCGACCAGAACCTGCAGAACCACGAGAAACGTATGCATTGAGACAATCTTCCAGAATTCTTCGAGATATCCCGGGAAAGCTCTCCCGGGACCTTCGCT
Organism: Hydrocarboniphaga effusa AP103; assembly: GCF_000271305.1. GTDB lineage: Bacteria > Pseudomonadota > Gammaproteobacteria > Nevskiales > Nevskiaceae > Hydrocarboniphaga > Hydrocarboniphaga effusa. The sequence goes on from NZ_AKGD01000001.1 coordinate 425,144, forward strand.
TGCCGGTCGCGCTTGATTACTCGGATTACGTCGAAAGGGACTGCGCTGCGAGCGCGATACCGAGGAAATCAGCCGCTTTGAGAGAAGCGCCGCCGATCAGACCGCCATCGATGTCCGCGCAGGCGAACAGTTCGTTGGCGTTGTCCGGCTTCACGCTGCCGCCGTACAGCAAGCGAATGGAGCCCGCTATCGTAGCATTCCGCTTCGACAACAAGCCACGGATGAAGGCATGTGCCTGCTGGGCCTGCTCCGGCGAGGCGGTCTTGCCGGTGCCGATCGCCCAGACCGGCTCATAGGCAATGACGGCGTTGGCGAACGAATCGATGCCACAGAGCTCGATCACCGCATTGAGCTGGCGCGTCAGCACGCCTTCGGTCTGGTCGGATTCGCGCTCTTCGAGCGTCTCGCCGACGCAGAGCACCGGAACCAGGTTTTGAGCCTGGGCAGCCTTGAATTTCTCCGCCACGCGCAGGTCGCTCTCGCCGTACAGCGAGCGGCGTTCGGAGTGACCCACGAGCACGTAGCGAACTCCGAGCTCGGTCAACATCGAACCGAGGATTTCGCCCGTGAAAGCACCGGCCTTGGTCTGTTCGCTGAGATTCTGCGCGCCGAGGACGACACCGGCCGGCAGCAACTTGCCGACCGATTCGAGATGAACGGCCGTCGGACATACGAGCAGTTCGACACCGGCCACTTCACCGGTCTTGGCCGCGATGCTCGAGAGCAACTCGGCGTTGGCTTTCAGCGAGCCGTTCATTTTCCAATTGCCGGCAACCAGATATTTGCGCGTCATGTTCCGTTTCAGTCGTGTCAGTGAGTGGATGGCGCCGCGGCGGCCTGCACGCGGGATGCAATGAATTCAGCCTCGGATTGTGCCGCGCTTTGCTGATCGGCTTCGACCATCACGCGAATCAGCGGCTCGGTGCCCGAAGCACGCAGGAGCACGCGCCCTCGCCCGCCGAGCCGTCCCTCCGAAATCCGCACGGACTCGGCCACCGGCGGCTGCTTGAGTACTCGCGCGGCAGAACCGTCGACCTTCACGTTGATGAGCACCTGCGGGAACAGGCTTACGCCGGCGATGAGTTCGGCAAGCGCAGTTCCCGCCGTTTGCATCGCGGCGAGTACCTGCAACGCCGAGACGATGCCGTCGCCGGTTCGTGTCCGATCGAGACAAATGGTGTGCCCGGAGCCTTCGCCGCCGAGATTGGAGCCCTGCGCGCGCATGAGTTCGAGCACGTAGCGGTCGCCCACCTTGGCCCGCTCGAAGCCGACGCCGAGCGCCCTGATCGCCTGTTCGACGCCGAGGTTGCTCATCAGCGTGCCGACCACCGGCCCCCGCAATTGCCCGGCCTCGAGGCGACTGCGCGCGATGATGTAAAGAATCTGGTCACCATCGACCGTGTGGCCGCTTGCATCGATCAGCAGGCAACGATCGGCGTCGCCATCGAAGGCGATACCGAGATCGGCCTTGTGCTGCAGTACCGCCTGCTGAAGATGCTCCATGTGCGTGGAGCCGCAGTCGCGATTGATGTTGAAGCCGTCGGGCTGATCCGCGATCGAGACCACTTCGGCCCCGAGCTTGCGCAGCACTTCCGGGCCGACCTGATAGGCGGCGCCGTTGGCGCAATCGAGCACGATGCGTAGCCCTTGCAGCGAAGGACCGTGATAGCTCTCGCAGCAGAACTGCACATAGCGCCGGCGGCCATCGTCGAAGCGGCGCACGAGGCCGAGCTGTTCGGGTTCGACGCAGACCAGATCCTTCGCGACCCAGCTCTCGATTTCCTCTTCGACCGCATCGCTGAGCTTGTCGCCGTCGGCCGAGAAGAACTTCACGCCGTTGTCGTGATGCGGGTTGTGCGACGCGCTGATGACGATACCAGCCTGCGCCCCGACATCGCGCGTCAGGAAGGCCACGGCAGGCGTCGGCAGCGGGCCGAGCAGACTCACGCGAACCCCGGCCGACGACAAGCCCGCTTCGAGCGCCGATTCGAACAGGTAGCCCGAGCGCCGCGTGTCCTTGCCGATCAGCACGTGAGCGCCAGGCTCGCGCGCGAGCACACGGCCCGCTGCCCAGCCGAGCTTGAGCGCGAATTCGGGAGTCATCGGCGCTTTGCCGACCAGACCGCGGATGCCGTCGGTACCAAAAAACTGCCTGCTCATCAAAAGGGCGACGCCTCCGTGTCGGTGCTGCTGGCCTGGCGGATGGCGGCCGCCACTCTCACCGCCTCGACGGTATGCCGCACATCGTGGGCCCGAATGATAGCCGCACCTTGCCAGACCGACAGGCAAGCGGCGGCAAGGCTCGCATGAAGCCGCCGGTCGACCGGTAGGCCGAGCAGGTGCTGGAACATCGATTTGCGCGAAACACCGATCAGCAGCGGGAAGCCAAGCTGCCCCAATCTCCGCCCGTGCGCGAGCAGCTTGAGGTTGTGCTCGAGGTTCTTGCCGAAGCCGATGCCCGGATCGATCGCGATGGCCTCCTTCGGGACACCGGCTGCGAGGCAGGCATCCGCTCGTCCGCGCAGATAACTCGCGACCTCGGACACCACGTCCTCGTAGTGGGGCGCGGCCTGCATGCTCTGGGGCTGCCCCTGCATGTGCATCAGGCACACCGCGGCCCGATGCCGCAGCACGACCGCCAGCGCGCCGTCTTCTTCGAGCGCCCGAATGTCGTTGATCAGATGCGCACCGGCGGCGCAGGCGGCTTCCATTACCGACGGCTTGAACGTGTCCACCGAGATGGCGATGTCCAGGCGCCGGCGCAAGGCCTCGATCACCGGAACGACGCGATCGAGTTCCTCTTGCAGAGGCACCGGTGGAGCGCCGGGGCGCGTCGATTCACCACCGACATCGATGATGCGCGCGCCCTCGGCGAGCATCTGCTCGGCACGATGCAATGCGGAATCGAGCTGCGCGAATCTCCCACCGTCGGAGAACGAATCCGGAGTGACGTTCAATATGCCCATGACCGCCGGCTCGGTCAGGTCGAGCGTTCGGTCGGGGAGCTGCAGCCGAGTCATTGGATGCCTGCAAAGAGAGAGGCCGGCACTTGGGCCGGCCTCGGATATCGATGATCTGGCTGCGCGCCTTATGGGGGCGAGCCGGCCGGCCGCGGATTTACCGGTGGCATCGCACCGGCGCCCGTTCCACTGCCGGTGCTGCGCGGCGGCGGATTGGTGCGATTGCTGTCGTTCCAGGACTCCGGCGGACCGGGCTGACGACCTTCCATGATGTCGCGAATCTGGTCGCTGTCGATCGTTTCGTACTTGAGCAGGGCCTCGGCCATCACATGGAGCTTCTCCATGTTGTCGACGAGAATCTGCTTGGCACGACCGTAGTTGCTCTCGATGACGCCACGCACTTCGAGATCGATCGCATGCGCGGTGTCGTCCGATACGCTCTTGGTCTGCGTCACGCTCTTGCCGAGAAAGACTTCGCCGTTGTCTTCGGAATACGAAAGCGGGCCGAGCTTGTTCGACATACCCCACTTCGTGACCATGTTGCGGGCGATGTCGGTGGCACGTTCGATGTCATTCGAAGCGCCCGTGGTCACCTTGTCGAAGCCGAAGATCAGCTCTTCGGCGAGACGGCCACCGAACAGCGAGCAGATCTGGCTATTGAGGCGCTCCAGCGTGTAGCTGTAGCGGTCTTCCTCAGGCAGGAACATCGTCACGCCGAGTGCACGGCCGCGCGGAATGATCGTGACCTTGTAGACCGGATCGTGATCCGGCACCGACAGGCCGACGATCGCGTGGCCGGCTTCGTGATAGGCGGTGAGCTTCTTCTCGCTCTCGGACATGACCATCGAGCGCCGTTCAGCCCCCATCATGATCTTGTCCTTGGCCTTCTCGAAATCGTCGTGATCGACCAGACGCTTATTGGCGCGAGCGGCGAACAGCGCTGCCTCGTTGACGAGGTTGGCCAGATCGGCGCCCGAGAAGCCCGGAGTCGCACGCGCGATGATCTCCGGCTTGACGTTGTCGGCCAGCGGCACGGCGCGCATATGAACCTTGACGATCTGCTCGCGGCCGCGCACGTCGGGCAGCGGCACCACGACCTGGCGATCGAAGCGGCCCGGACGCAGCAGCGCCGGATCGAGCACGTCAGGGCGGTTGGTCGCCGCGATGACGATCACGCCCTCGCTGCCCTCGAAGCCATCCATCTCGACGAGCAGCTGGTTGAGCGTCTGCTCGCGCTCGTCGTGACCGCCACCCAGACCGGCGCCACGATGACGGCCGACAGCATCGATTTCGTCGATGAAGATGATGCACGGCGCATGCTTCTTGGCTTGCTCGAACATGTCGCGCACGCGGCTGGCGCCGACGCCGACGAACATTTCGACGAAGTCCGAACCCGAGATCGCGAAGAACGGCACGCCAGCTTCGCCTGCGATGGCCTTGGCCAGCAGCGTCTTGCCGGTGCCCGGCGAGCCGACCATCAGCACGCCGCGCGGAATCTTGCCGCCGAGCTTCTGGAACTTGCCCGGGTCTTTGAGAAAGTCGACGAGCTCGGCCACTTCCTGCTTGGCTTCTTCGACGCCGGCGACGTCATTGAACGTGATCTTGACTTGGTCTGCGTTGAGCATGCGCGCGCGGGATTTGCCGAAGCTCATCGCCCCACGCCCCCCCGCCCCGCCCTGCATCTGGCGCATGAAGTACACCCAGACCGCGATCAGCAGCAGGATCGGCCCGAAGCTGAACAACAATTGCGTCAGCAGCGGCGTTTCACGCGGCTTTTCGCCCGTGAACTTGACGCGGTTTTCGATCAGATCCTTGATGAGGCCGGAGTTGTTGGTCTCGGGGCTGATCGTGACGAAGCGCGAACCGCCCTTCAGCTCGCCATGCAGCTGATCACCGGAGATCAGGACTTCGGAAACGTTGCCCTGCTTGACCTGATCGAGGAAGTCCGAATATTGGATTTCGGGCTGTGCGCGGCTGCGGCCGGCGAAGCTCTGGAACACCGTCATCAGTACGATGAGGATGACGACCCAAAGCAGGAGATTTTTGGCCAGATCGTTCAAGCTTGTTCCTTCCCATCCATTCAGAGCGGCAGACCGCTCGTTTTGAACCTTACACCCGCAAATAGTTTCGCGCTACCAAGTAAACCTCGCGGCTGCGAGGCCTCGAAGCCTTGGGTTTCCGGATACTGACGGAGCCGAACTGACTCCGCACCGTCTTCAAATATGCGTCGAAACCTTCACCCTGGAACACCTTGACCACATAGGCGCCCCCCTTCTTCAGATGGCCGGCGCAGAACTCCAGCGCCAGCTCACATAAATAAAGAGAGGAAGCCTGATCGGCAGCGTCCACCCCGCTCATATTGGGGGCCATGTCCGACAATACAAGGTCGACCGCCGCCCCCCCGCTGGCGGCGCCCACGCGGGACTCGAGCTCGCGCAGCACCGACTCCTCACGAAAGTCGCCGAGGATTATCTCGACGTCCTTGAGTGGCTCGATCGGCAGGATGTCGAGGGCGATGAGTCGCCCCTTGCTGCCGAGCAGCGGACGCGTGATCTGGCTCCAGCCGCCCGGGGCCGCGCCGAGGTCGACGACGATCATGCCGGGACGGACGAGCCTGTCCTTCTCGAGGATCTCCTGGAGCTTGAACACCGCCCGCGAGCGGTAACCGAGCTTTCTGGCCTTCTGGACATACAGGTCGGCCTCGTGCTCGGCAAGCCAGCGCGCACTGCTGTCGCTGCGTTTCTGGGTCATGCGAACAGCCGCGGAACGGGAAACGGGGAACCGGAGACGAACCGACGTGGCGTTACGCCTCCCGTCTCCGGTTTCCCGTCTCCCGTCATCAGATGTACTCCACCTTCACGATCTCGAGCTCGCGCGGCCCGCCCGGGGCGCGAACTTCCACCACGTCGCCTTCTTCCTTGCCGATCAGGGCACGCGCGATCGGCGAGTTGTAAGAGATCAGGCCGGCCTTGGAGTCGGCCTCGTCTTCGCCGACGAGCTGATAGCGCGATTCTTCTTCGCTGGTGGTATCGGCCACCGTCACGGTGGCACCGAAAATCACCTTGCCGGTGTTCTCCAGGGTCGTCACGTCGATCACTTGCGAATTGCCGAGCTTGCCTTCGATTTCGCCGATGCGGCCTTCGGTGAAGCTCTGCTGTTCGCGGGCTGCGGCGTATTCGGCGTTCTCCTTCAGATCGCCATGCGCGCGGGCTTCGGCGATCGCCGCGATGACGCGCGGGCGCACCTCGGACTTGAGGTGTCGCAGTTCTTCGCGCAGCTTTTCGGCGCCACGGACGGTGAGGGGCGTTTTGGTCATATTGATTGATCGATGAAGAAAAAACGGCCAGGCCGACGATGCGCCGGCCTGGCCCTACCGTACCTTAAACCGTCGTCAGGCTGCTATGCAGGGACTGGAGGCGGTTGACGTCGAGCGCGTCGAGGTGGTCCATCGCGATGGCCGCCGCGTAGGCGCCCGAGATGGTCGTGAAGTAGCACAGCTTGTGCTGGATGGCGGCGGCACGGATCGAGCGCGATTCCTCGATCGAACGCTTGCCTTCCGTGGTATTGGCGATGAACTGGATCTCGCCGTTCTTGATCATGTCGACGCAGTGCGGCCGGCCTTCCTTGACCTTGTTGACGCCCTCGCAGGCGATGCCGGCCTTGCGGATCAGCTCGGCCGTGCCGTGCGTGGCGACGACGCGGAAGTTCTTCGCGGCGAGCAGGCGGGCCAGGTCGACGGCCTTGGCCTTGTCGCTGTCGCGCACCGAGATGAACGCCGTGCCCTGGCGCGGAACCGTCATGCCGGCCGCGAGCAGCGACTTGTTGAAGGCTTCGCCGAAGTGCACGCCCACGCCCATGACTTCGCCGGTCGAGCGCATTTCCGGCCCGAGCAGCGGATCCACACCCGGGAACTTGCCGAACGGGAACACCGATTCCTTGACCGAGTAATAGGCCGGGATGATTTCCTTGTCGACGCCCTGCGAAGCCAGACTCTGGCCCGCCATGCAGCGCGCGGCGATCTTCGCGAGCGGGCGGCCGGTGGCCTTGGACACGAACGGCGAGGTCCGCGAGGCGCGCGGATTCACTTCGAGCAGGTAAACCGTCTCGCCCTGCACCGCGAACTGAGCGTTCATGAGGCCGACGACATTGAGCGCGCGCGCGAGCTTTTCCATCTGCGCGCGAATGTCGTCGACGACGTGCTTGGGCAGCGAATACGGCGGCAGCGAGCAGGCCGAATCGCCCGAATGCACGCCGGCTTCCTCGATGTGCTCCATGACACCGCCGATCACCACACGCTCACCGTCGGCGAGCGCATCGACGTCGACCTCGATCGCGTTGTTGAGGAAGCGGTCGAGCAGCACCGGCGAATCGTTGCTCACCTTCACCGCTTCGGTCATGTAGCGGTTGAGGTCTTCGTCGTCGTGGACGATTTCCATCGCGCGGCCACCGAGCACGTAGCTCGGACGCACGACCAGCGGATAACCGACCTTCGCGGCCACCGCGAGCGCCTGCTCGTTCGAGGTGGCGACGCCGTTCGGCGGCTGGCGCAGCTTGAGTTCGTCGACGAGCTTCTGGAAGCGCTCGCGATCTTCGGCGAGATCGATCGCATCGGGCGTGGTGCCGATGATCGGCGCACCCGCGGCTTCGAGCTGGCGCGCGAGCTTGAGCGGCGTCTGGCCGCCGAACTGCACGATCACGCCGATCGGCTTTTCGAGGTCGATGATTTCCATCACGTCTTCGAAGGTCAGCGGCTCGAAGTACAGGCGATCCGAGGTGTCGTAGTCGGTCGACACGGTCTCCGGATTGCAGTTGACCATGATGGTTTCGTAACCATCTTCACGCAGCGCGAGGCTCGCGTGCACGCAGCAGTAATCGAACTCGATGCCCTGGCCGATGCGGTTCGGGCCGCCGCCGAGCACGACGATCTTCTTGCGATCGGTCGGCGCCGCTTCGCATTCCTCGTCGTACGAGGAATACATGTAGGCCGTGGTCGAGGCGAATTCGGCCGCGCAGGAATCGACGCGCTTGTAGACCGGGCGCACGCCGAGCGCGTGGCGCAGCTTGCGCACGTCGAGTTCGTCGTAGCCGAGCAGCTTGGCGAGACGACGATCCGAGAAGCCCAGGCGCTTGTAGCGACGCAGCTGATCGGCGCTGATCTTGCTGCGATCGAGCTTGGCGATTTCGGCTTCGGTCGCGATCAGCTCGTGAATCTGCTCGAGGAACCACGGATCGATCTTCGACAGGCGATGCACCTCGTCGACCGACATGCCCGAGCGGAACGCATCGCCGACGAACCACAGGCGCTTGGCGCGCGCGGTGATCAGTTCTTCGCGAATCTTGTCGAGGTTGGCTTCGCGGAAATCCGGCACCTGCGGATCGAAACCATCGGAGCCGGTTTCGAGGCCGCGCATGGCCTTGAGCAGCGATTCCTGGAAGTTGCGGCCCATGGCCATCACTTCGCCGACCGACTTCATCTGCGTGGTCAGGCGCGAATCGGCCTGCGGGAATTTTTCGAACGTGAAGCGCGGAATCTTGGTGACGACGTAATCGATGCTCGGCTCGAAGCTCGCCGGCGTGACGCCGCCGGTGATTTCGTTGCGCAGTTCGTCGAGCGTGTAGCCGACCGCGAGCTTGGCCGCGACCTTGGCGATCGGGAAGCCGGTGGCCTTCGATGCCAGCGCCGACGAGCGCGACACGCGCGGGTTCATCTCGATGACGATGATGCGGCCGTCGGTCGGGCTGATCGCGAACTGCACGTTCGAGCCGCCGGTATCGACGCCGATCTTGCGCAGCACCTTGATGCTGGCGTCGCGCAGCAGCTGGTATTCCTTGTCGGTCAGCGTCTGCGCCGGCGCGACGGTGATCGAATCGCCCGTGTGCACGCCCATCGGATCGAAGTTCTCGATCGAGCAGACGATGATGCAGTTGTCCTTGCGGTCACGCACCACCTCCATCTCGAATTCCTTCCAGCCGAGCAAGGATTCCTCGATGAGCACTTCGGTGGTCGGCGACAGGTCGAGGCCACGCGTGACGATCTCCTCGAACTCCTCGACGTTGTACGCCACGCCGCCGCCCGAGCCGCCGAGCGTGAAGCTCGGACGGATGATGACCGGATAACCGATCTGCTCCTGGATGTAGCGCGCCTCGTCCATCGAATGCGCGACACCCGAGCGCGCGCTGCCGAGGCCAATCTCGGTCATCGCATCGCGGAATTTCTGGCGATCTTCGGCGAGATCGATCGCATGCTCGTTCGCACCGATCATCTCGACGTTGAATTTCTTCAGCACGCCGTTGCGCGCCAGATCGAGCGCGCAGTTCAGTGCGGTCTGGCCGCCCATGGTCGGCAGCACCGCGTCGGGGCGTTCGGCCTCGATGATCTTGGCGACCGTCTGCCAGCGGATCGGCTCGATGTAGGTCGCATCGGCCGTGTCCGGGTCGGTCATGATCGTGGCCGGATTCGAGTTGACCAGGATCACGCGATAGCCTTCGGCGCGCAGCGCCTTGCAGGCTTGCGCGCCGGAGTAGTCGAACTCGCAGGCCTGGCCGATCACGATGGGACCGGCGCCGATGATGAGGATGCTCTTGAGGTCTGTACGTTTTGGCATGGCGTCTTATCGTCGTCAGTTCAGGCTCGCGGTCGCGAGCTTCGCGCCGAATCCGAGGAATAAAGCCCCGGCGCCGCCGGTGAGTCCGGCGGACAGGCGCTGGCGGCGGCGAAACGCGCCGGCAAGTCGAGCGCCGCCGAAGATCAGCGCGCTCAGGTAAACAAAACTCATGGCCTGGGCGATCAGGCCCAGAATCGTGAAGGCCAGCACCGAGTGCGCGTAGGCCGGATCGACGAACTGGATGAAGAAGGCCATGAAGAACAGGATCGCCTTCGGGTTCAGCAGGCTGATCACGAGCGCGCGGCGGAACGGAGCGGCCGTGGTCGCCGCAGCCGGAGCCGGGCGCGCCGGGTCTTCGGGCGACGCGGTCCTGCCCTTGAACACACTGCGCAGCATCGACACGCCGATCCAGGCCAGATAGGCCGCGCCGACGTACTTGAAGACGATGAAAGCCGCCGGGTAGGCCTTGAGCAGCGAGGCCACGCCGCCGGCGGCGAGCACCATCAGCACCGCATCGCCGAGGAACACACCGCAGGCCGCGCGATAACCCGCGCCCACGCCGTGAGCCGCCGCAGTGCCGAGCACGAACAGCGAGTTCGGGCCAGGCAGCAGCACGACGACCAACGTGCCGAGCAGGTAAGTCGGCAGGTCGATGATTCCAAACCCGTTCATCTCGACCTTAGGCGTTCGGCGCCATCGACTGCACGAAGCGGTCGAACAGGTAATCGACGTCGTGAGGGCCGGGGCTCGCTTCCGGGTGCCCCTGGAAGCTGAAGGCCGGCGCGTCGGTGAGCCGGATGCCTTGGTTCGAGCCGTCGAACAGCGAGCGATGCGTGGCCACGACATTGGCCGGCAGCGTCGCCTCGTCGACCGCGAAGCCGTGGTTCTGGCTGGTGATCAGCACGCGGCCGGAGTCCATGTCCTGCACCGGGTGGTTCGCACCGTGGTGACCGGTGCTCATCTTGAGCGTTTTGGCGCCCGCGGCGAGGCCGAGGATCTGGTGACCGAGGCAGATGCCGAACAGCGGCAGCTTGCGGGCGAGGAACTCGCGTGCGGCCTCGATCGCGTAGGTGCAGGGCTCCGGATCGCCCGGGCCGTTGGCCAGGAACACGCCGTCCGGCTTGAGCGCGAGCACGTCCGCAGCCGGCGTCTGCGCCGGCACCACGGTGATGCGGCAGCCGCGATCGACGAGCATGCGCAGGATGTTGCGCTTGACGCCGAAGTCGTAGGCGACGACGTGGAAGCTCTCGTCCTTCAACTGCGTTTCGCGGTTGGATTCCAGCTCCCACGAACCCGTGGTGTAGCTGTAGGGCTCGCGCACCGAAACCACCTTGGCGAGATCCATGCCCTTGAGGCCCGGGAACTCGCGCGCGGCGGCCAGCGCGGCGGCTTCGTCGACCGCATCGCCGGCGACGATGCAGCCGTTCTGCGCACCTTTTTCGCGCAGCAGGCGCGTCAGGCGGCGCGTATCGATGTCGGCGATCGCCACCACGCGATGCTTCTGCAGGTAGCCCGAGAAATCGAGCGTCGAGCGCCAGTTGGAATGCGGCCGCGGCACTTCGCGCAGCACCAGGCCGGAAATGTGGACTTCGGACGATTCGGCATCTTCGTCGTTGCTGCCGACGTTGCCGATGTGCGGATAAGTCAGGGTGACGATCTGCCGGCGGTACGAGGGATCGGTCATGATCTCCTGGTATCCGGTCATCGCCGTGTTGAAAACGACTTCTCCGACCGTCTGACCGTCGACGCCAATCGAAACACCTTTGAAAACGCTGCCATCGGCGAGGGCGAGCAGGGCCGGCTTGCGATTCATCATCGGCTCTTGGGGGCTCTAGGGACTAGGGGCGCTAATCGAATTGCGGACATGGAAAAGGGGGCGGCGATGAACCCGCTGAAGTGCTTGGCACTTCTGCGGGAGCCTCGGGAGCCCCCTCGCGATTAGGCCGGCAGTTTACGCGACAAGCCCGACTGCGTAAACGAGGAAAACGCGATCGACCGCCCGTCAAAGTGTCCAGGCCGACAGCCAAGCCCTTGTCGGCAAAAAACTTTCAACGGCGCGAACGACAGCCGGATTCAGAGCAGCGACATCTGACCGCCTGCTCCCGGAACGCGGAACTGTCTGAAGTCGAGCTCGACCGTCGCGTCGCGGCCCGCGTTGAGCCCGTAGCGCTTGCAGGCCAGCCGGAAGCGCTGGGCGGTCAGCTCGGCGTACTGCCCCTGCCCGCGCATGCGGGTGCCGAACTCGGCCACGTAGTCCTTGCCGCCGCGCATCTGCCGGACCAGGCTCATGACGTGCCCGGCCTTGAGCGGATAGCGCTGGGCGAGCCATTCGCGGAACAGGTCCTTCACCTCCCAGGGCAGGCGCAGCATGGCGTAGCTGGCCTGGCGCGCCCCGGCTTCGGCCGAGAGCTCGAGCACGCGGTCCATCTCGTGATCGTTCACGAACGGAATCACCGGCGAAAACATCACGCGCACCGGAATCCCGATGTCGGCGAGCTTGCGCATGATGCGCAGCCTCGCGGCGGCCGAGCTTGCGCGCGGCTCGAGGTCGCGCTTGAGCTCGTCGCGCAGGCTCACGAGCGTGATGCCGACGTGAACCAGCCTGAGCCTGGCCATTTCGGCGAGCAGGTCGAGATCGCGCTCGATCGTCGCGCCCTTGGTGATGATGCCGACCGGATGGCGGAATTCGAGCAGCTTTTCGAGCAGCCGCCGCGTCACCCGGTGCTCGCGCTCGATCGGCTGGTAACAGTCCGTGTTCACCCCGAGCACGATGATCTTGGGCTCGTAGCGCGGCCGGCGCAGCTCGGCGTCGAGCAGCTCGGGCGCGTTGCCCTTGTAGAACAGCTTGGTCTCGAAATCGAGGCCGGGGGACAGGTTCAAATACGCATGCGTCGGCCGGGCGAAGCAGTAGATGCAGCCATGCTCGCAACCGCGGTACGGGTTGATCGACTGCGTAAAGCCGATGTCCGGCGAATCGTTGCGGCTGATGATCGACTTGGCGCGCTCCTCGCGCACCTCGGTCCTGAACGCGGGCAGCGGTTCGACCGGCAGATCCCAGCCGTCGTCGAAGACCTCGCGGCGCAGCGATTCGAAGCGCCCTTCCGGGTTCGAGCCGGCGCCACGGCCTTTGCGGGGCTCAGCCGGGTTCATCGGGCTGGCCCTAGCCGCCCGCCCCGGCGGCGTAATCGAGCGCGAGATTCGCGAGCGTGCGTACCCCGAGCGGCAGCATGGCCTCGTCGAGATGGAAGCGCGGCGAATGGTTCGCGGGCCAATTGTCGGCCGGCGTTCCGGGCGTGCGCCCGCCGATGAACACGAACAGGCCCGGGATCTGCTGCTGGAAGAACGAGAAATCCTCGGCGCCGAGCATCGGCGGCACGTCGAGAACCTTGCCCTCGCCGGCCACGCGGCTCAGCGTCGGCAGCATGCGCGCGGTGAGCTTCGGGTCGTTGAAGGTGACCGGATAGGCGTGCCCCGCACCGATCTCGACCGTCGCGCTGGCGCCGGCGCTTTCGGCGATCTTCTCGGCCGTGCGCCTCACGCGCTCGTGCAGCTCCTGCTGCATGCCGGTGTCGAGCGCGCGCAGCGTGCCCTTCATGACCACCTGGTCCGGAATGATATTGCCGCGCACGCCGCCCTCGATCTTGCCGATCGTCACGATGACGGGCGCCTGGCTGATGTCCATCTGACGGCTCGCGATGGTCTGCAGGCCGTCGATGATCTGCGCGCTGACCGCGATCGGATCGATGCCGGCCCAGGGCCGCGCGCCGTGGGTCTGCTTGCCGCGCACGGTGATGGTCAGGTCGTCCGAACTCGCCATCGCCCCGCCCGAGCGGATCGCGAGCTGGTCGGCGTCCCACTGCGAGAACACGTGCAGGCCGAAGATCACCTCGGGCTTGGGCGCGCCGCTCAGCACGCCCTGCTTGACCATCAGTTCGGCGCCGCCGTGCTCGCCCTCGGGCGCGCCTTCTTCGGCCGGCTGGAAGATCAGCTTGAGCGTGCCGGGCCAGTCGGCCTTGAGCCTGGAAGCCACTTCGGCGACGCCGAGCAGCACCGCCATGTGGCTGTCGTGCCCGCAGGCGTGCATGACGCCGACGTCCTTGCCGTCGAATTTGCCCTTCACCCTGGACCTGAACGGCAGATCGACGTCCTCGACCACCGGCAGGCCGTCCATGTCGGCGCGCAGCGCGATCACCGGGCCGGGCTTGCCGCCCTGCAGCACCGCGACGACGCCGGTGTTGGCGACGCCGGTCTGCACCTGCAGGCCGAGCTTGCGCAGCTGCTTGGCGACGTAGGCCGCCGTGTGGGTCTCGCGATTCGACAGCTCCGGATGCTCGTGGAACCAGCGGCGGTTTTCGACGAGCGTGGGTTGCAGCTGAGTCGCAAGCCGGTCGACTTCGGCGCGCAGGTCGTCGGCGGCCTGTGCGGAGAAGCCTGGCAGCGCCATTGCAAGGCTAGCGGCGGCGACAACGGCGGCAGTTCGAATGTTCATGCGCAGGATCACCCGGGCTTTACGCCAGCACGTCCTTCATCGAGTACAGGCCCGGCGCCTTGTCCTGCAGCCAGTGCGCCGCGCGCAGCGCACCGTTCGAAAAGTTGGCGCGGTTGCTGGCCTTGTGCGCGATCTCCACGCGTTCGCCGTCGCCGAGGAACATCACCGTGTGGTCGCCGACGACGTCGCCGCCGCGGATCGTCGCGAAGCCGATGTCGGTGCGCGTGCGCGCTCCGGTGTGGCCTTCGCGCGCATACACCGCGTGCTCGCGCAGCGAACGACCGACGCCGCGCGCGGCCGCCTCGCCGAGCATCAGCGCGGTGCCGCTCGGCGCATCGACCTTGTGCCGGTGATGCGCCTCGACGATTTCGATGTCCACCGTCTCGCCGAGCACGCGCGCCGCATGTTCGACGAGCGCCAGGCACAGGTTCACGCCGATGCTGAAATTGCCCGACAGGCAGATCGGAATGCGCCTGGACGCGGCCTCGATCAGCGCGCGCTGCTCGGCCGAAAACCCGGTGGTGCCAATCACCATGCCCTTGCCACTCGCGAGGCAGGTTTCGAGCGCGGCCAGCGTGCCTTCGGGACGCGTGAAGTCGATCAGCACGTCGTAGTCGTCGGCGGCCGCACGCGGATCGGAGGACAGTTTCACGCCGTCGGCGATCGGCTGGCCGATGCCGGGCGCATCGGCCCGGTCGAAGGCCGCGCCGAGGCGCAGATTACCGTGGTGGGGAACGGCTTCGAGCAGCGCCCGGCCCATGCGGCCGGCGGCTCCGAGAATGGCGATGCGAGTCTGGGTCATGAACGTCTCCGTCTAGGCGCGCAGTTTATCGCGAGCGCACCGCGGGCCGCCGCGCCGACTTGGGGACGGACATCATGGCGGACGCTTACAGCCCGAGCTTCTTGGCTTGCTGCCAGAGTGCTTCCATCGCATCGAGGCGCTGCGGATCGCCAAGTGCGGGCAGCGTTTGCGCATGTTTCATCACGTGCCCGTAGCGGCGGGTGAATTTTTCGTTGGCACCCGCCAGAGCGGCCACCGGATCGACACCGAGATGACGTGCGAGGTTGACGACAACGAACAGCAGATCGCCGAGTTCGTCCTGACGGCGATCGAGGCTCTGGTCGACGGTTTCGCGCAGCTCGCCGAGTTCCTCCGCAACCTTGTCCCAGAGCGGATCGAGTTCGCTCCAATCGAAGCCTTCGCGCGCCGCTTCTTCCTGCAGCTTTGCGGCGATCGCCAGCAGCTCGCTCATGCGCCGCCGACCTTGCGGCAGAGATTTCGCAGCATGCCGGCGGTCGCGCCCCAGATCGCATACTCGCCGTAACGCACTTCGAAGAAAGGCAGTTCGATGCCGTCACGCACGAACGTTTTCGATGCGTAGTTGCTCGGATCGAGCAGCAGCGACAGCGGCACTTCGAACGCTTCGGCGACTTCGACCGCATCGAGCCGAAGCTCGGGCAACTCGCGAACCACCCCGACTACCGGCGTTACCCGGTACAGCGAGCCGGTCGGATAATCGTCGAGATAGCCGATGATCTCGACATGCTCGCGCTTGAGCCCGATTTCCTCGTCGGCCTCGCGCAGTGCGTTGTCGACGGCCGAGACGTCGGCCGCATCGCGACGCCCGCCCGGAAACGCGATCTGGCCCTTGTGATTGCGCATGAGTTCGGATCGGCGCGTGAGCAGCACCGTGGGCTCGGGCTCACGCGCGACAATCGGCACCAGTACCGCAGCTGGCTTGAGCGCAGCAAGCCATTCGGGCTTGCGCAGCTCGTCGAGTTGCGGCGGCAGTTCCATCAGATACAGCTCGCGCTGCTGCTCGCTGCTGCCGGCGAGCGCGGCGCGCAAGCGCTGCTCCCATTCGGCAAACTCAGCGCCCTCGCCAGCCAACGCCTCACCGCTCTGGCGTGGCATAGTGGCTTCGTCCTCATCCAGACTGCTACTCACGACTCATCTCCTCGTGGACGATCTTCGAAGCAAGCCCGCAATCGATCGCTGGCGCTCCCTGCGCGAACTCGACGAGTCGCTGCAGCACCCCAAAGGCTCGGCGTTTCGCGCGTTTCGCCGTCTCGAAAACCACTGGCAGGAAACGAGCGATTTCATCGTGCTGCATCACGAGCGCGATCGCGCGCTCATCGACATCTTGAGGCAGCAGCAACGCATCTACGCTTCGACCGTCAATCTCGTCATGCTCTCGCCCGAACTCGCCGATGCGGTGATCGCTCAGATGCGCCGCATGACCACCGATCCGGCCGAATAACCGGCGCCGAAGGCGCTCAGCACGCCGATATCTCCGGGTGCGAAATCCTGCTGGTACTTGTGAAAGGCGATCACCGAGCCGGCCGAGCTGGTGTTCGCGTACTCGTCGAGAATCACCGGTGCCTCGGTGCGATCGGCATCGCGGCCGAGCAGCTTGCGCACGATGAACTCGTTCATCGACAGATTGGCCTGGTGCAACCAGTAGCGCTTGACCTCCTCGGGCTTGATCTGCAGATCGGCCAGATGTGAGCCGATCAGCTCGGCCACCATCGGCACCACTTCCTTGAACACCTTGCGGCCTTCCTGGCGGAACAGCACGTCGTCCCAGCTGCGCTGCGTTTCTTCCGCAGCGTTCAGGAAGCCGAAGTTGTTGCGGATGTTGTTCGAGAACTGCGTCTGCAGGCGCGTGCCGAGAATTTCGAAGCGCTGTTCGGATACGGCGGACTCCACCGGCTCGACCACGATCGCGGTGGCCGCGTCGCCGAAGATGAAATGGCAGTCGCGATTGCGCCAGTTCAAATGTCCCGAGCAGATTTCCGCGCTGACCACGAGCGCGCACTTGGCGCTGCCGTTGCGCACCGCGTCGACGGCGGTCTGCACGCCGAACGCGGCCGAGGCGCAGGCCACGTTCATGTCGAAGCCGAAGCCGCGCGCACCGAGCGCGGTCTGCAACTCCACCGCCATCGCCGGATAGCCGCGCTGCATGTTCGAGCAGGCCATCAGCACGCAGTCGACGTCTTCGGGCTTGCGGCCTGCGGCGGCCAGCGCCTGGCGCGCGGCCGCCAGCCCCATCTCGACCATCAGCGAAGGCTCGTCGTTGCTGCGCAGCGGCAGGCTCGGACGCATGCGCTCGATATCGAGCACGCCCGATTTGTTGAGCACGTAGCGCGATTTGATGCCCGAGGCCTTTTCGATGAATTCGCTGCTCGAAGCCGCCAGCGGCTGCACGGTTCCGGCCGCGATCGCTTCGGCCTCACGGGCGTTGTGCGCTTCGACGTAGGCGTTGTACGAGGCGACGAGTTCGTCGTTGGAGATGGATTCGGACGGCGTGAACAGCCCGGTACCGCTGATGCAGACGGATTTCATGGGGAAGACCTGGGAAGGGTTGATAGCGTCCGGATCAGACGGCTGCGTAGGCGCCGGCACGCCAGCCCGCGCGGTTCATGGCTTCTTCGAGCACCAGTTTCGGCGTCTGTTCGCGACGGATCGACAGGTGCGAGCCCTGGTACCAGGTGACCGGAACGCCCCAGTGCCGCGACAGCATGACCGGATGGCGCGGGGCGACGATGCGATCGCCGGTGGCCGCGAAGATGTGCAGGTTGCGCGCATCGAGCCTGGGCTTCTGCACGAGCGGCGAGACGATGTGCAGGATGTCCTGATACCGCTGCTGATCGAGCCCGCGCCAGCACAGATAGCGCTGGTGCATCGGCGGTACGTAGCGCCACAGGCCGCTCGCCAGATCGACGAGCGGAACGCCGGCGACGACGAAATCGAGCTTGTCGTCATAACCCGCGAGCAGGCTCGCATTGTAGCCGCCGAGGCTGACACCGTAGACCCCGATGCTGAGGCCCTCTTCCATGCTGCGCAGCCAGGCCAGCCAGCGGCGCAGATCCCACAGCGCCTGCGATTCGGCGTAGAGCAGATCGAGCAGATCACCGTCGAGATAGTGATCGCCCGTGCGCATGCCGATCTTGCGGCTACCATGCAGCGGCAGCGTCGGCATGATCACGTTGAGGCCGAGGTGATGATGCAGGTAAGCCGGCGAGAACAGCGAAAAATCCATCATCGGCGTACCCATGCGGTAGCCGTGGATGCACATGATCCAGGGCCGCGGCGCGCCCGGGTGGCGCAGCACGTTGGCGACGCAGCGGCTGTTGCTTTCATAGCCGAGCCAGGTCTGCGCGCCGGGCAGATCGGGCGGCAGCGAAAAGCCGCTGTCGAAGCTCACGCGCTCGTACTCGACGCCGTAGATGCGCGCGTTGTGGCTTTGCACGCGCTCGGGCGGCGGCGGCTCCTTGTGGAAGGTCTCGGGACGGCCCTGCCAGCCGGCGTCGGCAAGCATCTTTTCGAGCTTCACGGCCTCGTCGCTCATGCGTGCCGCTTCATCGCCGCTCGGCACCGATGCCGAGGCGAGAAAATAGCCGAGCACGCCTTCATCCATGCCGGCCTTGAAGGCCATCTTCCAATCCAGGTGCAGGTCCGCCGTGCCCTCGTAGACCGGCTCGTTGCGCAAGCCGACACGGCCGGCGACGAGGAAGGAGCCGCCGAACAGCAGCGCCGCGACCAGCGCGGGAGCAAAGCCTTCGGCGATGACCAAGGGAACGCTCAGCAGCACCCCGAGCGCCGAGCCGAGGCCCATGTACGCGGTCACGCGCGGATCGCCCGGCATCATCAGCATCGCGACCGCCGATGCCAGCACGAGCACGCCGGGCACGCCGGCGAACAGCCACCAGAGCAAATGCTCGTGACTGGCGATCGCATAGAGGCCCGCGATCAGCGGCACGATGGCGGACCATTCCCACTGCCGCGGTGTCGCCAGTTGCATGGACATGGTGAATCTCCTGAAGAGCGAAATCGAAGTCGTGGCGGTGCGCCGCTAGGCCTGGGTCAGAATCCGGTACAGGCCCAGCGAGGCCGGAACCGCGGTGATCAGCACGAAAGCTTGCAGACCCCAAGCCCAGTTCCAACGGCGCCAGAAGCCCATGAAGCCCGCCAGGAACATCAGGCCCACGATCGTGAAGATCAGCGTGCTGCCGAGCAGCATCGGCACCTGGCCGCGCAGCGAGGGCGATAGATCGAGCACGAACCAATACAAAATGCAGACCACGCCCTGCACCATGCCCAGGGTCAGGCACAGCGCGCCGAGCGCGGCGTCGAAAATCATCAGGAACTTCTTCATCGTTTGGACGGATTCTTGTTTCGTTCGCGACGCTGGGGCGGCCGCAGCAACTTGAGCAGGGGCAGGAGTTCGCGTGCGACCTTGGGTTGCTGCGCCCCGGCCTTGATCAGCAGGCGCGTGAAGCCGCGCAGGATCTTGTCGCGCGATTCGAACAGGCTGCCGACGAAGGGAATGTGGCGATCGTCCATCACCGTGACCCGCTCGCCGGGCTCGTCACCGAAGCGGAAGGCCACGGTCAGCCGGATGTCGACGGGCTCGCGTGAGCGGCGGCCGGCGCGGCGTCCGGCGGGATCGCGTGCCTTGGCTATCATGTGGCTCCTTCTTCGCGGTTCTCGGTCACACGATGACTCCCGACAAGCTCGTCTGTTTCGCACATGGCAAGGAAAGCGGCCCGTGGGGCATCAAGATCAAGCATCTTGCTGCGATCGCACGCGAACAGGGCTTCGACGTGATGAGCCCGGATTATAGTCAGTCCGTCGATCCCGACGTGCGCGTGTCCCAGTTGATCGGCCTCGCACCGAAGGCCCGCTGTCTCGTTCTCGTAGGGTCTAGCATGGGCGGCTACGTGTCGGCGATGGCCTGCGAGACACTGCGTCCCACCGCGTTGATGCTGCTGGCGCCGGCGCTGTACTTTCCGGGCTGGGATCGGGAGCCTGCGGGCATCCCCGATCTCTGCGCCGTGGTACACGGCTGGGGCGACGAGATCGTTCCGTACGAACGCGGCCTGCGCTTCGCACGGCGCCACAAGGCGGCGCTGCACCTGCTCGATTCCGACCACAGCCTCAACGACAAATTG
Organism: Hydrocarboniphaga effusa AP103; assembly: GCF_000271305.1. Lineage (GTDB taxonomy): Bacteria > Pseudomonadota > Gammaproteobacteria > Nevskiales > Nevskiaceae > Hydrocarboniphaga > Hydrocarboniphaga effusa. Next base: position 445,153 of record NZ_AKGD01000001.1, read on the forward strand.
CCCGAGTTGGGTCGTATATTCGCCTCGGTGCTCGAGCAGGCTGCGGTACAGTAAGGCTCTCAGGATTCAAAAAACTTTGGACTAATCGTGAACACATCGGTGCGTGAGCGCTGGGAAGCGGTTTACCGCAAGACCGAGTACAAGGTCATGCTGGAACAGCAGACCGTTTCGCTGCGCATCGGCGAATATGATGCCGAGGCCGAGCGCTTGATCCAGGCCGAGACGGGCCTCAAGAACGAGTGGTTCATCATCACTCCGTGCAACCCGCGCTCCGAACTCGCGCGCTCGGAACTCAACCTGTTCTACTTCAACCAGCTGCGCTACGAGCTCGAGTCACGCTCGGGCCAGTGGGTGCAGGCGCTCAACGTCGATCTTTCGCAGGAATGGCCGGACGAGCCGGGTTTTCTGATCACCGACGCCGATCGCGTGTGGATCATGGAGCTCGGCACGCGCTTCTATCAGAACGCGATCGTCACTGCGAAGCTGGGCGAGGCGCCGCGCCTGCTCTGGCTGCCGGCCTGATCAGCCGGCCGACGCGGTCACCGGCTGGTAGGCGCTGACGAACTCGGGCGGCATGCGCCTGGGCCGTCCGCTCTTCATGTCGACGCACACCCATTGGGTGCGCCCGCGCAGCACGGTCTTGCGGTCGCTCTCGCGAATCACCTGGTAGGCGCGCCACATGGTGAACTTGGCGTCGGTTTCGGCGATCCAGGTCGCGAGCCAGAGCGTATCGCCCGCGAAGGTCGCGGCCAGGTAATCGAGCTCGTGCCGACGGGCCACGCAGCCGGTGCCGAGCCGCTCGTAGTCGGCGAATCCCAGCCCGAGTCGCTGCGAATGCCCCCAGGCCACCTGTTCGAGCCAGGACAGATAGACCACGTTGTTGGTGTGCTGGAAATGATCGAGATGCTGCGGCTCCACGACGACTTTCTGCGTGAACGGGGCGGCGACGTCCCAGGGCAAGGTTGGCGGCGGATTCATCTCGGTGGATCGCATTCTGGCAATGGGCATGCGCTATTGTGGCATTGACCCTGCTCTGAATTTCGCGAGGGGTGTCAGCGGAGTCAGTGCTTGCAGCCGTGCCGATCCACTAAGGTGACGCAGCGGCGCCGTCTGCCGCGCAGCCATGGTTCGATAGGAACATTCAGAGACAAGCCGATGATCAAACGGGTCGTGTTCAATCAGAAGGGCGGCGTGGGCAAGACCACCATCGTCTGCAATCTCGCTGCCATCGCCGCCTCGCGCGGGCTGCGCACGCTCGTGGTCGATCTCGATACGCAGGGCAATTCCTCGCAGTATCTGCTCGGCCGCGGCGTGAAAGCGGAGCGCTCGGTCGCCGATTTTTTCGAATCGACACTGTCGTTCTCGCTGCAATCGCCGCCGTTCGTGAGCTACGCCACCGCAACGCCGTTCGACAATCTCGAAGTCGTCGCTGCCGATCCGCGCCTGGAAGAGCTCATCGTCAAACTCGAGGCCAAGCAGAAGATCTACAAGCTGCGCGACGCGCTCAGGAAGATCAAAGGCTACGACGCGGTGTTCATCGACACCCCGCCGGCGCTGAACTTTTATTCGCGCTCGGCGCTGATCGCCGCCGACCGCGTGCTGATTCCGTTCGACTGCGACGAATTCTCGCGCCAGGCGCTCTACACGCTGATCGACAACATCCAGGAGATTCGCGCCGATCACAACGACGATCTGGCGATCGAGGGCATCGTCGTCAACCAGTTCCAACCGCGCGCGAGCCTGCCGGCGCGCGTCGTCGAGGAGCTCAAGGCCGAGGGCCGGCCGCTGCTCGCACAGACGCTGTCAAGTTCGGTGAAGGTCAAGGAGAGCCACGAGAAGCACAAGCCGCTGGTCTTCCTCGACGGCTCGCACCGCGTGACCAAGGAATATCTCGCGCTGTTCGATGCCTTGGAAGCGTGATCAACGCGCCTGAAGAGAGGCGCTCTGCGAATAAGCGTTGTGAGCGATGGCAGGTCGTTCGAGGACGGAGCGCAGGAAGCGGAACGTACGGGTAGCACGTGAGCATTCCGAGCACCGCCCTCGGACGAGATGCCGAGCGCAGCAGCTTACTCAGCGCGTGGTGCGCGTGTCCCAGAGTTCCGGCGGCTGCGGCGGCAGGTTCTTGAACGTGTCCATATCGACGCCCGCCTGGCCGAGCACGCTGCCGTCCTGCATCGCGTAGTTCTGGTTCCAGCTGCGCAGGCGAGCCAGATTGGCCGCGATCTCGGTGTTCTGCGGGGCCAGACGTTCGGCACGCTGCAACAGCGACAGGGCTTCGTGGAACTGGCCGGCTTCGGTCTTGGTGACCGCGAGATTGTTCAGCGCGATCGGATCGAACGGGTTGACGTCGACCGCCTGGCCGAAGCTCGCTTCGGCGGCGGCGACGTCGCCCTGAGCGAAGTTCGTGCGCCCCTTGCTGTCGAAACCATCAGGCGCGTAGGCCGGGCCGCCGATCGCGTAGGCTCCGCCCGCTCCGGTCTGGAACGGCGGCGGAGTGGCCGAGGTCGGCTGCGGGCTCAGCGTGTCGGTGGCGCAGGCCGTCATGGAGCCGAGCAGGGCAACGGCGATGAGCAGGCGCGTCATAGCGTCGGGTCTCCGAAATCGTAATAAGGCAGCAGCGAATTGGGCGGCCGGGAGGCCGAGCGCTGGCCGGAGAAGTAGAAGCGGATATAGCCGAGGGCCTGGGCCTCTTCGTAATCGCGTGCGTTGTCGACCCCGAAGCGCGCGCCAGCGGCGAGGTTCGGCGCGATCAGGTATTCGAAGGCGCCGCCGAAGTTGAAGCCGATGCCGGTCGAGTTTTGCCCCGAGTAGCCGGCGACCAGCGTGGTGGTGCCGTCCTCGCTCTCGTCGATCGCATCGATGATGCGCTGCTCCAGGGCGGCCTGCAGCGCCGAATCGTTCGGGAATGCGGCGGCGCCGTCTTCCTTGAACGACTGGATGCCGAGCGCGGCATTGAGCTTGTACGAGAAGCGCCCGCGACCGCCCGACCATTCCACCGGAATCGCCACCGCGAAATAGCTCTGCGGGCTGAAGTAGCCGCCGTGGCCCCAGGTGAAGCGGCGCAGGTTCTTGTCGTAGAAGAAGGTGGTGACGTTGAGCCCCCAGGTCACGCGCATGTCGCGCTTCTCGAGCGCGCGCGCGTAGAAGCCGCCGCCGATCTCGTAGACGCTGTTGCGGGCCACGTTCTCGCCGTCGAGCACGTGGTAGCTGCCGTTGGCGTAGACGCCGTACTGGCCGAGGTCGTAGGCCATATCGAGGCGGCCGCCAGTCTTGGTCACGCCGCCCCAGGTGTCGCCCGTGAGCGGATCGACCGCACCGGCGTAGGACAGCAGGCTGTCGGTCACCGATCGGCGCGACAGGTCGAGCTTGAAGCTCACCGCGCCGAGACTCGGCCTCCAGTTGAGGCCGCCGACCAGGGTTTCGACCGGAAAGCCTAGCGGGCTGCTGCCGATGTCGGCGGTGAAGTCGGCGATCGAGTAGACCGCCCCGACGGCGATGCCCGATTCGTCCTGGGCCCGGCTGTAGCCGTCCGGAATCGCGGTCGCGAGCGCCGCCTGGCCGAACAGCGGAACCTGCTGTCCCGAGAGGCTGCCGGCATCGAGAAACACCGGAACCGCGCGCAGGCGGAAACGGCCGGCATTGATGCCGGCAACCGAAAATTCGATCGGCGTTTCGATATCGCTCAGGCGATCGAGGCCCGACTGGCCATCGCGGCTGCGCACGCCGAGCCCGAACGAGGCCCAGGCGGTGCGCTTGGCGTTGATGTCGGCGATCTCGCGCAACACTTCGTTGGGCGGGTTGGCCGCCATGCGCCGGCGCTCGAGCACGAAATCCGGCGTCGACAGCACCGGATCGGACCGCAGGTCGACCGGCCCGGGCGGCGACGGGCTCACGCCGTAGAGCGGCTGGGCGGACGGATAGATCGGCGACGGGGCCGGGGCGATCTGCAGCGGCGGCTGCACCGGGGCCGGCTGCACGTAAACCGGCTGCGGCGCCGTGGTGATCACCTCGCGCGTCTGGCCGGGCAGCACGCGCAGGCCCTGCTGGCGATATTCCTGCTCGGTCGCGCCGACGCCCGGCGCGGCCGAATAAACCGGGGCCGGAGCCGGCGACACATAGGTCTGCACGGGAGCCTGCTGCACCGGATAAGCCTGGAGTTGCTGGGTCTGCTGGGCCCGCGCGGCGGCGCCCGGATAGCGCGGGCCGGTGGCCGGAGTCTGCGAATAACGCGGATATTCCGGAACAGACTGCACGGGAGCCTGCTGCGGAGCGACATATTGGGGGGCCTGCTCGACGCCGTTGATCTCGTCCATGTTGCGCAGCATCTCGTCGCGAAACGATTCGCGAGGGCGCGCTCGGCTGGGAACGCTGAGCTGGGTGCTCGGAGCCAGCTGCCGGGGCACGTAGCTCGGCACGCTGCTCGGGGCCTGCTGCGGATACGGCTGGACCTGCCGAACCGACCGCTCCGGCACGCTGCCCTGCGCGGCCCCATTTGGAACGCTGGCTGCACCGCCGCTCGGCGACTGCAGGGTGTAGCTGTAACGATCGGGGGCGGTCTGCACCCAGGCCGGGCTACCCGCCGACGGCGCGCCCGGAACCTGCACCACATCGCCGTAGCGCGAACGCTGCACGGTCTGGCGCGCTTCGGATTCGGTCGACACCTTGATCAGGCGTCCCTGCTTCCACCAGCGCGGCATCACCACCAGAGTGTAGTCACCCTGCTGGCGCGGCAGGCTCGGTTTCTTCGGCGCCGTGACGGCGGCCGGAAGCGGCCTTGCATGATCGGCCCCCATCGCCGCCGCGACGAGCCGTCCGGCGTTGGCCGGAGCGCGCGGCCCTGGCGCGGGGGGCTGCCGATCGTGTCGGGCAGCGATGGGCTTGGGCGCCGGAGCCAGCGCCGCGACTTCGGTTGGCACGACGACGGCCGGAGCGAGCGCCCGATCGGCCTTGGAATAGCCGCCGCCGTAGCTCGGCGCATTGACCGGGCTGGTCGTCGGATCGAGCAGGTAGAGCTGCGGGGTGTAGCGGTTGTCGCCGCCGAACTCGCTGTCTCCGCCGCGCTCCTGATCGAGCCTGAGCGCCTGTTGATAAAGCTGCAGGGCGCGGCCGTCTTCGCCGCGCGCGCGGGCCGCACGCGCGGCGAGTGCGTAGAGACGCGGGTTCTGAGGATCGAGCGTGATCGCCCGGTCGAGCAGGGCCTGGGCCTCGTCGATCTGATTGAGCGAGAGTGCCGATCCGACCGCCCCCTTGTAGGCGTCGAGGTTGTTCGGATCGGTCTCGAGCGCCCGGCGGTACAGCTCGGCCGCGCGCTCGTGCTCCTTGGCATCGGTGTACAGGCGGGCCAGCGCCATGATCAGCCGCGGATCGTTCGGGTTCACCTTGAGCAGCGGGTCGAGGTACTCGTAGGCGCGGGCCAGGTTGCCCTCTTCGCGCACCAGATCGGCCTGGCGCAGGCGGTAGGCGACGCGCAGGTTGGCGAGGTCCATCGACTGCTGTTCGGTCAGGTCGCGATATTTGACGAGCTCTTCCATCACCACTTCGAACTCGGCGTCCTGGCGCAGCTTGAACAGCAGGCCGGCGTACTGCAGCCGCAGGCCGACGTCGGGCGCCGACTGGCGCGACAGTGCCTGGCGGATGTAGTTGAGCGCGCGGCCGTCCTGGCCGACGTCGGCCAGCGCGGTCGCCATGGCGCCGAGTAGCTCCGGAGAATCCTGCGCATAGGGCTCGACCTGGGCGAGGATCGCGGCGGCGTCCTGCGGGCGGCCATAGCGAGCGAGCACGCTGGCGCGCGAGGTCTGGTAGCGCACCCACATGCGACGCTGCAGATCGGCCATCGCCTGCGTGCGCTTGTCGTACGGAATCTGCTCGAGCGTCTGCAGGCCTTCGAGCCAGTTGTCCTGCTCGGCGAGCAGCAGGGCCTTGATCTGCAGGGCTTCGGGCATCGCCTTGCCGCCCGTGAGCAGGCCGTCGATCAGCGTATTGGCCTCGCGCGTGCGCTTCTGGCGCTGGTAGATGCGCGACAGGTCGAGGCGCGTCCACGGGCTTTCGGGATCTTCGAGCAGGGCCTGCTTGAGCAGCTGCTCGGCCTGGGCATCGTCGTGCGCGTCGCTCGCGAGCTTGGCCTGATCGCGCAGGTACTGGCCCTTCAGCGAACCGAGGTTGCCGAGTTCGTCCTTCTGCGCCTGCGGCAGGCGTTCGGCCAGGTTCAGCGCCTCGCCGATGCGACCACGCTTGACGAGCACGCCGACCAGGCCGCGCGTGGCGCTGACGTCGTTCGGGGTCTGCGCGAGGATTTCGCGATACAGCTGCTCGGCCTGTTCGACATCGCCGGCCTCGTTGAGGATGTCGGCGAGCGTGGCCTTGACCGAGGGTTCCTTGGCGGCGATCTGCGGATCGGACGCGATCGCCGACCGCAGCATCGCCACCGCCTGATCGGTGTTGCCGGCCTCGCGAGCCGCAGCCGCGCCGCGCACCTGCTCCCAGAAGCGGGCGCTCGACAGCGCTTCGGTCCAGCGGCTCGCGCGCTTGGGCGCCATCTGCGAAGCCTGCTGCAGGTACGAGCGCGCCTCGCCGTAGCGTTCCTGGCGCAAGCGCACGATGCCCAGACCGCCCATGGCGTCGTCGCTGTCCGGATACTGGGCGACCAGGCCCTCGAACAGCGAATTGGCCTCGGTCAGCTCGCCCTCGTTGAGCTTGTCGTAGGCCTGCTTGATCGCCTGGCCGCGCAATTCTTCGGCGGTCGGCTCGCGCGGTTCGACGCGTCCCGGATAGCCGCCCTGCCCCGGTCCGACGAAGCCCGATGAGGCCGCCGGTGCCTGAGCGGTGCGGTTGCTGCGCAGGGTTTCGAGCTTGGCCGCAACCTGGGCGTCCTGGTGATCGGCCAGATACGTCTGGTAGAGCTTTTCCTCACCCGGCTTGGCGCCGAGCCAGATCAGCGCCTGTCGCCAGGCCTGCTGGGCCGGAACCGCCACGCCCGATTCACCGCGCGAAAGCTCGGCGAGCCTGGCGATGCCTTCGCGGCGGGTTTCCTCGCGGTAGGTCAGGTGCTGGGCCAGCGCGAGCTGGTAGACCGGCTCGCCCGGGTTGGCGGCCGCGAGCCTGGCGATGCCTTGCCGGGCCGGCTCCCATCCATCCTTGGCGCCTGCGAGCGTCTGGTAGTACTCCAGGCCCAGGCGCCCCTCGGGAATCTGATTGCCGAAAGCCCGTTTGTAGTCAGCCACGGCGTCGTCGAACTTGCCCTGGCGGGCCAGCGTGCGCGGAGCTTCGAGCTTGCTCTGGTCGTAGGCACCGCTGCGGATCGCGTCCTCGATCTTGCGGATGTCCGGCGAATCGGGCTGCGTCTCGCGCAGACGGTCGAGATAGACCTGCGCGGCGGCCGCACGGTTGCTCTTGGCCTCGGCGAGCGCGAGGCCTGATAGCGCCGTCGGGCTGTTTGGACTCACGCGCAACAACTTGAGCCAGGAATCCTTGGCCAGGTCATAGCGCCCTTTGTCTTCCCAGTACTTGGCCTGCACGGCCAGCTGGTCGATCGATGCCTGGGCCGCCACCATGGTCGGCAAGGCCCACAGGGCCGTGGCGAAGAAAGCGGCGCGGACCGCTGCGGACGTGCTCACAATCCCACCCATAGGCTTTCCCATCTCACCGTCACACGCCCATCGGCTTCGAACCGAAAGCGTCGCGTGTGTGCTCCCTCACCAAACAGGGCCAGCACTTGATCGTAGTAATGCGCCGGCTGCCCCAGCAGCCCCGCGACGCGCTGTTCGCTGATTCTTTTTTTCTGTTTTTTCAGCGCCCTATCCTCGCCCAGTTGATCGAGGTAGGGCAATACGGCGGCGGCGAAACCGATCGGCTGGCCACCCCGGACCTCGGCGGTCTGCACATCGACGAATTCGGGTGCGTAGCCGAGCCCGTCGACCAGCCGGGCGTAATCGCTGACGCGCCGGACGGCGCCGGGGTCGGAGGCCGACGACAGTGCGGCCCACAGGTACACGCGGATCGCATCGTAGCTGCCGACATTGGCATTGCTGCTGTCTGGATAAACCTGGTTGTTCCCGTCGACGATGAACCAGTCGGGCGCCAGCCCCTTGCTCGTCGCTGCGGCCAGTACGCGTTCACAGTTGCCGCCCACCTCGCGCCACGGCCCCTGCGGATCGGCACGCGCGAGGGCCTCGAACTGGAAGCGCACGTAGTAGCTCGGGTTGAGCCTGAAGCGGCCGTTTTCAAGTTCGAAGCCGCGCGTAGCCGGCAACAACAGCCGGCCCCAGCCGCCGACCGGCTTGATCTCCTGCTCCTTGACGAGCCCGAGAATCAGCCGTCCGGTCTCGGTGTAGCGCGCGTTGTTCCAGAGCCTTCCAGCCTCGAGCAGCGTGTAGGCGAGCCAGATGTCGGCATCGCTGGCCGAGTTGTCGTCGATGATGCCCCAGCTTCCGTCCGGCTTCTGGCCCCAGAGCCAGGCCGGAAGCCGCCTGGCGAAATCGCCGTCGGCCAGGTTGTCCTGCGTCCACAGCAGAATCTTCTCGAAGCGCGTCCGGTCGTTCGCCACGAGTGAGAAGAACAGCGAGTAAGCCTGCCCTTCCGAGGTGCTGCGAGCCCCGGCCGTGATGTCGACCACACGGCCGTCCGGCTGGATGAAATGGGCAGCGAAGCTTTCCCACTCACGCCAGGGACCGTAGCTGCGCCAGGCCCAGCCGGCGGCGACCGCCGCCAGCGCGAGCAGGACGCCCAGCGTGACCAGAAAGGCTTTCACTCGAAGACGGCCTGGCCCTTAGTGACCGGGGTTCTTGCGCACCACGGCCATGCGACGCAGCGTGCGATAGAGCACCAGCGCCACGATCAGCGCCGCGAACAGCGCGATGAAGGCGAGCACCACCGGCTGCTGCGCGAACCACCAGCGCAGGGCCATGAACACCGGCAGCTTGCCGACCGTGTACTGGCTACCCATCTGGTAGTGATTGATCTCATCGCCGTTGAGCAGCACGAGGTCGTCGCGCAGGAACTGCGTCTTGCCCGGGTCGGTCAGCACGTTCGCGAGTTCGGCGAGACGATCGCCATCGCCCGCGGTGATCACCACTACCGTGCGACCCGAGGACATCGGCGACTCGAAGCTCATCATCACTGCGAGCGAGCGGCCGGCCTGCAGGATCACGCGGCCCGCGTGCTCGGTGGCCGCGTCGATGTCGCGATCTTCCCAGCGCGCGCGGATGCGCTCGACCGGGCCGACCACGCGCAGGCGCGTCACCCCGCCCGAGACGGTGATCGGCATGTAATCGGCCCATTGTTCGAGCAACGGCTGGTTGGTGCCGCTGCCGATCACCAGGATGTCGAAGTCGCTGAACTGCGCGATGTCCGAAGCGCGGCCGAACTTGAATCGATACGCCGGCATGCCGGTGGCGTTGCCGATGCGGCCCATCACCGTCAGCAGGGCCTCGACATCCTTCGCCCCGACGCTGTCCGGCACGACGATCGCGGTCTGCGCGAGGTCCGAATACTTCGAGAACGGGAAGCCGCCGTTGGCGAACAGCGCCAGGTTCGGCAGATGCGTGTAGTGCGGGTAGGCCGACACGTCGATGGTCGAATCCTGATCGATCGAGCCGCGCAGGTTGTCGAGCACCACATCGCGGCAAGGGCCTTCCTTCTTGCGCTCGAAGTAGTACTGCAACATCAGGGTGTTCTCGGCGCCGAACTTGTACTCGGGCACGTAGACGGTGGAGCTGTTGACCGAATCGGTCTGCGCGGCGAACGGCAGGTTGATGCGATCGGCGGCGGCCTGATCCTCGCCGGTGGCCTGCAGCGGCACGGCCGAGACGAACTCGCCGTTGCTGTTCACGTTGAGCGTGGACTTGGTGCCGATGGTCGGCGTGTAGCGGTACTTGAGGTGCAGCTTCATGCCGTCGCCGCGCCAGGTGAAGAGGTCCGGCGGCAGGCGGAACGGAATGCGAATGGCCTCCGGATACTGGCCGCTGGCCTCCAGCGCATAGGGCTCGACGATCTCGCCGACCTGCACCGGACGATCGGTCGGCAGCCAGCGCGGCGCGTCATAGGCCTTGCGCTCTTCCGGCTCGGTGAACTCGCGTACCGAAACCGATTCGCCGACCAGCGCCTGCGAGCCGAGCGTCAGCGCACGCGCCGCCGCATTGAGCGAACCGCCGTCGCTGCCGGTGACCGTCAGCAGCTTGCCGCCGCGAGCGCGCGGATTGTCGACCACACTGATCTTGCCGCCGCTGCCGCCACCCGGAATCGCCACGCCTTCGGGCAACACGCCGTTGCTGGAGATCACCACCGCGTGGCCCTGCGGCGGCAGCTGGTTGATGTAGACCGGGAAGCTGGCCGAGCGATAGGTGGCGATCGAGCCGAACCACGACGCGACGACCGAAGCGGCCTCGAGCTCCTGCGGCCCCGGAGGCGCGGTGAACACGAACGGCAGCGTCAGGCGGCGCGAATCGCGCGGATCGAAGAACGGCTGCGGCAGCATCTTGAGATCGTTCGGCAGCGCCAGCGGTTGCACTTCGAGCTCGAGCGAGGAGGTGTTGCTGACGATGGTCCAGAGGCTCGAATCGACCGGGTTCTGGCAATCCATCGTGTACGACATGATGGCCTGCAGGCCGATCTGGTTGTACTGCACGAACAGTCGCGGATCGACGTCGATCTCGCGCTCGGCGCCGCCGGCGGTCTCTTCCGAAACGCGGATCGTGCCGACGAGCTCGTTGTTCACGAGCACGTTGAGATGCGAAATGTTGAACAGCAGCGCCGGCGAATGCGCGAAGCGGATGCGCAGCTTGGCCTTGGTGATGAGTTCGTCGTCGCGGACCGACAGCGGAATCGCGTATTCGCCCTGCACGCCGCGCAGGCGGATCGGGCGCTGCATGCCCATGTCGCGGAAAGTCAGGCGACGCGAATTCGGGGCCGAGCTCACCGCCTCGGTCGCCGGGCCACTGACCGGCATCGCGCCGGAAGGCAGGTTGACCGACGAGAAGCCAGCGGTGGTGCCGTCCTGTGCCGATGCTTTCGGGCTGATCGCGGCCAGGCTCACCATCACCGCGAGCGCAATGCCTGCCGCGGTCGTTTTGCCCGTCTTGATCCCGCGCATGACTTTTTCCATGGACTTTTTCATTTCTTTGATTGCGGACTCGAATATCACTTGCGTCATTCTCAAGGTGCCGGCGAGGCCGAGCCTGAGCACCTGCAGGAACGATTTCTTCATGTCGTCGTTCGGGCGATTCTCGGCCCAGCGCACCCAGGCATCCGCGCGCCCGAAAATGGCGTAGATGAGCTGGCTTTCCTGGCGCAGATCCATCGGCTCGAACTGCATGGCCAGGATATCGCCCGTGGAGCGCGTCACCTTGCCGTCAATCCACACTACGCGGTATTCCGGAGCGAGCGCGATCTGCACCAGCGTGCCGACCGGCAGATCGAGCTTCTGCGAAAGTTTCACCGCAACGCCGCCTTCGGAAAGATCGCTCGTCACCGCCTGGACCTCGGTGCCGTCCGCGGCCCGCACCACCGCCGCGAGTTCGGCCTCCACGCGAATCGCCGAGCGGATCTGGCGCGATTCCCAGGCCACCGACAGCGCGGCGCCCGCGATCAGGATGTTGTACGCGGTCCAGAACAGGTTGAGCACCACGGTGTCGAGCTCGTGGGTGTTCCAGTACAGCATTCGGCCGATGCCCACGATCACGCCGACCACGTTGGCCATCAGGATCATCACGTAGGGCTTGGCGATGTCGCGATCGAAATACTCGTTCTGCACCAGGCCGCCCTTGGCGGTCACGTTGAACGTACCGAGCTTGGGGTTGATCAGTGCGAGCAGCGTCGGCATCAAAATGTAAGTCGCCAGCACCGTCTCGTAGACCTCGGCCCAGAACGAATGCCGGAACGGCCCCTGCAGGCGCGAATTGGTGAGGTTGGCGTGCATGATGTGCGGCGCCGCGTACGCCAGGATCAGCAAGGCGCCCGCTTGAATGATGTGCGCTTCGAAGAACAGATACGACAGCGGCGCGGTCAGGAACACGATGCGCGGCAGGCCGTAGAAGAAGTGCAGCATCGCGTTGGTGTAGCAGAGCCGCTGTCCCCAGTTGAGCCCCTTGGCGAGCAGCGGGTTGTCGACGCGGAAGATCTGCGCCATTCCGCGCGCCCAGCGGATACGCTGGCCGACGTGCGCCGACAGCGATTCGGTGGCCAGGCCGGCCGCCTGCGCGAGGTTGATGTAGGCCGTGTTCCAGCCCAGGCGATGCATCTTGAGCGCGGTGTGCGCGTCTTCGGTCACGGTTTCGACTGCGATGCCGCCGACTTCCTGCAGCGCGGTCCGGCGCAGCACCGCGCACGATCCGCAGAAGAAGGTCGCGTTCCAGAAATCGTTGCCGTCCTGCAACAAGCCGTAGAACAGCTCGCCTTCGTTCGGAACCTTGCGGAAGGTACCGAGGTTGCGCTCGAACGGATCAGGCGAGAAGAAGTGGTGAGGCGTCTGCAGCATGCCCAGGCGCTGGTCGCGCAGGAACCATCCGAGCGTGATCTGCAGGAAAGAGCGTGTCGGCACATGATCGCAATCGAAGATCGCGATGTATTCGCCGGCGGTCTTCTCCATGGCGCGGTTGAGATTGCCGGCCTTGGCGTGCTTGGAATCGTTGCGTGTGATATGGGTCGCGCCCACGGCGGCGCAGAAATCGCGAAACTCCTGCCGACGACCGTCGTCGAGCACGTAAACGCGGAAGCGATCCTTGGGCCAGTCCATCGCCAGCGCCGCGAGCACGGTCGGGCGTACGACCTTGAGCGGCTCGTTGTAGGTCGGAATGTAGATGTCGACCGTCGGCCACTCGGCCAGCGCCATCGGAATCGGCGCGGGCTTGCGTTGCAGCGGCCACAACACCTGGAAATAACCGAGCACCAGCACCGTGTATGCGTAGAGCTCGGCCAGGATCAGGCCGATCGCGAAGGCATTGTCGACGAGCGAGTGGGTCTTGAATCCGACCGACTCGGTGATGCGCCAGTACATGTAGCGCGTGCTCACGAGCACCGAGATCGCCATCAGCACGAGCGAGACCAGTCGCCCTTCGATGCGGTTGAGCCAGGTCGCGGCGAGGAACATCGAGATCGCGAACAGTGCCTGCCACTGCAGCGGCAACGGCACCACGATCACGACGTAGATCGGAATCAGACAGACCAGCAGGGCCACCGTAAGCGCCCATGGATGGTCCCACAGCGGGCGCTCGACGAAGCGCTCGATCAGACGGTCGATGTCGCGATTGGCAAAGCCGAATGCCATGTTCAGACCTTTTCGGAGAGCCAGCCGGCAACGGCGGAGAAATCGCGCGTCGCCACCGAGTCGGGGGCGTAGCGCGAAACCGGCAGCTGCGAAGCCAGCGCCTCTTCGATCGCCGCGTCGAAATGCAGCTTGTGCGGTGCCATGCGAGGACCGAGCTCGCGGTTCATCGCATTGAGCACGTCGCGGCACAGCGCGCGCGCGTTGTTCATGCGATTGACCAGGTAATAGCCCCCAAGAAACTCCGGCCGAGGACGGCTGTAGTCATCCAGCCAGCGTTCCATGCTCGCGATGGTGACGAAGGACGCCGCATCCGGCAACAGCACCAGCAGGGCGAAGCGTGCCGCCGTCAGCGCCTGCTGCAGGTAGACCGAGCCACCCGGTGGCGTATCGAGCAGCACCAGCGAGCCCGCAGGCAGCGGAAGCTCGGCCAGCGCACGCGAAAGCCAGGTCGGATCGCCGTCGAGCATGCGCTCGAAATCCCGGCGGTCGGACTCCGCGAGCGTCCCGTAAGGCAATACCGTGAGCCCCTGCGGGCTGTCGAAACAGGCCTGTGCGAGCGGCAGGCCCTGCAGGGCCTGGACCGCGATACCACGCGATTCGTCGAGCGACATCTGCAGATGCAGCCTCAAAGCGTTCTGCGGATCGAGGTCGACCACCGTCACCGGACGGCCACCATCCAGCAGCGCCGTCGCGAGGTTGGCCACCACGGTCGTCTTGCCGACCCCACCCTTCGGAGAAACGACCGCGACCACCGTCGCAGCTGCTGTCGCGGCCGTCATGGCTGGCGCCTGGCGAGCATCAGCGAGATTTCGGCGGACCGGAAATACGGCTGAAGACGTCTTCCAAATTCTCTTCCTTGAGCTTCTTGGGCTTGGACGGCGCCTCGGCGGCGCGGTAGTTGAACTTCAGTCGCGAGAAGCGTTGCGGCGGGATGCGCTCGGGATCGGACAGGCGCTGGAAAGCGCTCTGCAGTTCGGACCCGGAAGCGGCCGATGCGGCAGCGGATTCGGATGCGGGCGCCGCGGAAGCCGGGGCGGCGACGGTCGCCTCGGTCCGAGGGCGGGCGCCGGGCTTCTGGAAAAAGCTCGTTTTGGGGGCTTCGGCAGTAGCCGTGGCGGTGCTGCCCTGCGTTGGCGAGGTGGATCGAAGCTGAGCGGCCGCAGCCTGCGGAGTAGCCTGAGCACTCTCGCGCTCGGTCTCCTGGGGCGGGACCCGATGACGCTGCAATTCTTCGACGACCCGACGAGTCGTGCGCTCGATCGCATCGCTCTCTGCGCGCTCCAGTGCCTTGGCCTGTTCGACGGCCTGGAGCAGGGTCGTCACTTCGTTGGCGCTGCCGGGCGACCGGGCCGAGTCCGGAGTCGAGGCCGCTGGCGTCTGAGCCACGGGCGGCTCGGAGCGCTGGGCGACGCGCGTCGGCGTCTCGACCGCCGCCTTGAGCAAGGGCCAGCGCTGGGCCGCCTCGCTGCCGGCAGCCGGCATGCGCGTGATCAAGGGGTTGAGCCTCACGGTCGGCGGAAAGGCCGGCGCCTGCTGAGCCTTGGAGGTGGCGGCTTCCGCTGCATGGCGCGTGTTCGCAGCCGCCTGCACCCGAGCGTCTTCGGTGCCACGCGAGAGTGCGCGCGTTTTTTCGCGCATCTCCTGGTAATCGCCCGGGTTCAGGCCGAGATGGGAGAACAGCTGTTTGATGTCGTCGCTGCGGTCGGCCATGGCCTCGAGCTCCAACCGATCAAGCAAAGTAGCTGGGGTGCGCGAGCCGGAAACGCAGCGTATCCACGGCTCCCTCGGCACCACCGATCTGATGCAACTCGAGCTGGTTCGCTGCACCGACCTGACGCAGCCAGGTCGCGTACAGACCTTCGAGCACGCCAGAAGCCCAACTCAGCGCGTTGTCGCCGAAGGCCTGACGCAATGGCGCGCAGGAATGCGCGAATTCGAGCGACGACTGCAGGTCTCGAACCTTGACCCAACCCCAGTCAAGCTTGTTGAAATAGGCATTCGCGTTGGATTCGAGATCGGCCAGACTGGCCCCGCCCGGTAGCGGATTCTGTGTGGCGATGCGACCGCCGATCACGAAAAAGAAAGCCCGCAATTCTTCGACGGGCATCTGCTGCATGAGTTCTTCGGCCAAGGCACGCAGGAATCCCGCCCATTGGGAGTTACAGGCCCTGGACTGAAAGTACTGCAGGCTTCCCTGATCGACGTCGCTCATGCGCACTCCCAGATACGGGCCGCCAAACGCAGGGCGTACGGCACGTGGTCTTTGACTTATCTCTTTAAAGTAAAGAGGAAACGTGTTGATTTCAATGCCGATAGCGTCCTGCTGCGGCAAGCTTCGAGAGCGCAGGCAACCGGCGACATCCGGCGACCCGTATTGTTTCGGGAAATGAACGAAGTATCAGTAGACAAAAGCTACCGCGGGCTTAATCGAGATTGGAGATGCAAGCGCTTGATAAGCCTGTGCAAGCCGTCACAGCGGGTCTCGACAACACAAGACCCGCCGCCGCGGCGCCAACATCTTAGCGCGCGTCGGCGCCGAAGAATTTTTTGGCGCGATCGAGCCAGGAGGCCGATTCGGGGCTGTGTCCTGCACCGTCTTCGCCCTGCAGGGTCTGGCCCAGCTCGCGCAGCAGCTCACGCTGGCGCTTGGTCAGCTTGACCGGGGTTTCGACGACGACGGTGCACAGCAGATCGCCGACCGGACCGCCGCGCACCGACTTCACGCCCTTGCCGCGCAGGCGGAACACCTTGCCGGTCTGGGTTTCCTCGGGAAGCTTGAGCTGGGCCCTGCCGGCCAGCGTCGGAACGTCGAGCTCGCCCCCGAGCGCGGCGGTGACGAAGTCGATCGGCACCGTGCAGTACAGATCGCTGCCATCGCGTTCGAAGAATTCGTGCGGCTTGACGTTGACCTGCACGTAGAGATCACCCGGCTGGGCGCCCTTTTCGCCGGGCTCGCCCTCGCCGGTCAGGCGAATACGGTCGCCGGTGTCGACGCCGGCCGGAATCTTGACCTCGAGCGTCTTCTCCTTGCGCAGCTTGCCGGCGCCGCGGCAGCTCTTGCACGGATCGGTGACCTGGGTTCCGCGGCCGCGGCAATGCGGGCAGGTCTGCTGCAGCACGAAGAAGCCCTGCTGCACGCGCACCTGGCCGGCACCACCGCAGGTGCTGCACTTGGGCGGCGCCTTGCCGTCGGCGGTGCCGTGCCCGTGGCAGGTTTCGCAATCGTTGAGTGTTGGAATGCGGATGGTCTCGGCCGAGCCGAACACCGCCTGCTCGAGCGTGAGATCCATCATGTAGCGCAGGTCTGCACCGCGACGCGGCCCGCTGCGGCGTCCGCCGCCTCCCCCGCCGAAGATGTCGGAAAAGACATCCCCGAAAATGTCCGAGAAACCGCCGCCCATGTCGCCGAAGCCGCCACCGCCGCCGCGCGACAGCCCCTCGTGGCCGTGCTCGTCGTATACCGCACGTTTGTGCGGATCGATGAGGACTTCGTAGGCCTCGTTGCACTCCTTGAACTTCTCCTCGGCTTCGGCATTTCCCGGATTGCGGTCCGGGTGCAGCTTCATGGCCAAGCGGCGATACGCCTTCTTGAGTTCGTCGTCGGTGGCCTGGCGGCTGATGCCGAGAACTTCGTAATAGTCGCGCTTGCTCATGGGTGCCAGGAGACGTGAAACGGGAGACGGGAGGCGAAAAAGCTCATCGGGCGTGAGTTCGATCGAATGCGGTTTGGACAGGCAAGGTTCGTGTCAGAAAAAACGAAACGGGAGACGTGGCCGCTTTCGCGTCTCACGCCTCCCGTTTCTCGTTCCCCGACTTACTTCTTGTCGTCCTTGACCTCGGTGAACTCGGCGTCGACGACGTCGCTGTCCTTGCTGGACGCGCCCGGCGCGCCGCCCGGAGCCGCACCGGCCGCATCACCGCCGGCCTTGGCGTAGGCACGCTCGGCCAGCTTGCCGGACGCCTCGCCGAGCGCGGCCGTCTTGGCTTCGATGGCGTCTTTGTCGCTGCCCTTGATGGCTTCGCGCAGTTCGCTGATCGCGGTTTCGATGGCCTTCTTCTCGTCTTCCTGCACCTGCTCGGCCAGATCCTTGAGCGACTTCTCGACGCCGTGGATCAGCTGGTCGGCCTGGTTGCGGGCGCCGATCAGCTCGTTGAACTTCTTGTCTTCCTCGGCGTGCGCTTCGGCGTCCTTGATCATCTGCTGGATTTCAGCGTCCGACAGACCCGAGTTCGCCTTGATGACGATGCTCTGCGACTTGTTGGTCGCCTTGTCCTTGGCCGACACGTTGAGGATGCCGTTGGCGTCGATGTCGAAGGTCACCTCGATCTGCGGCATGCCGCGCGGGGCCGGCGGAATGTCCGACAGGTCGAAGCGGCCGAGCAGCTTGTTGGCCGAGGCCACTTCGCGCTCACCCTGGTAGACCTGGATCGTCACCGCCTGCTGGTTGTCGTCGGCCGTGGTGAAGGTTTCGGACTTGCGCGTCGGGATCGTGGTGTTCTTCTCGATCAGCTTGGTCATCTTGCCGCCGAGGGTTTCGATACCCAGCGACAGCGGGGTGACGTCGAGCAGCAGCACGTCCTTGACGTCGCCGGCCAGCACCGCGCCCTGGATCGCGGCGCCCACGGCGACCGCTTCGTCCGGGTTGACGTCACGGCGCGGCTCGCGGCCGAAAAATTCCTTGACCTGGTCCTGCACCTTGGGCATGCGCGTCTGACCGCCGACCAGGATCACTTCCTGGATCTCGGAAGCCTTCAGGCCCGCGTCCTTGAGCGCGATGCGGCAGGGCTCGATGGTCTTGGTGATGAGTTCGTCGACCAGCGACTCGAGCTTGGCGCGCGTCAGCTTGAGGTTGAGATGCTTCGGGCCCGAGGCGTCGGCCGTCACGTACGGCAGGTTGATTTCGGTCTGCGTCGTGCTCGACAGCTCGATCTTGGCCTTTTCGGCCGCTTCCTTGAGGCGCTGCAGCGCGAGCGGATCCTTGCGCAGGTCGATGCCCTGCTCCTTCTTGAACTCGTCGGCGATGTATTCGATCACGCGCATGTCGAAGTCTTCGCCACCGAGGAAGGTGTCGCCGTTGGTGGCCAGCACTTCGAACTGGTGCTCGCCGTCGACTTCGGCGATCTCGATGATCGAGACGTCGAAGGTGCCGCCGCCGAGGTCGTAGACGGCGATCTTGCGATCACCCTTGACCTTGTCGAGGCCGAACGCGAGCGCGGCGGCGGTCGGCTCGTTGATGATGCGCTTGACGTCCAGGCCCGCGATCTTGCCGGCGTCCTTGGTGGCCTGGCGCTGGCTGTCGTTGAAGTAGGCCGGAACCGTGATGACGGCTTCGGTGACGGTTTCGCCGAGATAGTCTTCGGCCGTCTTCTTCATCTTGAGCAGGGTCTGCGCGGAGATTTCCGGCGCCGACAGCTTCTTGCCCTTGATCTCGACCCAGGCGTCGCCGTTGCCGGCCTTGGCGATCTTGTAGGGCACCATGTTGATGTCCTTCTGCACCACCGCGTCATCGAAGCGGCGGCCGATCAGGCGCTTGACCGCGAACACGGTGTTGTGCGGATTGGTCACGGCCTGGCGCTTGGCCGAGCGGCCGACGATGATCTGGCCGTCGTCGGCGTAGGCAACGATGGACGGCGTGGTGCGCTCGCCTTCGCTGTTCTCGATGACCTTGACGTTGTTGCCTTCCATGATGGCAACACAGGAGTTGGTGGTGCCGAGGTCGATGCCGATGATCTTTGCCATTGTGGTGTTGCTCCGAAAGATTGCTGTTGCCGCTTATCTATTGATCACTGCGGGCATTTCAAGAGGTTTTGGCTCTGCCCGGAATGACGCGTGTCAATGTTGTCTGGAAGACGTGCCGAACACGCCCGACGGTCTCAGGGCGCCCGCGCCACGATGACCATGGCCGGGCGCAGCAGGCGCTCGTGCAGCTTGTAGCCCTTCTGCATCACCGTCAGCACATGGTTGGGTGCCACGTCGGCCGAAGGAACCATGCTCACGGCCTCGTGGAAATCAGGGTTGAACGGAAGACCCTTGGGGTCGACCGCGGTCACGCCGTGCTTTTCGAGCACCGACACGAGCTGGCGGCGCGTGAGCTCGAGGCCTTCGGCGATGGTCTTGGCCGAAGCGTCGGGCTTGTCGGCTGCGACCAGACCCAGGTCCACCGAGTCGGCGATGCCGAGCAGCTCGCTGAGCAGCTTTTCGGCGCCGAACTTGCGGCCCGAATCGATCTCTCGTTCGGCTCGCTTGCGCACATTGTCGAGTTCGGCGAGCGAGCGCAGGTGCGCTTCCTTGGCGGCCTGCAGCTGGTTCTTGAGATCTTCGACCTGCTGCAGCGCAGCGGTCAGTTCGTTGCCTTCGGCGGCGGTTTCGGTCGGTTTGGGCTCGGCTTGATCCGTCATGATGAGGTTGGCTACGGCTGTCTGGGCGATGATGCAGCTGTTTCTGGGTTCGCGATCGGCAGTTTCAATAGCCCATGGGGCAAAAGTTCCGGCGATCGACAGAAAAAGCGGCAAAGGGCCGCGATTGTAGCGGCCGATCAGGCTCGAAGCAGCAACGCCACCGGGAAGGCAGACAGCAATTCGCTCACGTTTCGTGCGCCACCGTTGACGACACGATCACTGAGCAGATCTCGGTACTGACCGTTCGGTAACATCAGCTGAGTGTCTCTCCAGTCGGCAGGCTGCGCCGGATCGGGCTGCAGCGCCGGCCATAGCCGCGGAGCGAGCACGAGCAACTGCGCGGAGTCATCCTCGCGAGCGTAGGCGACCAGGTGATCCGCACGTTCGCCCTGTGCGGCCAACGGCCGGTACACGCCCGCGGCGAACAGCAGCGGCTTTCGCCTGCGCAACTCCAGCACGCGCTGCACGAGATGGAGCTTGGGCAAGCCATCGGCCCAACGCTGCATGAGCGCCGCGGGATTCGATTCCTTGCGCAGCTCCGCCAGCTGCTCACGCAGTCTCGCGTAATCGACCGGCCGCCGATTGTCCGGATCGACCATCGACAGCTGCCAGCTTTCGGACCCCTGATAGAGGTCGGGCACGCCCGGCATGGTCAGCCGCAGCAGCGTCTGCGACAGCGAGTTGAGTGCGCCGAGCGCACCGACGCGCTGCATGAATTCGGCAAAGTCGAGCAGGAAGGCATTCGGCTTGCTCGCATCGAGTGCGCCGCGAACGAAGCTGCGCACCGCGTCCTCGTAAGCCGCGACCTGATTGGTCCAGCTCGAACGCTCCTTGCCTTCGCGCACGGCCTTGAGCATCGCCTCGATGACGCGCTCGGCGAGCGCTGCCGCGCCGTCCACGTCGTCGACGCGCAGCTCCATCGGCCAGGCACCGACGAGCGTTTGATAGAAGTAGTACTGGTGATTGCGATCAGGCGCGGCTTCGCCCTCGTGTTCGCCGACCCAGCGCCGGTTCGCACGCGTCCACGCCGACACCCGCCTGCCCCACTCGGCCGTCATGCCGGACAGCGCCGCGATGCGCATGCGCGCGTCTTCGCCACGCTTGGTGTCGTGCGTGGTCGCGCCGAGCATGTCGGCCGGAAACTTCCTGAGCCGCTCTTCGTTGGCGCGGTGAAACGCCGACACCGTGACCGCATAACGACGCGGATCGCCACCGACTTCGTTGTGCGCGAGCAGGCGAAAGTGCCGATAGAAACTGGTGTCTTCGAGTCCTTTCGCCATCGCCGGACCCGACAGCTGCTGGAAGCGCTGGGCCGCACGCAAGGCAAGCTCGGCGTCGTAGCCCGAATCGGGCGCACAGAGCTCACCCTTGAGCAGCTTGCCCAGAAAATCGAACACCGACGTGTCCACCGCGCCGGCGGCTTTCTTCGCACGGCCGACGGCCCAATCGATCACGCGCAGATCGGCCGCGCTCGGCGCGAGCCTGCGATCGAGATACGGCCGATACACCGGAAAATGCGCGATCAGCGATTCGAGCGCCCGGCGAATTCCGGCGTAGGTGAAATCGCGCGAGTGCCAATCGCTCGCGCTGAGCGTCTGCACCGCGTTGGCGAGCACGCCCACTTCGCTCGCGAGCGACTCCTGGAGAATCTGCAGCTTGCTGCGCACGAGCAGCGAATCGAAATCTTCGTCACGCCGGGTATAGCGCCGATACAGCAGCGACAGCGCGCGCTCCGACGCCGGATCGATGAACAGTCCGCCGACGAGATTGAGCGTGTCGTAGCCGGTGGTGCCGGCGACCGGCCAGCTCTCGGGCAAGGATTCGTGCGGGGCCAGAATCTTCTCGATGACGATGTAGATCGGCGCATCGGGCTTGCCGGCGGCGGCCTGCAGGCGCTCGGCATATTCGCGGGGGTCGAGCAGGCCGTCGACGTGATCGATGCGCAGGCCCTGCACCTTGCCCTGCGCGACGAACTCGAACACGCGCTCGTGCATGCTCGCGAACAGGGCTTCGCGCTCGACGCGCAGGCCCGCGAGATCGTTGATGTCGAAGAAGCGGCGATAGTTGATTTCGTCGGCGGAGACACGCCAGTACGCGGCTCGATAAGCCTGGCGATCGAGCAGCTCGCCGAGCGCTCGCCAGTCTTTCGAGAACTCGGCCAGCGTCGATGCGATCGCAGCGGCGAGTTCCGCATCGGTGCGCACTGCCTCGGCGAGCCGCGACTTCAAGCCGCGGGCGGTGTCGATCAGGGACTGGTCCGAGCCTTGATGCGTCGACAGCGCTTCGAAATCGCGCACCAGATTCGCGAGCTCGCGAGCGTGTTCGCCCGTGTACCGCTTGAGCGAGGGCTCGAGCAGAGCCAGGTAATCGAGGGGCGAAACCGGCAGTCGTGTCTCGTAGTACCAGGCATCGATCTGCCCGGCCTGCGCATCGAGCCTGAGCGTGAGTTCGCCCTGCTCGAGCACGATGCCGAACGGAGCGCCCAGCACGGGCAGCAGGACTTTTCCCTGCAGGTTCCGTCGCGACGAATTCCAGTCGACATCGAACATGCCGGCCTTGGCCGAGCGCTGCCCCCATTCGAGCATTTCCATCCACGCGGCATTGTCCGCCCCGACGCCGACGTGATTCGGCACGAGGTCGAGAATGATGCCCAGGCCGAGCGACTGCGCTTTCGCGCAGAGCCGATCGAAACCCTCTTCGCCGCCGAGTTCCGGATTGACGCGGTTGTGATCGATCACGTCGTAGCCGTGCGTCGAGCCCGGACGCGCGGCCATGATCGGGGATAGATACAGATGCGAAACACCGAGGTCGGCGATGTACGGCAACACCTCGATCGCATCGTCGAAGGTGAAATCCTTGTGCAGCTGCAGGCGATACGTCGCTCGCGGAAGCTGCGCAGACTGCGGAGCTTTCACCCGACCGCTCCTTCCTGATCGAGCCTGTTGACCGCAACGTACCAGGGCGGCAACTCGCGGCCTTCGAGGCGCGCCGTCGCATACAGCGTGCGACCGAGCACCGCACCTTCCCCGTGAGTGCGAGGCTGGTCGCCGAGGTTCGCGACGAGCTGCAGCACCGCGGCATCGGCGAAGCGCCACTGCACGTTCAGCACGCCGTTGTCGACACTCGCGCTGCCGACAGCACTGCCTTGCGCAAGCAAGGGCGACACGTGCTCGCGGCGCAGTGTCAGCAGATCTCGATACAGCGCCAGCCAAGGCTTGGCCGAATCCTGCTGGAGCTTGCTCCAGTCGAGCACGGCGCTTTGGAAAGTCGACGCTGCCAGCGGATCGGGAATGCGCTTGCGCGCCTCCTCGCTCTGAAACTCGGGAAACGACTTGAACTCTTCCGCACGCCCTTTGCGCACCGCATCGGCCAGTTCGCCCGTGAAGTCGCAAAAGAACGGAAACGGCTGCTCGCAGTTCCATTCCTGCCCCATCCAGAGCATCGGAATCTGCGGGCCGAGCAACAGGATCGCGGTGGCAGCGCGGATCGCCTCATCGGATGCGAAGTGATGCAGCCGCCAGCCGTAGGCATGGTTGCCGACCTGATCGTGGTTCTGGATGAACGAGACGAAAGCCGTCGCCGGAAGCGCCTTGCTGGGCTCGCCTCGACGCGCACCGTCGCGATGCGCCGAAACTTCGCCCTGATAGGCGAATCCTTCGGCGAGCACACGCGCCACATGCTTGAGCGGCTCATTCGCGTAGTCGGCGTAATAGCCGCTGGTGTTGCCGGTCACGGCCACGCGCAGCACATGGTGATAATCGTCGTTCCACTGCGCGGTGAACGGGCCCAGGCCCTGCTCGGCACCGGCGTAGCCGAAGCCGAAGCCGAGCACGCTGCTGCGGTTCTGATCGTTCTCGAGCACCAGGTGCACATGACGATCCGGAATCACCTCGCGAATACGCGTGCCGAGCTCGGTCACGAAATCGGGCTTGCTGTCGTCGGCGATCGCATGCACGGCATCGAAGCGCAGGCCGTCGAGGTGATATTCCTGCAGCCAGTACAAGGCGTTTTCGATGAAGAACGAGCGCACGACTTCGTTGTGCCGGTCATCGAAATTGATGCCCGCGCCCCACGGCGTCTTGTGCTTTTCGGTGAAGAAATCGGGCGCGTAGGCGTGCAGGTAGTTTCCGTCGGGGCCGAAGTGGTTGTAGACCACGTCGAGCATCACCGACAGCCCTTTGGCATGCGCGGCGTCGACGAGCCGCTTGAGTCCTTGCGGCCCGCCGTAGCGCTCTTCAACCGCATAGAGCAGCACGCCGTCGTAGCCCCAGTTCCAGCGGCCCGGACATTCGGCCACCGGCATGATCTCGATCGTGGTGACACCCAGGCTCAGCAGATGATCGAAGTGCCCGATCACGCCATCGAAATCACCGCGCTTCGAAAAGCTGCCGACATGCAGTTCATACAACACGTGCTCGTGCCAGGGACGGCCTTTCCAGTTCGCATCGGTCCAGTCGAAGGTCCTGGCATCGACCACTTCGCTCGCGCCGCCCAGGCTCTGAGGTTGATAGCGCGCGGCCGGATCGGGAACCAGCAGATCGCCGATCTTGTAGCGATAGCGTGTACCGGCGTTCGCCTGCTGGGTACGCAATTCGTGGAAGCCATCCTCGCCACGCCGCATCGGCAGCGTCGGGCCGCCTTCGATCACGAGTTCCACCGCTTCGGCACCCGGCGCCCACAAGCGGAATTCGACGCCGTCATCGGTGACTTCCGCGCCGAACGGCAAACGGCGATAGCGTTTCATGCGGCTTCCTTGCCTTTTCTGTTCCTGCGTTGCGCAACGGCTTCGTCTTCGACGATCTGGTCGTTGGCGGGCGGCTCGACGTTTTCGGGAATCGCGTCAGGCACCGAGGCCGCGAGCGGTTCCTTGCCACGCAGCACCGGCATGCCGCGATTGATGAACAAAGCCATCGAGCGGCCCTGGATGCGGAACGATTCGCCGCGCTCGTAGAATTGCCCGGGCTCTGCGAAGCCGCTATCGAGCGCAGTGTCGATGAGCTGCTCCCAACGCAGTTCGACGTCCAGCGCCGGCATGCAGAAATCGATCGCCTCATGATGCGCGTTCATCATCACCAGAAAGCTGTCGTCGATGTCGCGCTGCCCGCCGGTCGTGTAGTACTCGCCAGCGGCCCCGCCGAGCACCCAACCGAAGCAACGCGCCATGCCGTTGTTCCAGTCGTCGGTGGTTTGCTCGCGGCCATCGGGCGCGATCCAGGTGATGTCCTTGAGGCCATCGGCGGCCATCACCTTGCCGCGGAAGAACGCAGGCCGCGAAAACACGCGGTGCTTGCGCCGCAGTGCGATCACGCCGGCGACGAATTCACGCAGGCGCTCGTCCTCGGGGCGCAGGTTTTCCCACTGCGTCCACGACAGCTCGTTGTCCTGGCAGTAGGCATTGTTGTTGCCGTTCTGTGTGCGGCCCATCTCGTCGCCCGCGAGCAGCATCGGCACGCCGAGCGACAGAATCAGCGTGGCGAGATGATTGCGCTTGAGCTGGTCGCGCAGCGCGAGAATGGCGATGTCATCGGTGGGGCCTTCGGCGCCGCAGTTCCACGATTCGTTGTGATCGTGGCCATCGCGATTGTCTTCGCCGTTGGCCTCGTTGTGCTTGTCGTTGTAGGACACCAGATCCTGCAAGGTGAAGCCATCATGCGCGGTGACGAAGTTGATCGAGGCCCACGGCCGCCGCCCGCTGTGATCGTAGATGTCCGAGCTGCCCGCGACGCGGTTGCCCATTTCGGCGAGCAGCCCGCCATCACCTTTCCAGAACTTGCGTACGGTGTCGCGGAACGCACCGTTCCACTCCGCCCAGCCCGGCGGAAAACCGCCCACCTGGTAGCCGTAAGGGCCAAGATCCCAGGGCTCGGCGATCATCTTCACCGTGTTGAGCAGCGGGTCTTGCCGCACCGCGTCGAGAAACGCGCTGCCCGGATCGAAGTTTCCGTGCTCGCGTGCGAGCGTCGAGCAGAGGTCGAAGCGAAACCCGTCGACGTGCATTTCGCTGACCCAGTAGCGCAGCGAATCCATGACCATCTGCAACACGCGCGGATGATCCATGTTGATCGTGTTGCCCGTGCCGGTCACGTCCCAGTAGTAGCGCTTGTCTTCGGCCAGGCGGTAGTAGCTTGCGTTGTCGATGCCGCGCAGCGACAGCGTCGGGCCCATGTGATTGCCCTCGGCCGTGTGGTTGTAGACCACGTCGAGAATCACCTCGATGCCCGCGCCGTGAAAGCGCTTGACCATCGTCTTGAATTCTTCGATCAGTCCACTCGACAAAAAGCGCGGATCGGGCGCGAAGAAGCCGATGCTGTTGTAGCCCCAGAAATTGGTGAGGCCCTTTTGAGTCAGATGCCGGTCGTTGAGAAAGTGATGAATCGGCAGCAGCTCCACGGCGGTGACGCCGGTGCGCACGAAGTGGTCGAGCACCGGCGGCGCGACCAGCCCTGCGAAGGTGCCGCGCCGTGCGGGCTCGACGCCCGGATGACGCTTGGTGAAGCCGCGCACATGGGTTTCCATGATCACGGTTTCTTCCCAGCGCGTGCGCGGACGCCGGTCTTCGCCCCAGGTGAACGAGGTATCGATGACCCGGCATTTGGGCATGTAGCGCGCGTTGTCGCGGCGATCGAACGACAGGTCTTCCTTGGCGTTGCCGATGCGATAGCCGAAGTTCGCATCGCTCCAGTTGATCTCGCCCGCGATCGATTTCGCGTAGGGATCGAGCAGCAGCTTGTGCGGGTTGAACCGGTGGCCGTTGGCCGGATCGTAGGGGCCATAGACGCGATAGCCGTACAGCACGCCCGGACGCGCATCGGGCAGATAGCCATGCCAGACCTGATCGCTGTACTCGGGCAGACGCACGCGGGCCACTTCATGCTGACCCGTGGCGTCGAACAGACATAGATCGACCGCTTCGGCGTGCGCCGAAAACAATGCGAAGTTCACTCCCTCGCCGTCCCAGGTCGCTCCCAAAGGGTAAGAACGCCCGGGCCAAACCACAGTGCGGGACTTCGCAGTCGAATCCATTCGGTTTTTCCATGTCGAACACCGGCGGTGCTGCGCAAAGTGGCAGCAAGGAAAGTACCGGCGTGAACGCGGTCAACCTAAGACATTGGAACTGAACTCGAACTGTCCCGTGGTTTGGCCCGGACCTACGCGCACGCTCAGTGTTTCGCGCGTGTGTTCGGCAGCAAAACGGTCAGCAGGCCGATCAGCGGCAACAACGCGCAGACCTTGTAGACCGCCTCGATGCCGGCCGAA
The DNA here is from genome assembly GCF_000271305.1 of Hydrocarboniphaga effusa AP103. Taxonomy (GTDB): domain Bacteria; phylum Pseudomonadota; class Gammaproteobacteria; order Nevskiales; family Nevskiaceae; genus Hydrocarboniphaga; species Hydrocarboniphaga effusa. The sequence continues at coordinate 472,067 of NZ_AKGD01000001.1, forward strand.
TCGGCGAACTGCCCGAGCACCGCCGCGCCGAGCCCGCCCATGCCGAACGCGAAGCCGAAGAACAGGCCCGACACCATGCCGACTTTGCCGGGCATGAGTTCCTGCGCGTAGACGAGGATCGCCGAGAACGCCGAAGCCAGCACGAAGCCGATGATCACGGACAGCACGCCGGTCCAGAACAGATTCACGTACGGCAGCAGCAAGGTGAACGGCGCCGCACCGAGGATCGACGCCCAGATCACCGTCTTGCGGCCGATGCGGTCACCGATCGGCCCGCCGAGCAGCGTACCTGCGGCGACCGCGGCCAGAAACGCGAACAGATGCATCTGCGCCGATTGCACGCCGAGCTGAAACTTCTCGATCAGGTAGAAAGTGAAGTAACTCATGATGCTCGCCATGTAGAAGTACTTCGAGAACACCAGCACCAGCAGCACGCCGATGGCGAGCGCGACTTTTCCACGCGGCAGATCGCTTTGCGCCACCGCACGCGGCTTGCCGATTGCTGCGCGGTTCTGCGCGGCATACCAGCTGCCGATCTGCCAGAGCACCACCATCGCGAGCAGCGCGGCCACGCTGAACCAGGCCACCGAACGCTGACCTTGCGGAATGATGATCCAGGCCGCGAGCAAGGGGCCTGCCGCGCTACCCGCGTTGCCACCGACCTGAAACAGCGATTGCGCCAGACCGTGACGCCCACCCGAGGCCATGCGCGCGATGCGCGAAGACTCCGGATGGAAGATCGACGAACCGGTGCCGACCAGCGCCGAGGCGATCAGCAGCGTCGGGAAATTGGGCGCAACCGCGAGCAGCACGAGCCCCGACAAGGTAAAGCCCATGCCGACGGTCAGCGAACGTGGCTGCGGACGACGATCGGTATAGAGCCCGACCAGTGGCTGCAGCAGCGAGGCGGTGAACTGGTAGGTGAGCGTGATCAGGCCGATCTGCGCGAAGCTCAGTGAGAATGAGGACTTGAGCAGCGGATAGATCGCCAGAATCAGCGACTGGATCATGTCGTTGAGAAAGTGCGAAAAGCTCAGCGCCCCGATCACGCGATAGCCGGTGGCTTCGCGCGCAGGCATCGCGCTCGGAGCCGCGATGGAAGCGGAGTTGGAGGTGGTCATGACGCAAATTCTTCCCAAGTTTGCATCCGCCTTGGCGGACGGGCCGCCCGATCGCAGCCGGCGCGCATCCTAAATCGACCGAAATCGCCCGTCCTGCGAGAATTGGTCTCCAAGCTTTTAGATTCGGACATGACCACGCCAGAAAAAGCGCCGCGCTACCTGCAACTACACGACACCGGCCTGCCCGTGACGGTGATTGCGGTCGATTACGCCTCGGGCCATCGCAACCCGCCGCATCGACATCCGAATGCCCAACTGTTGCACGCGGTGACCGGCGTGATGGTGGTCAGCACCGAACACGGCCGCTGGGTGGTGCCGCCGACGCGCGGCGTCTGGGTTCCGGCCGGAGTCGAGCATGCGGTGCGCATGGTCGGAGAAGTCCACATGCGCGCCGCATTCGTCGAGCCCGACGCGGCACCCGGCCTGCCGACGCAATGCGCGGTGCTCGGCATTTCGGCGTTGCTGCGCGAGTTGATACTGGCCGCGCTCGATATTCCGCTGAGCTACCAGCGCGATAGCCGCGACGGTCGGCTCATGCGCCTGCTGCTCGACGAGTTGCGCACACTGCAAACACTGCCGCTGCATCTGCCGCAGCCCAGCGATGCCCTGCTGCAGCCGATCTGCGACCGCTTGCGCGAATCGCCTGACGATCCCACCAGCGCCGAATCCTGGAGCCGCAAGCTCGGCATCGATCCGCGTACCTTGCACCGACGCTTCGTGAAGGCGACCGGGCTGACGTTCACGCAATGGCGTCAGCAGGCCCGTTTGCTCAATGCGCTTGAACGACTTGCGAGCGGAGAACGCGTGCTCGACATCGCGCTGGCGCTCGGCTATTCGAGCCCGACGGCGTTCACCACGATGTTCAAACGCCAGTTCGGTCTGACACCCAGTGCGTTCTTCGGCGCCTGAGCTCCAGCGCACCGCGGTGGGCACTCAGTTGTCGAGCCCGACCGACAGCAAGCGCGCGGTTTCCGCGACCAGCGGAATGATGCGGCTGTACGCCATGCGCGTCGGCCCGATCACCCCGAGCACGCCCGCGATACGCCCATCGACGAGATACGGAGCGGTCACCACGCTGACTTCGTCGAGCACGCGATAGCCCGATTCCTCGCCGATGAAAATCTGCACGCCTTCGGCCGACAGACATTGATCGAACAACTGCAGCAGATCGCGCTTGCGATCGAGCGCATCGAACAGTCCGCGCAGGCGCTGCACATCGGACATGTCCTGCTGAAAACCCAGCAGGTTGCTGCCGCCCGCGAGCACGAAATCGCCATCCGGCGTTTCATGACGAAAGGCCTGTTCGGCCATCGTCGCCGCATCGCGCAGCAGCTGGTTCACGTGCGCCTGGGTGTCGTTGGCGTCCTGCCAGAGCGCGGTGCGCAGGCTCACCAGATCGCGGCCGGCGAAGCGCTCGTTGAGCACGTTGGCGAAGCGTTCGAGCTCGTCCGCGCCGTAGGGCCGATCGGTATTGATGACCCGGTTCTGCACTTCGCTGTGATTGACGACCAGGATCACCAGCACGCGCCGGTCCGATAGCGGCAGGAACTGGATGCGGCGCAAGGTCGCCATGTTGCGTCTCGGCGTGGTCACCACGCCGGCCATCAGCGAAAGCCTGGACAACAGTGCCGAAGCCGCTTGCACCATGTCCTGGGGCGACCGATCGCGTGGCAGCAGGTCGTCGGCGATGCGCTGGCGATCGGCCTCGGACAACGGCTCGGGCGCCAGCAGCGCGTCGACGAAGTAGCGATAGCCGCGCGTGGTCGGCACGCGGCCGGCCGAGGTGTGCGGCGATACCACCAGACCAAGCTCGTCGAGGTCGGCCATCACGTTGCGAATGGTCGCCGGCGACAGGTTCAGGCTCGCGGCGCGCGAGAGCGTGCGCGATCCGACCGGCTGGCCGTCCTGGATGTAGCGCTCGACCAGCAGTTTGAGCAGGTCAGCCGCTCGCTGTTCGAGAGGGTTGGACATGGTGAGTTCGAAAGCCGCCGCAAAAGTGCCTGCTCGACGCTAGGGGCTCGCAAAATCCGTGTCAAGACAGGGCGCTGCGGTCGCCGGATGTCCGCGACGCCAGCGCCGTCGAGGCTTCACCGATCGGCCGTCTCCTTCGTGTATCGTGTCGCGATTCGAGGCTTCTCCCTTTTTCATGAAACCATTCCGGACCGTCGGCGTGATCGGCAAGCGGCGCGAGCCGCATCGGCCGACGCTCGGCAAGCTCTGCAGCGCGCTGGAATCGCTGGGCTGCGAGGTGCTCGTCGCGCACAACGACGAGCTGCCCGAGCTGCCGGCCGGTCGCCGCGTCGATGCGGAGGAGCTGGCGGGCAGGGCCGAGCTGGCGATCGTCGTCGGCGGCGACGGCACCCTGCTCGGCGCCGGGCGCTATCTCGCTCCAGCCGGCGTGCCGCTGCTCGGCGTGAACCAGGGGCGGCTCGGCTTTCTGGTCGACATCGCGCCCGACGAAATGGCCGAATCGCTCGCAGCCGTCATCGGGGGGCGCTACGAACTCGAAGAGCGGCTGATCCTGAGCGCGCGCCTGACGCGCGACGGCAAGACGGAGGACAGCGTCTACACCGCAGTCAACGACGTGGTGCTGCGCAACCAGGCCTCGATCCGCATGATCGAATTCGAAAGCTGGATGGGCGAGCAGTTCATCAGCCTGCACCGGGCCGACGGCATGATCGTCTGCTCGCCGACCGGCTCGACGGCGTATGCGCTCTCGGGCGGCGGCCCGCTGCTGCACCCGAGCCTGCAGGCGATGGCGCTGGTGCCGATCTGCCCGCACACCTTGTCGGATCGCCCGATCGTGATCGGCGGCGACCAGCAAGTGAAGCTCATCGTGCGCGGCGACGACACCCAGGCCACCGTGACTTTCGACGGCCAGATCAGCGAAGCCTTGGAACCCGGCGATTCGGTGCTGATCGAGCGCAGCGACAAGCCGCTCAAGCTCATCCACCCGACCGGCTCGAGCTACTTTGCGATCCTGCGCAACAAATTGCGCTGGGGCCGCGGCCAGGAAAGCATCGCCGAGCGATGAACACGCGATAGATTTGCAGACATGCTGCTAAGCCTTTCCATCAAGAATCTCGCGATCATCGACGCGCTCGAACTCGACTTCGGCACCGGCTTCACGGTGCTCACGGGCGAAACCGGCGCCGGCAAGTCCATTCTGATCGACGCCATCGGCCTGGCCATCGGCACGCGCGGCGAAGCCTCGCTCGTGCGCGCCGGACAGGAGCGCGCCGAGATCGGCGCCGAGTTTTCGCTGCGCGATGCCCCGCTCGCCCGCGAATGGCTGCAGGCCCAGGAGCTCGTCGATATCGATCAGCCCGAAGTCTGCACCCTGCGCCGCGTCGTCTACGCAGAAGGCCGCACGCGCGCCTTCGTCAACAACTCGCCGGTGTCGGCGAGCGCCTTGCGCGAACTCGGCGAATCGCTGATCGAAGTGTTCGGCCAGAACCAGAGCCAGACGCTCGTACGCGCCGAGGTGCAGCGCGATCTGCTCGACGGCTTCGGGGCTTACGACAAGGACCTCGAGCAGACCGCGGCACTCGCACGTGAATGGCAGCAGCTCGCGCGGCAGATCGAAAAGCTCGGAAACGCGAGCGCACGCGACCCGGCGCAGCTCGAATTCCTGCGCTACCAGGCACGCGAACTCGAAGCGTTGAATCTCGCCGAGGGCGAGCTCGAACTCCTCGACGCCGATCATCGCCGGCTCGCCAACGCGGGCCGCCTGCTCGAAGACGGCAATCGCGCGCTCGAAGCGCTCTACGGCGGCGAGAACTGCGCCGACGATCAGCTCTCGAGCGCTGCCCAGCTGCTGGCCGGCATGACCGGCGTCGACGCCGAATTCGCCGACATCGAAGCGCAGGTCAGCGGCGTGCAGGCGCAGTTGCGCGAAGCCACGCATACGCTGCAACGCCTGCTCGACCGGCTCGATCTCGATCCGCAAGCCCTCGCCGAACTCGAACGTCGCCTATCCGACATTCACGACCTCGCGCGCAAGCACCGCACGCGTGCCGAAGCGCTGCCCGCGCGTCTGGCCGAACTGCGCGCCGAACTCGAAGCGGCCGAGAACGCAGCGGGCGGAGCCGAACGCCTGCGCGCCCAGCAAAGCGAAGTCGAGACCCGCTATCGAACTGCGGCTGCCAAGCTCGGCAAGAAGCGCGAAAAGGCGGCGAAGGATTTCGCCGACAAGGTCACGCAGGCGGTACGCAAGCTCGGCATGCCGAACTCGCAATTCGTCGTCGCGATCGAGCCTGCCGAAACCGCTGCGCCTTCACCGCACGGCAGCGACGTGATCCGCTTCGATTTCTCGGCCAACCCGGGCCAGCCGCCGCGGCCGATGGCCAAGGTCGCATCGGGCGGCGAACTGTCGCGGCTTTCACTCGCGGTCCAGGTGGTCTGCCGCTCGGCTAACGGCGCGGCGACGATGATCTTCGACGAAGTGGATGCCGGCATCGGCGGCGGCGTCGCCGAGATCGTCGGCCAACAGCTGCGCGCGCTCGGAGCCTCTCGCCAAGTGCTCTGCGTCACCCATCTGGCGCAGGTCGCGGCCCAGGGCACGCGACACTTCGGCATCTTCAAGGAGATTCGCGGCGGCATGACGTATACGCGTCTGCGTCCGCTCGACGACGAGGATCGCATCGGCGAGCTCGCCCGAATGATGGGCGGTGTGGAGATCACCGCCTCGACGCAGGCTCACGCCCGCGAACTGCTGCAACGCGCCGCAATCTGAAGCCTGAGGTGCGGCGGGCTCGATGCCCGCCGCGGGACCGGCGATCAATCGTCGTGCTGGGAAGCCTGTGAAACCGCGCTACGCGGACGCAGCTTGCTGGCCGGTGTTTCACCACGCTGGCAGGCTTCGCACTCGCCGTAGATGATCAGGCTGTGCTCGGTCATGCGGAAACCATGGTCCTTGGCGAGCTGGCGCTGGCGCTTTTCGATGGTCTCGTCGTGGAACTCTTCGACACGGCCGCAGCTGAAGCAGACCAGATGATCGTGGTGCCCACCGCGTTCGAGTTCGAACACCGCATGGCCGCCTTCGAAGTGGTGGCGCGTCACCAGCCCCGCCGATTCGAACTGCGTGAGCACGCGATAGACCGTGGCCAGGCCAATATCTTCGCCGCCGTCCATGAGCTGACGATAGATGTCTTCGGCAGACAGATGGCGGGTGGAGCTGTGCTCGAGCATTTCGAGAATCTTGAGGCGCGGCAAGGTGACCTTGAGGCCTACGCTGCGCAGGTCGGATGATTCCACGGCAACTCCTGGTTTTGGGGCGCACCGGCGACTGGGCTCCCTGCCCGACCCCGACCCACCGGTTTGAACGATTCGTTATTATCGCAGTCTTCACATGGCAAACAACGAGCCAAACCTTTTCATGCGCCTTCTGCTGCTGGCCGTTCTGGCCCTTTCGCTCTCCGCCTGCCAGATCCTCTATCGCCTGCCGACGCGCCAGGGCAACGTGATCGATCAGCGCGACCTCAACAAGCTGCAGATCGGCATGACCCGCGAGCAGGTCAAGTTCGTCATGGGCACGCCGGTAGCGGCGAATCCATTCCGCGACGAGCGCTGGGATTATTTCGGTTACTACAAATCTCCACGCGGGCAGTCGACCTCGCGCACGGTGAGCCTGTACTTCGCGGACAACAAGCTGTCGCGCATGGAAGGCGTCCAGCAGGCCAGCACCGAAGATCTGTCGGCTCCGGACATGCAGGCGATCCAGACCGACTTCAAAAAGGAAGCGAACGACAGCCGCACCGCGGCACCGCCCGTCGATCGCCAGACCCCGATCCCCGGCGGCACGCCCTGACGAGAGCTATGCGAGCCCGACCCGGCTAGCGCCGTCGCCCTTCGCGCCGGGCTCGCGAGCGCCGGGCATCCTTGGGATCGTGGATCAAGGGCCGGTAGATCTCGATCCGGTCGCCATCGCGCAAGCCGTCCTGCAAGCCGCACGGCCGGCTGAAGATGCCGATTGCGGACGTTTGGACGTCGAGCTCCGGAAACTCCGCCGCCAACCCCGAAGCCTCGATCGCTTCGCCGACGGTCGCGTCACCGGCCAGTTGCAGCCGCACGCGCCAGATCCGCGCAGGCAGGGCGTGGCAGACCTCCACGGCGATCATCCTTCGATCACGGGCGATCACCGCTTGTAACACTGCTCCGCGCGCAGGCGGAACGCGTCGATCACCCCGCCGACCGCACGGTCGATCCACGGAGCCAGCGTCGCCTCGACGAGCCGGCTGGCGAAATCCACACTCATGGAGAGCGACACCTTGCAGGCCTGTTCGGCCAGCGGCGTAAAAACCCAGACACCCGAAAGGCTTCGGAACGGGCCTTCGAGCAGGCGCATTTCGATGCGCTGGCCGTCGAGCATGCGGTTCTCGGTGGCGAAACTGTCGGACAGCCCTTTCACCTTGAAGCTCACGCGCCCCTGAACCCAGCGCTCGCCTTCGCGCTGCTCGTCCTGTTCGACATCGGCCGAGGTGCAGCCCGGAAGAAACTGCGGATACGACGCCACGTCGGCGACGAGCGCATAAAGCTCGGCGGCGGAAAACGGCATCAAGGCGGAACGGTCGAGCTTGCGCATCGGCAGCGATCAACTCCAGAGCTGTTCGAACCAGTCGAGCAGGCCCACGGCGTACAGAATGATCACGAGCAGGGCGATACGCGTGGGATAGCGCAGCAGAAAAGTGCCGCCGCGCATCCAGAAAGTCTCGTGCGGGCCGGCGATCGAGTCGGCGAGTTCGCGCGGCAGGTTGGCCACGACGAAGCACATGAGGATCGCGAACACCGGAGCGATCAGCGTGGTACTCAGCAACTGCATCCACTCGAAGAAGTTCTGCCCGAGCAGGCGCATGTCGGCAAGCACGTTGAACGAGAGCAGCGAGCCCAGCCCGAGATACCAGACCAGCATGGCCGCTGCGACCGCGGCGAACACCCGCGTGAGCCGCAGGCGCTGCATGAGGTAATGCGCAAGCGGCTCGAGCAGCGCCGCCGCCGACAGCAGGGTCACGATGAACAACGCAAGGTAGAACGGCGTGCCGATGGCGATGCCCACCCAGCCCGTCGGCAGCGCCTGCGGAAAAGTCTGGAACAGCATCTGCAGCCCGGGAGCCGGAGCGACACCGGCCTCCATCACGAAGCACAGCAGCACGAAGCCCGAGAGCAGGCTGAACAAGGTATCGAGCAGCACGACGGCCAGGCCGAGCTTGCCGAGCGTCTGGCTGGCCGGCAGATACGAGCCGAGCGTGAGCATGGCCCCGAAGCCGAGCGCGAGCGTGAAGAAAGCCTGCTGCAGCGCCTCCACCGCCCCGCGCCAGCCGAAGCGCGAAAAATCGCCCGCAAAAAGGTACTTGGAAGCCGCAGCCGGATCGCCATAGCGGAATGCGACCATGCCGACGAGCAGCATCACCCCGAACGCGGTTGGCACGAAGTAGCGTGCCGCGCGCTCCATCCCCTCGCGGAAACCCTGCGCCACGATCACGCAGGTGCTGACCATGAACAGCGTGTGCCAGGCCAGCGAGCGCTCGGCATCCTGCGCCAGATCGAGGAATCGCTGGGTGGCCGCCGCCGCATCGCCGACCAGGCTTCCGGCCGCCGCGCGAAAGGTATACGCCAGGCTCCAGCCGGCCACGACGCTGTAGTACGACAGCACCATCGCCGCCCCGAGCAGGGCGATACCCCCCAGCCAGCCCCAGCGCGCACTGCTGCCGGCGAGCTGGGCCAGACGGCCGAACCCGGCGGAACCTTCGTCGCGCATCCAGCGGCCGAGCGCCCATTCGCTGACCAGGATCGGCAGGCCGACGATCAGCAGCGCCACAACGTACGCCGCCAAAAACACCCAGCCGCCGTACTGGCCCATGAGATACGGCAGGCGCGCGATATTGCCGATACCCATGCAGGCGCCCGCGGCCACCCACCCGAAGGCGCGCGCGGAACTCCAGTACCCGTAGCTGCTTTCGCGGATGTTCACTTAGGATAGTTTAGCGTTTTGAGACACTTGCCACGGCCGCACCGCTTCTGCCCCCTATAATGGAACCATGAGCAAGAAGAAAGACGAGAAGGACGCCGACCGCATCATCGCCCTCAATCGGCGCGCCCGGCACGACTACTTCATCGAAGACACCTATGAAGCCGGCCTGATGCTGATGGGCTGGGAAGTGAAGAGCCTGCGCGACGGACGAGGGAATATCGCCGAAGCCTACGTGGTCATCAAGAAGGGCGAGGCCTGGCTGATCGGCGCGCAGTTCTCGCCGCTGCTGTCGGCCTCGACCCACGTCAACCCGGAACCGACCCGTACCCGCAAGCTGCTGCTCAACGCCAAAGAGCTCGCGACCTTGATCGGCAAGGTCGAGCGTGCCGGCTACACCCTGGTTCCGCTCGACCTGCACTGGACCCGCGGCCGCGCCAAGCTGCAGATCGGCCTCGCCAAGGGCAAGAAGCAGCATGACAAGCGCGCCGACATGAAGGAGCGCGACTGGAACCGCCAGAAGGACCGGATCATGCGCAGTCGCTGATCCCTTATTCGCCCCGGATCCAAAACACGTTTACCCGGCACGTTCGTGGTAGTCTTGCGCCTCTCTAAGGGGGCGACATGGCTTCGACGGCGGTCGCGAAACCCAAGGGGCATGCCGAGCTGCAGGTCTGCTCGTTAAACGGTCTGCAAAAAAGCTAGTTGCGAACGACGCTAACTACGCCCTCGCCGCCTAAACTCCGGTGAGCGTTCGACCCAGCAGTGTCGGTACTCTGGACTCGGACGTCGACTCTTACCGAATAAGGCTGAAGCCCGCCCTTGGCTGATGCTCGAAAACCTCAAGGGGATAAGCCGTAGCGATCCGTGCCTGTTCGGGAGCTGCGGACCAAAACTAAAGACTAGGCTACGCATGTAGAACCGAGGGCGGAGGATCGTCGGACGGGGGTTCAATTCCCCCCGCCTCCACCAATACTATTACCCCTTTGATTTTAAAGGGGTTTTTAGTTTCTGGGTTGCAGATCGGGGTTACACTCCAATAGGGGCTAAGCCCCGCCTCCAAGCATTTTCGCGCGGCAGATGCTCAGGCAGCGATTTACGACTAGGGGCTTCTCTCGCCGCGGACAATGGCCTCACGATGGGCGCCACGCTCGGCGTCTGCAGCTCTTCGATCAGCAATTCGAGCTGCTCGATCTCACGGTCGAGCTTCTCCGATTTGGTGCCGAATTGCATGCGCTTGAGCCACGCCAGCTGGATCAGCAGCTTTTCGATTTGCGTATCGCGCAGCACGCTGCGCAAAGTCGATAGCTCCGCTGCGTGCGATCGCCCTGCGCACGCAGGGCGGCGATGTCGTCAGGCAGATCGGATTCGGGCGCATCGAGCATGGCCTCTCAATGCAAAAAGCTTGCGAAATCAGGCGGCTTTCAAAGGTTTTGCGGTGCGATCCGGCGGCCGCCAATCGATGCCTTCGAGCAACATCGACAGCTGCGCGGCCGTCAGATGCACGCGACCGGACTCGGCCTTCGGCCAGATGAAACGGCCGCGCTCCAAACGTTTCGACAGCAGGCACAAACCGTCGCCATCCCACCACAACAGCTTGAGCTGATCGCCACGACAACCACGAAAGGCGAAGACAGGGCCGGAGAACGGATCGTCGGCGAGCACCTGCTGTACCAAGGCCGATAACCCATCGAAGCCTTTACGCATGTCGGTCACGCCGGCCGCGATCCACACCTGCGTACCCGCCGGCAAACCGATCATCGCGAGCGCGGGTGATCGAGGATCGTCAGCACCATCGCATCGGAAGCCGATTCGATGCGCAGACAGACGCCATCGGCGAAGGAGACGCTCAGCGCCACGCTCCAAACACTGGATGCTGACAGGACGATCGTGACCGGCAGTAGCTGAGTCTTGCCCGCTGCATCCGCCTCGCGCCACCACTTGAAGATCAGATTGTGATTGAGCCCGTGACGCCGAGCGATCGACGTCACCGCCGTTTCACGCTCCCGCTTCAGCTACGCACGCCGCCTTGAATTCCGCCGAGTGGGTGCGCCGCTTTTGTCGTAAGGATGATGTTTGCATGGTGTCCACTTAATCGATCGTGGACACCATCGGCGCCCAAAGGACACCTATCTTCTACAGCTCAAATCCCTCGGCTAGAGGGGGAGATTCGGACGCTTACGCTTATTATTGGCAGTCCCTCGCTTGATCTCGTCTTCAATCACAACGCTCATGGCTCACTCCTATCAAAATATCGCCTGAGCACGTTTTTAGGGGTTCTGCATCCAAGCCATACTTTGGCGGCTCACCAGCCGTCGTAGATGCAAGGCGGGGGGCCGCGCTCATCCGTCTCAGGGATCACTTTCGAGATTATTTTCCCGCTCTGGTCTACCTTCCGGATGAAATGTATGACCTTACCACCAGGGCGTTCGTCAACATATTCAGAGCAGAAAACCCCAGCCGTTCTGAAATCAAGGTAGCTATCTTTGGCGTTTTTTTCTAGCGGGCGCGCCTGTACGCTTCCGATCCAGGACTCAAGAAATGCAACCCGAATATTTCCCCGCATTGACGTCGCATCGTTCTTTTCTCTTCCAAAGATCAGCTGATAGTCAATTATTTTGTAGTTATCATCAGCAGTGATTAACCAAGTAAACATATCCCCGAACAGCAGGCAGTGGGGCGCCGGGCAAAGTACCTCATTCCCCCATGGTCCAGGAAGCCATCGGATCTTCTGAGGATCTAATCTACCCGTGAACCAATAATCACTCCCTGCGCTTAGCACTCCGTAACGAGCGTCATCCTGTAGCAATAAAAAAAAATCAAACCATTCCTGGCCCGCTGCAGCTTCTTCCATTTTTTTACTAAGCCCAGAGAGATTGGGCCCATAGGCGTAGCTGTAGGGAGGAGTTCCTTTTGGCAAGGCACGGAGCGATTGTGGAATTACTTCATCCCCTGCGTAGCTGAGTGGCTGAGAGACCCCAAGAAAACCTATCACCAAAAACTTTACCATCTTCAACATGAAGCTATTCCTCGCACATGCCATCTGCGTAGCCAAGACCTTCTAGCCGGGCTTCATGCCTTTCTCTTGGAGCTCCCCATCCATTACGCCAAGCATCCTGATTCTTCAACAATGCTTTACACATCGCATTGGATGCATTCGTCTTGAGCGCATCGCGGAAATCTTTCGCCGCATCTGGATAATCGATAGATTCGCGGTCGGCAGCCAAATTCAGAAAATCACCGCGAAACCTCATGTCAACAATTAATTCACGAATAGCGGGATCAAGCTGATCCCAGGTCGTCCAGACATTTTTGGGAAACTATTGGTGTAAACCCTTTTTGCATCATCATAGGTTTCCTTATGATTTTGAAGAACGTGTTTGTATTGGTAACTTGACAGCCAAGAAAAGGCTCGCGCATGCGCGCAGGCTTTTGGTGCTGCCTGAGCCGATCGATCAGGCTCGACTCAGCGCCCCACCATGTTGCCCGGCACCACCCACTGGTCGAACTGCTCGCCGGTCACATGGCCCGACGCCACCGCCGCTTCGCGCAGGCTCGTGCCTTCCTTGTGCGCTTTCTTGGCGATGTACGCGGCCTTGTCGTAACCGATGTGCGTGTTGAGCGCGGTCACCAGCATCAGCGAACGATCGACGAGTTCCTTGATGCGCTCGCGATTCGGCTCGATGCCCACCGCGCAGTGATCGTTGAAGCTCACCATGCCGTCGGCGAGCAGGCGCACACTCTGCAAAAAGTTGTGCGCCACCATCGGCCGGAACACGTTGAGCTCGAAGTTGCCCGATGCGCCGCCGATGTTGATCGCCACGTCGTTGCCCATGACCTGCGCGGCGAGCATCGTCACCGCCTCGCTCTGCGTCGGGTTGACCTTGCCCGGCATGATCGACGAGCCCGGCTCGTTCTCGGGAATGCTGATCTCGCCGATGCCGCTGCGCGGTCCGCTCGCGAGCCAGCGCACGTCGTTGGCGATCTTCATCATGCTCGCAGCGAGCGTCTTGAGCGCGCCGTGCGCATGTACGAGCGCATCGCAGGACGCCAGCGCTTCGAACTTGCTCGGCGCCGTCACGAACGGCAGTCCGGTGATCTGCGCGAGTTCGGCCGCCACCGCTTCGGCATAGCCTTTGGGCGCGTTCAAGCCCGTGCCGACCGCGGTACCGCCGAGCGCGAGCTCGCACAGATGCGGCAGCGCATCGCGCAGGTGGCGCTCGCCGTGCGAGAGCTGCGCCACCCAGCCCGAAATTTCCTGGCCGAGCGTCAGCGGCGTCGCGTCCTGCAAGTGCGTGCGGCCGATCTTGACGATGTCGTCGAACTCGCGCGCCTTGCCGACCAGCGTCTGCTTGAGCTTGGCGATCGCCGGCAGCAGCTTGTGCGTGAGCGCGTCCACGGCGGCCACGTGCATCGCGGTCGGGAACACGTCGTTGCTCGACTGGCTGCGATTGACGTCGTCGTTCGGGTGCACCTTGCGGCCTTCACCGCGCTCGCCGCCGAGCAGCTCGCTCGCGCGGTTGGCGATGACCTCGTTCATGTTCATGTTGCTCTGCGTGCCCGAGCCGGTCTGCCAGACCACCAGCGGGAACTCGTGCGGATGCTGGCCGGCGATGACTTCGTCGGTCGCCTTGACGATGGCATCGGTCTTGGCTGCGTCCTGCAGGCCGAGCGCCTGGTTGACGCGCGCCGAGGCGCGCTTGACCTGCGCGAGCGCGCGAATGATCTCGCGCGGCTGCTGCTCGCCGGAGATGTCGAAGTTCTGCAGCGAGCGCTGCGTCTGCGCGCCCCAGAGCCGGTCGGAGTCAACCTCGATGAGGCCGAAAGTGTCGCGTTCGCTTCTGGTCTTCATGTCGTGCCGTCGAAATGAGAGCTGGCCTGCGCGGTTCGCTGCGGCTGGCGGTGGGTGGAATGCTATTTACTCTTCTTTCAATGAGTCGTCAGAAGCAAGCCCGACGCCGGCTTCGGATTCCAGCGGTGGATCGGCGATCCGGCGTCGGCGCGTCTCGCTGTCCACGAGCGGGGCCAGCGTATGCAAGGAACGATGAACGGGGTCCGGACCGAGCCAGCGCCGGTGCGCCGGTGCGCCGGCCAGGCCGCGTCGCTCGCGGGTCTTGCCCACCGCGCGGCAACAGCCGAGCATTGCCCTCCTGATGTCAATTTTCGCAACGGGTGCCTACTGAGACAGCCAGCCAGCGACATGCCCGGAGCCAGAGTCCGGTCGTGATCCGCTACCTTCTGATGGTCCTCGCGGGTCTGAGCCTGACGCTCGGCTTCATCGGCATCTTCGTGCCCGGCATGCCGACCACGGTGTTCGTGCTGATCGCCGGCTGGGCGGCGGCGCGCAGCTCGCCGCGCTTCCACGCCTGGCTTGAGAACCATCCGCGCTTCGGCCCCATGCTGCGCGACTGGCGCGAAAACGGAGCTGTGAGCCGCCGCGCCAAGTGGATGGCGACGATCATGATGAGCATCAGCGCGGTGATCATCTGGTTCACCGTGCCCAAGCCGTGGATCGCGCTGCTCGCCTGCGGCGTGATGGCGAGCGTGGCGATCTGGCTGTGGCGGCGGCCGGAGCCTCGCGCGAAAACCCCTCTCCCCCCGGGAGAAGGTGGCGCGTAGCGCCGGATGAGGGAGTCTCGGGAATAGCCAGGCTTCGCCATGCCGGCGAATCCCTCACCCTCGGTCCCTCTCTCTCCCGGTGGGAGAGGGATGCCCAATCTCAGCTCGCGTGGAGCTGGTCGAGACGATGAAAGCGCTAGTTCCTGCGCAGCGAAAACTGGATCGGCACCACTGCTTCGAGCGTGTCGTCTTCCATCTCGGGTGTGAACGCCGGCAGCGGCTGGGCGCGTTCGAACAAGGCCAGCGCCTCCTGGTCGAGCGCCTCGTGCCCCGAGCTGCGCTCGAGCCTGGCGCTGAGTACCTTGCCCTCGCGCGTGACGACGAAGCGCACGTACGGCAAGCCCTGCTCGCGGCGACTGCGGGCCTGTCTCGGATAGCGCTTGTTGCGCTCAAGATGCGCGAGCAGCAGGCCCTCGTAGGTGACCTTGCCGCTCGCCGCGCGTGGATCGGCCGGTGGAGGAGCCGGAGTGGCCGGCGCGGTCTGCTCCAGTGCCTGCTCGGGCTGCGGCGGCGGTTCGGGCCGAGCCGGTTCGGCGATGTCCGAAGGCGGCGGCGCTTCGAGCTTGGGCGTCGGCCGCGGAACCGGCTTCGGCACGGGCTTGGGCGGCGATGGCCGCGGCGGGAGCGGCTCGGATGCGGGCGGCGCTTCGGCCACGAGCTCGATCAGCATCGCCGCGGGCGGCTGGGCGATCGCATGGGTACCCGGACGCCACTGCAAGACCGCGAAGGCGAGACCGAAGCCCAGCGTCACGGCCACCGCGCTGAGGCACCATCGACGCCGCTCGGCCCTCGCCTGTCGGGCCTCCCACTCGCTCAGCGCGAGGCTCACGGGGCCGCGGTTTCCAGCCCGACCAGGGCGAGCTTCAGGTAGCCCGCGCGGCGCAGCCGGTTCATCAGCGCCATCAGATCGCCGTAGTTCACGGTCTCGTCGGCGCGCAGGAAGATCACTTCCTCCTTGTTGCCTTCGGTGGCGCCGTCGAGGACTTCGGCGAGCGCCTCCTGGGTGATCGGCGTATCGCCGAGCGACAGCGTCAGATCGGCCTGCAGGGTCAGGTACACCGGCTGTGGCGGCTTGACCTGCGGCTGCGCATTCGAACCCGGCAGGTTCACCGGCACGTCCACCGTCGCGAGCGGCGCGGCGACCATGAAGATGATCAGCAGCACCAGCATCACGTCGATGAACGGGGTGACGTTGATCTCGTGGTTCTCGGTGAGCTCGTCGTCACCGTGGTCGAGCCTGGTGCTCATGGGCGGTGCGCGCGATCGAGGTCGCGGCTGACGAGGTTGAGAATCTCGGTCGAAGCGTCACCGAGCGAGGCGCGATACACCGCGATGCTGCGCGCGAACACGTTGTAGATGACCACGGCCGGAATCGCCGCGAGCAGGCCGAGCGCGGTCGCGAGCAGCGCTTCGGCGATGCCCGGCGCGACGACCGCGAGGTTCGTCGTCTGCGACTTCGAGATGCCGATGAAGCTGTTCATGATGCCCCAGACCGTTCCGAACAGACCCACGAACGGAGCGGTGGAGCCGATCGTCGCGAGCACGCCGGTGCTGCGGTTCATGCGACGGCCGAGCGCGGCTTCGATGCGGCTCAGCGTGGCCGCGACACGTTCCTTGATGCCTTCGGCCGGCAGGCCGGCGGACTGCGTGGCCTCCTGCAGTGCCGCGCTCGCGAGCGGGGCGATCGGCCCATCGCCCAGCGCGCGATGCGCTTCGGCCAGCGAAGGCGCCGAGCGCAGACGGTCGAGCGCGCTTTGCACACTGCGCGAGCTGGCGCGCAGCTCGATGAGCTTGGCGAGCCAGATGGTCCAGGTCACCAGCGACGCGAACGCCAGGCCGAGCATGACCAGTTGCACGACGACATCGGCGGCCAGGAACATGTTCCAGGGCGAAAGATTGTGCGGCAGCTTGCCGACTTCGGCGGCGACGGAATCGGAAATCAAATCACTGCTCCAGAAACGAGAGAGCCGGAGAACAGGCGCCGGAGGCGCGATCGCCAGACGCTCATCGGCATGTCGACGACAGGCAAGGCGACACGATCCGCGCGGTGACAGCCGGCACGGACCGCGACTCGCTGCGAATGAGACCGACAGGCCGCGCGACCCCACGAGCCGGGTGGAGCACCCGCGGATCTCAGGCGATCGCGGCCTTCATCTGCACGTAGTTCTGCAGGCCCATCTGCTCGATCAGGCCGAGCTGCTGCTCGAGCCAGTGCGCGTGATCTTCCTCGGTGTCCTTGAGCTGCGGCAGCAGCAGGTCGCGCGTGACGAAATCGCGCTCGCGCTCGCACAGCGCGATGGCGTCCTGCAAATGCTGGCGCACGTCGTACTCGGTCGCCAGATCCTTGCGCAGCATCTCCTCGACGGTCTTGCCCGAGGTGAACGGCAGCGGGCGCATGTCCGGCTCGCCGTCGAGAAACAGGATGCGGCGGATCAGCACGTCGGCATGCGCGGTCTCTTCCTGCATCTCATGGTCGAGCCGCTCGTAGAGCTTGTGCAGGCCGAGGTCGTTGTAGCGACGCGAGTGAATGAAGTACTGGTCTCGCGCCATGAGCTCTCCACGCAGGAGATTTTCGAGACACGCCACCACCGCCGCCGAACCTTGCATGACATCTATCCGCTGAAAAAATATGCGCGCAGTATGCCCACTCGAAATAATTCATGGCGAAACGCCAAACGCAGCGATAAGTGTTCTCACGAGGTCTCGACTCGCGCGGCCAGCACTGCGAAGCAATCGATGTAAACGGGATCGATATCGCCGATGGAAATTCTCAAGGTCTTCGGACTGTTCGTGCTGACCGCGGTCGCGGAGATCGTCGGCTGCTATCTGCCGTATCTATGGCTGCGTCAGGGACGCAGCATCTGGCTGCTGCTGCCGGCCGCGCTGAGCCTGGCCTTGTTCGCCTGGCTGCTGAGCCTGCATCCGCAAGCGGCCGGGCGCGTCTACGCGGCCTATGGCGGCGTCTATATCGGCGTTGCGCTGATCTGGTTGTGGGCGGTCGATTCGATACGCCCGACGCTCACCGATTGGGTCGGCGTCGCCGTCTGCCTGCTCGGCATGGCGATCATCCTGTTCGGGCCGCGCGGCGCAGGCTCCTGATACCGAGCCTGAGCAAGCAGCTTCCGCACTACTTCTTGAAGTGCTCGCGCAGGCGGCGCTTCTTCTTGATCTGGCGCTCGGTCAGCACGTTCTTCTTGTCCTTGAACGGGTTGTCGCCGGTCTTGAACGTGAGCACGAGCGGAACACCCTTGAGCTCGAAGTGATTGCGGAACTCGTTGGCCAGGTAGCGCTTGTACGTGACCGGCAGCTTGTCGGTCTGGTTGCCGTGAATGACGATCTGCGGCGGGTTGCTGCCGCCCTGATGCGCGTAACGCAGCTTGATACGGCGACCGAGCACGGCCGGCGGCGCATGGCGATCGACGCTGCGCTCGAGAATGCGCGTGAGCTCCGGCGTCGGCAGATCCTTCATCGTCGAGTCGTACGCGGTTTTCACGTCGCGCATCACCACGCCGACACCCGAGCCGTGCTTGGCCGAGATGTAATGCACCGGCGTGAAATCGAGGAACGGCATCTTCAGGCCGACCTTGTACTTGGTCTGCTCTCGATCGCCCGGATCGAGGCCGTCCCACTTGTTGACCGCGAGGATCATGGCGCGGCCGCGCTGCGCGACCAGACCCATGAGGCGCGCGTCCTGCTCGCCGACGTCGGCGTGCGCATCGACGACCACGATCACCACGTGCGCGGATTCGATCGCCTGCAGCGTCTTCACGATCGAGAACTTCTCGATCACTTCCTCGACGCGCGAACGCCGGCGGATGCCGGCGGTGTCGATCAGCGTGTAGGCATTGCCTTCGTATTCGAACGGCACGCGAATGGCGTCGCGCGTGGTGCCCGGGCGATCCGCCGCGACCACACGCTCGTCACCGACCAGGCGATTCACGAGCGTGGACTTGCCGACGTTCGGACGGCCGACGATGGCCACGCGCACTTCGCCCGGAACCTCGGCGAGTTCGTCGGGTTCGCCGGCCGGGAATTTCTCGAGCACGCGGCGCAGCAGGCCCGGCACACCGTCGCCGTTCTCGGCCGAGATCGGCTCGGGTTCGCCGAGGCCGAGCGCGTAGAAATCCGCAACCGCCACGCCCTTGGCTCCGCCGCGCGCCTTGCCCTCGGTCTTGTTGACGAGCAGCGTGAGCGGCTTGCCGAGCTTGCGCAGCTGCGCGGCGATCGCCTCGTCACTGCCGTGACGGCCGGCGATGGCGTCGGTCAGGAAGAAGATGTGGTCGGCTTCGCTGAGCGCGAGCTGCGCCTGCTCTTCGGCGAGCACGGCGAGCGGATCGGCCGATTCGGGCATCAACCCGCCGGTGTCGACGACGATGAAGGCCCTGCCTTGCCCATCGATCTCGAACACGCCGCGGCCGTACTGGCGATCACGCGTGAGGCCGACGTAATCGGCCACCAGCGCGTCGCGCGTGCCGGTGAGCCGATTGAACAGCGTGGACTTGCCGACGTTGGGACGGCCCACCAGAACCAAAACGGGCAATCCCGATTGCATCGACTTTTCTACCTTGGGTGTGAATCTGATTGAGGGTTACTTCTTCTGCGGCAGGCTGATCGCGGCGAGCTTGCCGTCGCGGTTGAGCACGTAGAGCAGATCGCCGCCGACCATCGGCTGCGTGATGATCGGGTCGGAGCCGACGCGCGTGCGCGCGACGATCTTGCCGTCGGAGGGATCGAGCCAGTGCAGATAGCCTTCGAAGTCGCCGACCACGACATAGCCGCCGAAATACGCGGGCGGCGACAGCCGGCGGTACAGCAGGCCTTCCTGCTTCCAGGCCGCGGCGCCACTGGTCTGGTCGAGCGCCCAGACCACGCCGCTCTCGTCCGACACCAGCACCTTGCCGCCGCCGAGCGCGAGGCTGTTGTACGACTTCACGCCGCGGCGCCAGCCCACTTCGCCGCTGGTCGGCGACAGGCACACCACTTCGCCGCCGAAGCTGGCGACGTAGAGGCAGTCGTCGCCTTCGATCATGTCGCCGTCGATGTCGACCAGGCGATCGAGCACGGTGCGGCCGGCCGGAACCGAAATCGCCTGCTCCCAGCGCGGCTCGCCATCGGTCAGGCCGAGCGCGATCGCGCGGCCGTTCTCCATGCCGACGATCACCGAGGTGCCGCTGATGAGCGGCTTGGAAATGCCGCGCAGCACCAGCTCGGGCACGCTGCGATCGAAATTCCACAGACGCTGGCCGTTGCTCGCATCGAGGCCGAACACGCGGCCGTCGATGGAGCGCGCGACGACGATGCCGCCCTCGCCGACCGGCGGGCCGAGTGCCTCGCTCGACAGCTTGGCACGCCAGACTTCGCTGCCGTCGGTGCGCTTGAGCGCGATCACTTCGGCATCGAGGGTGCCGACGAGCACGAGGTCGTTCGAAACCGAAGGGCCGGCGGCGACACGCGACTTGGTGTTGACCGACCACAGACGCTTGCCCTTATCGAGCGAATACGCAGCCACGCGGCCATCGAGTCCGGCGGTGTAGATCGCGTCGATCTCCACGCCGGCGCGCAGCTCACTGTAGTACTTGCCGCTGCCGCCGGTGCTCGCGGTCCACACGGTATGGGGGCGCACGGCCGGGTTGGAGATATCGGCCAGCGGGGTCGGTTCGCGGACTTTCTTCTTGTCCGAGCAGCCGGCGAGCAGCGCGGCGCCGATCAGCAGCGCGGCGATGCCGGCGGCGTACTTGTCGAGCGAGCGGCGCATCAGGGCTTCGCCTCGGCGGCCGGAGCCGCGACCGAAGCGGTTTCGACCGCGAGATCATCGAGCTTCTGCTGCAGCAGCGGGCGGTTCGGCGCCTGTTCGGTGGACGCCTTGAGCGCCGCTTCGTAATGCGTTCGGGCGGCGCTGCGGTCGCCCTGCGACAGCGCGAGGTCGCCGCGCAGTTCGGAATACAGCGAGGCAAACTCGCCGCCGTCGTTGTCGAGCGCCTTCTGCGCTTCGTCGGCCTTGCCCTGCTGCCAGAGCACGCGCGCCTTGCGCAGCTTGGCGAGCTGCTTGAGGCCGTCGTCGTTGCCGTTCTTGATCACCCAGTCGAGACGCGCACCGGCCTCGTCGAGCTTGGAATCGATCACGCCGACCTGCGCGAGGCGCAGCGCGGCGGCGGTGGCGTACGGGGTGCTCGCGTAGTCGGACTGCAGCTTGTCGGCGATCTTGGCCGCCTCATCGGGCTTGGACGCTTCGAGCGCCTTCTTGAGGTCGGCGTACATCTGCGAAGCCGCCAGGTACTGCTTTTCGTGCCAGCCCTTCCAGCCCTGCCAGCCGCCGATCGCGCCGAAGCCGATGACCAGGCCGGCCGCCAGGGCGATCCAGTTTTCCTTGAACCAGCGCTTGAGGTTCTCGAGTTCTTGTTCGTCGTCGTGATGATTCGCCACGGGGGTCTCTTAAAGAAGTGCTTCAGGAACGATCGGTGGATGATGTCGCGTGCCGAACCGGTGAACCGGTTTCGGGCATCAGCGCGATAACAGACTCTCAAGCCGGGCCGGCAGTTCAGCCCAGGTGCAGGTTTCCTGAGGGGAGGCGTCGCGCAGGGATTTTACTTGAACCTGCTTTGCGGCGATTTCGGCCTCGCCGATGACCAGCGCGTAATGCGCTCCGGAGCGGTCGGCCCGCTTGAACTGCGCCGGCAGCTTGCCGCCGCCGACCGACAGCTGCACGCCCGCGCCCGGGAAGCGGTCGCGCAGGGTTTCCGCGAGCTTGGCGGCTTCGCGCTGGGCCGCTTCGCCGAGCGAGCAGACCACGATCGCTGGGCCGTTCTCTGGAATCTGCAGCTCGGCGGCCTTGGCCTGCAGCAACAGGATCAGGCGCTCGACGCCGCTGGCCCAGCCCACGGCCGGCGTCGGACCGCCGCCGAGCTGTTCGACGAGGGTGTCGTAACGGCCGCCCGCGCAGATCGTGCCCTGGGCGCCGAGTTCGGTGGTGATCCACTCGAACACGCCCTTGGTGTAGTAATCGAGCCCGCGCACGAGGCGCGGGTTGACCACGTAGTCGACGCCGAGGTCGCCGAGCCCTTGCTGCAGGCCGTCGAAATGGGCGGCCGAATCGGCATCGAGGTAGTCGAGGATGCTCGGCGCGTCGACGACGATCGCCTGCGTGGTCGGCACCTTGGAATCGAGCACGCGCAGCGGATTGCTGTGCAGGCGGCGCCTGGAGTCTTCGTCGAGCGAAGATTCGTGGCGCTGCAGGAATTCGATCAGCGCCGCGCGGTAGCGCGCGCGCGCCTCGGCCTGGCCGAGCGAGTTGATCTCGAGCCGCAGTCCGGTGAAGCCGAGCTTCTTCCAGAGCCGGGCCGACATCGCGATGAGCTCGGCATCGACGTCCGGCCCATTGATGCCGTAGGCCTCGACGTTGAGCTGGTGGAACTGGCGATAGCGGCCGGCCTGCGGGCGCTCGTAGCGGAACACCGGGCCGGTGCACCAGACGCGCTGCTGGCTGTTGTGGAACAGGCCGTGCTCGACGCCCA
This sequence comes from Hydrocarboniphaga effusa AP103, assembly GCF_000271305.1. Classification (GTDB taxonomy): domain Bacteria; phylum Pseudomonadota; class Gammaproteobacteria; order Nevskiales; family Nevskiaceae; genus Hydrocarboniphaga; species Hydrocarboniphaga effusa. The sequence goes on from NZ_AKGD01000001.1 coordinate 494,284, forward strand.
TGCGCACGACGCCCGCGGTGAATTCCGGACGCAGCGCGATGTGCTCGCCGCCGCGATCCTCGAAGGCGTACATCTCTTTTTCGACCACGTCGGTGACTTCACCGACCGCGCGCTTGTAGAGATCGGTGCGCTCGACGACCGGCAGCCGGATCTCGGCATAGCCATAGTCCTCGAACACGCCGCGCGCGGTGTCGTGCAGGTGCTGCCAGAGGCCCGAATCGGCCGGCAGCACGTCGTTGAACCCGCGGATGGATTGGATTTTTTGAGCCATTCAGGAATGTTTCCGCTGTAGCGCGATCAGGTCGCGGGATCAACGGCCTTGGCGAGCTTGCGCGCCGCGATCTTCTCGCGCACGAGCTGCTCGAGACGATCGACGAGCGCATCGTTGTGGACCTTCTGCTGGATCTTGCCGTCGATGTAGATCGAGTTCGGATAGCCGCCGGCGACGCCGATCGCCGCCTCGCGCGATTCGCCCGGACCGTTGACGACGCAGCCGATCACCGCGAGGTCGAGCGGCTCGTCGATTTCCTCGAAACGCGATTCGAGCTCGGCGACGACCTTGATCACGTCGAAGTTCTGGCGCGAGCAGCTCGGGCAGGCGACGAGATTGATACCGCGATTGCGGATGTGCAGCGACTTGAGGATGTCCCAGCCGACCTTCACTTCCTCGACCGGATCGGCCGCGAGCGAAATGCGGATGGTGTCGCCGATGCCGTCGGCGAGCAGCATGCCCAGACCGATCGAGCTCTTGACGGCGCCGGCGCGCTGGCCGCCCGCCTCGGTGATGCCCAGATGCAGCGGCTGGTCGATCAGCGTGGCGAGCTTCCGATAAGCCGCCACGGTCAAAAACACTTCCGAGGCTTTCAGCGAAACCTTGAAGTCCTCGAAGTTGTGGCGCTTGAGGATGTTGATGTGGCGCAAGGCCGACTCGACGAGCGCGTCGGCGTTCGGCTCGCCGTATTTTTCCTGCAGGTCGGCTTCGAGGCTGCCGGCATTGACGCCGATGCGGATCGGAATGCCGTGATGGCGCGCGCAGGCGACGATCTCGGACACCTTGGCGTCGCTGCCGATGTTGCCCGGGTTGATGCGCAGGCAATCGGCGCCCTGCTCGGCCGCCGCGATGCCGCACTTGTAGTTGAAGTGGATGTCGGCAACCAAGGGCACGTCGCCGACGATCTTCTTGGCTTGGCCGAACGCGCGCGCGGCCGCGAGCGTCGGCACCGAGACGCGCACGATGTCGGCGCCGGCCTTCACCGCGGCCTGGATCTGCGCCACGGTCGCGGCGACGTCCTCGGTCTTGGTGTTGGTCATGGTCTGCACCGACACCGGCGCGTCGCCGCCCACGGGCATGCGGCCGACACGAATCTGCCGGCTGACGCGCCGCTCGATGCGGTGATGGGCTTGCATGGACATGCGAGGAAGTCTCGGAAAACTCTGGCGCGATCAGCGCGCCAGCGGCACCGTGAAGCGCGCGGTGGCGGTATCGCGGATCAGCGCCTTGAAGTCGACCGGCTTGCCCTGGAACTCGGCCTCGACCCCCGGCGCGTTGCCGAGGAAAACCGAATACGGGGGCGTGCCGTCGAGCACCTGGCGCTCGCCACCCTGCACGACGCGGTTCAGCAGCACCTTGCCGTTGGCGTCCTCGATGCGCGCCCAGGAAATCGACACGAAATTGAGCTTGAGCGCGCTGTCGCTCGCGGTGGCGGTTTCGCCGGTCGTCGCGGCGGTCTGCGGACTCGCGGCCGGAGCGCTCGGCGCCGGAGCCGCCGGACTCGTCGTCGCAGCGCTGGCCGTGATCGGGGCATCGGCGGGCGCGACGTTGACGTCGCCCGCCGCGGCCGGCGCGCCGGTGTCGTTGACACCCTGCGGGCTGTTGGCCGGCACGGACGCGGGCGCGTCGGCGCCGGGAGCGGTGCTTTCGGGCAGCGGCACGATCGACTGCTGCGAGCTCTGCTGCTTCTCGCGCAGATACCAGATGGCGGTGCCGGCGATGGCAACGATGAGGATGATGCCGAGCAGGCCGCGCCAACTGCGTCCGCCGCCCATGTCGGCACCGGTGCCGAGGCGCAGCTTGGCCGGAGCTTGTGGCGACTTCGGCGTGACCCGCGCCGCGTAGGCCAGCAACAGCTGCTGCTCGGGAAGGTTCAGCACCTTGGCGCATTTGCGGTAGTAGCCGCGTACGTAGACCGGCTCGAGCAGCGAGCCGTAGTCGTCGCGTTCGAGCGCATCGAGCGTGGTGCGCGCGAGCTTGGTCTGCGCCGCCAGCTCGTCGAGCGTCAGGCCGAGGGCTTCGCGCGCCCTGCGAATGGCCACGCCTGGGCTATCGCCGGCGGAAGCGGGGGCGGCCGGGGCCGGGATGAAATCGGAATTCTCAGCGTTCATGGGGAAGGAATCGGCGGCAAATGACCGCTTTCGACGGATTCGGGGAACTCTTGCCTGAGACGTTGCTGGTAAGCCCGGGCCGAGGCGAGGTCGCCCAGCGCGGTCTCGGTCAGCGCACCGATCTGCAGCGTTTCAGGCGTGGGCTTGCCCACCATCTGATAGCGCTGCAGGAAGGCGCGTGCGCGAAGGTAATCCTTTTTCTGGTAGGACAGCCATGCCATTTGCGACAGAGCGTCGCCGAATTGCGGGCTGATCTTGAGCGCCTCGCGGAAATAGTGCTCGGCCTTGTCGAGGTCGGGCAGCTTGCGCGCGCAGACGCCGGCGTTGGTCAGCGCCACTTCGGGCGTGCGATAGCGCTTGTCGTCGATCGCGAGCTTGAGCTGCTGCTCGCCCTCGGCCGCGCGACCGTGCCCGCACAGGAACACGCCGAAGTTGTTGCGCACGTCCGGATCGTCGGACTTCAGTTCGATGGCCCTGCGATAGTGCTTCTCGGCGAGCTTGTCCTCGCCGAGCCGGGCGTAGACGAAGGCGATCGACGAATGGGCGAGCGGCGAACGGCCGTCCTGGTCGACCGCCCGCTTGAGCTTTTCGAGCGCGAGCTCGTACTGGCCCTGGCGCGCGTAGTCGACACCGAGCTGGGTGTTGAGACGTGCAGCCTCGGCCAGATCGGGCTTGGTATCGGTGTTGTTGCTCTCGCGCTCAATGCTCGTCGCGCACGCGCTCAATGCAGCGGCCAGGCCGAGCAGAACGAGCAGGCGGCGCGAGAGAAGAAAGCTCATCGGCCGCCGGGCGGCACCGCGGCTTCGACGCGCACGCCGACATCGCGCAGGCGCTGCTTCTGCTTGGATTGCACGCGACCGACGAGCTGGCCACAGGCCGCATCGATGTCGTCTCCGCGCGTGCGGCGCGTCGTCGTCATGATGTGCTTCTCGCGCAGGATGTCGGCGAAGCGCTTGATCGCTTCCGGCTTGCTGCGCTTGTACTGCGCTTCCGGAAACGGATTGAACGGAATCAGGTTGACCTTGGCCGGCATGCCCGCGAGCAGCTTGGCGAGCTGGCGGGCGTGCTCGGGCGCATCGTTGACACCGTCGAGCATCACGTACTCGTAGACGATGTGCATCTTGCGTTCCTTGCCCGCCGTGTAGCGGCGGCAAGCGGCCATCAGTTCGGCGATCGGGTACTTGCGATTGATCGGCACGAGCCGGTTGCGCAGTTCGTCGTTCGGCGCATGCAGCGACACCGCGAGCGCGGTATCGCAATCGGCACGCAGGCGATCCATGAACGGCACCAGGCCCGAGGTCGAAACGGTGACGCGGCGCTTGGAAAGGCCGAAACCGAAGTCGTCCTGCAGGATGCCGATGGCCGGCATCACCTGGCCGTAGTTGGCCAGCGGCTCGCCCATGCCCATGAAGACCACGTTGCTGATCACGCGCTCGTTCTGGAAATCGCCGCCGAGCGTCTTCGCCGCGAACCAGACCTGGGCGATGACTTCGGCCGTCGTCAGGTTGCGGTTGAGGCCCTGCTGGGCGGTGCTGCAGAACGAGCAGTCCATCGCGCAGCCGACCTGAGAGCTGATGCAAAGCGTGCCGCGGTAACGCTTGTCGGACTTGTCCGAAACTGCGCTGCGCGTCGTGCCCGATTCTGCGGCAGACGAAGCGTCGGACTCGTCCGATACGCTGGGCTTGAAACGCTGCGGGGCAACACGTTCGAGGCGCGACTCGAAGTCGCCCTCGGGAATGAATACGGTTTCGATGGCGTTGCCGCCGTCGAGTTTGAGCACCCACTTGCGGGTGCCGTCCTGCGAAAGCTGTTCGGCGAGCAGTTCCGGATGGCGGATCTCGAAGCGCTCCTGCATGCGCGTGCGCAGATCCTTGGAAACGTTGCTCATCGCGTCGAAGCTGTCGACGCCACGCCGGTAGATCCACTGCATGATCTGGTCGGCGCGATAGGGCTTCTCGCCCATGTCGGCGAAGACCGCGCGCAGTTGCTCGCGGTCCAGGCCGAACAGGTTGATGCGGCCCGAGGCAGCCGAGCGGCGCGACGAACGCAGCGCTTGCGCCGCATCCTCCGTTGTCACCGCTTGGACGACCTCGTCCTTCATCTCGCTACTGTCCGAATTCGCTTCAGCGCGTACGCGGGGCGAGTTCGATGGTGCGGAAGAAGTAGGCGATTTCCACCGCCGCGTTCTCGGCGCTGTCCGAACCGTGGACGGCGTTTTCGTCGATCGAATCGGCGAAGTCGGCGCGGATGGTGCCCGGAGCGGCGTTCTTCGGGTTGGTGGCGCCCATGATGTCGCGGTGCTTGGCGATGGCGTCTTCGCCTTCGAGCACCTGGATCACGACCGGGCCGCTGGTCATGAACGAAACCAGATCCTTGAAGAACGGACGCGCGCTGTGCACGGCGTAGAAACCGCCCGCTTCCTTCTCGGTGAGGTGGGTCATGCGCGAAGCGACGATCTTGAGGCCAGCCTGCTCGAAGCGGCTGTAGATCTGGCCGATCACGTTCTTGGCCACGGCGTCCGGCTTGATGATGGAAAGGGTGCGTTCGACCGCCATCGGAATATCCTGTTGAAATAGCTGAAAAAATGAGAAAAGCGAGATCGTTTCGATCGCGCGACTGCGAAAAGCCCTAAATTTTAGCCGGAGCGGGTCTGCACCGGCAATTTATGGGCCGAAAGGGCGCTTTGGGGTTCAAGCTGCGTGCAACGTCCGCCGATAAGCGAGCGCGAGCAGGCCCAGGCCGGCCAGCAGCATCGGAATGCACAGCAGCTGCCCCATCGTCAGCCAGCCGAAAGCCAGATAGCCGATGTGCGCGTCAGGCAGGCGAATGAACTCCACGGCCCAGCGGAACGAGCCGTAAAGCGTCAGGAACAAGCCCGACACCGCCATCGGCGGGCGCGGCTTGCGCGAAAACCACAGCAACACGGCGAGCATGACCAGGCCTTCGAGAAAGGCCTCGTAGAGCATCGACGGATGCCGCGGCAACCGGTCCGGGTCGGTCGGGAACACCATCGCCCAGGGCAGCGAGGTCGGCGAACCCCAGAGCTCGGCATTGATGAAGTTGCCGATGCGCCCGGTGAACAGGCCCACCGGAATCACCGGCGCGATGAAATCCGCCACGTAGAAGAACGTGAGCTTGCGTGAGCGCGCATAGAGCCAGAACGCCACCAGCACGCCGATCAGCCCGCCGTGGAAGGACATGCCGCCTTCCCAGATGCGGAAGATCACCAGCGGGTTGGCGACGAAGTTCGGCAGGTTGTAGAAGAACGTGTAGCCGAGCCGGCCGCCGAGGATCACCCCAAGCACGATGTAGAACAAAAGGTCCGACAGCGCCTGCGAGGAGAACGGCGTGAAATCACGCCGGCCGCGGCGCAGGGCCAGATACCAGCCGCCCCAGAAGCCGAGCAGGTACATGAGCCCGTACCAGTGCACTTTCACCGGACCGAGCGAGACGGCGACGGGATCGAAGTTCGGGTACTGGATCATGGGCGTCGTTGTCAGGCCGCCGGCTCAGGCCAGGCGGCAGTAGAAGGCCTTCAAATAGCGCGTCTCGACGATGGCCGGATGCACCGGATGATCCGGCGACTGCCCGCCCTGCTCGAGGATTTGCAGCCTGCGTCCGACCGTGCGCGATTCGCGCAGCAGGATGCGCTGCAATTCTGCAGCCTCCATGTGAAACGAGCACGAACACGAGATCAGGATGCCGTCCGGCGCGAGCAGGTGCATGGCCTGGCGGTTCAGTGCGGCGTAGTGCTCGGTACCGGCATCGGTATCGCGCTTGCGCTTGATCAGCGCGGGCGGATCGACGACCACGACGTCGAACTGGCGGCCTTCGCCGCGCAGCGTCTTGAGCACGTCGAGCGCATCGCCCTGGCGGGTCTCGAGCGCGATGCCGTTGAGCTTGGCGTTCTCGGCCGCGACTTCCAGCGCGAGCTTGCTGCTGTCGACGCAGGTCACTTCGCTGGCGCCGAACTTGGCCGCACGCACCGCCCAGCCACCGACGTAGCTGAACACGTCGAGCACGCGAGCGCCTTTGACGTACGGCGCGAGGCGATCGCGGTTGGCATGCTGATCGTAGAACCAGCCGGTTTTCTGGCCGCCGCGCACCGGCGCCTTGAACGGCACGCCGGATTCGAGCAGATCGACCGTCTCGGGCACCTCGCCGATGATCTCTTCATAGAGCGACAGGCCTTCGAGTTCGCGCGCCGAAGTGTCGTTGCGCAACAGGATGCCGCGCGGCTTGAGCAGGCGCTGCAGCGCCTCGATCACGATGGCCTTGAGATTCTCCATGCCGGCCGTGGTCAGCTGCACCACGAGCACGTCGCCGTAGCGATCGACGACCAGGCCCGGCAGTCCGTCGCTGTCACCGAAGGCGAGACGGTAGTACGGCGTGGGATAGAGCTTCTCGCGCAGGGCGAGCGCCGATTGCAGGCGGCGCAGCATCCAGTCGGCGTCGATCACCGCATCGGCCTTGCCGGTGAGCAGGCGACCGCAGAGCAGCGCGGTGGGGTTCACGTAACCGACGCCGAGCGGCTTGTCGCGCGAATCGACGAACTTGCAGAGCGTGCCCGGGGCGACGCCCTTGGCGGCTGTCGTCGCGGTATCGATTTCGTTGGAATAGACCCAGAGATGGCCCGCACGCAGGCGGCGGTCTTCGCGGGTTTTGAGTTTGAGCGTGAGCACAGGCGGGCCACAGCGGTCGCAGGGCGCGGCACTCTAGCACGCGGACGGGAGACGGGAGACGGGAGACGGGAGACGGGAGACGGGAGACGGGAGACGGGAGACGGGAGACGGGAGACGGGAGACGGGAGACGGGAGACGGGAGACGGGAGACGGGAGACGGGAGACGGGAGACGGGAGACGGGAGACGGGAGAGTTCTTCCCGATGTCCCACGCAAGCGATTTCGCTGCAGCTACCGCGCTTCTACGTCTCCCGTCTCCCGGCCTCTCAGATCAGCGTGCCGCCCGAAGCCTCGATGCGCTGGGCATTGATCCAGGCGGTGCCCGGCGACAGCAGCGCCGCGATCACGCCGCCGATGTCGTCCGGCAGGCCGACGCGGCCGAGGGCGGTCTGCGAGGCGATCGCAGCGTTGAGCTGGGCGTTGTCGCGCACCGCGCCGCCGCCGAAGTCGGTCTCGATGGCGCCCGGAGCCAGCGTGTTGACGCTGATGCCGCGCGCACCGAGCTCCTTGGCCATGTAGCGCGTGAGCACTTCGACGCCGCCCTTCATCGTCGCGTAGGCCGCGTAGCCCGGCAGCGAGAAGCGCGCGAGGCCGCTCGAGACGTTGAGGATGCGACCGCCGTCGGCGATCAGCGGCAGCAGCTTCTGGGTCAGGAAGAACGGACCTTTCAGATGGGCGTTCATGAGCTCGTCGAACTGCGCCTCGGTGGTTTCGGCAAACGAGGCGTGAATGCCCATGCCAGCGTTGTTGAGCAGGTAGTCGAAGCTTGCGCGCTGCCAGGTCTTGTCGAGCTCGGCACGCAGGGCTTCAGCGAAAGCGCCGAAGCTGGCCGCCACGCCGACGTCGAGCGGCAGGGCCACCGCGCGGCGGCCGAGCTTGGCGATCTCGGCGATCACGGCCTCGGCCTCGGCGCGCTGGCTGCGGTAGGTCAGCACGATGTCGGTGCCGGCTTCGGCGAGCTTGATCGCGGCATTGCGGCCGAGGCCGCGGCTGCCGCCGGTGATCAGGGCGATGCGGGTGGTGGTTTTGGTGCTCATCGGAATCTCCTGTGCGGGTGAGAACTGAGGGTGGGCACAGCTTATTGATCCGTTACGCGCCAATAAATTAGCCAATATTGTCCTCAGTGTTATTCTGATCTGGACAATGAGTCCCGACTTCACGCCTCCCGGAGCCTCGATGAACCGCCTCGACGCCATGCAGCTGTTCGTCCGCGTCGCCGAGCTCGCGAGCTTCACGCGAGCGGCCGACAGCCTGAACCTGCCCAAGGCCAGCGCCTCGCTGGCCGTGCAGCAGCTCGAAACCGAGCTCGGGGCGCGCTTGCTCAATCGCACCACCCGACGCGTGCAGATGACGCCCGACGGCCGGAGCTTCTACGAGCGCTGCAAGGACCTGCTCGCCGACATGGACGAGCTGCAGAGCATGTTCCAGCAGACGCCGCAGGCCCTGCGTGGACGCCTGCGCGTCGACATGCCCGGCGGGGCGGCGCGCGAGCTCGTCATCCCTCGCCTGCCGGAATTCCTGCGCGAGCATCCGCAGATCGAAGTCGAGCTGAGCTGCACCGACCGGCGCGTCGATCTCGTGCGCGAAGGCTTCGACTGCGTGATGCGCATCGGCACGCTGCAGGACTCGAGCCTGATCGCGCGGCCACTCGGCTCGCTGCGCATCATCAACTGCGTGAGCCCGAGCTACATCGCCGAATTCGGCGAGCCGCGCACGCTCGAAGACCTGCCGAATCACCGGCTCGTCGATTACGTTTCCACGCTCGGCGCCAAGTCCGGCGGTTTCGAATATTTCGACGGCGAGCAATGCCATTTCATCGACATGCCGGCGACGCTGACCGTCAGCAACACCGACGCGTACGAAGCCTGCTGCCTCGCGGGCCTCGGCATCATCCAGCTGCCGGTGCTCGGCAGCGAGAAAATGCTCGCCAACGGTCGCCTGATCGAAGTGCTCCAGGATTTTCCGGCCGAACCGATGCCGGTCTCGCTGTTGTACGCGCACCGCCGGCACCTGCCGCAGCGCGTGAAGGTGTTCATGGACTGGATCGAGTCGCTCATGCGTCCGCATGTCGATCCGCCGAAGCACTGAGCGGCGCAGCGCACAACAAAAAGCCCGTGGTCCTTGCGGGCCACGGGCTGCTTTCACATCGATGCGACTCTAGTTCTGCGCTTCGGCCGTCCGCGCCTGCGTCGACTGGCTCCAGCCGCCGCCGAGCACCTTGTACAGCGTCGCGAGGTTTTGCAGGCGCGCGAGCTTGAGCGTTTCGAGCGACTGCTGCGCGGTGTATTGCGAGCGCTGCGAATCGAGCACCGTGAGGTAGCTGTCGACGCCGCGCTCGTAGCGCAGATTGGCGAGCTTGAAGCTCTCGTTCGCCGCGTCGGCCAGGCCCTGCTGGGCCTTGAGCTCCTCGTCGTAGGTCGAGCGCGCGGCGAGCGCGTCGGCCACCTCGCGGAACGCGGTCTGGATCGCAGCTTCGTAGCGCGCGACGTTGATGTCCTTCTGCACGTGCGCGAGATCGAGGTTGGCTCTGTTGGCGCCGGCCGCGAAGATCGGGATGCGAATGCTCGGCGAAAAGCTCCAGGACTCGGTTCCACTGTCGAATAGGCCGTCGAGATCGGGGCTGGTGGAGCCGTAGCTGCCGGTCAGCGTGATGCTCGGGAAGAACGCTGCGCGCGCCGCGCCGATGTTGGCGTTCGCCGCGATCAGGCTGTGCTCGGCCGCGAGAATATCCGGGCGTCGCACGAGCAGCTCCGACGGCAGGCCCGGCGCGAGCTGCACGGCCAGGCGCTGCTCGTCGAGGCCGCTGCCGGCGGACAGGTTCTCGGGCAGGCTCGGCACGCCGAGCAGTTGCGCGAGCGCATTGCGATCCTGCTTCACCTGGCGCTCGTAGCGGGCCAGGTTGGCCTGTGCGGTGTAGACCGAGGTCTCCACCTGGCGCAAGGTCAGCGCATCGGCCACGCCGACGTTCACGCGCTGCTGCGTGAGCGTGAGCGTCGACTGTTGGCTTTCGAAGGTCGAGCGCGTGACCGCGAGCAGGCGCTCGTCGGCGAGCAGCGCGAAGTACGAGCTCGCCACCTGCGCGATCAGGCTGATCTGCGTGCTGCGGCGGGCTTCTTCGAGCGACAGATAGTCGGCCAGCCGCGCCTTGTTGAGGCTGCGGATGCGGCCGAACAGATCGAGCTCGTATGAGGTCACGCCGATGCCCGCGCTGTAGGCGCGGATGATGATCGAATCGGCGCCACCGCCACCGCCACCGCCGCCGCCCGCCGCCGAGCCGAAGCCGAGGGCCGACGTCGGCGTCTTCTGCACGCTGCCGCTGCCGGTCGCGTTGAGCGTCGGCAACAGCTCGGCGCGCTGGATGCGGTACTGCGCGCGCGCGGCCTCGACGTTGAGCGCGGCTTCGCGCAGGTCAAGATTGTTGCGCAGCGCCGTGTCGATCAGGCCTTGCAGCGTCGGATCGGTGAAGAACTCGCGCCAGCCGACCGCGCTGGCCGGCACCGCGCCGGTCGCATCGGCGACCGACACGGCGTCGTACTGCGCGGCGATCGGTGCCGCCGGCTGTTCGTAACGCGGGGCGAGCGTACAGCCCGCCAGCAGCATCGCGCCGATCGCCGCGGCGAAGGCGTGGAGCCTGGAAGGCCTGTGCATGGAATCACTCATCTCAGTGCTCTCCCGCCGTGTTGCCCGCACCGGCGTGCTCGCGCTCGCTCGGCCGCTTGGCCCGGGTCAGCTTCATCACGCCGACGAAGAACACCGGCACGAAGAAGATGGCGAGCACGGTTCCAGCGACCACGCCGCCGAGCACGCCGGTGCCGATCGCCACGCGGCCGCCGGCGCCTGCGCCGGTGGCCAGCGCGAGCGGCATCACGCCGAGGCCGAAGGCCAGCGAAGTCATCAGGATCGGACGCAGGCGCTGATGCGCCGCATGCACGGTGGCCTTGACCAGGTCCTCGCCCTTCTCGAAGTTTTCCTTGGCGAACTCGACGATCAGGATCGCGTTCTTGGCCGACAGGCCGACGGTGGTCAGCAGGCCCACCTGGAAGAACACGTCGTTCGACAAGCCGCGCAGCAAGGTCGCCACCACCGCGCCGAGCACGCCGAGCGGTACCACCAGCATCACTGCCGCCGGAATCGACCAGCTCTCGTACAGCGCGGCAAGGCACAGGAACACCACGATCAGCGAGACCGCGTAGAGCGCCGGAGCCTGCGATCCCGACAGGCGCTCTTCGTATGACAGGCCCGTCCATTCGAAGCCGAAGCCCGGCGGCAGCTTCTGCATCAGGGCTTCCATCGCGGCCATCGCATCGCCGGTCGAATAACCCGGCTTGGCCTGGCCGAGAAATTCGACCGACGGCGTGCCGTTGTAGCGATCGAGCTGCTGCGGACCGTAGACCCAATGGCCGGTCGCGAACGCCGAGAACGGCACCATCTCGCCGCTCGCGTTGCGCACGAACCACTTGCCGAGATCCTCGGGCAGCATGCGGGTGTGCGCATCACCCTGCATGAAGACGCGCTTGACGCGGCCGCGATCGATGAAGTCGTTGACGTAGCTCGAACCCCAGCCCGCCGACAGCGTGCTGTTGATGTCCGCGATCGTCAGCCCGAGCGCGCTCGCGCGCTCGCGATCGACCTCGAGCTTGTACTGCGGCTCGTCGTTCGGGTTGTTGGGACGCACGCCCATCAGGATCGGATCCTGCGCGGCGAGTTGCAGCAGCTGGATGCGCGCCTGCGCGAGCTTCTCGTGGCCTTGATTGGCCTGGTCGAGCAGCTGGAAATCGAAGCCGGTGGCGTTTCCGAGCTCGTTGATCGCCGGAGGAACGAAGGCGAAAGCCTGGGCATCCGGCACCGCCTTGGAGAAGTGCGCCATCGCGCGGGCGGCGATCGCGGCCACGCTCTGCGAATTGCCCTTGCGCACGGACCAGTCCTTGAGCCGCACGAAGGCCATGCCCGAAGCCTGTCCCCGGCCGGCGAAGCTGAAGCCCGCCACCGTGAACACGCCTTGCACCGCATCGGCTTCGTGCTCGAGAAAGTACTCGCGCACCTGCGTCAGCGAAGTCTCGGTACGCGCCAGCGTCGCGCCCGGAGGCGAAACCACCAGCGCGAACATCAGCCCCTGGTCTTCGTCGGGCAGGAACGAGGTGTTGATCCGCGTGAACAGGAACACCAGGCCGCCGACGATGACGATGTAGATGAGCATGAAGCGGCCGGTGCGGCCGACCATGGACGTCACCGTGTTCATGTAGCGGTTGTTGCCGCGATCGAACCACTTGTTGAACCAGGTGAAGAACCGGTTCTTCTCGCGATGCTCGCCGTTGGACGACTTGAGCAAGGTTGCGCACAAGGCCGGCGTGAACACGATTGCGGTAATCACCGACAGGATCATCGCCGAAGCCACGGTGATCGCGAACTGGCGATAGATGACACCGGTCGATCCACCGAAGAAGGCCATCGGCAGGAACACCGCCGACAGCACCATCGCAATGCCGACGAGCGCGCCGGTGATCTGCCGCATCGAGCGTTTGGTGGCCTCCTTGGCCGACAGATGCTCCTCGTGCATCACGCGCTCGACGTTCTCGACGACGACGATGGCGTCGTCGACGAGCAGGCCGATGGCGAGCACCATGCCGAACATCGTCAGCGTGTTGATCGAAAAGCCCGCCGCCATGAGGATGGCGAAGGTTCCGAGCAGCACCACCGGCACCGCCAGCGTCGGGATCAGCGTGGCCCGGAAGTTCTGCAGGAACAGATACATCACCAGGAACACCAGCAGCACCGCTTCGAACAGCGTCTGCACCACTTCTTCGATCGACAGCTTCACGAAGGGCGTGGAATCGTACGGATAGATGACTTCGAGCCCTTCGGGGAACAGCGGCTTGAGCCGGTCCATCGTCGCGCGCACGGCGGCCACGGTGTCGAGCGCATTGGCACCCGAGGCGAGCCGGATCGCCAAGCCCGTGGCGGGCTTGCCGTTGTACTTGGCGTTGAGGGCCATGCTTTCGCCGTCGAGCTCGACGCGAGCGACATCCCGCAAACGCACTTGCGAGCCGTCGGCGTTGACCCTGAGCAGCACCGCGCCGAACTCTTCGGGCGTCTGCAGGCGCGTCGGGCCGATCACGGTCGCGTTGAGCTGCTGCTCGAGAACCGACGGCAGGCCGCCAATTTCACCCGAGGCCAGCTGCACGTTCTGCGAGCGGATCGCGGCTGCGACGTCGGACGGCACCATCGCATACTGATTGAGCTTGGCCGCATCGAGCCAGATGCGCATCGCGTACTGGCTGCCGAAGACCTGGTAGTCGCCGACACCAGGCGTGCGGCTGATCGGATCCTGCACGCGCGAGACGATGAAGTCCGCGATGTCGCGACCGGTCATGCTGCCGTCGCGCGAAACCAGGCCCACGACGACCAGGAAGTTGCGCGTGGCTTTGGCCACGCGAATACCTTGCTGCTGCACTTCCTGCGGCAACAACGGCGTCGCCAGGCTCAGCTTGTTCTGAACCTGCACCTGCGCGATGTCCGGATTGGTGCCCTGCTTGAAGGTCAGCGTGATCGTCGCGCTGCCGTCCTTGGCGCTCGAGGACGAGAAGTACATGAGCCCGTCGAGGCCGCTCATCTGCTGCTCGATCACCTGCACCACCGTGCTCTGCACGGTTTCGGCCGAAGCGCCCGGGTACTGGGCCGTGAGTGAAACCGCCGGAGGCGCGATGGCGGGATATTGGGCAACCGGCATTTTGTAGATCGCGAAGCCGCCGGCCATCATCGTCACCAGGGCAAGAACCCAGGCGAAGATCGGGCGATCAATGAAGAAACTGGCCATGATCGCGCCTTAGTGCTTGTCGGACTTGGAAGCGCCGGCGCCCTGCGCGGGCACCTTGCCGGTCTGGGCTTCGGCACTCGATGCCGCCTTGAGCTGCTCACGCGTCATTTCGCGCGGCGTCGCCTTGGCTCCGGCGTGTGCGCTCTGCAAACCCTGCACGATCACGCGATCACCAGCGGCCAGGCCCTCACTGACGAGCCAATCGCCGCCAACCGCGCGATCGGTCTTGAGCTGGCGTTCGGCGATGGTGCCGTCGGCGCCGACCACGAGCGCGGTCGGCTCGCCCTTCTGGTTGCGCGTCACCGCCTGTTGTGGAACCAGCAGCGCCTGGGCCTGCTCACCCTGCTCGACCGTCGCGTGCACGAACATGCCCGGCAGCAGCAGCTTGTCCGGGTTCGGGAAGATGGCGCGCAAGGTCACCGAACCGGTGCCGGGCTCGACCGTGACTTCGGAGAACTGCAGCTTGCCGGCGGGGCCGTAATCGCTGCCGTCCTCGAGCTTGAGCCTGGTTTCGGCCGCGTTCTCGCCGGCGCGCTTGAGCTTGCCGCTGGCGAGCTGGCGACGCAGGTTCAGCAGCGTCACGCTCGGCTGCGTCGCGTCGACGTAGATCGGATCGAGCTGCTGGATGACCACCAGCGAGGCTTCCTGGTTCGCGGTGACGAGCGCGCCTTCGGTGACCAGCGTGCGGCCGGCCTGGCCGGCGATCGGCGACAGCACCTTGGTATAGGTCAGGTTGATCTGCGCGGTCTGCACCTGCGCCTTGGCGGACGCGACGTCGGCCTCGGCCGAACGCAGGCCGGCCACGGCGTTGTCGTATTCCTGCTTGCTCACCGCGTTGGTATCGACGAGCGGCTGGTAGCGATCGACCACCGACTTGTTCACGGCGGCGGTCGCCTCGGCACGCGCAAGCGCGGCCTGCGCACTCGCGAGCGCGGCCTGGAACGGCGCCGGATCGATCTGGTACAGCGGCTGGCCGGCCTTGACCTCACCGCCCTCCTGAAACAAGCGCTTGAGCACCACGCCGCTGACCTGCGGGCGCACTTCGGCCACGCGGTACGGCAGGGTGCGACCGGGCAGATCCAGCGTCAGGGTCAGCGGAGCGGCCTGCAAGGTCAGCGTTCCGACTTCCGGTGGTGGTGGCGGCGGCGGTGCTGCGCCTCCCCCACCCTCCTTCTTGCAACCCGCGAGTACAACGAGGGCGGCCGCGGTCAAAAGGAGAGCTTTCTTTTTCATCTTTTACGTTCCTTCGTAGAGGCGCTCGCGTCCGTCGAACGAGGCGCTGCGAGTCTGCACGCCTCATCGCTCCTCTAGTACACACCACTTCCGTCTTGATGACGGCTTTGATTAGAATGAACGCTCATTCTAGTCAGCGATCGCCGATCTCACAAGCCCAGGCGGGCGGGATTCGAGCGGTTGAGCGAGGAACGATGCGCCCCACCCGACCGAAGCGGTCAGCAGGCGACGCCCGGGACGGCGCCGCAGAAGGTAAGCCACGCCGCCAGCAGCTGGTCGACGCCGCCATTCGCTGCTTCGAAGAGAAAGGCTTCCATGGGGCCAGCATGGCGCAGATATCGGAAGCCGCCGGAATGAGCGTTGGCCACATCTACCATTACTTCCCGGCCAAGGAAGCGCTGATCGCCGCGATCGTCGAGACCAAGCTCGGCGAGTTCTTCATGAAAATGGCCGAGGCAGCACGCGACTCCAGCCTGCTCGAAGCGCTGACCGCCCATCACGAAGGCCCCGAGAACGAAGCCCGGCGCCGCGAGCGCGCCCTGTTCCTCGAAATACTCGCCGAAGGTGAGCGAAATCCGCAGATCGCCGAGCTCATGCGAAAAGCGAACGACAGCATGCTGGATCGCCAGCGCCAAATCGTGCGCGCCCTCGAACCGGCAGCCTCCAAGCTGCCGGAAGCCGAGCTCAATCGCAGGCTGGAGATGTTCAATGCCCTGCAGAAAGCCGTCCATCTGCTGCCACGGACGGCCGAGGGCTGCAGCACTTACGAACGCGTCGTCGAACCGATGATCCGCTCGCTATTGCAGTTCGACTCCGACTTTTTTCAGCCGAAGTCGTAGCGGAACTCTTCCCTGAAGCGCTCGGCGAAGCTCTCAGGCGTGAACCTGTGGTTCTGCGGGCCCAGGCGCTCGATCTTGATCGCGCCCATCAGCGAGGCGATGCGGCCGGTGGTATCCCAGTCCAGGCCCTTCGAAATACCGAACAGCAGGCCGCCGCGATAGGCGTCGCCGCAGCCGGTCGGATCGGCCAGCGATTCGGCCTTGGCGCAGGGAATCTCGTAGAGCTTCTTCCTGGTGAAGATCTCCGAGCCCTTGCCGCCGCGCGTGACGATCAACGCCTCCACGCGCTCGCCGATCTGCTTGAGCGACAGCCCGGTGCGCGACATCAGCACCTCGGCCTCGTAGTCGTTGACCGCGACATAGGTCGCCTGGTCGAGAAAGCCGCGCAGGTCGTCTCCGTTGAACATCGGCATGCCCTGGCCCGGATCGAAGATGAACGGGATGCCCGCTTCGGCGAACTGCTGCGCATGCTGCAGCATACCCTCGCGTCCGTTGGGCGACACCGTGCCGAGCTTGATGCCCTTGGCCGGGACGACCTGGCGATGCGCCTCGCTCATCGCGCCCGGATGGAAGGCGGTGATCTGGTTGTCGTCGAGATCGGTGGTGATGTAAGCCTGCGCGGTGTAGTGATCGTCGAGCCGCAGGATCTGGTCCTGGCGCACGCCGGTTGCGTCCATCCAGGACTTGTAGGCGTCGAAGTCCTTTCCGACCGTCCCCATCGGCAGCGCATCACCGCCGAGCAGGTGCAGGTTGTAGGCGATATTGCCTGCGCAGCCGCCGAACTCGCGACGCAACTGCGGCACCATGAACGACACGTTCAACACGTGAACCTTGTCGGGCAGGATTTCGTTCTTGAAGTAACCCGGAAACACCATGATGGTGTCGTACGCCATAGAACCACTGATCAGGACGCTCACTGCTTTCCTCTATTCGTTATCGGCCTCGTTGTCTGTCCAGAGCATACGCGGCGAGGCTTTTTCGTGCAGATTTTGTGGCTACGCGCGGCAAAGCGCGAGGGCGCCGGCGCGGCCTGCGGTTAGAGTGAGCGCCACCAGGCTGATGCCGGGATGCCACGCTGCGCACTCGCGGATGGGGTACCGAGCCGCGCTCATTCCTTCTGGTAGTTTGGCGAGCGCGGGCCGTAAAGCATTCCTGACGGACGACCGGCTGCCAGCAGACGACTGCTCGTGATGGCGGCGACGTTGTGGCTCGCATCGGTGGAACTCTCGACGATCTGGCTCACGATCGCCTCAACGAGCAGGCCGACGAGTCCTGCGTTGGAAGCACCCCGGCTTTCTGCGCTCGAAGCACTTGCATTGCCCTCCCAAAGCACATTGCCGCTGCGCAGATCGACGAGCTTGGCGTCGGCGGCAACCACACTCTCGCTGCTGATGAGCTTGTACGAAGTACCGTAGCGAGTCACATTGATGTAGAGCGCCGCGTCTGCACCGAATATCTGGTGCAGCTTGGCGACCGGCACGTTGCTCACGTCCGCCGGGTTGCTGAGCCCGTTCTGGCGGAAAGTCTCGTCGACGAGAGTCACCGGCAATACGTAGTAACCCGATTCGGCAAGCGGCATTGTCAGCTGCGAGAGCATGCTGTAGCTCGCCTCGACCGAGGTCGAGGCATTGACGGGCGGCAGGATCAGGATCGTCTGCGGGCGGCTCGCCCGGAATGCGGTGTAGTCGTAAGAAGCCTGGGTGGCACAACCAGTCAGCAGCAGCGCCGAAAGGCCGAGCAGTGCCGGGAGCGAAGCTTTCACACGCGAACTCATGCGAAGAAGCGGCATGGCTTTATCCCTTGCCCTGGGTGAAACGCGCCAGCAGAAAATCCATGTATGGCCTGGATTCCGGAAAAGCGGCTTCTTCAGTACGAAACGCTTGCTGCGCACGATCGGCTTGCCCTGACTTGAGATACAGCAGTCCCAGATGAGCGTTGAAGCCCGGCGGCAAGCGCTCACCCTTGGCCTGCGCTTTCTGCACGGTGGCTTCGAGCTCGACGAGCTGCTTGTCGATGGGCTCGCCGTCACCCTTGAAGTAGTTGTAGACCTGAGGCTGGTAGCTTCCCCAGTGATACAGCGGTTTGGGCTGCTGCACGCAGGCCGTCAGCGCAGCGGCGAGCGCCAGCGCGCCGACCGGCGTGGTTGAGACTGATTTCATGACTCCCCCTAGTGGATGGCACCGCCACACGATCGCCGCTCCCCGCAGCGACCGCACGCCGTCGACGACTTACCCAGCGACGGCTTACTTCACCGGCTTCCAGGCGCCGGCTTCGACGCTCGATACGAGCGTGTTGACTGCCTCCCGAATCGCCAAGTCGAGCACCTTGCCATTGAGCGTGGAGTCGTAGCTCGCGGTGCCGCCGAAACCGATCACTTCGCGGTTCGACAAGCTGTACTCACCGCTGCCCTGAGAAGAAAACACCACCTCGGAAGTCGATACATCGACGATGTTCAGATTGACCTTGGCGTAGGCGATCTGCTGCTTGCCGCTGCCCAGAATGCCAAATAGCTGCTGATCGCCCACTTCCTTACGGCCGAACTCGGTGACATCGCCGGTTACGACGTAGTCGGCGCCCTTGAGCGCCTGGGTGGAGCCCTTGATCTTCGCTTCCTGGCCGATCTCGCTCATATTGTCGCGATCCAGAACATTGAAGCGGCCGGTTTGCTGCAGATGCGTGATCAGGATGGTTTTGGCCTGGCCACCGAGCTGATCGGCGCCGTCCGAGAAAATGCCGCGCAGATAGCTCGAGCGATTGTCGAACTTGCCCACTGCGATCGGGCTGCGCACGCCCTGGTACACGGTGCCTGCGGAGGCTACCTTGGGGACTTCGAGCGTTCGATGACTCTCGGTCGCGCAGCCACTCAACACGACGCATACCGCCAGCCCGAGGCCGGCCTTCCATTGCTTCATTGGTTGATTCCCCCTGGAACCCTGAGATTGCGTATCGGACGAATGCTTCGACGGCACTTCACGATGCGCGCTGGGCCCTTCCGTCTCGTCGTCCAAGTCTGCTGAAGCGCGAGGGTTCCCGTCCAGTGAAATCGTTCGTCACCATGCAAGCGAACGGATTCGGGCCATTGATGGCAACCCATCACGAACCGTCAGCGCGGCTCCCGGCCGCCCGACGGTTCGCAACCTGAATTCGTGCTCAGCTCGCCGGCCGCCAACGAATATCGAGCTGACGCGCGGCGCGCACGTCGTCGAGCCGGCGCACCGGCATCGTGTACGGCGCACCCTTGACGTAGGCGATGTCGTGCTTCGCCTCGTCCCAGATCGCGACGAGCGCATCGACGAACAGATCGAGCGTCTGCTTGTCTTCGGTTTCGGTGGGTTCGATCAGCAGGCACTCGGGAACCAGCAGCGGGAAATACACCGTCGGTGCGTGGAAGCCGTAATCGAGTAGGCGCTTGGCGACGTCGGTCGCCGTCAGCTCGATCTGCTGCTTCTGGCGCTTGAGCGTGACGATGAATTCGTGGCTCGCGCGGCGCCCCGGAAACGCCAGATCGAAGCCCTTGTCCTTGAGCCGCGCCTGCAGGTAGTTGGCGTTGAGCGTGGCGAATTCGGCGACCCGATGCATGCCTTCGCGACCGAGCAGGCGCGCGTAGACGTACGCGCGCAGCAGTACGCCGGCGTTGCCCATGAACGCGGACAGGCGGCCGATCGATTGCGGCAGGTCCTTTTCGTCGAGCCAGCGAAATACAGGAGACGGGAGACGGGAGACGGGAGACGTAGAATCTTTCGTCTCCCCTGAAACGTCTGCCGTCTCCCGCCGATCGTCGGCCTTGCCGACGATCGGCACAGGCATGAACGGCAGCAGGCGCTTGCTCACGCCGACCGCACCGGCGCCCGGACCGCCGCCACCATGCGGCGTCGAGAAGGTCTTGTGCAGGTTCATGTGGATGACGTCGAAGCCCATGTCGCCCGGGCGCACCTGGCCGAGGATCGCGTTGAGGTTCGCGCCGTCGTAGTACAGCAGGCCACCGGCTTCGTGGACGATCGCGGCGATCTGCTTGATGCGGCGCTCGAACACGCCGAGCGTGCTCGGATTGGTCAGCATGATGCCCGCGGTTTGCGGACCGACCGCAGCCTTGAGCGCTTCGATATCGACATCGCCTTCGGCATTGGTCGGAATCTCGCGCGAGACGTAGCCCATCATCGTCGCGGTCGCCGGATTGGTGCCGTGCGCCGCATCGGGCACCAGAATCTCGGTGCGGCCGTGATCGCCACGCGCGAGGTGATACGCGCGGATCATCGCCACGCCCGCGAATTCGCCCTGCGCGCCCGCCATCGGCGTCAGGCTCACGCCGGCCATGCCGGTGACGTCCTTCAGAATCTCCTGCAGGTCGTACATGCAGGCCAGAAAACCCTGGCTGTGCGAGGCCGGCGACAGCGGATGGCGCTGCAGGAACTCGGGCAGCATCGCGAGCGTGTTACACGCACGCGGGTTGTACTTCATCGTGCACGAACCGAGCGGATAAAAGTGCGTGTCGATCGAGAAGTTCTTCTGCGACAGCCGCGTGTAATGACGCACGGCCTGCAGTTCCGAGACTTCCGGCAGCGCAGGTGCGCGCTTGCGGCGCAGCGCTTCGGGAACCGCGGTGAAATCGGCCGGCGTCGACGGGCGCTGGGCTTCCGCGCCACGGCCCTTGGAGCCGCGTTCGAAGATCAGCAGGTCGTTGTTGACGAGCGTGTTCTGTAGCAAGGTCATTTCATAGTCTCCCGATCAGGCCTTCGCGAGCACGGCAGCGAGCGCATCGCGGTAGTGCCGCAGATCGGCGGGTGTTTTGGTTTCGGTCGCGCAGATCAGCAGGGCGTTGCCGAGTTCGGGGAAATCGCTCGACAGATCGAAGCCGCCAAGAATGCCTTGCTCGCCCGCGAGCGCTTCGAGCACCGGTGCGACGGGCTTCGGCAGCGCGATCGCCGCTTCGTGAAAGCCCGGCGCATCGAAGACTTTGCGCACGCCCGGAATCTCGATGAGCAACTGCGCGAGTTCGATCGTGTGCTGCAGGCTCGCAGAAGCCACGCGCGCGAGACCTTCGGCGCCCAGAATCGACATGTGAATCGTCGCCGCGGTGACGAGCAGACCCTGGTTGGTGCAGATGTTCGAGGTCGCCTTGCTGCGCCGGATGTGCTGCTCGCGCGCCTGCAAGGTCAGCGTGTAGCCGGGCTTGCCGTCGAGATCGACGGTGCGGCCGACGATACGGCCCGGCATCTGTCGCACGAAAGCCTGCTTGGCGGTGAGAAACCCGAAGTACGGGCCGCCCGAAGCCAGCGGCGCACCGAGCGGCTGGCCATCACCGCAGACGATATCCGCGCCGGTCGCGCCCCACTCACCCGGCGGCTTGAGCAGCGCGAGCGAAACCGGATTGACGACGCCGATCACCATCGCGCCCTTCGCGCGCGCCGCATCGGTCAGCGCGTCGACGTCTTCGAGCACGCCGAAGAAATTCGGCTGCGCGATCACCAGGCTCGTGAAGCTGCCCGCTTCGAAATTTTCGATTGCCTTGAGATCGGTGCGGCCGTGCGCATCGTGCGGCAACTCCACGATCTCGATCTGCTGCGCATCGACGATCGCGAACAGCACCTTGCGATACAGCGGATGCAGCGTGCGCGGCACCAGCACCTTGCGCTTGCCCGCCTTGTGGCTGCGCTCGGCCATCAGCACCGCCTCGGCGAGCGCCGATGCGCCGTCGTACATCGACGCGTTGCTGACATCCATGCCGGTCAGCGCAGTCATCATGCTCTGGTATTCGTAGAGCAACTGCAGCGTGCCCTGGCTCGCCTCGGCCTGATACGGTGTGTAGGCCGAGTAGTACTCGCCGCGCGTGGTGATCTCCCAGACGGCCGCCGGAATGTGATGCTCGTAGGCGCCCGCACCGATGAAATTCAGCCCGCGCCGATCCTGATGCGCACGCCCGTGCATGAGCCGCACGACCTCCATTTCGGTGAGCCGATGCGGAACGTGCTGCAAGGCGCCACAGCGCAGCTCGGCCGGAATCTCGTCGAACAGCGCGTCGAAGCTTTTCGCGCCGATGACGCCGAGCATTTCATCGATGTCGGTTTCGGTATGGGGGATGAAGGGCATGAATGATGGCCTTTGAAAACGGAATTTGAATCCCTTCTCCCGCAGTGCGGGAGAAGGTAGCGCGCCGGCGCCGGATGAGGGGGCGAGTATCGATACGAAAGCATCAACGCGCCGGCAAGCCGTGCTCCCTCACCCCGCCCTCTCCCCGCAGGCGGGAGAGGGAAAAAGTGCTTAAGACTCGATCGACTTCGCGTAGCCCGCCGCATCGAGCAGATCGGCGACGCTGCCGATGTCGTGGGGCTTGAGCTTCCACATCCAGCCTTCGCCGTAGGGATCGCTGTTGAGCAGCTCGGGAGCGCCCGCGAGCGCTGCGTTGACCTCGACCACTTCGCCGGCGACCGGCGCGTAGACGTCGGACGCGGCCTTCACCGATTCGACGACCGCGCAGGCTTCGTTCGCAGCGAGCTGGCGGCCCACCTGCGGCACTTCGACGAACACCAGATCGCCCAGCGCGGCCTGCGCATGGTCGGTGATGCCGATCAGCAAGGTGCCGTCGGGCAGCGTCTTGATCCATTCGTGCGAAGCGACGTACTTGAGATCGGCGGGGATGTTGCTCATCGAGGCGTCTCCGAAAAATTTGAAGTGAGGAACTGCAGAAAACGATTGAAGCGCAGGACCAAGCCCGCGCTCAGACCAGCATTTTGCCGTTGCGAACGAACGGCGGTTTGACCAGCCGCGCCGGCACCCACTGGCCGCGAATCTCGACCTCGCAGTCGCCGTCGGCGGTAGCGTCGATGCGTGCGAGCGCGATCGACTGCTTCATCGTCGGGGCGAAGCCGCCGCTGGTGGTTTCACCGCTCGCGCCGTTGGCGAAGCGCAGTTTCATGTGGGCGCGCATGATGCCGCGCCCTTCGAGCACGACGCCGGCGAGCAGCCGCGGCGTGCCGTTGACGGCGTAGGGCTCGATCGCCGTGCGGCCGATAAAATCGCGTCCTTCGGTCCAGGCCACGGTCCAGCCGAGACCCGATTCGAGCGGATGCGTCGATTCGTCCATGTCCTGGCCATAGAGATTCATGCCGGCTTCGAGTCGCAGGGTGTCGCGCGCGCCGAGCCCGCAGGGCTTCACGCCGGCGTCCAGCAACTGCGTCCACAGCGTCTTGAGTTCGGCGTGCGGCAGGATCAGCTCATAGCCGTCCTCGCCCGTGTAACCGGTGCGTGCGACGAAAGTGTCGTCGTGGAAAACGGCATTGAACGGCTTGAGCGAAGCCGCATTGGCCGAGAGCAGTTCGGGCTCCAGGAAGCGGCCGACGATCTCGCGTGCCTGCGGCCCCTGAACGGCGAGGATGCCGAGGTCGCTGCGATGCTGCGCGCCGACGCTGAACAGCGCCGCATGATCGCGCACCCAGTCGAGATCCTTCTGCGTGGTGCCCGCATTGACGACGAGCCGGAAGCGATCTTCGGCGATGAGATACACGATCAAATCGTCGATGACCCCACCGTCCTCGCGCAGCATGCAGCTGTAGAGCGCGCGGCCGACGGTCTGCAGCTTGGCGACGTCGTTGGCGAGCAGCTTGCGCAGGAACTCGCGCGTGCGCGGGCCCTTGAGGTCGATGACCGACATGTGCGAGACGTCGAACATGCCCGCGCCCGAGCGCACCGCGTGGTGCTCGTCGAGCTGCGATTGATACTGGATCGGCATGTCCCAGCCGGCGAAATCGACCAGCTTGGCGCCCAGGCGCTGATGTTCGGAATGAAGAACCGTCTGTTTGAGCATGCGTTCGACTCTCTCGACAAAGTGGACGACATCGACCCCGGGACAGTACGCCTCGCCGGCTCGCGCGTTCGTCCGCCCCATCTGTCCTTCCGAAAGCCGCTTCGGACCTGAGAGTTGAGACTGCGAACCTCGCAGCCGTGCCCCATCGGTGGACGGCCGCTGATCACCACGCGTGGCCGCCGCTCTCCAGATTTTGCTGGTCCACTGACACGGATCAGTGAACTCGCAGTGCGCTCCCTTGACCTGAGCGATTCCGGGCGGATTTGCGCCTTCGGTGCCGGCCTCGAAGCGCTTCGCTCCTTACCGGACTCTCGCGCACTGCTTGTGCGTTGCAACTGGCGCGAGTCTACGCGAGGCCCGCGCCTCGCTCCAGACTTGCGCGCCCGATCGCGCGGAGCAAACCGCATCAGCCAGTCGCCGGCTGGAAATGCCCTCGACGATTCCGCCCGATCGAGTTATAACATCGGTTATACAGACGGAGGCGCACCCATGGAACTCAAGATCATCGCGGTCGGCAATTCGGCAGGCGTGCTGCTGCCCAAGGAGCTGCTGGCCCGCCTGCGCGTCGACAAGGGCGACGTGCTCTACGCGGCCGAGACGCCCGACGGCATCAAGCTCATGCCGCACGATCCGGCGCTCGCGGCGCAGATGGAGGTGGCCGAGCGGGTGATGCGCGAAGACCGCACGGTGCTGCGCAAACTCGCCGACAGCTGAGCGCGTCCACATGGATCTGATCATCTGGGTTGAAAGGCCGCTCGTGATGATGCTGCACGATCGCCAGATCGCCGAACACGGCGGCGGCGGTGGGCTGCGCGATGCCGGGCTATTGGAATCCGCGCTCGCACGACCGCAGCAGCTGTTCGCGTACGGCGATCCGCCGCCCGATCTGGCGGCACTCGCGGCCAGCCTTGCACATGGCCTTGCGAAGAATCATGCCTTCGTCGACGGCAACAAGCGCACGGCCTTCGTTTCCTATCGCACCTTTCTCGCGCTCAACCACGCCCGACTCGAAGCCAGCTCGGACGAAAAGTACCTGACGATCATCGCCCTCGCCGACGGCAGCCTTTCCGAGGCAGACTTCGCCTCCTGGCTGCGCTCGCACCTGCATTCCGATGCGTCATCGGTCGGCGTACAGGAGCCGAAGGCGCGCTATGGTTCGAGCCGCAAGCCGGCATCACGCAAAAAGGTTACCGCCTGAACACTTCGAAGCTCGCGCCGCTCACCGGCCGGCGTTTTGCCTGCGCCGTGCTGCTGCCGCTGGTTCTGTTTTCCGCCACTGCGTTCGCCCAGGCCCTGCCGTCGATCGACGACGTATCCGAGCAGATCCCGGATCGTCCGAAATGGGAGGTCGGAATCGGCGCGCTGGCCTTCATCACGCCGAACTATCCGGCCTCGGACGATTACCGCACGCTGGCGCTACCGGTTCCGTATTTCGTCTATCGCGGACGCGTGCTGCAGGCCGACGACGAAGGTTCGCGGTTGCGCCATCGCTTCACTCCGAACATCGAGCTCGGCTTTTCCGGCGGCGGTGCGCTGTCGAGCAATTCGAGCAGCTCCGGCGCCCGTCGCGGCATGCCGGACCTCGATTACCTGGCCGAAATCGGCCCCAACCTGCGGCTGAGCTTCGATGGCCCGGTGCCGCGTTCGAAACTGCAGCTCGATCTGCCGGTGCGCGCGGTGTTTTCGCTGGGATCGGACCTGCGCAGCCGCGGCGCGACGTTCGCGCCCGAGCTTTCGCTGACGAGCCGCTATCTGCCCAAGGACCGGCTCACGCTGCGCCTGTCGATCGGCAGCGACTGGGCAACCTCGGCCCTGCACGAATATTTCTACGAAGTGGACTCGCAATACGAGATCGAGGGGCAGCGGCCGGCCTACTCGGCATCGGCCGGCTATCTGGGCTCGTCGATCGGCACGCGGCTGAGCTACGTGTTCACGCCGCGTGTCTCAGGCTTCGTCGCCACGCGCTATTACAACCACGCCGGAGCGGCCAACGAGAACAGCCCGCTGTTCGAGCGCAACAACAACTATTCGCTCGTCGTCGGCTTCATCTGGTCGCTCTGGCAATCGCAGGCGCGCGCGGAAGACCGCGGGCCTTGATTCACCGCACCCATGCGCTCAGGAAATCGCGCGCCGGATCAGCAGCCGCTTGATCGGATCGACGCGATCGAGCAGCGAAAGCCCAAGGTCTAGCACCTTCGACAGGCCCGCGGAGCCGCCACGGAACGCGCGATCGAGCGCGTCGGTCAGCGCGAGCATTTCGAGATTGTCGGCCTTGCGCGAGCGCTCGTAACGACGCAGCAGGCGAGCCGAAGTCCAGTCGTTGCCGGCGCCTCGCGCGGCACCGAGTTCCGAGACCAGCGCCGACGCATCGCCGAGCCCGAGGTTGACGCCCTGCCCGGCCAGCGGATGCACCACGTGCGCGCTGTCGCCGATCAGCACGAGCCGGTCCTTCACGTATTGCTGCGCATGCAGCAGGCGCAAGGGGAACGTGAAGCGCGGACTCGACTCGCCGATGACGCCGACTTCGAACTGGATCGCCGCCGACAGCGCCTGGTGAAATGCTTCGGCCGGCTGCGCGCACAGGGCTTCGGCCTCGTCGGGCGGCAATGACCAGACGATCGAGCGACGCCCGTCCGCGAGCGGCAGAAACGCCAGCGGCCCACCCGGCAGAAAGCGCTGCAGCGCCACGCCGCCATGCGCGCGCTCGCAGCGCAGATGCGTCACGAGCGCGAGCTGTTCGTACTGCCGCTCGGCGGTGGCGATGCCCGCGCGCTCGCGCAGCGGAGACAGCGCCCCTTCGGCGGCGATGACGAGTTCGGCCTGCAGCGAGCGACCGTCGGCGAGCCTCAGCGTGGCCCCGTCGGCATCGATATCCGCCGCGGTTACGTCGCAGCGCGGCTCAGCTACACCTGCGGGCAAGGCAGCCCAGATCGCCGACAGCAATTGAGACTGCTCGACGATCCAGCCGAGCGCGGCGCCGCCGATGTCGGCCGCATCGAGGCTCAGCGCCTTCTCGGGGCTCGACTCCCAGATGCGCATCGATTCGTAGGTGCCGAGCCGATTCGCCGGCATCGCCTGCCAGACACCGAGCTCGCGCAACCAGCGCGCCGAGGCCGGCGAGATCGCGTAGACGCGTGGATCGTAATCCTCGCCGGGCGTCGGCGGCGTAGCCGAGCGTTCGAGCAGGCGGACGTCGAAGCCGGCCTGGCTCAGCGCGAGCGTCGTGGCCGCGCCGACCACGCCGCCACCGACGACCGCGATCTCGCAGCGCTCAGCCACGGCGACGGGCCAGCTTCGGTGCGGCGCTGCCGTAGCCGAGATTCTGATCGAGCACGGCCTGGCGCAGCGGCGGCGTCAGGTCGAGCATCAGCAAACCGAGGTGGCGCAGTCCGCGCAAGCCCGGCACCGCGTTCGAGAACAGGCGCACGAGGCCGTCGGTGAAATCGGCGACCCGCGCACGATCGCGCTCGCGACGGCTCTGATAAAGCGCGAGCAGCTCGGGCGAGCCCGGATCGCCATTCGATTCGGCGAGCGTTTCGGCCAGTGTTTCGGCGAGCGTCGCGACATCGCGCAAGCCGAGATTGAAGCCCTGCGCCGCGACCGGATGCAGCGACTGCGCCGCATTGCCGACCAGCAGCACGCGCGGCGCCGTCAGGCGCTCGCTCATGACCCGTTCGAGCGGGTACGCCATGCGCTTGCCGAGCGAACGAAACACGCCGAGGCGCTCGCCGAAAGCGTCCTGCGCGCGTTCGATGAAGCTCGCTTCGTCGAGCGCCAGCACTTCGCGATGCAGATCGGACGGCAGCGTCCAGACCAGCGAACAGGCGTGGCCAAACTCGTCGTCGGGCTTGGGCAGCAGCGCGATCGGGCCGGTCGGCAGAAAGCGCTCGTAGGCGACGCCCGCATGCGCGCGCTTGGGCCGTACGGCGGTGACGATGGCGCTTTGGCGATAGTCGCGACTCTCCGCGCCGATGCCGAGCAGCTCGCGCACGGTCGAGCGCGCGCCATCGGCCGCGACGACCAGACTCGCGCGCACTTCGCGTTCGCCATCGGCGCCCGTGATGCTCAGCACCGCTTCGCTGTCGCCGAGCTGCAGGCGCTGCAAGCGCGCCGGGGCGAGCAGCTGCAGGCCTTCAATGCCCAGCAATGGAGAGGCGAAGGTCGCACCGATCGCGCGCAGCGGCACGTTGTAGCCGAGCGCCGGCAAGCCGGCTTCCTCGGCCGTGAAGCGCGCGACGCCGAAGCGCCCGCGCTCGGAGATATGCGTCGAGGTGATCGGCTCGGCGTCGGCCGACAAGGCCGGCCACAACCCCAAGCCTTCGACGATGCGCTGCGAGGCCGCGTTGAGCGCGATGCAGCGTTCGTCCCAGCTCGGCTGGGACGCCGGTGGCGACTGCGATTCGATCAGCATCACGCGCAGCTTGAGCGGAGCGAGCGCGACCGCGAGGCTCGCCCCGACCAGACCGCCACCGATGATCGCGACGTCGACGCGCTCCGTATTCACAGCGCGGCTCCGGCCGGAGCACAGAGCGTCACCGCATCGCCGTCATCGAAGACGATGCGCCAGCTACCCGATTTCTCGCGCCGCCAGATCGAATGAAAGCGCCCGATGACTTGCCCCTGCGGATTCAGCACCGGCCCGCTGCTCTGCGCGAGCGTACCCGAAGCCAGCACGGCGACATGCTCGGGTTTCCATGAGAACGGCGCCTGCGGCGAAGCGAAATAAGGCTTCCAGACCGCGGCGATCGCGGATTTTCCGCGCAGAACTCCGCCGTCGTGCACGAACACCGCCTCGTCGGACAACAGCGCTTCGAATGCCGCGAAATCGCGCTCGGCCATGCTGCGCGCAAAGCTCAGCTCTGTCTGCTCCACCGAATCGCGCAGCGCGGCATCGTCGGCCTCCGGCGGCGTCGAGTCGCAGGCCGCGAGCAACAGCGCAAGCCCTGCGAGCGCGATACGCGACGATCGCATCAGGCCGCCTTCGCCATCAGCGCTTCGATGTCCTTGATCTCTTTCGGCACGCCCGTGGTCAGCACTTCGGGGCCGTTTTCGGTCACGAGCACGTCGTCCTCGACGCGAATGCCGATGCCCCAGTATTTCTCGTCGACGCCTTCGGTTCCGGGCGCGATGTAGAGGCCCGGCTCCACGGTCATGATCATGCCGGGCTCGAACGGGCGGTACTTGCCGCCGAGGCGATAGCGGCCGACATCGTGCACGTCCATGCCGAGCCAATGCCCGGTGCCGTGCATGTAGAACTGGCGCTGCCTGCCCTCGGCGATCAGCGTCTTGACGTCGCCCTTGAGCAGGCCGAGCTCGACCAGGCCCTCGGTCAGGATGCGCGTGGCGACGTCATGCGGCTTGCCGGCCGAAGTGCCGGCCTTGAGCGTCTTGATCGTCTGCTTGTTGGCCTCGAGCACGACTTCGTACACCGCCTGCTGGGCCGCGTTGAATTTGCCGTTGACCGGAAACGTGCGCGTGATGTCCGCGGTGTAGCCGCGGTATTCGCCGCCGGCGTCGATCAGCAGCAGATCGCCGTCGCGCAGCAGCATGTTGTTTTCGGTGTAATGCAGGATGCAGGCGTTGTCGCCGCCGCCGACGATGCTGCCGTAGCCGGGCTGCATGTCTTCGACTTCGAACTCGCTGTGGATCTCGGCCATCACCTGCCACTCGTAACGGCCCGGGCGCGTCGCCTTCATCGCGCGGACGTGGGCTCGAGCCGACACGTCCGCCGCCTTTTTCATGAGCGCGATTTCGGCCTTGGACTTGATCAGGCGCATCTCGTGCAACGTGGTCTCGAGCGCGACGAGAGTCGTCGGTGCGGTGGCCCCGCGACGTGAGACTTCGCGCAGGTGCCGCATGATGCCCGCGATTTCGGCGTCGAGCTCGGCGTATTCGCCGAGCGTGTAATGCACGGTCTCGCGGCCGGCCAGCAGCTTGGGCAGCTCGTCTTCGAGTTCGTCGATGTTGTAGGCCTCGTCGGCGCCGTAGCGCTCGACCGCGCCTTCCGGCCCGGCACGGCGGCCGTCCCAGATTTCGCGTTCCTTGTCGCGACGGCGCACGAACAGCACGAACTCACCGCCCTTGCGTCCCGGTACGAGCACCGCGATCGATTCGGGCTCCGGGAAGCCGGTCAGGTACTGGAAGTCGCTGTTCTGCCGGAAGCGGTAGTGCGTGTCGCGCGCGCGCACCACTTCGAACGCGGACGGAATGATCGCAACCGCATCGTTGCCGATGCGGCGCATGAGTTCCTTGCGGCGGCGCGCGTGCTCGCGGGCGTCCTGGGAGCTGAGTGTCATGGCGGAATCAGTGCAAGGTGGGTTTGGTGCCGTCGTTGGCGGGCGCGTGCGTGGCCGGGTTCAGTTCGAGGAACACCAGCTGCGCGCCGACGCGGATGTATTCGACGAGCTCGACGTAGGCGCTCTCCTCGATCTCCTGGTCGTCGCCCGCGTCGAGCCCGGCCTGCGTGAACTGCGAGAGGTCGCCGATGATTTCGCGCGCCTCTTCCGAAACCGTCGTCAGGTCGATGTGGCGGCGGCTCGACAGCCCGTACAGAAAGCCCTGGCACCAGAGCGCGAGCGCCTGCACGCGAGTGGACAGTGGAATATCGTCGTCGGGCAGCAGCGGAGCGAAGTGCATTTCGCTCGACATCAGCGACTCGAGCGTCTGCGCCGCGAGCGTCTGCAGCAGCGCCTCGGCCTCTTCGTCGTTGCGGATGTCTTCGGTCGGAATGTCGAGCAGCTCCAGCGGGTCGACCTCGGCCGCGTCCTGGGAGCAGAACACGCCGCAGAGGGTGCCGTGGAATTCGGAAGCTTCTTCGGGGGAGCCGAGCCGGCTCAGCGCGGCAGCCAGATCGGCGTAAGGCAGTATGTCGTCCATGCCGGATTATAGGCCCCCGTGCATTGGGCCATCAGTACAATGCGCCCATGATCACCTCCGACTTCGTTGCCTCGCTGCGCGCCGCGGCGCCCTATGTGCATGCGCACAACGGGCGCGTGTTCGTGATCGCCTTCGGTGGCGAGGTCGCCGAGCGTGCCGATTTCGAGCGCCTGATCTACGACGTCGCCCTGCTGCAGAGCCTGGGCGTGAAGCTGGTGCTGGTCCACGGGGCCCGGCCGCAGATCGAGCGCCAGATCGCCCAGCTGGGCCTGGTTTCGCGCTTCGAAAGCGGCCAGCGCGTCACCGACCGGCCGGCGCTCGACTGCGTCAAGGCCGCGGTCGGCGCCCTGCGGCTCGAGATCGAGGCCCGGCTGTCGACTTCGCTCGCGAGCACCCCCATGGGTGGGGCGCGCATCCGCGTGGCCGGCGGCAACTGGGTCACCGCGCGGCCGGTCGGCATCCGCAACGGCATCGATCACCAGTACACCGGCGAAGTGCGCCGCGTCGACGCCGAGGCGATCCGGCGCGAGCTCGACGCCGACCGCATCGCTCTGATCTCGCCCGTGGGCTATTCGCCGACCGGCGAGATCTTCAACCTGCGCTCGGAATATCTCGCCACCGCGGTCGCCACCGCGCTCAAGGCCGACAAGCTGATCTTCGTGGTCGGCAGCGATCCGGACGACTGGAAGCTCGCCGACGGCACCGGCGACGCTGGCCAGCTGACGGTGGCCGAAGCCGGGCTGCTGCTCGCCGGTCCGACGCTGGAAGCCCAGGATCGCGCCTACCTCGACGCCGCGCTCGAAGCCTCCAAGTCCGGGGTCACGCGCGTGCACCTGCTCGGGGCCGAGCTCGACGGCGCCCTGCTGCGCGAGCTCTACACGCTCGACGGCGCCGGCCTGATGCTCTATTCGGATGCCGATTACGAATCGACGCGACCGGCCACCATCGACGATGTCGGCGGCGTACTCGCGCTGATCGCCCCGCTCGAAGCGGCCGGCATCCTGGTGCCGCGCTCGCGCGAGCAGCTGGAGCTCGAAATCGGCCAGTTCTTCGTCATGGTGCGCGACGGCATCGTCATCGCCTGCGCCGCCCTGATCACCTATCCCGATGGCCGCATGGGCGAACTCGCCTGCGTCGCCGTGCATGCCGATTATCAAAGCGGCGGCCGCGCCGCTTCGCTGCTCGCGCGCATCGAGAACGAGGCGCGCCGGCTCGGGCTCACCGCGCTGTTCGCGCTCACCACGCACACGCCGCACTGGTTCATCGAGCATGGCTTCGTGCAGGGTGCGGTCGAAGACCTGCCCA
This sequence comes from Hydrocarboniphaga effusa AP103, assembly GCF_000271305.1. Classification (GTDB taxonomy): domain Bacteria; phylum Pseudomonadota; class Gammaproteobacteria; order Nevskiales; family Nevskiaceae; genus Hydrocarboniphaga; species Hydrocarboniphaga effusa. Next base: position 526,215 of record NZ_AKGD01000001.1, read on the forward strand.
ACGATCGCCGGCGCTTCTACAACTGGCAGCGCAACTCGATGGTGCTCGTCAAGGCGCTTTGAGCGGCGCTCGACCGCGCTTCTGCGCGGTCCAACCTGGATTCTCCGATGAACGCTTCTTCCGACCTCCGCCAGCGCACGCTCGATCACGTCTGGCACCCGTGCACGCAGATGAAGGATCACGAGTGGCTGCCGATGATCCCGATCGCCTCGGCCGAAGGCGCCTGGCTCACGGGAACCGACGGCAAGCGCTATCTCGACGCGGTGAGCTCATGGTGGACGAATATCTTCGGCCACCGCCACCCGACCATCGTGCAGCGCATCAAGGAGCAGCTCGACACGCTCGATCACGTGATCTTCGCGGGCTTCACGCACGAGCCTGCGGTGAAGCTCGCGGAAAAACTCTGCGCGCTCACACAGCTCGACCGCTGCTTCTACGCCGACAACGGCAGCAGCGCGGTCGAAGTGGCGCTCAAGATGAGCGCGCATTACTGGCGCAACTCCGGCAAGCCCGAGAAAACGCGCTTCATCTCGCTGAGCAACGGCTATCACGGCGAAACGCTCGGTGCGCTCGCCGTCGGTGACACCGGGCTTTATCGCGATTCGTATTCGCCACTACTCATGCAGCCGGTGTTCGTGCCCTCGCCCGACTGCTTCGATCGCGCGCCCGGCACCTCTTGGGAAGACCATTCTCGGCGCATGTTCGCGCACATGGAGTTCGCGCTCGAACAACATGCCAAGGACACCGCTGCCGTCATCGTCGAACCGCTCGTGCAATGCGCGGGCGGCATGCGCATGTATCACCCGATCTACCTGACGATGCTGCGCGATGCCTGCACGCGTCATGGCGTACACCTGATCGTCGACGAGATCGCGACCGGCTTCGGACGCACCGGCATGATGTGGGCGAGCGACTGGGCGAAAGTCAGCTCGCGCACGCCGCAGCCCATTCGGGGTGACTTCATGTGCCTGTCGAAGGGCCTGACCGGCGGCACCTTGCCGCTCGCGGCGGTCATGACCACGAATTCGATCTACGAGGCCTTCTACGACGATTACGCCTCGTACAAGGCCTTCCTGCATTCGCACAGCTACACCGGCAACCCGCTCGCCTGCGCCGCCGCGCTCGCCACGCTCGAAGTGTTCGAAAGCGAAAACTGGCTCGCGCGCAATCGCGAGCTCGGCCACTTGATGTGGATGCGCGTGTCCGAACTCGTGAGCCATCCGCATGTCGCCGAAGTGCGCCAGCAAGGCCTGATCCTCGCGATCGAGCTCGCGAAGAATCCACGCAAGCGCGAGGCCTATCCGGCGCATGAGCGTCGTGGATTGCGCGTCTACCAGCATGCGCTCGAAAAAGGCGTGTTGCTGCGCCCGCTCGGCAACGTCGTCTACTTCATGCCGCCCTACGTGACGACGACCGAAGAAGTCGCGCTGATGGCCAAGACCGCGATCGACGGCATCGAGATCGCGACGCGCGACCGCTGAGCTTGCGATGAGCCGCTTCTACGTCAGCGCCCCACTCGGCATCGGTGCGGAACTCGATCTTCCCGACGATGCGTTTCGTCACTGGGTGCAAGTGCTGCGTGCCCGCGTCGGCGACACCGCGCAGCTGTTCGACGGCAGCGGCGACGAGTTCGAAGCCCAGCTGCTTGCGATCGGCAAACGCTCGGCGCAAGTGCGAATCGGAGCGCGCATCGCGGTCGATCGCGAATCGCCCTTGCGGCTGTCGCTCGCGCAGGCGGTGTCGAAGGGCGACCGCATGGATTACACCCTGCAGAAGGCGGTCGAACTCGGCGTCAACGAGATTCAGCCTTTGCTGACCGAGCGCACCGTCGTCAAGGTCGATGCGGAACGCTGGGAGAAAAAGCTCGAACACTGGCGCGGCGTGATCGTATCGGCCTGCGAGCAATCCGGTCGCACGCGCCTGCCGACGCTGCATCCGGTGCTCAAGCTCGACAGCTGGCTCGCTCAGCCGCCCGCGCACGAATTGCGACTGACGCTCGCGCCGACCGCGCAATCGGCGCTGCGCAATCTGCCGAAAGTCAGCTCGGCCTGCCTGCTCGTCGGCCCCGAAGGCGGGCTCAGCGAGGCCGAAATCGCGCTCGCCCAGCGCAGCGGCTGGACGGCGGTGAAGCTCGGCCCGCGCGTACTGCGCACCGAAACCGCAGGCGTCGCCGCGATGTCGGCGATGCAGGCCTTGTGGGGCGACCTGGGCTGATTCGTCGGCGCTGCCTTCAATGCAGCATCACGAAGACCTGCAACTCTCCGACGAGAAAGCCAAGCGCGGCACCCACCGCAATCAGAATCCACTCGTCTTCCTTGAACACCGGACGCAGCATGTTCTCGAATTCCTCGGGCTCGAGCGCCTGCATCTTCGTCACCAGCGTGTTGCGGATGTCGAGCGCGTTTTCGGCGTAGGTGTTCAGATGCTGGATCGCGGCCGGCACTTCACGCAGCAAGGCTTCGGCGATCGCCTGCTTCATCTCGACGTAGTTGCGCGAGCCGACCGCGAACGCAACGAAGGGCTTCGCGAATCCAGACTGCTCATCGACCGCGTGCTTGATGTGCCGCTGCAACACTTCGGTGAGCCGATCCGACAGCGGGCCGGTCAACAGGCCTTCCCAGAGCTTCTGCGGCGTCAGCAGCTGATCGGCGATGAGCTGGCCGTAATCGTGCGCGACCTGCTGCTGGCGCGACAAAAACAGGCCCTGCACCTGCAAGCCGAACACGCGTCGTGGCCGCAGCGGACGGAACAACATCTGCAGCGCGAGCCAATCGCTCGTCAGGCCGACGAACAGGCCGAAAGCCGGCAGAATCCATGGCTCCTTGAAGAAGACCCACGCGATCATCTGCCAGAAGCCGAGCACGAGGCCGAAGTAGAAGCCGGCGGTGCCGAAGAACTTGAACTCGCGCTTGCCGGTTTCCCAGAAGATGCGATTGAGCAAGTGCTTATCCCGCACGAGATTGCCGACGATCATGTGCTTCACATCGAACAGCTCGTCGATGTGCTCGCGCAGCTCGGTCATGATGCGCTCGACCGTCTGCGGCACGTCGTCCTTCACGCGCTCGACGATGCGGCGCTTGGCGAAATCCGGCAGCGCGTACCAGATGCCGGGCTTGTAGCGCTCGGCGATCTCCTCGCTGATGCGCTCCATCGCGATCATCAGCGGCTGCTCGATCTCCTGCGCGACCCGCTGCGGATCGAGCCGGTTGAACATGTCGCGCACCGAGATCAGCTGCGTGGTCAGGATGTCGACGGCCGTGCTCGCCATCTTCTCGGCCTTGCGCGGCACGATGCCCTGCCAGCCGAAGAACGGCTTGATGCCGACGAACTCGATCGGCTTGAACATCATCTGGATCGCGACGACCTTGGTGATGTAACCGATCGCCGCGCTCACGATCGGCAGCGACAGGTACAGCGGCCAGTTCTCGCGCACATCGGCACCGATGGCCTGCCAATCGGCGAGCCCTAACAGCCATTCCATGCGGCTTTCCCCCGAACCGTTTGTACCGCCGACGTTGTTATGCGCCGATTGTGCCTGGGTTCGAAGGCCGTTTCAGGGCACGCTTCGGGTCGGCGGGCGCCGCATTCGCTTACTTCTTCTTGTCCTTGGCCGGCGGCGCCGGCGCATCGATGCTCCCGAGCAGCGCCACGCAATCGTTGTCCTCGCCAAGGCCGAGCTGGATCGTCGGCACCAATGCGGCCAGCGGACCGAGCACGGTTGCGAGCAGCGCCACCGCGCCGCCGCGCGCTGCGAGATTGCCGATCTCGGGCCGAATGCTCGGGCTCGCGAGCGGCCCCTTGATATTGATCGGAGCTGCGAGCGAACCGACGTTGAGCCGCTTGGGCTCGGTGCGGATCTGGTAATCGATTTTCTCATTCTTGAGATCGATGTCGCCCTTGCCGACGACGTTCGCCTCGGTGGTATCGGCGAGCAGCGTGCGTGTCCTGACCTGGCCTTTTTCGAGGCCGAGGTCGGCGACCATGCAATTGAGCTTGGCCCGGCTCGGCAGGCCGAGCGCCGAGACCAGTACGTTGCCGAAATCGAGACCCGCGAGATTCACGAGCAGCGCGCTGATGTCGCCCCCGGTCATGAACAGGCGCAGCTCGCCGTCGCCGTCGCCGAGCATCGCGGCGACCGAATTGCCGCGCGCATCGAGCCTGGCATTGCCACCGACCGTGCCGGCGCCCTTGAACACCGACATCTTCTCGACGATGCGCGAGAAATCGAGCTTGCGGAAGTCGATGTCCGCCACCGTGTGCACCACGTCCTTGCGCCCGTCGAGCTGCAGATTCGCGAGGATGCTGCCCTGCCCAACGCCGAGCTTGAGCGGCTTGACCTCGATGAAGCCGTCCTGCAGTACGAGATGGCCTTCGAGCGTGTCGACCGGGGTGATGTCGCTCTCGATGCGCTTGACGCGGTATTTCACGTCGAGATCGGCCGCGCGGATGCGCGGTAGCGAAATCGGCGTATCGGGCAGCAGCTTGCCGCTCTTTTCCTTCTTATCGCGCTCGGCCTTGTTCTCGGGCGTGTCGGTCGGGGCCTTCTCCTCGCCCGGCGTTCCGCCGATCAGGCCCGCCAGGTCGCTCCAGACCACCTTGTCCGAATGCGCATCGATGTTCACCTGCCGCCGCCCGCCCTTGCTCGCCGGCAGCACCGCGGCGTCGCCCGCGATGTCGCTCTGCCCGTAAGTGCCTTTGAAATCGCGGAAACGGAAGCGATCGTCGGCGTAGTCGAACTTGCCCGTGAGCTTGTAGGCCGGCGACGGCGGCAGCGGCACGCCGGTGAGCGGATACAGGTCGGCCAGGTTGTTGCCCGCGAATTCGAGCTTCAGGTTGGCGCCCCCGAAGGCCATCGGATCGAGCACGGTGCCGACCAGCGACACGCTCGTGTCGCCGTTGCGCAGCTTGAGCTCGACCGGATACGGCTGGGCCGGATCGCGCAGCGCGAGCACCGAGCCGCCCACGAAGTAACCGTCGATCGGCTGGCCGGCGTAACGGCCCTTGGCATCGACGCGCAGGTTCGGCTCGCCGCCGTCCTTGCGCTCCTCGGTCTTGATCTTGAGCCGGAAATCCGCCTTCAAGCCGGGCTCGACGACGTGGAGGTCGCCGTCACGGATGACCAGCCGCCGAATCTCCACGAGCAGCGGCTCTTTGTCGGACTTGGGCTCGTCGTCCTTGGCCTGCAGCGCCTCGAAAATGTAGTTCGGCTTGCCGGACGGCCCGGGCCCGAGATCGCCGACCGGACGCTCGATGTCGATCTCGGTCAGGCTCAGCTTGTTCGAGAACCAGACCCAGGGGTTCACGCGCACGGCCAGGCGCTGCACCGAGCCGAGCTGGCTGCCTTCGGGGAATTCGGGCGGGTTGGCCACTGCGATCCCGTCCGCGATCACTTTGGGGTGCCAAGCCAGGTCGATGTCGAAATGCTGCAGCGTCACCGGCCGGCCCAGCGCGCTCGAGGCCTGCTTCTCGACCAGCGGCCTGAACCAGTTCCAGTCCCAGAGCACCACCAGGGCGATCAGCGCGACGATGATGACCGCGCCGACGATGCGTCCCCGGTGGGAAGGTCCAGAGCGACGGGGCTCGGCGCGATCCATCGCGTTCTCCTTGTTGTCGGTGGCTTGAATTCGTCTGCGCGGAATCGTCGGAAGCCGTGGCTGACGCTACGCTGACCCGCCCGCTCGTACGGTCGGCGCGCTGGCGCTCAAAGGCGCGCACCGGTAGCGAGCCCGGGTCTACGCAGGCAAGATGGCCGTCCATCAACACCGAGGTCCACCGTGCTCATCACCAACGCCCGCATCGTCAACGAAGGTCGCGAGTTCGAGGGAGATGTGCTGATCCGCAACGGCCGGATCGAGAAGATCGCCTCGTCCATCACCAACACCAATGAAACCGTCGTCGACGCCAAGGGCAAGCTGCTGATCCCCGGCATGATCGACGACCAGGTGCATTTCCGTGAGCCTGGGCTCACCCACAAGGGCGACATCTCGACCGAGACGTCCGCCGCGCTCGCCGGCGGCATCACGAGCGTGATGGAAATGCCCAATACCAACCCGACCACGACCACGCGCGAGCGCCTGGCCGACAAGTACACGCTCGCCACCGGCAAGGCGCGCACCAACTTCGCCTTCTATTTCGGTGCAGCCAACGACAACGCCGACGAAATCGCCCGCGTGGTGCCCGGCGAGGCCTGCGCGATCAAGATTTTCATGGGCGCCTCGACCGGCAACATGCTCGTCGACGACCCCAAAGTGCTCGACGACATCTTCGCGCGTGCACAGATTCCGATCGTCACGCACTGCGAAGACACACCGACGATCAAGATCAACGAGGAGGCCGCGCGGCAGAAATGGGGCGACGCCGTGCCGATGTCGCAGCATCCCTACATTCGCTCGGAAGAGGCCTGTTACAAATCCACCGAGCTCGCCGTCGGCCTCGCCAGGCGCCACGGCACCTCGCTGCACGTACTGCACCTGACCACCGCACGCGAACTCGAGTTCTTCACGCCCGGACCGGTCAAGGGCAAGCAGATCACCGTCGAAGCCTGCGTGCACCACCTGTTCTACGACGAATCCTCGTACGAATCGCTGGGCTCGCTGATCAAGTGCAATCCGGCGATCAAGACCGCGGCCGACCGCAAGGCGCTGGTCGCGGCGGTGATGGCCGACCGCATCGACGTGATCGCCACCGATCACGCTCCGCACACGGCCGAGGAGAAGGCCAACCCGTCCTACTTCAAGGCACCGTCCGGCCTGCCGCTCGTGCAGCACGCGCTGCCGATGCTGTTCGAGCTCGTCCGCCGCGGCGAACTCGACCTGCACACGCTCGTCCGCAAGACCAGCCACGCGGTCGCCGACCGTTTCGGCGTAGTCGAGCGCGGCTACCTCCGCGAGGGCTACTGGGCCGACCTGACGCTGGTCGACACCGATGCTCCGACCACCGTGCGCAAGCAGGATCTCTATTACAAGTGCGGCTGGTCTCCGCTCGAAGGCCAGACGCTGCCCGTGCGCATCGACACCACCTGGGTCAATGGCGAGATCGCCTTCCAGAACGGACAGGTGCTGCCGCAGGTTCTCGGCAAGAGGCTCGCCTTTGCCCGCTAAACCGCCGGCCCCGTCGATCGACGACGGCAAGCCGCGCTGCCCCTGGTCGCTGGGTTCGGATGCCTACAAGCACTACCACGACACCGAGTGGGGCGTGCCGTGCCGTGACGAGCGCAAGCTGTTCGAGTTCCTGATCCTCGAAGGCGCCCAGGCCGGACTGTCGTGGAGCACCATCCTGGCCAAGCGCGAGGGCTATCGCGCCGCGTTCTCCGATTTCGATCCCCAGCGCATCGCCGCCTTCACCGACGAGCAGCTCGACGCGCTGATGCAGAACCCCGGCATCGTGCGCAACCGGCTCAAGATCGCGGCCACGCGCACCAACGCCCAGGCCTGGCTGCGCTTCGCCGAGCAAGAGGGCTCCTTCTCGGACTGGCTGTGGGCGCAGGCCGGCGGCGAGCCCATCGTCCACCGTCGCAGGAGCCTGTCGCAGGTTCCGGCCCGTACGGAGCTTTCGGACGCTATCAGCAAGGCCTTGCTCAAGCGCGGCTTCAAGTTCGTGGGCTCGACCATCATCTACGCCTATCTGCAGGCCATGGGCGTGGTCAACGACCATCTCACGAGCTGCCATTGCCATCCGGATTACCGCGGGTAGGCGCAGCGGGATGGCTCGCAGGCGCGCCTTCGCCACGACGAAGGCACACGGTGGCCTGACCGCACTGATCGCCGCCTCGGCGGCGACCCTCGCGCTCTATCTGTCGTTCCATCTGTTTCCCGAAGGCCGGCTGCTGCTCTGGCCGCTCGTGCTGCTGTCGACCCTGGTCCACGAGCTCGGCCACGGGCTGACCGCGTTACTCCTCGGCGGGCAGTTCACCGGGCTCTACATCTGGCCGGACGCCTCGGGCGTGGCGCTCTATTCAGCGCGCTTCGGCACAGTGCGCCGTGCGGCCGTCGCGGCCGGCGGCCTGCTCGGCCCACCGCTGTTCGCCTACGTCTTGTTCGTGGCCGGACGCCATCCGCTCAGCGCCCGAAGGGCGCTCGGCGTGGTGGCGATCGTCTTCATGCTCGTATCGTTGCTGTGGGCGCGCAATCTGTTCGGCATGCTGTTCATTGGCGCGCTCGCGCTGGCGCTCGGGATCGTCTCGCTGCGCGGTTCGTCGCGCCTTGTCCAGTTCGGCAGCGTTTTCGTCGGCGTGCAGATGGCGCTGTCGGTGTTCTCGCGCGGCGACTATCTCTTCATGCGCGAGGCGGTCACGGCCCAAGGGATCGGGCCCTCGGACACCAGCCAGATCGCGCAGGCGCTGTATCTGCCGTTCTGGTTCTGGGGGGCGCTCATCGCCGTGCTGTCGACATGGTTGCTCTGGCACGGGCTGCGCGCGTTTGCGCCATGGATGAAATGAAGCTGCGCGTCGCTGCGCAGCCCTATCGCGTATCGGCATGTAACTCACGCCAGACTTCCACCGTTCCGCGCAGCTTCCATCGGCTGACGAACGGTCGAAACGCAGCAATAACGGGCTTCGCAGAGTTTATGACAGCAGCTGCGGCGCAGATATTCAGTCTAGTACGAATCGACCCACTTCCATCAACGGCATGCTTCCTGCGAAAGTGACACCGTGATGACATTCCCGCTCGGGCGGTTCCGCATCCGGTTGCGAGACCGGCGGGATGTGTCACCTCGGGTCCGTCGCAAGCCAGCAGTCGCTCATCTTCCGGCGACGCACCCAGCGCTCTTTCAGTCCCCTTTAAATCTGTCGATATCACCGCTTGGTGGGGAATTCCTACCGATCGTGCTGTCGAAGCGAATGCAAGCGCATCGCTTGCATCTAATCGAACAGCGGCATCCGAATGGTTTCGAAGTAGACAGCTTGCAGACAGCAGTCGAGTCCAAGACTCGATTGCAGCTTGCACGCTTCATCTTCAGCAAAGTGGAGGACACGTCATGGGTTTGCTGAACAGTTTTCGTGAGCAGTATCTCAAGGGTCGCGAAGAGGAGTTTTCGCTGGAGGAATATCTTCAACTCTGCAAGAGCGATCCGCTTGCGTATGCCTCGCCGGCCGAGCGTATGCTGGCGGCCATCGGTGAACCCGAGCTCATCGACACGCGTAACGATCCGCGCCTCTCACGCCTGTTCGCCAATCGTGTGATTCGCCGCTATCCGGCTTTCCGCGAATTCTTCGGCATGGAAGACGTCATCGCGCAGGTGGTGGCCTTCTTCAAGCACGCCGCGCAAGGTCTGGAAGAGCGCAAGCAGGTGCTCTATCTGCTCGGCCCGGTCGGCGGCGGTAAATCGTCGATCGCCGAGCGCCTGAAATCGCTCATGGAGGCCTACCCGATCTATGCGATCAAGGGCTCGCCGATCAACGAATCTCCGCTCGGTCTGTTCTCGCCCGAACGCGACGGCGCTGCTCTCGAGGCCGAATACGGCATTCCGCGCCGTGTGCTTTCGGGCATCGCCTCGCCGTGGGCGCTCAAGCGTCTCGCCGAATACGAAGGCGACTTGTCGCAGTTCCGCGTGGTGCGCATCCAGCCGTCGGTGCTACGCCAGACCGCCATCGCCAAGACCGAGCCGGGCGATGAGAACAACCAGGACATCAGCTCGCTGGTCGGCAAGGTCGACATTCGCAAGCTCGAATCCTTCAGCCAGGACGATCCGGACGCCTACAGCTACTCGGGCGGTTTGTGCCAGGCCAACCAGGGCCTGCTCGAGTTCGTCGAAATGTTCAAGGCGCCGATCAAGATGTTGCATCCGCTGCTGACGGCCACGCAGGAAGGCAACTTCAAGGGCACCGAAGGTTTCTCTGCGATTCCGTTCAACGGCGTGATCCTCGCGCACAGCAACGAAAGCGAATGGCAGAGCTTCCGCAACAACAAGCACAACGAGGCCTTCCTCGATCGCGTTTACATCGTCAAGGTTCCGTACTGCCTGCAAGTGTCCGAAGAGGTCAAGATTTATCGCAAGCTGCTCAAGAACAGCTCGCTGACGGCTGCGCCCTGCGCCCCGGGTACGCTCGAGATGATGTCGCAGTTCTCGGTGCTCACGCGCATCAAGGAGCCCGAGAACAGCAGCATCTTCTCGAAGATGCGCGTGTATGACGGCGAATCGCTCAAGGACACCGATCCGGCCGCGAAGAGCTACCAGGAATATCGTGACTACGCAGGCATCGACGAAGGCATGACCGGCATGTCGACGCGCTTCGCCTACAAGGTGCTGTCGGCTGTCTTCAACTACGACCAGACCGAAGTCGCGGCCAACCCGGTACATCTGATGTACGTGCTCGAACAGCGCATCCTGCGCGAGCAGTTGCCGGATGAAACGCAGCGCCGCTATCTCGAGTTCATCAAGGGCTATCTGGCGACGCGCTACGCCGAATTCATCGGCAAGGAAATCCAGACCGCGTATCTGGAATCGTATTCCGAATACGGCCAGAACATTTTCGATCGCTACGTAACCTTCGCGGACTACTGGATCCAGAATGAGGATTATCGCGATCCGGAAACCGGCGAATCCTTCGATCGCGGCTCGCTCAACACCGAGCTCGAGAAGATCGAGAAGCCGGCCGGCATCGCGAACCCCAAGGACTTCCGCAACGAGATCGTGAACTTCGTGCTTCGCGCGCGCAGCCAGCATGGCGGCAAGAATCCGAAGTGGACGAGTTACGAAAAGCTTCGCGAAGTGATCGAGAAGAAGATGTTCTCGAGCACCGAGGAGCTGCTGCCAGTAATCTCCTTCAATGCCAAGGCTTCGGTCGAGGACAAGAAGAAGCACGACAGCTTCGTCGGCCGCATGGTTTCGAAGGGCTACACGGAAAAGCAGGTTCGCCTGCTGTCCGAGTGGTATCTGCGGGTTCGCAAATCGGCTTAGCAAAAGCCAGGAGATCTCAATGTCGATCGTCATCGATCGTCGTCTGAATGATCGAAACAAAAGTGCTGTAAACCGCGAACGCTTCCTGCGTCGTTACAAGGAGCAGATTCGCAAGTCGGTGAGCGACATGGTGTCCAAGCGCTTGATCACCGACATGGATCGCGGTGGGGATGTTCAAATCCCCACCCGCGACATTTCCGAGCCGACCTTCCACCACGGACAGGGCGGCGATCGCGAGATGATCCTGCCTGGCAACAAGCAGTTCTCGCCGGGCGACAAGCTCAAGCGCCCGGACGGTGGCGGGGGCGGCAGCGGAAACGGCTCGGGTGGTGATGGCCAGAGCGAGAACAGCGAGGACGAATTCACCTTCACGCTGTCGCGCGAAGAATTCATGAACCTGTTCTTCGACGATCTGGAGCTGCCACACCTGATCCGCAACGTCGTCGGTGACGTGCGCGAGTTCAAGATGCAGCGCGCGGGCTACACGCCGTCCGGCGTGCCCGCGAACCTTTCGGTGACGCGCTCGCTGCGTCAGGCGCTCGCACGGCGCATCGCGCTCGAATCCCCGCTCAAGAAGCAGCTCGCCGAACTCAAGGCGCGTGAAGTGCCGCCCGACGATGAGATCGCCGAGCTGCAGAAGCGCATCGACCGCGTTCCGTTTCTCGACGAATTCGATCTGCGCTATCGCCATCGCGTGAAGGTGCCGCAGCCGATTTCGCGCGCGGTGATGTTCTGCCTGATGGACGTTTCGGCCTCGATGACCGAAGACAAGAAGGATCTCGCCAAGCGCTTCTACACGCTGCTGTACCTGTTCCTGTCACGCAAGTACGAGAAGGTGGAACTCGTCTTCATCCGCCACACCGACAACGCGCAGGAAGTGGACGAGAACGCCTTCTTCCACGATCGCCAGAGCGGCGGCACGGTGGTGCTGTCGGCGCTCAAGCTCATGCAGGAGATCATGACGGCGCGTTACCCGTCGGACGCCTGGAACATCTACGGCGCCCAGGTCTCGGATGGTGACGCTTTCGGCGCCGACCCCGAAAAGAGCCGTGCCTGCCTGACCGAGCAGTTGCTGCCGCACTCGCGCTACTTCGCCTACATCGAAGTGCCGGACGATCCGATGCGCACGAGTCCGCTGTCTTACGCCTATCAGCGCATCGACAGCGACAAGTTCGCGATGTCGAGCGTCACCCATCGCGGCGAGGTGTATCCGGTGCTTCGCGAGCTGTTCAAGAAAGAGGCCGCCTGATGAACGCACTCGAAGCGGGGCCGCTGTCGACGGGCGCGGAGTGGACGTTCGAACTCATCGAGCGTTACGACCGGGCCATTGGTGATATCGCGCTCAACGAATACAAGCTCGATATCTTTCCGAACCAGATCGAGGTGATCGCCTCCGAACAGATGCTCGATGCCTATGCTTCGGTGGGCCTGCCGATTGGCTACCCGCACTGGAGCTACGGTAAGGAGTTCATCCGCAACGAGCAGATGTATCGCAAGGGCCAGCGCGGTCTCGCCTACGAGATCGTGATCAACAGCAACCCTTGCATTGCCTACTTGATGGAAGAGAACAGCCTGCCGATGCAGGCGCTGGTGATCGCGCACGCCTGCTACGGTCACAACTCCTTCTTCAAGGGAAATTACCTGTTCAAGCAGTGGACCAACGCCGACGCGATCATCGATTACATGGTGTTCGCGCGGAACTACGTGATGAAGTGCGAAGATCGCTACGGCCACGCGGCCGTCGAAGAGATCCTCGACTCCTGTCACGCACTGCAAAGCCACGGCGTCGATCGTTATCGCCACCCTGCTCCGTTGTCGGCGGATGAAGAGCGCCTGCGTCAGCGTGAGCGCGAGGACTACGCCTGGAAGCAGTACGACGACATCTGGCGTACGCTGCCGAGCCGCGGCAGCCACGACGAAAGCAAGAATGCCGCTGCGGGAAACTATCCACCGGAGCCGCAGGAAAACCTGCTCTACTTCGTAGAGAAGCACGCACCGAAGCTGGAACCGTGGCAGCGCGAACTCGTGCGCATCGTGCGCAAGATGGCGCAGTACTTCTATCCTCAAGGCATGACCAAGGTCATGAACGAAGGCTGGGCCACGTTCTGGCACTACACCTTGCTCAATCGCCTCTACGACAAGGGTCTCGTCGACGACGGCTTCATGCTCGAAGTGCTGTCTTCGCATACCAACGTCGTCGCGCAGCGCGGCTTCGACCAGCGCGGCTATGGCGGCATCAATCCCTATGCGCTGGGCTTCGCGATGATGACGGACATCCGCCGTATCTGCGAAAACCCGACGCCCGAAGATCACGAGTGGTTCCCCGACATCGCGGGCGGTGATTGGCTCAAGGTGCTCGACTTCGCGATGCGCAATTACAAGGACGAATCCTTCATCGGACAGTTCCTGTCGCCGCGCCTGATTCGCGATTTCCATCTGTTCGCGATCGCCGATCACGCGCAGGACGAACATCTGGTCGTCGATTCGATTCACAACGAGCAAGGCTATCGCCGCGTTCGTCAGCTGCTCTCGCAGCAGTACAACCGCGATGGCCAGGTGCCCGACATCCAGGTGGTGCGCTACGACCATCGCGGCGATCGGTCGCTCACGATCCAGCATCGTCGCCATCGCGGCCGCCCGCTCGGCGAGGAATCCGGCGAAGTGCTCAAGCATCTGGCCCGTCTCTGGGGCTTCACGGTGCGCCTGCATACGGTTGACGAGAAGGGCAAGCTGCTCGAACAGCGCGAGACCCGCGGCACGTAAGTCACAGCCGCAGGCACCAACGAAAAAGCCGGCTCAGCGCCGGCTTTTTTGTTTCGAGGTGAGGCCTTAGCTCAGGTGCGACGCCAGCGCGTACCCTGCGCGCCGTCTTCGATCAGCACACCCTGTTCCGCGAGTTCATTGCGAATGCGATCGGATTCGGAAAAGTTCTTCGCCTTGCGCGCTGCCGCGCGGTCGGCGATGAGCTGCTCGATGCGCTCGGCCGAAAGCTCCGATTCCGACGTCGCCGCCGAGAACCAGTCCTGCGGCGATTGCTGCAGCAGGCCGAGCAACGAGCCGGCGTCGAGCAGCTGCGCCTTGAGCCTGGCCTTCTCGTCCGCGCTCTCGGCCTTGTTGGCCGCACGCACGAGCTCGAACAGCTCGGCCAGCGCCATCGGCGTGTTGAGATCGTCCTCGAGCGCATCGATGAAGCCCTGCGGCGCGGTCACGCCGGCGGCGGGTTCGATATCGCCGAGATCGCGTAGCGCGCCGTAGACACGGTCGAGTTTCTTGCGCGCATCGGCGGCGACGTCGTCGGTCCAGTCGAGCGGCTGACGATAGTGGCCGGTCAGCAGCACCAGGCGAATGACTTCGCCCGGCAGCGTTTCGAGCAGCTGGCGCACGAGCAGCACGTTGCCGAGCGACTTGCTCATCTTCTCGTGATTCACGTTCACGAAGCCGTTGTGCAGCCAGAAGCGCGCGTAGACCGCTCCGCCGTGCGCGCAGGTGCTCTGCGCGATCTCGTTCTCGTGGTGCGGGAAGATCAGGTCGTGCCCGCCGCCGTGGATGTCGATGGTCTCACCGAGCACCGCTTCGGACATCGCCGAGCATTCGATATGCCAGCCCGGGCGCCCACGCCCCCAGGGCGAATCCCAGCCCGGCTGGTCGGCCGAGGACGGTTTCCAGAGCACGAAGTCGCCTGCGTGCTTCTTGTACGGAGCCACTTCAACTCGGGCGCCCGCCATCAGCGACTGCTCGTCGCGCTTGGACAGGGCGCCGTAGCCTGCATAACTCAGCGTATGGAACAACACGTGGCCTTCGGCGGCGTAGGCGTGGTTCGACGCGATCAGACGCTCGATCATCGAAATGATCTGCGGCAGATGCTCGGTCACGCGCGGCTCGTAGGTGGTCGGCTCCACGCCGAGCGAAACCAGGTCCTCGTGATAGGCGGCCGCGTAGCGATCGGTGATCGCGCGGATGTCGACGCCTTCCTTGGCCGCAGCGGCGTTGATCTTGTCATCGATGTCGGTGATGTTGCGGGCGTAGTCGACCCGCCCGAAACGCCGGCGCAGCACGCGCGCGAGCGTGTCGAATACCACCGGCGGACGGTAATTGCCGATGTGCGCATACGAGTAGACGGTGGGGCCACAGACGTACATCGTGACGCGATCCGGATGCTGGGGGACGAAACTTTCCTTCTGTCCGGTCAGGGTGTTGTGCAGTTGCATGGAGACAGCGCCGTGGAACGTCGTGGATGGCCGCCAGAATAGCCGCCGGGACCAACATCCCGGTAACCGACAGCGGTGGTGCTTGGATTGCGCGGGTTCAGCCCTTGGGATATATAGTGTCCCATAAGAATTTTGGATGCAGTCCAGAGGTAAGGCGCATGACGCCCGGCCCTAGGACGAGGAGGAGGAAAATGGATCAGGTGATCAAACGTCGCTGCTGCAATTCGTTTGCTCTCGCGCTCGCGCTGGTCTGGTGTGTCCTGGTGGCTTACAAGGCTGTCGACTATGTCCAGACCACCAGCGCCGATGCCCCGGAATCCGGGCATGCGGTTGCATCGATCAGCTCGTTCTATCCCTGAGCCCCCTCCGGGCTGATCTTCCACATCCCGGGCCGCACGGCCGCCTGTCCCGTTCTCCAAAGCGGCCGACATCGTCGGCCGCCTTTTGTTGTGCTCAGTCCGTGACGGCACCGGTATCTGCGCCGCTGACCAGGCGCGCGAACTTGCCGAGCACGCCGCTGGTGTAGCGCGGAGCCGGCTGCACCCAGGCGGCGCGGCGGCGGGCCAGTTCCTCGTCCGAGACGTTGAGCTGGATCAGCTGCTGGTGCGCATCGATGGTGATGGAGTCGCCCTCCTCGACGAGCGCGATCGGGCCACCCGCGAACGCTTCGGGCGCCACGTGACCAACCACCATGCCCCAGGTTCCGCCCGAGAAGCGGCCGTCGGTGATGAAGCCGGTGCTCTCGCCAAGACCCTGGCCGATGATCGCGCCGGTCGGCGCGAGCATTTCGGGCATGCCGGGGCCGCCCTGCGGGCCGATGTAGCGGATCACGATGATGTCGCCGGCGACGATCTTCTTGGCCATGATCGACTCCATCGCCTCGGCCTCGGAATTGAACACGCGGGCCGGGCCGGTGATGCTCGGGTTCTTGAGCCCGGTGATCTTGGCCACCGAGCCGTTCGGAGCGAGGTTGCCCTTGAGGATCGCGAGGTGGCCCTGGGCGTACAGCGGCTTGTCGAACGGACGGATCACGTCCTGGTCGGCGCGCGGGGCGTCCGGCACGTTGGCGAGCTCTTCGGCCATGGTCTTGCCCGTGATGGTCAGGCAATCGCCGTGCAGCAGCCCGTTGACGAGCAGCATCTTGAGCACCTGCGGCACGCCGCCGGCACGGTGGAAGTCGACCGCCACGTACTGGCCCGAAGGCTTCAGGTTGCAGAGCACCGGCACCTTGCGGCGCACGCGCTCGAAATCGTCGAGCGTCCATTCCACGCCGGCCGCGTGGGCGATGGCGAGGAAGTGCAGCGTCGCGTTGGTCGAGCCGCCGGTCGCCATCACCAGGGCGATCGCGTTTTCGATGCTCTGCCGCGTGATGATGTCGCGCGGCTTGATGTTGCGACGGATCGCGTTGACGAGCACCGCGGCGGACTGGGCCACACTATCGGCCTTTTCGGGGTCCGGGTTGGCCATCTGCGAACTGCCGAGCAGGCTCATGCCCAGGGCTTCGAAGGCGCTCGACATGGTGTTGGCGGTGTACATGCCGCCGCAGGCGCCGAAGCTCGGGCAGGCGTTCTTTTCGATGCCGACGAAGTCCTCTTCGGACATCTTGCCGGCCGCGAACGAGCCGACCGCCTCGAACGACGACACGATGGTCAGATCCTGGCCTTTCCACTTGCCCGGTTTGATGGTGCCGCCGTAGCAGAACAGACCCGGCACATTCATGCGGGCAAGCGCGATCATCACGCCCGGCATGTTCTTGTCGCAGCCGCCGATGGCGAGCACGCCATCGAGGAACTGGCTCTGGGTCGCGGTTTCGATCGAGTCGGCAATGACTTCGCGCGAGACCAGCGAGAACTTCATGCCCTCGGTGCCCATCGAGATGCCGTCGGTGACGGTGGGAAAGCCGAAGCTCTGCGGCATCGCGCCGGCGGCCTTGAGCGCCTCGCCGGCGCGATGCGCGAGCGGATCGAGGCCGGCGTTGCAAGGGTTCATCGTCGAGTGGCCGTTGGCGACGCCGACGATGGGCTTCTCCCAGTCTCCATCCTTGAAGCCGACCGCGCGCAGCATGGCGCGATTGGGGCTGCGGGCGACGCCCGCCGTGATGGTCTGGGAGCGTTTGTTGAGCGGCTCGGTCATGGAGCGATCCTGGCTGGCGCGGTGGGAGGCTGAAAGATGGCGAAAAAAACGGCGCCGGATGATACACCAGCGCCTCGCTCCCTCTCCCTCCGGGAGAGGGCCGGGTGAGGGATTCCCAGGCCCGACCAAGGCCGGATAGGCCCGGCAAGTCCCTCATCCGCCCCTCGGGCACCTTCTCCCGAAGGGAAAAGGAATCGGCCTCAATGCGCCAGATGCAGCCCGCACTCGCGATGCTCGTCGACCTTGGTCGGGTCGAAATAGTCGAAGTTGTTCGGCAGGCTGTGAGCCTTGAGGTATTCGTGCAGCTGCTTGGCGGTCCAGCCGAGTAGCGGGGCCACCTTGACGATGCCGTCCGGGTTCAGCGACACCGGCTCCATGCGGGCGCGCTCGGCGGTTTCTTCGGCACGAATTCCAGTGAGCCAGACCTTCGGCGAAAGCGCCGTCAGCGCGCGCTCGAACGGCTCGATCTTGACCTCGCGCGAAAACGCCTCGTGGCGCGGATCGTCGATGCCGGGCACCGGGCCTTCGACCGCCTCGCGGTGCGCCCGCGAGCGCCAGGGATGCACGATCTGCAGGTTCAGCGCGAGCTTGCGCGAGATCTCCTCGACGTAGCGATAGGTTTCCGGCGTGTTGTAGCCGGTATCCATCCATAGCACCGGCACGTCGGGCCGGGCCTGGGTGACGAGATGCAGCAGTACGCCCGAAAAAGGCCCGAAGCTCGTCGTCACCACCGCATTCGGATCGAGAGCCAGCGCCCACCCGACCAGCGCCTGAGGCTGTCCCCCGAGGCGGCGGTTGACGTCTTGGAGGGTTGCAGCGTCCATCGTGTCGATCCCTGTCGTTCGAATGAGTCGGAGACGGACCTGCCGCCCGAATCAGAAGCGGCAGGGTCAGGCCATAATGGGGACGATGCATTGCGGCACAAGCCTCGATCGCTTCAGAAGTCGCCTGCCCCCACCCTCACAAGATCCGCGCCGAGCCGAGCTTCCCGCCTGATGCGCCACTGGCTTCCCCCCTTATCGATCATGGCCGCGCTGCTGACCGTGGTGTGGTCGCTCGCCGGCTGGCGCCAGCACACCCAGGCGGCGGCCGAGCGCACCGTCACCGACGACGCGGTCGCCGCCGAAGCCGTGCAATACCTCGCGGCGACGCTCGCCAATGCCATCGCCGACCTGCGCTTTCTGGCCACCAGCAACGAAGTGCGCGAGCTGCTCGCCGACCCGCATGAGCCGCAGCTGGCCACCACCGCGACCGAGTTCATCTCGATACTCCGGCAGAAGCCGCTCTATCGCCGACTGCGCATCTTCGATTCCCAGGGCATGGAGCTGCTGCGGATCGAGCGTCACGGCCGCAGCCTCGATCGCTCGCCGCAATCCGGGCTCGAATCCAAGGCCAGGCGCGATTTCTTCGAAGAAGCGCAAAAACTCGAGCCGGGCTCGGTCTACGTCTCGCGCTTCGACCTCGACGTACAGGGCGGCCAGATCGTGCAACCGCCGACGCCGATGCTGCGCCTGTCGACCCCGGTGCGGCTCGAAGGCCGCTCGGCGATGGTGATCACGCTCAATCTGGACGGCGATCAGCTCATCGAGGCGATGCACCGCATCCTCGACAAGCGCGGTCGCCAGGGCACGCTGATCGACGACCAGGGCTACTGGCTTTATCACCCGAACCCGGCGATGCGCTGGGGCGGCCAGATCGGCACCGAAGAGAAGCTCGCGCGTCGCGACCCCGAACTCTGGCAGCGCATGCAGGCCTCGGCCGGCAATGCCGGGGTGCGCCAAAACACCTACTTTCATCCGCTGCTGCCCCTGCGCGGCGTCGCCGACCTGCGCGGAGCGCTCGTCGACCTCGGCTGGTGGATCACGCTCGATCACCACGACGAGGTCTCGGCCTGGTATCACATCCTGCTGACGCCGCCGTTCTGGGCCTCGCAGCTGTTGCTGCTGATCGCGGCGTTCTTCGTTCTGCGGCTGCAACGCGAGGCGGCCGAGCGCCGGAGCCAGGCGGAGAACGAGAGCGCCGCATTTGCCCGCGCCGAGCGCGAACTGCGCGAGGTTCGCGGGCAGGTCTACGAGCTGAGCCTGCGCATGCAATCGGCCAAGGACCTCGAAAGCTTCACCGAGCTCACGCTGTCCGAACTTGCGCCCGTGCTCGGCGCGGCGCTCGGCGCGTTTTACTGCATCGAGGACGGCTGGCTGCAGCCGATCGGCAGCTACGGACTCGCCAAGGAACTCATGCTGCGCCAGTTCCGGCTTGGCGACAGCCTGCTCGGCGAAGCCCTGCGCCAGCATCGCGGCATCGAGCTCGCCGAGCTGCCGCCGAATTACCTGATGGTTCGCACCGGCACCGGCCGCTCGGCCCCGCCGCATCTGCTGATCCTGCCGCTGTGGGTCAAGGACGAGAATCTCGGCGCCATCGAATTCGCATTGAACACGCCGCCGAGCGAGCAGCAACGGCTCATGCTGCGCCAAGCCCTGCCGCTGATTTCTCTGCATCTGGCGAACTATCAGCACCGTCGCAAAGTCGGTTCGACATGACGCTTCCCAAACGCGCACTGATGCTGGCGCTGGCCATCGCGGCGGTTGCCGCTTTCTTCGCGCTCGATCTGCATCACGTGCTGAGCTTCGAGACGATCAAGGCGCGGCAGGCCGAGTTCGTCGCCTTCGGCGAGCATCACCCGGCGCTGACCGTGCTCGGCTTTCTGCTCGCCTACGCGCTGAGCGGAACGCTGCCGCTGCCGGGCGCGGTGATCATCACCGTGCTCGCGGGCGCGCTGTTCGGAACCGGCGGCGGCTTTCTGGTGGCCTCGGCGACCGGCGCCATCGGCGCGACCTTCGGCTTCGCGCTGTCGCGCTACTGGCTGCGCGGCTGGCTTTCCAGGCGCTATGCCACGCAGGTGCGGCGCATCGACGAAGGCCTGGCGCGCGACGGTGCGCTGTACCTGTTCACGCTGCGTTTGCTACCGGTGCTGCCATTCTTCCTGATCAATCTCTCGTTCGGAGTCTCGGCAATGCGGATGCGCAGCTTCTGGCTCATCAGCCAGCTCGGCATGGCGCCCGGTGCCTTCGTGTTCGCCAACGCGGGCAGCCAGCTTTCGCGGCTCGACAGCCTGCACGGCGTTCTGTCTCCGGCCCTGCTCGGCAGCTTCGCGCTGCTCGCGGTGTTTCCGTGGATCGCCCGCGCCCTCGTGCGCATGGTCCGCCGCCATCGGAGCGTTTCATGAGCTTGTCGTCGCTACGCCGTTTCGCTTTCGCCGCCGTGTGCTTGATCCCCCTGCCCGCCTGGGCCGCAGGTGGATCGGCAGTCCTGCAGACCCACGATCCGGACGGCAACGAGATCGTCGTGCAGCTGGAATTTTCCGATCCGCAGCATCTGCGGCTGTCGAGCCAGGCCTACCCGCAGGCCTATCTGCTGATGCTCGGCCAGAACAGCTACAACGTCATGCAGTTCGGCAACTTTCCGCTGGTGATCGACACCGACGACATGATCGCGCAGATGGGCCAGGGCCAGATGCCGCCCACGCCCGCGCCGACCGACGACATTCGCGAGCTGATCGCGCTGACGCCAACCGGCGAGAAGGAAACCGTCGCCGGCGTCGCGGGCGAGCGCTACAGGCTGCGCTATGTCGACGGCGCCCAGCAACAGCGCGAAGAAGTCGTCGTCGCTTCGCGCGATGCGCTGTTGCACAACTTGAGCCTGTCGCTCTACCAACTCGGCACGCGCATGGCGAAGTCGGCCGGCATCCAGCCACCGGCCGGCAGCGAGCGCCTGGCGCGCGAGCTCGACAGCAAGGGGCTCGGCCTGCTGCGCTTCGGCGACCGGCTGCGCGTGCTCAAGGTCGATCGCACCGCGCCCGCGGCGGCCCGCTTCGAACTGCCCGCCCCTCCGGGCGAAGGCAGTCTGCCGAGCTTGCCGGGCTTCGGGCTGGAGTAGGCAAACTGATTCGTAGCCTCGCTCGGCCGCGAGGCCGGCGCTGTCACAAAATCGCCACGTCTTTGTCATCTTGAGGTTGCGGCCGCTGCGGATACTGCGCACGACCACCATCAGGAGAAGGGCGATGGCCAAAGACCAGAATCGCGCTCGCCGCTACCGCACGCTGTGGATCTCGGACGTTCACCTCGGCACGCCCGGCTGCAAGGCCGAGCATCTGGTCGAGTTCCTCAAGCACAACGATTGCGACACGCTGTATCTGGTCGGCGACATCGTCGACGGCTGGAAGCTCAAGAACGGCTGGTTCTGGCCGCAGGAGCACACCAACGTCATCCGCAAGGTGCTGACCAAGGCCAAGCGCGGAACCAAGGTCATTTACGTGACCGGCAATCACGACGAGTTCCTGCGCAAGTTCGTCGACTACCGCAT
The DNA here is from genome assembly GCF_000271305.1 of Hydrocarboniphaga effusa AP103. Lineage (GTDB taxonomy): Bacteria > Pseudomonadota > Gammaproteobacteria > Nevskiales > Nevskiaceae > Hydrocarboniphaga > Hydrocarboniphaga effusa. The sequence goes on from NZ_AKGD01000001.1 coordinate 547,814, forward strand.
CGAGATCGGCAACATCCGCGTCGTCAACGAGCACATTCACCGCACCGCCGACGGGCGCCAGCTGCTCGTCACGCACGGCGACCTGTTCGACGTGATCACGCGCTACCACCGCTGGATCGCGCTCGCGGGCGACTTCGCCTACGAGGCGACGATGCGCACCAATTACTGGTTCAACCGCGGCCGCGCGCTGCTCGGCATGCGCTACTGGTCGCTGTCGGCCTTCGCCAAGAAGAGCGTCAAGAACGCGGTGGCGATCATCAGCGAATACGAAGACAGCGTTGCGCGCGAGTGCAAGCGCCGCGGCCTGGACGGCGTGATCTGCGGGCACATCCACCACGCCGAGATTCGTGAGCTGCACGGCGTGACGTACCACAACTGCGGCGACTGGGTGGAGAGCTGCACCGCGCTCGGCGAAACACCGGACGGGCGCATCGAGATCATCCGCTGGGTCGAGCTCGATCACTTGAACCAGAGCCCGGCGCAGGCCAGCCCGCGCGTCACGCCGATCCGCGCGGCCAGGAAGGCCAAGCCCGTGGAGCCGCGCCGGGCCGCCGGCTGAGCCGAGCCCCGGTGAGCCGAATTCCGACAGATCGTGCCTTCGATACGGAAACCGCCGCGGGATAAAGCCCCCTTAAGCTGAACGCAAGGCGAACCCACCTAGGGTCGCCCTTTCAGCGCCCGGCATCCGGTCGAGGCGCCCTCAAGGACTCGACTCATGGCGTTGCGCCTCGAAGCTGCACGGATGCGGCTGCTGCTCTCCTGTACCTTGCTGGTCGGTGCCTGCTCCAACGGCGGCAGCTACGACGAAAGCCTCGACGCCCCGACCGATGTGTTCGCCAACCCCGCCGTCACCGCAGCCGATGTCGGCTGGACCGCGGTGGAGGGCGCCGCCCGCTACCGCATCACCGCGCGCGCGAGCGGCCAACCCGACGTGCAGAGCGAACAGCCTGCAACCGCCACCGGCGTCCGCCTGAGCGGCCTGGCCGCCGATACCGACTACCGGGTCACCGTCGTGGCAGTCGACGAGGCCGGCGATGCTTCGCCCCAATCCGATGAAGCCACCGTGCATGTTCCGCGGTTGCTCAACACCGTGCAGGAAACCACCCGGTTCAACTCGGCAGCCTCGTACTCCGAATCGCATGATGGAGAGGCGGTACTGGTGCTGCGCGACGGACAAGTAGTGTTCCAGCGCTACGCGAACCGCTTCAATCGCAACAACGCGCACGTGCTCGCGAGCGGCAGCAAGAGCTTCTCGTGCGCCTTCATGCTGGCGGCCGAGCAGGATGGTTTGGTGCGCCGTAACCAGCGCGTCGCCGACCGGCTCACCGAATGGCAGGGCGACCCCAACAAATCGCGCATCACCGTGCTCGATCTGCTGAGCCTGCAAAGCGGGCTGTCGACCAACCCGAACTACAATCCCGCGCAGGTCTCGAACCTCGATACCTACGCACTTGCGCTCGAAGACCCGGCCAACTATTCACCGGGCCAGGCCTTCATCTACGACCCGCTGGCGTTCCAGGCGTTTGCGCTGATGTTCGAGCGCGCGAGCAACAATACCGATCCGGTCGCCTACCTGCAGGACAAGGTGTTCGAGCCGATCGGCCTGGCTGGCGATACCTGGCAGCGCGATGCGCAAGGGCATCCGCAAATGGCCGGCGGCGCGACGATGACGGCCAGCGCCTGGGCGCTCTATGGCCAGTTGATGCTGCAGAGCGGCAGCTGGCAAACCCGCCGCGTCCTGCCGGCGAGCGGCGTGCGCGACTGCCTGACGTACCAGAACCCCGCCTACCTCGGCTACGGCATCACCTGGTGGCTCAACCGCCCGGTCGCCGGCACCTATGACCCGAACATCGACCAGATACCCGTCGACGGCGTCGCCGGCAGCGGCGGCAAGATCGCACCGCGTGCGCCCGACGACATGGTGATGGCGGCGGGCGTCGGCCATCAGCGGCTTTACCTGCTGCCGACGCAGCGCCTCGTCGTGGTGCGATTCGCGCCGCTCGCGACTGAGCTCGATGAGTGGTCGGATGATGAGTTCTTGGGGCGGTTGCTGGGGAGTTGAGTCCGCGTAGCCCGGGTGAAACTCGGATCTCGCCCGGGCTACATTCGTTGATATCAACCCTTGGCTACCGACGGAACTGTTCCGGCCTCTCTATCGATTCGCCTGCAATGTCGCGACATTGAGTGGCGCATTCACCCACCTTCAGTTGCGGTCATTACGATCGGCAGGCGGCTGGGAGGCAAGGACATTGGTTAGGACCTCACGTTGTTTGGCGACACCAACGACCGCAACAGCGAAGCCAGAAACCCGGCTGCAAGCGACGAGCACAACGACGAACTCAGGGGCGCTTGCAGAGCCAAGCTGCAATTCGGTTCGCTGCAAGCTTGGAAGATGCGCCACGTCGGTGCACTTGAGCACGCTATGCCTTCGCTTTCCATAGCTATAACGCCGAGTTTCAGCTGCGGCCCGGCTGGAGCGGCGAAGCCACGGAGGCCGGGACGTCGGCTGGAGGCGATGGTTGGGCCGGCTCTGTCTCAGACTGAGGCTCGTCCGGCCCGTAAATATCTAGTGAAAGCTCGATGCCTCGCTCTGCAAGGGCAAGCATTGTTGCGGGAGAAATGGACACACCTTCATTTGATTCTTTCATGAACCAGCCGCAGAACAGGTCTAATTCAAAGCGCTGCGACAGCCCGGCCCATACGGCCAAATTACTGGTGAGCTTTTCGAGCAACTCCGAAACCTGACCATCTAGATTTTCTGGTTCCGCATCGCCGGCATGCAGATGCCAGCTACCAGACTTTCTTGTGATGCCGCGACCTGACGTACCCGTTTGGATGTGCCCCTTGTGCCACGCTTTAGTCGGAATGCACCCGAGTAGATTTGTGACCTCTTCAGGGTTGAGATCGTCGCCGAAGATTCGAAGCGAGGCTTTTGAGCGGGCTAGATGTGCCATTGATTTAGGCCCAACGCAGAGTTAACGCGCGGCCCGTTTGCGGGCCGTCGGCTTGAGCGCCTTGTTGGCCCTGCTACCAGCGTGAGAATGCAGCATGCACGGCCTCCGTTTGAGGCAACACACGAGGTGGCTTGGGACCGACCCAATACCTGCTGTTGTCTCCAAATGGCTCCTCGATCTCGTAAAGCTCACCCTCGACTTTGAACTCACAGAACGCGCTCTCTCGGAACCAAGACATGATCTTGGGTCTGCGAACTAGAACTACACCCGGAATTCTCTCTACGACCACGCAGGCGCCAGAACGACTTAAACGCCAGTTAGGAATCTCAAAGGCCAACAACCGACCATCATTGGTTTTGATTGGATAAGTTTTCATGGCCAACGCCCCGTTGGACCTCATGGTTGCGACTCGGACAGCTCCTCACGAATGCGCCACAGCCCATCTGCATTGGGAGCGGCGAGCAGTGATACAGGACTGGAGTACTTTTTGAGGTTGGAGAAGCGCGTTGCGCGTACCCTAACGCCTGAGTCTTCTTGTGAGTACGTGATGTCGGAGTACGAACTGGTGTCGCCCTTGGCTTTGGCTAGCGGCATCGACTGCCGAATGAGCGCTTTGTACTGAGGAGCGGGCATGGTCAGCTCACGCACTTGGCCAGTGGGATAAGTTCTCCTGTTTTTTATCAGCGCGTCATCCGCATAAAGATCCGCGACCTCGGGGTCGAACGCATGCTCAAGCGCCACATACCGCTCAAAGAGCTTTTTGGCTTCATCATTTGGCGCGGCATTAGCACTGCTCGCAATCAACAGGAATGCCGCTGCTAGTGCCGACAGGATTCTGTACACGCTTCGTCTCCGACGTTTGAGGTCCAGCACTCAGGTTTACGCGCTGCTAATTGGACCTCGACGCAACTACTTTTCTTGAACATTGCCTACCAGCCCAAGGGAAATATTACGCTGCTGAAGTACATGCAAAGCCGCTGCCACTTGTTCGTATGACGATTGCGGATACGCTACCACCCGAGCTTCTGTGGCTTTTGTTCTTGCCACCACAGTATCTAACTCCAAGGCAGTATCGACCTGCTTGCCATCGACCAAATACGCAGCCGGCAATATCTCTATGCTCAGCGGTGCTGCTACCGATTGCGCGCAGCTTGCCGTTACAAAAAGGATCAGCAGCGCTGTGCAGCGCTTCATGGGGTCCAACGCCGAAGCTCAGCCGCGGATTTGCCGCAGCGAAGCGAAGGCAAGTACGTCGGCTGGAGCACCTGGTTGGGCCTCATACAAGCGGCTCCAAGTCTTGTGGAAACGCCCTAAATGCATTCCATTGCTCCTCTGTCAGTTCTGCGCTTGTGTTGCGCGAGTTCCAGGCTCGATTCAAATGCGCCAAGACATGCCCCAAGCTAACTCTCAACTCCTCTTCACCGAACTCGGAATCTGTTGAGGCTTCCTTTATTAGCTGCTCTAGATGCTCCTTCGCATCCTCCAGCTCATATAGCCACAGCGCGAACTCCACCGGATTTTCTGTCTTATTGATCACGACAGTCCTTTAGGCCCAACGCCGAGCATAAGCCGCGGCCACGCCGGAGCGCAGCGGAGGCGTGGACGTCGGCTTGATGCTCTGGTTAGCGCGGGCCATTTGGAACAAGACCATAGCGTGAATTTACTTTGAGCTTGCCGATTTGCTCTACGAGCGATTTGTACCGAGCCTGGATGGCGGGCGTGGCTTCTAGGAACTCGCCGAAGCCACCCATGCCGGCGAATGGTACAGACCCGCGAATGCGAACGGCTTCTTCGATGTTACGAGCCTGCAAGCTGGATATGAGCTTCCGAAAATGACTGACGTACGGCTGGCCGGGCATTGCCTGCAAGATCTCATGCACCACCGTCGCATCAGCAAGGGCTGCTGAGAGTGCGCTCTGTTCAAAGTCCGAGTTCATAAGCGCTAACGCCGGCATTAACCCGCGGCCGCGCCGGAGCGCAGCGGAGGCGTGGACGTCGGGTTGAATGCCTGGTTAGCTGCGCTCTCTCCCCGAGCCAACCGTTGTGCCAACAAAACGGGAGCGTTGAAACCCCAAGTGCTCATAGACAAAGACTCCGCTACCTCTGGTAGACCTTGCAGCGAAATGTTTGCTTGCCCCAAGACCGCGCCGCCGGATGTTGTGATTGCTTTGATATGAGCAAACGCATAAGCGGCAACGCCGACACCCACTAGCTGCGATGCAGTTGGCTCTGCTGCCCCATGCCAATTGAGCACGCCCGCGATGAAGCAACGCGAACTGACCTTGCCGTCTGTATCAGCGCACTGCCCGACGACACAACCTGCGCCGAATCCGCCGCCAGCCAGCGGAATAGACCAAAACTGACCACGCCGCAGTGAGCTAGTGGACTTAGGGACAAACGGAAAGCGCTGTTCTTTCATAGCAGCTAACGCCTGAATTAAGCCGCGCCGCGAAGCGGCGTCGGCTTGAATGAACTGTTAGGTGCTTGTCCGGTGACCTCAATGCCTAGTGTCATTGGCGGCATGAGATGCCGAAACAGCAACTGGGATCCGTCCGGACCGAACAGCACAACTTCACTAATCGCTCCTTCCCCGATTGGATCAGACTCTTCGAACTGCGACACAGTGAAGGGCAGCAAGTCGGCTGCCTCAACGAGCGGGCGCATGGAGTAAGTCTTTCCGTTCCTAACCCATTGCAACGCACTTGAGTCGCAAGCCTGCAATGAGAGGCTCAGCGAAGGATACTTGCCAGGCGCTAGCTCTACCTCGCAAGGAGCCAGCTGAATCAACTCGCCGCCGGTCAGCCGAAGCACAGCCATAGACGTAGCGATGGGTGTCGTGTGCTCGTTGGCCCACGCAGGATGCACCGGCTCACAGAGGGGAGTCAAAATCTCGAGTACCACTTTGCCGATGAGCGACTGAGTTTCCACAAGCACCTAACGCCGGCATCAGCCGCGGATTTGCCGTAGCGAAGCGGAGGCAAATACGTCGGCTGGATGCATTTGTTGGACGCTACCCGCAAATTCGGACTACGTTGTCTGCTGCTTCAGAGAATTTCTGCCGAAAGAGGTCTATCTGCTCAAGTTGATTATCGGCCCACTTACTGCGATCTCGGAGCGACACGACTTGCTGGTGCTGGTTCAAATCACTAAGGGGAACACTAAGCCACAGACTGTTCTGAATAAGAACATTGGCATCCTCGATATCACCGACGCGACAGCCCGCTGGTAGGTTTGCAGCCACCGGCTGATAGCGAGTAATGGCTCCGCGTAGGGCGCCTACAAGATCGTCAGTGATGGCGGTTTCCAAGCGATCATGCATCGTTCTGTCAGCTTGAATCATCTCCTTATCGCCCAGTTCGACACCGGCGCGGATTTCTGCTGACGTCCTACGCCTTCTGGCCGTATCAAATCCGTTGAATATCCACCCAGCAAAGACCGGCTTTCCAAGACTGTCAAAATCCGGGAAGTGAGGATTCGTGGCTTTAAATCGATTAAGTCCAATGTCCCAATCCGAAATGAATGCCGGGACCATTTGTCCGATAAGGCCGACGCAGTACACACTGAAATTATCCGATGTACATGGAACGATGTAAAAATCAGACGAGTAGAACGCCGCACGAACAAGAGCGCCAAATGAAGGGGGTAGATCGACAATCACAAAGTCGTAGGGGAGCCTAGCCTTTCCCTCTGCCGCCGACACGATTCGTCGGAGCGCAACATACCTGGACAGACCACTGCCCATGAGCAAGTCGTTACCGACGTTGAGTGAGTCGGCATAGATGTTGAGCCAAAAGTCACCTGCCACAAGATCAACGTTCCCGCTAGTGTGCCTGCCATGATGCAGGAATACTTCCTCGCCCCCGGTATTCTGCAGAAACCTCTGTAAGAAGGAACGTACAGTGGTTCCGTATGGCGCGTTCTGCGTGGGGAGGGCCTGCACGAAGGTTTCTTCTCCAAGCATCGCAATCGACAGGTTGCATTGAGGATCGAAGTCGATCAGAAGAACTCGCTTGTTGAGATTGCCAAGAGCGTGTGCCAGGTTCCAGCAGATCGTAGATTTTCCGACGCCGCCCTTGTTGTTGAAAACAGAGATGATCTTTGCCATTTGATCCTCAATTAGAGCCGCGGGATGAGATGGAAACTATTTCTTGACGTCCAACGCCAGAATTAACGCGCGGCCCGTTTACGGGCCGTCGCGTTGAATGCCTGGTTAGCGGCCAACTGCACCGAAGAACCTCTTAGCATTGGACGCCAGCACCGAAAGTTGACCGAACTCGATTTGGATTGTGGCTGTAGCGGACCACTCTTGCGTTGCTCCAATGCGGCTGAACGCAACTGCCAAAGAGACTGTACCAAGAGAACTGCACGAAGCAGAAATGCTGAACTCTTGCTCAAGAGACTGATAGTGCAGCTGACCTTTCCACGGCTTTGAATATGCCGCCAGTGCTTGGAACAAACGAGCCACGCCTTGAGGGTCTGTATAGCCACAAACAGAATGGACCACTTGAAGTTGTTGGCTCTGAAACTCGACCGAATAGTCTTCTCCGACACGCTGGCTAAACACTAGTCGCGCGTCTGTTTCTGCTGACTTGACGATAAAAGTTTCCATTGACTTGGCCGCTAACGCCCTAGCTCAGCCGACCGCCCGGCTTTTCGGGCGGTTCGGCTGCAGCACCTTGTTGGGCGCCGGGAGCGATATAGACAACTTGTAATGGATGCCTTGACGCGACGACTAGCATGGCTGCGATTGCCAACGTGCCAACGATAACGACGAGCCACGTTGGCAAGATATAAGCGCTGCTGACGAACAATAGAAGCAATGCCCATTGGATCACTGTGGCGGACTTTGACTGACCCAACCCAGACCTACAGCTACCGCATTGCATGCCGACGGGGCCCGCAGCCATAGCTTTCCTCGCCAACGAAACGCGAGCGCCACATACAGGACAATCTGAAGGCTTTTGCCCTTCTTTCATAGCGCCCAACGCTCGGAGTTAAGCCGCATGCGGGCGAGCTGCGGCGTGAATCTCGGGCTGCTGTTGCGGAGCATGTCGGCTTGAACTCCTTGTTGGACCGTGGCGCTGCTTCAACAACGTGGAACCGTAGGTCTGCGACTGCATCGTGATTGTAATCGCGGACTTATCCAGCCAGCCCGCCCCCGCAAGGGCGCGGCTGTGGAGAAGTCGCGGCGTGCGTCTACAGCGTCCAGAACTTCTGTACGGAAACCTCGTATCAGGCGAAAGCTCGGGCGTCCGGGAGGCCTCGAAGCCGGCCACGCGCAAGGATGAGCATGGCCCGGCTACGGGCATCACGGCGCCGTCAGGCGCCTGGGCTTGTCATAGATTCAACAACTTGCTCAGGCTTGCCAGAAACCGCGCAAGAATGCGGCCTGCAGCGGTGTTTCAGATGGGAAAGTACGGTGGCGTATCGTGCCGGTAAATGCGGGGTTTGATGCGCTCGTCAGGCCTGGGTCCAACGCCGAAACTCAGGCGCGGCGAAGCCGTCGCCTGGAGTGCCTTGTTGGACCGCGCCGCCACTTTCTGGATATGGCGTCATGGAAGCCACTCTTTCGCTTTGAGCCAAAATGAATCCCCCAGCCGCATGGCCAAAAGCCCGGCCACCAAACCTACAGATGACGCCGACAGCAAAAGCGCCTTGCAAGAAAGCGATGCGAAGTGCGTGCCGATAAACAGCAGCGCAATACCACCAAAGAAAATGAAGCCACAAACGAACCGGGTGACTTTAGTCCCTCTGTCCGGGGCGACTTCGTCTTCCATCTCTTAGGTCCAACGCGAATTAGAAGACACGGGATTGTCCAATAAACTGGCAAGGCGTTTCGATAACCTTCGTCATAGCTTCCCAACCCCTTGAATAATATGAATTCACTCGCTCGATGGGGGATTGTCATGTCCCATAAGCTGGCCGGTCGATTGCGCGAGCTACGGTTCCGATCTTTTATAGCGAATCGAGGCAAATGTTTCACCAGGACAAGCGGTCAGATTGCCGTTCCTTGAAGACGCAAAGGTCCGAGTTGGGACCATCAAGATGACGCGGCCACGGTTTTAGTCTTGCGGGGCAGTTTTTCGACTCGGCTCGCCGTCTTCCAGGCATGCAATTTCGTAAGCGTCCGAGGCTCACCGCTTGAAGGGAGTGTTGTGGCGTAGAAGATAAGCGTCCCTTGGGCGCCGATGGTGTCCACGATTGATTAAGTGGACACCATGCAAGCATCATCCTTGGGCAAGAAGCGGCGCAGCTATTCGGCGGAATTCAAGGCGGCGTGCGTAGCCGAAGCACGGCAGAAGCAGAGTTCGGTCTCGTCGATCGCCCGGCGCCATGGGCTGAATCACAATCTAATTTTCAAATGGTGGCGCGAGGCGGACGCGGCGAGCAAGACGACGTTGCTGCCGGTCACGATCGTCCCGCCTGCTGCACCGACTCCGCAATCGACGAGCGTCGCTTTGAGCGTGTCCTTCGCCGACGGTGCCTGCCTACGCATCGAATCGGCATCCGATGCGATGGTGCTGACGATCCTTGATCGCCTGCGCTCACGATGATCGGTTTGCCAGCCAGCACACAGGTGTGGATCGCGGCCGGCGTGACGGACATGCGCAAAGGCTTCGATGGTTTATCGGCACGGGTGCAGCAGGTGCTCGCAGATGATCCGTTCTCGGGCCATGTCTTCGCCTTTCGCGGTCGCCGCGGCGATCAGCTCAAGCTGCTGTGGTGGGACGGTGACGGCTTGTGTCTGCTATCGAAGCGACTGGAGCGCGGCCGCTTCGTCTGGCCGAAGGCGGAGTCGGGCCGCGTGCATCTGACCGCAGCCCAGCTCTCGATGCTGCTCGAAGGCATCGACTGGCGACGACCGGAACGCACCACAAAACCCTCGAAAGCCGCCTGATTCTGCAAGCTTTTTGCATCGAGATGCCATGCTCGATGCGCCCGAATCCGATCTGCCCGATACCGTCGAAGCGCTGCGTGCGCTGGTGCAGTCGCATGCCGCCGAGCTGTCGACGCTGCGCAGCGTGCTGCGCCATCGCGATGCCCAGATCGACAAGCTGCTGATCCAGCTGGCACGCCTCAAGCGCATGCAGTTTGGCGCCAAGAGCGAGAAGCTCGATCGCGAAATCGAGCAGCTCGAATTGCTGATCGAGGAGCTGCAGACACCCGACGCGGTACCGGTCGTTTCAGCGGCCACGGAAGCCAGGCAGAAACCTGCCCGCAAGCCATTGCCCGATCACCTGCCGCGTGAGTCCATCGTCCATGCGCCGGCATCGGCGTGCCCCGACTGCGGCGGCGCGCTGCGGCCGATCGGCGAAGATGTTTCGGAAATGCTCGATTACGTGCCGGCGCACTGGAAAGTGATTCAGCACGTGCGCCCCAAGTGCGCCTGTGATGCCTGCTCGCGCATCGTCCAGGCCTCGGCACCTTCACGGCCGATCGCCCGTGGCCTGGCCGGCGCTGGCCTGCTGGCGCATGTGCTGGTCAGCAAGTACGGCGACTCCCTGCCGCTGTATCGGCAAAGCGAGATTTACGCCCGTGAAGGTGTCGAGATCGAGCGCTCGACGCTGGCCGAATGGGTCGGCGGCAGCGCGGCGCTACTCGCCCCGCTGGTCGAACGCATTGCCGCGCACGTGATGAGCGCGACCAAGATTCATGCGGACGACACGCCGGTGCCAGTGCTCGCGCCAGGCAATGGGAAAACCAAGACCGGACGGCTGTGGACTTACGTGCGCGACGATCGCCCGGCTGGCAGCCAGACTCCCGCAGCGGTGCTCTTCCGCTACACGCCCGATCGCAAGGGCGAGCATCCGAAGCGGCACCTGAGCCGTTTTGAAGGCACGCTGCAGGCCGATGGTTACGCCGGTTTTCATCACCTCTACGGCGGCGGCAAGATCCAGGAAGCCGCCTGCTGGGCGCACGTGCGAAGAAAATTCTTCGACATCCACCAGGCCAATGCCTCGCCCATCGCCAAGCAAGCCCTCGATCGCATCGGCGCTTTGTATGTCGTCGAGCAAGACATTCGCGGTAAACCAGCACAAGAGCGAAAAGCACAACGGCAATCGCGCGCCGGACCACTGCTGCAAGAACTGAAGGGCTGGTTCGATCAAACCGTCGGCACGCTCTCGACGAAATCCGAACTCGCCAAGGCGATTCGCTACGCCACCTCACGCTGGCCGGCGCTGACGCGCTATCGCGACGACGGGAATCTGGAAATCGACAACAACGCAGCGGAGCGATCCCTGCGCGTCGTCGCGCTCGGGCGCAAGAATTTTCTCTTCTGCGGCTCCGATGCCGGCGGCGTGCGTGCCGCTGCGATCTACAGCCTGATCGGCACGGCCAAGCTCAACGGACTCAACCCCGAAGCCTATCTGCGGCATGTGCTCGATCGCATCGCAGATCATTCCATCAACAAGCTTGATGAGCTGCTGCCCTGGAATGTCGCCGCTCAGCTCCCGCTATAGGTAGTCTCTGGACGCTTACGCAATTTCTCGGCCTCGGCGGCGTATTTGTTGACCATGATCGCGTCAAGTTTGCGGATGGTGTCGGCGATGTCGTCCAGGAGCTGGCTGATGCGCATGGTGTTTTCGACGCCTTCCTGGTTTTCGCCTTGGTTGGTTCGGCTGGCGGTGCGGATGGCGTCGGCGCGCTGGCCGAGCTTGTCGATGAAATCGAGTGGCAGTTCGTAGGCGGCGAAGCGGGCGCGCAGGGTGAGCTTGGTTTGCTGGGTCTGGGCGCTGTCGCCGGGCTGGTCCTGCAGCTGCGCGCGCAGGGTGTCCACATGTGTGAGCAATACAGTTTCGCCGTTCTTGTCGGGCATCCGGTACGGCATGGCAAAGCTGGCGTCGTCGGCATCGAGGCCGATGGCGCGCGCGGTGCGGGCGATCTTTCGGCAGTCGGCTTCGAGTTTCTTGAGCAGCGGTTGCTTGTCGATGCGGGCCGGCTTTTGATCGGCCATGACGATGATGAGCTTGGCCAACTGCGCGGTGATCGTCGCAAACAGTTCGGCTGCTTTGCTCGTCTGCGGAAAATCCGCAGTGCGCTCCTGGCCGAAGGTGCGTACTGCCGTGGCTCGCTGGTAGCGAAGCTCGTCGCGCTTGTTCATGCGGTCCTCAAGTTTGGCCGCCACTCGGCGGGTACGCGGACGATGCAATGATGGCTTTCGCGTATCAGTGAAGCACGTCACGTTTACTGCGATGCGTGCTTTGGATGAAGACAAGATGTGATGGAGTTGCGGCTACTGCGAGGCGATCCAACACAATCCGGCAACGAATGACGGCGCTTTGCTCGCAGTAGCACTTCGTTTCAGGCGATCGAAAGTCGTCTGCCTTGGCGGGCAATCGGTCTTGGGGCGCGCGCTATGTGGGTCGGGGGCTGCTCACACTGTACCTGGATGAGGCGGTAACGCCGTTGGAGCGGCTCGCATTGCGCCTGACGTGATCGACATCAGGTCTGGATGAACTCTCAGATCGTCTGGATTGGTCGGAACTTTGTTTTAAGCATTCGACATAGCATCTGAAACGATTGGAACTGAATCTGGAACGGCTCTCAGGTCGCCTGGATCGGTTGGAGCTAGGTTGTGATCGTTCGGCATCGAGTTTGGGACGGCTGGTGGGGCGTTGCGGAGGATCGGCTGCGGGTGGACGGAAGCTGGTGGCTTGGTTTGCTGGTTGCGATACCGTCAGTGCTCTCTCACCCGGCGCTGTGCGCCACCCTCCCCCGCACGCGGGAGAGGGTTAAACGACGGCGGCGCCGTCAAGCATCATGAGAACCGAGGCCTCCCCACAAGACTCCGGAAAACACGGCGCCGCCCCAGCACCCTCCCCCGGCTGCGCTATGCTTTCCGCACATTTGCCACATAGCCGCTGCCATGTCCGCGTTGAAGTGCGAAATCATTCCCGTCACTGCCTTCCAGCAGAACTGCTCGCTGGTCTGGGATCCGACGACGATGCGCGGGGCGCTCGTCGATGCGGGCGGTGACATTGCGCAGCTGCTCGAGCGTGTGAAGCATCACGGCGTGACGCTCGAAAAGCTGCTCGTCACGCACGGGCATCTCGATCATGCGGGCGCGGTGGCCGATCTGGCCGAGCAACTGTCGCTGCCGATCGAAGGGCCGCACCGCGACGATGAGTTCTGGATCGAAGGCATGCCCGAGGCCGGGCGCCGCTACGGCTTTCCGCCGCTGCGCAGCTTTACGCCGGACCGCTGGCTCTCCGATGGCGACACCGTGACCATCGGCACGATGACGCTCGACGTCCTCCACTGCCCGGGCCACACGCCGGGACACGTGGTGTTCTATCACGCGCCGTCGAAGGCGGCTTTCGTCGGCGACGTGCTGTTCGAAGGCTCGATCGGGCGCACCGACTTTCCGCGCGGCAATCACGACGACCTGATCCGCTCGATCCGCAGCAAGCTGTTCCCGCTCGGAGACGACATCACCTTCGTGCCGGGCCACGGCCCGCTGTCGACCTTCGGACGCGAACGCCAGAGCAACCCCTACGTGAGCGATCGCGTCGCCCGCTGATGCCGTCACCTGCCGCGTTGCGCATCGCGCTGATCTCGGACATTCACGGCAACCTGCCGGCGCTCGAAGCGGTGCTCGCCGACCTCGACCGGCGCGAGGTCGATCGACTCTTCAACCTCGGCGACATCTGCTACGGCCCGCTGTGGCCGCGCGAAACCTGGCAGCGCTTGCAGGCGCTGGCCCTGCCGACGCTGACGATTCAAGGCAACCAGGATCGCGACCTCTACGATCACGATCCCGGCCTGCTGCCCACGCATCCGACGCTGCGCTACGACGTCGAGGCGCTCGGCGCAGCCGGGCTCGCGTGGCTGCGTGGCCTGCCGAAGACGCTGAGCGTCGATGAGATCTACGCCTGCCACGGCACGCCGGACAGTGATCTGGTCTACCTGCTCGAAGACGTCGGCAGCGGCGATGCGCAGCTGCGTTCGGAGCCCGAGTTGCGGCAGCTGCTGCCCGCGCGCAGCGAGGCTGTGATCGTCTGCGGGCACACGCATACGCCGCGCAGCCTGAGGCTCGCCGACGGCCCGCTGGTCGTGAACCCGGGCAGTGTCGGCCTGCCGGCCTACGACGACCTGCTGCCGGTTCCGCACCGCATGCAGACGGGCTCGCCGGCCGCGCGCTATGCGCTGATCGAACGCGACGAACACGGCCGCTGGAGTGCCGAGTTGCTCAGCATTGACTACGACTTCGAATCCGCCGCGCGACAGGCCGAACGCAACGGGCGAGCGGACTGGGCCGGCTGGCTGCGCAGCGGGCTGGCCGACGTTCCGACAGCCGCCTGATGAACCCCTAATGGATGATTTCGACGTCGTGGTCATCGGCGGTGGCGCCGCCGGCCTGTTCTGCGCCGCGACTGCCGGTGCGCGCGGCCTGCGCGTGCTGGTGCTCGAACATGCGAACAAGGTCGGCAAGAAGATCCTCATGTCGGGCGGCGGGCGCTGCAATTTCACCAATCTCGACGTGCGGCCCGATCGCTATCTGTCGGCGAACCCGCACTTCTGCAAATCGGCGCTCGCACGCTACAAGCCGGAAGCCTTCATCGCGCTGGTCGACAAGCACGGCATCGCCTGGCACGAGAAGGAACTCGGGCAACTGTTCTGCGACGACTCGTCCAAGCTCATCGTGCGCATGCTGCTGGCCGAATGCGAAGCCGCGAACGTACGCATCGAAACCGAAACGCCGGTGCTGCGCGTGCAGCATCGCGACGGCGGCTTTGCGCTCAACACCAAGCTCGGCCCCGTGCGCTGCGCCCGGCTCGTCGTCGCTACCGGCGGGCTGTCGATTCCGTCGATGGGCGCGAGCGGCTTCGGCTTCGATCTCGCGCGCCAATTCGGGCACCGCATCAAACCGACGCGCGCCGGCCTGGTGCCGCTGACGCTGTCGGGCAAGCCGCTCGAGGCGCACCAGGATCTGTCGGGGCTTTCGCTGGCCGTCGAAGCGAGCTGCGGCAATGCGAGCTTCAACAACCAGATGCTGTTCACGCATCGCGGCTTGTCGGGGCCGGCGATGCTGCAGATCTCTTCGTACTGGGAGCCCGGCAAGCCGCTGCGAATCGATCTGCTGCCCGGCGACGATGCGCTCGCGTTGTTGCAGGCCGAGCGACGCGATCGTCCGAACATCGAGCTGCGCACGGCCTTGACGGCGCACCTGCCGAAGCGGCTCGCGCAGAAACTCGTCGAGACGCTGTTCCCCGCGTTCGACGGCAAGCCGCTGCGCCAGCTGCGCGAGGCGGATCTGGCGCAGATCGCCGCGCAGCTGTCGGACTGGCCGATCACGCCGAACGGCACCGAGGGCTATCGCACGGCCGAAGTCACGCTCGGCGGCGTCGATACCGACGAGCTGTCGTCGTCGACGATGGAATCGAAGCTGCAGCCGGGCCTGCACTTCATCGGCGAGGTCGTCGACGTGACCGGCTGGCTCGGCGGCTACAACTTCCAGTGGGCCTGGGCATCGGGCAAGGCCGCCGCGCAGGCCTTGTAACGCCGAAACGCGATTGCGGCCGACGGCGTAGGATCGCCGCCAGGCTCCCCACCGCCCAAGCGCTAGCTCATGAACCTCAAGCTCCGCCTGCTCGCATTCGGCTTCGCCCTGGCCTGCTCGCTGCAGGCTCATGCGGCCTTGCAGCCCGATCTGTCCAGCCTCAACGCCGTGCCGCGCCACGCGGTCGCGCCCACCACGGTTGCCAAGGCGCTCGCGCAGGCTCCCGGCAAGAGCCAGCCGCTGCGCTTCGCGGTGCTCGCCGAGCTTCCGGTCGCGCTCGACGGCGGGCTCTGGGACCGCGCGCCCGACGACCGGGCCCGTTGGCGTTCGCGCGTGAGTTCGTCGGGCGCGCTGGCGATCGCATTGGAGTTTTCGCGCTTCGCCTTGCCGGCCGGCGCCGAGCTGTGGATCTACGACGCGCGGGGCGAGCTCGTGCAGGGCCCGTACTCGCAGCGCGACCAGACACCCGAGGGCAAGCTCTGGACCGCGCTGGTTCCGGGCGACGAGGCAGTGATCGAGCTGCGTGTTCCGGAGGCGCAGAAGTCCGCGGTGGGGCTGCAGCTCGGCAAGCTCAGCCACGCCTATCTCGACATCGGCAGGGCCGCCGTCGATGCGCCGGCCAAGTCGGGCTCCTGCAATGTCGATGCGATCTGCAGCGACGGCGACAACTGGCGCGACGAGATTCGCTCGGTGGCGCTGCTGAGCATCGGCAACGAGTACGTCTGCTCGGGCCAGCTCGTCAACAATGCGCGCCGGGATCGCAGCCCTCTGCTGCTGACCGCGAACCATTGCGAGATCGGGCAGGCCTATCCGGCCTCTTCGGTGGTCACTTACTGGAATTACCAGACCAGCACCTGCAACCGGGCGGTTCCCAACGGCAGCCTGAGCCAGTCCATCAGCGGCTCGACCTTGCTGGCCGGCGACGTCGGCAGCGACTTCACGCTCGTGCGCCTGAGCTCGACGCCGCCCGCCGCGTACAACGTCTATTACGCGGGCTGGGATGCCGGCAGCGCGGCGCCGCGCTCGGGCGTCGCCATCCACCATCCGGCCGGCGACGAGAAGCGCATCAGCACCTACACCTCGTCGGCGAGCGCGCAAACCGTCTGCATCGACGGCGAGGCCTGCACGCGGCGCGTGCGCGCCTGGCAGGTCGACTGGGCACGCGGAACCACCGAGCAGGGCTCATCGGGTGGCGGACTCTGGAACCAGGACCATCGGCTCGTCGGCGTGCTGTCGGGCGGCAATGCCTCGTGCGCCAACACGGGCGGCAGCGATTACTTCGCCCGCCTCAACGTGGCTTACCAGGCCAACAGCGCGAGCAGCGGCCAGCTCAAGGCCTGGCTCGATCCGGACAACAGCGGCATCACCAGCCTCGGCGGGCTCGACTCCCGGCAGGTCACCAGCGACGAGGACGGTGAAGGCAGCGGCGGCGGCAGCCTCGGCGGCGGCCTGCTTGCCGCGCTCGCGGCGCTGGGCCTGCTGCGCCGCCTCACTTCACGCCGTGCATGCCGCGCTTGAGCAGCGGCACGAGCAGCAGCGCGATGAGGCCGGTGGCCAGGCCGACGCCGATCATCTGGCCGAACAGCTCGCCGTATTTGGCCGAGGCCTCGGCGAAGTTCAGCGTCTCGCCTTCCGGAATCTGCAGCGAGGCGAGCTTGCTGAACTGCGCGGCGAGCACCTCGGAATACGCGGTCGCGAGCCAGAACGCGCCCATCATGAGCCCGACCACGCGGCCGACCGATAGCTGGGTGACGGCCGACATGCCGATCGGCAACAAGCAGATTTCGCCGATCTCCAGGATCAGGTAGGCCAGCACCAGCCACCAGACGCTCGCGAGCTCCCCGCTCGCGGCCGCGTTGGCGCCGATCAGCAGCGGCCAGAACGACAGCCCCGAGGCGATCAGCGCGAAAGCCATCTTGGCGGGCTTGCTCGGGTTGAGCTTGTGGCGATCGAGAAACGGCCACAGCCACGAAAACAGCGGCGCCAGCACGACCAGGAAAAACGCGCCGAGGAAGGTCAGCGAGCCGGCCGTCTGCGGCACCAGCACCACGTCGTGGGCGATGGCGACGACAATGCCCACGCAAAGTGCGACGACCATCGCCACCGCCGCCGGCTTGCGTCCGCGATCGCTGGCCTTGAGCGCGGCGATCATCAGCGGAGGGGACAGCACCATCGACCAGAACGCCCACGGCAGCCCGCTGTGTTCGCCGGGCTGGCCGAAGAAATTCTTCGTCGACAGGCGATCGGTGTAGGTGATCCAGGCGCCGTAGGTCTGCTCGTAGAGCGAGTAGAACAGCAGCACGCCGACGATCAGCGCCACCAGCGTGAGCATCTGCAGGCGCTGCACGCGGTCGCAATGGCGCACCAGGAACCAGACGAACCAGGCCGCGAAGCCGGCCGCGATGAGGTGCATGGCCCCGTGCACGGTCCAGGTGCGCTGGATCAGCTGCCAGACCACCAGCACGCCGGCGATGCCGCCGAGGTAGATCGCGGCTTCGCGCGTGACCGGCCCCAGCTTCTCGCGCAGCAGCGCCGGGTTGGCCGGTTCTGCATGTCCAAGCAGATACTTCTGGCCCCAGAGAAACATCGCCAGGCCCGCGAGCATGCCGATGCCGGCCGCGCCGAAGCCGTATTTCCAGCCGAAGGTTTCGCCCAGATAAGCGCAGATCAGGCTCGCGAACATCGCGCCGACGTTGATGCCGGCCGCGAACAGCGTGAAGCCGGAGTCGCGGCGCGGATCGTTCTCGGGGTAGAGCCGGCCGACGATGGTCGAGATGTTCGGCTTCAGAAAGCCCACGCCCATGATGATCAGCGCGAGCGAGAGATAGAACACCTGCAGGGCGAAATCGTCGCGCACGGTCACGCCGTCGACGACTTCGGCCGCGTGGCCCTCGTAGGCCATGCCGAGGTGGCCCAGGACGAGCAGGCTGCCGCCGAACACCACCGCCTTGCGCATGCCGAGCCAGCGGTCGGCCACCAGCCCGCCGATCACCGGCACCGCATAGACCAGGCCGCCGTAGGCGCCGAGCAGGTCGTAGCCGGCGTCGTCCCCGAACAAGTGGTACTTGAGCACGTAGAGCAGCAGCAGCGCCTTCATGCCGTAGAACGAGAAGCGCTCCCACATCTCGGTGAAGAAGCAGACGTAGAGTCCCTTCGGATGGCCGAGGAAGTCGCCGTTCGCCGGGCCTCGGGCCGGGTCTTCCGCCGTACGGCCGACCTGCGAAGGCGTAGTGTGAGGGCTGGGCATGAGCTTGATTTGTCCCGTATTTGTCTCAGGGCGGGCGCCGGCCCGCGAGCTTCGATCTATTACGCCGGAGCGTGCCAAGGCTTGGCAAACTCCTTACCATCCCGTCTTTGGAAAACGACCGATTCCGAACGAGCTTCGGACCGACCCCATCGGGAATTTGCGCAAAGACCTCGCGAGCTCGCGAGCCCGTGCGGGATTCCCAGGCCCTGGAACCCACCATGACCCGCTTGATCATCTCGGCTCTGCTCGCCCTCGCCGTCTCGCCCGCCTGGGCGCAGGCCGACAGAAAGCCGCTCAACATCCGCGACCTCGTCGCCTTCGAGCGCGTTTCCGACCCGCAGGTCTCGCCGGACGGCAAGCTCGTGGCTTACGTGCTGCGCGCCACCGACCTGGACGCCAACAAGGGCGTGCGCTCGATCTGGCTGCTCGACCTCTCGGCCAAGACCCAGCGCAAGTTCAGCGACGGCGCCGGCAACTCCGACACCCCGCGCTGGTCGGCCGACGGCAAGACGCTCTACTTTTTGTCGACGCGCTCGGGCAGCCAGCAGGTCTGGCAGCAATCGGCGGTCGGCGCCGAGGCCAAGCAGATCACCAAGCTGCCGCTCGACGTCGGCAGCTACGCGGTCGCGCCCAAGGGCGACAAGCTCGTGGTGTCGATGGACGTCTTCCCGGACTGCGACACGCTCGAATGCAGCAAGAAGCGCCTCGACGAGAAGCCGCAAGCCAGCGGCGTGCTCTACGACAAGCTGTTCGTGCGCCACTGGGACACCTGGGCCACCGGCGCGCGCTCACAGCTGTTCTCGCTCGACCTGGCCGGTGACGGCACCAAGGCCAAGCAGATCGCCAAGATCGACGGCGACGTGCCGTCCAAGCCCTTTGGCGACGCCGCTGACTACACCATCACGCCGGACGGCAAGACGGTGATCTTCTCGGCCCGCATCGCCGGCAGGACCGAAGCCTGGAGCACCAATTTCGACCTGTTCCAGGCCAACATCGACGGCTCCGGCAAACCGAAGAACCTGACCGCCGACAACCCGGCCTGGGACACCCAGCCGCTGGTGACGCCCAACGGCCGCACGCTGGTCTATCTGGCGATGAAGCGCGCGGGCTTCGAAGCCGACCGCTTCCACATCATGGTGCGCGACCTGCGCAGCGGCAAAACCCGCGAACTGGCGCCGAAGTGGGATCGGTCCCCGTCGCAGATCGCGCTGTCCGAAAACGGCAGCACGCTGTATGCGAGCGCCGACGATCAGGGCCAGCATCCGCTGTTCGCGATCAACCTCGGCAACGGCCTGATCAAGAAGCTCACCGACACCGGCAGCGTGAGCGGCTTCGACCTGTCGCCCGACGGCATCGTCTACACCTACAACACGCTCGACAAACCCGACGATCTCTACCGCATCGGCTGGACCGGCGGCACCACCCAGCTCACGCGCCACAACGCGACGCGCCTCGCGAACATCGAGATGGCGCCGTACGAGCAGTTCAGCTTCGAAGGCTGGAACAACGAAACCGTCTACGGCTACGCGATGAAGCCGGCCGGCTATCAGCCTGGCAAGAAGTACCCGGTGGCCTTCATCATCCACGGCGGCCCGCAGGGCAGCATGGGCAACCTGTTCCATTACCGCTGGAACCCGGAAGTCTTCGCCGGCATGGGCTTCGGCGTGGTGTTCATCGACTTCCACGGCTCCACCGGCTACGGCCAGGCCTTCACCGACAGCATCTCGGGCGACTGGGGCGGCAAGCCGCTCGAAGACCTCAAGAAGGGCTACGCGCACGCGCTCAAGAGCTATGACTGGCTCGACGCGGACCGCGCCTGCGCACTCGGCGCGAGCTACGGCGGCTATATGGTCAACTGGATCGCCGGCAACTGGAACGAGCCGTTCAAGTGCCTCGTCAACCACGATGGCGTGTTCGACACCCGCATGATGGCCTACTCCACCGAAGAGCTCTGGTTCTCCGAATGGGAGAACGGCGGCACGCCATGGGAGAAGCCGCAGAACGTCGAGCACTTCAACCCGGCGCGCTTCGTCGAGAAGTGGAAGGCGCCGATGCTCGTCGTGCAGGGCCAGCTCGACTATCGCATTCCGGTCGAACAGGGCCTTGGCGCGTTCACCGCGCTGCAGCGTCGCGGCATCGACAGCCAGCTGCTCTACTTCCCCGACGAGAATCACTGGGTCGTCAAACCGGCCAACAGCGTGCTGTGGTACGACAGCGTGCAGGCCTGGCTCGGCAAGCACCTCAAGTGATTTTCGACTTACCTCCGAACCTCAAACACAACGGACTCAAGCGATGAAATTCTTTCTCGATACCGCCGACGTCGGCGAACTGCGCGAAGCCGCGGCCTCCGGCCTCGTCGATGGCGTCACCACCAACCCTTCGCTGATCGCCAAGACCGGCCGCAAGCTCAACGACGTGGTGCGCGAGATCGTCGACATCGTCGATGGCCCGATCAGCGTCGAAACCATCAGCACCGATGCACCGGGCATGATCAAGGAAGGCCTGGAGTTCGTGAAGATTCACAAGAACATCGTGGTCAAGGCCCCGCTCACACGCGAGGGCCTCAAGGCCACCAAGGCACTCGCCAGCGAAGGCGCCAAGGTCAACGTCACGCTGTGCTTCTCGGCGCTGCAGGCGCTGCTCGCGGCCAAGGCCGGCGCGGCCTACATCTCGCCGTTCGTCGGCCGCCTCGACGACGTCGGCCAGGACGGCATGGTGCTGATCCGCGACATCTGCCTGATCTACCAGAACTACGACTTCAACACCGAGGTGCTGGCCGCCAGCCTGCGCCACCCGATCCACGTGCTCGAGGCGGCCAAGGCCGGTGCCCACGTCGGCACGCTGCCGTACAAGGTGTTCCAGCAGCTCTACGATCACCCGCTCACCGACATCGGCCTGGCCAAGTTCCTCTCCGACTGGAAGAAGGTGCCGTCGGCCTGAACGCCGCCGTCGTTCATCACCCTTGCCGTGCGCGCCGCATGAACGGCGCGCACGGCGGCTTCACATTCGAACGCCCATGACCCAGGTCCGCGCCTTGCTGTTGCTGCTCGTCACTTCGCTCGCTGCAGCCGCCTGCGGCAGGCACGAGGCCCAGCCTGCTCCGCCGCCGGCCGGTACCGAAGCGCTCAGCTCGATCGACAAGGCGCGCGCGCAGATCGACACCGCCGGCCTGCTCGGGCACATCCGCGCGCTGTCCTCGGATGATTTCGAGGGCCGCCTGCCCGGAACGATCGGCGAGGCCAAGACCGTCGATTACCTGAGCAAGCAGTTCGAAAAGATGGGCCTGGCGCCCGGCAATCCGGACGGCAGCTACGTGCAGAAAGTGCCGCTCGTCGGCATCCGGGGCAAGGCGACGTTCAAGCTCGGCGTCGGCGGCAAGACCATCGAGATGCAGCCGAACCGCGATTTCGTCGCCGCCACCACGCGCTTCGTACCCGAGGTGAAAGTCGACGACTCCGAACTCGTGTTCGTCGGCTACGGTATCCAGGCGCCCGAGTACGACTGGGACGATTACAAGGGCCTCGACATGAAGGGCAAGACGCTCGTCATGCTCATCAACGATCCGCCGATCGCCAAGGCCGACGATCCCGAGCATCTCGACGAGGCGATGTTCAAGGGCCGCGCGATGACCTACTACGGCCGCTGGACCTACAAGTTCGAGATCGCATCCAAGCTCGGTGCGGCCGGCGCGATCATCGTCCACGAGACCGAACCCGCCGCGTATCCGTGGGCGGTGGTCGAAAGCTCCTGGGGCGGCGAGCAGTTCTCGCTCGCCAACCCCGACCAGAACATGAGCCGCGTGCCGGTGCAGTCGTGGATCACGGCCGACAAGGCGCGCGAGCTGTTCACCGCCGCGGGTCAGGATTTCGACGAGCTCAAGCGCCAGTCGCTCAAGCGCGAATTCACGCCCGTGGCGCTGCCGGCCAAGGCCAGCTTCGCGATCAGCAACAAGATTCGGCAGGTGCAGTCGCAGAACGTCGTCGCCAGGATCACCGGCTCCGATCCCGAGCTCGCCGACGAAGTCGTGATCTACACCGCGCACTGGGATCATCTGGGCAAGGACACGTCCTTGAAGGGCGACACGATCTACAACGGGGCGGTCGACAACGCGAGCGGCACCGCCGCCGTGCTCGAGATCGCGCAGGCCTTCCAGTCGCTGCCGGTCAAACCGCGCCGCTCGCTGCTGTTCCTCGCGGTGACCGCCGAAGAGCAAGGCCTGCTCGGCTCGCAGTTCTACGCCGAGAACCCGCTCTACCCGCTGCAACGCACGGTCGCCACGATCAACATCGACGCGATGAACGTGTGGGGGCGCACGCGCGAGATGCAGGTGATCGGCATGGGCCAGAACACACTCGAGGACGACCTCGCCAAGGTGCTCGAACGCTATGGCCGCGTCACCGTCGCCGACGAGCATCCCGAGAAAGGCTCGTACTTCCGCTCGGACCAGTTCAACTTCGCCAAGCAGGGCGTACCGTCGCTCTACGCCGACGACGGCACCGACGTGATCGGCAAACCCGGCTACGGCGAGCAGAAGCGCCAGGCCTACACGGCGACCGACTATCACAAGCCCTCGGACGAAATTCACAGCGACTGGGACTTGTCGGGCACCGTGGCCGACACGCAGGCCCTGTTCGATCTCGGCGACAAGGTCGCGAACGATGCGATCTGGCCGACCTGGAAGCCGGGATCGGAGTTCAAGGCGAAGCGGGAGGAGAGTTTGCGGGCTGCGGGGCGGTAACCGCGTCTCGTGGGGCTTCGCACTGGCTTCGCTGATTCAGCTGTGCACTGAAAGCTTTCGAAAGCAGGTCCTGGTGACGCACTTTCGCTGCGCGAAGGTCCCTGTGCGCGCTGTGCTGCTCGGTGCCTCACAAGGGATGGAAAAGCGAACAGCAAAAGCAGAAACGACTGCTTATTGCAGTCCCCTCTCCCGCGTGCGGGAGAGGGTGGTCCGGCAGGACCGGGAGAGGGGCTTTTGCTTTGGCTTTGATCAAAAACAAAAGCCCCTCTCTCCCCTGCTTAGCAGGGACTCTCTCCCGCACGCGGGAGAGAGGAACAGCAAACAATCAGCGGCGAAGCGCAGCGAGCCGCTAGTTGTTGACGTTCACCCCTGGCAGCGCCGGCTGGAGCGGCGCGCGCAGCGGGGCAGCCGGACAGGATGTCCGGCTGAGCTTCGTCGCGACACGATGTCGCGTCGAAGCGACCCCGAGCACGTCGCTCCAGCCGGGGACCCGTTCGTCGGCGCAGCCGTCGAACGGGCGCGGACTTCGGGGCGTGCTTTTCTTGGTTACTTCTTTTGCACGAGCAAAAGAAGTAACCCCCGGCCGGGGAGGCCAAAAACCTCAGCGCATAGCTGCATCAGCACGAAGCCCCAACAAGCCCCAAGCACCCTTCCCCCCACAAACGCTAAAATCCACACCCTTTTGGCCACCCGGCCGACGCGCAGCCCCCCTCATGACCGGTCTCACCCTTGCCCTCTCCAAGGGCCGCATCCTCGAAGAAAGCCTCCCGCTGCTGGAGCGCATCGGCCTGGCCCCGGCCGGCGACATCGACCGCCTGCTGCGCGTGCCGTCGCAGAACCCGGACGTCTCGCTGCTGATCATCCGCCCGACCGACGTTCCGCCCTACGTGGAATACGGTGCGGCCGACATCGGCATCGTCGGCAAGGACATCCTCATGGAGCACGGCGGCACCGGGCTCTACGAGCCGCTCGACATCGACATCGCCAAGTGCCGGCTGTCGGTCGCGGTGGTCAAGGGCCACACGCCGCCGCGCAACCGCCGGCTGCGCATCGCCACCAAATACCCGGAGATCGCGCGCCGCCATTACGCGGCCAAGGGCCAGCAGGTGGAGATCATCAAGCTCTACGGCTCGATGGAGCTCGCCCCGCTGGTCGGCCTGGCCGACCAGATCGTCGACCTCGTCGCCACCGGCAACACGCTGCGCGCCAATGGCCTGGTCGAGATCGAGAAGATCTGCGACGTGTCCTCGCGCCTGGTCGTCAACAAAGCCTCGATGAAGATGAAGCACGCGGCCCTGCGCCAGCTGCTCGATGCCTTCGCGAGCGCCGGAGCCACCCTCAATGCCTGAGATGCTGCGCCTCGACGCGAGCAGCGCCGATTTCGACGCCCGCTTGAGCGAGCTGCTCGACCGCGCGCCCGAGCAAAGCGCCTCGGTGACGCAGGCGGTCGACGGCATCGTCACGGGCATACGCCAGCGCGGCGACGCGGCGCTGCTCGAATACACCAACCGATTCGATCGCCGTGACGTCAGCGTCGCGGCCGACCTCGAGATCCCCGCCGCCGCGCTCGCGAGCGCCTGGAAGCGCCTGCCCGACGAGCTGCGTGCCGCGCTCGAAACCGCGGCGACGCGCATCCGTGCCTACGCGCGCCAGCAGAAGCTCGAAGACTGGGAAATCACCGACGAATACGGCAACCGCCTGGGCCAGAAAGTCACGGCGATGGACCGCGTCGGCGTCTACGTGCCGGGCGGCAAGGCGGCGTATCCGTCGTCGGTGCTCATGAACGTGATTCCGGCCAAGGTCGCGGGCGTGCCCGAAGTGATCATGGCCGTGCCGTGCCCGGACGGAGAGCTCAACGACGCCGTGCTCGGGGCCGCGCACCTGGCCGGCGCCGATCGCGTGTTCTCGATCGGCGGCGCGCAGGCGGTTGCGGCGCTGGCCTACGGCACCGCCACGGTTCCGGCCGTCGACAAGATCGTCGGCCCGGGCAATGCCTACGTCGCCGCGGCCAAGCGCGCGGTGTTCGGCCGCGTCGGTATCGATTCGATCGCCGGGCCGTCCGAGATCGTGGTGATCGGCGACGGGCTCACCGATCCGCGCTGGATCGCGATGGACCTGTTCTCGCAGGCCGAGCACGACGAGGACGCGCAATCGATTTTGATCAGCCCGGATGCGGCCTATCTCGATGCCGTGGCCAAGGCGATGGACGAGCGCATTGCCGAACTGCCGCGCGAAAAGATCGTGCGCGCTTCGCTGCAAGGCCGCGGGGCGCTGATTCTCGTGCGCGATCTGGCGCAGGCCGCGGAAGTCAGCAACCGCATCGCGCCCGAGCATCTGGAGCTGTCGGTGGCCGAGCCGCGCGAGCTGCTCGAACGAATCCGTCACGCCGGCGCGGTGTTCCTGGGCCGTCACGCGCCCGAAGCCTTCGGCGACTACTGTGCGGGCCCGAACCACGTGCTGCCCACTTCGCGCGCGGCACGCTTCAGCAACCCGCTCGGCGTCTACGAGTTCCAGAAGCGCAGCAGCCTGATCGATTGCACGCCCGAAGGCGCCAGGCCGCTCGCGGCGATCGCCGGGCGCATCGCCGACGCCGAAGGGCTGCAGGCACATGCGGCTTCGGCGCGCGATCGCGGCTGAGGCCAAACGCAGTTCCGCACGCGCACGACGCAGACACGAACCAGAGAGCAACGCCATGACGAACACCACCCACCGCCTGCTCCGCCTCTGCTCGCTGTTCGCGCTCGGCGCCCTGCTGGGCGGTTGCGACGACGGTCGCGTCGACATGACGCTGTCGGCCGATGCGCCCGCGCAGAACCTGCAGAACGTGTTCGTGGTGATCGACGGCGTCACCCTGCGTCGCGACGACGGCAGCGAAGAGCGCATCCGGCTCGATCGGCAGCAGCGCGTGGACCTGATGCGCTACAACGGCTCGGACTACACGCTGATCAGCAACGAGTCGCTCGACGAAGGCACCTACGACGGCATTCGCGTCGACTTTCGCGACGTGCAGAACTGCGACAGCGGCAACTGCGCCGTCACCAGCGTCAATGGCCGGATTCCGCTGAGCATCGAAGGCGCCGACACCTTCTCCCCGCTCGACTTCAGGGTCAGCGACAACGGCAGGAGCTACGTGCTGCAGCTGCGCATGGACCTGCGGCTCTCGCTCGAGAACAACAGCAACTCGACCAGCCGGCTGCGGCTGCGCCCCACGCTGCGCGCCGCACGCGATTCGCGCGCCGCCAGCGTCAGCGGCACGGTGCGCAATTCCATCGTCGACAACTGCAACCGCAACAACAATACCGGCCTCGCGGTCTACGCCTTCGATGGCCGCGACGTGAGGCCCGACGATTTCGACGGCACCGATCCCGATCCGGTCGCCAGCGCCCCGGTCACCGGCTCGTCGGGCAACTGGCGCTACACGCTCGGCACGCTGCCGCCCGGCGACTACACGCTGGCCCTGACCTGCTTCGGCGATCGCGAAGACCCGTTCCGCGACGACAGCAGCGGCAACAGCTCGCTGAGCTTTCGCGATGGCGCACGCAACGTGAGCCTCGGTTCCGGCGACAGCGAGACCGAAAACTTCAACTGATCTTCGGCCGCCGATCGCCGCTCCGAACGCGATCGAGCGGCCCCGAGGTCCGGCCCGCTTGACGGTTGGCGTCAAGCTGCCAAAGCTAGCGGTTTCGCGCTGGAACGTGCGAGGGCCCGCTTGCGGCCTGCCGGGCGCGAGCGGCAGATCGCGAACAGGCTCTCCATGAACGACAAATCCGCATTGCTGAATCAGCTCAAGATCGATCGCGAGCCCGAAAACGATCGCGGCGACGGCGGCGGCTGGGGCAAATGGATCGCGCTCGCCCTGCTGCTGCTCGTCCTGCTCGGCACTGCGATCTGGTGGTTTTCGAAACCTTCGGGGCTGCGCGTACAAGCCGTCGTCGCGCAGAACGCGGGCGCTTCGTCGAGCGGCCCGGCTTCGCTGCTCGACGCGAGCGGCTACGTCGTCGCGCGCCGATCGGCGACGGTGTCGGCCAAGATCACCGGCAAGGTCACCGAGGTGCTCATCGAGGAAGGCCAGTCGGTCCGCGAAGGCGAGATCGTCGGCCGCCTCGACGACACCAACATCCGCGCACAATTCAACCAGGCGCAGGCGCAGCTCGGCCTGGCCAAGGCCAGTCATTCGCAATTGAAGGTGCAGCTCGCCAACGCCGGGCGCGACCTTGCGCGCAAGCAGCAGCTGCGCGCGCAGAACTACGTGAGCCAGGCCGAGATCGACAACGCACAGACCACGCTCGACGATCTCAAGGCGCAGCTCGAAACCGCCGCGCGCAATATCGACGTCGCCCGCGAAGGACTGGACGTCGCGCAGAAGAATCTCGACGACACCGTGGTGCGCGCTCCGTTCTCGGGCGTGGTGACGGTGAAGGCCGCGCAGACCGGCGAGATCGTCTCGCCGCTGTCGGCCGGCGGCGGCTTCACGCGCACCGGCATCGGCACCATCGTCGACATGGATTCGCTCGAGATCGAAGTCGACGTCAACGAAAGCTTCATCAACCGCGTGCATCCGGACCAGCCGGCGAGCGCCAAGCTCAATGCGTATCCGGACTGGGAAATCCCGAGCAAGGTGATCGCGATCATCCCGACCGCCGACCGCGCCAAGGCCACGGTGAAAGTGCGCGTGGGCTTTCTGCAGCGCGATGCGCGCATCCTGCCCGACATGGGCGTGCGCGTGTCGTTCCTGAGCGAAGCACCGAAGCCCGGCGCGGAGCAGCAGAAACCCGGCGTGCAGGTTCCGGCACGCGCCGTGCAGGCGCAGGGCGCGCAAGGCGTGGTCTTCGTGATCCGCGACGACAAGCTCGAGCGCCGCGCGGTGAAGCTCGGCGCCCGCTCGGGCGATCAGCAGATCGTGCTGAGCGGCCTGGCGGCCGGCGATCGCGTGGCGATCGGCGATCCGGCGCAACTCAAGGATGGCGTGAAGGTGGTAGTGAAACCGTAAATCAGACGAATACCCCTCTCCCTCCGGGACAGGGGAAGGAGTGAGGGCCTCGCGGTGATAGCCGAATTTGCTCATCACGGAGATGCCCTCACCCTCAGTCCCTCTCCCGAAAGGAGAGGGGTGCAGTAACGAAAAGGTCAGGAGTCGCCCGATGAACGCAATCGTGAGCCTGCAGAACGTCACCAAGCGCTATACCCGTGGCAAGCAGACGGTGGAGGTCTTGCACGACATCAACCTTTCGATCGCGCAGGGCGATTTCGTCGCGCTCATGGGCCCTTCGGGCTCCGGCAAGACCACGCTGCTGAACCTGATCGGCGGGCTCGACCAGCCGAGCACCGGCAGCGTGTCGGTGGCCGGCGAGCGCATCGATGGCCTGTCGGGCGCGCGGCTCGCGAAATGGCGTGCGCGCCACATCGGCTTCGTGTTCCAGTTCTACAACCTCATGCCGATGCTGAGCGCGCAGCGCAACGTGGAGCTGCCGCTGCTGCTGACATCATTGTCGGCGAGCCAGCGCCGCCGTAACGCGGAAGTGGCGCTGGCCGTCGTCGGTCTGGCCGAACGCGGCAAGCACAAGCCCAGCGAACTGTCGGGTGGCCAGGCCCAGCGTGTCGCCATCGCGCGCGCGCTCGTCGCCGATCCGACCCTGCTGGTCTGCGACGAACCGACCGGCGATCTCGATCGCGCAACCGCCGACGAAATCCTCAACCTGCTGCAGATGCTCAACCGCGAGCACGGCAAGACCATCGTCATGGTCACGCACGATCCGAAGGCGGCCGAATACGCGAGCCATCAGCTGCATCTCGACAAGGGCCAGCTCGTCGGCACGGTCGCGGCCTAAAGGCCCCGGGAGCGAACGATGAAATACTTTCCGCTGCTCTGGTCCACGCTGTGGCGCAAGAAGGCGCGCACCATCTTCACGCTGCTCGCGATCGTGATGGCGTTCCTGCTGTTCGGCATGCTGCAGGGCGTGAACTCGGCGTTCAACCGCACCATCGAGCTCGCCAACGTCAATCGCCTGGTGGTCATCAGCAAGATCGCGCTGACCGAGTCGCTGCCGTTCTCGTACACGCAGCAGATCGAAGCGGTGCCGGGTGTCAGCGGCGTGAGCTACGCGAGCTGGTTCGGCGGCTGGTATCAAGACCCGAAGAATCCGATCTTTTCGTACCCGGTCGATCCGACACGCCATTTCGACATGTTCCCCGAGCTGAAGCTGCCTCCGGAACAACTCGAAGCGTTTCGCAATACCCGTTCCGGCGCGGTGGTCGGCAAGGCCGCAGCCGACAAGTACGGCTGGAAGATCGGCGATCGCATTCCGCTGCATTCGGAAATCTGGACGCGGAAATCCGATGGGCAGAGCGACTGGACTTTCGATCTCGTCGGCATCTTCACGCACGACAGCGGCGACGCCATGCAGGAGAACCAGCTGCTGTTCCAGCACGAGTATTTCGACGAGGCGCGCGCTTTCGGTCGCGGCACGGTCGGCTGGTTCACCGTGCGCATCAGCGATCCGGGCCAGGCCGCGCAGGTCGGCGCGGCGATCGACAAGCGGTTCGCCAATTCGCTCGACGAAACCAAGGCCCAGTCCGAGAAGGAATTCCAGATGGGCTTCATGAAGCAGATCGCCGACATCAACTACATCGTCACGCGCATCCTGGTCGCGGTGTTCGTGGCGCTGCTGTTCGCCACCGGCAGCACGATGATGCAGTCGGTGCGCGAGCGCATTCCGGAACTCGCGGTGCTCAAGACGCTGGGCTTCTCCGATACGCGCGTGCTCGTGCTGGTGCTGTCGGAATCGGTGCTGCTCTGCGTGCTGTCGGCTGCGATCGGGCTTGGCCTGGCGACGCTGATGTTCCCGGCCTTCAAGGACATGCTCGGCATCGTCAAGCTGCCGGGCGACGTGATCGTCGGCGGCTTCGTCACTGCAGTGCTGCTCGCGCTCGTCACCGGGCTGCCGCCGGCGCTGCGTGCACGCAGCTTGAACATTGTCGATGCGTTAGCGGGACGCTAACGCGTATGCCGTCCTGGCAAGCCCAGGCCATCCATGGCCTGGTTTTTCAAAACAAGCGATAAGACCTCATGCTCAAACAGATCTCCGCGGTCACCGGCATGAACCTGCGCAATCTGCCGCAGCGCAGTGGCATTTCGCTGGTCATCGTCATCGGCATCACGGTCACCGTGGCGGTGCTGGTGTCGGTGATGGCGATGTCGGTGGGCTTTCATAAAACGCTGTCGAACACCGGCCGCGCCGATCGCGCGATCGTGCTGCGCGGCGGCTCCAACAGCGAACTCGGCAGCACCATTTCGCGCGAAAACACGCAGACCATCGCCGATGCGCCGGGCATCAGGCGCGACGAGACCGGCAAGCCGATCGTCTCGGCCGAGATGGTCGCGGTCGTCAACCTGCCGCTGCGGTCGACCGGCTCGGATGCGAACGTGACCCTGCGCGGCATCGGCCCGCAGGCCGCGCAGCTGCGACCCGAGGTGCGCATCGTCGAAGGCCGCATGTTCGAGCCGGCCGTGCGCGAGCTCGTCGTCGGCCGCTCGGCAACCAAGCAGTTCACCGGGCTCGACCTCGGCTCGCGCATCAAAATCCGCGACACCGAGTGGACCGTCGTCGGCGTGTTCGAAAGCGGTGGCGATGCGCACGAGTCGGAGCTGTTCGGCGAAATCGAAACGGTGCTGTCGGCGTTCCGCCGCAACCTGTTCCAGTCGATCACGGTGATGCTCGATTCGCCCGAAGCCTTCGATGCGTTCAAGGACAAGCTCACCACCGATCCGACGCTCAGCGTCAGCGTCAAGCGCGAACCCGAGTACTACGCGGAGCAGTCCAAGGACCTCAGCAAGCTGCTCGATTTCATCGCCCTCTGGGTCGGCGGCATCATGGCGCTAGGGGCGGTCTTCGGCACGCTCAACACCATGTACACCGCGGTTTCCGCACGCCAGGTCGAGATCGCGACCTTGCGCGCGATCGGCTTCGGCGCGCTGCCGGTGGTGATCTCGGTGTTCGTCGAATCGCTGGTGCTCGCGCTGATCGGCGGCAGCGTCGGCGCGGCACTGGCCTGGATGTTCTTCAACGGCAGCACCGTCAACACGCTCGGCGCGAACTTCACGCAGGTGGTCTTCAACCTCACGGTGACCCCTGCCCTGCTCGTCAATGGCATCGTCTGGGCCTGCGTGATCGGCCTGGTCGGCGGGCTGTTTCCGGCCGTGCGCGCCGCTCGCCAGCCGATCGCGACGGCATTGCGTGGCGCCTGAGCCGCATCGCGGCCATGCCGGGTGCCATATCGTCGAGCCGCTCGCATCGATGAAGCCGGCCACCCCGTATTTCTTTACGACTGTGACGGGCCTGTCAGAAAGCGCATCGTCACCACCGAAATTTCCGTCGCGTGTGTCCGAGGCCCCTCGCCCCACGCCGACCCACGATCCGACCCGCCGATGACCGCCGCTTCACCATTGACCCAATCTCCCGCAGCGCTTGCGAGCGAGGGCGGCAACGATCCGCTGCGGAGCGATCGTTGGCGCCACGCCATCGAGAGCGCGCCCGTCGGCGTCTGGGACTGCGATTTCCAGCGTCGCACGCTGTACTGCTCGGCCGAACTCGTACAGATCATCGGCAACGGCAGCGCGGCGGCCGAGTATCCGATGGAATATTGGGTGAACCTGGTTCACGCCGATGAGCGCGATGCCCTGGCGCAGCGGTTCCAGTCGCATCTGGTCCTGCGTACGCCCAACGTGCAGTTCGAACACCGCGTGCTGCACGCCGACGGCCGCTATCGCTGGGTGCGCTCGTCGCTCGCGGTGATCTCGCGCAACGAACACGGCGAGCCGGCGCGCGTCGTCGGCACGCTGCAAAGCATCGACGACGTCAAGCAGGCCCAACTGTCGGCCATGCTCGCCGCGGCACAGGACCAGGCGATTTTCAGCACGGTTCCGGTCGGGCTCGCGATCGTCGGGCTCGACAGCCGGCTGCTGACGGTCAACGACGCGCTCTGCGAACTGCTCGGGCATTCCAAGGCCGAGCTCATGGAGCTCAATTTCCGCGCGATTACGCATCGCCAGGACATCGACGACGCCGAACTGTTCGAATCGGCCCTGGCGAGTTCGCGGGAGCGCTTCCGCGCGGAGCGTCGCTTCGTCGCCAAGGACCGCAGCGTCATCTACGCGCAGCTCGACCTGACGCTGATGCGCGACAGCGACGGCCTGCCGCTGCACTTCATCGCCGCGATCAGCGATCGCACCGAAGAACGGCTGCAGTTGCAGATGCTGACCAAGCAGCGCGAACTCGCGCAGATCACGCTGTCGTCGATCGCCGACGGCGTCGTCCGCATCGACGAGAGCCGCTGCATCACCTACGCCAATCCGGCCGCCTGCCAGATGGTCGGACTCGATCTCGACGAGCTGCGTCACCGCCCCTTCCAGGAATACGTGCGCATCGTCGGCGATGCGCCCGAAGGCCCCGCCCTGGGCGACGACGTGCTCGCCGAGGTCTTCGATGGCGGCCAGACGCTGCAGTTTCCGAGCGGCACGTTGTTGCGTTTCCTGCGCGGCCGCGAGATCGCGGCGGAATGCTCGGCCGCTCCGATCAAGGATGCGCTCGGCTACGTGCGCGAGGCGGTGTTCGTGTTTCACGACACCACCGAATCGAACACGCTGGCGCGCGAGCTCGCCTACCAGGCCAGCCACGACATGCTCACGGGCCTGTGCAATCGCCGGCAGTTCCAGTCGGCCATCGAAAAGTCATACGCGGCGCTGGTCGAGCACGGCACGCCGAGCGCGGTGCTGTTCATCGATCTCGACGGCTTCAAGGCCGTCAACGACCGCCACGGGCACCAGGCCGGTGACGACGTGCTGGTCTGGGTCGCGAGCGTGATTCGCCAGGCCGTGTTCAAGCGCGACGTTCCGGCGCGCTGGGGCGGCGACGAGTTCGCGGTGCTGCTGATCAATTGCGATGCCGATCGCGCCCACGACGTCGCACGGCGCATCGAAGCGGAGCTGACGACCTCGCAGGTCCGGCTCAGCGATTACTCGGGCATCAGCGGCAGCATCGGCATCGCCTGCATGAGCGCGAGCGACGCGAGCTGCATGTCGGTGGTCAACAACGCGGATCTCGCGGCTTCGATCGCCAAGGGTCGCGGTGGCGGCGGCATCCAGCGTTTCGAGGACATTCGCGCGCAGGTCGAGGAGCGCCGCAGTCTGTTCGAATGGCGCCGCGAGATCCTGCAGTCGCTCAAGGAGGGCCGGCTGATTCCGTACGGCCAGAAAATCGTCGGTGGCGACGGCGAGCTGCTCGGCTACGAAATGCTGCTGCGCTGGGTCGACACCAGCGGCAGAGTCAACACGCCCGAGCGCATCATCGATGCGGCCGAACGCCTGGGCTGGTCGACGCGCATCGACGGCTTCGTGTTCGGCGTGGCGAGCCGGCTCATGTTGTCGGGCCAGGTGCCCGAGCAGGTGCATCTGGCCGTCAACGTCAGTGGCCGCAGCCTCGCCGACGCCGACTTCCGCGACACCGTGACGAGCTTCTTCAGCGACCACCCGCAAGTGGCGAGCCGCCTCACGCTCGAAGTCACCGAAACCGCGGCGGTGAGCGACCTGAACCTGGTCGGCGCGTTCGTCTCGCGCCTGCGCGAGCTTGGCTGCGTGTTCGCGCTCGACGACTTCGGCAGCGGCTTCGCCTCGTTCTCGTACCTGAAGGCGATTCCGTTTTCCGCGGTGAAGATCGACCGCGCCTATATCCGCGCGCTCGACCGGGACCCCACCAATCAGCTGATCGTGCGCAATCTCTGCGAGCTCGGCGGCCACCTCGGCGTCACCCTGATCGCCGAAGGCGTGGAAACGCAGGCGGAGCTCGCGGCGCTCAAGGCGCTCGGGGTTTCACGCTTCCAGGGCTGGCTGTTCCAGAAGGCCGAGCCGCTGCCCTGGAGCTGGTGACGCAACCCCGGCCCGGACGGATTCCGGCATGACTCATTTCGTAGTGGCCGCCGCCGTCTCGACAACCCGAAAGCCGGTCCAGACGTTGCGCTGGAACGCGCCATAGGGCCGGC
This sequence comes from Hydrocarboniphaga effusa AP103, assembly GCF_000271305.1. GTDB lineage: Bacteria > Pseudomonadota > Gammaproteobacteria > Nevskiales > Nevskiaceae > Hydrocarboniphaga > Hydrocarboniphaga effusa. The sequence goes on from NZ_AKGD01000001.1 coordinate 582,289, forward strand.
GGTCGCTCAGTGCGAGCGCGTCGACCGATTCCTGCCAGGAGCCACCGCGCACGGTGAGGTTCACGGTTTCATCGAGTGCCTGCTCGCAGTGCTGCGACTCGGAGCGCATCGGCATCAGGAACACCGAGCAGGTCCATTCGCGCACGTTGCCGGCGACGTCGTGCAGGCCCCAGGCGTTGGCCGGCCAGGATCCGACGAAGGTCGGCCGTGCGCGCGAATTCGGGGAGCAGCCGTTGCAGTCGGCCATGCGCTCGTCGTAGGTATCGCCCCACCAGAAACGCGTCTGCGCACCGGCGCGTGCCGCGTACTCCCATTCGATCTCGGTCGGCAGGCGGAACGAGCGCCCGGTCTGCGCGCTGAGCCACTCCGCGTAGGCCATCGCATCGACGGCCGAGACGCAGACCACCGGGAAAGTGTCGGATTGCCCGTAGCCGGGCTGCTGCCAGGACAGGTCGATCGCCGTGCCCAGGCACGGAAACGCGGCCCAGCTGCTGCCCTGGTATCCCGAACGCTGCACGAACAGGCGGAACTGCTCGACGGTGACCTCGGTGCGGCCGATCGCGAAGGCCTGGACCGCGTAGCCGCCGTCCTTGGCGTCGGCGAACGGCAGCACACCAGCCGGCACCGCGACGGTGGTCGGCAGGCTCGAGGTCTGCGTCGCGCCCAGCGAAGCCCAGAGCGACCGATCGCCACCCGACGGGGTCGGCAGCGACGTCAGCCAAACGGCTGCGATCACCGAAGCAGCCGCCACCGCGAACAACACCCAGCGCAAGGCTTCGCTGGGCGACCGCTCGGGATTCGCGTCGAGGTCGAGCGGCCGAATGCGGGGTTCGGCGGCCGCTCGCTCCGGCGTCGGCGACGCCGGTTCCGACGGGCGCTTCAAGGCGACGGGCCGCGTGCGTCCTGCACGAGGCGGAACCCGGTCTGCACGTCGCGGCGATCGCCGTCGAGCGCATCGCGCTGGGCCGAGCGCAGGGCATCGATGCCCTGCCGCCAGGAGCCTCCGCGCACCGCCCGGCTGCCGCCGACGTCAACGGCCGCGCAGCGCGTTTCGGTCCCGCGGCCATAGGGCTCGCCGCTCGAGCAAGTCCACTCGCGCACGTTGCCGGCGGTGTCGTAGAGCCCGAAGGCGTTCGGCGGCCAGCTCTTGACCGGCTGCGGGCCGGCGCGCACCACCGGGCAACCCGTGCAAGTGGCCTTGCTGTCGTCGTAGCGATCGCCCCACCAGTAACGGCCACTGCTGCGCCCGCGCGCCGCGTATTCCCATTCGGCCTCGGTCGGCAGGCGGAACGAAAGCCGGGTCTGGCGGCCGAGCCATTCGGCGTAGGCGTTGGCGTCGACCCAGCTCACGCAGACCACCGGGCGCGAATCGCTGTTCGGAAACCCGGGGGCCTCCCAGCTCGGAGACCGGCTGCCCGCGCTTTCGCAGGGATAGTTCTTCCAGCGCGGATTGCGGTAGCCAGTCTGGCTGACGAACTGGGCGAACTGCTCGAAGGTGATCTCGGTGGTCGAGATCGAATACGCAGAGACCTTCACGCCGTGCGCGGGTGCGGCGGCCGAGCCCGCCACGTCTTCGCCGATGCGGAACTCGCCACCCTCGATCGGCATCATGTCCGGCAGCAGCGGAGCCACTGCGGCCGGGGCGTTTGCCGGCGATGCGGCGATCTGGCTCGCGGTGGGCGGCGCGTTCGCCGCCACCGGCGTCTCGGTGGATCGCAGCGACAAGGGCTTGCGCTGGGACGGACGGTCCCGGTTCCAGTTGACGGCGAGCACCGCCAGCAGCCCCGCGAACAGCAGGATCGGCAAGCCGAGCACGAGTGCGTTGTAGCGCTTGCGCCCGAGCGCCAGGCCGTCGCGCGGAGCCGGGGCGAGCGGCTTCTGCACGCCTTGCGGCGGCGCTTCGCCCGGAGCTGCAGGCGGCAGCAACGGCAGCTGGCGACGCGTCAGCGGGGGCTTTTCGCTGCGCGTGATCGGTGCTTCGGGGACGATGGCCGGAATCGGCGGGATCGGCGAAGCCGATGCAGGCGCCGCGACCGGCGGCGCAACGGACTCCGCGGTCGCGGGTGTTTCACCGCGCGGACCCCGGGTTGCCGGCGCACCGGCAGCGGGAGCAGGCGCAGCGGGCCTTTCCGCGGGCGGCACCGGACGCGTTGGGACGATCAGCGGGGGAACGAACGGTACCCCCTCTTCGGATTCGGGCACCGGCGCGATCGGCCCGGTGCGCACCGCGGGTGGGTCCGAGCGCGTGATCGCGGGCTCCGGCGCTGTGGGCTCGGTCACGACCGGCGGCTCGGCGGCGACCTGGAACGGGCTGTAATCCGACAGCGCGGCGATGAACTCGGCGGCACTCTGGAAGCGGTGCTCGGGCTTCAGCGCGAGCGCCTTCCTGAGCGCCCCGCGCAGCGATTCGGGCACCTTGTCCCAGCCGCCGCGCTCGAGCGGATCGTCGGTCAGGCGATCGAGCGCGGTTGGCGGGGCCACCCCGGCGAGCATGCGGTAGAGCGTGGCGGCGGCGCCGTAGACATCGGTCCACGGGCCCTGGGTGGCCCGGCGCTGGTACTGCTCGAGCGGGGCGTAACCGTCGGTGAGCACCACCGACATGCTCTGCACGCGCTCGCCCGCGGCCTGCCGGGCGGCGCCGAAGTCGAGCACGATGGGCTTGCCGACGGTGGCCAGGTAAATGTTGTGCGGCTTGAGGTCGCGATGCACCACGCCGTGCTCGTGCACGTACTGCAGGGCATCGAGCACCGGGCGGATCAGCGGCACCGCGAGCGCCGGCTCGATGATGCCGCGCACGCGCGACAGGTAATCGCCGAGCGACAGGCCCTCGTAGTAGTCCATCACCAGATAGGCGGTGTCGTTGGCGTTGAAGAAGCTGCGCACGCGCACCACGTTCGGGTGATCGAGCCGGGCGACGATGCGCGCCTCGCGCAGGAACTGCTCCTTGCCGAAATCGAAGGCCGAACGCGTCTCCTGCGTGTGCGTGGAAACGTCGAGCTCGCCCGGATGACGCGTGACGATGTCGCGCGGCAGAAACTCCTTGATCGCCACGCGCTGCTGCAGGTGAATGTCCCAGCCCAGGTAGGTGATGCCGAAACCGCCCGGCTGGCCGAGCACGCGACCGACGCGGAACTGGCCGCCGATGATGATGCCGTGCGGCAGGAACAGCGGCGAACGTGGGGCCGATTCGTCGTACTGGCAGACGGGGCAGACCGCGACGCCGCCCTTGTCGGCGAAGCAGCCGGGACAATGCTTTTGGAAGCTCATTCCAGACGATCGGGCGCACGCGAAGGATGATCGGTCGATTGTAAGCGCGGGGCACTCGCCCCGGCATGCGGACAACTACTCTTTTTTCATCGGCTTGGAGCACCTAGTCTGGCTCCTCCCCTCGTCCACGAGCGCCGGCCGAACATGTCCCAGCCGATCACTCCCAAACTGACTCCCGCTCAGTTGCGCGAACGCTTCGTCGCTTCTGCGACCGCCAAGTTCGCGAGCCAGGTGCCCGATTTCGTCGCGCTGCAGAAGCTCGTCGCCGACAACGGCGGCACGTTCCTGAACGACCACGGGGCGATCCGCACGGCAGACCCGGCGGTGACCGCGCTGTTCGCCCGCGCGGCCGGCGTGCTCGGGCTGCGCAAGGAACTCGATTACCGCTTCCCGGCCAAGAAGCTCGTGAGCTTCGACCTGCAGGCCATCGGCGAGGACAGCCGCCAGTTCAAGATCTTCGTCTCGCAGGTCGACCTGGCCGCGTTTCCGCCCGAAGTCGCCGCGCTCGTGCAGGCCGATTGCGCCGAGCAGGCCGAGGCGGTCGATCATCGCGATTTTCTCGGCCTGATCGAGCGCGCCGAGGCCGAAGGCGGCCTGAGCGAGCGCGAGGCCGACGCCTTCGTGAGTCACTTCGTGCACCGGCTCATGCATCGCAACGGCCCCCCGATGAAGCGCTCGCTGCTCGAAGCGGTCGCCGCCGTCTCCGGCGAGGCCGCCAGCGCGCTCGCGCTGGGCCCCGACTTCAATCACGTGACCATCGATGTCTACGCCGCCGCGTATTCGGGCATCGAAGCGATGGCCGAGGCGATGCGGCAGCGCGGTTTTCGCATGCTGCCGGCGATCCAGGGTGCGCCCGGAACACTCCTGCGCCAGACCGCGACGCTCGCCGCGACGATGGAGACGCCGGTGCTCGAAGCCGACGGCTCGATCGGCAGCGCACGCACCGAAAAGCAGTTCGTCGAGATCATCGAACGCAACCAGGCCGTGAACGCCTGGGGCGGCAAGCTCTGGGCGCAGAACGGCAGCCCACTGATCTTCCGCAACTTTCTGGCCGCGAATGCCGAGCAGATCTTCGCTGCTGCGGCGACCAAGCTGGCGTGAGGCGCGCCGTCAAGCTTTTTTCGCCTCACGCCTCACGCCTCATGCCTCACGTCTTGGCCGGCGTCCGTCCGTAAACGTCGTCGAAGCGGACGATATCGTCCTCGCCCAGATAAGCCCCCGACTGCACCTCGATAAGCTCGAGCGGCACCTTGCCGGGGTTCTCGAGCCGGTGCGTGTGGCCAAGGGGGATGTAGGTGGACTGGTCTTCGGTCAGCAGGAAGTTCTTCTCGCCGCAGTACACGCGCGCGGTACCCGAGACCACGATCCAGTGCTCGGCCCGGTGGTGGTGCATCTGCAGGCTCAGCTTCTGGCCCGGTTTGACGATGATGCGCTTGACCTGGAAACGGTCCGCCAGCGCCACCGTCTCGTAGCTGCCCCAGGGCCGGAACACGCGCGGGCTGGTCTCCGCCTCGGTGCGCTTGGCCTTCTTGAGCTTCTGGACGATCTTCTTGACCTCCTGCACGCGCTCGCGCGGGGCCACCAGCACAGCGTCCTCGGTCTCGACCACCACCGTGTCCTTCATGCCGACCAGGCTGACCAGGCGCGTGCTCGCATGCACGAGGTTGTCCTGGCTGTCTTCGACGATCACGTCGCCGCGCACGCGATTGCCGGCGTCATCGGTCGCCGGCAGCTTGCCGAGGTAGGTCCAGGAGCCGACGTCGTCCCAGCCCGCGTCGAGCGGCACCAGGGCGATGTTCGCGGTCTTCTCCATCACCGCGTAGTCGATCGACTCGTTGCGGCAGCGCTTGAACGCGGTCGGTTCCAGGCGCACGAAATCGATGTCCTTCACCGCGTGGTTCCAGCTCTGCAGGCTGGCCGCATGCATCTCGGGCTCCAGGCGCTTGAGCTCGTCGAGGAAGACATCGGCGCGGAACAGGAACATGCCGCCGTTCCAGTAGTAGCCGCCTTCGTCGAGGAAGGCCTGGGCCTTTTCGAGCACGGGCTTTTCGACGAAAGCCGCGACTTCGAAGGCATCGTGCTCGGCGGCCGGGCCGGCCTTGATATAGCCGAAGCCGGTTTCCGGATGCGTGGGCTGGATGCCGAAGGTGACGATCTTGCCTGTGGCCGCGACCTTGGCGGCGGCTTCGACGGCGGCGACGAAGGCCGGCGTGTTCTCGACGGCCTGGTCGGCGGCGAGCAAAAAGACCAGCGCCTGCGGACCGAAATGCGTGCTCGCGTAGTGGGCGGCGACCGCCGCGGCCGGAGCGGTGTTGCGGCCCTCGGGCTCGAGCATCACGGTGGCCTGGTCGAAGCCGATCTCGCGCATCTGCTCGGCGATGACGAAGCGGTGCGCGTCGCCGCCGATGACCAGCGGCGGGGCGGAGTCTTCGAGCCTGGCGACCCGCAGCGCGGTGTTCTGCAGCAGGCTGCGCTCGTTGAGCAGCTTCAGGAACTGCTTGGGGTACTGCTCGCGCGACAGCGGCCACAGGCGGGTGCCGGAACCGCCGGCCATCAGGACGGGGACGATCATGCGTTGAAGTCTCTCGGGCTAAGCAGCGGGGAACACGATCCAGGCCCGCAATCCAAATTTCCGCATGAAGTGGCGCAGACAAGCGGGCTGCCGGGCTGTACGGCGTGATTTAACAGGATAAGCCCCGTCGGTTGCCGTTCGTCAGCTGACATTGTGTGAATTTCTCCAAGCTTCCTGCAAGCCGGCTTTCGAGCCGGCAAAAAACCCAATAACGACGGCCTCTGCAGCATTCGGTTCACACTTTTTGCACAGGCTATTCACCGTTTCTGGCACAGGATATTGGGGTTGACGCACTGGCGAACCACTAGATATTGTTTCTCGACGGTTGTGGAGGTGGCATCCGGCGATAGATCGAATGCCGCTGGCCTGGATGCGGGCTGCGACATGAAAACGGTGTAACCGCCTCCAGAACACAGAGCATGGGTTTTGTTATTGATACGGCACACCCCGGGTGTCCGATCAGACCCGACAGACCGTTGCTCGTGTGCCGTATCAATAACGACCATCTCGGACGGAACCGAATCAATCCTTAGGGGCGCCATGCAAACACAAGTCACTGAAAACACTGAATCGCGCCGCATTCCTGCGGGCCCTGCCTCCACCGCCGAACTCGCTGCCGTGGCTCCGGGCGGCGTCAAGGTCATTCGCCGCAACGGCAAGGTCACGGGCTTCGATCAGTCCAAGATCGCCATCGCATTGACCAAGGCCTTCCTCGCCGTCGAAGGCGGCCAGGCCGCGGCCAGCGCCCGCGTGCGCGAGACCGTGCAGGCGCTGACCGCCCAGGTCGTGGCCGCGCTGACGCGCCACCTGTCGGGCGGCGGTACCGTGCATATCGAAGACATCCAGGACCAGGTCGAACTGGCCCTGATGCGTGCCGGCGAACACAAGGTCGCCCGCTCCTACGTCATCTACCGCGCCGCCCGCGCGAGCGAGCGCGCCGCCGAAGCCGCCAAGAGCGAGGCCCAGCTGCCCGCCGGCCCGGCGATCAACGTCAAGTTCGACGACGGCAGCCTGCATGCGCTCGATGTCGCGCGCATCCAGCGCGTCGTCACCGAAGCGGCCGATGGCCTGACCGGCATCAGCGTCGAAGAAGTGGTGTCCTCGGCGCTGCGCGATCTCTACGACGGCATTCCGGAGGCCGAGCTTTCCCAGGCCGTGACGCTCGCCGCGCGCGCGCGCATCGAGAAGGAGCCGAACTACACCTACGTCTCCGCGCGCCTGCTCATGGACGGCCTGCGCCACGAGGCGCTCAAGTTCCTGCGCATGTCCGAGACGCGCCCGACCTTCGAGGAAATGAAGGCGATCTACCCGGATTACTTCCGCGAGTACATCCACCGCGCCATCGAACTCGAACTGCTCGACCCCAAGCTCGCCCTGTTCGACCTCGACACGCTCGGCAAGGCGCTGCTGGCCGATCGCGACGCCAAGTTCGACTACCTGGGCCTGCAGACGCTCTACGATCGCTACTTCATCCACAGCAACAAGACCCGCTTCGAGCTGCCGCAGGCCTTCTTCATGCGCGTGGCGATGGGCCTGGCGATGAACGAGATCGACCGCGAAACGCGCGCGATCGAGTTCTACACGCTGCTGTCCTCGTTCGACTTCATGTCGTCGACGCCGACGCTGTTCAACTCGGGCACGCCGCGTCCGCAGCTGTCGTCGTGCTATCTGACGCAGGTGCCGGACGACCTGCACGGCATCTTCGGCGCGATCCACGATAACGCCATGCTGTCCAAGTTCGCGGGCGGCCTCGGCAACGACTGGACGCCGGTGCGCGGCATGGGTGGCTGGATCAAGGGCACCAACGGCAAGTCCAACGGTGTCGTGCCGTTCCTCAAGGTTGCCAACGACACCTGCGTCGCCGTGAACCAGGGCGGCAAGCGCAAGGGCGCGCTGTGCGCCTATCTCGAAACCTGGCACCGCGACATCGAGGAGTTCCTCGAACTGCGCAAGAACACCGGTGACGACCGCCGCCGCACGCACGACATGAACACGGCCAACTGGGTGCCGGACCTGTTCATGAAGCGCGTGATGGAAGACGGCCCGTGGACGCTGTTCTCGCCGGACGAAACGCCGGACCTGCACGAGCTCGTCGGCGAAGCCTTCGAGAAGAAGTACGTCGAGTACGAAAAGCTCGCCGAAGAAGGCCGCCTCAAGAACACCAAGCGCATCCAGGCGCTGGGTCTCTGGCGCAAGATGCTGTCGATGCTGTTCGAAACCGGCCACCCGTGGATCACCTTCAAGGATCCGTGCAACCTGCGCAGCCCGCAGCAGCACGTGGGCGTCGTGCACAGCTCCAACCTGTGCACCGAGATCACGCTCAACACCAAGGCCAACCAGGAAATCGCGGTCTGCAACCTCGGTTCGGTGAACCTGCCGGCGCATATCACCGCCGAAGGCAAGCTCGACAAGGCCAAGCTCGAACGCACGATCACGACGGCGATGCGCATGCTCGACAACGTCATCGAGTACAACTATTACTCGGTGCCGACGGCGCGCAACTCCAACCTGCGTCACCGCCCGGTCGGCCTCGGCGTGATGGGCTTCAACGACGCGCTGTACAAGCTGCGCCTGCCCTACGAGTCGGACCGCGCGATCTCGTTCGCCGACTACTCGATGGAAGCGATCAGCTACTACGCGCTGAAGGCTTCGGCCGATCTGGCGATCGAGCGCGGCGCCTACAGCAGCTTCAAGGGCTCGCTGTGGGACCAGGGCATTCTGCCGATCGACTCGATCCGCCTCGTCGCCGAAGCGCGTGGCGATCGGTACCTGCAGCAGGACACCCAGGCCTCGGGCGCTTTCGACTGGGACAGCCTGCGCACGCAGATCAAGACCTCGGGCATTCGCAACAGCAACACCATGGCGATCGCCCCGACCGCGACCATCGCCAACATCACCGGCGTGTCGCAGTCGATCGAGCCGACGTACCAGAACCTCTACGTGAAATCGAACCTGTCTGGCGAGTTCACGGTGGTCAACGAGTACCTCGTCAACGATCTCAAGGCGCTCGATCTGTGGGACGAAGTCATGGCCCACGATCTCAAGTACTACGACGGCAGCGTGCAGAAGATCGACCGTGTCCCGGAGGAGCTCAAGGCCATCTACAAGTGCGCTTTCGAAATCGATCCGAAGCGTCTGGTCGATGCGGGCTCGCGTCGCCAGAAGTGGATCGACCAGGCGCAGTCGCTGAACCTGTACATGGCGCAGCCGAGCGGCAAGAAGCTCGATGAGCTCTACAAGCACGCCTGGCTGTCGGGCCTCAAGACCACGTACTACCTGCGCACGATGGGCGCGACGCACACCGAGAAGACGACGATCACCGATACGCGCCTGAACAAGGTCGGCAACGCAACGACCAGTGGCACCGCAGCGAAAGCCGTCGCGGCGCCCGTGCCGGTCGACACCACCGACTACTCGGCCACCGACGTCGGCAGCGCCAAGGTCTGCTCGATCCTCGACCCGGATTGCGAGGCCTGCCAGTAAGCGTTTCGGCTGTACTTCAACAACAAAAAACCCGGCTTTTGCCGGGTTTTTTGTTGTCTGCAGCCCAAGCGGACCTAAACACCGCCCCAAGCGTGCACCCGGTCACGGCTCGCGAATTTCGATTGGTCTTCAATCGCGCTACACCTGCCCGCGGCCCTGCTCCATGCGCCCACTCTTCGCCCTCGTCGTCCTGTGCTGGACCTTCGCGGCGGCCGCGCAAGAGCCCACGCCGCCGCCCGCGATGCTCGCCGAGGTCTATCACGAGGGCGACGCGATCGAACTGCGCGCCTGGCGCGTCAGCGAGAAGTTCGATGGCGTGCGCGCCTGGTGGGACGGCAGGCACCTGCTCACGCGCAGCGGCCATGTGATCGCGGCGCCGGCCTGGTTCACGGCCGGCTGGCCCGACACCGTGCTCGACGGCGAACTGTGGATCGGCCGCGGACAGTTCGAACTCGTCTCGGGCAGCGTGCGGCGACAGCAGCCGATCGAATCGGAATGGAAGCGCATGCGGTATCTGGTGTTCGACCTGCCCGAGCAAGCCGGCGATTTCGACGCTCGCAACTCGAAGCTCGCGTCGGTGGTGGTGGCGCTTCGGCAGCCCTGGGTGCAGGCGGTCGAGCAGCGACGTGTCGACTCAATCGAGGCCCTGCGCCGGTATTTCGATGCGGTGATCGTCGAGGGCGGCGAAGGGCTCATGCTCAAGCGCGGCGCCTCGGCGTATCAGGCCGGGCGCAGCGCCGACCTGCGCAAGTACAAGCCTTATGACGATGCCGAGGCGGTGGTGATCGGTCACGTGCCCGGCAAGGGCAAGTACGAGAACAAGCTCGGCTCGCTGATCGTGCGCGATGCGCAGGGCCGCGAATTTCGCGTCGGCAGCGGCCTGCGCGATCTGGACCGCGAGCAGCCGCCCGCGATCGGCCGCACGATCACCTACGCCTACACCGGCCTGACCCGCGACGGCCTGCCGCGTTTCGCGCGCTTCCTGCGCGTTCGTCCCGACTCGCCCTAGCCCGGAAAAACCCGGATTCGATGCCCGCAGTGCGGTGATAGGCTGCGGCGCATGAGCACTTCTTCTCCCCTCGCCGTCGAAGCCAACTTCGACGGCCTCGTCGGCCCCACGCACAACTACGCGGGCCTCGCGCACGGCAATCTCGCCGCGGCCAAGAACGCCGATCTGCCGTCGAACCCGCGCGAAGCGGCGCTGCAGGGGCTCGCCAAGATGCGCGCCCTGCAACGGCTCGGCCTCGCCCAGGGCGTGCTGCCTCCGCAGGAGCGCCCGAACCTGCCGGCACTGCGACGGCTCGGCTATTCGGGACGCGATCGCGACATCCTCGCCAAGGTCGCGCGCGAGGCGCCCGGCCTGCTCGCGGCGGTCAGCTCGGCCTCGAGCATGTGGACGGCCAACGCCGGCACGGTGTCGCCGAGCGCCGACACGGCCGACGGGCGCGTGCATTTCACGCCCGCGAACCTGTGCAGCAACCTGCATCGCTCGTTCGAACCCGCAACCAGCGGCCGCGTGCTGCGCGCGACCTTCCCGGACACGCGCCACTTCGAACATCACGAACCCCTGCCGGCGACGCCCGCGCTCGGCGACGAGGGTGCGGCGAACCACACGCGGCTGTGCGCGGACTACGGCGAGCCCGGGCTCGAACTGTTCGTCTACGGCAAGGGCAACGCCGACGAGCCGGCTCCGCAGAAATTCCCTGCGCGACAGACGCGCGCCGCCTGCGAGGCGCTCGCCCGCCTGCATGGACTGCAAGCCGGGCGCACGCGGCATCAGTTGCAGAACCCGGCCGTGATCGATCAGGGCGTGTTCCACAACGACGTCATCGCAGTCGGCAATCGCGAAGTGCTGTTGCATCACGAAGATGCGTTCGCCGATAGCGCCGCACTCAGGCAATGGATCACGCAGAACTGGTCCAGCACACAGGAGCAAGCCAGAAAGCCGGTCTTCATCGACGTGCCGCGCGACGCGGTCAGCGTCGAGGACGCGGTGGGCTCCTACCTGTTCAACAGCCAGCTCGTCTGCCCGCCCGAAGGCGGCATGCAATTGATCGTATCGTCGGAATGCCAGGAGAACCCGCGCGTCTGGCAGCAGATCCAGCGCATCGTCGAGGACGAGCGCAACCCCATCACGCAGGTGCAGGTGTTCGACCTGCGCCAGTCGATGCGCAACGGCGGCGGCCCGGCCTGCCTGCGGCTGCGCGTGGTGCTGACCGAAGCCGAGCGCACTGCGGTCAACGCGGCCAGCTGGATCACGCCCGAACGCTACGATGCGCTCACCGCCTGGGTGATGCGCTACTACCGCGACCGCCTCGTGCTCGCCGATCTGGCCGATGCAGCCCTGCTCGACGAAACCCGCACCGCGCTCGACGTGCTGACGCAGATCCTCGGCATCGGCAGCGTCTACGATTTCCAGCGTTGAGTCGACGAGCTTCGCTTCCACAGCAGCTCGCTCGCGACGCTTGACTCAGGTTCCTGAACCTCATGACCGACTACTGCTGGCATCACTGGCGCGATCTGAAGCCCGACACGCTCTACGCCTTTCTGAAGCTGCGCAGCGACATCTTCGTGGTCGAGCAGAACTGCGTGTTCTCGGACATGGACGGCATCGACCCGCTCTGCGAGCACCTCTGCGCGAGCGCTGCGGACGGCCGGCTGCTGGCCTACCTGCGCCTGGTTCCGCCCGGCGTGGCCCGGCCGCACAGCCTGTCGCCAGCGCAGGCCGGGCCGGCGATCGGGCGCGTCGTGGTCGAGGCGAGTCAGCGCGGAACCGGCCTGGGCCGGCGGCTCATGCAGCAGGCGCTGGTCCATTGCGACCGGCGCTACGCGGGGCAGGCCGTGTTCCTCTCCGGGCAGCAGCATCTGGAAGCCTTCTACGCCTCGCTCGGTTTCACGCGATGTAGCGATCCGTATCTCGAAGACGGCATCGCCCATGTCGACATGCAGCGCCCGGCTATACTCGATCGCTCATTGCCCTAGCCCACCGACCCGACGATCGCGCTGCGTGTACCTTTCCTTCTTCAATCTCCGGGAGATGCCGTTCACGATCACTCCGGACCCGGCCTACCTGTACCTGTCGCCGCGTCACCAGGAGGCGCTCGGGCATCTGCTGTACGGCACCGGCCAGTACGGCGGTTTCGTCCAGCTGACCGGCGAAGTCGGCACCGGCAAGACCACCATCGTGCGCACGCTGCTCGAGCAGAAGCTCGACGGCGTCGACGTGGCGATGATCCACAACCCGAGCCAGAACGAGATCGAGTTCGTGCAATCGATCTGCGACGAGCTCGGCGTCGATTACGCCAAGGCCGGGCCCACGCCGACGCTCAAGCAGCTCGGCGACGCACTCAACGTGCATCTGCTGGCCGCGCACGCGGCCGGCAAGCGCACCGTGGTCATCATCGACGAAGCGCAGAACCTGCCGCGCGACGTGCTCGAGCAGGTCCGCCTGCTGACCAACCTCGAGACACACAAGGAAAAACTGCTGCGCATCATGCTGATCGGCCAGCCCGAGCTGGTCGATCTGCTGTCGCGCCCGGACCTGCGCCAGCTCGCGAGCCGCATCACCGCGCGCTATCACCTGATGCCGCTTTCCGAAGCCGAAACCGCCGAGTACATCCGCCATCGGCTGCGCGTCGCCGGCACCACCGAGGAGCTGTTCCCGCCGGCCGCGATCCACGAGATCCACAAGGCCACGCGCGGCGTGCCGAGGCTCGTCAACATCCTCTGCGACCGCGCCCTGCTCGGGGCCTACAGCCAGGGGGTGAGACGGGTAAACCCCGAGACCGTGCGCCGCGCTGCCGGTGAATCGATCGGAGCGGTCGCGGGCACTGGCCCCAGCGTCGAGCGCCGGCGGCTCAAGAAACCGGACTGGCTGCAGCTTCCGCAATCGCGCCTGCGCTGGATCGAAACCGGGCTCGCCTGTGTCGCCGTCGTCATTTCGATCGCCCTGGTCTACCAGACATTCTTCGCGAACCGCGCGGCGCAACCGGAAACCAGCGAGACGAGCGCCCGCCACCGGAAGGCGGCGGCAGCGCCCGAGCAAGCCGCTGCCGGCGGCGAGCAGCCGCAGCAGCAGCCGGCGACGGCCAGCGGCAACAGCGCGCCGAAGTCGGCGGCGTCGGCGAACGAAGCAGGTGCGAGCGATCCACAGGCCCAGGCGGCCGCCGGCGGCGTCGCGAGCGCCCCGGCCGGAGCCGACCTCACCACGCTGCTGCAGTCCTCGCAGACGCTGCCGGTGGTCATGAGCCGCTTGATTCGGCTTTGGGATCGCGACACCGTGCTGCCATCCGGCGCCAACGTCTGCCGTGAGCTTTCGCAGCACAAGCTCGAATGCTTCAAGGGCAACGGCGAATGGGCCGACCTGCGCACGCTCAACCGCCCGGCCCTGCTCTCGCTGACGACCGGCCGCGGCGAACAGCAACACGTGCTGCTGCGCGGGCTCACGGCGACTTTCGCGAGCATCGAAACCGGCCGCGGCACGATCAATGTCCCGCTCGACCAGATCGATACCCTGTGGACCGGCGAATACCTGCTGCTCTGGCGCCGCGAAATCAGCGACAACTACCTTGCGCAGGGCAGCCGTGGAGCCTCGGTGGTCTGGCTGCGCACACGCCTGGCCGAGCTCGACGGCAAAGCGCCCCCGAACCCGGTCTCCGACCGCTTCGACACCGAGCTAGCCCAACAGCTCAAGAAGTTCCAAAGCACCCACGAGCTCCAGGCCGACGGGGTGCTCGGCGTTCGCACCCTGATCGCGCTCGGCGATCACGCCACCGACACTCCGATGCTGGCCAGCCCGGCAGCGAGCGCACCATGAGCTTCATCCTCGACGCCCTGCGCAAGGCTGAGCGCGACCGCAACCTGGGCCAGGCGCCCGGCCTGCAGGACGTCGCGATGGCTCCGGACGATACGCGCCGGAAGGCCGAATCCCCTCAGCCGATGCCGCGCCTGCTGGTACTGGCCGGGCTGGTGCTGCTGGTCTGCCTGGGGCTTTACCTGATCTTCAGGCCACAGCACGAAACCAGGCCGGCGCCCCCCCTGCCACCCGGCAAGATCACCGCCACCGTCCGCGGCCCGGCACCGCCACCTTCTGGCATCGGCGCGGAGACCCAGGAGCCGGCGCAGACCGAAGAAGCGCTGGCGCCGGCCATCGACGCGTCCGCCAATCTCGCGAGCCTCGACGACCTGACCGGCTCGAATCCACCATCGCCCGTCGCGACGCCCGCTGCTGCCCCGGAACCCGAGCCCCAGTCCGATTTCGTCGTGCATCCGGAGCCCCCACGCGGCGCGAACTTCAGGTCGGAGACGCCCATTCCGGGCCCGAGCGCAACCGCGCCCGAGACCCCGGAAGCATCGATGCGCTCGTCAGCCTTCGACCAACCTGCCGCGCCAACCTCCGCAGCGGCGGCGCCGGCGAACGCCACGGCGCTCGAATCCATGCCGCAGTCGTACCAGGCGGCGTTTCCGACCTTCTCGGTCGACGTCCACGTCTGGGATTCGAACCCGCAGAAGCGCTTCGTGCTCGTGAACGGCCGCCGCTACCGCGAAGGCGACACGCTCACCGCCGGCCCCAAGCTCGTCGAGATCGCGCAACAAGGGCTCATCGTCGACTACAACGGCGAGCGCGTGCTGGTTTCGATCGCGCAGTAGAGCGCGTCGGATCGGCATCAAGGCGCCGCCCTCGCAGCGGCGCCCGAACTCCATGATTTCCTCGATCAGCCCAGCGCCGGCAGCGCCTTGCCGAGCACCGCGCGCACCTTCGTCATGCCCTGCTCCATCGATTTCTCGATCTCGTCGTGGATGCCGCCGCTGCCGATGCCCGCGCCCCAGTTCACCGAGACCGCGAGGCAGGCGTAATCGAGCCCGAGTTCGCGCGCGAGCGGCGCTTCCGGGAAGCTCGTCATGCCGACCAGATCGCAGCCGTCCTGCCTGAGCCTGCGAATCTCGGCCGGGGTTTCGAGACGCGGCCCCTGGGTGATCGCCATGACGCCGCCGTCGCTGATCGCCACGCCTGCGCTCTGCGCCGAATCGAGCAGCACGCGGCGCAGCGACTGACTGTAGGGCTCGGCCATTTCGACGTGATGCAGCGACCAGCGATCGGTGCCGTCCGAATAGGTGTGATCGCGGCCGTAGGTGTAGTCGATCGCATCAACCGGAACGCCGACCCGCGCGGGCGCATAGCCTTCGGTGATGCCGCCGACCGCGGCGATCGCGATGATCTTTTCGATGCCGGCCTGCTTGAGCGCCCAGAGGTTCGCGCGATAGTTGATCAGGTGCGGCGGAATCTTGTGGCCTTCGCCATGGCGCGCGAGAAAGCAGGCGCGCACGCCGTAGACGCTGCCGAACAACAGCGGCGCAGACGAGGCGCCGTACGGCGTCATCGCCTCGACGCGCTCTTCGATGGCCAGGCCCGGCCAGCTGTTCATGCCGGTGCCGCCGATGACGGCGATCTTCGGACGTGCTGCGTTGCTCATGCTGTCTTCTTCACCCGATGCGTTATTCGTGTTGTTGCAGAATCATCCTGCGCGCTGATGTCAGCGGGCCCGATCCCCCGATCAACTGAGCTCACAGGCCCTTCACGGCATAGATCGCGGGCAGCTGGCGCCAATACTCTTTGTAGTCCATGCCGCAGCCGAACACGTAGCGGTCTTCGACCGTCAGGCCGATGTATTCCGCATGTGCACCCGGTGCGCGGCGATCGTGCAGTTTCTCGGCGAGCACGGCGACCGCCAGGCTCGTGGGCTCGAACTCCATGAGCGCGCGGCGAATCGCCACCAGCGTGTAGCCCTCGTCGAGAATGTCGTCGATCACCAGCACGTGACGGCCGCTGATCAGCGACGGATCGGGCTGGCGCTTCCAGGTCAGTCCGCCACCGCTCGTCGCGCCGCGATAGCGCGTCGCATGCAGATAGTCCTGCTCGAAACCGAAGCTCAGCCGGCCGACGATTTCGGCGGTCGGAATCAGCCCGCCGTTCATCACCGTGAGTATCAGCGGATTGAGCTCGGCGTAGCGCGCCGTGATGTCCTTGGCGAGGCTATCGTAGGCGGCCTGCACGGCCGCGGCGCTGTGCAGGCAGTCGGCACTGGCGAGCACTTCGCGCGCATGCGTGAGCCGTGACAGATCCTGCGTCATGATGCGATTTCCTTGCGATAGAGCTTGCGCAGCCGCTGCGAACTGCTGGGCCTCGGCTTGATGTCCTTGAGTGCGTCGAGCAGGGCCGCGCAACCCGGCCTGTCGTTGCAGACCGGCAGCATGTCGCAGCCCGCCGAGAGTGCCAGGCGCGCACGATCTTCGAGCCCGCCGACCACGGCCGCGCCGTTCATCGACAAGTCGTCGCAGATCACCGCGCCGCGGAAGCCGAGCTTGCGACGCAGAAAAGTCATGATCCACTTGCGCGACAGCGAAGCCGGCGTGGTGTCGAAAGCGCTGTAGCGCACGTGCGCCATCATCAGTGATTCGATGCCGTCTTCGATGAGCCGCTTGAACGGCAGCAGATCGAGCGCCGCGAGATCCTGCAGCGGACGCCGGTCGATCGGCAGCTCCAGATGCGAATCGGCGACCACGTTGCCATGCCCCGGAAAATGCTTGCCGGTCGAGGCGATGCCCTGGCTGCGCAAGCCCGCGGCGACCGCGCGCGCGAGTTCGATGACGATTTCGGGGTCACCCGAGAACGCGCGATCGCCGATGATCTGGCTCATGCCGGCATCGACGTCGAGCACCGGCGCGAACGGCAGGTCGATGCCGTAGCTCGCGAGTTCGCGGCCGATGGTCGCGCCCCAGCCCTG
Organism: Hydrocarboniphaga effusa AP103; assembly: GCF_000271305.1. Classification (GTDB taxonomy): domain Bacteria; phylum Pseudomonadota; class Gammaproteobacteria; order Nevskiales; family Nevskiaceae; genus Hydrocarboniphaga; species Hydrocarboniphaga effusa. The sequence continues at coordinate 599,395 of NZ_AKGD01000001.1, forward strand.
GGCTTCCACGCGCGCACGCGCTGCGTCTTCGAGATACAGGCGGCCGAGCATGGCCATCGCCGGCACGCGCGTGAAGCCGACGCGAAAGCGCTGCACGCGCCCACCTTCGTGATCCACCGCGAGCAACAGCCGCGGCGTGCTCTTGATCGCGAGAATGTCCTTGCACAACGCGGCGAGCTGCGCGGGGTCGTGATAGTTGCGCGTGAACAGGATAACGCCACCGACGAGCGGATGACTCAGCAGTTCGCGATCCTCGGCGGTGACTTCCTGGCCGGGAATGTCGGCCATGATCGGGCCGATCAAGGGTGTGCTCGAAGGCATGGGCGTGAGGCGCTTTTGTAATGGATGAATGTTTTAGCTGATGCGGACGACGGTGCCCACCGGCACGCGATCGTAAAGCTCGATGATGTCGGCATTGTCCATGCGCACGCAGCCCTTGGAGCCCGGCAGTCCAAGCTGCGTCGCATACGGCGTGCCGTGGATGTAGATGTAGCGACGGAACGTATCGACGAGCCCCAGCCGGTTGCGTCCGGCCTCGGTGCCCGACAGCCACAGGATGCGTGTGAGGATCCAGTCACGCCCGGGCTGTTGCGCGTGCAGCTCCGGCGTCCAGATTTCGCCGGTCGGACGGCGCGCGCGAAACACCGCGCCGAGCGGCTGATCGCCGCCGATCTTGGCGCGCACGATGTGCGCACCGCGCGGCGTGCAGCCGGAGCCGTTGATCTCGCCGGGCCCATTGGTCGCGGTCGAGACGATGAACTCGCGCAGCGTACGGCCGGATTCGATCAGCTGCATGCGCTGCCGCTGCAGATCGACCTCAAGCTCCATCATTTTCGGTCCAGCGCGAATACGGATGACTCGCGAGCGCATTGTTGTAATAGCGCCGTAGTTGCGTGACTTCTTCGCCCAGCCAGGATGGACGCACGAAGGCTTCGTCCTCGCTGCCGAGTTCGATCTCGGCGACCACGAGCCCGGCGTTGTCGCCTTCGAAGTCGTCGACTTCCCACAGATGACCTTCGTGGTTCACGTAATGGCGCGTCTTGAGAATGAGCCCGCGGCACAGCGTGCGGATCATTTCGTCGGCCTCGTCGGCCGGAATCGTGTACTCGTATTCGGCGCGCGTGCTGCCGACTACGGCCTGCTTGACGTTGAGCTTGCCAACATCGCCCTCGACACGGACGCGTACCGAGGCCGGTGCGCCGAGTTCGGTCAGGTAGCCGTGGCGCATCGCGACGCGCTTGTGCGCCTGCTCGCGCCAGGCATTGCCGGAGACGAGGAACTTGCGTTCGATTTCGAGCGGCATGCGTTGGGGACCGATGGGAGCGGCACCCATTGTAAGGCTTCGGATTCGATGTCGCGGCTTCGCCGGGGCCCGAGCCATCGCCACACCTGTGGCGGCCCGCGCCACAGTCTCGCCTCGAAAGCCCGCGTGACAGATGCCCAAGACGCACGCAAGTTATTGATTACCAAAGACCGGGTCACGAGGAGAAAGCTGGCCCGGCTTTCGCGCTATGGAAAAGGCCGGCCCGCATCGCGTCGACAGGCGATCCGATGCGGCACGGCACCGCCCATAACACGAGGAGAAGCAGATGAGCCTTCATGCAACCGAAGCCGCGCAGCAGTGGCTGTCCGAATTCGATTCCAGACTACGAGCGCGCGATGTCGGTGCCGTCACCGCCTCGTTCACCGAGGATGGCTTCTGGCGCGACCTGATCGCCTTCACCTGGAACATCAAGACCAGCGAAGGCCACGCGCAAATCAGCGAGATGCTGCATGCGCGGCTCGAAGACGTCGCGCCGTCGAACTGGCAGCTCGACGGCGAAGCCACCGAAGAGGCCGGCGTGATCTCCTGCTGGATCAGCTTCGAAACCCGGCTCGCGCGCGGCTACGGCCAGCTGCGCCTGCGCGACGGCCGCGCCTGGACGCTGCTCACGACGATGCGCGAGCTCAAGGGCTTCGAGGAAAAGCGCGGAGACACGCGCCCGCTCGGGGCCCATCACGGCATCGAGAAACATCCGCGCAGCTGGCTCGACAAGCGTCGCGAAGAGGAGGCCGCGCTGGGTCACAGCGTGCAGCCCTACTGCCTGATCATCGGCGGCGGACAAGGCGGCGTCGCCCTCGCCGCGCGCCTGCGCCAGCTCGATGTGCCGACGCTGGTGATCGATCGCAATCCGCGCCCCGGCGATGCCTGGCGCAATCGCTATCGCTCGCTGTGCCTGCACGATCCGGTCTGGTACGACCATCTGCCGTATCTGAACTTTCCCGAGCACTGGCCGGTGTTCGCGCCCAAGGACAAGGTGGGCGACTGGCTCGAGATGTACGTCAAGCTCATGGAAGTGAATTACTGGGGCAGCACCGAAGCCACGCAGGCGCGCTACGACGAAGCCCGTCAGGAGTGGGAAGTGATCGTGCAGCGCGGAGACGAGGCGATCACGCTGCGTCCCAAGCAACTGGTGCTCGCCACCGGCATGTCGGGCATGCCCAACGTGCCCAAGTTCAAGGGTGCGGAACGCTTCAAGGGCCAGCAGCATCATTCCTCGCGCCATCCGGGTGGCGAAGCCTACGCGGGCAAGAAGTGCGTGGTGATCGGCGCCAACAACTCCGCGCACGACATCAGCGCCGACCTGTGGGCGCACGATGCGCAAGTGACGATGGTGCAACGCTCGTCGACACATATCGCGCGCTCGGACACGCTCATGGACCTCGTGTTCGGACCGCTGTATTCCGAGCAGGCGCTGCGCAACGGCGTCACCACGGCCAAGGCCGATCTGACCTTCGCCTCTATTCCGTACAAGATCCTGCCGCAATTCCAGAAGCCCGCGTTCGATGCGATGGCCGAACGCGACAAGGACTTCTACCAGCGCCTCGAAGCGGCCGGCTTCATGCTCGATTTCGGCGACGACGGCTCCGGCCTGTTCCTCAAATACCTGCGCCGCGGCTCGGGCTACTACATCGATGTCGGCGCATCCGAACTGATCGCCAACGGCAGCATCCAGCTCAAGAGTCGGGTCGATGTGCAGGAGATCACCGAGGACGCGGTGATCCTGTCCGATGGAAGCCGGCTGCCGGCCGATCTGATCATCTACGCCACCGGCTACGGCTCGATGAACGGCTGGGCCGCGAAGATCATTTCGCAGGAAGTGGCCGACAAGGTCGGCAAGTGCTGGGGGCTCGGCAGCAGCACGACCAAGGATCCCGGCCCCTGGGAAGGCGAGCTGCGCAACATGTGGAAGCCCACGCAGCAGGAGGCGCTGTGGTTTCACGGCGGCAACCTGCATCAATCGCGGCACTACTCGCTGTATCTCGCGCTGCAGATCAAGGCGCGCAAGGAAGGCATCGCAACGCCCGTCTATGGCCTGCAGCCGGTTCATCACCTGAGCTGACGCCAAGCCGACACAGGAGAAATCATGAGACTCAACGGAAAAGTCGCCCTCGTCACCGGGGCGGGACAGGGCATCGGCCGCGGCATCGCCTTGCGCCTCGCGCGCGACGGAGCCGACATCGCGCTCGTCGACATCCAGAAGGACCAGATCGATGCAGTCGCCCGGGAAATCGCCGCGCTCGGGCGTCGCGCCAGCGTCTACGTCGCCGACGTCGCCAAGCGCGATCAGCTCTTCGACGCCGTCGCCCAGGCCGATGACAAACTCGGCAGCTTCGACGTGATGGTCAACAACGCCGGCATCGCGCAGGTCGCACCGCTGCTCGATGCAACGCCCGAGCAGGTGGACCGCATCCTGCGCATCAACGTGCAAGGCGTTCTCTGGGGCATTCAAGCCGCAGCCACGCAATTCAAGTCACGTGGACGTCGCGGCAAGATCATCAATGCCTGTTCGATCGCGGGGCACGAGGGCTATGCCCTGCTCGGTGTCTACTCGGCCACCAAGTTCGCCGTGCGCGCGCTCACGCAGGCCGCAGCCAAGGAGCTTGCGAGCGCCGGCATCACCGTCAACGCCTATTGTCCGGGCGTCGTCGGCACCGACATGTGGGTGGAGATCGACAAGCGCATGGCCGAAGTCACCGGCGCCGCCATCGGCGAGACTTACCAGAAGTTCGTCGGGGGCATCGCGCTCGGCCGGGCCGAGACGCCCGACGATGTCGCAGGCTTCGTGTCGTATCTTGCGAGTGCGGATGCGGACTACATGACCGGGCAGTCGCCGATGATCGACGGTGGCCTGGTTTATCGCTGATCGCAGTTGACGCAAGAGCGCCGCAGCCCACGATGCGCCCGTGGGCTGCGGCGCTTCGGCTTGTTCGACGCAAGCGTCGTCGACCTCAATCTTTCACGAACAGCGCCATGCTTTCGACATGCGCGGTGTGCGGAAACATGTCCATCACGCCCGCGCGCACGAGCCGGTAGCCGTGTTCGTGCACGAGCAAGCCCGCATCGCGCGCGAGCGTTCCGGGATGGCAGGACACGTAGAGAATGCGCTGCGCCCCGATCTTGCCGAGCAGCGGCAGGATCTCTTGCGCACCGGCGCGCGGCGGGTCGATCAGCACCGCGTCGTAATGCGCCTTGGCCCATGGCGAATCGTTCTGCGGCTGGAACAGGTCGCCCTTGTGCGCCTCGATGTCCAGGCCCAGGCGCTGCACGTTGTCGCGCGCACGCTGCACCAGCGAGGCTTCGCCTTCGACGGTGACGACCTGCGCGCCCGTTCGCGCGAGCGGAATCGAAAAATTGCCGAGCCCGCTGAACAGTTCGAGCACGCGCTCGCCGGGCTTGAGCTGCAACCAATCGAGGGCCTGCGCAACGGCCTGCTTGCTGATTTCGGAATTGATCTGGATGAAATCGGTGGGGCGAAAGCGCAGGCGATCGGGCTCCACGAGCGGCGCGTAGCTGAGTTCGCGCGCCTCGCCGAACGGCACGATCGAATCGGGGCCGGCAGGCTGCAGATAGAAATCGACATCCGCATGCTCGCTCGCGAATGCGCGCAGCTTTTCGAGATCATCGTCGGTCGGCGGAGCGAGCACGCGCAGCACCAGAGCGACGGGCTCTGCGGTGGCGACTTCGATCTGCGGCAACTGCGAACGCAGACTCAAGGACGCAATGAGTTCGCCGAAGGCGCGCAGCTTCAGCCCCACGCGCGGATCGAGCACTTCGCAGCGTTCGAGTGCGGCGAGAAACGAGCTTTCGCGCTCGCGAAATCCCACCAGCACGGTCTCGCGCTTGTACACGTATTTCACGCCGAGGCGCGCACGACGGCGATAGCCCCAGACCGGCCCGGTGATGGGCGGCGCCACTTCACCCACCGTCACCTTGCCGATGCGCGCGAAGCCTTCCAGCAACTGCTTCTGCTTGAAGCGGATCTGCGCTTCGGGCGCCAGGTGCTGCAGCGCGCAACCGCCGCACAGGCCGAAATGCGGACACTTGGGTTCGACCCGGTCGGGCGACGCCTGCTCGACCGAAACCGTCTGCCCTTCATCGACATCGCGCCCTGTGCGCACGTAGCGAAACTGCACGCGCTCGCCCGGCAGGGCATCGGCGATGAAGGTGACTTTGCCGTTGATGCGCGCCACGCCACGACCGTCGTCGGCGAGGTCGGTCACTTCGGCGAGGAATTCGCCCGCAGGCGGCTGTTTTCTTTTTCGGGAGCCCATGAGTGCAGCAGTAGAAGTACAGCTTGAGAGAAGGAACCGGTGAGCGCTCAGCGTGTCCAGGCCGCTGCGTACTCGATCCAGTGCGGCGCCGTGGAGGCGCTCAAAAAGTTGCGCGCCAGGTCGAGCTCGTCGGCGAGTTCGTCGGCCGTCAGGATGCCGCGCATGCGCAGGAAGCGCAGGTAGATGAGCCAGGTGTTCAGCACGTCGGTTTCGCAGTAGGCGCGGATCTCGCCGATGCCGCCGCGCTGGTAGGCGCCGAACACCTGCGAGCCGTCCATGCCGAGCTTGCCCGGAAAGCCGAGCAGCACCGCGATCTCGTGCATCGGTGCATTGTTGCGCCCGCTGTAGAGCGCGAGCACGTCCATCAGATCGGTGTGCTTGAACTCGTAGCGCTTGAGATAGTTGTTCCACTTGGCATCGCGATCGAAGATGCCGTTGTCCCAGTACGCACGCGCCTGCACGCCGTGGATCAGGCCGCGGTAATGCAGCACGGGCAGATCGAAGCCGCCGCCGTTCCAGCTCACGATGGTCGGCCGATAGCGCTCGATGCCGTCGAAGAAGCGTTGCACCAGTTCGGCTTCGCCGGTGGTTTCGTCGCCGAGCGACCAGACTCTCAAATCGTTGCCCGCACGCAGCACGCAGGAGATCGCGACGATGCGCTGCAGATGTGCGGGCTGGAAATCGCTGCCGCGCGCGGCTACGCGCAGCGCCTGCATCGCGGTCCAGACCTGATCGTCGCTTGCGTTGTCGAGTCCGTGAAGACGGCGCCCGCCCTCGAGATCGGGAATCGTCTCGATGTCGAAGACCAGTACGGGTTCGGTCGGAAAAGCCACGATCGGTTCGCGCCTCAATCCGGAAAAACGCCCGTCGAGATATACCGATCGCCGCGATCGCAAATGATGCAGGCGATCGTCGCGTTCTCGAGTTCCTTGCAGAGCTGCAGCGCGGCCCACACCGAGCCGCCCGACGACGGGCCGCAGAACAGGCCTTCGCGGTTGGCGAGCAGGCGCATGGTGGCTTCGGCGTCTTCGGCGGAGGCTTCGATGATGCGATCGACGCGCGAGCGATCGAAGATGCCGGGCTGGTACTGCTCGGGCCATTTGCGGATGCCGGGAATCGACGATTCGCCCTTCGGGTAGACGCCGACGATCTGGATGTCCGGGTTCTGTTCCTTCAGGAAGCGCCCGGTGCCCATGATGGTGCCGGTGGTGCCCATCGTGGCGACGAAATGCGTGATCGTGCCCTGCGTGTCGCGCCAGATTTCGGGGCCGGTGCCTTCGTAGTGCGCGCGTGGATTGTCCGGGTTGGAGAACTGGTCGAGCACGCGACCCTTGCCCTCTTTCTGCATCTTGAGCGCGAGATCGCGCGCGCCTTCCATGCCCTCTTCCTTGGTGACGAGAATGATCTCGGCGCCGAAGGCCTTCATCATCGCGCGGCGTTCGGCGCTCATGTGAGCGGGCATGATCAGCACCATGCGGTAGCCCTTCATCGCGGCGGCCATCGCCAGCGCGATGCCGGTGTTGCCCGAGGTGGCCTCGACCAGCGTATCGCCGGGCTTGATCTCGCCACGCTCCTCGGCGCGACGGATCATCGAATAAGCGGGCCGATCCTTGACCGAGCCGGCCGGGTTGTTGCCTTCGAGTTTGGCGAACAGGCGGTTCGAACCGACGCCCGGCAGGCGTTTGAGCTGGGCAAGCGGCGTATTGCCGATAAAATCGGCCAGGGAGGGTGCATTCATGGTGCGGGAAGTTTAGCCGATGGCGATCGAGCGACAGGGCACGCAGGCGCCGCCGACGCTGCGCGAGCGCGGTCGCCGGCTGTTCCACGCCCTGCTCTGGCTGAGCCCCTCGATGCTCGCCGCCCTCATCGCGGCGCTGTTCTGGAGCTTGTCGACGACGACTCCGCTGTGGATTCGCACCACCGTGCTGGTGCTCGCGCTCGCGAGCCTGGCGATGGGCCTGCGCCAGATGCGCCGCTGGGCCGACATCATCAGCCGGCTCGAAGCGGCCCTGCGCGGGCTGGCCTCGGGCCGGCTCGAATCGCGCGCCCCGTCCGACCTGCCGCCCGCGTTTTCACGCCTCGGCGCGCAGATGAACGCCATCAGCCAGCAAATGCTCGGCTACCGCGACCAGCTCGAGCAGCGCATGCGCGCGGCCGTGAACCGCCTGCGCCGCGATCTCGAACACGCCAACGCCGACCTGCGGGTGACGCAGAACCATCTGGCCGAGGCCCAGCGCGAGCTGCGCCAGCAATCCGAGCTGTTCTCGAGCCTCACGCACGAGCTGCGCACCCCGCTCACGGGCATCCTCGGCTTCGCCGACCTGCTGCGCAAAACCCGGCTCGACCAGGAACAGGGCGACTACCTCGCCACGCTCGACCGCTCGGCGCGCGGCCTGCTGTCGATGCTCAACGACGTGCTCGACTGGAGCCGCATCGAGGCCGGCCGGCTCACGCTCAACGTCGAGCGCTTCGACCTCGCCGACGCGGTCGAAGACGTGGTCGCCCTGCTCGCTCCGCTGGCCTACGAGAAGAATCTCGAGCTCGTCCACATCATCTACCACGACGTTCCGCTGCAGCTCGACGGCGATCCGCAGCGCCTGCGCCAGATCCTCACCAACCTGCTGTCGAACGCGATCAAGTTCACCGAGAGCGGCGAAGTGGTGCTGCGGGTGATGAAGGAGCGCCGGCAGGGGCATCGCTTCTGGCTGCGCGCCTCGGTGACCGACAGCGGCGTCGGCATCAGCGCGGCGCAGCGCGAGCGCATCTTCCAGCCGTTCGAGCAGGCCGGCGGACGCAGCGTACAGCCCGGCAGCGGCCTGGGCCTGACCATCGTCAAGCGCCTGGCCGAACTGATGGCGGGCAGCGTCTCGGTCGAGAGCGAGCCCGGGCGCGGCTCCACCTTCAGCGTGCTGCTGGAGCTGCGCTCGCTGACCGAGGCTTCGCCGGCCTGGGAACACCTGCGCGGGCGCCGCATCTGGGTCATCGACACGCATCCCACCGCCTCGCTCGCGCTGAGCCATTCGCTGCAGTTCTGGGGCATCGAGGTGCTGCCGTTCGACGACGTCACGCAGCTCGCCGCCCGCCTGCGCCACAGTGCGCCCAAGAGCCGGCCCGACGTGGTCATCGTCGGCCTCAAGCCGGCCGAGCTCGCCGACCCGGCCATCGAGGCGCTCGGCACGCTGTGCATGGAGGCGCAGCCACCGCTGCTCGCGCTGCTGTCCTCGGCTTCGCCGGTCGACCAGCAGCAGGCCATCGACATCGGGGCCGCGCGCGCGCTGCCCAAGGCCGTGAGCCGCCTCCAGCTCTACCGCGAGCTTTGCGAGCTGGTCCGCAGTGGTCATTCGGTGCCCCTGCTCGAAGGCCGCAAGCTGCTGATCGCGGACAATAATCCGGCCAACCGGCGCTACCTGGTCGCGCTCGGCCACGAGCTCGGAGCGCAGGTCGTGGAGGCCGACGACGGCGACGCCGCCTTGCAGCGTTGGCGCGAGCACGACTGCGACTTCGCGCTGATCGATTACCGCATGCCGGGCCGCGACGGACTCGGGGTGATCCGGGCGATCCGCGCCGACGAGGTCGCCGCGAAAATTCCCGGCAAGCGGCCGGTGCGGCTCGTCGCGACCTCGGCGCACCTGAGCCCGGACGAGCGCGCCAGCCTGCGCTCGGCGGGCGCCGACCAGGTGCTCATCAAGCCCTTCGACGAAAACCAGCTGCTGCGCGCATTGACGCCCGAGCTCGCGCACGAAGTGCCGAGCCCGGCGCGCGCCTCGCGCCTGGCGCAGGACGCCGAGCTGCTGCGCCTGCTGCGCGAGGAGCTTCCGCTACAGCTCAAGGAGCTCGAAGACGCCTTCAGCCGCGGCGATGCGATCGCCGCGCGCGCGGCTGCGCATACGCTCAACGGCACCGCCGCGTTCTATCAGCTGCACGAACTCAAGTCCGCGGCCCGCGACATGGAAGAGCAGCTCGCCGCGTCGGCCTTCGCGGGCGTCGGAGCCGGCGGGCTCGCGCGCCTGCGCACGGCCCTGCACGACACGCTCGGCACCATCACGGCCGAAGGCTCGGCGACAGGTTCGTCCGAGAGCGCGGTGATCGTCGACCTGGAATCACGCCGCTCGCCGACGCGCCGAGCCGGCTGAAGCCTCAGCAACGCTCCAGCGTCACCACCACGCAGACGAAATCGATTTCGTCGGTGATCGAAACATGTCGCGCGCCGATGCCGCGCGCGCGCAGCACCGCCTCCACTTTCGGCGAGAACACGAGCTCGGGCTTGCCGAGCGCGCCGCGCACCCAGCCGACCTCGTCGTGCGCGATGCCCCGAAAACCGGTGCCGAGCGCCTTGACGAAGGCTTCCTTCACCGCGAAGCACTTGGCGAGGAAATTCACCGGATCGCGTTGTGCCTCGCGCAGCGATTCGAGGCGCTGCATTTCGAGCGGATGCAGCAGGCGCCTGGCGAAACGCTCGGGATGCCGGGCCTGCACGTCGGCGAGCCGCGAGATCTGCAGCAGATCGACGCCGACGCCGTAGAGCGCGGCAGCCGGTGCACTGGCGACGACGCCCGCGACGCGCGAGCCCGCCGAATATGCGCCGCTGCGACGCCGGATCACGTGCGACTCACGAACGCGAGGCGCGCATCGCCGAGATCATTTCGCGCGTGGCTTCGGCCATGCCGACCATCAGCGCGCGACCGACCAGCGAGTGCCCGATGTTGAGCTCGACAATCTCGCTGATGCGCGCGATCGGTCCGACATTGCCGAGCGTCAGCCCGTGGCCCGCGTGCACTTCGATGCCGGCCGCATGCGCGGCCTTGGCGAAGCTCGCGATCACCTCGACTTCTTCGGCGCGCGCATCGCCCTCGACTTCGGCATAGCGCCCGGTGTGGATTTCGAGATGCGGAGCGCCGCTCGCGACGCAGGCCTCGAGCTGATGCGGGTCGGGGTCGACGAACAGGCTCACTTCGATGCCGGCCGCGGTGAGGCGCGCGCAGACTTCGCGCACACGCGGCAGCTGTCCGGCGACGTCGAGCCCGCCTTCGGTGGTGCGCTCCTCGCGCTTCTCGGGCACCAGGCAGACGTAGCGGGGCTTGAGCGCGCAGGCGATGCCGACCATTTCGTCGGTGACCGCCATTTCGAGGTTGGTCGGAATCTTCGAGACCGCGAGCAGGCGGCTGACGTCGTGGTCCTGGATGTGCCGGCGATCTTCGCGCAGGTGCACGGTGATCGAATCGGCGCCGGCCTGCGCGCAGATCAGCGCGGCTTCGACCGGATCGGGGTAGCTCACGCCGCGCGCCTGGCGCACGGTGGCGACGTGATCGACGTTGACGCCGAGGCGAAGAGGAAGGGCGGTCATGGCGGCTCGGTTTGCGAAGGCTGCGCATTGTAGAGCCTTCGCATCCGAGGCCATGACCGCCCCACGACCCGCCCCGCTACATCGCCGCAGCGGTCCGGCTGCGGGCCTGCTTCAGAGCTTGAAGCGCCAGCCGAGCGCCAGGCCGACCACCGGGTAGATCTTGTAGTCATCGGTGTCGTCTTCGAGGTCGGCGCGCTCGGTCTCGACCTCGGCCTGGAACTGCTGATCCACCGCGCTGCCGTCACCGACGGTGAAGCGGTCTCCGGTTCCGTTCGGACCGGTGGTCGCCGAGCCGCTCGGCGTCAGCTCGATCTTCGGCGCGCCCTGGAAGTAGGCGCCGAGCTCGAAGCGGAAGTAGAAGTTCGAATCGCCCTGGATCGCGTTGCCCCAGCCCAGGCCGAGATACGGCACGGTCTTCTTGAAATCGATGCGGCCGCGCAGCGCGAGCGGATCGTTCGGGTCGGTGTAGTAGTCGCTGTCGCCGACCTCGTAGGCCTCGCTCGCATCGGTGCTGCGCGCCAGCGCGTTGATCTTGTTGCTGTTGGCGAACAGGCCGCCGCTCAAATAGAAACTGCCCTTGAACGGATGCACATCGAGCTGGGCGCCGAAGCTGTTGAGCTTGAGCTTGCCCTCATAGGCGACGTCGCCGCCGTCCTTGTCGTCGTAGTCGTAGCTGAAGGTGTTGAACGGCACGCGCAGGTTCAGGTAATCGTTGATCCCGATCGTGGCTTCGGCACCGAGGCCCAGCGTGCTGGCCTTGGCGCCGATGGCGACGGCGGCGGCTTGGGACGGGCCCGAAACGAACGTGGCGGCACCGGCCACGGCGGCCAGCGCGACGAAGGTCTTGCGCATCGATGAATCCCCCAAAAGGAACGACCCAGGAAGGGTCAGTGGACACTGCTCGAACCGGCGGAGCCGTCCCCACGGCTCCGCGACGGCGCGAAGATAGCACGGTGCCGAAGCCGCATCACCACCTCAAAATCAGCGACTTACTGCAGCGAAGAGCGTGCCCGCAAGGCCCTCAGCAGGCGCGCGCTCTCGAGCTCGCGGGAGCCGAGCAGGGGCTTGAGCTGGCGGTTCAACAAACGGCGCATGTCGCGCAAGGCGGCCGCATCGTCGAAGCGCTCGTCGCGCAGCGCGATCAGGCTCGCGCCCGAGTACACGTGTAACACCTGCGGAGCCGCGGCCGACACCGGAATCGCGCCTTCTTCGGCGTCGAAGCGGTAATGCAGCGCGGCGTCGAGGTCGTCGGGCAGATCGAGGCCGTAGCCAAGCTCGTTGAGCAGGCGCATTTCGAACCGTCGCAGCGAAGGCTCGATCCGCTGCGGCAGCAAGGCTAGGGCCTCGGTGTAATCGGCATACAGCTGCGGATGCGGATCGTGGCGCTGCACCAGCGTGAGCAGCAGTTCGTTGAGATACCAGCCGCAGAACACGGCCTCGCCGGAGAGCGTCACCGGCTGCGCTGCCGCCTCCGCGCCGGTCAGCGAACCGAGGTCGCCCTGCTCGCTCCACGACAGCAGCAGGGGCTGGAACGGTTGCAGCAAAGCGCGCAGACGCGACTTGGGCGCACGCGCGCCTCGAGCGACGAGCCCGACGCGACCGTGATCCTGGCTGAAGGCTTCGACGAGCAGGCTGGTGTCGCGAAACGGCTGGGTCCGCAACACGTGCGCAAGTGCGAGTTCGATGCGAGCCCGCGCCATTGCGCTAGCCGGTCGTTGTACAGCGTAGCGAGCGAATGCAGCTTGAGGCCACGGGAGCGCAGGAAACGGAGTCTACGAGTCGGCAGATCGGCCTGGTGATGAGCATTTCGACCCCCGCATGCCCCCAAAGAGGCGAATGCAATCGCTTTTCAGCGATCGGCTATTCGGACTCGTAGCCGAACTGGCGCAAGGCTTTGGGATCGTCGCTCCAGTTCTCCTTGACCTTGCACCAGAGCTGCAGGAACACCTTGTCGCCGGTGAGGTATTCGAGCTCCTTGCGCGCGGCGGTGCCGACGCGCTTGAGCGTGGTGCCTTCCTCGCCGATCACGATCTTCTTCTGTCCGTCGCGCTCGACCCAGATGGTCGCCGCGATGCGGCGCAGCTTGCCTTCGATCTGGTAGCGGTCGATCGACACCGTCAGCGCGTACGGCAGCTCCTGATGCAGCGTGCGCACGAGCTTCTCGCGCACGATCTCGGAGGCTTCGAAGGCATTGTCGTAGCCGACGATCATGTCTTCCGGATACAGCGGCGGGCCTTCCGGCAGGCGATCGAACAGCTCCTTCACGAGCGGCTTGAGGTTGCTACCGCGCGTCGCCGAGATCGGCACCACGAAGGCGAAATCACGCAGCGCACCGAGCTTTTCGAGCTGCGGAAACAGGTCTTCCTTGTTCTCGACGCGATCGACCTTGTTGACGAGCAGGCCGACCGGAACCGTGACGTCCTTGAGCCGATCGAGCACGGCCTGGTCTTCGTCGCGGAAGCTGCCGGCCTCGACCACGAACAGCACGAGGTCGACGTCGTGGATCGCGCCGGCCGCCGCCTGGTTCATGAGCTTGTTGAGCGCCTTCTTCTCTCCGCGATGCAAGCCCGGCGTGTCGACGAAGACGATCTGCCCGCGCTCCTCGTGCAGCACGCCCTGGATGCGGTGGCGCGTGGTCTGCGGCTTGTGCGAGACGATGCTGACCTTGCGGCCGATCAGCGCGTTGAGCAACGAGGACTTGCCCACGTTGGGCCGGCCGATGATGGTGACGATGCCGCTTTGCATGCTGTTCTGCTCGGAAATAAAACGGTGCAACTAGGTGGTCGGGACCTGCAGGCGCTGCAGCAGCAGCTCCGCGGCCTTCTGCTCGGCGCTACGCCGACTGTTGGAGAATGCTTCGGCCGTGTGCTCCATGTCGAGCAGGCGGGCGCGGACGACGAACTGCCGACGGTGCGGCGGGCCCGCCTCGGACAGCACTTCGTAGATCGGCAGCGGACGCGCGCGCGCCTGCAGCCATTCCTGCAGACGCGTCTTCGGATCCTTGAGGGTTTCCGGATCGGGCAACTGCTGCAGCAGCTTGTCGAAACATCGCAGGCAGACTTCCTTGGCCACCTCGAAACCGCCGTCGAGGTAGATCGCCCCGAGCACCGCCTCGAAGGTATCGGCGAGCACCGAATCGCGCCGCCAGCCACCGCTCTTGAGCTCGCCCTCGCCGAGCTTGATCGCATCGCCGAGTTTGAGCTCGCGCGCGAGCACGGCCAGCGAAGGCTCGCGCACGAGGCTCGCGCGCAGGCGCGACAGCGCGCCTTCCTCGGCGGTCGGACGCATGCGGAACAGGTATTCGCCGATGACGAAATTGATCAGCGCGTCGCCGAGAAACTCGAGCCGCTCGTTATTGGCGGCCGCATGCGAGCGATGCGTGATCGCCCGGTCGAGCAGGGCCAGATCCTGGAACTCGTAGCCGAGCGCCTTTTGCAGCGGCTTGTAGGTCTTGCTCGCCAAGACGGGGCTCAGCCGTCGCTGCCGGTCCCGCTGCGCAGCGGCAGGTCGTCGCTGAAATCGACGATCACGGAGATGTTGTAGAACAGGTGGGCGCGCGCCTCGTAGTCGTAGCTCATGCGGCGACCCTGGTCGTTGCGCCTGATCTTGACGTCGGTGGGCTTGAGGCCATCGATGTTCTCGATCATCCAGCGACGCTGCAGGTGCTCGCGAATCGTCATCGAATCCGCAGTCGACAGTTCCGGATCCTCGCTGACCGAATGCAGCACGCGCGCCACCTTCATCTGGTTCAGATACAGCGGCAGGCACTTGATGACGATCAGCGCCACCAGCGCGATCAGGCCGAACACGAACAGCAGACCGATTCCGCTGAGCCCGCGCTGTGTGTTCGGTAGGCGCATTCGCCAGTCTTTAGTTGATCGACGAGAAGATGCGGGAGAACAGCGGCCGCTTGCTCTGCGCGTCCCAGCTCATCCAGATGAAAAAGGCGCGACCGACGAGATTCTTCTCCGGGATGGTGCCCCAGAAGCGGCTGTCCGAACTGCCGTCGCGGTTGTCGCCCATGCCGAAGTATTCGCCGGGCGGCAGCACGATTTCGTCACCCGAGCACAGGCGCAGGTTCACGTTCGGGCCGCCGACGATGGTCGGACCACAGAGGCCGTCGGACACGCGGTTGGGATCGACCAGGATGTGATGGGAGACGTCGCCGAGATGCTCGACCATGCGATAGCGCACCGCAGTTCCGCTCGCATCGCCGCCCGAGGCGTAGACACCATCTGCTTCGAGCTTGGCGACTTCGCCGTTCACGTAAAGCGTCTTGTCGCGGTATGCGAGCTTGTCGCCCGGCACGCCGACGATGCGCTTGATGTAGTCCTGGCTCGGGTCGCCGGGCCAGCGGAACACCACCACGTCGCCGCGCGCGGGCTCGTTGCTGCCGAAGAAGCGGTGATGGAACACCGGATCGCGCAGGCCGTAGGTGAACTTGTTGACGAGGATGAAATCGCCCTTGATCAGCGTCGGCAGCATCGACTCGGACGGAATGCGGAACGGCTCGGCGATGAACGAGCGCAGGATCAGCACGACGAAGATCACCGGGAAGAACGAGCGACAGAAATCGATGAGCCAGCCCGGCTTGTCCTCACCACCGATGATCCCCCGACGACGGCGCGCGAGCCACAGCGTGTCGATGAGCCAGCCGATGCCCGTCACGACCGTGAGGATGGTCAGCAACACCGCGAAATCAAAATGGACGTCCGACATCTTCTCGCCCTGCTCCTTCGATCCTGATTCTGTTGTTCGACTGCCGCCGCCGACCTAATCCTTGCGCTCGGACTTGCGTTCAACGCCGAGCACGGCCAGGAAGGCTTCCTGCGGAATTTCCACCGAGCCGACCTGCTTCATGCGCTTCTTGCCCTCTTTCTGCTTCTCGAGCAACTTCTTCTTGCGGCTGATATCGCCGCCGTAGCACTTGGCGATGACGTTCTTGCGCAGCGCCTTGACCGTCGAGCGCGCGATGATCTTGGCACCGATGGCCGCCTGGATCGCCACGTCGAACATCTGACGCGGGATCAGGTCCTGCATGCGCTCGCAAAGGTCGCGGCCGCGCGCGTACGCCGCATCGCGATGCACGATCGACGCCAGCGCATCGACCTTGTCGCCGTTGACGAGCACGTCGAGCTTGACCAGCGGCGCCTCCTGGAAGCGCAGGAACTCATACTCGAACGAGGCGTAGCCGCGCGAGACGCTCTTCAGGCGATCGAAGAAATCGAGCACCACCTCGGCCATCGGCATCTCGACTTCCATCTGCACGGTGTTGCCGAGGTATTTGAGGTTGCGCTGGATGCCACGCTTTTCCATGCACAGCTGCATCACCGGGCCGACGTAGTCGGGCGGCATCAGCACGCGGCAGTTGATGATCGGCTCGCGGATGTCCTCGAACTCGCTGCCCTCGGGCAGTTCGGCCGGGTTGTCGATCTTGCGCGACTCGCCGAGCTTGTCGGTGATCTCGTAGATCACCGAGGGCGCGGTGGTGATCAGGTTGAGGTTGTATTCGCGCTCCAGGCGCTCCTGCACGATTTCCATGTGCAGCATGCCGAGAAAGCCGATGCGGAAGCCGAAGCCCAGCGCGGTGGAATTCTCGGGCTCGTACTGCAGCGCGGAGTCGTTCAGGCGCAGCTTGGAGAGCGATTCGCGGAAGTCTTCGAAATCGTCGGCGTCGATCGGGAACATGCCCGCGAACACGCGCGGCTGCACGGTCTTGAAGCCCGGCAGCTGCTCGGTGCAGGGGTTGGCCGGATCGGTCAGCGTGTCGCCGACCGGCGCGCCGAAGATGTCCTTGATGCCGGCGATGATGAAGCCGACTTCGCCGGTCTCCAGCGCATCCTTCACCACGCGCTTGGGCGTGTGCACGCCGAGCATGGTGATTTCGTGATCCTTGCCGGTCGACATCACGCGCATCTTCTGGCCCTTGCGGATGCGGCCGTTGATGACGCGAACCAGCGAAACCACGCCCAGATAATTGTCGAACCAGGAATCGACGATCAGAGCCTGCAGCTTGCCGTCCGGATCACCGTTCGGGGGCGGCAAGGTCGCGACCACGGCTTCGAGCACATCGCCGACGTTGAGGCCGGTCTTGGCCGAAATGCGCAGGGCGTCGTGCGCCGGAATGCCGATGACGTCCTCGATCTCCTTGGCCACGCGCTCGGGCTCGGCATTGTTGAGGTCGACCTTGTTGAGCACCGGCAGCACTTCGAGGTTCTGCTCGAGCGCGGTGTAGCAGTTGGCCACCGACTGCGCCTCGACGCCCTGGCTGGCGTCGACGACGAGCAGCGCGCCTTCGCACGAGGCCAGCGAGCGGCTCACCTCGTAGCTGAAGTCGACGTGGCCGGGCGTATCGATCAGGTTGAGCTGATAGGTCTCGCCGTTCTTGGCCTTGTAATTGAGCGAAACCGCCTGCGCCTTGATGGTGATGCCGCGCTCGCGCTCGATCGGATTGTTGTCGAGCACCTGAGCCTGCATCTCGCGCTCCTCCAGGCCGCCGCAGAGCTGGATGAAGCGGTCGGCCAGCGTCGATTTGCCGTGGTCGATGTGCGCGATGATGCAGAAGTTGCGGATGTTCGCTTGTTTCATAAACCGCTGACGAAGCCCGCGGCCGCGCAGTCGGTGCGCTGGCCTCGGGAAAAGGAGAAGTGGCGCAGTATAGCGGCTTCGCAGCGAGCCCCGATGACGCCGCGATGAGGCTCAGGCCGCCGGCGCCGAGCGCCTGCCTTGCTGGGCCAGCCAGTCGCGGAGGGCCTCGGCGTCGAAGAAGGTGGCGCAGACCACGCTGCCGTCATCGTCGAGCAGCACCGGGATCTTGAGCCCGTAGCGGCGCTGCCAGTCCTCGCGGCTGTCGACGTCGACCTGCTCGATGGTCCAGGCCTGGTTCGGAAACCCGGCCAGCAGGGCTTCGAGCAGCTCCTCGCAGAGATGGCAGCCCGGCCGCCCGATCAACCGCAGACGCATCAGCGATCCGCCGCCCCGGGCACTTCGAGCGGAAGGAACGAGGGCGTGCCAGCGCGATTGACGAGCACCGGCACGGTCACGCCCGGCGTCAACAGGGCGACGATCTCGCCGAGCCGCTGCGGCGAACTGACTTCCTGCCCCGCGATCGACTGGACAATGTCTCCGCGCCGGATGCCCGCGCGCGCGGCCGGCCCCGGAGCGACCGATTCGACGAGCACGCCGTTGCCGACCACCTGCCAGCGGCGGCGCAGTTCGTCGGGCAGCGGGCTCACGGTCAGGCCGAACTGGGCGGAGCCCGGAGCTGGCGCTTCGGGCACCGAGGCGTCGCCGCTGTCCTCGACATCGCGGTCCTGGTTCTCGAGCTCGCCGACTTCGACCTTGATCGTCACCTTGCGGCCATCGCGCTGGACTTCGAGCGGAATGACCTGGCCCGGATCGACGTTGCCGACCATCGGCGGCAGCGCGGCCGAGATCGGCAGCTCCTCGCCGTTGAAGGTCAGGATCACGTCGCCGGCCTTGAGCCCGGCGCGCTCGGCTGGGCTGCCGGCCATCACGCGCGCCACCAGCGCGCCGACCGGGCGCTCCATGCCGAAGGTCTGGGCGAGGTTGCGATCGACTTCCTGCACCACCACGCCGAGCCAGCCGCGCGTCACGCGGCCCTTGTCCTTGAGCTGGCGCGCGACCTTGGCGGCGACGTCGATCGGGATCGAGAACGACACGCCCTGGTAGCCGCCCGACTGCGAATAGATCTGCGAATTGACGCCCACGACTTCGCCATCGAGAT
Source organism: Hydrocarboniphaga effusa AP103 (assembly GCF_000271305.1). Lineage (GTDB taxonomy): Bacteria > Pseudomonadota > Gammaproteobacteria > Nevskiales > Nevskiaceae > Hydrocarboniphaga > Hydrocarboniphaga effusa. Next base: position 618,081 of record NZ_AKGD01000001.1, read on the forward strand.
TGAACAGCGGCCCCCCCGAGTTGCCCGGGTTGATCGCCACGTCGGATTGCAGAAACGGAACGTACTGCTCGGAAATCAGGTTGCGGCCCTTGGCGGACACGATGCCCGCGGTCACCGAATAATCGAAGCCGAACGGCGAGCCGATGGCGAGTACCCACTGGCCCGGACGCAGCTTGTTGGAGGCCCCGGTCTTGACCGCCGGCAGGCCCTTGGCGTCGATCTTGAGCAGCGCAAGATCGCTGCGCTCGTCCGAGCCGACCACCTGAGCCGAGAACTGGCGCCGGTCGAGCAGGCGCACGATGACTTCCTTGGCGTCCTGGATCACGTGGTAATTGGTCAGGATGTAGCCATCGTCCCAAAGGATGAATCCCGAACCCAGCGGCTGCGGCGCACCCGGTGCGCCCTCTTCGGGGTCGACCGCGCCTTCGCCACCTTGGCTGCTGTCGTCCTCGGGTGCGGTTTCGCCCCGATCCTGGCCGTGCTGATCGAAGAAACGCTTGAGCCAGTCGGGGGCGTTCTCGGGCGTCTCCGGGCCACCGCCGCCACCGTCCAGCGCCCCCGGTGCAGGAGCCGCCGAAATCGTGCTGATGTTGACCACCGACGGGCTGACGCGCTCGACCAGATCGGCGAAATCGGGATATCCGCCCGTCGTCGAAGGCTTCGAGCACGAGGCGACAGCGAATGCAAAAGTCGACGCGACAACGGCGTTCAGCATCCGCCGTAGGGGACGCGCGGCATCGATCATGAGGCGAGGACTCCCGATTATCCGGTCGTAGCCGGATCAAATGTCAGCACATTCTAGGGGAGTGCCGGGTGAAATGAGCAAAACAAGAAGCCGGGCATTGTCGCGCCCGGCTTCGGTCAAACGGTGCGTCCCAAGTCGATCAGGTTCAGCGCTTTTCGTTCGCCGCATCGAAGCGCACGTAACGGGCCGAATAACCCGCCGAATAACCCGCCTCGGCGGTCTGCTCGGCCAGCGCGCTGTTGCGGCTTGCGATGTAGTCGCGCAGCAGGGCGGCGTATTCTTCGTCGGCGAACGTGGGGCCGTAGTTGTCGCCGGTCAGCGACACCGCCTGCAGGCGACCGCCCATCGGGCGCACCACCACCGGATTGCTCACCCGAACATTGGCGCCGTAGGCCTCGCCTTCCTGCCCGCCTGCGGCCGGCTGGACCGTGCCGATGCCGTGCTGCGGCCCCATGAACAGCACCGCCGCTGCGCCCATCGAAGCAGCGGCAGCGAACCCGACGGCCGGCTTCCACGGCAGTTCGACCACGCGGCGACGCCAGGCCGACAGATCCACCACGCGACCGCGCGACACCGGTTCTTCGAGCCCGGCCATCACGCCCGCGCAGATGCAGATACCGGGCGCGATCGAAGCGCCGTCGGCCAGATCACGTCGCAGATGCCAGCGGCCCCATTGCTGCGCCAGCTCCGGACTGGCGTCCATCTGCCGGAGCAGACGGTCGATTTCGGCGTCGCTACATTCGCCATCGAGAAGGGCCGAGAGAGATTCGTTGGACATCGATCGCACCTTAGCGGGATACGCTGAGTTCAGACTTGGTACAGGCTAAACCACAATACGAAGGGAAAGTTCCGGTTTGTTACAAATTGTACGGACGCTTCCTGTACGGACGCTTCCCTTGAATTCGATGACAGGCTACCCAGGCAGCTTAGCCGAGCAGGGGCTTCACGACCGCATCGATCGCTTCACGCGCCCGGAAGATGCGCGAGCGCACGGTTCCGATCGGGCAGTTCATGACTTCGGCGATCTCCTCGTACGAAAGCCCATCGAGCTCGCGCAGCGTGATCGCCTGGCGCAGATCGGGAGGCAGCTTGGCGATGCTCTCGGCGACCTTGCGCTTGATCTCATCGGACAGCAAGAGCGATTCGGGGGTGTCGACATCCGACAGCTGCTCGGTGTGCCCGTACTGCTCGGCATCGCCGACATCGATGTCCTGCGTCGAGGGCCGGCGGCCGCGCGCGACGATATAGTTCTTGGCGGTGTTGATGCCGATGCGATAGAGCCAGGTGTAGAACGCGCTCTGCCCGCGGAAGCCATTGAGCGCGCGGTAGGCCTTGATGAAGGTTTCCTGGGCGACATCGGGCGCATCCGCTTCGCCGACCAGACGGCCGACCAGCTGGATGATCTTGTATTGGTACTTGCGCACCAGCAGCTCGAACGCGCGTTGATCGCCGTTCTGAGCGCGGGTTACGAGTTGTTCGTCGACTTGATCTTCGCTCATCGCGGCCGTGTGGCCTTTTCGCCCTGGGTTGTCGTCAGCCGCTACACTTCGGTGCACGGATGACCGCGCCCGCCCTGCGCGGCATGACAAGCGTAACAGTCTAACCCGCTCATGAATGAATCCGAAGTCCTGATCATCGGCAGCGGTGCTGCCGGCCTCACTTGCGCCCTCAAGCTCGCGCAGATGGGCATACGCTCCACCGTTGTCTCCAAGACCCAGCTCGAATCCGGCGCCACGCTGTGGGCTCAGGGCGGCATCTCGGCGGTGTTCGACGAGGACGATTCGCTCGAGGCGCACGTCCGCGACACCCTGATCGCCGGCGCCGACCTGTGCGACGACCAGGCGGTGAAGTTCACCGTCGAGCGCGGTCCCGGCGTGGTGCGCTGGCTCAACGAGCTCGGCGTCGCGTTCACGCGCGACACCGGCGCCGGCAACCCCGAAGGCCTGCACCTGACGCGCGAAGGCGGCCATAGCCATCGTCGCGTCGTGCATGCGGCCGACGCCACCGGGCACGCGGTGGAGACCACGCTGGCCGGCGTGGTGCTCACCAATCCGCTGATCAGCGTGCGCGAGCGCCTCGTCACGCTCGACCTGATTCTGGATACCCGGCGCGAGCGCGTCGTCGGCGCCTATCTCTACGACCGCAACAGCAAGCGCGTGGAAGCGGTTTCGGCCAAGTGCGTGGTGCTCGCCACCGGCGGCGCGAACCAGGTTTATCTGTATTCGAGCAACCCCTATGGAGCCTCGGGCGACGGCATCGCGATGGCCTGGCGTGCGGGCTGCCGCGTCGCCAACATGGAATTCATGCAGTTCCATCCGACGATTCTCTACAACCCGGGTTCGGGCAAGGGATCGCGCTCGTTTCTGATCACCGAAGCCCTGCGCGGCGAAGGCGCGGTGCTGCGTCTGCCGACCACCGGCGAGCGCTTCATGCCACGCTTCGATTCGCGCGAGGAGCTCGCTCCGCGCGACATCGTGGCCCGCGCGATCGATCACGAAATGAAGCGGCTCGGCTTGTCTTTCGTGCACCTGGACATCACGCACCAGAGCGCGGAGTTCATCAAGGACCATTTTCCGAGCATCTACGCGCACTGCCTGAGCGTGGGTATCGACATCACGCGCGAGCCGATTCCGGTAGTGCCGGCCGCGCATTTCACCTGCGGCGGCGTGATGACCGATTTGTCCGGCCGCACCGACGTGCGCGGCCTCTACGCGGCCGGCGAAACCGCCTGCACGGGCCTGCACGGAGCCAATCGACTGGCTTCGAACTCGATCCTCGAATGCCTGGTGTTCGGCGAAGCGGTGGCGGACGACATCGCCCTGCGCCTGCCGAGCATGCCGGCGCCGGGGCCGGCGCGTCCGTGGGACGAATCGCGCGTATCGGATTCGGACGAGGATGTGGTGGTTTCGCACAACTGGCTCGAGTTGCGCACCTTCATGTGGGATTACGTCGGCATCGTGCGCACGACCAAGCGCCTGCTGCGTGCCCAGCACCGAATCGAGCTGCTGCAGCAGGAGATTCAGGAGTTCTACGGCAATTACCGCGTGAGCCATCACCTGATCGAGCTGCGCAACCTCGCCGCCTGCGCCGATTTGATCGTGCGCTCGGCGCTCGCGCGCCAGGAATCACGCGGGCTGCATTACACGCTCGATCATCCGCAGACCAATGACGAAGTCGCTCCGACGATTCTGCCCGGACGCACGCCATAGCCGGCTCAAACCGGCCTGAGCCCCGGTTCCGCAGCGCACGCCCTGGCTAGGCCGATTTGCGCAGCCGGGTGATCTCCAGACGCGGTGGAGCACCGAACAGCCGCCGGTATTCGCGGCTGAACTGCGAGGGACTTTCGTAGCCGACCCGATGCGCGGCCACCGCGCAATCGAGATCGTCGGTCAGCATGAGCCGGCGCGCCTCGTGCAAGCGCAACTGCTTTTGATACTGCAGCGGCGACATCGAGGTCAGTGCCTTGAAGCGGTGATGCAAGGTCGACGGGCTCATGTGCACCGCTTCTGCGAGCTGTTCGATCCGCAGCGGTTGCGTATAGCGCTCGGAGATCCAGCTGATCGCACGCGACACGCGCTGTGTGTTGCCCCCGGCGACGAGATTGACGAGCCGATGCCCCAAATCACCGATCAGCAATCGATAGTGGATTTCGCGCACGGCCAGCGGCGCGAGCACCGGCAGTTCCTGGGGCGCGTCGAGCAGGCGCACGAGCCGCAACACCGCGTCGAGCAACGAATCACCGAGGCGCGAAACGTAAAGTCCGCGCGTGGCTCGCGAGGCAACCGGCGTTCGTGTCTTGTCGAGCTCGAGCAGCAGGGTCGAAATCTGTTCGACATCGAGCGCGAGCCGCAGGCACAGATACGGATTCTCGGGGCTGGCCTGCACGATCTGGCTCATCATCGGCAAGGCCACCGAGACGACGAGATAGTTCAGCGGATCGTAGTTGAACACCTCTTCGCCGAGCGTGGCCCGCTTGCTGCCCTGCACCACCACGCACAGCGAAGGCTGATAAACCATGGGCATCCGCTGGGTCGGCGTCGTCGCACGACTCAGCGTGAGCGGGGCGAACCGCGTCTGATTGAGACCATCGACGCGGGCCAGCAAGGACAGGCGAGCGGCGAGCTCCTTGTGCCGCGCATCCCTCGGCGATGCAGGCGAATGCAGCTCCGAAATGTTGGTGTGCATGAAAACTCCCTTTCGCACCGGGCCCCTCGAGTGGGATGCATCATAGCGAGGCCCGCCGCGCAGGCCAGGCCGAAGGCAGGATCAGGCAAGAAGACCACAGGAACGGTCTACCGTTCATCACTTCGCGATCCCTAAGCTGGCGACTCACTCAATGACGAACGCCCGGCAATCACGATGACTTCCATGCTTCCGCGTCGCAGGCTTGGCCTCCAGGGTCTCGAAGTGTCCGCCCTGGGGCTGGGCTGCATGGGCATGTCCGAGTTCTACGGGCCGGCCGACGAAGCGCTCAACCTCAAGGTGCTGCATCACGCGCTCGACCGCGGGGTGAATTTCCTCGATACCGCCGACATGTATGGCGTCGGCGCCAACGAGCGCCTGCTGTCTTCGGTGCTGCGCGAACGCCGCAGCGAAATTGTGCTGGCGACCAAATTCGGCATCGTGCGCGGCCCGAACGGCGAGCGCCTGGGCGTCAGCGGTCGGCCCGAGTACGTGCGCTCCGCCTGCGAGGCGAGCCTCGAGCGCCTCGGCGTGGAGCAGATCGATTTGTACTACCAGCATCGGGTCGATCCGAACGTGCCGATCGAGGAGACGGTCGGGGCGATGGCCGAACTCGTGAAGTCCGGCAAGGTGCGCTACCTCGGCTTGTCCGAAGCCGGAGCTAAGACTTTGCGCCGCGCCTCGGCAGTGCATCCGATCAGCGCACTGCAGAGCGAATACTCGCTGTGGTCGCGCGATCTCGGTGATCACATCCTGCCGACCTGCGGCGAACTCGGCATCGGAGTGGTCGCCTACAGCCCGCTCGGTCGCGGCTTCCTGACCGGCGCGTTCCAGAGCCCTGCGGCGCTCGGCGACGGAGACAATCGCCTGAGCTCACCGCGCTTCGTCGGCGAGAACTTCAAGCGGAACCTGCGCCTGCTCGAACCCGTGAAGGCCATTGCCAGCGAACTCGGCCATACGCCTGCACAGATCGCCCTCGCCTGGCTGCTGCAGCATCCGGCCGGCATCGTGCCGATTCCGGGAACGCGGCGCATCGAGCGGCTGGACGAGAACCTCGGAGCCGCACAAGTAAAGCTTCGCGAGGCAGACCGGAAAACGCTCGATGCCCTGCTCGTCAGTCACGAGGTCGCGGGCCTGCGTTATCCGGATGCCGGCATGGCCGCGGTGAATCTCTGAGGTGAATCTCCCGACTCAGTCCTTCGTCACCGGCTCCGGCCGCTGTTGTGGCACACGCCGGAGCTGGGCGACGTCATATCCCATCGCAGCAATACGCTGCACGTAGCGCTGATAATCGGTTTCCGTGATCGTGGGTGTACGCGCCATCAGCCAGACGTAATCGCGCTTGCTGCGCGCGATGATCGTTGCCGAGTAATCACCGTTGGGACTGGATTCAACGAAAGCGATTCGATATTCGCCCTTGAACGGCCAGACGAACTGCATGCCCCACAACGCATTGCCGGTTCCGGGCTCGACGAAGCCGGTCGGACGATAAACCTTGAGCGGCTTGTCGAAACCGCCCTTGCGCATGCGATAGCGCACGCCGATCGTGCCATCGGCTTGCAGCGTGTAGGTTTCGATCGGGTTGTACGCCTTGCGCTCGGGCCAAAGCGGAATCGTCGCGATCACGTACCAGTCGCCCATGAAGCGCGGCAGATCAATGGAAGGCACCAGCGCGATCGGCTCGCGCCTGGGGCTCATGAGACTGCAGCCCACGAGCGCAAGCAGGGTGAACGAGCAGAGCAGGAACGAGCGCATGTCGGGCCGCGGAGGGAGATCATCCGCGCAGCCTAGCCGCGCCTTACGGCGCTTCAGCTGAACCGGATCCGCTGTCCCGCTTCGAGGGTCTCGCGAGCAGGCGGGCCCGCAGCCGGCGCAGCGGCTCGTCGCCGAGCTCACCCCCGAACAGGGCGCGCGTACGTATCGGCGCATCGTCGGGCTTGAAGTTCATGACGATGAGCGAGCGCCCGATCATCGTGCTGTTGGCGAGCACCGTGCGCTGGGTTTTGCCGCTCGCGTCGTGTATCTGCCAGCCCGTACCCGGCTGCCAGACCAGGCGCACGATCGCGCGCGGACCGTAGCCGAACACCGGGTGCCGGCGCAGCCACCACCAGGAAACCGCGAGCGCGACCGCGAGCAGCACCATGGCATTGCCTGCACGCATCGAAACCGCGAGCAGCACCAACGGAACGAAGTGCAGCAGGTAGACCCAGCCGAGCGCGCGCCGCGAAGGCTGCAGCCTTACGTCAAGAGTGGACTCGGAGTCGTTCGATGACATCGGCGTACTCGGCCGGCACAGGCGAATAGTCCATCACCCAGGACCAGATGTCGGGGTCTTCGACGGTTTCGAGCAGGTTCACGAACGTGGCCTGCTCGGCCTCGGAGACGTTCGGGTAGTGCTGCTCGTAGTAGCGCGTGACGACGACGTCGAGTTCTTTCATGCCTCGACGCAGCAGCCAGCGGACACGGGGATTGGCAGTGCTCATAAGAGGCGCATTGTAAGCGGCATCGGAAACGAAAGAGCCCGGCATGAGCCGGGCTCTTTTTGAATTGCGGGGGCTTGCCTTCCCTGGCGCAACCGCCGCTCTCTTGTCGGGCGTTCGGAAATTCCGGAGTACCGTTCAAGGCACTCCGGGATTCCTCACCCCTGACGCTCGACCAGCATCTTCTTGGTCTCGGCGATCGCCTTGGCCGGGTTCAGACCCTTCGGGCAGGTCTTGGTGCAGTTCATGATCGTGTGGCAGCGATAGAGCTTGAACGGATCTTCGAGCGCATCGAGACGATCGCCGGTGGCTTCGTCGCGCGAGTCGGCGAGCCAGCGATAAGCCTGCAGCAGGATCGCCGGGCCGAGGTAGCGATCGCCGTTCCACCAGTAGCTCGGGCAGGACGTGCTGCAGCACGCGCACAGGATGCACTCGTAGAGGCCGTCGAGCTTGGCGCGCTCTTCTTCGGACTGCAGGCGCTCGCGCGTCGGCGCGGGGCTGTCGGTCTTGAGCCAGGGCTCCACCGAAGCGAGCTGCGCGTAGAAGTGCGTGAGATCCGGAACCAAGTCCTTCACCACCGGCATGTGCGGCAGCGGATAGATCTTCACGTCGCCGCTGATTTCGTCGCAGCCCTTGGTGCAGGCCAGCGTGTTGGTGCCGTCGATGTTCATCGCGCACGAACCGCAAATGCCTTCGCGGCAGGAACGACGGAAGGTCAGCGTCGGGTCGATCTCGTTCTTGATCTTGATCAGCGCGTCGAGAACCATCGGGCCGCAGGCGGCCATGTCGATGTCATAGGTATCGACGCGCGGATTGGCGCCGGTATCCGGATCGTAGCGGTAGATCTTGAAGCTGCGAACCTTCTTGGCGCCGGCCGGGGCCTTGAAGTGCTTGCCGGCCTTCTTGTCGATGGTCGAATTCTTGGGAAGCGTCAACTGGGCCATCTGGCTTGCTCCTACGTCTGTTCTGTCGGCAACTTAAGCGTTGCGCATCTGAGCTGGCTTGCGGAAAGCGCGCTTTAGTAAACGCGCTTCTGCGGGGCAACGACCTGCATCTCGTCGTCGAGCGTGTACATGTGAACCGGGCGATCGCCGAGCTTCACTTCGGTCTCGCCGGTGCGCCAGGCCAAGCTGTGCTTGAACCAGTTCACGTCGTCGCGGTCCGGGAAATCTTCGTGCGCATGCGCGCCGCGCGATTCCTTGCGCGCCGCGGCCGACTCCAGCGTCACGAGCGCCTGGCCCATGAGGTTTTCGAGCTCGAGGGTTTCGATGAGGTCGGAATTCCAGATCAGCGAGTGATCGGAGACCTGCACGTCCTTGAAGGTTTCGATGGTCTTCTTGAGCTTGACCAGGCCCTCCTCCATCGATTCCTGCGTGCGGAACACCGCTGCGTGCTTCTGCATGGTCTTCTGCATTTCGAGGCGGATTTCGGCGGTCTTGCGGCTGCCCTTGGCGTAGCGCAACTTGTCGAGACGATCGAGGCAGAAATCTTCGGATTCGTCCGAGATGGTGCTGTGCGGAGCGCCCTTCTTGACCACCTGCGCGGCGCGGATGGCGGCCGAACGGCCGAACACCACGAGATCGAGCAGCGAGTTGCTGCCGAGACGATTTGCGCCGTGCACCGACACGCAGGCCGCCTCTCCAACCGCCATCAGGCCCGGGATCACGCTGTCCGGGTTGCCGTCGCGCACGGTGACCACTTCGCCATAGAAGTTGGTCGGGATGCCGCCCATGTTGTAGTGCACCGTCGGGATGACCGGGATCGGCTCCTTGGTGACATCGACGCCCGCGAAGATCTTCGCGGTCTCCGAGATGCCCGGCAGACGCGCGTGCAGCACGTCGCCGCCGAGGTGCTCGAGATGCAGATGAATGTGATCGCCTTCGGCGCCGACGCCGCGGCCATCGCGGATTTCCATCGTCATCGAACGCGAGACGACGTCGCGCGAGGCGAGGTCCTTGCGGTTCGGCGCGTAGCGCTCCATGAAGCGCTCGCCCTTGCTGTTGGTGAGATATCCACCTTCACCACGCGCACCTTCGGTGATCAGGCAGCCCGAGCCGTAGATGCCGGTCGGGTGGAACTGCACGAATTCCATGTCCTGCAGCGGAACGCCCGCGCGCAGCGCCATGCCGCCGCCGTCGCCCGTGCAGGTGTGAGCCGAGGTCGCCGAGAAGTAGGCGCGGCCGTAGCCGCCGGTGGCGAGGATCACGGTGTGGGCGCGGAAGCGATGCAGCACGCCGGTCGCCATGTCCATCGCGATGACGCCCTTGCACTCGCCCTTGTCCATGATCAGGTCGAGCGCGAAGTATTCGACGTAGAACTGCGCTTTGCACTTGAGGCTCTGCTGATAGAGCGTGTGCAGCATCGCGTGGCCGGTGCGGTCGGCGGCGGCGCAGGTGCGCTGCGCGGTGCCTTCGCCCCAATGCGTCGTCATGCCACCGAACGGACGCTGGTAGATCTTGCCTTCGGGCGTGCGCGAGAACGGCAGGCCGTAGTGTTCGAGCTCGATGATCGCCGGAATGGCTTCACGGCACATGTACTGGATCGCGTCCTGGTCGCCGAGCCAGTCGGAGCCCTTGACGGTGTCGTACATGTGCCAGCGCCAGTCGTCCTGGCCCATGTTGCCGAGCGCGGCGGAGATGCCGCCCTGCGCGGCGACCGTGTGCGAACGCGTCGGGAACACCTTGGTGATGTTGGCCGTCTTCAGGCCGGTTTCGGCCAGGCCGAGCGTGGCGCGCAGGCCGGCGCCGCCGGCACCGACGACGACCACGTCGTACTCGTGATGAACGATCTCGTAACCGGGACGGACCTTGGGGAATTTGATGTCGGCTTGATGCGCCATGTTCGATCTCTATTTTTTCTGGGTGGCGGCTCTTACGAGAGCGCGACCTTGAGGACGGCGAAGATGCTGATCGCGCCGAGCACGGCGAGGCCGAACTTGGCGAGCACGATCATGGCGAGCTTGGCGCCTTCGTGGCCGACGTAATCTTCGATGACGACCTGCACGCCCAATGCGGCGTGGTATAACGACACCGCGATGAACAGCACCAGCGTGACGGCCACGGCCGGGTAGCTCACCCACCAGCGCACGGCGTCATAGTCGCCGCCCGCCAGATTGGCGACCGAGAACACGAACCACAGCGTCAGCGGAATCAGCGCGATGGCGGTCAGGCGCTGGACCCAGAAGTGATGCACGCCGGACTTGGCGGAACCCAGGCCGCGAGCGCGGGAAAGCGGAGAACGAAGGCTCATGGTTGGCTCCCGATCAGACGGCGTAGGCAAGGATCCAGACCGCGATGGTCAGGATGGTCGAGACGAAGATCACCGCGTAACCCATCGTGTAGGCCGACTTGATGTCGAGCCCACGTCCGGTATCCCAGACCAGGTGACGCATGCCGTTGCAGAGGTGATAGAGCGCACACCAGCTCCAGGCGAACAGCAGGACCTGGCCGTACCAGGCGAGCATGTGGCCCGCATAGGCGCCGTACCAGGCCGGGCCGGCGGCGAGCGCGACGAGCCAGCCGGTGATGAACAGCGAGCCGAGCGTGAGGATCAGGCCGGCCAGACGATGCGTGATCGACAGCATCGAAGTGAGCTGCGGCTTGTAATACGGGCCGATCATGAAGGGGGATAACGGCCGGCTGACGACCGACGCCTTTTTTGTGCTCATTCCGACTCCCTTTGAGGTCTGGGACGTGAAGGCCAGCCGCTTTTCGACTTGCGCTTGGCTTGTGTTGTGACAGCGGTTTTTGCAGCTTGTGTGTCGCGTACGGCTACAGCCGGCCCGATGGCGCAGGGCCTTGAAGCATGGGTTCAAAAATCGATGCAGCGACCGTTTTTCTCCCAGTCGCCATAACGCGTCGGTTCGAGCCCGTCTTTGCGCCCTCCGATCTCCCGCACCGTTCCCGGAGCGCTTTCGGTGCTCGCTGCCTGAGCGATGACCGATGCCTCTCCGATCTGCGCTACCGCAGCCGCCTTGGCCTTGGACTTTCCCGCGAACCGAACGATGGTTTCCGTCGCCGCAGCTTCGCTGGCGGGCTTGAAGCGACGCACCGTTGCCTCATTTTCACCAGCGGGGGACAAGCTGCTGCTCGACACAGGATGCATTGCGGTTCGCTTGAATCGATCTTCGATTGAACAGGGCTAAACGGGGTACCTTAACCGCCATAGTGTGACAAAGTTGCCACACCTGTCGCAACGAAACCGTACTCGCGGTCTCATCGCGATTCCCGATCAAGAATTATCGCAAAACGAATCACGCTTCATGAACAAAGACTTGGCGCTCATCCGGCTCGATGCGGACACGGTTCTGTTGCAGGCCCGCGGCCCCGATGTCGACACTTTCCTGCAAGGCCAGCTCAGCAACGACATCTCCAGGCTGTCGGGCAAGCAGGCTCAGCTGTCGAGCTACAACAGTCCCAAGGGACGCATGCTCGCGGTACTCACGCTGATGCGTCGCGACGGCAGCATCGATCTCGAACTGCCGCGCAGCATCGCCGAGCCCATCGCCAAACGCCTGCGCATGTTCGTGCTGCGCTCCAAGCTCACGCTGACGATCGCGACGGATGAGGCGAGCCTCGGCCTGGTCGGCGCGGAGGCGCCGGCCGCGCTCGCGGCGGCCGGCCTGCCCGCACCGGCCGAGGCGCTCGGATACGCCGTCGCCGGCGAGTTGCGCGTGTTGCGCCGTTTCGGCGATACCCCGCGCTACAGCGTCCATGGCCCGGTCGCGGCGATCGAAGCTTTGGCTTCGCGCTTGAGCGACGCGCCGACCGCCGGCTTCGATGCCTGGATGCGGGCTCAAATCCTGGCCGGCGAACCGGTGGTCGGCGCGCAGACGCAAGATCGCTTCGTCGCCCAGATGGCCAATCTCGACCGGCTCGGCGGCATCAGCTTCGACAAGGGCTGCTACACGGGCCAGGAGATCGTCGCGCGCCTGCACTATCTCGGCCAGCTCAAGCGGCGCCTGTTCCTGTGCAGCGGCACGGGTGCGGCACCCGAGGCCGGCGCTTCGATCCACCTGGGCGGGCAGGATCAGTCGGTCGGCGAAGTGGTGCAGTCGGCTCCGGGGGCCGCGGGCGGTTTCGTCGCGAGCGTGGTGCTGCAATTGTCGCAAGCCGAGGCCGATGGCCTGCACGTCGGAGACACCGCGCTGAGCCGGCCGCAGCCCTATTTCATCGATTGAGCCGCGACTGAGCGCCGGACTGGTCGGACCTTTGCCGTCGCCGTGAGCGCCGGCTCTACACTGGCACATCCCGCTCGTTGCGAATCCGCCGTTGTCCATCCTCTCGATTCTCACGGTCGTTGCGCCGATCTTTGCGCTGATCCTCGCCGGCTGGCTCGCAAGCCGCCTCGGCGTGCTCGGCACCCAGGCCACCACCGAACTCAACCGCTTCGTCGTCTACCTGGCGCTGCCGGCCCTGCTGTTCGACATCGTCGCCCACGTGCGCTGGGCCGAAATCTGGCTGCCGGGCTTCATCGCCGTGTTCGGCATCAGCTGCCTGCTGATGTTCGCGCTCACGCTGTGGCTGCGCTGGCGGCGCGGCCGGCCCCTGGCCGACGCGGCCATCGATGCGCTCAACGCGTCCTATTCGAACACCGGCTTCATGGGCTTTCCGCTCGTGCTCGTCTGCTTCGGCCGCGAGGGACTGGCACCGACGCTGATCGCCTCGATCATCGTCGTCTGCGGAGTGTTCGCGATCGCCATCGTGCTGATCGAGATCAGCCTGCAGACCCAGGCCAGCCGCGGCCGGCTCGCGCTCAAGGTCGGCGGCTCGCTGGCGCGCAATCCGCTGCTCGTCGCGCCGCTGCTCGCCGCGCTGTTCCCGATCAACGGATCGCAGCCGCCGGCCGGCGTCGACAGCTTCCTGAAGCTGCTCGGAGGCGCCGCCTCGCCGTGCGCGCTGATCGCGCTCGGGCTGTTCCTGGCCGGCGATCGCAAGCCTGCCGAGGCGCCGCGGCAGGACGGAGCGGCGTTGCTGGTGGGTTTCAAGCTGCTGCTGCAGCCGCTGGTGGCCTGGCTGCTCGCGAGCTACGTGTTCGGGCTGGATGCGACGCTCACCCACCTGGCCGTGCTGCTCGCCGCGCTGCCGACCGGCACCGGGCCGTTCATGCTCGCCGAGTTGTATCGGCGCGAGGCCGAGGTGACGTCACGCGTGATCCTGATCTCCACCGTGGTCTCGCTCGCCACGGTCTCGGCTTATCTGGCGCTGGCGACCTGAGCGCTGGTGCGAATCGCCGTGGTGGCGCCGACCGTCAAGGCTTGATCACCCACGGCGCGGCATAGCCGGCCGACTTGAGCTGTTCGGCGATGTCGTGGGCCTCTTCGCGGCTCTGCAGGCCCTGGATCTGGATGCGATACCAGGTCTTGCCCTTGACTTCGGCCTCGGCGATCGCGCCGGCGAAACCGGATTTGCCGAGCCTGGCGAGCTCCTTCTGCGCGCTCGGGCGATCGGGCACCGACGCGATATTCACCGCCCAGCGACCGCTGCTCGCCGCGGCCGGCTTGGGCGTCGGCTTGGGCGCTTCGACCACGGCGGCCGGCGCGGGCGTCGCCGGCTTGTAGGCCGGCAGCGGGGCCGGAGCCGGATTCGTCGCCGGGGCGCCGCCCGGCGTCGCGGCGACCGAAGAAGGCTGATACGCCGGTCGCGACGGCGGAGTCGGGGTCACCGTTTGAGCGCTTGGAGTCGGGGCCGATGAAGGCACGTATGCCGGAACGGATGTCGGCGCGAGCGCGCTGGTCGCCGGCGTCGGCCGTTCGGTGGCGGGCTTGGGCTTGGGCACATACGCTGGCAGCGTCGGCTGCGCGGCTGCGAGCGTGTCGGCACCTGGACCCAGGCCCGGAACGGCCGTCGGAGTCTGAGTAACCTGTGGCTTTTCGACAGGCCTTTCGGCCGGCTTCGCGGGCTGCGGAGTCGCCGCTGCCACCGCTGGAGGCGCGCTTGCGGTCGCCGGCGCAGGCGCCGATGCGGCGGCCACGGCCGTCCTCGGCGCTTGGGCCATTCGCCCGAGCGTCCGATCCTGGCGAACCGCGATCCAGTCGTCCATGTCGACCGCCTTGCGCAATCCGGCCACGCCCGGAGCGACGATCCAGCAGCTGTCGGCCTCGACTTTGGTGCTGTCGGCATGCCCGGCCCCGGTCAGCGTCAGATCGCCTTCGGCCGAGCACAGGGCCCGGCCCTCGCCGGCTTTCCCGAGGCTGGTTTTCTCGAAGAAGTACTCGCCGGTGATCAGGTTCGCGCTGTCGGTGTCCACGTAGACGAACAGCGGCCAGTGGATGTCGAGCGGCGGCTGCTTCCAGATCACGCGCAGGTAGCCTTTCTGCAAACGCAGCACGGTGCGCAGGTCGGTCGCGTAGGTGGCGAACGGCAGGCGCTCGATCTGCACGGAGCTGCCCGGCCCGAGTTCGAGCAGGCCGTGGCGGCCCAGCTTGAGCGCTGCGCGCGCACCGGAGCCCAGTACGAGAACGTCGTCGGCCTGCAGAACTCCGCCTTCGGCAGCGGCCTGCGAACGTCCGCCGCGCTGCAACTCGGCTTTGCCCTGCAGCTCCTGGATGCGCAGCAGCTGGCCCTGGGCGTAGGCGGCGACCGGCATGAGCGCGAAGGCGGTGACGGCGGCGAGGCAGAAGGCAACGGCTGATTTCATGCGCAGGCGGCGGGCGGTGGTCAGGCGACAGTGTAGAGAGTTCACCAAACGCGCTGCTCAGCCGAGCAGTTCGTTGAACGGCCGGCCCGGCGCGATCGCCTTGCCCTGCACCCAGTCGACGCCGAGCGCGCCGAGCGCGCACAAGGTCTGCGCGTCCTCGACATGCTCGGCGATCGTGCGCAGGCCCATGTCGTGGCCGAGCCGGTTGATCGCCTCGACCATGCTGCGATCGACCGCGCTGCTGTGCATGGTGCGCACGAAGCTGCCGTCGATCTTCACGAAGTGCACGGGCAGCGTTTTCAGGTACGAGAACGAGGCCATGCCGACGCCGAAATCGTCGAGCGCGAAGCGGCAGCCCAGGTCGGCGAGCCGGTTGATGAAGCTCATCGCCTCGGACAAGTGCGAGATCGCGGCCGTCTCGGTGATCTCGAAGCAGATGCGCTCGGGCGCCACGCCATAGCGCTCGATGCAGCCGATCACGAAGGCCAGGAACTGGTCGTCCGACAGCGACATGCCCGAGACATTGATCGCGTAGATCACGCCGTCGGCCGGCAGCCTCGCAATGCCCGCGCAAGCGTGGTCGACCACCCAGCGATCGAGCGCGGTCATCAGGTAATAGCGCTCGGCCGCAGCGATGAAGGCGGCCGGCTGTACCAGCGTGCCGTCGTCGTCGAGCATGCGCACGAGCAGCTCGCGGTAATGCACCTGGGTGGAGCCGCTCGCCGGAATCACGTCTTCGTAAAAGAGCAGGAACTGCTGCTCGTCGAGCGCCTTGCCGATGCGCCCGACCATGCTCATTTCGGCGTGCCGCTGGCGAATATCGGCGTCGCCGTGCAGCACCCAGCGAGAACGATCGCGCCCGGCGTCCTTGGCCGCGAAGCAGGCCGCATCCGCATTGGCGAACACGCGCGCCATGTCCTCGCTCTGGGCACTGACTTCGGCCACGCCGACGCTCACCGTCACGCTGTAGCTGCGCTCGTCCCAGGCGAAGCGATAGCCGCGCACCGCGTCGAGCAGCAGATCGATGATCCGCCTCGCCTCGGTCGCGTCGCCAGCGCGGATCAGCACGCCGAACTCGTCGCCGCCGAGCCGGGCGACCGCATCGTCCGAACGCAGCTGCGAACGCAGCACCGGCGCGAGCCGTCGCAGCAGCTCGTCGCCCGCATAGTGACCGAGCGTGTCGTTGATGACCTTGAACTGGTCGATGTCGATCAGCGCGAGCCAGTGCGTGGCCTCGCCGCTCTTGGCCAGGGCCAGCGCGGCCGACAGCCGGCGCTCGAACTCGCCGCGGTTGTACAGTCCGGTGAGGCTATCGTGCGCGCTGCGGTAGGCGAGCTCGGCGACCAGCAGGCTTTGCTCGGTGATGTCCTGCAGCAGCAGCAGAGCCCCGAGCACGACGCCGTCCTCGACCAGCCGTGCGCAGGTCAGCCGCACGCGCAGCCGACGGCCATCGCGGCCGAGCAACTGGCGCTCCTCGCGGATCAGCGTCTCGCCTTCCCGGCGCAGGCAACGCCAGACCGGGCTCGCCGCGACCGCCTGCCCCTGGCTTACGAACTTGAGCACGCTGTCGTGGCCGAGACCGAGTGCCTCGGCCTGCGACCAGCCGGTCAGGCGCTCGGCTGCGGGATTGATCAGATCGATGCTGCCGAGCGCATCGGTGGCGATCACGCCTTCGCCCATGATGCGCAGCCCGGTGCGCACCAGATGCAGGAAATCGCCCGGCGGACGCGGGTCTCCGGGCTCCGGTTCCAGCCTCCATTCGACGATCAGCCGCGGGCCCTGAGCAGTCTGCCAGCGGCTCAGCGAGACGCGCGCCGGCGCGGCGTGGTCGCCGATGAGCAGATGCAGGTCCATCTCGGCGCGTGCCGACTGACCGAGCGCGCGCAGCAGCCGCGTCCATTCGCCGGCCGCGAGCAGCGCTTCGGCGTTGCGGCCGCTCCAGTCGAGCTGGCTGCCGAGGAAGGTCAGCAGGGTCGGGTTCACTTCGAGCAGGTGGCCGTGCTCGTCGAGCACCGCGCCGAGCGTGGCCGACACCTCGAGCGCCTCGCGATAGCTCGTGTACGGCAGCGTATCGGCCTGCGACATCGACGGCAGCAGCTCGCGGCGCACGAACAGGCCATTGGCGAGCGCGCTGCGTTCGAACAGATCGTGGTGCGCGTTCATGACGTCGTTGCGCCCGACCAGCAGCAGTCCGCCCGGACGCAGTGCGGCCGCGAACTGCTCGACCGCCCGGCGCTGCGCATGCAGCTGCAGCGAGCCGAGCAGGTTGCGGCAATCGACGAGGTCGAAAGCCTGGATCGCCGGCGAGGTCAGCACGTCGTGCAGCGCGAACGAGCAGAACGACATTAGCGAGCGCGAGACGCGGCATTCGCCGTCGTCGAACTCCAGGTAGGCCTCGCGCAGATGCGCCGGCACCAGCGCCGCCGAGATCGAACCGAAGCCGCCGCGCTGGGCTTCGAGCAGCAGATCGAGATCGATGTCGGTGCCGAGCACGAAGAAATCGGCCGGAATCTCGCTGCCGAGCTGGGCTTCGGCCACCAGCATCGCGATCGAGTAGACATCCTCGCCGGCCGCGCAGGCCGGCACCCAGATGTGCGGCACCGGCGCGGCGAGCAGCAGGTGCGGCAGGGTGCGCGCGAGGCCCGCGTAGGCTTCCGGGTCACGGAAGAACACCGTGGTCGACTCGAGCAGGTCGTGCACGAGGGCGACGCATTCCTCGCGATCGGCGACGAGGCGCTCGACGTAGTCTTCGGGCGAGGCCAGTTCGAGCCGACGCATGCGGGCCTTCAGATGGCGCAGCAAGGTCGACGTCCGGTACTCCGAAAGGCGCAGCGACGAGACGCCGCGCAAGGCCTCGGCGAGCCGCCGGGAAAGTTCGGCTGAAACCGGCATCACATCGTCGGTGACGCCGGAGCTCACGCGGCCTCGCGACGAGCCAGGCCGCAAAACGGTAACGGCCCGGACGCGCCGGGGCGTCCGGGTTCGATCGCGATGGGCGTGGCCGGCCGCATCAGCCTCCGCCGGGGCCGGCCGCCGCGAGTTCGGCCACCGCCAGATCGAGACGACGCAGGCCTTCGGCCAGATCGGCCTCGGTGATGTTGAGCGGCGGCGCCAGGCGCAGCACATCCGGACCGGCGACCAGCGTCCATACGCCGTGGCGCATGCCGGCGTTGACGATGTCCTTGGCGCGGCCTTTCCAGGCGTCGACCAGTGGAGCGCCGAGCAGCAGACCCATGCCGCGCACACCGCTGAACAGGCCGTGCCGGCGAGCGCTCGCCAGAATGCCTTCGCGCAGCTGCTCGCTGCGCGCGTTGACGTTGGCGAGCAGGGACGGCGAGGCGATTTCTTCGATCGAGGCGAGCCCGACCGCGCAGGCCAGCGCGTTGCCGCCGTAAGTGGAGCCGTGGGTTCCGAACGCGAGGCTCGCCGCAGCATCGGCCTTGGCCAGCATCGCACCGAGCGGAAAGCCGCCGCCGATGCCCTTGGCCGTGGTCAGCACGTCCGGCACCACCCCGAACTGCTCGTAGGCGTAGAGCGTGCCGCTGCGTCCGTTGCCGGTCTGCACTTCGTCGAAGATCAACAGCGCGTTGAAGCGGTCGCAGAGTTCGCGAGCGGCCCTGATGAATTCCGGCGTCGCCGGCGTCAGGCCCCCCTCGCCCTGCATCGGCTCGAGCACGATCGCGCAGGTCTGCTCGCCGACCGCGGCGCGCAGCGCCTCGACGTCGTTGTACGGCAGATGCGTGATGCCGCCCGGCAGCGGCTCGAAGCCCTGCGTGTACTTGGCCTGCCCGCCGACGCTCACGGTGAACAGCGTGCGGCCGTGGAAGGCATTGAAGAAGCTGATGATCTGGTTCTTGTGCGCGCCGTACTTGGACGAAGCATGCTTGCGCGCGAGCTTGAACGCGGCCTCGTTGGCCTCGGCTCCCGAATTGCAGAAGAACACGCGGTCCGCGAAGGTCAGCTCGACGAGCCGTCTCGCGAGCTTGAGCGCGGGCTCGTTGGTCATCACGTTGGACAGATGCCAGAGCTTGTTGGCCTGCTCGGTCAGCGCATCGACGAGCTTGGGATGGCAATGGCCCAACCCGGTCACCGCGATGCCACAGGCCAGATCGAGGAACTCGCGTCCCTGCTGATCCCACAAGCGGGAGCCCTGGCCGCGGACCGGAATGATGTCCGAAGGCGCGTAGTTGGGAACCATGACCTCATCGAAGGTCTTGCGAGTTACCTGCATGACAACCTCTTGATCTCGTCTGACACTTTAGGCGCACGTCAGCGCCCGGAAACAAGCCAATAGAACGTACTACCCGGCGGCGGCGGCCACAAACGACAATGGCCCGCGTCGGCGGGCCATCCGTGCACGGGCTGGAGTGCGGTGGCGATCATAGCAACCGCTGTCCGAGGGGCCAATCCACCGCGTCGACCGCTGCACTAGCTTGCTGCTCATCCCACTGAACCGGAATTTCCAAATGGACTTCGAAAGCCTGATGCAGAGCATTCAACCCGTGGACGGCGGCTGGGGTCTGCGCCTCACCGAAGACTGGTTGCAGGGCCGCAGCGCCTATGGCGGCCTGCAGGTGGCGATCGTGCTCAAGGCGATGCGCGCGCTGATTCCGGACGGCGCCCCGCTGCGCACCGTGCAGGTGACCTTCCTGGCCCCGGTGCCGGCCAGCGAAGACCTGCGCGCCCACGCAACTATCCTGCGCGCCGGCAAGAACGCGACGCACATCGAAGGCCGGCTCCAGCTCGGCGGGCAGCTGCTGTGCCTGGTCATCGGCGTGTTCGGCGCCACCCGCCAATCGGCCGTCCGCATTCGCCCGGCGCAGCCCGAAGTGCCGGCCGGCAAGATCATCACGCTGCCGCAGATCAAGGGCGTGACGCCGGACTTTCTGCAGCATTTCGACGTGCGCTGGCTGCACGGGGGCCTGCCGTATTCGGGTGCGAGCGAGGCCAAGGCCGTCATCGAAGTGGGCTTCAAGCACAGCGGCACGGTCACCGAGCTGCACCTGCCGGCGATCGCCGACGTGATCCCGCCGCTGGCGATCACCCTGCTCAGGAAACCCGCGCCGGGCAGCTCGATGACCTGGATGCTCGAACTGCTCGCCGATCGCTACGACCATTTGCCGCTGCAGGGCTGGCGCTTCGACGCCGAAGTGCTCTCGGCCGCCGACGGCTACACCAGCCAGACCGCGATGATCTGGGCGCCCGACGGCAGCCCGGCGATGCTGAGCCGGCAGAGCATGGTGGTCTTCGGCTAGTGGCCCGCAATGCTCCGACAGCATCCGGAGGAGTGACGGCGGGTGAGTCGGGACAAAGCCACCAGGAGGAGACGTGGCCGTCGCTAGGGCGGGCAACGCAGGCTCGGCTAGCCCGACGCGCGCAGACGGATGCGATAGGCCGCTACAGGTCACCAATCCGTAAACTTCCTTAGTCGTTAGTCGTATTCAGCCGATATGTCCGCCATCGGGTAGTAAGCTTTTCCCCTCGTGGCGCGCCGAATTCGGTTCGGGCGCCGATAGTGCCGCCAGAGAACCTCGCGACCAGCGACTCCGGATAGAGAGTTCGCGCCGCGCCCGCCAGCCCTGTGGAGAAGCTGCATGAGTCAAATCACCTCGGTACTCAACGAAACCCGCCTGATTCCGCCTCCGGCCGATTTCGTCGCCCAGGCCAATATCCGCGGCATGGAGGGCTACAACGCCCTCTGCGCCGAAGCCGAGGCCGACTACACCGGCTTCTGGGCTCGCCTCGCGCGCGAGCAGCTGGCCTGGAGCCAGCCGTTCACGCGCACGCTCGACGAGAGCAAGGCCCCGTTCTACCGCTGGTTCGACGACGGCAAGCTCAATGCCTCGTACAACTGTCTCGATCGCCACATCGAAGCCGGCCGCGGCGATCGCACCGCAATCATCTTCGAAGCCGACGGCGGCGAAGTGACGCACGTCAGCTACGCCGACCTGCACCGCCGGGTCTGCAAGTTCGCCAACGGCCTGAAGTCGCTGGGCCTCGCCAAGGGCGATCGCGCGGTCATCTACATGCCGATGTCGATCGAAGGCGTAGTCGCCATGCAAGCCTGCGCGCGGCTCGGCGTGACGCATTCGGTGGTGTTCGGCGGCTTTTCGGCCAAGTCTTTGCAGGAGCGCCTGGTCGACATCGGCGCCAAAGTGCTGATCACCGCCGATGGCCAGGTTCGCGGAGGCAAGTCGCTGCCGCTCAAGAGCATCGCCGACGAAGCGCTCGCGATGGGCGGCTGCGAGGCCGTGGAGCACGTGCTCGTCTACAAGCGCACCGGCGGCGAGATCGCCTGGAACGCCAAGGATCGCTGGCTGCACGAGCTCGTGCAGAACCAGCCGGAACAGTGCGAGGCCGTGGCCATCGAGGCCGAGCATCCGCTGTTCGTGCTCTACACCTCGGGCTCCACCGGCAAGCCCAAGGGCGTGCAGCACGCCACCGCGGGCTATCTGCTGTGGGCCAAGCTGACCATGCACTGGACTTTCGACCTGAAGCCCAGCGACGTGTTCTGGTGCACGGCCGACATCGGCTGGATCACCGGCCACACCTACATCGCCTACGGCCCGCTCGCGGCCGGCGCGACGCAGATCGTGTTCGAAGGCGTGCCCACGTACCCGAACGCCGGCCGCTTCTGGGACATGATCCAGCGCCACAAGGCGACCATCTTCTACACCGCGCCGACCGCGATCCGCTCGCTGATCAAGGCCAGCGAATCCGACGCCAAGGTGCACCCGAAGAGCTACGACCTGTCGTCGCTGCGCCTGCTCGGCTCGGTCGGCGAGCCGATCAACCCCGAAGCCTGGATGTGGTACCACCGCGAAGTGGGCCACGAGCGCTGCCCGATCGTCGACACCTTCTGGCAGACCGAAACCGGCGGCCAGATGATCACGCCGCTGCCCGGCGCAACGCCGCTGGTTCCGGGCTCCTGCACGCTGCCGCTGCCCGGCATCATGGCCGCCATCGTCGACGAGACCGGCCACGACCTGCCCAATGGCCAAGGCGGCGTGCTGGTGGTCAAGCGTCCGTGGCCG
Source organism: Hydrocarboniphaga effusa AP103 (assembly GCF_000271305.1). Classification (GTDB taxonomy): domain Bacteria; phylum Pseudomonadota; class Gammaproteobacteria; order Nevskiales; family Nevskiaceae; genus Hydrocarboniphaga; species Hydrocarboniphaga effusa. The sequence continues at coordinate 640,160 of NZ_AKGD01000001.1, forward strand.
TCGATGATCCGCACCATCTGGAACGATCCCGATCGCTTCGCCAAGGCCTACTTCCCGGCCGAACTCGGCGGCCGCCTGTATCTGGCTGGCGACGGCGCGATCCGCGACGAAAAGTCCGGCTACTTCACGATCATGGGCCGCATCGACGACGTGCTGAACGTCTCGGGTCACCGCCTCGGCACGATGGAGATCGAGTCCGCGCTGGTGGCCAATCCGCTGGTCGCCGAAGCGGCCGTGGTCGGCCGTCCGGACGACACCACCGGCGAGGCGATCTGTGCCTACGTCGTGCTCAAGGGCGCGCGCCCGACCGGCGACGAGGCCAAGAAGACGGCCGCCGCGCTGCGCGACTGGATCGGCAAGGAGATCGGCCCGATCGCCAAGCCCAAGGACATCCGCTTCGCCGACAACTTGCCGAAGACGCGCTCGGGCAAGATCATGCGCCGCCTGCTGCGCTCGATCGCCAAGGGCGAGCAGATCACGCAGGACACTTCGACGCTCGAGAATCCGGCGATCCTGCAGCAGTTGCAGGGCGACTGAGCTTCGGTTTTCGCTTTGCAGCCGTCACGAAAAAGCCTCGCGATCGCGAGGCTTTTTCCGTTGCGCGGCGCTCGACGCGACTCAGTGCTGCAGGCCGCCCTGCGGCTGCGACGGCATGCCCTTGGCCGCGAATTCGACCGCATCGATCACGCCGTCCTTGTTCGCATCCCACTGGTCCCAGTTCTTCGCGAGCTTGGCGTCCGCTTCCTTTCTGCTGACGACGCCGTCGCCGTCCTTGTCGAGCTTGAGCATCTCGGGGCTCGGTGCGGTGGTCGGATCGTTCGGCATCTTCATCGGATCTTGTGAGCAGGCACCGAAACTGGCACCGGCAAGCCCGGCGGCAAGCAACGCGGCGGTGATTTTCATGGTGAATCTCCTCGCAGGCTGGCCTTCCGGTCTACGCCAAATGCCATAACTGAACCCTGAACCGCAGGGTTTATGATGCCGGCGCAGTACCACATACCAGGGAGAGCGACATGGCCGTACGCAAGGGAACCGCCGTCGAGGACGGCAACAAGATTTATCACTTCGCCGACGAGCAATCGGCCCAGGCCTTCGTCGATTGCCTGGCCGACGATTCCGTTACCAGCTGCAGCCAGCGCATCAAGCCGGTGTCGGTCGAAGCAAAGAAGCCGGCCGTTACGGTGGCGGCGCGTGGCGACGATCCGGAGTTCAAGATGCGGGCCTGAAGAAGACCGCTGCCGCGCGGTCGAAGCCGCAAGGGCGCAGGCGCCGCCAGGAAAACGCCAGCAGCTGCCGGGCAGCGCCACTCATCGCAGCGAAACCGGCCACCCAGGTGAAGAACGCGGGCGGAACCAGGGCGCCCGATCTTGGTGGCATCGACCATAAAAGCCGTCGCAATTCCCAGCGGCACCATCGCGCCATCGCCGAGGCGCGACGGTGCAGTGGAGTGCTTCGGCGACGAACCAGCAGAATCTGCAAGCTCAGAACGATCTGCCAGCCCACGAAGGCCACGGCGTGAACGTGAGCGATCGGCAGATTTCCCGCCCTTGATTTCCGTTATCGGACTGTTACGTCTTGGGCTCAAGCCCACGGGAAATTGGCGGAGAGAGAGGGATTCGAACCCCCGGAACCTTGCGGTTCAGCGGTTTTCAAGACCGCCGCAATAGACCACTCTGCCATCTCTCCGCGGTGAACCGCAGCATGCCTTCGTAAGGATTCGTGAAGCGCACGTTTGCAAAACTTTACCGACGGACAATCCGTTGTAACGCGTCAGCACGCTATTGTGCCCGTGACGGGTGCAAATTTCCTGCACAGTTACGTCCTACGATGCGCACCGCCAAGGCGGACGGCCTTGTGCAAGCTTCTCCTGAGAAAAATCAATGCAAAGAAATTCGGCGACGATGCATGCGGCGCGCGCGTTCACGCGCGCATCGGGCAAGGTCAGACTCGTCAGTCTGATGGTGGTGTTGCTGGTGATCGCCGGGCTCGCCGGCCTGGCCTGGTATCTCGGCCAGCGTAACAGCAACAGTCCGCGCGGTATGGGCGGCATGGGCTTTCCGGGGGGTGGTTTTTCGACCACCGTGGGTGTCGCCGAGACGAGCACGCAGGACATTCCGGTGGTGCTCGAGGCGCTCGGCACGGTGACGCCGATCGCGACCGTCACCGTGCGCCCGCAGGTGTCGGGCGTGATCACCGAGATCCGCTTCACCGAAGGACAGCTCGTCAGCAAGGGCCAGGTGCTCGCGGTGATCGACCGCCGGCCGTTCCAGATGGCGCTGGCCCAGGCCGAAGGCGCGCTGCAGCGCGACGAGGCGCAGCTGCAGAACGCCAGGCTGCAGCTCGAACGCTTCCGTACGCTGCTGGGCCAGGATTCGATCGCCGAGCAGGAGGTCGATGCGCAGGCGGCGACCGTCAAACAGCTCGAAGGCACGGTCGCGGCCGATCGCGCGGCGGTCGGCTCCGCCCGGCTCAATCTCGATTTCTCCGAGGTCAAATCACCGGTCGCGGGGCGCGTCGGTCTGCGTGTGATCGACATCGGCAACTACATCGGCGCCGGCGACGCCAGCGGCATCGTGGTGGTGACGCAGATCGCGCCGACCGATGTCGCCTTCACGGTGCCACAGGATCGCGCCAACGAGATCTTCGAACCCGTCGGCCGCGGCGAGAAACTCGCCGCGGCCGCGCTCGACCGCACGCGCACCAGCACGCTCGCGCAGGGCCAATTCCTGACGCTCGACAACGTCGTCAACACCGACACCGGCACGGTGCGCGCCAAGGCGCGGTTCCAGAACGCCGAGAACACGCTGTTCCCGAGCCAGTTCGTGAACCTGCGGCTCACGCTGCGCACGATCAGGGACGCGGTGGTGGTGCCGGCCGCGGCCGTGCGCAACGGCAGCAATGGCGACTTCGTCTGGCTGATCCAGGCCGACAAGACGGTGACCCAGCGCAACATCAAGCGCGGCCAGGTCACCACCGACAAGGTGCAGGTGCTCGAAGGCCTGAAACCGGGTGACCAGATCGTCACCGAAGGCGGCGATCGCCTGAAGGAAGGCGCGCAGGTGACGCTGCCGGGCGACAAGCCGAGGCAGTTCACGCCGGGCCAGCGTCCGAACCAGGGCCAAGGCCAGGGCGAGCGCCGCCGTCGTCGCAACAACGGCGAGGGCGGACCGCCGGGCGGTGGGCCCGGTGGCGGCGCCGGTGGTCCTCCGCCCGGCGCGCCCTGAGCCCGGGCACGGATCACGACCGCCGACATCATGAATCCCTCGCGCCCCTTCATCGAGCGGCCCGTCGCGACCGCCCTGCTCATGCTCGGCATCGTGCTGGCCGGGCTCGTCGCCTTCAGGCTGCTGCCGCTCTCGGCACTGCCCGAGGTCGACTACCCGACCATCCAGGTGCAGACGCTGTACCCGGGCGCGAGCCCGGAAGTCATGAGCCAGACCGTCACCGCCCCGCTCGAACGCGAACTCGGCGAAGTGGCCGGCCTGCAGCGCATGAGCTCGGTCAGCACGGCGGGTGCCTCGATCATCACGCTGCAGTTCGGGCTCACCGAGGCGCTCGATGTGGCCGAACAGGAGGTGCAGGCCGCGATCAACGGCGCCAACAACCTGCTGCCGGCCGACCTGCCCGCCCCGCCCGTCTACGCCAAGGTCAATCCGGCCGACGCGCCGGTGCTCACGCTCGCGCTGACGAGCAAGACCTTGCCGCTGACCGAGGTACGCAACCTCGCCGACACGCGGCTCGCGCTCAAGATCAGCCAGGTCTCGGGCGTGGGCCTGGTGACGATGTCGGGCGGACAGCGGCCGTCGGTGCGGATCCAGGCCGATACGCAGGCCCTGGCCTCGTACGGCATCACGCTCGCCACGCTCGAATCGGCGATCAACGCGGCCAACGCCAACAGCGCCAAGGGCAGCTTCGATGGGCCGGCGCGCGCGTACACGATCAATGCCAACGACCAGCTGCTAACGGTCGATGACTACCAGAACCTCGTCGTCGCCTACACCAACAACGCGCCGGTGCGGCTGCACGAGGTCGCCAACGTGGTCGAGGCGGCCGAGAACGTGAAGCTCGGCGCCTGGGCCGGCCTGCAGCCGGCCATCATCATCAACGTGCAGCGCCAGCCGGGCGCCAACGTCATCAAGACCGTCGACGCGATCAAGGCGCGCCTCGGCGACTTGCAGGACACGCTGCCGGCCAGCGTCGAGCTCAACATCCTCGCCGACCGCACCACCGGCATCCGCGCCTCGGTGCATCACGTGCAGATCGAGCTCGTGCTCGCCGTGGTGATGGTGGTGCTGGTGATCTTCTTCTTCCTGCACAGCCCGCAGGCAACGCTGATCGCCAGCCTGTCGGTGCCGATTTCGCTGATCGGCACCTGCGGGCTCATGTACCTGCTCGGCTACAGCCTCAACAACCTGAGCCTGATGGCGCTGACGATCGCGACCGGCTTCGTCGTCGACGACGCGATCGTGGTGATCGAGAACATCGCGCGCCATCTCGAACGCGGAGCCAAGCCCTTCGAAGCCGCGCTCAAGGGCGCGAGCGAGATCGGCTTCACCATCATCTCGCTGACGATCTCGCTGGTCGCGGTGCTGATCCCGCTGCTGTTCATGGGCGATGTCGTCGGCCGCCTGTTCCGCGAATTCGCGGTCACGCTCGCGATCACCATCCTGATCTCGGCCATCGTCTCGCTGACGCTCGTGCCGATGCTCGCCGCACGCTGGCTCAAGCCGACGAGCCTGCATCCGACGAAAGGCATCGGGGCGAAAGTGCAGCACGGTTTCGATCGCATCGTGCAGCGCTACGCCGGCTGGCTCAGCTGGGTGCTCGCGCATCAGCGGCTCACGCTGCTCGTCGCGCTCGCCACGCTCGTGCTGACCGCGCTGCTCTACGTGGTGATTCCCAAAGGCCTGTTCCCGACGCAGGACACCGGCCAGCTGCAGGCGCGCACGCAGGCCGACGAATCGGTGTCGTACGCGCGCATGGCGCAGCTGCAGCAGGCCGCGGCGCGCGCGATCCTCGATGACGAAGCGGTGGCCAACCTCGCCTCCTTCATCGGCGTCGACGGCGCCAACAACGCGATGCTGCATACCGGCCGCATGCTGATCAATCTCAAGGATGAACGCAGCGGCTCGCAGGACGAGATCATGCAGCGACTGCGCGATCGGGTGGCGAAAGTCGCGGGCGTGCAACTGTTTCTGCAGCCGACGCAAGATCTGACCATCGACGCCGAAACCGGGCCGACGCAATACCGCGTCTCGCTCGAAGGCTCGGACACCGCGACGGTGACGGAATGGGCGCAGAAGCTCACGCAGGCGCTGCAGGGCCTGCCCGAGCTGCGCACCGCCATCACCGACGCGGGCGCCAAGGGGCGCGCGGCCTACATCGACATCGATCGCGACACCGCCGCGCGCTTGTCGATCACCGCATCGGCCGTCGACGACGCGCTCTACAGTGCCTTCGGCCAGCGCATCATCTCGACGATCTTCACCGAGACCAACCAGTACCGCGTGATTCTCGAAGCCAAGCCCGACCTGCTCACACGGCCCGAATCGCTGAACCTGCTGCACCTGCAGTCACCGGGCGGCCCGGTGCCGCTGTCGGCCTTCGCCAAGGTGACCGAGCGCGAATCGCCGCTGCAGGTCACACACGTCGCGCAGTATCCGGCGACGACGATCGGCTTCGACACCGCGGACGGCGTCGCACTCGGCGACGCGGTGGCGGCGATCCGCAAGACCGCGCAAGACATCAAGATGCCCGGCAGCGTCGGCCTGACTTTTCTCGGCGCATCGAGCGCGTACGAGAAATCGCTCAGCAATCAGCTGTGGCTGATCCTCGCGGCGATCGTTTGCGTCTACATCGTGCTCGGCGTGCTGTACGAAAGCTACGTGCATCCGCTGACGATCCTGTCGACGCTGCCGTCGGCCGGGGTCGGCGCGCTGCTGATGCTCATGATCACCGGCAGCGATCTCGGCGTGATCGGCATCATCGGCATCATCCTGCTGATCGGCATCGTCAAGAAGAACGCGATCATGATGATCGACTTCGCGATCGAGGCCGAGCGCGATCAGGGGCTGGCCGCGCGCGATGCGATCCACCAGGCCGCGCTGTTGCGTTTCCGTCCGATCATCATGACCACGCTCGCCGCGCTGTTCGCCGCGGTGCCGCTGATGTTCGGCATGGGCGAAGGCTCGGAGCTGCGCCGTCCGCTCGGCATCGCGATCTTCGGCGGCCTGGTCGTCAGCCAGGCGCTGACGCTGTTCACGACGCCGGTGATCTACCTGGCCTTCGACCGGCTCGGCCGTCGCCTGCGCGATCGTCGCGCGGTCGAGCCCGCCGCCTCGCACTGATCGCACGTCGATGAATCTCTCCGCGCCTTTCATCCGCCGACCGATCGCGACCGTGCTGCTGACGATCGGCGTCGCGCTGTCGGGCGTCGTCGGCTTCTTCGTGCTGCCGGTGGCGCCGCTGCCGCAGGTCGATTTTCCGGTCATCAACGTCTCGGCCTCGCTGTCCGGCGCGAGTCCCGAAACGATGGCGACGAGCGTCGCCACCCCGCTCGAACGCCGGCTCGGCACCATCGCGGGCGTCAACGAGCTGACCTCGCGCAGCGGAACCGGCAGCACCGAGGTGACGCTGCAGTTCGATCTCGATCGCAACATCGACAGCGCCGCGCGCGAAGTGCAGGCCGCCATCAGCGCGACGCGCGCGGACCTGCCCGCGACCCTGCGCAGCAACCCCTCGTACACCAAGGCCAATCCGTCGGATTCGCCGATCATGGTGCTGGCGCTGACGTCCAGGACCAAGAGCACCGGCGAGATCTACGACGTCGTCAGCAACGTGCTGCAGCAGAAGCTCGCGCAGGTACCGGGCATCGGCGAAGTGGAGATCGGCGGCAGCTCGCTGCCCGCGGTGCGCGTCGACCTGGTGCCGTTCGCGCTGAACCGGTTCGGCGTGAGCCTCGAGGACGTGCGCGCGGCGATCGAATCGGCCAACGCCAATCGGCCCAAGGGCGCGATCGAAGGCGACGGACAGCACTTCCAGATCTACACCAACACGCTCGGTCGCGATGCAGCCGAATACCAGAACATGGTGGTGGCCTGGAAGAACGGCGCGCCGGTGCGGCTGTCCGACGTCGCCACGGTGACGAGCGGGCCGAACGACGAGCGCACGATCGGCCTGTTCAACGGCCAGGAAGCCGTGATCGTGCTGCTCAGGAAGAAGCCGGGCGCCAACGTGATCGCCGCGGTCGATGCGGTGCGCGCGCAGCTGCCGCAGTTGCAGGAGCAGATTCCGGAGGAGATCACGCTGCAGGTCGCGTCGGATCGCACGAACTCGATCCGCGCCTCGCTGCACGAGATCGAGCTGACGATGATCATCTCGGTGATTCTCGTCGTGCTCGTGGTCAGCGTGTTTTTGCGCAATTTCCGCGCGACGGTGATTCCGGCGGTGGCGACGGTGGTGTCGCTGATGGGCACTTTCGGCGTCATGGTGCTGCTCGATTTTTCGCTCAACAACCTGTCGCTGATGGCGCTCACGGTGGCGACCGGCTTCGTCGTCGACGACGCCATCGTCGTGCTCGAGAACACCAGCCGCCACATCGAAGCCGGCATGAGCCGCGTGCAGGCCGCGCTGCTCGGCGCTCGCGAAGTGGGCTTCACGGTGCTGTCGATCAGCCTGTCGCTGGTCGCGGTGTTCATCCCGCTGCTGTTCATGGGCGGCCAGCCGGGCCGCCTGTTCCGCGAATTCGCGATCACGCTGTCGGTGTCGGTGATGATCTCGCTGGTCATTTCGCTGACCACCACGCCGATGCTCTGCGCGCATTTTCTGCGCAGCGAGGACAAGCAGAAATCGCCGAGCCGACTCGCGCGCTGGGCCGAATCGGGCTTCGACAGGACCCTGCGCGTCTACGAAAAATCACTCGACTGGGCACTCGACCAGCGCGCGCTCGTGATGCTGCTGCTCGCGGCGGTGGTCGCGCTCAACGTCTACCTGTTCATGATCGCGCCGAAGGGCTTTTTTCCGCAGCAGGATTCGGGGCAGATCATGGGCGGCCTGCGCGCCGACCAGAGCATTTCGTTCACGCTCATGCGCGACAAGCTCCGGCAGATCGTCGACATCATCCGCAAGGATCCGGCGGTGTCGACGGTGGTGGGCTTCACGGGTGGACGCCGGGCCGGCGGCGGCTTCATGTTCATCGACCTCAAGCCACAAGCCGAGCGCAATCACGAATCCGGCCAGGCGGTGATCGCGCGCTTGCGCCCGCAGCTCGCGCAGGTGGCGGGCGTGAACACCTTCCTGAACCCGGTGCAGGATCTGCGCATGGGCGGGCGATCGAGCAACGCGAGCTACCAGTACACGCTCAAGGGCGACGACGCGGCCGAGCTCAAGCTCTGGGCCGGCAGGCTCGCCGACGCGCTCCAAGCCTATCCGGGCATGGAGGACGTCAACACCGATCTCGAAGAGAACGCGGTGGAGACCTTCGTGACCATCGACCGCGACACCGCTTCGCGCTTCGGCATCACGCCGCGCGCGGTCGACAACGCGCTCTACAACGCCTTCGGCCAGCGCTCGGCGGCGACGATCTACGAGGACATCAACCAGTACAGCGTGGTGCTGGCACTCGCCCAGCGCTATCGCCAGGGGCCCGAGGCGCTCAACGACGTCTACGTGCCAGCGAGGATCACCGACACCAGCGCCAATACGCAGCAGGCCAGCGTCGCCAATCCGGCGCTGCGCGATCCTTCCACCGGCAGCGCGCTCAACACGGCGACCGCGACGATGGTGCCGCTCGCGGCGATCTCGACGGTCAGCGAACGCGCGGCCGCGACGTCGGTGCGCCACCAGGACGCCACCCTGGCGACGACGATCTCGTTCAACCTCGGCGAAGGCGCTTCGCTGTCCGACGCCAAGAACGCGGTGAAGCAATCCGAAGCGAGCATCGGCATGCCGACGCGCGTCGCCGGCAGCTTCCAGGGCACGGCGCGCGCGTTCGAGGAATCCAACCGCCGTCAGCCGATGCTGATCCTCGCGGCCATCGTCGTCATCTACATCGTGCTTGGCGTGCTCTACGAGAGCTACGTGCATCCGATCACGGTGTTGTCGACGCTGCCGTCGGCCGGCGTCGGCGCGGTGCTTGCGCTGATGCTGCTCAACATGGAGTTTTCGCTGATCGCGCTGATCGGCCTGTTCCTGCTGATCGGCATCGTCAAGAAGAACGCGATCCTGATCATCGATTTCGCGCTCGAGGCCGAGCGTTCGCGCGGACTCAGCGCGATCGAAGCGGTGCGCGAAGCCTGCCTGCTGCGCTTTCGCCCGATCATCATGACCACGCTGGCCGCCGCGCTCGGCGCGCTGCCGCTCGCGGCCGGCATCGGCGAAGGCTCGGAGCTGCGCCAGCCGCTCGGCGTCGCGATCATCGGCGGGCTCGTGGCGAGCCAGCTGCTGACCTTGCTGACCACGCCCGTGGTCTACGTTTACATGGATCGACTGCGTCGCAAGCGTCCGGACGAAAGCCGGCTTGCGCGTCATGGCGATCTGCCCGGCGCGGTCTGATGAACGCAGCCGATGAATGCGGTTCGATGGAGTGCACGAGAATGCTGAAAAGATGGGGATCGTCGACGTCGAAGTTCGCGCTGCATTGCAGCGCGGCGGCGCTCGCGGTGGCGCTGGCCGGCTGTGCCGTCGGCCCCGATTACGTGCGCCCCGAATTCAAGACGCCCGAGAACTACAAGGAAGCCGAAGGCTGGATCGCGGCCCAGCCCAACGATGCAATCGATCGCGACGGCTGGTGGAAGCTGTTCAACGACCCGGTGCTCGACGATCTCGCCGCGCAGCTGAAGGTTTCGAACCAGAACATCGCGGCCGCGCAGGCGGCGTACGAGCAGGCGCGCGCGGTGGTGCGCGAGCAGCGCGCGGGCCTGTTCCCGACACTGTCGCTGACCGGCAACGCCACGCGCGCGGACAGCGGCGGCTCCGGCAGCAGCCGCATCGTCACCGACCAGAATGGCGGAACCTCGGTGATCGCGGGCGGCGACACCATTCGCAACAGCTTTCGCGCGAGCATCGGTGCGAGCTGGGAGCCCGATGTCTGGGGCCGCCTGCGCCGCACGCTCAACAACGCGAACGCTTCGGCCCAGGCCAGCGCGGCGGATCTCGCCTCGGCGACGCTGTCGGCTCAGGGCGAGCTCGTCACCAACTACCTGTCGCTGCGCGAGACCGACGCCGAGATCGAGCTGCTCAAGGCCACGCTCGAAGGCTATGAGCGCTCGCTGCAGATCGCCAAGAACCGCCATTCGGTCGGCGTCGCCGCGTTGTCGGACGTGCTGTCGGCGCAGACGCAGCTCTACGGAACGCAAGCCGACCTCGCCGGCATGGCCTTGCAGCGCGATCAGCTCGAACACGCCATCGCGGTGCTGCTCGGCAAGACGCCGGCGAGCTTCAAGCTGCCGCCGGCCGAGTGGAACGGCGTGGTGCCGCAGGTTCCGCTGAGCCTGCCGTCGACCCTCATGCAGCGCCGCCCGGACATCGCCGCGGCCGAGCGCCAGGTGGCGATGGCCAACGAGCAGATCGGCATCCAGCGCTCGGCGTATTTCCCGAGCCTGTCGCTGTCGGCTTCGTACGGCAGCTCGTCGCAGAAGGTGAGCGATCTGTTCGATGCCTCCACGCTGCTGTGGTCGATCGGCGCTTCGATCTCGCAGACGCTGTTCGATTTCGGCGCCCGCGGCGCGCGCATGGACCAGGTGCAGGCGGCCTACAACCAGTCGGTCGCCACCTATCGCCAGACCGTGCTGACCGCGTTCCAGAACGTCGAAGACCAGCTCAGCGGAACCCGCGTGCTCGAGCGCCAGTACGGCCTGCGCCAGCAGGCCTCCGAAGTGGCCGACCGCAACGAGCAGCTCATGGTCAACCAGTACCGCGCCGGCCAGGTCGCCTACAGCGAAGTGGTCACCGCCCAGGCCTCGGCACTGTCCTCGCGCCGCTCGCTCGTGCAAGCCGCGCTGCAGCGCCAGACCACGGCGGTGGCGCTGATCCAAGCGCTCGGCGGCGGCTGGTCGGTGGAGGCGGACTAGGCCTCGGCGTCGTCCACGGTGCCCGCACCTGCGGTCGCCGTGAGCGCCAGGACTCCGCCATGGGCGGGCCGAGTCCTGTGCGATATCGCATGCGGTGTCGCGACCGAACCTCGGGCTGGCTCAGCTCGGCGGCATCAGATCGAACTTCGGCAACGTGGCGAACGTCCAGGGCTTGGCGCTCGCGCAGTAGATGTGCGCGCCCGGCGCATAAGCGTCGCTGTCGTCGAGACTCACCAGCCGAACGAAGCGCAGGCCTTCGGCCGCCGCCGCCTTGGTATAGAGGGGAGCGCCGCAGGCCGAGCAGAAAAAACGCTCGACCGCTTGTCCGCTGTCGCCCGTGTACGGATACGAGGCGGGCTGACCCGTGGTGATCCGGAAGGACTTGCTCGCCACGCCCATCACCACCGCACCGTCCGTTCCGCTCGATCGCTGGCAATCGCGGCAGTGACATTTCACGACGAACAAGGGCTCGCTATCCAGCTGGTAGCGAATCGCTCCGCAAACACAACCACCTGCATGATGCGTCATGGTCGAGGCTCTCCCTGACGATGGTCAGAAGAAACGATCGTAGTGAATCTGCGAAAACGGCACTTTGTACTGCACCATGAGCATTTCCTGCAGCGACTGCGTCATCGGCGGCGGGCCTGCGAAATAGAACTCATGATCGGCGAGTCGCGAACCGAAATCCTGTTCGACCTGCTGATGAACGAAACCGATCGCCCCGCTCCAGAGTGCGGACGATTCGGGCATCGATACCACCGGATGAAAATGCAGCTTCGAGGCGAATTCGGGCAGTTCTCCGAGCAGGTGCTCCCCGCAGACATCCGCTGCGGTGCGGGCACCGTAGTAGAAATGCAGTTTGCGCTTGTCCAACAACCCGGCGGCCGATGCCCCACGCGCGATCGATACCATCGGCGCCAGGCCCGAGCCTCCGGCGATGCAGATCAGGTCGCGTTCGTTGTCTTGGCGCAGCCAGGCCAGGCCGTAGGGGCCGTCGAGCCCGATCACGTCGCCGGGTTCGAGCCGGTCGAACAACGCGGCGGTGGCCTTGCCCTCGCGTACGCGACGAATCTGGAAATGCCATTGGCCCGCGTCGTTGGCGATGTTCGACATCGAATACGCCCGGGGCGTCGGGATTCCGGGAATGTCGAGCAGCGCAAACTGCCCAGGCAGGAATTCGGCGGCCGAATCGGTTACGAAGCGGAACTCGCGGATATCGTGCGTGATGTCGGTGATGCCGGCGAGCTTCGCGGTGCGACGGCGAGGAAGGACGAGGGGTTTGCTCTCCTGGCTCGGCCGCACCTTGATGCACAGATCGCCCCGTGCCCGGCACTGGCAGGCCAGCAGACGCTGCTTGCGCCTGTCCCTGTCGGTCAGGCCGGGCGCCTCGGGCCAGAGATTGTCGACCGCACCGCTGACCAGATCGAACTTGCAGCTTCCGCAGCCGCCTGAAGCACACTCATACGGAAAGCCGATACCCGCGCGCAATGCGGCACGCAAGACGGTGTCCTGGCCGTCCTGCGCGAACGCGATATCGGTCCCGTCGATCGAAATTCGGGAAGAGTCCATCAGATGATCTCGAATAGAACGGGCCGCCGCACTGGCGGAGGCCACGTTCCGTCTGGATGAAGTTAGGCGAGTTCGAGGCTGCGGCGGAAATCCCGCGTCGCCTGAATCGCCGCCGAGGCCGCATCGACCGTATCCGGAATGGCGCTCGCATAAGCCTGAATCGCCTTGTCGGCGAGCGGCTCCCATTTCTTGACCCAGTCCTTGAGGACTTCGGCATTGCCCGGCGTCTGCAGGGCCTGCTTGACGAGTGCGGTCGACCAGCGACGATGGCGGGCCGAATCGACCAGCTGGGCATCGATCAGCATAGCCAGCAGCATATCGCCGTTGTGCCGTGCCGACTCGCCGAGCCTGCGCAGCACGGTTTCCTCGATCGCCGGCTTGGCCACCAGGTCCAGGGCCACGAAGGCTTCCGCCCAGTCGTAGGTGATCAGGACTTTTTCCATGAGCTCGCGCAGGCCCTGCCAAGCTGCATCGTTCTCCCAATAGAAGCGCTCGTCGCGACCGAACCCCTTGTCGGGGAACTGCACCGACAGCTCCTTGGTGCGGTAGGCGGTGTGACTGAGCCAGCGCAGCGAATCGGCGCCCTGGAAAGCCGCGCAGTTCGAGATCGTGCTCGCCGGCGCGATCTGCATCAGGTAGACCGAAGCCATTTGCAGCGTATGGAACAGATACCGCGCCGGCGTGTACAGGCGAGCCAGCGTTCCCGCCCAGTGCGGGTCGAGGGACTTGTCGTGCTCACGCTCGTTGAACTGATCGAGCAGGCCGTAGACGTAGCTCTCCTGGCCGTCCTGCAGCATGTTGTAGGTGCGATAGACGAGTTCGTCCGGATCGCGGAAAGCGTTCCAGTCGTCGTGTCGCAGCGGGCTGGCATTGCGATAGCGCTTGTACCAGCGATTCATCGGCATCTCGGGATCGAGCTCCCAAGGCGCGTTCGGATTATTGGTGCTGAAGTGCAGATTGGCGGTGACGATCTCATACTCGCTGGGCTTGCGCCGACGCTTCGCCAGATGGCTCCAGGTCTTCAGCGGCTTCAGGACTTCTACTTGGCTCACGCGTGTTCTCCTCGGTACTGCCTGCGTGTCAGACCCGCTTCTCGAAATAGAAGCGGGCGTAATCGTTGGTGACTTCGATGCGTCCTGCGAACGACGAAAGATCGATCTCGAGTTGGCTCATCTTGAAAGGCCGGCCGAGCATCTCTTCGACGGTTTCGCGGCGGATGATCATCTCTTCTTCGGTCTGGATGCGGACGTAGGCCAGATTGTCGACGACGATGATCGTTTTGCCCGGATTGTCCACCTCTGCGGCTTCGGCCACGGCCGCGGCTAGCGGCCCCTGACGCAGGATCGGCCCAACCGAATTGTTGAGGTAACTCTCTTTCCCAGTGTTGCTCATCTTGTTCGTTCTCCTCGCCGCCATGCGGATGGCGGTAGTGTTTTTATAGTGGTTCAGCTGTGAGCGAATAGCGGATCGACACCCTCCGTTTCGATCATCACGTCTTCGCCTTCGACCTTGACCGGGTATTCGGCGAGCCGGCAATCGGACGGATTGAGGCCTTTTCCGTTGCTGCCGTCGAACACCCATTGATGCGCACGGCAGATGATGTTCTTGCCATCGAACTTGCCTTCGATGAGCGGAATATCCTGGTGCGGGCAAATGCCCTGGAACGCACAGATGGAACCATCGTTGGGCCAGACGACGAGCACTTCGCGGCCGTTGACCTCGAAGGATTCCATTTCGCCTTCCCAAAGGTCATCCACCTTGCACACTTTCACATATGCCACTGGCAACTCTCCTATGAGCCTTGAACCGAGGTTTCCCAGACCACTTCGACGCAGTCCATGGGCCTGATGCCAGACTCGCTCACCTTCATGTCGCGCGGCAGCAGCTGCTCGCTGCCCTGCTTGCGGACCCGCAGGATCTTGCCGGGCTGGCGCTTCACACGACGTCCCACGGAGTGATGGGCTGCCGCAGCGGCAACTTCGTCCATCGTGTTGTCGGTATCGACCGCGACGAGCTGCAGGACGAAGTCGCCCTGTACATTGACGTTCATCGGAAATAAGGCCACTGATCTCGCTCCTCTATTTTCAATTTTCTGATCGACAGGCCCGCCGGCGCTCATACCGAGCGAGCCTGTCGTGACTTCCACTCACCTCAGCTCAGCTCAGCTTGCCGCCTTCTGCTCAGGACGATAGTGCTCGGCCCACGCATAGTTGTGGGCGTCTTCACCGATTTCGCCCGGCGCGAGTCCCATGTACTGCAGCGCGCCTTCGAGCGTCATCGGCTGGACCTGGCCATCGAGGAAGCGATCGACGAGCGTCATGTGTCCGGCATAGCGCTCCGGCTCGGTCTCGAAGCACCACTTGCAGCCCTCGGAGCAGAAGTGATACGTGCGTCCGTTGTAGTCCAGCGGATAATCACGAACCTTCCATGCGTCGCCCGGCGTGTAGTTGATAGGCAGCTGGCACATGTTGCAAACCGTCGGCAGCGTCTCCGGATACGTCAGCTCGCGACGGCCTTCGACGAGGTTCTCGGTGATGACGTCCCAGCACTGACCCCAGGTTTCGTTCCAGCCCGGATACTTTTCTTCGAGCCACTGGCGCTCTTCCGGCGTCATGCCGGCAGCCGGGTTCCAGAACACCGTCGGACGCCAGAACCAGACGCCCAGATGCATGCCATGGTGCTGTTCGTCTAGTTCTTCGAGGAACTTGTCCCAATACCACGGACGCTCGAGGCCCAGGTCGATGATCGAACGCTCGAACTGCGTCACGATCCACTCCTGCATGAACTCCTTGAACGACTGCTTGCGATGATGCAGCGGCGTGTAGTAGTCCATGATCGGACCGGTCAGGACCGAGAACAGCTTCCACGAGCGCCAGAAGGCGACATCGATCATGCGCTGCGCAACGTCCTTCTTGCCGTTCTTGACCAGGATCGGAATCAGCGGCCCACCGATCTGGGCATGGCGCGATTCGTCCGTCTGCACGCTCGAGATCAGGCTCGAGAACGTCCAGTCGCCCGCTTCCGCCGCGTCGGCCGCCAAGCCCAGAAACTGCATGTTGGTGAAGCCGGTCTCGAACGCGAACGTCAGCATCAGACCGACACCGACGGCGCTGCGCGTCATCATGATGTCGTCGAACATGTGACGGGCGGCGATCATCGCCCACTCGTTGGTATCGTAAGCCTTGAACGCCCAGTCGAACTGGCGATCCTTCGAAACCAGTTCGTGCGGGAAGAACAGCTGGATCTGGCCATGGCGGATTTCATCCATCATGCCCAGTGTCGCCATGTTGCGCTGTCCCGGAGCGCGGCCGAAGCGGGCCATGCGCGCTTCGGCGCTCGCCGCCGCGTACTCGCCGCGCGAAATCGCGCCGTAGTGCGCCTTGATCACGCTGAGCCAGCCCGGATCGGCGTTCTCGAACATCTTGTTCCGTTCGAGCGCGGCCTTGACCGAATAGGCACCCGCATCCTTCTCGCGCTGAATCTTGACGTACTCCGGGTACGTCTGCTTGTACGGTTCGTCGTACTGTTCCCATTCCTCTGCGGGAATGCCGAAGTCACCGGACATCTCCGGCGGGAACAGTTCGCTTTCGGCTACGTAGCTCGGCGTCCAATTGGTCGTACGCGCGATGTCGTACCAGTCCAGCCTTTCCAGTGTTGCCATGTTTTATCTCCTCGTATCGATTGAACCTTCATCACGAAATGAAGGGCTGCAAGCCGTTTCCCAAACCGGTGCTAACGCCCCAGATCCGCTGCGCTTCGTCCTGCAATGCCCCAATTTTCCTTCGGCACATCCTGAATCCAGACGCGCACGTTTTCCCTGGGTGCTCCGGTCGCCTCGTGCAGCGCTTCGGTGACCTTTTCGATGACCGCGCGTTTCTGCTCGGCCGTTCTTCCCTCGATGATGTAAATCTGTGCAAATGGCATGGTTTGTTCTCCGTCCGCCGAGTTTTCAGGCAGCGCGCAGGCCGCGCTCGCGCGCCATCGTCAGCGCGGTGTCTTCGATCATGTCTTCCTGGCCGCCGACCATCTTCTGGCGACCGAGCTCCAGCAAGATTTCGCGTGCGGGCACGCCGTACTTGGCCTCCGCCCTGCGTGCGAACAGCAAGAAGCTCGAGTAGACGCCAGCGTAACCGAGCGTGAGCGAATTGCGGTCTATGCGCACCGGGAAGTCGAGAATCGGGGTCACGAGATCTTCGGCGACGTCGCTGATCTTGAACACGTCGACGCCGGTTTCGATTCCCATGCGCTCGGCCACCGCGACGAAAACCTCCATCGGCGTATTGCCCGCACCCGCGCCCATACCTCCGCAGGCGCAGTCGATACGGCGTGCGCCAGCTTCGACGGCTGCGATCGAGTTGGCCACCCCCATCGCCAGGTTGTGGTGCCCGTGGAAGCCGACTTCGGTTTCCGGCTTGAGCTTCTCGCGCAGCAGGCTCACGCGCGCGGCCACATCGGCGGGCAGCATATATCCGGCCGAATCGGTCGCGTAGATGCAGTTGGCGCCGTAGCTTTCCATCAGCAGCGCCTGCTCGAGAAGCTTCTCGGGCGAGATCATGTGCGCCATCATCAGGAAGCCGACGGTGTCGAGCCCCATCTTCCGTCCCATCGAGATGTGCTGTTCGGAAACGTCGGCCTCGGTGCAATGCGTGGCCACGCGAATCGTGGTCACGCCGCAGTCGGCCGCCATCTTGAGATGGTCGACCGTGCCGATGCCCGGCAGCAGCAGCGCCGAAACCTTGGCGCGCTTGAGCAGCGGAATCACCGCTCGCAGGTAGGCTTCATCGGTGGCGGCAGGGAAGCCGTAGTTCACCGACGCGCCGCCCAGCCCGTCTCCGTGGGTGACTTCGATCAGCGGACAGCCCGCTTCGTCGAGGCCACGAGCGATCGACTGCATCTGTTCGATCGTGATCTGATGGCGCTTGGGATGCATGCCGTCGCGCAGCGACATGTCATGCACCTTGATCTGAACGCCTTCGAGTTTGCTGGTCATCGCATGGTCTCCTTAGGCTGCGGCTTCGAACTTCAGACGCCCGGCGATGATCTCTTCGGCGAACATTTCGGCGGTGCGCGTGGCACTGGCCGTCATGATGTCGAGATTTCCGGCGTACTTCGGCAGAAAATCACCCAGGCCTTCGACCTGCATGAACGTGGTCACCCGGTTGCCGTCGAATATCGGACCGTTGACCAGCTTGTAATCGGGCACGTATTTCTGCACTTCGGCCACCATCGCGCGCACCGATTCCTGAATCTCCTTCTCGCGCGGCGCTTCCTCGGTGAGGCAGTGGATGGTGTCGCGCATCATCAGCGGCGGCTCGGCCGGGTTGATGACGATGATCGCCTTGCCTTCGGCGGCGCCGCCGACCTTGGACACGGCTCCGGCCGTCGTTCGCGTGAACTCGTCGATGTTCTTGCGTGTACCTGGACCGATCGATTTCGAAGAAACGGTCGCGACGATCTCGGCGTACTTGACCTTCTGCACGCGCGAGACCGCATACACCATCGGGATCGTCGCCTGTCCACCGCAGGTGACCATGTTGACGTTCATCTCGCGCCGGCCGAGATGCTCACGCAGGTTCACGGGCGGCACGCAGTAGGGTCCGATCGCCGCAGGCGTCAGATCGATCATCATCACGCCGAGTGCGGTGAGCTTGTCCGAGTTCTGCTTGTGCACGTAGGCGCTCGTCGCATCGAAGGCGATGCGCACGTCGTCGGCTTTCACATGGGGAACCAGGCCATCGACGCCCTGGTCGGTGGTCTTGAGACCGAGTTCACGAGCACGGGCGAGCCCTTCGGACGACGGATCGACGCCGACCATCCAGACCGGTTCGAGCACCGGGGAGCGGCGCAGCTTGTAGAGCAGATCGGTTCCGATGTTGCCCGGCCCGATGATGGCGCATTTGATTTTCTGCATTGTTTTTCCGTCCTGTATCGAAACTAAACGAAACGCATCGAGAGGCCGCCGAGATCCTGGAAGCGGACATTGACGGAGTCGCCGGCCTTGACCGGGATGGCTTCGGTAATGCCCCCCGTCATGATGAAAGTGCCGGCGGGCAGTTCTTCGCCGCGGCTGCCCAGATGATTGGCAAGGCTCGCGACGGCGGCGGCGGGATGCCCCAGCACAGCGGCTCCCGCGCCGAGCGCCACGACCTCGCCGTTGCGCTCGAGCACGACGCCCAGCGTGCGCAGATCCAGCTCCTGCACCGAGCGGCTGCGTCCCCCCGTGACGAAGCGCGACGAAGAAGTGTTGTCCGCGATCACGCTGGTGAGGTCGAACCTGAAGTTCTCGTAGCGCGAATCGATGATCTCTACGGCCGGCATGACGAAATCGGTTGCAGCCAGTACGTCTCCGATATGGCAACCCGGCCCCTTGAGCGGTCGCTTCAGTACGAACGCGATCTCCGCTTCGATCTTGGGATGAATCAGTTCGCGAGTCTTGATCTCGCCGCCCTCGGGCACGCTCATGTAATCGAAGATCAGCCCGAAAACCGGGGTCTCGACGCCCATCTGGCGCATCTTGGCCCTTGAGGTGAGGCCGGCCTTGTATCCGGCCAGATGCTGGCCGCGCGACAGCTTGCGGCGCCGGATTTCGGCCTGCACCGCGTAGGCATCGTCCCAGGTCATGCCCGGAAAGCGATCGGTTATTTTCGCCACCGGTTCGGCTTGCAGTTCGGCGGTTTCGAGAATCTCCGCCAGTGCCGCGATGGTCGATTGGTCAAGTGTCGTCATGGCAGCCCTCAAACGAAGCGGACCGAGCAGCCGCCGAGGCCGCCGACCGAGCAGAACAAACTGTCGCCCCGAACCACCGGAACGAGCGGAGATTGCGAACCAGACAAGATCACCTCGCCCGCGCGCAGCGGAATGCCGAGGCGACCCATCGTGTTGGCGAGCCAGGCGACCGCATTGACGGGCGAACCCTGAACCGAAGCGCCGGCCGACGTCGAGATGACGTCACCGTTTTTCTCGAGAACCATTCCGGCCAGCGCAAGATCGAGTTCGCGGGGATCACGTGCCTGGCTTCCCAGCACGAACACGCCGCAGGACGCGTTGTCGGCAACGGTGTCCTGGATCTTGATCTTCCAGTCCTGGATGCGGGAATCGACGATCTCGAAGCACGGCAGTACGAATTCGGTCGCCCGCAGCACATCGGCCGCGGTGACGCCCGGGCCGCTCAGATCGTGGCGCAGCACGAAAGCGACTTCGGCTTCGGCACGCGGGGCGATGAGCCCCTCGACCGCGATCGCCTCGCCCTCGTTGTAGACCATGCCCGACAGCAGGTGACCGAAATCGGGCTGATAGACGCCGAGCATCTGCTGCACGGCTTTACTGGTGACACCGATCTTCTTGCCGATGACGGTCTCTCCCGCATCGAGACGATGCTGGATCATGCGCATCTGCACCTGATAGGCGTCTTCGATCGTCATCGAAGGATGCGCATCCGTCAGCGGTGCAATCGGGCGGCGCTGCTTGAGCGCTTCGTACAAGCGATCGCCGGCTTCTTGGATAGTTTGTGGATTCATCGTATGGAGTAAGTCAGGCAGCAAGCTGCATGGATGGACGAAGCATCGGGTTGCCGGCGGGGTTCACGGCTTCACCTGTTCGGCGAGGAAATCGCAGACCAGGGTGGAGAAGCGGGCCGCATGTTCGATCTGCGTCCAATGCCCGCATTGTCCGAAGACGTGCAACTGCGAACGCTGGATCAGATGATGCAGACGCAGGGCGTTGTCGAGCGGAATGATGAGATCGTCGCGGCCGTGCAGAATCAGGGTGTCGTTGCCGAGGGCGCGGATCGCGTCGTCCGGGCTCGCCAGCGCATCGACCCAGCGCTGGCGCGGCGCGGGAAACATGGCGGCATAGGATTCCTGCACGCCGGGACGCAAAGTCGCGCGATAACGCAGCTCCGCCAGTTCGTCGGTGACCAGATGGCGATCGTAGGCGAACAGATCGAGCATCTTCCGCATCGCGCCGAAGGACGGCTCGTAACCCCAGATCTCGTCGAGCCCGGTGGTCAGCTCGAACGGCACGCCGACGCTGCCCATCAGCACGAGCTTGCGGACCCGCTCCGGTGCATGGATCGCCATCGACAGGGCCAGGGCACCGCCGAAGGAATTGCCCACCAGATCGACTTTCCGGATCCCGAGGGTATCCAGCAGGGCGATCGCATGTTCGCGCCAGGCGCTCAGGCCGAACACGAACCCTTCGGGCCGCGGGGTGTAGCCGAAGCCGACCAGATCGGGCGCGATCACCCGCGCACTCTGGGCCAATGACGGCAGTACCAGGCGCCAGTTCGCATAGGCACTCACGCCGGGGCCCGATCCGTGCAGCAGCATCACCGGATGTCCCGTGCCGACATCGTGGACGTTGGTGGAGATGCCACCCACGTCCACGATCCGGCCGATCTCGGGGTTGTTTTGCGTGCTCACGTTACGGCGCTCAGAGCTTCACGCAGACGTTGCGCAAGTCGGTGTAGAACTCGAGCGAATGGACACCGCCTTCGCGGCCGATGCCGGACTGCTTCGAGCCACCGAAAGCGGTGCGCAGATCACGCAGGAACCAGCTGTTGATCCAGCACAGCCCCACGTCGATGCGCTTGGCGATGCGATGCGCGCGGGACAGGTTGCTGGTCCATACCGTGGTGCAGAGACCGTAGGGCGTGTCGTTGGCGCGAGCGATGACCTCCTCTTCGGTATCGAACGGCGCGATGTGGCAGCAGGGCCCGAAGATTTCCTCGCGGATCACCGCCGAATCCTCGGACAGGCCAACCCAGATCGTCGGCTGGATCCACGACCCGCCGGACAGATCGGTCGACATGTTCGGAATACCGCCTCCGGTCACGACCGTGGCGCCATCGGCACGTGCGCGCTCGTAGTAGGACAGCACTTTCGACCGGTGCTCGTGACTGATGAGCGGACCGATGCCCGTCTCCTTGTCTTCCGGTCTGCCGGGCTTGAGCGATTCGGCCTTCGTCTTGAGGGCAGCGACGAACTTGTCGAAGATCGGCCGCTCGACGTAGACACGCTCCGTGCCGAGGCACACCTGCCCGCAGTTCGCGAACGCCGCGCGCGAAATTCCATCCACCGCTGCGTCGAAATCGGCATCGGCGAAAACGATGCCGGCATTCTTGCCGCCGAGCTCGAACGATACCGGGCGCACGCCATTGGCGGCCGCCTTCATGATCGCCGTACCGGTGCGCGTCTCGCCGGTGAACGTCACTGCGTTGACGTCCGGATGCGAGGTGAGGAATTCACCCGCCGAATTCGGGCCCAGGCCATGGACGACGTTATAGACACCCGGTGGAATACCGACCTTGTTCATCACTTCGCCGAGCAGGGTCGCCGTTGCCGGCGTCTCCTCGGAAGGTTTGACGACCACCGCGTTGCCACAGGCGAGTGCGGGCCCGACTTTCCAGGTCATCAACAGCAGCGGCAGGTTCCAGGGGCAGACCACCGCGATCACGCCGCGCGGCACGCGCACCGCGTAGTTGAGCGCATCGCCACCATCCGGCGTGACCATTTCGAAGGTCTCCGTCGGCGTGTTCTTGATCGTGTCGGCGAATATCTTGAAGTTCGCGGCCCCGCGCGGAATGTCGATGTGCGAGGCCAGGCTGGCCGGCTTGCCGGTGTCGGCCACTTCGGCCGCGAGAAAATCGTCGAATCGGCGATTGATCTCGTCGGCCACGGCATTCAGCAATTCCACCCGGCGATTGAGCGACATGCTGCCCCAAGGGCCATTCAGAGCGGCTCGCGCGGCGGCGACGGCGGCGTCGACCTCGCTCTTGCCGCCTTCGGAAACCTTACCGAGCAGGGCCCCATCGATCGGGCTGTAGTTTTCGAACGATTTGCCACTCACCGATTCGACATAGCGCCCGTTGATGAAATGCGGGTAGCGAATCGATGAACCGGCCGCATGGGCCGGAAGTTGTGCTGACAGGTTTGATAGATCGTTGGCCATTGGTATTGTCCTCGCCTTGCGCCCCTTAAGGCTCGGCGAACTGTTCTGCGTTTTTCTCTCCACCACCGGACAGCACTGCCATCCGATGGCACCGCGTCACTGGCCGCCGTGCCCAAGCACGAGGGCCAGTGGCCTGCCTCAGGTGTAAACCGTCAGGAACGCATCGTTGATCTTTCGATCGTGGTAGAAAATCGCTGGCCCGAGCTGGTCGTCGGTCCAGGTGATCGTCGGCTTGTCCGGGTAGTAGATGTAGCCACCCGAGAACACTTCGTTGCGGTTGCCAGACGAGTCGAAGAAGTAGATCGTCTCGCCGCGGGTGATGCCGTGACGGGTCGGCCCGATATCGATCGACACCTTGCGCTTGGACAGGATGTCGGCCGCTTTGAGGATCTCGTTCCAGTTGTCGAGCAGGAACGATGCGTGGTGGAACTTGTTCTTGACCGGCTGGCGGATGAAGGCCACATCGTGCGGCTTGTTCGAGCAGCTCAAGAAGGCGCCGATCATCAGTTTGTCGGGACCGGCGAGAACCTGTTCCGCGACACCGAAGCCCAGCACTTCGACGAAAAGCTTCACCGTGCCGTCGAGATCGTCGCCGTAGAGCAGGCAATGATCGAAGCGGGAGGGGGCGATACCTCGCAAGCCATCCGGCCATGGATCCGGATTGGTGTAGCCGGTATTGCAGCCGACGACGTCCTTCTGCGAATACAGCTCCATCACGTGCCCGGTCGGAATCGTGAAGCGAAACCGCTTCCCGGTCGCCGGATGCTCTCCGGCCGCAATCCAGCTGAAATCGCTCGCCAGGCTCGAGGCTTGAAGGTCTCCCGCCAGCCGCTCCAGCTCGGCATCGGAGGCCACGCGCCAGCCCATGTAGTCCATGCCGGCTTCGTCGGCCTCACGCAGCACCACGCTGTGGTGGTCGGCCTCGTCCCAGGCCTTCAGGAAGACGCGGCCCTTGTCGTCGCGGGCCGTCTCGAAAAGTCCGAGCACCTCCACGTAGTGCCTGACCGCCTCATTCAGATCCAGAACGCGCAGGGCCACGTGCCCGGGGCGCAACACGCCAGTCATTGCCATGTATTTCTCCTTCCTATCCTGCGGCAGCTTCCGGCTCATGGCCGTCCGCCGCATGTTGGTTTCTGTTGATCGATGTCACCGCACGCAACATTTTTCCGATCACCTGCAGCTCGAGATCGCCCTTGGGGTACAGCTTGCAAGCCAATGCGATGCCCTCGTCCTGCTCCTCCTGATTGACACAAGCGCGGCTCATGCGTCCTGTTTCGTATTCGCCGGTGAGAACACGCACCTTGCAAACACCACAGCCGCCACCGCGACACCCAACCGGAATTCCTTTTCGCCCGAGCTGCTCCATGCCAGCGAGCACGTTCTGCCCGCTGCTACAGGTGACGACTTCCGAGGTATCGGCGATCAACACCTGATAAACCGTACCGGCCAACTGCGGACGCGCGAACGGAGCGGATTCGCGCGTCAGCGACTCTACGAGCGTGTTACTCACTACAAAGCCTTGAACAAAGGACTGCGTGCGGCGCTCGCATCCGCCTCGCTGAGAAACTTCTCGGTGAAGATGTCGCGCTCGAACAGCCGGCCCTGCATCAGCGTGCGGATACAGGCTTCGATCATGGGAGGCGGCCCGCACAGATAGGCGCGGCTGCCACGAAAGTCCTGCCCGTACAGCGAAGTGGCCGCTTCGTGCACGAAACCCTTGAAGCCATGCCAATCGCAGGACGGCGTCGGCTCCGACAGCGCCGGAACATAGCGAAACTGGGGATGCTGCTCGGCCAGCGATTGGAACAGATCGTCGTAGTACAGCTCGGTACGATTGCGAGCACCGTAGATCAGCGTGATGGGACGCTGGTCGCCCTGCTCGATCAGATCGAGAATCATCGACTTCGGGCTCGAGAGACCCGAGCCGCCCGCCATGAAGATGAGCGGACGCGGGTCGGATACTCGAACGAAAAAGCCGCCGAACGGACCAGTCAACTCCACCCGGTCACCGACGCGAAGGCGCTCGTGCAGGTAGGTCGTTCCCTTGCCACCGGGAACGATTCGGACGTTGAGCTCGATCTCGCGCGCCGAACTCGGCGGCTGCGCGAGGGAAAAAGCGCGCGGCCGTTCCTCGCCCGGGATGCGCACGTTGACGTACTGCCCGGCCTGGAACTGCAGTCCCTCGCCTTCGAGCTCGATGTGAAACGCCTTGATCGTGGGCGTCAGGTCGACGATCCGAGAGACCTTTCCGACGTAGTCCTCGATCACATGGTGCCGCGCATCGGGGTCTTCGTCGATCTCTGCTTCGATGACCAGATCGGCCTGCGGAATCGCACAGCAAGCCAGGCACTTTCCTTCCTCGCGCTCGAAATCCATCAGCGCGAAAGGCGATGCCTCGCCGATCTCCACGACACCATCGCGCACCTGCACCTTGCAGGTGGCGCACAGTCCATGACCGCAGGCGTGCGGTAGCCACACGCCTGCGCGAAGGCATGCATCCAGAACGGTCTGGCCCTCGGCCGCTTCGATGGTTCGGCCCAGCGGTTCGATGGTGATTTGATAAGTCACGATCAAACTCAGCTGCAGCTACCGTTGATGCCGGACAGGCTCGGTGCACGGAAGCGGATCACCGCTTTGTGGCCCAGGCCGTTCTCGACCAGACTCAGTGCCGGATCGGGCGTGAACGGCTGGCCCGAACGGAACCACTGCACCTTGTCCCAGCGAAGCTTCGGCGTATCCGGATGCTCCGGATACAGCGAAGGAATCACCTGCTCCGTCAACGCCCGGAAAGGCGTTTGCGGATTCACCGGAATGCACAGCGGGGCGCAGTACATCAAATGGTCTTCCCAACCGATGTACAGCAGTTGTTGTCCATGAAACTTGTCCACGCTATCCATCATCTGACCTCGATAATCTGGAACGGCGGCGATAACAGCCATGATGTGTCTCCGAATTCTTCGCGTTAAGCCGCTTTGGGCTCGACTTCATCCCGCGGACTGGCAGGACGCCCCGTCCACGATTCCCAGTTGCGACTGTCAGGCGATCCCTCGTAGTCGCCGCCGTCGTGTCCGACGTTCATGCCGTAGTAGCGCAGGACTTCCGCGAGCGGATTGAAATCCGGCGCGGTGGGATCGACATCGGCCGGGAAACAGTTGCCCTGATAGATCTGATGCACGGGCAGCCAAGCCTGGATGTACTTCTCGGGCTCGTCGCAGAAGATGTCCTTGCAACCATCCGAGCAGAAGTGGAACTTCTCGCCGCGATACTCGGTTTCGCGATAGCAGATCTTGGTCGGATCATCCGGCTCGGTGAAGAACATCGGAATCTGGCAGGTCTGGCACAGCATCGGTAGCGTGTTGTTGAAGAAGCGCTTGCCCTCCTGCTGCTGCTCGCGCCAGTACTCCAGGCGCGGTCGATACAGGCGATCGAAGCTGTCTGGATACTTTTCGGAGAGCCAGTCCAGCTCCTGGTTCGACGGCACCCAGGTGTGAAAAGCCGCAGCCTGGCTGTAGTTGTAGAAGGTTCCCCAAGCCTCGTGCGAGAGACGGTTCTTCTCCTTGGCGGCCACCTCGTGATACTTCGGCAGACGAATGCCGTAGCGGCTCAGATCCTGGAACAAGGCGCCACCGTTCTGCTCGAAGTAGGTGTCCCAGGCTTCGGACCACGACATCACGCGCTTGGGCAGCATGTAGTCCATCATCATCGCCACCAGCGTCAGCAGGCGATAACCGCGCCAGAACCATTTATCGACCCACTTCTGCACGATCGGCACGTTGGCCGGATCCTGCTCGAGCATGAACTTGACGATCTCCAGGCCCAGGGTCATGTGACGCGATTCGTCGGACTGTGCAGAGAATCCGAAGGTCACCGTCGCCATGTCGCCGTTGAAAGCGGCGCCCGACATGAAGGGCATGAACAGCAGGTTGGTGAGCACGTACTCGAACGAGAACGAAATCGCCGTCACGAACTCGAACGGGCCGGCCGACATCGCATCGTCGAAGTACGATTTCGGCACCGACAGGTACCAGACGCGGTCGTGCATGTGCTTGAAGTCATGCAGGCCGTTGAAATACTTGTTGTAGTGGCTGATCGTGTGAATCTGCGTCTGAGCATGACGCAGCTCGTCGATCGCCTGCATCTGGCAGGCGATGCGCGGGCCGATGCCGCGAAACATGCGGCCAGCCAGCGCGTAGCCGCGGTGCGCCGCGTACTCGAGCGGGCTGACGCCGGTCAGGAACAGCTTGAGCGTATTGATGTAGCGCGCATCGGTGACGTTGAACTGGCCGTTGTTCTGCTGGAACGCGTCGATGATCGCGTACAGCTTGCGCTCCTTCTCGCCCTGGTACTTCCAGTAGGCATCCATCGTCAGGCGGAACGGATCTTCCCATCCATCCCAGTTGTGGATCTTGATACCTTCGAACGTATCGAACGGGAAGATCTTGTCGACCGATTGATAAGTCGGATCCCAACCCAGGCCACGCGTCATCAACGCATAGTTTTCCTTGAGGCTGAGCTTACGCGGCGCCGTAGCGCTCTTGCTTGAAGTCGTCGTCGTCATGTTGTCGTCATCCACGGCCGATTACGCCGTCCTCCAGTGCAGAATGAATTCGTCTTCTGTTTCTTCGATGTTGCCGCCGATCGAGATCAGATTGATTTGAAGCTCGCGCAGATCGAAATCGCGCCCCACTCTTTCCTCTATCGATTCCCGGCGCACGACCAGACGCGACGGCGCGTCGATCTTCACCATGGCCGGAAATTTGTTGACGATCGCGTGAGGGTTGTCCGCTTCGATCGCTTCGATGATGGGTCGCGTATCGTCATTGGTCTGCAGGGCGACGAAGACCATCGGCTCCGTCTTCGGGGCGGCGCTCATGCCTGGATTCCCAGCTTCTGCACGCGCGCGCGCAGATCGGAGCCAAGGGACCCGATAGTCACCAGGGCCTGATCTTCCAGAAGCCTTGCGACCAGCGGCTCGATGGCCGTCAGCACTTCTCGGCTCCAGTGGTTGATCCACTCACCGATGACGGCTTTGTTGGCTTCGCTTTCGTTCACAGCCGTCTTGATCGTCGCGTCGACCCAGCGTTTGGTTTCATCGAACCAGGTGCTCATGAAGCCGGTCACCATCGACAACGCCGGCCCGTTGGCCGCTGAGAAGCGCGCGTCGTAGCGCTGATAGAACAGCGGATACAGTAGCCCGTCGATCACCAGGTTCTGGGCAATGAAGAGCTCGAACCAGTCTTGCACCACCAGGCTGTTCTCGATGCAGCGGCGCAGCGGCTGCCAGCTTCGATCGTCGCACCAGGCCTGTTTGGCCGCGTCGAGCGATGAACCGCTGTTGCCGTCAAGCAAAAGACCGATGCGGCTGATGAATTGCGCGATGCCCAGACGGTCCATCGTGTGATACATCGTGGCCTGGGTGATCGCCGCGCCCCAGCCGAGCGAGGTGATCTGGCAATTGTTCATGTTGGCCGCCCACTCGACATGCCGCAGCGGCAACAGAAAATTCGTCAGTTCGTCCACGACCGGCTTGTTCAAGCCGCGCAGCAGGCCGCGCTGTTCGACGAAGGCGATGTTCTTGTCCATCGTCTCCTGTTGCCGGCTACGTGCGACCGTGTAGGTGCCGTAATAGTATTGACGCGGATCAGTGAAGGAATACCAATCCCGCATCACGACGCGTGTGCGCTTCTTGTCGTACAACTCGTACTGCGGCTCCCAGATGGGCCGATAGTGGAAGTTGACTTCCGGCTGCAAGTCGAAAGTGGCCTCCTGATAGCGAGAGGCCGGCTTGTCGCTGCCGAGCCTGCGCGCGATGTGCGAAAACGTGTTTCGCAGCTGCGTAACTGAGGATGTTTTGATATCGATCTGCATTGATTCTTCTCGCTCCGATACGACGTTTTAGTCTGTGATTCCAGGCTGCCCGTAGCGCCATTTCTGCTGATCAAAGTCGATCGCCTCACATTGTTCGCGAGTGAGATAAACGACTTTGTTGCTGCGACAGAATTCTTTGTACTGCTCCAGAGGCAACGAAAGTTCGACGCCTAGTGCGGGCTCGCCGATCGAGAAATAGAAGTCGACGAAGCCGTCGGACCTCAATGTCCGGAACCGTACATAGCGCCGATCGACGTCGAACGGGTCATGAGGCGTATGCAGCTGATGCAGCGCCATCGCTTCTCCTCGCATTCATTCGCTCTGTCGTTGTCGTGGACATTCCGACGATGCTTTCTTTGCTTTCTTTTCAAATCGCTCGATTCGCGATTTGTTTGCGGTGGTATTGCACCAGCCATGCCATCTGCTTCGCAGGTCTGGCCAAGTCGCACATGCGTCGACACAAACTTCGATACAACAGCGACTTACCTATTTCCAGATCAATTACGGCCATTCGTTTGCATGCTGTGGCCACGCAGGAGACCTGCTTAAATGATTAAAAAAATCTTCGTTTCCCTCTTCCACTTTACGATTTGAAAACGCATGATCAGACTCAGAGCAGCGGGTTTGACTGCCAGTACGATTCGGCATCTTGGCGACTTGGTGCAGTGCAAAAAATGAGGGGCATCGGAAGTGCACCAGTGCATCGGAGACGAAGATTCATCGCGAAGACCCGATGGCTCCTCCGATACCTGCCACGAGTGAATGTGTCGAAGCCCAGGGCTTTTTTTTGCACAATTCGCCTTGCCAGGCCTCAAGCTGACGATATGATTCTTCTGCGGCGCAGAAGAGTTATTTCGCACTCACAACGAGGCGGAGAGACCCGAACGTTCAAGCTGGTCGAGTTCGACAGACGAGCACGGCCGAGCCGGCGACATGCCACTGACTTGTCCGGATCGCGATAAGGAAAACCAGAAATTGATCATGAACTCGGATGAAAGCGGTTTGCCCGCGCCTGTCCGTCCGCCCTCAGCGCACCCCAGCGCGACAGTCGATCAAATTCGCTATCCAGGTATCGCCGACCTTCTGTCCAGGCTGCATTTTTCGCCGGAAGACGGGCATATCTGGCTTCACGATCAACGCATGTTGATGCTGCATGCGACCGCGATGGGCGTGCTCCGCAGAGAACTCATCGAGAGCCTCGGGATCGAGAAGGCGCGCGGCCTGCTGACTCGCATGGGATACAACTCCGGCGCTCACGACGCCGAGCTGGCTCGACGTTTCCGCCCGGATGCGCCACTGACCGATATGTTCGCGGTCGGCCCGCAGCTGCATATGCTCGAAGGCCTGGTGGCCGTCGAGCCGATCAAACTCGAGATGGATATCGAAAAAGGCCGCTATTACGGTGAATTCCGTTGGCGCAATGCGTCCGAAGACGAGGAGCATGTCCGGATTTACGGCATCGGCGCAGAGCCCGTCTGCTGGATGCAGATCGGCTATGCCTGTGGCTATACCAGTGTCTTCATGGGCAAGCCGGTCCTGTACCGGGAGATCGAATGCAGGGCGATGGGCAACGACAGCTGCCGCATCATCGGCAAGCCCGCCGACGAGTGGGGCGAGGAGGCCGACGACGATCGGCGCTTCCTGAAAGCGCAGACCTTCACCGGCGGGGTCTCGAGTAAGGATCGATCGTCGGAAGATGACGCGAGGAACGCCGCAGCTCCTTTCAAGGACGATTCGGTTGTCGGCGTCTCGGCAGGGTTCAACGCGGTGTGCCATATGGTGAAGCGCGTAGCATCGACGCGAGCGACCGTGTTGTTTCTGGGCGAAAGCGGAGTAGGCAAGGAAGTGTTCGCACGCACACTCCACCGCATCAGCGAACGTGCCGATGGTCCCTTCATCGCGGTCAATTGCGCAGCCATTCCCGAATCGCTGATAGAAGCCGAACTTTTCGGCGTGGAGCGCGGTGCCTACACAGGCGCGACGCAGACCCGCCCGGGCCGTTTCGAACGGGCCGACGGCGGCACGCTTTTCCTCGATGAGATCGGCATCCTGAGCCATACGGCACAGGGCAAGCTTCTTCGCGCCTTGCAGGAAGGCGAGATCGAACGGGTAGGCGGGGCCCAAACGAGGCACGTTGATGTCCGCGTGGTCGCTGCAACGAATTTGGATCTCAAGGAAGAGTCGCGTGCGGGACGTTTCCGCGAAGATCTCTACTTCCGGCTCAATGTCTTTCCGGTCGTCGTGCCGCCTTTGCGAAATCGCCGCGAGGACGTTCCGGTTCTCATGAATCATTTCCTGCGCAAATTCGCCGCGCGCCATGGACGCAATGTGCTGGGCTTCACCGCGCGCGCGATAGAAGCCATGCTGACCTATCCGTTTCCGGGAAACATCCGGGAGATGCAAAACATGATAGAGCGCGGGGTCATTCTCGCGCCCGACGGTGGCGCCATCGACGTCGGCCACCTTTTTGCCAGGGGAGAATACGCGGACAGCAGCTTGTTCGGCATCGGCAATGCAGGGATTTTGAGTACCTCTGCCGCGATGGATCAACTCAACGGTGATTCCGGAAACGAAGCGTTCGACCGTATCTCGCGCAAGGTAAGTGCACTTTTGCGCGGCGACGCAGCAGATGCCGCAGGCGCCGACACCATGTCGCTCGACGACATCGAAACCACGCTGATCAAAAGCGCGGTGGCGCGTGCCCATGGCAACCTGTCGGCGGCGGCGCGCATGCTCGGCATCACGCGCCCGCAATTGGCCTATCGACTCAAGTCGAAAGGCTTGCGGCATCCATGACGATGGGTCGTCGCCGGCCCTGTTCGCTGCACGGCCAGGCGCGACCTGTCCTGCCGGGCTGTCGTTGACCCGCGCACGCTCAACGAAAGATCTCGGTTCCGGCGCCTTTGCGATCCGGGCGCAGCGGCCGCAGCCAGATTTGCTCCGGGCAGTTGCCTTTCTTCGGGCATTGCACGAACTGCATTTCCGCGTCGAAGCAAACGTGGACCTCGGACAGCCATCGTGCCTCGCACTCGAGTTCGATGCTGTCGTCACTCATGTTCGCGTTCATGGCCAGGAACGAAGCCTTCACGTCGGCCGAACGCAATGATGCTCGACGTTCGATGCCGGCGAATTCCGGCGGCAATTCGACCCGCCGGCTCGCATAGTCCATCTTGGCGTAGTAAGCAGCCAGGCCGAGTTCGGTGCAGGCACCTTGCTGATACCATATGTAGCGGATTCGCTGCCGATTCGGAACCGTCCACATCCAGCGATCCTCTTCGGTCACCGGCAGCTCCACGTTCGGACATGAGTCGCCCAGTGCAGCATCGCCAACTTTCCTGGCGGCCTGGAGACCGAAGTTCACCAGGTAGAACTCTCCCGTGCATTGCGGTTCGGTCGACGCCTTGTGCTGCTCGCAGTATTGCGGTGACCACGATAGCGTCATCACCCAGCGATCATCGGCCGCTGACGCCGGAGCCGCTGCAAGAGCGCCGGCCAGCAAGCAAGCGCTCACGCCGAGATACCGCCTGATCAGCCTCTGCATCCCGTGCGATATCAATGACGGCTTCGGGACCGGTCGCCGCCGATGGCGAGGGCATTCGAGCCAGTGGGCGGAGCCACCCCAGGACATCACGCTGGTCTGGATCATTCGGTTCCTCCTGGAACGCCGCTTCAAGCCGTGCCGAGTCCTTGCAGAGCGCTCTGTGTCAAATAGCGGCTGTAGATCGCGGGGTCGTTTGCGCGACTGCGATGGTCCTCGATCTGTTTGACCTGCTCCAACCTGGTCACCGTGCCGCTCTGGATGTTCGAGGCGGTCACATGCGTCCAGCTCCAGTACGGATGCTTGCCGTCCATCACCCGCTTGCCGCCACTTTCGTAGACCGAGTAGGCGCCATCGAAAGAACGATACGGCTTGCCCTGCCGATCGTAAGTCACCATGCCGACGACGACCTGGTTGCGCGCATCGAACCAGACGTGCTTCTTCGAGATCGGAGCACGCGGAAACTTCACCGGCTCGGCCTCGACGATGATGGCTTCCGGGATCAGCTCGACCGTCGAATCCCAGAACGTGTTGCCCTTCGGTCCACCATGCGTCTTGTGTTCCCAGTTCGGATGCTCGGCGTTCCAGCCGTTCGACATGCCGGCCAGGAAAGGGCCTCGTCCGACGATCCTGTAGTTGCCCCAGGTCAGCAGCGGATCGCCCGCGGCCCAGGCATCGG
Source organism: Hydrocarboniphaga effusa AP103 (assembly GCF_000271305.1). Taxonomy (GTDB): domain Bacteria; phylum Pseudomonadota; class Gammaproteobacteria; order Nevskiales; family Nevskiaceae; genus Hydrocarboniphaga; species Hydrocarboniphaga effusa. The sequence continues at coordinate 672,831 of NZ_AKGD01000001.1, forward strand.
ACAGATACAACGAAGAACCCGGCAGCAACGGCTCGAAGCGCTGATCGCTCGGCAGTTGCCGAACGCGCCGAAACTCCGGCACGTAGGTGTACAGGCTCGGGAACGTGCCATGGTCGTAATCCCAGATGCTCAGGAACGAGGTGCCCCTGAACGTAAATGGCTTGGTGAAGAACACGCTCTGATAGCGCAGCAGGTTCTCGTGCCCGGGCCAGTACGGCTTGGGATCCATCACCACGCGGCCGATCGGCGACAGCTCGGCCCAGCCGCCCGCATAGGCGAAGCGAACCGCGCCGTCCGCGTCGACCTCGCTCACGTTGATCGCGTAGAACGAGGCGTCGTGCCGGCCCCAGCTCAGGGTTTGCGCAGCGAACAGCTCGATCCCGCTCTTCGGATCGGGAAACGGATTGCCGCCGATCCAGGGTTTGCCATCGGCGTTGACGACGTTGCTCCTGGCATCGAAGCGCGCCTTGCCCGCGTTCGCGAGCGTGGCCTCGACGTATTCCCAGGGCGAGGTCTTCATCACGTCGGTCGTCGTCGCCGCGACTTTCAGCTTGCGGCCCTGCTCGACGATCTGCCGATAGCGGATCGGCTCGAGCAGATCCTTGACCGCCTCGACGTTGCTGTCGGTGATGAAATCACCGGTCTTGATGCGTCCCTTGGTGTACGCCTCGATCGACAGCAACTCGGCGGGATAGGCGGCAGCGATGTCGCCTTTGTCGGCGATCGCTTTCGACAACGGCATCAGCACGCCGGTCGACAGCACACCCGTGGCGGCGTCGGCCAGGAACTTTCGGCGGCTGTAGCCTCGGTCGTATCTGCCTATGTGCATGCGTCTATCGCCACCGACACACTCGAAGAAAAAGGCCAGCGGAGCTTGTCTGGCTGGCAACAGGGACCGGCTTAGAGGAGTGCCGGACCATTCTCGTCACGACCGTCATCGGAAAGCGTCGCTGCGAATCGCTGGGCGGCGCTTCCGATGGCGGTCGATCCTTACAGGGCTCTTACAGCGTCTTACAGCGTGTAAGTGAAGCGAAGCGCCACTTCGTCGGCATAGTCGAACGCGCGCTGCAGCGTCGAACGGCCGCTGCCCCAGGCGCCAGCGTCTACATAGTTGTAGAACAAGTCGACCGAGATGTCGTTGCCGGGATTCCAGCGCACGTTGGGCTGCGCCAGCAGGCCACCTTCCGCGTCAAGAAGAAAGGCCCACTCGAAGATGAACTTTCGGTTCGGCGTCGGCTGGAAGCCCGCGAACACGAAGTAGTCCGCGCTCCCCAGGCCATCCGACGGGCGATACTCCTGGTTGCGAGCATTGCCGCCGTATCCGCGAAGATTCAGGCCAACGAGATCGCTGTCGGTTCGGTGCTGATACTGAAAGACCAGATAGGCCGCCGGGAACGCCTGGGTGTAGCGATACCATTTCTCGGCCACGGCCGTGAAGATGAATTCATCCGACTTGATCGGATTCGACGACAGATCGGGGCGGGTATAGGCCCGCTGCGGCGTGTACTGGACTTCGAGGTTCAGGATGATGGAATCCAGGAATGAACTCGGATCCGCCGAAGTCACGTAGGTTCCGCCGACTCCGAACACGTTTTCGCGGTAGTAATCGCGAGCCACGTTGCCCCGGATACTGCCTCCGGCGCCGAGGAAGAACGTGTTGAGCAGATGTGCGGTCTGTTCGGGATCCTGAACTTCGCTGGCGAACACATCCTGCAAGGCGGGGTACTCTTTGATGATGGTATTCACCATATCGAAGCCATCGAGGCGAACTCCCGCTGCCGACGAAAACCATTCCTTGGCGCTATAGACGCCGGCGGGCGCGATCGTTAACGGCGTATGAGAGAGTGCTTCTCCCACGCTGCCGTACATTCGGCATGTCGAGGGGTTATACAGCGCCCCGCAATTGGGCAGCTTGAGGGCGTAAGCGCTCTCAACGATGTTGCCGAGCAAGCCGCCGTAGAGGCCGTCGTTGATGCCGCTTTCCGTCCAGTGGAAGACACCGAGCGGGTTGTAGCGCCTGACCGCCATCGCCTGGTATCCCCAATTGCCGTAGTCCGCTTTCATGCGGATGCCATAGTCGATCTTGGTATCGTAGTTGCCCGTGTAGTAGTTATCGAGAGGCCGATAGAACTGGGCCGGCACCACGTTGAAGGGCGTGTTCGGGTTGCCGACGATGTCCGGCTGGAACTTGCCGACGAAGCCATCGGCGATCATCGTGTCCGTGACCTGCATCGTGCCGCGTAGCGCGATCTTCGAAACACGCTCGTCCTCGTACTCTTCGATCGCACGGTCGATGACGAGATGGCGACGATAATCGAGCCCGTTGGCGACGTCGAAGGTCCGGAAGAAGATCGCCTGCCCCCATGCGATCTGCTGGTTGCCGAAACGGAAGTCGAAAGGCCCCGTCTTGTAATTCACGATGAACGTCGGCAGATCGATCATGTAATTGCGGCCCGCGATTTCAAGCGGGTTCAGGTTACGACCGTTGCGTCCCTTCGCCTCGAAGAGATTGGCCTTGCCGGTATCGGCGTAGCGGTCGCCGCCGCCGCCCTTGATGCCGCCCTGCAGACCCGAGACATCATTCGCGTCGAACAGGTCGTACATCTCGGGGTCGTAAATGCCACGCAGACGGATATTGAGTCGCAGGTTCTGCGTGAACTTGGTGTCCATTTCACCGGTGAAACGGAGCGTGTTGTAGTTGTACTCCGTATCGTTCTGCGGAATGAAATCCGAGCGCTTGACCGTGTCGGAGAAGCCCGGGATCGGCACGTTCCAGTCGAGCGGCTGTGCGATGTTCAAGCCCGGAAGTCCGAGCACGCCAAGCGCGTTGTTGACGAGGCCAGTGCTCAATGCCGGTGGAACATAAGCCTGTCGCGGGACGTCGACGTCCTGGAACGGCATGTTATTCTGGTTGTACGGGTTCTGAAAGCTCGTCGTGCGATACGAGAAATCGGCACGAACGAGCGCATTGAACGTCGTCTTGTTCCACAGACTGCTTAGAAAACCGTCGGTATCGCCCCCCTCCTGGGCATGGGCCGGCGCACTGCAGGCGAATGCAGCAAAAACCGCAGTCACCATCGACTTCCTGACAAACACTTTCATTAATGTGTCTCCCTACCGCACTGATCTTTTACTGAGAATTTCTAGAGATTTTTCTAAGGAACGAGACGAATCACGCGGCCGCTGTGCCCCACGCCGATGACTTCACCCGCTGCCGCCTGGTCGCTGTGAGCCACCGCGGTGTACCAGTTGAGGTTCAAATCCAGGCCGCCGATGGGCTCCCAGGTCTTGCCGGCATCCTTGCTCCGCATGCCCACGCGCTGGCCTACCACCACGACCTCGCCATCGGCGAACGAATCGACGCCAAACAGGTTGCTCGACGCAGGCGCCGGCAATTCCTGCCAGCTCAGGCCCGAGTCGGTGGTCGTGGCGACGAAACCGGACTGGCCGGCCGCGTAGCCAACGCCGTCCTTGCGGATCGCCATGGTGAAGATGGTCGGAGCAATCGCACCCTGGCTGGACGGGTGCTTGAAGACGGTCTGCCAAGTGCCGCCGCCATCGGCCGAACGAATGAGCTGACCGTATTCGCCGCCGATGATGACGCTGTCGTCGTCGCCCACCCGAACGACCCAATTGGTCGGCTCGTCGCGGACCACCGCATCGTCACCCGCGCCCCCATCGTAGATCTTGGCCCATTCCGGAGCGGCGGAGGCCCAGGTCTCGCCGCCGTCCGTCGACTTCAACAGCGTACCGAAAGCACCGGTGACGTACGCTACTCCGTGCGCATTCACATCCACCTGAAGCAGGCGTTGCTGCGTACCGCTCTCGACCTTCCGCCAGGCGCCGTTGCCGTCGCGGATCAAGATCAAGCCCATCTGCCCCACGGCGATCGCACGCGATCCGTTGCTGGCCACGTCGATCAACGCCAGATCCGTCGGCGCCTTTTCTCGAGTCCAGTTTTTGCCACCGTCCGACGAGAGCATGACCATGCCGCCATCTCCGACGGCCAAGCCATTGCTTCCGTTGAAAGTCAGCGAAAACAGGCGATCATGCGGCGTCGCCTGCATCAAGATCGCGTTCCCGCTTGTCGCTGCTGAATCGCTTGAATGGTTGGCTGCCGCGAACGCGGCGCCAGCGAGAGCCGTGGCGAAGCCGATCAAGGCAAACGCCGGTGGTTTTCGGTTCATGTCCCCTTCCGCCTTTTAACGATCTTTTCTTATGCACGCATGACCTGCCGCCGGCTGGCGACGGCAGGTCATGAGACAACTTATGCGCGACCGAGCGACTGCAACGCCTGCTGCGTGCAGTAGGTGTCGAAGAGCCAATCGGGATCGGCATTGAAACGGGCTTCCACGCCTGCGGCACCCTTGCTGTGATTGCAAAGCGACATGCGGCGGTTCTGGAAGTCGTAGATGTGCACATAAGTCCACGACCACGCCGGGCTCTTGCCGTCGGCGCCGACGATCAGACGCTTGCCATCCTTGCCGCCACCCTTGAACTGGCCGTGAGCCATTTCGAAGTTCGACCACAGCTTGCCCTGGCGGTCATAACGGATATTGCTGGCCGCCATGCCGTTGCGCACGTCCACATAGGCCACGCGCTTGGACACCGGAGAACGCGGATAACCCGTCGGCTCGCAGCTGGTGACGATCACTTCGGGCGCCATTTCATACGGCACGTCGAAGAACTTGGGATTGTCCTTCTGACGCGGCGGTTCCCAGTTGTCGTCGTGCTTGGAGAAGTCGGAGGCCCACGGACCGAGCATCGGCTTGCGCTCGACGATCTTGTGGTTGCCCCAGGTCAGGTAGGGGTCGCCGGCTGCCCAGGGATCGCTGAGGAACCAGACCGCACCGGGAACCAGCGGCTCGAAGCGCTGGTTGGCCGGGAACTGACGCACGCGCCGGAACTCCGGCAGATATCCGTAGAGATCCGGAATCTTGCGCATATCGTAGTTCCAGACGCTCAGGAACGAAGTTCCACGAACGTCCGGGCCGGCCGCGAAGTACACGCTCTGACGGCGCAGTTCGTTCTCGAGGCCGCGGAACAGCTTGCGATCGGCGCGCGCCGTGCTGTTCAACTCGACCCACTGGAAGTTGTAGTGATATTCCTGCTTGCCGGTCGCGCCGTAGTCCTTCTGCTCGATGACGTAGCAGGCGTTGTCCGCGCGGCCGATGTTCATGCACATGTTGGCCCAGACTTCCACGCCGCTCTTCGGATTGACGAACGGAAGACCGCCCTGCCACTTCTTGCCGTTTTCGTCGACCACGTTGCCGTTGGCGTCGAATTTACCGTGGTGACCCGACTTGATGTCGGCGAGCGTTGCTTCGTAATAGTCGCCGCTGACCAGCTCACGCGGGTCGAGGGTCGGTGCCTTGATACGGATCTTGCGGCCTTCGATGCCGGCGACCTGCTCGTACACACCCGGATCGAGCAGATGCTTGACGTGCTCGACGTTGTCTTTGGTGATGGTGTCGCCAACCTTGACCTTGCCCTTGGACTGAGCCTCGATCGAAAGGAGTTCGTCTGGATATGCCTTGGTGATCGACTGCTCCGCAGCGAGAACCTTGTCCAACGGCATCAGCACACCCGCGCCGAGGCCATAGGCAACGCTCTCCATCATTTTGCGGCGACCGTAATTGAAGTCGTACTTACGGATACGCATAAATTCCTCCTAGTCGAAAACGTGAATGCTTCTTGTGCCTGGTAAAAACCTATCTTTTCGGAGCCGCCGGACTCGACGGCTCCGAAGACATCTCTTGCTTGGGCGAGCGTGCTTACTTGCTCAATGAAGCTTCATTGAAAGGGCCCTTGCCGCTGGGTTCGCCCATCGAAGCCTTGAAAGCTTCCAGATCGATTCCCTCGCCGACCATGAGATCGGTGCGGGTGACGAAGCGCGGTTTGATCAGCCAGACCAGCAGCGGCAGCACGATCAGCGCGAGAACCATGTTGATCAGCATGATGGCCGCCAACAGAAGGCCCATGTCGGCCATGAACTTCAGATCGGACAGGAAGTACCAGGGCAGGATGCCGATCAGCATGATGGTGGCGGTGAACATGATCGCCTTGCCGGTGGTGGTCATCGCCTCGGTGATCGCGCGGCCCCAGTCTTCGCCCTGGTGCGAATACTCTTCGCAGATGCGCGAAAGCAGGTAGATGCCGTAGTCGATACCCACGCCCACACCGAGCACCGTCACCATCACCGAATTGATGTCCAGACCGATGCCCATCATGTGCATCGTGGCCAGCAGCAGGAAGTTCGACAGCAGGGTCGGAATCAGCAGGATCAGGGCCGCGATGAAGCTGCGGTAAGCGTACGTGGCGATGATGAAGATCGCGACGCAGCACAGGCCCACCAGAATCCAGTGATAGCGGTGCACGACGCTGTTCATCGCTTCCTGCAGCGCGATGGTTCCGGATGCCAGGCGGATACGCGTGTACTGATGATCCAGGCCGATCGAGTCCACCGCTTCCTTGGCGACCTTGAGTGCGCCGTTCACCGTGTCCTGCTTGTTGTCGCGGTAGAACAGCGACACCGTCGAATGCTGATAGTGGAAGTCGACCATGTCCGAGAAGTTCAGCGGATTCTGGCCGAAGGCGACGGCGGTACCTGCAGCGCTCACGGCACGATCGTTCGGGTCGAGCGGCAGCCAGGCCGGATGTCCACCGGAGTAAAGGCGGTTGCCCTCTTCCATGATGTCGGGGAACGAACGTGAGATGCGCGGAGGATGATCGCTGTTCTCCACCGAACGCTGGATCGCATGGGACAGGCGATAGACCTCTTCGGTACGCGCGGCGCGGATCTGCTGGCTGTCCGGGTCCTTCGATTCGAAGATGATTTCCAGCGAGTTCACGCCGGGGAAGTGATCGTTGATGTCCTTGACGCCGACGTTGAATTCGGAATCCTGCCAGAGCAGGTTGCTGCCCTCGACCGGATTGCCGATCGCGATCTGGAACGAGATGTAGATTCCCAGCAGCGACAGCGGGGCCACGATGAGCGCGGTGATTCGTGCGGTCTTGCCGTGAACCAGTCCGGCCATCTTCCCGAGCAGATCCTTCTGCAGCTTGTGAATGCCCTTTTCCTTTTCTCCACCGACGATCGCGTCGATGTTCTTCGGCGCCGGCAGATAGCACAGCAGGATCGAGATCATGATCACGCCGGTCGGAATCAGCCACACCGCCCACATACCGCAGAACAGGGCGAAGCGCTGCATTGCCGGAATCGGCGCGATGCCGATGACGAAGATCGCGATGATGTCGGTCATGATGCCGAGCACCGACGGCGCCATCATGCAGCTCAGCGTCGCCTCCGACGCTTTCAAGCGATCACGCAGGTGTCCGTAGATTTCGTAGTAGCGCTCGGTGTACTGAATGCAGTGTGAGAACGAACGCGCCACCAGAAGCAGCGGTACCACCATCAGCAGCGGCTCGATCGGCGATTGCAGCCAGCCCACGAAACCGAAGCCCCAGATCGCTGCCACCAGGCTGCAGATGATCGGCACGGTCACGCCGGTCACGTTGCGCATGTAGAAGATCAGCGCCAGGATTAGCAGCGCGAGGGTCACCGCGAAGATGATGTAAGTCTGATGCTGCAGTTCGTAAACCCAGCCCGTCAGCACGGGCTGGCCGACCAGACGAATCGTGTGCTTGTCGTCCTGTGCCTCCGAGGTCAGCTTGCGCAGCGCTTCGAACACCTTGCCGTAGTCGAGCTGGCGTTCGTGGAAACTCACGCGAAGCAGCGTCGCCGTCTCGTCGCCCGAGATCAGATAGGTACGCGCCATCGGCGAGAGTTCGACCTTGCGCTGCAGGTCGGCGAGCTCCTCCGGCGAGGTCGGCACGTGGTCACCCATCAGCGGCTGCATTTCGATACCGAAAGGCGTCGCTTCGGCGTAGTTCGCCTTTTCGGTCGTGATCGAGATGATGCGATCGTGGTCGACGCCATTGATCAAGTCCACCGCGCGCGTCAGGTCCCACACCTTGCGCAGCGTCTCGGCGTTGTAGATCTTCTGGCCGTCCGAGCGCTTGATCATGATGGTGACGGTCAGCGGATTACCGAAGTTCGGGTGATCTGCATACGTCTGCACGAACGGATCGTCCGCGGGCAGCAGGTCCGCAAAGATCGTCCGGATGTCCACGTGCGCCATCCCCATCGCGAAGAACGTGGTGATGGCGATGAAGAACAGTCCGACCGCAGCGCGGTAATTGATGACCCAGCGAGCGATCTTGGCGCGGAAGTTATCCATATTCCTTTTTCTATAACGATTCAGATTGCGAGCCCGGATCTCCCCCGGGGCTCGCAGTTCTGGACGAACATACGACGCAGTCCGGACTCGGCTGGCCACTACATCGGCTTGCCCGCTTGGACCGTCTGTCTCCTCGAGATTCGCCGTTCTCCACGAATGCACGTACGGCGACCTTCCTCCGTAGTTTTCTTCAGCACCACACAGGTCCGCTTGTCTCCGCGTGCAAACTCTTGCCTGTCATTGCACCGATCGGCGCGGCTTCCGAAACGCAATCCGGAGCCACTGTTCGTCAACGGCATGACGCGCCGAAGCGCTTCGGATTCCGGGGTTCCAGCGCGTTCGAATCCGCGCGCGCCAATCGTTCAACAAGGCAGCTTCATGTCGCCGAGATACGCGGCGAATTCTGATTGGGGCGATCCATGCTGGCCGGATGCGGGCCCGTCAACAGCCGGATCGAGCGTTATCTCGGGGAAGAGCAACCCAAGTCCGAGTCGCTGATCATTTCGGCCTTCGGCGGTTCCATTACGCCTCGCACGGACGGCATGTGGCTCGGTGAAATGATCGAGCTGATGGCGGCCTTCGGCGTCAACGGGCGTCTGGCGCGGGCCACCGCTGCCCGCCTCGTCAGCGAAGGCCGACTGGATTCGGTTCGCGAAACCCGGCGCAGTCGTTATGCATTCACACCGCGGGCCGTCGACGGTTCGCGCGCACTTATCGGCGTATCTATACGCCGCCACCGCTGCAGTGGGACGGCGAATGGACACTCGTCGTGCCGGCGCGCGGCCGGCGAAGACTATCGACTCGACCCGGCCGGCTTGCCGACGATGAACGCAGCCGCGTCCGGCTGCGGCAAGCGCGCCTGCCCTTGGCCTGAAGATTCCGGCACCGCCCGTTTCGGCCAAACCGGATCGACGAAGGCCCACCCCAGCAGATCGGGGTCGTCCCAATGCCGCTTGCCTTTGTTGGCGATCGGCATGTGTCCGATCTGGCGCAATGCACCCGCGTCGGCTACGCCACTCGAAAATCCCATCATCGGATCACGGCCTTGCGAGCCCCTCACAACGCCGTTGGGTCCGAACACGCTGCGCCTGGAACCGGTGGCGGTCTCGAGGGAGTAGAGTTCTTCGTAGGGCAGCAATTCGTACTCGCCGGCCGCTGCGTGCTGTGCCTGCGCTTCCGGAACGACGCGCCGGACCGCGTGCGAACCGCTCGCCAGCAACAAGGTCGCCGCCGATTCAGGGGCCATCGTCGGCGCGATGAACTGAGGCTCCACATCTGCACCGGAGCGCCGCGCATCGAGCGCCTGCACGGGATACCAGCGATGATCGCGCCCCGATCCATGCGCGCTGTCGTACACCAGCGGCCGCAGCGAGGGATCGAACGTCACCCGCCAGACGAAGCCATCCACGGGACCGGTCCTGGTCTCGTCGGGCGCGGCGAACCAGACGTAGTAGGAAACCTGGATGAGAGTCTGACCGCCGAACCGCGTATAGCCCAAGTGGTAGTAAACGGCGGGCAGCGACGTATCCGCTTCGAGCACAGCGCCGCCATACCGCAGGCGCGAGGGAACGTCATGACCGTCCGTGCCTTCGATCCGAAGACGCGGAGCATGGGCATAGGCCAGCGCACGCCATCCCGATCCGATCAAACCCGGAAAACCGAGTACGTTGACTTCGACCGCATCCGAAGCGGCCGTTTCCAGGAAGTCTTCGGTCGGCCGGGCAGTCCAGATCCGCGACGTCGCAGCGGTCTGGGCAGGAAGAGGCGCGCGATAAGCCTCGACCCAGGCGTCGCGTTCCGCCCTCAGGCGCGGCGTTCTTGCCGCCGCCGTCAAGGCATGCAGCCCGAGGATGCGTGCGACCGTCGAGTAGTCGTCGTCCGGTTGCACCACGCGCATCAGCCGTTCCCAGTTCCTGTCGTTCTTGAGTTCGACGTCGGCAAGGACACGGCCGCAATCGGCGAGGCGATCGCGCAGCACGGCGCGGTCGTAGTCGTTGAGGTTCAAGTTGTAGAGCTCGTATTCGCGAAGCTCGCGATCGAGTTCGCGCATGCGCCGCTGCCATTCCCAGATTGCGTCGCGGTCGGCGAGTTCGCCGCGCAACGACGCCAGCATTCGATCGGTACGCAAATACGGAAAGCCCGGGGGGCGGAAATACTCGGCATTACCCACGCCGGCTCCGGCGATGCGAGCGTCGGCCGCCGCGAACTCCTGGCGACAACTGTCATAGCCCTTGTAGAAGCCGGTGAAAGGAGACTTCTCAGGCGCCTGTGCGCAGCCAAGCAAGGTGAGCGAGAGCAAGACAACGACCCAACACAGTCGATCCATCGATCCCGCCTCCTCGTCTCGATCGCCAGGGCACCACGAAGTGCCCGAGATGCGAAGCTTTTTCGTTAGCCGGTCGCCGCGCCGATCTGGCCCCAGGCACTACAGATTTAACAAAGCGGCGTCACCCACGGTTGACGCCGCGTGCAAATAAGCAGCCATCGGGATTGCGATGCGCCTGGCCCGCGCTTCGCTCGTCGTTCGGCGCCGCTGGCCCTTAGGAAATGCGCGGCTCGGCATTGACGCCATCGATCGGCGCGGAGCGGCCGGCCGATGCTCGAAACTCCGTCGGCGTGGTGCCGAAGCGCTGCTTGAACAAGCGGCTGAACGTCGCGCAATCGGAGAAGCCGAAATCGAATGCGATGTCGGTGATCTTGCGCGTGGAGCAGTCCGTGACCAGCAGCTCTTCGGCAGCCTTGTCCAGTCTCACGTCGCGAATCAATTCGGCGGGCGTGATCTGGTGCTTCTTGAACAGCAGGTACAAGGCGCGCCTGGACATGAACAGCGACGCCGCGATGTCGTCCGCGTTCAAGTCCGGGTTGGAGATCTGCTCGCCGATGCTTTGCCTGGCGCGTTCGAAACGGTCGTTCGGACGGCGCTTGGGCGCCTGATCGCGCTGGAACTGCGCCAGTGTCGCAGTGAGCCGCCAGCGGATCGATTCAACCACGAGGTCGTGCTGGGCATCGGAGATCACGCCGGCATCCTGCGAGCCCGCGAACAGCGTTTCCAATGCGGCGCGTACCGTAAACCGGTCGCGCAGGCGTTTAGCACACACGACGCGGCTCAGTTTTGGCCAATCCGGAATCCAGTCGTGGGGAGCCGTGAACACGGCGAACGTCGCACCGGCGGATGGCCGGATGCCGCAGTACCGCGAGGCGTCGCAGAATGTCAGGGCGTGCCGGCCGACGGAGCATTCCTGGTTGTCCTGGACGACCACGATCGGCCCTTCGATCGGCCAGACCACGCAAACGAAACCGGATCCCGGCGAGGAGGCGAACATCTGCCGCGGCTTGGTGATATCGCCCGGCTCGATCTTGACGATCGAAAGCGAACATTCCGCCAGCCGAAACTCACGGGGCTGCGAACCAGAATCGGTTTCGGGCACTTCGGCATATTCGAGCCAGGGAAACCCCGCCCGGACCAAGCCTTTGGTGACCGTCAAACGCGAGAATCCGCGCTGCGACGGGTCGCCCCAGAGATTGCTCTGGGATCGACCCGAACCGCCGTCGTAAGCCGACGCCATGCTCCGGTTCATGATGCATGCTCCTCGTATGTTTTATGTTTTCGTCACCGCTTCGCTCTCTGGCGAAGACCTGATACAGGCCGATAATGACTACGTCGGCATTCTCGATGCCGGATGCAGGGGCTTGGGGCCGTCCAGCATCCGTCTAGCGCTCCATCGCGTTCTGCGCGCGATTCCCGCCAGGAAATGACGCCTCATCATAATGGGACGCAGCCCAAAAGCACCTTCATTTCAGCTCAGCTTCCACGGCAGGCCAGGAACTGCCGAGCTTTCGGGACTTGGCGGGACCGCACGCGCGCCGTCAGTGGAAGTCCCACGACAAGCTAACCATCGCAGGCCCATCGAACTGGCCCAGTACGGTCGAATTGCCGTCGAGCGGCAAGGTCAAACGCAACGGTGCCTGGCGGCGCCCTGACGGCAGCGCCTTCTCCAGCTGGGCCGAAACCCAGCCCATGACTTCGGTGGGCGGCGACAGCTCCACCTGGCTCTGCTCGATGCCGCGGTTGGTCTTGCGTTGGGAGGTGCCGATCAGCGCCGGCCAATACACGTTCTCGAGGTACATCTGTCCGGCCCGTGTGTCGTAGGTGATCACGAAGCGATCACAGAGCCTGCGCTTGTCTTCCTCGCTGCCTTGAGTCGTAGCCTGCCGATCCATCTCGAAAGGCTGCAGGTTCTTGCGTTTGTGATCGAACGCCTGCTGGCCGGCGAAGTGCGCTCGATACTGCAGGTCGATCTGGTTGGGGCAACCCGCATATCCGGTGAAGTAGAGCCAACGCCCGCCCGGCTTTTCGTAGGACTGCATGAAGCTCTCGAGCTGCTGCCGCGTGTTCGACTGCAGCGCTGCGATAGCGGTGTAGCGTTGGGGGCTGGAGCTCGGGCAAGCCGTTCCGGGAACGCAGGCCTCACTGCCGATGAGCGTCGCCGAGCTGATTTCCGCCTTGACCTGGGAGGCGTCCGGAAGGCGTCCGCCGAATTCCCGCTTGAGTTCCAGCAGGCCCTGGTAGGTATAGAAGTCCTGTTTGATGTCCAGCCTGCGCGCGGGATCCGGATCCAGCAGGTTGTCGGCGTACAGGCGGCCATCCGAGCGCAGCCGCGTCGATATGCGGTAATGCTGCCGAGTCTGAGCCTTGCTCCATTGAAGCTCGTTTCGCCAATCCTGAGTCGCGTCGACGGTCAGCTCCAGACTCAAGGTGCGCTCCGCAACGCCGCTCCAGGCATCGCTCGACACCAGCAGCATCGCCACGGCGAGAACTCGGTTCGGTTTGATCATTTGCCGGCTCCTTCGCGCCCTCAAGGGCTCAGATCGCGTGCAACCCTGAACCCGAGCCCGTCGCCGTGCCCATTGGCCGGATCACCATCGCGATTCGTAATGCGCAGCGAACTCGCCGGGTTGCCCCAGCCCCCGCCGCGGTTCACCCGTTTCGGGCAGCCGGGCTCGACCCAGGCACTGCCGTCGGTCGGAGCGTCGGTGTAGTCGCTGTGCCAGCAGTCCTCGACCCATTCCCAGACATTGCCGAGCATGTCGTGCAAGCCCCAGGCGTTGGGCGGAAACTGGCCGACGCGCCCGGCACCGGCGTTGCCGTCGTCGCATTCGGAGCCCCAGTACCACTGCGGGTTGGCGCGGCGCCCCGAGGCGTCGAATCCGTTTGCATACCGGCAGAGGTTTTCGCCGTCGCTGCCCCAGGAATACTGGCTCACCGTGCCGGCGCGCGCGGCGTATTCCCATTCGGCTTCGGTCGGCAGCCGATAGCGGTGCCGGGTCCGCTGAGAGAGCCACCGGATGTAAAGTTGCGCCTGCTCCCAGCTCACGTCAGTCACCGGCAATGCGTCGCTCGCCTCCGACGGGAGGGCGGGACATCCCCCGGCGCGGATACAGGCCGCCCATTCGGATCGGGTGACCTCGTAGCGGGCGATCGCAAAACCGCGTACCTGCACATCGTGCGGTGGCTTCTCGTAGGCCGAGCCGGTTCCCAGCGTGTTCCCCATCAGGAAGCCTCCGCCCGGGAGTGCCACCATGACCGGCGCACCGGCGCAGTCAGCGAATGCATCGGGCGCCCCGTCGATCTTCGACGGGATCTTGCGAGCTTCACAGGCTTTCTCGGCCACTGCGGTATCGAGCTTGGAGCCTGCCGCCTTCGGATCGGCGGACCACGCGCCGATCGCCACCGTCACCAGCGCCAGAAAGGTGAGTCCTCTAGTCAGCCAAGTCATCGAAGCGAGCGCTCCAGATCGTGCCTTTCGGGCAATCGGCCGGCCGTGAGGCGATGCCGCCGATCGGCCGACCGAGCTCGCCAACCACTGCGAAATCAAGCCGGAGGGCTCACCGCAGGAGCCCGACGGGCCCCGGCCGCATCCGTGCAAACCGATTGGCATTCTTTGGACACACTGGTCTCCTCCTGTGGGCCGATGACGTCACGCACCGTGCCTGCGACAGTGCCGACGACTTCCGCTGACGACCTCGTTCACATGGCTCAATATAACTACTATTATTTATGATACATTTTTTGTGTAACATTTGATTAATAGTATCATAGCGCCCATCCGGCGCAACCGAGCCGGCCAGCGAACCCTGCTTCGGGAGTGTCCACCCAGAAGCCATCGGCGAGCCCGCCTCGATGGTTGGATGTTCCTTTTTTTAGGATGCCGACGCTCGCTCCTCGCATCTGGCTCAGCAGCGCGAACGCTCTGTAGATTCATGCCTTGCCGACATGCCGCTCCACCAGCGCGAGCATTTCCGCGCCATCACGCAGTTCCAGCAGCCGTAACCGGGCCGCTGACGGCAGCGGCAGCCACTCCGCGAGCCTCCAGGCCACCCAGGCTGCATCGTCCGGTCGCATCGGCGCCGCCCATACGCGTGGATCGACCCGCAGCGAGGCATCTTCGATCAGCCGGACAAGCGCCCTGTAGCGCGCCGGCACTGGCTGTGGATCCGGGGGCGCCGCGAACTGCACGAGCGCACGCGTGAGTCCGCTCGGCGTCGTGTAACGCTCGCGAATACAGAAGATCCGCTCGCCGTGCGTCACCAGCGAAAACAAGCCCGGCGTCGGCACCTCCCATTGAACGATGCGCGCCGTGCAGCCCCAGATCTCGGGTGTCGCCGGGCTGCCCACTTCGCGGCCTTCACGGATCAGGCAGACGCCGAAGACCTCATCGTTGCCTATGCAGGCCTTGGTCATGTCGACGTAGCGTGTCTCGAAGATGCGAAGCGGCAGCACGCCTTGCGGATAGAGCACCGTATTGAGCGGAAAGATCGGAATTTCGGCAGTGTCTTTCACGGGCACTCCTGCAGTTTTCTGGTTCCGCTCGATAGCTGCGATCGTCGCGCAATTCGAATCAGGTCGCGCGGATCAGGAACTCTACGCCAACGGCCAAGCCAGTGATTACAGGCCCCCAATGGAGTCGCGCGGCCGAGAGGAACGTTGTGGTTGCCGACGAAAAATTGCGGCCGAGAGCCATCAGCACCGCACGCCTCGATACGACCGGATCGAGGTTCGAGAAGACCTTTCCGGGCGGCCAGGCACTGCGCCCGAACCGTCAGCCTTTCACGCTCGCATCCTGAGCGTCTTCGCGCCGACTTCGAGCTGCTCGAGCCGCGCATCGAGCAGCCCCGGGAAGCGTCCGTACCAGGTCGCGTTGAGCGGCGACGGATGCGGCAGCGGATACAGCTGCAGCTCGCGCGCCTTGCCCGAAGGCGCGGCGAGCGTGATCGCGATCGAGCTCGTGAAGCGATCCTCGCGCAGCCAGAACGCATCGAGCCGATCGCGCGTCTCGCGCGATTGCAGCAGGCCGAACCAAAGAAAAGCCTCGCGGCCGAGCGTGACGAGCGCCTCGCCCCGCCATTGCTCGACCAGCAGCTGCGCCATCGGCGGCTGGAAGCGCTGCTTGATGCGGGTCGACCAGGCCTTGTTGCCGACCGGCTTGTACGGAACCGTATTGGCCCAGAAGAAGTCGCGACCGATCTCGCGCGAAGCCTCGAAGCTCGGCAGCGCCGCGCCATCGTGCAGGCGCCGGTACAGGGCCTTGCGCACGAGCTGCCCGCCCGCGCCGATGAAGGGCTCGCCGTGCTGCACCTCGTCGCGGCCCGGATCGCGGCCGAAGAAGCCGACGCGCGCATCGTCGGGCCCGAGGCCGACGACGGGCTCCAGCGGGTCCTTGCCGTACCGCTCGTAGACCTCGATGTCGATGCCGGCCGTGTCGGCCGCCAGTTCGCGGAAAACCTGCTTCTGCCGCGGGCTCAGGCCCATGCGCGCTCCTGACTGTCTGGATGGTAAAAATCCTGTCGAATCATAGGGCAAGCGGCCGAAACCTGAACGAGCCCCGGCAAAGTTCGACATCGGCTTCCGCTCGTCCCGTGAAGCTGGCATTCAGCATTCAACACGGGTTAAGGTGCCAGGCAATGGCGCGTGCCCCGGGCCTGTAGAACCCGGAAGCGCGGTTTTCGTACCGCTAGTTTAGGAACCCATCGCTCCGTGATCGCCACTCACTCCAGGAGCCGGACGGCTTTTTTCAGTCGCCGTGCTGCATTTTCGCTCTCGATCGCCGCGACCCTGTTCGCGGCGCCGCTACCCGCCGCGAGCCCCGAAGCCAGCGCCCTCGCCCCCGCGAACATCGTCCCCGCGATGATCAAGCCGCCGTCGGCCGAGCTCGATTCGATGCTCATGGAGCTGTCGCCGAAGGTGGACCAGTCGCTGCAGGCTTCGCTCGAAACCTGCCTGGCCCAGCTCAAGCTCAAGGACGCGGTGCGCAGCGGCCACCTGGCCGTGTCGCTCGTCGACATCACCAACACCGCCGCCCCGACGATGGCGCAGGTCAACGGCAACCAGATGTTCTATGCCGCGAGCCTGCCGAAGATCGCGATCCTGCTCGGCGCCTTCGAGAAGGCCGCGGCCGGCAAGCTCAAGATGGACGCGGACACCATCGCCGAGCTGCAGCAGATGATTCGCCACTCGTCGAACATCGCCGCCTCCGACATGCTGCAGAAGGTCGGCACCGATTACCTCGCCGCGGTGCTGCAGTCGAGCCGCTACCGGCTCTACGACTCCAAGCTCAACGGCGGCCTCTGGGTCGGCAAGCCCTACGCGAGCGGCATCGCCACCAAGCGCGATCCGCTGCACAACCTCTCGCACGGCGCGACCAGCTTCCAGGTCGCGCGCTTCTACTACATGCTCGAAACCGGCCAGCTCGTCTCGCCCGAGGCGAGCAAGCAGATGAAGGCGATCATGGGCGAGCCGGCGATCCACCATAAGTTCGTCGCCGGCCTGCAGGACCTGTATCCGGGCGCCAAGCTGTTCCGCAAGTCCGGCACCTGGAAGAACTTCCATGCCGACAGCGCGATCGTCGAGCACGACGGCCGTCGCTACATCGCGGTGGGCCTGTCGGACGACGCGCGCGGCGGCGACTGGCTCAAGTCGCTGATCGTCGGCCTCGACAGCGCGGTCTTCGATACCGCCAAGAAGCGCAACGTCGCGCTCGCCAGCCCGGCGCTTTAAAGCGCCTCGCGCACGAGTGAACGCGGTTGCATGACGGAAGCCGAAAGCCGGCTTCCGTCGGCCCGTGACGCCCCACCCGCCGAAAGGACAAGAACTCCTGCCCTCCCGCAGGCAAAATGCCGGCCGGGAACCAGCCCTTGCGTAAGTCTCGCCTTACCGATGCAGGGGCTCACGGGAAGACGAGATGTCCACAACTCTCGATGCGGCGAAGACCCGGGCGGGCGTCAAGCTCGCCCGCCAGGTCTTTCTGTTGCGTCTGCTCGGCCTGGGCCTCGGCGCGGTCGCGGTCGGCGGCGTGCTGTACGAGCAGGGCCACGACTGGCCGGCCTGGGCGCTGCTGTTCGGCAACGGCTACATTTGGCCCTTCGTCGCCTATGCGCTCTCGCGGCGCAGCTCGAATCCGCGCGCCCAGGAGCAGCGCAACCTGATCGTCGATTCGGCGATGGGCGGCCTCTGGATCGCGGTCATGCAATTCAATTTCATGCCGAGCCTGCTGCTGTTCGTCACGCTGACGATGGACAAGCTGGCCTTCGGCGGCTGGAAGCTGCTGCCCAGAACCGTCGGCATCCAGCTGCTTACCTGCGCGCTGGTCTCGTGGATGCTCGGCTTCGGCTTCGCGCCGGAATCCTCACTGCCGGTGATGCTGGCCTGCGTCCCGCACTTCGTCGCTTATCCGCTGACGGTGGCGAGCGTGACGCATGGCTTGCTGCAGCTCAGCCATCGGCAGCGCCTGGAAATCACCAAGCTCGCGCGCACCGATCCGCTGACCGGACTGCTCAATCGCGGGCACTGGGAGCAGAAGGCACTCGATGAAATCCAGCGCTTCCAGCGCTCGCATTCGAAAGCCTCGCTACTGGTGATCGACATCGATCACTTCAAGAACATCAACGATCGTTACGGCCACCTCGCCGGCGACAAGGTGATCAAGGCCTTCGCGGACACCATCAGCAGCGTCACCGGGAAGAGCGACAGCGCCGGCCGCTACGGGGGCGACGAGTTCGTGGTGGTGTTGCCGAACGCGACGATCGCCGAAGCCTCCGACATCGCGCAGCGCATCCAGGCGCGCATTCGCGAAGTCGACATCGAAGGCGGGCCGTCGCGCCTGCTCAGCACGAGCATCGGCGTCGCCGCGCTCGAACGCGGAATCGACACGCTCGACGACTGGATCGGCCGGGCCGACGTGGCGCTCTACAAGGCCAAGGCCGGCGGCCGCGACCGCGTGGTCGAAGCACCTTCGATGACCGCCGCCTTCAAACCGCCGATTCCGTCGCAATGAAGCCCCTCACCCGGCGCTGACGCGCCACCTCTCTCCCGCGTGCGGGAGAGAGTCCCGCACGCGGGGAGCGAGGGGCTTTGGACCTCTACCGGCAGCAGCGAACCTACGCCGCCTCGACTTCCAGCCCGTTGTGCCGCAGCAGCGCGGCGATCTCCGGATCGCGGCCGCGGAACTCCCGGAACAGCTCGCGCGCCTCGCGCGAGCCGCCGTTGGCCAGGATCGTGGCGCGGAAGCGCTGGCCGGTTTCGGCGGCGAAGTCGCTCTCTTCGAACGCGGCGAAGGCATCGGCCGACAGCACTTCGGCCCACTTGTAGCTGTAGTAACCGGCCGCATAGCCGCCCGCGAAGATGTGCGAGAAGCTCATCGGCATGCGGTTGAAGGCCGGCGGCTGCATCACCGCCACTTCGTCGCGCGCGCGTTTGAGGGTTTCGAGCACGCGACCGCCCGCAGCCGGGTCGTAATCGCGATGCAGGCGCAGGTCGAACAACGCGAACTCGATCTGCCGCACGGTGGCCAAGCCACTCTGGAACACCCGGCTGCTCTTGAGCTTGTCGAGCAGCGCGGTCGGAATCGGCTCACCGGTCTGGTAATGGCGCGCGAAGCCGTTGAGCGTGGTTTCGTCAAAGCACCAGTTCTCCATGAACTGACTCGGCAGCTCGACCGCGTCCCACTCGACGCCGTGGATGCCGGCGACCGAAGCCTCGTCGACCTGCGTCAGCAGCAGGTGCAGGCCGTGGCCGAACTCGTGGAACAGGGTCACGACTTCATCGTGCGTGAGCAGCGCGGGCTGATCGCCGACCGCGGGCCGGAAGTTGCAGACCAGGTACGCGACCGGCGTCTGCACGCCCGCGCTCGTGCGGCGGCGGTTGTGGCATTCGTCCATCCAGGCGCCGCCGCGCTTTTCGTCGCGCGCGAACGGATCGAGATAGAAGCGCCCGACCAGCCCATTGGCGTCGAGCAGCTGATAAGCCTGCACGTCCTCGTGCCAGACCGGCGCATCGGGCAGGCGCTCGCAGCGCAGGCCGTAGAGCCGACCGAGCAGCTTGAACAGGCCATCGAGCACGGCCGGCAGCGCGAAGTACGGGCGCAATTCCTCGTCGGACAGGCCCAGGCTGCTTTCCTTGAACTTCTCGGCGTAGAAGGCCATGTCCCAGGGCTGCAGCTCATCGAGGCCGTCGAGCTGTTTGGCATACGCGCGCAGCTCGTCGAGCTCGGCGCCCGCGCGCGGCTTGGCGCGGCGCGCGAGGTCGCGCAGAAAGCCTTCGACCTCGTCGGGCGAGTCGGCCATCTTGGTCGCGAGCGAAAGCTCGGCGTAGTTGTTGAAGCCCAGCAGCAGCGCTTCTTCATGCCGCAGCTTGAGAATTTCTTCGGCGATCGGGCCGTTGTCGAACTGCCCGGCCTGCGGGCCCTGGTCGGAGGCGCGCGTGCTGTAGGCGGTGTAGATCTCGCGGCGCAGCTCGCGGTTGGTGGTGTAGGTGATCACCGCGTCGTAGCTCGGAAAATCGAGCGTCAGCAGCCAGCCGTCCTGGCCCTTGGCCTTGGCCTTCTCGCGCGCCTGCTGCCTGGCGGCGTCGGTCATGCCGGCCAGTTCGGACTCGTCGGTGACGAGCTTGCTCCAGGCCTTGATCGCGTCCATCAGGTTCTCTTCGAACTTGGTCTGGATCTCGGACAGGCGCAGGGCGATCTCCTTGTAGCGCTGCTTCTTGTCGGCCGGCAGATCGATACCGGACAGGCGGAAGTCGCGCAGCGCGTCGTTGATGACCTTCTGCCTCACCGGGGAAAGCTGCGCGAAACCCGGGCTCTCCTTGATGCGCCGATAGGCCGCGCACAAGGGCTCGGACTGCGACAGCTCCAGGCTGTACTCGGTGACCTTGGGCAGGCAGGCGTTGTAGGCGGCGCGCCATTCGGCCGTCGATCGCACCATGAACAGGTGAGAGACCGGGCCCCAGACCTGGCCCAGATGCTCGCCGAGCGCTTCCAAGGGCTCGATGAAGGTTTCCCAGGTCGGTTCGCGATCCAATGCCAGCAGCTCGTCGAGCTTGCGCTTGCTCTCGGCGAGCACCGCGTCGACCGCGGGCTCGGCCTGTTCGGCTCTGATCCGGGCGAAATCCGGCAGCTCGTTGAGCGGGCGGGCGGCGAGCAGGGCATTGTCGGTGGCGGTCATCGAATTCCTGGCAGTAAGCGATAAGGATCCGAGCCTAGCAAGGCCCGAGGGGTTTCCGAGGACATAGGGGCCTTTTGACCGGGTGCAAGGAGCGGCAGGCCGGGATTCGGAAGACGCCGGAAATCAGGAATAGTGAATCGGGAATCGGTAAAGCGAGCCGCCAGGCGCCAGCCTTTTCGGCGATTCCCGATTCCCGGCCTCACCCCTGTACCATGTCGGCTCTGCCAGTCCCGTTTGGACCGTTCCGCCATCGCCATGACCCTTTCGCTTCGAAAACTGCTCGCCCTGCTGCTCGTTCCAGCCGCCGTCGCCAGCTGCTCGGGCCAGCAGGTGCTCAACAGCCTGACCTCGACCTCGGGCTTCAACCGCAGCACCAACCTGCCCTACGAAAAAGCCAGCGGCCTCACGCTCGACGTCTACAAGCCCAACAACCAGAACGATCGCCCGACCGTGGTGTTCTTCTACGGCGGCCGCTGGAGCAGCGGCAACAAGAAGGATTTCGAGTTCGTCGGGGGTGCGCTCGCCAGCGCCGGCTATTGCACGGTGATCCCGGACGTGCGCCAGTACCCGATGGTGCGCTTCCCGGCCTTCGTCGAAGACGGCGCCAAGGCGATCAAGTGGGTGCACGACAAGATCGACGACTACGGCTGCGATTCGAAGAGGGTCTTCGTCATGGGCCACTCGTCCGGCGCCCACGTCGCCGCGATGCTCGCGCTCAACGAGCAGTTCCTGAAAGGCGTCGGCGGCTCGCGCACCTGGCTGCGCGGCATGATCGGCCTGGCCGGTCCGTACGACTTCCTGCCGCTCACCGATCCGATGCTGCGCGACCTGTTCGGCCCGGTCGACAAGTTCGAGCAATCGCAGCCCATCCTCTACGTCGACGGCCAGAACCCACCGCTGCTGCTGATGGCCGGCGAAGACGACGAGATCGTGCCGGTGAAGAACACACGCAGCCTCGCGGCCAGCGTCGCGCGCGCGGGCGGCCCGGTCGAAACCGTGATCTACCCGAAGATGCCGCACGCGCGCCTCCTGAGCTCGATCGGCCCGTACATGCGCAACCAGAGCGACGTGCTCGCGCAGATCACGAGCTTCCTCGACAAATGGACGACGAGCCCATACCAGCGCAACACCGGCCCGAGCTTCGAAACCACGCCGTTCACGCCGTAGCAGTCGATGGCGATCCGCAAGTATCAGGGCATCGCGCCCACGCTCGGGCGCGAGGTCTACGTCGACGAGTTCGCGCTCGTGCTCGGCGATGTCACGCTCGGCGACGACGCTTCGATCTGGCCGTTCGCGGTGCTGCGCGGCGACGTCAACAAGATCGTCGTCGGCGCGCGCACGAGCATCCAGGACAACACGGTCGTGCACGTCACGCATGACGGGCCGTACACGCCCGGCGGCGTGCCGACGATCATCGGCGACGACGTCACCGTGGGACATTCGGTGACGCTGCATGCCTGCACCATCGGCAATCGCGTGCTGATCGGCATGGGCGCGATCGTACTCGATCGCGTGGTCATCGAAGACGACGTGATGGTGGCGGCCGGCAGCCTGGTTTCGCCGGGCAAAACGCTCAAATCCGGTTGGCTCTACAAGGGCTCGCCCGCCGCGGCCGCGCGCGAACTGAGCGCCAGCGAACTCGAGAACCTGCGCTACTCCGCGCAGAACTACGTGCGCGTCAAGAACAAGCACCTGCAAGACCAAACTTAACCAAGACACCAAGAGGAACGATGTCGATGAGCACCCGCAAACTCGTACTGCTGCGTCACGGGCAGAGCCAGTGGAATCTCGAAAACCGCTTCACCGGCTGGGTCGACGTGGACATCACCGAAGCGGGCCGCGCCGAAGCCGTCGCCGCCGGCAAGCTGCTGCGCGAAGAGGGTTATCAGTTCGACGTCGCGTACACCTCGGTGCTCAAGCGCGCGATCCACACCCAGCAGGTGGTGCTCTCCGAGCTCGATCAGTCCTGGGTTCCGGTGCACAAGAGCTGGCGCCTCAACGAGCGCCACTACGGCGCCCTGCAGGGCCTCGACAAGGCCGAGACCACGGCCAAGCACGGCGAGGAGCAGGTGAAGGTCTGGCGCCGCAGCTACGACGTTCCGCCGCCCGAAATGCCGGCTTCCGATCCGGGCCATCCGGTCAACGACCGCCGCTATTCGACGCTCGACGCCGCCGCGCTGCCGGGCACCGAATCGCTCGCCACCACGCTGGTGCGCGTGCTGCCGTACTGGCACGACGCCATCGCCCCGGACATCAAGGCCGGCAAGACCGTGCTCGTGACCGCGCACGGCAACTCGCTGCGCGCGCTCTACAAGTACCTCACCGGCGTGTCGGAGAAGGAGATCCTCGAGATCAACATCCCGACCTCGATCCCGCTGCTGTTCGAGCTCGACGACAATCTCAAGCCCGTGAGCCACCGCTATCTCGGCGACCCCGAAGCGGCCAAGCGCGCGGCCGAAGCGGTCGCCAACCAGGCGAAGAAGAAGTAAGCCACGCGGCAGTCACTGCCGACGATTAGCGGTCATCGAAGCCCCGCTTCTGCTGGTCAGAAGCGGGGCTTTTCGTTTTCAGACGAGCCCGTGCGTAACGAGCCAGGCGCGCGCATCGTCGCTGTCCTGCTCGAACCAGGCGCGCGTGCTGCCGAGGCGGAAGTGATACCCCCAGGCGTCCATGTCGGCGAACAGCCGATCGCGGCTGTAGCCCGCGAGCTGATCGGCGAGCACGGCCTGCAGATAGCAGACGGCGGATTCCTCGACGTCGTCGCCACCCGCGTCGGTGTGCAGGCACGATCGGCGGCCCTCGTCCATGCAGAGAAAGTGACAGGACTCGTGCAGCGCCGAATGCACGGGCGTGTCGGCGCGCACGTAGAGCGCATCGCCGATGAGCCCGGCCTCGCGCTCGCCCCAGTAGCTGCCCGGAATCGGCGCATCGGGTGCCACCACGAGCACGCGCATGCCGCGCGGCTCCAGCAAGGCGCGCAAGGCGCCCGCGGGCAGCTCGGACAGCATCAGCACATCGTCTTCGCTCACTGCGGCTCGCTACCGTGGTGGTGATGCTGCGCATGATCGTCCGATTCGGCCGGCGATGCATTCGGCGCGTTGTTCGCATACGGCGAACGCCGGTGCGGACTGCCGAAATCCGGATCGCTGCTCACGCGCCGCGCGCGCCGGCTCTCGTCGACGACGTAGGCGCCCGGATCGTTGAAATCGCCGGGGGCCAGGCCTTCGCGCACTTTCAGCACGGTGAACATGCCGCCCATTTCGATGCCGCCGTAAGGCCCCTGCCCGGTCATCATCGGCAGCGTGTTGTCGGGGCCTTCCATCATGCCGTGCTCCACGTGCATGGCGTGCTCGGACATGCCGCTCTTGCCCATCGGCATATAGCCCGGCAGCAGCTGCTTGATCTCGCGCGCGACGCCGCGCTGATCGACGCCGACGTTGTTCGGAATGCCGTGCCCCATCGCGTTCATCGTGTGGTGCGCCATGTGGCAATGCAGCGCCCAGTCGCCCGGCTCGGTCGGCACGAATTCGAGATCGCGCACCTGGCCGACGCCGACGATCTCGGTCGCTTCGCGTCGCCATAGCGCCTGCGGCCAGCGCCCGCCGTCGGAGCCCGTGACCCAGAACGGATTGCTGTGCAGATGGATCGGGTGATTCCACATCGACAGGTTGCCGACGCGGATGCGGATGCGCTCGCCCATCGCCATCACGAGCGGATCGATCGCCGGAAACACTTTCGAGTTGAAGGTCCACAGATCGAAGTCCTGCATCACGCTCGGATCGGGCCGGTAGGTGCCCGGATGCAGCGCCCAGTTGTGCAGCAGGAAGCAGTAATCGCGATCGATGCGCACCGCTTCGCCATCGTGCGGATGGATGATGAACATGCCCATCATGCCGAAGGCCATCTGGGTCATTTCATCGACGTGCGGGTGATACATGTGGGTGCCGTGCTGACGCAGCGTGAACTCGTAGACGTAGGTTTCGCCGGGCTTGATGTGCGCCTGCGTGAGTCCGCCTACGCCGTCGTAGCCTTGCGGCAGATCGATGCCATGCCAATGCACCGAAGTCGCTTCGGGCAGGCGATTGGTGACGAACAGGCGCACGCGATCGCCTTCGACCGCTTCGATCGTCGGACCCGGTGTGGTGCCGTTGTAGCCCCAGCACTTGGCTCGCGTACCCGGCGCGAATTCGTGCTCGATCTCTTCGGCGACGAGATGGAACTCCTTGACGCCGCCCTTGAGCTCGTACGGCAGGGTCCAGCCGTTGAGCGTGCGCACGGGCATGTAGCCCTGCGCATGGCGGCGTCCGCGCGGCTCGCCCGTTCCGACGGGCGCCGCATGGTGCTCATGCTGCGCGTTCGCGCGTTTGGCGAGCAGGCCGGCGCCGCCCGCGCCGATCAGTTGCAGCAGATTGCGACGGCGCATCATGGCGCGTCTCCGTTCGATGTCGTGTCGTGATGGTCGTGCTGATGCTCATGCGCCGCGGTTTCGATCGGCAGCGTGCGGCCGACCGCCTGCGTGAGGTCGGCGCGCGCGATCCAGTAATCGCGTACCGCATCGATGTAGCCGGCATATGCGTCGTATTCCTGCCGCTTGGCGACGAGCAGTTCGAACACGCCCGCGAGCATGTAGTTGACTTCGCGCTGCAGGAATTCGACGACGGTTTCACGCTGCGGAATCAGGGTCTCGCGATAGGTGCGCGCGCGTTCGCTCGCGACCTGCATGCGCGCATACGCGGCGCGCACGTCGTTGCCCGCATCGAGCACGAGGCCGTCGAGCCTGGCCTCGGCGATGTCGAGCTCGGCCTGCGCACGCGCCTTGCGGCCGCTGCCCCAGTCGAACAGCGGTAGGCGTATCGAGGCGCTCGGGCCGGCGTTGATCGCGCCGTCGTACTCGCGCTCGCGCTCGGCACCGAGTTGGATGTCGCCGATCAGGCGCGTGCGCCGCACGAGCCGGTAGCGGCCCGCAATGCCGCGCGCCTGCTGTTGCGCGGCTGCGATGTCGAGCCGTGAATCGACCGCCTCACGCAGCAGCGCATCGAGTGCAGGCTCCTGCGCCGCGGGCTCGGGCAAGGGCGAAGCCAGCGTCCAGGCGCTGTCTTCACGCTGGCCCATGATGCGGTTGAGCGCCGCGCGTTCGGTCGCCGCCTGCGCCTGTGCGGCGAGCGATTCGAGCCGCAGGCTGCCGGCTTCGGCCTGCTCGAGCGCGAGCTGCCGGCGATTGATGTTGCCCGCGTCGAAGTAGCGCTGCGCGATCTCGCCCGAAGCGCTCGCCGCGCGCGCCGCGAGTTCGCGTACTTGCGCACGCTGCTGGGCGGCCGCGGCTTCGAACCAGGCGCGCTCGGCCTGCGTTGCGAGCTCGACGATCGCGCTGCCCGCTTCGAACTTGGCGGCCTCGACACCGGCCTGCGCGTTGCGCCGGTTCGCCGGCAGCGTGAGCAGGCCCAGCACGTCGAAGCCGATGCCGAGCGTGAGTTGCGAGCGCGGCCCGCTGTCGCCGGAAAGGCGTGTCGCCGAAATCACCGGATTGGCCATGCGGCTGGCCTCGTAGAGATCGGCCGCGGCGATGCCGAGCCGTGCGTTGCGCGCGCGCAGATCCGGGTTGTTGAGTAGCGCGAGCGAAACCGTCGCCTGCGGCGTCAGCGGCTGCGCGAGCTGCTCGCGTGTGTAGGCGGCGACATTGGGTGTCTGCGGAAGCGCGCGCCCGCGTTCGGCGGCCAGGCGCGCCGCGTCGGCGCGGCCCCAGTCGTCGGGCAGGCCCGCGCAAGCCGACACGGCGAGCGGCAGCAGCAGCGCGAGCGCGCCGCTGCGAAAGGTGGAAACGGACAAGGGTGATTCTCCTGAAGCGTAGGCATCCGGCGTTCGAAACGCCGGACCAAAAGCGCACGGCACGTGCGTCGCCGCTCGCGCGGCTTTACCTCAGGATCGACTGGGAGGACGGATCAACTCGCTCGACGAACCGTTGCGCAGGGGTTCGGCGATGAACAGCGCATCGACATGCGCCAGCGGCGGCTCGGCACTGGCCGCCAGCGTCGGCGGCAGCGCGAATGCGACACCCGCGCAATGGTGATCGGCGCAGAGGCCGTCGCAGTCGTGTTGCAGCTTTACCTGCGGCTTCATGCCCGGGCAGTGCCCGGCATGCGCAGGCGCTTCATGCGAGAGCTTTGTCGCCATCGAATGCGGCGCGGGCGGCTGAGCCTGGAAGCGGCATGGCAAGGCCATCGCCGAGGCCAGCGACTGCCAGCCGAACAGCAGTGCCAGCAGCAGAAGCGCTGCGGGATGGCGGAACGGGCTGGAGGCACGACGGGACATGCGCGCTTTGTAGCGGCTCGCGATCGTCAGGGCAAGTCTGGAGGCAGGTCCGGGAACCACGGCTCCAAACGAGAACGGCGGCCTTATGGCCGCCGTTCTCGTTTCCACAAAATGCCGCTGCCGCTTATGGAACGACCGTGTTCGGGATCGTCCAGCCCTGCCACCAGGCGTTCACGGTGCGCGTTCCCGGCTTCACCGCGCCGACATAGTCGGTCTGCTCGAAGTCGAAGTTCGAACCGGTCGGCACCGGCGTGATCGTCGGAGCCGTGGTCAAGTTTGCCGTCGCCTCGGTCATCGCCATCGACGAATCCAGCGTCACCGTCGTCGCCGTCGCGTTGTCGGAAGCACTGGCCGGACGCGAATTGCCGGTGAACAGGCCCGAGCTGCAGTCGCCCAGCAGGTTGATCAGCGAAATGTTCGACGCCGTCGTCGCGCCGCTGACCGTGGCGTCGTCGATACGCGTGCAACCGACGTTGAAGCCCTTGACCGCGCTGTTGTACACCGAGGTCTGCACCGCGCCACGGAACAGCATGCCCGGCTGTCCATTGCCGGAGTTGGCGGCCGGCCCGCCGATCAGCGTCAGGTTGGCGAGGACTGCGTTGGTCTGCGGCACGTAGTCCGCGTTGCTGCTGTTGGCCTCGATGGCGCGAGGATCGTTCTGTCCCGTGGGAGTCGCCTTGGTCGGATGCTTTCTGACGATCGCGAACTGGATGTTGCCCTGGTAGCCCTCGTCGTAGTCGATGTCATCGTCGTCGTTGCTGGTCAGCACGAGATGCTTCGCGTTGACCGTGCCACCGAACCACTCGACCGCGTCGTCGAGATTGCTGTGCACCTGGACGTAGTCGATCGTCGTACCGTGGCCGACACCCATCAGCGTCAGGCCATTGACCTCGTTGTTGACGGTGCCCGCCGGGATCAAGCCGCCTTCAGCGATGCGCACATAGCGCAGGATGCCGCTGTTGTCCGCCGGGTCGCTGCCGCCGTAGTAACCGACGAAATTGCCGCCCTCACCCTGCACGTTGCAAACCGTGCCGGCTCCGTGGCATGGGCCACTGTTGCCCTTGCCGTACTGCGGCGCGAAACCCTGGATGATGACACCGCCCCATTCGCCTTCACCGTCGAGATCGTTGTCGGCTGCACTCGAGAACGTGATCGGCGCATCGGCGCGACCGTTGGCGATCAGCTTCGAGCCCCGAGTGACGAGCAGTACACCATCGGAGCTGCCGCGCACGCTGACACCCGGACGAATCGTCAGCGTGACGCCCGCAGCGCGAACCGCAGCGACATCGGCGGCGCTGCCGATGGTGAGATTGCCCGTACCGACACGCACCGCACCATTGAGCACCCATTCGACACCGGCGGTGAACACGTAGTCCCTGTTGATCGTGCCGGTGACCGTGCAAACGCTGTTGACGCAGGTGACGAAAGGTGCCGCGGCCGGAGTTTCGGCAGGGGCCGTCAACAGCGTGCCCGGCAGCGTCCAGCCCGCCCACCATGCGACCGAGGCGTCGGTTCCCGGAGCCACCGCGCCGACGTAGTTGGTCGGTTCGAAGGTGAAGCCGGAGCCATTGTCGACCGCCGTGATGGCTGTCGCCTCGGGCAGCGTCGCCGTGCTGTCGGTCATCGCGTAGGACGGGCTCAGCGTCACCGTGGTCGGGGTCGCGTTGACGGCGTTGTTGGCTTGGCGCGAATTGGCGTAAAGGCCCGTCGAGCAGTCGGCCAGGACATTGGTCAGCGTCACGTTCGACTGCGCCGTTCCGCCCGGAATGGTGGCATCGTCGATGCGCACGCAACCCGCGTTGAAACCCTTGATCGAGCTGTTGTACAGCGCTGTGCTGACTGCTCCGCGGAACATCGCACCGGGCTGGCCCGAACCGGTGTTCACTGCCGGGCCGCCAACGAGCGTCAGGTTGGCGAGCACCGCATTGGTCTGCGGCACGTAGTCCGCGTTACTGCTGTTGGCTTCGATCGCGCGCGGATCGTTCTGGCCCGACGGCGTCGCCTTGGTCGGATGCTTCTGAACGATGGCGTACTGGATGTTGCCCTGATAGCCCTCGTCGTAGTCGATGTCGTCGTCGTCGTTGTTGGTCAGCACGAGATGCGTTGCATTGACCGTTCCGCCGAACCACTCGATACCGTCGTCGAGGTTGCTATGCACCTGGACGTAATCGATCGTCGTTCCGTGGCCGACACCCATCAACGTCAGACCGTTGACTTCGCTGTTGGTGGAGCCCGCGGGGATCAGGCCACCTTCGGCGATGCGCACGTAGCGCAGGATGCCACTGTTGTCCGCCGGATCGTTGCCGCCGTAGCGACCGACGAAATTGCCGCCTTCACCGGCGACGTTGCAGAAGGTGGTGGTGCCGTAGCACGGACCGTTGTTGCCCTTGCCGTACTGCGGCGCGAAGCCCTGGATGATGATGCCGCCCCACTCGCCTTCACCGTCGAAGTCGGCGTCGACCGAGCTCGAGAAGGTGATCGGCGCATCGGCGCGGCCGTCGGCGATCAGCTTGGAGCCGCGCGTAACCAGCAGCACGCCGTTGGCCGAGGCTCCCACGCTCACGCCCGGATCGATCGTCAGGGTCACACCGGTGCTGCGCAGCGTATCGACATCGGCCTGCGAGGCCACCTGATCGTTGCCGCGACCGACGCGGACCACACCTTCGATGAGCCACTGATAACGCGAGCTCATCGTGAAGTTTTCGTTGATGTCTCCAGACAGCGTGCAAACCGTACCGACGCAGGAGACGAAGCTGCCAGTCGGCACTTCTTCGTCCGTATCGCACGCGTCACCGATGTCGTTGTTGTTGCTGTCGGCCTGATCGGGATTCGCGGTGTTCGGGCAGTTGTCGGTAGCGTCTGGAATGCCGTCACCATCGGCATCGGTTTGCGTCGGAGGCGGAGTGCCGCCACCACCGGTTCCATCACCGTCCGGCAAGAACACATTGCCGTCTTTGCCGCAGGCGGACAGTAGGAAACTGGCACTCACGAGCGCCAGAAGCCAAGAATTGTGTTTCATGAAACTCTCCCGAGGGTTCTCGAAAATATGCAGTCGGATACGGAACACCGATGCTTCGGCATCGGTCGGCGCACCCTCGCAAGCGCCCCAGCCCGTACCACGGTTCTCAAAACTTCTTCCTAAAAAAGCGTTGCAGCCGAAATCGCGCGATCAGAACTTGTAGGTGTAGGAAACCTCGCCGTTGACGCCGATCTTCCAGCGCTCGATGGTCTGACCGTTCTGCTCGAAACGAATGTCGTCGTTGAGCAGGTTGCGCAGCTTCACGCCGATCTTCGACCGGTTGGCGAATTCCTTCTCATAGGTCAGGTTGAGGATCACACGGCCCATTTCGTAAATCGGGCCTACCGGCGTACGCCCAGCGACGTCGATGCGATCGTCGAAGTAGTTCACCGTCATCGTCACCGACTGCTGAGTCGGGAAGTGCTCGTAACCGACACGGCTGTTGAAGAGCACCGGTGACTGCCCTTGCAGATCGCGTGTGCTGCGGCCTTCGAGCTGAGCGCCTTCGGAGTCGAGCTTGATCTCGGATTCGATGTAGCTGATGTTCGCGCCGGTGGTGAGGTTGTGATCGGTACCGAACAGCCACGAAAGCTGTCCGTCGAGTTCGATACCGGAAACCGTGGCCGACTCGCTGTTGCGGAAGGTAAAGGCATTGGTTGCCGAGCCGGAGCCGCGCACGTAACCACGCTCGAGCGGATCGTCGATTTCCTTGTGGAACAGGGCCAGCGAAATGCTGTCCTGGCGGTTGATGTAGTACTCGACGCGAACGTCGTAGTTATCGATGTCGGACGGTTTGCAGGACACCAGGCCGCTGACGGTCTGGACCGTGCAACCGACGAACTGGCGACCACGATCATCGAAGAAGATCGAAGGCGCGAGTTCGGTGATGCTCGGGCGCGACACCGTGCGTGCATAGCCGGCGCGGAACTGCCAGTCGTCGCCGTAGCGATAGATGCCCGATACGCTCGGCAACAACTCGTTCGACGTCAACGAAGTCTCCGGCGTGTCGTTCGCGTTCGGGAAACGCAGCTTGGTCTTGAAATTGTCCTGACGCACACCGGCGACCAGCGTGAACTCCGGACCGAAGTCCGTCTGCGTCGTGAGGTATCCCGCGGTCGACCGCTGATCGGCTTCGTAGCTGTCGGTGGTGGTGGAATTGCCCACCAGCAGGAACGAACCGTTGGTGAAGTTTTCGGGCGTCAACAGCGCTTCGGGATCATCGTTGGTCGGGCCTCCGCGATAGCGGACACCGAGGCGTATCAGCTCGTTCTCGCGATCACGATCGTTGTAGAGCCCGCCGAACTTGATCGTCGTCTTCACGCTGTCGGTCAGTTGCAGCGGAATCAGATAGTCGAGCCCCAGATCGCGCCCATCCTCGTTCAAGTCCGAATACAGGCGCTCGAAGCTAGAAGCGACGAAGTTGTTGCCGATATACGAATAGCTGCGGCGATCGGGCATCTCGCTCGAGGTTCTCGATAAACCGGCGCGCAACGAAACCGTCTGGTCGTGGAACAGCGGGATGCTGCCCTGGAACTGCTGGCCGATGAACTGACGTTCACGGAACTCGAGCAGGGCGTTGCTGATAGCCAAGTCATCGTCGAGATCGGAGCCCGCTTCGACCGCCGTGGTGTCCTCGCTTTCGCGCAGCACCGTGGTCTTGCTGTAGGCCTTCCAGCCCGCGTTGGCCTCGATGCCGGCGACGAAATAGCCATCGACCGCGGTGCGAAAAATGTCGCGATCGTATTCGGTGGCCACCGGATCGATGATGGTGTGGCGTATCGCGTCCTGGCGCGACTCGACGCTGCGATCGTAAGCCAGCGTGCCGTAGGCGCCAATGCGGCCGATGCTGCGATCGAAGCTGTTGCCCAGCGCATAGGTCAGGCCGAAATCGGGAGCGGCCTCGCGCAGGTACGGGTTGTAGTTGTTGGACAGCTGAGCCGCGAGCGCCGCGGATTCCGCCACCGACAAGTTCGAGCGCAAACCATTGTTGGTTCCAGCTCTGACCGAGCCCGGCAGCTTGCGGGTGCCGTCGTCGTAGCCGAACCAGTCGCGATCACCGCCACTGTACGAGACCATCTTCTCGCCGGTGGTGCCGGTGCTGCCGCCGACATTGGCCGACAGCGTGTTGATGTATTCGTCGGGCAGGCCCTTGGTTCCGATCTTGATGATGCCGCCGGTGGTGTCGCCGGGCATGT
Organism: Hydrocarboniphaga effusa AP103; assembly: GCF_000271305.1. Classification (GTDB taxonomy): domain Bacteria; phylum Pseudomonadota; class Gammaproteobacteria; order Nevskiales; family Nevskiaceae; genus Hydrocarboniphaga; species Hydrocarboniphaga effusa. The sequence continues at coordinate 705,089 of NZ_AKGD01000001.1, forward strand.
CGGCGGTGAAGCTCTTCTGGATCTCGATGCCGGCCAGGATGTCGGCCGGGAACAGATCGAGTTCGACATCGCGACGATACGGATCGGTGCTCGACAGCAAATCGTCGTTGAGCGTGGTGGAGATGTAGCGCCCCGCCAGACCACGCACGACGGCAAAACGTCCGCCCTGGATCGACACGCCGACGACGCGCTTGAGCGAGGCGGCGACATCGCTGTCGCCTGCCTTGAGCAGTTCCTCGACGCTGATCGCGTCGGTCACCGCGACCGAATTGCGCTTGATGTCGATCGGCTTGGCGGAAGCCTTGTAACTGCCGACGACGACGATTTCCTCGACGCCCGCCGTGGATGCATCCGCCGCCACCGCCTGCGCAGCCATCAGCGTGATGTTGGCCGAAAGACCGACGCCTGAAACGATGCGAAGACCGGAGCTGCGAGCGGTGTCGTAGCCTTGCTTCTCGACGGCCAGATCGTAGCGACCACGCGGCACTTCGATCTGGAACGAGCCGTTCGAATCGGTCGTTCCGGTGATATCGGAAGGCTGCAGGCGCAAGGTCGCGCCGGCGATCGGGGCGTTGTCACCATCGAGAACATAGCCTTGCAGCACACCCGGAGCGCCCTGGCCCTGCTGCCCCGGATCGTACTTGTCGATCGAAGCCGCAGGCGGCTTTTCGAAATCGGTGAACGTGAGACTCAGGTCGGCGCTTTCGCCTTCGGCGAGCTCGAACTGGTATTCGGTAAGCGTGACCTTCTTTTCCTTCTCGATGATGCGCAAGGTGTGCGCACCTTTTTCGAGCTGGCCGACGACGGCGCCCTGCGCATCGGTCCTTCCGAAGGAGCGGCCGTCGAGTTCGACCTCGAGATCCTTGAGCGGATTGGTTCCGAGGAAGGTATTCAGGTACAGCTCGGCCGACCAGGCTTGAGGAGCACAAAGCAGCGAGGCTGCACCGACAATCTTGAAGAGCGATTTCATCTAGCGAGCAAAGACCGGGCTTGAGCGAACGCAGCTCGCCGTCCCGAGACGACAGGGAAGCGGTCGAGGCATGGTGTGCTGAAGAATCCTGACCCCGACGAATCTCTCGTCGGGGTCGGCACGATCGCGAGCAGCGAGGCACCGGGCTCTTCAGGCGCCGCAAGCCTAAAAGTCGCTTGTGACTGTTTCGTGACGAACTGAAATATTTCGGCAATTCGTTACAAACCGGACATCAAGTGCGATGACCCGATCGCACGCGCTCATTCTGTTTCACCCACCTCGAAAATCAGGCGTTTCCGCCGTGGAATCGGGCGTGAACCAGCAGCAAGCTTGCTTCGCGAAATCGGCGTTTCGCTCGACCGGGATGTCATCTCGAATCGATATTCGAGCGCTGCGGCCTGGGCCGGATTTACCGATGCCAAGTCCGCGATTTGCCCCAGTATCCGGGCACTCCAGGCTCAGGCGGCCCCCAGAAAACTTACGAATTTCGTCAGCTTCGGACCGGCATGCATTGCGCTCGGGGTTTGCCGGCGCAAGGCCTGGAGCCGGCTCGCGGGCTTGGATGAAATATTCTTTATGACGGTTTTGCGCTGACGGCGTGGCTGTATCCGGTCCGTCATGCCGCCTCGCCCAGGCCGGCATGCCCGATCCGCGGCACCGGCCGCGGATCGACGACAATCGGAGCATCGCCTCCGACCTCCATCGCAACTCCTGAGTCCAATCCATGCTCAAAATCGGAATCGACCTCGGCGGCACCAAGATCGAAGTATGTTTTTCTTGATCCGATGACACCCGCTTTGCGCACGTAACTTATTGTCGCGTAAAGATTATCCGGAAACGGTTGTCCGATACCGTCCGGTAACTTCCGACGCCAATGTGTAGCTAGACGTGTAGCTAGAGAGTCCTCTAGCTTCCGTAGCTACACATTCCCGGCGCAGGCATTGAATGGGTCAGCTGCGAGTTAAAGAGATCGAGGAATTCATCCGGAAAGGCGTGCCGGGCGCACGCTCGGACGGACAGGGTTTGACGCTCACCTTGTCGATGAAAGGAACCGCAACCTGGGTTCTCCGATATCGCTACGCGGGCAGGCCGCGCGAGGTCACGCTCGGCAGATATCCTGAACTCTCTTTGGCCGAGGTTCGCCTTGAATCGACGAAGCAACGCAAAGCGCTGCTCGAAGGCAAAGACCCGGCTCACGAGAAGAAGGTGGCGAGAACGGCGCTCGTCACGGGCCTCACCGTTTCACAACTGTTTGAAGACTTCCTGTCGCGACGCTCGAAGGAGTTGCGGCTGCGCACACTCGCGGCGCATCGGCAGCTTTTTGATAAGGACGTGGCTGGTGTCATCGGATCGCGCCTGGCCAGCGACGTAGGCCCGGAAGAAATCGTCGCGCTGATGCGCAAAGTTGCCAAGCGTTCCTACTCCGTAGCGAAGCGCCTGTGGGAAAACCTGTCCGTCCTCTTCAGTTACGGTGTTGCCATCGGCGCATGCAAGCGCAGCCCGATGGCTGACCTCCGGCCCCGCTCCGTGTTGGGTAAGGCGCCGCCGCGGAAGAAGAGGATCAAGCTGACCTTGATCGAGTTGATGACCGTATGCGCCGAACTGCCCAATCTGGGCGTGGTGAATCGTTTGGCGATCCTGATTCTGCTGGCGACCTGCGTCCGTAAAACCGAGCTGCTTCAAGCCAACTGGTCTGAGATCGATCTGAAGCGTGGGCGCTGGATCGTTCCGGAAGATCGCGAGGGGAACAAAGCAGCACGAGCCCACATAGTGCCCCTGGCGCCGCAGGTCGTTGACTGGTTCCGCGAGTTACAGTCGATCTCCGGCACCACTGGTCCAATCCTGCCACCTCAAGCGACCAGCTGGCGACGAACCTCGAATCACATGAGCCGATCGACGCTGAACGTCGCGCTGAACCGCCTGCCGGATTCGGTTCGCCGTTTTTCACCGCACGATCTGAGGTCAACCGCGCGGAGCTACCTCCGCGACCTGGGTACGCGCGACGATACGATCGCCCGGGCGCTCAACCACTCCCTGGGCGGCCTCGACGAGATTTACCAAGCCGGAGACCTGTTCGAAGAACGGCGAGCCGCTTTGACCAACTGGGCTCAACTCATCGACGACGCGCATCGGGGCAAGGCGCACGATTCATCCGTGCTCCCGCCCCTGCTTCGCGTTACGACTGCGCAGTCGCTACATCAGCACACAGTTACTCTGCAGTAGCGAAGGCCGTCAGGCTTTCGGACGCGAAGCCAGCCATGCGTACACCTCGGACGCGGGCCAGCCAACAGAGCGGGGACCGAGTTCACGCTGAGGTGGGAAGCGACCCGCTTTGATCCATTGGTAAAGGGTCGAATGGGCGATGCTGAGGATGAGACAGACGTCATTGGGACGCAGAACATGGTCGGGGCCGGGGGTAGTCACTGTGACTCTCCAAGAAGTGGATAGGCACAGGCACAGTGTTCAGCCCTGGAACCCCCTTTACCGCGTCGGTATTAAACCGATGCAACCCCCAAAATTCTGAAGCGAGTTCAGTTCGCCATTTCGCTTTTCGGACCGAATGCTCTGAATCAAACTATGGATATGTTTCGCTGAACTTTCTGTAACCACATGTTTATAAAAGATTTTTATGTGATATCAGAGCTAGGACCAGCCTGCTGGCGAAGCCCATTGAGAGCAAATACGCGGTTGAACAGAGTTCAGGGACGAATTTCGTTTTAGGCCTAGATGCGAGCGTCCTGGGCATTCTCAGCATTATGAGTGCCGCGCTCTAACTGTCTGAGCTACATCATTAAACCGCCGAGAAGCCCAAGTATTTAAACCCACGAAATAAATTAAGAATGCGAGCGCGGTCCGCGTCCGTATTCCAAAGCGGCAGAAGGTGGCAAAAGGCAGCTGTAGTCCCCCAAAGCGCCGAATTCGCTGACCCCAGAAACCCCCGGGAATTCAGCGCCGTGTTCACAATGCAAGGTCTGAGGTCGACTTAAAATGAAGTCGTTGCCACAAATGCACGCTGAACTCTGTTCAATCTCATATTGACGGCAGCTTGGCCGCAAGGTTGGGAGTCGTCCGCTATCAGCCCAAAGCTGACGATCAGTCGCCGGCTTTGCAATACTCCAGTTGACACCTGCCGAGGACCCCATTAGCCAAGAAATCTGTCAATCAATGAAGTCCGTTCTTCTGCGCCCCGGTTGCGCCCCTGAGTCGGTCGACGCGAAGCGCTGTGGTTCCCACGACGTCCCCCCGCGTTCAGTAGCAGGCGGTTTTGGAATCCGAGGTTAATGTAACGGCCTTTGCGGCCAACTGCTTTGCATAGCTGGCGGGCGTCAGTCCGCCGAGCGCTTTCTTCGGTCGCTCCTCGTTGTACTCACGGACCCAGGCGTTGATCACCGCCTGCGCGTGCGCGAGGCTGACGAACCAGTGCTCGTTGAGGCATTCATCGCGCAGGCGTCCGTTGAAAGATTCGACGTAGGCGTTCTGATTGGGCTTGCCCGGTTCGATCTGTCGCAGCGTGACGCCGTTTCGATGTGCCCAGGTCAGCATGGCCTTGCCGATCAGTTCGCGGCCGTTGTCCGAGCGGATCACCGACGGCTTGCCGCGACGCGCGCAAACTTCGTCGAGCATCCGCGTGAGCTGGTGGCCGCCGATGCTGTGCTGAGCCATCACGGCAACCGCTTCGTGCGTCGCGTCGTCGACGATGACCAGACACTTGAGCGCGCGACCCGATGCGATCCGGTCGAAGATGAAATCGATCGACCAGATCTCGTTCGCCGCGCTGGGACGGATCAGCGGCTGACGGTTCGCTGGCGGTACCTTCTTTCGGCGACGCCGGCGCACATGCAGTTTCTCCAGTGCGTACAGCCGATCCACGCGCTTGTGGTTCACCTGCAGGCCATCCTGCCGCAGCTTCAGGTAGATCATCTCCGCGCCGTAACGCCGATATTTCTGCGCCAGCGCCACGATCTTCCGCCGAAGATCGACGTTGCGGTCCGGCGCTGGCACGTAGCGCAGCGAACTGGCACTCATGCCGATCGCCGTCAGCGCACGTCGCTCTGTCAGTCCCAGCGATTTCATCTCCCACACCGCCTCGCGTCGAGCCGGTGCGGTCATCACTTTTTTCGCAGAACCTCACGGATCACCTCCGTTTCCAGAAGGCTCTCCGCCAGCATCTTCTTCAGTCGCGCGTTCTCGACTTCCAGCGCCTTCAGCCGTTTGGCATCCGACACGTCCATGCCGCCGAACTTGCTCCGCCACAGGTAGTAGCTGGCGTCCGAGAACCCGTGCCGCCGGCACAGCTCCTTGATCGGCACGCCGGCATCCGCTTCCTTCAGAAATCCGATGATCTGCTCTTCGCTGAACCGCTTCTTCACGTCCAATCTCCTTGATGTCAGGGATTGGATTCCAAACCGGGCCGCTACTCAACTACGGGGGGACGTCGAGGGAGTTGGAGCGGCCACGGGGCGAAAGCTACTTCATAGGTGGCCGAACAGTGATGTAAAACTCGCTGAGAATATTCCAGAGCTAAAGCACTACGTTGACGACACGATAGAATTTTTTGGGCAGTGCTTGTCGACCGGCAAGCGCATCATGCTAGAAGGAACACAAGGTACAAGTCTTAGCATTCATCATGGCCCTTGGCCTCATGTCACATCGCGTGTGACGACCGCGACGGGCTGTTTGGCCGAAGCAGGGCTCGCCGCCCGACACGTTCGTCGGGTGATCCTCGTGTGTCGCACGTACCCTATCCGAGTAGGAGACACGGATACAGGTAATACATCGGGCTACATGAGCAGGCCTATCGATCTCAAGGTCTTATCCGAGCGCTCGAACATTCCACTAGTGGAGCTAGAAAAGACCGAGCGCACATCAACCACCAATCGGCCAAGAAGGATTGCAGAATTCGACTGGGCACAGTTGCGACGGTCCCTACTTTTGAATGGCCCCACTGATATTGCTCTCACATTTGCTGACTATCTCGGCGTCAAAAATCGGCAAGCATACCGATACGAGCAACTTACTGAAGATACGCTCAAGTTCATTGAAGAGCTTGAGAAGGTCAGCGGAGTATCAGTCTCCCTAATATCTACCGATTTCAGCGATCGAAATGTGATTGATAGGCGCATGTGGTGACGTATGAATATCGATAAATTGATCGCGTTGCATCCACGCATCTATCACATGGCTGAGCGAGACAGTTGGCCCAGTATTCGTCAGCACGGACTACTCAGCAGTAATGAGGTGGCAAGGCTCTCCGGACTAACTGGGCCCGATCTCAGGAATCTTAGGTCGGGGCACCGTGCCGAAAAGCTCACTGTGGAGGTGCCGGGAATTGGCGCTATCGTGCTGCGCGATCAGAAGCCAATGGCCCCCGACCGAATTAGGCGCGCTCTAACAGACGGAACGCCGGCCGCTCGCTGGTATGAGCTAATCAATGACCGTGTCTTCTTCTGGGTAAGTGAGGCACGACTACTGAAGCTTTTAGGTGCAAGGGAGTACCGCGCGTTGGAGCATGATGTGCTTACACTGGACACCGCATCGCTGCTAGCAGGGCACGCTGAGAACGTCCGGCTCTGCCACATGAACTCAGGGAACACATTTCCAATACCGCATTTTCGCGATCTCAGCGCCTTTACGACGATTGCCGCTTATCCGACAACATCGACTGGCAGGCCACGAAAGCCCGTTGTAGAGCTGACTGTCCTAGGTTCTGTGGCAGACATCCAGCGTCATGTGATCGAGGTACGGCGGATGCGTGGCTCCACTGTTATTGGGCAGTTGCCCCGGTAGTCTATGAGCGGCAACTCACGAATTATCCTACTGTTAAGTGGCCCGCTAGCCGTCGGCAAAACTAGCGTGGCGGACGCGATAATTGATATGGGCGGCTTCAAGCGGCTCCGCTCGGGCGCTTTTTTGGCCCAGTATGCTGAGAGCAATGGGCTTCAGAACGATCGTGCCGGCTTGCAGCGGATTGGGGACGAACTCGACAGCAGCACAGACTACAAGTGGCTCATCGACCAGATCGCAGTACCTGCGTTCGAAGCAGAGTGCGGTCAGCGCAGGTGGCTAGTTGATGCAGTTCGCAAACCTCGTCAGGTTGAGCACTTCCGGTCCACATTCGCTGACGATCACGTTAGCCACGCACATCTCACCGCCCCCGAAATGCTTCTGCGCGAGCGCTACGAGGCACGCCTAACGTCCGGCGGGGAGTACGCAGGTAATACGCGATACGAGGCGGCAATTCAGCATCCCAATGAGACTGCTGCTCGCGGCCTGATCGATATCGCTGACACGGTCGTTGATGTGCATCACCTAACCGCTCGCGACATCGCCACACGAATACTGAAGACAGTGCTGGCCCCGCCCGCTTCTGGCACGTAAAAGTCCAGACCAAGCATTCTGAGCCCTCCACGCGCGCGATTATTCCGACCTGAAAACGAATTCCCGTGGCTTCCAGACTTCTGCATACCTAGGAAGTCGGAGCAACGTCAAAGTCGACTCGTAGAGTTCCGAATAAACCTTCATCTCAGTTATCGTCAATCCCTTTTCGGCATAGGGGAACCAGATGCCTGCAGCAAGCTCCCTAACCACGCGGTCGGCGCTAACCGCCATGTTTGCGGCAAGTGAGTCTTTGGGAAGTTCGATCGGTGACTGCTTCGTCTTAAAAAACGCGCCGCACTCAAATGCTCGCTTGCTTGACCATGCCCAGTTAACGAAGCCGTCTCTCGACATCAAAATCACGGCCTTCTCCTCTGTGCAACTCAGCCATCGGAGAATTGCTGCTTGAAGGGAGACACCGTAGCGATTAGCGCAGGCTCCAAGAACATTTAAATCGCACACGCAATTCGTGTTATCTCGGAAATCATCGAACGGCATTAGAAGATAGGAAGCGAAAAGGTCGGCCTGTCCCTCTAGGTTCTTCTCTTCCTCGCTCCAGTCCAGCATGTCGTCGGAGCTACACTCAAAGCTCTGTCTATGCTCCCGATGCAGGATGTAGTGTCCCAGCTCGTGCGCTTGAGTAAACCTTACTCTCCCGGTCGATCTGATCGCGTCGTTGTACAAAAGCATCCATTTGCGCCGCCCCTCATCTGGGAATAATGCGCCCTCGAACGAAGGAATCGACGCAGCTTTGACTTCGGAGATCGGATCGCTCCACTGAAAAATGCTTCCTGCATCCAGCGCAAGTGCTTTGACGTCGATAGGAAAGCGAGGTCGATTATGAGCCGCACTAAACGCCGCAGCGATCCTCACCAAGCGATTCGCCGCTTTCGGAGGCGTCCAGACCATGCTGACTAGGACTTCTTAAAGGTTTCAAGAATTCGCCTAAGCTGCTCCTTGCCCGTAGCGTCCAGCTGGCGATACCCGCGGAAAAAGGCCTCATCAAGGTGACGCTCTTCCGGGTCGCGTTTATCTTCCTCGAGGAAGTACGACATATCGACTGACAGGGCATCGGCTAAGGCCTGCAGTTTTTCTGCCGACGGCTTCTGCGATTCTCTGTTCTCAAGCTCCCAGAGGTAGCTCTTACTGAGCCCCGCTTTCTCTGCAAGCTTGTCGAGCGTCAGCCCCTGCTTTTTTCGTAAGTCTCTGATTTTCGTGCCGAGTCGCGAAGGCATGAGGTCTCTACATGTAAGGCGTTCGAAATCCCGAACATTGTATTTGACTTTTCCGAACATGCCACTAGAATTGCTGGAAGTTCGCTATTCCGAACATATCGTGCGGAGATGACGAACCAATCAATTCAAGAGGTAACAACTAATGTCTGGAAAGAATCAGTACATCGTTCCCGTAGATAGCGACCGGTGGGGTGTTCGTGGCGAGGGTAACTCCAGACTCACGGAGACCTTCAGGACGCAGCGCGAAGCAATCGAACGCGGGAGGGAGATTGCTCGCAATGAGGGCAGTGAACTCCGCATCCAAGGCGAGGACGGTAAGTTCCGTGAAGCTTGGAGTTACGGCAACGATCCATTCCCGCCCAAGGGCTAGTACGAAGGCCCCCCGGCTTTGCCGGGGGGTTATTCGCATTTGTGAGCGTTTCAGCCTACCTGAAGTACTACAACAGATTGGAAGGATTACGACATGGCCAGATGCACAGCACCGATAGAAGGTCATCGTTCGGCTAGCGCTGCGGCGGCCTGCCCTGCATGTCGTGGCCGCTATAGTCGTTCCAGCGGGTACAACAGCTATAGCAACTACAGCGGCTACGGGTCGTACTTCTCTCCGTCTTATTCCTCGCCAGGAAGCAGCGGGGGCGTCCGCAGCAGCAGCGGCGGGTCCGGCAGCAGCGGAAGGCCGAGATGGTCGCGAGTCGGCTCGTCCGTGGTGTACACGCTTGCCGAGGTGAGGGCACTCACGCCAATCCGCGACAACGTCGAAAAGCGAGCGTCCCTACCGGACCTTAGGGACGTATTTCTCTGCCATGCCTGGGACGACCGGGGCGGTCCGGCCAAGGAACTGCACGATCTGCTCGAATCACGCGGCGTCTCGGTCTGGTTCAGCGAAAAGGACATCATCCTCGGCTCGTCGCTGCTCCGTGAAATCGACAGAGGATTGGCAAAGTCTCGTGTCGGGATTGTGTTGGTTACCCCTGCGCTACTACGTCGCCTTCGGGGGGAAGGTATCGCCGACAAAGAGCTCTCAGCGCTCTTGGCGCGTGACTTGCTCGTTCCTATCGTGCACGGCACGACGTATGAAGACCTCCGCGAGGTCAGCCCACTGCTTGGCTCGCGCAGTGGTTTGAACACTGCAGAAGCATCGATGCCAGACGTTGCGGCGAAGCTCGCTGAGCTGCTCGCTCCCTAGCTCCACTGACGGCAGTCAAGACGCCACACATGGATTTGGCTTCCCCGAGCAACCCGTTCAGTAAGGAATGAACCACTAATGAAGGATCAGGAATTGAACGGACTCATCGTTCGAGCCTTGGGGGCTACTGCAGCAAATCAGTTTGATGCTTTCCGGCTGACGGATACTCGGCCGCTTGCGGCATCAGCACGCGAACTAATGGGAAACATCGAGCCCATGCCGGGAGCCTGTGCACTATTGAGCGCTACATGGGCGCTCTACTTGAGAGACCGATTCAACATACCTGCAGTAGTGGTCGCTGGAGATCTCAAGGTCGCTGGACAGTGGGTCTTTCGCGGTACTTCGGCACTGCCCCCGATGGGTAACACAGGGGCCATCATCAGAGGCAGCTGGAAAGGACATTGCTGGATCGAGATCGATAACCTCATTGGCGATCTGTCTCTGTTTCGAACCGCCTACTCCCGGCCACCCGAAAGCGTTCTGCGCCAGTTTGTTGAGTCGACTTTCGGACACGGGCGTGGGGCATTCCTTGCCCCGACCGACGAGGTGCCTCAGGGGTTGCGTTACCGCCGCCGTTTCGTGTTGACCTTGAGGCAAATGGAGGGCTTTTTGAACGGGCAGGAACACTTGATGAAGGCCAGCCGCAGCGACCTTGCTGGCGCCGCGGCCGACATCTGAGCGGAGTCAACTTAGGCAATCCGTAGAGGGAGCTTTGGACGACTTGCCTCGTAGTCGCGCACAATCTTCAATGCCCGTTGGTATCGGAATTCTGCCGATTCGTCGGCGAACGGGTCCCACGAGTGATCGGTGCTGCCGACTAGAAAGACGAAGTAGCCGTCCGCTCCCAGCGCATCCGTCGCCTGCCTCTTCTGGCACTCAATCAGCAGCCACTTGGCGTCAAGGTAAGCATTAACGTCACAGGACGCTTGAACTTCTCGAATCTCGCGGAACGCAGTCAGTTGCATGGGATCGCCCTCAAGTCGCCGAAGCTTCGAACGCATCAACAGCAGCGCGAGCATCGAAGAGCGAGGGTAGCAACTGGAGTCCGCCGGCCTTCTGATAGAGCAACACCACCATCAGTTGCAGATTCGACGACCAAGACCGCCAATCCGGCGGCACGAAGCCGGCCCAGTCCGGATCACCGGCGAAGAACTCCAAGGCGCGCTGCAATTCTTGTCGCGCACGCTCCTCGGGGCCACCGACGAAATCGGTCGGCCGCATCACTTCCGCCGCCATCAGCACTGCCGCGACCGGGCAGCCAAGAAATTCGGCTCAACGCTCAACAGTTTCTCTGCCCAACGACGAAATCTTGCGCTGGCCGTAGCGAAGCGAGTGCCAGTACGACTCGCTGATTCCGATTCTGCCGGCTACCGCGTTCACACCGATGTTTTCCTGCCGCGCTTTATCCAGCAGCATTCCCACCAGCCGCCAACCTTCAAGCGGCTTGTTGTCATCCAAAAGCTGAGCATCGTCGATTCGATTGGCGAGCACGGGTATCTCCTTAGTGAGTCAGCGCCATAGCGGAATCCGCAGCGCTCAAGGTTTCGATGGCGTCCGGCGCTTAGGCCGAGCGTCGATGGTGGACTCCGGCTTGGACCCCTCTTTCAGCAGGTAAACCCCAGCGCTGGCATCCGATCTGCCGTCCAGAAATCGAATCACCGACTGGCGCAGAACTTCGCCCGGAATCAATGTCGTGCCCGTCCGCGTTTCGACCCGAAGCTGCTGGACGCGAGAGATGCCTGCCTCCAGTGCCTCCTTGAGTTCGGCTGCGAACGACACCGGTAACGGCTTTGAGACGACCTCGCCGTATGGCGTCGCGACAACGACGGTGACGTCCGGAGAAGACAGCCCGTCAGCACTGGTCGCGTCCATCGCTTCCGCCGCGGTCGCGCTGCTCTGCGCAAGCGAATGCGACAGTTGCCCAAGGCGAGCATCACCGGTCTTAGCTTTGCGGTTCCTGGTCACCGTCGCCTCTACATTCCACACTGAGGCTTGACCAGCGCCATGTACGTCAGCGGCGTCAGGAATGGTGTCACTGCCACGCCCTTCATGATCGAGTCCACCTCTGTGCGCCTGGAGTACAGGTCCGCCAGACTGTTGATGTGGTTGTCGATCGTTTGCTGCACGGTGGTCTGCGGCAATGCCACCACGTAGTCCTTATCCCAGCGCCGAACCAGTGTCTGCACTTTGGTGGGGTCGATGACCGGATTCGTAACGCCCACGCTTGCGCAGTACCGGGTGACTTCCTGGGCGCGCTGCACATCCTGAGCTTTCCCGGCTTGAGCCCGACGCGCCGCTTCCTGCTGATACTGGACCTCCGCATCGGCGGCCGAAATGGGAGTGCCGTAAGCACTCGCGACGGATACACACGCGCTGGTCGCTTCCGAGGTCCAGCCAGCGCGGTTCCTGCTGGTCGCCATCCAAGCGCAGGCGCGTGTATCACCCTTCTCGGCGGCCCGCACGAGTTCTTGGGTCACGTCATTCTCAAGACTCGCCAGCTCGATGCCCGAAAGCTGAAGAGCGGGGAAGCGATGAGCGGAGAACAACTTCATGAAACCCGCATCCGACATCCCACTGGCCTTGGCTTTGCCGTACCAGTCCGTCCCCGGCTGCCGGACCTGATCTCCGAACGTCATTCCGTACAACTGCGCCGCCATCGCCACACCATCAGTTCGGGCAATCACCCCATAGAGCGGACGGATCACCTCTTTGAATACGGAGTTGCCCTGCACCCTGGGTCCGGGAATCTTGCTGGCCGCCACATAGGCGTCCGCCATGTAGGCGATCCGTTGCTCGGTGGTCATGGCATGGACGGCGTTGCCATCGAGCTGGGTGAAGCCCGCCCACCCCACAGTGCAAGAGCCGCACAGGACGAGGGCGCATACCGCCCTCAACCACGCCGTCCGCAAATCGAGTATCGACATCCGCGCCCCCTGCCGTATCCGGGAAGAACTGCTAACTTATTTGGTATCTATATACCATTAATGGCTACCATAGTAGCCATGTGCCCAGAAAACAAGTGCCCATCTCTCCGGACGACTACGGAACTGCTCGCATCCGCGTCTGGACGCCGGAAGGGCGCAGCACGGTCTCGATCGATGGGGATTTGTGGGCGTACTTCTGTCGCTTGGTCGGTGGAGAACAGGCGGCTCGTGAATGGGTCACGGCACATTCGAAGGGCGCTGTCCCGGCAGGTGTAACGCGTTCGAAGGCGATCTCTCGCCAGATGCTGCGGGAGATTGTTCGGCCATCGCTGCTCGGGGACTAAACAACCGGCAGAGCGAGGCCCCATTTTGCCGGCCTCAAAGTTGGGCATAGCAGCTCCCTCTCCCATTCCCCAACACTCGATAGAGCCCCCGGCCTTGAATGCGTCTGCTCGTGGGGAACCGTCCAACGCGGCGATGATACTTAAAAGTAGTCTACCTATAACTCTGTAGAGCTAAAAGAGTTCTGCGCCTAGGTTCCGTCCATGGAATCCAAAGCGGCGAAAAGGTTGGGGGAAGTTCTAAGGCAACGACGGGCGGCCCTCGCCGTCAGTCAGGAGGCGTTCGCCGACCAGATTCAAATGCACCGCACCTACTACAGCGCGATCGAGCGCGGCGAGAAGAATCTTCAGCTCGACACATTGCAGCGAGTCTGCGCCGGACTGGGCGTACCGCTGTGGGTCGTCTGCAAAGAGGCCGACCTTTGAGTAAAGCCTATGGGGCTGAGGGCCCGATCCACTAAGCGCATCGTCTTGAAACCACCGGGCGGTCGCACCGTCCCGGGGTTGAAATCGGCAGGTCATTCACTAGAATCGCGCCCCTTTTTGTGCCGACCGGACCCCATCTGAGCTGGGGTTCGAAATGGGGGAACGATCAAAGCGGGAGCCGAGAGTCAAGAGAGACGCAAGCGTGGGCGGAAGCCACGCGCTATCGAGAACCATCCCCAGCCTCTGTGGAGCGACTGGGTCGATATGCCGAATCTCTCTGATGCCCTGCAGCATCACATGGAGCGTCATGGTGATACCGACCATCATCTGGAGCGTGTGTTTGCTGCTCAGCGCCTGAGCATCAACAAGTCCACGATCCGGATGTGGCGAACCGGCGCAAAGTGCCCAAGCGACGCTCTCAGCTTTCGTGTTCTGAAGCAGCTCGAAGATCGCTATCGGCTTGCCGATGGCTACTTCCGAAAGAAAGTCCCGAATTCAGGGCGAGCGAACGGAAATCTGCGACTGGCCGGCATCTCGTCGGCCGAAAGGCGCCGACTCGCATGGCATCTGCCCGAGGATTTCGATCGGCTCCCCCGTACTCGCCGTGAAGAGATTCTGGATTGGGTACGAACCGTCATCATTTCGGGATCGACCGAGTATCGACGGTACCAAGCTGCAGCGATGCGACATCGCTATGCGATCAAATTCGACCTGTCCAAGCCCAAGAAGCCGGACCTTGGGGGCGTGGGAGCCGTCGCCATCGCCGATGAAGATGGATGCGACGACGAAGTCGTGAATCGCGTGACCGAGGCCCCTGCCCAGTTGAATCGAGAAATCGCCGAACTGGTGGAGTTCAAGACCGCCACGCTGACCAGACTCGGCATGCAGCGATCGGGCGTGTGGGGAAGCGAGACTGTCCAGCAGAAGATCGAGCACCTGGGCCTCATGATGGGAGGTTTGGTCGCATCGCCTCGCAGCGCAGTCGCCGGCCTCGGCGTTGAACGAGAAAAGCTGACCATGGCGCTCTTGGCCTTGCCGTCAGTCTGGGACTGGTACTTGCGTTGGCGCGAAGCGAAGCGGGGCTTCTACACGCTTTGGGAAATCGACATGCTGATGCTGGCGGGTGCGCTGACGCGTCGCGAAACCGGCTGGCTCCGACAATCCCCGCACCTGGCGTCTCGGCTCAGGCCAATTGATGGACTCGTATCGCACGAGGACATCGAGGTCGCCCGGGAGGACTGGGATGCTGCATGTGACAGGGCTCAGACACATGCGCTGCGCAGGTCGAAGGAGATCGAGCGCGTCGCGCGCGTCCATAGGGACCCGTTCGAGCCAGTGCTGGCCGTTCTGGAATCGGACAGCCCACTCGGCACGTACCGGCAAATTGCCGATGAGATTCTTGCCCGGCAGCCTGACGAGAGACGCTATCCAGTTCCCGCGGCCGAATCCTGCCGAGCATTCCTTATGCTTCGGTTCGGCATGCATTTAGGTTTGCGACAGAAGAATCTCCGGCAACTCTTGCTCTGTCCGCGTGGGCAGGCGGCTTCGTCGGAACGCAAGCTGGAGTTACTGAGGCGAGGTGAAATTCGCTGGTCTGAACGAGACGGAGGCTGGGAAGTGCTTGTCCCGGCAGTTGCGTTCAAGAATGCGGATTCGTCGTACTTCGGCAAGCAACCCTACCGCCTGATACTTCCCGACATCGGCGAGCTCTACAAGCAGATCGACGCTTACACAGCGAACCACCGCCGGAAGCTGCTTGGAGATGTTCTCGATCCGGGGACGTTTTTTGTCAAAACGACCAAACGCTCCAGCCGAGAGGCGGAGTACGACCAGAACACGTTCTACGAAGCCTGGCGGCTCGCGATTCAGCGTTACGGGATATTCAATCCATACACCGGGCGCGGTGCGATCAAGGGCCTGCTCCCGCACGGGCCGCACAATGTCCGCGATGTGCTTGCAACCCATATCCTCAAGAAGACGGGTTCGTACGAGCAGGCGAGCTATGCCATCCAAGACACCCCGGAAACAGTCGCGAAGCACTACGGGCGCTTTCTTCCGCAAGACAAGGCGGCGTTGGCTGCGCGGGTACTGAATCAGGTTTGGAGTGGCTGAGCTGAGTCTCGAACCTGCGACCCCGCTAGCTATCTGAAAACGTCTTCCTCGGCCGGGTCACACGGTGTCGGTGCCAACTGCTTTCGGCCCGCGCCTTCTCAGCGCACGATGCGCGTAACGGCACTGAATCTCGGTGCCGCTCGTCGGCTGGATCAGGAATTTTCTGATGTGTAGCTACGCGTGTAGCCAGAGCAATTCCACCTTCTAATTTATTAATTAAAATCATCATGTTAAGGATAGGAATCGACCTCGGCGGCACCAAGATCGAAGGTGTCGTCATGGACGCCACCCACAGCATCCTCGCGCGTCGGCGCGTACCGACTCCGCAGGGCGATTATTCGGCCACGCTCGCGGCGGTGGCGGATCTGGTGACGACGCTCGAGCGCGAAGTCGGCCATGCACGGCTACGCGTCGGCATCGGCCATCCGGGTTCGCTGTCTCCGTTCTCGGGCCTGCTACGCAATTCCAACAGCACCTGCCTCAACGGCAAGCCGCTCAAGAACGATTTCGAGCACCTGCTCGGCCGTGAAGTGCGCATGGCCAACGACGCGAACTGCCTCGCGCTCTCCGAAGCCATCGACGGAGCGGCGGCCGGCGCGGCCAGCGTGTTCGCGGTGATTCTCGGCACCGGCGTCGGCGGCGGGCTGGTGTTCAACGGAGCGCTGGTTTCGGGCGCCAACGGCATCGCCGGCGAATGGGGCCACAACCGCCTGCCCTGGCCGCGCGTGGAATGGGACGAGGCGCCCGGCCCGGCCTGCTGGTGCGGCCAGCATGGCTGCATCGAAACCTGGCTCGCGGGACCCAGCCTGGCGGCCGATCACGAGCGCCTGCACGGCCAGGCGCTCGGTACCGAGGCCATCGTCGACGCCGCCGCCCGAGGCGATGCGGCAGCCGAGGCCACGCTGGAGCGCTACGACGATCGCCTGGCCCGGGCGCTCGCCCATGTCATCAACCTGTTCGATCCGGAAGTGATCGTGCTCGGCGGCGGCGTCTCGCGCATCGACCGGCTTTACGAGCGCGCGCCGACGCTGTGGAGCGGCTGGGTGTTCTCGGACGAGGTGCGCACGCGGCTCGCCCCGGCCTTGCACGGCGATTCCAGCGGCGTGCGCGGGGCGGCCTGGCTCTGGCCGGACTGAACGGCCGGCGGCGCGCCGCGCGTGAATGCCATCTGAATCGATGGCCGGCGTTGCGCCGCGCTTGGTTACACTCGCGACCTGACCCTCCGACCACCGACCAGGCGACGTCCATGGCCCGACCGTTCAAACTCCTCATGATCCTCGTCGGGCTGGTATTGCTCGTCGCGATCGGCGCGGTGATCGCAGTGATCGCCACCTTCGATCCGAACGACTACCGCAGCCAGATCGCGGGCATCGTCAAGGACAAGACCGGGCGCGAGCTGCAGATCGGAGACATCGGCCTGTCGGTGTTCCCGTGGATCAAGGTGGATCTGTCGGCCGTCTCGTTGAGCAACGCGCCGGGCTTCGGCGAGCAGCCGTTCGCCGAAGTCGGCAAGGCCAAGGTCGGCGTCGAGCTGATGCCGCTGCTGCGGCAGCGCAAGATCGTCGTCGACGGCCTGCAGCTCGACGGCCTGGTGCTCAACCTCGCCCGCAACGCCGAGGGCAAGACCAACTGGGAAGACCTCGTCAAAAAGGAAGACAAGCCCGACGAGCCCGAGACGCCCGAGGACGAATCCAAGTTCAAGCTCGAGGACATCGACATCGGCGGCATCGAGATCACCAAGGCGGCGATCCGCTACCAGGACGACCAGGCCAAGCAGGCCTACCAGATCAGCGATTTCAACCTGAAGACCGGCGCGCTCAAGCCCGGCAAGGCCTTCGACATCGAAACCTCGGTCAAGGCCGCGCTCGAAGCGCAGAAACTCAACGTGGAGCTCAAGCTCAGCACGCACGTCGACCCGGACCTCGATACGCAGGACATCGAACTGAGCAAGCTCAAGCTCGAGGCCAAGCTCAGCGGTGCGCAGCAGGGCGAAGCCAAGTTCGAAGGCGACATCAAGGGCAATCTGAAGACCCAGGCTTTCGAGCTGCCGAAGCTCACGCTCGACGTGAAGGGCAAGAGCGGCGACATCGAAGCCGAAGCCACGCTCAAGGGCAGCATCAAGGGCGACATGATCTCGCAGCAGATCGACGTCTCCGGCCTCGACCTCGACGCCAAGGGCAAGCAGGGCCCGATGAACAATGGCCAGGCCAAGCTCAAGGGCGCGATCAAGGCCAATCTGCAGACGCAGGTGTTCGACCTCACCGGGCTCGATGTCGACGCCAAGGGCAAGTACGGCGAATACGACATCGCCGCGCTGCTCAAGACCGCGGCGCATGCGGAGCTCGCCTCCAAGCTGTTCACCGCCAAGGGCCTGACACTCAACGCGACGGTCGGCGGCAAGGCGGTTCCGGGCGGTACGCAGAAGGTGGATTTGACCGTCGGCGACGTGAAGCTCGATCAGGCCAAGGGCAGCGGACAGGTCAGCAGCGTGCTGCTGAAAGCGGCGGGGCTCGAAGCTTCAACCAGCCTCGCGGTCTCTGCGCTCGACACCGACACGCCGCGCTTCTCTGGCCCGCTGGAGGTGAAGCCGTTCAATGCGCGCGAGCTGATCGCCAAGTTCTCGGCCGAACCGCTCAAGACCGCCGACGCCAAGGCGCTCACGTCGGTGAGCCTGAGCAGCCGGATCGACGGCAGCACCAAGAGCCTCAAGCTCGACGATCTGCTGCTCAAGCTCGATCAGAGCACCGTCAGCGGCTCGCTCAACCTGCGTGATTTCGCGAGCATGGCGCTGGGCTTCGCGCTCAAGATCGATTCGATCGACGCCGATCGCTATCTGCCGCCGGTCGAACCGCCGCCGGCCAACCAGCCGGCCAAACCCTACAACGCCGCCGAACTCAACAAGACCGAAATTCCGCTCGACGCGCTCAACGATCTCGATGTCGACGGCACGCTGAGTATCGGCAAGCTCAAGATCAAGGGCACCAACCTGAGCGATGTGAGGCTCGACATCGCCGGCCCAAAAGGCGCAGCGAAGCAGGCGAGCCTGGCCGGTAAGCTCTATGGCGGCTCGTTCACTGCGAACACGCGCATCGCGCCGGGCCCGCACCCGAGCTATGCGATCAAGACCAGCCTGCAATCGCTCTCGCTCGGCCCGGCGCTCAAGGATTTCATGGGCGACGACAAGGTCACCGGCGTCGGCACCGTGAACCTCGACATCACCACCGCGGGCAAGACCGTCGGCGACGTGCGCAAGGCGCTCAACGGCGATGTCTCGCTGAACTTCAAGAATGGCGCGGTGAAGGGCTTCAACCTCGGCGAGATGCTGCGCAAGGGCAAGGCGATGCTCGCGGGCCAGCAGTACGTGGCGCCGGCCGAGCCGGTCGAAACCGATTTCGCGGTGATCGACTTCAGCGGCAAGATCGTCAACGGCGTGCTCAAGTCCGATTCGCTCGATGCGCGCAACCCGCTGCTGCGCGTCGGTGGCTCGGGCGAGATCGACCTCGTCAACGAAACCTTCAACTACACGGCCAAGCCGACCATCGTCGAAAGCAGCAAGGGCCAGGGCGGACGCGGGCTCGAGGATCTCGGCGGGCTGACCGTTCCGATCAAGCTCACGGGCACTTTTTCCGCGCCCAAGTACAAGATCGACTTCAAGGACATGGCCAAGGAACGCGCCAAAGCCGAGGTCAAGCAGCAGCTCGACGTGCGCAAGGAAGAGCTGCAGCAGAAGCTCAACGACAAGTACGGCGACAAGCTCAACCAGAAGCTCGGCCCCGAACTCGCGCCCGCGCTCGAAGGCCTGTTCGGCAAGAAGAAAAAGAAGGATGCGCAGCCGCCGGCGCAGGAACAACCGCAACAGCAGCCGAGCGCTCCGGCCGAGCAGAAGCCGGCCGAGCAGAAGAAGGAAGAGAGTGCGCCGTCCAATCCGTAATTTCCTGGCCACACTCGTCGGCCTGCTGCCGCTGACGGCGCAGGCCGTGAGCATCGAATCGCTGACCATCACCAAGACCGACGATCGCTATCGCGTCACGCTGCAGGCGCGACTCGATGCGAGCGCCGATCGCGCCTTCGCCGTGCTCACGCGCTACGAAGCGCTGCCCGACATCAGCAGGGCCGTGAAGCTCGTGCGCCTCGAGCCCGATGCGCCGGCCGACATGCAGCGCGTGTACACGCGCATGCGCGCCTGCTTCTCGTTCTTCTGCCGCACGCTCGATCAGGTGCAGGACATGCGCAGCAGCGCATCGCCCAACGGCGGCAGCTTGTCGGCGACGGTGCTGCCCGACAAAAGCGATCTGCGTTACGGCCAGGCCGACTGGACCGTCGATCGTTGCGCCACCGCCAACGAAACCTGCCTGAGCTTCGTCGCCGTCGTCGAGCCCAAATTCTGGATTCCACCCGTCATCGGCCCGTGGGCGATGGAGCGCAAGCTGCGCCAGGAAGCACTGGAAACCACGCAAGGCATCGAGCGCCTCGCCAAAGCCGCGCCATGAGCATCCCGTTCGCCGACCGCCTGCTGCGCTGGTTCGACCAGCACGGCCGCAAGGACCTGCCCTGGCAGCACCCGCGCGAGCCGTATCGCGTCTGGCTGTCCGAGATCATGCTGCAGCAGACCCAGGTCGCGACGGTGATCCCGTACTTCCATCGCTTCCTCGAACGCTTTCCGACCGTGCGCTCGCTCGCCGAAGCGCCGGTCGACGACGTGCTGCAGCGCTGGGCGGGCCTGGGCTACTACGCACGCGCGCGCAACCTGCATCGCTGCGCGCAAACCGTGATGCAGCAGCACGGCGGGCAATGGCCGCGCGACATCGACGCGATGGTCGCTCTGCCCGGCATCGGCCGCTCGACCGCGGCGGCGATCCTGTCGCAGGCCTTCGGCGATCGTCACGCGATCCTCGACGGCAACGTCAAGCGCGTGCTCGCGCGTCACGCCGGCATCGCCGGCTACCCGGGTCTGCCGGCCGTGCAACAGAAGCTCTGGCGCGTTTCCGAATCGCATCTGCCGCAGGCTCGGCTCGCCGACTACACGCAGGCGATCATGGATCTGGGCGCCGCGATCTGCACCTCGCGCAAGCCGCTATGCGGCAGCTGCCCGGTTTCCGAAGACTGCGTCGCCCGCCGCGAAAACCGCATCGCCGAACTGCCCGGCCCCAAGCCGCGCAAGGTCCGGCCCCAGCGCGCGTCCTGGCTGCTGCTGATCGAGAACGAACGCGGCGACCTGCTGCTCGAGCGCCGCCCGCCCAGCGGCATCTGGGGCAGCCTCTGGTGCCCGCCGGTAGTCGAGCTCGCCGACGACTGGCGTTCGGCGCTACAGGAGCGCTACGGCCTGCAGGTCGGCCAGCCCGAGACGCTCGCCGCGGTGCATCACGCGTTCACGCATTACGACCTCGAGCTGCGCCCGCTGCGCGTCCGCCTGGCCAAGGGCGCCCGAATCGCGGACGCTTCGGTCGCCTGGACTACAATGCGCGACCCTGACGCCCTGCCCGGCTTGCCCGCACCCGTGCGCAAGCTCGTCGAAGCGGCGTATTTTTCGACACCCGATCTGCTGAGCCTCTAGATGCCCAGAACCGTTCACTGCGTGAAGATCGGCGCCGAGGCCGAAGGCCTCGACCGCCTCCCCTACCCCGGAGCGCTCGGCCAGCGCATTTACGACAACGTCTCCAAGGCCGCCTGGCAGCAGTGGCTGCAACACCAGACGCGCCTGATCAACGAGTACCGCCTGCAACTCGCGGACGCCGAAGCGCGCAAGTTCCTCGCCAAGGAAATGGAGAAGTACTTCTTCGGCGGCGGCGAGCTCGCGCAGACGTCCTACGTTCCGCCCCCGGGCGGCGACGGAAGCGGAAAAACTTCTTGACGCACAGCAGCTTCGCCGCTTTAATACGCGGCCTCGCGCAGCCTCAACGGCTGACAAACGCGAGATTCCTGTCCCGCTCATAGCGCGCAGCATGCACTAGGGGCCGAATAGCTCAGTTGGTAGAGCAGGGGATTGAAAATCCCCGTGTCGGCGGTTCGATTCCGTCTTCGGCCACCATTTCCCGCTGTCAGTTCTTGTGCGCCTCGCATGGCGCTTTCGCTTCACGCTCTCATCCCCGGCTTGCCTGATCCCGCTGCTCTCGTGCTCGCCACGATGTCGGAGAGCTACCGGTCCAGCGGCGGAACGCCCGCGTGAAACTGCTGCTGGACGAAAAGCCGACGCGGTACGTGACCTTGGAGATGTTGCCGCCGGATTCGCGCAGGTGATGCAGCGCGAGTTCCCGCCGCGTCGCATCGAGCAGTTCCTTGTAGCCCGTGCCGTCGCCGGCCAGACGACGCTGCAGGGTTCGCACGCACATGTTGAGCATCCGCGCGACATCCTTCTGCGTCGGTTCGCCGTGCTCGAGCCGCTGGGTCAGCACCGCGCGCACGCGCTCCCGAATGCAGCCTCGTCCCACGCTCAACAGCATTTTCTGGACGATGGCGTCGGTGAGCCTCGCGAGTTCGGGATTGCCGCCGTCGAGTCTCTGTTCCAGGCTCCGCCGATCGAACACGATGCGGTCCTGTGCTCGCCCGTAGGACAGCGGCGTCCGCAGTATCCGCTCGTAACCCACGCGGCCTTCGGGCACGGGCCTGCGCAACTCGATGCGCAGCGGTGAAAACTCTCGGCCCAGATGCGAGCGGCAGAACCGCACGTAGAGCGCCACCATCATGTCGATCGATTCGTGGGCGAGATCCAGGCCGTCATGCCTGCGAATGACGAAGTGATATTCACCGCCTTGGGCGAGCATTTCGCACTCGACCGCGTCACTGACCACCGCGCCGTATCGCGCGATGCGTTCGAAGGCTTCCCTGAGCGTGCGGCTGGCACCGACCGCAAAGCCGAGCGCATGGCTCGATGTCAGGGTGATGTGGCTCGCGGCGCGCAAGCCCAGCAACGGATCGCGGGTAGTCTCCACTGCCCGCTTCCAGAATCGATCCACGTTTGCGATGGGCAAGCGCAGGTTGGGCTCGTCGAGGTCCTGCACCGACAAGTCCGCGCTTCGCAGCAAAGGCTCGCTATCGAAGCCGGCTGCGTCGAGACAGCGCTGCAGCGCCTTGACCCAGCTGCCGAGCGTGCTGGCCTGCGCAGCGGCGATCCCGTTCATGGCTCATCCTTGCATGGGAAACGAAAACCCGATGAGCTCGCCCGCGCCCGCGATGATCATGCGCAGCGCGACGAACAGAACGGCCGCGAGCCCGAGGTAGCCGATCCAGCGGTACCGGTTGAGCAATATGGCGATCGCATTCGCGGCCAGGCCCATCAGCACGATCGACAGCAACAAGCCGAAGGCCATCATCGCCGGATGCTGGCTTGCCGCTCCGGCGACGGCGAGCACGTTGTCGAGGGACATCGAGATGTCCGCGACGAGAATCTGCAGCACCGCTTGCAGCGGCGTCTTGGGCACAGGCGATGAAGCGGCCTGAAGTTCGTTCGTCGGCGCATTCACCGTCCGCAGATCGCCCCCCATCTTCCAGCAGACCCACAGCAACAGCAGGCCGCCCACCAGCAGCAGGCCCTTGATCTGGAGCAGCTGCACGGTCATCAGCGCGAACACGATGCGGGCAATGACCGCTGCGACGAGCCCGATCAGGATCGCCCGTCGCCGATAGCGGGCTTCGAGTCCGGCGGCGGCGAGCCCCACCGCGATCGCGTTGTCTCCGGCGAGCACGATATCGATCAGCAGCACCTGCACCAGCGCTCCGGCCGCAGCGATCCATTCGGGTGGCAGCGTCATCAGTTCCATGCGACGGGTCTTGTAGCGAAGGCGATCGAGACCGCCACTCGGCCTTCATCAATTGCGATACGACGGATCCTTGCGATCCAGGCGCCGCAGCAGCCCCGGCCAGACCAGCCCGCCGCCCGCACCGCGGGTGACCTGCCTGGCCTGCGCCTGGGCCGTCGAAATGATCTGCGGATGGATCGGCACGAGCTCGGCGCCTCCGGCCTGCGCGCGCACCTGGATCATGCAGGCGGCCTCGAAGAAATACATGGAGACGAAGGCATCGGCGATGCTGCCGCCGATCGTCAGCAGGCCGTGATTGCGCAGCATGTAGAAGTTGGCCTCGCCGAGGTCTTGCACCAGCCGGGGCTTTTCGTCGTCGCGCAGCGCAACACCTTCGTAATCGTGCGTGGCGAACGAAGACAGCACGAAGATGCTCTGCTGCGACAGCGGCAGCAGCCCGCCTTTCTGCGCACTCACGGCGACGCCGTTGATGCTGTGCACGTGCAGCACGCATTGCGCATCCTCGCGGGCGGCGTGTATCGCGCTGTGAATGGTGAAGCCGGCCGGGTTGATGTCGTCCGGCGAGTCCATCACCTTGCGGCCGTGAAGATCGACCTTGACGAGCGACGACGCGGTGATCTCCTCGAACATCCAGCCGTAGGGATTGATCAGGAAGTGGTGATCCGAATTCGGAACCCGCGCCGAGATGTGCGTGAAGACGAGATCGTCCCATCCATGCAGGGCGACGAGCCGGTACGCGGCCGCCAGGTTGACGCGCGTCTCCCACTCTTCCGCGCTGACCATCGAACGAACATCGCGATCCGCTGTGCTCATCTCATTCTCCTCGTCTTTGTGTGTTTCGGGCCGCCGGCCCGCTCAGGCTTCGATCAGCACGGCCCTGAAGTCGTTGACGTTGGTCAGCGTCGGGCCGGTGACGATCGAATCGCCCAAGGCTTCGAAGAAGCCATGCCCGTCATTCTGCTCCAGGTGCTCCCGGGCGTTGAACCCGAGCCGGCGAGCGCGGGCCAGCGTGTCGGGAGCCAGATAGGCGCCGGCGATCTCGCGCGCGCCATCGACTCCATCGGTATCGCCCATCAGGGCATGCACGCCCGGATGTCCATCGAGTGCGAGCGCCATCGACAACAGGCATTCCACGTTGCGCCCGCCGTTGCCGTTGCCGCGCACCGTCACCGTGGTCTCGCCACCCGACAGCAGCACGCAGGGCCGCTCGAACGGCTGGCCGTAACGTGCCACCTGGCGTGCGATGCCCGCGAGCACCGTGCCGACGTCGCGCGACTCGCCTTCGATGTCGTCACCGAGAATATGAGCCGCAATGCCGGCGTCGCGCGCGACTTTGGCGGCGGCTTGCAACGCCAGCTGCGGAGTGGCGATCAGGCGCGTCTGGCTGCGCGCCAGGCGCGCGTCCCCCGGCTTGATCGACTCGCCGCGTCCTTCTTCGAGCGAGGCGGCGACCTCGCGCGGCAGTTCGATCTCGTATCGACGCAGAATCTCGAGCGCATCGGCGCACGTGGTCGGATCGGCCACGGTCGGGCCGGAGGCGATGTCGATCGGCCGATCGCCCGGAACATCCGAGATCAGCAGGCTCAGCACGCGGGCCGGATAACAGGCGGCGGCCAGCCGGCCGCCCTTGATCGCGGACAGATGCCGGCGCACGCAATTGATCTCGCTGATCGTCGCGCCGCTGCCGAGCAATGCGCGATTGATCGACTGCTTGTGCTCGAGCGTGATTCCGGGCGCCGGCAGCGACAGCAGCGACGAGCCGCCGCCCGAGATCAGGCACAGCACCAGATCGTCTTCGCCAAGCCCACGCACCCGTTCCAGCATGCGTTCGGAGGCGCGAACACCGGCCGCATCCGGAACCGGATGCGCGGCTTCGACGACTTCGATCGACCGGCATGGAACGCCGTGGCCATAGCGCGTCACGACGAGCCCGCCGAGTTCGCCGGGCCAATGGTCTTCGACCGCGCGCGCCATCGCTGCCGCGGCCTTGCCGGCCCCGATGACGATCAGCCTTCCACGCGGAGCCGGCGGAAGCTGCGGGGGCACGCAACGCGAGGCTAGAGCACTCGCCACGGCCGCATCGAACATGCGCTTGAGCAACTGCGCCTGCGGCGAACGCTCGGCTGCCGGTGCGAGGCTCATCCGATATCCACTTTCAGCGGCGCCCGTCCGCGACCACGCACTGCGCCGGCGGCTGCGCTCCATCGAGCACGGCGACGACGCATTGCGCCGCCACCCAGTTGGTGCGATCGAGCCCTTCGCGCGTCGAGGCGCCCGAATGCGGCTGCGCGATCACGTTCGGCAAGGCCGCGAGTTCGCGAGTGACATCGGCATACGAAGGGTCGGACTCGCTCATGAAGACATCGAGCCCCGCTCCGGCGAGCCGCTGGCTCTTGAGCGCTTCGAGCAGATGACGGTCTTCCACGAGCCCGCCGCGCGCGGTGTTGATCAGAAACGCGCTCGGCTTCATGAGCCGGATGGTCTGGTCGCGAATCATGAAGCGGGTTTCGGCCGTCAGGGGTGCATGCAGCGTAACGTAGTCGCTCAGCGCGAGCAGCGTTGGCATGTCGACGTACTGCAGGTCACCGGACTGCATGAGCGCTTCGTCGCGTCTCGGCGCATGGATCAGGATTTCGGCATCGAAGGCCCTGAGCCGCTTGAGCACGCTCGCCCCGATGCGGCCGACGCCGACGACACCGACCGTCTTGCGATACAGATCGGTGCCGAGCGGAATCGCCAACGATCCCTGGGCCACGTTGGCCTGTCCTTCGCGAAAGCGCCGGCCGAGCGCGAGCATCATGCCGATGGCCTGGTCGGCGACCGTCGCATCGTTGCCTCCGGCGGCGATGGTGGCGACGCGGCCGAGATCGCGTATTGCCGCGACGTCGACGCGCTCGTAGCCGACACCGCGGCGCGAGACGACGCGCAGCTGCGGCAATGCCGTGAGCAGTTCGCGCGTCACCCGCGCATGCCCGACGATCCATCCCGCCGCGCCGTCGAGCCAGCGCAGCAGCGTCTCGACCGGCACATCGCCGTCGCCCTTGCCGGCCGGAAGCTCGGCGATGATCACTTCGCAGCCTTGCGATTGCAGATACGCAATCGTCTTTTCATCGAAGAACCGCTGCGTCACCACGACCCTGCGCGCACTGCTCATGCATTCCACTCCATTCCGACTGAACCCGATCGCACGAGCGCGCTAGAGCTCGACGCCGAGCAAGCGCACGTATTGCTGTCCGCAGTGCATGTCCCGTTCGATCATGCCGCCCTGGGGCGAGGTTCTCGGATACGAAATCTTCACCACGTTGAGACTGGCGACGGAGAAGCGCTTCACGAGCCTGGCATCGGTGCCGTACAGGGCCGCGATGCGATCGGGCTGCAAGGCCGGGCTCTCGCTGTATTTGGCGAAGTTGTCGGGGCCGTCGAAGAACAGATCGATGGTGACCCAGAACGGTCCGGCGGCCTTGGAGCGCAAGTGGCGGCAGACATCTTTGATCGTCGGCATCACGCGGCCTCCGCCTGTTTGAGGTCGACCCATCTCGTGCGCACGAGCTCCATCGGATCCTCGGTTTCGATGACGTGGTTGAGCTTGAATTCGTAGACCGCGCCGCGCTCGATGTCGGCCGGAGAGAACGCGAACCCGTACGAGGGCAGCTCTTCGTCCATGTTGATCGGATAGTGGAAGAAATACGGATTGCAGGCCTTGGCGATCTGCGTCGCCATCTCCTGCGTATCGGCGGTGGCGACGAACAGCACACCGACCTCGCGCGGCGGCGGCGTGCCGGGCGGCGGCTTGTCGCCGGATACGGCGTTCCAGCCGTACATGCGCAGCGAAATGTGGAAGTCGCCAGCGGCCGCGCCGATCGTGCGACGCGTGCGCTCGTACAGGGCGGCCAGCATCTTGTCGTGGAATTCGTCGATGCGATGCAGCACTTCCGGATCCTGGATGCCGACGAGCATGGTGGTCTGGTAGCGGCCGCGGCCTGCACCCTCGAGCTTCATCGTGTAGGGCATCGGCTCCCAGACCGAGCCCGTCACCTTCACCACGCGCGGGCTGATCTGTTCGTAGACCGACGCGGTCACGTTGAGCACGCCGCCCGGCTCGGTCAGACGGAACGGATCGCTGTTCTCGTAGAGCATGTGCGCCGATACGCTTTGCGGGCTGCAGCGGAACGACGTGTTCAGCGGCTCGGCTTCGAAGCCATCTTCACCGATGCTGATGAGCACGCCCGCGCCACCACGCTCCACCGAGCACTGGGCGCCGCATTCGGCGATCTTGGCGGCGTGCCACGACGCGCCCTGCGGCGCGCCCTTCATGAGCGCGTAGCAGGCGATGACCGCGGTGTCGGTGGTGCGGCCACCGAGGATGATGTCGGCACCGCCCTGCAGCGCCGCGACGTAGGGCTCCGGTCCCATCACCGCCACGATGTGATCGCAGGCGTCGATCGTGCTGTCTTCGAGCGCGCCGAGCGGCGGCAGCGGGCGAATCTTTCCGGCCGCGTTCTTGCCCTTGAGCACTGCCTTGTCCTGCTCGGAATACAGCACCGCGATGCGTGGCTCGATCGCGAGTTCGCGCGCGATCTCGAGCACGATGTCGAGCGTCCAGTCGACGTTCTTGTCGCCACCGGCCTGGCCGCTGGTTCCGACGATCAGCGGAATGCGCGCTTCGGCGCCCGCCTTCATGAGAATCGCCAGATCGCGCTTCACCGCGCCGCGATTGTTCTTCGACATTCCCAGGGCCAGATAGGCCGCGCCGCTATCGGTGGAGCCGGCATCGGTGGCGATGGCGTGCGCACCCTGGGAGATGCCGTAGCGCACTTCCGCCTCGTCTGCGCCTGCGCCGAGGCTGCCGGTCGGAACGAGGATCTTGATGGGATTCTGGAGCATGGAAAACAGTCACCTCGATGGCCGCGGCGAGCCGGAAAAAGCCGGCCAGCGTTGGGCATTCTATTTTTTGAGTTCAATAAGTCAACGTTTTGGATTCAATTTTACCGGGCCCGACCGTGTCCGCAGCAGACGGCGCTAGAACCGAAAGACGGCCTGCCGCGATCGTGCGCAGCGTGCTAGGACGGTTCGCTGATCTCGGCGACGAGGTTCAGCTGCGCGTCGACGCCGACCACGCAATCCGGCCCGACGCTGAAGGACGATTCGCGCTCCTCGAACACCGCAGGGCCTCGAATGCGATCGCCCGGCTTGAGCGCATAGCGGTCGTAGACCGCCGCGAGCCGCTCGCCCCAGCCGGCGAAATGGATCAGCCGCTCGCCGCGCAGCGCCGGCGTGTCGACGAGCGAATAGGCCAGGCTGATGTCGCGCCCGGGCAAGCGGGCCGAGACGCGCCAGTTGACGATCTCCACGGGCAGATCGCCGATGCTGTGATCGAAGCGCGCGGCATAGGCAGTGTCGAAGGCGTCGCGAATGCCGCTCGCGAGCTCGGGCGACAGCGCGCCGTCGGGCAATTCGACCTCCACTTCGAAGCCCTGTCCGACGTAGCGCATGTCGGCCGAGCGGGTGACGAGGATCTCCGCCTCGCGGCCACCGGCCTTCAGCAGCAGGCGGCGCGCACGCGCTTCCATGTCGCCGTAGAGCGATCGCACGCGGCTCCAGTCGACCCTGGACAGCGGCGCCGCATAGCCGCGCACGTCGTCGACGGCCGGCGCCGCGACCAGAAAGCCGAAAGCCGAAATCACGCCGGCGCCCATCGGCACGATCACGCGGCGCAGCTTGAGCAGCTTGGCGAGCGCATACGCATGCACCGGGCCCGCGCCGCCGAAAGCCATCAGCGCGTACTGGCGCGGATCCCTTCCCTTCTCGGCCAGATGCATGCGCGTCGCCGCCGCCATGCTTTCGGTGACGATCTGCTGGATGCCCACCGCCGCGGCTTTCGTATCGATCCCGAGCGGCTGCGCCAGGCGCTCGGACAGGGCCCGCTCGACCTGCCCGAGCGACAGCGCCATTTCGCCGCCGAGGAAGAAATCCGGATTCAGATAGCCGACGACGAGGTCGGAATCGGTGACCGTGGGTTCGGTGCCGCCCCGGCGATACGCGACCGGCCCCGGAACCGAGCCGGCGCTGCGCGGCCCGACTTTCATGAGCCCGAGTTCGTCGATCGCGGCGATCGAGCCGCCGCCCGAGCCGATCTCGATCATGTCGACCACGGTGAGCCGCAGCGGCAGGCCCGAGCCCGGCTTGAACTTGTCGAGACGGCCCGCCTCGAACTCGTGCTTGATGTGCGGATTCCCTTGCTCGACCAGGCACATCTTGGCGGTGGTGCCACCCATGTCGAACGAGATGATCCTGTCCTCGCCGATGTTGCGGGCGAGAAAGCCGGCCGCCATCGCGCCGGCGGCAGGGCCCGATTCGAGCAGGCGCACCGGAAAATTCTTGGCCTCCTCGATCGTGGTGATGCCGCCGCTGGACAGCATGATGTAGAGCTCGCCATCGAAGCCGATCTTCGCCAGATCGTTCTCGAGCCGATCGAGATAGCCATGCACGCGCGGCTGCACGTAGGCGTTCACGCAGGCGGTGTTGGTGCGCTCGTATTCGCGGATCTCCGGCGCGACCTCGGACGACAGCGTGACCAGCAGTTGCGGATACACCTTGTGGATGAGTTCGCGCGCGCGCAGCTCGTGCGCCGGGTTGGCGTACGCATGCAGGAAGGCGATCGCCAGCGCTTCGATCTCGTGCTCCTCGACGAGCCTGCGCGCCGCCTCGAGCAAGGCTTCCTCGTCGAGCGGCGCATGCTCGCTGCCGTCGACGCGCAGGCGTCCACCGACGCCGAGCCGGCGCTGCCTCGGCACGATCACGGCCGCGGGCTGCGCGTAGAGATCGTCGACGTCGTAGCGGATCTCGCGGCCCATCTCGAGCACGTCGCGAAAGCCTTCGGTGGTGATCAGCCCGACGCGCGCACCGGTTCTTTCGAGCACCGTGTTGGTGATCAGCGTGGTGCCGTGGATGATGCTGTGCACCTGCGCGATATCCGTCGCGGTTTCATCGAGCAGGCGCTGCACGCCTTCGACGATGGCCCGGCTCGGCGCCTCGGGCGTCGTCAGGCGCTTGCCGGTCCAGGTCAGCGCGCGAACGTCGTCGTGCAACACCAGGTCGGTGAAGGTGCCGCCGATGTCGACACCGATTCTCGTGGTCTTTTCCATGGTTATCGGCCTCCCGCTGCCGCGGGCTCGGCCGCGGCGAGATCGAAGCCGTAATCGCGCAGCGCGGCTTCGGCGGTGATGAATCCGGCATCAAGATCGCGCGCGATCGCTTCGCGCTCGCGTTGAGCCGGCAAGCCGTAACCGCCCCCGCCCGCGAACGACAGCGTAACGCGCGCTCCCGCGGGCATCGGCGAAATCGACTTCAGGCTCGGCACGACACCGTGACCGAACTCGGCGCGCGCGCTGGCGCCCGCGCCGCCACCGAGCACGCCGAGCGCCGGATGCCGTTCGCGATCGCCCAGCAGCACGACGCGCAGCGGACGGCCCGCGATGTTCTCGACCTCGATGTCCTGTCCCAGTCCGCCGCGATGGCGGCCGATGCCGCCGGAGTCGCTGCGATATTCCTTCTTCACGAACAGCAGCGGGGCGACGGCTTCGAGCGCCTCGATGCTGCCGCTGCCCGAATTCGACGGGAACGCGGTCGTCGCCAGCCCGTCGTGACGCGAAGACGCGCCCATGCCCGCGCTCGCGAACAGGATCAGCGAAAACGGCTGCCGCTCCTGCGTTTCACCCGAGAACTGCACGCGCAGCGCCGGCGCACCGCCGCTGTCGGCGATGATGTGCTCGGGCAGCACGGCCGCGAGCGCCTGGTAGATGACGCAGGACAGCAGATGCCCGGTCAGATGCCGCGCCATCACCGGCGCCGGAAAGTTGGCGTTGACGATGGAACCGGCCGGGGCCGTCACCGTGATCGGCTTGTACGAGCCTTCGTTCCGGCGCGTGTGCGGATCGAGCAGGATCTTGACCGGATAGATCGAGTACGCGGTGGTGTAGTTGATCGTGCAGTTGATCGCATGCCGCACTTGCGGAGAGCTGCCGCTGTAATCGATGCGCATCTGGTCGCCGGCGACGGTGACCGCGCATTCGATATGCGTGGGCTGGCCTTCGATGCCGTCCGCATCCAGCGACGAGCGATAGACGCCGTCGGGAATCGCCGCGATGGCCCGGCGCATCACCTGCTCCGACTTCGCATGCACCGCATCGGAGATCGCGTGCAAATCCGCTTCGCCGATTTCCTCCAGGAACTCGGTCAGGCGGCGCCGGCACACCTCGTGCGCCGCCATCTGCGCCTCGAGATCGCCGAGCACCTGGCCCGGCAAGCGGACGTTGCCGAGCAGCAGATCGAGCATGCCGTCGTTGCGCTCGCCGCCGCGCAGCATGTGCACGGGTGGAATCAGCACGCCTTCGGAAATGAGCTCGGTCGCGCCCATCGTCGGGGTGCCGCCGATGTCCGGCGCGTGCGCCGCGGTGCCGGCGAAGCCGATCAGTTCGCCGCGATGGAAAATCGGCGACAGCATCGCGATGTCGGGCAGATGCCCGGTCGCGATCCACGGATGATTGGTGATGACGCAATCGCCCGCGCGCCAGGTGTCGAGCGGAAACTTGCCGAGCACATGACGTGTCATGACGCCCATCAGCGCGGCGAAGGCCGGAATGCCGGCCCGGCATTCCGCGACGGTCTCTCCGCGCGCGTTCAACAGCACGACGGTGTAGTCGTTGGCCTCGCGGATGATGGTGGAAAACGCGGTGCGCAACAGCGTGGTCGCGGATTCATCCACGATCGCGACCAGTCGGCTCCACCAGATTTCCAGCGTGATCGGATTGATCTCGGCACGCGGCATCGATTCTCTCTCCAGGCATGACGTCTTGTGTAATGCGGGAACGGCTCGCCAACGGGCTGCGTTCTCGATATTCGGGCAGCTTACATAATTGAATCCAATTTAACAAATTATTGGATTCAATTATGCTGACACCGACACGCTTGCCGCGTGAATACCGATTCCATACGAGAGGAGAAGCCATGCAGGCTCATTCAACGACGGTTACAGGAGAAGAGTTGCGCGCACCGCATTCGACGGGCACGGCCCCGCCACGAACCGCGGCGCCGATCGATGCGACCGACTGTCACCATCACATCTTCGATCCGCGCTTCCAGAAGTACGGCGAGATCTACGTGCCTTCGGCGACGGTTGCCGAGTACCAGCTGTTCAAGCGCCGCCTCGGACTGTCGCGCTCCATCGTCGTCGCACCGTCGAACTACGGCACCGACAACAGCTGCCTGATCGATGCCTTGCAACAGCTCGGAACGACCGCCGCACGCGGCGTGGCTTACGTCGGCCCGCAGGTTTCCGACGACGAGATCAAGCGGCTGCACGAGCATGGCGTACGCGGGCTGCGCATCTATCTCGACAAGAACCAGGTTCCGACGCACGAGCAGGTTCGCACGCTCGGCAAGCAGGCCGCCGATCAGGGATGGTCGCTGCAGTTCGTCGGCACCGCGCGAACGGAAATCTTCGTCGAATGGCAGGACAGCATCCTCAACCTGCCCTGCTCGAGCGTGATCGATCATTTCGGCTGGCTGCCGCAGCCCGCGGGCGTGAACAGCAAGACTGCCCAAACGCTCTACAAGCTGCTCGACAGCGGCAAGGTCTACGTCAAGCTCTCGGGCTTGTACCTGTCATCCGCGATCGGCTATCCGACCTACTCGGATCTCGACGAAGTGGCGACGCGCTTCATCACGCTTGCGCCGGAGCGCATCATCTGGGGAAGCGACTGGCCGCATCCGATGGCAATGGGAAAGCAGCAGATGCCCGACGGCGCGATGCTGTTCGATCGGCTCGCACAATGGGCGCAGCGCGACGAGGTCTTCCAGCAGATCCTCGTCGGCAATCCCGATCGGCTCTACTGGGCCGACTGAGGCGATCAGCGAGACGCTGAGTTAAAGACCGCGCGCCCTACAGCCCTGCCTCTCGACGGAAGCAGGGCTGTACGCCGGCCTAGAAAGCGAAGCGCCGGAAGCTGCCGTCAACCGGCAATACCACGCCCGATACGTAGGCGGCCTCGCTGGAGACGAGAAACAGGGCCGCGGCCGCGAGTTCCTCGGCCTCGCCGAGACGGCCCATCGGCAACTGCTCGGCATAGCGGCGCTCGTCGTCCGGGGTCGGCAGCCTGCGCATCAGTTGTTCGCTGCGGATGCGTCCGGGCTGGATGCAGTTGAGCGTCACGCCGTTGCGGGCGACCTCGAGGGACACGCCCTTGGACCAGGCGTGCAAGGCGGCTTTCGCAGGGGTCGAGGCGCTCAGGAACTGCGGTTCGGAAGTGCCGGTGATCGACACGACACGGCCCCAGTTCCGCGCGCACATGCCCGGGAGCAGTGCATGCGTCAGTTCGCGCGGAGAGAAGAAGCCGATCTGCATCGCCTCGTTCCACTCCGCGTCGGGACTCTGCAAGGCGATCGGACGGCTCGCGCCGCCGGCGTTGACCAGGATGTCGATCGCTCCACCCGCGAGGTCCACAGCCGCGGCCGCCAGGCTGCGGGACGCGCCCGGTTCCGCCATGTCGAAGCCCAGGCTATCGATCGGCCGGCCGCCGGCCGATTGCGCCTGCTCCGACAGCGCGTCGATCAAGGCGCTCCGCCGCGCCGCACCGATGACGCGGACACCCGCCAGCGACAGCGCCAGCGCGATCGCGCGACCGATGCCCTGGCTTGCGCCGGTGACCAGCGCGGTTCGTCCCTCGAAAGTCAGTTTCATGCTCACCCAGGCTCCTCGTGATCGGCCACTTTCAGCCCAAGCGTGCGAGTCGGCCTGAGCCGATTCGCCGGATCAGGCGGTGCGCGCAGCGGGTTCCGGCAAGGCGCGGCGGAATACGCCGCGCCCACCGAGCAAGGCCAGCGTCGCGATCGCGAACGACACCGGCAGGACCACGCGCATCGACAAGGCGATCTTGGACGGGTCCATGAACACGTGGTCGTTCAGCACGCCGATCATCAAGGGACCGACGGTCGACGCGAACAGCATCGTCGTCAGCGAATACAGCGCGGTGGTCTGCGCGCGCATGCGGTTCGGTACCAGTTCGGCGAGTGCGGCCTGGCACAGGCTGAAACCCGATCCGATCAGGAAATTGAGCATCGCAGCGCCGACCAGCGCCAAGCCCGCCCACTGCAGCGTGAGCGCCAGGCTCGCCAGCACGCTGATCGCGGCGGCCCAGCCGCCGACCACGAACTTCGCATCCCTTGCGCCACGTTTGGCGATCGCATCGTTCAGCAGGCCGCCGGAGATCGCACCGACCGGTCCCATGATCAGGGTCAGGACGCCCAGCCAGATCGCCGCGTTTCCGGGCGCCCATTCGTGGGTGCGCACGAACAGGGTCGGGGCCCAGGATTGAATCGTCTGTCCGGCGACCGACATCGAGCCGAAACCGACGATCGCGGCGCCGATCGCATAGCGCTGGCGCTTGAAGACCTCCCAGACTTGCTGGGACGTGTACGGCGCTCCCGCGACTTCACCGCTGTCGTTGCGACGCATCGGTTCCTTGACGAACAGCAGCAGCGGAATCAGCACGTAGCCGAGTCCGCCGACGACCACGAACACGACACGCCACGGCGTCAGATCTCCGAGCACGGGCAGCGAGACCACCGTGGTCCCGAGCAGCTTGAGCAGGAATCCGCCTCCGCCGAGCGCCAGCGCCGCGCCGAGATACGCGCCGATCGAATAGAGGCTGATCGCCCGCACGCGTCGCCGCGGTTCGAAATAGTCGGACAGGATCGAGACCGCGCACGGAAACACGATCGCCTCGCCGACCGCGGTCATGATGCGGGCCGCGAACAGTTCCGGAACCGTGCGCGCGAGCCCGCAGAACACGGTCGCCGAACACCAGACCAGCGCGGCGATCATCAGCAGGTTGCGGCGATTGCCGCGGTCCGCGAGCCGCGCGAGCGGAAACAGGAACAGACAATAGAACACGCCGAAGGCCGCGCCTTGCAGCAGGCCGAAAGTGGTATCGCTGATGCCGAACTCGTGCTCGATCGGCCCGACCACCGTGGATAGCAGCGCACGATCCATGTAGTTGAACGCGTACGTCAGCATCATCACGAAGCAGACATACCAGGAATAGGAATCGACGCGCGGACCGCCGGACACACTGGATTTCATGCGTGGGCTCGTTGAAGGTGAAGCCGGCTCACTCGACTGCGTCCGCGATCGCCTGGCCACAGGCGATGGTTCCGGCCGGCCCGCCGAGATCGCGCGTGCGCAGCGCAGGTTCGGCGAGTACGCGCTCGATCGCCGAGACGATCGCGGCGGCGGCCTCGCGTTCGCCGAGATGATCGAGCATCAGGGCGGCCGACCAGATCTGTCCGACCGGATTGGCGATCCATTTTCCGGCGATGTCGGGCGCCGAACCGTGCACGGGTTCGAACAGCGACGGGAACACGCGCTCGGGATTGATGTTGGCCGCCGGCGCGATGCCGATGGTGCCCGTACACGCGGGCCCGAGATCCGACAGGATGTCGCCGAACAGATTCGACGCCACCACCACGTCGAACCAGTCCGGGTGCTGCACGAAGTGCGCGGTGAGAATGTCGATGTGGTACTTGTCCCAGCGCACGTCTGCATACTGCGGCGCCATCGCCTCCACGCGCTCGTCCCAGTACGGCATGGTGATCGAAATGCCGTTGGATTTGGTCGCCGACGTGAGATGCTTTTTCTCGCGCCGCTGTGCGAGCTCGAACGCGTACTTGAGCACACGATCGATGCCCACTCGCGTCATCACCGTTTCCTGCATCACGATCTCGCGATCGGTGCCCGGAAACATGCGGCCGCCGATCGACGAGTATTCGCCCTCGGTGTTCTCGCGCACCACGTAGAAATCGATGTCGCCGGGCTTGCGCCCGGCGAGTGGACTTGGAACACCCGGCATGAGCTTGACCGGACGCAGGTTCACGTACTGATCGAACTCGCGCCGGAACTGGATCAGCGAGCCCCACAGCGAGATGTGATCCGGCACCGTCTCCGGCCAGCCCACGGCGCCGAAGAAGATCGCATCGTGGCTGCCGATCTGCTGCTTCCAGTCCGCGGGCATCATCGCGCCGTGGCGCAGATAGTATTCGCAGGAGGCGAAATCGAAATGGTCGTACTCCAGGCCGAAGCCGTAGCGCCTGGAGACGGCCTCCAGCACGCGAAGGCCTTCGGGAACCACTTCCTTGCCGATGCCGTCGCCGGCAATGACGGCGATTCGATGCCTGCGGACTGTACTCATGCAATTGTTCTCTCGAGTGCTACCGGATGGGCCGCTATAGATTCCACGTCAGCGTGACGCCGTAAGTCCGCGGCGGGTTGTATGCGGCGAACGTCGCTCCGAGGAAGGTTCCCTGGAACACGCGCGTGGTTTCGTCCGTCAGGTTCTGGCCCCAGAACGACACCGTCCAATGATCGGACGGGCTGATGTAGATGACGCGCGCATCGACGAAGTGGGTCGGCGGGCGGAACTCCGGGCCGACGTTGGAATCATCGTCGTAGATCTTGCTTTCGTAGCGGTAGTCGGCGGCCAGGCGAACGATCGCTCCGCTCGAAGCCAGCACATCGTACGAAGGCGAAACCACGACCTTGTTTCTCGGCAGTCGCGTCAGGCGATTGCCCGCATAGCTTTCTTCCGGCGAGAAGTCGTACTTGTCGAAGGTACCGTCGGTCCAGGCGTACGTCGTCATCAGGTTCGCACCGGCGAACGGGCGCCAGTTGAAATAGGTTTCGTAGCCCTTGATCGTCGCCGCGCCCGCGTTCTTGGTGACCTTGGTCAGATCGGGCAACACGTTGATGGTCTGCAGATCGGTGTAGTCCATCCAGTAGAGCGTGTTGTTCCAGACCAGCCTGCCGCCGAAGAAGCTGCTCTTCTGGCCGATTTCGTAGTTGGTCGCGTATTCGGGCTTGAAGCTCTGCGAGGCCTCCGCCGCCGCGCCGGGCGTATCGGAAAAGCCACCGCTCTTGAAGCCGCGCGACACCATCGCGTAGAGCAGATGATCCTTGAACGGCTTGAAGTCGCCGCCGACGCGATAGGTCACCGCATCCCAGCTGTCCGACAACTGCAGATCGAAGCGCTCGCTCGCACGGAACAGGTTCGGCCCTTCGGTGTTCGACAGCGCATAGTCCTTTTCATCCTTGGAATAGCGGATGCCGCCGATCACATGCCACATTTCTCCGACCGGAATCGTGACGTCGCCGTAGGCCGCGTAGCTGTCGAGCGTCGCGTCCTGGTGATAGGTCTCGGTGCCCGGGCCGCGGCCGGTGTCGAGGATCAGGGTGTCGCGACGATTGGTGTCGTTGGTGAACGTGAACAGGCCGGCCACCCAGCGGATGCTGCTTTCCGGCAGCGAGGAAAGCCGCAGCTCGTTGCTGTAGAAGTGGCTCTTTTCCGGCGCTCCGCCCGAGATCGCGATGCGATTGGTGCTCGGGTTGCCGCCGTCGAAGTCGTAGCTCTCGCGATAGTCCAGCTCGCGATAGGAGCCGAGGTAGGTCAACGTCGCGAACGACAGATCGAGATCGCCCTGCAGGCGCGAGCCCCAGGTTTCCTTGTTCAAATACCCTTCGAACGAGCCCGCCGTGTAGTTCCGGTTGCGATCGATCGTCCACAACGGCGCATACGGACTGCCGGGGTCGCGATCGACGACATGCTGGCCCGGGCCTGCGGCGCGGCTGCGCGTGCCATCCAGCGAGAACAGCAGGCGCAGGCTGTCCTGCGGGTTGTAGGCCAGCTGCACGCGCAGGCTGCGATCGTCCTGATCGTCCTGGCGGCCGCCGGTGAAGTTGTTCTCGGTATAGCCATCGTGCTGCCGAACCGCACCGGCCACGCGAATCGCCGCCTTGCCGTCGGCAAACGGCACGTTGACGAAGCCGGCATCTTCCGCACGCGCGTAATTGCCGACCGTGACCTGGGCACCCGCGTCGAACTTGGTGAAGTCCGGCTTGCGCGTGATCACGTTGACCGCACCGCCGACCACGTTGCGTCCGTACAAGGTGCCCTGCGGGCCCTTGAGCACTTCGACGCGCTCGACATCGAAGGCATCGAAGGCGACGGCCGCCGGCCTGCCCAGATAGACCTCGTCCAGAAATACCGCGGAACTCGGGTCACCCGCGGCGCCGCGGTCCGACGAGCCGATGCCGCGAACGGCCAGGCGCGGCTGCGAAGACGGAAAAGCGTCGAACACCAGGCCGGGCGTGCGCGTGGCGACGTCCTGCACGGCGACGATGCGCGCCTCGCTGAGCTGCTCGGCGGTGAAGGCCGTGATGGTCACCGGAACGTCCTGCAGCTTCTCCTTGCGGCGCTGCGCGGTGACGACCACCTCTTCGATGCCGCCGTCCGTTCGCGCGTCGCCTGCAGCTTCGGAGGCAGCGGCTTCGTCCGCTTCCGACGTATCGGCGGCGGCCGGGGCTGGAAGGTCCTGCGACGCAGCGTCGGCCGGCGCTGCCGCCTCGGCCTGCGAAACCTGCGGTCCGAGCGGCGCCTCGACCGGCGCTTCTTCGACCGGTGCCTGCGCCTGCGTAGCACTGCTTGCTGCGACGGCGGCCACGGCCACGCTCCAGGCGCAAGCCGCCAGCTTCACTGATTGCATATCCCCTCCAGGATTTATTTCTAGTAATCCCTGGCCGACACCAGGGGTGGAGAAGAATAGGCAAAATGAATCCGTAGTGTCAACGGATTGGATTCAATTCGTGGTATGTTTGAATTATGTTCTCCGCGAGACTCCCGCAGGCGGTCGGCTCGTCACCGGACGGTGGCGAGCGAGTGCACGCGTCTCTTGGTGGCAATGACGTGCTCGAACATGATTTTTTCGGCGCTTTCGGCATCGCCCTTGCGCATCGCCTCGATCAATTGCTCATGCTCGGCCTGCGATTTGATGATGTGCTCGGGCGTGACTTTGGGAACCTGGCGCGCGCGCTGCGGAACGTGCATCGCCACGCTCGGGCAAACCCGCACGACGTCGCCGAAGACCGGATAGATCAGCGTCATGCGCACGGCGTTCCGGAGCACCGAGTTGTGGCCGACGTGATAGATGGAACGATGGAACGCCCAGTTGAGGTTGTACCAGTCGAACTCGATCTGCTCCGACCAGTCGCCGCGATCGACGATCTCGCGCGCCTGGGCGACGATGCGGCTCAGGCGATCGAGCACCGCTTCGTCCAGGCCGTGATCCGCGCACAGGCGGCAGGCCAGGCTTTCGAGCCGCGCGCGCACTTCGATCGAATCGAGCACGTCGCCGATGGTCACCCCGCGCACGGTGTAGCCGCGGTTGACGCTGTACATCACCAGGCCTTCGGCCGACAGCACCGCGAGCGCGCTGCGCACCGGCGTTCTCGATACTTCGAGTTCGTCCGCGAGGCCTTCGGCGCGCAGCCGCGTTCCCGGTGCGATCTGGCCCGTCACGATCATTTCGCGCAGCCGCACGAGCACCGTATGCGTCGCGGGCTCGGTGTGCTGCGGGTCCGCCAGGGCGGCATGATCGAGCGGTTCAGCCTTTTTCTTCATTCCTACCGAACTCCTGTCCTTGTCTCGCATCTGAACGCGCCGTCCGCCCTCACGGTGAACGCAGCGCGTGGCGTCATTTTCCATAACCCATAGCGGGCGATCGGACGTATCGATCAAGCCCGCAGTGCTCGCTCGTTTCTGGAGGAAACTCGCTTGAACATGATTGCGCCACTGAATCCCGCGCTGGTCGGGACTCTGATGATCGTCACCTTCATGACGCTCATCATAACCAAGAGAATGTCGGCCATTGCCGCACTGATCGCCGTGCCGATCGTTTTCGGGATCATCGCGGGCGCGGGTCCGGGCCTGGGCGCGATGATGATCGACGGCGTGCTCAAGGTGGCGCCGACGACTTTGATGCTGGCCTTCGCGGTGCTCTACTTCGCGGTGATGATGGACGCGGGGCTCTTCGAACCGCTGGTGCGCCGGGTGCTCGCGCTGGTCGGCACCGATCCGATGCGCATCAGCCTCGGCACCGCGCTGCTGACCATGATCGTCTCGATCGACGGTGACGGCACCACCACCGCGCTGATCATCATCGGCGCGTTCCTGCCCGTGTACCGGCGCGTCGGCATGAACCCGCTGATACTCGCCACGCTGCTCGGGCTCGGCAATTCACTGATGAACTTCGTCCCCTGGGGCGGGCCGTCCGCACGCGCCGCGAGCGCGGTGCATGCCGAGGTGCTCAGCGTATTCCTGCCGCTGCTGCCGGCGATGATCATCGGGCTGATCGCGGTTCTCGGAATCGCCTGGCTGATGGGCCGCTCCGAACGCGCGCGGCTCGCGCTAACTCCGTTCGGCGCGACGGCGGGCGTGATGCAGGCCGACATCGCCGCTCACGAGCCGTCGGATCCGGAGCTCGCAGCGAAACGCAGGCCGAAGCTGTTCTGGTTCAACCTGCTGCTGACGCTCGCGCTCGTCGGCGGGCTGATCTCGGGAATCGCGCCGCTGCCCGTGCTGATGATGGGCGCTTTCGCGATCGGCATCACCGTCAACTATCCGCGCATGAAGGATCAGCGCGAACGGTTCGCCGCGCATTCCGACAACGTGGCCAACGTCGTCGTGCTGCTGTTCGCGGCGGGCGCGTTCACCGGCATCCTCAACGGCAGCGGCATGGCCGACGCGATGGCGACTGCGGCGCTGTCGGTGATCCCTCACGACGTCGGCCGCTATCTCGCGCCGATCACCGCGATCGCGAGCATGCCCCTGACCTTCGTGATGTCGAACGATGCCTACTACTTCGGCGTGGTGCCGGTGATCGCACGCACGGCGGCGGAATTCGGCATCGCACCCGACGCGATCGCACGCGCCTCGCTGCTCGGCCAGCCAGTGCATTCGCTGAGCCCCTTGCTCGCCCCGATCTACCTGGCCTGCGGGCTGCTCGGCGTCGATGTCGCCGATACCCAGCGCTTCGCACTCAAGTGGGCCGTGGAAATCTGCCTGGTGACACTGCTGGCCGCATTGCTGACCGGCGGCGTTCCGCTGGCGGGTACCGGCGTGCCGCTGCCAGCCGCAGCGCCATGAGCGCGCGCCGCAGGACCGCGGCCTGGCTGCTGCTGGCCGTCGGATCGGTTGGCGTCGCGGCGCTCATGCGCGCGCTGCATGTGCCCGCGGCCTTCATGCTGGGCCCGATGCTCGCCGCGATCGTCGTCGCCTTGAGTGGCGCCGGCATCCGGCTGCACAAGAACTATTCGCTCGGCGCCCAGGCCGTCATGGGCTGCCTGATCGCGCACCTGATCAACCCCGCATTGCTGGCGGTGTTTTCGGCGCACTGGTTCACGCTGATCGTGATCAACGTCGCGGCCATGCTGCTGATCGCAGCCCTCGGCCTGCTGATCACGTCTCGCCGCT
Organism: Hydrocarboniphaga effusa AP103; assembly: GCF_000271305.1. Lineage (GTDB taxonomy): Bacteria > Pseudomonadota > Gammaproteobacteria > Nevskiales > Nevskiaceae > Hydrocarboniphaga > Hydrocarboniphaga effusa. The sequence goes on from NZ_AKGD01000001.1 coordinate 746,771, forward strand.
GGCTGCCCGACACGTCCGCGATCTGGGGGCTTTCTCCGGGCGCCGCGTCGGCGATGGTGCTGCTCGCCGACGACTACGGCTCCGACCCGCGCATCGTCGCGATGATGCAGTACTCGCGCATCGTGCTGGTCTCGATGGCCGCCATCGCCATCGCATCGGGCCTGGATCATTCGCATGGCGCTTCGACGGCGGTTCCGGGCGTGCTGCAGGACACCTGGTTCCCGCCGATCGCCACCACCGCCCTGCTTCAAACCCTGGCCCTCGCGCTCGCGGGTTATGCGGCCAGCAAGCTGACCGGCAAAGGCAACCTCGCGCTGTTCCTGCCCGCGTTCGCGGGCGCGCTGCTGCAAGGCACCGGCCTGATCGACATCGAGGTGCCGCCGTTGGCCTCGACGCTCGCCTTCGGCCTGACCGGCTGGTACGTGGGCCTGACGTTCACGCGCGAATCCGCGCTGCATTGCCTGCGCCTGCTGCCGCGCATGCTGATCGCCATCATCACTCTGATCTCGATCTGCGGCCTGCTGTCATTGCTGCTGGCGCAGCTGGTTCCGGACACCAACCTGCTGACCGCCTACCTGGCCTTGAGTCCGGGCGGAATCGATACCGCGGTGATGATCGCCAGCGGGGCCAGCGTGTACCTGCCGCTGGTGCTGGCCTCGCAGTTCGTGCGCCTGGTCATCGTGCTGTCGGCCGCGCCTTCGCTCGCCAAAGCCGCCGCGAGCCTGCACTCTGCGCGCAGGCCGCAAGAGACCACGAGATGAAAGCCCTGCTCTGCAAGTCCTGGGGAGACCCCGAAACCCTGGTTCTGGAAGAAACCGCGACGCCCGCTCCGGGCGATCATCAGGTGCTGGTTCGCGTGCACGCCGCGGGCGTCAACTTTCCGGACACCCTGATCATTCGCAACCTCTATCAGTTCAAACCCGAGCTGCCGTTTTCGCCGGGCGGGGAATGCGCCGGCGTGGTCGAGGCGGTGGGCGCGAAGGTCGGCCACCTCAAGGCCGGAGACCGGGTCATCGCGTTCACCGGCTGGGGCTCGTTCGCCGAGTTCGTCCTGGCCGACGCGAAGGCGCTGATGCCACTGCCGGCCGGGCTCGACGACGAAACCGCCGCCGCATTCGTGATGACCTATGGCACCTCGTATCACGCGCTCGCCGATCGCGCGGCGCTCCAGCCCGGCGAAACCCTGCTCGTGCTCGGCGCCGCGGGCGGCGTCGGCCTGGCCGCGGTGGAAATCGGCAAGGCCCTGGGCGCGCGCGTGATCGCCGCGGCTTCGTCGGCCGACAAGCTCGCGACCTGCCGCGAGCACGGCGCGGACGAGCTCATCGACTACAGCCGCGAAGACCTGCGCGACAGACTCAAGGCGCTCACCGGCGGACGCGGCGTCGACGTCGTCTACGATCCGGTCGGCGGCGCCTACACCGAAGCCGCGCTGCGCAGCTGCGCCTGGCGCGGCCGCCTGCTGGTGGTGGGCTTCGCCAATGGCGACATTCCACGCCTGCCCGCGAATCTCGCGCTGCTCAAGGGATGCAGCATCGTCGGCGTGTTCTGGGGCGACTACACCCAGCGCGAACCCGAACGCGCCCAGCGTGATCTCGAAACCCTGCTCTCGTGGATGCAGCAGGGCCGGATCCGTCCGCACATCGGCAGGCGCTATCCGCTCGAACGGGGCGGCGACGCGATCCGCGCCTTGATGAACCGCGAGGTCGTGGGCAAGGTCGTCGTCACCATCGCGCAGGCCGATCGGCCCGCCGGAGCATCTCGATGAACAATCACTTCGGCGACTATCAGAACGCGATCTACCTCGCCGGTCTCGGCGGCGTGCTGCCGAAGTATCCGGTCGACTTCGCGACGCTCAAGGCGCGCGCCGAAGCGGCGATGCCGCCCGCCATCCTCCACTACGTGCAAGGCGGTTGCGGCGACGAGTACACGCAGGATCGCAACGCCCTCGCCTTCCACGACTGGGGCATGGTGCCGCGCATGCTCGTCGATACCAGCCAGCGCGATCTGTCGATCGAGCTGTTCGGCAGCAAGCTGCCTTCGCCGCTGTTCATGAGCCCGATCGGTGTGACCGGCCTCTGCACGCAGGACGGACACGGCGATCTCGCGGCGGCGCGCGCCTCGGCGCAGACCGGCGTGCCGCTCACCGTCTCCACGCTGACCAACGATCCGCTCGAAGACATCATCGCGGCCACTGGCGACACGCCGGCCTACTTCCAGCTCTACACCCCGAAAAATCACGAACTCGCCGCCAGTCTCGTGCGGCGCGCGGAGAACGCCGGCTACAAAGCGATCGTGGTGACGCTGGACACCTGGGTCACCGGATGGCGGCCGCGCGATCTGAACAACGCCAACTTCCCGCAGCTGCGCGGGCACGTGCTGCAGAACTACTTCACCGACCCGGTGTTCCGCGAACTGCTCGGCGCCGATCCAGCCAGCGACCTGCGGGCGGCGGTGCTGCTCTGGGTCAGCCTGTTCGGCAAGGTTCTGACCTGGAACGATCTCGACTGGCTGCGCAGCCTGACGCGGCTGCCGATCGTGCTCAAGGGCATCTGCCATCCCGACGATGCGCGTCGCGCCGTCGATGCGGGTATCGATGCGATCTATTGCTCCAATCACGGCGGACGCCAGGCCAATGGAGGCATCGCCGCGATCGACCTGCTGCCCGCGGTCGTCGATGCGGCCGGCGCTACGCCGGTGCTGTTCGATTCCGGCGTGCGCTCGGGCTCCGACGTCGTCAAGGCGCTCGCACTCGGCGCGACCGCCGTCGGCATCGGCCGCCCTTACGCCTATGGACTCGCGCTCGGCGGAGCCGAAGCGGCGGCCCACGTGCTGCGCTCGATCCTCGCCGAGGCCGACCTCATGATGGCCGTCAACGGCTATCCGACGATCGCCGACGTCCGCAGCGCCGGAGCGAGCCGGCGCTGAATCGTTCGCCCGCTCGCGCGTCGCGGTTCACGGCGCCGCCTGGGCTGCTGGTGCGGAAGCGCGCAGATCCTTGCGCAGGATCTTGCCGACGTTGCTCTTGGGCAGCGCGTCGATGAACTCGATGGACTTGGGCCGCTTGTAGGCGGTCAAACGCTCGCTGCAGAACGCCAGCAGATCGGCAGCACTCAAGCCGGCATCGCGCCTGACCACGAACAGCTTCACGGCCTCGCCGGTACGCTCGTCCGCCACCCCGATCACCGCGCATTCGAGTACACCCGGATGGCCGGCGACCACCGCTTCGATCTCGTTCGGAAACACGTTGAAGCCCGAGACGATGATCATGTCCTTCTTGCGATCGATCAGCTTGATGTAGCCCTGCTCGTCGATGACGCCGATGTCGCCGGTGCGCAGAAAGCCGTCGTCGGTCATGACTTTCACCGTCTCGCCCGGACGCAGCCAGTAGCCGGCCATCACCTGCGGGCCGCGCACGGCGATTTCGCCGCTCGCGCCGGCCGGCAGCGCCTTGCCGTCGTCGTCGAGAATGCGGATCTCCACGCTCGGCATCGGCAAGCCGATGTTGCCCGTGAAGACTTCCGAATCGGTGCGGTTGCAGGTGACGCCGGAACTGGTTTCCGACAAGCCGTAGCCTTCCACGATCGGGCAGCCGGTGATGGCGAGCCAGCGACGGGCGACGGCTTCCTGCACCGCGCTGCCGCCGCCGTTGCTCAGGCACAGCTCGCTGAAATCACAACGCAGAAATTCGGGCTGATGAAGCAGCGCTGCGAAAAGCGTATTGACCGCCGGGAAATTGTGGATGCGGTATCGCTTGAACGCATCGACGACCGCCGCGATGTTGCGCGGGTCCGGCAGCAGGATATTGACGGCCCCGATGCGAGCCCCGAGCAGGCCGCAGCTGATGAATGCGAACACGTGATAGAGCGGAAGCGCGCACAGGATCGTGTACTGCCCGGTGATCGGACGCCGATGCAGGCCCGGCTGCATCCAGGCCTCGGAGGCCAGCAGGTTGGCGACGATCGTCTCGTGCAGCAGCACCGCGCCCTTGCTGACACCCGTGGTGCCGCCGGTGTACTGCAGCAAGGCGATATCCGCGGCATCGATAGCGGGGGCCCTGAACGCCAGGCCGGCACCGTCGCCGAGCGCCTGATCGAAGCGCGTGGTCCGCCCATCTTGCAGCCCCGCGGCAGCGCGCTCCGGGCTTCCGGCCAGCGTGTCGCTCAGCGAGGCGAGCAGCACGTGCTCGATCTGCGTCTCGCCGACGATCGACTCCAGCGTCGCGAGATGACGATCGAACATCACGACCGCCCGCGCTCCGGAATCCTTGAGTTGATGCGCGAGCTCGCGCGCCGTGTAGAGCGGATTGACGTTGACGAGCACGCAACCCGCCCGCAGCACCGCGGCCACCGTGACCGGATACTGCAGGATGTTGGGCATCATGACCGCCACGCGATCGCCCTGCGCCAGTCCGCGCGACTGCAGCCAGGCCGCGAGCGCGCGCGAAAGCCGGTCGACATCGGCATAGCGCAGCTCCTTGCCCATGCAGGCGTAGGCCTTGCGCTCCGAATAGCGAGCGAAGCTCTCCTCGAGCAGGGCGACCACCGACGAATAGGCGTTCGGATCGATGGTGGCCGGTACTCCGGGCGGATAACTGGCAATCCAGGGATGGGTCATGGACGAGCGATTCGAGGAAAGAAAGCAACGCCGCGACCATCGATCCGGTGCGACCGATTTTCCGCGCGTCATCCGCGCATGCTGAGGCATCGCCCGCGCCACGGCTTGTCCGACGGCGACAGCCTGTTGCCTTCGGGCGACAGCAATACGCTGGCCGGGTCTGCCGTCCCGAGACGGCAAGCTGTCGCCAGCAGCAAAGCTTGCCGGCCTGCGCTGCTGCATCATGACGGACGCGCGTCTCCAAGCTGAGCCGCGCGCACCGCCTCAACGGCTGGATCGTCCACGCGGCGACGCTGTCGCGAGCGCGCACATGACACGCCGTGATCGACAGGAGACGAGATGAATTTCACGCACAGCGACAAGATCATCGAGCTGCAGCGACGACTCACGGCTTTCATGGAGGCGCACGTCTATCCGAACGAGCACGCGTTTCACGACGAAGTCGAAACCAACCGCGTGCACGGCGATCCGTGGCAACCGACTCGCGTGATCGAGGCACTCAAGCTCAAGGCGCGCGCCGAGGGTTTGTGGAATCTGTTCCTGCCCGATTCCGGGCACGGCGCCGGCCTGAGCAATCTCGAATACGCGCCGCTCTGCGAGATCATGGGCCGATCGGAACTCGCACCCGAAGTGTTCAACTGCAACGCTCCGGACACCGGCAACATGGAGGTGCTCGCGCGCTACGGCACGCCGGATCAGCAAGAGCGCTGGCTCAAGCCCCTGCTGGCCGGCGAGATCCGCTCGGGCTTCGCGATGACCGAGCCCGACGTCGCCTCGAGCGACGCCACCAACATCCGCGCGAGCATCGTGCGCGATGGCGACGACTACGTGATCGATGGCCGCAAGTGGTGGACCTCCGGCGCCGGCGATCCACGCTGCAAAATTCTGATCTTCATGGGCCGCAGCAATCCCGATGCGGCCCGGCACGCGCAGCAGTCGATGATCCTGGTGCCGGTCGACACGGCCGGCGTGACCATCGAGCGGACGCTATCGGTGTTCGGCTACGACCACGCGCCGCACGGCCATGCCGAGATCAGCTTCGACAAGGTTCGCGTTCCGGCTTCGAACATCCTGCTCGGCGAAGGCCGCGGCTTCGAGATCGCGCAAGGCCGTCTGGGCCCCGGACGCATCCACCATTGCATGCGGCTGATCGGACTCGCCGAGCGTGCGCTCGAACTGATGTGCAAGCGCGCGAACGAGCGCGTCGCGTTCGGACGCCGCATCGCCGAACAATCCGTGACGCTGGAGCGCATCGCCGAATCGCGCATCGTGATCGATCAGGCGCGCCTGCTCGTGCTCAACGCGGCCTACATGATGGACAGCGTCGGCAACCGCGGGGCCAGGCAGCAGATCGCGATGATCAAGGTGGCCGTTCCGGCGATGGCCTGCCAGGTGATCGACTGGGCCATCCAGCTGCACGGTGCAGCCGGTGTCTCGTCGGACTTTCCGCTCGCGGCCGCCTATGCGCATGCGCGAACCCTGAAGCTCGCCGACGGCCCCGACGAAGTGCATCGCAACCAGATCGGCCAGCTCGAGCTGGCGCGTCACAGCCTCGCAAGGCACTGAGCCCGGACCGCGATGCGCAGAGCGCGGCGGAGTTCTGCACAATGACGCAGTTCCTCCCGCTCCAGCTTCGATGCCGAACCCCGCGTCCGCCCGCAAACCCCGCCAGAGCCGCTCGCGCGCGACACGCCAGAAGATCACCGAGGCGGTGATCGCGCTGCTCGGTGAGCACGGCGAAGCCGCGGTGACGCATCGGGCGATCGCCAAGCGGGCCGGTGTTTCGCTGGCCGCGACCACCTACTACTACGACTCGCGCACCGCCCTGCTCGCAGACGCGTCGCAGGCCTTGCTCGATCGCTACGTCGCCCAGTTCAAGGACTTCGTCGATCGGCATCGCCACGATGCTCCGGCACCGGACAATCTGCGCAGGCTGATGCTTCGCGTGATCGACAACGCCACTTCGCGCGACCGGCAGCAAACCATCGCCTGGGCCGAGATCATGGTGTTCTGCAGCCGGCATGCGGACACGCGCGAACTCGCGGCGACCTGGTACTCCACGCTCTACGAAGTCTGGTCGCAGATCCTGGCGCTGATGGGCGAAACGCCCGATCGCGTTCGGCTGCGCGTGCTGATCGACCAGATCGTCGGATTGCTGTTCCTGATGCTGCCGCTGCATTGGAAAGCCGAAGACGTGCGCGCGCGGCTCGAGCTCCAGCCGCGCGCCAAGCCGGCATCGCGCACGGGTCGCAAGCGAGCGATCGAGCCCGCGATACCGGCCGAGAATGCGCGCAACCGCATCGTCGAGGCCGCCATCCGATTGCTCGCGCGCGAAGGCAGCGCCGCGGTGACGGGCCGGGCCGTCGCCGCCGAAGCCGGGGTCGCGCCCGCACTGCCGGCCTACCACTTCAAGCCGCTCGATTCGCTGATGTCGGCCGCGCGCGAACGCCTGTACGAACGCGAGAAAGCGCGCTACCGCGAAGCACGGACGAGCGTCGATCCCAGCGAGCTCACGCCCGGCCGCCTCGCCGACCTGACCACCGCCATCCTGCTGCGTGAGGTGACCCAGTACGGCGACCTGAACCTGGCCAGCCTGTCGGTCGAAGCGGAAGCGACGCGGGAGAGCCGCCTGCGCCCGATGGTGGAACATTGGGTCAACGATCAGATCGAAGCCTGGAGCCGGCAGTTCGAGCGGCTCGGTTACGCGGGTGCGCCGAGCGCCGCCCTGCTCTCGGCGAGCCTGTTCACCGGGGCGCGCATCCGCCTGCTGTCCACCGGCAGCGCGGTCTCCGATCTCGCCGAAGTTCGCGAAACTTTCGACTACGCCTTCGCCACCCTGCGGGACTCGCGAAACCCCCTCTGAACCGGCCCGGCGCCGCCGAGCGCGTTTTCTTTCGACTCGATCTTTAATTGGTACTAATGACTAAATTCATGCCATCATGATCGAAGGCGACTGACCGGACCATCTCCGGACGTCGCCCCCATCTCGAACCACAATGAGGAGAAGCGCATGGCGCTTGATTTGAACGGACGCGTCGCCATCGTGACCGGCGCCGGCGGCGGGCTGGGGCGCGAACATGCCTTGCTGCTGGCCAAACTCGGCGCCCTGATCGTCGTCAACGATCTCGGCGGCGATGTGCGCGGCGAAGGCGGATCCGCGACGGCGGCACAGCGTGTCGCCGACGAGATCGTCGCGGCCGGCGGCCAGGCGATCGCCAACGGAGCCTCCGTGACCGATTTCGTACAGGTGCAGAAAATGGTCACCGAGACCGTCGAGCGCTGGGGGCGTGTCGACATCCTCGTCAACAACGCCGGCATCCTGCGCGACAAGAGCTTCGCCAAGATGGATCTCGCCGACTTCCGGCTCGTCGTCGACGTGCATCTGATGGGCGCGGTGAACTGCAGCAAGGCGGTCTGGGATCTGATGCGCGCGCAGAACTACGGGCGCATCGTCATGACCACGTCGTCGTCCGGGCTCTACGGCAACTTCGGGCAATCCAACTACAGCGCGGCGAAGCTCGCGCTGGTCGGGCTCATGCAGACGCTCGCGCTCGAAGGCGCCAAGAACAACATCCGCGTCAACTGCCTCGCGCCGACCGCCGGAACCCGCATGCTCGAAGGCCTGATGCCGGCCGATCAGCTCGCGGCGCTGCATCCTTCGGCGGTCGCGCCCGGCGTCGCCGCACTGGTCGGCGACGACGCACCGACGCGCATGATCCTTTGCGCGGGCGCCGGCAGCTTCGAAGCCGCGCACATCACCCTCACCCAGGGCATTCACCTCGGCACCGGCGAAGACGTCGCTCGGCAGCTGTCGGAGCGGCTTGCCGAAGTCGCCGATCGCAGCGACGAAACCGTGCCGGGCAGCGGCTGGGAGCAAGGCGCGCGCGAATTGCAGAAGGCCGGCTTTTCGCCGGCGAAACCGGAGTGATCGCCATGCGCGAAGCCCTCATCGTCTCCACCGCGCGCACGCCGATCGGGCGCGCCTATCGCGGCGCCTTCAACGCCACGCCCTCGCCGACGCTGGCCGCACATGCCCTGCGCGCCGCGGTCGGGCGCTCCGGCATCGATCCGGCCGAGCTCGACGACTGCATCCTCGGCTGCTCGCTGCCGCAGGGCGTGCAGCAGACCATCGGCCGCCAGGCTGCGCTGCGCGCCGGATTTCCGGTGACCGTCGCCGGCATGACCATGGATCGCCAGTGTTCGTCGGGCCTCATGACGATCGCCACGGCCGCCAAGCAGATCGTGGTCGATCGCATGGACATCTGCGTCGCCGGTGGCGTCGAATCGATCTCGCTCGTGCAGACCGCCGAACTGCGCGTCGGCGTCGATCCCGAACTGCAGGCGATGCATGACGACGCCTACATGGCGATGCTCGATACCGCCGAAACGGTGGCCGCGCGCTATCGCATCGGCCGCGAAGCGCAGGATTCGTACGCGCTGCAATCGCAGCAGCGCACCGCGGCCGCGCAGGCCGCCGGCCGTTTCGACGCCGAGATCGTTCCGGTCGACGCGACGATGAACGTCACCGACAAGGCCTCCGGTGCGGTCACGCAGCGGGCGATCAGGCTGGCGAAGGACGAAGGCAACCGCGCCGACACCACGCTCGAAGGGCTCGCCTCGCTCAAGGCCGTGCGCAGCAACGGCACGATCACCGCCGGCAACGCAAGCCAGCTGTCGGACGGCGCCTCGGCGGTCGTGCTGATGGAGGCGCGCGAAGCCGCGAGGCGCGGCCTGGCGCCGCTCGGACGCTACGTCGGCATGGCGGTGGCGGGCACCAAGCCCGACGAAATGGGCATCGGCCCGGTGTTCGCCGTTCCCAAGCTGCTGTCGCGCTTCGGCCTGAGCGTCGGCGACATCGGCCTGTGGGAGCTCAACGAGGCCTTCGCCGTGCAGGTGCTGTATTGCCGCGACCGGCTCGGCATTCCGGACGAGCTGCTCAACGTCAACGGCGGCGCCATTTCGATCGGCCACCCGTATGGCATGTCGGGCGCGCGCATGGTCGGGCACGCGCTCATCGAAGGCAAGCGGCGCGGCGCACGCTACGTGGTGGTGACGATGTGCGTCGGCGGTGGCATGGGCGCGGCGGGTCTGTTCGAGGTGCTTTGAGATGCCCGCTCCGAGCTTGTCTGTAGATGCCTATCGCGCACTCGCAGGGAGCGCGCTCGGTCATTCGAGTTGGTATCGGCTCGATCAGGCGCGCATCCAGGCCTTCGCCGATACCACCGAAGACTGGCAGGCGATCCACATCGACGAAGCCTCCGCTGCGCAGGGGCCGTTCGGAGCGACGATCGCGCATGGCTTTCTGACGCTGTCGATGCTGTCGGCGATGGCGGCCGAAGTGTTGCCGCGGATCGAAGGCAACACGCGCTCGATCAACTACGGCTTCAACAGCCTGCGCTTCATTTCGCCGGTGCGCAGCGGGCGTCGCGTGCGTGCGCTGTTCGAGCTCAGGGCCGTCGAACAGCGCGCCTCGGGCGCCATCCAATCGACGCTCGGCGTGAGCGTGGAGATCGAAGGCGAGAGCAAGCCCGCGCTCGTCGCCGAATGGATCACGCTGTCGCAGCACTGAGGTCGCAATGAGCCATCTGATCCTGTCGCGCCGCGACATCGATTTCCTGCTGTTCGACTGGCTGCGCGCCGACGCGCTCGCCGAGCGTCCGCAGTTCGCCGGGCACGATCGCGACACCTGGAGCGCGATCCTCGACGTCTACGAAAAGCTCGCGGTGGAGCGCTTCGCCCCGCACAACAAGAAGAACGACAGCCACGAGCCGCACTTCGACGGCGAGCGCGTGAGCATCAACGTGGAAGTCGGCGAAGCGCTGCGCGCGTTTTCCACCGCGGGGTTGATGGCCGCCGGCATGCCGGCCGAAGTCGGTGGACTGGGCTTGCCCGGCTGCATCGAGCGCGCCGGCTTCGCGTTCCTGACGGCGGCCAACGCCGGCTCGGTCGCCTACGCGATGCTGACGATCGCCAACGCGAACCTGCTGATCGCGCACGCTTCGCCCGGCATCGTGGCGCGCTACGTGCAGCCGATGGCCGAGGGCCGCTACTTCGGCACCATGTGCCTGTCCGAGCCGCAGGCCGGATCGAGCCTCGCCGACATCCGCACGCGCGCGGTCCCGCAGCAGGACGGACGCTATCGCCTGTTCGGCAACAAGATGTGGATCTCCGGCGGCGATCACGACATCAGCGAGAACATCGTGCACCTGGTGCTCGCCAAGATTCCGCGCGAAGACGGCAGCTTGCCCGCCGGCGTGCAGGGCATTTCGCTGTTCGCGGTGCCGCGCCGGCTCGTCGACCACGAGGGCAGACTCGGCGAGCGCAACGACGTGGTGCTCGCCGGACTCAATCACAAGATGGGCTATCGCGGCACCGTCAATTGCCTGCTCAATTTCGGCGAAGGCCGGCATCGCCCCGAAGCCGATGCCGGCGCGATCGGCGAGATCGTCGGCGAACCCGGCCAGGGCCTCGCCTACATGTTTCACATGATGAACGAGGCGCGCATCGCGGTCGGGCTCGGCGCCGCAGCGCTCGGCTACACCGGCTATCTGCATGCGCTCGACTACGCACGCACGCGCACGCAAGGTCGCCGTCGCTCGGAGCGTGATCCGGCGAGCCCACCGATCGCGCTCGTCGAGCACGCCGACGTGCGTCGCATGCTGCTCGCGCAGAAGGCTTATGTCTCGGGCGCGCTCGCGCTGTGCCTGTATGCAGCCAGGCTCAGCGACGACGCGCATTCATTGCCCGACGAGACCGGTCGCCGCGACAGCCATCTGCTGCTCGATCTGCTCACGCCGATCGTCAAGAGCTGGCCTTCGCAATGGGGGCTCGCGGCCAACGATCTCGCGATCCAGATTCACGGCGGCTACGGCTATACGCGCGAATACAACGTCGAGCAGCACTATCGCGACAACCGGCTCAATCCGATCCACGAAGGCACCTTCGGCATCCAGGCGCTCGACCTGCTCGGCCGCAAGATCGGCCAGGCCAAGGGCGCGGGTCTCGAACTGTTGTCGGGCCGCATCGCCGCGACCATCGAGCGAGCCCGACCGCAAGCACCACTGGCGCGACACGCCGCCGCGCTGGACGCCGCCTGGCATCGCCTGCGATCCGTCACCGCCTCGCTGCAGTCGCTCGCCGATGCCGAACTCCGGCTCGCGAACGCGGCGGCTTATCTGGAAGCCTTCGGCCATGTCGTCGTGGCCTGGCTGTGGCTCGACCAGGCCGTCGCGGTGAACGCGGCGAACACGGACGACGATTTCGCGCGCGGCAAGCGCGCCGCCTGCGATTACTTCTTCGGCTGGGAGCTGCCCAAGCTCGAAGCCTGGCTCGGCGTGCTGCATCCGGTCGAGCGCACGCCGCTCGACACCGATGCCCGCTGGCTCTGACGCGCGCTGGCCACCGCCCCATCACATCGAAACGGAAACCTCATGGACCTGAACTTCAGCGCCGACGAAGAAACCTTTCGCCTCGAAGTCCGGCAATTTCTCGCAAGGCATCTGCCGGCGGACATCCGCGATCGCCAACGCCTCGGCAAGCGCTACCTCGCCGAAGACACGATTCGCTGGCAGAAGATCCTGCACGCGCAAGGCTGGGGCGCACCGACCTGGCCGACCGCCTTCGGCGGCATGGGCTGGACGCCCGTGCAGCAGTACATCTTCGACGAAGAGCGCGCCGCCGCCGGTGCTCCGGGGCAGCTGCCGTTCTCGTTCAAGATGCTCGCCCCGGTGCTGATGGCCTTCGGCAGCCCGGCGCAGCAGCAGTACTTCCTGCCGCGCATCATGGCCGCCGAAGACTGGTGGTGCCAGGGTTATTCGGAGCCGGGCTCGGGCTCCGATCTCGCTTCGCTGAAAACCACGGCGCGCCGCGAAGGCGATCACTACGTCGTCAACGGGCAGAAGACCTGGACCACGCTCGGCCAGTTCGCGAACTGGATCTTCTGCCTCGTCCGCACCAACGGCGAGGTGCGCGCCCAGCAGGGCATTTCGTTCCTGCTGATCGACATGGCGACGCCCGGCATCACGGTGCGGCCGATCGTGATGCTCGACGGCGAGCATGAGATCAACGAAGTCTGGTTCGAGAACGTGCGCGTGCCGGTCGACAATCTCGTCGGCGAAGAGAACAAGGGCTGGACCTACGCCAAGTTCCTGCTCGGCCACGAGCGCACCAACATCGCCGGCATCGGCGATTCGAAGGCCGCGCTGCGCAAGCTCAAGAAGATCGCGAGCCAGGAGCGCGCCGGTGGTCGGCCGCTGATCGAGAACGCTCGCTTTCGCGATCGCATCGCACAGGTCGAACTCGAGCTGATGGCGCTCGAGATCACCAATCTGCGCGCCCTCTGCGCGGATGCGCACGATCGCGCTTCGGGCATCCAGGCCTCGATCCTCAAGGTCAAGGGCTCGGAGATCCAGCAGGCCATCGCCGAGCTGCAGATGCAGGCGCTCGGCCCCTACGCGGTGCCGCATCTGCCCGAGGCGCTCGACGCGCAATGGCGGGCCGATCCGCTCATGCAACAAGCCTATGCGGACTACGCCCCGGCGCTGACCGGGCATTACTTAAACCTGCGCAAGACCTCGATCTACGCTGGCTCCAACGAGATCCAGAAGAACATCATCGCGCAGCTCACGCTCGGCAGCTGAGGCAGGACATGGACTTTCGATACACCGATGAACAACGCGCCCTGCAGGACACGCTGGAGCGCTTTCGTGCGCGCGACTACGGCTTCGAGCATCGGCGCGAGCTGATTCGCTCCGCGCTCGGCTACAGCCTGGACGCCTGGAACCAGTACGCCGAACTCGGCCTGCTCGCGCTGCCGATCGCCGAAGCGCATGGCGGACTCGGCGGCAATGCGATCGACGTTGCCATCGTCATGGAGCAGATCGGCAAGGGACTGTTGCTGGAGCCCTACCTGAGCACCGTCGTGCTCGGCGCCGGTCTCATCGCGGCGCTGGGCTCCAGCGAACAGCAAAGCAGCCTGGAGGCCGTCGCGGCCGGCAACAGCCAGCTCGCGCTCGCGCATGGCGAGCCCGGCGCGCGCTTCGATCCGTTTCACGTCGAAACCCGCGCCACCGCATTGAACGATGGCTGGGTCATCAGCGGACACAAGTGCGTGGTGCTCGACGCGCCGAGCGCCGATCGGTTCATCGTCTCGGCCCGTACCAGCGGCTCGACCGGCGACGAATCCGGAATCTCGCTGTTCCTGATCGATCCCGACACGGCGGGCCTGTCGATGCGCGCCTACGCGACCCAGGATGGCCGGCGTGCGGCGGACCTGCGCCTGCATTCGGCGCGCGTCGGCTCCGATGCGCTGCTCGGCCGTGTCGGAGACGCCGGCCCTGCGCTCCTGCAGGCGCTCGACAAGGCCGCGGCGGCGCTGTGCTCCGAGGCCGTGGGCATCATGTCGGCGCTGAACCAGGCGACGGTGGACTACCTCGACACGCGCAAGCAGTTCGGCACGCCGATCGGCAGTTTCCAGGCCTTGCGCCACCGCATCGCCGACATGCTGATCTCCACCGAGCAGGCGCGTTCGATGGCGATCCTCGCCGCGTATCACGCCGACGATCGCGACGCCGCCGGGCGCGGCCGCATGATCTCCGCGGCCAAGGCCTACATCGACCAGGCCGCGCGCTTCGTCGGGCAGCAAGCCGTGCAGTTGCATGGCGGCATGGGCGTGGTGGACGAACTCGTGGTGAGCCATTATTTCAAGCGGCTCACGGTGATCGCCCACTGCTTCGGCGATCAGGATCATCACCTCGATCGCTACAGCCGCAGCCTCAGCGCTGCATGACACCGATCAGGATTCGAACTTTCGGAGGATGAAATGAACTTATTCGATCTCAAAGACAAAGTCGCCGTGATCACCGGCTCCTCGCGCGGCATCGGCCGGGCGATCGCCGAGGCTTACGCGGCGGCCGGTGCGCGCGTCGTCATCTCCAGCCGCAACCAGTCCGCCTGCGATGAAGTGGCCGCGGCGATCAACCGGCAGCACGGTGCCGGACGCGCCATCGCGCTCGCGGCGAGCATCTCCGACAAGGCCGCGCTGAAGGCGCTGGTCGATGGCACGCATGCGCAGTTCGGCAAGATCGACGTGCTGGTCTGCAACGCCGCGTCGAACCCGTACTACGGGCCGATCAAGGACATCAGCGACGAGCAGTTCCGCAAGATCTTCGACAACAACGTGCTGGCCAACCACTGGCTGATCAACTTCGTCGTTCCCGACATGATCGAGCGTCGCGACGGCTCCATCGTCATCGTCTCGTCGATCGGCGGGCTGCTGGGCTCGAACACCATCGGCGCGTACAACGTTTCGAAAGCGGCGGATTTCCAGCTCGTGCGCAATCTGGCGGTGGAATACGGGCCGCAGAACGTTCGCGTCAACGCCATCGCCCCGGGCGTGATCCGCACCGACTTCGCACGCGCGCTGTGGGCCGACCCGAAAGCGGAAGCGGCGCTGAAGCGCGCGACTCCGCTGGGCCGCATCGGCGAACCGAACGACATCGCCGGCGCTGCGGTGTTCCTCGCCTCGCAGGCCGGCGCCTACGTCACCGGGCAGACCATCGTCGTCGATGGCGGCACCGTCGTTCGCGGTGGGTTCTGAGGCCCGCGTCGCGACCGCATCCGCACACCGAGGCCATGCGGTTCGTGGCCTCGGTGTGCATGCAGACGCCTTGCGCGCGCCACCTCGCCCGCTGCAGCTCAGCTATCGATAGGTGATCAGCTCGAGGTCATGCTCGAGATGCGCATGCTCGTTGAGCGTGCCGAGCCGAAGGCCGCGATCGCCGCCGAGAATTCGGGTCATGCCGGTATTGACGAGCGACCAGGACAGCTGCGCGGCGTGCGCCGAATCGAGCCCCAGCAGTTCGGCGGCGACCGCCGCAATCGGACCGCCCGAGGTGAAGACGCAGGCGCGACCGCCTTTGCCGAGCTTCTCGTGCAGGCCCAGCAAAGCCGCACGAACGCGCATTCTGAACGCGCTCCACGAGAGCGCGTATTCACCGTCGTGATCGCCCCTCATCCAGCGCTCCACAGCTTTGGAGAACACGCGCTGGAACGCTCGCCTCGGATCGGGCTCCGACTTCAAGGCCTGCATCATCGCCTGAGGATCGCGCCACTCGGGCCGCAGCGCCGCGATCAGCGCTTCGTGGTCGTACTCGTTCCAGGCTGCATCGATGCGCGGCGCACCGCTGTGACTCAAGGCTTCGATGCAGGCGTTCGCGGTCTCCCTGTGCCGGAGCATGTCGCCGCAGACCAGCAGATCGGGCTTGATAAAACAACTCGCGAGCGCCGAGCCCAGCAGCCTGGCTTGCGTCCAGCCGACCGCAGACAGCCGATCGTAGTCACCGGTGCCGAACGAAGCCTGCCCGTGCCGGACCAGCACGATCACGCTCATCTCGGGCGCCCGCGCCGGATCGTCGATCGCGCGCGCCAGATCATGTAATTCGCGTAGAAGCCATAGAACCGATACGCCGGATTTTTGGTTTGGCCGTGGTGATAGCGGTAGTAGATTTGCTGAATGATGGCCGCGAGCCGGAACTGGCCGTAGGCCTCGTAGAACCGCCAGTCGAAGCGCGGCAGACCAGCCCGGTCGCGGTAATGCTCGACCATCTCGTCACGTTTCAGCATGCCCGGCAGGTGGCTGGGCTGACGACGAATGAAGCGCGCAAAAAAATCATCGTCGGCCTGCGTCCAGTACGCCATTGCGCTGCCGAGTTCCATCAGCGGATCGCCCAGCGTCGCCATCTCCCAATCCAGGACACCGATCACCTGCGTGGGGTCCTGCGCATCCAGCACGAGGTTGTCCAGGCGCCAGTCGTTGTGGATCAGGCAGGTGCCGACATCGCCCGGAATGTTGGCGAGCAGCCAGCGCTTGACGTCCGTGGCCTTGAACACGTTCCAGGTTCGCGCCTTGTCCCAGCGATCGATCCAGCCTTCGATCTGGCGACGCGTATAGCCCTCGCCCTTTCCGAGTTTTTCCAACCCTGCGGCGCGCCAATCCACGCGATGCAACTCGACGAGCTTGTCGATCACGTTGAGACAAAGTTGCCGCGCCTGCGCCGGAGACAGCGCCACTGCGCGTGGAAATTCCTTGCGCGGAATGATGCCCGCGATGCGCTCCATGACGTAGAACGGAACCCCGAGCACGTCCTGATCGTCGCAGTACGCCAGCATCTTCGGCACGCAGGAATAAACCGGCGCGATCGCTTTCTGCACCACGAATTCGCGGTGCATGTCGTGCGCCGACTTGGCTTTGGTGCCGGCCGGCGGGCGTCGCAGGATCAGGTCGCAGTTGTCGTACTCGATGCGATAAGTCCAGTTCGATGCGCCACCCGAGAACTGCGTGATTTTTGCGGTTCCGTGCAGCTCGAACCCTTGCGACCGCAGCCAGGCTTCGACGGCGGCACCGTTCAATTCCTCGCCGGATCGCACTCGCCCGGCGCGATCGGCCGTGGTCGCTTCAGTCATGGGCGCGAATGAAACTCTCGATGAGTTCGGCGGACTTTTCGGGGCATTCGAGCCCGGTCAAATGGGCGCTGCCGTCGATCAGGACGAACGTGGACGCCGGGATCGCGTCGGCCATCGCACGCGTCTCGGCATTGGGGAATGTCGCGTCCTCGACTCCGGCGACCACCATCACCGGCGAGCGGATGCCGCGAAACAACGAAGCTTGATCGGGCCTGCTGACGACGACGCTTTCGATCGCCCAGCGCGCCGAACGAAAGTCCACGCGCTTCAAGGCAGCGGCCACCGAGCCGACCACCTGCGGCCGGGTTCGCAAGGACGTCGGCCCCAGGAAGGCCGCGGTCGCGCGTTTGCGCAGCGGGCCTCGAACGCCACGCAGCAGGCGACCCGTGAGGATCAGCATGCGAAATTCCAGGCGCTGGCGTGCGCCGCACGCGGAGGCGGTGCCGTTCATCAGAATCGCGGCGCCGATGCGATCCGGATAGCGAGCGGCAAACGTGCCACCGATCATCGCGCCCCAGGAGTTGCCGACGAAGTGCGCCCGCTCGATGGCCAGCGCATCGAGAATGGAGACGATGCAGTGCGCGCATTCGTCGAAGCTGAAAGGTGCCGACAAGGGCTCGCTGCGTCCATGTCCCGGCGAGTCGATCAGCACGACGCAGAATCGGGCGAGCAGTCTTTCGGCGACGCCCATCCACATCGAGCCGTCCATCAGCAGGCTCGGCCAGAACAGGATGACCGGCCCTGCCCCGGCGCAACGCACGAACACGCTGCCGAGCGCGGTCTGCAGCCGGTGTTCCTGCCACTGCGGCTTCATGCGGCGCGACTTCCGCCGCCCTTCGAACGACGGCCGATCTCGCGTCGCGCGATGACGGCCCGGTGGACGGAGTCCGGTCCGTCGGCCAGGCGCAGCACGCGCGCATGGGCGAAGATCGCGGCGAGCGGAGAGTCGTTCGAGAGTCCGGCTCCGCCGAACATCTGCATGGCTTCGTCGGCAACGCGCTGCAGCACGGACGGTGCGACGATCTTGATCGCCGAGATTTCGGTGAGCGCCTTCAGCGCGCCGACCTTGTCGATCATCCAGGCCGCGTACAGCGTCATCAGGCGGGCCTGATCGATCGCGATGCGCAGATCGGCGATGCGCTCCTGGTTGCCACCGAGATCGATGAGCCGCCTGCCGAACGCCTGGCGCTCCATTCCACGGTCGATCAGCAACTCCAGGGCACGCTCGGCGGCGCCGATACAGCGCATGCAATGATGGATTCGTCCGGGCCCGAGGCGGCCTTGCGCGATTTCGAATCCCCTGCCCAGGCCGGCGATGACATTGGCTTGGGGAACCCGCACCGAATCGAAATGCACTTCGCCGTGGCCGTAAGGCTCGTCGTAATCATTGAAGACCGGCAGCATGCGCACGATGCGAACCCCCGGTGCATCGAGCGGAACGATCACCATGCTGTGGCGAGCATGACGTTCCGCCTGCGCATCGGTGACGCCCATGAAGATCGCGAAGCGGCAGTCCGGATGACCGATACCGCTCGACCACCACTTCTTGCCGTCGAGCACCACCTCGTCGCCATCGAGCGTCGCGGTCGCCTGCATGTTGGTCGCGTCGCTCGACGCGACATCGGGCTCCGTCATGCAGAACGCGGAGCGGATGCTGCCCGCCAGCAGCGGCTTCATCCAACGCTCCTTCTGCTCCGGGCTGCCGTACTTCCACAGCACTTCCATGTTGCCGGTGTCCGGCGCATTGCAGTTGAAGATTTCGGGCGCCAGGAAGCTGCGTCCCATCTCCTCGGCCAGCGCCGCGTATTCGACATGGTTCAGGCCCGGGGCCAGCGCAGGATCGGGCAGGAAGAAATTCCACAGGCCGGCTTCGCGCGCCTTGGCCTTCAGCGCCTTGACCTCCGGCTCCACGATCCACTGCTTCCAGTCGCCGCCGCGGCGCGCCTCGTGTCGTGCCTTCAGCAACTCGCTCTCGACGGGAAGCAGGTGCTCGCGCATGAAGGCGCGAAGTTTCTCGATCAGTTCGAGCGCACGCGGGCTGTGTGCGAAATCCATGAGGTGGTCTCGGTCGCGATGTGTCGGCAAAACTCTACGCAGCCCGACATATTCCAGCCACTAATCTTTCTGAATCTATAATCATTCACTCGATGAATGAATGAGCCTGCCATGGACCGCGTGGACCTGAACCTTTTTCGCGTCTTCGACGTGGTGTTGGGTTGCGGAAGCCTCACCCAGGCCGCGGCTCGACTGCACTTGACCCAGCCCGCGATCAGCAACGCACTCAAGCGGCTGCGCGAGCATTTCGACGATCCGCTGTTCGTGCGCGATGGCCGGCGGGTGGTGCCGACTCCCTTGGCCAAAGCCATCGCACCGGATGTGCGCGCCGCGCTCGAAAGCCTGCACCGGACCATGCAGCGTCCGCAGCCGTTTCCGGCCGCAACGTCGACGCGACGATTCGTCATCGGTATGCGCGATGTCCTCGAATCGGTGCTGTTTCCTTCGCTGGTGCGAGAGGTTTTGCTGGAAGCGCCGCATCTCCAGCTGCAGAGCACCGGCTTCGAACGCCGGCGCCTGGAACGCGAACTCTCGTCCGGCGCTTTCGACATGGCGATCGATGTGCCGATCAGCGTCGGCGACGACATCGAACAGATGCTCCTGTTCGAACAGACACCCTGCGTCGCGATGCGACAGGGACATCCTCTGGCGAAAGGCAAGCTCGGGCTCAAGCAGTGGCTGGCCGCGCGGCACATCGTGGTTTCGTCACGGCGCGCGGGCCCCGTGAACGAAGACCTGGCGCTGCAGCGCGAAGGCCTGAAGCGCGACGTCGCCGTGAGATGCCAGCACTATCACGCCGCCTGCGAGCTTGCGGCCAGCAGCGATCTGCTGCTGGTGCTGCCTCGCCAGTTCGGGCGCTTCCTCGCAACCACGCTGCCCTTGCATCTCGCAACGCTGCCGCTGGCGGTGCCGAAGCTGCAAGTCATGCTGTACTGGCCGCGAACCGCCGAACAGGACCCGGGGCACGCCTGGTTGCGCGACAGGCTGCGGCGTGTGCGGCGCTGAGCGCAGGTTGCTTCCGCAGACCTGAGTTCGCGACACCGCTTTCGGCCTCGCACAAGCCGACGATCACCGCGCCGGCTTGCGTCTCGAATTGCGCGAATCGACGCGCGTGCGGAGCTCCCTGGTCGCACTAGGCGCGAACGACGCTCACCGGCGCATTGCCGAAGATGCCGGCCTTGACGGTTCCGCTCATGCTGTCGCCGTCGACCTGCAGCTTGAACTCCAGCGTCAGCTTCATCGGCTTGGTGACCGGCACCGACCAGCTGATCGTATCGCCGTCGACCTTGACCGGCAGATCGCGATGCGTACCCAGGCCCTCGCTGATCTGCGTGCCGGTCAGCTTTCCATCGATCGTCTTGAATTCGAGATCATCGGTCTTGAGGCCCATCGGCGACTTGGCCGTCAGCTTCCATTGCCCATCGATATTCATCATGCCTCCTGATGTTGGTGTTGGTACGACTGCTTTGATCAATAAGCCCGGCCATCCTGGGCGAACGTGACCGGCCCCGGGTAGGCCGCAGCGATGCGCTTGCGCGCCGGTTCGAGATTGTCCGGCCCCAGTGCGTTGTGCGTGAGCACCAGCGCTTTCACGCCGGCCCGTTGCGCCATCGAGCCGACGTCTTCGGGCGAGAGATGTTCCTTGACGAAGTGATCCTTGATCGCGACCTTCGCGACCGCGGCCAATGCGAAGTTGATCTTCAGGCCGGATTTGCCGATGCGGTCGAGCGCTTCGTCGGCATCCATGATTTCGGCCACGAGCAGATCGGCGCCCTTGGCGAGCTTCTCCACCTTCTCGCTCGGGCCGGTATCGCCGGTGTAGACGATGGAGCGGCCCGGCGCATCGAAGCGCAGCGCGAAACTGTGGTTGCCGGTGCCCTTCTCGTCGGCCAGCACGTAATGCGAGTTGGTCGCCGCGGTGATGCGAATGTCGCCGATCTTGACCTGGGCGCCGTCGGTCAATTCGATCGTCTTGATGTTCTCGCCCGGCTTGGGCCTGCCGAGCACGGCGAACACCCCCTTGGTGCCTTCCGTATCGTTCATCGGCTGCATCGCGGCGATCAAGCCGTCGATCGTGCGCTTGATTCCAGGCGGCCCGTAGATGGTCAGCGCGGACGTCTGGCGCGTCTGGAAGCGACGGCCGAGAAACGCGAACAGTCCGCCCGTATGGTCGAAGTGAAGATGCGAGATGAAAACGGTGCCGACATCGTCGAGCAGGACGCCCGTGCGGATCAGCTGCTCGGTGGCGCCATCGCCCGCATCGACGAGTATCGATTGTCCCGCCGCACGCAGCAGATTGGCGGGCTGGCCGCGCTCGAAGAACGACAGCGGGCCCGAGCCCGTGCCGAGCGTCACCCACTTCGCCTCTCGCGAAGGCTCGGCTTGTGCGGGCGCCGACATCAGCGCGCAGGACAGGCCGATCGACGCCAGCAGCGATATGAGCGGTCGACGAATGTGATGCGCGCTTCTGTTGATCATTGAAACTGGACTCCGGTTATTTCCTGAAATGCATTGATGGCGCAGGCGCCGTGCACGCCTCCGCCCGGATAAGTCGAGGTGCCGCAGAGATAGAGCCCGGCGATGGACGTGCTGTACTGCCTGCCTTCGCGCAGCAGCACGCGCCGGTCTCCCGAACGCGGGATGGCGAAGTGGCTCGCGATCACCGTGTCCCGCGTCATGTTCGGAGCCGCGCGGCTCCAGACATCGAGCAAGGCCTCGTTGTAGCTCTCCGCGATCCCCTGCCAGTCCTCTTCGCTCAAGGCCTTCTCGTCCGGAAAGTGGCTATCGGCTCCGGCCACGTGAAAACCTGCGGGCGCAAGGCTCGGGTCGAACAGGCTCGGCACTCGCATCGAGGCGCGCGGCGACGGCAGCAGGCCCATCGCGAGTTCCCGCTCGTGCAGAAGCACCGACTCGGGACTATCGAAACCGATGAAGGTCTGTACGCAGCGATCGAGGTCCGCATCCCAGCGCGCAGAGCGATAGCGCGGCGCTTCGGTCAAGGCGAAGGCCTGGCTGGCGATGGTCGATCCGCTGCCGCGTCGATAAGCCGCCAGCGCCTGGCGATCGGAAGCTCCGAGCCCGCCGCCGCTCGGCAGGTCGAGCAGCGTTCGTTCGACACCGATGCTCGACGCCACGATCGGCGCCTCGATGAACCGCCCCGCGATCACGATGCCTTTCACACGTCCCGCTTCGATGCGGATCGAGCCGACTTCGGCGGAGGTCGTGATCTGCACGCCTTCGGCGAGCGCGGCGCGATGCAAGGCATCGGCGAAGCTTTGCATGCCGCCGATCGGAACCTGGCGGCTGCCGATCATCCACAGCACGAAGCCCAGGAAAGCCAGATCGTCGCCCGCCTGCGTGAGCGAGGCCCCGAACTCCATCGCGAGCAGATAGAGCAGCGTCCGAATCTCCGGCGATTCGAAACGCTCGTCGATGAACTGCGCTGCGCTGCGCGTTCCGAGCCGCGCATCTTCGGCCAGTTCGCCGAAGGCCTGCGCCATCGCAGCACGGTGGACGCCGATGCCGGCGCTCGACAAGGGATGGAACAGCACGTCGCGAATCGCCGGCGTCAGCGTGGCCGCACGCTTGCGCAGATCGACATAGGTCGCGGCATCGCGAGCGCTGTGGCGCGCAAAGCTACGCAAGCTGCCTTCTTCATGGCCGACACGGTGAACGAGAACCGGCGGCCTTGCATCGGCGAACGCGATCCCGTGCTGGATGTCGGGCTCGAAGGTCGCCAGTCCGCGCGCTCGCAGCTGCAGGTCCTGCATGATCGGAGTGACGGCCTGATACGCGAGAAAGTTGGCGTGCGGACTATGGCGAAAGCCCGCGCTCATCGGCTCGTGCGTGCAGGTCATGCCGCCGATCGACGCATCGCGTTCGACCAGCAACGTGCGATACCCAGCGCGCTGCAGGTACGTCGCCAGGATCAGGCCGTTGTGGCCTGCGCCGATGACGACGGCGTCGTAGTGCTGGCTCGGCGGCAGGCTCATTGAAGGCTCGTCGCCGTCACGGACTCGGCACTGCGTGCACACATGGCTCGCGTTCCCGAAGCTCGATCGATCAAGCGGCGTCGGGGCCGATCGCGGCCGCCAGGCCCTTGATGTGAATCTCGTGCAGCTCATGCGCCAGTCGCGGATTGGGGAAATGCCCCATCTGCGGAATCACGTGCACGTCGACCGGCACTCCGGCCGCTTTCAGGCGATCGCCATAGGCCACGTCCTCATCGCGCAGCACGTCCCATTCGCCGACCGTGATGAGCGCCGGGGCCACGCCTGCCACGGACTCGACCAGCAGCGGCGAAACCCGCCAGTCCTTGCGCTGCGATTCGTCGCTGATGTAGTTGCCGATGACGAAATCGTTGTCCTCGTGGCGCAGGCCATAGCCTTCGGCGAATTCCTCGTGCGACGGCGTGGCGCCATGCGCATCGGCGAGCCAGGATTCGAGGATCTGCAGCGAGAGCTTCGGCCCGCCGGCATCGCGTGCCATCAGCGACAGCACCGCAGCGAAGTTGCCGCCGGTGCAGCCGCCACCCACCGCGATCCTGGCCGGGTCCCAGCCTTGGGCAAGGCCTTGCCGCTCGACCCACTGCAGCACCGCCCAGCAGTCTTCGAGCCCCTTCGGATACCGATTCTCGGGAGGCAGCCGGAAATCCGGCGCCACCACCACGCAGGGCACCTTGGCGGCCAGTAGCGTGTTCATCCAGTCCCAGGTGCCCAGTCCGCCGCCGCCGACGAAGCCGCCGGGATGCGTGTGCACGTAGACGCCGAGCTTGGGCCCCGAGTAATTCTCCGGCGCATAGATGCGCGTCGGCACCGGGCCGTTCGGGCCGGCGATCTCGACATCCCGCATCGACACGCCCGGCGTTTTCTCGCGCGAGGACGTCATCGCGGCCATGCCCATGCGCACGCCTTCCACGCCCATCATGCTCAGGGGCGGAATGGCTTCGAGCAGGGCGCGATAGTCCTCGTCGATCTTCGCCAGTCTCTGTTCACGCAGTTGTTCGTAACGCTCGTTCATTGCGCCTTGCTCCAAACCGAAAGGGTTTTTTCCATGATCCGTCGATGCTTCAGAAGTTGTAGCGAAGGCTGATGCCGGCCTCGCGCGGGCGCCCGAGATCGAAGCGTCGCGTTCCGGCCGAGCCGGTGTAGTCGGTGCCGCCGACGTAGTAGGTCCCGTCCAGTGCATTGGTCACGAACAGCGCGCACTCCAGCACGTCGTTGATGCTCTTCACCTCGGCCCGCAGGGACAGCAGGCCATATGCCGGCAGCGACAGCGACGTATCGTCCGTGGCGTTGCTGGCCTGGTCGTCCTGCCAGTTCCAGTTGGCGGAGAACACGTAGTGGAACCAGTTCGCGACGCTGTTCTGGTAGCGGCCGCCAACGGTGTACGTCAGCTTCGGCGCGCGCATGAAGCGGCTGTCCTTGGTGATGCCCGACGCGTCGCCGACCGAGTCGTAGCGCATGCGCAGCAAGGCGCCGTTGGCGAAGAATACGAGCTGGCGCGAGACCGCGGCCTGCATCTCCAGTTCGAGCCCCTGCGAATGCGCGGAGGCCGCGTTGTCGACGTAGACCTCGAGCGTCGATGCGTTGACGTTGACCGACTGAACCTGCACGTCGCGCCACTGGGCGTAGAAGACCGTCGGGTTGATTCGAATCGCGCCGCCGAAGAATTCGGTGCGCGCGCCGATTTCGTAGCTGGTGACGTTCTCGGGCTTGTAGGAGCCGAGTTCGCTTCGGCGCAGGCCCGGCGTGAAGATCAGCGGCCCGCTCACGTTCACGTTGAAGCCACCGGCCTTGAACCCCGTGGATACCGTGGCGTAGCTCATGATGCGGTCGGTCCACCGATACTGCAGCCCGACGCGCCCGGTGTTGCTCGTGAACTTTCTCCGCTCGTGATCGAGCAGCTCGCCGTTGCCGGAATCGCGAAGTGTCGCCTCCTTGTCGTCCTGGCTGATGCGATAGCCGCCGAGGACTTGCGCGTGCTCGAACAGCTCGTAGGTCGCGTCGACGAAGCCTGCGAGCGTATGCGTTCGCCGCTCTACGGGGTCCGGATCGTCGCTGATGCGGCCGAGCAGCAGCTGGCTGGTGCCCGGCAGCATGTCGAAGCTCTGGCGCGCCGCGTACAGTCCGCTGACCCAGTCCAGGCGCTCATCGAGGGCCTTTCCGCCGAACTGGAATTCCTGGGAATAGATCTCGTCGCGCGTATGGGCCGATGCGCTGTACACCGGCGCCGGAGAGCCGTCGAGGTCCAGCGCGTAGCGGCTTCCGACTCGTTGCCATGCGCTCAGCGATTTCACCTCGACCGATTCCAGGCCGCTCCAGGTGACGCCGATCTGCGCGGCGCTGGACTGGGTGTCCGCGAACTCGCGTACGTTGGTGCCGGCCTGGCAATGGTCGCAGGTCGATGCGAAGCGATCGTCGTACGGCGGATTGGTGAGACCGCCCAGGGCCGTGAGGTTGTAGTACCACGGAATCGTATTCGGACGCGGCTCGATCGGCCCCGGTTGGGAATACGCCAGGCCATCGAGCTCGCTGCGATTGCGCTGGCCCATCAGCTCGATCTTGAGCGCGTCCATCGGCGTGACCAGCAGTTGCGCGCGAATCAGCTCGTTGTCCTGGCCGCCCGCGTCCTCGCCGCCGTCCTGCTGTCTGACGAAGCCGTCGCGATGCGGCCTTCCTCCGGTCAGGCGCAGCGCCGCCAGGTCGTCATAGGCGAGGTTGATCACCCCGGTCAGGTCGCGGCGGTCGTAGCTGCCGGCCGTCGCCTGCACGTAGCCGCCGTTGTCGAACTCCGGCGCGCGGCTGGTGTAGCGGATCGCGCCTCCGATGGTGTTGCGTCCAAACAAGGTGCCTTGCGGGCCTCGGAGCACTTCCACCTGCTGGATATCCAGCATGTTGAAGATCGCGCCCTGCAGCGAGGGGTAGTAGACCCCATCCACGTACACGCCCACCGCCGGCTCGGTTCCGTTGCCGGAACGCTGCTGCCCCATGCCACGCAGGAAGAACACCGCCGCACCGCCATTGGGGCCGGCCGCCGTGCTGACCTGCAAACTCGGAGCGACCTGCATCAGGTCCTGCGTCGACTGCACATTGCGCTCCTCGAGTTCCTGCGAGCCGAGCGCGGTGACCGCTACGGGCGTCTCCTGCAGGTTCTGCGAACGACGCTGGGCCGTGACCACGACCTCGGCGATCGCGGCGGTGCCCGCTTCGACCTGCTCGGGCGACTCCGGGGCGGCCAGCGCCGGCTCGAGTTCGATCACGGCGAGGTCGGCAGCGGGCTCCGTCGCCGGGGCACTGTCCTGGGCCCAACTCGTTTCCATCCCGGTTCCGGATCCCAGCGCCATGATCAACGCCACTGCCGATTGATGAAGCGCCGCATGCGCGCACGCACCTGCTCTGGCCATCGCCCCTCCATCTCGCGATCGAAGCGACTCGCGTTGCGGTCGCGTCGTGTTCTGTCGCTTTTCTAGTTGTCTGGCCGCGCCGCGAGCGATCGTCGGTCGGTCGCGGCTTGCCGAGGTGGCATGTTATGAACCGCGAGGGGATAAAATAAGATGTCAGTAAATGCTCCCTGATAGCAAAAATGGATAACCTGACCCTCGTGAAGATCTCGGCCCTTCGGGATTTCCTGGCCGTCGTCGAACGCGGCAGCGTCCACGCCGCGGCGCGGCATCAAGGCGGCGCGCAACCCACGGTGAGCCGCAACATCCGCGAGCTCGAACGCAGGCTCGGCGTCGTGCTGTTCGAGCGCAGCGCCAAGGGCACGCAGCTGACGCCGATGGGCAAGGTGTTCTACGCGCGGGCCAAGTCGGCACAGACCGAATTGCTGCGCGCGCAGGAAGAGCTCGCGCAACTGCGCGGAGAGACCCACGGGCACGTCACCGTCGCGCTATCCACCGTGGCGCAGATCTCGCTGCTGCCCGATGCGCTCGAGCCGTTTCGCGATCGCTATCCGGGCGTGCGTCTGAACGTCATCGATGCGCTGTTTCCGCGCGTCGAAGGCGTACTGCGCAACGGAACCCTCGATTGCTACATCGGCCCGGTTCCGGAGGATGTGGGCCCCGACTTCCGGGTCGAGAAGCTGTTCGACAACACCCGCGTCGTGGTCGGGCGCAAAGGACATCCGCTCGGCAAGGCGAAGTCCCTGCGCGAGCTCGTCGACGCGGAATGGGCGACCACCACGGTGACGCCGAAAGCCGACGACGAGCTCGCGCCGCTGTTCGCCCACTACGGGCTCAAGGCGCCGCGCTCGGTCATGCAGCTGCACTCGGCGCTGACCACGCTGGTGCTCATCGGCAAGACCGACCTGCTCGTGCTGCTGCCCGTCCAATGGGTCCATTCGCGACTGTGGAGCGACGAACTCGAGACGATTCCGGTCAAGGAGGTGCTGCCGGCGCCGGCGATCAACATCGTGCGCCGCAGCGCCCTGCCGCTGACGCCGGCGGCCGAGTACTTCTGCGACATGATTCGCAGGGTCTCGGCCAATCTTCCGGCCTAGTCGCGGCGCACTGCGCGGGCGCGCGCGATCGTGTGAGGCAGCTAGGCCGGAGCGAAGGCAAAAAAAGGCCGGCAAGCTGGAGGAGCTGTGCCGGCAGAAGCCAACTTGCCAAGAGCGATGTTGTTGAAGCTCTACATCAACTCCTCATCAGAACTGGTACCCGAGACGCACGCCGATCTCGTCGGCGAAATCGATCGTCGAGATGATGTTGTCGTTGTCGTTCCCTCCGAGGTCGCCATTCAGATAGGTGTAGTACACCTCGGCCGAAAACGGACCGCTCGGCTTCCAGCGCAGGCCCAGCTGCGTCATCAGGCCGCCGCGCGTGTCGTAGAGCACCGACGCGTCGATGCGATAGACCAGGTTCGGAAACGGCTGCTGGAACGCGAACACGAGGCCGTCCCAGCCACCGCTGATTCCGCCCGCGGAATTGCGCGAGTCGCCGTTCATGCCGTCGAGCAGGCGCCCGTAGAGATCGCTCTGGGTCCGATGCTCCCACTGGAACACCATGTAGGTGGCCGGGAAGCTCGCGGAGAAGCGCTGATACTTTTCGAGCACCAGGGCAGTGATCCACTCGGAGCGCTCGTCGTAGTTGCGCGACAGATTGGTGGCGGTGAACACGCGATCCGGCGTGTACAGGGCCTCGACGTTGATGATGAGCTGATCGAGCAGCGAGCCCGGCTCGCTGTCGATCGTGTAGCTCGCACCGAAGCCGAAGTTGTTCTCGCGCTTGTACTCGCGTGCCAGATGGCCGCGCAATCCGCCCGAGAGCTGGAAGAACAGATCGAGTTCGCGCATCGCCGCTTCGTCCGAGCCGACCGGCATGGCGAGCAGTGCCGCCGTGGCCGGAAACTCTTCGATCGAAGCATTGAGCGCTTCGAGCGCCGACAAGCGAACCATGCCCGCGTACGTGAACCATTCGGTCGCCGAGACGACGCCGGTGGGATCGATCTCGTAAGGCGTCTGGGCGAAGATCGGGCCCGCAGCCGAAATGCCGCCGTCCTGATCGAGCGGAACACCCAGCACCTGCGCGACCGTTGCGGTCAGCGGCGGCACCACGTTGGCGCGCGGGCCGGGCAATCCACGATCCACGCCCGATTCGGTCCAGCGCAGCACACCGTCCGGGTTGTAGCGATACGAATACGCGAACTGCAGGCCGATATCGCTGGCCTTGCCCTTCAGCCTCACGCCGTAGTTGAGCTTGTCGTCCACATCCCGGAAGCGATCGTGGATCGTGAACTGCGACGCGATGAGGTTGTACGGCGTGTTCGGATTGGCGTAGACGGTCGGCTGGAACATCTGCGCGAAGGCATCGATCTCCCATTCGTTGTTGATCTGGTACGAGGTGCGGATGGCCGGCGACGAGATGCGCTCGTCGGCGTATTCCTCGGGGGTGTAGTCGAGGAACAGGTGACGGCGCAGGTCGAGGCCGTTCGGCACGTCGAGCACGCGGAAGAACAAGGCCTGTCCCCACGCGATCTGCTGGTTGCCGAAACGAATCAGCAGCGGTCCGTTCTGATAATCCAGGGTCAGGAACGGCAGGTCCGCCATGTAGCGACGACCGCAGACTTCGAGCCGGTTCTGGCAACCGCCGCGGTTGAAGTTGTCGTACTCGAAATAGTTGGGCTTTCCGTACAGATGTCCGGACGCGCTGCTGCCGACCGCATCCGGATCGAAGTTGTCGTATTCGCCGAGTTCGTAGATGCCGCGGACCAGCGCACGCGCCGACCAGTTGTCGTTGAGCGACAGCTGGAAATCGAGATGCGTGCGGAACTGCTGCAGGTTGAACGTATTGTTGGCGGGCCGGCCCGTACGGGTTGCGGTATCCGGAACGGCGCACGCGTCGAACGGCGGAAAGCCGCCGCAGCGATCGACGGCCCGCTGGTTGAACAGATTGCCGCGCTGGTTGTACGGATTCTCTTCACCGGTCATGCGAATCGCGGTTTCGATGCGCGAGAAGCCGCTGAACGAAAAGCCCACGCCACTGAAGAAGCCACCGCTCTCGACCGTCATCGGCGCCGGCATCGGATCGGGGCTGGCTTCCTGCTCGCTTGGCGCCTCGACCGGTGTCTCCTCTGCGCTCTCCTGCGCATAGGCAGGCAAAGCGGACAACAGCGTCATCAAACCGAATCCAGCGAAAAGCGGCCGGGCACGCATGCCGGTGTATTTTTTCTGCACGTCCATTTCCCCTCCATCGTTTTTTAGTCGCCCGTCGCACAACAGGCGTAACGCCACAACTTCAATCTTCGAAATTCTCTTGCGACTCGCGAACACCACGCTCCCGAAACAACGCGCCGCAACGCTGACGATCAAACGTCGTGTTGCTGACGGCTGCGGTGTGATGGCGGGTCCCGAACGTCGATGCGTATTTCTGCACGTCGACAGATACCCGTGACTTCCTTGGCTTGCACGAAGCGCGATGACTGATCTCGTCGTGATGGAATATCGGCCCCTACCCTCGATTCTTCAACTACACCAAATGGGTAGCGGTACTGGGTAGCGCTGCGACTCGACATCGGGCGCTCTCGAGGTGACTGATTCGACAGGTTTGAATGCGTGTTTCGACTCGACGCTCGATCGAAAGCTTGCGCAAGTCTTCGTAGGCCGCACACCCACGGACTGCATATCGAAAAGAATCAGGGCTTTCGAAGCATTTCCTACCCGCTTCGGGTAGCGACACGGAGCACTTCAACTGGGGTATCGTTCAATCAGGAGAACTCCATCGATACGGGCAATGAATAAAACTACCCGCCCGGCCACAGCGCTGTCTGATGGCCTTTTTCGTCGATACAGCTCGTTCGTGACGACGAACAGTCAACGCATTCTTCGCGAGAGCATCCTCGAGCGGATCTTCGCCGAGACTTCGCCACCGATCGTGATCCTGCAGGCTCCGGCGGGCCACGGAAAATCGACGGTGCTCCAGCAGGTGCGCAACGAGAGCGCGGGACGTGGCGTGCGCTGCGGCTGGTTGAACCTCGACGAGTCGGACAACGATGCGAGCCGACACTCGAGTCACCTGCAACGGCTACTGGGGCAGATCTTCAAGAGCGATGGCCCCTTGCTGGAACGGCCGGCCGAATCCGGCGCCGCGGCCGCAAGCCATAAAAAACCGAGCGACTGGTTCATCGACCAGCTCGAGGCCGACGCCAGCCCCACCGCCTTGTTCCTCGACGAGTTCGAAGTACTGTCCAACCGGGCGATCCTGTCGTTCTGGAAGGATCTGCTCTCGAAGCTGCCGCTGCATGTGCGCGTCTACATCGCCACTCGGGCGCTTCCCGATATCGGAATGCCGCGGCTCAGGGTCGCGAGCAAGATCCTGCTGCTCCAGTCGACGGATCTGTGCTTCTCCCTCGACGAGGTGCACGAATTCTTCGCCGCGAGCGGCACGCTGCCGATGGAGTCGGGCGACATCGAAACGGTTCATCGATGCACCGAAGGATGGCCCGCGGCGATCCAGCTGTTTCGGCTCGGACTCTCGAAGAAGCAGCCCTCCGACGCCCTCCAGCGCATCGACCGTTATCGGCCGCGCGAACTCGCGGACTATCTCACCGAATGCGTCCTCGAAGGCCTCTCGCCCGACACGCAAAATTTTCTCGAGCGCACGTGCATTTTGAATCGGCTCGGGGCACAGGTCTGCAACGTCCTGACCGGGCGTTCGGATTCTCACCAGCAGTTGCTCAGGCTCGAGAAGTTCGGGCTCTTCGTCAGCCCGCTGGACGACAACCACACCTGGTTTCGCTATCACACCCTGCTCGCGACGCACCTTCGGGAGCTGCTGCTGAATCTGCATCAGGCCAAGTTCCGAGCCCTGCACAGGCAGGCCGCGGAGTGGTTCTACGAGAACGGCATGTACGACGACGCGATGCACCACGCCGTCACCTCCGCGGACCATGCCCTGTCCGCCCAGATACTCGAAAAATGGTCCGAGCAGCTCGTCACCGACGGCGAAATGACCATCGCGGAACGGTGGTTCGACTGCATCCCGATCCACGAGGTCGCGTGCCGCCCCATCCTCAAGCGCAGAATGATCTGGGCGCTCATATTCTTGAGGCAGCACGCCAAGGTGTTCGCGCTCATGGGGTCGGAGAATCCGTCCGACTGGTATCCGGACAATGCGAACCTGATCGACCTGCCGGCGGTAGCGGTGGCCACGATCTGCTACGGAGACATGGCCAAGGCCTTTGCTCTTGTCGACAAGGTCTCGGAGCTCGGGGCCACACCGGACCGGTTCACCGCCTTCGAGCTCGCCGCCGCCGCGAATCTGGATTCCTTCCGCCTCCTGGTCATCGGTGACTTCCGGCAATCGGAAGTCAGGCTCGCCACCGCCCAGGCTTTCAACAGCACCGCCAAGGCCTTTTTCACGGTCGGGTATACGGACAGCGTCAGGGGCGTCGCCCTCCTGCTGCAGGGACGCATTCAGGAGTCGCTCGACGTGCTGCGCAGCTCCCTCACGGCGCAGCGGCGCGCACTCGATGCCCCGTTCGCCATCGCCCCGCTCGCGGCGTGCTACGTCTGGGCGCTTTATGTCGCAGACGATTGCGCCGCGGCGGTGGAAGTTCTCGGTGAGTATCGAGAGATGATTCTCAAGTCCGCGATCCCCGACTTCTTCACTGTCGGCGTCGTTTCGGCTGCGCGCGCCTATCGTGTGCTGGGACAGCACGCGGACGCCAACTCGCTGCTGTGCGAAGCCGAGGCGCTTTGCTTGTTGAGCCGATGGTCGCGAGCCCTTTGGCTCATTCGGCGTGAACGTCTATCCGCAAGCGCTTCGCCTCACGCCCGGGATACCCTGCCGAACGCCGTGCTTCCCCAGGCGGGTCGATCCGAGAACTGGATGCCGTTCGGTGAGCTGGCCACTGAATCGCATCTCGCACCGATACGGCAGTTGATCCGGCAGAAGCAATACGATGAAGCGATCTCCGATATCGCTCGAATCGCCGAGAAGCATTCCGAATCGGCATTCGTCAACGCGCAGCTCGGGATCGTCAAGGCGATACTTCTGGACGCGCGAGGCATGCACAAGCCCGCAGCGCGGCAATTCGCTGCCGCCCTGAAGCTCTGTCATGACGGTGGCTACATCCGCTTTTTGATAGACGAGGGAAAGCCGATCCGTCATCTCCTCGAAGGCTTTCTGTCCGCGACACAGCTGACGGGCGAATCGCCGATCCGAACTTTCGCATCGGAGGCCTTGAATCGGATTCAGGGGTTTTCGGGCCAGATGCAGGACTCGGTTCCGGCATCCGCCATCGATCTGGGCGCGTTCAGCTCCCGCGAGCGCGAAATCATCGATTGCCTGCGCCAGAGAATGTCCAACAAGGAAATCGCGGTGGCGACCAACATCACCGAAAACACCGTGAAATTCCACTTGAAGAACATCTTCGGAAAGCTGGGCGTGCAGAGCCGCACAGAAGCTTTTTCTCTGGTCTCCCACATCAAGTAAGCGGCGAGAAGCACAGGCTTCGGGGCAAAGCTCCGATCTTCGTCGTCGGCCGATGGCGCGGACCTGATTCGGGCGCCGATTCAGGCACTGACTCAGGCGGCCCAGACGCCCGCTCGCAACACCCTCACAAACAGCAGCTCAAAAAAAACGGCTGGAGCCGGATCTCTATCCGGCTCCAGCCGTCATTGCTGCGCGCTCGTTTAGAGCGTCTTCAGATACTCGATGATGGCCCGACGCTCCTGCTCGGTCAGCACGTCGCTGAACTCATGACCACCGTTTCCGTTCGCATGCCGCTTGGTGTTGACGATCATGCGCGTATCGGGAGTCGACGGCCCGCGCAGCGGAGGCGTTCTGCTGGCGGTCTCCGCGATGGTCGGCTCTTCACGATACGGAACGCAAGCCGTGAAGTTGTCGGGAGAATCCTGTATGCAGGCGAGCACGTCGTGCTTCCAACCCATGTGCTCGAAGTCGTAGGCATCCAGGCTGGTGTCGAATCCGGAGATTCCGCCTTCCGCCTTGACCTTGCGGCGCCAGTAGTCCGGGCGCTTGCTGGAGTCGAGCACGGCTTCCACGGTCGGCACGGTGCCGTTGTGGAAGTAAGGTGCCGAAGCCCACACACCATGCAGCGGCGGCGCCAGATAGCCGATGGTTCCGGGTCTCCAGCCGCAAACACCCATGGGGCGACTCGCCGCCAGCGTGTCATCCGCGCGCTCCTGCTCGGGCGTCTTGGTGTTGGGGTCGATGTAAGCCGGCGACGTTTCCGGATACGACCACCAGCTGGTCTCCCAGACATCCGCGAAGACCCCTGCAAGCTGGTCCGCACGGTTGGTGTCCGTTCCGATGACCGACTTCGGCGAGATGCTGGCGGCGATACCGGCCAGGTCCGGGCTCACGAGGAACTCGGGGTCGTTCACGAACTGCGGCGAATACGCGCCGTGGCAGGACGCACAGGAGCCGTTGCCGCCAGGCGGACGCGGCCTGCTCGCATTGCCCTGCTCGAGCCAGAGGTTCTTGGCGTGGAACAGGATCGCGCCCTGCTCGGCCAAGGCCGTATCGATCTCCTGCGGATAGGCAGGCGACTTCAGCGACTCTACCCACGTCTGCGTCGCTGCTCCATGACGATCGATGTAGGCGCGCCGCTCTCTGCCGAGCGGCGAAGAGTTTGACGAGGCTGCGGCGAGATCGATGCGAACCGAATCCATCGCGACGCCACCATCGAAGAACTTGCGCGCCCTGGAGCCCGTATTCCACCAGCTCGGCGTGTCCTGCAGCGACGGCATGTGGTTCGCCGGGTACTTCGAGAAGTCGAGGAAGCCGGCTACCGAGTCGATCGAATCCCAGTCGTAAGAAACGAACTGAAGAATTTCGAAGCCGGTGACCGCATCGCTCTGTCCACGCTGCAGCGTGTTGCTGTACCCGATGGAGTTTCCGACGCCGTACATCGTGCCCAGGCCCTCGCCATCCGCGTCGGTTCCGACCTCTCCCACGTGGCAGCTGGCGCAGTTGGTCGTGCCGATCATGCCGGTCCAGTTGCCAGCCGCGTCCTTGCGCTGACGGAAGCCGAACGGCAGCTCGCCCGATCCACCGTTGACGCCCGGCGCATTGGGATCTTCACCAGGCAGCGGATAAGGATTGTGATACGTCGCGCGCGCACGGCCGGTCCTGAGACGGAGAACCTCATCGAAGTTCGCGGGCTCGGCGGTCAGGCCCCAGTCCCTCCACTGCTCGCGCCATTGGGCTGCCGTTCTCACCGGTCCGTAACTTGCAAAGCCTTCGCTCATCAAATGCCAGCCCGCATCGCGCTTGGCGCGATACTCGCCGCAGGTCTTGGCCTCTTGAGCCTCGACCGGCAAATCAGCGCGGCAGTCTTCCCAATAGGCATTGAAGAAAACCGCCTTGCCGCTGTTGTAGCCGGCCTTGATCAGCTTGCGCGGATCGGTCGGCAGCACCGTGGCATCGGGACGCGGAGCGTCGCCATTGGGGCCTTCGCAGTAGCGCTCACTGAACGAGCTGCCGTGGTTGCTGCCGAGCAAGGGCTGCGGCGCGGGCGTTACACCACCACCGGCTTCGGCGATGCGCTGCATGCACTGATCCGGATTCTCGAAGCAGCTGAGCACCACGCGCATGTCGCGGTACGCATTGCTGCTCTGCGGCCACGGAGAGCCGCCGCTATGCGGATCGGCCTGGCCTGAGGACATCAGCAGGATTCTCGAGACCGGATTGTTCCTGTCCATCGCTTCCCAAGAAGCCCGCAGCAGCGCCATGTCCTGGCTTCTGTCCGTGCTGAGGTGCATGCGCTCTCCCTCGGGCGTATCGGCGACACCGCCACTGACGTGGCAGCTCACGCAGTACGACATCGTGGGTTCGACTCGAGCTTTGTAGAACTCGTCGACATTCGCGAACTCGGTGGGCTCCGTCGGCCCGCCGCCGTTGTTCGCAGTGCCCCCGTCGTAATTGCCTGAGCAAGCCGTAAGCAGGGAAAGCCCCAGCCACGGCAGTAACCTGGGTATACCAATGTTCATGTTGACTCTCTCCTCAGTGATTCATTGATGCCGATGTTCGAAGCGCCGCGCGAACTCACTTGCCGGCTGGTGGTTGCGCATCGAAGCACTCGCAGTTGTAACGAATCCGAACGCCGCTGGCTCCTACCCAGCTTGAGTAGCTAGCGCGCCGGTTTCCTCTCTCAAGGCAAGCGTTTCCCGTGCACGGCACCGACGTGCCTCGTGAAATTTTCCGCGTCGACGAAACCGGCGATGCGGAAGGATTCGAGCTCCCGACCGTCGCGATCGAAGAAGATGGTGGCGGGAGCCCCATACACGCTGAAGCGCTTGAGCAGGCGGCTGTCTTCGCTGTCGTTCGAGGTGACGTCGGCCTTCAACAAGACGAACGGTCGCAATGCACCGACGACTGCAGGATTGGAGAACGTGTAGCGCTCCATCTCCTTGCAGGACACGCACCAGTCCGCATAGATGTCGAGCATCACGGAGCGCCCGGCTGCCGCGGCCGCCGCGATCTCGCGGTCCAGGTCCGCTTCGTTCTTCACGCTGCGAAACATCGGCTCGCCGGAGCGTTCGGCACGCGCATCGGGTTCGCCCGCGAAGCGGGCGAGTGGAAGCAAGGGATCCGACGATCCCGCTCCGACACCGACAAGCAGCATCGCCCCGTACAACAGCGACATCAGCGCCAGCGCACGAATGGGAGCTGGAGCGAAGTGCTGGTCCCTGGAGCGCAGCGAAAGCCCCCACAGGCCCGAGCCGATCGCCAGCACGGACCAGGCGATCATCTTGATCGGCGCCGGAAGCAAACCCTGCACGGTGTAGAGCGCGAGCGCCAGAAACAGGATTCCGAAAACCGATTTCACCGCCTCCATCCACGCGCCCGCTTTGGGCAGCAGCGATCCTGCCGATCCGCCGACGACCAACAGCGGCAAGCCCATGCCGAGTCCACTGGCGTACAAGGCAGCGGCACCGCGCAGCACTTCTCCGGACTGTCCGATGACCGCCAGCGCGGCGACCACGGCCGGAGCCACGCAGGCAGTGACGACGAGCGCGGAGAGCCCGCCCATGATGAAGGTGCCGACATAGGTTCCGCCGCGCTGGCGGTTGCTGGCGAGCGTCAGCCGGGTCTGCAAGCTGCTCGGCAATTGCAGCGTAAAGAAGCCGAACATCGCCAGCGCCAGCAGCACGAACAGAACCGCGAACGCGGAGACGATCCAGGGGTTCTGGAAAAATGCCTGCGGGGCTTGCCCGATCGCCATCACCGATATCGCACCCGCGATCGCATAGGTGAGTGCCATGCCTTGCACATAGGTCATCGCCAGCGCCAGCCCCCGACGCGGCGAGCTGGCTCCCTTGGCGCCGACGATGATGCCCGCCAGGATCGGAATCATCGGCAGCACGCAAGGCGTCAAGGACAACAGCGCCCCGAGTCCGAAGAACGTCGCGAGCACGGCCGACAGGCTTCCATTGCGAATGAGCTCGGCCAGCCGGCCCTGCTCGGATACCACGACCGTTGATTCGCGATCGGCGATTTCTTCGGACGTCGATTCGACGACGCCATTGCCATTGCCATTGCCATTGCCGTTGGCGGACGCGGGCAACGCTGCGTCGGAAACTCCGGCGGTGCTTCGCCAGGTCAGCGGCGGAAAGCACAGCCCCTTGTCCGCGCAGCCCTGCAACTTGATCTCGATCGGAATGCCGCCACTGCGATCACCGGTGGCACGAAACGGCAAGGCGAAGGCGACATGTCCCCGATACACCTCCTGCCGGCCGAAGAACTCGTCCTCGTGCTGCTCGCCCGCAGGCCACTGCTGCTTTCCAAGCTCGATCGAATTGTCCGGCGAGCTGAAGCTCAGGCGCTTGCGATACAGGTAGTAGCCCGGCTCGATATCCCAGCTCGCGACGACGGTTTGGCCATCGATCCGCAGCGAGTACTTGAATGCCTGCTCCGGCTTCAGGAACGCGCCGGCATCGGCGGCCAAAGCCGGCGCCAGCCACCACAGGCCGATCGCCACGAGTGCGGCTTGCAGGTATCGCCAGAGCGATACGACCCGGAAAGATTGCGCGTACATCGGCCTCATCTCGAACTCATCGTCTGCTTGATCGCAGCGCGCCATGCGTCGGAACTCTCACCCGGTCGATAGTCCATTCGAGCCGCGCTTCGATGATCGATGCTGCCGGTGACCGTGCCGTCTCGATGCGCCGCGATCCAGGGCAGACCCAGATTGCCGAGCCAGGCTTTTCCGTCCTTTTCCTTGAGCATCGCGATCGTCGTCGCCGTTCCCGCAACCAGACATTGACTCGCGATCACGCTGACGGCGGACAGCTCGCCGACCGGCCATCCCGTCATCGGATTCAGGATGTGGCAATAGCGCTTGCCGTCCTGCTCGAAATAGCGTTCGTAGTCGCCGCTTCCCGCCACCGCGCCGGCTTCGAGATCGACCACGGCCATCGCCCGCGCCGTATCGCGCGGATGCTGGATTCCGACACGCCAGGGTGAGCCGTCGGGATGCGGCCCGACCAGCACCAGATCACCCGACAGATCGACCAGACCATGCTCGATATCGTGTCGACGCAGAATCGCAGCTGCGCGATCCGCCGCGTATTCCTTGCCGAACCCGCCGAAGTCGAGCTGCATTTCCGGCAGCGGCAGCTTGATTCGAGGCCTGTCCCACTTCACGCGATGCCAGCCGACGAGCTGCAGCAACTCCTGGATCTGCGACTGCTCCGGAACACGCCCCGAGCGGAAATCCCAGGCCCTGCGCAGCACACCCGAGGTGATGTCGAACAGACCATCGCTCTGCGCGTAGGCCGCATCGGCGTAATCGAGCAGCCCCGCGGTTTCATCGTCGACCTCGATGCCGACATCCGATCCCGCGAGGCCGTTGATACGGCTTACGACGCTATCGTCCCGGTAGCGCGAGTACTTGCGTTCGATGCGAAGCACTTCGGCCTGTACCGCATCGGCCGCCGCCGCGCAGGCCGACTCGCTACGTCCGTAGATCCTCAGCGTGCACGGGCCACCCAGCGCACGGAACGTGTAGCCGTACGGTTCCATGACGAGCCTAGAAAACCCGCCTCACTCTGAGCTGCAGGCTCGTGTACTCGACCAGACCCGGGTTCGCCGTGTCGACGCTCTTCAGCGCGAAGCGCTTGTTCGCCTCGTAGTACTCGACGCCCGCTGCGATGTTCCAGGCACCGATGGCTTTCGAGACATCGATTCGCCCGCTCAGCGCTCCGAACGGAGACAAGCGATAGTCGCTCGATGCGAAGCCATCGGCGCGCGGAGCGGCGTAGTACGGCTCGTAGAAGAACGCCTGGCTCTGCGAGTACCAGCGAATCGTCGGCGTCACCGTCCACGAATCGCCGAGCCGCTGATACCAGGCCGCTTCGAGGGTGTGCGACTGCATCTCCCAATCGTCGTCATGGAAGCGATAGTCGACGTGCAGCGCCGCGTTCGCGGCTTCGACCTTGTGCCGCAGGCGCGCGCCGACGGCGACGGACCGCCGGCCATCCGGTCGGCTGTCGTTGACGACGTTCGAGAAGCTCTGGATCCAGGCGAGCTTGTACGGATCGCTCAGATAGCCGTCCGCGTCGGAGTAGCTCAAGCTGCCCTGCACCACCGTATTCGCATCGATGACCAGTGCGGCACCACCGTACAGCGTCCATGACTGGCGATCCGCTTCGGTGATGCGCGTCGGAAAGCGCGTGCTTCCGCCTTCTGTCGGATCGAGCTTGTCGTCGGAATATCCAACCCCGCCGCTCCACGTGAGCGTCTTCGACTCGTTCTCGATCTCGAACTCGATGCCGCCGTTGACGGCCTCGTAGTCGTCCTCGGTCGAGTATCCCGCGGTGAGACCGATCAGCACGTCCTTGACGGGCTTGGACCACTTGCCCTGAATGTCGACGCGTTCCTCGCGGATGCTCGCGCCACTCATCACCTGGACCGGCTTGCCATCCGTTCCGGGCGTGACGTACCAGGGCGAGGCACCGCTCATCGTCTCGTAAGTCAGATCGAGATTGACCGAGCTCGCGTCCAGCGGCGCGACGATCCTGAACAGATGCGACTGGATGTCGTAACGCGACTCGTCGCGGCCCGTCGCCGTTCGCGATCCCGAAATGTCCTGCTCGCGATACTCACTGAAGAGATAGCCGACTTCGACGCCTTCCGCCGCAGCGACCGACGGAAGCGCCATCGCGGCCTGGGTCAGCGCGATGAGCGCCAGAGATTTGTTAGTTGCTGCAGCCACAGCCCCCTCCCCCTAACGTTGCTCCACCGGTGGCCGCTTCCTTGCTGAACTCCACATGGCGCCGATAGCTTGCGAGCATGGGATCGGGATCCCAGCCCATCTCGGCCTGCGCCAGGGTTCCGCGCTGCCACGGCTTCACCTCTTGAATGGAACAGCCGGCCAGCATCGACGATGCGACGAGCGCCAACGCTATGGCGCCAAGACTTGCAGAACGTGTGTATCTCATGACCTCCCCTCCACGGCTTTTTTGATGAGATCCTCGAGTTCGGATAATTCGGACGGCTGATATCCGACGTTGACGTGGCGGACGATTCCGTCACGATCGATCAAGTACCCGGTGGGCATTCCCGGCGCGTCGAAACGACTCGCCCAGCTGCCTTCCGGATCGAAGACGATGGGAAACTTCACCGGTGTCTTCTTGAGAAAAGCCAACGCGTCGGGCTTTTCGGAATCGACATTCACGCCGACGACGATCAGGTCGTTCGACCATTGCGTTCTGAGGCGATCCAGCGCCGGCATCGAGCGACGGCACGGCGCACACCACGAAGCCCAGAAATCGATGTAGACGACCTTGCCCTTGAAGCTGTCGAGTCGCTGCCATGCACCCGACTGATCTTGTGCCTCGAGCTGCGGAGCAGGCTCGCCGACGGAGACTGCGTGCGCAGACGCACTCATCGCAGCCAAAGCCACGGCAGCCAATCTCAATACGCTCATCTTCATTGGAACCTCTGCTGTTCGCTTGGCACGCACACGTGAAGGCATGTGTGCACACATGAGGCTAAGAGTCTCCACGCGAAGCCGAAGGGCCTCGTACCTCAGGCGTCTTCTTGCAGTCGCGATCTCTCATTTGTGATTGCGAATCCGTTCATCGGCTCGCTCATCGGCTTTTTATATTTCTGCGCCGGCTCCTCCAGCGCTGTTGCAATCTACGCAAAACTTTCGAACCCGCACTACTACCCGATGTGGGTAGGATTTTCGCTGCAGCGCAGCAATGAATCTGACGCCGTGATCGGCTTTTTCAGGCAATTCCAGGCATTTCTTCATCGAATGAAAATGCGAGACGTCAGTTCCACCTACTCTCCTTGGGTAGTAGATGCATCGGCGATTCGACTCCTACAGTCGGCCGACATGCGCTCGATCGCGGATCAGCAAGCTCCCATCCGAGGGGTCATGGAGAGACAAGCGCGACGTGATGGCAAAAGACCCTTGAGCAGCAAGCGCATCGCTGCGCTCGACGGATGAAGATTGCGGGTTTCCTCGGAGGGACGATCTGGTCCTTCTTGCACATTACCTCCCGATATCTGTTCGGGAGGTCTTCTTGAAGGCCCGCGCAAATTATCGATGCCGATACGGCACGCTCGGAGGAACAATCGATGGCGCGATCAGCACTGGACTGGACCTGGTTCCATCGACTCGCGTCTCCCCCCGCGTTCTATCGCCTGGCTGATCGCTGGGCGCCGCGGCTTGCGATCGCCTCGGCACTGCTGATCGGCTACGGCCTGGTCGGCGGCCTGGTGCTCGCGCCCGCCGATTACCAGCAGGGCGAAGCCTTTCGCATCATCTACGTCCACGTGCCGGCCGCATGGCTCTCGTTGTTCGGCTACAGCGCGATGGCGTCGGCGGCTTTCGTCGCCATCATCTGGCGCATCAAGCTCGCCGAATGCGTGGTGGTCTGCGCGGCTCCGGTCGGCGCGAGCTTCACCGCGCTCGCGCTCGTCACCGGCATGCTCTGGGGCAAGCCGATGTGGGGCGCGTATTGGGTCTGGGATGCGCGGCTGACGTCCGAACTCGTGCTGCTGTTTCTGTATCTCGGCGTGATCGCGCTGAACCAGTCTTTCGAAGACCCGCGCACCGCGGCTCGTGCCTGCGGCCTGCTTGCGCTCGTCGGCGTGGTCAACGTGCCGATCGTGCATTACTCGGTGGAATGGTGGAACAGCCTGCATCAAGGCCCGACGGTGTCGAAGATCGGCAAGCCGAGCATCGCCGCCGACATGCTGTGGCCGCTGCTGTCGATGAGCGTGGGTTGCATGACGTTCTTCGCCTGGGCGGTGATCCGGCGCGTGCAGAACGAATTGCTGCTGCGCGAGCGTCATTCGTCCTGGGTTCGTGAACGCATGCTGAGCTTCGATGTATAGGGCCTGTCAGCACGAATCCGCTCGCCGCGTTGTGGTCCGAGTTTCGATCAGGCCAGGCGCGACGAGGGAGTTTGGTGGCTCCAAACGACTGAGGAGCAACGCCGCATGATCGAAACTCGGACCACAACCCGAAGGGACGGGGCCGCTTTGGCGCATCGCGGCGTCAGTCGTCGCTCCTGTACGTCCAGTACAGCGCGCTCCTCCTTCCTTGCGCTGCGCCAAAGCGACCTCCGTCGCGGTGAGTGGATTCGTGCTGACAGGCCCTAGCTCCTTTCTCTCCATGGGCGGCTATGCCGCGTACGTCTGGGGCAGCTTCGGCGCGTTCGTGCTGGTGCTGGTCTGGAACCTCGTGACGCCCGCCCTGCGCCGCCGCAGCGTGATCCAGCAACTGGCCGAAGGCCAGAGCGAGAAAGACGATGACTAAGCGTCAAAGCAGAATGCTGTGGGTGGGCGTGCTGATCGGCGGGATCGCGCTGGCGGCGGTGCTCGGCTTCACGGCCTTTCGCAAGAACATGATGTATTTCTACACGCCGAGCGATCTGGTGGCGCAGAACGCGCCCAAGCACGCGCGGCTGCGGCTCGGTGGCCTGGTCGAGCAGGGCAGCCTGCAGCGCGGCGAAGGCCTGCTCGTGAGCTTCACGCTGGCCGATTGCGCGCAGAAGGTGAGGGTGCGTTACGACGGCATCCTGCCGGATCTGTTTCGCGAGGGTCAGGGCATCGTCGCCACCGGACAGCTCGGCGACGACGGCCAGTTCACGGCCGAAGAAGTGCTCGCCAAGCACGACGAAAATTACCTGCCGCCGGAGCTCGCCCAATCGCTGACGACGCCGGACGGCAAGCATTCCTGCGCACCGTTCAAGTCGGTCGATTCGATGCAGTCGGCCAGCGCGGAGCCGTTGCCGCTCGCCCGCTGAGGCGATCGCACTGCGCCGATCAGGGCTTCGCTACGGTCATGAATCAACTGTATTGGGCGATGGCGGCGCTCACC
The DNA here is from genome assembly GCF_000271305.1 of Hydrocarboniphaga effusa AP103. Classification (GTDB taxonomy): domain Bacteria; phylum Pseudomonadota; class Gammaproteobacteria; order Nevskiales; family Nevskiaceae; genus Hydrocarboniphaga; species Hydrocarboniphaga effusa. The sequence goes on from NZ_AKGD01000001.1 coordinate 789,706, forward strand.
GTGCTCGCCGCGCTCGGACTCGCCAGACCGTGGTGGAAGCGCAGCGCGAGCGACGCCGACAGGCGCCGCGACAGCAACATCGCGGCCTACCGCCAGCGGCTCGAGGAAATCGAAGCGGAGGTCGCAGCCGGCCTCATCCAGCCCGAGGCAGCGGCTGCGCTACGCGATGAAGCCGGAACGCGTCTGCTCGACGATGCGTCCGCCGTCGCGGTCGCGCCGCGATCGGCGCCGCCGCTGCGCTGGCGTGGAGCCCTGTTGCTCGGCCTGCTGCTCGCGATGTTTTCGGGCGCCTACTACGCAGCGGCCGGCTCCTGGCGTACCGCGGCGATGGTCGCGGGCGAGCTCGCGCCGCCCAAAGCCGACGTCGACGCCATGCTGGCCCAACTCGAGCAGCGGCTGCGACAAGCTCCCGATGACGTCGACGGCTGGGCCGCGCTCGGACGCGCGCGCCTGATCCTGCAACGCTACGCCGCGGCCGCCGCAGCCTACGCCAAAGCCAACGAACTGACCGATCACCGCGATCCCGATCTACTCGTGAATGAGGGCGAAGCGCTCAGCATGGCAAGTGACCGTCTATTGCGGAACCGGCCGCAGCAGCTGTTCGACCAGGCGCTCGCGCTTGATCCCAGGCACGCGAAAGCGCTTTGGTACGCCGGCATGGCCGCGCTACAGGCCGGCGACAAGCCGCGCACGATCGAACTCTGGACGCGCCTACGCTCGCAGAAAATTCCCGATGAGCTGCGCAGTATCCTCGACCAGCAGTTCACCGCACTCGGAGTCAAGCCCACCGGCGAGACATCACCCGCCCCGTCATCGGCGGTCGCACTCGACATCCATTTGAACCTCGCACCCGAGCTGGCCAACAAGCTGCCCGCCGGTGGCATGCTGATCGTCTACGCCAAGGCGCTCGAAGGCCCAGCGATGCCGTTGGCGGTGGTCCGGCAACCCATCGAGCGCTTCCCGCTTCGGATCAGGCTCGACGACAGCCAGGCGATGATGCCGACTCTCAAGCTTTCGTCATTCGACCGTTGGGAAGTGAGCGCGCGCATCGGCAAGAATGGACAAGCCAGGGCCGAGTCCGGCGATCTTCAGGGGGTGATCCGCGTGGGCCGTAGCGACATCGGCGCGGCGGTGAACTTGACGATCGATTCGGTGGTGCCTTGATTCCGCCCGGGAGCCGGTTCAAGCGGGCGCGGTCTTGAGCTTCATCATGCTTCGCTTCGGCGGCACGCCGAACATCCGGGAATATTCGCGACTGAACTGCGAGGTGCTTTCGTAGCCGACCTGGTAGGCGGCATCCGCCACGTTCACCGCGTCGGTCGCCATCAGGCGCCTGGCTTCGAGCAGGCGCAGCTGTTTCTGGAACTGCAGCGGCGTCATCGACGTGAGCGCCTTGAAATGCTGATGGAACGATGACGGACTCATGCTGGCCAGCGCGGCCAGCTGCTCCACGCGCAGCGTGCGGGCGAAGTCGAGACGCAGAAGCTGGATCGCTTTTGCGACGCGGTCGATATGCGTTCCCGGCATCACCAGCTTGCGCATCTCGCCCCCATGCGCCCCGCTGAGCAGCCAGTAGTAAATCTCGCGCATGACCGAAGGATGGAGAATCGGAACCGCATCGGGTCTCCGGGTCAGTCTGATCAGGCGCAGGATGCATTCGCCCAAGGTGTCGTCGACCTGCGTCACGAACACGCAAGGCCCCGGCGTGGCATCGAGCGCGGGCTTCGTCTCCATCTGCTCGATCACGTCACGCATCATCGCGAGATCGAAATCGATGGTGATGCCGAGATAGGGCTCGGTGGCGCTGGCCTTGGCGATTCGCCCGCTGGCCGGCAGCTCCATGCTGACGACCAGGCACTGCATCGCGCCGTAGTCGACGCTGTCTTCGCCGAACAGTATCTGCTTCGCGCCTTGGAGCACGATGCACAGCGAAGGTCGGTACACCATGCGATGCGGCATCATCTCCTGGAACGAGCGGATGATCTTGACGCTGTCCATCGGTGTCTCGAACAGGCCCTGCCCGCCACCCTGCGCATCGACATAGGCCTTGACCTCCGCGACCAGCGTCGACCACACGTGATTCGCGGGTTGGTCGCGCGTGAGCTGCACGCTGCCGTTGTGCGTCGTCGGCGAATCGTCGCCTGCAGGAATAGGCAAATTTATTGAGGTATCGGGCATTCTGCTCACGGGGCATTCCCTCTAGCTTGATGGTGTCGACTGCAAGCGAGGTGAGCGCAAGGACATGACAGAAAGCGCCCGGCCGTCAATGGCGCGTCATGACCGTCGCTCATCGGCACCCAGTCCACTCTTCTTCGATCTTCCAGGGCATCACCATGTCGAGATGGACTTCCGCTGACATCCACTCCCAACGCGGTCGCACGGCAGTTGTGACCGGAACGGGAGGACTTGGTTTCCAGACCGCGCTCGCACTCGCCCGCGCTGGCGTCGATGTGGTCATCGCGGGCCGAAACGCGATCAAGGGCGAAGCGGCCGTGGCCCAGATCCGGAGCCGCGTCGCGGATGCCGCGATCCGCTTCGAAACGCTGGACCTGGCCAGCCTGCGGTCCGTCGAAATTTTCGCGAGCCGGTTGCAACGCCAGCAGGCGCAGCTCGACCTGCTGATCAACAACGCCGCCGTGATGACGCCCCCGAAGCGGCTGACGACCGCCGATGGTTTCGAGCTTCAGTTCGGTACGAATTACCTGGGTCACTTCGCGTTGACCGCCCGCCTGCTTCCGCTGCTACGCAAGGGCATGGCGCCACGCGTGGTGAACGTATCGAGCATCGCGGCGAGAAACGGCGCGATCCATTTCGACGATCTGAACTCCGAACTCGACTACAAACCGATGCCGGCCTACAGCCAATCGAAGCTGGCCTGCCTGATGTTCGCGTTCGAACTGCAGCGCCGCAGCGATGAAGCCGCGTGGGGCATTCAAAGCCTGGCCGCGCATCCCGGCATTTCGCGCACCGATTTGCTGCCCAACGGAGCCGGTGCATGGAGCGCCCCCGGCATGCTGCGCCGTTACCTGTGGTTCCTGTTCCAGCCGGCCGCACAGGGAGCCTGGCCGACGCTGTACGCCGCGACTTCGGCCCAGGCGAGAGCGGGCGCCTACTATGGCCCGGACAAGCTCGGCGAAACGCGCGGCTATCCCGTGCTCGCCCGCATTCCGCCCCAGGCCCTCGAAACGGCCACGGCCGCGAGGCTGTGGGCCGAGTCGGAGCGGCTGACCGCAAACTAGCCCTCGATGGATCCTGCGATCCATCAGGCGGTCCGGCAAGGTACGCCGTACGACGACGAGCATCTTGGTGAGTCTGCCGCTCGACAGGGCGATGAAAGTCGAGACTAGATTTCCGGCAACGGCAGGCGGGCGATGACGTCCGCCTGATCGAAGCTCAGGCCGAGTCCGTGCAGCAGCATGGCGGCGGCGCGTTCGGCCGCGCTGCCGCGGTCGAGGCCCAGCGACTGCAGCATCGAATCCGGTTTCTGGGTTTCGAGCACGGCGGCGATCGCACCGAGCACACCGGCACCGAGCGTGATCAGGCTCATCGTCGGATCGGGCGTGCTGAAACGCCGCTTGGCGATTCCGCGTTGGATGTCGCGAGCGAGGCGCGCGCCGAGCCCCCGGGTCAGGGCTCGCGTCGACAGGCCCTCCTTGACGAGGAACTGCCCCCAAAGCGGCTCGTGCTGCGCGCGCAGCACGGTATGGCGCACCGAGATCGCGATGACCTCGGCCGGATCGTCGATCGCGACCACGAGCCGGTCGAGATGATCGGCGAACTCTTCGAACACGGTGTCGATCACGGCGGCCTGCAAGGCTTCGCGGGATTCGAAGTGGTTGTAGAACGAGCCGATGCCGACATCCGCCGCCTCGGTGATCTCGTTGATCGTCACCGCATCCAGGCCGCGTTCGGCCATGAGGCTGAAAGCAGCCTCGATCAGCTTCTCCCGCGTCTCGCGGCGCCGGCGCGCGCCGCGGGGCTCCCTGGGCTCGCGCGGCTGCTCGTCGCCCACGGTCGCATCCGCCGGGGCGGAGGCCCGCTTCTGGGTGCGCTTGGCGCTCGGCGATGTTCGGGCTGAACGACTCATGGGATTGCCGGCTGGGTGAAGCCCTCATTGTAGTGCAATTTTTCATACTTGAAGATTTATTCAAATATGCATAAAGTTTCAATCAGGCGACGCAGATCGCCCCCGACGAGGAGCTTGTATGGCGGCGCCAGCGGCGCGGCGATGCGGCAAGCGACTCCTTGGACTTCGCCTCGCCGTCCTCGTGAACCAGGAGCATCCATGCCCGAACTTCGAGCCCTCCAACCCGCCCGGCATCCGAGCCCGACGGCAAAGGCGACCTCGCTCGCCTACCTGATCTTCGAGCGCCCCGACTTCGGCCCGGCCGAGTCCTTCCTGACCGATTTCGGCCTGTCGGTCGCGCATCGCAGCGAAGATCGCCTGTACCTGCGCGGCACCTCGGCCGCGCCGTATTGCTACCGGATCGAGCGCGCCGAGCGTCCGCGCTTCGTCGGCATGGGCTTCACGGTCGCGCATCGGCGCGATCTGGAGGCGCTCGCCGACGCCTGCGCCTCGGCGCCGATCCGCAGCGCCGAGCATCCGGGCGGCGGCGAATGCCTGTCGCTGCTCGATCCCTCGGGCTTCGTCGTCGAAGTGGTGTGCGCGCAGACGCCGGTGCCCGAGCAGCCGCATCGCGGGCCGCTGCATTTCAATCACGCGGGCCACGGACGACGAATCAACGGCACGCAGCGCCCGCCCGCTTCGCCGCCCGAAGTCATTCGCCTGGGCCATTGCGTGCTCGAGGTCGCCGACTACCAGGCGACCTGCGGCTGGTACACGCAGCATCTCGGACTGATTCCGAGCGACGTACAGGTACTGCCCGATGGCTCTCCGGCCGTGAGCTTCCTGCGCCTGGACCTCGGCGAACAAGCGGCAGACCACCACACGCTCGCGCTCGCCCAGGGCTTCATGCCGCTCTACAGCCACAGCGCCTACGAGCTCGTCGACACCGATGCGGTCGGCATGGGCCAGCGCGTGTTGCGCGAGCGTGGCTGGAAGCACGCCTGGGGCATCGGCCGGCACATTCTGGGCAGCCAGATCTTCGACTACTGGCAGGACCCCTGGGGCGACAAGCACGAGCACTACTGCGACGGTGATCTGTTCACCGCCGACAGGCCCACCGGCATCCATCCGGTGTCGCGCGATGCGATGTCGCAATGGGGGCAGCCGATGCCGCGCTCGTTCACCAAGCCCAGGATGACGCCGAGCGCGATCGCCGCGCTGTTGCGCAACCTGCGGCGCAGCCCCGACCTGTCGCTGGCCAAGCTCATGACGCTGGCTCGGCTGTTCGGCTGATGGCGCCGGACGCTGGCGGCCGTGAACCCGAGCTTCATTCGCTGTCACGGCGCCGCTGGCTGCAAGGCGCCGCTGCAAGCCTCGGCTGGTGCGCGATCGCTTCCGCACGAGCCGACAGGGCGACGCCCGCCGACGTCCGCCCGCTTCCCCATTCCGAAACCTCTGCGTCGCCCGGAGAACGCCTCATGAGCTTGAACATCGTCCGCTACGAATACCAGGACCGCCATCGCTGGGGCGTGCTGCGCAAGGACCGCGTGATCGAGGTGCCCGGCGATTTCGCCACCACCGGCGATTTCCTGCGCGCCAACACGATCGAATCGCTGCGCGGCCTCGATGGCACAGGCCTCGCGCTCGGCGAGATCCGCCTGCTATCGCCGATCACGCGCAACCAGCAGTTCGTCTGCCAGGGCGCGAACTATCGGCAGCACATGATCGAGTCGGGCATGGACCCCGACGCGAAGGCCTACAACATGATCTTCACCAAGGCCTCAAGCTGCATCGTCGCCGCGGACAGCGAGGTGATCCAGCCCAAGTCCGTGCGCTTTCTCGACTACGAAATCGAGCTGGGCCTGGTGATCAGGCGCCGCATCGATGCGCGTGTTCGCGTCACCGACCAGAACCTGCACGAATTCGTCGCCGGCATCGTCATCGTCAACGATTACTCCGCGCGCGACGTGCAGATTCCGCAGATGCAGTTCTACAAGGGCAAGTCGTTCCGGACCTTCGGCCCGGTGGGGCCTTACCTCACGCTGCTCGACGCGAGCAGCATCGGCGCGCTCAAGGACTTGCAGCTCAAGCTCACCGTCAACGGCGAGCTGCGCCAGCAGGACAGCACGCGCAACCTCGTCTACGGTCCGGCCGAAACGCTCACCGAACTCTCGGGCGTGCACGACTTCGATGCCGGCGATCTGCTCGCCACCGGCACACCCTCGGGTTGCGCGCTGTCGATCCCGTCGCCGACCAAGCAGAAGATCGGCGCGCTGCTGCCCGAAGCCAAAAAGTGGGCGATCTTCATGAAGGTGCAGGCCCAGCGCACGCAGTACCTCAAGGCCGGCGACATCGTCGAAGCCAGCATCCGCAGTGCGGATGGTGCCATCGACCTCGGCCGCCAGCGCAACCGCATCATCACCGAGAGCTGACATGCCAGGAATCGCCACGATCCGCGACGTCGAGCGCGCGGAGGAGGCCGGCTTGCCCGTGGACCTGCCGCAGAGCACCTACGCGATGCTCCGCGAAGGCGCCAAGATCGACCCCGACGCGCCCGCGCTGAGCTTCTTCCTGACCACCGAGGAGCATCGGCGGCCCGAGACCTGGACGTATCGCGAGTTGCTCGCGCGCATCACGCAGACGGCCAACTTCTTCAACCGCCTCGGCGTCGGAAAGAACGATGTCGTCGCCTTCGTGCTGCCCAACCTGCCCGAGACGCACTTCGTGATCTGGGGCGGACAAGCGGCCGGCATCGTCGCCGCGTTCAATCCGCTGCTCGAAGGCCCGGCGCTGGCCGAACTCATCAACGCCACCAACGCCAAAGTGCTGGTGACGCTGGCCCCGTTCCCCAACACCGACGTCTGGACCAAGCTCGCACCGGTGCTGCCGCAATTGCGTTCGGTGCGACACCTGGTGCTCGTCAATCTCGCCGATCGTGTGCGCGGCCTTCGCGGGCTCGCCGCGCGTCTTCTGCAGAAGCGCGAAGCGTGGCGGCTGCATGGCCGCAAGGGATTGCGCGGCGCGATTCCGGCGTCGATCTCGACCCACGATTTCGGCAGCGCCATCCGCCGTGAAAACGGCAGCGAACTCAACAGCGGACGACACATCGACGGCGACGACGAATCCTCGTACTTCTGCACCGGCGGTACCACCGGCCTGCCGAAGATCGCGGTTCGCCGTCACCGCAACGAAGTCGCGAACGCCTGGAGCGCCGGCGCCTTCCTCGGCGACGGCGTCGGTCCCGGCAAGGTGGTCTTTTGCGGCCTGCCGCTGTTTCACGTCAACGGCGTGCTCGTCACCGGCTTGCTGCCGTTTTCGAAAGGCGCGCACGTGATTCTCGGCACGCCGCAAGGCTATCGCGGGCCCGGACTGATTCCACGCTTCTGGGAAATCGTCGAGCGTCATCGCATCAATTTCTTCAGTGGCGTGCCGACGCTCTACACCGCGCTGCTGCAATTGCCCACGCAAGGGCGCGACCTGAGTTCGCTCGAGTACGGGCTGTGCGGCGCCGCGCCGATGCCCGTCGAAGTGTTCCGCAATTTCCAGCGGCACACCGGCATCAAGATTCTCGAAGGCTACGGCCTGACCGAAGCCACCTGCGTCAGCAGCGTCAACCCGCCGCTCGGCGACCGCCGCATCGGCTCGATCGGCCTGCGCGTGCCGGGCCAGCCGATGAAGGCCGTGGTGCTCGACGACTCCGGCCGCTACCAGCGCGACGCGCAGGTCGACGAAGTGGGCGTGCTGATCGTCAGCGGGCCCAATGTGTTCGCGGGCTATCGCATCGCCGAGCAGAACAAGAACCTGTGGCTGGACACCGGCGACGGCCAGCGCTGGCTCAATACCGGCGATCTCGCGCGCCAGGATGCCGACGGCTATTTCTGGCTCACCGGGCGCAAGAAAGAGCTGATCATCCGCGGCGGACACAACATCGATCCGCTGACGATCGAAGAGCCGCTGCATCGTCATCCGGCCGTGCAGATCGCGGCCGCGGTCGGCAGGCCCGATGCGCATGCGGGCGAGCTGCCGGTGGCTTACGTGCAATTGCGCGAAGGCCGCTCGACGAGCGAGCGCGAGCTGGTGGATTTCCTCGGCCGAGAGATCACCGAGCGCGCCGCGATTCCGAAACAGGTGCGCCTGATCGGGCAAATGCCGCTGACCGCGGTCGGCAAGATCTACAAGCCGGCGCTCAAGCAGCTCGAGACGCGCGATGCGATCGAGAGCGCCTTGCGCGATGCCGCGCTGGCCTATCGCGAACTCGAGCTCGTCGAGGACAAGAGCAAGGGCCTCACGCTGCGCCTGGTGCTCGAACCGGGCGCCTCGCCCGACGATGCGAGACGCGTGCTCGGGGCTTTTCCGTTTCCGTTCACGATCGAGTGAGGTCCGCATGAGCACGCATTCCGCCAAGACCGCGGTCATCAGCGGCGGCTCCTCCGGCATCGGCCGGGCCTTCGTCGCGAGCCTGCATGCCGACGGCTGGCAGGTCTGCACCTGCGGCCGCGATGCAGCCAAGCTCGCCGCGCTCGAACGCGATTTCCCGGGTGTCTTCACGATGGTTTGCGATGTCGCCGACCGCACGGCGGTTCGCCGCTTCGCCCAGCAGGTCGAAAGCCGCGCCGCCTCGATCGACCTGCTCATCAGCAATGCAGGCGGCCTGCGCGAGATCAATTTCGCCACCGCCAACCTGGCGATGCTCGATCTGTCGGGCGAGCTGCGCGGCAATCTCGAAGGCGCGGTGAACCTGATCGCCGAATTCCTGCCGGGCCTGCGCGCTCAGGCAGGCGGCCGCCTGCTCGTGGTGAGTTCGGGCTACGCGCTCGCTCCCACCTTGCGCGCCCCGCTGTATTCCGCCGCCAAGGCCGCGCTGCACAGTCTCTGCCTCTCGCTGCGCGGACAACTCGCTCCGATCGGCATCACGGTGACGGAACTGTTGCCGCCGGTCGTCGATACGCCCGCGGTGGCGCACCGATCGGTGCGCAAGCTGTCGGCCGATGCGGTCGCCCGGGCCGCGTTGCGCGGCAGCTTCGCAGGCGTCGCCGAAGTACGGCCCGGCATCGTGCGCGTGTTGCCGTTGCTGCTGCGCCTGATGCCGGCGCTGGCCTTGCGCCTCGTCGCCCGCAGTTGAGCACCCCGATGACACTCGATACTTCATCGCAAACCCGTCCCATGCACGGCACCATCGAATCCGTCGACGTGCTCGTCGTCGGCTATGGGCCGGTCGGTGCCGCGCTCGCGGCGCTGCTCGGCCGCTATGGCGTCAGCACGCTCGTGATCGACAAGGCCGCGGACATCCTGATGTCGCCGCGCGCCATCGCGCTCGACAACGAGGCGCTGCGCATTCTGCAGGCCACCGGTCTAGCCGAGGACGCCTTCGACAGGATCGTGATTCCGCAGGTGCGCATGCTGTGTCCGCACGTGGGCCTGTTCGGACGCGTGAACACCCGCGGCGACATCGACGGTCACCCCAAGCTCGTCACCTTCTACCAGCCCGACCTCGAACGCGCCTTGCGCGCCCTGGTCGCCTCGCATGCCAGCGTGCGTGCGTGGCTGGCGACCGAGATGATCGGCTTCGTCGACGAAGGCGATTGCGTAACCGTGGCATTGCGTGAATCGGGCGGACGCGAACGCACGGTGCGCGCGCGCTACCTGATCGGCGCCGACGGCGCGGGATCGCAGGTGCGCAAGGCGATCGGACAGGGCTTCACCGGCCGGACCTATGCCGAAGACTGGTTGATCGTCGATGCGCGCAACGTGCCCGGCGATTTCGATCACGTCGAATTCATTTGCGACTCGCAGCGACCGACGCCGCACATGGTCGCGCCGGGCGGACGTACGCGCTGGGAATTCATGCTGAGGCCCGGCGAGACGCGCGAGCAGATGGAGCGCGACGACACCATCAAGAGCCTGCTCTCGCAGTGGGCGAACACCGACGACATCCGCATCGAGCGCAAGGCCGTGTACCGCTTCCATGCGCGCTGCTGCGAGCGCTTCTCGCGCGGCCGCGTGTTCCTGATCGGCGATGCGGCGCACGTCACGCCACCCTTCGTCGGCCAGGGTCTGGTGGCGGGCCTGCGCGATGCGATGAATCTCGCGTGGAAGCTCGCCAGCGTCATCGACGGCCGCGCGGCCCCGGCGATTCTCGACAGCTACGACATCGAGCGACGGCCGCATGCGGCGAAGATGATCCGGCTCGCCAAGTTCATGGGCAAGCTCGTCATGCCGCGCAACAAGCTCATGGCGATCCTCGTGCACGGCAGCATGGCCGCACTTCGCCTGCTGCCCGCGCTGCGCCGGCACTTCGACGAACTCGGCGTCAAGCCCAAGAACGAATTTCCGGACGGCCTGTTCGTACGCGGCCGGCGGCGTGGCGGGCTCAAGCGCGGAGCGCAGATTCCGCAAGGCCTGGTTCGCGGATCGGACGGCACGGTGTTGCTCAGCGACGATGCGCTCGGTAGCGGGCTCGTGCTGGTCGGCTTCGGTGTCGATGCATCCGCGCATCTCGCGCCGGCCACGCGACAGGCCTGGTCCGCAATCGGCGGCAGCTCGCTACAGCTGCGCGCCTACGGCACCGGTGCGAGTGCAAGCGAGGCCTACGAATGTCTCGACATCCAGCTGATGCCACGCGCCGCCGCGACCGGATGGTGCGCGGTCGTGAGGCCCGACCGCACCGTGCTGCACGACGGCCCCGCGAGCGAAGCCGATCGCCTGGTCCGCGCCTCCATCGATTTGCTGACACGGCACGAGCCGCGCTCGAGAGCGGCATAAGCAGAAAGCGGAGGAGAACGATGGCAAGCAAGCCTGCTGTCCGTACACGCTGGGCCCTGGTCGCGCTCGCCTTGAGCGGCGCGGCCGATGCGGCGAGTTTCGAAATTCCGATCGCTGGCGAGACGGCGACGGCGGTGCTGAACAATTCGCTGAGCTTCGGCGCCGGCGTTCGCACCGAAAGTCGTGCGAACAATCTGGTGGGGAAGTCGAATCTCGACCCGATGCTGTGCACCGGACCGAACGGCGCTTACCAGAGCTGCCAGGGCTTGTTCAAGGATCAGCTGTTCCCGGCGCAGACACTCGTCGCCGCGTCGGGAGCCGCCTCGATCAACAACGACGACGGCAACCTCAACTACGACAAGGGCGCGGTGTTCTCCGCCGTCACCAAGTTCGCATCGGACCTGACGATCACGCGTGGCGACTACGGGCTGTTCGCACGTGCGCTGTTCTTCTACGACGGCACCAACGAGCACTTCACCGAAACGCATCCGAACCGCATCAGCTCGCAGAACCGGCTCGAGGTCGGGCGCGTGACGCCGTCATCGCCGATCATGCTGCCCGACCCGCTCGGCACACTGCTCACCCAGCCGACGTCGCTGCTGACGGGCCTGATCTCGAGCCGGCCCTGGGGGGAGCCCAGCGAGCGCGGACGCCTTTCCTACGGCCCCGGCGGCGACGTGCGCGAGCGCCGTTCCGACGGCGAGACGCTGCGCCAGATCGGCACCGATTTTCAGCTGCTCGATCTCAATGTCTTCGGCCAGCTTCCGATCGCGGGCGAGCGCAAGCTGAGCTTCAAGCTCGGGCGGCAGACGGTGAGCTGGGGCGAGAGCACCACGCTCGTCATCAACAGCCTCAACCAGGCCAACCCGGTCAACGCGAACAATCTGTATCGCATCGGCAAGAGCACCGAGGAAGTCTTCACGCCGATCAACATGGCCTTCGTGAGCCTGGAACCCTTGAGCGGGATGAGCCTGGAGATGTTCTACCAGCTCGAATGGAAAAGCGTCGAAACCGTCGCGCCGGGCAGCTATTTCTCCGATCTCGACATCGGCACGCGCAATGCGATCGATTCGATCAGCATCAGCACCGGCAACGTCGCCGAAGACCCCGAGCAGCTCGGACGCCCGCTCGACTCGCCGTTGTCCGGGCTCAGCAATACCACCTCGAACATCGACCGCGTACCCGACGCTCGCCCACGCACGAGCGGACAGTTCGGCGTGGCGCTCAAGTATTACTTCGAGTCGATCGGCTCCGGCGTCGAGGTCGGGCTCTACTTCATGAACTATCACTCGCGCCTGCCGATCGCGAGCTTCTACGCCACGCAGGCGAGCTGCGCTCGCGCGCAAGGCAACCCGCTCGGCATCGATGCGACCGACCTGCTGTCGTTTCTGGCGGCCTGCCCGGACATTCCGTTCGTCCATGCGCTCACGTCACCGGGCGATTCCGCCGCCGGTGCGACCGACAGCGCGGCCCCGCTCGATACCGCGCGTTTCCAGCTCGAATATCCCGAGGACATTCACCTGATCGGAGCGAGCTTCAACACCACGATCGGCGACTACTCGATACAGGGCGAGATCGCGTTCCGCCCGAACCTGCCGCTGCAAATCGATACGCAGGACCTGGCGTTCGCGGCCTTCGGCCCGACGCTCACGAGCTGCCACGATCGCAATGTCGGCTGCGCAGGTTCGGCCGGTCTGCTCAATGTCGGCATCGGCTACGACGCCAACGGCAATGCGATCAACTACGGCAACAGCGACTTCGTCGACGCCGACGGCAACCGGCCGTATCCCGATCTCGTCAACGTCGGCATCGGCCATGTGCCGGGATCGGCGCGCGCGTTCCCGAGCTTCGTGACGGCGTATCGCGGCGGCGCGGTCGGCGAAAATCCGCCGTGCTCGACGAGCATGACGCTCGCCGATTACCACCGTGGAGCCGACTGCTACATCGCCGGTTACGAGCGCGAGGCGGTTTATCAGTTCAACCTCGGCGTCTCGCGCGTGCTGTCGCCGGACAATTGGGTCAACGCCGATCAGATCATCGTCGTCGGCGAATGGGGCGCGACCTGGGTGCCGGGCCTGCCTTCGCTAGCCCAGCTCCAGTTCGAAGCGCCGGGAACCTACTATCACGCAAGCGCCGGCGCGGACGGCTCCGGCGCCGATGGCAGTCGCCAGGCCTGCTCGCTCAATCCGAGCTGCAGCTACGGCGCCGACGGCATTCGCTTCAATCCGCATCAGCAGGATCGCGATCTGTTTCCGGATCGCTTCTCGACCGGCTATCGCGTGATCGGTATCTTCAGCTACGAAAGCGTGCTGCCCAACATCAGCCTCAAGCCGACCTTGAGCTGGGCCCACGATATGCTCGGCACCGCGCCGGGGCCTGGCGGCAACTTCGTCGAAGGACGCAAGCAGGCCGATGCACTCGTCGAAGCGCGCTATCGCGATTCGCTGTCGTTCACGCTCGGCTACACCTGGTTCTTCGGCGCCGGCATGGCCAACCTGATGCGCGACCGAGACTACGCGCAGGCCTTCGTTCGCTACCAGTTCTGACGCGCTCTCGACGGAGAATGACGATGACGTATCCGACCCCGCCGCTGCGCCGACTCTCCGAGGCCGAGATTCGGTGCTATCACGAAGATGGCGTGCTGATGGTCCAGCAGGCGATCGCGCCGAACTGGCTGGCGCTGATCGAAAGCGGCGTCGAGCACGCGCGCTCGGCGCTGTCGGTGCAGGGGCGCTTCATGTCGCGCAAGACGCGCGGCTACCAGATGGATACGTTTCTCTGGAAGCGCATCGACGAGCTTCGCGATGCCATCTACTACGGTCCGTTCGCGCACTGGGCGCAGCAGCTGCTGGGCTCCGAACAAGTGCGCTTCTTCTACGACCAGATGTTCGTGAAAGAACCCGGGACCGATGCGCCGACGCCCTGGCATCAGGATCTGTCGTTCTGGCCGATCCGGGGAGAGCAGATCACCTCGTTCTGGATTCCGCTCGATCCGGTGACGCGTGAAAGCAGTGGGTTGCTCTACGTCAAAGGCTCGCATCGCTGGCCGCAACGATTCAAGGCGATATCGCCGGACTACGTCGCGGCGATCATCGACGAGCAGATGAGCGACGTGCCGGACATCAACGCCAACCCGGAGCTCTACGAGCTGCTCGATTGGGAGATGGTGCCGGGCGATATCCTGATGTTCCATCCGCTCACGCTGCACGGCAGCTACGGCAACCGTCATCGGAGCCGGCGGCGCCGCGCGCTTGCATTGCGCTGGACCGGAGACGATGTGGTCTGGGCGCCGTCAGCCAAGCGCATGCCGGTTCACTTCAGGCACGACTCATTGCCGGGAGGCGCGTTACGCGGAGCCGCATTCCCGCGCATCCTGCCCGCGTACGATCCGCTGGAGCGCAAAGCACGCGAGGTGCCGGAGCGGCCCAGCACCACGCAGCTGCTATGCTCCGGCCTCAACAACGCAGTGGCCGCGGCCCAGCTGAAATTGCGCCCGACGCCGCTGAGGCTCGAGCAAACCTGGACGCCACCCGCAGATCGCGGGCCATAACCTGCGTGCGATCGCCTTCACCGGAGCACAGCGCGCTTCCTCCACCATGGCGAGCGCGGTGACGGAACCCTCATGTCGACACGCGCTGCCGCTTTCAGCTTTTTTTCGTTGAGCGGCGAGGAGCGGGTTTTCCAGTCGGCAAGTCCAAGTGCGATGCGCCTCGGCGCATCATGTCGCAGAAGTGTTCCGCAGCGGGCGTCAGCGGCAGAGCGCTGCGGCGCACCATGCAGATCGCGGGCGCTGGCGCGATCTCGTCGATCGGAATCGGCACCAGGGTGTCGGTCCATAGTGGCGATTGCACCCAGCTCAGCGGCACCAGCATGAGCAGATCGCTCTGGAACACGACCAGCATCATCGACAGCGCGGAATGCACCTTCACGGCCGGTTGCGGCACGGGCAAGCCATGATGCGCGAACAGCGCCGCGAGATCGCTTCCGACGCTGCCCGAGATGACGATGGACGCCCACTCGGCCTCCGCGAGATCGCTTAACGACCGGGCCCGTGCAAGCGGATGGTTCTTTCGTCCGACGATGACGTGCGAACTGTCGAACAGTTTCTCGACACGAAAATCGCTGCTGATCTGCTGCGGTACGGGGCCGACGTAGCAGTCGATGACGCCGTTGCGCAGCTCGCTTTCTATGCGGGCGAACATGCCGTCGATGATCTCGAGCTTCACCTTCGGATAGCGCTTGCGAAATGCCGCCATGGCGCCGGGCAACAGCGTGATCTGCGCAACCGACGACAGCGCAACGCGAACGCTGCCCTGTCCGTTTCCACGCAACTGTTCGAGTTCGTCGTGGGCGCGCTGCAGCTCCGCTTGTACGCCTTTGACGCGGCCGTAGAAGACTTTGCCGAGCTCGGTCAGCTGCGTGCCGGTCGCGCTGCGTTCGAACAGCTCCAGATCGAGTTTCCGCTCGAGCTCGCGAATGTTGCGGCTGATCGTCGGCTGCGCGGTGCCGAGCTGGCGCGCCGCCGCACGCAAACTGCCGCGCTCGACCACTTCGAGGAAATCTCTCAGCGCGGAGAGCTTGGTGATCGACAGTAGCTGATTCATTTTCTTATGCAGCTCGAAGATTCAGGCATCTTCGATTATAAGCCGCGGCCCCATAGAGTTTACCCGTCACTTCGTGACCATCGGCAATCCAGACCGAAGGCCCGAAGTGCGGAGAGAAACCCATGTTCCTGACGACGCTACGTCGCACTGGCTGCTGCAGCAGCAAGTCGTGGAAGAGCACAGCCACGACCCGTCCCTGCTCTTGCCCATCGCGGGTGATGAGTACCCCGCACACGCAACCCAGTCCGACTCGCGAGACCGACTAGTCTCGATACCGATTCGATCACCGCGCCGTCGATCGCAATCTCGAGATCAATATCGATGTCGATCTCGATTGAAAAAACAAAGCGCACGCTGCCCGAGCGACTTTTCCGGAGCCGCGTTGCCGATATTCAACAAGGACTACTGGAGGAGATTCATGAGGATCAAAGCGGGATTCTTCCCATCGGGGCCGGCCGTTCTTTTGCTGGCCGTCGAAGCCCTGTCTTGGAGTAACGAGTCCGCAGCGGCCGAAGGCTATCGACTGCGCCAGGCCGCGCTGCCGGTTCTGGGTGGAGAGATGGCCGCCGATCTCGAGCAGATCGGATTCTTCGGCACTGTCGCAGTGGGTTATCTCGACTCCTATAAGGTCGTGGACGACCAGGGCCACCACATCTCGGTTCCCGGCCAGTCGATCGCCCTGCCGACCGGCGCCGCAACAGGCGGCGCGATTCCCGACGGCACCTACAACGTCGACGTGGGACCGGCGGCAATCGACTATCGACAGCTTTCGCAGCAGTATCGATTCATCATCGGCTACCTCTTCGACACCGGCGTCGAAGGGAACCGCCTGGGCGTCAGTTTGAGCCGCGCGTATCAGCGCATGGACCGCGAGGTTTCGATCTCGCAGCAAACGGTTCAGTTGCGACCGCAGCCTGCGCCATCGCTGCCGCCTCCCTTGCAAGCGGCATTGAACACATCGTTGAATCGTGTCGCCACGCAAGTCGCCGCAACGCAACAGACGGAACTCGATGCCCAGAACCGCGAGGTCGGCGGCTTGAGCGACAGTGTTTTCGCGTTCTTCTTCACGCGGACGAGCGCGGACAGACGCTTCAGGTACGGCATCGATCTGGCGGTGGCGATCCCCGATGGCGAGTACCGCAGCGATCGCGCTCCCAACCCGAGCCTCAACTACTACACCAGCCGACTCGAGACCGCGATGGTGTATTCGTTCGGGCCTCAGTCTTACGACAGCTTTTCGGGCATCACCATAGGCAATCGCACGGGCTACGGCTGGAACACCATCAACAAGGACACCGAGATCCGGACCGGGCAGTTCTTCAACACCGAATTCGCGATCGAGAAAGTCATCGGTCGCTTCGCGTTCGGGCTCAACGCCGTGGCCTTGATCCAGACCACCGACGACAGCGGCTCCGGTGCCCCCGAACGGTCTTTCCGGCTTCGCACCTACAGCGGCGGCCCCTTCGCGGCGATCCGCCTCACCGAGCGCGCAGGCATCAACATCAGCTATGCGGATACCTTCTATGCACGTAATGCGCAGGTCAGCCGCGGTGTGGCACTGCGACTGATCCGCAGCTGGTAAGCACTCGCTTGCCGAATCGATATCCGCCGGGAGACAGGCCAATGCACATGCATTCCAAAACAGATGTGACCTCGACGAAATCACCGGGAGCCAGGGCATGAGCCTGTCGCGTCGCAAGTTGCTCGGCGGCATCGGCGCGGCGACTGCCGCGGGAGTCGTCGGCGTGGGGCTCGGCATGCACGGCCGCAAGCAGCCCAAGCTCGATCTTCCCGTCGCTGCGGGCAGCAAGCCCTACAACATCCTGCTCGTGACCAGCGACCAGGAGCAGGGCTGGTCGCTGCTTCCGCAAGGCTTGATCGATACGCATTGTCCCGGCCGCGCTCGTCTGCAGCACGAGTCGCTGAGCTTCTCGCGTGCGCTCACACCCACGCCGGTCTGCTCGACCGCTCGCGCCGTGCTCTATACGGGCCAGCACTCTCAGAACAACGGCGTCTGGGACAACATTCCGCTGCCTTACGCGCCGACGCTCAAGCGCGATGCGCCCACGCTCGGCACGCTGATGGGCGCCGCGGGCTATCGCACCGCCTACTTCGGCAAATGGCATTTGAGCCGGCTCTACGGTCACAAGCACGCGGCCTGGACGGCCGAGCAGGTGCGCGACGAGATCCAGAGCTTCGGCTTCGACGAAGTGGGGACCACGCACGAGCTCGACGGCGTACTCGGCGGCCATCGCGACGACACCGATACCACCGATCGGGCAGTGGCTTTCCTGCAGGCCCAGGCGGGCCACGAGAAGCCCTGGTTCGCGGCGGTCAACATCGTCAATCCGCACGACATCATGTACTTCACGTCGGGGCCGGAGATGACGGCAACGCGCAAGATCCATTATCCGGACGATCTCGCGCGACCGCCGCAGACCGCGCTCTACCAGCAGGATCTCGGCTATCCCCTGCCCGCCAATTTCGGGCCTGTGGATCTGAGCACGCGGGTTCCTGCCGCGACCGAATACGCGCTCTGCGACGAGATCGCGATGGGCCAGTTGCCCTACGACAACGAGCAGGTTTGCCGCGAGTTCGTGAATTACTACTACAACTGCATTCGCGAGAGCGATCAGCACATCGTGCGCCTGCTCGATGCGCTCGATGCCAGCGGCCAGGCCGGCAACACCATCGTGGTCTTCACGGCGGACCACGGCGAGATGCTTGGCGTGCACGGGCTGCGCGGCAAAGGCGCGCTGCCGTATCGCGAAGCCATGCAGGTGCCGCTGCTGGTTCGTCATCCGCAGTTCGCCGCCGCAGCCTCGACGACTGCGCTCGCGAGTCACATCGACATGGCGCCGACGCTGTTGGGCCTCGCCGGTGTGCCGGCCGAAACGGTGAAGCGCGAAGTTCCCGAGCTGGTCGGGCGCGATCTCAGCGGTGTCATCCTGCGTCGCGATACGCAGGCGTCACGCGGTGAGCAAGACGACGGCCTGCTGATGCACTGGACCAGCTTCATCTACCAGGACCACGTCGCGGCGCTGGCCTTCGACGAGGAGCGCAAGAAGAGCGGCGCCACGAGCCTGCTGGCCTTGCGCAAGCCGCAGTTCCGCGGGTTGCTCAGCAAGCGCGGGCAGATGCGCGGCGTCTACGACGGCCGCTACAAGTTCGTGCGCTATTTCGCACCGACCCAGCACCACACGCCACGAAGCTGGCAAGAGCTCATCGCGCGCAACGACCTGGAGCTCTACGACACGCAGGAAGACCCGGGCGAAACCCGCAACCTCGCGCGCGAACCCGAGGCGGTCCGCGAGCTCGTGATGACCATGAACGCCAAGCTCAACCGGCTGATCGAGCGCGAGGTCGGCAGCGACGACGGTCATCATCTTCCAGGGCCTGGTTTCCTATGGCGCGCGTGAGCATCGCATCGCGCTGGCGACCTCGCCGATCAGCCCAGCCGCCATCGAGCGCGAGCGCATCATGAAGTCTGCCGCGATCCTTTCAGCCTTTCTTCTCACGCTGTCGTTCGGGCTCGGGCCCGTCAACGCGGCGGAAACCCACCGCGCCTTGTCGACCCCAAACGTGAACGCAACTTACCAAGCCCGCTCCGACATCGGTCAACTCATTCTCAAGTGGGGATACTTCCGGGATCACGGCATGTGGTCCGATCTACTCGATACGTTCCACCATGACGGCGAGATTCAGGTGTCGTGGTTCAAGGGAAAGTTCCCGGGCTTCGTCGAGGCGTCCAGAGCGATGGCGCAAAGCGGGGCGGCTTCGTCCCATGTCATGAAGCCCTCGATCATCGACATCGCCGGCGATCGCGCGATCGCGATCACGCCGGTCACGATCCAGGCCAGGGCGCGCGGACCGCTCGGCATCGAGCTCGACGTGTCCTCGGAGGCCCAGTTCTTCGACTTCGTCGAAAAAAGGGCCGACGTCTGGCGTATCGCGCGCCGACTCTGCATCTACCAGAAGGACAGGATGGATAGCGTCGGGCCTTCCCTGCGATTCTGGCTGATCGGTTTTTTCATCGACGAGGATGCCTACGATCCTGCCTATCGATATCTGGCCCTGTCGCTGAGCCAGAAAGGGTATGCGATACAACCCGGGCAGATCGTCGACAACACCGACGAGTCGCGCGCCCTGTTCGTCGAAGCCAGGCGATGGCTGTCGCAGGCCGGCCGCTGAGAACCGCTCGATGAAAGTGCAGGCTCGCTCATCGGAGCGCAGCGTCCCTCCACCATGAGCTGCCCGTCACCGGTGCCAGCATGTCGATCCGCTCGCCCATGACGGGCGTGGTCAATGCGACGCCTTGCGCAGCCGCCAGAGCGGCGATTCGCTCGAAAGGCTGTTCCCACGGATGCAGCGCCAGATCGAAAGTGCCGTTGTGGATCGGCAGCAGCCAGCGACCGCGCAGATCGAGATGGGCCTGCAAGGTCTCCTCGGGCTGCATGTGCACGAAGGCCCAGCGCTCATCGTAGGCACCGGTCTCCATCAGCGTCAGATCGAACGGGCCGTAGGCATCGCCGATCGCTTTGAAGCCGTCGAAGTAGCCGCTGTCGCCACTGAAGAACACGCGCAGGTCCGCGTGCTGAACGACCCACGAAGCCCACAGGCTGCGATCCGTGTCGGTCAGGCCGCGCCCTGAGAAGTGCTGCGCCGGCGTGGCCGTCAATCGCAGGCCGTCGACTTCGGTCGATTGCCACCAGTCCAGCTGCTCGACCTTGACCGGATCCACTCCCCAGGCGATCAACTGATCGCCGACACCCAGGGGCGTCACGAAGCGGCCGGTCTTGGCGGCCAGCTGCATGACGGCGGCGCGGTCGAGATGATCGTAGTGGTCGTGCGACAGGATCACGCCCGCGATCGGCGGCAGGTTCTCGATCGCGATGGGCGGCGCGTGGAAGCGCGCGGGACCGGCCCACTGCACCGGTGAGGCGCGCTCGGAAAACACCGGGTCGGTGATCCAGTAGCGTCCGCCGAGCTTCATCAGCACGGTCGAATGTCCGAGGCGATACAGGCTGCGATCGGGCGCGGCCTGCAGTTGCGCGAGATCGAGCGCGCGCACTGGAATCGGCCGGCCCGGCATGGTGCCCGCGGGCTTGGCGAACAGGAAAGTCCAGGCCAGCTTCGCGCCCTGCCACAAGCCCACGGCGGGGCGCGGCAGCGCGTTGTGGAAGCGTCCATCGCGTTGCTGCCGCGAGTGCTCATAGCGAGACGGTGGGCTTTGGAAACAAGCGGCGCAGGCGGTCACGGCGAGAACTCCGGGCAGGACGACGAATAGTGGGCGCTTCAGGGGGCGCCCGAATCCAGGCTTCATCTGGTAGGGCGGTCGCGGGATTTCACAGCGCGTTCTCGCGCGCGGCCTGGTAGGCCGTCGCCACCGCCGGTTGAAAGCCCAGGCTGCGCGCGAGCGTGCCATCGATCTGGCCCCACCACGGGTTCGCCAAGGGGTCCGACGACGGCGGTATCGATTCACCGACCAGCGCTGCGATTTCGTAAATCGACATGGGCGATTCGTCGGTCACATTGACGATGCGCCGGTCCATCGCACCTTCCAGCGCGAGCCTGACGATCGTCGCCACATCGCGATGGTGAATCATGCTCAGCCTGCTGGCGGGATGCCACTTGTACGCGCCGGCCAGCTTGGGGACCGATTGCAGGTGGCCGTCATCGTCGCCGTAGACGAAGCCGAGCCGCAGGATCGACCAGTTGAGCTTGCTGGCGCGGAGCTGGTTCTCGGCCGCGAGTTTGCTCGCCGGATACGCCAGCTGGGGATCGGCGGCATCGTCTTCGCGGCCGGGCCGCTGGCCGTGCGCGTCATAGACCAGGCCCGTGCTCGCCATGATGAAGCGTGCCTGTGGCGCGAACTGCTGGGCGGCGGCGATCAGCTGGCGGGTGCCTTCGAGGTTGGCCTTCCAGATCTCGTCGGTGTCGGCCGTGCGGAACACGGCGGCCAGATGCACGATGGCCGAAACGCCTTCGACGGCGGACGCGAGCGAAGCCGGATCGAAAAGATCTCCGACCACCGGGATCACGCCGGACGGAAGCTGCTTGCCGGCGCGCACGAGCGCTCGGCATTCCACTCCCGACTCGACCAGGCGCCGCAACAAACGCGAGCCCACGAGGCCCGTACCACCCGTTACCAAGATCGTCATGATTGCATCCTTGTTTTTTCGTTGAATTCGGTTGAATCCGGTTGATTTTTTTGCCGACGGCTTTCGATCAGGCTGCGGCGAGCTTGACGCCGCTCGCGGCGGCCATGCGCGCGAGAGCCGTGGGGTCCGAGATGCCCTGGATATCGCGCCTCGGCGTATAGGCCGCCTCCAGCTTCCCCGCCTCCTCGTCGTGCAGATCGATCGACAGCGCCGCGATGGCCTCGTCGATATGGCTGGTCTTGAGAACCCCCACGATCGGCGCGGCGACGACGCGGTTGCGATGCAGCCAGGCCAGCGCGACCTGCGCGCGACTCACACCGCGCGCGGCGGCGATGTCGCCTACGGCGTCGACGATCTTTCGATCGCTCGCCTGTGTACCGGCGTGTTCATGAAGCACCGCGGCGAACGGCTCCGCTTCGGAGCGCGCCGTCGCTTCGCCCCAGGGCCGGGCCAGCCGGCCACGGGCGAGCGGACTGTAGACGAGCGTCTGCACGCCTTCGTCGAAGCACAGCGGCAACATCTCGCGCTCCTCCTCGCGTGCGAGCAGGTTGTAGTTGTTCTGCATCGACACGAACTTCGCCCAGCCATTGGCTTTCTGCAGATGGCGCGCCTTGGAGAATTCCCAGGCCATCATCGACGACGCGCCGAGATAGCGGACCTTGCCGGCCTTCACGAGGTCGTGCAGCGCCTCGAGCGTTTCCTCCCACGGCGTGGTCGGGTCCGCGCGATGGATCTGGTAGAGGTCGATGTAGTCGGTGCCGAGCCGGCCGAGACTCTGGTCGATCTCGGTCATGATCGCCTTGCGCGATAGGCCCCGGGCGTTGGGACCCGAGCGCATGGGCGCCGCCAGCTTGGTGGCGATGACCACGCTCTCGCGCCGGGCGAAATCCTTCAGCGCGCGGCCCAGGGTCTCTTCGCTCGTGCCCTGCGAGTACAGATTGGCGGTGTCGAAGAAGTTGATGCCGGCCTCGATCGCATGGCGGATCAGGTCACGACTGGCCTGCTCGCCGAGAGCCCAGCCCGGATGGCCGCGCGACGGATCGCCAAAGCCCATGCAGCCGATGCAGATCGGGGAAATCTCGAGACCCGTGCGGCCAAGCTTGATGTATTGCATAGTTCCTCCCGGCGGGATAAAAACGGATAGCTCTCCGTTTGCGCAGGCACCGTACCGGAGAACTCTCCGCTTGGTCAAGGAAATCATGGGCGACGACAATCTTCGTGCTGACGCGAAAGCGAATCGGGACCGCATCCTCGACGTTGCGCGCGATGCGCTGTCCGCCGATCCGCAGGCCTCGCTCAACTCGATCGCCAAGGCTGCTGGCGTTGGTGCCGGAACGCTGTATCGCCATTTTCCGAACCGTGAATCCCTGGTCCTGAGCGTGTACCGGAAGGAGATCGATGCCTTGGTCGCGCTCGCTCCGTCGCTGCTCGCCAAGCACCTGCCGCTCGCGGCCTTGCGCCTGTGGTGCGACCGGCTCGCGAGGTTCGGGCGCATGAAGCACGGCGTCGCCGACACCTTGCATGCGGCGATGGCCGGCCAGGATTTCCAGGCCAACTACCAGAAGATGCTGGCTGCCTTGGGCCAGCTCATGGACGCCTGCAAAAGCACTGGCGACCTTGCACCCGAAGCGGATCCCGAGGACTTCGTCATGCTGATGAGCTCTCTTTGGAAAATCCCGCCGACCCAGGCCGGCGAAACTCGCGTGAAAAGACTGATGGCGACGGTTTTTCGCGGCATGGGCGCCAAGGACGTCTAGAAACGCCTGCGTCGGAAGCGCGCGAGCAGCTCGGTGCGACCTCGCCCGCATCGCAGCAGGCCGCTGTCTTGCCGCGCCGCAGGTCCGAATGTCTCGTGATCGCTGCGCTTTTTGCGGACAATCGCATTCATGAACGCTCCTGCCATCCCGCTCGCGAACATCGCCGATGCCTGGCTTGGCCGCCTCGCCCGGCTCAGCGCAGCGCCCGCGCTGCAGTCGCTCGATGCGCCGACGCTGCTCGGTGAACGCGCGACACTGGCCGGCTACCGCGTTCCAGCGCGCATCGCCGCCTCGGCCAATTGCGCGCTGTTCGAGGCCGCCGACGACCGCCTCGCGCTGAGCCTGAGCCGGGCGACCGACCGCGAACTGCTGCCCGCGCTGTTCGAACGCGACGATGTCGACACCGACGACGACGCGGCGATCGCCGCGCTCATCGCGCAAAGCCGCGCCGCGGGCCTGGTCGAACGCGGCCGCCTGCTCGGGCTGGCGATTTCGGCCGTGCATGCGGCCGAGCACGACGAGGCCGAGCCCAGCGTTCGCCTGCACGACGGCCTGCCGGCGACGCGCGACAGCGGCCGGCCACCGCGAGTCGTCGATCTGTCCGCGCTGTGGGCCGGGCCTTTGTGCGGCCATCTGCTGTGGCTCGCGGGCGCCGAGCTCATCAAGGTCGAAAGCCTGCGCAGGCCCGATGCGATGCGCGGCGGCGCGCCGGAGTTCTTCTCGCTGCTCAATCAGGGCAAGGCCAGCGTGGTGCTCGATTTCGCCGATGCCGCGCAACTGCAGGCCTTGCGAAAGCTGATCGCGAGCGCCGACATCGTCATCGAGGCCGCGCGCCCGCGCGCATTGCGGCAGCTCGGCATCGAGGCCGAACGCTTCGTCGACGAAGTGCCCGGCCTGAGCTGGATTTCGATCACCGGCCACGGCGCCACCGGCGAGGCCGCCAACTGGATCGGCTTCGGTGACGATTGCGGCGTGGCGGCCGGGCTTTCGGCTGCGCTCGAGGAAGCGAGCGGAAGCATCGGCTTCGTCGGCGACGCGATCGCCGACCCCTTGACCGGCATCTATGCCGCGGCGCTCGCCTTCGAAGCCTGGCGATCGCGCCGCGGTGGACGCCATGCGGTGGCGATGAGCCGGGTCGTCGCTCATGCGCTGGCGGGCGCCCGCCGCTCGGCGCCACAAGCGCTCGCCGAGGATCTGCGCGCCTGGAGCGCCGCGGTCGGCCAGCCATTCGCGCGCACGCGCATTCGTGCATTCGAAGCGGCGGCCGAATTCGGCCGCGACACCGCGCGCTACGCGAGCCCGGCATGCTGATCCGCAACGCCGAACTCGAAGACGGCTCGATCGCCGACCTGCGCCTGCGCGACGGGCGCATCGCCGAGATCGGCAGGCTCGATCGCGACGACGAAACCTGCATCGACGCGAACGGCGGCCTGCTGATTCCGGGCCTGCACGATCATCATCTGCACCTGATGGCGCTCGCGGCCTCGTTCGAATCGCGGCGCTGCGGGCCGCCCGAAGTCGCCGATGCGCAGGCCTTCGCGCAATGCCTGCGGCAGGCGCCCGGCAGCGGCTGGCTGCGTGGCACCGGCTATCACGAAAGCCTCTGCGGCCCGCTCGACGCGGCGATGCTCGATGCGATCGTGCGCGAGCGTCCGCTGCGCATCCAGCATCGCTCGGGCCGCATGTGGTTCTTCAATTCGGCCGCGCTCGATCGGCTGCTCGCGGCCGTGCCCGCGCCACCGGGGCTCGAACGCGTCGACGGCCGCTACACGGGCCGGCTGTTCGATTCCGACGCCTGGCTCAAGCAGGCCCTGCGCAGCGAGCCGCCGGCGCTCGATCGCGTCGGACGCGAACTCGCCGCCGTCGGCGTGACCGGCGTCACCGACATGTCGCCGCGCAACGATGCGTTCATGGCCGCGCATTTCGCGGCCCAGCGGGCCTGCGGCGCCCTGCCCCAGCGCCTGCTGCTCGCGGGCCTGCCCGAACTCGCCGGGCTCGCGCTCGCGCCCGGCATCCGGCTCGGCGCGGTGAAGCTGCATCTGCACGAGGCCGATTTCGCCCCGCTCGAACAGGCCGCCGCGCTGATCGGGCTCGCGCACGAGCAGGGCCGGCCGATCGCGATCCACTGCGCGACCGAAGCCGAGCTCGCCTACGCGATCGCCGCGATCGACGAGGCCGGGGCTCGCAAGGGCGACCGCATCGAGCATGCCTCGGTCGCCTCCGATGCCTTCGTCGACGAGATCGCGCGCCTGGACCTGGCCGTCGTCAGCCAACCGCATTTCGTGTCCGAGCGCGGCGACGAATACCGCGCGGCGATGGACGCCAGCGAGCTGCCGCACCTGTACCGGCTGCGCTCGTTCCTGCGCGCCGGCGTGACGCTCGCGGCCGGCAGCGATTCGGCGTTCGGGCACTGGGACGCCTGGGCTTCGATGAGCGCCGCGGTTTCGCGCCGCACGCGCGGCGGCCATCTGATCGGCGCCGACGAGGCGCTGACGCCCGAACAGGCGCTGGACTGCTATCTGCGCGACCCGCAAGCCCTGCACGAGCGTCGGCGCGTGGAGGTCGGCCGCGCCGCCGACCTCTGCCTGCTCGATCGCGGCTGGGCCCGCGCCCGCACCGATCTGCGCCGCGAGCTCGTGCGTGCGACTTTCATCGGCGGCGTGCTGGCCTATTCCGATTCCATTCAAGCCCGTGAACCTGCATAGAATGTCGGCAAACAGGCGGGCCTTGCGGCTCCTTTCCCATTTCGCGCCACCCCGATGAAAGACGATTACGAGCTGCTTGCCGACGACGGCAACCCCTTCCACCAGTTGCTGGGTCCGGTCTATCACCGCCCGGACGTCGAGGGCATGGGCTATCGCTGGCAGGTCCGGCGCCAGCACCTGAACCAGCTTTCGATCCTGCACGGCGGGGCGCTGGCCGCGCTGCTCGACATCACCATGGGTTCGAGCGTGCACCAGCTCGCTCCGGTGCCGGCGGATTTCCTGACCGCTTCGCTGAACATCGACTTCGTCGGCCCGACGCGTGAAGGCGACTGGCTCGACATCGTCGTGGTGCTGCCCAAGAGCGGGCGCAAGCTGTCGTTCGTGCGCTGCGAAGTGCGCTCGGGCGATCAGCTGATCGCGCAGGCCTCGGGCGTCTGGTTCGCGCGCGGCAGCCGCGCCTGATGTCGAAAGGCACACCGGCGACGCTCTGGCTCGCCAACAACGGCGTCGCCTTCGAAACCCGCCGCTACGATTACGACCCCGATAGCCCGCGCGTCGGCCTGCAAGCCGCCGAAGCGCTCGGCGAGCCGCCCTCGCGCGTGCTCAAGACGCTGCTGGCGCTCGTCGACGGCAAGCCGGTCTGCGTGATCCTGCAGTCGGATCGCGAGCTCAGCATGAAGAAAGTCGCCGCGACCTTCGGCGGCAAGAGCGCGAGCATGATGCCGGTGCCCGACGCGGAGCGGATCAGCGGCTACAAGGTCGGCGGCGTGAGCCCGTTCGGCCAGCGCAAGCGGCTGCCGACCGCGATCGAACGCAGCGCGCTCACCGAACCCTACGTCTACCTCAACGGCGGTCAGCGCGGCCTGCAGGCGCGGCTGTCGCCCGAAGACGCACGCAAGGCGCTCGCCGCGATCGCCGCCGATCTGGTGGCCTGAGCCACGCCGCGCGCGCTCAGAGGTTGTCCTTCACCCAGCCGAAGAATCCGCGGCCACCCTGCGCCTGTTGCGGCCGCCCGCGGCTGTCGACTTCGTCGGTCACATGGCCGACGTAGGTGAAGCGCGGAACCCGCTGGCCGTCGACTTCGACCTCCTCGTTCCAGACCTGCAGGCGGCGCACGCTGGTCGGCAGGCCGGGCCGCGCGTAGAGCCGCGTGTAGACCACGAGCACGTCTTCGGTTTCGTCGTCGCGGGCCAGGCACAAGGCGAGGTACTGCTGGCCCTTGTAGTGCTGATACAGCCCGGGCTGAAAGTCCTCGACCATTTGCTCGAGTTCCTGCCAGTCGTCGTCGCTGATCGCCATGCTCGGTCTTCCTCGCTCACCTGCGCCGCAGAATACGCGAGCCTGCGGGCGATCGGTTCGGCTGGCGCATCGCCTCGCTTCATCGCAGCTTGGGTCGGGGCCGAGCAGCATCCGGTGATCGCCCGTGCCGCAACCGATCGACATGTCTCAGAACCGCCCACGCATCGTCTGGCAGACCGCTCATTTCGACGCAGAAGGCTTCGCCGTGAAGACCGGCAAGGTCATCGGCGGCAACTGGATATGGCGCGTCGAATTCGAGGATGGCCGGCCCGACCTGCAGGCCCGCGATTCCGCCGCCGCCTCGATTCAGATCCACAGCTACGAGGACGCCGTGGCGACCGGCGTCCAATTCGCAAGGGACCAGCGCACGGACAAATCGCGCAATCGGTTCTAGCGCCAGCGCGCAGCATCGGCAGCGACGCGACGCGATCGAGCCCGCCCTTCAGGCGGCGAGCGCAATGGCCGGCGCGCGGCGTGGCTGTTCGGGCTGCGAATAATCCGCGCTCGTCCAGCGATGTTGGGCGACATCGAATTCCCACTGCTGTCCGCAAGCCATGCAGGCGTAGAAGCGCCGGGCGCCGCGATGCAGGTTGGGAAACACAATGGGTTCGAGGAAGTAGGGAGCCGTGGCGGATCGCGGTTGGGCGATCAGCGAGCGGCAGGCAGCGCAATGGGTGCTCATCGTGAGATCTCTCGTCGTATTCGCCTCTAGGCCGGGCGAATTGAGGCTCACGATAGGCCCTGCCCGCTGAATGCGGGATGGATTGAAAACGTATGGGTGGTCGTCAGTGCGCGGCGGTCGGCGGCGATTCGTTCGCGAGCGCGAGCCGGTGCCCGCTCACGCTGCTGCCCGCGTTGGGTGCCAGGCGCCTGAAACTCAGCAGCGAGGACAGCGAGATCAGGCCCATCACGAGGAAGGCGATGGTGAAATCGAGGTCGTCGAGCGCGGTGTCGCGGCGCAGCGCCATGCTGATGTTGAGCACCTGCACGCCGATGCCGACGCCGATGCTCAGCGCGAGCTGCTGCGCGGTGCTCGAAAAACTCGTGGCCTGGCTCATGTCGTCCTCGTCGATATCGGCGAAGGCCATGGCGTTGACGCAGGTGAACTGCAGCGAGCGGAAGAAGCCCGTCAGCACGAGGAAGCCGATCATGAGCGCGTAAGGCAGGCTCGGCCGCAGCCAGCCGCAGAGCACCAGCGCGCAACCGCAGATGAGGGTGTTGCGAATCAGCAGATCGCGAAAACCGAAGCGGCGCGTGAGCCTCTGCGCGATGGTCTTCATGAGCAGGCCGCCGACCGCGCTCGCGAAGGTGATCGAGCCCGATTGCAGCGCCGACAGGCCGAAGCCGAGCTGCAGCATCATCGGCAGCAGCACCGAGAACGCACCGACGCCGATGCGGAACAGCGAGCCTCCGGTGACCGAGACGCGAAAGGTCGCGACCCGCATCAGCGAGAGTTTGAGGATCGGCGAGTGCTCGTGCTTCGCATGCCAGGCATACAGCACCAGCAGTGCGATGCCGCCCAGCAGGATCGCCGGCGCGACGCCCGGGGACAGCACGTGCTTGCCCAGATTCTCGAAGCCGAAGATCACGCCGGCCAGGCCCGCGCCGAGGATCATCCATCCGGCCAGATCGAGCGGAGGCTGATGCTCCTCGCGCACTTCGCGAATGTAGCGGCTCACCAGCCACCAGCCGAGCGCGCCGATCGGCACATTGATCAGAAAGATCAGCCGCCACGAAGCGAACGTGACGATGAGCCCGCCGAGCGGCGGACCGAGAATCGGGGCCATCAGCGCCGGAATCGTCAGGTAGGACATCGCGCCGACGAGATTGGCCTTGTCGACCTCGCGCAGCAGCACGAGTCGCCCCACCGGCACCATCATCGCCCCGCCCAGGCCCTGCAGCATGCGTGCGCTGATCAGCTGGCCGATGCTCTGCGAGGCCGCGCAGCCGATCGAGCCGAGCACGAAGATCAGGATCGCATTGCGAAACACGCGCCGGGCACCGTAGCGATCGGCCATCCAGCCCGACAGCGGAATGAAGATCGCCAGGCTCAGCAGGTAGGAGGTGACCGCCATCGACAGATGCAGCGGATCCTCGTTCATCGACCGCGCGATCGCCGGCAAGGCGGTGGCGATGATCGTCGAATCCAGGTTCTCCATGAACAAGGCGCAAGCGACGATCAGCGGCACGAGCATGCCGCGCGCCGGCTGCTGGCGTGATGGCGGAGGGGGCGGGTGATCCATGCGCGCGATTATGAACGCCCAGGCTGAAGGCTCGCTCGATCGCGCTCTTGCGCGAACAACTCCGGCAGGCACTGGGCCGCGGTGCCGCTGAGCACATGGTCGTAATGCGCATCGAGCGGAGTCGGCAGCGGATTGATCTGCACCAGCGTGGCGCCCGCGCGCGCAGCCACGAGCGGCAGCTCAGCGGCCGGATAAACCAGCCCCGAAGTGCCGACGGTGATCCACACATCGCAGGCCGCAGCCGCATCGTGCGCCGGTTGCAGGATCGGCATCGGCAGGCTTTCGCCGAACCAGACCACGCCCGGGCGCACGCGCCCGCCGCAGCTCGCGCAACGCGGAGGCTCGATCCGTCGCCCGCCTTCAGGCTCCTGCGGGATGTCGGCCGGCAGCGCGAATGGAGCCGCGCAGCGCACGCAGCGCGTCGCCTCGAGACTGCCATGCAGATGCAGCACGTTCGTGTTGCCCGCACGCTCGTGCAAGTCGTCAACGTTCTGCGTAATCACGGTCAGCTGCGCCGCACGACGTTCGAGTCCGGCAAGCGCCCGGTGTCCTGCATGCGGCTGTGCGAGGCGCATCTTCATGCGCCGCCATTCGTACCAGCCCCAAACCAGCGAAGGATCACGATGAAAAGCTTCGGGCGTTGCGAGACGCTCGGCATCGAAGCGCTCCCAGAGGCCGGTCAGCGCATCGCGAAACGTCGGCACTCCACTCTCGGCCGACATGCCCGCGCCCGAGAAAACGCAGATGCGGCGAGCCGAGCGCAGGCTCTCGATCAGGCCGAGGGGAATCGGAGCGGCGTCGGCCACTGGCATTTGTCCTGTCATGGTTCGGTCGTCTCGAGTGCGTTCGCATGCTGCGTGAGGCCCGGCGGCCCCGCAAGACGGCCTCGCATTCAGCTTGCGGCGCTAGGCTCGCATCCGGGTGTTCACCCGAACGATCAAGGCAACGCAGATGAGCAAGAAAAAATCGGCCTTCACGCGATTCGCACAAGCCACTGCTTCGTTCACCGGACATCCGGTCTGCTTCGCCTCGGCTGCGGGCATCATCGTGTTCTGGGCCGTTTCGGGTCCGCTGTTTCATTTCAGCGATACCTGGCAGCTCATCATCAATACCGGGACCACGATCGTGACCTTTCTGATGGTGTTCCTGATCCAGAATACGCAGAACCGCGATTCCGAAGCGATGCAGATCAAGCTCGACGACATCATTCGAGCGCTCGACCAGACCAACAAGGCCCTGCTCGATCTCGAAGAACTCGACGAGCAGCAACTCGATCGCATTCGCACGCGCTACCTGAAACTCGCGGAACAGGCACGCGCACAAGGCGAGTCGGCCGAGCATCCGTAAGGAACCAGCGCAGGTTCAGCCGGGAGGGAGCCCAATGACCTGCACTTCGGCACTGACGCAGGAGCACGACATGAGTCAGGAAAACCATCAACGCAAAAAGACCGCACAGGACAAGCCCGCGGTAGACAGCATCGACACCCGCGATCGCGTGGACGAAGCCTCCTACGATTCGTTTCCGGCGAGCGATCCGCCGGGGCATGTCGGAACGCAGGCTCGTCCAGGCAAGCATCGTGGCCCGGGTGAAAAGCCGGAAACGCCGACCAAACGCTGATCCAAAGAGCGCGTCGGCATTCAATCCCGCTGCGTCACCCATCCGATCGCCTGGCCACCAACGCGGCCAGGCTTTGTTGTGCTGTCAGGCCCCGGGCTTGTCGATTGGCGAGCAGCGCATCAACGGATCGCATCGAGACAGTGAATGCTGAAGCGCGACTGTGCATCGATCCACAGATCTCGCCGCCCCCACCCCGCCGACAAAGCCAGTTCCGCGAAATCACCGGGCCGGTACTTGTACGAATTTTCGGTATGAATGGTTTCGCCGTTGGCGAAATCGAAACTTTCTCCACCCACGTGTACGCGCTGCTGCCGCAGGCTTACGAGGTGCATCTCGATGCGGCCCAACGCGTCGTTGTAAACGGCCCGGTGGCGAAATGCATCGAGATCGAAGTCGGCTCCGAATTCACGATTGAGGCGGCGCAGCAAATTGAGATTGAACTGAGCGGTAACGCCGGCCGCATCGTCGTAGGCGGCCTCGAGGATCTCGCGTGGCTTGCGCAGATCCACGCCGACGATGAGTCCGCCGTGCACGCCCGCCATGCGCTTCCACATCGTGAGCAGTTCACGCACGGTATCGGGATCGAAATTCCCGATCGTCGATCCCGGGAGAAACAGCACGCGGCGGCGCCACTGCAGATTGCCGATACGAGGCAGCGCGACCTCCGCAGTGAAATCCCCCACCAGCGGCATGATCGCAAGGTTCGGAAACTCATGTGCGATGCGCCGCTTGCAAGCCTGAAGTGCGGTGGGCGAAATCTCGATCGGCACGTAAGCCGCGGGCTGATCGAGTGCGCCGAGCAGGATCGCGGTCTTCTCGGCAGACCCCGCGCCCGGTTCGATCACGATGCAACGCGTGCCGCAGAACGCGTCCAGCGCATTCGCGTGCTCCTCCAGCATCGCTCGCTCGGTGGCCGGAATGTAGTACTCGGGCTGCTCGCAGATGCGCTCGAACAATTGCGAGCCGATCTCATCGTAGAGCCACTTTGGCGACAGCGCCTTCTGCGGCTTGCCGAGGCCGGCCTGGATCTCGATCAGCGCGGCATTCGCACCAGCGTCCTGCGCCACCGTGTTGGGGTTGCGGGCCATGAATTCTCCTATCGTTGTCCTGTCGGATGCGCTCTGTTTGGTTGCCGCGCGTCCTGCATCAGCTTCGCGCCAGTCGCAGTCCGCTGAATTGCCAGCGCGCGTCGGCGGGGAAGAAATTGCGATAGCTCGGGCGCAAGTGACCGGCCGGCGTCGCCAGCGATCCTCCGCGCAGCACCCATTGGTTGCACATGAACTTGCCGTTGTATTCGCCCACCGCGTCGGCCGATGCAGCGAATCCCGGGTAGGCCAGATAAGGGCTTGCCGTCCAGGTCCAGACTTCGTCGTAGGCCGAAAACGTTTCAGGCCGAAGATCGGCGGGATGCAGCTCGGTGCGAGACGAGAACGCAAGCTGGGGCGCCCCGTCGCGACTCAGTTGCGCTGCGCGCTCCCACTCGAACTCGGTCGGCAGGCGTGCGCCGGCCCAACGCGCATAGGCGTCTGCTTCGAAAAAGCTCAGATGCACCACGGGCCGATTGGGATCGATGGCTTGCTGGCCATGCAGCGTGAATTCGGTTGCCAGGTCTTCGGACCAGTAAAGCGGCCTATCCCAGCCTCGCTGCCGAATGCATGACCAGCCGTCGGCCAGCCACAGACGTGCGTCCCGATAGCCGCCGTCATCGACGAACTGCCGATACTCGTGATTGCTCACGGGCCGACTCGCAAGACTGAAATCGCGCAGCAGCACGCTGTGCGCAGGAGTCTCGTTATCGAAACAGAAGCCCGGATGCGCATGGCCCATGCCGTGGATGCCGCCAGCGAAGTCGCGCCAGTACGTAGACTGCGGTGTGATCTCGCACAAATCCGTCTCGCGATACGCAGGCTTGAGTGGGTTCTGAAAAAACAGATGCTTGATGTCGGTCAGCATGAGCTCCTGATGCTGCTGTTCGTGATGGACCCCGAGTTCGACGATCTTCTCGAGCGCCGCCGACAGGCGATCGTTCTGCAGCGCGTCTTCGAGCGCTTCGTTCACGTGTCGCCTGTAAGCGAGAACCTGATCCAGCGACGGTCTCGTCAACAGGCCGCGGGCATGCCGCTCGAATGGAACCCCGAGGGTCTGATAGTACGAATTGAACAGTTGCGAAAAGCGTTCGTCGAAGACCCGGTAACCCGGACAAGCGGGCGTCAGTACGAATACTTCGAAGAACCAACTCGTATGCGCGAGATGCCATTTGACGGGACTCGCGTCCGGCATGCTTTGGGCACCCGCATCTTCCGCCGACAACGGAGCCGCGATCACTTCGCTGGCTCGCCGTGTCGCGCTGAACACCGTCCACGGACCTTCTGCGAATGCCGGGTCGTCGGTGGCCGATCTTGTCTGCTCGCCGTTCATCTGCGGCACTCCAGCCCCGCAGCCTGCATGACCGGCCACGCTGCATCCTTCGCTTTGCGCGATGAATATCCGCA
Organism: Hydrocarboniphaga effusa AP103; assembly: GCF_000271305.1. Lineage (GTDB taxonomy): Bacteria > Pseudomonadota > Gammaproteobacteria > Nevskiales > Nevskiaceae > Hydrocarboniphaga > Hydrocarboniphaga effusa. Next base: position 823,413 of record NZ_AKGD01000001.1, read on the forward strand.
TTGAAGGACATGATCCGCCATGACGCTCTCTCCTCGGCGCTATATCTCGCTTGTACTTGCGGGTCCACGCGCAACAGTCGTGCCGGCGATTTCGATGAGCCGAACGGCGGACCCTGCCAACGCGGTGTCAGCGTAGAGCAAGGTCGTATGACCAGACTTCGACCACGCGTTTGGAAACGCGATTTACGATCGCCATCCGACGTAAAAACTGCAGTTCGTCTGCGACAGATCACTTCAAGACAAGGAGAGTCCCCATGAAAAATCAGCCGTTGTCCGCCACCAGCGATGTCGCCAGCGCTCGCGAGCATCTGGGTCAGGATTTTCAGTCGCTCGTCAGCCATGCCGAAGAACTGCTGCAGGCCACGACAACGCTCTCGGGCGAGACCGTCGATCTCGCGCGGCGGAAACTGACGGACAGTCTGCAGCAGGTCAAAGCGCAGGCCCTTCCGCTTCGCGATGCGGCGATCGAACGCAGCAAGCTCGCAGCGGATGCCGCCATCGTCTACGCACGCGAAAAGCCATGGCAGACCGCCGCTATCGTCGTACTCGCCGCGCTGGCGATCGGCTTCATCAGCAATATCGGCCGCAGCGAAAAATAGCGGTTTGAACTGCAACGGAGGCCCGATATGAGCGGCGATCGTCCCAGCGTCGGCGAACGGCTGCATGTTTTCATCGATGCCGCGCTGCGGCATGGGCGATCGCATCTCGCCTTGTTGCAATACGAGTGGAAGCAGGAGCGCTCGCACATCCTCGAGCTCACCTGGCGCTGGGCCTTGTTCGCCGTCGCCGCACTGACCTTGTATCAGCTGACCGCCGCGTTCGTCGTGCTGGTGTTTTGGTACACGCCCTGGCGTCTGTATGCGGCCGGCGCGATGGTGCTGTTGACGGGTGGCATCACCTATTGGTCATGGGCGATGGTGCAGCGCGTGCTCGCACGCAGCGAGCAGCCTTTTGCTCGCAGCATCGAGCAGTTCGATAAAGATCGCGAAGCGCTCGAGCGCATGACGGGACGGCGCAAGTCCGAGGCGGACGATCCTCCGAAGGTCGAAGGCGAGACATCACTGTCCGATGTTCCGGCTTCCGCCGAGCGGGAGCGTTCGCTGAAGACCCCGGAGACCTTGTCGAGGCTGCACTAGCGAGTATCGCGACATCGTCATGTCCGCGAAAAACTGGCGCACGCCAAGACCCGTACTGGAGATCTGCATGATGGAGAAACACGTCGATCCCACTGCCCCGAGCGAGACCAAGGAGATCGAGAATGGGCACGATCGCATTCATGACCCGAGCCGGTTCGATGCCCGTTTCGATCACGGCCGGGACGAGCTCGCGGCAGCTGCGCAAGCGCTCGGCGGGCCGCTGCGAACGGTCAATCGCGCCGATGCCGCCGTTCGCAAGCTCACGCCCTTGCTGCCATACGCGGTTGCCGCGGTCACCGTGATCGGCATCGCCGGCGCGCTGTTTCGTGGAAAGAAGGTCAAGCCGCTCGTACTGATCGGCGCCGGACTCGATATCTGGCGCCTGTGGCGAGGCTTTCAGGCTTCCTCGTCGAGTCGCGAGTTTCTGGCCTTGCAAGCTACCGCCGCGAGTTCGGCCAACTCCGGCGCGCGTGCATTCAATCCCCCGCAGGATTCATTTCAAGGAGCATCCAAGACATGAATTTATGGACCCTCACCAAGACCACTGCCGCGGTCGTTTCCGTCGGCATCCTGATGACGCCGGTATTGCGCCGGCTCGGTTATCTGCCGCAAGAACCCGCTCCCGCTCCCAAGCGCGTGAGCCGGGCCAAGCGCCCGGAGCCGGTGGCTGAAACTCCGGCCGAGCTGTCGGTTCCCGCAGCCCCGAGCACGAGCGAATCCAGTGCCGGGAGTCGTCGCTCGCATCACTGATTCGGCACGGATACAACGTCGCACCGCTTCAATGAAAAGAGCCGCTTTCAAGCGGCTCTTTTCATTGAAGCGTCTCAAGCTCAGATCACGGTCACGCCGTCGAAGGCCTTGCGCTTGCGGTACAGCGTGGAGCTGTCGATCTTGAGCAGCTTGGCGGCCGCTTCGAGCGAAGTGGTGCCGGCGACGATGGCCTCGATATGCGCGCGCTCGAGCTCTTCGAGGGACACCGGGTCACCTGCGCGCAGCGCCTGTCCGGGAGATGGAGCGGCGCGGCCGAACGGCAGATGCTCGGGCGTGATCGCATCCGATTCGCAGATGATGACCGCGCGCTCGACGGCATTGCGCAACTCGCGCAGATTGCCGGGCCAGGGATGCAGCGACAGCAGCGAAGCCGCTTCCTTGGTGAAGCGACGGGCCGGACGGTCGTAGCGAACCGCGAGCTGAAGCAGGATCTGTTCGGCGAGCGTGAGCACGTCTTCGCGACGTTCGCGCAGGGCCGGCAAGGTCAGGCTTACGACGTTGAGCCGGTAGTAGAGATCTTCGCGGAACTTGCCCTCGGCGACCATGCGCTTGAGATCCTGGTTGGTCGCCGCGATGACACGCACGTTGGCCGTCCGCGTATTCGGATCACCCACCCGCTCGTATTCGCGATCCTGCAGGAAACGCAGCAGCTTGGGCTGCATCGCCATCGGCAGATCACCGATCTCGTCGAGGAACAAGGTGCCGCCCTCGGCGATCTGCACGCGTCCCTGGCGATTGTCGGTGGCGCCCGTGAACGCGCCACGCACGTGCCCGAAGAGTTCGCTCGCGAGCAGGTCGGCCGACAGCGAAGGGCAGCTCACCGTGGCGAAAGCCGCATTGCGACGCGGGCTCATCTCGTGCACGGCGCGCGCGAGCACGGTCTTGCCGGTGCCGCTTTCGCCGAGCACGAGCAGGGTCGCATCGGTGTCGGCGACGCGGCGCGCCATGTCGAGCGTGGCCGACAGCGAAGGATTGGAGGTGCTCAAGTCGATTTCGTTGCGCCGCCCACGCTCGCCTTCGAGCGCGAGCACGCGCTGTTCGAGACGGCGCGCTTCGACCTGCTGCGCCACCGCATGCGAAAGCTGGCTCGGATCGCAGGGCTTGACGAGATAATCGGCCGCGCCGATGCGGATCGCCGACAGCGCGGTGCCGACATCATCGGTGGCGGTGGCCATGATCACGCGCATCCACGGTGCCCATTCGCGCAGCCGGGGCAGCAGCTCCAGGCCCGAATCACCGCCGATGTCGAGGTCGAGTACGCAGACGTCGAACACGTTGCGGCCCAGCGCGGCCTCGGCTTCGGCGGCCGAACGCGCGGTGCTCACACGGTGTCCATCGGCCTCCAGACAGCGGCGGAACAGGCGAAGGATCGATCCATCGTCGTCCACCAGCAGAACATTGGCCCCTGCGGACTCTGCACTCATTGCCCTGATTCTCTCTCTCGGGTTGGGCCGCGGGAGAGCGCGGCGCTTTGTAGGTCATCCCCGCTTTCCTTGCGGTGGGCGGTCCCTCCGCCTCGTCGTTCCATCCGTGTTGGAGATCGCCTGCCGCCTTGCAGCGCGGGAATCGCCATTCCCAGCATTCTGCACGATTCGCCTGTACCGCGGCTGTCACAAGTCCATGCCATCCGTTCGACGAACGACGTGCATTTTGCGGCCGGTGTTTTCGCAACCCGGCGAGGTGCATGGTTTTCCGGCGTGTCCTGTTTCCGAACATGCGAGTTTCAACAATCACTTAGCTGCATGACCGGCGCTGGCACGCTGCATGGATTGCGTCCCGCACGGACTCTCCCCTGGTTACGTTCTGACCCGTGCGTGACCATCCCCCTGGGGGGCGGATTCATTCCGCCCCTTATTTTTTGGCTGCGCTTTTGCTGCGGACTGATTGGCTTCCGCCGTGCTGCCCTGCGGAATCATTCCGCGCCCGATCTTTTCGCCTCGCGTTTCGGCAGCGTGTCCGGCAGTGAGGCGAGCAGCTCCGCAGTGGCTTCGCCGAGTGCGGGCGCCGCGCCGAGCGAGGGCAAGGGATCGGGACCGAAGCGCAAGCCGCTGCCGACCGCGGGCTTGCCTCCTACTTCTTCGATGAGCTTGCGTGCCTGCACCTGCGGATCGGCAAGGACTTCGTCGAGCGCGAGCACCACCGAGGCGCAGGCGTCGATGCCTTCGAGCTGACTGCGCCACTGTGCGCGCGTACGCGATGCGAACAGCTGCGCCAGCGCCTCGCGCAAAGCCGCTCCGCGCAGCGCGGCCAGATCGGGCCGCTGCACGGCCGCGCAGAAGGTGGCGCGAAACTTGGGCTCCAGCGCGCCGAGCGCGACATGGCCTTCATCCGCGCAGGCGTAGACGCGATACCAGGGCTCGGCCCCGGTCAGCGTGTCCTCTCCTCGCGGAGCCACGGCTCCGCGGCGCAGCGCGCTCATCGCAAAGACGTTGAGCGCGAGCGAACCGTCGAGCATCGAAGCGTCGACGAAAGTGCCCTGCCCAGAGGCTCGCGCGCCGATCAGTGCCGCGAGAATGCCGACCGCGCAATGCAGCGCGCCACCGGCCAGATCGGCGATCTGCACATTCGAAAGCGACGGTGCGGCGCCGGCTTCGCCGATCTGGTCGAGCACACCGGCGTAGCCGAGATAGTTGATGTCGTGCCCGGCGCGATCGCGATAAGGCCCGTCCTGTCCATAGCCCGTGAGCGCCGCGTAGACGAGCCGCGGGTTGATCGCCTTGAGCGTGGCGTAGCCGCAGCCGAGCCGGTCCATCACGCCCGGACGAAACGACTCGAGCACCACGTCGGCCGTCGAAACCAGGCGCGCGAAGGCATCGACGTCCTCGGCCTTGCGCAGGTCCAGCGCGATCGAGCGCTTGCCCCGGTTGACGAGCTCGAACATGTCCGCATCGAGCGAGCGCGCGTAGTCGCCACCCTGCGGTTCCTCGACCTTGATGACCTCGGCTCCGAGCTGGGCCAGCATCAGCGAGCAGTAGGGGCCGGGCAACAGCCTCGACACGTCGACGACGCGCACGCCGGCGAGCAAGGGATTGCCCCGCGAATGTCCTGAAGTGTTGCTCACCACGCTCTCCTCGCCCGTTTTTTCGAAGGGTACACTGCGACGATCCGATGAAGACCACCCGGCCCATCCCAGCGACATCCGCAAGGAGCCACGCATGAGGCTCGTCCCGCGCCGCGATGCGCGCCTTGGATCGGGGCTGTCCTGGCTGTTGCTGCTGGCGCTCATCGCGCTGTACTTCGCTGTCGCCGAACACCGTATCGCGCTGGATCCGCTCGACCGTCGCATGCCGGGCTTTTCGCAGATGCTGTCGGCAATGGCCGATGCGGCGTTCACCGCCGACGGCGAAGGTCGTTACCGGCTCTGGCACGACACCGCCGCCAGCCTCGGCAGCCTGGTTCCCGCGCTGGTCATCAGCGCGCTGATCGGGCTCGTGATCGGCATCGCCTGCGGCGCGCAGCCGCTGTTCGCCGCGAGCCTGTCGCCGGCGCTGACGGCGTTCTCGACGATTCCGGCGCTCGCCCTGCTGCCGGTGCTGCTGATCTGGCACCCGGCATCGAACCCGCAGCTACCGCTGCTGGTGCTCGGGCTGACGCCGCTGATCGCTCGCGAGATCCAGCAGCAGACCCGCGCGCTGGGCCGCGAGCAGATCGACCGCGCATTCACACTCGGGGCCAACGGCTGGACCCTGGTGACGCGCGTGATCCTGCCGCAGATGCTGCCGCGACTGCTGGTCGCGCTGCGGATACATCTGGGTGTTGCGTGGCTGCTGCTGATCGCCGGCGAAGCACTGTCGGAATCGCCCGGGCTCGGGCAGCGGCTGTTCGCACTGCGCGCCGAGGCCGCGATGGCGCTGATCCTGCCGTATCTGCTGTGGATCGCCCTGCTCGTCTACGCGGGCGATGGCCTGCTGCGAATCGCGCCGTCGCGGCTGTTTCCGTGGTTCACCCACGGAGCCAGGGCGGCGGCGTGATCGCTGCACGTCGATCACGCCTGAAGTCCCACGCCGCCACCCCGCAACGTCACCCGGCCGTCGTCTGGAACCTCAGGTCGCCCTTGCGACCGGCTGCAGCTTGGCGTGATCGCGCGCGAGGTACAGGTACATCGCCGGCACCACGTAGAGCGTGAACAGCGTGCCGATCGTCATGCCCGAGGCGATCACCAGGCCCATCGAGAAGCGCGCCGCGGCACCGGGGCCGCTGGCCGTCAGCAGCGGCACCATCGCGATCACCAGCGCGGCCGTGGTCATCAGCACCGGACGCAGGCGGATCGACGATGCCTCTTCGATCGCCTCGCGACGCGAATAGCCCTGCTCCTGCAGCTTGTTGGCGAATTCCACGATCAGGATGCCGTGCTTGGAGATCACGCCGATCAGCGTGATCAGGCCGACCTGCGTGTAGATGTTCAGCGTCATGCCCGGGAAGTGCGAAATCTGCATGCCGTTGGTCAGCGCGAGCACGTTGATGCAGACCAGCGCACCGCAGATCGACATCGGCACCGTCACCAGCATGATCAGCGGATCGCGGAACGACTCGAACTGCGCGGCGAGCACGAGGTAGATCATGATCACTGCGAATCCGAACACCGCGAGCAGCGCCGAGCCCTCCTGCTTGAACTGGCGCGAGCCACCCGCGTAGTCGATCTGGAAGTTCGCCGGCATCACCTCCTTGGCGATGCTTTCGAGCAGCGCCAGCGCCTCGCCCTGCGTGATGTCCGGCCGCGGCACCGCGACGATGGTGTTCGAGTTGAGCTGCTGCGCATGCTCGATCGAACGCGGCTGGATGCGATCGCTGATCCTCACGAGCGTGGAGATCGGCACCAGCTCGCCAGTGGCCGCACGCGTGTAATAGCCTTCGAGCTGATCCGGGTTCAGGCGGTTGCCGCGCTGAATCTGCTGGATCACCTTGTATGAGCGGTTCTGGTAGGAGAAGCGGTTGACCTCGCCGCCCGCGAGCAGCGCGGACAGATCGCTGCTGAGCTGGCTCATGTCCACGCCCATCAACGCGGCTTTTTCACGATCGATCTCGACGACGGCCTCGGGCCGGTCGATACGCAGCATCGGCGCCACGTAGAAAAATTTCTTGGCGGCCATCGCGCGTCCGATCACCTCGTCGCCGACGCGCGCGAGCGTCATCGGATCGGCGGTGGACTTGAGCACGAATTCGACCGGGTAACCCTGGCCCGGCGTCGGCAGCGGAGGCGGCACGATGGTGGCGACTCGCGTGCCGGCGATCTGGTTGAACTGAGGTCCGAGCTCCTGCAGCACCGACTGCGTCGATACCGTGCGCTCGGTCCACGGCTTGGTGACCAGGCCCATGAAACCCTGACTGGTGGTCATCGAGAACGTGAAAATGCGGTCCACCTCCGGATGAGCGAGCGCGATCTTCTGCACCGGCTTGAAATACTGCTCCTGATATTCCTCGGTTGCGTAACCGTCGTTCTCGACGATGGCCATCGCGAAGCCCGGATCTTCTTCGGGTGCGAGTTCGGATGGCGTGGCCCTGAACAGGAAGTAACACGAAATGAACACGATGGTGCCGAAGACCAGGATCACGAACTTGGTATCGAGCGCCCCGTGCAGGCGCGCCTTGTAGGCTTGGCGCCAGCTCTCGAACTTGGCATCGAGATAAGCGGCAAGCCGGTTCGACCGCGCCCCCTCGCCGTGCGTGGGCTTGAGCAGCTTGGCGCACATCATCGGCGTCAGCGTGAGCGCGATGACGCCCGAGATCAGCACCGCACCCGCGAGCGTGAACGCGAACTCGGAGAACAGCTTGCCGGTGATGCCGCTCAGGAATCCGATCGGCGCGTAAACCGCGATCAGCGTGATCGTCATCGCGATCACCGGGCCGAGCAGTTCGCGTCCGCCCTTGATCGCCGCATCGAACGGAGCCAGACCTTCTTCGATATGGCGATGCACGTTCTCCATCACGATGATGGCGTCGTCGACCACCATGCCGATCGCGAGCACCATCGCGAGCAGGGTGAGCAGGTTGATGGTGAACCCCATGATCAACATGATGAACAGCGCACCGACCAGCGATAGCGGCACCGTCACTGCGGGAATCAGGGAGTTCCGCATCGAACCGAGGAACAGGAAGATCACCACGATCACGATGACCACCGCTTCGACGAGCGTCTTGATCACCTCGCTGATGGCATCGCGGATGTAGTCGGTGGAGTCGTAGCCGATCACCGCTTCGAGGCCCTTCGGCAATGCGCCGACGATGCCGGGCCACATCTTGTTGACCGCATCGGCGACGTCGAGCACGTTGGCATCGGGCCGGATGTTGATCGCCACGAACAGCGCGGGCGATCCGTTCCAGCCCGCCCCGCCTTCATAGGTCTCCGATCCGAGCACCACGTCGGCGACATCGCCCAGGCGCACGACGGTGTCGCCGTCGGCCTTGACGATCATCTGGCGGAACTCTTCGGGCGTGCGCAGATCGGTCTGTGCGGACAGGCCGATCTTCACGTAATTGCCCTTGGTCTCGCCGACCGCCGACAGCACGTTCTGCGCACGCAGCCGCGCGTAGACCTCGCTGGCGGTGAGGTTGTACGCGGTGAGCCGGTCCGCCTTGAGCCAGACGCGCATTGCGAAGATGCGCTGGCCCTGGATCGACGCCGTCTCGATGCCCGGGATCGACACCAGCTGCGGCTGCACGATGCGTTCGATGTAGTCGGTGATCTGACTTTTGTCGAGCGTCTCCGAGTAGAACGACAGGTACATCGCCGCCGTTCCACCGCCTTCGGCGATCTGGATGATCGGGTCTTCCGAGCCTTGGGGCAGCTGGTTGCGCAGCTTGTTGACCTTGGCCGAAATCTCGGTCATCGCCTCGTTGGGATTCTTGTCGAGGCGCAGGTTGGCGGTGATCGTCGCCAAGCTTTGCTGCGTGCTCGAGGTCAGATAGTCGATGCCCGACGCCGAGGCGATCTCGCGCTCCAGCGGCGTGGTGACGAAGCCTTCGACCAGCGCCGGATCGGCACCCGGATAGGCCACCGAAACCTGGATCTGCGCGTTCTGCAGAAACGGATATTCGCGCACGGTGAGATTGAACGCGGCGCGCAGGCCCAGCAGCAGGATCACCAGGCTGACCACCGTGGCGAGCACGGGACGCTTGATGAAGATGTCGGTGAAATGCATTCGAATACCTATCGGGGCTGCGCTATCGAGTCGCAAAAGAACAAGCCGTGTCCGGGCTGGAATCCCATCGGCGATTCCGAGCCGTGGTCAGCCTTCGGCCGGCTTGGGATCGAGCCTGGGCTGCGGTGCCCCTTCGTTGTTGATGATCACGGGCTGGCCGTTGCGCAGCTTGAGCAGGCCCGAAGTCGCCACCTGCTCGCCCTCCTTGATGCCGTCGACCACCGCGACGAAATCGCCACGCGCTTCGCCGACCTTGATGAAGCGCTGCTCGACGATGAGGTCGGTCGTCGGACCGGCCGGCGCGCCCGGCATTTCCTTCGGCTTGGGCGCGTTCGGATCTTCTTTCTTCTTCAGCACCACGAACACCGAAGTGCCGTAGGAGTCGTAGCTGACCGCAGTGCGTGGCAGAACCAACAGCGAGCGGTTGCCAGGCAGCGTCAGCGTCACGCGGCCGAACTGGCCGGCGCGCAGTTTCAGATCGGGGTTCGGAAGGCGCGCGCGCAGGCCGAAGTTGCGCGTCGCCGAATCGATGCGCGGCTCCACTGCGAGCACCTCGCCGGTGAAGCTCTGGTCCGCGTACGAATCGACGTTGACGGTCACCTTGAAGCCCGGCTGGGCCTGGCCGACGTACTGCTCGGGCAGCGTGAAATCGAGGTCGATCGGATCGAGCGACTGCAGTGTGACGATGGCGGTTCCGGCGCTCAGGTACTGGCCGACGTTGACGCGGCGAATACCCAGCAGTCCATCGAACGGCGCGCGAATCTCCTTCTGCGCGAGCACGCCGGCCTGCGACTGCACCGCCGCCCTGGCCGCATTGGCTTCGGTGGCGGCGGCGTCGTAGTCGGACTTGGAGATCGCTTCGAGCTTGAACAGCTTTTCACGGCGCACGCGATTGAGCTCCGAAAGCTCGGCCTGCGCTTTCAGGCGCTCGTACTCGCCGCGCTCGCGCGCCGAATCGAGCGTGAGCAGCGGCGTGCCTTTCTTGACCTTCTGGCCCGATTCGAAATGGATCGCGGTGACGATGCCGCCCGCTTCGGTGGTGACGTCGGTTCCGTTGACCGGAACAAAGCTGCCGACCGCTTCGAGACGATTGTCCCAGGTCATGGTCTGCACCTTGCCGGCGCCGATGGTGGCCGGCGGGATCGGCATGGCATCGACGAAGTCGTTCATCATTTTGTTGCCGAACCACTTCATGCCGAAGATGGCGCCGAACACGACGCCGCAGCCCACGATGACGATGATCAAACGCTTGGTCATTTCTCAGCTTTCCTTCGTTTGCTGCGTATTTCAGGGCGTCTTTGGAAGCGCCGCTCAGGGCGTCGCCGGCTGCGCGAGCAGGCGATCGATTTCGGAGAAATCGGCCACCGTCAGCCGACCCACGATCTGCTTGAGCTGCAGCAGGCCGAGCAACAGGTTGTAGCGCGCGGTGTTGAGGTCGCGGCGCGACTGCACCACGCGGCTCTGCGCATCGAGCACGTCGGTGATCGTGCGCGTGCCGGCATCGTAGCCGTTGCGCGTGGCGATCTCCGCGGTCTCGGCGGAGGCGAGCGAGCGCTGGTAGGCGTTGACCTCGATGTACGCGGTTTCGACCGTGCGGTACTGCTGGCGCGTGCTGCGCTCGGTCTCGCGCTGGATGCGCACGAGGTCGGCCTCGGCGACGTCGCGCTGCGCGCCGGCCTGGCGCAGGCCGGCCAGCGTCGCGCCACCGGCGTAGAGCGGAATGTTGAGCTCGACGCCGACGCGCGCATCGTCGGTGCGCTGGCCGAAGGCGAAATCGCTGGTGTCGTCGCGGCCGACGCTGCCGACCAGATCGAGCGTCGGATACGCCGAGGCCCGCGCGCTCTGGTAGCGCGTGCGGGCGACGATCGCACTCTGCTCGGCCAGCGCGATGCGCGGGCTGTTGGCGCGCGCGGCGCCCACCCATTCGTCGACGTGCGCCGGCAGCAGGGGCGGAAAGCTCACCTCGGGCGGCAGGGCCGGCAGGCTCGCGTCGCCGTCACCGGTGGTTTCGTCGAGTTCGTCGCGTGCGTTCTGCAGATTGCGCCGAGCGCTCACGAGGTCGGCCTGGGCCAGATCGTGGCGGGCCTGCGCCTCCTTGAGGTCGGTACCCGGAGCCAGCTCCACCTCGTAGCGCTGGCGGGTGTTGTCGAGCGACTGCCCGATGGCGCGCGCCTCGGCCTCGGCCTGGGCGAGCTCGTCCTGGGCGATCAGCACGTTGAAATAGCGCTGGGCCACGCGCAGCTGCAGATCGAGCCGGGCGCTGCGGCGCGCGAGATCGGCCTGCGATTCGAGTGCCTTGGCGCGGTCGCCGATATCGAACCAGTCGAGCCGGAACAGCGGCTGGCGCAGGCTGGCGCTCGCCGACCAGGCCGGATAGCTGTCCTTGAACACGCCGCTGGAAGCCTGCTGTTCTTCGCTGCCCCCGCCCGCATCGCCGCTGCCGGAGCCCAGGTTGCTGAAAGCCGTGCTCTTGGATTCGGTGTGCGCGTAGTTCGCCGCGCCCTGCAGATTGACCTGCGGGCGGATCGAGGCGCGCTCGATGATGCCGGCCTCGCGATCGGCCGCGAACTGGGCCTCGAAGACGGCCCGCGTCGGGTCGTGCCCGTCGGCCGCCATCAGGGCCTCGGTCAGCGACATGGCGGGGGCACAGGCGGTCCAGCCGCCCAGGCAGGCAGCCAGCAGCCAGCGCGAGGCATCAAGCCGGGGCGCAGCAGTCATGAAATACCTCGTTGCGAATTCGATCGATGAGCGCATCCAGCGCCTGCCCGTCCGCCGGGTCCACATAGGGTTTCCATTCGAGTCCGTTCAATAAGGCCTGGATGTGACGGCACATCAGGCGATACGGGTTGTCGACGGCGAAAACATCCATCGCGCCGTCGGCGTGCGCCATATTGTGCATGCCGATCGTCTGGGCCCAGATCGCCGCCGCGACCTCCGCCGGGGTCTGTCCGCGCAGGTTCAGCTCGCCGCCCGCGGCCGCCCCGGCCACCACGCGGACCGTCAGCTCCACGAGTGGAGTCTGGGCTTCGAGCATTCGCTGGCGGCGAGCCGCCGAGGCCGCGCGCCAGACCACCTCGCAAAGCGCGTACTGGATCAGGCCGAAATGCTCGGGTTTGCTGGCCATGAAGATCATGTCCGCTACCGTCATGGCGAAGATGCGCTCGCGCGAATTGCCGTTCCAGGCCACCGCCCGGCGCACCATGTCGGCATGCGAGCTGATTTCGATGTTGGCCAGCTCCAGCACCAGATCTTCTTTCGATTCAAAGTGCTGGTAGAGCGTCCCGACGGCGTACTCGCAGCGCTCGGCGACCCTCGCCATCTGCAGGTTGAGCAGGCCATCCTCGCGGATCAGCTCGCGCGCAGCGTCGATGAACAGCTGTTCGCGCTGTTCGAAATCACGCTGTCGGCGCTCCCTGGTCCCCATCCCTGCCAATAGTTGTTCGTATTCTTTCGGTGAACTTAATTCAAATTTGAATCGTAAATCAAATTTCAGCCTGAAGTTCGAGCCTGGCGAGGTGATCGGCTTGGCAGGTCGGTGACGACTTGCCCACACTGCGGCTTTCCGCCGCCGGAACTCGCACGAGCGTGTCCTTCATCGACTTTCGCAATGTCTGGCTCGAATACGGCGACAGCGTCGTGCTCGAAAAGCTCTCCTTGCGCATCGGGCGCGGCGAATTCTGCGTCGTGGTCGGCGCGCAGGGCTGCGGCAAGTCGAGCCTGTTGCGGCTCTTGCTGGGCCGGATTCCGGCCAGCCGCGGGCGCATTCTGCTCGACGGAGTTGCGCTCGAAAGCAGCCCGGTCAAACGCGGGCTGGTCTACCCGGCCGATACACCCGATGCGCTCTATCCCCACCTGAACCTGCGCGACAACCTGTTGCTGGGCCTGGAACTGCAGCGCTCGCGCTGGTTCGGGCGCCTGTTCGGGGCAAGTCGCGAGCGCCAACACGAAAAAGTCGAGGCCATGGTCGACCTCACCGGACTGCGTGCGCTCATGCACAAGATGCCGGCCCAGCTGTCGCCTGTTTCGTTGCAAAGGCTGGCGATCGCGCAGTCGCTCATCGTTCAGCCGCAGATTCTGCTGCTCGACGACCCGTTTCATCGCTTCGACGTGGGAGCGCGCAAGGACTTGCACGCGATGCTGCTCGACTTGTGGAAACGCACCGGCATCACCGTGCTGATGACCACGCGCGACTTGAGCGAGGGGTTCGCGCTAGGAACCCGCCTGCTTGCCCTCGACAAGCCGAGCTTCGATCCGCGCCAGCCCACGATCTATGGCTCGCGACTGACCTACGACATCCAGCTCAACCGCAGTCGCCGCGCCGCCGTGCCGGACGTGCTGCCGGCCGATCTGGTCGAAAAACTCGTTCGCCGCGCACCGGGCGCCTAGTCGGTCCGCCGAGGCGGCGGCGTTGGCGACCTTCGGCTAGAAACTAGCCCACGTCCGCCGCGGGATGGGCGAGGTGCTCGAGTTCGGCTGTGAGTTCCGTCTGCGTGATGGCCGAGCGCGCTCCGATCGACTGCAGGGTACTGCGATGACGTTCCGCGTCGCGGCCGACCACGATCACCGGGAGCTCGGTGTCCAGGCGGTTACGCAAGCTGGACAGCTCGGACTCCACGCGGTCATCGTCACCATTGCCGGAGAGACTCACGATCACGGCCCGTGCGTGGCGTCGTTCGGCGACGAAGGCGATTTCATCGGCCGGCAGCCCCACACCGAGATAAACCACCTGCCAGCCTCCGCGATTGGCCGTCACCGCCGACGCCAAAGCGCCGATCTCGTGCAGCGAACTCACCGGCGCGCAGACCAACACGGTGGCGCCGATCGAGTGGACACTCTTGGTGCTCAGCAGATCGCCGACGAAGCGGCGCAGATAGGCCATCGCGAACTGCTCGTGCGCCAATCGCAACTCCCCCTGGCGACGCCGACGCAAGAGTTCGTCGGAGAGCGGCGCGACGAAGTCGTCGAACAAGGCCGTTCCGGTGAGCGTACGCGTAGCCTGCAACAGGGACTGCGACAGACCCGGGCCGTCGAGCCCCCGCACCATGTCCATCGCCAGCTCGATGAGCCGGTTCGTGGTCATCGGTATACGCGGCGAGGCCTCGACACCTGGAACGGCATCCTGTCCCACGAGCGCGCGCAGATCCTCTAGCGGCAGGTCGGCGATTTCGCTGATGCGATGACCCAGATCCACCGCCTGACGCAGCAGCACCAGGCGCTGGATTTCCCACTCGGAATACAACCGCCGACCCTTGGCGGTACGCTCCGGCACGATCGCCTCGTAGCGACGTTCCCAAGCCCGAATCACATGTGCGGTGAGGCCGGCCCGGCGGGCCGCGACGTTGATCGGGCAACGCGGAGCCTCGGTGGAATGCGGCTTCTCCAGGCTTTTTCTCGGCATGTTCATAGACGGACTGCTGCCTAAAGTTGAAGCCCAGTCTAGGAACGCAAAGCTGAATCCCGACCAAAACCGGCCAACTCCTGGCGAACCCGCCGGACCCAAGCAGGCTCAGCGAAGCCGCAATGGATGCATGCCCCCGCGTCGTACGGCCGAGCCGCAGCCGTGCCGTGAGATGGGCTCAGTCGCCCGCGATCATCATGCCGTCGATGAGCACCGAGCCGCAGCGGATGTTCGAGCGCGTATCGACGTCTCTGCCGACTTCACGGATACGCCCATACAAATCGAGCAGGTTGCCCGCGATCGTCGCGTTCTCGACCGGATATTGAATTTCGCCGTTCTCGACCCAGAAGCCGGCGGCGCCGCGTGAGTAATCCCCCGTCACGCCATTGACGCCCTGCCCCATGAGCTCGGTGACGACCAGACCCTCGCCCATTTCACGCAACAGCGAGGCATAGTCGTGCGAGCCGTGGCTCACGAGCAGGTTGAACACGCCGCCCGCATTGCCGGTGGTTTGAAGACCCAGTTTGCGTGCGGAGTAGCTGCCGAGCAGCCAGCCTCGCAGCACGCCATTCTCGACCAGCGTGCGGTCGCTCGTCGCAACGCCTTCGTGATCGAATGCAGAGCTCGACGAAGCGCCGAGCAGGAAAGGCTTCTGTTCGAGGGTGATCTGCGAAGCGAACACCGGCTTGTCGAGGTGGTCGAGCAGAAAACTCGCACGCCGGTACAGCGAGCCACCCGAGATCGCGCCGACGAAGTGGCCGAAGAGGCTGCGGGCCATCTGCGGGACGAACAGCACCGCTGCGTTGCGCGTCGACAGGCGCCGCGCACCCAGGCGCGCGACCGTGCGCTCGCCCGCACGGCGGCCGATCGCCTCGGGCGTATCGAGCAGGCGCGCATCGCGCCCGCCGTCGTACCAGTAATCGCGTTGCATGTTGCCGTTGGCGTCGGTGGCGATGACCGCGCACGAGATCGAATGCTGCGTTCCGCTGCGACGGCCGACGAAACCGTGGCTGTTGGCGTACAGCGAAACGCCGCGCTGCGTCGACAGACCCGCACCTTCGGTCTGGGTGATGCGCGCATCGACCGCCATTGCAGCAGCCTCGCAGGCACGCGCGAGCTCCACCGCGTGCGCAGGCTGCAGGTCCCAGTAATGATCGAGCTGCAGGTCGGGGAAGACGGTCGCGAGCCGATGCGGATCGGCGAGTCCCGAGCAGGGATCCTCTTCGGTGACCTGCGCGATCGCGACGGCCGCCTCGACCGCTTGGCGGATACCCGAATCGGACAAATCGCCGGTCGAGGCGCTGCCCTTGCGCTTGCCGAAATACACCGTCAGCGACAGGTCGCGATCACGCTGGAACTCGAGGCTCTCGACTTCCGATTTGCGCACGCTGACCGAGAATCCCCGCGAGTGCGAGAGCCCTGCTTCGGCCTGCGTCGCGCCCGCAGCCTTGGCTGCATCGAGGACACGCTGCATGAGCGGTTCGAGATCGACGGCAAGCGGCAAACCATCGGCGGAAGTCAAAGCAGGCGACATGGGAGCGCGGTTCCAAAAAAAGCACGGGGCCGGAGCTTAGCAGCCACTCCAGCGCCCCCCAAGCGATCTGGCCGGATTCAGGCCGAGGCCAGCCGTGACTCGCACACTGGACGCAGTCGCCACGGATCGGACGACGTATGCGATGCGATGCTTTTCGGATGAACCGGACTCGTTGCAGGCACGGCATCAAACCAAGTCCATGGACAGGAGAACCCGCATGAAAAAACCCCTCATCTTGATCGCCCTGGGTGCAATGCTGCTGGCCGGTACCGCCAGCCGCGCCCACGCGGACAACGACTACTCGCGCGCCGAACAGCGCGCGGACCGCCAGGACGCGCGCGCGGATGCACGCGAGCGTCGCGAAGACATCGCGCGCAACTCGGCCGACCAGCGTCAGGAAAATCGCCGCGATCGCCAGGAGCTCCGGCAGGACGCGCGCGATGCGCGGGAAGACCCCCGCCGCGAGATTCGCGACGACCGCCAGGAGCTTCGCCGCGATCAGAAGAACTGATCGCCCCGTTTTGAACGGTTTTGAAAAGAAAGGCGCCTCAGGCGCCTTTCTTTTTGCTCGTCTGCTCGTAGAAACCGAGCTGCCACTTGCGCTGCTTGGCCGCAGCGCGGCGCATCAACGGCAACAGGCCGGCGCCGACCAGCGATGCGCGATTGAGCCAGTGAAACGGCTGATGCAGCGGACGCGCGAAATCGACGAACAGCACCACGCGCCAACCTTCGGTGTGATTCCAGGCTTCGTGATTGAAGCTGTCGTCGAAGATCAGGCTCGCACCCTCGCTCCAGTGGCAGATCTGGTCGGCAATGCGGATGCCCGCCATCCAGCGGGGCTCGGGCACGATGAGCCCGAGGTGATAGCGCAGGATACCGTTGTAGGCCCCGCGATGCGGCGGAATGTGCTTGCCGGGTGCCAGGATGCTGAAGAACGCATTCATCACGCCCGGAATGTGCGACAGCGCCTGCATCGTCCGCGGGCAACGGCTCGCGTTCTCGCGGCAATCCATGCCGGCGCCGAGCAGCCAGAACGTCTTCCACTGATCGTCCTGCGTGATCGTGCGCACTTCATCGAGTATCTGGTGGAAGTCCGGCAGCTGCTGGCGCTGCACCATCACCTGATCGAGCTCGGCGCGAATCTCGGGCCAGTAGCGCTCCACTTCGGCCGCCCACGGAAAATCGGCGGTGTCGTACACCGGGCGATCGTCGAGCCTGGAGACCTTGGCGACCGCGGCTTCGAGCGCCTGTTCGCTGCGTCGCAGCAGCTTCGAGAGGGGGCCGCGCGCCGGCACCAAAGTATGCGCGCGCCCGAGTTTTTGAGCCTGCTCGGGCGAGATGTGCAACGGGACCGACGGTCGAGCGTCATCCATGTTTCGGCAGCCCCGATCGATGATGGGCGAAGGCGCGCGACTGTGTCGGCGCGGCCATGAATTGCTTCTGAATGTTCACGCGGCCAGGGCGGCCAGCAGCCTGCCGTGAATGCCGCCGAAATCGCCGTTGCTCATGACCAGCACGCGATCGCCCGCACGCGCCTCGGCCGTGATGGCCGCGACCAGTGCGTCGAAATCCGCATGCGTCGACACCGGCACGCGCGCGGCCGCGAGTGCGGACTGCGCATCCCACTTCAGATCGGGACGCGCATAGACGAAAGCGACGTCGGCGCCGTCGAGACTGTGCGCGAGCTCGTCGGCATGGCTGCCGAGGCGCATGGTGTTCGAACGCGGTTCGAGCACCGCGAGGATGCGCCCGCCGGGCTGCTCGCGCAGCGCCGCGAGCGTCACCGCGATCGCGGTCGGGTGATGGGCGAAGTCGTCGTAGACCTGCACGCCACGCGCTTCGCCGCGCAGCTCGAGCCGACGACGCACGCTTTGGAATCCCGGCAGCGCCGCGATCAGCGTGTCGATCGGTGCACCGACGTGCGCGGCCGCGGCGAATGCGGCGAGCGTGTTCGAGCGATTGTGCGCACCGGCCAGCGGCGTATCGACGATGCCTTTCGATTCCCCGTTTACGAACAGCTCGAAGCCCTGCCCGCGAGGCTCGGCGCGCCAGCCGGCTTCGTCGTCGAAGCGCACGACCTCGCTCCAGCAGCCCATTGCGAGCACGCGCTCGAGCGCCGCGTCGCGGCCGTTGACGACGAGCCGTCCGCTGCCCGGCACCGTGCGTACGAGGTGGTGGAACTGACGCTCGATCGCCGCGAGGTCCGGAAAGATGTCCGCGTGGTCGTATTCGAGGTTATTGAGAACTGCGGTGCGCGGCCGGTAGTGCACGAACTTGCTGCGCTTGTCGAAGAAGGCGGTGTCGTATTCATCGGCCTCGATGACGAAGCAGTTTCCTTCGCCGAGGCGCGCGGAGAGGCCAAAATTGAGCGGCACGCCACCGACCAGGAAACCGGGCTTCAGTCCGGCGGCTTCGAGCAGATAGGCCAGCAGCGAGCTCGTGGTGGTCTTGCCGTGCGTGCCCGCGACCGCGAGCACGTGGCGACCGGCCAGCACGTTCTCGGCGAGCCACTGGGGACCGGACACGTAGGGCAGGCCGGCGTCGAGCACGTACTCCATCGCCGGATTGCCGCGCGTAACGACATTGCCGACGACGACGATATCGGGCGCCGGCTGCAGGTGCTCGGGCGAATAGCCGCGCTGCAGCTCGATGCCGAGCGCTTCGAGCTGCGTCGACATCGGCGGCCAGGCATTGGCGTCCGAGCCGGTCACGCGGTGCCCGGCCTCGCGCGCGATGGCGGCGATGCCGGCCATGAAGGTTCCGCAGATGCCGAGGATGTGCAGGTGCATCAGGGCGTCCCGAGGGAAGCGGGCAGCAGGCCGAACACGCTGCCGATCGTCGAAGTGGCCAGACTCACGAAGACCTGCAGGCTGATCGAAATCAACAAGGCCACCAGCACCGCGAGCGGCATCCGGAAGCCGGCCGCCTGGCGGTAGATGGAAGCGGTGACCATGAAGCTCCAGGTCAGCAGCAACAGCAGCGACAGCGCCAGCCCCGGCGGCAGCATCGTTTCCGGGTTGTTTACCAATTCGGGATTCTGCGCGATCTGCAGGATCTGCGGCTTGAGCTTGGCGGTCGGCAGGATCACCAGCGAGGATATCACCGAGCTGGTCGCCAGCAGGGCATGGAAGGTCTGGTCGTAGCGGTTCTCGACTTGGCGCAGGCGCAGCATCGTGCGCGTGGAGAACGAAAGCGCGAACACCGTGACGACGGCGGCCACCACCGCCAGCGCCGGCGGCAGCGTGATCGAGGCGAGCAGGAAGTTGACCAGCACGGCCACCGGAACCAGTACCCGGCTCAGGCCGGGATCGAACGGAAAATCCTGCGGGCCAGCGCGAAACAGCAGGATGCGCAGGGTGGCACGGGCCACTTGAGTCAGCATGCGATGGGAGGACAAGCGAAAAGGGCAGAGCCGCTATTCTAAGCGCTCCCGTCCTGGGACATCGGTCCCCTTACCCGGAGCGCCCCCGCAACTCATGCTGATCGACACGCCTGCCGCCTACGCCGAGGCCCTGGCCTTTTTCGCCTCCAGCCCCTGGCTCGCGGTCGACACCGAGTTCGTGCGCGAGGAAACCTACTGGCCGCAGCTCTGCCTCGTGCAGGTCGGCGACCCGCGGCGCCAGGTCGCTTTCGATGCGATCAAGCTGTCCGATCTCAAGCCGCTGCTCGCGCTGCTGCTGCGCGCGGACAGCATCAAGGTGTTTCATGCGGCAAGCCAGGATCTCGAAATCTTCGTGCACCTGAGCGGCAGCGCCCCGACCCCGCTGTTCGATACGCAGCTCGCCGCGAGCCTGCTCGGGATCGGCGACCAGCTCGGATACGCCGGGTTGGTCGAGAAGCGGCTGGGGCTGAAAATCGACAAATCGCTTTCGCGTACCAACTGGTCGCGTCGCCCGCTCAGCGGGGCCGAACTCGCCTACGCCGAAGACGACGTACGCCATCTGGGCGAAATGTACCCGCCGCTGCGTGAGGAGCTGGCCCGGCGCGGCCGCCTCGAATGGCTCGAAGAGGATTGCGCTCGCCTCGCCAGGCCCGAGCGCTACCGCGTGCGTCCGGAAGACGCCTGGGACCGCCTCAAGGGCATCGGCCGGCTGCCCGCGCCGGGGCAGCATGTCGCCGCCGCGCTCGCCGCCTGGCGCGAGAAGATCGCCGAGGCGCGCAACCGCCCGCGCAAATGGATACTCGCCGACGATGCGCTCTACAAGCTCGCCGAGCGCCAGCCCGACTCGCTCGCGCAGCTCACGGCGCTGCAGGTGCTGCCGCCGAAGACCCTCGAGCGCCACGGCAACGCACTGCTGCAGGTGGTCGCCGAATCGCGCGGCTCGACGGTGCCCGCGCTCGCCCTCGACGGGCTGCTCAGCGACGCACAGAAGTCGCTGATCCAGAAGCTCGCCAACCGCAATCGCGAGATTGCCACCGAACTCGGCATTCCGCCTTCGCTGCTGGCGCCGCGCGCGGATATCGAGGCCGTCGCCCTGCAGGGGGCGTCGGCGCGGGTTCCGCTGCTCGAAGGCTGGCGCCGCCGGATCGCCGGCGAGGCGCTGCTGAAACTGTTGCCCTAGCTTCGGTTCCGGCGCGCGCAAAAAAACAGCGCCCCGCTTGGACGGGGCGCTGCCGGGTCGGTCTACGTAAGCCTCTCGCGCGACCAACGCCCGCGCGGCGACGATCAGCTCAGGACTTTGAGGATCGAGGCGAAAATCGCATCGACGTCGCCGACGCCTTCGAGCGTGACGAGCTTGCCCTGCGCCGCGTAATAGTCGAGCAGCGGCTTGGTCTCCGCGTTGTAGACCTCGATGCGCTTGCGGATGACCGGCTCGGTGTCGTCGACACGGCCTTCGATCTTGGCGCGCTCGAGCAGGCGGCGAACGATTTCCTCGTCCGGCACATGCAGATGGATGGCCTTGTCGATGGCCGGCTGGCCGAGCCGCTGGAGCATGCCCTCGAGCACGTCGGCCTGCGCCGCGTTGCGCGGAAAACCATCGAGGATGAAACCCTTGCGCGCATCGGCTTCGCCAAGACGTTCTTCGACGATGCCGATGACGATTTCGTTGGCGACCAGCTGGCCGGCTTCCATCGCGGCCTTGGCCTTCTTGCCGAGCTCGGTCCCGCCCTTCACGGCCGCGCGCAACGCATCGCCGGTGGAGATCTGCGGAATGCCGTAATGCGTGATCAGATTTTTGGCCTGCGTGCCCTTCCCCGAGCCGGGCGCACCCAGCAGAACAATTCTCATCGATTTGATTCCTACTTATGGAACAAGGTGTTGCAGCGTTGGCACAGGCGCCTGCGTAGGGCTACTTGTTGCGTGACCGCGCAGACAAACGGTAACGGCTCAAGGGCGCGGGCGTCAACGCGACCAATGGCGAGCATCGCGAAGTCTCACGTAAACTGCCGCCTCTTCGGCGTGCCGATTGCAGTGCGCCACCTCCATTCCACCCGCAAAACGAGGCAGTCCGAATCATGGGTATCGAAGCGCTGGGCCCTGGCGAAAAAGCCCCCAACGAGTTCTACGTCGTCATTGAAATTCCGGCCTATGGCCCGCCGGTGAAGTATGAAGTCGACAAGGACACCGGCCTGCTGATGGTCGATCGTTTCATGAACGTGGCGATGTCGTATCCCGCCAACTACGGCTACGTGCCGAAGACGCTCGCCGGCGACGGCGACCCGGTCGACGTGCTCGTGCTGACCCCGCATCCGGTCGTCGCCGGCTCGATCATCAAGTGCCGCGCGCTCTGCGTGCTGGACACCGAAGACGAAAAGGGAACCGACGCCAAGCTGCTCGCGGTCCCGGTCGACAAGGTCAGCAACAACGCCTACGACCACCTCAAGGATCTGGCCGACGTGCCCGAGCGCGTCAAGAACGAGATCCATCACTTCTACAGCTCCTACAAGGCGCTCGAGAAGGGCAAGTGGGTGAAGATCGCCGGCTGGCGCGATGCGGCCGCGGCTCGCGCCGAAATCGAAAACGGCATCAAGGCCTATAAAGGCTGATTCGTTTCGAAAAAGCGTTATCGAAGTGCAAAAAGATTAAGGGCCGCAATGCGGCCCTTAATCTTTTTGCACGGATGCTTCACTGAATGCTGCAATGCGACAAACTCGAGCGATAAAAAAAGACCCCGGCATCGCCGGGGTCTTTAATGACAAATTCTTAGCCTTAGAGCGGACGAATCTGCGAGGCCTGCATGCCCTTGGGGCCACGCTTGGAGACGTACTCCACGCGCTGACCTTCCTTGAGGGTCTTGAATCCAGTGCCCTGGATTTCCTTGAAGTGGGCGAAGAGGTCTTCACCGCCATTGGCCGGGGTGATGAAACCGAAGCCCTTGGCATCGTTGAACCACTTCACGGTGCCCGTTTCCACATTGCTCATGCGACGTTCCTTTAAAGCAGAAAACTAGTAGATCGAAAAAACCACACTTGCAATCTGTTCAAGGAACCACCGCAGACTTTGCGAAACGATGCTTCGAGTAAGTGAAGCAGGTAAAGCGAGACCGAGGAAAGCTTTGCTTGATCGACTGCGTCCAGGACTCTACATAAAAAAAATGGGGCTGTCTAACGGCTAAGCTGGCCGCCAGATCAAAAATCAAGTGGCCAATCGAAGGCCCATCGGAAAACCGAGAAATCTTTCTTTCCAGACTTCGATTCCGGCTCTGCACGAACACCTAATTCTTGTCATTTGGAGCGCTGCCATGAAGTGGATGATTTACGGGGCCAATGGCTACACCGGCGAGCTGATCGCACGCGAAGCCAGAAAGCGCGGCCATCAGCCGGTGCTCGCCGGCCGTTCGGCACCGAAGGTCGAAAGCCTGGGCCGCGAGCTCGGATTGGAAGCACGCGCCTTCGCTCTCGACGACACGGCCGCCCTGCTGCGCGGACTCGACGGCATCGCCCTGGTGCTGCATTGCGCGGGTCCGTTCTCGGCCACGGCCAAGCCGATGATCGATGCCTGCATC
This sequence comes from Hydrocarboniphaga effusa AP103, assembly GCF_000271305.1. Classification (GTDB taxonomy): domain Bacteria; phylum Pseudomonadota; class Gammaproteobacteria; order Nevskiales; family Nevskiaceae; genus Hydrocarboniphaga; species Hydrocarboniphaga effusa. Next base: position 846,338 of record NZ_AKGD01000001.1, read on the forward strand.
CGGGCCGGCGTGCATTACCTCGACATCACCGGCGAAATCGCGGTGTTCGAATACGCCCAGGCGCAGTCCGAAGCAGCACGCAAGGCCGGTGTGGTGATCTGCCCGGGCGTCGGCTTCGACGTGATTCCGACCGACTGCGTCGCCGCCGCGCTCAAGTCCGCGCTGCCCGACGCGACGCATCTGGCGCTGGGCTTCGATTCGCGCTCGGGTTTCTCGCCGGGCACGGCCAAGACTTCGGTCGAAGGCCTCGCCCAGGGCGGCAAGGTGCGGCGCGACGGACGCATCGTGCAGGTGCCGCTGGCCTACAGCGTGCGCCGCATCGACTTCGGCGATGGCGAGAAGCTCGCGATGACGATTCCATGGGGCGACGTCTCGACGGCCTGGTACACGACCGGCATTCCGAACATCGAGGTCTACCTGCCCGGCTCACCGAGCATGATCGCCAACGCCAGGCGGGCGAACGGGTTCCGCTGGCTGATCGGCCTGGCGCCGGTGCAGCGCTTCATCAAGCGCCGGATCGAGAAGACCGTCAAAGGTCCGGACGAAATGCTGCGCGAGAAATTGCCGACCCATGTCTGGGGCGAGGCACGCAACTCGCGCGGAACGGTGCGCACCGCGCGCATCAAGACCAGCAATGGCTACAGCCTGACGATCACGGGCTCGCTCGCGGTGGTCGAGCACCTGCTGCAGAACGAGAAACCCGGCGGAACCTATACGCCTTCGCGCCTGGTCGATGCCGAACTCGTCACACGCCTGCCGGGTTCGGGGGCGATCAGCATCGAATAAAGCTTCGTTCCCGCGCAAACGAAAAGCCCCGCACTCACTCCGAGTGCGGGGCTTTTCTGCAACCGGGATGCGCTTACTTCACGAGCTTCAGCGAGCCCTTCATCATCATCGCGTGGCCCGGGAACGAGCAGAAGAAGTTGTATTCCGGAGCGGTCAGCTTGGCCACGTCGAAGCTCACCGTATCCGACTCCCCGCCGCCGATGACCTTGGTGTGCGCGACGACGCGCGCATCATCGACCTTCAAAAAGTTGGTTTCGAGCGAAGCGCCCATGCCGTCACGCGCCACCGGGCCGTAATCGGCCGGCGTGGTCAGCACCCAGTTGTGGCCCATCGCGTTCCTGGGCAGCTTGCCCGTGTGCTTGAGCGTGAGCTTGAACTGCTTGCACGAGGCCGGCACTTCGATGCTGCTCTTGCTGAACTGCATCTGGTCGTTGGCCTCGATCTCGGTGGCGCAATCGGCCGCGAAAGCCGGCATCGCCACGCCAGCCAGAGCCAGCACCGCCAGAGGTTTCCAAAGTTGCATCATCCTGCTCCTTCAAGTGTGCGGAACGCTCTTGCCTGTGGCTTCGAGTGCCGGCACCGAAGCGCCAGCCGACGAAAGCGGCGATGGGTTGCGAGTTTCCTTAAATGGAGGCGCGATCGTAGTGGATTCTCCAGCCGGCTCTCGTCGGATTAGCCGAAAGTAGAAGATCGGGCTCAACCTCCCGCGAGGCGGGCGACCAATCAACGGACCGCAACGTTTTATTTCTGAATGAACTCGATCTTGTAGCCGTCCGGATCCTCGACGAAGGCGATCACGGTGCTGCCGTGCTTCATCGGCCCGGCTTCGCGCACAACCTTGCAGCCCTTGGCGCGCACGGCTTCGCAGGCGGCGTAGGCATCGTCGACTTCCAGGGCGATGTGGCCGTAGGCGGTGCCGAGCTCGTAGCGCTCGACGCCATAGTTGTAGGTGAGCTCGATCGCAGAGGCTACGCTTTCGTCTTCGTAGCCGACGAAGGCGAGCGTGAACTTGCCATCCGGAAAATCATTCTGGCGCAGCAAGCGCATGCCGAGCACGCTGGTGTAGAAATCGATGGAGCGCTGCATGTCGCCGACTCGCAGCATGGTGTGAAGAATGCGCATGGAAGTGTCCTGTCTGGTGAGCCTGGATGGGAGCGGCATTATCGCCGCATCGCATCGATGGTGCGCATGGCCCGGCGCCGCGCTCAGAGCGCGACGAGCGAGCGCGCGACCTCGGCGATGAGCCCCCTGGATTCGAGTTCGCTCACGGCCGCTTCGACGTCGCGATAGCGTCCCGAGAGCATCACCGCATCGCCCTGCGTCTGCGCGATCACCTCCGCCAGCTGCGGCAGCGGGCCACACATCCGCCCGACCGCGATGGCGCGCAGCTCGGGCGAATCGGTGCGCAGCACGCGCACGCTTTGCACGTGATGCAGGCGCGTGAGCACCTGCTGCACGAGCTTCTGCTGGCGCTCGGTGCCGTCGAACGACACCAGGATGCGCGAAGGCTTGCGCCCGGTGTCGGCGAGCAGGCTGTGCATCGACAGTCCGCGATGCGCGAACACCGCGGCGATCGCATGCATCACGCCCGCACGATCGTCCGCTTCGAGCACGTAGACGACGAGAGTGGACGCGCTCATGAAAGCCCCCAGCTCGTCAGACGATCGCGAATGACCTGCGACGCCGCGAGCAGGCAGTCGCGCTCTTCGCCGTCGATCTCACCCTCGCCGAGATCGATCACGCGCGACCAGCCGCGCAATCCGCAGATCACCGGCACCCCGAGCACGCCGGCCGGCCCGAACCAGTCGCTCGCCGCCAGTTTCACCTGCGCCGGAATCACGCTCTGTCCGCCGCTCAGGATCTGCTCGACCATTTCGGCGGTGATCGCAGCGGTCGACTGCGCGGTCTTGGCGCCCGAGATATGCGTGATCAGCGGCAGCAGCACCGCGCGCAGATCGGGCGGCTGCGACTCGGCGTGGCGAAACGCCTGCTCGACTTCGTTGCTGCGCACGAGCTGCGCGAGCACGGCTTTCTCGGTCATCACGCTCGCCGCGAAATCCCCCGGATGCCGATCGCCGCGCAGCTTGCGCAGGGCGGCGGCGTTTTCGGCCTCGTCGAAACCGTAGATCCAGAAGCGCGACAGTATCGGCACCAGCGCATCGCCGTGCTCGCCGAGCATGTAGCCGTGCACACGCTGCCGGCGCACGCCGAAGTCGGTCGCGATCTCGCGACGCAGTCGCATGCTGTCCTGATACGCCCCCATGCCGAACACGCGGCGCGGATCGAGATGGCGCGAAAACACTTCGACGCCGAGCTCGACCGGGTTGGTGACGATGATCACGAGCTCCTCGCCATGCCCGTGCCGGGCCAGCGAACTCGCGTACGACTCGAAGACCTCGCGATTGGCCAGCGCCAGATCGTGGCGGCTGATCATCTGCGTGCTCGAAGTCGGCGCCGTGCGGCCTGCGCAGAACAGGATCAGGTCGGCGGCGACGTCCTCGGGCGACAGCGCCACGTCGATCTCGGGCGTGATTTCGGCGAAGGCGTCGTGCAGATCGGCTCGCAGCCCGTGAAGGGCACTGGCGCTGCCGCCCTCGCGCCGGCCGACGAGCTGCAGTCGCTGGCGCGGGGTCAGCAGCTGCCGCGAGATGATCTGGACCGCGAGTGCCCGGCCGACATCGCCGTTGGCCCCGATGATGGCGATGTCCATCCTGCTACCGGCTCCTCCAATAGGTCTCAAGCATTCATGAGCGCACTTCGCCACAAACCAGCGCAACCCACCACAAGATGGCGATGCAGACACCAATTCGTGCCAATTAGAATCGTAAGTAGCTGATTCAGAAGCATCAGCATATTGGAACAGCGCTTGCCATCGCATGAGGAACAATCCCTACAGGAGTCCTCACGATGCGCAGCATCCTCGCCCTCACCCTCTCCACCCTGCTTTCGGCGACCAGCTGCGCGGCGATGGCCCGCGAGCACACCCAGGTCTGCGATTACAAGCTGCATTACGACGTCCGGAGCGATGCCGACGGTCTGAGCCTGCTGGAATCCAACCAGGAACGCGTGCGCATCGAGCCCGGGCGGCTTCGGGTCGACGGCGAGTCGGTTTCGCTCACGCCGAGTGAACAGCGACGACTGCAGCATTACGCACGCGACCTGCGTCGCTTCACGCAGGAAGCCACGAGCGTGGCGCTCGAAGGCGTGCAGATCGGACTCGAAGGCGCGACCCTCGCGGTGACCACGCTGACCGGCAAGCCGCTGGCCGCCGACACCCGGGCGCGCATGCAGGATCTGCAGCGACGCTTCGCCGAGCGCTTCGACGGCCGACTGCTCTCGGCCGATTCGTTCGGCCCCGATTTCGATCGCGAGATCGACGCCTCGGTGGACGAACTCGTCGACGAGCTCGCCGAGCAGGCGCTCGGCGGCGCCGGCAGCATGCTGTCGCTCGCGCTGTTCGCACCGTCCAGGCTCGAAGCGCGCGCCGCGCAGGTCGAACAGCAGGTCACGCAGCAGATCCAGGTCCGCGCCGATGTCCTCGAACGCCGCGCAGAAGGCCTCTGCAAACAGGTGCAGACGCTCGACGGACTCGAAAATTCACTCGGCCGCTTCGACCTCTTCAGTATCGACGGGCCGTCGATCTGAGCCGAACCTGCGCCGGCAGGCCTTGCAGGTGATGCGATCCACCGGGAGCGATCCGAGCCCGCGCTTTTTCAGGCGCACATCAGCAGGCCAGCCGCCACTGCGGCCAATCGGCGCTCACACCCTCCTGCACCTCGGCGAGCCGATGCGCGAGCCAGGCCGACAAGGCGGCAGGCGGTGGCCGTACGCCGGCTTCGCCCCAGGTGATCTCGGCCACTGGAAACAGCCTCACCGCAGTGCCGACACCGAACACGTCGCGCAATCGCGCGGACTGCTGCCATCCCTGCAAGTCGTCGAGCGAGATGAAGGTCTCCTCGACGCGATGCCCGGCCTCGCGCAGCAGCGCAATCACCGAATCGCGCGTGATGCCCGCGAGGATGCTGCCGTCGAGCGCCGGCGTGAGCACGCGATCGTCGAGCGCGACGAACAGGTTCGCCGCACCGGCCTCGCCGAGATAGCGATGCTCGCGCGCATCGAGCCAGAGCGCGTCATCGAAACCGCGCTGGCGCGCACGCTGCGCACCGAACAGGCTCGCAGCGTAATTGGCAGCCGTTTTCGCCGCACCGAGTCCGCCGTCTGCCGCGCGGATGAGCTCGCGCTCGGCCCACAAACGCTTCGGAGCGCACAGCGGATTCGAAGCCGGGCTCGCAAGCACCACGAGACGATGCCGGCTCGCGGCGCGCAAACCCAGGCCCTCTTCGCAGGCGAACAGCGTCGGCCGCAGATACAAGGCGCCGCGGCCCGCAGGCGGCACCCAATCGCGATGCACTTCGACCGCACGCTGCAGCATCTTCATGACCGCCGCTTCGTCGACGTCGGGCAGGCACAAGCGGGCCGCGCTGCGCCGCAGGCGGGCAATGTGCTCGCGCGGACGAAACAGATGCAGCGTGCCATCGGGCGCTCGATACGCCTTCGCGCCTTCGAAGGCCGAAAGCCCGTACTGCAAGGCACCCGATGCGAGTTCGAGCCCGAGCGCCGCGCGCGGCAGCACTTCGGGTTTGGACCAGCCCTCGCCCGCCTCATGCGTGGCACTGACCGCGAACGGGGCCATGTAAAGACCGAAGCCGAGCGCTTCGGGCTCGGGCAACGAAGCCGGCCAGCGCAGCGCCGCGTCCTGCGAAAGGTCGAGCGAGCTCATTGCACCACCTCGCGCTTGGCCGCCACGTAAACGAGCTCCACGTTCGAACAGCCCGGAGCCACCATCGGCATCACCTGCCGGTCGGCGTGGACCGGCACGCGAATGAGCGCCGGACCCGGCGTCGCAAACGCTTCTTCGAGGATCGCGAGCGCATCGCTGCTCGCGCCGAGATCGAGCGCCGGGATGCCGAAGGCGCGCGCCACCGAGCAGAACTCGGTCGGCCGCTCGAAACTCGATGCCACGTAGCGTCGCCGGTGAAACAGGTGCTGCTGCTGGCGCACCATGCCGAGCGAGGCGTTGTCGAGCAGCACGATCTTCACGTTGCATTGCAGATCGGCCAGCGTCGCGAACTCCTGCACGTTCATGAGCAGGCTGCCGTCTCCGGTGAAACAGACCACGGGCACATCGGGCTGCATGAGCGCCGCGCCGATCGCCGCGGGCAAGCCGAAACCCATGGTGCCGAGTCCGCCCGAAGTGAGCCATCGATCGGGGCGCTGAAACGGATACGCCTGCGCCACCCACATCTGATGCTGGCCCACGTCGGTCGTGATCACCGCGTCTTCGCCCGCGAGTTTCGCCACCGTCCGGATCAGGCCATATGGAGAGCGAACCTCGTGCTGCTCATGCCATTCGCAGGGATGCTCGCCCTGAATCTGCCGCGTGCGCGCGAGCCACTGCGGTCGCGCATCGGCACGCACCGCGTCACGCAGGGCTTCGAGCGCCAGTCGCGCATCGGCCTCGATCGCGAGCGCGGGCTTGCGGATCTTGCCGAATTCGCGGCGATCGGCATCGATGTGAATCACGCGCGCATGCGGGGCGAAGGCGTCGACACGCCCGGTGGCCCGATCGTCGAAGCGCGCGCCTACCGCGATCAGCAGGTCGCACTCGTCGATGATGCGGTTGGCACTGTGCGCTCCATGCATACCGAGCATGCCGATGTTCAGCGCGTGGTCGCTCGGCAATGCGCCGAGGGCCATCAGCGTGGTCGTCGTCGGCAGGCTCGCGCGCTCGGCGAGCTCGCGAGCCGCCATCCAGCCACCGCTCTTGATCACGCCGCCGCCCAGGTACAGCACCGGCTTGCGCGCCTGTGCGATGAGCTCGGCCGCCATCGTGATCGCGATCGCGTCGGGTGCCTCGGCGATACGCGCGGCACGCCGTGGCAAGCGCGTCGTATCGACTTCGATGGTCTCGCGCTGCACGTCCTTCGGCACGTCGATGAGCACCGGCCCCGGACGTCCGGTCTCGGCGATGCGAAACGCCTCGGGAATCAGGTCGATGAGTTCGGCGGCCGAACGCACCATGAAGTTGGCCTTGGTGATCGTCTCGACGATGTGCGTGGTCTTCACCTCCTGGAACGCGTCGGTGCCGATCAAGTGCTGCGGCACCTGTCCGGTGATGCAGACCAGCGGAACCGAATCGAGCTTGGCATCGGCGATCGCGGTCACGAGGTTGGTCGCGCCGGGACCGGACGTGCCGAGGCACACGGCCGCTCGGCCGCTCACGCGAGCCAGGCCCTGCGCGATGAAGCCCGCTCCTTGCTCGTGCCGCGCAAGCACGTGGCGAATGCGCGTATCGCCGCCGAGCGCTTCGTAGAGCGGCAGCAGGGCGCCGCCCGGAATGCCCGTTACGAGCTCGACATCCTGGGCTTCGAGCAATTGCACGATCAGTTGGGCGCCGGTCATCTTGAGTTTCATGTCGAGGTTCTCTTGGGTGGGAACCCCGCTGGAGCGAAACCGGCGAGAGGGATGAAGCACACAACGAAAAACCCCCGCCGATTTGCGCCGGCGGGGGTTTGGTTACAGCAAGAAGCAATCCCCTACGGCGCGCCGGCAACGACGACCTGTACGACGACGAGGATGAGCTTCTGAATCTGGTTCATTGCGAAAGGGAGCGAATGCGTTGCGGCAATGGGATTGGCGGCGGAGTCTAGCGGCGAGTCGTCAAATCCACAAGCTTTCACAAACGTGGACGCGAGCCTTTGCGCAACGAACTCTCTACACTCGCCACTCACGCACCCACGTAGAAGGCCCTGACATGTCGGATCACGAGCTGCCTCACGTTGCTGCACCGCCGCCGGGCTTGCTCGCACTCGAAGCCCGTGCCCTGCTCGAAGCCGCGCGCTTCACTTTCATCGGGCCGAAGCTGCGCGGCATTCCGCAGGGCACCGGCCAGCCGGTGATGATCATCCCGGGCTTCGGTACCAACGACATGGCGACGCTGCCTTTGCGTAGCGCGCTGATCAAGCTCGGCTTCAATGCCTATGGTTGGGATTTCGGCACCAATCTCGGCATGCGATCGAAGATCAAGACCGGTCTCGTCAGACGGCTCGAGCAGTTGAACGAGCACTACGACGCGCCGATCACGCTGGTCGGTTGGAGCCTCGGTGGCGTGTTCGCGCGCGAGATCGCCCGGCATCAACCGCAGCTGATCAAGCGCGTGATCACGCTCGGCAGTCCGATCAACGGACATCCGGACGCCAACAACATGGTCACGCTGTTTCGCATCGCCAATCGCGGAAAACCGGTCAAGACCGACATCGAAGGCTTCATCAAGCGTCGCATTCCACCGCCGGTTCCGTGCACCGCGATCTACACGCGCCGCGATGGAATCGTGACGTGGTCCTGCGCGCTGGAGACCGAAGCCGAACACACCGAAAGCGTCGAAGTACACGGCAGTCACATGGGTTTGGTCTTCAATCGACAAGTGCTCAAAGTCATTGCTGAACGGCTTGTTCAAGCTTGAATCACGTTATCGAGAGACATGGCTATTGACATTCGACGAGCCACTACATCTTGTGCTTTGCAATTGCTGATGACACTATGGGCCGTGGCGCGCTGACGACCACGATTGTCGTGTTCGCGCACGCTTCTTTGAGTACCAAGGAGGTTGTTATGGCAGTTGCGAAGAAGGCCGCCAAGAAGGCGGCGAAGAAAGCGACCAAGAAAGTCGCTTCCAAGAAGGCCGTGAAGAAGGCGACCAAGAAAGTCGCCGCCAGGAAGGGCGCTGCGAAGAAGGCCGTGAAGAAGGCGACCAAGAAAGTCGCCGCCAAGAAGGGCGCTGCCAAGAAGGTTGCCAAGAAGTCGTCGGTCAAGAAGACCGCGAAGAAGGTCGCCAAGAGCGTGAAGAAGGTTGCCAAGAAAGCCGTCAAGCGCGCCAAGAAGGTTGCTGCTGCTGCTTGAGGTGGGCTTCTAGTCGGGCGCGTCGGTTAACGACGCGCCCTTTTTTATTGCGCGAGAAACGCGCTTCAGGCCGCGTATCTTTCCGGGCTCTCACTGAAGAAAGCATCGACACGCTCGCGCTGCTCACGCGCGTCGTCGACCCGGTTGATCGATGCCCAGAAAGCGGCGAGTGCCTCGGCCTCGACACCGCCGGCCTGGCAATACCACTGAATGTGCTTGCGTGCGACGCGCACGCCGCGACGCTCGCCATAGAAGGCATGCAGCGCATCGACGTGTTCGAGCAGGCAGCGCCGCACTTCGAATCGCGATGGCGATGCCAAGCGCTCGCCGGTTGCAAGGTAATGTGAAATTTCGCGGAAGATCCACGGACGCCCCAAGGCCGCGCGTCCGATCATCACCGCGTCCGCTCCGGTCTCCCGCATGACTTCGGCCGCCTTCTCGGGCGTATCGATGTCACCGTTGGCGATCAATGGAATCGACAGCACCTGGCGAATCGCCGCGATGGTTTCGTATTCGGCCTCGCCTTCGTACTGGTCTTCACGCGTGCGCCCATGAACGCTCAGGGCAGCGATGCCGCAGTCCTGCGCGATGCGTGCGATCCGGATGCCGTTGCGATGCGCCCTCGCCCAGCCGGTGCGGATCTTCAGGGTCACCGGCGTCGGCACCGCAGAAACCACTGCATGCAGAATCGCTTCGACGAGCTTTTCGTCCCGCATGAGCGCCGATCCCGCATCGACCTTGCAGACCTTCTTCGCGGGACAGCCCATGTTGATGTCGATGATCTGCGCGCCCTGCTCGACATTGAGCCGCGCAGCCTCGGCCATCAGTTGCGGATCGTAGCCGGCGATCTGGACGCTGATCGGCTCGGACTCCCCGGCGTGGTCACGACGCAGTCGCGATTTTTCGGAGTTCCAGAGCGTCGGATCGGAAGTCGTCATCTCCGAGACGACGAGGCCTGCGCCGAGTTGGCGGCACAGCGAGCGGAACGGACGATCGGTGACGCCGGCCATCGGGGCCAGAATCACCGGAGGATCAATGGAGTGGGAACCTATCTGCATGCGTCTATTTTCTCCTATGACCGGCGCTTCGCGACAGCGTAGAGTGAGCGGCGGTTCTAGCCCTCACTTCACGGACTTCCATGAGCCAACCAACGGCGCTGATCATCGACGACTCCACCTCGTCCCGTTTCGTGCTGAGCCGCTATTTGGACAGGCTGCAATGGCAATCGCATGCCGCTGCGACGATGGAAGATGCGCTGCGCTTCCTGCAGAGCAAGAAGCCCGATCTGATCTTCGCCGACTATCGGCTGCCCGACGTCGAACCCGCCGATCTGCTCAACGCGCTCGCGGCGCAACCCGCCTCCGCGAACGTGCCCGTCATCGTCTGCGTGACCGACGAGGCGAGCGGCTTCATCGATTCGGCGCTCGCGCAGGGCGCAGCCGCAGTGCTCGAAAAACCCGTGACCTTCGACCAGCTCACCTCGCTGCTCGGCACTCCAGCGCCGAACGTCGAAGAAGTGAGCTACGACACACCGCCACCGCCGCCCGCATTCCTGAGCGATGAGCCCGAAGCGTTTCGGCCACAGGCTCAGGCACCGAGCGTTTCGATCGCCGCGATGGAAGCGGATATGGCGCGGGTCTCGCCGCCAGGCACGGATGCATCAGCGCAGGAAGGCTCTTCGTTCGCACTCGAAACACCGCCCTTGCTCGTCCCGGCCTTGCCCGAAATACCGATGCCCGAGGTCCGCAACCCGATCCATGCCGAGCCGTCGCCGAGCGCCGCGACCTCGACGGACGGCAGACTCGAAGCGCGCGTCGCTGCGATCGAAGCCCGCTTCGAGGCCGAGATCGAGCGCCTGCGCCAGGAGATGCGGCAGACGCTCAAACAGCAGCTCACGCAGATCGAACAGCTGCGCGAAGCCGTGCTCGGAGCCGCGGTGGCCGCGGCGCAATCGGCCGCAGAGCAGACCGTCACCACCGCAGCCGCGCAGATGTCGGACCGGCTCGCGGCCTCGATCGTGCAATCGCTCAAGTCACCCGGCTGAGCGACGCGAAGAACCCCGGCTCAGGCCGGAGCGCGTAATACGGCAATGAGCAGCAGAGCCCAGCCGACGATGAACAGCAGCCCGCCGATCGGCGTGATGGCCCCGAGCACACGGACATCGCTGAGCACGAGCGCATAGAGGCTGCCCGAGAAGACCAGCACGCCGGTGGCGAAGCAGGCGCCGGCGACATCGAGCAGGCGCCCCGCGCCGAGCTGGCGGATCAGCAGGCCGACCAGTGCGAGCGCGAACGCGTGATAGAACTGGTATTCGACGCCGGTCTTCCAGATCGCCAGCGATTCGAGCGACAGCCGCGCCTTGAGCGCATGCGCACCGAAGGCGCCGAGCACGACGCCCGACAGACCGAACAACGCGGACAGGCTCAGCCACAGCTTGCTCATAGAAAGGACTCGATGGTCTTGAACTGAATGCCGGCGGACTGTAACCGCTTGATCAGCGGCTCGCCCATCGCATGCGCGGGCGTCTGCACGCCGGGCCGCGCAGGCAGACGATCGAACGCCAGGCTCAAGGCCGATTCGGCGAGCATCTTGGCGGTTTCACCGTAGCCCGGATCGCCACCGCTGACTTCGGTGTAGACCTTCTGCCCACCGCCGCAGCCGGCGAAGCGCACCGAGAACCAGCCTTCGGCGCGCTCGGCTTCCGAAGGCCCGACGCCGCGATTGCCGAGCGCGACGATGCGCCGGCGCACGGGGGCGATCTGCGAGGCCAGCGCGAGCGCCCCCATGCCGCCGACCACGCCGGCGAGCATCGGCAGGTTCTTGAGCTGCAGGTAGTGGCCGTAATGGAACGCGCTGCCATAGCGTTCGTCGGCCGCGGCCGAGCGCAGCACCACCAGCGGATCGATGGTCGGCACCGGCAATACCCAACTCTGCAGACGCTTGTCGTAGCGCACGCCACCATTGAGCCGGCTGATGCGCCGGTCGACCGGCCGGCCTTCCTCGCGTTCGCGCTCGGCGCGCAGCCGGGCGTATTCGCGCCAGCGCGACATCGCGATCGCCGCCGTGCTCAGCGTTCCACCCGACAGCTTGCCGGCCGCGCGCACGTAGGCCTCGATCTTGATCGGCACGCCTTCGGGCAACTGCATGACCGTGTAGTACGCGCCGAGATCATGCGGAATCGAATCGAAGCCGCAGCAGTTGACGATGCGCGCCCCGCTCGCCCGCGCCTGCTCGTGATAGCGCATCCACATGCGATCGACGAACTCGGGCTCGCCGGTGAGGTCGACGTAATCGGTGCCGATCTCGGCGCAGGCGGCCACCAGCGGCTCGCCGTAGCGGATGTAAGGACCGACCGCGCTGATGACGACTCGCGTCGAGCGCGCGAGCGCACGCATCGATTCGGGGTCGCTGGTGTCGGCATGCATCATCGGAATCTCGGCGTAGGCTGGATCGAGCCGGGCGAGCTTGTCGCGCAGCACCTCGAGCTTGCGCAGATTGCGCCCGGCGATCGCCCAGCGCGGCTTGGGGCCTGCGCGCCTGGCGAGATATTCCGCCGTGAGCTGGCCGGTGAAACCGGTCGCTCCGAACAGCGCGACATCGAATCCGGGCTTTCTCGCCGCCTTCTTCACCTTCACCAGCGCCCTCCGTGGCTCTTCTTGGGTCCGTTGTGATCCCATACTGTCGATGCTACGCAAGCATCGTGTCGGATTTACGGACCTCGCCCGGCGGCCGGCGTTCAAATCGGCAGTCGATCACGGTCCGCTGCCTCGGGCGCTGTTTTCGACCGCGACCACGCGCCCGTTTTCGATCGTGAGCACGCGCATGAAGTAGCGTGGCCCGAAATCGTAGACCCACTCCTCGCGAAACACCGCCGAATAGAGGCCGGGCCGGTAACGCGGGTCGATGCTGGGATACGCCGCGCGAAATCCGCTTTGCACGCTGCGCGTGAGCGGCGCTCCGCAGAGTTTGAGCAAACGGTATTTCGATAGACCGGTCGCGATCACCTCGGGGCCGCAGCGGGAACCGTTCGCGGCATGAGGCGGGAAGCCATAGCCTTCCGCATCGATGGCGACCACGCGCGCATTGCGCAGTCGCACGATGCGCAGCAACTGCGAAGGACCGAAGTCGTAGGTCCATTCCTCGACCTCGGCGACGAAATCCGAGGCCGGATCGACCGGCTGCCCCCAGACGTCGCGATAGGCGGGTTCGCCGCAAACGGCGAGCAGCTCGGCCGCCCGCGCCTCGACCGTGACCAGGCGCGAGCCGCAGCGCATCGAGTCGGAGGCCTGCGCAGAATTCAGCAGATTGCTGCCGAGAACCCACACCAGCAGCGAGAAGGCCAGACGAGGCAAGCTCATGGAAAACCAGGGCGAAAAATCTTGCGGCTATCATGCGCGCACTCCTGGCGCCGTCGTCTGAACACGCAGCGCCCCGACATCCGCTGGCTGGATTCGAATGAACAAAACCCTGCTTTGCCGCATCGGCCTGTTGTCCGGGCTGCTGTTGTCCGAACTCGCTTGGTCTTTCGCGGCCGCGGCGCCGGTGGCGGCCGACCATGTCGAGGTCGAACTCGTCGCGCAGAACCGCGCGCTGGTCGCGGGCGACAATCGCCTGGCCCTGCGCATCAAGCCCGAGAAGGGCTGGCACGTGTACTGGCGCAACCCGGGCGACTCCGGCCTGCCGACCAAGCTCGTCTGGCCGTCGCTGCCCGACGGTCTCAGCGCCGGCGAAATCCAATGGCCGTTTCCGGAGGAGCACACGCTCGGCGACCTGACCAACTACGGCTATGGCGAGGACACGCTGCTGCCGTTTTCGCTGAGCGTGGCCGCGGGCTCGCCCTCGCCGGCCGCGCTCAAGGCGCGCGCCGAATGGCTGGTCTGCGCGGATGTCTGCATTCCAGGCAAGGCCGAGGTGACGCTCGATCTGCCGGTTACCGAGCAAGCGCAAGCCGATCCGCAATGGCAGGCTGCATTCGATCGCACGATCGCCCATCTACCGAAGCCCGCGGAGTTCCAGTCGCGGTTCCAGATCGACGCCGAAGAGTTCCGGCTGGCCTTCGATGCGCTGCCCGGCAGCAGCGAACAGGCGCGCTTCTATCCGTACGCGACCGATCTCGTCGCGCACACCGCACAGGTCCGCAATGCCTGGAGCGGCCGCAGCCTGAGCCTCGCGCGACCGCTGTCCTCGTACTTCGTACAGGCGCCCGAATCGGTGCAGGGCATCCTCGTGCTCGGCGACGGCGAGTCGGCGAGCGCCTACGAATTCACCGCCGGGCCCGGCACGGTGGCGCCGGTCGCGGCTTCCGCCGAAACGCCGGCGGGCACCAGTGGCAGCGCGTCGGCGCGGGGCTTCTGGTTCGCGCTCGGCTTCGCCTTCATCGGCGGCCTGATCCTGAACCTGATGCCCTGCGTGTTCCCGGTGCTGTCGCTCAAGGCGCTGTCGGTCATGAAGGTGCAGGGCGAGGCGGCGGCCGAGCATCGTCGCCATGCGCTGTCCTACACGGCCGGCGTCGTCGCGAGCTTTCTGCTCGTCGCTGGCGTGCTGATCGGCCTGCGCGCGGGCGGCGCGGCGCTCGGCTGGGGCTTTCAGCTGCAATCGCCCTTGTTCGTCGGCCTGCTCGTCTACGTGATGGTCGCGCTCGGGCTTTCGCTGTCGGGGCTCGTGCAGTTCGGCACGCGCTGGATGGGCGCGGGGCAGAACCTGGCGACCAAGCCCGGACTGTCGGGCTCGTTCTTCACGGGCGTGCTCGCGGTGGTGGTCGCAAGCCCCTGCACGGCGCCGTTCATGGGCAGCGCGCTGGGCTTCGCGCTCACGCAGCCGGCGATCGCCTCGCTCACGGTGTTCGTCGCGCTCGCGCTGGGCCTGGCGTTTCCATTCTTGCTGCTCGGCTTCGTGCCGGCGCTCGCCGCTTGGCTGCCGCGTCCGGGCGCGTGGATGGAAACGCTCAAGCAATTGCTCGCGTTTCCGCTGTACCTGACCGCGGTCTGGCTGCTGTGGGTGCTCGGTGGATTGACCGATCGCAGCGGCATGGCGCTGGCGCTCGTCGGCCTGGTGACGCTTGCGTTCGGGCTTTGGCTGATCGGGCAATCGCAGAAGCGCCTGGCGCATCTGGTCGGCCTGATCGCGGTGATCGGCGCGGTCGCCGTGCTGTTCCATCCGATGGTGCGCACGCCGAGTGCATCGACGAAATCCGAACCCGCGGTCGGCTGGGAGCCCTACTCCGACGCGCGCCTGGCCGAGCTGCGCGCCCAAGGCAAGACGGTGTTCGTCGACTTCACCGCCGACTGGTGCCTGACCTGCAAGGTCAACGAGCGCATCGCCCTGCATTCGGCGAAAGCCGTCGAAGCCTTCGAGAAGAACGAAGTGGTCGCGCTGGTGGCCGACTGGACGCGTGCCGACCCCGAAATCACCGCCGCGCTCGCGCGCTACGAACGCAGCGGCGTTCCGCTGTATCTGGTGTCGGTGAAAGGCGCAGAGCCCAGGGTACTTCCGCAGGTGCTCACGCCCGACCTGGTGGCGGATGCCGTCTCAGGCCGCTGAGGTTTCGGCGGTGGCTTCGCCGCGCGGTTTCCAGATCAGCGCCGCGATCACGTAGGCGACCAGCGCCGAAGCGAGCGACAGCAGATACGGCGATTCCATGTCCGCCATGCGCGAACCGATCTGGTACATGCCGGTGCCGACGATGAGTGCCGCATAAGCGCTCGCCGCCACGCCGAAACGCGAACTCCACATCGCGAACAGCAACAGCACGAGAATGCCCGCGGTTCCGGTCGCCGCCGACTCCTGCACGAGTCCATAAATGCTGTCGCTACCGAGCGCGATCGCGTACGCGACGATGCCGAACAGCACCACGGCCGCGCGGTCGTAGCGCAGTCGATTGCGTTCGCTCCATTGCGGAAACAGCGGCGAAATCACGTTGTGCGCGAACAGAGAGCCGGCAACCAGCAGCGCGCCCGACAGCGTCGACAGGATCGCCGACACCAGCGCACCGAGAAACAGAACATAGAGCGGCAACGGCAACTGCTGCTGCGCGAAAAGCGACAGCGTCTGCTCGGGATCGCGGTCTTCGCCGATGAAAGCCGCAGCGCCGAGTCCGATCACCATCGGCAGCGCTCCGAGCAGCAAGTACAGAAAGCCCGCGCCGACCGTCACGCGCGCGGACAGCTGGTCGTTGCGCACCGACAGCACGCGCGAGAGCAGCTCCTGAGCGGCGATGGTCGAGAAGATCGGAATCGCGAGCGTTTCGAGGGCATCGAGCGGGCTGCGATCGTGCAGCGGATCGAAGCGCTCGATCGGCTGCGTCGCGAGGCCGTCGAAACCTCCGACCGCGACGAACACCGCGAACAAGGCGACGATACCCGCGATCAGCACGAGGCCCTGCACGAGATCGGTGACCGCATCGGCCCACATGCCGCCGACCGCCGTGTAGACGACGACCACCGCGGCGGCCATCGTGATCGCGGCGAGCAGGCCGATGTCGCTCGTCGAAGCGAGCACTTGTCCCAGCGCGCGAACCTGCGCCGCGGCCCACATCACCGACGAGGGAATCATCACCAGCGCGGCGAGCCGCTCGACCCCGATGCCGTAACGCCGGCGGAACAGATCCGCCATCGTCACCAATCCGCGACGCCAGAGGCTCGCAGCGAAGAACAGGCCGAACACGATGATGCCGATGGCGTAGCCGAACGGATCGGCGAGCACGCCCGAAATGCCGTGCGAATACGCTTCGCCGGCCGCACCGATGCAGGTTTCCGCGCCGTACCAGGTGGCGAATACGCTGAAGGTGCCGAGCCAGGGGCCGAGGCTGCGCCCGGCGAGCAGGTAATCGGATTCGGTGCTGATGCGCCGTGAAAACCAGAACGCGAACAGCAGCTGCGAAGCGATATAGACGAGCAGACAGCCGAGCACCCCATTCACTGCGGCGTATGCCCGTCGTCGCTGTCAGGAAAGCAGGCCTTTGCGAGCCGCGTAGCGCACCACTTCGGCGGTGTTGCGCAGCCCGAGCTTTTCCATCATGCGAGCGCGATGGTTCTCGGCGGTCTTCACGCCGATATCGAGAATCTGCGCGATTTCCTTGGTGGTCTTGCCTTCGACGACCAGATGAAACGTCTCGCGCTCGCGCGCGGTCAGCGTGTCGTAGGGATCGAGCCCGACTTCGCGCGGACGCTGATGCTGATCGGCCAGCGCCTTGGCCGCGCGCGGGCCGAAGTATGCCTGGCCCGAATGGATCGTCTTGATCGCCGTCATCAGGTCGGCGACCGAAGTGTCCTTGTTCAGAAAACCCGAGGCGCCCGCACGAATGATCGGCAGGATGTACTCCTCTTCCTCGTGCACGGTCAGCACGAGCGCCTTGGTGTTGACGAGCTTCTCGCGCACGCGCTTGACCACTTCGAGGCCCGACAGGCGCGGCATCGACAGATCGGTCACGACCACGTCGGGATGCGTCTTCATCGCGAGTTCGACGGCTTCGGCGCCGTCGGCGGCCTGAGCGACCACCTCGCATTCGCCGGTTTCTTCGAGCATCGACACCAGGCCCTGGCGCACGATGGTGTGATCGTCCGCGACCAGCAGGCGAATCGCCATTAATTCCTAACCTTGCGCCTTGGGGGCAGCGATGAGTTCGTCACCGGGTTCCACTGGCACGATCAACGTCACGCGCGTGCCCTGCCCCGGTGCCGATTTGAGTTCGAGTTTGCCGCCGAACAATTCGGCGCGATCGCGCATGCCGCGCACGCCGATGCTGTCGCCAGCCTTGTCCGGATTGTTGAGATCGGCCGGGTCGAAACCGCGGCCGTCGTCGCTGACCTGCAACCTCAGCAGGTTACCGACACGCATGAGTCGTACCTGGACCTCGGATGCGGCGCTGTGACGGATCACGTTGGTCAGCGCTTCCTGGGTGACGCGGAACACCAGCGTCTCGAGATCGGCCGTCAAACGCTGCTCGCCGAGCGCGGAGCTGCATTCCATCGGCAGCCCGCTGCGCTCCGACAGCGTGCGGACGAGCCATTGCAGCGCCACTTCGAGGCCCAGATCGTCGAGCAGGGTCGGGCGCAGCAGGCGCGAGAGCTCGCGCGTGTCACGCAGCGCCCCGCGGGTGATGTCGAGCGCATCGGCGAGGCGATTCTTGAGCCCGACGTTGTCCTGAGCCTGCGCATCGTCGGAGATGCGCTGGAGCTGGTTGGCGAGGGCGGTGAGCGTCTGGCCGATGTCGTCGTGCAGCTCGCGCGCGAGCCGGCGACGTTCGTCCTCCTGCACTTTCCAGACCGCCTTGGCGAGCATGCGAAAGCGCTTTTCGCTGCGCAAGGCCGATTGGAACAGCCGCTGGTTGTCCTCGGTGAGCGCCCGCACCTGACGCAGCACCGCCTCTCGGTAGTCCTCGGGATTGGCTTCCGAGATCGCACCGAGAGCGGAGGCCAGCGGCGGAACGGGTCGTTCCATGCGGCCCCGCTCAGCAGGGCGCCGGTCGACGCGGTTCGTCCTGCAGGCAGAGGCAGGCCTCGAGCTGAGCCAACGCGGTGCAGGCCGAAGAAGCGCCGATCACGAGCGAGGCCTGGTCGCACAGACCATCGAGAATCTCGAGATCGAGCTGGCCGATCACGGCCGGACGCGTACCGTCGCGCAGAGCGCAGAACAGGCCCGAGCGATGCTGACCGAGATCGAGCGGCATGCAGAAGATCGCCGCACGCCGCGAATCGGGCGCATCGCCCTCGACGCGGAAGGCGCGGCCAAGCGCATCAGCGGCCACCGGCTGGCGCTCGCGCAAGACCGTGCGAACCACCAGCGCCGCCTGGGCAAGCACGAGGTCCATGACTTCGACCGGACGGATTTCGCGGGCGCAGGCCACTTCGAGCACGCCGGCGTCGTTGCAGGTCAACAGGAAACCACGACGAGCGCCGAGCAAGTCGGTGGCGCTGTGCAGAATGCCGTGTAGCGCCTGGGAAACGGCATCGCTGCTGTGAATTTGTACTTCAGGTTCTGAACCATCGACCCACACTCGCGCCTGACGCAAGTTGTTACGCCGACGCGTTGCGGGGCGAACCCGCACCTGCGACGCAAACGCGGGCCTACGATGGTCGTGAAGCGATAGGCGATTCGCCATGCCTCGACCTCTCCAATCGATCAATTAGGGATTACGCTTGACCGGGGCATCATCTTTTCAACACTCCCTAAGATGCCCTGATACACGACGTAACGTGATAGGCCGGCTCCGTAGCAAAACGTAAGCCATCGACCTTGTCCGTACCGACCGCCTCTCCTCCATTGGGCCATTCGTACCACACCGGGACCGCAAACCGGAACCACAACCAGATTGGGATGACGCAGGTGGAAAACTATCAGCTCGTCGAGCAACTTGCACAGCAGCTAATTCGATTCAATACGAAGATGGCGACGGCCGAATCTTGCACCGGCGGGCTCGTCGCCAAACTGCTGACCGATCGGGCCGGCAGCTCGGCCTGGTTCGACCGCGGGCTGGTGACCTATACCAACGAGGCGAAGTCGGAGTTACTTGGCGTTACCGGCGATGTATTCGAACGTCACGGGGCGGTCAGCGAGGCCTGCGTGCGCGCGATGGCCGAAGGCCTGCTGCGACGCGCGCCGGTGGATTGGACGCTGTCGGTGAGCGGCATCGCCGGCCCGGGTGGGGGCAGCCCGGACAAGCCGGTCGGCACCGTCTGGTTCGGCTGGGCCGGGCGAGGCCGACCGACCACCGCGCTGCGCCGGGTTTTCCAGGGTGATCGCGAGGCCATACGCGAAGCGGCGGCCACCCAGGCGCTCAGCGGCCTGCTAAATCGCCTGCGAGGCTGAGCGCTGCCCGGTGACCTTGTTCTTCTCCTTATGGCCCGACGAGCTCACGCGCGCCGGACTCGCCGACCGCGCTGAGCTGATCCGGCGGCAGCACCCGACGCCGGGGGCCTGGTTCGAAGCCGCCCGCTATCACCTGACCTTACATGCGGTGAAGGCCAAGCCGGAGCACGAAGCCGCCTGGATGGACAAAACCAGGACGGCCGCCGCGCAAGTGCGTGCGGCCCCGTTCGAATTGCGCATCGACCAGGCCGGCAGCTTTCCGAACCAGGAGCGCATTCCGTGGTGGCTCGGCTGCACGCAGACGCCGCCGGGGCTCACGCTGCTCTGGCGCGAGCTGCGCGACGTTCTAAAGCAGCACGGCGTTCCAATGTTCTCGAACCCGCTCACGCCGCACCTGACGCTGGTTTACAACGCCCGGCGCGATCTACCCGAGCGCCCGGTGCCGCCGCTCACCTGGGCGGTGCGGGACTTCGTGCTGCTGCGCAGCCGGCAGGGCGATCCGAATGAGAGAGGCTCCTCACTCGCCTATGAATTGCTCGGCCGCTGGCCCTTGAACGGCGGCCCCGATCACGCTCCGCAACGCGATCTATGGGACAATTGAGGCTCAGCCAGCGTCCCCGAGCAGCCTTCATGAGCGGCGCCTGGCCTCTCCCCGACATCGTGCAATCGTGAATTACGGCCCCGCATCGCGGGCGCCTTTGGGACTGGAGTTTATGGACGAAAATCGCAGAAAAGCCCTCGAAGCCGCGCTGGGCCAGATCGACAAGCAGTTCGGCAAGGGCACCATCATGCGCATGGGCGCCAACGAGCGCCCCGAGATCGAAGTGATCTCCACGGGATCGATCACGCTCGACGCCGCACTGGGCATCGGCGGCGTTCCGCGCGGTCGCGTGGTCGAGATCTACGGCCCGGAATCGTCGGGTAAAACCACCTTCGCCCTGCACGTCACCGCCCAGGCCCAGAAGATCGGCGGAACCTGCGCCTATATCGACGCCGAGCACGCGCTCGACGTCACCTATGCCGAGCGCCTCGGCGTGCAGGTGGGCGACCTGCTGATCTCGCAGCCCGACACCGGCGAACAGGCGCTCGAGATCGCCGACATGCTGGTGCGCAGCAACGCGGTCGACGTGATCGTCATCGACTCGGTCGCCGCCCTGGTGCCGAAGAGCGAAATCGAAGGCGAGATGGGCGACGCCGCCGTCGGCGTGCAGGCCCGACTCATGAGCCAGGCGCTGCGCAAGCTCACCGGCAGCATCAACCGCAGCAAGACGCTGATCATCTTCATCAACCAGCTGCGCATGAAGATCGGCGTGATGATGCCGGGCCAGTCGCCCGAAACCACCACCGGCGGCAACGCGCTGAAGTTCTACGCCTCCATGCGCCTCGACATCCGCCGTATCGGCGCGATCAAGAAGGGCGACGAGGTGGTCGGCAACGAAACCCGCGTCAAGGTCGTCAAGAACAAGCTCGCGCCGCCGTTCAAGCAGGTGGTGTTCGAGATCATGTATGGCGAAGGCATCAGCCGCGAAGGCGAGCTGATCGACCTCGGCGTCGAGCACAAGCTGGTCGAGAAGTCCGGCGCCTGGTACGCCTACAAGGGCGAGAAGATCGGCCAGGGCAAGGACAACGCCAAGGGCTACCTGCGCGAGCACCCCGAAGCGGCGGCCGAGATCGAGGCCACGCTGCGCGCCAAACTGTTGCCCGGCAAGCGTGAGAAGGCGGAAGCCTGACGAGCCCTTGAGCCCGGAGGCCGCACGCGCCAAGGCGCTGCGGCTGCTCGGGCGGCGCGAGCATTCGGCGCGCCAGCTGTCGCACAAGCTCAAGGCCGGCGGCGCGGAGTCGGAAACCGCCGACAGCGTCATCGCCTCGCTCGCCGAATCGGGCTGGCAGAGCGATCCGCGCTACGCCGAAACACTCGTGCGTAGCCGCATCGGCCAGGGTTACGGGCCCTTGCGCATTCGCGCCGAACTGGCGATGGCGGGCCTGCCGGACCATTTGATCCGCGAGGCGCTCGACACCGCCGATTGCGACTGGACCCAGCTCGCGATCGAAACCCAGGCCCGCCGTTTCGGCGCGCCGCCCGCGACGATCGACGAGAAGCAGAAGCAGTGGCGGACGCTGGCCCAGCGCGGCTTCGGCAGCGAACACATCCGCGCCGCGATCCAGGGCGCCGAAGACGCCTTCGACGATTGATCTCCCCAGCGCAAAGCAGCAAGACGGCCGTCACGGCGGGCCGGTAGAAAGCAAAACCCGCTGCAAGCGAGAACGGAGAATCCCGTGCCCGGCACCTTCCATGGCCGCAAGGCGGCCATCGCCTTCATTCTGATCACCGCCGCGCTCGACATCATCGCGATGGGCATCATCATTCCGGTGCTGCCCGCGCTGATCGAGGACTTCAGCGGCTCCACCGAGCGCGCGGGCTGGCTCAACGGGGTCTTCGTCGCGCTGTGGGCGGGCATGCAGTTCATCGCCTCGCCGGTGATCGGCTCGCTGTCGGACCGCTACGGCCGTCGGCCGGTGATCCTGCTGTCGACCGTCGGCCTGGCCGCGGACTACGTGCTGATGGCGCTCGCCCCGAACCTCTGGTGGCTGGCGGTCGGCCGCATCGTCACCGGCATCACCTCGTCGAGCTTCACCACCGTGTTCGCCTACATGGCCGACATCACCCCACCCGAGCAGCGCGCCCGTGGCTATGGCCTGATCGGCGCGGCGTTCAGCGGCGGCTTCGTGCTCGGCCCGCTGCTCGGCGGCGTGCTCGGCGAATTCTCGCCGCGCGCGCCGTTCTGGGCCGCGGCGGCGCTCAGCGGGCTGGCGTTCATGTACGGATGGCTGGTGCTGCCCGAGTCGCTCGCGCCCGAAAAGCGCATGCGCTTCTCGTGGCAGCGCGCGAACCCGTTCGGCGCGCTGACCCTGCTGCGCTCGCACCCGGAGCTGACCGGCCTGGCCGGCGTCAACTTCCTGCTGTTTTTCTCGCATCACGTGTTTTCGGCCGTGTTCGTGCTCTACGCGAGCCATCGCTACGACTGGAGCGCCTGGGAAGTCGGGGCGCTGCTGGCCTTCGTCGGGGCGCTCGACATGTTCGTGCAGGGCGTGTTGACCGGCCCGGCGGTGAAGCGCCTGGGCGATCGCAACACCATGATCGTCGGCCTGGTGTTCGGTGCGATCGGCCTGGCCTGCATGGGTCTGGCCCCGACGAGCCTGAGCTTCGTGCTCGCGATGCTGCCGAACGCGCTCTGGGGCATCGCGATGCCGACACTCCAGTCGCTGATGACCCAGCGCGTCTCCGAGTCCGAGCAGGGCCAGCTGCAGGGCGCCAACAACAGCGTCGGCGCGATCGCCGGCGTGTTGTCGCCACTGTTCTTCGGCGCGGTCTACTCGGCCTCGGTCGGCTCCGATCCGGTGTTCCCGTTCATCGGCACGACCCTGCTGATCGCGGCCGGTGTACTGCTGGCGGCCGCCGGCATGGGTTGGCACGTCGCTCGGCGGGCGGAGCAGCGGGAGGCCGCCGAAAAGGGCAACCCCTCGGGAAGCCCCGAGTAAGCGTCGCGAGCGAAGCCGGGGCGGACGAGAGCGGAGCCCAGGCCGATGGCCCCGGGCGCCGAGGTGACTCGATGTCGCTCGGCAGCAAGCCTTCGACCGAGCGTGCATGAGCACGGGAGGATTTCGAGCACCGCCCTCGCCCGAGATACCGAGCGCAGCAGCCTACCGGGGCTTGCCTAGCCGCATTTAGGTGGTTTGGCCTATCATGCCGCCCTTTTCTTCGGGCTGGTCCGCATCGTGAATAGCAACGAACTCCGCGCGAAATATCTGGCGTTCTTCGCGCAGAAGGACCACACCGTGGTGCCTTCGTCGCCGCTCGTTCCGGGCAACGACCCGACCCTGCTGTTCACCAATGCGGGCATGGTGCAGTTCAAGGACGTGTTCACGGGCCGCGAGAAGCGCCCGTACACGCGCGCCACCAGCTCGCAACGCTGCGTACGCGCCGGCGGCAAGCACAACGACCTCGAAAACGTCGGCTACACCGCGCGTCACCACACCTTCTTCGAAATGCTGGGCAACTTCAGCTTCGGCGATTACTTCAAGAAGGACGCGATCCACTACGCCTGGGAATTCATCACCGGCAAGGACTGGCTCGGCCTGGACCCGCAGCGCCTCTGCGTGACGGTCTACCAGGAAGACGACGAGGCCTACGCGATCTGGCGCGACGAGATCGGCGTGCCGGTGGAGCGCATCATCCGCATCGGCGACAACAAGGGCGCGCGCTACGCCTCCGACAATTTCTGGAGCATGGGCGATACGGGGCCGTGTGGTCCCTGCACCGAAATCTTCTACGACCACGATCCGGACGGCTCCAAGGGCATCTGGGGCGGCATGCCCGGTTCGCCCGAGGAAGACGGCGATCGCTGGATCGAAATCTGGAACGTGGTGTTCATGCAGTACGAGCGCTCCAAGGACGGCACGATGACGCCGCTGCCCAAGCCGAGCGTCGACACCGGCATGGGCCTGGAGCGCATCAGCGCCGTGCTGCAGGGCGTGCACAACAACTACGACATCGACATCTTCGTCGCGCTGATCGCCGCGGTGGCGAAGCTCGCGAACGTCGATCCGAAATCGTCGGCCTCGCTCAAGGTCATCGCCGATCACATTCGCGCGACGTCGTTTTTGATCTGCGACGGCGTGATGCCGTCCAACGAAGGCCGTGGCTACGTCCTGCGCCGCATCATGCGCCGCGCGATCCGCCACGGTTACAAGCTCGGTCTGGACGAGGCGTTCTTCTACAAGCTCGTCGCGCCGCTCGCCGAGGTCATGGGCGAAGCCTACCCGGAGCTGCGCGAAAAGCAGGCTTTGCTCGAAAAGACCATCAAGGCCGAGGAAGACAGCTTCGCGATCACGCTCGACAAGGGCATGAAGCTGCTCGACGAGGCGATCGCCAAGCTCGGCAGCGAGAAGACCATTCCGGGCGACGTGGTGTTCAAGCTCTACGACACCTACGGCTTTCCGCTCGACCTGACCGCCGACATCGCGCGTGAACGCGAGCTCGCGATCGACGAAGCCGGCTACGAGCGCGAAATGCAGGCGCAGCGCGAGCGAGCGCGCGCGGCGAGCAAGTTCGGCGGAGCCGAAGAGCTCAAGCACACCGGAGAAGCGAGCAGCTTCCACGGCTACGACGCGCTCACGCACGAAGCCGCGAACATCAGCGCGATCTATCGCGACGGCAAGCCGGTCGCGTCGCTCGATGCGGGCGACGAAGCCGTGATCGTGCTCGATCACACGCCGTTCTACGCCGAAGGCGGCGGCCAGGTCGGCGATCGCGGCACGCTGACGGCCGGCGATGCGAAGTTCGTCGTCACCGATACGATCAAGGTCGGCAACGGCGGCTTCGGCCATCGCGGCAAGCTCGAATCGGGCTCGCTCAAGATCGGCGCGCGCGTCAGCGCAGCGGTCGACGAGGCCCTGCGCGCTGCGACGCAGCGCAATCACTCGGCCACCCACCTGCTGCATCGCGCGCTGCGCGAAGTGCTCGGTACGCACGTGGCCCAGAAGGGCTCGCTGGTCGACGAGCAGCGCACGCGTTTCGACTTCAGCCACGGCGCCGCGCTGACGGCCGACGAGATCAAGCAGATCGAACACCGCGTCAACAAGGCCGTGCTCGCCAACGTGCCGGTCGCGGCGACGCTGATGGGCTACGACGCGGCGATCGAGAGCGGCGCGATGGCGCTGTTCGGCGAGAAGTACGGCGACGAAGTTCGCGTGCTCGCGATGGGTGATTTCTCGACCGAACTCTGCGGCGGCACGCACGTGACGCGCACCGGCGACATCGGCCTGTTCAAGATCGTCAGCGAAGGCGGCGTCGCCGCCGGCGTTCGCCGCATCGAGGCGATCACCGGCGAAAACGCCCTCGCCTACGTCGGCAATCTCGAGAGCAAATTCAAGCAGGCGGCCGATCTGGTGCGCGCCGGCCGCGACGACCTGGCCGACAAGATCGAGCAGGTGCTCGATCGCAGCCGGCAGCTCGAGAAGGAACTTGCCGCGCTCAAGGGCAAGCTCGCTTCGGCAGCGGGTTCGGACCTCGTTTCGCAGGCCAAGGACATCGCGGGCGTGAAAGTGCTGGTGTCCAAGCTCGACGGCGTCGAAGCCGGCGATCTGCGCACGCTGCTCGACCAGCTCAAGAACAAGCTCGGCTCGGGCATCGTCGTGCTCGGCACCGCCTCCGGCGGCAAGGTCAGCCTGATCGCGGGCGTGACCGCCGATCTCACCGGCAAGGTGAAGGCCGGCGAACTCGTCAACGTCGCGGCCCAACTGGTCGGCGGCAAGGGCGGCGGGCGTCCCGACATGGCGCAGGCCGGCGGTACGCAGCCCGAGAATCTCGACGCCGCGCTCGCCGCGATCGAGCCGGCGCTCATTAGCAAGCTCGGCAGCTGAGCCCAAACGCTCGGCTGTCGAGCCGCAAAACCGCCAAACCCGCTTTCATCCGACGCTGCTAAAAGCGTCATCTCTTGCAGGACCCTCAAGAAAACAATGGCACTCATCGTCCAGAAATACGGCGGCACCTCGATGGGCTCGGTCGAGCGCATCGAACACGTCGCCAACAAGGTTGCGAGCTGGCGCGCGAAAGGGCATCAGGTCGTGGTCGTGGTCTCGGCCATGTCCGGCGAAACCGATCGCCTGCTCAAGCTCGCCAAGTCGATCAACCCGCGCGGCAACCAGCGCGAATACGACCAGATCGCCTCGACCGGCGAACAGGTCACCATCGGATTGCTCGCGCTGGCCCTGGAAAAAGCCGGCGTGCCGAGCCGCTCGTACACGGGCTGGCAGATTCCGCTGCGCACCGACAGCGCGTACATGAAGGCGCGCATCCAGGACATCGACGGCACGCGCCTGCTCGCCGACTGCAAGGCCGGCATCGTGCCGGTGGTCGCGGGCTTCCAGGGCATCGACGAAACCAACTCGATCACCACGCTCGGACGCGGCGGCTCGGACACCACGGGCGTCGCGCTCGCGGCCGCGCTGAAGGCCGACGAGTGCCAGATCTACACCGACGTCGACGGCGTCTACACCACCGATCCGCGCGTCGAGCCCAAGGCTCGCCGGCTCGACAGGATCACCTTCGAAGAAATGCTCGAAATGGCGAGCCTCGGTTCGAAGGTGCTGCAGATCCGGTCCGTGGAATTCGCCGGCAAGTACAAGGTTCCGCTGCGCGTGGTGTCGACCTTCGTCGACGGCCCCGGCACCCTCATCACGCTCGAAGATTCAGAAGACGGTTCAACAGGAGCATCCGTGGAAGACGCACTCATCTCCGGCATCGCATTCAACCGCGACGAAGCCCAGCTCACCATCGCCGGCGTGCCCGACCGTCCCGGCATCGCCGCCGCCATTCTCGGCCCGGTCGGCGACGCCAATATCGAAGTCGACATGATCGTGCAGAACGTCGGCGCCGACGGCTCGACCGACTTCACCTTCACCGTCAACAAGACTGACTACGACCGCGCTCACGACGTCGTCAAGAAGCTCGCCGAGGAGCTTGGCGCCAAGGGCGTTCGCAGCGCGCTCGACATCGTCAAGGTCTCGCTCGTCGGCGTCGGCATGCGCAGCCATGCGGGCATCGCGAGCCAGATGTTCAAGGCGCTGGCCGCGGAGAGCATCAACATCCGCATGATCTCGACCTCCGAGATCAAGATCTCGGTCGTGATCGAGGACAAGTACCTGGAGCTGGCCGTGCGCACCCTGCACAGCGCTTTCGGACTCGAAAAGAAATAAGCATTTCCTGCATCCAGTACGGGGCCAAGCTTAGTATTTCCTTACCACTGTCGGGTAAGCGTATTCTGACAAAAGCTATCCCCGACACTGGAGAACAGGCATGTTGATCTTGACTAGGCGGGTCGGTGAAACGGTGATGATCGGCGACGATGTCGCCATTACCGTATTGGGCGTGAAGGGAAATCAGGTTCGCATCGGCATCAAGGCGCCAAAGGACACTCCGGTGCATCGCGAAGAAATCTTCGAGCGCATTCGCCGTGAGAACGAGGCGCTTCCAGCGGTCGTCAACGGCTGACGGCGGATTCATCGTGTCGGCGCGAACTTTTCGCCCCGACACGATGAAAAATGCTTGTGACTCATTGGCATGCTCGATACAATGCGCGCCCCACGCCGGCGGCGGACACTGAAAGTGCCTCGGCATTCGGAGAGTTGGCCGAGTGGACGAAGGCGCGCCCCTGCTAAGGGCGTATAGGGTTTATAGCCTTATCGAGGGTTCGAATCCCTCACTCTCCGCCAGTTTCATAGTGGCGACGTTTTAGGTTTTACGTGCGGGCTCGTAGCTCAGCTGGATAGAGTACCTGGCTACGAACCAGGTGGTCGGGAGTTCGAATCTCTCCGAGCCCGCCAATTTGTCGAACGACGAAAGCCGATGAGTCAGCCTCATCGGCTTTTTTCGTTTCGTCGCCCTGATCCGGCGGAACCTACAGCCCCAGATCGCTCAGCGACGGATGCTCGTCCGGCCGCCTTCCGAGCGGCCAGTGGAACAGGCGCTCCGAGCCGGCGATGGCGAGATCGTTGATGCTCGCGTGGCGCGAGCGCATCAGGCCCTGCTCGTCGAACTCCCAGTTCTCGTTGCCGTAGCTGCGATACCACTGCCCTTGTGCGTCATGCCACTCGTAGGCGAAGCGCACGGCGATGCGGTTGTCCTGGCAGGTCCAGACTTCCTTGATCAGGCGGTAGTCGAGCTCGCGCTGCCACTTGCGCACGAGAAACGCCCGAATCTGCTCGTGCCCGCGCGGGAACTCGCTGCGGTTGCGCCAGCGCGAATCGGCGGTATAGGCGCCGACCACCACGTCGGGATCGCGCGTATTCCAAGCGTCCTCGGCCTTGCGCGCCTTGATGCGGGCCGCGTCGAGATCGTACGGAGGAAAAGGCGGACGGCTCATACACGGCTCCCGAAGACGATGCGAAGTCTGCTCTGCGCTCAGGGTACGCCTTCCCGGGGCAGCGCTCAGCCCTTCACGAATGCGATCGCCTCGGCTTCGATGTCGGCCCCGTAGTGCAGCTTCTGCGTCGGCACCGCCGAGCGTGCCGGTTTGTGATCGCCGAAGAATTCGGCATAGACCGCGTTGATCGCCGGCCAATGCGCGATGTCGGAAAAATACAGCGTCACCTTGGCGACGTCGCGCAGGCTGCCACCGGCCGCGACGACGACGGCCGCCAGGTTGTCGAGCACCCGGCGCGTCTGCTCCTCGATCGTGCCGGGAACGAACTTGCCGGTCGCCGGATCGATCGGCAACTGGCCCGAGACGAACAGCCAGCCGCTCTCGACGACACCCTGGCTGTAATGACCGGCGGGCTTCGGCGCATCGGCCGTGAAGATGGTGCGTGACATCGGATTCTCGCTTTGGTTTTTTTGGGGAATCGCCGAAACCTCACCAGCCGTTGACGCGATCCCACTCGGCCTCGACGGCGGGCGAATCTCCGTCGACTACGTGATAGCGATCGTAGGCCGCGGCGGTGATGCAGGCGTGATTCGGCTGGATGCGCAGCCGGCTGCCGACCGGATGCCGCGAAAAATCGAGCTCGCCGCCGCGGCGCCGGATCACGCCGTGCTCCTGCGAAACCCGCGCCACGTAAAGCCCTTCATCGCCGCTCACGAGCCCGTAGCCGACGTTGCGTTCGTCGTCGAAACGATTCGTGCTGATGTCCTTGCTCAGCGCGAGCGCGCCGGCATCGACGATGAGTTCGCCACGCTGTGGATACTGCCCGATCACCGTCGCGAGCACGCTCACGGCGATGTCGCCGGCCGAGCAGGAGCCGACGCCGGCCTGGAACGCGTCGCCGAACATGTAGATGCCGGCGCGCACTTCGGTGACGCCGGACAGATCGCGCGCATGCGTGACCGAAGGCGTCGAGCCCATGCTGACGATGGCGCAGTCGTAGCCCGTCGAGCGCAAACGCGAAGCCGCCGCCGTCACCGCGCGGCGCTCCTGCTCGGCCACCGCGGCGAGTTCGTCGGGCGAGCGGCCCGTGTACGAATGGCCGCCATGCGTGAACACACCGGCCAGCGTCGCGCCATCGCGCAGTTCGGCGGCGACCTCGAGCAGTGCGCTCGATTGCGCATCCAGGCCGCAGCGTCCGTCGCCGCAATCGATCTCGATCATGACCTCGAAGGCCAGTCCAAGCGCCGAGCCGCGTTCGGCGATCGCGCGCGCGGCCTCGGGCTGATCGAGCGCGAGCAGCAGGCGCGCGCCACGACGCATCAGCGCAGCGGCCCGGTCAAGCTTCTGCGGGCTCGCGCCGACCGCGTAGAACAGATCGTGGTAGCCATGCCCGAAGAAATACTCGGCCTCGCGCAAGGTCGACACGGTGATGCCGCCGCCCTGCGGAAGCGCACGCCGGGCCACCTCGGCGCTCTTGGCCGTCTTCATGTGCGGCCGCAGCGAAACCCCGAGCCGGGCGACGTGTTCGCGCATGCGCAGCAGATTGGCGTCGAGCCGCCGACGATCGAGGATCAGCGCCGGGGTCTCGAGCTCATCCAGGCTGTTGCGCAAAGTCGTGCTCATCTTGGTCCTTCGTGGCTCCCGCCACCTTACGATGCGCAGCCTAGCCAGGCTTCGTGGAAATCACCGAAGCGCGTGAGCGATACGGGATGGCGGCAATCCGTTTTGCTGCACCGCAAAAAGACAATACCGGAACATGTAGGAAATCTCCGCATCCGTGCGCATTTCACACTTTTTGAAGTATCTTTGATAACCGGCCCGTTCAACGGGCCGAGAAAAGCAGTCATTAAAAAGCTTGAGCATGCGCACGGATGCTTCGCCTTCGACGCGGAGCCAATCGCCTCAAGCAAAAAACCGTTGCCACTTGAGCGATGGATGCGGCGAGGAGAAGTGAATGACGACGAGCAGACCCGACGGGGACAGGCCCTGGGCGCAAATCGATTCGCACAAGCTGTTTGCACCACCGAGCTATCGCGGAGCGGTGCAACGGCAGCAGGTGCTCGCCCCGATTCTGGTCGACCCCGCTCTTCGGGCCGTGGTGTTTCACGCACCGGCCGGACACGGCAAGTCGACGCTGCTGCAGCAAGCCAAGTCCACCTGCGAATCGCAGGGCCGCATCACCGGCTGGCTCAGCTTCGACGAAGCCGACAATGACATGCGCCGCTTCACGCATCACCTCGATGCGCTGCTGCGCCAGGTCTGCAACACCGTCGAGGCCTATACCGACGCGCAGGGCTCGGCGCATCAGGCACGGCGCCGGCTCGCCGAAATGGTCACCGCCCGACTGCTGCGGCTCGACGCGCCGGTGGCGTTGTTCTTCGACGAATTCCAGGCGCTCTCGAACCCCGCGATTCTCGGTTTCTTCCGCGAACTGATCGAGCGCCTGCCCGAGCCGATCACGGTTTTCATCGGCTCGCGGGCGATGCCCGAACTCGGGCTTTCGCGCCTGCTCGTGCGCGGCCATGCGCGCCTGCTGCACGCCGAGCAATTGCAGTTCACGCAACAGGAAGCCGCGCAGTTCTTCGCCGATGCGCGTGACCTGGCGATTCGCGACGACGAGATCGAAGCCATCCATCGCCAGACCGAGGGCTGGCCCGCGGCCTTGCAGCTGTATCGCCTGAGCCTGGCCAACCCGGCGCTGCGCCAATCGCTCGGTGACCTGTCCGCTTATCGTCCGCGCGAGCTCGCCGAATACCTCGCCGACAACGTGCTCGATCTGCAGACTCCGCGCGTGCGCAGCTTCCTGCTGCGCACCTCGCTGCTGACGCGGCTTTCGGCCCCGCTCTGCGATGCCCTGCTCGGCTGGCAGGATTCGCAATCGATCCTGCTGTTCCTCGAACGCAGCGGCCTGTTCCTGCGCAACCTCGATTCCGATCTGCGCTGGTTCCGCTATCACACCCTGTTCTCGGGCTTTTTGCAGGAGCAGCTGCGCCAGAGCGATCCGCAGCAGCTGCGCGAGCTGCACGTTCGTGCGGCGCATTGGTATCACGCGCACGGCCTGCACGAAGAGGCCATGCATCACGCCGTCGAAGCCGGCGAGTTCGCGTTCGCCGCGTCGGTGATGAATCTGTGGAGCATGCGCCTGGTCGCCGAGGGCCATCTGTTCACGGTCGAGCGCTGGTACGACCGCCTGCCGCTCGACGAAGTCGGCCAGCATCCCGACCTCGTCATCAAGGTGTCGTGGGCGCTCGGTTTTCTGCGCCGGCGCCGCAAGCTGCAACCGCTGGTCGATCTGCTCGATGCGGCCGAGGCGCAATCGAGCAACGAAGAAACCAAGTCGCGCAGCGCGGTGGTGCGCAGCATGCTCGCGCTGGTCGTCGACGACGTGCCGGGCGCTTTCGACCTCGTGCACAAGATTCCGGTGCGCGCGCAGGACCCGGACGCCTTTCACGCCTTCGAGCTCGGCGCCGCCTGCAACGTGCGCGCCTTCTGCTCGTCCGCGGCCGGCGACTACGAAGCCGCGCGCGAGGTGCTGGTGCTCGCGCGCGCCTACAACGAGAAAGGCCAGGCCCGCTTCAGCGGCGGCTATACGCAGGGCGTGATCGGCGTGAACCTGCTCGTGCAGGGCGAACTGCTGGAGGCGATGGAACGCTTCCGTGCCGGCCTGGCCGAGCACGAGAGCTCGGATCAGTCGGTGTCGTCGGCGGCGCTGGTTTCCTGTTATCTGATGGCGCTCTACGACGCCGACGATCTGGCCGCCGTGGTGGCGCTGTTCACGCAGTATCACGACATCATTCGCGATGGCGTGCTGCCCGATTTCGTCATCACCGCATATCGCTCGATCGCGCGGGCACACGAAGCGCTCGGCCATTCAAGCAAGGCGAGCGAGTTGCTCGACGAAGCCGAGAGCATTGCGCATCTCGCCGGCTGGCCGCGCCTGCTCTATGCCGTCGAGTGGGAGCGCGTGCGTCGCTACCTGCTGCGCGGCGAAGTCGATCGCGCGCAGCTCATCGCGAGTCGCATCGCCAAGAACCCCGGTTTCAGCCTGCCCGAAGGCACCCTCCTGTTCTCGCAGGACAGCGAAGATGAAACCATCAGCCGCATCCGCCTGGCGATCCATCGCGGCGAAGCCGATGCGGCGCTGGGCCTGCTCGCGAACGAACTCGCTTCCGCGCAGCGCCAGGGGCGCGTGCGCCGCCTGATCAAGCTGCTGGTGCTCGAAGCGCTGGCCTATCAGCGCCGAGGCAACAGCAAGCCGGCCTCGCGCTCGCTGCGCCGCGCCCTGCAGCTCGCCGAGCCGCTCGGCTTCATTCGCTGCTTCCTCGAAGAGGGCGATCGGCTCAAGGAATTGCTCGGCGAAATCTATCCTTCGCTGCAGGACCCGGCGAACCACAGCGCGGCGGCCGACGCCGGATTGCATCGTTTCGCCTCGCGGCTGCTCGGGCGCGTGGGCGGGCTCACCGCGCCTGCGGTGGTTCCCGGCAAGCTCGTCGCCGCCGACTCGCTGACCGACAGCGAGCGCAACATTCTCTCGTTCCTCGCTCGCGGAGCTTCGAACAAGGAGATGGCGAACCGCCTGTTCGTGTCCGAGAACACGGTGAAGTTCCACCTGAAGAACATCTACTCCAAGCTCGACGCGGGCAGTCGCCTGCAGGCGATCAATACGGCCCGCAGGATGGGCTTGGTCTGAGCCCGAGCAGCGCAACGCAGATCAAGGCTCCGAAGCCTGGCGTCGCTGCTCGCGCAGGCTCTGGCCGTTCCAGCGCCGGAACGAACGGCTGAACGAAGTCGGTGTGGCGTAGCCGAGGATCTCGGCGATCTGCGCGGCGTTGAGATCCGAGTAGCGCAGGTATTTGGAGGCCAGGTCGGCCCGCACCGCATCGTGGATCTGCGTGAAGCTGGTGCCCTCCTGCTGCAGCCGCAACTGCAGCGTGCGCGAGGCCAGATCGAGCGCCCGGCTGATCTCTCCGATGGTGCAGGAGGTATACGGCATCAGCGAGCGCACGACGGCTTCCACATCGCGTGCGACATGCTTTTCGCGGTGGCCTTCTTCCAGGCGAATCACGCGGCTGACGAGGGCACGGCCGGCAGCGCTGCGCGATTTGATCGGCGTGTCCAGCGTCGCCTCGTCGAGCAGCAGGGCGTTGCGGTCCTGGTTGAACCGCAGGTCGCTGCCGAAGACCGCCTTGTGCAAGGCGAGCGAGCCCGCCGGCCTGGCATGCCGGAACAGCGCCGCTGCGGGCATCCAGCCGCGAGGCATGTGTCCGCGCACTTCGCTGACGATGACGCTCAGCGCGAACTCGGCCATCTGCAGCTCGCTTTCGTGCTGGGCGGTGGTGGTGGTCCAGCTCACCAGGGCGCCCTGGTTGACTCGTTCGACGCCGACCATCGCAACGTTGGTGTAGAGATCGAAGTTATCGGCGAGTTCGCCGCAGAGCTGGCCGACCGTCCGGGCATTGCGAAGCAGAACCCACAGCGGGCCGATCACGGTTGCCAGCCGCGCGCCTTGCGCCATCGACAAACCCCAGGTTCGGAGCCTGCAAGCTTCGGCAGCCGCTTCGAAGAAATGCAGGACCGCAGTGCCCGACACCAACAGATCGGGGTCGCTCAATGCTGCTACGGGCAGACCGACCCGCCGCGCGATCTGCACGGGCCGCGCGCGATGTTCGCGGATCAGTTCCGCAGCGCCGGCAAGTATCACGCTTCGAATGAGAGAACCGGCCATGACTTACCCGAAGACGAAAAGAGCTTGCGCATGATGCCATCTCTCTTGCGCGCAATGGCAAGTTAGATGCGGCGCAAGTGATTACTCTCGCAACACTATAAATAGTGCGAGGAGAGCTTCATGAACAACATCGCCACGCTCGATCAACAGCCTCTGGATGCCGTGATCATCGGTGCAGGTTTCGCTGGCCTCTATCAACTGTGGTCGCTGCGCAAGCTCGGCCTTCGCGTACGCGTCGTCGATGCGGCTGCCGGCGTCGGTGGCACCTGGTACTGGAACAGCTATCCGGGTGCGCGCACCGATTCGCCATCGAACGTTTATCAATACTGGTTCTCCGACGAGTTGCTCGAAGAATGGAACTGGCAGCAGCGCTATCCCGATCAGCAGGAGTCGGAGCGCTACTTCAACTACGTGGCCGACCGCTTCGATCTGCGCAAGGACATCAGCTTCAACACGCGTGTCGAATCGGCGACCTGGGACGACAGCACGCGTCGCTGGAACGTGAAGACCGATACCGGCCTGACGCTGAACACCCAGTTCGTCATCACCGCGATGGGTCCTTTGAGCGCACCGCTGGTGCCGATGTTCAAGGGACAGGAAAGCTTCAAGGGCCGCCTCGTGCATACCGCGCGCTGGCCACGCGAAGGCGTCGATCTCAAGGCCAAGCGTGTCGGCGTGATCGGCACCGGCGCCACCGGCATCCAGGTCGTCCAGACCATCGCGCCGGAAGTGGCACATCTGACGGTGTTCCAACGCACCGCGAACTATGCCGTGCCGATGATCAACCCTCGCTACGACGATGCGGATCGCGCGGCGATTCGCGCGAAGTATCCGGAAACGCGCAAGGCCATCTGGACCACTTTCATCGGCTTCGATATTCCGGGTCAGACGCGTCCGTTCTTCTCGATCCCGGCGGATGAGCGTCGCGAGATTCTCGAGGCCCTGTGGGCCGACGGCACGCTAAGGCTGTGGGTGGCCGGCTTCGCCGAGGTCTTCTTCGATCCGGCCGCGAACCACGAAGTGTCGGAGTTCGTGCGGGAGAAGATTCGCGAGCGCGTCAAGGACCCCAAGGTCGCCGAAATTCTCACACCGAAGGATCACGGCTTCGGCACGCGCCGCGTACCACTCGAAAACGGCTACTTCATGACCTTCAATCGCCCCAACGTCGATCTCGTCGACCTGCGTGCGACGCCCATCGAGTGCATCACCGAGAAAGGCATCCGCACCTCGGCCGGTGAGATCGAACTGGACGTCATCATCCTGGCGACGGGTTTCGATGCCGGCACCGGCGGATTCCTAGCGATCGATTTTCGCGGCCGCGACGGCGTATCGCTGCGCGAGGAATGGAAGAAGGAAGTGCGCACGACGATGGGCCTGCAGATTCACGGCTTCCCGAACCTGTTCACCACCAGCGCGCCGTACGCGCCGATCGCGGCGTTCTGCAACGCACCGACCTGCCTGCAGCATCAAGTGCAATGGATCACCGAGTGCAT
Organism: Hydrocarboniphaga effusa AP103; assembly: GCF_000271305.1. Lineage (GTDB taxonomy): Bacteria > Pseudomonadota > Gammaproteobacteria > Nevskiales > Nevskiaceae > Hydrocarboniphaga > Hydrocarboniphaga effusa. The sequence goes on from NZ_AKGD01000001.1 coordinate 882,031, forward strand.
CGACTACCTGCACAAGAACGATCGCGCGGTGATCGAGCCGACGGCCGAGGCCGAGCAGCGCTGGCTGGCTCACCACGACGAAATAGCCAATCAGACACTCGTCGCCAAAACCAAGTCCTGGTACACGGGCAGCAACATCGAGGGCAAGCATTTCCGGTTGCTCTCGTACATCGGCGGCCTGCCCGCGTACATCGAGGCCTGCGACAAGGTGAAGCAAAAGGACTACGAAGGCTTCGAAGTGAGCTGAGCGCAAGACCCGCGCTTCGATAACGACGTCATTGCAAAAAACAAACGAGGAGAAACCCGATGAGCTTGAACAATGCCCTCGACGCGCTGCTGGAATCGGCCGTCGGAAACGCAGACCTGCCTGGCGTGATCGCCACGGTGGCCGATCGCGATGGCGTGATCTACGAGCGCGCATGCGGCATGCGCGCAGTGGGCGGCAGCACGCCGATGAGCATGGACACCTTCGTCTGGTTCGCTTCGCTGAGCAAGGCGGTCACCACGACGGCGGCGATGCAACTCGTCGAGCAGGGCAAGCTCGACCTCGATGCACCCGCCGCCAAGCTGCTGCCCGAGATCGGCAAGATCCAGGTGCGCACGGGCTGGAACGCCGATGGCTCGCCGATCCTGCGCGCCCCGAAATCACCGGTGACGCTGCGTAATCTGCTCACGCATACGAGCGGCTTCGCCTACGAATTCTTCAATGAGGGCGTCATCCGCGAACAGGAAAGCACGGGCACTCCGAATGTCGTCAGCGGCACCCACGCGACGATGAACCGCTCGCTGGTCCGTGACCCGGGTACCGCCTGGGAATACTCGATCGGCATCGACTGGGCCGGACGCATGGTCGAGGCCGCCAGCGGCCTGCGCCTGCGCGATTACTTCGCGAAAAACATCTTCGCTCCGCTGGGTATGGGCGACGTGACGTTCCAGGCCAATGAAGAACAGCTCTCGCGCGCGGCCGCCATGCACGCGCGCCTGCCGGACGGTTCGCTGACCGCCATTCCGTTCGGCATTCCGCCCGATGCGGAAGTCGACATGGGCGGCCACGCGCTGTCCGGACGCGTGCCGGATTACCTGCGATTCTGCCGGGCGATCCTCAACGGCGGCGTGCTCGACGGCAACCGCATCCTCGCGGCGACCACGGTCGAGCTGATGGGCATGAACCACATCGGTGACATTTCGGTGCCCAACCAGATCAAGACCTTCATGCCGATGCTGTCGAACGACTGCGATCTTCATCCCGGCGTCGATCTCAAGTGGGGCCTGGGCTTCGTGCTCAACGTACAGGCGACGCCCGAAGGCCGCGCTCCGGGCACCCTGGCCTGGGCCGGCCTGCCGAACGTCTATTACTGGATCGATCGCAAGACCGGCGTCACCGTGGTGATCGCGACGCAGATCATGCCGTTCTGGGATGCCAAGGTTCGCAGCATGTGCGACGAGTTCGAGCGGCTGGTCTACCGGCACCTCTAGGGCTTGGCGATGCAGCGGGAGATGCCGGCTCAGCCCGTCAGCATCTCCCGCTGCTCGCGCGTGAAATCGAGATACCAGTCGAGCGTGGACGGATTCATCATCGCGTCGCGGCTCATGGCCTTGTCGATTGGAGTTCCCATCAGGATCTTGCGCACCGGCAGTTCCATCTTCTTGCCGGTCAGCGTGTACGGCACGCCCTCGACCTGGTAAATCTGGTCGGGCACGTGGCGCGGACTGCATTGGCGGCGCAGCAGCTCGCCGATGCGTTCGCGCAGGCGTTCGTCGAGTTCGCAGCCCGTGCGCAGCTCGACGAACATCGGCATGAAGAAGCGCCCGCCCGCGAGCTCGAGGCAGACGATGAGGCTGTCGACGATCTCGGGCAGCTGTTCGACGCAACGATAGATCTCCGCGGTGCCGATGCGCACGCCGTAGCGATTGAGCGAAGAATCCGAACGCCCGTAGATGTAGCAGCCGCCGCGCTCGTTGAACTTGATGTAGTCGCCATGCCGCCAGACGTGGCGATGGCGCTCGAAGTAGGCTTCGAGATAACGCGCGCCGCTGCGATCGTTCCAGAAGTACAAGGGCATCGAAGGCGATGGCGTGCCGAGCATGAGTTCGCCGACTTCGTCGACGACGCGCCTGCCCTCTTCGTTCCAGGCCTGCACGTCCATGCCGAGCATGCGCGCCTGGATTTCGCCTGCGTAAACCGGCAGCGTCGGCGTGGCGCCGACGAAGCCGCTGCAGATTTCGGTTCCGCCCGATTGCGAGGTCACCCAGAGATCACGCTTCACGTGGCGATACAGCCATTCGAAGACTTCCGGCGTGGCCGACGAGCCGGCCACGAGTATGCCTTCGAGCGCGGACAGATCGTGCTCGCGACCGGGGCGCAGGCCTTCCTTGTCCATGATCTGCACGAGCGTCGGGCTCGCGCCGAAACTCGTGCAACGCGTGACGTCGGCAAGCCTCCAGAGCCGGTCTGGCGACGGGTGCGTGGCGCTGCCGTCGTAGAGCACGCTCGCGCTGCCGGTCAGCAGGGTGGCGATGACCAGGTTCCACATCATCCAGCCCGTGGTCGTGTAGAAGAACATGACCGATTCGGGCTTGAGGTTGATGTGAAAGTGCATGAGCTTGAGGTGCTCGACGAGCACGCCGACGTGGCTATGCACGATCGCCTTCGGCAGGCCCGTGGTACCCGAGCTGAAAACCACCCAGATCGGATGATCGCAAGGCACGCGCTCGTAGCGGAAAGCGTCGCGCGGAATCGCCGGCTGATCGAGCAGCTCGCTCCAGAGCCGCGCCTTCGCGGGGCGCTTGGCGTCTGCGTGCAGATACGGCAGCCAGACGACCTGCTTGAGCGTGGGCAGGCGGCTGACGATCTCCTGCGCCTCCTGCTCGCGCGAAAAATCCTTGCCGCCGAAGCGATAGCCATCGGCGACGAACAACAGCTTCGGTTCGATTTGCGAGAAGCGCTCGATCACCGTCTTGACGCCGAACTCCGGCGCCGCCGACGACCACACGGCGCCGATCGCGACCGTCGCCATCATCGCGATCGCGGTCTCGGGAATGTTGGGCATGTACGAGACGATGCGATCGCCCGGCTGTATGCCCATCGCGCGCAACTGCGTCGCGAGCACGCGTACCTGGTTGCCGAGCTCGCCCCAGCTCATCTGGGCAAGCTCGCGCGTCTCGGACAGATGATGGAACACCGTTCGGTTGGCGCTCCTGGTGACATCACCTTCGTGCCGAAGCAGGTGCTCCGCGTAATTCACGCGGCTGCCCTCGAACCAGCGCGCACCCGGCATGACCTTGCGATCGATCACGCTCGTGTACGGCGTCTCCGATTGCACGTCGAAGTAGGTCCAGATCGAAGACCAGAAGCCTTCGATGTCGGTGACCGACCAGCGTTGCAGATCGTGATAGTCCGCGAAGCGCAAGCCTCGTTCGCGGCGCAGCCAGTCCATGTACTGCGCCACGTTGGAGGCCGCCGCGTACTCGGGACGCGGCGTCCACAGCAGTTCGCCTTCGTGGACCATGAGCGTCCGCGCGGAGTCGAACCAGCGCTCGCCGTCAGCGCTTGGCAACGTTGCCGCTCAGGGTCATCACCGGCTCGCTGACCAGGCCGAAGTTCTGCAGCACGCCGAGCAGCTCGCGATGGCCGAAGGCCTGGCAGCCCGACGCGAAGCCGTAGCGCTTCGGCGGAGCCTGCACGAGGTGATAAGCCGCGTAGGCCTGCAGCAGGCCGGTCTGCTTGTAGTTGCAGGTGCCGTGGATCACACAATGCGCGCGACCGAGCGGACCGCTCGCGTGCACCGAATCCACCGAGATGTTCTCGCGCGGGTTCTCGCGCGGCGGCATGCCGGCCTGCAGGCTCGCGGCCATGTCGGACAGGGCCTTCTTCTGCTCGGCCTTCGGCAGCTTCTTGATCTGTTCTTCGATCACGCCGGTGATCTGCACCACGCCGTCCATCACCGGGCGCGCGAACACACCGCCCTGGGCCTTGCAGTTGTTGACGCGCGGATCGTTCTTGAACCAGACCGGATGCGCGGTGCCGCCCCAGGGCAGCGCCATCGCCGTCTCGTGCTGGCCCGGCACCATCACTTCGGATTTCGCGGTCGGCGCCCACTGCACGTACTTCTTGCTTTCGAGGTAATAGAAGTTCGCGGTCAGGATGCTGAAGATCGTCTGCGTGGACGCATAGGTCGGGAAGCCCTTCCACAGCACCAGGATGTCGAGCGTATCGAGGCCCGGATGCTCCAGGCACAGCTGCGCCGCGATCTCGCCGGTGGTGTACATCTGCGCGATGCCCGGCGCGAGCAGCAGGTTCTTCTCGGCGAACTTCGCGCCCCAGGTTTCCTCGGCGTGCATCATCCAGTTCTGCTCGCCGTTGGTGTCGGTGTAGTGGCAGCCCGCCGCGAGGCTGGCTTCGACCGCCTCCGGTCCGAGCTCCATGAACGGGCCGACCATGTTGAGCACCACCTTGGCACCCGTGAACAGCTTGGTCAGCGCCTCGGTGGTGTGCTCCACTTCGACGATGTCGTACTCGGCGGTCTCGATGCCGGGAACCTTGTCCATCACTTCCTTGATGCGCTTCGCGTCGCGGCCCGCCGCGATGAAGGGCATGCGGTATTCGCGCAGGTACTCGGCGACGAGACGGCCGGTATAACCGGTGACACCGTAGATGACGACGGGCTTCTTGCTCATTTTTTCTCTCCTACAAGGGGTTGCACATCAAGCGGTCATGCCGCCGTCGACGACGAGATCGGAGCCCGTCACGTAACTGGATTCATCGGAAGCGAGGAACAACACCGCCGCCGCGATTTCCGAGGGCAGCGCGAAGCGGCCCATCGGAATGCGTTCGAGCGTCTTTTGGGCGAAGGCCTGCGCCGCATCGGGCGTCAGCGTCGCAAGCGCTCCGCTGACCATCTGCGTATCCGCAAAGCCCGGGCAGACCGCATTGACGCGAATGCCGGTGCCGCTGCGCGCACAGTGGATCGCGGCCGAGCGCGTGAAAATACGCACGCCGCCCTTGGCCGCGTTGTAAGCCGGCAGCACGGCCTCGCCGAGAATGCCTTCGATCGACGCGATATTGACGATCGAGCCGCGGCGATCCTTCTTCATGCGCGCGATCGCCGCCTGCGTCCCCAGAAACACGCCGCTCAGATTGATGTCGAGCGTGCGCTGCCAGGTCGCGAGCGAGATCTGCTCCACGTCGACGATATCGGCGATACCCGCATTGTTGACGAGCACGTCGAGCGAGCCGAAGCGCGCGATCGTCGCATCGAGCACGGTCTCCCACTGCGCGGCGTCGGTGACGTTCTGCGACATGAAGACCGCATTGGCGCCGAGCCTGGCCGCGGCCTGTTCGCCGGCCGCCCGATCGAGATCGGTGATCACCACGCGCGCGCCTTCGGCGATCAGCGCTTCGGCGGCCGCCAAACCCAGGCCGCGCGCGCCGCCGGTCACCACGCACACTTTTCCTTCCACACGTTTCATCGAGCTACTCCGTCATTGCGCATTGGCGCCGCCATCGAGCACGATCTCCGCGCCGGTGGTCCAGCGGGAAGCCGGCGAGGCGAGATACAGCACCGCGTTGGCGACGTCGTCGGGCGTGCCGAGGCCGAGCGGATGCAACTGCAGCATCGCGCCTTCGGCGGTGGCGACATCGGGCACCATGCCGAGCCGCACGAAGCCTTCCAGCAGGTGATTGCCCATCGCGGTCTTGATCACGCCCGGGTGTATCGAATTGACGCGAATGCCGTAACCGAGCTGCGCGCATTCGATCGCGGCCGACTTGGTCAGCGAACGCACCGCGCCCTTCGACGCGCAATAGGCACCTAGCCCGGTCACGCCGATCATCGCAGCGAGCGAAGACAGGTTGACGATGGCCCCGCCGCGCCCGCTCGCACCGTCCGGGCGCATCACCCGGATCGCATGCTTGAGGCCCAGGAACGTGCCGTTGACGTTGATGTCCTGGATGCGCTTGAAGCTTTCGAGGCTACCTTCGGCGAAGAAGGCCATGTCTTCGACGCCCGCGTTGTTGACGAGCACGTCGAGCCCGCCGAACTGCGAGACCACCTGCGCCATGGCGGCTTCCCACTGCGCTTCCTGCGTGACGTCATGAACCATCGCCGCCGCTTTTCCGCCCGCGTCGCGAATGCTCTTGGCGGTCTGCTCGACTTCGGCCGAGAGCACGTCGGTCAGGAACACCGAGGCACCGGCGGCCGCGAGCGTGCGCGCGACGTGCGCGCCCAGGCCGCGTGCGGCGCCGCTGATGAAGGCCACCTTGCCGTCGAGGCGGAAAATCTTTTCTGGGGATTGCATGGGGTTCTCCTCGGGTGGTTTTTGGTTTTTCAACGCGCTACGCCTGGGCACTTAATGAACCGAAGCGAGGCTTTGAGAGTTTTCTTTCGGCCTGTGGGCCGAGTTACTTCTCTTTGCTTGTGCATCGATCCGTAACCAAGAGAAAGCACACCCTGATGGCGCACTTTCGCTGCGCGAAAGTCCCTTGCGCTGCTCACGTGCTCGGGGCAGAAGTTTCGACGCGACATCCCTGTCGCGACGAAACTCGGCGGGCTCCTGCCCGCCGACCCCTGCGCGCGCTGCGCTGCTCGGTGCGCCACAAGGGGCCCGACGTCACAAGCCAAAGCAACGGCACAACGCTCGCTTCGCTTTGCGTTGTTTTGCGGCGAGGCGAAGCGAGCCGTTAGATGTCGCTGTAGATGTTCAAACCCCTGGGAGCGCCGGTTGGGGCGGCGCGCGCAGTGGGGCAGCCGGACAGGACGTCCGGCTGAGCGACGTCGCGACAGGATGTCGCGTCGGCGCGACCCCGAGCACGGCGCTCCAAGCGGGGATCCGTTCGTCGCCATGCGACGAACGGACGCGGACTTCGGGGCGTGCTTTCTTTGCTTACTTTCTTTGCACGAGCAAAGAAAGTAAGGCCCGACCGGCGAGGTCGAACTTTCGCAGCGACGAGCTGAATCCGCAGAAACCATCACGCAACCCGCCAGGAATAATCAGCAGACTCCTGCGCGAACTTCACATACCAATCGATCGCCGCCGGATTCATCATCGCATCCCGACTCGCCGCCTTCTCCAACGGCATGCCCACCAGCAGCTTGCGAACCGGCACCTCCATCTTCTTGCCCGTCAGCGTGTATGGAATCGCCTCCACCGCATACACGCGATCCGGCACATGCCGCGGACTGCAATCGTTGCGCAGGCGCCTGGCGATCTCCGATTCGAGCTTGCCGTCGAGCTGCGAACCCGGATTGAGCTTCACGAACATCGGCATGAAGAACTTGCCGCCCGGCAACTCCACGCAGACCACCAGGCTGTCCGCGATTTCCGGCAACTGCTCCACGCAGCGATAGATTTCCGCCGTGCCGATGCGCACGCCGAAACGGTTCAAGGTCGAATCCGAGCGCCCGTAGATGTAGCAACCGCCACGCGAGTTGATCTTGATGAAATCACCGTGCCTCCAGATTCCCGGAAACACCTCGAAATAAGACTCCTGATAGCGCTTGCCGCCTTCGTCCTTGAGGAAGTAGATCGGCATCGAAGGAAACGGGCTCTTCACGCAGAGCTCGCCGACTTCATCGATCACTTCCTTGCCGTCGTCGGACAGCGCGCGCACGTCCATGCCGAGCATGCGCGTCTGGATTTCACCCGCATACACCGGCAGCGTCGGCGCCGCCCCGACGAAGCCGCTGCAGATTTCGGTGCCGCCCGATTGCGAGGTCACCCACAGATCCTGCTTCACGTGGCGATAGAACCAGGCGAAGGTTTCGGGCGTCGACGGCGATCCGCTCACGAGCACGCCTTCGAGCGCGGACAGATCGTGACTTTCCCCGGGCCGTAGTCCGGCCTTCTCCATCATCTGCACGAAGGTCGGGCTCGCACCGAAGCTCGTACATCGCGTCCTGGCCGCGAGCTGCCAGAGAAAATCGGGGCCTGGATGCATCGGGCTGCCGTCGTAGAGCACCGCAGACGCACCCGTCAGCAGCGCGGCGAGCAGCAGGTTCCACATCATCCAGCCGGTGGTCGTGTAGAAGAACATGACCGAGCCGGGCTTCAGATTGATGTGGAAATGCATGAGCTTGAGGTGCTCTAGCAGCACGCCGACATGGCTGTGCACGATCGCCTTCGGCAGGCCCGTGGTGCCCGAGCTGAAGACCACCCAGATCGGGTGATCGCAAGGCACACGCTCGAACCGGAATGACTCGCGCGGAACCGCAGGATGATCGAGCAGCTCGCTCCAGGGCCTGGCCTTCACCGGGGATTTCGCCTCGGGATTCAGGTACGGCAGCCAGACGACGTGCTCGAGCGTCGGCAGGCGGCTCACGATCTCCTGCGTCTCCTGCTCGCGCGAAAAATCCTTGCCCGCGAAGCGATAGCCATCGGCGACGAACAGCAGCTTCGGCTCGATCTGCGAGAAGCGCTCGATCACCGTCTTGACGCCGAACTCCGGCGCCGCCGACGACCACACCGCGCCGATCGCGATCGTCGCCATCGCCGCGATCGCGGTCTCGGGGACGTTCGGCATATACGAGACGATGCGGTCACCCGGCCGGATGCCGAGCGCGCGCAACTGCGTCGCCACGATGCGGACCTTGTCGCCCAGCTCGCCCCAGCTCATCTGGGCGAGCTCGCGCGTCTCCGACAGATGATGGAACGCCGTCTTCCGGCCGTCGCCTTCGTGGCGCAGCAGATGCTCGGCGTAGTTCACGCGGCTGCCGTCGAACCAGCGCGCGCCCGGCATGACCTTGCGATCGATCACGCTCGTGTACGGGGTATCCGATTGAACGTCGAAATAGGCCCAGATCGAAGACCAGAAGCCTTCGATGTCGCTCACCGACCAACGATGCAGCTCGTTGTAGTCCGCGAGTTCCACGCCCTTTTCACTGCGCAGCCAATCGACGAACTTCGCCACGTTCGAGGCCGCCGCATATTCGGGGCGCGGCGTCCACAGCAGCTCGCCTTCGCGCACGCCGCCCGCTTCCATCGTTTGGGTCATTCCGGTCTTCCTTTCTCGCGCATGGCGCAGACGTCGTCGTGCTTGGCCATGCCTCAGGCGCTTTCGCGCAAGCGACGCAGGCGCTCGAGCACCTGCTCGGGCTCGCCGTCCGCAGGCACGGTGATGAAGCTGAAATGCACGGCCCGGGCGGTTTCCGATTGCCAGGCGATGCGATGCCCATGACGCCGGGCGCCGGTCTGCGGCTCGTCGCTGATGACGAAATCGAGCGCGGAGGCATCGAAGTCGCCGGTCTTCGGCAGCTCGATACCGCAAGCCCACCGGTAATGCGCCGCGAGATTGAACACGGCGCCGTAGCAGGACAGATCGTCATCGCTGGCCGGCACGGTTTCGGCCGATTCGACGAGCAGCACGCCATCGAGCCCGGCTTCGCCGAAGGCGCGCAGAAAATCGGCGATGTAGACGGCCGCGGAGTCCGCGTCGTCCGCACCGACTTCGGGCTCGGGTTCGTCCGCAAAAGCCTGCCGGTAGGCGATCGCCACCCAGGCGCGCGGAGACGGCAGCACGAGCACCACCGGCGTGCTGGCCTGGCTCGACCGCAGGCCGCCGATCATTTCGACCAGGTGCACGCGCAAGGCCTCGTTCGCGAGCAGCGTGCGCAAGGGCAGCAGCAGGCGATTCTTGAGCCCCATGGTCGAGCGCACGGTGGGCTGCGCCGCGAGCCAGGCGTCGATCACGCGCGCCACCGGCAAGGCCACCACATCGCTGCGCAGCAAGCCTTGTCCCTTGCGCTGCCAAGCCAGCCACGCGGCCGCATCGGTCCACGGCGCCCGGCCGTTTGCGAGCAGCCGTTCGCAGTAATCGTCGGCGTCGATCCAGAGCAGCGGCGCCGGCACATCGAGTCGATCGAGCAGTCGGTTCATCGGCCGGTCGCCAGCGCCTCGAGTTCCACCGCTTCGGTTTCGAATGGGGGAAGCGGATGGGGACGCAGCGCGAGGCCGGCATCCGCCGAGGCTCTGGCCATGACTTCTCTCCTCTGTCGTCGCTGCACGGATGATCGGCGCGCGGCTTCGGCGCGCCCTTGATATGGCACCAGATTAGCGACGGCTTACCGGCCCTTCGCTACCCTGTCGGGTAGTTTTCCAGCCTCGCTTTCGAAGCTAATTCGCAGGTTCGAACGCCCAATCGAGCTTCACCTTGGCGACGCCGTCGAAGGCGCCGAGCACGGTGGCGTTGCCGTCGAGCGGCCGGGTGATGCGCAGGCTGGCCTGCTTGCTGACGCGATCGCGGCTCAGGCCGATCTGCTCCTGCGTCCAGGCCAGCACCTCGCTCGGCACCGGCAGATCGGCCTCGCGGCTCTCGGACTTGCCCGAGACGGTCAGCACCGAGCTTCCGCGCGCGGACGGGATGAACAGGTTCTCGACGTAGACCGCCTTGGTCTGCTCGTCGACGACCACCACGTAGTGCTCGCAGAGCGCACGCTGCTCGATGGCGTTGCCGCGCGATTCTGCCTTCCAGTCGAGCGTGAACGGCTGCAGCTTCTTTTTCTCGCGATCGAAGGCCTGCTCGCCTTCGAAGTGCGCCGCATGCGTGAGCTTGAGCGTGTTCGGGCAGCCCGGATAACCGCGGAAATAGCGATAGCGTCCGCCGGGTTCGTCGTACGAGGCGATGAAGGCTTCGAGCTCCTCGGCCGTGTTGTGCTGCATCGCCGTCAGCGCCGCGTAGCGCTCGGCGGTTTCGGCGCCGCAGCTCATGGCTTCCATGCAACGTCCGTCGGCCTGCGGCGGCTTGGTCGGCGCCCGGGTTCCGAGTTCGGCGAGACTCGGCAGGCGGCCGCCGTATTCACTCCTGAGCTTGAGCAGGCCCTGGTAGATGTAGTACTCGCTCTTGATGCGCGTGCGCTGCTCGGTGTCCGGATCGAGCAGGTTGTCGGAGTAGAGCCGCCCGTCCGAGCGCAGTCGTGTCGCGATCTCGTAGCGCTGCCGGCTCGTGGATTTGCTCCACTGCTTGTCGTTGCGCCATTGCTGCTGGGCGTCGATGTCGAGCGTGTAGCGCAGCTGCCGTTCGGTCGGTTGAAAGCTTCCGGCAGCTTGCAGCTCGATCGGCAGCAACAGCATCAAGACGGTGAACAGTTTGCGCACGGCTTCGCTCCCTCAAGGTAGATCGCGCGCGACGCGAAAGCCAAGGCCGTCGCTGCGCGAGCCGGCGGGATCTCCATCGCGATTCGAAACGCGCAGCGAGCGCGGGTGATTGCCCCAGCCGCCGCCACGATTGACGCGCTTGGCGCAGCCGTCCTCGACCCAGGCACGGCCATCGGCCGGAGCGCCCGTGTAATCGGCGTGCCAGCAGTCGGCGACCCATTCCCAGACGTTGCCGAGCATGTCGTGCAGACCCCAGGCGTTCGGCGCGTAGCGGCCGACCGGCGCGGCTTCGCCGTAGCCGTCGTCGCATTCGATCTGCCAGTCCCATTGCGGATGCGCCTTGCGGCCGGCGCGATCGAAGCCGTTCGCGTTCTGGCAGGCGAATTCGACGACGTTGCCCCAGCTGTACTGCGTCTCGCTGCCCGCACGCACCGCGTATTCCCACTCGGCTTCGCTCGGCAGCCGATACGGCTGATGCGTGCGTTGCGTGAGCCAGGCGACGTAGCGTTGCGCCTGGTCCCAGCTCACGTCGGTCACCGGCAGCTGCGGATCCGCAGCGCCCGCCGGGAGTTCGTCGCAGCCTTTGGCGAGCGCGCAAGCGGCCCATTCGGCGCGCGTGATTTCGTAGCGTCCGAGCGCGTAGCGCCGCACGCTCACTTCATGCACAGGCTTTTCGTAGGACGCGCCGTTGTCGAGCAGATCGCCCATGCGGAAACGTCCGGCCGGAATCGTCACCAGCACCGGCGTGTCGGGGCAATCGCGAAACGCCACGGGCGCGCCGGGCGGCGTCGGATCGACACGCGTCGGTACGCAGGCTTCGTGCTGCGCCGATGCGGCTTCGGCGAACGCGACAGCGCAGAGCGCCAAGCCCCATTGCAGCCATGCACGAGCCGTCATGGGCTGAAATCCAGTTCGATGCTGCCGCTCGGCGGCGCGTCGGGCGCCAACGGCAGCGGCTGCGATTTCCACACCGCGCGTTCGATCGAATCGCCCAGGCCCGGCTCGCCGCAACCCTGCTGCACCGTGACCTTGCTGATCATGCCGCCGGGCCGGTAGTCGATGCGCAGGCGGCAACTGAAACTCGCGGCCGTGCGTGGCGGCGCGAGCCAGTTCGTGCGCAAACGGCCGAGCAGCTGGTTCTCGGCGCTTTCGGGTTCGATGCCCTGCTGTTCCTTGGCAACCGGCGATGCGGCTTGCGTCGCAGGCGACCGATCGCTTTGCGCCTTTTGCGCAGGCGCGGGCGGCTGGGCCTTCGGCGGCGCCGGCCTGGGCTTCGGCTTGGGTGTCGGTGTCGGCTTTTGCGCAAGCTCGGGCGCTGCGGGTGCAGCCGGCGCCGGCGCACTGCTGGCCGGCTGCGCCTGGCGCGCGACCGGTGCGATGAGTTCGGCACGAATCATCCGCGTCGGTGGCCTGCGCATTTCGATCGGCCCGGAACTCAGCAGGAGCGCGAACACGATCAGCAGCGCCAGATGCAGGGCGATCGAGATCGCAATGCCGTAACGCGCGGCGGCATCGACGGCCGGCTTCGCTCCGAGCACGAAGTTGCGCGAGCCACCATGCGATCCCATCGCCGCCTCGACATAGGTCACTACTTGCCCAGCCGCATGAGCGCGGATCGCGTCAGGTAGCGATCGTAGATCTGCGGATCGTTCGCGCTGGATTGATGGCCGCCCGCGATCGTGCGCACCTGTTCGAGTCGCGTCATGCGCCCGCTCTGCAGATCGAAGGCGTGCACGTGCCCCCAGCTCCACAGCGGATGCTGGCCGTCCATCACGCGCTGGTTGCCCGATTCGTAGAGTGCGAATGCACCGTCGAACGAGCGGAAGGCTTCGCCACGACGATCGAACGAGACCATCGCCAACGGCAGTTGGGTGCGCGCATCGAACCAGACGCGCTTCTTACCCACCGGCGCACGCGGAAACTTCACCGGCTTGGCTTCGACGACGATCGCTTCGGGCACGAGTTCGACGGTGGTATCCCAGAACGTGAGGCCCTTGGGTCCGCCATGCGTGGTGTGCTGCCAGTTCGGATGCGCCGCGTTCCAGCCGCCCGACACCGCGCCGAGCATCGGCCCGCGGCTGACGATCTGGTACTCGCCCCAGGTGTAGAGCGGATCGCCCGCGGCCCAGGCATCGGACAGGTAGAACGCGGAGCCCGGCACCAGCGGTTCGAAGCGTTGATCGGTCGGAAACTGGCGCACGCGCTTGAACTCCGGCACGTAGCCGTAGAGCTCCGGGAACGTGTGCTGATCGTAAGCCCAGATGTTGAGGAAACGAAGTGCCGCGCACCGAATTCGGGGCCGTGAAGAAGGCGCACTGGAAGCGCAGCTTGTCGATCTGCTCGGGCCAGTAGGGCTTGGGATCGAGCACCGTGCGCGCGACCGGCGACATCTCGGCCCAGCCCGATTCGTACTCGTACTGCAGTTCGCCGCGTTCGGAGATGTCGTATTCGCGCGTGGTGTAGAACGAAGCGTCGTGACGGCCCCAGCTCAGCGTGAGCCCGGCGAACAGTTCGATCGCGGATTTCGGATCCGGAAACGGATTGCCGCCGATCCAGGGCTTGCCCTGGTCGGTGACGACATTGCCGCGCTCGTCGAAGCGCGCCTTGCCCTTGTTCGAGAACGTCGCCTCGAGATATTCCCAAGGGCTCAGCCGCATGATGTCGGTGGTGGTTGCGGCGAGCTTGAGCTTGCGGCCCATCTTGGCGACCTGCGTGTAGACGATCGGCGTCAGCAGCTCCTTGACGCTCTCGACGTTGTCGGCCGTGATGAAATCGCCGACCTTGAGCTTTCCTTTGGTGTAGTTCTCGATCGACAGCAACTCGTCCGGATACGCCTTCTCGATCGAGCCCGTCGCCGCGAGCACGTCGGCCAGCGGCGCGAGCACCCCGGTCGCGAGCACACCGCGCCCCATCTGTCCGATGAAGTGACGACGGCTGTAGCCGCGATCGAAGCGTATCGGGTGCATCTCGTGACTCCTTGAAACGGTGCCTCCAAAAAAAACTGCCGGCAAGCTGGAGGAGCCATGCCGGCAGGAGCCAGACTACAAGAAGTACAACGAGAGATTCTTTACTGAAGCGGGCATCCGATCCTCATCAGAACTGATAACCCAGGCGGATGCCGAGTTCGTCGGCGTAGTCGATCGTGGAGATGATCGTTTCGAAAACAAGATCATCATCAGGGCCAACAAACGCTGACCCACGACCACGCCGGCTTGCCGTCGACATCCTTGATCGTCAGCTTGTCGTTGCTGTACTGCGCGTAATGCGGTTCGAACGACTTCCAGATTTCACCGCGGCGATCGTAGGTCACGTACGCGACGTACATGCCGTTGCGCACATCGATCCAGGTGCGCTTCTTGCCGACCGGCGCACGCGGATAACCCGTCGGCTCGGCTTCGATGATCACGCACTCGGGGATCAGTTCCATGTAGGTGTCATGGAAGGTCTTGCCCTTCGGTCCACCGTGAACGGGACGCTCGTAGTTCGGATGCGAGCCGCCCATGAAGTTCTTGTTGCCGATGGCACCGAGCATCGGGCCACGACCGACGATCTTGTAGTTGCCCCAGGTCTGCATCGGGTCGCCGGCCGCCCAGGCGTCCGACAGGAACAGCGTGATGCCCGGCACCAGCGGCTCGAAGCGCTGGTTGGTCGGGAACTGGCGCACGCGCTTGAACGCGGGCAGATAGCCGATCAGGTCGGGGAACTTGCGCTGGTCGTAGTACCAGGTGTTGAGGAACGAGCTGCCCTTCACGTCGTTCGGCGAGGTGAACCAGACCGACTGCAGGCGCAGCAGGTCGGCACGGTTGTTCCAGGTCGTGCCGTCGACGCGCGCGGTCGCATTGAGCTCGGCCCAGACGAAGTCGTACTGGTAGGAGACTTCACCGTCGGGACCGATGTCCCAGTCGCGCACCGCGTACTGCGAATAGTCGTGGCGGCCCCAGCTCAGCGTGAGATTCGCGGTGAATTCGTTGGCTTCCTTGGCATCCGGGAACGGGCTGCCGCCGATCCACGGCTTGCCGTCGGCGTTGTAGACGTTGCCGTCCTCTCCGAACTTGGCCTTGCCCTTGTTCTTCAGGGTCGCTTCGAGATACTTCGCCGGAAACAGCTTGGTCACGTCGCGCGTCGACTCGACGATGTTGATGCGACGTCCCATCGTCTTGACCTGCTTGTACGCCACCGGATCGAGCAGATCCTTCACCGCATCGACGTTGTCGGCCGTCAGCACGTCACCGGGCTTGATCTTGCCCTTGGTGTACATCTCGATCGACAGCAGCTCGTCCGGATAGGCCTTCGACACATCGGCCGAGTGCGCCAGCTCCGGCCACATCGGCGCGAGTACGCCGGCCGTCGCAGCTCCCATCATGGTCTTCTCGAGGAACATGCGGCGGCTGTAGTTGAAATCGAACTTGCGGATATGCATCGGTCATCTCCTCTGGTGCGGATAGCCCATCGCCGTAGCGACTCGCCCTGCCGCTTTCATGGTTGATTGAAACGAGTAGGACTTCAGGTTGCGCCGGCCAACGAATTACCGTGACCTGCGCCATGGCTGGCCGTGTACTGCGACAGATCGACGCCTTCGCCCACCAGCAGGTCTTCGCGCCGCAGGAAGCGCGGATTGATCAGCCAGACCAGCAGCGGCAGCACCACCAGCGCCAGCACCATGTTGATCAGCATCAGCAGGTCGAGCAGCAGGCCCATGTCGGCCAAAAACTTCAGGTCCGACAGGAAGTACCAGGGCGTGATCCCCAGCAGCATGATCGACGCCGTGAACATGATCGCCTTGCCCGTCGTGCTCAGCGCCGCCGTGTTCGCGCGTCCGATGTCGCGGCCCTGCGCGTGATACTCCTCGCAGATGCGGCTCAGCAGGTAGATGCCGTAGTCGATGCCCACGCCGACGCCGATCGACGCCACCATCAGCGAGTTGATGTCCAGGCCGATGCCCATCAAATGCATCGAGGACAGCAGCACGAAGTTCGACAGGTTCACCGGCACCAGCAGGATCAGGCCGGCCACGATCGATTTGTATGCGTAGCTGCAGCCCAGCAGGATCGTGAAATTCAGCAGGCCGATGATGACCCAGTGGTAGCGCTCGACCACGTCGTTCATCGCCTGCTGCAGCGCGATGGTGCCGGTGCCCAGGCGCACCGTGAACGCGTCGTGATCGGCGCCGACGGTTTCGACCGCTTTCTTGGCTGCGGCGAGCGCCGAATCGACCGTCTCCTGCTTGTTGTCCTTGTACCAGAGCGAGACGGTGCCGTTCTGGATGTCGAAGTTGATGACGTGCGAGAACGCTTTCGGGCTCGAGCCGAGCATCACCGCGATCGAGGCCGCTCCGACCATTTCATTGGTCGGGTCCAGCGGCAGCCACTTCGGGTTGCCGCCCGAGAACAGGCGGTTGCCTTCCATCAAATAATCCGCGAACGACAGCGTCGCGCGCGGCGGCTCGCCGCCGTTCTCCATGATGTTCTGCAGCTGCAGCATCGTCATGATCGTCTCGGCCTGGCGGCCGACGCGATCCGGGTTTCGCTGGTCCTTGGCTTCGAGCACGATCTCCAGTGTGTTCACACCCGGGAAATTGCCGTTGATCTGGCGCACCGCTTCGTTGTATTCCGAATCGTCCCAGAGCAGGTTGCTGCCCTCCACCGGGTTGCCGATCTTGATCTGCAGGCCGGTGATGATCGCCGCCGCTCCGCACACCGCCACGATCACCGCGGTGACCTTGCCGCGCTTGCCGTAGGTGACGTTGGCGATCGATTCGAGCAGCTTCTTGAACCCGCGGTTGAACGGCGTCTGCGCCGCTTCGGCACCCACCAGCTTCTCGATATTCTTCGGTGCCGGCAGCGCCGCCAGCAGCAGCGAGATCAGCACCACGCCGGTCGGGATCAGCCAGATCGCCCAGAAGCCGCAGAACAGCGCGAAGCGCTCCATCGCCGGAATCGGCGCCAGCGCGATCAGGAAGATGCCGACGATGTCGGTGAAGATGCCGAGCACCGACGGCGCCATCATCACGCCCATGGTGATCTCGGCTGCCTTCTGCTTGTCGCGCACGTGCGCGTAGATTTCGTAGTACCGCTCGGTGAACTGCACGCAGTGGGAAAAGCTGCGCGCCACCAGCAGCAGCGGCACGATCATCAGCAGCGGTTCGATCGGCGACTTGAGCCAGCCGACGAATCCGAAACCCCACACCGCCGCCACCAGGCTCGTCACGATCGGCGTCACCACGCCGACCACGTTGCGCATGTACAGCGTCAATGCGATCACGAGCAGGCTCAGCGTGACCGCGAAGATGCCGATCATCTGGCTTTCGTATTCGTAGACCCAGCCTGTCAGCGCCGGCTGGCCCGCCAGGTAGATGTCGTGGTCGGCGTCGCGGTTCTTGTTAACGAGGTTCTGCACGTACTGGAACGCTTCGCCGTAGTCGAGCCGCGATTCGATGAAGGTGGCGTTGATCAGCGTGCTGCTCTGGTCCTGCGAGACCAGGAAGGTGCGCGCGTTCGGCGATTTGTCGAGGTTGTTGCGGAAGGCATCGATGTCTTCCTGCGTCTTGGGCACCGAATCACCCATCAGCGGCCGCATGTCGATACCGTAGGGCGTCGCCTCGGCATAGCGCGCCTTCTCGGTCGCGATCGACAGGATCTGGTCGTGGTCGACGCCCGGCGCCAGGTCGATGTCGCGCGTCATCTGCCAGACCTTGTTCAGGGTCTCGGCATTGAAGATGTCGCCGTTCTTGCGCTTGACCATCAGGGTCACGGTCAGCGGGTTGCCGAAGTTCGGGTGATCCTTGAACACCTGCACGAACGGATCGTCCTTCGGCAGCAGGTCCGAGAAGATCGTCTTGAGCTCGACATTCCTCAGCCCCACCGCAAAGAACGCGGTGATCACGATGAACACCGCCCAGCTGGTCTTCTGGTGACCAATGATCCACATCGCGAGACGTTGACGCAGGGAGTACATGGCGCTCCTCTATTTGCAGTCGGTCGCGGCGCGCGCCGCTGTCCGGGTTTTCGGTCGGTTGGGAAGCGCGTCAGGGCGCCGCCACGGCACTCGCGGAAGAGCCCACGGATGGGCTCGCGGCAGGCAAGTGGGTGCATCCGCGAGAACGACGGGCGCAAGAATCCCTGAGGTCGATTCTGCTCACTGCTCTCCTCCACCTGCCCTCCGCCGAGGGCGCCTGGATCGCACTCCGAGCTCGGGCGCGAGGCCCGGACGCGAGACGATCTTCATGTTGTGTGGAGGGATTACACGTTTGCGCCCGGTGCCTGGACGCCACCCGTACGGGTAGTTATGGGGCTGGCCGGGGGTGGGGGCCTGCCCTGCGGCAGGCTCAGGCCGGCCGGCCTACCGGCAATCTTTCGACCAGGCGGACGAGTTCGGCCTGGCGCCGGGCGCCGGTCTTGCGGAAGACCTCGCGCAAGCGCGAGCGCGCTGAACAGCTCGCGGCGATGGTGAATTCCCGGGAATAGCCCCACGCCTGCACCCGCGAAGCCCATAACCTTCATCAGCGCACTTCTCCGGTGCTCGCTTGAAAGTGAAAGCTGCACCGACGCACCACCAAGCTGCACGCTTGCAGCTCAAGACCTGTGGCATTGCAGTTCCGCAGCTGTACGCGAGCAGATCTACAGCCGCTGTTCTCTAGCCTGGACCTTCATGCATGCAGCAAATGAGTGCGCGGCTGAACCTGTGGAGATTCAACGGCGCAGGTGGTGACCCACGCCCATGCAACTCAAGAGTGCACGCTTGCAGGTTCAGGGGGACTCGCGCCCATCGAGGAGCCGATCGGCAGTAGCTGCGCGGAGCAAACCTGCGGTGAAAGCCTCAGCTCCAGCCCCCCACTTCCAGCGCCAAGCCGATTCCTGCGCAGACCGCCAGCGTCAGCAGCAGGTTCACGCGCAGCACGAGCAGCGCGATCATCGCGCCGGCGCTCAAGGCCAGCGCCGGCAGCTCGATCGTGGCGACGTCCGGAACCGGCAGCTGCAGGCCGAACTGCGTGTAACGTCCGACCTCGCCGAACAGCACGTGCAGCGAGAACCAGATCGACAGGTTGAGGATCACGCCGACGACGGCGGCGGTGATCGCGGTCAGCGCGGCGTTCATCCAGACGTTGCAGCGCAGGCGCTCGATGTGCGGGGCGCCGAGGAAGATCCACAGGAAACACGGCACGAAGGTGACCCAGGTCGACAGGCTGCCACCCAGCACGCCGGCCAGCAGCGGATCGATCGAGCCCGGGTTGCGATAAGCCCCCAGAAAGCCGACGTAGGTCAGCACGAGGATCAGCGGCCCCGGCGTGGTTTCGGCGAGCGCGAGCCCGTGGACCATCTCGCCGGGCTGCAACCAGCCGTAGCGTTCGACCGCCTGCTGCGTCACATAGGCCAGCACGGCATACGCGCCGCCGAACGTCACCACGGCCATCTTGCTGAAGAACAAGGCCTCCTGCGTGTAGACGTTGCGCGCTCCGAGCACGATCAGCAGCAGCGCGACCGGCAGCAACCAGAGCAGCACACCGGAGAGCAGCACCCGCAGCGTCCACGGCGTCGCGGCCCGCGGCGTGACCAGATCTTCGTCCTCGTCGTCATGGGCACGCCCGGCCGACAGGACCACCTTCGGCGCGTAGCGCGCCGCGAGCAGGCCGAGCGCACCGGCGGCGAGGATGATCAGCGGAAACGGAACACCGAACGCAAAGATCGCGACAAAGGCGGCGAGCGCCAGCCCGTACAGGGCCCGATGCTTGAGCGCCTTGCGCCCGACCCGGAACACCGCCTCGACGACGATCGCGAGCGTCGCCGCCTGCATGCCGAGCAGCAGGCCCTGCATCCAGCCCAGCTCGCCGAAGCTCACGTAGGCGATGGCGATCAGCGTCATCAGCACGAAACCGGGCAGCACGAACAGCAGGCCCGCGGCGAGCCCGCCCGCGGTCTTGTGCAGCAGCCAGCCGATGTAGGTCGCAAGCTGCTGGGCCTCCGGCCCGGGCAGCAACATGCAGTAGTTCAGCGCATGCAGGAAACGCGTCTCGGAAACCCAGCGCTTCTCCTCGACGACGATGCGATGCATCAGCGCGATCTGCCCGGCCGGGCCGCCGAAATTGATGAAGCCGATCTTGAGCCAGACCAGCAAGGCTTGGCGGAACGTGGGCGATTGCAGGCGAGCGGAGCCGGCGGGCGGGCTCGAAGGGTTCGACATGGTGCGGGGCGTATTGTCTTGTCGCGCGACATTACGCCATCGGCGAAGAAGCTGTGATTTCAATGCGGCTTCGATGCCGACGACGGTCCACGGATGACGGATTTCCGTCCATCGTCATGCGGCCCTTCGGCGCCTAGCATCCGGACATCGTCGCCTGGAGCATGCGCCATGAGTTGGGAGCAGATCGAACGACCCGTCCTCGGGCATCGCATCGGCGGTCACGTCGTCATGCGTGGCGAGGGCGCGCTGGCGGTCGAAGACCCGTGCAGCGCGCGGCCCTATGGCGAGATTCCGATCGCTTCGGCGGCCGAGGTCGATGCCGCCGTCGCCGCCGCCAAGGCCGCGTTCCGCGCCCCGGCCTGGCGCCAGCTCGCACCGCTCGCGCGGGAGCGCCTGCTGCACAAGCTCGCCGATGCGATCGAGGCCGATGCGCCGCGCATGGCCGCGCTCGAAGCGCTCGACACCGGACGCCCGATCGCGCTGACCGAGACGGTCGACATTCCGGGCGCCTGCGCCTGGCTGCGCACCTACGCGGGCTGGCCGACCAAGCTGCACGGCCGCGCGGGCTCGCTGGCCGCGGCGACGATTCCGCATCACGCCTACGTGCGACGCGAGCCGGTCGGCGTGGTCGCCGCGATCACGCCGTGGAATTTCCCGCTGATCCTGAGCCTGTTCAAGATCGCGCCCGCACTCGCGGCCGGCTGCACGGTGGTGCTCAAGCCGGCGCCCGAAACGCCGCTGACCGCACTGCGCCTGGCCGAACTCGCGCTGCAGGTCGGCTTTCCGCCCGGCGTGCTCAACGTGGTGCTCGGCGATGGAGCGAGCACCGGCGCCGCGCTGGTCACGCATCCGGACGTGGCGAAGATCGCGTTCACGGGCTCGACCGCCACCGGGCAGGCGATCCTTCGCTCCTCGGTGCCCGAGCTCAAGCGCGTGACGCTCGAACTCGGCGGCAAATCGCCCTCGATCATCTGCGCCGATGCCGATCTGGCACGCGCGATTCCCGAAGCGGCGATGGCCTGCTTCTTCAACTCCGGCCAGGTCTGCTACGCGGGCACGCGGCTCTATGTGCATCGCTCGCAATACGAAGCCGTGCTGCAGGGGCTCGCCGAGGTCGCCGGCACGCTGAAACTCGGCCCGAGCTGGTCGCGCGACAGCGCGCTCGGCCCGCTGATCAGCGCGCGCCAGCGCGACAAGGTCGATGGCCTGGTCAGCCGCGCGCGTGCCTCGGGCATCGCCGAAGCCGGGCCGCGCGGTGCGGCGCCCGAGCACGGTCACTACTACGCACCGACGATCCTGCGCGACGTACCGCCCGAAGCCGAGATCGCACGCGAAGAAGTGTTCGGCCCGGTGCTCGCGGTGACGGCTTTCGACGACGTCGACGAGGCCATCGCGATGGCCAACGACAGCGTCTACGGCTTGGCCGCCCACGTCTGGACGCGTGATTTGCGCATCGCCCATCATGCGTCGGCCCGGCTCGAAGCCGGGACCGTGTTCGTCAACTGCATGTTGCTGGCCGATCCGTCGTTTCCGTTCGGCGGCATGAAGAAATCCGGCATCGGCCGCGAGAACGGAGCCGAGGTCTTCGATGCCTATCTCGAAACCAAGTCGGTCGTCATCGCGCTGAACTGAGCCGCCGCGAGAGGAGAACAACAAAATGAAAATCACCGCCGCCGTCGCGCGCGCAGCGAACGCCGACTTCACGATCGAGCCGGTGGAACTCGACGATCCGCGCGACGACGAAGTGCTCGTGCGCATCGCCGGTGTCGGCATCTGCCACACCGATCTGATCGCACGCGACCAGCACATTCCGGTTCCGCTTCCGGCCGTGCTGGGGCATGAGGCTTCGGGCGTCGTCGAGCGCGTCGGTGCTCGGGTTCGCAAGGTCAAGGCCGGTGATCGCGTGGTGCTGAGCTTTTTGTCCTGCGGCCATTGCGAGCGCTGCGAACACCGCGAGCCCAGCTACTGCCATTCGTTCGTCGCACTCAATTTTCCGGGTGTTCGCGCGGACGGCAGCTCCGGCATGCGCATCGGCGGGCAAAGCGTTTCGGGACGGTTCTTCGGCCAGTCCTCGTTCGCGACGCATGCGCTCGCGCTCGAGCGCAACGTGGTCAAGGTGACGGACGAGGTCGCGCTCGAACTGCTGGGGCCGCTCGGCTGCGGCTTCCAGACCGGGGCCGGCGCGATCATGCGGTCGCTGGCCTGCGAGGCGGGTTCGTCGGTCGCGATCTTCGGTTGCGGGGCCGTCGGCATCGCGGCCGTGATGGGCGCAGCGATCCAGCGCTGCAAGACCATCATCGTCGTCGAGCCGCAGGCCGCGCGTCGCAAGCTCGCGCTCGAACTCGGCGCCACGCATGCGATCGATCCGATCCATGAGGACACCGCGGCGCGCATTCGCGAAATCGCAGCGGCCGGCGTTCGCTATGCCTTCGACAGCACGGGTATCGGGCCCGTGATCGAAACCGCGCTGGGCGCTCTGGCCCTGCACGGCACGCTCGGCGTCGTCGCGGCCGCGACGCCCGACACCAGCATCGCGCTCAACTTGACCGCGGCAGTCATCGGCGGCTGGACCATCAAGGCGATTCTCGAAGGCGACAGCGACCCCGACGAGCTGATTCCGGAGCTCATCCACCACTATCGCGAGCAGCGCTTCCCGCTCGATCGGGTGATCCAGACCTTTCCGCTCTCGCGCATCAACGAGGCGGTGGCCGCGCAGCATCGCGGCGACTGCATCAAGGCCGTGCTGATTCCCTGATGATTCCCTGAGTCTGGATCGGATCACGTCCATGCACATTCACGATCACGCCCTCGCGAAGCCCGAAGCCCCGGCGGTCGTCATGGACGACGGCGAGGCGCTGAGCTTTCGCGCACTCGATCGCGGCTCGATCGCGCTCGCGAATCACTTCATGGCGCTCGGCCTGCAACGCGGCGACGTCGTCTCGATCGTCATGGAGAACCGGCCCGAGTATTTCGTCGTCGTCTGGGCCGCGCTGCGCTACGGCCTCTACCTGACGCCGATCAACTGGCATCTCAAGCGCGACGAAGTCCGGCACATCATCGACGACTCCGATTCGAAGCTGCTCGTGAGTTCCGAAGCGCTCGACGCACTCGCCGACGAGGTCTGCGCGAATACCGGCTGTGCGCTCAGGGTCAGCGTCGGCGACAACGCAATTTGGCAGTCGATCGTCGAGGCCATGCATGGGCCGGCGCCGGTCGCTGCGCGGTTCGATGAGACCGAAGGCCTCATCATGTACTACTCCTCGGGCACGACCGGAAAGCCCAAGGGCATCAAGCGCAAGATGCTGTTTCCGCCGCTCGGCACGCCGGCGCCCGTCGAGGCCTACATCCGCACGGCCTACGGCGTCGGACCCGACACCGTTTATCTGTCGCCGGCCCCGCAGTATCACGCGGCGCCATTGAACTGGTGTCTCGCGGTGCAACGCAGTGGCGGCGCGCTGGTGGTGATGCGCAAGTTCGATCCGGTGCGCGTGCTGCAGCTGATCCGCGAACACCGGGTCACGCATGCGCAGTTCGTGCCGACGATGTTCGTGCGCATGCTCAAGCTGCAGCCCGAAGATCGTGAAGGCCACGATTTTGCGAGCCTGCGCGTCGCCGTTCATGCCGCCGCTCCATGCCCGCCCGAGGTCAAGCGCGACATGCTGCGCTGGTGGGGGCCGGTCATTCACGAGTACTACGGTGGCAGCGAGAGCAACGGCGTCACCGCGCTGGGCCCCGAAGACTGGATCGCCAAGCCCGGCTCGGTCGGTCGCGCGGTGCTCGGCCAGTTGCATATCTGCGATGCGGACGGAAACGAACTGCCCGCCGGCGAGATCGGCGACGTCTACTTCTCGGGCATGCCGGATTTCCACTATCACAAGGATCCCGAGAAGACCCGCGCGGCCTATAACCGCCACGGCTGGAGCACGCTCGGAGACATCGGCTACGTCGATGCGGACGGCTATCTGTTCCTCACCGATCGCCAGGCTTTCATGATCATCTCCGGTGGTGTGAACATCTACCCGCAGGAGATCGAAAACCTGCTCGTCACGCATCCGAGCGTGATGGACGTGGCCGTGGTCGGCGTTCCGCATGCGGAGTTCGGAGAAGAAGTCGTCGCGGTCGTGCAGCTGCGCGATCCTTCGGCTGCGAGCGAAGCGCTCAAGCAGGAACTCGCGCAGTTCTGCCGCGATCAGCTCGCCGGCTTCAAGTGCCCTCGCCGCTTCGTGTTCGATGAAGCCCTGCCGCGCATGCCCAACGGCAAGCTGCTCAAGCGGCTCATCAAGTCTCAGCTCGGCGCGGCCTGAGGCGATCGCGAGCCGAGCACGGCCATCAGCGAGGTTCGGTTGCGCACCGCGTGCTTGCGGTAGATGCGACGCAAATGGTTTTCGACGGTGAACTCGGAGAGCCTCAGCTGAGCCGCGATCTGCTTGTTGCTGCGGCCACAGCACAGCGCATCGACGACGTCCTGCTCGCGCCCGGTCAAGGCCACATCGGGGCGCACACTGGTTTGCGGCGGGAACGCGGAGCGCACGATCGCGGAAGCCGTTCGCCGGAACAGGCGTCGCGTCGAATCGCGCACCGGCTGAGCCGAAAGATGCGCGCGCTCGCGACCCTGTCGCATGAGCCCGAGCACCAGCCAAAGACCGTCGCCCACTTCGTGCACGGATGCGGCGCTCTCGCAATAACCCTGGCGCCGCATGAATTCCCAGTACGGCCGGGTTCGCCGGCTCTGGTCCCAGCTTTCGACTTCCGCCTGATCGAAGACGTGCAGGTCCGCGGGCGCCTGCGCAAGCCGGTCGGCTGCGAGCAGCAGAAACGGATCGAGCGCGCAGATCGAATCGCGATAGGCGTGGTTGATCTCGTTCGTCGGCCCCAGATTGAACAGAAAGCGGGTGCGCTCAACCGGCGCTTCGCGATCGAACAGAAACAGCGTCGCACTGCTGGCCCCGGCTCCATCGGAGATGCTGCGCAGCAGTTCCACGTCTTCGCGAACGATCAGGTTCATCACCGGCTCCCGATAAAGTCCGGCTTGCGCTTCTGCAGGAAGGCCGCCACGCCTTCGCGGCATTCGGCGCTGGCCCCGGCGGTGACGATGGATTCGACCTCGGCGTCGAGCTGATCGCCCAGGCTGCGAGTCGCGCCTTCGATGAGCAGCCGCCGTGCGGCACCGATCGCGGCGGTTGGCGCCTGCGCAAGACGCTGCGCATAGGCTTGCGCTTGTTCGGCCAGCGCCGCGTCATCGACCACGAGCGTGGCCAGACCTAGCGCTGCGGCCTCTTCGGCGCCGACTCTCCGGCCGGTCAGGATGATCTCCTGCGCTCGACGCAGACCCACCACGCGAGGCAGCCACCAGCTCATGCCACCATCCGGCGTCAGGCCGAGGCTGCCGTAAGCCGCGCTGAAATGCGCCGAGCGTGCCGCGAGCACCAGATCGCCGATGAGCGCCAGGCTCAAGCCCGCGCCGGCGGCCGGGCCGTTGACGACGGTGATCAGCGGCTTGCGCATGCGTGCGAGCTGCATGAGCGCCTCGTGCAAAGTCGTCGCGAGCTCGCGCAGGAACTCGGGGATGGCCTCGCCAGCCGCCGAAAAAGCCGTGATGTCCCCGCCCGCGCAGAACATGCGGCCCGCACCGGTCAGCATGACGCAGCGTATCGAGGCATCGGCTTCGCAGCGCTGCGCGGCATCGAGCAGGGCCGCCGCCATGTCGAGATCGATCGCATTGCCGGCGGCGGGCCGATCGAGCACGAGGCGCGCGATCGATCCGTTTCGTTCGAATTTCAAGGCTGCGGGTTCGGCGGACATCGGCTCGCTCCGGTTGCGCCGCCTGGCTCAGCGGCAGGCGTCCATCTGCCCGCACGCCAGCGCGACGAGGCGTGGAAAGCAGCGCGCCCGCTCCTGCGCATGCTTCGATGCGGCCGTGCCGCGAATCACGCGTCCCTTGATGCCATGGAAGATCGCGGCCATGCGGAAGAAATTGAACGCCAGGTAGAAGTCGTAAGCGGGCATCGCCGCACGCCCGGTCCGTGCGCAGTACGCGGCCACGTAGTCGCGTTCGGACGGAATGCCGAGCGCTTCCACGTCGGTGCCGCCGAGCCCGGCGACGATGTCGGGCGGCATGCGGTACATCATCGCGTGATAGGCGAAGTCGGCCAGCGGATGGCCGAGCGTCGACAGCTCCCAGTCGAGCACCGCGAGCACGCGCGGCTCGGTCGGGTGAAAGATCATGTTGTCGCAGCGAAAATCGCCGTGGATCAGGCGGGTTTCGTCGTCGCCCGGCGGGATGTTGGCGGGCAGCCATTCGATCAGCCTGTCCATGCCGGCGTCGCGGCCGGCATCGGTATCGTCCAGATACTGGCGCGACCAGCGCGCGATCTGGCGCTCGAAATAATTGCCGGGCTTGCCGTAGTCGGCGAGGCCGATCGCCTCGTGGTCGAGGCGATGCAGCTGCGCGAGCGTCTCGTTCATGGCGTCGAAGTAGCGCGGTCTTTGCGCCTGCGCCACTTGCGGAAAGCGCGCGTCCCAGAAGATGCGCCCTTCGACCATCTCCATGACGAAGAACCAGGTTCCGATCACGTCGGCGTCCGTGCACAGGCCATGCACCTGGGCGACCGGAAAGCCCGTTGCCGACAACGCCGACAGCACCCGGGCCTCGCGCTCGACCGCATGCGCGCCCTTGACCAGTTCGCCAGGCGGCTTGCGACGCATCACGTAGCTGCGCGCGGGCGTGACGAGCTTGTAGGTCGGGTTGGACTGCCCGCCCTTGAACTGCTCGACGGTCAACGGACCTTCATAGTCCGCAACGTTCGCCTGCAGCCAGCGAGCGAGCGCCGCCTGGTCGAAGCGATACGCCTCGCGCACCGGCGTCGTGCCCGCGTTGGCCTCCTGTCCGACTGCGCTCATGCCGCGCTCCCGCGTCGCCAATCACGCTGTATCTTCTTCGCCAGCGACCATTTGTGCACCTCGGTCGGCCCGTCGTAGATGCGAAACGCGCGAATCTCGCGAAACACCTGCTCGACGATGGTGTCGCCGCTGACACCGGTTCCGCCCATGACCTGCACGCAGCGATCGGCCACGCGCATGAGCGCTTCCGAGACCGCGACCTTGGCCATCGAGCTTTCGGCGATTCCATTGGCGCCCGCATCGAGCACATCGGCACACCAGTCGATCATGAGCTCGGCCTGGCGCAGATCGATCAGATTGTCCGCGAGCATGAAGCCCACGCCTTCATGCTCGATCAGTGGCTTGCCGAAAGCCTGGCGACGATTGGCGTAGTCGGTCGCGATCTCGTTCGCGCGCGTGCAGGCGCCGAGCCAGCGCATGCAGTGCGACAGGCGCGCGGGTGCGAGCCGCAGTTGCGCGTAGGCGAAGCCTTTGCCACTGCGGCCGAGCATCTGCTCCTGCGGCACGCGCAGGTCTTCGATCGCGACCACGGCGTGCCCGCCCGGCATCGAATCGTCGATCGTGTCGAGCAGGCGCTCGATGCGGATCGCCGGATGCGGCAGCTCGACCAGGAACATGCAGGCGCCGTCGTCGGACTTGGCCATCACGATGCCGACGCCCGCGCCCGCCGCGCCGGTGATGAAGGCCTTGCGACCATTGACGATCCAGTCGTTTCCATCCCGACGACAGCTCGTCTTCATCATCGAAGGATCGGAGCCCGCCCCGCCTTCGGCGGCCGGCTCGGTCATGAAGAACGCGGAGCGCACCTGGCCCGATACCAGCGGGCGCAGGAAGCGCTCGCGGATCAGCGGGCTGCCGACCTTGGAGAGCAGGAACATGTTGCCCTCGTCCGGCGCCGCGGTATTGCAGGCCAGCGGGCCGAGCGGAGACAGGCCGCTCATGCGCAGCACGTAGGCGGTTTCGCGCTGAGTCAGATGCGTTCCGTCTTCGAGCACGTGCGGCGTCATCACGTCGGCGGCTCGCGCGAGTCCGCGCAACTCGTGCACCAGCGCATCGGTCGGCCCGTGCGAGTCTCGACGTGGATCGCGCTCGTAGGGCGCGACGACATCGCGAACGAAGCGCTCGACGCGCTGGCCGATCCGTTGCGCCCTGTCGCTGACACCGGCCGGCTTGATGGCTTCGCTCCGCATGCGGATCAGGCCCTCGCGAAGCGCATCGGCAGATGGCGGATGCCGTCGATGAAGTTCGAGCGGATGCGTGCGACTTCACCGGCGATCTCGAAACGCGCGTAGCGCTGCACGAGCTCTTCGAGAAATACGCGTATCTGCATCTCGGCGAGCCGGCTGCCGGCGCAGACATGCGCGCCGGCTCCGAAGCCACGATGCTTGACGATCGGCCGCGTGATGTCGAAGCGGTTTGCATCGGTCCAGATGTCGACATCGCGGTTCGCGGACGGATACCAGAACAGCAGCTTGTCGCCCTTGGCGATCTTCACGCCGCGAATCTCGGTGTCTTCCATCGCCGTGCGACGCATGTGCATGACCGGCGAGACCCAGCGCACGATCTCGTTGACCGCGCCCGGAATCAGGCTCGCATCGGCGCGCAGGGCGGCCCACTGATCGGGATTCTGCGCGAGCGCGATGAGGCCGCCCGAGATCGAATTGCGCGTGGTCTCGTTGCCACCGACGAGCACGAGCACGACGTTGGCGTAGAAGTCGCGCATCGGCACCGGGCTGCCATCGCGCTCGCGGCTGATCAGCGTGATCAGGTCGGTGCGGTCGCTGCCCTCCCTGGATGCGCGCAGCTCGCCCGTGTAGCCCATGAGTTCGCCGAGCACCTGGCCCATGTATTCGGGCGACTGCCGGAAATCCGGATCATCCTCGCCGATCAGCGCATTGGTCCATTCGTAGAGCTTGGACTCGCGCTCCTCGGGCATGTCGAGCAGTTCGGCGAGCGTCTTGATCGGGATCGGAGCCGAAACCCGATCGACGACGTCGAGCACGCCGCCGTCCGGCACCGCGTCGAGCAGCTTGACGATGCGCGCCCGGATGCGCGCTTCCATCTCGACGAGCCGCGGCGAGGTCACCGCCTGCATGACCATCGTGCGCTGCTGCACCTGCTTGGGCGGATCGCGCGAGATGAACGGGATGCCGATCGGGCTTTCCGAGCCGGTGCCGGCGACGCCCGAGGCCACTTCCTCGAAGATCCGGTGACCGCCGTTTTCGGACGCCGACGAGAACAGCTTCGGGTTCATCGAAGCCTGCGTGATGTCCTCGTACTTGAGCAGCGACCAGAAGCCCGCTCCGCCCGACCATTCACTCCAGACCACCGGCGAGCGATCGCGCAGCTCCGCAAACAGCGCATGCGGGAATCCGTTGGCGAACAGATCGGGATCACCGAGTTCGAACGGGGCTATCGGCAGCTTGTCGCGACGACTCATGGTGAGCTCTCCAGATGGCGGCCGATCAGAATTCCCAGGCCAGGCGCAGGCCGTAGGTGACCGGGGCGCCGAGCGAGACGTTGGTTCCGAAGTCGGCCTGCAGCACGCCGATCTGGTATTTCTCGTCGAGAATGTTGTTGCCGTAGACGGTCGCGCGCAGGTTCCAGGGCTCGTACAGATAGCTCACGCGTACGCCGAGCAGGTCGTACTTCCTCTGCCGTGCGACATCGGAGTTCTGCGCGGTGAAGTAGAAGCCGCTGTTGTAGTAGTAGTCGCCGCCGACTTCGAGCGGTCCGCCCGGAATCTGCCAGGTCTTGGCGAGCGTGAGCGTGGTGGTGAACTTGGGCGAACGCGAGATGTGGTTGCCGGTGAAGTCGTTGTTGGGCGAGAAAATACCCGTGCTCTCGCTGAAGCCGCTGCCGTTCGAAAAGTCGGTGAACTTGGCGTCGATGTAGGCGCCGCTGAACGTCACTGCGAGATCGTCGACGAGATCGGGGAACAGGATCGCGCTGATGTCGAAGTCCATGCCCTTCACTTCGGCGGCGCGCGCGGTCTCGAAGGTCACCACGCCGCCGTTGAGCAGCGAGACGTACTGCACCTGCAGATTGCTGATGTCGTAGTAGAAGCCCGCGCCCGCGAAGGTCATCAGACCGTCGAAGAAGCTGCGCTTGACGCCGACTTCATAGGCACGCGTCTTCTCGGGTTTCACGTAGTCGACGGCCTGCAGCAGCTTGAGCGGGTTGTAGGTTCCGCTCTTGGTCGCCTCCTGGTACGAGGCGTAGATCAGCGTGTCGTCGAAGACGTGGAAATCGATCGAGGCCTTCGGGCTGAAGCTGTTGGTCGTATGGCTCAGCAGGTTGGAGTCGGGGTTGAGCGGGAAGATCGGAATCGACCCGCCGTCCATGGTTTCGAGTCCGTTGTAGGCTTCGACGATGTAGCGCTTCTCCTCCTGGTAGCGTCCGCCGAGCGTCAGCGACATCCAGTCGGTCAGGTCGGCCGTGACCTGCGAGAAGTAGGCGATCGACTTGGTGCCGAGCGTGCCGTAGACGACGACGTTGCCGGACGGCAGGTTGGTCTGCAGAAAGCTCGGCAGCTGATCGAGCGAAACGAAGTTGAGCAGGGCACCGCGCAGGTCGTTGACGAGCGATACGCGCTGATGCAGGCCGCCGTCGTAGCCGGATTCGCTGCGGAAGTAGTAGCTGCCGATGATCCACTTGAGCCATTCGGGGCTCGAGTCGTTCGACAGGATCTGGAACTCGGCCGACTGCACGTCGGCGAACAGCTTGGGCCCTTCGAAGCCGACGAGCGGGCGCGGCGAGCCGTCGTAGTCGTAGGTCGCGGCGGTCTTGATGAGCTGGTCGCTGCCGAGCAGGCGCAGGTTCGCCCACGGCAGGCTCCACTTGATGTCGCCGTAGACCACGCGATTGTCGATCGACTGGTCCGTGCCTTCGTCGAGTTCGCCGCGATAGCCCGTTTGCGGCGTCACGCCGAGCGTGCGCGCAAGCGGGCTCGGAAACGCATTGGTCTGGAACAGCGTACCGGCGCCGTCGGAGCGATAGAGCAGGCCCGCGAGCGTGGCGTCGATGTCCTCGGTCGGAGCCCAGCGCACTTTGAGCCGCGCCGCCTTGCTGACGATGGGATCGAGGCTTTCGCCGTTCGAGTTCGCGCTGACGTTGATGCGTCCGCCCTGGTAGAACTCTTGGGTGTTGTAGAAAGCCGACAGCGAAAATGCGAGCTCGTCGCTGATCGGAATATTGGTGTTGACGCGAGTCTTGAGGACGTTGTAATTCGCGACCTCGCTCTCGACCTGCGTGCGCGCCTCGCTGAAGTCCGGCGCCTTGGTCAGCACGTTGACCGCGCCGCCGACGGCGTTGCGCCCGAACAGGGTGCCCTGCGGCCCCTTGAGCACTTCGATGCGATCGACCGCGCCGAATTCCTGCGCAAGGCCCTGCGAGAACGGAAAGTAGATGTTGTCGATGTAGTAGGCGACGCTCGGATCGCCGAGCAGGAACGCATCCGAGCCGACGCCGCGCAGATAGATCAGCGTGAAGCCGACGGCCTGCGTGATCGTCAGGCCCGGCGTGATGCGCCCGAGCGAAGTCGCATCGGTGACGCCGCGCGCATCGAGGTTGTCTCCACTGAACGCCTGGATCGAGATCGGAACGCTCTGCAGATTCTCTTCACGCTTCTGCGCGGTGACGATGATCTCTTCGACCAGTCGCGAGCGCGGCCCGCCGGCTTCCTTGGTTTCCTCGGCCGCCTCGTCTTGCGGACCCTGGACGGCGATCGTGTCCAGGCCGGATGCGCCATCGGGTGCAGGTGCCGCGGCTTGTTCTGCGGGACCGCTTTCCTGGGTTGCGACGAAAGCCGAATCGGCGGTCGGCACCTCGACCGTCGAAGCTTCGATCTGTGCGGATGCACCGAGAGCCAGCAACAGCAAGCCCACCGGCACGCCCGTGCCGATCACTTTTTTCATTGTCCCCTCTCCTCGCTACGAACGATCGCCCGGCATCGTGGCCGGGCCTTTCGGGTTCTTCGCCCCGTGAAACGATTCAAGCACACAAAGAGACACTGTGTCTACAACACGAGACATTACGTCTACCACCAGCCGATCGCAGCTTGCACATTGGTCATTGGCGACCGACGATACGATTCCATCATCCTGTTCGAGCCCGATCTTCCCGATGCCCCGAGCCACGAAAAAAGCCGTCGAAGCGCCCAAGACGCGGTTCCGCCAGCGTCAGAGCGTCGACAGCCGCCTGCTCGAGGGCATGGAAAAGCTGCTGTTGCAGGGCGAGAGCTTTTCGAGTGTTTCGGTGGAGCGGCTCGCAGAAGCCGCAGGCATCGGAAGAGCCACGTTCTACAAGCATTTTCGAGACAAGGGCGAACTCGTCAGCCACTTGTTCGAGCAGGTTCGTCGCGAGATCGTCAGCGCCGCCGGCAGCTGGTTCGAAGATGCATCGACGACCACGCGCGCCGACATGACGCGCAGCTTGCGCGGCATCATCGGCGTCTATCGCGAACACCACGTCATTCTGTCGGCGATGGCGCAGACCGCTTTGAACAACGAAGATGTCGCGCGTCTATCGAGCCAGATGCGCGAAGAGCTCTGCCAGCAGAGCCGCAAGGCGGTTAAACAGCTGCGACAGGCCAAGCGCGCGCATCCCGAGGCCGACGATTTGATCGCCGATATCCTCACGCTCGCGATCGATCACTGCTCCACCCTGCATCCCGACATGCTGCAAGGCCGCAGCTTCGATCGCGTGGTCGAGGCTTGGGTGCACATCAGCTGGAATGCGCTCGCGACGACCAGGGCCGACGAGAAGTAGAAACGAAAAAGCCGGACATCGAGCCCGGCCTTTCATTTCATTGTCGTCGCGGCGTCAAGCTCAAAACCGCATTTCGGGCACCTCGTCCGGAACGATCAGCTTGCCGGCCGTCTTGCCGACGATTTCGTCGACGCTGACGCCCGGAGCGCGCTCCTTGAGAATGAAGGCTCCGTTCTCGATCTCGAGATACGCAAGGTCGGTCAGCACGCGCTTGATGCAGCCGGCGCCGGTCAGCGGCAGCGAGCATTCGGGCAGCAGCTTGGAGTCGCCCGCCTTGCCGGCGTGCGTCATCGTCACGATGATGTTGTCGGCGCCGGCGACCAGATCCATCGCACCGCCCATGCCCTTGACGAGCTTGCCGGGCACCATCCACGAGGCGATGTTGCCGTGCACGTCGACTTCGAAGGCGCCGAGCACAGTCAGGTCGACGTGGCCACCGCGAATCATCGCGAAGGATTCGACCGACGAGAAGATCGACGCGCCCTTGCGCGCGGTGACCGTCTGCTTGCCGGCGTTGATCAGATCCGCATCGATCTCGGATTCGGTCGGGAACGGTCCCATGCCGAGCAGGCCGTTCTCCGATTGCAGCATCACCTCGATACCGTCCGGAATGTAGTTCGCGACCAGCGTCGGGATGCCGATGCCGAGGTTCACGTAGTAGCCGTCGCGCAGTTCGCGGGCGACGCGCTGCGCCATTTGTTCGCGGGTCAAAGCCATGATGTTGTCTCCGTGAACTTCGGTTAGGAACGGACCGTGCGCTTTTCGATGCGCTTTTCGAAACTGCCCTGGATCAGCCGATCGACGTAGATGCCCGGCGTGTGGATCTGCGCGGGATCGAGCGTGCCGGGCGGCACGATCTCCTCGACCTCGACCACGGTGATGCGGCCCGCGGTGGCGACGGCCGGATTGAAGTTCTGCGCCGTGTGCCGATAGATCACGTTGCCGTACCAATCGGCCTTCCAGCCTTTGACGATCGCGAAATCGCCCGTGATCGATTCTTCGAGGATGTAATGACGGCCACCGAACGAGCGGCTCTCCTTGCCCTCGCCGATCTGGGTGCCGTAGCCCGTCGCGGTGTAGAAGGCCGGAATGCCCGCGCCGCCCGCGCGCATCTTTTCGGCGAGCGTGCCCTGCGGCGTCAGCACCACTTCGAGCTCGCCCGAGAGCAGCTGGCGTTCGAACTCCGCGTTCTCGCCGACGTAGGACGCGATCATCTTCTTGATCTGCCGCAGCTCGAGCAGCACGCCGAGACCGAAGCCGTCGACGCCGCAGTTGTTCGAGACCACGGTCAGGTCCTTCACGCCCATGCGGCGAATCTGCGCGATGAGGTTCTCGGGAATGCCGCAGAGACCGAAGCCGCCCGCGAGCACGGTCATGCCGTCCGTGAGGCCTTCGAGCGCCTGCTCGTAACTGCCGACCCGCTTGTCGAAACCTGCCATGGAGCTCCCCGTCGCCTGCTGGCCCCGGAAGATCGGGACTCTCATGGCCCAGTTTGGCCCGGCAGGCCTCATTTGTTAATTTTCTTTTTTGGAAGAATTGTTTTGTGAAGCTTATCAATGACCATCCGCCAGCTCCGCGCCTTCATCTGCGTCGCCCAGACCCTGAGCTTCGCCCGCGCCGGTGAACTGCTGCATCTGTCGCAGCCCGCCCTGAGCCTGGCGATACGCGGGCTCGAAGAGTCGCTCGGCGGGCGCCTGCTGAGCCGGACCACGCGCAGCGTGCGCCTGACGCCCGAAGGCGCGACGCTGCTGCCGCTCGCGCTGCGGCTGCTCGCCGAATGGGAAGGCACCACCGATCGGCTGCGCCAGCGCTTCACGCTGCAACAGGGCCATGTGACGGTAGCCGCCATGCCCTCGTTCGCGGCCAACCGGCTGCCGGAGTTGCTGACCCGGTTTCGCGAGGCACATCCGCAAATCGACGTGACGATTCACGACGTCATCAACGAACAGGTGCTCGAACTCGTCACCAGCGGACGCGTCGAGATCGGCTTCTGCTTCGAGCCCGAGACGATGCAGCCCTACGGGTTCACCTCGCTGTTCGACGATCGCTTCGTCGCCGTCGTGGCGGCCAGCTCACCGCTCGCGCAGAAGACCAGCGTGAGTTGGAAGACGCTCAGCGCCGAGCCTTTCATCACGCTGCAACGCCCCTCGACCGTACGCCATCTGCTCGAGCAGTCGCTGGCGGCCGCCGGCCACGACTTTGCTCCGGCGCTCGAATGCCATCAGCTGTCGACGGTCGGATCGCTGGTCGCCGCGGGGCTCGGAGTGAGCGCGGTTCCGGCGCTGTGCGGCGATCAGATGCAGCGCATGGGCGCGCGCTGCCTGCGCCTTTCGGGACCGATCGTGCGCAGGCGTGTCGGCCTGCTGACGCGACGCGATGCCGAGCTGTCCACGGCCGCGCATGAGCTCATGCGCGTCGCGCTCGGCGCGATAGCCGAGCGTGGATCGATGCCCGCGTCAAGCGGCCGATGAAGGCGCCTTCATGCCCAGGCGAACCGCTGCGACGACGCTCAGCACCAGCAGCAACCACAGCGCCGGATGGCCGTTTTCGAGCAGCTGGACGATGCCGAACACGGCATTGGAGCTCGCATCGGTTTCGAGCCGCTCGTGACCCGGATGCGCCTGCGCGCCGCCGGAACCAGGGTGGACCAGACCGCGATGCGCGCGATGGTGGATTTCATGTTCGATCCAATGACGAGCGAGCGCCGAAAGGTAATCATCGGGTGTGACAATTGGTGGATTCGTCATAAGCCTCACACAGGCATGCCCCGCTCCACCAATGAAGAGTCGCGTGGAACGCATAACCGACGGTTATCGATGCGAGGGGCGCCGCCACGGAATCGTGGCATCGATCGAGGAGCGCCCGGTTCCGCAGCGGGGCGCGGTCAAGGGCCAAGTGCTGGCCAAGACGCAGCCGTTCCCAAGGGAATGCCGACGCTCGCTCCGCAGGGCTTTTCACCCGCCGACGCCTGGGGCTTCACCTTTTGTCGACAAGTGGCTCGGCAAACGCAAGATCGACGAGCTCCGGCCCGGCGTTCATGCCCACAAGCCTCAGGGGTACGATCTTCTTTCCTCGTTCGTACGAGGAACCGCACGCCGTACGTGGTATCGCGGCGGGCGGCTCGATACCTGGGATTCGGTGGTGGCGCACAAGCTCAAGCGGTAGAAAGCCCGGCCGAGAAATTTGCGCTCGGCGACAGGCCCTCTCCCGGTCGTTCGGACCACCCTCTCCCGCAAGCGGGAGAGGGGACCAGCAGTTGGCGCCACGGCAATCGACGCGTCGCACTCACCGCCGTTCCTCTCTCCCGCGCGCGGGAGAGAGTCCCTCGCGCCAGCGAGGGGAGAGAGGGGCCGGCGAATGCTCAGCCACAGCTAGCCGCCGGCACTGACCCGCAAGACCTCCGAAAAATTCCGCACGATCGCCGAGTTCTCGCCCGCGCGCGTCAGCATGCCGATCTGCAGCGCCTCCGACGCCCCGCGCAAGCGGCGATAGATCAGCCCCTTGCGCTTGAGGTTGTTCATCGAAGCGGGCACCAGCGCAACGCCCAGCCCGCAGGCAACCAGGCTCACCACCGTCTGCATCTGCCGGGCCTGCTGACCCATGCGCGGCGTGAACCCGCTGCTGCGACAACGCGCGACGATCGCATCGTGCAGGCCCGGCGCAAGCTCGCGCGGCGGGGCGATGAACGTCTCTTCGCTGAAGCGTCGCAGGTCGGTCGCCCGGTCCGCTCCCGCGAGCGGATGCCGCGCCGGTAACGCGAGCAGCAGTTCCTCCTCGATCAGCGGCTCGAACTTCAGATCGGCTTCCCGCACCGGACCGAGCGCGAGCGCCAGGTCGAAGCGGCCATTGCGCAGCGCCTGCACCTGCTGGTCGGTCGTCGCCTCGTGCAGCTCGACTTCGATGCGCGGATAGCGCGTGCGGAAGTCCTTGAGCGCCGGCGGCAGCACACCGTAGTCGACGATCGACACGAAGCCGATCGACAGCGTTCCGACCTCGCCGAGCTCGGCCTGGCGCGCTCGCTTCTTCGCGCCGTCGAGCCTCGCGAGCGCGCCTTTCGCGTCCTCGTAGAACAGCGCTCCGGCCGGCGTCAGCTCCACTCCGCGCGGCGAGCGATTCAGCAGCCGGACGCCGATCTCGTCTTCGAGGCGCTTGATCTGGATCGACAGCGGCGGCTGCGATACATGCAGGCGCTCGGCCGCGCGCGAGAAGTTGCGCGCGTCGGCAACGGCGATGAAGTAGCGAATCTGCCGAAGGTCCATCGTAGCTCCACTATTTACGATCGATATGGCGACCGCATGCCGATTATATTGGCCGCTATGGCGCGGTATCGGGAAGATGGCGGCCTCGGCACACCGCCACCGCCCACAGGAAGCCCCGATGCCCGCCCTTCGTTCCCGCACCAGCACCGCCGGCCCGCTGATGGCCGGCGCCCGCTCGCTCTGGCGAGCCACCGGCATGACCGACTCCGACTTCGGCAAGCCGATCATTGCCATCGCCAACTCGTTCACGCAGTTCGTGCCCGGCCACGTGCACCTGAAAGATCTCGGCCAGCTCGTCGCCGGTGAAATCACGCGAGCCGGCGGCGTCGCGCGCGAGTTCAACACCATCGCGGTCGACGACGGCATCGCCATGGGCCACGACGGCATGCTCTACAGCCTGCCCTCGCGCGAGCTGATCGCGGACAGCGTCGAGTACATGGTCAACGCGCACACGGCCGATGCGCTCGTCTGCATTTCGAATTGCGACAAGATCACACCGGGCATGCTGATGGCCGCGATGCGGCTCAACATTCCGACCGTGTTCGTCGCCGGCGGGCCGATGGAAGCCGGCAAGCGCAAGGTGGACGATCGTGTCATTCCGCTCGACCTCGTCGACGCGATCGTCGCCGGAGCGAATGCCGATCTCGCCGACTCCGAGCGCCAGCAGATCGAGCAGGCCGCCTGCCCGACCTGCGGCTCCTGCTCGGGCATGTTCACCGCCAACTCGATGAACTGCCTGCTCGAAGCGCTCGGTCTCGCCTTGCCGGGCAACGGCTCGCTCGTCGCGACGCATGCCGATCGCGAGCGCCTGTTTCGCGAATCCGGGCGCCTGATCGTGGAGCTCGCGCGCCGTCATTACGAACTCGACGATCCACGCACATTGCCGCGCCAGATCGCGACCAAGGCCGCGTTCGAAAACGCGATGTCGCTCGACATCGCGATGGGCGGCTCGACCAACACCGTGCTGCATCTGCTGGCCGCCGCGCACGAAGGCGCGGTGGATTTCACGCTCGCCGACATCGATCGCATTTCGCGTTTCGTGCCGACGCTCTGCAAGGTCGCGCCCGCGAGCGCCTATCACATGGAGGACGTGCACCGCGCCGGCGGCGTGATGGCGATACTCGCCGAGCTCAAGCGCGCCGGGCTCATCGACGGCAGTGTGGCGACCACGCACGCAAGCTCGCTGGCCGCAGCGATCGACGCCTGGGACATCCGTCAGGCGCAAGACACGGCGGTGCGCGAGTTCTATTCGGCGGCCGCAGCCGGCGTGCCGAGCCGCACCGCGTTTTCGCAGAGCAGCCGCTACGAATCGCTCGATCTCGATCGTGAGCGCGGCTGCATCCGTTCACGCGAGCACGCCTACAACCCGGATGGCGGACTCGCCGTGCTGACCGGCAATCTCGCCACGCAAGGCTGCATCGTCAAGACCGCCGCGGTGCCCGCGCAGATGCTTCGCTTCGAAGGCCCGGCGCGCATTTTCGAAAGCCAGGATGCCGCGAGCGCCGCGATACTTGGCGACCAGGTGAAGGCCGGCGACGTCGTGGTGATCCGTTACGAAGGCCCGCGTGGCGGCCCTGGCATGCAGGAGATGCTGTATCCGACCACGTATCTGAAAACCAAAGGCCTGGCGACGCGCTGCGCGCTGATCACCGACGGTCGCTTCTCCGGCGCGAGCGCCGGGCTTTCGATCGGCCATGTCGCGCCCGAAGCAGCCGCGCACGGCACGATCGGGCTGCTCGAAGACGGCGATCGCATTCGCATCGACATCGTCGGCCGCAGCATCAACGTCGAGCTCGGCGACGCGGAGCTCGACG
Source organism: Hydrocarboniphaga effusa AP103 (assembly GCF_000271305.1). GTDB lineage: Bacteria > Pseudomonadota > Gammaproteobacteria > Nevskiales > Nevskiaceae > Hydrocarboniphaga > Hydrocarboniphaga effusa. The sequence goes on from NZ_AKGD01000001.1 coordinate 921,038, forward strand.
AAAGACGCCGTCTGCGCGTTGCGCGCGGCTGGCGTCCGTCCGCGCCGAGGCCGCGCAAGCTCAGCACCGCCCTGAAGGCTTATGCGCTGCTCGCGGGCGGAGCGGATATCGGAGCCGTGCGCGAGCTGCCGGAGGGCTGAGCGCCGGCAAGCTCCGAACCATGCGATCGCACTCGGTCATGCAAGCTCAACCCGCGAGCCGGGCCGGCGTCGCCGCAGCGGCCGCTGGCGCCTTGTTCTGGCGATGGAACAGCCGGTCGAGTGCCAGATAGACCACGGGCGTGGTGAACAGCGTGAGCAACTGGCTCAGCAACAGTCCGCCCACCACCGCGATACCGAGCGGCTGGCGCAGCTCGGAGCCCGTGCCGATGCCCAAGGTCAGCGGCACCGCGCCGAGCATCGCGGCGAGCGTCGTCATCATGATCGGGCGGAAGCGCACGAGGCAGGCCTGGTGGATCGCCTCGGCCGGCGACAGGCCCTGCTTGCGCTGCGCTTCGAGCGCGAAATCCACCATCAGGATGCCGTTCTTCTTGACGATGCCGATCAGAAGCACGACACCGATCATCGCCATGATCGAGAACTCGAAGCCGAGCGCCCACAGCAGCAGGATCGCGCCGATGCCGGCCGAGGGCAGCGTCGACAGGATCGTCAGCGGATGCACGAAGCTTTCATAGAGCACGCCGAGGATGATGTAGACCGCGAGCAGTGCGGTGAGGATCAGCAGCGGTTGCGAGGCGAGCGAATCCTTGAACGCCTGCGCGTTGCCGCGGAAAGAGCCCGTGTATTCGCCCGGCATGCCGATATCGGCCTGGGCCCTGGCGACGAGTTCGACCGCGTCACCGAGCGCCACGCCCTTGGCGAGATTGAACGAAATGTTCACCGACGGGAACATGCCGTCGTGCGTGATCGACAGCGGCCCATTGGTGGCGGGCTCGTTGGTCACCATCGCCGGCAGCGGCACCATCTGCCCGCTCAGCGGCGAGCGCAGATGGAAATAATCCAGGCTCTGGCGGCGCCCGCGCTGTTGCTCGTCGATCTCGAGAATGACCTTGTACTGATTGGTTTCGGTCTGGTACTCGCTGATCTGGCGCTGGCCGAAGGCATCGTAGAGCGCCTGGTCGATGTCCTCCGTGCTGATGCCGAAGCGCGCCGCGGCGACGCGGTCGATGGTCAGGCGCGTGATCGAAGCGCCGAGCTGCTGGTCGCTCGACACGTCGCGCAGCTGCGGCATCTCGCGCAGGCGGTCGGTCAGGCGCGCGGCCCAGCTCGCCAGCTCGGTGCTGTCGGGGCCCTTGAGCATGAACAGGTATTGCGCGCGTGAGGAGCTCGCCCCGAGGTTGATGTCCTGCGCGCTGCGCAGGAACAGCTGGATGCCGAGCACCTCCTCGAGCTGCGGCCGCAGGCGCGCGATGAATTCTTCGGCCGACACGTCGCGCTGGTTGCGATCCTTGAGCACGATGAAGAAGCGCCCGCTCGACAGCGAGCCGCCGCCGAAGCTCGAGCCGATCGACTGGTTGTAGCCGAGCACGGCCGGATCGGCGCCGACGATCTTCGCGAGTTGCAGGTGCTTCTCGCGCATGTCCTCGAACGAAATGTCCTCGGCCGCCTGCGAAGTGCCGTAGACGAAGGCGGTGTCCTGCAACGGGAAGAAGCCCTTCGGCACCAGCACGTAGCTCATCGCGGCCGCGGCGACCGTCAGCCCGAAGCCGGCCAGCACGAGGCGCTGGTGCCGCAGCGACCAGCGCAGCCCGCGATCGTAGAAAGCGAGCAAGCGATCGGAGAACCCGCCGGCCACGTGTCCGGCATGCGCGGGAGCCCGCATGAAGCGCGAGGCGAGCATCGGCGCGAGCGTCAGCGAAGCGAGCACCGAGATCAGCACCGCGGCCGTCAGGGTCAGCGAAAACTCGCGAAACAGCCGCCCGACCACGCCGCCCATGAACAGCAGCGGGATGAAGGCCGCGACCAGCGAGAAGCTGATCGAGACGACGGTGAAGCCGATCTCGGCGGCCCCCTTGAGCGCAGCCTCGCGCATGCCCTCGCCGGCTTCGAGATGCCGATGGATGTTTTCGACGATGACGATCGCATCGTCGACCACGAAGCCGACCGCGACGATCACCGCAACCAGCGTGAGATTGTTGATCGAGAAGCCGAGTGCGTACATCGCCGCGGCCGTCGCCACCAGCGAAACGCACAGCACCGAGGCGACGATCATCGTCGCCGAAACCTGTCGCAGGAACAGGCCCATGATCAGCACCACGAGGCCGATGGTGACGACCAGCGTGATCTCGATTTCGTGGATCGACGCGCGGATCGTGCGCGTGCGGTCGTTGAGCACTTCGAACTCGACATGCGCCGGCAGCAGCTCGCGCAAGCGCGGCATCGCCGCCTTGATGCGCTCGGCGGTGTCGACGATGTTCGCGCCGGGCTGGCGCCGCACGATCAGCGCGACGCCGGCGACCCCGTTCTGCCAGGCCTGCGCGTAGTCGTTTTCGGCCCCGAAGCCGATGCGCGCCACGTCGCCGAGAAACACCGGGTTTCCGTCGCGATAGCTGACGACGAGGTTCTCGTAGCCGCGCGGCTCGAAGATCTGGTCGTTGGTCTGCAGCGTGGACACACGGTCGCGCCCGAACAGCGCGCCCTTGGCCTGGTTGACGCTCGCGGTGCGCACGGCATTGCGAATGTCGGCCAGCGTGAGCCCGAGCGCGGCGAGCTTCTCGGGTGAGGCCTGCACGCGCAGCGCCGGCTTGCGCTGGCCGCTCAGGTCGATCTGCGCGACACCGTCGATCTGCGAGATCTGCCGGGCGATCAGCGTTTCGGCGATGTCGGAGAGCTCGGTCAGCGTCATCAGCGGCGACTGCAGGCGCAGCACCAGCACCGGACTGTCGTTCGCGTTGACCTTGCGCCAGGTCGGCAGGTTCGGCAGATCGGCCGGCAGGCGGCCTGCGGCCGCGTTGATCGCCGACTGCACTTCCTGCGCGGCTTCGTTGATGTCCTTGTCGAGCGTGAACTGCAGGTTGATCGAGGTGTTGCCGAGCGAACTCGCGGAGGTCATCTCGATGACGCCGGGCACCGAGCTGAGCTGCACTTCGAGCGGCGTGGCCACCGCCGAAGCCATCGTCTCGGGACTCGCGCCGGGCAGCGAGGCGCTGATCTGGATCGTCGGCAGATCGGCTTCGGGCAAGGGCGATGTCGGCAGCTGCGGAAACGCGAGAGCGCCGAGCAGGATGACGCCCAGGGTCAGCAGCGCGGTCGCCACCGGATGCCCGACGAACCAGGCCGACAGCCCCGACCGGCTCAGCTGGCTCTGGGCGCGGCTCAAATGTACTTCCGAGCCTTCGTTCATGAAGCAATCTCCACTGCTCGCACGATGTTCTGCATGTTCGCGGCTCTGATTCGAAGTCCGCTTCTAGGGCAAGGAGTATGCCCGTACGCAGATCGGCCAGGAGCCTTGCGCAAACCCCGTTGCGCAAGGCGATTGTGCGCCGCCGGGCCACGCCTCCCTGAGCGCGCATGCGCAGCAATCAACAACCAGGCACGCCGTTTTGCTGCGTATGAGTCAGCGCCGCGGCGAGGGCCGATCGGTGCGCGGCGTCGATTCCGCCTGCTTCGATCGCGTCGCGGCATCGGGCCCGGCGTGGCGCTCGTCCCGCAACAGCCAGGTGCGCAGATCGGCGAGCGAAACCTGGCCGAAATGTTCGATGCGCAGCAGGCTTTCGATCGGCGTCGCAGCGACTTGGTCTTTCGACTGGAAACCATGGGCCCGCAGCGCGTTCGCGGTCCGGGTCTTGAGACCATGGGTCCAGTCTTCGTGCGGTTTTCTTTGCTTGCGCGCGCGCATGATCGGTCTTCAAGCCATTGCCTTGGGCCTCGTCCCCGCGGTCTTCCGCCGCCGTAAGACGGTTCACTCTTTCGAGCGTGCAAAAGGCGCAACGGCAAGAATCGGGCCGCGCTCGTCACGCGATGGAATCGGTCGCGATACCGTGCCTGCGAGCGAAGTCATTCGGCGGAGTCTGCGTGCGGGCCCGCGAGCGTCGCGGACCCGCCGGCAGACCGCGCCGCTCGCCGGTGATGTGGAGACCGCGAAATTCGTCGACCTAGGCGCGCGTCGGGTCACGCGGCTGCGACGTCACTGGAGATCGCGCTCGGACCGCGCCGCGGGTCCCCAGTCGACATCGTAGTGGCCGCCGATCACATGGGTGAGCGCGAACAGCAGCTCGTCCGGAGAACCGGGACCATCCCAGAGAAAGCGCACGACATCCCAATTGCGTCCGAACACCTTTCTCTCGGTCGGTCCCAGGCCGCGGATACCGGTGATCGTCAGCGCCATCTCATCCATGCACTGCGCCTCGGCTACGCTCAAATGGGCGTTGAGCAGATCGAGCAGGGCGCTCGCCGGGATCAGTGCTTTCGACGTCGCCGAAGAAGGCGGCACCGAACTGCGATCGGCGCGGCGCGGGGCAAGCGCGGGAGAGGGGTCGGGTTTCATGGTGATCGGAATAACGCCGAACGGATTCGGCGATTGGCTCGTGTGCGCCGCACTTTAGTGCGCGGCCGCAGGCCCGCGATAAGACTTTCGCGACCGCTGCTTATGCCAAACGCGGCGGCCCGCCGCGCTGTGGAAGCCGATCAGAATCGGACGTGATTTGCTTATTCCCGAACCGCTCATCGCGCCGGAAGAGGCGTCTATCGCCCTCGGTTTTCGACCTTTCGATCGGCGGCATGTAATCCGCATCCCCAAACCGCGTAGGAAATTTGCGGTATCTGAAAACCATTCATTTCCGCTACAGTTTTTACAGCTTTCTGGGCCTCCAGCGGGGCATCGAAGGAAGGTTTTTTGCTACCGGGCAGCTCGTACTCCATGGACAGGACGACACTCGAGCGGGAAGGGGCAACTGCAGTTTTCCCTTTCTTTACCGGATATCCGACCCGATATCTTCCGAGGATGGGCTCTCTCCGTAGAAACCGTCCAGATTAAGTTTTTATTTCGGAGCGCTCAATCGCGCTTTCTTAATAAAAGTGACTCTTTTTTGATCTAAATTTGCCCCAAAAAAGGGCGAGATGGCCCTTCCATGCCCGCAATCCTGTCAGCAGACCGAATCGTCAAACGTTACCCGCGGGTCACCGCGGTCGACGGCCTGAGCCTGGACCTCGAAGAAGGCATGTGCCTGGGCCTGCTCGGCCCGAACGGCGCAGGCAAAAGCACCACGATCGAGATCCTCGAAGGCCTCGTCGAGCCCACCTCGGGCAGCGTGCGCTTTCGCGGCAAGCCGCTCGATTCGCACTACCGCGAGCGCGTCGGCATCCAGTTCCAGGCCACCGCACTGCAGGACTTCCTGACCGTCCGCGAGAACCTGCAGTTCTTCTCTTCCTTATATAAGCGCAGGGCCGCGATCGACGAACTGATCCACGGCTGCCATCTGGAGGACTATCTCGATCGCGATCACCGCAAGCTTTCGGGTGGCCAGCGCCAGCGATTGCTTTTGGCGATCGCCCTCATCAACGAACCCGAAATCGTCTTCCTCGACGAGCCCACCACCGGCCTCGATCCGCAGGCACGGCGCAACTTCTGGGATCTGGTGGTCGGCATCAAGCAGCGCGGCACGACGGTGCTGCTGACGACGCACTACATGGAAGAGGCCTACCTGCTCAGCGACGATATCGCGATCATGGATCACGGCAAGATCATCGCGCGCGGAACCGCCAAGAAGCTGCTCGACGAACACTTCAGCGACAGCGTGCTCGAACTGCCGCTCGACGCCATCGAAGGCCGCAATCTCGAACTGCCGCTCGTGCGCAAGCAGGATTGCGTGGAGATCGTGAGCTCCGACGTCAATCGCACGCTCGGACAATTGCTCTCGGCGGGCTTTCCGCTCGCCCAGCTCAAGATCCGGCCGCGCACGCTCGAAGACCTGTTCCTGCGTCTCACCGGTGCGGAGCTGCGCGCATGAATCGCCTGCTCGCCCTGGTTCGCGTCCGCCTGCTCGAAGTCGCGCGTGATCGCACCGCACTGGTGTGGAATTTCGTGCTCGCGCCGGTGCTCGTCATCGGCGTGGCCATTCTGATGTCGCGCGGCCAGCAGCCGATGTTCGAAGTCGGAGTGCTCGGCACACAGCCGCTCACGCAGCAGACGCATGCTTTCTTCGCGACCGAGGCGGTGAATTTCCACAGCGAAAGCGACGAAGCGCAGGCCGTGCTCAAGCTGCAGCGCCATCGCATCGACCTGCTGTTCGATCCTCGTTCGCAGCCCGCTCGCTACTGGGTCAATCCGCAGTCGAACAAAAGCCTGGTGCTCGAACGCCTGCTGCACGCAAGCGATGCAGCCGCCATCGCGCAACGCGCCGAAGGCGAGCCGCTGCGCTATGCGGACTGGCTGGTTCCGGGCCTGCTCGGCGTGAACATCATGTTCACCTGCCTGTTCGCGATCGGCCATGTGGTGGTGCGCTATCGCAAGTCCGGATATCTCAAGCGCCTGCGCGGAACGCCGATCACCGCGGTCGAATTCGTCAGCGCCCAGCTGATCGCCTGCCTGATCCTCACCGTCGGCCTGTCTTCGCTGATCTACGCGATCTGCAAGCCGGTGCTGCACCTGCGCATGGAGGGCCACTATCTCGATCTGCTCATCGTTACCGCCTTCGGCGCGATGTCGATGATCTCGATGGGCCTGCTGGTTTCGGCGCGCCTCGCGAGCGAAGAGATCTCCGGCGGCATCATGACGCTGATGTCCTGGCCGATGGTCCTGCTCTCGGGCGTGTTCTTCTCGCTCGACGGCGCGCCCGCCTGGGTTCGATCCGCATCCGAACTGTTGCCGCTCACGCATCTGCTCGGTGCCGCTCGCGCGATCATGATCGATGGAGCCGGGCTCGCGGACGTCAGTGGCTCGCTCGTTGCGATGGCCGGCATGACGGCGCTGTTCGTGCTGATCGGAGCCGCCGGCTTCCGTTGGACCCAGGACTGAAGCGACGAACCGGAGCGCGCACGCGCGATCCGCTGCCCGCGCTGCTTTCAAACTGCATACGTTGCATCTATCGCTTCACAGGGAAGGCCATGGACTCATCGACGATTCAATCGAACGATCCCGTGCTTCCGCGCACGCGCGCGGAAGCACGGGCACGGCCCCGCGCCCGCCAGACTTCGCGGTCCGTCGGCGGCTCCTGCTTCGAACAGCAGGCCCAGCGCTTTCGCCTGCTCGCGATCACCCCGATCGAACGAGCGGATTTCGGCCTCGCCAAAGCGCTCAGGAAGCTGACGGTCGCAACGGCGCTCGATCTCGGACGCGATCCGGCCCGCTGGTCCGAGCTGTTCGCGAGCATCCAGCGCGAGCCCTCCATCGGCCTTCGCCTGGCCGATCACGTCGAGGTGCCCACCGATCTCACGCTGCCGGCCAGCGTCGAGTTCATCATCGTCGACGGCGACGGCAGCGCCCTGCCGACGAGCTGGCGCAAGGCCGCATGGATCGCACAGGTGGTGTCGGTCGTCGAGGCCCAGCGCGCAATCGCCTTCGGCGCTTCCGGACTGATCGCGAAGGGCCAGGAAAGCGGTGGCCGCGTCGGTGACGAAAGCAGCTTCGTGCTGCTGCAGCGCCTGGTCGAACTCACGGCCGGGCGCATTCCGGTGTGGTGCCAGGGCGGCATCGGCTTGCACACGGCGGCCAGCGCTTTCGCGGGCGGCGCTTTCGGCGTCGTGCTCGACGCGCAGCTCAGCGCCTATCCGGAAAGCGGTCTCGACGAGGCGATCAAGCAGCAGGTGCTCGCGATGGATGGCAGCGAGGCGCGTGTCGGCGGCGGCTACCAGGTCCATGCGCGTACACCGGCCGAAATCGCGGCGCTCGACGCGCTGTCGGCCGACACGGTTCGTGCGGCCTTGCAGGCTCGCACGCTGTTGCCGCTCGGCCAGGATGCGGCGCTCTGCAAGGTACTGATGTCCGAATGCGCGAATCTCGAAGCGCTCGTGCAGACACTGCGCCTGCGCGTCGACGGCCAGCTGCATCAGGCGCGCGAGCTGCGTCCGCTCGACGAAAACGCGGCCTGGGCGCGATCGCACGGCACCCGCTATCCGATCGCGCAGGGGCCGATGACGCGCGTCAGCGATACCGCCGAATTCGCGGTCGCGGTCGCCGAAGACGGCGGCCTGCCGTTCCTCGCGCTCTCGCTCATGAACGCGAGCGCCTCGCGTACGCTGCTCGAGAACACGCGCGACCAGATCGGCGACAAGCCCTGGGGCGTCGGTGTGCTGGGCTTCGCCTCTCCCGAGATTCTCGATCCGCAACTCGCGCTGATCCGCGAGATCAAGCCGAGCGTGCTGCTGCTCGCGGGCGGCCGCCCGTCGCAGGCGCGTCCGTTCATCGAAGCCGGCATTCCCACTTATCTGCACGTGCCCTCGCCCGGCCTGCTCGATCTGTTCCTGAAGGACGGTGCCACGCATTTCGTGTTCGAAGGCCGCGAATGCGGCGGCCACGTCGGCCCGCGCTACAGCTTCGTATTGTGGGAACAGGCGCTCGCGCGCCTCGCGCAAGTCGAACACGCCGAAGACCTGCACGTGCTGTTCGCAGGCGGCATCCACGACGAGCGCTCGAGTGCGATGGTCGCGGCGCTCGCGGCTCCGCTCGCGGCACGCGGAGCGAAGATCGGCGTGCTGATGGGCACCGCCTATATCGCGACGCATGAGGCGGTCGAAGCCGGCGCGGTGCTCGAAGACTTCCAGCGCCAGTCGCTGCAAGGCGATTCCACCGTGCTCGTCGAAACCGCGCCGGGCCATGCGATCCGCTGCCTGCGGTCGGGCTTCGTCGACCTGTTCGATCGACGCAAGCGCGAGCTGCAAGCCGCCGGCGTCGATACCAAGGACGCCTGGAAGGATCTCGAATCGCTGACCGTCGGCCGCCTGCGCATCGCAACCAAAGGCCTCGACTACGTCTACGACAAGCAGGGCAACGGCAAACTCGGCGAAGTCGACCTGCAACGCCAGCGTGCCGAAGGCATGTACATGATCGGCCAGATCATCGCGCTGCGGCACGAGGTGATTTCGATCGCGGCCCTGCATGAGCGCGCCTCGCGCGGAGCCCGCGATTATCTGCAGGCGCTCGATCTGCCGACCTTGCGCCTGCCCGCGCGCGAAGCCCCGATCGCGGTCGTCGGCATGGCCTGCCTGTATCCGGGCTCGCCCGATCTCGAAGCGTACTGGAGTCACATCCTCGAAGGTCGCGACCTCGTGCGCGAGGTGCCGGCCGAACGCTGGAACGCCGAGCGTTACTATCGCGGTGCCGATGCCGGCCCCGACCAGAGCGTGAGCAAATGGGGCGGCTTTCTCGACGACACGCCGTTCGATCCCTTGCAGTACGGCATTCCGCCGCAGTCGCTCGCGGCGATCGAGCCCGTGCAGCTGCTCTCGCTCGAAGTGGCGAACCAGGCCTTGCGCGACGCCGGTTACTCGCAGTCGGCCGGCGGACGCTGGTTCGATCGCGAGCGCACTTCGGTGATCTTCGGCGCCGAAGGCGGCATGGACCTGGCCGCGCAATACAACTTCCGCAATCTCTACCAGCAGTATTGCGGCGACCTGCCGCCCGAACTCGCGCAAGCTTTGCCGACGCTGACCGAAGATTCGTTCCCGGGCGTGCTCGTCAACGTGATCTCGGGGCGCATCGCCAATCGCCTCGGGCTCGGCGGCGTGAATTATTCGGTCGACTCGGCCTGCGCAAGCTCGCTGACCGCCATCGAACTCGCGGTGAAGGAGCTGCGCTCGGGCAGCAGCGAAATGGTGCTCGCGGGCGGCGCCGACTTTCACAACGGCATCACCGACTTTCTGATGTTTTCGTCGGTCGGCGCGCTGTCGTCGAGTGGACGCTGCCGGTCGTTCGACGACAACGCGGACGGCATCGCGCTGGGCGAAGGCGTCGGCATCGTCGTGCTCAAGCGGCTCGACGATGCACAGGCCGATGGCGATCGCATCTACGCGGTCATCGACGGCATCGCCGGATCCAGCGACGGCAAGGCGCTGGGCCTGACCGCACCGCGCAAGGAAGGCCAGAAGCGCGCGCTCGATCGCTGCTACTGGCAAGCCGGCGTGCTGCCGTCCGAAATCGGGCTCGTCGAAGCGCACGGCACCGGCACCGTCGTCGGCGATCGCACCGAGCTGCGCACGCTGACCGAAGTGTTCAGCGCCTACGGCGCATTGCCGCAGCAGGCCGCGCTCGGCTCGGTGAAGAGCCAGATCGGCCACACCAAGTGCGCGGCCGGCATCGCGGGCTTCATCAAGGTGGCCAAGGCCCTGCATCACGGCGTTTTGCCGCCGACCGGGCTCATCACGCAGCCGAACGCCTGGCATCGCGCCGCGACGAGCCCGTTCGCGCTCAATCGCACGCCGCAGCCCTGGCTTGCGCACAGCGGCGCGAAGCGCGCGGCGGTGAGCGCCTTCGGTTTCGGCGGCACCAATTTCCACGCGGTGCTTTCGGGCTATCCGGCGCATCGGAACACCCAGGGCTCGCTGCACTGGCCCGCCGAGCTGTTCGCGTTTCGTGGCGATAGCGCGGCGGCGATCGCACCGCGTGTTCGCGAACTCGCCGACTATCTCGCCGCATCGGATGCGCCGCTTGCACTGCGCGATCTTGCCGCGACGGTTTGGGCGAACGGTTCGGGTGTCGTGCAACTCGCGTTCGTCGCCAGCACCCGCGAAGAGCTCTCGGCCAAGCTCGCCCATGCGGTGCAGCAGAACCCGGCGGGCGGACTGCACAAGCGCGACGACGCTCCTGCAACACAGCGCATCGCCTTTCTGTTCTCGGGCCAGGGCAGCCAGTATCCGGGCATGCTGCGCGAGCTGTTCGTCTACTTCCCCGCGCTGCGCGAACTGCTCGCGCTCGCGCCGGACCTGCTGCCGGTCATCTATCCGTCCACCGCCTACGACGACGCGACGCGCTCGGCGCAGCAGCAGCGCCTGACCGACACGCGCATGACCCAGCCGGCGCTCGGCCTGGTCGAGCTCGCGGGCTTTCAATGGCTGCACAGCCTCGGCCTGCAGCCCGACATGGCGGCGGGCCACAGCTACGGCGAACTCGCGGCGCTCGCGGCGGCCGGCGCTTTCGACGCGCAAACCCTGGTGAAGCTCTCGCGCTCGCGCGCCGAAGCGATTCTCGCCTCGGTCGGCGAGGACAGCGGCGCGATGGCCGCGGTGCGCCTCGATGTCGACTCGTTGCGTCCGCTGCTGACGGGCTTCCCGGGCGTGGTGATGGCGAACCAGAACAGCCCGGTGCAGACCGTGATCTCGGGCCCGACGGCAGACGTCAACGCCGCCTGCGAGCTGCTCAAGCAGCACGCGGTGGGCTACAAGCTCATCGACACCGATTGCGCCTTCCACTCACCGCTGATGGCGGCTGCCGAGCGTCGTTATGCGGCCACGCTCGCGAACGAAGCCGTGCTGCCGCTGCGCTGGCCGGTGTACTCGAACATCAGCGCCGAGCCGCATCTCGACGACGCGGCCGCGATCCGCGACAGCCTCGCGCGCCACATCGTCAGCCCGGTGCGCTTCGTCTCCGAAGTCGAGCGCCTCTACGCGGATGGCGCGCGTGTGTTCGTCGAAATCGGCCCCAAGCGCGTGCTCACGGGCCTGGTCAATCGCATCCTCAAGGATCAGACGCACACGGCCATCGCGCTCGATCCCGAAGAGCGCGGCCTCGCCGGCCTGCTCGAAGTGGTCGCCCAGCTCGCCGTGCGCGGCAACAGCTTCGACGCGAGCACGCTGTTCGCCGATCGCGCCCGCACGCTCGACCTCACGCAGCCGCGCAAGCTCGGTGCAACCACCTGGCTCGTCAACGGCGGGCGCGCGTTTCCGCTGCGCGGCAAGGCGCCCGCGCATGCGGCGGCGGTCGTGCTCCAACCGGTCGTCACGGCGAATGCCGTCACCAGCATCGCCGCAGCACCTGCGCAGACGACGCTCGCCGCCGGCGATCAGGCGATCGTGAGTTATCTGCACAACATGCGCGATCTCGTGAACGCGCAGCGCGACGTGCTGCTCGGCTACTTCGGTGCGCCGGCTGCAGCACCGCGTGCGGCTGCGACGATCACGATCGCGCCGTCCGCACAGATGAAAGCATCGGCTCCCATCGCCGTCGCTCCGGCCGCGCAAGCGCTTTCCGCCCCATTGCAGGCCGAACCCACGGTCGCGAATGCGAACAGCGTGCTGCTCGGCATCGTCTCCGAGCGCACGGGTTATCCATCCGAAATGCTCGATCTCGATCTGGACCTCGAAGCCGATCTGTCGATCGATTCGATCAAGCGCCTCGAAGTGATCAGCGATCTCGCGCAGAAGCTCGCGCTGCGCGAAGCCTTCGGTGCCAATGCCGACGCGCTCATCGAACAGCTCGCCGCCAAGAAGACGCTGCGCGCGGTGCTCGATTTCCTCTCTTCGAGCCTGCCGAAGACCATCGCAACCGCAGCCAGTGCAACACCCGCACCCGCCACCGTCGCGGCCCCGCGCCCGGTCGCCGAACTGCTGCTCGACATCGTCAGCCAGAGCACCGGCTACCCGGCCGAAGCGCTCGACCTGGATCTCGACCTCGAAGCCGATCTGTCGATCGATTCGATCAAGCGCCTCGAAATCGTCGGCCAGCTCGCGAGCGGTCTCGGACTGGATGCGAGCCAGGGCAAGGACGCGCTGCTGGAGCGCCTGTCCGCGCAGAAAACGCTGCGGGCGATGATCGAGCACCTGCAGCAGGCGGTGCCCGCAACGCGGCCGCAAGCCGCGCCCGTGGCGGCGAAACCGACCGCCCAGCTGACGGCCGACTCGGATGCCGGCATTCCGCTCGAACGCTATCTGCTGCGTCCGCTGCCGGCTCCGCCCGCGCGTGCCGGCGACATCGATCTGGCGAACAAGCAGTTCCTGATCACCGACGACAAGCTCGGCATCGCGCCCAAGCTCGCCGCGCGCCTGCAGGCACGCGGAGCCAGCACGCGCATCGTCGAGTTCTCGGCGAGCCATGCCGAAAGCGGGCTCGCGGAAGTCGACGGCCTGATCCATCTCTGGAGCCTCAACCCGGACAGCCTCGTCATCGAGGTCAAGCATTTCTTCGCACTCGCACGCGAAGCCCTGCTCAACAAGGCGCGTCATCTGCTCGTGGCGAGCGCGCTCGGTGGAGACTTCGGTCAAAGCGGAACGGGCGGCTCGCACTTCAATCGTGGCGGCGGCTTCGCCGGCATGATCAAGACGGTCGAGAAGGAATTCCCCGAGCTGCGCGCGCACTGGGTCGATCTGCATGCGGGCGAGCCGCAGGACGCGCTGCTCGACGCGCTCGAAACCGAGCTGCTTGCCGGCAACCCGCTCGCCGAAGTCGCGTATCTCAACGGCCAGCGCTATGCGCGCAAAGTCGTGCCGGTGGCGTTGACCGAAGGCTCGCTCGACGGCCTGCCGCTGACGCCCGAAAGCGTGGTGTTGCTGACCGGCGGCGCACGCGGCATCACCGCGCTGATCGCGGTGGCGCTCGCACGCCGCTATCGCTGCAGGCTCGAACTCGTGGGCCGCTCCGAAGCGCCCGAGGGCGACGAAGATGCGCTCACGCGCGGCGTTGCCGATCCGCGTCGCCTGCGCCAGCTGTTGCTGCAAGCAGACCCGACTCGCAAGCCCGCGGAGATCGAGCGTCTCGCCCGTCGCGTGCTGGCCGAGCGCGAAGTTCGCGAGACCTTTGCACAGGTTCGCGAAGCCGGCAGCACCGTGCACTACACGCCGCTCGATGTGCGCGACGAAGAGGCTTTCGCGAGCTTCATCGCCGAGACGTATTCGCGCCATGGTCGTATCGACGGCGTCATCCACGGTGCCGGCGTGGTCGAAGACAAGCTCGTGCGCGACAAGACCGACGAGAGCTTCGGCCGCGTGTTCGACACCAAGGTGCGTTCGGCGCTGATCCTCAACCGGCTGATTCGCGACGACGTGAAGTTCGTGGTGTTCTTCTCGAGCGTCGCGAGCGCCTTCGGCAATCGCGGCCAGGTCGATTACGCCTCGGCCAACGACGTGCTCGACAAGCTCGCGCATCACTGGCAGACGCGCATCGGTGGCCGCGTGATTTCGGTCAACTGGGGGCCTTGGGCCGACACCGGCATGGTCAACGATGCGCTGCGCAACGATTACGCGCGCAAGGGCATTGGCCTGATTCCGCAGGCGGCCGGCGTCGAAGCACTGCTGCGAGAGTTGTCGATCGCGCGCGGCGACAGCCAGATCGTGCTGATGTGCGGCAAGCCCGAAAGCTTCGGCGCCGCAACGCCGCTGGCCTGAGCCCGCATGTCGACTCCCATCGCCATTATCGGCCTGTCCTGCCTGTTCCCGGGAGCGCCGAATCTCGAGCGCTTCTGGCGCAACATCGTCGAGGGCGTCGATGCGATCGGCGAGGTTCCGGCTGGCCGTTGGGACCCGAGCTTCTACGATCCGGAGTCGAGCGCGCTCGATCGCTTCTATTGCAAGCGCGGCGGCTTCGTCGACGAGCATGCGAGCTTCGATCCGCTGCCGTTCGGCGTGATGCCGAAGGCGGCCGAAGCGATCGAACCCGATCAGCTGCTGACGCTCAAACTCGGTTACGAGGTGCTGCGCGACGCTGGCTACGAAGGCAGGCCGTTCGCACGCGAGCGCACCGGCGTGATCATCGCGCGCGGCAATTACGTGACCGCGGGCGGCCTGCGTTTGCAGCAGCATGTGCGCGTGCTGCCGCAGGTGCTGCAATCGCTGACCGACCTGTTTCCGGATCTGCCCGAATCGACGCTCGCCATCGTGCGTGAGCGCCTGCAACAGCAGCTCAGCTATTACGGGCCCGATGTCATTTCGGGCGCGATTCCGAACTTCGTCGCCTCGCGCCTCGCCAATCGTCTCGATCTGCGCGGCCCGGCTTATACGGTCGATGCGGCCTGCGCGAGTGCGCTGCTCGCCATCGAACAGGCCTGCGCTTCGCTCGCTCGCCGCGAGACCGATGCGATGCTCGTCGGCGGCGTGCACCTGTCGCACGACCTCACGTTCTGGGCCACGTTCTGCCAGCTCGGAGCGCTGTCTCGCACCGGTACGATTCGCCCGCTGTCGCAGGACGCGGACGGCATTCTGATCGGCGAAGGCATCGGCCTCGCCATGCTCAAGCGCCTGGATGACGCGATCGCCGACGGTGATCGCATCTATGCGGTCATCGAAGGCAGCGGCTCGTCGAGCGACGGGCGCAGCAGCAGCCTCGTTGCGCCCTCGGCGACCGGCCAGCTGCTCGCGCTCGAAAAAGCCTGGGGACAGGCCGGCATTTCGCGCGAGGACATCGGCCTGGTCGAGGCGCACGGCACCGGCACCACGGCCGGCGACGTCACCGAACTCGAAACGCTGGCCCGCTTCTTCGGCGGTCCGCGCGAGCACGGCACGACGCCCGTCATCGGCTCGGTCAAATCGATGATCGGCCACGCGATGCCGGCTTCGGGCATGGCGAGCCTGATCAAGACCGCGCTGTCGATCTATCACGGCGTGCTGCCGCCGACGCTGCATTGCGAAGAGCCGCACGAGAAACTCGCGCAGACGCGCTTTCGCGTGATCGGCAGCTCCGAGCCCTGGAACCAGGCGCGTGAACAGCGCGTCGCGGCCGTCAATGCGTTCGGTTTCGGCGGCATCAATGGCCATCTGGTCTTGCGCGGACGGCCCGCTCTTGAATCCCCTCTCCCACTCGTGGGAGAGGGTGGTCCGAAGGACCGGGAGAGGGACTGGTCGGAAAGGGAGCGCGCTTTACAGGCGGGGGGGTATAGCTCAGCTGGGAGAGCGCTTGCATGGCATGCAAGAGGTCATCGGTTCGATCCCGTTTACCTCCACCACCCCCGCTACGCGGGGACTCTCTCCCGCAAGCGGGAGAGAGGAAAGGCAGGTCAACGCCTCAGAGTTGCCGCATGTGCTGCTGCTGTCCGCGCCGACACCGCAAGACCTGCTCGCGCGCCTCGAACGCGGCGAGCACGACATCACGCCGCGCGCCGATGTCTGCCGGCTTGCGATCGTCGAGCCCGACGATCGCAAGCTCGCAACCGCGCGCAAGGCCATCGCCTCGGGCAAGCCCTGGAACGGTCGCCAGCAAATCTGGTTCTCGCCGCGTGGCCTGCTCACTGCGGGCGGCAAGCTCGCTTTCGTGTTCCCCGGCGTCGATAGCCAGTTCCAGCCGCGCGCAGAAGACATCGCCACGTATTTCGGTTTGCCGCTGCCGCGTTACTGCGAGCCGCTCGATCCAGCCGCTTCGCTCGTCAAGCTCGTGATCGGCCTGCTCGGCTTCAATCGCTACCTGTTCGAGCGCCTTGGCGATCTCGGCATCCACGCCGATGTCTACGCCGGCCACAGCGTCGGCGAATGGAGCGCGATGCTCTGCTCGGGCATGCTCGACCAGGCGCTGTCCGACCGGACTTACGCGGCGCTCGATGTCGACGCGGTCGATTTCCCCGACGTGCTGTTCCTGGCCGCATCCTGCAGCGAGCAGCAATTGCGCGATGCGATGCAAGGTCTCGACGAGGTTGCGATCTCGCACGACAACTGCCCGCATCAGGTCATCGCCTGCGGCCGTCGTGCGGCGATCGAGATCGTTGCCGACAGGCTCAAGCAGGCGCGCGTGTTCGTGCAGACCCTGCCGATCGTGTCGGGCTTTCACTCGCCGCTGTTCGCGAGTCATTTGCAGCCGTATCGCGAGTTCTTCGAAAGCGCGGCGCTGCACGAGCCCAAGGTCGCTGTCTGGTCCGCGACCACCGCCGCGAAGTTCCCGGCCGCGATGGCCGACAAGCAGCAACTCGCGATCGCGCATCTGCTCGAACCCGTACGCTTCCGCTCGCTGATCGAATCGCTCTATGACGATGGCGCCCGAGTCTTCGTGCAAGTGGGCACCGGCTCGCTCGCCGGCTTCATCGACGACACCCTGAGCGGCCGTCCGCATCAGGCGATCCAGGCCAATCGCGACGATCGCAGCGGGCTTGCCGCCCTGCAGCAGCTTTGCGCTGCGCTGTGGGTCGAAGGCGCGGAGTTCGATACGCGTTTGCTCTCGGATACGACGCCGCCAGTAGAAGCTGCCAAAACCGAAAAGACCAGGACGACGATCCAGCTCGCACTCGGCGTTCCGCTGATTCGCGTCGCCGAACCGCTGCCCGTGAACCTGCTGCCGCAGACGATGCGCGCCCCCGTTGCGGTCGCCAGCGACGATGCGCTCGGCCAGTTCGTGCAGCAGACGCTCGCCGACATCGAGGCAGCGGGCCGCGATGTGCTCGCGGCCTGGCAGCAGCATCGCTCGCCTGCGCAGCGCAGTGCGCAGGCGGTCGCAATGCCAAGCGGCGGCGTGAATGTCGCCCAGCTCGAACATCGCGTCACGCGTCATCTCGATATCGAGCGCAACGTTCCGTACGTGCGCGATCACGAACTGTATCCGCAGCGTCCGGGCTGGCCGGTGGCTTCCGATCGCCATCCGGTGGTTCCGCTGACGATGGAAGTGATGCTCGTGCGCGAGGCGGCCGAAGAAGTGCTGCCGCAACTCAAGGTCATCGAAGTCGAGCAGATC
Organism: Hydrocarboniphaga effusa AP103; assembly: GCF_000271305.1. Taxonomy (GTDB): domain Bacteria; phylum Pseudomonadota; class Gammaproteobacteria; order Nevskiales; family Nevskiaceae; genus Hydrocarboniphaga; species Hydrocarboniphaga effusa. Next base: position 938,549 of record NZ_AKGD01000001.1, read on the forward strand.
CAGGCCTATCGCTGGCTCGCGGTCGCCGAGCCGCTCGACGTCGAGATTCGCCTGCAAGGCATCGATGCAACGACGATCGAAGCCGAGATCGTCGGCTATTTTCGCGCTCGTCTGCGTGTGGCGGCCGAGTATCCCGCGGCGCCCGCAGCCCACTTCAATGCGCTGCAAAAGCCGCGCGCGACTGCGGTTCCGGCTGCCGAGCTGTACAGCGAAGGCTGGATGTTTCATGGCCCGGCGTATCAGGGCGTCGCCGAATTCCAGGCGATCGGCGACAACGGCATCGACGGCCTGCTGCGCGTGCCCACGGGCAAGGGCGCGCTGCTCGACAACATGGGCCAGCTCGCCGGCTATTGGGTCATGGAGCAGGAAGAAAACTGCCTCGCGATGCCGATCGGCGTCGATCGCATTCGCTTCCACACGCCCGATCCGCTACCGGGCGAAATGCTCGAGGCGCGCATCCGCATCAACGAACTCGATGAGCTGAATTGCGTCACTCGCCACGAGTTGCGTGATGCGAGCGGCAGGCTGCGCATCGCCATCGACGGCTGGCGCACGCGTCGCTACAGCATGGACAAGTCGTTCTGGGTGGCGAGCCGCAAGCTCTCCGTGAATGCGGTTTCACAGCAGGTTCCACCGAACGTCGCCCTGTTCGAAGACCGTTACGACACTGCGATCCTGCGCGATTATCTGGTGCGCCGTTATCTCGCCGAACCCGAGCGCGCGATCTACGACGGCCTGTCTCCGCGTCGCAAGCGCCAGTGGCTGGCCGGTCGCGTTGCAGCGAAAGATGCGATTCGTCTGTTGCTTTGGCAGCGCACGAACGCGCCGATTTATCCGCAGGAAGTGCGCATCGCCAATCTCGAAACCGGCGCGCCGGTCGCATTGCCGAACGTGACGACGACGGTGCATGCGGGCCTGCATATCTCGATCGCGCACAAGGGTTCGCTCGCCGCCGCGATCGTCGGCGATGTGCCGGTCGGCATCGACATCGAACACGTCGAGCCGCGCGAGGCGGGCTTCGTCGAACTCGCGTTTTCGCCCGACGAATGCCAGCTGTTGCTGGCCGATGCGAGCGCCAACGCGGACATCGAATACACGCGCGGCTGGGTCGCCAAGGAAGTCGCGGCGAAGGCTGCGGGCACCGGGCTCGGCGGACAGCCGCTGGCTTTCGTGATCGAAGCGCGCGAAGGCGATTGCCTGCGAGTCAACGGACATTGGGTCGTCACCCATCCGCTGCGTGATTCCATCGTGGGCTGGAGCTTGGCGGTCGATGCGAGCGCCAGCACTGCTTTCCTCAACTCTCCTACTCAAAGCCTGACTGCATGAGCGCTGCCGACGCCGACACCTTCGAATTCGTGGTTTCCACGATTCGCCGCACCATCAACGAAGACTGGATCGCAGACTTCGAGATCACGAGCGAAACGCGCTTCAACGACGATCTCGAACTCGAAAGCATCGAGTTCGTGAAGATCGCGGACCAGCTGCAGGCGCACTACGGCGATCGCCTCGACATCGCGGGCTGGCTGTCGGGCAAGAGCGTCGCCGAGTTGATCGGGCTGTCGGTCGGCGTGCTGACCGATTACATCGAACAGACGCTCGCGGCCTGAGTTCTGGAACCATGAGCCGCTTCCTGTTCACCGTGCCTCCGCTGACCGGCCATCTGAACCCGGCGCTCGCGGTTGCGCACGCGCTCGAAACGAGCGGACACGAAGTCGCCTGGGCCGTGCATGCGCGCGAGATCGCAGCCAAGCTGCCGGCTCATGCGCGGCTCTACCCGCTCGATGTCGCTGAAGCGGCGCAGCCGCCCAACACCGACCTTGCGGCCAGCACGCCGCAGGTGCGGGGACTCGAAAGCGTGCGCGTGTTCTTCGAGGACTATGCCTTGCCGCTCGCCGAAGCGATGCTCGCTCCACTCGAAGCCGCGGTACGCGATTTCAAGCCCGACGTGCTCGTGGTCGATCATCAAATGCTCGGCGGTGCACTCGTCGCGCGCAAGCTCGGCCTGCGCTGGGCGAGCCTGATCACCACCACCGCTTCGATCCTCAAGCTGTCGCCGGTGTTCGATGCCTGGGTCGCCGAGCAGTATCTCGGTCTGCAGCAGCGTTATCTGCCTGCGAACGCCATCGTCGAACGCCCCGATTTTTCGCCCGAGCTCGCGATCGTGTTCTCGGCCGAAGAACTCGTCGGCGACGCGCATCCCCGCGTCGAAGCGCCCTATCGCTTCGTCGGCCCGGCGCGCGATGCGGGCCGACGGGCCGTCGAGTTTCCGTGGCACTGGCTCGAAGCCGGCAAGCAGAAGCTGCTGATTTCGCTCGGCACCGTGAGCCGCGATCGCGACACGCGTTTCTTCGAAGTGATGATGGCCGCGCTGTCCGAAATGCCGCAGGTGCAGGCCGTGATGGTCGCGCCAGCCTCACTCGCTGCACTGTCGCCCGCGAACGTGCTCGTTCGCGATTACGTGCCGCAGTCCGAGCTGCTGACGAAGGTCGACGGCGTGATCTGCCACGCGGGCCACAACACCGTGTGCGAAAGCCTGAGCCAGGGCCTGCCGCTGATCGTCGCGCCGATCCGCGACGATCAGCCGGTGATCGCGCGCCAGGTGATCGACGCGGGCGCCGGCCTGTTCATGCGCCAGGGCAAGGTCACGCCGCCGACCGCACGCAAGCTCATCGAGCAGTTGCTGAGCGACACGAGCCTGCGCGAGGGCGCTCGGCGCTTGCAGCAGGCACTCGCACAGGCGCCAGGCGCAAGCGGCGCGGCCGAGCTGATCGCCGAACTCGCGCGCAAGCCCGTGCACACGTCCACGCTGAGCGAGGTCGCCTGATGGACAACGTGATCGTCGACGGCGCCGAACTTTCCACGCTCACCCTCGGCGGTGCCGTGGGCACGCCGCTCGTGATGCTGCACGGGCTCATCGCGGGCAACATGGCGACCTGGTATTCGGCTTTCGCCACGCCGCTCGCGAGCGACCGTCGTGTACTGCTCTACGACCAGCGCGGTCACGGCGGCAGCAGCATGCCGACTCGCGGCTTCGATCTCGACAGCCAGAGCGACGATCTCGCGCGCGTGCTCGCGCATCATCGGGTCGACCACAGTTTCGATCTCGTCGGCCACAGCATGGGCGCGCTGATCGCCCTGCGTTATGCGCTGCGCCATCCGCATCGCCTGCGCCGGCTGGTGCTCGTCGATGCGCCGATGCCGGCCTGCGATCATGTCGCGCCGAGCCTGCTCACCGCGAAGACGCCCGAGGCGCTCGCCGAGCATTTCGGCGCGAACGGCGAGCTCAGCGGCCGGCGCCGCGAACGCCAGCTGCGCCGGCTGTCTTCCTTGCTGTTCGATTCGACGCTCGTCGCCGATCTGCTCGCGATGCATGCGGAACCCGACGAGCAGCTGCGCAAGCTGCAAGTGCCGGTGCTGCTCGTCTACGGCCGCCGGTCGCCGTGCTTTTCGGCAGGAGAACGGCTGCACGCGCTGCTGCCGAACGCCGAACTCAGCGCGCTCGATTGCGGCCACTACATTCCCGAAGAAGCGCCCGCCGATCTGCGTGCGGAGCTGGCCCGCTTCCTGACTCTCAACGACGCTTCCCTCGCGGCCTGACCATGAACCAGCCTTTGCCCGCCGTCACCTTCGAGCGCGCGCCCTCCACACCCGCGCCGGTCGCCCAGCCCTTGCTCAAGAAGGGCAAACGCTACGTGCGCCCGCTGTCTCCGCTCGAACGCTTTTCGCTCGGGCTCAACGAGACCTATCGCTACCACGTCGACTGCGTCATCGAGGGCATCGGCGACATCGATCCGGCTCGCCTGCAGGCGGCGGTCGATCTCGCGGCCGCAGCCAATCCGGCGATCCGCGTGCGCCTGCGCGGCTTCCTCGGCTTCTGCCGCTGGGTCGACAGCGGCCGGTCTCCGCGCGTGCGCCTGCTGCCGATGAGCAACTGGGACGGCAACAGCGAACGCAATGCGCCGTTCTTGCAGGAGCGCCTGTTGCCGCTCGACGGCGGCCCGGTCGCGGACATTCTCGTGGTCCCCGGAGCCGACGGACGCACGCGCATCGTGTTTCGCAGCGTGCATGCGGCGATCGATGGCCGCGGGCTCATGCACTGGATGCTCGAAGTCTGCCGCGCCGCACGCGGCGAAGCACTGCTGGGCTCGGATTCGCGGCTCACCGATCTCGACGTGCAGGAACTCAACAAGGACAAGCTGCCGCCCACGCCTGCGCCGGCGACACCGGAGCCGCCGAAGCACTGCATCCCGGTGCTCTCGCCCGCCGCCGAAGGCCGCATGCCGGTGGACTTCGTCTGGCGCCGCGCGATCCTCGTCAACCCGAGCTCGCAGCTCCTCACCAAGGCTGCCGTCTTTCTCGCTCAGTGGGCGCGCAAACGCGAGGCCGGCGACGTCGGCTTCACCATCCCGATCGATTTTCGCGGGCTGCGCACGCAGGAAATGGGCATCGGCAACATGACCGGCTACCTGCGCCTGGACGTGCCGCCCGAGGCGACGCCGCGCAGCCTCGTCTCGCAGCTCAACCAGAAGATGCGCGACTACGCCGACTGCCGCGCCACGCCGGGCATTCGCACGCTGCTGTGGATTCCGATCTGGTATCTGCTGCGCAAGATGCGCCAGGCCGCCGAGGCCGCGCTGTACACGGTGACGCCGAGCGTGCCGAGCGGCGGCATCGTCTCGATGGGCGCGATGAAACTCGACGAGCATTCGTTCCCGGGCTTTCGGGCGACGACCATCTGCGGCATTCCGGGCGCGGTCGGCAAGCTCAACCTGGTGTTCCTGAACCTGCCGGCCACCGAGACGCTGCCGCCGCGCATCGCGGCCTCGTTCCTGGTGCCGCTCGCCTACAGCCGGGATGGCCAGCTCGACGCGCTCGTCGAAGCCTTCATCCAGGAATTCTCCGCTCCCAACAAGGCCACCGTTTCGGTTGCCAACACGGCGTCAAGCTCACAGTGAAAGACCTCGATCTCAGCAAGCTGCGCGTCGATCGCAGCGCCCCCGCCGCACCGGCCAAGCGTGCCGGCCTGTCCTGGCGAAAAATCATGCTTGGCGGCCTGGCGCTGCTGCTCGCGGCCGCGCTGCTGTGGCCCAAGGCCCCGGCGGTGCAGACCACGCAGGTCGTCAGCGCCTGGCCTTCGCAGCAGTTCGTGCTGCTCAACGCGACGGGCTACGTGTCCGCGAGCCGCAAGGCTTCGGTCGCACCCAAGGGCACCGGCCGCGTCGAGTGGATCGGCGTCGCCGAAGGCGACGAGGTGAAGGCCGGCGATCTGCTCGCCCGCCTCGAAAGCGGCGATGTCGCCGCGAGCCATCTGGCCGCGAACGCCAACGTCAACGTCGCCGCGGCATCGGTGCGCACGGCCACGGCCGAACTCGACGACTCCCAGCGCAACCTCGATCGCGCCAACGCGCTGTTCAAGAAGAAGCTCGTTTCGCAGCTCTACCTGCAGGATGCGAGCTCGCGCCTGGCGCGTGCCGACGCCGCGGTCGCGAGCGCCAAGGCCAGCCTCGACGCAGCCCGCGCCAACGAACTGCTCGCCCGCCGCAACACCGAGTACACGCAGATTCGCGCTCCGTTCGACGGCGTGGTGATTTCGCGCACGGCCAACGTCGGCGACATCGTCACGCCGCTCGCTTCGGCCGCCGACGCCAAGGGCGCGGTGCTGATGATGGCGGACATGAAGTCGCTCGAAGTGGCAGCGGAGGTGTCGGAATCATCCCTGTCGCAGATTCGCGTCGGCCAGCCTTGCGAGATCGTGCTCGACGCGTTCCCCGACAAGCGCCTGCGCGGCGAAGTGGCGGTGATCGTGCCGACCATCAATCGCGCGAGCGCAACGGTGACGACCAAGGTTCGCATCCTCGACCAGGATTCCGCCGTGCTGCCCGACATGAGCGCTCGCGTGAGCTTTCTGTCGCAGCCGGCACAGGCCGACCAGCAGCCCGTTCTCGCGGTGAATCCGCAGGCCATCGTCGAGCAGGACGGCACCAGCCTGGTCTACGCGGTCGATGCCGAGGACAAGGTTCGCGCGGTGCCGGTGGTCGTCGGCGCGACGCTCGGCAGCGTGCGCGCGATCCAGGGCCCGCTAAAAGCCGGTGAAACCGTGGTGCTCGCACCGCCGAAGAAGCTGCGCGACGGCGGCCGCATCGAACGCGGCTCCAAAACCTGAGCACTGATTTAACGAACATGAGCTTCGATTCGGCGAGCAGCCCGACGCTGATCAGCGTGCGCGGCGTCAACAAGACCTATCAGCGCGGCAACCAGCCGGTGCCGGTGCTGCTCGGCATCGATCTCGACATCGCACTCGGCGATTACGTGTCGTTGATGGGCCCGTCGGGCTCGGGCAAGAGCACGCTGCTCAACCTGATCGCGGGCATCGACAAGCCCACCGCGGGCAGGCTGCTGATCGGCGGCGTCGACATTGCCGCTCTGCCCGAGAACGATCTGGCGGCCTGGCGCGCGGCCAACGTCGGCTTCATCTTCCAGTTCTACAACCTGATGCCGGTGCTCGACGCTTTCGAGAACGTGGAGCTGCCGCTGCTGCTCACCACGCTGAGCCGTGCACAGCGCCGCGAGCACGTCGAAACCGCGCTCGCCATGGTCGGCCTCGCCGATCGCATGGATCACCATCCGAACGAGCTCTCGGGCGGCCAGCAGCAGCGCGTCGCGATCGCGCGCGCGCTCGTCACCGATCCGACATTGATCGTCGCCGACGAACCCACCGGCGATCTCGATCGCCAGTCCGCGGACGACGTGCTGAACCTGCTCGATCGGCTCAACGGCGAGCTCGGCAAGACCATCGTGATGGTCACGCACGATCCCAAGTGCGCGGCGCGCGCGCGTACGCGCATCCATCTCGAAAAAGGCCTGCTGCTGGGCAGCGACAACGAGGCCGCGCACTGATGCAGTCGACGCAGTCGTCAATGCAGTTCGTCTACATGCTGCGGCTGGCGAGCAAGAACCTGCTGCGGCATCGGCTGCGCAGCCTGCTGACCATGGCCGGCATCGCGGTGGCGATCGTCTCGTTCGGGCTGCTGCGCACGGTGGTCGATTCCTGGTACGCGGGCGCCGAACTCGGTTCGGCCGGACGCCTGATCACGCGCAGCGAAGCCTCGCTGAGCTTCCGGCTGCCGGTCACGCACGCGGACCGCATCCGCCGCGTTCCAGGTGTGTCGGCGGTGACCTGGGCGAACTGGTTCGGCGGCGTGTACATCGACGAGAAGCATTTCTTTCCGCAGTACGCGATCGATGCGGCGAGCTACTTCGGGCTGTATCCCGAATACGTGATCGCGCCCGACCAGCTGTCGGCCTTCCAGCGCGAGCGTCGCGCGGTCATCGTCGGCCGCAAGCTCGCGAACAAGAACGGCTGGCAGCTCGGAGACAGCGTCGCGCTCAGGGGAACGGTTTATCCGGGAACCTGGAACTTCGTGATTCGCGGCATCTACACGGGCGCGGACGACAAGACCGACGAAGGCCTGTTCCTGATGCACTGGCAGTACCTCAACGAGCGCGTCAAAGCCATCCTGCCGTCGATGGCCGATTCGGTCGGCATCTTCATCGTCGGGCTGCACAACTCCAATGACTCGGCCGAAGTCTCGGCCGCGATCGATTCGGTGTTCCGCAACTCGCTCGCGGAAACGCGCACGGAGACGCAGAAAGCCTTCCAGCTCGGCTTCATCGCGATGGTCGATACCATTCTCGTCGCCATCAAGACCGTCGCCTACGTCGTCGTGCTGATCATCATGGCGGTGATGGCGAACACCATGGCGATGGCCGCGCGCGAACGCACGCGCGAGTACGCAACGCTCAAAGCCCTGGGCTTCGGCAACGACTTCGTCTGGAAGCTGATCCTGGCCGAATCGCTGACGCTCTCGCTCGCGGGCGGCCTGTTCGGCATGCTGCTGACGTTTCCGGTTTCGGACGCCTTCTTCCAAGCCACGCGCGATCTGTTCGTGGTCTTCCAGGTCGAGCCCGAGACGATGGCGCTGCAATTCGCGTCGTCGCTGCTGATCGGCATCTGCGCCGGCATCGCGCCGGCGATCAACAGCACCCGGCTCGTCATCGTCGACGGCCTGCGCGCGGTGACCTGATATGGCCGCAGCAGCCTATCGCGGACTGTCGTGGTCCTATGTCGCGCGCAACCTCGTCGCGCGCAAGCTCACGACCATCCTGACCGTCACCGGCATGGCGCTGGTCGTCTTCGTGTTCGCAACCGTGTTGATGATGGCGCAGGGCCTGCGCAAGACGCTCGGCGGCACCGGCTCGTTCGACAACGTGGTGGTGATCCGCCAGGGCTCGCAAACCGAAGTGCAGAGCACGATCTCGCGCGAGCAGGCGCGCCTGCTCGACACGCTGCCGGGCCTGGCGACCGACGCGGCCGGACACGCGCGCATCGCGCACGAAGCGCTGATCCTCGTGAACCTGCCGCGCAAGGGCTCGCAAAAGCTCGCCAACGTCGTCGTGCGCGGCACCAGCGAAGCCGGCATCGCCATGCGGCCGCAGCTGAAGATCGTCGAAGGACGCAGCTTCAGGCCCGGATCGTCCGAGATCATCGCAGGCTCGGGCATGACGCGCGGAGACTTCGGCCTGCGCATCGGCGACAAGCTCGGTTTCGGCTTGCGCGAATGGACCGTCGTCGGCCTGTTCGAAGCGCAGGACAGCGGCTTCGACTCCGAGCTCTGGGCCGACGGCGAGCAGATCATGCAGGCGTTCCGCCGGCCCGCGTATTCGTCGGTGGTGGCGCAGCTGCAGGACAGCGGCAGCTACGAGCGCTTCTCCGACGCCATCACGCGCCAGCCTCAGCTCAATGTCGAGCACAAGCGCGAAACCCTGTTCTATCTCGACCAGTCGCAAAACCTCGCCAACTTCATCGGCGTGCTCGGCAAGACCATCACGATCATCTTTTCGATCGGCGCGATCATCGGCGCGATGATCACGATGTACGCGGCGGTCGCCAATCGCACGCGCGAGATCGGAACGCTGCGCGCGCTCGGCTTCCGGCGCGGCAACATCGTGGGCGCGTTCTTGCGCGAGGCCTTGCTGCTGGGCTTCGTATCGGGCGTGGTCGGGCTGATCGCGGCGGCGTTCATGCAACTCGTCGAGATCTCGACGACCAACGTGCAGACGTTTTCGGAGATCGTGTTCCGTTTGACCATGACGCCGCAGATCGTGCGCGACGTACTGCTGTTTTCGCTGTTCATGGGCGCCGTGGGCGGCGCCCTGCCCGCGCTACGCGCCTCTCGCCTGGAAATCGTCGATGCGCTCCGCTCGGTCTGATTCCTTGCCCGCGCTCGCGTCGATCGCCGCACTGAGCCGGCCGATGTCGACGCCCGAGTATTACCACGCGAGCATCGGCACGCATGCGCGCACGCTGGAGCCGGCGCGCAAGATCGTGGCGGTGCTCGAAGGCGATCACGCTATTTCGATCGATCGCTGGCAAGCCGCGCTCGATGCGGTGAGCGCGGTGAATCCGGGGCTGCGCCTGCGCCTGCATGGCCAGCGTCGCGCCACGCGCTGGATCAGCGACGCTCCCGCTCCGCGCGTGGTGCAGTTGCCGGCGCGGCAATGGAACACCCGCTCGTCGTTCGGGGCCGAGTTCCTGATCGAGCGTCCACTGTCGCTGCGCGAGGGCTGCAACGTCGAACTGCTGCTGCTGCCGCGCGCCGGCGAATCCACCTTGGTGGTTCTGCACACGCATCACGCGATCATGGATGGCGCCGGAGCGATGCACATGCTGCAGGAGCTGTTCCGCGCCCTGCGCGCGGAGCCGCTGCTGGGCAGCAACTGCACCTATTCCGATGTCGACCTGATGCGAGAGCAGCGCGTACCGCGGTCAGAATCCAGGCACGTCAAGACTACGTGGCTGACCGGCGAGCCCTCCGGCCTCGAGCGTGGCGACGACTGGAGGCGCATCGCGCTCGGCAAGCCACGGCGCAATCAGCTCGCGCGGGTCGCCGCCGCGCTCGCCGAATTCATGCATCGCCATAGCGATCTGCCCGCGCTGATCGCGGTTCCGGTGAACCTGCGTCGTCACCAGCCGGGCATCGTCTCCACCGGCAATTACAGCGCCATGCTGCACGTCGCCTTGCAGCGCGGCGAAGGCGCCGATGCATTTCGCGAAAAGCTGTCTGCCCTGCTCGCTTCGCGCTCCGATGCCTTCTATCCCGGCGCACTCGATCTGGTGCGCTGGCTGCCGATGCCCTGGCTCGATCGCCTGCTGTCGCGCACGCCCGAAAATTTTCATCGCAAGCGCGCAGTCGAGACTGCCGTGATCTCGAATCTCGGGCGCATCGATCCGCTGCATTACAGCGCGCCGGGCTTCACGCTCAGGGATTTCTTCGTGCTGCCGCTCGCGGGCAGCGCGTTTTCGATCCTCACCTGCGTCGATGACCGCGTCGACCTCGCACTCAACCTGCCACGCGTGCTCGCCAGCAATGGGCGCTTCGACGCGATCGAAGCGCATTTGCGCGAACGCTTTCCTGCCTGAGTCAACAGACTCCGACCTCATGACCTTCCGCCTTCCTCTTCTTTGTCTTCCATTCGCGCTGTGCGTGCTGCCCCCGGCGGCGCAGGCCGGCGATCTGCTGCGCTTCTTCGAAATGGCCCAGCGCAACGATGCGCAGTACAACGCCTCGCTGCACGCGCGCGACGTCGCGCTCGAAGCGGAGCCGGCCGCGCGTGCGTTGCTGCTGCCGCAGGTCCAGGCGACCTATAGCCAGACCTTCAACGACTCCGACACCACGGTGCGTTTCGAAGACCCGACCACCGGCATTCCGGTCGAACTCGCGCGCCACAACGGAGGCACCGACAAGAACCTCGGCGTGAGCCTCACGCAGCCGCTGTTCGACCTCGAAAGCTGGCGCAGGCTGCAACAGGCCGGCGAACAGACCGCGCTCGCCGAGCTCAACTTCCGCGCGAGCCGGCAGGCGCTGCTGCTGCGCACGGCCGACGTCTACTTTCAATTGCTGTCGGCCAACGATGCCCTGGCGCTCGCAAGTGCCGAGAAGGACGCGCTCGCGAGCCAGCTCGAACTCGCGCAGCAGAACCTGGAGCTCGGCCAGTCGAGCATCATCGACGTGCAGGACGTGCAGGCCCGCTACGACCTGAGCCTGGCGAGCGAACTCGAAGCCGAGCAGCAGGTCACCGCCGCGACTGCCGGGCTCGATGCGATCACGCGCGAGCCGCTGCGCAAGCCGATCGAGCCCGGCGTGCAGGTGGTTTCACTCGAAGACACACCAGCGCCCGCCCCGCGCCGGCTCGCGCGCCTGCCCGACGGCACCGCGCTGCCCAAGGCCGCGCCCGCCGTGCTGCAAGCCTGGATCGATCTGGTGCCGAGCAGCCTCGACGTCACCGCCGCGCTACTCAACTACAACATCGCTTCGCGCGGCGTCGACGTTGCGCAGGCACGCTACTTTCCGCGGCTCGACGCGACGCTGAGCTACCAGGACTTCAAGACCAAATCGGGCAGCTTTCCGACCGACGCCGATGGCACCGCGATCCGCGTCGGCGTGACCGTGCCGCTGTTCGCAGGCGGTGCGACGCGCTCGGGCGTGCGCTCGGCCGTGGCGCTGCGCGACGAGCGCATGGCCGAGTACGACGCCGCCTTGCGCGAGGCCGAGCGCGCGACGCGCGTGGCGTATCAGGCCGTGCTGTCGGGAACCGCGCGCAGCTTGGCGTTCCAGCGCGCGGTGACCTCGAGCCTGTCGGCGCTCGACGCGAGCCAGACCGGCCTCGAGATCGGCACGCGCAGCGCGATCGACGTGCTCAATGCGCAACAACAGCGCTACCAGGCGCAGCGCAACTTCACGCGCTCGCGATACGACTATCTGGTTGCGCTGCTGCGGCTCAAGGCCTCGGTCGGCCAGCTCGACCCGGAAGACCTGGCGGAAGTGGATGCGCTGCTGACGACGCGTTGAAGTTCTGCAAATTAGCTATGGGCCGGGTCCGATAAGCGTGGTGGAGGCCCAAGGCCACCGTTCCGACGTCCGCGAGGTGCGACGTCGGTGCGGTCACCTCAGACGGTCTGAACGGTGCCGCCGTCGATGACGAACTCGGCGCCGTGGATCGCGGCCGCGCGATCCGATGCAAGGTAGGCGATGAGGTCGGCGACCTCGGAAGGCTCGGCCGGACGCCCGATCGGGATTCCGCCCAAGCTGTCCAGGACGAGTTGCCGCGCCTCCTCGATCGTGCCGCCGTTGGCGGCCTGCAGGCGCTTCAACAACTCCACGGAGGACTCGGTCATGATCCAGCCCGGAGAGACGACATTGACCCTCACGCCCTTGGGCCCCAGTTCCTTCGACACGGACTTGCTGTAGGTCCTGAGCGCGGCCTTGGCCGCCGCATAGGCGGTGGTCGCCTCGGGAAGAGGCAGGACCGACTGGATGGAAGTCACGTGCACGACCGCGCCGTGGCCGCGCTGGATCATCTGCGGAATCAGCAGACGATCGAGGCGAACGGTCGCCAGCAGGTTCAGGTTCAACTCGGCTAGCCAGTGGTCGTCGGTCAGGGCGACGAAGCCGCCGCCGGGTGTCGTCGAGCCGCCGAGAACGTGCGCCAAGATATCGATTCCGCCCAGGCGTTCGAGTGCCGCCTTGGCCAGGGTTTCCCCACCCTCGGCCGTCGTCAGGTCCGCCTGGACAAACTCGACGCCGTCGATGAGCTCCAGGTTTCCACGGGCGGAGGTGATGACCCGGGCGCCGCCGGCAAGGAAGCGGTCGACCGTAGCGCGGCCCAAACCCTTGGTGCCGCCGCTGACGAGAACACGCTTTCCCGCGAACTCGGTCGGATCGGGCTTGAAGTTCATGCCGTGATATCCAGGGCCTTGATGGCGTCGTTCTCGAGCGTGAAGCGGTAGGTGAAGCGGATTGGGCTGCCCTTGAAATCGCCATGGGCGGGGCCTTCGACCACCACCTGACCGTTCTCGTAGCGAACGGCGTCCGGCGTGAAGACCGCCTTGACGGGGATCACCGCCTCTTCGAACAGGGTTCGCAGCCCGGCATGGCCCTCGAAACGGCTTCCGTTGTCGAGAAGCACGACATCAGCCGCGAAAGGCTTCAGCATTCCGTCCAGATCGAGTTTCGCGTTGGCGTCGACATAGTCGGCGATGGGTTTGGGTAATGCTGGAACCATGAAAGTTCTCCGAAGCACCGTTGCGGTTCGGCGATACTGGAGATAGGGTGCAGGAATGACAAGAACAGACGAAAAAGTCAGGTACACACCAAAAGGTAAGCGTGTCGATTACACGCCTCACACCGCCGCGCAGAGCGCGCAGAACGTGATCCGCGTGCTCGAGGGTCGATGGAAGCTCGTCATTCTGTTTCAGCTCTTCGGCGCCAACATCCGCCGGTTTTCCGAGCTCGAACGGGCCATTCCGGGCATCTCCCAGAAGATGCTGATCCAGCAGTTGCGCCAGCTTGAGGGCGATGGCGTGGTCACTCGTATCGTCCATGCCGAAGTGCCGCCCCGGGTGGAATATCACCTCACGGAATGGGGCCAGACCCTGTGCCCCGTGCTGGACAAGCTGCTCACCTGGGCCGAGTCCGCGCCCGACGAAGTTCGGGAACGTCTCATCGACCCCAACGCTATGACAGCTGACTTGCTTCCTCTTTAGTCAGGGACCGCTTGCGGCCCGAAGCGAACGATCGGCGACTGTGATCTGCCCGCCAGGTCACGACATTCAAAAAGACGGTGAGAGCGGCTTGTGCTCTTAACCTTGTCATAGGCTGCGCAGCGCCTTCAGGAATGCGATCTGGTAGCCAAGATTTTGAGAAAGGGCCGGCTCAAAATAAGGATCGAAGTGGTTGGCATCCAGCGTTTCGAGTTTGATCCGTGGGTTTTTGAGAGCCCGGATTTTTTCTTCGATGAATGGCGCGACCGTATCTCGTGTCGCTCCTACGATCAGAAGCGGAATGGACACTTCCTTCAAGCTTTTGAATGGTCGGTACAGGCCCATGGTGAGGAGAGAGCGGGCAGCCACCCGGTTGTCGTACTTGCCCGCTTCCGGACCACCGCTCTCGACCATCGCCTGCAACCCCTTCTGCAAGGCTTCTGACGCGCCATCCCGATCCATGCTGGACCACTCTCCGGGCGGCGCCACGACCGGAAGGTAGATGGGCCGTTTTCCGCGAAACAGATCACCAATTCCTGCCAAGCCGAAGCGCAGGAGGCGTGGAAACGGCACTGCCTTTACGGCCGCCATTCCGTCGAGCATCGGAACCTGGGCGATGGCCCCCAGAAGTTCGGGATGTCGCGCCGCGATCTTGACGACGTGTCCGCCGCCGAAAGACGTTCCCCACAGCACGATGCGACGTGCATCGATTTGCGGCTGTGCGCGCAAATGCTCCAAGGCGTTTTCAACATCACGCTCTCGATGCCAAGGATTGATGACGTTGCGGATCGCACCTTCACTCGTTCCCCAGCCGGGATAATCGAAGGTCATGACGGCGAAACCGGCTTGGTTGAACGGAGCATAGAAGGGCAAGGTCAACGCATCCTGTATTCCGCCCCAGCCGTGAACCATGAGGATCGCGGGGAATGGACCTGCTCCGTCTGGTAGGTGAACAGTGGCGGCGCACTGGGCGTTGTTGCTTTGGAAGTGCGTAACGAAGGTTTTGGTTGCCACGGCGCTTATCTTGAATGTCGTTCAAGAAACATTATCACCGCCTTAAATGGCGTTCAAGAGAGCGTATAATCAATGCCATGTGGCGCTTCGGCCACTCACTAGATGAGCGACGAATGCCACGCAACAAGGTTCAGCAGGACTCCAACGAGAAGCGGGCGGAGATCCTGGACGTCGCCCGAAAACTGTTCATGGAGGTAGGGTATGACGCGACCTCGATGGCCGCGATCGCCACATCCGCGGGAGTCTCTGCCAATACCATTTACTGGTACTTCAAGGACAAAGACGAACTGCTGATTGCCGTCCTCGATACGGAACTGGAGCAGGGACTGACGGCACTCCGCCCCGGAGCCGCCGCCGATCCGCTGGGACGACTTCTCATGGCGGTGAACCAACTACAGCAAGCCAGCCATCTCGTGGCGACCGTCCATGCCCGGATGCTGAAGTCATCCAGCATCAACGCGTGGCATGAACGCTTCCACAGGCTGAGTGAAGACTTGATCCTTGCCGAACTTCGGCAGGCAGGCATTCCGCCCAAGAAGGCGAAGGCTCTGATGAAGATCTGGATCTTTACGATAGAAGGTCTGCTTGCCCACCCGATGACGGATGCCGAGAAGCGCGAGATTTGCTCGGTACTCGTCAGCGAAGCTGCAGCGCACGGGAACCTTGTCGCACGTACATTCGGGCGACGTCTCTAAGGATTGTTCCTGTTGCCGAGAAGCCGTCACTGGCGGCAGTCGGAACTGGCACGAATGAACCGGCCGCCAGTGACCCAGAATCAAGCCTGGGCCTTCACGGGAAGGCGGAACGGCGCACCAAGCCGATTGAACGCGTTCATCGCCGCTATCGCGATCGTGAGGTCGACCAGATCCTTGGGCCCGAAAGCCGCAGCCACGGCCGCATAGGCCTCATCCGATGCGTGTGTATCGCTTAGCAGGGTGACTTCCTCGGCCCACGCCAGTGCGGCGCGGTACGTATCAGGAAACAGCTGAGGGACTTCGCTCCACACGGGTACCAGCACGATCTTGTCGATGGGCATCGTCTTGAGTAGGTCTCGGGTGTGAAGATCAATGGAATGTGCACAGCCATTGATCTGCGACACGCGCAGGAACACGAGGTGGACGAGTTCGTCCGGAAGGTCCGTTTTCGCGGTGACATAGTGATGCACTCCGAAGAGCGCCTTTGCCCCCTCCGGCGAGATTTCATGCCAAGAAAGGCGTTTGCTACTGGTCATTCTTAAGTCTCCGTCACTAGCGTCGATCGATGACGCCCGGAGATAGACGAGGTTGGGCGGCCGGGTGTGACATGGCCCGAAGAGAAAATATTGACCCACTCGATGTCACACTGGCAGGGCTTTGCTCGTCAGACAGAGTCCGGCCGGAGGGCCTTACACTTCGGAGCTCAGTATGGAAATCGCATATGCCCACGAGTGACCAGAGGACCGCTGAATTTGAATCGCAACGCAAGCGCCTCGTCCACCTTGGCTATCGCATGCTCGGATCGATCGGTGAGGCGGAAGACGTGGTTCAGGATGCGTGGCTCCGCTGGAGCGAGGTCACGGACTGCGTCGATTCCCCAGCCGCATACCTCACGCGTGTTGTCACTCGCTTGTGCCTCGACCAGCTGAAGTCTGCCCGTGTGCGCCGCGAGACATATCTCGGGACATGGCTTCCCGAACCACTCATCTCCGCTGCCGATGAAGTGGAGGAGACTTCCGACGAGGTGACCTTCACGCTAATGCTCGCGATGGAAAGGCTGTCACCTCTGGAACGCGCAGCTTTTCTTTTGCACGATATCTTCGACGTTGCGCTTGCCGAAATAGCGGTCGCTCTCGATCGGCAGCCCGCCGCCGTGCGCCAGCTTGCATCACGCGCGCGCAAACATCTTCGAGAATCAGGCCCTCGCTACCGCATCGAAGCAGCCGAGGCCGAAAGGATCGCAGACGCCTTCTTTTTCGCCGCTCGCGACGGTGACGTGACCAGGCTATCCGAGATACTGGCCCACGATGTAGAGATTCAGGCAGACGGAGGCGGAAAAGTGATCGCTTTCCCCGTAGTCATCCGGGGTCTTCATCGTGCGCTACGCCTTTTCGCCAGCCAGAGTCGCAAGAATGGTGCACGCCCGACTCTGCTGAGGTCAGCGTTAATCGATGGGCTGCCCGGATGCATCAGTGTCGACGGCAACGGCGTCCTTCAAACGATGATCCTCGGTATGCGAGGCGCGAAGATCGGCACTATTTACATCGTCCGCAATCCTGAAAAGCTGTCCCATGTCTCTGCGGCGAGCCTCAAAGGGCAATCAGCCCGTTAAGGTGCCTGTAGATACTTAGCAGCGCAGCTGGTAGCCGATCGCGGACGTCGGGTTTTGGCACCTCGGTGACGCTCACCGCGATTGTCGCCGGCCAGCCCCCAGCGGACGGGCCGGCACTCCCCGTCAACTCCACAGGTGTCGCTGCCGATAATTGACTGATCGATCCATATCGTGATCTGATGGGTCATGGCCAGGACACGCGAGTTCGATCGGGATGCCGCCCTTGGGCGTGCGATGAAGCTCTTCTGGGCCAAAGGCTACGCCGCCACGTCCCTGGATGAATTGCTGAGTGCGATGGAGATTGGTCGGCAGAGCCTTTACAACACGTTTGGTGACAAAAGGCGGCTCTATCTCGAAGCGCTGGGCGCGTATCAGCGGATGTCGATAGAAGAGCATCTGGGACGCCTCAAGAGTGGCTCATCAGTAGTGACGGGAATCGAAGCCTTGTTGTTCGGCCTGATCTCGAAAGATCCCGAAGAACGCGCGCTTGGCTGTCTCGGTGTCAGCTCGGCGTCCGAGTTCGGGGTAATGGATGTCGATGTGGCCGATCTGCGGACAAAAGCTGCGAAGCTTCTGCACGCCGGTCTCGTCGCCCGCATTCGGGAGGGTCAGCAAAATGGCGAACTCGATCCCCGAATCAACGCGCAGGACACCGCTGCTTTCATCGGATTGACGATGACGGGCTTGCAGCTTGCCGCTCGCGCTGGCTCCAGCCCGACGAATTTGCGCGCTATGGCGCGCTTCGCAATCGATCGACTCAAAGCTTAGGGCGACAATGGGCCGCCCTTTTTTTGATCGCAAATGGACCGATCGATCCACATAGGAGATTGACATGACGAAGTCCAAGGTTGCCATGGTATTTGGCGGTTCGAGGGGCATAGGCGCTGCGCTGGTTCGCAGATTGGCCGCAGACGGCTACGCGGTCGCGTTTACGTACTCGTCGGATGTACAGCGGTCCGAAGAACTGGTGTCTGCACTCCAATCGAATGGGAAACAGGTGTTCGCTCTCCGGGCAAACAGCGTGGACAGTGCGGAGATCCGGCGTGCGGTCGATCAAGTGGTTGCACAGCTCGGCGCTATCGACACCGTCGTCGTCAACGCAGGCGTCTTGCGTATGGGCAGCATCAGCACGATGTCGGAAGTCGATCTGGATCTGCTTCTCGACGTGAATGTTCGCGGTGTCTATCTAGCGATTCAGGCGGCTGTTGCCCAGATGCGAGATGGAGGCCGAGTAATCACGATCGGTAGCAATACGGCTGAGCGCACCGGAAACCCAGAAGGAACTGTCTATGCAATGACGAAGGCGGCTGTCGCGTCAATGGTGAAAGGACTGGCGCTGGATTTGGCGCCGCGACGGATCACGGTGAACAACATCCAACCCGGCCCGACCTACACTGATATGACTTCGGCAATGGCGGAGCAGCTGGAGTCAATCGTGCCGCTAGGACGAATTGGCGAGCCCTCCGAGATTGGCGAACTGGCGTCTTACATCGCCAGTGAGAAGGCGGGATACATGACCGGCGCCAGCCTCACGATCGACGGCGGATTCATTTTATAAGCGAGAGCGGCCGGTCCTGGCACGAGCCCGACCATCGACCCATATTGCTGTCGACGGTGCCTCGCATCAGGCACCGGGCAACTCTCCCGCATCAAACACGCAAACCCTCGGCCGCACGCGCCCTGATCGTCGCGAAATCCTCGTCGATGAGCAGCTGCCCATCGCGGAACACCGGGCGCAGCAGGTTTTGCTGTCCGCCGAGCTCCTCGACACGCAGGCCGCGATGACTGCCATCGGCTTCGCGCACCACGGCCAAGCGACCCGGCTTGCTGCGCTTGCCCGGATCGGTCGCCGGGTCTTTGAAGACATCGCGAAGCTCGCCGTCGACGACCACCTGGCTCGCCTTCATCGCCCACTTCATCGTGTCCCGATCGAGCTTCTGCAACAGGCCGCCGCCCATTCCGAACACGGCGTTCTCGGTGGACAGGCCGCGCATCTTCAATGATTCGAGGATGCGCGGCAGGCTGTCGAGGTTGACGCCATCGCCCTGGATCACGCGAATGAAATCGGGCAGCACGCGATAGCCCTTCGCGTTCACGCGATGACCGAAGCGCGTCATCAGATGTTCGATCAGCCGCGGCAGTACCGCGATCGGATCACCGCTGTCGGGCCGTATCACCACACGGCCGCCGGTGTTTTCGACGAGCGTCTTGAGCTCCATGCCGACGAGCTGATCGACGGCATGCCAGAGATCGTAGCTGTCGACGACGAAGGCCAGAATCTTCTTCGGCCCGGCGAAGCGTTCGATCATGTTGCGATAGGCGTCGACTTCGTGCTCGCGGCCCCAGCTCGTCATCGTGCTGTGTTCGCTGGCCGGAATGCTGAAGCCCGCCATCGGCTCGTGGTAGTGGCGCCTGGCGACGAGCAGCGCGGAGAGCGTATCGGTGCCGAGGAAATTGAGCAGATGCCCCGCTCCGCCGAGCCCGGCCGACTCCTCGCTGGTGGCGCCACGGGCGCCGAAATCGTGCAGCTGGAACGGCAGCACCGCGTCCGGGCTCTCGGCGGTGTCGACCAGATAGCGCAGCAGAATCCGCTTGCAGGCGAAGCTCAGGCTGGCGACCGTCGTCGGATACCAGACCGCGCGCAGCAGCGCGGTTTCGAGATAGCCGCCGAGCCAGTGGAACTCCGCATCCGTGTTGCGAATCTGCACCAGCGGAATGCGCGTGCCGAGCACGGTTCCTTCGGCGACGGCCTCGATCTCGACGGGCAGATGCCCTCCATGTTTCTCGATCAGGCGCTGCCAGCCCGCACGATTGAACACCCCGACGTGCGCCTGCGCGATGGTTTCGGCTTCGTCGATCTGATCCTGCGTCACCGGCGTGCGGAGCACGTCCTTGATGAAGGCCTGCAGGCCGAAGAAAACCACGCTTTCGAGCTCGCCGCCGCGCGGCTCGATATAGCTGCTGACGTACTGAGTCCCCGGCGGATATTGCAGGAAGTGGCTCAGCTTGTAGCTGTCGGTGTTGAGGATGAGGCTGCTGCGATACTGCTGGCTCACCGTCGCTCATCCGGGCTGATGAATGGCGACCGAGTCTACTCCACCCGGGGCGATGCGCTGGAGCGCGCCGCCGTTACGGCCGGCCGGTCTTTATTGAGCACGGCTGTTCGATTCTGATACCCGCCCGCCGACACGACGACCGGCTTCAGTGGACAAGCTCGCCCCTCAGGAGAGTCCGGCGATACATCGGGCCGCCCAGGTGCGCCGCAAAGCCGAGCCGATCGACGGCGACGATATCGATCTCCTCGGCGTTCAGCGCCACTCCGCTTGCGATCAGGCCGTCGCCCGCGTCCGCGAACGAACCGGAGTGCTCGCAAAGACCGTCCGCGATCGCCTGCGCCCTCGCCTCGAGTCCGTCCTTGCCCGCTCGGCGGCGAGCGGCGAACAGATACGCCAGCGCCGCGCGCTGCGGGCTGGTCTGGCAGCGCTCGTAGGCCTGGCGCTCGAAAGCGAAGCCTTGTTCGGGCGTGCGGGTGCAGGCGTATTCGATCGCATCGACGATGAGCCACGGCGCGAGCTGGCCTTCCCATTGCGCGCGCCTGGATTCGCGGTAGCGAGCGAACACATCGGGATCCACCGTCACCTCGCTCCGAGGCGCCGGCTCGTTCGTGCGCACCGATCGCAGTTGCAGCAAAGCGGTCTCGAGCAGGCGGCCCTGCTCGCAGAGCGCGTCGAGCAGGCCGAGCGCATGCGCCTCGCGCGCGCTGAAATGCCGGCCCGTGGTGGCGATGTCGAGCGCGGCCTGCGCCCCGACGATGCGCGGCAGGCGCTGGGTTCCGCCCGCGCCCGGGATCACGCCGAGCGTGACCTCGGGCAGCCCGAGCTTGAGCGGATCGGCGCCGACGCGGGCTTGACAGCCGAGCGCGAGTTCCAGGCCGCCGCCGAGCGCGACGCCGGTCATCGCCGCCACCACCGGCTTGGGCGAGCGCTCGATCAGCGCGATGCTGTCGCGCAGGCTCGGCCTGTTGAGCGCGGTGTTGCCGAGCTCGCGCACATCGCCGCCCGCGCTGAAGCGATCGTGACGGCCGATGATGACGATGCCGCCGATCGTGTCGTCCGCAATGGCGCTCGCGAGCGCATCGAGCAGGCCTTGCCGAACCGCCTGCGAAGTCGCGTTGACCGGCGGATGGTCGATCGCGATCACCGCGGCGCCGTCGAACCGTTCGATGTGAATCATCTTGAATATCCCGGGCGTCGCATCAGCGCACGCGATACGCCGGCCGGCGCTGGCCATGCTGAGCGTCGATCAGATCGAGCAGGCGCGGCAGCAGGCTCGACAGCTGCTCGCGCTCGGCGGCGCTCAATTGCAGCAGCGCGTGATACTCGGCGGGCTGCTGGTTGGCGACCAGGTCGCGCAACACGCTCAGGCCCTTGTCGGTCAGGCGCAGCAGTGCGCTGCGCCGGTCGTCGGCATCGACGCTGCGGATCAGCAAGCCCGCTGCTTCGAGCCGCCCGAGCCGCTTGGTCATGCCGGGCAGGCTGATCCAGAACGTGCGCGCGAGCCGGCTCGAGGTGCTCTCGTAAGGCGGGCCCAGGCGTCGCAGGGCGCCGAGCAGCGCCACGTCGGCGAAACTCAGGCCGGCACGCTCGGCCACCGCCTCGCTCGAACTCACGACGTGATGGCCGATCTGCGTGAAGTACATCATCAGGGCGAGCACGCCGTAATCGATGTTCGGCGCTTCGGCCTGCCACTTTCCGAGCTCGCTGGCGATTGCATCCTGCGGCCCGGCTTCGGAAACCTTGTCCATCGCAATCGCGTACTGCGCCAGGGCGCGCAGGGATTCCGGTCGTCGGCTGTAGATGCGCATGCGGCCCTGCGGCCGCACGTCGACGAGCCCGGCTTCGACGAGCACCTTGAGATGCTGCGAAACCGCGCCGCGCGTGATCGGATGCCGCGACGCCAGATCGCTGACCGAGGCGGGCTCGGTCAGCGATTCGAACAGGCCGCGACGCGCGGGATCGGCCAGTGCGGCGAGCAGGGCATCGACGCTCATCGTGATGGCGTCAGCCTTCGTCGTTGACCCAGCGCACGAAGCGATGCAAGGGCATGAAACCGTCGTGCGGCAAGCCGCCTTCGATCGCGCCGGCCGAACCCAGGTTGACGACGCGCTGCACGCCCATCGCCGCGAGCGCATTGCGCAGCCCGGCCTTGCGCGAAGGCGGATACACGCCCACCGTTTGCGTCGCGACGTTCGCATGGCGCACGCCTTCATCGAGCGAGTTCACCGGCAGCACGTTGACGACGCGGCCGTCCGGATGAAATTCCACCGGCTCGTCGGAGCGAATGACCACGCCCTGCCCCTTGTAGTCGCCCCAGACGCGGTAATAGTCCTCCATGCCGCGCAGGCCTTCGATCTCCTCGCGCATCGCCTGCGGCAGCGGCCGGCCGGCGGCGGTCGCCATCGGCCGCTCCACGCCCATGCGCTGCTGCAGCAGCGCGCAGTAGCGATCGATCTGCTCCTGCGTGCCTTCGACGAACTGGAAGCGGCTCGACACGCAGGCCTGCTGCTCCACCATCGTCGAATCGGCCGCCGCGAGATCGGCGACCTGGGCGAGGGTGTCGTCGGATTCGAAAGCCTCGCGTCCGATCAGCGAGATCGAAGTCTTGGGATCGAAGGCGACCAGTTCGAAGCCCGGGCCGATGTACTTCTGCGCGTTCATGATCGTGCTGCCGCCACCCCAGGCGACGAGCTTGTCGAAGAACTGCGGGCGGAACAGCATGCCCTCGACCTGCGCATCGCCGCCGCGCCAATACGCGGCGGAGAAGGAGCGCGACACCGGATGATTCGGCGCCACGATCGACAACGCGCGCAGGATCGCGGTCGCGGTGAACAAGTCGTTCGACGGAATCTTGATCAGGTGCAGGCCCTTGATCAGCGCCCCGCGCACGATCGTGGTCGCCGCCACGCCCGGCGAATTGCCCGCGATCACATGCACGAGCCGCGGCGGAAACGCGCGAATGCGGTGCCTGCGCCCGCTCGGCGCGTCGATCACCTCGCGCCAGCCGTCGACGACATCCGCGCCGCCGAGTTCGGCCTGGAGCTGGAACTCCATGCTCTTGCGATCGAACAGGCGCGGCAGGCCCGCGTACGAGCGTTCGAGGATCGCGGCCGGCAGCGGGCTGCTGCGGATCGAGTATTCGAGCGCCTGCGCGAGCAGGCCCTGCGGATCGCGGCCGAGCCAGGCGCCGGTTTCGACGAGCACGTCCATGATCTCGGACAGCGGCGTCTCGAACGCGGGACCGGCCTCGGTGCGCGGCCAGACCAGATCGTTGAGATCGAGCCTGGGCGTCGTGAAGCGCGCATGCGCGGGACCGAATTCGAGATCGGCGCCTTCGACGGTCCGCCCCTTGACGACGTGGCAGAGCGGAACGGACTGGAGTTGCGTGGGGGCGTTCATGCGTGGAGCACTCCGCGAATGGATGGTGAGCGACCGCCAAAGAGTAGGCAGTCGCGGTTGCCGCGACCGTGGACGGATCCGCCAAACAGCCGAGCCGGATCGGACAGGACGGGCTTCATGCGACCGCTCCACGAATATAGGCGTCGATGGTTCCGGCGCAGCCGATGTGATCGTCCTGTCCGGGCTGGGTGTAGCGCGAAATGTTGTCGAGCAGCGTGGGGCCGTGGCGTCCGCAGGCGCAGCGATCGGCGAAATCGATGCGAACCTTGTCGCCCGTGATGAGCCCGCCCCAACGCCCTTCGTAGAGCAGATCGAGAAACGCGAATCGCGCTTCCACCGGCTGGCCGTTCGCATGCTCGGGCTTGACGAGCTGCTCGCCCGGCGCATCGAGCGGCAACACGATGAGCCCCGGCGGAATGTGATAACGACCGGCCTCGCAGCGCGGCAGGGTCTGCGCCATTTCGGTCATGCCGTAGGCGGCGAAGCGCAGCACCGGGCCGTAGAAGCGATCGACACGCTGCTGGTAGTCGTCCGGCAGCGACACGCCCTTGAGCCCACCGCCCGCGCTGACCACCGACTGCGGATGAAACTCGCCATCGCCGATGCCGAGTTCGCGCGCGCGCTCGATGATCAGCATGTGCTGCGCCCACAGGCCGCTCAGGAAGATCGGCTCGTGACGATGCTCGAAGATCTTCGCCGCGAACTCGCGCAGGCTCGCGCGCATGCGCTCGCCCTTCTGCGCGCCCTTGCTTTCGAAGGCCGCGATCTCGTCGGGCGTCGCCGTGCCCTTGACCATCTTGTTGCGCATCGCGGCCATCTCGCTGACTTCGGAAATCAGCAGGGGCTCCTGCGAAAGCGCATACGTGGCGCCCGGACGGCCCCAGTTCTGCGCGTTCGCGATCGCCGCCTCGACCGAGCTCTGGCGGCCCTTGATCGGACCGAGCCAGAACACCGGACGATCGGCGTTCGCACGCGCGAACGGCCAGCCGACCGAATAGCGCGCGTGGCGCGATTTCATCTCGCGATCGACCATCGTGTGATTGAGAAACGAGCACTTGCCCGTCGTGCCACTCGTGGCGATGACCGCATGGCCCGCGGCCCACAGGCGCTCGAGCCAGTCGTCGACGTTGCGCACGCCGCTGACGTCGACGTTCTTCACATCCGCCACCGACAGCGTGTCGAGCCAGGCCAGCATGCGATCCCAGCGGCCCTGCTCGAAGAACGAAGCCGGATACGACTTGTAGACCGTGTGCGCGAACAGCAGCGGCACCAGGTCGTCGAAGCTGCGAATGCGGGTAATGGCCGCATCGTCCGCGCGGCGCTTGACGAGCGGAATCTGCGTCGCGCGCTGTTCGAACAGCTCCTGCGCGGCCTGCAGTTGCAAGGGCCTGAGCGCGGCCGCGGGCTGATCGTAGGCGGCGTCCGGATCGGTGATGAGATTCAGCAATTGCTGGCGTGCGCTGCTCATGGGTCTCCTCGATGTTTTAAGCGTCTTTTCGCCAATGCACGCTAATCAACGCGCGAAACCTTCGGCAAAGATGCAGCCGCCTGGCCGCATTTCCTCGTTTCTCCGGAGCGAGCCCACCGGAACCGGTCAGGTGCGACTGACGCATCGCGTGCCTGCGTGCGCTCAGGCTTCGAGCAGCAGCTCGACGCGGACATCGAGCAGCTTGAGATGGCGCAGCATCGCCCGGCGCGCCAATGCGGCCTCGCCGGCCCCGATCAGCCCGCAGAGTTCCGCATGACTCGCGACGATGCGTGACCAGATTTCGTCGCTCGGCGGATCGGCCTGGTAATGCGTGCCGACGCGATCGAGCAGGCCCATGAACAAGGCCAGCGCCGGATTGCGCGACAGCTCGCCGATCAGGGCATGCAGCCGGCCGTGCGTCGGCAACCGCTGCTGCGGCGCCATCGGGCGGGCTTCTTCGCTGCGCAGGCGATTCATGCGCGCACGCCCGGCAGCGTCGATGCGTGCGGCGGCCATCGGGGTGCAGGCGATCTGCAGCGCGCGCCAGAGCTCGTAGAAATGCCGTGGTCGCAGGCGGGCGTATTCGAGATACGTCGCGGTGAGTTCGATCGTGTACGTGGAATCGGGCGCGCAGGCGACGAGCCCGCCGCGAGCCCCGCGCTGTGCGCGAACGATGGCCTGCGGCTCGAGCGTGCGCAAGGCCTCGCGCAGCACCGCGCGACTCACGTCGTGGCGCTCGCAGAGCTGCGCCTCCGAGCCGAGCCTGCCGCCCGGCCCTGCGCGCCTGGCGTCGAGCGCGATGCGCAGCGAGGTGCGGTGCCCGAGCTTGAGCTGAGCGCTTCCTCCGAAGCGTTCCGACTGCACGATCAGCTCGAGCGCGCTCGCCGTATCGGCCGGCAATCCGAGCTCGAGCACGCGTTCGTCCAGGGCCTTGCGTGCACGTTCGAGCGAGGCACGGGCGCGCAGGCCGGCCTGCACCGAATCACCTTCGATCACCGCCTCGGCGAGCGCGATCTTCTCGCGGCGAGCCCTGAGCATCAGCGTGGACAGCTGCGGCGTTTCGGCCGGCGAGCTCAGCAGATCGCTGCTCACGCGATAGAGCGCTTCGAGCATGAGCATGAGGGCCGGGTTGCGCGACAGCGAGACGAGCGCGCGACGGAAGCGCAGGCTCATCTCGATATCGGCCTCGACGCTGGCCAGCGGCGCGTCGCGCAGCTCGCGCACGAGCATCGACAAGGCCGCCAGTTCGCTCTCGCCGCCGCGCTCGCAGGCCAGGGTGATCATGAGCTCTTCGAGCACGCTGCGCGCTTCGAGCAGGTCGTGCAGCTTCACCGCGGCGAGTTCCAGATAAGCCGCGAGCGCGAGCACCGCGGCCTCGCGCGCCGGCTGCTGCACGATCAGTCCGCCGCCCATGCCGGTATGCATGCGCGCGATGCCATGCCGTTCGACCTGGCGCACCGCCTCGCGCAAGGTTGCCCGACTCACCTCGTAGCGCCGCATGAGTTCGGTCTGGCTGCCGAACACGTGGCCGATCGGCCAGCCCAGATCGGCGATGTCCTGCTTGATGCGCGAGGCGACGATCTCGCCGAGCTTGGGCTCTCGAGGCGGGGCGAGGCGCGCTTGCACCGCAGTTGCAGCCGGCTGTTGCAGCACCGTCGACGATTCGCTCAGCGTTCGCCGTGGAATTTCACGAGCTGCACGAGCGCTCCGGCCAGCCGCTCGTCCTTGAGGAAGATGAAATCCACCTTCTGCGAGCTGAATTCGGTCACCGTCCTGAGCCCGCGGCCTTCGGCCTCGGAACGAGCGGCCGCGAGATCGTTGACCGTGAAGGCCATGTGCGAGAGGCCTTCGCGATCGCCGAGTATCAGCGAATCCGCCGAGATGCCCTGCGTGTTCTCGACCATCTCGAATTCGAAGCCGTTGTCCGTGTGCCCGTGCGTGACGAGCGCCTTGGTCGGATTGGCCTTGCCTTCGACATAGGTCGTGATCGCGTATTCCTTGACCGGCTCCCAGCGGATGCCGAACAGATCGGCGTACAGGCCGATCGAGCGATGGATATCCTTGACCGCGAATCCCACGTGCAGAAACTTCATCGAACTCTCCTTCCCGCTTCGTTGAGGCCCGGCGCGCTCTGGCCTGATTTGTTGCGCGCCGTGGCCAGTGCTGTCTTCACATCGGCACGATCGCCTCGAAAGGCGTGGGCGTCAGATGCTGTCCTCCATCGGCATAGAGCACGTGCCCGGTCAGGAAGCGTCCGGCCTCGCTGACGAGCAGCATCACCGCGCCGCCGATGTCGGCCTCGCAATCGCCCATGCGCTGCATCGGCGATTGCGCCACCAGTGCATCGACCGCTTCGGGCGCTTGCTCGCGCAGCTTGCGGAACACGGCGGTGTCGGCCGCAACCGCAAGTGCATTCACGAGCACGCCGTGCTCGCCCCATTCCTCGGCCGCGCTGCGCGTGAGCGATTTGATCGCCTCGCTCGCGGCGACGCCATCGGCGAGCTTGCGATTGAGACTGTCGCCCATCGTCGCAACGATATTGACGACGCGCCCACCGCGCTCGCGCAGCGCCGGATACGCGGCCTGCAGGCTCCAGAGCACGGCCTGCGCCGATGGAGCAACCGCGAGGCTCTTGCTCGCCAACGGAGAAAAGTCGGTGGATTCATCCGCGCCGTTGACGAGAATGTCGATGCGTCCATGCCGCGTCAGTACATCGGCGATCGCGGCTTCGGCTTCGGCCTTGCTGGCCGGCGAGCCCAGCAGCGCCACGCGCGCGCCTTCGTCGCGCAGTCGCTGCGCGATACCGGCCGCGACGCCATGTTGCGCGTCCTGCCGGCTCGCACAGATCACGGCCACCTTGTCGTTCAAACGTCCCATCGTTAGCGTCTCCACGAAGTCTTGGATTGTGTCCGGGCGCTCATTCGGGGCGCTTGAGATGCAGGCCGCCATCGGCGAAGAAGGTCTGCCCGGTGATGAATCGCGCATCCTCGGTCAGCAGGCCGGCGACGAGCGCGCCGAGGTCTTCGACGGCCTTGCCGAGCCGGCGCATCGGAATGGCGAGCAGCGTGCGCGCGGCCATTTCCGGGTTGTTCTTCATGTATTCGACGGTGGCGGCCGATTCGCAGGCCGGGCAGATCACGTTGACGGTGATGTTGTGCCGCCCCCATTCGCGCGCGGCGGACAGCGTGAGCCCGCGAATCGCTTCCTTGGTCGAGTTGTATTCGGCGCTGAGCTTGGCTCCATACACCGCGCGACGCGAACCGAAGTTGATCACGCGCCCGCCGCCTTGGTCGCGGTAGTGCGGAAACACCGCGTTCATGAGCCAGCGCGAGGCGTGAAAGCCCGACGACAGCGCCTTGTCATAGGCGTCTTCGGTCTTGTCCTCGACGGGCACCCATTT
This sequence comes from Hydrocarboniphaga effusa AP103, assembly GCF_000271305.1. Lineage (GTDB taxonomy): Bacteria > Pseudomonadota > Gammaproteobacteria > Nevskiales > Nevskiaceae > Hydrocarboniphaga > Hydrocarboniphaga effusa. The sequence goes on from NZ_AKGD01000001.1 coordinate 966,793, forward strand.
CCATTCGGCCTGCGCGTTGTTGACGAGCCCGTCGACGCGACCGTAACGCTCGATCGTCGTCGCGACGACGCTCTCGGCACGCTCGCGCACGCCGACATCGGCCTGCAGGTAGTCGGCCTCGAGTCCGAGTTCGGCGAGCTGCTGCAGCGCCTTCGCGCCCTTCTCCGCGGAGCGCGAGCAGAACACCACGCGGGCACCTTCCATCGTCAGCTTCTGCACGATGCCGAAGCCGATGCCTTCGGAACCGCCGGTGACGATCACCACTTTGCCTTTCAATTGAGTCACGCTGATTCTTCCTGTCGCAACGAATGTCAAACGATCGATGCCGCGCTCAGCTGCACCGCGCGGGAATGCCATGCACCGCCGGCGCTGTCGCACGACCGGCGCGCGGCAACATCAGCGACACCACGAAGCCGAGCACGGTCGCAGCGGTGAGCATGGAGAACGCCAGGCCCACCGACATGGAGCCCGGATAATGCGCATCGCCGACCGCGACCGTGTGCAGGCTCAGCAGGAAAGCGCAGAGCTGCGTGGCGATCGCGAAATTGGTTTGCCGCAGCACCGCGGTCACGCCATTGGCCTCGCTCGTGCGTGCCAGCGGCACCGCGTCGGCGAGCACCATCGGCGTTGCACCGAGAATCATCACCGAGCCGATGCCCTGCACGAACAGCATGACGACGAGCAGCTCGAGCCAGTGCTGGCCCATGTACATGCCGGTCCAGCCCACCGCGGCGATGAAGGCGCCGATCTGCAAGGCCCGGCGCGGGCCGGCCCTGTCGGCGATGCGACCGGCGATGGGGCCGCCGATCAGCGCAGTGACCTGCGCTCCGAACAAGAAAGCCCCCGACAGCGTCGGGGACAAGCCGAAGCCGATGCCGGCCTTCGGCGTCTGCTGCAAGAGCATGCTGATGAAGGGCCCGACCTGGAAAACCCCATAGGCGGCCATGATCATCACCGCGTTGGCGATCAGCACCTGACGATTGCCGAGCAGACGCACATCGATGAGCGGCTCGGGGCGCTTCCATTCGTGACGGAACCAGTACGCACCGATCAGTACCGCGATACCGATCATGCTCCAGATGCGCGGATCGCCGAAGCCCCAGTACTTGATCTGGCCGATCGCGTAGATCACCAGCGCGATCATCGGCACCGTGAGCGTGCCGCCGATCAGGTCGATCCTGCGATCCGGCGTCGCGGCGGGCCTGGAAGGCGGCAGCGAGAAAATCGACAGCAGCACCGCGATGAACGATGCCACCGAGGCGAACCAGAACATCGAATGCCAGGGCAGATGATCGACGATGAGTCCGCCGACCAGCGTGCCGACGCCCGAAGCGATGCTCGCGGTCGCCGCGATCATGCCGGTGCCGATGCGCTGCTTCGAAGGCTCCAGATGCTCGCGCAGCAGGCCGAAGCACAGCGGCAACAGCGAGCCCGCGAAACCCTGCAGGCCACGACCGATCAGCAGCCCCATGAGATCGGGGCTCATCGCGCTGACCAGCGAACCCACCGTCGCAACCGCGAGCACGCAGCTGACGGCGAGCTTGCGCCCGTAGAGATCGCCCAGGCGCGCGATCAGCGGGGTCAGGCAGGCCGAGACGAGCAGGTAGATCGTGATGACCCAGCCGACCAGCACCGGATCGCCGAACAGTTTGTAGAGCAGGCCGATGGCGCCGTAGATCATCGCGACCTCGAAGGCCGCGATCGTCTCGATGTACATGAGCAGGCCGATCAAGGCCCACGGCTTGCGCGCCTGGATTGCGATCACGAACCACGCTCCGTCACAGCGGCCACGGCGCGCCACTTGAAAGCGCTTTCACCGAGGCTCGGCAACATCACCGCGCGAGACCGTCCGCGGCCCGCGGCCAGCTGCGCGGGCGAGAAGGCAGAGACCGGCATCACGGTCGGATCGGGGGTGCAGCGACTCATTCCGCTCTCCTCACAGGGCACCTGCGGCGGATCGGCGCCAGGGCCGGATCCCCATCGTGCGCGACCGCTCCTTATGTTCGGCAGCATTGTTAACAGTGCACCAATTGTCAAGGCCATGGCGCTTAAAACGCCTAAACAGACTGAAACGCTTCAAGCGTTGCACTCATTGAGTGCACCATTTATGCTCGATCGAGAGCGGCAGCCACGTTCCGCCCCGGAGCGATCCATCCGCCCGATTCCGAGGAGAGATTCGATGTCGAGCCGTACCGTCACCGCCCAAGACCTCATCGCCGCCGCCGAGAAAACCACCGGCATGAACCAGTGGGGCGAGCAGGATTTCCGCACCGGGCTGCAGCTGCTGCTCGACACCATGCAGCGCGAGGCCCGGCTGTCCGATCTCGGTCGCGAACGCATGCTGAGCCGCATCGACGGCCTGCTGTGCAACCGCCTGCGCATCTACGACTGGCGCGCCAGGCACCCCGAAGTCGCGCAGCAGACGATCACGCGGCCGATCTTCATCCTCGGCCTGCCGCGCAGCGGCACATCGAACCTGCTGTCGCTGCTGTCGTTCGATCCGGCGCATCGCGTTCCGCGCATGTGGGAAATCTTCCGCTCGGTTCCGCCGCCGAGCCGCGACACCTACGAGACCGATCCGCGCATCGCCGAAGTGCAGAACCAGCTCATGAGCGACGGCTTCGGCTCCGAAGGCCTGCAGGCCACGCATCCGTTCGACTCGCGGCTGCCCGAGGAATGCGGCTTCATCTTCGAGCACACCTTCGCGTGCATGGTGTTCCCGGCCTACATCAACATTCCGACCTTCGCCAAATACGCGATGGACGATGCCGACTGGCGCGGCGTCTACGGCTTCCACCAGCAGTTCCTGCAGAACCTGCAGGCGAACTACGCGGGCGAACGCTGGGTGCTCAAGACGCCCGAGCATTCGCACTTCCTGCCCGACCTGCTCGCCACCTATCCGGACGCGATCCTGCTCTACACGCATCGCGCGCCCGCGCAGATCATGTCCTCGCTCGCGAGCAACATCACCGAGCTGCGCAAGCTCTGGTCCGACCAGGTCGATCCCAAGGAAGTCGCCGCGAGCTTTCTCGCCGCCGAAGCCGAAGGCTCTCGCCGCATGGTCGAGGCGCGCAAGGATCCGGCGGTCGACAGCCACTTCTACGACATCGAGTTCCAGGACCTGATCCAGCAGCCGGTCGAAACCATGCGCCGCCTCTACGCGCGCTTCGATCTGCCGTTCACCGATGCGACGCAGCGCGGCTTGCAGCACTACGCGGACAACGAGGCCAAGAAGACGCACGGCCACGGCAAGCACAAGCATTCGCTGGCCGATGTCGGCTACAGCGCGGACGAGATCGACACCGCGTTCAAGCCCTATCTCGACTGGTACGCGCGCAAGCACGAAAGCTTCCGCCTGCCGTCCGCGCGCTGAGGCGTCACCATGCCGACTTCGACATCGCAGCTGCAACAGGGCGCCGCCATCTCGCCCGCAATGGACGCGGCCTGGAAGCGCTATCTCGAAGGCCTCGAAGCGCTGCGCCAGCGCATCTTCGCAACCGAGATGGTGTGGCGCCCCGAGACACACGCGGCCGCGCACTATTTTCTGATGAACGCGCAGGCCTCGGCGTTCACCACTTGCTTTGCGCCCAAGCAGACGTACCCGGCTTTCTACGTGCACAGCACCTTCGAGCCGAACATCTTCACCTGGACGCTGCCGAACCCTGACTTCCACTATCGCTGGGCCTTCATCGACGGCACACGCACGTATCGGGTCTGGGGACATCGCGGCAACACGCTGTGGCTCGACATCCAGGTCAACCGCAGCCACTGGTGCGACGACGAGCCGACCGTGTTCGGCAACTACCAGCCCGAAGGCATCCTCGACGCGGACGGCAACTTCGAATACATCCTCTCGGCGACCGATCCCGGTCCCGGCAAGCACTGGATCAAGCTCGATCCGAGCTCACGCAACAACGTGCTGCTGATCCGTGACACGCATTACGACTGGGTCAACACGCGCGGCGCCGAACTGCACATCGAACTCCACGACGGTCTTCCCGCCGGCCCATGCTTTCTTCCCGAAGCCGAACTCGAGCGCCGCCTCGATGGCTGCCTGCGGCTCATGAATTTCGTCGTCGAGCATTTCCAGCCGCACATCACGACGAATCCGCAGCGCACCGGCATCAACCGATTCCACCAGAGCAACGTCAACACCAAGGGCGGCTCGCATCCGGTCGCGGTCTACTTGCTGCTGCCCTACGAGATCGAGGCCGACGAGGCGCTCATCATCGACGTCGAGATTCCGCAGACGATGTACTGGAACATCCATCTCGGCGATGTCTGGGGCGGCACCGCGGATTACCTACAGCACCAGAGCTGCCTGAACGGCGCGCAGGCGCACGTCGACGCCGACGGCCACGCCCGGCTCGTGCTGTCGACGCAGGATCCCGGCGTGCCGAACTGGCTCGACGCGATCGGATGCCTGCACGGCATCGCGCAGTTCCGCTGGTACAAGACCAGCAAGGTCAACGTTCCCGACGTGCGCAAGGTCAAGCTCGCCGACCTGCACCAGGAACTGCCGGCCGCGACACCTCGCGTGAGCCGCGAAGAGCGCAAGCGCAACATCGATGCGCGCCGCGCCGCGATCATGCGGCGCTATCACTACTAGCGCGCCTCGCGCTCACGGGAGTATCGAGATGCCGCTCGAGGACCGCCTGCAAGCCGCGCTCGACCGCCAGGAAGTGGCCGAGTTCATCGTCACCAATTCGATGCTCGGCGACAGCCGCAAGCCCGGCGACTGGGAGCGCTACCGCAGGCGCTACGCCGAGCGGATCACCATCGACTACAGCAGCACGCTCAAGGACGAAGTGCGCAGCATCGATCGCGAAACGCTGATGCCGTACTGGAAGAGCCTCGTCGACGCCTTCGACGTCACCCAGCACAGGGTCACCAACGTCGTCGTGACGCTGGACGGCGACACCGCGAAGTCGCGCGCCTACGTGGTCTCGAACCATCGCATCGGGCAGGACGTCTGGAGCTGCGGCGGCATCTACGATGGACGGCCTCGTGCGCGCTGCGGGCGAGGACGGCGGCTGGAAGATCACCGCGCAAGGCTTCTTCCCGCTGTTCGAAACCGGCGATCGCGGCGTGTTCGAGCGCGGCCTCGCCAATGCCCTGCCCTCGCCGCTCAAGTCCGGCGCCTGAGATGAAGGTTTCGCTCGAGGGCCGAACCGCGCTCGTCGATGGCCCGGGCGTCGGCCAGGTCGGCGCGCTCGCCTTCGCGACGGCGAGCGGCCTCGTTCATCACTGGCCTCGAGCTGCCGGTCGACGGCGGCACGATCGCGCGCTCGGATGAGCACTTCGGGCAAGCGGCTCGAAAGCCGCGTCGCCATCGTCAGCGGCGCCGGCTGCCGCGGTGAAGGACTCGGCAACGGTCAGGCGATCGCTTTGCTGCTCGCGCGCGAAGGCGCGCAGCTGCTGCTCGTCGATCATGATGCGCAGGCACTCGACAACAGCCTCGCGAAGCTGCGCAACGAGGGGCTGCGTGCCGAAGGATTCGTCGCCGACGTTGCGGACGGCGACGATGTGCGGCGCGTGACTCGGCTCGCCGAGACCCGTTTCGGCCGCATCGACATACTCGTCAACAACGTCGGCATCAGTTCGCGCGGCGGGCTGTTCGAGTCCGACGAGGCGGAATGGGACCGCTGCTTCTCGGTCAACGTGCGCAGCGTGTTCGTGGCCGCCCGTGCGGTCGTTCCGATCATGCGGCGGCAGGCTCATGGCCGCATCGTCAACGTCTCGTCGATCGCCGCGCTGCGCACCACGACTGCGCCCCCGCACGCCTATGCGGCGTCCAAGGCCGCGCTCGGCATGCTCACGAAGACACTCGCGGCCGAGTTCGCGGCGGACGGCATCCGCTGCAACAGCGTCGTTCCCGGCATGATCGACACCCCGATGGTACGCGACAGCCTGCTCGCATCGGGGCTCGACGAAGCGCAAGTCCGACGCTACACCGAGGCGCGCCATCGGCTGTCGCCGACCGGCCGCCAGGGTACCGCCTGGGACATCGCGAATGCCGCGCTGTTTCTGGCGAGCGAGGCCGCGGACTACGTCAACGGCCACGAACTCGTGGTCGATGGTGGATTCACGAACTTGTCGGCGCCTGCGGGCTGACGACCGAACGCGGCGGATCGCGCATCGCCGTCAGCATGGCCGAGAAGCGTTGCGTGACGATCGGTTCGAGCTCCGGATGCGTGAACACGTAGAACTCACGCTCGCGTACCGCGCGCATCACCCGTTCGCCGACCACGAGCGGATCGAGCCCATCGCGCTGCAGGCTCGCGACCTGCGCTGCGCGGCGCGACATCGCGTCGCCGGTATCCGGATCGAGCGCTCCGGCGGACGTATCGAACAGCCGGGTGCGAACCTGCGCCGGCAACAGCACCGAAACACCGATGCCGGAGCCTTCGAGCTCCTGGCGCAGGCATTCGCTGAAGGCGAGCATCCCGGCCTTGCTCGCGGTGTAGCTCGCGCCGCCCGCGTACGGAAGCAGCGCGCCCATCGACGCGGTGTTGACGATGTGCGCTCCGCCCGCAGGCTTGCGCAACAGCGGCAGCATCGTTCGCGTGCCGAGGAAAAGCCCGGTCAGATTGACCTCGATGATGCGCCGCCATTCCGCGGCTTCGAGCTCGGCGACCGGGCGGCCGGTGCCGGTGATGCCGGCGTTGTTGACGAGCAGATCGAGTCCGGCGGCCTGCGATTCGACGAGCTCCGAGGCCTGCTGCCAGGCGGCGTCGCTGCCGACGTCGAGCCGAAGCGGCAGCGCCTCGATGCCTTCGGCGCCGAGGCTCGCCGCCGCCCGCTTCGAAGCGGATTCGTCGATGTCCGCGAGCACGATGCGAAAACCCTCTCGCCCCGCTGCCCGCGCGATGCCGTAGCCGATGCCGCTCGCTGCGCCGGTGATCAGCGCGAGGCGCTTGCGCTCGGCGTTCATCAATGACCCTCAGCGAAAGCGCGAGAAATCGGGCTTGCGCTTTTCGAGGAACGCGGCGATCGCTTCCCGGGACTCGTCCGAGCGCAGCTGCGCGGTGAACGCGTCGGACTCGCGCCGCATCTGCTCGGCGATCTCGTTCGAAGGCCTGCGCAGCAGTTCGCGCGTGCGCCGCAAGGCGCCCGGCGGCGATCCGGCGATGCGGCGAGCCGTCTCGATCGCCTGTTCGCGCAAGGCCGCTTCGTCGACGATATGCGTCACCAGCGCCCAGTCCTTCGCGGTGGATGCGTCGATGGCCTCGCCCGCGAGCATCATCTGCGCGGCGCGCAGATAGCCGACGCGCTGCACGAGCGAGATCGAGCTTCCGCCCTCGGGAACGAAGCCGCGCTGCACGAACGGCAAGGCGAAGCGGGCCGTCGGTGCGGCGAGCACGACATCGCATTGCAAGACCAGGCTCACGCCGAAGCCGATCACATGGCCTTGCACCGCCGCCATCACGAGCTTGTCGATCTGCGGCAGCCGTGCCGTCAGCCGACCTCCCGGATTGTCGAGTCCGGACGGCACTTCGTCGCCCATGTTGTCGGCGCTGAACGCGTTCAGATCGGCGCCGACGCAAAACGATTTTCCGGCCGCACTGAACAGGATCACGCGCACCTGGTCGTCGGTTTCCGCGCGATCGAGCGCTTCGTTGAGCTCGATCCACATGCCCGGCGTGATCGCGTTGAGCTTCTCGGGGCGATCGAGCCGGATCTCGCAAACACCGTCCGCGATCGTGCAGCGCACCTGACTCATGCGGCGAGCCCGTAGAGATCGATGTAGGGCTCGAAGCGGCGGTGGATATCGTCTTCCGTAATACCGGTGCCTTCGAGCGAATACTTGTGCTCGCCGTGCTTGTTCTGCGGATTCTCGGCGAGCCAGCGCTGCATCGCCGCGGCCGCCGCATCGCTCAGCGTGAGTCCGCAACCCGCGTAGATGCGCTCGATCGTGTCCATCGGCTTGCTCGCGAAATCGGAGAAGTAGACGTCGACGTAGCGGTCCGGATACTGCCTGCGCACCTCCATCGCCATTTCGATGCCGCGGCCCCAGAGATCCACTTCGCGACGCGCGGCGGCGGTGCGGCTCGTGTCCGCGCCTTCGTACGGAATGCGGGCCATGCGCGCAAGGCTCGCGCCCGAGGCCACGGATGTGATCGGGTTGCGATGGGTCTGGATGATCGTCGCCTGCGGGAACACTTTCATGAATCCGGCGAGCCCGAACAACGAAGCCGGATTCTTGAGCAGCCAGGTCTTGTCGCGCTCATGCAGGCCGATCAGGCGCAGGTTGTCGCGGTAGCGGCGCCACATCGCCTCGGTGTCCTGCTCGAGCCACCATTGCTGATAGCTCGGGATGTTCGCGTTCGTGGTCCAGTCGATCGAGAGGAAATCCTGGCGCGTGAGCAGCAGGCATTCGTAGACCTCGTCGGCGATGATCGGATGCGCGGCTTTCATCGCCGGCACTTCGCGATACAGGGTTTCGAGTTCGTCGACCGCACGCTTGAACAACGGGTTCGCGTCCCACTCCGAACGCGGCGGACGCGGCATGGGATTGTCGATGAGCCAGTATTCGAGCCCCTGGAACTGCGGGTCCATGGCCAGCACGCGATGCAGCGCGGTGGTGCCGGTACGCGGCAGGCCGGTGATGACGATCGGCGGCTTGAGTTCGTAGGACAGGCTGTCGGGATGCTCGCGCCAGCCCTTCTGCGACCAGGTCCGGCTCACGAGCACCTGCACGATGCGGTCGAAATACTTGCGCCAGCCTTCGGGCGTGAGCTGCGTGTCCTGGTCGAGCGCCTGCAACAGCTTGCGCAGCGCGAGACGATAGTCCTGTGAACCGAAATCGCGCATGCCGCTGCGCTTGGCGGCCGCTTCGTGCAAGGCGGCTTCGCTGGCGACGAAGGACGGGTTCTGCTGGGTCATGCCAATCTCCGGATGAGTCGCGTGTGCTGGCCTATTCGGCGCAGCGTCCACCGTCGATCGCGTAGATCGCACCGGTGATGTACGAGGCCTCGTCGGAGGCCAGGAAAGCGGTCAACGCGGCGATTTCCTCGGGTGTTCCGAGCCTGTGCATCGGCGTGACCGATTCCTTGAATTCGATCAGGGCGGCTCCCGATCGTTCGACCAGTGGCGTGCGGATGGTGCCCGGCGCGACCGCATTGATGCGGATGCCGTGGTCCACGTATTCGAGCGCCGCGATCCTGGTGAGCATGTTGAGCCCGGCCTTGCCGACGATGTACGCCGCCGAGCCCACGGCCGGACGCATGCCGCCGACCGACGACATGTTGATGATCGATCCGCTGCGCTGACGCATCATCACCGGCAGCACGTGCTTGAGCACGACAAAGGCCCCGCGCAGGTTCACGTCCATGATGCGGTCCCAGAGCACGAGATCGATCTCGTGCAGCGGCGTTCCGCCATGCGAAATTCCGGCGTTGTTGCAGAGCACGTCGATGCGGCCGCAGCGTTCGACGCAGGCCGCGACCATCGCCTCGATCTGCTCGGGAACGCCCACGTCCGCACGGTGCGCGATGATGCGCTGCGGATGCAGGGCGGCGAGTTCGTCGACATTGTCTCCACGGCTCACCGCGAACACCCGTGCCCCTTCTTCGACGAGCCTCAGTGCGACCGCGCGTCCAATGCCCGCGCCGGCGCCAGTGACGAGCGCGACCTTGTTCTCGAAACGCCGCGCCAGCGCTGCCGTCATGGGATCGTCTCCAGAATCGGAACGTAAACCGGGCCGGCCATGTGATAGCCGCCGTCCGCATGAATCGTGCTGCCGGTGACGTAGCGGCCATCTTCGCCGGCGAGCATCACCGCGGCGCCGCCGATGTCCTCGACGGGATCGCCGAAGCGCTGCAGGGCCACGAGTGGCAAGCTGCGCTCGACGTGCTCTGCATGACGCTGGGCGTAGTCGCGAAAGCGCTCGTCGTCGACGCTCGCCATCAGCACGTTGACGAGAATGCCGTCGGCGCCCCACTCCTGCGCGGCCGTGCGCGTGAGTGCCCGCAAGGCCTCGGCCGCGGCCGCGTAGGCGCCGATGTATTCGGCCACGTTTTCGCCGTAGACCGAACCGAGATTGAGGATGCGTCCGCCGCCCTGTTCGCGCATGGACGGCTGCACCGCGAGCATGGCCCAGCGCGCGGCCGAAAAGCCTTGCGCGAATGCGGCGTCGTAGTCGGCGTCGTCCATCGCTTCCAGCCGCTGCCAGCGCGGAGCTTCGGCCGCCGCGTTGACGAGAATGTCGACGCGGCCATGCACCGCGATCGCCTCGGCGATGGCGCCGAGCAAAGCGCGCTTGTCGCCCGGCGCGGCGACGAAGACGCTCGCGCCGAGAGTCCCGGCATGTGCTTTCAAGGCCCTTTCGTCACGATCGATCAGCAGCAGCTTCGCACCCTCGCGCGCGAATCGCTGGGCGATGCCGAGCCCCGGATGACGTCCCGCGCCGACGACGAGCGCGACCTTGTATTCGAGCAGTCCGCTCATGTCAGTGCCTCAGGTGCGGCTGATGCGCCTGCACCGGCCGCGAAATGCCGAGTCCGCCGTCGAGGAAGAAAGTCTCGCCCGTGATGAAGCGGCCTTCGTCCGCGACCAGGCCGAGGATCGCGCCGCCGATGTCGGCTTCCGGATCGCCGTGCCGATGCAACGGAACACGTCCACGCATGAGCTGGTATGCGGCCGGATGGTTCTGCTTGAACGACTTCGTCGCGTCGCTTTCGGCAGCCGGCAACACCACGTTGACGGTGATGCCGTGGCGGCCCCATTCGTTCGCGGCCGTGCGCGTCAGCCCGCGTATGGCCTCCTTGCAGGCCGCGTAATCGGCCGCCCAACGGCTACCGTTGACACCGAAGATCGAACCGAAGTTGACGATGCGTCCGCCGCCCTGCGCCTTCATGAGCGGGAACGCGGCGCGCATCGCCCACAGCGTCGCCTGCAAGCCCGACTGCAGCGTCTGCTGCCAGTCGTCGTCGGGCTTGTCCTCCAGCGGTGTCCACGGCATCACCGTTTGCGCGTTGTTGATCAAGGCATCGACGCGCCCGTAGACGCGCACCGCTTCGGCGATCACGTGTTCGATCTCGGACCGGATGCCGACGTCTGCCGGAACGTAATGCACGGCCGGCGTGATCGCACGCAACGCGTCGAGCATGTCGCTGGCGCGAGCAGCGGTGCGTGAACAGAGCACGAGTCGCGCGCCTTCCCTGGCGAATCGCAGTGCGACTCCGCGACCGATGCCGTAGCTCGCGCCCGTAATGACCGCCACCTTGCCGCGCAAGCGTCCTCGCGGAATCGCATCGTCGGCCATGTCGCCAGAAGCCATTCTTTCTCCTCGCGCTCGCACGGCGCGTGTTTTCGGTCGATCGCGATCGCGTCGCCGGTCGCTTCCTAAATGGTATACTATTGAAAGGGGAAATCACCATACGACGATCGACACGTATCGATCGCCTCGAAAGATCGGCGCGGACAAGACATGACGACAGCCATCGGGGTCATCGATTTCAGCGATCGCGTCGCGATCGTCACCGGCGCGGCCAGCGGCATCGGGCGCGCGATCGCTGCGGCGCTCGCGGCTCGCGGAGCCCGGGTTCTCGTCAACGACGTGCAGGAAGCGCAGGCCACCGCCGCCGAGATACGCGCTGCAGGCGGCGTCGCGGTTGGCGACGAAACCGCGGTCGGCGATTTTGCGGCCGGACGCAGGATCGTCGATCACGCGATGCAGGCTTTCGGCCGGCTCGATCTGCTCGTCAACTGCGCCGGCACTTCCGCGCCCGGGGCCTTCTCCGACATCGCGGAAGACGACGTGCTGCGCGTCTTGCAGGTCAATCTGCTCGGCCCCTACGCCCTCACGCACGCGGCCTGGCCGAGTCTTCGCAAGCAGCGCTACGGCCGCATTCTCAACATCGCCTCGAACGCGGCGCTCGGCATGGGCCGCAGCGCGGCGTATGCGGCTTCCAAGGGCGGACTCATCTCGCTGACCAAGGACAATGCGCGCGAAGGCCGCGAGCTCGACATCAAGGTCAACGCGATGCTGCCGGTCGCGAGCACCGCGATGACCGCGCGCATTCCACCCGGGCCTTTCCGTGACTGGATAGACCAGGGCTTTTCGCCCGCGCTGATCGCGGCTCCGGCCCTGTTCCTGCTCTCCGAAGCCGTGCAGGCCAGCGGCGAAGTCTTCAGCTGCGGAGGCGGGCGCATCTCGCGCACGGCCTGGTTCAACACGCACGGCTGGTTCGATGCGCAGGCGACGCCCGAGGCGATTGCCGGGCACTACGACGAATTCATGAACCCCGACGCCGCACGGCTCGTCGAGAACCAGCCCCAGGAACTGCAGCGCTACACCGAATGGAAACCCTGGCCGGGGCCGGGGCGGATGCCGAACGCGTGAAAGCCGATCGTCGCCCCTGCGCGATGTCGATCGAAGCGATGAATGCGCGCCTGCGCGCCTCGCCGTTCAACGCCTGGCTCGGCCTCGTCGTCACGCAGGCCGAGGCCGGATCGATCGAGCTGCGCCTGCGCTGGAAGTCCGACCTCGGCGGCCGGCCCGATCGCGACGAAGTGCACGGCGGGGCGATCGCCTCGCTGATCGACGTCGCCGGCTCCTACGCGCTCGCGAGCCTGCACGGCCGGCCCGCGGTGACCGTCGATCTGCGCAGCGATTACCTGCGTCCCTTCGTTTCGGGAGAGGCGATCGCGCGCGCCGAAATCCTTCATTCCACAAGACCGCTCTCGAGCGTGCGTATCGTCGTCAGCGACGAACAGCAGCGCCTGCTCGCGAGCGGCACCGGCACTTATCTCACACCGGATTCCTCGTCATGAGCTCGACGCAGTACGTACAGCCAATGGCTCCGCGCGCCTGGGGCTTCACGCCAGAGCAGCTCGCCGAGCAGCCCACCGTCTATGCGCCCGGACTGCTCGCGGGACGCACGCTGCTGGTCTCGGGCGGCGGCAGCGGCATGGGGCGCGCCACCGCGTTTCTCGCGGCCCGCCTCGGGGCGAACGTGATCATCTGCGGACGCGATGCGGACAAGCTGCAGCGCGCGAGCACAGATGCGCAGCGCCTGCTCGGCAAATCGTTCGAATGCCATGCGATGACGATCCGCGACGCCGAGCGCGTCGACAGGCTCATGGACGAACTGTTCGAACGCCACGGGCAGATCGATGCGCTCGTCAACAGCGCCGGCGGGCAGTTTCCGCAGAACGCGATCGACTTCTCGGTGAAAGGCTGGCTCGCGGTCGTCGACACCAATCTCAACGGCACCTGGTACATGATGCAGGCGGCCGCCAGGCGCTGGCGCGATCGCAAGCAGGCCGGCAGCGTCGTCAACATCATCGCCAACTACAAGCGCGGCATTCCGCAGTCCGCGCATACGGCCGCGGCGCGCGCGGGCGTGGCCTACCTGAGCAAGTCGGTCGCGGTGGAATGGGCTCCGCTCGACATCCGCGTCAATTGCATCGCGCCCGGCACGATCGAAACCGAAGGGCTCAACCAGTATCCGCCCGAGACCATCGAGCGCGGAGGCAAGGGCAACCCGCTGCGCAGGCGAGGTGACGTCTGGGACATCGCCGAAGCGGTGATCTACCTGTGCGCGGCGAGCGGCAAGTTCATCACCGGCGAGGTGCTGCAGGTCGACGGCGGCATGCAGTGCTGGGGCACCAACTGGCCGCTCGGCGTTCCCGAGCAGTTCCGCGTCGACGGCTGAGGAGAGCCCATGAATCTCGATCTGAATCCGCGGCAACAGGCGGTTCGCGAACAGGCCCGCCGCATCGCCGACGAGCGCCTGCGACCGCATGCACACGATGTCGACTTTCGCGAGCGTTACCCCGAAGAAGGCTTGCAAGCACTCATCGACAGCGGGTACTGCGGACTCACGGTTCCGCGCGAATACGGTGGCATGCAGGCCGATTCGACAAGCGCCTGCCTGATCGTCGAGGAGCTCGCACGCGGCTGTCCGTCGACCGCCGCGCTGCTGCTGACCTGGGCCGGCGGCGTCATGTCGATCGCCGGCTTCGGCACACCGCAGCAGAAGCGGAAATATCTGCCCGGAGTCGCGCGCGGCGAGCTCAAGCTGAGCTTCGCGCTGACCGAGGATCATTGCGGCTCGGATGCCGCCGCGATCTGCAGCACCGCCGTGCGCGACGGCGAAGGCTGGAGGCTCAACGGCAAGAAGGCCTGGATCGGCAATCTCGGGCGCGCCGACCTCACCGTGGTCTCGCTCAAGACCGACCCGGACGCGGGTTCCAAGGGCGTGTCGAGCTTCGTGATCGAGAAGGGCGCGCCGGGCTTTCGCACCGGCGAGATCTATTCGAAGCTCGGCGCCCGCGGCACCGTGCATGGCGAGCTCATCCTCGACGACGTGCGCGTGCCCGACGAGGCCTTGCTCGGCGAAGTCGGACGCGGCTTCGCGCAGATGATGCATTCGCTCGACTTCGTGCGCCTGCTGACCGCGGCGCATGCGATCGGCATCGCGCAAGCGGCCTTCGAGGCCGCGGTCGAGCACGCGAAGACGCGCACGAGCTTCGGCCAGGCCTTGCACAGGCACCAGACCATCGCCTTCATGGGCGCGGACATGGCCGTCGACCTGCATGCGGCGCGCCTCGTCACGCTGCAGGCCGCGGCCCAGCTCGACGCCGGGCATCCGCTCGGAACGCAGGCCGCGATGGCCAAGCTCTATGCGACCGAGATGGCGACGCGCGTGACGCACAAGGCATTGCAGATCTTCGGCGCCTGGGGCGCGAAGAAAGGCAGCATCGTCGAGCAGATGTACAGGGAAGCCCGGGTCACCGAGATCTGGGACGGCACTTCCGAGATCCAGCGCCTGGTGATCTCGCGCGGCATCTTCGGCCGATGAGCGCCACCCTGCCCGCGCATCACGCCGAGCGGGCGGCACGGTATCGGCAGGCCGGCTGGTGGAGCACGCAGCCGGTGCCGCGCCTGCTCACGCGGCACGCGCTGTCGGCTCCGGGCAACATCGCGCTCACCGACGGACGCGGCTCGATGCGCTACGACGAACTCGAGCGCGTGGTGCAAGGCCTGGCCTGCGCGCTCTGGGCGCTCGGCCTGCGTCCCGGCGACGTGCTCGCGATCCAGCTGCCGAACCAGCGCGAATTCGCCTGGTTCCAGCAGGCCGCGGCGCGCATCGGCGTCGCCTATCTTCCGCTGACGCCGAACCTGCGGGCGGGCGATCTGCACTATCAGCTCGAGACCGCGAACGCGGCCGCGCTCGTGATCCCGAGCGAACATCGCGGTTTCGATCACGTGGCGATGGCCGCCGAACTGCGCGAGCGCCTGCCGAAGCTGCGCGAGATCTTCGTCGTCGGTGAACGTGTGCCCGCGTGGGCGCGGGCGGTCGATGCGCTCGTCGAACAGGCCTGGGAGCAACGGCATGGAGCCGTCGTCGATGCGCTGCGCGTCGACGCCGATGCGCTGCGCGCGATCCTGTTCACCTCGGGAACCGAATCGAATCCGAAGGGCGTGCTGCATTCGTGGAACACGCTGAGCTATCCGCTGCGCCTGCATCGGCACTACTTCGGACTCGGCTATGACGATGCGATCTACACGCCGAGCCCGGTCGGCCATGGCACCGGCGCGATCTTCGGCGTCGAGCTCGCGCTGTTCGTCGGGGCGCGCATCGTCTTCGAGGAGCAGTGGAACGCGCAGACCGCGCTGCAGAGCATCGCGCGCGAGAAGTGCACGATGATGTGGGGAGCGACGACCTTCTACACCGATCTCGTCGCCGCGGCGCAGGCTTCGGCTCTGAAGCCGGCACGCTTCCGCTACGCGTTCTCGGCCGGTGCGCCGATACCGCGCGATCTCGTGCTGCGGGTCCGCGAATGTCTCGGGGCGCGGCTCGTCGCCGCGTTCGGCCAGTCCGAAGGGCAAAACATCACCATCAATCGCGCCGACGACGGCATCGAGCGCATCACAAGCTCGGACGGCCGCTTCAATCCGGGCATCGACTACAGGATCGTCGACGCCGAAGGCCGGGCGCTGCCGACCGGCGAGCCCGGGGAGATCGTCTATCGCGGCCCCAACGTCTGCCTCGGCTATCTCGATGCCGGGCATACCGCGGCGGCGTTCGACGACGAAGGCTACATCCGCAGCGGCGATCTCGGCATCGTCGACGCCGACGGCTATCTGCGCATCGTCGGACGACGCAAGGAGATCATCATTCGCGGCGGCGAGAACATCAGCCCGCGCGAGATCGAAGACCTGCTCTATCGGGCTCCGGGCGTCGCCGAAGTGGCCGTGATCGGCCTGCCCGACGAGCGCCTCGGCCAACGTGCCTGCGCGGTCGTGGTGCCGGCCGCCGGCGCGGCGCCGACGCTCGCGAAGCTGATCGATTTCCTGCGCGACCGGCAGGTCGCCAAGTTCAAGTATCCGGAACGTCTCGAACTCGTCAGCGAGCTGCCGCGCACGGCATCGGGCAAGGTGCGCAAGGAAGTGCTGCGCAAGCGCATCCTCGGCGAGGCGGCTTCGTGAGTGCCGCGCTCGCGGGGCTGCGCGTACTCGACTTCAGCACGCTGCTGCCCGGGCCGCTCGCCACGCTGATGCTCGCCGAGGCCGGCGCCGAGGTCATCAAGATCGAGCGGCCGGACGGCGGCGATGCGATGCGCCGCGATCCGCACTATTTCGCATTGCTCAACCGTGGCAAGCGCAGCCTCGCGCTCGACCTGAAATCCGAGACGGCGCGAGCCGCGCTGCGGCCGCTCGTCGAGAGCGCGGACGTGCTGATCGAGCAGTTTCGCCCCGGCGTGATGCAAAGGCTCGGCCTCGGCTACGAGACGCTCGCCGCGATCAATCCGCGCCTGATCTACGTGAGCATCGCCGGCTACCGTAGCGACGGTCCCGAAGCCAACAGGCCCGGGCACGATCTGACCTACGCCGCCGAGAGCGGACTGCTCTCGCTCGCGGCCGGCGGCGACGGCGCACCCGTGCTGCCCGCCGCGCTCGTCGCCGACATCGCGGGCGGCAGCTATCCGGCCGTGCTCAACGTCCTGCTCGCATTGCGCCGGCGAGACGCGAGCGGCCGTGGCTGCCGCGTCGAGATCGCGATGCGCGACGGCCTGCTGCCGTTTCTGTACGAGGCGATCGCCGACCGTCAAGCGCTCGGCGTCGAACCGAAGGCCGGCTACAGTCCGGCGACGGGTGGCTCGCCACGCTACCAGCTCTACCGCACGCTCGACGGCCGCCATCTCGCGGTCGCGGCCGTCGAGGAAAAGTTCTGGCGGAACTTCTGCGAAGCGATCGGGCTGCCCGCGAGCTTTCGCGACGATGCGCGCGATCCGGCCGCGACGCAGCAGGCCGTCGCCGAGCGCATCGCCTCGCGCAGCGGCGCCGAATGGGAAGCGCGACTGGACGGACTCGACGTCTGCTGCTCGCTCGTGCGCAACGTCGGCGAGGCGATGAGCGGGCCCGAGCTCGCGCACCTGTTCGATCGCAGCGTGCGTTTCGACGCGCGAACACTGGGCGCCCTGCCGCTACCGTTGAGCCGAAGCTTGCTGTGCGACGATGCTTGCGCATCCGCACCCGCGCTCGGCGAAGCCAACGACGCGCTGCTCAAGCCGGCGTAGCGCCCGCCACCGGCGCGATCGCGGGCCGCGCGAACAACTGCGCGACCGCCGCGACGAGCGCGAGCAGCGCGAGCGCACCGAAGCCATAGACGTAGCTTCCGCTGCGATCGTACGAAAGCCCGACCAGATAAGGGGACAGCGCGGTCAGCCCGATGCTCGCGGGCGCCATCGTGCCCATGACCTTGCCGAACACGGCCGGGCCGAGATAGCGGCCGATCATCGCCGACTTGCAGATCAGTCCGGCGCCGTAGCCGCAACCGAGCAGCAGGCCGAAACCATAGATCGAAGCGACGCTGTCGGCACGCAGCATCAGTGACAGGCCAGCCGTCACGCCGAGCAGCGCGGCGCACCAGACGTAGCGTGGATCGACCCGGTCGCCGAGCAGGCCGGCCGCGAGCTGGCCCAGCGCTCCGGTCGCCGCGAGCAGGCCGACGGCGATCGAAGCTTGCGCAGGCTCGTGGCCGAGCGAGCGCAGATGCGAAATGCCGTGGGCGAAGAAGCTCATGATCGGCATGCCGACCGCGAGCTCGCCGAGCACGATGGTCCAGATCAGCGGAGTGCGCAGCAGCCTCGCGGTCGTCCACTGCGCCGCGACGGCGGCATCCGCGGCCGACGCCTCGCCCTGCGACGAACGCCGATCGCGCAACAGCAGCCAGGCGATCAGCGCGATCACGAAGACGGTGGCGGCGATGAGCTTCCAGCCCGCTCGCCAATCGCCGTCGCCGGTTTCGAGCATGCGGCTCAGCAGCGCCGGGGCGAGTACACCGCCGAAGCCGCCCGCGATCATCACGATCGAGAACGCGAGCGCCCGATGACGATCGAACCAGTGCGCGATGAGCGTCTGCGTCGGGATGTAGGTCGAGGCGCCGACGCCGATGCCGACGACGAGCCCGAACGCGACGATGTAGCCGATCGCGCTGTCGATGACCGTCGCCATCAGCGTCGCACCGATGCAGAGAATCAGCGATCCGATCGTGATCGTCGCGCGGATGCCGAGGCGCTGCATCGCGAGCATGATCAATGGCCCGCACAAGCCCTGGATCAGCAGCATGACGGTGAAGCCGAGTCCGAGCAGGCTGCGCTCGAATCCGAGTTGCTGCGCCATCGCCGTATTGAGCAGGCTCGCACCGAAATACGGAAAGCCGGTGTTGACGAGGCTGATCAGCGCGGCCACGCCGAGCATGGTCCACGGACTCGAAAGCGGTGCAGTTTGCATGAGAGGTCTCGATAAAAAGCACCCCGATGCCAACAACGGAATCGGGGAGATGGAGGTCGGTGCCGCGTGCGCCCTCGCCGGTTCGCGCGTCGGTCAGGCGCCTGCGCGGGTTCCGCCCTGCTCGAGTCGCCGGGCTCCGCGTTCGACGACGCCTTCGATCAGATGCCGGTCCGCCGCCGGATCGGTGGACTTGATCCAGCGCTGGTAGTCCGGATCCTGCACGTCGATCTGCGGGCACAGGTCGAAGAAGCTCTTGTCGGCGACGACGACGCGCTGCAGTGTGCGCCGCCCGCTGTTCTGCAGATCGCCGCGCGCATGCTGGAGCACGAGGTTGTCCCAGATCACGAGATCGCCGTTGTGCCAGCGGTGCTCGTAGACGTTGTCGTCCGAATACAGCAGCGCGAACAGCTCGCGCAGCATCTCGGCGCTGCGCTCGGGCGCGAGTCCCTCGATGCGCGCCGCGTGCTGCTGGTTGACGTAGAGGATCGGCTCGCCGGTGTGCGGATGCGCAAGGATCGCCGGCTGCCAGTGCTGCGGCATCGCCGGCGGAATCCTCTCGTTGAGCCGGTCGGTGCCCATGTCGACCGGCATCGCGCAGAGCACGCGCGCATCGGCGAGTTGCCGCTTCTGCTCGGCCGGGAGCCTGGCGTAGCCGGCCATGCCGTTCGCGAAGCGCGTCGAGCTGCCGTCGTCGACGACATCGACCGCATGCAGCGAGATCGCCTGGAACGGTGATGGCGTGAACGACAGGTCCGAATGGAACGCGAGCTCGCCGGTGCCGAGCCCGCCCTTGCTCGCGTCGGTGGAGATGTAGCCGACCCCGTCGGGCGCGTGCAGCACAGGGCCCAGGCACTCCATGATCCCGATCTGCTGCGGATGGCTCAGCCGCTGCTTGCGAAACAGCAGCAGACCGTGCCGATGCAGCAGGTCGCGCAGCTCGGCACGATCCTGCGCCGACAGCGGATTGCGCAGGTCGGCGTCGATTTCGAGCCCGACCGTCATGCGATTCACGATGTTGAGCGTCATCGCGATCCTCCTCAGAGATTGAAGCGGTAATTGAGCTCGAGGCCGATCACGCGCGGATCGCCGATCGAGGAGATGTTGTAGCCGAGCGAGCGATAGAGCTGTACGCCGAAGGGCTTGGTCTTGGTCTCGCCGACGTTGCGCGCGAACAGCGACAGATCGAAGTCGCTGCCCACGATCGAGTTCCAGGCCAGCGACAGGTTCAGCAGGCCGTAGGCCTTCTGATACTGGCTGCCGGCCGGCCCGTAGTCGGGGCCTTGCGCGGTGTCGGTGTAGAACACGCGCGTCTGGTGATACCAGTCGGCGCGCAGGTGCACGTTGCCGTAGCGCGTCTCGATCGGCAGCCGCCAGTCGCCCGACAGCGACAGCTGCTCGCGCGGAGCCTGGGCGAACTGGTTGTCGCTGAAATCGCCTTCTCCGGTCAGGAAGTCGTCGTATTCGGCGAACACGAGGCCGTAGAAGCCGCTCAGCGACAGGCCATCGAACGGCATGAAGGTCAGCTCGAGCTCACCGCCGCTGATCGTCGCCGATGCGGCGTTGGTCACACCGACGGCGGGCTGTCCCGGGCGGCTGATGAAGCGCTGGATGTCCTTGTAGTCCTGCGTGTAGGCGGCGACGTTGGTGCGCAGCAGGGAGTCGCCGAGGCGCCAGTCCTTCTTGAGACCGAGTTCGAAGTCGGTGACGAACTCGGGCTTGAACGGGCCGAAGGTTTCGGTGTCGGTGGCCGCGTAGTCGAAACCGCCCGAGCGGTAGCCGCGGCGATGCGCGAGATAGACGAGCGTGTCGCGATCGAACTTGTAGTCCGCGCTGAGCGAATACGTCGGCTCGTCGTAATCCGCCTCGCCGCGCAGCACGCAGTCGTCCGCCGGCAAGGCCTGGCCACCGCTCGTGAGCAGGCAGGTGTTCGGATCCGCGCCGATGCGCCGGTTCTCCTGCTTGCGCTCGTCGCGCGTGTAGCGCAGGCCGCCGGTCAACGAAAGCCCCTCGACCGACGGCACGCGCCAGGTCGCCTGCGCGAACGCTGCATAGGTCTTGTTGTCGGTGTCGACCGGCGTCGTGATCGGAGCGCCGGCGAGCACCACCTGGGTACTGCGCCGGTCGATCACCTGCCCCGCGTAGTAGAGACCGGCGACCCAATCGAACGCGCCGCCCGCGCTCTTGCCCTGCATCTGCAGTTCTTCGGAGAACTCGTGCCCTCTGTCGGGATGGCGCACTTCGAGCACCTGCAGCGGCAGCCCGTCGAAGTCGATCGAATCGTCGCGCTCGAAGTGCCGGTAGCCGACGATGTTCTTGAGCAGCAGTCCGTCGTCGATGTTCCAGGTCGTCGCGTTCGACACCACGTGCATGTCGAGCCGGTTGAAGCTGTTGATGTTGGACTCGGTGCTCCAGAAATCGCGTGCGCGCTCGGCCTGGATGCGATCGTAGGCCTCCTGCGCGGACGGCAGCGTCACGCCGTTGAACACAAGCGCGGTGTAACCCTGCGGGTTCAGCGCATTGATCGAGTAGCCGATGCCGTTCGCATTCAGATGCGAGCCCTGATACAGGAAATAGCTTTCGACCGCGTCCGCCGGCCGCCACAGCGCGGACAGCCGCCAACTCGTCGACTGGTCGTCGTTGAGCGGCTTGAAGTTGGTCATGCCGACCGATGGCGACATCTGGTAGCCGGCGGTGTCGGTGCGGCTCGCGACGTTGGTGAGATAACCGTCGCGATTGATCAGGCTCACGCCGGCGCGCAGCCACAGATCGTCGCTGACCGGCAGGTTGAGTACGCCGACGCCCGTGTAACCCGAGCGTCCCTCGAAGAAGCTGCTTCCGGCGCTCAGCGAATAGCCGGTCTCGCCGGTCGGCCGGGCCGGCGTCAGCAGCATCGCGCCGCCCGTGGTATTGCGTCCGAACAGCGTGCCCTGCGGGCCCTTGAGCACTTCGACCGACTGCATGTCGTACATCGTCTGGCTCACGCCGATCGTGTAGCCGAAGTTCACTTCGGCCACGTAGACGCCGACCGCTGAATCCTGGCCCGGCGCGATGTCGGTGCTGCGCACCGCGCGAATGCCGATGTTGGTCGTCGTCGGCGAGTTGAAGTTGTCGACGTGCAATGCCGGCACGTGGCTGTTCAGATCGGACAGCGCGTTGATCGAATTGTCTTCGAGAAACGTGCCGCTCAACGCGGTCACCGCCAGCGGCACGTCCTGCTGGCGTTCCTGCTTGCGCCGTGCGGTGACCATCACTTCTTCGATCGCCGACACTTCGGCGGCCGGCTCCGCCGCCGCGATCATCGTGGCCGGCGCGGCTTGCGTCGCGCGCGGCGCGGGCGTCTGGCCGCGCCGCAGGACGAGCGTGCCGTCACCGACCGCCTGAGCTTCCAAGCCCGATCCCTGCAACAGCAGGCGCAGAGCCTGGTCGGGACGATAGCGCCCCGACAGGGCAGCCGCCTGCCGTCCTTCGACGAGCTCCGGCGTGTAGAGGATCTGCGTTCCGCCCTGCTCCGCATAGCGATCGAGCGCGTCGGCCAGATCGCCGGCCGGAATGTCGAAACTCGTCGTCGCCTGTTCCGCTTGTGCAGGCCCCTGGGCAGGTTCCTGTGCAAAAGCCGGCCCCATCGCGGCGCCGGCCGCTCCGAGCATCAGACAGATTCCCAGCTGTTTCCCATGGGCGCCGGGCAAGCCGGGCCCCTTGCGCTGCTGCGCATTTCGCATCGTTTTCTCTCCGGTCGCACCGATGTCGTGATCGCGGCGCGCGGTCTTTGCACGCGTCCGTCCATGAGAGAAATGCGGGCGGCGCTCAACCCCCTACCTTGGGCGTCAGCAAAATCGTTCCGTCGCCTTGCGGTTGCGCCTGCAAGGGCAGCAACGCGCTCAAGGCAAGCGCCATCGACGCACTGTCGCCGACGCGCAGTGTTCCACTGATTGGCGTCGATGCGAGCCGCGCATCGCCGAGCCGCAGCGGGGGGTTCGCGTAGCGATTCATTTCGGCGAGCGCCTCGGCGAGCGGCGTCGAGCGGAAGATCAGGCGACCACGCGTCCAGCTCGATGCGATGTCCGGATCGACATGACGGCGATTGCGGATCGAGCGTTCGTCGTAGACGAGCTGATCGCCCGGCGCGAGACGCAAAGCCTCGTCGCCTTCGTGCTCGACCGCGACGCTGCCCTGCAGCAGGGTCACGGTCACGGCCTCGCTCTCGCGACGCACCTGGAAGCGCGTGCCGAGCGCCCGCACGGCGCGGGCGCCGGCCTCGACGACGAATGGACGGCGCGCATCGTGCGCAACCTCGAACAAGGCCTCGCCCCGGCTCAACCGCAGATGACGCTCGCGTGCGCCGAGCCTGACTTCGACCGCGGAGCCCGCGTTGAGCGTGAGCTTGGAGCCGTCGGCGAGCACGACGCTGCGCAGCTGCCCGCCTTCGCTCTCGAACCATTCGCCCGCCGGCTCGGGCCCGGACCGCGGCCCTCGCGTCGAACCCAGCCCGATGCCGACTCCGATCGCGACGAGCATCGTCGCCGCGAGCGCGATACCGGCGCGCCATCCCGAACGCCGGGCCAGCCGCGGGCGTTTGCGCGCATCGGCGGCGAGCGCCTGCGCAGACCAGCGCCGCAATTCCTCTTCGGCGGACAGCTTGCCGAGCTCGCTCCAGAGCCGTTCGACCTCGGCGTAGGCCCGCGCATGCGCGGGGTGCTCGCGCCAGCGTTCGAACGCGGCGCGCTCCGCAAAGCCCGTCCCGGCGCGCAGCCGTGCGAACCAGCGCTCCGCCTCCTGCGCCGCGCGGTCCCCATCCCGATCCTGCCGTGTCGTCGACTCCATGTTCATGTCAATGCGAAAACCGGCTCCCCACCTACCTCTCGCCGAGCTTTTCGCGGCAAGCCGCGAGCGCCCTGGAAATGTGCTTCTCGACCATCTTCACCGAAACACCGCAGTGCGCGGCGATCTGCGGATAGCTCATCTCATGGAAGCGGCTCAGCACGAACACCTGGCGGCATCGCTCGGGCAGCTCGCGTATCGCGCTCATGAGCAGCTGCAGGTTCTGCTGATCGACGAGCTTCTGTTCCTGCGAGGCCTCGTCCGACATCAGCGGCAAATCCTCGATCGGCAGATGCTCGGATTGATGCCGGCTGCCGGCCTCGCGCTGGCGCATGCCGACGAGGTTGATGGCGATGCGGTAGAGCAGCGCCTTGAGCGCCTGCGGGTCTTGCTGATCGGCATAGCGCAGCAGGCGCAGATAGGCCTCCTGCGCGATCTCGGCGGCGTCCTCCTCGTTGCCGACGCGACGCCGCAGGAAGCGCAGCAGGCCGCGACGGTGCTCGTTGAACACCGCCGAGAACCGGGCCTCGGTCACAGCATCCGCGACCGGCACGCGCAGTCTTGCGTCGATGACCGACGGCTCAGCGCCACATCGGCCGCAACGCAGACGCGAAACGACCCGAGCTTCTCCCGACTGAAGCGGCTGAACACATGGTCTTCCTCCATCGCACACGGCATCGCCGCGATCGTCGAGGCCGTTGCAAACGGACGGCCTTCTATTGGGATACCATTTTGCGCGAACACTCCGACACGCGCCAGCGGCCGCGACCCAGTCCAGGAAACCTGCATGCAACCCCACCCCATCGGCACCACGCTGAGCGTCGAAGCGCTCGACGCCATCATCGCGACGAGCCCGTTCAACGTCTGGCTCGGCCAGCAGGTCCAGTCGATCGGCGACGACGGCATCGTCGTGCGCGTGCGCTGGCGCGAGGAGTTTGTCGGCGCAGCAGCGACCGGACACGCGCACGGCGGCATCTTCGCCGCGCTCGTGAACTCCTGCGGCTGCTATGCCGTGGCGGCCAAGCTCGGTCGCACGGTGCCGACCGTCGATCTGCGCTGCGATTTCCATCGGCCCGGCAAGCCCGGCGATCTGCTCGTCGCCGCGCACGTGGTCAAGCTCGGGCGCACGCTCGCCAACGTCGACGTGATGATCCGCGACGAACGAGGCCAGCATCTGGCGAGCGGGCGCGCGGTTTATCTGACGCAGCCATGAGCGGCGGCGGCGATACGCCTCCCCGCCTCGATTGCGCTGCGCTCAATGCGCACATCGCACAGAGCCCGGGCAATCGTTGGCTCGGACTGCAGGCGCTTTCGATCACCTCGAACACGCTGATGTTGCGCCTGCCGTGGCGGGCCGAGCTCGGCACCGAGCGCGGGCGCGACGGAATCGATGCCGGAGCGCTCGCCTTCGCGATGAACGCAGCGCTCGGCTATCTGCTGCTGGGCCTCGACGGCGTCGGCGGTGCCATCGCCGATCTGCGTTTCGATCCACTCGAACCCGCACCGGTCGACGACGTGCTGCTGATCTCGCGATTGCGCAAGCTCGGTGGACGGCTGTCGTCCGTCAGCGTCGAAGCACTCGATCGCCAGGGCCGCAAGCTCGCGCTCGCAAGCGGCAGCTATTTCATGGCCGCGCCTGCTCGCTGAGCGCCCCGAAATCAACGGTAGTACCGCGTCTCCAGATGCACGCGACGGCGCGCGCGCTGCTCGCGGCGCTGCGCTTCACCAATCTGCGGAACGAAGGCCGGCAGGTGCTCGCGCAGTTCCGCGAGCTTGACGAGCCGCCCCGTCGGCGACGGAACCTTGTCGGCCCAGATCCAGCGATACCACAGGTAGCCGCGACGCTGGCCGTCGGTATCGAGCCAGTTCGGCACGCCCGGATCGCGCTGCGCGATCACGATGCGCAGTACGCCGTCTGGGTCGATCCGCGCCTGCATTCGATTGATGCTGGTGGTGCGATGAAACGCATCGGTCGATTCGTTCCACAGGTTGTAGAGCTGGAAGCTCCAATAGGGAGCAGGCTCGTCGGGCATCTCGATCAGCAATGCCTCGTCTTCGGCGACGTCGAAGAAGGTCACGCCGTAGTGCACGTACTCCGAGCCCGGCACGCGCTTCTGCGGCACCGGCAGCTCGTTGTAGCGGCTCGCGGCGAGTTCGTTGGCGAGTCGCTTGAGATAGTAGGCGGCGAGCGTCTTCGCCCAATGCACCGCGTCGGCGAGCGCCTTGGCGCAGCGCTCGGGCGTCAGCGGCGCCGGCGTCAGGCCCTCGTTGCCGAGCTTGACGATGTGGAAATCGGCCGGCAGGTGCCGATCCCAATCGCTCAGGTACTGGCGCACGCTGAACTTCGAATCGGCCGGCGTCAGCCGCATCCAGTTGCCTTTCCAGTCGGCCGGACGTTCGGCGCTCAGCAGCAGTTCGAAGTGCCCGTCTTCTCCAATGACCAGGTCGCGCGAACTCGTTTCTCCCGTGGTCTTGAAGCCCGGAAAGATCGGAAACACGCCCTCGTTGGTATTGAGGATGAAGCCGTCGATCGTGCTCACGTTGGCCCAGACGCGATAGTCGCTGCGGCCGTCGATCGTCGCGGTCAGGTAGATGTTGTCGACGTTCGGCGCGCCCCAGGGCGCCAGCGGGTCGAGCCCCCGGTGAAAGGCCGGAAACTCCGGATCGGCGAAGCCGAACTCTTCCTGGATCGCAAACGCGATGAGCCGCGCGAGATAGCGATGGCCTTCGGCAAGATCGCGCGGATCGTTCGCGAACGGCGCTGCCGAGACGATGGAAGCGCCGCTCGCGATGTCGTCCGCGAACGACTGCCAGGCCGCTGCCAAGGTCTGGCGCGCAAGCGGCCCGGACGAACTGTCGTTGCCCATGAGGTCATTCGCTCCAGCGCGGCATGCGCTTTTCGAGAAAGGCGGCCGGCCCTTCGCGGTTGTCGGGCGAGGCGTTGACGCGCGACACCGCGGCGTCGGTCAGGGCTCTGGCCTCTTCTTCACTGATTTCGGCGGCGATGCGGGCGATGGCGAGCGATTCGCGCACCGCGACCGGCGAGTTGCGCGCAATGCGCCCGGCCAGCGCATAGGCTTCTTCGATCACCTGCTCGTCGGCCACCAGGCGATTGACGAGTCCGACCTCGTAGCAGCGCCTGGCGGCGATCAGATCGGCCGTCGCCAGCCATTCGATCGCGATCGCCCGCGGCACGCGCTTGGGCAGGCGATAGACGCCGCAGGCGCCGGCGATGGTGCCGCGGCTCGTCTCGGGCAAGCCCAGGCGCGCGGTTTCACCGGCGACGATCAGATCGCAGGACAGCGCGAGTTCGAGCCCGCCGCCCGCGGCGACTCCGCGGATCGCCGCGATCCACGGCTTGCGGCGCGGAAACGACGAAAGCCCCAGATAGCCGCCGCGCGGTCGCAGCAATTCGTCGCTGCGGCCGGCGGAGAGCGTCGCCAGATCCGCGCCGGCCGAGAACGCCAGCCCGCCGGCGCCGGTGAGCACGACGGCGCGAATGTCGGTATCGGATTCGACCACTTCGGCCGCCGCTTCGAGTGCCTCGGCCATCGCCGGATCGATCGCATTGCGCGCGGCCGGACGGTCGATGACGATGCAGGCCAGGTGCGGCCGCTCGCGCAGGATGGCCACGCTTCCCGATGTCGATGACGACATGCGATCTCCTCTGTCGATCTGATCCGCACGATGCCCTGCGGCCCGATTGCGGCTAAATAGTGCACCATTATAAGCTGCACGTCGCGTCGTGCACCCGTGCGCCCTGGAAGAGAACAAAATGAACCGACTTCAGAACAAAATCTGCATCGTCACGGGCGGCGCCCTCGGCATCGGCCGCGCGAGCGCCAAGCTCATGGCGGCCGAAGGCGCGCGCGTGGTCGTCGCGGACCTCGATCTCGCGGCCGCGCAGGCCGTCGTCGACGCGATCGAGCAGGCCGGCGGCGAAGCGCTGGCCGTGCAGCTCGATGCGACGAGCGAAGCCTCGATCGAAACCATGGTCAAGCTCGCGCACCAGACCTATGGGCGCATCGACGTGCTCTACAACAACGTCGGCTTCACCGATTCGGCGCGCGACACCACGGTGACCGAAATGGACTGGAGCTACTGGGACCGCGCGGTGCGGCTCAACCTGATGAGCGCGGTGTATCCGACACGCTGCGTGCTGCCGATCATGATCGAAGGCGGCGGCGGCTCGATCATCAACACCACCTCGATGGCGGCCGTGCAAGGCATGGACAAGCCGACTGCCTATGCGGCGACCAAGGGTGGCGTGCAGGCCTTCTCGCGCAGCGTGGCCGTGCAGTACGGCAAGCAGGGCGTGCGCTGCAACACCATCGCGCCGGGCCTGATCATGACCACGCGCGCTCCGAACTGGCCCAAGCCGGTGCTCGAGACTTTCAAGAAGCACACGCTGGTTCCGCGCCTCGGCCTGCCCGAGGACATCGGCAACCTCGCGGTATTCCTGGCCTCGGACGAATCGGGCTACATCACCGGGCAGATGTTCCAGGTCGACGGTGGCGTCGGCATCCAGAACCCGACCACGTCGGACATGCGCGAACTCGCCGGCGGCTGACGCCCCAGGCGCCCGGGCGCGCGCCGGCTCAGGCGGATTCGGGCGTTTTTTCGAGCGAGTGCAGCCAGTTCTCGCGCTCGGTATTGCCGTACCAGGCGTCGACGAGCTTCATGTGCCGGGCCATCAGCCGGCGCGACAGCGGCGCGTCGCCCTTGCCGATCGCGGCCGCGACTTCGGCATGGCTGCCCGACAGCACCTGCCAGGTTTCCGCGGGCGGGATATCGGTCGGATAGTAGGCCGCGATGTCCGACATGATGCGCGTGAACAGGGCCAGCACGCGGTTGCCCGACAGATCGCTGATCTCCAGGTGCAGGCGGCCGTGCACGGCCGGAATCTGCTCGTGCGTCGCTGCCTTTTGCGCCGCGATCACGGCTTCGAGCCGCTGCTTGCCCGCGGCGGTGATGCGCTGGGCCGCGAGTTGCGCCGAAGCCAGCTGCAGCGAACGCCACATTTCGTAGAAGTGACGCGGCTTGAGCCGCGCGTACTGAAAGTAGATCGTCGCGAGCTCGGCGGTATAGCTCGGATCAGGCACACCGATCACCATGCCGCCGCTGTAGCCGCGGCGCAGCTGCACGATGCAATGCAGCTCGAGCGTACGCAACGCCTCGCGAAACACCGCGCGACTGACGCCGTAGCGCTCGCGCAGCTCGGGTTCGGATCCGAGCCGGCTGCCCGGCGCCGCATCGCTCGCCGCGATGTCGCGCGCGATGCGCAGCGAAACCCGGTGTCCGAGCTTGTAGAGCCCGCTGGTGCCCGAAGGATCGGCCTCGGCGCTCAGATCCACCGCGCTCGCCTGCTCGAACGTCAGGCCCTGTTCGCGCAACTCGGCTTCGACGAGCTTGCGGCTGCGCTTGATGGTGCTACGTACTTCGAGCCGCCCGGCGACGACGTCGCCGGCCAGCAGCGCGTCGACGAGCAGGCGCTTTTCCTTGCGCGACGCGCGCGCGAGTTCGGGCAGGCGCGGGTCGTCGGCCGAGACCGTGAGCATGTCGCTGGTCACGCGATAGAGCGATTCGATCAGCAGCGCGAGCGCCGGGTTGCGCGGCAGCGCCGCGATCGCCGAGCGCAGCTCGAAGTGATGCTTGACCTCCTGCGCCAGATCGTCCGCCGGCCCCGCCATGAGCTGGTCGTAGAGCGCGCGCATGCGCGCCAGGTCGGCATCGGTGGCGCGCTCGCAGGCGAGTTCCACCATCAGGCCTTCGAGCAGCTCGCGCGCCTCGAACAGCTCGGACAGCTTGACCGCCGCGAGCTCCAGATAGCTCGCAAGCGCGAGCACCGCCGATCCACGCGCCGGCTGCTGCACCACGAGCCCGCCGCCGATGCCGCGGCGCATGCGCGCCACGCCGTGACGTTCGACCTGGCGCACCGCCTCGCGCAAGGTCGAGCGGCTGACCTTGTAGCGCTTCATGAGCTCGCCCTGGTTGCCGAGCACCTCGCCGACCGGCCAGCCGGCCTCGGCGATGTCGCGCTTGATCGCGAACGCCACCTTTTCGCCGAGCTTGCGCTCGCGCGCATCGGCATCCGACTTGTCGCTGCTGCGCGGCTTGCGGCTGGCATTGTCCTTGAGCCGGCGCGTCGATACGGCGCGTGCATCGGTACGCGCATCGGCGCGCGCGTCCGCGGGTTCTTTTCGCGTGGTCTTGGCGGGCATAGATGTGTGGAAACGTCCCCTGGCTCTTATCGGCCGAAATCCAGCTCGGCTCTTCCGGACGGCCAGTTTAGGCCGGTTTCACAGACGGCTGTAAATGGTGTCCTATTCGTGGCATGCTAACCGCGTCACCAGCGGCCCCGTCCATGAACCGGGCCCACACCATTCGCGAGGAGAAGCCCGGCGGTTCGGGCGATCGGGAAATCGTCTTCATGTCCAGCAACACCGCTTTCGAAGCCGCGTCCGCAAGCGAGCCGCGCTTTTTCGACGCTGTCGAAACCCTGCCGCGCGAGGAGCTGCAGGCGCTGCAGCAGCGCCGCCTGCTCGCGATGGTCGAGCATGCCTATCGGCACTCGCCGCTCGTGCGGTGCAACTGGGAAGCGGCCGGCGTCACGCCGGCGCAGATTCGCTCGATCGCCGATTTCAAGCGGCTCGCTCCGTTCATGGACAAGGACCAGTCGCGCGCCTGGCGCGACGAGCACGACGATCCGTTCGGCGGCCTGCTCTGCTGCGATCCGCGCGAGCTGAGCTTCATCGCCTCGAGCTCCGGAACCACCGGCGATCCGACCGTGTTCGGCTGGCGCTGGAACGCCGACGGCCTGGCGCCCGACGGTTGCGGATTCGATCCCGACGGGCCTTCGGCGTTCTGGAGCAACACGCATCGCGATCTCTGGCTCATGGGCGCGCGGCCGGGCGATTCCGTCGTGATGCTCAACATGCGCATACGCGGGCCGGTCTATCGCTGCCTCGACCGGCTCGGCATCACGCCGATCCTGATCAGCTACAAGCCCGACGACGTCTATGCCTTCGTCGAGCTGTCGCGCCGCTATCGTCCGGTCGCGCTGTTCACCGCGAGCAATCCGTTCGTGAACTCGCTCGAGAATGCGCAACGCGAGCTCGGCATCGACATGGCCGAAGTGCTGTCGAGCTACAAGGCGGTGATGTTCGCGGGCGAGCCGATGGGCCCGCGCGTGCGCCGCGTGCTCGAAAGCTGGAACCTGCAAGGCCGCATCTACAACCAGACCGCGTTCGGCGACATCGCGGTCGCGCACGAATGCCCGCTGCACGACGGCGTGCACGCGCACGAGGACATCGCGCTCGTCGAACTCGTCGATCCCGAAACCGGCAAGACCATCGAAGGCGACGGCGTCGGCGAGCTCTGCGTGACTTCGCTCGTCAATGGCGTCGACCCGCTGATCCGCTATCGCTCGGGTGACATGGTGCGCCTGACGACCGAGCCCTGCGCCTGCGGCCGCAGCGGCGCGCGCTTCTGGACATTGGGCCGCACCGGCGACGAAGTCGTCGTCGAAGGCCACACCATTCTGCCGATGGACGTCTGGGGCGCCGTCGAGGACGTCGAGGAATGTTCGGCCGGCTTGTTCCAGGTGATTCGTCCCGCGCGCGATCTGCCGGCGCTCAGGCTGCGCGTCGGCTATGGCGGCAACCCCGATCTCGATCTGGTTCGCCGCAAGCTCGAAGCCTCGGTGAAGGCGGCGGTCGGCGTGACGCCCGAGCTCGAATTGCTGCCCTATGCGGAGCTCGGCAAATACGGCCCGCGCAACAAGATGCCGCGCACCGCCAAGCAGTGAGATCGACGATGACCGCTTCCAGCAACCCAGGCTCCTTGCACAGCCGCTTCCTCTCCCGTCCCGACGATGCACCGTGGATGGTCGGTCTTGCGACCAGCGCCGCAGGCTCGCTGCCGTATCCGCTCAGCGAGCGCGATATCGAGGCCGATACCGCTCATGCGCTGCGCGTGTTCGCCGAACTGGGCCTGGCGCGTGCCGAACTCGTGCACATGATCGGCGACGGCGCCGAAGAGATCGTCTGGTGGCCGTTCGAGAACGCGGCGATGCGAATGGGCATTCCGTGGATCCAGGCCGAAGGCGGCCCTCACGATACCGCTCGCAGCGACATGGTGCTGCGTCGCTTTCGTCCGCATGCGGTGCTCGGCATGAGCCTGCCGGTACTCGATGCGCTCGGCGAACTCGGCCGCGACCTGCACGGCATGCTCGGCAATCTGCGGGCACTCACGGCGACGCCGCAGGCCGCGATCAAGCTGCGCTCGCTCGGCATCGCCTGCCGCGTGCAGGCCCTGCTCGGACCGATCTTCCTGTTCGAAGCCGCCGACGGCAGCGGTCTGCGCTACGACGAAAGCGAATGGCTCGTCGAAAGCCTGGACGGCGAGCTCGTGCTGACCGCGGTCAGCGCCCGCATGTCTCCGTTCTCGCGCTTGCGCACGGGACAGCGCGGCCGCGTCGGCCGCATCGAGCGTGACGGCAGGCGCGAAGCGCGCGTGCTCTTCGACTAGCCGCAACCGTCCGCGCGCCATGACGCCGCCGCCGGAGCAACCCGTGATCGCAGAGACACCGGCGCCGGCGGCCGATGCGCTGCGCTCATTCGCGCCCTCAAAGGCCGAGGGCTTGCCGCGGCGCGATGCGATCGCGCTGACGCTGATCATGCTCACGCACGGCGTCGGGCAGACGCTGATCTTCGCGATCCTGCCTGCGGTCGCGCGCGATCTCGGCATCGCCGATCAGGCCGTGAGCCTGATCTATGTGCTGCCCGCGATCGCCTGGTCGTTCATGACGACCTGGTGGGGGCGCCACTCCGATCGCCGCGGGCGGCGCATCGTGATCCTGACCGGCATCGTCGGCTTCATGCTGTCGCAATTGATGTTCGCGGGCGCCGCCTTGCTCGGCTACGCCGGCTGGATCGGAGCCGGCACGCTGTGGGCGCTGATCCTGCTCTCGCGGCTGGTCTACAGCGGCCTGTCGAGCGGATCGCTGCCCGCCTCGCAGGCCTATATCGTCAGCCGCGTTTCGCCTGCCGAGCGCGCGACCGCGCTCGGTCGGCTCACGGCTTCGTGGAATCTCGGCAATCTGCTCGGCCCGGCCGTGATCGGCCTGCTGACCGCGCTCGGCGTGCTGACGCCGCTGTTCGCGACCGCCGCGCTCGCGCTCGTGATCTGGGCCTGGGTTCGCGGTTGCCTGCGCAGCGAAGGGCCGGTCGCAGGCGCGACGCCAGCGGGCCGCCTGAGTCCGCTCGACGCACGGCTGCGCAGCTCCATGCTCATCGCCTTGTGCGGCAGCTTCGCGCAGGCCTCGCTGCTGCAGACGCTGGGGTTCTACCTGATGGATCATCTCGGCGTCGCGACCGCCGAGGTTCCGCGCGCCGTCGGCTTCGCGCTGATGTTCTCGGCGATTTCGACGCTGCTCGCGCAGACGGTATTCGTCCAGAGCCTGCGCCCCATGCCGCGCACGCTCGAAATCCTCGGTGCCGGCATCAACGCGGTCGCCTTCCTGGGCCTGATTCTCGCCGATCGCCTGTTCGTCATCTGGATCGCGACCGCGCTCTGCGGCTTCGGCTATGGATTGCTGCGGCTCGGCAACGTCGCCGGAGCTTCGCACGCGGTGCGCGGCGACGAACAAGGTGCCGTCGCCGGGCTCAACAGCGCGATGTGGTCGGCCGGCTACATCATCGCGCCGCTCGCAGCGATGAGCCTGCATCAGATCGATCCACGCCTGCCCTACATCGCCGCAATGCTCGGCACCGCGCTCGCGCTGACCGCGGCCAAAGGGCGCAAGGAAGCCCTGGAGCAGGCGTAAAACGACAAGACCAACAGAATTCCGGAGGAGTCATCATGCTGAAGAACATTCCGATCCCGCCGCCCGAAAAGCTCACGGCCCGCGGGCGTGATTTCGCGTATCCGTCCAGCCAGTCGGGCGATCCGAACGCGCTACGCGAGGCCGAGCAGCGCTACACGCTCGATCCGCAGCAGCTCATGACGCTCGCCCGCGCGGAAACCGGCCTCGACGACTTCGGCCCCGGGCCGTTCGCCGAACCGCTGCGCGTGCTGTGCGCCTCGCTGCGCGACGAAGTCGACCTCAATGCCGCCGGCCGCGAGAACGCGCATCGCCGCCTGATGAACCTGCTCGTCACGCGCCTGCGCCTGCAGGACTTGTGGACGCGCCATCCGCGGATACTCGATCAGCCCGTGAGCGCGCCGATCTTCATCGTCGGCCTCCCACGTTCGGGCACCACCTACCTGCAGCGCCTGATGGCACGCGATTCGACCTTGCGCTGGTCGCCGTTCTGGGAGCTCATGTTCCCGCTGCCGTTCGGCCAGGCCGATGCGCCGGTGGCCCAGCCCGACCCGCGCATCGCGGCGGCCCAGGCCGCGCTCGACCGGCTGTTCCAGGTCGCGCCCGAAATGATGAAGATGCACGAGATCGAGGCCGAGGAACCCGAAGAGGAGATCGCCCTGCTGTCGCTGGGCTTCTGCTCGATGGCCTTCGAGTGGTCGTTCGCGGTGCCGTCGTACGTCGACTACTACAAGCGCGCCGATCACACGCAGGGCTACGCCTACTTCAAGCGCGTGCTGCAGACGCTGCAGTGGCTGCGCGGTGGCGGCCAGTGGCTGCTCAAGGCGCCGATGCACATGGAGAATCTCGACGAGATCATGACGGTGTTCCCCGATGCGGTGATCGTGCAGACGCATCGCGA
Organism: Hydrocarboniphaga effusa AP103; assembly: GCF_000271305.1. GTDB lineage: Bacteria > Pseudomonadota > Gammaproteobacteria > Nevskiales > Nevskiaceae > Hydrocarboniphaga > Hydrocarboniphaga effusa. The sequence goes on from NZ_AKGD01000001.1 coordinate 1,001,083, forward strand.
TCCGGTCACCGCGACGGTCTCGCTGAGCAGCCTGACCTGCACGGGCATTCGCAATTACTTCGATCATCCGAACCCGCTGGTCGTCGGCGATTACATCTCGTCCGCGGTCGAGCGCCTGCTCAACGGCATCAACGCGTATCGCCAGGCCCATCCGCAGCAACCGATCGTCGACATCCAGTTCCGCGAACTGATGGCCGACCCGCTGACGATGGTGCGACGCATCTACGCGGTCTGCGGCAAGACGCTCGCGGCCGAAGACGAGGCCCGCATTCGCGAGTATCTGGACGCGCATCCGCGCCACAAGAACGGCGGCCACGATTATTCTGCCGACGATTTCGGCATCGACCTCGACGAGCGCTACCGCGCGCTGTCGTTCTACATGCAGCGTTACCAGGTGCCGGCCGAACGTCGCAACTGAAGACGCGAGCCCATGAATCGCAGACGGCGCGGGTTGCTGATGGCGCTCGCCGCCCTGCCCGCGATGCGCGTGCAAGCGCAGCAGGAGATCACGATGGCTTCAACGCAGAAGATCACGCTCGACGGCGACGCGCTGCAGGCGCTCGCGGCCGAGGCCTACCTGTACGCCTATCCGCTGCTGATGGCCTACGGCTTCATGGTGCAGCAGCTCGAACTCGCGCCCGAGGCCGAGCGCCAGCCGGTCAACCGCTTCAAGCATTTCCGCAGCGTCGCCACGCCCACGTTCAACAACTACATTCCGTGGGTCGGAACCGACACCGTGTATTCGTCGAGCTGGCTCGACCTGCGCGCCGAGCCGCTGGTGTTCGAGAGCCCCGGGTTCGAGCCGCATCGCTTCCAGAACATCCAGATGGAAGATCTGTACACGCACAACGTGCTGAACCGCGGAACGCGCACGCACGGCAATGCGGCGCGCCGCTATCTGTTCGCGGGCCCGGGCTGGAGCGGCGAGACGCCGGCCGGCGTCGACGAAGTGCTGGTCTTCGAAACCTGGCTGCTGAAGTTCTTCATGCGCATCGCCATCGAAGGTCCGGACGATTTCGAAGCCCTGCACAAGCTGCAGGACCGGTATTCGCTGCAACCGCTGTCGAGCTACCTCGAGCAAGCAGCGCCGAAGCCGGCGCCGAAGATCGACTGGCTGCAGCCTGATGCGCCGCGCTGGTTCGAATGCGCCAGGCCCGAGTTCGTTCGCTATCTGAACTTCGTGCTGGGCCTGTGCACGATTCACCCGAGCGAGCGGGCACTCATGCAGCGCTACGCCGCGATCGGTATCGCGCCCGGCGCGGATTTCGATGCGAGTGCACTGAGCGCATCGCAGCGCGCCGCGATGCAGGCCGGCATCGATGCTTCGCGAGCGCGCGTGCATGCGCGCGTCGCGCATCTCGACGATCCCACCAATGGCTGGGTCTATCCGCTCGACCTGCGCGGCCCGCGCAGCCTCGTCGCCGGCAGCGACGACGCCTTCCTGCGCCGCGCCACGCTCGCGAACTATGCGATCTGGGGGCCGGAATCCGCCGAAGTGGTCTACATGAGCGCCGCACTCGACGCCGACGGCCACACGCTCGACGGCAACAACCGCTACGTGCTGCATTTCGATCGCCCGCCGCCCGTCAAGGGCTTCTGGTCGTACACGATCTACGACGCCAGGACGCGCCTGCTCGTCGATCACCCGAGCGGACGCTACAAGCTCAGCGACCGCATGCCGATGCGCTACGGCCCCGACGGCTCGCTGACGCTCTACGTGCAGAACGAGTCACCCGGCAGCGCCCATGAAACCAACTGGCTGCCGGTGCCGAAGCAGCCGTTTCATGTCGTCGCGCGGCTTTACTGGCCGCAGGCGGAATTGCTCGATGGTCGCTACAAGCCGCCGGGCCTGCGCAAGCTCTGAAGCCGCGGGCGGCGATCAGCCGCCGAAGTAAGCGGGGCGATCGATATCGGCGAGCAGGCCAGGCTGAGTCGGCGACCAACCGAGCCATTCGCGCGTCTGCCGGCTCGAAGCCGGGCTGTCGAGCTGCGCGAAGTGGGCGAACCACTCGAAATGCGCCGGGGCTTCTGCCACCGATGGGGCGACGACAGGCAGGTTCAGGCGCCGGCCGATCACCGCTGCGATCTCGTGAAACGCGATGCCTTCTTCGGCGACCGCGTGATAGCGCGATTCGCGCGCGCCGGTTTCGAGCACACGCCGATAAACCCGTGCCGCATCGAGCCGATGCACTGCGCACCAGCGGTTGAGGCCTTCGCCGACATAGGCCGAGACGCCTTTTCGGCGCGCGAAGTCGATCAGCATCGGCACGAAGCCGTGGTCGCCGTCGCCGTGCACGGACGGCGGCAACCGCACGACCGAAACGCGAACGCCACGCTGCGCGAGCGCATCCGCCGCCTGCTCGGAGGCGATGCGCGGGAGCACGCCCGCCGGCCTGGCCTGCTCGTCCGAAACCCGCCCGGCAGGCAGCAAACCGGTCGCGGAGGTCACGACCAGCGGACGATCGGAGGCCGCGAGCGCGGTACCGAGCGCCTCGATCGCCTGCCGATCGATCTCGCAATTGGCCGCGTACTTCGTGAAGTCGTGAATGAATGCGGTGTGGATCACCGCGTCCGCCATCGCGGCGCCCTCGCGCAGGCTGCGCAAGTCCTGCAGGTCACCGCGATGCGCGCCTACTCCGAGCGCCGACAGCGCATCGGCGGCGGCCGCCGTGCGCGCCAGGCCCATCACTTCGTGTCCCGCCGCGCGCAGCTCCGCGACGACCGCGCTGCCGACGAATCCCGTCGCTCCCGTAACCAATACCTTCATGCCCGGACTCCTTGTTCAAGTCAGGCGCAGTATTCTTGAGCGCACACGATCGGAAAAAGCCGGGAGCGCATACCGGTATGGCGACTAACAGGCTTCTGCAGACACCGGCTCTTTCGCAGGGTCTCATGCAAGCGGCGTCGGGCCCTTCGCTCGGCGGCTTCCTGCGCGACCGGCGCTCGCGCCTGCAGCCCGACGCGAACGCCCCGAGCCGCAGGCGGACACCCGGCTTGCGGCGCGAAGAAGTCGCGGCACGCGCGGCCGTCAGCGTCACCTGGTACACCTGGCTCGAGCAAGGCCGCGGCGGATCGCCGTCCGAGGAAGTGCTCGAACGTCTCGCGAGTGCGCTCGAGCTCGATGCGGTCGGCCGCGAGATGCTGTTCTTCCTCGCCCAGCAAAGACCGCCACCGATCGCGCCGGGTCCGACGCCCACGGTCACGCCGGCGCTGCAGCGTGTGCTGGATGGCATGCCCAACACGGCGGCGATCGTGAAGACGCCTTGCTGGGACGTGGTCGCCTGGAATCGCGCCGCCACCAGGCTCCTGACCGACTACGCCGCCCTGCCCGCGCGCGCGCGCAACGTCCTCAGAATGCTGTTCTGCGATCCCAAGGCACGCACGCGCCTGCTCGACTGGGAAGAGAACGCGCGCTTCGTGCTCGGCGTGTTTCGCGTCGACGTGACGCGGACCGGCGGCAGCGCCGAAGCCCATGCGCTTGCCGCGGAATTGCAGCAGACCAGCGCCGAGTTCCGCCGCCTGTGGGCCGAGAACGAAGTGCGCGGACACGGCATCGGGCGCAAGCGCTTGCAGCATCCCACGCTCGGCGCATTGACACTCGAATACTCGGCCTTCGCCGTCGATGGCTCCGAAGGACTCAGCATGATCGTGTTCTCGCCGATCTCGCAGCCCGACGCGCAGGCCATCGAGCGCCTGCTCGCAGGCTGAGCCGCGATACAACAACAGCGGCGGAATCAGCTCGCCCTGCTGCGCCAGCCGCTCGGCGTCATCCCGCTTTCACGCTTGAACAGGCGCGCGAAGAACGCCGGATCGTCGTAGCCCACCTGCCGGCCGATCTGCTCCACCGGCAAGGTCGTGCGATCGAGCATGCGGCGCGCCGACTCCATGCGCAGGCGCTGCAGATAAGCCTGCGGAGCAAGGCCGGTGGACTGGCGAAAGCGGCGCAGCAAGGTGCGTGCGCTGACCGCGAGGCTGGCCGCGAGTTCGTCGAGGCGCACGGGCTCGGAGTAGCGCTGCTGCAACCAGTATTGGGCGCGCGCCACCAGCGGATCGAGCGACGCGGTTTCGACGAGGCCGTGCAGTTGCAGGGCTTCGGGCGAAGCCGGAGCGGTGGCGTCGATCAGCGTGGTCTTCTCGACCCAGTCGGCGGTGTTCGGCGACGTGATTTCACGCAGCAATCGAAGCGCGAGCGCGGGCCAGGCGCTCATCGGGCCTGCGCACAGCACGCCCGGCGCGTGCGTGAGCGCGGTCGATCGCTGCAGCGCGGCGGCCGGATAGCGCCGATGAAAAGCGGCTTCGAGCCACCAGGGAACGCAGGCCGGCTTTCCATCGAGCAGGCCGGCGTCCGCGAGCAGGCCGATGCTGCCTCCGCAGGCGGCGATCCAGGTTTCGCGCTTCGCCTGCAACCGCAGCCAGTCGACGACCGGCGACAGCATGCCGAGCGTATTGATCCAGTCGCGCGCACCACGCGTTTCGAATGCGGCGACCAGCACCGCGTCGTAGCTCGCCGAAGACGTGTTGCCGATCGCGCCATCGACGTTGAGCGCAGCGCCCGAGGCGAGTCGTACCGGCGCGCCGTCGAGCGATAGCCAGCGCGTACGCAGCGGCGCCTTGGCCTGTCGGGTCGGGCGCTCGCGCAACTCGCCGGTTCGTTTGCAGGAATAGCGGTTGGCGAGCTGCAACAGATCGGTCGCGAGCGCGACGCTCGACAACTCGGCGCGGGGCGGGATCAGGATCGCGACGCTGCGACTCATGGAGCGCTCGAAATGACGGAAACGGATGCACTATAGCGATGTCCGATTCGTCATGGTGATCCGGCGGATTCGAACGGGTTGCATGCGCTGCGTGTTTCTAGACTCTCCGCATAACGAGGAGAGTTCGATGACGACGCAATCGCAGCAGGGCCGCACCTGGCTCATCACCGGCATTTCGAGTGGATTCGGCAAGGCCTTCGCGCAAGCGGCGCTCGATGCGGGCGCCAGCGTGATCGGCACCGCGCGCAAGCCCGAGCAGATCGACGCATTCAAGGCGCTCGCGCCCGGACGCTCGCATGCGATCAGGCTCGACGTGACCGATGTAAACGGTGTGCCGGACGCGATCGAACAGGCGATCGCGATCACCGGCCGCATCGACGTGCTCGTCAACAACGCAGGCTATGCGCTGATCGGCGCGGTCGAAGAAGCCGACGAGGCGCAGTTTCATCGGCAAATGGAGACCAATCTGTTCGGCGCCTGGCGCGTGACGCGCGCGGTGCTGCCGCAGATGCGCAAGCAGCGCTCGGGCCACATCCTCAACATCGCTTCGGTGGCCGGGCGCATCGGCTCGCCGGGCCTGGGCTGCTATGCGGCCTCGAAGTTCGCGCTCGAAGGCCTGTCCGAAGCGCTGTCCGGCGAAGTCGCCCCGCTCGGCATTCGCGTGACCATCGTCGAGCCGGGTGGCTTCCGCACCGAGTTCGCGGGCGACAGCTCGGCCTATTCGCAGCCGGCGATCGACGATTACGCGGCGACGGCCGGACGCATGCGCGAGATGCTCGGCAAGTTCCACAAGCAGCAGCCCGGCGATCCGGCCAAGGCGGCGCAGGTGCTGGTGCAACTCGTCGAGCTGCCCGAACCTCCGCTACGCCTCGTGCTCGGCAGCGACGTGCTGCCGCGCGTGCATCAGAAGATCGATGCACTCAAGGCCGAGCTCACGCGCTGGGAAGCGCTGACGCTGTCGACCGACTTCGCCCGCTGAGTCTCCCCGCCATGACGCCCGTCCGACGCCAGCTGCTCGATCTCTGCAGCGCCCCCGATCACTACGAGCGCGACGCGCGCGAGATCGCCGAAATGCAGCTGCTCGCAGCGCAGGAGCTGTTCGAGCAGCGCATCGAGCAATTGCCGCTGCTCAAGCGCCGCGCCGATGACGGCGCCGTCACGCGCATCGGCAAGCTCGACGACCTGCTGCCGCTGCTGCTTCCGCACACGGCGTACAAGTCGTATCCGCCGTCCTTCATCGAGCAAGGGCGCTGGGATCGCATGCTGCAGTGGCTGCAGACGCTGTCGGTGGAGAACCTCGGCGATACCGACATTCGCGATGTGAGCGGTGTCGACGACTGGGTCGACCGTCTGTGGGCTGCAGGCCACCAGGTCATGGCGACGAGCGGCACCTCCGGCAAGTGTTCGTTCCTCAATCGCAGCCTGCGTGATCGCGAACAGCTTCGCGAATATTTCAAGGTCGTCATGGGCGGCTTTCTCGGCCTGACGCCGAAGCAGGACCGCCCCGTTTTCCAGCTGTTTCCCAAAGGCGGGCCGAACTACGGCGTGCAGTCCTCGCTGATGAACGCGGAGCTCTGGGGGCGGCCCGGCGACATCCACTTTCTCTCCGACGAGCCGCTCAAGATCTCCGAGGTGAGCCGTGCCGCGACGCTGCGCAAGCGCATGAAGGAAGGCGTCGCCACTCCGACCGAGATCGCCGACTTCGAAGCCGAAAGCGCGGCGAAGAACCGGCAGTCGCAAGTGCGGCTTCAGCAGATGGTCGAGAAGATCCTCGCGCATCGGCACGAGCCGATCTTCCTGTCGGGCATGTGGGCCCAGCACTGGATCATCATGCAGACCGCGCGCGCCATGGGCATCGGCGACGGCGAGTTCCACCCCGACAGCCTCGTCGCCGCGGGCGGCGGGCTCAAGGGCATCGCGCTGCCCGACGATTACGAGCAGCAGATCAACCGCTTCTACGGCAACGTCAAGCGACCGAAGAACTACGGCATGACCGAGATGGCGCTGATGCTTCCGCGCTGCGAGGCCCAGCGCTATCACGTGCCAGCCGGCCTGATTCCACTCGTCGTCAATGCGAATGCGGACGAGCTGATCGGCCGGGTCGACGGCGTGGTCGAAGGTCGCTTCGCCTTCGTCGACCTGCTGTTCGAAGGTCGCTGGGGTGGCGTGATCGGCGGCGATCGCGTGCGCATCGATTTCGCGCCGACCTGCGCCTGCGGTCGTCGCGGCCCGGTGCTGCTCGAACCGATCACGCGCTTCGCGGCGCCCGGCGAGGACGACCACATCGGCTGCGCGGGCACCATCGACGCCTATCTGCGCGGAGCCGTCGAAGCCTGATCCCGCGCATTGCAAGCGTTTCACCATTCATCATGAAAATCGCTTCATATCCAGTTCGATCATCCGATCATATGAATTTGAAGCGCTTTCAGTTTGAGTTTTCCAGCGTCTATACTCGCCGTCACGGGCGCGATCGCTTTCGGACGCCCGCGCAAGCGGTCGCCATGCAGACCGGCTCGACAATCAGACGCAGGCCGGCGGTGTCGACGGCCCGGAGGACTTCAAGGTGAACAGCTCGCAAGCGCCCGCCGCATCGACGGCCGCGCCGTCACGCTATCGCTGGTACGTGCTCAGCACGCTGGTGCTGATCTACGCGATGCATCACATGGACCGGCAGATCGTCACGCTGCTGCTGGAGCCGATCAAGCACGAGTTCGCGCTGTCCGACAGCCAGCTCGGCTTTCTCGCCGGCCTGAGCTACGCGATCGCGTTCGGACTCGCCGGGCTGCCGCTCGGCTGGCTGGTCGACCGCGTGCATCGCGTACGCCTGCTGTCGGCGCTGCTGTTCGTCTGGAGCGGGCTGACCGCGCTTTGCGGCATCGCCAACAGCTACCTGTCGCTGGTGCTCGCGCGCATCGGCATCGGCGCAGCCGAGTCGGGCGGCACGCCGACCAACATGTCGCTGCTCGCCGATTACTTCGATCGCAAATCGCGGCCGATGGCGATGGGCATCTACTACACGGGCACGCAGATCGGCACCATCGTGGGCTTTGCGGTCGCGGCGATCGTCGCGCAGCAATACGGCTGGCGGGCCGCGTTTCTCGTCGCCGGTATTCCGGGACTGCTGCTCGTGCTGCTGTTGCTCGGCACCATCCGCGAGCCGCGTCGCGGGGCCAGCGATACACCCAATCCTTCGGGCGCCAGCGTCATGCAGCCACCGCCTCCGTTCATGCAGACGCTGCGCTTCATCTGGTCGCAGCGTGCGCAGGTGCACACGATGATCGGCATCGTCATCGCGATGGCGGTGACCGCCGGCATGAGCGCCTGGCTCGCCCCACTGATGATTCGCAGCTACGGCGTCAACCTCAAAACCGCGGGCTTTTCGCTCGCGTTCGGTGTCGCCACCTTCGGCATGCTCGGCTCGCTCGCGGGCGGCTGGCTCGCGAGCCGCATCAGCGAGCGCGATCCCTCGCAGCTGCCCAAGCTCACCGCACTCGCGACCTTTCTGACCGTGCCTGCTGCGGTCTACGGCATTCTCGCGGGCTCGCTGTGGCTCACGGTGGCCGGCTTCGCGATTCAGCACTTCGCCAACGCGATGATCGTCGCCACCGGTTATCCGCTATCCATGGAACTCACGCGCACCAACATGCGCGGCACCACGATGGCGCTGCTGCAAGTGCTCTGCAACATGTGCGGCTACGGCCTGGGGCCGCAGATCGTCGGCTGGCTCAGCGATGGCTTGAATCCGCAGTTCGGCGGCAAGGCCCTGGCCTACGGCATGGTGGCGCTCGCGCTGTGCAACCTGTGGGCGACCGGCCATCTGCTGTTCGCCGCACGCTGGACCAAGAACAATCTCGCGAGGGCCGCCGCGCCCGTCTGAGGGACGCTGCGTGTCGTCGCTCTTTTTTCGGAGGATGAAGTCATGAGCGGCGACCACTACCGTTTCGACCCGATGAGCGCGAAGACGCTCGCCGACCCCGGCGCGGCCTATTCCGAGCTGCGCGAGCGCTGCCCTTTCCATCACTACAAGGGCGAGCACTACGAGTTCTACATCACCAGCGACTACGAGGAGATCAAGCGCGACATCCTCGCCGACAATCCGGTGTGGTCGTTCAAGTACGGCAACGCGGCCAAGGATACGATCAGCGAAGTCGGCTTCAAGACCGACCCGCCGTTCCACATGGCGTTTCGCGCGGCGATGCAGCCGGGGCTGCTGCCGAAAGCGGTGATGCGCTACGAGCGCGAGGCCCAGACCATCGCCGGCGAGCTGATCGATCGCATGCTCGAGAAAGGCTCCGGCGACTTCCACGACGAGTTCGCCTTGCCGCTGCCCGCGCAGATGATGTGCGTGATGCTCGGCACCAAGCGCAGCGATTACCTGCACTACAAGCACTGGGCCGACGAGCTGCAATTGCAGCTGTTCCACGATCCGACGCCCGGATCGTTCGAAATCATTCTCGGCCAGATCCTGCCGCATTTCCGCGGGCTCATCGCCGAGCGCCGCAAGCTGCTCGAAGCCAGCGCAGCCGAGCCCTCGCCGCAGCTGCTCGGCACCGTGCTGCCCGACGATTACATCTCGCGCTCGCTGGTCGCCAAGGTCGAGGGACGGCCGCTGACCGAAGAAGAAATTCTCAACGTCTGCCTGGCCTTCCTGACCGGCGGACAGGAGACGACGACGGGGCTCATCGGCAATCTGATGTGGCGCTTGCTGCAGGCTCCCGAACGCTGGGAGCGGCTCAAGGCCGATCCGTCGCTGATCGAATCGGCCGTCGAGGAAAGCCTGCGCTACGATCCGCCGGTGCTCGCACACTTCCGCACGAGCCTGTGCCCGGTGACGATGCACGGCAAGCAATTGCCCGAGCGCACCAAGCTCATGTTCAACATCACGGGCGCGAATCGCGATCCGCAGCGGTTCACCGACCCCGAGAGCTTCCGCATCGATCGTCCGCTCGCCGAGGCACGCGCGCATCTGTCGTTCGGCAACGGCGTTCATTTCTGCATGGGGGCGCCGGTCGCACGCATGGAGGCCAAGGTGGCGATGCGCCTGCTGATCGAGCGGCTGCCGAAGCTGCGCCTGGACGGCCAGCCGGAGCGCTTCGAATCGTGGATGCACTGGGGCAAGACCAAGCTGCCGGTACGCTGGGATTAAACTGCGCGCCACCACCGAAAACATCCATGACCGACAAGACCGCAGACAAGATCGCCGAGACGCGCGATCGCTACCGTTACTGGCTTTCGATTCCGACGCGCTGGATGGACGGCGATCCCTACGGCCACGTCAACAACGCGCAGTACTACTCGTTCATCGATACCGTCGTGACGACGATGCTGATCGAGAAGCAGGTGCTGCGCGGCCCGCACTGGGACGCGATCGGCCTGGTGATCGAAAGCCAGTGCGTCTACTCGGCCCCGATCACGTTTCCGGAGATCGTCGAAGCGGGCTTGCGCATCGGACGCGTCGGCGGCAGCAGCCTACGTTATGAAGTGGCCCTGTTCAAGCAAGGCGAGGACAAGCCCGCGGCGGTCGCGCACTTCGTGCACGTGTTCGTCGATCCGCAGACGCGTCGCCCGCTGCCGCTCGTCGAACCGGTGCGCAAGGCGATGCTGGAGCTGACGCTGGGTTAGCGGCACACGCGCAATCCGGCGACGCGGCGCTCAGCCGCGGAAACGTCTCTTCTTGCGGAGAAAGCGGAGCGCATTCGCTGCCCGCAGCCCCCTCTCCCGACCGCGGGAGAGGGTGGTCCGAAGGACCGGGTAAGGGGCTGCTCGGAAAGTGCGCGCACTTTTTGAAGGAACCCTCTCTCCCCCGCTGCGCGGGGACTCTCTCCCGCGAGCGGGAGAGAGGAACATCGGAAAGAACCGCTTCGATCAGACGTGCTTCTTGTGCTGGTCGTCGTCGTAGCCGTAAGTGCGGCCGGCCTTGAGATTGCCGAACGGAACCGCCTTCTTGGTTCCGCCGCGCGTGAGCTCGGGCACGAACGGCATGCCGCGGTTGAGCGACTGGCGATCGCCCGGATGGCGCGGCTCGAAGCGGCCCGCGGCGTCGACGCGAAAGCCCAGCAGCGAGAGCACTTCCTTGGGCAGTGATTCGTAGACGTCCTGGTGCAGGCTCTGCACGATGTCGTCCATCGGGCGCATCCACGACTGACTCCAGAGCAGCGTGAACGAATAGCGCACGGTGTCGGAGCTCGATTCGCCGGACTGATGCCAGGTGCGGCTTTCGAACAGGATCACGTCGCCGGCCTTGCAGCACACCGGCACGGTGTTGATCGGGTCCGGGTTGATCGGCGTGCCGTTCGGACCCAGCGCGGTGCGCGGGTACACGCCCCACTTGTGGCTGCGGGGCACCACGCGCGTCGCGCCCATTTCCTCAGTGAAATCGGTCAGGCAGACCATCATGTTCAGATACACCGGCGTCGGCGTCGGGAACGGCACGAACTGCTGGTCGGTATGGATGACCATCGGCGTCGCGCCCTTCTTGACGATCAGCCCGGTCATGCCCGACAGCAGCATCGGATAGTTCTTGAAGCAGTGATTCGCGTACTGGTGCAGCACCGGGTTCATCACGCCGAGGTCGATGAAGATGCGGCCCTTGTTGATGAGCATCGGAACACCTTGCCAGCACGGCGGCGCCTCGCCGTCGCTCGCGCGGCCGATCCAGGTCTTGCTCGTCGAGCTCTGGTCGCTGAGCTGGGCCACGCCCTGCTCTTCTTCGAGTTCGGCCTGTTCCTTGAGGCGCGCGAGCATCGCGGCGACCTGTTCGGCATTGAACAGGCCCTTGTGCACGGCCAGGCCGTATTCGTCGAGATTGCGCTTGTTCTGTTCGATGTCGGAGCTCGGCTCCGGCAGGTCGAGGCTATAGGCCGCGGGCATCGACGCGGCGAACGAAATACTCATGCTGTCTCCTCGGTCGCTACCCGCCGGCATTGCCGCCGGCGGCCGCTGACGCGTTATCTATGGTGTTGGAAGCGATGCAGCGAAAGCTCAGGCCGCGGCGGCGAACTTCGCGGCCATGGCTGCGGAGTCGGCCTTGCTCTTGGCGATATCGACCTTGTACAGGCGCGCCGCGTTGCCGCCGAGGATCGCGGCGCGATCTTCGGCCGAAATCTCGATGCCGTCGAAGATGCCGTCGATGACTTTCTTCGAGTGCGGGAAGGTGCCTTCGAGGTGGGGATAATCCGCGGCCCACATGAGTGGACGCACGCCGGTGACCGAGCGCGACAGGATGCAGGCGCGATCGAACTGGAAGGTGCAGCTCACCTGGCGCTTCACAAACTCGCTCGGCATCATCGACAGCTTGGGCTTCACGTAGAACTGATGCGCGTTGTAGACCTCGTCCATGCGCTCGCAGAGGAAGGCGAGCCATGAGGCGCCGGCTTCCACCGTCACCATCTGCAGGTTCGGGAAGCGATCGAGCGTGCCGCCGCACACCATCTGGAACACCGCGCGCTGCGCCGAGTTGCCCACTTCCACGTAGTTGATGACCGCGCCGCCCGGGCCGCGCTCGTAGACCGGCGACGAGCCGGTGCCGACGTGCCAGGAGATCGGAATGCCGGCTTCCTGCGCAACCGCCCACAGCGGATCGAGTTCGGCGCTGTTGTACTTGAGGCCCTCCGGCAGCACGCAGGGAACCAGCGCGGAGCGGTAGCCCATCTTCACGCAGCGCTCGAGTTCGGCGACGGCCTGCGCAACGGTGCCCGGCGCCAGCGGCAGCAGCGCAGTCGGCACGAAGCGGTTCGGATGCGGCTTGAAGGTTTCGAGGCACCAGTCGTTGTAGATCTGGACGCAGGCGAGCTTGAGCTCGGGGTCTTCGACCAGGTACGGCACGCCGCCGGCGGTCGGATAGATCACTTCGGCGTCGATGCCATCCTGCGCCATGTCCTTCAAGCGCGGATTGAGATCCGGCAGCACGCCGCCGTGACGCTCCTGGCCGTGATAGCCGTCGCCCATGTTCATGCGATGGACGATCTTGTTGTCGCAGATGATGTTGAGGAAGCCGTCCTTCTTCTCGGTGCGCGGGCCGCGATCCTTCATCGCCTGCGGCAGTCGCTCGGCGAACAGCGTCTTCGGCTCGATGACGTGCGCGTCCATGCTGAATACGAAATCACCCATAGTCTTCTTCTCCTCCTGCCTGTCCCGGCGCGCTCTGGTGCGGCGCTCGGTCGATGGTTGGGCACCCTTCAGAAAAGGTGCGGCATGCGTCGATAGTGTCCTATTTAAAAAAGCCGGTCAAGCCTCGGGCACGCTGCTTTCGGCTGTGAGTTTCCCTACACTTTCGTCACATCCCATCACCGCTCCTGCACAGCACTTGAACGACGCCGCCGCAAAACCGCCGAAGCGGGCCGAACTGCTGGTCGCTGCGATCGAGCAGCGCATCGAACGCGAGCAGCTGCAACCCGGAGCCTCGCTCGGCACCGAGCCCGTGCTGATGGCGCAATATGGCGTGAGCCGAGAGACCCTGCGCAACGCCATCCGCCAGCTCGAACGCCATGGCGTCGCGCGCATGCGCCGCGGCGGTGGAGGCGGCGGCGGCGGGCTGGTGATCGAAGCGGCCGCCTCGCAGACCGCCGTGCATGCGATCACCGCGCACCTCGAATTCAGCGACATCGGCTGGAGCGAGATCGTCGAAGCCCGCGCGCTCATCGACATCGAAGCGGCCGTCGAAGCGAGCCGCCGCTCGGACGAATTCAGCGCGGCCCGACTGCGCCAGCTGACTGCGGAGCTCGATCGCGGATCGACGCTCCCGCGTGAAATCGCGCGCCGTCACCTCGCGCTGCCGACGGCCATCGCCGAACTCGCCGCCAACCCGGTGATCAGCCTGTTCTCGTCCGCGCTGAGCGACTGGACGCTCGATATCCTGCCGTCCGAGCTCGGCTCGCCCGAGCTGCGCGACCGCGAGATGCACCTCGTCAACGACATCCTGCGCGAGCTCGTCGAGGCCATCGTGCGCGGCGACGAAGCCGCCTCGCGCAAGGCCGCCGAGGCGTTCTCCGCCCGATCGATCAAGGTGTCGCAGTTCATCGAAAGCCGGCGCCGGCGCACGCGCGTCGACGAGTGGTTCAAGACATCAAGGCCCGACAGCGACGACAAGCTCGCCCAGCGCCTCGCGCTCGCGCTCGCGCAGGACGTCGCCGCGCGCGGCTGGCCCGATGAGCGTTTCGGCGCCGAAGCCGAACTCATGGATCGCTTCGGCGTCAGCCGCTCGATCTGGCGCGAAGCCATTCGCCTGCTCGAAATGCATGGCATCGCGCGTCCGCGCCGCGGGCGCGGCGGCGGCCTCATGATCGGGCGGCCCGATGCGGCGTACACCATCGACTCGGCCAGGCGCTACCTGCGCCGCGCTCACCTGCGCCAGTCGCACTATCTCGACATGCGCAGCGTGCTCGAAGCCGGCGCCATCGGCTTGGCGATCACGCGCGCCACCGAGGAAGAGATGATCGAGCTCAAGCGGCTCGGCAAACGGCTCGCTCAATCGGACGATTCGCAGACGGTCGCCGCGGCCGTCAACTGGCACTGCCATCTGAGCACGCTATGCGGCAATCGTGCGCTGTCGCTGCTGCTGCGCATCCTGCTTTCGCTCACGCAAGACCCGAACGCGAACGTACCTCCCGCCATCGCCGAACTGCTGCGCCAGCGGCATTTCAAGCTTTCGCAGGCCGTGGTCGCACGCGACGAGGCCAAAGCCCACCGCATCGCGCACGAGCACTTCGAATGGCTGCAGGAGATGCTGGATCTGCAGCTCGGATCGCTGTCTTGAATCGAATCGGCAGAGAGATGCCGGCTCCGTGACGCACCGACGTCAGCCGCGAACCATTCAGGGTCCTCGGACGATTCTCCGGACCAGAGCAGGGCCAGCGCATCGAAGCGCCGCCCCTCACGACCCGCCGCGATGCTGCGCGAGCAGTTTTCCGATGGCCACCACGAGCACCGCCCCGATCGCCGCCGAGCCAAGATGGGCCCACTGCGGTGGTTGGCCGAGGCGCGGGGCCAGATAGGCATCACCCAGCCACAATGCTCCGCCGACCCAGCCGAGCAAGGCGCTACCCAAGACCATCACCAATGGGAAGCGATCCATCAGCGCGAGCACAAGTTTGCTGCCCCACACGATGATCGGAACGCTGATGACGATACCGAAGGCAACCAGACCGATGTGACCATCCGCGGCGCCAGCGATGGCGATGACGTTGTCGATGCTCATGACCGCGTCTGCGACGATCACAGTGCGAATCGCACCGAGCAGATGGGAGCGGCCCACGATGGCGGCATGTCCGTCGTCGTCGTCGTCGGTCGCGAGCAGCTTGATGCCGATCCAGAACAGCAGCAGCGAGCCGATGATCTTCAGGAACGGCAACGCCAGCAATTGCAGCGCGAAGAAGATCAGCAGCACGCGCAGGGCGATAGCCCCGAACAGCCCCCAGAAAATGCCTTTGTTTCGCAGCTCGGGCGGTAGCTTGCGGCAGGCGAGCGCAATGACAACGGCGTTATCGCCGCCCAGCAGAATGTCGATGAAGACGATCTGCGCAATGCTCAACAGCAGTTCGGGGCTCAGAGTCAATTGATCCATGGGCTCTTGTCATGAGGCCGGTCCGACGAAGACCGCACGTGGCCGGGCAATCCGCATCCGTCGGCTCCGATGCCCCCGTACTATCCAGCGGTGCAATATGCTGCCCCGCGCCGCCGGGTCGACACCGATCCCGACCGAGCCCGTGTGTGACCGCGTTTGCGCAAGACAGCCAGCCGACATCAAAGATCGATATCGAGCAATGGCGCGAACTGTTGTCCCCCGTGCATGTCTCGCTCGAACACCCCGCCCTGAGCGTGCGTCCTCGGATAAGAGAACTTGATCACTGCCAGCTCCGGCACCTCGATGCGTTTGACGGTCTCCGGACGCAGATGAAGCCGCTTGGCGATACTGTCGACCGTCAAGCCTGCCTTGTCCTTGTGGGCATCGAAGGATTCGGGGCCGTCAAAGAACAGATCGACCGTGATCCAGAATGGTCCGGCTGCTTTCGAACGCACGTAGCGGCAGACGTCATTGAGCTTGGGCATGTGGGAGCGCTCCATTGTTTCCATTCAAGGCCAGTACGCCATGCGTACGAGTTCGAGTCCGTCAACGGTTTCCACGATGTGATTCAGAACGAACTCGTAGCTCCGTCCCAATTGGATTTCCGCCGGTGAGAAGGTGAACCCGTAGCTCGGCAATTCCTTGTCGCGCCGCAGGGGGAAGTGAAAGAAATACGGGTTGCAGATCTTGGCGATCTGCAGCGCCAGTTCTTGAGTTCCGGCTGTCGCGATCAGCAGAAGGCCAAGCTCACGGGTCGGCCATTGGTCGCGCACGGGCAGTCCGGAAACCGCATTCCACCCGTATGGGCGCAACGAAATGTCGTACTGGCCGGCGGCCTCGCCCAGAACAGCGTCCACCCGTTCGATCAGGGTGGCGTGCATGTTGGCCAGGAAGCTGTCTATCTGAGCCAGAACCTGGGGGTCTGTGATTCCGATCAGCATCATGGTCTGGAACGGGCCGTTGGCCGCGCCTTCCAGTTTCATCGTGTAGGGCTTTTCGATGAACCTGGAACCGGTGACTCGCACGATGCGGTCATTGACGGGCTCGTATCTGGCCTGCGTGACGTCGAGAATTCCGCCGGGCTCGTGCAGGAGATACGGG
Source organism: Hydrocarboniphaga effusa AP103 (assembly GCF_000271305.1). Classification (GTDB taxonomy): domain Bacteria; phylum Pseudomonadota; class Gammaproteobacteria; order Nevskiales; family Nevskiaceae; genus Hydrocarboniphaga; species Hydrocarboniphaga effusa. The sequence continues at coordinate 1,017,499 of NZ_AKGD01000001.1, forward strand.
TCGCTGTTCTCGTAGAGCATGTGCGCCGAGACGCTGTACGGGGTGCAGCGATTCGTCGCGCTCAACGGCTCGATCTCGAAGGCATCTTGTTCGACGCGAATCACGACTCCGCCCTCGAACGGGTTCGTCGTGCAAAGTCCGCCGCACTCGGCGATCTTGCCGGCATGCCATGCGGGGCCGGCCCCCGCACCTCGCATGATGGGCACCGCAGCGATCACGGCGGTGTCGGTCGTGCGTCCTCCGAGCACGATCTCGGCACCGGCCTCCAGAGCGGCGATGTAGGGCTCCGGCCCCATCAGTGCGACAATGTGTTCGCAGGACTCGATCACCGCTTCGCCGAGTTCAACGGACGGAGCCAGCGGTCGAACCCGCCCCTGCGCCAAGCGGTCGCTGATCACACCGCGCTGCTGTTCCGAATAAAGGGTTGCGATCCTCGGCGCCAGCTTCAGCTCCTCGCAGATTTCAAGCACGATCCCCAGAGTCCAATCGACAGCCATGTCGCAACCGGATGTCCCGCAGGATCCGACCAGCAACGGCACCTTCCATTTGGCCTGCGCGGCGACGAGCAACTTCAGATCGCTTTTGACCGCATCCCGGCTGTACTTGGACAAGCCGGTGGCGAGCGCAGCAGGACCACTGTCGGTCGAACCCGCATCCATCGCCATGGCATGCGCACCCGCAGCGAGACCCGCTTCGAGATGCTCGAACTTGATGCCGGCCCCCAATGCACCGACCGGCACGACGACGACAGCTGACTTTTCAGTGTTCAATGAACGATCCTTGATTGGAATGCTGGGGGTGGCCCGAAGCGGTGAAAGGGATCGCGCCGGTGACGACGGCGGATAGGACCAGCAAGGCTGCGAGCGCCGCCGCCCACTTGAGTGCAAAGCGCTGCATGGCTCCGATCTCGACATCGAGCAGGCCGACGACCAGATAGACGGCCGCGACCAGCGGGCTCAGCGCATGCAAGTTCTGCCCGAGCAGGCAGGCGCGCCCGATCTCGGCGGCGCTGACCCCGTAGTGCGCGGCAGCCTCGGCGATCACCGGCACGATGCCGAAGTAATAAGCATCGTTGGACATCACGAACGTCAGCGGCCCGCTGGCGACTGCCGTAATGACGGCGAGATGACGTCCCATCGATGGCGGGACCACGCCGACGAAGCTGGCGCCCATCGCCTTGACCATTCCAGTCCCGTCCAGAATGCCGGTGAACACCGCGGCGGCGAAAACCAGAAGAATGATCGGCAGCACGTTGGCGCCGTGAGCGGCGATGCGGATGCGCTGGATTCCGACCTGCGGGTAGTTCAGGGCAAGGGCGATCACGAGCCCGATCATGAAAACAACCGGCAACGGCAGGATGTGCGCGACGGCAGCGGCGAGAACCGCCAGCGTGATGATCAGGTTGAGCCAGAAGAATTGCGGGCGTTCCAGGCCGGTTCCCTCGTCGCGCACGCCTCCGAAGCCCTCGATGGGAGCAAGTTCCGCCACGGCACCCAGGCGACGGCGTTCCTTGGCACCGAGATACCAGGCCAGTGCGAGAACTCCTGTCGCGCTTATCAGGATCGCGGGGAGCAGGGGCAGAAAGATGTCGTTGACATCGACCCGGAGAGCCGCGGCCACGCGTGGCGTCGGGCCTCCCCAGGGGACGATGTTGATCAGTCCGTTGGCGGCCCCGAGCAGCAGGCCGAGAATCAACGGGTTGATTCCGAGCCGGCGATAGATCGGCAGGAAGGCGGTAACGGTCACGAGCGCCGTGGTGGCGCCATCACCATCCAGCGAAACCAGCAAGGCCACCAGGGCGCTACCGACGGTAACCCTGCGCGGATCGCTGCCGACGGCCCGAACGACCGCGCGGACCATCGGGTCGAACAGCCCCGCATCGATCATGATGCCGAAGTAGAGCACGGCGAATAACAGCACTACGGCCGTGGGTGCCAGGGCGAGCACGCCCTTCATGATCATGCCGCCCAGATCCGCGCCAAACCCCGAGACCAGCGCGAACACGATGGGAACCGCGATCAGCGCGACCACCGCAGAAGCACGCTTGGTCATGATCAAGGTCATGAACACGGCAACCATGCCGTATCCCAGACCGGCGAGCAGGGACTGGCTCATGCCGCATCCGCTCGGGCGAAGCCGTAGAGGCGAACCGGATTGTCGACCAGGATGCGCGAACGTGTCGCCTCGTCGCCGGCCCAGACGCCGAGGAGATCGAAAAGCCGCGCATCGTCCGGTGGCGTCGCTTCGGTCGCATGCGGCCAGTCGCTGCCCCAGACGAGACGATCCGGGGCCTGCGCCACGAAGGCGCGGGCGATGCGCGTGGCGTCCGGATAATCGGGCGGTCCCTGAGTCGTGTTCAGGTAGGCCCCGGTCAGTTTCACCCAGGCTTTGCGCTGGTCCATCAGCCTGCAGATCACACCGAAAGCCGGATGATCCGCCCCTTGGGCTGGAGGCAGCCTGCCCATGTGATCGAACACGATCGGACAGGGCAGCCGATTCAGCAAGGGGGCCGCATCGACGATCTGATCTGCCATCGCATGAATCTGCACGTGCCAGCCGAGATCGGCGATACGGCGAGCGAGCGGCTCGACCATGTCCAGCGTCGTGAAGGCGTCGGCCGGATTCCAGACACTGAACCTGAGACCTCGAACCCCACCCGCATCGAGGCGAAGCAGCTCGGCCTGGTCAACCTCGGGCGTCACGACCCCAATGCCACGCCCATTGGGTCCGAGCTGCTTCAGCGCATCGAGCAGGCAGGCGTGATCCACGCCATGAATCTTGGTCTGCACGATCACCGCGCGGGAAACGCCGATGCGCTGCTGCAGCTTCCGGTAGTCGTTGAACGTGGCTCCGCCGAACCGCTGGGGAAAGTCGTGCCGGAAACGAGCGTCGGCAATATGAAGATGCGCGTCACAGGCATGAGCCGGCGCCCTGGATCGCGGCCGCTCGGTTCCGGCGGAATGGGGAACCGCGGTCCGCTCCCCTGCAGAGACGGGTGCCGCGATGGCGCTCAGCGCAACGGAACCAAGCGATTCGATGAAGGCGCGACGACTAAGGTTCATTGGAGACCAGGACTGAAAGGAGCGGTGATTCGGCGGGCGGTCACCATCGACCGATTGCGGAAGACTAGAAACGGGCCTTGAGAGACACGTAGAACCGGCGGCCGGCCAGGTCATAGGTGTAGAGATCGGAGCGCGCTTGTCCGATGAGGCTGTCGTTCAGCACCGGCGGCTCCTTGTCGGTGATGTTCACGGCGCCCGTCCGCAGTTGCAGCGTATCGCTTACATCCCAGCTGAAATCCAGGTCGAAATAACTCACGCTGGGGACGCCATGCGCGACACCGCCGGTTCCGACGTTGTTGGCGTTGGCCATTTCACCGATGTAGCGCCACTTGAGGAAGGACTGTACGGGGCCGATCCGCCAGCCGGCATTGACGCTGCCCTTCCATTCGGGATGGGCGGTCGCGAAGAAATCGACCTGCGTATTGCCCAGGGTGCCGGCATATTCCAGCTTGGGACTGGTGGGCAGGGTCTGGATCTTGAAGGTATCGAGGTAATTGACCACCACGCCGAGGCTGATCGTACCGGCAGAGTCCCCCAAGCCCACTGCCCCGAGAGGCAGAGACCAGTCCGTCTGGAAGTCGATGCCCGACGTCGAATAGCTGCCCAGATTCAGCAAGGGATTGCCGATGTTGACCGCCAGGCCCGTTGAAGGATCGCGGCTGATCAGTGCGCAGTAGTAGTTGCTGTTCGAAAAGCCGGGATTGGCCCCTGCGTTGAAGCACTGTGTCGCGGCAACGGTATTGGTCACCATGCCGATCGCGCCATCCAGTTTGATGTTGTAGTAGTCGACCGATGCGGTGAGGCGAGAAAGCCATTCATTCTGCAACTGCGATTTGAGCACCAGTCCGACCGAATAGGTGTCGGCCACTTCCGGCTTGAGCTCCGTATTGCCGGCCGTCGTGTACGGCGTGCGGCTGACCGTATTGGTAAAGGTGTCGATCACCGCGGCTGGAACGCCCTGCTCCAGGCAGAGTGCGCGAACCTGATCGGCGTTCGGAGAACTGGCTGCGCGATAGGCGCCGCGGACATCGCAGGGATCTCCCGATCCGATCGGGCCCGGCGTGCCGAGTGCGGTCAGTCCATTGGCGGAAGCGGCAAAAAGATCGCCGACACTGGGTGCCCGCACCGCCCGTGCATAACCGCCGCGAAAACCGATGATGTCGTTGACTTTCCAATAGCCGTCGGCCCGGTAAGTATCGACGCCACCGACCGTGTCGTAATCGGAATGGCGATAACCCAGATCGAGTGAGACATCCTGAGCGAACGGAACATCCGTCAGAACCGGAATCAGAAGTTCGCCGAAGAATTCGCGAACGGTCGCCTCTCCGCTCGACGGCATGATCGGAAGATAGTTCGCCAACTCACCGGTCTGGATCAGCGCGTCGGGCGTGTAGTCATAGGTGTTGCTACGGTAATCGGCACCCAGGACAAAACGGACTTCGCCCGCGGGCAAAGTCAAAAGTCGACGTTGCACCGTGGCTTCGACGACCTTCTGTTCGAGCGCCGTGGTATTGCGAGCCGTGCGACGGATGTAATCGACGCAGCTCTGCGAAAGCGTATCGATGCGATTGAAGTCATAGCCGCCGGCACACAGACTACGTCCACCGTCTGCGGCGTTCGCCAGGCGTTGCAAGGCAAGCGTGCTCGGGAAGTTGATCTCGGTCTGGAGAAGTTCGGTTCGCCCGTAGCTACCGTAGACGTTCCAGGACAGCTCCGGTACGTCGAGACGCCCTTCGGCCCCGACGGTCAACTGATAAACGTTGTACTGGTTCTCCTCCATGCGGTTGCCCACCGGCGTGATGATCTGGGCAATGTTGAAGGGAGCGTTCGGATTCGGGCGAGAAGCGAGGATCTGGGCCAGATCCGTCGAGATGAACGGGTTGGTCACTGGAACACTCAGGGGCGCGCTGGAAACCGACCCCACCACCACCGGATTGGCCTGGGTCGTCACCGAGTAGTTGGTGAAAAGACCCTCGGCGAATACCGAGACCTTGTCGTTGAGCGTGTAGTCGGCATGGCCGAAAATCGAATGGCGCTCGAGCGGTACCTGGGCAAGAAAGTAATCACCGGTCGCCGACAATACGGTGTTGTTGTAGATGCTCTGAAGAGAGCTTTGCGGACCTTTGAAGTTCACGGCGCCGGCATTCAGAAACAGCGTGCCATCAGGGTTCAGCGACAACACCGAAGTGCGCCCCACGGCTCCCGCGGCGACACCATAGCGAGCGAAGACAGCGTTCACGGCATCCTGAGTGGGAAGGTTGGCGGCCGATACCGCGATCAGCCCGCCCGGTGAATTGCTCGAGTAAGCCTGCCCCCGCAGATAGTCGCGATCGCGAAACGCAATCGAGTCGCGATTGGCGTAGCTCAGAGACAGATAAGCGTTGCCACGATCCTCGGCGAAGTCGGAGCCGATCGTCAGCGACACGCTCTGGTTTTCACCGTCGCCTTTGGCGGTCTCGCCTGCCCCTACGTCGAGCTCGATTCCGTTGAAGTGCTTCTTCAGCTTCAGGTTGACGACGCCCGCCACCGCGTCCGATCCATAGGTGGCGGAGGCGCCGCCCGTGATCACTTCGACACTCTCGATCAGTGAGCTCGGAATGACATTCAAGTCGACGCTGCCGTCGTTTCCGGACGGCTGCATGCGCCGTCCGTTGACGAGCACCAAGGTGCGCTGTTGACCCAGGCCACGCAGATTGATGCTGGCCTGACCGGCGCGAGAGAACAGACTGGCTTGTGCTCCGGCCGATGCCGCCACCTGAGGCAGCTGATTGAGGCTCGCCTCCAATGTGGGCGCACCGGCGGACGCAATCGACTCCTCGCTGATCGTCGTGATTGGCGTGTCGGACGTGTAATCGCGGCGCGAAATGCGCGATCCCGTTACGACGATCTCTTCGATGCCGGCCGTCTCACCGTCGGACGTCAGGTCGGCGGAGTCGGCGGTGGTCGGCGTCTGATCCGGAACCTGGGTGTAGCCTTCGGGGGCGGCAATCAGGGTGAAAGCGCCCAAAGCATAGACAGCAGCTGATATCGCAGTACGCATTTATTTTCTCTCCCCGCGTTCGGCGTCTATCGCCGAATCTCGCCAGGAGATGATATGTAGCGCTTCACCATCGTCAATCTTGATAAAAACGATCAATAGACAACTTTCGGCGCCGTAGCTCAAGCCTGCATCCAGCATCAATGACAAGCTTGTACCAATAAAATACTGGCCTTATTGCAGCATGACAGTATCCAGGCCTGCGCTGATCGGATGAATTTCATTTCTTCCCGCAACTGAAATAGACTTCCATAAGCTCAATATTGATTTACACAATCAACATAAAAGCCATACCGCCATGAGTAACGATCTTTACCTTTCCGCCAGCGAAGCCGCTGCGATGTTGGGCGTGTCACCTGCAACGCTCTACGCTTATGTGAGTCGGAAGAAGCTGCGGTCGTTTCAGACTCCGGATTCACGGTCCAGCCGTTACTGGCGCGCCGACGTCATCGCTCTGGCGACGAAGGGCGGCACACGAACCGATTCCGGCGCCGAGGCACGCCAGACCGCGATCACTCTTCTGACCGAAGACGGCACCTACTATCGGGGGCAAAGCGTGATCGGACTTGCCGAAACCGAATCCCTCGAGTCCGTCGCGGGGCTTTTGTGGCAAGCGGATCCAGCCGAAATATTCTCTGGTCGCCTACCAAAGCCGGCGCCACATCAAAAGAAAATTCTGGCGAGCCTGTCGTCTGCGCTTCCCATGGACCGCGCGCTCGCGCTCCTGCCTTTGCTCGAGCGAGCCAATCCAAGGGCGTTCGACACTTCGGCGGCAGGATTCGCACAAGCAGGAGCCGACGCCGTCCGCTGGCTGACTGCCCTTCTGTTCAACCGGAGCGAGCCGTCTGCCGATCCGATCCACCAGGTTGTCGCATCGGCTACGACCAAATCCGACGCGATCGCCGATCTTGTACGGCGCGCGATGATTCTCGTAGCGGATCAGCAATTCTGCGACACGACACGGGCTGTCAGAGCTGCGGCCATTACGGGGGTGACGGCCTATGGTGCGGTGATCGTGGGGATGGTCGCAGGAGGCGGGCAGTCGATTCGATTCAACAGAGTGGATGCCGTGCGCCGATTCATCGCCGAAGTCGCTTCATCAAACCATCCCGAAGAAGCCGTGATCGGCCGCATTCGGTTGGCCGAGAAAATTCCCGGGTTCGAGCCCTTGCCCAACCATCAGCAAGGCGACGCTCGCGCGGATGCCCTGATGAGCGCAAGCAAACAAGTGTTCAAGGGTGAGCCCGAGTTCGAGCGCCTGATGCGTGCGCTCAATCTGACCACCGAACTGACAGGACGCGCGCCAGGAGTCATCATTCCGCTCCTGTTCCTGGGCCACATGCTGGGAATGAGGGGCAACGAGCTCGCCATCGGGATGATCGGCCGGGCGCTGGGCTGGATCGCGCATGCACAGGAAGAAATGCGGCAGTCGCCCCGGCGGTCACCGCAGGCAAACTACGTGGGGCAACTGCCACGCCCGGGTTGAAGGCACACAACGCAACACCAATCGAGAAGGCAGGCATGCTGCCCCATCAAATCACGCCCTTCGCACGCAAATCCGCCAGCTCGCCAGCCCGCAAGCCGAGCTTGCCGGCCAGGATCGCATCGGTGTGCTCGCCCATCAGCGGCGGCGCGGTGTAATCGCCGATCGGCGTGGCCGAAAACTGGATCGGATTGGCGAGAATCTTGATCGCGCCGGCCAGCGCATGCTCGGTCTCGGCGAGCATGCCGCGATGCTGGATCTGCGGGTTTTCGAAGACATCAGGTAGCTCGTTGACCGGGCTCGCGGGGATGTCGGCTTCGTCGAGTAGTTCGAGCCATTCGTCCCGCGTCTTGGTCTTGAAGACCTCGTCGAGGATCGGCAGGATCTGCTCGCGATTGGCGATGCGTCCGGCCGTCGAATTGAAGCGCGGGTCTTCGAAGATGTCCATGCGGCCGGCGACGCGGCAGAACGCGCTGAACTGCGCGTTGTTGCCGGCGACGATGAACAGCGGCTTGTCGCTGCACTGGAAGGCCTGCGACGGAATGCCGCCGAAGCCGCCGTTGCCGCGACGCGTCGGCACCGTGCCGGAGACCAGGTAATTCATCGCGAAATGCGAGAGCGAGGCGAGCCCGCAATCGAGCAAGGCGAGATCGATGTGCTGGCCTTCGCCGCTCGCATCGCGATGACGCAGCGCGGCGAGAATCGCGGTCGCGCCGTAGAAGCTGGTCAGGATGTCGACCATGCTGATGCCGACTTTCATCGGCTCGTTCGGATGGCCGCTCACGCTCATGAGCCCGCCCATCGCCTGGAAAATACCGTCGTAGCCCGGGCGATGGCGGTAAGGCCCGGTCTGGCCGAAGCCCGTCACCGACAGGTAAATCAGGCGCGGATTGATCTCGTGCAGGCTCGCGTAGTCGAGCCCGTATTTCTTCAGCACGCCACCGCGAAAGTTCTCGACGAGCACGTCGGATTGCGCGACGAGCTTGCGGATCAGCGCCTGTCCTTCGGGCAGCGCGTGATTGATCGTGATCGACTGCTTGTTGCGGTTGCAGGCCAGGTAGAACGCGGCGATGTCGGTGGCTTCGCCATCGCGGGTCTTCAGGAACGGAGGCCCGTAAGTGCGCGCCTCGTCGCCGCTGCCCGGACGCTCGACCTTGATGACCTCGGCACCGAGATCGGCGAGGAGCTGCGTCGCGAGCGGAGCCGCGAGCACGCGTGAAAGATCGAGTACGCGGACGCCTTTGAGTGCGATGGAAGCCATGGATGCCTCGTGGTGATTCTATTGTTCAGCGGCCCGTGAACTGCGGCTTGCGCTTGTCCTTGAACGCCATCGCGGCCTCGCGATGATCCTCGCTGAAGGCGCTCATGAACTCGAAGCCGATATGCGATTCGATCAGCGATTCGATCTGCTTGCGCAGCACCAGGTTGATCGCCGTCTTGGTCGAATTGATCGCGCGCGTCGCGCCGCTGGCGAGCCTGTCGGCCATCGCATAGACGGCCTGGTCGAGCGCTTCGATGCTCGGATACGCGCGCGTGATGAGGCCGATCGCGGCCGCCTCTTTCGCGCTCAGCGCATCGCCGGTCAGCAGCAGCTCCTTGGCGCGTGCATAGCCGATCAGCAGCGGCCAGATCAGCGCTCCGCCGTCGCCGGCCGTGAGCCCGACCCCGACATGCGGATCGGCGAGCTTGGCGGTTTCGACGGCGTAGCTGATGTCCGAGAACACCGCGAGCGTCGCGCCGAAGCCGATGGCATGGCCGTTGATGCGCGCGATCAGCGGCTTCTCGAGCGCGAGCAGCGCATGCAGCATGCGAATGCCCTCGGCCATCTGCACGCGACGCCCTTCGGGCTCGGCGATCTGCTGGATCATCACGTCGATGTCGCCACCGGCCGAGAACGCCCGCGTGCCGGCGCCGGTGACGACGACGACGCGCGTCTGCTCGTCGCGCGCGATGTCTTCGAAGATCGTCGACAGCTCGCGATGCGTGCCGAGATCGGCCGCATTGGTCGGCGGATTGTCGAGCGTGACCACGAGCACGTGGCCGCGACGCTCGATCCTGAGGCTTTGGTAATGGTCGTACATGCGAGCTCCTAAGCCGCCTCGCGCAGGCTGCGCGCCACTTCGCCGAGGTGAAACGCGCTGCTTCCGTAGCAGGCTTCGAGCACGAGCAGGCGCTTGAAGTAGTGACCGATGATGTACTCATCGGTGACGCCGATGCCACCGTGCAGCTGCACGGTTTGCGCCGCCACGAACTGGGCGCTGCGCCCGACCTGCGCCTTCGCGGCGCTGATCGCGACGGCGCGCGCACTTGCATCGCCGTCGACGAACGACAGCGCGCGATACAGCATCGAGCGCGCCTGTTCGAGCGCCATGTGGCAATCGGCCATGCGATGCTGCAAGGCCTGGAAGCTGCCGATGACGACGCCGAACTGCTTGCGCGTGCGCAGATAGTCGCGAGCGATCCAGATGGCCTGCTCCATCGCCCCGACCATTTCGGCGCAAGCGCCGACCGCCGCGCCCTGCATCAGGCCGGCGATCGCAGCGCCGGCTTCGGCGTCGAGCAGTGCGCTTGGCGGCAGCTCCAGCGCATCGAATTCGAGATCGCAGGCCGGCGTTCCGTCGACGAGACGATAGTCGCGCACGTTCAGGCCCGCGCTGCCGCGCTCGACGAGAAAAAGGCCCAGGCCTTCGGTCGCATCCGCATCGCCGGCGACGCGCGCGGACACCAGGAAGCGCTGGGCTGCCGCGCCACCGAGCACGCGCGTCTTGCGCCCGCCGAGGCGGTAATTGCCGGCACTGCGCTCGGCCCGCGCTTCGACCCAGGACGCGCGCCCACGCGCTGCATCCTCGCCATGGGCGATCGCATACACGACCTCGCCCGCAAGCAGCGGCGCAAGCAAGTCCTCATGCGCGGCGAGCAGGCGTGCGGGCAGCAGGCCGCAGTCCCGCAGCGGCTCCGGCACCAGACCGCGACCGACTTCTTCGAGCAGCACCGCCTCGTCCAGCAGACCGCCACCGAATCCGCCGTGCTGTTCCGACAAGCCGGCCGCGAGCCAGCCCATCTCCGCAATCGCGCTCCAGCGTTTCGCATCGAAACCGCCTTTGGCGATCAAGTCGCGGCGCGTCTCGAGCTCGCAGTCGCGCTCCGCATAGCGGCGCACGCTGTCCTGCAACATCGTCTGTTCTTCGCTTAGCGTGAAATCCACGTCAGAGCCCCAGCAGACCGCGCGCAATCAGGTTGCGCTGGATTTCGTTGGTACCGCCGTAGATCGTGACCGCGCGGCGATAGAGAAAATCGGCGACCTGCCCGGGCGCTTCGGCCGGCCCGGGCAGCGATTCGAAGCCGTGTTCCGGATAAAAAGCCTGCCCGTGATCGCCGAGCGCTTCGACGATCAGCGCACCGATCTTCTGGATCAGCTCGGAGCCGCGAACCTTGAGCACCGAGCCGACCGGCTTGGTCGGATCGGCGCCGTGATCCATGTCGGCGAGCGCGCGCAGGGTGAGCCATTCGAGCGCGCGCAGTTCGATCTCGGCCTCGGCGATGCGCGCCGAGAACACCGGATCGTCGATGAGCCGTCCGGCTCCGCTGCGCTGGGTTTTGGCGATCTGCTTGAGCTGCGCCATGAGCCGCTTGTTGCGCGGCACTTCGGCCGAGAACGCGCGCTCGTGCTCGAGCAGCAGCTTGGCGTAGGACCAGCCCTTGTTCTCCTCACCGATGCGATTGGCGGCCGGCACGCGCACGTTGTCGAGAAAGGTTTCGTTGAGGCTGTGCGACTCGTCCAGCGAAACGATCGGACGCACGGTCACGCCGGGCGCCTTCGCATCGATGATCAGAAACGAAATGCCCCGCTGCGGCTTGCTTTCGGTGTCGGTTCGAACGAGGCAGAACAGCCAGTCGGCGTAATGGCCTTCGGTGGTCCAGGTCTTCTGGCCATTGACGATGTAGTGATCGCCGTCGAGCACCGCGATGGTCTTCAGCGACGCGAGGTCGGAGCCCGCATTGGGCTCGGAGAACAGCTGTCCCCAGAAGATGTCGCCGCGACGCGTCGGCTCGAGGAAGCGCTGCTTCTGATCCTCGTTGCCATAGGTATAGAGCACCGGGCCGAGCAGCGAGAAACCGGCCGCGCAGGTCGGCGGAGCCCCGGCGAGAAAGCATTCCTCCTCGAAGATGAAGCGCCGCAGCGGCGACCAGCCGGTGCCGCCGTATTCGACCGGCCAATGCGGAGCCGACCAGCCGCGCTCGTAGAGCACGCGGGTCCACCAGAGCTCGTCTTCCTTGGTCGGATGAAAGCCGCGGCGATTGCGCTCGGCAACGTCCGCCGGAAGCCTGGCGCGCAGGAAGGCGCGGACCTCTTCGCGAAAGCGTTCGTCTTCGGGGTCTTGTCGAAAATGCATGGTGCGCTCAGGCCAGTTCGGCGGAAACGAAGCCGCCCGCATCGGCGACGCGCTGCAGATGAAAGGCGCTGTCACCGAAGCTGGTCTCGATCATCGAGAGCCGGCGGAAGTAATGGCCGACCGCGTACTCCTCGGTCACGCCGATGCCGCCATGCAGCTGGATCGCGAGCTGGCCGACGATGCGGCCGGCCTTGCCGATCTGCGCCTTGACCGCGGACAGCGCCTTGCGGCGCTCGACCAGATCGGGCTCGTCGAGCATCAGCGCGGCGTAGCAGGCCATGCTGCGCGTCTGTTCGAGCTCGATGAGCATTTCGGCCGCGCGATGCTGCAAGGCCTGGAAGCGTCCGATCGGACCACCGAACTGATTGCGCTGCTTGAGGTAGTCGACGGTCAGATCGAGCGTGGCCTGCATGATGCCCGCGCTTTCGGCGGCGAGAGCGGCGATGGCGCAATCGGAAACGCGTTCGACGATCGCCAAGCCCTGATCGAGCGCACCGACGAGATCGGCTTCGCTGACCGTGACGTCGTCGAACAGCAGATCCGCCGCCATCAAGCCGTCCTGCGTGCGGTAGCTGCGGCGACGCAAGCCGGCCGACTGCGCATCGACGACGAACAGGCTGATGCCTTGCGCATCCCGGCGCTCGCCCGACGTGCGCGCGCTGACGATGACGCGATCCGCCGCGTTGCCGTTGAGCACGCCGGTCTTCTCGCCGCTCAGCAGATAGGATTCGCCCTTGCGCGTCGCACGCAGTGCAACGTCGGACAGGCGATAACGGGACTGACGCTCCGCATGCGCGAACGCGAACACCGCTTCGCCGCCGGCGATGGCAGGCACGAGTGCTTCGAGCTGCGCCGTATCGCCGCCCGCGCTCAGCGCGCTGCCGCAGAGCACGACACTCGCGAAATAAGGCTCGACGACGAGCCCGCGGCCCATCGCCTCCATCACGATCATCGTCTCGACCGCGCCGTAACCGAGCCCGCCGTAAGCCGCATCGAACGGCAGCGCGAGAAAACCCTGATCGGCGAACTGCGCCCAGATCGCGCGGCTGAAACCTTCCGGCTCGGCCTGATGCTTGCGACGCTGCTCGAAGCCGTATTGTTTGGCGACGAACTTGTCGATCGCGTCCTTGAACAGGCCCTGCTCTTCGTTGAAATTGAAGTCCATTGCAGGCTCTTATTTGGGCAAGCCCAGTACGGACTGAGCGAGGATGTTCTTCTGCACCTCGGTCGCTCCGCCGTAGATCGAGGCCGCGCGCAGGATGTAGTACACCGGCGCGATCGTGCTGCCCCAGGTGCTGCCGGCAAGCGGCGCATCGGCGTTCGGCTCGTCGTACTCGCCTTCGGCCGGCAGCGCATACGGTCCGGCCGCACGCAGCATGAGCTCCGATGCGGATTGACGCAGATCGACGCCGCGAACCTTCAGGATCGACGAGCGTGGATCGGGCTTCTCGCTGTGCTCCTTCATGCCCGCGAGCACGCGCATCTGCGTGATCTCGAGCGCCTTGAGTTCCACTTCGATCTCGGCGCAGCGCAGCTTGAAATCCGCATCGTCGGCACCGGTCTCGGCCGCGATCTTCTTCGCACGACGCAGCAACTGCTTGGACATGCCGATACGCGCGATGCCCGTGCGCTCGTTGCCGAGCAGGAACTTGGCGATGTCCCAGCCCTTGTTCTCGTCACCGACGCGATTGGCGACCGGAACGCGCACCTTGTCGAGAAACACCGAGTTGACCTCGTGGCGTCCGTCGATCGTCATGATCGGCTGCACCGACAGGCCCGGCGACTTCATGTCGATCAGCAGAAACGTGATGCCGGCCTGCTTCTTCGCGGTCGGATCGGTCCGCACGAGCGTGAACATCCAGTCCGCGCGATGGCCCATGCCCTGCCACATCTTGGTTCCGTTGACGAGGTACTCGTCGCCCTCGCGCACCGCCGAGGTCGACAGCGCCGCGAGATCGGAGCCCGCACCGGGCTCGGAGAAACCCTGGCACCACCAATCGTCGAGATTGGCGATGCGCGGCAGCAGGCGCTGCTTCTGCTCCTCGCTGCCGAAGGTGCCGATGACCGGACCGATCATCGACACGTTGAAGCTCACGGGCTCGGGCGCCGGCGCCTGATGCAGTTCATCGAGAAAGATGTAGCGCTGCACCGCATCCCAACCCGGGCCGCCCCAGGCCTTGGGCCAGCTCGGCGTGGCCCAGCCGCGCGCATTGAGGATGCGCTGCCAGGTGACGACATCGTCCTTCGTCAGCGAACGATGCTCGAGCATCTTCGCGTGGATGTCCGCGGGCAGCTTGGCGCGGATGAAGGCCCGCACTTCGGCGCGGAAGGCGTTTTCTTCGTCGGTGAAGCGCAGGTCCATGCGAAGTCTCGATCTGGCTCAGCGGCCCTTGAAGACCGGCTTGCGCTTTTCGGCGAAGGCGCGCACGCCTTCCTTGTAGTCGTCGCTCGCATAGCAATCGAGGAACATCTTCTCGGCGGTGTCGAGATCGCGCTTGTCCGGGTCGAGCACGATCTGGTTGATGGCGAACTTGACCTGCTTGGCCGTCAGCGGCGCGCCGATGGCGATGCGCTCGGCGGTCTTCTTGATGAAGCTGTCGAACTCTTCGCCAGCCGGCACGACCTTGGAAACGAAGCCGCGGTCATAGCATTCGTCCGCGTTCCAGACCGCGCCGCCGAGCAGCAGCTCCTTGGTCGGCGCAGCGCCCACCACGTCGACGACCAGGCGCAGCGATTTGTAGCGATAGCCGATGCCGTAACGCAGCGCCGGCTGCGCGACCTGGGTGGTCGACGAGCCATAGCGAATGTCGCAGCAGACCGCGACCGAGATGCCGCCGCCGTAGCAATAACCATTGATCGCGGCGATCGTGGTCTTGCTGCTGTTGTAGACGGCCATCATGCCCTCCCAGCCGGTCTGCGCATAATGCTCCTGGGCGTTGTCGCCCATGCGCTCTTCTTCGTACTTGGAGACATCGGCGCCCGCGATGAAGGCTTTTTCGCCGCTGCCCTTGATGACGATGACCTTGACCTCGTCATCGGCTTCGAGCTGCTTCATGCCGGTGCTCATGCCTTCCCACATATCCAGCGAGATCGCGTTGAGCTTCTCGGGATTGTTGAAAATCATGTAGCCGATCGGGCCTTCTTTCTTGATGATGAGCTTGTCGGTCATGTTCGTTCCTGCTGGACGTTTGTGTTTTGACTGGCCTGCGATCACTTGCCCGTGAAGACAGGCGAGCGTTTTTCGAGAAAGGCGTCGACGGCTTCGGCGTGATCGCGCGTTTCATGCGCGAGCGCCTGGAACGCGGCGGACAGTTCGAGCACGTCGGACAGACGCTGCTGCTGGCCTTCGCGCAGCAGCCGCTTGGACAGGCGCAGCGCCTTGGCCGGGTTGCAGACGATGCGCTCGGCGAGCGCGTTGGCCGCAGCGAGCAACTGATCGGCCGGCAGCACCTGCGAAACCAGGCCGCAAGCGAGCGCCTCGGCGGCCGTGATGGTGTCGCCCGTGAGGATCATTTCGGAGGCTTTCGACAGGCCGACCGCGCGCGGCAGGATCCAGGCTCCGCCGTCGCCCGGCACGATGCCCATTTTGATGAAGCTCGAGGCGAGCTTGCTGCCTTCGGCGACGATGCGAATATCGCAGAGGCAGGCCAGGTCCAGGCCGAGGCCGATGGCGTGTCCGTTGATCGCCGCGATCATCGGCACTTCGCAATTCCACAGCGCCTGCGCGATCGGCTGCACGCCGCGACGGTAATTGGCGCGCGTCGCATCGGGCGCATCGAGCGGGCCGATGCCGTTGCGCTCCTTCATCGCCTTGAGATTGCCGCCGGCCGAGAACGCGCTGCCCGCGCCGGTCAGGATCACGCAGCTCACGCTCGCGTCGTCCTGGGCGCGCTGAACCGCGGCGACCAGATCGGCGCAATCCTGATGCGTGGCGATGGCATTGCGCGACTCGGCGCGGTCCATCGTCAGCGTCACGATGGCGCCGTTCCTTTCGTAGCGCACGAACGGGGTGGACATCGGATTCTCCTCGCGTGGGTGGCGCCGGTTTCATCGTCGACCGGCGCTGCACGATCGCCAAACCGGCTATCGATGCAACTAATAGTATCCCATTTAATCCGAGTTATGAAATGGGCAGCTATTCGCGAAGGAAAGCTGCGCCTCAGAGCGGCCGGCGCGCGTCCTCGAGAATCATGTCGGCCGCCTTCTCGGCGATCATGACGACGGCCGCATTGCAGTTGCCCGAGACCACCGCCGGCATGATCGACGCGTCGACCACGCGTACGCCGGCCAGGCCATGCACCCGCAGGCGCGCGTCGACCACGTCGAGCGGGCCGTTGCCCATGCGCGCGGTCGAACTCGGGTGATAGATCGAGGCGGCGCGCTCGCGACAGTATTCGAGCAGCGAGGCATCGTCGGTGCGATTCACACCGGGCTCGATCTCGGATTCGATCATCGCGGCCATCGCGGGCGCGGCCATGATGCGGCGCAGCTCGCGCAGGCCCTCGACGTTGGCGCGGCGGTCGGTTTCGGTGTCGAAGTAATTCGGGTCGATCAGCGGCGCGACATACGGGTCGGGCGAGGCCAGCCGCAGGCTGCCGCGGCTCTCCGGACGCAGCTGGCAGACCGAGGCGGTGAACCCCGACCACGGGTCGAGCGCATCGCCCATCTTGCTGGTGCTGAACGTGATGAAGTGCACCTGCACGTCCGGCCGCGTGAGCTCCGGCTGGGTGCGATAGAACGCCCCGCCGTAGCCCGCGCTGACCGTCAGCGGGCCCTTGCGCAGGAACACGTAGCGCAGGCCGATCCAGAGCTGGCGCCAGAGGCTGGCCATGTCGTCGTTGAGCGTGATCGGGCGCGTGCAGCGATAGGTGGTGCGCACCTGCGCGTGGTCCTGCAGATGCTCGCCGACACCCGGCAATTCGTGTGTGACTTCCAACTCGAAGCGCTTCAAGTTTTGCCCAGAACCGATTCCGGACAGCATCAGCAACTGCGGCGAGTTGATCGCGCCGGCCGACAGCAGCACTTCGCGGCTGGCCCGCGCCGTACGCAGCTGGCCGGCCCGGTCGCGAAATTCCACGCCGACCACGCGCTTGCCTTCGAGCAGCAGCCGCGTGGTCATCGCGCGCGTTTCGACATGCAGGTTCGCGCGCTTGCGCGCCGGTTTCAGGTAACCCGTCGCGGTGCTGCAACGACGCCCGCGACGCGAAGTGGTCTGGAAGTAGCCGACGCCTTCCTGGCTCGCTCCGTTGAAATCGGGATTGAACGGCAGCCCCACCTGCTCCCCCGCGGCGACGAAGGCGTCGCAGAGCTCGTGCGGCTCGGTCTGGTCGGACACCGCCTGCGGGCCGCCGACGCCGTGATAATCGTCGGCCCCGCGCTGCTGGTCTTCGGCGCGCTTGAAGTACGGCAGCACGTCGTCGTAGCCCCAGCCGGGGTTGCCCTCGTCGCGCCAGTCGTCGAAGTCCTCGCGCTGGCCGCGTATGTAGACGAGGCCGTTGATCGAGCTCGATCCACCGAGCACCTTGCCGCGCGGCTGGCTGATGCGGCGGCCGTTCAAGTGTTGCTGCGGCTCGGTCTGATACAGCCAGTTCACCGAGGCGTCGTTGAACAGCTTGCCGTAGCCGAGCGGAACGTGGATCCACGGGTTCCAGTCGCGGCCGCCGGCTTCCAGCACCAGTACGCGATGGCGGCCGTCCGCGGTCAGGCGATTGGCGAGCACGCAGCCCGCGGAACCTGCACCGACGATGATGTAGTCGAAACTGCCGAAGTCGTTCATGGGCGCCTGTTCAATGTGCGTTTCAGCCAGCCTGTGCGACCAGCGACGCGACGACTTCGGCGATCGCGAGCGAGGCCGTGAGTCCGGGCGATTCGATGCCGAACAGGTTGACGAGCCCGGCCACGCCATGCGTGCCGGAGGCTTCGATGCGGAAGTCCGCGGCGGGTTCGCCGGGACCGGAAATCTTGGGGCGAATGCCGGCATAACCGGGCGCCAGACTGCCGTCCTGCAGCGCCGGCCAATACTGGCGAATCACGTCGTAGAAGCGATCGGCCCGACGCGGATCGACGCTGTAATCGGGCTCGGAAACCCATTCGACGTCGGGCCCGAAACGCGCCTGCCCGCCGAGGTCGATCGTCAGATGCACGCCGAGCCCGCCGGGCTCGGGCACCGGATAGATCAGCCGCGAAAACGGCGCACGACCGCCGAGCGTGAAGTAGCAGCCCTTGGCGTAATACGCCTTCGGCACGTGCTCGGGCGCCAGGCCTTCGACGCGACTCGCGATGGCCGGCGCATCGAGCCCGGCCGAGTTGATGACATGACGCGCGCGCAAGGCCGGCTCGTCGCCGACGTGCAGTTCGATGCCTTCGGCCGTCGGCACCAGCCGCGTCACCGGCGACAGGTACGCGAGCATCGCGCCGGCCGCTTCGGCCTGGCCGAGCAGCGACAGCATGTAGCCGTGCGAATCGATGATGCCGGTCGATGGCGAGATCAGCGCGGCCGTGCAATGGAGCGCGGGCTCCAGGCTCAAGGCTTCGGCGCGATCGATCAGGCGTAGGTCGTCGACACCGTTTCCGATCGCGGCCTGGCGCAGCTTTTCGAGCTCGCCGTGCTGCGCTTCGCTCGTGGCGACGATGAGCTTGCCGCTGCGCCGATGCTCGACGCCGTAGCGCTCGCAATAGTCGTAGAGCGCATCGCGGCCGCGCACGCAAAGCCGTGCCTTGAGCGAGCCGCGCGGGTAGTAGATGCCCGCGTGGATCACCTCGCTGTTGCGTGAACTCGTGATGGTGCCGAACGCGTTTTCGCGTTCGATGATGATGGTCTCGTGCCCGGCCAGTGCGAGCTCGCGTGCGATCGCGAGCCCCACCACGCCGGCGCCGATGACGATGCAGTCGACAGAATCCAAGCCCGCTCTCCGTCGCGTCAGCGTTGCGGCGCGGGGCCGGTGCTGCCGCGCACTTTCAATGTGGTTTCGATCTCGACCGTGGGCGATACCTTGCCCTTGATCGCGGCCAGCAAAGCCTCGCCCGAAGCGCGGCCGATCTCGCTCGTGCGCACCTGCAGCGTGGTCAGCGGCGGGTCGAGCAGCGAGGCGATTTCGATGTCGTCGAAGCCCGAGATCGACAACTGCTGCGGCACTTGAATACCCATCGCACGCGCCTCGGCGAGCGCGCCTGCGGCGAGCAGATCGGTGGCGCAGATCAGCGCGGTCGGACGCGGCTTGAGCGCCATCGCCTTGCGCAGGGCCTCGCGCCCGGCCTCGATCGAATACGGGCCGTAGTAAATGCGATCGGATTTGAATTCGACGTCGGCGAGCGCGAAAGCATCCATCACGCCCTCGATGCGCGAACGCGCACGCTCGTTGTGCTCCGGATCGCCCGAGACCATCGCGAACTGGCGATGGCCGAGATCGAGCAGATGACGCACGACACGATGCATCGCGCGACGGTTGCTGATGCCGACACAGGGATGCGCGCGCGCCTCGTCGACCGACCAGGCGCAGACGTACGGCAGGCGCGCCTGCTCGATGCGCCGGAAGATCGCGGACGGATGATCGGTGCCGATCAGCACGATGCCGTCGATGCCGCGCTGCACCAGGCGCTCGACGACGGCCGCTTCTTCCTTCAGATCGTATTCGTGCGCCGCGATCAGCAGGTGATAGCCGGCACGGCCGAGCGTTTTCTGCAGGGCCTGCACGAAGTCCGAGAAGATCGGGTTGTTGATGGTCGGCAGCACTGCGCCGATGGTCATGCTGCGGCGCAGGGCGAGCGCGCGTGCGGCGCCGTCGGGCACGTAGCCGAGCCGCTCGGCCGCCTCGCGCACCTTGCGCAAGGTGTTGGCGCGTACCGCGTCGGGCGAAGACAGCGCGCGCGAGGCGCTGCCGAGCGAGACGCCCGCGAGTCGGGCGACGTCGATGAGCCGCGGCCGGCCGGAGGCCGATTCGTCGACTGCTCCGTCCTCAGCCCTGGCGTCGATCTCCGGCGCCACCGGCGCCTCGACCTGGGCTTTGGTCTTGCGGGTCGGAGCCGCCGCCGTACGCGAGCCTGATGACTTCGTGCGCTTCATATATCGTCGAGTTCCCTGATACCGCTCTTCCCGAACGCCTCGCGGCGGAATCTGATCATCGTTTCATTTGGCCCGATGCCACCCTGGTTTGCCTTCTGGATCGCAGCCTTGGCCGCTGTCTTCCGAGCCGTACGGCGATCTTACTTGAAGCGTTTACAAATTACAGCGCCGATCGCCGGAGAAATCGTCCGGGCACCGATCGCGGTCCTATTTTTAGCATCCTGTTTGAAACTTTCAGCTCGAAGCAGGCGGCTCGGCCCATCCGTAGTGGGAAAAGCTGGCGGATTGTTTTAGTATCCCATTTAGAAGCGCTTCATCGCTTCAAGCTTCGATAGCCCATTAGATAACCGCCATGCAGACGCCGCCCGCCGGCACGCTGCGGGCCGCCCCCGAGGAGATTCTCGTGTCCACCGTGGACTACCGCGTCATCGACGGCGTCGCCGTCATCACTCTGAACAATCCGCCCGTCAACGCGATCGACCAGGGGATCCGCGCCGGGCTGCTCGAATCGGTGGGCCGCCTGGCCGCCGACGATTCGGTGAAGTCGGCCGTGCTGATCGGAGCCAACGACACCTTCGTCGCCGGCGCCGATATCAAGGAGTTCGGCAAGCCGCTGCCGCCGCCCACCACCATCGAAAGCCTCAGCGCGATGGAAGCCTCGCCCAAGCCGATCGTCGCCGCGCTGGCCGGCAACACGCTCGGCGGCGGGCTCGAGATCGCGCTCGCCGCGCACTGGCGCGTGGCGGTGGCCAAGGCCAAGCTCGGCCTGCCCGAAGTCTCGCTCGGCATCATGCCGGGCGCCGGCGGCACCCAGCGCCTGCCACGCCTGGTCGGCGGCGCCAAGGCGCTCGACATGATCCTGAGCGGCACGCCCGTCAACGGAACCAAGGCGCTCGAACTCGGCATCGTCGATGAACTGGTCGATGGCGATCTGCTGGCCGGCGCGATCGCGTTCGCCAGGAAGATCGTCGCCGAAGGCCGTCCGCTGCGCGTAACCAGCCAGCTGCAGGACAAGGTGGCGAACACCGATCCCGCGATCTTCGCCGACGCGATCAAGAAGAACGAGAAGAAGTGGAAGGGCCTGCTGTCGCCGTACAAGATCGTCGAGGCCGTGCAGGCCGCCTGCACGCTGCCGTTCGCCGAAGGCGCCGCGCTCGAGCTCAAGGTCTACCGCGAAACCCAGGCGAGCCCGCAGCGCAAGGCGCTCACCTACATGTTCTTCGCCGAACGCGAGGCCGCCAAGATTCCGGACGTGCCGCGCGACCTCAAGCCCGCGCCGGTGAAATCGGCCGCCGTCATCGGCGCCGGCACCATGGGCGGCGGCATTGCGATGTCGTTCGCCAACGCCGGCATTCCGGTCAAGATTCTCGAACTCAAGCAGGAAGCGCTCGACGCCGGCCTCGCCCGCATCAAGGGCAACTACGCGACCTCGGTCTCGCGCGGCTCGACCACGCAGGCACAGATGGACGAGCGCCTGGGCCGCATCAGCACCACGACCGACTACGCGCAGATCGGCGATGCCGACATCGTCGTCGAGGCGGTGTTCGAGAACATGGAAATCAAGCAGGGCGTGTTCAAGACGCTCGACGGCGTGATGAAGCAAGGCGCGATCCTCGGCACCAACACTTCGACGCTCGACATCGACCAGATCGCCAACGTGACGAAGCGTCCGCAGGACGTCATCGGCATGCACTTCTTCTCGCCGGCCAACGTCATGAAGCTGGTCGAGAACGTGCGCGGTGCCAAGACTTCGCCCGAGATCATCGGCCGCACGATGGCGGTGTCCAAGCAGATCGGCAAGGTGCCGGTGCTGGCGGGCAATTGCGACGGCTTCATCGGCAATCGCATCCTCGCCGCCTACGGCCGCGAGTGCGATTTCCTGCTCGAAGAAGGCGCCACGCCCTGGCAGATCGACACCGCGCTGCAGGGCTTCGGTTTCCCGATGGGCCTGTTCCTGATGCGCGACATGGCCGGCCTCGACGTGGGCTGGCGCATTCGCCAGTACCGCGAGCAGTTCCGCGACAAGAACCAGCGCTACTCGCCGGTCGGCGACCGCATCTGCGAACTCGGCCGCTACGGCCAGAAGACAGGCGCCGGTTACTACAAGTACGAAGGCCGCAACGCCACGCCCGATCCGGAGATCGAAGCGCTCATCGTCAAGGTGTCGGCGGATCTCGGCATCGAGCGCCGCAAGGTCAGCGACGAGGAGATCGTCTGGCGCGTGCTGTCGGTGATGGTCAACGAAGGCGCGAAGATCGTCGGCGAAGGCATCGCGATCCGCGCGTCGGACATCGACGTCACCTACGTGTTCGGCTACGGCTTTCCGCGCCACCAGGGCGGACCGATGTTCTGGGCCGAGCAGCAGGGCCTAGACAAGGTGCTCGCGAAGATCCGCGCGTATCACGCCGAGCAGGGTGACAACTGGAAGCCGGCGGAATTGCTCGAGAAGATCGTTGCGGCCGGCAAGAGCAGCTGGAAGGACGCGGTCTAGATCGATCGGATGTCGCGCTAGACTAAGCATCACACGCTGCCCGGCACCCGCCGGGCAGCGTCTCTACAGCGACGGCCGGATCGTCAGGGCCGAGCGACATGGAGGAGAACGATGCGCGAGTGCCCGGTTTCCGCTGCTCCGGACAAGGCTCCGGTCGATGTGCCGTCCGAAGCGAGCCTCATCGCGAGGCTGTATCAGGCTGCACTCGAACAGCCCCCCTGGCGCGGCTTTCTCGACGATCTGCGTCGCACCCTGGACCTGCATCACTGCTCGATCTCGTTCTTCACCGGCTCGGGCTTCGACGATCGCGGCACCGTCACCGTCACGAGTGGCGATCACGATCTCGATTACGCCGAACTCGCCGAAGAATACGCACAGAATTTCCGCAAGCTCGATCCGCTGCGCTACGAAGACCTCGCCGAAGGTGCGGTTCACGTCCACAGCGAGGCTGACTATCTGGCACTCGGCGACGACGGCGCGGAGTTCTTCCGCGGCTACATGGCCCCGCATGGCTTCGATCATCTGGCGATCGTCAAACCGCAGACGCTCGGCGGCTCCTACGGCGGGCTCATGGTCTGCGTGCGCAGTCGCGAGGCCGGCGCCTACGACACGCAGGACATGGAGCTGCTGCGAGCGCTGACGCCGCACCTGAGCCGCGCATTGCAGCACTTCTCGCGCTTCAAGCAGCTCGAGCTCGAACGCGATCTGTTCGAGAGCACCATCGACAATCTCGGCGTCGGCTCGCTGCTGATCGAGCAGGACGGCCGTGTGCTGCGCTGTAATCCGCGCGCGGAACGCATGCTCGCCGAGGCCGAGCAGCTGCACATCACCGACGGTCGCCTGCAACTCAGCGACCGGACACAGAGCGCCGAATTCCGCAATCTGATCGAACAGCTCAGCGCACCCGGCAGCGCCAACCGCATTCGCGCCATGCGCCTGAGTTCGCGTAGCGGCCAGGCCCTGCGCGTGATGCTCAAGCCGATCCAACCCGCCCCGGTCTACTACAACACGCAACCGCTGCAGATCATGGTGTATCTGCAGGACACCACGTCGGCACAGGCCGCACCGGCACAGCTCGTCGCCCAGCTGTTCGGGCTCACGCGCACCGAAGCCACGCTCGCGATCTGGCTCGCGCGCGGCCACACCTTGCAGCAGGCCGCGCAGACCATGGGCATCTCCGAGCACACGGCACGCAACTACTCCAAGCGCATCTTCGCCAAGACCGGCACCAGCCGGCAGGCCGATCTCGTGCGCGTGATGCTGCAAAGCGTCTCGCTCCTCACGGCCGGCTGAGCCGGCACGCAATACAGAACCAAATGGGCCTATCGGTCCTGCCCTCGACCGCGCTCTACTGATTGCACGCAGACCCTGCCGACAGCAGCGGGGCCGCGAACAAGAAGGCGCAGCCAGCGCCATTGCGAGTGAGGAGAGGACCAAAGCTCATGTGTGCTCAGGCTTATTCAATGCCCTCGAAAAAGAGGCTGCTTCCGTTGGTGGCAGCCGCGGCTTTCGGCGTGAGTGCCGATCTGCATGCACAGGAACCTGTCGTTGCGACTGTAGCCGAGCAAGCCACAGAACCTTCGACCGATTCCACGACCGAACTCGATACGATCGCGGTCGGTGCCGAAGCTGCGCCCGAGCCGCTGTCATCCGCCGCACCCGTACGCGGCGGCGGGCTCGGCATCGAAGAAGTGGTCGTCACCGCGCAGCGTCGTGCCGAGGCGATCAACGACATCCCGATTTCGATCACCGCGTTCTCGGGCGATACGCTCGCCGCGCTCGGCGTGACCGATACGCGCGATCTCGGCAACGTCACGCCGGGTTTCACGGCCGCAGACAGCGGCTACAACACGCCGGTCTACACGCTGCGCGGCATCGGGTTCAACGACACCACGTACACGGCGACCTCGACCGTCGGCGTCTACGTCGACGAAACGCCACTGCCCTATTCGATCATGACCAAGGGCGCGAATCTCGATGTGGAGCGCGTCGAAATCCTCAAGGGACCGCAGGGCATTCTCTACGGCCGCAACACCACCGGCGGCGCGATCAACTATATCGCGCGCAAACCGACCGACACTTTCGAATACGGACTCACGGGCACTTACAGCAGCTTCGAGACGACCGAAATCGAGGGCTATGCGAGCGGCCCGCTGACGGACGACCTCAAGGGCCGCATCGCGGTGAAGGATCTGCGTTCGCAGGAAGGCTGGCAGCGCAGCCTGACGCGACCGGACGACCGGCTTGGCAAGAAGGACAAGCAGTCCTTCCGCGGCATTCTCGAATGGACGCCGGATGCCGATCTGTTCTTTCGTCTGTCCGCGGATGGCTGGAGCGATCGCAGCGATGCGCAGGCCCCGCAAGCCATCTTCATCAATCCGCAGAACCCGATCGTACCGAACACCCCGGCCGCGGTCGGCCAGGTTCTGGACGTACTGCAAAACCTCACGACGCCAGTTCCGGGTGTCGGCGCTCTCGTGCAGACGCTCAACAACCGGCTCGGCAACAACGTGATCCTGGCCCCGCAGGTCGCGAATCATCCGACCGTCGATCAAAACACCGACGACATGCGCGTCGCCGACTGGGCCCCGCAACATCGCTGGATGCTCGACGACAACTACTGGAACGTCGCGCTGCGCAACGAGTGGACGCTGGACGACAGCACCACGCTGACGTCGATCGCCTCGTACGCGCAGGTCGCTTCGGACGGTTCGTCGCTGCCGCAGTCCGGACTGTCGGTCTACAACTCCGAGCAAATCATCACCGCCGGCATCAACACCACTTCGCTCGAATCGCGGCTCGCAGGACAGTGGGGCGATGGAAATAACTGGCTGCTCGGCGTCAACGCCGCATTCGACGACGGAAACGAATCGCACTACATCTTCACCGACACGCAGAGCGCGCTATTCCCCGATCCAATCACCGGACAAGCGCTGCTCGCGAGCCGCATCACTGTCGCGGGCAGCACGCGTGCGAGAACGCTCGGCATTTTCGCCAACGGCGACTGGCGCTTCGCCGACACGCTCAAGCTCACGCTCGGCATGCGCTACAGCGACGAGGCGCGCAAGTTCCATGGCTGCTCGCGTGAAGGGCCGGACAGCCAAGGCATCGGCCTGGAACTGCTGTTCAATGCACTCGCTGCGACCAAGGGCAATCTGAGCTTTCCCGTGAAAGACGGCGAATGCCTGACGCTGGACGAGAACGGCAACAACGACGAATTTCACGGCAAGCTCGACGAAGACAATCTGTCAGGCCGCGCCGTGCTCGACTGGACGCCGATCAATCACTACCTGTTCTATGCCTCGTATGCACGCGGTTTCAAATCGGGCGGCTTCCCGGTCACCAACTCGTCCGATCAGATTCAGTACACACCGGTCACGCAGGAACGTCTCGACGCCTTCGAGATCGGCAGCAAGACCGCGCTGATTCCGCGCGTGCTGCAAGTCAACACCGCGGCCTTCTATTACGACTACACCGACAAGCAGCTGCTGACCCGCTTCGCCGATCCGATCTTCGGTCCGCTGCCGATCCTGCGCAATGCGCCGAAATCGACGGTACAAGGCGTGGAGCTCGACCTGCAGCTCACGCCGATCCAAGGTCTGTTCATTTCGGGTGCCGCTTCGTACATCGATACACGCATCGACGAGTTCGTCAGCACCACGATCAGTGGCGAAGAGAACCACGACTTCTCGGGCCGGCCGTTCAACTTCGCACCTCGCTTCCAGTACTCCGTACTCGCCGATTACTCGTTCCAGATCGGAGCCCGGCTCAACCTCGGCATCGGGGCGGACTACAGCTACATGTCGAAAACCAATTCGACGCTAGAAGGCGATCCGCGCTACGCACATCGCGCCTACGGACTCACCAATGTGCGGCTGCGCCTGACGACGACCGATGGACATTGGAGCGCGATGCTGTTCGCTCGCAACGTTTTCGACGAGTTCTCGCAGATCAGCGTGTTCCAGCTCGGCGACGCCATCGTGCGCTACGCAGGCGAGCCGCGCACCGTCGGTCTGACGATCTCTTACAATGGTTTCTGAGCGGGTTCCGATCGCCATGACGAACGCAACTTCGACACTATCCGCATCGACTGCCATCGAATCGCGGCCCGTCCTCTGGTGGGCCACGCTAGGCGCCTGCTTTCTCGTGCTGCAGCTGTGGGTACTCGGCTCCTGGATGCTGTCGAGCCGATTCGTCGCGAGCGATCCGGGGCCCGACACGCTGTCGGCTGTCGCCGTGATCATGCAGTGGTTGATCTGTTTATCGTTCGGAATCGGTGGCGTCTGGGCGGTGTTCAATCTAGGGCGCAGCCTGCTGCGCGGCGAACGCTTCAGCGGCTTCCAGGTGCTGATGCTCGGCACCTGGACCGCCACCTGGCAGGACCCGACGCTGAACCTGTTCCGCCCCATCTTCGTCTACAACTCGCACTACTGGAATCGCGGTTCGTGGTCGGAGTTCGTACCGTTCTGGATGAGCCCGAACGGCTCGAAGATGCCCGAGCCGATCTTCTGGCAAATGGGCTGCTACATCATCATGCAGCCGCAGCTCGTGCTGTTCACGATGGGCGTCATCTACGCATTGCGGCGGCGCTGTCCGCAGCTCGGTCTCGCGAGCACGCTGCTGATCGCGCTCGTTGCCTGCGGTGCGTTCAACACGCTCAACGAGCTCGTGCTGGTCTTCGGCGAAGTCTTCGCCTATCCCGGTGTCGTACATGACTGGAGCCTGTTCCCGGGCACGCAGTATCAGTATCCGGTTTACGAAGGCTTTCTATGGGCGATCGGCACTACGGCCTGCGCCGCACTGTTCTGCTTTCCCGATGCGAACGGACACACGCTGGTGGAGCGTTCGATCGGCAAGCTGCAACTGAGTACGCGCAAGGAGAATCTGCTACGTGTACTCGCGGCGGGCGGCTTCATCAACATCGCGCTGTTCTTCTACATCTTCTGCTGCCTGCTGATTTCGACGCACATCGACACCTGGCCCGAACTGCCGAGCTACTTCAGCTCGGGCATCTGCGGCGAAGGCACAGGCTATCCGTGTCCGACCAAGGGCGCCGCGATTCCTACCGTCCAGATGGCGCCTGATCTCAATCTAAGCCGTCCTTAGTTCTTTTTCCGGAGAGTACCGAGATGAACATCTCCACCGAGTGGAGCGGCACCGTATTGCCCGAACGTCACCGTGACGCAGCCCAACACCTGCCTGCGCCACGCCTGGTCATCGGCGACAAGCAACTGAGCAGCGGCAGCGGCGGGGTCTTCGAGCATATCAATCCCTCGACCGGCGAGGCCCAAGCGATCGTGCCGCTGGCCGGCGGGGCCGAGATCGATGCGGCAGTCCAGGCGGCACGCGCTGCCTTGCCGATCTGGCGCGACCTGAAGCCGCAGCAGCGCCGCGTGCTGCTCGATCGCTTCGCCGATCTGATCGAAGCACGCTTCGACGAGTTCACCGCGATCACCCCGCTGGAAAACGGCATTTGTCGTGGCACTTTCGACATCGGCCTGCGGCCGCGCGTGATCGCCTGGTGCCGTTACTACGCAGGCTGGACCGACAAGCTCGATGGTCTCGTCACCGCGACGCCACCCTCGGAATGCTTCGAGTTCACGTTGCCCGAACCCTACGGCGTGATCGGCCACATCATCACCTGGAACGCGCCGATGCTCTCGCTCGCGATGAAGGTGATGCCTTCGATCGCGGCCGGCAATACCGTCGTCGTCAAACCGGCCGAGTTCACCCCGTTCTCCTCGCAGCGCTTTGTCGAGCTCGCGCTCGAAGCGGGCATTCCAGCCGGCGTCATCAACGTGCTGCCAGGCCTGTCCTCTGCAGGTGAAGCGCTCGTGCGCCATCCGGGTGTCGACAAGATTTCGTTCACCGGCGGCCCGATCGCGGCCAAGCGCATCATGGCCGACGCCTCCGCGAGCTTGAAGCCCGTTCTGTTCGAACTCGGCGGCAAGTCGGCCAACCTGATTTTCCCCGACGTCGATCTCGACGAGACCGCCGCATATTGCGCCGCCTTTGGTCTCTCGAACAATGGCGAAGGCTGCGCCTTGCCGACACGCCTGATCGTGCATGAGTCGATCTACGAAACCTTCATGGAACGGCTCGCCGCGGTCGTGCAATCGCTACCGCTCGGTGATCCGCTCGATCCGCGCAGCTACATCGGCCCGATGGTCACGCGGGCGGCACGGGAGCGCGTGACCTCGATGATCGACGAGGCCAAGGCACAGCGCGCCGGACGCCTGCTCTGTGGAGGCCAGCGCGCCGAAGGCTCGCTCGCGAACGGCTGGTTCGTACCACCGACCGTGTTCACCGACATCGATCCGAACTGCCGCATCGCGCAGCAGGAAGTGTTCGGTCCGGTGCTCGTCGGCATGAAGTTCCGCAACGAAGAAGAAGCCGTTCAACTCGCCAATTCGACCGAATACGGGCTCGCGGCTTATGTGCAGACGCGCGATCTGAACATCGCGCATCGCATGGTGCGCCGCCTGCAGGCCGGCACCGTCTACGTCAATCGGGCCACGCCGAGCGCGAATCCGAACTCGCCGTTCGGTGGCATCGGGCTCTCGGGTTTCGGCCGCGAAGGCGGCAAGGCCGGTCTAGACGAATTCATTCGCCTCAAAGGCGTCGGCATCAGCGTGAGCTGAGTCCCGATGAGCGACTACGACTTCATCATCGTCGGTGCCGGCTCGGCTGGCTGCGTGCTCGCCAATCGGCTGTCGGAGAATCCGCGCTATCGCGTGCTGCTGCTCGAAGCGGGCCCCGAAGACCGCAGTCCGCTGATCCGCATGCCCAAGGGTTTCGGCAAGCTGCTCGAAGACCCGCGCCACACTTGGCGCTTCCGCACTTCGGGAGCGACGGTCGAAACCTGGGTGCGCGGCAAGACGCTAGGCGGATCGAGCGCCGTCAACGGCATGATGTATGTGCGTGGACAGCCGCAGGATTACGACGACTGGGAGGCGGCCGGCTGCACCGGCTGGGGTTGGAATGCGCTGGGGCCGATCTTCAAGCGCATCGAGGATCACGCCCTCGGAGCCGATGAGCTGCGCGGCTCCGGCGGGCCACTGCCGATCAGCAATCCGACATCCGGAGACGGTAGCGGCGATGCGATCTGCGAGGCCACCATCGAAGCCGGAACCCAGCTCGGACTCGAGCGCCGCGACGACCTCAACCGACTCGATCAGCAAGGCATCGGCCTGCATCAGCGCACGATCAGGAACGGCGAACGCTGGAGCGCGGCGCGTGCATTTCTCGCGCCTGCGCGCAGCCGGCGCAATCTCCATGTGATCACCGATGTACAGGTCGATCGCCTGCTGTTCGAAGGCTCGCGCGCAGTCGGGATCATCGGACGAAAAGGCGAAGCACCGGTTCGCCATCACGCACGCGAAATCATCTTGTGCGCCGGGGCACTCATGTCGCCGGTGCTACTGCAACGCTCGGGCGTCGGCGATGCACAAAGACTCGCTGCGCTCGGCATCGAAACCGTCGTGCATTCACCACATGTGGGACTGCATCTGCGCGAGCATCGCTGCGTTCCGATCCAGTTCCGGCTCAAGCAGAACGTCGGCTACAACGTCGATCTGTCGGGCTGGCGCCTGCTGATGCAGGTGCTGCGCTATGGCTTGTCGAAGCGCGGGGCGATGGCCGGCGGGGCCTACGACGTCGCCGCCTTCGTGCGCACGCGACCCGAAGCACCGCGCCCCGATGCGCAGCTCATGATGGCCCCATTCTCGCTGCAGCTCGACACCGAGCAGCGCGCACTCGAAAAACAACCCGGGCTGCAGGCGCTCGGCTACTGCCTGCGACCGCAAAGTGAAGGCAGCGTGCTGATCGATTCGAGCTCGCCGCATGTCGCCCCACTGATCGATCCGCGTTACCTGACGGCCGACCACGACCGCCGGGTCTCGATCGACCTGTTCCGTTACCTGCGCCGGCTGTTCGCGCAGCCGCCGATCGCCTCGCTACTGAGCGCCGAAACGGTTCCAGGGCCGAGCGTCGAAACCGATGACGAGATCATCGAGTCGATTCACCGCTACGGCCTCAGCGGTTATCACGCAGCAGGCACTTGCCGCATGGGCACGGGCGAATCGGCCGTTACCGACCCCAGGCTGCGCGTGCGCGGAATCGCCGGGCTACGCGTGATGGATTGTTCGGTGATGCCGACGCTGGTTTCGGGCAACACCAATGCGCCGGTCATGGCGATGGCCTGGCACGCCGCCGACCTCATTCTCGAAGACATCCACTAGCAGCCGCTCGCGCAGGAGACCTCATGCGTATCCAAGACTACGACGACGCCGATTTCGATCCGTTCACCACCTTCAACCGCGCACAGGGCGCAGAGGTGGTCGCCGATCCTTATCCGGTTCTACACGAGCTGCGCGCACGCGGATCAGTTCAAGCCGGCGACGTGCGCCAGCCTTTCGGCGCCCCGCTCGATCAGATGATGCTCGATCTGCCCTCGTACATGCTGTTCGGCTACGACGCGGTACATGAGGTGCTGTCCGACAGCCAGACCTATTCGAGCGCTTTGTTCGAACGCATCATGCTGCCGACTTTCGGCCGTGTGCTGCCGGTGATGGACGCGCCGGAGCATACGCGCTATCGGCGCCTGTTCCAGAAAGCCTTCCTGCCAGGCGCAGTCGCCAAGTGGGGCGAGACGCTGGTTCCGCGCGTGGTCAATCGATTCATCGATCGCTTCGCCGATCGCGGCCACGCGGAACTCGTCACCGAGTTCACCGAGCACTACCCGTTCCACTTCATCTACGGCCAGCTCGAACTGCCCGAAGACGAACTGCTGATCTTCCACAAGCTCACAGTCGGTCTCATGTGCATCACCATCGACTATCCGCACGCGGT
The DNA here is from genome assembly GCF_000271305.1 of Hydrocarboniphaga effusa AP103. Lineage (GTDB taxonomy): Bacteria > Pseudomonadota > Gammaproteobacteria > Nevskiales > Nevskiaceae > Hydrocarboniphaga > Hydrocarboniphaga effusa. The sequence continues at coordinate 1,048,878 of NZ_AKGD01000001.1, forward strand.
CGAGGCTTCGCGCAAGATGGGCGACTACCTCGCGCTGCTCGTCGAGGAGCGGCGTGCATCGAATGGGGACGATCTGATCAGCATGCTGGCCCGCGTCGAAATCGATGGCGAGGTGTTGCCGAACGAAATCGTCATCAGCTTCCTGCGCATCCTGATGAACGCAGGCGGCGACACCACCTACCGCGGAACCAGCAATCTGCTCGTCGGCCTGCTCACACATCCCGATCAGCTCGAAGCGGTGCGACTGGATCGCTCGCTGATTCCGCAGGCGATCGAAGAAGCGCTGCGCTGGAACTGCCCGGTGATGACCTTGACCCGCACGCCGGTACGCGACGTGCAGATCGCCGGTGTCGACATTCCGCGAGGCGCCAAGCTCGATGTCGTGGTCGGGTCGGCAAACCGCGACCCTTCGCGCTTCGAAGATCCCGATCGTTTCGACATCTTCCGCCCGGCCGGCAAGCACAAGACTTTCGGCTTCGGTCCGCATGTGTGCCTGGGCCAGCACCTCGCACGCGTCGAGATGACCCGTGCGCTCAATGCGCTGCTCGACCGTCTGCCGAATCTGCGACTCGATCCTGATCACCCGGCACCGCAGGTGCGCGGACTCGGCATCCGCTCACCCGCCGCGATACACGTTCGCTTCGACTGAGCGTTCAGCGAAAACGCGCAAAGAACAGCCGCAAGTCGTCAACGAAAGCCTGCGGCTGTTCCATCGCCGCGAAGTGTCCGCCGCGCTGCATCTCGCTCCAGTGCACGACCTTGTACTTGCGCTCGATCCAGGCGCGCGGAAAGCGCAGGAATTCCGCCGGAAAGCGCGCCATGCCGGTCGGAATGCTCACCGAAGGCAGCTGCGTGCGCCGCCGATCCGGATGCGCATCCTCGAAGTAGAGCCGCATCGACGAAGCGATCGTGCCGGTCAGCCAGTACAGCGAGATGTTGTCGAGCAGTTTGTCGTACGTGAATGCGTTCAAGGGATCGCCCTGGCAATCACTCCAGCCGTGGAATTTTTCGAGCAGCCAGCCGGCCATTCCGGCCGGTGAATCCATGAGCCCGACCGCGAGCGAGCCCGGCTTGGTCGATTGCAGCTCGCGATACGCCATCTCGGTCTTGAAGATGCGCGCGTTGTGCTCGAGATCGGCCAATGCGCCTGCATCGAGACCCGCACGCGGATCGGCGGGATCGGGCGGCGGAGCGCTTGCGACGTTCAGATGCAGGGCTTCGACTTGCGCGGAGTAGTTCGCGCCGAGCAAGGTGCCGATCAGCGAACCCCAGTCCCCGCCCTGCACGAAATAGCGCGCGTAGCCGAGCGATCGCATGATCGCGTCGAACGCCTTGGCGATATCGTCCGCGCCGTAGCCGCGACGCCTCGTCGGCCCGGAATATCCATAGCCCGGCAGCGAAGGCGCGACGACGTGAAACGCATTGCGCGGATCGCCGCCATGCGCACGAGGGTCGGCGAGCGGGCCGATCACGTCATGGAACTCCACGACCGAACCGGGCCAGCCATGCACGAGCAGCAGCGGCTTGGCATCGGGCTCGGGCGAGCGCCGAAGGTAGAAGTGCAGAGGCTGGCCTTCGAATTCGCTCGTGAACTGCGGATGCGCGTTGAAGCGGGATTCGTAGCCGCGCCAGTCGTAATCGCGCTCCCAATAGCGGCAGAGCGATTGCAGCGCTCCGAGTTCGACACCGTAATCCCAGCCGGCGCCGGGCAGCTGATCGGGCCAGCGCGTGCGTGCGAGTCGCGCGCGCAAATCATCGACCTGCGCCGGCTCCACCGTGACGCGAAACGCCTGTGGTTGCGCAATGAGGCCGGCGCTCATCGGTCCCATTCCAGCTGCAGCGAACGCACCGCCAGGATGATGCCGCCCGCCGTCGTCGGCTGGGTGCCCGGCACGAGCCGGAAGTCCGGAATGCGGCGCATCCATTCGTCGAGAAACACGCGCAGTTCGACGCGCGCGAGATTCGCGCCCGCGCAGGAATGCGCGCCGAGACCGAAGCTGATATGGCGCAGGTTCGTGCGCTTGAAATTCACCGTGAGCGGATCGTCGTAGGCTTTGTCGTCGAGCCCGGCGAGCACCAGCGGCAGCAGAATCTGGTCGCCCTGCTTGAGCCAAACGCCGTGAAACTCCATGTCGCGCACGACGCTGCGCGGCATGTTCGGAATCGCGTAGACGCGCATGAGCTCTTCGACCGCCGCCGGAATCAGCGACGGATCGTCGACCAACAATCGCCGCTGCTGCGGGTTCTGCGCGAGATACCAGGCGAAGAAGGACATCGCGTTGCGCACGGTGTCGAGCCCGCCATGCACGAGATTGCGCGCCATCGACACGCCTTCTTCGAGCGTCACCTTGCGCCCGTCGACGATGCCGTTGACGAGCTGGCTGATCAGGTCTTCGCCCGGGTTGCGCTGGCGCTCGGCAACGACGTCGGTCACGTAGCGCACGGTGAATTCACGCGCCTTCTTGCGCTCGGCCGGGTCGGGATGCGAAAGCACGTTGTCGACGTTGTTCATGAGCATGAAGCGATCTTCGAACGGCAGATCGAGCCAGCGCATGATGATGAAGATCGGCAGCTTCTGAGCCACTTCGACCGAGAAATCGCAGCTGCCCTTGGGCTGTACCTCGTCGAGGATCTCGCGCATGAGCTCGCGCGCATAGTCTTCGAAGCGCGAGACCTGCCTGGCCGTCGTCAGCGGAGACAGCAGGCGACGATACTTGAGGCTTTCGGGCGCCGGCACCTCGGTGAACGGCACCGGCGTCGGGCTCGAAACGCTGCGCGGAATCACGTATGGAAACGTGGTGAACGCATCGTGATCCTGAAACACCTCGCTCATGATCTCGCGGCGCGTCGCGATCCAGTGCCCGCCCTGATGCGGCGTGTAGACGATGTCAGGCCCGGAACGCAGGCGCATGTAGGCCGCACGCGGATCCTGCTTGAACATCGGGTCGTTGACGTAATCGAAATCGACCACCAGATGCGACGGAACGTGCGGCGGAACGGCGACCTTGGATGCTGCCGCTCCGACGGATGAATCAGCCATGCTTCTCTCCTCGTTGTGCTGCATCGCCTTAAATGCGGATGCGATCGTGAACAGCCCGTTCTGCGCCGGGTTCGAGCGTGGGCCCAGCCGATGCGGGCAACGCTTTTCTTGTCCTCTTATATAGTGCACTATCGAATCGGAGTCCAGCCATCCTGCGGGCTCGAATCGCATCGCTCGATCAAGCCGGCAGCCTTCGCATGAATTCCATTCTCGATACGTTCTTCGGCCTGCAAGGCCGCACGGCACTGGTGACCGGCGGAGCCGCTGGAATGGGCTACGGCATCGCGCGGGCACTTGCCCTGGCGGGCGCAAGACTCGTGATCGCCGATCGCGACGCACAGGCTGCCGAAATCGCGGTCGCGAAGCTGCGCGAGGCCGGTTGCGAAGCTCGTGCCTACATCATCGACCTGAGCCAGGAGAGCGAGATCGCGCCGATGTTCGATGCGGCTCGCAGGTATTTCGGCACGGTCGACATCCTCGTCAACAACGCGGGCAGCTATCCGAAGTACGACTTCCTGCAGATCACCGCCGAGCAGTGGAACGCGGTGCATCAGCTCAATCTGCGCAGCCTGTTCGTCTGCATGCAGCAGGCCGTCAAACTCATGCTCGAAGCCGGTCGCGGCGGGCGCATCATCAATATTTCATCGGTCGCTTCGGTGCATCCGGCGACGATCGCGAACGCGCACTACAGCGCGGCGAAAGCCGGCGTGAATGCGCTCACGCGGGGTGCCGCGCTCGAGTTCGCAGGCAAGGGCATCACCGTCAACGCGATCCTGCCCGGCCCGATCGCCAGCGATGGTCCACGCGATCCGGACGCGCCCCCGGTGATCGGGCCGGCCGCAAACCCGCAACGCTGGATCACCGGTCGCATGGGCACGATCGACGAAGTCGCCGCCGCCGTGCTGTTTCTGGCGGGCGCCGGCGGCGCTTACACGACGGGCCAAGCGCTCGCGGTCGACGGCGGCTTTCTGCTCAGCTGAAAGACGCCATCGACTGCTGATTCACCACTCGAAGCGTACCGCCGCCATCTTCGTGCGCGTGTAGAAGCGCAGGCCTTCCAGGCCCTGCTCCTTGAACGCGGAACCCGAGTCCTTGAAGCCACCGAACGGCTGATGCACGTCCCAACCCGAAGTCGGCAGGTTGATGCTGACTTGCCCGGTGTCGGCTTCATCGAGAAAGAGTTGCGCATGGCGCAGCGAGTTGGTGAACAGCGCAGCCGACAGTCCGTACTGCGAGTCGTTGACGGCGGCGACGGCCTCTTCGAACGAAGCAACCGCGCGCACCACGACGACCGGGCCGAACACCTCGTCGCGCCAGATCGGCATCTGGTCGGTCACGCCGGTGATCAGCGTCGGCTCGACGAAGCAGCCCTGGCTCAGCGTCTCGCCTTGCGGCGCATTGCCGCCAAGCAGAATCGTCGCATTCGATTCACGCGCACCTTGCACGTGCGCGAGCACTTCCTTCTGATGCCGACGGCTGACGACCGGGCCGATCTTGGTTCCAGCTTGAGTGCCTGCACCAAGCGCTAGCGTCTTGAGCGCATCGGCGAGCCTGGCGACGAAGGCATCGTGCACGGACGCTTCGACGATGACGCGGCTGGTTGCCGTGCAGCGCTGTCCGGCCTGGCCGAAGCCCGCTCCGACAATCGTCGACACCGCGAGATCGAGATCGGCATCGGCGAGCACCACCGAGGCGTTCTTGCCGCCCATTTCGGCCTGCAGGCGCACGTTGCGACCGGCGAGCTTGCGCGACAAACCGAGACCCACTTCGGTCGAACCCGTGAACGTCACCGCCGCGATGCGCGCATCGCCGAGCATGAGTTCGTCGAGCGCCGCGTGATCGGCCATGACGAGATTGAGCACGCCTTCGGGCAGGCCCGCATCGACGAGCGCCTTGACGAGATACCAGGCGGCCAGTGGCGTTTCGCGCGCCGGCTTGAGCACCACCGAGTTGCCGCTGATCAGCGCGGGACCGAGCTTGCGCGCCGGCGTCAGCATCGGATCGTTCCACGGCGTGATCATGACGACGATGCCGATCGGCTCGACCATCGCCATCGCGCGCGTACCGGCACGGCCGTCGGCGATCTGTCCGCCCTGCGGCAAGCGCGCAGTGGCTGCGTAGAAGTCGAGAAAATCAGCGCTCTTTTCGACCTCGACGCTCGCCTCGGCGAGCGTCTTGCCGTTTTCGAGCGAGATCACCCGCGCGATCTCGTCGCGCTGCGCGCGCAGGCTCAGTGCCGCCTTGCCGAGCACGCCGGCACGCGCGATCGCCGAGGTCTTGCGCCAGGTCACCGCACCTCGTGCGGCCGCATCCATCGCGCGGCCCAGCTGCTCGCGGCTCATGAGCCTGAAGCGGGCGAGCACTTCGCCTTGATTGGCGGGGTTCAAGTCGTCGATCGGCTCGCCGACCTCGCCCTTCTCCCAGTTGCCGCCGATCCGGTAATCGATTTCGAAGCTCATGTCGTGCTCACTTGCGCAGAATGGTGACGACGCTCGCGCCGCCGAGACCGACGTTGTGCTGCATCGCGACGCGCGCGCCCTCGACCTGGCGCTTGCCGGCTTCACCGCGCAGCTGCCAGACCAGCTCGCACATCTGCGCGATGCCGGTCGCCCCGATCGGGTGTCCCTTCGACAGCAGGCCTCCCGAAGGATTGACGACGACGCGGCCGCCGTAGGTGTTCTGCTTTTCGACGATGAACTTCTCGGATTCGCCGGGCTTGGTGAAGCCCAGCGCTTCGTAGCAGACGATTTCGTTCGACGTGAAGCAGTCGTGCAGCTCGACCACGTCGATGTCTTCCGGGCCCACCGATGCGAGATCGAAGGCCTTGGCCGCGGCGCGCGCGGAAACCTTGGCGCCGACGACATCGCACATGCTCATCGACGAGAAGCTCTCGTCGACGTCGGTCGCGAGCGCCTGGCCGGCGATGCGCACCGCGCGGTCGAGACCCAGGCGACGCTTCACACGCTCGGACACGATGATCGCCGCCGCCGCGCCGCAGGTCGAAGGCGAGCACTGGAACAAGGTCAGCGGACCCCAGATCGGCTTGGAATTGAGCACCGCTTCGACCGTCGTGGTCTCGCGGAACAGCGCGTACGGATTGTGCTGCGCATGCGCACGCGACTTCACCGACAGCATCGCGAAGGTCTCGTCCTGGTAGCCGTATTGGCGCTTGAGCTCGTTGTAGGCGCCGCCGAAGACCTGCAGCGGAATCGCGGTGTCTTCCTCCCAGCCCTGGATCGCGCGCGTCGCCTCCTTGATCTTCGAGAACATCGGACGATCGGCGAAGGAATTCATCGGCGAGCCCTGCGGCATCTGCTCGAAGCCGACCGCGATCGCGATGTCGGCATCGCCGCTTTCGACCGCGCGGCGCATCAGGTACACCGCCGAAGAACCCGAAGCACAGGCGTTCTCGACGTTGACGATCGGAATGCCGGTGAGGCCGAGACGGTACAACGCCTCCTGGCCATTGCAGGAATCGCCCATCGTGTAGCCGACCGCGGCTTCTTCGATCTGCGAGTAGTCGATGCCGGCGTCGGCGAGTGCCGCGCGCACGGCCGCCTCGGCCATCTTCTCGTAGGTTTCGCTCTTGCCGGGCTTGAGGAACGGAATCATGCCGACGCCGGCGATATAGGCCTGGGACACTGGGAATCTCCTCGTGATGTCGATCGTGCCGGGCACGGTCCCCGGACTCTGGAATCTGTCGACCTAAATGGTATCCTATTCAAATCACGGCATGCCAACCGCGGCAGTCGCACCGAGTCCTTCCGATGAACGACGTCCTGCATTCCCTCACGCTCGACGGCCTGCTCGAAGAGCATCGCCGCACGCATCCCCATGGCATCGCCGCGGTATTCGAGCACCGCGTGTTCACCTACCCGCAGCTCGCAGACCGCGTGATCCAGCTCGGCAATGCACTGCAGGCTTCGGGCGTCGGCGTCGGCGATCGCGTGCTGTGGATGGGCCAGAACACGCATGCGGTGCTCGAACTGCTGATCGCCTGCGCGCGCATCGGCGCCCAGTTCTGCCCGCTCAACTGGCGGCAGACCGCAGCCGAAATCGCCTTCGTGATCGACGACCTCGAACCCAGGGTCGCGATCTGGCAGGACCAGGAGATCGGCGCCACGGTGCTGGCCGCGCGCGAGGCCGCGAGCTTCAAGCCCGCGGTGTGGGTCGCCTTCGACTCGCACGGATCGGATTCCTACGACGCCTACGTCGCCTCGGGTTCGCGCTTCGATGCGATGGCCGCCGAAGGGCGCACGAGCGATCCGTCGCTGCCCTGCATGATCATGTACACGGCCGCGTTCACGGGACGCCCGAACGGGGCGATGATGAGCCAGACCGCCCTGCTCTGGCAGAACCTCTCGCTGGTCGACATCCAGGCCCTGCGCAGCGAAACCGTGTTCCTGAATTCGGGCCCGCTGTTCCATATCGGCACGCTGATGGTCAGCACCGCCGTGTTCCACGTCGGCGGCACCAACGTCTTCATCCGCCGCACCGACGCACGCGCGGTGGCCGAGCACATCCACAACCATCGCTGCACGCTCGCCTTCCTCGTCGGCAAGACCCAGCACGAGATCGTCGAACTCAACCGCGGCGGCCTCTACGATCTCAAATGCCTGCGCTCGCCGAGCCTGTCGCCCGAGTGGGATGCGATGGTCACGGTCACGCCCGAGCGCAGCCTGTTCGGTTTCGGCCAGACCGAAGTCGGCGGCCCGGTGGTCTGGCAGTACTACGGCTTCGGCAAATGCGCCTCGCGCAACGGCCGCACCGGCCCGGTCGCGATGGTGCGCATCCTCGATGCGGACGACAACGAAGTCGCGCCGGGCGAAACCGGCGAGATCGTCATTCGCGGCCCGACCGTCATGCACGGTTACTGGCGCAGGCCCGAGCTCAACGCGCAGCGCCAGCGCGGCGGCTGGCATTACACGAACGATCTCGGCCGCCGCGAGAGCGACGGCTCGCTGAGCTTCGTCGGCCCGAAGACGCAGATGATCAAGTCGATGGCCGAGAACATCTATCCGGCAGAAGTCGAAGGTTGCCTGCGCTCGCATCCGGCGGTGGCCGACTGCGGCATCATCGGCGTGCCCGACGACAAGTGGGTGCAGAGCGTCAAGGCGATCGTGCAGCTCAAGCCCGGCAGCAGCGCGACGCGCGAAGAGCTCATCGAGCATTGCCGCGCGCACATCGCCTCGTACAAGAAACCGCGCCATGTCGAATTCATCGAAAAGCTGCCGCGTACGGCAGCCGGCGCGGTGGATTATGCGACGCTCGACAAGCTCTTCGGTGGCGGAAACTATCCGGGCGGGGCGACACGCGGGGCGTGACGAGAGCCACTGTTTTCTCCCTCTCCCCCGGGGAGAGGGTTGGGATGAGGGATCTTCAGCAATCGACAAGTCTTGCTGTCACTGAGTAACCCTCATCCGGCGCCATGCGCCACCTTCTCCCGGAAGGAGAAGGGCGAAGCCTCGCATCTCGGGATGCTCAGTCGGCCTTCTTCCAAAGCGGCGGCGTTTCCACCGAGGTGCGACGCGCGAGCCGGCGCACGAGATGCGTCATCACCTGCACTTCGGTCGGGTCGAACACTTCGAGCGCGTCGTCTTCGATCGACTTGGTGGCGGCCACGATCTCGATGCTGAGGTCGCGTCCGGAATCGGTCAGATGCACGACCGCGCCGGCGCCCTGCCCCTCGATCTTCACCAAGCCCCGGCCTTCGAGCGAAGCCAGCGATTCGAGATCGACACGCGGGCCGGTGACGCGCACCATCGCATCGAGTTCGCCGATGCTGCGCCCGTCGCGGATGCCGAGGATGCCGAGCACCTGATGTCCGACGTCATCGATCCCGCGCTCATCGAGAAACGCCTTGAGCTGGAAGCGCATCTGGTGATACACGCGCCCGAGCAGATAGGTCAGCGCGTTGCGCCCGAAACTCTCGCTCGAATAGCTCGCGTCCTCGGCCGCGTATTCCGCCGGCTTCTTCACCGCCAGCGCGTAGCCGCCGGACTGATAGACCAGTGACGGCAGATTGAAGTGCTCGAACTTGAGCACTTCGCCGACGAAGATCATGTGATCGCCGCCTTCGTAGCGATATGCCATGCGGCACTCGAAGCGGGCCGCGCAATCGTTCAGCAGCGGAACCTCGCCATGCCCGCGCGCGATGTCGAGCCCGCCGAACTTGTCCGCCCCGCGCTTGGCGAAGCGATCGGACATCGGCTGCTGCCTGGTCGACAGGATGTGCACCGCGAAGTGATCGCTGCCCATGAAAGCCGGCAGGCTGTTGGAGTTCTTGGCCAGGCTCCAGAGCACCATCGGCGGATCGAGCGACACCGAGCTGAAGCTGTTCGCCGTCAGTCCCACGTCCTGGCCCTGCGCATCGCGCGTGGTCACCACGGTGACGCCGGTCGTGAACGCGCCGAGGGCGTTGCGGAACTGCCGCGGATCGATTGGATTCACTGCGCTCTCCTCCTGCTCTGCGCCCGCGATTTGGCTTGGATTTCGATGCCGGATCGGGCCGGCTGGAACGGGCGGTCAAAATGGTACACTATTATTCGATAAACGCAGCATGCCATTGCCCTATTCCCGCATTCGGGCTTCACAGGGAAGCCGGAGAGAACACACCATGCATCTGGCCTTTTCAGCCGAGATCGACGCCATCCGCGAGGAGTTCCGCACCGTGCTCGCGTCGAGCGACGCACGCTCGGGCCTGCATCAGATCGAACGCGGACACGAGCGCGATCTGGAACTCTGGAACCGCCTCGCGCAGACCGGCTGGCTCGCGGCGGGTGTCGGCGAGAACTTCGGTGGCAGCGAACTCGGCGACCTCGCGCTCTGCGTGCTCGCGGAGGAATGCGGCCGTGCACTCGCCGCGATTCCATTCAGCGCATCGAGCTGCGGCTTCGCGAGCGCGCTGTCGCTTTGCGACGCGCCCGAGGCACAAGCGACATGGCTGCCGAAAATCGCGGAGGGTTCGGCGACCGGCTTGCTGCTGCTGACGCAGGACTGGCAGCAAGCGCCTCGGCTTTCGTCCGGAACGGCCGAACTGAGCGGCAGCACCCGTCCGCTTCTCGACGCGGCTTCGGCGAACGTCGCGATCACGCTGGTCGGCGAGGGGAACGAAGCCCATCTTCTGCTCGTCGAGCTGCCGGTGGCGACCCGCATCGGCAACCCCGAGACGACACTCGACCTGCTGCATCCGGCCGGCACTTTCACGCTGGCGAACGCGCCCGCGACATCGCTCGCGAGCGGAGCGCAGGCCCAGGCGCTTTGGCAGCGCATGCTCGATCGCTTCGCCATCTTCACCGCCTTCGAACAGCTCGGCGGCGCGCAAGCGGCGCTCGAGATGGCGCGCGACTACAGCCGCACGCGCTACGCCTTCGGCCGCGCGATCGGCTCGTTCCAGGCGCTCAAGCACAGCATGGCCGACATGCTCGCTTCGCTCGAAGTCGCACGATCGAATGGCTATTTCGCCGCGGCTGCGCTCGCGAGCGACGAAAGCCGTGTCGCCGAAGCGGCCGCCGTCGCGCGTATTTCGGCGAGCGATGCGTTTCGCCTGTGCGCGAAGCAGTGTCTGCAGATCCACGGCGGCATCGGTGTGACCTGGGAATCCGACGCCCACCTTTACTACCGGCGCGCGCAATCACTTGCGAATTCGCCGGGCTCGCAGGTGTTCTGGAAGGAACGCCTCGTCAGCCTGCTCGTCCGCCAGCACGCCTGCGCCGCCTGAGAACGCCCATGAATCTCGCCGACACCGTCGAACAAGCCGACTTCCGCGCGCGTGCACGCGCCTTCATTCGCGAGCATGCGCCCTGGGACCAGGTCGCGATCGCGCGCAAGCTGCGCTTCGCCGGCAAGCCGTTCGAAAACGAGGCCGACTGGATCGCGCTGTCCAAGCGCTGGCAGCGCACCAAGCACGAGGCCGGCTGGGCCTGCCTGGTCTGGCCGAGCGAGTACGGCGGCCGGGGACTGACGCCCGTCGAGAACGTCATCTTCCAGGAAGAAGAAGGCCCGTTCGTCGAACTCAACGGCCCCTTCATGATCAGCCAGGGCTTCATCGCCCCGACCTTGATGGCCTTCGCGAGCGACGAGGACAAGCGCCGCTTCCTGCCGGCGATCGCGCGCGGCGAGAACGTCTGGTGCCAGATGTTCAGCGAGCCCGCCGCGGGTTCCGATCTGGCCGGCGTGCGCCTGCGCGCCGAGAAGGTCGAGGGCGGCTTCAAGCTCAACGGACAGAAGCTCTGGACCTCCGGCGCGCATTACGCCGAATGGGGCATGGCGCTCGTGCGCACCGATGCCGAGGCGGTCAAGCACAAGGGTTTGACCATGCTGTATCTCGACATGAAATCGCCCGGCCTCACGGTGCGGCCGATCGCCGAGCTTTCGGGGCACGCGCACTTCAACGAAGTGTTCTTCGACGATGTCTTCGTGCCCGACGCCCAGGTGCTCGGCGGCGTGAACAATGGCTGGAAAGTGGCCCTGACCACGCTCATGAACGAACGCATGACCATCGGCGCGAGCACGCCGATGGGCTTCGAGGAGATCTTCGAACTCGCCAACCAGCCCGATGCGAGCGGAGCCAGGCCGATCGATTCCGAAGCCGTGCGGCTCAAGCTCGCCGACTGGTACGCGAAGGATTGCGGCGTCCGCTTCGGCGTACAGCGCCTGCTGACCGCGCTCGCTGAAGGCGGCGAGCCCGGCCCCGAAGCCTCGGTCGGCAAGCTCGTGGGCGCCAATACGACGCAGGAGATCGCGGCCTTCGGGCTCGACCTGCTCGGCTCGCGCGCGCTCGTGCGGAGCGAAGGCGACGACCCAGCCTACTGCTTCCACTGGATGTTCCACTTCGGCGCCCTGCATCGCATCGAAGGCGGCACCGACGAAATCCTGCGCAACGTGCTCGCCGAGCGCGTGCTGGGCCTGCCGCCCGAGATCCGCGTCGACAAGGGGGCGTTCAAGGACGTACCGAGCGCACCGCCCGCGGGCTCGCGGTAGTCTTCCAGGCTTACTCCCAACCATCGATCGTTTGGCGGAAGACCGCATGAGCCCCGATCTGGCCAAAGCCAGCGCCGAAACCACCCAGCGCGCGCTCGCGAGCGGCGCGCTGGTTCCCTTCCACGTCGCGCGCGAAGCCGCCAGCGACAACGGCCTGCCGTATCGCATCGAATGGGCCTCCTCGCTCGAGCGCAAGGACCAGGCGAGCATTCCGAAGCCGGGCGCCAAGCCTTCGGCGAGCTTCAATCCGTTTCTGCCCTACGACCCGGCGCTCCATGTCGCCGACCTCGGCGACGAGCACGTGCTGCTGCTCAACAAGTTTCCGGTGCTGCTCAATCACGTGCTGGTGATCAGCCGGGCTTTCGTCGATCAGGAGCTTGCGCTGCAGCGCACGGATTTCGCCGCGCTCGCGCTGGCGATGCGGGATATCGACGGCCTGGCCTTCTACAACTCGGGCACCACGGCCGGCGCGAGCGTGCAGCACAGGCACCTGCAGATCGCACCGTTCAGCGCGCCGCTGATCGAGGCCCTGCTGCCGGGTGCGATGGCGGGCGGCGCCGTGCAGCAGCTCGATGCACTGCCGTTCCGGCATGCCTTCGTGCGGCTCGACGGCGCCTGGCCGGATTCGCTCGAAGCGGCCAGCGCGCGCCTGCACGAGGCATATCGCGCAGCCTGCGAGTTCTGCGGCCTGCGCGCCGCGGAAGGCGAACGCCTGCCGCCCTACAACCTGCTCGCGATGCGCGGCTGGATGCTGCTGGTTCCGCGCAGCCGGGAGACCTGGGAGCATGGAGACGAGCGAATCTCACTCAACGCGATGTCCTTCGGCGGCTCGATCTTCGTGCGCCAGCCCGAACTGATCGCGCTCGTGCGCGAGGCCGGCCTGCTGCGCATCTTGTCCGCCGTGACCTTCCCGAAGAACCGCGCATGAGCACGGAACGCCCCGATATTCCCGAAGGCTTCAGCCTGCTCGAGCCGACTTTCAATCGCTCCTATGTCGGGCGCATCGGCCCGTTCTGGGTCAGGCGCGAGAACGGCTATCCGGTGCTCGGCGTGCGGGCCGACGAGCACCACTGCAATCCGTTCAAGGAGCTGCACGGCGGCTTCATCGCGGGTTTCGCCGACTTCGCCGCAGCCTACACGCTGATCGCCGGCCCGGAGCCGACGCCCACCGTCGTGACCTTGCAGCTGTCGACGCAGATGATCGCCTCGGCGCGTCTCGGCGATTGGGTGGAAGCGCGCGGCCGCATTCGGCGCAAGGGCCGCAGCATCGCCTTCGTCGACGTGGAGTTCACGAGCGCAGGCAAGCTCATCGCCGCCTCCGACGCGGTGTTCCGCGTGTTGTCGGAGGCCGGCGTCAGCGAACGCTTTCGCCGTCGCGGCGAAGCGCCCTCGCCGCCCGCATGAGCGTTTCTCCGCTTTATTCCCGGCATCGGTCCGGCATCTACCGGCGCCGGCTGCGCATCGTCACCGGCCCCGGCTGGGCACGCGCCGATCTCGAGGACGATCCGCATCGCTACGGCGTCGAGATCCGCCACGACGGCGAGCGCGTGACCGCGATCGAAGGCATCACCATCCGCACGCCGTGGACGCTCTGCGTGCCGGCCGCGCATCAGCTCAAGCGCCTGGTCGGCATGAAGCTCACGCCCGATGCGACCGCGATCTTCCGGCACACGCCCGCCGGCGAACAATGCACGCACATGTTCGATACCGCAGGCCTTGCGATCGCGCATGCGGCGCGCGGAACCGCACGTCGTCAGTACGACATCGAAGCGCCCTGGTGGAAGCTCGAAGGCCCGCGCGAATTGCGGCTCTCCCGCGATGGGCGCGAGCTGCTGCACTGGACCGTCGAAGGCCAGAACATCCTCGCACCCGAACCCTACGCGGGCCGCAGCTGGCAGAAGATGCTGCCCTGGGCGCGCGAGACTTTCAGCGATGCGGACGAACTCGAAGCCATCGTCGTGCTGCGCCGCGCGGTGATGATCTCGGGCTCGCGCACGGTCACGCTCGATCCTCTCGAGAACGCCGCGCAAACCGGCCACGTCAACGGATCGTGCTTCGTGTTCCGCAGCGGCATCGCCGAACATGCGCTGCGCATGCCGAACTCGACGCGCGATTTCACCGATACGCCCGACGCGCTGCTCGCCGATCTCGGTTGAGGGGGCTGCCGCTGCCGCGCGTCCGGCACAGCTAGCGGCTCGCCACCACCTGCGGCTTGGCGCCTGCCGCACCGTCGATGGCACGCAGCGCCTCGTGATAACGCAGCACCCGGTCGACGAAGTCCACGGCCTCATCGCCGCGAGCCTGGCCGTAGCGCGTCTTGGCGGCCCATTCGGGCTGGGCCAGCAGCGGCAGGGCGCTGCGCACGTCGGACCAGCGGTTGGCGTCTCCGCCACGCTGCGCGGCGAGCTGGCGCGCGTCGAGCAGGTGGCCCAAGCCCTGGTTGTAGGCGGCGAGCGCCATCGCGGTGCGATCGGGCTCGACGATCTGGCGCGGCAGCCGGCGTCGCAGCTGCGCGAACCAGCGCGCACCACCGTGGATGCTCTGCTCGGCATCCTCGCGATCCGACACGTCGAGTATCGCCGCGGTGTCCTGCGTGAGCATCATCAGGCCGCGCACGCCGGTATAGCTCACGGCCTGCGGATTCCAGTGCGACTCCTGGTAGCCGATCGCAGCGAGCAGCCGCCAGTCGACGCCGGAGCGCGTCGCCGCCGCGTGGAAATGATCGCGATACTGCGGCAGCAGCCGTTGGATGTCGCCCGCGAAGCTGCGCGGCAAACCGCGCCGCACGACCGGCGCAGCGGCCGGTGCGGCCCTGCCGGATTCGAACAGGCTGCGCGCCGTCTTCAAAAGCTCCCCGCCCAGACCGCGTACCGTCGGCACGCACAGCAACGCGGCGATCAGCAGCAGCATGCTCGTGCACGCGACCAGGCGTCGCCCGCTGGTGTCGACACTGAGCTCCATCGACCGGCAGCCCACGAGTATCGTCGGTTCCATCCCCCGTCTCCCTTGCTTCGAATCCGTTCGTGCCGCCGTCGAGGGCGGCCGACAGCCGCCCGAAAACACAAAAGGCGTCTGGTCCGAGTGGGAATTCCTCGGGCCAGACGCCTTCGTCCGGACACGCCGCGCCCTTCTTTGGGCCTGGCGGGCGCTACAGCGCGGTAGTGGCAGCGCAGGCAGCAAGCACTGTGCCATCGGCGCAACCGCGGATTCCCGGCAAGCCTGCGCTCGCCGGCTCCAGCATCAGTCGATGCGGCTCAAGTCGTCGAAGCTCAGCTCCGGCGAGTCGCGGAAGATGCGCGATTCGTTCTCGGCGAGCTGTTGCGCCGTGAGCCCTGCCGCCTTCACGCCGCGACCGGCCTCGAGCTTGAGCTCCATGATCTTCGGTCCCGACACGTACAGGCACTTGCCGGTCTTGTCGCCCGACAGCGAGCTGACCATGTAGAGCAGTGCGGGCGCGACGTACTCAGGCTTGAGCGCGGCCTGTGTCGCCTCGTCCATGCCGACTGCGCCGGTCAGCGCGCTGACCGCGGCCGGCGCGATGGTCCAGCTGCGGATGCCGTACTTCTTGCCTTCGACCGCGAGCGTCTTGGTGAAGGTGTAGATGCCGCCCTTGGCCGCGCCGTAGTTGGCCTGGCCGAAATTGCCGAACAGCGCAGCGGTCGAGGTGGTGTTGACGATCACGCCGCCACCGTTTCCACGCATCCACGTGAAGATCGGCTTGGTCATCGCGTAGGCACCCTTGAGGTGCACCTGGATCACCGAATCCCATAGCGACTCGTCCATGTTGTGAAAGGACTTGTCGCGCAGGATGCCCGCGTTGTTGACGAGGATGTGCACGCCGCCGAAGGCGTCGATGGCGGCCTTGCAGACGGCTTCGCCGCTCGCCACCGAGCCGACATCGCCGACCACCGCGATCGCCTTGCCGCCGGCCGCGCGCACTTCGGCGACGGTTTTCTCGGCCGCTTCGGCGCTGTAGTCGTTGGCGACGATGCTCGCCCCTTCCTTGGCGAGCAACAGCGAATACGCCCTGCCGAGCGCCCCGCCCGCTCCCGTGATGACCGCGACCTTGCCTTCGAGTAACGCCATGTGCCGCTCCTGATTTTCCGTTCTTTGAATGCGCCGCTTACGCCGTGTGCAAGGCGAGTGCGTGCGAGTTGAAGAAGAAGCCGCCGATGTGCAGCAGCGCGGACTTCGCGTCCTGAACCTGATGCGAACCCGCGCGTCCCTGCAGCTGCAGGATCGCTTCGCGGATATGGCCCGAGCCCTGGGTCGCGCCATCGCAGAGGCTGCCGCCATGCGAGTTCAGCGGAACCCGGCCGCGCAGCAGGGCACGCTGCTCGCTCTCATTCCAGTTGGCGCGCAGAAAGTCTCCGCCTTCGCCGGGTTTGCAGAGCCCGGAGTTCTCGATCCACGAGATCGCGAGCAAGGTGAATCCATCGTAGGGGTAGTAGAGATCGGCATCGTTCACGCCGATCTCGCTACGCCGGTTCATGAGGTCGATGACGATCTGCTGGCCGTGCGCGTGCAGGCCCGGCAGTTGGTCTTCTTCGTTCGGAGCGACCATGCCCGAGGCATGCGCGTGAATCAGCACGGGCTTGAGCTTGAGGTCGCGCGCACGCTCGGCCGTGGTGACGATGAAGGCGTCGGCACCGTCGACCGCCACGTCCATGTCGTAGACGCTCAGCGGATCGCGGATCATGCGGCCCTTGATGAAATCGTCCATGCTCAGCGGATCGCGCATGACCGCGTGCTCGTTGCGCATCGCATTCGAACGGCTGTTGATCGCGATGAGCCCGAAGTCCTCGCGCTTGCGGCCATATTGATACAGATAGCGGCTCGCCCAGGCCGTATAGCCCACCGAGCCACTCATCGTCTCGGGCTCGACCGCGCCCATCATGCCGGTGAGTTCACCGACGCGGCGACGCATCGGGTCGAGCGCTGCGGCGCGCGATTGCCATGGCAGGCGATAAGCCGAGTGGTAGCACAGCACGGTTTCGCAGGCGCCGGCCTGGATCGCATGCATGGCCTCGAAGATCGTCGTCGCGAACGTGCCCGTGAGCGGCGGCTGCGCCCACCAGCTCAGGCGCGGAATGCCGAGCGTGGATTGCAGCACCTTGGCTTCGTGCGAAGTACCGGAGCCGCTGATGCCATCGATGTCCGCGGCCGTGAGACCCGCGGCGCGAATCGCATCGACGCAAGCGTCGATGGTCATCGACAGCTGCGTGCGATCGTTGCGCGTGCGCGAGAACTCGGTGGTCGCCACGCTCGCGAATGCGACCTGGTCCCGGATGCGATAGGTGTTGCGGTTGGGCTGGCGCGCGCTCATGAATCGACTCGCTCGAAGACGGGAACGGGCTTGGGATCGGCGCCGGTGCGACGATCGACCCAGCCCAGGCGCACGCGCTGGCCGATCGCCAGCTCTTCGTTCGGCGTGCCGACGATCGTGCTCGTGAAGCGCAGGCCGGGCTGCTCGTCGAGTTCGACGGTCGCCACCGGATGCGGCGTGTCGTAGCTCACGCCCGGAGCCGGCGGCCCCTGGTGCAGGAAGATCAGCAGATGGATGGTGCCCGAGCCTTTCACGGCGGTCGGCTGGATGTTGCGCGACCAGCACTTGGGGCAGATCGGACGCGGTGGATGGAACCAGTGCGCGCAGTCGCCGCAGCGGTCCATCAGCAGCGTCCGGTTCAGCAGGCCGCGATAGAAGGCCTTGTTGTCGTGCTCGATGCGAACGCCCGGATAGCGTTCGAGCAGCTGTTCGTCGGTGATTTCGCTCATGAAGAAAACTCCACGTAACCGTTGTTGAGCACGATGAGGTCGCGCTCGACCACCTTGCAGCGAAAGCCGGCGATGCCCTCGCCCTGATGCCAGACTTCGGTGCGGATCGTCTCGCCCGGAAACACCGGGTTGGCGAAGCGGCAGTTGAGCACGCGCAGCCGGCTCGCATCATGCGCGCACAGCAGCTTGATGATCGCGCGTCCGGCCACTCCGTAGGTTGCCATGCCGTGCAGGATCGGCACCGGAAAGCCGGCGTTGTTCGCCACCACGCCGTCGACGTGCAGCGGGTTGTAGTCGCCCGAGAGCCGGTAGATCGCGGCCATCTCGGGACGAGTCTGCAAATCCAGCGTCGCATCGGGCGCGCGATCGGCCGGCAGCGTGTGCGGCTTGGGCGCGCCTTCGGACTTTCCGCCGAAGCCGCCGTTGCCGCGCATGAACACCGAGGCGCCGATCGTCGCGATCAGCGTGCCGGTGACGTCGTCGATCAGGTCGCGCGTCTGGATCAGCACCGCGCCCTTGTCCGCGCCCTTGTCGTAGATCTCCTCGATGCGGCATTGCGAGCGCACGCGACCACTCGCGGGCATCGGCGCATGCATGCGCAAAAACTGCTCGCCGTGCAATATCTTCTGCCAGTCGATGCCGGCTTCGGGATCCTGCATCCAGAAGTGCGGCAGCGCGAGCACGGCGGACATCGTCGGCAGCGCCACCAGCTCACCGCCCGCCACGCCTTCGTAGACATAGCGCAGGTCTTCTGCGGCCGGCGGATTGCTCATCGCGGCGCCGAGGCCGAGCGCGTACAGAATGCTGTCGCGCTCGGAGTATTCCTGCGTGACCAGCGGCTGCGGCCAGTTCTTGACCTTGTCGTAGTCGAGGCCCATCAGGCGATCTCGAACAGCGCCGCAGCGCCCATGCCGCCGCCGATGCACATGCCGGCGACCACGTACTTGACGCCGCGGCGCTTGCCTTCGAGCAGCGCATGGCCGATCACGCGGGCTCCGGTCATGCCGTAGGGATGGCCGATCGAAATGCCGCCGCCGTCGACGTTGTAGATCGACGGATCGATGCCGAGGTGATCGCGCACATAGAGCACCTGCACGGCGAAGGCCTCGTTGATTTCCCACAGCCCGATGTCGCCGATCTTCAGGCCATGCTGCTTGAGCAGCTTCGGAATCGCGTAGATCGGGCCGATACCCATTTCCTCGGGCGCGCAGCCGGCCACCGCCATGCCGCGATAGACGCCCAGCGGCTGCAAGCCGCGACGCGCAGCGACGCCCGCTTCCATGATCACGCTCGCCGACGCCCCATCGGACAGCTGCGAAGCATTGCCCGCGGTGATGCAGCCGCCCTCGACGATGGTCTTGAGCCCGGCAAGGCTCTCGTAAGTCGTGTCGGCGCGGTTGCCTTCGTCCTTCGACAGCGTGACGGACTTGTACGTGGTCTCCCTGGTCTGCTTGTCGACGACCGCCATGATCGCGTCGATCGGCACGATCTCGGCGTCGAATCGGCCTGCGGCCTGCGCCTGGGCCGTGCGCTGCTGCGAGCACAGCGCGTAGCGATCCTGCGTCTCGCGCGAAACGCCGTACTTTCTCGCGACGAACTCGGCGGTCTGCAGCATCGGCATGTAGGCGTGCTCGGCGAAACGCAGCACGTTGTCGTCCTTCTCGCGCGCCACCCAATCGTTGAACGGCGTATTGAGCGCGGAGATGTTCTCCTGCCCGCCGCCGACGACGATGTCCATGCCGTCGACGATGACCTGCTTGGCCGCGGTCGCGATCGCCATCAGGCCCGAGGCGCATTGGCGATCGAGCGTCTGCGCCGAAGCGGAGTTGCCGAGGCCGGCCGCAAGCGCGGCCATGCGGCCGAGATTCTGTCCGGCCGTACCGGCGGTCAGGCAGCTGCCGAGCACCACGTCCTCGACTTCACCACCTTCGAGGCCGGCGCGCCGCACCGCATGGCGAATCGCATGCGCCGCGAGCGTCGGCGACTTGATGTTGTTGAGCGCACCGCGAAACGCCTTGCCGATCGGCGTACGCGCGGTGGAGACGATGACGGCTTCACGCATGTTGTATTCCTTTCTTCGCGCCGCGAGCTAGGCAGCGAAATGCAGTTCGAGCTCGTGCACGAGTCGGTCGCGCCAGGCCAGTGAAGTGTCGAGCAGGCTCGCGAGTGCACGCGAGCGCCGGTAGAACAGATGCGGATCGGCCTCCCAGGTCGCACCGATGCCGCCGTGGGTCTGGATGGTTTCCTTGGCCGTCCATTCGAAGGCATCCGTCGCGGCGAGACGCGCGGCCGCTGCCGCGAGCGCGAGCTCCGGTGCATCGGCTTCGAGTGCCCAGGCCGCATAGAACGCATTCGAGCGCGCGATTTCGATCTTGGTATACATCTCGGCGAGCTTGTGCTTGATCGCCTGGAACGAGCCGATCGGCCGGCCGAAAGCCTGGCGGATGCGCGCGTAGTCGCAGGACATTTCGAGTGCCGCGGTCGCCGCGCCGATCTGCTCGAAGGCAAGGAACACGGCAGCCCGATCGAGCAGCTTCGGCAGCAGCGCGGTCGCATCTTCGATCAGCAGCGTGCAGGCCACTCGAGTGAACTCGATGCGCGCGAGCGGCAAGGTCGGGTCGATGCTGTCGAGCAATGTGCGCTCGACGCCCTGCGCATTCAGATCGAGCCGATAGAGCCCGACGACACCGGCCGCATTCTTCGCGGCCACGAGCGCAAAGTCGGCGATGTGGCCAAAAAGCACCGGCAGCTTGCTGCCGGTGAGCCGTCCATCGATCACCTTGGTCTCGATCGCGTCGAGTGCATGCAGGGGCTTGACGCCTTCGGTCAGCGCGAGCGTGCCGATGAGCTCGCCCGATGCGAGCTTGGGCAACAGCTCGGCGGCGAGCGCCTCGTGGTTCGACAGCGCGAGCGCTTCGGCCGCGAGGTAGATCGAGGCCGCCACCGGAACCGGCGCGAGCGCGCGGCCGAGTTCTTCGGCGATCACGCAGAGCGTGACGCGACCCAGCCCGAGACCGCCGTGTTCTTCGCCGATCGCCGAACCGATCCAGCCGGCCTCGGCGATGGTCTGCCAGAGCTCGCGATCGAAACTCGCCTCGCCTTCGAGCACGCGGCGCACGCGCTTGAGATCGCACTGGGCCGCGAGCAGCTTGCGGGCTTCGTCGCGAATGACTTTCTGTTCGTCCGAAAAATCGAAGTCCATGTCGGATCGTCCTATGCCTTGAGGGCCTTGATCTGGTTGAACGGCATGGTCTTGTCGACGCGCACGTCTTCGGGCAGGCCGAGAATGCGCTCACCGACGACGTTCTTGAGCACCTCGTCGGTGCCGCCGCCAAGGCGGTCGATCACCGAGCCGAACCATTCGCTCTGGAAGATCGCGTCGAACGGCACCGCATCGGGCGTCATCACCGCGCCCGAGGCATGCTGCAGGTCGAGCGCGAACGCGGTCATCTCCTGCACGAGATTGGCGATCGTGTATTTGCCGATGGTGATCTCGGGCCCGGGCTCCTCGCCGCGCGACAGCGCCGTGAGCATGCGCTGCACGGTGAAGCGCACGCCGGCTTCGCGAATGTAGAAGCTCGCGATCTTCGAGCGCACCTCACCGTCTTCGATCGCCGGCCTGCCGTTGATCTGCACCTGGCGCGCGAGGTTCACGATGCCGCCGATCAGCGGCATGAGCTCCTTGATCGCGATGTTGGTGCGTTCGCCCGCGAGGAAGGACACGGTGACTTTCCAGCCCGCGTTGACCTCGCCGACGCGATGCGCATCCGGAATGCGCAGATCGTTGAAGAACACCTCGTTGAAGTTCGAGGCGCCCGTGAGCTGCTTGATCGGCCGCAGCTCGATGCCCTTGGACTTCATGTCGACGATGAAGAAGGTCAGGCCCTTGTGCTTGGGCACGCTCGGATCGGTGCGCGCGATCAGCACGCCCCAGTCGGCGTACTGCGCGTTGGAGGTCCAGATCTTCTGGCCATTGATGACCCAGTCGTCGCCGTCACGCTCGGCGCGCGTGCGCACGCCGGCGAGATCGGAGCCCGCGCCGGGTTCGGAGAACAGTTGGCACCAGATCAGATCGCTGCGCAGCGTCGCCGGAATGAGCGCTTTCTGCTCGGGGGTTCCGTGACGCATGAGCAGCGAGCAGCAGCCGCGATTGACGATCATGAAATGCGCGGTCACCGGCACGTCGAAGCGCGCCTCCTCCTCCATGAAGGTCATGTTCTGCAGGCTGGTACCGCCGCGCCCGCCGACCTCCTGCGGAAAATAGATCGCGCCGAATCCGGCGTCGTACTTCTGCCGCTGCCATTCGCGCTGCTTCGGGAATTCGGCGTCGAAGTCGCCGGTTTCCTGGCTGATCGCGAACGAATTGCTCGCGGTGCGCTTGCGGGCCACCGAAGCGAGCCAGCTGCGCGCCTCGGCGCGAAACGCGGCTTCTTCTGGAGTGTCGTTGAAGTCCATGGAATCTCTTGTCGAATCGCTTACAGGTCGAACTGCAGACAAACCTTGCCGAACTGCTCGGCCTTGGGCGCGTGTGCCACGGCCTGCGGGCCTTCGGCCAGGCTTACGATGTTTTCGATGACGGGTTTGAGCTTGCCGGCCGACATCGCGAGCGCCGCCTTGCGATGCGCGATCCGCGAACCCGCATTGACGCCGTGGACGCGCAGGTTGTGGCCGAGCAGATACGGCAGGTTGACGCCGATGTCGGCCGCGCCGAGCGCGTTGAACACGCTGATCGCCCCGCAAGGACGCACCGCGCGCACCGACTGCGCGATCGTTGCCGAGCCGCCCGGATCGAGCACCAGATGCGCGCCCTCGCCGTTCGTGAGATCGAGCACGGCCTGCGCCCAATCCGGCGTGTTCGCGTAGTTGATGACGTGATCGGCGCCGAGTTGCCTGGCGCGTTCGAGCTTGTCGTCGCTCTTCGAGGTAACGATCACGCGAGCGCCGGCCCGCTTGGCGAACTGCAAGGCGAACAGCGGAATGCCGCCGGTACCTTGAATCACCACCGTATCGCCATGGCCGATCGCGCCCTGCTCGTGAATCGTGCGCCAGGCCGCGACACCGGCAAACGGCAGCGTCGCGGCCTCTGCATCGCTCAGATGCTCAGGCGCTTCGACGACGCTGTCCGCACGCACGGCCAGGTATTGGCCATAGCAGCCATGCAGCAGCGGGCCACCGAGCGTTCCGCCGGCGATCGTCTCGCGCCTTGGATGCACGTCGACCCAGCCTTGAACGAACAAGGGGCTCACGCGCTGGCCGATCTCGAGGCCACGCACGCCCTCGCCGAGTTCGACGATCTCGCCAACCCCTTCACCACCCGGAATCAGCGGCCTTGTCTGGCCGTCGGCGCCGTACGCGCCGGTGACCACCTTGTAGTCCCGCAGCGTGATGCCGGCCGCGCGCATGCGCAGCAGCACTTCACCCGCCTGCGGACGCGGAGCCTCGCATTCGGCCAGGCCGAAGTGTTCGAAGCCGGTTCCACTCAGCAGCAGGGCTTTCATCGTCCGGCTCATGAGCGGCCCTGCACTTTCTTCGCCGCGCTCATCGAGGCCTGCATGCCCTTGGCGACGATGTCCTTGAACTCCTGCGTCGAAGAACTCAGCAGGTGCGTATCGAAGTGCGCGTCGAGCGCGTTGCGATAGCCCTGGATGTCCGCGCTGCGATTGAGCGAGCGCTTGAGCATGCGGATCGCCATCGGCGGCGCTTCGGCGATGCGTTGCGCGAGCTGCAAGGTGAAGGCTTCGAGCCGATCGCGCGGCACGACGTGATTGATCATGCCCCAGGCCTCGCCTTCGGCCGCGGTGATGCGCTGGCCCGTGTACAGGAACTCCTTGGCCTTGCGCAGTCCGAGCACCCAGGGATGCAGCAGCACTTCGACCGCGGCGGCCCCGAGGCTGTGCACGACCGGATCGGCGAAGTAGGCGTCATCGCTCGCCACCATCAGGTCGCAGGAGTTCGCGACCATGAAGCCGGCCGCGATGCAGGCGCCCTGCACCTGCGCGATCGTGGGCTTGGGAAAATCCCAGATGCGCATCGCATTGCCGTAGTAGTGCTCCTGCTCCCAGACCCAATGCTGCTCGGGCGTGTAGGCGCCGCGCGAGGTGGTGCCATCGTGCAGGTCATGGCCCGCCGAGAAGTGATCGCCGGTGCCGCCGAGGATCAGCACGCGCACGGAATCGTCGTGCTTGGCGCGTTCGAGCGCGGCGTCGAGTTCGGCGAGCAACGCTTCGCTTTCGGCGTTCGCACGCTCGGGCCTGTCGTGCAGCACGCGCACGACCGCACCGATCTGCTCGTAGCGGATCTGCCCGTAGCGAATGGATGCGGAGGTGTTTTCGTTCATGCGCGCGCTCCTGGCCGAATCAACGTCATCAACGTCGGATCACTTCGACAGGATCGTCACGCAGCTGGAACCCGGGAAACCGTAGACGTGCGTGATACCCGTCTTGAGCTCGCGCTGAACCTGATGAGGCCCGGCGACGCCGCGCAGCTGGCGCACGATCTCGTGCACCTGGCGCAGACCCGAAGCCCCGATCGGCTCGCCGTTCGCAAGCAAGCCGCCGTCGGTGTTCGTCGGCAGACGGCCGGTGAGCGACGTGCCGCCATCGCGAATCAGGCCTTCCTGTTCGCCATGCCGGACCAGGCCGAGTTCGGCGAGATGCATGATCTCGTGGCCGACTTCGGTGTCCTGGCACTGCACGATGTCGATTTCGTCCGGACCGATGCCGGCCGCCTCGAACGCCGCCTTGGCCGCTGCTTCGCTCGCACCGACCGTGGCCTTGGTCGAGAACGACGTGGCCTGCACGTCGATGCTGCCGTATTCGCGCGTGCGGAACTCGGCGGCGCGCAGATAGATCGGCGTGCCCGGGAAGCGATGCGCGATATCCGCGCGGCAGACGATGGCCGCGGCCGCGCCGTCGCTCGGCGAGCAGAAGTGATACTTGCGCAGCGGATCGCAGACCATCTGCGAGCTGTCGATCTGCTCGGCCGTCAGCGCGCTGCGACGCCAGGCCGCCGGATTGAGCGCGCCGTTCTGGAACGCCTTGACCGCGGTGCGCGTGAGCGTCGCCGGGCTGATGCCGTAGTCGTGCATGTAGCGCTGGATCTTCATCGCGAAGAACTGCGGGTTCACGGTCAGGCCGATGTCGCCATACCACTGCGGCAGCGCGGTGGAGTCCATGCTTTCGCCGGCCGAGAACGCGCCCTTGGGATGCTTGTCGAGCCCGATGCAGATGCCGATGTCGCCGCGGCCCGCACGAATCGCGTTGGCCGTGTTGAGCAGCAGGTTGCCGCCGGTGGCGCAGCCGTTGAACATCTTGCTCATCGCCATACCGGTGTAGCCGAAGAACTTCGTCATCGTCTCCGGCATCATCACCGACAGGCTGCCGACGTAGCCCACCTGCACGTCGCGCCAGCCCAGCCCCGCGTCGTCCATCGCCTTGTTCGCGGCTTCGACGCCCATCTGGATCGCCGAAACTTCCGGGTGGCGGCCGAAGCCGTAGAGGCCGACGCCGATGATGGCGATATCAATATCGTTTGCCATTGCTGTCTCTAGTGTTGTCTGTCCGTCGCGCTCAAACCGGAGCGAAGGCGTAGCTGAGAATGTCGTTGCCCTGCTCGTCCGTCCTGAAGGTCTCGACGACGAGTTCCACTTCCATGCCGATCTTGAGCTTGTCGATGTCGGCCGTGGTCAGGCGGCCTTCGACGCAAAGCCCTTCGGGCAGCTCGATGTAGCCGACGCCGAACGGCTTGAAGTTCTCGATCGGCCCCGTGTACGGAGGCACCGGCGGAACGAAGGTCTGCGTGGTCCAGGTCCACAATTTTCCGCGGCGGCTCAGCTTCACCGCGTCGATGCGGCGGCTCGCGCAGCTCGGGCAGTTCTGCTGCAGCGGAAAGTGATGCTCACCGCATTCGGGACACTTGCCGCCGATCAGCTGCGGCGCATCGGAAGGCCAGGTGAAGAGGTCTTCCTTGATCGGAATCTGCTTGCCCATAGGTGTGGTGCTCTCGTTCTCGTGATGCGTGTTGATTCAGGCCTGCGCGGTGCTTTGCGCAGGCGGATGGACGATGCGATAACCCGCCCACTTGCGCGGGTGGGCGTAGAAGTAGCGATGCGGGATCACCGATGGCGTTGGCGAATTCGAAGGCTCGGCGCCCAGGGCTTCGGCCGCATGCCAGACCCAGCGCGGATCGTCGAGCAGCGCGCGGGCGAGCGCGACGAGATCGGCCTGGCCTTCGGCGATGACCTGCTCGGCCTGTCGCGGCGTCAGGATCATGCCGACGCCCATCGTGACGATGCCCCGCTCGCGCAGCGGCCTGGCGAGCGGCAGCAGATAGCCGGGCTCCACGCGCGGAAAGCGGCTCTCGGGCGTGACCATGCCGGCCGAGGTGGTGACGTAGTCCGCGCCGTGTTCGCGCAGCGCCTGCGCGTAGATCGTGGCCTCGTCCGGCGTGAGTCCGCCGTCGGTGAAATCCGACCCGTTGATGCGCACGCCGATCGGCTTGTGCGCAGGCCAGGCTTCGCGCACCGCGCTCAGGCATTCGAGCGGAAAGCGCATGCGGTTTTCGAGGCTGCCGCCGTAGCCATCCTTGCGCTGGTTCGTCAGCGGCGACAGGAACTGCGACAGCAGATAGCCGTGTGCCGCATGGAATTCGAGCAGCTCGAAGCCGATACGCTCGGCGCGCTTCGCCGCCTGCACGTAGGCTGCGCGAATGCGAGCGAGCCCGCTTGCATCGAGTTCGCGCGGGGTCGGCCAGCCTTCGCCGAAGGCGATCGAAGAAGGCGCCCAGGTCTGCCAGGCTTCGCCTTCGCCGAGCACGAGCGTGCGAAAGCGTCCGTCGTTCGGAGACTTGGTCGACGCCTTGCGTCCCGCATGACCGAGCTGGATGCCGAGCGGAATGTCGGAGTAGCTGCGAATGTCGGCGACGAGCTTGCTCAGCGCGGCTTCCTGCGCGTCGTTGTAGAGCCCGAGATCGTCGATGGTGATGCGGCCATCGGCTTCGACAGCCGTGGCTTCGAGGATCAGCAGGCCCGCGCCGGACACCGCGAGCGAGCCGAGATGCATCGCATGCCAGGGAGTCGGCAGGCCATCGACCGCACTGTTCTGACACATCGGCGACACGACGATGCGATTGCGCAGCGTCAGTCCGCGCAAGGCGAACGATGAGAACAGGGCTGATGACGAAGCCGATGTCATGACCAGGCTCAGGCGATCTCGAACAGCGCCGCGGCGCCCATGCCGCCGCCGACGCACATCGTCACGACCGCGTACCTGGCCTTGCGACGGCGGCCTTCGATCAGCGCGTGGCCCGCGAGACGCGTACCGGAAACACCGAACGGATGGCCGATCGAGATCGCGCCGCCATCGACGTTGAGCCTGGAAGGATCGATGCCGAGCTGGTCTCGGCAGTAGACGGCCTGCACCGCGAAGGCTTCGTTGAGTTCCCACAGGTCGATGTCGCTCACGCGCAGGCCTGCGCGCTGCAACAGCTTGGGCACCGCGTAGACCGGGCCGACGCCCATCTCGTCGGGTTCGCAGCCGGCGACCTGAAAGCCGCGATACACACCGAGCGGCTGCAGCCCGCGACGCGCGGCTTCGCTCGCGCTCATGAGCACGACGGCGGCAGCGCCATCGGACAGCTGGCTCGAGTTGCCCGCGGTCACCGTGTAGCCCTCGCCCATCACCGGCTTGAGCTTGGCGAGGCCTTCTGCATTCGTCTCCGGGCGATTGCCTTCGTCGCGCGTCAGCGTGACGGCTTCTTCGCCGGTGACCTGGCCTTGCTTGTCCTTGAGCTGGCGGGTCGTCGCGAACGCGACGATCTCGTCGTCGAAACGGCCCGCGGCCTGCGCGGCGGCCGTGCGCTGCTGGCTCTGCAGCGAAAACGCATCGCTGGCTTCGCGCGAGACGCCGTAGCGGCTCGCGACGTTTTCGGCCGTCGCGATCATCGTCGCGTAGACGCCCGGCCGATGTTCGGCCACCCAGTCTTCGCGACCGCGAAACGTGTTGCGATGATCCTGCACGAGCGACACCGATTCGACGCCGCCGGCGACGATGACCTCGGCTTCGCCGGCCATGATGCGCGCCGCCGCCATCGCGATCGTGTTGAGGCCCGAGCTGCACTTGCGATCGACCGTCGCGGCCGCAACGCTCACCGGCAGGCCCGCGCGCAAGGCGGCCTGGCGCGCGATGTTCGAGCCCGTTGCGCCTTCCTGCCAGGCGCAGCCGAGCAGGACGTCATCGACCTCGCCACCTTCGAGCCGCGCGCGGCGCACGGCCTGCTCGATCACGAAGCCGCCCATGGTGGCTCCGTGCGTGTTGTTGAGCGCTCCGCGAAAGGCCTTGCCGATGCCGGTGCGGGCGACGGAAACGATGACAGCGTCCTGCATGTGAATTCTCTTTGAGTTCGTTGGCGGTCAGACGGCGACGGCGTCGTCGCGCGACGTGAGGTCGGACCAGAAGTGATCGGCGCCGCGTGCGGCGACTGCGCTACCGATGCGATCGGCCCAGTAGCGGTCGTTGCCGAATTCGCTGCGCCAGGACCACAGGCGCTGCGTCGATTGCCTCAGTGCGTATTCCCAGGTGAAGCCGATCGCCGCATGCACCTGATGCGCGGTCGCGGTGGCGACGCCGATGGCCATGTTCGCGCGCAGCTTGGCCGCGGCGATCGCGAAGGCCGCGTCGCCTCTTGCCGCAGCGCGGAATGCCGAGCGTGCCGCGCAGGCCACGGCCGCGGCCTCGACGCCGAACAGTGCGAGCTGCTGCTGCACCGCCTGGAACTGGCCGATCGCGCGGCCGAACTGCTTGCGCTCCTTGGCGTAGTCGATCGAGCGATGCAGCGCCGCTTCGAGCGCTCCGGTGATCTGCGCGAGCCGCAGCAGCGCGGCGTAGTCGAACAGCGCCCTGGCTTCGCGAGTGTCGATCGCGGCGGCTTGCACGCCGGTGTCGTCGAAACGCAGATCGTCGCGCGGCTCGAATGCGAGGTTCTGCGCCTGCGTGATCGCGGATGCATGTTCGCGACTCAGCGCGACGACGTGCGGCCGACCGTCGATCGATACGACCGTCACGACGGTTTCGGCCTGGCGCCCCCACGGAACGCCGATGAGCGCGCCACTGAAAACGTAGCCATCGCCGCGCTTCTGCAAGCTGCCTTCCACCTGGACCGCGAGCGTCGTCACGCCTTCGGCGAGATCGAGCCCTGCATCGGCGAGCAGACGATTGGCGAGCATCGCTTCGCCGACCGGAATCGGGGCCGCGTAGTAGCCGAGCGGCTGCAGCACCGCGAGCGCGTCCTCCCAATCGCCGCCGACACCGCCTCGTTCATCGGAGACGAGCAACAAAGTCAGGCCCAGGTCGACGACCTGAGCCCACAGCCCGGCATGCCATGCGGGGGAGACGACACCGCCGGCTTCTCCAGAAATCGATTCGTTGACAGCGGCTTCGTGCATGGGCGTGTCGCGCAACAAGCGCGTCACGGTGTCGGCGAGCATCTGGCTTTGTTCGCTCATGGGCTTTCCTTTCAACGCAGGCCGAGGCCGCGCGCGATGATGCCGCGCAGGATTTCGCGCGTGCCGCCACGCAGCGAGAACGAGGGCGAGGTCTGCAGCAGAAACGCGAGCACGCGCGACAGATCGCTATCGGCCTCGAGCCTTACGCCTTCGTCCACGATGGATTGCACGAGCGCCGGCAGCGCCTGCTCGAAGCTGTTGCCGAGGTCCTTGACGATCGCGGCTTCGATGCTCGGATCGCGGCCCGCCGCGAGCTGGCCCGCGACCGAGAGCGACATCTGGCGCAAGGTCCACAGTTCGGCCGCCGTGCGGCCGATGGCCTGTCGCAGAATCCCGGATG
The DNA here is from genome assembly GCF_000271305.1 of Hydrocarboniphaga effusa AP103. GTDB lineage: Bacteria > Pseudomonadota > Gammaproteobacteria > Nevskiales > Nevskiaceae > Hydrocarboniphaga > Hydrocarboniphaga effusa. The sequence continues at coordinate 1,078,515 of NZ_AKGD01000001.1, forward strand.
GATTCGGCCCGGCCGCGCGGAGCAGCTCGAGATGCAGCGCGAGGCTCGACATGTAGCGCTCGGGCCCGCTGCGTTCGAGCGAGAGCTCGCCGGTGACCTGCTTCCAGCCCTCGCCTTCGGTGCCGAGCAGGCATTCGGCATCGACGATGCAGTCCTCGAAGAACACTTCGTTGAAATGCACATCGCCGACGAGATCCGGAATCGGGCGTATCTGCACGCCCGGCGTGTCGAGCTCGATGAGGAATTGCGAAAGACCGGCCTGGCGATTCTTGTCGTCGACCGGGCTCGTGCGCACCAGCGCGATGATGAGCCTGCAGCGCTGCGCCTGCGTGGTCCAGATCTTCTGGCCGTTGATCTTCCAGCGGCCGTCGGGCAAGCGCTCGGCGCGCGTGCGCACCGAGGCGAGATCGGAGCCGGCGTTCGGCTCGCTCATGCCGATGCAGCAATAGATTTCGCCGCGTGCCATGCCGGGCAGATAACGCTCGCGCTGGGCTTCGCTGCCGAAGCGCAGGATCGCAGGGCCGGACTGGCGATCGGCGATCCAGTGCGCGCCGACCGGCGCTCCGGCGGCGAGCAGTTCTTCGAGCACCACGTAGCGCTCGATGCTGTTGCGCTCGTGCCCGCCGTACTGCTTGGGCCAGATCATGCCGACCCAGCCCTGTGCTGCGAGGCGCCTGGAAAAATCGGCGTCGAACACGGCCCAGGAATTGGCGCGGCGCTCGGCCGGCCAGCGATCACGCTCCTGCGCAAGGAAAGCCCGCACTTCGGAACGCAGTGCGGGGATGCTGCCGGGGAGCTCGACGGAATCGAAGCTGAAGCTTTGCATGATGAGCCGGGTGCTCTTAGTGCTGGGGCGAGAACTGCATGCGCAGCTCCACCTTGTTGATCTTGCCGGTGTTGAGCCGCGGCAGTTCGGCGACGAACGCCACGCTCTTCGGGCATTTGTAGGAGGCGATCCGCGTCTTGCAGAACGCGATCAGGGTTTCGGCTTCGAGCGTGCATCCATGCTTGAGCACGACCACGGCGTTTACCGCCTCGCCCCAGCGCGAGTCGGGCACGCCGATGACGGCGGCTTCGAGCACGGCTTCGTGCGCGACGAGCGCTTCTTCGACCTCGCGCGAGTACACGTTCTCGCCGCCGCTGATGATCATGTCCTTCTTGCGATCGACCAGGAACAGATAGTCCTCGTCGTCGAGATAGCCGAGATCGCCCGTGTGGACCCAGCCGTCGCGCAGGGTTTCGATGGTCGCGCGCGTGTTGTTCCAGTAGCCGGCCATCGCGGTCTGCGAACGGGCGCAGACTTCGCCGATCTGCCCGCGCGGAAGCTCGTTTCCGGCTTCGTCGACGATGCGCAGCTCGCACTGCCAATGCGCCTGTCCGACCGAGGCGAGACGGCGCATCTGCCGGTCATCCCCGTCGAGTACATGCTGGTGCGGATGCAGGAAGCTGATGCCGTTGACTTCGGTCTGCCCGTAGCCGTTGACGGTGATCGGGCCAAAGGCCTCAACCGTGCGACGCAGCAGCGGTACCGGCATCGGCGCCGCCGCGTACATGAGCATTTCGAGGCTCGAAACATCATGCTGGCCGAAGTTCGGAGCATCGAGTATCGACTGCACCATCGTCGGCACCAGATGCACGGCGGTGATGCGCTCCCGCTCGAAGCAGCGATTCACGTCCTGTGCGTCGAAGCCGCGATGCAGGACGATGCAGCCGCCGCGAAAGTACGAGGACTGCGCGAGCGTGCGCGCGCCCATGTGAAACATCGGCGCGATCGCGAGCAGGCGGCAATCCGAGTTGAAGCCCAGCTCGCTCGACAGCACTTCGGCGATGCGCAGGCAGGAGCTCTGCCGGTGCACCACGCCTTTGGGCTTGCCGGTGGTGCCGCTGGTATACATGAGGCAGAGGTAATCGTCGGCCTGCGAGCGGAACGAGGAGCCGTTCACGTCGCCGCTTTCGATCAGGGCCTCGAAGTTCTCCGCCCAGGCCGGCGCCTCGCCGATGCAGACGTAGCGTTCGACGCTGTCGAACTGCTCGCGCAGGCTTGCCACGACTTCAGTGTACTGTTCTTCGAAGATCAGCAGCTTCGGAGCCGCATCGCGAACCACCCAGGCGATCTCGGCCGCGGCCAGGCGGAAGTTGACCGTATTGATCAGGAAGCCGGCCCACTCGGCCGCCGCATAGGCCTCGACGTATTCGGCGCAGTTCATCGCGAGCACCGAGAAGCGATCCTGCCGGCGCAGGCCACGACGCTCGAGCGCGGACGCCAGGCGGCGCGCACGCTGCGCGAATTGCGCGTGCGTGCTGCGACGGTCGCCGGAACGATCCTGGAACACGAGCGCCGGGCGCTCGGGAAACAGGCGTTCGTTGCGTTCGATGATGTGGCCGAGTGTGACCATGCGTTTCTGATGCGGAGCGAAGCTGGACAGAAGACGCGGCGGCCCGGATTTCCGAGCTCTGCCGACGGTGCCTTCCTCGAAGCCTGCCGGTCTGGTTTCCTGAGGTTTGTTAAATGGTATCCTAATAGAACGAAACCACGAACGCCAGCGAGCCGGCATTCCTGGATCCGGAAGCATTTGTTTCCCTCTTTCACGACGAGGTCACTGCATCATGTCGATCGATTACGCCGTCCAGGACGGCATCGCCACCATCACGCTGAACCGCCCCGACAAGAAGAACGCGATGTTGCTGGCGATGCGCGACCGCATCGCCGAGATCGCCGAGCAGATCAACGACGATTCCGAAGTGCGCGTGGTGATCCTCACCGGCGCGGGCACCGATTTCTGCGCCGGCGCGGACGTCAGCGAAATGGCCAAGGGCGGCATCAACGGCTCGCTGCTCAAGGCCCGCCACATGCAGAAGGCGATCAAGGGCCTCGGCCGCGTCAACAAGCCGATCATCGGCGCGATCCGCGGCGTGGCCGTGGGCATGGGACTGTCGATGGCGCTGGCCTGCGACACGATCCTGGCGACCGAGTCGCTGCGCATGGGCTGCGTGCAGCGCAAGATCGGCCTGTCGCCCGACGCCGGCAACGTCTGGTTCCTCAATCGCTATCTGGGCGTGGCCAAGGCCAAGGAACTGGTCTATTCGGCGCGCATGTTCGGCGCCAAAGAGGCGCTCGAACTGGGGCTGATCACGCGCATCGTCGCCGACGATGCGCTCATGAACGAAGCCATCGCGCTCGCCAGGACCTATGTCGAGGCACCGACGCTCGCGCTCGGCCTCGCCAAGCAGATGTTCGACGTGGCATCGACGATGACGCTCGATCAGTTCATGGATTTCGAAGGCACCACGGTGCCGCTGCTCGCGCAGTCCGAAGACTTCAAGGAAGGCACCCGCGCCTTCCTCGAGAAGCGCGCTCCGAAGTTCACCGGCAACTGAAGATGAGCGACGAACGCACCGCGACCGCGATCCACCCGGAAGCGCAGTTCAAGGCCTTTCTCGCGCAGGGCCGCTTCATGATCCAGCGCGCGAAGGCCAGCGGCCGCTACGTGTTCTACCCGCGCGTCGCCGAGCCCGGGACCGGCGACACCGGTCTCGAGTGGGTCGAAGCCAGCGGAGCCGGTGTGGTCTATTCGTCGACCGTCGTCCGCAAGAAGCCGCCGGAGCCGAGCTACAACGTCGCCCTGATCGATCTCGCCGAGGGCCCGCGCATGATGTCGCGCGTGGTCGGCATTCCGGCCGAGCGGGTGCGCATCGGCATGGCCGTGAAGGCGAAGATCATCGACGACAACGGCTCGCCGCTGGTCGTATTCGAGTCGACTGCCGAGGTGAACACATGAGCGCCTACCGCAACGGCTTTCCGGGCGGCCAGGTGGCGATCGTCGGCGCTGCGACCTTCGGCGTCGGCAAATCGCCGGGCTTCGAGTCGATCGACCTGACCGCACGCGCCGCCCTGCTTGCACTCGACGACGCGGGGCTCGCGCTGTCGGACGTCGATGCGCTGTTCGTCGCCCAGCCGCAGGACACGCTGTCGGGCCTGAGCCTGCCGGAGTATCTCGGCATACGGCCCAAGCTCACCGACAACAATCGCAGCGGAGGCTCGGCGTTTCTGCTGCATCTCGAACACGCGGCGCTTGCGCTTGCGGCGGGTTATTGCGACGTGGCCCTGATCTGCTACGGCAGCAACCAGGCGACCGCGAGCGGTGCGCTCGTGCAGACCTCGAAGAACGCGTTCTGGGATGCGCAGTACAAGCCGCTGCGGCCGATCTCGGCCTACGCGCTCGCGGCCGCGCGCCACATGCACGAGTACGGCACCAGCAAGCGCCAGCTGGCGGAAGTGGCCGTTGCCGCTCGCCGCTGGGCCCAGCTCAATCCCGAGGCTTGCGCACGCGATGAGTTGTCGATCGACGATGTCGTCAACGCGCGCCTGGTTTCCGATCCGCTCGGCCTGCGCGATTGCTGCCTCGTCACCGACGGGGCCGCCGCGATCGTGCTGACGCGCGCCGATCGTGCACGCGACTGCAGACGCAAGCCCGTGTCGGTGCTCGCTGCCGCGAGTGCGGTCACGCACGCGGACATCTCGTCGATGCCCGACCTGACCGTGACCGGCGCAGTCGAATCCGGCGCGCGCGCGTATGCGCAGGCCGGCGTCACAGCCGCCGACATCGACGTCGTGCAGGTTTACGACGCCTTCACGATCAACACCCTGCTGTTTCTCGAAGACCTCGGCTTCTGCCCCAAAGGCGAAGGCGGACGTTTCGTCGAGGGCGGCGCGATCGCGCCGGGCGGCAAGCTCGCGGTGAACACGAGCGGCGGCGGGCTTTCGTATTGCCACCCGGGCATGTTCGGACTGTTCCTGCTCGTCGAGTCGGTGCGCCAGCTGCGCGGCGAATGCGGAGCGCGGCAAGTATCCGACGCCAGGCTCGCACTCGCGCACGCGAACGGCGGACTGCTGTCGAGCCAGGCGACCGCCATTCTTTCCATCGACTGAAGAGAATCCACGAATGACTTCGATGTTCGATCTGAGCGGCCGTCGCGCGCTCGTCACCGGTGCCTCGAGCGGACTGGGACACCACTTCGCGCTGACGCTCGCGCGTCACGGCGCGGAACTCATCGTCGCCGCCAGGCGTGCGGACAAGCTGCAAACACTCGTCGACGAGATCGTCGCCGCCGGCGGCAAGGCGCATGCGGTTGCGCTCGACGTGACCGATGCGGAATCGGTGAAGGCCGGCTTCGATGCGATCGAAGCGCAGGGCGGCGTCGCCGACATCATCGTCAACAACGCGGGCACCACGACTTCGAAGCCCGCGCTGCAACAGACCGAAGACGATTGGGAAATGGTCGTCGGCACCAATCTCGGTGGCGTCTGGCGCGTGGCGCAGGAAGCCGGCAAGCGGCTCGTCGCCGCGAAAAAGCCCGGCGCGATCGTCAACATCGCCTCGATCCTCGCGCTGCGCGTCGCCGGCGCCGTCGCTCCGTACGCCGCATCGAAAGCCGGCGTGCTGCAGCTGAGCAGATCGCTCGCGCTCGAGTGGGCCCGCTACGGCATTCGCGTCAACGCGCTCGCACCGGGTTATTTCGTCACCGACCTGAACCAGGATTTCCTGCTCAGCGAGCCCGGGCAGAAGCTCATGTCGCGCGTGCCGCAGCGCCGCTTCGGCAGGCTCGATCAGCTCGATGGTCCCTTGCTGTTGCTGGCCTCGGACGCCGGCAGCTATATCACCGGTGAAATCCTCGCCGTCGATGGCGGACATCTGGTGAGCTCGCTTTAAGCGGGACCTTGTCCAGCGCGCTTCGCTCGCTGTTTTTCTAAATAGCGACCCCAACAAAAAACCCTCGCGATGCGAGGGTTTTTTTGTTTGCTTCGACTTCCGGTTCAGAAGTTGTAGCGCACGTCGAACAGATAGGTGCGTGGTGCACCCGGCGTGCGGCTGACGACACCGATGATCGAGCTGGTGTACACGTCGCCGACCGGCAGCACGTACTCCTTGTCGAGCAGGTTGTTGACCGACATGCCGACGTTCCAGCTCGAACCCATCACGCTCGTCCAGTCGGCACGCAGGTTCATGAGATTCCAGCCGCTGACGGCCTGCTCGGGGTGGTAGCTGTCGTTCGAGGAGAACCCATCCGTGTGGTAGTAGTTCAGCTGGACACCCGGAGCACCGATCCTGGAATCGACCGGAAGGTCGTAGCGGGCCGTGATGCTGTAGATGTTCTTCGGCGCACGGGCGAACGGCTGGTCCTTGCGATCGGTGCACTGAACGCCGGGCGTGTTCGGATCGGCATCGACGCCGCAGTCGAGGAACTCGTCGTAACCCGCATTGACGTAGGAGTAGAAGCCCGACAGCGTCAGATGATCCGTCGGCATGAAGGTCAGTTCGAGCTCGCCACCCTTGATCGTCGCCTTGCCCGCGTTGACCGGAACGGTCTGCGGCGGATTCGTGTTTGGATCGGTCAGCAGGCGCTGGATGTCCTTGTAGTCCGAATAGAAGGCCGCAAGGTTCACACGCAGCGGACGACCGGCGACGGTGAAGTCGTTCTTCGTTCCGAGCTCGAAGTCGGTGACGATTTCGGCATCGTAGGTTTCCGACAGCGCCGATTGCGTCGCCGCACGTGCACCGAAGCCGCCGGTGCGATAGCCGCGACGATGCGCCAGGTACACGAGGTTCTGCTTGGTGACCTGGTAATCGAGGCTGATGTTGTACGTCGGCTCGCTGAAGTCCTTCTTGAACGAGACGTCGCAATCGGCGATCGGCACCTGGCCGGCCGGCGTTTCGTCCGTGCCATCGCCGTCCAGGTCACGCGAGAAGCGGCAGACCTCGGGTCCGTCCGGATTGGTCGAATTGCCGCTGCGGTTGCGAACGCGCGCGATGCGCTCGTCCCAGGTGTAGCGCGCACCAACGGTCAGCGCCAGGCCTTCGAGCAGCGGATCGAGTTTCTGCGTGGCCTGCGCGAACACCGACTTGCTGGTGTTCTCGCCCGTCGGCCAGGTCAGCGACCAGCCCGGAAAACGATTCGGATGCGGCTGCGGAATCTGGTTGCCCGGCGAGGTGGTGGCCGGCTTCAGCGTGATGCTGTAGTCCTTGGTGCCGCCCTTCTCGTTGAAGTAGTACGCACCGACGATCCAGTTCAGCGTCTCGGTGTTGCCGGACAGCTGGAATTCTTCCGACCACTGCTTGAAGTCGTAGTCGCGCGCGATCTGGAAGAACGGAATCGGCATGCCGTCGATGTCGTCGAAGTTGCCGCCGGTCACCCGGCGATAACCCGCGATGTTCTTCACCGACAGATTGTCGTTGAGCTCGTAGGTCGTCGTGTTGGCGATGTCCCAGGTCGAAATCTTGGTGTACTGGTCGGCGCCGCTGGCGGTCTTGTAGATGCCGCGTGCCTGCTGGTCGGCCAGCATCTGCTCGCCGCTGAGCGCGCCCTGATAGCCGAGCGCCGTCGCGTATGGGCTCGTGGAATACGCAGCCGACCCCGGAGCCAGCTTCTGGATGAACACGCCCGTGCCGCCGTCGTCCTCGATGAAACGGCTGTACGTGAACAGCGAATCGAGCCCTTCGGCCGGCTGCAGGGCCAGCGACACGCGCGCTGCCTTGGTGTGCTCGTGGTTGATGTTCTCGTCGAGCACCACGTCCTTGATGTAGCCGTCGCTGTCGGTGGTCTGTCCGGCCACGCGCAGCTGCGCCCAATCGGTGATCGGCACGTTGACCATGCCGGTGGTGTTGAAGCGACCGAAGTTGCCGAAGGTGGCGCCGACGTAGCCTTCGGAAATCTTCGACGGACGGTTGGCCTTGATGTTGATCGCGCCGCCCGTGGAATTGCGGCCGAACAGCGTGCCCTGCGGACCCTTGAGCACTTCGACCGATTCGAGATCGAACAGCGTCTGGTTCACGCCCTGCTGGCGTTCGATCACCATGTCGTTGATGTAGATCGGCACCGACGGATCGGCCAGAATCGTGAGCTCCTGCTGGCTCTGGCCGCGGATCGCGAAGGTCGGAATCGCCTTGCTGCCGGAAGAGCCCGGCACGATCGTGAGGCTGGGCACCTGCGTCGACAGCTGGCTGACGTCGCTGACGTTGGCGCGTTCGAGCGCATCGCCGCTGACCGCCGAGACCGCGAGCGGAACCGACTGGATCGATTCGGCGCGCTTGCGCGAGGTCACGATGATCTCTTCGATACCGAAACTGGCGGTCGCCTCACCCGGCTGGGCAGCGCGGTCCCCGGCGGCAGCCGGAGCCAGCTGATCGATAGCGCTTTCATTTTGGGTCCCGGGAGCAGCCTCGGGCATTGGCGCTTCTACCTGCGCCATCGCCGGCAAGGTCGCGAGCAAGCCGACGACCCCCGTAACCGCTTTAATTAGCGAGCTTTTTTGCACCTTTCTCCTCCATCCGCAGTCGGGCGATTGCCCGGAATATTTATAGTCGCGGAGTTAAGACTGATCGATAGGGTACTCTTTGTCAAGAAACATTGAGCCTTTATTGAAGCGCTTCAAATATGTCATTCGGGGAGACGGCAGACCGCCCGACATCCCCTCGAGCCTGAAGCGTGTGTCAGTTCCCGCGGGAGAAATCGAGGCAGGCTGCGCGAAGCCGGGGACGCGCGCCGACGGCGGCTCTCATCGCGTCCCTGGAGACGGAGTGTTTATGCTGCCCGCATGTGGAAGCAGATCGAAATTCGCTTGAAGCCGCGTCCGCGCGGCTTTCATCTGGTGACCGACGAGATCCAGGCACAGCTGCCCGAGCTGCGCGCAATCGAGATCGGCCTGCTGCATCTGCTGCTCCAGCACACCTCCGCCTCGCTGAGCCTCAACGAGAACGCCGATCCGGCCGTGCGCGGCGATTTCGGGCGCTGGTTCGATCGGGCCGTTCCGGATGGCGCCGCTTATTTCCGGCATGTCGACGAAGGCGGCGACGACATGCCCGCGCACCTCAAGAGCGGCCTGCTGGGCTGCCAGCTGAGCTTGCCGATCGCCGCCGGACGCCTGCGCCTCGGAACCTGGCAGGGAATCTACCTGGGCGAGCACCGCGACCACGGCGGCGCCAGGCTCGTCATCGCGACGATCAACGGAGAGCCGCGAGGCTCATAGCGCGACGACGTCGCCTCAACGGCGCGGCGGCAGCGGCACGAGCGCCGAGGTCTGGCGCATGTAGTCGGCATACGCGGGCCTGCGCTCGAGGCTGCGACGATCCATGAACGGAATGCTCGCAAAAACGAACATCGCCGCCATCGCGAGCGCTCCGGGCGTCAGCCACCACCATTGCGATGGCGCGGCGGCGAGCCCGAACAGCGCGAGCCCGCACCAGAAGCCCAGCTCGCCGAAATAATTCGGATGCCGCGACCACGCCCACAATCCCGAGCGCATGAAGGCGCCCGGTTCACGCCGCGCGACGAAAGCATGCAGCTGCAGATCGGCGATGGTTTCGATCAGGATCGCGCCGAGCGTGACCGCGAAGGCCAGCGCATCGAGCCAGCCCAGCGGCGCGCCGCCGCGGCTCATGACCGCGTAGATCGGCAGGCAGCCCAGGAAGACCTGCACGGTCGGAAACAGGTGAATGCCGAACAGATCGGCGAGCAGCGCCGCCTTGCCCGCGCGCGCCCGGACCAGCGGATAGCGCCAGTCCTCGTGATTCAAGCCGCCCCAGTGCGCCGCCCAGTTGGTCGTCAGGCGGATCGCCCACACGCAGACGAGCGCCATCACGATGATCGCGCGCGCATCGCCGCTCATGCCGGTGTGCGACTGCATCCACCAGAGCGCCAGCAGCGGTGGAATCACGCTCCAGTAGGCGTCGTAGAAACTCGAGTTCCGAAAGGCGACGCTGAAGGCGAAGATCACCAGCGTGGCGACGATGTCGGCCGCGAACGCGTCCCAGGGCTGCGGCAGCCCCGCGTATCCGAGCACCGCGTATCCCGCCGCGATGCAGAGCAGATACGCGATCACGATCGGAATGAAATCCTTGCCTGCCTTCACGCTGCCGCCTCCCGATCGCCAGCCGATCAATGAACGACTATGCGCAGCATCGGGAGCGCGAGCCTCCCCTATGCGGACGAGACGGCGCGCTCAGACGCGCAGCGAAGCGCGAAAACCCCTCGCCGCGTAATACGACTGCGCCCCATTGTGGTAGACGAAGACCGTGTCGTAGCGCCGGTCGCAGAACAGCGCCCCGCCGAGCGCGCGAATCGCGGCCGGCGTCCGCACCCAGCTCGAGGTCTTGGCGTCGAAGCAGCCGAGCGTCTGCAGCTGCCGGTATTCGGCTTCCGTGAGCAGCTCGACGCCCATCGCCGCGGCCCTGTCGACGGCGCTATCGGCCGGACGATGCTCCTTGCGCGATTCCAGGCCCTCGCGGTCGTAGCAAACGCTGCGTCGGCCCGCGGGGCTCTCGGCCGAGCAATCGCAAAAGATCAGCTCGCCGGTCTCGGCGTCCTGTCCGATCACATCGGGCTCACCGCCGCTGGCTTCCATTTCGTCAAGCGCGCGCAATTTCCGGGGATAGCAATCCAAACGCGCCTGCACCTGCGCCCAGTCGATTCCGGGATGCCGCGCGGGGTTTTGCTCGAACCGCGATTTCAGCAGGCCAAGCAGCTCGTCGGCCCGTTTCTTCGTCACGCTCATGGCAGCGAACTCCTGTGGCCCTCGGGATTCAGTTCAGCAGCACCGTCGCCCGATTCTCCTTCGGCGCCACCGTGCCCGCCGACAGGCTCTCACGTACCCACTGGATGTGGCGGCGCAAAATGTAGAGCCGGTCGGCGAACATGCCCGGAATCTTCGCGCTGATGATGGATTTCTCGATCTCGTCGAGCTTGGCGAGCAGTTCGTCGCGACGCTCGGGCGTCATCGTCTCGAGCGCGCCGCGTTCGAATTCCATGAGCTCGCCATAGCGCTTGTAGATGCGCCGCTTGATGCGCCAGCCGTACAGGTTCGGCGCGAAGCGCAGCGCCGGAATCACCACGACGATCAGCGGCAGCAGCACCACGAGCGCGCGGTTGACCAGGCTCGCGAGCCAGAACGGCAGGTAGCGGTACGCCAGTCCCTTGCCCGATTTGTAGTAGCGCGTGGCATCGCCGCTCATCGGGTAATCGTGTTCGATCGGGTGCGGAAACTCGCCCGGGTTCTGCAGCAGCGTGCCGCGGTTGTGCACTTCGTTTGCAGCTTCGATGAGCAGGTCCGACAGCGCCGGATGGAGGTCGTTGTGCGCGAGCAACTCCACGGTCGGCGCCATCAGGGTGATGCGGTGATCGGGCAAGTTGTTGCCGAGATCGAAGGCGCCGGGCGGCAGGTCGAGCCGGTTCAGATAGCGAAAGCGACGCTCGTAGGCTTCGCCCTGCGTGAAGTCGTAGAGCTGCACGCCTTCGGCATGCATGAGGTCGCGCACGGTACCGATGCTCGCCGAATCGCCCGACAGGAAGATCGCATCGACCTTGCGCTCGAGCAGCGCGAGCTTGGCGCCCTCGCCTTCGAGATCGAGCAGCGTGGTCGGGCCGCCGGGCTCGATGCCGTTGCCGTCGAGCAGGGCCAGCGCCAGAAAGTGCGTGCCGCTGCCCTCGCGGCCCACGGCCACGCGCTTGCCGGCCAGCTCCGACAGCAGCGCGATCGGCTTGGCGGCGCGGTAGAAGATGAACACCGGCTGCCGGAACATGGTGCCCAGCGAAACCAGGTCGTCGGTGCCGCCTTCGCGCGTGACGCCCGATTGCACGAGCGCCAGATCGACCTCGCCCTGGCTGATGCGGTCGAGATTGTCGGCCGAGCCCAGCGACGGCAGCACCGTGAGTTCCACGCCGTTGCGCGCGAGGATGCCGCGGTACTGCTCCGCCACCGCCTGGAAGTTGCTGCCGGCCGGGCCACCGGCGATGGTCAGCGAATCGGGCGGCGCCGGGCGGATGAAGTGCAGCGCGGCGAAGATGGCGGCCGCGCTGATCAGCACGATCGGCGCGAGCGTGGCGAAGGCATCGCGCCACGACACCAGCGACACCGGGCGCAGGCCCAGCAGGCCCCGCGCGGCTTTCGACTCTGTGCTCTTGCTCACCCGTCCCCGTCCCCCGATCGATCCAGCGCAGCTTGTACCAGATCGCCGTTCGGGGGACTGGAATGCGGGCCAGCCCGCATTGCTCACAGGGGATCGAGCGACCTGTGAAAAATGTGGGCTAGAGCTGCGCGCGGCCGGCCATCGCCGCGACCGTGGCGATGAGCTCGGCCGGCTCCACCGGCTTGGACAGATGCATGTGGAAGCCCGCGAGCATCGCCCGCGTGCGGTCCTCGGTGCGCGCGAACGCCGTCAGCGCGATCGGACGCAGCTTGGCCATGACTTCGGGCATCGCCCGCACGCGCCTGAGCAGCTCGTAGCCGTCCATGCCGGGCATGCCGATGTCGCTGATCAGCAGCTGCGGCCGCTGCTCTTCGATCACGCGCAGGGCTTCGGCGCCCGAATCGACGCTGAGCACCTCGGCGCCGCAATCGGCGAGCGCGTGTTCGATGAGCTCGCGCGCATCGCGGTCGTCGTCGACCACCAGCACGCGCAGCCCGCTCAGATCGACCGCGCGCACGTCCACCGGCTCGGCCACGCTCGCGCGCGGATGCACGCGCTCGGCTTCGGCCGGGCGATGCAGCACCGACAGCGGCAGGCAGACCGTGAAGGTCGCCCCCTGGTCGGCGCCCGCGCTGCGCGCCTGCACGGTGCCGCCGTGCAGCTCGACCAGATGCCTGACGATCGAAAGGCCCAGGCCCAGGCCGCCGAAGCGGCGCGTGGTCGAGGCATCGGCCTGGCGGAAGCGCTCGAACACGTGAGGCAGGAACTCCGGCTCGATGCCGATGCCGGTATCGGCGACGCTGATCTCGATATGCGAGTTGACGCGTTCGAGCAGCACCTGCACCTTGCCGCCCTTGGGCGTGTACTTGACGGCGTTCGAGAGCAGGTTCCAGATCACTTGCTGCAATCGTCCGGCATCGCCCGACACCGGGCCGGCGAGCGGATCGACGATCATCTCGATGCGGATGTTCTTGGCATCGGCCGCCGGGCGCACCGCTTCGGTCGCCGCCTCGATGAACGACATCGGCACCACCGTCTGCACGTCGAGCCTGAGCTTGCCCGAAGTGATGCGACTCATGTCGAGCAGGTCTTCGATCAGCATCGCCTGGGCGCGCGCGTTGCGATAGATCGCCTCGGCCCCGCGCTGCAGGTCGTCGCTGCGGGCGTTGCGGCTGGACAGGATCTGCGCCCAGCCGAGGATGGCGTTGAGCGGGGTGCGCAGCTCGTGCGACAGCGTGGCGAGGAACTCGTCCTTGATCGCGCTGAGCCGCTCGGCCTCGCCGCGCGCCAGGCGCTCGCTCTGCAGCAGGCGCTCGCGCTCCCTGGCGGCGCGCTGCACCTCGTCGAACATCCGCGCGTTGTCGAGCGCCGCCGAGGCCTGTCCCGCGATGCCGGCGATCAGGCGCTCGCTGCGCTCGTCGAAGACGCCGGGCTCGGGATGGCCGAAGAACAGGCCGCCGATGACCGTGCCGCTGCGCGACACCACCGGCACCGCGAGATAGCTGCGCACCGGCAGATGGCCCTTGGGCTGGCCGAAATGCGGCCCCCAGCGGCCGTAGCGCGGATCCTGGGTGATGTCGTCGCTGCGGATCACGCCCTCGCCGTTGAAGGTCGGCGCGAACACCGGCGTCGCCCGCGGATGGCCGAAGTTCTCGAAAGCCTCGCGCGGTGCGCCCGACAGCGTGTAGAGCTGATACGCGGCGCCGTTCTCGTCGATCATGTTGTAGAAGAACGCGCCGAAGCGCGCGCCGGTGAGCTCGGTGCCGGCGTCGGTGATCTTCTGCACGAGCACCTGCATGTCGAGCTCGACGAGGCTGCGCGACACTTCGTTGATCGTCTCGGCCTCGACGCGGGCCTCGCGGCGCAGCCGGGCCAGCGTGATCTGCGATTCGACGCGCGCGAGCAGCTCCTTGGCCGCGAACGGCTTGACGAGGTAGTCGTCGGCGCCCGCGTTGAGTCCTTCGACGCGCGATTCCTCGCCCGCGCGCGCAGACAGCAGCACCACCGGAAGCTCGCGCAGCCGCGCATCGCCGCGAACCCGGCGCAGCAGGCCGAAGCCGTCGAGCCCCGGCATCATCACGTCGGTCAGCAGCAGATCGGGCGGCTCGCCCTGCAGCGCCTGCCAGGCGGCGAGCCCGTCGGCCACGCAGCTCACCTCGTGCTGCGCGCTCAGCAGGCTGTGCACGTACTCGCGCATGTCGGCGTTGTCGTCGGCGAGCAGCACGCGCGCACGTCGGGCCTGCCGCTGTTGTTCCTGCACCGGCGCGGCCGGCGCCGGCGGCGCGCCGATCCACAGCCGCGCTTCGTCGACGAACGTCTCGACGCGCGCCGCCGTGTCGGCCCTGTCGCCGCGACGCCCGCCGAGATGCTCGGCCGGCAGATGCGCGCTGCCGGTCGGCAGGCGGATCGTGAACGTGCTTCCGTAGCTCTCGACGCTGTCGACCTCGATGCTGCCGCCGTGCAGCTTGACGAGCTCGCGCACCAGCGCCAGGCCGATGCCCGAGCCTTCGTGGGTGCGCGCGCGCGTGCCTTCGACGCGGAAGAAGCGCTCGAACAGGCGCGGAATCTCCGCCGCCGGAATGCCGACGCCGGTATCGCTGACGACGAGCTCGGCGGCCGATCCGCGGTTGCGCAGCGTCAGCCGGATCTCGCCGTCGAACGTGAACTTGAAGGCGTTCGACAGCAGATTCAGCACCACCTTTTCCCACATGTCGCGATCGACGTAGACCGGCTCGCCCAGCGGCTCGCAATCGACCGTCAGCCGCAGGCCCGCGCGTTCGACGGTGGAGCGGAAGCTGCTCGCGAGCTGCGCGGTCAGCAGCGCCAGATCGGTGGGCTCGTAGAGCGCCTGGGTGCGGCCGGCTTCGATGCGCGAGAAATCGAGCAGCGTGTTGACGAGCTTCTGCAGCCGGTGCGCGTTGCGCCGCGCCATCAGCAGGCGCTCGCGCTGCGCGGGCTCGATGTCGCCCTCGAGCACGTCGTCGAGCGGACTCAGCAGCAGCGTGAGCGGCGTGCGCAGCTCATGGCTCACGTTCGAGAAGAACCGGGTCTTGGCGCGATCGAGCTCGGCGAGCGCCTCGGCGCGGCGGCGCTCGGTTTCGTAGGCCTGCGAATTGACGAGCGCGGTGGCGATCTGCCCGGCCACCAGCGTGAAGAAGGTGCGGTACTCGGCATCGAGCCTGCGCGCCGGACTGATGCCGGCCACGAGCACGCCAATGGGCTTGTCCTGCGAGCTCGAAGCCACCGGCAGCACGATCGCCTCGCGCACCGGCTGGTCGCCGATGCCGATCACCGTCAGCCCCTGCGCAAGCGCGCAGGTCAGCGGCTGGCCGTGCGCGATCACCTCGGCCAGCGGCCAGACCGGCGCGGCATCGGCGTCCGCGCCGGGCTCGATGCAGGCCGGACGAAACGCCTGCGGCTGCGCATCGAGGCCGACGCTGCGCTGCAACACCAGGCGATCGTTCTCGAGCAGGTACAGCAGCGCGAACGGGATGTCGTCCGGGTTCTCGCCGACGATGCGCATCGCGGTGTTGCAGGCGCCGAGCGTGGTCGCCTCGACGGTGGCCTTGGCGGCCAGGCTCGACAGCGTCGCGAGCCGGCGCGCGTTGAGGATCTTGTCGGTGGTTTCGGTCGATGGGCAGAACAGGCCGGCCACCTGCCCGCTTTCGTCGCGGATCGGGCTGTACGAGAACGAGTAGAAGGTTTCTTCGAGAAAGTCGCCGCGCCACATCAGCAGGCGCACGTCGTCGACGAAGCTCGCTTCGCCGCGCTGGAACACCTTGTCGGCCAGCGGCCCGCAAACGTCCCAGATCTCGGCCCAGACTTCGGCCGCCGGGCGGCCGAGCGCCCACGGATGCTTGGCCTGGCCGAGCACCGACAGGTAGGCGTCGTTGTACAGGAAGCTCGCCTCCGGCCCCCAGCCGATCCACATCGGATGGCGCGAGTTGAGCATGAGGTTCACCGCCGTACGCAGGCTGTGCGGCCAGTGCGCAGCCTGTCCGAGTGGTGTGCTCGCCCAGTCGAAATCGCGGATCAGCGCCCCGGCTTCACCGCCCTCCAGCCACCGCGAATCTTTCGCCTCCATGCTCTCTGTCGTGCCCATCGACGTCCTCCCTGCACCCATCGATCGCGCAGAGTAGCGAGCCGATGATGAACCGCGGGCGAGAGCCAAAAAGAAAGCCCGGGACGGGCCCGGGCTTTCTCATCGCAAGCCGACGCGGAGCGTTTAGGCGGCGAAATCCTTGAGCTTCTTGAGCGGGCGCACCTTGAGCTTGACGGTGGCCGGCTTGGCGGCGAACCACTGCTCTTCCTTGGTGAACGGATTGATGCCTTTGCGGCGGGGCTTGGCGGGCACGTTCACGACGCTGATCTTGAGCAGGCCCGGCAGCGTGAACGACTGCGCGCCCTTCTTGCTCACCGAACCGGCGACCGCATGCTCGAGCGCCTGCAGGATCGAGCGAACGTCCTTGACGACGACGCCGCTGGCTTCTGCGAGATGCGCGACGAGCGCGGACTTGCTGAGCGCCGCCTTGATCGTCTTCGGCGCGGCAGCAGCCTTGGCTGCCGTCTTGGTCGTCGCTTTCTTCTTCGCGGGTGCTGCCTTCTTTGCTGCCGTCTTCTTAGCCATATCGTCCCTTCGCTGACCTTTTTTCGTGCCGGGAATCGGCGACGCGGTGGAATGTAAGCCAAGTCCGGCGATGCGCCAACCTTCGCTCGATTGGCGCCACCGAAGCGCTCGCCCGCGCAACCGCCGATCGAGCCGATCGCCGAGCGCCTGTCCGGGCATCTGGAGCCGTCGATGTCTGCGACCTCCAGGACGATCGCCGGCGCTGTCGAGCCCGGCGTTCGCGCCCGATCGCAAGGAAATCCGGTACAGCGACGGCTACAGCGGTTTCTACGGGGTGCGCGTGACCAACGGAGCCTGGTGGCTTCGCGCGCATCGCGCCTGTCCCGTTTCGCGACCGGCCTTGCCCGAAGCCGCACATCGGATGACCGGCAAGGCGCCGTCCGAACGGACGGCTCGTGCCGAAAACACCGCGCCTTAGACTTCCGGCCACACCGCCGCAGAGCGGTGCCGAAGAAATGCCGGGAGGAGAAACCGATGAGCCGATCATCCGTCGGCGCGGCCGCGTTCGCGGCTGCGTTGCTGCTGTGCGCGCAAAGCCTGTCGACGCCCGCACAGGCGCAGGCTTGCAGTGCCTTCGGCAACACGCCGAGACCGCACAACGCCATGATGACCCGGGCCGGCTACTCGCTCGTGCGCTGCAAGGGCGGCAGCCGGCTCGCGGACTACACGGACGACAACGGCACGCCGCGCCAGGCCTGCTTTTACGATCACCCCGATGCAAGCAGCGCGCATCCGCTGCCGCTCGTGGTGTTCCTGCAGGCCTCGTTCGCTCCGCTCGACGGGCAGCTCGCCAAGACCGGGCTCGTCGATCATCGGCTCACGGCCGATCTGAGCGGCGATCCGCAGCGGCCCGGCTTCCTGCTGCTGGCGCCGATGCCGCGTTTCACCACGCACTTCTATCCGCTGCCGAACGGCTTTTCGCTCGGTTGGGACGTCTGGTACCGGCAGTTCGCGGCCAGTGCGCGCGAAGTCGCGGGCCTGCGCTACGCGCCCAACGTCGACTTCGCCGCGATCGATCACTTCATCGACCGCGTGGTCCGTAGCGGCCGCGTGGACGGACGACGGATCTTCATCGTCGGCTATTCCAACGGCGCGTCGATGACCGTGGAATACGTGCAGCACCGGCCCCGCATCGCGGCGGCCGCGACATACTCGGGCCCGAATCCTTATGCCTTCCTCGACGATGCCTGTCCGCAGCGCCCGGTCGCGGTCGCCGCGGCCGACGATGGCGAGCTCGCGGTGACGCGCACCGATGCGCCGGTCTTCCTTCTGCACCGCGATTGCGACGTCTACGGCAGCTGCCCGAACATGCAGGCGATGCAGGAGCAGCTGATCCAGTCGGGCACCGCCGACGCGCGCACGCAGATGCTCGACCGCGCGCAGCAGCCCCTGCAGAACTGCGATCGCGCCTGTGGCACCGAGGTCAACGGCTCGGCGTTCAACCTCAAGGCGCGGCTGACCGGCACCGCCGGGCACAACGAATGGCCGGACCAGTGGACGGCGCGGATGCTGCAGTTCCTGCGCGAGCACCCGCTGGCACCGTGAACGCGCTCAGCCACGCCGTACGTGGAGTTCGGCTTCGCGGCCCTTGAGGATGTCGGCGAGAAACCAGCAAGGCCTCTCCCCAGGCGGCCAGCGTGCGCTCGTCGACCGCATCGCCGAGCACGTCCTCGACCGCGGGCAGCAGCGCCGCCGCGATGGCGATGGTGTGCGAACACCGGGATTGGCCGTGGCTTTCCTCGCGGGGCGAAAGAAAAGGCGGGCCGCAGCCCGCCTTTTTTGAGGCGCCCAGTAGGTTGCTGGGATGGCCGGGGTCGAATCCGGCGGCCTCGATGCTGGCGGCGTACCGGCGCATGCGCATTGACCGGGATCAATTCCGGCATCGCATCGTGGCAGCGGCCAGACGCCCATCGCGGCTGCGTCCCCGCCGCGCAACGCGCGCTCAAAGCAGGCAACGGATCCGCTGCGCGGTTCGCTGCAGATCGTCGTCGCGCTGCGCATCGTACGCACGCCGAGGCTCCGAACGCCCGAGCACGCCGACATCGCCCTGGCGCTCGAGCTGCAGTATCCAGCGCTCGATATCGACGCTGGCCGGCACCTGGCCGCGCTCGACCAGCCACGGCACCAGCGAGCGCATGCGGCGAACGAGCCGATACCTGAAACTGGTGCGCATCGGCGCCACGAGCAGCGGGCGGCCGCTGCGCCAGCACTCGGCGATCATCGACGCCGAATCGCCCGTGACGACGAGCTCGTCGGCCAGCTGCATGTAGGCTCCGAGCGGATTGTCACGATCATCGGGCACGAATTCGTAGATCAGCGCCGGCACGCGAAGCCGCTGGCGGAACGACGCGATCGTCTCGGCCGAAGTGCGCGGGCTCGTGCTCACGAGCAGGCTGCCGCCACGCTCGCGCACGCGCTCGCCGATCCGGTCGGCCAGTTCGGTGATCTCGTGCTCGGCGAAGGCGTGCTGGCGCGTGCGGCCACCGATGATCAGCGTCGAGTACGGCCGCGCGAATCCAGCGGCGAGCAGGCGCCGCTCGACTTCGTCGGTTCGCGCATGACGGCGCACGCCGTTGAACGGCATGCGGATGCGATGGACGTTCGGCGCATCGCGCATGACGTCCTGCGGCATCGGCACGATCAGATCGATCTCGTTTCGGTGCACGCCACGTGGGCGTCCGAGCTGCACGATCCTGGTGACGCCTTTGCTGAGCTTGCGCAGGGCGAGCGCCATCGGCAGCGTCTTGCCGAACGAGATGGCGAGCCGGGGCCACGGCGGATGCAGCGCCGAATCATCGAAGCGCGCGCGTCCGCCCGCAGCGGCCAGCGTGGCGACCTGGATCTCCTGGAACGGCACGCCGATCGCTTCGGCGAGCGCCCGCTGCTGCGAGACTTCACCGGGACGGTTGCCGGTCAGCAGCCAGACCGGAGCCGCCGCCGAGGGTTCCTGCTCCTCGGCAGGCTCACTCAGATTCCGAACCGCCATCGCCTCCATAAGCGCCCCATTGTCGATCTCGTTATCGGGTTGCCGGCGTAATGCCGTTCGGATTTCTTCGGAAAATCGCCGAAGCGGCTCGCGCCGCGATACTCATCGAGGCTGCGACCGCTGTCCATGGCGTCCTTGTAACGCTGGTCGAACAACGCGGCCAGGTCCTGCCGTGGATGCGGCAGGATGTCACCGTCGAACCAGTGACGCCGGCCCTCGCTCGCGACGCGTGGCACGGCCAGACGATGCGAGAACTGCGTGCCCATGTCGGAGTAATGCAAAATCGCGATGCGCTCGACCGGCTGGTTCTCGCCATCGATGTTGTTGAACGCCGGATCGATCGGCTCGATCAGCTCGGGATGCTGCTTGAAGTAGCGCAGGCAATCCGCGTGCGCTTGCGGATCGGCCCGCAGACGCTCGATATCCGGAAGATGCCGCTCGGCCCGCTCGCAATCCCACAGCGACACGCAAAAGCGCGGAAAACCGGCCTGCGGACGCGCGATGGCGATCGCCTCTCCATGCAACGGCGCATTCCACAAACGCGCGATGTCCGACAGCACGAGCGTATCGGCATCCATGTAGAGGGCACGTCCGCGATAGCCGCAGGCAGCCGGCACGGCCCAGCGAAAACCCGAGAACGGCGTCGCCCAGCGTTCGGTGCGCCAGCCGGCGCCCGTTTCCGGGTTCGAATACCAAAGGCTCTCGGGGTCGCGCGACAGCCGCATCCAGTGCAACTCGATCGGCAGCGAGGCATGCGCGCGCAGCGAATGCTCGAGCACCATCATCTGTTCGAGATCGCAATCGTTCGGATCGCAGCCGACGAAGATGCGGATCACCGAGGACGAATCAGGCCGCGAACTCATGTTGAGCGACTCCAGGGAATGAACCGGGCAAACATCAGGGACGAAGGTGAGGGGCGTTCGGCTTTTCGGCATCGTGCGGAAACCACAGCGTGACCGTGGTGCCGACGCCTTCGGTCGACTCGATCCTCACTTGTCCGTCATGCCATTCGACGATCGACCGTACGATCGAAAGTCCCAGCCCCATGCCGGCCTTGCGTGTCGAGCGCGAACCTTCCGAGCGATAGAACGGCTCGGTGACGTAAGGCAGATCGTCCGCGGCGATGCCATGGCCCGAATCGCGGACCGAGATGACCGCGGCCTGTTCGGTGTCCTCCACCTGGACCGACACGCGTCCGCCCGGCGGCGTGTGCTGCAAGGCGTTGCTGACCAGATTGCCGAGTGCCTGGCCGAACAGTGTCTGGTTGGCCGTGACCAGCGCGGTGCCGGCGTGGACCAGATCGACTTCGGCCTCGAGCGCCAGCGGCTCGAAGAAATCGAGGATCTTCTGCACTTCGGCATGGCCGTCGAAGCGCTCGAGCTTGAGCTTGTGATGCGGATTGTCGATGCGCGTGAAGAACAGCAAGGTGTCGATGATCTTCGACAGCCGCAGATACTCTTCCATCGCGGATTCCAGCACCGCGCGGTATTCCTCGGGGGAGCGTGCGCGCGACAGCGCCACGTCGGCCTCGCCGATCAGGTTGTTGACGGGCGTGCGCAGCTGGTGGGCGAGCGTCGACGAGGCTCGCGAGACTCGCTGGAACGCGCGATCCAGGCGCGCGAGCATGAAGTTGAAAGAGGTCGCCAGCTCGACGAGCTCCTTGGGCCACTGCGTGGCGACGAGCCGCTCGTGCAACTGGTTCACGGTGATGCGTTCGGTGGTCTCCATGACCTCCTGCAGCGGACGCAGCCCGCGACGCACGATGACGAAGCTCGTCAGCGCACAGGCTCCGAGCCCGATCAGCAACACCAGCACGGTGCCGATGCGATAGCGCGACAGCAGCTCCCGATCGTCCGACACCTCGACCGCGACCTGCACCATGCGACGCGGAACACCCGGCGCATCGCGTGTCCAGCCGGCGGCCGACATGTAGTAGCCGGCCGGAATGTCCCATTCGAGAATGGTGTCGGCCCTCGCCGAGCGTTCGGGAACCGGAATGAATTCCATCGCCGTGCTCGCGGCGAGCGGCTGCATGTGTTCGTCGAATACGCGCAGCTGATACGGCTGCTTGGCGGACAGCATGCCCGGCAGCAGAAAGTGCGAATCCTCCTCCTCGGCATCTTCGGTCAGCACGCTGAGCAGCGTTCTGACCAGATCGCGGTTCTCGCGATCGAGCGCGTGCGCGAGCAAGGCGTACAGCACCGTGGTACTCGCGACCAGGATCACCAGCGCCCACAAGGTGTAACCGAGCGTCAGACGCGAAGCGATCGAAGGCTTGGCACGCGCCGGCAAGGCATCGGACATGGGATCGTTCACCGCATCAGCCTCGATCTTCCAGCACGTAGCCGGAGCCGCGCACGGTGTGGATCAGCTTGAGCGCGTAAGGATCGTCGAGCTTGCGACGCAGCCGGCGAATGGCCACGTCGACGACGTTCGCGTCGCTGTCGAAGTTGTAGTCCCAGACCTGCTCGGCGATGAAGAGGCGCGACAGCACCTCGCCCTTCCTGCGGATCAGCAGGCTCAGCAGGGCGAATTCCTTGGCCGTGAGATCGAGCCTGGCGCCGCCGCGCGAGGCCCGCTGGCGCATGAAATCGATCTCCAGGTCGGCGATCCGCAAATCCTCGCGGGTCTGGATCGGCGGACGACGCAGCAGCGTGCGCACGCGCGCGAGCACTTCGGAGAACGCGAACGGCTTGACCAGGTAATCGTCGGCGCCGGATTCCAGGCCGCGCACACGATCGTCGACCGCGTCGCGGGCGGTGAGGAACAGCACCGGCACCTGACGGCCGCGGGCGCGCAGTTCCTTGAGCACCGACCAGCCGTCGAGGTTCGGCAGCATCACGTCGAGGATGACGAGGTCGTAGACCATGTCGAGCGCGAGCATCAAACCGTGTTCGCCGTTCCCGGTGCGGTCGACGACATAGCCCGATTCACCGAGGCCCTTGGCGAGAAACGACGCCGTCTTGTCCTCGTCTTCGATGATCAGGATGCGCATTGCGGTCCACGGTCCATGGGCGGCGCACATTAGCGCGAGTGCCGCCAGCGGCGCTAACGCCAGACCGGATGACAAATCGGTAATGTTTTGGTCACGGTTGGGTTGGAAGCGCGTTCCTATAGTCGGGCCACGATCACGCCTTCCCATCGGAACATGCTGTCAGCGCAAGCGCCGTCCCCGAAGCCGTCTTCGTCCGAGCCGCCCCTCCACATCGCGTTCTACTGCAGCCTGATGGCCTGGCCCAAGCCGTCGAGTGGTGGAGTCCGGCCGTGGACCCTGCGCCTGGTCAACGAGCTGATCGAGCGAGGCCACCACGTCGACGTGCTGACCGAGGCGCCCGCCAAGCGCTTTCGCGACGAGCCCGGTCTTTCGCCGAAAGCCGGCCGCGTGATACTCGGTACCGGGCTCGCCGCCAAACTGCGGCTCGCCGCCTATCTCCATCGGAACCCCGGGGTCCGGCTCGTCACTGCGCTGAACCGCTACAACAACTGGGGCGCGCTGCTGAAGTGGCTGTTCGGCGATCGCGTGCGGCTCACGGTCACGCAGCACGAACACCTGAGCGCCGATGCCCAGTGGAAATCGGCACGCCAGTTCTGGATCAACACGCGCTCGGTCAGGCTGCTGTGGAAGCGTGCCGATTCGGTGGTCGCCGTGAGCCATGGCGTGGCCGACGATCTGGTCCGGAACTGGGGCGTTCCGCAGGATCGGCTGCACGTGATCCACAACCCTGCGTATCTGCCTTCGTTCATGCGCAACGCCGATCGTCCGCCACCGCATCCGTGGCTGCGCGACGGCAGCTGTCCGGTCATCGTGTCGGCCGGGCGACTGCATCCGGTGAAAGGCTACGACGACCTGCTGCGCGCGTTCGCGATCGTCAGGCGCGAGCAGCCGGTGCGCCTCGTCATCCTGGGCGCCGGGCCGGAGGAGCGCTCACTGCAGGCGCTCGTCAAGGAGCTCGGCCTCAACGGCAGCGTGGCCCTGCCCGGGCGAGTGAACGACATCGCCCCGTGGTTCGCCCACGCCCGGATGTTCGTGCTGTCGTCGCGTCGGGAGGGCTTCGGCAACGTGCTCGTCGAGGCGCTCGCCGCCGGGCTGCCGATCGTGTCGACCCGTTGCCCTTCCGGTCCCGACGAAATTCTCGGCGACGGCCGCTGGGGAACGCTCGTCGAGGTCGGCGACGTGCTTGCCATGGCCGAGGCGATTCGCACCACGCTGAAGGCGGCCGACGTCGATCGCGACGAACTCGCGCGCCGCGCCCGGCATTTTTCGGTGGATCGCGCCGTCGACCACTACCTCGCGCTCTGGCGCCCGCAGCGGGTCGCGGCGCAAGCCCCGGTCTCGGTCTGAACGGAGCCTGCGATGCGCTTCGTCTTTCCGTTCATCGGACACATTCATCAGATTCCGCATGCATTGCCGATCGCGGCCGAACTGGCCGATCGCTATCCCGAAGCCGAAGTGCATGTGTGCTTCATCAACGAAGAGCAGGAGCGGTTCGCACGCCGGCTGCTGTGCGAATACAGCGCGGCGGCCCCGCTGCATTTCAGGCGCCTGCGGCTGCCGGCGCTCGAGCGCTGGCGGATGGAATCCGGCTGGACGCCGTGGAAGCAGCTCGCGCTGTTCGTCAATCGCGCGTATCTGGGAAGCTTCGACGCCATCGTCGCGCCCGAACAGACCACGCTCTGGCTCAAGCGCTTCGTTGCACGCCCCAAGTTCGTCTGGACGCGCCACGGCGCCGGTGATCGCGCCTCGGGCTTCGCGTCACGCACGCAAAATTTCGACTACGTGCTGATGGCCGGCGACAAGATCGCGCGCCGGCTGCTGGATAAAAAGCTGATCCGTATCGGGCAGTACAGCACCGGCATCTACGCCAAGTTCGACTGGCTCAAGCGGCGCAATTGCAATCAACGGCCGTTCTTCGACAACGGCCGCATCACGGTGCTCTACAACCCGCATTTCCGCTGCGGCCTGTCGTCATGGACCGCGGCGGGACGCGCGGTGCTCGAGGCGTTCGCCAGTTCATCGCGCTACAACCTCATCTTCGCGCCCCACATCCGGCTGCGCGAAGGCTTGTGCAGGACCGATCTGGCGTTCATCGAGCGTTACCGCGGGCTGCCGCATTTCCATATCGATCTCGGCAGCGAACGATCGACCGACATGAGCTATACGCTCGCCGCCGACGTCTACCTTGGAGACGTCAGCAGCCAGCTCGCCGAATTTCTCGTGCGCCCGAGGCCCTGCGTGTTCCTGAATCCGATGAAAGCGCATTGGCAGGCCGACGCGTGCTACCAGCAGTGGAACCTGGGCCCGGTGCTCGACGACGTGGCCGCACTCGAAGCGACGCTCGACATTGCAGTGGCTTCGCATCCGGATTTTCTCGCCCTGCAGGAAGCCTACCGCGACGAGACCTTCGGCCTCATCGGCCAGGGCGGCGCCCACGAGATTCCGTCGTCGGCGCGTGCCGCCGATGCCATCTTCGGCTTCGTGAATCGTTCGTCGCGCTGGCCCCGTGTGGCGCCGCTGTCCCGGGATACGGCCGCATCGCCCTTCACCCGCTCGTGAGCCCGACCGGAGCCGCTTCGGATCGCGGCCGTTGATCCTGGTCTAGGCTTGAGGCCCGACACCTGGAGAGCCCCATGCCTACGCTCGCCGCGCTGCACCTGAGCATCAGCATCGACGTTCCGTTCGATCGCGCCTACGGCTATGCCCAGAAACCCGAACACTTCACGGCCTGGGCGGCCGGACTGGCCGCGAGCCTGCATCGCAGCGGCGACGGCTGGGTCGCCGATACTCCCGAAGGGCCCGCGAAGGTCGAGTTCTCCGCACCCAACGCCTACGGCGTGCTGGACCATCGCGTCTGCCTGCACGGAAAGCCGCCGATCGACATTCCGCTGCGCATGGTTCGCAACGGTGACGGCACCGAGGTGCTGTTCACGCTGCTGCGCCAGCCGGACATGGACGACGCCATGTTCGAGCGTGACGCGGAGCTGGTTCGCCGCGACCTGCAATCGCTGAAACGGGTGCTGCGGGCACTTTGAACCCGGCGTCGCGCAGGCGCGCACACCGGCGCCCGGCGCTACCCATTTCGGGTAGCGCCTCCGTCGGTCGATCTCGGGTAGTGTGCAGCCCAGGAGAAGGCAATCAGGCTGGCCCAGATCAGCTCATGCCATCGTCGCTCGGCTTGCGCTCGCAGCGAGCATTCCGCACCCGACGACTCCTGGACGAACGGCCCTACCGGGCCGCAACGCTCGCGAAACGGACGATCAAGGACAGCCGATGAACACCTCGCCCAACACCCAAAGCCTGCTCAACAGCGCCCGCCGCCATCGCCTCGGCGATCTGCTCTGGCGTAGCGCGGCTCGCTCACCGAAGAAGACGGCCATCGTCTACGGCGGCCTTCGCCAGACCTTCTCCGAACTCGACGAGGTCGTGAACCGGACCGCGAATTCGCTGGCCGATCGCGGAGTGCGCAAGGGCGATCACATCGCCCTGCTGTCGCACAACAACCACGCCTTCGTCGTGATCCGCTTCGCGCTCGCGCGCCTCGGCGCGGTGATGGTGCCGATCAATTTCATGCTCAACGCCAGCGAGGTCGCCTACATCCTCGACAACGCGGAAGCGAGCGGCCTGATCGTCGAGGATGCGCTGGCCGCCACCGCCGATGCGGCGATCGCCGAAGCCAGGCTCGAGCTGAAGCTCAAGGGCGCGATTCGCGAAAAGAGCCAGACCACGCCCAGCGGCTGGGAGTGCGTTCAGGACTGGATGGAGCACCGTAACGCCACCGCGCCCGATGTCGAGGTCGGCGACGACGAGCCCGTGCAGATGCTCTACACCAGCGGCACCGAATCGCGCCCCAAGGGTGCCCTGCTGTCGGCCCGCTGCCTCTACTCGCACTACACCAGCTGCATCGTCGATGGCGAGATGAGCAGCGACGATATCGAAGTGCATTCGCTGCCGCTGTATCACTGCGCGCAGCTCGACTGCTTCCTGACGCCCGATCTCTACCTCGGGGCCACCAGCATCGT
The DNA here is from genome assembly GCF_000271305.1 of Hydrocarboniphaga effusa AP103. Taxonomy (GTDB): domain Bacteria; phylum Pseudomonadota; class Gammaproteobacteria; order Nevskiales; family Nevskiaceae; genus Hydrocarboniphaga; species Hydrocarboniphaga effusa. The sequence goes on from NZ_AKGD01000001.1 coordinate 1,105,105, forward strand.
GCTGCCGGCACCCGAAGCCGGCAGCCTGCTGCGCACGATCCAGGCCGAGCGCGTCACCAAGCTGTTCTGCCCGCCAACCGTGTGGATTGCGCTGCTGCGTCATCCCGATTTCGGCAAGACCGATCTGTCCTCGCTGAAGAAGGGCTACTACGGTGCCTCGATCATGCCGGTGGAAGTCATCAAGGAACTCAGCGCACGCCTGCCCGGAATCCGCCTGTTCAACTTCTACGGACAGACCGAAATGTCGCCGGTCGCCACGATCCTCAAGCCCGAGGACCAGATGCGCAAGCTCGGCTCGGCCGGCCGTCCCGCGATCAACGTCGAGACCTGCGTCGTCGACGATGAGGATCGTCCGGTGCCCGTCGGCGTGATCGGCGAGATCGTGCATCGCGGGCCGCACGTCACGCTCGGTTATTGGAAGAACCCCGAGAAAACCGCGGAGGCTTTCCGCAACGGCTGGTTCCACAGCGGCGATCTCGGCGTGATGGACGAAGAAGGCTACCTGAGCGTCGTCGATCGCAAGAAGGACATGATCAAGACCGGCGGCGAGAACGTGGCGAGCCGCGAAGTCGAAGAAATGATCTTCACGCACGCGAGCGTTTCCGAAGTGGCCGTCTTCGGCGTGCCGCATCCGCGCTGGATCGAAGCGGTGATGGCGGTCGTCGTGCCGCGTCCGGGCCACAGCGTCAGCGCCGAAGAGGTGCTGCAGTTCTGCCGCGAACGCATGGCCGGCTACAAGGCGCCCAAGCTCGTCGAAGTGATCGAAGCACTGCCGAAGAACGCGAGTGGCAAGATCCTCAAGCGTGAACTGCGCGAGCGCTTCTCCGATCGAGGCAACGGCCTGGGCGCTTAGTGCCCAGGCAATAAAAGGACCGGCGCAAGCGCTGCGCCGGTCCTTCATCCACTACCGCTCCGATCGCTCCGCGCACTGCCTGCTGCGTGGCGCGATCGGCTGTCCGCGACCCTCCCCTCGAACGACCGCGGATCGAGCAAGGCCCCGTCCTAACGACCGGCCAGACAAAAAAAGCTGCCGGCAAGCTGGAGGAGCCATGCCGGCAGGAGCCAAAACGACATCAGAGGAGAAACCTGGAGACTGCGACGTATGACCTCACCTCGGCATCAGTCCCTCATCAGAACTGATAACCCAGGCGGATGCCGAGTTCGTCGGCATAGTCGATCGTCGAGATGATGTTGTCGTTGTCGTTTCCGCCGAGGCCGCCGTTGAGGTAGGTGTAGTACACCTCGGCCGACAGCGGGCCGCTCGGCTTCCAGCGCAGGCCCAGCTGTGCCAGCAGGCCGCCGCGCGTGTCGTACAGCACCGCGGCGTCGACGCGATAGACCAGGTTCGGGAACGGCTGCTGGAACGCGAACACCAGGCCATCCCAGCCGTTCCACTTGCCGCCGATGCCGCCCGCGGTATTGCGCGAATCGCCGTTCATGCCGTCGAGCAGGCGTCCGTACAGATCGCTCTCGGTGCGGTGTTCCCACTGGAACACCATGTACGTCGCCGGGAACGCGTCGGAGAAGCGGTGGTACTTCTCCATCACCAGGGCCGTCACCCATTCTTCGCGCTCGTCGTAGCCGGCACCCAGCGACGGTGCGGTGAACGTGCGGTCCGGCGTGTACATCGCTTCGAAGTTGACGATCAGCTGATCGAGCAGCGAGCCCGGTTCGGCTTCGATCACGTAACTGGTACCGAAGCCGATGTTGTTCTCGCGCTTGTACTGCCGCTCGATGTGGCCGCGCAGGCCGCCCGAGAGCTGGAAGAACAGGTCGAGTTCGCGCATCGCCGCTTCGTTGGAGTCGACCGGGTTGGCCAGCAGCAGGGCGGTGGCCGGGAAATCGGTGATCGAGGCATTGAGCCCTTCGACGGCCGACAGCCGCGCCATGCCGGCGTAGGTGAACCATTCGGTCGCCGAGACCACGCCCGTCGGATCGACTTCGAACGGCGTGCGCGCCAGGATCGCGCCGGTGAGCGGAATGCCGCCGCCGATCGGGTCGAGCGCCAGGCCCAGCAGCTGCGACACCGTGTCGGTGAGCCCCGGAACGACGTTCGGCAGCGCGCCCGGCAGGCCGCGATTGACGCCCGATTCGGTCCAGCGGAACACGCCGTCCGGATTCAGGCGGTTGGCGTAGACGAACTGCAGGCCCACGTTGGCGACGCTGCCGCGCAGGCGCAGGCCGTAGTTGAGCTTGTCGTCGACCTGGTTGAAGCGGTCATGGACCGTGAACTGCGAGGCGATCACGTTGTATGGCGTGTTCGGGTTCGAGTAGATCGTCGGCTGGAACATCTGCACGTAGCTGTCCGCTTCCCACTCGTTGTTGATCTGGTACGAGGCGCGGATGGCCGGCGAGGAAATGCGTTCGTCGGCGTATTCCTCGGGCGTGTAGTCGAGGAACAGGTGGCGACGCAGGTCGAGGCCGTTGGGTACGTCGAGCACGCGGAAGAACAGCGCCTGGCCCCAGGCGATCTGCTGGTTGCCGGCGCGGATCAGCAGCGGTCCGTTCTGGTAGTCGACCGTGAAGTTCGGCAGGTCGACCATGTAGTTGCGGCCGCAGACTTCGAGCCGGTTCTGGCAGCCGCCCTTGCGGTAGTTGTCGTACTCGAAGAAGTTCGGCTTGCCGTACAGGTAGCCGTCGGCGTTGCTGCCGACTGCATCGCGGCTGAAGTTGTCGTACTCACCGAGTTCGTAGATGCCGCGCACGAGTGCGCGGGCGGACCAGTTTTCGTTGAAGGTGGCCTGGAAATCGAGGTGCGTGCGGAACTGCTGCAGGTTGAACTGGTTGTTGGCCTTCTGGCCGTTGCGCGTCGCCACGTCGGGCGAGATGCAGACCGGTGTCGGCGGTACGCCGCCGCAGCGCGCCGTCGGCACACCGTTGAACAGGTTGCCGCGCTGGTTGAACGGGTTCTCTTCACCGGTCATGCGGATCGCGGTTTCGATGCGCGAGAAGCCGCTGAACGAGAAGCCGACGCCGCTGAACCAGCCGCCGCCTTCGATTTCGGGGGAGGAGGCGTCGCTGCTTGAATCGAAACCGCCGCCGGCGCTCGCGCTATCGGCTGCGGCCGGCATCTCTTCGACGGCCTGCGAATACGCAGGTGCCGCCACTCCCAGAAGAGCCGCGATCCCCACTCCACCCAAGATTTTGTAGACGCTTCTTTTGAGCTTTTTTCCAATCATTATTCGACTCCCTCCAATTGTCTTTTTTATGAACCGCTCGAAACTGATCTAGCTATCGATCCTGATAATTCGCCCCGTATGCCCGACCAGCACCACGCCACCACTCGCCGGTGCGGCAATACTCGAATACCAGGCGGTGCCGAAGTCACCGTCGGTGCGACGCTTCCAGGTCGCACCGGCATCTCTGCTCTCCAGGGTTTCGCGCATGCCGGCGACGATCACGCGGCCATCCGGCGCGGACCACACACCCAGCAGCACGGCTTCGGAGCCCGTCGGCAGATCGCGCCAGGTGTTGCCGCCATCCGACGAGGTCATGACCAGGCCGTTCTGTCCGACCGCGTAGCCGACGCCGTCGGGCCGCATCGCGATGTCGAAGATCGAGGCTTCGCCGCGATGCACGGACACCCAGGTCTTGCCATGATCGGCCGAGCGCAAAATCAGCCCGTATTCGCCCGCGATGGTGATGACGCCGCCGTCGCTGACCGCGACGTCGTAGAGATGCGGGTCGACCGGCTCTTCGAGATAGCGCGTCCAATCGACCACGACCGGCTGCCAGCTCGCACCGCCGTTCTCCGAAACCAGGATCGCGCCGAACGAGCCGACGCTGGCCGCCAGCCCCGCTTGGTTGACGCTGACCGCGAGCAGGCGCTGCTCGCTGCCGCTTTCAACTTTGCTCCAGGCGGCGTCGCCTTCGCTGCGCAGGATCAGGCCCTGCTGGCCCACCGCGATGCGATGCGCCCCCTGCAGGCCGACGCCGAGCAGCGACAGCGGCGTGATGCCCTTGGCCGTCGCCTTCCAGCTCTTGCCGCCATCGCTCGATTCGAGCAGTTCGCCCATCGCGCCGACCGCGACGCCACGATCACCGTCGAAGGCGACGCTGAACAGCGCCTGATGCGCCGTGCCCTGCAGCACGACCGGGTTGTTCGATGAGCTTGCCGGTGCCGGTGTGTTCGCAACCGGCGCAGCGCCCGTCGGCGGCGTGGCGGCGGGTGTATTGGCGTAGGCGGCGGACATCAGTCCGGCGATGCCCAGCGTGATGCAAGCGGCGCGCACGCCGCGTTCGATGACGCTCACGAATTCTCTCCTGCACTGCATTTGCACTGCATTTTTGTCCCTCTCCTGCGGGAGAAGGCGGGGATGAAGGACTCGCCGCGATAGCCAGACTTCGCTATCCCTGCGAGTCCCTCATCCGCCCTGTCGACACCTTCTCCCGGCGGGAGAAGGCATCTCCATTCCTTACGCGCCGAGTCGGCCGATGGCCTGCGGCGTCAGGTACTTGTTGTAGACGTCGATGCCGCCTTCGCTGTACGTCGACTTGTAGCCGCCGGTCACTTCCTTGGCCTGCACGAAGCGCGACAAACGGTTCGACTGCACGTCGTGGCAGATCACCGCCACCCACGACCACGCCGGCTTGCCGTCGACATCCTTGATCGTCAGCTTGTCGTTGCTGTACTGCGCGTAAGCCGGCTCGAACGACTTCCAGATTTCGCCGCGACGGTCATAGGTCACGTAAGACACGTACATGCCGTTGCGCACGTCGATGCAGGTGCGCTTCTTGCCCACCGGCGCACGCGGATAACCCGTCGGCTCGGCTTCGATGATCACGCACTCGGGGATCAGCTCCATGTAGGTATCGTGGAAGCTCTTGCCCTTCGGGCCGCCATGCACCGGACGCTCGTAGTTCGGATGCGAGCCGCCCATGAAGTTCTTGTTGCCGATGGCACCGAGCATTGGGCCACGACCGACGATCTTGTAGTTGCCCCAGGTCTGCATCGGGTCGCCGGCCGCCCAGGCGTCCGACAGGAACAGCGTGATGCCCGGCACCAGCGGCTCGAAGCGCTGGTTGGTCGGGAACTGGCGCACGCGCTTGAACGCAGGCAGATAGCCGATCAGGTCCGGGAACTTGCGCTGGTCATAGTACCAGGTGTTCAGGAACGAGCTGCCCTTCACGTCGTTCGGCGAGGTGAACCAGACCGACTGCAGGCGCAGCAGGTCGGCACGGTTGTTCCAGGTCGTGCCGTCGACGCGCGCGGTCGCATTGAGCTCGGCCCAGACGAAGTCGTACTGGTAGGAGACTTCACCGTCGGGACCGATGTCCCAGTCGCGCACCGCGTACTGCGAATAGTCGTGGCGGCCCCAGCTCAGCGTGAGGTTCGCGGTGAATTCGTTGGCTTCCTTGGCATCCGGGAACGGGCTGCCGCCGATCCACGGCTTGCCGTCGGCGTTGTAGACGTTGCCGTCCGGTCCGAACTTGGCCTTGCCTTTGTTCTTCAGCGTGGTTTCAAGATAGGAGGCCGGATAGAGCTTGGTGACATCGCGAGTCGATTCGACGATGTTGATGCGCCGGCTCATCGTCTTGACCTGCTTGTAGGTGACCGGATCGAGCAGATCCTTCACCGCGTCGACGTTGTCGGCCGTCAGCACGTCACCGGGCTTGATCTTGCCCTTGGTGTACATCTCGATCGACAGCAGCTCGTCCGGATAGGCCTTCGACACATCGGCCGAGTGCGCCAGCTCCGGCCACATCGGCGCGAGTACGCCGGCCGTCGCAGCTCCCATCATGGTCTTCTCGAGGAACATGCGGCGGCTGTAATTGAAATCGAACTTGCGGATATGCATCGGTCATCTCCTCTGGTGCGGATAGCCCATCGCCGTAGCGACTCGCCCTGCCGCTTTCATGGTTGATTGAAACGAGTAGGACTTCAGGTTGCGCCGGCCAACGAATTACCGTGACCTGCGCCATGGCTGGCCGTGTACTGCGACAGATCGACGCCTTCGCCTACCAGCAGGTCTTCGCGTCGCAGGAAGCGCGGATTGATCAGCCAGACCAGCAGCGGCAGCACCACCAGCGCCAGCACCATGTTGATCAGCATCAGCAGGTCGAGCAGCAGGCCCATGTCGGCCAAAAACTTCAGGTCCGACAGGAAGTACCAGGGCGTGATCCCCAGCAGCATGATCGACGCCGTGAACATGATCGCCTTGCCCGTCGTGCTCAGCGCCGCCGTGTTCGCGCGTCCGATGTCGCGGCCCTGCGCGTGATACTCCTCGCAGATGCGGCTCAGCAGGTAGATGCCGTAGTCGATGCCCACGCCGACGCCGATCGACGCCACCATCAGCGAGTTGATGTCCAGGCCGATGCCCATCAAATGCATCGAGGACAGCAGCACGAAGTTCGACAGGTTCACCGGCACCAGCAGGATCAGGCCGGCCACGATCGATTTGTATGCGTAGCTGCAGCCCAGCAGGATCGTGAAATTCAGCAGGCCGATGATGACCCAGTGGTAGCGCTCGACCACGTCGTTCATCGCCTGCTGCAGCGCGATGGTGCCGGTGCCCAGGCGCACCGTGAACGCGTCGTGATCGGCGCCGACGGTTTCGACCGCTTTCTTGGCTGCGGCGAGCGCCGAATCGACCGTCTCCTGCTTGTTGTCCTTGTACCAGAGCGAGACGGTGCCGTTCTGGATGTCGAAGTTGATGACGTGCGAGAACGCTTTCGGGCTCGAGCCGAGCATCACCGCGATCGAGGCCGCTCCGACCATTTCATTGGTCGGGTCCAGCGGCAGCCACTTCGGGTTGCCGCCCGAGAACAGGCGGTTGCCTTCCATCAAATAATCCGCGAACGACAGCGTCGCGCGCGGCGGCTCGCCGCCGTTCTCCATGATGTTCTGCAGCTGCAGCATCGTCATGATCGTCTCGGCCTGGCGGCCGACGCGATCCGGGTTTCGCTGGTCCTTGGCTTCGAGCACGATCTCCAGTGTGTTCACACCCGGGAAATTGCCGTTGATCTGGCGCACCGCTTCGTTGTATTCCGAATCGTCCCAGAGCAGGTTGCTGCCCTCCACCGGGTTGCCGATCTTGATCTGCAGGCCGGTGATGATCGCCGCCGCTCCGCACACCGCCACGATCACCGCGGTGACCTTGCCGCGCTTGCCGTAGGTGACGTTGGCGATCGATTCGAGCAGCTTCTTGAACCCGCGGTTGAACGGCGTCTGCGCCGCTTCGGCACCCACCAGCTTCTCGATATTCTTCGGTGCCGGCAGCGCCGCCAGCAGCAGCGAGATCAGCACCACGCCGGTCGGGATCAGCCAGATCGCCCAGAAGCCGCAGAACAGCGCGAAGCGCTCCATCGCCGGAATCGGCGCCAGCGCGATCAGGAAGATGCCGACGATGTCGGTGAAGATGCCGAGCACCGACGGCGCCATCATCACGCCCATGGTGATCTCGGCTGCCTTCTGCTTGTCGCGCACGTGCGCGTAGATTTCGTAGTACCGCTCGGTGAACTGCACGCAGTGGGAAAAGCTGCGCGCCACCAGCAGCAGCGGCACGATCATCAGCAGCGGTTCGATCGGCGACTTGAGCCAGCCGACGAATCCGAAACCCCACACCGCCGCCACCAGGCTCGTCACGATCGGCGTCACCACGCCGACCACGTTGCGCATGTACAGCGTCAATGCGATCACGAGCAGGCTCAGCGTGACCGCGAAGATGCCGATCATCTGGCTTTCGTATTCGTAGACCCAGCCTGTCAGCGCCGGCTGGCCCGCCAGGTAGATGTCGTGGTCGGCGTCGCGGTTCTTGTTAACGAGGTTCTGCACGTACTGGAACGCTTCGCCGTAGTCGAGCCGCGATTCGATGAAGGTGGCGTTGATCAGCGTGCTGCTCTGGTCCTGCGAGACCAGGAAGGTGCGCGCGTTCGGCGATTTGTCGAGGTTGTTGCGGAAGGCATCGATGTCTTCCTGCGTCTTGGGCACCGAATCACCCATCAGCGGCCGCATGTCGATACCGTAGGGCGTCGCCTCGGCATAGCGCGCCTTCTCGGTCGCGATCGACAGGATCTGGTCGTGGTCGACGCCCGGCGCCAGGTCGATGTCGCGCGTCATCTGCCAGACCTTGTTCAGGGTCTCGGCATTGAAGATGTCGCCGTTCTTGCGCTTGACCATCAGGGTGACGGTCAGCGGGTTGCCGAAGTTCGGGTGATCCTTGAACACCTGCACGAACGGATCGTCCTTCGGCAGCAGGTCCGAGAAGATCGTCTTGAGCTCGACATTCCTCAGCCCCACCGCAAAGAACGCGGTGATCACGATGAACACCGCCCAGCTGGTCTTCTGGTGACCAATGATCCACATCGCGAGACGTTGACGCAGGGAGTACATGGCTTTCCTCGTTTACTGCGTGACGTGCAGGCAAACGCCTCCTCGCGGCGCGTTCACTGCCGTACGCATTCAGCACTGATATTCGTTAGACCGATGCGGTCTGCGGGTCGGCGCCTGGCCTGATCGACAGGCGCTGCTGGCCGATCGTCACCGGTCGCACCTTGATGCGATCCGGTGACACATCGTGTTCCGGCGCTACCGACTTATCGCAAGGTTCATGATGGCTTGGTCTCTCTCATCGCATTCGCTTCCGCATCCCTTACGACCGACGCGGCAATTGTTATAAATCGACTATCGATCTTCGTTCGCTACCCAACAACTACACGAAACGGGTAGCGGATCGATTCATCGTCACGACGAACGACACTCACGAAATCGCAAAACCCCGGTAGCCGTCCTTCTCGACTTCATCGCAGATCTGGCGATACGGACCCACGCCCAGATACGGCATGAAGACGCGCGGCTTTCCGGGCACGTTCGCGCCCATGTACCAGGTGTTCCCGCGCGGGAACAGGGTCGAATTGGCGACCTCGTTGACGTGCGCGACCCAGTTTTCCTGGGCTTCCGGCTTCGCCTCGACGCGCGTCAGTTTCTGCTGTTGCAGATGACCGAGCAGGCGGCTGACCCATTCCACGTGCTGTTCGATCGAACAGAACATGTTGCTGAGCACCGACGGGCTGCCCGGGCCGGTGATCGTGAACAGGTTCGGGAAACCGCTCACCATCAGCCCGAGCAGGGACTTCGGGCCTTCGGCCCAGGCGTCCTTGAGCTTGATGCCGCCCTTGCCTTCGATCTCGAAAGCCAGCAGCGGACCGGTCATGGCGTCGTAGCCGGTCGCAAAGACCAGGCAATCGACTTCGACGAGTTCGTCGCCCATGCGGACACCGGTCTCGGTGATCTGATCGATCGGCTTCTTGGCGATGTTCTTCAGCGTCACGTTGGGACGGTTGAAGGTTTCGTAGTAATTGGTGTCGAGGCACAGACGGCGCGTGCCGACGAACTGTTCCTTCGGGATCAGCTGCTCGGCGATCTCCGGATCCTCGACCTTCTCGCGAATGCGCTCGGCCAGATACTCCTGTGCCGTCTTGTTGGCCTTCTCGTCCATCAGCAGATCGCCGAACGACACCATCAGCGCGAACGGCAGGCCGTTGTCGTACTTGGAGGCGTAGATTTCGCGCCGCTCTTCGTCGCTGACGTCGAACACCGAGGCGGCATACGTCGGCGCCGGAATGCCGACCAGATGCGCACGCGCCTCGTTGCGCAGCGTTTCGTAATTGCGCTTCACCTCGGCCACGTAGTCGGGCGTGAGTTCGCGGTTCTTCGCCGGCAGGCTGTAGCTCGGCGTGCGCTGGAACACGTAGAGATGCTCGGCCTGTTCGGCGATGAGCGGAATCGCCTGGATGCCCGACGAGCCGGTGCCGATCACGCCGACGCGCTTGCCGCTGAAATCGACCGGCGTCTTCGGCCAGCGCGCGGTGTGGTAGACCTCGCCCTTGAAATCGCCCATGCCCGGAATGATCACGTCCTTGGGCACCGTGAGGCACCCGGTCGCCATCACCACGAAACGCCCGGAGACCTTGCGTCCCTGCCGGGTCTCGATGTTCCAGATGCCGGCCCGGTCGTCGAAGCGCGCGGCCGAGACTTTCGAATCGAAGGAGATGTCCCGCAGCAGATCGAAGCGCTGCGCGACGTGGTTGGCGTATTCGAGAATCTCGGGCTGGGTCGCGTAGCGTTCGGTCCAGGTCCATTCCTGCTGCAGGGCAGCATCGAACGAGAACGAGTACTGCACGCTCTCGACGTCGCAACGCAGGCCCGGGTAGCGGTTCCAGTACCAGGTTCCGCCCACGGACGGCCCGGCTTCGAGGATGTGCGCCGAGAGCCCGAGCTGGCGGCATTGATGGAGCATGTACATGCCGGACCAGCCGGCTCCCACGATCACGACATCGAAGTCTGCGCGGGGGGGGGTGTTGTTCAGATCGTCGGCCATGGCCTTCCCACTTAACGGTGACATTGGTCGGCGAACACTATTGAGGGGCCTAGCCAGCCACTACTACCCGCTTCGGGTAGGGCTTCACCCGGCCCCACTGCGATATGGTCCGTACCAGGAGAAAACATTAAAACTACGGGTATGCGGTCGATGAACAAGCTCAGCCGCCTTGCGGCCCCAGCATCGCACGATCCTTCGAGCGGTTTGCCAAATGAACCCTCGGGCGGAACTTCGGGCCCCTATACGGGCCGCTACACCTCGCTGGTGCCTGCGATGATGAGTCAGCGCATCCTGCGCGAAGACATTTTGAGCCGCGTGTTCGATGCCGCGTTCGAGCCGATCGTGGTCCTGCAGGCGCCTGCCGGGCACGGCAAATCCACCGCACTGCAACAAATCCGCAGCGAGAGCACATCGCGCGGCATCCGTTGCGGCTGGCTCAGCCTGGACGAATCGGACAACGACTCGACACGGCATGCCACGCATCTGCAGAAATTGCTCGCGCAGATCTTCGATGCCCGCGGCCAGGTCGCACTCGGCCACCTGGAGGCCGGTGCCGCCGCCTCGCGGCATCAGGAGCGCAGCGACTGGTTCGTCGAAAAGCTCGACGGCGACAAGAGCCCGATCACCTTGTTCGTCGATGAGTTCGAAGTGCTGTCGAATCGCGCGATCCTGTCGTTCTGGCGCGATTTCCTGCTCAAGCTGCCGGCGCATGTTCGCGTCTTCATCGCCAGCAGGACGCTGCCCGACATCGGCATTCCACGGCTGACCGTCGCCAACCGGGTACTGGTCCTGCACGCCGCCGACCTTTCGTTCTCGCTGGACGAAGTGCAGCGCTTCTTCTCGTCGGCAGGCATCCTGTCGATGCAGGACGGCGATCTCGAAGCCGTGCATCGCTGCACCGAAGGATGGCCCGCAGCGATCCAGCTGTTCCGCCTGGGACTGTCGCGCCGGCTGCCGTCCGATGCGCTGCGCCGGATCGATCAGTACCGTCCGCGCGAACTCGCGGACTATCTGACCGAATGTGTGCTCGAGGGCCTGTCGCCCGACACGATGCGCTTTCTCGAACGCACCTGCATCCTCAATCGCCTCGGCGCGCAGGTCTGCAACGCGCTGACCGGACGGTCGGATTCGATGCAGCAGCTGCTGCGGCTCGAGAAGCTGGGGCTGTTCGTGAGCCCGCTCGACGATCATCACGTCTGGTTTCGCTATCACACCCTGCTCGCGACGCATCTGCGCGAGCAATTGCTCAACCAGCATCACGCCAAGTTCCGCTCGCTGCATCGCCAGGCCTCGGACTGGTTCTACCAGAACGGACTGTTCGAGGACGCGATGCACCACGCGGTCGCTGCCTCGGATTACTCGCTTGCAGCCGACATCTTCGAAACCTGGTCCGAAAGGCTGGTTTCCGACGGCGAAATGACGATCGCCGAGCGCTGGCTCGATTGCATTCCGCAGGCCGAAGTCATTCGGCGTCCGCTGCTCAAGCGGCGCATGGCCTGGGCGCTGATGTTCCTGAACCAGCGCAACAAGCTGTTCTCGCTGATGGGCTCCGACGATCCATCCGACTGGTATGCGGACAGCGACTCGCTGCAGGATCTGCCGGTGGTCGCGATCGCCGCCGTCTGCACCGACGACATGGCCAAGGCATTCTCGAGCGTCGAGAAAGTCTCGTCTCTGAGCGGGGCCAGCGACCGCTTCAACAACTTCGAGCTCGCCGCGGCGGCCAATCTCGATGCCTACCGGCAACTGGTGATCGGAGACTTCAAGCAATCCGAAGTCCGCATCACCGCGGCGCGAACCTTCAACAAGCTCGCCAATGCCTCGTTCACCTCCGGCTACACCGACTGCGTCAAGGGCGTGACCTTGCTGATGCACGGCCAGACCCAGGCCGCGCTCGATCTGTTGCGCAACTCGCTCGCATCGCAGCGCCGCGCACTCGACATGCCGTTCGCGACGGCTCCGCTGGCGGCTTGCTACATCTGGGCGCTCTACGTCACCGACGACTTGGACACCGTGCAGCTGGTGCTGTCCGAATATCGCGAAATGCTGCTCAAGTGCGCGATTCCGGATTTCTTCGCCGTCGGCGTGCTGTCGGCGGCGCGCTGCCTGCGCGCACTGCATCGTGATGCGGAAGCGCACACCTTGCTATCCGAAGCCGAGGTCCTGTGCGTTCAGGGTCGCTGGCCGCGCATCGCATCGCTGATCCGGCGCGAGCGTCTGTTCGGCGCCACCGGTTCGGCGGCTCCGAAGCACGGCGTGCTCAGCGACGGGCCGCAGCATCGCTTCGGCATCGCCGACCACTGGATGCCCTGCGGCGAGCTCGCCATGGACCCCCAGCTCGGATACATCCGGCAAGCCATCCGCACCAAGCGCTTCGAGGAGGCCGCGGCCGAGATCGCACGCCTGCACGAGCTGCATTCGGAGTCGATGTTCATCAGCACGCAGCTGGGCTTCGGCAAGGCCCTGCTGCTCGAAGCACGCGGCCTGGCGATGCCGGCCGCGCGCCAGTTCTCGACGGCGCTCAAGATGGCGCACGAATGCGGCTATATGCGCATGGTGATCGACGAAGGCAAGTCGATCCGGCATTTGCTGGAGGGCTTTCTGGCCTCGACCCAGGCGATCGGCGACACCGCGATCCGTCGCTTCGCGACCGATGCCCTGGCCCGGATCCAGGGCGGAGGCCCGTCCGCCGGGCTCGCGGTCTCGAACGTCGCGCCGGACCTCGCCGCATTCAGTGAGCGGGAGCGCGAGATCATCGAGTGCCTGCGCCAGCGCATGTCGAACCGGGAGATCGCGGACGCCACCAGCATTTCCGAGAACACCGTGAAGTTCCACCTCAAGAAGATCTTCGGAAAGCTCGGCATCAATCGCCGATCGGAAGCCTTCGCGGTGATTTCCGGCATCCGGTCGGACTGAGCACGAGCCGGCGCCCGCGGACCCGGAATCGGGAGCCCGCAAGCGCTGGGCTCCAGGGCTGCCGCCCGGAATTCCGTGGCCGGCTGCCGCCCCCTGCGGCGCGCTCGTGGCCCTGCCGGCCCCGCCCCGCAGCGTACCTGCGGCCGCCGCACCGTCCTGCTACCCGCTTCGGGTAGTGGCTGGCCTCCTGGGCGCCTCCTAACGTAGCTCGCGGATTCGCGTTCGCCGTGCCGCCGCCGGTATCGGGCGGCATCGACGTTTCGACGGTGGTGCCGGATATCGGTTGTCTCCGGGCCACCCGGTGGGCCGCCTCGATGACGCAGCAGGCTTGGCTTCATCGAGCCGGCACGCAGCTGCTTGGAAGTTGGACGTTTCAATTTGTGCGCCGAGTACATAACGACAGGAGAACCGCATGACCAGCATCAATCACACCTCCCGCTTTTTCATCGGTGGCAGTTGGGTGGAGCCTTCATCGAACCAGGTTTTCACGCTGGTCAATCCATCGACCGAAGAGGTCATCGGCACGGTTCCCGAAGGACAGAAGGCCGACATCGACCGCGCGGTCGCGGCGGCGCGCGCGGCGTTCGACGGCAGCGGCTGGCGCGATGTTCCGGTGACCGAGCGCACGGCCGCGCTGCGGCGCTTCGGCGAGGCCCTGCAGCGCCGCAAACCCGAGCTCGCGCAGAGCGTGTCGCGCCAGAACGGCATGCCGGCCTGGCTCAGCAGCTTTTTCGAAGGCGACGTCGCGCTGTCGCTGATCGAGTATTACGCCGGCCTGGCCGAGCAGCAGGAGACGCGCGAGACGCGCGCCTCGCAGATGGGCAAGCAGACCCTGGTCGATCGCGTCCCGATCGGCGTGATCGCCGCCGTGGTGCCGTGGAATTACCCGGTGACGCTGGCGATGACCAAGATCGCGCCCGCGCTCGCGGCCGGCTGCACCATCGTCATCAAGCCCTCGCCGGGCACCGTGCTCGACAGCTACATCCTCGCGGAGGCGGCGATCGAAGCGAAGCTGCCGCCCGGCGTGATCAACTGGGTCGCGGCCGATCGCGATGTCGGCGCCTATCTGGTCTCGCATCCGGGCGTCGACAAGGTGGCGTTTACCGGCTCGACCGCGGCGGGACGCATCATCGCGCGCGAATGCGGCCAGCTGCTGCGCCCGGTCACGCTCGAACTCGGCGGCAAGTCCGCAGCCGTGGTGCTCGAAGACGCCGATCTCGGCCAGCTCGCGCAGAACCTGCCGATGGCCTCGTTCCTCAACAACGGCCAGACCTGCTTCGCGAGCACGCGCATCCTCGCGCCGCGCAGCCGCTATGCGGAAGTGGTCGACGCGGTCGCGAGCGTCGCCGCGCAGCTGAAGGTCGGCGAGGCGCTCGACGCCGAAACGCAGATCGGGCCGATGGCCTCGTCGGCGCATCGCGATCGCGTCGAGCAGTACATCGCCAAGGGCCGCAGCGAAGCGCGCCTGGTCACCGGCGGCGGCAGGCCCAAGCACACCAGCCGCGGCTGGTTCGTCGAGCCCACGGTGTTCGCCGACGTCGACAACAAGGCCGTCATCGCCCAGGAGGAAATCTTCGGACCGGTGCTGGCCGTGATTCCGTACGGCGACGAAGCCGAGGCCGTTCGCATCTCCAACGACAGCGCCTTCGGTCTCGGCGGCACGGTCTGGAGCCGCGACGAAGCGCGCGCACTGAACGTCGCCTCGCGCATCCAGACCGGCACCATCGGCATCAACGGCTATGCGCCGTCGGTGGGCTCGCCGTTCGGCGGCGTGAAGGCCAGCGGCCTCGGCCGCGAACTCGGGCCCGAAGCGCTGAGCGGCTACTGGCAGCTGAAGTCGACCTACGTGATGTAGCCGCTGCCGTCGTCCGCGATCTGGCGCTACTGCCGTAGAAGCACTCGCTCGCAGCGGGGAAGCCGCCGAGCGTCGCATGTTCGTGCGGCGTTCCGGCGGCTTCCCCCGCTCGATCGAAACAACAAAACCAAGAACCAACCGAGGAGAAAACCATGCCTTTGGACCCGCAACTCCAGAAGTTTCTGGGCGATCTGGCGGCCGCCGGAGTGCCGGAATTCAACACCCTGCCCGTCGATACCGCGCGCGCCGGCTTCAAGCAGCTGCTCGCGTCGTTTCCATCGACGCAGTCGATCGCCGGAACCGAAGATCGCGTGCTGGCGGCCGATCGCGTTTCGGCCCGCATCTACACGCCGAACGGAACCGGGCCGTTTCCGGTCCTGCTGTTCATCCACGGCGGCGGCTGGGTCATCGGCGATCTCGACTCCTACGATGGGATCTGCCGCGAACTCTGCGGCGCGGTCGGCTGCATCGTCGTCTCGGTGGACTATCGGCTGGCGCCCGAGCATCCCTTCCCGGCCGCGGTCGACGATTGCGGCTTCGCGCTGCGCTGGCTGATCGAGCATTGCGAGGAAATCGGCGGCGATCCGCAGCGCATCGCCATCGGCGGCGACAGCGCCGGCGGCAATCTCGCGGCGGTCACCGCGATCGAGGCGCGCAAGACCTTGCCGGGGCGGCTCTGCGCCCAGTTGCTGGTCTATCCGGTCGCCGGCTACGTCGGCACGCCGAGCGCCTCGATGATCGCCAACGCCGAAGGCTATCTGCTCACGCAGCGCGACATGGTCTGGTTCACCCGCGACTACCTCGGCCCCGCGCACGACAGCCAGAACCCGCGCTTCAACCTGAGCCGGGCCGAGGATCTGTCGGGGCTTCCTCCGGCGCTGGTCATCACCGCCGAGTTCGATCCGCTGCGCGACGAAGGCGATGCCTATGCGGATGCGCTGAAGAAAGCCGGCGTGAAGGTCGATCACTCGCGCTACGACGGTGCGATCCACGGCTTTCTGTATTTCTTCCCGGCCTTCGACATCAGCGGCCGCGTGATGAAAGAAGCCGGCGAGTGGCTCAAGCAGCAGTTCGCTCGAGCGCGATAGCGAAATCGCCCATCGAGCTCGTACCCCGCAGTCTTTTCGACAATACCGACACGAAACCGTCGGCGCGCTCGGCTCGCCGGCGTTTCCCTGCAGATGAGGTCCATACGATGAAAACGCATCTCCTGGGCATGATGGCGCTCGGCATCGCGCTCACGGCCTGCAACGGCAAGAAGCAAAGCGACGCCGGCAGCCCGGCCGAATCCAAGGCCAGCGCCGCCGCCAGTGTCGACGCCGCGCGCCTGACCGCGGCCGACAGCGAGCCCGGCTCGTGGATGAGCTACGGCCGCACCTACGACGAGCAGCGCTTCAGCCCGCTCAAGAAAATCAGCACCGCCAACGTCAACGGCCTGGGCCTGGCCTGGAGCTACAAGCTCGACGTCGATCGCGCCACCGAAGCCACGCCGGTGGTGGTCGACGGCGTGATGTACGTGACCGGCGCGTTCTCGATCGTCAGCGCGCTCGATCCGGTCACCGGCAAGGAGCTGTGGAAGTTCGATCCGCAGGTGCCGCGCGACAAGGATCGCGACGGCTGCTGCGACGTCGCCAATCGCGGCGTCGCGGTGTGGAAGGGCAAGGTCTTCGTCGGTGCCTACGACGGCCGCCTGATCGCGCTCGATTCCAAGACCGGGCAGAAGGTCTGGGAAACCGACACCGTCATCGATCACGAACGCAGCTACACGGTCACCGGCGCACCGCGCGTGGTGAAGGGCAAGGTCATCATCGGCAACGGTGGCGCCGAGCTCGGCGTGCGCGGCTACGTCGGCGCCTACGATGCGGACAGCGGCAAGCTGCTGTGGCGCTTCTTCACCGTGCCGGGCGATCCGTCCCAGCCGGCCGAAGACAAGGCGATGGAGATGGCGCGCAAGACCTGGAGCGGCGACACCTACTGGAAGTTCGGTGGCGGTGGCACGGTCTGGGACGCGATGGCCTACGACCCCGATCTCGATCTGCTCTACATCGGCACCGGCAACGGCTCGACCTGGAACCGCCAGGTGCGCAGCCCGGGCGGCGGCGACAACCTGTTCCTGTCGTCGATCGTCGCGCTCAAGCCCGACAGCGGCGAATACGTCTGGCACTACCAGACCACGCCGGGCGACAGCTGGGACTACACCGCGACGCAGCACATCATGCTGGCCGACCTGACGATCGGCGGCGAGAAGCGCAAGGTGCTCATGCAGGCGCCGAAGAACGGCTTCTTCTACGTGCTCGATCGCGCCACCGGCAAGCTGCTGTCGGCCGACAAGTACGCGCCGGCCAACTGGGCCACGCACGTCGACATGGCGACCGGACGCCCGGTCGAATCCGAGGTCGCCGACTGGAGCGGCAAGATGCAGGTCATCTCGCCCGGCCCGCTCGGAGCGCACAACTGGCAGCCGATGTCGTTCAACCCGCAGACCGGCTACGTCTACATTCCGATGCAGGAAGCCCTCGGCGCCTACGTGCCCGACCCCAAGCAGACCTTCAGCGGAAAAGGCACCTGGCACATGGGCTCGCAGCCGCTGGCCCTGCCCGAAAACCCCGAAGAGCTCGCCGGCATCGCCGCGCTGCACAAGGGCCATCTGATCGCCTGGGATCCGATCGCGCGCAAGGAAGTCTGGCGGCAGGACCACGTCACCGTCTGGAACGGCGGCACGCTGAGCACCGCGGGCGGCCTGGTGTTCCAGGGCACGGCCGATGG
Source organism: Hydrocarboniphaga effusa AP103 (assembly GCF_000271305.1). GTDB lineage: Bacteria > Pseudomonadota > Gammaproteobacteria > Nevskiales > Nevskiaceae > Hydrocarboniphaga > Hydrocarboniphaga effusa. The sequence continues at coordinate 1,122,961 of NZ_AKGD01000001.1, forward strand.
CCGCTTCGTCGCCTACTCGGCCGACAAGGGCGAAAAGCTCTGGGAAACGCCGGCCAACACCGGCGTGATGGCGGCTCCGATGACCTACGAGATCAACGGCGAGCAGTACGTGACGGTCGCAGCCGGCTGGGGCGGCGCCTTCCCGCTGGTGCTCGGCGGCCTGTCGGAGCCCGCGAAGGTGCGCGCGAGCGCCCGCGTGCTGACCTACAAGATCGGCGGCACGGCCTCGCTGCCGGCGTTGCAGCCGGTGGCCGCGAACCTTCCCGAGCCGCCCGAGCTCACGGGTAGCGAAAGCGAAGTGGCGCAAGGCCGCGATCTCTACAACGGCCATTGCGGCGTCTGCCACGGTATCTCCGCGATCGCCGGCTCGGTGCTGCCCGACCTGCGCTACCTGACGCCCGAGAAGCATTCGCTGTTCAACGGCATCGTCGCGGGTGCTTACGCGGCCAAGGGCATGCCGTCGTTCACCGGCACCTTGTCGGCCGAACAAGTCGATGCGATTCACCAGTACGTGATCAAGCGCGCGCACGACCTCAAGGCCGATCTGGCCAAGGCCTCGACTGCGAAGGCCGAAGCCAAGCCTTGATCGGCTCCTGCCGGGCGCGGCCGCTTCGATGAGCGGCCGCACCCGGCCCGTTTTCCAATAAGGGCAAGCTCGATCCAAGGCTCGGACGAGTGCTCCGCTACCGAAGGGCCGCTTGTGGCGCTTCTCTCTCACCCCCTTCCGTCGCCAGGCCGGAAGGGGTTTTTTATGGGCCGTCGACGAGGCCCGACGCCGGGCGCGCGACGGAATCCGTACAGGCATCCAGCGCAAGGCCGATCCGCTGCCGATCGAAAGCGGAGTTCAAGCCGATCAGCACGAGCTCGGAATGCGGCCGCGTCCGCCCCCAGGCGCCGCCATCGATGCAGGATTCGAAGCTGCCGACTTTCTGGTACAGCGTCGCCAGCGGGTAGTGCCGAAAATTCACGAAGCCCTTGGCGCGGTACACGCGGTCGGACAGCGCCTTCATCGTGCGCATGAACTCGGCGCGCTGCAGCGGCCGGTCGCTGCGCCAGACCATGCTCGCGAACGGATGCGAGCGCGGGTCCGGCACCGGCTCCGGGCGAAACGCCGATTGGCCGACACGCGTGTCGCCGAGCAGCAGCGCCAATGGCGCGGTGCCGTCTTCGGTCTCGATGATCGCGGCGCCCGGCAGCAGCCCGCCGATCGCCTCGCGCAGCTCGCGGAGCCGCTCGGCCCCCGCCGCGCCGGCTCGATTGAGCACGATCATGTACGCGCCGCGAACCTGGCGCTCGAACAGCCCGGCGTATTCGCTCGCGCGCGCATCGAGCGCATGCACGGCATCGACCACCGTCACCACGTTTTCGAGAAAAATGCGGCGCCGCAGCTTGGACTGGTTCAGCGTGCAGAGAATGTTGATCGGGTCCGACACGCCGCTGGTTTCGATCAGCAACTGCTCGGGCGCCGGATCGGAGGCCAGCAGGGTTTCGACGCCGGCGACGAGATCGTCGCGGATCGAGCAGCAGATGCAGCCGTTGGCGAGCTCCACCTGCTGGCCTTCGATCTTCACGATCAGCCGCGCATCGATGTTCAGCTCGCCGAAGTCGTTGACCAGCACCGCGAGCCGGCGGCCATCGCCCTGCGTCAGCAGGCTGTTGAGCAGCGTGGTCTTGCCCGCGCCGAGGAAGCCGCCGATCAAGGTCACCGGCAGCGCGCTGCGTCCGGCGGCGAGCTGCGCTTCGGGATAGCGATCGAGTGGCTTGAGCACGGCGCCTAGCGGCTCACGGACTTGAGTTGCGAAGGCCGCGCATAGTCGCTCGTGGTGGCGACGAATTCGACGAACCAGTCGAGGCTCGCCGGATTCATCATCGCGTCGCGGCTGGCGGCCTTGTCTACCGCCCAGCCCATGAGCAGCTTGCGCACCGGCACTTCCATCTTCTTGCCCGTGAGCGTGTACGGAATCTGCCCGACCGCGTACATGCGATCCGGCACGTGGCGCGGGCTGCAGTCCACGCGCAGCCTGGCGGCGATCTTGTCGGCCAGGGCCTCGCTCAAGGCGATGCCGGGCTTGAGCTTGAGAAACAGCGGCATGAAGAACCGGCCCGCGTCGAGCTCGCAGCAGACCACCAGGCTGTCGGCCACTTCCTCCACCTGCTCGACCACGCGATAAACCTCCGCCGCGCCGATGCGCACGCCGTAGCGGTTGAGCGTGGAATCGCTGCGACCGTAGATGTAGCAGCCGCCGCGCGCATTGATCTTGATGAAATCGCCGTGTCGCCAGACGCCCGGAAAGTGCTCGAAATAAGCCTCGTGGTAGCGCTTGTCGCCGGGGTCGTTCCAGAAGTGGATCGGCATCGACGGAAACGGTTTTACGCAAACCAGCTCGCCCACTTCATCGACCAGCGGCTTGCCGTCCTCGCTCCAGGCCTGGATGTCCATGCCCAGGCAACGGCACTGGATCTCGCCGGCGTGCACCGGCAAGGTCGGCGATGCGCCGACGAAGGCGCTGCCCACTTCGGTGCCGCCCGATTGCGAAGTGACCCAGAGGTTCTGCTTCACGTTGTCGTAGAACCACTGGAAGGTTTCGGGCGTGCTCGGCGCTCCGGCCACCAGCACCGCTTCGAGCGCGGACAGGTCGAAGTGTTCGCGCGGGCGCAGCCCGGCTTTCTCCATCATCTGCACGAAGGTCGGGCTCGCGCCGAAGTTGGTCGCGCGCGTGTCCGCGGCGAGCGACCACAAGAAGTCGAGCCCCGGATGCACCGGGCTGCCGTCGTATTGCACGATGGCCGCGCCGCTCAGCAGCGCGGACACCAGCAGGTTGTACATCGTCCAGCCCGTGGTGCTGTAGAAGAACATCACGCCGCCCGGCGCGAGGTTGAAGTGAAACGCGGTGAGCTTCAGGTGCTCGACGAGCTGGCCGACGTGGTTGTGCGTGATCGCCTTCGGCAAGCCCGTGGTGCCCGAGGAGAACATCACCCAGAGCGGATGGCGGTTGTCGACGCGCTCGTAGCGGAAGGCTACGCGCGGCACGTCGGGGCCGGCGAGCGCCTCGCTCCAGGCCATCGCCCCGGCGACCGCCGGCTCGCTTCGTTCCGGCCTCAGGTACGGCAGCCAGATCACCTGCCGCAGCGTCGGCAGGCTGCCGACGATCTGCCGCACCTCGTCCGCTCGCTCGTAGTCCTTGCCGCCGAAGCGATAGCCGTCGCAGACGAAGATCAGCTTCGGCTCGATCTGCACGAGCCGGTCGACGACGGTGCGCGTGCCGAACTCCGGCGCGGCCGAAGACCACACCGCGCCGACCGCCATGCTCGCGAGCATCGCCACCGTGGTTTCAGGCACGTTGGGCATGTACGAAACGATGCGGTCGCCCGGCGCGATGCCGAGCGCGCGCAGCCGCGTGGCGAGGATGCGCACCTGGCGTCCGAGCTCCTGCCAGCTCATGCGGGCCAGCGGCCGGTTCTCGGTCAGGTGATGGATCGCGGTTTCGTCTTCCGCCGCGCGCGCCTCGTATCGCAGCAGATGCTCGGCGTAGTTGACCCGCGTGCCCGAAAACCACTGCGCGCCGAACATGCCGCTGGCTTCGAGCACTCGCGTCGGCGGGCAGTCGGACTGGATCTCGAAGTAATCCCACAAGGCCGCCCAGAACGCCTCGATGTCGTCCACCGACCAGCGATGCAGGGCCTCGTAGTCTTCGAAATGCAGCCCGCGGTGCTGCTGCAGCCACTGCATGAACCGCGCGATCTGCGAGCGCGCCACATACTCGGGCCCAGGCGACCAGAGCGCTTCACCTTCCATCACGGCCATCTCGATCCCCTTTTCGCTCAGGTCGCCGTCCAGCCGCCGTCGACGACGATCTCGGCGCCGCTCATGTAACGCGACGCATCGGTCGCCAGGTACAGCGCGGCACACGCGATATCCCGGACCTCGCCGTATTCGCCGTACGGAATCACCGCCTTGAACGCCGCATCGATGGTCGGCACATCCGGCGTCAGTCCCAGGTCCACGAAGTTCTGCAGGAACTTCTGTCCCATGTCCGTGTGGATCACACCCGGATGAATCGAGTTGCAGCGGATGCCGGTCTTGAACTGCGCGCATTCCACCGCGACCGACTTGGTCAGCAGGCGCACCGCGCCCTTGGAGGCGTTGTAGGCGCCCAGCGCCGTCACGCCGATCAAGCCCGCAACCGACGAAATGTTGATGATGGAGCCGCCACGTCCCGCGCCACCGTCGCGCCGCATCGCGCGCATCGCATGCTTGCAACCCAGGAAGACGCCCACCACGTTGGTGTCGAGCACTTCGCGAAAGGTCTCGACCTCCACATCACCGAGCAGGCCCATGCGCTCGATGCCGGCGTTGTTGACCAGGATGTCGAGGCCGCCGAAGCGCGATTTCGCCTGGGCGATCACCGCCTCCCACTGGGCTTCGTCGGTGACGTCCTGACGCAGGAATTCGGCCTGGCCGCCCTGCGCGCGGATGCGCTCCGCGGTCTCGTTGCCGGCCACATCGTTCACGTCGGTGAGCAGCACCGCCGCGCCGACCTGCGCGAGCGCGCGGCCGGTTTCGGCGCCGATGCCCTGCGCGCCCCCCGTCACCACGGCGACCTTGCCGTCGAGCCGGAACATCCGCGCGTAGTCGGTCATTCGCGGCTCTCTTTGCGAGTCATGGCCATGTTCGCTATCCCGCACGCTTGAGCGCCGCGACTTCGGCTTCGAGCTGCGCGATGCGCACGTCCTTGGGGTTGAGCATGAACTGGCTCTGCAAGGCCGTTGCGCTCATCTTCACGCGCTCGCCCATCATGATGCCGTAGACGGTGTTCACGTCCGCGCCCCAGCACCCCATGTACGGCAGATGCGCGGGTGGCTCCGGCGTGCTCCAGGTCTTCACGAACTCGTCGAAGGGCTTGCCGCGCGCGATGCGCGCCCTGCGCTCCTGCTCGCGCAGCGCGCGCGTGCCCTGCTCGTCGACGAGGCGCGAGGCGCTGTCGTAAGCCACCTTGAAGATGTCGCGCGCGGTGTCGTCGGAGATCAGCTGCTCCTCGAGATCCTTCATCACCAGCGCCGGGTCGCGCTGCAGCACATCGCCGTAACCGCCGCCCGCGCCCTGGCACAGCATGTAGACCTCGCCGGGCTGCGCCAGCTCGAAGGTCATCGCCGACGGATGCGTCGAATACGTCGCGCCCTCGATGGCGCGCTCGTTCATGAGCCTGACGATGTCGAACGGCACGCGCTCCGGATTCTTCTGCAGTTCGTCGAAGACGTTGATGCCCTTGATCTTGCACAGCGGATACGCGGGCGACGCGTAGCCGCCGAACAAGGGTTGCGCGGACGGGAACAGCGAGCCGGTGCAGCCGGTCATGTAGCCCCACAGCGCCGAGCCGCGGAAGGTGTGGATCTGCTCGTAGCCCAGGCCGCTGCGCTGCTTGCCGAAGCCGGCGCGATCCTTGGTCAGCGTGAAGGCGCCCAGGCGCACGAGCGGCAGGTCTTCTTCCATGAGCTCGATTTCGCCGAGGTCGCAATGCGCCGCGAACGGCGGCGACACCGAATGCTCGCCGTCGCGATGGCTGCGGCCGCCCTGCCCCATGCCGTTGATGTCCGCGCAGAAATTGCCCGTGAACTCGTTGTGCTGGGTGATGCCGCCGTAGATCAGCGTGGCCGGCTGGTCGTATTGCGGCGCGACCATCGCGGTGTAGCGGTTCGGCAGGCTGTAGTTGAACTTGGCCATCGGAATGCTGGCGATGGTCATGGTCTTGAACAGCGGAATCAGGCTCATGGCCTGCGGCGTGTCGAACGAGCCGTTGACGATGGATTTTTCGTCGAACACGAAATCGAACGGCGTGAACACCGCCATCGTGAACGGCAGGTCCGGCCACACGTTCTGCATCCAGCCGCTGTAGAGCATCGTCTTGAACGAGGCCTGGCAGGTGTTGATCGAGCGATTGACCAGCTCGGGCGACGAGCCGCGCATGTCCACGGTCAGCTTGTCGCCCTTGACCGTGATCGCCATGTTGAGCTTGAGCAGCGCGCTCTCGCGCAGCGTGGAATCGGCGAAGGACACCGTGCGCATGGTGCCGTCCGGCAGCTCGAGGATGCGCCGCCGAACTTCGTCGACGACATCCTCGATGTGCTTGCGCAAGGTCATGATGAGCGCTTCGGCGCCATGCTCCTCGAGCAGCTTGACCACGCGCTCGCGCAGGCGCAGACAGGAATGCAGGCGCACCTTCATGTCTTCGAGCTGCAGCTTGGGATCGCGCACCGAGTTCTGCAGGAAGGTGACCAGATCGCGCTTGAGCTCGAAGTTCTCCACCACCTTGAACGGCGACATCTTCAGGCCTTCGTCGAACTTGCTCTCGGCCGCGGCCGGCATGCCGCCGGGCTCGGTGGCGCCGTTCTCGCCCTCGTGGATGGTGGCCGACACCCAGCACACCAGCTGCCCGTCCCAGAACACCGGCATCATCATCGACTGGTCGGTGTTGTGGATGCCGCCGTAGCGCGCGTCGTTGTGGATGAAGCCGTCGCCCTCGCGCACGCCGACGGTCGGTTCGTCGGTCCAGTACTTGTTGATGAACTTGATCGGGTAGAACACCGCGGCGGCGAAGCCGCCGACGCCATGCGGCGCGATCATCGACAGATCGCCGGCCGCCGTGAAGATGCCCGTGGTCATGTCGCCCCACTTCGCACCGGGCGCGGCACCCATCTGCTCGATCATGGTGTTCGATTCGTCGAGCGCCGAGATGATCAGGCCGCGAACCTCGTTGATCTTGTGCGGGTCCACTTCGCCCGACAGCAGCCGCTGTTCGATCTCGCTGCGCGGATCGATGCGATGGTTCTCCATGATCGCCGGGTCCGGCGCGTAGAACAGCTTGTTCTGCCGCACGAAGCGGTCGAGCATCGCCTGCTGGTCGGGCGTGATGTTGTTGTCGTTCATGAGCGCTTTATTCCTCTGCCGTCTCAGGCGTCGAGCCGGGTGAACCACACGGCGTTCTGGTCCGCCGCGGTATAGCGCCAGCCCGGTTCGATCAGGTAAGTGGTAGCCCGCGTGACCACGATCGCGGGGCCGTCGATCCGTGTTCCGGGCGTCAGTGCGGCCTCGCCGTAGATCGCGGTCTTGCGCGCGCCGTCCACGCCGACGAAGTGGCAGTCGCGCGTCCCGATCGGCGGCGGTGCCGGCAGCAGCTTCTCGGGCGGCCTGATGCTGCGGAAGCGGATGCCCGGATGCTCGATGTACGAGCACACGCGGATCGTGTTGATGCGCACGCCGGCCTCGGGCGTCTGGCTGCCCGCGCCGAAGCGCTCGCCGTAGCGCTCGTGGAACTGCTCGATCAGCTTGAGCACGTGCTCCGGCGCGGTCACCCGATTCAGGTCGGTGACCACCGCGGTCTCGACGCGCTGGTTGCCGTAGCGCATGTCGAGCTCGAGGCGATAGCGCACCTGCGCGGGCTCGAAGCCCTGGCGCAGCAGGTCCTCGCGACCGCGTCGCTCGAGCTCTTCGACGACACCGTTGAAGCGGTCGTAGTCGCTGAAGAAGGCCTGGCGATTGGCGTCGAACAGCGTGGTCCAGGTGCTCATCTCGTGGATGTGCAGCTGGCTCATGTTGCCGGCGCCGCAGGCCGAGAACACCGAGGCGAACGGCGGCGCGAGAATGGTCTTCACGCCGAGCGCGCGCGCGATGCCGCAGGCGTGCAGCGGTCCGTTGCCGCCGTAGGCGAGAATCGTGAAATGCTCGGGCTCGTAGCCGCGCGTGCGCAGCTCGCGCGCGATGCCGTTGGCCATGTTGGCGTCGACCGTGCGCTTGATGAGCTTGGCGCAGTCCACCACGCTCTCGTCCATCTCGTCGGCCAGATGCGCTTCGATCGCCTGCTTCGAGCGACGCGGATTGAGCTTGATGTGACCGCCCGCGTAATTGGCCGGATCCAGATACCCGAGCAGCAGATCGGCGTCGGTCACCGTGGGCTTCATGCCGCCGCGGTCGTAGCAGGCCGGGCCCGGATCGGAGCCCGCGGATTCCGGGCCCACCTGCACGGTCTGGAACATGCGGTCGTAGTGGCAGATCGAGCCGCCGCCCGCGCCGAGCGTCACCAGGTGCACCATCGGCACGCTGACCATCCAGCGCTCGATGACCGGATTGAAATCGTAGTGCTTGATGCCACCTTCGACGACGATGCCGATGTCGAAGCTGGTGCCGCCCATGTCGGTGGCGACGATGTTGCCGAGCCCGGTCTGCAGCGCCAGGTGCTCGCTGGCCGCGATGCCCGACACCGGCCCCGAATGCACGGTCTGCAGCGCATCGGTGGAATTGAGCTGCGCCATGCCGCCCGAGTTGTGGTTGCACAGCATCGGCTTGTCGTAGCCGGCGTTGCGCAGATTGAGCTCCAGCGTGCCGAGCCCGTGGTACATCACCTGGTGCAGGAAGCCATCGATGATCGTCGACATGGCACGCACGTATTCGCCCTTGCGACCGACCACCTGGTGCGACAACAGCATCGGAATCGCACCGAGCATGTGGCCCGGATATTCCTCGAGGAAGATTTCGCGGATGCGCAGCTCGTGCACCGGGTTGACCACCGAGTTGGCGAGCACCACGACGATGGCCTCGGCGCCGAGATCGACGAGCTCGCGCAGGCGATCGCGCAGCTGGTCTTCGTCGAGCGGCATGACCACGGCGCCCGCGTAATCCACGCGCTCGCGCACTTCGAGGATCATCGGGATCGGCACGATGGGGTCGGGGCGCTGCGCGTTGGGCACGTCCATCTGCTGCTTGTGCGGCAGGCCGGTGCCATAGCCCTTGGCGCGCGTCAGCGGAACCGACGAGCGGAAACCGTCCGTCGTCAGCAGGCCCAGGCGCGGCCCCTTGCGCTCGATCAGCGCATTGGTTCCGAGCGTGGTGGCGTAGCGCACCGAATCGACCTGCGACAGCAGCTCGCGCTCGCTGATATCCAGCTGGCGGCAGGCGGTCTTCAGCGCCTCGTTGAAGCCCAGCGCGAGGTTCTGATGCGTGGTGAGCGCCTTGGATTCGATGTAGCGATCGCCCCAGGCGACGAAGCAATCGGTGAAGGTGCCGCCGATGTCGACCGAAACGCGCTTCATGCGCCTTCTCCGGTGTACAGGCGCGCGGCGCGCGGGCCGCCGTGCGCGACCGGGCGCGGATACTCCTGCCCCACGGCAGCCTCCTGCACTTCGGGCCTGTCCTTCCACTGCCGCTTGAGCGCCTCGATGTCGAGCTCGATGTCGTGTATCGGCGGATGTCCGGGCGGCAGGTATTCGGTCTCGATCATCGAGCCGCACCGCGGGCAGTAGTATTCGAGGATGCGGCACCACTGCGGATTCGGCGCGTAGGTGAACTCGTAGTGATCCGGATCGAGCAGGGGCTTGTGGATCTCGCGCGGATCGCGGTCGTAGACCAGCAGGCCGCGCTTGTAGTTTTCACGTGCCCCGATCAGCTCGGCGCCGCAGGCACGGCATTCCCATTGCTCGCTGTCCAGGTCGATGCGCAGGTTCTCGGTGATCAACACTTTTTTCATCGCGATCTCTCTCCTCAAGCCCGGCCGCTGCGACTCAGCAGCACGTCGCCGGCATCGTTGAATTCGAACTGCCAGCCCGCATCGAGGCGACACGTGAAGAAGGCTTCCTCGAGCACGGCCGGGCCTGCGGCGCGCGTGCCCGCGCGCTGATCCTCCAGTCGATACAGCGGCAGTTCCTGGCTCTTGTCCGCAAGCACCACGCGACGCCGGCCCGCCTCGACGGCCGCGTGCGAGGCCGAGCCGAAGCGGCCTTGCAGGGCGGGCTGCGCGATCGGCTTGCGCACGTTCAAGGCCAGCGATAGGCGTTCGCCCGAAGCGATCGGCGGCAGCGTCTCCGGCAACGGCAGTTCTTCGTCGCGCCCCGCACCGCTGATCGCCAGCCTGCGCTCGACGACGCAGTCTTCGAGCGCGAAGCCTTCGGCGTGCATGCCGCGGCGCGCACGGCGCGTGAGCTCATCGAGCGTGGCGGGCAGATCGTCCGCGCCGGCCAGCGGCGCCTCGTAGCGATGCTCGATGTCGGAGAAGCCCAGGCCGAACGCGGAGAACACCGCCGCAAGGCCCGGAATCAGCACGCGGTCGATGCCCGCCGCCTCGGCGATGCGACAGACCACGAACGGGCCGGCACCGCCGAAGGCCGCGAGCGTGGTCTGCGGCGTCACCTTCGTGAAGGCGTGGATGCTCTGCGCGACCTTGTCGACCCAGGCCGCCTCCATGCGGGCGGCGGCGAGCTCCTCGCTCACGCCGAGCGGCTGCGCCACGTTCTGCGCGATCGCGGCGCGTGCCCGCTCCACGTCGAGCCGCAGATCGCCGCCGAAGAAGGTCGCGGGATCGAGCAGGCCGGTGAGCACGAAGGCATCGGTGATGGTGGCTTGCGTTCCGCCCAGGCCGAACGCGGCCGGTCCCGGCGCGCTGCCGACGCTTTGCGGGCCGACCTCGATGTTGCGGCCATCGCGGCACTGGATGATCGAGCTGCCGCCGACGCCCACGCTGACGACGTTGCAGAGCGGAAACGAGACCTCGACGTTCTCGACGCGCCCGCGACGTTCCTCGCGAACGCCACCGCTGGCCACTTCGCCGATGTCGGTGGTGGTGCCGCCGATGTCGATCGACACCAGGTGCTCGAAGCCGTAGTGCTGCGCGAGTGCGCGCGAGCCTTCCATGCCGCCGCGCGGGCCCGAGCTGTAGGTCTTCAGCGCGATGGTCTTGGCGACGCGCGCCGAGTGCCCGTCGTTGCGGAAGATCAGCAGCGGGTTGCGCGTCTTGGCCAGGCGCAGCTTGTGTTCGGCGTTGTAGAGAAAGCGCTCCATCGCCGGATGCAGGAAGGCGTTGAACAAGGCCGTCCAGGTGCGCCGCACGTCATCCTCGTCCTGCACCACCTCGTGCGAATACAGCAGCGGCACCGCGCCGAGCAGATGCTGCGGAAACTTGCGCAGGAATATTCTCTTGAGCCGCGTCTCCTGGGCCAGGCGCTCCGCGCCGCCGTGTGCGACCACCACGCGATGCGCACCCGATGAGGCCAGCGTGTTGATCGCGCGGACCGCCGCCATCTCCAGCGCTTCGGCATCCTGGGACAGGTCGAGCGTGACGCAGCGGTCGCCGACCAGCGCATCGAACAGACCGGCCGCGTTTTCCGCATGCCGCAGCGACTCGCGGCTCAGGCTGCCCGTAAGCAGCAACCCGAGGCGCTGGCCCTTGCGCTCGACCAGCGCATTGGTGCCCTGCGTCGTCGAATAGCGGATGTGATCGGTGGAGGCCAGCAGCGCCACCAGATCCTCGTGGCCGTAGATGGCCTTCGATGCCTTGGTCAGCCCGTCGATGAAACAGCGCGACAGGTCGAACGGCGTCGTCAGCGTCTTGGTGCGCCAGACCGTGGACCCGTCCAGCACGCAGATGTCGGTCAGCGTGCCGCCGTTGTCGATATTGATGAGTTTTCCCACCCCGCCTCTCCTGTCTCGCCGAGAAGCAGAAGATGTCGTTGCGCGTGGAAAGCGTCCCCACCCTAAATGGCGGCCGGCCCCTACTTGGGCATCAACACCATCTGTGTGCAGCGGAACAGCGCCAGGGTTTTTCCGCTTTCCCGATGCTTGACGGTGGCATCCCAGACCTGCGTCGTCTTGCCGAGATGCACGGGTGTCGCCGTGCATTCGATCGTTCCGTCGCGCGCCGTGCCGAGATGATTCGACTTCAGTTCGATGGTCGTGAAACCGCTGGCCCCGGAAGGCAGGTTGGCGACACAGCCGTAGCCGCAGGCGGTGTCGGCCAGCGCCACCACGGTCGCCGCATGCAGAAAGCCGTTCGGCGCCATGAGTTCACCGCGAACCGGCAGATGGGCCCGCACCTCGTGCGCCTGCACCTGCGTGAACACGATGCCGAGATAGCCGGGCAAGGAATTACGGCCCCGCTGGTTGAAACCGTCGTCGTTCGTGGACATCGGCTTGAGTTCCTCCTCTTGAATGTTGAATGAGCGTAAAGCCGCGCGCCTGCACTCGCATGATCGATCAGTCAGCTTGAGTATTTCCACTGATCGAAAAAGCGCAGCGCTTTGCGCAGCAGCAAACAAACCGCGTCGATAGGAAACAGCATGAAAAAATCTTCATGCCGTTTTCGGCGCCTGCGCTCCAGAGGAAAAACAGGGCGATTTCGACGCATGACATATCGACATTACGGATTGTTCTTTTAGCCTCCCAATTACGCTGTGGCAGCTTCCGCGCCTCGCAACATTGGGGGCAACATGAAACAGCATCTCAGCGCCAGAACCGTGCGGTTCGCGGCGCTTCTTACGTCGGTCCTACTCAGCGCCTGCGGTGGTGAACGCCAGGCTCCGGTGGAGGAAGACACGGCGCCCAGCATCGAGATCAACTCGCCTGCGAAGATCGTGCAGGAATCGGCCGCGAGCTACGACGACAATGTCAACGGCCTGGTCACCGGCAAGACGCTCAAGCGCTGGAAGGACAATTGGGAACGCGAGCGGCCCGCCGGCATCACCGGCAAGCTCGTCATCTTCCAGCAGGTGCAGGGCGTCGCGGGCAAGCGCCTGATCAAGCCCGACAACAGGAACGTCTTCTCCTACGTCGAAAGCGACTGGCGCGAATCGCGTTCGAACGGCGTGATCGAAGTCGAAGGCATCGTGCTCTCTGGAGCGCGCGTCGATCAGCTGCTGCGTCGTTATGCGATCGATCCGAGCAAGGATCTGATCCTGTGCGCGCAGGGTGTCGGCGGTGGCAGCAACGCGATGAACCTCGGTCGCTGCTGGTACACGCTGCGCTACTGGGGCGTGGACCAGGCGCATCTGGCGATCCTCGACGGCGGCAACGATTACCTCAGCGGCGAGTGGACGGCGGACGATTTCACCGACACCGCGAGCCCGGTGATCAACCGTGCGCTCGCAAGCGTGAAAGACCTGCCGGTCGACAACACCGCGCTGCATGCGACCTTCGTCGATCTGATCAACGTGCTGCCGGTGACGGACCGCAACGATCCGTCCGACGGCGTGTTCATCTGGGACGGCCGCAGCCTCGACCAGTACAGCGCCGGCGAAACCTCCGAAGCCGGCACGCCGCTGGCCGACTACACGCGCAGCTTCCAGAACGGCGGCTCGCGCCAGGGCCACCCGCGTGGCGCCGCGCAGCTCAACTGGACCAACCTGATGGTCAACGGCGGCACCGGCGGCCTGTTCAAGCCCAAAGCCGAACTGCGCGCCTATCTCGACGGCCAGGTCGATGCCGCGGGCAAGGGCTTCGTCGACGGCAGCTATCAGCACCTGGGCGCCGGCAACGCGTATCGCCCGGGCGACACGGTCTACATCTACTGCGAGACGGCCGCGCGCGCCGCGGTGGCGCAGCTGGTCAGCGCGGTGATCCTCGGCCTGCCGACACGCCTGTACGACGGCTCGATGATCGAGTGGAACTCGCTCACCGCGACCACCGACAAGGACGGCAATCGCATCCTGCCGAACGACTCGCCGTGGCGTACCGACGAGCTGAGCTTCTACAAGCTCAACCAGCCCGCGAACATCGCCTCGCGTACCTCGGAAAGCGTGAGGCCACGCATCGTCGATGCCTACGCGGCCAGCGCCGATCTGATCATCAAGGCCGACAAGGCCTACAAGCAGCCGCCCGTCGACGACGGTGGATCGGGTGGCGGTGGCGGTGGCGGATCGGGCGGCGGCAGCGGCCCCGGCCTGCCGCCCAACCCCTGCGGCGGCTGATCAGGAACCAGGAACCACGATCCCCTGCCTCCATGCCCGGCGTGGCGGCAGGACTCGAATCCATGAATCGCATCGCATGAATCGACCGATCACTCGCCGACATCGGCTTGCGTTGGCGCTGCTGCTGATCGCGCTGTCGTCGCCTTTGGCCACGCCTGCCGCGCAGGCCGATGAGTCCGAACAGCAAAGCCCGGCAGCGGAAGCCGACGCAGCGGACACGCAGCAGCAGGGCCTGCTGAAACCCAAGAGCCGTCTGCGCTTTCGTGGAAACGGACCGACCTGCATGTGCGCGGACGGTCTCCGCGAAAAAGACATACGCGCCGCCAAACCACGCGCGAACGACACCGACACCCAAACCCAGTCCACCGATCCATAAGAGAGAGTCGTGAACAAGGTAATCCACTTCATATCGACCCGGCTGGGCCGGGTGAGCCGCGCTGGCCTGTATGCGGCGATCGCGTGCACGGCCTTGCTGGCAACCGCCAGCGTGCTGCCGCTGCTGTTTCCGCAATCGCAGCAACAACTGACCGCCGACACCGAAGCCAATGCCTGGGGCAGCGAAGCGCTGGCGAGCTTGTCGGAAGGCGCCGCGCGCTTCTCGCCCGTGGCCCTGGCCAACGCCTGCGGGCTCGGCGCGTCGAGCTGCTTCAAGTGCCACAACGGCAAACGTGCGGCACTGCCGAGCGCCGACAAGCAAACCGCGCCGTGGCACGCCGATCACGCCAAGGTCAATTTCTCGTGCGTCGGCTGCCACCAGGGCAATCCGCGCATCCTCAAGCAGGAGATCGCGCACCAGGGCCTGGTTTCCGACCCGCGCGAGAACGCCGAAAAAAGCTGCAGCACCTGCCACACCAGCGGTGACGTGCAGAGCCTCAACGCCAACTACCAGCACTTCGCCAGTCCCACAGGTAAATGACCGTGCCTACTGTTTCCCGCTTCCGCGTTGCTCCGGCAACGGCGGCTGTCCTGACTGCGGCCTGCGGTCTGTTCGCCGAGGTCGCACAGGCCGGTCCTGTCTTCCACTTCGGCGAGGATGACCAGAGCTCGCTGCAGATCAACTACGCCTTGCAGCTGTGGGCGGAGAATCGCAGCTACACCTCGGCCAATCACGAAGGCAGCAGCACCGACACCTATCTGCGCCGCAACCGCCTGACCTTCTTCGGCCAGTACAACGACGTCATCGGCTACTACGTGCAGCTCGAGGCCACCGGTGACAGCCGTGGCGGCGTCGACGATCGCGATGTCTTCTATCGCGACGCCTACCTGACCTTCGATTTTCGCGACGAAGTCCGCTTCATCGCCGGGCGCTTCAAGAACACCTTCTCGCGCGAAAACCTCGAAGCCTGCCTCGAGCCGCTGACGATCGATCGCTCCGACATCTCGTACACGCCGTTCGCGGGCACGCGCGATACCGGTGTGGCGATCTGGGGCAACCTCGCCGACGCCGCGTTCCAGTATCGCCTTGCGATCATGGATGGACGCGAAGGCGAGAACGTGCCGCAGAAAGCGCCGCGCGTGACCGCGCGCGTGCACTGGAGCCCGCTCGATCCCGAGTTCGATTACGGCTACCGCGGAACCTATCTCGGCACGCAGCGCGTCTTCACCATCGGCGCCGCCTACGATTATCAGGCCGACGCGGCGTACGCGAACTACACGCAGCTCAGCAACAGCAAGGACTACAAGGCCTGGACGGTCGACGGCTTCGCCGAATATCCGTTCAGCAGCGGCACCTACACCGTGTCGGGCGCGTACTTCAATTATTCGCTCGGCAACGCGATCAACGAAGACCCGGACCCGACGCTGCCGGTCAACACCGAACTCGAAGGCTTCTACGTGAAGGCGGCTTATCTGCTGCCGTCACCGGTGGGCCCGGGACGCCTGCAGTTCTTCGCACGCCACAACGGCTCGGAGTATCAGCTGCCGGGCGGCGCGCTGGACCGTCGCATCAACGCGGCGGGCTTCAACTACTACCTCAACGGCCAGCAGCTGAAGCTGACGCTCGAGCACCAGCGTATCGACTACGCCAATCCGAATCCGACGAATCCGGTCCTGCAAGACAACTTCCAGACAATTCTCGGCCTGCAATTCATCCTGTGACCGGGTTGCGATGAGCTCATCGACCATCACCCGATCCGCAGCGCCGACAGGCACTGCGGTTTCGCGCCGCTCCGGGCCGCTGACCGCCGCGCTGTTGCTGCTCGGCGCGCTGCTGGCTTCGGCGATTTACCTGGGCATCGATACGCGCTTCAGCTATCTGCTGGTCTATGCCTGGTTCGGCATCGGCTATGGATTGCTGCTGCAGTACGGGCGCTTCTGCATGGCTTCGGCGGTGCGCGACCTGTTCGCGGTCGGCGTGCCCAGAATGGCGGTCGGTGTGCTGGTGGCGGTGATGCTGTACTCGCTGATCTCGGCTGCGATCCAGAGCACCGGCATCAACAGCTTCCAACCGCATCCGCTCGGCCTGCACGTGCTCGTCGGTGGACTTGTGTTCGGGCTCGGCATGGTGCTGTCGGGCGGCTGCGCATCGAGTTCGCTGTACAAGAGCGGAGAAGGCAACCTCGCCTCGGCGCTCGTGCTGTTTTCGATCGCGTTCTCGCAAGCCTGGTTCGTCACCGCGGACGGCTGGATCGATGTGCTGGTTCCGGCGTCGTGGGCCACCCGGGCCGCCGCACAGGACATGCCGGCGCAGCTGTCGATCACCCAAGGATGGTTCGACCAGTTCACCGCGGGCTATCTGTGGCAGCTCGCCGGCACCACCGTCGCCGATCATCTGAAACTGCCGGCGACGCTGTGGAGCTATCTGTTCGGCAATGCTTTGCTCGTGGCGATCGTGCCTTCGCTGATGCTGCTGGTGCTGATCTATGCGAAGAACTACCGCAAGCTCTACCTGCGCCAGCGTGCGACGAGCGCGCCGATGACGATGCGTGACGAACTCGCAGGCATCTGGTCGATGCTCACGCAATCGAAGAACACCGCGCTCGCTGGCCTGGGGCTGGGCATCCTCGCCGGCCTGCAGATGCTCGTCACGGGCAGCTTGCGCGAGCACTACGGCATCTTCAATTTCGGCGAACTGCTCTCGGCGATGGGCTATGTCGACGGGCTTTCGATCCAGGACAGCGTGTTCGATCCGGGCTATTGGTACATCACCACGCAGGAAGCGCAGTGGGGCGGCTGGCTGATGTCGCTCGCCGGCATCGACACGATGGACAACCTGTTCTTCGGACTCGACAACGGCATCCCCAATCCCCTGCTCAACGCGCCGGGCATGATGTCGGTGGGCATCATCGTCGGAGCCGCAGTGCTCGCCAACATCTCGGGCGAGTTCAAATGGAAGTGGCCGAACACCGAGACGGCCGTGCTCGCGATCAGCGGCGGCGTGCTGATGGGGCTCGGCTCGCGCATCGGCATGGGCTGCAACATCGGTGCGTTCTTCGCCACCGTCACCAACGGCGACCTCAGCGGATGGGTATTCCTGGCCGGCATGACGCTGGGCGGCTACGTGTCGGTGAAGCTGCTCAGGATGTGGATAGACTGGCGCCTGTCGCGCAGCGGTCTGGATCTTTGAACCCGTTTGAACCAGCAGGAGAAGGCTCGTGGCAGCTGCCAATATCAGTTTCGTGAAGCGCGACGATGGCGTTTATCAGCTCAATGCCGTGGGCTACGGCTGCCCGCACGTGCAGATCTACACCGAGAAAGCGCTGAAGAAACTCAGCAGCGGTGAAGAGCTCGAAATCATCTTCGACAATCCGTCGTCCGGATCGTCGATCGCCTTCATCTGCAAGGTCGAAGGCCATGCGCTGACCGAAGACAAGAACGACGCCGGAACCTTCACCTGGAGAATCCGCAAGGCGTGATCCGCAGGCGATCCATCGTCCTGGCGGCGCTGCTGCTCGTTGTCGGCGTCGTCGGCGTGGGCGCGGCATGGCGGTTGCTGCCGGGCACGCCATCCGATCCCGCAGGCGAATTCCTTGCGCGGCACTGGCAAAAACCGCTGGCCGCGCAAGGCGCTCCTCCGGCGAATTTCTCCGCACTCGAAGCCTCGCTGGACCCGCGCAATTGCGGGCAATGCCACGTCGCGCAGTTCGAAAGCTGGAAGCAGAGCCTGCATAGCCAGACCATGGGCGCAGGCATCCTCTGGCAGTTGCAGATGATGCCGCAGGACGACGCCAACCTATGCTTCGATTGCCATGCGCCGCTGGCCGAGCAGAAGGCGCTGATGGCCCGATCGCACCACTGGCCCGCCGCGCCCGCGACAGCGCCGCCGGCTTACGTGCCGCAAACGCTGGGCCACGACGGACTGGTTTGCGCGGCCTGCCACGTGCGCGAGCACGCACGCTTCGGCCCGCCATCGCGTAGCGCCTCCACGCCCTCGCCTAGCCAGGCGCCGCATGGCGGATTCACCGCATCGTCGGCCTTCGAGGACAGCCGGTTCTGCGCGACCTGCCATCAGTTTCCCGATGACGGGCCACGCACCGCGAACAAGCTGCGCGAAGACACGCTCAACCAATGGCGACAGAGCCGCTACGCCGCCGAGGGCCGCAGCTGCCAGTCCTGCCACATGCCGGATCGCGAGCATCGCTGGCCGGGCATCCATTCGCCCGAGATGGTTCGCAGCGCCCTGAGCACGCGCATCGAGGTCGACGCGCAAGGGCAAGTGAGCGCGAGCGTGACCAACACCGGCGCCGGGCATTCGGTTCCGACCTACATGGTGCCCAAGCTGCACATCGAGCTCTGGCTGATCGAAGCATCGTCGCCGCTCGGCACGCGGCTGGCGCAGGACACGATCGGCTGGGATGTGGATGTGTCCTTGCAGCACGAGAACTTCGACACCCGGCTCGCGCCCGGCGCATCGAGAGTGCTGCATGCGACGCTGCCCGCGCTCGTTCCGAACGGCGCACGGCTGGAGCTGCGTGCCGAAGTCGCGCCGCGCGAGCATTACGAGCGTTCGTTCGAATCGATGCTGCCACGTTCGGCGGGCATGAAACCGGGTGTGCGCCGCCTGCTCGAGCAGGCGATCGACGAGGCCAGGGCGACGCGTTATTCGCTGGTGCTCCAGCGGCGGGACTTGTTGCAGCCTGCGAGTTAGAAGCGACCCGGGTCGCTTCTTCGCGCGATCGCTCGATCGCCAGACGCGGCTCGCTAGTGCGAGCCGGACTCGGCGGCCTGAAGTCGAAGGGCTTCGTCCTTCACCGCGTCCTTGCGTCCGACCAGCAGCACGATGCCGGCCGCCACCGGCACGCTCAGCACGTCGGCGCCCGGGCTGTGATCCAGCAAGCGCTGCGCCGCCGCCTGCAAGTCCGCGATCAGCATCATGGCTTTTGCTTCGCTCGAGGGGGCCTCATCGGCGTCCCGGTAATTTATGAACATCATCTTGGAAGCCCCGTCACCATACTCAGGGCGGCGATTTGGCACTGGGCTTGCCGAACGGCAGCTTTCTGACTCGAGCGGCGGCGCATTCGACGGCAGTGGCGTGCGTCGGGCCACGACTCTTGCCGAACCTCCGAGCCCCGGCACCGTCGGCACGCACCGCCGAAGGAGCGCGGCCTCAGACGGTCAGGTGATGCCTCACCATCTCGTCGCTCAGATCGCCAATCGGCCCCTGCGCCACGTGCCGGCCCTTGTCGAGAATGCGGAAGTCGCTCGCCACGCGGCGCGCGAACGGCAGCTTCTGCTCCACGATCAGCACGGTCAGCCCGGTTTCTTCGTTGAGCCGCAGGATCAGGTCGCCGATCTCGTGGACGATGTTCGGCTGTATGCCTTCGCAGGGTTCGTCGAGGATCAGCAGTTTGGGTTGCAGCAGCAGGGCGCGGCCGATCGCGAGCTGCTGTTGTTGCCCGCCCGACAGATCGCCACCGCGGCGACGCAGGAATTGCTTGAGGATCGGAAACGTCGCGTAGACGCGATCGAGCGCATCGGCGGGTCGCTCGCGCTTGGCGATGAGCCCCATGCGCAGGTTTTCTTCCACCGACAGCTGGCTGAAGATCTCGCGCCCTTGCGGAACGAAGCCGATGCCGAGGCTCGCACGCTGGTCGGCCGAGAGCTTGCGCAGGTCGGTTCCGCCATCGAAGCTGATTTCACCCGTCGCCGCCGGCACCAGGCCCATCACGCAGCGCAGCAGCGTGGTCTTTCCCATGCCGTTGCGGCCCATGAGACAGGTGCGCGATCCGGTTTCGATGCGCATGTCGATATCCCACAGCGTGTGGCTGCCGCCGTAGAACTGGTTGAGGCCCTTGATCGTCAGCATCGCTCAATCACCCAAATAAACTTCGATCACTTTCGGATCGTTCTGCACCTGATCCATGCTGCCTTCGGCGAGCACCGAACCCTGATGCAACACCGTCACGGTGCGCGCGATCGAGCGCACGAACGCCATGTCGTGCTCGACGACAACCACCGAGTGTTTTCCAGCAAGCGAGGTCAGCAGCTCGGCGGTTTTCTCGGTCTCCTGCGGCGTCATGCCGGCGACGGGTTCATCGACGAGCAGCAGCTCCGGGTCTTGCATGAGCAGCATGCCGATCTCCAGCCACTGCTTCTGTCCATGCGACAAGCCACCGGCCAGCGCTTCGACGCGTTCGGTGAGGCCGATGATCTTGAGCACCTCGTCGATGCGTCCGAGCTGCTCGCCCGACAGTTTGGCGATCAGTGTTTTCCAGACCGACTTGTCGCCGGCCATCGCGAGTTCCAGGTTCTCGAACACCGAGTGATTCGGAAACACCGTGGGTTTCTGGAACTTGCGCCCGATGCCGGCGGCGGCGATCTCGGGTTCGCTCAAGGTGAGCAGGTCGACGGTCTGTCCGAACCAGGCGCTGCCCACGTCGGGCCGCGTCTTGCCGGTGATGACATCCATCATGGTGGTCTTGCCGGCCCCGTTCGGGCCGATGATGCAGCGCAGCTCGCCGGCTTCGATGTAGAGGTTGAGGTTGTTGAGCGCCTTGAAGCCATCGAAGCTCACGCTGATGTCTTCGAGATACAGGATGATGTTGTGCGAAAGATCGAGCTTGGGCGCGCGCGAGCGCTGGCCCTGGCCCTGGCCGAGCAGGCGACCGACATTCATGAGGCTTTCCTCTTGGCCGCGAGCTTGGCGACGAGGCCGACGATGCCCTGCGGCAGAAACAGCGTCACGCCGACGAACAGCGCGCCGAGCGCGTAGAGCCAGATCTCCGGCAACGCGGCGGTGAACCAGGTCTTGGCGTAGTTGACGACCAGCGCGCCGAGCGCGGCGCCGTAAAGCGTGCCGCGCCCGCCGACCGCGACCCAGACCACCACCTCGATCGAATTGATCGGCGCGAACTCGCCCGGGTTGATGATGCCGACCTGCGGCACGTAGAGCGCGCCTGCGATACCCGCGAGGATCGCCGAGAACGTCCACAGCCAGAGCTTCACGTTCTCGACCCGGTAGCCGATGAAGCGCGTGCGGCTTTCGGCATCGCGCACCGCCTCGACCACGCGGCCGAGCTTCGATCCGATGATGAAGCGACAGGCCGCATAGCCCAGGCCGAGGAACAGCGCGGTGGTCAGGAACAGCGTGATGCGGGTTCCGCGCGCCTGCAGGTCGAAGCCGAGCAGATCCTTGAAATCGGTCAGCCCGTTGTTGCCGCCAAAGCCCATCTCGTTGCGGAAGAAGGCGAGCAGCAAGGCATATGTCAGCGCCTGCGTGATGATCGACAGATACACGCCGGTCACGCGCGAGCGGAACGCGAACCATCCGAACACGTAGGCCAGCAGCGCGGGCGCGACGACGACCATGAGCATCGCGAACCAGAACAGGTCCATGCCCTGCCAGAACCACGGCAGCTGCTTCCAGTTCAGGAACACCATGAAATCCGGCAATACCGGGTCGCCATAGACGCCGCGCGGGCCGATCTGACGCATCAGGTACATGCCCATCGCATAGCCGCCGAGCGCGAAGAACGCCGTGTGGCCGAGGCTCAGGATGCCGCAATAACCCCAGATCAGATCGACCGCGATCGCGAGCAGCGCATAGCTCATGTACTTGCCGAGCAGCGTCACCGTGTAGATCGGCACATGCAGGGCGGAGCCTTCTGGCGCCAGCAGGTTGAGCGCCGGAACCAGGACCGCCGTGAGCAACAACAGCGCGAGGAAGATGCGGCTGCCCAGGTCGCTGCGCAGCAGCTGGCCGATGAACGAGCCGCGAGGTTTGGGATTCACGATCAGCCCTCCGCCATCCGGCCTTTCTGCGGAAACAATCCGCGCGGCCGCTTCTGGATGAACATGATCAGGAACACCAGCACCAGAATCTTCGCCATCACCGCCCCGGCATAAGGCTCGAGCAACTTGTTGATGACGCCGAGCGACATGCCGCTGATCAGCGTGCCCCACAGATTGCCGACGCCGCCGAACACCACCACCATGAACGAATCGATGATGTAGGCCTGCCCGAGATTCGGCCCGACGTTGGTGAGCTGCGACAGCGCAACACCGGCCACGCCGGCGATGCCCGAGCCGAGGCCGAAGGTGGCCGCATCGACCCACTCGCTCTTGACGCCCATCGCGCGCGCCATGCCGCGGTTCTGCGAGACCGCACGCACCTTGAGCCCCAGCGAGGTGCGCCTGAGCAAGGTCTGCAGCGCAATGAAGACCACGAACATGAAGACGACGATGTAGAGCCGGTTGTAGGTCAGCGACAGCGCATCGTTGACCACCAGCGATCCGCTCATGAACTCCGGCGTCGAAACGCTGCGGTTGAGCGGCGAGAACACGCTGCGCACGAGCTGCTGCAGGATCAGTGAGAGGCCGAAGGTGGCGAGCAGGGTTTCGAGCGGCCTGCCGTACAGGAAGCGCACGATGCCGCGTTCGATGGCGACACCCGCGAGCCCCGAGACGACGAAGGCCATCGGAATCGACAGCAGGGTCGCGGCGGCGATGTGCTGCGGCATCAGCTGCTGCATCACGTAGGCCGTATACGCGCCGAGCATGATCAGCTCGCCATGCGCCATGTTGATGATGCCCATGACGCCGAAGGTGATCGCGAGGCCGATCGCGGCGAGCACGAGCACCGAGCCCAGTGACAGTCCGAAGAACAGGGTCTCGACCGCGCCATAGAACTTTCGCTTGCCTTCGATGCTGCGCACCGCGGACTGCGCGGCAGCGCGCACGCGCGCATCGGGTTCGGCGTAGCTGCCGTCTTCGTTCTTCTCGGTCAGCGGCAGCAAGGCATTGTAGACCTCGCTCGCGAGCTGGCCGTCGAGATGCTCGGCCGCGGCGAGGCGAACTTCGGGATCGCCGCTTTGCAGGTCGGCGAGCGCGAGACCGACGTCGATCGCCTCCTGCACGGACGCATCGGTCTCGCTGACCCGATGCGCGCGCAGGACTTCGACGGTGCTGTCGTCGAGGCTGCGCATCATCTCGCGCACCGCGGCGAGGCGAACGGCATCGTCTTCGCTGGCGAGCTGCAACTGCGCGACGAGCCCGCGCAGTGTCTTGCGCAGTGCGTTGTTGGTGCCGATCTTCTTGAGTGCGTCGCTGCTCGCGGTTCCGGCGGCTTCGCCGCTGATCGCATCGCTCAGCGCCAGCGTGTCGCCTTCGCCATCGGCGATGACGACATCGGCGCTTTCTCCGTGGGTATAGAGGCGACCGTCGAGCAAGGCTTTCAACAGGCCGCCGGCCCTGTCGTCGCGCGTTTCGACGATCTGCCTTAGCAGCTCCTGCTTCTCGGAGTAGCTCGCCTCGGGCAAGGCATGCACATAGCCCGCGTAATCGTGTGGTGCTGCGGCCGCCGCTTCGACGGCGGGCTCTGCAGCGGGCTGGGGCGCAGGTTCATCCTGCGCATGGGCAATGGGGCCGACGAGAATCAGCGCGGACAGCAAGCTGGCTCGACAGGCGCAGAAGACGGATCGCATATCCACGTCGTTCTCGTTGGCTGAAGGAAACTCTGATCAAGTTGCTGCGCTCCGCATCTCGCGTTCGCTCACAACGCTTGATCAGAGCTTCCTGCCTCGGGATCAAGAGAGCCCCGGGCTTGCGCCCGGGGCAAAAGACCTCAGGGAAATGTTTCGCTACTGAATCCAGTTCGACACGCGGATCAGAAGTTCTGGCCCGAGCACTTCTTGGTTTTGGTGTTGTAGTTGCCGCACTTGAGCTTGACCCAGTCGGCTTCGATGTCCTTGCTGCCTTCGAGATAGTCGGACCAGGCGTCGCCAGGCACTTCGGCCTTGGTCTTCCAGACCACGTCGAGCTGGCCGTCGTCGCGGATTTCGCCGATGAAGACGGGCTTGGTCAGGTGGTGGTTCGGCAGCATCTCGGCGGTGCCGCCGGTGAGGTTCGGCGTCTTCAGGCCGATGATCGCGTCGGAGACCTTGGCGACGTCGGTGGTCTTGGCCTTCTCGACCGCCTTGGCCCAGAGGTTGAAGCCGATCACCGTCGCTTCCATCGGATCATTGAAGGTGCGCTTGTCGTTCTTGATGAACTTGTGCCAGGCCGCGATCTCCTTCTTGTTCTCGGGCGTGTCGATGCTCATGAAGTAGTTCCAGGCCGCGAGATGGCCGACGAGCGGCTTGGTGTCGAGACCCGCGAGTTCTTCTTCACCGACCGAGAACGCGACCACCGGAATGTCTTCGGCCGAGATCTTCTGGTTGCCGAGTTCCTTGTAGAACGGAACGTTGGCATCGCCGTTGATGGTCGAAACCACCGCCGTCTTCTTGCCCGCGCTGCCGAACTTCTTGATGTCGGCGACGATCGACTGCCAGTCGGAATGACCGAACGGCGTGTAGTTGATCATGATGTCTTCCGACTTCACGCCCTTGGCCTTCAGGTAGGCTTCGAGGATCTTGTTGGTCGTGCGCGGATACACGTAGTCGGTGCCGGCCAGAACCCAGCGCTTCACCTTGACTTCGTTCATCAGGTAGTCGACGGCGGGAATCGCCTGCTGGTTCGGCGCGGCGCCCGTGTAGAACACGTTCTTGCTCGACTCTTCGCCTTCGTACTGCACCGGATAGAACAGCAGGCCGTTGAGTTCTTCGAACACCGGCAGCACGGACTTGCGCGACACCGAAGTCCAGCAGCCGAACACCACGTCGACCTTGTCCTTGGCGAGCAGCTCGCGCGCCTTCTCGGCGAACAGCGGCCAGTTCGAGGCCGGATCGACCACCACCGGCTCCAGCTTCTTGCCGAGCAGGCCGCCCTTCTTGTTCTGCTCGTCGATCATCATCAGGACGGTGTCCTTCAGCGTGGTCTCCGAGATCGCCATCGTGCCGGACAGCGAATGCAGCACGCCGACCTTGATCGTATCGGCGGCCTGCGCCATCGCCGACAGCGCGAACATCGCCAGCCCTGTCGCGGCGATGCCGGCCTTCTTCATGCCTTCAAACTGCTTTGCGAATTTCATGTTTCACCTGTTGGAGTGATAGGTGGGTGAGTGCCCGAGGATCAGATCTGCAGCTGCATGCCGACGCCGACCTGCGAGTAATCCGCGATCGGGGCGCCGCTGAAGCTGTTGTCGATGTAGAACAGCGAGAGGCGCGCGTTGAAGGCCTTGATCACGTAGTTCACGTCGAACTCGATCTGGTCGCGATCGACGTCGGGGCTCGCCGGAAACTCGTAGGTGTTGGTCGCGTACTTGCCGAGCAGCTGGATCTGGCCGATACCCACTTTTTGCGGGAACAGGTAGGCCAGCAGGCCGAAGCCGCCGTCACTGTTGTCGAAGCCGCCGACGCCGCCGGGCATGTAGCCACCGGACTTGCCTTCGTAGCTCGCCCATTCGCCTTCGATGCTGACCACGCCGCCGCTCGGCAGCTTCTTCTCCATCAAGCCGTCGATCGTGAACGAGGTATCGCCGTCGATGCTGTGGGTGGCCGCGCCGAACGACAGGATGTCCTTGTCGCCGTAGTAGGTGCCGTTGAGGTAGTAGCCCTTCTCGATGTCCCACAGCGACACGTGCACGCGCGCCGCGTAGACCACTTCCTTGCCGTCGCCACCGTTGGCGGCCGAGGTCGAGGGCACGTCGAACACGCCCGCGGAAACCTTCACGCGATCGAAGTCGCCCCAGTACGCGATGCCGTTGTCGCGGCCCGCGGCGAAGAACGGATAGCCGTCCTGGATGCCGTCGATCGCGAAGCCCCAGGCGTTTCCGTAGTACGGTCCGTGCAGGTTCGCGCGATCCGACGGCGGCAGGAAGCGGCCGGCCCAGATGTTGAACTGGTCGGAGAACGTGAACTGGCCGATCGCGTCGATCACCACCACTTCGCTCGTCACGCTGTTGTAGTCGGTGTTGAACGAGAAGCCGATGGTGTCGGTCACCTTGCCGCCGATCTGCAGGCGCACGCTGTCGAGGACGAAGTCGTTGACGTCGTCGGCCGGACCGTCGTAGTTGGTGCTCACGAAACTCGAGCGCAGCGCTGCGGTGACCGATGTCGGCGGCAGCGTGATCTCGGCTGCGCCGGCCTGGCCGGCCGCGAGCACGCAAGCCGACACGGCCGCGCCCGACGCCATGCGTTTGAAGCTGGATGAAATGCCCCCGTGCTGCCTGTTGTGCCCCTTCATGCGACCCCCGGATTTCTTCGTGTGGAGAGCCGGCACCGTCCTGAGCGGGCGCCGGTTTGGGCTTCGGCGCCTCCCCTGTTGCCTGGGCGCCGTGAGCTCTTTTTCAGGCTAGGGAAGCAAGCGAAGGCTTGGGTATGGGGCGTTTGACGTAGGGCTTGCGTATGCCACCGGTGCCAAGATGCGTTCGCCCTGCCGGAGCTGGCACGACTCTGGCGGACGATCGACAAGACAGACCAGGCCGGGAGGCCGATGACTCAGGACGCTGCATGCTGCTGACGCCCATCAGCTTGGCCCCGCCCGCGCACCAGCGCGTGCATGGCGCCCTGCGCATCGCCTACGCGCGCGACGCGCAGGGGCGCACGCGGCTGGCCGATCTGTATCAGCGGGCGCCCTGTCGCGTGCTGTTCCCCGATGTCGAGGCCGACGAACCACCGCAGGCCGTGCTGCTGACGACCAGCGGCGGCCTGACCAGCGGCGATCGGCTCGACATCGACATCGTCGCTCGTCAAGGCAGCCGCCTCACGGTCAGCACGCAGGCCGCCGAAAAGCTCTATCGGGCGCTTGCGGGGGAGCCCGATGCGCAGGTCGCGGTGAATCTTCGCGTGGAGCCGGGCGCCACGCTCGAGTGGCTCGCGCAGGAGACCATCCTGTTCGATCGCTCGCGACTGCGCCGCCGGATCGACGTGGAGCTGTCGACCGATGCGCGGCTGCTCGCGACCGAAAGCGTGGTCTTCGGCCGTAGCGCGATGGGGGAGCGCTACGAGAGCGGACGCCTGCACGAGGCCTGGAGGGTGCGGCGCAACGGCCGGCTGGTCTGGGCCGATGCGCTGCATCTCGAAGGGCCCATGCGCGCGCATCGCGAAACCGCCTTCGCAGTCGGCGATGCGTCGGCCTGCGCGACACTGCTCTATGCCGGAGACGATGCGGCCGCGCTGCTGCCCGCGCTGCGCGAGCGCCTGAGTGAAGAAGATGCGCAGATCGCAGCGGCGACGAGCTTCGATGGCCTGCTGATCGTGCGGATGCTGTCGGCCGATGCGGCGCGCTTGCGCGAGGCGCTCAAGCGCATCGCGGCGATACTGCGCAGCCTGGCCCTGGGATTGCCCGATGCGCTACCGCGCGTCTGGACCTGCTGACGAAATGATGTCCGAACGAGAACACGGCACCGATGAATCTGACCCCGCGTGAAAAGGACAAGCTGCTCGTGGCGATGGCGGCCCAGGTTGCGCGTCGCCGCCTCGAGCGCGGCGTCGTGCTCAATTACCCCGAAGCCATCGCGCTGATCACCGACGTGGTCGTCGAGGGCGCGCGCGACGGCCGCAGTGTCGCCGACCTCATGCAGGCCGGCGGACAGGTGCTCACGCGCGCGCAGGTCATGGAAGGCGTCGCCGAGATGATCCACGAGATCCAGGTCGAAGCGACCTTCCCGGACGGCACCAAACTCGTCACCGTGCATCAGCCGATCCGCTGATCGCACCCCATCGTGGAATCACTCTCATGACACCTGGTGAAATCCTGACCGAAGCCGGTGATATCACGCTCAATGCCGGGCGTGCCTGCATCACGCTGACCGTCGCCAATACCGGAGATCGGCCCGTGCAGGTCGGCAGCCACTATCACTTCGCCGAAGTGAATCCGGGCCTGCAGTTCGATCGCATCGCGGCTCGCGGTTATCGGCTCGACATTCCGTCCGGCACCGCGATCCGCTTCGAGCCCGGACAATCGCGCGAGGTGCAACTCGTCGCCTACTCGGGATCGCGCATCGTCATCGGCTTTCGCGGCGACGTGATGGGTCCGCTCGATGTGAAGAACTGACATGGCCAACACGATCACGCGCCGCGCCTATGCCGGCATGTATGGACCGACCATCGGCGATCGCATCCGCCTGGCCGATACCGAGTTGTTCATCCGCATCGAGCACGATCACACCGCCGGTCTCGCGGACGGCCAGCCCCTGTACGGCGAGGAAGTGAAGTTCGGCGGCGGCAAGGTGATTCGCGACGGCATGGGCCAGTCGCAGATCACGCGTGCGCAGGGCGCGGTCGACACCGTCGTCACCAACGCGGTGATTCTCGATCACTGGGGCATCGTCAAGGCCGACGTCGGATTGAAGGACGGGCGCATCGTCGCGATCGGCAAGGCCGGCAACCCGGACACGCAGCCGGGCGTGACCATCATCGTCGGCCCGGGCACCGAGGTGATCGCCGGCGAAGGCAAGATCCTCACCGCGGGCGCGATCGACACGCACATTCACTTCATCTGCCCGCAGCAGGTCGACGAGGCCTTGTACGCCGGCATCACGACAATGCTCGGCGGCGGCACCGGCCCCGCGCACGGCACGCTCGCCACCACCTGCACGCCGGGGCCCTGGCACTTGTCGCGCATGCTGCAGGCTTGCGAATCGCTGCCGATGAACATCGGCCTGTTCGGCAAGGGCAACGCGAGCCAGCCGGCCGCGCTCGAGGAAATGGTGATGGCCGGCGCCTGCGGCCTCAAGCTGCACGAGGATTGGGGCACCACGCCGGCCGCGATCGACTGCTGCATGAGCGTGGCCGACGAACTCGACGTACAGGTCACGCTGCACACCGACACGCTCAACGAAAGCGGCTTCGTCGAATCCACCATCGCGGCGTTCAAGGGCCGCACGATTCACGCGTTCCACACCGAAGGCGCGGGCGGCGGCCATGCGCCCGACATCATTCGCGTCGCCGGTTTGCCGAACGTGCTGCCGTCGAGCACCAACCCGACGCGGCCCTACACGCGCAACACGCTCGACGAGCATCTCGACATGCTCATGGTCTGCCATCACCTCGATCCGCGCATCGCCGAGGACGTGGCGTTCGCCGAATCGCGTATCCGCAAGGAGACCATCGCGGCCGAAGACATCCTGCACGATCTCGGCGCGTTCTCGATGATGAGCAGCGACAGCCAGGCGATGGGCCGCATCGGCGAAACCGTGCTGCGCTGCTGGCAGACCGCGCACAAGATGAAGGTCCAGCGCGGCCTGCTGGCGCCCGACCGCGATGGCGCCGACAACTTTCGCGCGCGTCGCTACATCGCCAAGTACACGATCAACCCGGCGATCGCGCACGGCATCAGCGATCACGTCGGCTCCGTCGAAGTCGGCAAGCTCGCCGACCTTGTTTTGTGGTCACCGGCGTTCTTCGGCGTGAAGCCGGACCTGGTGCTCAAGAGCGGCATGATCGCGGCCGCGCCGATGGGCGATCCGAACGCGAGCATCCCGACGCCGCAGCCGGTGCACTACCGGCCGATGTTCGGCACGCTCGGGCGCGCGGGGATCGAATCTTCACTGTTGTTCGTGAGCGGGGCGTTCGCCGCATCCGACGGCGCCCGGCGCCTGGGCCTGTCGCGACCGGTCGTTGCCGTGCGCAATACGCGCGGCGGCATCGGCAAGCGCTCGATGGTGCTGAACGATGCGATGCCGGTGATCGAGGTCGATGCGGAGACGTACGAGGTGCGTGCCGACGGCGAGTTGCTGACCTGCGAGCCGGCGGAAGTCTTGCCGATGGCGCAGCGGTATTTCTTGTTTTGATGTTTGCGTTCGTGAGTATCGGAGCGTGCGCCAGCCCGAGGACATTGATGCCGTCGGTCGGGCATCGAGCGCAGGCCCCGAAGTCCGCGCAGCAGTTGAAAGTCGCAGGCTTGTCCTCTCTCCCGCTTGCGGGAGAGAGTCCCGCCAATGGCGGGGAGAGAGGGTTTGTCCGCAAGGTGAGCTCCCTCTTCGAGCTCTCCCTCTCCCGGCGCTACGCGCCACCCTCTCCCGCAAGCGGGAGAGGGGACAATCGACAGCAATCTCGGCTTTGCCACTTGCTTTTGCCTCAGCGAGATATAAGACGGCGAGGTCAAAAGCGCTCAGTGCTCAACTGCGCCAGGAACTAAAAATGAACCGAGCCCAAGAAATCCTCCCCGCCGGAACCTGGCCCAACACCACCGCCAGCGACCAGATCGCCCTCGACTACGACGCCCGCCACCGTCGCCGCTTCCGCTACGTCGCCAGCGCCGGCACCGACTTCCTGCTCGACCTCGCGCGCGCCACCGTGCTCCATCATGGGGACGGCCTCGCCCTCGACGACGGCCGTATCGTCGAAGTCATCGCGGCGCCCGAATCGCTGACCGAAGTCAGGGCCGGCAGCGCGCAGGAGCTCGTCAGGCTCGCCTGGCACATCGGCAATCGACATCTGCCCGCACAGCTCGAAGCCGATCGCATCCTGATCCGCGAGGACCATGTGATCACCGACATGCTGATCGGTCTCGGCGCGCAAGTGCGGCATCTGCAGGCTCCGTTCACGCCGGAGTCCGGCGCCTACGCGAACGCGCATTCGCATGCACAGCAGCACGAGCATCCGTTCGTGTTCACGGGCGCCTCGCATGGCCACTGAGGCCGACCTCTATCGCCTGCTGGTCTGGAGTTCGCCGAGCTATCCGATCGGCGCCTTCAGCTACAGCCATGGCCTCGAATGGGCCGTCGAGGAAGGCAGCGTGCGCAATGTCGCGACGCTCGTCGATTTCGTGAGCACGGTCATTTCGCGCGGTGGCGGCTGGATCGATGCGGTGCTGTTCGCTCAGGCTTACCGCTGCGCACAGGATGCAGGCAAGCTCGACGAAATCTGCGAGCTCGCGAGCGCGTTTCGTGCGAGTAGCGAAACCGCGCTCGAAGCGCGCCAGCAGGGCGCTGCGTTTCTGCTCGTCACCCGGCGCGCTTGGCCGCATGCGCTGCTCGATGCCTTTGCCGAGCGCCAGGGCGATGCGCCCGTCGTACAGGCGGTGACGATGGCGCTGGCCTGCGCCGCGCATGGCATCGCGCTCGAACCCGCGCTCGGTGCCTTCCTGCATGCCACCGTCGCGAACCTGGTATCGGCCGGCGTGCGCCTGGTTCCACTCGGCCAGACCGATGGCCAGATCACGCTGGCCACCCTGGCCGGCTGCGTCGCCGGCACCGCCGCACGCGCGCTCGAAGCCGATCTCGACGAGCTCGGCACGTCGGCCCCGAAACTCGAATTCTGCTCTCTGCGTCACGAAACCCAATACACGAGGCTCTTCCGCTCATGAACAGTCCGCTGGCCGCTCCGCTGTCGACGACGAAGTCGATATCCCTTCCTTCGCACGGCCCCTTGCGCGTCGGCATCGGCGGCCCGGTCGGCTCCGGCAAGACCGCGCTCACCGAACGCCTCTGCAAACTCATGCGCCAGGTCTACGACGTGGCCGCGATCACCAACGACATCTACACCAAGGAAGACGCTGAGTTTCTCACGCGCGCCGGCGCGCTCGTGCCCGAGCGCATCATGGGCGTGGAAACCGGTGGCTGCCCGCATACCGCGATCCGCGAGGACGCGAGCATCAATCTCGCGGCGGTGGCCGAGATGCACCGCAAGTTCCCGGCGATGGAACTCATCTTCGTCGAGAGCGGCGGCGACAACCTGGCCGCCACGTTCTCGCCGGAACTCGCGGACATCACCCTCTACGTGATCGACGTTTCGGCCGGCGACAAGATTCCGCGCAAGGGCGGCCCGGGCATCACGCGCTCGGACCTGCTGGTGATCAACAAGATCGATCTGGCTCCGCTGGTCGGTGCCTCGCTCGAGGTGATGGATCGCGATGCCCGCAAAATGCGCGGCGAGCGGCCTTTCATCTTCACCAACCTGAAGGCCAACAAGGGCGTGCACGAGATTGCGCGCTTCATCGCGCAGGCCGGCGGGCTGGTGCCGCGCGAACTGCCCGAGACGTTCTAAAACCGCATGAGCCGCCGACCGGAGAGACTTCGAGTGAAAACTGTTCGAGTGAAAGCCGTCCACCGCTGTTCGCTGTTCGCGCTGTTGTGCCTCGTCGGCCCGCTCGCGCAGGCGCATCCGGGACACGAGCCCGCGTCGCTGAGCTTCTTCCAGGGGCTCGTGCATCCGCTGCTGGGGCTCGATCACCTGCTCGCCATGCTGATCGTCGGCGTCTGGGCCGCGCAGATCGGCGGACGTGCGCGAGTGTGGCTGCCGGCGAGCTTCGTCGCGCTCATGGCGGTCGGCGCCTTGACGCTGCACGCCGCGAGCCTGCCGACGATGGAGGGCGGCATCGTCGTCTCATTGCTCGCGCTGGGGCTGGCCGTCGCCTTGGCCTGGCGGGCGGCGTTGCCGATCGCGATTCCGCTGGTGGGCCTGTTCGCGCTGTTTCATGGAGCGGCGCATGGGATCGAACTGCAGCAGCTGGCGCATCCGCTGCTCTACGCGAGCGGCTTTCTGATCCAGACCGCGGCGCTGCACATCGTCGGGCTTGCGCTCGGAGCCTATGCGCAGCGTCGCGATTCCCGTTTCGCGCGTGCGACGGGGTGGCTCGGCGTCGTCGTCGGTGCGGGGCTCGCATTGGGCTAAGCAAGCTCCCCAAGGAACATTCGTGGTCCAGAATCCCCGCCAGCGCATCGTTCGCGAGCGTCGCCAGTACAACAAGTGGGTGGCGACGCAGACGCTCGAGGATTACGCGCTGCGCTATACCGCGTCGAGCGCGCGCAAGCGCTCGTCGTTCGTGATCGCCAACACCGCGCTCGGGGCGATTTCGTTCCTGGCCTGCGAAGCGATCGGCGGCAGCCTGACGCTGCAGTTCGGCTTCACCAACGCGATGCTCGCGATCGCGCTGGTCTGTGCGCTGATGTTCGTCATCGGCCTGCCGATCGCGGCGTATTCGGCGCGCTACGGCCTCGACATCGATCTGCTGACGCGCGGCGCCGGCTTCGGCTACATGGGCTCGACGATCACCTCGCTGATCTACGCCTCGTTCACCTTCCTGCTGTTCTCGATCGAAGCCAGCATCATGTCGCAGGCCCTGCACATGGTGACCGGCCTGCCGCTGTGGATCGCGCACCTGATCAGCGCGCTGGTGGTGATTCCGATCGCGCTGTACGGCATCAGCCTGATCAGCCGCATGCAGATCGCGACGCAACCGGTCTGGCTGCTGCTGCAGCTCGCGCCGCTGCTCTACATCGCGATCGCCAGGCCCGAGGCGATCGAAGCCTGGACCGGATTCTCGGGCGCGCACGGCAGCACCGGCGGCGGGCCCGACGTGCTGCTGTTCGCGGTCGCGGCGTCGACCTTGCTGTCGCTGCTGCCGCAGATCGGCGAGCAGGCCGATTACCTGCGCTTTTTGCCCGACCGCAAGACCGTCGGCGGCTGGCGCTGGTGGAGCGCGCTGATCGCCACCGGGCCCGGCTGGGTGTTCATGGGCGGGCTCAAGCTCGCGGCCGGCGGCCTGCTCGCGGTGTTCGCGATCCAGCATGGCGTCGCGGCATCCGAAGCGACGCAGCCCACGCAGATGTTCTTCGTCGCTTTCGGTGAAATGCTGGGCTCGCCCTCGGTTGCGCTCGCGCTGACCGGCGTCTTCATCGTCACCTGCCAGCTCAAGATCAACGTCACCAACGCCTACGCGGGCTCGATCGCCTGGTCGAACTTCTTCTCGCGGCTCACGCATGCGCATCCGGGGCGCGTGGTCTGGCTGGTGTTCAACGTGCTGCTCGCGCTGCTGCTCATGGAGATCGGCATCTTCAGCGTGATCGAGAGCATCCTCGTGCTCTACGCGAACTTCGCGGTCGGCTGGATCGGCGCGCTGACGGCGGACCTCGTCGTCAACAAGCCGCTCAAGCTCTCGCCCTCGTACATCGAATTCAAACGCGCGCACCTGTACGACATCAACCCGGTCGGCGTCGGCGCGATGCTGGCGTCGATCGTCATTTCGACCGCCGCGTTCTTCGGCCTGTTCGGCCATCTCGCGCAGGCGCTCGCGCCGTTCGTGGGCTTTGGCGTGGCGTTCGTGGCATCGCCCTTGATCGCCTGGGGCACGCGCGGACGCTACTACCTCGCGCGCCAGCCCGCGCCCGAGCTGCAGGAGCCCGGCGAGCTGCGCTGCAGCATCTGCGAGAACCTGTTCGAGCGCCGCGACATGGCCGCCTGCCCGGCCTACGACGGCTACATCTGCTCGCTCTGCTGCACGCTCGAGGCGCGCTGCCACGATCTCTGCAAGGACCAGAGCCGCTTCGGCCAGCAGATCGCGGCGCTGCTGCGCGGCCTGCTGCCCAAGCCGCTGCAGCAGACCGTTCGGCTCGGCAGCATCGGCCAGTTCCTCGGCATCCTGCTGCTGTTCACGGTCGCGATCGGCTGCCTGCTCGCCTTCATCTACCTGCAGTACGCGACGCAGGCGCCCGCGCAGCGCGAAGTGATCGCCAACACCTTGTGGATCGTGTTCCTGAGCCTGCTGATCGTCTCCGGCGTGGCGTCGTGGCTGCTCGTGCTCGCGCACGAGTCGCGCAACTCGGCGGTGATCGAATCGACCCGGCAGACCGCGATGCTGATGGAGGAGATCGAGGCGCACGAGCGCACCGACGCGGCGCTGCAAAAAGCCAAGGAAGTCGCCGAAGCGGCCAACGAGGCCAAGAGCCGCTACGTGATCGGCATCAGCCACGAGATCCGCTCGCCGCTCAATTCGATCTTCGGTTACGCGCAGTTGCTCGAGCGCGAGCCCAAGCATCCGCCCGAGAACGCCATTCGCGTGATTCGCCGCAGTGCCGAGCACTTGTCGAACCTGGTCGACGGCCTGCTCGACATCTCCAAGATCGAGAGCGGCATGATCCGGCTCTCGCGCGACAAGATCCGCCTGCACGAGCTGCTCGACCAGCTCGTCGACATGTTCCGCGTGCAGGCGGCGGCCAAAGGCATCGAGTTCCGCTACGAGCGCGCGCCCAATCTGCCCAAGCTCGTGCACGCCGATCAGAAGCGCCTGCGCCAGGTGCTCATCAACCTGCTGTCGAACGCGATCAAGTTCACCGGCGAGGGACATGCGGCGCTCGCGGTGCGCTACCGCAACCAGGTCGCCGAATTCGAAATCTCCGACACCGGCATCGGCATCCGGCTGCAGGACATGGAATCGATCTTCAAGCCGTTCGAGCGCGGCGGCATGCCGGGCGCCCGCGCGGTTCCGGGCGCCGGGCTCGGACTCACGATCACCAAAGTGCTCGTGCAGATCATGGGCGGCGAGATCGTGGTGCGCAGCACGCCGGGCGCCGGCAGCACGTTCACCGTGCGCCTGCTGCTGTCGGAGACCAGCGAGACGCGCGACGACCGGCGTCCGCGGCATCGCATCAGCGGCTACGCGGGCGAGCGCAAGCGCGTCCTGATCGCCGACGACGATCCGGCGCATGTCGAGCTCGTCGAAGCGCTGCTCAAGCCGCTCGGCTTCGAGCTGATGACCGCGCGCGACGGCGAAATGGCGCTCGAGATCGCGAGCCGCACCGAGCCCGACCTGATCACGCTGGACGTGACGATGCCCGGTCTTTCGGGCTGGCAGGTCGCCGAGCGCCTGCGCGCCCAGGGCAGGCGCGAACTCAAGATCCTGATGGTCTCGGCCAATGCGCACGACCTGCAGAGCGACATCGCCAGCGCCGGCCTGCACGATTTCTTCCTGACCAAGCCGTTCGACGTCGAAGTGCTGCTCGAACGCGTCGGCAGCCTGCTGCGGCTGCAATGGCAATACGAGGCCCTGCCGTCCGAGCTGGCGCCGCCGCCGGCCGATGGCCTCGACGTGCCGGTGTCGCTGCGCCCGCATCTCGACGCCCTGCGCCAGCTCGGCCGCATCGGCCACGTGCGCGGCATCCAGGCCCGGCTGCGCGATCTCGAAAGCCAGCATGCGGAGGGTCGCGCCTTCATCGCGCGCCTGCGCGAGGCCGTGACCCGTTTCGATCTGCCGTCTTATCTGCGGATGCTCGAATCCGCGCGCAGCAAGCTGCCGGAGCAGGAGGAAAGCCAGGATGAGTGACGCAGCGGGTGCGCGCCGGGACGTCGTGCTCGTGGTCGACGACACGCCGGAGAGCCTGAGCTTTCTGACCGATACGCTCGAAAGCGAGGGCATCACCGTGCTCGTCGCGACGAGCGGCGAAAACTGCCTCGCCCTGCTCGACGAGATCACGCCCGATCTCGTGCTGATGGACGCGGTGATGCCGGGCCTCGACGGCTTCGAAACCTGCCGGCGGCTCAAGCGCGAGAAGCTGCTGTCGCACGTGCCGGTGATCTTCATGACCGGGCTCACCGAAACCGAGCACGTGGTGCGCGGGCTGCAGGCCGGCGGCGTCGATTACGTGCCCAAGCCCATCGTCGTCGGCGAGCTGCTCGCGCGGATTCGCGTGCATCTGGCGAACGCGCGCATGGCGCATGCCTCACGCACGGCGCTCGATGCGACCGGCCGCTACCTCGTGTCGACCGATGCGAGCGGCCGGCTGTTGTGGAGCACGCCGCGCGCCGAGCAGCTGCTGCACGAGCTCATGCCCGCGGCGCAGGGCTTCACGCCCGAATTCGCGGCCAGGCTCGCAAGCTTGCGCGGCGAGCAGCAGACGCAGGTGCTCGCGCTCGGCGGTCGGCGTTTCGAATTCTCGTTCGTGAGCTCGACCGGGCCCGACGAGTACCTGTACCGCCTGCGCGAGGTCGCCGACCCGGAAGCCGTTCAGCAGGCGCAGACGCTGCAATTGCAGCAGGCGCTCGCGCTCACCGCGCGCGAAGCCGAGGTCTTGCTGTGGATCAGCCGGGGCAAGGCCAATCGCGACATCAGCGAGATTCTGAACATCAGCCCGCGCACGGTGAACAAGCACCTGGAGCAGGTTTTCGAGAAGCTCGGAGTGGAGAACCGGGCTTCGGCCGCGGCCAGAGCGGTGCGCGTGATCTCGCAGTAGTCCGCCTCGACGCGGACGATTCGAACGGCGTCCGGCAGATCAGCGAAGCAATCCGCTCGCTGGCCCGGCGCTAGCCGCGGAAAGCGGCTCGCATCGCGCATGGATGCATTCGCGCTTGCCGTCACCCGGGCGAGGCTGCAGACAACAGCCGCGCCATGAGCAGTTGGTCCACGTATCCGGAATCGTCCGATCGCCTGTAGGCGTGGCGCATCGTGCCTTCGAGCTCGAAACCGAGCTTGCCGTAGAAGCGCTGCGCGCGCGGATTGTCGGCTTCCACGGTCAGCTCGATGCGGGTGACGCCGTCCGCGTACAGCGTCGCGATCGCGGCTTCGATCATCGACCGCGCCAGTCCGCTGCCCTGCTCTTCGGGCGCGACGGCCAGCGTGCCCAGGCGAGCCACATGGCGCGCACGCCCCTCGCCTCGCGACGCGCGGTAGAAGCCGCGCACGCGGCCCTCGCGCTCGACGACGTAGAACGCGCGACTGGCAACGAGCCCCTGCATCACGCCGAGAAACGAGGCGCGGGACATCGGGTCGAAGCCGAGGTACGGAATGACTTCGTCGGCCATGTAGATCGCATAGACGGCCTCGAAATCGGCGAGCGTCGCGAGGCGATGCGACACCGGGCTCAAGGCGTCTTCGCCACTTTCTCGGTCTCCGGATGCAGCACGTAGGCCTGCACGAGCTTGATGTCCATCGCGCCCGAAATGGCGGTGTTCTCGCCGGTCTTGGGGTCCGGATAACCATCGGCGAGACGGCGCAGGGCCTTGTAGATCGAAGCCGCCGAAGCCTGTCCGTAGGCGGCATGATGCGTGGCCCAGGCGGTGTTCATCGCGTAGTACCACTGCTCCACGTCGATGTAGCCGGCGAGCACGCCTTCGGCCGAATCGGGCTTGAGCTTCAGGCGCAGCTGCGCGCTCTTGAAGATGTTGATCGCCGGATCGCCCATGCCGTCTTCGGGAACCTGCACTTCCTTGAACGGCTCGGTGGTCAGCACGCCGTCGACGATCTTGCCCTTGGCGCTGATGATGAAGCGCTTGCCCCAGCGCGCATCGACGCGCTGCGAGCCACCCGGAACGAAGTTGCCGGTCGGGCCCGCGAGCAGGGTGTCGAGCGTGCGGTAGTACGAGACGGTGACGTCCGGATCGTTGGTGAGGCTGTCGACGCCGGTGATCTCGAAGGTCACGCGGTTGAAGGCCTTCTGCGCGCGCCACTTGGTGGTGATGATGCCGAGCTCGCCTTCCTGACGGTAATTGCGCACGCAGCCGACGACGCGGAACAGCTGGTTGTCGATGCCCTTGCGGCCGTCGTCGCTCTCGAAATCTTCCGGCGTGGTCTTGCCGTCGAGATCGACGCCGATCGCGTATTTGCCGGTGGCCTCATAGAACGGAAACTTGTCCGGCGAGGTGTCCGGCATCCAGATTTCGGCTTCGCGCTTGAGCTGGGTTTCGAGCAGCGTGCGCTTCTTGCCGTCGTTGGGGAATTCCTCGGCGAATTGCTCGCGCGGCCCGATGTTGAAGCCGTTCGGGCACTCTTCCTTGTGATCGGCGGTCTCGCGCAAACCCCACGAAACTTCATGCCAGAGCACGTAGCCGATCTTGCCGTCCGGCGGCGCCCAGTCCTTCGCCACGGCTGGCGGCGCAGCCTTGGGCGTGGGCAGGGCGGAATGCTCCGACTTCACCGACGAACCGGCTTCGGCGGCATTGCCCTGTACCGGCAGCAGTACCGGCAGCAGCAGCGCCAGTGCAGCGCAATGCGAACCCAGCGAGCGCAGCGTGAAGGAAGCCTTGGCAGCTCGGGTCGATGTCGTCATGGTGCACCTCGTCCAAAATCAGAACGCAGCCAGAAAGCCTTGTAGCCGTTGCGATAGCCGTAGAACTCGCCCCACTGGTCGGCGGTCATGTCGCCCGGCCCCTTGTCG
Organism: Hydrocarboniphaga effusa AP103; assembly: GCF_000271305.1. GTDB lineage: Bacteria > Pseudomonadota > Gammaproteobacteria > Nevskiales > Nevskiaceae > Hydrocarboniphaga > Hydrocarboniphaga effusa. Next base: position 1,161,812 of record NZ_AKGD01000001.1, read on the forward strand.
CGGAAGTGCGTGTAGACCGGACGCTTGCGGTACGCCCAGACGTGCAGCGCGCCGGCCTGCTCGGGCTTGGCCTGCTTGCCCGTCATCGGGTCGATCCACATCGTCGTCCAGCTCAGGTTGTCGCTCTTCGCATCCCTGGCGGCCGGCACGTACGGAAAGCGCTGCAGACAGGCTTTCGGATCACCGCCACCGCAGACCGTGAAGCGATACGCCTGCGGCGAATCCGGGTGATCGCAGGCCAGCTGATCGAGCGCGTCGTCGGCGCAGTTGTAGACGTAGACGGTCTTGCCGCTCTTGTCGGCCAGAACCAGGCCCGTGGGGCTTTCCTGCACGGTGAAGTCGGCCGGCGGCTTCGGCGTGCGCTGCGTGTAGACGTTGTACCAGCTCGGCACGTCGCTGCCGTACATCTTGAAGAACGGCTCGCCGACGTGCGTGTACAGCGGCTGCTTGCGGAAGGTCCACTGACGGATGCCCGGAGACGGCTCGACGATCGCGAACTCGCCGCGCGGCTTGGCGTAGGCCGGCGCCAGGATCGGCTTCCATTCATCCAGGCACTTTCCGGCGCAGCTCGGCTTGCCGGCCGCATCCTTGGCGTTCGCGTAGACCGAGAAATTCTCGCTCGTCATGAGCATGCGACCGAGCAGCGTCGACTCGACCTTGAACTGCGGAGGCACCATCGAAGGCGCTTCGACCGGCTTGCGCACGCCGACTTCGCCCGGGTTGCCGGAATGCCCGCCGTTGACTTCGCCGGGTTGCTCGTCGAGCACCGAGGTGTAGAGCGCGTAGCCGTCGTAGACCCATTGGCGCAGGCCGTCCTTGCGCTCGACGATGGTCCACTTGCCGACCGGCTTGGCGTCCTTGTCCGCGAGCACGGCGGGCCAGACGTCGAGACAGCTCGGGCGCGTCGCGACTTCGGGCAGTTCGAAGCCGGCCGGATACGGGCTCATGAGCCCCGCATTGACGGTGTAGACGGTCTTGTCGCAGCTCGGCTGGCTCTTGCGCTCACCGACCGGGCCGTTGCGCAACTGGCGCACCGGCCACTGATACAGCGTGTGGCCGCGCGAATCGGCGAACACCGGGCCTTCCTGCCCGGTGACGACGACCTGGAAGCCCGGCGGCATCGGCACCGGCTCGAACTGCTCCTTCTCGCCGGGTTTGTCCGGCCAGGCCGAAACGCCGGACGCAGCGGCGAGAGCCGGGGTTCCGAGCAGGCACAGCAGCAGCAGATGCTTCACGGAGCATCGTTTGGCGGATTGATCGAACCTCACGCCACGATCTCGCTGAAGTGGTTGGAAGTCCGGTTGCTCTTGACGCCCCAGGCCGGGATTTCGAGCCCCATGACGCGCAGGGCCGTATAGCCGACGCGGGTGACGCCGGAGCCGCCGGCATCGATATGCAGGCCGGTCTTCACGCGACCGCCCGCACGGCCGGCGGTGAACGACACCAGCTTGTCGAGCGCATGCACGCGCGCATCACCGTGATCGGTGTTGGCGTAGATCAGCATGTTGTCGAGCAAGGTTCCGCCGCCCTCCCTGATCTTGCTGAAAGCCTCGACGAAGTAAGCCCATTCCTCGATCGCACGCGACGCGAAGTAGGCGTGGTTGGGCTGGTAGCCCAGACGCGCGTCGATCGGCTCTTCGTGCGTGGTGGTGTGGTGCGGCTTTTCGTAGCCGGCCTTCACGGTGTTGGCCTGTGCGTTCGAATACGCCATGTTGAAGACGCGCGTCTGATCGCAGGCGACCGCCATCACCATGAGGTCGGTCAGCATGCGATGGCGCTTCTGCACCATGTCCACGTCCACGCCCATCCTCGGGTCTTCGGAGACCACCGGCGGCGCATGGCAGGCCGCGATCGGAGCCGGCTTGGTGAGCTGCTGGTCGAACTGTTTCTCGAGATGGCGCAGGCCGGTGAAATACTGATCCAGGCGCTGCTTGTCGGCAGCGCCGACGGTCTTCTCGATCGACTTGATCTCGTCCATCACGCCCGACAGCACGCTGCGGCGCGCCATCACGCGCGGGCTCGGCGTGAACGTCGGCGAGTTCGGATCCTGGAAATCGGAGCCGTACAGGCGCGAATAGAACTCCAGCGGCGAAATCTCCGGCGGGTTCGGCGAGTTGGCGTTCTCGTAGCTCACGGTGTTGCGGAAATCGCCGGTCGCCGAAGCGGTCAGCGTGCGGAAGCGCGTCGAACGGCCGACTTCGTTGGCGATGGTGACGTCGATGGTTTCGCCGGGGCGCTCGCCGCTGCCGGCCGGCGCCTTGCCGGTGCGGCCGATGATCCAGCCCGAGTAATGGCAGAGGTTGGGCTCGCCGTCGCGGAACGCGGTCAGGTTGGTGATCAGGTTGACGTGCTCGCGCACACGCGCCACCGGCGCGAGCTGCTGCGGAATGTCGTAGTCGGTGCCGGTCTTGCCGGGCACCAGGATGCTGTTGTTGCCGCCGAGCCCCCAGAACCAGGTGCCGAAGCGCAGCGGCATCGGCGCGCCGCTCGCGTAGGCGTTGCCGCCGTCGTTGAGGAAGCAATCGAGCAGCGGAAGGCCCACCGTCACCACGCCGCCATTGAGCATGCCGCGCAGTACACGGCGGCGGCTCAGGTTCTTTTTGATCAGCATCGAAGCAATCCTCAATGAGCGTTCACAGTTTCGGAACGAGCGGGGCCGACAGGCTGCTCGTCATCGGTTCCGGCAAGCGGGCCGATTTCAGGTCGGGCAAGGGATGAAGCTTGCGCACCGGCTTTTCGTAGACCTTGCGGAAGGCGCTGCTCAGCGCGATCTCGCGCAGCAGGTCGGGCAGCTGGTAGCCGCTGTCGGTGAAGCGTTCCGACAGGAATTCGAGTACGCGGCGGTTGTTGCTGTCGCTCGGCGTGCCGGTGGCGTAGGCGAAGGTTCTGCGCACCGCGCACCACGGCAGCTGCGGATTGTCGTGCAGCGCCTTGCCGAGGCCGATCACGTCGGTGAACTCGACGCCGTCGAGGTTGCCGCTGGTATCGATGTCGACACCGTTTTCCTGATGGCGGAACTGGCCTGCGCCATCGAAGGATTCCATCGGCAGGCCCATCGGATCGGTGATGCGATGGCAGCCCGCGCAGGACGGATTCTTGAGATGGAAGGCGATGCGCTCGCGTGCCGTCTTGACGTTGCCGTCGGGGTTCTGCACGGCCGAGAAATCGACGTTCGCGGGCGGCTTCGGCACCACCTGGCAGAGCATGACCTCGCGCAGCGCCTTGCCGCGCAGGGTCGCCGAGCTGCGGCCCGGATGCGAATGCAGGGCCTGGAAGCTGACCTGCGTCAGCAGGCCGGCGTAAGGACTGTCGGGCGGAAACTCGTACGGCGTCCAGCCCGGGCCTTGCGCGGCCACCTTGTAGATCGGCGCCAGCGATTGCGACATGAAGGTCTGGCGCGTGGTGAACAGATCGCGATAGTCGCCACGGCGCGTCACCAGATGATCGACCACCGTGCGCAGCGTCTGCTCGCGCGCATCGACCGCCGTCTCGCCCGTGAAGCTCGGGTAGATGGTGCCGTCCTTGGTCAGCACGCCGAAGTTCTCGAACTCGAACATGTCGTCGAACAGGGCGCGCACGCCGTCTTCGAGCCTCGGGCTCGCGAGCATGCGATCGACTTCCCTGGCGAGCCCCTTGCGCGTCTGCAGCGAGCCGCTTTCGGCGGCCGCGAGCAGCTCGGCGTCGGGCGAGGCGTTCCACAGGAACAGGCTCAGCCGCGTCGCCAGCGACCAGCTGTCGAGACGCTCGGTTCCGGGCTGCTCGGGGTCGGGTTCCGCGACCTCGGCGACCAGCAGCATGTTGGGGCTCAGCAGCATGCCTTCGATCACCACGCCGAGGCCGTCGTAGAAGCTGTGCAGGGCATCGGCCGCTTCGTTGGCCTGCGTCACCAGCGCCTCGATGCGCTCGGCCGGCAGCGCGCGGCGATACAGCAGCGGCGCGGTTTCGGTGACGAAGCTGCGCGCGCAGTCGGCGTCGGCCGCATTGCTCGCCTTGGGCGTGCACGGAATCAGGTAGGCGCGGCTGTCCTCGCTGATGATCTGCGTCGCCACCTTGGCCGCGGTCTTCTGATACATCTCGAGCTGCGTATCGGTGAGGCCGGCCATCGCCGCCCCGCTCGCGAGCAGTCCGTCGGTTCGCGGCAGCGCCGAGAAGCGCGTGGTGGGCTTCATGTTGGGCCCGAACACGTAGGACAGCGTGTTGAGGTACTGCTGCTCGGTGAGCAGGCGCAGGCTGGCCGGCGTGCCCTTGGACTCGGGCTCGGCAGGCTTGCAGGCGACCAGGCCGACGACCAGGCCGGCGGCCAGCGTCGCGGCAACGGCGCGCGTGGACCACGAACGCTTGCGCGTGGCCGGCGCTGACAGGGGTTTGGATGACTCTTGCACTCTTTCGACCTCTCGGAATCAGCTATGCATCAGTGCTTCGACAGCGCCGCCTGATGGCGATCGAGCCGGCTCAACACCAGCGGCGCCAGGCGCTCTTCCAACAGGCCCGGCGTCTTTGCAGGCGACCGCGGCCAGAACACCGAGAGCCCGAAACTCGCATCGCGCTTGCGCACCGCGAGTCCGTCTCCCCACCACAACGCTTCGTCGCCGAACGCGCGAGCGCTCGGCTGACGCGCCAGCACGCCACTCGCCGCGGCTTCGCGGAACGAATCCAGGAATTCGTGCGCGCGTCCGCTGCCGGGCGGCCACTGCATGGCGTTGAGGATCACGAAGCGGCGGCCCTGCGGCTCGCCGGCCTGCTGCGTGAACGCCCACACGCAGGACGACGACCACGCGCCGTTCGATTCCATACCGGCGTCGTCGCGAGCACCCGGCTCGACCGCATGCCCGATCGCGCGCTCGATCTGCGCCGCATCGAGCAGCGCGCAGGCATCGATGCGCTCAGGCTCCGGCGTTGCCGCAGCGAGCGGCAACGCGAGCATCAGCAGCAGGGCGATCGCGGCGTGTTTCACGGCTGCGCGCGCGACGCCGTCACGGCATCGTTGATCGCCGCGTTCGACCCGGCTGCTTTCGAGTTGCGGACGCGCGCATCCCAGCGGGCGAGCACGGCCGTCGAAGTCGGCTTGTCGAGCAGGCTGAAGACGATGAAGCAGACCAGGCTGCCGGCGAGGCCGATGTAGATCGGCAGGTTGGCGTAGATGTCGCGCAGCACGGCCATGGTGCCGAGCGTTCCGGCCATGCCCGCGAAGATGCTCGCGATCGCGCCGCGCGCGGTGCCGCGGCGCCAGATCATGCCGCCGAGCACCGCCACCATCAGGCCGCCGACGAGAATGTCGGACGCGATCGTCAGCGCCGCGATGACGTCCTGCAGCAGGCAGGCGATGGCGGCCATGGCGATGCCGAACACCACGATGTAGAAGCGGCTCTGGCCGATCTCGTCATGCGCGCTGCTGTCGCGGCGGCGACCGCGCACGTCTTCCTTGGCGACGGTGGCGGTGGCGATCAGGCAGCCGCTCGAGGTCGACATGATCGCGGACAGCGCACCGGCGACCACCAGTCCCGCGACGCCGGCCGGCAGCAGCAGGCGCACGATCTCGGTGTACACCGCATCGCGGCCGACCAGGCCCGGCAGCAGCACCTTGGCCGACATGCCGATCAGCGCGCCCGCAAGGCCATACGCGAAGCCATAGCCTGCGGCGGCGAGGCCCGCCCAGCGCGCGACCGAATCGCTGCGCGCGGTGAACACGCGCTGCCAGAGATCCTGACCGATCACCATCGTCGGCACGTAGAGAATCACATAGGTGAAAATGTTGCCGGCGCCGAGCTTCATGAAGTCGAAGGCCTGGGCGTCGAGCTTGGCATGCAGTCCCTCGAAGCCGCCGGCCTTGAGCAGCGCCATCGGCAGCAGGATGAAGAAGATGCTCGCGGTCTTGAGGACGAACTGCACCATGTCGGTCAGCGTGATCGACCACATGCCGCCGAGCACCGAATAGACGATGACGACGCTGCTGCCGATCAGGATCGCCGGCACCTTGCCGATGTCGAACAGCACCGAGAAGATCGCGCCGTAGGCGATCGTCGAGGTCACCGCAATCATCAGCGTGTAGCTCAGCATGACGATGCCGGAGACCTTGGTGCCCATGTCACCGTAGCGCAGTTCCAGCATCTGGCTCACGGTGTAGACCTTGAGCCGGTTGATCATCGGGGCCAGGATCAGGCTGATCAGCGCAACGCCGGCCGACATCGAGAACACCAGCCAGACACCCGACAGGCCGTGCTGGTAGCCCAGGCCGATGCCGCCGAGCGTGGCGCCGCCGCCCATGACCAATGCCGCCAGCGTGCCGGCATAGAGCACCGGGCCGAGGCGACGGCCCGCGACCAGGAAGTCGGCCTGCGTCTTGGCGCGCGCCTTGGCGTACCAGCCGATGCCGATCATGCCGGCCATGTAGAGCGCGATGACGAGCAAGTCCATTTCAGCGGCTCCGGCCGGCGAGCGCAGCCGCCCGCGAATCGACGCTGCCCTGCCCCTTGCGTGTCGGCGCAGCAGTCAATCTCCCTTCATGTTTCAGCGTCATGCTTGGCGTTGCCATAAGCGCAATTTCCTGAGTCTGTTTACCGGCTCATCGAAGTTCGAATCAATGAGCCTGGGGTGGTTACGATTTAGCAGGGCTAAACGCTGTGCTTGCGCACAAATGCGGTGCGCCGCCCTAAATGGCGCACCATTTGAAAGCTTAGCGCAGCCGGTCGATGTCGCTCGGCTTGACCTCGCCGGCCGCGTTGCCCCACGAGTTCCGCACATAGCTCAGCAAGGCGGCGGCCTGCTCGTCGCTGAGCTTCTGCGCGAACGGCGTCATCGACTGCCAGGGCCGCATGCGCCACTGGCTCGATGGCGCCTCCTGCGGCAGCCGCGGCCCGTTGATCACCAGGTCGATCAGCGAAGACGGATCGGGCGCCTGTGCGAGCGCGCTGCCGGCCAGCGGAGGCGCGGTATCGTCCGAGCCCAGGCCCGTCGGCAGATGGCAGGTTCCGCAATGGATGTCGTATTGCTTGGCGCCGAGTTCCATCACCGCCTTGCTCGGGCGGCGGCCGGTGTCGCCCGCGGCCGGCAGCCCCTTCAGGTAGACGGCCATGGCCTGCACGTCGGCATCGCTCAGATAGCGCGTACTGTTGAGCACGACTTCGTTCATGGTGCCCATCAGACGCGTGCGCGTGTTGATGCCGGGCTTCAGGTAGCCGGCGATGTCGGCCTCCGACCAGGCGCCCAGGCCATACGGAGCGGCGGTGAGATTCGGCGCTGCGCGGGGTACCGGCCCACGCTCTTCGTCGAACTCCTGTAGCACGCCGCCGGTGTACAGCGCGCCGGTCTTTTCGGCGCCGAGCGCGTTGCGCGGCGAATGGCAGGCGCTGCAATGCGCGAGCGCCTCGACCAGATAGGCGCCGCGATTCCATTGCTCGGATCGGCTCGCGTCGTTCACGTAGCGCCCCGGCTTGAAATACAGCGCCTTCCAGACGCCCATCAGGGCGCGCTGATTGAACGGAAAGCGCATCTCGTTCGGCCGCGCCGGCGCATTGACCGGCTTGAGGCTCATGAAATATGCGTATAGGTCATGCAGATCGGCATCGTCGATCTTGGTGAAGTTCGTATACGGAAAAGCCGGATAGAGATGCTCGCCGTCGGGACGCACGCCGTGGCGCATGGCCGCTTCGAACTGATCGAAGCTCCAGCTGCCGATGCCGGTGTCCTTATCGGGCGTGATGTTGGTCGAATAGATCGTGCCGAAGTCGGTCGCGAACGGCACGCCGCCGGCGAACACGGCGCCGCCCGGAGTCGTATGGCAGCTGACGCAATTGGCTGCGCGAACCAGATACTCGCCCCGATCGACCTGCGGCTCCGCTCTTGCGGAAGACAGCAACGCCCAGAGCGACAAGCCCAGGACGAAGCGAGGAGCAAGCTTTACCACGAACATTCGCAACTCCCTTACCAGGCGCAAACCGCCCGGCGCTTCCATCTGCAATTTCCAAGCCCGTTTTAGTCTATACAAACAAATCTTTTTGACTGTACATTAAATTTCCCAAGCGAAGACATCGCCAAGGTTTCCCTTTCCCGCCGCGCCACCCATCAGCGACTTGCACGCCATGTCCAGCCCTCCTCGAGACCCTTCGGATACGACGGTGGCGATGCTGCCGCCGGTGCGCGCCATACAGGCATTCGAAGCCATCGTCCGATGCGGGAGCGTCGCCGCGGCCGCCGATGAGCTCGGCGTCTCTTCTGGGGCGATCAGCCAGCAGTTGCACAAGATCGAGCACGAGCTCGGCGTCAAATTGCTGAAGCGCGACGGCCGCTCGCTGACACTGACCTCGTGGGGCCGTATCTACTACGAACAAGTACGTACGGCCTTCGACGAGCTGCGGCGCGGACAGCATCGGCTGCAGATCGCGCGCGCCAGAACGGGCATCGCCATCAGCGCGCCGCCGTCGCTCGCCATCTGGCTGCAGCGGCCGATACTGCAATGGAGTTCAGCGAACCCGGCGGTCAGCCTGCGCATGATCGGCTCGGAACGCGAGCCGGCGCTGCTCGACGAAAGCATCGACTTCCGGCTTTGCTACGGCACCGATGCGCGTCGCTACGATCGCTTCTCCGAGCTGTTCCGCGATGCGGTGGTTCCCGCGTGCTCGCCCGAATTCCTGCGCGACCATCCGGTGAAAAGTGAGGGCGACGTGCTTTCGCATCCCCTGATCGAAATCGCCTGGGAGAACCGCCATCGCCCGCCGCCGTCGTGGGCCGACTGGGCCTGGTCCGTGGGGCTGTCGCCTCCGCGTCAGTCGAGTCAGCTGACGTTCTCGCTCGCCGGGGCCGCGATCGACGCCGCGCAGGACGGCGGCGGATTCGTGCTCGGGCAGGTGTCGATCATCGCCGAACACGTGCGCCGCGGCCGCCTCGCCGTGCCCGTGAACCGGCCGCTGAACCTGCCCGAATCCTATTTCCTGGCCTGGGAGCGCGACACGCTCGACAGGCCGATCTGCGCCGACTTCCGCAATGCCCTGATCGCCGCGGGCCGCCAGCAGCAGGAGCTGTCGGCAGGCTCGGAAATGCCGCCCTCGAAACGCGCTTGAACGCAGCGCGCGAGGATCAAGGCGTCTCGGAGCTCAGCGTCGTGAACGTCGCGACCAGCTCGTGCAGCGCGCCCGGATACGTCAATCGCACGAAGGTGATCGGCGAGGCCACGGTGCGGGTGGTGCGCTCCACGATCAGGCACGGAGTGCCGACCTTGATCTTGAGGCGCGCCGAAACCTCCGGCGTGGACCCCGAGGCCCGTATGCGATGTTCGGCCACCGCCCAGGGCACCTGACGCAGTAGCCAGGCGCCCGGCGAAATTGCGGAAAAGTCCTCGGAAGCCGCATCGGCCACTGCCTGCAGGTTGATGAGCCGGTACTCGTCGCAGAACGGCTGATCCTTGGCGAAATGACGGCAGGTGAGTTCGAGCACCGGCACCACTTCGTCCGCATGCAGCAGGGCGCGGTCATCGCGCGTCGAACGACGCTTGCGGCGTTCGACCACTTCGAACCGATACGGCAGGCCGAGCGCGACGACCTCGTTCTTGATGTCCTGAATCGACAGCACGGCCGATTGCGACTGCGGCGTGCTGACGAAACTGCCCACCTTGCGATGCCGCTCGATGACACCGGCGCGAGCGAGTTGCGTCAGCGCCTTGTTCACCGTCATGCGCGAACAGCGGTACTGCTGCATCAACTCATGTTCGACCGGGATCCGACGTCCCGGCTCCCACCGGCCCGACAGAATGTTGCCCTGGATATCCGCAAGGATGCGCTGGTGCAACGACGTCAGAACCTGCCCGGAGCGCGTGCCCTTTCGAGCTGAAGCCGGCTGCATTTTCCTGACGACTGGCCGTCCCCCATTTTCCTTCAAGCACACAACTCCTTCATCGCTTGGTGATAAGCACGCCTGATCGACTCGCGTCGACGGTGTCGCCCCTGTTCGACCTGCTTGCTGGCCCTGACCCAGACACAATCCACGATGCCGCCGACGCCCGCGAACAGCCAGGAGTCGATCAAGGCATCCCCCCGACGGCAGATCATGGCCGGCTCATCGGCCGCCAAGCTCACAAGATTCGCAATACTACCCTCTGCGATGCCCGCGTCGGCAGCACCGAGCGCCGACGCCCCACCGGACAGCGCGCGCTGAAACAAGGCCATGCCGGTCGAATGCGTCCGCAGGCCGATCACGTTGCGGACCTTGCAGGACAGGCGCTGAGTGTACTCCAGAAGCGAGAGTTCGCCGGCCACGCCGATGCAGACGTTGGAGTCCGTGCCGATCCCGAATTGCCCGCCGGCAGCCAGGAATTCGGTCGCCGGAAAGATGCCGTCGCCCAGGTTCGCCTCGGTGATCGGGCATAAACCGACGATGGCCCCGCTGCGCGCGATGCCGATGATCTCGGCCTCGTCGACATGCGTCGCGTGCACCAGACACCAGCGCGCGTCCACCTCGATATTGTCGAGCAGCCATTGCACCGGACGAAGTCCGGACCATGCGATGCAGTCGCGCACTTCACTGAGCTGCTCGGCGATGTGAATGTGCACCGGCGATTCCGGCAGCAGTTGCACCACTTCGGTGAGTTCGTCCGGGGTCACTGCCCGAAGACTGTGCGGAGCCACCCCGAGCACGCTCCCCGACTGATGGCTCAGCAGCTCCTTGCAGCGCTCGATCAAGCGCTGATAGTCATCGAGTCCATGCACGAAGCGGCGCTGGATGGCGTTCGGCGGCCGACCGCCGAACGACGCATGCGCGTAGAACACCGGCAACAGCGTCAGCGAAATGCCCGTCTCGCCCGCAGCCGCGGCGATGCGCCCGGCCATTTCAGCCGGATCGGCGAACGGGCGTGCATCGGCGTCGTGATGCAGATAGTGGAACTCGCCGACGCGGCAATAACCGGCCTCGAGCATCTCGACATAGGCCTGCGCGGCAACCGCCTGCAACTGATCGGGCGTCATGCGCGAAGCGAAGCGGTACATGGTTTCGCGCCAGCTCCAGAAATCGTCCGTGCTCGGGCCGCGCGCCTCCGCGAGCCCCGCCATGCCGCGCTGAAACGCATGACTGTGCAGGTTCGACATCGCCGGGACGACGACGGCATGGCGCTCGTCGCCGGGCTGCATCGCCGCGTCCGCCTCGATCTTCGCGATGCGCTCGCCCTGCAGATGCACGCGAGCGGATTGCTGCCAACCATCCGTCGTCAACAGTTGCTCGACATAAAGAACCGTCATGTTCTCGAACCTCGGTGAAAGACTTCAGTGAAACCTGGGATGGATCTTGCGTTGAAAGTTATTATGACTATACATTAACCGCACATCGGACAGTACGCGCAACCCGCTCTTCAAACTTCATGCCTTCCGCAACACCAGATCAAAGCTCCTTGCGCCTGTGGCGCAATGCCAGGCTCGCCACGATGGCGAGTGGCATCGGCGCCCCTGCAGACGTCGCTTCCAAGGCTGCGATCCTGGTGCGTGGCGATCGCATCGTGCATGCAGGCGCCGAGAGCGATCTTCCCGCCTTCGACGCCAGCGCCTGCGAAACCCTCGATTGCGAAGGACGCTGGATTACTCCCGGCCTGATCGATTGCCACACGCATCTCGTGCACGCCGGCAATCGAGCGAAGGAATTCGAGATGCGCCTGAACGGCGCCTCGTATCAGGAGATCGCCGCAGCGGGCGGCGGCATTCTGTCGACCCTGCGCGCTACGCGTGCAGCGAGCATCGATCAGCTGATCGAGCAGGCCTTGCCGCGACTCGATGCATTGATCGCGGAGGGCGTCACCACGATCGAGATCAAATCGGGTTACGGACTGGACCTCGAATCCGAACGTCGCATGCTCGGCGCGGCACGCAAGCTCGCCACATTGCGCCCCGTTCATGTGCACACGACTTTTCTCGGCGCACATGCGGTACCGCCCGAAATGGCCGGCAATGCCGATGCCTACATCGAGGCCGTAACCCAGCAGATGTTGCCCGCATTGGCTGCCGATGGTCTCGTCGATTCGGTCGATGGATTCTGCGAGGGCATCGCGTTCTCGCCGGCTCAGATCGGACGCGTGTTCGACGCCGCGGCCGCGCTCGGCGTTCGCGTGCGCCTGCATGCGGATCAGCTCAGCAATCTCGGCGGTGCTGCGTTGGCCGCACGGTATTCGGCACTGTCGGCAGACCACATCGAGTACACCGACGAGGCCGGCGTCGAAGCGCTGGCGCGTGCGGGCACCGTCGCCGTCCTGCTGCCGGGCGCCTTCTATTTCCTGCGCGAGAAGCAGCTGCCTCCGGTCGAGTTGCTGCGTCGCCACGGCGCGCGGATCGCGATCGCCACCGACTGCAACCCGGGCACTTCCCCGATGACCTCGCTGCTGCTGGCGATGAACATGGCGGCGACGCAGTTCCGGCTCACCGTCGAAGAGTGCCTGGTCGGCACCACCCGCGCCGCAGCACAGGCGCTCGGCATGCAGCAGGACATCGGCACGCTCGAAGCCGGCAAGTTCGCCGACTTCGCCATCTGGAACATTCAGGATCCGGCGGAACTCGTCTACCGGATTGGTTTCAACCCACTACATTCCCGCATCTGGAGGGGACAATGATCGCGATCGTACTCAAGCCTGGCTCGACGACGCTCGGGGACTGGCGCGAGATTTATCGCGGCGCGGTACCGAGGCTCGATGCTTCCTGCCGCAGCGCAATCGAAAACGGCGCCGCGGCGATCGCGCGCATCCTGGCGCGCGGCGAGCCGGTCTACGGCATCAACACGGGCTTCGGCAAGCTCGCTTCGGTGCGCATCGAGAACGCCGATCTCGAACGGCTGCAGCAGAACATCGTGCTCTCGCACGCGGCCGGCACCGGCGCGCCGCTGCCGACCCACATCACGCGCCTGATGATGGCGCTGAAGCTCGCCAGCCTCGGCCAGGGCGCTTCGGGCATACGCCCGACCACGCTCGATTTTCTCGAGACCATGCTGTCCGCGAACATCATTCCGGTGGTTCCGGCGCAAGGTTCGGTCGGCGCTTCGGGCGACCTCGCTCCGCTCGCGCACATGACCGCGGCGATGATCGGCGTCGGTGAAGTGGACACGCCCTCGGGCCGCTTGCCGGCCGTCGAAGGCCTGGCGCTCGCCGGCCTGCAGCCGCTCACGCTCGGGCCCAAGGAAGGCCTCGCGCTGCTGAACGGAACGCAATTCTCGACCGCCGTCGGCCTCGCCGCCCTGTTCGAAGCCGAGGTGCTCTACCAGAGCGCGCTGGTCACCGGCGCGCTGACCACCGACGCCGCGCGCGGCACCGACACGCCGTTCGATCCGCGCATCCATGCGCTGCGCCGTCATCAAGGCCAGATCGAGGCGGCCGAAGCCCTGCGCGAACTGATGGCCGGCAGCGCGCTGCGCGCCTCGCACCTGGTCGACGACGATCGCGTGCAGGACCCCTACTGCCTGCGCTGCCAGCCACAGGTGATGGGCGCCTGCCTCGATCTGCTGCGCAATGCCGCCAGTTTCCTCGCAACCGAGGCCAACGGCGTTTCCGATAATCCATTGATCTTCACCGAGAACGACGAAGCGCTGTCGGGCGGCAACTTCCACGCCGAACCGGTCGCCTTCGCCGCCGACATGATCGCGATCGCGGTCTGCGAAATCGGCTCGCTCGCCGAACGCCGCATCGCCATGCTGATCGATCCGGGCATTTCCGGCCTGCCGGCGTTCCTGACGCCGCGTCCGGGCCTGAACTCGGGCTTCATGATTCCGCAGGTCACCGCGGCCGCGCTGGTCTCCGAGAACAAGCAGCGCGCCTACCCGGCGAGCGTCGATTCGATTCCGACTTCGGCGAACCAGGAGGACCACGTGTCGATGGCCGCGCACGGCGCGCGCCGCCTGCTGCCGATGGTCGAGAACGCCACCGCGGTCATCGCGATCGAATTGCTGATGGCCGCGCAGGGTTGCGACTTCCGCGCGCCGCTGAAGTCGAGTTCGCCGCTCGAAGCGGCGCGCTCGGCGCTGCGCGAGCGCGTCGCCACGCTCGAAGACGATCGCTACCTGTATCCGGACATGGAGAATGCGACCGCGCTCGTGCGCAGCGGTGCGATCGCCAACGCGGTCGGCGTTCGACTGCCGCAGGTCCTGCCGGAGGCTCGTTGAGCGACATGAGCGACTGGCTGTCCGTCACGCGCGGCGACGCGCCGCTGCTGCTGAGCATTCCGCATTCCGGCACCGACCTGCGCGAAGTCGAATCACGCTTCGTTTCGCCCTGGCTCGCGCGCAAGGATGCGGACTGGTGGATCGGCGATCTGTATTCGTTCGCGACGGCGCTCGGTGCGACGATCGTGCGCACCACGGTTTCGCGCAGCGTCATCGACGTCAATCGCGACCCATCGGGAATCTCGCTCTATCCAGGCATGGCGACCACCGAGCTGTGTCCGAGCACGACCTTCGATGGTGAGCCGCTCTATCGCGACGCCACGCCGCTGAGTACGGCCGAGATCGACGATCGCCGCGCACGCTACTTCGATCCGTATCACGCCGCCTTGCGCGAAGAGCTTGCGCGCCTGCGCCAGCTGCATGCGCGCGTGGTCATCTACGATTGCCATTCGATCCGCTCGCGCATTCCGCGCCTGTTCGAGAGCGAACTGCCGCAGTTCAATCTCGGCAGCAACAGCGGCCAGTCCTGCGATCCGGCGCTGAGCATCGCAGCACAAGGCGCCTGTGCGAGCTCCGGCTACAGCCACGTGCTCAACGGCCGTTTCAAGGGCGGCTACATCACGCGCCACTACGGTCGCCCGCAGGATGGCGTTCATGCGCTGCAGATGGAGCTGGCCTGCCGCGGCTACATCGAAGAACCCATCGGCGCCGTGTCCTCCGACAACTGGCCGACACCCTACGACGCGGAGTTCGCAGCGCCGCTGCGCTCCGTCCTGCATACCGTGCTCTCGCGCTGCATCGAGTTCGCACAAAGCCCTCAAGCCTGAACTTCTAGGTATTCCGAATGCGTCGAATCGACAAGACCCGCACCATCCGTGCAGCGCACGGCAGCACGCTGAGCGCCAAGAGCTGGCTCACCGAAGCGCCGCTGCGCATGCTCATGAACAATCTCGACCCGGACGTCGCCGAGCGGCCTGAAGAGCTCGTCGTCTATGGCGGCATCGGCCGCGCCGCACGCGATTGGGACAGCTACGATCGCATCGTCGCCGCCCTCCGGCGGCTCGAGGATGACCAGACCCTGCTCGTGCAATCGGGCAAGCCGGTCGGCGTGTTCCGCACGCACCGCGATGCGCCGCGCGTGCTGATCGCCAACTCCAACCTGGTGCCGCACTGGGCCAATTGGGAGCACTTCAGCGAGCTCGATAAGAAGGGCTTGATGATGTACGGCCAGATGACCGCCGGCTCGTGGATCTACATCGGCTCGCAGGGCATCGTGCAGGGCACTTACGAAACCTTCGTCGAAATGGGCCGCCGCCATTACGAAGGCAGCCTCAAGGGCCGCTGGATCCTGACCGCCGGCCTCGGCGGCATGGGCGGCGCGCAGACGCTCGCCGCGACCATGGCCGGCGCGAGCTGCCTGGCCATCGAATGCCGTCAGTCGAGCATCGATTTCCGCTTGCGCACGGGCTACGTCGACGTCTGCGCCAAGGATCTCGACGAGGCGCTGGCGATCCTCGAAGACTGCAAGCGCACGGGCAAGGCGCTGTCGGTCGCATTGCGTGGCAACGCGGCCGAAGTGCTGCCCGAGCTACTCAAGCGCGGCGTGAAGCCCGATGCGGTCACCGACCAGACCTCGGCTCACGACCCGGTCAACGGCTACCTGCCGCTCGGCTGGACGGTCGAGGAATGGGAGTCGAAGCGCGCAAGCGATCCGAAAGCCGTCGCCGAGGCCGCGAAGGATTCGATGGCCGTGCACGTCAAGGCGATGCTCGAGTTCCACAAGCAGGGCATTCCGACCTTCGACTACGGCAACAACATCCGCCAGGTCGCTTTCGATCGTGGCGTCACCGATGCCTTCGCGTTTCCGGGCTTCGTTCCGGCCTACATCCGTCCGCTGTTCTGTCGTGGCGTCGGCCCGTTCCGCTGGGCCGCGCTGTCGGGCGATCCGGAAGACATCTACAAGACCGACCAGAAGGTCAAGGAGCTGATTCCGGACGACAAGCATCTGCACAACTGGCTCGACATGGCGCGCGAGCGCATTCACTTCCAGGGCCTGCCCGCGCGCATCTGCTGGGTCGGTCTCGGCGATCGCGATCGCCTGGGCCGCGCGTTCAACCAGATGGTCGCCTCGGGCGAACTCAAGGCGCCGATCGTGATCGGCCGCGATCATCTCGATTCGGGCTCGGTGTCTTCGCCGAATCGCGAAACCGAGGCGATGCAGGACGGCTCGGATGCGGTTTCCGACTGGCCGCTGCTCAACGCGCTGCTCAACACCGCATCGGGCGCGACCTGGGTTTCGCTGCATCACGGCGGCGGCGTCGGCATGGGCTTCTCGCAGCATTCGGGCATGGTCATCGTCTGCGACGGAACCGCCGAAGCCGATGCGCGCCTCGCCCGCGTGCTCTGGAACGATCCGGGTACCGGCGTCATGCGTCATGCCGATGCCGGCTACGACATCGCGATCGACTGCGCACGCACGCGCGGACTGGATCTTCCGGGCATCACCGACTGATGCACGCAAGCCCGGATCGCTTCAAGGTTCTGCGCGCGAAGTCCTATGCGCGCATGCCCTGGAAGAACGGCGGCGGAGAGACGCGCGAGATCGCGATCTTTCCGTCCGCCGCGAGCCTGGACACGCTCGAGTGGCGCGTCAGCATGGCCGTGGTCGCGCAGGACGGCCCGTTCTCATCCTTCCCCGGCATCGATCGCACGCTGTGCGTGCTCGAAGGCGCTGGGATGGAACTCGATTTCGGCTCCGGTGGCGGCATCAAGACCGTCACGCCGACGAGCGCTCCGTTCGAGTTCGCGGCGGACAGGCCGCTGCAGGCACGGCTCCTCGACGGCGCGATCACCGATCTGAACGTGATGTCGCGCCGCGAGCGCTATCGCCACAGCGTTCGTCGGCTACCGCTGGAGCCACGGCCGATCTCGGTCGGCTCGATGGCGAACTGGACGCTGCTGTTCTGCGAGCAAGGCAATGTCCGCTGCAGGCTCGCGAACGATCCCGAGATCGCGCTCGATACCTGGGATTGCCTGCTGCTCAGCCAAACCACGGCCCTGTTCGAGCTGCGCTCGGACGCGAGGGCGACGGCCGCCGCGTCCGTTTGCCTGATCGAGCTTTACCGCATCAAGCCCTGAGCCATCAGGGCTAGGCCTGCAGGATGGCCGACAGCGCGGCCAGCAGCTGGTCGTTCTCGGCCGCCGTGCCGATCGATGCCCGCACGAAAGTCCGATAGCTCGGCTCGAGCCAGGGCTTCACCACCACGCCGGCCCTGAGCAGATCGATCGCGAGTTCCGCGCTGTCGCGGCCCGAATCGAAGAACAGGAAATTGCCCTCCGATCGCGCCACGCGCAGGCCCATGGCGCCCAGCGCGGCCGCAACGCGATCACGCTCCACGCGAATCCTGGAGACGGCTTCGCGCATCCAGGCTTCGTCGCCGAGCGCGGCGACCGCCGCGGCCTGCGCGACGGCGTTGACGTTGAACGGCGTCTTGGCGGCCGAGAGCATCTTGGCGATCTTGATACTCGAGCAAACCGCATAACCGACTCGCAGGCCGGCGAGCCCGAACGCCTTGGAGAAAGTGCGCAGCACGATGTACGGGCGCTGCGCCTTCTTGAGCATCGCCAGGCCATCGGGAATCGCGTCGGATACGAACTCGTGATAGGCCTCGTCGAGCACGAACAAGCTCGTCTTCGGCGTGGCTTCGATCACGCGTGCGAGCCCTGCGTGATCGAGCGCCGCACCGACCGGATTCCACGGCGACGGCAGGAAGAAAATGTTCGGCCCGCTCGACAAGGCCGCTGCGATGGCGGGAACGTCGAAATCGAAGTCCGCCGTCATCGGCACCTTGACGACGCTCGCACCGACCGCGAGCGGCTCGATCTCGTGCAGGCCGAAGCACGGAGCGACAGTCAAGGCGCTCGCGCCTTCGGTCAGGAAGGCGCGCGAGGCCGCGGCGATCATTTCCTCGGAGCCGTTGCCGATCACGATCTCGTTCGCGTCGACCTCGAGCCTGGCCGCCAGGGTCGCTCGCAACAGTTCGCAGTTGGGATCCGAATAGCGCCAGAACTCCACGCTGCCGTCGCTGAGCACACGGCTCACGGCCGGCGAACAACCATGCGGATTCTCGTTGCTCGCCAGTCGCGCGATCTGATCGAGCCCGCTGACCGCCTTGGCGGCGGCGAGATTGAGCCCTGCGTTGTACTTCGGCAGAGCGGCGACATGCGGGTTGTAGTACGGCTCGGCCTGAGGCGAGCCGGGTTCATCGACTTTCACTATTTTCTCCGCTCTTTCTTGCTGAGTCGGTTTGGGAACGCCGTGGCGCCGGCCACGACGGTTGAAGCGAATGCGTGCCGACGCATGAGAGGCGCAGTGCGGCAGCAGGGCAGCGGCCCGGTGCAGGATCGGCCTGGGCTTGCCTGGATGAATTGGGATCGGTAGCGCGACCCCGAATGGCCATCGGATCGCCGATGACCATTCGGGGCGCGTGGACTAGCGCCGTCTCAGGGCTTGACGCCGTTGACGATCTTGAGCTTCTGCACGCGGAAATCCTCCGACGTGAAGATGTTGCCCTTGAGGTCGAATTCCATCTGATGGTTGCGCTGATACTCGCCGGCATAAGTACCGTAGTGACCGAAGCGGCTGAGCTCCTTGAGGTCGGAGCGACGCAGGATCACCGTCTCGAAGTTGCCCGGATCGTTCATGACCATGAAAGTGTTCTTCGCATCCGGCCACATGCTGACGTTGCCGACCGAGCCCGAACCCTTGGTCATCGGCTCGTAGACTTGTTCGGCCACGAAAGTGCCGTCCTTCTTGAACACCTGCAGACGGTTGTTGAGGCGATCGCAGACATACAGCAAACCGTCTTTCGCACTGCGGATGCAGTGCACGAGATTGAACTGCTTGGGCAGCTCGGGGCCGCCGTCGTAGCGCGGCAGTTTCTCGTCGGTCGGCGGCTTGCCGTAAGCGCCCCACTGGCGCTTGAACTTGCCGGTGTCCGCATCGAACACGATCACGCGGTGATTGCCGTAGCCGTCGGCGATGAAGACTTCGTTGGTCACCGGGTCGACGTCGACGGCCGCGGCGCCGCTGAGCTGCGTCGTATCCAGGCTGCCCTTGGATGGTCCAGGGCCGCCGATCTGCAGCAGGAATTTTCCATCCGGACTGAACTTCAGATACAGGCCGTCGGGTTGGCTGCCGTCGGCGCCGACGCGCGTCTGGCTGCCGCCGATCCAGATGTTGCCCTTGTAATCGACATACAGGCCGTGACCGGCCGACGGCCAGTCGTAGCCTTGCTTCTTGGCGTCTTCTGGGCCGCCCCAGGCGCGCACGACGTTGCCGGCTTCGTCGAACTCGATGATCGCCGGCGCCGCCACGCAGCACTTGCCGGTCGGCGGAGTCTGCGCTGCGCCGAGCGCGTATTTGGGAACGAGTTCGGGGCTGTGATACAGCCACAGATGATTCTTGGCATCGACGTGGATGCCGTTGATGAGGCCGAGCGCCCAGTGGTTCGGCAGCGGCAGCTTGGGCCAGGTCGGGTCGAGTGCGTACTCGGGCACTTTTTCCGCCGCGGGCGCAGCGGCCTGCACATTCAGGGGCGCCAGCATCAGCGCCAGCCAACACAGTGTCGATCGGATCGTCGAGCGTCTCATAACAAGCGTTTCTCGGTAGCGGCGCAAACGCATGATGCGTCCGCGCAAGCACAAAAGAGCCGGATGCAGGCGGCCTTCGCCACCTGCATCCGTCAGGACCGCATCACTCAGAAGCTGGTACGGAAGCCGACCGTGAAGGTGCGGCCGAGCACATCGTAGAGCTGCGCGTTGGCCGGGGCGATCGTGTAGCTGAAGCCACCCGGGGCAGCCGCGACGATCGGCGGATCGCGGTCGAACACGTTGCGCATGTTGAGGTAAGCCTCGATCTTGCTGCTGCCGTAGTCGAAGCCGTAGGTGAACGACGTATCCCAGAAGATCGCCGACGGGATGCGGTTGTCGCTGACCGTCACGAACTTCGGATCCGACGCCGGGCAGTTGCTGCTGCAGACGATCCAGTCGTTGTCGTAGACACCGGCGCTGATGCCACGCGCCATCACCGAGGCACGGATGTTCTCGAGCGAGTAGTTGACGGAGGCATTCCACTTCCAGTTCGGCGGGCCGACCGAGGTGTTCTCGCCGGCGGTGTCATTGACCACGCCATTGATCGTCGTCGCGTTCTTGCGGTAGTTGGTCGCCATCGCACGCAGCTGCACCGTGCCCGGGATGCTCGCGATGATCGCGCTCGGGTCGAACACGTAGCTGGCCTCGAGATCGATGCCGCTGGCCACCTGCGAGGTGTAGTTGAACGGCGTGCGGTTGACCGCGAGGATGTTGCGCGAGCCGTCGGCGAAGCTGATGGCCGAGCAGAAATCGGTCTGGCCGTTGAAGCAGCCGTTGATGATGTCCTGCGTGGTCGGCAAGCCGATGGAATCCTCGATGTCGATGTGCCAGTAGTCCACCGAGAAGTTGAAGCCCGGCAGGAAGCGCGGCGACAGCACGAAGCCCAGGCCGTAGCTGTCGGCGATTTCCGGCGTCAGCTCCGGGTTGCCGATACGCGGCGACGAGATCGACTCGGTGATCGGAGCGCCGTTGTCCAGGATCCACGGGTTGGTGATGGCCGGCGCGCCGCCGCTGCCGTTGCTGTACAGCTCTTCGAGGTTCGGAGCGCGGATGTCATGCGACAGCGAGCCACGGAAGCGCAGATCGTCGATCAGCGTCCAGTTGAGGCCCACCTTCCAGGTTTCGACGTTGCCCGAGGTGCTGTAGTCGGTCGCACGCACCGCACCGCTCAGATCGACGTATTGGAACAGCGGCAAGTCCTTGAGCACCGGCACCACGGTTTCGACGAAGGCTTCGCGAACGGTATAGCCACCCTTGGAGGGACGGTAACCGCCGACCCACCAGCCGCCAGCCGGGCCGGTGTTGGAGATCGCGTCGTTCTTGCCCTTGCCGACCTCTTCCTGACGCCATTCGATACCGGTGGCGACCGAAACGTCACCGGCCCAGGTCGAGAACGGCGAACCGCTGACGGCGAAGGCCGCGACGTTCTGCGTCAGCTGCTGCTCGCGCCACATCTGCTGGCCGTCGCCGGTGACGTAGTCGATGGCCTGCTGCGTGTTCACGCCGAAGCCCATCGGGTTGTACGGCTTGCAACCGTTGTTGGGATCGACATCGCGCGTCGAGCGACAGACGATGGCACCGTTGGCCGGGTTGATGACGGCGTCATAGGCCCGCGTCATGTTGGCGTTGGCGGTGATGTACTTCGCCACGTTCTCGAGCTTGGAGATGCCGTGCTGGTAGTAGGCATCCCAGCTCCAGCCATCGCCGAACTTGCCGTCGGCCCCGAGCACCAGGCGCGTCACTTCACGCGTATTGGTCGGCTGGGTGATCGGGATGTCGGGATGCTGCGAACCGATGCGGATAAAGTCCAGACTCTGCGCCGCCATGACCGACTTGATCTCGTCGCTCAGGAACGCGTTGTCGCGCGCCAGCGTGATGCCACCGGTGTCTTCGGTCGAGAACGAGTAGTTGCGGTTCTTGTCGCGCGCATAGGCGGCCTGTGCGAACACGTTGATGCTGTCCGTGAGCGCCCACGAACCACGCGTGAACAGGCTGGCCGTGCGCGAACCGCCGCTCAGGCTGGTGCCGGCGGGAGATCCGCGAACCTGCGTGGATTGCCAGTCGCCACCGCGCATGTCGGGGTCGGACACCAGGTCGCCGAACTCGAACTGGTAGGGCGTGCCACCCTGGCCCCAGGCCGTGCCGCGCAGCGAAGTCGGGACGTTGACTCGAACGCGATTTCCCTGCGCGTTGGTCTGCCATTGCTGGCCACCGACGATGATGCCGCCCGCGATACAGGTGCTGCACGACACCCGGTCCAGCAACAGGCGCTGCGGCTGGCCCGTCAAGACTCCGCCGACGCTGTAGGTCGGGTTGTTCATGAACTGCCAGCCTTCGAGGTTCCAGTCACGCGTGTTGACCGGAATCACGTCCTGCCAGCGGTAGCTGCCACTGAAGATGAAGTGACCGCGACCTTCGCCGAACGGCGTGCCGTAGGTGAGGCTGGCCAGCGCGTTGTCACCATCGCCATGCGTGGTCGCGCCGTACTGCGTGTTGGTCTTGAGCCCGGTGAACTTCTTGTCGAGCACGAAGTTCACGACACCGCCGAGCGCATCGGAACCGTACTGCGCGGACGCACCGCCGGTGACCACTTCGACACGCTGCACGAGATCCTGCGGGATCAGGTTGACGTCGACCAGGCCGGACAGCGACGAGGCCACCGAGCGCTGGCCATCGACGAGCACCAGCGTGCGGTTCTCGCCGAGCGAGCGCAGGTTGAGCGCGTTGATGTTGGAGTTGCCGGTACTGGCCGTGGAGACCGAGGTCGTCGGCGAGGAGCCCGACGAAATGGCCGGCAGCGTGCGCACGGCATCGGCGATGTTCGGCGAGGCGAACGATTGCATCTGCTCGACGCCGATCACGCTGACCGGAGTCGGCGCCTGGTAACCGTCGCGCACGACGCGCGTACCGGTGATCACCACTTCTTCTATCGCCGCCGTGGATTCCGCGGCGGTGGCGGCAGCCGGCGCCGCCGCCTGGGCAACCTCGACCGCCTCGCTTTCCGCGGGCGCCGACTGCGCCAGCGCCGACTGCGGCACCGAAAGCGATGCCACTCCCAGCAAGCCCGCCACGAGCGACCCACCGCCCTGCTTCAACAACTTCGAATTGACCGGAACCATTGAGCTCGACTCCCTCCCTAAGAAAAGTGCGTACCGCCAGAGGGTCGAAGCGAGCAGCCGATGGCACTTTGGAGAGCGCCGCGCTGTCGCCTTCCCTCGAACCGAAACAGCACGGTCTGCGGCGTCCATTTCTTCTATACAAAAGAAGTGCCAAAAGTCTATTCATAAAGAAAAGGCAATGTTCCGGAGCCTTCCGATGACATTGCCCGCCCGAATCGCCGGGAGGTTCTACGTTCTTCTACTTAAGTCCGGCGTCGCGAGACTGCCTGAGACCGGATTCCTGCCTCAGACGACGGGCTCGATCGAAGCTGCCGTGCCCACTTTTGGAGCCTGCCGATACCGATCGCACCTAATGAGCACACCTTTTAAGGTGCGCGCCCGCGATCGCCCGGACGGCGCACCCCTTCCTGTCCGGCCACCGGGATTTATGTCTATATAAATAAGGAGGGGATACGAGCGTCGCCCTCGTGCCTCGCAACACCGGTCACGGAAGCCGCGGTCTTGCGGACTCAGGATCCGGCTCGCTCGACGGCGAACTTCCGGCAGTGGGTCAGATAGCCCACTTCATGGGTGGCGACGAGTTCGACCACGCTGGTCCACAGCCACGACGGCGCCTCGAGCGTGCGCGACCAGTTTCGACTCAACTCGCTGCGCCACCGGCTTCGCGTCGAAGCGTCCATCTGGCGACCATGAGCGCGCCCCACGACGCCGCCGAGATAGCCCGCAATCAACCCGGCCTCGCTCTGAGTCAGCCTGTCGAGATCGAACTTGAGATCCTGTGGAAACAGCTCGCGCACGAATACGTCGCGGTCCAGGAACTGTGCGGACAGCATGCGCTCGCCCAGATGTGGAGACAGCTTTCGGGCGCTTCGACGACTCGATCCGCGTGGCCTTTCGGCATTTGCGCATCCGCGTAGCCAGGACAAACCGCCTTGACGGCCTCCTTGATATCCATGATGCAGTAGGGATCATCGAGCTCGCCGCCCACGCGTACCAGGACGGCGAAACGAAGGTTGCCCAGCGAACTGCAGCCCTTCACCCAGAATGCGGCGTCGAGCACTTCGACCTGCGCGTCGGCGTCGCGATGGCATTGGCGCGTGATCAGCGTTCGGACCGCCTCGGTCGAGAACAGCGCGTCGATGGCATGGCGTTCTTTCTTGAGAACGGGCCAGAAGCGGCCTCCCGGCCTGATGCGCGGCTTGGATGCTTTCAATCGCTCTCTCGCCAGATGCTTCCAGCGACGCTTCAGCGCGTCCTTCATGACGACGCGTATGGCATCAGGCGGCTGCATCTTTTCGTCCTCGCCGTCGGCGCTCAGCGCGGCCTCGTAGCCGTCGACCAGTTGCTCCAGCATTTGCGCCGTCGTCACGCCCGGCAGATCCGAACCACGTGCCGCCATCGCCAGCGACAGCCCCAGGCGAATCAGATCGTGAGCCGGATTGCCGATGACGGTCTGGTCCAGATCCCGGATCTGGATTTCGATGTCACCGCTGATGCCGCCGACCGGGCCGATGTTGCCACTATGACAGTCACCGCAGATCCAGACCGGAGGCCCGGATGGCAGGCGCGCGGTATCGACCTGCGTCAGCCAATCGTAGAACCTGGCGGTGTTGCCACGCACGTAGGCGTGTGCCGATCGCGCCATCTTGAACTGGCGCTGGCGATCGAGCCACGCCTGTCGATCCTGGGGGCGAACGATTGGAGTCACGTACGGGCAGCTTCCTCATGATTGAACTCGTGAGCGCCGATGTTGCCCGCCGCACCTGTCTGCATGCCTAACGCCCGGCGACCGTCTTCAATCCAGACTGGCGTTCGGACCGAAGACTGACCGCACGGGCGAGTTCAGACGGCCGTCTCGTTCGAAGTCGATCGTCGACTCGCCAGCGCAAGCGCATCGGCGCCCGCGGGAAAATGCAGCCGCCCCGAAACGTCGTGCACGGCGCGCCATACCGCCTCCGCCACATCCGCTGCCGCGGTGGTTTGCTTGTTCACGGCGAGCGCCGCAAACGCGCTCCGGGCAAACGGCGCATACGCCTCGGGAACCAGCCCTTGCATGCGTTGCTGCCCGTTTTCGGTGAAACGGGTCGAAGGACCATAACCGGGCTCCACGAGTTTGACGCCGATTACGACGGACCTCATCTCGAGTTCGAGAGAAGCCGAGAAACCTTCGATGGCGGTCTTGCTCGCGGTGTAGGCCGCGACGAGCGGAAACGGCGCCAGGCCGAAGGCCTGCTCGAATTCGCGCAGGACATCGCGGCACAGCGCCGCTTCTGATTTCACCTCATCACGATCCCATCATGGACTTCTCGCTCTCCCCCAGGCTGCTCGATCTTCAGCAGCGCACCCGCCGGTTCATTCTCGACGACGTGATTCCGCTCGAAGGCGATGCGCGGCAGACCTCGCACGGCATCACCGAATCATTGCGCGAAGAACTCGTGAGCCGAGCGCGCGCGGCCGGCCTGCTCACGCCGCATGCCTCGACCGAGCTCGGCGGGCTCGGGCTGACCCACATCGAGAAGGCCATCGTCTTCGAAGAAGCCGGTTACTCGCATCTGGGCCCTGCCGCGCTGAACATCCACGCGCCCGATGAAGGCAATATCCACTTGATGGAAGTGGTCGCCACGCATGCGCAGAAGGAGCGCTGGCTCAAGCCGCTCGTCGAAGGCCGAGCCCGCTCCTGCTTTGCGATGACCGAACCAGCGCCCGGCGCCGGCG
Source organism: Hydrocarboniphaga effusa AP103 (assembly GCF_000271305.1). Lineage (GTDB taxonomy): Bacteria > Pseudomonadota > Gammaproteobacteria > Nevskiales > Nevskiaceae > Hydrocarboniphaga > Hydrocarboniphaga effusa. The sequence continues at coordinate 1,187,413 of NZ_AKGD01000001.1, forward strand.
CCGATCCGTCGATGCTCAAGACCACCGCCGTTCGCGACGGTGACGACTACCTCATCAACGGCACCAAGTGGTTCATCACCGGCGCCGAAGGCGCGAGCTTCGCGATCATCATGGCGAAGATGGAAGACGGATCGGCGACGATGTTCCTGTCCGACATGGACAAGCCCGGCATTCGGCTCGAACGCCTGATGGATTCGCTCGACACCGCCTTCGCGGGCGGCCACGGCGTACTGCATTTCGAGAACCTGCGCGTGCCGGCGAGCGACGTGCTCGGCGAAATCGGCAAGGGTTTTCGCTATGCGCAGGTTCGTCTCGCCCCCGCGCGACTCACGCACTGCATGCGCTGGCTCGGCCAGGCACGTCGCGCGCACGACACCGCGCTCGCCTATGCACGCGAGCGCGAGGCTTTCGGCAAGACGCTCGGCGAGCACCAGGGCGTCGGCTTTCAGCTCGCCGACAACGAGCTCGACATTCAATCTTCGCGACTGTCGATCTGGCACACGGCCTGGGTACTCGACCAGGGCCACAAGGGCAATCTCGAATCGAGCATGAGCAAGGTCGCGGTGTCCGAAGCGGTCTGGCGCATCGTCGATCGCAGCGTGCAGATTCTCGGTGGCCGCGGCGTCACCAGTGAAACCGTGGTCATGCGCATTTTCCGGGACATCCGCTCCTTCCGTATCTACGACGGCCCCAGCGAAGTGCATCGGCACAGCATCGCGCGCAAGCTGCTCGCGGCCCAGCACTGAGGACATGCCATGACCTCTGCGCTTCCGACGTTCAGCCTCGAAGGTCGCATCGCACTCGTCACCGGCGCATCGAGCGGGCTCGGGCGCCACTTCGCGCAGACGCTGGCACGCGCCGGAGCGATCGTCGCGGCCGGAGCACGCAGGGCCGACAAGCTCGCCGAGGTCGTCGCGCAGATCAACGCCGACGGCGGACGCGCGCTCGCGGTGTCGATCGACGTTGCCCGCCGCGACAGCGTCATCGCAGCGCTCGATACCATCGCCTCGGAGGTCGGCGTCGTCGACGTGCTCGTGAACAATGCGGGAGTCTCGGATACCAAGCGTCCGCTCGACTACGGCGACGACGACTGGAACTCGATCGTCGGTACCAACCTGACCGGCTCGTGGATCGTGGCGCAAGAAGTCGCGAGGCGACTCACGGCGGCCCGCAAGCCCGGCAGCATCATCAACGTCACTTCGATCCTCGCCAATCGCACGGCCGGCGGCGTCTCGCCGTACTGCGCGTCGAAGGCCGGGCTCAAGCATCTCACGCAGGCGCTCGCGCTCGAACTCGCGCGCTACGACATTCGCGTCAACAGCCTCGCACCGGGCTACGTCGCCACCGAGCTCAATAGCGATTTCCTGGCCAGCGACGCGGGCATCAAGCTGTGCAATCGCATTCCGGTGCGCCGCTTCGGCCAGTACGAGCACCTCGATGGCCCGCTGCTGTTGCTCGCGTCGGACGCGGGCGCCTACATGACCGGATCGGAAATCGTCGTCGACGGCGGGCATCTCTGCAGCTCGCTATGAACGTCCCCGGCGACGCTTCGTCGCGAGCCGCGTCCGCTCACGAGGCCTGGGCAGGATTCCCCGGTTCAGATGTCGCGGCCACCCTTGACCGCGATGACCTGCCCGGTGACGAAGCCTGCTTCATCCGACGCGAGCCAGGCCACCGCGCCTGCGATGTCTTCGGGCCGGCCTTCACGCCGGATCGGGCCCGCTAGCGCGAGCGCCTCGGGATTCATCGGCTGGCGCGACTCGGCAAACGAAGGCTCGGACATGATGGTACCGGTGATGAACCGCGGCGGGATCACGTTGCCGTGATGCCACCAGGCCCGAGCCCCACCGCCAACGTGCGCGTCAGCACGATCACCCCGCCCTTGCACGCGGCGTGGTGCGCCATGTTCTTCGCTCCGGCCTGCACGGCCGAGGAAGCGATGTCGATGATTCGGCCCCATTGAGCGGCGACCCTGCCGGGCAGCACGAGCGGCGTCACGATGAAGGTGCCGGTCAGGTTGATCCGCAGGATTTCTCTCCCACTGCGCCTCGGTCATGTCGAGAAACGGATGGCAGGCCGTGATCGCGGCGTTGTTCACGAGAATATCTATGGGGCCGAGCATCGCTTGCAGCCGATATACAGCTCGCTCGACTTGCATGCGCTCCGAAATATCGGCTCCCGGGGCGAGCGCGCGTCCGCCCGCGCCCTGGAGACGCCCCACGGTGTCGGCGCAGCGCTCCACGTCGAGATCCCGGATGCCGACCGCGATGCCCTCTCGCGCCAGGCGAATCGCGCAGCCGGCGCCGATGCCGGCCGCAGCTCCGCGATCGCCATCTGTCGATTCTCGAAGCCTGCGAGCGCGGGGACCATGGAGCGCCCCGCGCTTGCAGCGTCGCCTTCGGCAGGCACGTGGGGCAATCGCCCTGCACATGCGCTCGCGCAGGATGGGGCGCCAAGAGCGAAAACCCGCTGCCGGAGAACACAGGCGGCCCGACAGCCGCCGACGATGCACCCGTCGACATGCACGGGTGCAGCCCGCCCGGGATCAGTGCGTGGCACAGCGCTCATGCATCGGCACATGGCCGAACGGATCGCTGAAGCGGGTATCGCAGATGAAGCGCCAGTCGGTCAGGCTGTCGAAGAACGCGAGCAAGTCATCGGTTTCGGCGTCGGAGATCGTGAAGCCGATCATGAGCGCATCTTTGCTGGGGCTCGTCGCTCCGTTTCCGGCATACGGGCCTTCGGCAATCGTGCGTCCTCCCTTGGCGTAATGATCGACGACGACTTCTCGTAGCGTCGCGATCGAGCCGTCGTGCATGTACGGTGCCGTCAGCGCGATGTTGCGAAGGCTGGGCGGACGAAAGCGGCCCATGTCACCGGCTCTGAACGTGAACCCGTAGAGCCCCTGGTTGCCTGCCGGATAGTTTCCGGAAGCCAGCGGATAGCCGCTGGCAGGGCCTGGGATGTTGTAGAGCGCGTTGTTCTTGTACTCGATGTTGTCCAACGTGGTGTTGGCGTGCACCACCGAGTTGGCGAGGTTGAACCCGTTGTGGCAATGGTTGCACTCCAGGCGCTCGGAGAAGAAAAGCACCTCGCCACGCCGCGCGGCATCGCTCAACACCCGCCGATCGTAATCCGAATCTCCTGAAATCAAGGTCGCCGTGAATGCGGCCAGCGCAATGGCGACATTGTTCAGGGTGTAGGGATCGGCCTGGTCCGGAAATGCCGCGGCAAAACGCGCCACATAGTCTCCGTCGGCGCGGAAGCGGCCGAGAATCTCCACCTCGTGTCCTGCCCAGCCGAGCTCGACGGGATCCTGGTTCAAGAGCACCAGGCTCGCCTGCTCGCGTAGTGTCCTGATATTCGGATTGGCCCAGTTCTGCCTCGCGTTGTAAACCGCGTTGGTCAGGCTCATGGAGTTCCTTGGATGAGCGCTTCCTCCCGGCGCGAGCGCTCTGGCGCGGCCATCGGTGAATGCCAGCCGCTGCTCATGGCAACTCACGCAACTCCCGTTGCCGGTCAGCGCCAGACGCGAGTCGTAGAACAGGTGCCGGCCGAGATCGACCTTGGCCTGCGAAATAGGCGCGTCAGCGCTCACTTTGGGGGCTGGGAATCCGGCGGGCAGGTCGAACACGTAGTCCTCCGGCGGGATCACCACCGTAGACTCGTCGCCGCCACCTCCACCGCCGCAGGCGCTGACGAGCAGCGCTGCGGCGGCGAGGCCGCCGATCTTGAGCAGTGAGGTCTTCATTCGCCGACAGTGAACAGCGCTTGTTCCCGACGCGGGATCAAGTTGTCGGGCGACAGTGCGAAGTCCAGCCCCAGCTTCGGAATGATGGTCGTGCATTCCGGATCGCCCGGAAACGACATGCAGCCCGGCGCCGTGTCGGCGGTGTTGACCGTGATGTCGAGTTCGGAGATCACCGGCGCGATGTCGGCCACGATCGGATGCCCTGCGGCGATTTGCGGATAGCTCAGGCAGATGCGGGAGCGATTCGGATAGACGCACTCGCTGTCCGGCGCGGCACCGAACTCGCTGGCCCCATTGCTGCACCCGGTGCTGCCCAGGTGCACGAAGAAATTCTGCGTCAGCTCGGGGGTCTCGGCTTCTGCTTCGGGCTCGTGCCCGCCCTCGCCATGCTTGGAGCCGACGCTGGCGGTGGCCATCTCCATGTGAGCGCCGCCGTCTCCGCCGCCTGCGACCAGCGAATCGAAGCGCAGGAACATGCGGCCGTACAGCCAGTTCCACCCGAGCCCGGTGACGTTGAGGGGAGTCGGCGCAGTGGCGACGTCGCTGTGATTCAGCTCGAACGGAACTCCCAGCGTGAAGCACAGGCGCTCGTACTCTCCGGCCGGCGCAGTGCCGGTCAAAGCCAGATTGCGAACCGGTACGGTGCTGTCGCAGCCCTGTGCGTGGCCGAGCAGTACGACGCCCGCGTCGGCGCCCTGATAAACCGTTCCGTTCGGCTTGGTGGCCAGGGTCACCGGCACGCTGCCCGCCGCATTCTCGAGCGCGAACTCGCTTGCGTAGAAGCGAAAGCCCTGCATGCTCAGCGCTTGAGAGGTGCTGCCCAGGCCGTGGTAGATGCCGCCGCACTTGGCTTCCTGCCCGCCCACCTCGAGCTTGAATGCGAGGTTGACCAGGTTCTCGGCATTCGAGACCAGTTGCAGCGATGCCGCCACGTTGTCCGCGACCCGGGCCTGCTGGGTCGCGCTTCCGCTCAAGGTGGCGAAGTCCACTCCTTCGAACCACTCTTCGAATCGCACCGCGATCGTCAGATCGGCAGCACGCTGGTCGGCTCCGAGCGTGATCGGCGCCATCAACGGAAGCCGGACACGGCGCGCCTCACCGGTGTACTTCGCTTGCGTGCACGCGTGTGCGGTCGCCGCATTGGCTTCGGCGTCGGACAGCCCGACCGTTGCCGGGTAATAACAGGGCGCCACATTGATCGATGCCCCCGCCAGGCTGGCGTCGAGTTCATCGCCGTGCTTGGCGATGTTCTTCGCGGCGGCACCCGGCTGCAGTTCGACGATCAGCGCGCAGTAGCGGCCCGGTGCGGCAATCAGGGTGCCAAGATCGGTGTCCTCTCCCTGCGTCACGCTGATCGCGCCTTCGGGGGCCTCACCGTCGTGGCCCGCGTGGGCCTGCGCACTGGCGATCGGACTCAGCTGCCGGGCGACCTGCAGCAGTCTGGCGGCGGCGGAAGAAGGGCAAGCCTCCAGCTCGATGGGAACCAGGTTGAGCAGCCCGAGCTGCAGATCGATCCGCACTCCGTCGCTGCGGCGGAATGTCGCGTACGCCGCCTCGCTGTGCTTGGCGATGGCGGCATCCGCCGCGTCATGGCCGTGGGTGTGCGCCGTGGCCAGCGGCGTGGCCTTGATGGCGATCGAGATACCTTCCTCGCGCTCACCCGTGTCGGAGCAGGCATTGAGCCCCAGAACGGCGAAGCAGGCGATGGCGCCGGCCCGCAGCGTGTTGAATGTCGTAGCGTTCATTGCATATCCCTTGATTGTTTTTCAGGCGTCAGAAGTCGTACGCGATGCCGATGCGAAAGTTGGCGTCTTCCGTCTGTGCGCCATTGAGGTCTTTGATGACGGGCAGTTGCACGCCCGCGCTGAGCAGAAAGTCTTCGCCGAACCGGTTGGCGACACCGACGAATGCCATCGCCAGCGTGCCGCCGGAGTTCGGGTCCGCAGCGCCGGAGAACTCGTTCTTCGCGGTGTGCCGGGCGTCGACTCCAAGCTGCAGCGCGAACGAAGTGGTCAGCCCGTACTGCGCGAGCGCGGATACCAGGCCGACGTCGCCGCCGTGGAAGTTCTGGTGGCCCTCGCCGTACTTGAAGTAGGTCGCCGAAACGGTGGCGAACCACGGGAAGCGGTAGTAGCCGTACCAGGCGCCCAGGCTTGGAACCGTCGCGCCGGCATCCGGCTGGGCGTCGATGTCGAGACGCTGTCCTGCGCTGTCCTTGATCTGCTCGGCCGTCGGCAGACGAACGCCGCCGCGCAGGCCCGCCAGATGGCGCCCGCTGACGCCTTCGTCGCTGCGATACAGAACCCAGCGAGCGCTCAGGTCGATGTCGCCGAGACCCCTGGCTTCCTGTCGCGCAAGGTTTCCGAGCTCGATCTCCTTGCGCACCCAGGGCACCTGAATCGCCAGCGCGAGGTCTTCACTGACGCTGTACGAAACGCCGAACAAGGCGCGCTGTTCGTCGGTCTCCTGCCGGTTGACTCCCGAGCCCTGGGATTCGGATCGATGCAGGTAATCCAATGCGAAGCGCAGTCGCCCGCCGTAGGGTTTCTCGGTTCCCATGAGCGTGATGGTGTAGTCGCCGCATTTGCAGGTGGAACAGGCCATTGCGGGTTGAGATGCGGCCGACAGCAACGCGGCCGCAAGCGCCGGACCACCGAAGGTCCGATTGAAAGTATTCACGTGAAACTCCCAGCCACCGATATCGTGGCCCATTGAAAATCCAGGCCTGGGAAGGCCGCTGCTTTTCTATTGAGGCTGGGAGCCTGGTGGCCCGCGAGGTTCGGCGATGACGCCCGTATTCCGCGCGCTCGGAGCCGCGATTGGATAAGTGCGGTTTACGCTGCGTTCAACGATCCATGAATGAAGCGCCTGAGACGTTGCCCCCGCCAGATGGGGGCCACCCAAACCACTGCAGAACTTGCAGTCGAGCTTGGCGTCTGGCTTGGAGTTCTGCGGCTGTACCCAGGGAAGATCAGCGGCGCTGGCACGCAAGCGTGCGATGGTTTCCGGCGAGCTGCCGCAAAACGCATAGAGCAGCGGATCGCGATGGCGCTGTGCCCACGCTGCGGCATGCGCCTGAGGCAGTAAAAGCTGACAGATGAGCGCGAAGACGCCCAGCAGCCTCGGCAGCAGCAGCCCGCGCAACCGACTCATCCGCATGCTCCGAAGATCTCGGAGCAGTCGTTGCAGCGGGCCGAAGCACGTCGTGCCATGCCGATCAGGCCGCCTGCCGGCTGGCGCCTGGCTTGAACAGCCTGTCCAGCACGAGAACGACGACGAGGCTCGCGCCCGCCAGCGGAAACAGCATCGCCATGGTGATCGTAATGAGCGCCACCGCACGCAGCGTCAGCGGAGCCAGCGTGCGCGGGGCGCCCAGGCCGCCCGCCGGTCTTCGCCGCCACCACATCACCAGTCCGGTCACCACGAGCAGAGTGATCGCGATGCAGGTCAGCAGCATCACGATCTGGTTGAGCAGGCCGAAGTAGTTGCCGAGGTGAATCGCCGTGCCCAACTCGATGAGCTTGGCAGCCGGTCCGTAGTCGCCGAATCCGGCCTGATGGATGACCGCGCCGCTGTAGCGATCGATATGGATGTTGCGTTGCCCCTGCGGCTGCGCCGGGTAGGTGTATGCGGAATAGGTACCGAGCGGTCCTTGCGGCAGCGACAGTCGATAAGCCCCGTCGAAGCCGTTCTCGGCCAGCACGCGAGCGGCGGTGTCGACGTCGATGCCCGGCGCGAGCGCGGCCTGCGGTTGCATGTGCAGATGTCCCGCATGTTCTTCATGCCCCGCGGCCACGGCCGGCACACGGGACTGCGGATGCGGCGCCTGCTGCACGGTCCACGGCGCGCCTTCGGCCTCGCTGATCGGCGTCGCCGGCAAGCGGCTGACGCTGCCGCCGTTGTGGCGATCACCCGGCGCGTAGGCCCAGCCGAGACTATTGACGATGGGTCGGAAGAACTGGTCGCCCCAGACCGTGGCCCAGGGCAATCCGGTCAGCAGCAACAGCAGGATCAACGCGGCGGCGTAGAGCCCGGTGACCTTGTGCAGATCGCGCCAGAACTTGCGGCCCTTGGCGCCCAGGCGCGGCACCAGCACGCCGCCGATGCGCTCCCGTCCACGTGGCCACCAGAGATACAGCCCCGTCACGACCAGCACCACGGCCCAGCACGAAGCCACCTCCACGATCGCATCGCCGACGTCGCCCAGAAACAGCGACCCATGGGCGATGTCGGCGAACCCGACCAGCGTCTTCGGATAGACGAAGGAACCCAGCACGGTGGCGTTCGCAGGGTCGACGAAGACGCGCAAGGGCTCGCCGTCGGGCGGGTTCACGAACAGCTGCGCACTGCGCCCCGGCTCCGTAGGCAAGTCGATACGCGTGATCACACTGCCCGGATAGCGCGCCTGCGCACTGCCGATCAGGCGGCTCAAGGGCTGCGATGGGGCTGCCGATGAAGCGAACCGAAGCTCGGGATAGATCAGATCGTTCAACTCATCGTTGAACAGGTAGATCGCGCCCGTGATCGACAGGATCAGCAGGAAAGGCGCGGCGAACAGCCCGGCATAGAAATGCCATCGCCAGATGGTGGCGTAGAGGCGCCTGGCAGGGGCGGTGTCGGCGGCGTCCATGGCTTAGAACGGCACCGTCAGCGACAGCTCGGCGCTGCGCGGCGCGCCCAGGAAGATCAGGTACGAGGAGTAGCCCGACCAGTCCGCATAGAGTTCGTCGGTGAGATTGCGTCCGCGCAGCGTGACGGTGCCGAACGGCGCCTTCCAGGCCACCGCCGCATCGAGCACGGTGTAGCCATCGACTTTCACCGTATTGGCGTTGGACGTATAGAAATTGCCGTTGTGCCGCACGATGCCGGTAAAGCTCAGCGGCAGCGACTCCGGCGAGTACGTCATGACGAGATCGACCAATTGCTCCGGAACATTGGGCGGACGATTGCCCGAGCGATCGGCGCCTCCGGATTCGATCAGCGTATCGAACTCGGCCTTGAGCACCGTCGCGCCCAGAGTCGCACTCACTTCGTTGGTGAGCGCCCATTCGAGCGACAGCTCGGCGCCCTTCGAACTTTGGCTCCCGCCCTGCACCGTGACGGTCGGATCGTCCGGATCGCGCGTCAGAATGTCGTCCTGCCTGATGTGGAAAACCGATGCCGTGATCTGGACGCGCTCATCGAACGCGGAGGTCTTGACGCCCGCTTCGTAAGAGTCGCCCATGCTGATGTCGAACCGGGCATTCGCCGCGCTCAGGAACAGCAGGCCGCTGACAGGAGTCGCGGCACGCGTGTACTGCGTGAACAGCTGCGTTCTCGGCAGCAGGTCGTAGACGGCGCCGACGCGCCAGGACAGCGGGTCGTAATCCTGGCCGTAAGTCGTGATCGTGCCGGCGGTTACGTTCAAGACCTTGCGATCCAGCGAGATGTCGTCGAAGCGAGCCCCCGCTACCAGCAGCAGCTTGTCGGTCAGGTTGAAGGCATCTTCGACGAAGACCGAGCGCGAGCTGACATCGGCATTGACGTTCTGGCGCGTACCGAAGTTCTCGGCGGTGTCGGCGGGGAAGTAGCCGCGATCGGGGTCGTAGGGATCGACGGATGTCGTCTGGCCGAAGCGACGCCGGGTGAAGAAATCGGTTCCGCTGAACTCTACGCCGACGGTGAAGCGGTTTCTGTGTCCGCCCAGTTGGCCGTCGAAGGCCGTATGCAGCCGCTGGTTCCAGACCTGATGATCGTGCGTGATCAGGCTGGTCAGTCGATCGAATTGCCCGCTGTCCGCGTTGAAACTGTAGTCGTCCGAATCGCGATACGACCGTTGCGCGTCGTACCAGCTCGAATCGCTGACGATGCGCCAGGCATCGGTCAGCCGATACTCCGCGCGTGCGCGCAGCCAGAGCGAATCCGAATCCATCAGGCCGTCCTCGACGTCGTAGTTGCTGTCGCGGATCGCCTCGTCGAGCACCAGGCCCGCGGAACCGGACACCAGGCTGGAGGGCTTGCGCGCATGACCGGCCGCGACCAGCGGCGTGCCGTAGTAAGCCGAGGAGAATCGGTCTTCGAAGTAGTCCGCCGAGAGCGTGACCGCGAAGCGATCGCTGGGCTTGATCAGGGTCGACAGCGTAGCCGCGAAAGTGCGTGAATCGGTGTCGTCGATCCAGCCGGCGGACTTGGAATAGGCGATGTCGCCCCGCACGGCCGCGGTATCGCCGAAAGCGCGATTGAGATCGCCCGCCAGCCGCATCGTGTCCTGACTTCCGTAGCTCACGGCCGCTTCGCCGAAGGACTGGCCCAGCGTCGGGCGCCGAGGCACGAAGTTGATGGCACCCGCCAGCGCACCTTCGCCGGAGGTCACCGACGCCGGCCCCTTGATCACTTCGATGCGCTCGAAGGTCCAGGCATCCCAATTACGCATGCCCGCGTCGGAATTGCTGATCCGCACGCCGTCGTAGAGATAGTTCACCGCACGATGAAAACCCCGCATCGACACCGAGCCGACCGAGCCCGGCAGATTTCCGGACGCCACGCCCGGCGCCGCGTTGAGCGCTTCGATCGCGGTGCGCAAGCCTTGAACCTGGAAATCCTCCTGCGTCACCACCTCGACGAGGGCCGGCGTTTCGCGATCACTGAGGCCCAGTCGGCCGGTGACTTCGGTGATCGGTTCGGCTTCGACGCGACGGCCGCTGACGATGACGGTGTCGAGCGTGGGCTCCGATGGTCTTTCCTTCGACTCCGCTTGCTTTTCGGAGTTCGTGGCGGCCACTTCGATGTCGACCACGGAGCCGGCGTCGGTGCCGCTCTGCGCCGAGGCGATGGAAAGCGGAGCCAGCAAGGCGAACAGAACGCTGTTGCGGCAGTTGAGAGGGATCATGGTTTGTTCTTTTGGAGGCTGACTTTCCAGCGTCACGTATACGAAGCGTTGACTCGGCATCACCACGGCGGGGCTTCTTGGATCGGCGATATCGGCACGCGTTGCCCGAGGACTCGAGCGCGAGGTCCGCAGTTGCGGGCTTTGTCGGCAAGGGCTTTGATCGCCGAAGGCGACTTAGCGCCGCCCGCCCCGCCGTCTCCCCGATCATCGGCCGCTGCCTCGACGGAAAAGGCAGACATACAGACAGACAGACAGGCCCGCGCATCGGCGCTGCCGCAGCTGGCTTCTTGAAGGGGATCTGGACTCACGATCGGCGCACGGCCGTCGCGAGCGAGACGGCGCTAGGCCCGCGAGGGAGGGGCCCGCAGCGGGGGAAGAACGACGAGGTCTACCGGCTCGCTACCGAGTGCCGGCGCCAAGGGCTCCGGCGACTCCACCAAGTGGAGCAACGAAAGCGAAACGGCGGGTCTGCCTGCCGGAGGGTTGGCGTGCAAGGACGCGCACAGATCGCAGCCCGAACCGGGAGAGGCCTTTGCATCGCGATCCGACTTCTTCACCCAGGCCAGCAACTCCGCCGGAGCGGAGGCCCGGAACTGTTGCAGGCTGCGTTCCGAAACAGCCCCGCAGAACGCGAAAGCGAGCGGATCGCCACTTTGTCGCGCCATCGAGGCGGCGTGCGCGACGGGCAACAACATCTGCCCGATCAGCGCAAAGATGCTGATCAGAGTGGCGAAAGCACGCAGACGGGAGCCCATTTTCACGGCGATAGTCTGCCAGCATCGACTATCGGGGGGAAAGGGCCAGCGAAAGTTAATGCTCGAAGACCGGCATGCAAGGTCGGCGGTGCCGGCTGCGACGGTGAACGCGATCAGCGCTGGCCGCTGCAACGCTGAACGCAGACCTCGGAAACACTCGAATGGAAGCCGCCAGCCGAAGCATCCAATGAATTGCTACCTACGGCTCAACGAAACTGCGTTGCGACGACTCCTTGACTCCGGACAATACGGGTCGATCCGCGACACCGAGCGCCTGGCCGATGTAGGACTGGAACCTTCCGTCGGCAGCGTCGGTGACAGTTACGACAAGGCGCTGGCCGAAACCGCCGACGGGCTCTACGAGGCCGCAGTGACTCACCGCGCCCATCCTGGCGCAGCGGCGAAGAGGGCGAATGGACAACGCTGCAGTGATCGACTGGCACAGCAACCGGTGGCTGATGGGACCGCTCGGCACACCACACCCGCCGAGGCAGAGGCACACTGCTCTTCGCAAATCCCGGAGCTGCCCATCGCGGCGTGACGCACACCAGCGAGCCTCCGAGATTTCCGGGGCGGTTCAAACCGTAACCGGTCCAACCTTCAACCATGGCCGCAGGGGATCAACTTCCAGAGCGTCCCGGCAGCCAGGCGCTAGTGGGCGAAACTCGTAGAGCGCGTAACCCCTTCCCAAGCTGAGATCTCGCTTCTCATGCTCTCCAGCTTCTGGACCACCAGACCGAGTGCGTCCTCGCCAAGGAACAGCCGCGTCGGCGGGCTCGGCGACTCGATGAGCGTCAGCAGCGCCTGTGCGGCCTTGGAAGGATCGCCCGGCTGTTTTCCGCTCTTGGCCAGACGTGCGGCACGGATCGGCTCCATGACCTCGTCATAATCGGGAATGCTGCGAGGGGTCCGGTCCATCGATCGTCCTGCCCAATTCGTGCGGAACTGTCCGGGTGCCAGCGCGGTTACCCGGATTCCGAAAGACGCGACTTCCTTGCCCAAGGACTCCGAGATTCCTTCGAGGGCAAATTTGCTGCCGCAGTAGTACGCAATGCCGGGCATGGTGATGAATCCCCCCATCGACGTCACGTTGACGATGTGTCCGCGACGACGGGCGCGCATGCCTGGCAGAACCGCTTTGATCAAAGCGACCGGTCCAAAGACATTGGCTGCGAATTGGCGCTGCAGATCATCCAGGGAGGATTCTTCCACGGCGCCTTCGTGCCCGTAGCCGGCGTTGTTGACGAGCACATCGATCGCGCCGAAATCGCGCTCGGCTCGCTCGACCGCGGCAGGGATCGCGCCATAGTCCGTGACGTCGAGTACGAGCGGGAAAGCATGCTCCGAGTCACCGAACCCTGTAGCGTCCTCGGGGCGTCGGACGGTACCGACGACCCGGTGCCCCGCCGCGAGCGCTTCGGATGCGAACGCACGGCCGAGGCCGGAGCTCACGCCGGTGATCAGAATAGTTTTGGGCTGTGGCACGACAGGCCTTCCTTGATCGATAGTATTTATATCAAGATATAATTTCACATGAGTACACGCAAGTTCCAACCCTCCGCGCCGACAGCACCGGCAGCCACGACCCAGGACCGCGTGCTGGAGGCAGCCGAGCGCCTGCTCCGCACGGGCAAGCCCGAATTTTCGATGCGGGATCTTGCGGCGGAGGCCGGCGTCAGCTTCGCTACGCCGTTCAACCAATTCGGCAGCAAGGCGGCGATCATGCAAGCGCTTTCCGCCCGTCGCATCGACGAAATGCACGATCGACTCACTGCCGCCAATCTTCCGGACAACGCAGTCACGCGCGTTCTGGCGACGGTCGACATCGCAGTCGACGTGATGCTTCGGGAGCCTGTCGTCAACCGTTCCGTGATGGCCGTGCTGGGCTCGCAGACCGGCGAACCCGGCATCGTCGCGCGCCGATCCGCTGCACTCTGGACTGAAGCGCTCGGCCCAGGCGAAGGCCTTGCCAAGGCGACCAGGACGCAAGCCTGCGCGGCGCTGCCGTCTTTGCTGGCCATCGCCTTTCGCGGCGCCCTGTCGTTCTGGACGGCGGGAGAAATCCGCGACGATGCGCTAGGCCACCAAGCGCGTTCCGCTGCGACCGCGGTGTTGCTCGGCTTCTGCGGCGTGGAGGTTCGCAAAGCGCTGCTCGACTGTGTTGGGGGGGGCGGATAAAAACTTGGACTACCGGGAGGTAGTTCATGTATTCGTACGAAGACAGGATTCGAGCGGTCGAGCTATACATTCGGCTCGGCAAACGTGTGGCTGCGACTATTCACCGGTTGGGATATCCAAACAGGAATTCGTTGCGGGGCTGGCATCGAGAGTACGAGCGTCAGCTCGATTTGGCTCGCAGTTACCCCAAGCGGCAGCCCAAGTATTCGCAGGCGCAGAAGATGGCGGCTGTACAGCACTACATCGATCATGGGCGCTGCCTTTCTGCGACGATCAGAGCGCTGGGATATCCAGGACGGACGTATCTTCGTGCTTGGATCGTCGAACTGCATCCTGGAGTACGCGTCGTTAGCCGCGCCGATCGGACGCGCCGGCCACCCGAAGCTAAACAGGAAGCGGTCATCGCACTGTGCACTCGCCAAGGCAGTGCAGATGCTTTGGCGCAGGAATTCGGCATATCCAGGCCGACCCTGTACAACTGGAAGAACCAGCTGCTTGGCTGCGAGGTTCCAGCATCGATGAAGCGCTTAAATGACTCACCGGAAGATTCTGATCGAAAGGCGTTGGAGCGTCAGATTGAAACGCTAAAGCGCGACATCCGACGCCTGCAGCTCGAACAGGACTTGCTGAAGAAGGCGAATGAAATCCTAAAAAAAGACATGGGCACCGACCGGCAGCAGCTGAGCAACCGGGAGAAGACGCAGCTGGTTGATGCCCTGAGACAAACCTACACGTTGCCTGAACTCCTCAAGGAAGTCGGCCTACCTCGCAGCTCCTATTTCTATCATCGCGCTCGGCTCGATGTCTCGGATCGTTACGTCGATCTCCGCCGCACGATCACCGAGATTTTTGAGAACAACCACCGCTGCTATGGCTATCGCCGCATGCAGGCATCGCTGAACCGGCAGCGCGTGAGCATTTCGGAGAAAGTCGTACAGCGTTTGATGAAGCAGGAGAGCCTGATCGCCACGGCACCGAAACGTCGACGCTACGGCTCTTACCTCGGCGAGATCGGCCCCGCACCGGACAATCTCATCAATCGCGATTTCCACGCTGTGGCGCCTAATGCAAAGTGGCTCACCGACATCACGGAATTCCAGATCCCCGCTGGCAAGGTGTATCTATCACCGATGATCGACTGCTTCGATGGCATGGTCGTCAGCTGGTCGATCGGCACTCGCCCGGATGCCGATCTGGTCAACTCCATGCTGGATGCCGCCATCGACACCGTCGCCTCAAGTAGCGAACGACCTGTCGTACACTCCGACCGCGGAGCCCACTATCGCTGGCCCGGCTGGCTCACTCGAATCTCCGGCGCCAACCTGGTCCGCTCAATGTCGCGTAAAGGGTATTCGCCGGATAACGCCGCGTGCGAAGGCTTCTTCGGCAGGCTGAAGACGGAACTGTTTTATTCGCGTAGCTGGCAGTCGACAACTATTGAGCAATTCATCCACGCTCTGGATGGGTACATCCGCTGGTACAACGAAAGACGAATCAAAGTCTCACTGGGCAATCTCAGCCCCATCGAATATCGCAAGAGCCCTGGAATCGTTTCTTAACCAGTCCAAGTTTTTATCCGCATCCCCAGATGGTCAGTTTTCGGTGAGCGCCAACATTCGATGGGCACAAAGTGGGCACAACTTGGGCATTAATGCCCAAATGCAGTTTTATGCCCGAAACAAGGATGCAGTCAATCGCAATGACGCCGAACACACGCCAAAAACAAAATGCCCCGCTCAAGGGCGGGGCACCTGAAAGCTAAGTCATTGATTTTGGTGCGCCTGAGACGATTCGAACGTCCGACCACTGCCTTCGGAGGGCAGTACTCTATCCAGCTGAGCTACAGGCGCAATGACCGCATCTTACCGGCTTTTGGCGCCGGATGACTCGTGCCTTCGGAGGGCAGTACTCTATCCAGCTGAGCTACAGGCGCGAAGGTCACATCTTACCGGGTTTTGGCAGCTGATGACCTGCCTAATGGCCAGGCCGGCAGAGCCAGGCCAGGGTCGGGGCCGCCATCAGGACGGATGAGGCGAACCACAGCGCGCTCAGCGCGAGCGGCCAGGTGCGGGTTTGTGGCAAGCGCAGCCGTGTCGAACCGAGCCGGGCGCGGCCCAGCAGCCCGCCCGCCAGCAGCAGCAGCGGCGAACTGCCGAGGCCGAACGCGAGCAGCAGGGCCGCGGCCGACCACGGGCTCGCCGTCAGCGCGGCGAGGCCGATGACGCCATAGAGCAGGGCACAGGGCATCAGTCCCATGAGCAGTCCGCGCGCCCAGTCCGGCGTGTTCTGCAGGCGCGCATGCAGCCCGCCACGGCAGCAGGCCGGCCGCCGCATCTGCCGCCAGCTGTAGATCGCCATCGCGAGCAGCAACAGAGCGGCCAGCAGGCGCAGCGCCATGGCCAGCTGCGGGTCTCCGAATCGGCGCAGCAACAGCGCCGCACCGCCTCCCGCGAGCAGGCCGAGCAGCGCGTAAGCGCTCAGGCGACCGAGTTGCAGCATCAGCTGCGAACGCAGGCTCGGCATGCCGAGCAGCAGCCACGGGCCGCACATGAGCGCGCAATGCGGGCTGCTCGCGAGCCCGAGCATGAACACCGACGGCACCGTCAGCGCCAGACCACTCGCTAGCCAGGGCATCGTCGTCATTTCAAGCTCAGACGAAATCGTCGGGCAGGCGATGCTCCAGCTCGTCCAGGCGCTCGAACTGCCCGCCGCGAACGCTCACGATGAAAAAGCCCGCGGCGATCGCCACGAACACCACGCCAAGCGGAATCAGCACGAACAGCGAGCTCATCGCGAACTCCTCGAATCGATGGCGGATGGACTGCGCAGCAGGCGCAGCGCATTGAGCGTGACGGTCAGCGAACTCAGGCCCATGCCGGCCGCTGCGATGCCGGGCGTGAGCGCGCCGGCGAGCGCGAGCGGCATCGCGACGAGGTTGTAGGCCACCGCCCAGGCCAGGTTCTCGGCGACGATGCGACGCGTGCGGCGCCCCACTTCGAGCGCCAGTGGCAAGCCCGCCAGTTCGCCCTTGGTCAGGATCAGGTCGGCACGCGCCTGCGCGAGCGTCGAAGCGCCGGCCAGCGATGCCGAAACATCGGCCGCGGCGAGAACGGGCGCATCGTTGAGCCCGTCACCGACCATGCACACCGCCCTGCCCTGCGCCTGCAGCTGCTGGATGCGCGCGAGCTTGTTCGCAGGCGTTTGCTCGGCCCGATGATGGTCGATGCCGAGTTCGCGGGCGACCGTGCGCACCGCGCCGGGCGCATCACCACTCAGGATCTCGAGCTCCATCCCGGCCGCGATGAGGGCCGCAGTCGCGCCATGCGCGTCCGGCCGCAGGCGGTGCGAAAGCGCGAAGCGGGCGCGCTC
Organism: Hydrocarboniphaga effusa AP103; assembly: GCF_000271305.1. Classification (GTDB taxonomy): domain Bacteria; phylum Pseudomonadota; class Gammaproteobacteria; order Nevskiales; family Nevskiaceae; genus Hydrocarboniphaga; species Hydrocarboniphaga effusa. The sequence goes on from NZ_AKGD01000001.1 coordinate 1,204,334, forward strand.
ACGTTCGGCATCGCGCAGGCTGATCCAGGTCAGATCGCCTTCGGCGGGCAGCGCGACGAGCTCGTATTCGACGCCGTCGACCTCACCGCGCAAGCCACGGCCTGGCAGCACTTCGAGCTTGTCCGCATGCAGGCGGGTTTCGATCTGCGCGAACGCACTCGCCACCGGATGCCGCACGCCGCGCTCGAGTGCCGCGACCACTTGCAGCAGGCGCTCTCGCTGCGCTTCGTCCGCATCGATCCCGCTGATCTCGATGCGCTCGCACTGCATGAGCCCGGTCGTCAGCGTGCCGGTCTTGTCGAAGCAGATCATCTCGACCTGCGGCAGGCGCAGCAGCGCATCGGCATTGGCGACGAGCACGCCCTGCGCCGCCAGACGCGAGCTCGCGGCCGCCAGTGCAACCGGCGTTGCGAGCGACAGCGCGCAGGGACAGGTGACCACGAGCACCGCGAGCGCGACGTCGAATGCCGTCGCCGCATCACGCGGCAACCACCAGAGCGCTCCTGCAACCGCGAACAGCAGCACCAGCGCGACGACGACTCCGGCCATGCGATCGGCCCATTGCTGCACCTTCGGCTTCTGTGCCTGCGAGCGCAGCATCAGGCGTTGAATCGCCGACAGCGTGGTGTGCTCGCCGGTGCGGGCCACGATCATGCGCGCGGGGCTCAGGCCGCAGTTCGGCGTACCCGCGTGCAGGGTATCGCCGCAGCGCTTGTCGATCGGCAAGGCTTCGCCGGTCAGCAGCGATTCGTCGAACGCGGCGCTCGCATCGAGCAAACGGCCATCGGCCGGGGCGGATTCGCCCGGTGCGACGTGGACCTTGTCGCCTGCCATGAGCGCCGAGGCCTGAACGATTTCGAAGCGGCCATCGGCCGCCTCGCGCATCGCCGTGCTCGGCTGCACCGCCACCAGTTCGCGCAGACGCCGCTGCGCGATCGCGCGCCCGCGGCCTTCGAGCCAGCGCGCCAGCAGCAGCAGGAACGCGAACATCGTCACCGAATCGAAGTAGACATCGCCACGCTGCAACCACACGTTCGCGCAGCTCGCCGCATAGGCCAGCAGCAACGCGAGGCTCACCGGCAAGTCCATGCTCAGGCTGCGCTGGCGCAGCGCAAGCCAGGCGCCGCGAAAGAACGGCATGCACGAATACAGCAGCACCGGCGTCGTCAGCGCCCATTCGGCGTAGCGCATGAGCAGCAACAGCGCGGGCTCGATCGGCGTGGTGATCCAGTAGCGCGTGCCGGCCAGCATCATCACCTGCATGCCGAGCAGGCCCGCGACACCGAGGCGCAGCAGGCCACGGCGGCTTTCTGCAAGCGCATCGGCCGCGGCGGACGCCTCATCGCTCGCCGCGATCGCGAGCCTGGCCTTGAAGCCCGCGCGCTCGATCGCGGCAACCAGGTCACCGGCCTGTGCGAGACGCTCGTCCCAACTCACTTCGGCGACGCCGGCGGACAGGTCGACACGCACCGAATGCACGAGCGGCGCGAGCGCCTGCTCGATCGCGCGGACGCAGCTGGCGCAGTGCATGCCCTCGATCCGCAGCAGCAACTCGCGCTCAGGGCGCTGCACGAGCGGCTCGCCCCTGCCGAGCGCGAGCGTCGTCGCGTTCATGTTCAGCGCTCGCTCCGCAGCACCGCATGGCCGAAGCGATCCACCGCCGCGACCTCGTGCGTCGGCAGGCGCAGCGCGAGCCACAGCGTGATCGCGCAGCCGACCACGGCGGCTGACGGCAGCAGGCAGACGAGCACGAGTTCCAGCGAAAGGCGGCGGGACTTCATGGCGTGGCTCCGATGAATCGCGCGTCGTGCTCGCGCGACAGCGACGCGTCGTCGACGGCGCGCACGGTGAACTGCAAGGTCTGCACGCCGCCCGCCTTGTCGTGTGGCAGCAGCGCGGCCACCAGCGCCGATCCGGTCTCGGTGGCCGCGACGCGCATGCTGCGCGGACTGAGCTCGACCTGGGTGCCGTCGGCCGCCACCGCCTCGACGGCGAATTCGTGCGCGTTCGCATCCTTGTTGGTGAGCTTGATGGTGTAGAGATTGACGATGCGTCCGTCGTCAAGCTCGCGATACAGCTGACGACGATCGCGCAGCACGTCGAGTTCGAGCGGCGAGCGCAGCAGCAGCAGCGTCGCGAAGCCCGCGAGCAAGGCGAGCCAGACCGCGCCATAGGCGATCGAGCGTGGACGCAGCAGGCGGAATCGGCCGCCTTGATCGCGGCGCTCGCTCGTGTAGCGGATCAGCCCGAGCGGCTTCTGCTGTCGGTGCATGACCTCGTCGCAGGCATCGACGCAAGCCGCGCAGGCGATGCATTCGTACTGCAGGCCCTTGCGGATATCGATGCCGACCGGGCACACCTGTACGCAAAGCGTGCAATCGATGCAATCGCCTGCGGGCTTGCCGCTGGACTTCGCGATCAGCTTGCGCGGCTCGCCGCGGCGCTCGTCGTAGGCGACGATCAGCGTGTCGCGATCGAACATCGCGGATTGGAAGCGCGCATAAGGGCACATGTACTTGCAGACCTGCTCGCGCATGAAGCCCGCATTGCCCCAGGTCGTAAAGCCGTAGAACAAGGTCCAGAACAGAGGCCAGCCGCCTAGCGAGAAGTGCAGCGCGTCGCTCGCGAGTTCACGCATCGGCACGAAGTAGCCGACGAAGCTCAGGCCGGTCCAAGCGGCGAAGGCGATCCAGGCGGCGTGACGCGCGCCGCGGATCGCGATCTTGCGTGCCCCCCAGGGCGCCCGATCGAGCTTCTGGCGCTGATGGCGCTCGCCCTCGATCGCGCGCTCGATCCACAGGAAGGCCTGCGTCCACACCGTTTGCGGGCAGGCGTAACCGCACCAGACCCGGCCCGCGAGCGTGGTGAACAGAAACAGCGTGAGCGCGGCGACCGCGAGCAGCGCCGATAGCAGCACAAGATCCTGCGGAAACAGCGTGGTTCCGAACAGATGGAAGCGACGCGCCGGCAGATCGAGCAACACCAGTGGCTGGCCCTTCCATTGCAGCCAGGGCAGCAGGTAGTACAGGCCCAGCAACGCGAACATCGCGAGCAGTCGAAGCCGCGCATAGCGGCCGTGCGCCATGCGCGGATAGAGCTTGGCTGCCGATTCGTAGAGCGAGCGCGGGGGCTGCTCGGGCGTCAGCTTCGGCAGTGGACCACTCATGACGCACTCCGGTGGACGAGCTTCATCGCCATCGCGATCGGAATCAGCGCGAGCAGCCAGCTCAGCAGGAACCAGCGCCCGAGCAGATCGAGGCTCAGTCGGCCGTCGACGTGCAGGCTCGGCGCCTGCGAAAGCAGCAGCAGGGTCGACAGGACAGCGGACAGGAACCCCATCCAGATGGCCGCCGCCACGAAGCGCTGGCGCGGCGTCCACTCGTTGCGCCGATCGGCGGTACTCATTGCGGGTCCGACTCCTGCCGCGATTGCGACAGGCTCAGCACATAAGCGGCGAGCAGGCGGCGCTGAGTCTCGTCGAGCGTTCCGCCGAAAGCCGGCATCTGGCTGTTGCGCCCGAACAGAATGGTCTGCTTGACGTCGTCCTCGCTCGAACCATGAAGCCAGGTGTTGTCGCTCAGATTCGGCGCGCCAAGCATCGTATTGCCCTTGCCGTCGGCACCGTGGCAGGCCGCACAGGTGATGCCGAACTTGCGACGTCCGGCCGCCTCCTCGACCGAGTCGATGCCACCGCGATGCCAGCCGCGCACGAAGGCGACCAGCGAGCGCACTTCGCCTTCCTCGAGGCTCGAATAGAACGAGGGCATCTGTCCGTTGCGTCCATTGGTGATCGAGGCGAGCACCTGCTCGGCCGAGCCGCCGTAGAGCCAGTCGCGATCGCGCAGGTTCGGGAAGCCCTTGGCTCCGCGCGCGTCGGTCCCATGGCAACCCGCGCAGTTCGACTCGAACAGCTTGGCGCCTTGCTGCACGGCGCCCGCGTCGGCTTGCAGGGATTCCACGCTGCGATCCTTGAACGTGGCGAAGATCGCCGCACGCCTGGCTTCGACTTCGGCGAGCGCACTGTCGGCCTGCGCAGAAGAGGTCCAGCCGAGCCGGCCCGGCAGGTTGCCGAGCCCCGGATACAGCACCAGATAGCCGATGCTGAAGATCACGCTGAGCACGAACAGGTTGAGCCACCAGCGCGGCAGCGGATTGTTGTACTCGCGCAGATCGCCGTCCCATACGTGCCCGGTTTCGGCGCCTTCCGCAGGCTCGTCCGCACGCCGCCTCGAAGTCCAGATCAGCAGTGCGATACAGGCCGCGATGTTGAACAGCACGAGCGCGACGACGATGAGATGCCAGGTCTGGCTCATGAGGGTTCTCCCTTGCCTTCGTCGGCGAGCGGGCTGTTGGCCGCCGCCTCGAAAGCCTTGCGCCTGCAGGGCGAGTATGCGTAGTAGCAAATGCCCACGAAACTCGTGAACGCGAGCACGGTGATGAGGCCCTGCAGCAAGCCATCGTGGAGCGGCGTCATGGCGCGGCCTCCGCAGTGTGAGTTTCAGTGGATTGCGCCGCCGCAACCGGAGTTTCGCTCGGCGCTGCGCGCGGCGAAGCCTTGAGGCTTTGCAGGTAGGCGATCAGCGCATCGAGCTTGGTCTTGCCCTTGATCGCGGCGGGTGCGTCGGCGATGTCCTGCTCCCGATACGGAACCCCGACGCGCCTGAGTGCCGTCATCATGGCCTGCACCTGTTCGCCGGTGAACGACTGCTCGGCGAGCCACGGATAACCGGGCATGTTCGACTCGGGCACCACGTCGCGCGGATTGCGCAGATGCAGGCGATGCCATTGATCGCTGTAGCGACCGCCGACGCGCGACAGATCCGGCCCGGTGCGCTTCGATCCCCACTGGAACGGATGCTCGTAGACCGATTCGCCGGCCGTCGAATACGGGCCGTAGCGCAGCGTCTCCTCATACAGCGAGCGCACCTGCTGCGAGTGGCAGCCGTAGCAACCTTCGCGCAGGTAGACCTCGCGGCCCGCGGCCTGCAGCGCGGTGAGCGGCTTGACGCCCTCGGCCGGCTTTTCCATCTGCACGTTGACCATCATCGGCACGATCTCGACGAAACCGCCGACGCTGATGACCGCTGCGATCAGCACCGCCATGAGACCGATGTTGCGTTCGACTTTTTCGTGTGCCTGGCTCATGAGGCGGCTCCCGTCAGTGCTGCGTCGGAGGACGTGGCGGTGACTCGCTCGGGCTGCACGGTCTTGTAGACGTTCCAGGCCATCACCAGCATGCCGCTCAGGTAGATCAGGCCGCCGAGCAGGCGTCCCGCGTAGTACGGATAGGTGGCGACCAGCGATTCGACGAAGCTGTAGGTCAGCGTTCCGTCGGCGTTGACCGAGCGCCACATCAGGCCTTGCATGACACCCGCGATCCACATCGAGACGATGTAGAGCACGATGCCGATCGTGGCGAGCCAGAAGTGCAGGTTGATCGCCGGAATCGAATGCATCTCGCGCTTGCCGTAGAGGCGCGGAATCAGCACGTAGAGCGAACCCATGGTGATCAGACCGACCCAGCCGAGCGCACCGGAATGCACGTGGCCGATGGTCCAGTCGGTGTAGTGCGAGAGCGCGTTGACGGTCTTGATCGCCATCATCGGGCCTTCGAAGGTGCTCATGCCGTAGAACGACAGCGAGACGATCAGGAACTTGATGATCGGATCGGTGCGCAGCTTGTCCCAGGCGCCCGACAGCGTCATCACGCCGTTGATCATGCCGCCCCAGCTCGGCGCCAGCAGGATCAGCGAAAACACCATGCCGAGGCTCTGCACCCAATCCGGCAGCGCGGTGTACTGCAGGTGATGCGGGCCGGCCCACATGTAGGTGGAGATCAGCGCCCAGAAGTGCACGATCGACAGGCGATAGCTGTAGATCGGCTTACCGACCTGCTTCGGGATGAAGTAGTACATCATGCCGAGGAAGCCCGCGGTCAGGAAGAAGCCCACCGCGTTGTGCCCGTACCACCATTGCACCATCGCATCGACGGTTCCGGCGTAGACCGAGTAGCTCTGCGTGGGCGAGAACGGAATCGAGATGTTGTTGACGATGTGCAGCACCGCCACCGTCAGGATGAAGGCGCCGAAGAACCAGTTCGCCACGTAGATGTGGTCCACCTTGCGCTTGACGATGGTGCCGAAGAACACGATCGCGTAACTGACCCAGACGATGGCGATCAGCAGGTCGATCGGCCATTCGAGTTCGGCGTATTCCTTGGACTGCGTGATACCGAGCGGCAAGGTGATCGCCGCCGCCACGATGACCGCCTGCCAGCCCCAGAACGTGAACATCGCGAGCCTGGGCAGGAACAGCTTCGCATGGCAGGTGCGCTGCACCACGTAGTAGCTCGTCGCGAACAGCGCCGAGCCGCCGAACGCGAAGATCACCGCGTTGGTGTGCAGGGGCCGCAGCCGCGAGTACGTGAGCCACGGGATATCGAAGTTGAGCGCGGGCCACAGCAATTGCGCGGCGATGAACACGCCCACGCTCATGCCGACGATGCCCCACAGAACGGTGGTGAGCGCGAAGCGCCGCACCACCTCGTCGTCATAGTCGATGACGGTACTTGTTGAAGGAGACGACATGCGGATTTCCGGCTGGTTTCAGGACGGCGGCAGTGTCGTGCCCGCGAGCCGCAGCGACATTGATCCCGGTCAATCGCCTTGGGAGCGGAATCGGCCCGGAAGGGGGCTGCTGTGGCATGCTGCGGACATGAGTCCCGCCCCCTTGTCGGAAGCCACTGCCCTCGCACTCGCCGAATCGCTCGAACGCTATCGGGCGATACTCGATACCGCGGTCGACGGCATCATCACGATCAGCGACGGCGGCATCATCGAGAGCTTCAACCGCGCGGCCGAACGCATGTTCGGTTACGCGGCTCACGAGGTCATCGGCAGGAACATCAGCTCGCTGATGCCCGAGCCCTACCGCAGCCAGCACGACCGTTACATCGGCCGCTACCTGTCGACGCACGAGGCCAAGATCATCGGTATCGGCCGTGAAGTCGAAGGCCTGCGCAAGAACGGCTCGACGTTTCCGATGGATCTCGCGGTCGGCGAGGTGCACCTGCCCGGGCGTCGCCTGTTCACCGGCATCACGCGCGACATTTCGCAGCGCAAGGCGATCGAGACCGAAGCCCGGCGCAGGCTCAACGATCTCGCGCATACCGCACGCCTGGCCGCGCTCGGCGAAATGGCGACCGGCCTCGCCCACGAGGTGAACCAGCCGCTGACCGCCATCATCACGCAGGCATCCGCCTGTCTGCGCCTGATCGCGAGCGGACGTGCGGACGTGGAGCTGCTGCAGGATTCGCTGCAGCAGATCGCGCGTCAGGGCGAGCGGGCGGCCGAGGTGATCACGCGGCTGCGCAGCTTCGTGCAGAAGGGCGAAATGGCCTTCGTCCACGGCAGCCTCAACTCGGTCGTGCGCGACGTGCTCTGGCTGCTCTCGCACGAGATCCGCAGTAGCCAGGTCGAAATCGAGCTCCAGCTCGCTGACGACTTGCCCGACGTGCAGATGGACCGCGTGCAGATCGAACAGGTGGTGTTCAACCTCGTGCGCAATGCGATCGAGGCGATGCAGCTGTGCCCCGGCCTGCCCAATCGACTGAGACTCGGAACCTCGGCTTCACGCTGGCGCGAACGCGATGCGGTGCGCTTCAGCGTGTGGGACAACGGTCCGGGTTTCGGCGGGCTGCAGACCGATCAACTGTTCGAGCCCTACTTCACCACCAAGCCCGACGGCATCGGTCAGGGACTGGCGATCTGCCGCTCGATCATCGAATCGCACGACGGCCACATCGAGGCCGAGCCCATGCCCAAAGGCGGCGCCCGCTTCAGCTTCGTCCTGCCGTTGCGCCAGCCGCGCTGAGCGGCCCCTTGCCGGCGTTTTTCCGCATGGTGCGGGGTGGCGAAACCTGAATCAGGTCTCTTCGATGCGCGCGATCGTCTGCACGAGCTGCGATGCCGGCACCGCCCTCGAAAACCAGAACCCCTGGCCGCAACCGCAGCCCTGCATCGCGGTCGCCTGCAGTTGCGCCTGGGTTTCGATGCCTTCGGCGATCGTGCGGATGCCGAGCCGGTGACCGATCGCGACGATCGCGGCCATGACCGCCGCCTGGCTCGGGTCGCGGTCGATGTCGCGCACGAAACTGCGATCGATCTTGAGGCAGTCGATCGGCAATCGCGTGACCCGCGAGAGCGATGAGAAGCCGGTACCGAAATCGTCGATCGCGATGCCGACGCCGGTTGCGCGCAGATCCTCGATCAGATGGACGATGTCGTCCTGCAGCAGCGAGGTCTCGGTGATCTCGAGCTCGAGCTGCTCAGCGGCCAGCCCCGACAGCGCGAGCGATTCGGCGACCAGCGCAGGCAGCTTGCTGAGCGTCAGCTGGCGCGGAGACAGGTTCACCGACAGCCGGAAATCCGGCGGCAGCTGATGGCGTATCGATCCGATCTCGGCGCAGGCCGTGCGCATCACCCATTCGCCGATCGCCGCGATCAGCCCGGTCTGCTCGGCAACCGGAATGAAATGCGTGGGCGACAGATAGCTGCACTCGTCCTGCGGCCAGCGCAGCAGCGCCTCGGCGCCGACCACGCGCCGTGTCCGCAGGCAGACCTGCGGCTGGTAATGAATGCGGAAGCTGTGCACCTCCAGCGCCAGTCGCAGCGCACGTTCGAGCGCCCAGCGCTCCGACGCGGCGGTCGCCATCTGCGGCGTGAACTCCACCGCTCGCCGACGGCCGGCTTCCTTGGCCACGTACATCGCGGTGTCCGCATTCATGATCAGCAGATCGGCGTCGTCACCGTCGTCCGGAAACAGGCAGACCCCGATGCTCGGCGACACCGGCAAGGCATGACCGTCGACCTCCATCGGTACCGACAGGTGCTCGACGAGCTTGGCGGCGATCTCGACCGCATCCCGGCGGGCCGCCAGGTCGGGCAACACGATCACGAACTCGTCACCGCCCATGCGGGCAACGGTGTCGTAGGCCCGCACCGACTGGCTGAGTCTGCGCGCGGCCACCACCAGCAGGCGGTCGCCGACGTGATGGCCGAGCGAATCGTTGACGTGCTTGAAGTGATCGAGGTCGATCAGCAGCACGCCGACCTGCGTGCCCGTGCGACGTGCCCGCGCGATCGCCCCCGACAGCCGGTCGCGCATGAGCATGCGGTTCGGCAGGCCGGTCAGCGCATCGTGCTCGGCCATGTGGCGCATCGCGGCCTGGACGCGCTTGCGCTCGCTGATGTCGGTGGCGATGCCGATGAAACCGGCGAGGCGGCCGTCGCGATGGCGCAGGCCGCTGATCGCCAGGTCGATCGGCAGCTGCTGGCCATCGGACTTGCGCAGCGTCCATTCGCGCTGGTCGATATCGCCGTCGTCGACCCGTTTGCGCACTTCGCGGCAGCAGTCGGCCCGGCGCGGAGCGGCCTTGCCGTCGAAGGCGATCGTGCGCACTGCGCGGCTGTGCGCACTCCGGCGCAGCGAGTACGGCTTGCGTCCGATCAGATCGGCACGCGCCTGTCCGAGCATCGACGTGGCGGCCGGGCTCACTTCGAGAATCCTGCCGTCGAGATCGGTGGCGACGATCGCGAACGGCGCGCCGTCGATGATGGACTGCGCGAGCGCGGTGGCCTGGTCGGCGGTGCGCAAGGCTTCGCGGCGCTCGGTGGCGTCGTAGACCGAGGCGAGCACGAAGGTCAGCGGCGGTGTGCGCAGCACGTCGAGACCGACTTCGATCGGAATCTCCACGCCGTCCTTGCGCAGGCCGAACAGTTCGCGGCCGGCGCCCATTTCGCGCGTGCCGGGATGCCGCATGAAGACCGAGCGGGCGCTCGCGTGTCCGCTGCGGAAGCGCTCGGGCAACAGCCGGTCGAGATCGAGGCCATCAAGTTCGCCGACTTGGTAGCCGAACAGGCGCAGGGCCCGCGAGTTGGCGATCTGGATGCTGCCCGCCGCATCGACGAGTACCACCGCGTTCGGCATCGCCTCGACGATCACGCGCAGCAGCGAGCGGGTTTGCGCGAGATCGAGGCCGGAGCTTGCTTCATCCGGCGGAGGCGAAGAGGCGGGCGGCTGCGGATGAGCTGGCATCGTCAAGACCGCGTCGAAGAACATCGGCGATTGGAATCCGCCCCACGCTCGCCCGCATTGATCGGTGTCAATGCGGGGCGGGTCACGTCTGTTGTAACGAAGGGGTTCCGGTGGGCCGTCCGTCGTAGTCGATCCAGCGGCCGAGCGCATAGTCGTACAGCCGGCAGCGCCGCGCCGTCTCGAAGTACCAGCGCCACGAGAAAGTCTGCACCACGATGTGGCCGGGCAGCTTCTCTTCGAGTACGCGCTGGGCCTTGCGCAGCCGGTACAGCGGGATCGTCATATCGACGTGATGCGCCGTGTGCTCGTTGATGTGATGGATCAGCGTGCCCCAGTCCAGCCAGCCGTCGAAGCGCAGGTGCACCGTCGTCGAAACGAACGGCTGGGCACGGCCCCAGCTGAGCTTGTCCTGGTACCAGACGATGTCCGGATGCGTGTGATGCACGTAGACGATGAAGCCGATCATGCTGTTCCAGACCAGCTGCGGAACCACAAAGCCGGTGACGAGCAGCCAGGCGACCGACTGCTGCGTCGCCCGCGCCGCGATGACCAGGCCGACGATCCAGGCCAGCATCGCCGCACTCACGAGCAGCGAGTCGAGCATGAAGATGCGGCGTCGCGTCGGCATCTGCCTGCGGCTGGGGAAATACAGGCGCAGCCACCACATCTCGACCAAGTAATAGAGCCCCGGCGCCCAGCCGCTGCGGTAGACGCGCTCGAGCACGCGGCGCCAGCGCGGCATCGCCTGGTATTCGGCGAGCGTCTTCGGCTGCCAGACGAAGTCGAAGTCCTTGAGATTGGTGTAGCCGTGATGGACGACGTTATGACCGACGTCCCAGAGACTGTAGGTCGTCAGTGAAGGCAGCATGAGCACGCGGCCCAGCCAGCGGTTGAGCCTGCGGTGCACGGTGAAGCTCTGGTGGCAGGCATCGTGGCCGAGCACGAACAAGCGGCCGATCACGAACCCGTTCACCGCAGCCAGCACCAGCTTCAGCCAGGCCGGCTGCGCGACGATCGTCGCCCACAGCAGCAGCGAGAACAACAGCAGATCGAAAGTGCTGAGCCAGAACGCCCGCGGCGTACTGCGGGCGCTGTATGGAATCAGCCAGCCGCGAATCTGCTTGCGGTGCGGGATGGCGGTTTCTTGGGCAGAGGTGGCGGGGCTCACGGTCATACTGGGGTTCGAGAGTTGAGACGAGCGCATCAGAGCAGCTGATGCGCCAGGCCGAAATGACCTCGGTCAATGCCCCACCGCGAGAGTTCAGAACCGATACGCGAGCGCCAGCCCGTAGCCGACCGGATCCACCGTCACGGTGCCGATCGAATCGCCGTCGACGCGCGCCTTGCTGTCGATATCGAGATAACGCACGTCGGCGACGACCGACCAGCGCGGATCGATGGCGACTTCGAGCCCGGCGACGAAGGCGGCGCCGAACGAGTTGTCGAGCGAGAGACGGGTTCCGGCGAGCGCTCCGCGCGTCTTCTCGTCGAAGAACAGCGTGTAGTTGAGCCCGGCACCGACGAAGGGCTTGAAGGTTTCGCTGATCTGCGGATACCAGACCAGCGATAGCGTCGGCGGCAGATGTCGCGTGCTGGCCACATCGCCGCCGCCCGACTTGAGCGCGATATCGTGCTTGAACGGCGCAGCGACCAGCAGATCGACAGCCAGACTCGGGCAGATGAAATACTGGACGCCGCCCGTCAGGCCGAATGCCGATTTCACGTCAACCACGTCGCCGTTGTCGCTGTCCGGAACGACGTAGTGCGAGCCGACGCGGGCGGTGATTTCGCCGCTCTCGTGCGCGAGGGCGGCATTGGAGACCAGGCCGGTGCTCAGGCACAGCGCCAGTGTCGTAACAGTGTTTGCTCGTGCAGCCACTTGAATTCTCCTTGAATGCGAAATGCGGTCACAGCATGAAGGCCGCGCTGCATTCGGTCCTTGATCTGCGTCGGTAGTCGTCGCGACCGGGTTTGCGCCGGATCAATGCGCGAGGCGCTCGCATGCGTTAGCCATCGCTGCGGACGCGCAGCGCAGCTGTCGCGAAACCAGAGGGTTGCCGATGACAGAGCGCCACCACTTCGCTACAACACGAAATCCGACGGCCCCTGCCCGACATGAGGAAGTACCATGCGCGTCATCGTCTACAGCGCCCACCGGCACGACATTCGCGACCTGAGCGCAGCCAATTCGGCCCAGGCTCACGCGTTCGAATTTTTCGAAGCCCGCCTCGGCGTGGACACGGCCAGACTCGCCGAAGGCTTCGACGCGGTCTGCACCTTCGTCAACGACAGCCTCGACGCCGTCGTCCTCGGAAAGCTCGCGAAGGCCGGCATCCGCCTCGTCGCCCTGCGCTGCGCGGGCTACAACCAGGTTGATCTCGACGCGGCCCAGCGGCTGGGCCTCTGCGTGCTGCGCGTACCGGCCTATTCGCCGCACGCGGTCGCCGAACATGCGGTCGGACTCGTGCTCACCCTGAACCGGCATCTGCACCGGGCCTACAACCGCACGCGCGAAAACGACTTCCGGCTCGACGGGCTCGAAGGCTTCGACTTGTTCGGCAAGACCGTCGGCGTGATCGGCGTGGGACGGATCGGCGCGGTGTTCGCCCGCATCATGCTCGGCTTCGGCTGCCGCGTGCTCGTGCACGATGCGTTCACCGTCCCCGCCGACCTGTTGCAGCTCGGCGCCCGGCAAAGCCCGCTGGCCGAGCTGCTGGCGCAAAGCGACATCGTCTCGCTGCATTGTCCGCTGACGCCGCAGACCCATCACCTGATCGATGCGTCGGCTCTATCGACGATGAAGCCCGGCGTCATGCTCATCAACACGAGCCGCGGCGGCCTGCTCGACACTACCGCCGTCATCGCGGCGCTCAAGGAGGGGCGCGTCGGCTTCCTGGGGCTCGACGTCTACGAGCAGGAAGGCGATCTGTTCTTCGAGGATCTGTCCTCCACCATCGTCGCAGACGACGTCTTCCAGCGCCTGCTGACTTTTCCCAACGTGGTCGTCACCGGCCACCAGGCCTTCTTCACGCGCGAGGCGCTCGCCGCGATCGCCACCACGACGATCGCGAATCTCGACGACTTTGCCGCCGGCCGGGCGACGACGAGCCCGAATCGCGTCGACCTCGGCCTCGTGCGGCGGGCAACGCGGTGAAAGCGCCCTCGCATTGATCTGAATCAAGGTGCGGTCCCAGGGGAGGCCGGACACTGCCCCGAACTTATCAACGCCCGAGAGGCCGCAATGCAAGACCCCAATCCCGACGGGGATTCCCGCCGCATCGAACTCGACATGCAGGCCGCGCAGTTGCGCGATCGCATCGAGCGCGTGCATCTGCACCGGCTGCTCAATGCCCCGCTCGAAGACGCTTACTCCGAGTCGCTGTCCGAACGCGCCAATCAACCGGTGCTCGATGAACTCGAAGCCTCGCTGGCCGAGCAGCTGCAACAGGTCAAGCGTGCGCGTCAGCGCATCGCCGAGGGCGCGGGCGACTACTGCGAACACTGCGGCGAGCGCATCGGCATCGATCGGCTCAAGGCCCTGCCCTATGCGACCAGTTGCCTGTCCTGCGCGAGCCACTCGGCGCCCGCATGAGCACCTGCACCGAAGAACGCGCACGCATTCCCGACGCCCTGCTCGCGCGTGAACTGCGCGCTCCACGCTACACCTCGTACCCGACCGCGCTCGCATTCAAGCCCGATTTTCCGATCTCGGATTACGTCAACGCGGCGCGGCTGTCGGCGCGGTGCGTCGAGCCGCTGTCGCTGTACCTGCATGTTCCGTTCTGCGCCTCGAACTGCTTCTACTGCGGCTGCAACCGCATCGTCAGCCGCAACCCGGATCGCATCGCGCACTATGTCGAGGCGCTGATCGAAGAAATCCGGCTCAAGGCGGCGCTGATCGGGCCGGCACGCCGGGTCGAACAGATCCATTTCGGCGGCGGCACGCCCAACAGCCTGGTGCCGTCTCAGTTCGGCGATCTGCTTTCGCAGCTCGGCAAGCGGCTCAAGCTCGCGCCGGCCGATCAGCTCGAGCTGTCGATGGAAGCCGATCCGCGCATGGCGACACCGACGGACGTGGCGCAATGGCGGCGCCTGGGCTTCAACCGGCTGTCGTTCGGCGTGCAGGACATCGACGATCAGGTGCAGCTCGCGATCAACCGCGTGCAGAGCGCGGCGCAGGTCTCGCTGCTGACCGAAGCGGCGCGCGAGGTCGGCTTCGCGAGCCTCAACTACGATCTCGTCTACGGCCTGCCCAAGCAGACGCTCAAGGGCTTCGACCGCACGCTCGACTTCGTCGTCGACCAGCGCCCCGATCGCGTCGCGGTGTTCCACTACGCGCACCTGCCGCAGCTGTTCGCGGCCCAGCGGGCGATCGATGCGGCCACGCTGCCCGCGCTCGAAACCCGGCTGGCCCTGCGCAATCTGGCGCATGCCCGACTGACCGCGTGCGGCTACCGGGCGATCGGGCTCGATCATTATGCGCTGCCCGACGACGCGCTCGCCCAGGCTCAGGGCCGGCAGGCACTGCATCGCAACTTCCAGGGCTATACGACGATGAGCGGGCGCGACGTGCTCGGCTTCGGCGTCAGCGCGATCTCGCAGCTCGGTCGCACGTTCTCGCAGAACGAGCGCGATCTGGCCGCGTATCTGGCCGCGGTCGCCCATCACCGGCTCCCCATCGCGCGTGGCTACCGACAGACCGCCGAAGACGCGCTGCGCGCCGACGTGATCGAATCGGTGATGTGCAAGGGCGCGGTCGACTACGCCGAGATCGGCCAACGCCATGCGGTCGACGCGGCGGCTCTGTTCGCCGAGGAGCGCCTGTGCCTGCGCGAACTCGATCCGGAGCAACGCTGGCTGCATGCGGACGAGCGCGGCATCGCCATCGAAGCCGACGGCCGGCACCTGCTGCGGCTCGTCGCGATGACCTTCGACCGCCATACCCCCCGCCCACCGGCCTGAACATCATGTCCGTGCAGTCCGAAACGCCAGGGCCTGTGGCATCCTTGGCCGATGCCGAACCTTTGTCTCGCTATCCTCCGCTGATGCCGACCTCGGGCACCGTCTACATCGTGGACGACGACGAGGCCGTGCGTTCGGCGCTGCGCATGCTGATGGCGTCCTGCGGGCTGCGGGCGCAGGTGTTCGCAAGTCCCAAGGAGTTGCTCGAAGCGGTGCAGCCGGGCTGGATCGGCTGCCTGCTGCTCGACGTGCGCATGCCGGGCATGAGCGGGCTCGACCTGCACGAGCAGTTGATCGCGCGCGGCATCGAGCTGCCGGTCATCCTGCTGACCGGCCACGGCGACGTGCCGATGGCGGTGCGCGCGATGAAACGCGGAGCCTTCGACTTCGTGCAAAAGCCCTTCAACGACCAGATACTGCTCGATCGCATCAACGAGGCGCTCACGCTCGATGCGGACAACCGGGGCCAACGCCGGCAGCTCGCGTTGCTGCGCGAGCGTCACGAGCGCCTGTCCGCGCGCGAACGCGAAGTGCTCGAGCACCTCGTTCAAGGGCGGCTCAACAAGGTCATCGCAGCCGAACTCGGCATCAGCGAGCGCACCGTCGAACTGCACCGGGCGCGCGTGATGGAGAAGATGGAGGCGGCCTCGCTCGCGCAACTCGTCGAATCCGTACTCGAAATGCGGCGCAACTAGTCATCCCATCGGCGGCGGCGCCGATACGTACTTTCCGAAGTCGCGCTGCCTAAGCTCCGAATAGTCCGCCCGCCGCTGCCGACGCAGACTGTGTGCAAGCCCGCCAACGCTTGCCGACCGACATGAGCATGAACTCTTCTGGCCCCACTGCCGCCACTTCTCCCTGCCGCGACTGCGCACGCGGTGCTCATTGCCTCGGTGCCGCCCTCGTCGAGGGCTGCGCGAACCCGCCGACGGTGACGCGAACGGTGATCGACAAGGGCGAACATCTGTTCCGCTCGGGCGACGCCGGCGATTCGCTGTACGTGGTCCGCAGCGGCGCCATCAAGACTTACGTCGATTCGGCCGAAGGCGAAGAGCAGATTCGGAGCTTTGCGCTCGCCAACGACGTCGCCGGACTCGACGCGGTCTGCGGCGGTGTGCACCGCACCGGCGCCAAGGCCATCAGCCGCACCTGGATCTGCCGCCTGCCGCTCAATGCGGTGCGCACGCGCATGGCCGAGTCGGTGCGCTTCCGCGACCGCCTGCTCATTGCGCTGGATCGCGAGTTCTCGCGCCTGCATCGGCTGCTCGACCGCGAGCGCTACACTGCCGATCGGCGCGTCGCCTCGTTCCTGCTCTCGCGCATCGAAGCCGATGCGACCCATTCCGCCGCGATCGAGTTGCCGATGTCGCGCACCGATCTCGCGCGTCACCTCGACCTGGCCACCGAAACGGTCTCGCGCGTGTTCACCCGCCTGCAGGGCCGGGAGATCTTGCGCAGCCGAGGCACGCGCTGCGAAATCCTCAATACCGAGGCGCTGCGCACGGTGGCCTGAAGCTGCGGCCCGCGCTAGGCCGCATCCCGGCGAGCCGCCTGCGGCAGGCCGCGTTCCCTGGCCATCGTCATCGCGGTGTCTTCGATCATGTCCTCCTGCCCGCCGATCATCTTCTTGCGGCCGAGTTCGACGAGGATGTCGCGAGCCGGCACGCCGTACTTCGCTCCGGCACGGTTGGCATGCAGCAGGAAGGTCGAGTAGACCCCCGCGAAACCCAGGGTCAGCGACGCGCGGTCGACACGGACGATGTGCTCCATCATCGGGAAGATGAGCTCTTCGGTCAGGTCCATGAGCTTGAAAAGATCGCAGCCGGTCTCGATGCCCATGCGATCGCAGACCGCGACGAACACTTCGAGCGGCGTATTGCCTGCGCCCGCGCCCAGGCCACCGACCGATGCGTCGATGCGCGTCGCTCCCGCCTCGATCGCCGCGATCGAGTTGGCGATCCCCATGCCGAGATTGTGATGGCCGTGAAAGCCGACTTCGGTTTCCGGTTTCAACGCCTCGCGCAAGGCCCGCACACGGGCCTTCACGTCCGACGGCAGCATGTAGCCCGCCGAGTCGGTGATGTAGACCGTCTGCGCCCCGTAGCTCTCCATGAGCTTGCCCTGCCTGGCGAGGCCTTCGGCATCGTTGAGATGGGCCATCATCAGAAACCCGGTCGTATCGAGGCCGAGCTTGCGCGCGTAGGCGATATGTTGCGGCGAGGTGTCCGCCTCCGTGCAATGGGTGGCCACGTGAACGCTGCGCACGCCGTGCTCATGGGCTTCCTGCAACTCCTTCATCGTGCCCAGGCCCGGGATCAGCAGCACCGATACCTTGGTGAGCTTGAGCCTGGGAATGACCGCGTCCCAATATTCCACGTTGCTGTGCAGGGCAAAACCGTGCTGCAGCGAATTCCCGCCAAGACCGGCACCATGCGAAACCTGGATCAACGGAACACCCGCGTCGTCGAGCGCGCTGGCGACGCTCACCATCTGGTCGATGGTGATCTGCTCGCGCTTGGCATGCATGCCGTCGCGCAGGCTCATGTCGTGCACGGTGATCTTGCGGCCCTTCAGCGAGCCCGCTTCGTCGAGTAAACCGCTCATCACGCAACCTCCCTGATCTTGGAAACTTCGGCGGACAGCCATTGCTCGGCGAACAGCTCGGCCGTGCGTGTCGCGGCGGCGGTCATGATGTCGAGATTGCCCGCGTACTTCGGCAGGTAGTCGCCGAGACCGGCAACTTCCATGAAGGTGGCGACGCGCTTGCCGTCGAACACCGGGCCATTGACGAGCCGATAGCCCGGAACGTACTTCCGAACCTGTTCGATCATCTCGAGGATCGAAGCGGTGATCCTGGCCTGATCGGGCTCTTCGTCGGTCAGACAGTAGATGGTGTTGCGCATGATCATCGGCGGATCGGCCGGATTGATGATCGCGAGCGCCTTGCCACGCGCAGCGCCACCGACCTTGCAGATCGCGTTCGACGTCGTGTACGTGAACTCGTCGAGATTCGCTCGCGTACCGGGGCCGATCGAGCGCGACGACAGGCTCGCGACGATCTCGGCGTAACCCACGCTCTGGATGCGGCTCACCGCATTGACGATCGGAATGGTCGCCTGGCCCGCGCAGGAGATCATGTTGACGTTCATGACGCGCTTTTCGGCAAGCCCGGCGAGATTGACCGGCGGCACGCACAGCGGGCCGATCGCGGCGGGCGTCAGATCGATCATCAGCACGCCGAGCTCGTTGAGCTTGCGCGAGTTCTCGGCATGCACATAGGCCGAGGTCGCATCGAAGGCGACCTGCACGCCGTCGCTCTTCACATGCGGCAGCAGGCCGTCAACACCGTCTGCCGTCGTCTTCAGTCCGAACTCGCGAGCGCGAGCCAGGCCTTCGGACGCCGGATCGATACCAACCATCCAGACCGGCTCGAGCACGCTGCTGCGGCGCAGCTTGTAGATCAGATCGGTGCCGATGTTGCCGGGCCCGATGATCGCGCATTTGATCTTGCTCATGAGGAGATTCCTTCGTCGTTGGTGGTCACCGCGATCTTCTCGGTCGGGCCGGCAGCGGCCGCGCGATCGGCTGCGGTCACGCCGGCGATCGAGAAGTTCTCGGGCGGCAGGTTGTGGATGAGGATGCGCACCTGTTCACGACGCACGCCGAGCACCTCGACGACGGTGTCGGTGACGGCGTTGCAGAGACGGCGCTTCTGCTCGATGGTTCGGCCTTCGAGCAAATGGAATTCGATGATCGGCATGCTGGACCTGTCGGCTGTTCTGATCTGGACGGATGCGCCAGAGGCGCTTGCGCGCGACGCTCAAGCGAAGCGTAGGCTCACGCTTCCCATGTCCTGGAAGCGCGCGACGATGCTGTCGCCCTCCTTCACCGGAATGGCTTCGGTAATGCCTCCGGTCATCACGAAGCTGCCGGCCGCCAGCTCCTCGTCGCGATCGGCGAGATGATCGAGCAGCATCAGAATGGCGTTGGCCGGATGATTGAGCACTGCGGCGCTCGCGCCGGTGGCCTGGATCTCGCCGTTGCGTTCGATCACGACACCGATCGTGCGCAGATCGAGTTCGCGCGGATCGAGCGGACGGCCACCGGTGACGTAGCGTGAGGACGAGCCGTTGTCGGCGATCACGCTGACGAGGTCGAACTTGAACTTCTCGTAGCGCGAATCGATGACTTCGACCGCCGGAATCACGAAGGCCGTCGCATCGATCACCTGCTCGATCGTGCAGTGCTTTCCGCGCAGCGGCTTGTCGAGCACGAAGGCGATCTCGGCCTCGACGCGTGGGTGCACGAGCTCGCGGATGGCGATGGCGCCGTTCTCGGGCCTCGCCATCGCGTTGCTCAGAATGCCGAAGCTCGGCACCTCGACGCCCATCTGCAGCATCTTGGCCTTCGACGTGAGCCCGGCCTTGAGCCCGACCATGCGCTCACCGCGCGCGAGCCAGCGACGGCGCAACTCGTCCTGTACGCGGTACGCGTCCGCGATGCTCATCTGCGGATATTCGTCCGTGAGCTTGGTGATGGTGTGCGCGTGATCCTGCGCCTGCAGAACGCGCGTCGCGAGCCCGGAAATGATGGCGTCGGACAGGCTCATGCTTCCGCTCCCGTGAAGTCGATCGAACAGGAGCCGAGTCCGCCGACGATGCAGTTGAGCGAATCGCCCGCCACGACTGGCACCAGCGTCGATTGCGATCCCGACAGAATGACCTCGCCCGCACGAAACGGAATGCCGAGCGCACCGAGCGTATTCGCGAGCCAGACCACGGCATTCACCGGGCCGCCCTGCACCGCCGCGCCGGCCGCGGTGCTGAACAGCTCGCCATTGCGCTCGAGCACCATGCCGGCGAGATTCAGATCGAGCTTGCTCGGCGAAGCCTTGGTCTTGCCGAGCAGATAGACACCGCAGGACGCGTTGTCCGCCACCGTGTCCTGAATGCGGATCTTCCAGTCGGTGATGCGCGAATCGACGATCTCGAAGCAGGGCGCCACGTAGTCGGTGGCACGCAGCACATCGGTCGCGGTGATGCCCGGGCCGTTCAGATCGCGCTTGAGCACGAAAGCGATCTCGGCTTCCGCGCGCGGCTGGATCAGCCCGGCCAGCGAAACCGCTTCACCTTCCTCGAACGCCATCGCCGAAGTCAGCTGTCCGAAATCGGGCTGATCGACACCGATGAGCTCCTGCACCGCCTTGCTGGTGACGCCGATCTTCTTGCCGACGATGGTCTCGCCGCGTTCGAGACGTCTGGCGATCATCCGCTGCTGGATACGATAGGCGTCTTCGACGGTGAGGCCGGCTTCGCGCGAAGTCAGAGGTGAAACCGTTCGGCGATCGACGAAGGCGTCGAAAAGCTCGTCGCCATAGCGACGGATGAGGTCGGGGTTCAGGGTCATGGCGGTCAAAGCTTCACGCAGATGTTGCGCAGCTCGGTGTAGAACTCCAGCGAGTGCACGCCGCCTTCGCGGCCGATGCCGGATTGCTTGGATCCACCGAACGGCGTGCGCAGATCGCGCAGGAACCAGGAGTTCACCCAGGTGATGCCGACGTCGATGCGGGCCGCGACGCGATGCGCGCGCGACAGATCGCGGGTCCAGATCGCAGTCGACAGACCGTACTGGGTATCGTTGGCCAGGCGCACCGCCTCGTCTTCGCTGTCGAACGGCGTGATGTGGCAGCAGGGCCCGAAGATTTCTTCGCGCACCACCGATGCCGTCTCGGGCAGGCCGGTCCAGATCGTCGGCTGCACCCAGGAGCCTTGCCCGAGGTCGCCGGACATTTCGGGAATGCCGCCCCCGGTGACCACGGTGGCCCCTTCGGCACGCGCTTTCTCGTAGTACGAGAGCACTTTCTGTCGATGCTCCTGGCTGATCAGCGGGCCGAGCGTGGTCGCGCGATCTTCCGGATGCCCGGGCTTCAAGGCTTCCGCGCGTTCCTTCAGCGTCGCAACGAAGCGATCGAAGATGGGGCGCTCGACGTACAGGCGCTCGGTGCCGAGACAGACCTGTCCGCAATTGAGGAAGACCGAACGCATGCTGCCCTCGATCGCCGCGTCGAAATCGCAGTCCGCGAACACCAGGCCGGCGTTCTTTCCGCCGAGTTCGAACGACACGTCGCGAATGCCATCGGCGCCGGCCTTCATGATCGCCGCCCCGGTGCGGGTTTCACCCGTGAAGGTGATCGCCGAAACGCCCGAATGACGCGTGAGGAACTCTCCGGCCGAGTTCGGGCCGAGTCCATGCACGACGTTGTAGACCCCCTTCGGAATGCCGACTGCATTCATCACTTCGCCGAGCAGGGTCGCGGTGCCGGGGGTCTCCTCCGAAGGCTTGACGATGACGGCGTTGCCGCAGGCCAGGGCCGGCGCGACCTTCCAGGTCATCAGCAGCAGCGGCGCGTTCCACGGGCAGATCACGCCGATCACGCCCTTGGGCACGCGAATCGCGTAGTTCAGCGCACCGGCACCATCGGGCGTCGGCGTCTGGAACGATTCGGTGGCGACGTTCTTGACCACGTCGGCGAAGATCTTGAAGTTGGCCGCGCCGCGCGGGATGAAGGCATGCTCCATCATGCTCCTCGGCTGACCGGTGTCGGCCATTTCGGCGGCGACGAAATCGTCGAAGCGGCGCGTGATTTCGTCGGCCACCTTGTACAGCAGCGCGGTGCGCTGCTCGACCGTCATCCTGCTCCACGGCCCCTGCATCGCATCACGGGCCGCGCGCACGGCCGCATCGACTTCGGCCTGGCCACCTTCGTGAATGTGACCCACCAGCGCATTGTCGGTCGGACGGCGCTTCTCAAAGGTCTTGCCACTTTCGCTGGCGATGAACTCGCCGCCGATGAAGTGGCGGAAGTCGCGGACCGCTGTGGACCGTTCACTGCTCATGCTGCATCTCCTGTAATCGCTGCGACGCCGGCCTGCGCACAGGCGACGTCCTGGTCTTCACTTCCGCCGGATACGCCGACCGCACCGATCAGCTCGCCCTCGATGCGTAGCGGCAGGCCGCCTCGAATCAGCGTGAAATCCGGATGCAACATCAATCCTTCGCCCACACGCGGGGCTTCGTGGACCACGATCTGCTCGACGATCTCGGGCTCGGCGCCGAGGCCCGCGGCGCAGCGCGCCTTCTTGCAGGCCATCTCGATCGACATGCCGAAAGAGCCCGGCATGCGCACGAAGCCGGCGAGCCGCCCCGCGCTGTCCACCACGGCAACGTTGATCCGAATGCCGAGCTTCTCCGCATGTGCAACCGTCGCCGCGAGCACGCGCAATGCGGCCCCGTGCGTGATCACCGCTTCCCGCACGAACAGGGGGGCGCTCATCGACCGGCTCCGCGCGAGTCGGGCGCCGAAGCCGAGCGTCCGCCGACGATGGCCGAAACGAGCCGGCCCACTGCACGCAGGCGCAGATCACTGCGCGGATACAAACGACAGGCCAGCGAATACCCGGCGCGCCGGGCGTCGGCGTCGACCTGGGCGCGGCTCATCGCACCGGCTTCCCATTGCCCTTCGACGATCTGAACCCGACAGACTCCGCAGCCTCCGCTGCGACAGCCGACCTGCACGGACCTGCAGCCCGAGGCCAGCATCGCGCTCAACACCGGCTGCTCCCGTTCGCAGGCGAACGTGCTGCCGTCATCGTGCATCGTGACTTTGAAGCGCATCTTCCCGACTCCTCCGTGTGCCGCACGCCTGGACTCGGCGCTATTTCATCTCAAGGTCACAGTACGACCGGCAAGCGATACGGTCTAATACCTTTATCGCCCCATTTCGATACCGCCGGAGTATCATTCGACTTCGCACTGCAGGAGCCGGCGATGAACCTCAACGCGATCGAAATCCGTCACCTGCGTTACTTCGTGGTGATCGCCGAAAGCCGCAGTTTTCGCGCGGCTTCCGAGCGCCTGCACATCTCGCAGCCGCCGCTGACACGGCAGGTGCAGCAGCTCGAAGAGCTGCTCGGCACGCAGCTGTTCGTCCGCCAGCCACGCGGGATCGATCTGACGCCCGCGGGCCGCCTCTTCTACGAGGACGCGCGCAACATTCTCACGCTCACCGAGCAAGCCCTCGACCGCATGCGGCTCGCCGGCCTCGGCGAACTCGGGCGCCTGGATGTCGGCGTGTTCGGCTCGGCCGCGCTGGACGTGGTGCCGCGCATCATCCAGAGCTTTCGCAAGCAGTACCCGCAGGTGCAGATCGTGCTGCACAACCTCGATCGTGCCGGGCAGATCAAGGCACTGCAGGAGCGCAGGCTCACGGTCGGCTTCAATCGCTTCTTCGGCGAGGAGATCGATCTCGAATGGGAGTCGATCCTGACCGAGCGCCTGCACGTCGCGGTGCTGGCCACGCATCCGTTCGCCGAACGCAGCAGCGTGGCCTTCGGCGAATTGCAGGGCCAGCCGCTGGTGCTGTATCCGCGCAATCCGCGCGGCGGCTTCATCGATCAGCTGCAGCGCATGTTCTTCGATCATGAGCTCACCCCGACCATCGTGCAGGAGGTCGACGACGTGGTGACCGCCGTCGCCCTGGTTTCCGCAGGCGCCGGGATCAGCATCGTCGTCGACTCGGCCTGCAACCTGAGTCTGCCCGGCGTGGTCTACGTTCCGCTGCGCGAGAAGGATCGCGCGAACATCGAACTCTGCATGATCCGTCGCTCCGACGACGAATCGCCGCTGCTGCAGGCTTTTCTCGCCGTGGCGAGGAATCACAAGCGCTCGCAGAAGCGCTGAGCGCGCCTCAGATGTTGCGGAACAGCGGGCTCCTGGCCTGCTGCGCATCGGCGGCCGAGATGAACTTCTCGTTGTAGATATCGCGTTCATAGAGCCGGCCCTGCATGAGGGTGGTGATGCAGGCGTCGATCATCAACGGAGGGCCGCACAGGTAAGCCTTCTGGCCGCGGAAATCGCCGTCGAAACACGCTCGCGCCGCCTCGTGCACGAAGCCGCGAAAGCCGTCCCAATCGCTGTCTTCGGGCTCGTGCGACAGCGCCGGAACGTAGCGGAAATTCGGATGCCGCCCGGCCAGCTCCAGAAACTGCTCGTGGTAGTACAGCTCGTTGCGAGAGCGTTGACCGTAGACCAGCGTGATCGGCTGCGTAACCCCGCCTTCGAGCAGGTCGACGATCATGCTGCGCGGGCTCGATAGCCCGGAGCCCCCGGCCATGAACAGCATCGGCTGTTCGGCCGACTTGCGTACGAAGAAGCGACCGTAAGGTCCGGCCAGCGTCAGCCTGCAGCCGGCCGTCAGCGACTCGTGGATCCAGCCGGTGCCCGCTCCGCCCGGGACGATGCGGATGTTGAGTTCGACCTCGTTGCCCGACGACGGCGGATTGGCGAGCGAGAACGCCCGCGTGATGGTTCCGCCCGGCAGCGGAATGCTCAGGTTCACATACTGGCCCGCCTGAAAATGCATCGGCTCTTCGAGGCGGATGAACACCGCCTTGATCGTCGGTGTCAGCGATTCGACACGCGTCACGGTGCCTCCGAAGTCGCGCACCGGAATCACTTCGGCATCGGGCTCCTCGTCGATGTCGGCCTCGATGACGATATCCGACTGCGGTCTGGCGCAGCACGCCAGCGTCTTGCCTTCGTCACGCTCGAAATCCATCAGCGCGAACGGAGACGCGTCGCCGTGATCGACATCGCCTTCGCGCACCTGCACCTTGCAGGTCGCACAAAGGCCATGGCAGCAGGCATGCGGCAACCAGATGCCGGCACGCAGGGCCGCGTCGAGAATGGTCTGGTCGTCCTCGATCTCGAGCGTCTGCCCGAGCGGCTCTATCGTCAGTTGATAGCTCATCTTCAGCCGGCCCCGTTGTGACCGTCGAGGCCCGGCGTCCGAAAGCGAATCTGCTCCTTGTGCCGCAGACCGTGCTCGGCGAGCGAGCGCTCGGGCTCGGGCACGAACGCACCCTTGGCCGTCGACCACTGCACCGTGCTCCAGTCGATCTTCGCGAAATCCGGATGCGCGCCGTAGATGCCCGGCAGCACCTTCTCGATCAGGGCACCGAACGGCAGTTGCGGCGGCACCGGAATGCACACCGGAAAGCCGAACATGATGTGCTTGTCCCAGCTGATGTTGAGCAACTGCTGGCCGTGGAAATTCTCTACCCCGTCCTTGTATTCGCCGTGGTAACCCGGCTTGATCGCCTTGACTGGCATCGTCTTCTCCTGATCTGGGCCGATGTTCTTAAGTGGTCTTGCGGACGGCGCCGGTGATCGCGCCTTCGTGCAGGTTCGCCGGGCGAGCGGTCCATTCCTCCCAGCGCCTGGCATCGACGTGATCGCGAATCAAACCACCGTCGACACCGGGCTTGATGCCCATGTACTCGAGCGCAGCGGCCATCGGATTGAAATCCGGCGACGTCGGATCGACACCTTCCTTGAAGCAGTTGCCCTGGTAGATCTGATGCACCGGGAGCCAGGCATGCACGTATTTCTCGGGCTCGTCGTGAAAGATGTCGCTGCAGCCGTCCGAACAGAAGTGGAAGATCTCGCCCTGATACTCGCCCTGCCGATGCACGAACTCGCTCGCATCGTCCGGCTCGGTGTACAGGCAAGGCCATTGGCAGACCTGGCAGAGCTTCGGCAGCGTGTTGCTGCGAAACGGCGTGCCCTTGTCTTCGAGCTCGCGCCAGTACTCGAAGCGCGGACGATAGTAACGGTCGAACGTGTCCGGATACTTCTCCGAGAACCAGTCCATCTCCTCTTTCGACGGCAGCCAGACCGGGAAGCCGAGCGCGTCACGGACCGTATAGAACACGCTCCACATTTCGTGGCTGACGCGACTCTTTTCCTTGACCGTGACCTCGGCATACTTCGGCGGCCTGATGCCGTAGCGTGCAAGGTCGGCAAACAGGGCTCCACCATTTTCCTCGTAGTAGATCGTCCAGGCTTCGGACCAGGACATCACGCGCTTGGGCAGCATGTAGTCCATCATCGTCGCGAGCAGCGCCAGCAAGCGGTAGCCGCGCCAGAACCACTTGTCGATCCATTTCTGCACGAGCGGCACGTTGGCCGGGTCCTGTTCGAGCAGGAACTTGATCACCTCGATGCCGAGCGTCATGTGCCGCGCTTCGTCGGACTGAGCCGAGAAGCCGAACGATACCGTCGACATGTCACCGTTGAACGCAGCCCCGGACATCCACGGCATGAAGGCCAGATTGGTCAGCACGTACTCGAACGCGAAGCTGATGGCGACGATGAATTCGAACGGACCGCTGGAGACCGCGTCTTCGAAGAACGATTTCGGGATCGACAGATACCAGGCCCGATCGAACTGCTGCGGGAAGTCGGCCATCCCTTCGAAGTAGCGGTTGTAGTGGCTGATCGCGTGAATCTGCGTGGTCGCATGCCGCAGTTCGTCGATCGCCTGCATCTGCGCCGCGATGCGCGGTCCCACGCCCGGGAACTCGCGCCCGAGAATGTTGAAGCCGCGATGCGAGGCGTATTCGAGCCCGACGATGCCGTTCAGGAACACCTTGAGCGCCTGCACGTAGCGCGCGTCGGTCACGTTGAACTGGCCGTTGTTCTGCTGAAAGGCGTCGATGATCGCGTAGAGCTTGCGCTCCTTTTCGCCCTGGTACTTCCAGTAGGCATCCATCGTCAGCCGGAACGGGTCTTCCCACTTGTCCCAGTCGTGAATCCTGATGCCTTCGAAATCGACGTTGCGGAAGATGTCTTCTTTCTTCTGATAGCTAGGCTCCCAACCCAGGCCACGCGTCAGCAGTGCGTAGTTCTCTTTGAGGTTGAGCTTCTTGGCGGGCTTGCGGTCACCGTCGGCGGCCATGATGGTTCTCCTGTTCTGTGCGTTTGAGGGAACGACCGCTCAGGCGGTCTTCCACTCGAGAATGAATTCGTCTTCGGACTCGTCGACCTCGCCCGCGAGCGAGATCAGATTGATCTGCATCTCGCGCAGATCGAAGCTGCGCCCCATACGCTCCTCGATCGATTCGCGACGAATCACGAGGCGCCCGGGACAGTCGATCTTGACCATCGCCGGGTATTCGTTGACCTGTGCGTTCGGGTTGTCCTCGCGTATCGCCTCGATGATCGCGAGCGTGTCGTTGTTGGCCTGCAGGGCGATGAAGACCGGCTGTGTGGATCGGGTCATGGCCAGACTCAGACCGTCAGGCCGAGCTTGGTCGCGCGCGCATCGAGCTGCGCGAGCACCGTCGACAGCGCTTCGTCCGCCGCATCGCCGAGCAGCGACTGCGACAAGGGCTTCACGGCGTCCGCCATGCGATCCCGCCACTGGCGGAACCACTGGCTGATGAGATCGCGATTCTCCGGGCTTTCGGCCGCTGCGGTCTTGATCGTGGCGTCGACCCACTTCGCGGTTTCCTCATACCAGCGCAGCAGGTAATCGGTCAGCGCGGACAAGGCCGATCCGCTGCGCGCGGCGATCCGCTTGTCGAACTGCTGATAGAAAAGCGGATAGACGACGCCGTCGGCCGCGAGATTCTGCGCCACCAGCACTTCGAACCAGTCGCGCGTGACGAACAGCGCCTCGACCTGGGCACGCAACCCCTGCCAGAGCGGATCGTGCATCCACAGCGAGCGTCCGCGGCTCAGCGAATCGCCGGAATTGCCGTCGAGCAGCAGGCCGATGCGCGACAGATGCTGGGCCATGCCGAGCCGATCGGTGGTGACCATGATCGCCGCCTGGGTGATGGCCGTGCCGTACCCGTAGGCCGCCACATGGCAATTGCTCATGTTCGCCCCCCACTCGTAGTGTCGCAGCGGAACCAGCGCGAACACGATGGACTCGCGAAGGTCTTCGGGCAGCAAACGCAGCAGCTCGCGCTTCTCCGCGAAATCGAGCTGGCGATCGAGCGCGTCCTGCTGCTTGGCGCGCGTCGTCGTGTAACTGCCGTAATAGAACTGCCGCGGGTCCTTGAGCGCATACCAGTCGCGCATCGCAACTGCGGTGCGACGGCGATCGTAGATTTCGCCGTCCGGATCCCACAGCGGCTTGTAGTGCAGGTTCACCTCGGGCTGCACGTCGTAGGCAATCTCCTGGTAGCGCGTCGCCGGCTTGTCGCCGAAGCGACGGGCCAGATGCGCGAACGTGTTGCGGACCGGCTTGACGCCATTGGTCCTGATCTCGACCGCCATGCAAGTTCTCCTCTTGAAGATGAAGTTCTGTTCGGGAAGCGCTATTCGGTAAGTCCGGGCCTGCCGTAACGCCATTTGGCTTGCTCGAGTTCGACTGCGAGCGCCTGCTCTGGCGTGAGTTCGATACAGCGGTTGGTGGCGCAGAATTCGGCGAAGTCGGCTTCGCTGAGCACGAGCTCGACCATCAGATCGGCCGAGCCGATGCCGAACGAAAATTCGACGTATCCATGCTCGTTGGTCCGCTGACGCCTGACGAAACGTACGTTCGTGTCGACTTCGCCGAACAGGGCCTTGCTTGGGCTTGGATTCATCGGAAACGCCGCTCCTCACGACCAACTCGCAGACTGGGCCGCTGATGCGCGGCTCGCTTTTTCGCGGGTCTACATGGCAGCAGACATGCCAGGCTCGAACACCCGGCTTCGACACACACGCATCGGATTGAGCACGCTAGGATTTATCGATCTTG
This sequence comes from Hydrocarboniphaga effusa AP103, assembly GCF_000271305.1. Classification (GTDB taxonomy): domain Bacteria; phylum Pseudomonadota; class Gammaproteobacteria; order Nevskiales; family Nevskiaceae; genus Hydrocarboniphaga; species Hydrocarboniphaga effusa. The sequence goes on from NZ_AKGD01000001.1 coordinate 1,232,982, forward strand.
CAGCGCGTATCTCATGTGCTCGTTCCGTCACGGCCGATGGTGCGATCGATCAACTGATCAAATTCCGCGTCGGTCCCGGCTGACTGGGTTGCATGAAATGCTTGCGCTGCATCGCAACAGGCTTTCAGGCGGGCGGACGCCGGGTGCTTGCTTTATGCTCCGGCGCAGGAGACAGGTGCATTCCATGGCCCAAACGAAAAAAGAACCCGCTCAGGCGTCGGACAAGTCCACCGGCGCGATGCCGGACAACACGGATCTGGTTTCACGCATCCATTTTTCACCTGACGACGGCCACATCTGGCTGGACGATCAGCGCATGCTGCTGTGGCACGCCTCCGGCTTCGGCGTCCTGCGCCACGAGCTGATCGAGAGCCTCGGCACCGAGCGAGCGCGCGGCCTGCTCTCGCGCATGGGTTACAACTCCGGAACGCATGACGCCGAGCTCGCGCGGCGCCTGCGCAAGGGCTCGGAGCCGGTCGATACGGTGCTCGTCGGCCCGCAGCTGCACATGCTGGAAGGCATCGGCACGGTCACGCCGGTCCGCACGCACGTCGACGAGGAGAACGGCCAGTTTTACGGCGAGTATCTCTGGCACGGCTCGGCCGAAGCCGAGGAGCACATTCGTCTCTACGGGCTCGAAGCCGAACCCGTCTGCTGGATGCAGATCGGCTACGCATCGGGCTTCACGAGCCGTTACATGGGCCGGCCGATTCTGTTCAAGGAAGTGCAGTGCAAGGCGCAGGGCGCGGACTGCTGCCGCATCGTCGGCAAGCCGGCCGAGGAATGGTCGGATGCGGAAACCGAACTCAATTCATTGCGTGCGGACCAGCTGACCGACGGCGTCGCGGCAAGCAGCGCGCCGCTGCTCGGCAGCGACGACGTCGTCGGCGTATCGGCCGGATTCAACTCGGTCTGCCATAAGCTGCGGCGCGTCGCCAACACCCAGGCCACCGTGCTGTTTCTCGGTGAAAGCGGCGTCGGCAAGGAAGTGCTCGCGCGCAGCCTGCATCGCATCAGCAAGCGGTCCGAAGGGCCTTTCGTCGCCATCAACTGCGCCGCGATTCCCGAGAGCCTGATCGAATCCGAACTGTTCGGCGTCGAACGCGGCGCGTTCACGGGCGCCTCGCACAGCCGGCCGGGACGCTTCGAGCGCGCCTCGGGCGGGACCCTGTTTCTCGACGAAATCGGCATTCTGAGTGCCACCTCGCAAGGCAAGCTGCTGCGGGCCTTGCAAGAGCGCGAGATCGAACGAGTGGGCGGGCATCGCACGATCAAGGTCGACGTCCGCGTGGTCGCCGCAACCAATCTCGATCTTCAGGAAGAAGTACGCGCCGGACGCTTCCGCGCCGACCTGTTCTTTCGCCTCAACGTGTTCCCGATCATGGTGCCGCCGCTGCGCGAGCGTCTGGAAGACATCCCGGTCTTCATGAATCACTTTCTGCGCAAGTTCTGCGCCCTGCACGAACGCAAGGTGCTCGGGTTTACCGCACGCGCGATCGACGCGATGCTGAGCTACGACTGGCCCGGCAATATTCGCGAGCTCGAGAACGTGGTCGAGCGCGGGGTGATCATGGCGCCGGACGATGGCGCGATCGATTCGGTGCATTTGTTCGGCGGCGGAGAGCGCGTGGAGCAACGCTATCTGGCCGTCGGAGCCGGCGGCGCATTGGGCCGCATGCCGACGACGGCGGGCGCCGCACCGGCGGCCGAAGCCGATGCGAGCCGCGTGCATCGCAAGGTGACCCAGCTGCTCGCCGGCATCGTCGACGATCGCGATACCACGACGCTCGACGATATCGAGGAAGCCCTGATCGACAAGGCCCTGCAGCTCTCGGGCGGCAATCTGTCCGCCGCCGCACGCACACTTGGCATGACGCGCCCGCAGCTGGCCTATCGCCAGAAGGTGCGCAGAGGCGAGGGCTCAGACGGCGGCGTTTGAAGCGTCGGCGCGGCGTGCGGCGACTTCGGCCGCGCGCAGCACCGATGCCGGCACGCCGCCGATCGCCCAGTTCTCGGGCGAAATGGGCCAGCAGCCACCACGCACGCGCTCGCGCCTGACGCCGAGGATGTCGACGATCAGATCGGTGAATCCGACGAGCAAGTGCTGCCGCTCCTCGACCGAACGCCCTTCGAGCACCAGGAAGTGGAAGTACGGCGCATCGTCCGCACCCGCCTGCACCGATACGCCGCCGACGGCGATGCGCCTGGCCGCGTAAGCCTCGATGAACACGCGCACGCGCTCGATCGGGCTTTTCAGGCTTTGGGCATAGAAGCGGCTCGTCGCGGCCAGCAGGCGCTCGCATTGCTCATCGCTGTAGCGACCGTCGGCCAGATGAATCGTGAGGATGGGCATTGGCGCTCTCCGATCTCAGGGCAGGCCCCTGCGCCGCCCAGCGTCCATGAACAAGGTGCTGCCCGCAAACGCGTCGGCCTCTTCGGCCAGCAGCAGCTCGACCGCCCATGCGATCTGCTCGACCGAGGTGAATGCCCCGATCGCGGATTCGCGCTTCATCTCGGCGTAGATCGAATCGACGCCAGCCCCGGCCAGCGCCGCCCGGGATTCGGCGACCCGACGCAAGCGCTCGGTATCCGCAGGCCCCGGCGCAATCAGATGCGCGGTGATGCCGCGCTCCCCGTAGGCCCACGACAACTGGCGCATCAGATTGGCGAGCGCCGCATTGGCGACACCCGCGGTGGCCGCATAAGCCGTCGGCTCGAAGCCGTAGTGACCGCCGATCGCGACGAGCCTCGAATGGCGCGCCAGCCGACGATCGACCGAACGCACCAGCCGCAGCATGCCGCCCACCTTGATGTTCACCGCATCGATGACGGCTTGGGTCGGAGCATCGCGAACGCCGCCTGCGGTCGCGACACCAGGACCGTGCACGACCATGCGGACGGGCCGGTCGAGATGCGCGGCTATCGCCTCGATGGCGCTGTCCGTGGCGATGTCCGCCGCGCAGGCGACGGTTCCGGGAGCTTCGGCGACGAGCGAGGCGAGCGAGTTCTCCGAACGAGCAACCGCAACGACCTTGAGCCCACGCTGCGCCAGACGGCGCACAATGACCTGCCCCATCGCGCCGGTGCTGCCGACGACGACGGCGATTTCCGCTGCGTTCACGAGCGCGCCTCAGGTCAGCACGGTCAGGAAGCTTTCGCGCACGATGTTGTCCTGCGCGAAAGTCGCGCCGCCGAGATCGGTCGTGTCCCAGATGATCGTCGGCGTATCCGGATAGTGCACGTAGCCTTCGGCGAACACTTCGTTGCGGTTTCCCGACGGATCGAAGAAGTAAATCGTCGCACCGCGCGTCACACCGTGACGGTTCGGACCGACGTCGACCGGAATGCGGTACTTGCCGATCTTGTCCGCCGCCTTGATGACGTCGTGCGCGGATTCGAGCAGGAACGAGACGTGATGGAAGCGATTCGGCTCGGGCTGCAGCACGAAGGCGATGTCGTGCGGCTTGGTCGAGCAGGTCAGGAACACCGCGAGCGAGATTCCGCTTTCATGATCGATGATGCGTTCGGACAAGTCGAAGTCGAAGACCTTGGTGAACAGCTCGACGTTCTGGTCGATGTTGGTTCCGCCGAGCAGCGCATGATCGAGGCGGTTGATGTTGAAGCCGCGAATCACGCCTTCGTCCGGAGTCGTGCCCGGATTCAGCTGGCCCAGCGTGTTGCCGATCTGCTCCTTTTCCGCGTAGAGCTGCATGGTGTGGCCGCTCGCCAGCGTGAACTCGATGCGACGCCCGCTCTTGGGGTAGAAGCCCGCCTCGATGCGGCGGACATCGAGCCCGAAGTCGCGAACCTTGGATTCGAGTTCGGTCAGCGTGCGATCGTCGTAGACCTTCATCGCCACGTAGTCGAGGCCGGGGGCATCGGCTTCGCGCAGGACCAGGCAGTGATGATCGTGCTCATCCCAGGCCTTGTAATAGACTTGGCCTTTGTCGTCCTGCATGACTTCGTGCAGGCCCATGCGCTCGCCGTAATGCAGCCGCGCAGCCTTCATGTCCATCACCCGGATCGCGACTTCAGCCATCCGCAATACGCCACGCATCGCCATTGTTTCTTCCTCCAGTCAGGGCTCTTCGAAGAGCCGTCGTTGTGATCCGATGAACCGCTCGGTGAACGCCATCAAGCAGCGCTCATGCCATCGGTTCCATTGCCGGATTACCCTCTTCATCCAGTTGATCCAGAAGCGTTTTTCGGACCGCTTCATCGAAACTCGAAATGCTGCGCCGCGGCATCTCGACCAATTGATCGAATCGCTTCGCGGATCGCCGGGTCGCGGATCGATCAATTGATGATCCGCCCGCCTCCGGCAACGAAGCTGCCGGCGCCTTCCAGGGCAGCTTCATCGCGCCGGGCCGGCTTGAGCAGGAAGTGGCCCAATGCCGGCAGCAGGATCAGCGCACCGAGCATGTTCCAGACGAACATGAAGGCGAGCAGGATGCCCATGTCGGCCTGGAACTTGATCGGCGACCAGGCCCAGGTGGCGACGGCGATCCCGAGCGTGATGCCCGTCAGCACGACGACACGGCCGGTGAACTGCAAGGCCTCGTAATAGGCTTGCGACAAACTCAGGCCCCTGCGCAGGCCGGCCAGCGTCACGGTCAGCACGTAGAGCGCGTAGTCGACGCCGATGCCGACGCCTAGTGCGATGACCGGCAACGTCGCCACCTTCACGCCGATGTTCAAGCCGACCATCAGTGCCTCGCAGAGCACCGAGGTCAGCATGAGGGGCAGCACCGCGCAGAGCACCGCACGCCAGGAACGGAAAGTGACGAAAGCGAGCACGATGACGGCGACGTAGACCAGCGCGAGCATCTGCAGATTGGCCCGGCGCACGACGATATTGGTCGCCGCTTCGATGCCCGCGTTGCCCGCCGCCGGCAGGAACCGCACGGTTTCGCTGTTCTGCTCCTGCGCGAATTTCGCGACCGTCGAGACGACGCTGTCGAGCGTGTCGGCCTTGTGATCCCGCAGGTAGGCGTAGACCGTCAGCAGATCGCAGTTCTGGTTGAACAGCTCGCGCGGCGCCCGCGTGACGACCGCGTTGAGCATGTCCTGGCTGCGTGGGATCTCGTACCACTTGAGGCTGCCTTCGTTGAGGCCCGCCGAAGCGCGCTTGCTGAGCGCCGCGAGCGACTGGGTCCCTTCGACGCCGGGCAACTGCTGCAGGCGGTACTCGAGTGCGTCGACCTGCGTCAGCGTGCCATAGAGCGCGCATTCGAACTGCGGGGTCGTCACCATGGTGACGAAGGTATCGCTGCTCGCCGCGTAGTTCTGCGCGATGAAGGCATTGTCGAGGTTGTAGCGCGAATCGGCGCGCAGTTCCGGCGCTCCGGCGCTGGTGTCGCCGATCTTCAGGTGCGTGCTGACCGCAAAGCCGGCGCCCCCGAGCAACAGCGAGGCGAAGATCGCGATCGAAGCCCATTTGCGTGTGGTGAAACGATCGAGAAACGCCCAGAAGCGATGCTTGGCCTGATCCGAAACACCGGCCTCCGATCGCAGGCTGCGCGCGGCTGCGGTGTCGCTGACTCCCGTGTACGACAGCAGGATCGGCAGCAGCACCAGGTTGGTGAAGATCAGCAGCGCAACGCCGATGCTGGCGGTGATCGCCAGATCCTGAATCACTTCGATCTTGATGATCATGAGCACGCCGAATCCGACGGCGTCCGCGAGCAGCGCGGTCAGGCCGGCGACGAACAGGCGGCGGAAGGTATAGCGCGCCGCGACCAGCCGGTGGGTGCCGCGGCCGATGTCCTGCATGATGCCGTTCATCTTCTGCGCGCCATGGCTCATGCCGATCGCGAAGACCAGGAACGGCACCAGCATCGAATACGGATCGAGCTCGAAGCCGAGCATCGGCAGCAAGCCGAGCAGCCAGACCACCGCGATCATCGAGCACAGCATGACCAGCGCGGTGCTGCGTGCGCAGCGGGTGTAGCCGTACAGCACCGCAGTGCAGACCGCCACCGCGAAGGCGAAGAACAGCAGCACCTGGCGCATGCCGTCGATCAGATCGCCGACCACCTTGGCGAAGCCGTTGACGTGGATGCGAACGTGTTCGGACTGGTACTTGTCACGCAGGGCTTCGACGCGCTGGGCCAGCTTGGCGTAGTCGATGCTTTCGCCGGTTTCGGCGATCATGTCCTGCAAGGGAACGAGCACGACGCTCGATCGATAATTCGGCGCCACCAGCAGGCCGATCTCCCCGGAGCGCTCGGTGTTGATGCGCACCTGTTCGATCGCCTGCGGCGAGCCGTCGTAGTCGTCCGGCACCACCGGTCCGCCGTCGAGTCCGTCCTCGGTCACGCCGGTCCAGCGCACGGCCGGGCTCCACAGGCTCTTCATGTACGGCCGATCGACTTCCGGATACAGGAAGACTTCGTCGTTGATCTTGCGCAGCACATCGAGATAACCGGCATCGAAGATCGTGCCGTCGGTAGTCTCGACCGCGATGCGCAGGGTGTTGCCGAGCCCGCCCAGCTGGCTCTTGTGCGCGAGATAGTTCTGGATGAAGGGATGCGAAGTCGGCAGCATCTTCTCGTAGGCCGCATTGAGTCGCAGGCCGAACGAAAAGTAGGCGAGCACTACGGTGACGATCGCGCAGATCAGCAGAATCGGCAGCCGATGATTGAACAGCGCGCGCTCGGCGACCGAGCCCGATTGCGCATCGAAATCTTCGAGCCTGCGAATCACCGGCTCGGTTGCAGCGGAATGATGGTTCATGGCGTCGAGGCGGTTTCGAGAATCGGGGGCGCGATGCGCGTCAGTCCGCGGATGCCGGCCAGCACGAGGCCACCGTCCGCCGCGACGGCGACGCTCGTGAACGAAAACGATTGCGGCGTCTTCAGCGCCTGGAACACGGCTCCGCCTGCAGCGCGCCGAAGCACTCGTCCGGCTTCGTCGACGAGAACCAGCGAGCGGTCCGGCAAGCTCGCGGATGCGGTCACCGTGATCGGCTGGCCGAGGTCGAGTGCCTGCCACGATGCACCAGTGTCGCTCGATTGCAGCGCGTTTCCGCGCAGGCCATAAGCGATCAGTCCGGCATCGGCCTGTGTGGCGACGCCGAAGTAAGTGCCGCGATACGGAGTCGCCAGCGCTTGAAAATGGTCGCCCTCGTCGCTCGATTCGAACAGGGCACCCTGCTCTCCCGCGATGTAGAGCCGGTCCGCGGCGGCGTACAGGCGATACAGATGCTTGCCGCGTGGATTGTCGAGCGCATCGCGACGCGACTGCCAATGCCGGCCGGCATCGCGCGTCTCGAAGATCGCACCGTAAGCTCCGATCACGAAGCCGTGTTCGGGCGTGAGGAAGCCCACGTCGAGCAAGGGGTTGTCGAGTGCCGCATCGAGCGCCTGGGTGGCGTCGCGCAAGCGTCTCTGCGCCGCAGGATCGGCGGACGCGGCGGCCTTGGCCGCCGCGAGTTCCAAGGCTGCGGTGTCCTTGCCGTCGAGCACGCGCGACCAGCTTTCGCCGCCATCGTCGCTGCGCAGGATCAGCCCTGCGTGCCCGACGGCCCAACCGGTTTCCGGCGTCGGGAACGACAGCGCCGTCAGCGTGACGCTCGCCGGGACGCGGGCCTGACGCCATGAAGCGCCATTGTCGTCGGACAGCAGCACGATGCCGCGCTCACCCGCGGCCACCAACCGGCCGCCGGCGCGTGTCACCGCGAGCAGCACACCGGTTTCGGGGTGTCGCGCCATCTCGGCTGGTCGACCCAGAGGGTCGGTCGTCGTCGCTGCGGTCGCGATCGCGGCGGGCGCTATCGCAGCCAACAGTAGAGCCACAGGTCGCAGCAGGAGATGGCGCCTCATGGCCCCGGCCTCAGCGCGCCGCTTCGTCGGCGACCGCGTCGCCGGTGAAGTAGGTTTCCGGCTTGCGCGGCACGATGCGGTAATACTCTTCGTTGAGCGCCTGCACCGTGCTGTAGGTGTTGGCCTGCAGGTTGAAGATGGTCGCGGGCTTGACGAGCACGCCCGGCAAGGACGGCATTACGAACGGCGTCATCTGCGTCGTGCGCCAGAGCTTGCCTTCGGCATCGTAGCCGTCCATCAGCAACAGCACCCAGCTGTCTTCATCGAAGTAGAAGCGGCGCTTGGGTACCGCATGACGCTTGCCCGAGGCGACGGTGGCTTCGACCACCCAGACACGGTGCAGCTCCCAGCGCAGCTTGTCCGGATTCAGGTGGAACTTCGAGTAAGCCTCGTCGACCTTTGCCGTGACGAGTGCGTTGGTGTTGTACGGAACGTACAGCTCCTTCTTTCCGATCAGCTTCCAGTCGTAGCGATCGACCGCGCCGAGAAAGCCCTGCACTTCGTCGAAGTAGTTCGCGCCCGAGGCGACGAAGTCCGGCGTGTCGTAGGCCACCGTCGGAGCGCGACGGACACGGCGCTGGCCGACCAGATACTGCCAGGCCTGGCGATAGCTCTTGGGATTGATGCTGTCGCGAATCACCAGCGATTCTCCTGCCTTGAACGGCGGCGCGGTGGTGCTGAAGCGCTGGATGAAGTACTCGCCCGACCAGGATTCCGGCGAACCGTCCTTGTAGTAGTACGGATACTGGAACGATTCGTCGTTGCGCGTCGCCAGCGTGCGCTGACCATCCGCCGTGCCGACCAGATTCTTGAAGCCGAGCTCGGTCGATTCGGCTTCGAGGCGCAACTGGTAATTCCAGATGACTTCGGAGCCGTCCTTCGGAATCGGAAACGGAATGCCGCCGTAGCAGTTCTGCACCGAGGCTCCGCCGGCCACCGTCTGGCAGCGCGTCGCGTTTTTATAGGTGTTGTCATAGACGTACTGCGGAGCCGCAGCCGTACGGTGCGTCGGGTAGACGTCCACGCGGAAGCTGTCCGGGTACTTCTTCAGCAGGGCCTGCGTTCCGTCGCTGAGCCGGTCCGCATGGCTCGGGAAATTCTTCGCGTCGATCTTCAGCAAGGGCTTTTCGTCGGCGAAGATCGTGGTCGGAACGTCGCCCATCTTCGCGCCGCCCAGCGCCGATGTCTGGCCGCCCTTCCACTCGGGAATCGAGCCGTCTTTGTTACCGGCTTTCTCGCCGCCCAGCGGCGTCAGCGTAGCTTTCAGTGCCTCGGCTTCCTGAGCACTGACCGCCGCGTGGCCCGACTGGGCCGAGAACAGCGAGCAGGCCATGACCGCCAGCGGCGCAAGTTTGGTGGATTTCATTTTCGAATCTCCTCTTAGAAGCTGCGCCGGATCGACAAGCTCACGAAGTCGCGATCCGCGTAGTACTGGTCGTAACTGGCAAAAGTCGTCTCGCCGGCTTTGATCGAGGGCGCGGGCCCGGCCGAGCCGTAGTAGTGCGTCAGCTGCAGGCCGGCCTTCCAGACTCTCTTGTAGTCGGCACTGATGCCGACACTGATGTCGCCGCCGTGCTCGGGCGAGATCTGGATCACTGCGGAGCGGCCATCGATGCCGTAGCCGATGCCGATCGGAATCTGCAGGTCGATATTCGGCAGCACCTGGAAATACTCGGGCTGGAACAGCACGCGGACGAAGCTCGCATTGCGCGTATGAGTGGTGTTGAGCACACCGTCCGGATACGCCGGGTTGGTCGGGTTGCGATCGACGCTGAGCAGGCGGTTCCAGGCGAACTCACCGATCACGCTGGCGCCGTCCCAGGCGAACGAGCCCGGATAGACGCTGATCGCCGACAGGTTCAAGTGCAGCGTGTTGCCGAGCGCATAGGGCGTGTTGCGATCGTTGTCGAGCGTCGGATCGAAGCTGATGACCAGATCACCCAAGGGATGCAGCGGCGTGTTGCGACGAGTCGAAATTTCGCCCGCGACATTGGTTTCGCCGATGACGGTGGACAAGCTCGCCCCGTAGACGGTGATGTCGCGCGCATAGGCGAGATAGTAGGTTCCGCCGCCGTAGAGACCATCGGCATCGGTGGCATTGAGCACCGGGATCGGCGACTTTTCGTCGTACTGGGCCGCATACAGGCCGTAGTCGATGTCGCTACCCGGAATGCGGAACTTGATGCGTCCACCGAACTGGCCGTGATCGCGGCCACTCCGGTTCGCGATGCGGTTCGCGGCGCCGCCGGTCGGCGTCAACAGCAGATCGGCACCGGCACCGACGAAATCGGCCGGGCTGAAGTAGCTGCCCGAAGCCGGCAGGCGCAGGCCACGCCAGTCGAACTGGTAGTACGCACCGAACGACAGGTTTGAATTGATCTGCAGATTGCTCGACACCTGGCCGACCGGCAGCGCGATCTCCTTGAACTGCGAATTCGGAATCGAATAGAGCTTGATCAGATCGATCGGCCCTTGCGCGGCTGCGATGCCGTTGGCACCGAGAAACAGCGTCTCGCCGTAGACCAGCGTGAAGCGGCCGGCGCGCGCGCTGAGCTTCATGCCATCGGCGAAGTCGAGATTGCCGTAGACGAAGGCGTCGAAGAACTCGGCTTTGCGTCCCATCACGTCGCGGGCCGACGAGGCGAGTTCATCGTTGGCTCCGCCGGTCAGCGCCTGCTGCCGGTTCGGCAGCGAGGAATACGGCGCCTCGTTCGGAAAATCGAAATCGTCCCTGCGATAGACGTTGTCGTACCAGCCCGCGCCCGAAACACGGACGCCGATCGCTCGCTTGTAGGAGAGCTCGAGCTCGGACAGCAGGTCGAGACGATTGTTGATCAGCCCGCCGTCGAAATTGAGATCGCCGAAATCGACGTTCGGATTCGCCGTCGAGGCCGCCACTTTCTGGCTCGGATCCTCGAGCCGGAACGCAGCGGTGTACTTGATCGTATTGTCCCAGCGCAGCTTGAGCCCTTCGATGCCGGTCTCGATATCGGCAGCGGCCACGATCCCGGACTGCAGAAAACCCATCAGCAGCGTCGCCGCCGCGGTCACAACTCTCGGCGCGTGCCTGTACTCACGGTCCATCATTGCTCTCCTCCACACTTGTGGTTTTCTGCCGCTGGGCGGCGCCGCCCCGGCTCAAACCGAAGCTTTTCTTTGGAGACTGCGCGGCCTGAACAGCCTGCTGGTCGCGAGCAACGGTATGAGGAGACATTGATACCGTCTAATACTGATTGGATAGCGGAGCGATACCGGACTCGCATACGTACCGGCCTGCGAGCCTGCTCAAGAGTCGGCGCGCGGCCGCGTGCGATCCGGTCTGCGACCCGGAGGCCTCGCACTCCACCGCGCTGCGGTTGGTGCGGACATCTTTGCGGTTATAGTGGGGTTGCGACGACGCCTTTCCCGGTGCCCGTCGAGACCTGCGAGCGGAGAGCACGATGTCGCCGACCTACTGGATCAGCCATCCGAGCTGCGCCCAGCACGAAATGGGCGAAGGCCATCCCGAGGCTCCGGCCCGGCTTTGGGCGATCGAAGACCGGCTGCGTGCAATCGGGCTCGATCTGTTTCTCGATCGTGACGATGCACCCGAGGCGAGCACCGAGGCGCTGTTGCGCGTCCACACGGCAGAACACGTCGAATCGGTGCTGCGCACGAAGCCGACGCAGGGCTACGTGCGCATCGACCCGGATACGATGATGAACCCACATACCGCCGTCGCCGCGCTGCATGCGGCCGGTGCCGGAGTGCGCGCGGTCGATCTGGTGATGAGCAAGCGCGCGAGCTTCGTGTTCTGCGCGGTGCGCCCACCCGGACATCACGCCGAGCGTGCGCGTGCGATGGGCTTCTGCTTCTTCAACAACATCGCGGTCGCTGCGGGCGAAGCGCTCGCGCGCGGGCTGTCGCGTGTCGCCATCCTCGATTTCGACGTGCACTACGGCAACGGTACCGCCGACATCTTCCGCAACGACGAGCGCGTGCTGCTGTGCTCGACTTACGAGCATCCGCTGTATCCGTACTGGGCCGGCAACCCCGAAGACACCGAAATCGTCGATGCACCGCTGGCGGCCGGCGACGGCAGCGCGGAGTATCGCCATGCGATCACGCATCGCTGGATCCCGTCGCTCGAGGCGTTCAAACCGCAGATGATCCTGGTTTCTGCCGGCTTCGACGCGCACGTGCGCGATCCGCTCGCGAGCCTCGAACTCACCGACGACGATTACTACTGGACCGCGCAGCAGATACTGGCCGTGGCATCGCGCCATTGTCCCGGCCGCGTGATCGCGATGCTCGAAGGCGGATACGACACGCATGCGCTCGCGCGCTGTGTCGAAGCCTTCGTGAGACCTTTCGTCGGCGCCTGATCACGCTGGGTCCAGGCTCGGCATGAGCATTCAGAACCTCGAACCGCTACTCGCCTGCCGGCGCGCGCTGGTGATCGGCGATCCTCAGGAGCCGCTGCAGGTCAGCTGCCTCGATCAGCTGCAGGAAACCGCGCGCGAATGCCGCATCGTGCGCAGCCGGCGCGAGATTGCCGAGGCGCCGATCAATGGCGCGATCGCGGTGGTGTTCGAGCCGCGCCTGCTCGATGCCAGGCTTGTCGATACGCTCGGCGCCAATGGTTGCCGCGGCGTGCTCTGGATCAGCAACGAGACCATCGCGCCCGAGCTGCTGCAAGCCTCGCGACCGCATCGCCTGCGCTTCATCGGCCCGCGCACGGCGGGGCATCTTCACTCCAGCGGCATCCGCGCCGGCGCGTTTCCGACCGATGTGCATACGGGCGGCCTGGCGCTGATCACGCAGTCCGGTTCGATCGCGACCGCCGCGATCGATTGGGCCGTCGGGCGCGGCATCGGCTTTTCGTGGGCGGTCACCACCGGCGCCGAAGCGGATGCGGACATCGCCGATTTTCTCGATCTGGCCGCGCTCGATCCGCGCACGCGTGCGGTGATCCTGCAAGTCGGCAGGCTGCGCAGCGCACGCAAGTTCATGTCGGCCGCGCGGGCCTGTGCACGCCTGAAGCCCGTCGTCGTGCTGCAGAGCCGGGTCGGCGGATACGCGGACCTGTCCGGTCCCGATCCGGTGCGCAGCGCCGCGTTCGCGCGCGCGGGGCTGGTCGAATGCCAGACGCTCGATGGCCTGTTCGATGCGCTGACTGCGATGGCGCGGCTGCCGACGAGCAGCGAAGCACGCGTGCTGGTGCTCGGCAACGGAGCCGGCATGTGCGCACTCGGCGTCGATGCGGTGCTGCGCCACGGGCTCACGCGAGCGCGCTGCGACGACAGCTTGCGCGAACGCATGCGCAAGCTGGTTCCGCGCGTGCGCTTTCCGGATGGCGCGGTCGATCTCGGAACCACCACGCCCGAACAGCTCATCGAGATGCTGCGGCTGCTGCTGGGCGATGCGGCGATCGACTATCTGCTGCTGGTGCAAAGCCCTTCGCTGGCCGAGGCGCACGAGCCTTACGTCGATGCGCTGATCGACGCCAACCTCGGCCCGCGCGTGGTCACCGCCTGGCTCGGGCTCGCATCCGTCGTCACGGTGCGCAAGCGTTCGATCGATGCGGGGCTCGCGACTTTCGTCACCGCCGGGCAGGCGGCGCGTGCGCTGCAGTACCGCTGGCTGTACGGACGCACCCGCGAGTTGCTCATGCAAACGCCGCCGGCGCGCGAGCGGCGTCGCTTTCGCCGCGCCGATGCGCAGCTCGAGATCGATACGGTGCTCGCGACGGCCGGACCGGGCACCCGGGTTTCGATGAGATCGGATGCGGTCGACCGCGTGCTCGATCACTACAGCCTGCCGCCGGCCGACGCCGATCCGGGTAGCCTGCGCTTCGATTTCTCGATCGAGCAGCACGCCGAGCTCGGCGCCCATCTGATCGTCTCGGCGACCAGCGATCTGCTGCATTCACCGATCGGCTACGGCTTCGCCCCGCTCGACGCGCTGCTGGCGACCCGCATGATCGAGTCGATGAGGCTACCGCTGTCGGCCGAGCTCGCGAACGCGCTGCGTCGCGTGCTCTACGCGCTCGCGCAGATGGTCATCGATTTGCCGCAAGTGGTCTCGCTGCATCTGATGCTCGCCCTCAACGAGGCCGGCGGCCTCGTACGCCTCGGCGACGGGCGCGTCGAACTCGACAGCAATCTGCCGTCGGATGCGCGCAGCCGTCTCGTGCTCGCGCCATATCCGGAGCAGCTGCAACGGCATGCGGTGGTGCGCAACGGCAATGCCTATCTGCTGCGCCCGATCCGACCCGAAGACGAACCCGCGCTCGTCGCCTTGCTCGAAAGCCTGCGGCCGGAGGACATCCGGCTGCGCTTCTTCGCTTCGATCCGCTACTTCTCGCACGAGATGGCGGCGCGCATGACGCAGATCGATTACGACCGCGAACTCATCCTCGTCGCCCTGCCCGCCGGCGACGACACCAGGCTCTGCGCGGTCGCGCATCTGGTCTCCGATCCGTACGGAGAGGAAGCCGAGTTCGCCGTGCTCGTGCATCACGATCACACCGGCACCGGACTCGGCCATCGGCTCATGGACGAGCTGCTCGCGCATGCGAGGCGCCAGGGCTTGCGGCGCGTGCATGGCGATGTGCTGCGCGAGAACCAGCCGATGCTTCAGCTGGCGCGCCGCATGGGCTTTCGCGTCGACCGCTCGAACGAGGAGCCCGACACGGTGCGCGTGGTGATCGATCTGCCGGCGGCCTAGCGGCGCTGCGCGCTTGCGCACGGGATTGCGCTCATGCTTCGATCGAACGGTGACGTCGCAAAAGGAGTTGCAATGAAGACGCTGGCCTCCCATCGCCGACTCGGCCACACGCTCGCCCTGGCGCTCACGCTGGGTGCCATCGCCGACCCGGCCGGCGCCCAGCTGCCCGCCGTGCAGACCCAGGGCGAGGTTCACTACCTGAGCGGCGGCATCGGCTCCGACGAATCCGAGGCGATCAAGGCGGCGCGCGATGCGTACTCGCTCACGCTGACCCTGGCCGGGAAATCCGAAGGGCGCGACGTTTACCTGTCGTCGGTCCCGGTGACGATCCGCGACGCCGCCGGCCACACCGTGCTCGAGGTGACGACGTCGGGGCCTTATCTGCTCGTCGAGCTGCCGGCCGGCCGCTACGAGATCAGCGCCCGCTATGCCGGCGAAGAGAAGAAGACTTCGGCCAGCATCACCGCCGGCAAACCGCAGCGTCTTTCGCTGCTGTGGCCCAGGGCGAATGCGCAGCCCCAAGCCGGCGCGGCCGCGAGCACGACGAGCCCCGCCATCGGCCTGTCGGCCGGAGCCGGCCTCGCCACCGGCACCAGCACGGGAACGGGAGCGGCCGCGACGACGGTGGCCACTGCCGTGCTGCCGGCGGCGGCTTCCGCGGCCAGCGGCGCGTTGCCGCCGATCAACACCCAGGGCGGCATTCCGTATTTGAGCGGCGGCATCGGCTCGGACGAATCGGCTGCGATGAAGGCTGCGGCCTCGCGCTACTCGCTGTCGGTGACGCTCGCCGGCACGCAGGACGGCCGCAACGTCTATCTGTCGTCGGTCCCGGTCACCGTGACGGACGCCAACGGAGGCGTCGTGCTCGACGTGATTTCCTCCGGTCCTTACCTGCTGGCCGATCTTCCGCCGGGCCGCTACCGCGTCAGCGCCCGCTTCCAGGACGAGGAAAAATCCGCCGAGGCCCGCGTCGCCGCCGGAAAGAGCGCTCGTGTTTCGTTCCTCTGGAAGGGAAAACCGTAGTCGTCACGACGGATGATGCGGTAAAGTCGCTGCCGCGCCCGACGAGACCGCCTGCGAGCGGTGAATCCGAAGCTTCGACTTCCTCGCGACAGCGCCACTTTTGCAAGCCCGGTCGTCGCGCTCTGCCCC
Source organism: Hydrocarboniphaga effusa AP103 (assembly GCF_000271305.1). Classification (GTDB taxonomy): domain Bacteria; phylum Pseudomonadota; class Gammaproteobacteria; order Nevskiales; family Nevskiaceae; genus Hydrocarboniphaga; species Hydrocarboniphaga effusa. The sequence goes on from NZ_AKGD01000001.1 coordinate 1,248,665, forward strand.
GTGGAGCCAGCACGCAGGCCCTTGCTTCAACAGGGTTTCTCCGGAGCGGTAAATCTGGCGCGGTCATGCCGGGCGTTTATACTGCGCGCCGCATTTTTTTGATGCACTTGCTCTGGGAGCTTTTAAGTTGGAACACAAGAACCACGACAAAGTCTTCTTCGTCAATTTCAGCGTTGTGCTGGGCATTCTGACTGCCATCGCCCTGTTCATCGGCTTCGTGGCGCGGCTCCTCGCTCCCCATCATGACGAGCACGCCGGCGAGCAGGCTGCCGCCCTGGCCGAACGCGTCAAACCGGTCACGCAGGCGATCACCAGCGACGAAGAACTCAAGAAACTCTCGGCCGACAAGCCGGCCCGTGCCCCGATGAGCGGTGATCAGGTGGTGGCCAAGGTTTGCGGGGCCTGCCACGCCAGCGGCGTGCTCAACGCGCCGAAGATCGGCGACGCTGCCGAATGGAACAAGCGCCTGGGCACCGAAGGCGGACTGGACGGCCTGATCGCCGCGGCGATCAACGGCAAGAATGCAATGCCGCCGCGCGGCGGTGATCCGGATCTGTCCGACGACGAGATCAAGGCCGCTGTCTCGGTGCTGATCGGCAAATAATCCAAAAAAAACGGGCGGCGGAGTCCGACCGAGGCGATCCGGCCCACTCCGGCATCATTGTTCGGAAAGAGCCTGACCAGGGTGCGAGCCCTCGTCAGGCTCTTTCGTTTTCTGACCCGGTCAATCGGAAAATTTACGGGACGAGGCTTGGAATCGCTTCCATTGCACCAATATAGATAGATTGAAATTCCAAATTAGGGCCCAAAATAAGTGCTTTCATGGAAAAATAATCTTTTTATAAACAGTTAAATGCATTCACACCCCGCTTGTTGCACCATTATTATTAGAAAAGCACGGTTATGAAGCCCAAAATCAAGGCATAATGTCTCTTGCCAATGCACCAAAAATGTGCATTGGCAAACAAACAAGTCAAAGAGGAAAACTGCCATGAAAACGAAACTCAAGCCGTTTGCCGCCTCAGCCTGGCTGCTCGCACTGGCCGCCGGCGGCCTCAGCGCCACTCTCCCGGCCACCGCCGCCGAACCTCGGCAGAACAGCGCCCCGGCTTATGAAGAGATCTATCTGGTGCAGCCCAACAAAGACCCGCGCAACGTATTTCCGCGCGTGGTCCGCGAGTTCAAGGACATGGGCTACCAAGTCCACGCCGTGAACGAACAGCGCTTTCTCGGCAAGGCCGAGGGCACTGGCTTCCTGGTTTCCAAGACCGGCCACCTGCTGACCGCCGCACATGTGCTCGAAGGCCAGAAGACGGCCACCGTGTGGCTCGACGGCGCGCGTTACGAGGCTGACCTCGTCGACCAGGACGCGAAGAACGATCTGGCCATGCTCAAGCTACGCACCGACACTCCGCTCGCGGTCGCTCCGCTGAGCTTCAGCCGCGAAGCGGCGCTGTCGCTCGGTTCGGACATTTATACGGTCGGGCATGCCGGCACGCGCGCCGAGAGCGCCCGCCTGAGCAAGGGCATGGTCAGCGCCCTGGCCAGCCACGACGGCAGCGACCGCCACGTGCAGTTCTCGTCGGATCGTCGCCTCGGCAGCAGCGGCGCCCCGCTGCTGAACGCCGACGGCGCGGTGATCGGCATGGTGCAGAAGGCGTCGGCCCGCGGTCGCGACGCCGATGCGCATCATCTGGCCCTGCGCGGCGAACAGCTCACCGACTACGTGCGCACGGTCAGCGCCGACACTTTCGGCGAGCTGAGCTTCGATCGCTCCGGGTCGATGGAGCAGGCCGCCCGCGCGGTCGCCAAGGTCAAGAGCGGCGTGGTCGCCGACGGCAGCCAGGACAAGCCGCGCCTGGTCGCGACGGTTGACTACACGACCTTCGCCGACAAGCATCCGCGCTTCGGCGACTTCAAGGTCACCGTGGCCGACCTCGATACCAACCAGGTCGTGGCGACCGCCGGTGAAGGCCGGCACAACGTCTCGCGCAGCGAGGAGTCGGTGATCAGAAGCACCTTCGGCGACGTGCGCAGCGCACTCGGCAAGTAAAGCCACACGCGGTACCGCCCCGGCACACAGCCGCCGGGGCCTCTCAGGCGGGTCGGATCGCGTTCGACGAACGTGAATCCGATCCGCCTTTTTCGTTTTTCCTCCTTCGCCCAAACACTCCGGCCGGCTTCGCCCGACGATGTCGGCGCGCGGCTCCCCAACGGTCCCGATCGAGGACCTCCCGCGGCTTCGTTTACGCGTTTTTTACGCCGATTTACTTCAATCCGAATAGAGACTTAGCGCACCGGTAGCTGACACTGACAGCGGCTCATGACGACATTGGCACCGGCCTTGCGTACGGTCATTTCCAAAATTTTTGCTCAGTGAGCAATGCCATCTGCCTGGAGTTCCGCACCTCCAGTCGGCACGAGTCCTCAGGGAGAAAACAGGGTCGAGATTTACCTCGTGCTTCGCTGTGCGGTCTGCGCTTTCGGAGCGGCTTGCAAGGTTGCAGCCGCTTCATCTCAAAGGAGAGTGATTCGAATGAAGTTGAAACTTTTTGTCGCCGCTGCCGCGGCGTTCGGTTGCACGTCCGCTTCCGCTGCGACGCTGGCTGAGCTCGCTTCCAACGTCGAAGCCAGCGGCTGGGTCAGCGGCTCTTACATCTACAACTTCAACGGCGTGGACAACGTCGGCCGTGCGACGGACATCGAGTCCAACTCGTTCACGTTGAACCAGGCCGTGCTGAACCTCGTCACGCCGGCCGGCGACGGCTTCGGCGCCGGCGTGCAGCTGCTCGCGGGCAACGATGCCAAGACCATCGTCAACCCGTCCTACGGCGAAAACGCCGGCGACAGCTTCAGCCTTCCGGAAGCCTATGTGACCTACACCTCGGGCGCCCTGAGCGTGAAGGCCGGCCGTTACGGCACGCTGGCGGGCTACGAAGTGCTCAGCGACGCCGCCAACCCGCTGCTCTCGCGCTCGCTGCAGTTCCCGGCCGCCGAACCCTACTTCCACACCGGCGTCCGCGTGGCTTACGCGGCCTCCGATGCGGCCACGCTCTACCTGGGCGTGAACAACAGCGCGGTCGGCGGCTTCGCGGAAGACCCGGATGACCAGAAGACCGTCGAAGCCGGCGTGTCCTTGAAAGCCAGCGATGCGGTTTCGCTCGCTGTATATGACTACTACGGCATCGATGGAGAACTCCAGACCAACTTCCTCGACGTTGTTGGCTCGTTCACCATCTCGGAGTCGTTCTCGCTCGGTCTGAACGTGGACTGGTTCTCGGTCGAAGACACCGTCGACGTCGTGGGTGTCGCCGGATACGCCACCATGGCGCTCGCCCCGCAGTGGTCGGCCACGTTGCGCCTCGAAAGCCTGAACTATGACTTCGATGGCGGCACCCCGCCCGGCGTCGCGGAAACCATCAACGCTGCGACCATCGCGCTCGGCTATACGCCGGCCAGCGATTTCCGCCTGTTGTTCGAAGCCCGCGTCGACGATGCCGACGAAGACGTCTACGCGCGTTCTGGCGGCAAGGGCCCCACGGGCACCCAGCCGACGGTCGGCGTGAAGGCGATCTACTCGTTCGGCCTGTAAGTTCTTGTTTCAGCTGTCGCTGTAACGAAGAAGCCCGCGCAATGCGCGGGCTTCTTCGTTTTCGGGCGCCGAAACGAGCCTCATCCACCCGCGATCCGGTCGAGCTGCCGGTAGCGGATCGCCTCGGCGATCTGTGTCGACCGGACCTGCTCGACGCCGGCCATGTCGGCCAGCGTGCGGCCCAGGCGCAGCACGCGGTGATAGGCACGCGCCGACAGCCCGAGCCTGGTCATCGCCAGTTCGATCAGCCGTCGGCCGGCTTCGTCGGGAGTGCAGAACGCCTCGATCTCGCCGGCCTGGAGCTCCGCATTGCACTTGCCGGCCCGCGCCTGCTGCCGTGCCCGGCAGGCGATCACGCGTTCGCGCACGATGGCGCTCGATTCGCCCTGCGGGTCGGGCCCGCACAGCAGCAGCGAACGCTCGACGCGCGGGACGAAGATCTGCAGGTCGATGCGATCCATGAGCGGCCCGGAAAGCCGGCTTCGGTAGCGTGCGACTTGGTCGGGCGTGCAGCGGCAACGGCCTTCGAGATCGCCCAAGTAGCCGCAGGGACAGGGATTCATCGCGGCGACCAGCTGAAAGCGAGCCGGAAAATCGGCCTGGCGGGCAGCGCGTGAGATGGTGATGCGCCCGTTCTCGAGCGGCTCGCGCAGCACCTCGAGAACGTGCCGATCGAACTCGGGAATTTCATCGAGAAACAAAATTCCGCGATGAGCCAAGGTGATCTCGCCGGGCCTCGGCGAACTGCCCCCGCCCACGAGCGCGACACCGGATGCTGTGTGATGGGGCGCCCGGTACGGCCTTTTGCCCCATTGTTGTGCGTAAAAACCCTGAGTACCTACCGAAGCGATCGCCGCGACTTCAACCGACTCCTCCTCGGTCATCGGCGGCAGCAAACCCGGCAGCCGGGCCGCGAGCATGCTCTTGCCCGAACCCGGCGGGCCGGCCATGAGCAGGGAATGGCCGCCGCTCGCCGCGATCTCTAGCGCCCGCCGGGCCTGGGTCTGGCCGCGCACGTCGGCCAGATCGGGCAAGGGCTCGTCGGGCACGGGCGAGGTCTCGACCGGGCGGACGTAGGGTTTCAGCGCTCCGGCGTGCAACTGCCCGCAGAGCTCGCCGAGATGCCGGGCCGCGAACACTCGAGCCCGCGCGGCGAGCGCCGCTTCGGCCGCATTGGATTCGGGCAACAGCAGCGCGCGATCCGATCGTGCCGCCTGCAGCGCGGCCGGCAGGGCGCCGCGCACGGGCCGCAGTTCGCCCGACAGCGACAGCTCGCCGAGCACTTCCATCGAGGCCAGCGCCGCGGCCGGAATCTGGTTCGAAGCCGCGAGAATGCCGAGCGCGATGGCCAGATCGAAGCGTCCGCCTTCTTTCGGCAGATCCGCCGGCGCGAGATTGCAGACGATGCGCCGCGTGTTCGGGAACTCGTAACCGCAGGTCAGCATGGCGGCCTTGACGCGATCCTTGGCCTCGCGCACAGCCGCCTCGGGCAAGCCGACGACGGTGAGCCCCGGCAGGCCGTTCGCGATATGGACTTCGACGATGACCAGATCGGCGTCGAGGCCGTTCTGGGCGCGACTGAAAACGGTGGCGAGATTCATGTCGCCAGCATGCCGAGCGGATTGCGCCCGAACCGGGCGCAGCGCTCAATCAGGCAAAGCGTCGGCTAGGCCTTCTCGGATTCCAGCGTCTTGAGGCGCTGCTCGAGCGCCTCGATGCGTGCGATCGAGCGCGACAGCAGCTGGGCCTGGATATCGAAGCGCTCGCGCGAGACCAGGTCGAAGCGTTCGAGATTGGCGCGCAGCACGGCGCGGAAATTCTCCTCGAGCTCCTTGCGCAGGCCCATCACGCCAGGCGGCAGCACCGCGGCGAGCCGGGCGGCGAGTTCTTCGAGTTTCTGCGACTCCAGCATGGCGAGCTCCGGGTGTGCGATCGGTGCCGGCGCAGTGCGTCGGCTTGGCGGCGCCAGTCTAAACGTGCCGGGACGACGATTCAGCTTGCCGGCCCGGACGCGGCCCTTACAATCCGCGATCACCGCGGAACCCGGCGACGAAAGCCGCGGTCGTAAGGCCCGCTTTTGCTGCGACCCCATTCATACAAGAACACATCGACCACATGGATAGCGAAACGCTCATCGAAGCGCGCGCACTGACGCGCCGTTACGGCCCCAATGTCGCGGTTTCCGGCCTCGATCTCACGCTCAAAAAAGGCGAGGTGCTCGGCCTGCTCGGTCCCAACGGAGCCGGCAAGTCGACGAGCATGAAGATGCTCACCGGCAACCTGTCGCCCACCAGCGGCGAGGTGCTGATCAAGGGCAAGAACCTGCGTGCGGACGCGCAGGCGGCCAAGCGGCACTTGGGGTACCTGCCCGAGCAGCCGCCGGTCTATCCCGAACTCACGGTCGACGAATACCTGAGCTACTGCGCAGGCCTGCATGGCGTACCGCGCAAGGAGCGCTCGGCGGCGGTGACGACGGCCAAGCGCGATTGCGGGCTCACCCAGGTCAGCTCGCGCCTGATCGGCAACCTGTCGAAGGGCTATCAGCAGCGCGTCGGGCTGGCGCAGGCGATCATCCATCGACCCGACGTGATCATTCTCGACGAGCCGACCGTGGGCCTCGATCCGATCCAGATTCGCGAGATCCGCAACCTGATCGGTGAACTCGGCAACCAGCACAGCGTGATCCTGTCGAGCCACATCCTTCCCGAGATCCAGGCCGTCTGCGATCGCGTGATGATCATCAACAAGGGCCGCTCGGTGTACGACGCGACCATCGACGCGCATCTGGGCAAGAGCGGGCTCGTGGTGGTGTTCGCCCATCCGCCGCAGATCGATGCGCTGCAAAACCTGCCCGGCGTGAACAAGGTCGACGCGGGCCCCGCAGGCCGCTTCCTGATCGAACTCGCCGATGGCGCCGATGCGCGCGACGCGGTGGTCGAAGCCTCCGTGCATGGCGGCTGGGGCTTGCGCGAATTGAGGCTGGAAACGCGTACGCTCGAAGAGATCTTCGTCGAACTCACCTCCGGTGAAGCCACGCTCAGAGAGGCCGCATAAGCATGAGCAACATCCTCGTCATCGCGCGCCACGAAGTGCGCCGCATCTTCGTCTCGCCGCTCGCCTGGGCCGTGCTCGCCGTGAGCCAAGTGATTTTCGGCTACGTGTTCATCGGCATGCTCATGCAGTACCTGCGCAACTATGAAATGGCCGATCAGTTCACCGGTGTTTCGGACTACATCGGCGGCGGGCTTTACGGCACCGCGACCATCGTGCTGCTGCTGGTGATGCCGCTGATGACCATGCGGCTGTTCTCCGAAGAGCGCAAAGGCAACACGCTGACCTTGCTGTTCTCGGCGCCGGTTTCACTCGTCGACATCGTGCTCGGCAAGTTCCTGGGCCTGCTCGGCTTCGTCGCCGCGATGGTGCTGCTGCTCGCGCTGATGCCGGCCGCGCTGCTGCCGGCCGTGCATCTCGACCTCGGCCGTCTCGCGGCCGGTCTGCTCGGCCTGTTCCTGATCACGATGTCCTTCGGCGCGGCGGGCATTTTCATCTCCTCGCTCACGCGCGAGCCGACGATCGCCGCGATCGGCAGCTTCGGCCTGCTGCTGCTGGTCTGGCTGCTCAAGATGCCCGCGCAGTACGACAACGGCCTCAAGGACGTCTTCGAATACCTGTCGCTGATCAGCCATTACCAGGATCTCATCAGCGGCCTGTTCACCTCGTCCGACGTCGTCTACTACCTGCTGTTCACCGCGCTGTTCCTGTGGCTGACCGTGCAGCGGCTCGACATGGAACGCAATTGAGCGAAGGCGAATAGACCCGATCATGAACAAGAAAAAACTCTATCTGCAGCAGGTCGTCAGCGGCGTGCTGTTCATCGCGGTGCTGGTGCTCATCGGCGTGCTGTCGGTGCGCTACGACGTGCATTGGGACTGGACCGCCGGCAAGCGCAACACGCTCACGCAGGCGAGCCGCACGCAGCTCGAATCGATGAAGGAGCCGCTCAAGTTCGTCGCCTTCACGTATCCGGGCGCCGAAGAGCGCGAGGCGATCACCGCCTTCGTCGAGCGCTACAAGCGCGTGAAGCCGGACATCGCGATCGACTTCATCGATCCGTCGAGCCAGCCGCAGAAGGTGCGCGAGTACAACATCCAGTCGGCCGGCGAAGTGGTGCTCGAATACCAGGGCCGCCGCGAGAACCTGCGTGGGCTCTCCGAGCAGGCCATCACCACGGCGCTGCAGCGGCTCTCGTACACAGGCGAAAGCTGGATCGTGTTCCTCGAAGGCCACGGCGAGCGTTCGACGCAGGACGGTGGCAATGAGGCGATCTCGCAGTTCGCGCAGACGCTGCAATCCAAGGGTCTCAAGGTCCAGCCGCTGAATCTGGTCAAGACGCCGAAGATTCCGGACAACACCTCGGTGCTGGTGATCGCGAGCCCCAAGAGCGCGCTGCTCGAAGGCGAAATCAAGCTCGTGCAGGACTACGTCGAGAAGGGCGGCAACCTGCTCTGGCTCGCCGATCCGGACAATGCGCCGGGCCTGCAGCCGGTGGCCGATGCGCTCGGCATCGCCTGGCAGAACGGCTACGCGGTGTTCCCCGAATACGAGGCGATCGGCACCGGTCATCCGGGCATTTACGCGGCGCTCGACTATCCGCCGTCGGCGGTCACCGCCGGCCTGCAGCAGGTCACGCTGTTCCCGCTCGTGCGCTCGCTGACCGCGAAGACCACGGCCGGCTGGACGCCGCAACCGATGCTGACGTCTTCGGAAACTGCCTGGCTCGAAACCGGCTCGATCGATGGCGGCCCGGTGCAGCTCGAACCCGAAAAGGGCGACGTGCCCGGCCCGCTCAACATCGGCATGACGCTCACGCGCGATCGTCCGGGTGCGGAAGCGCCGCCGGCTCCGACAAGCCCCGATCAGCCCGCGCCGCCCAAGCCGCAGCAGCGCGTCGTCGCGATCGGCGACGCCGATTTCCTCTCCAACGCCTATGTCGCGCAGCTCGGCAACCAGCAGCTGGGGCTCAACGTGATCCAGTGGCTCGCGGCGCGCGACAACCAGCTCAACATCGACGTGCCGAAAGCGCCCGACGTCAATCTGTTCCTGCCCGATTGGGCGCTCGCGCTGATCGCGATCGGCTTCGTCATCGCCCTGCCCTTGTTGCTGCTCGGCATCGGCATCGGCCGCTGGCTCTCGCGTCGTCGCCGCTGAAAGGCCGCGCATGAATCGCACGATACTCAACGGCGGCTTGCTGCTGATCGCGATCGGCCTCGGCGTCGCGGTGTGGACCAGCGGCAACAAGGACGACGACAAGTCCAGCGGCCCGCTGACGTCGCTCGCGCCGAACGCGGTCAGCCGCATCAGCATCGAGCATCCGGATGCGCCCGCGATCAAGCTCGAGAAGAAAGATGGCGAGTGGAAACTGGTCGCGCCGGTGCAGGCCGATACCGACAGCTTCGAAGTCAGCGCGCTGGTCGGCCTGGCCGACACCAAGCGCCAGTACGAACTCGGCGACAGCGATCTCGACTACAAGTCGCTCGGTCTCGATCCGCCCGCGTTTCGCATCACGCTCAACGACCAGACGCTGGACTTCGGCGGCGACGAGCCGATCCGCTACCGGCGCTACGTGCGCGTCGACGGCGACAAGGTGGCGCTGATCGACAATCCTTCGAGCGCCGCGCTCGACAAGGATTACAGCGACTTGCTGTCGAAGAGCATCGTGCCGCTCGGGGCGCAGATCACCAGGCTCGCGCTGCCGGGCCTGACGATCGAAAAGAACGCGGCCGGCGAATGGGCTTCGCCCGAAAACCCGCAGGCCAAGCCGATCGATCTGCAGACCGTCGTCGATGCCTGGAACGCCAGCAAGGCCATGTGGAACGGCGCCGAACTCGCGCAGGGCTCGCAGGGCGAAGCCGTGGCAGTGACGCTCGCGGACGGCCGCACGCTCAACTTCATCGTCACCGCGCGCACTCCGCAGTTCGTCCTGTCGCGTCCGGACTTGAACGTGCGCTACACGATCGACAAGAACGAAGTCGGCAAGATGCTCGAGCTGCCCAAACCCGGCGAAGCCAAGCCCGCCGGCGAAACCGGCGCGCCGACGCCAGAGCCCTGATGCCCGAGTTGCCCGAAGTCGAAACGGTTCGTCGCGGAGTCGAGCCGCATGTGCTCGGCCGCCGCATCGAGCGCGTGGTCGTGCGCGAGAAGCGCCTGCGCTGGCCCATCGCCGAAGACTTCGTCGACAAGCTGATCGGACGACGGATCGTCGCTACCGAGCGCCGCGGAAAATATTTGCAACTCGTCCTCGACAATGGCGATCGCCTGCTCGTGCATCTGGGCATGTCGGGCCGCTTGTTCGTGCTGCGCAGCGGGCACGCCCTGCTCAAGCACGATCACGTCGATGTCGAGCTCGACGACGGCACGCTGCTGCGCTTCAACGATCCGCGCCGCTTCGGCGCGATGCTGCTGTGGCACTCGGGCGAGCCGCTGCATCCGCTGCTCGCGACCATGGGCCCGGAACCGTTTTCCGACGAGTTCAACGGCGAGTATCTGCACACGCTGTCGCGCGGACGAAAAACGGCGGTCAAGAGTTTCATCATGGACGGCGGCGTCGTGGTCGGCGCGGGCAATATCTACGCGGCCGAATCGCTGTTTCGCGCGGGCATCAGGCCCACGCGCGCCGCCAGCGACGTCAGCCGTCCGCGCTACGACCGGCTCGCCGTCGCGATTCGCGAAGTGCTCGCAGCCGCGATCGAACAAGGCGGCACCACCTTGCGCGATTACGCGGGAGCCGATGGAGCGCCGGGTTACTTTCAGCAAGTGCTCGATGTCTATGGACGCGATGGCGAAGCCTGTCGCGTCTGCGCCAAGCCCATCCGCAAGCTCGTGATCGGGCAGCGGTCGAGCTTTTTCTGCCCCAACTGCCAGAAGTAGATTGCCCTAACGAGCCTGCGGGGCCGAGACGAACGCATCGCCGTTCGGCTTGACGACGAAGTGAAGCGCTTGCCCTTCTTTCGTGATCGCCTGCATCACCAAACTGTCGTCATCGGCAATCACCGCTCCGGCCTGCAAGGCACGCTCGCGCGCACCGGCCAGCACATTCGATGATTCGAACACCAGCGCTCGCGGCAAGCCGTCACGATCGACGAGCAGCTCGGCCTGGCTTTGGTCCGGCAACACCACCGGCACTGCTTTCGACCCGAGCGAACGTGCCCGCGGGGAATCGGCCTCCAGCAGGCTCACGGGGTGCCCCTCCGCCAAGGCCGCGATGGCGACGGAAGAGCCGGCCGTTTGCTGGCGTAGCCCGCTCAGGCCGCCGATGACGAGCACAAGCAGCGCGAGCACGGTGATGCATACGAGCAGCGACGCAGCTCCCCCAGGCCACAGTCGCTGCTGGCTTTGCTGAACCAGCATGCGACACCTCCTTCGACATCAGGACGGCTTCTTACCGTAGAGATGCCGGACCGGCTCGTGACTGAATTCAAAATGGGCTTGGCTGCATAATTGCGGTCGTTTCGCCCCACACAGAAATGCAAATGACGACCTTCGGCACTCCGCTGTCCCCCGGCGCTACCCGCGTACTCCTGCTCGGCTCGGGCGAACTCGGCAAGGAAGTCGTCATCGAACTGCAGCGCCTCGGCGTCGAGACGATCGCCTGCGATCGCTATGCCGATGCGCCCGCGATGCAGGTCGCGCATCGCCATCACGTGCTGCGCATGCTCGATGGCGACGAGCTGCGTCGCATCGTCGAGCTCGAAAAACCGCATCTGATCGTTCCCGAGATCGAGGCCATCCATACGCCGACGCTGCAGGCGCTCGATGCCGAGGGCTATACGGTGATTCCGACCGCGCGCGCGGCGCGGCTGACGATGGATCGCGAAGGCATCCGACGCCTCGCCGCCGAAACGCTCGGCCTGCCGACCTCGCCGTATCGCTTCGCCGACAACGAGGCCGAGTATCACGAGGCGATCAAGGCGCTCGGCACGCCTTGCGTGGTCAAGCCGCTGATGTCCTCGTCGGGCAAGGGCCAGTCCGTCGTCAAGACGCCGGCCGATGCGCAGAAGGCCTGGGATTACGCGCAGGCCGGTGGACGTGCCGGCGCGGGTCGCGTGATCGTCGAAGGCTTCATCGACTTCGATTACGAGATCACCTTGCTGACCGTGCGCCACGACGACGGCGCGGGCGGCATCAAGACCTCGTTCTGCGCGCCGATAGGCCATCTGCAGATCGACGGCGACTACCGTGAAAGCTGGCAGCCGCATCCGATGTCGAACGCGGCGCTGCAGAAAGCCCAGCAGATTTCCGAAAGCATCACCGCCAATCTCGGCGGGCGCGGCCTGTTCGGCGTGGAACTGTTCGTCAAGGGCGACGAGGTGATCTTCAGCGAAGTGTCGCCGCGCCCGCACGACACCGGCCTGATCACGCTGATCTCGCAGGATCTGTCGGAGTTCGCACTACATGCACGCGCGATCCTCGGCCTGCCGATTCCGAACATCGCGCAGCGCGGTGCGGCCGCATCGACCGCGATCCTGCTCGAAGGCGATCGCAAGGCCCCGCGCTTCGCCGGTGCGGCCGAAGCCCTCGCCGAGCCCGACACGCAGCTGCGCCTGTTCGGCAAGCCCGAGATCGTCGGTCGTCGCCGCATGGGCGTCGCGCTCGCACTCGCGGCGAGCATCGATGAAGCCCGCGCCAAGGCGCGCCGCTCGGCTGCCTGTGTGCGCGTGGTCGACTAGCCCGCGATTGATTCGATCGAGCAGCTCGACGCGTCAGCATCATCGCGTTGGGCTGGTTTTACGCTCGTCACCGCCCTGCCGCAGAAACTACGCTTGCCTCCAAAGTCCGCGCCCCAGATGCGGACCATGAGGAGAACGCGGCATGAAACGACGGTTTGCACGAACCGCAGCGGCGCTGTGCGTGATGATTTTTCTCTCGGGCCTGCTCGCGGCCTGCGAGGCGCACGGGCCATCGGGCGTCGTCCCGGGCGACGGGCCCGACGATCCGAGCGGGCCTTCCGGCGAGCAGACGATCTACTCGTTCGCCAACGGCTGCTACACGCTGCAATCGGATTCGGGCTACGTCGCGCTCGATGCCTCGGGCGCGGACTACACGCTGAGCGACGATGCGTCGAAAGCCGTCGCGTTCACCATGCGCCCGACCGCGCTCGGTTCGTACCTGCTGATGTCGGGCTATCGACGCGCGGCGGGCGAGCGTGGCAGCAAATCGCTGCTCGGCATTCGCGATCCGGGCGGTGAATTCCTCGATGCCGCCGGCAATTTCATCGGCGAAGTCGGCAACCTGATCGCGGGCGTCGGCGATATCACCGCCATCGTGCTCGATCCGCTCGCACCGGGCGGCGGCATCATTCGCGAAGGCGGCGAAGTGATCGGCGGAGTCGGTGGTGGAATCGGTGGAATCGACATCGATCCGAGCCTGGCGATGGTGAACGAGGCCAACGATCTCGCGGTGTGGAATCTGCTGCCGGCCTCGAACAGGCGCTTCAGCCTGACTTCGGCGATCACCGGGCAGCGACTCGCGGCCTCGCACGGCATTCTCGCGCTCACGAGCGCGACGACGGCCGGCATCGACACCGAATTCAAGCTCGCGCCCACGCAGGGCTGCGCCGCGTATCCCGAAGTCGACACCAATGCGCAGCTCATCGACAAGCGCGGGCCTGCGATCTATCTGCGCGACGTGCCGCTGTTCGCGAAAAGCGCGGGCGCTTCGCAGATCGGCGCGCACGATCTGTACGGCTACGTCGACGGGCATTCGCACATCACCGCGTATGAATTCATCGGCGGACGCGTGAACTACGGCGATCCGTTCCACAAGTTCGGCGTCGATCACGCGCTCGACGACTGCGAGGTCAACCACGGCCCGCAGGGCATTCTCGGCATCGTCGAGACGGTGACCTCGGGCTTCAATCCCGTGCACGAAACCAAGGGCTGGCCGAGCTTCAATTTCTGGCCGCGCCACGACTCGCTGCAGCATCACCAGAGCTATTACAAATGGATCGAGCGCAGCTACCTCGGCGGCTTGCGCCTGCTCGTGAATCACTACACGGGCAACGAAATCCTGTGCCAGCTCAACCCGCAGAAGCAGAACGACTGCCACTTCGAGGTGAACTGGCGCCTGCAGGCCCAGCGCCTGCGCGAGATGCAGGATTACATCGATGCGCAGAACGGCGGGCCGGGCAAGGGCTGGTTCCGCATCGTGACGTCGCCGGCCGACGCGCGCCGCGTGATCGAGAGCGGCAAGCTCGCGGTGGTGCAAGGCATCGAGATCTCCAAGATCTTCGATTGCGGCGAGTTTCTCGACGTGCCCGAATGCACGCGCGAGCAGATCGTCGAGCGGCTCGATGCGGCTTACGCGGCCGGCATCCGGCACATCTTTCCGATCCACAAGTTCGATAACGCCTTCGGTGGCGTGGTGCCCGACGAGGCGCTCGGCATCGGCACCATTCTGTACGCGGGCAATGTCGCCGAGACCGGACATCCGATCGAATTCGAAGCCTGCCCCGAAAGCTTCGGCGACGATTCCGCCACTCGCCCCGACAGCGCGAATCCGCTCGGCATCATCGACCAGCTGCTGCGCCAGCTCGAATACATCAACGGCCAGCTCAGCCAGGCGATGCCGATTCCGCCGCTCGCACCGAGCTCCGAACACGGGCTCTGCAACAAGCGCGGCATCACCGAGCTCGGCCAGTTCTTCGTACAGGAACTCATGCGTCGGCGCATGTTCATCGAAGTCGACCACAGCAGCCTCGGCGTGATCGACCGCATCCTCGAACTCGCCGAAAACAACGGCTATCCGGGCCTGATCAGCAGCCACGACTGGCTGTATTCGGAGCAGCTGCTCGATCGCCTGGCGGCGAGTGGCGGCATGATCGGCCGCTTCGCGAGCTCGCGCAGCGGCTGGGTCGACCGCCTGATCAAGGTCGAGGATCGACCGGCCCGGCATCGCGTCGCCGGCGTGGTCGGCACGGGCCTGGCGACCGACGTCAACGGCATCGCCTCGTTACCGGGCAACAGCGGCGCAGCCGATACGCCCTTGTATCCGTTCACCTCGGTGGACGGCCGCGTGCGCTTCGATCGCCAGGTCACCGGCGATCATGTGTTCGATCTCTACGATGGCCGTGGCGTCTCGCATTACGGGATGTATCCCGACCAGATCGCCGACATGCAATTGCACACCGACGATCGCACGCCCGCTCAGGTCGATCAGGCACTGCGCGAGCTGTTCTCGTCGGCCGAGGTTTATCTGCGCCTGTGGGAGGCCACCGAAGCCTGGAAGCAGTAGGCGCGCTCAGTGAACCGGCACGCGCGTGGTGTTCGACGGCGTGTCGTCTTCTTCGATCTTCACGGGCACGATGATCATCTTGCGATTCTGCTCGTGCAGGCGACGCTGCACGGCGATCGGCATCTGGTTGTGCAGCAGTGAAGTGAACAGGTTTTCCTTGCGGAAGACGATGCGGCTCGCGAAGCAGACGCTGTTCGGATAATCGTCGAACACCTGGTCGATCAGGCTGACGAGCTCGCCCTGCGGATCGGCGCCGTAGCCTTCGTACGAAGTCGCGGCCAGGCCCTGGCTCGCGCAGTAGCCGACGAAGTAGGCGAGCGAATTCTGCAAGCGCGCACGCATTGCTTCGAGCGAGCGTTCGCTGTCGAAGGCATCGCGATCGACTTCGCCGACGGCGACGAACACGAAGTTCTTGTAAAGCCCGGGGAACATCGAGCGCACCCATTCCACCGTGCGGTAACCCGCTCCGCGATTGGCGCCGACGAGCACGATCGCGGTGGCTGCGTTCTTGTCGCAAGGCGGCGGTTGATCGTCGAGCCAGGTCGCGCGCGGAGCCAGTTGGTCGACACGCGCGAGCAGGCGCTTGACCTCGTCGTAGTGCCGGCGAATCGCCACGCAGACGGCGGCGACCGCACCGGTGATCAGCAGCGTCACCCAACCGCCGAGCAGAAATTTTTCGACCAGGATCACGGTGAGCATGAACGCGGTGACGAGCAGGCCGAGCATCGACAGCAACAGCGGACGCTTCCAGACCAGGATGTAGCGGCGCTGCTGCCACCAGTGCCGCGTGAGTCCGAACAGGGTCAGCGTAAACGTGATGAACACGTTGATGCTGTAGAGCACCACCAGCAGCGCGACCTTGCCTTGCGTGGCAAGCACGATCAGCAGCGCGCCGCAGCCCATCAGCAGCACGCCGTTCTGCGTGACCATGCGGTTCGACAGCTGGCGAAACTGGCGCGGCACCCAGCGATCGGACGCCATGCTCGCGAGCACCGCGGGGCCACCGAGAAAACCGGTGTTCGCGGCAACCAGCAGCAAGCCCACTTCGAACAGCAGCACCACGCCGAGCGCCACATGCGTGCTCGGCGAATCGCCGAAGGCGTTGCCGAGAATGTCGCGGAAAGTCACCGCGTTGAGCGTCTGCCCCGGCACGTGCTGCGCGTCCCAGAGCAGGTACAGCAGGATGATGCCGCCAGCCATGAAGGCGAGCGAGAACGCCATGTAGAACATGGTCCAGTGGCCGGTCTTCACGCGCGGCTCGGCGAGCATGTTGACGTTGTTCGAAACCGCCTCGATGCCGGTGTAGGTGCCGCCGCCGATCGAGTAGGCACGCAGGAACAAGGCGACGACGAAGAACCAGCCGCTTTCCGCGGAGAGCTTCTCGGCCTCGGCGACCGACTGCGGCCACAGCGTGCCGATGCCGTCCGCATGCGCAGAGACGCCGTAGACGATCAGCGCCACGTGCGTGAGCACGAAGCCCAGAAAGATCGGGGCGAGGATGCGGATCGATTCCTTCATGCCGCGCAGGTTCAGCACCGTAAGCAGGCAGACCAGCAGCGCTTCGGTCGGCAGCTTGGCCGCATGCAGCGACTGCGGAAGCAGGCTGAACAGCGCATCGGTGCCGCTGGCCACCGAGATCGCGATCGTCAGCACGTAGTCGACGATCAGCGCCGAGCCGCTGATGAGCCCGGCGCGCGGACCGATGAGCTTGGTCGCCGCCTTGTAGCCGCCACCGCCCGACGGAAACAGGTCGATGACCTGGTTGTACGAGGCGGCGATCACGAACACCGTCACCGCCGTCGCAAACGCCAGGAACAGCGCCATGTCGGTGTGCACGCCGAGCGCGAGAAAGGCTTCCTCGGGGCCGTAGCACGAGGACGACAAGCCGTCGGCGCCGAGGCCGATCCAGGCCAGGATCGCGACCAGGGCGATGCTGTGCCGGGTGCTGGGATCGAACGGATCGAGCTTGCGCCCCAGGACCAGCCGCGTCGCTTTGTGCAGGACACTCATCGTGATTCGCTCGTCCACCCGGTCGCGCAAGACGAGCAGTGTAGGGAAACTTCGCGTTGCGACTCCAGCCGCCGCACGGGCGACTGGAGTCGGTCCCCCGGCGGCGTCAGCCGCCGCGGACTTGCGCGAGCAGCGCGTCGAGCCGGCTCAGCAGCTCGTCGATCTCGTCCGGCGTGACCGTCAGCGCCGGCATCAGGCGCAGCAGGTTCGGCCTCGGCGCGTTGATCAGCAGGCCCGATTCGCGTGCCCGGCGCACGAGATCGAACGCGAAGTCGCCGTCCAGGTCGAGCGCCCGCAGCAGGCCGCGTCCGCGCACCTCGCCGAGCCCATGCCGGGCCGACAACCGCGCCAGCGCGGCCGCGAGCCGCTCGCCCTTGGCAATGACCTCATCGAGAAAACCGGGCGCGGTGATTGCACCGAGCACCGCCTCGCCGACCGCCGCCATCAGCGGATTGCCGTTGTAGGTGCCGCCCTGATCACCCGGCTCGAAGCAGCAGACCTCCTCGCGCGCGAGCAGCGCGGCCAGCGGAACGCCGCCGCCGATGCCCTTGCCGAGCGTCATCACATCCGGCTCGATGCCGGCATGCTCGTGCGCGAACAGCCGGCCCGTGCGGCCCATGCCGGTCTGCACCTCATCACAGATCAGCAGCAGGCCGCGCTGCCGCGTGAGCGTCCTGAGTTCGCGCAGGAATTCATCGCTCGCCGGCCGTACGCCCGCTTCGCCCTGGATCGGCTCGAGCATCACCGCGACGGTCTTCTCGCCGATCAGCGCCTCGACCGAGGTCAGGTCGTTGAGCTTCGCTTTTGGAAAGCCCGGCACCTTCGGCGCGAACAGCGCCTCCCAGCCCGGCTTGCCCGAGGCCGACATCGTCGCCAGCGTGCGCCCGTGGAAGCCCTGGTCGAAGCTGATGATCTCGAAGGCCCCGTTGCGATGCCGCGCCCCGAACTTGCGCGCGAGCTTGATCGCGCCCTCGTTGGCCTCGGCCCCGCTGCTCGCGAAGAACACGCGGTCCAGGCTGGACCGCGCGACCAATTGCGTCGCGAGCCGGGCGCTCGGGGCATTCCAGTAGCCCGGTCCGGGCGAGATCAGCGTCGCGGCCTGCGCCGCGAGCGTCTCGGCGATCAGCGCCGGACTATGGCCGAGCGAATTGACCGCCCAGCCCTGGACGAAATCCAGGTAGCGCCGGCCCTCGCGGTCCCACAGCCAGGAACCCTGCCCGCGCACGAACACCGGCGGCGGGCGTTCGGCGACGTGCATGAGGGCGTCGGTGGAAAAGTCTGAAGCCTGGTTGCTGTTGAAATTCACGTGTCGATCCTTGCGAAAAAGCGAGCGGAAACAAAAAGGCCACAGGGGTCGCCTGTGGCCTCGTCGATGGAAACGCTGCGTAGTTCAGCAGCGTTCTCGTCGTCGACGCGCGCAAAGGCGGCTTCCCGTGGCGGGAGCCGGGCGACGTCGGCGAACGAGGGCAAGGAAAGAGGCGGACATGCGAAAATTCTGGGCAAGCGCCCCCGGTGGGTCAACAAAAATTTGCGGGGCCGGCCTGCACGAAGCACCTCGCCCCTATCCGCGTCATCGACACCAGCGTAGAATCCGCGATCTTTTTTTGGGGTGTCTTGGCTTTTTGCGCGTCACCCACGCCGGGAATCTAACCGTATCCGGCCAGCTCCTTGCCCATCCCAAGCAAGACATTCCACCGCGGCTTTCGCCCGGCCCGTTCCGTCCTGAGTTTTGAAACCGTGATTCAGAATCTTCGCAACATCGCCATCATCGCCCACGTCGATCATGGCAAGACCACCCTTGTCGACAAGCTGCTGCGCCAGTCCCAGACCCTCGACGCCCGCGAGAATCTCGGCGAGCGCGTGATGGACAGCAATGACCTGGAACGTGAGCGCGGCATCACCATCCTGTCGAAAAACACGGCGATCCGCTGGCACGACAAGCGCTCGGGCGTCGATTACCGAATCAACATCGTCGACACCCCCGGCCACGCCGACTTCGGCGGCGAAGTGGAGCGCGTGCTGAGCATGGTCGACTGCGTCTGCCTGCTGGTCGACGCGCAGGACGGCCCGATGCCGCAGACCCGCTTCGTGACGCAGAAGGCGTTCGCGATGGGCCTGAACCCGATCGTCGTCATCAACAAGGTCGACCGTCCGGGCGCGCGCCCGGACTGGGTCGTCGATCAGGTGTTCGACCTGTTCGACAAGCTCGGCGCCACCGACACCCAGCTCGACTTCCCGATCGTCTACGCCTCGGCCCTCAACGGCTACGCCGGCTTCGACGGCTCGGTGCGCGAAGGCAACATGGACCCGCTGTTCCAGACCATCGTCGACAAAGTCGCCCCGCCGAAGGTCGATGCCGACGGTCCGTTCCAGATGCAGGTCATCTCGCTGGCCTACTCGTCGTATGTCGGCGTGATCGGCACTGGCCGCATCAGCCGCGGCAAGATCAAGGCGAACTCGCCGGTCTCGGTCGTCAACCGCAACGGCGAAGTGCGCCAGGGCCGCGTGCTGCAGATCCTCGGCTTCATGGGCCTCGACAAGGTAGAAGTTCCCGAGGCCGAAGCCGGCGACATCATCGCCGTCACCGGCATCGCCGAACTCGGCATCTCCGAGACCATCTGCGATCCGAAGAAACCCGAAGCGCTGCCGACGCTGACCGTCGATGAGCCGACCATGAGCATGGTGTTCGAGGTCAACAAGTCGCCGTTCGCGGGCAAGGAAGGCAAGTTCGTCACTTCGCGCCAGATCGGCGACCGCCTGCAGAAAGAGCTGCAGACCAATGTCGCCCTGCGCGTCGAGCCGGGCGATTCCCCCGACCAGTTCCGCGTCTCCGGCCGCGGCCTGCTGCATCTGGGCATCCTGCTCGAAAACATGCGCCGCGAAGGCTTCGAGATCGCCGTCTCGCGTCCGCAGGTCATCCTCAAGGAGATCGACGGCGAAATCTGCGAGCCCTACGAATCGCTGGTCGCCGACGTAGAAGAAGCCAACCAGGGCGGCACCATCCAGGGTCTGGCCGAGCGTGGCGGCAAGATGCTCGACATGGTGGTCGACGGCAAAGGCCGCGTGCGCCTGTCCTACATGATTCCGTCGCGCGGCCTGATCGGCTTCCAGACCGAATTCATGTCGATGACGTCCGGCACCGGCCTGCTGTTCCACAACTTCGACCACTTCGGTCCGAAGGCCGACAACGCCGACATCGGCCAGCGCCACAACGGCGTGCTGATCTCCAACGAACAGGGCAAGACTGCGCCGTATGCGCTGTTCAACCTGCAGGAGCGCGGCCGCATGATGGTCGACCCGGCCGTCGACGTGTACGAAGGCCAGATCGTCGGCATCCACTCGCGCGACAACGACCTGGTCGTCAACGTGCTCAAGGGCAAGAAGCTCACGAATATGCGCGCTTCGGGCTCGGACGAAAACGTGATCCTGACGCCGCCGGTCAAGCACTCGCTCGAGCAGGCGCTCGAGTTCATCAACGAAGACGAACTCGTCGAACTGACGCCGACCAGCATCCGCATCCGCAAGAAGTTCCTCAAGGAGCACGAGCGCAAGCGCGCGTAAGGCGTCCCCGACGCTCGATGTGAGACAAAACGCCCGGTAAACCCGGGCGTTTTTATTGAAACTCGACAACATCGAGACTGCATTTTGCACCCTTGATCAGTTCAGATCGGGTTCATTGCACGAATCCATGATGACTCCGCACCATCCCCCGGAGCGTCACATGAAATTCGTCAAATGGCTGGCCGCATCGGCGCTCGTCGCCTGCGGCGTCGGCAGTATCGGGACCGCGAACGCAGGCGCGAACGTGTCGATCGGCATCGGCCTGCCAGCACCCGGCGTCGTCTATTACGACAGCTATCGCCCGCCGGTTTATCGCGAGCGCGTCTATTACAACAACTACTACGCGCCGCCGCCGGTTCGCTATTACGCGCCGCCCCCGCCCCCGACGGTCGTGTACTACGCCCCGCCGCCGCGCGTGATCGTTCGCGACAACTATTACTACCGCGGCTACGATCGCGGCCACCGCGACTATCGTCGCGACAGGCACTGGGACGATCACCACCACCACCACTGATCGCATGGGGCAATGAAAAACCGCCGGGCTCAGACCGGCGGTTTTCTTTTGGCGAGCAACAAAAAAGCCGGGAATCGCGAGATTCCCGGCTTTTCCGACTGCGTGAGGTCGATCAGGCGACCTGCAGACTCAGCAGGCGCACGCGCTTCTGCTGCTGGCGCAGCGAATCCTCGAGATGCTGGATGCGGCGGCGCACTTCGCTGGTTTCCCAGTGCTCGGTGAGCTGCTGCTTGGCATGCTCGAACTTCTCCTGCTGCAGGCGCGCCCACTCGGACAAGGTCGCCGAGAAACTCTGCAGTTCGTGCTCGAGCAGCAATTGCAGGTGGGCCACGCGGTCGCCCGATTCGGCCTTGGCCAGACGCTCGCGCGCCTTCTCGAAGTGGCGCTGCAGCTTGGCGCGCTGGATCTGGAACTCCGGCGTGCGGCGCAGGTTGCTCGCCAGGCCGAGCCAGGACATCGAGGCGATCAGCCACTTGGTCGGATCCCACTGCCACCAGCGGATACCGTTGCGATAGTCCCACTGAAACAGGTGGTGGAAGTTGTGATAGCCCTCGCCGTAGGTCAGCACGGCCAGGAAATCGTTGTCGCGCGCCGAGTTTTCGGTAGTGTATGGCTGGCGTCCCCAGAAGTGGGCCAGCGAGTTGATCAGGAACGTGAAGTGATGGTTCACGACCAAGCGCACCAGGCCCGCGAGCACCAGCGTTCCCCAGGGGTCACCCGTCGCCCAGCCCGCCAGCAGCGGCACGGCGATGTTCATGAACAGCGCGACACCGAGATAGTGCTTGTGCTGGAAGGCCACGATCGGGTCTTTTTCGAGGTCGCGTACGTTACCGAAATCGAGCTTGTGCGACTGTTCGTCGCGCAGCATCCAGCCCATGTGCGAATACCAAAGCCCGCGGCGTGAGGAATACGGATCGAGCGTCTCGTGATCGACTTCGCGGTGATGCACGCGATGCATCGAGGCCCAGACCAGCACGCTGTTCTGCAGAGCCTGGGCGCCGAACGCGGCGTAGAACAGACGCAGACCCCAGTGCGCCTGATATGCCTTGTGCGACCACAGCCGGTGGTAACCGCCGGTGATCGACAGGCCGCTGAAATACAGGAACACGGCAAACCAGACCCAGGCCGCAGCGCTGAAGTCGTGATGCCAGGCGTACAGGGGCAGCACGGTCAGCATGAGGCCCGTGGTCAGGCCGAACATGACGATAGCGGGCCAGTTGTAGGGAGGTTTTGCGCCGCCAGCATTTGCAGCAGGGGAAGAAGACATTGGAACAGAAATCCTGAGAGGCCTCGGTGGGCAGCTGGCGGATGACCAGCCAGATCATTCTAGCAACGCTTTTTGCAGTCTCAAGGACAAGGTGGTCCCGAATTCGCCATCAAGACATACCGGCCAGCGTCTGGCCCGTATCCAAGGGTTCGACACGAATCAGGCTCGATTCATAGGAATCAACAATGATGACCTGACAAGCGATTCGGCTATTGCCGACGGGATTGGGGGATGGCTGAGAGTACGGTGGGGGACACTTGCAGAAAACTGACGATCGAGCCGGCTGGCCCTCTTCGACCGGAGTCCGGATGAACGAGCGGTTGAATCTGGGGAACGGATTCCCCCCGTCGGCGAAGGGCTTGCCCGCCTTTTCAGAAGACGTGATCCGACCGGGTGGCGGTAAGGCTCTCCCCACCTCGACCGCTTTCCTGTTCGCCTGCGTCGGCCTGTTGTTGCTGCTGGGCGGCATCACCGAGCTTTGGGTTTCGAACGCCAAAGTGGCCCTGTCGCTGACGCTGAGCTCGGCGGTGGGCCTGGTGATGGTCATTCCGGGCTGCGCGGCAGGCATGGCGGCGAACCGCACCGGGAACCCGCCGGACGACATCGTCACGCTGATCGCCCTGCTCGTGGTCGGTTGCGGCCTGCTGGCCATGGCCGACCAATGGGCCCAGCGCAGCTACAATCCGCTGTCCTACCTGCTCACCGCCTTCGTATTCGGTGCCTTCACCCTCACCCGCCTGCGCCCAGCCCATCTGTTCGCGGTCGCTGCCCTGCTGCTCGGTGCGGATGTGTTCCTGGCCTACATCCGGCACGGCGCCGGTCAGGCGATCCAGCAAACGCTGCTCTCAGACGGGCTTTGCGCACTGATCGGTGTGCCAGCGAATCTGCGCCTCTGGCGGCTCGACCAGCAGCAGCGCCTGAGCACGCTTGAAGCGCTCGCCGACCCGCTGACCGGCCTAGCCAACCGGCGAGCCCTCGAACGCATCGCCGAGATCGGCCTGCGCTATGCGCAACGCGAGCGACGGGCGGTCACCGTCGCCGTTCTCGATCTCGACAAATTCAAGAGCGTCAACGACCTGCATGGGCATGACGTGGGCGACAGCGTGCTGCAGCTGGTCGCCGACGGGCTGCGTCAGTTCGCCCAGCGTCCGCTCGACTGCATCGCCCGCCTCGGCGGCGACGAGTTCGTGATCTTCTGGTTCGATCTCGACATCGAGCAGGCCGGACGGCTCGGCCGCGAACTCGTGACGAGCGTCGGGACGCGGCCGCTGCGACTACCCGTCGGCACGGCCATCCAGCCCAAGATCAGTCTCGGGGCCTGCAGCGGCGTTCCGCATGGGGCGACCCGCCTCGACGAGCTGCTGAGGCTGGCCGACCGGGCGCTGTATCAGGTCAAGCACGAATCCGGAAACCGGGCGCTGGTCCGCTCGATTCCAGGCTCCATCGGCAGAGTCGTGATCGGTCACAACTTCCGCATCTCACGTCCCTACGAACCCCGCCAAGGCGAGGTTGCGAAAGCGCCGCGCAGCGACGATGCCAGGCCTCGGTAAGCCGCCGCGGCGGCTTACCGACACCGCTCAGACCGTGACGGGAGCGATGCCCGATTCGATCATTTCGAGCGCCGAATCGATGACCGCGTCCGGCGGCATGGCGCCGCCCCAGAGGCAGTGGCGCATGCCCAGATACTGGCTGATGCCGAGAATTGCCCAGGCGCGCGTTTCGGAATCGCCCGGACGCACTTCGCCGCGCTTGATCGCTTCGCCGAGATCCTGGGCGTAGCTCTTGGCGAAGCGTTCGTAGTACTCGCGGAACACGGTTTCGTCGACGAACTGCGATTCCTGCACGATGCGGTAGTAGCCGGGGTTGTCGAGCATGAAGCTCAGCAGCGCGACGAGCGCGCGGCGCTCGGTCTGGGCGCGGTTCTCTGCACCGGTCATCGCACGTGCCACATGCAGCCGCAGACTGCGGCCGATGTCGCGCACGAGCGTGATGAAGATTTCTTCCTTGGTGTGGAAATAAAGATAGAAGGTGCCTTGCCCGACGTCGGCGCGGCTCGTGATCGAGCTCACCGAGGCCGCGTGGAAGCCGCGGGCGCCGAATTCGACGATGGCCGCATCCATGAGCTTGCGGCGGGTCGCTTCACCACGAGCGGTCGCCGGGACCAGCGTGCGGAAGCTCGGAACGGGATAGGGCAGAGGAGAATTCATGTGCAGAGGGCTCCATTGATGAGGCGATGAGCCCGCCGGAGCCGCATTGAGAGCCGGCGCGGCGGCGTGCAGAACATTTCGGCAACGATCGCCCTGGATAGTGCGCAGGCCGATTCGGGCGTCAGCCGGATTTCGGACCGACGGCAGCAGGCGGCCGAACATCGGCTTCAAGTCCGCACGCCCGGACGGCTAGCTGCGTGTTCCCTCAAGGGCTTTCCGACCTTTTCGACGGCCGCTTCAATAGAATTCCCCACCATGCCCCGCATCGAACCTGCCCAACGGCGAGCCCTGCTCGCGGCCCTGCTCACGCTTTGCGTTTTCATCGCCGCGCTGTGGGTGCTCGACGACAGCCTGCGGCATCTGCACCTGCGCGACATCTGGACGCCGCTGCGGACGCTGACCACGGCCGAGATCGCCGCCGCCATCGGCTGGACTGCGGCGAGCTACTTCGCGCTGACGCTGTACGACCGGCTGTCACTGGACATCGCCGGCAGGCCGCTGCCCTATCCGCGCGTGGCGACGATTTCGTTCATCGCCTGCGCGCTCGCGCATTCGCTGGGCCTGTCGTCGGTCTCGGGCGGCTCGGTGCGCCTGCGCGCCTACAGCGCCGAAGGACTGTCGGCGGCCGACATCGCGGTCGTGCAGGGGCTGTTCTCGCTGACCTTCCTGATCGGCGCCGGCACCTTGCTGAGCGGCTCGCTGCTGATCGAACCCGCCGACGCCGCGCGCCTGCTGCACATTCCGGCGCCGCTGGCGCAGGGCCTCGGCGCGCTGCTCGCGCTCGCGCTGGTCGGCTATGCGCTCGCCGCAAGCCTGCGCGATCAGCCGCTGCGCCTGCGCCACTGGCAGATTCCGACGCCCAGGCCGACCCAGGTGCTTTCGCAGTTCGCAGTCAGCACGCTCGACATCGCCTGCTCGGCCGCGGCGCTCTACGTGCTGCTGCCCGGCAGCGTCGAGATCGGCTATCCGGCGTTTCTGGGTATCTACGTCATCGCGATCACGCTCGGGGCGATCAGCAACGTGCCGGGCGGCCTCGGCGTGTTCGAATCGGCGCTGATGCTGTTGCTGCCGACGACGAATCCGGCGCCGATGCTCGGCGCTATCCTGCTGTTCCGGCTCGTCTACTACATCGGCCCGTTCATCATCGCCCTGCTGCTGCTCGGCTGGCGCGAGATGCACGCGGTGCGCAAGCCCCTGATGCGCGCAACGTCGCTGCTGCGCCGTTCGCTCGAATCGGTGGTCCCCCAGGCACTGGCGATCGCGGTGTTCGCGGCCGGCGCGGTGCTGCTGTTCTCGGGTTCTCTGCCGGCGATCGGGCAACGCATCGACTGGCTCGCCGAAGCGCTGCCGCTCGGCGTCATCGAGGCTTCGCACCTCGCCGGCAGCGCACTCGGTGTGGGCCTGCTGATCCTCGCACGCGGGCTTTATCGACGCCTGGAAGCGGCCTGGTGGCTCACCTTGCTGCTGCTCGGCGCGGGTATCGCGGCCTCGCTGCTCAAGGGCGTCGACTTCGAGGAGGCGATCCTGCTCGCGATCATCATGGCGGTGCTCGCGCTCTCGCACGAGCGCTTCTACCGCAAGGCCCCGCTGACCGAAGCCAAGCTGTCGCCGCTGTGGCTGCTCAACGTCGCACTCGTGATCGCGGCCGCGATCTGGCTCGGCTTCGTCGCGTTTCGCAAGGTGGAGTACGCGCATCAGCTCTGGTGGCAGTTCGCGTTCGATGCGAATGCGCCGCGCATGCTGCGCGCGAGCCTCGTCGCGGTGGTGATCGCCTCGGCCTACGGCTTGTGGTCGCTGCTCGGCAGTGTCCATACGGAACCCGAGGCGCCCGGCGACGAGGACTTGCAGGCCGCCCGCGCCTGCCTCGGTTCCGGCAGCGACTCGTTGCCGAACCTGGTACTGCTCGGCGACAAGCAAATTCTGTTTTCGGAGCAGCGCGACGCCTTCATCATGTACCGGCGCTCGGGCCGCTCGTGGATCGCGCTCGGCGATCCGGTCGGCAATCCGGCGCGGCATGCAGAACTTGCCTGGCGCTTTCGCGAGCTCTGCGACGAGCACGGCGGCTGGTGCGTGTTCTATCAGGCCACTGCGGAAAAACTGCCGCTTTATCTCGACCTCGGGCTGTCTCTGTCCAAGCTCGGCGAAGAAGCACGTGTGCCGCTGAAGGCTTTCTCGCTCGAAGGCAAGCCGCGCGCCGAACTGCGTACCGCGCAGCGCAAGGGCCAGCGCGAAGGCCTGAGCTTTTCGGTCATCGGCACCGATGAAGTGGTCACGCGCATGGACGAGCTCGAAAAAATCTCGAGCGCCTGGCTCAGTCACAAATCCACCGCCGAGAAGAGTTTCTCGGTCGGCCGCTTCGATCGCCGCTACCTCGCAAACTTCCCGTGCGCGGTCGCGCAGCGTGACGGCCACATCGTGGCATTCGCCAACCTGTGGAAGTCCGGCGACGGCGCAGAGCTGTCGGTGGACCTCATGCGCTACGGGGCCGATGCGCCGAAGGGCGTGATGGATTATCTGTTCGTCGAGCTGCTGCTTTGGGGCCAGCAGAACGGCTACAGCTGGTTCAACCTCGGCATGGCCCCGCTGTCCGGGCTCGAGCACCATCCGCTCGCCCCGCTCTGGCATCGCATGGGCCTGCTCGTGCATCGCTACGGCGAGTCGTTCTACAACTTCGACGGCCTGCGCCGGTACAAGGAAAAGTACCTGCCGGTCTGGCGTCCGCGTTACCTCGCCTCGCCGGGCGGCCTAGCGCTGCCGCGCGTCATGCTCGACACCGGCGCGCTGATCGCCGGCGGGGTCAAGGAAATGGTCTGGAAATGAAGCTGGGCGCTCACGGGTTGGCCGGGGCGCTGGCCCTTTCGGTTTCGCTCTTGGCACGAGCCAATGCCAATGAGCCGCAACAGGAGCCGCCGAAGATCGAGATCATCGACCACGGCCGCTTCGAGCACCTGCGCCTGCTGCGTCCGGACGGGGCGGCGCGCAGTACCGTGCTGCTGTTCTCGGGCCGCGACGGCTGGGACAAGGAAACCGCGGTCTACGCCGAAACCCTGCGCCAGCGGCAGACACTGGTCGCCGGCATCGATACGCCCGCACTGCTCAAGAAGCTCGCCGAGGACGGGGACAATTGCGAATTCCTCGACGGCGATCTCGACAACCTCGGACGCTTCGTCCAGGCCTATACGCATCAGGACGATTACCGCGCGCCGCTGCTGTTCGGCAGCGACGAAGGCGCCGCGCTGGTGTTCGGCGTGCTCGCTCAGGCACCGGCCAAGCAGTTCGGCGGCGGCGTCGGCGTGGGTTTCTGCCCGCGCAGCGCGCTGCATCCGCCGCTCTGCAAGGGCACCTCGCTGCAGCAGAAACCGCTCGTGGGAGGCTCGGTAAAGGGCTCGGAGTTCCTGAGCACCTCGCGCCTGCGCGCCCCGTTCACGGCCGTCATCACGCCCGAAAGCGGCAGCTGCGATGCGCGCAATTTTCTGTCCCGCGTGCCGATGACCGAGCTGCAGTATCCGGTGCGTCGCCGGGCCGGAGCGCCGAGTGCTCCGGCCGCCGCGATCGTCGCCTACGGCAAGCTCGCGGCCAGCGTGTCGCCCCCGCACCGGCGCTCCGAAGCCCTGCCCGACCTGCCGCTCGTCGAGATCGAACCCACCGCTCACCGCGCCGAGCATCGCGATCTGTTCGCGGTCCTGCTGTCCGGCGACGGCGGCTGGGCCGGGCTCGACGAGGAGCTCGCCGACACGCTCGCGGCGCACGGCATTCCGGTGGTCGGGCTCGATTCGCTGCGCTACTTCTGGACCGCGCGCACGCCCGAGAACGTTGCTGCCGATATCGACCGCGTGATCACGCACTACGCCGATCAATGGAACCGCCCGCGTGTCATGCTGCTGGGCTATTCGCAGGGCGCGGACGTGCTGCCGTTCGCGCTGAACCGCCTGCCGCCGGCGACGCGCGATCGCATCGCGCTGACCGGGGCGGTGGCGCTGTCCGAACACGCGGCCTTCGAATTCCATGTCGGTGCCTGGGCCGGCGCCTCGGGCGACGAATCCACCTGGCCCGAAGTGCGCCAGCTCGCCGACCGGCAGGATCGCTTCATGGTCGTCTGCGGAGCGGACGACGAGGCCGCCATCTGCCCCAAGCTCGATGCCAAGCACTACCGCATCCAGATACTGCCGGGCAGCCATCACTTCGACGGCAACTACGAGAATCTGGCCGGCACGCTGATCGACGGGCTGAGCCCGCCAGCCGCGGCGGCCGAACCGAACAACGAGGCCAGGCACTGATGGAATTGCTGATCGGGCTGTTCGCCACGCTGCTCGTGATCGGCGGCCTCGCCGGCGCGGTGCTGCCGATACTGCCGGGCTTGCCGATGGTGTTCGGCGGTCTGCTGCTGGCGGCCTGGGGCGATCAGTTCCAGCGCGTCTCGGGGCTCACGATCGGCGTGCTCGCGGTGATGCTCGTGATCGGGCTGGCGCTCGATTTCGTCGCCGGCAGCCTCGGCGCCAAGCGCGTCGGCGCGAGCCCCAAGGCCGTGCTCGGCGCGACCATCGGCAGCGTCGTCGGCATCTTCTTCGGCCTGCCGGGGCTGATCCTCGGCCCGTTCGTCGGCGCGGTGATCGGCGAGATCGGGGCGCGGCGCGGCCTGGAGCAGGCCGCCGCATCGGGCTTCGCGACCTGGGTCGGCCTGCTGCTCGGCACCATCGCCAAGCTCGCGCTCGGGCTGGCGATGGTCGGTACTTTCGCGTTCGCCTGGTTCGTCTGAACCAAACTCTGAGACACTCGATCGCACCATTCGAGGAGCAAGACCATGACGCTGCACATCCACGCCGTGCCGGTGATTTCGCTGATCGCGGGCATCCTGATCCTGGTGCAGCCCAAGCTGCTCAACTACGTGGTGGCGATCTACCTGATCGCGATCGGCGTCATCGGCCTGCTGCCGCCCGGAACGCTCTGATCCGCAAGCCGAGCAAACGCCTATGATCCTCGACGAGGACACGCGCCGTTTCATGCGCGGCCAGGTGTCGGTGATCGTCTCGGCGGCCGATGCACGGCTCAACAGCAGCCTCGTGCGCGCGCTCGGCTGCCGGGTCGAGCAGGACGACGTGAGCGTGTTCCTGGCCGCCGAGCAGTCGGCGCGCGTGCTCGACGACCTGCGCTCGGGCAGCGGCGTGGCGGTGGTGTTCTCGCAGCCGAGCACGCATCGCACGGTGCAGCTCAAGAGCCGCGATCTGCGGCTCGGGCGCCTGCAGGCCGGAGACGAGGCGATCATCGCCGCCTACCGGCGCGGTTTCGTCGCCGAGCTGCAGGGCATCGGGCTGCCGGCCGCGCTCGCCGAGACGCTGCTGTGGCCCGGTGAAGCGCCGATCGTGACGCTGGACTTTCGCGTCACCGAGGCGTTCTTGCAGACGCCCGGACCGAACGCCGGACAACCGCTGCAGGCCGGCGCCTGAGCGTGCAAGCCGCGCCCGACGACATCCGCGATTGCTGCGAAGGCGCGATTCCCGGCGTGCTCGCCACCTGCGCGCCGGACGGCACGCCGAACGTGAGCTATCTGTCGCAGATCGAATATCTCGACGCCGGGCATCTCGCGCTGTCGTTCCAGTTCTTCAACACCACGCGGCGCAACATCCTTGCGAACCCGGTCGCGCGGCTGCTGCTGATCCATCCGCTCACGGGCGCGATGTTCCGCGTCGGTCTGCGCTACGAGCGCACCGAAACCAGCGGCCCGCTGTTCGAACGCATGCGCGCCAAGCTCGCCGGCATCGCCTCGCACGAGGGCATGAGCGGCGTGTTCAGGCTGCGCGGCTCGGACGTCTACCGCATCACCGACATCGAGTCCGTTCCGGGCCGGCCGATGCCTGCGCCGCCGCGGCCCGCGAGCCGGCTCGCGGCTTTGCGCCGCAGCAGCGCGAGGCTCAACGCGGCAACCGACCTGGCGTCCGCCTTCGACGCCGTGCTCGATGGCCTGGTCGAAGACTTCGGTATCGAACAGGCCTTGCTCTTGATGCCCGACGGCAGCGGCACGCGGCTCTACGCGGTCGGCTCGCGCGGCTACGACGACTCCGGCGTCGGCGCCGAAATTCCGCTCGGCGCCGGCGTGATCGGCATCGCGGCCGCAAGCCGCACGCCGATCCGCATCAGCTTCCGCGCGCTCGAATATTCGTACGGCCGCGCGATACGCGAGGCCGCGCTGCAAGGCGGGCTCGGCGACCGGCTCGAAACGCGGATTCCGTTTCCGGGCCTGGCCGAGCCGAACAGCCAGCTCGCGGTGCCGATCCTGTCGACCGGCGCGGTGCCCGCGCTGCTCGGCGTGCTCTACGTCGAGAGCATGCAGATGATGCGTTTCTCGTACGACGACGAAGACGCGCTCGTCACGCTCGCCGCCCAGCTCGCGCTCGCGATGCGCCTGCTGCAAGCCGCCGAGCCGGCCACGATCGAAGACGAGATCGACGAGCGTCCGGCTCCGCTGGCAAACGATGCCCCGCCGCTCGTCGTGCGCCATTACGCCGAGAACCACAGCGTGTTCCTCGGCGACAGCTACCTGATCAAGGGTGTCGCCGGCTCGATCTTCTGGACGCTGATGCGCGATCACGCGCAGAGCGGGCGCACGGTCTTCTCGAACCGCGAGCTGCGCGTCGACCCGCGCATCGGCCTGCCCGATCTGTCCGACAACCTCGAAGCCCGACTGATCCTGCTGCAGCGCCGGCTCGTCGAACACGAGGCCAGCGTGCGCATCGAAAAAACCGGCCGTGGGCGCTTTCGGCTCTGCGTGCGCAGGCCCCTGCAGCTCGTCGACATTCCGGTTTGAAGCGGTATTTGAAGCGGTATTCGAGTACGGCAGCCGTTTTTTCGGGGCAAGCGAAGCGGTGGGTTACGGCCTGGAACCGACCCCACCGCTTCGCAAGCGGCCGATCAGAACAACTCGGCCGGCAAGCCCATCACCACCTCCGAACCCGCACGCGCCTGGCGAATGTAGCCTGCGGTTTCCGGCAGTAGCTTGGCGAAGTAGAAACGCGCGGTGGCGAGCTTGGCCTTGTAGAAATCGTCGCCCTGATTGTCGAGCGCGATCCTGGCCATTTGCGCCCAGAAGTACGAGTAGACCAGATGGCCGACCACGCGCAGGTAGGGCACTGCGGCAGCGGTGACCTCCTCCTGATTCTGCTGGGCCTTGGCGCCGATCTCGCCGGTGAGCTTGTTGACCTTGTCGCCGATGTCCATGAGCGGTTCGAGGAATTCCTGCATCCCGGCATGGCCCTGGTTTTCGACGACGAAAGCCTGGATCAGCTTGCCGAACTTCTTGAGCTTGGCGCCGCCGTCGGCGAGCACCTTGCGCGCGAGCAGGTCGAGCGACTGGATCGCGTTGGTGCCTTCGTAGATCAGGTTGATGCGCGCATCGCGCACGAACTGCTCCATGCCCCATTCCTTGATGAAGCCGTGGCCGCCGAAGCACTGCAGCGCGTGGTTGGTGCACTCGAAAGTGTTGTCGGAGACGAAGGCCTTGACGATCGGCGTCAGCAGCGCGACGAGATCGGCCGATTCCTTGCGCACCGCTTCGTCCGGATGCGAAAGCTCCTTGTCGATGTTGAGCGCGAGCCAGTACGAGAACGCGCGACCGGCTTCGACGTAGGCCTTCTGCGTGAACAGCATGCGGCGCACGTCGGCGTGCACGATGATCGGATCGGCCGGCTTGTCGCGATTGACCGGACCCTTGGCGGCGCGGAACTGCACGCGGTCCTTGGCGTAGATCAGCGAGTTCTGCAACGCCACCTCGGCCAGGCCCAGCGACTGCATGCCGACGCCGAGGCGCGCGCCGTTCATCATCACGAACATCGCATTGAGGCCGCGATTTTCCTCACCGACGAGCCAGCCCTTGGCGCCGTCGAGGTTGATCACGCAGGTGGCGTTGCCGTGGATGCCCATCTTGTGTTCGATCGAGCCGCACTTGACCGGGTTGCGCTCGCCGGGCTTGCCACTCGCGTCGGGCAGGAACTTCGGCACGATGAAGAGCGAAATGCCCTTGGTGCCTTCTGGCGCACCCGGCAGGCGAGCGAGCACGAGGTGGATGATGTTCTCGGCCAGATCGTGCTCGCCGGAGCTGATGAAGATCTTGGTGCCCGAGATCAGGTAGCTGCCGTCGCCGACCGGCTCGGCCTTGGCTTTCAGGATGCCGAGGTCCGAGCCGCAATGCGGCTCGGTCAGGCACATGGTGCCGGTCCATTCGCCGCTCGTGAGCTTGGGCAGGTAGAGCTGCTTCTGCTGCGGCGTGCCGTGCGCATGCAGGGCCTCGTAGGCGCCGTGCGTGAGGCCTGGGTACATGGTCCAGGCCTGGTTCGCCGAGTTGAGCATTTCGTAGAAGGCGTTGTTGACGAAATGCGGCAGGCCCTGGCCGCCGTATTCGGTGTCGCAGGACAGCGCCGGCCAGCCGCCTTCGACGTACTGCGCATAGGCTTCCTTGAAGCCCTTGGGCGCGTGCACGACGCCGTCGCCGACGTAGGTGCAGCCCTCTTCGTCACCACTCTGGTTGAGCGGCTGGATCACCTCGGAGGCGAAGCGGGCGCCTTCCTCGAGCACCGAATTGAGCGTGTCCGCGTCGAGTTCGGCGTGGGCCGGAATCTCTTTGAGCGCGTCTTCGACCTTGAGCAGCTCGTGCAGGACGAACTGGATGTCACGCATCGGGGCGGTATAGCTGGGCATACGAAATCTCCGTAAAGCGAAGGTGGATAGGCGAAGGGAAATCGAATGCCGCCAGCCTATCGGATACGGGTGCGTATGGACACTGGCCCAGGCGACAGCGTGTCACCGTCCGTCGACTGGCGACGCGGCCTTTCTTGCCGGGAAAATTTCGGAGGCCTGCGCCCCTCGCGGATGGCGCAAGGGGCGACGTTGCGGGCGCTCAGGCCGGCTGGGCGACCGGCTTCACGTACGCCTCGCGTATCGGCAGGCACAGCAGCGCCGCGGCCACCGCGAGCGCGATGTCGGCGTACCACATCCAGCCGTAATCGCCGTAGCGCGAGATCGTGAGTCCGCCGACCCAGGCGCCGAAGAAGCCGCCGGTCTGGTGCGACAGCAGGGTGAGCCCGAACAACGTGCCGAGGTAGCGCGTGCCGAACAGCTTGCCGATCAACCCGGCCGTCGGCGGCACGGTCGCGAGCCAGCTGAAGCCGAGCGCCGCCGCGAACAGATAGAAGGTCAGCGGCGTGCGCGGAGAGACGAGGTAGATCGCGATGATCAAGGCCCGGCTCGCATACATGAGCCCGAGTATCGAACGCATGCGATAGCGCCCGCCGAGCGCGCCGGCGGCCAGGCTGCCCATGATGTTGAACAGGCCGATCAGCGCGAGCGACGTCGCCGACACGCTCGCCGGCAAACCGCACAGCGACACTTCGCCGGGCAAATGCGTGACGAGAAAACCGATATGGAATCCGCAGGTGAAGAAGCCCGCATGCAGCAGCCAATAGCTGCGATCGCGCAGGGCGATGCGAACCTGCGCGCCGAGGCTCGCTTCGGCCACTGCGGCGCTCGCGACCGACGCCTGCGGGGCGCGCTTGCGCAGGCCCAGCAGCAGCGGCAGCGACAGCAGGCTCACGGCCGCGAGCGAATACAGCGCCACGATCCAGCCGAAGCCCGCGATCAGGAATTGCAGCAATGGGGCGAACACGAACTGCCCGGCCGAGCCGCCCGCGTTGATGATGCCGCTCGCCATCGAACGCTTTTCGGCCGGCAGTTCCGACGCCGTCGCCCCGATCAGGATCGAAAAGCTGCCCGCGCCCGCGCCGGCCGCCGTGAACAGGCCGAGCGCGAGCGTGAGCATCAGCGGCGACTGCACGTTCGGCACCAGCGCATAGCCGGCCGCGAGCAACAAGGTGCCGAGAAAGATCACCGGCCGCGCGCCGTATTGATCGGCGATCGCCCCGAACACCGGCTGCACCGCGCCCCAGGTGAACTGCGCGATCGCGAGCGAGAAGCTGATGCTGACGATGCCGATGCCGGTCGCCTGCGTGATCGGGGCGACGAACAGGCCCATCGACTGGCGTCCGCCCATCGTGATCATGAGCGTGGCGGCCGCGCAGAGGATCAGCGTCCACATCGCGGCGTTGCTGGAGGTGCGGGAGGACATGGTGCTCTGCATCATGGAAGATAGAGCAGCTTATCCGAGCAGGCCGAGCGCACGAAAAGTGGCCTGACCTGTCTGTTTTCCCTCTCCCTCCGGGAGATGGGCAGGGGTGAAGGCCTCGCAGCGACAGCCAGGCTTGCTCGCACCGGAGAGACCCTCACCCTCGGCCTCTCTCCCGGAAGGGAGAGGGATGAAAAGGCATCAGACCGCTTCCGGTTCCGCGCTTTCATAGCAGCGCAACAATTCATCGATGAGCTCCGGCGCCGGATCGAAGCCGATGCCGTCGATGCTCGCGATCGGCACGGCGACGCCGTTCGCGTTGCAGGCGAAAGCCGAGCTCAGATCGCGCAGCTGCTCGCGGCGCAGCTCGCGCACCTCGCTCGCGACGCCGTTGCGAACGAGCCCGAGCTTGAGCACCTGCTGGCTGATGCCGTCGAGCATCGGTGCCTGCGGCCAGATCACGCGTGCGCCGTCCCAGAAGCCGATGTTCCAGACGCTGCCTTCGGAAATCAGGCCCGCGCGCGTCTCGAACAAGGCGTCGTCGTAGCCGGCCAGGCGCGCCTCGCGACGCTGCCAGAGCAGGCCGAAGGTCGCCAGATGCTTCACCTGCGGCAGCTCGCGCTCGTAGGTTCGCAACTGCACGCGAATCGGAGCCCGTTTGCGCTCGATCGCTGCGCTGACCGCGATCATCACGTCGACCGGCGTCGCCGCTTCGGGCCGCTCGCGATCGAAGCGCGCGGCATGCACGACGATGCGCACCGACGCCGCGTCGAGCGCGTTCGCGTTCCTGAGCGCCTGCTCGAGCCAGACGCGCAGCTGGGCGAGATCGAGCGTGCTGCCGAACAGCCGCTGCGTCGCATCGGCCAGTCGCCGGAAATGCAGCGACAAGCCGGCGACCGCGCCGTCGCGCACCTGCAGCGAAGTGAAATGCCCGTAGCCCGCGCCCGCCGCGAGCATCTGCGCGGCGCTGGCCGCGATTCCGTTGATCTCGACCAGCGGCAGGCTCATGGCTCAGACGGCCTCGAGCTGTTCCATCGCCTCGAGCCAGCGCGCCTCGACGTCGGCGAGCTTGTCGCGCAACGTTTTCTGCTCATCGAGCAGCTTGTCGAGTTCCTTCTTGCGCGCGGCTTCATAAAGACCGGCGTCGCCGAGCGCGGCTTCGATCTGCTCGAGTCGCGCCTGCGCCTTGCCCATCTGCGATTCGAGCTTGCCGACCGCGTCGCGCAGCGCGCGCTGCTGTGCCTTGGCCGCGGCGTCGAGCACTTTTTCGGGCGCCTTGCCGCTGCCACCGTCGTTGCCGCGCGAGCCGAGCCACCTGGCATAGTCGTCGAGGTCGCCGTCGAAGGCTTCGCAGCGTCCGTCGGCGACGCGCCAGAGCGTGTCGCAGGTGCTCGCGACCAGGTGACGATCGTGCGAGACCAGCACCATCGCGCCCGCGAATTCCTGCAAGGCGAGTTCGAGCGCGTGGCGCATGTCGAGATCGAGATGGTTGGTCGGCTCGTCGAGCAGCAGCAGGTTCGGCTGCGGATAGACGACGAGCGCGAGCGCCAGCCGCGCTTTCTCGCCGCCCGAGAACGGTTCGATCGCTTCGTAGACGCGATCGCCACGGAAGTTGAAGCCGCCGAGGTAATCGCGCAGCGCCTGTTCGGTCGCGTCCTTGTCGATGCGCCGCAGATGCAGCAGCGGC
Organism: Hydrocarboniphaga effusa AP103; assembly: GCF_000271305.1. GTDB lineage: Bacteria > Pseudomonadota > Gammaproteobacteria > Nevskiales > Nevskiaceae > Hydrocarboniphaga > Hydrocarboniphaga effusa. Next base: position 1,284,900 of record NZ_AKGD01000001.1, read on the forward strand.
GAGGCCTTCATGTCCAGCGATTCGAGCTGATGCTGCGCGAAGTAGCCGATCTTGAGTTCGGGCGACCGCTTGACCTCGCCCTGCATGGCCGCAAGGTCGCCGACGATGAGCTTGATCAGCGTGGACTTGCCAGCGCCGTTCGGGCCGAGCAGGCCGATGCGATCGCCCGGCTCCAGGCCGAGCTTGAGCCCCGACAGCTGCGGCTTGTCGCCGTAGCCGACCGCGACGCGATCGAGCCGCAGCATCGGGCTCGGCAGCTTGAGCGGGGCGCGGAAGCTGAAATTGAATTCGGAATCCGCATGCGCGGGCGCGGTGAGCTGGATGCGCTCGATCATCTTGAGGCGCGACTGCGCCTGCCGCGCCTTGGTCGCCTGCGCGCGGAAGCGATCGACGAAGGCCTGCAAGTGCGCAAGCTGGCGCTGCTGCTGCTCGCGCTGCGCGGTCTGCTGCGCGAGACGCTCGGCGCGCAGGCGCTCGAACTGGCTGTAGTTGCCGGAATAAAGCGTGGCGCTCTCGGCATGCAGATGCAGCGTGTGCGTGGTCACCGCGTCGAGGAATTCGCGATCGTGGCTGATGATGAACAGCGTGCCCGGGTAGCTGCGCAGCCAGTCCTGCAACCAGATCACGGTGTCGAGATCGAGATGGTTGGTCGGCTCGTCGAGCAGCAGCAGATCGGAGCGGCACATCAGCGCGCGCGCCAGGTTCAGGCGCATGCGCCAGCCGCCCGAGAAGCTCGCCACCGGCCGAGCCTGCGCCTCGTTGGCGAAGCCCAGGCCGTCGAGCAGCTTGGCCGCGCGCGAACGTGCCGCGTAGCCACCGATGGCGTTCAGGCGATCGTGCAGCTTGGCGATGCGCGCCGCGTCGTGCTTGGCCTCGGCCACCGCCAGATCGGCTTCGAGGCGGCGCAACTCGGTGTCGCCGTCGAGCACGAAGTCGATCGCCGGCATCGGCAGCGCGGGCGTTTCCTGCGCGACCCAGGCGATTTCGACCTGGCGGGGTAGCTGCACTTCGCCGAGGTCCGGCGAAAGCTCGCCGAGCACCATCGCGAACAGGCTCGACTTGCCGGTGCCGTTGCGTCCGACCAGACCCACGCGCCAGCCGGCATGCACCGTGAACGTGGCGTTTTCGAGCAGCTTGCGGGCCCCGCGGCGCAGGGTGACGTTGGAGAACGAGAGCATGGGGCGCGCAGTGTAATGTGCTTGGGTCACCGTTTGGATGCAGCTTCAAAACGATCCAACGATCTTCTGAAATATCCCTTAGCTGGCACGATGGCTGCGGTTATGCTGGCCACTACCCGAACCACTACCCAATTTTCGGAGCTGTGCATGTCCTCGCGTCGCCTGCGTCTGCTCGTCTGCGGTTTCGGCCTCGCCGGCATGGTCGGTTGCGCCGATGGCGGCCAGTCGATGAAAGGGGCGCTCGACGGCCTGGGCTCCGCGATCGGTTCGGTGATCCCGGGCACCGCCGGAGCCAGTCAGAGCGAGATTGCCGCGGCCCTGCGCCAGGCCCTGAACCAGGGCACCACGGCCGCGATCGGCCAGCTCGGCCGCACCGACGGCTTCTGGTCCGACCCGCGCGTGCGCGTGCCGCTGCCGGGCTTCATCTCCAAGTACGAGAGCACGGTGCGGGCGATCGGCTACGGCAGTACGCTCGACCAGTTCCAGCTCACCTTGAACCGGGCTGCCGAAAAGGCCGTTCCGCAGGTCACGAGTATTTTCGCGAACTCGATCTCGCAAATGACGCTGGCCGACGCCAAGCAGATCCTGCAGGGGCCGGACAACGCGGCGACCGAATTCTTCCGCCGCACCTCGACCAACGAGCTCTACGCCCGAATCCTGCCGATCGTCTCCGAGGCCACGGCCCAGGTCGGCGTGACCCAGCAGTACAAGAAGGTGGCGAGCAAGGCCGGGCCGATCCTGCGGCTCTCGGGCAGCACCCCGCCGACCGATCTCGACGATTACGTGGCCCAGCAGGCGCTCAACGGCCTGTTCACCAAGATCGCCGACGAGGAGGCGCGCATCCGCAAGGACCCTGCAGCACGCAGCACCGAACTGCTCAAGAAGGTGTTCGCCAAACAGTGAGCCCACTGCGGCCTCTCGCAGGGCGTGCCTAGACCGTCACCGGTGCGCGGATGAGGTGGAAGCGGCGCGTCCATCTCCACCCTGCCAGGGTGCGTCCTCCGGGCATCGCCCCAGCGCCTGCCCGTCCCTGCGCATTGACCAGTGGCGCGGGCCCTGGTCTGTGGTCCAATCCGCCGCATAAGCTGCGGCAAGGACGGAGGACCGCACATGCTCAACAACGCAATCCAGGCCATCGAGCAGGTGGGCATCGAAAAGGTGTTCCTGCTGCTGATGGCCCCGATCTTCCTGGTCTGCATGATCGCCGAGGCGATCGTGCTGCATCGCCGCCGGCAGCAGACCTATTCGGTGCACGAGACCGGCACCAACGTCGTGCTCGCGCTCTCGCACGCGGTGGCCGACGGCATTGCCTGGGCGCTGCTGATCGGCCTGTTCTACGTGGTCTACCAGCATCGGCTGTTCGACGTGCCGTTCAACGGCTGGACGCTGTTGCTGCTCGTGCTGCTGCAGGACTTCTTCTATTACTGGTTCCATCGCGGCAGCCATCGCATCCGCTGGATGTGGGCCAGCCACGTGACGCACCACAGCTCCGAGCGCATGAACCTGTCGACCGCGCTGCGCCAGAGCCTCACCTATCCGATCTCGGGCATGTGGCTGTTCTGGCTGCCGCTGGCCTTCATCGGCTTCAAGCCCGAGCACGTGATCCTGGTCGTCGCGATCAACCTCGGCTACCAGTTCTTCGTCCACACCGAAGTGGTGCGCAAGCTGCCGCGCTGGTTCGAGGCGGTGTTCAACACGCCTTCGCATCACCGCGTGCATCACGCGCGCAATCCGCAGTACATCGACCGCAACTACGCCGGCGTGCTGGTGATCTGGGACAAGCTGTTCGGCAGCTTCGTGCCCGAGGAAGCGCCCTGCGATTACGGCATCACAAGGCAGATTCACACGCGCAATCCGGTCACGATGATGTTCCACGAGTGGCGCGACATGTTCGCCGACGTCGCCCGCCCGGGCGCCTTGCGCGAGCGGCTCAAGCACCTGTGGGCGCCGCCCGAATGGGTGCGACCGCAGGCGGTGGATTCGCGCACGCCGACGACCGAGCTCAAGACGCAGAGCCCGTAAAGACCCGTTCCGGCCCTGCGCCGGAGTCGGTCGGCGAATCGCCCCATACGCAGGCGTGTGTCAAATCGGCCAATCCGGCACACTAGGCGCCTTCTTCACCAAAAGGGCGAGCGCCGATGCGGGATTCGGGACAACTACTGCAGCTCATCCACGAAGGCATGGTGAAGGCCGGCCTGGACGTCTCGGCCATCTACCAGCGCCTCGGCTACGACGCCGAGAAGCTGCCGCTGCGCGAGCTGCGCACCCCGCATCAGCAGCAGGCCTTCTTCTGGAGCACGGTCGAGTCGGTCACGCACGACCCCGAAGTCGGCCTGCACCTGTGCCCGCACCTGCCGGTGTTCCGCGGCGAGGTGCTCGAATACCTGATGTTCAGCAGCCGCACCTTCGCCGAAGGGCTCAAGCGCTCGCTGAAGTACCTGCGCCTGATCTCGGACGCATTGAGCATGCGCATCGTCAACGACGCGGCGGGCGCGCGCGTGGCGGTGATCGGCACCGCGGTCGATGCGCCGCAGCTGCGCCACACCGAAATCATCGTCGTCTACGAACTGATCCAGTTCGCGCGCGCGGTGACCGATGCGCAGTTCGCCCCGCAGCGCGTGCTGCTGCGCTGCAGCCAGCGCGCATCGGACGCGGCTTACGAGAAAGTGTTCGGCTGTCCGGTGACCTTCGGCGGTGGCGAAAGCGAAATCTGGTTCGACCCGGCGCTGCTCGACTACCGCTCGCCGCACTTCGATCCGGACCTGTTGCAGCTGCACGAAGGCCTGGCCGAGAAGCGGCTCATGAAACTCAAGCGCGAGGACCTCGTCGAGCGCATTCGCGGCGTGTTCGCGCAGCGCCTCGAACTCGAGAACTGCGATCTCGAAGAGGTGGCCAAGGAACTCGACATCGCCCCGCGCCGGCTGCGCTTCGAGCTCGCGCGCGCCGGCACGAGCTTCTCGCAGATTCTCGCGGACTTCCGCTTCTCGCTCGCCAAGCGCCTGCTCGCGCGCACCGACGAGGCGATCGAGAACATCGTCTATCTCACGGGATTTTCGGAGCCGAGCACCTTCTACCGCGCGTTCAAGCGCTGGTCCGGGCAGACGCCGGTGCAGTACCGCGAGAGCCGCCGCGCCCGCCGCAACGCGGCGATGGCCGGAGCGGAGGGTTCGAAGTCGTAGCCTGTCGGTGGGTTAGCCGCAGGCGCGCAACCCCACCGCCCGCGATTCAGACCTTGCGCATGAAGCGCTTGGTCAAGAAGGCGACGATCGCCTGATAGAAGCTCGGGAAGCAGCGCACCATCCAGTCGATCAGGTGCGCGTCCGGGCCGACCAGCACGCGGCGCGCATCGCGCTGCACGGCCTTGAGAATGGTCAGCGCGGCCGAGTCGGCGGTGGTGATGAACAGCTTTTCGAACTGCGCGGCGCCCTTGGTCGAATCCTTCACGAGCAGGCCTTCGATGTTGCGGTCGACGCGGCCGGCGCGTGCGATGTTGGTCTTGATGCCGCCCGGATGCACGCTCGTCGCGCTGACGCCGCAGCGCTGCAGATCGAGCTCCTGGCGCAGCGATTCGGTGAAGCCGCGAACCGCGAACTTGCTCGCGTTGTAGCCGCCCATGCCGGGCTGCGAGCACAGGCCGAACACGCTCGAGGTGTTGATCACATGGCCCTCGCCCGCCGCCTTCAGATACGGCATGAAAGCCTTGGTGCCGTAGACCACGCCCCAGAAATTGATGGCCATGATCCATTCGAAATCGTCGTAGCGGACGCCTTCCATGGTCGAAGACAGCGCCACGCCGGCATTGTTGAAGATCAGATTGACCTTGCCGTGCTCGGCCGCGGTGTCGTCCGCCCAGGACTGCATCGCGGCGCGGTCGGAGACATCGAGCGATCGGGTGGTCACGCGGACACCATAGGCACGGGCACGCTCGGCGGTGATCTCGAGTTCGGCCGCGTTGACGTCGCTGATCGCCACATGGCAACCGCGCTCGGCCAGGCGGATCGCGAGCTGCCGGCCCATGCCCGATGCGGCGCCCGTGATGGCCGCGACCTTGCCCGAAAAGTTCTTCATGATTCTCCCCGCCTGTGTTCTGATGGCAATCTGCCATTGATTGATGTCAACTTTGAATGTGACAACGACGGATGTCAATATTCCGGGCATGTCGAAACAAGCCGATTCCACGCCGCCGCCGAGCGGTCGCAGCTACCGCGGAACCAGCGCCGACCAGCGTCGCGACGAGCGTCGCCTGAAGCTCATCGAAGCCGGCATCAAGGTGATCGGGCGAGACGGTTACCGGGCGACGACGGTGCGCTCGGTCAGTGCCGAAGCCGGGCTCACCGAGCGCTATTTCTACGAGGCCTTCGGCGATCGCGAGGCTTTGCTCGGAGCGGTGTATTCGCATCTCGTCGAGCAGCTGCAGCAGCAGATCGCAGCCACGCTGATGACCTCGCGGCTGAAGAATCCCGAGGACATCGTGCGCCTGGGCCTGCACGAATTCTTCGCCGCCATGCGCGCCGATCCGAACGTCGCCCGCATCTTGCTGTTCGAGGTACTCGGCGTGAGCCCGGAAGTCACCCGGCTCACGCAGACCGCGATCGACGACTTCGCGCGCATCATCCGCACGATGGCTTTGGCTCTGCACGTGCGCATCGAGCCGCATGAGGAGCAGATGCTGACCGCGGGCCTGGTCGGCTCGGTGGTGTTCATCGCCATGACCTGGAGCCTGCAGGGCTACGAGCAGGCCATCGACGACGTGGTGTCCAGCGCCCTGACGATCTTTCGCGCGGTGCTGACCGCACGCGGTGCCGCCTAGCCGCTAGTTCAGCGGAGGCAGCGGCAGCGGTGTGGGCGCGGGAGCTTCGCCGCTGGCGCTGCGCTGCTTCTCGAACTCGTCGAGCACGTGCGCGAGGCGATCGCCCAGGTGCCGGTTCGCCGCGCGCTCCATCGCCCGCGCAACCTCGGAGTGCACCGCGGTTTCCACCAGCGGACGCAGGCGCCAGATGATGGCGCCGAGGTTTGGCGCCTCGGTGGCCGGCGGCAGGCCGGGGCCGTATCGCTCGAACAAGTGACGCTCGATGAGCTTGACCATCTGGTCCGACGCGGCCTCGACGTTCGCGCGCAGCTTGGCGAGCACGTCAAGCATGTCGTCGAGCGGAATGCCGATCTTCACGAGCTCGGCGCCGGCCTGCAGCAGGCGGGGGCTCGAACAGCGGAAGCGCACGCCGTCGAGTTCGAGGATGCCGAGCGACGAGGCCTGCGCGAGCCAGCGCGGGTCGAAGCGGCCGCCGAACAGCCCGATCAGTTCGGGCAGCGTGTACCAGGCCGGCTCCTCGTCGCCCCAGGGGCTCGCGACGGCCGATTCCAGGCCCAGCAGACCGGCCAGATCGCTGCCGCTTTCCCAGGCCGCGATGAGTTCGCCGATGCTCGCGAGCGTGTAACCGCGCGTGAGCAGCTGGCCGATGATGCGCAGCCGCGACAGATGTGCCTGACCGTACACGCCGATGCGGCCGCGTCGTTCGGGCGGTGGCAGCAGGCCGCGGTCCTGGTAGGCGCGCACGTTGCGCACCGTGGTGCTGGCGGCGCGGGCGAGTTCGTCGATCGAATATTCGGCGGCCTGCTGGGCGGCCGAGCGGGACTGGGGGTCGGAGCTGTTCTGGGAGGACGACATAAGGACGAAATCATACCGGCTCGCTGGCGGGTGTTGACGTACCAAAATGACTGTGACATTGTTTGATGGCACTATTTCATTGGAGCCGCGCCATGCAGCCTGTCCGCCGCGATCTCGACTTCGATCTGCCGAACCAGCTCAAGCCCGAAGACATCGGTCAGTGGCACCCGCTGGGTCCGCACGTCAGCCACTTCTTCAACGCACTCTCGCTGTTCTTCCCCGAGGGCGAGCGCTTTTTCATCCACAGCGTGCGCCAGTACCGCAGCCAGATCACCGATCCGGCCCTGCAGCAGGCGATCTCGGGCTTCATCGGCCAGGAAGCCATGCACGGCCGCGAGCATGTGGACTTCAACAAGCTCATGGATCAGGCCGGCCTGCCGGCCACGCAGCTCGACAAATTCGTCGGCCGCCTGCTGGAACGCGTGAAGGCGCGCATTCCGACGAGTTGGCAGCTCGGCGTGACTCTGGCGCTCGAACACTTCACCGCGATTCTCGCCAACGTGCTGCTGTCCAAGCCCGAAGTGCTGGCCGACGCCAACCCGCGCATGGCCGACCTCTGGCGCTGGCACGCGCTCGAGGAAACCGAGCACAAGGCCGTCGCCTACGACGTCTACGAACAGGTCTTCGGCCGCGGCTTCACCGCCTGGCTGCGCCGCTGCTTCCTGCTGGTGGCGACGACCTTCATCTTCCTGCCGCTGGTGTTCTTCTTCCACGTCAAGATCATCAAGGCCGATCCGAAGGCGCGCGGCCTGCGCGGCTGGGGGCGTCTGGTGAACTTCCTGTTCTTCAAGCCCGGCTCCCTGCGCGCGATCGTGCTGCCCTGGCTCGATTACTTCCGCCCGAGCTTCCACCCGTGGATGCACGACAACCGCCAGTACCTGACGCAGATCGACGGCCTGAACCGCGCTTACAACGCCGCGGCCTGACGGTCCCGCGCATAAGGAAAAGCCCCGCGAAAGCGGGGCTTTTTCGTTGCTCGCTCACGCCACGCGGGCGTCGCGCTACTTGAGCTCGGCCGAGCTCTTTCCGAGCAGCCGGCGCGAGACGATCAGCAGCTGGATCTGCTGCGTGCCTTCGAAGATGTCGAGAATCTTGGCGTCGCGCGCCCACTTCTCGAGCAGATCGTTCTCGCTGTAGCCGATCGCCCCGCAAATCTCGACGCACTTGAGCGCGACATCGACGCAGGTGCGCCCGGCCTTGGCCTTGGCCATCGAGGCCTGCAGCGAATTGGGCTTGCGGTTGTCGGCCATCCAGGCGGCCTGCAAGGTCAGCAGTCGCGCGGCCTCGTAGTCGGCTTCGAGTGCGAGCAGCGCTGCCGCAGCGGCGGATTGATTCAACGCCGGCTTGCTGTAATCGACTTCGACGCCGACGCGCTTGAGCTGCGCCCAGGTTTCTTCGAGACAGGCGCGCGTGAGCCCGATGGCCATCGAGGCCACCAGCGGCCGCGTGTTGTCGAAGGTCTGCATCACGCCCGCGAAGCCCTTTTCGACATTGACCTCCGGATCGCCGAGCAGGTTTTCTTTCGGCACGCGGCAATCCTTGAGCACGAAGGCCGCGGTGTCCGAAGCGCGGATGCCGAGCTTGTGTTCGAGCCGCACGAGTTCGAAACCCGGCGTGCCTTTTTCGACGACGAAGCTCTTGATCGCCGCGCGTCCCTTGCTGCGATCGAGCGTGGCCCAGACCACGACGAGATCAGCGCGGTCACCGCTGGTCACGTAGATCTTTTCGCCATTGAGCACGTAGTGATCGCCGTCGAGCACCGCGGTCGTGCGGATGTTCGCGGAATCCGAACCGCAGCCCGGCTCGGTGATCGCCATCGCCGCCCAGCGACCGGCGAAGCGCTGCAGCTGTTCTTCGTTGGCCACGCTGGCGATCGCCGAATTGCCGAGCCCCTGGCGCGGCATGGCCAGCAGCAGGCCGACGTCACCCCAGCACAGCTCCATGATGCCGAGACAGGTCGAGAGGTTCGACCCGTTGCGATTGCCTTCGTCGGCACTGGCCTCGCGACGCACGCCCGATGCGCCCGCGCCACCGCGCGCGCCGGCCTCTTCCATGCCGTCCATCAGCGAGGCGAGCATGTCGAGTTCTTTCGGGTACGCGTGCTCGGCGCGATCGTACTTGCGCGAATTGGCGCGGAAGATTTCGGTGGCGACGAGATGCGCCTGATCGGTCAGGACGCGGAATTTCTTCGGCGTTTCGAGGTTGATCATGTTCGAGTCCTCTAGACGAGCAAGGCGCCTTCCATGACGCCGATCGCACGCAGGTCGCGATACCAGCGCTCGACCGGATGCTCCTTGATGAAGCCGTGCCCGCCGAGCAGCTGCACGCCTTCGGAGCCGATCAGCATGCCCTTGTCGATGCAGGCGCGGCGCGCGAGCGCGACGGGTCGCATGAAGTCCGCGCCCTGCTCCGCCCGGCTCGCGGCGCGATACGTGAGCAGGCGCATGCCTTCGAGTTCGATGCCGACGTTGGCCACCGCGAACGCAACCGCCTGGCGATGGCTGATCGGCTCGCCGAAGGCGACGCGATCGTTGACGTAGGGAACCAGGTAATCGAGCACGGCCTGGCTCGTGCCGACCGCGAGCGCGCACCAGGCCAGGCGCGAGAGCGCGATGCATTCGGCGTAGACGGCGGCCGAGCCTTCGGCGATCAGGGCGTTCGTGGGCAGCTTCACGTTGCTCAAATCGAGCGTCGCCGTCGCTGCGGCGCGCAGGCCCATTCCGGGATCGGCCTTGGCGCTCAGGCCTTGCGCGCTGCTTTCGATGATGAACAGCGCCGGCGTTCCGTCGAGCTCCGCCGCGACGATGAACAGCTCGGCTTCGGCCGCACGCGGCACGAAGGCCTTGGTGCCGTCGAGCACGAAGCCACCGTCGCTGCGGCGCGCCTTGGTCGACAACGTGAACACATCGAACAAGGGCCGCGCTTCGAGCACCGCGAGCGCCGCGACCGGCGGCTTGTCGCCCGTGAACGCCGGCAGATACGCGGCTTGCTGCTGCGCATCGCCCCACAGCGTGAGCGCCGTGCTGACCGCGCTCGGTGCGAGGCAGGCCACCGCGAGACTCAGATCGCCTTGCGCGAGTGCTTCGCCGATGAGCACGTTGGTGAGCACCGAGCGTTCGCTGCCCGCGCCGCCAAGCGATTCCGGCACGCCGAGCAGCGAGAGGCCGAGATCGCCGGCCTGCACGAGCAGTTCGGCGGGCGCCTGCGCGTTGGTGTCCGCCGCTTGTGCAGCCGGCAGCAACTGTTCGATCGCGAAGCTGCGCGCCGCATCGCGCAGCATCTCCTGCTCTTCGCTGGGCGCAAGATCGAACAGCTCGGGCTTCGATGCTTTGGGCAAGCGCTGCGGACCGACGAGCTTTTGCGTGGCCTTGAACTGGCGTGCAGCGGCCATCGCGACCTGGAAGCCGGTCTTGCTCGCAGCGTGCAGGAATTTCTCGGCAGGCTTGCGCAGGCGGAGTCGATCGACGATCGCAAGCCCGGCGAAGCGATTCAATACCCGTAGCCCCAATCCCATCGCGTTTTGAGATGGGCTCCGACTCGCGTTCCGCATCTTCTTCTCCGTGAATCGAGTGCGAGCGATCTGATCGCGGCCCGGCTAAGCGGTCTTGCGGGCGATCTTTTTCTTCGGCGCTTCTTCGGAGACCTGCTGCATCACCGCATCGCGCGTGCGTTCGAGAAAGGTGTCGACCAGGGCGATGAACTTGCCCTGGATGAACGGCGGAGCCGCGAGCCGATAGATCAGCGGAACGGGCACGTCACGCAGCTCGCCCTTGACCTTGAAACGAACCTCGCTGCCACTGCCGCTTTCGCTCACGCGGAACACGCCGCTGATGTCCGCGTTGCCCTTGCCCGCGATCGGTGTCCACGACACTTCCTTGCCGTCGCCGCTGCGCTTGTAGTGCGCGCCGTAGGTCACGTCGTGCGCGATCTTGGCGATGCGCGAACCGATGGTGTTGAGCTCCCAGACGTACTGATCCGGGCCGATCCTGTTCAGTCGCTTGAGCTTCGGAAACCGGCCGATGGTGGCTTCCAGATCGTCGAACAGCTTGCGCACCTGCTCTGCCGGCAGCTCGACTTTGACGCTGCGTTCGACCTCGATATTGACTTTCACTTGACGCCTCTCCGCCGATGACGCGGCGAAGAGTCGCATGGCGATTTCACTGGAGCCTTGGCTGCGCCACCATACCGTGCGGCGGCGCAGTCAACCGCATCCCGAGGCTTGGTTCAGAGGCGAGCCTGCCCATTTTGTATCGTTACGAATGTGTCAGTCGTCAATGGTACGTAGCCATTCTGTTCGAGCACATAAAGCGGGTCTTTGACGCGCGATGGATCGAAACCCTCGCGCTTGAGATCGACCTTGCGATGCTTGAACGTCGAAGTCGTTTCTTGATCCTGTCGCAGCCGCAAAAACACCGGCACCGCGTATTGCGGCAACTTCTGGCGTAGCGCGCTCGCGAGCGCAACGCCATCGAAGCGGCCGCCGTTGACGCTCAGCGAGGCCATGCCGGCGCGACCGTCCATGCCCGGAATCTGAACACCGTAGACGACGGCTTCTTCGATATCGCCGCTCGCGCACAGGGCCGCTTCGACTTCGGTGGTCGCAACGTTCTCGCCTTTCCAACGAAAGGTGTCACCGACGCGATCGACGAACTGGATATGCTTGTAGCCCTGGTCGCGAACCAGGTCGCCCGAGTTGAACCAGCAATCGCCCTCAGCGAAGACATTGCGCAACAGCTTGGCTTCGCTGGCCTTGCGATCGGTGTATCCGTCGAACGGCGTCTTCTTGGTGACCTCGCCGATCAGCAAACCGACGCCGCCTTTGGCGACGCGCTTGAGCCGGCCTTGCGCATCGCGCGCGGGCGCTTCCTCCTCCGCATCGAATTCGACGATCGCGTGCGAGAGCGGACAGTAGCCGGCCGTGCGCTTGAGCCCCCAGGCATTCACGAACGCGAGGTTCGCCTCGCTCGCACCGTAGAATTCGACGATGCGATCGATGCCGAAGCGCTGCTGGAAATCATCCCAGATTTCGGGGCGCAGGCCATTGCCGACGATCACGCGCACCGCGTGATCGCGATCGCGTTCGCTGGCCGGGCGATTGAGCAGATAGCGGCAGAGCTCGCCGATGTAGCAGAAGCTCGTCGCCCGGTTCGCGCGGATCTCGTCCCAGAAGCGCGAAGCACTGAACCTGCGACCGAGTGCGAAGCCCGCGCCGTTGGCGAGCACCGCGCCCCAGGACACCGTCAGCGCGTTGTTGTGATACAGCGGCAGGCAGCAGTACAGCACGTCGTCGGAGCGCAGGCGCACGGCCGACTCGGACAGGCCCGCCATGCCGCGTATCCAGCGGAAATGCGTCATCACCGACGCTTTCGGCAGGCCCGTGGTGCCCGAGGTGAAGACGTAGAAGGCCGGCGACTTCAGCGGGATCCGCGCGGTCTGCGGCAGGTTCTCGGAGGAAGCCTTTTCGGCGAGCGGACGCAATGCGGTATAGCCTTCAGGCGCGCCGCCCTCTCCTTCCCAGAAGAAGGCCATCGCAGCATATCCCGGCGCGAACGTCGTACTCTCGATCGCCTCGCGACTTTCCTGTCCCACGACCATGAGCTTGGCCTGCGTGAGCTTGATGCTGTGCGATAGCACGTCACCGCGCTGCTGATGATTGAGCATGCCCGCGATGGCGCCGAGCTTGAGCACGGCCGCGACGACGATGAGCACTTCGGCGCGGTTCTCCATGAGAATCGCCACCGCATCGCCGGCGCGGATGCCCTGATCCTGCAGCACGCGCGCGATGCGATTGGCTTCGGCATTGAATTGCGCGTACGTCCATTGGCGGTCTTCGAAGCGCAGCGCAAGCGACTGCGGCCGGCGGCTCGCATGGGCTTCGATCAAAGCGCCGATCGAGCCGCGCCTGGCGGGCTTGAGCGTGGCCAGCCGCAACAGCCCGCGAGCCACCATCGGAAACTCGGGCAGCATGCGCACGGCGCTCCGGACCAGGTCCGAGAAGCGAACGCGATCGCTCGCGCTGTCGGTTGCGATAGCCGTCACTGCCTTGCTCATGTCTGTCCTCTACGCTCGGCTCTTCTGCAGAACGTCATCGATGTAATCCGCAACCTGTTTGAACTGCTCGGGTTCAGCCTCGGCAGGGTCTGCCTGATCGCCATGCGGATCGTCTTGATGGTGCTGCGGATGCCCAGATCGATCATGCCGCGCGAGGCCAGGCCGAGCTTGAAAGCCTCGGCCGGGCGCCTGAAGTTATAACGCGGCACATCGTCGGCCAGCTCGCTGATGAGCTCGCCGACCTGGTCGGCCCGGTCCATCGTGAGTTCGCCGCTGCGCAGGCGGCGCGGGAGTTCTTCGGCACGTTCGCCGAGAGCGTCGGAAAGGGGCACGGACAGTCGGTAGGCCATAACCGGCCGATGGTAAGCGGCCAACCGTGACGGGCATAGGCGCGGTTCGGCCAACGGCGGCTGGCGAGCCGGTCAAGGCGGCGCCAGGAACTGGGCACTGAAGTTAACTGCCCGGCTGCCGATAGCCTGCAGACCGGAGCCAACCACCCGCCGACGCCGTGCCCCACGCCTCCCCCGACCGCCCGCCCGACGTGAGCGCCGACGCCCAGCGTCGCGCCGCCTTTCGCGTCCCGGTACCGGACCCGAACTGGATCGCAGCGACCCTGCTCGGAGACGACGGCCAGGCGGCCGGTGCGATCGTGCTCGATCTCTCGCGCATCGGCCTGTCGGCGCGGCTGTCGGGCGAGATCGAACTGCCGCGCGGCACTCGGCTGCGCTGCCGGCTGGTGCTCGAGGACGCCCCGATTGAAACCGAGGTCACCGTGCGCCATTGCGGAAACACATCGGACTCGACGCGACTGGGAATGGAGTTCACCGCGCTGTCGCCGCTGCACGATTCGGCGATCAGCCGGGCGGTGTTCCGCTTGCAACGTTATCTGCTGCGCCGCAAACGAGGACGGCCAGGGCTGCTGCGCTGAAACCCTGTGACGGCTTAGGCGGCTACGCCGTTGAGCCAGTCCTCCGCGAGCGCAGCGCGCCCGAGCGCCGCCTGCAGATGCGCGGCGATGCGCTGCTCCAGCCACCAGTCGAGCTGCCCCCGGCGCCCGAGCCCGACGAAGCCGACGTGCCCGCCGCTCGCCGAGACTTCGAGCGTCACTTGCGGAGCGAGCGCGCTGGCCGCCGGAACGCAGCCCGGGCTCATGAATGGGTCGTCCTCGGCCTGCACGATCAGCGTCGGCACGCGGATGTCGTGGACGATGGCACCGCAGCTCGTGCGCTCGTAATAGTCGATCGCGTTGCGAAAGCCGTTGAGCGGGGCGGTGAAGGCGTCGTCGAATTCGAAGAAGCTGCGCGCCGACAGCGCCTGCCGCACGTCAACCGAATCCGGCAGCGGCCCGGCTGCGAGCTTGCGTCGCACGATCTGCCGCAGGCCCGCCAGCAGGTGATGCTGGTAGACGCGCGCGAACCCTCGATTCATGTGCTCGGCGCAATCGCGCAGCTTGAACGGAACGCTCGCCGCCACCGCCAGCGAGACCGGCGCATGGGCGCCTTCCTCGTGCAAGGCGCGCAGCAGCAGATTGCCACCGAGCGACCAGCCGACCGCCGCGATCGGCGTCTGCGGCTCCAGGGCGCGCAAGCGATGCCAGAGCCAGCGCAGATCGACGGTGTCGCCATGGTGATAACTGCGCGGCAGCTTGTTGGGCTGCTCGCCGCCGCCGCGAAGCTGCAGCAGCGCTACGCGCCAGCCGAACGCCGCGAGCAAGCGCGCCAAGCCGCGCAGATACTGCGATTCGAAGCCTCCGCCGAGTCCGTGGACCAGCGTGGCGATCGGCCCGCCGAGGTTGTGCTCGCCAATCCAGCCGATGTCGACGAAATCGTCGTCGGGCGTCTCGAGGCGCTCGATGCGCATCGCGAGTTCGACCCGCGGGCGGATGAAGGCCGGCGCGATGGTTTGCAGATGCGCGCCCGGCAATAGCGGGTGCGGCTTGAAACGGCTCGCCACGACGAGGCCGTGCGCGCGGGCGGAGAATGAAGAGTCGGCAGCGATCATGGTTCCGCCAGCCTAAAGCAAATGCCCGAAAGCCCGCTTCCGCCGCCGCGAACAGAAAGAGCCGAAGCTTGCGCTCCGGCTCTCTCGTTCCACAGACCCAAAAAGAGGCTTAAGCAGCCTTCTTGGCCGCCTTTTTGGTGGCCTTTTTCGCGGTGGTCTTACGCGGAGCCGCGGTCTTCTTGGCTTCGCCATCGACCGTGGCGAAGCTGCTCTTGACGAGCTTGACGAGCTTGTCGCTGGTCTTGCTCACAAGCACGACGCTGTCGTTATAGGCCGAGAGCACGCGCTCGCGACCGTCCGGCAGATACTCGATCGGCGAGGCGGCGACGGCCTTGATACCGGCGGTCTTGGCCTTTTCGAAGCTGCCCTGCACGGCGGCGAACAGATCCTTGCCGGCCTCGATCTGGGTGTGCACGAGCGACTGCACGCCGTCGACGACGATCGGAGTGGCTTTCTTGAAGGTATCGACCGACACCGTAACGACCTGCTGGCCCTTGGCCACGTAGGGTTCAACGCGGCCTTTGACATCGTGGACAATCGCCTGGACGCTCATCGCAAAACTCCTTCGGTAAAGCCGCGCCCAATGGGCAGACGGCACACGGTTGTATGAAAGTGGTTTGAGGGACCGCTCGGCGCTACATTGAGCCCGAGCCCCTTGTTGCACTGCAACAAGGCATGGCCGAAATTTATTTGTGCAATGCAACAAAGTCAAGCGGCGGATAGAAACCGTTCGTCCGAAGGAGCCGGAGAACATGCAGGGATGAACAAGGCGCTGATCAATCGGCTCAAGGCCAAGCTCTGGGAGGAGCAGGCGGCGCTGACCCGCTCCCAACGCATGCTCGTGCGGGTGGGCCGCTACGTCTTCGCAATCGTGCGCGACCTCGCCGACGGCCAGCTTTCGCTGCGGGCCGTCAGCTTGGTCTACACCACCTTGCTGTCGGTGGTCCCACTGCTGGCGCTGGGTTTTTCGGTGCTCAAGGCGCTCGGGGCTCACAACAGCCTGGAGCCCGTGCTGATCGAGTTCCTGCGCCCGCTCGGGCCGCGCGGAACCGAAATCGCGACCAACGTCGTGGCTTTCGTCGAGAAAATCCAGGTCGGCGTACTCGGCTCGGTCGGTGTGGCGCTGCTGTTCTACACCGCGATTTCGCTGATCCAGAAAGTGGAGACCAGCTTCAACTACATCTGGCGCATCGAGCGCTCGCGGCCGATCGCCCAGCGCATCGGCGAATACTTCGGCGTGCTGATGGTCGGGCCGGTGCTGGTATTTTCGGCACTCGGGCTCACAGCGACCATCCTCAACAGCACGCTGGTGTCGCAGATCGCGATGATCGAGCCCTTCGGCGGGCTTATCTACCTGGTCGGGCGGCTGATTCCGTACGTGATCATCGTCGGGCTTTTCAGCTTCATGTATCTGTTCCTGGTCAACACACGCGTGCAATGGAAGGCCGCGCTGATCGGCGGGATCGCGGCCGGCCTGCTGTGGCAGACCAGCAGCGTGCTGTTCGCCTCCTTCGTCGCCAACGCCGGCAACTACAACGCGATCTACTCCGGCTTCGCGATCGTGATTTTTCTGCTGATCTGGCTGCATGTCGGCTGGCTGATCCTGCTGATCGGCTGCCAGCTCGCGTTCTACGTGCAGAACCCGCGGCATCTCGCGCCCGCCGTGCGCCAGCAGCAGATGGCCTCGCGTGACATCGAGTTCCTGAGCCTGATGATCATGACGCTGGTGGCCGAGCGCTTCGCCAAGGGCAAACCCGGCCTGACACAGGACGACCTGATCGAGGCCATCGATGCTCCACCCGAACACGTCACCCATGTGACCGAAATGCTGATCGACGCCGGCTATCTCGCCGAAGCCGGAAGCTCGCGCAGTCTGCTGCTGCCGGCCCGCGATCTCGACTCGATCCGCCTCGGTGCGCTCTGGCGCACGGTGCGCTGCGGAGCCGACCGCCCGCGCCCGCACGGCTCGCTCGCGCACCGGGTTTCGGACCTGCTCGACAAGGCCGAGGCGAGCTTCGACGCCGAAGCCGGCGACCGCAATCTGCGCAGCTGGCTCGACCCGCACTGATTCCCATGCCTCGCCCATGCACCGCGAGGCCACGCCAGCGCTGTCCGCAAGCCAATTGGTGTTCACGCTCGGTTCTTCTATGATCGGCGAATCTCGACCTTCGACAGCGTATGGACTGATCGAAGTTCGATCTCGAACAACCACATAGAAGCCCCACGGGCACA
Organism: Hydrocarboniphaga effusa AP103; assembly: GCF_000271305.1. Lineage (GTDB taxonomy): Bacteria > Pseudomonadota > Gammaproteobacteria > Nevskiales > Nevskiaceae > Hydrocarboniphaga > Hydrocarboniphaga effusa. The sequence continues at coordinate 1,302,027 of NZ_AKGD01000001.1, forward strand.
GGACACGCGATGATGGAGAACACCGCCCCCCCCGCAGCCCAGGATCGCATCTGGCTCAAGAATTACGCGCCCGGCGTTCCTGCCGACATCGATCTGAACACCTATCAGTCGGTCGTCGACATCCTCGAGCAGGCTTGCGGTCGCTTCCGCGACGTCACCGCCTTCGAGTGCATGGGCGTGAGCATGAGCTTCGACGAGCTCGACAAGCTCAGCCAGGATTTCGCGAGCTATCTGCAGAACGTGCTCGGGCTCAACGCGGGCGATCGCGTCGCCATCATGATGCCCAACACGCTGCAGTATCCGGTGGCGATGTTCGGCGTGCTGCGTGCCGGTCTGGTCGTCGTCAACGTCAACCCGCTCTACACCGCACGCGAGCTAGAGCACCAGCTCAACGACAGCGGCGCGCGCGCGATCGTGATCGTCGAAAACTTCTGCACCACGCTGCAGAAAGTGCTCGGCAACACCAAGGTCGAAACCGTCGTCACCACTCAGCTCGGTGATCTGGCGCCGTTCCCGAAGTCGGTGATCATGAACTTCGTGGTCAAGCGCGTGAAGAAGATGGTGCCGGACTGGGACATCCCGGGCACGGTGCCGTTCAAGAAGGCGCTCTCGCTCGGCCGCTCGCAGCCCTTCCATCGCATCAGGCTCACGCACGAAGACACCGCGTTCCTGCAGTACACCGGAGGCACCACGGGCGTCTCGAAGGGCGCGCAGCTGCTGCACAAGAACATCGTCGGCAACGTCCTGCAGGCCCGCGCATGGCTCACCGGCCATATCACCGAGGGCAAGGAAATCATCATCACGCCGCTGCCGCTCTACCACATCTTCGCACTCACGGCGAACTGCCTCGTGTTCCTGTCGATCGGCGCCAAGAATGTGCTGATTCCGAACCCGCGCGACCTGCCCGGCTTCGTCAAGGAGCTCAAGAAGCATCGCTTCACCGCGTTCACCGGCGTCAACACGCTGTTCAACGGCCTGCTCAACACACCGGGCTTCGGCGAACTCGATTTCTCGGGTCTGCGCTGTACGCTCGGGGGCGGCGCCGCGGTGCAGCAGGCGGTCGCCGAGAAGTGGTCCAAGGTCACCGGCAAGCCGCTGTCCGAAGCCTATGGCCTCACCGAGACTTCGCCGGGCGTCTGCATCAACCCGCTCAACAAACCGGACTGGAACGGCACCATCGGCCTGCCGATCAGCTCGACCTACGTGGTGTTCCGCGACGACGACAACAACGACGTTCCGCTCGGCCAACCCGGCGAGCTCTGCGTGAAGGGCCCGCAGGTCATGGCCGGTTACTGGAATCGCCCTGAGGAAACCGCCAAGGTGATGACGTCCGATGGCTTCCTGCGTACCGGCGATATCGGGACGATCGATGCCGAAGGCTTCGTGCGCATCGTCGATCGCAAGAAGGACATGATCATCGTCTCGGGCTTCAACGTGTTTCCGAACGAGATCGAAGACATCGTCGCCAAGCACGAGGGCGTGCTCGAAGTGGCCTGCGTCGGCATTCCGGACGACAAGACCGGCGAGGCGGTGAAGATCGTCGTGGTTAAGAAAGACCCGGGGTTGACGGCCGAAGCCTTGCGCAACCACTGCAAGCAGAACATGACCGGCTACAAGGTGCCGAAGATCATCGAGTTCCGCAACGAGCTGCCGAAATCGCCGATCGGCAAGATCCTGCGCAAGGAGCTGCGAGGCAAGGCGGCGTAAGTTCCACACGCATCGCAGTAACGAAAAAGCCGGCACAGATGCCGGCTTTTTCGTTACTGCGTCGAGCCGAAGGAATCAGTTGCGCTCGGGCAGCGTGATGCTCATGGCGAGCACTTCGTCGCCGTCCTCGCGCTTGACGTCGACATGCACGGCCGAGTCGTCGACCGGCACGTATTTGCGCACGACCGCGAGCAACTCCTCACGCAGGCGGGTGAGATATTCTGGTCCGTTCGCGCGACCCGCACGCTGATGCGAGACGACCACGAGCAGCCTTTCCTTGGCCGTTTGAGCCGTGGCTTTCTGCTCACTGCGGAACAGCTTCATCCAATCGATGGCCATAGTCGGATCAGCCTCCGAACAGTTTGCTGAGCAGGCCTTTCTTCTCTGCCGTGATGAAACGATGCGGGCGGTCTTCGCCGAGAAAGCGGGCGACCAGATCGTCGTAAGCCTGGCCGGCATCGGTGGCCTTGTCGTTGATGACCGGCGACCCCGAGTTGGAGGCCGACAGCACGCTGGACGATTCGGGGATCACGCCAAGCACCGGAATCGCGAGGATGTCCTTGACGTCCTCGATCGACAGCATCTCGCCCTTCTGCACGCGCAGCGGGTTGTAGCGCGTGAGCACCAGATGCTCCTTGACGCGGCCTTCGCCGCTCTCGACCTTCTTGGTCTTGCTCGACAGCAGGCCGAGCACGCGATCGGAGTCGCGCACCGAAGAGACTTCGGGATTGGTCACGACCAGGGCTTCGTCGGCGAAGTACATCGCCAGATGCGCACCGCGCTCGATGCCGGCAGGCGAGTCGCAGACGATGTAGTCGAACTCCTTGGCAAGTTCGTTGAGCACCTTTTCGACCCCTTCTTCGGAGAGCGCATCCTTGTCGCGCGTCTGGCTCGCGGCCAGCACGAACAGGTTGTCGTAGGTCTTGTCCTTGATGAGCGCCTGGCGCAGGTTGGCCTCGCCGTGGATCACGTTGACGAAGTCGAACACCACGCGGCGCTCGCAACCCATGATGAGGTCGAGGTTGCGCAGGCCGACGTCGAAGTCGATGACCACGGTCTTCTTGCCGCGAGCCGCGAGGCCGGTGGAGAACGAAGCGCTCGTCGTGGTCTTGCCGACGCCGCCCTTGCCTGATGTCACTACGACGATTTTCGCCACTGCTGTCTTCCGTATTCTTGATTGTCTTGGTGAGCTGCGCTTGCAATCAAGCGTCTAGGCGCTCGATCCGCAGCTTGCCCTGTTCGAGCCAGGCCTGCACGGCGTGGCCTCGCAGAGCGCCTTGTATCTGGTCCGCCACTGCATAGACGCCGGCGACGGCGAGCAGATCGGCTTCCATCTTCTTGCAGAATATGCGCGCCGTTTCGTCTCCGCGAGCCCCGGCGATGGCCCGGCCGCGCAACAGGCCGTACACGTGGATGCAGCCGTCGGCGATGATTTCGGCGCCCGGGCTCACCGGCTGGGTCACGATCAGGTCAGCCCCTTCCACGTAGATCTGCTGCCCCGAGCGCACCGGCTCGGTGATGATGCGCGTGGACCGGCGCACTGGCATTACCGGCGGCGGCTCGGGCGCAGGGGGGGGGGGCGGCGGTGCGGCTTCGGCCGGCTTGGGTGCGGCGGCGCGGGCGTCGGTGAGCATGTCGGCCGGCAGCACCGGCAGGCCGCACAGGCGCGCGTCGTTGGCCAGAGCCCCTTCCATCGCCGCGATCGGTTGCATGCCGAGCCGCCGCATGGACTGCAGAACGCCGACGAGCTCGACGGGCTTGTCGCTTTCCAGGATGACGGGCATGCCGTCGATGGCCCCCGACATCTGGCGGGCGAAGTTCTTGAGCTGCGCTTCGATGGCGGGCAAGTCCGGCTCGATGACGCGGACTCGGGTCAAGGACAGCATACGGCCCTTGAACTCCAGAGCAGGCTTGGCTTTGGACATGGGTGTGGTCGAGGGAACAGCGTGCAGTCTAGCATTGGCGTCCGCAGCTGCCTTCCCCGCCCTGTCCGGCGGCCGACGTGGACGGTCGTGCCGACGCCCATCCTTCGCGTTTCGTGGCCTATGTTTTGCTACTGCTTCCTGTTAGCGTAACCCGCATCCCCTATTCCAAAAACGAACGGCCACCCCTCGGGAGACCATGGCAATCGATTGGCGGCAGTACCGTTGCGAGAACTTCTACGACGAGCTGTTCGAGTCGCCGGGTAAGGCCCGTCCCGCCGCCCGCACGCTGGCCGACTATCTCGACGACCTCACCGAACCCGAACTGGCCGAACGCCGCCTGGCCGCCGAACTGGCGATCAAGGTCATGGGCATCAGTTTCACGGTGTATTCCGAGGGCAAGAACGTCGACCGCGCCTGGCCGTTCGACATCATCCCGCGCATCATCCCGCTGTCCGAATGGCAGAAGACCGAAGCCGGCCTCAAGCAGCGCGTGCATGCGCTGAACCTGTTCATTCAAGACCTCTACAACGAGCAGAAGATCATCAAGGACGGCGTATTTCCGGCCGACCTGCTCAATGAATCGGTCAACTTCCGCAAGCAATGCGTCGGCGTGAAGCCGGCCAATGGCGTCTGGGCGCACATCTGCGGCAGCGACCTCGTGCGCGACAAGGACGGCACCATGTACGTGCTCGAGGACAACCTGCGCGTACCGTCAGGCGTCTCGTACATGGTCGAGAACCGGCTCGTCACCAAGCGTGTGTTCCCCGAACTGTTCGAGGCGCAGACGATCTTGCCGGTCGACGAATACCCGGCCCAGCTCTACGACACGCTCTGTGCGATCTCGCCGCGCCCGCTCGACCAGCCCAACGTGGTGCTGCTGACGCCGGGCATCTTCAACTCGGCTTATTTCGAGCACGCGTATCTGGCGCAGCAGATGGGCATCGAGCTCGTCGAGGGCAGCGACCTGTTCGTCGCCGATGACGACTGCGTCTACATGCGCACGATCCACGGGCCCAAGCGCGTCGACGTGATCTATCGCCGCATCGACGATCTGTTCCTCGATCCGGAGGCCTTCAATCCGGATTCGATCCTCGGCGTCAAGGGCCTCATGCGCTCGTGGATCAGCAACAAGGTGGCGCTCGCCAACTGCCCGGGCGCCGGCGTGGCGGACGACAAGGTCGTCTACGCTTTCGTGCCGAAGATGATCAAGTACTACCTCGATCAGGATCCGATCATCCCGAACGTGCCGAGCTATCTGTGCATGGACCCGAAGGATCGCAGCTACGTGCTCGCCAACATCGACAAGCTCGTAGTGAAGCCGGCGAACGAATCGGGCGGCTACGGCATGCTGATCGGCCCGCGCGCGAGCAAGGAAGAGCACGACAAGTTCCGCAAGCTCATCGAAGCCAACCCGCGCAACTACATGGCCCAGCCGACGCTCGCGCTGTCGACCGCGCCGACGCTCATGGAGGACGGCACGGTGGAGCCGCGGCATCTCGACCTGCGTCCGTTCATCCTCTCGCGCGGCGACATCGACTCGACCTACGTGACCATGGGCGGCCTCACGCGCGTGGCGATGGTGCGCGGCTCGCTCGTCGTCAATTCGAGCCAGGGCGGCGGTGCGAAGGACACCTGGATCGTCGATACCGACGACGGCCTGTCGCAGAGCCAGACACTCGGTGGCATGAGCCAGTCGCAAAGCTTCGGCAGCAACTCGCCGAAGGATTCGGCTAAGGAAGAAGGCTGATGCTCTCGCGCGTCGCCAGCAACATCTATTGGCTCGGCCGCTACCTGCAGCGCGCCGAGAACACCGCCCGCCTCGTCAACGTCAATTCACTGCTGCTGCTCGACCTGCCGCGCGGCATTCCGTTCGGCTGGCAGCCGCTGATCCAGATCGTCGGCGCCGACGATCTGTATCGCTCGATCTACGGCGAGGACTACAGCGAGCTCAACGTCGTACGCTTCCTGCTGCTCGACCAGCGCAACCCGGGCTCGATCCACAGCTCACTGCACACGGCGCGCGAAATCATCCGCACCGTACGCGACGCGATGCCGCGCGAGGTCTGGGAAAAGCTCAACGATCTGCACTACTTCGTGATCGGCCAGGGCGAAGGCGCACTGACGCGCTCGCGGCGCGGCGCGTTCCTGCAGCGCGTGATCGACAACACCATGCTCGTGTACTCCGTGCTGACGATGAACATGAGCCAGGACGTCGGCTTCCAGTTCCTGCGCATCGGCACCAATCTGGAGCAGGCCGACATGACCACGCGCATTCTCGACGTGCGCTCGGTCTCGCTGATCGACCCGACCGGCCGGCCCGAGCAGCTCGCCCCGCTCTACAACATCCAATGGATGAGCGTGCTGCGCTCGCTGACCGCGTACCAGATGTACCGCCGCCACGTGCGTGCGCGCGTCAATCGCACCGGCGTTCTGCGCTTCCTGCTGCAGAACCGCGAGTTCCCGCGCTCAGTCATGTTCTGCCTGTCGACGATCGCGATGACGCGCTCCCACCTGCCCGAGAGCCGCAGCGTCGAACGCACGCTCTGGCGCGTTCGCGCCCTGGTGCAGGACGCCAATGTCGACAAGCTCGTCGAAACGGGCCTGCACGAGCTGCTCGACGAGATTCAGCTCGGCCTGAGCGATCTCCACGAAGCAGTTACTCAATCGTTCTTCCGGGTCGAATAGCCGATTCGCGGGGACGGGACTCGAGCGACTCCTCGGAAATCATTTGGCATAAAAAATCACACCGAAGTCTCCGGTATGCCATTTGTCCGGGTTACACTCGGCCGATTCCGCATGAGAGGCAATAGCGGGACATTCAGCGGTTCCTGTACGTGCGAACGGAGTGGGGATGATCCCTTCGATTCTCAAACTGGATGCTGGTGGTTTACCGGTGGGCTGGATCCGCTGGCAGTCGGCGGTGACGCTGTATGCGCGTCGGCGCGTCTGCTGGGAAGCCGGCGACGAGCGCTTTCGCGTCAGCGGCGGCTACAACGCCCGGACCGGCGAACGCTCGAGCGTGGAGATCGGCTCGATCATCGCGGTGGCCGACCGGGCCCGCAGATTCGCCGCCGGCGCTCCGTTGCTGACCAATCGCACGCTGTTCCAGCGCGATCGCAACCTGTGCCTCTACTGCGGCATGCAGTTCGCCCACTCGGCCCTCACGCGCGATCACGTCGTTCCGGCCTCGCGCGGTGGCGGCACGATATGGGAGAACTGCGTCACCGCCTGTGCGCGTTGCAATCACAAGAAAGCCGATCGCACGCCCGAGGAAGCCGGGATGAAGCTGCTCGCGGTGCCGTACACGCCGAATCTCGCCGAATACCTGATCCTCTCGAACCGCCGCATCCTCGCCGATCAGATGGAGTTTTTGCTGAGCTTTTCGGCGAAGAAAGCGCACTTGTAAATTCGGAATTAGGATCTGAACTGATTAACTAAGATCTGAACCAGTTTCCCCTGAAATATTGAACTGACGTCCGCGAAGCCAGAGTGGGCGGATGTTTGACGCCGCACGATTCTGGTGGGATCTACCCGGCCGTCAGGGACTGACTCTGTTCGGATGCTCGAGCAGCGCATACAGCCTGGAAGGCTCATCTTCTGCGATGGAAGACCAACAGGCCGTTAGCCATACCATTGGTCTGGGGTTCTACCCCGTTTCCACGGACGGTTTAGAAAGAGCTGAAAACTTCTGATCCTGCTTGGCGACTCTACGCCGCATTCTGGGGTTGTGAAACCGCTCGATATAGTTGAACAGATCAGCCTTGGCGATATCGAGCGTCGCGTACTTCGTGCGATGCACGCGCTCGCGCTTGAGCATGCCAAAGAAGCCTTCGCAGGCTGCGTTGTCGCCACAGTGTCCGGGCGCACTCATCGAACACAGCAGCGTGTTCTTCGTCAGCAGACGCTGATAGTCGCTGCTGCGAAACTGGCTGCCGCGATCCGAATGCAGGATCACCGACCAGCCGCCCTGCCGCTGCCAGATCGCCATCTCGACGGCACGCATCACCATCTGGCGATCCTGCCGATGGTGCATCGACCAGCCGATCACCAGCTTGCTGAAAAGATCGATCACAACACACAGATACAGCTTGCCCTCGTCGGTAGCGATCTCGGTGATGTCCGTCACCCACTTGGTTTCGGGTTCCAAGGCATCGAAATCCCGCTCCAGCAGGTTGCTGACGCCTGGTGGCGGCAGACCCGGATCGGCACGCTGGCCCCGGCGCTTCTTCCGAGGCCAGCCTTGCAATCCGTTCTTTGCCATCAGGCGCGCCACACGATTCAGGCTCGCCGTTTCGCCTTCCTCGGCCAGGTCTTCGTGCATGCGGGGAGCGCCCAGAGCGCCTCGGCTGTCTTCATGCATCGCGCGAATCCGGGTGAGCAGACGCTCATTGTCGAGTTGCCGCGGACTCGCTGAGCGACCGCTCCATTCGTAATAGCCACTCGGCGATACCTTCAAGCAGCGGCACATCAGGCGCACAGGAAACTCCTCGCGGCAACGCTCGATCGCCTGATATCTCAGGACGATGTCTTGGCAAAGAACGTCGCCGCTTCGCGCAAAAAATCCCGCTCCTTGGTCACGCGGGCCAGCTCGCGCTTGAGCCGGGCAACCTCTTCGTCGCGCGCCGTGCCAGTCCCAACGAAGGCCTTGGGCTGGCTTTCCAATTCCCGCTTCCAGCGCGTCAGCAGGCCGTCTCGTATCCCCAATTCCCGGGCAACCTGCGCGCAGCTGACGCCCGGCCGGCGGGTCTGCTCAACCGCTCCCCGCTTGAACTCCACGCTGAACTTCCTTCGCTTCGACATGAACACTCCTTTCGGCCAGTATCGACCTTCTCAGATGTGTCCGTGAAAACGGGGTAGAACCCGGCCGCGATCCACACCTGTGTGCTGGCTGGCAAACCGATCATCGCGAACGCAGGCGATCAAGGATCGTCAGCACCATCGCATCGGATGCCGATTCGATGCGTAGGCAGGCACCGTCGGCGAAGGACACGCTCAAAGCGACGCTCGTCGATTGCGGAGTCGGTGCAGCAGGCGGGACGATCGTGACCGGCAGCAACGTCGTCTTGCTCGCCGCGTCCGCCTCGCGCCACCATTTGAAAATTAGATTGTGATTCAGCCCATGGCGCCGGGCGATCGACGAGACCGAACTCTGCTTCTGCCGTGCTTCGGCTACGCACGCCGCCTTGAATTCCGCCGAATAGCTGCGCCGCTTCTTGCCCAAGGATGATGCTTGCATGGTGTCCACTTAATCAATCGTGGGCACCATCGGCGCCCAAGGGACGCTTATCTTCTACGCCACAACACTCCCTTCAAGCGGTGAGCCTCGGACGCTTACTCAAGTCCGAAGACGTGGCGCTGTGCTTCGCTGGAGCCGTGTACCCAGCGACCACTTCGTTCGAGAGAGAGCAAGCCGGTCGTGTTCTGAATCTACTTATGGGGAGGCTGAAGCCGGCCTCGTAGCACGAGCATGCAAAGGGCGCGACATGCCACCGCACATGCAACGATCCAAAGAAATGTCGGCGATCAAACCGATGGCCCGCGACGTCTGCCAAGCTCCCAGAAGACACCGCTGCTGCGCACGATAGCGTGAAGTGGCTGCCCCAGCCGTTGCTCGATTACCGGCATCCGCAGTACTGGGCCAAACCCAATACCGTCATCGAGCATCGCGTAGCGCCCGCTTGCGAGCATCATGGAGCGCCGGTAGATGCCGCTCTCGCGCTGGCCAGCGGACACGGGCCGATGCTCCTGGCCGGTTTCGGTGGCTGTGTCTTTGGCGGCCTGCGCCAGCTCGCGGTTGCGCACGACTTCACAGCACTTGTAGATTCGGAATCAAGACTTGCCCCTCTGAAGCACTGACTGACGTCCGCATCGCGCCACGGAGGACATGCAGAATCACCGCCTGCTTTCGGCTCGCGGTAGAAAATCGGATGGTTGCATGCATCCGGCGGCGAACGCTCGAACGCGCGCAGTGCGGTACCGATCGGCAGGCCCATGGCATGTGCCTGCCGAGCCAGGGCATGCGTCGCGCAGTTCAGGCGCGCGCGCCCGTCCCTAGCGATGCGATCGGCGATGCCTTCTCATTCACCTTCGGCTCTCAACAGTCAGTTATCAAATCCTGAGTTACGGTTGCCTCGTCGCACTCGCGGGTTTGCAAGCAGACGGCGAAAAGACCGAACAGGCGTGTCCTCAGATACAGGACGCCAGTATCGCGATCCTGCGGCGATCGCCGACAGCCCGCTCAGGACAGCAGGCCGAGCCGTCTCGCCGCCGTGGTGGCCTGGACCCTGCGAGCCACGCCGAGCTTTGCGTAGATTCCCTTCAGGTACCACTTCACGGTGTCGATTCCAACGCCGAGGTCGCGCGAAATTTCCTTGTTGGATCTGCCCTGGCTCAGCATCTTCAGAATGTCGAGCTCTCGCGCTTTCAGTGGCTCGATCGTCGGCGCCGCCGCCACCGACTGGGATGAACGCTGAGCGGGTGCGCGCCGCTCCTGGCGGCCCGCGGCGATGATCGTCGCCAGCGTGTAGGAAGAGGTAGGCGGCATTTCGGCAGGGACCTGGCCGTGCCGGCAGCGATCCCTGAGGCGTTCCAACACCGAGATCAGGCGCGGCCCTTCATCGAGGAACGTGCGAAACATGCCGTCGGAGGCGCCGTAGATCACGGCAGGAATCAGCGCCGTCTCGGCCTCCGCGCGATTCCCCGCGATCTCGAGCACGCAAGCCAGCTGCGCCCGCGATTGCATCTCGGCCAGGCGCCTGCCTCGCTTTTGAGCGTCCGCGATGAGCAGGTTCAGAATCTGCACTGCAGCCGGGTATTCGCCCTTGGCGCCGAGTACGCGGGCTCGGGAGCGCTGCCGGATCTCATGCAACTGGTGCGCGATTCCGGGTTCTTCGGTCGCCGGGGCCGGCCGGATCTCATCGAGGTAGATCAGCAGCTGATCGGCAGCCCGCAAATCACCTTGCAGCAGGTAAAGCCTGATGCGCTCCGACTCCACGGCATGAGCCAATCTTTCGATGCTCTGCTTACGCGCGACTTGGGCCCCCTCGTCGAGAATGGCATGGGCATCTCCGTATCGCTCGTTCAACACTTCGAGCCGGCAGCTGTAGATGTAGGTGGCGATGGAGAAGTCGCCCACTCCGCCTTCAACGCCGAGCGTCCTGCTGTCTTCGAGCAGGAGCTCCGCATCGCCGAGCGCGTTCCGTTCGTACAGCAGCTGCCCAAGAAGCGCTCCGGCCAATTGAGCCGCATGCGAGTGGCGACCCGCGACGTTGCGCGCAAGCCTGAGCGCCTCGGAAAAGCTTTCCTCGGCCTGCGTGAGCTGTCCGAGCGCGAACTCGGCCATGCCCGTGAAGCAATGTCCGTAAACACCCGAGAACGGGCCCGGGTTGCGCTCATGGAGCGAACTCGCCCATCTCTGCAAGCTCAGCGCCTCTTCGAACCGGAAGGTCTGGATCAGCACGTAAGTCAGGACGTTGGCCCCGACTCCGGTGACCCACGGCCCATTGGCCTCAACGTCCACGATGAGCGGTCGCAGCAAGGCCTCGACGCCGGTCAAGCGGTCGGCAAAGATGTCGATGCAGCTCTGCACGACCTGCGCCTCGGCGCGAATGCTGTCTTCATTCGGGAGCGTGGGTCCATCCAGGCTACGCTCGATATGTTCGAGCGCTTTCTGCGCTTCCGACGAATGATGTGTCAGACAGTTCGCCCAGGCGATCGCGAATTGAAGTTCGCATCGGTTCGCGATCCGGTCGCGAGGCAGGCGGTTGATCAGCCTGAGCAGGGTGGCCATCAGGCTGTGGTGGACCAGCCACATGGCGTCGCGCTCCACGAGCTCGATCGCCCGATCGATGTCGCCCGCCGCCAACGCGTGACGCACGGCTTCCTCGGTTTCGAGCTGTGCGGCAAACCATGCGGAAGCGGCGCGATGCAAAGATGCCACCTTCTCGGGGTGATCGCGCTCCAAGCGGCGACGCAGGAAGTCGGCGAACAGATGGTGATAGCGAAACCACTGCATCTCCTCGTCCCGCGCCCGTACGAACATGTCCTCTTCCTGCAGCTGCTCCAGCAAGGCCTGGCTGTCGGCACGTCCGGTCACGGCGGCGCACAGGTCCCCGGACAGGCTCTCCAGAATGGACGTCTTCATCAGAAAGTCGAGCGTCGCCGCCGGCAGGTTGTTGAGCACGTTCTCGACGAGGTATTTGCCGATGGCTTGATGCTTTCCGGAAAACGAGTGAATCAAAGCCTCCGTGTCACTGCTCGATCGCAACGAAATCGACGCAAGCTGCAGCGCCGCGATCCAACCTTCCGTCGTCCGCCACAGGAGCTGCACGTCATCGCTGTCGACATCCAGCTGATTGAGATCGCGAAGAAAGATGGATGACTCGTCGACATCGAAGCGCAGGTCTACGCTATCGATTTCGGTCAGCTGGCTCTGTACGCGCAAGGTGCCGAGAGGCAGTGGCGGCTGTGTGCGACTCGTGATGATCAGATGCAGATTCGAGGGGGCGTGCTCGATCAGAAACACCAGGCTCTTCTGTATCGCTTCGTTACGGATCAGATGCCAATCGTCCAGCACCAGGAAAATTTCGCCTTCGAACACTTCGAGTTCGTTGACTAGATCGGTCAGAACGAACGAGGTGGCCTGCTCGGACTTGCCCTCCAGCAAGGAGATCGCATCGATGCCGATAGAAGGCTCTACATAACGAATGGCTTCCACCATGTAGCATAAGAAGCGCTCGAGCTCGTCATCCTCGGTGTCGAGACTCAGCCACGCGACCCGCGCTCCGCGCTCGATGAGAACCTGACGCCACTGGACGGCCAACGTCGTCTTGCCGAACCCCGCCGGGCCATGGATCAGAACCAGCCTGCGGTTCAAGCCCTCGTTGATCTTGTCGAGCAGGCGCCGACGCGGCAGCAAGCTTCCCGAGCCCGCAGGAGGCTTGAACTTGCTCATGATCTGGCGCGGTTTCGTAATTTTGAAGCTGCGGTTAGGCACCTTCTCTCTCTCCTGCACTTCTAGTGACGACACTAGATACCGCCCGAGCCTCATCTCGTCCTGGACGAGCAATCGGTGCGGCGAACCCCACCACGTCGATCGTCGCCGATCATCGCTATCGGGGCTTGAGGGTGTTGTTGTTTTTGTGGTTTTGCAGCCAGATCGAGTATACCGCGCGATCCGCAGATTCAGATCTGATCGACCCGCTCCAGACCGACGCCGATGCGCAGCCGCTTCAACCTCCGGTACAAGGTGTTTCGGCTCATGCCGAGCTGCTGCGCGGTCAGCCTCATGTTCCAGCGGTTCGCATCGATCACGGCCAGCAGCGCCTCGCGCTCCGCGACTTCGAGCGGATTGCCGGCGCTCGTCTCGGCCGGCGTCGCCATGTTGGCAAGCGGTGCGCCCGGAGCTGCGGGCGCTGCTGCCGCCGGGGATGCGGCCTCGCACAGCTCCCTCGGCAAATCGAGCCTTGTGACCAGACCGCCTTCGCAGATCGCGAGCGCGGCGCGGATCACATTGCGCAGCTCGCGCACGTTGCCGGGCCACTGATAGTTCAGCAGGCACTGCAAGGCCTTCGCCTCCACCGCGGCGTGAGCCTCGCCCGCGGCCTCGATCGCGAACACTTCGCGAATCAGGCGATTGCGATCGGCGCGCTCAGCGAGTGCAGGCAGCTCGATCTTGATGCCGTTGAGACGGTAGTAGAGGTCTTCGCGGAACTGGCCCTTGGCGATCATCTCGCGCAGGTTGCGGTGGCTCGCGCTGATCACGCGGATGTCGACCTTGATCGGCTTCTCGCTCCCCAGCGGAACCACTTCATTGTCCTCGAGCACCCGCAGCAGACGCGTCTGCAACAGCAAGGGCATATCGCCGACCTCGTCGAGGAACAAGGTGCCGCCGGAAGCCTGCAGCACCTTGCCGCGCATGCCGTCCTTGTGCGCACCGGTGAAAGCGCCGCTCTTGTAGCCGAACAGCTCGCTCTCGATCAGCGTTTCGGGAATCGCGGCGCAGTTTACTGCGACAAAATTCCGCTGCGCACGCGAGCTCGCCCGGTGCAGTGCCCGCGCGAACACTTCCTTGCCCGAGCCGGTCGGGCCCTGAATCAGCACCGAGACCATCGAATCGGCGATGCGCCGCGCATTGTGCACGTTGCGCAGCATCTGCGGGTCCTCGCCGGCGAGGTCGTCGAGCGACAGCGCGTTCTTCCGCGGCTGGAGCATCGCAGGTTCCAGCGCGGGCTTCGCGCCGCCGTCACGCGCAGGTTCGCGCTGAGGCTCGCGCAGGCTGACGAAGTAACGACGACCCCGGCGCAGATCGCGCAGCGGCCAGATCGCCGGGTGGTTGCGCGAGCCGGCCAAGAGGTCTTCGGGCCGCACATCGAAGATTTCCGCGAGCGGACGGCCAAGCAGATTGAGCCGGCCGTTCGCTCCGAGCAGGCGAACCGCGGTATCGTCTGCCGCGATCACGGTACCGTCCTGCGACAGGGCCAGCGCGCCGTCGTACAGCAGGTTCACGAGTTCCGGACGGCTGTGGAAGCGCAGGATCGTATGATTCCGCTGGCGCCGCAGGAACAGGCATTTCTCGATGAAGTTCGCGGAGAGATTCACCAGCGCCATCGTGTGCGTTCGGCCCGCACGCGTATCGTGCGACGAGATGCTGGAAACATCGAGCACCGCGACCAGTGAACCGCCCGGATCGCGAATCGGAGCCCCCGTGCACGAAAGCCCGATATGACGCGCGCGGAAGTGATCGGCGCGATGCACGGTAACCGGACGGTTCTCGGCGATGCAGGTGCCGACACCATTGGTGCCTTCGCGATTCTCGCTCCAGTCGGCACCGATCAGAATGCCTGCCGAGCGAAACATCTTGCGCAAGGTCGGATCGACGCGTTCGCACAGGATTACGCCGCTCGCGTCGGTCATCAGCAATGCGTGGCCGGAACCCGAAATCTGGTCGTACAGCGAATCCATCTCGGCAACGGCAATCTGCAACAGGTCTTCGTGCTGGGTCTGCCGATCCTTGAGATCGGCGCTGCCAATGACAGTCGGGGCATGGAGTTTGGACGGATCGAGACGATGGTCGTTGACGCAGCGCGTCCACGATTGGGTGATCGGCGCCTCATGCCGAAGCTGTCGATCGATGTTCGGCAAGCCGTGAACCGTCCTGAACACGCCTTCGGCGTGCGCTATCGCTGTGGAATCGGCCATTCGAATCTCTCTTCCTCGGGCAATCCTTGCTCAGCTCGTCACCGGTAGTCAGAGCTAGCCCGCCGGCCTCCTCTGCAGGGATTCCCGGCCGGGCGTTGCGCATGCGCAACAAACGATACAGGGATTTTCGGGCTGCTCTGTCGGCGCGCGAGTCCACTACCCGTTTCACCCTTTGTCGCTACCCGGTCGGGCGGTGACTCCTCCGTCCCACACCTCCAGACTGATCTCACAGTTCAAGAGCGAAGCGCTGCGGCGGTATCGAGGCTGAAAAACGGGTAGTGGAGCGAGATCAGAATCGCCTCGGCCTACCCGGTCTCCGGCCTGGAATCGTCGAGCCCCATTTGCCCACTATAAAAAATCCATTCGGCGCCAGCCCGCCCGAATGCGATCGCGACGACGGATAGGAGAAGAGTGATGACATCAGACGTGAGCATGCCCCCGATAGGCGTCATGGCAGCGGGCACACATGCCAGCGGTTCGTAGGGCCCGCTAGCTCAACGGTTCGCAGCAACCCCCTCGGTGAAAGCCTGCTGACGAACGTCTCGAATCTTCATCGCTGACAGCGGGACGAAGGCCTCGACCGCTGCGGGTGAACTGCGCGCGCTCATTTGGCCCGGTCGCATCGGGAAGATCTCGTCGCCGAAGTTCGGGCCTGCCTCTGCTACGTCGCTGCTCAGCGATGGCCCTCTCACCGTCTTTTCAGAAAAAGGCGCCTGTTGAGCGTCTGCCACAAGGATCTCGAATGTACTCCCTGCGTCAACGTCTCGCGATGTGGATCATTGGTCACCAGAAGACCAGCTGGGCGGTGTTCATCGTGATCACCGCGTTCTTCGCGGTGGGGCTGAGGAATGTCGAGCTCAAGACGATCTTCTCGGACCTGCTGCCGAAGGACGATCCGTTCGTGCAGGTGTTCAAGGATCACCCGAACTTCGGCAACCCGCTGACCGTGACCCTGATGGTCAAGCGCAAGAACGGCGACATCTTCAATGCCGAGACCCTGAACAAGGTCTGGCAGATGACGCGCGACATCGACCTGGCGCCGGGCGTCGACCACGACCAGATCCTGTCGATCGCGACCGAGAAGGCGCGCTATGCCGAGGCGACGCCCTACGGTATCGACATGCGGCCGCTGATGGGTGATTCGGTGCCCAAGACGCAGGAAGACATCGATGCCTTCCGCAACAACCTCGACAAATCGCCGAACGCGCGCACCTTCCTGGTCTCGCAGGACCAGAGCAGCACGCTGATCAACGCCACCTTCATCGAATCGCGGCTCGACTACGGCGAAGCGTTCCAGTACGTGCAGAACCTCGTTAACAAGAACCGCGACGCCGACCACGACATCTACCTGGCGGGCCAGCCGGCGCTGACAGGCTGGGTCTACGAATACGAAAGCCAGATCGGCATTCTTCGCGGTCACGCTGAGCCTGCTCGTGATCGCATTGACGCTGTACATGCGCAACGTGGTCGGCGTGGTGACGCCGATCGTGACGAGCCTGGTGGCGGCGGTGTGGGGTTTCGGATTCGTCGGCTGGCTCAAGTCGCCGATCGAACCGCTGCTGATGATCGTGCCGCTGCTGCTGGTGGCGCGCAGCTTTTCCCACTGCGTGCAGTTCACCGAGCGGTACTACGAAATCTACGCGCACGTGCGCGACAAGCAGAAGGCAGCCGAGATCACCATGGGCGTGATGATGGCGCCGTCGGTGCTCGGCATCTTCACCGACATCGTCGGCATCTTCCTGATCGCGCTGGCGCCGATTCCGGCGATGGAGCGCTTCGCGCTGTTCTGCGGCTTCCTGGGCGATCTGGCTGATCCCGACCGGCGTGGTGCTGATCTCGCTGCTGCTGGCGGCGCTGCCGGCACCGAAGAATATCGAGAAGCTGGTGGGTGCCGAAGCGGCGCAGACGCCGTTCAACCGCGGGTTCAAGAAGCTGCTCGAATCGATCGCCAACGTCACCTACGGCAAGCGCGGCAAGGTCACCGCGGTGATCGTGGCGGTGTGCGGAGCGGCGGCGATCATCACCGGCCTGCAGATCAAGATCGGCAACCCGGTGGAGGGCAGCAACCTGCTCTGGGACGATTCGGAATACAACGAAGCGGTGCGCCAGATCAACGGCAATTTCCCGGGTGTGAACACACTGGAGATCGTGCTCGAAGCCAAGGACCAGCGAAACCCGGATCGCGTCGGCCGCCAGGCCGAGACGATCATGACGATGCTGCAGCTGCAGAACATCATGGAGAACGGCGGCGAGCCGCCGCGCGCGACGCTGTCGTTCGCGGATTATTTGATGGAAGGCAACCGCCTGTTCTCGGGCGGCAACCCGAAGTGGCTGCCGCTGGACCCGACCAATGAAATGGTCGGAGCGGCCTCGATCGCGGTGATGCTCGGCTCGAGCCCGAAAGCGTTCTCGCACGTCATCAACTTCGACATCCAGAACGGCACCGTCTCGCTCTGGTACAAGGACAACAAGCAGGAGACGGTCGATTCGGCGCTCGCCGCAGCCAAGAAAGCGGTCGAAACCGTCGGCGCCGATCACGACGCGTTCACGGTGCGCCTGGGCACCGGCACCATCGCGCTGCAGCAGGCGATGAACGACGTGGTCGAGCGCTACCACTGGGTCATCATCGGCCTGCTGAATTTCACGATCCTGCTGGGCTGCAGCTACGCATACAAATCGATCGTGGCCGGCCTGATCCTGCTGGTGCCGGTGAACCTGTCGAACTTCGTGCTGCTGTCCTCGATGCATTTGATGGGCATCGGCCTGGACATCAACTCGCTGATGGTGGCGTCGATCGGCGTCGGCGTGGGCATCGACTACGGCATCTACCTGCTGAGCCGCATCTGCGAGGAGTATCACGCGCAGGGCCGCGACATCGGACGCGCGAACACGGCGGCGCTGAGCACGACGGGCAAGGCGATCATGTTCACGGCGTCGATCATGCTGCTGGGGATCACGCCCTGGTACTTCCTGTCGGACCTGAAGTTTTTGGCCGACATGGGCCTGCTGCTCGACCTGCTGATGCTGATCAACATGGTGCTGGCGCTGGTGGTGCTGCCGCTGCTGGTCTGGCTGATCAATCCGCGCTTCCTGCGGCGCGAAGACCTGCTGGTGGGCGAAGGCGTCGATCTGTCGCAGTACACGGCGGCTCGCGAGCACGAGGAGCGTCTCGCGCACGCGCTGTAGCAGAACCCCCGCAACACACACGAATAGACGTTCGGAAAAAACGTTGCACTAGAGGAGACGAGAGATGCATATCCGCAAATTCGATTTCGATTACAGCCGCCGCATGTTCATGGGCAAAACCCTGGCCGGTGCTGCAACCGCAGGTGTCCTGGCGCCGATGTGGTCGGAGCTGGCGCACTCGGCCGATGTGTCGAAGGCCTATCCGGACGAGCTGCTGTCGATCGAGATGTATACCAAGGGCAAGATCAAGCCCGGTGACGTGCTGACGGCCGACAACGTCGACGCGGTGAAGGATCTGCTCGATCCGGTGGCGTACAAGCAGGTCAAGACGATGGGGCGTCGCATCAACATCGTCGAGTCCACCAAGGACGTGACCAGGCTGTATCCGGCCGCTTATCTCGACTCCACACTCAGGAACAAGGGCAAGGCGAAGTTCGGAGCGGACGGCAACGTCTATGATGAGGCCGGCAAGCCCTGGGTCGGCGGCAGCCCGTTCCCCGATGCCAAGGATGCCAATGAGGCCACGGCCAACCTCACCTTGAGCTGGGGCCGCCACGACTACTCGCAATATGCGATTCGCGATTGGGACATCGATCCCTCGGGCGAAATCTCCTATCAGTACGATTTCGTCTGGTGCGAACTCAACTGCACCTCGCGTTCCGACGGCAAGGTCTGGAACAACCGCAGTGATCTGCTGCGCCTGCAGTCGGTATTCTTCACAGCGCCGAACGATACCAAGGGCAGCTCCTTCCTCAATACCTGGTATTACGACCAGCGCAAGTTCCCCGATCTGATCGGCTATCTGCCGGCGTTCAAACGCGTGCGCCAGTTCCCGACCAACCAGCGCTTCGAGCCGCTGGTTCCGGGCATCACGCTGTTCCTGTCGGACGCCTGGTCGGCCGGCGATCCGATGCAGACCTGGGGCAACTACAAGATCGTCGGTCGCGGCCCGATGCTCGGGGCGATCGGCAACAAGAATTTCACCGGAGGAAGCAACGCCAACTACGAGCGTTCCGTTCACGGCGGCCCGAAGGGCAAGACCTTCCACGAAACCTATATGGAGCTGATCCCCGAGTGCGTCATCGTCGAAGCCGAGCCGACGGGCTTTCCGCGTGCGCCGGTCGGCAAGAAGCGCACCTGGATCGACGTGCGCAACGGCATGTTCATCGCCTATGTCACCTACGATCGCCGCGGTGAAATCTGGAAGTCATTCGAGCCTCAGTTCGCGCAGTACAGCAACGACAAGCTGACGATCAAGGATGCCAACGGCAAGCCGGAATGGTCGTGGGTCGGCGTGATCTCGCACGACATTCAGGCGAACCGTCTGTCGCGCTTCGTGCAGGCCAAGGAAGTGACCGGCGGCTACAAGTCGACGTACAGCGAAGCCGGCGTCGACGTCTACAACAAGTTCCTGACGCCGCAGGCCATCGGCAGACTCGGCGCGTAAGACGCGCGTGCTGGGATGCCTTCTCCCTGCGGGAGAAGGTGCTCGAAGGGCGGATGAGGGATTCGGGCGTGATAGTGAAGCTTTGCTATCGCGCCCGAATCCCTCACCCCGGCCCTCTCCCGGAGGGAGAGGGAGACGAAATGTGGTGCAGGAGAGAACTCTCGTGAGCGTGACCAACCGCGGCGTGCGCGCCGCTTGTTTTACCTTGGCCGCCGCCGGACTGCTGTCCGCAGCGGCTTACGCCAATACCTCCGCAAAAACGTCATCGAACAACCCGGTCGTGCTGCAGGGCAAGGCGCATCAGGCGCTGTTCAGCGTCGCCTTCGACGGTGATCGCGGTGTTGCGGTCGGGGCGATGGGCGAACTGCTCGAATCGAGCGATGGCGGCAAGAGCTGGAACGGGAGCGGTAGTTCAGTTGGTTAGAATACCGGCCTGTCACGCCGGGGGTCGCGGGTTCGAGCCCCGTCCGCTCCGCAAGAAGCGCGTCTGGTTCGATGCGCGCACCCAACTGCCGTTGGCGATGGTCTCGTTCGATCGTCGTGGCGAAGCCTTCCGCTCGTTCGATGGCGCATTCGCACTCTACGAATCGGGCAACCAGCGCGTGATGGACGGCCAGCATCCGCTGTGGAGCTGGGGGCACGTGCACGCCTTCGATCTGCAGAGCGGGCGCATGACGCGACTCGAACAGGTGCGCACGATCGCGGGCGGCCATCAATCCAGCGCGAACGATCCGCAGATCTACGATCGCTACCTGACGCGATCCGCGCTCATGCGGCTGGGCAAGTAGTGACCTATGTCGAGGCGGCGATGGGATCGCTCGACTTCAACGGCAAGCTGGGGCAACCGAACCCCGGATCAAGGCCCTCGAGACCGCTACTGCTGCAAGGCATGCCCGTAGCGGAGCGATATCCGCTCGGTGCGGCCGCGAGGGCGAGATTCCACGACCGGACGCCTGTCCGGGTGCCTAGAACGTAATGAGCGGCTTGATGATGTTGTCCTGCTTGTTACGCATCATCTCGAAGGCCTGGTCGACCTGGTCGAACGAGAAGCGATGGGTCGTCATCAGCGTCGGATCGAAGCGCTTGGTTTGAATCAGGCGGAACAGGCGATCCATTCGCTCGCGCCCCCCCTGGCACAGTGCCGTGCGGATCGTCTTGTCGCCCATTCCGAGTCCGAATTCGGCGAGCGGAATTTCGAGCGTCGAGTATCCGTCGCCGTGGTAGCCGATGTTCGAGACCACGCCGCCCGGCTTGATGACCTTGATGCAGTTGCTGAAGGTCTCCTGGCTGCCCAAGGCCTCGATCGCGGCGTCGGCTCCATCGCCCGTCAGTTCCATCACTCGGGCGACCACGTCTTCCGTGCGCGGATTGATGACGACATCCGCGCCGTAGGTTCTCGCGAGCGCGGCGCGATCGGGCTTCGATTCGACCGCAATGATCAGCCCGGCGCCGCGAAGCTTGGCGCCGATGGTGGCGGAAAGGCCGACGGGGCCCTGCGCGAAGATCACCACCGAGCCTCCGATGGGAATGTCGGCGTACTCGGCTCCGACGAATCCGGTCGAGAGCATATCGGTCGCGTAGAGCGCCTGTTCGTCCGTCATCGCGGCCGGAATCGCGGCGAGGTTGTAGTCCGCGTCGTTGACGTGGAAATACTCCGCCAGGTTGCCGTCCTTCTGCGCGGTGAACTTGTACGCGCCGAGCATTCCCCCGCATTGCGCGGCGAAGCCGCGCTGGCACGGATTGCAGTGGCCGCAGGGTGTCGCCGCGTTGACCGCCACCCGATCTCCGACACGGAAGCGCGTGACGCCTTCACCAATCGCATGAACGACACCGACGCTTTCATGCCCCAGGACCCGCCCTTCGGGTAGCGGCAAGGTGCCGGCGACGGTGTGGACGTCCGAGGTGCAGATCAGCGATGCGGTGGTACGAATGACCGCGTCGTTCAGACCGGCGACGGGGATCGCCTTCTCGATGACCCCCACTTTTCCAACTCCGAGAAATGCAAATGCTTTCATAAGTCTCCTCATTCGATTCGTTGGAAGCGCATCAGCCTCGCCAGAATGCAGCATCGTTCCGAGCGAGGCTTGAAAGAGCCTGAAACCGATGAGAGCGGAGCGCTGGAGGCCTGCTCTGACCGGCCCCTTCAATGGTCGGCCGCAATGCCCGTCCTCAGCGCAGGCTTTTGTAGAGCTCGGCTTCGAACTGCATGAACAGCGGAAGCGCCACCGGATCGGCGAACGGCAGTATCTGCGTCATCAACGCGCCGCCGATGCCGTTCGCCGGATCGATCCAGTAGTAGCAGTTGGTGATGCCTGCCCACATCTGGCTGCCCGCGGGCCGGCCGGTATCGAGCGGTTTGGTGTTGATGAGCCAGGCCAGTCCCCATTTGTGCGGATTGTCGGCGGGCAGCGGCAGGTCATTGGTCAGGCTCGGATCGGCGCTGAAGATGCCGGGCACATCGATCTCGCCGATCTGGTTGCGCTGCATTTGCAGAATCGTGGCGGCTTGCAGCACGCGACCCCGTTCCGCGGCACCGCCGTTGAGCACCATGCGAACGAACTTCATGTAGTCGACGAGCGTGCCGTAAAGACCGGCGCCACCCATGTCGAAGTCGGGCCTGGCGGCCAGCTCGATGTCGGTCGGAACGAGCGAGCCGTCGGCTTGCCGAGCGTGAATCCTGGCCAGACGACTGCGCATGTCGGGCCGCAGATGGAAAGTCGTGTCGCGCATGCCGAGCGGGCCCAGGACGTGTTCGCTCAAGTAGTCCGAGAGCGTCTGCCCGCTCAGGCGCTCGATCACGCGCCCGACCCAATCGATGCCGATGCCGTATTCCCAGCGTGCGCCGGGATCGAACAGCAGGGGAATCTGCAAGGCGGCCGGATCGCCGCTCAGCACCGTCGGCAAGCCACGCTCCGCTTCGAAGCGCTGGATGTCCGCGCTCAGAAAGTCGTAGCCGAAACCGGAGGTATGCGTGAGCAGATGACGCAGCGTGAGCTGCCTTCTGGGCGCGCGCAGGATCGCCTTGCCGTCACGGCCGAAGCCGTCCAGGACCTGCACCGATGCCAGCGCCGGAAGCTTCTGCGAGATCGGCTCATCGAGTCCGATCAGGCCGCGCTCCACGAGTTGCATCGCCGCGGTGGCGGTGATGGCCTTGGTCATCGAAGCGAGCAGTGCCACCGCATCGATCGACATCTCACCGCCGTCACCGAGCGAGCGGACGCCGAACGCTCCCTGGTAGATCGCGCTGTCGCGGTCGGTGGCGATTGCGACGACACCGGGAATGAGTTTGCGATCGACCGCTTCGGACAACATGGAATCGACTGCCTGCTTCACGCTCATGTCTGCTCTCCACCGCTGGTTTCGTGAATGCCGCTCGTTTGGGATCGCGGCTTGTCGGACGTCTGATTCGAGCGATCTATCGGGAATCGGGCAGGCGGTATTCGCTGAGCTTCTGGCGCAACTGAAGCTTGCTGAGCTTGCCGGTGGCCGTGTGCGGAAGCTCGTCGACGAAGACCACATCGTCGGGAACGCTCCACTTGGCGATCTTGCCCGCGTAGTGGGCCAGGATGTCCTCGCGCGTCGCGTCGGCCCCCGGCTTTTTGACTGCGACGATCAGCGGACGCTCGTCCCATTTCGGATGCCGCACGCCGATGGCGGCGGCTTCGGCGATGGCCGGATGGGACATCGCGATGTTCTCGAGCTCGATCGAGCTGATCCATTCTCCGCCCGACTTGATGATGTCCTTGGAGCGATCGGTGATCAGCAGATAGCCATCGGCATCGATGTTCGCGACATCGCCGGTGGGGAACCATCCCTCTCGCAGCGGTGAATGATCGCTTTCGTAGTATCGATCGAGAACCCAATGGCCACGCACGAGCAGATCGCCCGCCGCCTGGCCATCCGTGGGCAAGGACTCTCCGGCATCGTTGACGATCTTCAATTCGATGCCGAACGGAGGACGTCCCTGCTTGGCGAGCAGATCGTGCCGCTGCGCGTCCGGCAAATCCTGATGCTTGAGCTTCAACGTGTTGACGGTGCCCACCGGAGAAAGCTCCGTCATGCCCCAGAGATGCAGGATGCTGACTCCGTATTCGTCGTCGAAGGCTTGCATCAGCGAAGGCGGGCAAGCGGAGCCGCCGACCAGCACGCGCTTCAGCGTGGACGGCTTGCTCTGGATTTTCTGGAGATGCTGCCTGAAGCCCAGCCACACGGTCGGCACACCGGCACTGAGCGTGACGCCTTCATCGTCGCAGAGCCTGTGCAGGCTCGCGCCATCGAGGTTCGGCCCGGGCAGGACCAGCTTGGCGCCGACCATCAGAGCGGAATACGGCAGACCCCAGGCATTGACATGGAACATCGGCACCGCGGGAAGCACGACATCCCGCGCCGAGAGGTTCATGACGTCGGGCTGGATGCAGGCGAGCGCATGCAGCACCGTGGAGCGATGCGAATACAACACGCCCTTGGGGTTGCCCGTGGTTCCGGAGGTGTAGCACAAGCCGGAGGCCATGGTTTCGGGCAGATCCGGCCAGTCGTAGTGCTGCGGCTCGGCGGACATCAGGTCTTCGTAGCAGAGGAACTTGCCGCTCGAATCCGCGGGCATGTGCGCCTTGTCCGTCATCACGATCCAGTGCCTGACCGACGGGCACTGCGGCGCCACCGCTTCGACCAGCGACAGGAAGCTCAGGTCGAAGAAGACGACCGTATCCCGGGCGTGGTTGACGATCCACGCGATCTGCTCCGAGAACAGGCGCGGATTGAGCGTGTGGACCACCGCGCCGATACCGGACACGGCGTAATAGAGCTCGAGGTGGCGGAAGCCGTTCCACGCCAGCGTTCCGACCCGATCGCCGGGGCCGATGTCGAGGCGCGCGAGTACGTTGGCCAGAGCCTGCGTCCGCCGGCTCGCTTCGGCATAGGTATAGCGATGGACCGCGCCCTCGACGGTCTGCGACACGATTTCGGTGTCGCCGTGATAGCGCGCTGCGTGCGTCATGATCGACGACACCAGCAAGGGCATCTGCATCATCTGTGCATTCATCGGTGATTCTCAAATTGAACTGAAGCGGAAAAGCGATTCGGCAGGTTTTTCCCGGGCTTTCGATTGCGCCCGCGCGGGAACGAGCAACGATGCTTCAGGAATGAAAATGCCCGTCATGCCGAACCGGGCTCCCCGCCGCCAGCATCGGCAGGCGAGTCCGCCCGCTACGGCAGCGAGAAACCACGGTCGACGACGGGCTTGAACGCGAGCGCTTCGGGCATCGGGACCGGCCCACCGAATCGCCGTAACCGGGGAGTGACGGCCGGGCGCCCATCGCCATTCGCAAGACGCTCCACCGCTCCCCGATCACGCGCCTGGGCCCTCGTCGGCATCGGGCTGGCGCGTGACACGGTTTGCATGGATACGGATGGCGCCGCGATCCGCGGACTCGAGCGCTTACTCGATGGCGAATCCGGCGTATCCGCTCGCCTTCACCTCTTCGCACTGCTGGCGATACGCGCCCACGCCACCGATGTAGGACAGCAGCATCGGCGGCTTGCCGTCGACATTGGCCCCGGTGTACCAGCTGGGCGTCTTGGGCACGAGCGTCATGTTGGCGACCTCGTTGTGATGCGTGAGCCAGCGTGTTTCCATCTCGGCGGTGGGCTCCACGGTGCTGGCGCCCTTGGCGCGCGCGTAGCGGATGCAATCGTTGATCCAGTCCACCTGCTGCTGAAGACAGGTCGGCACGTTGCAGAAGGCCGCGGCGGGCGCCAGCGGCGCCATCGTGGTGAACAGGTTCGGATAGCCGTTGATCTGCAAGCCCATCGTGGTGTGAACCTGCTTGGACCAGCTCTCCTTGAGCGACTTGCCGCCACGGCCCCGCACGTCGATGGAGGTGAGCGCGCCGGTACCGGCATCGAAGCCCGTCGCGAAGATCAGGACGTCGAGCGGGTATTCCCGCGCCGAGGTGCGCAAGCCATTGGCGGTGATCTCTTCGATGCGCTCCGCTTTCACGTCGACGAGTTCGACGTTGTCGCGGTTGTAGACCTCGAAGTAGCGCGTCTCCAGCGGTACGCGACGGGTACCGAAGCCGTGATCGGTCGGAACGAGCTTGTCGGCCACCGCGGGGTCGTTGATCCGCGCGCGGATCTTCGAGCGCACGAACTTCGAGATTTCCTCGTTGACCTCGGCGTCGGTGAAGACCTCGCTGAAGCCGCCGATCCACATCGACAACGAGCCGTCGGCCCACAGTTCCTCGAGCACCCGATTGCGCTCTTCCGGTGCCATCTCGCGGTAAGGTTTCCCGTGGAAGTCGTAGTCGAAGCCCGCGAAGGTGGACTGGACGCGCGCCTTGAGCGCCGGGTAGCGCTGACGGAAATCGGAATGATCTTCGGCGCCGTACTTCGGATTGCGCATCGGGATCGCATAATTCGGCGTGCGCTGGAATACGGTGAGGTGTCCAACGGTCGGCGCGATGGTCTGGATCACCTGGATGCCGGTGGCGCCGGTGCCGATCACGCCCACGCGCTTGCCTGCGAAGTCCACGCCTTCCTTGGGCCAGCGGCCGGTGTGGAAAATCTGGCCCTTGAAGTTCTCGTGCCCGCGAAACGGCGGCACGATCGGCGCGGACAGGCCACCCACGCACATCACCACGAACTGCGAATCGAACGATTCGCCGGACTCGGAGGTGACGGTCCAGCGCCCCCTCGTCTCGTCGTAGTGGGCGGACCGGATGCGCGTATTGAACTGAATGTCGTCACGCAGCGAGAAGCGGTCGGCCACGTGGTTGAGATAGCGCTCCACTTCCGCCTGGGCCGGGAAACGTTCCGACCAGGTCCATTCCTGCAGCAGTTCGTCGGAGAACCAGTATTGATAGATGTAGGACTGCGAATCGACCCGGGCTCCGGGATAGCGATTCCAGTACCAGGTGCCACCGACGCTATTGCCGGCTTCGAACAGCCGGACTCGCAGGCCCTGCTCACGCAGGCGATAGAGCTGGTACAGGCCGGAAATGCCGGCTCCAACGATGACGGCGTCGTAGGTCTTGCTGGGTGCTTCAGGCGGTGTGTCGAACATGGAACTCCTCCATTATTTTGAGTCGTAACGCTTTTTTTGAAGCTTAGGGACACCGCCCGGTGCCGTCACCGCCCAACCGAGTAGGAACGCGCAGGCGAAATGGGTAGTGCGGCGGCGTCCGACGGGTAAACCGACGGCATCAGGCGCGAGCCGGCGAGGAGTTCACCGGCCATGCCCGCCCGGAGCGGCACATCGAAGGGCGCGGTGCCGCGACTGCCGACCACGGCAGCCGCATCGGATGCCGTAGCCGAACCGATCCGGGGCCGGCCTCGGGTCGGGCCGGGAACCGATACTCCGGACCGGATTACCCGAACCGGATCACCTGCCGCACCGCCGCTCCGCTCGCGAGCCGGTCGAAGGCCTCGTTGAGCTCGTCGAGCGCGATCTCGTGCGTGAGCAGCCGGTCCACCGGCAGGCGGCCCGCGCGATAGAGACCGACGAAGCGCGGAATGTCGCGCGCCGGCACGCAGGAGCCCATGTACGAGCCTTTCACCGTGCGCTCCTCGGCGACCAGGCTCACGGCCGAGATCGAAAACTGCCTGGACGGATGCGGCAGGCCGACCGTCACCGTCGTGCCGCCGCGTCGCGTCGCGGCGTAAGCCTGCGCGAGCACCGCTTCGCTGCCGACGGTTTCGATCGCGTGGAGCGCGCCGCCATGGGTAGCTTCGCGAACTTGAGCGACGACGTCGGCGCCCGGCTCGGCCAGCACGCAATGCGTGGCGCCGAGTTCGGCCGCGAGCGCGAGCTTCTGCGGCAGGACGTCCACCGCGACGAGCGGATATGCGCCCGCGGCGCGCGCGCCGATCAGCGCCGCCAGCCCGACACCGCCGAGCCCGAACACGGCGACGCTTTCGCCCGGCGCGACGCGCGCGGTGTTGACCACCGCGCCCACGCCGGTCATCACCGCACAGCCGAACAGCGCGGCGATCTGCGGCGGAACCTCAGGATCGATCTTCACCGCCGAACGCGCCGATACCACCGTGTGTTCGGCGAAAGCCGATACGCCGAGATGGTGATTCAAGTCACTGCCCTGCTGCTGCCAGCGACGTTCGCCGGACAGCAGCGTTCCGTTGGTGTTCGCCTTCGCACCGGGCTCGCAGAGTGCGGGGCGGCCGCCCGCGCACGGCAGGCAGTGGCCGCAGCCCGGTACGAACGAAAACACCACGCGATCGCCGACCGCGAAGTCCTGCACGTCGGCTCCGACTTCGACGATCTCCCCGACCGCTTCGTGGCCCATGACCATCGGCATCACGCGCGGACGCGAGCCGTCGATGACCGACAGATCCGAATGGCAAAGGCCCGCCGCGAGCACCTTCACGCACAACTCGCCCGCACCGGGCGCCGCGAGTTCGATGGTGTCGATCACGAGCGGCCTGGACTGCGCATACGGAGCCGGCAAACCCATTTGACGCAACACGGCGGCACGGACTTTCATGGTCTCTCCTATTCGCGCAACAGCTTGGCCAACGCAGCGCGCAGCGAGTCCGGCAATGCCGCCGGACGACGGCTCTGCCGATCGACGAACACATGCACGAACCAGCCTTCGGCGGCGGGCTTGTCGTCGTGCTCGCGGAACAGGCCGATCTCGTAGCGCACGCTCGAATTGCCGAGCCTGGACACCCGCAGCCCCGCGTGCACCGCGTCGGGAAATTCGATCGGCGCATCGAAGCGGCAATGCGATTCGACACACAGGCCGATGCTCGCGCCGCGATGAATGTCGAGCCCGCCTTCGCGGATCAGGAAGGTGTTGATGACGGTGTCGAAGTAGCTGTAGTACTCGACGTTGTTCACATGGCCGTAAACGTCGTTGTCCTTCCAGCGCGTGGTGATGGCCTGGAAGTGCGCATAGTGCTCACGGCTCATGATTCAAGCTCTCGCGATGTTGTCCAGCGTCAGCTGCGCGATCTGCGGCAGCAAGGCTTGCGGCAGATCATGGCCCATGCCGTCGATGATCGCGAGCTGCGCGCCGCGAATGCGCCTGGCGCTGCGCTTGCCGCCGGCCGGACGCACCAGCAGATCGTCGCGGCCGTGAATGATCTGCGTCGGCGCGGTGATCTGCTTGAGCGTGCGCTCGAAGCTGCCGGTGGCGATGATCGCGTTCATCTGCCGCAGCACGCCGCCCGGACGATGTGCGCGATCGAAGGCGCGCTCGGCGAGCAAGCGCCGCTGCGTCTCCGACGCCGGATAGCGCGGACTGCCGATCATCGCCTGCATCGCCATGTCGCGCGCGACGATGGTTTCGCGCTGGTTGTCGGGCGAGCGGCTGATCAGGCGCTTCTGCACCGCCGCCGCGGCACCGGGCAGCCACGGATGATTGGTCGTCGACATGATCGAGGTCAGGCTCGCGACGCGCTCGGGCGCCGTGCCCGCGACGATCTGCGCGATCATGCCGCCCATCGACATGCCGACCAGATGCGCGCGCCCGATCGCCAGCGCATCGAGCAGGCCGATCACGTCGGCCGCCATGTCATGCAGCGTGTAATCGGCGGCCACGCGCAGGCGCAGTTTGCTGCGGATGGTGGCCTTGACGAGGTTGATGCGCGTGCGGCCTTTGAGAATCGTCGACAAGCCCGCATCGCGATTGTCGATGCGCACGACACGCAGCCCTTGCTCGACGAGCAGGCGGCAATAGTCGTCGGGCCAGTGAATCAGCTGCCACGAAAGCCCTGGAATCAGCAGCACGCAGGCGCCGTCGTGCGGGCCCGCTTCCTCGTAGGCGAGCTCGACGCCGTTGGTCGACGCGCGCGCCGGCTTCCACTCGAGCGCCGCGACGCTCACGCCGCGCTCCGCGTCTTCGCCTGCGCTTTCTCGAAGTGCATCGCGCCGTCATCGAGACCGGAGAAACGCGTCGCCGCGAGATCGAGCAGATAGTTCTGGTGCACGCGCCACGGCGCGGCGGCGCCCTGCTGCGGCATCACCGACTTGGCGCGCTGGATGTAGCCCGATTCGAGATCGACCATCGATTCGGATTGCGCGTCGGCCTCGCGACGCGTCACGCAGATGTCGCGCCCGCGGCGCTGCATGTCGTTGAGCAGGCGACAGACGTATTGCGCGGACAGATCGCATTTGAGCGTCCACGAGGCGTTGGTATAGCCGAACGCGAACGCGAGGTTCGGAACACCGTCGAGCATCATGCCCTTGTAGACCATCTTCCTCGAGGTATCGACAAGCTCGCCGTCGACGCTCACGCGCGCGCCGCCGAGCAGCTGGATCACCAGGCCCGTGGCCGACACCACGATGTCGGCCTGCAGCTCCTCGCCGGACTGCGTGCGGATACCGGTTTCGGTGAAAGTCTCGATGCGATCGGTGACCACCGCCGCCTTGCCGGCGCGGATCGTCTTGAACAGATCGCCATTCGGAACGATGCAGAGCCGCTGGTCCCAGGGCTTGTAGCTCGGGCCGAAGTGCTTTTCGACATCGAAGCCCTCGCCCACCTGCCGCTTCGCCAGATGCAGAATCTTCTCGCGCGTCTGCTGGGGCTTCTTGCGCGCATAGTGGTAGAAGAACAGCGTGATGCCGATGTTCTTCCAGCGCGTGACCGCACCCGCGGCCGCATCGGGCAGGCGCTTGCGCAGCCAGGCCGCCAGCTTGTCGCGCCTCGGCAGGTTGATCACGTAGGTGGGCGTGCGTTGCAGCATCGTCACCTGCGCGCCTTGCGCGGCGAGTGCCGGCACCAGCGTGATCGCGGTCGCGCCGCTGCCGATCACGACGATGCGCTTGCCCGCGACCTCGAGATTCTCCGGCCACTGCTGCGGATGGATCACTTGGCCCTGGTAGCGCTCGATACCCGGATACTCCGGCATGTAGCCACGCGCATAGTCGTAATAGCCCGCGCAGGCGTACAGGAAGCGGCAGCGCAACTGCTTCGTCTCACCGCCCGTTTCGACCGTCACGAGCCAGCGCGCCGACTCCGAAGACCAGTCCGCCGCCACCACGCGATGGCCATACTGGATGCGCCGGTCGATGCCGTATTTGCGCGCCGTGTTCTGGATGTAGCGCAGGATGTCCGGCCCATCGGCGATCGCGACATCGCTGTCCCAAGGCTCGAACGGAAAGCCCAGCGTGCTCATGTCCGAATCCGAACGAATGCCCGGATAGCGGAAGAGATCCCAGGTTCCGCCGAGCGTCTGCCGTGCTTCGAGGATCGTGAAACTCAGCGCCGGACATTCGGTCTGCAGGCGATACGCCGCATCGATGCCCGACAAGCCGGCGCCGATGATGAGCACATCGAGTTCCGCGACACCGCCGGCAACCGCTCGCGAATCAGGCGCCATGAGTTTTTCCCGATCCTGGCTTGGCTTCGGCCGCATCGCGGCGCAGCGCGAACTGCAGCTGCTTGCGTCCCTGACGGACGACGACGGACTGATAGCCCGCACCGAGCAGCCGCACGAGCCGGTCGTACCAGCGCGCGTCGGGGCCCACGAGCACGCGACGCGCATTGCGCTCGACACCGCGCAGGATCTGCAACGCCGCATCGTCCGCCGTGGTGGTCTGGATCACGCGATGCGCGCGCTTCTTGAGCCGCTCCGCATCGACGCCGGTCACCTGCCGGACGCTCTCGTCGACGCGACCGGCGAGCGCGATGTTGGTCGCGATGCCGCCCGGATGGATGCAGGTCGCGGAGACCGGCGCGCCTTCGATCTCGAGTTCCATGCGCAGCGCTTCGGTGTAGCCGCGCACCGCGAACTTGCTCGCGTTGTAGGTGCCTTGCGTCGGCATCGACATGAGGCCGAACAGCGACGAAGTGTTGATCACGTGGCCGTCGCCAGAGGCGCGCAGCAGCGGCAGGAACGCCTGCGTGCCGTGCACCACGCCCCAGAAGTTGATGCCCATGACCCATTCGAAATCGCCGATCCTGGCGCTCTCGGCCGGCACCGCGAGCATGACGCCCGCGTTGTTGAAGATCAGGTTGACCTTGCCGTGATCGGCCTGCGCCTGCGCGGCCCAGGCGAACACCGCATCGCGATTCGCGACATCAAGCCTGGCCGTCGTCACCTTCACGCCGTGCCGGGAGGCGAGCTGCGCGGTTTTGTCGAGCTCGGCCTGGTTGATGTCCGACAGCGCCAGATGGCAGCCGCGACGCGCGAGCTCGACGGCGAGCGAGCGCCCCATTCCGGACGCCGCGCCGGTAATCGCGGCGACCTTGCCTTTGAAGTCTTTCACTGGAGGGATCTCATCTGATGACAGTTGAATTCACTTTACGTTTGACGACACATGTCGTCAAATAAGCCATGCCCACTCGCAACGCCCGCCGCGTCTATGCCGGACAGACTCACGATGCACGCGTCAGCGAGCGTCGGCGCGCCTTCGTCGAGGCCGGGCTCGGCATCATCGGCGCGCAAGGCTATCGGGCTGCGACCGTGCGCGCGGTCTGCGCCGAAGCCGGGCTCACCGATCGCTATTTCTACGAATCGTTCGAAGGCACCGAAGCCTTGCTGCGGGCGGTCTACAGCGAGATCAGCGCGCGCTTGCATGCCGCGATCGACAAGGCCGTCGGCAAGGCACCGAGTTCGCTCGAAGCCCAGCTCGATGCGGCGCTGGTGGCTTTCCTCGACACCATTCGCGATCCGCGCGCCGCACGCATCCTGTTCGCCGAAGTGCTCGGCGTGAGTTCCGCCGTCACCGCGCTGTATCTGAAGACCACGGCGGAGTTCGCCGAGCAGTTGCTCGATGCGGTGAAGCTGCACGTGCCCGAGTTCGAGAAGCATCCCGAGGATCGCCGCGTGCTCGGCCTTGCCTTGATCGGCGCGATGACCTTCGCCGCGAGCGCCTGGGCGCTTTCGGGCTACACGCGGCCGGCGACGCACGTGGTGCGCAACTGCCGGCGCATCCTGATCGGCACGGTCCGGCAGTTCGCCGAAGAGGCGAGCGCTGCACCCGGCCGGAATGCGACGAAGAAGCCGCGGGGTTGACCGCTTTCGGGCAACGGCATTCGAACACCGCTGGTTCGCGCGGACTCATCGCCAGCAGCCGCGAAGTCGGCCACGCAACGACGGCATCTTCACGCTATGCGTCGATGAGACGAATCCCGGCTAGTCCGCCACCTGCGCCGGCTCGAAACAGTCGATCAGCACTTCGGTGAGCACCCGCACCTTGTACGAGGCATGCAGCCCCGGCGGGCGCACGACGTAAATGCCGGCCGGAGGTGGCGGATAGCGTGTCATCACCGGAATCAGCGCGCCCGAGGCCAGGTAGTCTTTGATGATGCCGTCGGGTAACCAGGCGATGCCGAGTCCTGCTGCCGCGGCGGCGGCGAGTGCCATGGCATTGTCGGCCTTGAAGCGCCCGCGGGGATGAACCGTAATGGTCTCGTCGCCGTTCATGAACTGCCAGGCTTCCGTCCCCTGCATGAGGGCCTCATGGCCGGCAAGGTCTGCCGGCGTCTCGGGACAGCCGTGCGCCTCGATATAGTCCGGGCTCGCCACCAGCCTGCCATGCAGCGGGCCGACACACCTTGCGATCAGGTTGGAATCCTGCAGGTAGCCCACGCGGATCGCACAATCGAAACCCTCGGCGATCAGATCGACGAAGCGATCGCTGTAGGCCGTATGGATATGCAGCTGCGGATAGCGCAGCGCCATTTTCGCGAGGACGGGCGCAAGGTGAGTCGGGCCGAAGGAAAGCGGCGCGGCGATCCGCAGTCGGCCGCGAAGCTCGCCGGCAGGCAGTATCGTTTCCCTGGCGATGTCGATCTCGGCGCAGGCCCGGGCAGCGTGATCGCGAAACGTGGCGCCCGCTTCGGTCAGCGCGGCGCCGCGGGTGTTGCGTGCAAGCAGCTGGACGCCGAGTGCCGCCTCGAGCCGGGCCAGTTGCCGACTGACGATGGACTTGGAGACGCCGAGCCGGCGCGCGGCGGGTGAGACACCACCTGCATCCGCCACTTCCACAAAGGTCCGCAACGCTTCGATATCCACCTTGGCCCTCTCGTTTTCGCGGCACAGCCTGACACAGGAATTTCTGTTCCGGCGTTGCTGCTTTTGCGACACAGCAGGACAACCGGCGGCGCTATCGCACCGGGCATCGGAATGACATGGTTTGGCCTCGTCGGCAGCGCACCGCTTCGCGCTTGCCGCTGTGCAAACCCATCTCGACAACGACAGCCAGGATGCCTCCATGCCCTTTCGTAACGGCCTTGCTTCACTTCTTCGCCCCGAAGACTCGGTCCTCGTTCTGATCGACCACCAGCCCTACCAGCTCGCCAACCTCAACAGCCACGATCCGCAATCCGTGGTCAACCTCACGACCGCTCTGGCGAAGCTGGCCAAAGCTTTCCATGTTCCGACGATTCTCACGAGCGTGATCGCGGAGCGAGGTGGGGTTCTCTTCAAGCAGATCACCGACGTGTTTCCGGATCAGGAGGTGATCGACCGGACCTGGGTGAACACCTGGCAGGACGAGAAGGTTGTGGACGCGGTCAAGGCGACCGGTCGCAAGCAGCTCATCATCGCTGGCCTCTGGACCGAAGTCTGCGTCGCGATGCCGGTGATCCAGGCGGCGGGCGAAGGCTGGGACGTAACGGTGATCACCGACGCATCGGGCGGCATTTCGAAGGAATCTCATGAGGTTGCCGTCCAGCGGATGATCGCGGCGGGTGCCAACCCGATGACGGTGATGGCGCTCGCTGGCGAATGGCAGCGCGACTGGGCGCGCACCGATCATGTCGAGGAGCTGACCGAAGTCCTCATTCAGCATTTCGCCGGCAGCGGCATCGCGTATCTTTGGGAGCAGCAGCTTCTCAACACGCCGGTGCCGGGCAAGACGGGCTGATGCCGGCGGGGTGACGGAAAGCCCTGCCGGGGCACCGTGAGAAATGGACGGCTGCTCGCGGCCCGTCACCCCCCGCTTTCAGCCCCGACACGCATTCCCTGACATAACAGCTTCAAGGCCTCTTCGGCCAAACATCGCGTGAGTGCTGCAGCGGGTCGTGCGTACTGGCGCGCGATCGGCGCAGCCTGACCGGACCACAGGTTGGTGAAATCATCGTGCCCCTTGCGCTCGGCTTCGGCGCGCAGTGGTGCGAGCGCCGCACCCGCCAGAGGAAACCTCGGCACGTAGTTCGACAACGGGCCACGTTCGCGCATGAGCCGGTTCATCGCGCCGCGAGCGGGCCTGCCGGTGAACAGATTGGTCAGCGCGGTGCCGTCGTCGTTCACGTTTTCCAAGGCTGCGCGGTACAGCGGCGACAGCTTCACTTCGGGACAGAACAGATACGCGGTTCCGATCTGCGCCGCGCTCGCACCGAGCAACAACGCGGCCGCGACGCCGCGTCCATCGGCGATGCCGCCCGCCGCGATCACCGGCACGTCGACCGCGTCGACGATCTGCGGAACCAGCGCGAACGTGCCGACTTGCGTGCTCATGTCCTGGCTCAGGAAACTGCCGCGATGCCCGCCGGCCTCGCTGCCCATGGCGATGATCGCGTCGCAGCCTCGCGCGGCGAGCCAGCGCGCTTCGGCCACCGTGGTCGCCGACGACAGCACGCGCGCGCCGCTCGCTTTCACACGCGCGAGCAGCGTGGGTTCCGGCAGGCCGAAGTGAAAGCTCACGACGGCCGGACGCAGGCTTTCGACGAGTTCGCAATACACCGCATCGAATGGCGCGCGGCCCGCGGCCGGTTTGATTGTCGAGGCCTCGAGCCCGAGTTCGCGGTAGTACGGCTCGAGCTGCGCGACCCAGGCCGCGTGCTGCTGCGCATCGAATTGCGGCGTGCGATGGCAGAAGAAATTGAGGTTGAACGGCTTGCTCGTCGCCGCGCGGATCGTCTGCACGGCCTCGCGCGCCTGGTCGACGCTGTATTGGGCGCAGGCGAGCGAACCGAGGCCGCCCGCTTCGCAGACGGCGATCGCGAGCTCCGGCGTCCCGCTGCCGGCCATCGGCGCCTGGATGATCGGCCGCTCGATGCCGAGCAGATCGAGCGCGCGCCGGTCGGGCCAGGAGGCCGGGTTTTGCGTCGTGCTCATGGCCGCAGCCCGTCGCGCGGCGTGGGGACTGCGGCCGCGGTGGCCCCGGCGAGTCCGGGCCGGTTGTCCTGCAGCTCTGATGCGATCCGGATCGTGCGCTGCGCCATGGCCACCTTGCTCTCCTTGCCGGCAGCCCACGCTGCGGTCTCTGCCCGGCCGGCATCATAGCCAGAGGCCTGCGTCCGATCATCGGAGATCGAAGATCGACGGCGATGACTGGTTTTACGGTAGCCGTTGGCGCTGCGCCCATAGGGACGCAGCTGAGGGTTCAGTCATCATTCGCGACACTTCGAACGCCGAGCATCGACCGAGCATCGGCATTGCCTCCGGCGCGTCCGGAAAGACTCTGCATCAGGGAGGAGAACCCGATGAAGCTGGATCCGAAAAAGCCGCTGACGGCAGCGGCCATTTGCCTGCTCGTGCTGGCGAGCGCCTGCAGCAGCAATGGCGGCGACGCCGACGGCGGCAACGGCAATGGCGCGCCGCAAACCAAGTCCTCGCAATGGACCACGCTCGGCACCCGCGCCACGCCGGCCGAGGACGGCCGCATCGTCACGAGCAACGAAGGCGGCCAGTGGACGACCTACGATCCGCCGGCGACCTACCCGGGCACGGTCCAGCTGCCGACCCAGTTCATCAGCATGCGCGACGGCAAGCAGCTGGCCGTCTACGTGACCCTGCCGGCCGACGCCGACGGTAATGCGGTGACCACGCCGCTGCCGACCATCCTCGTGCAGACCAGCTACAACGGCGTGGCCGGCCAGACCGTCTCCGCGATCGGCGGGGCCGACCCTTACCTGGTGCAGCGCGGCTACGCCAACGTCGTCGTCGATGTGCGCGGAACCGGGCAGTCGCAGGGCTCGTGGGAAGCCTTCGGCGCGGACGAACAGGCCGATTACGCCGAAACCGTCGACTGGGTGGCCAAGCAACCGTTCTGCAACGGCAGCATCGGCCTGTTCGGCGTCTCGTACCTCGGCATCACCACGGTGCTGACCGCCGCGCAGCAGCATCCGTCGGTCAAGGCCGCGTTCCCGATCGTGCCGATCGGCGACGGCTACCGCGACATCGTCTTCACCGGCGGGCAGGTCAACCCGACCTTCATCCCGATCTGGCTCGGTCTGGTCTCGGTACTCGGGCTCACCAACCCGACCGCGCTGACCGACCCGACCGTGGGCATCCCGGCCCTGCTCGAGCACGTGATCAGCGCGGTCACCAACTTCCAGGTGCCGACGATCCTGCGCGCCCTGCTCGGCGAGCCCGAAACGGCCTACGACAGCGCGTTCTGGAGCACCCGCTCGCCGCTCGAAACCACTGCCCAGATCCAGGTGCCGACCTTCGTCGTCGGCGGGCTGCACGACATCTTCCAGCGCAGCGAGCCGATGACCTACGAGCGCCTCAAGACGCGGGTTCCGGCCAAGCTGCTGATCGGCCCGTGGACGCACATCCAGGCCGCGGGCGGCAACGGCCTGCCGGTCGACGGCGTGCCGCCGATGAACCAGATCGTGCTGCGCTGGTTCGACCAGTACGTCAAAGGCCTCGACGTGGGCGCCGACACCCTGCCCAACGTCACCCAGTACGTGCTCGGCTACGGCCACTACGTGACCGCGAGCGACTGGCCGCATCCCGATGCCAGCGCGCGTCGGCTCTACCTGCGCGGCGACAAGTCGCTCGACACCGCCGCGCCGGCCGCCGGCGAAGCGTCGAACACCGTCGCCCAGCTGCCGATCCAGGGCCTGTGCTCGATCAGCACATCGCAATGGACCGCCGGCCTGCTCGGCCTGATTCCGCTGCCCTGCTTCGAGAACAGCAACTCGGCCGAGCGCTGGGCGATCAAGTACGAAACGCCGGTGATGACCGAGGATTACTACATCAACGGCCCGATCCAGGCCGACATCTGGATGTCGACCACCGCGCTCGACGCCGGGCTGTCGGTGCGTGTGGACGATGTCGACGAGAACGGCGTCGCCAAGTCGCTCACCAATGGCCTGCAGACGGCCTCGCTGCGAGCGGTCGACGACAGCCGCTCGCGCAAGCTCGACGGCCAGATGATCCAGCCCTGGCATCCGTATACGCAGGCGGCGGTGCAGGAAGTGGGCAGCGGCAACATCGTGCTCGTGCCGGTCGAAATCTTCCCGACCAGCGCGATGATCACCAAGGGCCATCGCCTGCGCGTCGCGGTCGGGGCCAGCAACCTGCCGCAGGGCGTTCCGCCGGTGCCGACCTTGCTGCAATCGCTGGCCGGCGTGCTGACGATCTACAGCGACGCCGAGCATCCCTCGAGCGTGGTGCTGCCGGCGGTGCCGGCCAGTGCGCTGAACTGATGTTGGCCGGGTGAAACGAAGAAGGCGAAGCGCAAGAGCGCTTCGCCTTCTTCGTTTGAAGCTGCCGATTCGAGGACGCCCTCGCCGCGCAGCGCTTGCTTACGTGTGCTGGACGGCCGGCGGCGTACCGCGATTGCGGTGCTCGACCATCAGGCATTTGTCCTGCACCACCTGGATGCCGGCCCTGGCGAGCGCTTCGGCGAAGGCATCGTTGCGGATGCCGAGCTGCAGCCAGACCGAGCGTGGCTTGGCCGCCAGCAGATCGTCGAGATGCGCGGGCAGATCGCCCGGACGGCGGAACACGTCGACCATGTCGACGGTGCCGGGCACCTCGCTGAGCCTGCGGTAGACCGGCTGGCCGAGGATCTGCGTGACCTCGGGGTAATAGACCGGAACCGGCACCACCTCGAAACCGGCGTCGGCCATGTAGGCCGGCACGTAGAACGCGGGCTGATTGCCCTGCGCTTCGGTCTTGATGCCGAGCACGGCGATCCGCCGCGTGCGGGCGAGCAGCCCGCCGATTTCGGCAGGGCTTTGCAGCAGATTGCGGTGCCAGTCCATTCGCAGCCTTTCGATCGGCGCCGGCGAGCGGCCGGCGCGCAAGCTTGCCTCAAGCTCAGGCGGCGCGGGCGAGTTCGGTATCGAGCGTCGCCAGCATCGGCGAGTCGATGATCGTCTCGGCCGCCGGCACGGCGCCCGACGGTGCGCTCAGGGCCCGCACGATCTCGAGCAGGCATTGCAGCTGCTTCTCGCCGAGGTCGCCGCTCACCTGGACGGCCTTGCCGCGCCCCCAGAAGCGCACCGTGGCGTCGAAGCCGTCGATGCCGTGCACGCCCATGATGTCGCGCACCTGCGCCATGTCCTCGTCCGTGAGGAAGCCCTTCGAAAAATCCGCCTTCATCCCTGAACTCCGTGCTATCGACATCCAATTCGAGCAAATCGCCATAAAGGCCGCAAGAGCGCCGCTCATCGTCGGCTTCGGGCGCCATGATGGGCCTCCGGGCACTGAACATCGACTTAACTTTTCCGTTCGCCCCCAAGCACCTGCACGCTCAGATCGACTGTAAACCACCATTCGTCGCCCACCTTCCGGTTGCGGTGACTAAATTTAAAATTTGTTGTTATGGTCCGGCGTCACTCAACTTTCACCGAACCGACATCAAGCCGTCATGAACCTGTGCTGGTCCGCCGGCAGCGCCTGCGTCAATGGGCTGCAACAACTCCACTGGGAAGAGGCCGGCCCCGCGCACGGCGAGCCGCTGCTGCTGGTCATGGGGCTCGGCGGCCAGCTGATCCATTGGCCGGAGGCGCTCTGCGCCGATCTCGTGAGCCGCGGCTTTCGCGTGATCCGCTTCGATAATCGCGATTCGGGGCTGTCGTCCGACGCCGATGCGGGCATCGACGTCAACCTGCCGCGCGACTGGCTGCGCAGCCGCTTCGGCCGGCGCTGTGCCTCGAACTACACGCTGCACGACATGGCGGCCGACAGCCTCGGCGTGCTCGATGCGCTCGGCATCGACAGCGCGCATTTCGTCGGCGTCTCGATGGGCGGCATGATTTCGCAGATCGCCGCGGCGCGTTTCGGCAAGCGTGTGCGCAGCCTGACCTCGATCATGTCGAGCACCAACCACCCCAAGCTGCCGGCGGCCCGGCTCGACGTGCTGTTCGGCATGAGCGGCATCGGCCCACGCCCGCGCACGCGCGAGGCGGTGATCCGCCGCTCGACCGCGATGCTGCGCCGGGTCGGCAGCCCGGGGTTTCCGACGCCGACCGAATACCGCATGCAGCTCGCCGGCCGCGCCTACGACCGCGCGTTCCGCCCGAGCGCGACGATGCGCCAGACCCACGCGGTGCTCGCCACCGGCAGCTTCGAGGACCTGCTGCCGCAGGTCGTCGCGCCGACCCAGATCGTCCACGGCCTGGCCGATCCGCTGCTGCGTCCGGCCTGCGGCCGCCGCAGCGCCCAGCTGATCCGTGGCGCGAAGCTCGAGCTGATCGCGGGCATGGGTCACGACCTTGCGCCCAGCCTCGCCCCGCGCTGGTCCGAGCTGATCGCCGCCAACGCCGCGCGGGCGTGAGGCGAAAGACGGCCTGATTGCGGTGCTGGCGCGAGCAAGCCGAGCGGCTCCTTGACCCTCGGACCCGGACGCTCGCCGGGCGAGGGGCGGCAACCGTGCGGCGGCTGCGCTTCGCATTCCCGCACGGCAGGCCCGTACAATGCGCGCCTCGTTTTTTCGGCAGCGCGCCCAGATGTCCTCCGTCGCCACCCCTCGTCGTACCCGCAGCAAGTCCGCCGCCCCGAAGGTCGGCTTCGTTTCGCTGGGCTGCCCGAAGGCGCTCGTCGATTCCGAGCGCATCCTCACGCAGCTGCGCGCCGAGGGTTACCAGACCGCGCCGACCTACGACGCGGCCGACGTGGTCATCGTCAACACCTGCGGCTTCATCGACAGCGCGGTGGCCGAATCGCTCGATGCGATCGGCGAGGCGATGAACGAGAACGGCAAGGTGATCGTCACCGGCTGTCTCGGCGCCAAGGGCGACATGCTGCGCGAGAAGTTTCCGGAGCTGCTGTCGATCAGCGGTCCGCAGAACTTCACCGCGGTGATGGACGCGGTGCACACCGCGGTGCCGCATCGGCACGATCCCTTCGTCGACCTGATTCCGGCCAGGCGCAAGTCGAAGGCCGACGACGTCGGCGTCAAGCTCACGCCCAAGCACTACGCGTACCTGAAGATTTCCGAAGGCTGCAACCACAAGTGCAGCTTCTGCATCATTCCGTCGATGCGCGGCAAGCTCGATTCGCGCCTCGTCACCGACGTGCTGATCGAAGCCGAAAAGCTCGCCAAGGCCGGCGTCAAAGAGCTGCTGGTCATCAGCCAGGACACCTCGGCCTACGGCGCCGACCTCAAGTACAAGGGCGGCAGCTGGCGCGGCACCGAGTACCGCACTTCGATGCTCGACCTGTGCCGCGGCCTCGCCGAACTCGGCATCTGGGTGCGCCTGCATTACGTCTACCCGTACCCGCACGTCGACGAGATCATTCCGCTGATGGCGGCGGGCAAGCTGCTGCCCTATCTCGATATTCCGTTCCAGCACGGCTCGCCGAGCGTGCTCAAGCGCATGAAGCGCCCGGCCTTCGCCGAGAACACGCTCGAGCGCATCAAGGCCTGGCGCAAGATCTGCCCGGAGCTCGTGATCCGCAGCACCTTCATCGTCGGCTTTCCGGGCGAGACCGAAGCCGAGTTCCAGGAACTGCTCGACTGGCTCAAGGTGGCGCAGCTCGATCGCGTCGGCTGCTTCGAATACTCGCCCGTCGAAGGCGCGACCGCGAACGAACTCGCCGATCCGGTGCCGGACGAGGTGAAGGCCGATCGTCTCGCCCGCTTCATGAAGGCGCAGGCCAAGATCAGCAAGGCACGGCTCAAGAAGCGCGTCGGCAAGCTGCTCGACATCATGGTCGACGGCACCGACGAAGACGGCGTGCTGGTCGGCCGCAGCTACGGCGAAGCGCCCGAGATCGACGGCAAGGTCTACCTGTCCTGCGAAATCCCGCTCAAGCCGGGCCAGATCGTCAAGGCCAGGGTGCTCGAATCGAGCGAGCACGATCTGCACGCCGAGGTTATCGAGGATTAAGTCGCGTTCGTCGGGCGCTGGCCCGACGGTTTGTTCACACGCGCTATCGTCGGCCGACGAAGGCTGATGGACTTCGGCCGACACTTCACGCGAGGAACGCGATGCATCGCTTCAAGCCCGATCGCGCCTCCCGCTAGCGGCGATACGCATGCGACGCGGATGGCGATTGGCAGCACTGTCATGGCTCGCGCTGAGCATCGAAGCCGCGGCCGGCAACCCGACCGAGGCATCAGCATCGGCACCGGTCGAAGTCTCCGCGCCGACGCCTGAAGACGAGGCGATCCGCTGCTTCACGCTGCGCCGCGACGACCCCGCCGCCGCCGCCGCGCTCGCCGACACCATCCTCGCCACACCCAGGCTCTCGCTCGAAACCCGCATCAAGACGCTGAGCTGCCAGGGCATGGCGCTGAGCCTGGCGGGCAATGCCCCGCGCGCACGCGAAACCGCGCAGCGCGTCGTCGATCTCGTCGACCACAACGCGTTCTCGCCCGCTTTCCAGCTGCGCGCCTTGTCCAATGCCGGCGCGGTGTTTCACAACATCGGCGACATCGCGATGGCCGAGACGCTCTACGAGCGCGCCTACGAGGCCGCCCAGGGCGACGAGGACGGCAAGGAGGCCCAGCAGGTCATGCTGACCAACCTGGCGATGATCCACTCCGAGTATCTCGGCGATCCCGAGGCCGCCGACAAGCAGCTGCGCGCCGCGCTCGCGCTGGCGACGAGCAAATCGATCGGCGTCCTGCTGGCCTACAACTTCGCCTACAACCTCGTGCGGCTCGAACGCTACGACGAGGCGGCCGGGGCGATCGACCGCGCCGAAGTCCTCGCCAGGGCCGAAGGCTCGCGCATGTTCGAGTACCGGCTCGCCTCCGAGCGCGCGATGCTGCTGCGGCACCGCCATCAGGATCGCGAGGCCCGGCGCCTGCTCGAAACCACGATCGAAGCCCAGCACGCCCTGCCCGATCCGGGCGGC
Organism: Hydrocarboniphaga effusa AP103; assembly: GCF_000271305.1. Taxonomy (GTDB): domain Bacteria; phylum Pseudomonadota; class Gammaproteobacteria; order Nevskiales; family Nevskiaceae; genus Hydrocarboniphaga; species Hydrocarboniphaga effusa. The sequence continues at coordinate 1,344,438 of NZ_AKGD01000001.1, forward strand.
GAATCGATGAGCCTGTCGCGGCTGTCGGCGCTGCTGCGCGGCCCCGGCGAACTACCGCTGGCGCTCGCCAAGGCGCGGCTCGCGGTCGAGCTCGCCGAATCCGCGGCCCTGCATCAGGAGCGGCTGACCGCGCTCGCGGCGCTCGCCGAAGCGCAGGCCGCCTCCGGCCAGGCGGTGGCCGCGCTGCGCACGAGCGAGCAGCGCGCCGCGCTCGAAATCGCGCCGCTGCGCAGCTACAACGTGCAACGCCTCGCGCAGCTGCAGGCGCGCCTGCAGAGCGAGGCCGATACGCGCGAGATCGAGCGCCTGCGCCACGAAAGCAAGGTCAATGCGCTGACCGCCGAGCGCGATCAGCTGGTGCGCCGCTGGGAGCTCATCACGCTGGCCATGGCCGCGTTCATCGCGTTCGCGGTGACGCTGTACCAGCGCCGCGTGAACCGCAAGCTGCACCGGCTCAGCACCCACGACATGCTGACCGGCCTGCCGAACCGGCGCGCCGCGACGCGCCTGCTCGACGAAGCCGTGGCCGCGGCCGCGGCCGCGCCCGACAAGGCGACGCGCAGCGTGGTGCTGCTGATCGACGTCGATCACTTCAAGGCCATCAACGACAGGCTCGGCCACGATGGTGGCGATCTCGCGCTCAAGACCGTGGCCGAAGGTCTGCGCAAGGTTCAGCGCGACGGCGACGTACTGGCGCGCTGGGGCGGCGAGGAATTCCTGGTCATTGCGCACGGCCTCGATTTCGCCGGCGCCGCGGCGCTTTCGGAACGCCTGCGCAGCACCATCGAGCACTTGTCGGAAGACCCGATCACGGTCTCGATCGGCTTCGCCCCGTGCCCGTTCTTCGCGAGCGACGCGGCGAACCAGCCGGGCTGGAAGAACGCGCTGAGCTTCGCCGATCACGCGCTCTACGCGGCCAAGCATTCGGGCCGCAACGGCTGGGTGGGCCTGTGGCCGCGCCATCACATCGACCACGCCAATAATTCCGCCGCCGTGCTCGCGGACCCGCAGCGGGCGCTGCGCCGCGACGACATCGAAGTGCGCGCGAGCGCCAGCACCGTCGTCTGGAAAGTCGATGCCGGCGCCTAGCGCCTGAACAGCCCGCTACACGCCGATGAGCAGGTACCACATCGGCACGGTCAGGAACGACACCGCGATGCCGATGCTGATCATCGCCGTGGTCGCATCGGGGTTGAGCCCGTACTGCTTGGCGAAGATGCCGGCGGTGATCATCGGCGCCATCGCCACCTGCAGGATGCCGACCGTGATCGGCAGGCCGTGCACGCCCATGGCGATCGCCCCGAGCCACATGAGGCCCGGCATCAGCAACAGCTTCCACAGCACGCCGATGCCGATCAGCGGCAGATAACGGCGGATCGCCCCGAGCTGCAGCTGCAAGCCCACCGAGAACAGCGCGAGCGGCGACAGCGTGTCGGACAGGCGCTTGAGCACGCCTTCGAGCGCCTCGTTCCATTGCAGGCCGACCAGCTTCATCGCGAGCGCGATGAACAGGGCCTGCACGGGCACGAAGCGCAGCACGCTGACGAGCAGATCGAGCGGCTTCGATTGCTGCCCGGCGAAGTAGGCCGCGAGCGGCAGGCCGATCAGGGTCGTGCAGTAGAAACCGGCCTGATCCGCGATGACGGCCGGGCCCAGCGCCTGCGGGCCGATCAGCGCGATCAGCAGCGGAAAGCCCACGAACGAGGTGTTGCCCAGGCCCCAGCACAAGGTCATCGCGCCCTGGGTTCCGCGATCCCAGTTCAGGCGCCGCGCGAGCACCGCCATGACCGCCATCGTCGACAGCATCAGCACGACGGGGCCCAGCGCGGGCAGCAGCATGCGGCCGTCGAAATGCAGCTTCGGAATCTGCTCGAGCACCACCGCGGGCAAGGCGATGCGCAGCAGCCAGGCGTTGATGACCGGCACCGCGTTGTCGGGCATCCACTTGAGGCGCGCACAAACCCAGCCCAGCAGCGGGCAGATCAGCAGCAGAAGGAAGGCACTCATCGCGCGCTCACCGCGCGCCGTGCCGCATGCACGCGACTCACGAAGCCAGCAGTCGATCGAAGCCGAAGCTGCGCGGATTGAGGATGTTGAGCGGATCGTGCTCGCGCTTGAGCCCGCGCACGGTGTCGAGCTCTTCGCGTGGCGAACGCCGCAGATACTCGTCGGCCCACTTGGAGCCGATGCCGTGTTCGGCCGAAAACGAGCCGCCGTGCTGCAAGGTGACGTCGATGACCAGGCCGGTCAGCTCGGCCGAACGCGGCGCGATCGGATGCTCCTTCGTGCCGATCACATGCAGATGCGCGCCGCCGACGCCGGCGTGACCGAAGGCGATCAGCTCGGTGCCGGCCGCACGCTCGGCGAGCGCGGCGCGCAGGCCGTCGAGGTATTCGCCGAAGCCGGTCAGCGGCGTCGCGGTGTCGAAGCTCAGGCGCCCGCCGCCGAGCGCGCGCATGCGCGCGTTGCTCGCTTCGGTGATCGAGTGGCGGATCTTCTTGAGCGCGGGCAGCGGCGCGTAGCCGATGTGCTCGTCGGGCAGGTTTAGATCACCGGCCAGGAAATCGTAGAGCGAGGACGCGAGGTCCTCGTCGGCATCGTCGGATTTCACCTGCAGCAGCAGGTACAGCGGGCTGTCGACCGCTTGCGAAAACGGCAGGCGGAAAGCTTCGCCCTGCAGCTCGCGCACGAGGTCCATGGCCGACGACGAGATGAATTCGAATTCCTCGACGCGATCGCCGAAGCGCTTGCGCGCGGCTTTGAGCACACGCATCGACTGCTTCATGTCGGCGACCGGAATCAGCGCGGCCTCGCGCTGTGCCGGAATCGCATACGTGCGCAGCGTCAGGCGCGTGATGAGCCCGAACGCGCCTTGCGAGCCGAGCAGACCCCAGCCCGGTTCGATGTGCAGCGAGTTGATCGCGAAGCGCTCGGGCGACGGCTGCCACGGGCTGGCGCTGCACGGGCCGGCGGCTTCGCCGTTGCCCCACCAACCCCAGGCCGCCTCGGTCATGTGCGCGCCGGTGCCGTAGCAGACCGCATTGGAGCCGGCCGAGGCATTCGCCGCGCAGGCGCCGACGCTGGCCGACGAGCTCGAACCCATTTCCATCGGAAACATCAGCCCCAGCGGGCGCAACCAGTCGTTCACCGCGTCGACGGCAACGCCGCCCTGCACGGTGAGGCGCGCGCCGCGCGGGTCGGGCCGCTTGAGCGATTCCCACCAGGCCAGCAGCGCATCGCCGGCCGCGCTGACGACGATGTTCTCGGACCAGGTGTAGCGGCGACCGTCGGCGAGCGTGAATTCGATCGGGCGATTGAGCTTTTCGAGGCTCAGCACCGCTTCGCCGAGCGGGCGCTGCGCTTCGACCAGGCCGGTGCGTCCGCTGCTGATCACCAGCGGCATCGCATGGCGATTGCAGATTTTCAGGATCTCGCCGACTTCGGCCTCGGTCTGCGGCAGCAGCACCAGGCCCGTACGGCCACGCGGACCGCGCTCGAGCACTTCGTAGCGCTCGAGCCGCTCGCTCGCGTCGACACAGCGGGGGCCGAGCACGGCGCGGAGTTCGGATACAGCGGAGTCGACGATCATCGCGAAGTCATCAGGCGGTGGATTCAAGGGCCGGCCCGTACGGTCAGGAGCGGGTCAGCTCCTGCTGGGCCCAATAGTTTACAAAGCTTTGAACGATGTCCGGCGGCCGCTCGCCGGCCTCGGGCCTTGCGTCCCTGCCACGGATGGCGGGAATGGGCCGGGTATTTCCTTCTTTTCAAGGACGAAAAGAGCATGAAGGCATTGGTGATCGGTGGCGCCGGCTACATCGGCAGCCACATGGTGAAGACCTTGCAGCGCGCCGGACACGAGGTCGCGGTGTTCGACAATTTCTCCACCGGACATCGCGAAGCGATCGAAGACGTGAAGATCTACGAGGGCGACCTGCAGGCGGCCGCCGAGATCGACCCGGTGCTCTCCGGCTATCGCCCCGACCTGGTGCTGCATTTCGCGGCGCGCTCGCTGGTCGCCGAATCGATGGTCGATCCGGCGCTCTATCACGCCAACAACACCTGCGGCGTCATGACGCTGCTCGACGGCATGCGCCGCCACAAGCTCGATCGGCTGGTGTTCTCGTCCACCGCCGCGGTCTACGGTTTTCCGCAGCAGCGGCGCATCGACGAAAGCCATCCGACCGCGCCGATCAACACCTACGGCTGGAGCAAGCTGTTCTGCGAAAGCATGATCAGCGACTACTGCCGCGCCTACGGGCTGCGCGCGGCCGTGCTGCGCTATTTCAACGCCTCGGGCGCCGATCCCTCGGGCACCATCGGCGAGGCGCACGAACCCGAGACGCATCTGATTCCGAACGTGCTGCGCGCCGCGGTCGGGCGCGCCGACAAGGTCACCGTGTTCGGCAAGGATCACGACACGCGCGACGGCTACTGCGTGCGCGACTACATCCACGTCAACGACCTGGCCGACGCGCATCTGCTCGCCTACGACGCGCTCAACCGCGCCGACCAGCCGGATTTCCAGCTCTACAACCTCGGCAACGGCCAGGGTTTTTCGGTGATCGAAGTGCTGCGCGCGGCTGAGGCGGTGGTCGGCAGGACGATCCCGATGGAGCTGGCCGATCGCCGCGCCGGCGATCCGCCCGTACTCGTCGCCGGGGCCGGCAAGGCCCGCAGCATCCTCGGCTGGACGCCCAAAATCCCCGAACTGCACCGTATCATCGCCACGGCCTGGCGCTGGCATCAGGAACAGCGCTACTGAGGTGACCCGGTCCCGCCCCGCCGCGCGATCGGCCTGGCGAGGACTTCAAACTGCAGGATCGACGCTGGCTATGGCAACCGTGGATCGTGGTGCTGGCCTACGTGGTCGGCCACGCGGTGCTGGATCGCATCAGCTACATCGTGCCGGTGCTTCCGCTCGGCATCTCGCCGTGGAATCCGCCGTCCGGGCTGACGATGTTCCTGCTGCTGGGCTTCGGCATCCGCTACTGGCCCACGGTGCCGGTGGCCTGCATCGTGTCCGAATTTTTCACGCGCGGCTTGCCGACGCCGGTGCCGCTGCTGTTCGCGGCCTGCTGGATCACGCTGGTCTACTCGCTCAGCGCGCTGGTGCTGAAGCGCCGGCTGTCGCAGGGCTCGCGCATCGAATCGCTGGCCGATTTCGGCTGGTTTCTGGGCTGCACGCTGGTTTCCACGCTCGCGGTCGCAGCAGGCTACGTTGCCATCTTCACACTCGGCGGCGCGCTGCACTGGCCCGATTTCTCCGCGCACTTCATCCGCTTCTGGATCGGCGAAGCCAACGGCATTCTCGTGGTCACGCCGCTGCTGCTGACCCTGCGCGGCTGGCGGCCAAACCGCCCCGACAACCGCGAGCTGCTCGAACTGCTCGCCCAGGGCTCGAGCCTGGGGCTGGCGCTCTGGTTCGTGTTCCGCGAGCCGAATCTCGAGCAGTTCCAGTTCTTTTATGTGCTGTTCCTGCCGATGCTCTGGATCGTCGCGCGGCATGGCCTGATCGGGGCGGTGATCTCGCTCGCGGCGACCCAGCTCGGCCTGATCGCGGTGGTGCCGGGCACCGAGCTGTTCGCGGTCTCGTTCATCCGCTACCAGTTTCTGATGCTGAGCCTCTGCGTCACCGGCCTGACGATGGGCGCGCTGGCCATGCAGCGCGCGCGCGCCGACGCCGCGGTGCACGAGAAAACCGCGCTGCTCTCGCGCACCCTGCAGATGGCCGCGGCGGGCGAGCTGTCGTCCACGCTCACGCACGAGCTCAATCAGCCCATCACCGCCTCGACCAATTACCTGTCTGCCTGCCGGCTGCTGATCGAGCAGCCCGAGCTCGATCGCGAGCGCCTCGCCGATACGCTGATCAAGGCCGACCAGGAAGTGCGCCGGGCCGCCGGGGTGGTGCACCGTCTGCGTGACTTCTTCCAGCACGGCACCATCGTTCGCGAGCCCGTGGATCTTCCAGCGCTGATCGGCCGCGTCGAGCGCCGGCTGGCGGCGCGGGCCGCGCGCCTCGGCATCAGCGTCGACCTGCGCGCCGAGAGCGAGCTTTTCCGCGTGCAGGCGGATGCGGTACAACTGGAACTGGTCCTCAACAACCTGCTCACCAACGCGCTCGACGCTTACGAACAAGCCGGACGCGCCCGCGGGCAAGTGGTCATCACCGTGTCGAACCTTGTCGCAGACGACGTGTCCAAAGCCCCGCGCCGCATCCTGATCGGCATCGACGATGATGGTCCGGGCATTCCGGCCGACTTGATGGCGCGCCTGTTCGAGCCGTTCACGACGAGCAAATCGACCGGGCTGGGACTGGGCCTGGCGATCAGCCGCACGCTCGCCGAGGCCAATGGCGGCGAGCTGCACTATCTTCCTTCCACGCGCGGCGGCAGCCGTTTCGAACTGCTGCTGCAGGGGCTTTGAACATGTCACGAATCGCCAGCACCGCAACGCCTCTCGCGGGCCATCACCCCGCCACGCTGACCGGCACCGTCTTCATCGTCGACGACGATGCCTCGGTGCGCGATTCCACCGCCCTGTACCTGAGCCTCAAGGGCTTCCAGACGCAGCTGTTCGCCTGCGGCGAAGACTTCCTGTCGGCCATGCCCGACGAGCCCGTGGGCTGCGTGCTGCTCGATCTGCGCATGCCGGGGCTGTCGGGAATCGAAGTGCATCAGCAGCTGCTGCGCAGCCGTCCGGAGCTGCCGGTGATCTTCCTGACCGCGCATGGCGATGTCGCCACCGTGCGCCAATGCCTCAAGGCCGGCGCGTCGGATTTCATCGAGAAGCCGGTCGATCACGACATGCTGATCGAGGCCGTCAACAAGGCGCTGGCGCAGCAGGCGAGCCTGGCCGCCGACCGCGATCGCCAGAGCCAGAAGCAAAGCCGCCTGAGCCGGCTGACGCCGCGCGAAAGCGAGGTGCTGCGCCTGCTCGCCGAAGGCCTGCAGAACCGCGACGTGGCCGTGAAGCTCGACATCAGCCCCCGTACCGTCGAGGTCTACAAGGCGCGGCTGATGGAAAAACTGCAGACGCGCACGCTGGCCGACTTGATTCGCGTCGTCTTCGACGAAAAACAACAATAATCGGCGTTGCCGCCGCATCGTGAGCCACACCGGCGCGCCTTCGCAGCGCGAGCCGGCGTTGCAACCCCTTACGGGACGTCACGGATTATGAAAAGCACGCCAGCTGCCTAGCATGCCGCGGTGGGCCTTTGTCCTGGGCCTGATGCCACGGGCCTTTTCATGTCGCAGCCGAGTTGGGATTCACGCATCGCGGGCACGCTGGGTGCGACCAGCGAGCGCCTGCCGCCCGTGTCCATCGTGCTGCCCGTGCTGCTGGTTTTCAGCGTTTTCGTGCTGTTCGTCGCGCCAAGCGGAACCCCCGAACGGCTGGTTCCGATCGTGGGCACGCTCGGGCTGTTCATCGAGTGCCTGTATCTCACGCACCTGGCGTTTCGCATCTATCACTGCCTGCTCAACCGCTCTCTGGCCAACGGACGTTCGCGCAAGGCCGATGCTTCGACGCTGTGGCGGCAGCAATTGCGACGTTCGATGCTGCCCGCGCTGTATGCGCTGATCGGCTTCTGGGTGTTCGCGCTGCTGTTCTATCCGGTTGCGCACAAGGTCACGCTCTCCTCGTCCGCGGATAGTGGCGTTGGCGCCCTGCTGTGGCTGCTGAGCGTCGGTGCGGCCATCGTCGGGCTCGCGTTCGGTCAACTCGTCTCGTTGATGCTCGACGTCATCCAGCAGCGCCATCTCGCGGCCGAGGGCCGCGACGCGACGACCTGAAAGCTTCGCGATGAGCACGCTCGAGCGCTTGTCCGGTGTCGATCTGCTGCGCGGTAGCCTGTTGCTGCTCATGACGATGTCGCATCTGCCGATCGGCTGGGCCGGCGGGCTCGGGCAGCCGCTCGGCTTCATCTCGGCGGCCGAAGGCTTCGTCTTCGTCTCCGCGTTCCTGGCGTCGAGCATCTTCATGCGCCGCTACCGGCAGCGCGGCGCGGCGGCGGCGACACGCTGGGTTTTCCAGCGTGCGCTGCGCGTCTATCTGTGCCACATCGCGCTGATCGTGCTCGCCTTCACCGTGATCGCCTGGTTCGCGAGCCGTTACCAGCGGCCTGCGGTGATGAACCTGCTCGACTTCTATTTCCGCGATCCGGCGCTGGCCTCGCTGAGCGCGCTCGTGCTCGTCTACCAGCCGCCGCTGCTCGACATCCTGCCGATGTACGTGCTGTTCCTGCTCACCACCGCGCCGATGCTGTTGCTGGCCGGTCGCGTCGGCTGGCGCTGGATACTCGGGGCGAGCGGCGCACTGTGGGCACTCGCGCAATTCGGCCTGCGGCCCTGGGTGTTCCAGGCGGTTTCGCAGTCGATCCAGCGGCATTTCGGCTGGGACATTCCGCTCACCGCGATCGGCGCCTTCGATCTGTTCGCCTGGCAGCTGCTATGGATGCTCGGGCTCTGGTTCGGCGATGTCGGCATGGATCGGCTGCGCCATGCGCTGCAGGCCGGCAACGGACTGCTGATCGCCGGCGTGCTGCTGTCGCTCGCGCTGTTCGTCTGGCGGCACACGAGCGGGCCCGAAGGCTTCAGCGATCTGTCGCGGCACTTCTTCTGGATCGACAAGTGGACGCTCTCGCCGATCCGCCTGCTCAACCTCGGCGCGCTGCTCTGCGTGTTCGTCGGCCTGGGCCAGTATCTCGCGCCGCTGCGCAAGCTCTCGCTCGTCGAAGCACTCGGACGCTCCTCGCTCTGGGGCTTCGTCGCCCACCTGTGCTCGGTGCTGCTGCTGTTGCTGCTGATCGACCAGAGCGAAGAATCGCTGCACGGCTTCATCGCCGCCGGCGCGATCCTGTTCGCCTACGGCGCCTTGTTCACGACCGCCGCGGTGTATCAGCGGCGCAGCCGCGGCGGCAGCGAATAGGCGATCAGGGCTTGGCAGCGCGTGCGCCTGGTCGACAGAATCGCGCATCTGTGCAAGCGCGTGGCCCGACGGATTCGCGGCGGGATCGGAACGAGGCGCGAATCGCGGCAAGCCCCGCGTCGACGCTTTCGTGCAGCGCGGGGTGGCCGAACCTGTCGGCATGGCTACCCGCCCGGTAGTCGGCCTGCAGCCCATCCGATGAGCTCATGGGCCCTTCCGGGCCCGGTCGGGGCGGCGCCGTCAGCCCGCCAGCACCACGCGGTTCTTGCCCGATTTCTTGGCCGTGTACATCGCCGTGTCGGCGGCGCGGATCAGCGCCTCGCGGCGATCCGGCATGCCGCGGCAGTGCTCGGGGAACAGGGCGACGCCGAGGCTCGCGCCGATCGACACGATCTGCTGTTCACCGCCGCCGATCTCGAGCTCGTAGGGCTGCTTGACCGCCTCGCAGATGAGGTTCGCGAGATCGACGATCTGCTCCGCCGTATTGACGTCTTCGACGATCACCGCGAACTCGTCGCCGCCGAGTCGCGCGACGGTGTCGCTGCGACGGATCGCCTGGCGCATGCGGCCGGCGATCCGCTGCAGCAGCCGATCGCCGGCCAGATGGCCGTAGCGATCGTTGACCGGCTTGAAGCCGTCGATGTCGATGTAGAGCAGGCCGACGAGCTGGCGGCTGCGGTCTGCGCGCGCGAGCGCGTGATCCATCCGGTCCATGAACAGCGCGCGGTTCGGCAGATCGGTCAGCGCATCATGCGTGGCGCGGTACAGCACCATCTCCTCGGCGCGCTTGCGTTCGATGATCTCGGCTTCGAGCAGCTGGTTGCGCGCATCGAGTTCGGTCACCAGTTTCCGCAGTTGCCGCTTGCCCCGGTACAGGTCGAGGAACACGCGCACCTTGCTCTGCAGGATGACGTCGTTGATCGGCTTGGCGATGTAGTCGACCGCGCCGAAGCTGTAGCCGCGCAGGCGGTTCATGTCGTCGGCGAACGCGGCGGTGACGAAGATGATCGGCGTCTGGGCGGTGCTAGCTTCCTCGGCGAGCAGGCTGGCGACTTCGAAGCCGTCGATGTCGGGCATCTGCACGTCGAGCAGGATCAGCGCGAACTCGTGATCGAGGCAGGCAGCGAGCGCTTCGTTGCCCGATCGGGCCTCGATGATTTCGGCGCCCGATCGGGCCAGCAGCCGGCGCATCGCGACGAGGTTGGCCGGCGTGTCGTCGACGACGAGGATCTTCGGCAGCGGTGTCTCCTGCGCAGCGTCCGCAGCGCTGCTTGTAGAAGGGGTCGGATGGTCAGGCATGTCGGGTTCAGGTTGAGCTGGCCAATTCGACCAGCCGCGGCGCGATGGCCGCCAGTGGGACAAGTTCATCAGCGCCGGCGAGGCGCAGTGCGGCCTCGGGCATCGAGGGCATCTCGGCGTCGTCGAGCGCCTGCACGATCGCGTGGCCCCCGCGCAACCGCAGCTGGCGCAGGCCACGCGCACCGTCGTCGTTGGCGCCGGTCAGCACGATGCCGATCAGGCGATCGGTCCAGGCGTCGGCGGCGGACTCGAACAGCACGTCGGCCGACGGCCGCACGAAGCAGACCTTGTCGTCGATCGACAGGCTGAAGCGGTGGTCGCGCTCGATCAGCAGGTGATAGCCCGGCGGGGCCAGATAAACGCCGGGGCCGGGCGTATCGCCTATTTCGGCGATCGTCACCGGCAGCGTCGAATGCGTCTGCAGCACTTCGCAAAGGCCGTAGCCATCGCTCGTGGCCGTGTGCAGCACGACCATGATCGGCAGCGGGAAATCGCCGGGCAGCGCCGACAGCAGCCGGCGCAGCGCCTGGATGCCGCCGGTCGAGACCGCGACGACCACCGCCGCGTAGCGATCGCCCCAGCGCGCAGTCGCCGGCGCATTCATGGCTTGCGCACCATCACGCTGCGATACACCGGCTGGCCCGGCACCACGGGCTTGAAGTCTTCGAAGAACTTGCCGCCGATCGGCCGCTCGCGATCGCCGAGCGCGAGAAAGCCGCCGCGCACGAGGCTGTCGCGAAACAGGCCGATCACGCGCTGCTGCAAGGCTTCGCCGAAGTAGATCAGCACGTTGCGGCAGAGGATCAGGTGCATCTCGCCGAACACGCCGTCGGCGACCAGATTGTGGTTGACGAAGGTGATGCGCTCGGACAGCGATTCGTCGAGCTTGATGTGGTTGTACATGGCCGTGTACCAGTCCGACAGCGAGCCGGTGCCGCCGGATTTGATGTAGTTGTCCGAGTACAGCCGCGCCTCGCGCAGCGGATAGATGCCCTCGCGCGCCTTGGCCAGCGCGTCTTCGCTGATGTCGGTCGCGTAGATGCGCGAGCGGTTGTAGAGCCCGCATTCCTTGAGCAGGATCGCCAGCGAATACGCCTCCTCGCCGTGCGCGCAGCCGGCCTGCCAGATGCTGATCTGCGGATAGCTCGCGAGCACCGGCATCACCTCGCGACGCAGCAGCTCGAACGACTTCGGGCTGCGGAACATCTCGGACACCGGCACCGACAGCTTGGCGATGACTTCGGGCAGGTAGCGTTCGTCGTGCAGCAGGCGCGCGGTCAGCGCGCTGATCGTCGGCAGGCCGCTGGTCGCGTACAGCGCGCGCACGCGGCGATGGAACGAAGCCTGCGCGTAACCCGTGAAGTCGTAGCCGTAGCGCAGCTTGAGCGCCTGCGTGAACAGTTCGATCTCGATGTCCTGCAGGTCTCGAGCGTCCATTCAGTTCGCCCTCTTCAGATCCAGACCCGGATCTGGGACATCAGCTTTTCGACATCGATCGGCTTGGAACAGTAATCGCTGGCGCCGGCCTCGATGCATTTTTCGCGGTCGCCGGTCATCGCCTTGGCGGTCACCGCGATGATCGGCAGCCTAGCGAAGCGCGGCTGCTCGCGAATTTTGCGGATGGTCTCGTAGCCGTCCATGCCGGGCATCATGATGTCCATCAGCACGAGATCGACGTCCGGATTCGCATCGAGCTGGGCGAGCGCCTTGTAGCCGTCCTGCGCCATCGTCACGTCGAGCTTGCGCGTGCGCAGCGCCTTGCTCAGCGCGAAGATGTTGCGCATGTCGTCGTCGACGATCAGCAGCTTCTTGCCGGCGACGTCCTTCTGCACGTCGGCGACGCTCGCGGCGGTCGCCGCGTCGCGGCGTCCGAGCGCATGCAGGAACAGCGAGACCTCGTCGAGCAGGCGCTCGGGCGAACGTGCGCCCTTGATCACGATGCTCTCGGTGTACTGGCGCAGCCGCAGGTTTTCCTCGTCGCCGAGATCGCGGCCCGAATAGATCACCACCGGCGGCAGCGGACCTTGCGCGGACAGCTTGTCGAGCAGGTCGAAACCCGAAATATCCGGCAGCCCGAGGTCCAGGATCATGCAGTCGTAATGACGCTCGCGCAGCGCGGCTTCGGCCTCGGCGCCGCTCGCGGCCTCGTAGATTTCGGCCGGCTCGTGCTCGAGCAGCTTGCGCACGGCCTTGCGCGCGCCGGCGTCGTCGTCGACGAGCAGCACCTGGCGCGCGCCGCGCGGCAGCGCGGAGCCGAAATCGATGAGCCCCTGCATCGCCTCGAGCACCGCTTCGCGCGTCACCGGCTTGGTCAGGAAACCCACCGCGCCCGAGTTGCGCCCGCGCTCGGCTTCGTCGGCGGCCGAGATGATGTGCACGGGCACGTTCGCGGTGGCGGGCTGCTGCTTGAGCGTTTCGAGCACGCTCCAGCCGCTCATGTCGGGCAGGCCGAGATCGAGCAGCACGCCGAGCAGCGAGCGCTCGGCCGCGATGCGCAGCGCCTCGGCGCCGCTGGCCGCGACTTCGACCGGCAGCTGCTTGCGACCGGCCAGCGCGGTCAGGATGTTCGAGAACGCAGCGTCGTCCTCGACCACGAGCAGCACCGGCGGCTTGTCGCTCTGCGGCGGCGCCTGCGCGGCCGGCGCCGATGCAGCCGGAGCCGGCGAAACCGGCATCGCGATCGATGCGGCGCTCGATGCCACGGGCACCACGGCCTTCGGCGCGACGGGCGTGTGCAGCGCCACGTCGCCACCGGCGATATCGAGCACGTCGGGCAACACGAGCATGAAGGTCGAGCCCTTGCCGGGCTCGCTTTCGGCAAACACATCGCCGCCGAGCAGGCCGGCCATGCCGCGCACGATCGACAGGCCCAGGCCGGTACCACCGTAGCGCCGGCTGGTGCTCGAGTCGGCCTGTTCGAACGGGCGGAACACCTGCTCGAGCTTGTCCTGCGCAATGCCGATGCCGGTGTCGATCACCGAGAACAGCACCGCGTGTCCGGGCTTGAGGCCCGACAGGTTCAGGCGCTCGACCGGCGCCGGCGAAATGCGCAGCGTCACGCCGCCTTCGGACGTGAACTTGAAGGCGTTCGACAGCAGGTTGGTGATGATCTGGCCCAGGCGCGTGCCGTCGGTGCGGATCGTCGGCGGCAATGCCGGGTCGAGCTCGATCTTGAGCTCCAGGTTGCGCGTGCGCGCCACCGGCGCGAAGTTGCGCTCTTCCATCGCCGCGAAATCGGCGAGCACCACGTCCTCGGGCAGCACCTGCATGCGCCCGGCCTCGACCTTCGACAGGTCGAGGATGTCGTTGATGAGCTGCAGCAGGTTGCGGCCGGAATCGTGAACGATGCTCGCGCTCTCGATCTGCTCGGGCAGCAGGTTGCCGTCGTCGTTGTCGGCGAGGCTCTTGGAGAGGATCAGCATGCTGTTGAGCGGCGTGCGCAGCTCGTGCGACATGTTGGCGAGGAACTCGCTCTTGTAGCGGCTCGCGCGCTCGAGCTCCTCGGCGCGTTTCTCCAGCTCGCCGCGAGCGGATTCGAGTTCGCCCTGGCGCTGGATCAGCGATTCGGAGCGTTCGCGCAAGGCCTCGTTGGCGATGCGCAGTTCCTCGGCCTGGGCGCGCAGTTCCTCCTCTGAGGCCTGAAGGCGCTGGCCTTGTTCCTCGAGCTGCGTGCTGCGCGTGCGCAAGGCTTCGTTGGTGCTCTGCAGCTGTTCCTGCTGGATGCGCAGCGCTTCTTCGGACGCCTGCAGCTCTTCGGCCTGCGTCTGGGTGACGTCGAGCAGCTCCCGCGTCCTGAGGCTGCGGCCCAGCGTCTGCCAGGCCAGCGCGGTCGGATTCAGCGCCTCGCCTAGCAACTGCTGTACGAGCGGAGCGAAGCCGCCGAGGCTCGCGAGCTCGATCACGCCCACCACTTCGCCGCGCGAGACCAGCGGCGCGAACAGCAGCGAATCGGGCATACCGGCGCCCAGCCCCGAGACGATCTCGAAATGCGCAGCCGGCACCGGCGACAGCAGGATGATCTTCTGCTCGTGCATGCACTGGCCGACCGGGCCTTCGCCCGACTCGAAGCTCGTGCGCTTCCAGGCCGAGGCGGCGACGCCGTAACCCGCGCAGGCTTCGAGCCGATGCCTGTCCTCGTTCCATCGATAGGCGACCCCGTAGCCCGCACCGCTCCATTCGCAGAGCAGGCGCAGCAGGCAATCGCCGAAGCGCTCGTGCTGGTCGGCCAGCTGCAGCTCGCCCGCCAGGCGCGCCAGCTGCGTCTTGATCCAGTTTTCGTCGCCGCGCTGGCGCACGAGCTGGTTGAGCTTGTTCAATGCCTGTGCGAACAGGCCCACTTCGTCGCTGCGCCACTGATACGGAATGCGGTCCTTGTAATCGCCCGAGGCGATCGGATCGAGCAGCCCGGTCAGGCGGCCGAGCGGCTCGGCCACGCTGCGACGCACCATCGTCAGCGCCCACCCGGTGGCGAGCAGGCCGACGACAAACACCACGCCCATCGTGACCTTGCCGAGCGAGTTGTTGCGCTTGAGCGTGAGCATGCGCTGCTCGAGCAGCACGCGCTCGTCCTGCTCGATCTCGGACAATAACTGCTGCAGGGCGACAATGTGATTCGAGCCGATCGACAGCAGGTCGAGCACGCCCTGGCGCTCGCGCAACTGCTCGCCGGGCTTGAGGCTACGCAGCATCTGCAGCGCAGGATCGACGAACACCGTCGTCCACTGCGAGAGCTCCTGGTTCGCGCGGCTCAGGCGCGCCTGCTGGCCCGGGTTGTCGTGCGTGAGCACGTCGATCGATTGCAGGGCCGCGTCGAACTTGCGCTGCTCGTCGCGGAAATCCTGCAGGCGAGCCGGGGAACTCGTCAGCAGGCCGTCGCGCAGAGCGTGGCGCATGCGCATGAGGCCCGAGTCGATCTGGCCGGTGACCAGCAGCACTTCGTAGGTGTGGACGGTCCAGTCGCGCGCTTCCTGCTCGCGCCGCTGCATCCAGACGAAGGCCAGGCAAGCGGTCAGGAAGGCCAGCATGATCAGGCTCAGTCCGAGCCTGGCCTTGTTGATCAGCGATAGGTTCTGCAGCCAGCGCGAGCCGGTCGATTCGTTGCGCCCGGACGCTACCGGCTCAGCCATGTGAGCCGCTTTGTGCCTGTGCCGCGGCCTCGAGCTTGGTGGCGATGAAATCCTTGTGCGGCACGTAGAGCAGTTCGGCGAACTTGCGCAGCAGATGCTCCTCGTGCACGTCGAGCTTGCCGTCGGCGTAGGCGACCTGCCAGAGCATGCTCATGATCTGCAGCTTGTCGGCGGGTTGCAGCGAGGCGTTGAGGCTGCCGACGAACTCGTGCAGCGAAACCGCCTTGCGCGCCTGCTCGCCGGCTTCGGCGAGCAGGGCTTCGAGTCCGGCCGCGTCGAGGCCGAAGTAGTGCTGCAGCGAGCTCCGGACCTGGGCGATCTCGTCCGCGCTCTGGTCGAAATCCGCGCGCGCGCATTCGAGCAGCAGCACGGCCACGGCGAGCCGCTGACGAACCGCCGGGTCGACCGGCGGGCTTTCGAAATGCCGCAGCAGCTTTTGCCACATGAAACGGACCTCGGTCAGACGCGCTCAGGCGTGATGATCAGAACGAAAAGCCCGCGCGCAGGTTGAACACGTCGTCGGAGCCGATGCGCTCGTATTCGGGCGTGAGTTCGAACAGCAGCATCGAGATGCGCAGGCCGGCGAAGAAGCGCGCGTCGTCGACGTTCTCGCTGCCGAGCACGGCCGCGTCGCCCTTGGCCTTGACCTTGCCCCAGACGTAGCCCACGCCCGCATACGGCGTCAGGAACGCGAAGCCCTTCGAGGCGGTGACGTCGAGGCCATAGCTGTCGACGCCGACGTCGTCGACACCGCCGACGTTGGTGTACGAGCCGCGTACCGCGAGCGCCGGTGTGGCGACGCCGCCTTCGAGGATCGCGTAGCGCACTTCGGCGCCGAACACGTCGGCCTTGGCGCCCGGCACGTAGCCGTAGTAGGCGCCCAGGTCGATGCCGAACGGCAGGCCCTTGTGGGCGACGACGCCGGCCATGCCGATGCCGGAGATGTCTTCGCCGGTCAGGGTTTCCCAGGCGCTCTTGTCGACCGACATGTAGCTGCCGAAGGCGCCGATGCCGAAGCCGGTCAGGCCGGTGGCCTCGGCCGGGGCGAGCGCCTTGTAGCTATAGGCGTGGACGAGGTCTTCGGAGACTTTTTTGAACGCAACCGGGTCCGGAGTGACGATGTCGAAGTCGTCGGCGAAGGCCGACTGGGCGAACAACAGGCAGCAGGCTGCGGCGAATTCCTTTTTCATTATGGTGTGCTCCGGCTGATGGCCGCGTGGGCGACGGCGTTGTGGATTTCAGGATAGCTCAGGGCCAGGCGAGATGACGCTCGATGAAGGCGCCTGCCGCCGACTGCAAGTCACCGAGCCGCCCGTTGAAGAAGTGCCCGGCCCCGTCGACGGTGACGAGCTCCGGCGGTGGATCGTAGGCATTGAGCGCGGCGGCGGTGTCGTCATAGGCGACCACGTCATCATCGCGGCTGTGGATGACGAGCCAGGGACAATCCGGCCGCTGCGGGCGCTCGGCATAGGCGAAGCGTCCACCGAACGGCGGCGCGACGCTGATCTGCAGATTCGGGCGTGCGCGTTCGGCGGCGCGCACGCTGACGTAGCCGCCGAACGAGAAGCCGGCCAGCAGCAACGGCGAAGCAGCCGGCATGCGCTGGCGCAGCCAGTCGACCATCAGCAGGGTGTCCTCGGTTTCGCCGACGCCCTCGTCGTGCGTCCCCGCGCTCTTGCCGACGCCGCGGAAGTTGAATCGCAGGGCGTAAAAGCCGGCCTTGAGCGCGATCGAGGCCAAGGTATACGTGACCTTGTTGCTCATCGCCCCGCCGAACAGCGGATGCGGATGGCAGATGACGGCGTAGCCTCGGGCCGGTACGCGCGGAGCAGCGAGCGTCACCTCGATATCGCCGGCGGCGCCGGGCAGCAGCAGGTCTTGCGTGGCGCCCGGTGCGGGCAGATCGTCGGCCGGATTCGAGGATGCGCTGGTCATCGCGCCAGTTTACGGAATCGCCTCGGCGGCAGCTGAATGCGGCGCCCGCCGACCGGCGCCGGAACGGCACAGCTGGCAGCCCAGTTTGTGTAAGCTGCGGCCTCGCATGACTCCCTTCCTTCGTCACTTTTTCGAGCGCATCTGGCCCGTGTTCGCGGTCGACCTGCGCTCCCTCGCCGTGTTCCGTTTCGGGCTCGGCCTGCTGGTGTTCTTCGACGCCTGCGGACGCTTCGGCGACATCGGCGCCTTCTATGGGCTCGATGGCCTGCTGCCGCCGTCGGCGCTGGCCGGCGAACTCAGCGGCTGGCGCTGGTCGCTGCACCTGGTCAACCACAGCACGCCGTTCCAGGCCCTGCTGATCCTGGCCCAGGCGCTCGCCGGCCTGGCGATCGCGGCCGGTCTGCGCACGCGACTGGCGACGCTGGTCGCCTGGGTGCTCGCGGTGTCGCTGTGCAACCGCAACCCGCTCGTGATCGGCCCGGGCGACGCGCTGCTCTGCGCCCTGCTGTTCTGGAGCCTGTTCCTGCCGCTGGCCGGGCGCTGGAGCATCGACGCCACGCTCGGCGAGGCGCCGCCGCTGCCCGCACGTCTGCAATCGGCGGCGGCCGTCGCGCTGACCTTGCAGGTGCTGTCGCCGTTCTTCTTCGACGCCCTGCATCGCGGTGGCAGCGGCGACTGGGCCGGCTGGCAGCGCGTGTTCGCGCTCGAGAGCCTCGAACGCGGGCTCGCGCCGTGGCTGGCGACGCATCCGCAGCTGCTGGCCGCGCTGAGCGCCTGGAGCCAATGGCTGCAATGGCTCGGCCCGCTGCTGTTGATGCTGCCCCTGCCGGTGGTGGCGCAGCGCTTCGACCTGCGCGGCATCCTGCGCCTGCTGGTGCTGCCGCAGCTCGCCCTGCTGGTGCTGCTGATGCTCACCTCGACCGCGCTCGGCCTGCTGAGCTGGCTGCTGCTGGTCGGGCTGTCGGCGCTGATCGGCAGCGGCTTCTGGGAGGCGCTCGAACGCCGTCGCCAGCTGCGCTCGCCGACCCGTCTGCGGGTGTTCTACGACGACGGCTGCGCGCATTGCCGCACCGCCTGCCGGCTGCTGATCGGCCTGCTGCTCGTCGATGCCGACCTGCTGCCTGCGCGCAGCAACCGCCGGGCCGACACGCTGGCCCGCGCCAACGATTCCTGGGTCGTGTTCGACCGCGACGACAGCGCCCATCTGCGCGGCGAAGCCCTGCTGTTGCTGATCCGCCGCTCGCCGCTGCTCGGCTGGATCGGCCGCTGGCTCGCGCGCCCGGCGCTCAGCGCACAGGCCGATCGGCTCTACATGCAGCTGGCCCCGCATCACCAGCGCTGGGCCCGCATCGGGCGCAACCGCTGGTCGTCGCCGGCCGCTGCCGTGCGCAGCGGTCGCTGGATCGTCGTCGCGACCGTGCTCGTGCTCGGCGGCAACCTGCTCGGACTCGCCGGGCCGGGCAACGGCCTGCTGCAACTGCTGAGCCCGCCGCTGCAGCTGCTGCGTCTCGATCAGCGCTGGGACTGGTTCGCCCCGGCGATGCTGCGCGAAGACGCGCACTGGCTCGCCCCGGGCGTGCTCGGCAACGGCACCGAGGCCGACGTGCTCGATCCCGATCCGGCCGACGACGACATTCGCTGGCGCTATTACGAGGACCGGCTCGCCGAACCGCGCCACCGCAGCCTGCTGCCGGTCTGGGCCGGCCGCCTCTGCGACGAGTGGAACGAGGGCCGCCCGGCCGGCGATGCCGAACGGCTCGCCGAGTTCAAGCTGATCCGCGTTGTCCGTCCGCTCGACGCCAGGGCCCAGCCCGAGCAGCGCGTGCTGCTGCGCCAGCAGTGCACTGCCCCGCAGTAAAGCCGTGACACCCGAGCTGATCGACATCGGCGCCAACCTGGCGCACGAGAGCTTCGCGGCCGATTTCGACGCCGTGCTCGAGCGCGCCGCCGCGGCCGGCGTATCGACGCTCGTCGTCACCGGCAGCTCGGCCGAGAGCGCCGAGCACGCCGCCGAACTCGCCGCCCGCCATCCGGGTCGGCTCTACGCCACCGCCGGCCTGCATCCGCATCACGCGAGCGACTGGACGCCCGCGCTGGGCCGGCGCTTCCGCGAGCTCGCTCTGCTGCCCGGCGTGGTCTCGCTGGGCGAATGCGGGCTCGATTACTTTCGCGACTTTTCCCCTCGCGCGGACCAGCGCGAGGCCTTCGCCGCGCAGCTCGAGATCGCGGTGGACCTGGGCCTGCCGGTGTTTTTGCACCAGCGCGACGCGCATGCGGATTTTTTTGCCTTGCTGCGCGAATACCGCGGCAAGCTCGGCGCGGTGGTCGTGCACTGCTTCACCGACACCGCCGAGGCGCTCGCCGATTACCTGGCCATCGACTGCCACATCGGCATCACCGGCTGGATCTGCGACGAGCGCCGCGGGCGGCATCTGATCGAGGCCGTGAAACTGATTCCGGACGATCGGCTGCTGATCGAAACCGACGCGCCCTACCTGCTGCCGCGCACCGCGCCCAAGAGCGCGCAGAAATCCGCGCACCGGCGCAACGAACCCTGCTACCTGCCCTACGTGCTCGACGCCATCGCCGACGCCCGCGGACAGGATCGAATCGAGCTCGCGCAGCTCACCACCCGCAACGCGCGGCGGTTTTTCGGCATCGAAGCTCGCCAGTAGGCGTCCGGTTCTCTTTGGCGGAAGCCGATGGGACAATGCGCCCATGAAGCTCAAGCCCGCCGATCTCGCCGCGCACCTGTCGCGCCAGCTGCAGCCGATCTACGTCGTCGCCGGCGACGAGCCGCTGCTGGTCCAGGAATCGCTCGACGCCATCCGCGCCGCCGCCCGCAAGCGCGGCTTTTCCGAACGCGAAATCCTCGACGTCGAGAAGGGCTTCGAGTGGTATCAGCTCACCGATGCCTGCAACAGCCTGTCGCTGTTCGCGAGCCAGCGCATCATCGAAGTGCGCATGAACTCGGGCTCGCCGGGCACCGAGGGCAGCTCGGTGCTGCAGCAGCTGGCCGAGCGTCCGGCGCAGGACGTGCTGATCATCGTCGTCTGCGGAGCGCTCGACACGCGCCAGCGCAACGCCGCGTGGTTCACCGCGATCGAATCCGCCGGAGCCAGCGTCTACGCCTGGCCAATAGGCGATCAATTCGAAGACTGGCTCGCCGGCCGCCTGCGCGCCGCAGGCCTGGCGCCCGATCCGGACGCCCTGCGCCTGCTGGCCGAGCGCACCGAAGGCAACGCGCTCGCCGCGGCCCAGGACGTCGCCAAGCTCGCGCTGCTGTTTCCGGGCTCGACCATCGGCGCCGAACAGGTGCGCGAGGCGGTGGCCGACAGTGCCCGCTTCGATGCCTTCGACCTGACCGAACGCATGCTCTCGGGCGACGGCCCCGGAAGCCTGCGCAGCCTGACGCGTCTGCGCGAAGAGGGCGTCGAGGTGCTCGAACTGCTCGGCGCGGTGAACTGGTGCCTGCGCCAGTGGGCCGAGGCCCAGGCCCTGCTCGCGAAGGAGGGCGATGTGCAGCGCGCCATCGACGCGGCCCGTATCGCCCGGCCGCGCCAGGGGCCGTACCAGAAAGCACTGCGCCGGACCCGGCTGCCGCAGGTCTACGGCTGGATGCGCAAGGCCGCGGTCATCGACCAGCTCGCGAAGTCCACCGGCGGCAAGGAACAGGCCTGGGAAGAGTTGCTAACATTGGTGCTGTCGGCCACTGGGGCCGCACCTCGTTTTCTGAGTAGCAGAGCATGAACGCCACTGCGGTCAAGACCGCCAACCACAAGCAGATCGACGTCGCCGCCTACATGCGTGAGAAGGGCCAGCGCGCACGCGCCGCCGCCCGCCTCGTCGCCCGTGCCGACACCGGCGCCAAGAACGGCTGCCTGTTCTCGCTGGCCCAGATCCTGATCGACGAAAAGCGCGCGATTCTCGCCGCCAACGCCGAAGACATGCGCCTGGGCCGCACCAACAAGCTCGACGCCGCGCTGCTCGATCGTCTCGAACTCAACGAGGCCCGCATCGAAGCGATGGCCGACGGCGTGCGCCAGGTCGCCGCGCTGCCCGATCCGGTCGGCGAAATGACCGACATGAAGCTGCGCCCGTCCGGCATCCAGGTCGGCCGCATGCGGGTTCCGCTCGGCGTGGTCGGCATCATTTACGAATCGCGTCCGAACGTGACCGCCGACGCCGCGAGCCTGTGCCTGAAATCCGGCAACGCCGCGATCCTGCGCGGCGGCTCCGAAGCCATGCAGAGCAACCAGGCGATCGCGCGCTGCATCGCGCGCGCACTGCGCGACGCCGGCCTGCCCGAGGACGCGGTGCAGATTCTCGACATCACCGATCGCCGCACGGTCGGTGAGCTGGTGGCGATGCCGGAGTTCGTCGACGTGGTGATTCCGCGCGGCGGCAAGGGCCTCGTCGCGGCGGTTTCGAACGGCGCACGCGTGCCGGTGATCAAGCATCTCGACGGCGTCTGCCACGTCTACATCGACGCCGAAGCCGATCTCGACAAGGCCACCGCGATCGCGGTCAACGCCAAGACCCAGCGCTACGGCACCTGCAACACGATGGAAACGCTGCTCGTCGACGCGGCGGTCGCGCAGCAGGCGCTCGACCGCATCGCGCCGATCTATCGCGAAGCCGGCGTCGAGCTGCGCGGCTGCGAACGCACGCGCCGCATCCTGCCGGACGCCAGGCCGGCCACCGAAGACGACTGGCGCGAGGAATATCTGGCGCCGATCCTCGCGATCCGCGTGGTCGACGGCTTCGACGAGGCGCTCGATCACATCGCGCTCTACAGCTCGGCCCACACCGATGCGATCGTCACCGAGAACTACACCAAGGCACGCCGCTTCCTGCGCGAGGTGGACAGCAGCTCGGTGATGGTCAACGCCTCGACGCGCTTCGCGGACGGCTACGAGTACGGCCTCGGCGCCGAGATCGGCATCAGCACCGACAAGTTCCACGCGCGCGGCCCGGTCGGGCTCGAAGGGCTCACCTCGCAGAAATGGGTCGTGCTCGGCGACGGGAATGTTCGTTGAGAATCGTCCTCTCATGAGCCGGGGCGCATGAGTCGGCCGCGCAACGGCATCGGGTGGCGGCGCTGAACGCTCCGCTCGGCATCTTCGGCGGCACCTTCACGCCCATCCACAACGGGCATTTGCGGCTCGCGCTGGAACTGCGCGAACGCCTCGCGCTGTCTGCCGTTCATTTGATTCCGAGCTCCAGGCCACCGCACCGCGATTCGCCGCAGGTGTCACCGCAGCGTCGCTTCGACTGGGTACGCTTGGCCATCGGCACCGAAGACGGATTGATCGCCGACGATCGCGAGCTGCGCCGGCAAGGGCCGTCCTACACCTACGACACGCTCGCGAGCCTGCGGCAGGAGCATCCCGATCGTCCGTTCGTGCTGTTGCTCGGCGACGACGTGGCGAATCAGTTCCACGCCTGGCATCGCTGGCGCGAGATCACCGACCTGGCGCATCTGGTGTTCGTCGAGCGCCCGTTCGAGCCGCCGGCTCCGGCACCCGAACTCGTCGCTCATCTGCGTGGGCGGCGCGCGCACGAGGCTTCCGAGCTGCACGCGCGGCCGCATGGTTTGTGGATGTCCGCGCACATTCCGCCGCTGTCGATTTCTTCAACCCGCATCCGCCGGCTGCTCAAGGCGGGGCGGTCCGTACGCGGCCTCGTTCCCGAGGCCGTGATCTCGTCGTTCACCCCCGAGGACATCAGCCTTCTCTCACATGATGAAGACCCAGCCAATGACTGACATCGCCCGCCATGCTCTCGAAGACCTCAAGGCCATCGACTTGCGCGTCCTGGACGTGCGCGGAATCACCACCATCACCGACACCATGATGATCTGCACCGGCACGTCGAGCCGGCATGTCGCCGCACTCGCGCGCAACGTGGTCGATAAAGCCCGCGAATCCGGCCTCAAATCGATGGGTGTGGAAGGCCTCGAAGAAGGCGAGTGGGCGCTCGTCGATCTCGGCGACGTCGTGGTGCATGTCATGCAGGCGCAGACGCGGGCGTTCTACCAGCTCGAAAAACTCTGGGACATGGGGCCGTCCATGCCGCGCCAAGCCAACGGCTGAGGCCAGGCTTCATTCGTGAAAGTGCGCCTCGTCAGCGTCGGCGGGCGCATGCCCGACTGGGTCGAGACGGCCTGGACGGACTACGTCAAACGCCTGCCGCGCGAGTTCCGGCTCGAGCTCATCGAGCTGCCGCTGGCACCGCGCGGCAAGAACGCCGACATCGCGCGCGCCAAGCAGCACGAGGGCGAACGCGTGCTCAAGGCGATTCCGGAGCAATCGCGCATCGTCGCGCTCGACGAGCGCGGCGAGCACTGGAGCAGCCTCGACTTGGCCGACCAGCTCAAGCGCTGGCAAGCCGATGCGCGCGAAGTCTGCCTGCTGGTCGGCGGGCCCGATGGCCACGCCCCCGAAGTGATTCAGAAAGCGCAGCAGAAATGGGCGCTATCCAAGCTCACGCTGCCGCATGCGCTGGTGCGCGTGCTGCTCGCCGAGCAGTTGTATCGCGCGACCACGCTGCTCGCCGGACATCCGTACCACCGCGCCTGAGCCGCGAGGCTAGTCGCCGGCCGGATAGACCAGCCCGGCGAGTTCGGTGCGGCTCGAAACGCCGAGCTTGCGATACACGCGATACAGATGATTGGCGACCGTCGACGGCGCCACGCCGATCTTGCGCGCCGCCTGCTTGAACGACAGGCCCTGCGCGACCGCGTAGACGATCTCGCGCTCGCGCGCGGTGAGCCGGTCGAGCGGGCCGGCTTCCCAGATGTGCAGCAGGAACAGGTCGCCGAGCGGCTGGCACTTCACCGCGAGCCCGTCGACCATCACCGTGGTGCCGGGCTTGGGCAGCGGAAACGGCAGCTGCTGCGGCTTGGCGCGCCGCGGAAAATGCTGGTCGAGCGAATCGAGCAGGCGCGGCTGTACTTCGTGAAACACGCCGGTGGCATCGACCACCGCCGCTCCGCTGCCGGGCGGACGATCGCTGCCCTGCAGCTGGTTGACGAAGAAGGCGTGCGAGTGCGCGTTGAACAGATGGAAGTTGATGCGTCGCTGCGCATCCTTCTCGGCCGCGCTGAAGCGCGCCTGCGGGTTCTTGCGATACAGCGTGACGAGCGAATAGAGCCCGCTGCGCTCGTCCATGTGCGCGGTGCTCAGGATGCGCTCGATGCCCACCGGCTTGAACGCCTGGTGGTATAGCTCGCTGCGGTGAAAGGCCTCGTCGTCGAGCACGCTTTCCATGTCGGTCGGCTGATCGAGGTCGGCCAGGATGCGCTGGAACAGCGGATTGACATGATGGGTGGCCTCGAGCCTCGAAGGAAAATCCTTCGGCAGGCCGACCATCGTCACCGTATGGAAACGAAAGCTCTCGATGCTGCCGCTGGCCCAGATCGCGGCATCGTGCGGAACCACCTGCGCGAGCCGACTCAGCGCCCAGCTGCGGTAGTCGCTCGGTGAAACCGCGAGCACCGACCGGTAGAGCCGTGCGATGTAGCGGTCGACGGTATCGACCCGTTCGTTGGGCTCGTTCTGCACACTGGGCTGCTCCAAGCCGGCCTCCCTTTCTAATTGCTCTAATCGCTGGAAGTTTCGGAATGTAGCAGCCCCGCCTGGATTGGGCGAAGATTCAGTTTCGGCTAATCACGCGACTCAAGACTGGTGCACTTTCGAAGCCCTGGAGTGGGACCATGCATAAAGTCGTGACGACCGCGTTCGCCGCGGTGTTGTCGATGTTCTCGATCACCGCGTCGATGAGCACGCTCGCTCAGGACGAGCCGCCGGCCGGTGAAAAGGGCGCAGCCAAGCCGGTCAGCCAGGAAACTTATTCCTCGGACGAAATCCTCGCCAAGGGCAGGGATTTCTTCGGTGCCACCACCGAAGGACTCGCCAAGGCCATCGAAAAGGTATTCGCCGACCAGGGTCAGCCGAACGCCTACATCCTCGGCGAGGAAGGCGGCGGCGCTTTCATCGCCGGCCTGCGCTACGGCAAGGGCACGCTCTACTACAAGGGCAGCGAAGGCAGCGCCGGCCTGCCGATCTTCTGGCAGGGGCCGTCGGTGGGCTGGGATTTCGGTGGCAACGCGTCGAAGTCGTTCACGCTGGTCTACAACCTGCGCAATACCGATCAGATGCTGCAGCGCTTTCCGGGCGTCGACGGCAGCATCTACGTGGTGGGTGGTCTCGGCGTGAACTATCAGCGCAGCGGCGACATCACGCTGGCTCCGATCCGCACCGGCGTCGGCCTGCGCGCGGGTGCCAACGTCGGCTACCTGCACTACACGCTCAAGCGCTCGCTGATTCCGTTCTGACGGCGGCGGCTGACGCTCGCGTCAGCGGAACCCCGCGGCTGTCGCGGAGTCTCACTGCAGCACCGAATGCCCGGCTCGCCGGGCATTCGTTTGCTAGACTCCGATCGATGACCCTGGGTCACTACGTTCCTTAGGAGAGCCTCATGAAGGACCTGCAACCTCAATACCGCGGCGCTACCGTCGCCAACGGTCGCTTCGGCACCGCCGGCGCCGCCTCCCCTGCGCACAAGGTGCTGCGCAATACCTATCTGCTGCTGTCGATGACGCTGCTGTTCAGTGCCGCGATGGCCGGCGTGTCGATGGCCATCGGCGCTCCCTATGGCTTGAGCCTGATCTGCTCGTTCGCCGCGATGGGTCTGCTGTGGTTCGTGGTTCCGCGCACCGCGAATTCCGAATCCGGCATCTACGTGGTGTTCGCGGTCACCGGCCTGCTCGGCTTCGGCCTCGGCCCGATCCTCAACGCCTACATCAATCACCTCGCCAACGGCACGCAGGTGGTGGTGATGGCGCTGGGCCTCACCGGCACCATCTTCCTCGGCCTGTCCGCGTACGCGGTCAAGAGCAAGAAGGACTTCTCCTTCATGCGCGGCTTTCTGGTCGGCGGCATCCTGCTGGCCTTCGCGCTGAGCATCGGCGTGCTGATCGCCTCGCTGTTCGGCGTACAGCTGCAACCGCTCGCGCTCGCGGTGTCGGCCATGTTCGCACTGCTGATGTGCGGCATGATCCTGTACCAGACCGGCGAGATCGTGAACGGCGGCGAGACCAACTACGTGCTCGCCACGGTCACGCTTTACGTGTCGATCTACAACCTGTTCACGAGCCTGCTGCACATCCTGGGCTTCGCCTCGAACGACGATTGATCGACCGCCTCGTCAAAAGGCCCCGCTACGGCGGGGCTTTTTGTTGGATGCCACCTTGCGCAACAAATGGGGACTGCAGCGATGAACTGGAATGTGCTGGGCCAGACCGCGGGACTGCTGGTGCTGTCGAACATTTTCATGACGATGGCCTGGTACGGCCATCTCAAGGGACTCAAGGACAAGCCCTGGATCATCGCGGCGCTGATCTCCTGGGGCATCGCGCTGTTCGAATACCTGCTGCAGGTGCCGGCCAATCGCATCGGCTCGTCGGCGCTGTCGCTGCCTCAGCTCAAGATACTGCAGGAGGTCATCACGCTCGCGGTGTTCGTGCCGTTCGTGGTGCTCTACATGAAGCAGCCGATCAAGCTCGACTTCCTGTGGGCGGCACTGTGCATGGTCGGGGCGGTGTATTTCATCTTCCGCTCCTAGTGACCGCAAGGCCACCGACCTCGTCGGATCCGGGCGGCTGCATGCGCCGCTCGGCGTCGATCAGCGCGCGCTTGCGATCCAGCCCCCAGCGGTAGCCGCCGAGACTGCCGTCGCCGCGAATCACGCGATGACACGGCACGATCACGCCGACGCGGTTCGACGCACAGGCGCTCGCGACCGCGCGCACCGCGCGCGCGTTGCCGATGCCTTCGGCGACTTCGCTGTACGAGCGCAGCTCGCCCGGCGGAATGCTCAGCAGATAAGTCCAGACGCGATGCTGGAACGCGGTTCCGCGTAGGTCGAGCGGCAGGCCGGTGGCCGGCGCGCGGCCTTGCAGATGCGCCGACAGCGCCTGCATCCAGGCCGAGAACTGCGCGGCCGACGAGGCCGGCATCGGCGTGATCGAAGCCTGCGGAAACTCGCTTGCGAGCTGTTCGAGCAAACCCGCTTCGCTGTCGCCGAACTGCACGAAGCAAAGCCCGCGATCGCTCGCGGCCATCAGCAAGGGCCCCAGCTCGGTTTGCTCGACCGCGTACGACAGGCTCACGCCCTTGCCGCCCGCGCGATACTGCCCCGGCGTCATGCCCAGATGCGCGGCCGTGCGCTCGTAGAGCCGGCTGGCCGAGCCGAAGCCGGCGTCGAAGATCGCGTCGGTGATCGCATCGCTCACGGCCGCCTCGTCGCGCAGCCCGCTCTTGAAACGGCGCAGGCGCAAGGCCTCGATGTATTGCCGCGGGCTCACGCCGGTGACGGCCTTGAAGCGGCGCTGCAGATGAAACCGGCTCAGCCCGGCCTGGCCCGCGAGATGATCGAGCGTGAGCGATTCGTCGAGATGCGTCTCGATGTAGCGGCACAGCGCGCTGATGCGGTCGAGGTCGGCCGCGGCGGTGTTCGAAGTCGTCGATGTCATGTCGTTCTCCTGATGCGGTGCATCTTCGCGTGCCCCGCCCGGCCGAACCATCCGATTGTTGCGCCGTTGCACGTTCAGCCCCGGCACCCGGCTCGGCCGTAGAATCAGGCTCCCGCCGCCCCTTCGTCCGATCATGCCGTCGCTCGCGCGCCTCCGTCATCGCCGCCGCTTCATCCTGCTCGCCGCCTTGCTGTTGAGCGCCTGCGCCAGCCACCCCGAGCCTGTCACGCCACCCGCCGAGCCACCGCCGATGGTCGCGGTCAAGCCGCGGGTCGGCATCGCGCTCGGCGGCGGCGCGGCGCGCGGCTTCGCGCACGTGGGCGTGCTCAAGATGCTCGAATCGCAGGGCATCGTGCCCGACCTCGTCGTCGGCACCAGCGCCGGCAGCGTGGTCGGTGCGCTCTACGCGGCCGGCCACGGCGGTTTCGAACTGCAGGAAATGACCTTCGACCTCGACCGCGCCGCCTTCGCGGACTGGCAGTTCTTCGGTCGCGGCCTGCTGCGCGGCGAGGCGCTGCAGAAGTTCATCAACGACAAGGTCGGCAACCGGCCGATCGAATCGCTCGACAAACCCTTCGCGGCCGTGGCGGCGAAGCTGCGCACGGGCGAAGGCGTGCTGTTCACACGCGGTGACGTCGGCCAGGCAGTGCGCGCCTCGTCTGCGATTCCGGGCATCTTCGTCTCGCCGGTCATCAGCGGAGAGGAATACGTCGACGGCGGCACCGTGAGCCCGGTTCCGGTCAGCTACGCCCGGCGCATGGGCGCGGAGATCGTCATCGCGGTCGACATCAGTCAGCCGGTCGCCGAAGTGCCCAGCAACAGCTCGCTGGCCGCGGTGCTCAAGGCCTTCGACATCATGGGCAATGCGCTGAAGGCCAACGAGCTGCCGACGGCGGATGTGATCATCGCGCCGAACGTCAAAGGCCTGGCGACGACCAGCTTCGAAACCAAGCAGAAGGCGATTCTCGAAGGGGAGCGCGCCGCGCTCGCGGCGGTGCCGAAGATTCGCGAACTCATCGCGCAGAAGACGCGCATGATGCCGGCGGACCAAGTGCCCGCGCCGCTCAAGCCGGGCTCGGCAAACTAGGGCCCGTGAACGCTCCGGTCGTCCCCGCAGCACTGGAACGCGCCGTTTGGTTCGAGGCCTCGCTGCGCAAGATCGCCGGGCGCGAGCTCAAGAGCGGCAACCGGCTCACGCTGCTGCTCGACGGCCCGCAGGCGCACGAGGCGCAGTTGCGCGCGATCGCAAACGCGCAGCATCACGTGCATCTGGAAACCTACCTGCTGACCGACGACGATCTCGGCACGCGCTACGGCGAGGTGCTGCAGCAGCGCGCCCGCGCCGGAGTGAAAGTGCGGCTGATGCTCGATGGACTCGGCGCTTCGGGCGCGGGCGACGAGTATCGCGATGCGCTGCGCGAGGCCGGTGTCGAGCTGCGCGAGTTCAACAGCATCAACCCGTTCAAGAACCCGCGGGTCTGGCGCATGACCCGGCGCTCGCATCGCAAGACGCTGATCGTCGACGGCCGCGTGGCGTTCACGGGCGGCGTCAACATCACCGACGAATACCGGCGCTCACCGGACGATCCGACGCCCGCCGTCGGCAGCGAGCGCGGCTGGCGCGATACGCAGGTGATGCTCGAAGGCCCGGCGGTGGCCGAGTTCCAGCAGATGTTCCTGATGTACTGGGCACGCCTCGGCGCGCTGCGCGACGAAGACGGCTGCTATTGCAGCGAGCCGATCGCCGACGCACAGGCGCGGGTTTGCGCGATCACCGACCAGGGCGAGGATTTCGTCGATCACCTGATCACCGATGCACCGCCGTCGCACCTGATGCAGTTGCGGCCGAAATACCGTGTCGAGCCGCGCATCTATCACGCCTATCTGTCGGCGATCCGGCTCGCACGCGAGCGCATCTGGATCACGCAGGCCTACTTCGCACCGAACGGCAGGCTGATCCGCGCACTCGCGGCAGCCGCGCGTCGCGGGCTCGACGTGCGGCTGCTGCTGCCGGGCGCCAGCGACGTGCCGCTGGTGCACTACGCGGGCCGTCGACGCTACGCGCGGCTGCTCAAGGCCGGCGTGCGCATCTGGGAATACCAGCAGGCGATGCTGCACGCCAAGACCGCCGTCATCGATGGCGTCTGGGCCACCGTGGGCTCCGCCAACCTCGACTATCGCAGCCTGTTTCACAACGACGAAGCCAACGCCTTCATCGTCGATGCGAGCTTCGCGCAGGAGCTCGAACGCGTGTTCGAGCACGACTTGCGGCATGCCGGCGAAATCCGGCTCGCGCAGTGGAAACGGCGCGGCTGGTTCGATCGCCTGATGGAGCTGTTCGCGGGCTCCATCAAGCGCCTGCTCTAGGGCCGATCAGCGGCTGGAGACCGCCTCGCCGCGAATGCCCGCGATGCGCTTGGCTTCCTTGAAATGCTTCTCGCACGCCGCTTCGTTGCCGCTCTGCGCGCTTTCGACGGCCAGCGAGATCGAGCGTTGCGCCTTCTCTTTCTTCACTTGGCTGGAGAGCTTGGAAATATCCGATTCGACGGCCTGGGCCGAGGACACGCAATCGGCGAACGCGGGCAGCGAAGCCAGACCGAGCGCGGACGCCAAGAGCACGAGCGAGAGCTGCTTTTTCATGTGATGAACTCCGTAATGAGTCTTGGAAAGTCAGGATGAAGCTGCGTAGCGCCCCACCGCCAAGCCCAAAAATCATCCGGGCGCGCGCATGAAGCACAGCTGACGAGGTGCCCAAGCGCGCGTCGGCACAGTGAAACTACCGGCTCTCGATGCGCGCTCGATGCGCGCTCGATGCGCGCTCGATGCGCAACCGAATCGTCATTCCGCTGTCACCGGCCTGTCGCAAAGCCGACCTACCGTTCGCGGTTCTTCGATACACGATCGAATTCCAGGAACGGGAGTTTTTTGATGAAGAAGTACGCTCTGTCGCTGGCCGCGATGCTGTTCGCTGCCGGCCTTTCCGCATGCTCGGGTGATGATGGTTCCGACGGTGCGACCGGCCCGGCTGGCGAAGACGGCGCCGTCGGCGAGCCCGGCACCAACAGCGTGCTGATCGAGCTGAGCCTGCTCGGCCGCTACGTGTCGGGCCTGACCGAAGAAAGCGCCGCCGAAATCGTCACCTACGATCCAGCCACCAAACGCCTGTTCGTGGTCAACGCGGCCGAAGTGAGCATCGACGTGCTCGATGCGGCCAATCCCAGCGCGCCGGCCAAGCTCGGCAGCATCCAGTCCGAAGGCGGCAGCGCGAACAGCGTGGCGGTGTCGGGCGGCATCGTCGCGGTGGCGATCCAGGCCGGCACCAAGACCGACAACGGCAAGGTCGAGTTCTACAACTCGAGTTCGCTCGCCAAGCTCGGCGAAGTGGCGGTGGGCGCCCTGCCCGACATGCTCACCTTCACGCCGGACGGCAAGGCCGTGCTGGTCGCCAACGAGGGCGAACCCGACGCAGGCTATGCGGTCGACCCGGTCGGCTCGATCAGCGTGATCGATCTGCGCGCCGGCGTCGCCGCGGCCACCGTGAAGACGCTCGGCTTCGAGGCCTACAACGACAGGGCCGACGAGCTTCGCGCCAAGGGCGTGCGCATCTACGGCCCGGGCTCCAGCGTCGCGCAGGATCTGGAGCCGGAGTACATCGCCATTTCGCCGGACGGCAAGACCGCCTGGGCCACGCTGCAGGAAGCCAACGCAGCCGCGGTGATCGACCTCAGCGACATCGCCAGCCCGACGCTCGTCGACATCCGTCCGTTCGGCCTCAAGGATCACTCGATCATCGGCAACGAACTCGATGCCAGCGATCGCGACGGCCGCATCAACATTCGCAACTGGCCGGTGAAGGGCCTTTATCAGCCCGACGCGATCGCCGCCTACGACTTCAACGGCAAGACCTACTACGTCACCGCCAACGAAGGCGACGACCGCAACGACTTCATCCCGGGCGAAGAAACCAAGCGTGTGAAGGCCGCCGCGCTCGACGCGACGATCTTTCCCGATGCGGCCACGCTCAAGCTCGACGCCAACCTTGGCCGCCTGACCATCACCCCGTACGGCGCGAAAACCAATGCGGCCGGCGAGCTGCAGGAGCTGCTGGTGCTCGGCGGCCGCTCGTTCAGCATCTGGAATTCGGACGGCGCGCAGGTATATGACAGCGGATCGGAATTCGAGCGCATCGTCGCGCAGCGCAATCCGGGCTTCTTCAATGCGAGCAACGACAACAACAACTTCGACGACCGCAGCGACAACAAGGGTCCGGAGCCGGAAGGGGTCGCGCTCGGCAAGATCGGCGGCCACACGTTCGCGTTCATCGGCCTCGAGCGCATCGGCGGCGTCATGGTCTACGACGTCAGCAACCCGCAGAACGCACGCTTCGTGCAGTACCTCAACACGCGCGATTTCACCAAGCTGGCCAGCGATCCCACGGCCGGTGACGTCGGCCCTGAAGGCCTGCACTTCATCCCGGCCGACAACAGCCCCAACGGCAAGCCGATGCTGGCGGTCGGCAACGAAGTCAGCGGCACGACCTCGCTGTTCCAGATCGACGTGGTCGAGCTGAAGTAAGCCTCGAAGCGTTGCGCTCGCAACAACGGAAAAAGCGCCTGCATCCGGCCCGCGAAGGCGGGATGCAGGCGCTTTTCGTTCGGCCTACGAGCAGCCTTCGACGTACATCACCTGCGGCATCAGGCCGATGCGCCAGGCGATGACCTTGCCCTGCGCATCGGTCTCGAACAGCAGGCGCTTGTCGCCGCCCTGCGGGGGCGTGACGACCAGATACTGCGCGCCTTCGACGTACTTGTGCGGCATCGCCTCGACGTGTCCGGCGTAAGCCTTGAGCACTTCGTCCGCGCTCGCGCCGACCTTGAGCCCGCCGGGCGCCAGATATTGATCGACGTCCACCACGTAGCGCACCAGTTTCTTGTCTTCGAGCATGAAGACGATGCGATACGTCGATCCGATCCTGGGCTCCGGAATCAGCAGGCGGCAGCTGTCCTGGTCAGTGCCCGTGATCTTCAAGGGCCTACCCCAGGATTGGCGAACGGATTCTTCGTCGTCGCCGAAATGCGCAGGCCCGAAGCCTTCGAACCCGATCGGGGCGGTTTCGGCGAACGATGCGGGTGCATCAGCAGGCGAACCGGGGACCGCCTGAGTCTGCGGACTTTCGGCCGTCGGAGGCTGCGAGGCAGGCCCCGGTGCGATGGAGCCGGGTTCGCTTTGCTGCTTGCATGAAGCCAGCAGCGCGAAGGCGATGCCTGAAAGCAGGCGCATTGAATTCGGCATGGGCTTATCTCGCTGGATCCAAGAACCAGCGCATAGTGTTCCCTGGGGCAGCGATTGGCTGCTGAACGAACGGCGCCGGCTTGCATGAGACAGGAAGGCCGCAGACCGGCCTTCCTGTGACTCACGCGAACGTCACCACTGCGTCGGCTTGGGATTGCGCTCGTCGAAATCCATCTGGTGCCAGTAGGGATAGATCGGCGCGCGTCGGCTCACCGCATCGAGCTTGGCGATCTGCTCGACGCTGAGCTTCCAGCCGATCGCACCGAGGTTCTGGCGCAGCTGCTCTTCGTTGCGCGCTCCGATCACCAGCGAGCTCACACTCGGGCGCTGCAGCAGCCAGTTCAGCGCGACCTGCGGCACGCTCTTGCCGGTTTCTTCGGCGAGTTGATCGAGCACGTCCACGACCTTGTACAAGTGCTCGTCCTCGACCGCCGGACCGCCTACTGCCCCGCCCTGGGCGATGCGCCCGCTACCGACGCTGTCGCGGCGAATCTTGCCGGTCAGGCGGCCCCAGCCGAGCGGGCTCCAGACCATCGTGCCGAGACCTTGATCGAGCGCGAGCGGCATGAGCTCCCACTCGTACTCGCGATGCAGCAGCGAGTAATAGCCTTGGTAACTCACGTAACGCGCCAAGCCGTCGCGCTCGCTCGTCGCGAGTGCCTTCATGACGTGCCAGCCCGAGTAATTCGAGCAGCCGATGTAGCGAATCTTGCCCGCGGTGATCAGATCGTCGAGCGCACGCAGCTGCTCTTCGACCGGCGTGAGCGCGTCGAAGCCGTGCATGAAGTACAGATCGATATGGTCGGTACCGAGCCGCTCGAGGCTGGCTTCGCAGGCACGGATCAGGTTGTAGCGCGACGAGCCCTTGTCGTTCGGCGACGGGCCGGTCGTGAACGTGCCCTTGCTCGCGATCAGCACTCGATCGCGGCGGCCCTTGATGGCTTGGCCGAGAATCTGTTCGGAAGCGCCCGCCGAGTAGATGTTGGCAGTGTCGAAGAAATTGAGCCCGGATTCGAGGCAGACGTCGACGAGCCGCGTTGCCTCCTTGACGTCCGATGCGCCCCACTTCTTGAAGAGCTCGCCGACGCCGCCGAAAGTGCCGGTGCCGAAACACAGCGCGGGGACTTTGAGCCCCGAGCGTCCAAGCTGGCGAAATTCCATTTCAGATCTCCACGGTTTCCAGGGCTTCGTAGGACTTGCGTAGCCAGACTTTGGTTCGCTGGCGTTCGAGCAGACCCAGGCCCGTGTGGCTCCGGTCTTCGCTGTTGGCTGCGGCCCAGAAGCTGATGCTGCGCGCATCGATCTTGGTCATCGCCGCTTCGTGCAGGCGTGGGATCTCGATGATCGTCGCGCCCAGCGCGGTGGCGCGTTCGCGCAGGCCGGATCGCTCGAAGATCGCGAAGTCGTCGCCGCGCGCCGCGTTGAGCACGATCACCAGCGGCAGCTGGTTGCCGAATCGGTCGAGCCAGCGCGCGAGCAGGTCCACCGAATCGCGTCCCGAATCCATCACGT
This sequence comes from Hydrocarboniphaga effusa AP103, assembly GCF_000271305.1. Taxonomy (GTDB): domain Bacteria; phylum Pseudomonadota; class Gammaproteobacteria; order Nevskiales; family Nevskiaceae; genus Hydrocarboniphaga; species Hydrocarboniphaga effusa. The sequence goes on from NZ_AKGD01000001.1 coordinate 1,379,064, forward strand.
GCCAATAGCGGATCGACAGGCCCAGCTCCTCGCTGAGTTCGATCACGCCGGATTCGTCGAGCCAGCGCACCAGCGGCTCGTGCGTCTGCGCCGCGAGATCCACCAGGATGCGGCGATCGGGTTCTTCGGCGGCGGCTTCGAGCACCGCGTCCAGGCTCTCGAAGCGATCGATGGCTACCGGCGAGGCATAGCCGGAATAGAAGCGCAGCAGCGCCCCGTGCGAGCGATCGGAGTCGAAACCCAGGAAAGGCTGCTTGCGATCGATCAGGTATTGCGCCAGCAGGCGCGCGAGCAGCGACTTGCCGACTCCGCCCTTTTCGCCGCCGATGAAGTGAACCGTTGCCATCAAAAACTCCGCATGAAAGGGGCCTCGCCCCGGTTTGGAGCGGCAGGCTACCGTATCCGGCCGAGACGTTCGGCTACGCACTCGACGGAGCCCCCGGCGATTCGCGCACAATGCACCGCAGAATCACCCGCGTGCGCGCCTGATAATCGCCTGAAACCTCACACGGGACGAGCGTCCATGAGCACCTCCAGTCCACGCAGGGCCATCGTCACCGGCGGCACCGGCGCCATCGGCAGCGAAATCTGCCGGCAGCTCGCCGCGGCGGGCCTGCGTGTGGTCGCCATCGGCCATCCGTCCGACAGCGAGCGGCTGCCGGCCTGGCGCGATTCGCTCGGGGATCCCGCGGCCCGCATCGACGCCGAACTTGGCGACCTGGCCGACGCGGCCTCGGCGCAGGCCGCGATGCAGGCGGCGATCGCGCGGCTCGGCGGCGTCGACGTGCTGGTCAACGCGGCCGGCATCACGCGCGATGCGCGCTTCGCGAAGATGTCGCTCGAGCAATGGCGCGCGGTGATCGCGAGCAATCTCGACAGCGTGTTCCACTGCTGCAAGGCGGTGTTCGAGGCCATGTGCGCCCAGCGGTACGGACGCATCGTCAACATCGCCTCGGTCAACGGCCAGAAAGGCCAGTTCGGCCAGGCCAACTACTCGGCCGCTAAGGCCGGCATGCACGGCTTCTCGATGGCGCTCGCGCAGGAAGGCGCGCGCTACGGCGTCACCGTCAACACGGTTTCGCCGGGCTACGTGCGCACGCCGATGACCGCCGCGATCAAGCCCGAAGCGCTCGCCGCCGTGCTCGCCCAGGTGCCGGTCGGCCGCATGGCCGAGCCGTCCGAGATCGCGCGCGCCGTGCGCTTTCTCGCCGACGAGGACGCGGGCTACATCACCGGCGCGAACCTGCCGGTCAATGGCGGGCTGTTCATGTCGGCGTAGGGGCTCGCGGCGTTGACGCGAATAATGCTCGGGCGGATGATCCTGCGCCCCAGCTGCCCCGCCGCCACGCGCCGCCCCTAAAAATCCATGAGCCAGGCTCCCGTCCCGCCCGTTCCCGCGACCTCCGTCGAGGCGATCGAACGGGCGCTGGCGGTCGATGGCCACGTGTTCGTCGAAGCGCCCGCGATGCGCCGGCTGCTCGAAGCCGCGGGCCCGCTGAGCGATTGGGCCGCGTTCACCGCGAGCTGGGACGACATGCCGGTGGACGCCTTCATGGCCGACGGCGGGCGCTATAGGCGTCGCCGCTACGCGGTGTTCGCGGCCGATGCCGTCGGCATCGAGCGGCAGCCGCACCAGCCGCACTACCAGGGGCTCGAATACAACCGTCTCAATGGCGGCGTGGCGCGCTGGTTCGAGCCGGTGGCGGACGCGATTGCGCAAGGTCCGAGCCTGCAGGCTGCGCTGCGCTGCTGCCACGCGCTGTTCGGCAAGCTCGCGCCGCAGGCCAGGCGCTGGCACGTCGAGCTGCATCAGTTCCGCATCGAGGCGATTCCGGGCGAGAGCGGCAAACCGACGCCCGAGGGCAAGCATCGCGACGGCGTCGATTACGTACTCGTGCTGCTGATCCGGCGCATCAACATTGCCAGCGGCACCACCACGATCCACTCGCCCGACGATCGCGATCTGGGCAGCTTCACGCTCACGCATCCGTTCGACGCCACCTTGATCGACGATCATCGCGTCTTTCACGGCGTGACCCCGGTGCAGCCGATCGATCCGGCAAAGCCGGCGTATCGCGACGTGCTCGTGGTGACCTTCCGCGCGATCGCGGACTGAACGGCCTCGGGCTCAGGCCGAGAGCACCTGCCGCACTTTCGCCGCCAGCCCGTCGATGCTGAAGGGCTTGCTGATCATCGCCATTCCGGCTTCGGAAAACCCGGCTTCGCGCGCGGCGCTTTCCGCGTAGCCGGTGATGAACAGCACCTTCAGATCGGGCCGCTTCTGCCTCGCGATCTCGGCGATCTGGCGGCCGTTCAGGCCCGGCAGGCCGACATCGGTCGCGAGCAGGTCCACCGCCTGCCGTTCGAGAACCTCCAGCGCTTCTTCGCCGTTCTCGGCTTTGAGCACGCGATAGCCGAGTTCGCCGAGGATCTTGGCCGCGAGATCACGCAGATCAGCGTTGTCCTCGACCAGCAGGATGGTCTCGGCCGCCGAGGTCTGCAGCGCATGAGCGGCGAGCGGGCTCGGCGATTCCAGCCGCGTGACGGCCGACGAACGCGTGCCCGGCAGCAACAGGTACACAGTGGTGCCGCGGCCGACTTCGGTGTCGATCTGCACATGGCCGCCGAGCTGCTTGACGAAGCCATAGATCATCGAAAGCCCGAGCCCGGTGCCCTGCCCGAGCGGCTTGGTGGTGAAGAACGGATCGAAGATCTTGTCGACGATGTCCGCGGCGACGCCGGTGCCGCTGTCCTGCACGCTCAGCGCCAGGTACTCGCCGGGTGTGAGCCCGGCGTTGCGCGCGCAATAGTCCGCATCGGCGAGCAAGCGCTGCGTGCGGATGCGCAGCCGCCCGCCTTCGGGCATTGCGTCGCGTGCGTTGATGACGAGGTTGAGCAGCGCGCTCTCGAGCTGGTTGTGATCGGCGAGCGCCCGGCCGCTGTCGCTCGCCAGCTCGGTGCTCACCGCGATCGACGAGCCCAGCGTGCGCTCGATCATTTCCTGCATCGAGCGGATCAGCTCGTTGACGTCGATCGCGCGGATGTCGAGCGCCTGGCGGCGGCCGAACGCGAGCAGGCGCTGCGTCAGCGAGGCCGCGCGCTGCACCGAGCTCATCGCGGTTTCGAGAAAGCGCCGAACCTCGTCCGCGCGCGCGCGTTCGGCGAGCTGCAGCGAGGCCAGGATGCTCGCGAGCAGGTTGTTGAAGTCGTGCGCGATGCCGCCCGTGAGCAGGCCGATGGCTTCCATCTTCTGTGCCTGGCGCAACTGCGCCTGCGCATCGAGCAGCCGGGTTTCGGCGAGTTTCTGCGAGGTGACGTCGCGCGCGGTGGCGTAGATCTGATCGCCGTCGAGCACGGCCGACCAAGCGAGCCAGCGGTACTGGCCGTCCTTGCTCCTGAAGCGGTTTTCGAGCAGCGACAGCGCCTGCCCACCGCCGGTCTGCACGCGCGCACGCTGGGTTCTCTCGCGATCGTCCGGGTGCTCGAGCCACTCCGAGGTCTTGCCGAGCAACTCCTCGTCGTCGTAGCCGAGCATCCGCTTCCAGGCCGGATTGACCTCCAGGAAACGCCCCTCGCGGTCGGCGACCAGCGCCAGATCCTGCGTCACGCTCCACAGACGATCGCGCTCGCGCGTGCGCAGCGCCACCTGCGCTTCGAGCTGCTGCCGAAGGCTCGCCTGCAGCTCGCGCGCGGCGATGATGTCCTGGATGTCGGTCGAGGTGCCGAACCAGTGCGCGACGCGGCCGTCGCTGCCGAGCACCGGCAGGCCGCGCGTCTTGAACCAGCGGTATTCTCCATCGTAACGGCGGATGCGGTAGTCGACGTCGTAGTCGTGCGCGCCCGCGAGCGCCCCGGCGCGATGCCTGGCGGCCTGCTCGCGATCGTCGGGATGCACGAGCTCGATCCAGCGCGTGCCGAGCTGCTCTTCGACCGGCACGCCGGTGTATTCGAGCCACTGGCGGCTCAGGTAGTCGCAGCGGCCGTCGGGCAGGCAGGTCCAGACCAGCTGCGGCAGTGTCTCGACCACGAGCCGGAAGCGCGATTCGGATTCGCGCAAAGCCACTTCGGCCGCGCGCTGGTCGGTCAGATCGATGACGGCGACGCCGAGGCCCTCCTCGGTGGGGAACACGCGCAGATCGAGCCAGCGTCCGGGACGCGTCAGCGAACCCATCTCGAGACGCTTGGGTCGGCGCGTCTGCAACACGCGCCTGAACAGCGATTCGATCATGCTGCCGGCGGTCTCGGGCATCGCCTCGACGAGCCTGCGGCCAAGCACCTCGCCGCGCGAGCGCCGCGTGAAGCGCTCCGCGGCCGCATTGAAGAACGTGAAGCGCAAATCCTGGTCGAGCGCGTAGAAGATATCGCCGATGCCATCGAGAATCGCGGCCTGCTGGCGCTGCGCCTCGATGAGCTGCTCGCCGGTGCGCCGCTGCTCGTCGAGCATGTTGCGCAGGCGCGCCTCGCTCGCCGCGAGCCGGCGCTCGGTGAGCTGCGAGACCGAAGTTTCGGTGACGATGCAGAGCACGCCGATCACGCCGCGCTGTCCGTCTTCGACCGGGCTGTAATCGACGTTGAGCCAGACGTCTTCGGCAACGCCATTGCGATAGAGCACCAGATGCTCGTTGCGCAACGAATGGGTTTTCCCGGCCTGAACGCTGGCGAGAATCGCGCGATTGAGCTCAGCCACTTCGGGCCAGCCTTCGAACACCGATACGCCGAGCAGCCGCCCGTGCCGGGCACCCGCGATCGGGATGTAGGCGTCGTTGTAGATCATGATCGCATCGGGGCCCCACCAGCTCATCATCGCGGCCGGCGAGCGCAGGCTCAGTTCGACCACGGTGCGCATCGAGGTGGGCCAGCCGTCCATCGGACCGAGACCGCTGCAGCTCCAGTCGTGCGCCTGGATCTGGCGCGCCATCTCCGCGTGCTGCTTGCTCGCCTGAGCGATGGCCATGAGGAACGGGCTGGAACGGGTCTGCGACGGGCCTTCATTATGCCGTCGGTTGGAACGCCTTAGGCTCACGCACATGATCGATCTGGCCGCCGTCGAGTCCTGGTTCAGCCGCCGCGGCTGGCACATCGCCGATTTCCAGCGTTCGGCCTGGGCCGCCTACGCGGCGGGCGAATCGGGGCTGATCCATTCGTCCACCGGCAGCGGCAAGACCCTGGCCGCGTGGATCGGCGCGCTACTGCAGGCCGATGGCGAGCACGAGCCGCTGCGCCTGCTCTGGATCACGCCGATGCGCGCGCTGGCGGCCGACACCACGGCGGGCCTGCAGCGTGCGGCCGAGGAACTCGGCTGCGGTTGGACCGTGGAGCTGCGCACCGGCGACACCGGCAGCGCGGCGCGTGCGCGCCAGCGCAAGCGGCTGCCGCAGGCGCTCGTGACCACGCCCGAATCGCTGTCCCTGCTGCTCTCGTATGCCGATTTGATTGCGCAGTTCGCCGGTCTGTCGGCGGTGATCGTCGACGAATGGCACGAGCTGCTCGGAACCAAGCGCGGCGTGCAGACCGAGCTGTGCCTGTCACGGCTGCGCGCGCTCGCGCCGGCGCTGCGCGTCTGGGGCCTGTCGGCGACGCTCGGCAATCTCGACGAGGCCGCGCGCGTACTCGTCGGCCCGCAGCGCGAGGCGCGCCTGATCGCGGGCGAGCAACGCAAGACGGTGCGCATCGACACGGTGATTCCGCCGAAGGTCGAGCGCATGGCCTGGGCCGGGCATCTGGGTCTGCCGCAGCTGCCGCAGGTGGTCGCCGAGCTCGAACGCGCGGGCACCTCGCTGGTGTTCACCAACACGCGCTCGCAGGCCGAGCGCTGGTTCACGGCGCTGCAGGAGGCGCGCCCCGACTGGCCGATGGCCCTGCATCACGGCTCGCTCGACACCACGCTGCGCCGCGAAGTCGAGCAGGGCCTGCGCGACGGCAGCCTGCGCGCAGTGGTGGCGACCTCGAGCCTCGATCTGGGCGTCGACTTCGGGCCGGTCGAGCAGGTGCTGCAGATCGGCGGCCCCAAGGGCGTGGCGCGACTGCTGCAACGCGCGGGCCGCAGCGGACATCGGCCCGGCGCGGCCAGCCGCATCGTCTGCGTGCCGACGCTGGCGCTCGAACTCGCCGAGTTCGCTGCCGCGCGCCTGGCCGCGCAGCGCGGACACATCGAAGCACGCCGGCCCTTGCGCAACAGCCTCGACGTGCTCGCCCAGCACGTCGTCACGCTCGCGCTCACCGCCCGCCTGAGCGCCGACGAAATCCGCACGCAGATCGCCGGCACGCACGCCTACGAGCGGTTGTCCGATGCCGAATGGCGCTGGGTACTCGACTTCGTCATGCGCGGCGGCCCGGCGCTCGCGGCGTATCCGCAGTACCGCAAGGTGGTCGAGCGCGACGGCCTGCTGCACGTCGACGACGCCACGCTCGCCAAGCGCCATCGGCTCGCGGTCGGCACCATCGTCTCCGACAACATGGTGCGCGTGCGCTACCTGCGCGGGCCCTCGCTCGGCAGCGTCGAAGAGAGCTTCGTCGCCCGGCTCAAGCCCGGCGACGGCTTCACGTTCGCGGGGCGTCGGCTGAGCCTGATCCGCGTACGCGACATGACGGCCTACGTGCGCGCCGAAGCCGGTACGCAGATGATCCCGCGCTGGATGGGCGGCCGCATGCCGCTGTCGTCCGAGCTCGCCGAAACGCTGACCGAAGTGCTCGCCGGAGCGCTCGGCGATCAGCCGGCGGCCGCCGAGCTGCAGGCGCTCGCACCGCTGCTCGGCGTGCAGCGGCGCTGGTCGCGCCTGCCCGCGCCGGGACGCCTGCTGATCGAGCGCGCGCGCTCGCGCGAAGGCCAGCACTGGTTCGTCTATCCGATGGCCGGACGCCACGTGCACGAAGGCCTTTCGGCGCTGCTGGCCTGGCGCCTGGCGCAACGCGCGCCGCTCACCTGCAGCTTCTCGGTCAACGACTACGGCTTCGAACTGGTTTCACGCGAGCTGCCGGAGCTCGATGCCGCCAGCCTGCATGTGCTGCTGTCGCCCGACGATCTGGCTCGCGATCTGCCCGCGAGCCTGAATGCCTCGGAGATGGCGCGCCGCCGCTTTCGCGAGATCGCGCGCATCGCCGGCCTGGTGTTCGAAGGCTATCCGGGCGCCGGCAAGAGCGTGAAGCAGGTGCAGGTCTCGAGTGGCCTGATCTACGACGTGCTGACGCGCTACGACGAGGGCAACCTGCTCACGCGACAGGCCTTGATCGAAGCGCTCGAACAGCAGCTCGACTACCGGCGCCTGGCCGAAACGCTCGTCCGCCTGCGCGATTCGGCGTTCGACATCGTCGACGTCGAACGCTTCACCCCGCTCGCGTTTCCGCTGTGGGCCGACCGGCTCAACAGCCACCAGATTTCGAGCGAAGCCCTGCAGCAGCGCATCGCGCGCATGCTCGAACAGATCGAGACGGCGGCGCACGAATCGGCATCGCCCAAGCGCCGCAAGGCCCGCGCTTGAAGACGCTGGCTTGGCGCATCGCGGGCGAAGACCTGCTGCTCGACAGCGAGCGCGCCGTGTACTGGCCACGCGAGAAAACCGTGATCGTCGCCGACGTGCATCTCGGCAAGGGCAGCGTGTTCCGTCGTTCGGGCATCGCGGTGCCGACCGGATCCACACTGCACGACCTGCAACGGCTGTCCGCGCTGATCGAGCGGCATGCAGCTCGGCGACTGCTCGTGCTCGGCGACCTGTTCCATGCGCGGCTCGACGACGGCGAAGCCTGGCATGCGCAATTCGATGCGTTCCGCCGGCAGCACGCGGCGCTGCGCATCGAGATCGTGCAAGGCAATCACGACGAGCGCAGCGGCGTCCCGCCGCGTTGGCGACTGGACTGGCTCAACGCACCGCAAGTCGAGGCGCCGTTCGCGCTCATGCACGATGCGGCGCCCTCGCCGCTCGGCCACGCGCTCGGCGGTCACGTGCATCCGGTATTCAAGCTGCAAACGCGCCGCGAGCGCCTGCGGCTGCCGGTGTTCTGGCTACGCGAATCGCTCACGGTGCTGCCTTCGTTCGGCGTCTTCACGGGTGGCTGGGAAGTGCAGCCGGCTGCGGGCGATCGGCTCGTCGCCGCGAGTGCGGACGGGCTCGCGATCGTTCGTTGAGCATGGCGGCTTACGCGGCGTGCCGCATCGCAGCTCAAGCCACGATACGAGCGCCTCGCTCCGCGAGCAATGCTCGCAGCAGCGAGCGATGACAGCGCGCCTCATCCTCGCAATAACAGCCGACCGAAAAATCGCTGCCGTGCGACAAGGCCGCGAGTAGATCGAGCGAGCGACTGTTGTCGGGCGTCGCCATCTGGGTCCGATACGCCTTGGCGAAACGAGTCCACTCGGCGTCCGTACCCGCAGCACGCCCCGCCTGCATGAGTTCCGCACTCGGCGCCAGATTCGGATACCAGACGTCGTACCAGTTCAACGATGCGAATTGGGATTTCGGCACGCCGCGCGGCGGACGACGCACGGTGCCGATGCGCAGGCCTTCGCCCGCCGTCCTCTCGCTACCCAATCGCACGATTCGAATCGCCATGCTCACTCTCTCTATACGAAACGGTCGATGCCCCGCACGAGCAGGTTCGCCAACCGCTTCTGCTTGAGCTGATCGAGCCACCAGTCGAGTGCCCGGCCCTGGTGGTCTCCGCGCCAAGCGACGTAGAGCAGGTTCGGCTCACGCGGATCGGCGACGGCTTTCTCGATCAGCTCGCCGCGCTTCAGCAGCGAGGCGACGCGCGCCCGTGGCAGCCAGCCCACGCCCAACCCATCGCGCTGGGCCAGGATTTTCTCGCGCATGCCCGGTACCGCAAGCGTGGCCTGGCCTCCGAGCACCCCATAGCGGCGCCCGTCGATGTGCCGCGAAGAGTCGGCAACCACCACCGAGCGATGCACTGCGATCGCTTCGCGTTCGAGCGGCTCCCTGGCGCTGGCGAGTGCATGCCGCGGCGAAACCGCGAACACCCAATCCATGACGCCGAGTTCGAACCAGCGCAGCGTCGGAATCACCGGCGGCTCGTTGGTCGCTCCGATGACCAGATCGGCACGCCCATCGCGCAGGGCCTCCCAAGTACCGCCAAGCACTTCGTGCGTGAGCCGCAGCGTGACGCCCGAATTCAGCGCGTCGAAACGGCGGATCGACGGCAGCAGCAGATCGAATTCGACGATCTCGTCGCTGACGATCCAAAGCCGGTCTTCCCAACCACCGGCGACCTGCTTCACGCGACGCGTAAGACGAGAAACATCCTGCTGCAGGCGCGCCGCTTCGATCGCCAGCAACTGGCCCGCCGGCGTGAGTTGCAGGCGGTAGCGACGGCGATCGAACAGCAGCGCATCGAAGCGCGCTTCGAGCTGTCGGGCGGCGTGCGAAATCGTCGAGGGAGCCTTGGCCAGCCGTGCGGCTGCGCGCGACAGGCTGCCGGTTTCGCGAATCGCTTCGAGCAGGGCCAGTTCATCGGCCGACAACATGTTCGACTCCTTCGCACGTGTTCGTCGAAATTGTAATACGGCAGACGCCCTCGGGATCGCCAAGATGGCCTCACGGTCATCGCCGACCAGCCATTTTCCCAGGAGCATCACCATGGCACGTTTCGACAACAAATCGGTTCTCGTCACCGGCGGCACCAGCGGCATCGGTCTCGGCAGCGCACAGGCATTCATCGATGCGGGTGCTCGCGTCGTTTTCACGGGCCGTGACGCCGGCACACTCGACCGTGTGCAGAAGCAGCTCGGCGACCGCGCGATCGGCCTGCAGAACGACAGCGGACGCATCGCCGATGCGCAAGCGCTTGCCGAACAGCTCACGCACCGCGGCATCATGCTCGATGCGGTATTCATCAACGCCGGAGCGGCCAAGTTCGGCGCGCTCGCCGACATCACCGAGGCTCAGTGGGACACGAGCTTCGATGCCAACGTCAAGGGCGCCTTCTTCCAGATACAGGCCCTTGCCCCGCTGCTGAACCCGGGCGCTTCCATCGTGCTCAACGGTTCGATCAACGCGCACATCGGCATGCCGGGTTCGTCGGTCTACGCGGCGAGCAAGGCAGCGCTGATCTCGCTCGCCAAGACGCTGTCGGCCGAACTGCTTCCGCGCGGCATTCGGGTCAACGTCATCAGCCCCGGCCCGGTCTGGACTCCGCTACATGCGCAATTCGGCAGCGAGGGCAACGCGCAGGTCCAGAGCCGGATTCCGCTGGGCCGCTTCGGCAAGGTAGAGGAGATCGCCGCGACGGTGCTTCATCTGGCCTCGCCCGAATCGGGCTTCATCGTCGGTGCCGAGATCATCGCCGACGGCGGCATGAGCACGCTGTGATCGCAGCAACGCAAGAGGGCGACGGCAGGCTGCAATCTGCCGCCGCTCTTTTCCATGGAACAGCGTCGCCGGATTTTTCAACCGCCTCGAAACGCGGGCCTATGCGGCGCAGCTGACGGCAAGATTCTTGTAGTAGACGACGGTGTCGCAGTAAGCGCCGTCGGGCAGCAGCGCATAGTCCGGAATGCGCCCGCAACGCTGCCAGCCCTGGCGAACGTACAGGCGCTCGGCTGCATCGCTCGCGGTATCGAGCACGAGCAGGCTTTTCCCCGCCGCCCGCGCACCCTGTTCGGCCGCGATCAGCAGTGCCTCGCCGACACCGTGACGACGCGCCTTGCGATGCACGAGCATCTTCGCGAGATCGGCCCGGTGCGGCTGGTTCTCGGGCAGGCCGAGCACGATCTGCGCGGTTCCGACGATCTCGCCGCTCGCATCTTCCGCGACGAACACGAGCCGCTCGCCACGCTCGAGCGCTTGCGCCGTACTGCCCCAGAACGCCTGTGCCTTGGCCTGCGTCATCGGCCACATGAAGCTCACCGAAGCGCCGCCTTCGACGCAGTCGACGAGCACCTCGCACAGGCCGCGCAGCTCGCGCTCGCCGATGCTCGACAGGCTGCGGATGCGGATCGCGCTCATCTCATTTCCTCGCATTGAACGGCAGCTCGCCCGCGATCACGACGATGTAGTGCGCCGGCTTGCGCGTGCGGTTATGGAATCGCACGGGCTGGTCGAGCGCCATCGCGAGGCAGTCGCCTTCTTCGAGCGTGTGCGTGCGCGTCCCGAGCGTGACCTCGATGCGTCCCTGCTGCACCCAGATCTGCTGATGCACGCCGTCGTGCGCGTTTTCGTAGGCCACGCTCGCGCCGGCCGGAAACTTCACCTCGACGATGCGGATCGGCGACGGATACCCGGGCGGCGAGATGTTGCAGCGCCGATAGCCCGACTGCGGATCGCGCCAGCTGCTGCGTTCGGCCGCTTTCGACACCGGGCTCGATTCGGCCGCCGGCTCGTCGTCGAACAAGGCGGCGAGCGTGACGCCGAGGCCGCTCGCGATCTTTTCGAGCACCACGGCGGTCGGGCTGCTTTCGCCGCGTTCGACGAGCGACAGCATCGAGCGGCTGACCTCGCTGCGCGTCGCGAGCGCCTCGAGCGTGAGCCCGCGCTGGGCTCGCAGGGCGCGCACGCGGGCGGCGATGCGCGAGTTGATGTCGCTCGCGGCGGCGGATTCGTCCTTCATGGTGGAATCAATTTCCACCAAACTGGATTTGACGTCAAGCTCGGCTCCTGTGCCGCGCGCGGATCAGTCGATGAACAGCATCGCCGGATGTTCGAGCAGCGCCTTGATGCGCTGGATGAACGAGGCCGCATCGAAGCCGTCGACGATGCGGTGATCGAACGAGGACGACAGGTTCATCATCGAGCGCACGACGACCTGGCCCTGGCGCACGACCGGACGTTCGACCATCGCGTTGACGCCGACGATGGCGACTTCCGGCGCGTTGATGACCGGCGTCGTGACGATGCCGCCGAGCTTGCCCAGGCTCGTGATCGTGATCGTGGAGCCCGACAGTTCCTGTCGTGTGGCCTTGCCGCTGCGCGCCGCTTCGGCCACGCGTGCGACTTCCTTGGCGGACTGCCACAGATCGAGACGCTGCGCCGCATGCACGACCGGCACGACGAGCCCGTTCGGCGTCTGCGTGGCGATGCCGACGTGCACGGCCGAATGGCGCGAAACGATGCCGGCTTCGTCGTCGTAGGTCGCGTTGATCTGCGGAAATTCGGGCAGCGTCCGCACGAGCGCGCGTATCAGGAAGGGCAACATCGTGAGCTTGCCGCGTGTCTTGCCATGCTGCTCGTTGAGATGCTGGCGCAGCGCTTCGAGCTCGGTGACGTCCACTTCCTCGACATAGGCGAAATGCGGAATGCGCCGGACCGAGCGCTCCATCGCCTCGGCGATCTTGCGGCGCAGGCCGATGATCTTGATCCGCTCGATGCGATCGGGCTCGTCATCCGCGCGTGCAGTGGATTTTGCGACCGGCGCAAGGGCCTGAGCCTGCAGATCTTCGAGCAGGATGCGACCCGAAGGTCCGCTGCCACGGATACGATGCAGGTCGAGGCCCATTTCGCGGGCACGCAAGCGCACCGAAGGCGCTGCGGCCGGACGCGCTTCGTAGTAGCCGTCGTCGGTCTCGGGCGCTCTGCGCTCTCCTTCGGGGCGCGAAGCTTTGCCCTCTCGCTCCGGGAGAGGGTGGCGCGCAGCGCCGGGTGAGGGACTCGCAGTTGAGCGCGGCGCTGAAGATCCCTCACCCCCGGCCCCCCTCCCGGAGCGAGAGGGGAGAGAAGCCGTATCGGTGTCGATGCGATGCGCGCTCATCTCGATCGTCACCAGCAGCCCACCGACCGCCACCTTGTCGCCGACCGCCGCATGCAGCTTGACGACCTTGCCCGCGACCGGAGACGGAATCTCGACCGCGGCCTTGTCGGTCAGCATGTCGACGAGCCGCTGATCCTCTTCGATCTGATCGCCCTCGGCGACATGCCAGGCCGCGACTTCGGATTCGGCTATGCCTTCGCCGATATCGGGCAGCTTGAACTGGAACGTGGCCATCAGTCCTCCATTGCCTTATGCAAGGCCTTGGCGACGCGCTTGGGCCCCGGGAAGTAATCCCACTCGAAGGCATGCGGGTACGGCGTGTCCCAACCGGTGACGCGCGCGATCGGCGACTTGAGGTAGTAGAAGCAGTTTTCCTGGATCAGCGAGACGAGCTCCGCACCGAAGCCGCAGGTGCGCGTGGCCTCGTGCACGACGACGCAGCGGCCGGTCTTGCTCACCGACGCGACGATCGCGTCGAGATCGAGCGGCAGCAGGCTCCGCAAGTCGATCACTTCCGCATCGATGCCGGACTCGATGACAGCCGCGAGCACAACGTGAACCATGGTGCCGTAGGCGAGCACGGTCAGCGCATCGCCCTCGCGCACGGTCTTGGCCTTGCCGAGTTCGATGCGGTAGTAATCGTCGGGCACCTCGCCGAGTTCGTGCTTGCTCCACGGCGTCAGCGGCTTGTCGTGATGACCGTCGAAAGGCCCGTTGTAGATGCGCTTGGGCTCGAAGAACACGACCGGATCATCGTCCTCGATCGCGGCGATCAGCAGGCCCTTGGCGTCGTAGGGGTTGCTCGGCATCACCGTCTTGAGCCCGCAGACGTGTGTGAAGATCGCCTCGGGCGACTGGCTGTGCGTCTGCCCGCCGAAGATGCCGCCGCCGCACGGCGTGCGCACGGTCAGGGGCGCCGTGAAGCCTCCGGCCGAGCGATAGCGCAGACGCGCGGCCTCGGAGACGAGCTGGTCGAAAGCCGGATAGATGTAATCCGCGAATTGAATCTCGACGACCGGCCGCAAGCCGTAAACGCCCATGCCGACCGCGGTTCCGAGGATGCCGCCTTCGGCGATCGGCGCGTCGAAGCAGCGACGCTTGCCGTATTTCTTCTGCAGGCCCGCGGTGCAGCGGAACACGCCGCCGAAATAGCCGACGTCCTCGCCGAAGATCACCACCTTTTCGTCGCGGCCCATCATCGTATCGAGCGCCGAGTTGATCGCCTGGATCATGTTCATGCGTGACATGGCGATCAATCCTCCCTTTCGAGAGAGCGGAATTCTTCGAGCTGCCGCTGCAGATGCGGCGGCATCTGCTTGAACACGTCCTCGAACATGGTTTCGGGAGAATCGGGCGGCGTGCTCAAGGTGCCGTGGCTTTCGGCTTCCCTGAGCGCCTGCTTGACCTGATCTTCGAGCTCCTTGCCCAAGGCGGCGTGCTGGTCTTCGCTCCATTCGCCGAGCCGGATCAGATGCTGCTTGAGTCGCTCGATCGGATCGCCGAGCGGCCAGAGCTTCCATTCGTTCTCGGGTCGATAGGCGGAAGGATCGTCGCTCGTCGAATGCGGAGCCGCGCGATAGGTGTAGAGCTCGATCACGGTCGCGCCGTGATTGTGGCGCGCGCGCTCGGCGGCCCATTGCGTGGCCGCGTAGACGGCAAGGAAATCGTTGCCGTCCACGCGAATCGCCGGCAGGCCGTAGCCCACGGCGCGCGCGGCGAAGGTGGTCTGCTCGCCGCCGGCCATGCCCTGGAACGTCGAGATCGCCCATTGGTTGTTGACGACGTTGAGGATCACCGGCGCGCGGTACACCGCCGCGAAGGTCAGCGCGTAATGGAAATCGGCCTCGGCCGTGGTGCCGTCACCGACCCAGCCTGCGGCGATGCGGTGATCGCCCGAGTACGCCGAGGCCATCGCCCAGCCGACGGCCTGCGGAAACTGCGTGCCGAGATTGCCCGAGACCGAGAAAAAGCCGACTTCGGGCACCGAGTACATCACCGGCAGCTGGCGGCCCTTGATGCGGTCCTTCGTGTTGCTGAAGATCTGGCACATCATGTCGACGAGCGACCAGTCGCGCGCGATCAGCAGGCCCTGCTGTCGATAGCTCGGAAACAGCATGTCGTCCGGGGCGAGCGCATACGACTGCGCCACCGCAACCGCTTCCTCGCCGGTGCTCTTGATGTAGAAGCTGGTCTTGCCGATGCGCTGCTGACGGACCATGCGCTCGTCGTAGACGCGCGTGAGCAGCATGTGGCGCAGGCCCGAACGCAGGCGATCCGGGGTGAGCCTGGGGTTCCAGTCGCCGACCGCCCGGTGCTCGTCGTCGAGCACGCGGATCAGCGAGTAGGCGTAATCGCGCAGCTCCGACGCCGGCGCATCGACGGCCGGTCTGGCGAGGCCGCCGGCCGGCGGGATCCGGATCGCGCTGAAATCGACCGAATCGCCGGGCCTGCAGGCCGGCTCCGGTATGTGCAGCTCGAGTCGTGGCTTCATCCTTTGGCCCTCTCATCCTTGTCGAAGCAGTGTTCAGAATCGGCTTTTCAGCGGGTTATATCGGTTTCCTCCATCGAGCGGCAGAAGCTTTTTGCTGACCGACGTGAGCGCTACGGCTGACGCAGATCGTTGAGGCGCGTGCGCACGAAGATCATGTGCCCGGCCGCGACCTCGCGTGCATGCGCCGCATCGCGCGCGAGGATCGCGTCGAGCAGCGCCCGATGCTGCTGTCGAAGCGCGCCGGCGGTCTGCGAGTTCGGCGCCAATCCCGCGATGCTCAGCTGCACGTGTTCGTGCAGCAGCTTGAGCAGCGAGGCCATCAGCGACGAATAGACCGGGTTGTGCGTCGCATCGGCGATCGCAGTATGGAACGCCACGTCGCTACCGATCTGCTGGCGTCGATCCGATGTCGAATAGGCCGCGTCGACCGCCGCTTCGGCCCGGATCAGCCGCTCGCGGTCCCGCTGGTCGTAGCGCTGCGCCGCGAGCTCCGCCGTACTGCACTCGAGCATGGTGCGGAACTCGGTGAGGTTCTCCTGCAGGCGCGGATCGCGTTGCGCCATGTCGGACCAGATCTCGGCCATGCGCTGATCGGCCCGATCGTTGATGTAGGTGCCGTCGCCCTGGCGGCGCGTGAGCAGGCCGCGCGCGACGAGCAGGCCGATGCCCTCGCGCACGCTCGCCCGCGACAGGCCGAAGCGTTCCGCGAGCTCGCGCTCGGGCGGCAATCGGCCCTCGAAGCGACGTTCGAGAATGGCGCGTTCGAGTTGCTGGGCAACCTGTTCGCTGCGGCGTTCGGGTATGGCACTCATCGAGGAACCCATCTCAATCCTGTCTTCCGGCGGCCTGCCGTTTATTGGTCTGACCAATATCACAGTCGGATATCCGGCGACCAGACTGCCTCGTAATAAAACCCATCGTGCGCGGCGCAAGGCACGTCCGTGCTGACAGGAGAAAAGCGGTGAGTTCCCAAGCAGTTCCATTGTCCGTACGCGCGTCCGACGCGCCTCGTCGGCAGGTCTATCTGTTCGCGACCTGCGTGATCGACCTGTTCGCGCCGCAGGCCGGCATCGACGCGGTCGAAGTGCTCGAACGCCTTGGCGTCGACGTCCATTTTCCCGAGCGCCAGACCTGCTGCGGCCAGCCCGGCTACACCACTGGATTTCCGGAAGAAGCGCGCAAGGTGGCGGCGGCGCAGCTCGATCTGTTTCCGCAGCCCTGGCCGATCGTGGTGCCGTCCGGCTCCTGCGGCGGCATGCTCAAGCATCACTGGCCCAAGCTCTTCGCGAACGACGCCAGGCTGTCGGCCAAGGCCGAATCGATCGCGGCACGCACCGTCGAATTCACCGATTACGTCGTCAACACGCTGGGCCTGAACCTGCCGCCGGTCGCCGACGACAAGAAGACGACCGTCGCACTTCACACCTCGTGCAGCGCCCGGCGTGAAATGGGCACGCTCGACATCGGGCGCTCCGCGCTGGCCAAGCTGCCGGGCGTCGAACTCGTGGTGCACGATCACGAGAGCGAATGCTGCGGTTTCGGCGGCACCTTCTCGGTCAAGCATCCCGACATTTCCGCGGCGATGGCGTCGGACAAGCTCGAATCGATCCGTCGCACGCGCTGCGACGGCTTCGTCAGCGCCGACTGCGGTTGCCTGCTCAACCTCAATCTCACGCTCGAAAAGCAGAAGCAGGACAAGCTGCGCGGCGAGCACATCGCCACCTTCATCCGCACGCGCATGGATTGCGCCGGCGGTGGCGCATGAGCGCCTCGAACAGCAGCAAGGCGCGCGACAACATCCTGTCGCGCCTGCGCTCCGCAGAGCCCGGCAAGCTCGTCGGCGCCCCGGACATCGCCTCGTACTATCGCGATCGTCCACAACCGAAGGCGGAAGAATCACGCCGCGAACGCTTCATCCGCAACGCCACGTCCTGGCGCGCCGAAATCGTCGAAGCCAGCGAAAGCGACTGGCCGGGCAAGCTCGTGCAAGTGATCGAGCACAAGCGGCTCGGCAAATTGCTGGTCGGCCGCGACACCACCATCGGCTGGACGCTCAGCGCCCTGCTGCCGCCCGAGCAGCTGTACTGGTACGAGCGCGATCTGGCCGAGATCAAGTCCGATCTGTTCGATCACGTCGACGCCGGCATCAGCACCACCCTCGGCGGCGTCGCCGAAACCGGCAGCCTGCTGCTGTGGCCGACGCCGGCCGAGCCGCGCACGCTGTCGCTGATTCCGCCCGTGCATATCGCGCTGCTGTTCGAAGACCAGATCGTCGAAACGCTGCACGAGGCGATGATGCAGAACCGCTGGTCCGAGCGCATGCCGACCAATCTGCTGATGATCACCGGGCCGTCGAAGACCGCGGACATCCAGCGCATGCTCGTCTACGGCGCGCACGGCCCGAAGGAACTCGTGATCGTGCTCGTCTCACGTCAGGCCAGCCCCAACGGAGAATCGGCATGAACGCTCCCGTCGTCATCGAACGCCCCGGCCCGGCGACGCCCAAGAGCGTCGGCGCAGCGCCAGCGGACACGCACGAGAAGACGCATCGCCCCGAAGACTTCAAGCTGCGCAGCCACGAGTCGGTCAACGATCCGAACCTGCGCAGCAGCTTTCGCGGCGCGATGGATTTTCTCATCGAGCGCCGCGCGGTTCACTTCTCGGATTTCGTTGCGTTCGACCAGCTGCGCAAACTCGGCGAACAAACGCGCCAGCACGCGCTGAACCATCTGCCCGACCTGCTGACGCAGCTCGAAGCCAAGCTCACCGAACTCGGCGTGCACGTGCATTGGGCCGAAACGCCCGAGGATGCCAACCGCATCTTCCTCGACATCGCCAAGGCGCACGACGCCCGCATGATGGTCAAGGGCAAGTCGATGGTCAGCGAGGAGATCGAGCTCAACCATGTGATGGCGGAACACGGCATCGACTGCCTGGAAACCGACATGGGCGAATATATTCTGCAGCTCGACGGCGACCGGCCCAGCCACATCATCATGCCGGCGATTCACAAGACCAAGCAGGATGTCGCCGAGATCTTCCACGAGCACATCGCCGGCGCGCCGCTGACCGACGACGTCAACGAGCTCATCGGCATCGGCCGCAAGGCCCTGCGCGAGAAGTTCGGCGCCTCCAAGATCGGCGTCTCGGGCGTGAACTTCATGGTCGCGGAAACCGGCACCATCGCGCTGGTCGAGAACGAGGGCAACGGCCGGCTCTGCACCTCGGTTCCGGACGTGCACATCGCCATCACCGGGCTCGAGAAAGTGATCGAGAAGCTCGAGCACCTCATTCCGCTCTATGCGCTGCTGCCGAAGTCGGCGACCGGCCAGGCGGTGACGACCTACTTCAACCTGATCACCGGCCCGCGTCGCGCCGGCGAGCGCGACGGCCCGCGCGAAATGCATCTGATACTGCTCGACAACGGGCGCACGCAGGCGTACCGCGAAGAGCGCTTCCGCGCGACCCTGCAGTGCATCCGCTGCGGGGCCTGCATGAACCATTGCCCGGTCTACACGCGCGTCGGCGGCCTGTCGTACGGCACCACGTATCCGGGGCCGATCGGCTCGATCATCTCGCCGCATCTGGTCGGCCTGAAATCGACGCGCGACCTGCCGACGGCTTCGAGCCTCTGCGGTGCCTGCGGCGAAGTCTGCCCGGTCGGCATTCCGATTCCCGAAATGCTCATGAAGCTGCGCGAGGCCGGGCGTCATTCGGTTTCGCAGTCGATGACACCGCCGACCCAGGCGCTCGTCGGACAGGGCGAAGTGCGCCTGCTCGTCGAAGTGCTGGCCTGGAAGGGCTGGCGCCTGCTGTATTCGCACGCTTTGCTGTACCGGCTGTTCGCCTGGTTCGCGCCGCGCCTGCGCTTCCTGACGCCGGCCTGGCAGGGCGGATGGACGCAAAGCCGCGCGCCGCTGAAGCCGGCGCCCAAGTCTTTCCGCGACCGGCTCAAAGAGAGAAACCACTCGCCACGGTAAACTGTCCGAATGACAAGCGGGTCCAAGTCGATCGGACGAGTCATCGTCCCGCCCTCGATCGAGCGGTGCCGAGAACCCGCAGCCAGCATGGAGCATCACGCGATGAGATCGCCGCTACATCACATCGAAACGGTCATGGGCGTCGTTGCCGCGGGCACGATGCCGGTGCTCGACGGTCGAGCCGAAACCCTGATCCATCGCTCGTGGTTTCGCTGCTTCAACGATTACGGACTCGATCCGCGCAGTACGCATCGCACACAGATCGAATCGCCCGTGAGCCTGCGCGAGCGCCGCGCCAGGCGCGAGCCGTATCTGCAGGTGGCGCGCAGCGGCATGGAGCAGCTGTATCGCCACGTCGCCGAACTCGACTACACCCTGCTGCTCGCCGATGCGGACGGCGTCACCGTCGATGCGATCGGCCGTCCGTCGTCCGATTCGCCGCTCGCCGCGGGCCTGGTGCTCGGCGCGAACTGGAGCGAGCTCGTCGCCGGCACCAACGGCATCGGCACCTGCCTGGCCGAGCGCCGCACGCTGACCTGCCATCGCGAAGACCACTACTACACCGGCAACCTGGGCCTGTCGTGCACGGCGACGCCGCTGTTCGATCCGCACGGCGAACTCATGGGTGTGCTCGACGTTTCCGCCGTGACCTCGCCCGAGGCGCGCGAGAGCCAGCACCTGGCGCGCCACCTGACCTCGCTCTACGGCCGCATGATCGAAGACGCGAGCTTCATGCAGCACTTCGGCGATCGTCACATCCTGCGCTTGAGCCAGGGCTCCGCGCTCGTCGATGTCCATGCCGAACTGATGCTGGCCTTCGACAACGACGGCCTTATCGTCGGCGCCAACACCGGCGCGCGCCGTCGCCTGCAGCTGGTGGAATCGGCCGGGCTCGCGGCGGGTCTGGTCGGCAACAGCCTGACCGCGATCTTCCGCAATCGTCTCGGCGACATCTGGAAGTTCGCACGCGGCCAGCAGGGCAGCGATCTCTCCGTATTCGACACCTGGAACGGCCAGCGCTATCACGCGGCCATCGTGGTTCCGCGCACGCTCGCGACGGTCGGCACCGCGCGCACGCCGGTCACGATCACGCAGACGATCGTGCACAGCGACGGCGACACGCTGCAGACCCTCGCCGGCGACGATGCGCGCATGCGCCAGCTGCTCGACCAATCGCGACGTCTCGCGAGCAAGCCGGTCAACCTGCTGATCCAGGGCGAGACCGGAACCGGCAAGGAAGTGCTCGCCAAGGCGATCCACGAATCGAGTCAGCGTGCCGACAAGCCCTTCGTCGCGGTCAATTGCGCGGCGATTCCGGAATCGCTGATCGAAAGCGAGCTGTTCGGCTACATGCCCGGCACCTTCACGGGCGCGCGCAGCCGCGGCATGACCGGGCTGATCGCGCGCAGCAGCGGTGGCACGCTGTTCCTCGACGAGATCGGCGACATGCCGCTGCATTTGCAGACCCGCCTGCTGCGCGTGCTGTCCGAACACGAAGTGCTGCCGCTCGGCGCCGAACGGCCGCTGGCGATCGATCTGCACGTGATCGCAGCCTCGCATCGCGACCTGCGCCAGCTCGTCGAAAGCGGCGCGTTCCGCGAAGACCTCTACTACCGTCTCTGCGGCGCCACGCTGAGGCTGTCGCCGCTGCGCGAGCGCCAGGACAAGGCCTATCTGATCGAGCGCCTGCTGCGCGAAGAAGCGGCTTCGCTCGACGTGCAGCTGCAGATCGAAGCCGAAGTGCTCGATCGCCTCGTGTGCTACGACTGGCCCGGCAACATCCGCCAGCTGCGCCAGGTACTGCGCTTCATGCTGTCGATCGCGGACGAGCGTGGCGTGCGGCTGGAGCATCTGCCGGAAGAAATCGGCGTGCCGGTTACGCCGGTCGTCGCCCCGATCGGCTTGTCGGCCCCGTTATCGGCGCCGGTCACCGCCGCGATGAAGGCCGAAGCCATCCTGCCGCAGGAAGGCCAGCGCCTGCTCGACGCCCTGCGCCGCAACCGCTGGAACATCAGCTACGTCGCGCGCGACCTCGACCTGTGCCGCGCGACGATCTACCGCCGCATGCGCCGCTACGGCATCGTGCCGCCGACGCATTTGCATTGAGCGTTCAGTTTTTGCGGGAGCCCGGGGCCGTCGGCTCCGGTGTCACCAGCGAGACGGTGGGAAAGTAGTTCCTGTAGCGTCGGGCATCGCGTGTCAGGATTCCGCAGCCGACTACGGCGGCGTGCGCGCCGATGAAGAAATCCGCCAGCACGCTCTCGCGCTGCCCGCCGCCACGGCGGTACTTCACGAAGGCTCGCCCAGCCAGGAAAAGTGCGGCCTGCGGCAGCTCTTGAAACGAGAAGCCCATATCGTCGATGAGCTTGTCGAGCGACTCGACCGATTCGAAGGTCAGCGAAAGTTCCGAATAGATGACGGGATTGATCAGCAACTCGTGCACTTGGGCTTGAGCCCGCAGCTGCCGGACCGACCAGTCGGCCCAGGTGGGATCATCTTCGAGCACATCGATCAGCACATTGGTGTCGACCAGCAGCACGGCCTGCGCTCAATCCGAGCCGCGTAGCAAAGCCATGAGCTCGTCGGTCTTCCACTTCACCTGCGCCTTGCCGCGAGCGGCTTCGAATCGATCCCGCTTGCCCTTGGTTGCGGCACCGGCCTTGAGCACGACGACCTGACCCTCCTGATTCACATCGAAATCGACGGCATCTCCAGGCGCCAGACGCAGCGCATCACGTACTTTCTTCGGAATGGTGACTTGGCCCTTCACCGTCATCGTCGTTGCCATGATTTCTCGCCCGAGGCAGATGTAATACCTTGTGACATTACGGTATTACACTCAAGGCCCAATGTCATCTGGCGTGAAACCCGCTAGAACATGCAGTCGGCGATCAGTTCGAACGAGCGCAGCCGCTCGGTGTGCTCGTAGACGTCGGAGACAATCATGAGCTCGTCGGCGCCGGTCTCGGCGATCAGCGCGCGCAAACCATCGCGCACCGTCGGCGCCGAGCCATAGATCGAGCGCGCGAGCATGTGCCGGGCCTGGGCCTTCTCCAGCGGCGACCAGTAGGTTTCGATGTCGTCGATCGGTGGCTTGCTCAAGCCGCGGGCGCCGCGGAACAGGTCGGTGAACGACATCTGCTGCGTGGTCGCCAGGCGCCTGGCGTGCTCGTCGGTGTCGGCCGCGATCACGTTGACGCCGACCATCGCGTAAGGCTTGTCGAGCTGCGCGGAAGGCTTGAAGCGGCTGCGATAGAGGTCGAGCGCCGGCATCAGCTGCTCGGGTGCGAAGTGCGACGCGAAGGCGTACGGCAGGCCGAGTTCGGCCGCGAGCATGGCGCCGAAGGTGCTCGACCCGAGGATCCAGAGCGGCACTTCGGTGCCGGCGGCCGGAACTGCGACGATGTTCTGGCCCGGCCTCGTCGGGGCGAGATAGGCCTGCAACTCCAGCACGTCCTGCGGGAAGTGCTCGGCCGAGGCCGGTGAGCGGCGCAGGGCGCGCAAGGTGCTCTGGTCGGTGCCCGGAGCGCGGCCCAGGCCGAGGTCGATGCGACCCGGGAACAGCGTGGCGAGCGTGCCGAACTGCTCGGCGATCACGTAGGGCGAATGGTTGGGCAGCATGATGCCGCCGGCGCCGATGCGAATCTTCGAAGAACCCGCGGCGATGTGCGCGAGCACCACCGAAGTCGCCGCGCTCGCGATGCCGGGCATGTTGTGGTGCTCGGCGACCCAGAGCCGCTGGTAATCCCAGCGTTCGGCGTGGGCCGCAAGGTCACGTGCGTGATCGAGCGCCGTGCGAGCGTCCGAGCCCTGGCGCACGCGCACGAGTTCGAGGATGGAAAGAGCGGTCACGGCGAACTCCGGTGAGGCATCGCATCTACATGCTGCCTTTCGGAGTCGAATCAAGACCGCGACGCGTCCGCCCCTTTCAAACAAAAAAACCGCGCCCCTTTCGAGGCGCGGCATTGGAGGAGACCTGAGACTGACTGCTTTTCGAGTACCGCTGCGCGAGGCCTTACTTCGCGTTCTCGTTCTTGGCGAGATCGGTCTTGAGGTCGACGGCGCGCTTGATCAGGTAGGCGTGCAGGTCTTCGACCTCTTCGGGCGTGAAGATGCCGGCGAAGGACGGCATGCCCTTGGCCGCGAACGCGCCCGCGACGATGCCCGGGAACATGGCGTGCTTCTCGCTGCTCAGGCGACGCAGGTCGGGCACGATGCCGCCCGAAACCGCGTTGATGCCATGGCACTGCGAGCAATGGCCGTTGAACAGGTCCTTGCCGTGGGCAACCTGCTCGGCCGTGGCCTTGGATTCCGGCGGCTGCGGGGGCAGCAGCTCGGGATAATTGGCCGGGGCCAGCTCGGCCTTGCCGCCGAGCTTGAAGGTCAGCACCTGCGCCCACGGACGCACGCCGGCCTTCAGCGAGGCGTGGCCGGCGAAGGTGGCGAACGCGCCGCCCCAGCCCACCATGAAGGTCACGTACTGCTCGCCGTTGACCTCGTAGGTCACCGGAGCCGCCATCACGCCGGACTGCGCGGGCGATTCCCACAGCTTCTCGCCGTCGGTGGCGCGGTAGGCGATCACGCGGCCGTCGGCCGAGCCTTCGAACACCAGGTTGCCGGCGGTCGACAGCGTGCCGCCGTTGAAGATGGTGACGTAGGGCTTTTCCCAGACCTTTTCCTGCTTGATCGGATCCCAGGCCAGCAGCGAACCGGTCCACTCGTCGGACCAGTACTTCATGTCCTTGTCGCTATCGCCCATTTCGGCCGCGGCCACGCCGAGCTGGTAGAAGTGCTTGCGCGGCGACCAGCCCGGATCCTTCACGTCGCGGTATTCGACGGCGAAGGTGTGCTTGGGAATGTAGACCAGACCGGTGTTGGGGTTGTACGACATCGGCTGCCAGTCGTGGCCGCCCCAGAATCCCGGACGAACCAGCGTGGGCTTGCCGTTCTTTTCCCAGTACTTGGCCGAGTCGTTGAACACCGGGCGACCGGTTTCGAGATCGACCTTGTCGGCCCAGGTGACCGGCGCGTATTTCTCGGCCGAGATCAGCTTGCCGGTGGCGCGATCGATCACGTAGAAGAAGCCGTTCTTCGGCGCCTGCATGATGACCTTGCGCTTGGCGCCCTTGATGTCGAGGTCGGCCAGGATCATGTGCTGGGTGGCGGTGAAATCCCAGGCGTCGCCCGGCGTGGTCTGGTAGTGCCAGACGTATTCGCCGGTATCCGGGTTGATCGCGACGATCGACGACAGGTACAGGTTGTCGCCCTTGGCGTTGCTGCGCGTCTTGTAGTTCCAGTAGCTGGCGTTGCCGGTGCCGATGTAGAGCAGGTTCAGGTCGGGGTCGTAGGCCATCGAATCCCACACCGTGCCGCCACCGCCCTGCTTGACCCAGTTGGTGCCGTCCCAGGTCTTCAGCGCGGCTTCGAGCGCCTTGTTCTCCTGCGGCTTGGCGGGGTCGCCCGGCACCGTGTAGAAGCGCCACAGCTGCTTGCCGGTCTCGGCATCGTAGGCGGTGATGTAGCCGCGCACGCCGAATTCGGCGCCGCCGTTACCGATGATCACCTTGTCCTTCATGATGCGCGGCGCGCCGGTGATGCCGTAGGAGCGCGAACGGTCGACGACGGTATCGATGTCCCAGGCCTTGCTGCCGTCCTTGGCGTTCCAGGCCACCAGGCGACCGTCGTTGGTGCCGACGTAGACCTTGCCCTTCCAGACGGCGGCGCCGCGGTTGACCGCGTCGCAGCAGAACTCGCCGGCCTTCAGGCGATCGACCTGCGGGTCGCCCTTCCAGAGCAGCTCGCCGGTGGCCGCGTTGAACGCGTAGAGCACCGAGAACGAACCGGTGGTGTACATCACGCCGTCGACGACGATCGGCGTGGCTTCGACGCCACGGTCGTAGTCGAGCTTGTATTGCCAGGCCAGGCCGAGCTGGCCGACGTTCTGATCGGTGATCTTCTTGAGCGGGCTGTAGCGCTGCTCGTCGTAGGTACGGCCCGTGCTCATCCAGTTGCCGGGCTCCTTGTCGGCGGCGACGATGCGCGCACCGTCGACATTGGCCGGGTTCGCCGGAAGGCCGACCGGAGCGGCGGCGGGCTGGGTGGCATCCGGGGTGACATTCTCGGGCGCCGACGACTTGCTGCAGGCCGCGATGACGCTGAGCGCGGCTACGGAGGCTGCGATCAGCAACGGGCTCGCAGCCCGCGACATGGCTTTTGTTTTCATGGGTGAAGCTCCTCGTGAGCTGTTTAAGCGGTGAAGCCGTGAATCGACAGAGCACAAAAACCGTCGAATCGGCGTTGTGAGCGATGGCAGGTCGCAGGAGGACGGAGCACAGGAAGCGGAGCGTGCCTGCAGCACGTGAGCATTCCGAGCACCGCCCTCGCGCGAACTGCCGAGCGCAGCAGCCGATTCGCCGTTTTCAGCCGTGGTTGCGTCGGCGATCAGCCGTGGTTGATGTAGACGACGTGCGTCTCGGTGAACTCGTACAAGCCGTGCTTGCCGTCCGCGCCGCCGATGCCCGACTTCTTGCGGCCGGCATGGAAGCCCTGCATCGCTTCGAAGTTTTCGCGGTTCACGTAGGTCTCGCCGAACTTCAGGTCGCGCACCGCGCGGAACGCGGAGTTCAAGTCCTTGGTGAAGATCGACGAGGTCAGGCCGTACTCGGAATCGTTGGACAGCGCCACGGCTTCGTCGAGGCTGTCGACCGACTGGATCGGCAGCACCGGACCGAAGGTTTCTTTGGTCATCACTTCTGCGCCGGACTTGTTGCCGACGATCAGCGTCGGTTCGTAATGCCAGCCCTTGTCGAGCGAGGCGATCTTGCCGCCGGTGACCACTTCGGCGCCGGCTTGCCGCGCACGGTCGACGATGCCGACGAGCTTGTCGCGAGCGGCCTGGTTGATCAGCGGGCCCATGTCGAGTTCGGCGATCGCGCCCGGATCACCGTAGCGCGTGGCCTTGAACAGCTTGGCGAGCTTCTCGGTCAATTCGGCTTCGACCTTCTTCTCCACGTAGACGCGCTCTGCGCAGTTGCAGACCTGTCCGGTGTTGATCACGCGCGAGTCGTAGATGGCCTTGGCGGCGAGATCGAGATCGGCATCGGCGAGCACGATGGCCGGCGCCTTGCCGCCGAGTTCCAGGTTCACGCGCGTGAGGTTAGCCGCTGCCGCCTGCATGATGCGGATGCCGGTGCCGACGCTGCCCGTGAAGGTCACGAGATCGATGCCGGTGTGCGAAGACAGCTTGCTGCCGGCCACCGCGCCGCGGCCACCGACCAGGTTGATGACGCCCGGCGGAATGTCGGTTTCGGCAACGAGCTTGGCGAACTCGAAGGCGTTGATCGGCGTTTCTTCGCTCGGCTTGAGCACGATGGTGTTGCCGGTGACGAGCGCCGGAGCCACCTTGCGCGCGATCAGGAAGAACGGGAAATTCCACGGCAGGATGCCGGCCACGGTGCCGAGCGGCTTGCGGTGCAGGAAGATGCTTTCGCCGGCGCGATCGGAAGTCAGCACTTCGCCTTCGAGGCGGCGCGCCCACTCGGCCATGTAGTCGAAGTAATCCGCCGTGAAGTTGGCTTCGACATTCGCCAGCGCCTGCGTCTTGCCCTGCTCGCGCACGATGATGTCGGCGATGCGAGCCGCGTTCTCTCGAATCTTCGCGGAGATCTTGCGCAGATAGCCGGCGCGCTGGATCGCGGGCAGCTTTTCCCAGGCCGGCTGCGCGCGGTTTGCAGCGGCGACGGCCGCATCGATCGACGCTCCGCTGCTTTCGGGAACGCGCGCCAGAATCTCGTGCGTGGCCGGGTTTTCGACTTCAACCCATTCGTTCTTCTCGTCGGCGACGAAGCGGCCGTCGATGTAATTCTGATAGTCCATGATGGATCGAGTCATGACATCTCCTGGATGTTGATTGGGCGCATTGTTCAAATGTGATGGCGCGGCCCATAAGGGCAATCGATATGCCATTCATCTGGACGAATTGAACCAGGCTCTTGACCGGGCTTCATCCCGCTGAAAACATTGGGCATTACAAAAAATTTAAGAAAAATGGAGACTTTCGGCGCGCGATTCCGAAAGCGTTTCGCTGTCGCAATACGGCATTGGAATTCACAACTGTTCAATTCAGCTGCGACAGCTGTCGCAGCGCGTTAGGCTGTAGTTCAGCTATCGCATTCATTCAAGAAAGAGGAGAGCGTCAATGGATGAGAGCCAGACGGATACGGCGGCGAACACATCGTCGAACGCCCAGTTGCTGCCTTCGCCGGGCCAGTTGCCGGCGCTCAAGAAAAGCTTCAACGCCACCAACGAAGCGCTCAATGCGCTGCGGCTCGAAGCGGCCGAATACAAGCGCAGCGCGCTCGAGCAGGCGCGCGAGCGTATCGAGCAGGAACTGCAGTCGCGCTACGCCGAACGCGAGCAGCAACTGCAGGCCGAGCTCGAGAAGATCGAAACCTCGCTCGAGGACGAGAAGGATCGCCTGGCGCGGGACGGTATCGCGAGCGCTCCGCTGTTTGCGAATTCGCCTCCGCATCCAGCGGTCGGCACCTTGATGATCGAGGACGAGGAAGCCATCGCGCGGCTCAAGCGCCCGGCGCGGAGGGCGCGCGTCGAGATCGTCAATCGCGACACTTACCATCACGCCGCCAACCGGCTCAGCGCCGGCCTCGGGGATGTGGTGCTGCGCATCCTCAACCGCGATGGCTCGGTCAGCGACGAATACGCACCGATGGACCGCTATCGCTGGCGCGTGGATGCGAATGCGTAAACCGCGGCGGCGGGTCTTGTTTAAGGCCCGTCTCATCTAGGTCGCGGCACAGTCGTGAGCCTGCACGAGACCAGGAGCCTGCGATGGCCACTGCCGCTCCGCGCCGCCGCACGCCGGCGGCGCTCAAGCGCTACAACGAGAAGCGCCGCTTCGATGTGACCTCCGAGCCGCGCGGCGAGGCGGCGGCTCGTTCGCAGGGCGATGCCTTCGTCGTGCAGCAGCACGATGCGACGCGCATGCACTATGACTTTCGGCTCGAGCTCGATGGTGTCTTGCTCAGCTGGGCGGTGCCGAAGGGCCCGAGCCTGTCGCCCGACGACAAGCGGCTCGCGGTGCAGACCGAAGATCATCCGATCGCGTATCGCAATTTCGAAGGCAACATTCCGCACGGCGAGTACGGCGGCGGGCCGGTGATCGTCTGGGATCGCGGCCGCTGGAAACCCGAGGGCGATGCGCGCGCCGCGCTCAAGAAAGGCCATCTGACGTTTTCGCTCGACGGCGAGAAACTCAAGGGCCGCTACTCGCTCGTGCGCACGCGCACAGGATCTGGAGCAGGGCCGAAGCAAGGCCCCAAGAGCCAGTGGCTGTTGTTCAAGCGCAGCGACGAGTACGTGCGCTCGGGCCCGGCGGCCGAGATCACGCAGCGCGAGCCCAATAGCGTCATCAGCGGTCGCACGGTCAAGCAGGTCGGCGAGGCTCTGAGCGGCAAGCGGCGCACGACGGCGGCTTCGGTGCCGACCCGAACGGCGAAAGCCAAAGCTCCCACGAAGGCTGCGGCGAAGCAGGCCGGCAAAGCCTCGAAGCTCCCGTCGCTGTCGAGCATCGAGCCGCAGCTCGCAACGCTGGTCGATCGTCCGCCGTCGACGGGCCGATGGGTCTACGAGATCAAGTACGACGGCTATCGCATGCTCGCGAGACTCGATCGCGGCAAGGTGCAGTTGCGATCGCGCAACCAGCTCGACTGGACGCGCACGTTCCCGGGCATTGCCGCAGCCCTGTCCAAGCTCGACGTCGCTTCGGCCATCCTCGACGGCGAGGTCTGCTATGTAACCGCAGACGGCCGGTCGAGCTTCCAGGATCTGCAGCGCGTGCTGCCGCGCGGCGGGGGCGAGATCAGAGCCGACCAGCAGAAGCAGCTGGTGTTCTACGTCTTCGACGTGCTGCATCACGACGGGGTCGACGTGCGCGACGAGCCGCTGGTCGATCGCAAGCTCAGGCTCAAGATCCTGCTCGGCAAGAAGCCACCGTGGCCGCTCGTCTACAGCGATCACATCGAAGGCGACGGAGACACGGTGTTGACGCAGGCCTGCGCGAGCGGGCTCGAAGGCCTGATCGCCAAGCGGCGCGACGCGGCCTATCACAGCGGGCGTTCGGCCGACTGGCTCAAGCTCAAGTGCCACCGGCGCCAGGAGTTCGTCATCGTCGGCTACACCGCCTCGCAGGCGCGCACGGGCTTTCGCTCCCTGCTGCTCGGCGTGCGCGAAGCCAAGGCACTGCGCTACTGCGGCAAGGTCGGCACCGGCTTCGATCAGGCGCTGCTCGAAGACATCGGCGCGCGCTTGCAGAAGCTCGTGACCGACGAGCCCGCCGTGAGCGATCCGCCGCGCATGCGCGGCGTGATCTGGGTCAAGCCACAGCTGGTTTGCGAGGTCGAATATACCGAGGTCACGCGTGACGGCGCGCTACGCCATCCGTCGTTCCAGGGCCTGCGCGAGGACAAGCCGGCACGCCAGGTGAAGCGCGAGAAGGCCGTGCCCGTCGCCGCTATCGAGAAGGAGGAGGACATGCACGCGACTGCCAGCGAAGCCGGCAAGCCCCGGCGCACCAAGGTCGAAGCGAGTCCGGACCGGCCCCGGAAGCAATCGAGTGCACGCAGTGGCGATGTCGTCGAGATCGGCGGCGTGCGCATCTCGCATGCGGATCGCGTGATGGACGAAGCCTCGGGCGTGACCAAGCGCGAGCTCGCCGAATATCACGAACTCGTCGGCCCGCTGCTGCTGCCCTATGCGCGGAAGCGCCCGATCGCGCTCGTACGCTGCCCTCAGGGCGATGCGCAGCAATGCTTTTTCCAGAAGCACAAGCTGCCGGGTCTCGGTGACGAGGTGAAGAAGGCGCGCATCGCCGGCAACGAGGTCATCTATGTCGAGAGCCAACGCGGCATTTTGGAGCTCGTGCAGTTCAATGCGATCGAGATCCACGGCTGGGGCGCAACGATGGACGCGCCCGACAAGCCCGACTGGATCGTGATCGATCTCGACCCCGACACCGCGCTCGAATTCTCCGACGTGGTCGAGGCGGCGCTCGAAGTGCGCGACAACCTCGATCGCATCGGTCTGGCGAGCTTCGTCAAGACCACCGGCGGCAAGGGCCTGCACGTGGTGGTCCCACTCGAGCCGCACGCCGGCTGGGACTCGGTCAAGGGCTTTGCGCAGGCGATCGCGAGCGCGATGGCCGAGCAGCAGCCCGATCGCTACGTCGCCAACATGTCCAAGGCCAAGCGCAAGGGCCGCATCTTCATCGACTACCTGCGCAACGGCCAGGGCGCCACCGCGGTGCTGCCCTACTCTCCGCGCGCACGGCCCGGCGCCACGATCGCGATGCCGGTCGAATGGAAGGACATTCGCAGGATCGATCCGAAGGAGTTCACTGTGCGCAGCGCCGAACGCTGGCTCAAGAAGCGCAAGCGCGATCCCTGGGCGGAGCTGCTGACCACGCGCCAGCGGCTTCCCGATCTCGACTAGAAACTCCTCGCCCCACGTCCACCCCGGCTTTCGCAGGGCCTATGGCGTGCGATTTACCAGAGCACGCCCCTGACCGGCTTGAGCGCCTCGGGCGCCTCGTCTCCGATGGACTGCAGCAGATCGATCTCGATGGTCCGGCACATGGCGCTCAGCGGCACATCGTGCACGGTGTTGGAGAACGGGTCGACAAGGTCATCGCCGATCTGCAGGATCGCGAGAAACATCAGCCCGGCCAGGGTCGAACCGATTGGCGTGGCATAGCCGAGGCTTTCGACCAGGCCGATCGGCAGCAGCACGCAGAACAGGCGTGTGAACAGCGCAGGGAACAGGCGGTATTGGTTCGGCAGCGGCGTGTTCTTGAGCCGCTCCATGCCGCCCTGGGCATTGGCGATGTCGATCAGTACGCGTTCGAGCGTGGCCTGCTGAATGCTGTCGATCCAGCCGCGGCGGCGCGCCACTTCGATCTGCCGGCCGTTGTGTTCGAGCAGGCCGTTGGCGACGTTGGTGCGCTTGAGCACCTCGACGACCTCGGCCTCGCCGACATGGCGGCGCACGTCGGCTTCGACATCCTGGCGGCGCAACTGGCGCCTGAGCGCATGCACGTAGGCGATCTGGCGCCGGACGATGGTGCGCTTTGTCTGGCGCGCTTCCTCGTCCTCGTCGGGCAGGAAACTCACCACCGCACGCGACAGGCTGCGCGAGGCATTGATCATCGCTCCCCACAGCACGCGGCCTTCCCACCAGCGCTGGTAGGCCGAGGTGTCGCGAAAGCCGAGAAACAGCGCGAGCGCCGAACCGAACAGGGTCAGCGGCAGCGGCGGCGCATGGAACGGCAAGGTGTAGTACGTCACCGTGACCGCCACATCCCAGACGAACAGCACGGTCAGCGGCTTCCACACGTGCGCAGACATGCGGTGCAGGCGCGGCAGGGTATCGACGATCATTCGGGCCAGGTCGAAGCAGGGGCGGGAGCGCGATCTTTTTACAGCAGCCCGATGAGCTGCAACCGTACGGCGAGCGAAGAATTCCCGCGCCGGGGCGCTTGCACCACACCGGCAGCGGGCCGATAGTGCGGCGCCCCGATCATCGGGCTCGCAATCGATCCGGAGCGATCGCATGAAACGTCTGGCTGTCTTCTGCGGCTCCAGTACCGGCCGGGATCCCGAATACCGCAAGGCCGCGCAGGCGCTCGGTGGCCTGCTCGGCCTGCGCGGCATCGGCCTGGTCTACGGCGGCGCGTCGGTGGGACTGATGGGCGCGATCGCCGATGCGGCTCGCGCGGCCAATGGCGAAGTGATCGGGGTCATTCCGCAAGCGCTGGTCGATCGCGAGGTCGCCCATCCGCATCTGTCGGACCTGCGCGTGGTCGGCTCGATGCATGAGCGCAAGGCGCTCATGGCCGAACTGTCGGACGGCTTCATCGCCCTGCCCGGCGGACTCGGCACCTTCGAAGAGCTGTTCGAGATCTGGACCTGGGCGCAGCTCGGCAGCCATCGCAAGCCGGTGGCCCTGCTCAACGTGGCGGGCTACTACGACGGCCTGCTGGGCTTTCTCGACCGCTGCGTGAGCGAGACTTTCGTCAGGCCCGGGCACCGCGACATGCTGATCGTCGCCGACAAGCCCGACGCTCTGCTGCGGCGGATCGAGAGCTATCGGGCGCCCGATAGCACCCGGTGGATCGAACCGCGCGAACGCTGAAGCGGCAGGCCGATCAAGGGCTTGCTAAAGTCTTGCAATGTCACAAACGGACCTTTGACAGATCGTGATGCCGAACTCCACGACCTTGCCGCCGCCACGACGCATCGGCGCGCGCGGCATCCTGCGCAGCCTGCTCGCCACCATCGCGGTCATGCTCATCGTTTCCCCGGCCGTGGTGCTCGCTGCGCCCAGCCTGTCGCTCAAATCCAACGCCGCCATCGTCGTCGATCAGGACAGCGGCGAAACGCTGTACGCCAAGAACGCCGACGTGGTCATGCCGATCGCCTCGCTGACCAAGCTCATGACCGCGCTCGTGGTCGTCGATGCCCGGCTGCCGATGGACGAGACGCTCGAGATCAGCTCCGAGGACGTCGACCGCGAAAAAAACACCCATTCGCGGCTCACGGTCGGCACCAAGCTCACGCGTGGCCAGATGATGCTGCTCGCCCTGATGTCCTCCGAGAACCGCGCGGCCAATGCACTGAGCCGCGGCTATCCGGGCGGCCGGCCGGCGTTCCTCGCGCAGATGAACGCCAAGGCCAAGTCGCTCGGCATGCAGTCGACCTATTTCGCCGATCCGGCCGGGCTGTCGAGCAAGAGTGTTTCCACCGCGCGCGATCTGCTGCGCCTGGTCAGCGCCGCCGACTCCGAAGACCTGATTCGCGACTACACCACGCGCCCCGAAACCGAAGTGCGCGTCGGCAAGCAGCAACTCACCTTCATCAGCTCCAATCGCATGATCCGCAACTCGCGCGACTGGGACATCGGCCTGCAGAAGACCGGCTTCACCAACGAGGCCGGGCGTTGCCTGGTGATGCGCGCCACCACGCTCAACCGGCGCATGTCGATGGTGTTCCTGAACTCGTTCGGCACCATGACACGCTTCGCCGACGCCGGCCGCGTGCGCAAACACCTGGAGTTGCAGGGCAAGGGCGAGCTCAGCGCGCCGGCGATCACCAGCGCGAGCACCAAGGTCCAGGCGCCGGTGAAGAAGACGGTCAAGAAGCCCGCGAAGAAGCCGGCCAGGGAGCCCGCCAAGAAGCCGGCGACCAAGGCCTCCACTCAGCCCAAGAAGGCCAAGCCCAAAACCAAGCCGGCCGGCGAATCCAGCTCCTGAACCCACCGACTCCCGAAGCCGGCGAGGCGGGCCCCGAGGCCACGCGCTGCGTCCTGCTGGACGCGCTCAACATCGCGTACTGGCGCGGCAACCCGCCGTCGCTGCGGTTACCGCTGTCGCTACTGGCCGGGCTGCGCCAACAGGGACGTCCGGCGCAGCTGTACTTCGATGCGAGCGCCCGCCACCGTCTCGGTGACGAAGCCGGCCTCTACGAGCAGCTGAGCCGGTATCCGCGATACGTCACCGAAGTGCCCCGGGGTCGCCGAGCCGATGGCGAGCTGCTGCGCCAAGCCCGCGCCAGCGGGGCCTGCATCGTCAGCCGCGACCGCTTCCGCGACTACCGCAGCCGCTACCGCAAGCTCATCGACGACCCCACACGCCTGTTCGGCGGCTATGTGCAGGAAGGCCAGCTGCAGGTGCCGGCGCTGGATTGCTCCTGCCCGCTGCAGGCTTCGGCGCAACAGGCCTGGGATGCGTTGCAGCCGTTGCTCGCATCGGATTGAGCGCTGCGTTCCAGTATCGGCCCGACCTGAGACTGCGGTCGCGTTGCGCGAGCGATTCGCCCCGATAAGCTGGCCTGCATGGGCCTTTGCCCATCGACACTCGCTCTTTCGGGGGAAAGACGTGGAACCGATCCGCACACCGAAGCGTGATCTGCCAGCGCCTCGTTCCGGCACACGCGAATGGCTGCCGTATCTGGCGGTTCTCTTCGGACTGATGGTCGCCGCCATTGGCGTCGTGCACCTGCATGAAAGCGGCTGGCGCATCACCATCGGCAAGCCGACGCACGACACCGCCGTCGCGACGTCACCGGTCAGGACGATCTACGCCTGCTACGACGGCCAGACCGGCAAACTGCTCTACGAACAAACCGAGCCCTGTGCGAGTGGGGCCGCGTCCGCATCGCGACCCGCGATGACCCGCCCCGCGTACGAATCCGCCTCGCCGGCAATGCGCCCGCCGCCGGCTGCCGCGGATCGATCGAACCCGAACCAGGCGCTGCTCGACGCGGCCGACGCGCGCTACCGGCGCGAGGTGGAATCGGCCCGCCGGGCCGGCTCCGAGCAGGACAGGCAGCGCTACTCGGCACAGCTTGCGGCCGCCCAGGCCACTGCGGTGCAAGTGCAGCAGTGCCGGCGGCTCTGCGAATCGATGGCCGATCTGCACGCACGCATGCGCAAAGGCTACAGCGCCCGCCAAAGCGTCTACTTCCACGAGCGCCAGAACCTGCTCTTCAAGCGGATGCAGGAGCAGGACTGCAGGGCCTGCATGGACTAGCTGCGCGTCTCGCAGCGCTACAATCCGCTCATGAACCCCACACCCGCACCCGAGCCGCCCAACAAGCGCCCGAATTCGTTCCAGCTGCTCGGCGGCATTCTGGCCGCTGCGGTCGGCATACGCGGCAACAGTGCGCGCGGCAGCGGCTTTGCCGATGCGAGCACGGCCAGCATCCTCGGTGCCCTGCTGATCTTCTGCACCGTCGTCGGGGCCTGCGGCTATGCCTTCGTGAAGGCGGTCGAGAACGCGGTCGCCAACTGAGCGTCCGGCCCCGAAAA
Organism: Hydrocarboniphaga effusa AP103; assembly: GCF_000271305.1. Classification (GTDB taxonomy): domain Bacteria; phylum Pseudomonadota; class Gammaproteobacteria; order Nevskiales; family Nevskiaceae; genus Hydrocarboniphaga; species Hydrocarboniphaga effusa. The sequence continues at coordinate 1,414,104 of NZ_AKGD01000001.1, forward strand.
CCTCAAGTCGCGTCGTGGAAGATCAACCCGAGCGCATGTCGCCGGCCCGATCGCAAGCGGCTCACGCCGTGCCGCAGCCTGACCTGATAAGCGCCGCGCGAACCCTGCACCGGGCGGTTATTGACCGCGAAGATCACCGCATCGCCCTGGCCCAGCGGCACCACCTCGCAGCGCGATTGCATGCGCGGGCGCTGCTCGGTCATCACGAATTCGCCGCCGGTGAAATCGCGCCCGGGCTCGGACAACAGCACCGCGAGCTGCAGCGGAAACACCTGCTCGCCGTACAGATCCTGGTGCAGGCAGTTGTAGTCGCCTTCGCCGTAGCGAAGGATCAGCGGCGTCGGCCTGCGCTGGCCAGCTTCATGGCAGCGGTGCGTGAATTCGGCGAGCGTGTCCGGGTAGCGAACCGCCACGCCGAGCCGCTGGTTCCAGCGATTGGCGATCGGCGCGAGCCGCGCATACGCAGTTCTGCGTAAATCATCGATCAGCTTCGGCAGCGGATAGTCGTAGTAGCGATATTCGCCGCGCCCGAAGCCGTGGCGTCCCATGACGACCCGGCTGCGGTAGAAGCCGCTTTCGTCGTAGAGCGTTGCAAGCTCGCGGCACTCCGACTGTCGCAGCAGCGCGACGACTGTTGCATTGCCTTGGCCGTCGAGCCCGCTTTCAACGGTTGCCCAATCGATGCGCCCGATGCGCGCCGCGATGTCCGCGAAATTCCCGGGGGTCGGCGAAGTAGCGGTCAGCATGTGATGTCCCTGTCTCGTGTTGGACATACGCTAGGCTTATCATCTGCGGGCCACACTCCGAATCTTGCTGCCGCGGCAATGGTGGGTCCGTGACCGGACACATCGATGCGAAACGGCATGCATCCTGCCTGTCAGCAGCGTTCGATCATCACCTGCACCTATCGCCGCACCATGCTTCGCCGCTCGAGCTTCCGCCTGCCGCTGCTGATCGCCCTGATCGGCCTGATGCTGCTCGTGCGCATGGTCAACCCGCATCGGCATCAGCATTTGCGCAGCGCCGATGGCGAGCCCGCGACGATCGGCACGGTGCATTCGCATGTGCTCACGCATCTGGCCGACATCGCCTCGCCGCATTCCGCGGACGATCTCGATCACGACGTGAAGCTGCTCGCCGACGAAGGCACCTCGTTCTCGATCGGGCTCGAAGTTCCGACGATCGCCATCCTGATCCTGTTGTGGCTTGCGGCGATCGATACCGGTAGCGCACTACTGCAACCCGAGCGCCGCCGTCCGCTGCATCGCTTCCGCATCCCCGCCCTGCCGCCGCCTTTGCGCGGCCCTCCTGCCCCAGCCTGAATCGTCAGCTCGTCCGTAGCGATACGGGCCCGTACATTCATGCCTGGGAGTTTCTCCGATGTCGTGCCTTGTCCGGCACTGCCGCGTCGCGCATGCCGCGCTGCTTGCCCTGCCTTCGGCCTTGCCGCTCGCCTTGGTTGCGAACGCGGCTGCGCCAACCGATGTTTCCCTTCAATCTGAAGCCGTATCCAAAGGTCGGGCCACCGATCCGAACGGGCCGCTCGATCTCGACACCGCGGCCGATCTCGCCCTGATGGGGCATCCCGATCTCGCACGCTACGTCTTCGATCGCGCCGCCATCGAAGGCCGGCGCCTGCAGGCGGGCCTGAAACCCAACCCCGAGATCGGCGTCGATCTCGAAAACTTCGCCGGTGACGGGCTCTACCAGGGCGCGGATTCGTTGGAAGCCACCTTGCGCCTGCAACTGCTCGTCGAACGCACGGGCAAGCGCGAAGCCCGTATCGGCGTCGCCGATGCGCAGGGCGATCAGCTCGACATCGAGCTCACGCTCGCCAGGCTCGACGTGCTCGCCTCGACCACGCGTCATTTCATCGACGTGGCCGAGACCCAGGCGCAGTTCGAACTGACGCGCCGCGGCCTCGAATACGCTGAGCAGACTCTGCTCGCGGCTCAGCGTCGCGTGCAAGCCGGTGCCGCCTCGAGCCTCGAAACCAATCGGGCACGCATCGCGGTCGAGCGTGCCAACCTTGCCCTCGAACATCACGAGCACGAGCTCTCGGTGCGGCGCCGGCATCTCGCCGCGCAATGGGGGGCGACGGAAGCGAGCTTCAGCGAGGTACGCTCGGAGCTGTTGCAGCTGCCGGCCACGCCTGAATACGGCGAATGGCTCATGCGACTGCGGCAAAGCCCGCACTTCGCCCGTTTCGACGTCGAGCGTCGCCTGCGCGAAGCCGACGTCACGCTCGCGCGTTCGCAGGCGGTCGCCGATCCCACTTTCTCCGCAGGCGTGCGCCGCCTGCAGCAGACGCACGACACCGCGCTGATCGCTTCGCTGCTGGTTCCGCTCCCCGTGCGCGACCGCAACCAGGGCAACATCGCCGAAGCGCTCGCGGTGCGCGATCGGCTCGACCGCGAGCGTCGCGCTGCAGCCGTGCGTAGCGAAGCGGCGCTCTACGACCTGTCGCAAGAGCTCAAGCACGCGCGCGCACAAGTCGAATCGCTACGCGACACCGTGATACCGCAGGCTCGCGAAGCCCTCGGCCTGACGCGCCGCGGCTACGCCAACGGCCGCTACTCGCAGATCGACCTGCTCGATGCGCAACGCACTCTGCTCGAGCTCGAAAGCGAGCAGCTGCGCAATGCCGCCGACTATCACCGCACCCTGGCCGCCATCGAGCGCATGACCGCTCTGGCGCCTGCTGCACGCACTGGAAACCCCACGCCATGAGGCCGCCTCTCCCCTTCTCCGCTTCCTTTCTCATTCGATCTCTCCACACTGTCGCCATCGCCGGCAGCTGCACCATTGCACTGGCCTCGCTGTGTGCTTGCGACAGACCCGACACCGCTGCCTCGCCGACACAAGCCGCCGCCAGCGAAGCCGCCGCACCCCAGCCCGATCCGCTGATCAGGCTCAGCGACGACCTGCGTCGCGATGCCGGTATTCAAGTCGCCGTCGCAGGACCGCAGGCGATCGCCCAAACCCTGCCCGTGCATGGCGAACTCGTCAGTGCCTCCGATCGCGTGCATCGTGTCGCCGCGCGTTATCCGGGCGTCGCGCGGCAGATCGCCAAGAACATCGGCGACCGCGTGAGCAAGGGCGAAACCCTGGTCGTGGTCGAATCCAACGACAGCCTCGAGCCCTATCGCATCGTCTCGCCCGGCGCGGGTCGCGTGCTCGAACGCCACGTCAACGTCGGCGAGGCGATGGCCGAGCAGACCTTGTTCGTGATCGGCGATCTGTCGCAGGTCTGGGCGGAGCTCGCGGTGTTTCCGCGCGATGCGGCCCGACTGCATCCGGGCATGGAGGTGGACGTGCGGCTCGATCGCGGCAGCGATCCGCAACGCGCGAAGATCGACTACATCGCGCCGGGCACGGATGCGCAGCGCCGCATCGTCGTGCGCGCCACGCTCGACAATTCGGATGGCCGATGGCCTCCGGGCGCCTTCGTCAACGCGCAGCTGATCGTCGACGAGCGCAACGCCGCGGTTGCGGTTCCGCAGTCCGCAGTGCAATACGACGAGGGCCAGCCGCTGGTCTTCATCGAAACCGATGGCGGATTCGCTGCGCGCCCGGTGCGCCTGGGCTTGCAGGATCGGGCGCATGTCGAAGTGCTCGAAGGCCTGAGTGCCGGGGAGCGCGTCGTGATCGCGAATTCGTTCCTGTTGAAGTCCGAATGGCTCGAAGGCGGCCACGATGACTGACGCCCTGCTGCACCTCGCCGTCACCCGGCGATGGATGATGGTGCTGTTCGCGCTGCTGCTCGGCGCGGCCGGCATCGCCGCGTACCAGCGCCTGCCCGTCGATGCGGTGCCCGACATCACCAATGTGCAGGTGATGATCGCCGCGCGCGCGCCGGGCTATTCGCCGCTCGAAACCGAGCGCCGCGTGACCTTTCCGATCGAAACCTCGCTCGGCGGCCTGCAAGGGCTCAAGCAGACGCGCTCGCTGTCGAAATACGGGCTCGCGCAGATCACCGCGGTGTTCGAAGACGGCACCGACCTGTATCGCGCACGCCAGCTCGTCGGCGAACGCCTGCAGGAGGTCCGCGAAAGCCTGCCGGCCGATGTCGAGCCGGCCCTCGGTCCGGTCGCCACCGGGCTCGGCGAAATCTTCATGTACGCGCTGCGGGCCGACGAGAAGGCTCGTCTGGCGGATGGATCACCGATCGACGCGACCGTGCTGCGCTCCTTGCAGGACTGGACGATCCGCCCACAGCTGCGACAGACCGCCGGGATCACCGAAGTCGATTCGATCGGCGGACACGTCAAGCAGTTCCACGTGCTGCCCGATCCGGCCCGCCTGCTCGCGCAGAACCTGAGCTTCGATGATCTGCGTGGCGCATTGCTCGCCTCGAACGACAATCGCGGCGCCGGCTACATCGAGCGCAGCGGCGAACAGTTGCTGGTCCGGGTTCCGGGCCAGCTCGCAGGTATCGACGACTTGCGACAGGTGGTGGTCGCCACGCGCGGCGGCGTGCCGATCACGGTAGCCGATGTCGCCGACGTGCAGATCGGCAGTCCCTTGCGCACCGGCGCCGCTCAACTCGGCACCGAGGAGACGGTGTTGTCGACGGCCTTCATGCTGATCGGTGAAAACAGCCGCGTGGTGTCGGAACGCGTCGCCGCCAAGCTCGCCGAAATCCAGAAGCAGCTGCCGGCCGGGGTCGAAGCGCTGACGGTCTACAACCGCACCGACCTCGTCGCCAAGACCGTCGCGACCGTGCAGAAGAACCTCATCGAAGGTGCGGTACTCGTGATCGTGGTGCTGTTCGTGATGCTCGGTAACCTGCGCGCCGCGCTGCTCACCGCGCTGGTGATTCCGCTATCGCTGCTGATGACGTTCACGGGCATGGTGGCCGGCGACATCAGCGCCAACCTCATGAGCCTCGGGGCGCTCGACTTCGGACTCATCGTCGACGGCTCGGTGATCATCGTCGAGAACTGCCTGCTGCGCATGGGCGAGGCCCAGCATCGTCATGGCGGCGTATTGCCGCTGCGGCAGCGGCTGTCGGTGGTGCACGAGGCGACGGCCGAAGTGTTCCGCCCGAGCTTCGTCAGCGTGATCGTGGTGGTGATCGTGAACCTGCCGATCCTCGCGCTCTCGGGTGTCGAAGGGCGCATGTTCCACCCGATGGCGCTGACCGTGATCATCGCCCTGCTCGCGGCGCTGCTGCTGTCGGTGACGATGGTGCCGGCGCTGATCGCGATCCTGCTCACCGGCAAGATCGACGAGAAGGAGAACGTCATCGTGCGTGCAGCCAAGCGCGTCTACGCGCCGGCGCTGGACTGGGCGCTGCGCCGGCGTTTTGCGGTGATCGCGGGCGCGGTGATGTTCATGATCGTCTGCGGAGTCATCACGACGAAGCTCGGCGCCGAGTTCATTCCGAATCTCGACGAGGGCGACGTGGTGATCCAGCCGACGCGCTTGCCGGGCATCGGCATCGAGCAGGCCTTGCGGACGCAGAAGATCGTCAACGCGGCGCTCATGAAGCTGCCCGAAGTCAAGCGCGTATTCGCGCGCACGGGCACCAACGAGGCCGCGACCGATCCGATGTCGCCCGGCGAGACCGACATCTTCATCATGATCAAGGAGCGAGCCGACTGGCCCGATCCGCACAAGCCCAAGGAGCAATTGATCGCCCAGATGTCGGCTGCGGTCGAGGCGATTCCGGGTGCCGAATACAGCTTCACGCAGCCGATCCAGATGCGCTTCAACGAGCTGATTTCGGGCGTGCGCGCGGACGTGGCGGTAAAGGTCTTCGGCGACGATCTCGACAGCCTGCAGCGACTCGCCAACGCCGCAGCCGTGCGGATGCAGCGCATCGCCGGGGCAGCCGACGTGAAGGTCGAACAGGCCGGCGGCCTGCCGATGCTCGCGGTGCAACCGAATCGCGCGCAGCTCGCACGCTATGGCCTGCGCGTGTCCGACGTGCAGGATCTCGTCGCGACCGCCGTCGGTGGCAGTGCGGCCGGCATGATCTTCGAAGGCGACGCGCGCTACGACGTGGTCGTGCGCCTGCCCGAAGCCGCGCGTACCGATCCGAGTGCGCTAGAACGCCTGCCGTTGCTGTTGCCGAATGGCGCCTACGTGCCGCTGTCCGAAGTCGCCGACGTGATCCGCGCCACCGGACCGAACCAGATCTCGCGCGAGAACGGCAAGCGCCGCGTGGTGGTCACCGCAAACGTGCGCGGCCGCGATCTCGGCGGCTTCGTCGGCGAAGCGCGTGCGGCGATCGAGCGCGAAGTGAAACTGCCGACCGGCTATTACGTATCCTGGGGCGGCAGCTTCGAACAGCTCGCATCGGCGACGCAGCGCCTCGCCATCGTGGTGCCGTTATCGCTCGCGATGATCTTCGGCCTGCTGTACCTCACGTTCTCGTCGATCAAGGATGCGGCGCTGGTGTTCTCCGGCGTGCCGCTCGCGCTGACCGGCGGTGTACTGGGCTTGTGGCTGCGCGACATTCCGCTGTCGATCTCGGCCGGCGTCGGCTTCATCACGCTGTCGGGCGTCGCGGTGCTGACCGGTGTGGTGATGGTGTCGATGTTTCGCGAGCTGCTCGCGCAGAACCGCACGCTGCTCGACGCGATCCGCGAAGGCGCGCTCGCACGCCTGCGCCCGGTGCTGATGGTCGCGCTGGTCGCATCGCTGGGCTTTCTGCCGATGGCGCTCAACACCGGCACCGGCGCCGAAGTGCAGCGACCGCTGGCCACCGTCGTCATCGGCGGCATCCTCTCGGCCACCTTGCTGAGCCTGCTCGTGCTGCCGGTGCTGTTTGCGGTGATTCATCGGCGCGATCCGGGCGAAGAGGCCGTTAAGTAGCGTGGGAGCCGGTAGCCCGTCCCGTCGTCGGGCCCATGACCTGGCTCGGCGACGGAACGGGCGCGCCGATGCCCTCGTTCACTCAGCAACAGCGCCCCGGCCGACTGCCGCCGTAGCGAGCCTGCTGTCGCTCGCGCACGAACTCCGCATGGCTCATCGGCTCGCGCTCGGGATGCTTCTCGCGCGTATGCGCGACGTAGCGATCGTAGTTCGGGAGGCCGATCATGAGCCTCGCCGTCTCACCGAACAGCGCGGCGCAATGGCGGAAGCGCTCGACGAGCCTGGCGTTCATGAGGCGCTCCGGGCTGCCTGCCCGACCGCTTGCAGCACCTCGTGGTCGCTGCGCTGCGGCAGCTTGAGGGCCTGTCTTGCGACGCGCAGGCTGTAGACGAGCACCGAGAGCATCACCGCGAGGAACAGGGCCGTGAGCGCCGCGTTGATGTAGCCGTTGAAGACGATCTGCTGCATCTGCTCCGCCGTCTTGGCGGGCGCGAGCACGCTGCCTTCTGCAATCGCCGCCTGATAGCGCCGCGCCTGCGCGATAAAGCCGATCGCCGGATCGCGGCTGAAAAGCTTGATGAGCCCGGCGCTGCCCGTGCAGACCAGCAGCCACAGTGCCGGCAAGGCCGGCACCAGCGCGTAGCGCTCGCGCTTCATGCGAATCAGCACGACGGTTGCAAGCATCAGCGCGATGCCGGCCAGCATCTGGTTGGAGATGCCGAACATCGGCCACAGCGTGTTGATGCCGCCGAACGGATCGGTCACGCCCGCGTAGAGGAACCAGCCCCAGCAGGCGACGCAGCCCGCGGTGGCGACGAGGTTCGCAGGCAGGGAACTCGTATCGCGAAACATCGGCGCAAAGCGGCCGAGCAGGTCCTGCAGCATGAAGCGTCCGGCGCGCGTGCCCGCATCGACGGCGGTCAGTATGAACAGCGCTTCGAACAGGATCGCGAAGTGATACCAGAAGCCCATGTTGCTGAAGGCCGGCACGAAGCCGTGAAGAATCTGCGCCATGCCGACGGCCAGGGTCGGCGCGCCGCCCGCGCGGCCGAGGACGGTGGTTTCGCCGATATCTTTCGCGGTGGTTTCGAGCTGCTCGGGCGTGATCGTGAAGCCCCATGACGAAACCGCCTGCGCCACGCTCGCGACGTCGCTGCCGACGACCGCGGCCGGGCTGTTCATCGCGAAGTAGACGCCCGGCTCGATCACCGACGCGGCGACCAGCGCCATGATGCCGACGAAGGATTCGGCCAGCATCGCGCCATAGCCGATATAGCGGATGTCGGTTTCGCTCGCGATGAGCTTGGGCGTGGTGCCCGAGCAGATCAGCGCATGAAACCCCGAGATCGCGCCGCAGGCGATGGTGATGAACAAGAACGGAAACAGCGAGCCCTTCCACACCGGTCCGCTGCCGTCGACGAACTGCGTGAGCGCCGGCATCTTGAGCTGCGGCGCGACGAACAGGATCGCGATCGCGAGCAGCGCGATGGTGCCGATCTTGAGGAAGGTCGACAGATAATCGCGCGGCGCGAGCAGCAGCCACACCGGCAGCACGGCGGCGACGAAGCCGTAGCCGATCAGCATCCAGGCAATCTGCGTGGCTTCGAAGGTGAACATCGGCGCGAGCGTCGGCGACTGCGAAACCAGGCCGCCGCCCCAGATCGACAGCATCAGCAGAACGAAGCCGGCGATCGATACTTCGCCGACGCGGCCGGGCCGCAGGTAGCGCAGATACAAGCCCATGAGCACGGCGATCGGAATAGTGGCCGCCACCGTGAACAGGCCCCAGGCGCTGTGCGCGAGCGCCTTGACCACGATCAGCGCGAGCACCGACAGGATGATGATCATGATCATGAAGGTGCCGAACAGCGTGATAACGCCGGCGGTGTCGCCCATCTCCATGCGCACGAGTTCGCCGATCGAGCGGCCGTTGCGGCGCGTGGAAATGAACAGCACGAGAAAATCCTGCACCGCGCCTGCGAACACCACGCCGACGATGAGCCAGAGCACGCCGGGCAGATAACCGAGCTGCGCCGCGAGCACCGGCCCGACCAGCGGGCCCGCGCCCGCGATCGCGGCGAAGTGATGGCCGAACAGCACGTGGCGGTGCGTGGGAACGTAATCGAGTCCATCGTCGTTCGCCACCGCGGGCGTGACGCGCCAGCGGTCGAGGCCGACGACCTTGCGCGCGAGAAACAGCGAGTAGTAGCGGTACGCGATCGTGTACAGCGAGAGCGCGGCGACCACGATCCACAAGGCGTTGATCGCCTCGTCGCGCCGAAGCGCGACCACGCCGAGCGCGAAAGCGCCGAGAACCGCGACGGCGATGAAGATCAGTTGCCTGGCGAGTCCGTTCATTTTCCTGATGTCTCCTCGATTCAGCCGCATTCTGCCACTCGACGCGAGGGAAGCAGCAGACCTCGTCCGCGGGAAGTCGTCGCCACCGCAGCAAGGCCCTCGGGATCCGACGGCCTTGCCCATCGAGCGATGGTTTAGTGGGAAAACTTCATCAGCAGGATGCCGCCCAGAATCAACGCTGCCGCGAGCGCCCGCATCGGCGTGAACGCTTCGCCGAGCATCAGCACGCCGACGGCGAAGGCGCCGACCGCGCCGATGCCGGTCCAGACCATGTACGCGGTGCCGAGCGGCAGGCTGCGCATCGCAATGGACAGCAGCCCGAAGCTCGCCGCCATGAAGACGAAGGTGACGGCGGTGGGCACCACGCGCGTGAAGCCTTCGGACTGTTTCATCGAGTAAGCCCAGACCACTTCGAGCAAACCGGCGACGATCAGATGAACCCAGGCCATGTCCGGCCTCCTTACTTTTTCAGTGAAAGGGGCCGGGCCGTCCCGGGCATTGTTCCAAGGTGGGGAGGTCGTTCCTCCTGACAGCGCGCGAATTATAGGCGCGCGTCCCGCAAGCGGCACGGCGGCGTCATGCACGCGCCGCCGTGCCTTTCGAAGCTACATCGAAGCCCGCATCAGGCCGCCTTCGCGACCTCGTCCTTGAGCGACTGCATGTCGATCACGAAGCGATACTTCACGTCGCCCTTCTGCATGCGATCGTAGGCCGTGTTGATGTCCTTGATCGCGATGACTTCGATATCCGAGACGATGCCGTGCTCGGCGCAGAAGTCGAGCATCTCCTGCGTCTCCTTGATCCCGCCGATCAGCGAGCCCGCGAGCGTGCGGCGGCGGAAGATCATGCCGCCGAAGCCGGTGATCTGGTGCGGCTCGGCCGGAGCGCCGACCAGGGTCAGCACGCCGTCGCGCTTGAGCGCGTTGAGATAGGGATCGAGATCGAGCGGAGCGGCGACCGTGTTGAGCAGAAAGTCGAGACTGCCGGCGACCGACTTCATCTGCTGAGCGTTCTTGGAGATCACCACGCGATCGGCGCCGAGGCGGCGCGCATCGGCTTCCTTGCCGGGCGAAGTGGTGAACAAGGTGACGTCCGCGCCCATCGCCTTGGCGATCTTCACCGCCATGTGGCCGAGGCCGCCGAGGCCCACCACGCCGACTTTCTGGCCCGGCTTCACCTTCCAGTGCGCGAGCGGCGAATAGGTGGTGATACCCGCGCACAGCAGCGGCGCGGCCGCGGCCGGGTCGAGCCCTTCGGGCAGGCGCAGCACGAACTCTTCGCGCACGACGATCTTGTCGGAATAGCCGCCGTAGGTATTGCCGCCGGTCTGGCGATCACGGCCGTTGTAGGTGCCCGTGAAGCCTTCGTCGCAGTAATTTTCGAGGCCTTCCCTGCACGACTGGCAGACCTGGCAGCTGTCGACCATGCAGCCGACACCCACCAGCTGCCCGACCTTGAACTTGCCGACCTTGGCGCCGACCGCCGTCACGCGGCCGACGATTTCGTGGCCCGGCACGCACGGGAACTGGCTGCCGCCCCACTCGGCGCGCGCGGTGTGCAGGTCGGAGTGGCAGACGCCGCAGAACAGGATGTCGATGGCGACGTCGTTGTCGCGCGGGGCACGGCGTTCGAACGAAAACGGAGCGAGCGGCTGATCGCCACTCGGAGCGGCGTAGGCGTAGGTTTTCATGTCCGGTTGTCCTTGGTTCATGAGTAAGAAAAAGCGGTGCGGCGCGCCTCAGCGCGTCACGTAATCGAGCACGCGTCCCATCAGCGCGTTGATGCGAGCATAGCTCGCAACGGGTTCGGCCAGAATCACCGGCTCGGATTGCACGTCGATGTCGGGCACCAGTTCGTCGCGGCAATGCTCGACGATGGCGTTCACGGTCTGCGGCGTCGATTCGAGATGAAACTGCAGGCCGATGGCGCGCTCACCCCACTGGAAAGCCTGGTTGCGACAGCCCGCGCTCGACGCCAGGCGCGTCGCGCCACCGGGCAGATCGAAGGTCTCGCCGTGCCAGTGGAACACGCGCTCGCGCGGCGGCAGCGACAACAGCGGCGCGTCCACGGCGGCGCCCTCGATGTCGAGCCAGCCGATCTCGCGCCGAGGGCCGGGATACACACGGGCCCCGAGCGCGTTCGCGATCAGCTGGGCGCCGAGGCAGATGCCCACCACGGGCTTGCCGGCCTGCAGCATCGCGCGCACGAAACGCTTTTCGTCGACGAGCCAGGGCAACGCGGCCTCGTCGTTGACGCTCATCGGGCCGCCCATGACCACGAGCAGGTCGACATCGTTGGGCTGCGGCAGCCGTGCGGACGATTCGAAGAACGGCGTCGTGCTCACGCGCGCGTCACGCTGCCGCAACCAGCTGGCGATGCTGCCGGGGCCTTCGAAGGCGACGTGCTGGAGGATGTGCGCTTTCATGGGCGATCCGCTTTCAAACCGGTGTGCATTATCGCGCGGCAACCAGGCGCAACAAGGTGATCTCCGACGGCGCGCCGAAGCGCAGCGGCGGGCCCCAGTAGCCGGTGCCGCGGCTCGTGTAGACCCACAGCTTGCCGAGCCTCGCGAGGCCCGCGACGAAGGGTTGCTGCAAGGGCACGAAGAAATTCCACGGCAGGAACTGGCCGCCGTGCGTGTGCCCGGAAATCTGCAGGTCGAAACCCGCTTCGGCCGCGGCTGGCGCCGAGCGCGGCTGATGCGCGAGCAGCAGGCGCGCGTCGACTTTCTGCGCACTGCGCGCGGCGGCGAGTGGATCGCTGCGATGCTGCTCGTCGAAATGCCCGGCGCTGTAATCGGTCACGCCGCCGACGAGCAGCCGGGCGCCGCCGTGCTCGATCACCTCGTTCGCGTTGAGCAGTACGCGCAGGCCGAGCGAGCGCCATTCGCGTACCCAGCCATGCGCGCCGTGGTAGTACTCGTGGTTGCCGGTCACGCAGTAACTGCCATGTCGCGAACGCAGTGCGGACAGCGGCTGCACGTGCTCGCGCAGGGCTTCGACGCTGCCGTCGACGATGTCGCCGGTCAGCGCGACGAGGTCCGCATCGAGCGCGTTGACGCGCCGCACGATCGCTTCGAGATAGCCGCGCTTGATCGTCGGCCCGACGTGCACGTCGGACAACTGTGCGATGCGAAAGCCCGACAGCGCCGCGGGCAGGCCGGCGATCGGCACGTCCACCGGCACCACGCGCGCCGTGCGGCGCGCATTGAACAGGCCCACCAGGCTCACGAACGCGGTCAACACCAGCACCGCGAACGCCGACGCCTGCTTCCAGGCGCCGAGCTCGAGCGGGTGCCAGACCGCCCACAGCGCCAGCGGCAGCAGCACCAGATCGCGCAGCAGCGTCAGCACGAACAGGCTGGAGAAAATACCCATCGCGAGGTAACCGGCCCAGGCCAGCGCATCGCCCGCGCCTTGCGGCATGCGGCTGAGCCGGAGCAGCAGCGGCGCGGGCATCAGCAGCGCCGAGAGCAGCAGCAGGGCGCTCGAAACCGCCAGGCCCGAGCTCGACAGCTGCAACGCGGGTAACAGGCGAACGCCGATGTAGGCGTGCAGCAGCAGGCTCAGCAGCGGGACGAGCAGGAAGGAGTTTCGGCGCATTCGGCTTTACATTGAGCGCGTGCAAGGCTTTTCAAGAGTGCGTCAAGAGCGCTGCCCGGCCAGCCGCTCCCGCAGCCACTGCGCACGCTCGGCGATCGCCTCGCGCTCCTGCCTGGATTTGCGCTGCAGGTTCTTGACCTGGAACTGCAATCGCGGATGGCCGTCGAAACGGCGCTCGTGGCGGCCGAGGAAATCCCAGTACAGCGTGGTGAACGGACAGGCATCGTCGCCGATGGCCTTGCCAGGATCGTAGCGGCAATGCGCGCAGTAGTTGCTCATGCGCTCGATGTAGCGGCCCGAGGCGACGTAGGGCTTGGAGCCCAGCACGCCGCCGTCAGCGAACTGGCTCATGCCGATGGTGTTCGGCAGCTCGACCCATTCCACCGCGTCGACGTAGACCGCCAGATACCAGAGATGGATCTCGCGCGGACGCACGCCGAGCAGCAGCGCGAACAGGCCCGTCACCATGAGCCGCTGGATGTGATGCGCGTAGCCGAGCTTCAAGGTCTGGCCGACGGTCTGCGCCATGCACTGCATGTGCGTTTGCGCGTTCCAGTAGAGCCAGGGCAGCGGCTGGTCGGCGCCGAGCTCGTTGTCTTCGGCGAACTCGGGCATGCGCTGCCAGTAGAGCCCGCGCACGTATTCGCGCCAGCCGAGAACCTGCCGCACGAAGCCTTCGACCGCGGCAAGCGGCGCGCGCTTGTTGCGATACGCCTCGATCGCCGTCGCGCAGACTTCGCGCGGATCGAGCAGCTTGAGGTTCATCGCGGCCGACAGCCGCGAGTGATGCAGCAGCGGCTGATCGGCCCACATCGCGTCCTGCCATTGTCCGAATCCGGCGAGCCGGTGCTCGATGAAATCGGCCAGCGCCTGCAAGGCTTCGGTGCGCGTGAGCGGCCAGTCGAACGCATCGAGCTCGCCCGGATGATCTGGGTAGCGCTCGGCGACGAGCGCGAGCACTTGCCGGGTGATCGCATCGGGCTGGAAGCGCCGTGCGGGGCGCAGCGGGCCGGGGCCGTGCGCGCCGAAGCTCTTGCGATTGTCCTCGTCGAAATTACAGCGTCCGCCTTCGGGCTCGCCGTCGTGCATGAGCCAGCCCGTGCGCTGGCGCATCCAGCGATAGAAGTTCTCCATGCGCGGCTGTCGCCTGCCCTGCATCCAGTCGGCGAATTCCTGGCGCGAGCATAGAAAGTGCGGGTCTTCGAGCAGCACGAGTTCGATGCGCGCGTTCCTGGCGACGGCTTCGAGATCACCGACGAGCCGATGTTCGCCGGGCCAGAGCAGGCGAATGCGTTGCGGGCGCAGCTCGCGAAGATCGGCCGCGAGTGCATCGGCCAGCGTGTCGTGCCCGTGCTGCTGCGTCGCGCGGTAGATCAGCCGCCAGCCGCGCCGTTCGATCTCGTGCGCGTAATGGCGCATGGCCGCCAGGAACATCGCGATGCGCGCCTTGTGCGACCAGGCGTAGCGCGCCTCGGCCGGTGCTTCGCACATCCACACCGCGTCCTGCTGCGCATCGAAATCGGCGAAGACCGGCGAATCGGCATCGAGCTGATCGCCCAGCACGACGATGAGTTCGCGGATGTCGTTTTTCGCGGATCGCACTGGGGCCGGAGCTCGCCTGGACATGGAGCAGCCTGTGCCGCGCGGGCTGACGCAGGGCTGATTCGGCCAACGCTACCGCGCCGGCAGGCCGCTGGATATGCTGCCGGCATGCCGAACCCCTCCCCGCTCACGCATCGACTCGCCACGCGCGCCGACCTTGCGCGCATCGTCGAGATCTACAACAGCACGATCGCCTCGCGCGAGGTCACGGCCGATCTCGAACCCATCAGCGTCGAAAGCCGCGAGCCCTGGTTCGCCGAGCATTCGCCGCAGTTCCGCCCGCTCTGGGTCGTCGAGATCGACGGCGAGGTCGCGGGCTGGCTGAGCTTTTCTTCGTTCTACGGCCGGCCGGCCTACGACGGCACCGCCGAGGTCAGCCTCTATATCGACGAGCGCTTCCGCCGCGCCGGCATCGGTCGCTATCTGCTCGGCGAGGCGATGGCGCAGGCGCCGCAGATCGGCGTGCACACGCTGCTCGGCTTCATCTTCGGCCACAACCTGCCGAGCCTGGCGCTGTTCGAGCGCTACGGCTTCGCGCGCTGGGCGCATCTGCCGCGCGTGGCCTTGCTCGACGGCGTCGAGCGCGACCTGGTCATTCTCGGCCGCCGCGTAGCGCCCTAGCGGCCCGCTGCCCCGTCGGGTTTCCACGCCCCGCCGACGGCTTGTCGCGACGGATCGGGGCTGTCGTGACAAACCGCGGCGCGACTTTGAACTAAGCTGCGCGCCACCGCTGTACCGCTCCCCGGATTCCGCCGTGCCCACGCTGATCGCTGTCTTCGTGCTCTATGTGTCCTGCATCGCCTTCGTTCGCCTGCGCAATCGCGCGCACTTGAACTGGGGCCGCCAGCTCACGGATTTTTCCACCTTCATGGTGCCGTTCAACATCCCGGCCTACCTGCTGTCGCGGGTGCCGTTGTCGGCGCGTACGCCGCTGTCCAGCCTGCCGCAGCTGCGCGTGCTGCAGGACAACTGGCAGACGATCCGCGACGAGGCGCTCGCCCTCTACGGCGACGGCCACATCGCGGTGAAAACCGACCTGCCGGGCAGCAGCTTCTACAAGAACGATCGCTGGAAGAGCTTCTACCTCAAGGTCTACGACCATGAGCTTCCGTCGGCCCGCGCACTCGCCCCCAAGACCCTGGCGCTGATCGAGCAGGTGCCCGACATGAACCTGGCACTGTTCGCGGTGCTGATGCCCGGCAAGCGCCTGGGCCAGCACGCTGATCCCTTCGCGCTGAGCCTGCGCTATTCGCTGGGCCTGTCGACGCCCAACTCCGAGCGCTGCGGCCTGATGATCAATGGCGAGCACTACGTCTGGCGCGACGGCGACGCCATCCTGTTCGACGAGACCTACCTGCACGCGGCATACAACGACACGCAGACTCCGCGCATCATCCTGATGACGGACATCGACCGTCCGCTGCGCCTGGCCTGGGTGCAGAAGCTGTACTACCGCTTCGGCCGCTTCTTCAACGGCCTGTTCTATATCGACAATCTGGACAGCAGCCGGTCCGGCGTCGGCAATCGCCTGTGGGGGCCGGTGACGCGCTACAAGGCCACCATGCGCGGTCTCAAGGACCGCAATCGCCGACTGTACAAGTCGGGCAAGCTGCTGCTTTACGCCGTGCTGATCGGCCTGGTGGTCAACTGGGCGCTCTGAGTCGCGCGATCAGCGATAAGGCTCCACCCCGATCCGGCTCGCGCGGATCGGCATCAGGCGCAGGCTTTCGCCGCATTCCTTGATCGCGTCGCAACTGCGGAAGCCGAAGGCCGCATCGAAGCAGATGTTCACCTCCGAAAGCCGCGTGCCCTTGCAGATCAGGTCGACGCTGTCGGCCGTGAGTCCCGGGTTGGCCTCGACGAAGGCCTGGCGCACGGCGCTCGCGGTGGTGTCGAGCCGTTCGGTCACCTTCTTGTAGCGCTCCGGAATCTGGATGCGCCGGCTGCCGCGGTCGACCGCGGCGAGATACTGCGTGGTATCGAGCCCACTGCAGGAGCCGTGCTTGCGCCAGAGCGAGCGCACGCGAATCTTGTTCGGAATCACCCAGAGCCAGCGGTCGCTGTCGGCGTCGGACATGTCCCATTCGGCGCAGCTGTCGTCCTTCTCGGCCGGGCCGCTGCGGCGAAACGGCACCAGTCCGTGATTGACGAAGTAATACTCCTCGCTGCACTGAGGCTCCTTGGAGGTGAGGTTGGCCGAGCAGTACAGCGGCGACCACGAAAGCACCATGCGCCAGCCATCGGGCGGCTCGACGGCCCCAACGCTCGCGCAACAAAAGGCCATTGCAAACAAGGCGATGAGTTGCCTGATCGATGAGGTCGCCGTCCGGCTCCGCATTTTTTCTCCTGTCGCGCTTTATCGAGGGGCTGCTGCGAGCGGCGAACCTACCAGAACCCTTCGTCAGCTTGCAGCACCCCGACCTTTCTCCGGGTTGCACGAGCCGCCATCGCAGTTGGGCGGATGTGGCATTGCGCCGGTTGAACGTGCTCCGAATACTGCCGGACTCTCCCATAACAACAGACCAGGAACCCGCCATGGCCCAACGCGAAGTCTTCGTCGTCTCCGCCCTCCGCACCCCCGTCGGCAGCTTCGGCGGCGGACTCAAGGACGTTCCGCTGGCCCAGCTGGCGACGCTCGCGGTGAAGGAATCGCTGGCCCGCTCGGGCGTTCCGGCCGACCAGATCGACCATCTGGTGATGGGCAACGTGATCCCGACCGAGCCGCGCGACGCCTACCTGTCGCGTGTCGCCACGATCGAAGCCGGCATGCCGAACACCACTCCGGCCTTCAACGTGAACCGCCTGTGCGGCTCGGGCCTGCAGGCCATCGTCTCGGCCGCGCAGTCCATCCTGCTCGGTGACGCCGAAGCCGCGGTCGGCGCCGGCGCCGAATCGATGAGCCGCGGCCCCTACCTGATGCCGGCCGGCCGCTGGGGCGCGCGCATGGGCGACACCGCGATGCTCGACTACATGGTCGGCATCCTCCACGACCCGTTCCAGAACATCCACATGGGCATCACCGCCGAGAACGTCGCCGCGCGCTACGGCGTCACGCGGCAGGACATGGACCAGCTCGCCGCCGAATCGCAGCGCCGCGCCGCCCGCGCCACCGCCGAAGGCCGCTTCGCCTCGCAGCTGATTCCGGTGCCGGTCAAGACGCGCAAGGGCGTCGTCAATTTCGAAGTCGACGAGAACGTGCGCGACGTGACCGTCGAGCAGCTCGCGCAGATGAAGCCGGTGTTCAAGAAGGACGGCCTGGTCACCGCCGGCAACGCCTCGAGCATCAACGACGGCGCCGCTGCGATGGTGCTGGTGTCGGGCGAGAAGCTCAAGGCGCTCGGCCTGAAGCCGCTGGCCCGCCTGGTCGCCTACGGCCATTCCGGCGTCGAGCCGGCGATCATGGGCATCGGCCCGGTCACCGCCACGCGCAACGCGCTCGCCAAGACCAGCCTCACGGTGCGCGATTTCGACGTCATCGAGTCCAACGAAGCCTTCGCCGCCCAGGCCTGCGCGGTCAGCCGCGAACTCGACCTCGACCCGGCCAAGGTCAACCCGAACGGCTCGGGCATCTCGCTCGGCCACCCGGTGGGCGCCACCGGCGTGATGATCGCCACCAAGGCCATCCACGAGCTGCACCGCATCGGCGGCCGCTACGGCCTGGCGACGATGTGCATCGGCGGCGGCCAGGGCATCGCCGCGATCTTCGAGAAGGTCTGAGCCGCATCGCTTCGAACGAAAGGGCCGCCGATGCGGCCCTTTCGTTTTGGGCCGGCCCTCGAGCGGGCCGCTAAACTGCCGGGCTTCCACTCGAAAAATACTCGCGCCGCATGAGCACGCTGACCCTCGTCCGCCACGGACAGGCTTCCTTCGACTCGCACCACTACGACCAGCTGTCCGCGCTCGGCCAGCGCCAGGCGCAGGCGACCGGGGCTTATTTCAAGGCGCGCGGCGAAGCCTTCACGGCCATCTACAGCGGCCCGCGCGAACGCCAGCGCCAGACCGCGCTCGCGATCACCGGGGCGCTCGCGCTGCCCGCAGCCGTGGTGACGAACGCGCTCGACGAGTTCGGCGAAGGCTCCACCCTGCTCGAAGCCGCGAGCGCGCGCACCGGCGTGCCGTTGATCGAGAACGCGAGCGTGAGCCGCAAGGACAAGCTGCGGCTCTACGGCGAGCAGATCGGGCTCTGGGCCGCGGACGCGGTGCGTGTCGACGGCATTCCGCCGGTCGCCGAGTTCCGCGCCGGCATCAAGGCCTGGCTCGACGAACTCACCGCCGCGCCGGGCCGCGGCCACAACGTGCTCGCGGTGACGTCGGCCGGCGTCATCGCCGTGGTGATCGCCGAGCTCATGCAAAGGCCCAGCGCCGAACTCGGCGCGATGATGTCGGTGATCGGCAACGCCTCGTTCACCCGGCTGATCTGGACGCGGGACGCGCGCGTGCTGCACTCGTACAACCAGACCGCGCATCTGTCGGCCGAGCTCGCGAGCGCCATGTAGGCGGGCCGGGCGGCAAGGGCGCGCGAGCGCGCCGCCGAGCCACGCCGACGACAATTCTTTCCGCATCAAGCGCTTGACGGATTCAAAGGCTCCAGCCGAAAAATCCTGTCGATTTCCGCCGCCTCGCCTCGACGTGTTCGTACACACGCCGGTACGCGACCAGGAGACGACCATGCGCTACATGCTGCTGATGATTCCGAAGGGCTACGAATCCGCCGACGCCGGGGCGCAGCCCGACCCCGCTCAAGTCGCCGCGATGATGCGATACAACGAATCGCTGCAACGCGCGGGCGTGCTGCTGGCGATCGATTCGCTGCATCCGCCCGCGAGCGGCGCGCGCGTGCATTTCACGGCTGGCCGGGCGCGCGTCGTCGATGGCCCGTTCGCCGAGGCCAAGGAAGTGCTCGGCGGCTACTGGCTGATCCAGGCCCAGTCGCGCGAAGAGGCGATCGCCTGGGCCATGCGCTGCCCGGCCGGCGACGACGAGGTGATCGAAGTCCGCCAGGTGCACGAGTTCGGCGATTTCTCGCCCGAGGTGCAGGCTGCCGCGGGCGACTACTTCGAGAGGGTCGGGAAACGCTGAAAGCCCCCAATCGAACACACATCGAAAACGCACAACGCAGAAAGGATTCGCCATGCTCAAGATCATGCTCATCGTCGTCGTGCTCGCCATCGTCGGCCTGCTGGCTTATGCATCGACCAAGCCAGATGCATTCCGCGTGCAACGCTCGCTTACGATTCACGCACCGGCCGATAAATTGTTCGCGCTCGTCGACGATCTGAGCGCCTGGAAACAGTGGTCGCCGTACGAAGCCAAAGACCCGGACATGCAGCATCGCTTCGAGGGGCCGGCCAGCGGCGTCGGCGCCAAGATGGCCTGGGCCGGCAACAGTCAGGTCGGCGAAGGCAGCATGTTGATCAGCGAATCGCAGCCCGATCGCAAGATCGTCATGCAGCTCGAATTCCTCAAGCCGATGCAGGCGCAGCACGTCGCAACCTTTGACTTCGCGAGCAACGGCGACACCACCACGGTGAGCTGGGCGATGGAAGGCAAGGCCAACCTCGTCTCCAAGCTCATGAGCGTGTTCTTCGACATGGACCAGATGATCGGTGGCGATTTCGCCCAGGGCCTGCAGAATCTCAAGAAGATCACCGAACCGAACTGAGCCCCGCACACCGATCCCATGAGCAGCCCGCATGACATCCGCCGCACGATCGACGCGGTCTGGCGTATCGAATCGGCTCGCGTCGTCGCCACCGTCGCGCGGCTCGTGCACGACGTCGGCGTCGCCGAAGAACTCGCGCAGGACGCGCTGATCTCGGCATTGGAGCAATGGCCGGGCGAAGGCATTCCGCGCAATGCCGGCGCCTGGCTCACGGCCGCGGCCAAGAACCGGGCGATCGACTGGCTGCGCCGCGGCACGCTGATCGAGCGCAAGCATGAAGAGCTCGCACGCGAGCTGGAGGGCGAATCCACCATGCCCGCACCCGACGACACCGCCGCGCTCGAAGACGACATCGGCGACGACCTGCTGCGCCTGATCTTCACGGCCTGCCATCCGGTGCTCACGCCCGATGCCCGCAGCGCGCTCACGCTGAAACTGCTCGGCGGACTCTCCACCGACGAAATCGCACGCGCCTATCTGACGCCGGAGCCGACGATCGCGCAGCGCATCGTGCGCGCCAAACGCTCTTTGACGGACGCCAAGGTTCCGTTCGAAGTGCCGCGCGCAAGCGAGCTTCCCGAGCGCCTGTCCTCGGTGCTCGAAGTGCTCTACCTGATCTTCAACGAAGGCTATTCGGCGACCGCGGGCGACGACTGGGTGCGTCCCGCGCTCTGCGAAGAAGCGCTGCGCGTCGGCCGCATCCTGGCGGGGCTGATGTCCGGCGAATCCGAAGTGCATGGCCTGGTTGCGCTGATGGAGATTCAAGCCTCGCGAGCGAAGGCGCGCGTGAAAGCCGATGGCGAGCCGGTGCTGTTGCTCGAACAGAACCGGGCGCTGTGGGATCAGCTGCTGATTCGTCGAGGGCTCGCGGCGCTGCAACGCGCCGAAACGCTCGGCGGAAGCCTTGGCCCTTATGCGCTGCAAGCCGCGATCGCGGCCTGTCACGCACGCGCACGCACGGCCGAAGACACCGACTGGACGCGCATCGCCGCGCTCTACGAAGCGCTCGCGCAGATCACGCCCTCGCCGATCGTCGAGCTCAATCGCGCGGTCGCGGTGAGCATGGCGTTCGGCCCGGCCGAAGCCTTGCGCATCGTCGACGAGCTCATGCAGGAGCCCGTGCTGCGCCAATACCATTTGTTGCCGAGCGTGCGCGGCGACCTGCTGTTCAAGCTGCAACGCTTCACCGAAGCGCGCGAGGCGTTCGAACGCGCCGCCTCGCTCACACGCAACGAACGCGAACGCAAGCTGCTGCTCGCCCGCGCCGCCGCCTGCGCGCATTGAAAGCGCATCACGACACGATCAAGGAACGACCATGTCCCTCATCCAAACCGCCGTCATCAGTCCCTGCCTCTGGTTCGACCATCAGGCCGAAGAAGCCGCCACGCATTACGTCGGTATTTTTCCGAACGCGAAAATCCACAAGATCGCGCGTTATCCAAACGTCGGCCAGGACGTGCACGGACGCGAGGCCGGCTCGGTGATGACCGTCGAATTCGAACTCGAAGGCGTGTTGTTCTGCGCCCTCAACGCCGGGCCTGCATTCCAGTTCAACGAGGCGATTTCGCTGCAGATTCTCTGCGACACGCAGGAGCAGATCGATCACTACTGGCCAGCTCGGCGAAGGCGGCGGCGGACGATCCGTGCAATGCGGCTGGCTCAAGGATCGCTACGGCGTCTCGTGGCAGGTGGCTCCCCGCATCCTCGGCCAACTCGCGGTCGACCCCGATCCGGTGCAAGCCGCACGCGTGTTCGGCGCGATGATGAAGATGGTCAAGATCGATCTTGCGCAGATCGAGCAGGCGGCGAACGGCGGGTGAAGCCTCACTCTCCCGTCGGCGGCGGCTCTCCGGTCAGAATGCGGAACAGCGGCTCGTTGATGTAGTGGTTGCTGCGTCCGAACTTGCGCTTGACCAGCAAGCCGTCTTCCGCCAGAACGTCCAGATAACGCGTCGCCGTCAGGCGCGAAACCTTGAGATCGTGCTGAACGAACTCGATCTTCGTATACGGATACGAGAACAGATTGTTGATCAGATCCTGGCTGTAGAACTTATGCTTCGCGCGAATGCAATGCTTGTAATCCAGCAGCAGGCTATTGATGTCCTGAATCGTGGTAATGCCTTCGGCTGCGGTCTTTTCGACGGCATCGAGCATGTACAGCACCCAGTCTTCCCAGGCGTCGCGTTCGCGTACGGCTTGCAGCTTGCCTTAGTAATCGGACTTGGTCCGTACGATCGAGCGACTCAGGTAGAGCACCGGAATGTCGAGCAGTTTTTCTTTGACGAGATACAGCACGTTGATGATGCGCCCGGTGCGTCCATTGCCGTCGTAAAACGGATGGATGCTCTCGAATTGATGATGGATCATCGCCATCTTCACGAGCGGATCGGCATCGAACGACGTGGCATCGTTGATGAAGCGTTCGAGGTCGCCCATCAGGCCGGGCAACCGCTCTGGCGACGGCGGCGTGTAGATGACACGACCCGCGCCATCCCTGAGCGTGGTGCCCGGAAGCTTGCGATAACCCGGCCGGCTCTGCTCCAGCGCAGTCCGAATCTCCAGAATGTGATTGCCGGTCAACAGGCCGGTCTGGCGCACGGCGGCCAGGCCAATCTGCAGCGCATGCGAATAAAGCCGCACTTCCTTGGCCGCCGCACTGTAGGGTGACTCCGCGCTTCCCTCGCGAAACAATTCGTCATGGGTCGTCACGATGTTCTCGATCGCCGAGCTTTCCTTCGCCTCCTGCAAACCGAGCGTGCTGATCAGAATGCTCTGGTTCGGAATCGAAGCCGCCACGCCCTTGAGTTCCGCCAGCTGGCGGTTGGCGGAGACCAGTTTCTTGAGCACGGCCGGCGTCTCGAAGCGGGCCGGACCAATCGCCTGCGCGAGCTGCCTGGGCGGTGAGAAAGTGCGCGGCGCGTGGCGTCACCCAGACCACCTTGCCGGCCACCGGCAGGCGCTCGGCGTTGTCTCATTTCTGAACTCGAAGCGGATAACGTGTATAGATTCCGCTGCTTATCGATACCCGTTGCAGTGGGTCGCGGTCTTAAAACGGCCTCCTGAGCCTCTCCGCCAGCAGCGTCGCATTCCTCGCCGCCAGCGCGTAAATCGACAGCTGCGGATTGGCGCCGATACTCGTCGGGAACACCGAGCCGTCGATGATCGACAGGTTCTCTATCAGGTGATGGCTGCCGTCGCTGCGCACGACCGCGTGGCGCGCATCCTCGCCCATCGCGCAGCCGCCCATGACGTGCGCGGAACCGAGCGCGAGCTTGAAGGCGCGCATCGACAAAGCATCGATCTGCTCACGCGCGGCAACCCAGCTCGTCGCCCATTCGGCGTCGAGATGGCCGGCGTAGACGCGTTCGGCTCCGCCGGCGAATTGCGCCTCGGCCATGCGCAGCAAGGCGTTGCGGAAGCCGCGAAACAGGTAATCGGTCAGCGGATAGTCGAGCACCGGCGCGCCTTGCTCGTCGATGCGCACGCGTCCGCCCTGGCTCTGCTCGTGAAAGCCGTCGCGCGTCAGCGCGAGCATGGCGCTGAAGTTCGGCATGTCGGCGATTCCGGCCGCGAGCGGCTCGCCGGCGCGGCCGAACAGCGAGGCGACGAGCGCCGGATAGATCGGCGGCACTTCCATCTTGAAGCCCGGCGCGGTGTCGAAATCACCCTGCCATTGGAACTGATCGCTCGCGATCGACTGCGGAGCGCCGTACCAGCCATCGACGCGCTCGCGCATCTTGGCCATGGTGAACACCACCGGATGCAAAAACGTGCGCTTGCCGATGCGCTGATGCGGATCGGCCGTGCCCGAGCGCAGCAGCAGCGCCGGGTTGTTGATCGCGCCGCCGGCGAGCACCACGTGCCTGGCCTCGATGTTCACGCGCACGCCGCTCGGTGCGATGCCGTCGGCCTGCAAGGCTTCGCATTCCAGCCCCGAGACGCGATCGCCCCAGAACTTGAGCTTGCGTACGCTTAAGTGATGCACGAGCGTCGCGCCGTGCTGCAAGGCCCCCGGCACTGTGCTGACGAGCATCGATTGCTTGGCGTTGACCGGGCAGCCGTAGCCGCAATAGCCCGAGTTCCAGCAGCCGCGCACGTTGCGCGGAATCACATGCCATTCCCAGCCGAGCTTTTCGCAGCCGGCCTTGAGCACCGCGTTGTTCGCGTTCGGCGGCATCGCCCACGGCGCGATGCCGAGGCGCTCGCTGCGATCGTCGAACCAGGGCTTTGATTCTTCGACGCTCCAGTCTTTCACCGCGTGCTCGCGGGCCCAGTGGCGCAGCGTCTCTTCGGGCGTGCGGAAGCTCGAGGTCCAGTTCACCGTCGTCGTACCGCCGACGCTGCGCCCTTGCAGGATGGTGATGCTGCCGTCGGCCGAGCTGCGCCCGCTCGCTTCCTGATACAGGTCGGCGTAGGCGCGGGCTTCGCCCATGTCGCGGAAATCGGCCGAGGTCTTCAGCGGCCCTTCCTCGATCATGAGCACCTTGAATCCGGCCTTGGCGAGAATCTCGGCCGTGGTGCCGCCGCCCGCGCCGGTGCCGACGATGACGACGTCGGCCGCCAGCGTCAGCGGTTTGGTGAACGTGGAAGCGTCGCGAACGTCCCAACCCGCCGCGATGCCGTCGCCGTAGAGGTCGTTGATCGCCATTAGCCCGCGTTTCTCACAGGGCGATCGAGTGATGGCCGTTGGCGAGGACCGAGCGGGTGCCGGGCCGGAGCGAGCCCCATGGTCGCTTCATGGGATGAGTGAAGCCCAAGCCCGATCGGCCACGGGCAGGCCAGCACCGATTGAGCCGGAGAATCTTCCGACAGTCTGTTGATAGGGTCCATTTTCAAATCCTTTAGCGAACTCGCCAGTTGCAGCCGAGATTCTCCGGCGACCTGTGAGAAACGCGGGCTAAGCGTTCACGGCCGCGAACATCGGCGCCCACGGCCCCGGATACCCGCAGGCGCGCTGGCCGCCTTCGGTCTGCATCCACGAGGCAGTGACGAGCTTGGCGAGCACGCGATAGCCCGAGTTGAACAGGCCGACGCTCGAGCTTCTCCAGCGCTCGATGAAGCGCTGCACCTGCGCAGACTCGGCCTGCGCCCACGGAGCCGACACGCCGGTCGTGAGCCGGCGCGTAAGCCCGGCGTCGAGCAGATCGAACAGCTGGCGCAGTTGCGTGTGCGCGGGCGATTGCAGGTGCGAGCAGGTGCCGTCGAGGCGTTGCAGCAGGGCTTGCAGATGCGCCGCGCGGCCGTTCTGCGGCAGGGCACCGCCGAGGATGGCCGGAGCGATGGCCGCGAACAGCGCGGCGTCGCCGCTGCGCAGGAAACGATAGCCCGCAGCCGGCTCGATCGCCCGACTACAGCCGGAGAGACCGGCGGTAAGGGCACCCCCGGCCAGCAGGGCGCTGCCGGTGAAGCCGAGCTTGAGAAAATCGCGTCGCCCGCGATCGGCGGTCGGCGCTGACGAAAGGCGCATCGGGTCTCCCCTGGTTCTGGTGTGAGCGCGTCGGCGATCCGGTACCGGACGGCAGTGTCACGCGGCTTCGCCACGGAACACGAGCTAACCACTCGTTTAATAGCGGAGAGCATACCCCAGCGTATCGGCAGTTCGAATGACACCACATACAAGCGGCGCTGGCCCCGCTGCAAGCCGACCTTCGTCTCCCCCGATTTCGGGAGTTTTTCCCGTTCAGCCGGCGTCGGCGGCGCGTCAGAGTTCCACCGTCGGCACTCGTGCCGATCACAATCAACAGGGAGAGTCCGCCGATGAGCGGAAATACGAAACGACCCAGCCCCCGATTCAGAGCCGACGCGTTCAGGCGCGCCTGCCGCATCTCGGCGCTCTCGGCCCCGGCCTTCGCGCTGATCGGCTCGCTGCCCGCTCAGGCGGCCGACGCCGATGCGCTTACCGAACTTCCCGAAGTCATCGTCGTCGGCCAGACGCCGTTGCCGGCCGCGTCGATCGATCTGCGCGACTATCCGGGCAACCTGCAGACCGCCAACGCCAAGGCGATCGAAGACAGCCAGGCGATCAGCCTCGCGGACTTCCTGGCCCGCAGCATGGACGGCGTGCATATCAGCGACGCCGCCAACAATCCCTACCAGCCCGACCTGTTCTATCGCGGCTACAGCGTCTCGCCGCTGCTCGGCCTGCCGCAGGGCCTGGCGGTCTATCAGGACGGCGTGCGCGTCAACGAAGCCTTCGGCGACACCGTGAACTGGGACCTGATTCCCGAACAGGCGATTTCGAGCATCGAGCTGGTGCCGGACTCGAACCCGCTGTTCGGCCAGAACGCCATCGGCGGCTCGCTGGTCGCGCGTACCAAGAACGGCTTCGACTACGACGGCGGCGAGCTCGAGGTCTACGGCGGCTCGAACAACCGCATTTCGACGACGGCCGACTACGGCGTCGCCGGTGAAAAGACCGCGCTCTACGTCGCCGCCGAACGCTTCAGCGAAGACGGCTGGCGCGATCATTCCAGGTCCGAAGTGCAGCAGCTGTTCGCACGCGGCAGCTGGCGCCCGGACGACAAGGGCCAGCTCGACCTGACGGTCACGCACGCCGACAACCGCCTGCGCGGCAACGGCGCGGTGCCGATCGAGCTGATGGAAGAAGAGGGCCGCGACGCGGTCTTCACGTATCCGGACGAGACCAAGCCGAACCTGCTGTTCGTCAATTTGTTTGGCCAGCGCAAGCTGTCCGACGTGCTCGACATCGGCGGCAACCTCTACGTACGCCGCAACAACGTGCGCGCCTTCAACGGCGACGGCACCGAGTTCGAAGCCTGCATCGATCCCGCCAACGTCGATGGAACCGGCGCCCCGTATCTCTGCGAAAGCGAGGACGACGGCGAGGAAGTGGTCGAAGATACCAACGACAATCCAGTGGTGGCCGGCGACGACAACGACAGCGCGACGCAGAACCGCAGCCACACCAAGCAGCGCAGCATCGGCGGCGGCTTGCAGGCTTCGTGGCGCATCAGCGACACCAACAAGCTCACCTTCGGCGGCACCGTCGATTTCGGCCGCGCCAACTTCAGCTCCAGCACCGAGCTCGCTGCGCTGACCGATGAGCGCGGCACCGTCGGCAGCGGCATCTACGTCGAAGAGTCGCTCGTGCACGTGAAGACGCGCAACGACAACTACGCGGTCTATGCGCTCGACACCTGGCAGGCCACCGACGCGCTGATGCTGAGCATCGGCGGCCGCTACAACCACACCGACATCCAGCTGCGCGACCAAGACCCGGACGGCAGCCTCAGCGGCGATCACAAGTTCAACCACTTCAACCCGATGCTCGGCGCGACGCTGCGCATCAACCCGCAGCTCACCGCGTTCGCGAGCGCCTCGCAGGCCACGCGCGCACCGACGCCGGTGGAGCTCACGTGCGCGAACCCGGACGACCCCTGCAAGCTGCCGAACGGCTTCGTCGATGATCCGCCGCTCGACCAGGTGGTCACGCGCACGTTCTCGCTGGGCCTTCGCCAGCAAACGCAGACGATGCGCTCGTCGGTGTCGCTGTTCCATGCGCTGAGCCACGACGACATTTTGTTCATCACCGACGGCAACCTGACCAACGAAGGCTATTTCGACAACGTCGGCAAAACCCTGCGCCAGGGCGTCGAGTTCGCGTTCCACTGGAAGCCGCTGCAGAACTGGTCGCTCGATGCGAACTACACCTATCTCACCGCCGAATTCCGCGAAGACTTCCTCGTCAACACGCCGAACCATCCGCTGCGCGACGAGGACGACGAAGACGAGGTGGACGAATCCGCGCGCGAAGTTTCCAAGGGCGATCGCATTCCGCTGATTCCGAAGCATCTGTTCAACGCGACGCTCGGTTGGGAACGCGACATCGGCGCGCTGCGCCTGCAGGCGGTCGGTCGCAGCAAGAGCCGTTATCGCGGTGACGAAGCCAATGTCGACAGCGAGCAGCTCGACGGCTTCGTACTGCTGAACCTGCTCGGCGAAGTGCGGCCGCTGCCGCGCCTGACTTTATTCGCCCGCGTCGAAAATCTGCTCGACAAGGACTACGAAACCTTCGGTGTCTACGGTGAAGGCGACGAGGTGCTCGGCGACGAGTTCGAAGACGCGCGCCGCTTCGTCGGTCCGGGCGCTCCGCGCCGGTTCTTCGCGGGCATACGCCTGAACTTCGGCAAGACCAACTCGCTCTGAGCACGCGTGTGCTGAACGGGTATCGCGAGTTCTCCCGCTCGCGATACCCGTTCAGCTTTTTTGATTTATAGAATTCAAGAATTTCGCGATGTAGTGCAGCAACAGAGCTGGCACCGTCCTTGCTCACTGCGCGCGGCCATAAAGACGGAGAACATTCATGTTGATGCGCCACCTTCTCGCCACCACGCTTGCCGTTGGCACCCTGACGAGCGCTCCGGTCTACGCGGCCGATCACTCGCCTGAGCTGGCTTACGTTCCGAACGAAGGCTCCGCCAACATCAGCGTCATCGACCTCGCCACCCACAAGGTCGTGAAGACGCTGCCAGCCGAAGGCAGCCTCGGCCAGAAAATCCAGGGCATCGCACTCGACAAGGACGGCAAGCGCCTGTTCGTCGTCGATGCCGAAGGCAACACCATCAGCGCGATCGATCTCGCCACCGGCAAGCTCAGCACGCAAGCTGCGGGCAAAGGCCCCGAAGGCATCGAACGTTCGCCGGACGGCAGGTGGATCGCGGTCTGCGCCGAATCCAGCAACGAGGCCCTGCTGTTCGATGCCGCGAGCTTCAAGCTCGGCAAACGCATTCCGATGCAGGGCGAGAACCCCGAGCACTGCGTGTTCAGCCCCAACGGTCAATGGCTCGTCGCCGGCAACGAGGACACGCACGACATCGACGTGATCGATCTGAGCAAGGGCAAGTCGGTCAAGCTCATCAAGGTCGACGGCGCCGCGCGCGGCATGGGCTTCACGCCCGACGGATCGAGGCTCTACGTCGCCAACGAAGGCAAGGGCGTGGTCGAGATCGTCGACACCGCCAAGTGGGAAATCGTCGGCAGCATCACGAGCGCGCTGCGCACTGCGGGCATCATCGTCGCGGCCGACGGCAAGCGCGTCTACGCGGCCAACGGCGGGGCGGGCACGATCTCGGTCATCGACACAGCGAGCAACACCATTGTCGGTACCGTGGCGGTCGGCCAGCGCCCCTGGAACATGGCCTTCGCCGACGGCGGCAACAAGCTGCTCGTCGCCAACGGCCGCTCCGATTCGATCTCGGTCATCGACACGCGCAAGCTCGAAGTGATCGACACGATCGCGGTCGGCAAAAAGCCCTGGGGCGTGCTGACGAAGTGAGTCGATACCCCTCTCCAGCCTGCGAGAGGCAACCTGCCGGGAACGCGGGAGCACTCAATCGCAGCTGATCCAGCCGCGAGTCTTGAGCGCTCCGATGAACTCCTCGAGGTCCTGAGTACTGCCGCCGAACTGCCCGCGAACCCGGCTCTCGATGCCCTGCGCGTCGAGCGTTCCATTGCAGAGGTTCAGAATCGCCAGACCGAGTTCATTCACGGGGATCATGCCGCCAGGTCCGCTCAACGAACGCTTGGCCGCAATCACCTTGTAACCCTGGGCGAGACGCAGAAGCCCACGAGCTGCGCCAGGTTCGAAATCCTGCATGGGCGGAACGATGGACGGGGCTTTCGGATAAGGCGGGGCTTGCATGGCGAGCCGCCCAAAGCAGGTTTCATTCCAGGGTTTCGCGCCGCGTTCATCTGCGCTTCGGCCCCAAAAAAAACGCTTCAGGAATCAATCCTGAAGCGTTCGATGCGACGTTCGCGACCGCGGTGGATCAGATCTGGTCGCGGCGCGCGGGGCCCACTGCGATGCGATGCCGCTTGAGCTTGCGGTACAAAGTGTTGCGGCTCATGCCGAGCTGTTGCGCCGTCAGGCTCATGTTCCAGCGGTTCGCATCGATTGCGGAGAGCAGCGCCTCCTTCTCGGCGGCTTCGAGCGGGTTGCTGCTGGCCGCTTCTGCCACTGCCGCAGTGGTTGCAGACGCACCGGGCACAGCGAGCACCGGCGCGGCTTCCGCTTCGGCGGCGGCCTCGCGCAATTCGCGCGGCAGATCCAACCGGGTGATCACGCCCCCTTCGCAGATTGCGAGCGCGGTGCGGATCACGTTGCGCAGCTCGCGCACGTTGCCGGGCCAGTTGTAGTCCATCAGGCACTGGAAGGCTTCGGCCTCCATCGCCGCCGGACGTCCGCCCGCGGTCTCGATCGAGAACACCTCGCGGATCAGGCGATCTCGGTCCGAGCGCTGGGCGAGCGACGGCAGCTCGAGCGTGATGCCGTTGAGGCGGTAGTAGAGGTCTTCGCGGAACTGGCCCTTGGCGATCATCTCGCGCAGGTTGCGATGGCTCGCGCAGATCACGCGAATGTCGACCTTGATCGGCGTTTCGCTGCCCAGCGGAACCACTTCGTGCTCTTCCAGAACCCGCAGCAGGCGCGTCTGCAGCAGCAGCGGCATGTCGCCGATTTCGTCGAGGAACAAGGTGCCGCCGGACGCCTGCAATACCTTGCCGCGCATGCCGTCCTTGCGCGCGCCGGTGAACGCGCCGGCCTTGTAGCCGAACAGTTCGCTCTCGATCAGCGTTTCGGGAATCGCGGCGCAGTTCACCGCGACGAAGTTCTGCGGCGCGCGCGAGCTCGCCAGATGCAGGGCCCGCGCGAACACTTCCTTGCCCGAGCCGGTCGGTCCCTGGATCAGCACCGAGACCATCGAATCGGCGATGCGCCGCGCACTGCGCACATTGCGCAGCATCTGCGGATCTTCTCCGGCCAGATCGTCGAGCGTCAGCGCGTTCTTCGGCGGCTGAGCCACCGACTGCAGCATCGGCCTGACGAGGTTGCTTTCACTCGCAGCCTGGCGCTGTGGCTCACGCAAGTGCTCGAAGCTGCGATCGAACGATTCGCTCGCATCGAGAAAGCGACCGCGCTGCGGCTCGTGCAGGCTCACGAAATAGCGACGACCGCGACGCAGATCGCGTACCGGCCAGATCGCCTGATGCGTGCGCGAGCCGGCCATCAGGTCTTCGGCCCGCACGTCGAAGATTTCGGACAGCGGGCGGCCGACCAGATCGAGGCGATTGCTCGCTCCGAGCAGGCGAACCGCGGTGTCGTCGGCCGCGATCACGGTGCCGTCGCCGGACAGCGTGAGCGCACCGTCGTGCAGCAGATTCACGAGTTCCGGACGGCTATGAAAGCGCAGGATCGTGTGATTCTGCTGGCGTCGCAGGAACAGGCATTTTTCGATCAGGTTGGCGGACAGGTTGACGAGCGCCATCGTGTGCATCTGACTCGCGCGCGTGTCATGCGACGACACGCTCGAGGCATCGAGCACGGCGACGAGCGAACCGCCCGGATCGCGAATCGGAGCCCCCGTGCACGAGAGCCCGATGTGACGCGCACGGAAGTGATCGGCGCGATGCACGGTGACCGGGCGATTCTCGGCGATGCAGGTGCCGATGCCGTTGGTGCCTTCGCGGTTCTCGCTCCAATCGGCACCGATCAAAAGGCCGGCGGAGCGGAACATCTTGCGCAGTGTCGGATCGACGCGTTCGCACAGGATCACACCGCTCGCGTCAGTCATCAGCAGTGCGTAACCGGAGCCCGAGATCTGGTCGTACAGCGAATCCATTTCCGCAGCGGCGATCTGCACGAGATCTTCGTGCTGCGTCTGTCTGTCCTTTAGATCGAGGCTGCCGATGACGGTCGGCGCGTAGAGCTTGGAGGGATCGAGACGATGATCGTTGACACATCGTGTCCACGAGTTGGTGATCGGCGCCTCGTGCTGCACTTCGCGCCCGACGCGTGGCAAACCATGGACCGTTCTGAGCACGCCTTCGGCATGCGCTACCGCTGTGGCTTCTGCCATTTGATTCTCTCCTCCTCGGACCATCTTGCAGCTCTTTATATGTGGCTCATTAGAATCGGCCCGCGGCAGTCCTCTGGCGGGACTTCCGGGGGGCGCCGCGCTTTGTAACATCGCTTGCAACAGTTGATGCAGATGTGGCGTGACAGTGTCACTTTAGGCGAACACCCGGCGGCGTCAACCCGCCGAAAGTCGAAGACCCACCGGGGGCTCAATTTGTGTCAGGTATGACACATAACACCCCGAATCTCGTCGCGGAGCCCTGGTCCGAGTTCCATTCAGGGCGACGACGAACGCGACGAAACGTGCAGATCCCCTCATTTCCGGCCTGTTTCGGCGTTTGCGCAGCAGCTGGCCCGCTTGTTGCTCTCAGGGGTTCATGACGGCGGAGGGCCGTCACCAGTCTCCTCCTCGGGCACCTTGCCTGAGTATTTGAGGCGGGATGCGTCCATCCACATCCCGCCTCCTTCCTTTTCTTACTAGAACAAAGAGGAAGAAGCCGATGACACGCATTCTTCTGGTCGACGATCACGCCGTCGTGCGAACGGGGTATCGGCGCTTGATCGAATCGAGGCCGCATCTTCAGGTGGTGGCCGAAGCCGATCGCGGAGCGACCGCCTACCGGCGCATTCTCCAGGGCGGTATCGATGTCGTCGTGCTCGACCTGTCGCTGCCCGGCGTCGGCGGCCTCGAAGTCGCCCGCCGCATTCGCATGCGGGCTCCGGACGTGCGCATTCTGGTTTTCAGCATGCATGAGGAGCCGGTGTTCATCCAGCGCGCTTTCGCGGCCGGGGCGCTCGGCTACCTGTCGAAATGCTGTTCCGCCGATCGCCTGCTGGTCGCCATCGACCATGTCGCAGCCGGCCGACGCTATCTGCCGCCCGAACTCACGCTGACGCAGCAGACCACCGAAGCCGTCGGGCTCGAACAGCTCTCCCGCCGTGAGTTCGAAGTGTTCCGCCAGATCGCCGAAGGTCATTCGGTGCGAGACATCGCCGGTAATCTGCAGCTCTCCGGCAAGACCATCGCCAATTACTACACGCAGGTGCGCATCAAGCTCGGCGCCGGCAGCGCGGCCGATCTGGCCCGCATGGCCGTACGCGCGGGCGTCGTCCATGCCTGAACTCAGCTCCGAATCGGTCGGCCGGCCCGACCACGCCCAGACGGGCTTTCGCCGCATGGATCTGGCGACCCGCCTCTCGTTCACGATCGCCGCGATCCTGATCCTCGGCCTGTTGATGTCGGTGGCGCTGGTGATCCAGCAGTCGCGGCGATCGGTGGAGCGCGAGGTTGGCAGCGAACTCGATTTCGCGGTCAGCGCGATCGAGGGCGCGCTGGCCGACGGCGCCGACGATCGCATGCTGCGCGATCTCGCGCGCCACCTCGATACCGCGCGCCATCTGTGCGTGAGCACCGGCGACGAGCCGATCGAGCTCGCATGCCCAGACAACCGCGCGCTCGATGTTCCAGACTGGTTCCAGCGTTGGGTCGCACCTGCGCGCCCGCAGCAGACGCGGACTTTCGGTAGCGGCGCGCAAGCCTGGACGCTCACACTGGTGGCCGATCCGGCCGACGAAATGGCCGAAGCCTGGAGCGACGCGCGCGGCCTGCTGCTGATGCTCGTCGGCACCACGATCGCGATCCAGATCCTCGGCTTCGCACTGGTCTCACGCGGCTTGAAGCCGGTGTCCGCGATCGTCGAGGCACTCGCTCGCCTGCGCGACGGCGATCTATCGGAACCCGCACGCAAGCTCACCGAAAAAGCCGGCGCACGCGATCTGCTGAGCATCGCCGAAGGCGTCGATGCGCTGCGCGCACGCCTGGCCACCACTTGCGCGGACAACCACAGGCTGCTGCAACGCTGCCTCGAGACACAGGAAGAGGAGCGCGTGCATCTGGCTCGCGAGCTTCACGACGACATGGGTCAAAGCCTCACCGCGGTCGAGGTCGAAATCATGGTCGCGCGTTCGGTGATGCAAAGCGGAGGCGGCGATGCCGATGCATCCCTGGACGCGGCCGCGGTGAATGCGCGCTCCGCGCTCGTGAGCCTGCGCCGCGTTCTGCACGAGCTGCGTCCAGGCGGCCTTGATCACGTCGGACTGTCGCTCGCACTGCGACAGCTCGTCGACGACTGGCAACGCCGGTTACCTGACGTATGTTTCGTCTGCGACGTCGATGACAGTGTCTGCGTCGACGATGCGACGACCGCACTGCATCTATACCGCGTTGCGCAGGAGGCGATGACCAACGTCGCTCGCCATGCCGATGCGAGCGAAGTCCTGTTGCGCCTGCATCGGGGCGACGACGGCCTGCAGCTCACGGTCGCCGATAATGGACGTGGTTTGCCGTCCACTTCCCAGCGCCGCGGGCTGGGGCTCGTCGGCATGCGCGAACGTGCCGAAGCCATGCGCGCCTCCCTGCGCATCGATAGCCGCCCCAAGCGCGGCTGCCGCATCGACATCTGCATCGCCAAGGCGTAAGCAGGCAGACTCGCGAGCCGGCTATTCGGGAACAGAATCGATTTCATCGGGCGCTTGCTCCGCGTACCCGAACCCGCCTCGCCGCTAGCCGGCGAGGCGGGTTTTCTTTTTTTGCGCTCACGACATCGAGACAGCGTCACGGGCCGCCGCAACAACAGTGGCGCATTCTCGACACACTCGTTCGGTAGCGGAAAACCCCAATTGGCAACGGGGAAAACCGACTATGGGAGTAATCGCTGTTCTTCCATTTCAAAGCGTAACGACAGCGTGACAGCCGCGGTACAGAAGCGCTTCAGCAACGGTACAAACACGTGGGCCCGCGCACGTCAACCGGTATTTTTCCCAGGCGATATCGCGATTGTCGCGAGTGGCATGAGCGTTGCCTCAGCGCGCCCGCCTCGATCGGTGCGACTAGGAGTTCGATCAGGCAGGCGGCGTCGCCTGACGCGATGCCATAACGATACATACGGGAGATTCACAATGATGAAAGAACGCAGCATGGGTGCGTTGTCGGCCGCTGCCGTCGCCACGATCGCAGCACTGTCCGCCAGCCAGACCGCTCATGCGATCGAGATCAAAGCCGGTGACTGGAATTTCACGGTCAACGGCAACGTCAACGTCCATTACATCAACTCGCAGTGCGACAGCAGCCCTGCCGCCATCCTGACCGTCGGCGGCGCCTGCACGGCCGGCGGCGATACCGAAAAGAACAGCTCCTCGGTCAGCAACGGCCTGCTGCCCGCTGCGCTCGTGTTCGGCGCTTCGACCACGCAGAAGGGCTACGACATCACCGCGACGTTCGGTCTCTACCCAGGCATCAGCACCAACGATGGCGGCAGCCCCAACCTGCAGGCCGGCAGTTCCAACACCGCACTCGGCACCACCGGCATGGACGTGCGTCAGGTGTTCATGACCATCGGCAACGCCAACATCGGTACGTTCTCGCTGGGCCGCAACTTCGGTCTGTTCGGCTTCGACGCGATCATCAACGACATGACGCTTCCGGGCGTCGGCGTCGGCGGTGCAGCCTCGGGTGGCGCGCCGGCCAACACCTCGCTCGGTTCGATCGGCTTCGGCTACATCTACACCGACACGCTCGCGCAGATGAACTACACCACGCCGAGCTTCGGCGGCCTGACCGCCACCGTCGGCATCTTCGACCCGGTCGAGCCGCTGTTCCAGGCCGCTGCGACGCCGAAGGCCGCTCCGGGCTTCCACGGCAAGCTCGCGTACAAGGCCGGCGATCTGTATCTGTCCTCGTCGTTCCTCACGCAGAAGCAGGAAGGCGTGACCGACGCAGGCGATTTCAAGAGCCGCGCATTCGACATCGGTGGCAAGTACACCTTCGGCCCGGCTGCGGTGATGGCCTACTGGTACACCGGCAAAGGCGTCGGCACCACCGGCCTGTTCGTGCTGTCCGACGATGGCGCCGGCAACGAGCGTGATTCCGACGGCTTCATCGCGCAGGCCACCTACACGATCGGCGACACCAAGCTCGGCGTGAACTACGGTGAGAGCAATCTCGACAAAGCCACCTCCGCCGATGCGCCGAACCTGCTCAAGAAAAACAGCAAGTACACGCTCGGCGTCTATCACAGCCTGACGCCGAACCTGACCCTTCTGGCCGAGTTCAGCGACGTGAAGACCGAAGCGCACAACAACGCAGAGAACAAGAGCAGCAACTTCAACGTCGGTGCCTACCTCTCGTTCTGATCCTTGAGTTTTCGACTCTCGGCGTAGCTCCCTGTAGGAGCATTAGCCGGGCCCCGGAAAGGGCCCGGCTTTCTTTTTACGCGCGAAGCTGCGTATAGAACCCTCCCACCTGCCCGTACGCGAGATGGAGCCCCGCAAATCGGCGCAAAGAGCTTATGCGTGCATCGCCAGCGGAATGATCGCCTCGATCATCGTGCCTTGGTCCGCAGCGCTTTCGACGTTGAAACGGCCTGACAGCGCCTGAGCGCGCTCGCGCATGCCGGCGAGGCCGAAGCCGGCCGTCGACGACGCTGCATCGAAACCACGCCCGTCGTCGTGTATGCGAACGATGACGACAGCACCCTGCAACGCGACGCGCACCCAAACGTTGCCGGCCTGTGCGTGACGCGTGGCATTCGACAGGCTTTCCTGCACGATGCGATAGACGTGCACCGCGAGTTCGTCTGGAATGCGATCGCAGGCCGCATCCAGATCGAGATGCAGCTCCACGCCGTGCAGGTCTTCGCGCCAGCGCTCCGTCATGCTTCTGATCGATCCGGCAAGCCCCAGCCTGTCGATCGCCGGCGGCTTCAGCCGATGCGCGAGGCGACGGCTCACGCGATGCACCTGCGAAACCGACTCGCGAATCTGTGCGAGCCGCTCCTGGCGCTGCGGCAGATCCGCCGGATCCAGATGTCCGATGCGGATCACTTCCATTTCGATGGCGGTGACATGCTGGCCGATTTCATCGTGCAGCTCGCGCGCGACGAAGCGGCGCTCATCTTCCTGCAGCTCCAGATTGCGCAGATGCAGAGCATTGAGCGCCTCCCTGCCTTGCACGAGCCGCTGCGACAGTTCACGCAAGCCTTGCAGCAGCGTGCGCATTTCGAGCGCTCCACGGTCGGACAACGCGGGCATCGGCAGCCCGCGGCCGATCTGATCCATCGCCAGCATGAGTTGCCTCAGAGGCTTCAGCCCATGCGAGAGCGCGAGAAAAATGCAGAGATTCACCGAAAACGCGAGCAGGCCGATCAGCAGCAACAGATTGCGCACATCGGACCAGGCCTCGCGCAGCTCATCGCCCGGATCGGGAACCAGATGAACGCGCAACACGCCGCCCTCGAGCGCAACCTCGTGAACCACTGCCGGCTCGATCACTTCGGCCCCGCGCGAGAACCAGGCCGGCACCTTGCTGACGTCGGTCACCTGGTGACAGCGCATCGATGGCTGCGACGGCCTGTCGAGCGCAACGCAGAGATGGCGCCCGTCCGTGTAGGTGGCGCTCCACAGCTGCAGGGCGGACTCGACTTCCGACGCCGGGCGTCCTCGCAGCAAGGCGAGCGTGACATCGAGGTTGGCGGTCGCCGCGCGCAGGCTGGCGTTGACTTCATCGCCGACCGCGACACGCGCATCGCTGACGGCGATCGCGGCGCCGACCGACATCGTCGCCGTCAACAGCAGACCGATCACCAGCGACAGACGCCAGCGCAACTCCAGGTTCTTCAGTTCGGGGAGTCGCATGAGGCCTCCCCCTCGCGATCTTTTTGCCCTATGCAGGCGAAACGATGCCCGCCGCCATCGCCATGCGCGCCATCGCGGCGCGATTCTCCAGACGGAGCTTACTGCGGATTGCGGTGCCGTAGTTCGCAACCGTTTTCGCACTCAGGCTCAGCGAGCTTGCGATCAGATCCACCGAGCGGCCCTCGGCAAGCTGGCGGAAAATTTCGAACTCGCGCTCGTTGAGACTCTTGAGCCCGACCTGGCTTTGCGCCTCGGCCGCAGGCTTCATCGCCTTAGCGTACGCGGGATCGATGAAGGTCTCGCCGCGTGCGACCGCATTGACGGCCTCGACGAGCATTTCGGGGTTCGAGCGCTTGCAAAGATAGCCGTTGGCACCGAGCGCGAGCGCGCGCTCGATCATCGCCGGCTCGTCGTGCATGCTGACGATGAGCACCTTCGACTTGCGCGCCTCGTCGCGATGGCGAATGCGGCGCAGCACCTCGAGCCCTCCCGCACCCGGTAGCGACAGATCGAGCACGACGACGTCGATCGCGCCTTCGAGGTAACGGCGATAGCCGGCTGCCGCCGAGGATGCCTCGGCGGCCACCTGCAGGCGCCGCGTGCAGTGCAGCAGGTAGCGATAGCCCGCACGCACGAGCGGATGATCGTCGATCAACAGGACACGAACCGGCGAAAGATGAACCGGTGAGTTGGATGGCTGGTACATGGCGCTCCCGATTTCAGGGTGCGCCAGGAGCAAGGATCGGACCAGTCCCAGAACCGGATCGACGGCCCAGTCCAGGTCTTGATCGACCGTGGGCAGAGCGGCTTGCGCCGGGATCGATGTGTCATCCATTGCTCTTCTCCCAGTGAGGCCCGCACAGACTGGCACAGACTGTGTCACCTGCGGTTCCTGCCCTCAACGGTCTTATTCGGCGACTTGCACCGAATCCAGGTAGGAGCGGATCGCCCAGATGGCCTCTTCGCTGAACAGGTTGCCGAACGGAGGCATGTAGGTGACACCGTTGCGGACCGAACCGTTGCGGATGCGCATCGCGAAGAACTCATCGCCTTCCTTGCCTTCGGGCAGGTAGCGAAGATCGGGCGCGATACCACCGGACACGGCGCCGAGGCCGTGGCAACGGGCGCAGTTCTGATTGAACGCGGAGGAGCCGATCTCGGCCGCCTTCTTCGCGTTGGGCGTGCCGCGATAGGGGTTCACCGCCTGCTCGCCCTTGAGCTTGGGCAGATCCTTGGTGTCGACGGGCTGCGGCGCGACGTCGCCATGCGCATGGGCTGCGGCGACGAACAAGGATGAAACGAGGGCGAGCGCAACGCTGGCCTGGAGCTGGCGGATATTGGAGCGACGAATGAGCTTGGACATGGCAAAGAAGACCGGATGATGAACAAGGGGAGTGAAGAACAGCGGACAACGGATATGCGGGCGGCGGGAGCGAATCGACCGCTGCGAATGGCGCTTCAGGGCTTGCGTGTCTCGATGTAGGTCTTGATCGCCCACATCTGTTCCTGGCTCAGCACGCCTTCCCAGGGCGGCATGTGCACGGTGCCGACGAATTTCTTGCCGTGCCGGATGCTCTTGAGGAAGTAGGCATCCACATCGCGCGTGCACCAGGCGCGCAGGTCGGCGTCCTCGATGCGAAGACAGTAGGCATCGAGCCTGCGCAAGTCGGCCGCAGGTGAGCGGCTGCCATCGGCGTCCGGGCCGTGGCAGCGCTGACAGGTTTGCGAGTAGATCTGGTGGCCGAGTTCTGCGATCTCGGCGTTGCCGCGATACGGATTGGTTTCGAGCCAGTTTTTGCCGAGCGCCGGCAGGTCCGAGGCATCGACGGTCGGGGTCGCAGGCTCCGGAGCGGCCCAGGCGGCGATGGCGAACACTGCCGACAGGCATGCGAGCCTGGCTTTCATTTGTCGCTCCAGCCGCTCGGGCAGCCCTTGCATTCGTCGAGATCGGATTCGGGGAACAGCGTGAACCGCTGGAAGCTGCCTTCGAGATTCGCTCGCGTGAGATTGCTGGATTCGAAGCGGGTTTCCTGCAGATTCGCATTCGTCAGCTTGGCATCGACGAACAGGGTGAAATTGGCGCGCAGCGACTCGAGATTCGCGGCGGTCATGTCGGCGCCTGTCAGATCGGCGCGCTGCACTTTGGCGAACAGCATGTCGGCACCGATCAAGGTCGCACCGCGGAACGTCGACACCGGCGCAT
Organism: Hydrocarboniphaga effusa AP103; assembly: GCF_000271305.1. Taxonomy (GTDB): domain Bacteria; phylum Pseudomonadota; class Gammaproteobacteria; order Nevskiales; family Nevskiaceae; genus Hydrocarboniphaga; species Hydrocarboniphaga effusa. The sequence continues at coordinate 1,453,916 of NZ_AKGD01000001.1, forward strand.
TGACGAGTTGCATCTTCGCCGCCGTGAGATCGGCACCGTCGAGGTTGGCGCCCGCGAGATTGGCGCCGGAGAGATCGGCACGTGCGAGCCTGGCGTGATTCAGATCAGCGCCACGCAGGCTTTTGCCGACGAGATTCGCGTGCCGCAGATCGGCACCGGGACAACGGGTGAACGGCCAGATCGGACAGCCGTTGACGACGAGTACCTGCACCAGCGTCTTCGCCTTCGGCGCATCGACGGGATGATCGGGATCGTTGGCCATCTGCGCGAACGACGGCGGCGACAGCATCGCCGATACGACGAGCGCTAGACTCGAGGCCAGCCCGCTACGAGTGTTCATGGAAGAAACTCCGGGTGTAGAGCCGCGTGTTGCCTTCCCCACCGGGAGAAGGTGCCCGAAGGGCGAATGAGGGACTCGCAGCGACACGAGAGCCGTTGTCCGGCGAGTCCCCATCCAGCCCCTCTCCCGGTGGGAGAGGGGTTTCACCGCCCTTACTTCGCCGCGACCTTCGTCTTCGGCAGCTTGAACACCCAGAACGAACCGCCCTGGCTGACCTTCTTGGTCATGTCGGCCATGTCGCCACCCCAGAGCGGCACCGCGCCGCCGTAGCCCGAGGCGATGCCGATGTATTGCTCGCCGTCCATTTCCCAGGTGATCGGGCAGGACACCACGCCGGAGCCGGTCTGGAACTTCCACAGTTCCTTGCCCGTCTTGTTGTCGAAAGCCTTCACATAGCCATCAGACGTACCGGTGATGACCAGGCCGCCCTTGGTGGTCAGCGTGCCGGCCCACAGCGGCATTTCCTCCTTGTGCTCCCAGGCGATCTTGCCGGTGACCGGATCGATCGCGCGCAGCACGCCGACGTGATCGTCGAAAATGCGCTTGATGCGGAAGCCCTGTCCCAGATACGCGGCGCCGGCCTTGTATTGCAGATGCTCTGTCCAGTAGTCCATGCCCCACTCGTTGGCCGGGATGTAGAACAGATTGGTGTCCGGGCTGTACGACATCGGCATCCAGTTGGTGCCCCCCAGGAACGGCGGCGACACGAACACGGTATCGCCCTTCTCTTCTCCGGCCTTCGGCTTCGGCGGACGGTTGCCGGTTTCGATCGGCTTGCCGGTCTTCAGGTCGAAGCCCTTGGCCCAGGTGATGCCCTGCACGAACGGATACGCACCGATCAGCGAAGTCGGCTTGTTCGGATAGCCCGAGCCCGTCGCGAGCTTGGTGCGATCGGTGACGAAGAAGAAGCCGTTGCGGTCGGCGTGCGCCGACGCCTTGATCGTCTTGCCGGTCTTGGGGTCCTTGTAGTCGAACAGCAGCACCGAATTGTTGCCCGAGAAATCCCAGGCATCGTTCGGCGTGTGCTGGAAGAAGCCCTTCAGGTCGCCCGAAGTCGGATCGAGGTAGGCCTGGCCGGAGGTGAACAGGCTGTCCCAGTCGAGCGGGTCGCCGCCTTCGGCGGTGCGCTGCCAGGTGTTCCAGGGCGCGGGGTTGCCGGTGCCGACGACGATGGTGTTGTTTTCCACGTCGAAGCTCGGCGTCTGCCAGGGAGCGCCGCCACCGTGGCTCCATGCCTCGACGAGCTTGCCATCCTTGCCGCGCGGCCAGGAAGGCGCCTTCGGATTGCCGGTGACGCTGCCATCCTTGCCATTGAGGCGACCGGTGTGGCCTTCCACCATCGGACGGGCCCAGACTTCCTTGCCGGTGTCCGGATCCCGCGCGAACAGCCAGCCGACGACGCCGAATTCGTCACCCGAGGAGCCGTGCACGAGCAGCACCTTGCCGGTCTTGGAATCCTTCACGATGAAGGGTGCGCCGGTCATGGTGTAGCCCACCTTCTGATCGCCGAACTTTTCCTTCCAGGCGAGCTTGCCGGTGAGGCGATCGAGCGCGACGACGGAACCATCGAGCGTGCCGAAGAACACCTTGTCCTGATAGATCGCCGGACCACGATTGACCACGTCGCAGCAGGGACGGATGTCATCGGGCAGGCGGGCCTGGTATTCCCAGACCTTGCGGCCGGTGCGCGCATCGAGCGCGAAGAAACGCGAGTACGAGGCCGTGACGTAAATCATGCCGTCGTACACCAGCGCCTGCGCTTCCTGGCCGCGCTGCTTCTCGTCACCGAACGAGAAGCTCCACGCCGGCGTCAGCGCATCGACGTTGTTCGTGTTGATCTGCGTCGCCGGGCTGTAACGCTGGGCCTTCAGACCCAGCCCATAACTCAGCACGTCGGCGGGCGTGTCGGCATCTTTCAGGATGTCGTCCCAGGTCGGGCCCGATGCAGCGACGGCGGATGCCGAAACCAGGCTTGCAGCAAGTGCTGCGGCGAATGCGGTGGGGGCGAAAAGCTTGCGTCCCATAACGATCTCTCCTCTTCAATGGATGGGCTATCTCGAAAACAACGCGGCCTCTTCTCACCATCTCGCTACAGCGGCTCTTTCAACCTGCGGCTGGTCAAGCCCACTCGACTCGGCAGCGCCTGTCAGAGCGCCCCCTTTTATTGGCCTGCGTGTCTCGCGGCGGGAAATTCGCACCGAGTGGCGATGCGCTCAACGAAAAACACACTTTTGCGAAGGATGTCGGGACTTAATCCCGAGCGCGGGACATCAGGGCTTTTTGCTCAATGCCGATCGAGCGAATGCAATTGGTCGAAAGTCTGAGATCGCGTGAGAACACGGCAGGAGCGCTCGTCGTCCGCATCGCGGCATTCCACTTCGACGCCTTGCGGGTACGCGTTCAGATCGGAGCATCCGACCTGATAGCGCAGGCCGCCATCAGCGGTCTTCCCCGCTTCGCCCATCGACTCGACGCGGCATTCGCTGACGTAGCTCAGCAAGCGCCGAATCTGGTAGTCCTGCACACGCGCGAGCGACGCATCGATCGGCGACAGCATCGACCAGCACAGCAAGGAGCGAGTTGCGAAACGACCGGCGCGCATGCGTTATGGCGCAGGATCGATCCAGATGCGCCAGCCATCGGTACCGCTGATCTGCAGGCTGTAGCGTCCCGCCTTGGCGATGCGATAGCGTGCCTCACCGCCGCCGCCCAAATGCAGGTTCTGCACGATCTCGCCATGCTCGTTCTTGAGCGCCATGACGAACACCGGGCCATCGCTTCGATAGCGCAGCCAGCTGGGTGCTTCGATGGAAAACAGCGGTGTCACCGAACTCAGACGGCCTTCGAAGCGCGGCGGCTCGAGCTGTATCTGCAACTGGTCGTAGCAGCGCACGCGTTCATCGACATCGGCGATATCGCGGCAAGCCTTGAACGCGCGGCGCAGACTTTCGAAGGACTTTTCGTCCGGCTTTTCGTCTTGCGCGCCGACGCTGCCCGGCGCCCCGGCCAGCATCGCGGCAATCAGGCTTACGATCCACGCACGAAACAGGACTTGGGGCATGCCGGCACGTTGGCAGCGCACATCCGCACAGGCAACGAAAAAAGCGCCAATCGACGCAAGCTTGGGATTTATTCCCATGGCTGGCTTCGAGACGCGGCGCTACCTTGCCCGCGCTTCGACGATCTTGCCGACGAGAAAACGCCAGAGACAGCACTGTGTCCCGTTTATGGGACAGTTTTGGCTGTGTCACGTATCGTTTCATTCCCATTTCCTCGTCTAATGCCGCATCGCAACGGGAAAAATTCCTGGCATCGAATTTGCTCCCGGGCGCCCGCCGTGACGCCATGTGGCGTACTTACGAGCAAAACATCGGAGGAATTAAATGGACAAGTTTTATCGTCGGACCAGAGTTGGGGGGATGTGTGTGTCGCTGATGACGGCCGCTTTCGTGGCCATGGCATCGACCAGCGCACAGGCAGCCGGCGTTACCGATGCGATGGTCAGTGGCGACGCCACCAGCACTGGCGACGTGCTCACCGTGGGCATGGGCCAGAGCGGCCAGCGCTTTAGCCCACTGACCAAGATCACCAGCGACAACATCGGCGACCTCGTGCCCGTATGGAGCTTCTCGTTTGGCGACGAGAAGCAGCGCGGCCAGGAAACCCAGCCGCTCGTCTACAACGGCAAGATGTTCGTCACCGGTTCGTACTCGCGCATCTGGGCGCTCGACACCAAGACCGGCGAGAAGCTCTGGCAGTACGAAGCCCGTCTGCCCGACGGCATCATGCCCTGCTGCGACGTGGTCAACCGCGGCGCCGCGCTTTACGACAACCTGGTGATCTTCGCCACGCTCGATGCCAAGCTCGTCGCCCTCGACCAGGACACCGGCAAGGTGGTCTGGAGCGAAAAGACCGACGACTACAAGGCTGGCTACTCGGCCACCGCGGCTCCGCTGATCGTCAATGGCCTGGTCGTCACCGGCAACTCGGGCGGCGAATTCGGCATCGTCGGCCGCGTCGACGCGCGTGACGCCAAGACCGGCAAGCTCGTGTGGTCGCGTCCGACCGTCGAAGGCAACATGGGCTATCTGAACGGCAAGGAAAATGGCATCACCGGCAAGCTCAACGCGAGCTGGCAGGGCGACCAGTGGAAGACCGGCGGCGCAGCCACCTGGCTCGGCTGCACCTACGGCGCCGACGTCGACCTGATCTTCTGCGGTACCGGCAACCCGGCTCCGTGGAACTCGCACCTGCGTCCGGGCGACAACCTCTACTCCTCGTCGACGGTGGCCATCAGCCCGAAGACCGGCAAGATCGTCTGGCACTACCAGACCACGCCGCATGACGGCTGGGATTTCGACGGCGTGAACGAGTTCATTCCGTTCGATCTCAAGAGCGGCGGCAAGACCATCAAGGCCGGCGGCAAGGCCGACCGCAATGGCTTCTTCTACGTGCTCGATCGCACCAACGGCAAGCTCATCAGCGCCTCGCCGTTCGTGACCAAGCAGTCGTGGACCAAGGGCGTCGATCTCAAGACCGGCCGTCCGATCGAAGCCGATACGCGTCCGGGCAACCCGGGCTCGGCCGAAAAGGGCAGCACCGTGTTCTCCGCTCCGTCCTTCCTGGGCGGCAAGAACTGGATGCCGATGGCTTACAACCAGGGCACGGGCCTGTTCTACGTGCCGGCCAACGAGTGGGGCATGGATATCTGGAACGAGCCGATCACCTACAAGAAGGGTGCGGCCTATCTGGGTGCCGGCTTCACCATCAAGCCGCTCTACGAAGATTACATCGGCGCCCTGCGTGCGATGGATCCGGCCACCGGCAAGATCGTCTGGGAGTACAAGAACCCGGCTCCGCTCTGGGGCGGCGTGATGACCACGGCGGGCAACCTCGTGTTCACGGGTACGCCTGAGGGCTTCCTCAAGGCTTTCGATGCCAAGACGGGCAAGGAAGTCTGGAAGTTCCAGACCGGCTCGGGCGTCGTCGGCCAGCCGATCACCTGGGAAGAAGGCGGCGAGCAGTATGTCGCCGTGGCTTCCGGCTGGGGCGGCGCGGTTCCGCTCTGGGGCGGCGAAGTGGCCAAGAAGGTGAAGAGCATCAGCCAGGGCGGCATGCTCTGGGTGTTCAAGCTGCACAAGTCGCAGACCGCTGCCAAGTAAAGCGTCAACGACGGAGGTCCCTGCAAAGGGGCCTCCGTTTTTTCTTTCAGTTCCGATGTCCTAAGTCTTAGCAAACACAAAGGTAAACCCCATGCGCTCGCTGCTCTCCAAATCTGCCCTCGTTCTTCTCACGGCTTCCGCGCTGGGCGCCGCGGGACTCGCATTCGCGCACGGCGACGTGGTTCCGCAGGCCGTGAACACCGATGGCCTGCCGCAGGTCAAAGGCCCACTCGAAGAAAACCCCTATCGCGCCAACAAGGACAAAAAGGTGGTCGCCAAGGCCGTCGAGATCGGTTCTTCGGCGTACAACCAGAACTGCGCGCGCTGCCACGGCCTTGGCGCCGTCTCGGGCGGCATCGCTCCGGATCTGCGCATGCTGCCGGCCGGTGTCGATGGCGACGAAATCTTCAGCCAGCGCATCCGCCACGGCAGCGTCCGCAACGGCGTAACCTACATGCCGCCGTTCGAAGGCACCTTCAGCGAATCAGCCATCTGGGCCATTCGCAGCTACCTGGATTCCGTGCATGTGGACGAATAAGCACCGCCGGCTCCTCCCCGTATCGATCACGCTGGTGGCCGCATTGGCCACCAGCGTCGTGAGCTTCACCGCAGGCGCGCAGGACGAAGACCGCTTGCAGAAGATTCGCGAGAAGGGCGAGATTTCCGTCGCCGTGTATCGCGACTTTCCGCCGTACTCGTACGCGGGCGAAGGCGGGCGCTACACCGGGGTCGACGTCGACATCGCCAACGCGCTTGCCCAGCAGCTCGGCGTCAGGCTGATCCTCAACCCGGTGACCGCCGGCGAAGACAGCAACGACGATCTGCGCACGAACATCTGGCGCGGCCCGCTGATCAACGGCAGTGCGTCGGACGTGATGCTGCATCTGGGCATGGACCCCGAATACGTCAAGCGCAACGACAAGGCCGATCTGTTCAACGCCTATCAGCGCGAGACGGTTGCGGTGATCTACCACAGCGACGTGATCGAGAAGCTCGATTCGCCGCTGAACCTGTCGGGACACAAGGTGGCGGTCGAAAACGATTCGATCAGCGATTACTACCTGAGCGGTGGCTTCAACGGTCGCCTGGCCAGCGCCGCGGTGCGCAAGGCCACGGTCGAAGACGCCGTCGATGCCTACTTCAATAACGAAGTCGATGCGGTAATGGCCCCGCGCGGCCAGCTCGAGGGCGCGCTGTTCAAACGCAAGCAGTCGGCTGCAGAGCTCGACATCAGCGAATTCGTCGGCCTGTTCCGCAGCAGCTGGGACGTGGGCATGGCGATCAAGGCCGGCAACCCGCAGCTGCGCGCCGCGCTCGAAAAGGCGCTGGCGACGCTGCAGCAGAGTGGCCAGATCGATACGATCTATCAGCGTTACGGTGTCAACAGAGCCGAGCCCAAAGCGGCCGTGAAATAAGCGAGAGAGCCAGGAAAAAGTCACAAGGATGGGTCGATCGCAGCATGCGCCATTGCATGCTGCGATCGAGGTTTCTATAAGGGCGAAAGCCGACGAACAACAAGGCGATGCCATGCGCAATCGCAGCACACGACGGGGCGCCGGTCTGAGGAGAGCGGCCACCTTCGTCATCGCAACACTCGTGTCGAACCCCGCGTTCGCCGAGACCAAATTGCCCGACGATCCCCTGCGGTCGCCGGTCTGGGCCTTCATGGTCAAGCGCTATCTCGGCGACGCGCCCGTGGTCATCGACGATCGCGTGCGCGTGATCATGCCGGCCGCGGCCGAAGATCCGCTCGCGGTTCCGGTCGAGATCAGCGCCGATGGCCTCGATGGTGTCGAGCAGGTGCTGGTCTACGCCGATCTGAATCCGCTGCCGAAGATCCTCGAGTATTTTCCCAAGCGGGCCAGGCCGAATCTGCAGTTCCGCTTCAAGGTCGAGCAATCCACACCCGTGCGCGCCGCGATGAAGACACGCGACGGCGTCTGGCATCTCGGCGGTGCCTGGCTCAGCGCGGCCGGCGGCGGTTGCACGGCCCCGAGCATGGGCACCGGCAGCGGGCTCTGGCACGAGCAGCTCGGCAAGGTCAGCGGCCGCATCTGGCCGCAGAACAACGGCAGCGAACGTCTGCGCATCCGCGTCATGCATCCGATGGATACGGGCCTTGCGCCGGGCATTCCGGTATTTCACATCGAGACGCTGACCTTGCGCGACGCCGAGGGCAGCGTGCTCGCGGTGCTCAAGCCTTACGAGCCGGTATCCGAGAACCCGATGCTGAGCTTCGATCTGCAGTCGCAAGGCAGTGTCGTCGTCAGCGGACGCGATATCCAGGGCAATCTGATCGAAGCCACGGTCGCTGCAGGAGCCGCCAAGTGAAGCGCTGGCTTTGCGCGTTGCTACTGCCCGCATATTGCTACGCGGGCGCTGCCGTTGCGCCCGACTACGCGCTCGCGCCGCAGCGGATCGCCGACGGCGTCTGGTGGTTCGAAGGCCTGCAGGAGCATTTCACGCGCAGCAACGGAGGCAACATCGCCAACACCGGCTTCATCGTCGGACGTGATGGCGTGGTCGTGATCGACAGTGGTCCATCGAGACAGTACGGCGAGCAGATGCGCAAGCAGGTCGAAGCGCACAGCGGCGGCAAGAAGATCGTCGAAGTGCTCATCACGCATGCGCATCCGGATCATTTTCTCGGTAACCAGGCTTTCAACGGCATCCGGATCGAAGCCCTGCCACAGACCGTCGCGGTGATCGCCGAGCAAGGCGAGACGCTGTCGGCCAATTTGTATCGGCTCGTGGGCGCCTGGATGCAGGGCACCGAAGTACGCAAGCCCGAAGCGCTCACGCAGACGGGCGAACGCGTGATCGGCGGACGCAAGCTGCGCCTGATCGCGTTGCAAGGCCACACCGAGGCCGATCTCGCGGTTTACGACGAAGCCTCGCGGACCCTGTTCGCGGGTGATCTGGTGTTCTTGCATCGCGCCGCGACGACACCGAATGCGAATATCGCGAAGTGGCTCGCAGCGCTCGACGCTTTGCAGAAGATCGATTTTCAGACCCTGGTGCCTGGGCACGGGCCCGTCGTGCACGGCCCCGAGGCGATCGCCGAGACGCGTGCCTATCTCGTTTGGCTGCGTGATTCGCTACATGCAGCGGCGGCGAATGGGCTCGACATGATGGAGGTGGCGAATCAGCCGATCCCGGAGCGGTTTCGCAGTCTGGCGGTCGTGCAGGAGGAGCACACGCGGTCGGTGAGTCATTTGTATCCGGCGATGGAGTTGGAGGCGTTGTCTCCGGCGAAGTAGTTTTTGGTTCGGGCTTCGCTCTTTGGCAGTTGAGCACTGAGAGCTTTTGACCTCGCCGGTCAGGCCTTACTTTTCTTTGCTCCTGCATCGATCCGTAAGCAGAAGAAAGCACCCCCTGCTGACGCACCCCGTTGGGGTGCCCTGCGCTGCTCACGTGCTCGGGGCAACGCTTCGACGCGACATCCTGTCGCGACGAAGCACTCCGCTGCTCGGTGCGTCACAAGGGATTGAAGACATCTGACGACATCAAGAATGGGAACACGACAATGGCCATGCTGAAAATGGAAGGCGTACAGAAGATCTACCGCACCGACCTCGATCAAAAGCGAAAACAACGGCAAAGCGAAGCGAGCCGTTGTGCTGTTGCAGTTGCTGTAGATGTTCAACCCCTGGCAGCGCCGGCTGGAGTGGCGCGCGCAGTGGGGCAGTCGGCCATGGATGGCCGGCTGAGCTTCGCCGCGACAGGAATGCCGCGTCGAAGCGACCCCGAGCACGTCTCCCCAGACGGGGACCCGTTCGTCGCTCCGCGACGAACGGGCGCGGACTCGGGGCCTGCTTTCTTTGCTTACGGATCGATGCAGGAGCAAAGAAAGTAAGGCCTGACCGGCGAGGTCAAAAGCCATCAGCGCATGGCTGAACTTACAACCACAACAAAGCAACACCACGGAGGAGACACCCACAATGATCGGCATCTACCACGCCCACGCCCAAACCTTCCTGCTCATCCTGACGATCGTCACCACGCTCGTCTTCGCAGGCCCCATTTTCCTGATCCCACTCACCTGGGCGCGCTGGTTCCAATGGCGCATCCCCGAGCACACCGACCTCGCCGTCTACTTCGGCCGCTGCCTCGGCGCCTTCATCCTCATCGTCGAAGGCCTGATGCTGCGCGCCGCGCTGACCGGCGAAGGCATCGTCTTCACCTTCCAGGTGCTCGCCGCCGTCGCCATCTTCATGGTCATCGTGCACATCTGGGGCGCGATCAAGCGCATTCAGCCCTGGACCGAGACGGCCGAGATCGGCATGTACAGCGGGCTGCTGGTCCTGGCGCTGCTGTTCTACCCGATCGCGCAATCGCAATAGCGGTCGGATCGCGTAACCCACCGGCGTTTCGCGCTGCCGGTGGGTTATGCGGCCTCGCCGCCAACCGCGCTACGAAGCCGAACCATCGAGCCGCTCGCGCAAGGCGAGCAAGCGATCGCGCAGGTCCATCAGCGCACCCGCTCCGAGCCCGCAGGCAGCGCCGATACCCGGCGGAACCGCCTGCGCCTTCTCGCGCAGGGCGCGGCCGGCCACGCTCAGCGTCACCTGCAGCTGACGCTCGTCGGCGGGATCGCGGCTGCGCTGCACCAGGCCCGCGGCTTCGAGCCGCTTGAGCAGCGGAGTCAGCGTGCCCGAATCCAGATGCAGCAGGCGCCCGATCTCCTTCACCGGCACGCCATCGCGCTCCCACAGCACCAGCATGACGAGGTACTGCGGGTACGTGAGCCCCAGCGGATCGAGCAGCGGCTTGTAAACGGAATTGAACGCGAGCGCGGTGGAATAGACCGCGAAGCAGAGCTGCATATCGAGCTTGAGCAGGTCGATCGCCGCTTCGCTGGAGGCCTTGGAAGCCGGCGACTTCGACGGGGACTCGGACACTGACTTGGACATGGCGATGGACCGAAATAGCTTGGATGCGTTGCCGCGAATTGTATTGCGAACAATCTATTTGCATAAAAACAAAATTTCTCATTGCGAGAAATTATTTTGTGCGCAATTTAATTTATCGCAATATGCGTCCACCCCAGCAGCATTCAACGCAAGACGAAGGAGTTCTCCAATGCCGACCAAAGTCCTCTACAGCACCTCTGCAACCGCCACCGGCGGCCGTGACGGCCAGTCCGTCGTCGAAGACGGCAGCCTGACCGTCAAGCTCACCACGCCGAAGGAACTCGGTGGCGGCGGTGGCGCCGGCAACAACCCGGAGCAGCTGTTCGCGGCCGGCTACTCGGCCTGCTTCATCGGCGCGATGAAGTTCGTCGCCTCCCAGGGCGGCCCCAAGGTGCCGGCGGACACGACGGTGAAGGCCACGGTCGGGATCGGCCCGCGCGAAGAAGGCGGCTTCGGCCTGGCCATCTCGCTCGACGTCTCGCTGCCCGGCCTCGACGCCGAAGCCGCCCGCACGCTGGTCGAGAAGGCGCACCAGGTCTGTCCGTACTCGAACGCGACGCGCAACAACATCGACGTGAAGCTCAACGTGGTCTGAGCCTCGCGCGCATCGAAACGAAAAGGGCGGGCGATCTAGACGGTCGCCTGCCCTTCTTCGTTTCGGCCCGCCAGACAGGGCGCGACGAACAGCTGGCGCCGCCAGGCTCCATGCAGCGTACGTGTCGCGACCACCAGCCAGATCGCAGCGAGCAACACGACGAGCGCCGTTCCACAGGTGCTGAAGAACGCAGCGCCCGTGTGCGCGCCGAGCGCGAGTGAGCACAGCGCGAAATTGCCGATCGGAAACGTGAAGGCCCACCAGCCGAGATTGAACGGCAGACCCTGGCGCAGATAGCCGAGCGTAATCAGCGTCGCGAGCGCGAACCACCACAGCGAAGCGCCCCACAGCAAGGCCGCTGCGATCAAGCCGAAGCTGCGCGCCGCTTCACCGAGTTGTGGAGCCTCCTGAACGGCGAGTGTCATCGGTGCCGCATCGCCGAGCGTGAGCAGCGCGAATCCGGCGGTGGCCACCGGTCCCAGCGAAAGCCAGCAGGTCGCCGCCGCATCGCGCACCGGCAGCTTGTGCAGGGCCATGCGCAGGAACAGCACGGCCTGGATGCCGAACGCCGGCAGCATCGACATCGCCCACAGCCCATAGCTGAGCCAGAACACGCGATCGGCCGCAGCCGACGGCGGCAATTTCGCCACCAGCAATCCACCCGAAGCGGCCGACACCACGCAGGCCACCACCGGCATCAGCCACAGCGCCGTCATGGTGTCGAGCCGATGATCGTGGCGAGTGAACATGAGGTACGGAATGGCGACCGCGCAGCCTGCGGCCATCGCCGAATCGATCCACCACAGGATCTGCGCGAATCCGAGCGTGCGCTCGTCACCGAAGGCGAGCAGCCCATTGACGATGGTCGCGAAGCCCATCGGCACCGCACCGAAGAACAAGCTCATGGTGCCGTGCGCGAAGACGCGCCTGGCCTCCGCGGTAAACAGCAGCCAGCGCGCCGCGTACATCAGCGCACAAGCCGCGAACAGCAGCACGTTGAGCAGCCACAGCGATTCGGCGAGCGCGTGCAGCAAGGCGCCGCGCTGCGGCAGACGCTCGATCGCGAGCGCGAGGATGCCGGTGCCCATCGTGACCGTGAACCAGTTCGGCGTGAACTGGCGAACGATCTCGATCAGCGGATGGCGATCGTTGAGGGTGAATGTCGATGCAGTCATGGCGAGCGGCCGTCATTGCAGCGCGTTTTCGGGCGAGGCGCGCATCATCGATCCGGGCTCATGCATCGGTCTAACGCATTATTCTTCTAAAATCCATCAATCCAGTTGATTTAAGATAAGCCCATGAGCACCCCGATCACGCTGCGCCAGCTCGAAATCTTTCTCGCCGTCGCCGGCTCCGGGCACGTCACGCGGGCCTCGCAGACCCTGCATCTGTCGCAGTCGGCCGCGAGCATGGCGATCGCGCAGCTCGAGCGTCAGCTCGACACGCCCTTGTTCGAGCGCCGTGGACGCAGCCTCAAGCTCACCGAACGCGGACGCCTGCTCGCCACCGAAGCACGCGAACTGCTCGCTCGCGTGCAGGCGCTGCCGACCTTGCTGAGCGGTGCGGGCGAAGCGCTGCGCGGCGAACTGCGCATCACCGCGAGCCAGACGGCCGGTTGCTATCTGCTGGCCCCGGCGATCGCCGCGTTCGCACGCGCGCATCCGCAGACGCGCGTGCATTGCCACATCGGCAACACTGCGGTCGCGGTGCAATCGCTGCTCGCTCACGAGGCCGATGTCGGCTACGTCGAAGGCCGCGTGAGCCAGCCCGACATCGTGGCGATGCCATGGCGACGCGACAGGCTCGAGATCGTCGTCGGCCGAGAGGGCCCGCAGCCCCGGCGCAAGCTCGATGCGAGCCAGCTGCGCAAGCTGCCGTGGATCATGCGCGAACCCGGCTCGGGAACGCGCGAGCTGTTCGACCAGGCCGTGCGCACGGCCGGGCTCGATCCCTTGCCGGCGACACAAACGTTCAACGATGCCGAAGCGGTGAAGGAAGCCGTGATCCAGGGCTTCGGCGCCGCATGCCTGCCGGTGCTCGCCATCGCGGACGATTTGCGCGAAGGCCGGCTCATCGCCCTGCAAGCGCCGATGCTCACGCTCGAGCGCCAGCTCTGGCGCATCACCCGGCGCGGCAGTTTCGACGGCGCGGTGCTCAGCGCATTCGAAACCTGGCTGCAGTCACAACAGCAGCAGCAACCCCAATCGCTCAGCGCTCGAAGCGCAGCAACTCCAGCGTCACCTCGCCGCCCACGATCTGCTCGGTCTTGAGTGCTTCGGTGCGCTGCAGTTTCACCAGGCCGACGCCCGGCGCGTACCACTCGGTTTGCGTGATCGGCACTTCCGAAGCCCCGATGCGGGCATCGGCGAGCACGAACAAGCGCCCCTGCCCTTCGACGCGCAGGCAATGCTCGAAGCGCCCGGCCGGCACTTCGACGACCTCATCGTCGCTCGCGAGCCGCATGCGCAGCTCGATGTTCTTCGATTCGTCCTGCGTGAAGCGCTCGCGGAACGGGATCGCGCGCTCCAGGATGTACGGCCGCGTCTGCGCGTTCCATTCCGCTCCGACGACGAGCTTCGAAGGCAGTACCGTCTGCGGCGGTCCATCGACCGCAGGCGGCGCATCGAGCCACGAGCGCGCGCCGCTGCGCTGCACGCCGTCGCCCTCGATACGCAGCCAGTATTCGTTGCCTTCGCTACTGCGACGCAGCCAGTAGCGCACCCCGTCACGGTTGCGCGCGCCGAGGTTCTCCATGCTCAAAGGCAAGCGCCGGTTGACGAGCGGGTTGGACTCGCTCATGCGGTACTGCCAGCGATAGCCCTCGTTGAGCGGAAAGTAGCTCGGCTGCGGTTCTTCTCCGCAGGCCGACAGCAACACGCAAGCGGCGATCAGGAGCGCGCGAGGCATCTCACTTCTCCGGCAGGGCGGGCGCCGGCAAGGTCCGCAGCTCGAAGTCCGGCGGCGGCTCTTCGATCGAGAACATGCCGCGACCGCGGCCGGATTCGCCGTTGTCGTTTTCCTTGATCGAGCCGATCTGCGGATGCCCTTCGCGCATGCGATCCATCGCGAGCTGCACCTGCTCGTGCAGCGAGCGCTTGTACGGCACGCGATAGGAACGCGGCGGGCCGTCCGGACCGTCGTCCTTCAGCGTCGTGAGCCAGAGCAGCAGGCTGCCCTTGCTGCCGGAATGTTCGTCGGGCTCCTCGATCGTGGCGGCGTGAAACAGGAAATTCTTCGGCATCGGCTCTTCGGTCGGCCAGCCGGTGGCGTCGCGCCACAGCTGCCAGCAGACGAAGTCGCTCGCGCCGATCAGCACGATCGCCACCAGCTTGAGCAACACCGGCATGCGCGAAACAGCGGCCAGCCAGCAGGCCATCAAGGCCACAGCGGCATAGAGCACGACGAGCAGCACGAGATCGGACGTCATGAAGTCACCAGAGACTTGGGCAAGGTATGCAGGTTGTAGATACGGCCGTCTTCGGCCACCGAGAAGCGCACGGCGGTACGCTCGCTGTCCTGTCCGGCGAGTTCGACGCTGCCGTAGTAGACGACTTCGAGCACCGGGTTCACCTTCACCACGCTGATCTGCACGGGCACCGGCTTTTCGGTCGTCGAGTGATAGCAGTGCACGTTGACCGTGTATTCGCCCGGCACCGTGCCGCGCACGGTCACCACTTCCTGGTTGAGCGGATTGACGACGGACTGGCCGTTGATGGTGATGCGATCGTTGTCGGTGCCGCGATCGTCGCGATCGAGATGCATGAGCCCGGCGTCGGGGTTGCGAAACCACACCACTTCGCCATCGGGCGCCTGCACCCAGGTATCGACATCGTCGGGGTTTCCGTCGGGCCAGGTGGTGGTGATGATGATCTCGGCCTTCGCCGGAATCTCGCCCTTCTTCTTCGCGGGTGGATTCAGCGCGGTCACCGCGATCACGAACATGAAGGTGAAGCCGAGCAGGATGTCGAACAGCAGGTCGGTGAACGGGTCGTGGTCGTGTCGACCGAGGTTGCGACGCCTCATGTGCGCGGAGCCGGCGCGAACAGCAGGGCCTGCGCGATGAAGCGATCGGCCGAGCGATCGAGCAGCAGGTATTGCAGCGACAGCGCCATGTTCACGAGCAGGCCGACCAGTGTGGTGTACAGCGAGACACCCATGCCCGAACCCATTTGCGCGAGCATCTGCGGCAGATCGGCGAACTCGCGTACCGACAGCGAATTGATCGCGCTGAGCATGATCATGAAACCGACCACGGTCGCGAGCAGCGCGAGCTTGAGGATCGCGCCGGCCATGAACCAGCCGAACTCGTGGGTGCCGCGCGCCTGCTCGACGAGCACTTCGTTGAGCGAAGCCTGATCGGCCCCGGGCAGCGACAGTGCGCGCAGATGCAGCCCGGCCCAGGAGTCACGCGCGGCCTCGGCATCACCCGCGCGCAAGGCGGCCAGCGATGCATGCTGAGCCGACAGCTGCCAGGCCCGCCAGCCGCCATGCGCAATGCAGGCCACGTAGAGCAGCAGCAGGATCACGGTAATGCGCGACTGATCGCTGGCGATCACGTGTTGCAGCACGTCGAGCGTCCAGCAGACGTGCACGATGAAGGCGGCGAGCAGACTCAGGCACAGCCAGAGCAGAAAAGTCTGCTGCGGGCTTTCGCGCAGCGAGGCGGGAACATCGTCGTTCATAACGGCCCGGTCAACCGAAACAGGCCTGCGTGATGTGTGCATACCATTCTCGTGCCTGGTGATATTCGGATTCGCGCAAGGCCGCGTCGCCTTGCAGCGGACTCATGCCCGAGTGCTGCGCGCCGAAGCCCGCGTCGGCGGGCGCGTACACCGCGCTGACCGAGATCGCGTAGTTCGGAGCGAGCACGCTGTAGCAGGTGTTGATGAGCCGGGGCTCCGGCAGCGCATCGCCGCGCAGGCGCGCCGCGATCGTCAACGCGCAGAGCTGCGCCTGGCTGTGCGCAGCGAAGGCCGACTTCGGTACCGGCGCGATCGCGGCCGCGTCGCCGATCACGTAGACACCGGCATGACGCTTCGACTCGAGCCCTTGCGCATGCACCGGACACCAGAGCGTTTCATCGGCCAGATCGGCCTTGGCTGCGATATCGCCCGCGCGCTGTGGCGGAATCACGCAGGACAGATCGGCGTTCACGCGCTCGCCGTTCCCGGTGCGCAGCCAGTGCCCTTGCGGATCGGTGGCGACCACCGTGCCTCCGCTGCTGCGCGAATGCCATTGCACCATGCCCGGATACAGCAGATCCCAGCCGTATTCGAAGAGCGGCTTCTTGGTGAAATCGTCCTTGGCGTCGAGGATCAGAATCTTGCTGCGCTTGTGCCCACGCTGCTGCAAAGCCCAGGCGATCAGGCTCGCTCGTTCGTAAGGCCCCGGCGGGCAGCGATAGGGATTCGGCGGCGAGGCGATGGCGACGACGGCTCCGTCTTCGAGCGCAGCCACGCGCTTGGCGAGCTGCGTGAGCTGGGCATCGCCGAGCCAGGCATGCGGCTGCGCTTGCTGGCTGCGTTGATCGAGCCCTTCGATCGCATCCCAGCGCATCGCGACGCCCGGTGCGACGACGATGAAATCGGCCTGCAGCTTGTGGCCTTGCGCGGTGCGCACGCGCTTGGCCACCGGATCGATCTCGATGACCTCGGCTTCGAGATAGCGGATGCCTTGCTTGCCGAGCGAGCGGCTGCTGCGCTCGACGTAGCGCGCCGCTTCGAGGCCGGCGACGACGGTGTTGCAGAGCGGCCCGGTATAGAACGAGCGACGGCGTTCGATCAGCGTGATCTGCGCCTGCGGCTCCAGCTCGTGCAGACGACGCGCGAACGCCGCGCCCGCGAAGCCTCCGCCGATGACGACGACACGCGCGGTGCTCGCGGCGTGCGACCGGCTCGTGCGCAGCAGCAGTCCGGCACCCGCCCCGGCGAGCAGATCGCGGCGCGAGATCATGGCGCTTCGTCCTGCATCGCCGACTCGGCTTCGGCGCGGCCGAAATAGACCGACAGCGATGCGATGTCCGATTCACTGAGCGCCGGCGCGAGCCTGGGCATGATCACACCCGCACGCTTGCCGCTCGCATAGTCGCGCAGGGCCTCGCCGATCTCCGCCGAAGACAGGGCGGAAAGAGACGGGATCGAGGCAGTCTGTGTCAGTGGTGACACATGACAACTCGTGCACGAAAGTGCGAGCGGCGTCGGTGGCCCAGCCGCAGCAGCGGGCAGCACCGGCACCGCGCTGGCCGCCGCGCAGGCGATTGCCGTCGAAAGCGATCGGACTCGCAAGACATCTCCTCGTGTTTAGCGGCCTCTCTCGATCGGGGAGGCTCGTCAGGTGCGCGCCCCCTTAGCAGGAGCTGTGCCACGGGCAGACGATACTCGAACCCGCACCCATGGCCGCAACCGGCCCTTCGGGTGCGGAGGGGAAACAGCGGCGGCCTGCACGTGCCTCGGCTACCCCTCTCTACAATTTGATCGCCCGCAACCTCAGCGCATTGCCGATCACCGAAACCGAACTCAGGCTCATTGCCAACGCGGCGAGCATCGGCGACATCTGCCAGCCGAACGGCGCGTACAGCAGTCCGGCCGCGACCGGCACGCCGAGCCCGTTGTAGAGCAGCGCGAAACCCAGGTTCTGGCGCATGTTGCGCACGGTCGCGCGCGACAGCGCGATCGCCCGCTCGATGCCGAGCAGGTCGCCGCGCACGAGCGTGAGCTGCGCGCTCTGCATGGCGACGTCGGTGCCGGTGCCCATGGCGATGCCGACGTTCGCGGTCGCGAGCGCCGGCGCGTCGTTGATGCCGTCGCCGGCCATCGCGACGACGCGTCCCTGCTGCTGCAGGCGCGCGACGAGCGCGGCCTTGTCCTGCGGCCTGGCGTTGCCGTGAACTTCGGTGATGCCCAGCGCCTGCGCGACCGAACGCGCGGTGGCTTCGGCGTCTCCGCTGGCGAGCACGATGCGCAGGTCCAGCGCGCGCAGCTTTTCGAGCGCCTGCGGCGTCGATGGCTTGATCGCATCGGCCACGGTGATGAGACCGCTGAGCAGGCCGTCGACGGCAACGAAGACGCGGCTCAGCGAGGCATCCTGCGTGGCGAGCGCCGCTTGCGTCGCATCGAGAGAGATACCGGCCTCCTCGCACATCGCCGCGTTGCCGACGACGACCATCGAAGGCCCGACGTGACCGCGTGCACCGGCACCCGCGACAGCTTCGAAATCCGGCACCGGCTTGAGCCACAGATTGCGCCGCTCGGCTTCGGTGACGAGCGCCCTGGCGACCGGATGCTCGCTGCTGCGATCGAGGCTCGCGGCGAGTTGCAACAGCTCGTCGTCGCTGCGCGCATCGAACACCTGCACTTCGCGAACCTGCGGCGCGCCTTCGGTCAGCGTGCCGGTCTTGTCGATCACCAACGTATCGACGCGGCGCAGGTTCTCGATCGCCTCCGCATCGCGAAACAGCACGCCGAGGCTCGCGGCGCGCCCCGAGGCGACCATGATCGACATCGGCGTCGCCAGGCCCAGCGCGCACGGACAGGCCACGATCAGCACGGCCACCGCGTTGACGAGCCCTTGCGGCCAGGCACCGGCGAGCAAACCCCAGCCGAGCAGGCTCAGCAGAGACACCAGCAGCACCGCGAGCACGAACCAATGGCTCACGACGTCGGCGAGCCTCTGCATCGGCGAACGCGAGCGCTGCGCCTGCGCGACCATCTGCACGATCTGCGCGAGCAGCGTGTCGTTGCCGACCCGCTCGGCAAGCACCACGAGCCCGCCGCTGCCGTTGATCGTCGCCGCGGTGACGCGATCGCCAGGCTTTTTCGAAACCGGCATCGACTCGCCGGTGAGCATCGATTCGTCGACATGGCTGCTGCCTTCGAGCAGCCTGCCATCCACCGGCAGCTTCTCGCCCGGACGTACGCGCAGACGATCGCCGACGCGCACGGCTTCGAGCTCGACTTCATGCTCTCGTCCGTCGGTCTCGATGCGCAGCGCGGTTTTCGGCGCGAGCCGCATGAGCGTACGAATCGCCTCCGAGGTTCGTGCGCGCGCCTTGAGTTCGAGCAACTGGCCGAGCAAGGTCAGCGAGACGATCACGGCTGCCGCTTCGAAGTACACGGCGACACCGCCGTGCATGCCGCCCGCCATCGCCAGCGGCAACCACTGCGGAGCGAGCACGGCCAGCAGCAGCGCGATAGCGCTGTACACGTAGGCCGCGCTCACACCGATGCCGATCAGCGTGAACATGTTCGGATTGCGGTTCGCGATCGATTGCACGCAGCGCTGCAGAAACGGCCAGCCGGCCCACAGCACGACCGGCGTCGCCAGCGCCAGTTCGATCCACGGTCCGACCGCGGCCGGCACGCCGAGCCGATGGCCGAACATCGCGAGCACGAACACGATCGCGCTCGCCGGCAGGCTCCACCAGAAACGATGCGTGAAATCGACGAGCTCGGGACTGTGGCCCTCGTCAGGGGACGGCATCTCGGGTTCGAGCGCCATGCCGCACTTGGGACAGCTGCCCGGATGGTCCTGGCGCACTTCCGGGTGCATCGGGCAGATGTAGATCGTGCCGGGCGGCGCGGCCGGCGCGGGTTCGCCAGCGGCGGCGCCGAGGTAACGCGGCGGATCCTGCGAGAAGCGCTTGCGGCAGCCTTCGCTACAGAACCAGTAGCGCTGGCCCGCGTGATCGTGGAAGGGCGCCGTCGCCGGATCGGCGCTCATGCCGCAGACCGGATCGGTCGCCTTCGCCGGCGCCGCCATCGCGGCCGCATGCCCGGCGTGCGAGTGCGGCTTGTGCCCACCATTTCCGCAGCAATCGCTCATGCGCCCACTCCGCTGCGATCGGCCGACCGCTCGCCGCTGAGCGCCTGCACGATCGGACATTCGGCGAGCGCGCCGTGTCCCGGACAGGCCTCCACGAGCTGATGCAGGGCCGCGCGAACGCGGTCGAGCTCGCGCAGCTTGTCCTCGACCACCGCGAGCTTCTGCTGCGCCGCGACGCGCATGCGGCCCATGTCCTGGGCGCCCTGTGCGGACAGATCGAGCAACTCGGTGATTTCGGCGAGCGTGAACCCGAGCTCCTTGGCGCGGCGGATGAAGCGCAGCCGGCTCACGGTGTCGCGCGTGTAGATGCGGTATCCGGATTCGCGCCGTTGGGGCGGCGGAATGAGCCCGGCCTTCTCGTAGTAGCGAATCGTGTCGATCGGCAACTCGGCCGCCTTGGCGACCTCACCGATGCTCAGAGCGGACATGGCGTCCTCCCAATGAAAAGCGAGGCGCCCACTCTAAACCCTGGAGTGGAATCCAGGGTCAAGAATGGGCGCCTCGCCGCCCGTGATCGAAACCCGAAGCGCGACGTAGCCCGAGCCGACGGGCTACGCCGCATTCACAAAGGCAACTACAGCCGTCCCGCGAAGATCACGCCGTACCAGCGCGGCGTGGTATCGAGGATGCCGTTCTGCCAGTTGTAAGCCTTGCCTTCGGCGTCGGCGATGTTGCGGCCGAGCAGCGTCACCGAGAAGCCCTGATCGCGACGTCCGAAGCCGAGGCCCGCGTCAAACACCGTGTAGTCGCTGATCCAGCTGTACCTGGAGAGCGAAATGTCGCTGTTGTAGCGGCTCGTATAGTTGGCGTTGGCGTTGGCGAAAACTTCGTACTTGCTCCAGAGCGGATAGCGGAAATCCACGCCGAGGTTGCCGGTGTACTTGGCGGCGCCCGGCAGGATGCGACCCGAAAAGTCCTGATAGTCGCTATAACCCGGCGCATTCCGGTCCGGATTGGTTTCAGGATTCAGCGGCGCCGTTTCGAACTTCTTGTACTTGGCGATGTTGTAAGCCGCAGACAGCGTAATGGTCGTGAACGGAATGCCGTTGTAGGAACCATCGATCTCCAGTCCGTGAATCTGAATACGCGGCACGTTTGCAGCAGCGTCCAGGAACGCCAGCTGACCATCGTTGTTGAGCGTGGTCGTGAAGTCGTCTACCAGGCGGGTGGTCTGCTGATAGTTCTTCAGTCGGGACAGGAAAATGTCGGCGTTGAACAACAAGCTGTTGTCGAAGAGACTCGTCTTGGTACCGAGTTCGAAGTGGTTGCCGGATTCACCGTCGACCAGGATCGAGTTGCCGCCGATCACCTGCGAGATGCCGGGCTTCTCGCCGTGCTGGAACGAGAAGTAGCCGGTGACCTGATCATTGAACTTGTAGCTCGGGCTGACCACGTAGGTGTACTGCGTCTTCTTGTAGACCTCGGCCTGCAGCATGTTGAAGATCTGGCCGAGCTGGGCCTGACGCAGCGTCTGCGCGTGCAGCAGCTGCTGCTTCTGCGCATTGGTGAGCGCGGCGAAGTTGGCCGCCCCGAAGTATTTCTGAGCCGCCGCATCGGCGGCCGCATTGGCTCTGACGAGACGTTCGCCGCTGCGCGTGTCGGTGGTCAGGCCGTATGACTGCCCCGCCACGGCCACCGCTCCAGGCGTCGTCTCATTCACGACACGGCCATCGCGAACCCAAACCGTCTCATTGGTTGCATTGCGGTACAGATCGAAGCCTCCGAGCGGAACACCGAAACTCGAAATGGATCGATTCAGCAATCCGCCGTAGCCATTGTCGTCTATCAGCTGGAACGTCTTGTTCTTGCGATCTTCCCAGCTCACGCGCAGGCCGGTCGTCAGCTTGAGTTGCTCGGTGATGTCGAACTTGACGTTGCCGAACACTGCCGTACTGTCGTTGTCGATGTACGCCGTGCTGATTCTTCTGAGCCCGGTCAGCGACTGCTGAAGCAGGTAACGGCCTTCACCGTCCACGTCCAGTTCTCTGTACTGCGTTGCATTGGCGAACCATGCGCCGGCGTCGTCACCCCAACCCGTCTTGGAATCGACCTCGTAAGTGTGATGCGCGTAGAAAGCACCCGTAGTCAGCTCCGCGACATCGGCCAGGCGCGTATTGAGCCGCAGCTCCTGCGTGAACTGCTGAAAGCGCACGCCGCCGCCGCCCTGCGTGGAGATGTCGAACGGCGTGCCTTCGTCGTTGCGTGCTTCGAAGTCCAGATCGCGCCAGCCGGTGATCGAGGTCAGCAGCGAGTCGTCGCCGAAAGTGTAGTTCTGCGTAAGACCCGCACCGCGCGTTCCGGTGATCAACGGCAGCTGGTTGTCGTTGTTCTGGGTTCCGCTGTTGTAGTTCAGATAGTTGTCTTCGTAGTTGTAGCTTTCCAGCTGCCCGAACCATCTGCGCTCCAGGCGCGTCTTGGGATCGTTGTTCATATTGACGGGCTTGCCGTCGGAGTACGTGGCCGGCGTCTGATGGAAGAAGTTCAGGCCGTTGTCGTTCTGAAACGTCTTCGGCTGCAGATCGACCGACACATGCACGCTGTAGTTGTTCGTCGGCTTGAACAGAAACTGCGTCTTGCCGGAGATTTTCAGGCGGTCGGTATAGGTCTGATTGCCGTTCCAGTACTCGTTCTTGTAGTAGCCGAGCAACTTGTTGACGTAGAACGTGCCGCGCCATGCGAGCTTGTCCTCCACGATCGGACCGCCGATGGCCGCCGTTCCGAACAGCGTGTCGCGCTGACCTAGACGCAGCGACCACTCGGTGGTCGGATCGAAGGTCGGCCGCTTGGTGTTGAGCGTCAGGTTGCCGAAGCTCGCATAACCACCACCCGTGGTTCCCTGTGGTCCACGCGCCACTTCGACGTTGTCGATGTCGACCCAGTCCCAGGCCGACAAACCCGGATACAGATACGGAATGCCGTCGACAGTGATGCCGACCGTCGGGTCCTGCGCTTCGGTCGATCCACGACGGCCGATGCCGCGCACGACCAGGCCCTGGCTGCGGGCATTGCTGGAATTGTTGCGCGAGATGTTTGCGGCGCGACGCGTGATGTCGCGCAGCGAATCGGCGCCAAGCGCACGCAGGTCGTCGCCGCTGATGACGGAAATCGAAGCCGGAACGTCCTGCTTGGCCGCGAGCGCGACTCGGCTGCTCACGTAGATCGTCTCGATCTCGCCCGCGGCCGCTGCATCTTCCGCGCTGGTGGGCAGTGCACTCGATGCCGACGTGGCGGCTTGCGCCTCGACCTCGATTTGCGCCGTTTCGGTGATGACGTAGTTCTCCGCCGTGGCAGGTGCTTCCGCCGCGAACCTTGCTTCTACGGGCTGAGCCGCTTTCTGCGTCGCGGTCACATCGGTAGACGTTGTCGAAGCCGCTGCATCCGCCGCATTCGTTGCGGACCAAGGTGCCGCCGTCATCAACAGAATGCCCGTGCTCAGCAGCGTTCTGACTGGCAGCGGATGCGATGCGGATGGAGGTGAAGATGAAAGCACGCGCGAAACAAACATGTTGAAGCCACTCCCTCATAGAAGCGCGCCGATGCACGCAATGGAGTGGCTCCTAGGCAGAGAGCGTACCAGTCATCATCGAATCGTCTTTGTATGCACGAAACGATGATTCGAATGCAGTTAAGTGATTATTGGAAAAGCTTTGATCAGAACGCTCCACTCATATTCCAGCGAAAAGACGCTGCCGTGGCCTGGTATTTCATGGTCGCGCTGCTGTACAGCGACCATTCATTCCGAATGCCCTGCTGCTTTCGACGCAAGGTCATTAGTGAACATCGAGTCGATGGACCTGGACAAAAGCACGGATGGCATTTGATTTCTATCGATACAACCAGTCGTTACTAAACGGTGGTGGTGCTGCCTTCCAATTCGATTGCGGTTGCAACGATGAGGCTTATCGATAGAACTCCATGAGCATGCAACAGCTTTTGCAGCAATCGTCTGCGTTTGGAACAACGCCGAATGCTTCAATCAGAACAGCATTGCTGCGATTATTGATGAAAGACCAGCAGAAAAAGCGCTGTTTGAGGGCGAAAGCCGCTCGTGGACCATCGATTCAATTCCAATAAAGTATTTCGAGTGAATGGCTTACATCGGAAAAATCCGATAACGAAAGCCATCGGGCTCGCGCTTTTTCGCTTGGTACGCTCTTCGCCTCGTGCGGCACTCCATTGCGCTACGGCGCTTATCAAAAAGAAGGGAGTGTCATCAGATGTCGAGGACGTTTTCGCTGCGACCTGCGCTGAGCCAGGCCGATGCAGCTTGGATGGTCGGTGGTGGCTTGCTGTTGGCTGCGTGGAACGTGCAGTCGGCCGATGCCGTCGAAGCAGCGCAACCCGCCAGCGGCGCAGCCGTCGAGACGGCTCAACTCGAGACCGATCGAATCGAGACCGCGCAGCTGGGCGTCAATCCGCTGCCGGCCGAAGCGGCTGCGGTGGCCGAAGTCGTCATCACGGCCAGGCGCCGCGAAGAACGCCTGCAGGACGTTCCGCTATCGATCAGCGCGCTGAGCGGCGAGTTCGTGCAGGAGCAGAACCTCGTGCGCATCCAGGAGTTCGCGGCGCGCATTCCGAACTTCAATCCCGACACCAGCAATCCGCGCACGTCCTCGCTGTCGATCCGCGGCGTCGGCGGGCTCGGCAGCGGCAGCGACGGCTCCGAATCGGGTGTCGGCCAGATCGTCGACAACGTGTTCTATACGCATGTCGGCTTCGGATGGGCTCCGCTCTACGATCTCGAGAGCATCGAGGTCGCGCGCGGGCCACAAGGCACGCTGCTCGGCAAGAACACCACGGTCGGCGCGGTGATCCTGCGCACCAAGGCGCCGAGCTTCACGGCTGAGAATGGCGTCGACATCTCGCCGCGCAACTACAAGGGTCTGCAGACTTCGGCCTACAGCACCGGCGCGCTCGTCGAGGATCGCGTGGCTTATCGCTTGAGCTACTACAGCGACAAGGACGAAGGCTTGGTGCCGAACCCGAGCTATCCGATCGTCCAGGACGATCAGCGCGACGAGAAGCGCCTGCTCGATACCAACCGCTGGGCCGCGCGCGGGCAGTTGCTGTTCAAGTTCGCCGATGGCGATGCGACCAGCCGCGTGATCTACGACCACATCAGCTCCGACGAATTCAACAACTACAGTGGCATCGTCGCCCCGATTCTCACGCAATACTCCGACGGTGCCGCGTTCCCGCTCTACGAAACGCGCATCCGCAATCTCTACGGCATCGAGCAGATCGATTACGACCCGTGGACGGGCGATGCCACCAACCCGTCGAAGCTGCCGTCGAGCACGGACGGACTCTCGAACGAACTCAACTGGAACATCGGCGAATACACGTTCACCTCGGTGACCGCCTGGCGCAAGTTCGAGCTGTATCCGCGCAACACGCAGGGCTACAACGGCATCTACTCGGTCAGCACCGGTTACGACGTGGAAGCCGAGCAGTACTCGCAGGAATTCCGCCTGGCTTCCGCGGTTTCCGACATCTTCGACTGGCAGGTCGGCAGCTTCTTCCTGAAGGACGACCGCGACAGCAACTATCGCTTTCTCTACGGCAGGGATGCCGCCACCTTCCTGCTCAACGACAAGACGGCGAACCCGGCCATTCTCAACAACGTCGAGCACGACTCGTTCGGCAAGGCGCATACGCGCAGCTACGCCGCGTTCGGCCAGGGCACCTGGCACGTGCTCAGCAACGTCGACCTGACCGCGGGCCTGCGCCTCACGCACGAGAAGCGCTCGGGCTCCAACGACGGTTACTCGTTCGGTGGCGCGCAGGATTTGCCGGCGGCCGATCAGACCCGGCGCGACAACTACCTGTTCACCGCACGCTCGGGCGATTTCTCGGTCGACGGCTCGAAGAAGGACACCTCGGTGTCCTGGCTGGTCAATCCATCGTGGAAGATCAATCCCGATCTGCTCGTCTACGGCTCGGTGGCACAGGGCTCCAAGTCGGGCGCCATCAACACCGACGCGCGTCCGATCTACGCGGGCGGCGCCGGCAGCGCCATCATCGAAACGCAGGCCGTGGTCATCGATCCCGAGAAGGCGACCGACTACGAGCTCGGCTTCAAGAAGAGCTGGCCGGAACTGCGCACGACGCTCAACGTGAACCTGTACCAGAACGACATCAAGGATTATCAAGGCGTGCTCGTGGGCGTGTTCACCGATCCGGCGACGGGCTCGCTGCTGCCGCGCCAGTACCTCGGCAACATCGATCACGTGCGCCTGCGCGGTGTCGAGATCGAAGGCAGCTGGTCGCCGACGCGCCGTCTGAACGTCTGGGCCAACGCGGCGATCACCGAGGCCAAGTACGTCGATTTCGCCAACGCACCGCCGACGCAGGGCGCGCGCGTGCAGAACGCATCGGGCACCTGGGTCAACACCACCGAGACCGATCTGTCCGGCACCGACATTCCGAACGTGCCCGAGTGGACCGCCAACCTCGGCTTCGACTACGACCAGCCGATCGGCAACTTCCAGGGCTCGCCGATCGATCTGTTCGTCTACGTCAACGAGGCCGTCAAGGGCGACACGCGCTATTCCACCGAAGCCGATCTGAACTATCGCGGCCAGGATACCTACGCGCTGACCAACGCCGGCATCGGCATCCGTCGCCCGGACCGCAGCTTCGCGCTGACGCTGTGGGGCAAGAACGTGTTCGACGAGCGCTACTACGATCGCGTCAACCTCAACAACGCCACCGCACCGGCCACCGTCCGCCTCGGCCAGCCGCTGACGTTCGGCGTGACGCTGAGCTTGCGACTGAGCTGATCGCAAGGGCTGCAAACAGAAAAGCCACGGCGATCTGCCGTGGCTTTTCTGTTGAGCATTCCAGGCTCGACGAGTCTGGAATGCCGGGGATGAAACTAAATCAGGCCAGATGCTGCTTGAAGAATGCGACCGTACGGCTCCAGGCGAGCTTCGCGGCCGCCTCGTCGTAACGCGGGGTGGTGTCGTTGTTGAAGCCGTGCTGCACGCCTGGATAGACGTAGGCCTGATAGTTCACCTGGTTGGCCTTGAGCGCTGCCTCGTACTTCGGCCAGCCGGCGTTGATGCGCTCATCGTTCTCGGCGTACTGCAGCAGCAGCGGCGCCTTGATCTTCGACACCTCTTCATCGGCCGGCTGCTGGCCGTAGAACGGAACCGCGGCGGCCAGGTCCGGAATGCGCGTCGCGAGGAAGTTCGACACACCGCCGCCGTAGCAGAAGCCCACGGCGCCGACTTTGCCGTTGCCTTCCGGAAGCTTCTTGAGGATGTCGGCCGCGGCGACGAAATCCGCGCGGGTCTTGGTCTGGTCGAGTTTCTGGAACAGCTCGCGCGCCTTGTCCTCGTCGCCCGGATAGCCGCCGAGCGGGAACAGCGCATCGGGCGCGAACGCGATGAAGCCATCGAGCGCGAGGCGGCGCGCGATGTCTTCGATATGCGGATTGAGCCCGCGATTCTCGTGGACCACGAGCACCGTCGGCAGCTTGCCCTTGGCCTTGGCGGGCTGCACGAGATAGCCGCGCAGCTTGCCGTAGCCCTCGGGCGACGGATATTCCACGTAGCGCGCGCTCAGGCGCGCATCGTCGGGCTTCACCTGCTCGGCGGCGGCGAAAGTCGGGTTCAGCGCGAGCAGCAAGCCCTCGGCCGTCACACCGGCTGCGATCGCGAACCTGCCTGCGCCTTGCAGAAAGCCGCGGCGCGACAGCTGGCCATGCACATAGCGGTCGAACAGCTTGAGCACTTCGGGATCGAAATCGTTCGCGGTCTTGCGAGTCATGTCGGAATTCTCGATGGAGTTGGGGAAGCGACCGCAGCGCTTACTTGGCGCGTCCGGAAAAGCCGGCGCTCTGGGTGGCGATCTTGTAGACCGCGCCACGGCCGACCACGTAAAGCAGCTTCTTGTCCTGGCCCGCGAACGCCAGGTTCTGCGGCTTCTTCGGCAGCGCGATGACGCCGAGCGCCTTGCCCTTGGCGTCGAACACTTCGATGCCCGCGTTCGAGGCGACGTACAGCCGTCCCTTCGCATCGACGGCGAGGCCGTCGGCGCCACTCGATTGCGCGCCGGTGTCGGTCGGCGTGAGGCCGGCCTTGAGCTTGGCGAAGTTGCGCGGCTTGCCGACGCTGCCGTTGGCGGCGACGTCGTAGGCGATCACGTATTCGCCGGCGGTGTTGGCGATGTAGAGCGTCTTTTCGTCGGTCGAAAGTTGAATGCCGTTCGGGCGCGCGATGTCGGTCGCGATGCGCTGCACCTTGCCGCCCGTATCGATGTGATAGACCGCCGGCGCCGGCGCGGCTTCACCCGGCTTGGGCTGCGCGCCCGGATCGGTGAAGAAGATGCCGGCCTTGCTGCCGACCACGAGATCGTTGGGCTGATTGAAAGGCTTGCCCTCGAAGCTGTCGGCCAGCAGCTTGCGATGCTCGGCGGGATAGATGACGCCCACCTGTGGCTTGCCGCGCTGCACCGAAACGATGTCGCCGTGCGCATCGACTCCGAGTCCATTGGAACCGTTGCTGTCTTCGACGAACGCCGACACGCTGCCGTCGGCCGCGATGCGCGTGATGCGATTGGCCGGTGTCTCGGTAAAAACCAGGCTGCCGTCGGGCAAGCCTAGCGGCCCTTCGGTGCCGTTGAAGCCGTCCTGGATGAGTTCGATCTTCGTGCCCGCAGCGACCACGCCTTCGATCGCCGGCGTCACCAGATCCTCAGCCTTGGCATGCCCGGCCCAGATCAGCGTGGCGAGCACGCTCACTCGCAGGGCCAGCGTGGAAGACGGATTCAAAACGTCGGCAAGGCGCATCGAGGACATGTTGTCGGCTCCGTATCAATCAGTGCGAATCAGTGTGAATCAGTGCGAACCGGCAAAATGGCAACGAGCGTGCCAGTGAACCGGGCATGCACCGCACGATCCTCGCAGTCGATCGAAAGCCCTTTTCGCAACGGGAGTTTTCATTGCTGCCACGACATGCGAAGACTGTGGTTCATGCTTCGAAAAGCCCGCACATCGCTTGCGCTCGTGTTGGTCTAGCAGCAAGACGCGCTTTATCGCTGCTGAAAACCGCACACGCTCGATACGCGACATCGGCATCGACACGCACAATCCTCGCTGTGCATTGGGATTTTTGGCATCGCTCCGCATGGCACGCTCTCTGCTCTCTGCCGAAAGCCACGCGCAGTGGCGCTCCCAGAAACCCAAAAGGTATCCAAATGAACAGTTCTGCCTGGAAAGCAGCCGGATGCGGTGTCGCGCTCGCCATCGTGGCGGGTTCGGCTTTCGCTGCTCCCAAACCCGAAGACGAAATTCGCTATCGCCAATCGGTCTTCAACGTCATCGGTCGCAACTTCGGCGGCGTGCTCGGCGCGATCGCCAAGGGCGAGCGCCCCTACGATCAGGCCGAGGCCGTCAAGGCGGCCAAGCTGGTTGCCGATCTGTCGACGCTGCCGTTCGCATCGTTCGGCCCGGGCACCGATGCCGGGGCCTCGCACAAGTCCTCGCCGAAAATCTGGGAAGACCCGGCCAAGTTCCAATCGCTCGCCGACAAGTTCCAGCTCGAAGCCGCCAAGCTGCCGGCCGCAGCGGCGGATCTGGCGACGCTCAAGGCGCAGGTCGCCGAGACCGGCAAGACCTGCAAGGGCTGCCACGACGAATATCGCCTGAAGTAACTCAGTCCCGACGACGGGCGCTGCTCGATCCTGGTTCTTGCTGCATCCGGTCGTCGCGTCGCTGTCGACGTTTGCAACATCACCGGCGGTCTCGCGCGTATTGCACACGCGAGACCGCCGGTCCCCTTACCCGGTGCATCGCACCGGCACTCTCCCCCCCCTGAAAAACAGTCGCAAAAGCACAATCGCAGCGAACGCTCTTGTCGCTCAGCTGGCGTACTTCACCGAACAACCATAGGGCTTGGTGTTCGCGTGTTCGATCTTCGCTCCAGTCGCGATCGCGGCGAGCGCATCCTTGACGTAGTTGTCGGCCTTGGCGATATCGCCCTGGTCGGCCGAGGCGATACTGTCGATCGCGCCCTTGTAGGCGAGCTGGCCTTTGGCGTCGATGATGAAGAAATGCGGCGTGGTCTGTGCGCCGTAGAGCTTGCCGATCTTGCCTTCTGGATCGAGCAGCGTCGCCGTCGGCTTGGCGCCGCGATAGTCGTTGAGCTTGATCGCGGTGGGGCCGTCGACGTTGCCCTGCTGCCCGGGCGCGGACGAGATCACCTGCAGCCACACCACGCCCTTGGCGGTCTCGGCTTCCTGCAGGTTCGGGATGTTGCCGCTCTCGTAATGCTTTTTCACGAACGGGCAATCGGCATTGGTCCATTCGAGCACCACGGTCTTGCCGCGCAGCGAATCGAGACTCAGCGTCTTGCCGTCCGCGGTCTTCGCGGTGAAGGCAGGCGCCGGCTGACTGATCGTCGGCAAGGCCGCGAACGCGGAAACCGGAATCAGCGCGGCGAAAGCCAGGCCAAGCGCAGCGCGGCGGGTGAAGGAAACCAGCGACATGATTCTTCTCCGTTGGTGAAATCGATCGACAAATCGAGACAGCTCGATGCTACAGCCTAGCTCCGATGCCCGGTATAAAAAGCCCGCGCAGACAACGAGACGGGCTTGGGGAAACCGCGTCTCGGTAGTACGGGGTCTGCGCGGGGAATGCCGGAATCATCAGCGCTTGAATCGATGGAAGGAGGCGATCGAGCTCCGCTTCCTACTTCGTCACTGCAGCGGTGGCGGGCGCCTTGGGCTCGATGCGCGTGAGCTTGCCGCCCTCTTCCTCGTAGTTCTGCACGCCGATTGCGCCGACCACGTTGTAGCCCTTGGACGACAGCAGATCACCGATCTTGAGCGCGCGCCCCGCGTGGTTCGACACCGTCACGATCTTGCGATCCTTCGGTATGAAGGCGAGGTTCTTCTCGACGTCGTCGTTCTGGATGCTCAGGTAAACCGGAAAGCCGCCGATGCGCGTGAGTTCGTCGGGACGGCGCACGTCGATGATCGTAAGCTCGCCGGGCTTGGCGAGCAGCGCATCGATCTGCTTGCGATCCAGCTTGACGGTCTTGTATGCCGGCGTCGCAGCCGCTGCCGTCGTCGCCGTTTTCTGCTGGGCTTTCGCATAGCCGCCGGCGGCGACCAGCACCGCTGCTGCAACGACCCAAGCCTTGTTGATCTTCGCCACGGTGATTCCTCGGTAGTGATTCGTGTGGATGTTGGTGCTTCTCAGGTTGGCGCCTATCCGCAGTGATCGTGCCAGTGATCGCCGCATTCGCGATCCCGTCTTTCAGTGCATCGCAAGCCCATGATTCGACGACAGACCAAGCACACGAATCGGCCGCTCGCGGCCTTGTTCTTGGCCTCTTCGCAGGTTCACGAATTGTTGATTTGCGTGGATCGCAACAGCGCGCGTCGCGCGACTGTTGCCGATGCAGCATCGATACAGCGGCACGTTGCCACCCGATGTCACAAAAGCCTTTGAGGACAAGGCTCTGAGACGGATGGTGCGGTGCTTGCCACGAATCGCGCTCCACGCTTCTTCTGCCGAGACCACCATGCTCAACCCGCTACGCCTGCTGTCATCCGCCCTCGTCGTTGCGCTCGCGCTCACGCCTGCGCTTTCGATCTCCGCCGCCAGCCTCGATTCCGCTTCGGTCGAGTTCAAGACGGCCCAGCAGATTCAGTGGGTACGCAATGCCGAAGGCACCAGCGAGCGCGCGATTCTGTTCGGCGATCCGAGCAAGCCCGGCCCTTACGTCATGCGTATCAAGTGGCTGCCGGGCAATTTCAGCCGGCCGCATTTCCACAACGGCGATCGCTTCTTCACCGTGATTTCGGGAACCTGGTGGGTCGGCACCGGCGATCACTACGATCCGAACGACACCGTGCCGCTTCCGGCCGGCAGCTACGTTCTGCACAAGGGCGGACAGTTGCATTACGACGGCGCCAAGAACGAGGAGACCATCATTCAGGTCACCGGCTACGGTCCGCTCGAAACCACGCAGGCCAAAGCACATTGATGCTGCTGCTTGCACTGCGTGGTTCTCAGCAATCTGCTTGCGCAGCTGGTTTGAAAGCCGCAAGAACACAACATAAAAGAAGTTTTATAAAACCGCCGCATGAAATGAGCCGATAAAAAAGCCTTTTGCTTATCAACGTCTGCTGCTGCTTGCAGCGATCGTAGGCTGTTTTGTTCGAAGCCCGCGAACGACTGGTACGGACTCTGCCTTATCGCCCACTCCTTTCCCGCAGTGGCATGCGACAACATCGAGGACGTAATGATTCCGGCTTTTGATTCAGAGGCTGCACCGCAGCAGGTGCGCTCACTTTTCGCACTGTCGTCGTTCCTTATCGCGATGTTCGGCATGCTCGCGGGCAGCAGTCTGCTCGCGACGCATGCGCGCGCAGCCGACGTGGCTTCCGACGCCAACGAGGCTGCAGTCGAGTCCGCCGACGAGGCCGGCGTCGACAAGCTGGAGGTTGCCGCCGTGGAAGAAGTGTCCGCCGCCATCGTCGCGGATGCGGACATCGCCACGGTGGTCGTGAACACGCGCAACCGGCTCGAGAAGCTGCAGGACGTTCCGGTTTCGGTCTCGGTGGTCGAAGGCACTGAACTCACTCGCCTGATCGCCACCGACATGAGCACGATCACGCAGCGCGCTGCGAACATTTCGTGGAACCAGGGCAACTCGCGCACGAGCAGCCTGTCGATTCGCGGCATCGGCAAGCAGGCGCAGACCGATGCGCAGGATCCGAGCGTCGGCATCATCGTCGACGGCCTCGCCTACGCCTACAACCCGCTGTCGAGCTTCGACTTCACCGACATCGAAGCGGTGGAAGTCACGCGTGGCCCGCAAGGCACGCTGCTCGGCAAGAACGCGACGCTCGGCGTGCTGAACATTCGCACGCGCAGGCCGTCGTTCACGCCGGACGCCTACTACTCGATCGCACTCGGTCAGAACGACCGCGTGATCGGTATCGCGGCGGGCGGCGGACCGATCGTCGCCGACAAGCTGGCCTGGCGCGGCGCGTTCTCGGTCGACAAGGGCGATGGCGATTACTCCAACGCCTACAACGAGGATTTCAGCTACAAGAACAAGGACAACGTCTCGGGCCGCGTGCAGTTCCTCTACACGCCGACGGACAATTTCGATGCGCTGCTCAAGCTCGAACTGCAGCCGCGCCATGCCGAGTTCTACAACGGCTGGGTGTTCTACAAGCCGACGCCGGCCACGTACTCGGACGGCACACCGACCAACCTCAATACCGATGCCTCGACTCGACTGGCGCGGCGCTGGTTCCGGCAGGACACGCAGTACAGCTACGAGCGCGATTACCTCAACAGCAAGCATGTGAATCTCGATGCCCAGCAGCCGCTCGTGACCTCGAGCCGCGGCGCGACCGCGACGCTGAACTGGCGTTTCGGTGAGCACACGCTGACCTCGGTCTCGGGTTACAAGGACTTCTACTTCCAGGCCCGCAACGACGAAGGCACGCCGTTCGATGCGAGCAAGAACGGTGGCGGCCACGTCGAATATGACCAGATCAGCCAGGAGCTGCGCTTGAGTTCACCGGTCGGAGGCGCTTTCGACTATCAGGCCGGCGTCTACTTCCTCAAGACCTCCAACGATTACGATTCGGGAAGTGGTTACGGCTCCGATGCGGGTGCATGGTTCGCGACACCCACGCAGTACGATCTGCTCGACAAGAACAGCAATGGCCGCTACCTGATGGAGAACTCTCTCAACGGCCTCAACCAGAAGCCGCTGCAGAAGATTCGCAACGAGACGGCTGCGGTGTTCGGCCAGACCAATTGGCACATCAGCGAGCCGCTCACGCTGACCACAGGCCTGCGCTTCACCCAGGAGAACCGTCGCAACCGTGTCAGCAAGCTCGTTTACAGCAATGGCTATGGCTCGGAACTCAACCCCGTACAGGTCAACGGCGTACAGCTCGGCGGCTTTGCAACCAACTCGAACGGAAGACTGACCGATAACGCCAACTCCGCCGAACAGCTTGCGCTGGCTGACGCCACCGCCAACAAGTATTTCGGCGTCGCCAGCTATAACGATCTCAGCGACGAGCAGTTCAGGCAGATCGCCGCCGCCAAAGCGATTCGCCAGTCGCAGATCGGGGTGCTTTGGAACGAAGTCGAAGGCGAGACGTTCAAGGAAGTGCAACCCACCTACATCATCAGCCCGAGCTACAAGATCAACGAGCAGGTGACGACGTATCTCTCGTATCAGTACGGTGAGAAGGCCGGCATCGCGCAGGTCACCAACGGCTATTCGAACCTCGCCAAGCCTGAAAAGAACAGCTCCTACGAAATCGGCATCAAGACCGCGTTGCTCGACAACACGCTGACCTTCAATGCCGACGTGTTCCTGGCCGACATCGACGACTACCAGCAGGCCGTCTTCGTTCTGGACGAATACACCAGCAACCTCAACCCCAACAATCCGCCGACGTACATCTCAGCCACCGGCAATGCGGACAAAGTCAGGACCAAGGGCGTGGAGATCGATGCGTTCTACAGCGGTATCCAGAACACCACGATCCGCTTCTCGGGCGCTTACAACGATGCGTACTACAGGAAGTTCACGAACCTGGGCCAGCCTCCCGAAGTCAACCTGAACCCGGTCGCCCCGCCCGGTCAGCCCGCTCTGCCTGCACTTCCGCGCTATCGCGACGTCAGCGGCCAGAACCTGCCGGGTGCCGCCAAGTGGACCGGCAACGTCGGCATCGACTATCGCCTGCCGATCCTGAACGACAAGGAGCTGCACCTGAGCGGCAACTATGCGTACACGAGCCGCTACAACTCGGACATCACGCTGTCGAGCTACGGCTGGACCAAGGCCTACGGCATCGCCGATGCGGCGATCGGCGTCGGCACGCGTGACGGGCGCTTCGAAGCGAGCCTCATCGCCAAGAACGTGTTCGACGAGGATCAGTCGCAGGTCATCACCTGGAACAGCTGGATTCCGGTTCCGGAGCGCTGGCTCGGCGTGGTCTTCACCGGCAGGCTCTGAGCATCAGTTCAAAAGAAAACCCCGGCGCGATGCTCTCGCGCCGGGGTTTTCTTTTTGTGCCTTGCGGCTGTTTCTTACAGCTGTGGTTCCGCTTCAGTAGAGCTCGCCCGAAGAACCCTGCGGCGCATGCAGAACGATCCAGGCCAGCAGCGCCGACAGCGCCAGTACGATCACGAGTGCGAGCCACCAGCGCGAGGAGCGGATTTCATCGCTGGCTGCGATCTGCGCCGCCGGCTTGCGACCGGTGATCATCGCGCGAACCAGGTTGTCCTTCTTGAGCACCACGTGCACGAGCACGGCGATCACGTGCAGCGCCACCGCGGCGGCGATCCAGTAGAACAGCTGCCGATGCCAGGACGTCAGCTTGAGCGCCAGCGCATCGCTGACGTAGCCGTAGAGCGGACCGACGTTGAAGATCTCGTCATTGGTGAACAGCCCGAACACCGACTGCACGAGCAAGGACGCGAGCAGCGCGATCACCATCAGCGCGCCGAGCGGATTGTGCCCGGGCGTGTGCTGCTCGCGATTGCGCAGCGTCGCGCGCGTGTAGCGCCAGGTGCTCACGGGCCCGCGCACGAAGTTCCAGAAGCGCGCATGCCGCGTGCCGACGAGCCCCCAGACGATGCGAAACGCAACGAGCACGATGACCGCGTAGCCGCACCACAGATGCACCGTGAAATACTCGATGCCGGCGCGATTGCTCACATAGGCGCCGATGAAGGCGAGCGCGAGGCTCCAGTGGAACACGCGCACCGGCAGGTCCCAGACTTTGCGTGTCGCCTGCTGCGAGCGTGCGGTTTCTTCGATGGTTTGACCGATGCGGTCGTCGATGCTCATTGCGTTTTCTCCACGTGCAGCCCAATCAACTCATGTCATTCGGAAGCCTTGTACGAGTCGTGGCAGGCCTTGCAGGTCTTGTTGAGCGCGACGTACTGCGTCTTCACGCCGGCTTCGTCGCCCGCTTGGGCGAGCTTGGCGAGTTCGTTGGCGGCCTTGGCGAAATCCGCATCGAGTTCGGAAAAGCGCTTGCTCTCACTGAACACTTCGGCTTTGGCACTCGTCTCGTGCCAGCCACGGGTTTTCTCGGTGCCCGCGGCGAACAGCTTCGGCAGGCCGGAGTTGGCGACCGCGGCGAGCGTAGATGCGGCCTGCGCGACCTCGGCCTTGTCGTAGCTGCCGGTGACGGAGGCCTTGATGCGCGCCGAGTTCCAGGCCACCACCTGATACGCGGACTGCCGCCATTTGACGAGATTCTCGGGCCGTGGCCCCTGCTGCGCATAGGCGATGGAAACACTCAGCGCGGACAGCGCGAGCACGGGGACGACGATTCGACTGATGGCTTTCTTCATGATGGCTTCAACGATGATGCAAAGGCGCGATCACTTCGCGCGCGTGGAAAGTCCCGGCGTCAGCACGGCAAAGCGATAGAGCTTTCCGCCGCCGACGACGTAGAGCGTTTTCTTGTCCGGACCGGCGAACGCGAGGTTCTGGGTCTGCCCGGGAATCGGAATCACGCCGAGCGCCTTGCCGGCGGCGTCGAACACCTCGATGCCCGCGCTCGATGCGACATACAGGCGCCCCAGCGAATCGACGGCGAGGCCGTCTGCACCGCTGCTGCCGTTGCCGTTCTCCGGCTTGTTCCAGCCCTGCAGCCTGGCGAAGTTGCGGCGGTTCGAAACCGAGCCGTCATCGGCGACGTCGTAGGCGATCACGAACTCGCCGTGTGTATCCGCCACATACAGCACGCGCTCTTCGGGGCTCAGCTGGATACCGTTGGGCCAGGTGATGTCGGTGGCGATGCGGCGCAGCTCGCCGGCCGGCGTGCGGTAGTACACGGCCGTGGGCGACGCCGGCTCGTCGGCCTTGCGGAACGGGCCCGGGTCGGTGAAGTAGACACCGCCCTTGCGATCGATGACCAGATCGTTCGGCCGGCGCAGCGGCGTCGCCTCGAAGCCATCGACCCAGACCTTGGCCTTGTCTTTCGGATACACCACGCCGACGCTCGCCTTGGCCGTCTGCACCGACACGAGTTCGCCGCCGGGCGCGTACGCCAGGCCGTTCGAGCCGTTGCTGTTCTCGAGGAAGCTGCCGATCTTGTCGTCGAGCCCGACGTGCACGATGCGGTTCGCACGCGTCTCGGTGAACAGCAGGCTGCCGTCGGGCTGCGCGATCGGCCCTTCGGAGCCGTTGAGGCCGTCCTTGATCAGCCGGATCTTGATGCCGCCGGCCACCACGCCCGCGATCGTCGGCGTCACCGGATCGGGGTCGGCGGCGCTCGAAGCCGCGTGCGACATCGCGAGCACGGCGACTGCCAATGCCAGCGCACGCGGCCGGCTCGAAACCACTGTGGACATCCAGCACCTCTTGACGTGAATGACAGGAACGAAAACCCGACCGGTCAGCGCAGACCGGCCAGATAAACCGACAGCGCCTCGATCTCGGCATCGCTGAGCGCTTTGGCCGTGAGGCTCATCGCCGTGCTGCCGACGCGTTTGCCGCTGCGCCAATCGAGCAGCTGCGCGCGCAGGTAAGCCGCGTGCTGGCCACCGATCGCCGGGTTGGCATCGCTGCCCGCGATCAGGCCCTGGCCCTTGTCGCCATGGCAGCTCGTACACGGGGCGATCTGGCGCGGCGCGTCGCCACGCGCGAACAAGCGCTCGCCGATGGGCGAAACCGCCGAAACAGGCGCGGTTCTGTCCTGCAATGCGAAGTAGGCCGCGACATCGGCGAGGTCTTCGCTCGAAAGAATGTTGCTGGCCGCGTCGCCGGGATGCGGACGCTCGCCGAATTGAAACTTGCGGAACTGCTTGAGCAGATAGCTCGAATACTGCGCCGCGAGCGCGGGCGCCGGGCCCGCACTGTTGCCGTCGGCTCCGTGGCAAGCCTGGCAGGCCTGCGACTTCGACTGGCCTGCCACCGGATCACCATCGCCGACGCGCTCGGCGAGCTCCTGATCGCTGATCGCGGCTCTGGCGAATCCGCTCACCAGCAGCGCAAACAGCAAGACCCACCACTGCGCGCCAGTCGATGAAATGAGCGATGAGCGAATCCGCATCGAGCCTGATCCTGCTATCTCAGCGCTTGGCTGCGATTTCGCGCACGGCCTGCAAGGCCTGCTCGACGTTCGCCGCAGGCGCCAGCCCGCCCAGCGTGCTGGCGACCTTGCCGTCCGGCGTCACGATGAAGGTGGTGCGCTCGGCGAAGCCGTGGTCGATCTCCACGCCGCGCGAATCCTTCTTGCCCGCGCTCGCCTCGCGGACCGCGAGATCGAAGGACTTGGAGATCTTGCCGTCCTTGTCCGATGCCACCGGGAACTTGCCCGCGCAGTAGTCCGGGTCGGCGGAGAAATCGTTGAGTCGCTCGATGCTGTCGAGCGAGACGCCGATGATGGTGGCGCCCGCGGCGGCGAACTCGTCGCTCTTCTCGGCAAACGTATGCGCCTGGATATTGCAGCCGCCCGTGTACGCGGACGGATAGAAGTACACCACCACCGGGCCTTTCTTGAGCGAATCCTTCAGCGAGAACGTGAAGGCCTTGCCGGCCAGCGAAGCCTGGGTCTTGAAATCGGGCGCGGTATCGCCCTGCTTGAGCGCGGCGGCGGCCGGCAGCGAGATGCAGGCGGCGAGCAATGCGAGAGGGGCGATGCGAGAGGCGAAACGGATCATGGGATGACTCACGGTTGTGGATGGGACGAAGGCGCAGTGACGCTGCGGTCAGATGCAGCGGTCAGCGGCTCAAGGACTTTTTATAGACCTCGTGGCAGGCTTTGCAATTCTTCGCCGTGGCGCGCGCCGATTCAGCTGCTTTCTCGAAGTCCTGACGGTTCAGCGAGGCGAGTACGGATTCGAGCAGCGCATGACCTTCGGCGTTCCACTGCACCGCATCGGGCGTGTCGGTCCGTGCCTTGAAGTAATCGCCCGTCCACTGATAACCCTCGAGCAGCACCTGCACGTCCGAGATCGCGGCCTCGGTGTTGCGCGCCCCGATCACGGGTTCGAGGTCCTTGAAGGCATCGTCCATCGCCTGCATGACGTCCTTGTCGAAACCTTCCAGCTCCACCGCCAGCGCGGGACTTACACTCGAGACGATGAGCGACAGCCAGACACTCCACTTCCAAACACTGCGCATTTGCGTAATAGAACCTAAGTGAATCCACTGAATCGACGGACGCATCCCTCTCCCGTGGGGAGAGGGATGCAAGGCCTTTAAGCGATCAGTTCCTTGATCACTTCGCCGTAGACCACCGTCGGACGCTCGGAGCGGCCGTTGTTGAGGTAAGTGGTCTTGAGATGATCCAGGCCCATGAGTGCGAGCACGGTGGCGTGCAGGTCATAGGTGTCGACCGTGCGGCCCACCGAGCGCAGGCCGATTTCGTCGGTCGCGCCGAAGGTGGTGCCGGCCTTGGAGCCGCCGCCCGCGATCCACTGCGTGTAGCCCCAGGGGTTGTGGTCGCGGCCGTTGCCACTCTGGCCGTACGAGGTGCGGCCGAATTCCGAAGCCCAGACCACGAGCGTGGAATCGAGCAGGCCGCGCGATTCGAGGTCGGCGAGCAGGCCGGCGATCGGCTTGTCGACAGCCTTCGCGTTCGCGGCGTGGTTGGCTTCGAGATTCTCGTGGGCGTCCCAGTTGGTGCGATCTTCGCCCGCAATCTTCACCGGCCCGTTGATCACCTGCACGAAGCGCACGCCGCGCTCGACGAGGCGACGCGCACGCAGCATCTGCGTGCCGTAATCCTTGGTCAGCTCATCGTTGAGACCGTAGAGCTCGCGGGTGGCGTCGCTTTCCTTGCTCAGGTCCACCGCTTCGGGCGCCGCCGACTGCATGCGGTACGCGAGCTCGTAGGAGTTCAGGCGCGCCGCCAGCTCGGTGTCGCGCGGATAGCGCGCCGCGTTCTGCTGGTTGAGCTTGCGCAGCAGGTCGAGGTTGTCGCGCTGCTGGGCGGCGGCGACGAGCTCGGGGCTCGACAGATTGAGGATCGGAGACGGCCCCGGGCGGAACGCCGTGCCCTGGTAGATCGCCGGCAAAAAGCCCGAAGCCCAGTTCACCGAACCACCGCTCGGCTCGCGATCGCCGCCGTAGAGCACGACGTAGGCCGGCAGGTCCGGGTTCGCGGTGCCGAGTGCGTACTGCACCCAGGCGCCGAGCGTCGGACGGCCCGGGTTGAGGTCACCGGTGTTGAGCTTGAGGATCGAGATGTCGTGCGTCGCGCCGATGGTGGTGCTCGACTTGATGAAGGCGAGCTTGTCGGCCTGCTTGCCGAGGTT
The DNA here is from genome assembly GCF_000271305.1 of Hydrocarboniphaga effusa AP103. Classification (GTDB taxonomy): domain Bacteria; phylum Pseudomonadota; class Gammaproteobacteria; order Nevskiales; family Nevskiaceae; genus Hydrocarboniphaga; species Hydrocarboniphaga effusa. Next base: position 1,494,015 of record NZ_AKGD01000001.1, read on the forward strand.
CGGCAGCAGATCGGAGAACCAGGCGCCGCTCTCGCCGTACTGCTTCCAGCTGCGGTTCGACGCGTAGAGCTTGCCGACGCCGCCCTGGGTGCTCGTCTTGATGCCCTTGAGGAAGGATTCCGGCACGTCCTGGCCGGCGAGCTTCACGAGCTCGGGCTTGTAGTCGTACAGGTCGAGCGTGCTCGGGGCACCGTTCATGTGCAGCCAGATGATCGACTTGGCCTTGGCCGCGAAGTGCGGCGCCTTCGGTGCGAGCGGATCGACCTGCACCGGATTGGCGAGGTCGGACGCCTGCGCGACATTGAGCAGGCCGCCGCCGAAGCCGCCGAGGGCGAGCGAGCCAGCGCCGATGCCGGCGTTGCGCAGGAAGTTGCGACGAGAGTGATGGTTGTTGCTCATGGGGTTGTCCTTGTTCCTGTGATCGCTTGATTCGTTGGGAAGCGAGCGGCGCTTCAGAAGCGGTAGGTGAAATCGTTGGAGTTGGCGACCGTGTGCACGAGGTCGACGAAGGCGGCGGCACGGATCGGATCGCTCGGGCTCGTCTTGAGGCCCGTGGGCAATGCGAGCGACAGCTTGCCGTCGGCGGCTTTCTGCGTGATCACCTTCTGGTGTTCGTCGAGGAAGGCCAGCAGCTGCTGCTTCTCCTGCTCGCTCGCGTTGCGGGCGAACAGGATTTCGTAGAGCCGGTCGATCTGCGCCGATGGCGTGCCATTGGATTCGCTGATGACGCGGCCGGCCAGCGCCTGCGACCACTGGAACACCTGGTCGTTGTTGACCAGCGTGAGCGCCTGCAGCGGCGTGGTCGTCACGTCGCGCTTGCTGTGCGCCTGCTGGGCCGAGGCCATGTCGAAGGTTTCGAGCAGCGGATACGTCAGGCTGCGGCGCGTGAAGACGTAAAGGCTGCGGCGGTTCCAGTCGGCCTCGTCTTTCGACACCTTCCACATGTTGCCGGCGTTCACGCCGGCCGGCAGCGGTGCGAACACGCTCGGGCCACCGAGCTGATCGGTGAGCTTGCCCGATGCGACCAGCAGCGAATCACGGATCTGCTCGGCCTCGAGGCGACGGCGCGGGAAGATCGCGAGCAGCTTGTTGTCCGGATCGGCGGCGACGATGTCTGCGCGATAGTCCGAAGCCTGGCGGTAGACGCTCGACAGCAGGATCTCGCGATGCAGCTGCTTGACGTCCCAGCCGGATTTGACGAAGCGATCGGCGAGGAAATCGAGCAGTTCCGGATGCGTCGGCTTCTCGCCGGCCTTGCCGAAGTCGCTGACCGTCTTGACGATGCCGGTGCCGAAGTACTGATCCCAGACGCGGTTGACGAACACGCGGGCCGTCAGCGGATTGCCCGGGCTGGCGATCCAGTTGGCCAGCGCGGTGCGGCGGCCCGACGAGGTCGCGGTCGGCACGATCACCGGCTTCTCGCCATTGGAGAACGCGGCCGGAAAGCCCGGCTGCACTTCCTCGAGCGGGCGCTCGTGGTTGCCGCCGAAGAACAGGAAGGTCGGCGGCGCATCGGCATAACCGAGTTCGGTCATCGCCGAGATCTGGTCCGAGCCCTTGGCCGGCTTGAGGTTGTCGAACTTCTTCAGCTCTTCGCCGAGCTTCTTGTACTGCTTGTACGGCTCTTCGTACTTGGCGTCGTAGACCGCGTTGTCCTTGTTGCTGCCGGCCTCTTCGAGATAGTTGGCGATGCTCGCTTCGTCGGTGACGTTGGCGAGGCGATGGTTGATCCAGCGATCGTGTGCGTTCCACTCGCTCTCGGGCTTGAAGATCGACTCGCGGCTGTCCGTGAGATAGCGCTCCTTGTGGTACTTCAGGCCGGCGTCGTAGACGCTGTCGATGATCGCCTTGCGCTTGGCGCGGATGTCCTTGGTCGCCTCTTCCCACTTCGCCTGCTGCGCCCGGTACGCGATTTCCTGCGGACCCACGGCGGCCGGCAGGTTGTCGACCGCGGAGAGGTTCGCGAAGAAGGCCTGCAGCTGGAAGTATTCCTTCTCGGAAATCTTGTCGATCTTGTGATCGTGGCAACGCGCGCACCCGACGGTCTGCGCGAGCATCACGGTGCCCACGGTGTCGACGATGTCGGTGGTGATCTGGTACTTGCGCTGCACCAGGTCGCGCGAGTTGCTGTTGTCCGGAAAGCCGGCCATGAAGCCCGTGGCGATCAGCGCGTTCTGGTCGTCCGGATACAGCTCGTCACCTGCGAGCTGCTCCTTGATGAAGCGGTCGTAGGGCTTGTTGTCGTTGAACGCGCCGATCACGTAGTCGCGGTAGCGGAACATGTTCGGGCGCGTGTCGTCGTTCTGAAAGCCCGTGCTGTCCGCATAGCGGGCCAGATCGAGCCAGCGACGCGCCTGGCGCTCGCCGAAGCGCGGCGACGCCAGCAGGCGATCGACGAGCTTTTCGTAGGCGTCGGGCGACTTGTCCTTCTCGAACGCGACGACTTCCTCGGGCGTCGGGATCAGGCCCCAGACGTCGAGCGTGGCACGACGAATGAACGCGCCGCGCGCGGCTTCGGCCGAGGGCTTGAGATTCTTCTCTTCGAGCTTGGCGAGCACGAAGGCGTCGACCGGATCGCGCACCCACTTCTGCTGCCTGACCGCCGGCACGGCCTGCTCCTTGACCGGCTGATACGACCACAGCTGCGCCGGCTTGAGCAGCGAGCGGGCCGGGGCCTTGGCGACCGCCGTCGTGTCCACCGCGGCAACCGCGATCGCGATCGCGGCCGGCTGCGCGGCGATGCCGTCAGCCGCGATCGCCGCCGAGCTGCTTGCCGCCCCCAATGCCACGCCCACCAGAACCGCGATAGATGCGCTCTTCTTCATTCGATCGACTCCAACTCCAAAACCGGTTTCGAGCCCGGTGCAGAACCATTCCGTCGTACCTCGCCCACTGCGAAGCACGCATGCCAATGAAGCTTTCGATGCCGTCCCAGGCTTTCCTGAGGCTTGCCGGGCCAGCGTTTTTGCAACGAGCGAGCCAGCCGAAATCACCGTCGTCAAGCTCGGCTCCAGACCGCGCTAGCACGCTGACTCGGCTCGATATTTCGCCCCTGTTGGAGACGCCTTCCGGCACTCTCCGGGACGCTGCTCGCCTGCGTCTGCTGCTTTCGCAAAATCACGCTGCTGATTCGCAAGCAGCGGCTCTATCGAGTTGCTTGCGAACCAACATCGCGATGCGCTTTCGGCGCTGCGCCTGCCCACGACTCCTGACCAGGATTTCCGACCGCCATCCGGGTGTAAGGCGGCGTGAGCCGTACTCCTTGCCCAGCCCCGCAAACGCGGGGCGCGACCCACCGATGGCCTCGTGGCCACTCGTATGCGTATTGAAGACGCCGATGGCGTCGGCGCCGATCGATAAACGTTTAAGCGTTCATCTCGAAGCCGCCCAGCTGGCGCCCTGCCAGCCTCGAGCCTCGTCTTCCGGCTCGTCTTCGGCACCGGACGCGGTATCGCTGCCAGACCGGCCCGACAGGTAGTGGTACTTCTTCAACAGGGTCCGCAGCACGTTGCGCGAAATGCCGAGCAAGGACGCCGCCCGAACCTGGTTGTAGCGCGAGTGGCGAAACGCCTCGTCGACGACCAGCTTCTCGACGGTTTCGAACAGCTTGTCTCCGCCGGCCTCGAACATCGTGCGCAGGGCCTGCGCGATCTGCTCTTTCGGCTCCAGCGGCTGGGACGAAGACGACGACGGCGCGCCGACGCTGCCCGCCAGCTGCAAATGCTCGGGCTGGATACGATTCGGCGCGACCAGCAACGCAAAGTGGATGACGTTCTCGAGCTCGCGGATGTTGCCGGGCCAGTGATAACGCTCCAGCTCCTGCTTGACCCGATCGCTCAGCAATTGCGGCGGCAACGACAGCTTCTGCGTATAGAGCCGCAGGAAATGTTCGGCCAGCGGCACGATGTCGCCGATGCGCTCGCGCAGCGGCGCGAGCCGCACCTGCGCGATGTTCAGGCGATAGACGAGATCAAGCCGGAAACGCCCGGCCTTCACGGCCTCGTTGAGATCGACGTTGGTCGCCGCAACCAGGCGAATGTCGACCGGAATCGGCCTGCGCGAACCGACCCGCACCACCTCGCGCTCCTGCAATACGCGCAACAGCTTGACCTGCAAGGGCAGCGGCAGATCGCCGATTTCATCGAGGAACAAAGTGCCCCGATGCGCGGCTTCGAACCAGCCTTCGCGGCGCGTCGTCGCACCGGTGAACGCGCCGGGCTCATGACCGAACAGTTCGCTCTCGGCGAGCTGCTCGCTGATGGCGCCGCAATTGACCGCGACGAAAGGCCCCTTGCGGCCACTGAGCTGATGGATATGCCGCGCGACGAGCTCCTTGCCGGTGCCGGTTTCACCGAGAATGACCACCGGCGCCTCGCTCGGCGCCACGCGTTCGAGATAGCGTCTGAGTTCCAGCGACGCCGGGTCTTCGAACACCAGGGCCTTGGCGCGTATCGACACAGGCTGCGCGTGTACGCCGTCCAAGGACAACACCGTGGCTTTTGATCCCCAATCAGACATCCTGGCTCCGAGTTGCTCGCTTGCTGATTCGTCGAGCTGCAATCTAGGAGGCCGCGTAGAGATACGTAAAAGAATTACAGACGCTATTCTTAAGCGATAACTTGAATATCGACGAGCTGTTCAGCAAATTGTTGACGCGCTTGTTGGATAGCCAACAGTTCGCAGCCGCCATCTGCGCGGAAGCCAGCAATGGCGCTGATTTTTCACCAAGCTGTGGCCCATCACGCCGCGCGCATATTCCCCAAACGAATGTGATTAGCGCCACTCGGACTAGCGGTTCTCGCAACCACGCGGTGCCAACCATGGTCTGATCGCGTCTCCCAGTCGCCCACCGCGCAAAGCCGCTTTCGATCATGGCCGATTCGCTGTCTTTTCCCACGCTCGTTCCGCCCGCCAGCAAGCTTCCGCGCGTGGGCACCACCATCTTCACTGTCATGAGCCAGCTCGCCCAGCAGCACGGGGCGGTCAACCTCGGGCAGGGCTTTCCGGATTTCGAGCCGCCGCAGCGCCTGCGCGATTCGCTTGTCCGCGCCATGGCGGCAGGCGCGAACCAGTACGCTCCAATGACCGGACTGCTGCGCCTGCGCGAGCAGATCGCCATCAAGTCGCAGCGCCTGCATGCGCGCAGGCTCGACCCCGAAACCGAAATCACGATCACCTCCGGCGCCACCGAAGCGATCTTCGCGGCGATCGCCGCCACCGTCGGCATCGGCGATGAAGTGATCCTGCTCGACCCGTGCTACGACAGCTACGAACCGGCGATCGAGCTGCAAGGCGCTCGTGCGGTGCACGTGCCGCTGCTCGCTCCACGCTTTTCGATCGATTGGCAGCGCCTGCGGGACGCGATCGGCCCGCGCACGCGCCTGCTCGTCATCAACTCGCCGCACAATCCGACCGGCGCGATGCTCGGCGCGGCCGATCTGGACCAGCTCGCCGGGCTGCTGCGCGGCACCGGCATCCTGCTGCTGTCCGACGAGGTCTACGAGCACATCACCTTCGACGGCGCCGAACACCACAGCGTGCTGCGACACGCCGAACTCGCCGGGCGCAGCTTCGTCATCAGCTCGTTCGGCAAGACGTTTCACTGCACCGGCTGGAAGGTCGGCTACTGCGTCGCGCCGGCTGCGCTGAGCGCGGAATTCCGCAAGGTTCACCAGTACCTCACGTTCTGCACGTTCAACCCGGCGCAGTGGGCGTTCGCCGACATGCTCGAACACGAGCCCGCGCATTACCTCGAGCTGCCGGCGTTCTATCAACGCAAGCGCAACCGCTTCCGCTCGCTGCTCGCGGGGTCGCGCCTGAAGCTGCTCGACGTGCCGGGCGGCTACTTCCAGCTCGCCGATTATTCGGCGATCGACGACGAACTCGACGATGTCGCCTTCAGTCGCTGGCTCGTCGAAAAGCACAAGCTCGCAGCGATTCCGATCTCGGTGTTCTACGAAACCCCGCCCGCCACGCGGCTGATCCGCCTATGCTTCGCCAAGAACGACGACACCTTGCGCGCCGGAGCGGATGCCTTATGCAGACTTTGACCGTCAGCCTGATCCAGGGCGACACGCGCTGGCTCGACGCCCAGGCCAATCACGACTACTACGCCGAGCGCATTCGTGCGCTCGACGGCAAGCCCGACCTGATCGTGCTGCCCGAGACGTTCTCCTCTGGCTTCACCAACGACGTCGCCAAGGCCGCCGAGAGCATGGAGGGCCCCAGCGTGCAGTGGCTGCGCAAGCTCGCGCTCGAAACCGGCGCGGTGATCACCGGCAGCCTCGTCATCGAAGAAGGCGGACGGTTCTTCAACCGGCTGATCTGGGCCACGCCCGACACCGCGATCGAGTATTACGACAAGCGCCATCTGTTCCGCATGGCACGCGAGCACGAGCGCTACGCGAGCGGCAGGCGCAGGCCGGTGTTCACGCTGCGCGGCTGGCGCGTGTTGCCGCTGGTTTGCTACGACCTGCGCTTTCCGGCGTGGTCGCGCAATCGCGGCAACGAGCAGGCCGAAGGCGGCATGGATTACGACCTCGCGCTCTACGTGGCGAACTGGCCGAGTGCCCGCCGCCATGCCTGGCGCACCTTGCTCAAGGCGCGCGCGATCGAAAACCTCAGCTACGTCGTCGGCGTGAATCGCGCCGGCACCGATGGCAACGGGCATCCGTACAGCGGTGACAGCACCATCGTCGATCCGCTAGGCGAGAACCTCGTCGAGCTCGACGAGCGCGAACAGAGCAGCACGCTCGCGCTCGATCCGGCCCCGCTGCTCGCGCATCGCAAGCGCTTTCCGGCCTGGCTCGATGCGGATGCGTTCGAGATCACGCTCTGATCTGAGCCGCGCGCACCGCTTCATCGTCACGGCCGGAAGCGGCTCTGCGGTGTGAGCTGCGGATTGCGATTGACGCGGTCCGTCGTCCAATCCGGATCGGAGGCTTCGACTTTCGCCGAGGCGCGCAGCACCGAATAACCGAAGCGCTGCTTGAACAGTGCGCCCACTTCAACCAGCGCGCGCTCGTTGTTGCGGTTATCCGCGTGCAGCACGATCAGCAGGCGCGAAGGCAGCTTTTCGGGCTTTCCACTCGGGCCTCGCCATTGGCCGTGCACGTCGTACCAGGTCAGTCCATCCGGAAATCGCGGCGTAACGACTTCGGCCAGGAACGTGTCCCACTGCGCCGCGTCGATCGCGGTGAAGTACAGCTCGGTGCGCAGCATCTGACGCACGGCCGGAGCCTCGTCGGCCGCCTTCACGGGCAACAACATCAGCGAAGCCGAAGCACCGACCATCGCGGCACACAACAGGGAACGCAGATTCAAGTGGAAACTCCCGATGAAGAAGCGCGCGGCCGTCGCGAGCGCCGCAGTTGCAGCAAAGCCAGCACGAGCGCGCCGATCAAGCTGATGCCCAGACCGAGCAAGGCGCCCCAGCCGACGTAGACCACGCTCGAACAGAACATGGCGATGCAGAGCGCGAGGAACAGCAGCGGCAGCCATGGATAGAACGGAACCGCGAACGGCCGCTCGACCTGCGGAAAGCGCCGTCGCAGTACGATCAGGGACAAGCCGCTGAGGCTCATGAAGAACCAATACACCGGCGTCATGTATTCGACCATCGCGTTGAAACCATCGTCCGCGTAGCTGCCGAACGCGATCAGCAGCAAGGACACCGCGCCGATCGCGAGCAAGGCGAACGCGGGCACGCCGCGATCTTCGTTCCAGGTGCCGAGACGCCCGAGCGCCGGCACATCGCGAGCCGCCGCAAAAGTCACGCGCGGGCCCGCGATCAACACCGCGTTGATGCTCGATACCGCGGTGACGCCGACCACGATGACGATCAGCAGGCCGCCGGATTTTCCGAACACCTGCGTGAGCAATTCCACTGCCGGCGCTTCACTTGCCGCGAGTCCGTCGAAACCGAGCCCACGCACAAACGCCCAGTTCACCGCCAGATAAATCGCGAGCATCAGCACGATGCTGCCGACCAGAGCGATCAGCAGTCCACGGCGGCCATCGCGAGCTTCGGCCGACAAGGTCGCCGCATCGCCCCAACCGCCCAGAGCGAGCAGAACGTAGATCATCGCGGATGACCAGCCTGCGAAGCTCGGCGATGATTCCGCCACTGTTGAAGCCGGAGCCGGCTCGCTCCACCAGGCTGCGCCGATGATCGCGACGAAGCCCAGGGCCACGAGCGCGACGAGCACGGTTTGCGTGAGCAGGCCCATGCGCATGCCGGCGAGATTCGTCGCCACCAAGGCGATCACGATCGCCGCCGCGCACCCGCCTTCCGCCGCGGCTGGCCAGTGCAGCAACGAGGCCAGGTGATCCGCGAACAAGAACGCGGTCAGCGCGATCCAGCCCGTATGCAGCACCGAGAAGCGCGACCACGCGTAGACGAAACCGGCATAGGGGCCGTAGGCGAGCCGCAGGAAGTGGTAATCGCCACCGGCATCCGGAAACGCGGCGGCGAGCTCGGCGAAGCACAGGGCGCCGATCACCGACAACACGCCGCCGAGCAGCCAGACCGCGTAGAAATACGATTCACCGACACCTTGCGCGACCGTCGGCGCGGTCTTGAGGATGTCGGTGGTGATCGTCATGCCCAGCGTGACGACGAGCGCCGTCGCCGTGCCGAGGTGGCGGCGCGGGCCGGCTGCGCGGTCGTCGACGACTGGCGACATGAGGCTCCAGACCCTGAGCGCTTTAGGCAAAGCGCTCAGGGCATGCTCGGCACAAGGATCAGAACGTGAACGCAGCGCGGCCGTAGTAATACGCGCCGTTGGAGCCGATCGGCGAGAGCACGTCGTACGGCAGGTTGCCGCCGTAGTTGATCTCGTCGCTCGAACGCTCCGGGTAATTGTCCGTCAGGTTGTTGCCGCCGACCGCGAACGACAGGTTCTGCGTCACGCGATACGAGACTTCCGCATCGAGCTGCCAGCGTGCGTCGTAGGTCTGCGTGGGCTCGTAGCCGCCGCCGAAGTTGAACACGCGCGTGGTCTTGCCGTGGCGCGTGACGCGGCCGAGCAGGCCCCAGCGCGGGCTGTTCCAGGTGGCGTTGACGATGAAGCGATCACGCGGCGTCGCATCGGTGAGCGTGTTGCGCTCTTCCACACCGACGAGATCGGTTTCGGTGATGTCGAGATCGGTGAGCTGCCCCGGAATCGCCTGCGTGCTGCGCACCTTGGTCTTGTTGTAGGTGTAGCTCGTGGTGACGAGCAGCTTGCCCGCGAACAGCGGCTGCCTGTAGTTGCTGACCAGTTCGGCCCCGCGCGTGCGCGTGTTCGCCGCGTTGCTGAAGAACACAACGTCGTGCACGCCACTGACACCGAAGTTGTCTTCGACGAAGTCCTCCAGCGCATCGCTGCCGAGGCGCTGCGACAAGGTCACGCGATCGTCGATGTTGATCTGGAACACGTCGAGCGAGACATCGAGGCGATCGCTGAGCTGGCCGGTGACGCCGAGGCTGAAGTTCTCGGACGTCTCCGGCTTGAGGTCACGCGCGCCGAGCGCGCGCGCGATCGGATCGTTGACCGACAAGGTGCGCACGTCGACGAGCACGCCGCCGTCGCCGAAGTTGCTCGTGGTGCTCTGGAAGCCGATCTGCGTCAGCGAAGGCGCGCGGAAGTTGTTCGACACCGCGCCACGCAGCGCCACCGCATCGACGAGCTGATAGCGCGCGGACAGCTTGCCGGTGAGCTTGTCGCCGGCGTCGTCGTAGTCTTCGTAGCGCGTGGCGATGTCGACGAACAGCTTGTCGGTCAGGTCACCCGACAGATCGAGATAAACGCCGAAGACGTTGCGATCGATGTCGGAGGTATCGCTCGGGCGCAGGCCGCTCGCGCCATCGGCGCCGGTGCCCGCGTACGAGGCTTCGTCGCCCGCGCCGGTCACGTAGTTTTCGTAGCGATATTCGCCGCCGAGCGCGAGCAGGAAGTTGCGCCCGCCGAGGTTCAGCGCGCGCGTGAAATCGAGATTCGCGAGGCTCTGGCGCAGCTCGTAGTCGCCGGTGTTGAAGTAGGTCGGCGACGCCGCGCCGAGCGAGGTATTGATCGTGCGCTGCACCGCCGATTCGAACTTGTTGCGGCCGTGCGTGAGGCTCGCGTCGTAGGTCCAGGCGCTCGCGAAATCACCGCGCAGGCCGGCGCTGGCCGAAATGTCGGTGTTCTCGCCGAGCGATTGCGGCAGATAGCCTTCCGGAAAGATCGGACGCTCGGCATCGGGATAGCGATAGAACGCGTAGCCGGTGGTATCGCGCGTGTTGTAGGTGCCGAAGGCGTAGGCCTCGCCGAACGAAAACGGCAGATCGCTATTGAACCAGGCGTTGACGTCGCGCGCCTCGCCGTCGCCCATCGCATAATTGCGGCGGCCCGGCACGTCGTCGAAGCCATCGAAGCCCGCGCGATTGGTCGGATTGCGATCCTTGTATTCCGCGCCCGCGCGAATGAAGCCGCCGTCGCCGATCGCCGCACCGGCCTTGGCGCTGTAGAACACGTTCTGGCCGTCGGTCGTGGTCTTGTCGATGGCGTCCTGATGCGTGTGATAACCGCCGTAGCTCGCCGACAGTTCGCCGCCTTCGGCGCCGTCGTCGAGGATCACGTTGATGACGCCGGCGACCGCATCGGAACCGTATTGAGCGCCGGCGCCATCGCGCAGCACTTCGATGCGCTTGATCGCGCTGACCGGAATCGAGTTGAAGTCGACCGCCGCGGTACCGCGGCCGATCTTGGAGGAATCGTTGACGAGCGCCGAGGTGTGGCGACGCTTGCCGTTGACGAGCACCAGCACCTGGTCGGGGCTCAGGCCGCGCAGCTGCGCGGCGCGCACATGATCGGCGCCGCCCGAGTTGGACTGGCGCGGGAAGTTGAACGAGGGCAGCAGCACCTGCAGCGCCTGGCCGAGCTCGCCGCCGACCGAAGCCGCGGAGCGCAGATCCTGCGCGGTCAGCACGTCGACGGGCACCGGCGAATCGAGCACCGTGCGGTTCTTGGCGCGCGTGCCGGTGACGATGACTTCGGCGAGATCGCCGTCGTCCGCGCGGGTATTGCGGGCGGTCTCGGTGGCGCTGGATTGAGCTTCCTGTGCAGCGGCGGAGCCCGCAAAGCTCAAGACGGCAGCCGCGACGGTCGCGGCGAGGCGATGACTCATAAATCCCCCAGAAGATATGCAGGCGCGCATTGGGAAGTTTCTGTCGAGGGCGTGTCAATAGACCAATTTCGACTAGCAGTCTCCGTTTATATAAGCCGCAATAGGCGCTATAACGCGCCGCGGCCTGCATTGCGCATTTATCGACCGCTCCAGGAATCACACTCGATGAGCCCGTTCGCCCGATCCTTCGCACCGCGCGCCTGCGCCTTGTTGCTGCTGCTCCTCGCAGGCTGCGCTGCGCCATCGCTGCAAGGCACCGGCGGCACGCCCTCGCGCCTGCAAGGCGATGCCTCGCATCCGGGGCAGGCGCAGAACTGGGTGCGCACCGAGCTCTACTTCGCCACCGGTCCGGCCGACGACCTCAAAAAGGGAGTCGACGAAGCCGGCTGGCGCGCCTTTCTCGACCGCGAGATTTCCACTCGCTTTGCCAGCGGGCTCAGCGTGTTCGACATCTACGGCCAGTGGCAGGACCAGGGCGCGCCCGCACCCGAGCGCCTGCGCTCGAAAGTCGTCGTGCTGCTGCACGAGTCCAACGCCGCCAACGATGCGAAGATCGAGCAGATTCGCAGCGCCTGGAAAGCCGCCACCGGCGATCTGTCGGTGCTGCGCGTGACCCAGCCGGCCGACGTGTCGTTCTGAGCTGAGCGGCTCTTCCCTTTCCTGTGGCGTGACCGGATTCGACCATGCGCTTGTTCGTCCGCGGTGATATCGACGGCTTCTTCGGGCTCGCGCTCGACAATCTGATCCTGCTGCTGGTGCTGTCCGCCCTGTGCCGCTACGTGCTCGGCTTCCCCGAGGAGCTCGTGGTGGGACGCATCCTGCCGGGCGCGGCGGTGTCGCTGCTGGTCGGCAACCTCTACTACGCCTGGCAGGCCCTGCAGCTCGCGCGCGCCGAGAATCGCCGCGATGTCTGCGCGCTGCCGTATGGGCTCAATGCGGTCACCGTCTTCACCTTCGTGTTCCTGGTGATGCTGCCGGCCAAGCTCGCGGCGACCGCGGCGGGCGCGGCCGATCCGGCGCGCATCGCCTGGCAGGCCGGCCTGCTCGCCTGCTTCAGCTGCGGCGCGATCGAGCTGATCGGCTCCACGATCGTCGATCGCATTCGCCGCGCCACTCCGCGCGCCGCCTTGCTGTCGACGCTCGCGGGTCTGGCGTTGGCCTTCATTTCGCTGGGCTTCCTGTTCCGCGCCTACGCCACGCCGGTGGTCGGGCTCACCACGCTCGCGGTGATCCTGCTCGGCTACTTCGGTCGCGTGAAGTTTCGCGGCGGCCTGCCGGTGGGCCTGGTCGCGGTCGCGCTGGGCACCGCGCTGGCCTGGGGAACCGGCCTGGCTCCGGTCGGCCCGGCTCCGGGCGCACCTCAGCTCGCATTGCCGCTGCCCGTGATCGGCGATCTGCTCGCCTCGTTCCGCGGCGATTTTTTGCTGAGCTACTTCGCGATCATTTTGCCGATGGGCCTGTTCATCGTCGCCGGCTCGATGCAGAACCTCGAATCGGCCGAAGCCGCCGGCGACAAGTTCGCGGCACGGCCCTCGCTCGCGGTGAACGGCATCGGCTCGATCGCCGCCGCCGCATTCGGCTCTTGCTTCCCGACCACGCTCTACATCGGCCATCCGGGCTGGAAGGCGATGGGCGCGCGCGCCGGCTATTCGGCGCTCTCGGGCATTTTCATCGCCCTGCTCTGCTTCACCGGCACCATCGCGCATGTGGCCTGGGCGATGCCCGTCGAAGCCGGCATGGCGATCCTGCTGTGGATCGGCATCGTCATGACCGCACAAGCGTTCCAGGCCACGCCGAGGCACCACGCGCCGGCCGTCGTCATCGGCATTCTTCCGGGGCTGGCGACCTGGGGCGCCATCATGGCCAAGTCGGGCCTGCGCGCGGCCGGCATCGGCTCGCCCGAACACGCGCTCGGAGCCGACATCGTGCCGGGCTTTCTGCAGGGCGACGTGCATATCACCGGCGCCTTCGCGCTCGAACAAGGCGTGGTGTTCACCGCGATGATCCTGTCGGCGATGACGGTCGCGGTGATCGAGCGCCAGTTCGTGCGCGCCGCGGTCTGGTGCGGCATCGCCGCCGCGGTCTCGGCCACCGGGCTCATGCACGGCTATCAGTACACGCCGGCCGACACCGTGCTGCAGCTGCAGCCGGCCTGGCCCTGGGTCTGGGCCTATGCGCTGATGGCGCTGGTGTTCGTTTCGGCGCGCTGGCTGACGGTCGAGGACGACAGCGCCGGCCACGCCTGAGCGGTTCGCGAGCCCATGCAGCCCGGCGTCGGACGCAGCAGCATCCAGCTGCCACCGGGCGACTGGGCGCTGCTGGTCGATTTTCTCGCCGAGCACTTTGCGCGAATCGGCCGCGAGGTCTGGATCGCGCGACTGCAGCAGGGCAAGGTGTTCGACGCGCGCGGCGAACCCTTGAGCGTCGACGCGCCCTTCGTCGCGGGGCAGGTCGTGCGCTACTTCCGCGAGGTCGAGCACGAGCCGCGCATTCCGTTCGAAGCGAACATCCTGCATCGCGACGAGCATCTGCTCGTCGTCGATAAGCCGCATTTTCTGCCGACCGTGCCCGCGGGGCGCTTCGTGCGCGAATCGCTGCTCATGCGCTTGAAGCTCGCAACCGGGCTCGGCTCGCTCGCGCCGCTGCACCGCCTGGATCGCGAAACGGCGGGGCTCGTGCTGTTCTCGATCGACGAGCGCTCGCGCGCCGCGTACAGCGCTTTATTCGCCGAACGGCGCATCGACAAGGTCTACGAGGCGCTCGCGCCGCTGTCGCCGGCGCATCGGTTTCCCTTGCAGCGCAGCAGCCGCATCGTCGCAGGCGAGCCGTTCTTCCGCATGCGCGAGATCGACGGGGAGCCGAACGCGCATACGCAGATCGAGCTCATCGAAACGCACCACGACACCGGCCGCGGTCGCTATCGGCTGCGTCCGCAAACCGGCAAGAAGCACCAGCTGCGCCTGCACATGGCCGCGCTCGGCCTGCCGATCGAGAACGATCGCTGGTATCCGGATCTGCTGGACGAGAGCGAAGACGACTACCGCAAACCGCTCAAGCTGCTCGCCCGCAGCCTGGCGTTCGAAGATCCGGTCGGCGGCGAGCAACGCGAGTTCAAAAGCCGATTCGAGCTTTGACGGCCTGAATCGGCTGGTTTTTCGCGGGATTTCGGCGCTCTGTCCGAATTTTGGACAAAAAGAAGCCCCCAAGAAGGGGGCCAAAGTGCGAGAAGGGCGCGTGGCCCTTCTGGAGGAGACTGGTTAGGCCGGAACCGGAAGTTCGACGTGCCTGATGGAGCGAAATATACGGATAACTTACCTACATGTAAATAGACTTCGACAAACTTTTTTCACGGCTTGTAGAAGTTCGAGCAAAAGCCGGGCCAGCCATACCGGTTGCTCCGGATGCGAAGGGCAGGCACAATCCGCCCCGTGGATCGCGAGCATCGACCGGATTGATATCTCTCCGTTCGGACCTCGCCTTAAAAGAACTCTCGCGTAGTCGAGAGCGAGGTGCGAGAGGAGAAAAAAGGCCCGTCTACATGCAAGTGTCGATGGGCCTTGGCTTTTCTGGTGTCCGGTTTTCGAGACAACCTGCAACTGTTATGGCGCGACTGTCGCTATGCCGATGCCGCCAGCTTTACCGAAACGGCGTGCAAAGCCTGCTCGACCAGCCCCTGGATCAGCCGTTCGACCGCCTCCGCCCCGCGTCCGCTCACACTCAGGGCTTCGTACATTTCGAGGCTCGTGAGGGCGAACAGCACGTCGACGAGTTCGGCCGCCGCCTGCGGACACGGCACCGTTACGACTCGCTCGACCAATTCGCTCAGCGCCACGCGCCGCTGCTCGGTGCGCCACTTCAGGCTGCAGGCCACGTCCTCGTCCATCCTGGCGACGGCTGCATAGCGTGAAATGACCACTCCGTAGTGGGCCCAGTAGCGGCAGAACACGTGGACGAAACTGCGCAAAGCCTGGGCCGGATCGCGCTCCGCGAAGATCGCAGGCAATTCGCACATGCCGCCCTGGCGGGCAAGGTCGTCGAACACCGCCTCGAGCAATCCGCAGCGCGAATCGAACTGGTTGTAGACCGTCAGCCGCGTGACCCCGGCCTGGCGGGCGACGCCGTCGACCGAGAACGCCGGCAAGCCCTCGCCTCCCGCGAGCAGCGTGCGGGCCGCGGCCACGATGCGGCAGCGGGTCTCGTCCGCAGCGGCTTCGCGGACGCGGCTGCTGTATGGCTGGCGCGGAGGCTTGACAGGCATGTTGTCGATATACAGTATGTATATTGAAAAGTTCAATGCGTTTCGAAGCCTGCAGTATGCCGATCGACGAAAGCCTCGTCGTGACGCCCACAGGGAGCCGCGGCCCGCTCGCGACGCGATCGACGGGTAGCCCTCGTCCCCTCCCTTTTAGTGATTCCCTTGTGCTGCATCAGGAGCTGGCCGGCATGAACGCCCCTCTTCCCCCGTCCTTCACGATCGCGGCCACGTCGCCCGACGCGCTGCATTTCAGCAACCGCGATCCGGCCTGGCTCAGGCAGGCGCGCGGCATCGTCGGCGATCTGTACGTGCGTTCGCCTGCGATCTACTGGACCGACTTCCTGCTCAGCATCGGCATCGCCTGGGCCGCGACCGCGGTGTACTTCCTCGCGCCGGCCTGGAGTGCGCTGCAGATCGGCGCGTTTCTGGTCGCGAGCGTGCTGTTCTTCCGCGCGGGCACCTTCATCCACGAGATCGTGCATTTCCCGCCCGGGCAGATGGTCTGGTTCGGTCGCACCTGGAACCTGCTGCAAGGCATTCCGCTGCTGATGCCCTGGGTGATGTATCGCAATCACGTCGACCACCACAGCGCCAAGCACTTCGGCTCGCCCGACGACGGCGAATACCTGCCGCTCGCGGCCTCGCCGCTGCGCGAGACGGTGAAGTACCTGGCGCAGGCACCGCTGCTGCCGATCTTCACGCTCGTGCGTTTCGGCATTCTGGGGCCGCTGTCCTGGTTTCATCGCGGCCTGCGCGAGTGGGTGCTTACGGCGACTTCGGCCGCGGTGTCGAATCCGTATTACCGCAAGCGTTTTCCGAAGCGAGAGCAGTCTCACCTGACGCTCGTCGAGGCGCTGTGCTTCGCCTATCTGATCGCGCTCGCGGCGCTGATCTACACGCGCGCCGTCAGCGGCACGCAGCTGCTCATGGCCTATGCGCTGATGGCCTGGACCTTGAGCCTGAACTGGGTGCGCAATCTCGCGGCGCACCGCTACGACAGCCGCGGCGATCGCATGAGCCACGCGGAACAGTTCATCAATTCGATCAACATCACCGGCCAGAGCTGGCTCACGGTGCTGCTGTTCCCGGTCGGGCTGCGCTATCACGCGCTGCATCATCTGTTTCCGACGATGCCGTATCACAATCTGGGCGAAGCGCATCGCAGATTGTCGTCGGCGCTTCCGCCCGATTCGCCGTATCACGGCACCGGACGCGACAGCTTCTTCGCCGCGGTCGGCGAACTGCTCGCCGCTGCGCGAGACACCAGGGCGGAAGACTCCGCGATGACCCGCTGGCGCGGCCGGTAAACGCGCGCGCTTACATCAGCTGCGTGAACAGCCAGTAGAGCGAGCCCGACAGCAGGATCGCCGCGGGCAGTGTGAGCACCCAGGCCATCAGCAGATTGCGGATCGTCGACATCTGCAGGCCCGAGCGATTCGCCGCCATGGTGCCGGCGACACCGGAACTCAGTACGTGCGTCGTCGATACCGGCAGGCCGTAGAGGTCGGCCGCACCGATCGTCATCATCGCCACGAGTTCCGCGGACGCACCCTGCGCGTAAGTCAGGTGCGTCTTGCCGATCTTCTCGCCGACGGTGACGACGATGCGCTTCCAGCCGACCATCGTGCCGAGTCCGAGCGCGATCGCGACGGCGACCTTGACCCACAGCGGGATGAACTTGGTCGCGTTGTCGATCTCCTTCTTGAACGCGCCGAGCCTGGCCATCTCGTCCTGGCCGAGATCGCCGTGGTGATGCTTGTCGAGGAAGCGGATCGTCTCGGAGGCGATGTACATGTCGTTGCGCACGTTGGCGACCGCATCGGCCGGCAGGCGCGCGAGCGAACCGTGTTCGCGAACCTGTTCGCCGATGCTGCCCGAGATCGACGCGAGCGAAGACAGCACCTCGGCCTTGAACTCGTGCGTACGCACGTAGTCGGTCAAAGCGGCGCGCGGATCGGTCGGCGCGTTCGCAGGCGAATGCGCGACGAGCAACTGCTGCGCGCCCTGCGCCATTTCGACGAAATGCGTGACTTCACTCTGCGGCATCGCGCGATTGAGCGCATAGGCCATCGGCACCGTGCCGACGAGGATCAGCATGATCAGGCCCATGCCCTTCTGGCCGTCGTTGGAACCGTGCGCGAACGACACGCCAGTGCAGGTGGCGATCAGCAGGCCGCGAATCCACCACGGCGGCGGCGTGTTGCCCTTGGGCTCCTCGTAGAGTTCGCGCTTCTTCACGAGCGTGCGCAGCGCGAGCAGCATCAGCGCGGCGAAACCGAAGCCGATCATCGGGGACAGCAGCAGTGAATAGCCGACCTTGGTCGCCTGCGCCCAATCGACGCCACTGGTGCCGTCGCGGCCATGCATGAGCGCGTTGGCGATGCCGACGCCGATGATCGAGCCGATCAGCGTGTGCGAGGACGAAGCCGGCAGGCCGAGCGCCCAGGTCGCGAGGTTCCAGACGATGGCCGCGATCAGCAGTGCGAACACCATCGCGAAGCCGGCACCCGAGCTCACCTGCAGGATCAGCTCCACCGGCAGCAGCGCGATGATGCCGAAGGCCACCGCGCCGCTCGACACCATCACGCCGACGAAATTGAAGAAGCCCGACCAGACGACGGCGAAACTCGGCGGCAGCGAATGCGTATAGATGACCGTCGCCACCGCGTTGGCGGTGTCGTGGAAACCGTTGACGAACTCGAAGCCCAGCGCGATCAGCAGCGCCACGCCGAGCAGGATGAACGGAACCAGTGTCGTGGTGCGCGCTCCCGCTTCGCTGACATCGCTGACGAGGCTGATGCCGGTGAAGAGCAAGCCGGCGCCGAGCAGACCGACGAACAGGATCACGGTTACGATGCTGGGCTTGCGATCGAGCTGCGGTCGCGAAGGAGTCGCCAGCGGCGGAGTAGCGAGAGAAGCGGAGCTCATGGCGCCAGGGATTGCGGACTTGGGATGACAGCATGGTCAGCAGGCAATGTTTCGGTTTGATGTCAGGGACGATTTCGAGGGTGCTCGCATGATCGGCCGTCTATCGACGGACCCGTTCAGGAGCGCTTTCGTCGACGCACACATGAAAATTTCCGCACGGGCGTCGAGGGGTGCGGTGCTTTTCGCCGTGATGCTCGTGACCGCCTGCAGCTCCAGGACACCCATGACGGCCGCCGCGGCGACGCAGCCGCCCGCTCCGTCGACGGCGCCTCAGACGACGACACCCACGATGCCCTCTGCAGACAGCCGCCAGGACGTCGAGCTCTACAAAACCGGCATCAAGCAGGGCTGCGTGAATCAGGGCATTCAGCGTGGAGACGCGCCGGCCGGCATCGCGGCCTTCTGCGGCTGCATCGCGGACACCTTCAATCGCTCGCTGAGCCCCGCGCAGTGGCAGGCCGCGAGCGATGCGGCCAAGG
The DNA here is from genome assembly GCF_000271305.1 of Hydrocarboniphaga effusa AP103. Lineage (GTDB taxonomy): Bacteria > Pseudomonadota > Gammaproteobacteria > Nevskiales > Nevskiaceae > Hydrocarboniphaga > Hydrocarboniphaga effusa. The sequence continues at coordinate 1,512,825 of NZ_AKGD01000001.1, forward strand.
CGATGAACAGCGCGGAGGAGGCGAAGGTGTTCGCGCCTTACATGGCGCAGGCCAAGGGCTGCAAGAAGCCGAAGTAGCCTGTCTTCGGCTCAGCTGCGCGATTCGAGCCGCATCATCGAACGGATCAGCCGCTGCTCGTCCTGCTCGATCTCGCGCAGCGCATCGCGAATGCCGTGCAGATGGTCGAGCGCCGCACGCTGCGCAAGATCGGGTTTGCGCGACAGCACGGCCTGATAGAGCCGCGCATGCTGCGTGTCGATGAGCTCCTTGTAGGGCGTGCGGTGATACAGGTTCACCACCGCGGCGAACACCGAGCTCAGCAGCAGGTCGGTCAGCGAACGCAGCGTGTGCAGCAGCACCGGGTTGTGCGAGGCCTCGCAGATCGACAGGTGGAACGCGTGATCGAGCCGCGCGTGCGTGTCGACATCGAGCTGCGTGCGCGCCGACTCGGCCTGGCGCAGTTCCTCGTAGCGGCGCGCCATCAGCACGAAGTCGGCGTCGGTGCCGCGTATCGCCGCGAGCCGCGCCGATTCGCCTTCGAGCAGGGCGCGCACTTCGAGCAGGTCGTAGAGCGTACGCGGCTGGCTCGCGAACAGCTGCAGCAGCGGCGTGGTCGCCGCGCTCTCGTGCAGGTTCGCGACAAAAGTGCCGCGGCCGTGCTCGGTGCGCAGCAGCCCGCGACCGCGCAGCAGGCGCAGGCCTTCGCGCACCGCGGGGCGTGAGAAGCCCAGGCTCGCGCTGAGCTCGCGCTCAGCCGGCAGGCTCTGGCCGACCGCGAACACCCCGTCGGCGATGAGCTGCTCGATGCGGGCCGCGACGCGGTCCGCGACCGCGCCGACCACCGGTTTGTCACTCCCGGCATCTGGTATGACCATTTTCATGCTCTGCTCCTCTCCCACGCGATACTAGGGCGGCATTGTATGGGCATCTGGTAAGACCAGTTTGCGATCGTCGCAACCGCATGGAACGATCCGCCCCGCCACGAGCCACGCTCCCCGCCATGAACCTGCTCTACGACGAAGCCATCGACGGGCCGCTGCCCGACATCGACCGCCCGGCACTGATCAAAGCGCTGCGCGAAGCTGCACCGGGCGCCGCCCTGCTGCATGAAGCCGAACAGCTGCGCCCCTACGAATGCGACGGGCTCTCGGCCTATCGCACCGTGCCGCTGCTGGTCGTGCTGCCCGAAACCGCAGAACAGGTGCAGGCGATCCTGCGCTGCTGCCATCGCTTTCAGGTGCCCGTGGTCGCCCGCGGTGCCGGCACCGGCTTGTCGGGAGGCGCGCTGCCGCTCGCCAAAGGCGTGCTGCTCTCGCTCGCCAGGCTCAAGCGCATCCTCGAAGTCGATCCGGTGAGCTGCGTCGCGCGCGTGCAGCCCGGCGTGCGCAATCTCGCGATCTCCGAAGCCGCGGCTCCGCACGGTCTGTACTACGCGCCCGATCCGTCCTCGCAGATCGCTTGCACGATCGGCGGCAACGTCGCCGAGAACGCGGGCGGCGTGCACTGCCTCAAGTACGGTCTCACCGTGCACAACGTGCTGCGCGTGGACGTCATCACGATGGACGGCGAGCGGCTGACGCTCGGCAGCGAAGCGCTCGACAGCCCGGGCCTCGATCTGCTCGCCTTGTTCATCGGTTCCGAAGGCTTGCTCGGCGTGGTCGTCGAAGTCACCGTCAAGCTGCTGCCCAAGCCCGAAGTCGCCAAGGTGCTGCTCGCGAGCTTCGACGACGTGGCGAAAGCCGGCCGCGCGGTGTCCGACATCATCGCGGCCGGCGTGGTGCCGGGCGGACTCGAGATGATGGACAACCTGTCGATTCGCGCCGCCGAAGATTTCATCCATGCGGGTTATCCAGTCGACGCGGCGGCGATTTTGCTCTGCGAACTCGATGGCGTCGAAGCCGATGTCGCGGCCGATTGCGAGCGCGTGCGAGCGGTGCTGATCAATGCAGGCGCTGTCGACTGCCGGCTCGCGCGTGATGAAAACGAGCGCAAGCAGTTCTGGGCCGGCCGCAAGAACGCCTTCCCCGCCGTCGGCCGCATTTCGCCCGATTACTACTGCATGGACGGCACCATTCCGAAGCGCGCCTTGCCGATGGTGCTCGAGAAAATCGGCGAGCTATCCGAACACTACGGATTGCGCGTCGCCAACGTGTTTCATGCGGGCGACGGCAACATGCATCCGCTGATTCTGTTCGATGCGAATCAGCCCGGCGAGCTCGAGCGCGCCGAGGAAATCGGCGGCAAGATTCTCGAGCTCTGCGTCGAAGTGGGCGGCAGCATCACTGGCGAACACGGCGTGGGCCGCGAGAAGATCAACCAGATGTGCACGCAGTTCAATCACGACGAGCTCGAGACCTTTCACGCGGTGAAGTTCGCGTTCGATCCGGATGCGCTGCTGAACCCCGGCAAGAACGTGCCGACGCTCGCGCGCTGCGCCGAGTTCGGACGCCTGCACGTGCATCACGGCCAGCTGCCGCATCCTCACCTGGAGCGCTTCTGATGGGCGATTCCATCGATCGCAGCGATGCGCTGCAGGAACAGGTGCGCGCCGCCATCGCCGACGACGTGCCGCTGCGCATCCGGGGCGGCAACAGCAAGGCTTTCCTCGGCCGGCGCATCGAAGGCCGCGAGATCGACACGCGCGAGCATCGCGGCATCGTGCATTACGATCCGACCGAACTCGTGCTGACCGCGCGCGCCGGCACGCCGCTGCGCGAGATCGAAGCCGCGCTCGCCGAGCACAATCAGATGCTGCCCTGCGAGCCTCCGCATTTCGGCGATGGCGCGACCTTCGGCGGCGCGGTTGCCGCGGGCTTGTCGGGACCGCGCAGGCCGTGGTCCGGAGCCGTGCGTGATTTCGTGCTCGGCTGCCGGCTCATCGACGGCCATGCGCGCCATCTTCGCTTCGGCGGCGAAGTCATGAAGAACGTCGCCGGCTACGACCTGTCGCGCCTGATGGCCGGCAGTTTCGGCACGCTCGCGCTGCTCACCGAAATCTCGATGAAGGTGCTGCCGCGACCGCTGCACACGATCACGCTCAAGCTCGATCTCGACATCGCCGAATCACTGCGCCGACTCGCCGGCTGGGCCAGCCAACCGCTACCGATCTCGGGCGCGAGCCACGATGGCACCGCGCTGATGCTGCGGCTCGAAGGTGGCCACGGATCGGTCGAAGCATCCGCCGCAAGACTCGGCGGCGACATCGTCGACGGCCAATTCTGGTCGGCGCTGCGCGATCACGAGCTGCCGTTTTTTACGGGCGAGCAAGCGCTCTGGCGACTCTCGCTGCCGACGCACAAGCAGCTGCCGCAGCACCTGCCCGGCACGATGCTGATCGATTGGGCCGGCGCGCAAATCTGGCTGCGCAGCGACGCCGACGCCGCGCTGATTCGCGAGCGCACGGCCGCCGTCGGCGGCCATGCGACGCGCTGGCGCGGTGCATCTGACATCGACTGCCCGTTCCATCCGCTGCCCGCAGCGCTGCTCGCGCTACAGCAGCGGCTCAAGGCACAACTCGATCCGCAGGGCCTGTTCAACCCGGGCCGCCTGTACGCCGGACTCTAAGCCATGCAAACCCGACTGGATTCCGTCGCCCTGCAACTGCCGCGCGCGGCCGAGGCCGAAAGCATTTTGCGCAGCTGCGTGCATTGCGGCTTCTGCAATGCCACCTGCCCGACGTATCAGCTGCTCGGCGACGAGCTCGATGGGCCACGCGGACGCATCTACCAGATCAAGCAGATGCTCGAGGGCGGCGAGGTCACGCGCGAGACGCAGTTGCATCTCGATCGCTGCCTGACGTGTCGCAACTGCGAAACCACCTGCCCGTCCGGCGTGCGCTATCACTCGCTGCTCGATATCGGCCGCGAAGAGATCGCACGCCGCGTGCCGCGTACGCCGGGCGAAAAGCTGCTGCGCGGAACGCTGCGCAGGCTCATGACGCAACCGGCCTTGTTCGGCTTTCTGCTGCGCATCGGCCGTCTGTTCCGTCCGCTGCTGCCGGCGCTGTTGCGCGACAAGGTGCCCGCGCATCCGGCTGCGCCGGGCAAGCGTCCGCTTGCGCAGCGCACACGCAAGGTGCTGATGCTCGAAGGCTGCGTGCAGCCGAGCCTGTCGCCGAACACCAATGCCGCGACCGCGCGCGTGCTCGACAAGCTCGGCATCCAGGTTCAGCCGATCGGCGGCGTGCGCTGCTGCGGCGCGGTCGACTATCACCTCGACGCGCAGGACGATGGCCTGAATCACGCGCGCCGCAACATCGATGCGTGGTGGCCTGCGATCGAAGCAGGCGCCGAGGCGATCGTGCAGACCGCGAGCGGTTGCGGAGCTTTCGTGAAGGAATACGGCCATCTGCTCGAACGCGATCCGGCGTACGCGGCCAAGGCGAGAAAAGTCAGTGCGCTCGCGCTCGATCTGGTCGAAGTGCTGCGCAAGGAGCCGCTCGAAAAGTTGCGCCTTCCCGACGCGGGCGACGACAAGCTCGCGTTTCATTGCCCCTGCACCCTGCAGCATGCGCAGAAGCTCGGCGGCGCGGTCGAAGACGTGCTCAAGCGGCTCGGCTTTCCGCTGACGAGCGTGCCCGATGCCCATCTGTGCTGCGGCTCCGCAGGCACTTATTCGATCACGCAGCCCGAGTTGTCCAAGCAGTTGCGCGACAACAAGCTGGTCGCGCTGCAGAGCGGCGATCCGCAACAGATCGTCACCGCCAACATCGGCTGCCAGACGCATCTGGCGGCCGCGTCGAAAGTGCCCGTGCGGCACTGGATCGAAATCGTCGATCAGTCGCTGCGCGGCTGATCGTTCCGTCCCCATTTCAAGGAAGACCCGCATGCCTGTCCTGACCACCCGCCCCGTGCTGACCGCCGCCGATGTCGAGCGCATCGCCTCCGCTGCGCGCGAGGAAGCGCTGCGCAACGACTGGAAGGTCAGCATCGCCATCGTCGACGAAGGCGGGCATCCGCTGGCCTTGCAGCGCCTCGACGGCTGCGCGCCGGTCGGCGCCTACATCGCGATGGAGAAGGCGCGCAGCGCGGCGCTCGGCCGCCGCGAAACCAAGGCCTACGAAGACATGATCAACGGCGGACGCACGGCCTTCGTCGCGGTCGCGGACATCAGTCGCGGCCTGCTCGAAGGCGGCGTTCCGCTGATCGTCGACGGCGACTGCATCGGCGCGGTCGGCGTCTCCGGCGTCAAGGCCGATCAGGATGCGCAGGTCGCGCGCGCCGGTACCGCGGCCATTCTTTAAGAAGCTTTCGCCGCGCCGACCGCACGCGCGCAGAACTCCACGATCCCCTCGATCAGCGCCTTGCTGGCCTCGCGCTTGGCGTTCGGCGTGATCGGCCGGACCAGCGCCTCGGTGAACGCGCCGACGATACAGGCCGCGCCGACGTCGATCGATTGCGCCGGCAGCACGTTGGCGGCGATGCCTTCGCGCAGCAGCTGCTTGAACACTTCGCCGAAGCGCTCGCGGCAGATGAGGCGCGCGGCCTCCACTTCGAGATCGGCCGGTTCGGCGATGAACGCATAGGCCAGATTCGGCCCTTCCACCGCTCGACTCACGAACGAGCGCACCGCCGCGCGCAGGCGCGTGCCGACATCGCCCTTGCCGTCGGCGATCTTCTGCAGCATCGCCACTTCGTAGTCGACGGCGCTGTTGAGCACCTCGACGAACAGATCCGCCTTGGCCGGGAAGTAGCGGTAGATCGCGCCCGTCGATAAGCCGGCCCGTGCGGCGACCGCGGTGATCGAGGCCTGGCGAAAACCGCCTTCGGCGACCAGGGCGCGCGCCGACTTGAGGATGCGCAAGCGGTTGTCGGCCAACCTTTCCTCCATCAGCGACGAACGGCGATACGGCATTCGGACTTCCTTGCTGGCCATGAATTTGTGAACCGATATTTCTTTGGTGAATTGTAATTCACTTTTTCAAAAGGCGCGCCTAGAATGCGTCTCCCGGGACCACGCCTAGAACATTCCGCCTGGAGGAGACCCCAATGTCACTGAGTGCCTTCAACTTCGATCTGGGCGCCGATATCGAGGCCCTGCGCGACGCGGTGCGCGAGTTCGCGCAGCGCGAGATTGCGCCGATAGCGGCGCAGACCGATCGCGACAATGCGTTTCCGAACGCGCTGTGGCCCAAGCTCGGCGAACTCGGCGTGCTCGGGCTGACCGCGCCCGAGGCCTACGGCGGCACGCCGATGGGCTATCTGGCACACGTGGTCGCGATGGAAGAAATCTCGCGCGCTTCGGGTTCGATCGGCCTGTCCTACGGCGCGCATTCGAATCTCTGCGTGAACCAGCTGACCAAGAACGGCAGCGAGGCGCAGAAGCAGAAGTACCTGCCCCGGCTCATCAGCGGCGAGCACATCGGCGCGCTCGCGATGAGCGAGCCCGGCGCCGGCTCGGACGTCGTCAGCATGAAACTGCGCGCCGACAAGAAAGGCGACCGCTACGTGCTCAACGGCAACAAGATGTGGATCACCAATGGCCCGGACGCGAACACGCTGATCGTCTACGCCAAGACCGACATCAGCGCCGGTCCGCGTGGCATCACCGCGTTCATCATCGAGAAGAGCTTCAAGGGCTTCTCGACCGCGCAGAAGCTCGACAAGCTCGGCATGCGCGGGAGCAACACCTGCGAACTCGTGTTCCAGGATTGCGAGGTGCCCGAAGAGAACGTCCTCGGCACCGTCGGCAAGGGCGTGAACGTGTTGATGTCCGGCCTCGACTACGAGCGCGCGGTGCTTTCGGGCGGACCGCTTGGCCTGATGGCCGCCTGCCTCGACGTGGTACTGCCCTATACGCATGAGCGCAAGCAGTTCGGCCAGAGCATCGGCGAATTCCAGCTCATGCAGGCCAAGCTCGCCGATATGTATGTGGGCTTCAACGCCTGCCGCGCCTACGTCTACGCGGTCGCCAAGGCCTGCGACCGCGGCGAGACCACGCGCAAGGATGCGGCCGGCGCGATTCTTTATTCCGCCGAGAAAGCGACGTGGATGGCAGGCCAGGCGATTCAGGCGCTCGGCGGCAACGGTTACATCAACGAATTCCCCACGGGTCGAATCTGGCGTGACGCGAAGCTCTACGAAATCGGCGCGGGCACCTCGGAGATCCGGCGCATGCTGATCGGTCGTGAGCTGTTCGGCGAGACCGCCTGATGCAGGCGATTCAGTCCAGGCTGCGCACCGGCAGTGAGGAGTTCAGGGCCAACAGCGCGGCCTTGCGCAAGCTCGTCGACGAGCTGCGCGAGAAGACCGCGCAGGCCGCTCTCGGCGGTACTGAAAGTGCGCGCGCCAAGCACACCGCGCGCGGCAAGCTGCTCGTGCGTGACCGCATCGATGCCCTGCTCGATCCGGGCACGGCGTTCCTCGAGTTCTCGCCACTCGCCGCGCATGGCATGTACGGCGGCGAAGTGCCGAGCGCCGGCGCGGTCGGCGGCATCGGCCGCATCAACGGACGCGAATGCGTGATCGTCGCCAACGATGCCACGGTCAAGGGCGGAACCTATTATCCGATCACGGTGAAGAAGCATCTTCGAGCGCAGGAAATCGCGCTCGAGAATCGCCTGCCCTGCGTGTACCTGGTCGATTCGGGCGGCGCCTTCCTGCCGCTGCAGGACAAGGTGTTTCCGGACAAGGAACACTTCGGCCGCATCTTCTACAACCAGGCCAATCTGTCGGCGCAGGGCATTCCGCAGATCGCCTGCGTGATGGGCTCGTGCACGGCCGGCGGCGCCTACGTTCCGGCGATGTCGGACGAAACCGTGATCGTCAAGAACCAGGGCACGATCTTCCTCGGTGGCCCGCCGCTCGTGAAGGCGGCGACCGGTGAAGTGGTCAGCGCCGAAGACCTCGGCGGCGGCGACGTGCACACGCGCATCTCGGGCGTGGCCGATCACCTCGCCGAGAACGACTATCACGCACTCGCGACCGTGCGCCGCATCGTCGGCAATCTCGGGCCGCGCACGTTCTCGCTACACCCGCAATCGTTCGAGCAGCCGCTCTACGATCCCGAAGAAATCTACGGCGTGATTCCGGCCGATACGCGCAAGCCCTATGACGTGCGCGAAGTGATCGCGCGCATCGTCGACGGCTCGCGCTTCGACGAATTCAAGGCACGCTTCGGCACCACGCTGGTGACCGGCTTCGCACATATCCACGGTTATCCGATCGGCATCGTCGCCAACAACGGCGTGCTGTTTTCGGAATCGGCGCAAAAAGCCGCGCACTTCATCGAGCTGTGCGCGCAACGCGGCATTCCGCTGCTGTTCCTGCAGAACATCACCGGCTTCATGGTCGGCCGCAAATACGAGAACGAAGGCATCGCGCGCCACGGCGCGAAGATGGTCACGGCGGTTGCGACCGCGCAGGTTCCGAAGTTCACCGTGCTGATCGGCGGATCGTACGGCGCCGGCAACTACGGCATGTGCGGACGCGCGTATTCGCCGCGCTTTCTGTGGACCTGGCCGAACTCGAAGATTTCGGTCATGGGCGGCGAACAGGCTGCGAGCGTGCTCGCCACCGTGCGACGCGATGGACTCGAAGCGCAGGGCAAAACCTGGAGCGCCGAAGAAGAAGAGAAGTTCAAGGCGCCGACGCGTGCGCAGTTCGATGCGCAGGGCAGCTGCTACTACGCGACCGCGCGACTCTGGGACGACGGCATCGTCGATCCGGCGCAGACCCGGCGCATGCTCGCGCTCGGCCTGGCCGCCGCTTCCAACGCGCCGATACGCGAAACCCGCTTCGGCGTCTTCCGCATGTGAGAACGCGCGAATGAGCACACCAAGCAACCGACGCGACTCGACCTTGTTCACCAAGATCCTGATCGCCAATCGCGGCGAGATCGCCTGCCGCATCATCGGCACCTGCCGTCGTCTGGGCATTCGCACGGTCGCCGTGTACTCGGAAGCCGATGCGCAGGCGCGTCACGTGCGGCTCGCCGACGAAGCCTATTGCGTCGGCCCCGCGGCCTCGCGCGAAAGCTATCTGCGCATCGAAAGCATCATCGACGCGGCCAAGCGCTCGGGCGCGCAGGCGATCCATCCGGGCTACGGCTTTTTGTCCGAGAACGAAACCTTCGCCCAGGCTTGCGCCGAAGCCGGCATCGTCTTCGTCGGCCCGCCGGTCGAAAGCATTCGCGCGATGGGCAGCAAGTCCGCGGCCAAATCGCTCATGGAGCGCGCCAAGGTTCCGCTGGTTCCGGGCTATCACGGCGACGATCAGGATCCCGCGCTGCTGCAGAAGGAGGCCGATCGCATCGGCTATCCGGTGCTCATCAAGGCCTCGGCCGGCGGTGGCGGCAAGGGCATGCGCGTGGTCAACGCGAGTGCCGATTTCGCTGCCGCGCTCGCCTCCTGCCAGCGCGAGGCGCGCGCGAGTTTCGGCGACGATCGCGTACTGATCGAAAAGTACTTGCAGCAGCCGCGGCACATCGAGATCCAGGTGTTCGCGGATGCGCAGGGCAACACCATCAGCCTGCACGAGCGCGATTGCTCGGCGCAGCGCCGGCATCAGAAAGTCGTCGAAGAAGCGCCCGCGCCGGGCATGAGCACGCAGCAGCGCGAAGCGATGGGTCGCGCGGCCTGCGATGCGGCACGCGCGGTCGGCTACGTCGGCGCGGGTACGGTCGAGTTCATCGCAGAAAGTCACCATGATTCGGGCCGCTCCGATTTCTACTTCATGGAGATGAACACGCGTCTGCAGGTCGAGCATCCGGTCACCGAGATGATCACCGGGCTCGATCTCGTCGAATGGCAGCTGCGCGTTGCGGCCGGCGAATCGCTGCCGCTCACGCAGGAACAGGTGCCGCTCAACGGCCACTCGATCGAAGTGCGCGTCTACGCCGAAGAACCCGAGAAAGGCTTTCTGCCGTCGATCGGCAAGCTTGCGTATTTCTCGGCGCCGCAGACCTCGGCGCACGTGCGACTCGACAGCGGCGTCGAACAGGGCGACGAGATCACGCCGCATTACGATCCGATGCTCGCCAAGCTCATCGTCTGGGACCGCACGCGCGAAGCCGCGATCGAACGCATGCTCGGCGCGCTCGCGCAGCTGCGTGTGGTCGGCGTCGGCCACAACATCGCGTTCCTGTCGAAGCTCATCGGCCATCCGCTGTTTCGTGAAGGCCGCGTCGACACCGGCTTGATCGAGCGCGAGCGCGAGGCGCTGATTCCGCCGCCGGGCGAGCTGCCCGCCGAAGTCTTCGAAGTCGTCGCGCTCGCGCAGCTCACCTTCGAGCGCGACGCGGCGAGCAACGAGCCACCATCGCCGTGGACGATCGCCGATGGCTGGCGCATCAACGGAGCGCAGAGCCGTCGCCTCTCGTTCGCGAGCGGCGAGCAGAACGTGCAGATCGACGTGCGCTACGCAGGCAAGGGCTATCGCATCGGCAGCGAGCCTGCGAGCGTCGTGCGGCTTTCGGCGCAGCGGCTGCGCATCGCCATCGGCGATCGTCGCATCGACACCGATGCGCTGCGGCTAGGAGATCAGCTGCATCTATTCCTGCGCGAGCGCCAGTACGTGATCGACGTACTCGATCCGCTCGCCCACGCCGGTGAATCCGACGAGGCGCAAGGCGGGCTTACCGCGCCGATGCCCGGCAAGATCATCGCCCTGCTCGTCGAGCCCGGCGCGAGCATCGCCAAGGGCGATGCCCTGCTCGTGATGGAGGCGATGAAGATGGAGCTGACCGTCTCCGCGCCGAGCGCCGGCAAGCTCGCGAGCTATCTGTGCGCGGTCGGCGAGCAGGTCAAGGAAGGCTCGGCGCTGGTGGAAATCACCGCCGAGTAAACCAAGCTGCCATGTCCGCGCAGGCGGGCGTCCAGGGCTGTTGCTGCTCACTACCAGACTGGATTCCCGCTTTCGCGGGAATGACAGCCAAATCCGATCAGAGGCTTCACTCGAAGCCTTCGAGCACGATCTTGCCGCGTGCCTGGTGGCTTTCGATCAGCGCGTGCGCGCGTCGCAGATTCTGCGCATCGATGCGCCCGTAATGCTCGCCGAGCGTGGTCTTGAGCGTGCCCGCGTCGATGAGCTCGGCGACACGATCGAGCAGCTGGTGCTGGCGGATCATGTCGTCGGTCTCGAACAGCGGGCGCGTGAACATGAGCTCCCAGTGCAGCGAGATCGACTTGCGCTTGAGCGGCATGATGTCGATCGGCGTCGCGGGATCGTCGATCAGCGCGAGTTTTCCCTGCGGAGCGAGTGCCTCGACGATCTGTGCGTAGTGCGCATCGGTATGCGTGAGGCTCGCGACATAGTGCACGGTGCCTAGGCCGAGACGATCGAGCTCCTGCTTGAGCGGACGCGAGTGATCGATGACCTCGTGCGCGCCGAGCTCGCGCACCCACTGCTGCGTCGCCTCGCGCGAGGCGGTGCCGATCACCGTGAGCTTGGTCAGCCGACGCGCGAGCTGCACGAGCATCGAGCCGACGCCGCCCGCCGCGCCGATCACGAGCAGCTTGTGGCCCTCGCCGCCGCCTTCGGCGATGCCGAGGCGATCGAACAGCAATTCCCAGGCGGTGATCGAGGTCAGCGGCAGGGCCGCGGCCTGCGCGTCGGGCAGCGAAGCCGGCTTGTGGCCGGCGATGCGCTCGTCGACGAGCCCGTATTCGGCGTAGCTGCCGGGCCGCGCGATCGAACCCGCGTAATAGACCTCGTCGCCGGGCTTGAACAGGCTGACGTCCGAACCGACTTCGACGACCGAGCCGACCGCGTCCCAGCCGAGGATGCGCGGGGTTTCGGTGACCGCATTGCGGCGGACCTTGGTATCGACCGGGTTGACCGATACGGCGCGAATCTTCACGAGCAGGTCGCGCGGGCCCGGCGTCGGGCGCGGCAACTCGATCTCGTGCAGGGCCTGCGGGTCTTCGATCGGCAGGCCCTGCCGGGTGTAGACGATGGCTTTCATGTCGAACTCTGGTGATGGGGAACAGGCGGCCATGCTGCACCCCTCCATTGATCCGAGAAACCCGCAGAATCGAACATCACTTTCACACCAGTGAAGAAAATGATCCGTCTCGACGACCTGAGCCTGTTCGTGCGCACGGCCGCGCTCGGCAGCTTTTCGAACGCGGCCCGCGAGGCCGACCTGCTGCCGGCCCAGGTCAGCGCCGCGATCCAGCGGCTGGAGCGCGAGCTCGACATCCGGCTGTTCGCGCGCTCGACGCGCAGCCTGCGGCTGACCGCCGAGGGCGAGCGCTACCTGCCCCACGCGCAGCAGGCGCTGGCCCAACTGCGCGAGGGCCGCGACAGCCTGCACGCGGAATCGGGTGCGCTGCGCGGCGTCCTGCAGCTCGCGGCGCCATCGGATTTCGGCCGCAACATGCTGTTGCCCTGGCTCGCCGAGCTGCGCAATGCGCATCCGCAGCTGAGCCTGCGGTTGTCGCTCTCGGATCAGGTGACGAATCTGTATCGGGATCCGGTCGATGTGGCGATCCGCTACGGGCGCATCGAGGACTCCAGCTACGTCGCGCTGCCGCTGGCTCCGCACAACCGGCGCGTGCTGGTCGCCTCGCCGGACTATTTGCGGCGCAAGGGTCGCCCGCAGTCGCTCGACGAACTGCGCGCCCACGACGGCCTGCTCTGGGGGCTCGACGGCCGTCTCTACGACAAATGGGTGTTCCCGCTCGAAGGCGGGCGCCGGCAGACGGTGACGATGAAAGCCGCGCTGGCTTGCGACGATGCCGACGTCGCGCGTCGCTGGGCGATCGACGGCCAGGGCATCGCCTACAAGTCCTGGCTCGACGTCTGCTCCGACGTGCGCGCCGGCCGGCTTGAATTGCTATTAGCGGGCCAGCCCACCGAGGCGACGCCGCTGAGCCTGGTCTGCCCGCACCGCAAGCAATTCCTTCCGTCGATCCGAGAGCTGCATGCGCTGCTGCAAAAGCGCTGCGCCGAGCTCGGAGCGCCGTAGGCGGGCTGGCGGCGCAGCCGCGTCACCCGCCATCGATCAAGCGCCGGTCGAGGCCTCGCCACCGACCTGCGCCACGCGCAGCAGGTTGGTGTGCCCCGGCGCGCCGAACGGCATGCCGGCGGCGATCACCACGGTCTGGCCGGCGCGCGCGAAGCCTTCCTCGGACGCGGTCCAGCTCGCGAAGTTGGTCATCTCGGTCACGCTCGCGACGTCGGGCGTGATCACCGGGTGAATGCCCCAGACCAGCGTGAGCCGGTGCGAAGTGTCGGCGCGCGGCGTCATGCCGATGATCGGCGCTTCCGGACGCTCGCGCGCGACGCGCAGGGCCGAGTAGCCCGAGCTCGTGTAGGTGACCACCGCCGCGGCCTTGAGCCGCCCCGCGATCGCGCAGACGGCCTCGCCGATCGCCCCGGCGATGTCGGCCTGCGGCGGGGTGTGCGCCGCGTCGATGACCTCGCGGTAATAGGGGTCGGATTCGGTCTGCGCGATGATGCGGTCCATCATGCGCACCGCCTCGACCGGGTACTGGCCGGCCGCCGATTCGGCCGACAGCATCACCGCGTCGGCGCCGTCGTAGATCGCGGTGGCGACGTCGGAGGCCTCGGCGCGCGTCGGTACCGGGGCCGAGATCATCGATTCGAGCATCTGCGTGGCGACGATCACGGGTCGTCCGAGCCGACGGCTGCTGCGCACGATGCGCTTCTGGATCGATGGCACGTACTCGGCCGGCATTTCCACGCCGAGATCGCCTCGGGCCACCATCACCGCGTCGGTGGCCTCGACGATGGCGTCGAGCTGGCCGATGGCGGCGGGCTTCTCGAGCTTGGCGACGATGCCCGCCCGGCCCTGGACAATGGCCTTGATCTCCTCGATGTCCTCGGGCCGCTGCACGAACGACAGCGCGATCCAGTCGACGCCGAGCTCGAGCCCGAAATCGAGATCGCGGCGGTCTTTTTCGGTCAGCGCCGAGATCGGCAGGGTCACGCCCGGCACGTTGACGCCCTTGCGCTCCGACAGCGAGCCGCCGGTGATCACGCGGGTCTGCGCATGCAGGGCGTCGAAGCGCTCGACGCGCAGGCGGATGCGGCCATCGTCGAGCAGCAGGTCGGTGCCCTCGGTCAGCGCGGCGAAGATTTCCGGGTGCGGCAGCGCCACGCGCGTGCTGTCGCCGGCCACTTCGCGGCGCAGGTCGAGCAGGAAGGGCTGGCCGGGTTCGAGCCTGATCGGCCCGGCGGCAAAGGTGCCGATGCGCAGCTTCGGCCCCTGCAGGTCCATCAGGATGCCGATCGGCCGCCCGAGCTCGCGCTCGATCTCGCGGATCAGCTCGAAACGCGCCCGGTGATCCTCGTGCGAGCCATGGCTGAAGTTCAGGCGGAAGACGTCGGCGCCGGCGCGAAACAGGGCTTCGATGGTTTCGCGATCCCTGCTCGCGGGACCCAGCGTGGCGACGATCTTGGCGTTGCGTTGACGGCGCATGCGAATTGGAACTCCCGAAGCTTGAGTGAGCGGGCGACGGAGCCATCTTACGGGAGCCGTTCCGCTTCTCCCCGAAAGGGGGGACTCGCCGTCGCACAGACGTGATTATTTGTAGAACTTTGCGTTTTGCCGATCGTGGCGATTGATAAATTCAAACCGCATCAAGCGAACTTTCCATAGCCTTAGCACTCTATGATTCCGACTGCTAGCATTGCCTCACACGGTAATGCTCTGGGTAGCAGCCGTCCTAATGGAGTAAGTCATGACGCAATCCACCGCCCTGAGCCTGCGCGCCAATACCGGCGCCGCTCTGATGCCGCTGTCGGGCAGCCTGGAGTCGTACATCCAGTCGGTCTCGCGCATCCCGGTGCTGGACGCCGAAGAAGAATCCCGCCTCGCTCATCGTCTGCACGATGAGCAGGATCTGCCCTCCGCGCAGAAACTCGTGTTCTCCAACCTGCGCTTCGTGGTTCACATCGCCCGCGGCTACATGGGCTACGGCCTGCAGCTGGCCGACCTGATCCAGGAAGGCAACGTCGGCCTCATGAAGGCCGTCAAGCGCTTCGACCCGAACGTCGGCGTGCGACTGATCAGCTTCGCGGTGCACTGGATCAAGGCCGAGATTCACGAGTTCATCCTCAAGAACTGGCGCATCGTGAAGATCGCCACGACCAAGGCCCAGCGCAAGCTGTTCTTCAACCTGCGCTCGGCCAAGCAGCGCCTGGGCTGGATGAACCAGTCCGAGGTCGAGGCGATCGCCAAGGATCTCAAGGTCAAGCCCGAAGAAGTCATGCAGATGGAATCGCGCCTGGGCGGGCACGACGTGTCCTTCAGCATGACCACGGAAGACAGCGAGGAAACCAGCTACGTGCCGGAAGATTATCTGGCGACCGAAGACTCGACCTACGCCGAGATCGAGGACGCCGGCTGGAACGAGCGCCGCGAAACCACCATGCGCAACGCGCTCGCCAAGCTCGACGACCGTGCCAAGAGCATCCTGATGCGCCGCTGGCTGTCGGAAGATGGCCAGAAGGCCGGCCTGCAGGAGCTGGCGGACGAGTACGGCGTGTCGGCCGAGCGCATCCGCCAGATCGAGGCCGCGGCGATGAAGAAGCTGCGCAAGGCCATCGAGGCATTGCCGGCCTGATCGGCTTGCTTCATCGAGTTGAGCAAAGATAAAGCCCGCTATCAGCGGGCTTTATCTTTGCTGCAGTCGCTGCTTCGTATTTCGCAGGGTCAGCGGTTGTAGAGCTTCGCGAGCCCGGCGAGCTCCTGAGTCCGCCCGACGGCGAGTTCGCTCCAGTCGAAACGCCAGGTCCAGTTGGTATCGGCCAGCGTGCCCGGCGTATTCATGCGGTTGCCTGCGCCGAGGCTCAGCACGTCCTGCATCGGAACGATCGCGAGCTGCGCACACGAAGCGTAGATCGCGCGGATCAGCGGGTCTGGCATCGGTGCCGGGTCGGGCAGGTAGCGCCGCACGTCGGCCAGGCTCTGCTCGTCGAGGTTTTCGAACCATTCGCGCGTCACGGCATTGTCGTGCGTGCCCGTGTAGGCCACCGAATCGACCATGTAGTTGTGCGGCAGATGCGGGTTGGCCGGGTCGCCGTCGAATCCGAATTGCATCACCCGCATGCCCGGCAGTCCGAAGCGCTTCCGCAGCTGGTCGACTTCGGGCGTGATGTCGCCGAGGTCTTCGGCCACCAGCGGCAGGGCGCCGAGCTTTTCGGACACCGCCGTCAGCAATTCCTCGCCGGGCGCCTTGACCCAGCTGCCGTTGACCGCGGTTTCGTCTCCGGCCGGAATCTCCCAGCAAGCTTCCAGGCCGCGAAAGTGATCGATGCGCAGCAGGTCGAACAGCTCGCGCTGGCGGGCCAGCCGCTGCAGCCACCAGTCGTAGCCGTGCTTCTGATGCTCGGGCCAGCGATACAGCGGGTTGCCCCAGAGCTGCCCGGTTTCGGAGAAGTAATCGGGTGGCACGCCGGCGACCACGGTCGGTTGGCCGGCTTTGTCGAGCTTCCAGAGCGCGGGCCGCGCCCAGACGTCGGCGCTGTGATGGGCGACGAAGATCGGCAAATCGCCGAACAGATAGAGACCGCGATCGTTGGCGTAGGCGCGCAGATCGGCCCATTGCATCGCGAAGATGAATTGCTGGAAGCGCTCGAAATCGCAACGCTCGGCGACCGCCTCGACCGCGCGCTCGTAGGCCGCTCCCTTGCGATCGCGTACCGCTTTGGGCCAGTCGATCCAGCCACTGTTGTATTGCGCGTCGAAGGCGACGAAGCGCACGTAGTCTTCGAGCCAGTGGTCGGCTTCGTGGCAGAAGCGGCGATAGCGGGCCAGCCAATCGGCCGAAGCGGTTTCGAAGAACTTCTTGTGCGCCTCGCGCAGACACGCCGCGCGATGCTCGCGTGCCCCGACCCGGCTCAGTCCGCGATCGTAGCCGGCGAGCCAGCCGCGATCGACGAGCCAGTCGAGGCTGATCAGCAGTGGGTTCCCGGCGTTCGCCGAGGTGCTGTAGTACGGCGAGCCATCCTCGTGCGTCGGATTCAGCGGCAGCACCTGCCAGATCGAAAATCCGGCGCGCACCGCGAAATCGACGAAACGGTAGGCATCGTGGCTGAAGTCGCCGTTGCCGAGCGGCCCGGGGAGCGAGGTGATGTGCGCAAGCACGCCGGCTCGGCGCCTGGCCAGCGGATTGACCGGCACCGTCGCGGCCGGCACAGCTTGGAGCGTCATCGGAAGTCCTTTTCCCAAGTCCCTAGTTCGCGCGCATCACGCCGCCGGCGGCCGGATCGCCCTGACCCAAGCTCAGCACGGCCGCGAGTTCGGCCGGCGGCGGCTCACCGAGCATTTCGTAGAGCCGGCGCAGGTGCAGGCGATAAAGCGATTCGAAATCGCTGACCGCGCGATCGGGGTTGTAGTCGCCAAGCCACCAGAACCAGTCCGATCCCTCGCAAACCGCGAGTTGGCGATCGATGGCCGTGAGTTCGGCTGGCGACAGGCGCCCGCTCGCGACCACGCGGTCGTAGGCGTTCTTGGCATGCACGAGCAGATCCCAGCCGCGGTTCTTGTCGGCGCTGCCGATCCAGGTCGAGAACGTGCCGTAAACCCAGCTGCCGGCCGTGAGCCTGGGCAGGTGCGAAAGCCGCGCTTGTCCGGCCAACGCTTCGGACATCGTCGAGAGCCTGAGCTGCGGATGCGCGGCGATGCGCGCGTACAGCGTCGACAGCAGCCAGTAGGCGTTGTGCGGATAGAACTCCCAGGCGTTCTCGCCGTCGAGATAGATCAGCAACAGGCCGCCGGGCGTTTGCCAGGCGCGCGATTCGAGGCGTTGCAGCAGATGCGTGACCGCGTCGTCTGCGTGCCAGGTTTGATACTGGAAGCCGACCGCGTCGGAGAGCTCGTCGTCGCGGAAGACGCAGGCCAGCGGGTTGTCGCCGAACTGCACGGGCGCGTTGGCGGGCGCCGAGCGCAGGCCCGCGTTGAGCACGCTGTGATGCAGCACGTTGCCGCCCGAAGCCGTCCAGCGAAAGCCGAACTCAGGCAGCAGTTTGAGCGTCGCCTCGCTGATGGAACCTTCGGACGGCCAGCAACCTTCGGGTCGAAAGCCGAAGCAGCGTTCGAACACTTGCAGCCCGCGTTCGAAGTGCCAGCGTGCGCGATCGATGCCGCCCGGATACTGCGCGGCGGAAGTCGGCAGCGGAGCGCCCGGCATCGCCTCGTGCGCCGATTGCAGATCGAGCAGCAGCGGCACGATCGGATGCCCGTAAGGCGTGGTGGTGAGTTCCACGCGTCCGCTTTCGGCGAGCTTGCGATAGCGCGGGATGATGCCGGCGGTGATCTGGCCGATCAGTTCGAGCAGTTCGCGTCGCTGCTGCAGCGTGTAGCCGCGGCCCTGCTCGGCGAGTTGCTGCACGAATGCGTTGTCGCGGCGAACCGTCTCGCCCATCCAGGCCAGATGCAGCCAGGTCAGCAGATCGGCGATGTAGGCATCGGACAGATACGCCGCGAACTCGTGCTCCTGATCGATGCGCTCGGCGATCTTCGCGAGCGCCGCATAAGGCGCCCAGCGTGCGATCAGGCGCTCCTTGTGCGAACGCAATCCTGCCTGGATCAGCGCGGCTCGCGTATTCGCGTCAGGCGGATAGTGCTCGGCGACGAGCGCCTCGAGCAGCGGCTCCTTGAGTTCGGCGCCGCGGGCGAGGAAATCGGCGATGGTCTGCGCACGTGCTTCGAGCTGTTCGAGCAGCAGCGGGGCGAAGTTGACGACGCCGCGAGCCGACACCTCGGCCTCGAAATGCGCCGCCATGTCGGCGTAATCCTTGATCGCGTGCAGGTACGTCCAAGGCAGCGCCGAGACGCCCGTGGCGGGGTCGCGATACTCGGGCTGGTGCATGTGCCAGCCCACCACCACGCGCAAACGGTCGTCGCTCATTCAGTGCTGCTCGATGTGCCGGTCGGAACACACAGCATACCCAAGCGAATCTGAACCGCTATACGTCGAAAGCACGCTGGGGAATGAGGCGCTCGAAAAGCTAGAACAGCCGCACGTAATGATCGACGAGCAGGAACGTGAACAGGCCCATCAGATACACGATGGAATAGCCGAAGGTGCGCATCGGCAGGCCCGGAACCGGTGAAAACTTGAGCCGCCAGGCGTAGTACAGGAACACGCCGCCGAGCCCGAGCGCGCCGATCAGATACAGCAGCCCGCTCATGCCGGTCACGAATGGCAGGATCGTGACGACGACGAGCAGCACCGTATAGAGCAGCACCTGCGTGCGCGTGAATTCGATGCCGTGCGTGACCGGCAGCATCGGCACTCCGGCCTTGGCGTACTCGTCGCGACGCTCGATCGCGAGCGCCCAGAAATGCGGCGGCGTCCAGATGAAGATGATCAGGAACAGGATCAGCGAATGCGCATGCAGTTCGCCCGTCGCGGCCACCCAGCCGAGCACCGGCGGCGCAGCGCCCGCAGCGCCGCCGATGACGATGTTCTGCGGCGTCGCGCGCTTCAGATACAGCGTGTAGATGCCTGCGTAACCGACCAGCGTGAACTGCGTGAGCACGGCCGTGAGCGGGTTGACGAGAAACCACAGCACGACGAAGCCCGCGAGCCCGATCACGGTCGCGAAGGCGATCGACTCGGTCATGCCGAGGCGGCCAGTCACGAGCGGACGGCCGCAGGTGCGCGCCATGTTGGCGTCGATGTTGCGATCGATGATCTGGTTGATCGCGGCGGCCGAAGCGGCCTGCAAGGTGATGCCGAGCGTGCCCCAGACCAGCGCCGCGATCGGCGGCAGTCCCGGCACCGCGAGGAACATGCCGATGATCGCGGTGAACACGATCAGCATGACCACGCGCGGCTTGCACAGCTCGTAGTACTCGTGGAGCAGCGAGCTGGGTTGTTCGGCGGCGGAGGTCATATCGGAACTCGTGCCCATGTCAGCGCGGAGGCGCCTGACGCAGGCGCACGTTGAGCGCGAGCAGCGTGCTCAGCAGCAGCGCGGCTCCGGCGTTGTGCGCGGTGGCCAGCGGCAGTGGCAGCTGGAACAGCACCGTGGTGATGCCGAGCGTGATCTGCAGCGCGAGCACCGCGAGCACGGCCTGGCCGAAATGCTTCCAGACGCTTTCGCGACAGCGCAGCAGCGCCACCGCGAGCAGCAGCAGGAACAGGCTCACCACGAGCGCGCCGACGCGATGCATCCAATGAATCGTCACGCGCGCGCGCGCATCGAGAATGCCGTGTTCGTAATTGATGCCGAGCCCGTGCCAGAGCGTGAACGCGGTCTTGAAATCGGTTTCGGGCACGAGCCGGTAATGGCAGGTCGGGAAATCCGGGCAGGCCAGCGCGGCGTAATTGGTGCTGGTCCAGCCACCCAGGAAGATCTGCAGGGCCACCAGGATCAGGCCGATGGTGGCGACGCCGATCAGCGGGCGCGGCGCCTTGGCGGCGCCGTGCGCGCGGCCGGACAGCCACAGGACCAGCAGCAGCGATAGCGTGGTCAATCCACCGATCAGATGGCCGGTGACCACGAGCGGCTTGAGCAGCAGGGTGACCGTCCACATGCCGAGCATGCCCTGGAACACGACCAGCCCGACGAGCACCCACGGCAGTTTTTTGGGCGCACCCTTGATGCGCGTGCTCATCAGCGCGAGCGCCACGATCAGGAAACCCAGCGTCGAGGCCAGATAGCGATGAATCATTTCCTTCCAGGCCTTGTGCGCCTCGACCGGACGCTCCGGAAAGGCCTGCTGGGCCTGGGCGACATCGTGATCGGCCTCGGGCACGCCGACGTGTCCGTAGCAGCCCGGCCAGTCCGGGCAACCGAGGCCGGCATCCGACAGCCGCACGAAGGCGCCGAACACCACCACGACGAAGCACAGCAGCACGGCGGTGAAATTGATGCGGCGGAACCAGAGCATGGACGGTGACGTGTGAGGCGACGCGGACGCGGCGGACGGCATTTTAGTGACCTATCAGCCCAGGCGGGACAGCTTGAGCAGCTTGTTGATGTCTTTTTGCATGCCCTTGAAATCGGCCTGCACGCCGTGGCCGCCCGGATACAGCATCAGGTAATTGCCGGCCGGATCGACCAGGAACAGCGTCTCGGCATCGGTGGAGCCGAAGAAGCGGCGCGCTTCGCCGAGGTCGGCGATCGCATGCCAGCTGACGTCGGGCTGCTCGGCCGCGAGCCGCGATTGCAGGGCCGCGAGGCCGGCGGCGTCGTTGCCGATCACGACGCGCTGCAGGCGCTCGCGCTCAGCCGCGAGCGCGGTGCGCATCTGCCGCGTGGTGACCAGGCGATCGGTGCAAAGCTTCTCGCAGTCGCCATCGACGAGCTGGATCAGCAGCCATTTGCCGCGCAGGGCTTCGGTGGTGGAGGCGCTGCCGTCGGGCTCGGTGAGCGACCAGTTCGGCAGCTGCAGCGGCGGGTTCACGAGCTGGCCGTAGTTGGTCGTGCCGGTCGGCCGGGCGTCGGGAAAATAGAAATACAGCGACCAGGCCGCGACGAACGGGGCGAAGAACAGCAGGGCGAGCAGCACGAACTGCGTGCGGCCGGTGAGGCGCGAGCGAGGGCCGGCGGTGGGCGGAGCAGCGTTCATGCGTCGGGACTTCTCGGAATGCGTTTGAGGTTGAGCTTCACGAACAGGAACAACAGAGTGGCCGCGAACGCGTACCACTGGGCCGCATAGGCGTAATGCCGCTGCGGCGGAAAACCGGTGCTCACGCGCCAGTCGCGCACGTAGCCATCGGCGGCGTCGGCCTGCAGCAAGAGCACGCCCGGCAACACGGCCTCGCCGAGCAGACAGCGAAAATCCTTCACCTCCGGATACTGCAGCACGCGGGGCCAGGCCTCGCCTGCGCAGTTGTCGACGGCCAGTCGCAAACCGGGACGGGCCGGCTCGCGCCAGAGGCCGGCCACCTGCCGCGTCTCCTCGCCGACCGCGACATTCGGCAGCTGGCTACGGCTCGCCGTCTGCGGCACCCAGCCACGGTTGACGATGACGATGGCGCCGTCGTCGAGTCGAAGCGGGGTCAGCACATGATACCCCGGGCGACCTTCGTAGCCTTCATTGTCGAGCAATAGCTGGTGCGCGCTGTCGTAGCGACCCACGGCCTGGGCGTGCAGGGCGCCGTCCTTCTGCGCGGCCTCGCTGCTGCGCGACAGCGCCGTCGGCGCCTGCTGCCCCGCCTCGTCGAGCGTCTGTTGCAGGGCGATCTTGCGGATTCCGCGATCGAGTTGCCAGGTTCCGAGCGTGATCAGCAAGGCCAGGCACGGCAGCAGGCCGAGCCAGGCCCACAGCGGTGGGCGGAACTGCAGTCGGCTGTATGAAGAAGCACTCATCGAACGGTCGGGCGGCCTTCAGTCGGGAATGGCGAAGATGCGGGCATTAGCAGCGACCGAGAACGGCGATACCATGCGCCGCTCAGCCTGGAGCGCCTTGGACAACATCGACATATGGTCGTCAACGGATTCATCGTCATCTTCCTGGTCGCGATCATCGTCGCCCTGCTCGCCGGCGGCTACTTCGTCGTGCGCGATCCGAGCACCCAGCGCCGCGCCTTGTGGGCCCTGATCTGGCGCGTCGGCCTGCAGGCCTTGCTGCTGATCTTCCTGGTCCTCGCCTTCTTCTTCGGCTGGATCAAGCCGCACGGGGTCGGTGGCTGAGGCTTCGAAACCGAAACGCGGAATCGCATCCGTACAGCAAAAAGGCCCGCTGAGCGGGCCTTTTTGCTGACCACGTCGCCTGATCGAGGATCAGACGATGTAGACGAAGATGAACAGGCCGATCCAGACCACGTCCACGAAGTGCCAGTACCAGGCCACGCCCTCGAAGCCGAAGTGGCTGTCGGGCTTGAAATGGCCGAGCATCAGGCGGATCGCGATGATCGCGAGCATCAGCGTACCGAGCGTCACGTGGAAGCCGTGGAAGCCCGTGAGCATGAAGAAGGTGGAGCCGTAGACGCCCGAGGTGAGCTTGAGGTTGAGCTCGTGGTAGGCGTGGATGTATTCGCTGGCCTGGAAGTACAGGAACAGCGAACCCAGCGCGACCGTGACCCACATCCAGATGATGCAGGACAGGCGGTGGTTTTCCTTGAGATCGTGATGCGCCTTCTCGAGCGTCATGCCCGACGTGATCAGCAGCACGGTGTTGACGAAGGGCAGGCCCCAGGCGCCGACCGTCTCGAACTTTCCGCCGACCGCGGCCGGGCCGTTGGTCGGCCAAGTGTTCTCGAAACCGGGCCACAGCGTCAGGTGCGTGGCGACCTTGGCGCCCTCGCCCGAGAGCCACGGCACCGACATTTCGCGGGTATACCAGAGCGCGCCGAAGAAGGCGGCGAAGAACATGACCTCGGAGAAGATGAACCAGGCCATGCCCATGCGATAGGTGCGATCGACCTGCGCGTTGTACGCGCCGCTCTCACTCTCGAGGCAGATGCCGCGCACCCAGCGGAACACGATGTAGATGGCCAGCGCCGCACCGATCCACACGGGCAGCATGCCGACGTGCTGCTCTTCGAGATAGCCCCAGACGCCGATGACGACGGCCACCAGAGCCGCAGTCAGGATGAACGGCCAGGCCGTGGGCTCCGGAACGAAATAGTGACTCTTGTCCGGGGCGTGATCGTGGGTTGCGGCTGGCGTCGCCATGGGTCTCTCTCAAACCTCGTGCTAGCTGTTGGGCGAAGCAGGCGCGCTCTTTCCAGCGGTCTGCGTCACGTCAAAAAAAGTATACGACAGGGTCACCGTATCCACTTCCGGCGGTAACTCCGGATCAATCACGAAGCGCACCGGCATCTCCTTCTCTTCCCCGGCCTTGAACGGCTGGTTGTTGAAGCAGAAGCACTCCGACTTGCGCAAATGCCTTGCGGCGGTGGTGGGTGCAACGTTCGGAACCGCCTGGGCCACGATGTCGTGGTCCTCGGTGTTGCGAGCATGGAACATCACCGTCGAAAACTCGCCCGGATGCACTTCGACCTGTGCCTGCTCCGAACGAAACTCCCAATTGCGACCGCCGTTCACGGTGGTCACGAACTGCACCTTCACGAGCCGCGTCTTGTCGACCGCGGCCCCACCGCTTTCACTGACCGCCTCGGTCGACACCTTGCCGTTGAGGCCGATGAACGTGCACAGCGCGTTGTACAGCGGCACCGTCGCGTAGCCGAAGCCGAACATGCCGGCGACCACCGCGACCATGATCAAGGCCGTGCGGCGTACCGATTTGCGGCCCTGTTCCGTGGCGCTCATGCGGCTCAGCGCCGGGTCTGCGCGTAGACGAAGCCGGCCAGCACGACGATCACGAGCGCCACGTGCACCAGCGCGAGAATCACGTTGCGCCGGGCCCGCTTGCGATCAGCTTCCATTGCACTCATCGATAGCGACGCGATCAGTGATGACCGGCGTGCGCGTGGGTGGTGTCGTGCAGGTTCTGCGTTTCGGCGTCACCGACGTACGGCGGATCGACGAAGGTGTGATACGGAGCCGGCGACGGCACCGTCCACTCCAGGCCGTGCGCGCCTTCCCAGACGCGGTCGGTTGCCTTGGTGCCCTTCTTGAACATGCACTTGAGCATGTTGCCGATGAAGATGAACTGGGCGATGAAGAACACGAAAGCGCCGATCGTGGAGATCTGGTTGAAGTCGGTGAACTGCACCGCGTAGTCCGGAACGCGGCGCTGCATGCCAGCCAGACCCGAGAAATGCTGCGGGAAGAAGGTCACGTTGATGGCGATCGCCGACAGCCAGAAGTGCAGCTTGCCGAGCGTTTCGTTGTACATGCGGCCGGTCCACTTCGGGATCCAGTAGTAGACGCCCGCGAGGATCGAGAACACCGCGCCCGGCACCAGCACGTAGTGGAAGTGCGCGACCACGAAATAGGTGTCGTGGTACTGGAAGTCCACCGGGGCGACCGCGAGCATCAGGCCCGAGAAGCCGCCGATCGAGAACAGGAACACGAAGGCGACCGCGAACAGCATCGGGGTCTCGAAGGTCATCGAGCCCTTCCACATCGTCGCCACCCAGTTGAACACCTTCACGCCGGTCGGCACCGCGATGAGCATGGTGCTGAACATGAAGAACAGCTCACCGGCCAGCGGCATGCCGACCGTGAACATGTGGTGCGCCCAGACGATGAAGCTCAGGAACGCGATCGAGGCAGTGGCATAGACCATCGAGTCATAGCCGAACAAGGTCTTGCGCGCGAAGGTCGGGATGATCGTCGAGACGACGCCGAACGCGGGCAGGATCAGGATGTACACCTCGGGGTGGCCGAAGAACCAGAACACGTGCTGGAACAGGACCGGGTCACCACCGCCCGAAGCCGTGAAGAAGCTCGTGCCGAAGTACTTGTCGGTCAGCAGCATGGTCACCGCGCCGGCGAGCACCGGCATGGTCGCGATCAGCAGGTAGGCGGTGATCAGCCAGGTCCAGCAGAACAGCGGCATCTTCAGCAGCGTCATGCCGGGCGCGCGCATGTTCAGGATCGTCACGGCGACGTTGATGGCGCCCGTGATCGAGCTGATACCCATCAAGTGCACGGCGAAGATCAGGAACGGAAAGCCTTCGCCCATCTGCAGCACGAGCGGCGGATACATGGTCCAGCCGCCGGCCGGGCCGCCCGAGGGCAGGAACAGGGTCGACAGCAGCAGCGCGAACGCGAACGGCAGGATCCAGAAGCCCCAGTTGTTGATGCGCGGCAGGGCCAGGTCGGAGCAGCCGATCTGCATCGGCACCATCCAGTTCGCCAGGCCGGTGAAGGCCGGCATCACGCCGCCGAAGATCATCACCAGCGCGTGCAGCGTGGTCATCGAGTTGAAGAACTCGGGATGCACGAACTGCATGCCGGGCGTGAACAGCTCGGCACGGATCACCAGCGACATCAGGCCGCCGATGAAGAACATGATGAACGCGAACACCAGGTACAGCGTGCCCAGGTCCTTGTGGTTGGTGGTCTTGATCCAGCGCATGATCCCCTTCTCGGGGCCGTGGTGCGCGTGATCGTCGTGGTGGGCGTGATCGGTGTGAGCCATGCGAAAACTCCGAAAAACTCTGTCGACTGCTATCTGTTTGGGGTCGGCGGCGCGTGCGGCTTACTTGCGCTGCGCCGCGACGTCGGCCGCGCTCACCGCGTCGGCCTTGTTGCCCCACGAGCTGCGGATGTAGGTCGCCACCGCGGCGATCTCGGCGTCCGAGAGCTGCGGGAACGGCGGCATCATGTTCTTGCCGTGCAGCACCTGGCCGATCACCGCATCCTTCGGACCATTGACGATCTTGCCGCCGGCGAGCGCCGGGAAGGTCGGCGGAGCGCCGGCACCGGTGGGCTGATGGCAGGCCGCGCAGTTGGCCTTGTAGATCTTCTCGCCGTCGGCCGCCGGAGCGGCAGCAGGCTTGGCGGCTTCGGCCGGAGCCGCTGCAGCGGCGACTTCGGTCTTCTCTTCGACGGCGGCAGCGGCCGGCGCTTCGGCGGCAGCCGGAGCCGCATCGGTCGCGGTGGCCGGAGCGGCGGCGGCGACTTCGGTGCCACCCTGCTTCTTCGAAGCGAGCCAGGCCGCGTATTCGTCTTCCGGCAGCGCCTTCACGACGATCGGCATGAAGCCATGGTCACGGCCGCAGAGTTCGGCGCAGACGCCGCGATAGGTGCCGGGCTGGTCGATCTTGGTCCAGATTTCGTTGACGTAGCCCGGGATCGCGTCCTTCTTGACCGCGAGTTCGGACACCCACCAGGCGTGGATGACGTCGTTGGAGGTGATCAGGAAGCGGACCTTCTTGCCCACCGGCAGCACCAGCGGGTTGTCCACGTCGACGAGGTAGTTCGGCACCGTGTTGACGTCGATGCCCGACTGCAGCTGGCGCGCCTTGTTCGAATCGGCGGCCAGCGTGGAGAAGAACGAAACGTCTTCGCCGATATATTCGTACTGCCATTTCCACTGATAGCCCGTCACCTTCACGGTCAGCTCGGAATTGCGCGTGTCATCCATGCGCACGAGCGTGGCGGCCGCGGGAATGGCCATGCCGATCAGAATCAGAAACGGAATCGTGGTCCAGATGATTTCGACGAGCGTGGACTCGTGGAAATCGGCCGGCTTCGGATGGCGCGATTTACGGTGCGCGAACACCGAGTAGAACATGACGCCGAAGACCACCACGGCGATCACCACACAGACCCAGAAGATGATCATGTGCAGATGGTGGACCTCGCGGCTGATCTCGGTCACACCCTCGGGCAGATTCCACTTCGCACCCGTGTAGGCGAACGCCGAACCACTGGCGAGAAGTGAGCCCAAGAACGCGATAGCGCGCGCCCAACCCGGCATCTTCAGCATGCTTCTAGTCTCCAAAAGGCTTCCCAGCGGACCCGTCGGCCCCCTCGGTGGCAATCACCCGGCCCCAAGCCGGCTTAGCGGACAATACTTGTTTTAGCCGCACGGCCAAGGCCGCGCGTTCCTCTTCCGTCAGACAGCTGCCGATCTCGACCCATTGCCCCGAGCTGCCCAGGCGCAGCCGGCTCGGATCATGGCGGTAGTGGCCCGCCTCGATCGCAACCCGTGCCCACGCTCTTGGAAACTCGATCCGCGAATCGATGCTGGCTGCGCCAGCTCGCCCCGTCTGTCCGAACTCCACCAGCACTCGCTCGTCGTCCACACTGATCACTTCCCGGTAGCGATTGCGGCGCAGGCTGACCCACACCGCGGCAGTCACCGCCATGATCTCGGCACCCGCGAACGGCAACACGGGCCAAAAACCGAACCAGACGCAGACTGCTGCCACCGAAAGCGCCAGAGCGCTCAGCGAACCCAGGAACCACAACGCCCCGCGAACATCCAGCGACGCGTTCGGCCCAATGACGATGCGTGTGATCGGCATGGTTGCGGCATGGTTGGTATCGGGTGATGGCTGGGAGCGCCGCACACTGTGCAGAGGCTTTCGAGCCGCCGGATTGTAGTGGATGCCGCTGAGCCGGCGCAAAAATTTTTGGGAATTGGGCTTTCCGACGGGCTCGGCGCCGGGGCTTCAGGCCAGCACGCTGCGCAGCGACGCGAAGACCTCGCCCGCATCCGTGCCGCCGGTGGCGATGCGCCCGAGCAACGGAGCGCCGACGCGATCGGCGATGCTGCGGATGTTCTCGTCGAGCCGATCCTGTCGCGGCGGCAGTTCGTTGGCGACCCAGCCGGCCAGATGCAGGCCGCGGGCGCGGATCGATTCGGCCGTCAGCAGCGCGTGGCTCACGCAGCCCAGGCGCATGCCGACGACGAGCAGCACCGGCCAGCCGCGCGCGCCGACCCAGTCGGCGAAGTCGGCCGCATCGTTGAGCGGCACGCGCCAGCCGCCGGCGCCTTCGACGAGCAGCCAGTCGTGGCGAGCGGCGAGCCGGTCGGCCGCGGCGTCGAGCACGCGCAGCTCGACCTCGACGCCCGCCTCGCGCGCCGCGATGTGCGGGGCCAGCGGCGGTTCGAAGGCGTAGGGATTCACCGCCTCGTAGGTCTCGTCCGCGCCGGAAGCCGCGAGCAGGGCCAGCGCGTCCTCGTTGCGCAGCCGGCCGCCGGCATCGCGCTCGCAGCCGCTCGCGACCGGCTTGTAGCCGCAGGCGCGCAGGCCGCTGGACCGGGCAGCCCGCAGCAGCGCAGCACTCACGTGGGTCTTGCCGACACCGGTATCGGTGCCGGTGACGAAGACGGTCGGCAGCTTCGACAAGGCGATCAGGCCGGCGCCAGCACGGCGAGGCTGTCGTGCAGGGCGTCGAGCAGCGCGTCAATCTGTCCGAACTCGTGCGCCGCCGACAGGGTGATGCGCAGGCGCGCGGTGCCGCGCGGCACCGTCGGCGGGCGAATGCCGGCCACCCAGAAGCCGCGCCGCATGAGTTCGTTCGAGAGCGCCATCACGCGCGCATCGTCGCCGACCATCACGGGCTGGATCGGCGTCGCCACCGGCCGTTCGGGAATCGCCAGTCCGCGCTCGCGGGCGCCGGCGATGAAACGATGCACATTGGCGAGCAGCTTGGCCCGGCGCTCGGGTTCGGTGCGCAGGATGCGCAGCGATTCGCGCGCGGCGGCCGCGATCGCGGGCGGCGGCGCGGTCGAGAAGATCCAGCTGCGGGCGCGCTGGATCAGGAATTCGATCAGCGTTTCGGAGCCCGCGACGATGCCGCCCGCGCAGCCAAGCGCCTTGCCGAGCCCGTTGATCAGCACGTCGGGCTCGGTATCGAGCAACTCGATGCTGCCGCGCCCGCGCTCGCCGAGCACGCCCAGGCCGTGGACGTCGTCGACGATCAGCGCCGCGCCGGCAGCCCGCGTGAGCCTGGCCAGCGACGGCAGGTCGGCGATGTCGCCGTCCATGCTGAAGACACCGTCGGTGACGACGGCCGCGAAACGCGAAGGCTCCAGCGTGGCGAGCGCCGACTCATAGCCCGCGAGATCGGCATGCGGAACGCGAAGGTATTCGGCCTGGCTCGCGCGCGCGCCGTCGATCAGCGAGGCGTGGTTGAGCTCGTCGGCGATCACCACGTCGCCGCGACCGAGCAAGGCCTTGAGCACGCCCATGTTCGCGGCCGTTCCGGTCGAGAACAGCAGGGCGCGCGGGCGGCCGATGAAATCGGCGTATTCCTCTTCGAAAGCGCGATGCTCGGCGTCGTAGCCGCTGATCAGCGCCGAGCCGGTGCTGCCGACGCCGCCGTTCGAAATCGCCCGCTTCGCCGCTTCGGCGACGCGCGGGTCGGTGGCCAGGCCGAGGTAATCGTTGGCGCAGAAATTCAGGCAGGGTTTGCCGTCGACGACCATCTGGACCGCGTGATGGCCCGAGACGGTACGGCGGCTGCGGTAGAGCGAGCGTTCGCGCAGGGAGTCGAGCTGCGGGGCCAGGCGGGCGTCGAGCGGGCTTTGCTTCTTCCCCTCTCCCGCTTGCGGGAGAGGGTGCCCCGCAGGGGCGGGTGAGGGAGCACAATCCGATTCCTCAGCGCCACCGACCAACGGCGCTCCCTCACCCCTACCCCTCTCCCGCGTGCGGGAGAGGGGATCAATCACGTCGGCCGTCGGCGAAGCCATCACGCTCAAACCGCAGCCGCGTGCTCGTGCCCATGTTCGTGATGCTGATGATGCTCGCAGGCCGCGCCGCCATGCCGATGGCAGTCCTCGGCATTGCCGACCGCCACTTCGGTCGTGACCTTGCCTTCGATCTGCATGCCGAGCTTGGCGATCAGCGCGCGGTCCTTGGCGTTCTGCGGGTTCTCGGTGGTCAGCAGCTTGTCGCCGTAGAAGATCGAGTTGGCGCCGGCCATGAAGCACATCGCCTGGGTTTCGTCCGACATCGCCTGACGGCCCGCCGACAGCCGCACCGACGACTTCGGCATCAGCACGCGGGCGACCGCGATCACGCGCACGAAGTCGAGGCCCTGCACCGGCTCCTGCTTGCCGATCGCGAGCGGGGTGCCGTCGACCTGCACGAGGTCGTTGATCGGCACGCTCTCAGGATGCACGTCCATGGTCGCCAGCTGGCGCAGCAGTTCGGCGCGATCGGCGGTCTGTTCGCCCATGCCGACGATGCCGCCGCTGCAGACCTTCACGCCGGCCGCGCGCACGTTGGCGAGTGTGTCGAGACGGTCTTCATACGTGCGGGTGCTGATGATCTTGCCGTAGAACTCGGGCGAGGTATCGAGGTTGTGGTTGTAGTAATCGAGCCCGGCGTCGGCCAGTCGCTTCGCCTGGTGCGACTTGAGCATGCCCAAGGTCACGCAGGTTTCCATACCCAGTTCCTTGACCTCGCGAACCATCGCCTCGACCTTGTCGAGATCACGGTCTTTGGGGCTGCGCCAGGCCGCGCCCATGCAGAAGCGCGTCGCCCCGTTGGCCTGGGCCTCGCGAGCGGCCTCGACCACGGCGCGCACTTCCATCAGCGGCTCCTTCTTGAGCCCGGTTTCGAAGCGCACCGACTGCGGACAGTAGGCGCAGTCCTCGGGACAGGCGCCGGTCTTGATCGAGAGCAGCGTCGACAACTGCACGGTGTTCGGCTTCTGGTAGCGGCGATGCAACTCCTGGGCTCTGAACATCAGGTCCATGAAGGGCAGGTCGAACAGGGCCTGGACTTCTTCGCGGGTCCAGTCGTGGCGGATGTCGGCGGCGGTCGTCATAGGCGGCACGCGTGGCTACTTTTGGGGATTGAGGGGAGCGAGTGTGAAAACCGGCACCAGGGCTGTCAACTTTCTTCGGCGCCTCCAGGTTTACAAGCTGGAGCCCGTCAGACGACTGCTGAGCAGCCCGCATTGCCTGTGCTGCGAGCTGCCGACGGCCACCGAGCTGCTCTGCGAAGGCTGCAAGGCCGACCTGCCCTGGAACCTCGAAGCCTGCCCGGGCTGCGCCATCCCGTCGACGCGCGGCCTGCCCTGCCCGGCCTGCCTGCGCCGGCCTCGACGCTTCGACGCGGCCTGGGCACCGTTCCGGCTCGCCCCGCCGGTGCGGCTCGGCATTCTCGGGCTCAAGTACGCAGCGCGCTTCGAGCAGGCTCGTTTGCTCGGCGGGCTGATGGCCGAAGGCCTGCAGCATCGTGGCGGCGCCTCGCCCGATCTGCTGCTGCCGGTTCCGCTGCACTGGCGGCGGCTGATCAGCCGCGGCTACAACCAGGCGCAGCTGCTCGCGCGCGAAATCGGCAGGGCGCTCGATATCGAGCTCGACGTCCGCAGCCTGCGGCGTGTCCATGCGACGCCCGACCAGATCGGACGATCGGCCAGCGAGCGGCGACACAATCTGCGCAAGGCGTTCGAGCTGACACGCCGGCTCGACGGCCTGCATGTCGCGATCGTCGACGACGTGATGACCACCGGCGCCACTTTCGACGAGCTCGCGCGCGTCTGCCGCAAGGCCGGAGCGCTGCGCATCGAAGCCTGGGCGGCCGCGCGCACGCCGTGAATCGGAGCGCGGGCCCGGCAAAACTGCCGGGTAAAAGTGTGTAAACCCGCGCGCGCCGCGCAGTTCGAGCCGCTATGTTGCGCAAGCGTTTTTCCGACCGAACCCGACCATGACACTCGCCCGGCACGCGCGCCCCCATCCGGCACGCTCACCCAGCCTCGTCGCCCTCGCCCTGCTGCTCGCGTCGTCGCAGGCGCAGGCACAGGATTCCAGGCTGCCCGACAGCCGCTACCCGGCGATGAGCTGCAGCAAGCCGGTTAAGCCGTTCACGCCGCTGGACATCAACAGCGCGGCGGCCGCCGCCCAGTACAAGCTCGTGGTCGAGCGCTACAACCAGCAGGCGCAGGCCTACACCGCCTGCGTCAACGCCTATCTCGATGTGGCGATGGCCGATGTGCAACGCATCCAGCAGCAGATGGACGCAGCGGTCGCCGCTGCCAACGCGCCTTAGCCTGAACCACGCGGCGCACCGCTCTGCGCACACGCAGGGCGGGTCGAATGACTTCGGCGATGCGGCGTTTCTTCAGCGGCGCAGGTAGCGATCGAGAAAATCGAGCGCCGCATCGACCGCGCTGCCATCGGTCAGAAAGGCGCCGATGTGCCCGCGCCCACGCAGCACGTAAAGCTCGGTCGGCACGCCGGCCGCCTGCAGCGCTTTTTCGTAATCCTTGGCGTGATCGATGCTGACCAGGCTGTCGCCGCCGCCGTGATAGAGAAACACCGGCGGGTCGCCCGCGCTGACGTGATTGATCGGCGAGGCATCGCGGTACGCGGCCGGTTTCTGCTCGACGCTGCCGCCCAGAAAGCGCGGCACCAGGCCGCCGCCGGCCGAGCGGGTCAGATCGGTCGGCGTGCCGCCGCCGACCACGGCCTGGATCGCGAGCCCCGGCCTGCCGAGCGGCGGCGCCTCGCCGATGCCGCCGAGCAGCGCGGCCAGATGCGCGCCGGCCGAATAACCGAAAGCGCCGATGCGCTTCGGGTCGATGCGAAAGCGCTGCGCGTTCGCGCGCGTCCACAGCACGGCCTGCTGCACGTCCTGCAGCTGCGCCGGGAAGATCGCCTCGGGCACCAGCCGATAAGTGACGTTGACGGCGACGAAGCCGCGGCTCGCGAGGCGCTTGGCGATCGACTTCACCTGATCGCGATCGCCGCTCTCCCAGCCGCCGCCGTGGATCACGAGCACGGCCGGAAACGGGCCCGCGCCCTCGGGGACGTAGACATCGGCGAGCAGCGGCTTGGGCCAGTCGGCCGGCGTGAAGACCTGGTCGCGCACGCGCTCGTAATGCGTCTGCACGCGCGCCGGCCCCGGCGTGCTCGGTTTGCCCAGGTGCGTGCTGCAGGCCGCGCCGAGCACGGCGAACGCGATCAGCGCGGTGGTGGCGAGTTGGCGCAGCATCCCTGCTCCTGAATGGAGGATCCTGGAAGAAGCTACGGCTTCACAAGGAAACCGGAGGCATAGACAGCGCCGTGCCGACGAAGATCGCGAGCCCGTAGTAGTGGTTATGCAAGAACGCGCGCATGCAGGCCGCCGGCTCGCGCGCCGCGGTGATGCGCCACTGGTGAAGCGTCGTCAGCGCGGCCAGCGCCAGGCCCGCGTAATACGCCCAGCCGAGCGCGTGCGCGACACCGACGCCGGCCATCAGCAGCAGCGCGATCCATTGCAGCGCGAGCACGATCACGCGATCCGCGCGACCGAACAGGATCGCGCTCGATTTGACGCCGGCCTTGAGATCGTCGGCGCGATCGGCCATCGCGTAGTAGGTGTCGTAGGCGATCACCCAGGCGATGTTCGCGAGCATCAGCGCGGCGATCTCGCCGATCGGCAAACGCTCGCGCACGGCCGCGTAGGCCATCGGAATGCCCCACGAGAACGCGAGCCCGAGCACCGCCTGCGGAATGCTGATGAATCGCTTCATGAACGGATACGCGGCCGCGATCGCCACCGCCGGCAGCGCCAGCGCGAGCACGCGCACGTTGTGCAGCGAGGTCGTCAGCCCGAACGCGATCAGCGCCACCACCACGAACAGCCGCAGCGCCTCGCCCGAGCCGATCTCGCCGGCCGCCAGCGGACGATCGCGCGTGCGCGCCACCTGCGGGTCGAAATCGCGATCGGCGAAATCGTTGATGACGCAGCCCGCGGCGCGCATCAGCACGGTGCCGAGCACGAACACCACCAGCACCTTGAGCGGCGGCAGGCCGCCGGCCGCGAACCACAGTCCCCACAGCGTCGGCCACAGCAGCAGGTAGATGCCGATCGGCCGGTGAAAGCGCATCAGCCGCCAGTAGATGTCGAATTTGGCGGCGAAGCTCGGCGTGGAAGAGGTGTTCATGCGCGCAGTGTAAGAGTCAGACCTGTCCGTATTTCTCGACGTCGCCGACCCAGCGCGCGATCAGGCGCTTGGCATCGAGCGGGAAGCGCTCGAGCCATTCATCGGCGAGCTGCTGCAGCGGCGCGATCAGCGCCTGGTCACGCACCGGGTCGGCGATCTTGAGGCCGATCACGCCGGTCTGGCGGCGGCCGAGAATCTCTCCGGGACCGCGCAGTTCGAGATCGGCCTGGGCGATGCGGAAACCATCGGTGGTCGAGCGCATGGTTTCGAGCCGGCTCTTGGCCGCCTCCGACAGCGGCAGCTGATACATCAGCACGCACTGGCTCGCGGCCGCGCCGCGACCGACGCGACCGCGCAGCTGATGCAGCTGCGCCAGGCCCAGGCGCTCGGCGTTGTCGATCACCATGATGCTCGCGTTCGGCACGTCGACGCCGACTTCGATCACCGTGGTCGCGACCAGCAGCTGCGTGCGGCCTTCCTTGAAGTCGCGCATCTGCGCTTCCTTCTCGTCGCCCTTGAGCCGGCCGTGCACGAGCCCGATCTGCAGATCGGGCAGTTCCTGGCGCAGCAGGGCGGCGGTGACTTCGGCGGCCTGCGCGTCGAGTTCCTCGGATTCCTCGATCAGCGTGCAGACCCAGTACGCCTGGCGTCCGGCGCGACAGGCCTCGCCGATGCGCGTGAGCATCTCGTCGCGCCGGGCGTTGTTGAGCACCACCGTCGTCACCGGTGTGCGACCCGGTGGCAGCTCGTCGATGACCGACACATCGAGATCGGCGTAGACGGTCTGCGCGAGCGTGCGCGGGATCGGCGTGGCCGACATGATCAGCTGGTGTGGCGACGACCCTTGCGGTCCTTTGTCGCGCAAGGAAAGCCGTTGCTGTACGCCGAAGCGATGCTGCTCGTCGACGACCACGAGCGCGAGCCTGGAGAAACTCACGCTGCTCTGGAACACCGCGTGCGTGCCGACGACGATGCGCGATTCGCCGCTCGCCACGCGTGCGAGCCGCGCGTCCTTTTCGCTCTTGCGCAGCTTGCCGGCGATGAACTCGACCGCGATGCCGAGCGGCTCGAACCAGCGCGAGAGATTCAGATAATGCTGCTCGGCGAGCAGTTCGGTAGGCGCCATCAGCGCGCTTTGAAAGCCCGCGTTCGCCGCCGCGAGCATCGCCGATGCGGCGACCACGGTCTTGCCCGAACCGACATCGCCCTGCACGAGCCGCAGCATCGGCCGCCGCGCCGCGACATCGCGAGCCACTTCGCCGATCACCTTGCGCTGCGCCTTGGTGAACTCGAACGGCAGCACGCCCTGCAGCGCATCGGCGGCTTTTTCCATTGCCGGAATCACCGGCGCCGGCCGCGCGCGCACCTGCGCACGCAACAGGCGCATGCAGAGCTGATGCGCGAGCAGCTCTTCGTTGATGAGCCGGCGCTGCGCCGGGTGCTTGCCGGCGACGAGCAGCTGTGCATCCTCGGGCGTCGGCGGTGCATGCACGATGCGCAGCGCGGCGAGCGTCCCGGGGCCTTCGAGGCCCGGCAGCTGCGCGGACAGGCCCACGTCGCCCGCCGCAGCCTTGAGCGCGCGCTCGGCGAGCCGGCGCAGGCGCGCCTGCGTGACGCCGGTGGTCAGCGGATAGATCGGCGTGAGGCCTTGCGCGATCTCGAACTCGGAAACATCGTCGGCGACGCGATACTCGGGATGCACCATCTCGAAGCCGCTGGCCGCGAAACGCGCGCTGCCATAGGCCTGCACCCAGCGTCCGTTCTTGAACGCGTTGCGCTGCGCATCGTTGAAATAGAAGAAGCGCAGCAGCAGCGAGCGGCCGGCGTCGCCGATCACCACGCGCAGCGAGCGACGGCCGCCGTAGCGCACTTCGGAGGCTTCGACGCGCCCGCGCACGAGCGCGTCCTCGCCGTCGCGCAGATCGGCGAGCGCGACCAGCCGGCTGCGATCCTCATAGCGCGTCGGCAGATGGAACAGCAGGTCCTGCAGCGTCTCGAGCCCGATGCCGCGCAGCACGCCGGCGAGCTGCGGCCCGAAGCCCTTGAGATCGGCGAGCCGCGTCTGCAGCCCGCCGTCCGGCGCTACCGTTTTGCGGGTGCTCAGGACGGCTTAGTCGAGCACGACGATGGCATCGGCTTCGACGTTCGCGCCCTTGGGCAGCGAGCTGATGCCGAGCGCCGCGCGCGCCGGATAAGGCTGCGTGAAGTACTGCGCCATGATCTCGTTCACTTTCGGAAAGTGGGCGAGATCGGTCAGGAACACGTTGAGCTTGACGACCTTGTCGAGCGAGCCGCCGGCGGCCTTGGCGATCGCCGACAGGTTCTTGAACACCTGGTGGATCTCGTCTTCGATGCTCGCGTTGAGCAAGGTCATCGTCTTCGGATCGAGCGGAATCTGGCCCGAGACGTAGACGGTGTCGCCGACGCGCACGGCCTGCGAATAGGTGCCGATGGCAGCGGGTGCGTCGTCGGTATGGATGATCTGGCGGCTCACGGCATGGACCCTGGTTCGTGTCAAAGGCGGATTATTTCTTGAGAGCCTCTTCGGGCGAAAGGGCCGGCTCGCTCTGAGGGTCGAGCCGGTGCCGCAGCCGCAGGTTCAGCAACTCCACCGCCACCGAGAACGCCATCGCCACGTAGACGTAGGCCTTGGACACGTGGACGTGGGCGCTCTCGACCATCAGCACGAAGCCGATCATGACCAGGAAGGCCAGTGCGAGCATCTTCACGGTCGGGTGCGCATCGACGAAGCGCGACAGCGGGCCGGCGAAGAACATCATGGTGATGATGGCGATGACGATGGCCGCGACCATCACCGGCAGGTTGTTGGTCATGCCGACCGCAGTGATCACCGAGTCGAGCGAGAACACGATGTCGAGGATCATGATCTGCACGATCGCGCCGCTCATGCTCATGACCTTGCGCGGCGTCGCGGTGCCCGACTCGGCCGCGTGATCGCCCGCGCTGAGCATCTCGACGATCTCCTTGCCGGCCTTGTAGAGCAGGAACAGGCCGCCGAAGAACA
This sequence comes from Hydrocarboniphaga effusa AP103, assembly GCF_000271305.1. Lineage (GTDB taxonomy): Bacteria > Pseudomonadota > Gammaproteobacteria > Nevskiales > Nevskiaceae > Hydrocarboniphaga > Hydrocarboniphaga effusa. The sequence goes on from NZ_AKGD01000001.1 coordinate 1,549,962, forward strand.
GGACCAGATCGCGGCCCGAAACCGGCAGCGAACCGAGCGAGAACAGCGGCGCGGTGAGACTCGCGAGCCAGGCCAGCGAAAACAGCAGGCCCACGCGCGTGAGCAGCGCACCGGCCAGGCCGAGCGTGCGCGCCTTGCCCTGCTGATGCTGAGGCAGCTTGGAGACGATGATCGAGATGAAGATGACGTTGTCGATGCCGAGCACGATCTCGAGCGCGGTGAGGGTCAACAACGCGGCCCACATTTCGGGGTTGGCCAGAGCTTCCATTGTTCTCGCTAAAAGATGAGGGATTGCCCGTAAGGGGCGACAAACACCGCTGAATGATACCGGCTGCTCGAAGCTGTCATGAAAGCTTCGCCGAATCTTCATCGATCTGGCAGAGACGCGATCTAGTCTGGCAGGCGTAAAAATCGACCGGAGATCGCCATGCGCATCGCCTATGGAGTCATGGGCTACGGCCGCGGCCACGCCATGCGCAGCCTCAGCGTGCTGCCCTCGCTGATGCAGGAGCACGAGGTCACCGTGTTCACGGCCGGCGACGCCTACGACGTGCTCGCCCCGCTGTTCCCGACCGTGCGCATCCCGATGATCGGCTATCGCTACAACAGCCGCGGCGGACATTCGATTCCGCGCACCGTCGGCGAGAACCTGGGGCCGATGGCCGATCTGCTGCTGCACGGCCCGGGCATGGAGCAGGTCGAGCGCGAATTCCGCGACCGCGGCATCCAGCTGGTGATCTCGGACTCCGAGGCCTGGTGCCACCGCGCCGCGGCCAAGCTCAAGCTGCCGCGCATCAGCTTCGACCACGTCGGCATCATCGCCTGGTGCAAGCCGCACTTCCCGGCGGAGCTCTGGCTCTCCGGCATGCGCGACGCGGTCGGCTATCGCTCGCTGATGGGCCAGCCCGATCGCATCATCATTTCGAGCTTCTACCCGGCCGAGCCGCGCCAGAGCGGCACCCGCATCGTCGGCCCGATGCTGCGCGACGAAGTGCTGCGCGCGAGCGCGGTCTCGCGCGGGGCCGCGCCCAAGGATTTCCTTCTCGCCTACTTCAACAAGGGCGAGCACCAGTACCGCCCGCACGTCGACCGCGCGCTGCGCCTGCTCGACTGCCCGGTGGTCGTCTATGGCACACCGAACCGCGGCAGGAGCGACAACCTCGAGTTCCGCGCCCCGAGCAACGAGTGGTTCGTCAACGATCTCGCGAGTTGCCGCGGGGTCGTCAGCACGGCGGGCAACCAGCTGATCGGCGAAGCGATCCACTTCGGCAAGCCGATCCTCGCGCTGCCCGAGCAGGCCTTCGAGCAGCGCCTGAACGCGCACATGATCGAACGCATGGGCGTGGGCATGCGCGGCAACCTCGCCACGCTGACGCCGAGCGACATCGATCGCTTCCTCGGCAACGAGAGCTACTACCGCAGCCACATGGGCGAGCACGCCCGCGACGGTCGCGCCGAGGCGATCGAAACGCTGCACCGCTTCATCGGCGAGCTCGTGCGCCAGCCGCGCACGGCGGCCAAGCGCCGGGCCCGGCCGGGCCGGCGGATCGGGGCGGGACAGGTGGTCAAGCCGTAGTTTTTGATCGTCTGTTGATGTTCCCCTCTCCCGCTTGCGGGAGAGGGCGGCGCGCAGCGCCGGGAGAGGGTCGGCTCGTAAAGAGCGCGCATTTTCCGACCTGGCCCTCTCTCCCCGCCTTCGGCGGGACTCTCTCCCGCGAGCGGGAGAGAGGACAAGCATGCGGTCGCGGCGACACCAATCCTGCCGCTTGAAAATCCCAATTCCCATTGACAAGCAGTAACTGCCAGATCACCATCTGCCGCCTCATTATCTGCTTAGGCAGAAATACGAATCGGCAGACACATGGTCCAGCACTACGACGCCAAGACGTTCCGTTCGAACAAGAGCCTCGGCTACCTGCTCAAGGTGGCGCACGCGCGCATGCACGAGTGCGCCTCGCTGGCCTTCTCCGAGCACGATCTCAACTTCATGCAATGGATCGTGCTGACCAAGCTGCGCGAAGGCTCGGCGCGTACTGCGGGCGATCTCTGCAAGGGCATGTATTACGACACCGGTGCGGTGACCCGGCTGATCGATTCGCTTGAAGAGCGCGGCTACCTGAGCCGTGAACGCAGCCGCCAGGATCGCCGCGTCGTCGAGCTCGAAGTCACCGAAGCCGGGCTCGAAAAACTCGACGAGATGACGCCGCTGGCCGTCGCCAAGCTCAACGAGGCGCTCGCCGATTTCAGCTCGGCCGAGTTCGCCGAGTTCACGCGTCTGATCGAAAAGCTCATCGGCGGACTGTCGCGCACCGAGTCCGAGCTGAGTGCCTCAGAACTCAAAGGGTCCGAACCCAAAGGCAGCGCTTCATGATCCGCCCATCCCGATTCGCGATCGCCGGCACGCTGGCCGGCGCCCTGCTCGCGCTCGCGGGCTGCGTCACCCCGCAGGTCGAAGATCCGCGCGCCACCGCGCTGGCTCCGCAATCGCTCGGCCTGACCGGCACGCCGATGGCCCCGGTCGCCGCCGGCTGGTGGAAGGCCTTCGGCGACCCGCAGCTCGACAAGCTCGTCGACCAGGCGCTCGCCAACAGCCCGAGCCTGCAGGCCGGGCTCGCCCGCGTGCGCGCCGCGCAGGCGCAAAGCCTGTCGATCAGCGCCGAAGACCGGCCTGGCGTTTCGATCGACGGCGAGGCTTCGCGCCAGCGCTTGTCGGCCAATTACATCGTGCCGCCGCCCTACGGCGGGCATACCTACTGGGTCAGCAACCTCGGCGCCAACCTGAGCTGGAACCTGGACTTCTGGGGCAAGCAGGCCGCGCAGCTGTCGCAGGCGCGCGACGCCCAGGCCGCGAGCGAGCTCGACGTCGAAGCCGCCCGGCTCGCGCTCGCCGGCGCCATCGCCCAGGCCTACGTCGACCTGCATCGCGCCTGGACGCTGTCCGACATCGCCGATCGCCAGCTCGCCCAGCGCGAACACTTGCTCAAGCTCACGCAGCAGCGCGTCGACACCGGGCTCGATACGCAGATCGAGCTGCGCTCTCGGAGCAAGCGCCTTCATCGGAAGAAGCCCCCTCACCCCTCGCTGACGCGAGACCCTCTCCCGCACGCGGGAGAGGGGAACAGCAACTGGCAGTCGTCGCGACTGACAGCGCTTCGCCCTGAATCAAGAAAATCAAGAAACAACAAGGCACCTCGCCATGAACACTCCCAATCAAGAAGCACCCGCCCAAAACGGCAAACGCCGCACGCGCCTGATCGCGCTCGGCGTCGCGGTCCTTGTCGGCGTCGGCCTCTACGGCAGCTACTGGTATCTGCACGCACGCCACTTCGAGGAAACCGACGATGCCTACGTGGCCTCCGATCTCGTGCAGATCACCAGCGAAGTCGCCGGTGCGGTGACCGCGGTGTTCGTCGACGACACCCAGCACGTCGAACGCGGCCAGCTGCTCGTGCAGCTCGACGACGCCGATGCGCAAGTGTCGACGGCCGCGGCCGAAGCCGAACTCGCGCGCACGGTGCGCCAGGTGCGCGCCGTGTTCTCGCAAGCCGATGGCCTGAAGGCGCAGATCAACGAGCGCCAGATTGCGCTGCGCAGCGCGCGTGCGGATTTGCAGCGCCGGCAGAAGGTCGCCGCCGACGGCGCGGTGTCCGCCGAAGAACTGCAGCACGCCAAGGACCAGGTCGCGCAGCTCGAAGCCGCTTTGAACATCTCGCAGGAATCGCTGCGCACGACGCAGGCGCAGATCGCCGACACGCGGATCGAAACGCATCCGCAGGTGCTCGCGGCGGCGGCCAAGGTTCGCGAAGCCGGGCTCGCGCTGCGTCGCACCAGGATCGTCGCGCCGGTGTCGGGCACGGTGGCGCGTCGCGGCGTGCAGATCGGCGCGCGCATTGCGCCGGGCGCCGCGCTGATGGCGGTGGTGCCGCTCGATCGCGTCTGGGTCGATGCCAACTTCAAGGAGGTGCAGCTCGCCGGCATCCGCATCGGCCAGCCGGTGGAATTGCATTCCGACCTCTACGGCAAGGACGTGAACTATCACGGCAAGATCGCCGGCCTCGGTGCCGGCAGCGGTGCGGCGTTCGCGCTGTTGCCCGCGCAGAACGCCTCGGGCAACTGGATCAAGATCGTGCAACGCGTTCCGGTGCGCATCGCGCTCGATCCGAAGGAGCTCAGCGATCATCCGCTGCGCGTGGGCCTGTCGATGACCGCGACGGTCGACCTGCACGACGGCTCCGGCCCGCTCGTCGCGACACAACTGCGCAGCGAGCCGCAGCGCGTGACGATCAACGAGCAGCGCGACGCCGAAGTGCAGCAGCAGATCGCGCGCATCATCGCCGACAACGCCGGCCACGCCGCGCTGTGAGCACCTCCGCCGCCAATCCGAACGCCGGAGGCGCAGCGCCGCAGGCTCAGGCGGCGATCCCGGGCGGTCGCGCGCTGGTGGCGACCGCGCTGGCGCTCGGCACCTTCATGCAGGTGCTCGACACGACCATCGCCAACGTGTCGATCCCGACCATCGCGGGCAACCTCGGCACCTCGACCGACCAGGGCACCTGGGTCATCACGAGCTTCGCGGTCGCCAACGGCATCTCGGTGCCGCTGACGGGCTGGCTCATGCAGCGCTTCGGCGTGGTGCGCACCTTCGTCGCCTCGGTGCTGCTGTTCACGATCGCCTCGTTCTTATGCGGCGCGGCCTGGAGTCTGTCGTCGCTGATCCTGTTCCGCATCCTGCAGGGCGCGGTGTCGGGGCCGATGATTCCGGGTTCGCAGGCTTTGCTGATTTCGCTGTTCCCGCCCGAGAAGAAAGGCTCGGCATTGGCGATCTGGTCGATGACGACCCTGGTTGCGCCGATCTGCGGGCCGATCCTCGGCGGGCATATCTCCGACGATTACTCGTGGCCGTGGATCTTCTACATCAACGTGCCGGTGGGTTTGTTCTGCGCCTTCATCTGCTGGAACGGGCTCAAGCACCGCGAGACGCCCACGCGCAAGATTCCGATCGACAGCATCGGCCTGTCGCTGCTGGTGCTATGGGTCGGAGCGCTGCAGATCATGCTCGACACCGGCAAGGACCAAGACTGGTTCTCGTCGCCGGTGATCGTCGCCGAAGCGATCGTCGCGGGCGTCGGCTTCATCGCCTTTCTGATCTGGGAGCTCGGCGAAAAGCATCCGATCATCGATCTGTCGCTGTTCAAGAACCGCAACTTCACGCTCGGCGTGCTGGTGTTCTGCGTCGGCTACGGCGTGTTCTTCGGCGGCGTGGTGCTGCTGCCGCTGTGGATGCAGACCTGGCTCGGCTACACCGCGACCTGGGCCGGGCTGGTCGCCGCGCCGAGCGGCATGGTGGCGGTGCTGCTGTCGCCGCTCGTGGGCCGCAACATCGGCCGCGTCGATCCGCGCATTCTTGCGACCATCGCCTTCATCGCCTTCGGCATTTCGTACTTCATGCGCGCGGGCTACACCGCCAACGCCGAATTCATGGACTACGTGCTGCCGCTGCTCGTGCAGGGCGTGGGCATGTCGATGTTCTTCGTCGCCATGCTGACGATCCTGCTCGACGGCGTGCCGGACGCGCGCCTGCCCGCGGCCTCGGGGCTGTCGAACTTCCTGCGCATCACCGCGGGTGCGTTCGCGACCAGCATCACGACCACGTTCTGGGACCGTCACGCGGCCTTGCACCAGACGCGGCTCGCCGAAGCCACGAGCATCACCGACCCGCGCCTGCAGCAGGCGATGGGCACGCTGCAGGAACGTGGCCTGTCGGAAGGCCAGTCGATCGGCGCGCTCGCGCGGGAGCTCGCCAATCAGGCGTATTTGATGTCCACGCTCGATTTCTTCTGGATCTGCGCCTGGATCTCGATCGCCTCGATCGGCTTGGTCTGGCTCACGCGGCGTCCGCGTGGCGGGCCAGCGGTGCACGCGGCGGCGGATTGAATCGCGATCCGTGCACGCGCGAAGGCAGGACGACGCCGCTCGGGCGTTCGTCCGCAAGCCGGGCGCGCCGCAGCTGTGCGGCGCACCCACTCTACCGGCCTCGTTTGGCAAGCTAAGGTCGGGCGAAGCCGCGACCTGCCCTCGGCGCCCTCACGGCTTCCCGTAAACCAAAGGTCTCAAGTTCGAAACCAGTTCGCGCGCGTTGTAAGACTCCACCGAGGCCGGCATCGGGTTGTTGCCGATCAGGATCTCGAGCTCCGAGGTGTACTGCGTGCTTGTCGTCGGCGCGATGTCGCCTCCGCTGACGTAGCCCGGCGAGGTCGTCACCACCGCATCGCAGCGGATCAGGCCGCAGCGCTGATAGACCGTGGTCTGCGGCGGCGAGATGAACTCGGGCGAGCCGCCGAATTCGCGCGTGTTCTTGTCGGTGTTCCTGCCGACGATCTGGAACCAGTCGGCACCACGCTGCAGCGCGAGTTCGCCGGCGCGCAGCAGGGCGTAATTGCGCGTGGTCTCGGCCGGTGTAATGTCGTTGCCCTTGAAGCTGATGCGATAGCGGTCGGCCGCGAGCGCGGTCTCGGTGTAGCCGAAGCCGGCCGGCTTCTGCGCAGGCTGGTAAGGCGTCTGGCTCGCACAGCCGGCCAGTACAGCGACGGCGGCGGCAGCCGCGAGCAAGGACGAACGACACGGGAAGGCAAGCGATATCATGGTCAACTCCTGACGCCGTCGGTGACGGCCGATGGCAAGCTGCAGTCCTACGTTGCCGGCATTCTCTGAAGACATCGTGAAGCTGCGGTTCCGATTCGTTCGCGGCCCGGCGCGACTTGGATTCACCGGCGCGGCCCTCAACTCAACGGACAAGGGCGCCCGATCGGGGCGCGGCTTTCCTCGGCACACGGCCCATCATTCGACAAAAGGACTTTCCATGAGCACTCCCGCTTTCGGCGTCGGCACCTTCCGCCTCAAAGACCAGGTGGTCATCGACTCGGTGCGCAACGCGCTCGAGCTGGGTTATCGGCTCGTCGACACCGCGCAGATTTACGAGAACGAGGCCGAAGTGGGCCGGGCGATCGCCGAATCGGGCGTTCCGCGCAAGGACTTGTTCGTCACCACCAAGATCTGGGTCGACAATTTCTCGCGCGACAAGCTCGTGCCGAGCCTGATCGAAAGCCTCGCCAGGCTGCGCCTGGATCACGTCGACCTGACGCTGCTGCACTGGCCGTCGCCGGGCGGCGCCGTGCCGCTCGCCGAATCGCTGAACGCGCTCGCCGAGGCCAAGTCGCAGGGGCTCACCAAGGCGATCGGCGTCTCCAACTTCACGATCGATCTGCTGCGCCAGTCCATCGCCATCGTCGGCGCCGACCACATCGCGACCAACCAGGTGGAGCTGCATCCGTTTCTGCAGAACCGCAAGCTCGCCGAATTCGCCGCAGGCGCAGGTATCCACCTGACCTCGTACATGACGCTCGCGGTGGGCCGCGTGATGCAGGATCCGGTGCTGCAGCAGATCGCCGAACGCCATGACGCGACGGTCGCGCAGGTGGCGCTGGCCTGGGCGATGAAGCTCGGCCACGCGGTGATTCCGTCGTCCACCAAGCGCGAGAATCTCGCGAGCAATCTCAAGGCGCTCGACCTTGCGCTCGACGACAGCGACATGCAGGCGATCGCCAGGCTCGATCGCGGCCAACGACTCGCGGCTCCGGCCCGGCTGCAGCCGGAATGGGATTGACTCGCCCGACCGTTCGGCCGGCGCACCTTACTCGGCGAGCTTCTTGCGCATCTCGTCGAGCTGGTCGCGCTCGTGCTGCGCAAGCTCGGGCCAGCGCAGGTCGAGCCCGGCGAGCGTGCGCTCGATGATGTCAGCCACGGCCACGCGCATGTAGGACTTGCTGTCAGCCGGAATCGCATACCACGGCGCCCACGGGCGCGAGGTCTGGTTGAGCGCTTCTTCGTACGCGGCCTGATAGTCCTTCCAGTGCTCGCGAACGAGCAGGTCGGCCGATTCGAACTTCCAGTTCTTCTCGGGCTCGTCGAGCCTCGCGAGCAGGCGCGTGCGCTGTTCTTCGGCCGAGACGTTGAGCCAGAACTTCAGGATCACCGTGCCGTTGTGCGCGAGGTGTTTCTCGTGATCGCGGATCGATTCGTAGCGCTGGCCGAAGAGCTCCGGCAGCGGTGCCGGGTTCGGCAGGCGCTGCGCTTTCAGAAACTGCGGCTTCACGCGCACCGCGAGCACTTCTTCGTAGTAGCTGCGGTTGAACACGCCGATGCGCCCGCGCTGCGGCAGGTGCTGGCTCGTGCGCCAGAGGAAATCGTGGCTCAACTCCTCTTCGGTCGGCCGCTTGAACGCATGCACTTCGCAGCCCGAAGGATCGATGCCCGTGAGCACTGCGCGGATCGTCGAATCCTTGCCGGCCGCGTCCATCGCCTGAAAGATCAACAGCAGCGAGTAGCGGTTGTCCGCGTACAGGATACGCTGCAGATCGGAGATGTTGGCGACGTGCTGCTGCAGCCTGGCTTCGCGCTCGCCCTTGCCGTCAAGCTGCAGCTTCTTCGCCGCTTTGGTGTCGAGCCTGGAAACGCGCAGATTGCCGTCGAACGGCACAAGGTAGGGACTGTCGACGGCTTTTTGATTCGGATGACCCATGCGCTCGGCTCGTTGCAGGCGAGCGACGATCTTGCCACTGCGAACGAACCCGGTGTCTGAACGGGCACTCGCCTGCGAACGATCAGACCGCAGGCAGGCGCACGCGCGCGCTGAGCCCGCCTCCCTCGCGCGGCCTGAGTTCGAGTTCACCACCGAGCCGGCGCGCGATATCGGAAACGATCGCCAGGCCCAGGCCCGATCCGCCCGCATCGAGATTGCGCGAGCGATCACCTCGATAGAACGGCTCGGTGACGCGCTCGATCTCGTCCGCCGCGATGCCCGGACCCCGATCTTCGACGCGCAGTTCGATCAGGCCGCGCCGCGACAGCACGCTGATCTGCGCCGAGCCTGCGTACTTGAGTGCGTTGTCGACGAGATTGTTCAGGAGCCGGGCCAGGGAAGCTTCGCGGGCACAGACGCGCGCAGGCTCGTCGAGTTCGCACAGCTGTATCGCCTGCGCCGGACCCGCATGGGCCGCGATCTCGCGAAGCACGAGCATCGACAGATCGACGATCTCCTGCGGACCGGCTTGCGTGTCACCCGTACTGCGCGGTCTTGCCAGCGCGAGCGTGTCGCTGAGCAATTGCCGCATCTGCAGGATGTCGCGTTCGGCTGCATCGCGCTGTCGCTCGTCGGGCAAGTCGTCGACGCGCAGGCGCAGCCGCGTGAGATAGGTGCCGAGATCGTGGCTGATCGCAGCGAACAGCTGGGCGCGGCCCTCCAGCAAACCGTGCATGCGTTCGCGCATGCGCGTGAACGCATCGAGCAGGCGACGCACTTCGGGTGCGCCCTTGGGTGGCGGAGGTGGAATTTCGCGTGCGGTGCCAAAGCGCTCGACCGCCTCGACGAGTCGCTCGAGCGGCTGGATCTGCCGCTTGAGCGCCAGCAGGGAAAGTACGCCGATCATGAGCAGCGCGAGCATCATCAGCCGCACGAGCGGCCGTCCGAGCGCCGCACGCATCAATGGGCCGCGCAGTTCGACCACCGCGATCTGTCCATCGCGCAAGCCGATGGCGATGCGCAGCGGGCCGCGAAAATCATCGTCCGCGCCTCTCTCGAGTTCGGCTCGCACCGGACGTTCGCCGAGTGCGTTGAGATAGCGCGCGGTCATCCAGGCGATGCGCGGCAGCGCGAACCCCTGCTCGGCTTTCGGTGGCCAATGGTCTTGCAGGTTCACGCGCAGATCGACCGAACTCAGCGCACGCAGGACCAGCGGCCGCTGCTCGGCCGGGGTGCGATCGAGCAGCTCGGCGATCGCGGCCATCTGATCGGGCAGCGGCAGGCGCAGGTCTTGTCCGGTATCGGCATGCCGTTGCAGCTGAAAAACTCCATACATGGTCAACACCGCGAGCAGCAGCGCAGCGCTCGTGAGCAGGATCAGGCGTAGCGCCAGCCCGGGCCGCAGCCACATCAGCAGGGCTCGACCGGAACCGTGAACAGGTAGCCGCCGTTGCGCACGGTGCGCAGCAATGTCGGTTTCGCCGGATCGGGTTCGATCTTGCGGCGCAGACGCATCAGGGCGACATCGATCGAGCGATCGAAAGCCTCCCAGCTGCGGCCCTTGGTGTAATCCATGAGCTGGTCGCGCGAGAGCACGCGTTGCGGGTGATGCACGAAGGTGGCGAGCAGGTCGTAATCGCCGGCCGACAGCTCGATCTCGACACCGTCGTCGCGCATGAGCCGGCGCGCAGCGAGGTCGAAGCGATAGCGATCGAAGCGCAGCAGCTCGGCGTTCGCATCGGCCGCCGGCGTGGCCGGCTCGCAGCGGCGCAGCACCGCGCGGATGCGGGCGAGCAGTTCGCGCGGATTGAAGGGCTTGGCGAGGTAATCGTCGGCGCCGATCTCGAGGCCGATGATGCGGTCCAGATCCTCGCCCCTGGCCGTGAGCATGATGATCGGCAGATTGCTCCGGGCGCGCACGCGCCGGCAGATCGACAGCCCGTCTTCGCCGGGCAGCATGAGGTCGAGCACGAGCAGCGAGGCGGGCTTCTGGGCCAGCGCGGCGTCCATCTCGACGCCATTGCGCACCCAGCGCGCCGCATAGCCGTCGCGCTGCAGGCGGTCGCGCACGAGCGGGCCGATCTCGGCGTCGTCCTCGACCACAAGCAGTTCGGTAATGGCGTGCATGAGCGGATTTATACGGGAAGACGCGGCCCGCCGAACCAGCCTGTAACCCGCCGTAACACGGGATCACGGTCCGTCATGCCCCGGTGATCGTGCCGAAACCGCGACGGCGCACCGTGATTCCACCGGCCGCGACGGCCATCACAGGAGCTTTCGATGAGGTTCAGAACCCGCTTCACGCCCGCCGCTTGCGCGCTCGGCCTGGCAGGCCTGCTGGCGTTTCCGGCCATGGCCCAGCTGCCGATGGGCGAGATGGCCGGCGCCGATAGGGACGGCAACGGATCGATCAGCACGCAGGAAGTGCGCGATGCCGCAGCCCAGCAGTTCGCGCGCCTCGATGGTGATCACAACGGCTCGCTGAGCCAGGCCGAGTTCGTCGATGCGCGGCTCGAAATGTTTTCCGCGCTCGATGCCGACGGCAACGGCGAAATCGACCGCAGCGAAATGCGCCAGGCCGCCAAGGCGGCACGCAGGAAACGCTGATTCGCGCCCCTTTCTTCAACCGGAGTTGATCCCATGACGCCTACATTTGCTTCACAGCCGAAAACCGCAGGCCCGGTTCACAATCGCCTGGCCCTGATCACCGGCGCACTCGCGGTCGGGCTGGCCTTCTCGAGCATCGCCGATGCGCGCGAGCGCAATCGTTCGGTGAGCCGCGAAACGGCCGCCGGATCGTTCGAGCGCCAATCGCAGGTTCAGGCCGGCCCGGGCTATCGATCGGCCGCGCGCTCGCAAAGCGGCCCCAACGGCGGCTCGCGCAGCGTGGAGCGCGGCCACGAGGACGGCAACCGCTATCGCGAGGTCAGCGGCACCACGGCGTCCGGCGACGACTGGAGCCGCAGTCGCAGCACGAGTATCGAAGAGGGCTCGATGAGCCGATCGCGCAGCGTCAGCGGCCCCGGCGGCGCCAGCGCGGGCAGCAGCGTCAGCGTGAGCCATGACGAAACCGGCGGCAGCCGCAGCGCGTATCGCTACGGACCCAACGGCGGCAGCGTGAGCCGCGAAACCTCGCACAAGCGCTGAGCGCCGAACCGCACCGCACTTCATGGCGGGATGTGGCTCGATGGCCGCATCCCGTCTCCCTTCGACGGAAACCTCGCCATGTCGATCGATGTCCTGCTGCCGCAGCACCGGCCCGGCGGGCTGCTGCTGTTCTTCATGCTGTTCGCGCTGCTCGAAATGCTGTGGCTGCACCGCCGTGCCGAAGCCGGGCGCGGCTATGATTGGCGCGAAAGCGGCGCGTCGACCGCGATCGCGCTCGGCAACGCGCTGATCCGTCCGTTGACGGCCGCGCTGCTGTTGCCGCTGTTCGACTTCGTCCACGAGCATCGCGTGTTCGACTGGAAGCTCGATGCGGCCCGCTTTGCACTGCTGCTCGTCGCGGTCGATTTCGCCTATTACGGCTTTCATCGGGCCAACCACCGTGTGCGCTGGCTCTGGGCCACCCATTCGGTGCATCACTCGACCACGCGCTTCAATCTGTCGGCGGCCTATCGCCTCGGCTGGACCGATCTGCTCGCCGGCGCCTGGCTGTTGGTGCTCGGCTTCGTCTGGCTCGGCGTTCCACCCGCAGCCGCGACCGGCGCGCTCGCGCTGAACCTGCTGTTCCAGTTCTTTCTGCACACCGAAGCCATCGGCCGGCTCGGCCCGCTCGAATGGATCTTCAACACACCGACCCATCATCGCGTGCATCACGCCTGCAACGAGAGCCTGCTCGACAAGAACTTCGGCGGCGTGCTGATCGTCTGGGATCGCCTGTTCGGAACCTACGCAGCGACGCCCGAGCACGAGCCGTTGCGCTTCGGCCTCGGCGGCGCATCGGTCGGCCACAACCCGCTGCGCATCGCCTTCGGCGAATGGCGCCGCCTGCTGGCCGACATGCGCAAGGCCGGCAGCCTGCGACGGGCCCTGCGGCAGGCCCTGGCACCGCCCGGCTAGCGATCAATCCCCGCGGTGCCACGGCCGCGCTGCCGGCTTGACGGCTTCGCAGCGCTCGCTTCCTGCCGCGGAGGAGTCGCAAAAGTACTGCGCACGAAATCGGCGAACGCGCGCACCGCGATCGAGGCCTGTCGATGGCCCGGATACACCACGTGCACGCCCGCGATCGGCGGACGGAATTCGCCGAGGACCTTCACCAGGTCACCGCGTGCGATCGCGTCGCCGACGATGAAGGTCGGCAGATGCGCGATGCCGATCCCGGCGCAGGCCGCATCGCGCAGGATCTCGCCGTTGTTGCTGCACAAGCGCCCGTTGACGGCGACGAGCTTGCGCTTGCCCTGCACTTCGAAGCTCCATTCGACATGGCGCTTGTGTCCATACGGCAGGCATTCGTGCTGGCGCAGGTCGTCGGGCTTGAGTGGCCTGCCCCTGCGGCGCAGATAGTCCGGACTGCAGCAGGTCGCCATCTCCATCATCGTCACGCGCGTGGCGATCAGCGAGGAGTCGGGCAATACCCCGATGCGGATGCCGACGTCGTAGCCTTCGGCGACGAGATCGACGGTGCGATCGTTCAGGTCGAGCTCGAGCATCACGTCCGGATAGGCGCTCAAGAAACGCGGAATCGCCGCACTCAGATGCATGGTTCCGAAAGTCATCGGCGCCGACACGCGCAGGCGCCCGCGCGGAGCTTCGTTGTGGCGTGAGATGGCCTGCTCGAGGCCATCGACTTCCTGCACGAGCCGGCTCGCCTGCTCGTAATACGACTGCCCGGCCTCGGTCATGCGCAGCGCCCGCGTGGTGCGAACGAGCAGGCGCACGCCGAGCCGCGCTTCGAGCGCGATGAGCCTTTTGCTGACGAACTGCTTGGACAGGCCGAGCTTGTCGGCCGCGGCGGTGAAATTGCCCGAGTCCACGGTCTGGACGAACAGGCGCATGTCTTCGAGCTGGTTCATCGTCTCTCCGTATTTGTCCACTCGGCGGCGACAATCAGTCGCTCGTCAGCCGGTTTTTCGGATCATAGAGCGACATTACGATGGCCTCAATGGAGCTCGCACCGAGCGCCCGACTCGAAAGGAGAATCGCCATGCAGATCACCCAGGCCAACGACCGCGGCTACGCCAATCACGGCTGGCTCAAGTCCCGTCATACGTTTTCGTTCGGCGGTTACTACAACCCCGAGCAGATCGGCTTCTCGGATCTGCGCGTGATCAACGACGATCGCGTGGACGGCGGCGAAGGCTTCGGCACGCATCCGCACCGCGACATGGAAATCTTCTCGTACGTGCTCGAAGGCGCGCTCGCTCACCGCGACACCATGGGCAACGGCTCGACGATCCGTCCGGGCGACGTGCAGATGATGAGCGCCGGCAGCGGCGTGGCGCACAGCGAGTTCAACGGCAGCCGCGACGAGCTCGTGCACTTCCTGCAGATCTGGATCGTGCCGAACGTGCGCGGTGCGACGCCGCGCTACGGTGAGCGCAACTTCAGCGCCGACGACAAGCGTGGCCGCCTGCGCCTGATCATCTCGCCCGAAGGCAACGAAGGCTCGCTGGAAGTCCGCCAGGACGTGAAGGTCTACGCCGGCCTGTTCGATGGCGCCGAAGCGGCCACGTTCACCATGCCCGAGAACCGCTACGCCTACGTGCACGTGGCCCGTGGCGAAGTCGAGCTCAATGGCCAGAAGCTCGTCGAAGGCGATGGCGTGCGCATTCGCGAATCGCAAGCGCTGAGCTTCGCCAACGGCCGCGACAGCGAGGTGCTGCTGTTCGATCTGCGCCCCTACGAACTGCCGGGCCTGCAGTAAGCGGTAGCGGCTGCTTTCTCCATCGAGGCGGAGTCCTCGGTGGAGAAAGTTCACACGCGGGTGACGCATTCAGATCGAGCTGGAGCCTGGACATGATCGAGTCGAATCTTCAGATGCCGGATGCAGCGAGCAACGCCCATCAGGTGTTGTCGCGCGACGCACTCGAACGCTTCGCACGCGATCTCGCGGCGCGGAACGAGGCGGTCGACGACAGCGAGCAACGCTGGATCGCCCTGCGCTTCGCGAGCGCCCTGCTGTCCGCGCTCGAGCATCCCGGCGAACAGGCTTTCATCGAGCAGATGCTCGTTACGCTGCGTACGCCGGCGCCGAAGCCCGTCGAGATTCCGAGCCGGCCGGTCAAGAGCGGGCTCGCGCACTGGCAGGAGCTTCGAGCCAAAGCCCTGCTGTCGGGCCGTGACTCGAACGAAGCGACGATCGCCGATGCCGCAAGCGCATGCCGGCTCTCGCGCAGCCACTTCAGCAAGGCCTTCAAGCAGACCACCGGCCGATCGCCGCAATGCTGGCTGCAGGAGTACAAGATCGAAAAGGCCAAGGCCCTGCTGCTCGACGGCATGGCGATCGCCGATGTCGCCGATGCCTGCGGCTTCGCCGACCAGAGTCATCTGACCCGCCTGTTCACGCGCATCGCCGGCCTGCCGCCGGCTCGGTGGCGCCGCAATCGCAGCTAGTGGTCGCCCGCCGCCAAGGAACGCCCAAGAAAACCCTGCTCGAGCATCGCAAGCGCAGCAGTTTGAACAGAGCTCCTAATCAACAAAAGCGTTCATATCGGGCCAGACCGCACACAGCTCGCCTCAATCCTGATAGAACGTGGCGAAACAACCGCCGTCGCCAGGAGCCGATGCGATCCATGACAACGGCCAAGCCTCGACAGTCGCATCGTCGGCACTCGCGTTTCAGCTCAGCGCGGCCCACATCACGCAGATCAGCTAGCGCTTGCTTGCAAAGCGCTTCTGCGGCCGCATCTTGGATGCATCGAGCCACCATCAGGAGCGATGAGTCATGGCAACCGGCTGGGCACGTGAAGGCGCCGTCCAGGATCAGATCGACGCCACCGTCGGCGATGCGGTGGCACGCGCACGCAGCGAGCTTTCTGCGGGCGAAAGCCTGGTGCACTGCGCAGAATGCGGCGAAGAAATTCCGCAGCGTCGCCGGCAGGCCATTGCAGGTGTACGGCTCTGCGTGAGCTGCCAGCAGGAACAGGACGACGAGGCGCAGGTGTTCAGCGGCTACAACCGGCGCGGCAGCAAGGACAGCCAGCTGCGGTGAATCAACGTGCTTGGTGTCAGCCGCATCGATTCAGCGTGTGTTGGCTCAGTGCTCCAGAACGTAATCGATCGCCGCGCAGACGGCCGTCACCTGCGCGACGATGCATTGCTCGGGCGTGGCCGATGGGCTGTCCGGATAAACCTCGGTCGTCGTCTTGTAAGCGGCCTGGGTAATTCCCGCGCATAACCCGAGCTGTTCGAGCGGATACTCGATCACGCCCGGGGCGACGACCGGCGAGCCGATGATCTCGCCCTTGCGGTCGGCCGGGGCGATATGCGTAACCTGCGCCACGGCTGCGAGCACGGCCTGCTGAAACGCCGTCTGCGGATGCGCACTGTCGTCGACCAGATAGAAGCCGTCCGGAATTTCGCCGGGCTCGTAAGCGACACCATCGCGCGCCGCGAGCGCCGGACGAAATTCGCTTTCGTCGGTATCGGTGGTCTCGTGCAGATCGACATGCAGCCGCACGCGATCGCGATAAGGCGCGACCAGCTGCAGCAAGGCGGCCGATTCCGGTGCCGGGCTGTCGCCGAAGAACGATCGATTCGGATCGATCGCATCCGGATTCCAGCGCTGGATCACTTCATAGGCCCAAGGGCTCACGCACGGGACGACGAGCAGGTTCACGCGGCCCGCGTAGTGCGCCGCATGCCGGTCGATGAAGCGCAGCGCGCCGTGAACACCGCTGGTTTCGTAACCATGCACGCCGCCGGTCACGAGCACGATGGGCAGCGCGTCGTTCCATGCGCGGCTCCTGACCGCGAACAGCGGATAAGACGGCGCGGCGTACTCGAGTCGGCCGTATTCGATGATGTCGAAACGCGTGCGGAAGCTCTCGATCACGCTCAGCACATCGTCAGCGTAGCGGCGCTGGCGCTGCCGCCGCGCACGCCAGGCCGAGATCTCGGCCGCGGCCCAGGGCGTGCCCGGCGTTCCGATCGCATAGTGCTCGCCTGAATTCACATCGCTCTCCTGAAATGGACTGCCCTTCCCGGATTGAAACACGAGCCGCCGCATCGGGCTCCGATCACGGCCGCGCGCCACGAGTGACGGCTTGTCAGCCCGGCGCGGAGCGGATAAATTTCAGCCATCAGAGACTAACGATCGTTAGGAAGCCTGCAGGGCCGACCTGGTCCGATGCACAGCGAGGAGAACCCGAATGCCCTTTCCAACCCCGACGCGACTCCGGCCGCCCTCGACGCCGTCGCTTCCCGCCGCTCGCCGCAGCCCCGCTCTTGGCCGGCGGAGAAACTGATGGGAGCCCTCGTGCGCGCCTTGACCGAGAAAGTCCTCGGTAAAACCTGGGACGCCCTGCGCAGCGGCATCGCCGACAGCGTGGTGCCGGGCAGCGGCGGAATCGCGATGCTCGGCGACAGCATCACGCACTTCGGCCGCTGGGATCTGCTGTTCCCGGACGCGAGAACCCGCAACTTCGGCATCAGCGGCGAACGCAGCGGCCATCTGCTCATGCGACTCGATCCCCTCGTTCGATTGAAGCCCGACAAGGTCTTCATCCTGATCGGCACCAACGATCTGGCCTCGGGCCTCAAGCCGGACGACATTGCTTCGAACGTCGATTCGCTGCTCGGGCAGCTGCGTAACGCGCTGCCGGATGCCGCGCTCCACCTGCAGGGCGTGATGCCGCGTGCACGTCGATACGCCGATCGCATCAGATTCTTGAACGCCGCCTATCGCGATCTGGCGAGCCGGCACTCGGCTGCGTTCATCGACCTGTTCCCGGTCTTCGACGATGGCAGCGGCGAGCTGGATTCGCGTTGCACGCTCGATCGCCTGCATCTCAACGGCGCCGGTTATGCCCGCTGGCGCGACGCCCTGGCCGCTTACGTGTAAGCACCCCGACACCCGAACATGCTCATCAGAACTCCACTCATCGCAACGATCTGCGCGCTGCTGGCGCTCGGCCATTCGCACGCCGTGGCTGCGGAAGCTTCACCGACGCGGCTGCTCTACGACATCCTCGACGGAGACAAGCGCGTCGGCCAACTCGAGGTCTCGCTGCAGCCGTCGCCGCAGGGTTTGATCGCGCGCCAGCGCGGCCAGCTCGAGCTTCGGCGAATGATGCTGACGGCGAAGCTCGAGCAAACGGTCGAGGAGCGCTGGCAAGGCCAGAGCCTGCTCGCACTGAGCTCGGAAACGCGCTCCGACGTGGCGGTCGGCGCGTCGAAGAAATCGCTCGCGGTGACGCGTGAAACCTCGGGGACGCTTCGCGCCACCGTTGATGGGAAATCGCACGAGCTACCGCCCGACGCGCTGCCCTTGAGCATCTGGTCGGGCCGCACGCTGACCGAAGGCCCGCACTTCAATCTCGCCACCGGCGAGGTCATCGAGCTCAAGGCGAATTCATCAGCGAAATCCGATCCGCCACGGATCGTTCGCTACGAGGGCGAAGAGTGTCGGCACCGCCGCTTCGAAAGCGTGAACGGAAGCAAACGCAGCACGGTCGCGGCCTGGCTCGGGCGTGACGACATCGTCTGCCGGCTGAGCATCGCCTTCGGTCGAGACCTCCTGACCTACGTGCGCCGACCGGCACCGTCCTAGCGCCAGTTTCTGGGTGAATGGTGGGCCCAGCCGGACTTGAACCGACAACCAAGAGATTATGAGTCGGGGCCTCAAGGCTTAACTATATGATAGTTAAGTAGTTGTTATCGCGCATCGGCGATGGTGAGTGTCGTTTATAACCAGTGGCTTAGCGCGCTTTCGCGCAGTTCAGCGCGCATGACGCGTGTACCTCCGGCGTACCTGCCTTGACTTGCAGCAGGTGGAGGTTATGTGTCGTTAGACTAGTACTACGGACTAACAATTTGCCGTCCAAATGGGTTCTGATGACCAAATATTGACCAGGTGTTGGCGCTCACCGAGAACTGACCATCACTGCTCGTTGAAAATTGACCAGGGATGGAGGCCGGCGGCGGATGCTGCCGGCGTGGTTTGATTCTATCGCTGGTCGTCAGATCGTCTCGTCGGTTTCCTCCTGTTGCCGGGTCTTGGCCTGCTCCCTGGACTTGATACGTGCTTTGGCGATGTGACTGCTGTGCCGGAAGCGATAGGACTCGTTGCCGGTCTCGACGATGTGGCAGTGATGCGTCAGTCGATCCAGTAGCGCCGTGGTCATCTTCGGATCGCCGAAGACGGACGCCCATTCGGCGAAGACCAGATTGGTCGTGATGATCACGCTGGTGTGCTCGTAGAGCTTCGACAGCAGGTGAAACAGCAGCGCGCCACCGGCCTGCGAAAACGGCAAGTAACCCAGCTCATCGAGGATCACGAGGTCCAGATGCATCAGCTGGTGCGCCAGCCGGCCAGCCCTTCCAGCGGCTTTCTCCTTCTCCAGCGTGTTGACCAGCTCGATGGTCGAGTAGAAGCGCACCCGCTTGCCATGGCGGGCGACGGCTTCGATCCCCAGCGCCGTGGCCAGATGCGTCTTGCCGGTGCCAGTACCGCCGATCAGCACGATGTTCTCGGCCTTCTCGGTGAAGGCGGTCGTGGCAAAGGTGGTGATCTGCCGGCGGTCGACCTTCGACTGCTCGAAATCGAAACCCGCCAGATCGCGGTGGATCGGAAAGCGCGCGACGTGCATCTGGTAGCGGATCGAGCGCATCGCCCGGTCCGTTGATTTCGGCCTGTACCAGCTGCGTCAGCAGGGTCTCGTAGCTGGTCAGGCCCGTCGTCGAGCCTTGTTCCAGGCCCTCGGCATAGCAAGCCGCCATGCCATACAGGCGCAGCCGCTTCAGATCATTGATCAGATCAGCCATGGCTCAGCTCCGTACGCAGCGTGTCGTAACGCTCGGTATCGGCAATCGGCGCCGCCTTCACCTGCAGGGAGGTCTCGACCGTCTGCGGTGGTGGTCCCTCCCTAAGTCGCGCGAGGACATTGAGGACGTGCTCGGCGCTGGGCCGACCGCTGTCGAGCACCAGTTCGACGGCGACCAGCACCGCCTCCAATCCGTGCGTCGGCACCGTCATGAGCACCTGTGCCATGACCTTGTCGCCGCCGTCACGTTTGAGCAAAGCCCGACGCAGCCGTTGCAGCGGGTCCGGCAGATCGGCAAACGGCGCACCGTTTCGCAGCGCACCGGGCTTGCGCTCGATCAGCGGCAGGTAGTGCTGCCAGTCGTAGACGACATGATCGCGATCGACGGCGCGGGCATGCTCGGCCACGATCGACTGATCGGCGACGATGACAATGCGCTCCGGATACAGCCGCACGCTGACGCGATGGCCCGCCAGCCGACACGGCACTGAGTAGCGATTGCGGGCGACCGACACCAGACTCGTGCTCGACACTCTGGCCGGCAGCTCGACGTAGCCGTCAAACGGTGTGGGCATCGGCATCAGCTGTGGCTGCTCGTGCTCCCAGGCCTCGCGGATCGTCATGCCGGAGAAGTCCGGGTGCGGCGCTGACCAGGCCTCCATGCACTGGGTCGCCAGCCAGACATTGAGCTCGGCGAAGCTGCCGAATCGCTGCTGCGTAGCGTCGAGCCAGATCCGGCGACGGGCATCCTGCACGCCTTTTTCGACGCGACCCTTCTCCCAGCCGGAGGCGACGTTGCAGAAGTCGGGATCGAAGAGATAGTGCGCCGTCATCGCGGCGAAGCGCGCGTTGACGACGCGACCGCGATCCTTGCGCGGGGTCTGGTCGACCGCCGTCTTCATATTGTCGTAGATGCCGCGCCGGGCGACCCCGCCCAGCCCGGTCAGGCAGCGCGTGTGGGCGTCGAAGAGCATCTCGTGGCCCTGGCTCGGATAGGCCACGAGCCAGAAGGCGCGAGAGGCGCACAGCTTCATGTGTGCCAGCTGCACCTTGCGCCAGATGCTGCCGATCACGAGGCGCTCCTCGCTCCAGTCAAACTGGAAGGCCTCGCCCCAGGTGAAGGTCAGCGGCACGTAGACCGCTCGGGCGCTGACCGCACCCAGCTCGGCGCGCCACTTACGGACAAACTCTGTGACGCGCGCGTAGCTGCCGGTGAAGCCCTGGTCCTTGAGCTGCGCATGCAGCTTCAGGGCGGTGCGTTGCTCTCGACGCGGACGGCGCGAATCGGCCTCCAGCGCCTTGCGCAGCCACTGCTCGTGGTCCGTGATCTTCTTGGGGCCGGCAGGGCGCCGGTACTTCATCTCGCTGCGGGTCGCCTCCCGCAGCCACGCCTTGATCGTGTTTCTCGACAGGCTCGTGCGTCGTGCGATCTCGCTGATCGATAGCCCGTCCCGAAGCCGCATCCTGCGGACTTTCGCGTATGTCGCCATGGTGTGCACCTCTTCTCCCTGCTGGGCCTTAAACCCCGCAGGCTAAGTCGGAACACCCTATTCAATTTTCCGCGAGCAGATCCTCGATTTGCTGGTCAGTTTTCAGCGAGCGGCAACAGGCCTCGCCATCGGCATCGAACTGAAAGACGAGGACTACGCGGGCAAAATCGGTGCTACGTGCAGGAAAGGCGGCTTGCTGATCTCCGCCGAAGAGAACGTCCTCATGCTGATGCCCGCCCTCACCATCGACCGCGCCACCTCCGAGCGCGGTCTCGACATCCTCGAAAGAGCCATTTAGCGACGCGGCGCCGACCATCAGGCGGCGAGCTTCTCCGCTTCTATGTTCAGCATCTCCATGTCGGGTACGGAGCCCAGCAGCGTGAGCGCGTGCTTCGCCAGCTCTCGCGGCACGTGCCCCACCAGATGGGAAAAGCGGCCGCCGTTGTCCGGAAATACGTCGAATATTCCGTATTCACCTTCGGAAGTGTGGATCGCGAACCACGCGGTGGTTTTCGGCTCTTCCTTCACCAGGTTCTCGGCATCGCGCAGGAAGCTTTCGACCTCCTGCTCATGACCCGCCTTGGCCTTGAAGGTGAGCAGCAGCCCCTTGGTGTCCTGCTGCGGGACGCTGCCCACAGGCAGCTTGCTGGCGAGCACGTCCAGTTTCTGGATGCGCGGCGTCCGCGAGAAGAGCTTTTCGCCGCGCGCTTGCAGCCCCTTTGCGACCTCACCGGCCAGGTGCGCATCGCGGCTGGCGTCGTCCGGAAAGACATCGAAGATCCCGTACTCGCCCCGCCCAAACCGAACGGCGAACCACGCGGTGGTGCCGGCTTCCTTTTGCACGAGCGGTAGCGACGATCGGAGGAAATCCTCCACCGCCGACTCTTCGCCTGGCTTGGCTTCCAGGCGAACCAGCAGGCCACGGGTAATCATCTCGCACCTCCGGGAAATTGAACGACAGGTCCCTCGCTGCCGGGTTACATAGACAGCGCAGGGGTGTTTCCGTTCCCTCGGGCGCGCGCCCGTCGCCCTCCGTCGTCACGCGTTTGTGGCGTTCGAACGTCTCTCCGAACTGGGCAAGTCGTCGCTCGTTCGGAACTCGTCGCCGCCGCGGATTGGATCATCGACATCGGCCGGCCGCCAGCCACCGAGGCGGCCGCATCGTCACGGCTGCCCCCGGAAGAAGTCGCTCGTTCGCAAGAGAGCGGTCCGGCCATGTGTCGCCGCAATGTTGCAGTCAGGGCCGTGTCGACAGCACGCCCGTCCGCTCGCGTTGGATCGGCGACCTTCCAGAGTCGGACCGCCAATGGCGACTTTGGGCTGATCAGCGACTGTCGCTGAGGTGCCAGAAGCGGTCCTTCAAGTCGAGTTGCTCCGGCTGATCAGCCGCACTAAACCGCTAGTCGGCATTTAGGGTTTGACCTTCTGGAGCTGCAGGCCCGAGACCTGGCTACTTTCTCCAATAGTTGTTTGCGGCTGCGATCGTGGCGAACTCGATGGCGACCGTTTGGCCGACCTGCAGTAAAGCCATCGCGTCGTTCGCATAGACATCGCGCAGCCTGGATCGCACCGCGTCATCCGGTTGCGTGGTTTTGATGACCAGCCTGGATATCGTCATGGCAAGCTGGCGACCCTCCTCTGGCGTGGCGGTGATCAACGAATTGCCAGGGATCAGCATGATGATTCTCGAGAGGATGGTTGAGCCTCAGATTTGTCCGACCGATTGCAAAGGGACACGCGATGGCCAGTCACTGCGGACCAAGGCCCCAGTGGCCTTGTACTGATCCACTGGGGCCGAGCAACGACAATCTGAGAAATTTGAGAAGCGATCAGCGGGTTACTGACCGGCTTTCCGGGTAAGCGGCAGGTTCTTCACCACCTCTTCGTGCGCCTTGAGGTCGCCGCAGACCGGCTGGCTCCACTGGCCGGAGAAGGCAATCTGATCCACGCCGTTGGGGCCCAGGCCTGCCGGCACGTAGTCGAGCTTCAAGCTGCTGCGCGTGCGCCAGCTGATGAAGTGATCCGCACAACTGCTATCGCCCGAGGTGCCCAGCGCGCCAATCAGTTCGCCCTTGGCGTTGTAGAGCGGCAGGCCGCCGCCGAAGACGTTGAAGCCGCCCACGCGCT
Organism: Hydrocarboniphaga effusa AP103; assembly: GCF_000271305.1. GTDB lineage: Bacteria > Pseudomonadota > Gammaproteobacteria > Nevskiales > Nevskiaceae > Hydrocarboniphaga > Hydrocarboniphaga effusa. The sequence continues at coordinate 1,573,082 of NZ_AKGD01000001.1, forward strand.
CACCCACCATAGGGTCGTTGGGCTGGCCCCAGTATGCGGTGGGGCCGGCGTAGGCGCGTTCCGGCGTGATGGGGTTGGACTCCTGGATGCCAAAGGCGAAGCCGCCCGGCTGGGCGATGCTGTAGAGATTGGCTGTTGCCATCGCGAGTTTGGGCAGGCTGAAATTGTTGCTGGTGTAGGCCTTTTGCGCGGCGATCACGCGGCTGCCGGGCCACTGATCGCCCCAATTGTCGCCGGTGAAGGCGACAGCGCAGACCACGCCGGCGCGGTTCACCACCGCACCCCACATGTTGAGGCCGAAGGCGGCGTTCTTTTCTTTCTGCGCCGCTTGCAGTGCGGCTTTGAACTCGGCGTGCGTCGGCAGGCCCGCGCAGCTTTTGTCGGCGGCCAGCAGCTTGGCGGTGGCAGCGGGTGCGGCCTGGGCCGTCGTGGCCGTAGCGAGGGCAAGTGCGACCAGGGAGATGGTCGTTTTCATGAGTTCCGGTGCGGTGTTTCAGGTGAGGGGGATTCAGAGACCCTTGGCGGCAACGAGCCGCATGGGGGCTATGTCGAGAGGCGCTGCGAGATGCGGTGGCACGGTGGCGATGATCTGGGCGGCAGTGGTGTCGCGCAGGTGGTTGTCGCGTCCGGCGGCGTCCACGAACACATCGACGATATGGACGACGTCCGGGTTGGCCTCGGAGTGCAGCACCAGCCACAGCGGCATGGGGGTTTCCTTGAGGGCTTCCGGCAGGGCGGCACCGACCAGGCGAGCGACTTCCGCGCCCTTTCCGGGCTGGGCTTTGAAGGTGACGACGGCAGCGACGTGGCTCATGGGGTGCTCCGGCTAACGGTTTGGGAATACAGCGACTGCGGGGCGCAGTATGGACGTGTCCAACCTCCACCTGGCTGTGGCGGGTCGGACAATTAACCGGCAAAATCCGCCATCACTCCAAACCGCCGGAATCCGCCATGCATGTCGTGCTGCTCGCCCTCGACGGTAACCTGCCCTCCGGTTTGGTCGGTCTCGCGGATGTGTTCTGGCTGGCCGGCAAGGCGGGCGAGAGCCAACCCAAGGCGCGGCGCTGGCCGCTATGCGAGGTGATCGTCGCCAGTCCCGATGGCCGCGCCGTAACCGATGGCCGGGGCCGCCGGCTCGCCGTGGATGCCGCGCTCAAGGACATCCCCCGCGCCGACGCTGTGCTCATCCCCGGCCTCATGCCCGCCAGTGATGGCCTGCCGCCTCAAAACGCGCAGACCGCCAAGGCCGCCGCCTGGCTTCGCCAGCAGCACGCACACGGTGCTTACATCTGCAGCAGCTGCGCGGGCGTGTTCGTGGTGGGCGAGGCCGGCCTGCTCAATGGCCGTCGCTGCACCACCACCTGGTGGCTGCACGACGAGCTCAAGCACCGCTTTCCGAAAGCCGACCCGGCCTGGGGAAGCGCCCTGATCGAGGATGGCCGGGTGGTGACGGCAGGCGGCCCCTTGTCGTGGATTGATCTCGCCCTGCACACCATCCGCGTGCTGGCCGGGCCGGAGGCGGCGCGCACTGCCGCCGATTTCGCCGTGGTCGATACCGCGCCGTTGGCGCAGAGCGTGTATGTGCCGCCCAGCCACATGCAAGCGCATGATCCTTTTCTGCTGGCAGCCGAGAAAGCCGTGCGCAGTCACCGGGGCGACGCAGGACTGACACCGAGTGCGCTAGCCGCACAGCTTTCCACCAGCGAGCGCACCCTGCACCGGCGTCTGAAGAATCTTGGACTGGAGTCGCCCAAGGGTTTTATTGCCCGCGTGCAATTGGAGACCGCCCGCACCCTGCTGGAAACCAGCCGCACCGCGGTCAAGGCCGTAGCGCAGCATTGCGGCTGGCGTGATGAGGGCAGCTTCCGCCGCGCCTTCGTGCGGCATACGGGCATGACACCCACGGCCTATCGTGCATGGATAGGAAGACGAGGCGGAATGGACGGGTAGAGACGTACGCTAAACGTCTGCTTTGGGCTGATCAGCGACTGTCGCTTAAGTGTCAGTTATCGCCTTCGAAAATGACCGCCTCCGAGATGCTCGGATGAAGACCTAAGGGCACATGCGTATATGGGCGGGAGAAGCGAAGTGGCCGTCTCGCTTGCTCGGCCTCCTGCTACAACGTGATGCCTATGCATGCCAGGATGAGTAGGCTTCCTCACCAGCATCAAACCTTCTCACGGCATCCAGGCGCGACCTACTCCCAGCTTCGAGTAAAGATTCTTTCGATGAAACTTGATGGTGTTGATTGACACCCCCAACGCCTTTGCAGTCTCGGGAGCGGTCAACCCGTCCCGCAAGGCTTGGAAGACGAGCTTCTCACGGTTCGTCAGGACCTCTACTCTTACTCTGGAGTTGCGACCACGCAAACCGATCCCAGCAAATGACATCGAAGTTTCCCGGTCAGGAACATTAAGTGCCGGCTGCCGGCTCGCATCACTCCGCATCCGGTTGATTCGCCGGATGTGCATTCTGGAAAGCCTTCAGAATATTGCAGGCCTGCTCGATGCGCCGCAGGGTCGGATAGGCGTCCAGCGCCATCCCGAAGCGCTCCGCATTGAATAACTGGGGCACCAGGCAACAATCCGCCAAAGTCGGTCGATCGCCGAAGCAAAATGCACCGCGGCGCGGCGATGTGGCCAGCCTGCTCTCGAGCGCTTGTAGCCCGAGATCGATCCAATGGCGTATCCAGGTCTGCTTCTGCTCCTCCGACAAGCCTATCGGGCCGGTCAAGTACTTCAGGACGCGCAGATTGTTTAGCGGGTGAATATCGCAGGCGATGGCCAGCGCGATCTGCCGGACCCAGGCACGGTCGGCGGCGGAGGCCGGCAGCAACGGCGATTCCGGGTAACGCTCGTCGAGATATTCAATGATTGCCAATGACTGGGCGATACGTTCGCTACCGTCTTCCAGCACCGGTACTAGCGCCGCGGGGTTTGTAGCGCGGAACTTCGCCAGGAACTGCTCGCCCCCATCTCGCGTCAGATGCACGGGCAGATGTTCGGCCTCCAGCCCCTTGAGGTTAAGCGCGATGCGGACGCGGTAGGAGGCGGAACTGCGGTAGTAGGTGTGAAGTTTCATGGAAGCAGGTTCCGGGACGAGGGGCCGGGAGCCGGGGCGCTCAGCCGCGCCAGGCCGAAGATCGCCGCTGCCGTGACCAGCGCCGGGATCGCGCAGGCCAGCACCAGTTGGTCTGGGGACCACCCCCAGCCCAGCAGAAGTCCACCCAGCAGCGGACCGGCGACCGAGCCTATTCGACCGATGCCCAGCGCCCAACCGACACCGGTAGCACGGATCGCGGTCGGATAGGCCTCGGCAGCCAAGGCGTTGAGGCAGAATTGCGCGCCGACTACGCCCGCGCCGGCCAAGAAGATCGCTGGCAGTGTCAGCCGCGGTAGCGCCGTCACGTGGGCCAGCGCCGCCACGATGGCGGCAACCAGCACGAAGGCAGCTCCCAGCGTCCGGTAGGGGCCATAGCGTCGCACCAAGGCAGCCAACAGGATGCCCCCGCCGATCCCGCCCAAGTTGAGCAACGACGAGGCCAGGATCGCCAAGCTTAGCGAGTAGCCGGTCAGCGTCAGCAGGGTCGGCAGCCAGTTGACCATGAAGTACATGACCAGTAGGTTCATGAAGAACGCGGTCCACAGCAGCAAGGTGACCTTCGTGCGCCGACCGCGGAACAACTCCCGTAGAGGAAATCCCGGATGCGGCGGTTCGCCGGCGATAACGCTTCGCAAATCATGACGTCTGCCCGGCTCCAGCCGTTCCAGCACGCGCTGGAGTTCACGGCTCCGCGCGCGCCGCAAAAGCAGGAAGCCCGGCGATTCCGGCAAGCGCCAGGCCAGCACCAACGCCAGCAGCAGGGGGACAGCGCCACCCAACACGAAAAGCGCCGGCCAGCCCAGGCTTGGAATCCACAGCGCGCTAAGCACGCCACCGAGGATCGAGCCCAGCGGGAAGCCGCAGAACATCAGCGTCACCAGCATGGTGCGCAGTCGCGCCGGAGCATACTCGGAGGTCAGCGCGACCAGGTTGGGCATCGCGCTGCCCAGGCCTAGCCCGGTCAGCAGGCGCAAGGCCAGCAAATGTCCGGGCGTCTGCGCCCAGGCTGTCGCCAGCGCGAACACACCGAACAGCAGAGTCGAAACCACGATCGTCCACTTGCGCCCCCAACGGTCGGCCAGCAGCCCGCCGATAAGCGCGCCGGCCATTAGACCCAGCAGCCCGGCACCGAACACCGGCCCCAGCGCCGACGGCGCCATGCCCCATTGCTCGGCAATCGCGGGAGCGACGTAGGCGATGACTTGGGTGTCGAAGCCGTCAAGCAAGGCCACCAGAGCGCACAGCGTGACAACCTCAAGCTGCAGGCGTCCCAGCGGGCGCGTGTCGATCAGCTCGGTGATCCGAAATACGCCGGTCATTAGGTTCCTAGATTGGGTAGATGATCGCGTTGGGGATCATTTCGCTGTCGTAAATGCAGAAGCGCGACGCGAACTTCAGCGCACCATCTACCCTCACCACTTCGTCCAGGTAGCGGCCGACATTGAACACTGTGCTGATTTCCCCAAGCTTGGTACGGAACACCGCGTAGTTCGCCTCCAGAAACCAGCGGCCGCGGTCCACCGCCAGGACGCGCGGCAGGCTCACGACATGCCGTTGGTAGTAGGGGTCATGGAACAGGGTCTCGCGGATTCCGTAGACGCGGTCCTGCAGCATGCCCTTGCTATGGAAATGCAGCGTCGCCAGCGGCAGCCCACGCTCATGGTTTTCGCGCGGCTGGAGCTTGTAGACGCAATCCTCGGTGAAGAACTCGGGCCAGCGGTCCCAGTTGCCCGCATCGACGGTGGCCGTATACTCGGCGTAGAGCTGCAAAAGCTCGGTGTACACCAGCGGTTCAAGTGCCTGATTCATACGCCCATCACCCGCCGCCAGTATTGATACATGCCCCGAATCAGTGTCTCCGAGGCGATGTTGGTTGCCTCTTCGCTATCGTGCCCACCCATTTCCAGCAGGCATTGCTGGTCTGGCTTTTCCTGGAACCCCATCTGCGAGAACTCGATTACCTCGCCGTCGTCCGCGGAAACATAGCCGGACGGGCCGAACAGGTTGGCTTGCAGCAAGCGCCGCTGGATCATCTCGTCGCTGTCGTCTTCGAAGGCGAAGTGAGTCCACACGAAATCAAACACGCCAGGCCCGCGCGGTTGGATATGCCGCATTGAGAGACTATTGACCTGCTGCTGAATGATCAGGCTCGGAAACAGCGTCAACATCACCGCGGTCGGACCCTTCCACCATTCCTCTGGCACGATGTCGAGTTGGCGCGGGTCGCGCAGGCTCATGTCGGCTTTGTAGCTGGTCACGCCGGAGACGACGTCCCCGGCCGGCTTGCCGACGCTGCGCACGCCGATCATCGCGGCATGGCGCTTGTGCGGGTCCATCTTCAGTGAGGTCTTGCTGTCGGCGCGCCACAAGCCGAAGGTCACGAACCAGCTATGCAACAGGCCCGGATGATAGGGATCCTTGATGTTTTCCTGCATCAGCTTCCAGTTTCCCGGAATTCGTTGCCGGTTGTAGCCCAGTATCTTCAGCTTGCGGCCGTCGAAAACGCGGTCGAAGTAGGACAGGATCGTCGGACCGAGGTAGTCCTCAAAGGACTCCAGCGAGTGGTCGAAGCTGGCAAACACCACGCCGCCGCGCACCGCGACCTTGAGCGAGGTCAGGCCGCGGCCCTCCATCTGGAAATCAGCCGGCATGCCGCCATTGAGCTGACCGTCCTGGCGGATACCTCGGCGATAGGGAATGCCGCGCAACTTGCCCTCAAGATCGTAGGCCCACTGATGGTAGGGGCAGACGAATTCCTTGCGGTTACCCTGGCGCTCGCGGCAGAACTGCGCGCCGCGATGGGCGCAGACGTTCTCCAGCACCCGCACGCCGCCGTCCTGGGTGCGCACCATGATGACCGAACGCTCTCCGACAACCGAGCGGCGGAAGTCGCCCGGGTGCGGGATCTCGGCCTCCAGGCCGATATAGCACCAGTGACCGGCGTAGTAGAAGCGATCGAGTTCGCGTCGATAGGTATCCGGATCCGTGTAGACCCAATAGGGCACGCGGTGCACCCCGTCGCCCGGCCAACCCGGCGACGAAGGGAGAGTGATGGGGGCGTCGTTCATGGCGGTTCTCCTGAGCGGTCAGCCCGCCACGCGTACCTGGATTTCGCCTAGACCATCGATCCGTCCCACCATCAGGTCGCCGACGACCACCGCGCCGACGCCTTCCGGCGTGCCGGTCATGATCAGATCGCCCGGTTGCAGGGTCTCGAACTGCGACAAGAAGGCGATGCACTCCGGCACGCTCCAGATGAGCTTGGCGATATCCGAAGCCTGGCGCGGCTGGCCATTGACAGCGACCGATATGGAAGCGGATTTCGGATGGCCCACGTCGGCGACCCGACGGATCGCGCCGATCGGCGCAGACTGCGAAAAAGATTTGCCGAACTCCCAGGGGCGCCCCTTGTCGCGAGCCTCCAGCTGCAGGTCACGGCGCGTCATGTCCAGGCCCACGGCGTAGCCGTAGACCAGCGACTCGGCCTCGTCCTGCGACACCGCCCTGCCCTGCCGGCCGATCGCCACCACCAGCTCGATCTCATGATGGAAGTTGCCGGTCATCGGCGGATACGGAATCTCCGCGGTCTGGCCGTTGACGGCCACGGTCGCGGAAGCGGGTTTCATGAAGAAGAACGGCGGCTCGCGCTCGTCCTGGCCCATTTCACGGGCATGGGCCGCGTAGTTGCGGCCGACGCAGAAAATGCGATTGACCGGAAACTGTTCGTCGCTGCCGGCCACCGGCAGCACATAGCCCGGCGCGGGCGAAAATGTGTACTTCACCAAACTCTCCTCGAGTACTGTGAATCGGGTTGTGAACCTGGATGTGTAATCAGGCCTTTTGCTCGCGCCACAGACCCAGCAGTCGCTGGACCGGGCGGTCGGAATAGCTGAACAGGATGGTTTCGCAGGTCACCTGGAGATGCAGTTCATTCCAGGAGGGCACGACGAACACGTCGTTCTCGCCAAAGCTCAGTTCGGTCTCGCCGATGCGCGCCGCACCACCGCCCTGCAGGCAGACAAAGATGCTGCTGTCGGTACTGCGGCAACCGCGGGTCTCGAAGCCGGCGGGCAGCAATTGAGCCGCCGCGCCGATCGTCGGCATCGGGGAACCTCCGGTGGCCGGGTTGACGTAGCGAAGCTTGTAACCGTGATGCGGATCGATGTCGCCTGATGCGATCCCACGCAGCGCCTCTCGCGTCCGGGCGTAGGGATAGACGAAGACCTTGGTCGGATCCTGGCGCTGCGGCTCGAAATCCACCGGCAGCATGTTGTACCCGTAGCGCGCGAGTGCATCGCCCTCGCGCCGTATCACCGCTTGCTCGTCTTGCGCGCTCTTTTCAGCGAAGCCGGCGTCGAGCAGTTGCACGATCGGGATGTCGAGGCCATCGAGCCAGATCACCGGCTGTGTGCCGGAGTTTCCGTGATCGTGGAAGGTCCAAGCCGGGGTGATGATGAAATCACCCCGGCGCATCGTCGTGCGCTCGCCGTCCACCGCGGTGTAGGCGCCCTCGCCCTCCAGCACCAGGCGCAGCGCCGACTGCGTGTGGCGATGCGCTGGCGCGACTTCACCCGGCAGGATCAGCTGTAGGCCGGCATAAAGGCTCTGAGTGATGCGCGACTGCCCCCGCAATCCGGGATTCTCCAGCACCAGCACCCGGCGCTCGGCCTCGTGCGCACTGATCAACCCGCCGGCTTCAAGCAGATAGGCGCGGGCCTGGTTGTAGCGCCACAGTGCCGCCTGTGCCGGGCTTCTCGGCGTCGGCGGCACCAACGTCCCTAGCACTTCCCAGAGCGGCGTGAGGTGGTGGCGGTCGATGCGTTCGTAGTACTCGCGGCGGGCATCGAGGCCAGCGGGGTCGATCATGGCAGCGGAGGTCATGGGAGCCTGGCTAGTTTCCGGTGATGTGAAAGGGTTCCGCGTAGATGCTCTGTTCCGCCATCTGCTTCTCCCGCAGCGTACGAACCGTGGCGTCCACCGCGTGCGGCGATCCAAAAACGTAGCCGCGCCAGCCCGCAAGGCTGGGGAAATCAGCCGCGATCGCGCTTGTCAGCAGGCCACGCCTCATGCCACGGTCGAGGGCTCCGGTCGCGACCACGGTGTGCGCACACGCCGCCGGCAAATGCTCCAGGAGCTGCGCCAGTTCGTCCTGGCCATAGACGTCTTCCCGACAGGTGAACCCCAAGTAGATCTGCAGCGGATTCTTCATTCCTGCGGCGGCGATGCCGCGCAGGATCGACAGCGTCGGTGCCAGACCGGTGCCGGCACCCACACAGAGGATGGGATCTTCATTGCGAGATCGCAGGAAGGTGCTTCCCAGCGGCCCACGCAGCTTGAGCATGTCGCCGGGCTTGAGCTCTCCGGAAAGGCGGGCGGAAGCACGGCCCCCTGGATGGAGACGAGCGTGAAACTCCAGTTCGTTTCCCGGCAATCCGCACATCGAGTACGGACGAGCAAGGCCGCGCTCGAATTCCAGCTCGACGTACTGTCCCGGGGAAAACGACAGCGCCGCCTGTGGCCGCAACCTCAGCCGCAGGGTGTCGCGGCACAGCGGCGCCACCGCCACGACCTCGGCCCTCATCGTGCGCGCCGGGTGAACTACAACCTCTTCCGGCGCGGGAATCTCGATCACACAGTCTTCGGTCAGCACGCTCTGGCAGGCCAGCACGCAGGACGACCCCGGAACCGGCGACGGACGCATCTGCCGCGCCGGCCCCACGACCTTGCCGCGCAGGAGCCGGCAGCGACAGACGCCGCAGCGTCCGTCCTTGCAGCTGTGCGAGATAGGAACCTGGTTGGCCAATAGCGCGTTCAGCAGGGTCTCCCCCGCCTGTACTTCCAGGACACGCCCGCTGGGTCGCACCACCAGTTCCACTCTCGTTGCTCCTCTGATCCACTTCGATTGCAGAATCGGAGATGCCCCACCATAAGTAAATCGTATGAGGTGAATGATGCAGTTCACTCTGGTGAATGTTGTATCCGGAGGATCGCGGGCTAGTCTGCGCACTCCGACACCGACAGGGATCAACGATGAGCAGCGATGCACGTACCGACCCGCCGCCTCTGACAGGACTCAAGGTTCTCGAATTTGGCCAGCTGATAGGCGGTCCCTTCGCCGGCAAGATTCTCGGCGACTTCGGCGCCGAAGTGATCAAGATCGAGCCGCCGGGACAGGGCGATCCGCTGCGCAACTGGCGCCTGCTTCGCAACGGCACCTCGGTCTGGTGGCAGATACAGTCGCGCAACAAACGTTCGGTGACGCTGGACCTGCGCCAGCCCGAGGCGCAGGACATCGCGCGACGTCTCGCGGAAGAGGCCGACGTGCTGATCGAGAATTTCCGCCCCGGGGTGCTGGAGGACTGGGGACTGGGCTGGAAGCAGTTATCGGCGCTTAACCCGGGCCTGGTGATGCTGCGCATCTCCGGTTATGGCCAGACCGGCCCTTACCGCGACCGTCCGGGCTTTGGCGTCATCGGCGAAGCCATGGGCGGCCTGCGCCACCTCAGCGGCGAGCCCGGACGCCTGCCGGTTCGGGTTGGCGTCAGCATCGGCGATACCCTGGCCGCACTGCACGGCGTGATCGGCATACTGCTGGCGCTGTACCACCGCAAGGTCAACGGCGGGGCCGGCCAGATGATCGACGTGGCGCTGTACGAGGCCGTGTTCAACTGCATGGAGAGCCTGCTATCGGAGTACAGCGCCGCCGGCGTCATACGTGAACCAGCGGGCAGCGCGCTGCCGGGTATCGCACCCAGCAACGCCTATCCCTGCAGCGACGGCCACGTCCTGATCGCCGGCAACGGCGACAGCATCTTCAGGCGGTTGATGGAGACGATCGGCCGCCAAGACCTGGCGCAGGACACGGCACTAGCCGACAACGAAGGCCGTGTTGCCCGCGCCGCGCAGCTCGATGAAGCGATCGGCGCCTGGACCCGGCTACGCCGCGTCGAGGAGGTACTAGGGACACTGCAGGCAGTACGCGTGCCCTGCGGCCGGGTCTACTCCGCCCGAGACATCGCCGAGGACCCGCAATACCGTGCACGCGGCATGATACAGACCGTGACCACGCGGGAGGGCGACATGCTGGAAGTTCCGGGCATCATCCCCCAGCTGTCGCTAAGTCCTGGCGGAATTCGCCACCCCGCGCCGCGGCTAGGTGAGGACACCGAGGCCGTGCTGGCCAGCCTTGGGATCGAGGGCGAGCGCCTTTCTGCCTTGCGCGGGGCGCGCATCGTATGACCCATGCAATGAATCCGCGTCCCCGCATCCACCTCACCGAGGTCGCCCCGCGCGACGGCCTACAGGCCGAAGCCTGCTTTGTGCCCAGTGCCGACAAGATCGCGCTGATCGACATGCTGTCGCGCAGCGGCCTGGCCAAGATCGAAGTCACGTCCTTCGTATCGCCCCAGGCCATCCCGGCGCTGGCCGATGCGGACGCCGTGCTAGGCACGATCCATCGCGCGCCGGAGATCATCTACACGGTCCTGGTGCCGAACCTGCGGGGAGCCGAACGCGCACTGCCATTGCGGCCGGACGAATTCAACCTGGTGATGTCGGTCAGTGAGAGTCACAACCGTGCCAACCTGCGACGCAGCTGCGAAGAGTCCTTCAGCGCCTTGCGCGAGGTCGTCGCCCTGGCACGCACGGCCGGCATCGCCATCAACGTCTCGCTATCAACCGCCTTCGGCTGTCCTTACGAAGGTGAGGTCGCTCAGGCACGTGTGCTCGACTGGGCATGGCAGTTCTTCGATCTCGGCGTGGACAGCATTGCGCTCTGCGATACCACCGGAATGGCCTACCCCGCCCAGGTTTCCACGATCAGCGCCGCCTGGGCGCGACGATGGCCGCTGGAGACGCTGACACTGCACTTCCACAACACCCGCGGCATGGGCCTGGCCAACGTGCTGGCCGGCGCAGCTGCAGGCGTCAGGCGCTTCGACGCTTCGCTGGGCGGATTGGGCGGCTGCCCGTATGCGCCGGGTGCCACAGGAAATGTCTGCACCGAGGACGTCGCGCACATGCTGGAGTTGCAGGGCTACGACTGCGGCATCGACATCGACATCCTGCTCGCCGCTTCCGAGAGGCTGCAGAAGCTGGTCGGCCACGAAGTCCCCGGTCAAATCCTCAAGGCCGGGCGGCGCCTGGAACGGCGCCCCGCGGCCATCGTCAAACGGTAAACAGTTCGAACAGCAATCGCCGCAGCCACTGGTTGGCCGGGTCGCGATGCAGCTTGGCATGCCAAAACAAGTCGATGGAGTGATCCGGCAGTTTGACCGGATGCGGCACGCATGTGAGCTTGAAGGGACCTTCGAGGCGTTTCGCGAGACGCTCCGGCAGAGTCGCGATCAGGTCGGTTTCCTGCAGGATATGGCCCATCGCAACGAAATGCGGCACTGACAACTGTATCCTGCGCTCGGCGCCCTTGCCGTCAATCAGCTTGTCAATTTCTCCGTGACCGGTGCCATGGAGCACCACCACGGCGTGTTTCGCCGAGTAGAAATCTTCCTTGCTGACGATCTTGCGCTTGGCCAGCGGATGCTGGTTGCGGAACACGCAGACGAAGCGCTGACGAAACAGGCGCTGGCGGAAGAAGCTGCCCTGCAGCTGCGGCAGCAGGCCGATCGCAAAATCCGCGCGGCCGCTCTCCATGTCGTCCTTCAGGTTTGCCGGGTTGTGGCGGATCGTCGACAGGGTGACGCCCGGCGCCATCTCCGCGAGCCGGTTCAGCAGCGGCGGAAGGAAATAGATCTCGCCGATGTCGGTCGCCGCAATGGTGAAGCTGCGCGTGCTGGTCGCCGGTTCGAACACACTCTCCTGGCTCAGCGCGCTCTTGATCGTATCGATCGCGTAGGCGATCGGTTCGGCCAGCTGCAGCGCACGAGGCGTGGGTTCCATGCCGTGAGAGGTACGAAGGAACAGGTCATCGTTGAGCAGCTTGCGCAGGCGGTTAAGCGCATTGCTCACCGCTGGCTGCGAGATCCCCAGGCTTTCGGCGACGCGCGACACGCGCCGCTCGATTACCAGCTGGTTGAACACAAGCAATAGGTTCAGGTCGACTTTATTCAGATCCATGGCGCCTCCATTTGAACCTGACGCGCGCTGGACCGACATTCAGCGGAGTGATGAGGTCCATTACTCTCATTCTATTGAATGATGCTCTGCCGTTCACGATCCTTTGGCAACAGCTGACAGACCAACGGTCGAGAATCGGAGAGCGCACTTCAATGACAAGAAAAATACGGCTTTGTAGCAGGGCCGACGTCCCCGCTGCCGGCATGCTGCCCCTGGACATCGCCGGCCTTCCGCCGGTTGCCGCCTTCGACGTCGGCGGCGAAATCTACGTCACCAGCAACGTCTGCACGCACAACGTCGCCCTGCTGAGCGACGGCTTCTTCGAGGGCGACACCATCGAGTGCCCCCTCCACGGGGGTTGCTTCAACGTAAGGACCGGTGAGGCCACGCAGTTCCCCTGTGAAGTGCCGCTGCAGACCTACCCGGTGATCGTCGAGGGCGGCGATCTCTATACCGAAATCAAGGATCACTGACGGACAAGCCGCCAGTCGAACGAGGAGACCAGAAATGACCAAGAGCGAATTCCCGGACCGCAACGGCGATGCCGCCTATGCAGCGAAATACTTCCAGAAGGAGTATGGCCACTTCATAGGCGGCACATGGGTCCAGGGTGCCAGCGGCGAGCGCATCCCGATGATCAATCCCGCCAACGGTCAGACTCTGTCGTATATCCAGTCCGGCAACGCCGAGGACGCGCGCCGAGCTGTCGATGCCGCAGCGCAAGCCTTTCCGGCCTGGTCGCTGACGCCGCGCTCCGAGCGCCAGCGCGTCCTCTACGAGATGGCGCGCCGCCTGCGTGCGCGAATGGCCGACTACGCGATGATGGATTGCCTGGACAATGGCAAACCCGCTATGGAAGCGATGCATTTCGACCTGCCGATGGCCATCGAGCAGTTCGAGATATTCTCCGGAGCTCCTTGGTTCCTTCATGGCCAGTCGATCGACGCACCTAATACCCTGGGTATCGTGCTGCGTGAACCGCTGGGGGTGGTGGCGCAGATCATTCCCTGGAACGTTCCGCTGATCATGATGGCCGCGAAGCTGGCGCCGGCTCTGGCTGCTGGCAACACCGTGGTGCTGAAGCCCTCCGAGATCGTCTGCCTGTCGGTGCTGGAGTTCTTCCGCGAGATGGCAGATCTTCTGCCGCCAGGCGTGGTCAACGTCGTCACCGGATATGGCCCCAGCGTCGGTGAGGCACTGGTGACGCACCCGAAGGTGCGCAAGGTCGCCTTCACCGGCTCCCGTCCGACGGCACAAAAGCTGATGCAGTACGCCAGCGTCAACATCATTCCGCAGACCATGGAGTTGGGTGGCAAGTCCGCCAATATCGTCTGCGAGGATGCCGACCTGGATGCCGCCGCCGAGGGCGCGGCGATGTCGACCGTGCTCAACAAGGGCGAGGTTTGCCTGGCTGGCAGCCGCGTCTTCGTGCACGAAAAGGTCAAGGATGTCTTCCTCGACAAGTTCACCTCCCTGCTCAAGCGCGTGAAGGCAGGAGACCCGCGCGAGCCGACGACGCAGATCGGCCCGCAGGTCTCCAGGACGCAGTACGACAAGATCATGGGTTACCTCGAACTCGGCCAGCAGGAGGGCGCCAAGCTCGCCGCCGGTGGCCGCAAGGCCGCCCCGGCCGGATTCGAGGATGGTCTGTTCATCGAACCGACGGTGTTCTTCGACGTCGACAACAGCATGCGCATCGCCCAGGAAGAAATCTTCGGGCCGGTCAGCTGCGTCATCGGCTTTCGCGACGACGAAGAGGTGGTGCGCATGGCAAACGACTCGGTCTACGGTCTCGGTGGCGGACTGTGGACCAGGGACCTCTCCCGCGCCCATCGCATCGCGCGGGGCTTGGAAACCGGCACGGTCTGGGTCAACCGTTACTACAACTTCCTTGGCGGCATGCCGGTCGGCGGCTACAAGCAGAGCGGTTTCGGCCGCGAGTTTGCCGCCGAGGTGATGAACCACTACACCCTGACCAAGAGCGTGATCGTCAACCTTGCTGAAGGTCCGATCGGCGTCTTCGGGCAGCAGTAAGCCTCCCTGCTCCTCCTTGGCGGCCACGTCGGCAGTGTCGACGCCGGCCGCCTTTTCTATTCCATAACACAATGGCCAGACACCTGATTACCCTCGAAGCCAGCGGTCAGAGCTTTCCTTGCGATGCCGGAGATACGGTGCTGCGTGCCGCGCTGCGTGCCGGAATCGCCTTCCCCTACGAGTGCAATTCCGGTGGCTGCGGCTCCTGCCAGTTCGAAAGGGTTTCCGGCGACCTCGAAGAATTGTGGCCTCAGGCCCCGGGCCTCACGCCACGGGCCCGCGAGCGCGGGCGGCAGTTGGCCTGCCAAACGGTCCCCAGCGGTGACTGCACACTGCGCGTCCGGCTCAAGCCAGACTGCCAGCCGTCGCTGCGACCCACGCGGCGGCGTGCGACCCTGGTATCGAGAACGCGGCTGACCGCCGACATGGCCGAGTTCAGCTTCCGCGCAGGGGACCCGGCGGATTTCCTGCCTGGCCAGTACGCCTTGCTGGACCTGCCGGGCGTCGCTGGCGCGCGCGCCTACTCCATGTCGAATCTGCCGAACGGCGAGGGCCTCTGGCAGTTCGTGATCAAACAAATAGGCGCCGGTCGCGGCGGCGCGGCTCTGTTCGAGGGCCTGCAGCCCGGCGATACGATCGGCCTGGACGGCCCCTACGGCATGGCACACCTGCGCCCGGACAATGACCGCGACATCGTCTGCGTCGGCGGCGGCTCGGGCATTTCGCCACTGCTGTCGATCTTGGCCGCTGCGGCACGGGCACCGCAGCTGGCGTCAAAGCGGCTGCTGCTGTTCTACGGCGGCCGTACGCCGGCAGACCTCTGCGCGCCGGCCCTGCTGGCGCGCGATGAGGCGCTGGCCAGAAGAGTCGAGTGCGTCACCGCGATCTCCGACCCAGCGCATGCCGGGGCCTGGGAAGGCCAGCGCGGCTTCGTGCACCAGGTGCTGCAGGGGTGGCTGGAGTCGGCGGGCGATGCCAGCAGATACGACTACTACTTCTGTGGCCCGCCGCCGATGACGGACGCACTGCAGCGACTACTGATGCTGGAAAAGCGCGTGCCAACCGCACAGCTGCATTTCGACCGTTTCGTCTAAGCGGACACACCGCGCCGGCAAAATGCCGGCGCGGTGATTGGAGACGAGCCTTCTGTACGATCAGACGTAGCGGTCCGCCACCTGGATGCTGAAACGGCCAATCTGCGCGATTTCCGCGTCCACCCGGTCACCGGGCAGCAACGGCCCCACCCCCTCCGGCGTGCCCGTGAAGATCAGATCGCCCGGATGGAGCGTGTAGAAGCTGGAGGCGTATTCGATCAGGCGCGGCACATCGTAAATCAGCTGCCGGGTATTGGCCGACTGCCGCAGTTCGTTGTTGACCCAGAGGCGCAGATCCAATACGCCGGGATCCGGAATCTCGTCCCGCGTCGCCAGCCAGGGCCCGCATACCGCATAGGTGTCCGGCGACTTGCGAAAGCTCTGCAACTCGGGGCCGCGGATCGTGATGTCCAGGCCGATGGCGTAGCCGGCGACGTAGTTCAAGGCCTCCTCGCGGGACACTTGGTGGCAGCGCCGACCGATGACCACCGCCAGTTCCACTTCGTGGTCATTTCGGCGATCGGGAAAGCGCAGGCGAATCTGTTCGGAGGGACCGATCAGCGCGCTGCTGGCCTTCAGGAACAGGCCCCAGTCCCAGATGCTCCGGGTCATGTCGCGCCCATGCGCAATGGCTGCGTCCTGGCTGGTCTCGTCGATGTGTGCCCGGTAGTTGATCGGCGCATTGACGATCTTGCCGGGATTGGCCACCGGTGAATCCAGCGCCAGGCGATCCAGCGCCAGGCGCGGTGCCTCGGGCAGCAGCTCCCGCACTCGCTCCAGTACAGTGTCGAAATGCAGGATCAGGGGATCGCCCTGTGCCAACGGCCAATGCTGCAGGGGGATCGCGGCCAGCGCCGGCGTCACGTCCAGAACGCCGTCTCCTACCAGAACTCCGAGGCGGTTGCCGTTGAATCGACAGATTTTCATGTCATGCCCCGCGCTTCAGGTCATATCCTTCAGCAAGCCCTCCGCGCGCAACGCGGCCTGCACCGCCTGGCGGGCGGCGATGCGCTGCTGGTATGCCCCGATCACCGGCCAGCGGCCAAGATCGAAACCGATGAAAGCGCCCCAGCCATTGACCGTGAACAGGTAAGCGTCGGCTATCGTGAAGCAATCGCCGACCAGATAGGTGCGGTCGCGCAGCTCGTTGGCCAGCCAGATATAGCGCCGCTCCAGCGCGGCTATCGCTGTCTGGCGCTGCTCGGCGGTGCAAGCCGGGTTGAACAGCGGGCTGTACTGCTTGTGCAGTTCGGAGGAGAAGAAGTTCAGCCAGGCCTGTAGTTGGTAGCGCTCTCGGCTGCCGACTGGCGGCGCCAGTCGCAGCCCCGGATTCTGGTCCGCGACGTACTGCAGGATCGCCGGCCCCTCAGTCAATACCGAGCCGTCGGCAAACTGCAGCGCCGGCACATAGCCCTTGGAATTGATCGAGAGATAGTCGCCGCCGGAGGCGGTCCGGCGGCTGGCCAAGTCGACCTTCTCCAGCTCGAAGGACAGGCCTGACTCGCACAAGGCGATGTGTGCCGCCAGCGAGCAGGCACCGGGACTGTAGTACAGCTTCAGCATGGGTTTTCCCCTATGTAATGGAGTTACAGGTTCTCGCCGCCGCAGACATTCATGATGCCGCGCACGCCGAAGCCGCCATCGCTGTTGATGACGACACCGGTGATGGGCGCCGCGTTTTCGCGCGAGGCCAAAAGGACGTAGGGTCCGCAGGTCTGTGCCGTCGTCGGCGCCATACGCAAAGGCGTGATTCCGACGATCATCTGGTCGAATTCATCGATCTGGTTCAGCGCCTGCTGCGCGGTCCCCGTCGCGGCCAGGCCGCTGAGGTTGGTGCGCAGGCCACCGGGGGCGACGCCGTTGACGCGCACCTTCGGTGCCAGCTCATGCGCCAGCTGCTTCACCAGGCCGACCAGCGCATGCTTGGAGGCGGTATAGATCGGGCCGCCTCCGCCGGCATAGAAGCCGGAATTGGAGATCGTGAAGATGATGCTGCCCTGGCTCTTCAGCAACTCCGGCAACGCTGCCCGGGCCCCGAGGAGGCCGCCCTTGACGTTGACCGCGAACAATTCATCGAAGGCCGCGGAAATCTTCTCAGGCTCCAGCTGCGGCAGGGCCTGGAAAAAATCAAAGATGCCCGCGTTGGCGATAAAGGTGTCCAGCCGGCCGAAGCGCGCGGCGGTCCGTTCCACCACACGGGCATTGTCCTCCCAGGTCGTGACATCGCCCGTTACGACCTCGACCTGATCGCCGAAATCGCGCCGCAGTTCCTCGCCGCGCTCGGCGCTGCGCTCCAGTACGCCCACCCTTGCGCCTTCCTTGATGAAGCGCTCGACCAGCGCCCTGCCAAGCCCGGAACCGCCGCCGGTGACGATTGCCACATTGCCTTCAAGCCATCCCATGCTTCGCTCCGCCATGTTGTTTCTCGTCTGTCAAAGGATCATCACCAGATTGCGGCCAGCCACCGAGCGCTCGTCGAAGTCGATACGTCGCTGCACCAGCCGCAGCGTGCCGAAGGGGCAGCGCCTCAGGACGTCCTCCCGGCAGTACACGAACTGGTCGATCTCGTAGGCGCGGCGCGTGCGGACCGCCAGGCAATTGCTGCGCGCCGCGAACTCGCCGTCCTTGCCGGTCTCGAACACCTCGACATTCGTCACCAGACGCCGGTAGCGCTCCGGCGGATCGACGCGCCACTGCATGCCGCTGTGGAACTGGTCGACACGCGCCTTGAGGAAGCCATAGTCGTCGTCGTACATGAAGACCTCCGCGGGCTGTCCATAGCGTTTCTCCTTGCGAAAGCGCAGTTCCCTGCTCACCACCATGTAGCGAATCGTCGGATCCACGATCTGCTCCAGCCAGTCGGACAAGCGCTCGGTGTCGAGCAACCGGGCCTCGCGGTACAACAGCCGCTCGGCCTCGCGCCAGACCGCGTCCGGAGCGTACTGTTCCGGCGGCACGGTTCCGGCCGTGTCCTGCTTCACCGCTACCGCTGCATCGTTTGCCATATAGGGTCTCCGGGGATCAGGCCGCTGCCGCGACGGTGGTCGGATCGGCTCCTGCCTCGATAAGCTGGCGCTTCCACTGCGAGTCGTTGGGATCCATGTCGTGCCAGTCCTTCGCGGCCATCACTTCCTGGTAGAAGCGGAAGTAGCCACGGTAGGAGGTCTCGCCGATGGCCGACTCGCCGACCACGCCCGGCAGTTCCGGGTCCTCGCGGTCACCACCGATACCCATTTGCGCGTTCATGAAGCCCTGGCGCGTGACATAGCCGCGAGACAGCTGGCTTTCCGATTCCATGTTGTCGTTGTCATCCGCCTCCCAGTAGCCCGCCACGCCGAAGGTGCGGTGCATGGAATTGGCGATGCGCTGCTTGAGCTCCGCCGGCATGTCCTTCTCCACAATCGCCCAGGTGAAGCACTCGGTGCGATCGGGCCCGTGAGGCTGCCAGACCTTGAACAGGTTGGATCCCCAGAGGTAGGTATTGTTGGGAAACACCGAACCGTTGATGTGCGAACCGTAGTAGCGCGCGCGCAGGGCGCCCACCGCTTTCTCGATCGCGGGACGCTTCTGGGCCTGCCACGCCAGTAGGTCGGCGGCCAGCTTGCCGTCGTGGGAGCCGGGGGCGACGTCGTAGAGGATGCCCAAACCGTGGCCGTAGCGCGTCGCCACCTGCAGGCCGGCGCCCTCCGGCGGCAGGCCCGCATTGCCGGCCATCGGCGCCAGCATGCCGCCACCGGCTTTCAGCGCGGCAGCATGGGTCCATCCAACGTGATAGGCATCGCCAACGAAGTTCTCGCTCGGCGCCTTCCAGTTGCAATGCACCATAGAGCGCCCGGGCGGTCCGATCAACTCGACGCCGCCGCTGGCTTCCATCCAGATATCCAGGTACCAGCGCGCCTCGCCCAGGTAGTCCTCCAGGCTCGGGGCGGCGGCATCAAAGCAGCCATAAACAAAACCGTGATAACTCTTCACTTTGGCTACTTCGCGCAGGCCATGCGTGGCCTTGTCCAGTCGACCCTTGTACAGCTCCTTCTCGAACGGCACGGACTGCAACGAACCATCCGAGCCATAGGACCAGCCGTGGTAGTTGCAGACGAAGCCCCGCGAATTTCCGGCTTCGACCGGACACAGGCGCGCTCCGCGGTGACGGCACACGTTGAGGAAGGCCTTGATGCCCCGGTCCTGCTGTCGCACGACGATGACCTCATCCTGGCCCATGCGCGCGGTAACGAAGTCACCCGGATTCGGGATCGCGCTCTCATGCGTCAGGAACAGCCAGCAGCGCGCGAAAATCTGCGCCATCTCCTGCTCGTAGATATCACGGTCATGATAGATGCGCGCGCTCTGCAGACCGTTCCGCACATCGATCAAGGTATTGATGGAACTCATGGTACTTTCTCCTGTATCGCAAACTTCAAATCGGGCTGCGCGAGGTACTCCTCGAGGAAGTCCAGGCGGTCGTTGCCCCACCACATCTGATCGCCGATCAGTATCGTCGGCACCCCAAAAACACCCAGTTCCTGGGCGCGCCTGTTGCTGGCGTCGTACCGCGCCTCGGCGTCCTCCGAATGGAGAAACCCGAGGAACTCGCCCGCGTCCCAGCCGAGCTCTTCCGCAACCTCCTGCAGAAGCGCGGGGTCACCCATATCGCCGCCCTCGCCCCAACAGCGGCGCCAGGCGACGCCTGCATAGGATTCCGCCTGGGCTCGGTCGATGGCATAGAACAGACCCTTGTTCATCAGGCCCGAGTCCAGCGACACCGGGAATTTCAGCGGTACGCCGTAGCGCCGCGCCCAGCGATCCATGTCGGTCACCAGGTAGCGCAGCTTCACCGGGATCTTCACGTTGGGTGGGCCGCTGTTGCCGGCAGCACGCTTGGCTGCCGGCAGGTCGATCGGGCAGTAGGTGATGCCGCGCCCATAGCGGCGCGCAAGCGACGGCAGCCGCTGGTGCGCCAGGTAGGCGAAGGGACTCATGAAGTCTAGGAAGAACTGCAGGTTGTGGGACACGGGGAGCTCAGGCCGCCTTCAGTTCGGCGAATCCGATGCCGGTGATCCACTGCGGCACCGGCTCGTACAGCATCAGCTCGGCCCTGGATTCTCCGAGAGCAGCCATGGCGCAGATCCAGTTGCGGATCTCCAGAGCGCCGTTGCCGCCCTCGCGCAGGATCTCCTCGTCGGACAGCGCGATCAGACCCTCGACGTCACCGGCGCCCGCAAGCGCCAGGATGCGGCGGTCGAAGCTCTCGTTGATGCGGCCCATTTCTGCACTGCCGACCCAGTGACTGATGCCGCCGGTTCCGAACACCACCACCCGCTCCTTGCCACCCCAACTGCCGATAGCGCGGCGGATGCTCTGGCCAATCTGCTGGGCACGACGCCCCTGCACCACCGGCATCACACCGCAGTTGAGATACACGGGAATGGTGCGCAGCCCGACATTGGACTTGACGCAGTAGTGATGCGGCACAGCCACCCCGTGGTCCACCGTCAGGGCCTTGGCAAAGGACCAGTCGATACCATCGTCATAGCCACTGAACAGGATGTGCTTGGCCAGCGGCTCGTTGTTCTCGATCACGCCGGTCTCGAAGCCGAGCCACTTCTCGGCCGGCCCCTCGACATCGCCAATGCCGATCAGGCAGCGCGGGATGCAGTGCGGCCCAAACAGCGCGTAGTGATCGTCTCCGATGATGATCGCAGTGTCGGCATCAAGTTCATCGACCCGGCGCGCGACCTTCTCGAAGGCACCGAGCACGCGGTCGCACTGCGCCGGTTCCGCCGCATCGGTAATGCTCGGGATCAAGGGGTCATGCGGCATCAGGAAGCCGCCCACTATTTCTGCCATTTCTATCTCCTTCGTAGGTCGGCCTCAGGCCGGACGGTTCATGCTCTGCATGTACTCGCCCATCGATCCAGGCCCGCGCACCGCCAGGAAAGCCATCATCAGCAGCAGCGTGCTGGTTTCGCGCCGCGCCATCGCGCCGACATCCAGATCAGCCAGGATGGCCCGCTCCGCTTCGTCCAGCCGGAACTCGGCCGCATAGGTCTGCGGGCAGGCGCGGTAGCGCTCTGTCTCCACCGGGTTGGTGCCGATCTGCCACAAGGCCTTTTCCAGTGCATTGGTACTCATGTCACCCTCCCCTGCTGTCATATTCGCGGTGCAGCTGTGCCCAACGCCGGCCAGACTCGCGGGCGCCTTCGAGATAAGCCTCCGGCACCAGCGTGTACGGCGGCCGGGCCGGGCCCGCTCGCATCCAGCCGGCGGCGTCCATGCGCGCCTTCTCCAGGCCAATGTTGTAAAGCGAGAACTCCTTGAACGAGCCTTGCGGGAACAGTGTCTGGTAAGTGCGGCCGATAGCTCCGGTCAGCGCCTGCGCCTGCGCCCAGTCGCCGCACTTCTTCGCCCGTTCCACCTCGTCGCGCAGCCGCAGCACCGGCGCCGGGCCGCAGACTGCGCCGCTGGTCCAGAACGCGGTGCAGGCCTCCGGCGCGATACGTGCGGCGGCGTAGTAGTCGGCGTCAATCGGCAGGAAGCGGATGCGTCCCTTGGTCAGATTCAGATCCGCCATCAGTGCGCCGATACCCAGGTACTTCGCCGTGATGACCTGCGGGATCTCCGCGACCTGTGCCCAGAACGGCCGCGGGAAATCGAACTTGAAGGCCTCCGGGTTGGCGTAAATGCAGATCGCCGTGTCCGGGCATGCCTCGGCGACGTCGCGGTAGAACTGCACCGCGGTCGGCACATCAGGCGCGCACCACATCGGCGGTCCGAGCATGACGCCGTCAATACCGATGTCGCGTGCCTCGCGCGTCTGCCGGATGGTCTCGCGCGTGCCCAGGCTGCTGGTGCCGCCGAACAGCGGCACGCGGCCACGCACGGTCTCGACCAGCGTCCCCAGGTAGGCGCGCTTCTCCTCCCAGGTCAGCGTCGCGCACTCGCCCAGGGAGCCCAGGGTCACGATCGCATCGACTCCGGCGGCGATCAGCTTTTCGGCCGCTCTCGCGGTTTCGTCGAGGTCAACGGTGTTCTGGACGCGCCAGTCGCCGGCGTCCGGGGTCGCGGGTGTGGGCATGATCGCCCAACACCCACGAACCTCATCGACAGTGAGCAACTGCCTGCCCATCAAGCACCACCGCTGCGCATGAACTGCGGGTTGAACATGCGCACCGGGCTCTTGCTTCCGTCAATCTCGGTGCGGAACTGCCCGGTGGTGCAGCGCTGGTTCTGCACGTCGAACATGCTGAAGCTATCGTAGATCGCCGCAAACTTGCCCTTGTTGCTCGGCAGATGATGCTCGGTAGAGGTGTGGCCGATCATCCAGGACTTCCACAGCTTTCCGGCGCGGTCATAGACCAGCGTGCGCGGCGCGACGAAAGTCTGGGAGTCGAGGTACATCACGCGGCGACCAACCGGCGAGGATTTATCAACCGGCGTCATCTCCACTTCGTGCACCTGCCGCAGCTGCCAGGTGACGTCGGGGAAGCACTCGCCCTTGCCGGTCATCGCAACGAACTTGTAGCCGTCCGGCTGCTTGTACTCATCCGAAAGCTTCTGCTCGTTATGGCGGTACAGCGGCATCAGCAGGGTCTTGGTTCCCTTGAACTTCCAGTTCATCTCGGCCACGCGCCCGAAGTAACCCTCGAAGTCCTGGATCATCAGGTCGGAACCGAGGAAGGCATCCGTGGTCTGGCTGGTCTCCAGGCGACGCACGCGGCGCTGGAAGCCCAGATACAGGTAGCCGTCGCTGGCCTTCTGGTCCTGGTCGAAGTTCAGAATCATCAGCTGCGTGTCCTGAACGTCCTGCGGGCTGAACGCCTTGCCGTAGATGCCGCGGAAGTAGTCGTTGGGATTGGGCGAAACCGCCGGGATCGGCTCCTCGGCGACACGGTGCTTGAAGTTCAGGAAGTTGAACTGGAATTCGACCGTGCGATCCACCTTTCCGGTGGCGGCGTTGCGGTACTTCCAGTAGAACGGCTTGATCTGGACGTTGTCGCCAGCCGAGAAGGTGTGACGGAAATTGAACGCCAGCTTGCGGCCGGCGTCGGGATCGCTGCTCGACGGCAGCTCCGGAAACGGTCGGCCGGCGCTGTAGCCTTCGAGGTTGCCACCGACGATCTTGACCTTGCCGATGTTCTGCCGTGTCGCCTCCACGTACTTCGGATGCACATCGAAGGAATCGGTAGGGCCAACCTTGATAGCCGGCTGCTCACCTTTCTTCAGCAGGTCGTAGGTGACCGGGTCCAGCACCGCCTTGAACTGGTCGGCATTGTTCTTGTCGATCACGACCCCGACGTTAACGCCGGGCGCCGTCGGCGCGCCGGCCTTGTAGGGGTAAAAGGACTGGTTGATGACTTCGTCGGCGCTCTGCGCCAGCGCCGGAGCAGTGAACAGCGTTCCGGCGAGCATCGCCAATACGGATCGGGTGATTCTCTTCATCTTGGATTCCTCTCGGGGGTTTATGCGTGGGGCCGGATCAGAAGAACTGGTAGCCCAGGGTGATAAAGACCTCGTCTTCCTTGTCCGATGAGCCCAGGGGGCCCTGGCGGAAACGGCCCAGCGGCTCGAAGCCGGTGAGACCGATGGGGCCGGCCTCCAGCAAGGGGCCGCCGGATGAGGCATAGGCGGTAAACGGCGGATAGGGGTTGCAGTCGCGGCAGTCGTTGAACTTCTGCGCACCGTCGCCGAACTTGACGTTGGCACCGATCGAGATCTTGAAGTTCTGCGATAGCAGGTAGTCGACCGAAGGCTGCATCGCGTAGGCACCAGCCTTCCAGTCGCGCGCCATCACCAGCTTGGGCTGCAAGCGGTCTTGCAGGTACCAGGTCTGGATGAAGAGCGTGCCGGTCCAGTTGTCCTTCCAGTCCGGCATGCCGATCTGGCCAAGCTGCGCCTGCTCCAGTTCGTGATCGAGCAGGTGCTGGCCGAAAATCTGCAGCGAGAACAGGAAGGTTCGGTCGGCGTTCAGGAAGGGAATGAACGTCAGGCGATCAAGCCCGACGACGTAGCGCGCGACGCGCGACTTGCTGTACAGCTCGGGGCGCAGGGTATTGGGAAACTCTTCGCCCCAAGTCATCGCCGCTTCGATGCGTGCCACTGTCTTGATCGGCGCGATGGTGAAGTCGAGCGAACCGCCGAGCAGCTTGACGCGCGGGAAGGCGATGTCGAAGGCGATCAGGTAAGGCACCGGGCGTGGCACGGTGTTGTACTGGCCCACCCCCGGCAGCAGTTCCGGCAGTTGCAGGTCCACCGGCAGCAGCAGGTTGGCGAAGGGACTGATCGCTGGCGGTCCCCCGGAGCCACCATGCAGGCTGGGCAGCTGCGAACGGTAGAGCAGGCCATTGAGCGAGAAGCTGACGTCGCCGAGCACGCCCTCGAACTTGGTGCCGATCTGCGTGTTGGACAGCGTCCAGTTCGGCAGCTGCACCTCGCGGATGCCGACCTGGTTGGGGCCGAAGTCCGTAGTCATGGCCGTACCCGGCTGCCCGAGGATTGGCGGCACCAGGGCAAAGTTGGACACCGTACCGCCGTTATCCCAGAGATTCTTCATGCCGCGGAAGAAGCAGCCGGCATCCAGGATGACGTTGGCGGTGCCGCATTGGCCCAGGCTGTTGGGGCGGAACTTGTCGAAGTTCCATACCACCTGCCAGTTGAGATCCTGCAGGGCCCCCACCGGGCCCATTCGGTACTCTGCCGTGGCGATCCACATCGGGATGCGAATGTCCTGCAATTCGTCATAGATGTTGTTGCGCGAGTAGTCGACCGGGTTGATGACGTCGAGCACGCGAAACAGATCGGTACGGCCCCAGATGACCTGCTGCTTGCCTACGCGGAAGAACAGTTCCTGCTCCTCGTCGCTGAGCGGCGATGAGAACAGCAGGGAACTGTCGAAGTAGGCTTCGCGCAGCCAGTCGAGGCGGTCGGCATCAGCGAATTCCGGGAAGCGCAGATCGTTCTCGCTGCCGTCCATGTAGCCGCGGAGGCAGCCGCGGGAATCCACGTCGCAGGGCCGCACCGGAACGCCGAATGCGACACCGCCGCCCGGCCGGTGCAGGGGCTCGCCCAGCACGATCATGCCGTCGTTGGGATTGTTGGCCAGGTTGAAACCGAATTGGCCGAGGCCCGCGCCCGGCACGCCGTTGAACACCCCGTACTGCAGGTTATTGCCGCCGAAGGCGCCGCGGCCATGCGCCACGCAGCCGGCCGGGATCAAGCCGGAGGTGTCCTCCAGGCAGATCGGGCCACCGGCATTGCGGCCGTACTCCTTCGAATTGAGGTCATAAACACCGTCGTAGGTGCCACGCAGCTTCAAGGTCAAGGAGTTGCCGGTGAAGGCACCGAGATCGTCGAACTCGCGATCTGCCTCGAGGCGCAGGGTATTGCGCTCCTTCGACAGGCCGACATCCTGGCGGACGCGGGTATCGTTCTCCAGGAAGCCATTGATGCGCCATGCGCCCAATTCCCCGGCCTGTACCGTCTTGCCATGCAGGGCCAAGCCCCATGCGCACAATCCCATCACGAGGCTTCCCAATGCCTTTCCGGCAATCCTCATCTGATTCACTCCTCTCTCAGGTCTCTGGTTATTCGGCGGCTGACTGGCGCTCGCAGCCGGGCGTGGCGAAAGCCGGGGACGATGCCGCCTTGGTTGCACCCGCGGGCGCGGCGGACGAGGCCGTCACGAAGCCGGGGCGGAAGGCGAGAATCCAGGCGGGTACGACGACCATGGCGCCAATGGCGTTGAGCACCAGCATCACAATCAGCAGCAGTGCGGCCGAGGACTGGAAGCGCAGGTCTGAGAAGAACACCCACATGACCACACCAGCGACGAGGGTCGTTGCGGTGAACATCACCGCAAGGCCAGTGGTGCTGATGGCATGGGCGACGGCATCGTGCAGCGCTCGTCCCTTCTCTATCTCGTCGCGAACGCGGTCCATCACATAGATCGCATAGTCGATGCCCACGCCCATTCCCACCGCGACCACCGGGATGATGTTGACGTTTATGCCTACATTGGCGATGCCCAGATAGCCGTAGCTGAGCACCGTGGCGAAGATCATCGGCAGGATCATCAGCCAGCCGGCGTGCGCCGAGTTGTAGTAGGTCGCCACCATCAGGAACGATGCGATCAACACGAAAGCCGTGACCATGACGCTGTCATGGAAGTTGGCCTGATTGATAGCGGCGTTGACGCCGACGACACCGGCCGCCGGCTCGATCGTGAAGCCCTCGATACCCTTGCCGTAAAGCTCGGCGCCCTGCTTCGCGCGCTGCACCGCCGCCTCGATCGTCTTCGCCTGCAGGTCCGGCAGGTAGAAGCTCAGGTTTGCCAGCGTCTCCTCGGGGTTGACGTACTCGCGCAGGGCTCCGGGTACCGGACTGGAGTACTCGAAGGCATACATCAGGCTGCCCACGCCGCGTGCGTCTCCGGGTATTTGCAGCCAGCGCGGATCGCCCTCGTGGGTCAGGCGATTGACCTGCTTCACCAGGTCAGGGAGGCCCTTGGCGGCGCCCACCACCGGCTCCTCAAGCATGTAGCGCTCGAATTTCTCCATGGCTGCCATCGCCTCGGGGCTGCGCAAGCCCTCGCGCTCGCTGGAGCGGGCCACCACGAACAGTTCCTCACTGCCGGGGAAGCTCTCCGAGATCAGGTGCGCCGAGCGGTTGTAGTCGTGGTCACGCTTGAGAATCGGCGAGCCAGGCTCGGACTCTCCGAACTGCACCTGGGACGCGCCCCATGCACCCAGCCCGAGCAGCACCAGGGCGCCCAACAACACCGCACGGCCGACGCCGGCGTTGGAGACCGGCTCCACCATCCGGTGCAGCGTCGCCGAAGTCTGGTCACGGCTGTTCTCAGTGCGCCGGGGCTGCGGTAGCACGGTCAGCGCCAGCGGCACCATGAAGTGCACTGTGAAGATCACCGAGAAGGCCCAGAAGCCGGCAAAGGCGCCGAGATGCTTGTTGAACGGCGCCGCGCCGATCGCCACCGCGGCGATACCGATGGCGTCGACGATGATCGCCAGGGAGCCCGGGCGGAACAGCGCGTCCAATGCATTGCGCGCAGCCTGACGACCGTTCTGGGTGCGCGCCAGTTCGTAGTAGTAGCGCTCGACCAACTGCACCCCGTGCGAGGTCGCACGGGCGGCAATCAGAAAAGGGATCGGCATCGACAGCGGATCGAGATGAATGCCGACCAGATTCATGAAGCCCAGGCCCCAGGCCGAGGACAGGAGAATGCCCAGCAATGGCAACACGATGCCGTAGAGGCGGCGGAAGTATCCCGCCAGCAACAGGATTATCAAGGCCGTGGTGTAGAGCAGAATCTCGACGATCTGCGGCAGATAGGTGTAGACCCAGCCGGTCAGCACCGGGTTTCCCACCGCGTAGATGCGCAGGCCGTTGCGTGCTTCCGCCTCGCGGATCTTCTGCAGCCCGGCGAAGGCTTCGAGCAGTTCGTCGGAGGTCGAACTGTTCATCTGTGCCCGGATGATCGCCACCTTGCCATCGGCCGACACCAGGCGCCCGCTGATGCGTGGATCCGCCTGCACCTGCAACTGCAAGGTCTTCAGTTGCGCCGGCGTCAGCGCCTCGGCATTCGGGTCGTAGTAGGGATCGGAGCGGATCGTGCCGGCTTCATTGATGTAGACCCGGCGCGTCGTGCGATGCGTGATGCTGGCCACGAGGTTGTGATTGACCCCCGGCAGCATGTCGATGCCCTGCGTAATGCGTTCGATCGCGGCGAGTGCTTCGTTGCTGAAGATCGTGCCCTGCCCGACCTCCACCGCAACCGTGATGACGTTGGCCCCGCCAAAAATCCCGCGCACCTCGTTGTGCAGCTGGATATAGGAATGCTGCTGCGGCAGAAGGTCCTCGAAATCCGACGCCATTTTCATGCCGGGGATCTGGCTGGCGAAGAACGCCGACAGGCCGAGAATCAGCGCGAGCACGAAGCGCGGGCTGGCAAAAATCCACTCTTCGCCCCGCTGCAGCGCGGCGACTATCTTTTGGCGAATCAATGGATGCCCTCCGATTCGATATTCACCATCGCCGGCGTGCTGGCGCCGGAACCGCCGACCACGATCAGGGACGAGCGGCCCGGGAGGGCGACGCCGCCACGGAGGTAACCGCTGCCGGAGGTAGCGCTCGGCAAAACCCGCCATTTGCCGTTGGATCCGCGCTGCTGGATCAAACCGAGTTCGCCGACAGCAAATAGGCGGCCACCGGCACCCGAAAGAAACCCGTACATCGGCACACCGGCGGCATTGGTTTCCGGCGTCCAGCTCTGTCCGCCATCGCGGGTGCCGAGGATGATCCCGCCGCGACCCGTCAGCCAGCCGGTATCGGCGTCGGTGAACCAGACGTCGAAGGCGTAGAAATCGTCCGGGATGGGGGGCAGCATCTCCCAGCTGGCGCCGCCATCGCTGCTGCGCGCAACGATGCCAAACTCACCGGCGACAACCGCATTGCCGGCGTCGATGAATCGGATGGTGGTGAGGATCGCGTCTTGGCCAAACTCGGTCTTCTGCCAGCTCACTCCGCGATCGCCGCTATGCAGAACAGTGGAATAGGTCCCAACGACCCAGAATCCGCCGTCCGGAGCACACGCCAGGGCCATAGGGGTGAAGTCCTCCGGCATCGAGCCCGCGGCAAGGCGCCAGCCGGTGCCTTGTGCATTCCCAGTCCAGACACGGCGATGGAAGTCGAGTGCGACAAAGCTTCTGTCCGCGCAGGCCGCGACGTCGATCAGCGCCGCTCGGCTCTCCAGCTTTTGCGCTTCCCAGGTCTTGCCGGAATCGGTCGAACGGGACAGTAGGTCATTGCCGACAGCCACGATCGCCTGGCCATTCGACGCAATTTTTTGCAGGTCGTCAGCGACGTGCGTGGCGCCATGGGCGATCGGCGAAAAGGCGGCAGCCACAGCAAAAATGGCCAGGATCGCGCTGGGCAATCCAAGATGGAGCGCCAGTGGCGCGGGACGGCTCATTGCCGAGTCTCCTCCGAGTAGTAATAAACTGCGGAGGGAGAATCAGTGAAGCAGCGATATAAGTGAACCCGATTGCGGGAATGATCGCCATCACTGGGATGAATAAACTGGTGCTATCCCTCGGTCGACAAAAAGGGAACCGCGTTTCCTGCAGAAAAAGCGGATTTTGGTAGCGGAAATCGCCGCGCGGCCGCTCGCTCTTGGCACCAGCGGGGAGCAACCTCGATCTGCAACGTAACGCGGATGAGCGTGCAATTTGCCGGGGCGGAGTGGCGCTCTATCCCGGGCCTGCTTTGTGGGAACCTACTGGATGCCCCGGCGGCCTCCGAGCGGGCAGTCGCGTGTTCAGCTGCTCGCTGCGACAGCAAGCATCATTACCGCATGGTCTTTGTCGCTTCTGTGCTTGAGCCCTGCCAAGGCGTCGCGGCTTCGCAAGGGTTCCGACCTGCGGAAGTAAGAAAGGCCCGTCATTTCACCGGCGCTATATTGCGGGGATGGCCCTGCAGCTCTTGCGCGAGAAATAGAGCGGTTCGACTGCCCGTTTCCTGAGATACTTGATGCGGCGTGCCGCTCGCCACCAGCCGGCCACCGGCGTCGCCCGCGCCCGGACCCACGTCGATCACCCAGTCGGCTTGCATCACCGCGCGCATGTCATGCTCGATCATCACTACCGTGTTGCCCGCATCGACCAGGCGCTGCAATTGAACCAGCAGCCGATCGGCATCCGATGCATGCAGCCCGGTGGTCGGCTCGTCGAGCACGTACAGGTTGCGGCCGCGCTGGCTGCGCTGCAGTTCAGTGGCCAGCTTGATGCGCTGCGCCTCGCCTCCGGACAGCTCGGTAGCCGGCTGTCCCAGGCGCAGGTAGCCCAGCCCGATCTCGATCAGCAACTGCAGTGGGCGCGCCACTGCATCCTCGCCGCCGAAGAATTCATGCGCCTCCTCCACGGTCATCTGCAGCACCTGGGCAATGTTGCGCCCCTTCCAGAGCACCTTCAGTGTGGCTTCGTTGTAACGCGCGCCATGACAGGTCGAGCAGGGCGCGTACACACTGGGCATGAACAGCAACTCCACGCTAACGAATCCCTCTCCCTCGCAGGTTTCGCAGCGTCCCTTCGGCACATTGAACGAGAACCGGCCCGCATCGAAACGGCGGCGTCGCGCATCGGGGGTAGCGGCGAAAAGCCTGCGCACGTGATCGAACAGCCCGGTGTACGTCGCCAGGTTGGAACGCGGCGTGCGGCCGATCGGCTTCTGGTCTACCTGCACCAGGCGCTGCACGGCGTCCACATCGCCGGCGAGGTGGCCTCCGGTGGTCTCGATCACCGCAGGCCCATCACCGTCCTCTGCTTCGACCGGATCGTCCTCGGGCTCGTGCCCCAGGTGCAGCAGCACCAGCTCGGGCAGCGCCTGCGCCACGAGGCTGGACTTGCCGGAGCCGGAGATGCCGGTGACGGCCGTCAGGACGCCCAGCGGTATGCGCGCATCCACCCCACGCAGGTTATGTCGACGGATACCCTGCAACTCCAGCCAGCCGGCGGGTGTGCGCCCGCGGCTGCCCGGCGCGGGGATCTTGGCGAACAGGTAGCCCGCAGTGCGCGACTCGGCGACGTCGCGCAGGCCGGCAGGCACGCCGCTGTAGAGAACGCGGCCGCCGCGCTCACCGGCCTCCGGGCCGACATCCACCAGCCATTGCGCTCGGCGCATCAGATCCAGGTCGTGCTCCACCACGAGCACCGAATTGCCCGCGTCGCGCAGCCTTTCGAGTGCGCCGTATAAAGCCTGGCTGTCCGAGGGATGCAGGCCCGCCGAGGGCTCGTCGAGCACATAAACCACGCCGAACAGCAGGGAACTCAGCTGCGTGGCAAGCCGCAGGCGCTGCAGTTCGCCGGCCGAGAGGGTCGGCGTTGCGCGGTCCAGCGTCAGGTAGCCCAGGCCCAGCTCCCGCAACTGGCGCAAGCGCGCCAATACCCCGTCGGCCAGCCGCTGCGCGGCGAGGCGCTTTTCCTCCGACAGCGCGGAGCTGCGACGTACATCGGGCGATGCCGCATGGACAGCCCGGCCCGAGGCCGCACGCGCGGCACGGTCGCGGCGCGTGACCTCCTTGTCGGCGCCCGCTCCAGCGGCATGCGCACGGAAATCGCCCTTGGCAATGGGTTCCAGCAAGGACGCCACCTGGTCCAGCGGCATTTTCAGGAATTCGCCGATGTCCGCCCCGGCGAAGGTCACCGAAAGCGCCTCGGGCTTGAGCCGCTTGCCGTGGCAGGCCGGACACGGCTGGCCCTTCATGAAGCGGGATACGCGCTTTCTCATCAGCGCGCTCTGCGTGTTGGCGAAGGTCTGCAGGACGTAGCGCCGTGCGCCGGTGAAGGTCCCCATATAGCTGGGCTCCAGCTTGCGCCTGAGCGCCGCGCGGGTTTCGGCAGCTGTGAAGCCCGCGTAAACCGGCACGGTGGGCGTTTCCTCGGTGAACAGGATCCAGTTGCGGTCTTTCCTGGAGAGGTCCTTCCATGGCCGGTCGATGTCGTAGCCCAGGGTCACCAGGATGTCGCGCAGGTTCTGCCCGTGCCAGGCCGGCGGCCAGGCGGCGACCGCACGTTCGCGAATGCTCAGTGACGGGTCCGGCACCATGCTGGCTTCGGTCACCTCGTACACATGTCCGAGGCCATGGCAGCTCGGGCATGCTCCCTGGGGCGTGTTTGGCGAGAAATCCTCGGCATACAGCATCGGCTGGCATGGCGGGTAAGCGCCGGCGCGGGAATACATCATCCGCACCAGGCTCGACAAGGTAGTCACGCTGCCCACGGAGGAACGTGCGTTACTGGATCCGCGCTGCTGCTGCAGCGCCACTGCAGGAGGCAGGCCGTCGATCGCATCGACATCCGGCACGCCCGCCTGATCGATCAGGCGCCGCGCGTACGGCGCCACCGACTCGAAGTAGCGCCGCTGCGCCTCGGCATAGATGGTGCCGAAGGCGAGCGAGGACTTGCCGGATCCGGAGACGCCGGAAAACACGACCAGCGCATTGCGTGGGATGGCGACGTCAACGTCCTCGAGGTTGTTCTCGCGTGCGCCACGCACTTCCAGGAAACCGCTGGCCCCTGCGGTGCGGGATGAACCACCGGAAGCAGGTTTCGTCATTTTTTCCCCCGAAGGTTGTGAGCCGCATGTTTCGGAAACAGCGCGCAGGGCGGGTTATGCCCGCCCTGCGCGGGCTGATTTACTTCTTTCTCACCACCGACAGCTTCACCTTCTCCTCGGTTCCCCCGCAGAGTGGATGCTTGAAGCCGCTCGACTTCTCGGTCTGGCCGAGGAAGATGATGTTGTCGTCCTTCGCGGGGCTGACACCACCCGGCATGTAGTCGAGCGCGAACGCTTGGCGCGTCTTCCAGGCGATGTTGTGGTCCGCGCACGAAGAATCGCCGCTTACGCCCAGTGCTCCCACGCGATCGCCTTTCGCGTTGTATAGCGCCAGTCCGCCGCCGAACACGTTCACGCCGCCGATCCGCTTGCCCGTCATGGGGTCCTTCGCGGTGCCGAAATACGCGGCGTTGCCGGCGTAGGCCACGCCGGTGTCCACCGGGTTGGAGTGCTGCAAGCCGTAGAGGCTGCCGCCCGGCTGCGTGGCCGAGTAGAGATTGGCGGTGGAAAGCGCGAGGCCCGGAAGGCTGAAGGCATTCGCGGTATTCGCCTTCTGCGCGGAGATCACGCGGCTACCGAGCCACTGGTCGCCGTACTCCGCGCCGGTGAAGGCCACGGCACACACGGTGCCGTCGGTGCTGACAACCGTGCCCCACATGTCGAGGTTGAAGCCGCCATTGGATTCCTTGCGGGCGGCGGTGAGCGTTTCCTTGAGCTGCTGCCAGCCAGGAAGGCGGTCGCACGCGCCCGCGTGAGCCGCGAGCGGCAGAAGGAGAGAGGAGAACATCAGGGTTAGAACAGGGAGCTTCGTCATGATTGAAACCTCTGGGTTGAGATGAACCCGATGGCGGGCGATCCGCCTGGGGTCCGGGTGGTGGTTGGGAAAAACCAGCTACGGATTCGCATGCCGAGCCCTCTGGAGAGCCGGCATCTTCTGCCCATCCCAGTCGCGGTCAACCGCGACCTGGGCCTGTGCCCGGTGCTTTTCAAGCGCCTCGAAGTCCAGATCGGCGATCGCCCACAACTGCTCGCCGCGGGCCATGGCGAGAATGCCGCCTTCCGGAAAGCCATGATCCATCGGTGCATAGATCGTGGCCTCGCCGGTGTTCGTGTCCAGCGCAGGGCTCCAGCCGGCGGTTCCAGTCGTCACCGCCTGCGCGACGAACATCCGGTTCTCCAGGGCGCGTGCCATGCAGCCCACGCGGACCCGTGTCGCGCCCGCCGCGGTGTCCGTGCAACTCGGGACCAGCAGCAGGCGGGCGCCGGCCTCGCGCTGGGCGCGTACGGGCAAGGGGAATTCGCTGTCGTAGCAGACGGAGATGCCGGCACGCACACCGTTGAGATCGAACACCTTGAGGTCGTCGCCGCCCTCGATGATGCCGGCCGCCCTCTCGAACCCCGTCAGCTGCAACTTGTCCTGATAACCGCGCGTGCCGTCTGGCGCAAACCACCAGGCCCGATTGCGATAGCGCTGCGGGGCCACCTCGGTGAGGAACGTGCCGGCCTGGAGGGTCATGCGCAGCTCGCGCGCCAGATCAGCGTACAGCGTCAACCACGCCGGCTGCAGAGGCTGCAGCGCGGCCAGCGAGGCGCTCAGGTCGCGGCTGATCTCGGGGGGCAAACGTCGCCGCCAGCTCGAGGGCAAGGTACTCGGGCAGCACCGCCAGTTCGGCGCCGGCGCGACTCGCTTCCTCCAAGATCAGCCGCTGGCGTGCGGCGAATTCCCCGAAGTCCGCGGGTTTGCCCACGGAGTACTTGGCCACGGCAAGCTTCATCGGCGGGCCTCCAGGGGCCGCAGCCACATGGTCAGCGTCTGCCCGGTGTTGGCGCTCACCGAGAACTGACCATCACTGCTCGTTGAAAATTGACCAGGGATGGAGGCCGGCGGCGGATGCTGCCGGCGTGGTTTGATTCTATCGCTGGTCGTCAGATCGTCTCGTCGGTTTCCTCCTGTTGCCGGGTCTTGGCCTGCTCCCTGGACTTGATACGTGCTTTGGCGATGTGACTGCTGTGCCGGAAGCGATAGGACTCGTTGCCGGTCTCGACGATGTGGCAGTGATGCGTCAGTC
The DNA here is from genome assembly GCF_000271305.1 of Hydrocarboniphaga effusa AP103. Lineage (GTDB taxonomy): Bacteria > Pseudomonadota > Gammaproteobacteria > Nevskiales > Nevskiaceae > Hydrocarboniphaga > Hydrocarboniphaga effusa. The sequence goes on from NZ_AKGD01000001.1 coordinate 1,607,571, forward strand.
GATCCAGTAGCGCCGTGGTCATCTTCGGATCGCCGAAGACGGACGCCCATTCGGCGAAGACCAGATTGGTCGTGATGATCACGCTGGTGTGCTCGTAGAGCTTCGACAGCAGGTGAAACAGCAGCGCGCCACCGGCCTGCGAAAACGGCAAGTAACCCAGCTCATCGAGGATCACGAGGTCCAGATGCATCAGCTGGTGCGCCAGCCGGCCAGCCCTTCCAGCGGCTTTCTCCTTCTCCAGCGTGTTGACCAGCTCGATGGTCGAGTAGAAGCGCACCCGCTTGCCATGGCGGGCGACGGCTTCGATCCCCAGCGCCGTGGCCAGATGCGTCTTGCCGGTGCCAGTACCGCCGATCAGCACGATGTTCTCGGCCTTCTCGGTGAAGGCGGTCGTGGCAAAGGTGGTGATCTGCCGGCGGTCGACCTTCGACTGCTCGAAATCGAAACCCGCCAGATCGCGGTGGATCGGAAAGCGCGCGACGTGCATCTGGTAGCGGATCGAGCGCATCGCCCGGTCCGTTGATTTCGGCCTGTACCAGCTGCGTCAGCAGGGTCTCGTAGCTGGTCAGGCCCGTCGTCGAGCCTTGTTCCAGGCCCTCGGCATAGCAAGCCGCCATGCCATACAGGCGCAGCCGCTTCAGATCATTGATCAGATCAGCCATGGCTCAGCTCCGTACGCAGCGTGTCGTAACGCTCGGTATCGGCAATCGGCGCCGCCTTCACCTGCAGGGAGGTCTCGACCGTCTGCGGTGGTGGTCCCTCCCTAAGTCGCGCGAGGACATTGAGGACGTGCTCGGCGCTGGGCCGACCGCTGTCGAGCACCAGTTCGACGGCGACCAGCACCGCCTCCAATCCGTGCGTCGGCACCGTCATGAGCACCTGTGCCATGACCTTGTCGCCGCCGTCACGTTTGAGCAAAGCCCGACGCAGCCGTTGCAGCGGGTCCGGCAGATCGGCAAACGGCGCACCGTTTCGCAGCGCACCGGGCTTGCGCTCGATCAGCGGCAGGTAGTGCTGCCAGTCGTAGACGACATGATCGCGATCGACGGCGCGGGCATGCTCGGCCACGATCGACTGATCGGCGACGATGACAATGCGCTCCGGATACAGCCGCACGCTGACGCGATGGCCCGCCAGCCGACACGGCACTGAGTAGCGATTGCGGGCGACCGACACCAGACTCGTGCTCGACACTCTGGCCGGCAGCTCGACGTAGCCGTCAAACGGTGTGGGCATCGGCATCAGCTGTGGCTGCTCGTGCTCCCAGGCCTCGCGGATCGTCATGCCGGAGAAGTCCGGGTGCGGCGCTGACCAGGCCTCCATGCACTGGGTCGCCAGCCAGACATTGAGCTCGGCGAAGCTGCCGAATCGCTGCTGCGTAGCGTCGAGCCAGATCCGGCGACGGGCATCCTGCACGCCTTTTTCGACGCGACCCTTCTCCCAGCCGGAGGCGACGTTGCAGAAGTCGGGATCGAAGAGATAGTGCGCCGTCATCGCGGCGAAGCGCGCGTTGACGACGCGACCGCGATCCTTGCGCGGGGTCTGGTCGACCGCCGTCTTCATATTGTCGTAGATGCCGCGCCGGGCGACCCCGCCCAGCCCGGTCAGGCAGCGCGTGTGGGCGTCGAAGAGCATCTCGTGGCCCTGGCTCGGATAGGCCACGAGCCAGAAGGCGCGAGAGGCGCACAGCTTCATGTGTGCCAGCTGCACCTTGCGCCAGATGCTGCCGATCACGAGGCGCTCCTCGCTCCAGTCAAACTGGAAGGCCTCGCCCCAGGTGAAGGTCAGCGGCACGTAGACCGCTCGGGCGCTGACCGCACCCAGCTCGGCGCGCCACTTACGGACAAACTCTGTGACGCGCGCGTAGCTGCCGGTGAAGCCCTGGTCCTTGAGCTGCGCATGCAGCTTCAGGGCGGTGCGTTGCTCTCGACGCGGACGGCGCGAATCGGCCTCCAGCGCCTTGCGCAGCCACTGCTCGTGGTCCGTGATCTTCTTGGGGCCGGCAGGGCGCCGGTACTTCATCTCGCTGCGGGTCGCCTCCCGCAGCCACGCCTTGATCGTGTTTCTCGACAGGCTCGTGCGTCGTGCGATCTCGCTGATCGATAGCCCGTCCCGAAGCCGCATCCTGCGGACTTTCGCGTATGTCGCCATGGTGTGCACCTCTTCTCCCTGCTGGGCCTTAAACCCCGCAGGCTAAGTCGGAACACCCTGGTCAATTTTCCGCGAGCAGATCCTCGATTTGCTGGTCAGTTTTCAGCGAGCGGCAACATGGTTCTTGATCCCAAGATGACGGACGAGAAAAAAGAGTCAAGCAGGAGGCGTTTTGTTGCCACAATGAACGTGGCCCAAAAATTTGCATTCCTGATTTTTTCTTGTAACAGAGAAAAATCTTGCCGGTCGGTGAAAAGGAGTCACCATATATGTAAGAACCGGAGTTGATCCAAAGAACAAGGGTGGCCCTCAAAAGCCACACCCAAAGCGAAGCGTAAAGCGCGGTTATGCAAACGATGAAGCCGTTTGCCCGCGCAAGGGGATGAAGCCCCCTTGACCCCAACAGCAGAAGCGAAAGATTTTCCCTTGTTATTTAGGTCTGCAAAATGGATGGCAATCTACAGGTGTGAGGTCAAAACTTTTTCCCGGTCTGCTGGACATTCAGCGGTCGCAAAAGCTGCCTATCGTGCTAGGGACAATTTGCTGGATGAAAGCACCGGCCTGAGATATGACTACAGCAAGCGCCCTGGTCTTGCTCATTCTGAAATCCTGCTGCCCAAGAACTCACCTGCATGGGCCAAGGATCAATCCACCCTCTGGAACCAGGTCGAGAAAGCAGAGAAGCGCAAGAACTCCACGGTTGCACGTGAATTCCTGATCGCTCTGCCCCACGAACTCAGTCCAGAACAGAGGATCGAGCTTTGCAGGGACTTGGGTTCAAAGCTGGTTGAACGCTTTGGCTTTGCCTTGCAGTTCAATATCCATCTGCCAGACAAGCCCGGTGGCCTCAACCATCATGTACACATGCTGGCTTCAACCAGAATGCTGGAAGCAGAAGGCTTCACCGACAAAACCCGCGACCTCGATGAGATAGCCAAGGCCAAGGATGAAGACGGCAAGCGCTTCAACCCTGCCATTCTCGAAGTCAGAAAGCTGGTTGCCGATATCACCAACGAACACCTTGCCCATGCAGGCTTCAGCGCGCGTGTTGACCATCGTTCCTTGTTGGATCAACAGCAGGCAGCAGCAGATGCTGGCGATCTCAAAGCTTTGGTCCATGCCAACAGACAGCCCACCATCAAGGAAGGGCATGGAGCAGGCAGCGAACACAGAAAGGCAGTGAATGTTCAGATTAGGGCTGAGAACTTCCAGCAGCAGCGTGAATTCATCGACCTGCTGAAAGCAGAGATCAATCCCATCGAGATCAAGAAGGAAGCGCTGGCAATGCTGGGCCTGAGCGCCGAACCCAGCAAGGCAAAACCTTCTGGACCCATTGCCACCTCAAGCCCACATGCTCGCTTTGAGCAGTTTGGAAATCTGGTTGCACATCTGGCGGGCCAGCAAAACCCATCAGTGGGCAGCAGTGGTGGCAGTTCAATGGATGGCTCGATAGAAGCCACCATCAGCCAAATCGATGCCCTAGAAGCTAAGCTTGCAGCGTTACCCGGTGCTTTTAACCCCAAGGTCAGCCAGCAGCGTGCCAGCCTCAAGAAGCAGATTGAAAACCTGAAAGCCCAGCTTGCTCAGCAGTTGGACCAGAAGACGAAGCAGAAGGGGGGCGGCAGCACAGGCCCCACATTCCCAAGCAGGCCAGCGGCCGCACCAGTAGCCACAGGTCCACCTGTGCCAGCTATGAGCTTGCCACCACCAACGCCAATGAAGCCAAGGGGGTGGTGATGGCCGACGACGACTTCATAAAATTCATGACCGAACTGCTCTTTTGGAATTGCCAGCAGTATCAGTGGCTAGAGGAGCACAGACTGTGCAAGCTCCAAGAAAATCACTTGAGCATGATCAAGTCATGCATCAAGGGTGGCGCAGATATCACGGCCACCAATGACAAGGGCCAGACAGTGTTTGACTGCCTCAACCAGCAGGACTGCCTGCATTTGGAGCAGTGGTTAGCGGAAAACGTAGAGTCCTTCAAGCCTCACCAGCGCGAACCAATCGAGCAGGTTCTGATGAAGCGACTGCTGGAAAGAAAGGAACTGCAAACCGTCACGAAGAGAAAAAGGCTTGTCCTGTAAATCGACGCTTCCATGCTAGCCAATGCAGAGGATCTGAAGCAGGCAAAGAAAAACCCGCCACCAAGCAATTGATGGCAGGTTCTGTTGAGTGCCAAGAAATCAGCGGAAGCCCATGATGTCAGCAACTTCTTTCATAAGGCCATAAGCCTGCGCTTCATTCAGTGCGCTGCCGATGATGTGCCTGTTTCCACTTGCCTCGAAGCAAACCATGTTACCCACTGCTGCCACCTGAGCTTGACGGGCTTCACGAATTCCCTCTGTAACGGCATTCATCAATCCTGCGGCCATCATGGTTCCTGACGTGCCCACAATCGTCGTGCTGATGGACTCCTTGCCTGTCATGACATTGCGCGTCAGAAACCGAGCAATCGAATGCGCAGGATAGGTTCGGCCATCGATCGACAGTTCATTTTCACTGACCACAAATTCGTAAGGGCGGCCTAGCGTCTGCTTCTGGAAGCCCTTCTTTGCATGATGACGCCAGAACACTGTCAGCCAAACAGCAAAGACGATGGAGGTGATCAAGCCGGCAGGCACAGCCAGAAAATTCATGGCTCCAAAATCTGGATCACCACCCCTTGTTCCAGCAGCAAGGGCGGCTAACACCATCATGCCAATTGATCCACCGATGAAACCCCCAACCAACGCAATGAAGGAGGTGCCAAGGTATTTGCCTTGGTCTACATGCGGGGAAACGGTGAACTTCCATTCCCCAGCCCCGGCCTGCGCTCTTTGGTAGCCCGGTATCGCTTTGGTGGAAATCCGCCTTGAGCGCATCACTTGCAGATGGGTCCACATGAAGAAGCAAAGGCCACCACACATCGCCAAGTAGATAAGCCCTCTCATGGTGACCGCCTTACTTACCGGTCAGAGGATTAACAGCAGGTTTCCCCTTCTCGTTGCACATGGCATCGGAGACGTTCTTGCCAGTGATGCCAATGGTGCCCATCACATAGCAGTTGTACTGCTTGCCGGCCTTCGTCTTCACCGAGTACGTCGTTTTCAGCCCTTCATCCATGCGGTTTGCGATCGTGAAATCTCCCACGTCCAGACCCAGGGCAAAAGCTGTGTTCTGTTCCAGCCTCTGATCTGTGACAGCCATTGAAGCGCAGGCCGACAACAGGACAGCAAAACCCCCAACCGCTACTTTTTTCACGCGTGGCTCCCGTAATTCTCCCAAAATGGGAGTACAACTAGCCTAGCGGTAGCCTAGTTGGCTGTATAGGCGGCATGTCTCCCGAGAACATGGGCGAATGCCAAAAGGAGCACGAAACACAACCATCCGCCGCCATCTTGGGATGAACCTCAAGTACGGCAGGACCCTGCTGGGGCTGACTCAGGAACAGTTGGCAGAGCGGGTCAATGTAGACCGCAGCCTTGTGGGTGCCATCGAGCGGGGAGCCAGCGGGGCCAGCATCGACTCACTGGTAACGCTGGGGGCTGCCATCCATGTGCCTGCCCATGTCCTCATCATGCCACCGGCAGAAGCGCATCCCCTGATACTGGCTGGCATCCAACCACTGCTGCAGAAGGCGCAGATTGATAGCTTGATTGAAGGCAAAAACCTTCCAGCAGGAAAGAAGCGGAAACGCTACACCGGCTTATAGAACTGGGCGGCCTTCACCAGTCGGCAAGTCTTTGTGGGCCATGTCAGCCTTAATCGTTGCGTCCTGTTCGGACGCCCTCTCGGCATCTAAGTGCCTCTGCCTTGCTGCCAGATACTGAGGAAGCGTCAGCCACTCGCCTGCTGCGTCTTCAGATAGGTTCTGGGTCAGGGAGTAGAAGAATTCCAGCGGTTTCCCGGCCTCAACCATAAAGGGCCACAGTGAGTCATGACCTTCGTTCATAAAGGCACTGAAAGAAGCACTCACCAAGCCACTGGTGAGCTTGCGTTCATGGCTTGAAGCTTGGGCAGTGCTCTTGAACGTATTGCCTCGAACGTACTCACGTATTGCCTGAATGCTGTACCGGTTCGATCCGCCCACCTTTGTGAATGGCGGGGGACGGCCTGCCGCTCGGTCATCACTGAGTTGCTTCGGTGTTCTTGAAAGAATGATGGCCGCCTGCTGGGGGGTCACCAACAGCATCCCATCAAGCTGCGACAACTCACGCAGCAGCACTTCCGTAGGAATGCCAGGGATTTCTTTTGGCACAGGCAACTCCGAGGCTCTTTTTCTCAGGTGAGGATACCTGCTGGCGAGCCAAAAGAAGCGGCAAAAGGGCAACGGCAAATGCCCGTAAAAGCCGGAGCCATGCCGGAGCCATAATCAAATTGGTGGGCCCACCCGGACTTGAACCGAGAACCTACGAATTATGAGTTCGCTGCTCTAACCGATTGAGCTATAGGCCCTTTTTACACTTTCCCCAACCAGCGCCTTGGACTTCTGAAAATCCCAAACGCGGGATTATGAGTCTCCTGCTCTAACCAATTGAGCTATAGGCCCTGCGTCAACGCTGCTTGCGAACAAGCGGCCGGCATCATAGCCGATGAGCGCGAAGCCCCGGCGGGTGGCCAGGCCTTCGACAACGCGGCTCGCGGCGGCGCTTCGGCTAGGATGGCGGCCCGCATCTTGATCCGCCGCCCTGCCTGGACGGCCCTTCGACGGAGTACGACATGAGCAAGTCTCACCTGAATCAACCGCTGGCCATCGCGCTCGGCACGGTGGTGGCGCTCGGCGCCGGCAGCGCTTCGGCAGCCTCGACACAATTGCTGTTCGTGGCCAGCGAGCTCGCCTCGGGCTACGCGGTGGCGGTGGCCGGAGACGGCAAGGCCGGCGAAAAAGCGGCCGATCACGCTTGCGGCGGTGAAGGCGGCTGCGGCGGCGACATGGGCGCCGATGCCGGCAAGGCCGACGACAAGAAGGCCGATGCGAAAAAGAGCGACGATCATGCCGGCCAGGACAAGGCCAAGCCGTCCAAGTAAGCAGGCCTGACGCAGCGGGGCCGCGAATGTCCGAGTTCACCGGCGCCGGCCTGGGCCTGCGCCGGTCGCTGCTCGACGACTTGCTGCAGGCACCCGCCGGGGTTGTGGATTTCGTCGAGCTTGCCCCCGAGAACTGGGCCGAACTCGGCGGCAGCGCAGGCCGCCGTTTTCGCGCGCTGACCGAGCGCTACGCCGTCGCCGCGCACGGGCTCTCGCTCTCGCTCGGCGGACCCGATCCGCTCGACGAAGACTGGCTGCGCCGCATCCGCCGCTTCCTCGACACGCACGGCATCGCCGACTACAGCGAACACCTGAGCTGGACCGCAGCCGGCGGTCAGCTTTACGAGTTGCTGCCGCTGCCGTTCACCGACGCCTCGGTGCGCCACGTGAGCGCCCGCATTCGCCGCACGCAGGACGTGCTCGAACGGCGCATCGCGGTGGAGAACATCAGCCGCTACGCGACATTGCCGTCATCGCTCAGCGAAGCCGACTTCCTGCTCGCGGTGCTGCACGAATCGGGCTGCGACCTGCTGCTCGACCTGAACAATCTCTACGTCAACGAAGGCAACCATCCGCATCGCGAGGGCGGCAGCGATGCGATCGCGCTGCTCGATCGGCTGCAGCGCGAATTGCCGGCCGAGCGCATCCGCAGCTATCACGTGGCCGGGCACCTCGAAACCCGCGACGGGCTGCGCATCGATACGCACGGCGAGCCGGTGATCGATCCGGTCTGGCGCTTGCTGCAAGCCGCGCATGCGCGCTTCGGCGTGCGGCCGACGCTGCTCGAACGCGATAGCCGGATACCACCGTTCCCGGAACTGCTCGACGAAGTGCGACATATTCGCGAGCTGCAGCGAAGCGCCGCATGAGTGCGGCCAGCGACCAGGCCGAGCAACTCGCGTTCGCGCAGGCCTTGCGTGATTCCGCCGCGGCGGCACCAGCCTGGATCGCTGCGCGACCGCTGCAGATTTATCGCGAGCTCGCCTTCAACAATCTGCAACGCGCGCTCGCGCGCAGCTTCGCGGTCTCGCACTCCTTGCTGAGCGAAGCACGCTGGAACGCGCTCGTCGGTGCTTTCTTCAAAACCTTGCGCACGCGCGAACCCCAGCTGCGTCGCCTGCCTGCGGAGTTCACGCGCTGGCTGGCGGACGAGGCGCCACGTGAGGCTCCAGCCTGGTGGCTTGCGCTGTGCCGCTACGAGCAGATCGAGCTCGAACTGGCGATGGCCGATATCGAGCTGCCCGATGCGCCCGCACCGCAAGGCGAGGCGCTCGCGTTGCAATTGCTGGACGGACGACCGCAGCTCTCGCCCTTGGCGCGCTTGTTCGAATCCGAATGGCCCGTGCATCGCATCGATGCGGCTTTTGCGGCTGCGACACGCGACGATGCGCAGCCCTCCGCCGATCAGCGCACGCAACTCGTGATCTGGCGAGATCGCGCGGACAGCGTGCGTTTCATCGAGATCAATGCGCTGAGCGCACGACTGCTGCAAGCGCTCCGCGATGCACCCACGCACAGCGGTCGAGAGCAGTTGCGGCGGCTCGCAGCCGAGCTCTCGCAGGCACCCGAGCCGGTCGTCGAAGCCGGTGCCCAACTGCTGTCGAGTCTGTATTCACGCCAGATCGTGCTGCTGGGGTGATTCGACGGGATTACGCGGGCACAATCGAGGGCCATCAGGATTACTGCGAGCGCCCGCTTCATCGCGGTTCGTTGGAGCCCATCACGGACGATGCCCTCCACACTTTTCACGGACGAAATCGGAAAGACCGGCATGCCTGCGGTCATGCCGAAAACCAAAGTGCTTCACCGAATGCTCGCACTCGCCGGCGTGCTGGCAGCGTCGGCCTGCGCTTCAACTGCCCAGCGCACGGCTCCGCTCGATCCGCGCATCAGCCTCGGCGGCCTGGTCGCCGATCGCAGCGCCACGGGCAACGACTGGTTCAACAGCCGCATCAGCCTGAGCGGCCCGTTCGATCGGCTGCAATATCAGGTGAGCTACGTCGTCGACGGCGGCGATCTGCTGTCGCGCCTCGATGGCAGCGGGACGCAGCCGCTGCTCACGCGAGCGCCGCGCGATTACTCCGGTGAGGCACTGCGACAATCGATCAGCGCGACCTTGCCGAGCCTGGTCGGCAACGCGCCGCAGCTCAGCTTCAGCAGCCTGAGCGGCAGCCGCTTCAACGGCGTGGCGGATACGCCGCAACGCGAGCAGAAGGCGCTGCTCGACTGGAGCCCGGCGCCGTTCGACCTGCGCCTGGAATGGTCGGCTCCGCGTTTGATCTCCGATCTCAACAAGCCGCTCGATTGCAGCCTCGGCGGACGCCTAGAGCTCGGGCTCGATCGCTTCGGCGCGGACGATCAATCGCTCAGCCTCGGAGCGCGCAACTGCCAGGTCGATTCGCCCGACCGGCTCGTCGGCAGCCTGGGCGTCGACAACTGGAGCGGTGCCTGGCAGTTCGGCAAAACGGCGCTGCGGCACCAGTTGAGTTTCTCGGTGCTCGAAGTGGCGAACACCCCGCTCACGGCCATCGATGCGGGTTCGGGCTACGAACTGCGCCTGACCCAGACACGTTCGGCCGGCAGCTGGACCGGCGAATCCGCACTGAGCCTGCGTCGCGTCGCCACCATCGAAACGGGCAGCGGCACCACCGACTGGACCGCGCAGGCCAAGCTGCAGCGACAGATTCGCGATGTCGTCCTCACCGCGGGCTGGAAGCGCGATGCCGATCCGCTCTGGTTCGTGCCGGGAATCGCCAGCCCCGTCGATCAGCTCGCGCTCGGACTCGACCTGCGCTCCTGGCTCGCCGAACAGATCGGCGCGGCGAATCTGCTGACCGCCCGCCTGAGTTATCAGTGGAACCAGAGCCGCGATCCGGCTCTCGACGGCAGCGCGGTGTTTTGGAACCTCTCGAAAGCCTGGTAGTGAGACCGACTTAACAAAATGCTTCCGGCAAGGCCGCGCACTGTGAACTGTGCACGGCCGCGAACCGATGTGCTCGATATCTATGGCTCACCTTTCAAACGGGGGAGTTTTCGATGTCAGCCAAGCACCTGCATTCGCCTGCAGTCCATGCCCGCATTTGCGGCGCCGACCCGGAGCCGCCGCCGCCGAAGCCGCCGGGCACACCGCCCGAGGACGCTGGCGGTGGTGGAGGCGGCGGAACCAAGCCACCGCGTTGATCGGCAAGAACGAGTCCAGCTCAGGGTTCGAGGCAACGCTGCAGATCCACCGATTTCGGCAGCAGGGCATTGTTCTCCAGCGTCCAGGGACTCACGCAGTTCACACGGCCGGCGATTTCGCCGGCCGTTCTGTTTTCGAGCCCGAAAGGCCAGGCCTGCAGGCGACCGTCGTCGACCCCGCTGCTGTAAAGGGTCCGGCCATCGGGCGAAAACGAAATGGTCGAGATCGCTCCCATATGACTTCCGATGTCATCGATCAGCAACAGGCTCTGCGCATCCCAGAGCTTGATCTGCCCGTCGCTGCCGCCCGTGACGAGGAAACGACCGTCCGGGCTCCAGTCGGCATCGAAGACCGATTTGGTGTGCCCAGCCAGATCACCGATTCGCCCTTGTGCGGGCTCCCAGATGGCGGCGGAGGTACGCGCCTGGTCGAGCAGCAGTATCCGTTGGCCGTCGGGCGAGAATTTGGCAGCGAAGCAGCCGCCGGCATCCGGTAGATGCATGTGGTACCGCTGCGGCGAATGCAGCGAAATCCAGCCGACCTCATCGCTCTCGGACGCCATCGCAACCAGCGCCCGGCCATCGGGAGCAAAGCGCAGGCAGCCGATCTCTGGCGATTCTTCCGCATCGCCGACGAGCGGCTCCTCCAGGCGCGACTCCAGCGTCAGCAGATCGATCACGAGCGTCCGGCGCTGCACCGGTATCGCGAGCCAGCGCGAATCACCGCTGATGTCGAGCGCGAAGCGCGAATCCATGACGTACTGCGCCCGATGCTCGCCGCTGTCGACATTCCACAGATGGCCGGTGTTGCCCCTGTCGGCCGCGAACAGATGACGTCCGTCCGGGCTGAGGCGCAGGTTGGAGATGAAGCGGCCGGGCAGCTCGAAGCGGCGCAGTCGCTCTTGCGTCTGCGGATTCCAGACCTCGATGACGCCCGAGATCGTCGAGACCGCCACGCGTTCGCCGTCCGCCGAGGCGGACACGCGAGAGATGGCGTCGCCAAGCGGATCCAGGCTTGCGAGCGGCTCCAGCGCGGAGCCTCGCCAGATTCGCGGCCTGCCATCGAGGCCTCCACTGACAATCCGTCCGTCCGGCAGCAACGCGAAATCGACCGAATTGCGCCAGAAGACCCGAGAGCTTTCCGGGCGATCGCCATGCCAGCGTTGCCCGAGCGGGCGCTGATCGGCTCGCCAACGGGCGATCTGGCCGCTCGCATTGACGGTCAACAGCTGACGCCCGCGATTCGAGAGCAGCACATTGAGAATGTTGCCCTCCAGGCGCAACAGACTCTCGTTGGTCTGCACATCGACAACCTGTGCCCCTCCCGGAACGATCTGGGCAAACTGCGCGCCGTCGGGCCCCAGCGAGAATGGCTTGGAATCTGGAGATGCGCCCGAGTACAGCAGGCTGCCATCCCGGCTGCGCCAGATGCGCAGGCCATCGGCCGCTGCGGTCAGGAAGCGTTCGCGATCACGCGAAAAATCGAGAAAGGTGACTTGCTGGGAATGACCGCTGGCGAATACCAGCTCCCCGTTCGGCAAGGTCCAGCCACGCACGCTACCGTCTTCGCCGGCTGCGAGCAGGCGACCGCTGTCGTCATCGAACACCATGAGAACCACAGGGCGGCTGAGCCCGCGCAACCTCAGAGAACGACCGCCCGGCTGTCGCGAGCGCAGTTCGACCTCACCGGAACGCTTACCGAAGGCCATCCAGCGACCACTGCGATCGAAGGTGGAGAGAGTGACCTCACCATCCACGTCGATCGACCTGAAAGCGCCATCGGCGATCGACCACAACCTGGGCTTGCCACCCGGGGCGATCGCCAGCAGTTCGCCATCGGGGCCGAAGGGCTGGACCGAAGCCGGATCGAACGGATCGACGGCGACATCGAGCAACCGGCGCTGATCTTGGATCGACCAGACCGTACGATGGCCCTGAAGCGTCTTCGAGTTGACAACCGCCACCGACAGCAGTCGGCGATCGTGACTGAGGGCGGGCTCTTCACGTTTGACGAAGTTCCGCGCCGCTATCGCCGCATCTTCGATGTGAGCCAGCCGCCTGCCCTGCTCCAGCGACCAGACATCGATCCAGCCGTCCTGGCCGACCACCGTCAGCAGCGCATCGTCCTCGGTCAGGAACGAACGCCAGGGCACGCCGTTGCTGTTCAGCACCTGGCGCAGGGCATCGATCGGCTGCATCGCCCGCTGCAGCATGTAACGCAGGGCCAGGCTGTCCTCGCCGCGCCGATAGGCCTCGGCGAGATAGACGGCGGCGCGCATCGGCGACTCGGCCAGCAGTTCGCGACGACCGTGCTCGACGAGCTGACGCCGATACTCGAGCTGCTCGCGCTGATCGAAATCACGACGCTGCACGGTCATCGCGACGACGATCAGCAAAGCGAAGACGGCCAGCACGCCGCCGCGGATCAGGCTCTGCTCGCGCTGCCGGCGCCGCTCGCGGCGCACGAGCTCGTCGAGTCCCAGGCCGAGCAGGCCGGCGAGCAGCTTCATGCGCGCCAGGAAAGGACCGTCACCGGATTTGCGCAGATCGGCCGCGATCGGCTCGGACTCGAGCAGTGCGGGTGGAAAGCATTCGCGCGACGGATCGGCGGCGTGCGGCTCGCCGTCGACGATCAGCGCGAGGATGCGATCGCCGCCGCCCATCGCCTTGAACAGCCGGATCTCCTCATCAACCCAGCGGCTGGCGGCCGCGGATGGAGAACAGATCACGATCAGATGGCGCGATTCCGACAACGCCTGGCGAATCACGCCGCCGAGCTCGGCCGAGCTCGGCAACTCGTCACGGTCGCGAAAGATCGGCTGCAGCCGCTTGGGGACCGCGCCGCTGGCGGTCGACCGGCCGACCAGATGTCTCGGCACGCGATACGCCTCAAGCCGCCGATGCAGCCGGATCGCGGCGTGGCTGTCGTGATGGCTGTAACTGATGAACGCCCAATACCGGCGCGGGTCCTGCGGCTGCGATGACATCAACACGTTCTCCCCCGAGAAAGCGCCCGACGGACCGCGCCCCTGCGATCCGTCGGGCCTATTGTGAACGGATCGGCGGCTGCGGATGCGACAAAGCAAGACAATCGGGCCTGACTCCTTGAACGCCACACGAACTTCCGCGATGCCGCGGCCGTTCCGGCATGGCAGGCTTGAACCATGATTCCAACATCGGGTGGCGAAATCGGTCTCGACGAGTGGCTGTGTTTGCGCCGCAGTTTTTCGCGCAGCGGACCCGGTGCCACGCTGGTGCTCGGCGGCACCGGGCATTTGCTGCTGTCGCCGGCCGAGGAGGCCGAAATCACCGCTCACCTGGTCGGCCGCGTCCTGCCCGACATCGCCCGCCAGGCGCCGAGCGGCGGCGTGCTCGTCGCCACCGGCGCGGCCCCGGGAGCCGATCTGGTGTTTCATCGCACCGCGCTCGACTGGTTCCGCCGCACCGGCATTGCCTGTCGCGGCGTCGCGCTGCTGCCGGTGCCGCCCGAATGGCTGATCCAGGACTGGGTGCTCTACGCACGCAGCGCCGGCCTGGCGCTCGAAGACGAGACCATTGCACGCCATCGCGCCGCGCTTTCGCTGATGCTCGAAGAATCGCAATGGCGGGTGACGCTGTACCGGCCGCGCAGCGAACCGGCGCCACGCTCGCTCGATTGGCGCACCGATCAATACCGCCAGCTCGCGGCCTGCCTGGCCGAGCAGCCCGACATCCTCGTCGCCATGCTGCGCGCGCAAAACCTGCGCGAGCCCGGCGGCACCGCCGAAGTGGTCGAATGGCGCCGGCACATTCGCCGCATTCCGCCGCAGCTCAGCACGCTCGATGCGCAGGAGCCCGAATCGCTCGCGCGCCGGCGTCCGCTCATCGTCATCGACCCGAGCGTGCGCTTCGGCCACTACGAGGCACAGTCCACGATGCCCCAGGACAATCGCCGCGACGACGAGCGCGCGATGCTCGACGAAGTCGAGCAGGCCCGCCGCAGCGGCAACGAGCTGCGTTGCCACGACCTGCTGGCGAGCGCGTCCAAGCGCGGGCTGCGCTCGCGGCGCATGGACTATCTGCGCATCCTCACGCTCGCCAACCTCGGCAACACCGCGCTCGCGCTGGAGCATTACCGCGGCCTGGTGCTGGCGCCCGACGAGATCGACGAAGACTGGATGGCCCTGCAGGGCCGGCTCGAAAAAGACCTCGCCCAGCAGGCTTCGAGCGACGCCGAGGCGCAGGCGCACTACCTGCACTCGGCCGACGCCTACGCCTCGGCCTTCCTGCGCTCTCGCGGGGCTTACAGCGGAGTCAATGCGGCGACGATGTACTGCATGGCCGGCAAGACCGAGCGGGCGCGTCTCACCGCGCTCACCGCGCGCGAAGCGCTCGACGAGCTGCCCGCGGGCAATCCGGTGCGGGACTTCTACCGCCACGCCACCGTGGCCGAAATCGCCCTGCACCTGGGCGACTTCAGCGCCTGTTCCGCGAGCCTGGCCCGCGCCGACCGCCTGCTCGTCGGCGACATCACGCGGCGCGGACGCACGCTGCGACAGCTGCGCCAGCTCTGCCGCCAGCTGCGGATCGACGAGGCGGTGCTCGATGCGCTGCAGATGCCGACGCTGGTGCTGCTGCGGCGCAGCGCCGGCTCGCGGCTCGCATTCGAGGCCGGCGCCGCGCCGACGATCGAGCTCGGCGACGGACTCAAGCCCGGCATGCCGGTGTTCGCGAGCCTGCTCGACCCGCTCGATCTGCAGCTCGCCCAGCAATTGCTCGAACGCGGGCTCAACCTGTATCCGGTGCTCGCCCAGCCCGAACGCGAACTGCAAGGCGAGTGGACCCGCAACTGGGGCGAGGCTTCGGCGGCGCAGTTGCTGCAGATTCTACGGCGCGCACAGCCGATGGCGGTGGCGCCGGGCTTTCTCGACAGTGAACGCGACTGGTGCACGCGGCAGCTCGATTCGACCGCGCTCGGCGCCTCGCTGCTGACCGCGCGCCGGCTCGGCTGCCCGTGGCGGCTGGTGTCGGTCAGCCTCGACGACGGCATCGCGCGCTGCCTCGGCGTCAAGCTCGGCGCCGAGCAGCAACGCCTGGCCTGCCTTCAGCAGGAATCCGGAGCCGGCCCGGGCCGGCGCATGGTGGGCATCCTGTTCGCGGATTTCGTCGGCTTCCGGCGCATCGCCGACATCGACATGCCGCGCTTCTGGCGCGAGGTCATGATCGCCCTGATCTCGCATCTCAAAGCCTACGGCGAGCGCGTGCTGCACGCCGCCACCTGGGGCGACGCCCTGCACGTGATCACCGACAACGCCACCACCGCAGCCGATATCGCGGCCGATATCCAGCGGCTCATGGAAACCCGCAGGCAGCAGCGCAGCGGCAGCCTGCAGGCACTCGAATTGCGCATCGCCGCGCACTACGCCCCGGCCTTCGAGGAAACCGATCCGCTGCGCCAGACCCCGGTGTTCTACGGCTCGCAGATCTCGTTCGCGGCGCGCATCGAGCCGGTGACGCCGCCCGGCACCCTGTTCGGCTCCGATACCTTCGTCGCCCGGCTGGCGATCGAATCGCCCGATCGCTTCTCGGCCGAATACGCCGGCGAACTGGAGCTGGCCAAGCAGCACGGGGCGCACCCCTTGTTCGTCGTGCGCCGCCGCGCCGCACCCTAAGAGCCGGTTCACGATCTGGCGATCGCTGCGCCAGCCCGAAGGGTTGGCGCACAGGAAACGCAGTGACCGACAGATCGCGAACCGGCTCCAGCCGGCGGGGCGGGGTAAAATCGCGGATGCGCAGCGAGCCCCGCCCCAACAGCACCGAAGAACGCCTGGCCGACTGGTTCGTCCGCGGCGTCGAGCCCGACGACGTTCCCGCCCTGCACGCCCTGATCCAGGCGCGGCCGGCGATCCAGTCGCTGAGTACCCTGTTCTCGGGCACCGAGGCCGCCGTGCTCGTGCGCCTGCTGGTGCTGCGCGAGCTCGGGCGGCGCGGCGGCGACCCGTTCTTCGAGGCCGGCGAGCTGCGCGCCCAGTTCCCGTATCTCGACGAAGCCAAGCTCAACCACCTGATCGGCCGCCTGCGCATCAACGGCCTGCTGTCCTGGGACAGCGAAACCGCGCGCTACAGCGTCAGCCCGCTCGGACGCATGATCATCGCGGCGTTGTCGGGCTTGCTGAAGTTCGACGACGACGGCGCCGAGCTCGGCTACCTGGCCGCGCAACTCGCCGGCAGCGGAGCGATCGGCTCGGTGCAGGAAGACGAGCTGCAGCATCTGCTGTCGCGCCTGGTCGAGCTCAAGGACGAATTCGAGCGCGCGATCCTGTCGGGCTCCGAGCACCGCATCCGCGGAGCCGAAACCAAGCTCGCCTCGGTCTGGAGCTGGGTCGACAAGGGCAGCGACATCCTGCGCCGCATCATCGACGAGACCGATCTCGAAGGCCCCACGCACCGGGCGGCCCAGCGCATCGGCCAGGTCCAGAGCGAACTGCTGCGCATGAGCGGCGCCTTCCAGCGCGCGCTGAACCAGATCGAGAGCCAGAAAGTGCACCTCGGCGCGAGCGGCCTGTCGTCCGCCGACGTTTCGGCCTGGCTGCGCAGCCTCGACCAGAGCCGGCTCGTCGCGCTCGCGCAGGGCGCGGTCTCCCCGGTGCCGGACATGAACTTCGTGCTCGGCGACATCGCGCTCGACGCGGCCGAATTCGAGCTCGTCGACAAGCTGCTGCCCGACAAGCTCGACGCCCGGTTGCCGAACGCCGCGGAGTCGCCGCTCAGCGAAGGCGTGGAGCTGGAGCCGCCCGATTACGCCGAACTCGAACACTGGCGCGACGCCCTGCGCGTGGCGCCCGACGGCTGGCCGCTCGCCGAAGCGGTACCGCTGCGCGACTACGAGCTCTCGAGCTACCGGCTCTCGCTGCTCGCGCTGATCGGCGATCGCGAATCGGCCACGCTCGACGGCCCGGTCGCCGACCTCGCGCGGCTGGCCACGCGCCCGGTCTGGAGCGGCCGCGTGCTGCGGCTCGATCGCGACGGCGTCGCCGAAATGAGCGAAGGCCATCTGCGGGCGAAAGCCGCGGAACCCGACAACCAAGCAGGCGACCCGAATGGAAACTGAGCTGCAAACCCTGGTGGCGCGGCTGTCCACGCATCGTGTGCTGCCGCGCACCGACGCGCAGGTCCGGCGCGCCCTGACCGACGATCTGTTCTACAACGCACTCAACGAGCGCCTGGCCGCCTGCGGGCTCGAACTCGTCGAGCATCCTTACGCCGACAACGTCTGCCTGCGCGTGCGCCGCGACATGGAGCACGCGGTGTTCGGCGGCGAAGACGCCTGGCTGTCGAACAACGTGGGGCTCAAGCGCGACCAGATCGCGCTGCTCGTGGTGCTGTGGGCGTTGCTGATCCTGCCCAAGCGCTCGCGCCAGCACGAGCGCCGCGATGCACCGAACACGCAACGCCAGAATGAAATGTTCGCGGTCGAAAAGCCGCTGCCGACCGCGGCCGACATCGGCATCAGCGTGGCCGAGGCGACACTGGTGGCCGACTTCGGCGATCGCCTGGGCGGACGCACGCGCATCAGCATCGCGCTGCCGATGCTGTCGCGACTGGGCTTCATCGAACGCCGCAACGGCCGCATCTCCGAAGGCCCGCTGCTCGATCTCGCGCTCGACTACAGCCGCATGGCCCCGCGCGTGCTCGACGGCACGCTGTCCGAGCTGTTCGGCAGCCTCGCCGAGCAGGCCGAAGCGCCGAACGAGCCGTCGATCGATTCGCCCGGCGAAGAAGACGGAACCCTCAACGAAGAACAACCGCCGGAGAGCGAAGACGATGTTCAGCTTCCATAAGCTCGAGATCGTTCACTGGGACTGGTGGGAGCGCTTCTCGCTGCCGCTGGACGCGAACATCGTCACCGTGGTCGGGCCCAACGGCTCGGGCAAGACCACGCTGCTCGACGCGCTGCGCGTATTGCTGACCATTCCGTGCAGCAACGGCCGCGATTTCAAGCGCTACGTGCGCCGCGCCGACAGGCCCTACGCCTGGCTGCGCGCGGTCGTCAGCAATCCGCGGCGCGCCAACGGCCAGCTCGCGTTCTGGCCGATCACCGACGAGCGCGTGACGCTGTTCTGCCGCATCCGCAAGGACGGCGGCGAATGGAAGCGCAGCTACGGCATCGGCCGCGGCGACATCAGCGTCGAGGAAGCCGAAACCGCCGAGGCGGTGAACTGGGTCGGCCTGCGTCAGTACGAATCGCAGCTCGAAGGCGCCGGCCTGACGCGCGCGATCAAGCGCGTGCTCGCACTCGACCAGGGCCACACCGACAAGCTCTGCGAACTCAACGGACGCGAGCTGTTGTCGCTGGTGTTCGAAGTGTTCGGCGACAAGGACGTGCTCGACAACTACCAGAAGGCGCGCGAAGACCAGACCGCCTGCCAGCGCGAGCTCGACGAGCTCACGGTGCAGCTCGCGAGCCTGCACACGCGCCTGCGCGCGGCCGAGAGCGATGTGTCGTCCTACCGCGAATACCAGCGCCTGTTCTCCGAGCTCGCCGAACTGACGAGCCAGTGGCGCCCGCGCGTGCAGCTCGCCGAGCTGTCCGACAGCCTGCGCGGCAGCCGCACGAACCTGGTCGGCAAGCGTCGCGAGCATCGCGAGCTGCAGCGCACGATGAGCGAGACCGAAGCCACGCATGCCGCGCTCACCACCGAACTCGCGCAGGCGGCCGAGCTCGAATCCACCAGCAAGCTCGAACTCGATCGCGCGCAGAAGGCCGAGAAGGATTTCGCCAAGCAGCTGCGCAAGCCGCAGGGCCTCGTCGACGAACACCAGCGCCTGCTCGATCGCGCCGCGCGCCAGGCCGAAGGCCTCGATGTCGAAGCCGCGACGCGCGATCAGAACAAGCTCTCGCGCCGCAGCTACGAGCTCGATGCGCAGATCGAAGCGCTCGGCCGCGAACGCGACGAGCTGCGCCAGCGCGTCGCCGCGCTCGAATCGGGTCGTCGTCCGGAACCAGCCGAAGTCGTCGCGTTCCGCGCCGCGCTGCAGAAGGAAGGCATCGCGCATCGCATGCTCGCCGACATCGTCGAGATCACCGACGACAGCTGGCAGCCCGCGATCGAAGCCGTGCTCGCGGGCGTGCGCCAGCTGGTGCTGCTCGAAAAGCCCGAGGACCGCGGCCGCGCGTGGAAGCTCGGCGAGCAGCATCGCTATCGCCATTACGTGGTGCCGGATCGCGCGCCCGCGCCATCCGCGCGCAGCGGCTCGCTGCTCGAATGCCTGCGCTTCACGGCCGATCCGCCGAGCTGGCTGGTGCGCCTGCTCGACGGCATCCAGCGTGTCGACAGCACCGACGAAGGCGCCAGGCTGCCCGAAAGCCAGGCCTGGATCACACCGCGCGGCTATCAGCGCGAACGCCGCGGCGGGCGCGACATTTCGGTCGCCGACGTGCATTTCGGCCGCAACGCCGCCGCGCAGGCACGCACGCGACTGCTCGCGATCGAAGACGAAGCCGCCGGCCTGCGCGAAGCGCGCCAGAGCGTCGCGCAGAAGCTCTCGGCCGTGCAGATGGCGCTCGCCGGACTCGACGCGACGCGCGAACTCGCGGCGCGCGCGGCAGAGTTCGAAGCGGCAACCGCCGAACTCGAACGCCTGACGGCCGAGGCGCAGGCGCTGGAGAGCGCGCGTGCCGACGCGGCGACGCGTTACTTCGCCGCCGTCGAGCGCACCAAGCCGCTCGGCACGCAGCACGCGCTCGCCGAGGAAAAACTGCAGCGCGCGCGCAAGGCCGCCGAGCAGATCGACTTCGAGCTGCGCAGGACACAGCGCGCCTACGTCGAGCACGTGCTGTCGTGGCGCTCGCTGCGCAGCGGCAAGCCGCTGTCCTGGCGCTCCGACGCGGGGCTCGCCCAAACGCGTGCGAAGTTCGAATCGGTGGCTGCGGTGGAGCGCGAAATCGACCGACAGGAAAAGCGCAAGGCCGAGACGAACTACGTCACCGATCCGCAGTGCATTCCGCTGCGCGACAAGCTGTTCGCCGAGCACCAGCAGCTCGAATCGCGCATGGACGATCAGCACGTGCATCTCGACCGCGCGCGCAACAGCACCGACCGCGCGCGCAGCACCTACATCGGCGTACTGCGTGCCACGCTGCGCCGCTACGCCAGCAACCTGCGCTCGCTCGGCGCGCTCGCCGGCATCGACGTCGAGGTCAAGCATCCGGAGCTGTCGAACGACGATCTGTCGCTCGCGCAGGCGCGGCTCGAAGTGCAGTTCAACTTCGACCAGAAGGGCATGATCGGCCTCAACGACGGCGAAGCCAGCGGCGGCCAGCAGGTGATGAAATCGATGATCCTGCTGGTCGGCCTGATGGCCGAGGACGACAAGGGCGGCGGCTTCGTCTTCATCGACGAGCCGTTCGCGCACCTGGATATCTTCAACATCGACAAGGTCGGCGCGTTTCTGCAGGCCACACGCGCGCAGTACATCGTCACCACGCCGAACACGCACAACGTCAATGTGTTCAAGCCGTCCGAACTCACGCTGGTCACGCAGAAAAAGCGCGGCGGCATGAGCTTCGCGCCGCCGATCGCGTTTTTGCGGCGGGCGGTGGGCTGAGGCGCGAATGAGCGAGGCGGACTGGTCATCCGCCGATGCGCGCGGCATTCGCACGCGCGCGATCGACGTCGGCGCCAAATCGACGCTGCGCGGCAAGCGCCAGCGTCGAGTCGATGCGCTCGATCCCGAAGCCTGCGCGGCCTGGCCCGAGGACTGGCGCACGCTCGCGCGCGAATGGCTCGCCGACAGCGCGTCGCGGCAATGGAAGACGCTGCTCGGCATTGCCGGTCCGACGCGCGCCGCGATGGCGCCCGAGCTGCTCGATGCCTTGCTCGTCGCGGGCTGGCTGACGCTCGACGAGAAGCGCGAGGACGGCCGCTGGGTCGCCGTGCGCGCGGAATTTCGCGAGCTGGAACGCCTGCGCGAACGTCTCGGGCTGCCGAACCGCGATCGCCTCGCTGAGCGGCACCGAGGCTTGCTCGATCGGCGCTTCGACGACGCGGCGCTCGATGCCGCCGCGCAAGCCCTCATCGAGACGGCACCCGCGCTCGCGATCCGCCGCCATAGCCTGCTCGGCAAGCTCGCGGACTGGAGCGCCGACCGACGCAGCGGCACGCGCCGCGATTTCGCACTGTTCGCGGCCGGCGACACCAAGGGCATCGCCGATGCCGACTGGAACTGGCTCGCCGCATCGCTCTCGCTCGCCGAGTTCGGCATCGAGGCGCACACGCCACTGCTGCTGATGCGCGCACCGCTGGCGATCGCAGCGGTTCCCGATTTCATCGGCCTGACGCCCGAGACCATCGCCGCCGGCATCGGCTCGCCAGCCCGGATCCCGCGCTGGCGCCTGGTCGAAAACCGCACGAGCTTCGAACGCGCCGCGCGCCGCTATGGGGCCGAGGATGGCGTGATCTGGCTGCCGGGTTATCCGCCGGGCTGGTGGATGAAGGCGGTGGCGCAACTGCTCGAACAGCATCCGGCACCCGCGCTGATCGCCTGCGATCCCGATCCGGCCGGCATCGAGATCGCGCTGAGCGCCGCGGCGCCGTGGGAATCGGCAGGTCTGGACTGGCAGCCATGGCAGATGGAACCCGCAGTGCTCAATCGGCTGCCGACCGCGAAACCGCTGGCCGAGGCCGATCGGGTGCTGCTGTCGCGCCTGCTGGGCAGACCTCTGCCCACCACGCTGCGGGCACTCGCCGAGGCGATGCGCGAGCGCGGCATCAAAGGCGAGCAGGAGGGGCTCGGCGAGCTATGACCCGTCGACAGCCTCACGCCACCTGGCACTCGCGATCCCGATCCGCCGGCTAGGCACTCGGGTCCCGTCTCCGCGGCCCGACCCGCTACAATCCGCGCCCGCCGTCCGCAGTGCCGACACCATGTCCGCCGTTCTCGAGCAGGCGCAGAAGCGCCGCACCTTCGCCATCATTTCCCACCCCGACGCGGGCAAGACCACGCTGACCGAGAAGCTGCTGCTGTTCGGCGGCGCGATCCAGCTCGCCGGCACGGTGAAGGGCCGCAAGGCCAGCCGGCACGCGACCTCGGACTGGATGGCGCTCGAACAGCAGCGCGGCATCTCGATCACCACCTCGGTGATGCAGTTCCCGTACAACGGCAAGATCGTGAACCTGCTCGATACGCCGGGCCACGAGGACTTCTCCGAAGACACCTATCGCACGCTGACGGCGGTCGATAGCGCGCTGATGGTGATCGACGCGGCCAAGGGCGTCGAAGCGCGCACGATCAAGCTCATGGAAGTCTGCCGGCTGCGCGACACGCCGATCATCACCTTCATCAACAAGCTCGACCGCGAAGGCCAGGCCCCGCTGAACCTGCTCGACGAGGTCGAGAAGGTGCTCAACATCCAGTGCACGCCGATCACCTGGCCGCTCGGCATGGGCCGCGATTTCAAGGGCGTGTACCACCTGCTCGAAGACCGCTTCTACCTGTACACGGGCGACAAGCACCGCGTTTCCGAGATCGAGACCATCGACGGCCTGCATGCACCCGGACTCGCCGAGCGCTTCGGCGCGGTCTACCAGACCCTGCTCGACGAGATCGAGCTGCTGCAGATGGCCGGCACCGATTTCGATCTCGAGAAATACCGCGCCGGAAAGCTCACGCCGGTGTTCATGGGCAGTGCGATCAACAACTTCGGCGTGCGCGAGTTGCTCAATGGCTTCACCGACTGGGCGCCGAGCCCGTTGCCGCGCGCAACCGAGACGCGCGAGGTGCAGCCGAGCGAGGAGAAGTTCACCGGCTTCGTGTTCAAGATCCAGGCGAACATGGACCCCAAGCATCGCGACCGCGTGGCCTTCCTGCGCGTCTGCTCGGGTGTCTACCGGCGCGGCATGAACCCGTACTCGGTGCGCCTGGGCCAGGGCGTGCGCGTGTCGAACGCGCTGATCTTCATGGCCGCCGATCGCGAGTCGGTCGAAGAAGCCTACCCGGGCGACATCATCGGCCTGCACAACCACGGCACCATCGCGATCGGCGACTCGTTCTCCGAGGGCGAGACGCTGCGCTTCACGGGCATCCCCAACTTCGCGCCGGACCTGTTCCGCCGCGTGGTGCTGAAAGACCCGCTCAAGGCCAAGCAGCTCAACAAGGGCCTCGACCAGCTCTCCGAAGAGGGCGCGACGCAGGTCTACCGGCCGCTGACCAACAACGACATCGTGCTCGGCGCGGTCGGCACGCTGCAGTTCGACGTGGTGCAGTTCCGCCTGCGCGACGAGTACGGCGTGGAATCGGTGTTCGAGCCCGTGCAGGTCTACTGCGCGCGCTGGCTGCAGGCCGACGACGAGCGCACGCTCAAGGCCTTCGTCGACAAGAACGAGCTGCGCATCGCCAAGGACCACTACGGCGACCTGGTCTATCTCGCCAGCAGCAGCGTCAACCTGTCGATGACGCGCGAGCGCCACCCCGAAGTCCGCTTCCTCGACACCAAGGAGCACGGTCGCTCCTGAACGACCGATCCTGACACCTCGATCAGTTTTGGAACCGCCCTCGCGATGCGCGCGAGCGGCGGTTTTTTTGTCGTTTCCGAAAGCTCCGTTAATCGGAAAATCTCTCTCGATACCGAGGCTTACGAGCGAAACATTCAGGTTGAGTTCATTGGTTCAGCTAACCATAGCGCCTGCTGCAAGGCCCGGTGCCTCAGACGTCGGACGGACTGCGACGATGACGCGCCGAACAAGAATCAACGGGGAGTATCCCGGGAGTTTCGCCCTTACTAGGAGGTTTCAATGTCGTCCCGACTGCGTCGTCTCGCGCTATCGGCCGCTGCTTTGTGCGCGGCCGCAGGATTCATCAACACAGCTACCGCCGCGGATTCCGCGGGCTACGAAGAACCCAAGGCCTATGTGGGCGGCAGCGCCTTCTGGAACAAGCCGGATTCCAACCGCAACATGGAGGACGGCTGGGGCTCGCGCGTGTTCCTCGGCACGCGCCTCAACAGCGGCCTGATGTTCGAAGTCAACGGCTTCGGGCTGCAAGGCAACCGCGACATCGGTAGCGGCAAGGATTCCGCCTGGGGCGTCGGCGGTGATTTCCTGTTCCCGTTCACCCAGGGCGGCTTCCAGCCGTTCGTGCTCGCCGGTGGCGGTTACCTCGACGAGAAGGTCAACGGCAGCACCGATGGTTCGGGCTACGCCAACGTCGGCCTCGGCTTCTTCGTTCCGCTGACCGAAGGCCTCAAGCTGCGTACCGAAGGCCGCTATCGCGCGGTGTTCAACGACTTCGCCTCGACCAACGGCGATGATCCGCTCTACGACGTGGAAGTCGGTCTCGGCCTGCAGGCCGACATCGGCAAGCGCAAGCCGATCGATTCCGACGGCGACGGCGTGGTCGATCCGCAGGATGCCTGCCCGAACACCCCGGCCGGCGTGACGGTCGATGCCAAGGGCTGCCCGCTCGATTCCGACGGCGACGGCGTTCCGGACTACCTCGACAAGTGCCCGAACACCCCGCGCGGTGCGGCGGTCAATGCTCAGGGTTGCCCGCTCGATTCCGACGGCGACGGCGTGCTCGACTACCTCGACAAGTGTCCGAACACCCCGCGCGGCACCCCGGTCGACGCCAGCGGCTGCCCGCTCGACACCGACGGCGACGGCGTTCCGGACTACCTCGACAAGTGCCCCAACACGCCGAAGGGCCTGAAGGTCGACGCTACCGGTTGCGTGCGTGAAGCCCAGACCATCGTGCTGCAGAACGTGAACTTCGAGTTCAACAAGGCCACGCTGACCGCGGACAGCCAGAGCGTTCTGAACGACGTGGCCACCGGCCTCAAGAGCGACCCGAACATGAAGGTCGAAATCGCCGGTCACACCGACAGCAAGGGCAGCGATGCCTACAACCAGAAGCTCTCGCAGAACCGCGCCAACTCGGTGAAGGCCTACCTGGTCAGCCAGGGCGTGCCGGCCACCCGTCTGGTCGCCAAGGGCTACGGCGAGAAGTCGCCGGTCGCCACCAACGACACCGACGAAGGCCGTGCGCAGAACCGCCGCGTGGAGTTCCGCGTGCTGGCGAAGTAAGCCTCAAGTCGTAAGCTGTGACGGACCGGGCGGCGCAAGCCGCCCGGTCTTTTTTTGCGTCGAGGAATTGAAGCAAGTTTCACAGGACTTTCGGCGACGCCCTGGCTAAGCTGCGCCCCGCCATGAAAACCTCCACGCACGACGCCTTCGCCGCGTTGCGTCACCAGCCGTTCCTGTTGCTGATCTCCGCCAACCTGCTGCTGTCCACCGCGCTGCTGATCCAGACCGTGGTGATCGGCTACCAGCTCTACCAGATCACCCACGATCCGCTGTCGCTGGGGCTGGTCGGCCTGGCCGAAGCGGTGCCCTTCATCGGGCTGGCCCTGTTCGGCGGCCATCTGGCCGACCGGCGCGAAAAGCGCCGACTCATGCAGCAGGCTGGCGCGGTGGTGGTGGTCAGTTCGCTCGTATTGCTGTGGGCGATGTTGCCGTCGACGCGCGAGACGCTGTCGCGCAACGCGCTGCTGATGACGGTCTATACGAGCATCTTCATTCTCGGTCTCGCTCGCGGCATCTATTCGCCGACTTCGGCCGCGCTGCGCGCTTTCCTGGTTCCGCGCGAGATCTACGCCAACTCGGCGAGCTGGAGTGGCACCTTCTTCCAGGCCGGGGCGATCGCCGGACCGGCGCTCGGCGGCATTCTGTACCTGGCGGTCGGGCTCACCGGAACGCTCGTCATCACCGTGGTGATGATCGTCGCCAACGTGCTGCTGATCGGCCGCATTCCGCCGCAGCCGGTGGCGCCGCTCAAGTCCGGCGGCGGCGATCTGTGGACCAGCCTGCGCGAAGGCCTGGTCTACGTCTGGCGCACCAAGATCCTGCTCTACGCGATCTCGCTCGACATGTTCTCGGTGCTGTTCGGCGGCGTGGTCGCGATCCTGCCGATCTTCGCCGAGGATCTTCTGAAGGTCGGGCCGGACGGCTTGGGACTGCTGCGCGCCGCGCCGGCCGCCGGCGCCCTCGTCACCGTGATCGCCTGCAACTGGTTCCCGCCGACACGCCGCCCGTGGGAAACGCTGCTGATCGTCGTCGCCGGCTTCGGCGCGGCGACCCTGGTGTTCGCGCTGTCGACGACGTTCTGGCTGTCGATCGCGGCGCTGTTCACGACCGGTGCCTTCGACAGCGTCAGCGTGGTGATCCGCAACACCTTGCTGCAATCGTTGCCGGCCGAAAACATGCGGGGGCGCGTGGCCTCGGTGAACAGCATCTTCATTTCGGCCAGCAACGAACTCGGTGCGTTCGAATCCGGCCTCGCCGCGCGCCTGCTCGGCACCGTGCCTTCGGTGGTCGCCGGCGGCATCGGCACGCTGCTCACCGTCGGCTACATCGCCAGCCGCTCGCGCCAGCTGTTCAAGGTGAGGCTGACCTGAGCCCGCGATCAGTATGTTTTGCCGCTTTGCGCTGGTACGTGCACCCGATAGGCTTGCCGCAAACAAGGGAGCCTTCCGAATGTCGCGTCGTTTTCCGCCTGCCGCCCTGGCGGCTGCCGTCATTGCGCTGTCGTCGAGCCTGGCCCACGCACAGACCATGATGTCCGACGCGGCGCTGCCGCTGAACGCGCGCCCGGGCGAATGCTATGCCCGCGTCTACACGGCTCCGCAGTTCAAGACCGTGACCGACACGGTGATCAAGAAGGCCGCATCCGAGCGCGTCAACGTGATTCCCGAGCGCTACGAGTGGACCGAGGAAACCGTGATGGTGAAGCCGGCCTCGGAGCGCATCGCCCAGGTCATTCCGGCCGAATACCGCTGGGAAGAGGAGCAGGTGATGGTCAAGCCGGCTTCCGAGAAAATCGAAGAAGTACCCGCGACCTACAAGACGGTCACCCAGACCGAACTCGTCAAGGCCGCCACCACCGAGTGGAAGCGCGGTCGCGGACCGGTCGAGAAGATCGATAACCTCACGGGCGACATCATGTGCCTGGTCGAAGTGCCGGCCGAATACCGCACCATCACGCGTTCCGAAGTCGAAACGCCGGCCAGTACCCGCCGCGTGACGATTCCAGCCGAATACCAGGCCGTGCGCCGTCAGGTGCTCGTCAAGGAAGCCGAGGTCCGCAAGGAAGCGGTCCCCGCGCAGTACCAGACCGTCAGGGTCCGCAAGCTCGTCGAGGCGGCGCGCGAGGAGCGCATCGCCATTCCGGCCGAATACCAGACCGTCACGCGCCAGGAGAAAGTCGCCGACGGCCACATGGTCTGGAGCCAGGTGCTGTGCGAAACCAACGCCACGCCCGAAACCGTCCATGCCCTGCAGACCGCGCTACAGAACGCGGGCTACGCGCCCGGCAAGATCGACGGCCGTCTCGGCGCCGGCACCGCCGACGCAGTGCGCCGCTACCAGAAGGCCAACGGTCTCGCCGAAGGCGGCATCACGCTCGAAGTGCTGCAGCGTCTCGGCGTGAGCACGAGTCACATTTCGGCGAGCGGCGCCGGCACTTACTGAACGCCGACCCGCAGCCCCGACGCCGATCCGTGATCACTGCCATGCCCTCGCGCCTGCTGCCGCTGCTCGCGTTCGTCCTGAGCCCGCTCGCGATCGCTCAGGAGGCGGCCCCGTCCACCAGCATCGCCATCGCCGAGCCGCCCGCGGCCAAACCCGGCGAATGCTGGAGCCTGGTGGTGGTTCCGGCCACGTTCGAACGTCAGGTCGAAACCGTGCTGAAGACGCCGGCCGGCGAGAAGCGGATTCCCAAGCCGGCGCGCTACGAGTGGGTCGAACAGACCATCACGGTTCCGGCCGGCAAGCGGCGCATCGTCGTCAAAGCGGCCGAGTACGAAATCACTGAAGAGCAGGTGCTGATCAGCCCGGCCGGCAGCCGCGCCGTCAGCACGCCGGCCACCTACCGCACGATCGAGGAGCGCGTGCCGTCCAAGACCGGTGCCGTGCTCGGGCCGCATCCGGTGACCGGCGAGTTGTGCGTCGTCGAAGGGCCGATCGAGTACCAGATCGTCAAGCGCAAGCAGCTGATCACACCGGCCGGCACTCAGATGGTCGAAACCCAGGCGCGCTACAAGACCGTCCAGCATCGCAAGCTCGTCACCCCGGCCGAAACCAGGCTCGTCGACCGCCCCGAGCGCACGATCACCAAGCGCGTGAAGCAACTCGTCGAGCCCGCGGGCTTCGCCCTCGAGCCGACGCCTGCGGTCTACGAAGATGTGGTGCGGATAGTGCAGATCAGCCCGGCGCGTAGCGAATGGCGCAGCGTGCTCTGCGAAACCAACCTGACGCGCGAACTGCTCGGCCGCGTGCAGCAGGCCCTCAAGAAGGCGGGACACGATCCGGGCCGCGCCGACGGCCGCTGGAACGCCCAGTCCGCCCGTGCGATGCGCCAGTTCCAGGCTGCCAACGGGCTGCCGCAAAGCGGCATCAGCATGGAATCGCTGGAGAAACTGCAGGTTCCGGTCGGCGGCTGAGATTTTTTTGAGGGAAGCCGTGGGGAGCGAGCGCCAAAGCCAGCTCATCTCACCTCACGCCTCACACCAAATTACTTGCGCTCGCTACTTGCGCTCGACCGTGTTGACGATGGCGGCGGCGAGCTGGAACGGGCGCGGCCCCATGCGTCGGACCAGGTCCGGCGGCAAATCCTGCTTGTCGATCTGCAGCAGCGAGAGCTGCGCGAAACCTGTCGGTGTATGACCCGACCAGGATTCAGCAAGCGCGCTGCGCCCTTTCGATGGGCGAATGCCGAGTGACGCGAGCTTGTCCTGCTGCGGCACGATGCTGTGCGCCCCATCGTTCAGCGGTTCGGTCGAGGCTTGCACCTCGACCCAGGTGTTGAAGTCGCGCCGCAGCAGCGGCTCGGTGATACGGCTGACGACGCGGCTCGCCATTACACGCTGCAGGCCGTTGCCGGCGATGCGGCTCATGCGCTGGCCGCTGGCCTGCACGAGCGAACGCGAGGTCGAGACCGCCGGTTCCACCTCGGGCTGCGCACGCAGCGCCGGCCGGAGCACCGATGCCAGATTGCTTTGCAGATGGGCGCGAACGCGCACGCGATCACCGTCCTGCTGCGGCTCGACGAGCACCTGTACGTTGACACTGCAGATAGGGCCGCGACGACCGGCCGGCAATTCGGCCGAGAACGCGAAGCGCTCCGCCTCGGCTCCACCGCGATTCTCGAATGTCGCATCGAGGCGTTCGCGCAATCGGCTTAACATGCCCATCTTGAGCTCCTTCGCGGCCTGCATGCGATTCCGGGAAAACTTTCAGACCGTCATGTCCGCATCTTATCGCTTCGTCGTCACCGGCCGGGTTCAGGGTGTCTACTTCCGCGAATCGACGCGTGAGCAGGCGGAAGCGCTCGGCCTTGTCGGCTGGGTCTGCAACCTCGTGGACGGACGCGTCGAAGGCGTCGCCCACGGCAGCGAGGCGGCGCTGGAAGCCCTGCATCGCTGGTTGTTGCTCGGACCGCCCGCAGCGCGCGTCGACGCGGTCGACTGGCAGCGCGTGGAGAGCGCGCCCGGAGAGTTGCCGACCGAGTTTGTCGTGCGGCGCTGAACAAGCCCCGACTCCGAAGCGCCGGCGCGGGCCGGCGACGAGGCGATCGCTTAGATCGTCAGCTCGCGGTCGTAGGCGAAGTCGAAGCGGAACTTGCGTGGGGCGCTCTTGCTCTCGACGTAGTCGGCCATGCGCGCCAGGCGCTTGGGCACCTTCATGAGCTTGTCCTGCGCCTCGTTGCCTTCGCCGGACAGGCCGGTCAACTCGCTGACCTTCCAGTAATCGAGGCATTCCTCGACGATCTGCTGGTACTGGCGCGGGCCGAAGATGTTGGCGCGGCGCACCACTTCGCTCATTTCGTCGAAGCCGGCGATGCGATGCCCCGGCATCGAGAAGTTCGAGACCACTTTCTGCAGCGAGTTGAGCGCGCGGTTCGGATCGCGGGCGAGGATCTCGTTGAACATCTCGCGGTAGAACACGTAATGCCGCGATTCGTCGCCGGCCAGGTGGCCCAGCACGCGGCGCAGCAGCGGCTCGGTGGTTCCGGCGGTGCGGCCGGTGTTGGCGTGCGAGATTTGCGTCGCCTTCTCCTGCAGCGAGGTGTAGGCGAGCAGGCGATACGGATCGGATTCCCATTCGGGATCGAAGCCGGCCTCGATGTACGAATACTGCAGGCGCTCGAGCGCGCCCATTTCGAACAGGCGCGCGTCGCGCACGTAGTCGCGCAGCGCGCAGCCGTGGCGGTCTTCTTCGGCCGTCCACATGTTGTTCCAGGTCACCCACGGCGACGATTCGCCGAAGTGCACGGCGATCAGGCGGTGGAAGTGCGGCAGGCCCTCTTCGGTCAGCAGGTTGACCGCGACGGCGACGCGCACCGAATCGGGCAGCTCGCGCGCAGCGCGACGGACCTCGATGATCTGTTCGTCCCACTCGGCCGGTGCGTTGGTGTCGGCGCGCACCAGGTCGTTGGGAAACCAGAGATTGCGGCGTTCCTTGTGCGCCTCGGTTTCGCGCAGGACGGCCGGCTCCATCGAAACCAGGACTTCGACCTGATCGGGAGTGACCAGCTGTGCATCCGCAGCGCCCATCGTTCCATCTCCGAGTAAGTGGCCTCGCTTCGGCCTTACGAGCAGCATCGCACGATGGATGCCACCATACGTAACAAGCCGGAGGCGTTGGTCGCCAGAATTCTACCTCAAGCTTGAACCACTACCGGCGCTGGACCAAGTTCAGGAATTCCTGGCGGGTCCGCGGATCCTCGCGGAAGCGGCCCAGCATCATCGAGGTGATCATCGATGAGTTCTGTTTTTCGACGCCCCGCATCATCGCGCACAGGTGTTTCGCTTCAATGACCACAGCGACACCGGCGGCTGACGTCACACCCTGAATGCAATCGCCGATCTGCTTGGTCAGGTTCTCCTGGATCTGCAGGCGGCGCGCGAACATGTCGACGATGCGCGGAATCTTGGACAGCCCGATGACCTTGCCCTGCGGCAAGTAGGCCACATGGCAGCGACCGATGAACGGCAGCAGGTGATGCTCGCACATCGAGTAGAGCTCGATGTCGCGCACGATGACCATTTCCTCGTTGTCGGACTCGAAGATCGCGCCGTTGACGATCTCGCCGATGTCCTGATCGTAGCCCCGGGTCAGGAATTCCATGGCCTTGGCGGCGCGGTGCGGCGTGCGCAGCAGGCCCTCGCGCTCCGGGTTCTCGCCGATGGCCTCGATGATGGCTCGGTAGTGTTCTTCCACGATAATGGTCCTTTATGGCCGGCCCGCCCTCGGGCGGATCTTCTCGGTATGCCGGCCATTGTGTCACAGGCGGTCTCGCCTCCTCATGGCAATGGTTGCCGGCAATTCAAGGTATTCAGGCCCTTACCTCCCTCGCACGCATGCTCGGCAAGCCCTCACCCGATCCTGTCCGCCTGATCCCGGTCGACCTGATCCGTCCCGGATCGCAGCAGGCGCGCCGCCGCTTCGACCCGGACACGCTCGCCGACCTCGCCGAGTCGATCCGCGCATCGGGCGTGGTCCAGCCGATCGTGCTGCGCACGCGGGTCTGGGGTTTCGAGCTGCTCGCCGGCGAACGCCGCTGGCGCGCTGCCCAGCAGGCCGGGCTGCACGATATCCCGGCCATCGTTCGCGACGATCTGTCCGAATCCGAAGCCTTCGTGCTCGGGCTCGTCGAAAACCTGCAGCGCGAATCGCTTTCACCGATGGAAACCGCCGCCGGCATCAAACGGCTCGGCGAAATCTTCACGCTCACGCACGAGCAGCTTGGCCGGCGCATCGGCAAGTCGCGCGAATACGTCAGCAATTACCTTCGGCTGCTCAATCTGGCGCCCGAGGTCGGGGCGCTCGTCAACGAAGGCCACCTGCACCTGGGCCACGCCAAGGTCATCGCCGGCCTGCCGATGCGCGAACATGTCGCCACCGCCGACGAAGTGATCCGGCTCAAGCTCACCGTGCGCCAGCTCGAACGCCGCGTCGCCCAGCGGCGCAGGGCGGCGACCGGCTCGAAACCAGGCTTCAGGCCCGCCAAGTCCGGCGACATCGCCCTGCTCGAACGCGAACTCTCCGATCAGATCGGTTATCCGGTCAGTGTCAGCAGTGACCGTGGCGGCGAAGGCGAGCTGCGCATCCGCTTCCACTCGCTCGAGGAACTCGACGGCCTGCTCGAGCGTCTCGGCTATCGCAGCCGCTAGTCTTTCGACGGCCCGGCCCACTTGTCCAAGTTATCGACAGCAACGCTGGATAAGCCTGTGGATAAGCCGGTCATGAAGGATCACAAAGCCTGCTTTTTGCAGGCTTCCGAGCGCGATGACGATTTTTTTACCGCATCGCGCGCGCCCGGCATGTCTTACTCTTCAATCAGTTACCAAGGTCCATCGCCTCCATGACCGTCTACGACACCAAGCTGCCCTGGGACCAGCGCCAGCGCTTCATGCTGCTCGAAGCCCGGCTGATCTGGACCGGCAAAATCCAGCTCGGCGACCTGCGCGACGCCTTCGACATCGGCACGCGCAAGGCCGAGAAGGACCTGCAGCTCTACCGTGAACGCTGCCCGCGCAACCTCGTGCTCGACGACGAAACCGGCGTTTTCTACCCGGACGATCGCTTCGAGCCGATCTTTTTGCGCGGCACCGCGCAGGAGTTCCTCGGCGTACTGCGCAATCACGACCTCGCGCAGGATCTGCCGCTGGCGATGGCGGCCTCGGATCACGTGCCTGCGGAGACGCTCGAACTACCCGAGCGCGAGTTCGACGTGCGCGTGTTGCAACGCATGAGCACGGCGATCCGCGAAGGCCGCTGGCTGACGATCGAATACCAGTCGATGAACCGCCCGGACCCACGCAAGTTGCGGATCGCCCCGCATGCGCTGGCCTACGTCGGCCGCTGGCATGCGCGTGCCTACTCGGCCGAGCACCAATCGTTTCGCGACTTTCTGCTCTCGCGCATCCTCGGCCTGCCCGAGCTCGGCGAAGCCTGCCGCCACAGCCCGGACGCGGATTGGGACTGGCGTAACCAGGTGACCGTGCGCATTGGCCCGCATCCGGGGCTCACCCTGCCGCAGCGGCGCGTCGTCGAGCACGATTTCGGCATGCACGGCGGGCTGCTCGAAAAGCGCGTGCGGCTCGCGCTGGCGCCTTATTTGCTCAAGCTGCTCGGCGTCGGCCGAGGCGATACCGAACGCGACCCGGCCGAGCAGCAGATCGTGCTGCTGAACCAGGCGGAGCTCGATGCGTTCAATCGGCTTTCTTGATTAAATCTTCATTTCTACAATTTAGTTTTATTTTTATTCATCTGATACTGAGTTTTAGTTTACATTTAAATCACACAACTAAACTTTAATATTAGATATTAAATCACAATTGCAGATTCCGGACGAACAACTCGACTTGCGGTTCGACACCTACAAGGTGACCGAACGCATCAGCGCCAAATCGCGCAGCATTCGCGTCGAGGTGATCTCGCCGACCGAGGTCACACTGGTGATTCCGCGCTTCGTCGCGCGTCAGGTTGCGCGCGATTTTTTGCGCAGCCGGGATGGCTGGATTCGCCAGAAGCTCGCCGAACTCCAGCAGCGCGCCGATCGCGATGCCGAGGGTGGGCCTTCGCCGCACCTGCGCTGGGACGGCACCGACCTGCTACCACTGCACGGAGGCGCGGTGCCGCTCAAGATCGTGCAGGCGCAGGTTCGGCCGGTGGTGCGCGTCGAGCCCGAGCGGGTGACGCTGTTCTGCCCGGGCAGCTGGCTCGCAGAGACCGCCAAGCTCGAACATCTGCTGCGCGAGACGCTGCGGCGCGAGGCCGCGACCGAGGCGCGCGTACTGCTCAACCGCGAGGCCACCCGGCTCGGCGTGAACTTCCAGGGTCCGCGCATCGCCGACCAGCGAACGCTATGGGGCAGCTGCACGCCCGACGGACTCATCAGCCTGTCCTGGCGGCTGCTGCTGACGCCGCCCGAAGCGTTCCGCTACGTGGTGATCCACGAGCTCTGCCATCGCGTTCACCTGGATCATTCCGATGCGTTCTGGTCGCTGGTTGCCCGGCAGATGCCTGATCACGCGCGCCATCGCCAGTGGCTGCGCGAGCACGGTCAGCGCCTGCACTGGTATCTGAAAAGCTGATCCTGCCCCGGTGGCGGGAATCGACGCTGCCTGCATCGGCTGACAAAAACTCGTCCCAAAGGCGGTTGTCGACCCTTGTAAGGCGGGAGTAAGGTGAATGACAGGAGAC
Source organism: Hydrocarboniphaga effusa AP103 (assembly GCF_000271305.1). Classification (GTDB taxonomy): domain Bacteria; phylum Pseudomonadota; class Gammaproteobacteria; order Nevskiales; family Nevskiaceae; genus Hydrocarboniphaga; species Hydrocarboniphaga effusa. The sequence continues at coordinate 1,642,151 of NZ_AKGD01000001.1, forward strand.
GCGGTTCCGGCCCATACCGGTATCGCGAGGCGATCACCCAACCAAGGCACGCGCATGTCCACGCTCGATACGGTTCAGGTCAGGCAATACATGACCACGCAGATCATCTCGTTCCCGCCCGACATGGAGGTCATGAGCGCGGTGCACGAACTGGTCAAACACCGCATCGCGAGCGCCCCGGTGGTGGAGGACGGCAAGCTCGTCGGCATGCTCTCGGAGCGCGACTGCCTGTCGATCGCCTTCATCGCCTCGAGCGACTCCTGCGTCGCCGGCCCGGTGAGCCAGTTCATGAGCAGCAAGGTGGCTTCGGTGGCGCCGGACACCAGCATCACGCAGCTCTGCCAGCTGTTCACCAATGCCTCGCACCGCCGCTATCCGGTGATCGAGAACGGCCGGCTCGTCGGCATCGTTTCGCGCCGCGACGCGCTGCGTGCGATCAGCGATGCCTGCTCGGGCACGCTGCAGGAGCTCACGATGGCCGAGAAATATTTCTCGTCTTCGCGCAGCTAGGCAGACGCCTCAACCCGCAGCGACGACCGGCGCCAGCCGCAGCTGGCCGGTCTTCTTGAGCTGGATCAACAGCAGCGAAACCGCAGCGGGCGTGACGCCCGAAATGCGTCCGGCCTGGGCGACCGTTTCGGGCCGATGCTGGATCAGCTTCTGGCGCACTTCGTTCGACAGGCCGCTGACGGCCGCGTAATCGAAATCCTTCGGCAGCACGGCATCCTCGTAGCGACGCGCGCGATCGATCTCGGTCTGCTGGCGCGTGATGTAGCCGGCGTACTTCACTTCGATCTCGACCTGCTCGGCCGCGAGCGGATCGATGCCATCGTCGGCCAGGCCGAGGCGGTGCAGCGTGGCGTAATCGGCTTCCGGGCGGCGCAGCAGCTCGAGCGCGCTCGCGCCGTTCGACACCGGCGCCGGACCGAATACTTCGACCACTTCGGGCGCCGCGAGCTGCTGCGGCTTGAGCCACAGCGCCGTCAGGCGTGCACGTTCGGCTTCGATGGCTTCGCGCTTGGCGGTGAAGCTCGCCCAGCGTGCGTCATCGACGAGCCCGAGATCGCGGCCGACCGGTGTCAGCCGCAGATCGGCGTTGTCCTCGCGCAGCAGCAGGCGATGCTCGGCACGCGAGGTGAACATGCGATACGGCTCGTTGGTGCCGCGCGTGATGAGGTCGTCGACGAGCACGCCGATGTAGGCCTCGTGACGCAGCGGCGTCCAGCTCTCCAGCTCACGAGCGAAGCGCGAGGCGTTGATGCCCGCGAGCAGGCCTTGCGCGGCGGCTTCTTCGTAACCCGTGGTGCCGTTGATCTGGCCCGCGAAGAACAGGCCGTCGACGGCCTTGGTCTCCAAACTGCGCCTGAGATCGCGCGGGTCGAAGTAGTCGTATTCGATCGCATAACCGGGCCGCGTGATGCGCACGTTCTCCAGGCCGCGAATGCTGCGGACGAAACGCTCCTGGATGTCGTACGGCAGCGAAGTCGAAATGCCGTTGGGATAAATCTCGCGCGTGTTGAGCCCTTCGGGCTCGAGGAAAATCTGGTGGCTGAGCTTGTCGGCGAAGCGGTTGACCTTGTCTTCGACGCTCGGGCAATAGCGCGGACCGACACCCTCGATTACGCCGGTGAACATCGGCGAGCGATCGAAGCCTTCGCGGATGATCGAATGCGTCCGCTCGTTGGTGTGCGTGATGTAGCAGTCGATCTGGCGCGGATGATCCGCGGCCGAGCCCATGAACGAGAACACCGGTACCGGCGTGTCGCCGGGCTGCGGCGTGAGCTGCGCCCAATCGATCGTGCGGCCGTCGAGCCGCGGCGGCGTGCCGGTCTTGAGCCGGCCCGTGCGCGGCATCAGTTCGCGCAGGCGCAGCGCCAGCGGCAGCGACGGCGCATCGCCCGCGCGCCCGCCCGGATGATTCGCAAGGCCCACGTGAATGCGTCCGCCCAGGAAAGTGCCCGTCGTCAGCACCACCGCGCGCGCCATGAAGCGCAGGCCGATCTTGGTCACCACGCCGGCGACGCGCGTGCCCTCGACGATCAGGTCTTCGACTTCGTTCTGGAACAGCGTGAGATTCGGCTGGTTCTCGAGCGCCTCGCGCACGACCCACTTGTAGAGCATGCGATCGGCCTGGGCGCGCGTGGCCCGCACCGCCGGGCCCTTGCTGCCGTTGAGCGTGCGGAACTGGATGCCCGCCTTGTCGGCCGCGATCGCCATGAGCCCGCCGAGCGCATCGACCTCGCGAACCAGGTGACCCTTGCCGATGCCGCCGATCGCCGGGTTGCAGGACATCTGGCCCAGGGTTTCGATCGACTGCGTGACCAGCAGCGTGGACGCTCCGCTGCGCGCCGCGGCGAGCGCCGCTTCGGTGCCGGCATGGCCGCCGCCGATGACGATGACGTCGAAGCTGTTGTCCTGCATGGCCGCACTCTGTTGAGCAAAATTTGGCCGCGCAGTGTAGGGCCTGGGCGCGGAGGAGAAAAGGACGCGACAACGTCACGCAGGCGGTTCAGGATACGCACCCCTTAGACGCGCGAATCTTCTTCGCATGACCTCACCCGCCTGGCGCCGCAAGCGAGCCGCTCTGTCCCCCGATGCCCCACTGGTGGGCTGGCGCGAATGGGTGAGCATCGGCGAACTCGGCATCGACCGCGTCAAGGCCAAGATCGACACCGGCGCGCGCACCTCGGCGCTGCATACTTTCGCGATCGAGCGCCCGGTTCCGGGACGCGTGCGCTTTGGCGTGCATCCGCTGCAGCACGCGACCACGCAGGTCTGGTGCGAAGCCGAGGTGATCGACGAACGCTGGATCACCGATTCGGGCGGTCGCCGCGAGTATCGCCCGGTGATCCTCACGCCGATCACGCTCGGACTCATCACCTGGCCGATCGAGATCACCTTGACCGCGCGCGATTCGCTGCAATTCCGCATGCTGCTCGGCCGCACCGCACTGGCCGGACGCTTTCGCGTCGACCCGGGCGGAAGCTATCTGCAAGGGCGCAAGAACGACGTGAACGATGCCGATTCCAGCTCGGAGCGGGATGCATGAAGATCGCCCTGCTCTCGCGCAACGGCAAGCTCTACTCGACGCGACGCCTCGTCGAAGCCGCCGAAGCCCGCGGCCACCAGATCGAAGTGGTCGACGTGCTGCGCTGCTATATGAACATCGCGCCCAATTGCACCGAGATCCACTATCGCGGCCGCAAGCTCGAAGGCTTCGACGCGGTGATTCCGCGCATCGGCGCCTCGGTGACGTTCTACGGCACCGCGGTCGTGCGCCAGTTCGAAATGATGGGCACGTATTCGGTCAACGAATCGCAGGCGATCACGCGCTCGCGCGACAAGCTGCGCGCGCACCAGCTGCTCGCACGCCACGGCATCGGCATGCCGATCACCGGCTTCGCGCATTCGCCCGACGACACCAAGGACTTGATGAGCCTGGTCGGCAAGGCCCCGCTCGTGATCAAGCTCATCGAAGGCACGCAGGGCCAGGGCGTGGTGCTCGCCGAAACCGATCAGGCCGCCGAATCGGTCATCGATGCGTTTCGCGGGCTCGATGCGTACTTTCTCGTGCAGGACTTCGTCGCCGAGGCCAAGGGCGCGGACATTCGCTGCTTCGTCATCGGCAACAAGGTGGTCGCCGCGATGATGCGCCAGGCCAAGTCCGGCGAATTCCGCTCGAACCTGCATCGCGGCGGCACCGCACTGGCCGTGAAGCTCACGCCTGACGAGCGCCGCACCGCGATCGAGGCGGCCAAGGCCATGGGCCTCAACATCGCCGGCGTCGACATCCTGCGTTCGAACAAGGGCCCGGTGGTGATGGAGGTGAATTCCTCGCCCGGACTCGAAGGCATCGAGACGGTCACGCAGATCGACATCGCCGACCGCATCATCGAGTTCATCGAGAACAACGCGCGCCAGGGCCGCACCAAGACGCGCGGCAAGAGCTGATCGCCGCGCTGCGCGGGCTGCCGATGATGCGCGCTACCATTCGCGCATGACCCGCTCGATCGATCCCGCCACGCCGTTCGCCATCGGCGACGCCCGCATCGCGGCCGGCGAACGGCGCAGCGTCGAGCTGCCCATCGCCACGCTCTACAACAGCGCGCCTGTTGCGCTGCCGGTGGTCGTGCACCGCGGGCTCAAGCCGGGGCCGACCGCGTTCGTCAGCGCGGCCTTGCATGGCGACGAGATCATCGGCGTCGAAATCATTCGCCGCCTGCTCAAGCTGCCGGTGCTCGACGAACTCGCGGGCACCCTGCTCGCGGTGCCCGTCGTCAACGTAATGGCGTTCCTGCACCAGTCGCGCTACCTGCCTGACCGGCGCGATCTCAACCGCAGCTTTCCGGGCAGCGAATCGGGCTCGCTCGCGGCGCGCTTGGCGCACGTGTTCCTGCGCGAAGTCGTCGAACGCTCCGATTACGGCATCGACCTGCACACCGGCGCGATCCATCGCCCGAACCTGCCGCAGATTCGCGCCGACCTGCGCAACCCGGTCAACCTGCGCTTGGCGAAAGCCTTCGGCGCCCCGCTGCTGCTGAACTCCAAGCCGGCGCCCGGAACGCTGCGCGAGACCACCACCAAGCGCAATATTCCGGTGATCCTCTACGAATCCAGCGAAGCCCTGCGCTTCGACGAAACCGCGATCCGCATCGGCGTGCAAGGCGTGCTTAACGTGCTGCGTGAAACCGGCATGCTGCCGCCCGACGCCTCGGCCTGGAACGCGACCGAGCCGGTGCTCGCGCAGAAAAGCCGCTGGGTGCGCGCGCCATCGAGCGGCATCCTGCGAGCGCAGGTCGCCCTCGGCGATCACGTCGAAGCGGGTCAGACGCTCGGCATCGTCGGCGACCCGTTCGGCGGCAACGACTGGCCCGTCATCGCCGAAGACGAAGGGCTGGTGATCGGCAAACTGAGCCTGCCGCTCGTGCACGAAGGCGACGCCGTCTTCCACATCGCCCAGGTCGCCGAACCGCGCGAAGCCGCGATCGCGTTCTCGCAGCTGGAGGCAGCCACGCGGGACATCGAGTCGGACGAGCCGCCGATTGTTTGAGTCGTCTGCTGCGCGCTGCGCCGTGGATTTGTGACGTAGTTCCTGTTTCTATCGAATGACATCGTGCAGTCTTGTTCTCACTCAGCGCCACGATTCTTTTTTGATAGTTGTTTATCGACGATACCCCTCGGCTCCTTTGAAGCTTTTTCGATAGCTGGGTAATCGGCGAATATCTCCAGGGGCGTCAACGACAATGGGCGGGCATTGACGGGCGATGGATTACTCCGACTTCTTCACTCGGGCCACGTGCAGGAAACAAGGGCCATACCCCTACCAGCAGCGACTAGCCGAATCCGCCTGGCCCGACACCCTGAACGTGCCGACAGGTCTCGGCAAAACCGCTGCCGTCATCCTCGCCTGGCTCTGGAAGCGCGGCTGGCGCGCCGATGGAACGCGCGTCGATCCGCAAGCCGACACGCCGCGCCGGCTCGTCATCTGCCTGCCGATGCGCGTGCTGATCGAGCAGACCGAAGCCGAATGCAGACAATGGCTTCGTAACCTGCACTGCGAAGGCGAGCCCGGCGATGGCCGCGTCAGCGTGCACGTGCTCATGGGCGGCTCCGAAGACCTGGCCAAGCCGCTCTGGAGCGAACATCCCGAGCAAGACCAGATCCTGATCGGCACCCAGGACATGCTGCTGTCGCGCGCGCTCATGCGCGGCTACGGCATGAGCCGCTATCTGTGGCCCATTCACTTCGCGACGCTGCACAACGACGCGATGTGGGTGTTCGACGAAGTGCAGCTCATGGGGCCGGGCCTGGTCACGAGCGTGCAGCTCGATGCGTTCCGCCGCTCGCTGGGCACGGCGCGCAACAGCCGCAGCCTCTGGGTCTCGGCGACGCTCAATACGGCGTGGATGAAGACGGTCGATTTCGATCCGGCCGCGCTGACCCGCCTGACGCTGAGCGCCGAAGAACAGGCCTCGCCCGCGGTGCGCGAGCGCAGCGCCTCGATCAAGCCGCTCGCCCGATGCAAAATCCGGCTCGAAGGCGACACCAAAGCCACCGTCGGGGCTTACTTGAACGCACTCGCCGCGCAGGTTCTCGCGGCGCACACGGAGCAGCCCGCAAGCACGACGCTGGTCATTCTGAACACCGTCGAGCGTGCGCAAGGGCTTCATGACGCGCTGCTGGCTTCGCTCACGCCGAAGCCGGCCAAAGGGCGCAAGTCGCCATCGGCCGAGGCTGCGCCCGATGGCGACGCCCCGCAGTTGCTGCTCGTGCATTCGCGCTTTCGCTCCGCGGAACGTAGCGCGCGCAACAAGCAGTTGTGCGAAGTATCCGCATCCGCCAGCGGCCGCATCATCATCGCCACGCAGGCGATCGAGGCCGGCGTCGATCTTTCCGCGCGCCTGCTGTTCACCGAACTCGCGCCTTACGCCTCGATGGTGCAACGCTTCGGTCGCTGCAATCGCTACGGGGAATTCAACCAAGACGCCAGTGCGCGCATCGAATGGATCGACGTGGCGGACGCGAAACCGTACTCGTCCGATGAACTCGCCGTCGCACGCGACATGCTCAACGGTCTCGACAGTGCTTCGCCGGGCAGCTTGCAGAAGCCGCCCGACTCCACGCCGCTGCATCCGGTGCTGCGGCGCAAGGATTTTCTCGATCTGTTCAGCACCGAGGCCGATCTCTCGGGATTCGACATCGACATCGCGCAATACATTCGCGACACCGAAGATGCCGACGTCTTCCTGTTTTGGCGCGACTGGGCCGAACCTGCGGAAGCCAAGAAGCAGCTGCCGATGCAGCAGCAGGAACTTTGCCGCGCCGGGCTGCGCGCCGCGGCCGAACTGCTCGGACGGCGCGACATCAAGACCGGCGATGTCTATCTGTGGGACAGCCTGCAACGCCAGTGGACCGCGTTGTCCAATCCGGGCAAGGCGCGGCTGCGCCCCGGCATGAGCTTGATGATCCGCGCAAGCGTCGGCGGCTACTCGGCGGAGCGCGGCCTCTCGCCCGATCGCACCGCCGCTGTTTTGCCCGTCGACATCGACCGCTCGGCCGAAATCGCCATCGAAGCGATGTCCGACGAACACCGCAGCCTGCAGAGCAAAGCCGTCTCGTTGCCGGAGCATCTGGCCGACGTGGAACGGGCGGCTCAGAAGCTCTGCGCAGCGCTCGATGTGCCCGAATCCGCCGCCGTGGTTCGCGCAGCGCGCTGGCATGACGTGGGAAAGGCGCACGATGCGTTTCAGTCCATGATCAGAGCCGCGCATCGCAGCGCGAACGAGGACACGGAGCCGCTGGATACCCAGCAGTTCTGGGCGAAATCCGGCGGACGATCGAAGCGCCGCATCGCCGGCGTGCGCTGGACGCCACCGCGCTACGAAGCCGACGGCGTCGACCGGAAGCATTTTCGCCACGAGCTCGCATCCGCATTGGCCTGGATCGCCCGGCATGGCGACGCGCCCGATGCCGATCTCATCGCTTTTCTGATCGCTGCGCATCACGGCAAGGTCCGGCTCTCACTGCGTGCGCTGCCGGATGAAGCCGAACCCGAGGGTGAGCATGCGGGCAAGCTGTTCGCACGCGGAGTCTGGCAGGGCGACGAGCTTCCCGAGCTCGAATTCGCTGGCGAAAAGCTACCGAGAACTTCGCTGAGCCTGGAGCTCATGCGGCTCGGCGAGGGGCCGCAGGGCGCCTCTTGGGTCACGCGCACGCAAGCCTTGTTGAAAGCCTACGGCCCGTTCCGCCTGGCGTGGCTCGAAACGCTGGTACGTCTCGCCGACTGGCGCGCAACGCGCGAGGAGCAGCAATGAAGCTTCGCGCCTTCGAAGCGATCTCCCGCGCACTTTCCGAGAACGGCGTGCGCTACATCGTCGCGGGGGGTCTCGCCGTGAATGCGCATGGCTACTCGCGATTCACCGCCGACATCGATCTGGTCATCGCACTCGATGCGGGCAACATCGTCGCCGCCTTCGCGGCCATGTCCGCCGCCGGCTACGAGCCGAGCTTGCCGATCACCGCTGAGCAGTTCGCCAACACCAGCCTGCGCCAGCGCTGGATCGACGAGAAGGGCATGCGCGTGCTGAATTTCTTCAGCGGTGAGCATCCCGAAACATCGGTCGATGTCTTCGTGTATGAGCCTTTCGACTTCGAAGTGGAATTCGAGACGGCGATGCGGGGCGAGCTGCTGCCAGGCTTGCCGGTGCGCTTCGTCTGCATTCCGACACTGATCGCCATGAAGCGACAAGCCGGACGCGCACGCGATCTGGACGACATCCAGCACTTGCAGTGGATACTCGACGAGGAGCAAGGACATGGTTGATCCCGATCCTGATCACGTTGACGCTCGCGACTCCGACATCGACTGGTCCAAGGCCACGTTCGAAGGCAGCCGCCGCGAACAGCTGCGCCGAACGCGCGCGATGAGCCTGCGTCAGCGCCTCGAAGCGCTCGATGCGATGACGGACACGGCCTTGCACTTCCAGCAGCACAGCGTGCGGTACGCCCAGGCTTCGACCGAGAAAGCCTTGCAGGCGCGCGAACCCATGAAGCGCTACGAGCCACGCGCCGGCCGGGCATTCGTCGAACTGTCGGGCTGCTCACCGACCCCTTTGGCCGGCTACCTGAAAGCCCTTGCGATTCTGCGGCTGATCGCCGAAGCGCCCGAGCCGCACGGCGGCGATCCGGACGTGCGCGGCTTCTGGCGCGACGATCGCTTCGTGCTCGAGACGATGAGATCGAGGGAGGAGATTCGGCGCTTCTTTCTCGAAGCGTATGCGCCGACCCCGCTGGTGGCGCCGTGGAATGGGGGCAGCGGCTTCTATCCGAAGGATAATCGCACCGGCATCGAGGCGATGGCGAACTCGCAGACGCCGAGGCTCGCGGCGTATCGCGAGGCCATCTCGGTGGCGTCCCATGCCGTCGCCGCGCCGCAATTCAAGGAAAGCCCCAAGCTCGAAGACAAGGCCGGCTTCATCAAGCGCCTTCGCAACCTCGCGCCCGAAGGCCTGCTGCGCTGGATGGACGCCGCCGTCATCCTCGCCGGCGAAGATCCGCGTTATCCGCCCTTGCTCGGCACGGGAGGCAACGACGGGCGGCTCGACTTCACCAACAATTTCATGCAGCGGCTCGCGGAGCTGTTCGATCCGCAGTCGGGCGCCGTGCTCCCAGGCAGCGCAGAGGCGCTCGATTCCGCGCTGTTCGCCGAGCCTTCGCGCTGCCTGTCGGATCGGGCGATTGGACAGTTCGCGCCCGGCTCCGCGGGTGGACCCAACGCTACGACGGATTTCGAAGCCAGCGCCGGCATCAACACCTGGGATTTCGTACTGATGCTCGAAGGCGCGCTGCTGTTCGGCGCATCCGCGGCGCGACGCCTAGAATCGTCAGAGGCTGGCGTACTGTCCGCTCCATTCACCGTGCGCAGCCGTGCCGGCACGAGCGGCTCCGCGAGCGCCGCCGATGATGGCGACGCACGCGGCGAAATATGGATGCCGCTGTGGTCGGCACCGTTTGGCCTCGACGAGTTGCGCAGCCTGCTGTCGGAGGGCCGCGCCGCACTCAATGGCAAGCCGGCGCGCGACGGGCTCGATTTCGCTCGCGCGGTTGCGCATCTGGGCGTAGATCGCGGCATCAGCCAGTTTCAGCGCTACGGCTTCCTGATGCGCTCGGGCAAGGCGTTTCTGGCGACGCCCTTGGATCGCATCGAGGTCACGCGCAATGTGAATGCCGATCTGATCGACAATCTCGATCAACAAGGCTGGCTCTCATCCGTTCAACGACATGCGCGTGAAGACAGCGCGCCGAACGCCTTCCGCTCGGCTGCGCGGCAACTCGATACAGCGCTGTTTGCGATGACGCGACGCGCGGACAGCCACAGCGTGCAAACGGTACTGCGCTGCGTGGGGCGCATCGAATCGGCGCTGGGCTTGAGCGTGAAATCGCACGAGGCGGTACGCACACCCGCACCTCAGCTTTCCGCGAAGTGGCTCGAGCGAGCGGATGATCGCTCGGCGGAATTCAGCATTGCGCTCGCGCTCGCGGGCTTATCCCTGCGCAATGAGAAGGGACGCATCCTCGACTACCGCATGCACCGTGTCGGGGTCGGCGAGCCGCTGTACGGCAACGGCAATCGCGAATGGAAGCCGACTTCCGCTCATGCCGTCTGGGGCCCAGGAGCACTCACTCGCAACCTCGCCTCGATGCTGCATCGCCGCCGCCTCGATGCGCTGTCCATGCAGAGCGAAAGACAGACGCTGCAGAGTTACACCGGTACCCGTCGCCGCCACTTGCATGCGTTTCTGGCCGGCAAGACCGATGACGCGCGCATCGACGATCTGCTCGGCGGCCTGGCCTGCGTCAATCTGTACGGCGTACGCATGGGTGGCGAAGCGGGACGCGATGCGGTTCTTCCACCGGCGTTTGCGCTGCTCAAGCTGTTCTTTTCGTCGGAAGCACAGTTACAACGGATTGCGCCCGCTTGGTTGCCGGAAGACCGACCGCTCAACACGCCAGCCGAAATCTACAGCCGGCTCGCCGTCGGCCAGATCGCAAAGGCGGTCGAGATCGCCTGGAGCCGGCTCAAGGCCTACGACATCAAGCTGCCCGGCCGCGCACCTCCAGTCCCCGTCGTCTCACCGCAGGAACGCACACGCTGGCTCGCCGCGCTATGCGTTCCTCTCAGCGACTCCGAGCTTCGCAAACTGATCGCCACGCTGCCCTTCGAATCGAAGCTGCAATCCGAAACCAACGACGCCACCTGATCGCCATCAAGGAACCACCCGATGCCACTGAACTTCGACGCGCTCAAACACGCTCCGCGCCTGCTGCTGGAAGCCGAACTCGAACCGATCCAGGGCACGCGTTTTCAGCCCACGGGTTTCCCGAACCTGGGCCATGCGACCTACGACGGCCCAGGCGGCGACAAGCGCATGCTACTGGTCGAATCGGCACAGAGCATGGCGAACCGCCTCGAAGCGGTTTGCTGGGATCGCGACGCGGATGATTGGGTTACGCCGCTCAAGGGCTTGCCGCTCGTGAAGGTGCGAACGGCCAAGGACGAGCCACTGACCAACACCGTGCTCGAATCGCATCGCCTGAACTCACCGTACGTGCTCGAAGGCAAGGATCGCAGTGTGTTCGATCGCCTCAAGAGCGAGCTTGCGGGCATGGAAGAAGGGCCGGTCGACATCAAGCTGCTGGCGAGCGTGCTGCTCAAGCTCGATGCGAACGCCCTCATCCACGGCATATTTCTGGCCAAGTCCGAGCTCGCCGGGGGGCGCCTGCGCTTGCCGCGCGTGCTGTCGTCGTTCATCGAAGCCGAAGACGTACGTGAAGCGCAAAGCGGCGGCGTCAAGAACGACCACGTGAATCCATCGGGGGACACCGCGCGCGGCTTCGGCAACGTTCCGTTCGCGCGCACGGAGTTCACGTCGCCCAAGATCATCGCCTACTTCAATCTCGACCTCTCCCAGATTCGCGGCTTCGGTCTCGGCGATGCGGTGAGCACGCTGCTCATCGCGATCTCGCTTTACAAAATCCAGGCGCTGCTGCACTCCGGGTTGCGCCTGCGCACGGCCTGCGATCTAGAGGTCAAGGACAATGGCTTGTCGGTGAAGAGACCCAAGGGCTTCGAAGTTCCGAGCCTACCGGAATTGGAAGCATTGTTGCCGCAGCTCATCAAGAGCGTCGCAAGCGAGCAACAATGGCCGAGCGACCCGGTTACGACCTTGACATGGGAGCCGTCGGCGAAAGCCAAGAAAGACAAGGCGAACGAAGACAGCAACTGAGACCGCGCCTTCATGCTCGCCATCGCCTTTCAGTTCCCGGCCGGGCGCTATCACGCCACTCCCTGGGGACGACACGTCAACGAGGCCGACGTGGCCTGGCCGCCGGATCTGTGGAGGCTCAGCCGCGCGTTCATCGCGATCTGGCATCGAAAGCTCGCGCATGATGCGTTTCCACGCGAGCGGCTCGCCGACCTGCTTGCGGCGCTCGCAGAAGCAGCCCCGCCGTCGTACCGGCTTCCGCAGTCCGTCGTGCATGCGCACACTCGGCATTACATGCCCGGCAAGGGCGACAAGAAAACTTTGGTGTTCGACGCGTTCGCGCGGCTTTCGAGCGATGACGAGCTCGTGATGGCCTGGCCGGCACTCGAGTTGGCGTCGCCGCAACTCGAATTGCTCGACACCTTGCTCGAACATCTCGGCTATTTGGGGCGTGCGGAATCCTGGGTTCACGCGTTCCGAAAATCGCAGGTCGAGGACGACTATAACTGCAAGCCGATCGAACTCGGCTCGGGAGGCGAAGAAATCGTCGATCTGATGCTGCCTCGCCGACCGGCGGATTACGTGGAGTTCCGCTCGTCTCGATTCGCCGAGGCCGGCCTCGTGCCCGATACACGCGGGCGTATGCCCAAACTCGACGGCGTGCGGCGCAAACTCGTCGGCACACTTCCGGAAGATTGGCTCGATGCAGTCAGCGTCGATACCGGTACGCTGAAATCGGCAGGCTGGAATACGCCGCCTGGCTCGCGCCAGGTGCGCTACGGCCGGCCCGCACATGTGCTCGAGACGATCGGACGCAGTGCTGGCGGCAAGCGCACGCATTCGAACATCGACGACACTCGCAATCCGGCGCTTACCATCGCGCGCTATGCGCTCTATGGCAAGCCGCTACCGCGTATCGAAGATGCGATTCGAATCGGCGAAGCGGCACGTCTTGCAGCCATGCAAATCACCAAGCCCGAGTCACTGCCCGCAGAACTCTCCGGCCACAACCTGCCCGATGGCAGCTGCCACGGCCATGCCTTCTGGCTACCGGAAGATGCCGATCGCGATGGCTTCATCGACCATTTAATCGTGCACGCGCCCGACGGCTTGTCCGATCGATCACTACGCGTCTTGAATGAATTGAGACAGATTCGACGTGGCGAGCAGGACATGTTGCAGCTCATGCTCGAAGGCATCGGTTCCGCCAAACTGTTCGCGGCAGCAACGCCTTACGTCGCGCCGGGAACAGTTTGGGAAAGCGCGACCCCGTATCTGTTCCCTTGGCATCTGAAACCGCGCGAGTTGCGCTCGCGAGAAGCGAAGGAAGCGGCGGTCGAGGTACAGATTCGGCGCGAGTGGGAAGCGCGTTTCGGATCGCATGCGGTGATCGAGCGCATCGAGTTTATGCCCACGGTCAAACTCAAAGGGGGGAAGCGACTGCATAGTCTGCAATTCCATCGATTCCGCAAAAAGAAAACCGAAGTCATGCAGCCGGACACCTACGGTCAGCTGCTCAGGCTGTACTTTTCAAAGCCCATGCAAGGCCCGATCGCCTTGGGCTTCGGCTGTCACTTCGGTCTCGGCTTGTTCGGCCCACCTCAAGACTAAAAGGCGCACTCGATGGACGGTCAACAGCACGAACTCGCGTTGCCCTTCCCCGAACTCACGGGCGACCAGCCGCAGTTGCCCGCGCGCATGATCAACGAGTACGTGTACTGCCCCCGGCTCGCGTATCTCGAATGGGTGCAGGGCGAGTGGTCCGACTCCGGCGATACGGTGGATGGACGCAACAAGCACAAGCGCGTCGACAAGCCTGGCGCCGATTTGCCGTCACCTGCCGATGTCGAGCGGGGTGAACGCATCCACGCGCGCTCCGTGACGATCTCGTCGAACCGCCTCGGCCTCGTCGCGAAGATGGATCTGATCGAGGCCGAAGACGGCTTTGTGCAACCCGTCGATTACAAGCGCGGCAAGCGTCCGCACGTGGCGCGCGGCGCTTACGATCCGGAGCGGGTGCAGCTGTGTGTGCAAGCGCTGATCCTCGAAGAGCAGGGCTACAAATGCGAATCGGGCGTACTGTATTTCGTCGAATCGCGGGAGCGCGTACCGGTGGCTTTCGATGCGGAGCTGCGCGATCTCACGCTGTCTTCGATCCACGGCCTGCGTGGCGTGGCGCTCGGTGGTCGCATTCCGGCGCCGCTCGAAGATTCATCCAAGTGCCCGCGCTGCTCGCTCGTCGGCATTTGCCTGCCAGACGAAATCAACTTCCTTCGGCGACAGGACACGCCGCCGCGCCCGCTGGCCGTGAGCATCGAAGAATCACTGCCCGTATACGTGCAGGCGCGCAAGGCCAAGGTTGCCAAGGACGGAGAAAATCTCGAAATCACCATCGACGACAAGCTGGCCTCCAAGCCCCGGCTCGCCGAAGTTTCGCAGCTGATCCTGCACGGCAACATCTATGTGACGACGCCGACCTTGCACGAGCTCATGCAGCGGGAGATTCCGGTGGTCTGGCATAGCCACGGCGGCTGGTTCATCGGCTACACGGCGGGCATGGGCCACAAGAACGTGGAACTACGCATCGCTCAGCATCGCGGGGCCGAAGATGAGCGCGTGTGTCTGGCGCTGGCTAAAGGTTGGGTGCGCGCCAAGCTCGTCAATAGTCGGGTCATGCTGCGGCGCAATTGGCGCGGCTTGCAGTCCGTCGACCCGATGATGGCCCAGCTCGAACATTCGATTAAAACAGTGAATCGCGCGCGCAATCTCGACGAGCTGCGCGGTATCGAGGGTAATGGCGCAGCGATTTACTTTGGCTCCTTCGGCCAGTTGTTGAAGCGCGAAGCCGACAACGACGGTGTTTTCACGTTCGATTTCATGCAACGCAATCGACGACCGCCTGCCGATCCGGTCAACGCGCTGCTTTCGTTCGCATACTCGATGCTGGCTCGAACACTGACGATCACGGCGACGACGGTCGGCTTCGATGCTTATCGCGGCTACTACCATCAACCTCGCTATGGACGCCCCGCACTGGCACTGGATTTGATGGAGCCGTTCCGCCCGCTGATCGCGGATTCCGCCGTGATCCAGGCGATCAACAATGGAGAAGTCCGACCAACGGATTTCATCGGCGGCTCGGGACGTGTCAATCTTTCGGACGAGGGTCGCAAGCGATTCATCGCCACGTTCGAGCGCCGACTATCGCAGGAGATCACGCACCCGCTGTTCGGCTACAAGCTCAGCTATCGACGCCTGCTCGAACTGCAATGTCGCTTGCTGGGACGATTCTTGCTCGGAGAATTGCAGGAAAACCCGAACTTCACCACGCGATGAAGACCCACGAACATCTATACGTCATCAGCTACGACATCGGCGACCAGAAGCGCTGGCGCCGCTTGTTCAAGCTTATGCATGGCTACGGCGAATGGCTGCAACTGTCGGTGTTCCAATGCCGCCTTTCGGAGCGCCGCCATGCCGAACTCGTCGGACTCATCAACGGCATCATCATCGACGGCCAGGACCACGTCATGATGCTCGACCTGGGGCCGGCAGACAGCGTAAAGCCTCGCGTGGTCAGCTTGGGCAAGACGTTCGAGGCCGTCAGGCGAGAACCGATCGTAGTCTGAGCATGGCTCGCCTCGGTCAGCCTATGCCGTCTTTTCGCGAGCGCTCTTATGGTGTCGTTTTACCCAGACAGCGCTCGCAGCCTGTAATGCTCTTTAAAAACATGATGTTGTTAGCGGCCGGGCGCCGCTGTCTGTCGACACCGAGCCCCTCGGAACGCTATCGTCCGCCAGCGCTCGCAAATTTGAACCAGCGCCCGGCAAGATCAAAGGCTTCAGATCAGGCCGTGATCTGCGGCTTCATGCCGCAGCTCCTTTGAAGCCTGCAAGACGTGCAGCGGCGTTCCGTTCTGAGCATGGTGATCTGCGGCTTCATGCCGCAGCTCCTTTGAAGCTAGGCAGAGACACGCTAAGGAGCTTCGTTCTAGGACGCGTGATCTGCGGCTTCATGCCGCAGCTCCTTTGAAGCTGTGGATGCTAACTCGGCTGCTGACTCGCACATGGCGGGTGATCTGCGGCTTCATGCCGCAGCTCCTTTGAAGCCGTGCCCTCGCAATGCAGCGATGGGATTGACAATGAGTGATCTGCGGCTTCATGCCGCAGCTCCTTTGAAGCGCTACCGCCATGTGCGAGTCAGCAGCCGAGTTAGCATGTGATCTGCGGCTTCATGCCGCAGCTCCTTTGAAGCTTTCTTCTCGCGTTGCTCGCTACGGGTGCTGAGGCTCGGGTGATCTGCGGCTTCATGCCGCAGCTCCTTTGAAGCAGCGATGGCAAGGGTTCGTCCGAAACGATCATCGTCGATGTGATCTGCGGCTTCATGCCGCAGCTCCTTTGAAGCCCGACGAACCACTTGACGCCAGTGACCAGAACCTTGTGATCTGCGGCTTCATGCCGCAGCTCCTTTGAAGCCCCTTGCAGTGCGAAGTCGAGTTCGAACGCTTGAGCGGTGATCTGCGGCTTCATGCCGCAGCTCCTTTGAAGCGTGTATCAACGCACTGCATCCGACGGGACTCCCGGGTGTGATCTGCGGCTTCATGCCGCAGCTCCTTTGAAGCAAGAGCTTTCCATTGATTATGCTGCCCCCCTGAAACGTGATCTGCGGCTTCATGCCGCAGCTCCTTTGAAGCATTCGTCGAGCCCTAAGGCAATCCACAGGTGCCCCAGGTGATCTGCGGCTTCATGCCGCAGCTCCTTTGAAGCCCTGGCGCAGAACTGTGTGCGCGGGCAGCTTCGAGAGGTGAT
This sequence comes from Hydrocarboniphaga effusa AP103, assembly GCF_000271305.1. Lineage (GTDB taxonomy): Bacteria > Pseudomonadota > Gammaproteobacteria > Nevskiales > Nevskiaceae > Hydrocarboniphaga > Hydrocarboniphaga effusa. Next base: position 1,658,724 of record NZ_AKGD01000001.1, read on the forward strand.
CTGCGGCTTCATGCCGCAGCTCCTTTGAAGCAAGAACCCTCTGGCATTGCTGCATCAGCACAATCACGTGATCTGCGGCTTCATGCCGCAGCTCCTTTGAAGCATGAGCCCATCCACAACAAAACACCTGATTCCTGCGTGATCTGCGGCTTCATGCCGCAGCTCCTTTGAAGCTCGGCTGCTCCTGCTCGCGCTGTTGCTCGATCGCGGCGTGATCTGCGGCTTCATGCCGCAGCTCCTTTGAAGCCGAAGGCTTTCTCGGGTCCGCGATAGCCGCAGCCTTGTGATCTGCGGCTTCATGCCGCAGCTCCTTTGAAGCATCGCCGATGTCGTTCGCCCGAGTCTTTGCACCCGGTGATCTGCGGCTTCATGCCGCAGCTCCTTTGAAGCGGCGGCCTGGTGGCGCTGAGCCGGATCGAGAATCCGGTGATCTGCGGCTTCATGCCGCAGCTCCTTTGAAGCCTGCGTGCGCAGATCGTCCATGAAGGCGCGCACAGCGTGTGATCTGCGGCTTCATGCCGCAGCTCCTTTGAAGCAAAGCGGTCTGGCATTCAATGATCGAAAAGTAATCGGTGATCTGCGGCTTCATGCCGCAGCTCCTTTGAAGCACGAGCGTCGAGAATTGCTCGCGAGTTGCTTCGTCGGCGTGATCTGCGGCTTCATGCCGCAGCTCCTTTGAAGCACGCGCAAGGCCTTGGGAACATGGGCGTTGGCAAGGTGATCTGCGGCTTCATGCCGCAGCTCCTTTGAAGCGGTGGCGACGGAAGCGGCCGATTCGGCATCGGCATCGCGTGATCTGCGGCTTCATGCCGCAGCTCCTTTGAAGCTGCCAAGCCACGAAATCCCCGATGGATTACATCGTGGTGATCTGCGGCTTCATGCCGCAGCTCCTTTGAAGCTTGCGGTAGCGCTCGGCGCGGCGGCGCATCTTGGCCGCGGTGATCTGCGGCTTCATGCCGCAGCTCCTTTGAAGCAACGCCGACCGCAACAGGCATCCAGGTTTGCGAGCCGTGATCTGCGGCTTCATGCCGCAGCTCCTTTGAAGCGACGATGAGCTGGTCGCCCTTCATGGTGTGCTTGGGTGATCTGCGGCTTCATGCCGCAGCTCCTTTGAAGCAAGAGATCGGCCTATGACCGAGTCACGGTTACCTAGTGATCTGCGGCTTCATGCCGCAGCTCCTTTGAAGCAGCATCAACGGGCTCGGGGGCGTTCCCCCGGTGTCCGTGATCTGCGGCTTCATGCCGCAGCTCCTTTGAAGCAGGCCGTGGCCGAGCGCCTGCGCGGTCGCGAGCTCGGTGATCTGCGGCTTCATGCCGCAGCTCCTTTGAAGCCATCTGCGCGAGCGTGATGCCCGTGTATTCGGCGAACAGGTGATCTGCGGCTTCATGCCGCAGCTCCTTTGAAGCGGTCGAGCAAACGCGGCCGGCGTGAATCGGATCATGTGATCTGCGGCTTCATGCCGCAGCTCCTTTGAAGCGTGGCAGCGCCGTAGCGGCGTTGAATGCCCAGGCCGGTGATCTGCGGCTTCATGCCGCAGCTCCTTTGAAGCGACGTGATCCCGAGATAGCGATCGAGGTCGAACGACGTGATCTGCGGCTTCATGCCGCAGCTCCTTTGAAGCGGGCCACAGGGCCCTGTATACAGGAGGTGTGTGATGGGTGATCTGCGGCTTCATGCCGCAGCTCCTTTGAAGCCATCGTCTCTAACTCAAGGGGGCTGTTGTGTCATCGCGTGATCTGCGGCTTCATGCCGCAGCTCCTTTGAAGCGGCGCATCTTGCATTTGTTTCGTCGTGCGACCGCTTGTGATCTGCGGCTTCATGCCGCAGCTCCTTTGAAGCAAGAGCACGCCGCGCGACGACGCTTCGACGTCGTAGACTGTGATCTGCGGCTTCATGCCGCAGCTCCTTTGAAGCGCCCGCCTGCTCCCATCCGGGCACCATTCCCATCGCTCGTGATCTGCGGCTTCATGCCGCAGCTCCTTTGAAGCATCTATATTCGTGCGGCTACGGCCGCGAGCTATGCGGTGATCTGCGGCTTCATGCCGCAGCTCCTTTGAAGCTGGCCAATTCGCGTACGAAACGGCTAACTTTACGATGTGATCTGCGGCTTCATGCCGCAGCTCCTTTGAAGCAGCCGCCCGGCTTCGGGGTTCCCCTTGTTTACCGCCTGTGATCTGCGGCTTCATGCCGCAGCTCCTTTGAAGCGCGAGCAGGCCCACGCCTTCGCGAGTGGCGCCCTGCGGTGATCTGCGGCTTCATGCCGCAGCTCCTTTGAAGCGCGAACGGCAGATGGATGTCATCGCGATGCGGGAGCCGTGATCTGCGGCTTCATGCCGCAGCTCCTTTGAAGCTAGGGTCCAGCGCGGAAAGCCTTTTGCGGTTGGTGACTGTGATCTGCGGCTTCATGCCGCAGCTCCTTTGAAGCGGTATGAGCAGGCTTCACCCGCCGTAGCAGGCACTCCAGTGATCTGCGGCTTCATGCCGCAGCTCCTTTGAAGCCAGTGGGCACAGGTGCATTTCCTTGCCCTTTGCCGAGTGATCTGCGGCTTCATGCCGCAGCTCCTTTGAAGCGCTCCTGGTTGTTGCTCAATAGGGATTGCCGCCGGCGTGATCTGCGGCTTCATGCCGCAGCTCCTTTGAAGCCGGGGCAAGGTGCGGGGTCTGCGCCTTGCGTATCTGGTGATCTGCGGCTTCATGCCGCAGCTCCTTTGAAGCCAGCTCGGTCATCGACACGCCCCGCCTCACCGGCGCTCGTGATCTGCGGCTTCATGCCGCAGCTCCTTTGAAGCTCCGCCAGCACTGCCATCAGGGTGGTGGTCTTGCCGGTGATCTGCGGCTTCATGCCGCAGCTCCTTTGAAGCGTTCTGGCCTCCTGGGCCTACCCCCAGACTTTCCGGTGATCTGCGGCTTCATGCCGCAGCTCCTTTGAAGCGACCTGGCTGGCGCAGCTGCCGCCCGTCTGCAGGCGCGTGATCTGCGGCTTCATGCCGCAGCTCCTTTGAAGCGGTCTGTACGCCGAGCACGTAGACATTGGCGTAGCGGTGATCTGCGGCTTCATGCCGCAGCTCCTTTGAAGCCAGCGCGACAGCGGCCTGATTCGCTTGATCGGCGAGGTGATCTGCGGCTTCATGCCGCAGCTCCTTTGAAGCGAGCACTCCGGAGGCCGCCAGAACACGGAATAGACCCGTGATCTGCGGCTTCATGCCGCAGCTCCTTTGAAGCAAACCCAGCGCAAAGTGCAGGTCGACCAGCATCGGGTGATCTGCGGCTTCATGCCGCAGCTCCTTTGAAGCGCGTTTCCGGGCTATGGCTTGCTTGGCTACGCGGCCGGTGATCTGCGGCTTCATGCCGCAGCTCCTTTGAAGCATGACGTGGGCTCCGTCACTTTTCGGTGGTAGTCCCGATGTGATCTGCGGCTTCATGCCGCAGCTCCTTTGAAGCTTCTCAGGCAATAACTTCTCCCGCTGTATGCGGGCGGTGATCTGCGGCTTCATGCCGCAGCTCCTTTGAAGCCCGAGCCTGCACCGAAGCGCATTACCGCAATCAGCAGGTGATCTGCGGCTTCATGCCGCAGCTCCTTTGAAGCGCGGTGCCGTCCCAGTACGTCATGCGGCAATAGTTCGGTGATCTGCGGCTTCATGCCGCAGCTCCTTTGAAGCCGCTACACGGGGCCCAAGCAACTTGAGCGCGCGCTAGGTGATCTGCGGCTTCATGCCGCAGCTCCTTTGAAGCACGTGGGCACGGATCGAATCGCGCTGCTTGTCGGTGGTGATCTGCGGCTTCATGCCGCAGCTCCTTTGAAGCTGATCGAGATTCGCTGGCGAGAGGGCATCAAGCGGACCGTGATCTGCGGCTTCATGCCGCAGCTCCTTTGAAGCCGAGATCCGAGCACGGTGGTCGACTACATCGAGCTCGTGATCTGCGGCTTCATGCCGCAGCTCCTTTGAAGCCTGGGCTATGTGATCAAGCCCACGCACACCCGCGTGCGCGTGATCTGCGGCTTCATGCCGCAGCTCCTTTGAAGCGAAACCTGCTGAATTCGCGAGCTCCCGGCGACGCCGAGGTGATCTGCGGCTTCATGCCGCAGCTCCTTTGAAGCTAGGTTGCGTGACGTCACGGCGCAACGCCGCCTCGGTGGTGATCTGCGGCTTCATGCCGCAGCTCCTTTGAAGCCCGAAGATCGCACCGAGCCAGCGCTGCGGATGACGCGGTGATCTGCGGCTTCATGCCGCAGCTCCTTTGAAGCCGTGCGCCTTGTGCAGCGCCATCACGTTCTTGACGAGGTGATCTGCGGCTTCATGCCGCAGCTCCTTTGAAGCGAGCTGCAGCAGGCGATCCGCTGGCTTTCGTATCGCGTGATCTGCGGCTTCATGCCGCAGCTCCTTTGAAGCTTGAGCACATGGATGCGCGCCAGGTCGCGCGTGCGCTGGTGATCTGCGGCTTCATGCCGCAGCTCCTTTGAAGCTTCGACAGACAGATCCGGTGCGCCGGCCTCTTCCTGGTGATCTGCGGCTTCATGCCGCAGCTCCTTTGAAGCAAGGAAGCAAATCAGAAAGGCCCGCACAAGCGGGCCTGTGATCTGCGGCTTCATGCCGCAGCTCCTTTGAAGCCCGGCACGGGTGACTGACGTCGTCCACACAGGCGCCGTGATCTGCGGCTTCATGCCGCAGCTCCTTTGAAGCGTAGATGGCGCGGTAGCGCCCTCCTCCTCGCGCAGAAGTGATCTGCGGCTTCATGCCGCAGCTCCTTTGAAGCTACTCGGCAATGCTGCCTGGCTGGCCCTTGATGCTGGGTGATCTGCGGCTTCATGCCGCAGCTCCTTTGAAGCGAAGATCGTCATTCCACGGCCCGCTCGGAGCATCTTGTGATCTGCGGCTTCATGCCGCAGCTCCTTTGAAGCGAGGCCGCGTAATGGCTAAGGGCATCAATAAAGTCATGTGATCTGCGGCTTCATGCCGCAGCTCCTTTGAAGCCTGTTGTCAGCCTGCGAAAGAAAATCTTGGATTTTTTGTGATCTGCGGCTTCATGCCGCAGCTCCTTTGAAGCGGTCAGGTGATGGACCAGTTTCTGGGTGTATCCGAAGGTGATCTGCGGCTTCATGCCGCAGCTCCTTTGAAGCAGCTCAGAATAAATAGCAAGCCCCATTCCGACAATCGTGATCTGCGGCTTCATGCCGCAGCTCCTTTGAAGCCGCTGCTGGTCGTGTCGACCGTGCTGAGTTCGTTCTGGTGATCTGCGGCTTCATGCCGCAGCTCCTTTGAAGCGGCGATCCGGCTAGCACGAAGTCCGTTGCCAAGGCCAGTGATCTGCGGCTTCATGCCGCAGCTCCTTTGAAGCAAGGACGACGCCACCAAGAACAGCGTAGGCCGTCCCAGGGTGATCTGCGGCTTCATGCCGCAGCTCCTTTGAAGCAAGAGCCACCCGGTGTTCTCGGAAATCGAGTGCATCCGTGATCTGCGGCTTCATGCCGCAGCTCCTTTGAAGCATGTGCTCGTCGGTGAGGCGATGAACCAGGCGGCGGCGGTGATCTGCGGCTTCATGCCGCAGCTCCTTTGAAGCATTGTAACGCGTTACTATTAACCAGCTAAGCCACTCGTGATCTGCGGCTTCATGCCGCAGCTCCTTTGAAGCTGTGGAAGAGGAGTCCGGTCTCATCGATGAGAAAACGAGTGATCTGCGGCTTCATGCCGCAGCTCCTTTGAAGCGATAACAATGAGTTAGCTAGGGAACTGGCGTGTGCTGGTGATCTGCGGCTTCATGCCGCAGCTCCTTTGAAGCCTCAAGGCGCTGATCAAGCAACCGCCCCTCGGTGGCGTGATCTGCGGCTTCATGCCGCAGCTCCTTTGAAGCGATCCTCCAACGAGCATCGTGTCAACTGCAAGGCAGGTGATCTGCGGCTTCATGCCGCAGCTCCTTTGAAGCCATCTAACGAGGCGGTGCTTGGATAAGGGTTACTTGTGATCTGCGGCTTCATGCCGCAGCTCCTTTGAAGCCGGCTGGAGAAATCGAGAAAGACCCGGATTCGGAGGGCGTGATCTGCGGCTTCATGCCGCAGCTCCTTTGAAGCGTATCTGGCGGAGAGCAGCTTATCCGCATCAATGAGGTGATCTGCGGCTTCATGCCGCAGCTCCTTTGAAGCGGCTTGCCACGGGAAGAGGCGGCGCGTGTGTTCGATGAGTGATCTGCGGCTTCATGCCGCAGCTCCTTTGAAGCGAGCGAACCACCGCAGGCATGTTTCGCCATGCCGTAGTGATCTGCGGCTTCATGCCGCAGCTCCTTTGAAGCCGATTCTAGTAGTGGATACGGTATTGCCCACCACTGGTGATCTGCGGCTTCATGCCGCAGCTCCTTTGAAGCGTCGGCACGGCCGGCGCTCGCAGCGCCATCAGCTTGGTGATCTGCGGCTTCATGCCGCAGCTCCTTTGAAGCTGATCCCAGCTGCGAGGACGCTTCTCAGCCTCTACGCGTGATCTGCGGCTTCATGCCGCAGCTCCTTTGAAGCATGCATCTTCCAGCGACGGTACCAAGCGAAGTCCGAGTGATCTGCGGCTTCATGCCGCAGCTCCTTTGAAGCCCGTTTCTGGTTGAACCCGACGAGCTACACACTGCGGTGATCTGCGGCTTCATGCCGCAGCTCCTTTGAAGCCGGAACCACTCCAGTTCCTTCAGTTTGTTCCACTGCTTGTGATCTGCGGCTTCATGCCGCAGCTACTTTGAAGCTTTTGATATCCCAATTCTTGAGAATGCGTTTAAGCACGTGATCTGCGGCTTCATGCCGCAGCTCCTTTGAAGCGTCAAATCACTTTGAGGTTTTGAGGTTCTGTTGACTTGTGATCTGCGGCTTCATGCCGCAGCTCCTTTGAAGCCATTCGCCGCCCTGCTTGCAGAACGCTTCGGCGACGCGCGTGATCTGCGGCTTCATGCCGCAGCTCCTTTGAAGCGACAATTCGCAGCGGCTCGAAGCGTCTCGCACGTTGGTGATCTGCGGCTTCATGCCGCAGCTCCTTTGAAGCGAGTTCGACGGCCCACCGGACATGGCCGAACTTGCGTGTGATCTGCGGCTTCATGCCGCAGCTCCTTTGAAGCACGACCTTGCCCGACGGAGGAATCGCGAAGGGTTCCGTGATCTGCGGCTTCATGCCGCAGCTCCTTTGAAGCGTGAGCACGCTCGCGCAGGCGCAGCGCGCGGTCGGCGGTGATCTGCGGCTTCATGCCGCAGCTCCTTTGAAGCGCGGCCCAGATCGCGAGCGCGCGGTACTGCTCGGTGCCGTTGGTGATCTGCGGCTTCATGCCGCAGCTCCTTTGAAGCGTCTACGTGAGCGAGCCCGACGAAGGTAGCGAGCTGCGGTGATCTGCGGCTTCATGCCGCAGCCCCTCTATCAATATCCCCCCAGCACCGCGCCGTATACTCGCCTTCCGGACCGTTCAATGCACACCAACATGGCGCTAGACCTCGAAACCACCGGCGCAACTTCAGTCGCGATCGCGCATGTCATTCAGCTCGCGGTGGCGCCGGTGTTCCTGCTCACGGGTGTCGCGAGCTTGCTTGGCGTGCTGTCGAACCGGCTCGCGCGCATCGTCGATCGGGCTCGTCGCCTGGAGGCTCAGCTTGGAACGGATGATCCGGTGCATGCGGAGCAGTTGCATCGCATGCTCAGGCAGCAGGCGGGACGCGCGCGGCTGATCAATTGGGCGATCGGCTTGTGCATCGCGACTGCGATTCTGGTGGCGAGCGTGGTGGTGACGCTGTTCGTCAGCAGCCTCGTCGGCATCAATCTGAGCGCGATCGTGGCCACGCTGTTCATCAGTAAGCGTCCAGAGACTACCTATAGCGGGAGCTGAGCGGCGACATTCCAGGGCAGCAGCTCATCAAGCTTGTTGATGGAATGATCTGCGATGCGATCGAGCACATGCCGCAGATAGGCTTCGGGGTTGAGTCCGTTGAGCTTGGCCGTGCCGATCAGGCTGTAGATCGCAGCGGCACGCACGCCGCCGGCATCGGAGCCGCAGAAGAGAAAATTCTTGCGCCCGAGCGCGACGACGCGCAGGGATCGCTCCGCTGCGTTGTTGTCGATTTCCAGATTCCCGTCGTCGCGATAGCGCGTCAGCGCCGGCCAGCGTGAGGTGGCGTAGCGAATCGCCTTGGCGAGTTCGGATTTCGTCGAGAGCGTGCCGACGGTTTGATCGAACCAGCCCTTCAGTTCTTGCAGCAGTGGTCCGGCGCGCGATTGCCGTTGTGCTTTTCGCTCTTGTGCTGGTTTACCGCGAATGTCTTGCTCGACGACATACAAAGCGCCGATGCGATCGAGGGCTTGCTTGGCGATGGGCGAGGCATTGGCCTGGTGGATGTCGAAGAATTTTCTTCGCACGTGCGCCCAGCAGGCGGCTTCCTGGATCTTGCCGCCGCCGTAGAGGTGATGAAAACCGGCGTAACCATCGGCCTGCAGCGTGCCTTCAAAACGGCTCAGGTGCCGCTTCGGATGCTCGCCCTTGCGATCGGGCGTGTAGCGGAAGAGCACCGCTGCGGGAGTCTGGCTGCCAGCCGGGCGATCGTCGCGCACGTAAGTCCACAGCCGTCCGGTCTTGGTTTTCCCATTGCCTGGCGCGAGCACTGGCACCGGCGTGTCGTCCGCATGAATCTTGGTCGCGCTCATCACGTGCGCGGCAATGCGTTCGACCAGCGGGGCGAGTAGCGCCGCGCTGCCGCCGACCCATTCGGCCAGCGTCGAGCGCTCGATCTCGACACCTTCACGGGCGTAAATCTCGCTTTGCCGATACAGCGGCAGGGAGTCGCCGTACTTGCTGACCAGCACATGCGCCAGCAGGCCAGCGCCGGCCAGGCCACGGGCGATCGGCCGTGAAGGTGCCGAGGCCTGGACGATGCGCGAGCAGGCATCACAGGCGCACTTGGGGCGCACGTGCTGAATCACTTTCCAGTGCGCCGGCACGTAATCGAGCATTTCCGAAACATCTTCGCCGATCGGCCGCAGCGCGCCGCCGCAGTCGGGGCACGCCGATGCCGGCGCATGGACGATGGACTCGCGCGGCAGGTGATCGGGCAATGGCTTGCGGGCAGGTTTCTGCCTGGCTTCCGTGGCCGCTGAAACGACCGGTACCGCGTCGGGTGTCTGCAGCTCCTCGATCAGCAATTCGAGCTGCTCGATCTCACGGTCGAGCTTCTCGCTCTTGGCGCCAAACTGCATGCGCTTGAGGCGTGCCAGCTGGATCAGCAGCTTGTCGATCTGGGCATCGCGATGGCGCAGCACGCTGCGCAGCGTCGACAGCTCGGCGGCATGCGACTGCACCAGCGCACGCAGCGCTTCGACGGTATCGGGCAGATCGGATTCGGGCGCATCGAGCATGGCATCTCGATGCAAAAAGCTTGCAGAATCAGGCGGCTTTCGAGGGTTTTGTGGTGCGTTCCGGTCGTCGCCAGTCGATGCCTTCGAGCAGCATCGAGAGCTGGGCTGCGGTCAGATGCACGCGGCCCGACTCCGCCTTCGGCCAGACGAAGCGGCCGCGCTCCAGTCGCTTCGATAGCAGACACAAGCCGTCACCGTCCCACCACAGCAGCTTGAGCTGATCGCCGCGGCGACCGCGAAAGGCGAAGACATGGCCCGAGAACGGATCATCTGCGAGCACCTGCTGCACCCGTGCCGATAAACCATCGAAGCCTTTGCGCATGTCCGTCACGCCGGCCGCGATCCACACCTGTGTGCTGGCTGGCAAACCGATCATCGTGAGCGCAGGCGATCAAGGATCGTCAGCACCATCGCATCGGATGCCGATTCGATGCGTAGGCAGGCACCGTCGGCGAAGGACACGCTCAAAGCGACGCTCGTCGATTGCGGAGTCGGTGCAGCAGGCGGGACGATCGTGACCGGCAGCAACGTCGTCTTGCTCGCCGCGTCCGCCTCGCGCCACCATTTGAAAATTAGATTGTGATTCAGCCCATGGCGCCGGGCGATCGACGAGACCGAACTCTGCTTCTGCCGTGCTTCGGCTACGCACGCCGCCTTGAATTCCGCCGAATAGCTGCGCCGCTTCTTGCCCAAGGATGATGCTTGCATGGTGTCCACTTAATCAATCGTGGACACCATCGGCGCCCAAGGGACGCTTATCTTCTACGCCACAACACTCCCTTCAAGCGGTGAGCCTCGGACGCTTACGTTCATCACGGCGATGCTCGCGTTGATCAGCAGCCTGTTGATCGCGCTGCGTGAAATGTATCTGGCAACGAGCCAGCTGCGAATCGGCCAGCCGGAAGGTTCACCGAAGAAAAAGCCGGTGCTGCTTTCGTCGGACAAGACAGCCCAAAGCTGATCCGCAAAACACATCGGCCGCATTGAGCGGCCGATGTACGCACCGCTTTACCTCAAGTCACTTCGCCTTCGCGTTGGCCTCGGCCACCGTCAGCGCCGTCATGTTGACGATGCGGCGCACCGTCGTGCTCGGCGTGAGAATGTGCACGGGCGCGGCGCAACCGAGCAGGATCGGGCCGATCGCGACGTTGTTGCCGGCCGCGGTCTTGAGCAGGTTGTAGGCGATGTTGGCGGCGTCGATGTTCGGCATCACGAGCAGGTTCGCCGGACCCGACAGCGTGGTCTCGGGCAGGATGCGGCGACGCAGCGCTTCGTCGAGCGCGCAGTCGCCATGCATTTCGCCGTCGACTTCGAGATCGGGCGCCTGTTCGCGCAGCAGCGCAAGCGTCTTGCGCATCTTCTGCGCCGACGGCGAGTCGTAGCTGCCGAAATTGCTGTGCGAAAGCAGCGCAATCTTGGGCTCGATGCCGAAACGCGCGACCGCTTCGGCCGCCATCTGCGCGATTTCGGACAGCTGCTCGGCGGTCGGCTCGATGTTGACGTGAGTGTCGACGATGAACACCTGCCGATCGGGCAGGATCAGCGCGTTCATCGCGGCGAAGATGCTGCGGCCTTCGGCTTTGCCGATCACGCGATCGACGTACTGCAGATGACGCGCGGTGGTGCTGATGGTGCCGCAGATCATGCCGTCGGCTTCACCCTTGCGCAGCAGCATCGAGGCGATCAGCGTGCTGCGGCGGCGCATTTCGAGCTTGGCGTACTGGGCGGTGATGCCGCGGCGCGCCATGATGTGGTGATATTCGGACCAGTATTCGCGATAGCGATCGTCGTGCTCGGGGTTGACGATGTCGAAGTGCACGCCGGGCTTGATGCGCAAACCGTAGCGCTGCACGCGCTCTTCGATCACGGCCGGACGACCGACCAGAATCGGCTTGACGATCTTCTCGTCCACCAGAATCTGCACGGCGCGCAACACGCGCTCTTCTTCGCCTTCGGCGTAGACGATGCGGCTGCGTTCCGGCGGCGCCTGGCGCGCGGCCTGGAATACCGGCTTCATGATCGTGCCGGACTGATACACGAACTGCTGCAGCTGCTGGCGATACGCGTCGAAATCGGCGATCGGGCGAGCCGCGACGCCCGATTCCATCGCCGCCTTCGCAACCGCCGGCGCGATCTGCACGATCAGGCGCGGATCGAAGGGCTTCGGAATGATGTATTCGGGGCCGAACGACAGGTTCTCGATGCCGTAAGCCGCCGCGACGACATCGCTCTGTTCCTGGCGCGCGAGTTCGGCGATCGCATGCACGACCGCGATCTCCATCTCGCGCGTGATCGTCGTCGCGCCCGCATCGAGCGCACCGCGAAAGATGAAGGGAAAACACAGGACGTTGTTGACCTGGTTCGGATAGTCGGTACGGCCAGTCGCGATGATCGCGTCGCTGCGCACGGACTTGACGTCTTCCGGCAGGATTTCAGGATTCGGGTTGGCGAGCGCGAAGATCAGCGGATTCGGCGCCATCTTTTCGACCATCGGCGGCTTGAGCACGCCACCGGCCGACAGGCCGAGGAACATGTCGGCGCCCTCGATCACCTCGGCGAGCGTGCGCTGGTCGGTGGGCTGGGCGAAGCGCGACTTGTCCGGATCCATCAGTTCGACGCGGCCTTGATAGACCACGCCGGCCAGGTCGGTGAGCCAGATGTTTTCGATCGGCAGGCCGAGGTCGACGAGCAGGTCGACGCAGGCGAGCGCCGCGGCGCCCGCGCCGCTGACGACGAGCTTGATCTGCTTGATGTCCTTGCCGACGACCTTGAGCCCGTTGAGCGTGGCCGCGCCGACGATGATCGCGGTGCCGTGCTGGTCATCGTGAAACACCGGAATCTTCATGCGCGAACGCAGCTTGCGTTCGATGTCGAAGCATTCAGGCGCCTTGATGTCTTCGAGGTTGATGCCGCCGAAGGTCGGCTCCAGCGCCGCGATCACTTCGACGAGCTTGTCCGGGTCGAGCTCATTGACTTCGATGTCGAACACATCGATGCCCGCGAACTTCTTGAACAGCACCGCCTTGCCCTCCATCACCGGCTTGGCCGCGAGCGGGCCGATGTTGCCGAGGCCGAGCACCGCGGTGCCGTTGGTGATCACGGCCACCAGGTTACCGCGCGCGGTGTAGCGGAACGCGTTGACCGGATCGGTGACGATCTCTTCGCAAGCCGCGGCCACACCCGGCGAATACGCCAGTGCGAGATCGCGCTGGTTGGTGAGCTGCTTGGTGGCGGTGACCGAGAGTTTTCCGGGCGTCGGGAACTCGTGGTAGTACAGCGCGGCCTCTCTGAGGCTTTCGCGCACCTTGCTGGGGACGGGGGCTTCCTGGCTCATGTTCGAATTGTCTTTGCGCCCGGGAGGGCGGATCAATAACCACAAATCATTATAGGGACGCCGTTCTGCCACCCATCCTCATGGGAGCGAGCGGGCCGGAAGGGATACCACGAAGCCTCGCCCGGGGGCCAAGCGTCTTTATCGATGAAGGCCGATCAGGTTTTCGATGCGTCCCGCAAGAACGCCGTCAATTCGCGATTGAAGCGCTGCGCGTGGGTGATGGTCATGCCGTGCGAGGCGCCCGTCATCGTGAGCCGGCGCGCATTCGGCATCCACTCGCCGAGCAGCTCGGCGTTGTGCCGGTACGGCGTCGGGCTGCGCTCACCGTCGACGATCAGCGCCGGGCAGGCGATGCCCGCGGCCTCGCTCTCGATATAGAACGGCAGCGGATCGTTCATCTGCGGCGCGAGCGTCTGCGCGTTGTCGCGCGCCATGTCCTGGAAGAAGGCGTTGCTGCGATCCCAGAAGCCGGGGCGGCTCACCGAATCGACGAAGATCTTGAGCCCTTCGTCGACATGGCCTTCTTCGATCAGCGACACCGCCTTCTCACGCAGCAGGACGGTTTCGAGGGGCATCGTGCCATCGGACCCCGCGTCCTTTGCCGGGCCGCCCGGATCGACCAGCGTGAGGCTGTCGATGAGCTGCGGATGCGCGAGCGCGAGCTGGTAGGCCACGCAGGCTCCACGCGAATGACCGACCAGATGCAGTCTCGGGCTCTGCAGCTTGGCGAGGAACTGCGCGAGCTGATCGCGATGATCGGCCCAGCTGAACGGCCGGCCGATCGACGACGGCAGGCGCGGAAAGAAGTGACGCAGGCTCGGGGCGACGACCCAATGCGATTCGGCCATGCCCGACAGCTGCGGCAGCCAGTAGCGCCAGTCGCACATCGAGCCATGCACGAACACCACGGCATCGCCCTCTCCGGCATCGACGTAGGCGATGCCCTGCAAGGGCTCCAACAATTTGACCTTGGCCTTATGCAGCTGTGGGGTCTGCGGCTGCGTGGTCATCTGAACTCTCTCATGCGGGGCGCGCTGGCGGCGATGCGCCGCGATTCTAGTGCAGCCCGGGGCCACTCGCCTGTCGCCGAGCTGTCAGGCGGCGGGCGTGCGCTTGCGGCGAGCCCCGATCACCCCGATGCTCAAGCCAATACCAGGATCGGGAGGACCCATGACAGGCGAAGCGCGCGCGACGGTCACCGCGGACCACGGCACCGCCTGGAGGCTGCGCTCGATCTTCAGCGGCTCGGTCGGCAATCTCGTCGAGTGGTACGACTGGTACGCGTACTCCGCGTTCTCGCTGTATTTCGCCAAGGTGTTCTTCCCTAGCGGCGATCCCACCGCCCAGTTGCTCAAGACCTCCGTGATCTTCGCGGTGGGCTTTCTGATGCGCCCGATCGGCGGCTGGCTCATGGGCCTCTACGCGGACAAGCACGGACGCCGTGCCGCGCTGCTGCTGTCGGTGCTGCTGATGTGCGCAGGGTCGCTGGTGATCGCGCTGACGCCCGGCTACGCGAGCATCGGCATCGCCGCGCCGGTTCTGCTCGTGCTGGCCCGGCTGCTGCAGGGGCTTTCGGTCGGCGGCGAATACGGCACTTCGGCCACGTACCTGAGCGAGGTGGCGACACGCGAGCATCGCGGCTTCTGGTCGAGCTTTCAGTACGTCACCTTGATCGGCGGGCAGCTGCTCGCGCTCGGGGTTCTGATCCTGCTGCAGCAGGTATTTCTGACCACCGAGCAGCTCGAAGCCTGGGGCTGGCGCATTCCGTTTCTGATCGGTGCGCTCGCGGCCGTCACCGCACTGTGGCTGCGACGCGGCATGGAAGAGACCGAATCGTTCGCGCACAAGCGCAGCACCGACGTGAGCCCCATGCAGCGATTGCTGCAGCATCCGCGTCAGTTGCTGACGGTCGTCGGGTTGACGATGGGCGGCACGCTCGCGTTCTACACGTACACCACGTACATGCAGAAATACCTCGCCAACAGCGTCGGCATGAGCAACAACGATGCGACGCTGATCTCGGGCGCCACGCTGTTCCTGTTCGCCTTGCTGCAACCGCTCATGGGCGCGCTGTCGGATCGCATTGGCCGGCGTCCGGTGCTGCTGAGCTTCGGCGTGCTCGGCACGCTGCTCACGGTACCGATCCTGAGCGCCCTGCGCGAAGCCCAGTCGGCCACCGAAGCCTTCTGGCTGATCATGGCTGCGCTCGTGATCGTCAGCGGTTACACCTCGATCAATGCGGTCGTGAAGGCCGAACTGTTCCCCACCGAAATTCGCGCCCTCGGCGTGGGCTTGCCTTACGCGCTCACCGTTTCCTTGTTCGGCGGCACCGCCGAAGCCATCGCGCTCTGGTTCAAGGACATCGGCCACGAAAGCGGCTTCTACTGGTACGTGACCGGCTGCATCGCGATCTCGCTGATCGTCTACGCGACGATGCCCGATACGCGCTGGAAATCGAGTATCGATTGAAGCCGGGAGACGAGAGACGGGGAACGGGAGACGTAAAAGCGAAGCCGCTTCTAGCGTCTCCCGGTCTCCGTCTTACGGCTGCTTCCGCTCGCCTTCCGTAATCAGCCGCGCGCTGCGCCCATCGGTCACGAACGACCAGATCCAGTCCAGCGACACCGTGATGCGGTTGCGGAAGTCGATCAGGAAGAACACGTGGATCAGGCCCCAGAACAGCCAGGCCGGCAGGCCGCTGAGCTTGAGCCAGCCCAGGTCCACCACCGCTTCGCCGCGGCCGACGGTGGCGAGATTGCCCTGGTCTACGTACGCAAACGGCGGCGGCGCGCTCTGGCCGCGAACCTGGCGCGAGATCAGCCCGGCCACGTAGCGGCCCTGCTGCTTGGCGGCCGGGGCGACGCCCGGGACCGGCTTGCCTCCGGCCATGTTGACCGCGGCCGCGTCGCCGATCACGTAGACGCCCGGCAGGCCCGGCACCGACAGGTCCGGGTTCACCTTGACGCGACCGGCGCGATCGAGCGCCACGTTCGCGCCGAGCCAGCTGCCGACCGGCGAGGCGCGCACCCCCGCAGCCCAGACGATGGTCCGGCAATCGATGCGCTCGGCCCCGACCTGCACCGAGGTCTGCGTGCAATCGGTCACCGCGGTGTTGACGCGCACCGTCACGCCGAGCCGTTCGAGGCCCTGCTGGGCCTTGGCCGACAGCGAAGCCGGCATCGCCGCGAGGATGCGTGGACCGGCTTCGATCAGGATCACGCGGGCAATGCGCGTGTCGATGCGGCGGAATTCGTGCACCAGCGTGCGATGCGCGAGTTCGGCGATCGCCCCGGCCATTTCGACGCCGGTGGGGCCGCCGCCGACCACGCAGAAGGTCAGCAGCGCCTGGCGCTCGGCGGCGTCCTCGCTGAGCTCGGCCTGCTCGAAGGCATTCAGGATGCGGCGGCGCAGCGCGGTGGCATCGTCGAGCGACTTGAGCCCCGGCGCGGCCTCCTGCCAGTGATCGTGGCCGAAGTAGGCGTGAGAGGCGCCGGTGGCGAGGATCAGGTCGTCGTAGGCGATCGGGCCGCTGCGCGTGAGCACCTGGCGGGCCGTCGTGTCGATGCCGGTGACTTCGTCGAGCACCACGTCGACGTTCCGCTGGCGTTTGAGGATCGCGCGGATCGGCTGGGCGATCTGCGCGGGCGACAGCGCGGCGGTGGCGACCTGGTACAGCAGCGGTTGGAACAGGTGATGGTTGCGACGATCGACCAGGGTCAGGTCGACCTCGGCCTTGCGCAACGCGGCCACGGCCTTGAGGCCGCCGAACCCACCGCCGACCACCACCACGCGGCGCCGCGACTGCTTCTTTTCCGCAACACTGCTCATGACACTGCTCATGACATCTGATCCGGTTGTGCAACATCGATGACAGGCGATGAAGCCAGATGCGACCGTAACGCGACCTGTCCGCAGTCGAAGGACCGCCGCATTAGCAAGGCCTCTGCCAGCCGCGAGCCGGCGGCGCGATGGGCGCGGAGAATACCGAAGCCTTCCGCCATTGGCCCTCGCGATGCGGCCGATCGGCGCGGCAAATCCGCCAGGCCGGGGCGACAATGCGCGCCGATGTCCTCCTCTTGCGCTGCACCCGAACCCGACGCCGCCTGGCGCATCCTCACGACCCTGCTCGTGGGCCTGGCCGCGGGCGGGCTGTTCACGCTGCTGCATTCGCCGCTGCCGTGGATGCTCGGCCCGCTGCTGGTCACCGCCACGCTCAACGTCGGTTTCGATCGCCGGCTCGGCCTGCCGATGCCGCTGCGCAGCGCCGGCCAATGGGCGATCGGCACCGCGGTCGGGCTCTATTTCAGCCTCGAGGTGCTGCGCGAGTTGCTGCACCTGTGGCCCTGGCTGCTGATCGCGGTGGCGTTCTCGCTCGCGATCAGCGCGGCGGGCGGCGCGCTGTTGAGCCGCCTGAGCGGGGTCGACCGGGCCACCGGCTTCTTTTCGGTCGCCATCGGCGGCGCGGTCGAAATGACCAACCAGGCCGAGCGCTCGGGCGCACGCGTCGATCGCGTGGCCGCCGCGCAGTCGCTGCGCGTGGTGATCGTGGTCGTCGGCCTGCCCTATGTGTTCTTCATGTCGGGCGCGCACGGCAGCGATCCGGATACCCACCTGCTGGGCGCCGCTGCGCTGGGCGTCGATGCCGGCCGGCTGCTGCTGATGCTTGCCGCCACCGTTCCGTCCGGCCTGCTGCTGCAAGCCCTGCGCGTGCCCAACGCCTGGACGCTCGGCCCGCTCGCCGCCGTCGCGGCGATGGCGGTCGCCGGCGTGCCGCTGTCGGCGCTGCCGCCCGTCGTCGTCGGGGCCGGACAGCTGCTGCTCGGCTGCGCGCTCGGCGGTCGCTTCTCGCCCGATTTTCTGCGCGCCGCTCCACGCTTCATGGCCTGCGTCAGCGTCACGAGCCTGCTCATCGTCGCCGTCTGCGCCTTGTTCGCGGGCCTGGTGGCATCGGCCACCGGAGCCTCCTGGCCGACGATGATCCTGGCCACGGCGCCCGGCGGCATCGCCGAAATGAGCCTCACCGCGAAGCTGCTGCACCTGGGCGTGCCGGTGGTCGCGGCGTTCCAGCTCGTGCGTCTGATCGCGCTCGTGCTGCTGGCCGGGCCGGCTTATCGGCTATATGGCCGCAGAATTCAAGCGCGAGGCGGGCCATGACAGAAGCCGTCACTCTGTTGCTCATGGCCGCGTCACGTTCAGCCTGATTTCGACACGCCGATCAGGCGCCAGGCATTCGTTGAGCGCTTCCCCAGCCAATGTCATGCCGCAGTGGGTTCGCGATTCCAGCGCGCCCATGCCTTCGACCGCGATCTTGTCGCCTGAGACTCCCTGGAACAAAGGGGCCAGCGCATCTCGGACTGCTTGAGCGCGTGCGTGCGAAAGCTTCCGATTTCCGCCTTCCGTCCGAACCAGCTGCCGATCTGCGTAGCCGACCACTTCTGCCGACTCGATGCGCCAGCCGAATTTCTCGATCTGCTGTTCGATGTCTCGTCGCTGGCGATCGACTTCGGACCGCCCCGAGGTGCTGATCTCCGCTTTGTTTCGATCAAACAGCAAGTCCGTTTTGATGTTGCGGCAAGTCTGAATCTGCTGGTGCGCTTTACTCCACGAGATAACTTTTGTGCCGGCTCGCGCGAGTTCCAGCCGGGCGCCCGGAATCTCGACGATCTTGCCGTCTTTTTGTCGCCCCAAATCGACCAGTTCGATGAAACTGCGCTCTCCTAGGCCATGCCACCAGACACGTACGCCATGAACAAAGTACGCATTCGAGTCGCTGACGCCGCATCCCTGAATGGGCAGTCCCATCTGCGAAGCAACGCTCTCGATGATCCGGAAATTATCTTCATCGACGAGGAGCGAAGCACTGCTGACGCGAATGCTCAGCAGGCTCATCGCGTGAGACATCAGGCGCAATACCGGCGTCGCCCCAACGATCGCAGGGGTAAGCAGAGCCACAGCGATCATAACCGCCTGCACTTGCCTACGCCTCTTCTGCACCCCGGCCGGTAATCCTTCATCTTCTATGCTGTTTTTGCTGGCCTTC
Organism: Hydrocarboniphaga effusa AP103; assembly: GCF_000271305.1. Classification (GTDB taxonomy): domain Bacteria; phylum Pseudomonadota; class Gammaproteobacteria; order Nevskiales; family Nevskiaceae; genus Hydrocarboniphaga; species Hydrocarboniphaga effusa. The sequence goes on from NZ_AKGD01000001.1 coordinate 1,677,461, forward strand.
ACCTCAAGCATCAGGGCCCCGCACACACAGAATCCACTGACTAGCGGAGGAAGCGTTGCCTCTATGACCAGCCACAGAAAATCCCAGGTGCACTGCCAGGTGCAGACCACCATCAATATCCAGAAACCGCCGACCGCGCCAGCCATCCAGATCATCACCCGGCGGTCATCTTTATTGCAGCCCAGCTTGTGCGAAAGTGCTCCCGCCATGACCGCCCATCCCGTCCACAGCCAAACCACGTAACCTGATCCGAAGCCGAACGCTACGAAAAGAAATAGCAGACCGTCACCTAGCGTCAGCCCTGTAGGAAAGAAGTGCGCGTCAAATGCGCAATAGCAGTACGTGGAGATAACGCCCACGGCAACAGCAAACTGGAGCGCGAAGTGGCTCAGCTTCATTGCCGTTTCGATTCGCTTGTCTAGCGTCTCCCGTGAGCTCTTGGCATCATCTTCCATCACCACTTGGTTCGACATTCTCAGCCCCCTCTGACATATGAAGAGCCGAGCTTAGCGACGAATGCTTCGGGCAAACGTGACTGCGTTTACGCTTCCGATCCGAGTCGCTTACCGCACCGAACCGGTCTGATGTTCTGATTGGCCAGCCAGCGCTATCGGCAGCGGAAATTCCAGAACCACCTTGGTGCCGCCGCGCGTTCCGGCGGTCCAGTCGATGGTGCCGGCGAGCTGCTGGGCGCGGTTGCGCATGCTGTCGGTGCCGCGGCCGGCGTGGTGCTCGGCGGCCAAGCCGGGACCGTTGTCGGTGACGTCGAGCAGCAGGCTCTGGCCCACCGCTTTCGCACGCACGCGGATGTGCGTGGCGTGGCCGTGGCGCAGCGCGTTGGTGACGGCTTCTCGCGAGATGCGGAACAGGTGCAGCACTTGCGCCTCGTCGAGAAGCGGATCGGGCAGCGCCGCGTCCTGCTGCCAGTCGAGCAGGCCGCCGGCCGATTCGAGCCGGTGTTCGGTTTCCTCGCGAATCTGGCCGAGCGCCTGCTGCAAGGTGCAGGCGTCCTGGTTGGTCCGGCTGACCACGTCGCGAAAATCCTGCACCACCGCGCGCGCCAGATCGGCGAGCTCGGGCTCGCGCACCGCGTGCACGAGCGTGAGCAGCTTGGCGCCGATATCGTCGTGCAGGTCGGCCAGCAGGCGCTGGCGCTCCTCGGCCGCGGCCTTCAGGCGCTCGGCGCGCAAGGCATCCGCGAGCTGGGCTTGCAGCTGCGCGAGCTGGTCCTGCAAACGTCGCTGACGACGCAGCATGAAGACCGCGAAAGCGATCAGCGCGGCGAGCAGGACGGCGGCGGCGATCAACGACGGCATGGGGACGGCATCACGAACCCGGCGAAAGGAGCGCGCCATGGTAGTCGATCGCTCCACCGGTCACGGCACTGCCGTTGCCGGCGGGTTTCCGTGGCTTCATGCCGCAGCTCTTTTGAAGCTTCGACAGCTGCATCAGGATGCGTATCACCCCGCCGACGTGATCTGCGGCTGCATGCCGCAGCTCCTTTGAAGCAGCGCCCCGCCGAACCTACGGGGCGACGCTCGCCGGTAGCGCCTCGGCTTCGGCCCTGAGGCCCATCGCCAGATATACCGCGCGCAATTTTTCACGCGTATCGCGCGTGCGGTCGTGCTGCGGGCCGAGCTCCTTTTCGAGCACCGCGAGGCTGCGTTCGAGCTGCGCGCGCGCCAGCGGATATTCGCCGAGCTTGGACAGGCAGTTGCCGTAGTTGGCCATGAAGGCCGCGGTGCGCCAGTCCTCCGCACCGAAGTGCTTGATCGCGTCGGCCACCGCGGTCTCGAACTCGGGACGCGCCTCGGCCGGGCGGCCGCGCTTGAGCAGCCAGTTGGCGAAGTTGTGCTGCGGAATGATGCCGTTGACGACCAGCAGCGGATCGCTGTGCGCGGCCTCGATGGACTGGCGGTAGTAATCCGCGGCCTCGTCCTCGCGGCCGAGCACCGAGCTCTGCGTCGCCATCATCGCCAGCGCGTCGATGCTGCGCGCATGCGAGCGGCCATAGCGCGTGAGCGCGGCGGCGAGCAACTCGCGACGCTGCGCATAGCTTTCTTCCGCAAGCCCGGCCACCGCGGTTTGTCCTGCGAGATTCTGCAGGCTGATGATGGTCTTGGGATGCGTCGGCCCGTAGATGCGGCGCTCGCGCTCGACCACCTCGCGCATGATCGCGAGCGCGCGCTCGCTCTGATCGAGATCGGCCAGCGTGACCGCGAGGCTGCTCTGCACGTCCAGGGTTTCGGCCGCATCCGCGCCGATCTTGCGGGTCTGGATGGCCAGCAGCTTTTCCTGCAGGGCGAGCGCTTCCTTGGGTTTTCCGCCCATCTGCAGCATCGCCGCGAGATCGGCTTCGACCACCAGGGTCGGGCCGTCTTCCTCGCCGAAGCGGGCCGCCATGTCCGCATGCAAGGCCCGCATGAAGACTTCCGCCTCGTCCTCGCGGCCCTGCTCCATGATCGAAATGCCGAGCTGCCGGCGTGCATCGAAGCGCAGGCGCCACTGCGCATCGTCGTTCGCGGGCGAGGCGACGAGCGCTTCGAGCTCGCGCTGCGCGTCGTCGTAGCGGCGCTGCTGCACGAGCGCGCGCGCATGCAGCAGATGCAGCTCGCGCGTGCGCTGCGCCTGCTCGCCTTCGGCCGCGGCCGACAGCTCGAGCGCGCGCTCGAGCATCTCGAGCGCGATTTCGGCCTCTCCGAGGCTCAGATACGTCGCGCCGAGCGTGCGATCCAGGCTCGCGACGACGGCCGGGTCATGTTCGTTCGGCAACTGCCGGCGCGCCTCGTCGAGCAGCTCGCGCACGCGCAGATCGCGGCCCATGTCCTGCGCCGGATCGGCGGCCGTGAGCATTTTTTCGAGGAAGGCATTGGTCGCATCGGCCTGCTTGCGCGCCTCGGCCTCGGCCAGGCCGTAGCGCAGCGACACTAGCGCGCCGATCACGAGCATCGCGAGCGCGGCGGTGATCGCGGCCGAAACCGCTCGATGCCGCCGCACGAACAGGCGCATCACATACATCGCGCTCGGCGGATGCGCTTCGATCGGCTGATGACGCAGAAAGCGTTCGAGGTCGCTCGCGAGCTCGGCGGCCGAGCCGTAGCGACGTGGCGCCTCCTGCGCCATCGCTTTCATGATCACGGTTTCGGCGTCGCCGCGCGCACGCGGCTCGCGTTTCGACAAGGGCTCGATGCGGCCTTCGCGAATCAGCGTGATCGCTTCGATGACGGTGGATTTCGACAAGCCCGGATACGGCAGCTCGCCGGTCAGCAGCTCATAGGCGATGACGCCGAGCGAGTAGACGTCGCTGCGCGGATCGCTGCCGCGCGCGCCGCCCGCGAGTTGCTCGGGACTCATGTACGGCACCGTGCCGAGCACTTCGCCGGCCACGGTCATGCTCGCCGCGTCTTCGGCCACGCTCGCGACACCGAAGTCGAGGATGCGCGGATGCCCGTCTTCGCCGACCAGGATGTTCGCGGGCTTGAGGTCGCGATGCACGATGCCGCGGCTATGCGCGTAGTGCACGGCCTGGCAGACCTGCGCGAGCAGCGCGAGCTTGGCGTGCAGATCGAGCTGATGCTGCTGCGCGTAGCGCAGCAGGTCGGTGCCGCGCACGAGCTCCATCGCCAGGTACGGCACCGGGCCGGCGTCGCCGTCGGCGACACCGGCCGCGTAAAGCCGCGCGATACCGGGATGCTCGAGCTGCGCGAGCAGCTCGGCTTCGCGTCGGAAGCGCTGCTGCGCTTCGCCCGACAGCCCGGCGCTGCGCAGCACCTTGAGCGCCACCTCGCGCTGCGGATCACTCTGCTGCGCTTTGTAGACGCGTCCGTTGCTGCCCTCTCCGAGCAGGCCGAGGATGCGATAAGGCCCGATCTGCTGCGGCAGACCGCTGTCGTCGATATGGTTCACGAGGCTCCCCCAAGCGGGTGCGCCGATGTGGCTCGGCGCACTCTCGTTGTTGTCTGGCTGAGTGTGCCAGCAATACGCAGATCACTTCACTACAGATGCGGGTTGATGAGCCCCATGCGCGCTGCCTCGGTGGCGGCCTCGGCGCGGCTGCCGATCTTGAGCTTGCGGTAGACGTTCTTGATGAAGCCATGCGCGGTGTTGCGCGTGACGCCGAGGCTGGTCGCCACTTCGGCGATCTTGAAGCCCTTGGCGATCAGCGCGAGCGTCTCGCGCTCGCGCGGCGTGAGCGTTTCTCCCGAACCTGTCGATGCGCCGGCGGCCGTCGGCGCCGGATCGCCAAACACGCGCAGCAGGCGACGCGCGATCGACGCCGACAGCGGCGGCTCGCCGGCCGCGATGCCGCGCAGCGACTGCACGATGCGCTCGCGCGGCTGATCCTTGAGCAGATAGCCGCCGGCGCCCGCACGCAGCGCCGGAAACAGATGCTGGTCGTCCGCGTAGATGGTGCTGACGATGCACTGGCAGTTCGGATGTGCCGTCGCGATTTCGCGAATCAGGTCGACGCCCGAGCCATCGGGCAGACCGAGATCGATCAGCGCGATCTCGGGCGTCGCGAGCTCCTTGAGCACGAGCCGCGCGGCCTGCAGGGTTCCGGCATAGACCACGTGCACCCCCGGAAACGCCTCTTCGAGCGTCTGCACGAGCCATTGCGCGAGCGCAGGCTGATCTTCCACCACCATGGCCTGCCGAATGCTCGTCATCGTGTCGCCGCTCCCCCAAGCGCTGCGGCCAGGATGGCCGTGACGCAAGCCTGATGCGCGGCTCCTCCGAGCGTCAAGGCATGCCCCCAGAACAGGGGGTGGGGACATCTCGCGCCGGTGCCTAGAGTCCTGCACCTTCACTGGGGGAATTTCCGCATGTCGGCTCGCTACTTCGTCACCGCTGTGTCCGCTGCGCTGTCGGCAGCCTTGGCCGTGTCCGCCGGCAGCGCACAAGCGCTGTCGTTCACGCCCGTTGCGGCGCAGCCCGAGAGCCCGGTGATCCGCCAGCTCGTCGCCATCGATGGCGAGCATTTGATCGCGGTCGCGGCGGGCGGACAGATGTTCGAAAGCCTCGACGGCGGCGTGCGCTGGAGCCGCTTTGGTGCAGCGCTCGGACGACAGGTCACCGAACTCGCTTACGGCGGCGGCGTCTACTACGCGAATACGTTCACGAGCAGTGCCATCGCCGACAGCGGCATCTTCGCGAGCGACGACGGTGGCGCGAGCTGGCGCGCGTTCAACACCGGATTGCCGACCGAGTTCGGCACCTACAACCTCGGCATCGGCAACCTGGTTGCCGACGCGCAGTACGTTTACGTCGGCGCCAACGCCAACAGCAGCCAGGGCATTTATCGCAGCACGCACGGAGCCAGCGCGAGCTGGTCGCTCGTGCATGGACTCGGCAACGGACGCGACGCGGTACTCGTGCGCACCGCGACCTCGCTGTGCCTGTGGTCTCCGCAGGATTATCGCTTCGGTGTCGAATACAGCCTCGACAGCGGAGCGACCTGGATCAAGGGCAGTGGCTTCGGCTATCCGGCGCCGGGCGACTTCAGCAACAACGCGGCTCCGTCTGCGATCGCAGGCACCGCCCTGAGCGCGGACGGCACGCGGCTCTACGCGAACAACGTCGGCAACGCCCGGCTCTATCGCAGCGACGACGGCTGCAAGACCTTCAGCTCGAGCGCACCCTCCAGCTTCAGCAACATCGATCCGCCGCGCGCGCTCGGCGTGAGCCTGGCTGGTGTGCTGTACGTCGCGGGCGCCTCGGGCAAGCTGCTGTCGAGCGCCGATGCGGGCACGAGCTTCGGCGATGCGAGCGGCGTCGATTATCAGGCGCAGACTGGACGCAGCATCACGCAATTCGTGCGCAGCGGCGAAGGCATCCTGTTCGGCACCAGCGGCGACGGCCTGTTCGGCGTGACGCGTGGCGGCTTCCGCCGCGCCAACGGCGGCCTCGCGGTGTCGTCGATCAGTGCGCTCGGCTTCGATGCAGCGGGCCTGATCGCACTGGTCTCGGGCAGCGGCCTGCACAGGCTTTCGGCCGACATCGCGCAGCGCCCGGCGAACGCCGCGCTCGATCTCGGCAGCGGGCGATCGCTCACCGTCGACGGCGATGCGATCATCGTCAACGCGACCAACAGCCTGTATCGCAGCAACGATGGCGCAGCGAGCTGGAGCCGTGCGGACAGCGGCATCGCCGACATCCAGTACAACCCGGCGTTCGGACCGGCGATCGTCAACGGCGATTGGTTCGTTGGCGTCGCCGGCAAGCTGTATCGATCCACCGATCGCGGCAGCAGCTGGAGCGCCACGAGCGCGACGCTGCCGGCGAATGAGCGCATCGCCTCGCTGACCGCCGTCGGCGGCACGCTGCTCGCGATCGTCAACGAGTTCTCGACGCCCAAGGCCGTCTATCGCAGCACCGACGGCGGGGCCACGCTGACGCTCGCGAACAACGGCATCAGCCTGTCGGCCTCGAGCTTCGACACGCGGCTCAACCGCTTCTACACGCTGCCGTCGGGTGTTTACGTGCAGACCACCAACAGCGCGCTGTATCGCACGAGCGATGCGGGCGCCAGCTGGGCCGCGTTCACCACCTCCGGCCTGCCGACGGCGAGCTTCGTGATCACCTCGATGACCGAAGACGCCAACGGCACGCTCTACCTGAGCTACGCAGGACCCGATGGCGCCGACGTCTACTACAAGGGCGCGAACGCAACGGGCTGGACGCGCGATCGCAACGGCCTGCCGCGCACGACTCCGCGTTCGAGCTGGGGCACCGCGCTGGTGGCCGATGCGAACGGCCTGCGCATCGCCGTGCAGGACGCCGGGCTTTATCGCAGCGATCTCGCCGCCACGACACCGCCGCCCGCAGCGCCCGACACGGTGCCCGATGCCTTCACGTTCGCCGACCAGAACGACGTCGCGACGAACACGCTCGTCACCTCGAACGAAGTCACGATCAGCGGCATCGACTCGCCCACCGCCGTGAGCATCGGCGACGTCGGCGAATACTCGATCAACGGCGGCGCCTACACACGAGCGGCCGGTACGCTCGTCAACGGCGCCAGGCTGCGCGTTCGCCACAGCTCGTCGGCCAACGGTGGACAAGCCGTCGTCAGCGTCGTCACGGTCGGCGGCATCGAAGGCCGCTTCACGAGCCGCACCGCGCAGGCACCGGCGCCCGACACCACGCCCGATGCCTTCGACTTCGCCGACGTGGTCGATGCGCTGCCCGACACCGACGTGCGCTCGCAACCGCAGACCATCAGCGGCATCGATGCGGTCACCGGCATTCGCTGCAGCGGCTGCACCTACAGCATCAACGGCGCCGCGTTCACGAGCGCCGACGGCAGCGTGCGCAACGGCGACGTCGTGACGCTGAGCTTGCGCAGCTCGACGCAGTATTCGACGACGGTCAACAGCAGCGTGACCATCGGCGGCGTCAGCGATGCCTACAGCGTGCGCACACGCCAGCAACCCGATGTGCCGCCGCCTGCGGACACCACGCCGGATGCGTTCAGCTTTCCCGAGCAGACCGAAGTCGAGCCCGGCAGCCTCGTCACGAGTGCCGCGATCATCGTCGCCGGCATCGACGCACCTGCAGGCGTCAGCATCGACAACGGCGAATACTCGATCAACGGAGGCGACTTCACGCGTGCGAACGGCAGCGTCGCCAATGGCGACTCACTGCGCGTGCGCCACACCGCGGCGAGCGGCAACGGCTTGCGCACGGTGACGACGCTCGGCATCGGCGGCGTCAACGGCAGCTTCGCGAGCACCACGCGCGCCGCGACCCCGCCGGCAGCCGACAGCACGCCCGATGCTTTCAGCTTCGCGAGCATTCGCAATGCGCCCGCGAACACACCGGTGAGCTCGCAGAGCATCGTCGTCAGCGGCATCAACGTCGCAGCTCCGATCAGCGTCAGCGGCGGCGAGTACCGCATCGGCGATGGCGCCTTCACGAGCGCTGCGGGGCAAGTGCAGAACGGCGACCGCGTGAGCCTGCGCCTGCAGTCCGCTGCGGCAGGACAGTCGAAGACGGCAAGCTTGAGCATCGGCGGCGTCAGCGCGAACTTCACCGTGACCAGCGCGGATGCCGCGCCGCCGACCGACGATCGCAGCGCCGTCGTCAGCGATGCGAACGGGCGTGCGGTCGGCATCTCGACCAATGCGGGACGACTCGTCAACGCCGGCGCCGTGTCGCTGCCGAGCGAGGTGGAGCCGCCGGCCGACCAAATCTTCGCGAACGGCGCCTTCAGCTTCGCGATCGAAGGCCTCGCTGCCGGTGCGACGGTGCAGGTGGCGATCAAGCTGCCGAGCGGCACGCGGCCCCAGCATTACTACAAATACGGGCCGGAAGCCGGCAACGCGACGCCGCATTGGTATCTGTTCGATGCCGCCAGCGGTCCGGGCGCGCAGATCGTCGGCGATACCGTGATTCTCACGCTCGTCGACAACGGACGCGGCGACAGCGACCCGACGCCGGGCCGCATCGCCGATCCGGGCGCTCCGAGCCGCGATCAACCCATCCGCAGCGGCGGTGCATTCGGACTCTGGAACCTGCTGTTGCTGGTGCCGGCGCTGTTGTCGCGCAGGCGGCGCGCAGGAATGCGCTGAGGCTGCGGAGCGAGCTTCCTCCTACCAGTGCGTCGGCGGCGTGATGCCGTAGCGCTTCATCTGCCGATACAGCGTGGTGCGACACATGCCGAGCTCGGCCGCCGCGGCCGAGATGTTCCACTTGTTCCGCCGCAGCGCGGTGACGAGCGGCTGGGTCTTCATCGGCAGCGGCGGCACGGCGGGCAGTTCAGGCTCTACATGCATGGGCGCGACGCCGGCGATGCTCATCGGCTCCGCGGTGGCTTCGTCGGCGGATGCGGAAGCCGGCACGCTCGAAACCGCACGCGGCACGGCATTGGCGGCGAGCAGCTCGGCCGGCAGGTGTTCGATGAACACGCCCTCGCCGTCCGACATCGCCACCGCGTAGCGCAGCACGTTGCGCAACTCGCGCACGTTGCCGGGCCAGTTGTACGACAGCAGCTGCGCGAGCGCCCGATCCTGCAGCCACGGACGCGCATTGAGCTTGGCCGATTCCTCGCGCAGCAGGTGATTGATGATGTATTCGCGATCCTGCCGTTCGCGCAGCGCGGGCAGCGCCATCGTTGCGCCGCACAGGCGGTAGTAGAGATCTTCGCGGAAGGTGCCGGCCGCGATCTGCCGGCGCAGGTCGCGATGCGAGGCGGCGATCACGGTCAGGTCGATCGCGATCGGCTTGTCGGAACCCAGCGGCAGCACTTCGCGCTCCGACAGCACGCGCAGCAGGCGCGTCTGCAGGCTCAGCGGCATGTCGCCGATTTCATCGAGAAACAGGGTGCCGCCGTCGGATTGCTGGATCAGGCCCTTCATGCCCTTGGCGCGCGCGCCCGTGAAGGTGCCCGCGGTGTAGCCGAACAACTCGCTCTCGATCAGAGACTCCGGAATCGCCGCGCAGTTGATCGCGACGAAGGGCTTGTCGACGCGCGCGCTGGCCTCGTGCATCGCACGCGCGAACACTTCCTTGCCGGTTCCGGTTTCGCCCTGGATCAGCACGTTGATGCGCTTGTTGACGAGGCGCTTGGCCTGGTCGAGCACGCGCTGCATGTGGCGATCGTCGCCCGCGAGTCGGTCGAGTACGTGTTCGCGCGTCGGCGTCACCGACGGAGACGCGACCGCCGTCGCCATCGAAGCTGTGCGAGCTTGCGTGCGCGGCGGAACCAGCGAGCCGTAGTACGAGACGAAATCGGTGGTCACGAGCACCGCGCGATCGTGCGAGGCATGCGGCTTGCGCAGGCGCGACAAGGCATCCATCGGATCGCGGAACAGGTCGGCGATCGGACGGCCGATGATGTCGGCGTTGTCCGATCGCCATTCGGCTGCCGTGCGCAGGCGCCGACGCGCGCCGCTGTTGGCGCCGACGACGATGCCGTCGTTGTCGAGCGCGAGCATGAGGTCGGATGCGACATCGGCCAGCGCGCCCGCGGTGGCCAGGCGCAACACCCAGCGGTCGGCGAAGTGACGCATGAAGTTGGCGTCTTCGATCATGCGGCCATGCATGGTCGTCAGGCCCAGCGCGAGCTGCGAGGTCTCGCGTGAAACCGGGGCCGACAATGCCGACACGTCGAGCACGCCGAGGAACTGGCCTTCGGGATCGAACAGCGGTGTCGTCACGCAGCTCAGCGAGGTATTCGACCAGAAGAAGTGATCGTCGCGATGGCAGACGAAGGGCTGCTGCTCGATCAGGCAGGTGCCGATGCCGTTGGTGCCGCCGTATTCCTCGCGCCAGTTGGCGCCGAGATGCAGGCCGCCGCGGCGCAGTGCGTGATCGGCGCTGTCGTCACCGATGTAGTCGATCGTCACGCCCTCGGAATCGGCGAGCAGCAACACATAACCCAGGCCCGCGACGCACTTGTACAGCTGCTCCATGCCGGCTCGTGCGACGTGCAGGTATTCCTCGATCTGACCGCGGCATTCACGCAGGCGCGATTGCGATTCGACATGCGCCACGACCGCGCTGCCCGGATGCAACTTGTGCTGATTGATGCAGCGCGTCCACGAGCGCTGGATCGGCTCGGCGAGGCCATCGATACCGCCCAGGGGCATCAGGCCACCGACGCCGGCCATCACGCGCTCGACATGCGTTTGCGTACTCATGCTGCTCTCTCCATTGATCGCGAGGGCTTCCGCTCGTCTGTGCCATCGGCGGATCGCTCACGCGCAGTTCTAGCGCGCTTTTCCCGCGCCCTGGAATTGGTCGGACCAATGGGCGACGAAGGGTTTTGCTGCAGCTCGCATCAGCTGTTCAAGTGCTCCGTACAACTGTCCAGAACACCTGCAACAAGTGTTGCGCGGAGCTGTACGGCGGCGCTGTGCGGCCGGCGGTCACGCCATCGGCACGCCAAATTCCAGCCGGAAGGATTTTCAAACCTAATCATATGTTTGCGAGTGTCTGTCGGCCGTTTTTCATCAGGTGAACCGTCGATCCGGACAGCGCATGGCACGTGCCTTGCCCCTATCGGCCGCAACCGAGGGCAATGAGCAGATGAAGAACGCTTCACCTGCCGGACAAAACCACAAGCAACGGCGACGTCCGCGCGAAAAATAAAAAACCTTGATGCGAATGCGTGCTGCGGACGATCACCGTCCAAGGCGCAGCAACGACAGCAAGGCCCTCACATCAGTGGCAGCAAAAAAAGCCCCGCAGAAACGGGGTTTCGGGGACGGCTGTGCCTTCGGCAGACCACCCAGCCAGGCACGGCTCAAACACAACCATGAGGAGAGCAGCATGATGCACAAGCACACTCAGAAATCGCTCGTCGCCGCCGCACTGGCCTTGATGTCGGCCAGCGCCAGCGCCGGCGTGAACTTCGACGCCATCGGCCCGCACGAATACAACCTGCCGGCCGGCGGTTTCGAGCCGTTCAACGTCTTCGTGCAGTACGCCTCGGTGTCGGACGACGACAAGGCCTACGACGCCGATGGCGACAAGATCGACGGACCGGGCACGCGCACGCTCGTCGGCATCAGCAAGTACGTCCGCTTCTGGACGCCGGGCTGGGCGCCGAAGATCGGCCTGGCCTATGAAATCCTGGTGCCGACCATCGGCGTGCGCGACAAGGCCGCCGGCACGCAAACCAGCGGCATCGGCGATCCGCTGACCGGCTTCGCGGTCTGGTACAAGCCCAACGAGAACGCCACCCTCGGCTTCCAGTCGTTCGTGCACATTCCGGTCGGCGGCGAAGTGTCCGACACCAACTGGAAGAGCAACACCAGCTTCTTCTGGGATTTCCGCCTGCCGGCCAAGTTCGGCTTCACCGGTGATGCCGGCTACCTCTACCAGACCGAGCGCGTCAGCGGCTTCAAGCCCGGCCTGTCGTGGTTCACCAACGATCGCTTCGGCCTGCGCGTGAGCGAGCACGTCGAGCCCTTCATCGGCTTCGACGCCGAATACCAGGACGGCAACGACGGCGCGCCGCACTCGTGGACGATCGATGGCGGCGTGGGCGTGATGTTCCACACCTTCAAGAACCAGTCGATCACCGTGCGCTACTCGACCACGCTCGATGCCGTGAGCCGCGTCGAGAACGACAGCCTCAACGTCCGCTACATCTATTCCTGGTAAGCGCTCGGGAGATCTGCCCCATGAAAAGCCTGAATGCGCTTGCGCTGAGCATCGCGTTACTCGTCGCCTTCTGGGTCTGGCTCAGCGTCGGACAGCCGCAGCTCAATCTCAATCCGTGGATCGGTTTCGTCGCCTGGGCTGCGTTCTTCGCAGCCGGCGGCGGCAACGGCGGATACGTCAACGCTTCGATCGCGGGCCTCGCCGGCGTCGGCCTCACTGCACTGACGCTGTTCGGCGTCGGTGCCTTGGGCGGATCGCTGATCTGGCTCATCGCGCTGGTTGCGGTGCTCGCCTTCGTGCTGGTGGCGATGGCGGCGGTTCCGTCGTTGGCCTACACACCGGCCGCGTTTCTCGGCGCCGCGTCGTTCTTCGGCTCCGGCGGCAAGGTCGACATCAGCGTCGCCTTCGTCGCGCTGAGCTGGCTCTGCGGCGTTTCGCTCGGCTACGCCTCGGCATGGCTCGGAGCAAAGCTCACGCGCGCCGAAGCCGTCGCCGCCTGAACACATCCCAGAACACATCTGCTTCTTAGAGGAGATTCGTTGTGACTGAACATTACAAGGACTACGTCGATGGGCGCTTCGTGGAAGCCGCCGCATCGATGCTCGATGTCTACAACCCGGCGACGCAGGAGTTGCTCGCGCGCGTGCCGGAATCGTCGGCCGACACGGTGGAAGAAGCGATCGCCGCGGCCCGCAAGGCGCAGGGAAGCTGGGAAAAAACGCCTGCGATCCAGCGCGCCGGCTATCTGCGCCAGATCTCGGCCAAGCTGCGCCAGCATCGCGACCGTCTCGCGCAGATCATCACGCGCGAGCAGGGCAAGGTGCTCGGCCTGGCAACGGTCGAAGTCGACTTCACCGCCGACTACATCGACTACATGGCCGAGTGGGCACGTCGTCTCGACGGCGAAGTGCTCACCTCCGATCGCGCCGGCGAGCACATCTGGCTCATGCGCAAGCCGATCGGCGTGGTCGCGGGCATCCTGCCCTGGAATTTCCCGTTCTTCCTGATCGCGCGAAAGATGGCGCCGGCGCTGATCACCGGCAACACCATCGTCATCAAGCCCAGCGAAGAAACGCCGATCAACGCGTACGAATTCGCCAAGCTCGTTGCCGAAACCGATCTGCCGGCCGGCGTGTTCAACCTCGTCTGCGGCCGTGGCGCTTCCGTCGGCAGCCAGCTGTCGTCGCATACGGGCGTCGATCTGATCACCTTCACGGGCAGCGTGCCGACCGGCATCCGCATCATGCAGGCCGCCGCGCAGAACCTCACGCGCGTGAACCTCGAGCTCGGCGGCAAGGCGCCGGCGATCGTGCTCAACGATGCCGATCTCGATCTCGCTGCGAAGGCGCTGGTCGACTCGCGCATCATCAACACCGGGCAGGTCTGCAACTGCGCCGAGCGCGTCTACGTGCAGCGCGGCGTCGCCGATGCGCTCGCCGAGAAGCTCGCCGCCAAGCTCGCTGCGACGCGTTACGGCGATCCGATCGCGCAGCCCGATGTCGACATGGGCCCGCTGGTCAATCGCGTCGGTCGCGACAAGGTGGCGACGATGGTCGAGCGTGCACGTGCCGATGGCGCGCAGATCGTCACCGGCGGTCGCGTGGTCGACAGCGCGGGCTGGCACTACGAGCCCACGCTGATCACCCACTGCACCGCCGACATGGAGATCATGCGCAAGGAGATCTTCGGGCCGGTGCTGCCGGTGCAGATCGTCGACGACGTCGAAGAAGCCATCGCGCTCGCCAACGATTCCGAGTACGGCCTGACCTCTTCGATCTTCACGCGCGACATCAACTCGGCGATGCGCGCCGTGCGCGATCTGAAGTTCGGCGAGACCTACATCAACCGCGAGCACTTCGAAGCCATGCAGGGCTTCCATGCGGGCCGTCGCAAATCCGGCATCGGTGGAGCCGACGGCAAGCATGGCTTGCTCGAGTTCACCGAAACCCACGTCGTCTATCTGCAAACGCAGTAAAGCCCCAGTAAAAGCCAAAGAGCCAGTGAAGATGAGCAAGCCAAACGAGAACCACGCCTGCGCCTGCAGCTGTCCGAATCTGCCGGCAAACGAACTCGCCGACAGCGGTCGTCGCCAAATGCTGACCAGCGCACTCGCGCTGGCCGCCATGGCCCCGATGGCCGCACTCGCGGACGGCGAGCCTGCGGACGCAGCACCCAAGCGCAGCACCAAGCCGCAGGAGGGCGACAAGCTCGCCTTCATGCTCGGCGAGAAGGAAGGCAAGGAGATTCTGCCGTCCGATCTGAAGATCGGCGCAGAACCTACGCTCGCCTACCCGCTCGATCCGGCGACCGGCAAGGCGCTGGTGGCCAAGGCCAGCCTGCTGGTCGTCGTTCGCCTGAAGCCGGAAGACCTCAAGCCCGGCAGTGCGAAGAACGCGGCCGACGGTGGCGTGGTGGCTTTCTCATCGATGTGCACGCACTACGGCTGTCCGATCACGACTCTGCATCCGAATGGAACGCAGGTCGTCTGCAACTGCCATGGATCGGTGTTCAACGCTGCGGATCGCGGCGTCGTCACCAACGGCCCGGCAACTCGCCGCCTGGCGATGCTGCCGCTCGAGCTCAAGGACGGCGCCATCGTCGTGAAGGGCAAGTTCGACGGTCCGCTGGGACCGCCGACTTGATGTGCACCTTGGTCGCGTTCCAGCAGGCCTCACGACGCGTCAACAACCCCAAGCGTTCAAACCCCGAGCAGTCAATCAAGTTCATCCAGGAGAGAGGAGAATCATGAAAGTCTCGCTGAAACAATCGCTGATGATGGCCGCGCTCGCCGCGACCGTTTCATCGGCGTCACTCGCAGCCGCACCGTCGGCCGCCCCGCAACCGGCCTACAAGCCGGTCACCGACGCACGCCTGGCCAATCCGGAACCGGAAAACTGGCTGTTGACCAAGGGCAACTACGAAGGCTGGAGCTACAGCCCGCTGAACCAGGTCACCACCGCCAACGTGTCCAAGCTCAAGCCGGTGTGGTCGTCGTCGACCGGCGTGCTGTCGGGCCATGAAGCGCCGGCGATCGTCAACGGCGAATACATGTTCGTCGCCACGCCGCACAACCACGTGTTCGCGTACAACGCCAAGACCGGCAAGCCGCTCTGGCACTTCCAGCGCGAAGTTCCGGAAGGCATCGGCGCCCTGCACCGCACCAACCGTGGCGTTTCGCTCTACGGCGACAAGGTCTACGTCGGCAGCGTCGATTGCGTGCTCAGCGCGCTGGACGCCAAGACCGGCAAGCTGATCTGGGAAGCCGAAGTCTGCAACTGGGAACAGGAAAGCGCCTACATCACCTCGGCTCCGCTCGTGGTGAAGGGCAAGGTGCTGATCGGACCGTCGGGCGGTGAGTTCGGCGTGCGCGGCTTCCTCAAGGCCTTCGATGCCGAAACCGGTAAGCTCGTCTGGACGCGCTACAGCGTTCCGGCGCCGGGTGAGAAGGGCTTCGAAACCTGGCCGAAGGACGGCAAGTGGAAGGATGCGTGGAAGCACGGCGGCGGCACCATGTGGATGCCGGGCAACTACGACGCCAAGAACGACGTCATCTACTGGGGCGTCGGCAACGGCGGTCCGTGGATGGGCGACCAGCGTCCGGGCGACAACCTGTACCTGGCCTCGGTGCTCGCGCTCGACCCGGCCACCGGCGACATCAAGAGCCACTTCCAGTATCACTGGAACGACTCGTGGGACTGGGCCGGCATGAACGCGCCGACGCTCGTCGAGTACACCAAGAACGGCAAGAAAGTGACGGGCATGATCAGCGCCCAGCGCAACGGCCGCATCTACTGGCTGGACCGCGATGCCAAGGGCAAGATCTCGTACAACAAGTCCGAGCCCTACGTCACCAACACGGTGTTCAAGAGCGTCGACAAGAAGACCGGCCGTCCGACGTACAACATGGACGCCAAGCCGACCACGGGCGAAACGCACACCTACTGCCCGAGCCTCTGGGGCGGCAAGGACTGGCCGTATGAAGCCTACAACCCGCAGACGGGCATGCTGTACGTGCCGTACAACGACAACCACTGCCTCACGCTGACCGGCATCATCCAGCCGATCATTCCTGGCCAGTGGTCCGCCGGTGCGGACATCAACAAGCTCGACCTGTCGGTCAAGCCCGGCTTCGATCACATCGGTGGCATCCAGGCCTGGGGCGTCGATTCAGGCAAGGTCGAATGGACCGAGAAGTATCCGACCTCGTGGAACTTCGGTTCGATCCTGACGACGGCGGGCGGCGTGCTGTTCGCCGGCGGCACCAACGACAAGATGTTCCGCGCCTATGACGCCAAGAGCGGCAAGCTGCTGTGGTCGTTCCCGACCCCGTCCGGAATCATCTCGCCCCCGAGCTCGTTCTCGATCGACGGCAAGCAGTACGTCGCGGTCGTCTCCGGCTACGGCGTCGATGCCCAGTGGATCCAAGGAAAGATGCATGGCTTGGCCGGCTGGGACGAAAAGGTTCCGGAAGGCGGCAGCGTCTGGGTCTTCGCGCTCGGCGAATAAGTCTCGCCGCCGTTTCAAGCGGCAACCGCAGCAAGGCTTCAACGATCCGGCTGCACCGCAGCCGGATCGCGCACCACTCCAATCGCTCTCGTGAGGGCCTTGAGGCCGGCATCGCTCCGATGCCGGCCTTCTTTTTTGCTCGCTGCTTCTTACGCGGCTTTCGCGGGAGTTTTCTTCAAGCCTGAAGGTCGCGATCCTTCGGCGAGACGATGTTGTGACGGCGCATCAGGTGATAGATCGTCGTGCGCGATACCCCCATTTCGCTGGCGACGGCGGAGATGTTCCAGCGCAGGCGCTGCAGCGTGGCGAGCAGTTCGCGCTCGGCTTCCGAGGCGTTGGCGCTGACGTTTGCCGCGGGCTGCGCCTTGATCTCGATGCTCGCGATCGACGGAGCAGGCTCGCCGAGTTCGGGCGGCAGGTGTTCTTCGCCGATGCCCAAACCATCGGAAATCGCGAGCGCGAAGCGAATGACGTTGCGCAGCTGGCGCACGTTGCCAGGCCAGTCGTATTCAAGCAGCCGATCGATCGCCGCCGGACTGATCGCGGTCATAGCCGCCAGATGCTCGGCTTCCTCGCGCAGGATGCGATCGATGATGTAGAGCTTGTCTCCGCGCTCGCGCAGCGGAGGCAGCGACAGGGTCGCGCCGCACAAACGGTAGTACAAGTCTTCACGGAAGGTTCCCGCTGCGATCTGCTTGCGCAGGTCGCGGTGCGATGCCGCGATCACGGTCAGCGCGACCTTGACCGGACGCTCCGCACCGAGCGGCAAGACTTCGCGCTCCGACAGTACGCGCAGCAAACGTGTCTGCAACTGCAGCGGCATGTCGCCGATCTCGTCGAGGAACAAGGTGCCGCCGTCGGATTGCTGGATCAAGCCCTTCATGCCGCGGCTGCGCGCACCCGTGAAGGTGCCGGGCGTGTAACCGAACAATTCGCTCTCGATCAGCGTCTCGGGAATCGAGGCGCAATTGACCGCGACGAACGGCATGTCCTTGCGCTGGCTGCATGCGTGCAAGGCACGCGCGAAGACCTCCTTGCCGGTTCCGGTTTCACCCTGCACGAGAATGCTGACCTGCTTGTCGACGAGCCGCCGCGCATGATCGAGCACGCGGCCCATATGCCGGTCTTCGCCGGCGAGCTTGTCGAGCGCGGCGAAATCCTGCTTCGCAGACAGCGCGTCGTTGGCCGGTTCGATGCGCGCCACCGCCGTTGGGCCCGGCACGCGCGGAACGATCAGCGATGCCTGGTAAACCTGATGGTTGGTCGCGGTGATGAGCGTCTGTTCGTCCAGATGCGCACTGCGCGCGAGTTTCCAGATGTCGTCGAGACGGCAGCGCAACAGCTCGTCGAGCGCACGTCCGACGATGGTGTCGCGCTGCGGTTTGCCTTGCGTTGCGATGGCCAGCCCGCACAGTTCGCGCCGCGCGGCGGGATTGGCACCGACGACGACCCCGTCCTTGTCGAAGGCGAGCATGAGTTCGCCGCAGACATCGACGAGCGGCCCCGCGGTGCCGAGACGCAGGATCCAGCGATCGCGAAAGTGCCGCAGAAAGTTGGCGTCTTCGATCATCTGCCCATAGAGCAGGGTCAGATGCAGCGCCAGATGCTGGCTCTCCTTGGCTTCGGGCGACGACAGTGCGGAAACGTCGAGTGCGCCGATGAAATCACCCTCGGGCCCGAACAGCGGCGTGGTCGTGCAGGAGAGGCCCAGGTGCGAAGAGAAGAAATGATCGTCGCGATGGCAGGTCAGCGCGGCCTGCTCGGCGATGCAGGTGCCGATACCATTGGTGCCCGCATGCGACTCCTGCCAGTTCGCGCCGAGCGCCAGACCGGCGTTGCGCAGCTCGCGGTCCCAGGAATCGTTGCCGATGTAGTCGACGGTGATGCCCTGCGCATCGGTCAACAGCAGTACGTAGCCCAGCGCGCGCACCCGCTTGAACAGCTGTTCCATGCCGGCCCGCGCGACCAGCATGTATTCCTCGATCTGCTCGCGGCTCTCGCGCAGGCGCTGGCGCGTTTCGATGCGTCCGCGCCGGGGCTTGGAGGGATCGAGCCCGTATTCGTTGACACAGCGAAACCACGATCGCTCGATCAGCAGACCGCTATCGGTTTGATGAGTCCCGCGCAGGGGTATCGCGCCGGATGCGACCTCCAGAATGCGGTCGACGTGCTGCTGCATGAGGGCGTTTTCTCCAACCGGCCGGCTGTCTTGGCAACCCGCTCGATATAGGGCGCGACACCTTCCCGGCTCGCGAGAGTGGCCTTTTTAGCACGAAACCCGCGTTGCACCCCGTTCTGGGGGTTAAGCCCGGGGGGCGGCCTGACTAGATTGGCGCCGGCCAGCCGAAGGGGCTGGCCTCATCGCTCCGGGGAGCCACCATGCCTGCATTCGTCGTCCGCCCGCGCTCCCTGCGCTGGGCCAGCTTGTCCGCCACCGCCCTGATCGCCGCCTGCGCCGACGGCCAGAGCACGCCCAGATTCGATCCGAACGCCTCGGCGAAATCGCAGGCTGCGCTGTTCATGGAGGTGCAGAAGAAATCCGACATCGCCAAGCTCGACAAGCTCGCGGTGACCTCGTGCAACGTGCTGTACGGCACCGAAACCGGCGCCTCGGCCTCGACGCGGCCGGGCCTCGGCGAAGACCGCAGCAGCCGCGGCGAGGTCAACGTGTCGACGCTCTACGTCATGCAAGGCGTCGACAACACGCAGCTGCAGGCGCTCACGGGCTCGCTCTGCGAAAGCGCATCGGCCAAGCTCGCGGCGGCCGGTTACACGCTGATTCCGGGCTCCGAACTCGCGGCCCATGCGAGCTACCAGAAGATGCACGCGGCCGGCCAGGCCACGCCGTTCACGATGAAGCAGAAGAACGGCACCACCTACACGGTGTTCACGCCGGCCGGGCAATCGGTGGTCGATCAGGGCTTCATGTCGACCGGCGGGGCGATCGGCAATGTGTTCAAGGCCATGGGCGGCGGCGGCCCGGGCGTGGCCGAAGCGGCGCTGATCGACGAGCTGCAGACCGCGGCCGTGCACATCAACATCCTGGTCGATTTCGCGAGCGCCAAATCCAACGACAAGAAGGGCATTCTCGGCAACATCACCGGCCAGGACAGCGCGAAAGTCGACGCCAAGGTCTCGCTCGCGGTTTCGGGCTTCGTGAGCTTTTATCCGGTGGCCGACCTGCAGTGCTTCAAGAGCCTGGCCACCCCGTGCTCGATGCCGAACGCGCCGCGCTCCCCGCGCGTGATCGCCAAGCTTCCGCTCGAATCGGGCGAGCCGTTCTACTCATCGATCGCGGACATCAAGTCCACCGGCTCCAAAGTCGGCGAGACCGCCTACAACGTGTTCGCGGGCCTGACCCAGCTCGCGGCCGCCGCGGCCGGCTCGGGCAGCGGTGCCGGCATGGTGCACACGACCCGGTACGGCGTGGTCGTCGATTACCCGGCTTATCGCACCGCGACCAGCCAGCTGTCGGATCGCTTCATGGACATGGCGCTGGCCTCGGTGCACTGAGCGATCCCACGCAGCGATGTCCACGCCCGGCCGGTCGCCTCAGCGACCGGCCGGGCGATCGCGTTTCGCTGGACCGGGCCGAGCTCAGCTCGCGAGCGTCGCCTTGGCGTAGCGGCGCGATCCGACCTGCAGCAGGTATTCGCCCGGAGCGAGCACGAGCGCGCGGTCTTCGATGCGCTGGTTGTCCACGCGCACCGCCTTCTGGTCGATCATGCGATTGCCTTCGGCGTTGCTCGTCACCAGGCCCGCTTCCTTGAGCACGCGGGCCAGCGCCAGGCCTTCGGCCGGCGCGGCGATGGTCACTTGCGGAATGTTCTCGGGCAGCGCGCCCTGCGAGAACTGGGCGATGAAGGCGGCCTTCGCCGCCTCGCCGGCACCCGCGCCGTGGAAGCGATCGACGATCTCGATCCCGAGCGTCATCTTGATGTCGCGCGGGTTGGCGCCCTCGGCCATCGCCTTGCGCAGCGCTTCGATCTCGGCGAGTGGCTTGAACGACAGCAGCTCGTAGTAACGCCACATGAGCGTGTCCGAGATGCTCATGAGCTTGCCGAACATGTCGCGGGGCTCGTCGGTCAGGCCGATGTAGTTGCCGAGCGACTTGCTCATCTTGTTGACGCCGTCGAGCCCTTCGAGGATCGGCACCGTCATGATCGCCTGCGGCCTCTGGCCATAGGCGCCCTGCAGATGACGGCCGACCAGCAGGTTGAACTTCTGGTCGTTGCCGCCGAGCTCCAGGTCGGCCTTCAGCGCCACCGAGTCGTAGCCCTGCAGCAGCGGATACATGAACTCGTGGATCGCGATCGGCTGGCCGTCCCTGTAGCGCTTGGAGAAATCGTCGCGCTCGAGCATGCGGGCCACGGTGTGCTGGGCCGCGAGCTTGAGCATGCCCTCGGTGCCGAGCTGGTCGAGCCAGGCCGAATTGAAGGCGATGGTGGTCTTCTCCGGATCGAGGATCTTGAAGACCTGCTCCTTGTAGGTCTGCGCGTTTTCCTCGACCTGCTCGCGCGTCAGCGGCTTGCGCGTTTCGTTCTTGCCAGTCGGGTCACCGATCATTCCGGTGAAGTCGCCGATTAGGAAGATTGCCTCATGCCCGCGCTCCTGAAAGGCACGCAATTTGTTAAGCAAAAGGGTGTGGCCGAGATGAAGATCCTTGGCCGTGGGGTCGAAACCCGCTTTGATGCGAAGACGCTCGCCCTTGGCCTCGGCCTGGGTCAGACGACTGCGGAACTCTTCCAGAGGAATGATTTCATTGGTCGCGCGTTCCAGTTCTTCGAGTGCCATGGGTCCAGGTTTCGACGGTGTTGAGAGCTTCGACAGCGCTTGTGCAAAAGTATCGAAAAGAGGGGCGCTGTTACGAATCGAAGGGGGAAATCTCTTGCAGATCGACGGGTTTGTGTGGTTTCTTACGTGACCTGTGTGTTCGGTCACAAATGCTTCATTCTTAAAACGAGAGGGACCGAGCCACTGAACAGCGGCGGCATGGGAAACACCATGCGGGCCGGTTCGTGCAAATCGACGGGTCTGTAAATGAAATTTGATTATAGCTCAGCCGAGCCGGCGCCCCGCCGCTCGGCTCATAGAGCGGTTTTTATCGGCGCAATTTGCGCACTCGGTCTGGGAATTCTGGTCACGCGGGAAACCTCCGCGAACCGTCACATGCCCGATACGGCGGCGATGCCGCTCGTGTTGTCCGAGGGTGACTCCGCCCAGTACGACGCCTCGATCCAGGCCGCCCTGGCCGACAGCAGCCTGGTGGTTCCGCAGGCCAGCGAGTGGGTCAACTGGCAGGTCAAGAAAGGCGACACCCTTTCGACGATCTTCGGCGCTCAAGGATTGCCGAGCGATGAATGGATCGCGCTGCTGAAGCTCGGCGGCGACGTGATGGAGCTCAAGCGCCTCAAGGCCGGCGAAGAGCTGCAGATCCGCAAGGACGGCGACCAGCTCCAGGAGCTGCGCTACGCCCTCGACGAAATGCGCACCCTCAATGTGCGCCGCGTCGACGATCAGTTCGAAGCCGTGACGATCACCGCCGAGCTCGAGCGGCGCCAGGAAAAAGCCACCGGCAGCATCACCAGCTCGCTGTTCGCCGACGGCAACAAGGCCGGCCTGTCGGACCGCATGGTCATGGAAATGGCCGAAATCTTCGGCTACGACGTCGACTTCGCGCTCGACCTGCGCCAGGGCGATCGCTTCTCGGTGGTCTACGAGAAGCTCTACAAGGACGGCAAGTCGCTGCGCTACGGCGACATCCTGGCCGCCGAATTCGTCAACCAGGGCAAGGCCTACCGCGCGGTTCGCCATGTCGGTGCCGACGGTCGCGTCGCCTATTACACGCCGGCCGGCGAATCGCTGCGCAAGGCCTTCATCCGCACCCCGCTCGACGTCATCCGCATCAGCTCGCCGTTCAACCTGGCGCGCCGTCATCCGATCCTCAACACCATCCGCGCGCACAAGGGCGTCGACTATGCCGCCGCCGCCGGCACGCCGATCAAGGCCGTGGGCGACGCCAAGGTGACCTTCGTCGGAAACAAGAACGGCTTCGGCCGCGTGGTCGTGCTCCAGCACGGCAACCAGTACGAAACCCTCTACGCCCACATGTCGCGCTTCGCGCCGGGCATCAGCGCCGGCCAGCGCGTGAGCCAGGGCCGCGTCATCGGTTACGTCGGCATGTCCGGCCTGGCGACCGCCCCGCACCTGCACTACGAATTCCATATCGGCGGCAAGGTGGTGAATCCGGTCACCGTGGCGATGCCGCGCGCGAACCCGATCGATCGCAAGGAACTCGCGCAGTTCAAGTCCGAGACCGCCGTCTACCTCGCCGCGCTCGACAGCGACGGCACCCAGCAGACCGCCCAGGCGCAGACCCAGAAGGCGATCGGCGGCCCGGCCACCACGGCCCCGACCGCCGCCGCCATCACGACGGCCCGCTGATCGAATGCGGCGTCTTGCGCTGGGGCTGATCTCCGGCACCAGCCAGGACGGCATCGACGCGGTTCTCGCCGCGTTCGAAGACGATGACTGGCAAGGCATCGTCGCGACGCACTCGGGGCAGTATCCGCAAGCGGTTCGGACTCGGCTGCTCGCGCTGGGCTACGAGAATCGCCCGGTTTCGCTCGCCGAATTCGCCGAACTCGATCGCGCGGTCGCCGATGCCTTCGCCGACACCGCGCTCGCCGTGCTGAGCCAGGCCGGAATTCCGGCCGCGCAGGTCAGCGCGCTGGGCAGCCACGGCCAGACCATTTTTCACGACGCCGCGCTCGGCAACAGCCTGCAGATCGGCGACCCCTCGCGTATCGCCGCGCGCACCGGCATCGCCACGGTCGGCGATCTGCGTCGCAAGGACATCGCGCTTGGCGGCCAGGGCGCTCCGCTGCTGCCGGTGTTCCATCACGCCCTGTTCGCCCGCGCCGACGAGCCGCGCGCCGTGCTCAACCTCGGCGGCATCGCCAACCTCACGCTGCTGCCGGACGCCGACGCCTCGCAGGTCCGCGGCTTCGACTGCGGCCCGGCGAACGGGCTCATGGACGAGTGGATCGAGCTGCACCGGGGCCTGCGCTACGACGCCGATGGCGTGTTCGCGGCGAGCGGCCAGCGGGTTCCGGCCTTGCTCGATGCCCTGCTGTCCGACCCGTACTTCGCCCTGCCCCCGCCCAAGAGCACCGGGCGCGGCTATTTTTTGATCGACTGGGTTCGCCGGCGTTTTCCGGCGCTCGCTTCGCTGCCCGCTGCCGACGTGCAGCGCACGCTCTGCGAACTCACCGCACGATCGGCCCTCGAGGCGCTCGACGCCACGCTGCCAACCGCGCGCCGCCTGCTGGTCTGCGGCGGCGGAGCGCACAACGGCTTTCTGATGCAGCGGCTGCGCGAATTGAGCCCCCAGCGCATCGTCGAACCGACACAAGCGCACGGCCTGCATGCGGATTGGGTCGAAGCGTCGGCCTTCGCCTGGCTCGCGCTGCGCAGGCTCGATGCGGCGACCGGCAATCTGCCAAGCGTGACGGGAGCTGCACGATCGACGGTGCTCGGCGGGCTGTTCCTGCCGTGAGTCGTTGGCAGGGCGACTCGCGCCCTTGCCAGCGGTTCCGCCTGCGAAGCGGGTCGCGACCCGCCCTGCACGACGGCAGCCACCTGGCTCATCGCCTCAATACAAATCCACCGGATCGACATCGATCGACCAGCGCAGCCCGCGCGCACCGGGCAGCGTGTCGAGCAGCGGTAGCCACGGTGTCAGCGCGCGATGCAGGGCGACGCGGTCGAGGGCCTGGATCAGAAGTTGTGCGCGGAAGCGGCCGGCGCGTCGCTCCATAGGGGCCGGCACCGGGCCGAGCTTCTGCACGCCGGGCAGGGTCGGCAGGCAGGCGCCCGCGGCGTCGAGGAAATCCATCGCGTTCTGCTCGGTGCTGGCCTCGGCGCGCAGCAGGGCCAGGTGCGAGAACGGGGGCAGCTGGGCTTCGGCGCGCTCGTGCAGCAGCAGGGCGGCGAGGCCGTCGTAGCTGGCTTCGATGAGCCGGCGCAGCGCCGGATGATCGGGCTGGTGCGTCTGCACGATGACTTCGCCGCGCTGCCCGGCACGGCCGGCACGCCCCGCCACCTGCGTGAGCAGCTGGCCCATGCGCTCGACGGCGCGAAAATCCACCGAGAACAGCGCCTGGTCCGCATCGACGACGCCGACCAGCGAAAGCCCGGCGAAATCGTGTCCCTTGGCGAGCATCTGGGTGCCGACGAGGATGTTCACGCGGCCCTCGCGGGTGTCTTTGAGCAGGGCCTGCAGGGCGCGCACGCTGCGCAGGCGATCGGAATCGAAGCGTTCGACGCGCGCTTCGGGGAAGCGCGTGCGCAGGGTTTCTTCGATGCGCTCGGTGCCGTGGCCGACCGCGAGCATCTGCGTCGACTGGCATTGCGGGCAGGCGGC
Organism: Hydrocarboniphaga effusa AP103; assembly: GCF_000271305.1. Lineage (GTDB taxonomy): Bacteria > Pseudomonadota > Gammaproteobacteria > Nevskiales > Nevskiaceae > Hydrocarboniphaga > Hydrocarboniphaga effusa. The sequence goes on from NZ_AKGD01000001.1 coordinate 1,702,500, forward strand.
CGGCGGCACCTGGCGCGCTCCGCAGTGATGGCAGATCAGGCGGCCGCGGCCGCGATGCCAGGTCAGCCGCGCATCGCAATGCGTGCAGGTGGCGGTCCAGCCGCAGTCGTGGCAGATCAGCGCGGGCGCATAGCCGCGCCGGTTGATGAACAGCAGTACCTGCCCGCCGGCCTGCAGATGACGCTCGATCGCGGCTACGAGTACCGGCGCCAGACCTTGCTGGAACGGCTGGCCGCGCACGTCGAGCAGCTGCAGGCGCGGCGGATCGACGCTTCGGACGCGCCGAGGCAGGCGCAGCAGCGAATAGCGCTGGGCCTGTACGCGCTGCAGGGTTTCGAGCGACGGCGTCGCCGAGCCGAGGATCACCGGCGCGTTTTCGCGGCTGCCGCGCAGCACCGCCACGTCGCGCGCCGAATAGCGCAGACCGTCCTGCTGTTTGAACGAGGTGTCGTGCTCCTCGTCGACGATGATCAGCGCGAGCCTCGGCATCGGCAGCAGCGCAGCCGATCGGGTGCCGACCACGACCGGCAGCCGCCCGGAGGCCGCGCGCAGCCAGACCTGCCCGCGCGCCGCGTCGTTGAGCCCGGAGTGGTAGCCGTCCACCACCATCTCGCCGAAACGCTCGCGCACGCGATCGAGCAGCTGCGGCGTGAGCCCGATCTCGGGCACCAGCAGCAGCACCTGGCCGCCGTGGGCGATGGCTCTGGCGATCGCGCGCAGATAGACCTCGGTCTTGCCGCTGCCGGTCACGCCCTGCAGCAGATGCGTCGAAAAGCCGCTGCCGGCGGCTTCGAGCGCCTCCACCGCGCGCGCCTGGTCGGGTGTCAGCTGCGGCAGCTCGGATTCGGCGAGCCTGATCGGCGAAGGCAGCGCCTCGGCCGCGAGCTCGACCCAACCTTCGTCGAGGCAGCGCCGCAGGCTCGCCGCGATGCCCTGGATGCCGTTGAGCCCGGCGCGGCTGACCGCGCCCTGATCGCGCAGCGCTTCGAGCAGCGCGCGCAGGCGCTGGGAGCGGGCCGGCAGGCGATCCAGTGCCGCGAGCCCGCCTTCGGTGAGCCGGTAGGCCGGGGTCGCGCGCAACTGCGCGGGCTCGCCGCGGCGCAGGCTGACCGGCAGCAGGGCCGTGAGCACTTCGCCGATCGGGTGATGGTAGTAGTCCGCGATCCACTGGCCCAAGGCCATCATCGCGGGCGACAGCAGCGGCTCGGCGTCGATCACCCGCTCGATCGGACGGAAGCGTGAAAGCGGCTCGGTTTCACCGGGTTCGCGCGCCTCCGAGACGACGATCCCGATCAGCGTACGGTGGTTAAACAGGATTTCTACCCGGCATCCGGGGGCGGGCACTGCAGAAGTCCCGATTCGGTAGTCGAAACTACCGTAGATCGGCACCGGAACCGCGACGGAAAGCAGCACTTCCATCAGCGATCGGTATTGTGGATAACTTTGGGGAATAAATGCCGCAGTGCGGTACGGGCCGGATCCGCCTTCCCAACCCTGCCGCCGGGCCCGCTGTCAAACATTCTATTTAACCTTATTAAAATCATTGCCTTGCCAAGCTTTTACAGGCTCGTGACGATTGCAAGACTTGACGTTCAGATAGCAGATGCTTTTGCGATCGTTGTGAATAGGCCACGGTTCAGCGAACGGGATGCTCAGCTTGATTCAGATAGCGGCAAGCTTTTGTGCCGTTCAGCGGCGCTCGACCGTATAAAGCAAATCTGCTCCGGTGAAAGTGCCCGATTCGGTGGAGAGTTTGAATCCTTTTCCGAGATCGTAGAGCAGCTTGAAAACATTGCCGGGCTGGAATAGCCCGATGCCGTAGGAGACGAATAATTTCGGCGACAGATACTTGCCGACCGTCAGCCGCGCCTGCTCCTGCGTTTCGCCCGGTGACGAGCCCAGCGAGATTTCATCCACGCCCAGGCCGCCACGCAGGTTCTGGGCGAGCGCGCTGCCGCCGCCGAGCCCCAGCGCCACCGCGGCACCGGACAGCATGCTGCGGTCCTGCGACGAACTGCTCTGGTCGAGCGGCCGCCCGAACAGCAGCCACGACAGCTGTTGCTGCTGGGTCATCGTCGGCTCGGAATACAGCGAGAGCTGCGGCTTTTCGAGCGTACCGCGGACGTAGATGCCGACCTTGATCTGTTCCTGCGCGGCCTGCTGGATTTCGCGGAAGGCTCGAATCTCCAGCCCCGGCTTGGCGATCGGCCCGCCGTTGAAGAGCAGCTTGCCGGTCTCGATCGTGAGGTCCTGTCCGTAGGCCTTGTAGCGGCCGTCGACGAGCCGCAGTTCGCCATAGCCGAGCGTGTCGCGGCCGGGCTCCTCGACCGCCGTCACGTCGCCTTCGATGCGCGTCTTCAGGCCGAAGCCCTCGAGCGACACCTTGTTGCCGAGCACCAGTTTCACCTCGGCGAACAGCTTGAGGCCCTGGACCGGATCGGGCGCTTCGCCGGCGGCGTTGACGATGATCTGATCGCCGCTCGGGGCGGCGCCGCTGTCCTCGACGTTGGCGAGCTTGATCTCGGCGCGCGGCACGCCGAGCGTTCCCTTGAGCCGGGCCTGCTGGTTGCCCATCTCGAACGTCAGATCGGGTGCGATCCAGGCGCGGGCGGTCGGCAGGTTGGCGGCCAGGAAGTTGTCGCCCTTGATCGCGAGCTGGAGGCGGATTCCGCCGGGCTCGGGCTTCTCCGGCAACTCGGCGTCGACCGAGCCCGGTTCGGCCGACGGCGGTTCGGCAGGCGCTTCGGGCGGGGTCGCGGTGGCGACGTTCTCGAGTTCGGTGGCGGCGTTCTCGGGCTTGGGCTGCTCGACCAGCACGGTGGTTTCGTGCGCGTTCTCGACCTGGCCCTGGATCGTCAGCTCGCCCTCGCCGGACTTGGCGCGCGCATCCACGCTGAGCCGCCCGCCCGGGCTGCCGGCGACGCGCGCGCTGACTTCGGTCAGCTCGATGCCGGGCCGCGTGAGCTTGATACGGCCGTCGCTGAGCTGGGCTTCGCCATGCAGTTCGGGGGCGCCGACGCGGCCGGCGAGCTGGTAGCGCCCGTCGAGCCGGCCCGAGGCCCCGCCGATCTCCGGACTCAGCACCGACAAAAAGGCCAGATCGGGAAAATCGAGCCGCAGTTCGCCGCTCAGCGCGCGGTCGCTCATGACCGCGTTCGGCGCGAGCTGGGCATCGGCCTCGATGCCGCCGACGTCGAGCGGCAGTCGCAGCTCGATTCGGCCTTCGGCACCGTCGGTGACGAGCAGCCGCGCGGGCTTGAAGCCCATGCGCTGGTCGCCGTAGCCGGCCGAGCCTTCGGTGGTGTTGATCTCGGCGCGCGCCTGGCGGATCTGCCCGCCTGCGAGTTCCACCGCGGCGGTGCCGCTCAGCGCGCCGTCGAGGTGCAAGTCCTGCGGCAGCACGGCCTTGAAATAGGCGAAGGCCAGCTGCTCGATCTGCACTTCGGCGCTGGTCGTGGCCGGCGTCTGCCTGGCCTGCAGGCAGACGCGTCCCGGATCGCTGGTCCAGCAGGCCTGGCCGATTTCGTTCTGCTGGGCCGACAGGCTCAGCGCGGCCGGCGCCTGCAAGGTCCACGGCGCGAGCGCGGCCGGGGCGATGCGGCCCTGCGCGAGCTGGCCCTGCCAGCGCTGCTTCTTATCGTCGTAGCCGCCGGCGAGTTCGATGCCGACCTGGCCTTCGCGACTGGTGGCGTCGAGCTTGAGCGTGTGCTCGCCGCGTGTGCCGCGGCCCGTCAGCGTGAGCTCGTCGATCTCGACGCCGACCGCCAGCCCGGTGGTCTTGAGGTCGAGCGTGAGCGGGCCGTTCCAGTCGAGATCGGCGGTCAGCTCGGCCGAGTTCACCGCGTAGTCGCCGAAAGCGGCGCGCGCGACATCGGCTTCGACCACCAGATGCGGCTTTTCGACGGTGCCCTTGAAGCTCGCGGTGACCTGGGCCGAGCCGGCCAGCCGCGGAGCCAGCTCCTGCAGCTTGAGGCTCACGAGCTGCGCCTGGAGATCGTACGGCGCGCTCGCGCGGCCACTCGCGGACAGCTGGCTGCCGCCGCTCTGCACCTCGAGTTTGGCGATCTGCAGCACCTCGTCGACGTACTGGCCTTCGCCGTCGAGCTTGAGCGGGTAATTGCGCAGCTTGGAATCGTGCAGCCCGAGCTTGAAGCGCACCGCCGGCAGCTGGCCCGGCGCCGGGTCGCCGGTGACTTCGAATTCGCCGTTGATGTCGCCCGGCCACTCGGCCGCGAACAGGCCCGGATCGAAATGCGCGATGCGGCCCTTGAGCGACCCGGCCGGCTTCGGTGCCCAGGTCAGCGGGCCGGCCGCTTCGAGCACCGCCTTGCCGACGGTCAGCCGCAGCAGGCTCAAATCCACCGACTCGGTGCTGCCCGAACCCTGCGCCTGCATGACGCCGCTCTGTTTCTGAGCGAGCAGGTCGGCATCGAGATCGAATTCGTAATGCTCGGGCATGCCCTTGAACGCGAGCTTCCCGCGCGCGCTCTCGATGACTTTGGCGTCCGCCTGCGCCGCCACGAGCGGCCAGCCGAGGCGGGTCCAGGACAATTTGGCGTCGAGCGCACCGTTCCAGCGGCCTTCGCCCTGGACTTGCGCGGTGGTGCCGAGCGCGGTGTCGAGCGTGAAGCGCAGATCGTCCCAACGGCCCTTGAGCGTGGCTTGGCCCTGGCGGCTCGTGACGATCGGCGGCGCCTGCGGATCGACGGCCTGCAGCGGCCAGCGCAGGTCGCGCCACGACAGCGCGAGATCGCTGGGCTTCTGGTATCCGACGAAACCCTTGGCGCTCAGCGCGGCCGGAGCGGTCACGTCGAGCGCCGCGATGTCCACGCCCTCGTCGCTGAGTTTGGCCTTGCCGCTGAGCTGGGCCTTGCCGATCGGCGCGTAGTCGGCCGACAGGTTTTCGATCTTCACCTCGCGGCCGATCCAGCTGCCTTTGAACGCCGCGTTCGGCACGATGACGGTCGGCTGCGTGGCGCCGACCGTCCACAGCTGGAAGTCGCGCAGCGCCAGCGACTTGATCTCGATGGCCACCGGCAAGCGCGACAGCGGCGGCTGGTTCGATTCGGGCTTGGGCGGTTCCTCGGGCTTGTCCTTGAGCCGCACGTCGACGCCCTCGACCGCGAGCGACTCGATGCCGACGCGCCGGTCGAGCAGCCATTCGGGCTTCCAGGCCAGCGCCACGCGGCGCACGCCGACGCGGATGCCGTCGTCCTCGTAGACGATGTCCTTCCATTCGAGCGCCCCGGCCACCGAGCCGTGGCGCTCGCCGACGCTGATCTGCGCGCCGAGCAGGCCCGGCAGGCGGGCAAGCAGGAAGCCGTTGCCCGATTCGCTGCCGATCAGCCAGGCGACGATCGCCGGGATCGACACCAGCAGAATCAGCAGCCCGAACGAGGTCCAGGCCAGTGCGCGCAAGGGCCGGCTCACAGGCCCACCCTCACGCCGATATGGAGGCGCAGGCCGAGAAACTGCGTATCGCCCTCGCCGGTCAGCGGATGCGCGAGGTCGACGCTGAAGGTGCCGACCGGGGCGCGATAGCGCAGGCCCAGGCCGGCGCCGTAATACATCTTCACCGGAAAGGTTTCGTCGGCCCCGCCGCCATCGACGAACACCGCCGCGCCCCAGCTGCCCTTGATGCGCCGCTCGAGCTCGATGCTGGCCGTCGTCAGATATTGACCGCCGATGACGTCGCCATCGTCGTTCCTGGTGCCGATGGCCTGGTAGTCGTAGCCGCGCACGCTCTGGTCGCCACCGGCGAAGAAGCGCTGCGAGGCCGGCAGGGCCGAGAAATCGTCATGGAAGTTGGCGCCGAGCTCGACGCGCCCGAGCACGCGCGTGCGCCAGTCGAACGAATAGACGCCGCGCAGCAGGCCATAGGTGCGGATGAAGCTCGCATTCGACAGCAGGTTTTCCTTGGCACCGTGCACGTCGGTGAACAGATACCAGCCCTGGCGTGCGTTGATCGGATCGTCGAGTTCGGTGCGCGTGAACGAGACGCCGGGCGTCAGCAGGTCGGCCGTCACTTTGTTTTTGGTGACCGTGACGATCGGCGGCCCGGCCGGATCCTCGGGGTTGGGCACCTCCGTCGTCGTCGTGCCGAGCTCCGATTCTTCGTGAATGAATTCGACGTAAAGCCGCCGATGCCAGTCGCCCGGGCTGCGGTTGAGGCTCGCGCCAATGGTGTACTTGGAGGTGTCGCCGCTCTCGAGCTGCTGCGCTTCGGTAGTGGCGCTCAGCGAGATGTTTTCGCCGGGCTCGGCACCGAGCGGAATTCGATAATTGGCGCCGATGGCGTTCTTGATCTGCGACAGCCGCATGTCGGCGTCGAGGTTGTGCCCGTACTTGTTGATGCGCCGCCACTCGGTGCCGAGCGAGAGCCGTGCGCCGGTGTCGGTGCCGTAGCCGACGCCGGCTTCGTAGCGATGCTTGTTGCGCGGCGTGGTGTGGATGATCACCGGCACGTGATGCTCGGCATCGGCCTCGGCGCGCTTGGGCTCGATTTCGACCGATTGGAAGTAACCGAGGTCGCCGAGCGCGAACTGCTGGTCGAGCAGCTCCTGCGGGTCGAAGACATCGCCTTCCTTGAGCACGATGTAGCGCTCGATGAATTCGGGGTCGAGCCCCTGCTGTTCGAGCGTGATCTTGCCGAGCAGATAGCGCGGACCGGTCTGCATGTGCAGCACCACGTTGGCCTGGCGCGCTTCGGGGTTCACGCGCAGCTCGCTCTTCTCCCAGTGCGCGTCGAGAAAGCCGGAGGCGTAGGCCGCATCGGCCAGCTGCTTCTTGGCGTCTTCGTAGTCGGCGTGCCTGAGCCGCTCCTCGGGCTTCAGCCGCCGCTCGATGCGGCGCAGCGCGTCCTTGAAGCCCGCGTTGTCCTTGCCCTCACCGAGCAGCTGCACATCGACCTCGCCGATGCGCGTCGCCTCCCCCGCGTCGATCCTGTAGCGCGCGGTCCAGTTCGGCGCCTTGCCGGTGAGCTCGGATTCGATGGTCGGGCTGTAATAGCCATAGGGCTGCAGCGCGGTTTCGATGTCGCGCTTGGCCTGTGCGTTGAGGCGCTCGACCAGGGTGTCGTCGAGATCCTTGCGCTCGCGCTGCTGACGGATCGTCAGGCGGGTTTCGACGTTGGCGAGTTCGTCGCCATCGATTCCCTCGACGACCACGCGCACCTCGGCCAGGGCCGTAGCCGCCACGAGCACGAGGGGGATGCAGCCCAGGACATAAAAGCGGCCTCTCATTCGGCCAATGGTACCGTCATTGCCTGGCTATCCAGTGGCACTTGAGCATGTCGAACACCGCCTGCGTGAGACGCCGAACGCAGCTTCCTGATCAGCCCCGCCAGAGTTCGTTGGTTTCGACCTGGTGCACGTTCGAAATCTTGCGCGACAGCTCCACCGCGCGATAGATCATGGGCACGCTCTTGACCGTGCCGGCCAGCATCACCACGCCGTTGAGCGTCGACACGCGGATATTGCCCTTGAGCAGCGGATCGGCCTCGAGCACGGCGATGACCTCGCGCGTGATCGCCAGATCGGCTTCGCTCATTTTGAACGGAGTGAAATCCTGCACTACCTCGACCCGGGGCGAGCGGGCTTCGAAACCCTGAATCGGCGAATCGTCCTGCGCCATCGCGGGCAAGGCCAGAGCGGCCAGCGCCAGCGTTGCGGCTTGCAATGTCGACCGAATCATTCCTGCGCTCATCTCCAAACTCCGAATCGCCCTACGGTGAGATGAGCCGAAGTTTGCACGTCGCATGCGCTCGCGTCGACAACGGCATTGTTTCGATGAATGCCGGGCAGCGCGCCGCAAAAAGGCCGCAACCGATACGGATGCGGCCTCGCTTGCCCAGCCGCTTAGTGCTTGAGGTTGCGCACGCCGTCGCGAACCGCGTCCTTGGCCTTGCCGACCCCTTCCTGCACCTTGCCCTCGGCGCGCTTGGCGGCGCCCTTGGCTTCCATCTCACGATTGCCGGTGACTTCGCCGACCTTCTGCTTGGCGGCGCCCATGGCCTGCTTGGCCTTACCTTCGATGACGTTCTTGTCCATGAGAAGACTCCTATTTCTACAGCAGGAAGGCGGTCTTATCGATACGGCTCAGGCGACGGCTATCAACCGGATTCGCGTAGGCCGCATCGATAACAAACTGATATTTCGTTTCATCGAAACGGCTTCACCGCCTCGACGACCGCTGCCGCACCTTGCGGCGAACCCGGCCGACCGTCATTGACCGGCCGGGTCATATCGAATCTGCCGCTCGGCTCTTACGAGCTCGAGCCAACCTTCAGCTTGTCGTCGTCGACACTCTTCACGCCGTTGATGCCCTTGGCGATGGTGATCGCACGCTCACGCGCGGTGTCCGACGCCACCTTGCCGTCGAGCTTCACCACGCCGTCGTCGGTGTCGACCTTGATGGCGGTGGCCTTGACCTGATCGTCGGCCGCGAAGCTGGCCTTCACCTTGGTGGTGATCATCGCGTCGGAGACCGCTTCGCCGGCGTTGCTCGCCGCGCTATCGGCCTTGGCGCTCATGTCGTCGATGGCCGACGGAGCCGAAATCCGGTTGTCGATGCCCTTCACTTCGGCGACGTTGCGGGCGAGTTCCTCGGCCGCATCCTTGGCCTTCGCCGAGTCGGCCTGGCCGCTCAGCGTGACGACACCGTTGTTTGTCTCGACGTCGATTTTCGCGCTCTCGGTACGCGCATCGTTGGACAGGTTTTCCTTGACCTTGGCCGTGATGCCGGTGTCATCGAGCGCCGCGCCGAGCGAGGCGCTTTCCTTGGGCGCGTCGGCGGCGGCGGAATCCGACATCTGGCCGTCGGGGCGCTTGCAGGCGGTCATGCCGGCCGTCATGCCGAGCGTCGCGGCGACACCCAGGGCGATGAGGGTCTTGCGTTTGAGTTCGAGGGTTTGAAGTTTCATTACGCACTCCTTGCGCTATTGGGAACTTGTTGTGGCAAGCGGGCCTCTTGCCCGCGCCAGCGGAAATTCGGGTGGGCAGCGGTGAGTCGACGCGCCGGATCAACCGGGCGTCGACTCGAACCGGTGCTATGTCGCGGAGCGGCGGCCGGTGACCAGCGACACCACGAACAGCACCAGGAAGACCAGGAACAGAACCTTGGCGATCCAGGCAGCGGTGCCGGCGATACCGAAGAAGCCCAGGCCGCCTGCGATGAGGGCAATGATCAGAAAGACAACGGCATAGCTCAGCATGACATCCTCCTTGAAGTTGGCTCGTTGGCTCGGGAGAGAGGACATCCACTCGGCCCGCTCAACTGGAGGCTAGATTGAACTCGGGCAATGACTCGCTGCTGAACTTTCCCGGTGAAAAACTTTCCACTGAATGAATGCCTTACGCGTGATTTCAGACATTCCGCACAGCACTGCCGACGCCCGGATCAGCGCAGGCCCGCCAGCACCGGAGCGGTTTGCGGGCGCTGGCCGAGCCACAGTTCGAACGAGCTTGCGGCCTGCTCGACGAGCATGCCGAGACCGTCTTCGACGACCGCCGCCGATTGCTTGCGCGCCCAGTTCGCGAACGGCTCGCTGGCGATGCCGTAGCTCAGGTCGTAGCACTTGGCGCCCGCTGCGAGCAGGCCCGGCGGAAGTCGCGGCATGTCACCGGAATGACCGGCCGACGTTGCGTTGATGACGACGTCGAAGGCGTCGCCCTTGAGCGCCAGATGCGTGCGCGGGACCAGCGGACCGACAGCCTTGAACCGTTCGGCCAGATCTTCGGGCTTCCACGGATTGCGGTTCGACACCACGAGCAGTTTGGGGCCGGCTTCGAGCAACGGCCCGATGATGCCGCGCGCCGCCCCACCGGCGCCGAGTATCAGCACGCGCTGACCGTTGATCTCGATCCCCAGGCGCGCGAGATCGCGCAACAGGCCTTCGCCGTCGGTGTTGTCGCCGCGCCAGCCGGTATCGGTGCGAATCAGGCAATTCACTGCGCCCGCGAGTTGCGCACGCTCGCTCACGCTTTCGCAAAGCGCCGCAACCGCCGCCTTGTGCGGCAAGGTCACGTTGAGTCCGGCGTAGCCTTGCGCGTGCAATTCACGCAGGCGATCGGCGAGTTGCCTGGGCTCGATCTCGATGGCCTGGTATTGCAGCTCGACACCGCAATCCTGGGCGAACTGCGCGTGGATGCGCGGCGACTTGGAGTGCGAGACAGGCTGGCCGATTACTGCGAAGCGGGCGACGCTCATGGGCTTGCGAAGTCTTTAGTCTGTAACGAAGAAATGTTGCGAATGCGACGTTTGAAGCGAGGCTTACGCCCGCATCACTCGGCCAACCATTGCGCCGCTTGTTTCGCGTAGTAAGTGAGGACGATGTCCGCGCCCGCGCGACGAAAGCACAGCAGCGCTTCGAGCAGCGCCTTCTTCTCGTCGAGCCAGCCCTTGTCGATCGCGGCGCGCAGCATCGCGTATTCGCCGCTGACCTGGTACGCGGCCACCGGCACTTCGAAGCGGTCTTTCACGCGACGAATGATGTCGAGATACGGCAGGCCCGGCTTGACCATCACGATGTCCGCGCCCTCGCCGATGTCGAGCTCCACTTCGCGCAGCGCCTCGTCGGTGTTGGCCGGGTCCATCTGGTAGGTCTTCTTGTCGCCACGGCCGAGATTCGCCGCGCTGCCGACCGCATCGCGGAACGGGCCGTAGAAGCTCGAGGCGTACTTGGCCGCGTACGACAGAATCACCGTGTTGTGCTGGCTGTCGCGTTCGAGCACTTCGCGAATCTGGCCGACGCGGCCGTCCATCATGTCGGACGGCGAGACGATGTCGGCACCGGCGCGCGCGTACAGCAGCGCCTGCTTGCGCAGCACTTCGAGCGTCAGGTCGTTGGTGACGTAGCCGCTCGCGTCGATCAGGCCGTCGTGGCCGTGGCTGGTGTACGGATCGAGCGCGATGTCGACCATCACGCCGAGATCGGGGCACGCGGCCTTGACCGCCTTGATCGTGCGCACCACCAGGCCATCGGGGTTGAGCGCCTGCTCGCCGTCCTCGGTCTTGAGCTCCGGCGCCAGCACCGGAAACAGCGCCACGCAGCCGATGCCGAGCGCGACCAGCTGCTTGCATTCTTCGACGATCTCCGGAATGTCGCGGCGAACCACGCCGGGCATCGACGACACCGCGCCCTTCTGCGCGCCTTCGGCGACGAACAGCGGCTGGATCAGCTGCGAGGCGTGCAGCGAGGTCTCGCGGACCATCGAGCGGATGAACTCGGCGCGGCGCAGGCGGCGCGGGCGGATGCGGGGGAAAGCGGACTGGCTCAAGACGGACTTCCTGTTGGGAGGACAGCGAAGGGACGCGAAAGGGCCGTGATTATAAGAGCCTCGGCCGGCAGCCGTGTCCGAGCCGCGCTTGCGGGCCACGGCAGGCTTCGAGCAAGCTTGCGCCCCCGCGTCGCCGGCCTCGCCCGAGGTCGATGTCGCGGAATCTCGGGGCGGGGTGGAATTCCCCACCGGCGGTGATGGCGCGAAAGCGCACGAGCCCGCGGGCGCTCGCTGCCACAGCAGCGAGGACAGCAGATTCGGTGCGATTCCGAAGCCGACGGTAGAGTCCGGTTACGAGAGCAGCTGTTGAGCGGCCGCCCTGCGGCTGCCCGATTCGTTCGCGCCCCCATTCACTGCCACTTGGAGCGCCGATGAATCAAGCCTTGAAACCTCTCTTCCCCATTGCCGCCGATCGCGCCGAGCTGCCGCGCGTGGCCTTCGTGCAGGCCTGCTGGCATCGCGAGATCGTCGATCGCTGCCGCGACGGCTTCGGCGCGGAGCTGCAGCGCCTCGGCTTTGCGGCCGATCAGATCGACTACTACGAAGTCCCGGGCGCCTACGAGCTGCCGCTGCAGACGCGCCTGCTCGCCAAAAGCGGGCGTTACGCGGCGATCGTCGCGGCCGGCCTGGTCGTCGACGGCGGCATCTATCGCCACGACTTCGTCGCCCAGGCCGTCATCGACGGACTCATGCGCAACCAGCTCGACCTCGAAGTGCCGATGCTCTCGGCCGTGCTGACGCCGCATCACTTCCACGAGCACGAAGAACATCGCCGCTATTTCGGCGAGCACTTCGTCGTCAAGGGAACCGAAGCCGCGCGCGCCTGCGCGGCGACCCTCGAGGCGACGCGCAAGGCGCTGGCGCTCGCCTAGGCCGCCGGCGTTCTCGCCTGCATCCACTCCACCACGTCGCGAATCACCGCCTCGCGACAGTGGTCGTTGAGCGGCTCGTGGCGGGCGCCCGGATAGGTCTTCACAGTGACATCGGTCAAGCCTGCCTTGCGATAGCGTTCGGCGAGCAGCTTCGGGCCTTTGGCGCCGTTGCTGACTGGATCGTCCTCGCCGGCGGTGAGCAGCAGCGGCAACCGTGACGGAACACGTGCGGCCCGGCGATCGTCGAGCCGCCCGATGGCTTCGAGCAGCTCGATCCAGGTGCCCGTGGAGCAGCGGAAGCCGCAATGCGGATCGGCGATGTAGCGATCCACCTCGGCCGCGTCGGTCGACAGCCAGTCGAAGGCCGTGCGCGTCGGCTTGAAGCGCCGGTTGTAGCTGCGGAAGGTCAGCAGATCGGCGATCGCGCTCGGCTCGTCGAGCCCGGCACGCATCGCCTCCAGCTTGAGGATCAGCACGCCGATCGCGCGCATCGGTCCGGTGTCGGCCGTACTCGCGGAGATCACCGCGCCGGCCAGGTCGTGCGCGTGCCGGCTCAGATAATCCTGCAGCAGGAACGAGCCCATGCTGTGTCCGTAGAGGAACAGCGGCACGCCCGGATGCCAGTCGCCGAGCTCGCGCTGCAGGCAGCGAATCGATTGCAGCGCGAGCCTCCAGCCGTAGCCGCCCGGGAACTGGCCGAGTTCGTCACGCGCACGCGCCGTGCGGCCATGCGCCGGCAAGTCCTGCGCATAGACCGCGTAGCCCGCCTCGACGAGCGCATGCGCGAGCACTTCGTAACGGCCGCCGTGCTCGGCCATGCCATGCACGATCTGCACGGCGCCGCGCACGGGCTCATCCGGAATCCAGCCGCGCGTAAAGGCCACCGCGCTTTTGCTCACGGGCAATTGAAGTTCGATCGATCTCATTCGAGCCTGATCCGATCCGGCTTATCCAGCGTTCAGTCCGCTGGCCGCAGGATTCTGTAGGGTAGACACTGCTCCTCGCAGGGCCGAGTGTTCCATGCCCGCCGGCCCGCGTCGAGGCAGCGGCGAGAAGGCGCAGGCAAAGCCCACAACGAACAACACCAATCGCAGGCCGGAGGATTCATGCCGCAGAGCAGCCAGCAAGCTCATTTGCTCGCCATCGACCAGGGCACCACGAGCTCGCGCGCGATCGTGTTCGATCGCGCGGGCGCCAAGCTGTCGAGCGCGAGCCGCGAACTGCCGCAATCGTTTCCGAAGCCCGGCTGGGTCGAGCACGACGCGCTGCGCATCTGGGACGACACCGTCGCCTGCGTGCGCGAGGCGATCGAGAAAAGCGGCATCGCGGCCGCGAAGATCGCCGCGCTGGGCATCACCAACCAGCGCGAAACCACGCTGATCTGGGACCGCAAGAGCGGCAGGCCGATCGCGCCCGCGATCGTCTGGCAGGACCGCCGCACCGCCGAGTTCTGCCGCAAGCATGCGGACCGCGGCGACTGGCTCAACGAAAGGACCGGGCTCATCATCGATCCGTATTTCTCGGCGACCAAGATCGCCTGGCTGCTCGACAACGTCAGCGGCGCGCGCGAGGCCGCGCAGCGCGGCGAGCTCGCCTTCGGCACGATCGACTGCTGGCTGCTGTGGAACCTGCTCGGCGGCAAGCGCCACGTCACCGATGCGACCAATGCCTCGCGCACGGCGCTGTTCGATATCCGCAAGCAGCAATGGGACGACGAGCTGCTCGACTTCTTCCGCGTGCCGAAGAGCCTGCTGCCCGAGGTGCTCGACAGCGCCGACGATTACGGCCGCACCCTGCCCGAGCTGTTCGGCGCGGCGATTCCGATTCGTGGCATCGCGGGCGATCAGCAGGCCGCCACGGTCGGCCAGGCCTGCTTCGAGCCCGGCATGATCAAGAGCACCTACGGCACCGGCTGCTTCATGGTGCTCAACACCGGACGCGAGTTCACGCGCTCGAAGAACCGGCTGCTGTCGACCGTCGCGTATCGGCTCAACGGCGAAGCCACGTATGCGCTCGAAGGCGCGATCTTCGTCGCCGGCGCGGCCGTGCAATGGCTGCGCGATGCGATGCGCCTGGTCAAGGCGGCCGGCGAAACCGAGGCGCTGGCGCGTTCGATCGAAGACACCGACGGCGTCTATCTCGTCCCCGCGTTCACCGGCCTCGGCGCACCGTACTGGGACCCCGAAGCGCGCGGCGCGATCTTCGGGCTCACGCGCGATTCGGGCATCGCCCACATCGTGCGCGCCGCGCTCGAATCGACCTGCTACCAGACGCGCGATCTCATGCTGGCGATGGCCGGCGACGCCTGCGCGCCGAAGGAGCTGCGCGTCGACGGCGGCATGGTCGTCAACGACTGGCTCACGCAGTTTCTCGCCGACATCCTGCAGATCGACGTGGTGCGCCCGCAGACCGTCGAAACCACCGCGCTCGGCGCGGCGTTTCTCGCCGGACTCGGCGCGGGTGTTTATCAATCGCTCGACGAGATCGCCGCGCTGTGGAAATCCGAGGCGCACTTCAGGCCCAGGCGCTCGTCCGGCTCGGTCGAACAGCTCTACGCGGGCTGGCTCGACGCGGTGCAGCGCGTACGCAGCGCTTAGTTGCCCAGCGCGTCGGCCTTGACGCGAAACTGCGGCGGCACCCGCGCAACCTTGCGCTGCTGCAGATCGATGAAGACGATGCCGTGCTTGCCGCGTCCGATTTCACGGCCGTCGGATTTTCGCGTCATGCGATAGAGCAGATCGAAGCCGTACTTGTTGTAGTCGTCCGCGACCATCTCGACGCTCAGCACGTCACCATGAAACGCCTCGGCCTTGTAGAGCCAGAGCACGTCGGTGATCGTCGTCGCCAGGCCCTCGACCGCGTCCTCGTCGTAGCCGAGCGACGCGAAGTAGCGGCTGCGCGCCTCGGCAACCAGGCTCAGCATCAGCGCATTGTCGACATGGCGTGCGATGTTGATGTGCCCAACGTAAACGGCGACATCCGTAAAAAAAGGCGAAACGCTCGGGCAACTCCAACTGCAGACGGGGCACAAAAACTCCTGATCGATGGACATGCGGGGGATTGCCCACACTATACCGACCGCCCAACTCCAGATCGTCGCCATCCGCATGCATCGATCCTGATCCATCCAGAGGCGCCTGGACAGCCGGAATCTCATGTAGCATCATTTGATACATGAAACGAGACAGCCGCCTTTCGTCGGTTCTGCATTTGCTGTTGCACCTCGCACACAGCGAGCGAGCGCTCACCTCCGAAGAACTCGCGGGCTATCTGCATAGCAATGCCGCTGTCGTGCGGCGCGAGCTTGGGCGCCTGCGCAAGCTCGGCTATGTAAGCTCGAACAAGGGGCATGGCGGAGGCTGGGCGGTCAGCTGCGATCTTGCGAAAGTGACGCTGCGCGACGTCTACGACGCCGTCGGCGCACCCGACGTATTCGCCATGGGCAATCGCACCGCGCGACCCGAATGCCTGGTGGAACTCGCAGTCAACGAAGCCCTGGACTCCGCATTCGAGCAGGCGCAGTCACTGCTCATCGCCAAGCTGTCCACTATCTCGCTCGCCGAACTGTCGGCCGATTTCAACCGACGCTTCGAGGCGCACCCCAAGCGGAGCCGCATTCATGGACATTGAACCGCAAGCGCGCTACGACGCGCTCGTCATCGGCGGAAGCTATGCGGGCCTTGCGGCCGCGCTGCAACTTGCGCGCGCACGGCAGAAGCTGCTCGTGATCGACGCTGGCGTTCGGCGCAATCGCTTCGTTTCGACTTCCCATGGCTTTCTCGGCCAGGACGGTCGAGATCCGTCGCAGATCGTCGCCGACGCACGCGCGCAGCTGCTCGCCTATCCGAACGCGCAGTGGCTCGCCGCACAGGTTCGCAAAGCGCATGCGAACGCGGGCGAATTCGTCGCCACGGTCGAAGACGGCAGCATGGTGCGCGCAAGAAAAATCGTGCTCGCAACCGGTGTGATCGACGAGCTACCGCCGGTCGAAGGCCTCGCCGAACGCTGGGGCCGCAGCGTATTCCACTGTCCGTACTGCCATGGCTATGAATTGAACCAGGGCTCTATCGGCGTCATCGCCACCGGCCCGAACTCGCTGCATCAGGCACTCATGCTGCCCGATTGGGGACAGGTGACGTTCCTGCTCAACGGCAAGTTCGAGCCTGATGCCGAACAAAGCGCAGAACTTGCCAAGCGCGGCGTCAGCGTTGAGCGCACGAAGATCGCACGTCTCACCGATGCTGCAACGATCGAGTTCGTCGACGGCCGGCGTCTCGATTTCGCCGGCTTGTTCACCGCGTCGCAGATCCGCATGGCGAGTCCGCTCGCCGAACAGCTCGGCTGCGCCTTTGAAGAAGGGCCGATGGGCGCTTTCATTCGCACCGATGCGATGAAGGAAACGAGCGTTCCGGGCGTGTTCGCCTGCGGCGACGCGGCGCGCGCAGCCGGCAGCGTCGCCCTCGCCGTGGGCGACGGCACACAGGCCGGCGTTGCGGCGCATCGTGCGCTGCTGTTCGGCTGAACGTTTCGATACCGAGCTCCCGCTGCGTCGGCCGCGTCCGGGGTGATTCGCCTGTTCGCAGGCGCCCTAAAGTCCGAAGTGCCCGACCTCGCCATCGGCGATGTACCGAAACGCCTGAGCGAGTCGCGTGAGCTTGCTGCAACATAGCGCCGCCTTCGTCATCTCCACCCGCGTCCTCACATGAAGCTCTCGAAAGCCGAATTCAAAGCCACCTCCCGCCCGCCGATGCGCCGTCTCGACCTGGACGCGGAGCCGCCGATCGATTTCTGGCCGTATTTCGAGAGCATCGCGCCCGAGGATTTCGAGGGCCGCGATTGCGGCGACGAGGTGACGATCACCTACGTCTGGGAGCACCCGGACGGGCTCTACCAGCACGTGCTCGTCAACACCGACGATGCGAGCGTGTTCATGGCGCTGGTGCTCGACATCCAGGCGAACGCGGTGCTCGGCCATCACCTGCTCGACCTGCATCGCGAGGCGCGCGAGCACAAGCCCGAAGCCTGATTTTCCGGCCGGCGTGACCCGATGCTGCTCCGCAGTCTGCTGCTGTTGCTGCTGCCGAGCGCCGCCTTCTGGTGGCTGCCCGGCCTGCCCGATCGTCCGTGGATCGCGGTCGAGCTGCTGTGGCTCGGCGCCGTGCTGGCG
The DNA here is from genome assembly GCF_000271305.1 of Hydrocarboniphaga effusa AP103. Classification (GTDB taxonomy): domain Bacteria; phylum Pseudomonadota; class Gammaproteobacteria; order Nevskiales; family Nevskiaceae; genus Hydrocarboniphaga; species Hydrocarboniphaga effusa. The sequence goes on from NZ_AKGD01000001.1 coordinate 1,719,815, forward strand.
AGCCTGCCGGCGCGATTCGCCCGCCCGCTGGCCTGGCCGCTCGCCGCGCTGAGCACGCTGCTGCTGATCTGCGCGCTGGCCGATGCGGGCGTGCGCGCCGCGCTGTCGAGGCCGTTCAATCTCGTCATGGACTGGCGCCTGCTCGCGCCTGCGCATGGGCTGCTCACGCGCAACCTCGGCGCCTGGGCGCTGGCGATCGAGCTCGGCATCGCGCTCGCGCTGATCGGTGTCGTCGTCGCGCTGGCCTTGCTGTTGCGAAGCTCGACGTCACTGCCTCCGCAGCGCAAGCGCATCGCGGCCGCGGGCTCGTTGGCGCTGCTGCTGATCGCCGCGCCGGGCTTTCCGCGCACGGCGCCGCTCGCCGCCGCGGCCGTGACGCAAACGCAGCGCGCGAGCGCCATGCTGCACGAACTGCGGACGTTCGCCCGCACGCTGGACATCGATCCGCTCGCCGACATCGCCGATGCGGATCTGTTCTCCGATCTGGCCGGCGTCGACGTGATCGTCGCCTTCGTCGAGTCCTACGGCGCCGATGTGCTCGACGATCCGCGCTACGCTCCGCTGATCCGCAGCGAACTCGGCGACTGGGCCGCGCGCTTCGCCGAAGCCGGGCTCAGCAGCGCGAGTGCGCGCTTCGTCTCGCCCGTGCAGGGCGGACAATCCTGGCTCGCGCAAACCACGCTGCTGAGCGGCCAGTGGATCGACAGCCCGCTGCGCTACAGCCTCATCACGAGTCGCGGCGCGCCCGGCATGCTGCCGCGCGATTTCGCTCGCGCGGGCCACGCGAGCATCGCGGTGCGGCCGGCCAATACACTCGCGTGGCCAGAAGCTCCGGCTTTCGGCTATCAGCGCATCGTCGATGCGGCCGCGAGCGGCTACCGCGGCCCGGCGCTGAACTGGATCACGATGCCCGACCAGTACACCTGGGATCACCTGCAGCGCACGCAGCGCGGCAACGCGCAGGCCCCGCATTACATCGACGTCGCGCTGATCAGCAGCCATGCGCCGTGGACGCCGGTGCTGCCGGTGATCACCGATTGGGATCGCATCGGCGACGGCAGCCTGTTCGCCGAATGGGCCGACGCGGACGAGACGCCCGAGCAGCTCTGGCGCGATTCCGATCGCGTGCGCGAACACTACGCGCGCGCGCTGCGCTACTCGCTCGCGGTGATCGGCGCCTACGCGCAACGATACGTCGACGAGCGCACGCTGCTGATCGTGCTCGGCGATCACCCGGCCGCGCCGCTCATCACCGGCGGCCCGCGGCACGCGGTGCCGATGCACGTGATCAGCGGCGATGCAGCGCTCGTGCAGCGCTTCGTCGATGCGGGTTTCAGCGCCGGCAATCTGCCGCCCGAGCGCGGGCAGGCGCCGCAGCTGTCGGACTTTCGCAGCTGGCTGGCCGACAGCTTCAGCCGCTCACGTGAGCGTCGGCGCCTGCTGCCGCCCGAGCAGCCAGACCACGTCGCGGCCGAACGAGACCGTCAGTAGCGCGAGGGCGATCGCCAGCAGCGCGGAAGCCAGCGCGAGCGGCGTCCACGGCAGCAGCGCGATCACCAGTGCAGCGATCTGCAGCACGCAGACGAGCCTGGCGAAGAAGCTCGGCGGCACCTTGCCGCGCAGCCTCGGCGACAGCTGCGCGGCCACGAGCATGGCGTAGCGCATGAAGCCGATCGCGAGCACCCAGGCACCGGCGCGTCCGCCGATCCAGCAGGCGAAGCTCAGCACCAGGATGAAGAAGGCGTCGAGCTCCATGTCGAAGCTCGCGCCGAACGCGGTATCGCTGCGCGTGCGCCGGGCCACCGCGCCGTCGAGTCCATCGAGCGCGAGCGCCGCGAGCGCGAGTGCGCAACAGAGCAGCGCATGCAGGGGCAGCCACTGCGGCGCGGCGACGCTGCCGGCCACCAGTGCGACCAGCGTCGCGCGCAGCAAGGTCACGCGATTGGCATGGCCGAGCCCGCGGATCGTCTGCGGCGGATGCCAGTGCAGCAGCAGCAGCAGCGAAACCAGCGCGAGCACCGCGAACGCCGCGAACACTGAACGCAGCGGCCAATCCGTCCAATGCTGGAGCGCCAACGCCATCGCCGCGAGCAGCAGCAGGCCGGCGAGCAGTTCGACGGCGACGCGCAGGCGCTGCCCATTCGGCTGCATGTCCGGCGCGTTCATGCGGCGCGCCTGCGCGCGCGGCAACGCAGGGCGGGATTGCGTAGGCTAGGGTTTCTCATCGATCCGACCGGACGTTTTGCTTCATGTCGACTCGCAGCGAACGCGCATTCTGGCTAGCCGCACCGGGCCGCGGCGAAATCCGTGAGGAAAGCCTGCTGCCCGCGAGCCGCGACGAAGTGCGCGTGCGCACGCGCTACAGCGGCATCAGCCGCGGCAGCGAGAGCCTGGTGTTCAAGGGTCAGGTGCCGCCGAGCCAGTATGCCCTGATGCGCGCGCCGCATCAGTCCGGCGAGTTTCCGGGGCCCGTCAAGTACGGCTACATGAATGTCGGCGTCGTCGAGCAGGGGCCGGGCGACTTGCTCGGCCGCAGCGTGTTCTGCCTGTATCCGCACCAGACCGCCTACGTGGTGCCCGCGAGCGCAGTGGTACCGCTGCCCGATGGCGTTCCGGAATCTCGCGCGGTGCTCGCGGCCAACGTCGAAACCGCCGTCAACACGCTGTGGGACGCGGGCCCGCGCGTCGGCGATCGCATCGCGGTGATCGGTGCCGGCGTGACCGGAACCGCCGTCGCCCTGCTGGCCTCGCAGCTGCCCGGAACGCGCGTCGAGCTGATCGACATCGATCCGCGACGCGCCGCGCTCGCGGCGCGGCTGGGCCTGCATTTCCGGCTGCCCGGCGAGGCCAGCGCCGAAGCCGATCTGGTCTTCCACGCGAGCGCATCGGAAGCCGGGCTCGAGCTCGCCTTGCGCCTCGCCGGGCTCGAAGCCGAGATCATCGAAATGTCCTGGTTCGGCGATCGGCGCATCGCGCTGCCGCTCGGCGAAGCCTTCCATTCGCGGCGGTTGTCGATCCGTGCGAGCCAGGTCGGCCAGGTGGCACCGGCGCGTCGCGCACGCTGGCCGCACAAGCGCCGGCTCGCTCTTGCGCTCGATCTGCTGCGCGACGATCGCTTCGATGCGCTGATCGATGGCGAATGCCGCTTCGACGAGCTGCCGCAGACGCTCGCGCAACTCGCCGACCGGCCCGACGGCGCACTGTGCCGGCGCGTGCGCTACGACTGAGCGCTACGACTGAGCGACTGACGCGGCGAGCTGGTCTCGCGAGCGCTGGAGTCCGGCCAGGATCGGCTCGAACACAGCGCCCGGAAAATCGCGAGGAACGAGGTTCGATACCCGATCGATCACGGCGGCCGTTTTCTCGATCAGTTCATCACGCAGAGCGGGATAGGCCGCGGCCATTCCGCAACGCCTCGCGGTGTCTTCCCAATGCCGAGGCTGTATCGAATGCCGAGGCTGTATCGACTGCCACAAGTAGTGGCGGTTCTTGCCCTGCACGGCCATCGCCATCCTGGCCTTGTTCGGGGAGAGCTGTCCGCTGCCATTGCCCAACACGGGGAACACCGACAGCACGTCGTACAGCGGCGCCAATCGATACCGGCCGCCCGCCTCGATCTGGACACTGAAGTTCTTCGCGTGACCATCGGTCGCACACAGCATCCAGAACAGCATTTGCGCTTTCAGGAAATCGTAGCGATCCTGCTCCGGCCGCGATGAACCGAGCAACATGTCCATGATGGTTGCGATACCGGGGCCACCGTCGGATTCATACTTGTGGTCACTGGGGACGCCGAAAACCTGGCAGCAATCCTCCTGCGGCAAGCGAAGAATCCAGCTTCCGTCTGCTGCAAGCCTGCGATCGAAACGCTTCACCACGAGCGCCTTCTGAGCGCCGAAGCGATCCATCCGGCATTCGGCCACCGCCATGCCGTAAAGCTTCAGCAGCTCGGCACAAAGCCACTCGTTTTCGACCGAGGTCGTCAGATCGATTCCGCCACCACCCGAACCGATGGGCAGCTTCAGGATGTGCGTGCTCGGCGTGGCGCCGTGCGGTTTTCGCCAGCCGCTGCCGAGATCGAGCAGTGCGGTCTTCTCCTGCGCACCGGCGAGCGAGATGCGAAAGTCGTCGCCCTGATCGGCACGTCCGATCGGCGTCGTGAGCAGGCCTTTGAGCAAAGCCTCGATCTGGCTTTCGCCGATCGGCTCGCTATCGATCGCCCGCACATTCGGCCGGGGCGCGTCGATCGGCAAGATCTGGATCGCGCCGACGCAGTCGCGACCGATCTCGGCCAACAAGTCGAAGCTCGCCGAGGAGCGCGCACCGAAGCGCTGCTGCAGGCGTTCGCGCACACGGCGGTTGTCCGGCAGAAGATTGTCGAAGTACGCCGCAACCTTGATTCCCTGATGCGGCGTGGGCCGCAGCGGCATCGACAGCGAGAGAGGGCGAGCGGCTTCGGCAGTCAGCCACTCGCTCGCGTAGACGAATTCATCCGGCTTGCCCGGCCGGACGATCCAGCGCCCGACGAGCTCGCCATTCATCCAGATGGCGAGCGAGCGCTGTGCCGACGGCCGCGCCATCGGCTACCACTCCAGCCGCTGGGCAACCGGCGTCGTCTCGCCATTGCGATCCCGCAGCACCAGCTCGAGCTGCAATGCCGACAGCAACTTGTAGAGCGTTGCGACACTCGATCGCGAGGCGTCGGATTCGAGGACGGAAATCGTGCCCTGCTTGAGCCCGACCTTGGCCCCGGCCGCCTGCTGGCTGAGTTTTTGCTCGGCACGACAACTTTTCAGAATCTGCCCGAGCTGCTCGGGCGTTCTTGCGACGTAGTCCATGCCTATCTCCTCCAGGGGATAAAACAGATATATCCCCGCAAGGGTATATTGTCAATCGATACCCTATAGAGGATATTCTATGAATATACCTTGCAGGGGATATTGATAAGCAATCCTTCGATGGGGATCATGCCGGGCCGGCATCCGCCCGCCAGATCTCAGGAGTTCAGCGATGTACAGCATCACCGTTCGAGACCACGTGATGATCGCCCACAGCTTTCGCGGCGAGGTGTTCGGTCCCGCGCAGAAACTGCATGGGGCCACCTACGTGATCGACGTGGTCTTCAAGCGGCCCGAGCTCGATGCCGACGGCCTGGTGGTCGACATCGGGCTCGCGAGCCGCGCGGTCTCGGCCGTGCTGCGCGCGATCGACTATCGCAACCTCGACGACGAACCGCAGTTCAAGGGCGTCAACACCACCACCGAATATCTCGCCCGGTACGTGTTCGATCGCATCGTCGATGCGATCCGGGCCGGCGAGATCGGCGAGACCGCGCGCGGTCTCGCGCAGCTCGGCGTGACGCTCAACGAATCGCACGTCGCCGCCGCCGGTTACGAGGCCGCGCTGCGCGATCTCTAGAGGAGGCGCTGGCCGATGCGCAGGCTGCACCTGCTCGTTCCGGGGTCGATCGACCGGCCCAGCGGAGGCTCGCGCTACGACCGGCGCATCGCGAGCGAGCTGCGCGAGCTGGGCTGGAGCGTCGCGATCACCGAACTCGACGGCGCGTTTCCGCAAGCCGATGCGCTCGCGCGCGCCAGCCTGACGAATGCGCTCGCCGCCTGCGCCGATGCGGCGCTCGTGCTGATCGACGGGCTCGCGGGTTCCGCGCTGCCCGAGATCGTCGCCGCGCAGGCTCAGCGCCTGCGGCTCGTCATGCTCGTGCACCTGCCGCTCGCCGACGCGGTCGATCTGGGCGAGGCCCAGCGCGAGCTGTATTTCGAGCGTGAACGCCGCGCGCTGTCTGCCACTGCCGGCATCGTCGTCACGAGTCGCTACAGCGCGGCGCGCCTTTCGGACTACGGCGTCGATGCGGCCCGCATCACCATCGTCACGCCGGGCGTCGACCCCGCATCACGGGCGACCGGCAGCCGCGATGCGACGCCGACGCTGCTCTGCGTCGCCGCGGTGAGCGCGCAAAAAGGCCACGACCTGCTCATCGAAGCGCTCGCTCGCCTGCGCGATCTGCCGTGGCGCCTGCGCTGCGTCGGCCCGCTCGATGCCGATCCGGATTTCACCACGCGGCTGCGCACGCGCATCGCCCGGCTCGGCCTGCAAGAGCGCATCCGCTTCACCGGCGCGCTCGACACGCAGGCCGTCGATGCCGAATACGCGGGCGCGGATATCTTCGTGCTGGCGTCGCGGCTCGAAACCTACGGCATGGTGCTGACCGAAGCGGCGGTGCGCGGCCTGGCGATCGTCAGCACGCGCAGCGGCGGCATCGAACACACCTTGCCGCCAGGCGCGGCGATGCTCGTCGAGCCCGGCCAGATCGAGCCGCTCGCCAACGCGCTGCAACACTTGCTGATCGACACCCAGGCGCGCGCAGCGCTCGCACAAGCCGCGGCACGCGCGCCGCTGGGCGACTGGGCCGAAGCCGGCCGGCGCCTCGCCGCCGCGCTATGCCGCTTCGCCGCATGAGCCCACGATGAAAGCGGCGCTGCGCCTGCTCGCGAGCCTCGCCGCGCTGGCGCTGGTCTTCGCCTTCGTCGATGCCCGGCAAGTGCTCGACGCGTTGCGCACGCTGCCGGCCTCGCTGATCGCGCTCGCGCTGCTGCTCACGGCGGTGCAGATCGCATTGGCGGCCTGGCGTTGGCGCCTCACCGCATCGAAGCTCGGCCTGCGGCTGCCGTACGCGCTGGCCTTCACCGAATGCTATGCGGCGAGCGCGATCAACCAACTGCTGCCGGGCGGCGTGCTCGGCGATGTCGCGCGCGCCTGGCGACATGCCAATCGCGTCGAGACACGCGGGGCCGCGATCCGCGCCGTGGTGTTCGAGCGCGGCATGGGCCAGCTCGCGCTGGTGCTCGCCACCGCGTTCGCCTGGACGCTGCAGCCGCGGTGGGCTTCGTCCCGGCTGGCGCTCGCGGTCGGAGCGCTGGTGCTGATCGTGGCGGTGCTGGTCTATGCGCTGCGCCGCTACGCCCGCCGTTGGCCGTGGCTGCGCGACACCGCTGCCGACCTGCGCCGAGCCTGGTGGCCTGCGCGCGTGCTCGCGCTGCAACTGGCGATTTCGTGGCTGTTGCTCGCGAGCATCGTGCTGCTGTTCCTGCTCGCGGCGCGCGCAGCGGGCGCACAGGCACCTGCGATCGTGCTCGCTCCGCTGCTGCTCAATGCCTTGCTCGCGATGGCCTTGCCGTTCGGCTTCGCGGGCTGGGGCTTGCGCGAAAGCGCGGCGGCCTTGTCGTGGTCGATCGCCGGGCTCGATGCCGCGCAGGGCGTCGCCGCGTCGATCAGCTACGGCGTGCTCACGCTGATCGGCAGCCTGCCGGGTTTACTGGCGCTGCTGCGCCTGCGCTCGGCGGCTCGCTGAGCTTTTCGGCTGCGACGGGCTCGTCGCCGCGATTGCAGGCTTCGGAGCGCCGAAACGCGGCCGCTCAGGCCCTGCGCAGCTGGATGTCGAACAGCACGTCCTCTTCGAAATCGAAGCGCCGCACGCTCGGGCGCAGCGCCTGCGCCATGCGCTGAACGGGCGGCAGCTGCAGGCCGCGACGGCCTTCGCCGAGGATCAGCGGAGCGACCGTCACGAACAGCCGATCGAGCGCCTCGGCCGCGAGAAACCGCGAGACCGTCACGCCTCCGCCTTCGACGAGCACGCGACGCGCTCCCCGCGCATGCAGACGCCGCAGCAAGGCCTGCGGAGCGAACTCGCTTTCGTCGAGTCGCTCATGTGCGAGGCCCGGAGCGGTTCGATGCGGAACCTGCCAGCCCGTCAGCAGCAAGGTCGGCGCGGCGCCGTCGAGAAACACCTTGCGCTCCAGCGGAACCCGCCCGCGCGGATCGAGGATCACGCGCAGCGGATGACGGCCGCAGACATGGCGAACGGTCAGCTGCGGGTCGTCCGCGATCACCGTTTCGGCGCCGACGATCACCGCATCGCAGAGCGCACGCACGCGATGCAAGTGGGTGCGGTCGTATTCGCCGGTCACGTAGTTGGAATCGCCGCTGTCGGTGGCGATGTAGCCGTCGAGGCTCTGGCCGAGCTGGGCGACCGCGTAAGGCGTGCGCAGCATCGGCCGATACAGATCGAGCAGTTGCGCGGCCTGCGCATCGGCCGGCTCCGGCCACACCGCGTCGGGCTCGGGCTCGGGCTGCGCGAAACGACGGCGCATCAGATCCCACATCGGCTCGGCGGTCAGCGGCGTGGCGGCGAAAGAATCCGGCATCGAAAGCGCAATCCTTGCGGACGGGAACAGTGGTCGGAAGGTGGACCAACCTGCACGGGGCGTGCCGGGCAGCGATCGACCGGACGTGATGATAGCGCCGCGAGCGAGCGAGCCGGCTGAACGGGATCGCACCTCCCGCAGTGCTGGAATTTCACCAGCGCCGCTGCTCCAATCCGCACAGACCGGGCCGCCTGTCTACGCAGTGACATCGCCGAGTCGTTAGCATCTGCGCCTGAACCCGCCGCGGAGCGCTGCATGAGCGACCCGACCGACATGACTGCCGAAGTGATCGTGGAAGCCGGCGCCATCGTGGCCTTGCGCCTGTTCGACATCGCCTACGCCATCGACCTCGCAGCAGCCGAGGCGGCCTGGGCCGCACGCACGCAGAGCGGCACGCGGCGCTCGCGTCTCAACGCCTCGCCGGCCAAAGCCATCGCCTTCGACGTGCCACCGGTGATGCTGGCGCTCGATCCGCTGCCGCTGCAACTCGCCGGCGGCAGCGTCACCGCGCAGGTGTCGGCGCGCGTCTACGATTTCGGCGTCGTCGCGTTCGCGTTGCGCATCGAGGCCGACGAGCTGCGCTGGAGCGCGTTCGCCGATCGGCTCGAATCCGTGCAGGCGGCGGTCGGGCCCGCGTCGACGACGCTGATCTGGAGCGATCTGCTCGACCGCGTGCGCGGTACGCTCGCGCCCGCACTGATCAAGCCGAGCGAAGCGACGCTGCAGGATTCGATCCAGGAAGATTATCTGCTCGGCATCGTACACCGCCTCGCCGAGCCGCTGAGCGCCGAAGCCCTGCAGGCGCGCGTCGATCTGGTGCCCTTGCTGTCGGGGGAGCGGCGCGCACTGTCCGACGGCGCGAGGCGCGATCTGCTGCGCAAGCGCTTTTCGTACTACGAGGACGATCTCGTGGTGCTGACCTGGGATCGCGCCTTCATCTACGAGCCGAGCGGCGATTCCGACGTCGCCGACGTCATCGAAGTGGCGAACGCGCAGCTGCTCGAGCTGCGCTATTACGACGAGCTGCTCGACGACGAGCTGCCGCGCATGAACGATCTGGTCGACCAGACGCGCAACAGTCTCGGCATCGTCGCGCCGCGACGCTTCGCCAAGCTGGCGCGCAGGCTGTACACGCTCGTCGCCGAAGTCACCGAGCTGACCGAGAAAGTCGACAACGCGCTGCAGGTCACCGAGGACGTCTACCTCGCGCGCATCTACAGCGCGGCGCTCGAGCTGTTTCGCGTGCCCAGCGTGAGCGCCGCGGTCGATCGCAAGCTGTCGATCATTCGCGACACCTATACGGCGCTGTACGACGAATCATCGGGCGCGCGCGGCGCGTTGATGGAATTCGCGATCGTGATGCTGATCGTCATCGAGGTGGTGCTGGCGCTGGTGCGGCATTGAGTGAATGGCGGGTACGCGCTACGCGCCAACCTCCCCTCTGCTCCTGCGACCGTCATGCCCGCGAAAGACTGGATTCCCGCCTTCGCGGGAAGGACAGCTATAGCGCCTGCGTCGCGGCCGGCCGCTTCGGATCCCGTATCCACTCGCTCCACGAGCCCGCGTACAAACGCCCGCCCGGCAAGCCCGCGACTTCGAGCGCCAGCAAGTTGTGGCAGGCCGTGATGCCCGAGCCGCACATCGAGACGAGCGTCTGCGGTGATCGCCCGGCCAGCGTGCGCAGCCAGCGCTCGCGCAGCGCCTCGGCCGGAAGGAAGCGGCCGTCGGCCTGCAGGTTGTCGGTCAGCGGATGATTGAGCGCACCGGGCACGTGGCCTGCGACCGGATCGATCGGCTCCTGCTGGCCGAGAAAGCGCTCGGGGCTGCGCGCATCGACGAGCGTGATCGTGCGCGCAGCGAGCGCCTGCTCGACCTGCTCGGTGCCGAGCCAGTCGCGGAATTCGCGCACCGGCAGCGAACTCGCCTTGCGCTCGCGCGTCGCCGTCGTCAGCGGCAGGCCCACGGCCTTCCAGGCTGCGAGACCACCATCGAGCACCTGCACCGTCTCGTGCCCGATCGCGCGCAGCAACCACCAGAGCCGGGCCGCGAACGCGCCGTTGCCCTGATCGTAAGCGACAACCCTGGTGTTCTCGTCGAGACCCCAGCGCTGCAGCGTCGCGGCGAACGCGGCGGCGCTCGGCAGCGGATGACGGCCCGTCTGCAACGTGACCGGCGACGACAGCTCGTCGTTCAGGTGCGCGTAGATCGCGCCGTCGATATGGCCTTGCGCGTACTCGCTCGAACCCCAATCGGGTTTGGCGAGATCGAAGCGGCAATCGACGAGAAGCAGCTTCGGATCGTCGAGCAGCGTTGAAAGCTCGGTCGCAGTGATCAGTGGGCTCATACGGGCGGCACCGTATCACGCACCGCCGGGCGCTGCGAGATCGTCGCGAACCAGCTCGCGAGCTGCACGGATTCGCTTCGCCAGTCGAGGCTGTTCGACAGCCGAAGGTCGAGATAACCGAGCGCGCTCGCGACGCTGATTTCGGCCACCGTGATCCGCCCACTCGTACGCAGCTGCCCGGCTTCGGCTTCGAGAAACGCGAGCGCGCGACGCACGGCGGCGAGCTGGCGCTCGAACCAGTGCTTCGAGATGAGCTGAGCTTCGCGACGCTGTTCGAGATTGGCGCTGACCGCCGCATCGATCACGCCGTCGGCGAGCTGCTGGCGCTTGCGATTGGCCCAGTCGTTCGCGCCATCGGCTTCCAGCGCATCGCCGAGCGTGCGCAGGTAATCGAGGATCAAACGGCTGTCGGGCAACACGAAGCCGTCGCGCGTGACCAGCGATGGAATCTTCGACAGCGGATTCACCGCCCAATAATCTGCTCCAGCCTCGAACGGATTCAGCGCGATCAGTTCGAGCTCGTTGTTCAAGCCGAGCTCGATGGCGGCGATGCGAACCTTGCGTGCGAACGGCGAAGTCGGGCTGTAGTAAAGCGTCAGACTCATGGCGAGTGTCCCTCGGCGGACGATTGAGTGATCGATGCGTTTTCGGTTGCGGCGGGATAAACCGATGCGTCGAAATAGGCGCGCACATCCGTCGGCCGACTCCACAGCGAGCGCTCGACGAGCTGGTCCGCCACTTTCTGCTCGGTGGTGATGGTGGTCTCGGAGATCGGCCCGACCGTGGCCGACCCGCGCGCGACGAGCAGCTTGGCGAGCGACAGTTCGATGCCGGTGTCCTTGACGAGAAACGCGGCGTATTCGTCCGGATGCTGCTGCACCCATTCGCCGACTTGCGTGAGTCGCTTGAGCACGTCCTGGATCGCCGCGCGCTTGGCCGGATCGGCGAGCGAGGCTTCGCTCGCCGCGATCAAACCGAGGCCCGAGTTGATGCCCTGGCCGTTGCGCAGCACGCGGCCGCTGGCCTGCTCGGCGAGGATCAGGTACGGATCGTTGGTGACGAGTATTTCGATATCGCCCGAGCGAAACGCGGTCAGCGCATCGTTGAACGGCGCGTAGCTGATGCTCACGTCGCCCTGCGTCAGACCGGCTTCCTTGAGCGCGCCGTACAGCAGGTTGTCGCCGCTGCCGCCACGCGCCGTCGAGACGACGATCTTCTTGCCCTTGAGCTCGCCGATGCTCTTGACCGGCGAGTTTCCCTGCACGATCACGCCCACGCTCTTCTGCAGGAACGAGCCCGATATTTCAGCGACGATCTTGAGCTTGAGCCCGCTCTGCGCCGCATTGAGAACGGTGATGTCGTTCGACGACGCGAGGTCGAGCGCGCCCGAGCGGAACGCTTCGAATTCGGTCGACGGCGTCGCGAACGTGGCGAACTTGAAATCGTAGGGTGCGTCCTCGAGCGTGCCCGCCGCCTCGGCGATCGGCCGCGTGTTGCGCTGCTCGCCGAACACGATGGATGTCTTGCCTGCGGAAGACCCGGCATCGCCGGCCCGATCTCCAGACTTTCCGCAGGCCGCGAGCAGCAGCGCAGACAGCAGCAGGGCGAGAGTGCGAGTAGCGTTCATGCGCGATTCTCCAGACGGATTCACTCCAGATACCAGACGGCGCGAGCGTAATAGAAGCCACCCGTCGCACCGAACGGACTATTGGTGGCGTAGCGCTGCGAGCCGATCACGTCGGCGATCGTGCTGCGATCCGGATAGGTGTCGAACAGATTGTTCGCACCGACCGCGACCGTGAACGACGGCGTGATCGCATAGGCGACGTCGAGGTCGGCGAGCCACTTGGCGCCGTAGTGCTGATCGCTCGCCGGGTTGTCGGTGAGCTGCGAGACCGCGCCGTAGCGCGTGCCACGCAGGTTCACGTCGAAGTCGGCGATCTGCCAATCGAGCCCGACCAGCGTCTTGGTTCTCGGCAGCGCGACGGTCAGATAGCTCTGCGCGACGCGATCGAACAAGCTCAGGCCGAGATCGGCGAGCTGCTCCGGCGTGTCCTTGATGTTCTCGATCGTGGTCTTGTTGTAGTTGAAGCCGAGGTTGTAGCGCAGCGTTCCCCAACCCGACGCGCCGAAGCGCTGCAGGTAGCTCGCCACCACGTCGACGCCGCGCGTCCTGGTGTCGATCGCATTGGTGTTGTACGACACCGCCTGGTTCGGATCGAGCCCGTTGTCGCTGAGAATCTGCGAGATGCCGCTTCCGCGCAGCGTGGTCGTGCGCGCGATGCGATCATCGAGCAGGATATGGTACGCGTCGATGTCGATGCTCAAGTCCTTGAGCAGCTGCAGGCTCAGGCCGATGCTCGTGTTGAGCGACTTTTCGGGCTTGAGTTCGGTGGCGCCGAGCGCCTGGCCGAGCGCCGAATCCGGACGCGCGTTGCGCGACGTGGTCACGCCGGCGATCTGGCCGTTGACGATGAACGGGCCTTGCGAGCCGCTCGCGAAACCGGTCTGCGACAGCGAGGGCGCACGAAAGCCATTGCTCACGGTGCCGCGCAAGGCGATGCCCGGAGCGAAGTCGTAGCGCGAGGTGAGCTTGCCGCTCCAGGTATCGCCGGCGCTGTCGTTGTAATTCTCGTAACGACCCGCGACGGCGGCGTACCACTTCGACGTCAGGTTCAGACCGAGGTCGACGTAAGTCGCGACGTTCTGGCGATCGAGATCGGCCGCGTCTTCGGGCAGCACCAGCACCGCGGCCTGCGCACCGATCGCGGCGGGCTGGCCTGCGAGCGGACCACCGGGGAACACGTAGCCGCCGTTCGCATACGAAAGCGGATCACGCACGATGGTCTGGAAGCTCTCGTAGCGGTGCTCGAAGCCGAACGACACCTGCAACGGTGAAGACCAGCCGATGTCGAAGCCGCGCGTGAAATCGAGATTCGTCGTGAGCTGATCGAAGATCGGCGTGAAGGTGGCGAAGTTGCTCGGCGAATCCGGCCCCAATGACGCATTCACCGAGTTCTTCTCGTAGAGATCGACGCGGTTGCGGCCGTAGGTGGTGCTGAGATCCCAGTTCCACTCGCTGACCTGGCCTTTGACGCCGCTGGCGAGCTGGTAGTCGAGCTCGTTGAGATAGGTGGTCGGCGTCAGCACGACATCGGTCAGCAGCTCTGGAATCACGTTGGCCGTGGTCGCGCGGCGATAGCTCTGGCCGAGCTCGCCGTCACGGCGTCCGAACGAACCGAAGACATACGGCGTGATGCCGTTGTCGAGCGGCAGCGCCGCGTTGAAGCTCAGGTTGAACGACTTGATCTTCGGCGTGCCGCCGCGGAACTTGCGCTTGTCGACTTCGGCTTCGCGCGGATCGGGCGAGCCGTCTTCGAGCGGATAGTAGAAGGCTTCGGTGGCCGGGTTCACGCGCAGCGTCCAGTTCTGCTTGCGCGCATCGGCCGCCAGATTGAAGTAGCCGGTGTCGCCGAACTTGAAACCGTAGTTGCCGGTGGCGAGCACGGTTTCGCCGTCCTGGCGGTCCTGGAATTTGTAGCGCTGGCCGAGCGTGGTGCTCACCGAGCCGCCACTGCTGTTGCTCTTGAGGATCACGTTGATGACGCCCGCGATCGCGTCCGAGCCGTACTGCGCAGCCGCACCATCGCGCAGGATTTCGATGTGATCGATCGCCGATACCGGAATGAAATCGAGATCGACCGGGTTGGCGTTGATCGCCTGGCTGTCAGCCGCCATCGTCGGCAGCGCACTGTTGTGGCGGCGCTTGCCGTTGACGAGCACGAGCACGTGCGCACCCGAGAGCCCGCGCAGCCCCGCGGGCTTGGACACCGTGCCCCAGGTCGCGTTGCCGCGCGTGTTGGTGACGAAGGACGGCGCGAGCTGTTCGAGCGCGTCCTTGAGCGCGCCGCTGCTGCCGCCGAGCTTTTCGAGCTGCTCGCCGCCGATCACGTCGATCGGCACCGGGCTGTCGGCGACCGTTCGCGCATTGCCGCGCGTGCCGGTGACGACGATGGTTTCGATGTTGGCGACGTCATCGGCCGCGGCGACTTGCAGCGGCAACGAGCCGGGGTTGGCTTCCTGCGCGAAACTGGCCGCGCTGACGGAGCCGAACAGCGAAGCAATCGCGAACGAGATCGCCGAACGGCGTCCTCGAACCGTCGTTGCGGCGGTGAATTTCGAAATCGACATTGAGAATCCTGGGAAGGTAGAGGCGTCGCGTCTCGATGTCGGGTGGCGAGCGCAGGCAAAGCGGGGGCGGAAGGCCGCTGGCGACGACCTTTGATTGAGTGAATGGCTTTTCCCTTCTCCCTCCGGGAGAAGGTGCCCCGAAGGGGCGGATGAGGGCCTCGCAGCAAGAGCAAGACTGGCCCGTGCCGGAGAGTCCCTCACCCCTGCCCCTCTCCCGCAGGGAGAGGGGTTTTCAGCACTTACGCCGGCAGCACGAAGCGCTTGCTCGGGTCGCGCGACGGAACGTCGTTGCTGCCGACGACGACGCGCTCGACACGGCGCGGATAATCGCCGTAGTCGTGGATCGCGGTGTGCAAGGTGGAGCGGTTGTCCCAGATCGCCAGCGTGCCCTTCTTCCACTTGAGGCGCAGGTGGTATTCGGGGCGCAGCACTTCTTCGTAGATTTCGCTGAGCAGGGCTTCGCTGTCGGCGCGATCCCAGCCGACGATCCACGGATGCATGATGAAATCGACGTAGAGCAGGTCTTCGCCGGTCTCGGAGTGATTGATCACGGCTGGATGCGCGACGATCGGATGCGAGATGCCCGACAGCGCGAGCTCCTTGTATTCGTGGGTCACGTAGAGGCCTTCGAGCTTGGCCTTCAGACGATCCGGCAGGCCGCGATAGATCGCGCCGGCGTCGGCCCAGATCGTGTCGCCGCCGACTTCCGGCACCTCGACGCCGCGCAGGAACGAGGCGAAAGCCACCGGATACGTCCAGCTGCCGTCCGAATGCCAGGTGCGGCGCTTCGGAATGTGGCCGTATTCGGCCGTCGGCGGCACGATGGTGTGCATGCCCTGCGGCAGGTCTTCCTTGCGCTGCGTTTCCTTGAGCTTCTGCAGCGGGTGGATCACCGGCGGGCCGAACTGCGTCGCGAACGCGAGCTGCTGTTCGCGCGTGATGTGCTGATCGCGCAGGAAGATGACCTTGTGCTGGACGATCAGCGCGCGCACTTCGTCGCGCAGCTCGGGCGTCAGCGGCTCGCGCAGGTCGAGGCCTTCGACTTCGGCACCGAAGGTCGGCTGCAGGCGGGTGACCTTGAGCTGGCCTTCATGAGGCACGTGGGCTTGCAGGGAAAGTGCATACGACATGGAAGGCTCCTGATGAATGCGATGATGGTTGGATGCAGCGAATGTGTGATGCGGCGAAAGAAGCTGAGAGATCAGACGACGATCAGACGACGATCAGGCGGCGCGCAGCGAAGGCATCAGCGGGCGCCAGGCCAGCGCATGACGTTCGAGCAGTCGCACGAAGGCGTCGGTGAGCAGGCCGAGCACGCTGTAGATCAGCAGACAGACCATGATCACGTCGGTCTTCATGAAGTCGCGCGCTTCGTTGATCAGATAGCCGATGCCCGAATTGGCGTTGATCTGCTCGACCGCGACGAGTGCGAGCAGCGAAATGCCGAGCGCATAGCGCAGGCCGACGAAGAACGACGGCAGCGCGCCGGGCAGGATCACGTGCCAGATCAGTTCGAGCCGATTGAGGCCGAGCGTTTCCGAGGCTTCGACGAGCTTGGCGTCGACGCCGCGGATGCCGCCGTAGAGCGTCAGGTAGATCGGCGTCTTCGTCGCGAGCGCGATCAGCGCGACCTTGGTCAGCTCGCCGATGCCGAACCACAGGATGAACAATGGAATCACGCCGAGAAACGGCAGCGCGCGCAGCACCTGCATGAGCGGATCGGTGGCCGCCTCACCGCGGCGCGAAAGCCCCGCGATCAGCGCGAGCACGGTGCCGAACGACACGCCGATCAGCAGCCCGAGGCCGGCGCGATGCAGCGAGACGAGCAGATGCTCGATCAGGCGGCCCGAGAACAGCAGATCACCGAAGGTGCCGACGAGCGCGGACGGTGCCGGCATGATCAAGGTTGGAATCAAGCCCAGTCGCGATCCGAGTTCCCACAGCACAAGCACAGCGATCGGGCTCAGCAGGCGCGAATCGAGCAGACGCGCGCTCATCGCAGGGCTCCGGGCGCCAGGCGCGCAGGCGCAGCGGCGATGGCTTCGTCGGCGACTTCGACGCCCAGACTCGTGAGCAGGCGACGACGCAGCGCACGAAACTCCGGCTGATCGACCGAGCGAACCGCCGGCAGCACGATGCGTTCTTCGTGCTCGATGCGGCCCTGCGACAACACCAGCACGCGATCGGCGAGCAGTGCGGCCTCGTCGACATCGTGCGTGACGAGCAACACCGCCAGACGATGCGTGCGCCAGAGCTTCTGCACGAGCTTGTGCATGCTCATGCGCGTAAGCGCATCGAGCGCGCCGAAGGGCTCGTCGAGCAGCAGCAACTTCGGATCGCGCACCAGCGCACGTGCGAGCGAAACGCGCTGCGCCTGTCCGCCCGAGAGCGTCGCAGGCCAGGCTTGCGCGTGTTCGGCGAGACCCACTTCATTCAGAGCGTCGAGCGCACGCCGGCGTGCATCGGGCGCCCGCAAGCCCAGCGCGATGTTCTGCCAGGCGCGCTTCCACGGCAGCAGGCGCGGCTCCTGGAACACCGTCGCAACAGCGGCTGGCGTTTCGAGATGACCTTCGCTGATGCGATCGAGGCGGCCGAGCGCGCGCAGCAGGGTGGTCTTGCCCGAGCCGCTGCGTCCGAGCAGGGCAACGAATTCGCCCGGCGCGACGTCGAGATCCAGGCCGTCGAGAACGGCTCGCGTGCCGAAGCGACGCGTCAGCCCGCGCGCGCGAACGGCTCGCTGGGCCTCGTCGGCGACGGTGGTCTGCCGGTTGCGATCGATTGGCGTGGGCACGTCGAGCTCCGATGCATCATGCAAGCGCCGAATGGCGTGGAGCTCAAATTAGTCATTCTGCGCATAAAGGTGAAAGACCTTTATTAGCCATCCATATGTTGTTTCGGAAGCAACAGTCCGATCACGAATGTCGCTTTGTCTTTTCTAAATAAATGTTTAGCCAAACAGAAATGCACTGGGGGCACGGCGTCAGGTGCCGGTTTTTACCTGCATGGGAGATACGACTGCGAAAGCGGGTTCGATCGCATCGGCCAGCCTTTGCAGCGGCCGCTGCAGCTTGCCGATCAGCTTGGGATGCAGCATCACGAGATCGAGCGTGGGCTTGAAATCGCCGAGCGGAAGCGCGCGCAGCTGATCGCGCCAGGCGCTGCGTTCGAGCAGCGGCTCGGCCATGAGCCCCAGGCCCATGCCGCCGGCGACCAGCCCGAGCTGTAGTTCGGCACCGAAGATTTCGAGATTGGTACGCATCGCCAAACCCTGCGCGGTCAGCATGCGATGCAAGGTGGCTCGAAAGCCGCAGCCGTCCGGGTTGAGGATCCAGCCGCGATCGGCGCAATCGGCGAGCCGGTACGCGCGCTTCGGAAAATCGTCCTTGCGCGCAACCACGCGCAGCGGTACCTGGCCGAGCGGGCGCACGACCCATTCCTCGGGATAGTTGCGTCCGGGCGGAAACAGCGCGATGGCCGCATCGAGTTCGCCATCCTTGAGCCGGTCGAGCAGCGCGCTGCTCCAGCCCGTCGACACCTGCACCGACAGATCGGGGAATTCGAGCTGCAACTCGGGCAGCGCATCGAGCAGGGCGATGTCGCCGACCATCTGCACCACGCCGAGCCGCAGGCTGCCGCTCGGCTGCGCATCGCTGGTGACCAGGTGACGCAGGCCTTCGACTTCGCGCATCACCTGCAGGCAGCGCTCGTAGACGAGCTTGCCCATCGCGGTCGGGCGCGGCGGTTTGGTGTTGCGATCGAGCAGCACCACACCGAGCGCTTCCTCGAAGTTCTGGATGCGCCGCGTGACCGCCGGCTGCGTGAGCTCCAACACCTGCGCCGCCGCGCTGATCGACTGGCAGCGCACCACCGTCACGAAGGCTTCGATGTCGTCAATTTTCATGGGCCGACGAGTTTAGCGCGCCAAAACCGCGGGTCTAAGCTCATGCCGCAAACGTCGCGGCTGAGTCCGAACACCAGGCCAACGACGATGCCGAGCCCGACGCCAAGCAGCTGCGTCAGCATCGCGGACTCGGGTCAGGGAACCAGAATCGTCGAGCCCGTGGTCTTGCGCGCTTCGAGATCGCGATGCGCCTGCGCCGCGTCGGCGAGCGCGTAGCGCTGGCCGATGCTGGCCTTGACCTTGCCGCTGCCGACGACCTCGAACAGGCGCGCGGCCATCTGGTCGAGCGAGGCGCGCTCGGCCGTGTAGTGGAACAGCGTCGGACGCTGCACGTACAGCGAGCCGCGCGAGGACAGATCGTTGAGCGTGAACGGAGGGACCACGCCGGAGGCGTTGCCGAACGACACCAGCGTGCCGAACTTGGCGAGGCAGTCGAGCGATATCTTGAAAGTGTCCGCGCCGACGCCGTCGTAGACCACCGGAACACCGCGTCCGCCGGTGATTTCCTTCACGCGCTCGACGACGTTCTCGCTGCGGTAGTTGATCAGGTGCGTTGCGCCATGCGCCTTGGCGAGATCGAGCTTGTCCTGCGTGCTCGCGGTGGCGATCACGGTGACGCCGAGCGCGCGCGCCCATTGGCAGGCGATCAGGCCGACGCCGCCGGCGGCCGCGTGAAACAGGATCGTCTCGCCGCCCTTGAGCGGAAAGCTGCGGTTGAACAGATAGTCCACCGTGAGGCCTTGCAGCATCATCGCGGCCGCGGTGTCGTGCTCGATCGAGTCGGGCAGTTTCACGAGCAGCGATGCGGGCACCAGGCGCTCGGTCGCATACGCGCCGAGCGGTCGACCCGTGTAGGCGACGCGATCGCCGACCTTGAAGTCGCCGACACCCGCGCCAACGGCCTCGATCACACCCGAAGCTTCGAGCCCGATGCTGCCGGGCATCGGCTGCTCGTAGGTTCCGTCGCGAAAATACACGTCGATGTAGTTGAGGCCGACGGCGTGATGCTTGATACGGACTTCGCCCGCACCGGGTTCGCCGACCTGCACGTCGACGTACTGCATGACTTCGGGACCGCCGGCTTGGTTGATGCGGATGGCTTTGGGCATTGCGATGTTGTCCAGACGATTGCGAATTCGGATTGTGATCAAGCGTCGTCGGCGAGCGCGGGCCGCACGAGGACCAGGCGCAGTGGCTCGATCATTCGTAGCGCAGCGCTTCGGCCGGCTGCATTTTCGACGCGCGCCAGGCCGGATACAAAGTCGATCCAAGCCCGAGCAGCAGCGACATGAGACTGATGCGGATCACGTCCCAGGCCGCCAGATCCGAAGGCAGCTCGCCGAGATCGTAGACCTCGGCCGACATCAGCTGATGCCCGCTGATGGCCTGGAACGCGCTCGCGAGCGACTCCAGGCTCAGCGACAGCGCGATGCCGCCGGCCGCGCCCGCGAGCGTGCCGATCGCGCCGATCAGCGTGCCCTGCACCATGAAGATCAGCATGATCGAGCGCGGCGTCGAACCGAGCGTGCGCAGGATCGCGATCGCGGCCTGCTTGTCGTGCACCACCATCACCAGCGTCGACACGATGTTGAACGCGGCCACCGCGACGATCAGCGAGAAGATGATGAACATCACGCTCTTGGTGCTCGCGATCGCGCGAAAGAAATTGTCGTGCGAGCGCGTCCAGTCGTCGACGTAGAACAAACCTTGCAGCGACGAGGCCACTTGCATCGCGATGCTCGGAGCGCGCAGCGGATCGCTGAGCTTGAGATGCAGGCCGGTGACGCCCTCGCCGGCGCCGAACAGCGCCTGCGCATCGGCAAGATGAATGTAGGCGGCCTTCATGTCGACTTCGTAAAGCCCGGCATTGAAGATCGCGACCACCGCGAACTGGCGCAGCCGCGGCAGGAAGTCACCGTTGGGCTTGGTCTGCAAGGTCAGCAGGCCGATCTTGTCGCCGATTCCGACCTTGAGCTTCTTGGCGAGCTCATGTCCGATGACGATGCCGTAGCCACCGGCGACGAGCCCGTCGAAACGGCCATCGACGATGTATTTCGCGATGTCGGTGACTTGGGTTTCCTCTTCGGGCAGCACGCCCTGGAACGCCGGAACGCCGAGGTTTTCGTTGCCCGCGCGAACCAGCACTTCGCCGCTCACGAACGGCGCCACCGCGACCACGTCCCCGTTGCTTCGCGTCTGATCCGCAAGCTGGCGCCAGTTCTGGAGATGGCCTTCGAACGCATAGATCGACGCATGCGCGGACATCGCGAGCACGCGCGATTTCAGCTCGCGCTCGAAGCCATTGACGACCGACAGCACGGCGATCAGCGTGGCGACGCCGATGGCGATGCCGAGCATCGAGGCCAGCGAAATGAACGAGACCAGGCGATTGCGTCGGCGCCCGGCCGTGTAGCGCAGGCCGATCCAGAGCTCGTAGCGTTGCGGACTCATGCGCGCTGCCCGATGCGCTGCACGTTGCGCTGTTCGCTTCGTTGCTCGAACAGGCCTTCGATCTCGACCATCAGGCCGCGCCGGCAGACTTCGCCGTTGAGCACGAGCAGAGGCGCCTCGGCGCCGAAGCGCGCGAGCACGGCGGCCCTGGCGGCGGGCGCATCGGCCGGATCGAACACGTAGAGCTTCAGCAGGCTCGGCGTCCACGCGCCACCGGCCTGGGTCAGCAGTGCGTCGACGTTGGCGAGCATCTCCTGCGCCTGCGCGACTGCGTCGTAGGCGTGACGGGTCTCATGGCCGACGATCGCGGCGGTGCCCGAGACGAGCAGCTGCGAGCCGTAGCGCGTGGCGCGCGAAAAGCTCGGCGATCGCGGCCCGAATTCGCGTGGGTAGCGAAACGCGCTGGTCTGGCGCGGATTCTCGATCTGCTCGCCGGCCTGCTTCGACGCGAAACCGAACAGGTGCAGGCCGGCGCGCGTGGTTCCGATCACGGTCGCCGCGGGCAGCCGACGCTCGAAATCCGGCGCGACGATCGCGCGATGGCGGCCGAGACAGAAGCGCCGATAGCGCTCGTCGTCGCCTTCGCCAACGGTCAACTCGTCGAAGTAATTCCAGATGCGCAGCAGCTCGCGGTAGCCGCTGTCTTCGAGCAAGGCGAGCAGATCGCGATAGGCGTGCTCGGCGGCGGCTTCGATGTCGCTCGCGGCGGTGTCGAGGCGGCGAAAGAACAGATGCGTGCCGTCGTCCGCGCAGGCGTAGCCATGGCGTTCGAAGCGCCGCAGCTCGTCGTTCTGCGCGAACCACCATTCGCAGCGCGGCTCCGACAACGGCGGCAACGGCACGAGCACGTCGGCCACGCCTCGGCCCGGTGCGTCGCCGAAGCACACGCGCGCCAGCAGCGGTGCCGAAGGCGTCGCATCGAGCGGCGACAGCGCGACATTCAATTCACGTCCTGACACGGAAGCCCTAGAAGAAACGCCGCTGCCGGAACCACAGCAGCAGCACGGCGGCGGTGCTCGCGAGCAGGCCGAGCACGAGGAAGTATCCATGGCGCCAGTGCAGCTCGGGCATGTACTCGAAGTTCATGCCGTACAGACTGGTGATGAAGTTGAGCGGAAAGAAGATCGCCGAGATCACCGTCAGCAGCTTCATGATGCGGTTGGTGCGATAGCCCATCGCCGCGAAGTGCAGATCGATCGCGGACTCGACGTCGCGTTCGAGGTTGCCCGCATGATGCGTCACGCGCACCACGTGCTCGACAATGTCGCGAAAGCGCACTTCCTCGCCCTGCGTCCAGTCGAAGCGGCTGCCGCGACGCCAGGCGTCGAGCGCCTCGTGCTGCGCGTCGCCGAGCGATTCGAGCCGGCGCACGACACGGCGCGCGGCGAGCAGCGGGCGCCATTGCTTGGTCGGCGAAGCCGGATCGAGCAGATCGTCCTGCAGCGCGGTGAGCCGCGTATCGAGCACCTCGCGCACCTTGAGGTAGCGATCGACCATCGCGTCGAGAATGAACTGCGCGAGCAGCACCGGCGTCGGCGGGCACTTGAGGCGGCCGTTGGCGAGCCGCTGCTGCACCTGCGTATAGCTCGGCGCATCGGCCTCGCGCACGCTCACGAGCAGGCGATCGAACAGGAACATCGCGCCGACGCGCGTATCGAGCGGAAACGGATCGTCGCTGGGCCCCAGGCCTTCGAAGATCAGCATGTCGTAGTCGCCGGTGCCGTCGAAGAACGGCGGATGGCGGCCGTTGAGACTGTCGGAAATGTGTTCGACGTCGATCTCGGCGTCGACGAGCGGCTGCACGATCGCCGGCCAGTCCTGATGATCGCTGCGGATGAAATCGATCCACAGCAGACCTTCTTCAGGCAGCTCGTCGACCCGATCGAGCCTGCGCGGCGACTGGCCGGGGATCAGGTGAAAGATATCCACTCAATACTCGCCTTCGTTGAGCTGGACCTGGATTTGTCCGTTGGGCGGCATCTGCAGGTAAAAGCCCGGCCCGGCGAGCTGCTCGATGACGCGGTTGACGTCGACGCGTGCGAGCCTGCGCTGAGGGCTCAGCTCGATCCGCATGACCTCGGTGAGCCGGCCCGTGCGTACCAACAAGGGCTCGGGCAGCGTCTCGGGCGCGAGCCCGGCGCGCAGGTACAGATACATCTCCTGCTGCTTGCTGCAGCGATAAACCACGCAGGCGGGCATGTGGGCGCGCTCGATTCGAAAGCCAGCGCGCATTTTACGCGGCCGTGGTGAACGCGCAGATTTCGGTGCTTCAGCCCTGAGCGGGCAGCTTGCGCATCGGCCTGGGGGCGAAGCCATGGTCGAGCGGCCCGTGACCGCGCCCCGTGCGCACGGCTGCGCCCGATTCGATGGCCTTGCGCACGTAGTCGCGCGCCGCGCCGACCGCTGCGACCAGATCGTCGCCGAGCGCCAGCTGCGCGGCGATCGCCGAAGACAACGTGCAGCCGGTGCCGTGCAGGTTGCGGCTGTGGATGCGCGAGGCCCGCCAGATCTGGCGGCTACCGTCGGCGGTCAGCAGCAGGTCGACCACGTCCTCGCCGGGCAGGTGACCGCCCTTGAGCAGTACCGCGCGCGCTCCGCGTGCGATCAGGCGCTCGGCCGCGCGCTGCAGCGTGATGTCGTCGTGGATCGCGAAGCCGACGAGCAGGGCGGCCTCGTCGAGATTCGGCGTCACCAGGCTCGTGCGCGGAAACAGTTCCTTCACCAGCACTTCGACCGCCGGCTCGTCGATGAGCCGCGCACCACTCGTCGCGACCATCACCGGGTCGAACACCACGTTCGGCAACCGGTGACGCACGATCGCCCCGGCGACCGTGCGCACGATCTCGGGCGAATGCAGCATGCCGATCTTCACCGCGTCGACACCGATGTCCTCGACGACCGCGTCGATCTGCTGGCTCAGGAACTCGGGTGGCGTCGCGTGGATCGCGCGCACGCCGGTGGTGTTCTGTGCGGTCAGCGCGGTGATCGCGCTCATGCCGTAGCAGCCGAGCGCGGCGAAGGTCTTGAGATCGGCCTGGATACCCGCGCCGCCACCGCTGTCGGAACCGGCGATCGTGAGCAGGCGCGCATAGCGCGATTCGGCGGAGGGCTGGGGCATGGCGCTCGGACGCTGAGGCGTTGAAAGGCCGGCCATTATCCACGCACCGTCCCGCCTCCATGAAAAAGCCCCCGCCGATGCGGGGGCTGGCGCTTCATGCGTTTTTCACCGGGCGCTGGCGTAGTTCGCGTTGATCGCCTTGAACGAGGGCGACACCAGCATGCCCTGCGGATCGGCCTGGCCGAGAATGGCCTGACGACGGCGCTCGGCCGATTCGAGCCAGCGCTGGTAGCTCTCGAGCTGCGACTGGTAGTCGGTATGCAGGCTCGCGAGGCGGGCCTTGTCCCGGATCTGCGCCTCCATCATCTTGAGATTGAAGGCCGTGGCTTCGAGGCGAGCGCTGCGATCGGCGATCTGGGCGTTGATTCCGCGCAGCTCGGCCAGCCTCGAATCACCTTCCGGCAGCTGTCCCTGATTGTCCCAGGGTTGGAACTGCGCGCTGCCGCTGGCGACTTTGCCTTTCTCGTCCGCAGGGTACTCGTAGGCCGAAACATCGAGGCCCGCGGACAAGCCCAGCAGACCCAGGACGATCAGGGCGGCACCGCGAAGAGGCTGCAGTTTCATGGCGAGTGACTCGCGAAGTGGATTCGGTGTGAGCTCATGGTGCTCGATCACCGCGTTGCCGCCTGTAGACAAAACTTCACGAGCCGGACGAATCCGCGGCCATCGGTATGGTTTGTCTAGGCGTCGGGGCACCCCGAGTCGAACTTTTCGAAACGAAAAACCCCGCCGGAACGATCCGGCGGGGTTTCGATACAGCCCGCGACCGGTAAAGGTCGCGGCAGCAAGCGGAATGGCTTACTTGAGCAGGTCTTCGATCGCGGCGCGCTCTTCACGCAGCTCGGTTTCGGTGACGGTCATGCGGGCGCGGCTGAACTCGTCGACCGACAAGCCCTGCACGATCTCGTACTGGCCGTTCTTGCAGGTGACCGGGTAGCCGTAGACCACACCCGGGGCGATGCCGTAGCTGCCGTCGGACGGAATGCCCATCGACACCCACTTGCCATCGGTGCCGAGCGCCCAGTCGCGCATGTGGTCGACCGCGGCCGAGGCGGCCGAAGCGGCCGACGACAGGCCACGCGCCTTGATGATGGCGGCACCGCGCTGCTGCACGACCGGAATGAAGTCCTTCTCGATCCATTCCTGCGACACCAGGCTCTTGGCCGGCTTGCCGCCGATGGTGGTGTGGCTGATGTCCGGGTACTGGGTGGCCGAGTGGTTGCCCCAGATGATGACCTTGTCGATGTCGTTGCCGGAGGTGCCGGTCTTGGTGGCCAGCTGGCTGATGGCGCGGTTGTGGTCGAGGCGGACCATGGCGGTGAACTGCTTCGGGTCGAGCTTCTTGGCGGCCGACGCGGCGATCAGCGCGTTGGTGTTGGCCGGGTTGCCGACCACCAGCACCTTGACGTCGCGGCTGGCGTTGTCCGACAGCGCCTTGCCTTGCGGAACGAAGATCGCGCCGTTGGCCGAGAGCAGGTCCTTGCGCTCCATGCCCGGGCCGCGCGGACGCGCGCCGACCAGCAAAGCGTAATCGGTGCCGTCGAAGGCTTCGTTGGCATCGGCGGTGGCGACCACGCCGGACACCAGCGGGAAAGCGCAGTCGTCGATTTCCATGACGGTGCCCTTGAGCTTTTCGAGCGAATCCGGAATGTCGAGCAGCTGCAGGATCACCGGCTGGTCGGGGCCGAGCATGGAGCCGGACGCGACGCGGAAGATGAGGGAGTAGGCGATCTGGCCGGCGGCGCCGGTGATGGCGACCTTGACGGGCTTCTTCATGAGAGAAAAACCTTCCTTCGTTGAAAAGAGCGGGCGGAACAACGAGCAGCTACGGCTCACGAATCGGAGCCTTCAACCTGGAATCAGGTGGCCCAAGGGGCTGCAATCTCGTCCAGCCGTCGTCCTCGGGCGCGGAATTCTACCTGCTTTGGCCAGCGGAACCGAGCGTCGGGTAACGCTCGTGCCTCGGCGGTGAGGCCGATTCTGCCTCCGGGCGGGTCACACCGACGGCCGTGCACAAAAAAAGGCGGCCCGGAGGCCGCCCTTCTTGTTGCCGTTACCGGCTTACGGCGCCGCGGGCTCCGGATTCGTCGCCGGGCAGGCCGAGTAGACCGGCACCGAGTAGGTGACGCCGGCCAGCGAGCTCACGCGCAGTTCCACCGTATCGAAGGCCTTGGTGGTCGGCTGCGCACTGCGGAACAGCCGGGTATCCGGCGTCAGGTCGACGTTCAGGCCGAGCAATTCGAGATCCAGCAGTCCGGCCTGCGTCCAGCTTTCCTGGACCGCGCCGTTGCGCAGCGTGCGGATCTCGTACTGCGACAGCAGATCAACACTGAGTGCCGTAGTCGGATCACCGATCAGGAAGCCGACGGGCTGACCCGGGGTGTACGCCGAACCGTCCTTCGAGCTGACGCTGAGCGAGGTGCCGCCGAGCACCGCGAGATTGACGTTCATCTTCGCCGGCGAAGCACCCGGCGAGCTGTCGATGACATTGTTCCTGTCGGTGACACTGCAGAGCAGGCAGAGGCCAAACGCGCCGGAATCGACCTTCGCGTTCTCCGGCGTCAGCGGCGCTGAGCAATAGTTCTGCACGACGGTCAACGTGTAGCTGGCCGAGCATTTGCCCAGGCACTGCGACTGGTCCTTCAGCGTGGCGGTGATGACCGTGGTGCCTGCGGCCAGAGCCTTGCCGGAGGCGCCGCCTCCGCCGCCGACGGCCGGGTCGGCCAGTACGCTGTGGTTGCTGCTGGTCCAGGTGACCGCGTCGGCGTAGATCGCCTGGCCGGTGAGATCCCGTGCGATGAAGGTGACCGGGCTGCCGACCTGCAGCTGCTTGCCCGGCAGTTCCGGCTCGGTAACGATGCTGTCGATGCCGACCAGCTCCGAACCGGACGGCTCGCTGTCCGCGCAGGCGTCGAACACGTTAATGGTCTGCAGCGCAGTGGCGGTTCCGGAACGCAGACGCAGGCGCAGGCCGTCGAAGCTCTCGGAGGTATCCATCGCCACCAGGGCCTGTTCGTACCGCTTGCCGCCGATCAGCGTAATGCCGAGCAGGTCGACACGCAGGCCGATACCCTCGGCGCTGCTCTCCTTCACGTTGCCGTCGCTCAGCGTGCTGACTTCGAGCTGCGCAAGGACATTGGCGAGCACCAGCGGGCCCGCCGGGGCGCTGACGATGAAGCCCGGCTTGGAACCGGCGGCGCCGCCCTGGCTACCCAGTTTGATGTCGAAGCCGCGGTAGGTATTCAGCAGGCCCACACCGACATTGATCTGGCCGAAATCCGCATCCGTGTCGTTAATGACGTTGAGCCCGTTGTTGACACCGCAGAGCAGGCAAACGCCGAGCGGCTCGGTTTCCTGGATGGTCGCCCCATCGGCCTCGCGCACCGGGATCGAGCAGCCGCCGTTGGTGACGACAAAGTCCGCCTCGGCTGTCGAGCCGTTGAGGCTGGCCTTGATCTTGGTGGCCGGCAGCGGCGAACCCGCGACCGGCGCCTGCAGCGCGGTGGCGGTGCCGGCACTGGCCCCGGTCTTCACCACCGAGGCGATGGTCTCGTCATCCGAACTCCAGCTCACACTGGTGACCGGCAGATCCGCTGCGGTGCCGTCGCTGAACTTGCCGACCGGAATGAACTGCTTCTGGCGATTCAGGGCCACGTAGGCCTTGCTCGGGCGCAGCGCCAGCAGCGACTGCACGGCAGCATCCGTCACCTCGATGCTGATGGTGTCGGTGCAAGACTTGCGCACGGCCGGATCTTCGGGATCGGCGCAGACGTTGCCGGTGGTGGCGGTCAGTGACGAAGTGCCCTTGGCGCTGGAAACCACCTGAGCCTGGTTGGTCCCGCTATCCACCGCGAGCGAAATGATGGTGCTGGAGGCAGGGATCGACCAGTTGACCTTGTCGGCATCGCTGCGCGCGCCGCCGGTGATGCCGTCGGTGTAGGTGTAGTCGACAGCGAAGCTCGGACCGGCGCCCAACGGGATCTTGGCGACGCGCGTTGCGCTGATCGGCACGCTCGGATCGAGCGACTTGACCGCAATGCTGCTCAGAATCGCCTCGGTGACGTCGAGGTTGGCGTCGGCGCTGAACGTCAGATACGAGGCCGTGACCTTGACCTTGCCGGCCGATTTCCCGGTAACGGTGCAGCTGGAGATGCCGGTGCTGCAGCTGCTGTCGACGGTCGGATCGGTGGTGCCATCGACCAGCGTCGCGGTCCAGACGGCGGGAACGGCCTGATCCGGGATCGCGGTGCCGCCGCTGGGCGTGCGGAACGAGGCGATGGCGGTGAAGGAAGCCCCGACGCCGACCGGGCGACTGAGGGTAGCCGGATCGACTTTCAGGGCCGAAACCTGGCCAACGACGAACCGGGCGGTGCCGGTCACGTTCTGCGGGCTGCCTTCGGTGCCGATATCCACCGTCGCGGTCAGCGTGGCGATACCCTCCTCCGTACCGGCGGTGACCGTGACCGGGGTACCGGTGGAGTTGCTGAGCGTGCCGAGGCTGTCGATGGCCCAGGTGATCGTCCGGTCGGCGGGCAGCGCGCGCGGGGTCGGGCTGTCGCTGAAGATTCCCTGCGCCGCATAGCTCACGCTGCCGTTCGGCGTCGTCACGCCGGTCTGCGGCGTGATGACCACTTGGCGCAGCACGACGCCGAGACCGTTCACCGTCGACGTGGCGGTCTTGCCATGGAAGCTGGCGCTGATCGTGGCGGTGCCCGCCCCGACTCCGGCGACCAGGCCCTCACCGGTGACGGTGGCGACGTCGGCCGCGCTGCTGGACCAGTTGACCTTTTTGGTCACGTCCTCGACGGACGTCGGGCTGCTGCTGCCGGGCGGCGTGGAGAAGGTGGCAGTCGCGGTCAGCTGCCGATCTTCGCCGGTCGCCAGCGTGAAGCTCGTCGGCGTGACCTGCAGAGATTGAAGCTCGGGCGTGAATGCCGGGCTTTGGACGCTACCGCTTCCGCAAGCCGTCAATACAAGCGCCATGCAGGCGCCCACCCACCCTTTGATTCCCTTCATCGCATTCCCCAAGTGTCTCGGCCCGCCCCAGCGCGGCCCGATTTTCGGCCCCGCGCAGCGGAACCGTCCCCCAAAAAACTGAATCGGCCGCAAAGCCGAACCCTGAAAACCGAAAGCAATGGACAGAAAAATTACTTAATCATTGCTTACCAGCATCTTATCCTCCAGTCATCATGCTTCTCTGTAGGAAATTGCTGGCACGAACAGGCTTCGGGCGATTTATTTGAGCTCAACCGGCCGGAACGACGGCCAAAGTGCAGCGCGAGATGCAGACCGGCTTGCCAGCCTCGTCGCGGATGTCGATGGCCCAGACCTGGGTGCGGCGGCCGACGTGCACCGGCGTGGCGACCCCGATCACGTGGCCCGAGCGCACGCCGCGCAGGTGGTTGGCGTTGATTTCGAGCCCGACCACCATCTCGCCCTCGCCGACGTTGAGCTGGCCGGCAAGCGAGGCCAGCGTCTCGGCCAGGGCCACCGAGGCGCCGCCGTGCAGCAGCCCGAACGGCTGGTGCGTGCGGCGGTCGACCGGCATGCGGCCGGCGACGCGCTGCGGCGTGGTCTCGGTCAGCTCGATGCCGAGGGCGGCGAGCAAGGTGTCCTGGGTGGCGACGGGATAGGCGGACATGGGCGCTCCGAATGAAGGATGGGGATCGCCGCAAGCTTAGCGCCGTACCGGATCGCGAGGGC
Organism: Hydrocarboniphaga effusa AP103; assembly: GCF_000271305.1. GTDB lineage: Bacteria > Pseudomonadota > Gammaproteobacteria > Nevskiales > Nevskiaceae > Hydrocarboniphaga > Hydrocarboniphaga effusa. The sequence continues at coordinate 1,749,745 of NZ_AKGD01000001.1, forward strand.
TCAGCCGTCGGTCGCGCGCCGGTTCGCCCCGCGCTCCAGCAAGGGCCGCAGCAGCGCATAGACGAGCAGCGCCCAGAGCGGGGCCGCCACCGCCCAGGCGCCGATGCCGCCGAGCGCGATGACGCCGAATTCGCGCAGGCTCGCCCACGGCGCCTCGCTGAAACGCGCCTGCAGTTCGGGCAGCGACAGGCTCAGATGCGGAGCACCGAGCCATTCGCCGGCCTTGAGCAGCGGAACCAACGCCAGCAGCTGCAAGCCCGAGAGCAGGTAGTTCACGAACTGCATGAGCGGGTGATTGAGCTTGAGCGCCGACCCGAGGGCCAGGCACAGCACGGTCGTCGTGCCGAGCACGGGGAACAAGGCCAGCGCCGAGGCGATGGCGACCGACAGCGCGAGCCTGTGCGGCGTGGCGCCCTGTCGCAGCTGGGCGAGCACGAGCGCCTGGGCGCGTCGCCACAGGTTCGTGCGCGGGACTTCGGGCTCAACCCTGGCCTGCACGTCAGCGCGGCTTCACGAGATCGATCTGCATCAGATCGCAGCTGCCGGTGCGAAAACCGCATTCGCAGTACGCCAGGTAATAGCGCCACATGCGCAGGAAGCGCTCGTCGAACTGCTGCACCACCTGCTCACGCACCGCGAGTACGTTGCGATGCCAGTGCGCAAGCGTCTCGGCGTAATCGAGCGCATGGAAGCGCGTGTTCTCGGGCACCAGCCCGGCGCGGCTCGCGAGCTGCTGGAACAGCGTCGGCGTGCACAGCATGCCGCCCGGGAAGATGTATTTCTGGATGAAATCGCGCTTGTTTCGGTATTGATCGAAGATCGCTTCATCGATGGTGATGCCCTGGATCGCCGCGCGACCGCCCGGCTTGAGCGCCTGCTCGATGGCCTTGAAATAGCCCGGCCAGTAGCGTTCGCCGACTGCCTCGTACATTTCGATCGAAACCACTCGATCGTATTGCTCATGCACGTCGCGATAGTCGCGAATCTCGAAGCGCACGCGATCGGCCACGCCGGCCGCCTGCGCGCGGCGCTGCGCTTCGGCGAGCTGCTCGTTCGATAAGGTGATCGAATGCACCGTGCAGCCGTAATGCTGGGCCGCATAGATCGCGAAGCCGCCCCAGCCCGAACCGATTTCGAGCAGATGATGCCCGCGTTCGAGCTGCAGTCGCTCGGCCATCAGGCGGAATTTGTTGAGCGAAGCGTCACGCAAACTTTGCTCGGGCGACTCGAACACCGCACTCGAATACGCCATCGTCTCGTCGAGCCAGAGTTCGTAGAACGCGTTGCCGAGATCGTAGTGATATTCGATGTTGGCCTTGGACCCACGCCTGGTGTTCGCGCGCCGCTGGTGCTGGATCCAGCCGTACAGACGGCCGAGCGCGTTGAACTCGAACGGGCCCTTGTAATACGGCTCGTTGCGATAGAGCACCATCAGCAAACGCGTCAGGTCGGGCGAATCCCAGCAGCCGGCCAGATAGGCGTCGCCGAAGCCCACTTCGCCGCCTTGCAGCACGTGCCTGACGAGCGCCGCATCGTGGATGACGAGCTGCCCGTGCGGCCCCGGCTCGCTGCCGCGAAACGAGCGCTGCTCGCCGTTGGGCAGGCGCACGTCGAGGCTGCCGATGCGCAGGCCACGCAGCATGTACAGCAGTACGCGCAGGCTGATCGCAAGCGAACGCGCTTTCTTGGGCAGGCTCAGGCTCAGCTCTTCGGTCGCTTCGTTTTCGTTCACGTCATCTCCGCGGAAGGTGGCGGCGGCTTGCGGTGATAGCGGCCGCCGCGTAGCCAGATCTTGAGTGCCTGCCAATGGATGCCCGCCACGACTTTGAGCGTCATCCACGGCATGCGCAGCACTTGCAGCAGCAAATTGCGATCGCTCAGCGCGATGCGCGAACCCGACAACGTCGCATCGAGGATCGGCGTGCCCTCGCGCGACTCGTGGATCACCACGCGCAAGCGCTCGGCCGGTTCGTCGATCTCGAACTCGTAGCGCCCGGCCAGATCGAAGAACGGCGACACGTGGAAGCACTTGTCCTTGCCCTGCCGCAACGAATACGCGGCCGCGTCGGCCACGGATGCAACCGGCAGCAGGTAGGCGTGCGTCTCGCCGAAGGTGTTGTTGACCTCGGCGATCACCGCGCGCAGCTCGCCGCCCGCGTGCTCGCAATACCAGAGATTGATCGGGTTGAACGCGAAGCCGAGCAGGCGCGGCAAGGTCAGCAGGCGAACGCGCCCGCCTTGCAGATCGATCCCGGCCTGCGCGAGATGGCGCTCGGCCCAGCCGCGCAAGGACACCCCGCGCTTGCGATCACCGTAGTCGGCGTCGTGCAGCGCGAGCAGATTGAATCGGTTGCGCGAAAAGCCGCGCAGTTCCGCTGCGAGTTCGTCGATGCGGTCGACGTCGACGAGCAGGTAGAACAGCCGATACGTGAAGCGATAGATCGGCGCGACGCGGCGCCGGTGCATGAGCTGCGCGGAATACAGGCAGCCCGCAGCTTCGCCATGCACGGGCGGACTCACAGGCGCGCCCAGCCCGGCAGGCAGTCGCGATCGATGCCGGCGACGGCGCGCAAGCCCGACGTGAAACCGTCTTCGTGGAAGCCGTAGCGCGTCCAGGCGCCCGCCCACCAGGTGCGGCGACGACCCTGGATCGCCGGCAGGCGCTGCTGCGCGGCGACGGTCTGCGTGTCGTAGAGCGGATGTTCGTAACGCGCGTGGTACAGCACGGTGGCCGCGCGCGGCTCGTGCGGCGGATTCAGCGAGACGATGTAGGGCGTGCGGCCGGGCAGGTTCTGCAACCGGTTCATCCAGTAGCTCACGCCGATGGGCTCGTCGCTGAGCGTATCGCGCGCGAGCAAGGCGTTCCAGGCCGACCAAGCCAGGCGACGACGCGGCATCAGCGAGGCATCGGTGTGCAGCCAGGCGTGGTTGTCGGCGTAGCGGATGCACCGCAGGACATCGCGTTCGTCGTCGTCGGCATCGCGCAGCAGGCGCAGCGACTGGTCGCCGTGCGTCGCGCAGATGACCGCGTCGAAACGGGTCTCGCCGCCGGCGGTGAAGACGCTCACACCCTCGTGATCGCGCTCCAGCGCCTGCACCGGCGTATTCGCGCGCAGCTGGCCGCGAAAGCCCGCAATCAGCTTGTCGACGTAGACGCGCGAGCCGCCCATGATCGTCTGCCATTGCGGGCGTTCGTAGACGTTGAGCAGGCCGTGGCTGTCGAAGAAGCGCGCGAAGAACGGAAACGGAAACGCCATCACACCGCGCGTCGAAGTGCTCCAGATCGGCCCGGCCATCGCGGCGACGTAGCGCACGCGCAGGCTCATCGGGTAGTGGCCGCGCTCGAGGAACTCGCCGAGCGTGATGTCGGGCAGCCGGTCCTCGGTGATGAGCTGCTTCACTTCCTTGTTGAAGCGCAGCACCGCGAGCAGCATGCGGATGTGCTCGGGCGAGAACATCAGCGAGGGCTGGGCGAAGATCTTGGCCAGGTTTTCGTCGCCGGCCCATTCGACGCGCCCGTTGTCGACGCTGACGCCGAGCGACATGTCGGTGTCCTGACGCGCGACGCCGAGTTCGTCGAGAAACGGATAGAAGTTCGGGTAGTTGACCGGGTTGCAGACGATGAAGCCGGTATCGATGGCCAGCTTGCCGCCGCGGCCGTCATCGACCTCGACGGTGTTGGTGTGCCCGCCGATGCGGGCGCTGGCCTCGAACAGCGACACCTCGTGCCGCCGGGACAGATAGTGCGCCGCACCGAGTCCGGAGATTCCACTGCCGATGACTGCGATCTTCATGTGATTTTGTGTCGTATATTATTTTCATTGTGACTCACAAACCACAACGACGGATCGCCTCGCGATCCGTCCTGCTGTCTACGCGGCGCCGCGTCCAGAGGATGCAGCGGCGCGCCTGGACCCGATGAAAACTTACGGATTCAAGGTTTTCAGCAGCGGCTCGAGGCGGGGCCAGACCGCTTCGAGCATGAGCGGCTGCGAGGCCGCCGACGGATGGATGCCGTCGTCCTGGAAGGCCCCGTCCTTGCCGACCAGCGGGAGCAGGAAGAACGGCACGAGCGGCACCTGCTTGGCCTCGGCCACCTGCTTGAAGCTGTCGGAGAAGCCCTTGGTGTAGGCGGCACCGTAGTTCGGCGGAATCATGATTTCGAACAACAGCACCTGCGCCCCGCCCGCGCGCGCCTTGTCGACGAGCGTCGAGAGGTTCTCGCGCATGGCCTTGAGCGGCAGGCCGCGCAGGCCGTCGTTGCCGCCGAGCTCGATCAGAACGATCTGCGGCTGGTTCCGGTCCAAGGCCGCAGGCAGTCGGGCCAGGCCGCCCGAAGTGGTATCTCCGGAGATGCTCGCGTTGGCGACCCTGTGCGGAAACCCTTCGGCCTTGAGCTTGCTTTGCAGCAAGCTGACCCAACCCACTTGAGCATCGAGCCCGTAACCGGCGGACAGGCTGTCGCCGAGCACCAGGATCGTCGGCTGATTCGCCGGCGTCTTTTCGGCGGCGACGGCCCGCATCGGCAGCGCAGCGAACGCAGCACCACACCACACGGCAAGGATCAGGATGAGCAAACGGGAGCTGGAACCTAAGCTGGAACCTACAGCGGAGACGGCGCGAGACCAGGCGGGCATGAAAGGGTCCGGGCGGGCGGTGGTGGAAGCGGTCGACGTGAGCAAGCGCGTGCGCAGCGGGCAGACCGAGCTGACGATACTGGAGGCGGTGGACTTGCGCATCGCTGAAGGCCAGAGCGTCGCCATCGTCGGCAGCAGCGGCTCGGGCAAGACCACGCTGCTGTCCCTGCTCGCCGGGCTCGACCTGCCGACGCACGGCGAGATCAGGCTCGACGGCCAGTCGCTGTCGGGCCTCGACGAGGACGCGCGCGCCGCCTTGCGTGCCGGGCGCGTCGGCTTCGTGTTCCAGTCGTTCCAGCTGCTCGGCGGCTTCACCGCGATCGAAAACGTGATGCTGCCGGCCGAACTCGCCGGCCTGCCCGATGCGGGCGATCGCGCCAAGGCGGCGCTCGATCGCGTCGGCCTGTCGGCGCGCCTGAATCACTATCCGTATCAGCTGTCGGGCGGCGAGCAGCAGCGCGTCGCCATCGCCCGCGCCTACTGCAGCGAGCCGCGCATCCTGTTCGCGGACGAGCCGACCGGCAATCTCGACCACGACACCGGCGAGCGCATCGTCCAGCAGCTGTTCGAGCTCAATCGCGTTTCGGGCACCACGCTCGTGCTCGTCACGCATGACCGCGCGCTCGCGGCGCGCTGCGATCGCCAGCTCACCTTGAGCCACGGGCGGCTCGTCGAATGAGCGCTTCGACTTCCGCCAACGCCGGCTGGCTCGCAGCGCTGCGCTTCTCGGCGCGGCGTCTGCGACGCGGCTGGCGCAGCGGCGAGCTGCTGATCCTCACGCTGGCGCTCGTGGTCTCGGTGGCGTCGGCATCGGCGGTCGGGCTGTTCAGCGATCGCGTGCGTCGCGCGGTGACGCAGCAGAGCGGCGACGCGATCGGCGCCGACGCGATCATCAGCAGCCGCAGCGCATTGCCCGATTCCACGCTCGACGAACTGCGCGCGCTCGGCCTGCGCACCGCGCGCATCACCGAATTGCAGTCCGTGATCCTGTCCGGCGACGACACGCTGCTGGTCGCGGTGAAGGCGGCCGAGCCGGGCTATCCGTTGCGCGGTGCCCTGCGCATCGCCGCGCAGCCGTTCGCGCCCGCGCACGAGACGCGCGAGGTTCCGGGCCTCGATGAAGTCTGGGTCGATGCGCGCGCCTGGCAGACGCTGCAATTGCAGCCCGGCGCGAGCCTGCAACTCGGCGAATCGACCTTCCGCGTCACCGGCGTGATCGAGTACGAGCCCGATCGCGGGGCCGGCTTCACCGATCTGGCGCCGCGCGCGCTGATCAATGCGCAGGCACTGCCTGCGACGCAGCTCGTCGGCGTCGGCAGCCGCACGCAGAACGCGGTGCTGCTCGCCGGCGAAGCCGCGCAGCTCGACGCGGCCGAGAAGCTCGAACTGCCGCAAGGCGTGCGCTTCATGCGCCCGGACCAGGCGCGGCCCGAAGTGGGTCGCGCGCTCGGCGCCGCGGGCCAGTTTCTCGACATCGCGGTGCTCGCTGCGATTCTGCTGTCGGCCGCGGCGGTCGCGCTGTCGGCGCGCCAGCATGGCCAGCGCCAGCGCGATGAAGTCGCGCTGCTCAAATGCCTGGGCGCGAGCTCGGCCTATGTCGGCGCGGTGCTGGTTTCGCAGTTGTTCCTGCTCGGCGCGATCGCGGGCCTGGTCGGCGCGATGATCGGCTTCGCGGGCCAGGCCGTGCTCGCCGGCTTGCTCGCCGCGCTCGTCGACACGCCGCTGCCGGCGCCCGCGATCGCGCCGCTGCTGACGGCCTGGGCGCTCGAACTGGTGCTGCTGCTGGGCTTTGCGCTGCCGCCGGTGCTGCGTGCGCGCAGCGTTCCGCCGGTGCGCGTGTTCCAGCGCAATCTGGGCGAAGACCGCAGCCTCGTCGTCGGCCTGCTCGCGCTGGCGAGCGCGATCGGCCTGCTGTGGTGGCAGGCCGGCGATACCAAGCTCGCGGTTTCGGTGCTCGGCGGCGCGGTCGGCACCGCGCTCGTGCTCGGGGCGATGGCCTGGGGCCTGGTGTGGGCGCTCACGCCCTTGAGGCGCGCCGGCCGCACGGCGCTGCGCTTCGGCCTCGGCAACGTCGCGCGCCGGCGCGGCGCGAGCGTCGGCCAGGTGGTCGCGCTGGGCGCCGCGCTGCTGTCGCTGCTGCTGCTCGCGGTGGTCCAGCGCGATCTGCTCGAGGCCTGGCGCAACCGCGTGCCGGCCGATGCGCCGAACCAGTTCCTGATCAACATCCAGCCCGAGCAGGTCGAGCCGCTCAAGCAGTTTTTCGCCGGGCGCGGCTATCCGGGCATCGAGCTCTGGCCGATGGCGCGCGGACGCCTGACCGCGTTCAACGGCAAGCCGGTGACGGCCGATTCCTTCGACGATCCCGAAACGCGGCGCTGGATCAATCGCGAATTCAACCTGTCGTGGACCGAGCGCTTCGGCGACGACAATCGCCTGGTCGAAGGCCAGTGGTGGGATGCGTCCGCGGCCGGCAAGCCCTGGCTGTCGGTCGACGATTACGTGGTCGAGCGCCTGCACGCGAAGATCGGCGACAAGCTCACGCTCGCGATCGCGGACCGCGAGATCGAGCTCGAAGTCGTCAACGTGCGCGAGGTGAAGTGGGAGAGCTTCAAGCCGAACTTCTTCCTCGTGACGCCGCCCGGCACGCTCGATTCGGCCGCCGGCATGGCGCAGTACCTGACCGCGGTGCACGTCGGCGCGGACCAGCGCGGGCTGCTGCGCGACCTGATCAAGGCCTTCCCGAACGTCACCGCCTTCGACATCGAGGCGACCATGAACCAGGTGCGCGGCATCGTCGACCGCGTGGTGCAGGCCGTGCAGTTCCTGTTCGCGTTCGCGCTCGCGGCGGGCGCCTGCGTGCTGCTGGCCGCGATCGAGAGCACGCGCGCCGAACGGGTGCGCGAAACCGCCCTGCTGCGCACGCTCGGTGCAGCGCGGCGCACGATCGCGATCGGCCTGGTCACCGAATACCTGGTGCTCGGCCTGCTCGCCGGGCTCGTCGCGGCAGCGGCGGCGCAGATCATTGCCTGGGTGCTGGCGCGCGAAATCTTCGAGCTGCCGTACACCTGGAGCCCGCTGCTGTGGATAGTCGGGGCCGTCGGCGGCGCGCTGCTGGTGGTCGCGCTCGGCTGGTGGTCGCTGCGCAAGGTGCTCGACACGCCGCCGCGCGTGGTGCTGTCGGCCGGCGGTTGAACTGCGTTCTGCGAGACGGGAATAAAAGAAGGGCGGGTCTTTCGGACCCGCCCTGAATACAACACCCCTAGGAGATGAGCGATCCGCAACCGAAGGGTGCGCGGACCGCGATCCGAGACTGGTTCTGCAAAAGGCTTACCAACATCGGCGACCGCGAGGGGCGAAATTCGAAGCTCAGGGGTTGTAGGCCTTTTCGCCATGCTCGGCGACGTCGAGGCCTTCGCTCTCGGCTTCTTCGCTCACGCGAATGCCGATGGTGAATTTGAGCAGCAGCAGCGTGACCGCGGTGACCACCGCGCTCAGCACGATGGCGACCAGCACGGCCTTGATCTGGATCAGGATCTGCGACGACGAATAGCCCGCCACCATCTCGACCCAGTTGTTGTAGACACCGACGCCGCCCTTGTCCGGATCGACGTAAACGCCGGTCAGCACAGCGCCGATGATGCCGCCGACCGCGTGCACGCCGAAGGCATCGAGCGCGTCGTCGTAGCCGAGCCATTTCTTGATGTAGGCGACCGCGAAGAAACAGACCGCGCCGCAGAGCAGGCCGATCACCAGCGCGCCGTTGACGCCGACGAAACCGCAGGCCGGCGTGATGCCGACGAGCCCGGCGATGGCGCCCGAGATGATGCCGAGCAGCGACGGCTTGCCCTTGAACAGCCACTCGGCGAAGAACCACGACACACCGGCCGCGGCAGTCGCGAACGCGGTGTTCGCAAACGCCAGCACCGCGTAGCCGTTGGCCTCGAGATTGGAGCCGGCGTTGAAGCCGAACCAGCCGAACCACAGCAGCGAGGCGCCGATCATGCTCATGACCAGGCTGTGCGGAGCCATCTGCACTTTGCCGTAGCCGCGGCGCTTGCCGAGGATGATCGCGGCGACCAGGCCGGCGACGCCCGCGTTGATGTGCACCACCGTGCCGCCGGCGAAATCGAGCGCGCCCATCTTCCACAGATAGCCGGCGGTTTCGTTGAGGCTGTCGACTTTTTCGAGGCTCGTATAAGCGTCCGGACCCGGCCACCACCAGACCATGTGCGCCATCGGCAGGTACGAGAATGTGAACCAGATCACCGAGAAGATCAGCACCGCCGGGAACTTCATGCGCTCGGCGTAGGCACCGGCGATGAGCGCCACGGTGATGCAGGCGAAGGTCATCTGGAACACCGCGAACAGCAGTTCGGGCAGCACCACGCCTTTCGAGAACGTGCCGGTCGCAGCGAAGAAATTATTGGCGTCGTAGACCACGCCCTTGAGGAACATCTTGTCGAGCGTGCCGACGAAAGCGTCGGTGCCGCTGAACGCGACCGAGTAGCCGTAGACCACCCAGAGCACGCCGATCAGGCAGAAGATCGCGAAGGTTTGCGTCATCGTCGACAGCATGTTCTTGCTGCGCACCATGCCGCCGTAGAACAAGGCCAGGCCGGGCAGCGACATCAGCAGCACGAAGGCCGTCGATGTGAGCATCCAGGCGATGTTGCCTTCGTTGAAAGTCGGCGCCGTGGCGGCCGCTTCTTCGGCCGAAGGCTCGGTGACCGCAGTTGCCGGAGCGGCAGGAGTTTCGATCGCCGGAGTTGCCGCGGCCGCCGGAACTTCGGCAGCAGCCGCTGGAGACGGGCTGCTCGCCGGCTCCTGCGCAAACGACAGGCCCGAGGCCAGACACAGGATCAACGCAAGAAGCGACAGCAGGCGATTCGGCATGAGAACCCACTCCCGAACTGATTTCAGATAAGAAGTTTCAGATAACAAAAAGGCATGCGCCGATGGACTTTCATCCACCGGCGCACGCCTTTTTACTGCATTTTCACTGCGCTCGAATCGGGAGCCGAGAAAGCCTCCCGATCCAAGTGAGGCTTACAGGATGTAGCCGCGCTCACCGTGCTGCGTGATGTCGAGGCCTTCTTCTTCGGAGTCCGGCGTGACGCGCAGGCCGAAGATCATGCCGACGATCTTGAGCAGGATGAAGCTGCCGATGCCGGTCCAGACCACCGTGAGCAGCACGCCCTTGATCTGGATCAGAACCTGAGCGCCGATCGACACGCCTTCGGCGGTGCCGACGGTGCCGAAGCCACCGAGCGACGGAGCCGCGAACACACCGGTCAGGATCGCACCGATGATGCCGCCGACGCCGTGGACGCCGAACACGTCGAGCGAGTCGTCATAGCCGAGCGCCTTCTTGAGCGAGGTCGCGGCGAAGAAGCAGATCACGCCAGCGGCCAGGCCGATGACCAGCGCGCCCTTCGGACCGCAGGTGCCGGCAGCCGGGGTGATGGCGACCAGACCGGCGACGGCGCCCGAGATGATGCCGAGAACCGACGGCTTCTTGTGGACGATCCACTCGACCAGCATCCAGCCCACGGCGGCGGTGGCGGTGGCGATCTGCGTCACGGCCATGGCCATGCCGGCGGTGCCGTTGGCGGCAACAGCCGAACCGGCGTTGAAGCCGAACCAGCCCACCCACAGCAGCGAAGCGCCGACCAGTGCATAGCCGACGTTGTGCGGCGGCATGGCGACGGTGCCGTAGCCCTTGCGCTTGCCGAGCACCAGGGCAGCCACCAGACCGGCGATACCGGCGTTGATGTGCACCACGGTGCCGCCCGCGAAGTCGAGCACGCCCCAATCCCAGGCCAGACCACCGTCGCCGCTCCAGACCATGTGGGCCATCGGGGCGTAGCAGAAGGTGAACCAGAGAACCATGAACACCAGCATCGCCGAGAACTTCATGCGCTCGGCGAAAGCGCCGACGATGAGGGCGGGGGTGATGATCGCGAACGTGCACTGGAAGGTGAAGAACACGGCTTCCGGAATCGTCAGCGTCAGCGAGTCGGTGCCGACGCCGGCCAGGAAGGCCTTGCTGAAACCACCGAAGAAGCTGGCGAAGTTGATAACGCCCTTCTCCATGCCGGTGGTGTCGAACACCAGGCTGTAGCCGTAGACGGTCCACAACACCGTGATCACCGAGCAGATGGCGAAGCACTGCATCATCACCGAGAGCACGTTCTTGGAACGCACCAGGCCCGAGTAGAACAGGGCCAAGCCCGGGATCGTCATCAGCAGCACGATGGCGGTCGCGGTGAGCATCCAGGCGGTATCACCGCTATCGAGCGTCGGAGCGGCTTCTTCAGCGGCGGCTTCGGCCGGAGCGGCCTCTTCGGCAGCCGGGGCGGCCTCGGCGGCAGGCGTTTCGGCCGGAGCGGCAGCTTCGGCGGCGGGCGCCTCGGTAGCGGCGGCGGGTGCTTCGTCCTGAGCCCAGACCGTGGCCGAGCCGCAGGACGCGGCCAGCATCAAGGCCAGTACAAATTTACGAATCATGTTGGACATCTCCCCTGGATGATGAAGTTTAGAGCGCGTCTTTGCCGGTCTCGCCGGTGCGGATGCGCACCGCCTGCTCGAGACCAAAGACGAAGACCTTGCCGTCACCGATCTTTCCGGTGTGGGCGGCCTTGCTGATGGCGTCGATCGCCGCATCGGTCTTGTCGTCGTCAACCGCGACTTCGATCTTGACCTTGGGCAGGAAATCGACCACGTACTCCGCTCCGCGATAGAGCTCGGTATGACCCTTCTGGCGGCCGAAACCCTTGACTTCGGTCACGGTGATGCCGGCGACGCCGATTTCCGACAGCGCTTCCCGCACCTCATCCAGCTTGAAAGGCTTGATGATGGCAGCAATTAATTTCATTGACTGAACTCCTTGAACAAGCTGCGATTTTTGGTGTGAAGGCACACACCGGAGGCCCCTAGCTCCCAAGCCTGCGGCAATGCTCTAAAGCATGGAATATGCCAATGGAATGAAACCTCCATCGGAGGCGCGCTGCAAACAGATGGTGCGTTGCGCACCAACAAAGAACATATGAGCCCAAAATGGGGCTTGTGACATCCAAAAGCGGGCAAGCGCCCGCTCGACCAAAGACGGAATCAGCGTTTGAGGCGCTCGTAAGGATTCTTGGATCCGGCCGGTTGCCGGCGATAGCGCTTGTAACTCCACCAATACTGCTCAGGCAGGTGGGTCAGCACCGATTCGATGCCCTGATTGAGGGCCGCGACACCGCGCACCGGATCGTCGACCTGGCTCGGGGCCGGCGTCATGTGGAAGCGGTAGCCACTACCGTGGCCGAGGCGCTCGGCATAGCAGAACCACACCGGTGCGCCGGTGCGTGAAGCCAGTCGCGTGACAAGTTCGGGCGTGTGCGCCGGCAGTCCGAACAGCGGGGCGAAGGCCCCGGCACCCCAGGGCGGATCCTGGTCCGGCAGGATGCCGACCATCTGCCCGGCCTTGAGCGCCTGCAGCAGCGATTTCACGCCGCCGCCGGTGGTCGGCACGAGCTGGGCGCCGAGGCGCGAGCGGCCTTCGAAAATCACCGGGTCGACCGAGCCGCCCTGCGGCTTGTACAGCGAGGTGATGCGTCCGACCGAGGCGCAGAACATGCCCGCGAGTTCCCAGCTGCCGATGTGCGGACACAGGATGATCGCGCCCTTGTTGTCGGCCAGTATTCCGAGCAGCTGCCGGCGCGCGTCGGCGTCGTCGAGCCAGGACAGCAGCCGCGCCTTCGGGCCGAACCAGATCGCCGGTGCCTCGGCCACGGCCTTGGCCATGTGGATCAAACTGGTCTTGGCGATGGTCTCGCGGTCGGCTTCGGGCAGCTCGGCCAGGCACAAGTCCAGGTGCAACAGCGTCACGCGCTTGAGATCGTTCGGGACATACCAGGCCAGCCGTCCGACCAGCACGCCGAGCCCGTGCAGCAGGGGCAAGGGCAGATGGCCCAGGAGGATGAAAAGGGCGCGCAGAATGGAGGACATTGCCGTCATTCTAGTGCCAGTTCCCGAGTTGTCGCTGGTCACTCGCCTTTTCTTCGCGAGGCCGCTCGCCATCATCGGCGCCCACACCACCAATCAGTACTCAGGAGTTCCACGAAACATGATCGGCCTGTTGCAGCGCGTGAGTTCGGCGCGTGTCCTCGTCGACGGCGAGGTCACCGGCGCCATCGAGGCCGGCCTGCTGGTGCTCGTCGGCGTACAGCGCCACGACGACGCAGCGAGCGCCGCCCGCCTGCTCGAGCGCCTGCTCGGCTATCGCGTCTTCACCGACGGCGAAGGCCGCATGAACCGCTCGCTCAAGGACGTCGGAGGCGGACTGCTGCTGGTTTCGCAATTCACGCTCGCGGCCGACACCGGCAAGGGCACGCGCCCGGGCTTCAGCACGGCAGCCCAGCCAGGCCCCGCGCGCGAGCTATTCGATCACCTCGTCGGCCTCGCCCGACAGGCGCATCCGGTCGTCGCCACCGGGCGCTTCGGGGCTCATATGCAGGTGAGCCTGACCAACGACGGCCCGGTGACGTTCTGGCTCGAAACCTGAACCGGCGCAAAAGCGAGAAGCCGGTCACGAAAAACAGCGGCATTTGAAGTCGGCCCGGCGCGGAGTATCCTGTGCGCCCTTTTCGTACCCGCTCGTCATCGGACAGCCGTTGGGAATGCCAGCCCGCACCGCCAGCATCAGTCGCGACACCCGCGAAACGCAGATCCAGGTGTCGATCAATCTCGACGGCAGCGGCCGCTCGGAACTCGACACCGGCGTTCCGTTCTTCGACCACATGCTCGACCAGGTCGCCCGCCACGGGCTCATCGACCTGAGCATCAAGGCGGTCGGCGATCTGCATATCGATGCGCACCACACGGTCGAGGACGTCGGCATCACGCTCGGCCAGGCGCTCGACAAGGCGCTCGGAGACAAGCGCGGCGTGCGCCGTTACGGCCACGCCTACGTTCCGCTCGACGAAGCGCTCGCGCGTGTCGTCGTCGATCTGTCGGGGCGTCCGGGCCTGACCTATAACGTGGAGTTTCCGCGTTCGATGATCGGCACGTTCGACGTCGATCTGCTCAGCGAGTTCTTCCACGGCCTGGTCAACCACGCCAGGATCACGCTGCACATCGACTCGCTGCGCGGCGTCAACGCGCACCACGTCGCCGAAACCTGCTTCAAAGCCTTTGGCCGCGCCCTGCGCGCGGCGGTGGAAATGGATCCGCGTGCCGCGGACGCCATGCCATCGACCAAAGGCAGCCTCTAAATACTCCCTCATCGTTTTTCCGAGCGCGCATGGCCAGCATTGGCGTCATCGATTACGGGATGGGCAATCTGCATTCGCTGGGCAAGTCGCTCGAACGCGTCGCCGACAACCAGCGTATCGAGATTTCCTATGATCCCGAGAAGCTGCTCAAGTGCGACCGGCTGGTGCTGCCGGGCGTGGGCGGCGTGCTCTGCTGCATGAACGAGCTGCGTCGTCTGGAACTCAATGACCTCGTGATCGAGGCGAGCAAGAAGGTGCCGATGCTCGGCATCTGCCTCGGCATGCAGGTGATGCTCGAGCATTCGAACGAGAACGGCGGCGTCGACGCGCTGGGCTTGTTTCCGGGCAAGGTCGTGCGCTTCCCCGACCCGCCGGCCGATGCGCCCGAGCGCCTCAAGGTGCCACACATGGGCTGGAATCGCGTGCATCAGTCCAAGGCGCATCCGCTGTGGAAAGGCATTCCGGACGACAGCTGGTTCTATTTCGTGCACAGCTATCACGCCGAGCCGAGCAACCCCGAGCACACGCTCGGCGTGGCGGATTACGTCAGGCCGTTCGCGGCCGCCATCGCGCGCGACAATCTCGCCGCGTTCCAATTCCACCCGGAAAAGAGCCAGGGCGCCGGACTGCAGCTGCTGGCCAATTTCACCGAGTGGAACGGAGCGGCCTGAGGCCCCACCCGCAGATGGCTTGCCAAGCGCCGCACGGATGCGGCAGAGTCGAGCCATCACCCTTGGAACTTTCAACTCCGCCATCTGTCGCGACTCATCGCGCTGATCCGCTTCCCTGCCTTCCGGCCGCTGCCCTCCTCCCATGCTGTTGATACCCGCCATCGATCTCAAGAACGGCCATTGCGTGCGACTTCGCCAGGGCCGCATGGATGACGTCACCATCTTTTCCGAAGACCCCGTGAGCGTCGCCCAGCGCTGGGCCGACGAAGGGGCCGAACGCATTCACATCGTCGACCTCGATGGCGCCGTCAAGGGCCAGCCGGTCAACCTCAAGGTGGTCGAGGCGATCGCCGCAGCGGTCGACGTGCCGGTACAGATCGGCGGCGGCATTCGCGACGAAGAAACGATCCAGCGGTATCTCAACGCCGGCGCGGCCTACGTGATCATTGGCACCAAGGCCATCAACACGCCGCACTTCCTGCGCGACGTCTGCCTCGAGTATCCGCGCCACATCATCGTGAGCCTCGATGCGAAGGACGGCCGCCTCGCCCTCAACGGCTGGGCCAAGGTCACCCATTTCGACGCCATCGAAGCCGCGCAGCACTGCGAGCGCGACGGCGTCGAGGCGATCGTCTACACCGACATCAGCCGCGACGGCATGATGGCCGGCTTCAACGTCGAATCCACGCGCGCGCTCGCCCAGTCCGTGAAGACGCCTGTGTTCGCGAGCGGCGGCGTTTCCACGCTCGATGACATCCGCAAGCTCAGGGAAATCGAAGGCGATGGCGTGGTCGGCGCGGTGATCGGCCGTGCCCTCTACGAAGGCGGCTTCTCGCTTGCGGATGCCGTGAAGATCGCCAAAAGCTGAGATGCCGGGAGACGGGGAACGGGAGACGGGAGACGAACACGGCACGCTCGAAGGCTTCGAGCATCGTTCGCAAACCCGAGCCTGCTTTTACGTCTCCCGTCTCCCGTTCCCCGTCTCCCGGCTGTAAGACATGCTCGCCAAACGCATCATCCCCTGCCTGGACATCGACCGCGGCCGCGTGGTCAAGGGCGTCAAGTTCGCCGAGATCCGCGATGCCGGCGATCCGGTCGAAGTCGCCCGTCGCTATGACGCCCAGGGCGCCGACGAACTCGTCTTCCTCGACATCACCGCGAGCGCCGAAGACCGGCCGACGCTGTTCGCGACCGTCGAAGCGGTGGCTCGCGAGATCTACATTCCGCTGACCGTCGGCGGCGGCGTGCGCACGAGCGCCGATGTTCGCGCCCTGCTCAAGGCGGGCGCGGACAAGGTCTCGATCAACACTGCGGCCGTGCAGAAGCCCGACTTCGTCACCGAAGCGGCCGAGCGCTACGGCGTGCAGTGCATCGTCGTCGCCATCGACTGCAAGCGCGTGAGCAAGAAGAAGGAACCGCCGCGCTGGGAAATCTTCACCCACGGCGGACGCAAGGCCACCGGCCTCGATGCGATCGAATGGGCCGCCAAGATGGTCGACAAAGGCGCCGGCGAGCTGCTCGTGACGAGCATGGACCGCGACGGAACCAAAGAGGGCTACGACCTCGAAGTGCTGCACGAGATCAGCAAGATCGTAACCGTGCCGGTGATCGCCTCAGGCGGCGTCGGCAATCTCGAACATCTCTACGAAGGTTTCTCGCAGGGCGGCGCCGATGCGGTGCTCGCCGCGAGCATCTTCCACTCGGGCACCTATTCGGTGAACGATGCCAAGACCTACCTCGCGAGCCGCGGCGTGCGCGTGCGTCAGGGCGATATCCGCAGCGCGGTCATCTGACCCCGTTCGCACGCGACTCTCAATGACGATCCAGACCGACCTTGGCGCCGTGCTCGACCAGCTCTACGCCACGCTGCTGTCGCGCAAGTCGGCCGACCCGGACTCCTCGTACGCGGCCTCGCTGTACGCCAAGGGGCTCGACGTCATTCTCAAGAAGCTCGGTGAAGAGGCCACCGAAACCGTCATCGCGGCCAAGAACCAAGACCCGTCCAAGCTGGTCTATGAACTCGCCGACCTGTGGTTTCACTGCTTCGTGCTGATGGCAGAACGCGGATTGACGCCGCAACAGGTCGCAGACGAACTGGCTCGCCGTCACGGCCGCTCGGGACTCGACGAAAAAGCCTCGCGGCCGAAAGGCTGACCACGACCCGATTTCGGGACTGCACCGCAAAACAAGCTGCCGATCGGAATTGCAGGCAGAATTGCGAAGTCCAAAGATGCCGGCTACGGCCTCACACTATCAGGAGACGCATCATGGGTTCATTCAGCATCTGGCATTGGCTCATCGTGCTGGCTATCGTGGTGCTCGTGTTCGGCACCAAGAAACTGCGCAATCTCGGCGGCGACCTCGGCGGCGCGATCAAGAACTTCAAGGGCGCGATGAAGGACGGCGAGGCCGAAGCCGACAAGCATTCGGCCGAACTGATCGACCAGCACCGCGAAAGCCGCAAGAGCGAATCGCAGGAAAAGTCCGAAGTCTGAGCGATAGGCGACGGCCTTGTTCGACATCAGCTTCTCGGAGCTCGCGCTCTGCTTCGTCGTCGCCCTGGTGGTGCTGGGCCCCGAGCGCCTGCCCAAAGTCGCGCGCGCGCTCGGCCGCTGGAGCGGCCAGGCCAAGTCGTACATGCGCAACCTGACCGCCGAACTCGAGCGCGAAACCAACGTCGCCGAGATCAGGAAGCAGTTCGCCGATGCCGAGCGCACGATTCGCGAGAATCGCGACGAGGTGGAACGCTCGATCCGCGCGACCGGCGACGACGTGCGCAACAACCTCTCGCCGGAACCCGAGCACAGGCCCGCAATCTCCGAACCCGCTGCGCCCGCCAGCGACGACAAGCCCAAAAGCTGATCAGAACTGACCGACGATGGCCGACGCCTCCACCGAAAACGAGTTGCCGCTGATCGGGCATCTGCTTGAGCTGCGCACCCGCTTCATTCGCATCCTGCTCGGTATCATCGTGGTGTTCGCTCCGCTGGCCTACTTCGGCAAAGAGATCTACGCGCTGCTCGCGCATCCGCTGCTCGCGCTGCTACCGGCCGGGGCAACGATGATCGCCACCGAAGTCGCCTCGCCGTTCTTCGCCCCGATGAAGCTCGCGGGCATCCTGGCCGCGGCCGTGTCGATGCCCTGGACGCTGTACCAGGTCTGGGCCTTCGTCGCGCCGGGCCTCTACAAGAACGAGCAGCGCCTGGTGATGCCGCTGCTGGCTTCGAGCACCTTGCTGTTCTATGCAGGCATCGCCTTCGCGTACTTCCTGGTGCTGCCGGCAGTGTTTCACTTCATGGTCGGCGTGGCGCCCGACGGCGTGTCGGTGATGACCGACATCAACAAGTACCTCGATTTCGTGCTTTCGCTGTTCTTCGCCTTCGGCGTCGCGTTTGAAACACCGGTGGCAATCGTGCTGCTCGTGCTGACCGGCTTCGTCACGCCCAAGCAGCTGCGCGCCCAGCGCCAGTACGTGCTGGTCGGCGCCTTCGTGGTCGCCGCGGTGCTGACCCCTCCGGACGTACTCTCGCAGCTGCTGCTCGCGATTCCGGCCTATCTGCTGTACGAAGTCGGCATCGTCGCGGCCTCGTGGGTGGCGCCTAAGAACGACGACTCCGGCGAGTCGACCGACTTGGTCTGACGTTTTCTCGGCGACTCAGCGTAGCGCCGCGGCTTTGGCCTTTGGCTCGCGCGTCGGCACCGCTGGCGGCCCGGCCGTGAGCGCCTTGATTTTCCAGCCGCGGGCCTCCAACAGTGCGGGCACGCCGTCGGGCCCGACCAGGTGCGCCGAGCCGACCACGATCAGCTGGGTCTGCGGCCCGCGCAGCAAGACTTCGAGTGGTGCGACCCACGCGCGGTTGCGTTCGCCCAGCAGGTGCTCGTAGGTCAGCGGATAGTCGCGCTTCATCTCGATCACGACCTGTTCCATGCCGGCCCGGTCGTCGTTCTGCCACTGCTTGATCAGATACGTGCTGCTGCGATCGGTCGAGCCGAGTTCGGCGACGGTCGAGGCCAGAAACTGGGCACTCAGCGGATCGCCCATCTGGGTGAACAGGCTCAGCTGCGATTCGGGCGATTCGAGCCAGCTTACCGGGCGATCGTCATTCACCGAGCGCTCGTAGAAGTACCGGTCGAGCCCGAAATCGCCGCTGATGCCCTGGGTTTGCAGCGAGAACAGTTCGAGCGACAGCGCGCAAAACCAGGCCTTGAACGGATCGCAGAGCGTCATCGGCAGTTTGGCGGCGCGTGCGCGCTGCTGCAGCTGCGTGTAAAGCTCGGGCGGGATGGTCGACTTGAGGCCGGCCGGGGCACGTGCCGCGTCGAGCATGCGCTTCTGGAAATCCGCCTCCTGCAATACCGCCGGGTCGGTTTCGAGCACCAGGCCCTCGGCGTTGGCGTAGGCCTGTTCGAGCCCCTGCGGCAACGGATACGCCGACTCGGGCAGCACGTGCACCGAGCCGATCAGGTAGTGCCGCACCGGTTTGCCGTCCGGAGCGGATTCGACGATCCACGAAAACGGAGCCGGATCGACCGGCGGCGGCGGCGCTGTCAGCGCCCAAGCTTCGCCATAAAATGAAGCGCAAGCGCCCCAAAATAGAGCAACCACCCTGTTCGATGTGAACCGCGACGCGGCTCTATTCGGCATCGGGCATGAGCCAGCGGGCCGACATCGCGCGGTCACCGCCGAGCGTGGCGAAATCGAACAGATTGCGGTCCGCGAGCTGGGACGGCGCGACGTTCGACAGCGCCTTGAAGATGGTCTCCGAACGCCCCGGATGCTCGGCCTCCCAGGCGTCCATCATGCGGCGCACCTGCTTGCGCTGCAGGTGCTCCTGCGAGCCGCAGAGATTGCACGGAATGATCGGGAACTGGCGCTCGGTCGCGTACGCGGCGATGTCGGACTCGCGGCAATACGAAAGCGGGCGAATCACCACGTTGCGGCCGTCGTCCGACAGCAGCTTGGGCGGCATCGCCTTGAGGCTGCCGCCGAAGAACAGGTTCAGGAAGAAGGTGGCGAGGATATCGTCGCGATGATGGCCGAGCGCGATCTTGGTGAAGCCCTGCTCCTGCGCGTACGTATAGAGCGCCCCGCGACGCAGGCGCGAGCACAGCGAGCACAGGGTCTTGCCCTCGGGCACCACGCGCTTGACCACCGAATAGGTGTCCTGCTCGAGGATGTGGAAGGCCACGCCGCGCGAAGCGAGATATTCCGGTAACACATGCTCCGGAAAATCGGGCTGCTTCTGGTCGAGGTTGACCGCCACGAGCTCGAAACTCACGGGCGCTTTCTGCTGCAGCTGCAGCAGCATGTCGAGCATCGTATAGCTGTCCTTGCCGCCCGACAGACACACCATCACACGATCGCCGTCGACGATCATGTTGTAGTCCTGGATCGCCTGGCCGACGTTGCGGCGCAGCCGCTTGGCGAGCTTGTTGGACTCCAGCCTGGCGCGTTCGACTCGCGTTGCGCTGGGGGTGAAAACGACAGGGGTTTCGATCACGGCGAGGTATTGACGACTTGAAAGCGGCTGATGAGCGCCTAGTGTAAATCCATCGCGCAGGTGCGCAAGAACGCTTCTTGCTTGATTATTTTGGGTTGGAGCCGTGACAAAAGGGCTCCAAAACTGTTCTCATAAGTAGCGTCGTCCAGCGACGGTCCGGGAATTTTTTTGCAGGTCGCTGGTCCATGCCACTCAGTTTCAACACCGTTCACCAAGAGAGTCACGCTTAATTCGTCCTATGCGTTCGTCGATTTTCGATCTCCGGGTGGTGCTTCGCTGCTGCGGCCTCGTGCTGCTGGCGTCGCTCTGGCTGGCCTCGATGACGAACCTCACGATCACCAGCGTCGACCCTTCGAGCGACACCAGCAGCCCGGCCTATCTGCTCGCTGCGGCCAGCATGGTCGACGACGAGGTCGACGGTGACCTGCCCGAACCCGAAGCCGATCCGCTTTCCGATGACCTGACGTTCGACGATCACGGCGAGCACGTCGGTCCCGATCTGATGCTGCCTTGGCTGCCGCATCCCGTTTCATCGTTCGCCTCGCTATCGGGTTCGCCGATACGCGTCGACGCCTTCCTGCATCGCCCTCCGATTCTCCTCGGCTGAGTCTGTCGCGCCGGCCCCTACAACGGCCCGGCGCCCTCGCAATTCCTGTTTTTCGAGTCCCGCGCTCTCCGGTGGACGCTTGGCCGTCCCTGCACGCGCGCGACTTCTTCAGACCCAGACTACAGAGAGAACTCCATGGAACGCCTGATCAAAGGTTTCGAACAATTTCGCCGCACGGCCTTTCCTGAAAAGCGCGAGCTTTTCGAAAAGCTCGCCGGCGGGCAGACCCCGCACACGATGTTCATCACCTGCGCCGACTCCCGTGTCGCGCCGGAGCTGTTCACTTCGTCCGAGCCGGGCGACATCTTCGTCTGCCGCAACGTCGGCAACATCGTGCCTCCGTACGCCCAGTTCACCGGCGGCGTGTCGGCCGCCATCGAGTACGCGGTCGCCGCGCTCAAGGTGCAGAACATCGTCGTCTGCGGTCACTCCGACTGCGGCGCCATGAAGGCGACGCAGGATCCGTCGAAGGTCGCCTCGCTGCAGGCCGTCAGCGCCTGGCTGCGTCACTCGCATATCGCCAAGGTCGTCGTCGACGCCAATTACACCTTCCACGATCCGGCCGAGCATCTGGCCAAGATCACCGAAGAAAACGTGGTGGCCCAGCTCGATCACCTGCGCACGCATCCGTCGGTGGCGGCCAAGCTGATGGCCGGCCAGCTGCAGATTCATGGCTGGGTCTTCGATATCGAAGCCGGCTCGATCAAAGCCTACAGCGCCAAGCAGGGCCGCTTCGTCCCACTCGAGGATTCGCTGCTCGAGACCGATGATCTCGGCACCCTGCCGCACGCCACGCCGCCGTCCCGCCTGAGCGCCAACGGCGCCACCGCCGGAGACACCCTGTGAGCCAGGCTCCGACTACGATGAAGGCGAGCATCCTCGCCCCCGGGCAGATCGCGCCCAATATCCTCTCCTCGATCGTCGTGTTTCTGGTGGCGCTGCCGCTGTGCATGGGCATCGCCATTGCTTCCGGCGTTCCACCGGCGGCCGGTCTGATCACCGGCGTCATCGGAGGCATCGTCGTCGGAGCATTCGCCGGTTCGCCGCTGCTCGTCAGCGGCCCGGCGGCAGGTCTGGCGGTGCTGGTGTTCGAGCTCGTGCGCGATCACGGCCTGGTCGCGCTCGGGCCGGTGGTGCTGCTGGCCGGTGCCATGCAGCTCGCCGCCGGCCTGTTCAAGGTCGGCCTGTGGTTTCGCATGGTCGCTCCGGCGGTCATTCACGGCATGCTCGCGGGCATCGGCATCCTGATCGTCGCCTCGCAGCTGCACGTGATGGTCGACGCCAAGCCGCTTGCGGGCGGCCTGCAGAACTTCGGCGCCCTGCCGGGCCGTATCTGGGACGTCGTCACGAGCAAGCAGGGCCTCGAGGCCGGGCTGCTCGGCCTCGGCGTGATCGCGGTGATGATCGGCTGGGAGAAGTTCAAGCCGGCCAAGCTCAAGCTGGTTCCGGGCGCCCTGCTCGCGATCATCCTGGCGACCGCCATCGCCCAGGTCGCTCAGCTCGACGTGGCGCGCGTGGACCTGCCGGCGAACCTGTTCGGCTCGATCGAATTCGTCGGCTCATCGGGGCTGGCGATGCTGCTCGACCCGACGCTGCTCGGCATCGCGCTGGCCTTCGCCTTCATCGCGAGCGCCGAAACACTGCTCTCGGCGGCGGCGGTGGACAGCATGCACACCGGCCCGCGCACCAAGTACGACCGCGAGCTCTGTGCTCAGGGCATCGGCAACATGCTCTGCGGCGCCGCTGGCGCCCTGCCGATGACCGGCGTGATCGTGCGCAGTGCGGCCAACGTACAGGCCGGCGCCACTTCGCGTCTGTCGACGATCCTGCACGGTACCTGGCTGCTCGGCTTCGTCGTGCTGTTGCCCTGGCTGCTGCGCATGGCGCCGATCGCGGCGCTCGCGGGCATTCTCGTGTTCACCGGCTTCAAGATGGTCAACCCGAAGCAGCTCAAGGAGCTGGCGCACTTCGGCAAGGGCACGCTGGCGGTGTTCCTCGCCACCGCGCTGATGATCGTCGCGACCGACCTGCTCATGGGCGTGGCCGCCGGTATCGCCCTGTCGCTGCTGCTGATGGCCCTGCGTGCGGCCTACCTGCACGTGAGCCTGAAGAAGGACGAAGCCAACAAGACGGCGGTACTGCGCCTGACCGGCTCGGCCACCTTCCTCAACGTGCCGCGCCTGTCCGAAGTGCTCGACAGCGTTCCGGACGGCACCACGGTGACGGTCGACATGGACAAGCTGCGCATGATCGATCACGCCTGCCTGGTGCTGCTGCAGGACTGGAACCGTACCGCACATGCGCGTGGCTGCAAGCTGGTGGTCGATTGGCAGGCCCTCGAAGCACTCAGCGAAGCGGGCAGTAAGCGGGGGCGGGTTCAAGGACTGACCACGACCTGAAGCCGTCAGCTGCACCGTTGCAGAAAGCATCAAAAAAACCCGGCCTTCGCAAGAAGGCCGGGTTTTTTCTTCGGTTGCCGCAGGATGGGTTGGCTGTCTGGTCACGTCAGCCACGCTTGCGCCTTCCGACGAGTAGCGGTGGGTTACGGGCCCTTCGGCGCCATCCACCCTGCCGCACAGAACTCAGCCGTCTTCGCGCACGTAGGTCTGCTCCTTGAACCAGGCAGCGAAGAACACGAACAGCACCGCCACCGAGCCCATGAGTCCGGCAAAGAACAGGAAATACACCGGACCGACGAGCGCGTACGTTGACACCTCCGAAGCGTTCGCGACGTAGCGGCCGCTGCTGGCGACGCTCTGGCGGCTGACCTTGTCCATGAGCCGCACTCGGCTGCCGCCCGCATCGACTTCGGCAACCAGGAAGGTGCCGGCCAGCGGGCCGTTCTTGCCCCCTCCGTCGCTGACCGTGATGCCGTTGTCACCGGCGAAGTCGATCTTCTGCCCGGTGACGAAGTCGGCGGCGTTGGCGAGGCCGACCCAGGTCTGCTCGCCGGTGCTGATCTCGGTGGCCTGCAGCGGCTCGATCATCAGCGAGTTCACGGCCGCCGTGAACGCGTTGCCCACGCTCGTCGACAGCAGGAACAGGCTCATGATGAAGCTCTTCATGTACAGCGGAGCCTGCTTGTAGCTGTATTCGAGTGCGGTGATCGAGACCAGCACCTCGCCCGCGGTGAGCACCGAATAGGCGGCGATCTGCCACCACATGCTCACCATCTCGCCACTTTGGATGCGCTGCTCGATCGACGCCACGATCAGGAACGAACTCGCGGTCACGAACAGGCCGATGCCGATCTTGCGCAGCGGCGTTACCGTCCAGAACCGGCCGATCAGCGGATAGATGCCGAACGTGAAGACCGGCACCAGCAGGATGATGAAAATGCCGTTCACCACCTGCACCTGGCTCGGCAGCATTTCGTAGGCGGCGAGCTTCTCGAAGCCCGCGACGCCGCCGAGAAAGCCGAACAGGTGCTTGTCCATCAGCGCCGACTGCGCCTGCACGGTCCAGCTGTTGCCGTTGCTCTGGTCCCACAGCGACCAGAAGAAGGCGACGAACAGGTACAGCAGCGCCAGCTTGCCGACGATGCGCAGGCCTTCGCCGGTCAGCGAACGCTCGAGCCAGGCGCGCAGCTCGGGCGGCAGGACATGGCGCAGCCCGGTCTTGAGGAACAGCGCCGCCACGGCGGCCAGCGACGCGAGCAAGGTGAAGGTCGCGAGCAGGATGTTGTTGCCGCTGGCGGTGAACACGAACACCGTGAACGCGAGCACCGCGAAGAACACCAGCAGAAAACCCGGCAGCGCCAGGCCGGGCCTGCTCATCGCCGCCGGCACCACCGCGAACCTCGAGCGCCCGAGCCAGAACACCAGCGTGGCGAAGGCCATCATCACGCCCGGCATGCCGAAGGCGTAGCGCGGACCGTATTCCGGATCGGCCAGCAGCACCGGGCAGAAATAGATCGAGAACGCCGAGCCGATGTTGATCGCCAGATAGAAATACGAGAACGCGCGCTCGATCAGGTGCGCGTTGGCGCTCGTGAACTGGTCGCCCACGTTGGTCGACACGCAAGGCTTGATGCCGCCGGTGCCGAAGGCCATCAGCAGCATGCCGAGCACCATGCTGGCCTCGCCGGTGGAGAAGGCGATCATGAAGCAGCCGATCACGTAGACGATCGAGAAGCTGATGATGGTGCGGAACTTGGCGAGAAAGACGTCGGAGACGATGGCGCCGAGCAGCGGGAAGAAGTACGCGCCGGCCTTGAACAGCGCCTGCCAGGTCTGCGCCTTGGCGTCGCCGAAGTGCAGGAACTGGATCATGTACTGCACGAGAATCGCGTTGACGCCGTAGAAGCAGAAGCGCTCGGCGAATTCATTGGCGATGATGAAGGGGATGCCGGCGGGCATCCTGTCGGTGCGCACGGGCGCCGCGGCGGGGCTGGTCATCGGGAGTCCTGAGGATCGAGCGTGATGCAAACGAGAAGGCCGCATCGACTGCGGCCCGGCCGAAGTCTAGCCAATGCCCTGCGCGGTCGCGTGGGGGAATCCCCCAGCGCGGCTTGTCGTAACCTTGCTTTTTCCCGGGCGCACGATCGCCCGCCTCACTGGAGTCTTCGATGAAACCGCGTCATCTCGTCGCCCTGGCCTTGCTCGCGCTCGCGGCCTGTTCCAAATCGCCCGAGCCGCCCGCCGCGGAAGCGCCCGCCCCGGCCGCGGCGCCCTCGGCCGAGTCCACCACCGCAGCCTCGCCCGCACAGACCGAAGCCAGGCCCGCAGCCGGCAGTGGTACCGAAGCCGCGCCGCTGCTGACCGCGGGGCTCGTCGCCGGTCGCGACTACATTCTCATCGGCGATGGCAGCCCGTTCGACACCGCCGCCGGCAAGGTCGAACTCGTGGAGTTCTTCAACTACGCCTGCCCGGCCTGCAATGCGTTCAATCCGCAGTTCTCGGAATGGAAGAAAAAGCTCGGCGCGGATGTGCACCTGGTCTACGCGCCGCTCGATTTCCGTCCGGACTTCGTGCAGTACGCGCGCGCCTACTACGCGGCCGAAGCGCTCGGCGTGGCCGACAAGGCGCACGATGCGGTCTACGACGCGATCCACCAGCTGCACACGCTGCCCGGCGAAGGCCAGCCGCCCGATCAGGCCAAGATCGCCGAGTTCTATGCGAAGTTCTACGGCGTCAAGCAGGATGAATTCCTGCAGCTCATGGACGGCTTCGCGGTCAACGCCAAGATCGGCCGCGCACGAGCGTTCGCGATGAAAAGCCAGGTGCGTTCGACGCCCTCGCTCGTCATCAACGGACGTTATCTCGTGAAAGGCGAAAGCTGGGAAGACATGCTCAGAATCAGCGACCAGCTGATCCAGAAGGAACGCGCGAACTGATCCGGTTTCAGAGCCAAGCCGTGATGCGGCGCTTGATCTCGCCGTCATCGAGCGCCGCGATTTCGACGATCTTGTCCTGCGCGGTTTCGCCGTGCACGAGCGTGATCGACTGACGAGGCACGTCGAGCGCCTCGGCGAGCAGGCCGATCACCGCATCATTGGCCTTGCCGCGTTCGGGCGCAGCCGTCACGCGCAGCTTGAGCGCCTCGCCATGCCAGCCGACGAGACGGTTCGACGAGGCTTTGGGGCTCACGCGCAGGCGCAGGCGCGTCGCGCTCATTGAGCGCCGAGGCTGTTGCGCAGCAGCTGCGCATAGAACTGGATCATGCGCTCGTAATCGGCGATGGCGATGCGCTCGTCGACACCGTGGATGCGGCCCGCATCCTCGTTGGTATACGGCATCGGCGAGAAGTTGTAGCCCTGCTCGCGCACGCTCGCGTAGTGTCGGTTGTCGGTCGCCCCGAGCACGATGCCGCTCGCGACGATGGCCTCCGGAAACACTTCGCGTATCGACCGTGCGATGAGCTTGTATTGCGGCGCGTGCACGTCGGACGCCGGCGGAGCCTCGCTGCCGAAACCCGCCATCGCTTCGACGACGATACCTTCGTCATCGATGACTTCGCGCACGTGCGCGAGCACGGCGTCGATGCCGTCGCCCGGCAGCAGACGGAAATTGACGATCGCCTCGCCTTCGGTCGGCAGCACGTTGTCCGCTTCGCCGGCCTTGAACACGGTCGGCGCGGTGGTGGTGCGGATCAGCGCATCGGTCGTGCGCGAGCCTCCGAGCGCGGCGAACAGCACCGGCGACAGCCAATCGCGATTGGCGACGACGATGCGTGTGGGCCAATCCATCTCGGGCGCGATCTCGCCGAGCAGCGCATCGACGGGCTCGATCAGCCGCGCCGGCATCGGCTCGTCTTCGAGCTTGGCGATCGCCGCCGCGAGCCGGCCGATCACCGTGTGCCGCGGAGGCGTCGACGAATGGCCGCCATCGCCCGTCAGCCTGAGCTTCACCGACAGATAGCCTTTCTCGCCGGCCATCAGCGATGCGACCGGACGCTGCACGCCGGCAACCACGCCGCGCGTCACCGCGCCGCCTTCGTCGAGCGTGTACGAGGCCTTGATTCCGCGCTCCGCGAGCTTGGCTGCGATCGCCTTGGCGCCACGCTCGCCGCCGACTTCCTCGTCATGCCCGAACGCGAGCAGCAATGTGCGCTTGGGCTGGTAGCCGAGGCCGATCAGCGCCTCCACGGCTTCCATGATCGCCATCACGCTGTTCTTGTCGTCGAGTGCGCCGCGGCCCCAGACGAAGCCGTCGGCGATCACGCCGTCGAACGGCGGATGCGTCCAGCCCTCGGTCGCTGCGGGAACGACGTCGTAGTGCGCGGCGAGGAGCACCGGCGGCAGTTCGGGCTGCGAACCCTTCCAGGTGTAGAGCAGACCGAAATCGTTGAAGGTCTCGACACTCAATGTCTGGTGCGTGCGCGCGAAGCGTGCCTGCAAAAAGCGATGAAAATAGCGAAAGGCGCCGACGTCGACCTTGGCCGGATCGGTGCTCGAAACCGTCGGCACGCCGATCGCCTGCGACAGTCCATCGGCGACAGCGGCCGCATCGACGCGCATGAGCGCCGCCGCCTGCACATCCTGCGACTGCGATTGCAGCAGCACCGCACGGTACGAGGCGTAGCCGATCACACCGACCAGCGACAGCAGAACCAGCGCGAGCAAGAGCTTCTTGAGCATGAAAAAACGCATCCGGGTCAGTGCGCAACACTAACCCGAATCGCTCGCGAACGAGCGCAGCAGGGCTTTACTTGGCGGCGAGCAGACCGCCGATCAGCGCCCCGAGCACCATCGCCGCCGCACCGCCGACTGCAACCGCGAAAATGCCGAAACCCGCGAGCCAGGCCACCCAGGCCACGCCCGTGAGTGCCTTGATCAGAAAGCCGAGTATCGCGCCCAGGGCGATGCTCGGAATGATCGAGGCGATGAACGCCCGGCCGACACCGCCTGCAATCTTGCCGCCGACCACCCCGGCGACGAGGCTGCCCAGACCCGGCAGCCAGAACAGCAGCACCGACAGCACGAGCATCCAGAACGAGCCCCAGAAAATGCTGCCTTCGTCGCGCACTTGCAGATCGTTTGCCATGTCCCTTCTCCTGTCGATGACTTCTTGTTGTCGGATGCTGGTCGGAATGACGCGAGCCTGACTCAGGGTAACTGAACGCCGCGTGGCGACAGTGCCTGGCCACGCGCCTTTGCGACGACACGCGCGCCCCAGACGCGCAGATCGTCGAGCATGCAGTAAGTGCTCGGCAGCACCCCCAGGCTGACGACCGTCGAGAACGTCAAGCCGCCGATGATCGCGCGCGCCATCGGATAATACGGCGGCCCGTTGCCGCCGACCGAAGTTTCACCGAGTGCGAGCGGCACCATGCCGAGCGTGGCCGTGGCCACCGTCATCAGGATCGGCCGCAGGCGATCGCGCGAGCCCTGGATCACCGCTTCCTCGCGCGGCATGCCCGAAGCACGCAGCTGATGCACGTGGTCGATCAGCACGATGCCGTTGTTGACGACCACTCCCATCAGGATCAGCAAGCCGATCATGGCCATGAACGACATCGTCGTCGCGGTGATCATGAAGAACCAGAACACGCCGACGAACGAAAAGAAGATGCCCGTGATGATCGCGCTCGGCTCGAGCGTGGACTCGAACAGCGCCGCCATCACCAGATAGATCAGCGCCATCGCGAGCAGCATGTTCACGAGCATGCCCTGCATGTTCTGCGCTTCGTCGTCGAAGGCCTGGCTGTAGCCCCAGCTGTAGCCGGGAGGGAACTGCAGATCGTTGAGCACGTTCTCGACCGACTTCTTCGCATCCTCGGAGGTCACGCCTTCGGCGGTGCCGAACTGCACCTTCAGCGAGGCCATGCGATTCTCGCGCGTGATGTTGCCGGGCGTGTTGCCGACATCGACCTGGGCGACCGAGCCGAGCGTGATGCGCGCCCCGTCCGGACGCAGGATCGGCATCGACAGGATCGCCTCGAAATCCGCGCGATCCTGCTTGCGGAACTCGACGATCATGTCGACCTCGCCGGTGGCCGTGCGGAACGGACGCAGCTCGGTGCCGCGCATCGCCGCGGCCACCGCGTCGGCGACCTGCTGGCTCGAAAGCCCGTTCTGGCGCGCTCGCTCGCGATCGATGCGGATGCGCACTTCCTGGTCTTCGGCCTCGGCGATCACACGCACATCGGTGAGCCCCTTGACGAGGCGCAGCGTGCGCACGACATCGTCGGCGACATCGCGCAGATGCTCGGCCGATTCGCCGAACACGCGCACGCCCAGCTTGTCCGCGGTGCCCGATCGGTTCTGCTCGAAGCTCACACTGCCGATCGCGAGCTTGGGCATCTGCGCGCGGATCTCCTCCATCACCGAAGCATTGCTGCGCTTGCGCAGCTTCTTCTCGGGCATGATCAGCACGGTCTGCGCGCTGCTGACATCGAAATAACTGTAGACCGAGTCGAAGCCCAGCGAGGCCTGGTTCGCGAACAGGTAATTCTCGATGGTGCTGACGGCCTCCTCGACCTTGTCGACCCGATAGACGCCGTTGAGGTTGTACTGCATGAGCAGGCGCGTGCCGTCTTCGGCCGGGAACATGTCGGTCTTGACGAACTTGAGCGGCACGATCACCGAGCCGAGCAGCACCACGATCATCAGCGAAGTCCAGCCGCGATGGCGCAAGGTCCAGCCCAGCGTTCTGGCGTAGAAGGCCGACAGCACAACCAGAAAGCGCGCACCGCCGCTCGCGTCGCCCGAGACCATGCGCGTGGTCAGCTGCGGAATCAGCGTCACCGCCACGAGCAGCGACGCGGCCAGCGCGATGGTGATCGTGAACGCCACCTGGCTCATGAACACGGTGATTTCGTTCTGCGCGCCGAATACGTTGGGTAGAAACACGATCGCGGTCGTCAGGGTGCCGGCGACCACCGCCATGCCGACCTTGCGCACGCCCGACAGCGTGGCCTCGACCGCATCGCCGGTTTTCAGACGCTCGGTGAAGATGCTCTCGGTCACCACCACCGCATTGTCGACGAGCATGCCGACCGCGAGCATCAGGCCCATGAGCGTGAGAATGTTGAGCGTAAGGCCGAGGAAGTACATCGCCGCGAGCGTCATGCACAGCGACAGCGGTACCGACAGCGTCACGATCAGCGTCATGCGGATATCGCGCAGGAACAGCCACAGCACGAGCACCGACAGCACCGCGCCGATGGCACCGGCTTCGAGCAAGTCGGCCAGCGATTGCTTCACTTCCTGCGACTGGTCCTGCATGGGGAACAGGCGAATGCCCTTCATCTCGGGCAATTCCTTGATGCGCTCGATTTCGGCCTTCGCGCGCTCGCCGACCTCGACGAGATTCGCCCCGGTTTCCTTGAACACATTGACGCCGATCGCGAAGCGCCGATTCAGATGGCGTCCGTAGGTCAGCTCCGGATCGGTGTACTGCACCTCGGCGATGTCGCCCAGGCGCAGGCCGCTCGCATCGATGACGACATTGCGTACCGCATCGAGCGTAGTGAGCTCGCCTTCGGGTCGCACCGTGTAGCGCAGCCTGCCATCGGTGATCTGGCCCGCCGACAGCGCGAAGTTGGCCTTCTGCAGTTGCGCGCCGAGCTTGGCGATGTCGATGCCGTGGCTCGCGACGCGATCGGCCGCAAGCATGATGCGGACCTGCTTTTCCTCGACGCCGTAGAGCTCGACTTTCGAAACGCCGGCAATGCGTTCGAGCCTGCGCTTGAGATTGCGATCGAGCATTTCGTAGGCGCCCGACAGATCGCGGTCGGCCGAGATGCGCAGCTGCAGCATCGGCTGGTCCGAGCCCGAGAACTTGAACACCTGCACGCGCTGCACGTCGTCGGGCAGCTTGTCGCGGATCGAATCGATCTTGTCGCGCGCCTCGACGCCTTTGACGGCCAGATCGGCGCCCCAGTCGAGTTGCAGCTCGATCTCGACGCCGTCGTCGCGCGATTTGGATTCGATGCGCTTGAGTCCCGGCAGGGTCGCGATCGCTTCTTCGACCGGACGCGTGATGCGCCGCTCGACTTCCTCGGGCGTCGAGTTGCGATACGGCACGTTGACGACCATGAACGGAAACTCGATGTCGGGTAGCGATTCGAGCGGCAATCGTTGCCCGGCGATGAGCCCGATCAAGGTCATGCAGACGAAGAACATCGCCACCGTGACCGGCCGCTTGAGCGACAGCGCGGTGAGGTTCATGGGGTGAGGCCGGGAGACGGGGAACGGGAGACGAGAGACGTACCAGCCACAGCAAAACACAGCGCGATAAACGCAGAGCCGATGACATCCCCGAGGTAATGATCGCCTTCGACCACGCGCGCGAATGCGAGCAGGCTCGCGATTACGACCAAGGGCCAACGCCAACGCGCAAACATCAGCGCCGGCGGAATCAGCAGGCCCATGTAGACCGCCGTATGACCCGACGGAAACGAATCGTGGCCCGCGACGAAGAAATCGGCGAGCCGTGGATCGGCCAGGTATTCGAACGGACGCACGCGCTCGAACACGCTCTTGAGCCAGGTCACGCTGATGCGCGTCGCGAACAGCACGACGGCCGTAATCGCGAATGGCCGCAACCAGGCCCGGCCGGTGAACCGGGTCAACGCGCCACCGAGGACGACGAGCACGAGCGGATGTACCCATTTCGGCAGCCAGGGCAGCACGAGCCAGGTGATCGCATCGGTGAACGTGCGCGCGATCGGCACCAGCGCGGAGGCGTGCTCCGCAAGCCATAGCGAGACCAGGCGGTCGAAGCCGAGCGTACAGACAAGCATTGCGGCGAACAGGCCGGCCAGTGCGACGTAACCGCTGCGCAGGCTCATGCGCGCGCTCCCTGGTGCTGGTTCCGCACGGCGGCATCCGGCCGGCGATCGAGCACGGTATAGAGCACCGGAATCACCACGAGTGTCAGCAGCGTCGACACCGTGAGCCCGCCGATCACGGTGATCGCCATCGGCTTCTGCATTTCGCCGCCCGCGCCCATGCCGATGGCGATCGGCATCAGACCCAGCACGGCGGTGGCCGTCGTCATCATGATCGGGCGCAGGCGCGTGCGCCCGCCGATCAGGATCGCTTCGGCGCGCGCGTAGCCCTCTTCGCGTTTGCGGTTGACGAGGTCGATCAGCACGATGCCGTTCTTCACCACGATGCCGGCCAGGATGATCATGCCGATCAGCGCGACCACGTTGATGATCGAGCCGGTGACGTAGAGCGCGACGATGGCCCCGATCGCGGCGAGCGGAATGGTGAACAGGATGACGAACGGATGCACCAGCGATTCGAACTGCGAGGCCATCACCAGATAGACCAGGAACACCGCGAGCGCGAGCGCGAATTGCAGCGAGCGGAACGAGACTTCCATTTCCTCGCTCTGCCCGGTGACGTTCGCGCTGGTGCTCTGCGACATCGGCGTTGCCGCGACGATGCGATCGAGCTCGGCGACCGCATCAGCCAGATCGCCATGCGCGAGCTGGGCCGAGATCACCACGACGCGCGACTGGCTGATGCGCCGGATCTCCGAAGGCCCGCTGCGCAGCTGCACGTTGGCAACCGCCTCGAGCGTCACCGGACGTGCCGAATCGGGATTGATGATGAGCCGACGCACGTCTTCAACACTCGCACGATCGCGCTCCGAGCCGCGTACGAGCACATCGATCTCGCGATCGTTGAGCCGATAACGCGTCGCAACAACGCCCTGCACCGAGTTGACCACGCGATTGGCGAGATCGGCCGTATCGAGCCCGAGCGCGGCGGCGCGCTCCTGATCGAACAGGATCTGGATCTCCGGGTTTCCGGGTGCCTGCGTGGTTTCGATTTCGGTGAAGCGCCCGCTCTTTCGCATCTGCTGGCGGATCGATTCCGAAGTGCGCGCGAGCGTGTCGAGGTCGTAGCCCGAGATTTCGACTTCGAGTGGTGCCTTGAGCGTGAACAGAGTGGGACGCGTATAGCGATACGTGAGTCCCGGCACGGTTTGGAGCGGCTTGGCGAGCGCTGCGATGATGCGGGCCTCGTCATCGTAGCGGCCCGCCTTCAGGCCGAGATTCAGCACGCCGTTGTTCTCCCCGCCTTCGTCTGCCGAGACGTCGAGCCGGTTGCCCTGGCCGGCGACCGAGAACACCGCGGCGAGCGCGCCGTCACCGTCGATGCCGCGCGCAAGATCGCGCAGCACGCTATCGGTACGCGCGAGCGGCGTGCCGGGCGGCAGCTCGATCTCGGCATGCAGCTCGCCCTGGTTGAACGGCGGAATCAGTTCGACGCCGATGCGCGTCAGCAGCCACAGGCTCGCCGCGAACATCGCGAACGCCACGCCGAGCACCAGCGCGCGATGCGAGAGCGCCCAGCCGAGCAGGCGTTCGTAGCCGGATTCGCAGCGATCGAAGAAAGCCTGGAAGATTTTCGACAGCGGACGGAACACCAGGCCGAGCAGATAGCCGATCGCGCGGAACAGCTTCACGAACACCCACAGCACGCCGACCGGCGCCTGTTCGAACACACCATGGCGCGTCGCCGACAGGCCGCGTTGCAAGGCGTTGCCATCGCGATGAACCGGCTGCGCTTCGGGCGGTGGCGTCTTGCGGTTGCCGCGCGCCGCGAGCATCGGAATCAGCGTGAACGAGACGATCAGCGAGAAGATCAGCGCGCCGGTGACGACCATTGCCTGGTCGGAAAACAGCTGGCCGGCGATGCCTTGCACGAACACCATCGGAAAGAACACCGCAACCGTCGTCAGCGTGGATGCGACTACCGCGGCCGCCACTTCCGATGCGCCCGCGACCGCCGCTTCGGTCGGCGCGAGCCCGTCTTCGCGCTTGCGCATGATGTTTTCGAGCACCACGATCGCATCGTCGACGACCAGGCCGATGGCGAGCGCGATGCCGCCGAGCGACATGATGTTGAGCGTCAGCCCGGCGCCGTACATGACGTTGAAAGTGGCGATCACCGAGACCGGAATCGAGATCGAGATGACCGCCGTGATCCAGGCGCTGCCGAGGAACAGATAGACGATCAGCACGGCGAGAATGCCGCCGATGATCGCGGCCTCCATCACCTCGTCGATCGCGCTTTCGATGAACACGCTCTGGTCGTAGAGCGGCTTGAGCTCCATGTCGCCCGGCAGCGACTTGGTCAGCGTCTCGAGCCGCTTGTGCACGGTCTTGGCGGTCTCGACGGTATTGCCGTCGCCTTCCTTGTAGATCGCGATTTCGACCGCCTCGTCGCCGCCGATGCGGATCACCGCTTCGCGCTCCTTGTAACCGCTGCGCACTTCGGCGACATCCTTGAGGTACACCGGGCGATTGTCGCCACCTTCTGCAGTCGAGCGCGTCTGCAGGATCACTTCGCGCATCTGCTGCAGATCGCGAAACTGGTTCAGGGTGCGCACGAGATAGCGGCTCGCGCCCTGCTCGACGCGTCCACCCGAAAGATTCACGTTCTCCGCAGTCAACCGAGCGCCGACCTGTTCGAG
Organism: Hydrocarboniphaga effusa AP103; assembly: GCF_000271305.1. Taxonomy (GTDB): domain Bacteria; phylum Pseudomonadota; class Gammaproteobacteria; order Nevskiales; family Nevskiaceae; genus Hydrocarboniphaga; species Hydrocarboniphaga effusa. The sequence goes on from NZ_AKGD01000001.1 coordinate 1,784,292, forward strand.
CGTGAGGTTCTGCTGCGCGAGCTTGTGCAGGTCGACGAGCACCTGCACCTCGTCTTCGAGTCCACCCGAAATCTTCACCGCGGCAACGCCGGTGACCGCTTCGAGCGGCTTCTGCACGAGGTCTTCGGCGACTCGGCGCAAACGCTTGAGGGCGGCTTCATCGGGCTTGGCCGCCGCGTCGCCCTTGAGCGCGAGGCCGAGCTTGAGCACCGGGTCGGACGAAGGATCGAAGCGCAGCACGATCGGCCGCTTGGATTCCTTCGGCAGCTCGAGCGTGTCGAGCTTCTCGCGCACGTCGAGCACCGCGTAATCCATCTTCGTGCCCCAGTTGAATTCGAGGGTCACGTCGGAGGTGCCCGCGCGCGATACCGAGGTCACGCGGCGTACGTTCTTGATCACGCCGACCGCTTCCTCGATCGGCTTGGAGAGCAGCGTCTCGATCTCGGTCGGTGCGGCACCTTCGAGTTCGGTGCGCACGGTCAGCGTCGGATACGACAGATCGGGCAGCAGGGTCACCGGCAGCCGGCTCAGCGAGACCATGCCGAACAGCAGCACCGCGAGCGTGAACATGACCACGGCGACCGGGCGCCGCGTAACGAAGCCGAGCATGGAGGTCTCAGCCTTCTTGCGCGGCTGCGGCGGGAGCGGCTCCGGCCGCCGGCTCGTCCTTCAGCGGCGTCACCACCTGCACCTTGGCGCCATCCTTGAGGCTGGCCTGGCCCGTGGTGACCACCTGCTCGCCGGCTTTCAGGCCTTCGAGCACTTCGAAGTTGCCCGCATCGCCGTAGCCGATGCGCACCACGCGCCGGCGCGCATGATCGGAGGCAACCACGTAGACCGATTCGGCGGCGTCTTCGGTGATCACCGCGTCGCGCGGAATCAACAAGGCCTGCTCGCGATGGTCGTAGAGAATCTCGGTGCGCGCGAACATGCCCGGACGCAGCTCGGACTGCTTGGCGTCGATGTTCACGGTGACCTTGACCGTGCCGGTGCTGGCGTCGATCACCGGATTGATCAGCAGCACGGCGCCGGTGAAGACCTTGCCGGGCCAGGCGTCGACCGTGAGCTTCACGAGGTGCTCGGTCTTGAGCTTGTGGATGTCGCGCTCGGGCACGTAGACGGCGGCGCGCAGCCGGTCCATCTGGGTGATCCGGAAAGCCTGCGCATTCGGCTGGATCAGGTTGCCGCGCTTGATGTAGCGCGCGCTGACGATGCCGTCGAACGGGGCGCGCACTTCGGATTCGCGCAGCGCCAGCGAAGCCAGATCGGCCGCGGCGCGTGCGGCCGAGAGTTCGTACTGGGTCTTGTCGTAGGCCTCACGCGACACCAGGTTGCGCTGGTAGACCGATTTCAGGCGCGTGAAATCCTGCTCCAGCCGGTCGACGTCGGCCTGGGCGCGCGCGCGCTCGAAGCGCAGTTTGTCGGACTCGAGCCGGGCGAGCAGCTGGCCGGCGCGGACGCGATCGCCCTCCTCGACCAACACCTGCTCGACCGTGCCGCTCTGCTTGCTCAGCACGGTGGCCTCGTTCTCGGCTTCGAGCGTCGCGGTGCCGCGATAGGCGGCGTCGATGGTCCCGAGCGTGACGGTGGCGACCTCGACCGGAATGGCCGCTTCTTCCTTCTTTTCTTCGGCCTTGCTGTCAGCCTTGCAGCCGGACAGCAGGGCAAGGCCCAGCAGTACAGGGACAGCGGTGCGGATCATGTTCATGCGAATTGGAAAACCCCCGGTTCGACCGCCAACGTTTCATGCTCCATGCCAGCGTCACCATCACCCAAGTAATTGATTGCTATGTAATTATTTTTCATGTGGCGTTTATATTCCGCCAAATCCGCCGCTTTGTACGCGGATTTGACGATTCAGTGGCGTAATTCGCCGGCGGTCGTGCCTGCGATGTTGAAGGCCTTGGATGCGGGCGGTCGCCGCAAGGTTTGCAGCCCGACGTTTTCTGGCTCTGCGGATGGCTTGGGCTACCATAGCGGTTCGATTTCGTCCTGCCGTCCTATCGGCGGGTCCATTTTTCAGCCGAGCTCAGACATGCAGATCGCCGACCGCAGCGTCGTTTCGTTCCATTACACCCTCACGAACGATCGTGGCGAAGTTCTCGATTCCTCCAGCGGCGGCTCCCCGCTGGCCTACCTCCACGGCTCCGGCAACATCATCCCGGGCCTCGAAAAGGAACTGCTCGGCAAGGTCGCCGGCGACAAGCTCAAGGTCACCGTCGCCCCGGCCGAAGGCTACGGCGAACGCGACGCCCGCCTGGTGCAGGAAGTGCCGCGCCGTGCCTTCCAGGGCATCAAGGACATCAAGCCGGGCATGAGCTTCACCGCCCAGGGTCCGCAGGGCCCGACCCGCGTCACCGTGACCCGCGTGGCCGGCGACATGGTCACCGTCGACGGCAACCATCCGCTGGCCGGCGAGACGCTCAACTTCGACGTCGAGATCACCCAGGTTCGCGAGGCCAGCGAGGAAGAACTCGCCCACGGCCACGTCCACGGCGAAGGCGGCCACCACCACTAAGCGTCGGGTTTTTCAAACAAAGGCATGTCGATGCGCAGTCTCGTTTCCGTCGCGGTCGTCGCGACGGCCCTGCTGCTGGGCTCCTGCGCGCAGGAGCCGGCTCCCAGGCAGTTCCAGCCACCGGTCATCACGCTCGAACAGGCGATCGCCGCGCCGTACCGCGAGCAGAACCGGCCGCGCGACCGTTACCGTCATCCGCTCGAGACGCTGCAGTTCTTCGGCATCGAGAGCGACATGACGGTGGTCGAGATCTGGCCGGGCGGCGGCTGGTATTCGGAGATCCTCGCGCCGTTCCTGGCCGCGCGCGGGCGCTACATCGCCGCCCAGTTTCCGGACACGCCGTCGGCCCCGGACTACCAGAAGCAGACGCTGGCCGCCTACCGCAAGGCGATCGCCGCGCATCCGGAGCTCTATTCGCGCGTCACCGTCAGCGCGATCGGCGCGCCGAACTTCTGGCAGCCGGCGCCGCCGAATTCGGCCGACCTCGTGCTGAGCTTCCGCAACGTGCACAACTGGCTGCAGAACGACACCGAGCGCGAGATGTTCGCCGCGTTCTATCGCACGCTGAAGCCGGGCGGCGTGCTCGGCGTGGTCGAGCACCGGGCCGTCGCCGACGAAATTCCGCGCTCGCAGATCGTCCGCACCGGCTACGTGCCGCAGGACTACGTGATCGAACTCGCCACCGCGGCCGGCTTCGCCTACGTGGGATGGGAAGAGATCAACGCGAATCCGAAGGACACCAAGAACTATCCGGCCGGCGTCTGGACGCTGCCGCCGACCCTGCGCCTCGGCCAAACCAATCGCGACCAGTACCTCGCGATCGGGGAGTCGGACCGCATGACGCTCAAGTTCGTGAAGCCCGATCCGAATGCGCCGGCGCCGATGCCGAGCGATCGCTAGCGAGGTATCGGGCGGTTTGGCGGGGGACGCGGCGTCGGCCGCTTTCCGGCTCGAGGCGCCGTTGCATCGACTGCTTCCCGGCTCGAGGAGCCGTTGCATCCATTGCTTCCCGGCTCAAGGAGCCGGGAAGGGTATCGCCCCGAATTTCGCGTCCCAGTCGTTACGCTCGCGGATCAGGCGCTGATCCTGCCAGAGCACGTAGGGCTCGGTGCGCAGGCTGCGGCCGACGCTGCTGATCGCCAGGTCGACGTTGCTCGCAATGCGCAGATCGCCCTCGCTACGCTCGGCCCGGCCGTTGCGGTCGCGGCGCAACTGCGGCTCTTCATGCTTGAGTTCGGCCGCGCAGATGCTGGCGTCCTCGGGCGTGTAGCCGATTTCGTAGAGCCGGTCGTTGAAGAATTCGAGCGTCATCCGGCCCTTGGTGCCGAGCAGGGCGTAATCGAGGCTCAGCGTGTCGAGCACGTGCATCGGATAGCGCGGGCTGGTTGGCCGGGCGATGCGACGGTGCGCCGCCTCCACGCCCTGCTCGGCGAGCCTGGCGGCCACCGCATCGACGCTCTGGTAGCTCGCGAAACCGGCCGTGAGCGCGATTCCGGACTGCCGATCGGTGTAGGCCGCGGTCTCGGCATGCGGAGGCTCGGGCTGACCGATCAGGGCCAGGGCGCCGGCGGTCACCGAGCACAGGCCGACCACCATCAGAACCCAGGCCACGCGCTTGCGCATCGGCGCAGCGGTGCTGGGTTCGGGCGGATCGGCTTGTTCGGTCAGAAGGCTCATGCGGGGACGCAGTCAGCGGATAGGCGATGGTACGTCCGCCGCGCCGCCTTGCAGCACGCCAGGCCCGCCCACAGGTCGATTGGCGGCGACGAACGTCGCCCGACAGCGGCCAGTCTTGCGAGGCCGCCCAAGCCCTCGCAAGTCCGATCGCGGATCACCTCGGCATGACTGCTGCGACCCGACCTAGTCCTCGGGCTCGTAACCGAGATTCGGCGCGAGCCATTTCTCGGCTTCGGCGAGCGTCCAGCCCTTGCGGCGCGCGTAGTCCGCGACCTGGTCCTTGTTGACGCGCCCGACGACGAAGTACTGCGACTGCGGGTGCGAAAAATACCAGCCCGACACCGCGGCCCCCGGCCACATCGCATAGCTCTCGGTCAGTTCGATGTTCGCGTTCTTCTCGACATCGAGCAGCTTCCAGAGCGTGGCCTTTTCGGTGTGCTCGGGACAGGCCGGATAGCCCGGAGCCGGGCGAATGCCGCCGCCGCTGTCGATGTACTTCTCGGCGATCAGCGCCTGGTTGTCGAGATGCTCGTCGGGTGCGTAACCCCACCATTCCTTGCGCACGCGCTGATGCAGGCGCTCGGCGAAGGCTTCGGCCAGGCGATCGGCGAGCGATTCGAGCAGGATCGCGCTGTAGTCGTCGTTGGCCTTCTTGAAGGCCTCGACTTTCTCGGCCGAACCCAGGCCCGTGGTCACCGCGAACGCGCCGACGTAGTCGTGCAGGCCGGTCTCACGCGGCGCCACGTAGTCGCCGAGGCAGCGGTGCGGAACGCCTGCGCGATGCTCGCTCTGCTGGCGCAGGTTGTGCAGGCGTGCGATCTCGGCCGTGCGCGACTCGTCCGCGTAGACCGCGATGTCGTCGCCATCGACCGCATTGGCTGGAAACAGGCCGAACACCGCGTTCGCGCGCAGCCACTTCTCGTCGATGATGCGATCGAGCATCGCCTGCGCATCGTCCCAGAGCTTGCGCGCGGCTTCGCCGGTGGCCGGATTGTTGAGCAGATCGGGAAAGCGGCCCTTCAATTCCCAGGCGATGAAGAACGGCTGCCAGTCGATGTAGTCGCGCAGCTCGGCGAGCGGATAGTCGTGCAGCACTTTGACGAACTGCGTCGCAGCATGATGATGGTGATCGCAATGCGGACCATCGCAAACGTCCATCGCCTGCTGCAGCAGCATGCGCGGGCGGAAGGGCCTGTACGTGCTCCAGTCGACCGGCGTGCGGTTCGCGCGTGCCGCATCGAGGCTCAGGAATTTCTCCGCCCGATCCTTGTTCGCGTGGCGCTCGCGGATCGCCGCGTATTCCTTGTTCACCTCGGCCATGAGCTTGGGACGCTGCTCGTCCGACAGCAGTGCCGAAGCGATGGGCACCGAGCGCGAGGCGTCCTTGACCCAGACGATCGGGCCTTGGTACTGCGGCGACACCTTCACGGCCGTATGCGCGCGCGAAGTCGTCGCGCCGCCGATCAGCAGCGGAATGTCGAAGCCCTGGCGCTGCATTTCCTTGGCGAGCGAGACCATTTCGTCGAGGCTCGGCGTGATCAGACCCGACAGGCCGATAATGTCGACTTCATGCTCGCGCGCCGCATCGAGAATCTTCTGCCCCGGCACCATCACGCCGAGATCGATGACCTCGTAGTTGTTGCACTGGAGCACCACGCCGACGATGTTCTTGCCGATGTCGTGCACGTCGCCCTTGACCGTCGCCATCAGGATCTTGCCCTTGGCGCGAGCCACATCACCTGGCTTCTTCTCGGCTTCGATGAACGGAATCAGGTACGCAACGGCCTTCTTCATCACGCGCGCGGACTTGACCACCTGCGGCAGGAACATCTTGCCCGCGCCGAACAGATCGCCGACCACGTTCATGCCGTTCATGAGCGGGCCTTCGATCACTTCGATCGGCCGGCCGCCACGCGCGGCGATCTCGGCGCGCAGCAATTCGGTGTCGGCCTCGACGTACTGGTCGATGCCCTTCACGAGCGCATGCGTGATGCGCTCGCCGAGCGGCAGCGAACGCCAGGCTTCGTCGGCCGCCTCCTGCTTCGCTCCATCGCCTTTGAACTTGCCGGCGATTTCGAGCAGGCGCTCGGTGCCGTCGGCGCGGCGATTGAGGATCACGTCCTCGATGCGCTCGCGCAGCTCCGCATCGAGCGTGTCGTAGACCACGAGCGCGCCCGCATTGACGATGCCCATGTCCATGCCCGCGTTGATCGCATGGAAAAGAAAAACGCTGTGGATCGCCTCGCGCACCGGATTGTTGCCGCGGAACGAGAACGAGACATTCGACACGCCGCCGCTGATATGCGCACCCGGCAGGTTCTGCTTGATCCAGCGCGCGGCTTCGATGAAATCGACGCCGTAGTTGTTGTGCGCCTCGATGCCCGTCGCGACCGCGAACACGTTCGGATCGAAGATGATGTCTTCGGGCGGAAAGCCCACCTGCTCGACGAGAATCTTGTATGCGCGGCCGCAGATGTCCTTGCGGCGTTCGAGCGTATCGGCCTGGCCTTGTTCGTCGAAGGCCATGACCACCACCGCCGCGCCGTACTGCCGGCACAGGCGCGCCTCGCGCACGAATTTTTCCTCGCCCTCTTTCATCGAGATCGAGTTGACGATGGGCTTGCCCTGCACGCACTTGAGGCCGGCTTCGATGACCTCCCACTTCGAGGAATCGATCATCACCGGCACGCGCGAAATGTCGGGCTCGGCCGCGATGAGCTTGAGGAAGCGCTCCATCGCCGCGACGCCGTCGAGCATGCCTTCGTCCATGTTGACGTCGACGACCTGCGCCCCGCTTTCGACCTGCTGGCGCGCGATGTTGAGCGCGGTGGCGTAGTCGCCGGCCTTGATCAGATCACGAAACTTCGCCGACCCCGTGACGTTGGTGCGCTCGCCGACGTTGACGAAGCGAATCGCGCTCGTGAGGTTCAGCGGCTCCAGGCCCGACAGCTTGGTGATGCCGTCGTGTTCGACCGGCTTGCGCGGTGCGAGCCCCGCGACCGCCCGCGCCATCGCGCCGATGTGGCCCGGCGAGGTGCCGCAGCAGCCGCCGACGATGTTGACGAGGCCCGCTTCGGTGAACTCGCGGATGATGCCCGCGGTGTCTTCGGGCATTTCGTCGTACTCGCCGAAAGCATTCGGCAAACCGGCGTTCGGATAGCAGGACACATGGCAATCGGCGAGCCGCGACAGCTCGGCGATGTACGGACGCATGTCCTTGCCGCCGAGCGCGCAGTTCAGGCCGATCGACAAGGGCCGCGCATGGCGCACCGAGGCCCAGAACGCTTCGGTGACCTGGCCCGACAAGGTGCGGCCCGAGGCGTCGGTGATGGTGCCCGAGATCATCACCGGCCAGCGCCGGCCGCGCTGCTCGAACAGGCGCTCGCAGGCGAAGATCGCGGCCTTGGCGTTGAGCGTGTCGAAGATCGTCTCGATCAGCAGGATGTCGCTGCCGCCGTCGACGAGGCCGTTGGCCTGTTCGAGATACGCATCGACGAGTTCGTCGTAGCTGACGTTGCGAAAGCCCGGGTCGTTGACGTCCGGCGAAATGCTCGCGGTGCGATTGGTCGGCCCGAGCGCGCCGGCGACGAAGCGCGGCCTGCCGCTCGCGGCGGCGACTTCATCGGCCGCTTCGCGCGCGAGCGTCGCGGCGGCGACGTTCATTTCGTAGGCGAGCGATTCCATACCGTAGTCGGCCAGTGAGATCAGCTGCGCATTGAAGGTGTTGGTCTCGATCAGGTCGGCCCCCGCTTCGAGATACTGGCGATGGATCTCGCGGATGATCTGCGGCTGCGTGAGCACGAGCAGGTCGTTGTTGCCCTTGAGGTCGCGATGCCAGTCGGCGAAGCGCTCGCCGCGATAGTCGGCTTCCTCGAGCTTGTAGCGCTGGATCATCGTGCCCATGGCGCCGTCGAGCACGAGCACGCGCTCGGCGAGCAGGCGCGTGAGCGGCTCGGTGGCATCGGGGCGAAGGTCCAGGGGGGACCGGGCTGGGCTGGAAGGCGTGGCGTCGTACATGCGCGAATTTTATCTCTTTATGCGGATAGACGGATACGATCGAGTCCGCTTGGTCGGGCGCGAGCGCCGGCGCGCATACTGGACCTCCACATTCCTCCTGTCGCCGATGACCGCTTCCGCCCCGCCGGACACGCTGCGCAACTGGCTGCAGACCGAGCACGAAGCCCTGCTCGCGCCCGCGCTCGGCGGGCTGTCGAAGCCGGCGCAGGAGGCGCTGAGCCGCCGCTATCGCCGGCTGCTGCTCGCCCACCTCGAAGCCACGCCGGCCCCACTGCAAGGCGGCAGCGAACAGCGCGCCCTGCAGCGGCTCGCGCTGACGCCTTCAGAAGCGCTCGAACTCGATCTGCGCCGCAATGCGCTCGACCAATCGCTGCAGCCGGTGATCGCGGCCCCGCTGCAAGCCTGGCGGCGGCGCATCCAGGCCGGCAATGCACGCGGCACAGCGCTGGCCGCTTCGGCGCTGTCGCCTGATGCGCTGCTGCGCTGCTTCGTCGAGGCCTTGCAGGAGCTGCCGCTGACGCTCGATGCGCGCCTGGCCCGGCTCGAAACGCATGCGGTGACGCTGGGTGAGCGCCTGCCCGCGCTGCTGGCCACCGCGCTGAGCCTCGTGCCGCTCGCCGAAGCACCGGCCAGCGCCGATCTGGCCATCGATCCGCGTCTCTCGGCGCTGCTCGAGCGCATCGCGGCCCGCAGCGGAGCCGACGCCGAACTCGCGGCCCGACTGCTCGCCGAGGCGCCCGAATCGCCCGCGATCGCGCAGCGCCTGGCCTTGCTCGGACGCATCGTCGAAGGCCTCGCCGAGCTGTCCGACGAGGCGCTGTTCGCGTTCGCCAAGCTCGCGCTCGCCGACCCGGATTTTCTCGTCAACACCGCGCATCCCGTGCGCCTGAGCCTGCACCGCCCAGCCGAACTCGAACGCCTGCTCGGCAGGCTGAGCCTCGGTGCGGGCTTCGTCGCGCTGGGGCTGGCGCAATTGCCGATGATCGCGAGCGAGCGCATCGCCGGCGCGCTCGACCAGCTGCAGACCCTGCGCCGCGAACAACAGGACGCCCGGCTCGGCGAAGCGCGCCGGCGCGTCGCCGACGAAATCACGCGCATCGGCGTCGTTCACGCCTTGCCGTCCAGCGGCCAGCGCTTTTTGCAGGACGTCTGGGCGCCCTTGCTGACGCGCGCCTGGTTGCAGCAGAACGGCTCCGGCGACGAGTGGAACGAGGCGATCGCCACACTCGAACCCGTGCTCGCGACGCTGGCCGATCGCCAGAACGCCCGCGTGCGCGACCTCGAAGCCCAGCTCAATCGCATGGCCGAGGTGCTGTTCCGCGCGGGCCTGCAGCGGGCGCGCATCGACGAGGCGCTGCAGTTCCTGCGCGAGGCCTACGACGAGCTGCGCAGCCTGCCGGGCACCACGAGCGCCGTCGCCCAGCCCGACGCGAGTGCGCCGAGCAGGCCCGAGTTTCCGGGCGTGAGCCGCATCGAGCTGCCGGATCTCTGAAGCGGCTCACGCCGTCGCGAACGGCGCCTCGTGCACGTGGGCGCCGGGCCGCTCGCTGACCGCGGCCTGCAACAGCGCGGCGGCGACGGTGTCGGCTTCGATCGGTCGGTAGCGCGCCGGCAGCAGCCCGCCGATCACCGGCGCGAGGCGCTGGCCGAGGCCCTCGAGCGTGCGGCTTTCGGCGCGCTCGCCGAGCAGCAGCGAGGGCCGGAAAATGTGCAGCGAGGCAAAGCCGACCGTGCGCAGATCGCGCTCGACGCGGCCCTTGACCTGGCTGTAGAAGGCCAAGGAGTTCGCATGCGCGCCCATGGCCGACACGACGAGGAACTGCCGGCTGCCGGCCGCCTTCGCCGCGCGCGCGAGCCGCATCACGAGTTCGTAGTCGACCGCTTCGAAGGCCTGCTTCGATCCGGCCTTGGCGCGCGTGGTGCCGAGGCAGCAGAACACGTCGTCGGCCTGCAGCGCGGAGCCGAGGCCTTCGAGATCGCCAAAGTCGGTGACGATGGCCGTGAGCTTCGGGTGCGTCTGCGCAAGCGGCTTGCGCACGAGCACGCTGATTCGATCGAAGCGCGCATCGGCGAGCAGGCGGCGCAGCAAGTGCGAGCCGATCAGGCCGGTGGAACCGGCGACGAGCGCGTGTCGGGTCATCGAAATTCCGGATGAAGTCGCAAGGCCTGCATGATGCCACCGGCTCGGGTCATCATGGCCGCCTCTTCTTCCGCACCGGACGCGCCCGCCCATGACCGATTTCGTGCTGCATCCGCAGCTCGCTGCCGACAGCTTCGCCCTCGCCGACGCGCCGCTGAGCCGGCTGCTGCTGAGCAAGGACGCGCGCTACCCATGGTTCATCCTGGTTCCGCGGCGCAGCGACATTCGCGAAATCTACCAACTCGACGCCGCCGACCAGGCCCAGCTGCTGCTCGAATCGAGCACGCTCGGCCGGGCGGCGATGCAGGCCTTCGGCGGCGACAAGCTCAACGTCGCCGCGCTCGGCAACCTGGTTCCGCAGCTGCACGTGCATCACATCGTGCGCTTTTCGAGCGATGCGGCCTGGCCGGGCCCGGTGTGGGGCCGGCATCCGGCGGTCGCCTACGATGAGGCTGCACGCGAGCAGCGCATTCAGGCCTTGAAAACCCGGCTTACCGCAGGCTGGCACTGGCTATAAAACCGCCCAGGTCCTGGCGGCACCGACATTGCAGCGTCTTCGGCCGTGCCTACACTGCGCGCAGCCGGCCACACTGCGAGCTTGAATTTGCTGCACCCCGCACGACCGCGGCTCTCACCACGATGGAGCGAATCGGATGGATAGCGTTGCAGGCAAGAAGGTTCTGATCACCGGCGCGGCGATGGGCATGGGCCGGCTCTACGCCGATCTCGCGGTGCGCGAGAAAGCCGCCGCGGTGGTGCTCTGGGACGTCAACCAGGCCGCGCTCGACACTGCGGTCGCCGAACTCAAGGCGGCCGGCGGCACGGTGTTCGCGTACACCGTCGACGTCTCGAACCTCGAGAGCATCGAGCAGGCCGCCGCGCAGGTGCAGCGCGAGGCCGGCGACATCGATCTGCTGTTCAACAACGCCGGCATCATTCGTGGCAAGTTCTTCTGGGAACACGACAACCGGCGCGACATCTGGCCGACGATGGCGATCAACACGCTGGCGATCATGTACATCGCGCGCGCCTTCCTGCCCGCGATGATCGCCAACAAGCGCGAGAGCCGCATCGTCAACATCGCCTCGGCCGCGGGCACCGTGGCCAATCCGCGCATGAGCGTTTATTGCGCGAGCAAGTGGGCCGCGATCGGCTGGAGCGATTCGCTGCGGCTCGAGCTCAAGCAGGCCGGCCACGTGCACGTGAAGGTGACGACCGTCTGCCCGAGCTACATTTCCACCGGCATGTTCAGTGGCGTCAAGGCTCCGCTGCTGACGCCGATCCTGACGCCCGAAGTGGTGACGAATCGCGTCTGGCAGGCGATGAAGGCCGGCAAGCCGCTGCTGACCATGCCCTGGACCGTGCGCCTGGCGATGCTCGCGCGCGGCCTGCTGCCGCTGGCGCTGTGGGATTTCGTCGCCGACCGCATCTTCGGCATCTACCACAGCATGGATGACTTCGAAGGCCGGCCCAAAAGCTGAAGGCCTGGCGATAAGATCGGCCCTAACGACACGCTCATAACAACAGTGCCCGTCCGGCCCTCCGCCGGGCCGCAAGAACACCAAGGAGAACCATGAACTACTTCGTCACCGGCGCGACCGGCTTCATCGGCAAGTTTCTGCTCGAGTCGCTGCTCGCGCGTGAAGGGGCCATCGTTCACGTACTCGTGCGCGAGGGCTCGCGCGACAAGCTCGAAAACCAGCTGCTGCGCTACGGCGACGACGCCTCTCGCATCGTGCCGGTGGTCGGCGACGTGACCGAGCCGGGCCTGGTCAGCGCGGCCGATTTCAAGAAGCTCGCCGGCAAGATCGACCATGTGTTCCATCTGGCCGCGCTCTACGACATGACGATGAGCGACGAGCTCGCCGATCGCATCAACAACGAGGGCACGCGCAACGTCGTCGCCTTCGTCAACGACCTCGGCGGCAACGTGAAGCTGCATCACGTGTCGAGCATCGCGGTGGCCGGCGGCGAGCACGTCGGCAAGTTCACCGAAGACATGTTCGACGTCGGACAGAGCACCGATCACCCGTACTACCGCACCAAGTTCCAGTCCGAAGCGATCGTGCGCAACGAGAGCAAGGTGCCGTTCCGCGTCTATCGTCCGGGCATCGTCGTCGGCCACAGCGTGACCGGCGAAATGGACAAGATCGACGGCCCCTACTATTTCTTCAAGGCGCTGCAGACGGTCAGCCACAAGGTGCCGAAGTGGATTCCGCTGCTCGGCATCGAAGGCGGCCGCATGCCGATCGCCCCGGTCGATTTCGTCGCCAAGGCCATCGATGCGATCGCGCACCAGCAGGGCCTCGACGGCCAGTGCTTCCATCTGATGCAGAACAAGTCGCCGACGGTCGGCGAGCTGCTCGCCATCTGCATGGAAGTGGCGCACGGCCCCGAATTCGCGGCCAAGATCCAGCTGCCGGCGATTCCGAGCTCGGTGCGCGCGCTCGGCTCGCAGGTCGCCAAGGTGGTGCCGAAGGCCGTGCAGAAGCGCATCGCCGATACCATCGGCGTACCGATGTCGGTGATCGGCTATGCCTTCAACCGCACCGCCTTCGACAACAAGAAGGCACGCGCCGCGCTCAAGGGCACGGGCATCGACTGCCCGGACATCCGCGACTACGCCGACAAGCTCTGGGCCTACTGGGAGCTGTTCCTCGACCTGCGCGTGAAGATTCCGGCGCAGGCCATGCAGCGCCTCGCCGGCAAGGTCGTGCTCGTCACCGGCGCGAGCTCGGGCATCGGCTTCAACGCGGCGAAGAAGTTCGCCGCCGCGGGCGCCAAGGTGATCCTCGTCGCGCGCACACTCGAAAAGCTCGAAGAAGCCAAGTCCGTCATCGAGAAGGCCGGCGGCGAAGCGCATGTCTACAGCTGCGATCTCACGAGCATGGAAGACATCGATCGCATGGCGGATGAAGTGCTCGCCGACTTCGATCACGTGGACGTGCTGATCAACAACGCGGGCCGCTCGATCCGCCGCGCGGTGATGGAATCGACCACGCGCTTCCATGATTTCGAACGCACGATGGAGCTCAACTACTACGGCGCGGTGCGGCTGATCATGAAGCTGCTGCCGAGCATGGCCAAGCGCAAGAGCGGGCACATCGTCAACATCAGCTCGATCGGCGTGCTCGCCAACGCGGCGCGCTTCTCGGCCTACGTGGCGAGCAAGGCGGCGCTCGATGCGTTCACGCGCTGCCTGTCGGCCGAAGTGCGCAGCCACAACATCCACACCACGGCCATCTACATGCCGCTGGTGCGCACGCCGATGATCGCGCCGACCAAGATCTACGACTACGTGCCGACCTGGAGCCCCGACGACGCCGGCGACACCGTGATGCGCGCGGTGCTCGAACGTCCCAAGTCGATCGCCACCACGCTCGGCACCGCGGCCTCGGTCAGCTACGCGCTGTGGCCCAAGCTCAACGACTACGTGCTGAGCTGGGGCTTCCGGCTGTTCCCGTCGTCGTCGGCCGCCCGCAAGGGCCGTCGCGAAGGCGCCAAGCCGACGCTCGAGCAGGTGGTGTTCGCGAACGTGTTCAAGGGCGAGCACTGGTAAGCAGCTGCTGCGCTCCGCATGCCGCACGAGGGCGGTACGCGTTCGGGCCAGCCGATGCTTCGCTTCGGCTGGCCCGGCCCTCACCCTCACGCGCCAATCGTACGCTCCGGTTCCTGCGCTCCGTCCTCATCAGACCTGCGTTCGCTCGCGACGCTTCTTCAGAATCAAAGACTGCGCGGGTGGATCACGCGACAACGCGCGCTGATCCACTCATCCTTATTTTTTGAGATCAGCCGCTCGCGCGACACTCCGCAGAAGAATCCTTAATCTGTGGGGTGCAAATGACCACCCTGCGCCTGCAAGCCCCGCCATCGATGCGCCTGCCAGCCTCGCTGGCACTGGCGATGGGCTTGCACATGCTCGCGCTGGTCGCGCTGCCTTCGCTCTGGCAGCTCGGCGGCACGCTGGCCGAGCGCATCAAAGGCCGCGCAGTCCCGCCGCCCGCCGAGGCGCACGGCGAGGTCGTGCCGATCAGGCTGCCGACGATGAACAAGTTCGAGCTCGTCACCGAGCTGGGCTCCATCGCCAGATCGACTTCCGGCCAGAAGGCCGACACCCTGCCTTCGGCGCAAGCCGCGCGCGGCACCGCGATGAGCCTGAGCCAGAGCCTTGCCGATGCGGCGCGCCAAGCCCAGGCGGCCTACGAACGCCTGCATCCGCAAGCCGAAAAGCTGCGCTTCGTCGCCGAACTGCGGCTTGCCGATGGACCGACTCGCGCGATCGCGAGTGAGGCCAGGAAACCCGCAGCAGCAGTCACCGCCAAAACCCCGGAGCCGGCAACCAAGCCCGCCGCGCCGCCCGCGACACCGAAACCGGCCGACGACGCCGAACGCAAAGCCGAAGAGGCGCAGCAACGCGAACAAGCCCGCCAAGACGCGCGCCAGGCCCAGGAAGCCCGCGACAGGCTCGCCCAGGCCCAGCGCATGGCCGACGAGCAGGCGCGTCGCGACCAGGACCGGGCGCGGACCGAAGACCGCGCGCGCCAGCAGCGCGCCCTGCAGCAGGCGATCGAGCAGGCGTCGCGCCAGCCGCTCACGCGCCGGCCGGATGCCACGCCCGCTCCGCGCACGACGCCGCGCGCCGAAGACCCGCATCCGCAGGTCTTCGACCCGGCCGAGCCGTATCGCGGAGCGGTACCCGACGTCATCGCCGAAGCGCCGCCGCTGCCCGACCAGACCGGCGCCCCGATGACGGCCGGCGGCGCGGTGCTCGGCCAGGGTGCGGCTCCCGAGCGCGGTCCGGGCGAGGCGGTCGCCGACCGCGGCGCCTTTTTCCAGCGCCTTACGAACCACCTGTTCCAGATCAATCAGGTGATGCTTGCCGAGGCGATCCGGGCGACGCCGAGGATGACTGTCGAGGTGCACTTCGCGATCGATCGCAACGGCCGTGTGATCGAGGCTGCGGTCACCCGGAGCACCGGCGACCCGCAGCTCGACGACAAAGCGGTGGCCGTGATTCAGCGGGCGTCGCCGGTTCCGCGCCTATCGTCGGACATGCCGCAGCAAAAACTCGAACTGAGCTTCCCGGTGCAGATCTACCGCTGAGTCGTCAGCGGCCTATTGGCAATGCCCGAACTCCTCCCGCAACAGAATTCGGTCCCGAGCCCCAACGCCAATGCGCGCGTGCGCTGGTCCTGGGTGCGCCGGTTCGTCACGCGCGTGCTCGTGCTGTTCGAACGTTACCCCTGGCTGCTGCCGCTGGCCTCGTTCCTGGCCGGCGTGCTGAGCTTCGTGCTCGTACGCCGCGGCGAAGGCATGGCCCGCTACATCGCTTTCACCGCCCTGCTCGGCTGGCCGTGGATGCTGGCCCAGGGCTGGTTGCGCAACTGGCTGCTGCGCCGCTTTCCGTCCAAGTGGACGCCCTACGGACTGCAGATGATCACGCAGTCGCTGCAGCAGGAAGTGTTGTTCTTCTCGCTGCCGTTCCTGGCCGGTGCGACCCAGCCCGACATCGGCCAGTGGCTGTTCACCGGACTCGTAGGGCTAGCCGCCTTCATCAGCGTGATCGACCCGATCTACGAAAAGCACATCGCCGATCACCCGGCGCGGGCCTTGTTGTTCCACGCCTACTGCAGTTTCGTCTGCGCACTGGTGGTGCTACCGATCGCGGCCAAGGTGCAGCTCGAGAACGCGCTGCCGCTCGCGCTGGTCATCACCGGCGTCTGGATTCTGCTCGGCCTGCGCGGTGCCTGGCGCGATCTGTCGACGCCGCAGGCACGGCGCTTGGGCTTCACCGCCTTCGTGCTCGCACCGCTCGCCTTGTGGCTGCTGCGCTCGCACGTGCCGCCCGCCGGCCTGTCGGTCACCGAAGGGCTGGTGACGCAGAGCGTCGAAGACCGCACGCCCGGCGCGCGGCTGCAGACCATCAGCGCAGCTGCGCTCCAAGCACGCGGGGCGATCGCCTTCGTCGCGATCCGCGCACCGATGGGTCTCAAGCAGACCGTCTACTTCCAGTGGTCACAGAACGGCCACAAGCTCGATCGCATCGCCGCCGAAATCCAAGGTAGCGGAAAAGGCGGCTGGCGCACCTACAGCCGCAAGCGCAACTTCCCGGCCGATCCGCGCGGCGCCTGGCGTGTCGACCTGCTGACGCCGGATGGCCAGCTGATCGAGCGGCTGCGGTTCAAAGTGCAGTAGGCCGGCGGCCTACTGCACGCAGCTCGTCGAGCCCGGATATTTCGCCTCGTCGGCCTTGACGACGTTCACGATCCACTGCTCGATCAGCGCGCTGCCTTCGGTGTCGACGACGCTGCGCGCGATCGGCGGCATGCGCGCGGCCGGAACGGTTGCGTTCGGCCCGATGCGGAACGCGAGGATCGAGTCGGCGACGTTGCCCGGGTGGATGTCGTAGGTGCGGCCGCCGTTGCCTTCCTGGCCCGTCGCGGTCGGGCGCTTGCAGATGCCGTAGCTGATGTCGACCGGGCGGAACGAGTCGAGATAAAAGCCGGTGCTCGCCGCGAAGCCGCGCACGTTGTGGCAATGCTGGCAATTCACTTCGAGCCAGGCGCGTGCGCGCGCTTCGATGTCTTCGGCCGAGTTCGGCGCGAAGCCCGCGTCGCCGGGCTTGTTGAACGCCGGAATGCGTTCGAGCTTGGCCGCGATCTGGCGCATGTCGACGCCCAGATCGCTCGGGCAGCCGGCGACCAGGCCGTGGCTGCACCAGTACGCGATCTGGTTCTGCCCGGCGACTTCGTGACGGCTCTGGCCGGTGACGAGTTTGCTTTCGGGCGCGTAGGGGCGATTCATGAAGCGCACCTTCGGTCCGATCGGCGCGGCGCCGGCTTCGCCCTCCTCGTTCGAATGGCAGCTCAGGCACTGGTTGCCATGCGGAATCAGATAGTTCGCGGTCGAGCCCTGATGGCGCACGCCCGAATCGACGTCGGTGTGATCCCATGAAACGCTCGCGTGGCCGCCACCCAGCGAAAGTTTGGCGACGCGCTTGCCGGTGGCCGCATCGGTCTCCCAGATGTACGGCAGGCCATCCCAGCGCGCGACGTTCTTCGAGTTCACGCGCTTGATCAGCAGGCGCGTTTCGATCGGCGTTTCCTTGCCATTGGCTTCGTCGGCGAACGAGAAGGTCTTGGCGATGATGGTGCCGGTCGGGAACACCAGCGTGGCATTGACGCCGTCGGTGCCCGCATCGCGGTAAACGGCTTTCGCTCCGGGCGGCAAATACGCCACGCGATATTTCACCGCGTAGTCGGAGAACAGCTTGCTGTTGAGCGAATACGGAACGCCGCCGCCGCGCGGCGTGCTGGTCGGATCCTGCGCATCGTCGAACAGGTGATATTGATCGAGCGTCGGGCAGTCCACGCGCGCGGCGTCGAAGTTGACCTTGCCGCTGTCGACGCTGGCGTTGCAGAGCTTCTCGACGAGCTCGGCGGCCGGCGCCGGATCGTAGTCGCCGCTGCGCACGAACGGTGGAATCACCACCGGCGGCAACGGCGCGAGCGTCTTGCCGTAAGCCGCGGTGCAATCGTGCGGGCTCATGTCGAAGTCGGAAGGGAACCGCAGCAGCGCGGCCGGATCGAGATTGCTGCTGACGATGAGCTCGAGCCCCTTGGTGCCGTGGAAATTCGAGAACTTGAGGCTGTCGCTGGAAAACTCGTTGTCCGCATCGATGCACGAGAACCACCAGTCGGGCTTGATGCGCGGCTTGCCTTCTGCGGCGGTGTCGAACTTGTAGGCGTTGTACTGGCAGCTCGGATCGGGCACTTCGTTGTCGTAGAGCGGCTTGCCGCGTTCGTCCTTCGGCACGTCCTCGCCGTTGGCTTCCTTCGGATACGCGCAGTCGGCGTGATAGCTGTCCTGCAGGCCGTCCCAGATGATGTGCGCGCCGCGAATGTTGAGCAGGCCGGTCGACAGGCAGCTCGCGAGATTCTTCGGCAACAGGCAGGCGGTCTGGTTCTTGAGCCCGACGATCGCGGGCAGGAACTTGGCGACGTCGCCCGAAGCAAGGTTCTTCGTCGTCGGCAGCGGCAGGCGGTTGCCGTTGTTGACGAAGGTATTGCCGTGGATGTGCAGGCCTTCGGTGTACCAGTCGATGCGATGCTCGGCCGGCCGGCCCGCGCCGACCGGGAAGATCTCGTAGCTCGTGTGGATGATGCCGGCGGTGTTGTTGTCGCGGAATTCGTTGTCGAAGATTTCGATTTCGTCGTAAGCCAGCGTGATCATGCCGCTGCCCGACGGCACGTTGCCGACGATGCCGCCCGAGGTGAAGTTGTAGGTGTTGTTGAGCCGCGCGAGATTGCCGTACATGCGCGAGCGCTCGCCGTACTGGCGCAGGTTGTCGAGGTCGTAGATCAGAAAGCCGCCGGTGTTGCACTCGGCGACGTTGTTCGCGTATTCGCCGCCGCGCACGTTCTCGATCTCGAAGCCGAACACGTTGTAGGCCGCGCGGCTGTTACGGATGATCGCGGTGTTGGTCTGGCCCACGTAGATGCCGGCGTCGGACGCGCCGATCGATTCGGCGTCGTCGATCAGGATGTTCTCCGACGCCACCGGATACACGCCGTAGCGGCCCGAGAGCTTGCTCACGGTGTAGTCGGGCGAAGTGGTATCGCCGAGAAAATTCTCGGGCGCGCTCGGATCCTGCGTCGCCGGATCGGTACAGGCCACGTGCAGCTTCTCGGTGTAGTTGCTCGCGGTGATCGGCGTGGGGCTCTCGCGTCCGCCGCCGGACGACCAGATCGCGCGCACGCGCTGCACGGTGCCATGGTCGACGCTGCGCAGCTCGATGCCGTTGCCGCCGGTGTCGAGCACGGTGAGATCCTGCACGGTGAGCCCATGCACGTTGACCGCGAGGATGCCTTCGGGCGTCGTGCTGGTCTTGAACGACAGCACGGTCTTGTCGCGGCCGCAGCCGCGCACGAGCACGTCCTCGGTGTTGGTCAGCTGCAGCGCGGAGCTCAGTTCGAAGTAGCCGCATTCGAACTCGATGACGTCGCCCGGCAGCGCCTGCACCATCGCCGCGATCATGTCGGTGGTGGCCTCGGCGTTCGGCTTGATGACGAACACGCGGCCGTTCGGGCCGGGCGGCGGATCGCCTCCGCCATCTCCGCCGTTGCCGGGCGACGACGGCGATTTGCCGCAGCCCGACAACGCCAGAGCTCCCAGGACCGCCACCGCCAACACCCGCTGCATCGCACCGAACATGAAGCCTCCCCAAGCGTTCGTCGTGAGGCGGCTCCGTGCGCCGCTCTCTATCGAAGGCAGCAGGATAGTGCGCGCCGGCGCATAAGCCGACGGGAAAACTGACCTACGGTTCAGGCCCGTACCGGGCCCTTGCGCTCAGCTCAGCGCGCGCTCGAGCTCGGCGACGCGGGATTCGAGGGCTTCGATGCGCTCCAGCAGTTGCGCGACCAGCGCGGCATTGCCGCCGCCGCCCGAAGAGGACGAGCCGGCCGATTCGACCACGGCCGGAATCGCGTCCTCGCCGCACAGCAGGTGCGCGTAGCGCACGGTCGACTGGCCCGCCCCGCGCGGCAGCTGCTTGACCAGCGGGCTCGCGCGATCGGCCAGATCGTCGAGCACGGCCTGCACGCCGTCGATGTCGGCAGGCCCGTTGAGCCCGCTCGCGTTGGCTCGAATTTCGGCGAGCGTCTGCGGGCCGCGCAGCATCAGCGTGGCGAGCACCGCGACGCCGCCGGTCTTGAGCAGCAGCTGATGCTGGAACTGGTGCCGCCATTTCACCGCGCGGCCGCTGGTTTCATCGCGCTTGACCAGGCGCTGGGCTTCGAGCTGGTTGAGCGCGGCGCCGGCATCGCCCTCGCTGAGCGACATCACCGGGCTGCGCGAATTCTTCTGGTTGCTGGCGAGCATCACGCCGTTGACCGTCATCGGGTAGTACTGCGGCGTGGTCAGCGATTTTTCGACCAGGGACGCGAGCACGCGGGCCTCGTTCAAGGACAGCAGCAGAGCGGACATGAGGCGATCTCCTAATCGAAGCGGGCGCGAATCGTAGCCTACGCCGCTTGGCGGGCGCAGCCGCGGGTGCGGCATCGGCGCAGCCTCTGGCGCCGACCAGTAGAAAAAATCCTCTCAAGTTCGTCCGCGTCAGGCCGATACCGGTTTTATTCACTCCCTCCACCGGCGCGCGCCGGAGTGGTCATGGAATCGTCTTGCCTTTGCCGCCGCACCGCCGCTTCGCGCGGCTTCACGCTGATCGAGCTGATCGCCTCGATGCTGATCGTCGCCATCCTGACCCTGCTCGCGCTGCCCGCCTACAGTGGCTACATCGCGCGCAGCAAGCTGCGGGCGGCGCAGAACGATCTGATCGCACTGAGCCTCAATCTCGAAAACTACTATCAGCAACAGCTGACGTATCCGTCGGCCACTGCGGGCACCGCGCAGACGCAGACCACGCTGCCGGGCTGGGCACCCGCGCAGGCCACCGACTTCTCGTTCCAGATTCAATCGGCGAGCGCCTCGGCCTACTCGCTCAAGGCCACCGGGACCGGCAATGGCGTCAGCGGCTATGCGATCACGCTCGACAGCGGCAACACGCGCCAGCTGACGAGCCCGTCCGGCGCGGTCAGCGCCTGGTAGTCCGCCATGAACGCTCTGCGGCGCCAGCGTGGCGTCTCACTGATCGAATCGATGCTCGCGATCGCGATCTCGGGCTGGCTGCTGGTGTCGGGCTTTCCGCTCACGCAAGGCTGGGTCGCGAGCACCCGCGTGCGCGACACCCAGGGCCTGCTCGCCCAGGGCGTGTCGCGCGCCAAGGCGGTGGCCTTGCGCAATCCGGGCGGCGTTTCGGGGAACGCGGCTGCGGCGATGCTCTGTCTCGACGGCGGCCGGCTGCGACTGTTCGCGGCTACGCGCAGCCCGCAAAGCGCGGCCGCCTGCGCGAGCAGCGGCGCGCTCTGGAGCGCGACGCTGCCGGCGAATACGAGCGTGTTCAGCGGCGATGCGAGCCTGCGCTGCCTGGCCTTCAGCAATCGCGCGGCCAGCGTCGCCGCGAGCAGCGGCGGAACCGCCTGCGCGAGCTCGACGAGCCTGCTGATCAGCTCGGCGAATCAACATGCCTCGGTCACGCTCTACTGATCGCGCGCAACGCGGCGATGCGCTGCTCGAAGCGCTCGTCGGCGTCTTGCTGTCGGCCGTGCTCGTGCTCGGCGCGGTCTTCACCGCGACGCGCATCGCGCTGAGCCAGAGCCAGTCGCGCACGCAGGCGATGGCGATCACGCAGCTGCGCAACCTGCTGCAGGAAACCGCAGACACCAGCGCCTGGTGCCAGGGCGCCTCGCCGCCGGCGATCCGCATTCGCCCGGCCGATGCGAACCTCGCTCCGATCGACTTGGCGGTGACCGCGACCTGCACCACGCCGACCGGCGTCACGCTCGGCAGCGTGTCGATCACATCGCCTGCGCGCGTTCGGCTGTCGGTGACCTCGCGCACCCTGTTTGGGGGCGCGGGCACGCTGGTGGTCGGCGATGGGTGAGGCCGCGCTTCGCCACCAGCGCGGCTTCAGCCTGATCGGCATCATGACCGGCCTGCTGATCTCGACGCTCGCCGCGCTGTCGGCGCTGTCGCTGTATCGCACGCTGGTCGTGCGCTCTGTCGAAAGCGGGCAGCGCGCGAACCAGGACGGCCATCTGGCCGCCGGCACGCTCGGCGCGCAGATGGAGTTGCAGGGCGCCGGCTTCGGCATCGGCACGCTGGCGACTCCGGCCGCCGCGAATACCGATCTGATCGTGCTCGCCGATGCGACGCTCGACGCGAGCGGCCATCTGGGCGGCAGCGTGCGGCCCCTCACCGCGAGCACGCAGGCCAGCGGCAACGCGATCGTCTGGGCCGCGAATCCGACACTCGCGAGCATTGAATGCAGCGCGCTGCTCGCGAGCAACGGCGGCTTGAAGCTGCTGCGTTCGGCCTGCGGCGCGGCGACGCAATGGAGCACGCTGAACTGGCAGACCGCGAGCGAGCTGATTCCACCGGGCGGCGTCAGCGCGAGCGGCGCGACGCTGCGCGCCGAGCGATCGAGCTGCTGGCCGTTCGGCCAGGCCGGAGCGAATTCGCAGGCGATCAAGCTGACGCTCTGGGACGACGCTTCGGCCTGGAAGAGCAGCGTCTGCCTGCCGAACGTGAAGGCGCCATCGACATGAAAAGCCGCATTTATTCTCGACCTCCACTTCCCCAACGCGGCCTCGCGACGATCCTGCTCGTGCTGCTGGTGGGGCTCGCGCTCACCGCGACCGCGCTCGGGGTCGCGCACGGCGTGCGCGGCGCGCAGGACAAGACGCTGACGATGCACGCGGCCACGCTCGCGCAGATGCGCAGCTGGTCCGGCGTCGAGCTGCTGCGTCAGTATCTGCGCGCCGAGAACATGGCGAGCCCACCGTGGAGCGCGCTGCCCTGGGCCGTGCCGATGAGCGGCATCGATGCGGCGACGCTGTCCGCACAACTGGTGTCGGTGAGCGGGCCCGACGGCGCAGGCCGCTACGTCGTCACCGCCGACATCACCGGGGCTGGCGCCGGTGCGACGACCACGCTGCGCGCCGTCTACGAGGTCACGCGAGCCGTCGCCGGCAGCAACGGCCATCAGGGGCCGGCCATCGACGTCGCCGATTTCTACTACGACCTCGACATGAGCGGCGGCATCACCATCAAGGGCGACAACAACGCCAACTTCAACGTCATGGGCAACGTGAAGCTCGACAATGCCTCGATCACCGGCGTCAACGCGATCCATGCGACCGGCAACGCGGTGATCGGCAGCGGCATCAAGGTCAATCAGATCTACGTCAATGGCAACGTCACGCTGACAGGCTCGTCTGCGATCCTGTCGGTCTCCGCGCTCGGCAACGTCATCGACAACAGTAGCGGCACGCAGGGCGTCATCAACAGCGACGGCAGCGTGACGATCAGCAACGGCGTGGCGAACGGCGTCAACGCGATGGGCGCGATCGTCGCGAGCAGCGGCGGCAGTCACGGCGTGCTCAACACCAACGCCACGCTCAGCGTGAGCAACGGCCTGGTCAACACGGCAAACGCGATCGGCAACGTCGGCGTCGTCGGCGGCACGATCAAGACCACCAACACCATGGGCTCGGTGAACTGGTCGAGCACCGGAACCGGCGCGATCGCGATCAATGCGAACGGCTCGGTGATCTACGCGGCCGCGGGCGGGGCGATCTCGGCGCTCGGCGACGTCAACCTGACCGGCGGCGGCGCGACCAGCGTGCGCACGATGGGCAACACCTATGTGCGCAGCTACGGCGGCATCGGGCTGCTGCAGGGCAAGGGCAACCTGCAGGTCGACCAGTACGCGGCCGTCGCCGGCACCATCGGCGGTACGCTGACCAAGCTGCAGCAGTGGAACGCCAACGTGCTCGTGACCCTGCTCGCGGGCTTCCTGCCGCCGAACGTCACCACCGTGACGCTGACCCCGATCGCGGCCCTGCAGCCCTACGAGCTGTCACGTCCGGTGGTCGATGCCTTCTCGCTCAAGGGCGCGGCGAACTATGTGTTCGAGTATCAGCCCGCAGGCTACACGCTCGTGAGCGTGCGCAATGTCGTCGGCATCGTCACCGGCAGCTATGCGCTCGTCAGCGACGGTGTGCGCAAGGATTTCCTGTGCCCCATCGCGTCGTTCAATTCGGCAAGCAAAACCTGCTCTTTGGGCGGCAGCACGCAGAAGACGATCTGCGAAGGCTACTCGACGCAGAACGCCTGCTTTACCTACACGAGCGCGGGGCCCGGCAAATGGACGATCGCGGGCATCAGCCTGGCGCCCGGGGCGTACTGGTTCGACGGCGATCTCGAGGTATCGACCGGCATCTACTTCAACAGCTTCATCGCCACGGGCCACATCGTGACGAGCGGCCAGCACGTCACCAAGTCGCCGAACAACGCCGGCTACGGACCGGTCTGCGCGAACTCCCCGAGCGATGGCGTCGTACAGACCGCGTTCTTCGCCGGGCTGGTGCCGACCAACTTCTGCAACACCGCGACAGCCGCGCTCACGCAGGACAGCCTCGGCAACATCGCGTTCCTGTCGGGCGCTTTCCGCGATGGCGTGTTTTCGGGCGGTAACATCACGCTCGGGGCGAGCACCAGAACCTACGGCACCATCGTCGCGGGCAATCTGTTCAACAGCGGCGGCAGCACCACGGTCTACGGTTATATCGCCGCGGCCGGGCAAGCGACCTTGAGCGGCAACAGCAATGCGGTGGGCGGCAGCACCACGCTCGATCTGACGGCGCTGCCGAGCACCTACACGCCCGATGTACTGCCCTGCACCGGCAATTGCACGCCGACCTCGGCCACCGGCGAGGCGGCGGTGATGTGGACGCGCTATCTCTAGCCGTGCTCGTGCCGGCGCCAGGTGCGAACGATTCGCTGCGAGCCTGCCGGCCCGTCGACAGTGCGAGCTCAGCGCGCCGGAATGAGCTTGTCGTATTCGGCTTCGAGGCGCGTATGCGTACGCCAGAAGCCGTCGGGCTCGCGCCCATCGAGGCGTGCGACGAGGATGTCCAGATGGGTGTGCCAGCCGCCGGCAACGCTGAGCATCGCCTCACGCGTCGATAGGCGACAGTGAGTCACGCGCAGATGCGTGCGCTCGCCGCGAGCGGAAAGTTCGAAGCGCACCTGCGAAGCATCGTCACCGGTTCCCCCCCAGGTGAACGCAAGCAGACGCGGGGGTTCGAATTCGACGATACGCCCGACGGTGCGCACCTCGCCGGCTTCGCGTGCGTACTTCGCCGGTGCCGGATCGTCATCCCGAGTGAGTTCGGAGTTGCGGAAGATCAGTTCCACATCGCCGTTTGCGCTGAGCTGCATCGGGCCCGAGGCGAGCCAGAGCCGGCGCTTCCCCGGATCGGTCAAGTACTCCCATACGCGCTCGATCGTGGCGGGCAGCAGGCGCTCGATGCGGACGGTGTCGGCTGCTGTGGCGGTGCCGTAAAGATTCATGAGGGTTCGCTCCGGGTCGCTCATCTGGACGTTCTTTTTTTCGTGGGTCTGGAGGCCGACCTGGCTTTTCCGCGCGTCGGCTTCGCCGACGTGCTTTCGGCGACCAGCAGCGCTTCGAGCGCATCGAGCCTCTGGCTCCAGAAGCGCTCGTAATGGCGCATCCATTCGAGCCCTGCGTGCAAGGGCGCGGCCTGGATCCGGCACCGATGCGTGCGCCCCTGCACCTCGCGCTGGATCAGCCCGGCGCGTTCAAGCACCTTGATGTGCTTGGATGCCGCCGCAAGCGTGATGTCGAACGGAGCCGCGAGCTCGCCGACGCTGAGCGGTCGGCTCGCGAGACTCATGAGCATGGAGCGCCGCGTCGGATCGGCGATCGCGCCGAACACGGCGTCGAGATCGGGGCTGCCGCTGGAGAGATCATGTTCAACCATGAGGTTGAATATCTGCCCTCGGCGATCAATTGTCAACCGATTGGTAAAATGTCCATGCGCTCAGCCCACTATCCTTGGACCTTCGTTCGAAACCGCCAGGACATCGATGCCGTTTTTCATCCTCTCGCTGATCATCCAGGTCGGACTCGTCGTGCACGTGCTCAAGACCGGGCGCAACATGAGCTGGATCTTCATCCTGCTGTTCTTCCCGCTCGTCGGCACGCTCGCGTACCTGATCGTCGAGCTGCTGCCCGAATGGACCAGCAGCCGCGGCGCACACAGGCTCAAGCGCGGCATTTCGAAGTCGGTGAATCCCGATGGCGATCTGCGCCGGGCCACGCAGCAGCTCGCGGTCGCCGACACCGTGCAGAACGCGATGACGCTCGCCGCGCAGTACATGGAAAAGCAGCGCTATGAGGAAGCCGAAGCGCTCTACGCGCGCTATCTGAAGGGCATCAACGCGAGCGATCCGCTGCTGTTGCTCGGCATCGCCAAGGCCCAGTTCGCACTCGGCAAATTCGAGGCCGCAGAACAATCGCTCGATACCTTCAAGCAGAAGAACCCGGACTTCCGCTCACCCGAAGGCCATCTGCTCCATGCGCGCACGCAGGAAGAACTCGGGCGCATCGACGCGGCGATTCACGAATACGACGCGCTGCGCCGCTATTTTCCGGGCCCCGAGCCGACGTGCCGGCTCGCATTGCTGCTGCAGAAGCGTGGAGACCAGGCACGGGCGCGCGAGCTGTTCCAGCGCATCGTCGACGAGAGCCTGGTCGCCGGAAAGCACTACAACACCGTGCATCGCGAATGGGTGGCGCTGGCCAAGCGCGAGGCTTCGGGGAGTTGAAGCGAAAAACGACAAGGCCGGCTCCAAGCCGGCCTTTTCGCATGCAGTGACGAGATCGGACGTCGATCGAACATCGATCAAACGCCCGGATAGTCGAGGATGCCCACGGCCGCTTCACGGCCTTCGTAGACGGCCGTGACCACGAGATCGGAGCCGCCGACAGGGGCGCGGCCTCACACTCCCAGATAGTCCAGGATCCCTTCAGCCGCCTCACGTCCTTCATAGACTGCGGTCACGACGAGGTCGGAGCCGCGCACCATGTCGCCGCCCGCGAACACCTTCGCGTTCTCGGTCTGGAACTTGTACTGGCCCTTCGGCAGGCCCGGCTGGAACTTGGCGAGGCCGGCGCCGTGAACCTTCACGCGGCCATCTTCGTGCGTGGCGATCGTGTGCTGCTCGAACCACGACGACGGGCTCGGGCGGAAGCCGAAGGCGATGACGACGCGATCGCAAGGCACGATCTCTTCGGAGCCTTCGATCACTTCGGGCTTGCGACGGCCCTTGGCGTCGGGCGCGCCGAGCTTGGTGGTGACGAGCTTGATGCCCTCCACCTTGCCGTTGCCGACGATCTCGACCGGCTGGCGATTCCACAGGAACTCCACGCCTTCTTCCTTGGCGTTGGCGACTTCGCGGCGCGAACCCGGCATGTTGGCTTCGTCGCGGCGATACGCGCAGATCACGCTTTCGGCGCCCTGGCGGATGCTGGTGCGATTGCAGTCCATCGCGGTGTCGCCGCCGCCGAGCACGACGACGCGCTGATCCTTCACGTCGAAGGCCAGGTCGGCTTCGGTCGGCGTGTGGATCACGCGGTTGATGTTGGCGATCAGAAACGGCAGCGCTTCGAACACGCCGGGCAGGTCCTCGCCCGGGAAGCCGCCCTTCATGTAGTTGTAGGTGCCCATGCCGAGGAACACCGCGTCGTATTCGGCGAGCAGGGTTTCGAACTCGATGTCGACGCCGATCTCGGTGTTGAGGCGGAATTCCACGCCCATGCCTTCGAGAATCTCGCGGCGCTGCGCGATCACTTCCTTCTCGAGCTTGAACGCCGGAATGCCGTAGGTCAGCAGGCCGCCGATCTGCGCGTACTTGTCGAACACCACCGGCTTCACTCCGTTGCGCACGAGCACGTCGGCGCAGCCCAAACCGGCCGGGCCCGAGCCGATGATGGCGACGCGCTTCTTGGTCCACTTGACCTTGCTCATGTCCGGGCGCCAGCCCTTCTTGAAGGCCTCGTCGGAGATGTACTTTTCGATGTTGCCGATGGTCACCGCGCCGAAGCCGTCAGCCAGCGTGCAGGCGCCTTCGCACAGGCGATCCTGCGGGCAGACGCGACCGCAGACTTCGGGCAGCGAGTTGGTGCGGTGGCTCAGCTCGGCGGCGGCGAACAGGTTGCCTTCCTCCACCAGCTTGAGCCAGTTCGGAATGTAGTTGTGCACCGGGCACTTCCACTCGCAGTACGGGTTGCCGCAGGACAGGCAGCGGCCCGCCTGCGACTTGGCCTGGTTCTCGGGGAACTGGCCGTAGATCTCGCGGAAGTCGTGCACACGCACTTCGACCGGCGCCTTCTTGGGATCTTGGCGCGGGACGTCGAGGAACTGGTTGGCGTTTTTGTGGCCCATGTTGCTGGGAGACGGGAGACGAGAGACGGGAGACGTAAAGTTCCCGCGCCGTTTCCTTGCCCTACCTCCTTGCTATCTCAAAATTCACTGCAATGAACGACGACGACGCGGTTGCGTCTCCCGTCTCCCGTGTAACGTCTCTCGGCGTCAAGCCGCTGCCCGCACCGAATCGATCAGCGTGCCGATCTCGGCGGCCTTGGGCTTCACGAGCCAGAACTTGCCGACGTAATCGGCCCAGTCGCTGATGATCTGCTGGGCCCACACCGAGCCGGTGACCTTGGCGTAGTCGGCGATGATCTTGCGCAGGTAGTTCTCGTGCGCCTCCATCGATTCGGAAACGACGCGATGAATGTCGATCAGCTCGTGGTTGTAGCGATCGACGAAGTTGCGCTTCTCGTCGAGCACGTACGCAAAGCCACCGGTCATGCCCGCGCCGAAGTTCACGCCGGTGTGGCCGAGCACCACGACGACGCCGCCGGTCATGTATTCGCAGCCGTGGTCGCCCACGCCTTCGACGACCGCGTGCGCGCCCGAGTTGCGCACCGCGAAGCGCTCGCCCGCCATGCCTGCCGCGTACAGCGTGCCGCCGGTCGCGCCGTACAGGCAGGTATTGCCGATGATCGCGGCATCGCGCGATTCGTAGCGCGCGCTCTTCGGCGGCTTCACCACGATGCGGCCGCCGGCCATGCCCTTGCCGACGTAGTCGTTGGCGTCGCCTTCGATCTCCAGATGCAGGCCGCCCGCGTTCCAGACGCCGAGCGACTGGCCCGCGGCGCCCTTGAGCTTGATCGTGATCGGACGATCGCTCATGCCGAGGTTGCCCCAGCGACGCGCGATCTCGCCCGACAGGCGCGCACCGATGCTGCGATGCCGGTTGTTGACCGTGTAGTGGAAGATGCCGCCGGTCTTGTGCTCGATCGCGGGCAGGCAGTCGGCCAGCATCGCTTCGGCGAGTTCGCCCTTGTCGAACGGCTCGTTGTTGAACATGCAGTACTGCGCGCTCGGCAGGGTCATGCCGGCCGAGTCGAGAATCGGCGACAGGTCGAGGTTCTTGGCCTTGCCGGTGGTGCCTTCGGCGATCTGCAGCAGGTCGGTGCGGCCGATCAGCTCCTTGATCGTGCGAATGCCGAGCGAGGCCATCAGCTCGCGCGTCTCCTGGGCCACGAACCGGAAGTAGTTCATGACCATTTCGGGCAGGCCGATGAAGTAGTTCTGGCGCAGCACCGCGTTCTGCGTGGCGACGCCGGTGGCGCAGTTGTTCAAGTGGCAGATGCGCAGGAACTTGCAGCCCAGCGCGACCATCGGCGCAGTGCCGAAGCCGAAGCTCTCGGCACCAAGAATCGCGGCCTTGATGACGTCGAGGCCGGTCTTGAGGCCACCGTCGGTCTGCACGCGAACCTTGTCGCGCAGGTTGTTCATGCGCAGCGTCTGGTGCGTCTCGGAAAGACCCAGCTCCCACGGCGTGCCCGCGTACTTCACGGACGTCAGCGGCGACGCGCCGGTGCCGCCGTCGTAACCCGAGATGGTGATGAGGTCCGCGTACGCCTTGGCGACGCCGGCCGCGATCGTGCCGACGCCGGGGCCCGAAACGAGCTTCACCGACACCAGCGCCTGCGGGTTCACCTGCTTGAGGTCGAAGATCAGCTGCGCGAGGTCTTCGATCGAGTAGATGTCGTGGTGCGGCGGCGGGCTGATCAGCGCGACGCCCGGGCGCGAGTAGCGCAGCGAGGCGATCTGGTCGTTGACCTTGTCGCCGGGCAGCTGGCCGCCTTCGCCGGGCTTGGCGCCCTGCGCGACCTTGATCTGCAGCACTTCGGCGTTGACCAGATAAGCCGGCGTGACGCCGAAGCGGCCCGAGGCGACCTGCTTGATCTTCGACATCTTCTCGGTGCCGTAGCGCGCGGGGTCTTCGCCGCCTTCGCCGGAGTTGCTGCGTCCGCCGAGGCGGTTCATGGCGATCGCGAGCGATTCGTGCGCCTCGGGCGACAGCGCACCGAGCGACATGCCGGCCGAGTCGAAGCGCTTGAGGATGGCCTCGATCGATTCGACCTCATCGATCGGAATCGGCTGTGCGTCCTTGAACACGAACAGGTCGCGGATCATCGAGGCCGGACGCGTGTTCACGACCTCCGAATAGAGCTGATAGTCCTCGTACTTGCCCGACTTCACCGCGCGCTGGAGCATGGTGACGACGTCGGGGTTGTAGGCGTGGTATTCGCCGCCGTGCACGTACTTGTAGAGGCCGCCCTGCTCGATCGGCTTGCGGGCGCTCCAGGCGGTCTCGGCGACGGCCTCCTGCTCGTCCTGCAGGTCTTCGAACTTGGCTCCCTGGATGCGCGAGACCGTGGCGTTGAAGCACATCTCGGTCACTTCGTCGTGCAGGCCCACGGCTTCGAACAGCTGCGCGCCGCGATACGAGGAGATGGTGCTGATGCCCATCTTCGAGATGATCTTGTAGAGCCCCTTGTTGATGCCCTTGCGATAGCTCTGCGCCATCGTTTCGGGCGCCTTGTTCTTGACCTGGCCGCTGCGCGCCATCTCATAGAGCGAGGCGTAGGCGAGATACGGGTAGATCACGCTCGCGCCGTAGCCGACGAGGCAGGCGAAGTGATGCGGATCGCGCGCGGTGGCGGTCTCGACGACGATGTTGCAGTCCAGGCGCATGCCGGATTCGACCAGCGCACTGTTGACCGCGCCGACCGCGAGCAGCGCGTGGATCGGCAGCTTGCCGCGCTCGATCGCGCGGTCGGACAGCACGATCACGACCTTGCCGTTGCGCACGGCCGAGATCGCTTCTTCGCAGACGTGCTCGATCGCCGCCTTCAGGCCGACGCTCGGCTCGTAGTTGAGGTCGATGATCTGGTGCTTGTACTTGGGATCGTCGTTGCCGATCGCGAGCAGCGCCTTGAACTTGGCCTCGGACAGCACCGGCGAATCGATCAGCAGGCGCGCGGCGCGCTCCGGCGTTTCGTCGAACATGCTGATCTCGGCGCCCAGGTGGCACTCGAGCGACATCACGATCTGCTCGCGCAGCGGGTCGATCGGCGGGTTGGTGACCTGCGCGAACATCTGGCGGAAGTAGTCGTAGACGCTGCGCGCCTGCTGGCTGAGCACCGCGAACGGCGTGTCGTCGCCCATCGAGCCGACCGCTTCCTGACCGGCTTCGGCGAGCACGCGCAGCACCTGGTCACGCTCTTCGAACGTGAGCTGGAACATCTTGTGATAGATGGCGACCGTGTCCGGCGGCATCACGTCGAGCGAGTTGGGGTCGTCCGTGAGGCTGGCTTCGAGCCGCTTCATGTTCGACTTGAGCCACTGCTTGTACGGCTTGCGCGAGGCCAGCATCTTGTCGATGTCGTCGGGACGCAGCAGCGAGCCGGTCTCGGTGTCGACGGCGAGGATTTCGCCCGGACGCAGGCGGCCCTTCTCGACCACGTCCTGGGCGCGGAAATCGTTCACGCCGATTTCGGAGGCGAGCACGATGTGGCGGTCACTGGTGATCACGTAGCGCGCCGGACGCAGGCCGTTGCGATCGAGCGCGCAGGCGGCGTAGCGGCCATCCATGATGACCACGCCCGCCGGGCCGTCCCACGACTCCATGTTCACCGAGTTGTACTCGTAGAACGCGCGCACGTCGGGGTCGAGATCGTCGATGTTCTGCCAGGCCGGCGGAATCAGCGCGCGCATGGCCTGGAACACGTCCATGCCGCCGGCGAGCAGCACTTCGAGCATGTTGTCCATGCTCTGGCTGTCGCTGCCCTTCATCGTCACCAGCGGGGAGATCTCCTCGATGTCGGGAAGATCGGCGCACTGGAATTTCTTGGCGCGCGCCTTGGCCCACATGCGGTTGCCCGAGATCGTGTTGATCTCGCCGTTGTGCGCGAGGTAGCGGAACGGATGGCACAGGCGCCACTTGGGCAGCGTGTTGGTCGAGAAGCGCTGGTGGAACACGCACATCGACGATTCGAGCGTCGGATCGGCGAGGTCCGGGTAGAACTGCGGCAGCAGCTCCGGCATCACCAAGCCCTTGTAGACGAGCACGCGGCAGGACAGCGCGGTGACGTAGAAATCGTCGTCGCCCTCGGCCTCGAGCAGCTTCTCGGCGCGGCGGCGGGCCTTGAACAGCTTCAGCTCGAAGCTGAACTTGTGGCAGTCCTTGGGCGGCGCGATATAGGCCTGCTCGACGTGCGGCACGGTCTTGAGCGCTTCCTCGCCGAGCGCGCTGGCGTCGGTCGGCACCACGCGAAAACCGAGCAGCTTGAGACCGTGATGCTCGACGCTCTCCTTGATGACCTGCTTGGCGCGGCCGCGGCGCTTGTCGTCGTTGGAGAAGAAGATGTTGCCGACCGCGTAGTTGTCACCGAGCGCGATGCCGAGCTTTTCGGCCTCGCGGCGCAGGAAGGCATCGGGCTTCTTCATGAGCAGGCCGCAGCCGTCGCCGGTCTTGCCGTCGGCGGCGACCGCACCACGGTGGGTCATGCGATCGAGCGCCGTGACCGCGGTCTGAATCAGCTTGTGGCTCGGCTGATCGTCCATGTGCGCGATCAGGCCGAAACCGCAGGAGTCCTTCTCGAACTCGGGACGGTAGAGACCGTGGGCGGCGTGGCCTTCGAGAGGCGATTCAGGGCGCTGGGACATTGAAGACTCCTGGCTGGGCGCGGCCGATGCTGTCTTTTTCAGCAGCCGCCCCCGTGAAATTCCGCGAATACCCTATGCCGTACCGGCATGAGGGGAGCGCAACGCTAATGGCCCGTTAAGGCGCAAGCAAATTTCGAGCACGGCAATGCCTGTTTCCCGAAGCAGTTCTCCGTTGAATCAGCGCCTTAGCCCGATTTAAGATAGCCATCTAAATAGCCATGTCCCGCAGGCGCTCCGCAAGCCCATGAAATCCGTCTCGATCGCCCAGGCCAGGGACAGCCTCACCGAACTGCTCTACGAGGCCGAGGAGGGCAAACCCGTGCAGGTCACCCGCCGCGGCAAGGCGGTGGCGGTGCTGCTGTCCGAGGTGGAGTACGAGCGGCTCAAGTCCTCGGCCGCCGCGGCCGACTTCGCGGGCTGGGCGCAGGCCTGGCGCAGCCGGCTGCCGGCCGGCTTCGAGGGCGTGATCGCGTCCGAGCTCGATCGCTGGGCGGAGCTCTGAGCCGCCGTGGCCAAGCTCTACCTGCTGGACCTGCCGGTGCTGGCCGAGCTGACACGGCCCGACGGCAACCGGCGCCTCTTCACCCTGTTCCAGCAGCGCCAGTCGCTCTGTGCGATCGCGGCGCCCGCGCTGATCACCTGGCTGCGCGGGCTCGACGGCCTGCCCGAAGGCCATCGCCGTCAGCAACTGAGCGCCTTCACGGCCGAGCTGCTAGCCTGCGGCCCGCCGGTATTGCCGATCGACCGCGAAGCCGCGCTGTGGCTCGCCCGCCAGGCCGGGCGCTGGGACCGCGCCGGCCGGCGCTGGAGCCGCCTCGACGGCGAACAGGCCGCCATCGCCGCGTCCCAGGACATGGCGCTGGTGAGCCGGCTGCCGCATCCGCTCGCGAATACCGAAGGGCTGCGGATCGAAGACTGGTTCCGGCCCTGAGGGGTCCACATCTTCGACTCGAGATCATCAAATGGAGATCATCGAATGGAAAAAATCGGCGCCCGGGTTTATCGATCGAAGGCCGATGCCTGGCTCGTCGCGGCGCTGTGCCTGGCGATCGCCGGTTCGCTGGGCGCCGCCTACGCGATGCTGTCTTCGGCTTCGATGTCGGCGACGCCGCTCGCGATGGCTGCCGTGAGCATCGCGATCGGCAGCGGCCTGCCGGCCTGGCTACTGCTGTCGACGCGCTACACGCTGGAGGCTCGCCAGCTGGTCGTGCGCAGCGGCCCTTTCTGCTGGCGTATCCGCTATGCGCAGATCGAGGCGATCACGCCCACGTCCAATCCGTCATCCAGCCCGGCGCTGTCGCTCGACCGGCTTCGCATCGATTACGGTCGTGGAAAAACGCTCATGATCTCGCCGCGCGACCGATCGGATTTCCTCCTCGCGATCGAGGCGAAGCGCCGTAGTGCGAGTTAAGGGACCAAGCCCCTCGCACCGCCGTCCTGGCGCGCCTCCGAGCGTTCGAGCAGGCGCGAGAGCATTTCGATCTGCGACTGCTGCTGCGCGATCACCGTCATGAGCTGCTCGGCGCGCAGCGCATCGATCTTCTCGTGCAGGGCCATGATCTCGATCTCGGCTTTGAGATTCACCTCGTAATCGTACGAGGCCATTTGCCGATCCTTCGACGACTGCCGGTTCTGGCTCATCATGATGATCGGCGCCTGGATCGCGGCGAGCATCGACAGCACCAGGTTCAAAAAGACGTAGGGATACGGATCGAACGCGGTCTTGCCGAGAATCTCGGTGTTGAGCGCGGCCCAGGCCAGCAGGAACGCGCCGAAGCAACTCACGAAGGTCCACGAGCCGCCGATCTCGGCGACTCGATCGGCCAGCCGTCCACCCAAGCTGGTCTGCTCGTCGAGCTTGCGATTGGGGTCTTCGGTGAGCGCCTGGCCCTTCGACGCCCGCGCGAGCGCGCGCCGCTCGACGTTGCCGAGTTCCTCGGCCCTGCGACCGAACCAGCGCACGGCGAAGTCGAGATAGTTGAGCGGCGTGATGCGCGGCATGGAGAGCGTCCGTTGCGAGGTACGGCCACGAGCTTAGACCACCGCGCTCGCCACGCGGAACATCGAACGGGCTCGTCGCGGAGCCCGTTCGATGGCGCCGTCTACAGCGCGCCGAGGAAGGCGATGCCGGCGAACGCGAAGCCTGCGCAAGGCGCGGCCGCGGCCACCGCTTCGGCATACGAGATGGTGGTCGCCGAACCGCCCTGCGGCGTCAACGTCACGGTGCCGTCGTTGTTGAACTGAACGGTCGCCGAGGTCGAGCCGCTGCTGAGCTTGATGATGCCGGCGCCGTACGGACTGCCGTTGCCGCTGGTGTCGGGCACCAGCGGCTGCGTGGTTTCCACGGCGAGGCTCGCGCTCGTGCAATTGGCGCCAGCCGGCACCGGCGAGATGCCGAAGCCGTACCGGCCTTCGATCCGCACGCCGTCGCTCGCGCTGACGATCTTGAACGGCGCCTCGCTGGTGCCGATGAAGCTGGTGAAATCGCCGCTGGCCGAACCGCCCTGTCCGCCCGAGCTGGCCGAGGTTTCGTAGTCGCCGTCGAGCAGCAGCGAGAAACGGCTGTCGCTGCCCGAATTGGTCGACTTGGAGTCGAGCCGGTAGCCGACGTCGAAATCGAGCTCGGTCTGGCTGCTGAAGTTCTGCCCGCCCGCGCTGCCGCTGGTCTTCACGTCGAACTCGTACTCGAACGGCGCATTGGCGCCTTCGCCGACCCTGGCGTAGAGCACCGAACCCGCATCCTCGATGCCGCCGGCTTCCGACAGGCCATTGAGCTTCACGCTGTACTCGATGTTCTGTCCGCCCTGGCTCTGGCGGTTCGCGTAGGTGCAGTTCACCGCCCGCGTGCCGGACACCGGCATCGCCTGGTTGGTGAACGGCGAGCCGACGTTCTTGCTGGCTTCGGCGACATCCTGGAATTCGCCGCCGTCGGGACAGGCTTCGCCGGCCTTGGCGATGCTGCGCGCGGCAGCCGTCGGCACCGGCGTGGCGACCGCATCGAGCGTGCTGATGGTGGTGAGCAACTGGCCGAGCGTCCCGACCTGCGCCTGCACCGCCTGCGGCGAGCTCAGATCGGCATTGCCGAGCGAGACGCTGCCACCGCCGGGCGTGTCGCCGCCACCATCGCCGTCATCACCATCGTCGTTACCGCAGGCGCCGAGCAGCAGCGTGAGCGCAGCGGCCGAAGACAGCATCAGCGAGCGAGCGGCCCGCGCATTCCATTGTTTGCGTTTCATCGTGGTCTCCCCTGGAGCGTGAACTCGACTTCGAGTCGCGGCAGGCTAGGTCCGGGCTGGCGATGAAACGACCCCCAGGACAGGGGGTATGCCCGCGCTTCGTCGCAACGACGGGCTGGCGTCAGCGCAAGCGCCGCGGATCGAACAGGCGTTCGTGCTCGTCGAGCGCGTAGCGGTCGGTCATGCCGGCGATGTAATCGGCGACCACGCGCGCGCGGCCTTCCGCGCCGTCTTCGGCTTCGATGCTGGCGGCGGCGATGGCGAATTCGGGCGGCATCAGGCGCAGGTCTTCGAACAGGGCCGCGAACAGGTCGCGCACCACGCGCTGCGCCTTGTTCATGACGCGATAGACCTGGTGATGCCGATACAGCTGCGCATGCAGGAAGCGCTTGAGTTCGACGATCTCGGCGCGCATCGCCTCGCTGTAGCTCATCAGCGGCGCCTGCTGCGCGCGCACTTCGTCGATGTGCTGCACGCCCGAGTCGGCGATGCGCCCGGCGCTCGTCGAGGTCAGGTCTTCGACGAAGGTGCTCATGATGCGGCGGATGGTTTCGTGACGCTCCTGCTTGGGCGGCAGCGGGCCGTAGGCCTGCAGCACCATGTCGTGATGGCGGCGGAACAGCGGCACTTCGCGCAATTGCGGAACCGTCAGCAGGCCCGCGCGCAGGCCATCGTCGATGTCGTGGTTGTTGTAGGCGATTTCGTCGGCGAGGTTCGCGAGCTGCGCTTCGAGGCTCGGCTGGCCGCGTTCGATGAAGCGCCGGCCGACGTCGCCGAGCTTGCGGGCGCGTGCGAGCGAGCAGTGCTTGAGAATGCCTTCGCGCGTTTCGAAGCTCAGGTTGAGCCCGCGAAAGCTCGCGTACTTGTCTTCGAGCTCGTCGACCACGCGCAGCGATTGCGCGTTGTGCTCGAAACCGCCGTAGGGCCTGGTGACTTCGTTGAGCGCATCCTGCCCGGCGTGACCGAACGGCGTATGGCCGAGATCGTGCGCGAGCGAGATCGCCTCGCAGAGATCTTCGTTGAGCCGCAGGCTGCGCGCCATCGTGCGCGCGAGCTGGGCCACTTCGAGCGAATGCGTGAGCCGCGTGCGAAACAGATCGCCCTCGTGGTTCACGAACACCTGCGTCTTGTATTCGAGCCGGCGGAACGCGGCCGAATGGATGATGCGATCGCGATCGCGCATGTAGGCGCTGCGATTGTTCGGCCCGGGCTCGGCATGGCGCCGGCCGCGCGTGTGGATTTCGAGCGCTGCGTAAGGGGCGAGGTCCATGTGCGATTCTAAGTCGGATCGCGCGGGGCTCGCGTGGCTTTGCGAAACGCAAGCGTGGCCAGCAAACCGACGAGCGCCAGAGCCGCCACGACGAGGAACACCTGGCGATGGCCCAGCGCGCCCGGATGGCGGTCGAGCAGCCAGCCGATCAGCGGCCCGGCGAAGACATCGGGCAAATAGCCGATCACCGAAACCAGGCCGACGGCGCTGCCGGTGACCGCCAGCGGCACGCGAGCCTCGTTCATGACCGCGTGATAGATCGCGCGCAGCGCATAGATGGCGAGACTCGTGACGGCGACGGTGGTGACGAACATGGCCGGCAACCGCATCAGCGACGGTGCGGCGCTCGCCAGCGCGAGCGCGCCCGCCATCAGCAGCGCGAAGCCTGCGGCCAGCAGGCGCGAGCCCTGCACGCGATCGGCGAGCAGGCCCGCTCCGAGCGCGGCGAGCGGCCGCATCCAGAAGGCCAGGCTGCCGAGGCGTGCGGCGGCGACATCGTCGTAGCCGAGCACCTCGTATGCGTAGAGCCCGAAGTTGTCGGTGGCCTTGTAGGCGAAGTAGGCGCAGACGATGACGACCGCCTGCAGCCAGACGCCCGGCAGTCTCGCCGCGGCGCGCACAGCGCCGAAAGTCGTCCGCGGTTCTCGATTCGCCTCGACCGTGCCGCGCGGCAGCGCGAACCAGGCGAACGCCGCGGCGAGCATCGTGAGAACGGCACCGGCCGAGATCACCTGCGCGAGCGCCGCGCGGCGCTGTGCGAGCGTGGCGCTCTGCACGTCGGCCGGCAGCAGCGAGGCGAACAGGCTTACCGCGAGCGACGCCAGCACCGCCGCGAGCAATCCACGTCCGCCGTCGAGCAGGCCGTAGGCCCGCCCCTGCGTATCGTCGCCGCCCCACTCGCGCGCGGCACGGATCAGCGCCGCCCAGAACAGCAGAATCGAACTGACGCCCCAGAACGCGTAAAGCAGCCGGAGCACGCCGATCGCAGGAACGCTCGCGAACACCCCGCCGCCGAGCGCGGTGATGGCGA
This sequence comes from Hydrocarboniphaga effusa AP103, assembly GCF_000271305.1. Classification (GTDB taxonomy): domain Bacteria; phylum Pseudomonadota; class Gammaproteobacteria; order Nevskiales; family Nevskiaceae; genus Hydrocarboniphaga; species Hydrocarboniphaga effusa. Next base: position 1,822,688 of record NZ_AKGD01000001.1, read on the forward strand.
GCGCGATGGCGATGAGCCGGCGCGGCGCGATGCGGTCGGCCAGCGGTCCGCCGAGGAAGTACGAGACCATCGCCACCGCACCGTAGACCGAGAACGCGCTGCCGAGCTGCAGGTTGCTGAGCCCGAAGACGTCGAGAAACGTCGTGCGGAACACGCGCACGATCACGAACGGCAGCACGAACATGGTTTCGCCCGCGACGATCAGCGCGAGCATCGCGAGCGCGCGCGATCGGGAATCGAGAGCGGAAGCGGGCGAGCCGGGCATCGGCCGAGTCTGAGCGCCGGACTCGGCCGCTCAGCTGAAGCAGCCGCGCCGGCAGGGCGCCGGCGCGGTGTCGATCACAAGCTCAGCTCGTCGTCCGGCAGGCTGCGGCAAGGGTCTCGTCGAGCAGGTCCTGCTCGAAATCCGACGACAGCACCGCGTCGCCGAGGCCGCGCAGCAGGATCAGGCGCAGCTTGCCAGCCTTGACCTTCTTGTCGAGGCCCATGAGGTCGCGGAAGTGCTCGGCCGTCATGCCTTTGGGCGGCGCCACCGGCAACCCGGCGCGGGCGATCAGGGCGGTGCAGCGGGCCGCGACGGCCTCGGTGATCCAGCCGTGGCGCGCCGACAGGTCGGCGGCGAGTACCAGGCCGGTCGCCACCGCCTCGCCGTGCAGCCACTCGGTGTAGCCCGTGTAGGTCTCGATCGCGTGGCCGAAGGTGTGGCCGAGGTTTAGCAATGCGCGCGGACCGCTGCCGGTTTCGCGCTCGTCGAGGCCGACGATGCGCGCCTTGATCGCGCAGCAGCGCTCGATGATCTCGGCAAGCGAGTTCGGATTCAGGCTCAGGATGCGGTCGAGGTTGCTCTCGAGCCACTCGAACAGCAGGCCGTCGGCGAGCATGCCGTACTTGATGACTTCGGCGAGCCCGGCGAGCAGCTCGCGCTTGGGCAGCGTCGCCAGCGTGTCGGTGTCGGCGACCACCGAAATGGGCTGGTGGAAGGCGCCGATCAGGTTCTTGCCGCGCGCATGGTTGACGCCGGTCTTGCCGCCGACCGAGGAGTCGACCTGGGCCAGCAGCGTGGTCGGAATCTGGATGAAGTCGATGCCGCGCTGGTAGATCGAGGCGACGAAGCCGGTCAGGTCGCCGATGACGCCACCGCCGAGCGCGATCAGGCAGCCGTCGCGCGACAGCCGACTCTCGAGCAGCCAGTCGAGCACCTTGCCGGCGCTGTCCCAGGTTTTGCTGGCCTCACCGGCCGGCACCACGTAGACCTGATCGCGGGTCAGCGACAGTGCGCCGAGCAGGGCCTCGAGGTAGAGCGGCTCGACGTTGCTGTCGGTGACGACGCGCAGGCTGCGGCCGGCGCTTTCGGGAAAAGCGGTATCGAGGCCGGCGATGCTGCGGCCGATGCGGATGGGGTAGCTGCGAGCACCGAGCTCGACTTTGAGGATGCGGGTGTTGTTCAAGCGCGACGGAAAGCCAGAAAGGACGAATCGGGCGGCGGGCCGACGTCGATCGCGAGGATCAGACGGCGGTCGCCGGTCGGTCGATATGATCCTCTATTTCGCGGGCCAGCTGGCGGGCGTTGCGACCGTCGGTGCTGATCACGAGGTCGGCGATCTCGCGATAAAGAGGGTCGCGATCCTCGAACAGGCGCTGCAGCACCTCGCGCCGGTCGGGCACGTTCTGCAGCAGCGGCCGGTTGTCGTTGCGCGAAGTGCGGTGCTGCTGCTGGTCGACGCTCGCGTGCAGGTAGACCACGAAGCCGCGCGCCGACAGCCATTGCCGGCTGTCGGCATCGAGCACCGCGCCGCCACCGGTGGCCAGCACGATGCCGCTGCGCTGGGTCAGGTCGGCGATCACCAGGCGCTCGCGCTTGCGAAAGCCGGACTCGCCCTCTTTCTCGAAGATCAGCGGGATATCGACCCCGGTGCGCTCCTCGATCTCGGTATCGCTGTCGATGAATTCGAGTCCCCGCGCCTCGGCCAGCCGCTTGCCGACCGTGGTCTTGCCGGCACCCATCGGGCCGATCAGGAAGATGTTGCTCTTGTTCACAGAGGAGGAGGACTAGTTGTTGATCACAATGGTGACCGCCTGTGTCGCCAGCGAGCCCGCCGTGATATTGATCTTGGCGGTGCCCGCGACCCCATTGGCCCGGTAGAGCGCCGTGGCGATACCGCTGCTGTCGGTGGTGGCGACGGTGGGCGACAGCGTCCCGCCCGACGGTGCGCTGGCGATCGAAAAGCTCACACTCGCCCCGCTGACGGCGTTGCCCGAACCATCGACCACTTTCGCCGTCAGCGTACTGGCGCCGTTGGCGGCGCTGATCGGAGAGGCGGCGGCCACCGTAAAGGAGGCCGGCTCACCGATGTAGCGCAGCGTCAATGTCGCGGTGGGGCTGGTGCCGCTCCCGGACTCGCCGGTCGCGGTGATGGTTTCGGTACCCGCCGTGCTCGAGACCACCTGCAGGCGTGCAAAGCCGCTGCTGTCGGTGGACAGCGTCAACCGGTTCGCCGCATTGCCGTCGGCGTCCACCAGGGTCCCGAGCTTGGCGGAGAACGTGACCGGCGCACTGACGGCGAGGCTGTTCGAGGTCCATTGCAGCACCAGCGGCTGCAGCGAATTGAGCGAGACCGTGGTTGCGGCCGCCGGCGCAGTGAACTGGAACACCGCAGGCGTCATCTTGATGTCTTTGGTGACCTCCAGCGCCTTGCCGCCCACCATCCCCTTGGCCGTGACGTAGGCGATGCCGGTCACCGGGGTGGTGGTGGCGGTTCCGCTGCTGCTGGTGCCGGTGCGGATCGCCGAGAGCGTGAAAGGCAGCTCACCGCGCGCGTCCGTCGTGGTATCGGTGCTCGCCAGCGACAAGGTGCCGAGGCTCGTCGTCAGCGTGATGGCGACGCCCGAAACCGGCGCCGTGCCGAGCAGGGCGCTGACGACGTAAGACTGGCTGCCTCCGGAGCTGACGCTTTCCGGCCCCGTGATCGTCAGGGCCGGCGTGGTCACGGCGCCCGGATCGCTGCTGAGGTCGCCGCCGCTGTCCGAGCTGCTGCCGCAGCCGACCAGCAGCGACGCGAGGGCCAGCCAGGCGCCGCCGAGAAAATGACCGAGTTTCATAGCCGACCAGGCGAAAAGTTGGCTGCCAGTATAGCCAAGCCGCCGATCGGCCCGGTCCATGGAAGCCTCTGAAAACGCAGGGAACAGGGCTTCGGTAGCTTTTGTCTACGTGAGCCGCGGGGCGGGCCGGCGGCACCGGCTCCCAGTTGATCTCAGTTGATCTGCAGGCCTTCGCGCAGGATGCGCGGCGTCACGAATACCAGCAGCTCGTCGCGGTTGTTGACCGTGGTCCGGTTGCGGAACGCAGCCCCGAGAATCGGAATGTCGCCGAGCAGCGGGATCTTCGAAACGCTGTTGCGGTTCTCCTGCTGGTAGATGCCGCCGAGCACCACGGTCTGGCCGTTCTCGACGAGCACCTGCGTGGTGACCTTGCGCGTATCGATCGACGGAACCTGGCCGCCGCTGCCGGTGGTATAGGTCTGGCCGACGCTGTCGTTGTTGACCGCCAGGTCCATGATGATGCGATCGTCCGGCGTGATCTGCGGCGTGACGTTGAGCGACAGCACCGCCTTCTTGAACGAGACCGACGTTGCGCCGCTGCTGGCCGCTTCCTGGTACGGAATCTCCACGCCCTGCTCGATCGAAGCCTGCTTGGCGTTGCTGGTGATCACGCGCGGCGTCGAGATGATTTCGCCGCGGCCTTCGGCCTGCAGCGCCGAAAGCTCGAGATCGACGAGATAGTTCTTGCCGAGCAAGGCCAGCGCGATCTTGCCCGCGCTGTCGCTGGCAGCCGGCAGGTTCACGTTGAAGCGATCGTTGAGCGCGCCGGGCGACACCGGAAAGCCGCCATTGCTGAGGTAATCGTTGACCGAGGTGTCGTTGGCCTCGGCACTGCCCGAGGTCGAGATGATGCCGTTGCGGCCATTGCGCCTCACCGCGCTGACGCCGAAGCGCGCGCCGAGTTCTTTGGAATAGTCGTTGTTGGCGATCACGATGCGCGATTCGATGAGCACCTGGCGCACCGGAATGTCGAGCCGCGCGATCAGCGTGCGAATTTCGTTGATCTTCTCGCGCGTCTCGAGCACCAGCAGCGTGTTGGTGCGATCGTCGATCGACACGCGGCCGCGTTCGGACAGGATCGAGTTCTCGCCCGACTTCAGCAGCGCGGCAACGTCCGCCACCTTGGCGTAGTTGACCTGGATCAGCTCCGAACGCAGCGGCGCAAGCTCCACCTTCTGCTTCTCGGCCTCGGCCTCGATCTTGTCGCGCTCGGCGAGTTCGGCCAGCGGCGCGACGATCATCACGTTGCCCTGCTGGCGCATGCCGAGGCCCTTGGTGCGCAGGATGATGTCGAGCGCCTGGTCCCAGGGCACGTTCTGCAAGCGCATCGCGATCTCGCCGGTCACCGAATCGGACACCACCATGTTGGTGCCGGCCACGTCCGCGATGATCTGCAACAGCGAGCGGATGTCGATGCTCTGGAACGACAGCGACACCTTCTCGCCGGTGTACTGCGGATCGGTCTTCTTGCGCTCGTCGCGCTGCGTCTGCGACAGCGGCTGCAACTCGATGATGGTCTGGTTGCCGAGTTGCGTGGTCTTCTGTTCGAAGTCGCCGCCGGTCACCGGCACGATGACGACCTGTGCATCCGAGCCCGTCTTGAGCACATCGACGAACTTCACCGGCGTGGCGAAATCGAGCACGTCGAGCCGGCGCACCTGCGCATCGGCCAGATTCACGTTGCGGAAGCGCGCCACCACGCGACCACCTTCGTCGCTGACGTTGGCGACCGCTTGCGGATTGTCGAGCGACACGATGATGCGGCCTTCGCCCTTTTCACCGCGGCGAAAATCGACGTGCGTGATCGACGCCACCGCCGGCACGGCACTGATCGCGGCCACCGGCCCCGACAAGGTCGAATAGTTTTGCGGCGGAACGCCCGAGCTCAGTGGCGCATTCGCCGAAGGCAGCGCATCGATCGTCACGAAGATGCGGTTGCCGTCGACGCGAACCTTGTAGCCGACCATCTGCGTGAGCTCGATCACCAGGCGCGTGCGGTCCTTGTTTTCGGCCGCCGACAGCGCCTGCACCTTGGCGAGGTTGACCTTGCGATAACGCTCGGCCATCGCCAGCCGCGTCTGCGGCAGGTCGATCGAAACACGGGCCGGCGACTCGTTCGGAAACACGATGGGCTCGGGCGCCGCGCTCGACAGCGTCAAGGTCACCAGTACGCGACCGCCTTCGAGGGCCGCCGCATCGGCGGACTGCAGCGCACGTGACATCTGCGCGTTCGACATGCCCGGCAGCAGCGCGAGCACGGCGAGCAGCAGGCTCATCATTGTCATCGTCGGCTTGCGAGTCCGCGATGCGCGCCCGATGGACGCGATTGTTGTGCGAGGCTTCATCTGCGCGGGACTCCCAATCATTGCGACAGCGCCAACGTGGCCGGGCGCTGGACGTAGCCGCCGAAGCCGTCGGCCACCAGTTCCGTGAGCGTGATTTCGGTTTCGGTGACGCTCTTCACCTGGCCGAAGTTCTGGCCCATGTAATTGCCCACGCTGACGCGATGGATGATGTTGTCGGGCGACTTGATGAGCCCGAATGTCGCGCGCGGCGTGCGGATGATGCCTTGCATGCGCAGCGCATCGAGCGGGTATTCCTCGAGCGCCTCCTTGGGCCGCTTCGGATCGGGACGCGGCCCCGGACCGGTGCCGACCGGGCGCTTGGGCTGCTCGGCCACGAACGGATCGCGCCGCGTTCCGGCGTCGTAGGCGTAAGCCTCGTAAGGCTTGATCTGCGGAATCGGCTCGACCTGGGTGGACTTGCGCGCCTTGACCTCGGAGACCCATTGCTCGAGATCGCCCATGCCGCCACTGCAAGCCGCAAGCATCGCGAGCAGTCCGAAAGCGCAGAGCAGTCGAAGGACGGCGGCGCTCATTTCTGACCTGCCTTCTTTTCGTTCTCGGCGATCTCGTCGGCGTCGAGATAGCGATAGGTCTTGGCCAGCGCGGTCATGCGCAAGCCGCCGCGCGGAGCCGTGACGCCCGGCGCGGTCGCACCGACCGGCTTGAGCTCGACTTCGTCGATGGTGACGATGCGCGGCAACGCGGCCACCGCGCCGACGAAGCGGCCCATGTCGTGATAATCGCCGGTGACGACGATGCGGTTCGGCATCTCGGCGTAGAAATCCTTCGGCACTTCGGGCTGCGGCTGGAACAGCTCTTCTTCGAGGTTGCTCTCGACGCGCGTCTGCGAAATGTCGGCGAGCAGATTGGCCACTTCGGTCTTGCTCGGCAGCTGCTTGAGCATGGCGCCGAAAGAGGTCTCCATTTCCCGGAGCTGCTCTTTGTAGGCGTCGAGCGCCGCAACTTTCTTCTGCTTCTGCTCGAACTCGCCGCGCAGGCTGATCTCCTGTTGCTCGCGCGTTGCCAGATCTTCGTTCAGCGGCACGATGAAGTACCAGTAGCCGGCCGCCGAAATGACGACGCCGAGCAGGATCGCCGCGGCCACGCGCACCCAGTCGGGCCAGCCCGCCGGGTTCTGCACATCGATGGACTGCAGCTCGGACCAGGCTTTGGCGAGGCTCATTCGACCACCTCCGAACCCGCATCGTCGCCCGCACTGGCCTTGGTCAGGTTCTTCACCTGCAGCGTGAACTCACTGGTTCGCGTGCTGCCCTTCTCGCTGGTCTTGATGACGATCAGGCGCGGATCGTCGAACCACTGCGAAGCGTCGAGATTCTTCATGTAGGTGGAAACGCGCGCATTGGATTCGGCGGCGCCTTCGAGCAGCACGCTGCTGCCGGTCTGCTTGACCGAGGTCAGGTTCACGCCTTCGGGCAAGGTGTTCACGAGCTCGTCGAACAGATGCACGGTGGCGCTGCGCGAAGCCTGAAGCTCTTCGATCACGTGCATGCGCGCGAGCAGGTTGCGCTTCACCTTCTCGAGCTCCTGGATCTCCTTGATCTTCTGATCGACTTCGGCGATCTGCTGGCGCAGGTAATCGTTGCGGCTCTGCTGCTGATCCAGCTTGCCGTTCACGAACATGCGCCCGATCAGCACCAGGCCGATCGCCAGCACGAACGCCAGGCCCATGATGTTGTTGAACTGGCGCTGGCGCAGCTCGCGGCGCTGCTGCCGCCAGTCGAGCAGGTTGATGCGCATGACCATCGGCTCGGGCGCATCGGGCGCTTGCGGCTCGGCCTTGAGCACCGGCGTGCGCGAGAACTTGCCCGCGAACGGGTTCTTGAGCGGCTGGTCGAGCTTCGGCAGCGGCATCGTCTCAAGCCTCCGGATCGAAGGCGCGCATCGCCAGCCCGCTCGCGATCAGCAGCGAGGCCGCATCCCGTGCGAGCTGCGCGGGCTTGGCGCGCGCCGCGACGCCGACGTGCGCGAACGGCTGCGCGACCGCGACCGGAATCTGCAGCTGATCGGCGAGCTGGCGGTCGACATGATCGATCGCCGCGCAGCCACCGGCCAGGATGATCTGGTCGATCTGTCCGTGCTGCGAGGTGGAAGCGAAGAAGAACTGCAGCGAGCGGTCGATCTGCTGGCCCATGTCGGCGACGAAGGGCGCGAGCACTTCGAGCTCGAAGCCATCGGGCAGGTTGTTGAAGCGCCGCGCCTGGCTCGCTTCTTCGAGCGTCATGCCGTAGTAGCGCATCATGTCTTCGAGCAGCTGGCGACCGCCGAAGGATTGATCGCGCGTGTACACCGCCTGCAGGTTCTGCAGCACCAGCACCGAGGTCGTGGTCGCGCCCATGTCGATCAGCGCGATCGTGCGGTTGTGCCCGCGATCGGGCATCTGGTGACGCAGCAGCAGCGCCGAGTTCTGCAGCGCGTTGGCCTCGATATCGACGATCTTCGGCGTCAGCCCGGCGATCTCGAGCGCCGCGCAGCGCGTCTCGACCTGGTCCTTGCGGCAGGCCGCGAGCATCACGTCGACCTGCCCGGCACCGACGGCGCTGGCACCGAGCACCTGGAAATCGAGCGCGACTTCGTCGATCGAATACGGAATGTACTGGTCGGCCTCGACCTTGATCTGCTCTTCGAGATCGAGCTCGGAGAGTGACTCGGGCATTTGAATGATCTTGGTGATGACCGATGCACCCGACACCGCGAGCGCCGCCTGCCGCGTGCGCGTGCCCGAGCGATTGACGGCACGCACGATGCATTCGCCAACGGCCTGCGGATCGAGGATCTGCTTGTCGGCCACCGCGTTCGCGGGCAACGGCTCGATGGCATAGCTCTCGACCGCGTAGCGATCGCCACGCCTGGCAAGCTCGACGAGCTTGATGGTGCTGGAACTGATATCCAGGCCGATCAGCTCGCGGCTCTTGCTACCGAACAGCGATTGCATGATCGACATGGTCCCTAGCTCGTCCGCGAACCGCGGCCCGCCCCTCGTTGAACGACATGACGCCACCCTTCCCCGATCGTAATATAGCGCCTGATTTTCATGAAGCGACAAAGGCTTGCATGAGCAGGGCGGGCAATGTCGAGCTGTGCTGCACTTCGCATTGGGCGGCTTTTTAGAGTGAGCGGTTGGACGAGGAGTCGGTTGTGAGATGGGCTAGCCGCATACTGTTGATACTCGCCTGCCTGGGGGTTGTGGGATTTGGTCTGCTGGTCGGTGTGTTCTTCGCCGCCAAGTGGCATTACGGTGCCCAGCTGCCTTCCGTGGCCTCGCTACGCGAACTCCAGCTGCAGGTTCCGCTGCGGATCTACACGCGCGACAACAAGCTGATCGGCGAATACGGCGCCGAGCGGCGAGCCCCGTTGCACTACGAGCAAATCCCGCAGCGCGTCGTCGATGCCTTCCTGGCCGCCGAGGACGATCGCTTCTTCGAGCATCCGGGCGTCGACTGGCGCGGGCTTGCACGCGCGAGCGTGGTGCTGGCCACCACCGGCCAGAAGAGCCAGGGCGGCAGCACCATCACCATGCAGCTCGCGCGCAACGTGTTCCTGTCGCCGGAACGCAGCTACGTGCGCAAGTTCAAGGAGATCCTGCTCGCCATGCGCATCGAGGACGAGCTCAGCAAGCAGGAGATCCTCGAAACCTACCTCAACAAGATCTTCCTCGGTCAGCGCGCCTACGGCGTCGGCGCCGCTGCCCTGGTTTATTTCGGCAAGGATCTGTCGGACTTGAGCTGGTCGCAGGTCGCGCTGCTCGCGGGCCTGCCGAAGGCGCCCTCGCGCGACAACCCGGTGGCGAGTCCGGAGCGCGCCAAGGAGCGACGCGATTACGTGCTGCGCCGGCTGCGCGATCTCAACAAGATTTCCGCGCTCGACTACGAGGCCGCGCTGGCCGAGCCGGTGACGGTCAAGTTCTCGCTGCCGGCGGTCGAGGTCGATGCGTATTACGTCGCCGAGATGATCCGCGCCGAAATGGTCGCGCGCTTCGGCGAGGCCGCCTATACCGGCGGCTACCGCGTGACCGCGACGATCGAATCGCACAAGCAGGCCGCGGCCAATGCCGCGCTGCGCGATGCCTTGATCGCCTATGAAGAACGTCACGGCTGGGCCGGGCCGGAGAAACAGCTGCCGGCGTCCTTGCTCACCGAGAACGCCGACAGCAAGGGCATCGGCAACTTCCTCGATGCGTTGCCGACCGCGGCCGGCCTGCTGCCGGCCGCGGTGGTCGATTTCGACGGCACCAAGCTGCGGGTCCTCACGCGCAGCCAGGGTCTGGTCGAGCTCGAGGCCGGCGATTTCAAATGGGCCGGCCTGTCGGCGAAGAAGCCGGCCAGACGTGGCGATGTCGTGCGCATTCGCCGCGATGGCGAACGCTGGAAGCTCGCCCAGCTTCCCAATGCGCAGGGCGCGCTCGTCGCGCTCGATCCACGCGATGGCTCCGTGGTCGCGCTCGTCGGCGGCTACGATTTCCTGCTCAACAAGTACAACCGCGTCGTGCAGGCGCGTCGCCAGCCGGGCTCGGGCTTCAAGCCCTTCCTGTACACGGCTGCGTTCCAGTTCGGCTTCTCGCCGGCGTCGGTGGTGCTCGACGCGCCGGTGGTGTTCGAGGACGCCAATCTCGAAAGCGCCTGGCGCCCGGAGAATTCGAGCGGCGATTTCAAAGGCCCGATGCGCCTGCGCGAGGCGCTCGTGCAATCGCGTAACCTGGTATCGATCCGCCTGCTGCAGGCCGTCGGCATCGATTACGTGCGCGACTACGTGAGCCGCTTCGGGCTGGCCAAGGAGCGCATGCCGCGCGACCTGTCGATGGCGCTCGGCAGCGGCAGCTACACGCCGATGGAAATGGCGCGCGCGTATTCGGTGCTCGCCAACGACGGCTTTCTGATCGACCCGTTCTTCATCGACGAAATCGTCGATCCGCGCGGCGGCCTCGTGTTCAAGGCCAAGCCCAAGGTCGCCTGCCCGGAATGCGCGGCGCTGATCGTCGACACCGCGGCCGGCACCGACGGCCGGCCGCAAACGCCGCCGCCGGCCGACACGCTGGCGCCGCAGGTGGTCGATCCGGGCATGGTCTGGATGGTCGACGACATCCTGCGCGAAGTGGTCACGCGCGGAACCGGCGCCCAGGCCCGCGAGCTGCGTCGCGGCGACATTCGCGGCAAGACCGGCACCACCAACGACGAGACCGACGCCTGGTTCTACGGCTTCAACACCCAGCTCGTCGCCGTCAGCTGGGTCGGCTTCGACCAGCCCAAGCCGCTCGGTCGCGGCGAGTTCGGCGGCAAGGCCGCGCTGCCGATGTGGATCGACTTCATGCGCGCGGCGCTCAAGGGCCTGCCCGAGCAGACGCTGCCGCGCCCGGCGAGCCTCGTCGAAGTTCGCGTCGACCCGCGCAGCGGTCGGCTGCTGCCCGAGGAATCGGATGGCGGCACCGTCGAAGTGCTGCCGTCCGACCGTCTCGAACGCGCGCGCTCCGAGGCCCAGCGGGCTCCGGCGGAGAAGAGCGTGGGCGAGGACGAGCTGTTCTAGCGGCGCTGCCGGACGGGTGTCAGCGACATTTCCCGCTGACACGAAATCGTGTTATCCATGAGCCATGGGAGCGAACCGGTTGCTCCCGCTCGTCGGATCACACCATGGGCAAGCGCGCGATAGGGTTTCAACGCGAAATCGTGGCCGAGGCAGCACGCCTCATCTGCGAGGAAAGGCTGACCGATTACCGCCTGGCCAAGCAGAAAGCGGCCGAACGCCTCGGCCTGCCGGGCCGCACGCAGATGCCCGAGAACGCGCGCATCCACGAAGCCGTCATCGAGTATCAGCGGCTGTTCGGCGGCAGCGAATACGCCGAGCGCCTGCAGCTGCTGCGCCGTACCGCGGTCCGCGCGATGAAGCTGCTCGCGACTTTCGAGCCCCGCCTCGTCGGCGCGGTCGCCAGCGGGGCGACCACCGATGCGCATCTCGTACGTCTGCACGGTTTCGCCGACAAGCCGGAGATGCTCGACATCTTTCTCGAGGGCCGCAAGATTCCGTACGAGACCGGCGAGCGCCGTTATCGCTACCCGGACGGACGCATCGAAGAGATTCCGACCTGCGAATTCATGGCCGGCGACGTCGGCATCGAGATGGCCATGTTTCCGCCCGAGGAGCTGCGCCGTCCGCCGCTGTCTCCGCACGACGGCCAGCCGATGAAGCGGCTCGATCTCGCCGCGGCCGAGTTGCTGGCCGAGCAGCCGATCGACCTCGCGGTATAGGGTGGTTTGGCGGCGCAGCCGCGTAACCCATCGCTTTTTTCGGATGGCGCACAACAGCGGCTACGTCTGGCGCCCCGACCCAGCAACGAAAAAGCCGGCTTTCGCCGGCTTTTTCGCTTCCACAGACGCCTTCAGCTCAGCGCTGAGCAACCGGCGTGTAGTCGCGCACGGCGGCACCGGTGTAGACCTGACGCGGACGCGCGATGCGCGTGGTCGAATCGGCGGTCATCTCGTTCCAGTGCGCGCACCAGCCCACGGTGCGGCCGACGGCGAACATCGGCGTGAACATGTTGACCGGAATGCCGAGCGCTTCGTAGATGATGCCGGAGTAAAAATCGACGTTCGGATAGAGCTTGCGCTGCTTGAAGTAATCGTCGTTGAGCGCGATTTCTTCGAGCTTGAGGGCCAGCTCCATCTTCGGATCGTTTTCCTTGCCGAGTGCCTTGAGCACCTTGTGGCACTGCTCGCGGATGATCTTGGCGCGCGGATCGAAGTTCTTGTACACGCGATGGCCGAAGCCCATCAGGCGCACGCCTTCGACCTTGTCCTTGACCTTCTGCATGAACGCCGGCACGTGCTTGACGTCGCCGATTTCATTGAGCATTTCCAGCACGGCCTCGTTGGCGCCGCCATGCGACGGGCCCCAGAGCGCGGCGATGCCCGACGAGATCGCGGCATACGGATTGGTGCCGGTGGAACCGGCCATGCGCACCGTCGAGGTCGAGGCGTTCTGCTCGTGATCGGCGTGCAGGATGAAGAGCACGTCGAGCGCCTTGGCGGCGACCGGGTTGATCTCGTACTCCTCGGCCGGCACCGCGAACATCATGCGCAGCAGGTTGCTGGAGTAGTCGAGATCGTTCTTCGGATAGACGAAGGGCTGGCCGACGGTCTTCTTGTAGACCGCGGCGGCGATCGTCGGGATCTTGGCGATCATGCGATGCGCGAAGATCTCGCGATGCTTCGGATCCTTGTTGTTCGTCGTGTCGTGATAGAACGCCGACAGCGAGCCCACCACGCCGGTCATCATCGCCATCGGATGCGCGTCGTAGTTGAAGCCGTCGAAGAACTTGCGCAGCGACTCGTTGAGCATCGTGTGACGGCGGATGCTCTGGTCGAACTCGGCAAGCTGGGTTGCCGAGGGGAGTTCGCCGTGCAGGGTCAGATAGCAGACTTCGATGAAGCTGGACTTTTCGGCGAGCTGTTCGACCGGATAGCCGCGATACAGCAGCACGCCTTCGTCACCGTCGATGTAGGTGATGGCGCTCTTGGTCGAGCAGGTCGAGGTGAACCCGGGGTCGTAGGTGAAGATGCCAAGCTTGTCGTACACCTTGCCGACGTCGGCGCCAGGAGTGCCGATGGTGCCGGTGATCAAGGGAAGTTCTATTTTCTCGCCGGTTTCGTTGTTGACGAGGCTGTACGTCGCTTTGCTCATCCTGATACTCCAATCGCGTAAGAATGGATCGAAGCCCTTACGCTGGTCCTCTCGCGCAAGACGCTGCGGGCGCCAGACAACGCGAGTGGCAATACAGTCGGTCGGAAATCGAATCGGAAAATGCTGCAGCGCGATTATCGCTCTGTCTTCCGATGCTTACAACGCGTCCAAAGTCGCAATTGCATTCGCAAATTTCAATCGGAACGAAAACGGCCGCCTCGAGGGCGGCCGTTCTGAGGCGAGAGACTCGCCTGCAACCAGCGGATTAAGCGGCGTAGCGCTTCTTGAACTTGTCGACGCGACCGCCGGTGTCGATGACCTTCTGCTTGCCCGTGTAGAACGGGTGGCAGGCGGAGCACATTTCGACGCTCAGCGTGTCCTTGGCGACGGTCGAGCGCGTGTCGAAGGTGTTGCCGCAGCTGCAAACGACCTTCACGGCGTGATAGTTCGGGTGGATGTCGGCTTTCATTGGACGGCTCGCGCGATGCGTACAGACAAAAAGGGGCGCGAAGTTTAGTTGCCAGGCTTGGCAGATGCAAGCCCCGGCTTGCGGCTCAGTCGTCCTCGCCCTGCACGTCCACTTCGAAACCGCCCCCCTCGTCGACCGTCAGCCGCACGACGATCGGCCGGCAGCAGACCGAACAGTCCTCGATGTACTGCTGCGAGCCCGCGGACAGATCGAGCTCCAGCGGGATCGTCTCCCAGCAGTACGGGCAGGTGACGCTGAGATCTTCGAGCATGCCTTGGGTTTACGGATCGATGGCGACGCGGGCAGTGTAGACCTTGGTTCCGCCGGCCAGCGCCGCGGCAATCGTGTATTGCGGATGGGCATTGGCCCGGCCCAGCGGCACACCGATCCACAGCCGCCCGTCGGGATCGGCGGTGGCCTGGGTACGGCTCGTTTCGGTGGAGGCGCGCGCAACCTCGACGACGTGCGTCGAGCCCGGCGCGTAGAACGCCGGCGTCCGTACCAGCGCGCTGCCCGATCCCTCGAGCACGAAGCCGGTGCGATCGGCCTCGGAAAGCGTGCTGAATTCCAGTGCCGGGCGCTGCAGTTCCACGCGCCAGCCGAAGACTTCGTACTGCGCTTCGATGGCGGCGTGACGCAGTGGCGAGGGGGCGGGAGCCGGGCTGGCAAAGACCTGCATCAGTGCCGGCAGCGTTTCGCGCAGATCCTGCTGCCAGTAGGGCCAGGTATGCGACCCGGGGCCGTAGTCGATCCAGTCGTGCGCGATGCCCAGGCCGACGAGCACCTCGTGCAGATTCTCGCTCTGCCGATAGACCACGCGCTCGACGAGGTCGAAGGCGGCGTCGATCAGGTTCGGCTCGCCGTTACCGCTGTAGAGAATCAGCCGCAGGTTCGCCAGATTGGGCGCCAGATCGACCGGATTGCTGCCGCGCCAGCGCACTTCGGCGGTGCTGCGCGAGCCGAACACCTGGCTACCGATCAGCGGCCAGAGGATGCGGTCGTTGGTGTCGACGGCGCCGGAGAACGCGGCGGCGGCTGCGAACAGGTCCGGGTGCCGCGCCGCATAACTCATCGCCCCGAAGCCGCCCATCGAAACGCCCGCCACCGCCCGCCCCGCGCGAGCGCCGACGGTGCGCAGGTTGAGGTCGATCCAGGGGATCAGCTGGCCGACGTGGTAGCTCTCGTAGGCCGGCGGGCCGTAGCGACCGGCGTTGTAGTGGTCGGTGTATTGCCCGGCCGCGCCGCCATCTGGCATGACCACGATCAGCGGCAGATTCGCGGTCAGCGCCTCGACGGCTCCGTGGTCGGTCCAGTCGCGATAATTTCCCTCGGCTCCATGCAGCAGCACCAGCACCGGATAGCGCGCCTGCGATCGCGCATAGCCCGCCGGCAACAACAGGCGGACCTTGCCGGTGCCTCCGCCGGATTCGGGCGCGGCGAAGCCTTGGTCCTCCAGCGCCGGCGTCGCGAACTGCAGCTCCAGCAGGCGCGGGCTCAGCTGCCGCTGATCGACCAGCGAAAGCGGGCTGCCGGCATTGCGGTCGCCGAGCACGATGGCGTCGTCGTCATCGGAAGCGCCGCCGCCGGCGCTGCAGGCGACCAGCCAGAGGACGAACAGCGTGCATGCGAACCGGGGCAAATCCCTTTGCCGAGCCATCCGAGACAACCTGCGTGAACCAGGACGATGCGGACCATGCAGTAAGCATGCGAACGGCGCCAGGCCGATCCGCGCGATCAGGGCAGGAAGCGCATCAGCAGCGTGTTGAGGTGCTGGCGCCCGAGCGCACTGGGGCGCACCTGCTCGCCTTGGCGTTCGATCAGCCCGCGTTGCATCGCGTCGCGCAGCGCAGGCTCCAGCACGCCCGATGCGAGGCCGGTGCGCTGCTCGAACTCGCCCAGCGTGAACCCGTCGTCCAGCCGCAGCGCGTTCATGCAGAACTCGAAAGGCAGATCGGCCGCCTCGATGCGCTGCTGCTCCTGGATCGCGTCCGCGCCGCCGGCGCTGTCGAGATAGCGCTTGGGATGCTTGTGCCGCGCACGGCGCACGATGCCGCCGGCCCCGCTGCGCTTGCCGTGGGCGCCCGCGCCGATGCCGAGATAGTCGCCGAAGCGCCAGTAATTGAGGTTGTGACGCGCCTGCCGCCCGGGCTGCGCGTAGGCCGAAACTTCGTAGCGCGTGTAGCCGGCCGCCACGAGCCGATCGACGCCCTGCACCTGGATCGCCCAGGCATCGTCGTCGGCCGGCAACGGCGGCGGGCGCGCGGCGAATTCGGTGTTCGGCTCCAGGGTGAGCTGGTAGTACGAAAAGTGTTCGGGCGCGAGCGCGAGCGCGGCGGCGAGATCGCGGTCGGCCTCCTCGGGCGTCTGTTGCGGCAGCGCGAACATCAGATCGAGATTGAGGTTGTCGAAGCCGGCACGTCGCGCGGTTTCGACGGCCGAACGCACCGCCTGCGGGTCGTGAATGCGCCCGAGCCGCTTGAGCTGCGCCGCATCCATCGACTGCACGCCGATCGAGAGCCGGTTGATGCCGGCGGTTCGGTAATCGGCGAAATGCGCCTCGTCGATGGTGCCGGGGTTGGCTTCGAGCGTGATCTCGATGTCGGGCGCGAAAGCCAGCCGCTTGGCGACCTGGTCGAGCAGGCGGCCGAGCGCGCGTCCCGAGAACAGGCTCGGCGTTCCGCCGCCCATGAAGATGCTGCTGATCGCGCGCGATTCGGGTTCGCGCAGCTCGAAGTCGAGATCACGCAGCAGCGCGGCGATGTAGTCGTCTTCGGGCACTTCGCCGCGCAGGGCGTGCGAATTGAAATCGCAGTACGGGCATTTGCGCACGCACCAGGGGAAATGCAGGTATAGCGCGAGCGGAATGCTGTCCGCGACGAGTCCTTTTTCCCCTCTCCCGCTGGCGGGAGAGGGCGGCGCGTCAGCGCCGGGTGAGGGAGCGCGGTTCGTCACCGCTGCGCTCCTTCGAGGCTGAAGTCCCTCACCCCGCCCCTGCGGGGCACCCTCTCCCGCCAGCGGGAGAGGGGAAATATTCACTGCGCTTGCTCCTGCAGGCGCTCCAGCAGAGCCGCTACCGCCAGCGCGCGGTGCGAGATGCGGTTCTTGAGTTCGGGCGCGAGCTCGGCCGAGCTGCAGCCTTGCCCGGGAACGAAGAACAGCGGGTCGTAGCCGAAGCCGTTGGCTCCGCGTGGCGCTTCGAGCACTCGGCCGTTCCAGAGTCCTTCGGCCAGTACCGGAATCGGGTCGGACGCGTGGCGCAGAAACGCGAGCACGCTGACGAAGCGCGCACCGCGCTCGCCCTCGGGCAGGCCGAGCAGCGCGTCGAGCAGCTTGGCGTTGTTGGCCGCGTCGTCGCTGGGCTCACCGGCGTAGCGGGCCGACAGCACGCCGGGCGCGCCGCGCAGGGCCGTGACTTCGAGCCCCGAATCGTCCGCGATCGCCGGCAGGCCCGAAACCAGCGAGGCGTGGCGGGCCTTGAGCAGGGCGTTCTCGACGAAGGTGGGCGCGGTTTCCTCGGCGGCCTCGTCGGTGAACTCGGAGACCAGGCGCAGGTTCCAGCCCAGCGGGGCCAGCAGCGCCTGCATTTCGCGCAGTTTCTTGGCGTTGCGGCTCGCGAGCACGACGTCCATTGCGATCAGCCGCCCGCGAGCGCCTTGCGCTGCGCTTCGAGCAACTCGCCGATGCCCTTGGCGCCGATGTCGAGCAGCTCGTTGAGTTCTTCGCGACGGAAGGCGTGGCCTTCGGCGGTACCCTGCACTTCGATGAAATGCCCGGCCTCGTTCATGACCAGGTTCATATCGCACTCGCAGTTGGAGTCTTCGATGTAATCGAGGTCGAGCACCGGGCGGCCGGCGTGAATGCCGACCGACACCGCCGCGATCTGGCCGTGAATCGGGTTGCCCTTGATGAGCTTCCTGGCGCGCGCCGCGTTGATCGCATCGACCATGGCGACATAGCCGCCGGTGATCGCGGCGGTGCGCGTGCCACCGTCGGCCTGCAGCACGTCGCAGTCGATGGTGACGGTGAAATTGCCGAGCGCGGACAGGTCCACCGCGGCGCGCAGGCTGCGACCGATCAGGCGCTGGATCTCCTGCGTACGGCCGCTCTGCTTGCCCTGTGCGGCTTCACGGCGACCGCGCGTGTGCGTGGCGCGCGGCAGCATGCCGTATTCGGCCGTCACCCAGCCGCCGTCCTTCTTCCAGGCCGGGCCGCGCTCTTCGAGGCTGGCGGTGCACAGCACGCGGGTGTCGCCGAACGAGACCAGCACCGAGCCTTCGGCGTGCTTGGTGAATCCGCGCACGATGCTGACGGCGCGCAACTGGTCGGCCGCTCGGCCGGAGGGACGGGAGACGCTCATGCTGCAGACCTCGACGATGTCTTCTCCGATCGCATGAGCCTGTTTCGCAAAACTGGGCTCAGGGCGTCGGTTTTTTGGGGGCGCGGAGTATAGCGCCGCCAATTCTCGCCGCCATGAGCAGCCCATACAGCGCCAAGTACACCAGCGGCTCGCGAACGTCCGATTTCACCAGCCAGAAGAAGTGCAATCCGCCGAGCAGCGCGGCGGCGTAGATGAGCGTGTGCAGCCGGCTCCAGGTGCGCTTGAGCCGGCGCTGCCAGCCGCGCGTCGAGGTGATGGCGAGCGGCAGCAGCAGCAGCCAGCCGACGAAGCCGAGCGTGATGTAGGTGCGCTTGACGAGGTCTTCAGCCAGTTGAACGGGCGACCATTCGAGATCGAAGGTCAGGTAGATCGAAAAGTGCACGCAGAGCCAGGCGAAGGCCCACAAACCCAGCAGGCGGCGGATCTGGATCGGCTCGGAACGCTGCGTGATCTTGCGCAGCGGCGTCATCGCCAGGCACAGCAGCAGCAGGCGCAGGCCCCAGAGCCCGGTGTAGTGCTCGAGGGTTTCGACCGGGTTCGGCCCGAGCCTGGCCTGCGCGATCCACTTGGCCAGATGCACGGCCGGCAGCAGCGCGATCGCCCAGGCGGCGAGCCGCCAGTACAGCAAGGGCCTGCGCCAGGCGGACGTCGCGTCGGCCATCAATAGAACTTCTTGAGGTCCATGCCCGCGTACAGCGAGGCCACTTCGGGATAACCGTTGAACATCAGCGTGTCGCGCTTGAACAGCTCGCCGAGCCGGCGCTCGCTGCGCTGCGACCAGCGCGGGTGCTGCACCTGCGGATTCACGTTCGAGTAGAAGCCATATTCACTCGATTGCAGCCGGTTCCAGGTGGTCGGCGGCATCGCCTCGACGAAGCGGATCCGCACGATCGACTTGATGCTCTTGAAGCCGTATTTCCACGGCACGGTCAGCCGCAGCGGCGCGCCGTTCTGGTTGGGCAGCGTCTTGCCGTACATGCCGACCGACAGAAACGCGAGCGGGTGCATGGCCTCGTCGATGCGCAGGCCTTCCACGTACGGCAGCTGCAGGCCGCTCCAGCGCGCCTCGGGCATTTGCTGCTTGTCGTAGATCGTTTCGAAGGCGACGTACTTGGCCTTCGAAGTCGGCTTGAAGCGCTTGAGCGTCTCGCCGAGCGGAATGCCGACCCAGGGCACGACGATGCTCCAGGCTTCGACGCAGCGATGGCGGTAGATGCGCTCCTCGAGCGCGGCGGGCTTGAGCAGATCGTCGAGCGCGACTTGCGCGGGCGCCTCGCATTCGCCTTCGACGCTGAGCGTCCACGGCCGAGTCTTGAGCGTGTGCGCGTTGCGCGACGGATCCTCCTTGTCGGTGCCGAATTCGTAGTAGTTGTTGTACGTGCTCACGGTCTCGAACGGCGTCACCGTCTCGTCGCCGGCCAGCTTGCTTTGCTTGCCGATCTTGAGCGGTTCACCGCCGGTCTTCGGCGCTTCGGCCGCCCGCGCGGACGACAGCGCGAGCGCCCCGACCGCGCCGATGCCCATCTCGGCCAGAAACCGGCGGCGGTTGCGATAGGTGCTCTCGGGCGTGATTTCGCTGGATTGAACAGCGGACGGCGGGCGAATCCGGATCAGCATGGCGAAATTCCTGGCGCGGTAGTGCGAACTAGACCAGCGGGGTTGCTTTACGTTCTACGGGTACCATAGTTCCGTACGACTGAACATGAGAGACGGACGCGCGGCAATGCAGATCGAGGACGAAATCAAGGAACTGGCCGAGACCTTCGGCATGCTCGCCGAGATGGGCGAAGACGCGAAGTACGAGTACATCATCGACCTCGGCAAGAAGCTGCCGCCCATGCCCGAGGCGGAAATCACCGAGGCGAACAAGGTTCGCGGCTGCATTTCGCAGGTCTGGCTCACCCACCAGCTCAGCACCGATCAGCCCCCGCGCCTGCAGTTCAACGGCACCTCCGATTCGACCCTCGTCAAGGGCCTCATCGGGCTGCTGCTCAAGATCGTCTCGAACCGCACCCCGCAGGAAATCCTCTCCGTCGATCTGCGCGCCACGTTCGCGAAGCTCGGAATCGAGAACCAGATTTCGCCCAACCGGCGAAACGGCTTCGTGTCCATGGTCGAGCGCATCAAGCAGCTCGCGGCCGCGCAGGCCTGAGCCTGGGATCACCTCCCGGCCGTGCGGCCTATGCCGGCTTGAGGCGCGGCAGCTTGCTTTACACTCGGATCGACCCACACCGGGTTCGCACGGGGAGCAAGACATGAGCTGGTTCGCCATCGCCGTCGCCGCGTTCGCGCTGGTGACGCTCTGGAAAGGCATCGTCACGGTGCCGCAGGGCAAGGAATACACGATCGAGCGCTTCGGCAAGTACCGCGCGACTTTCGATCCGGGCCTGCACTGGATGATTCCGTACGTCGACAGCATCGGCAAAAAGCTGTCGATGATGGAACAGGTGCTCGACGTGCCGAGCCAGGAAGTCATCACCAAGGACAACGCCATGGTCGGCGTCGACGGCGTGGTGTTCTTCCAGGTGCTCGATGCGCCGAAGGCCGCCTACGAAGTGCAGAACCTCGAATTCGCGGTCATGCAGCTGACGATGACCAACCTGCGCACGGTCATGGGCTCGATGGATCTCGACGAGCTGTTGTCGCAGCGAGACCACATCAACGCGCGCCTGCTCGCGGTGATCGACGAGGCGACCACGCCCTGGGGCCTCAAGGTCACGCGCATCGAGGTCAAGGACATCCGCCCGCCGACCGACCTGGTCGATTCGATGGCGCAGCAGATGAAGGCCGAGCGCCTCAAGCGCGCGCAGATTCTCGAAGCCGAAGGTGCGCGCGCCGCCGCGATCCTCAAGGCCGAAGGCCAGCGCCAGGCCGAGATTCTCGGTGCCGAAGCGCAGAAGGCCGCAGCCGTGCTCGAGGCCGAAGGCCGCCGCGAAGCCGCGTTCCGCGACGCCGAAGCGCGCGAGCGCGAAGCCGAGGCCGAAGCGCGCGCCACCGCGATGGTGTCCGAGGCGATTGCCAAGGGTGACGTGCAGGCGATCAATTATTTCGTCGCGCAGAAATACGTCGAAGCACTTGCCCGCATCGCCACGAGCCCGAACGAAAAGCTCGTGCTGATGCCGCTCGAAGCCAGCAGCGTGATCGGCGCCATCGGCGGCATCGCCGAGCTCGCGAAGAAGGCCGGCGTCAAATCGTCATGAGCGAGAACCTGGTGCTGGTCTACTGGCACTGGTGGGTCATCGGACTCGCGCTGATCGCGCTCGAAGCCTTCGTGCCGGGTGCGGTGTTTCTGTGGATGGGCATCTCGGCGCTCGTCGTCGGGCTCATCGTCGCATTCGTCACGCTGGGCTGGCCGGCGCAGCTCGTGCTGTTCGGCCTGCTGTCGCTCGCGAGCTTCTTCGCGTACCGGCGGCTGCGCCCCAGGCGCGACCTGCAATCGGACGCGCCCACGCTGAATCGCCGCGGCGCCTCGTACGTCGGCCGCCAGTTCACGCTCGCCGAGCCGATCGTCAACGGCGTCGGCCGGCTGCGGGTCGACGATTCGCAATGGCGCATCAGCGGCATCGATGCGCCGGCCGGCGTCACCGTGCGCGTGGTGCGTGCCGATGGCGCGACGCTGCACGTCGAGCGCGTCGATTGACCCCACCGACACCGCAACGAAAAAGCCCCGCTGATGCGGGGCTTTTTCGTATCCGTCAGCGCAAGCGATCTTTTAGTTCTTGATCGCTTCGACCTGGATGCGCAGCTTGACCTTGCCGGCCTCGCCATCGGCGTACTTGCTGATGCCGAAATCGCCGCGATTGAACTCACCGAAGGCATCGGCGCCGCAGTCTTCCTTCTTGAACATCGGGTGCATGATGCACTTGAAGCTGTCGATCGTGAGCTTCACCGGCTTGGTCACGCCGTGCAGCGTGAGTTCGCCGTCGACCGCCGAAGGCGTGCTGCCCTTGTAGACGATCTTGCCCTTGTAGTTCGCGGTCGGGAACTTGGCCGCATCGAAGAATTCTTCGCCCTTGGCGTGCTCGTTCATCTTGTCGTGGCCGAAGTCGATGCTGTTGATGTCGATGACGATGTCGACGGTGCCGGTCTTGGCGGCTTCATCGAGCACCACGGTGCCGCTGCTCTTGTTGAACTTGCCGCGCCACCACGAGATGCCCATGTGCGGCGCTTCGAAGCTCGGATAGGTGTGGCTCGATTCGATCGTGTAGGTGGCCGGAGCGGCGGACGCGATGCCGGTGACCAGGGCGGCGGCGGCGAAAACGGCGGCTTTGAGTTTCATCGAAATAAGTCCCTCGTTGAGTCTGGTTTGAAGAAGCACGCGGCGAACGCCGTGTGCACGTTGATCTGCGCGGCTGTCAGGGCTGCGCGACCGAAATGCGGAAGCGAACGATGACGGCGTCGTCGAGCACATCGTTCCAGCTGTCGTCGCCGATGCCGTAGGCGGCGCGCGAAACCTTGGCTTCGCCCGTGTAGACCGTGGCGCCGCCATCCTGCGCGACCGTGAAAGGCACCGTCACGGGCAGCGCCTTACCCTTGACCGTGAGCTCGCCGGTGGCTTCGAAATGCGTGGCGTCGAGCTTGCGCACCGCGCTCGACTCGAAGCGCGCTTCGGGGAATTTGGCGGTATCGAACCACTCGGCCTTGCGCACCTCGGCGTTGTAGTCGGCATCGCCGATATCGAAGCTCGCGGCGTCGACGACGATGATCGCCCTGGCGGCTTCCGGCGCGTCGGCGTCGAAGCTCAGGGTCTCGGGCTTGAAGCGCGTGAAGGTGCCGGTGACGGGCACGTTCATCTGGCGGAATTCGGCGGTGATCTCACCGGAGGCCGACGCCACCGCCTGCGTCTGAGCCGCATCCTGCTGGGGTCTGGATGCCGCATCTCGCGATTCGCCGCTGACGAACAGCACCGCGATCAGCGAGAACGCGGCGATCGCGAGCAGCATCGCCAGATTGGCCCAGGTCTTCGCGCCCGACAGCGGCAGCATGCGCGCGAGCACGCCGTCGCGGCGCGCCACGTGATGCAGGATGGCGGCGCCCGCATGGCCGAGCAGCAGGGCGATCAGCGCGTAGTTGAGCCAGCCGTGCACGGCACCGAGCTGCTCGGACAGCGGCAGATTCTTCTGAAGCAGGTCGGGCAGCGGCAGCACGCCGAAGTACACCGTGGTGTAGCCCGCGGCCGAGCTGTGCAGCCAGCCGGACAGCGGAATCGCCAGCATCAGCCCATAGAGCGCCCAGTGCGTGAAGTGCGCCGCGGCGTGCTCCCAGCGCGCGCCTTCGGGCAGGGCGGGCGGCTGATGCGTCGCGCGCCAGAGCACGCGCAGCAGCGCGAGCAGGAACACGCTCACGCCGATCCACTTGTGGAAGCTGAAATAGCGCAGCTTTTCGGCCGAAACCGGCAGCGCCACCATGAACAGGCCCAGTGCATAGCCCGCGAAGATCAGCACGGCGATGAGCCAGTGCAGGCCGATGGCGGGCGGCGAGTAGCGCGTGGGTACTGGCTTGGTTTGGCTTGCGTCGATCATGTCGCGGATCAGATCCCCCGGATCGACGGACTATAGGAGGAGGAGGCGCCGCATCCAAGCGGAAGCTTTTGAGTTTCTGCTTCAGAAAAACTGATGTGTCGCGGGCGGCTGCGCATCCCTCTCCATCTGGAAGAGGGACCAAGGGCGAGGGATGCACGGAATCGGCAACCCGGCTGCTACCGGCGACTCTGTCATCCGCCCTTGGGCCCCTTCTCCCGGAGGGAGAACGGAAAACTTACGCGCTGCGAGCCAGACGTTCGCGACGCTGCGCGACATTCGCGGCGAGGCCGCGCAGCACTTCGACGGTGTCGTCCCAGCCGATGCAGGCATCGGTGACACTCTGGCCGTAGCACATCGTCTCGCGCGGGCCGATTTCCTGGCGGCCTTCGACGATGTGCGATTCGACCATCACGCCGATGATGCGCGAATCGCCCGCGGCGATCTGGCCGCCCACGTCCTGCGCCACGTTGATCTGGCGCTTGTGCTGCTTGGACGAATTGGCGTGGGAGAAGTCGATCATGATCTGCGGCTTGAGGCCGGCCTTGCTCATCGCCGCGCTGGCCGCATCGACGGCCTGCGCATCGTAGTTGGTGCCGAGCGTGCCGCCGCGCAGGATGATGTGGCAGTCCTTGTTGCCGGCGGTTTCGAAGATCGAGATCTGGCCCTGCTGCGTGAGCGACAGGAAGCGATGCGGAGCGCTCGTCGCCTGGCAGGCGTCGACCGCCACCTTCACGCTGCCGTCGGTGCCGTTCTTGAACCCGACCGGGCACGACAGGCCCGAGGCCATTTCGCGATGCAGCTGCGACTCGGTGGTGCGCGCGCCGATGGCGCCCCAGCTCACGAGGTCCGACAGGTACTGCGGCGTCAGCAGGTCGAGGTACTCCACGCCGGCCGGCATGCCCTGGCCGTTGAGGTCGAGCAGCAGCTTGCGGCCGATGCGCAGGCCGCGGTCGATGTCGTAGGTGTCGTTGAGATCCGGATCGTTGATCAGGCCCTTCCAGCCCACGGTGGTGCGCGGCTTTTCGAAGTACACGCGCATCACGATGAGCAGGTTCTTCTTGAGCTGCTCCTTGAGCGGCGCCAGGCGCTGTGCGTAGTCGAGCGCGGCTGCGGTATCGTGGATGGAGCAGGGGCCGACCACGACGAGCAGGCGGTCATCCTGGCCGGCGAGAATGTCCTGGATCTCGCGGCGCGTCTCGAAGGTGGTCTGCGCGGCGCGCTCGGACAGCGGCAGTTCGGCCTGGACCTGGGCCGGCGTGGACACCGCGCTGATCGAGCTGATGCGGGTGTTGTCGGTAACGAACTTCATGGCTTGACGCCTATCGGGCTTGAGCGACGTGAGAATCGGGGGCACGGATGCTAGCAGAGGCCGGCGGTGGCCCCTAGCACCGATGCGGAATGGCGTATGTCGATGCAGCATGCGGTGCGGGTGACGCCTCGTAGCGAGTTGATAAATGATTGATAGGGAATCCATTGAATAATCTTTCATCACATATCGGCCTGCTGATCCTGGTCGCCTCGGCTGCGGCGGCGGGCCAGGCCCGGGCCGCCGAACGTCCGCTGGCGGTCTACAACCAGGGTGCGCTGGCTCGCGCCTTCGAACTGCCCGTGATCGGCGAGACCGGCGTGCTGCCGTTCGGCGACACCCGCGGCTCGCTGCGCTACGACCTCACCACCGAGTACCACGCGAGCGGCAACGGCAGCGAAGCGGTGGTGCTCGACGGCGAAAGCAATCTGCTGACGTTCGCGTTCCGCAAGGGCCTGGGCTGGAACCTGGAGCTCACGCTCGAAGTGCCGGTGCTCCACCAGGGCGGCGGCTTCATGGATGACCCGATCGAGAGCTGGCACGACTTCTTCGGCCTGCCCAACGGCGGCCGCGAGCTCGCCCCGCAGGATCGCTATCTCTACGAGTACACGCGCGGCGGCGAGACGGTATTCCGCAACACGCGCGGCGGAACCGACCTCGGCGACGTGCGCCTGGGCTTCGGCTGGCAGGCGCTCGAGTCGCTGGCCCTGCGCACCGAGTTCAAGCTGCCGAGCGGCGACGACGCGCATCTGGCCGGCGGCAATACCGGCGGCGCGCTGTGGGCCGACTGGGCGCTGCCGTTCGATCCGGGCTTCTTCCTGAGCGGCTGGGTTTCGGCCGGCGTATCGATCAACGACGAAGCCGGCTTGATCGCCGATCAGCAGAACAGCGTCGTGCCGTTCGGCGGCGCCGGGCTGGCCGCGCGCTTCGCCGAGCACTGGTCGCTGCTCGGCCAGCTCTACGCCCACGGCAAGCTCTACGACGACTCCGATCTCGACGCCTTCCGCGAAGCCCTGCAGCTCAGCCTGGGCCTGCGCTACGACCTCGCGCGCGATTTCGGCATCGACGTCGGCTTCCAGGAAGACCTCATCACCAGCTCATCGCCCGATTTCAGCTTCCACCTGGCGCTGAGCTGGCGCTCGCTTTGAGAGGGCGCTTCGCCCCCTCTCCCTCCGGGAGAGGGCCGGGATGAGGGACTCTCCGGCGTAGCAAACCTGGCTATCTCCGCGAGACCCTCATCCGCCCTTCGGGGACCTTCTCCCGGAGGGAGAAGGCAACCATCTTCAATGCGGCTTCTGCGCGTCGATCCAGCCCTGCACGCGCGCGTCGAGCACCTGCAGCGGCAATGCGCCGGCGAGCAGCACCTGATCGTGGAAGGCCTTGAGGTCGAAGCGATCGCCGAGCGCCTGCTGGGCACGTGCGCGCAGCTCGAGGATCTTGAGCATGCCGGTCTTGTAGGCCAGCGCCTGGCCCGGCATGACGAGGTAGCGCTCCACCTCGGCGGTGACGTCGGTCTCGGGCATGCCGGTCTTGTCGATCATGTAGGCGATCGCCTGCTCGCGACTCCAGTGCTCGTGATGCAGGCCGGTGTCGACGACCAGGCGCACGGCGCGGAACTGCTCGTCGCGCAGGCGTCCGAGATCGTCGAACGGGTTCTGCTCGTAGCCCATTTCCTTGGCGAGCCGCTCGGCGTAGAGCGCCCAGCCTTCGGAGTAGGCGGTGAACGGCAGCACGCGCTGCACCAGCGAAACGTCCTCGAGTTCGCGCGCGACCGCGAGCTGGTAGTGATGCCCCGGCACCGCCTCGTGATACGCGAGCGTGCGCATCGAGAACTTCTTGATCTCGGTGATATCGCGCAGGTTGATCCAGAAGGTGCCCGGCCGTGAGCCGTCGAGCGGCGGCGGGTCGTAATAGGCCTGGGGGCTGCTGGCCTGCTTGAACTCGGGCACGCGCCTGACCACCACGGGCGCCTTCGGCACGCGGTTGAACATCTGCGGCAGGCCTTGCTGCATCTCCTCGATGATGCGCGTGAAGTCCTTGATGCAGTCTTCGCGGCCCAGATCGCTGTTGGCGTACAGGAAGCCCGGCTCGCTGCCGAGCGCGATCATGCGCGCGCCGACGCTGCCTTCGGCGTAGCCCTCGCTGCGCAGCAGCGCGTCCATCTCGGCCTCGATGCGGGTGACTTCGGCCAGACCGAGGCTGTGCAGGTCTTCGGGCGACAGATCGGTCGTCGTGTTCGAACGCACGGCCCAGGCGTAGTAGGCGTCGCCGTCGGGCAGCGACCAGGCGCCGTCGTTGCGCGTGGCCTTGGGCTGCAGGCGTTCGAAGTAGGCGATGAGCCGGTCGTAGGCCGGATAGACGATGCTGTCGATGCGCTCGCGCGCCTGGCCCAGCAGTTCGTCGCGCTGCCGCTGCGGCAGCTTTTCGATCTTGCCGAGCTTGTCCGCGAACGCGGTGTAGAGCAGGTTCTGCTCGGGCGGCACGGCGACGAAGCCGCGCATCTGCGCGAGCGATTTCTCGACCACGAACCTGGGCGGCAGGATGCCGCGCTCCTCGCGCAGGCGCAGGCCTTCGAGCACCTGTCCGAACCTGTCGCCGAACAGCGAAAGGCGCGCCAGATACTGCTCGGCCTCGTGCTCGCTGGCGACCGATTGCTGCGTCGCCATCATCGTCGGCAGCTCGGATTGCACGCCGAACAAAGGGTTCACCGGAAAATCGTGGAACTGCCAGCGGCCGCGCTCGACCTGGTCGCCGATGTACCAGCCGATCACGTCGTAGGCGAGCTGGTCGGCCCGCGAGAGCTGGCTGCGATCGTAGCGATGCAAGGTGTCGAGGTCGGCCTGCCACTGCTGGGCGACGGCTTCGAGATGCTTGACCGACACGTCGGTGAGCCGGGCGTTGTGGCCGTCGATGCCGAGCGGCTCGAACAGGCGCAGCTGGGTCAGCAGCTCGGGATCGTCGAGCGTGTGCTGCAGCAGCGTGCGATCGAGGAACCAGCCGAACCGCAGCGGCTTGAACCGCCAGCTGTGAACCGCGAGCGCACCCACGACGACGACCATGGCCAGCAGGCCCAG
This sequence comes from Hydrocarboniphaga effusa AP103, assembly GCF_000271305.1. GTDB lineage: Bacteria > Pseudomonadota > Gammaproteobacteria > Nevskiales > Nevskiaceae > Hydrocarboniphaga > Hydrocarboniphaga effusa. The sequence continues at coordinate 1,850,570 of NZ_AKGD01000001.1, forward strand.
CGCCGTCCACTTCAACAAGGTCTTCATCGTTATCCGCAATGTCCGAGTCGGCAGCTCAAAAAAGGAGGGCGGCTGACGCCGCCCCGAGCTCCCTGGCTTGTGCCGCGTCCCTGCGGCACTCGTTGATGGCCATCCCTAGCCGTTGGCTCCCTAGCCCCAATAATTCCTGCGCAGGCTGCCGGATTCGGCGGCGGCGCTTCAGGCTTCGCCGGCCCAGCCGCAGCTCTTGCCCTGATTCTGTTCCTCGAGGTACTTCATGAGCGGCGAGAAATACTCGATCAGCGCCGAGGCGTCCATCTGCCGCGTGCCGGTCAGCTTTTCGAGCGTGTCCTGCCACGGATGGCTCTGGCCCTGGCTCAGCATCGCGGTGAAGCGGGCGCCGGCCTCGGCATTGCCATAGATGTCGCATTCGTACAGCGGTCCCTTGAAACCCGAAGCATCGCACAAGGCCTTCTGGAACTGGAACTGCAAAACGAAGGCCAGGAAGTAACGCGTGTACGGCGTGTTGCCGGCGACGTGGTACTTGGCGCCCGGGTCGAAATCCTCCTCGGTGCGGGCCAACGGCGGCGCCACACCCTGATAAGCGCCGCGCAGCTTCCACCAGCCTTCGTTGTAGTGCTCGGGCGCGATCTCGCCCGAGAACACCTTCCAGCGCCACTGATCGACCAGCTTGCCCCAGGGCAGGAAGGTGATCTTGTCGAGCGCAAGCTTCATCTGGTTGTTGATGACCGCGCGCTCGTCGGTCTTGGCGTCGCCGATCAGGCCGATGGTCTGCAGGTGCTTGGGCGTCAGCGACAGCGTGATGGTGTCGCCGATGGCCTCGTGGAAGCCGTCGTGCGCGCCCGACTGGAACAGCGAGGGCTGATCCTTGTACGCGAGGTAGTAGTAGATGTGGCCGAGCTCGTGGTGGATCGTGGTCAGCATCTCCTCGGTCGGCTCGATGCACATCTTGATGCGCACGTCGTCGTGACCGAGGTCGAGGTCCCAAGCGCTCGCGTGGCAGACCACGTCGCGGTCGCGCGGCTGCACGAGCAGCGACTTGGTCCAAAAGGTCTCGGGCAGCTTGGGCATGCCGAGCGAGGTATAGAAGTCCTCGGCGATCTTGGTCATCTTGACCGCCATCGCGGTGTCGGCCTGGTGCTGCAGCTCGGCGAGCTGCTTTTCGTCGAGCCGGCCCTTGGTGGCCGCCTTGAGCTTGTCGAACTCGGCGTCGCGCAGCTTGCGCAGGCTGGCCGACACGTCGAGGCTGCCGACGCCCTTGTACGGCTCCATCAGCGGATAGAGGTTGGCCCACTGCTGGGCCCACATGTTGCCGAGCAGCTGCGCCGGGATCAGGCCGTCCTTGGGCACCACGGCGTCGCCGTACTTCTCGTTGAGCTTGCCGCGCACCGCGCAGTGCAGCTGTTCGTAGAGCGGCTTGAGCTGGCCCCACAGGCGCTCGACGTCCTGGTCGAACTCGGCCGGGCTCATGTCGTAGCCGCCGCGCCAGAGCTCGCCCGTATTGGCGTAGCCGATTTCCTTGGAGCCCTCGTTCATGAGCTCGACGAAGCGCTGGTAATCCTTGCGGATCGGCTTGGCGGTGGCGTGCCAGCCGGCCCAGGCCTCGGCCATCTGCTGCGGCGTGTTCTTGAGCTCGACGTTGTCGATGATCTTCTCGATCTCCTGCAGGCGCAGGCACTCCTGCTGGCCCGTGGCGCCCGCGTGGCACCACTTGCCCGAGCCGTAGTTGGCCTCCATCGAGGCGGCGATCCTGGCGAGTTCCTCGCGCTTGGTCGCGTCGTTGGGCGCCGGCATGGTCGAGCCGAGCTTGACGAGCATAAGCGCGCGATCGGTCGCCGGCGAAAGCCCGGTCAGGCCGTTGTAGCGCTTGGCCTCGTCGACCTTGCGCGTCACGTACTCGAGGTTCTCCTCGGTGGCCTGCGCGGCGAGCATCTGCGAGTCGTCGGTGATGTAGGTGGCGGCGACCCAGTAGGCGGCGCCCAGGCGCGGATTGTTCTTGGTGCGCCACTCGTTGATGTCGAGGATGAACTTGTCGGCGTCGGCCGCGCCGATCGCCTTCTGCACTTCGGGCGCCGGCGGCGAGGCCGGTTGCGGATTCGGCTGGCAGGCGGACAGCGCGAGCGTTGCCAGGGCCAGGGCGGAAAGCTTCAACGGCGTGATTGCGGGCATGTCGGGAATCCTTGAATCGGGGCGTCGTCGGGGCGTCAGCGCACGTCGCCCATCAGGCGACCGACCGGCTTGGACACCAGCAGCATCAGCAGGCCGGCGCCGATGGTGGTCATGAAGACGAACAGGAAGCGATCGGGCACCGCGGCGACGTTGCTGTCGTCGGCGAGGTGCCCGGCCAGCAGGCCTGCGATCAGATGACCGAGCGAAGTCGCCATGAACCAGGTGCCCATCATCTGGCCGACGTAGCGGCGCGGGGCGAGCTTGGTCACGGCGGACAGGCCCACCGGCGACAGGCACAGCTCGCCGGTGGTGTGGAACAGATAGGTCAGCAGCAGCCAGGTCGGCGCCACCTTCTCGCCGGCGACCACGTACTGCGAGGCGAAGTACAGCACCAGAAAGCCGAGCGACACCTGCACCAGGCCGAGGCCGAACTTCACCGGCACCGACGGGTTCAGGTTGCGCCGCCCGAGGTTGACCCACAGCGCGGCGAAGAACGGGGCCAGCAGGATCACGAACATCGGGTTGATCGACTGCAGCCATGAGGCCGGCACTTCCCAGCCGAACACGACACGGTCGGTGTAGTCCTTGGCGAACAGGTTGAACGACGAGCCGGCCTGCTCGAAGCCGCTGAAGAACACCGCGTTGCCCGCGAACAGCACGATGATCGCGAGCACGCGCTTGCGCTCGGTGGCGTCGAGCCCGCCGAACAGCAGCACCGAGCCGAAATAGAGCGCGGCGACGATCACGATCAGCACGCCGGTGGCGGCGGACATGGCGATCGGATCGATCAGCAGCAGGCCGGCGATGGCGGCCAGCGCCACCGCCGCGATCACGCCGACGCCGCCCGAGACGAAAGCCCAGCCCTGGCGGCGGCGACGTGCGTCGAGCGCCGCGTCACCGCTCGTCGACGGCAGCAGGCCGATGTCGCCGAGCCGCTCGCCAGTGAGCTTGTAGAGCACCAGGCCCAGGCTCATGAACACGCCGGCCGCGCCGAATCCGTAATGCCAGCCCACGTTCTCGCCGAGATAGCCGCACAGGATCTGGCCGAAGAACGAGCCGATGTTGATGCTCATGTAGAAGATCGAGAAACCCGCATCGCGGCGCGCGCCGCCTTCGGGGTAGAGCTCGCCGACCATCGCCGAAATGTTCGGCTTGAGCAGGCCGGTGCCGAGCGCGATGAAGATCAGGCCGACGAAGAAGCTCGCGTTACCCGGCAGCGCCATCGTGAAATGGCCGATGGCGATCAGGCAGCCGCCGTAGAACACCGCGTTGCGCAGACCGAGCAGGCGATCGGCGATCCAGCCGCCCGGCAGCGAGGCCAGGTAGACGCCCGTCGTGTAGAGCCCGTAAACCGCGGCCGCGACGTCCTTACTGAGCCCGAGCCCCGGATTGCGCCCTTCCACCGCCGCGACCATCGCCAGCACCAGGATGGCGCGCATGCCGTAGTACGAAAAGCGCTCCCACATTTCGGTCAGAAACAGGGTCGTCAGGCCGCGAGGATGGCGGGCCGCAGGCGCTAGGGTCATCGAGAGGGCGGACGGTGGGGGAGCGCCCGACCTTGCCCGCAAAGCGCGAAGCCCGTCAATCCGGGCTGTTTCTCAGGGCAATGAAGGCAATACCCGCTCTCGCGGCTCAGAACAAGCGGCTGACCACGGCGTAAATGCCCACGCAGATCAGGCCCAGCAACAGCAGCAGGGCCAGCATCAGGCCGGCCAGCATGAGCTTGCCGTGGCGCTTCGGCGCCACCGCGCCGGACTGCGCGTCGAGGTGGTCGAGCAGCAGCCGGGCGTTGCGCGCATGCGAGCGGAACGCCACGTCGAACAGATCGCCGACCAGCGGCACCGAGCCGCCCACGGTGTCGACCACCATGTTGCCGAGCATCCGGGCGATCAGCCCGCGCGGAGCACCGACCCGCACGCTCTCGAACAGGATGCTGCTGCCGAGCAGCAGGCCGGCGATGTCGCCGATGCCCGGAATCAGCCCGAGCAGCGCGTCGAGGCCGAAGCGGATGCGCGTGCCCGGAATGGTCACCAGGCCATCGAGCAGCCCGGCGATGCGGCCGACGCGCGTGCGGGCGCTCGCGATGCGTCGGTGGTGATCGCCGTCGAGGCGAGGGTCGTGGGCGGGGCTCATGCGCCGCATTATCCACGTGCGGCAGGTGAGCCCCGGCTGTCCGGCGGGCTCTTGTCATCGATTGCCCTTAAACTGGCCGTTCCGCTGCCCGGCTCGCGCCTCTCCCGAACGTGTTCACACTGGTCTTCTACTGGATCGCCTGGTGGCTGTTTCAGCCCTTGAACCGGCTGATCCGCTACCGCACCACGCCCACCGAGCTCGCCCAGCAACTCAAGCTGGACCCGGCCAGGCCGGTGGTCTACCTGCTGCCGACGCGCTCCTGGGGCGACCTGTTCCTGCTCGAGCGCATCTGCCGCGACAACGGCCTGCCGCGTCCGGGCCGCTCGGGGACTGCGCTGCCGAGCCTCGACCAGGCCGGCGTGCTGTACTTGCCGGCCCTGCTCGAGACCCGCATCCGCGACACCGCGCTGACCGACGTCGTGCAGCGCGCCGCGGCGGATCCGGGCTTCGATTGCCAGGTGGTTCCGGTGTCGGTGTTCTGGGGCCGCGATCCGGGTTCGGAGACCTCGCTCTGGAAGCTGATCTTCGCCGACAGCGTGCAGGCCGGCATGGCGCGCAAGCTCATCATCATGCTGGTCAACGGGCGCAACGTGTACGCCAACTTCGGCCTGCCGCTGGCGTTCCGCGAATTCGTATCCAAGGAGAAATCACCCGAGTTCGCGATCCGCAAGCTCGGCCGCCTGTTCCACATCTACTTCCTGCACGCACGCACCGCGGCGCTCGGGCCGACGCTGCAGAACCGCGAAGTGGTGCTGCACCAGCTGCTCAATTCGCCGCGCGTGCGCAGCGAGATCCTCGCCGAATCGCGGCGCGGCAAGCTCACCGAGGCGCAGGCCAACGAAAAGGCGCGCAAGTACGCCGAGGAGATCGCGGCCAATTACTCGGCGACCACGGTGCGCTTCCTCGAGCGCCTGCTCGAGCTGATCTGGAACCGCATCTTCCGCGGTGTGCAGGTGTTCGGCCTGGAGCGTCTGCGCCAGTGGGCGCAGGGGCACGAGATCATCTACCTGCCCTCGCACCGCAGCCACGCCGACTACCTGCTGCTGAGCTACGTGCTGTATCGCGCGGGCATCGTGCCGCCGCACATCGCGGCCGGCGTGAACCTCAATTTCTGGCCGGCCGGGCCCATCCTGCGTCGCGGCGGGGCGTTCTACATGCGCCGCAGCTTCGGCTCCGACCGGCTTTACGCCTCGGTGTTTCGCGCCTATGTCGATTCGCTGATCGGCCGCGGCTATTCGATCAGCTTCTATCCCGAAGGCGGCCGCAGCCGCACGGGCCGCCTGCTGTCGCCGAAGGCCGGGCTGCTCGGCATGGTGATCGAATCGGCGCTGCGCCAATCCGCCCGCAAGGTGGCCATCGTTCCGGTCTACGTCGGCTACGACAAGGTCTGGGAACTCAACAGCTACTTCAAGGAACTGCGCGGGGCGCAGAAGCAGAAGGAATCGGCCGGCGAACTGGTCAAGAGCGCCAAGCTGCTGACCAAGTCCTACGGCCGCGTGTACCTGAACTTCGGCGAGCCGATTCCGCTCGGCGAATACGCCGACAAGCACCTGCCCAACTGGCGCGAATCGCTGCGCAAGCCCGGCGACGAGCTGCCGCCCGGCTGGCGCGATTTCGTCGCCCGCCTGGCGCTGGCCAACCACCGGCGCGTCAACGCGGCCGCGATCGCCAGCCCGGTGAGCCTGGCCGCGGTCACCATCCTCGCGAGCCCCAAGGGCGCGGTCGGCAAGGCCGACATGCTCTCGCAGCTGCAGCACCTCGTGCAGTTGCTCGAGGCGCGTCCGTACAGCGAAAACCTGGTGGTGCCCGAGCGCTCGCCCGAGGCCATCATCGAATGGGCCGCGCCGATCGCGCGCATCGCCGAAGTGCCGCATCCCTGGGGCGATCTGCTCGACGTCGCCGATCGCGACGCGGTCCTGCTGACCTACGCGCGCAACAACATCCAGCACCTGTTCGCGCTGCCGAGCCTGGTCGCCAACCTGTTCCGCACGCGCGGCGTGCTCAGCGAGGACGCGGTCATCACCGGCTGCCGCGCCCTGTATCCGTTCCTGCGCACCGAGTTCTACCTGCGCTGGGAGCCGGCCGAGGCCGAGCAGGTGGCGCGCGACACCATCGACGTGATGCTCGGCCAGGGCCTGCTGCTGCGCAACGAGGATGGCCGGCTCGCGCGTCCGGACGTCAACACCTCGTCCTACTCGACGCTGTCGATGCTCGGCCGCGTGATGGGCGAGACGCTCGAACGCTATTGCATGACCACGCTGCTGCTCGCCGACGAAAGCAAGAGCCGGCTGCCGCTGCAGCGCGAGCGCTTCGAGGAGGATTGCCGCCGCCTGGCCGAGCGCATGGCGGTGCTGACCGGCCGCGATTCACCCGAGTTCTTCGACAAGGCCCTGTTCCGCGGCTACCTCGACACCCTGATCGACGTCGGCATCGTCAGCGAAACCGGCGATCGCAAGCTCGCGGTCGACGTTCGCATCGACAAGATCGCCGAACGCTCGCTGGAGCTGCTGTCCGACGAAACCCGCCAGACCTTGTTGCAGTTGCTGTCGGGGCGGCCGCAGGCGACGCCGGCGGAACCGCCGGCCATTGCCCCGGTCTGAGCCTTCCCTGGCCACCGTCATCGCACGGCGGTGGCCCGCTTGCCGGCTTTATGTGTAATCTGCGGCCGATTTTTTGGCCTCACCGCCTGCCGATTCCCTGTTGCCATTCCCTTGCCTCCTCTACTTTCGATAAGAGACCCCATGCACTCCTCATTTCGCCTGCTCGCCGTGGCCGCCTGCGCCAGCCTGCTCTTCGCCTGCGCCAAGAAGGAAGACGGCGCCGCCTCGTCCTCGGGCGAACTGACCACCGACGCCCAGAAGTTCGGCTACGCCATCGGCGTGGACCTCGGTAACTCGCTCAAGCCCGTGCAGTCGCATGTCGACATCAAGGCGCTCGAAGCCGGCCTCAACGACGTCACCAGCGGCGCCACCCCCAAGCTCGACGACGCCGCCCGCGAAGAGATCAAGAACAAGGTCTCCAAGGTGATGCAGGAAGAGCAGGTCAAGCAGCGCGAGGAAGCCGCCACCAAGGCCAAGGAAGAAGGCGCCAAGTTCCTCGCCGAGAACGGCAAGAAGGAAGGCGTGAAGACCACGGCCTCGGGCCTGCAGTACGAAGTGATCACCGAAGGCTCGGGCACCCCGCCGACCGCCGCCGACAAGGTCACCGTGCACTACAAGGGCACGCTGCTCAACGGCGAGGAGTTCGACAGCTCGTACTCGCGCGGCCAGCCGGTGACCTTCCCGCTCGCCAACGTGATCCCGGGCTGGACCGAGGGCGTGCAGCTCATGAAGCCGGGCGCCAAGTACAAGTTCTACATTCCGTCCGACCTCGCCTACGGCGAGCGCGGCGCCGGCGTGAAGATCGGCCCGAACCAGACGCTGATCTTCGAAGTCGAGCTGATCGAAGTGGCCAAGGACGACGCGCCGTCGAAGTAAGACGCGCGGCAGGCTCCATCAACGGCGACGGCGACCCCGTCGCCGTTTTCGTTGGTGGCGTCCGCCGGCCGGCTTGCGCGGCGGGAACTCGGCGCCCACAGTGGCGTCCGAAACTTGCGTCCCTTCACCACCCTTGATCCGGAGTTCTCATGGAAGAGCCTCCATTGCCCGAGCTGAGCTACGCCGAGATCGCCGAACTCGTGCGCATCCGCAAGTCCCGGGTCGAAAACAAGCGCACGCGCCACAACCGCGAGGCCCTGCAATCGCTGATCCACAAGGGCATGGTGGCGCCGGGCCTGCACGCCGAGCTCACGCCCGAAGGCGAGCGCCTGCTCGAACGCAAGCGGCCCGAGGCGCTGCGACCGGACTGAGCCTGCAAGCGTAGAGTGGGTTAACGGCGCAGCTGCGTAACCCCCCGTTCATCCCGAGGCGCAACGCGGCGGGTACCGCCTGCGGTCTATCCCAAGCGCCTACTTGGCGAGCCAGTCGCGCGGATTGAGCGCCGTCGCGCCCTTGCGGATTTCGAGATAAACGCCGGACTTGTCGTGCCCGCCGCTGTTGCCGGCGGTGCCGATGGCCTGCCCGGCTTCGACCCATTCGCCGGCACCCGGGCTCACCGAGGCGCAGTGTCCGTAGAGCGTGAAGAAGCCGCCGTCGTGCTCGAGGATCAGGATCTGCCCGTAGCGCTGCAGCCAGCCCGTGTAGGCCACGCGCCCGCGCGCGATCGCGCGCACCGGCGTGCCCTCGCGCGCGCCGATCCAGCGGCCGCTCCAGGTCAGGCGGGCGTCCGATTTCGCCGAGCCGTAGTCGGCCAGGATCGGCCCCTTGACCGGCGGCGGCAGCTTGCCCTTCTGCTGGGCGAACGGCTTGCCGCTGGCTTCGAGGTCGATCGGAATGTCCGACAGCGCGTCGCGCAGCGACTTGAGCAGCTTGTTGAGCGCCTCCTCGTCGGCCTGGGCCTGCTTGAGCTCGCCCTGCGAACTGCTGATGCGCTCCTCGATCGCGGCGATCGAAGCCTGGCGCTGCTTGCGGCTCGACTGCAGCGTCTCGAGCGCCTGCGCCTGCTCGAGTTCGAGCGCCTCGAGGCGCGAGCGCTCGTCGATCAGCTGGGTCTGCAGCGCGGCGATCTGCTCGACCTCGCTGCGCACCGCCTCGATCTGCCGGGCCCGCGCCTTGCTCAGGTAGTCGTAATCGGTCAGCACGCGGCCGGTGCGCGAGACCTCTTCCTGGCTGAGCCAGAGCTGGGTGCGGCTGCGGCTGCCCATGACGAAAGCGGCGCGCAGCTGGCGCGACAGGCTCTCCTTCTGCTCGCCCAGCCGATAGCGGGCCTCGGACTGGCGGGTCTGCGTATCGAGGATGCGCGCGTTCTGCGCATCGATCTCCTGGCGCACCCGGCGCAGCTGGGCCTGGCTGTCCGACAGCTTGCGCTCGGCGGCCTCGAGCCCCTTGGTCAGCTCGTCCTTTTCGCCGCGATCGCGCTGGATCTTGCGGTTGATGGCCTCGATGCGCCCCTTGACGCGCTGCAGGTCCTCCTCGCTCTGCTTGATCGACTTGTCGCCCTGCGGGGCGGCCGTCGAAACCGGCGCGGCGAGCCAGAATCCGGCCAGCAGCAGCGCCGTGCAGACGCGGCGCGTGCGCGGCCCGGCGAGGCTTGCCTTTTGATCGAGGGGCTTGGATGACATAATTCTGGCCCGCATCATAGACGCCCTGCGTCCCCTTTCGCGCTCCCACCATGCAGCAGTATCTCGAATTCGCCTCCCATCACCCCTTGCTGTTTTCCGCGCTCGGCCTGGTGTTCGTGCTGTTCATCGCCAATGAAGTGCACGGTAGCTTCAAGGGCGGCAAGCGCCTGTCGATTCCGGACGCGATCCGGCTCATCAACGACCGCGAACCGATCATCGTCGACGTGCGTCCGGCGCCGGATTTCAAGCGTTCGCACCTGCTCAACGCCATCAACATCCCGCTCACCAAGTTCGACTCGCGCGCCAGCGAGATCGGCAAGGACAAGAGCCGTCCGGTGCTGCTCTACGACATGATGGGCGGCGGTGCCGGCGAGGCGGCCGAGAAGCTCAAGAAGCTCGGCCACACCGAGGCGTATCCGCTGCGTGGCGGCTTCAACGGCTGGCTCGGCGCGAGCATGCCGGTGACCGCCAAGTAAGCGCGACAGGAAGACACGCCATGGCCCGCATCCGCGTCTACTCCACCGACTACTGCCCGTACTGCGTGATGGCCAAGCGCCTGCTCGAGCGCAAGGGCGCGGCTTACGAGGAGATTCGCGTGGACCACGACGACGCCCTGCGCCAGGAGATGATGCGCCTCTCGGGCCGCCGCACGGTTCCGCAGATCTTCATCGGCGAAACCCACGTCGGCGGCTTCGACGACCTGTCCGCGCTCGACCGCGCCGGTGGCCTGGACCCGCTGCTGGCGGCCTAGCCCGGACCCGGCCCGTCCAAGGCCGGTCACGATTCCGCTTTAAACTGCGGCCCGCGCCAAAAGCCGCGACCGAACAAGAAAGCTGTCCTCCTTCCCGCTTCGCCTTTTAGAAAATCCGGAGTTTTGCCTCATGGCTGCAGACGCCCCCAATGCCGTCCCCACCAACGCGCCGCAGGCCGATGCCCGCCAGGTCGCGCTGCAGAAGTTCTACGTCAAGGACGCGTCCGTCGAAGTGCCGCTGGCTCCGCAGATCTTCACGCGCCCCTGGCAGCCGCAGGTCGACGTCAACGTCGGCACCGCGGTGCAGCCGCTCGGCGACGATCAGTTCAACCTCACGCTGACGGTCACCGTGACCGCCAAGCTCGGCGAAGACATCGCCTTCCTCGTCGAAGTGCAGCAGGCCGGCATCTTCGTGGCGCGCGGCTTCACCAACGAGAACGAGCGCGCCGCGATTCTCGCCGGCTACTGCCCGAGCCTGCTGTTCCCGTTCGCCCGCGAAGCGGTCTCCGATTTCGTGCAGAAGGCGGGCTTCCCGCAGCTGCTGCTGCAGCCGATCAATTTCGAGGCGCTGTTCCTCGAGCACGTGAACCGCCAGCGCGCCGCGGCCGCCGGCCAGGCCGGGGCGGACGCCAACGTCAACGTCCAGGTCAGCCACTAGTCGGCGGACCCGCACGCCATGAAAAGCATCGCCGTCCTCGGCGCCGGCTCCTACGGCACCGCGCTGGCGATCCAGCTCGCGCGCCGGGGCACGCCGGTCAGCCTGTGGGGACGCGATGCCAAGGCGCTGGCCGAGATGGAAAGCCGCCGTCTCAACGAACGCTACCTGCCCGAGGCGCATTTTCCGGTCGGCCTGACTGCGAGCTCCGAGCTCGGCGCGGTACTCGCCGAGGCCGACGAGGTGCTCATCGTCGTGCCGAGCCAGGCGCTGCGCGAGACGCTGCGCAAGATCGAGCCGATGCTCAAGCCCGGCCAGGGCATCGCCTGCGCGATGAAGGGCATCGAGGCCGGCAGCGGCAAGCTCGTGCACGAAGTGGTCGCCGAGGAGCTCGGCGACAACCGGCCGCTCGCGATCATCTCGGGCCCGACCTTCGCCAAGGAGCTCGGCCTGGGCCTGCCGACCGCGGTCACCGTGGCTTCCACCGACACCGCCTACGCCGAGCGCATCGCCAATGCCCTGCACGGCGACGGCTTTCGCGCGTATACGGCCAGCGACGTCGTCGGCGTCGAGATCGGCGGCTCGGTCAAGAACGTGCTCGCGATCGCGGTCGGCATCGCCGATGGCCTCGGCCTCGGCGCGAATACGCGCGCGGCGCTGATCACGCGCGGGCTCGCCGAGATCATGCGGCTGGGCCAGGCCATGGGAGGCCGCGCCGAAACGCTGATGGGCCTGTCCGGCCTCGGCGATCTGGTGCTGACCTGCACCGACAACCAGTCGCGCAACCGCCGCATGGGTTTGCTGCTGGCCCAGGGCAAGACCGTCGCCGAAGCGACGGCCGAGATCCAGCAGGTGGTCGAAGGCGTGCGCGTGGCGCCCGAAGTGCGTCGCCTGGCCGAGCGCCACAAGGTCAGCATGCCGATCACCGACGTGATCTGCCGCGTGCTGCTCGGCGAGATTTCGCCGGTCGAGGCGGTGCGCAGCCTGGCGACACGGCCCTCGAAGGCCGAGAACCAGTAAGGCCGCCGCCTCAGCGGCACAGGCCGAAGCCGCCGCGATCCAGATGCAGGTGATCGCGATGCGCGGCGTTGTAATCCGGGCTCAGCACCGTGCTGAAACTGTCGCAGGCGCCGTCGCGAATCTCGTGCAGGAAGGCCGCGTCCACGGCCTCGCCGTCCCAGTCCGCCGCGATGCGCACGCGATGTCCATTGGCGAGCACCACGCCGGCGAAATCGAAGGCATCGGCGGTGGCATGGCGGCTGCGCCTTCCCTGGCGGCCGGCGATGTCGCGACAGGCATAGCTGCCGAAGTGCTCGATGCGGGCGACCGCCGAGCCGTAGTGACGCTGCGCCGCCGGCTGCAGGCGGTGGCGCTCCCATAGCGACAGGGCCACCGCGCTGCGACAGGACAGCGTGAACGCCTCGACGCGCGCACTCGTGGCGTCGATGCGCACCGCATTGCGAAAGCCGCAGCCCGCGCCGGTGTCGCGGTCCTCGACCGGCGTGTAGCGCAGCGCGGTCTGCGCGAGCACGGCGCGGCATTGAGCGTCGTCGCGGTCGAGCCGTCGCAGCTTGAACGCGGTGAGCCAGTTCGGCGCCTCGTCCACGCGCAGCGGTGCGAACGGATGGTGGCGATCGGGAATGCGCAGCAAACCCGCCGCCGAGGCCCAGGCGAGCGCGCCCGCTGCGGTGACCGCCATCGCCAGCCCGCACCATCGGCGCTTACGCATCGCATGTCCGCCTAAAAAAGATCACCGCTGCGACCGCCGCCGGCGCCACCGGGTTCATCGAACTGAGTCATCGAGCCGAGCCGTCGAGACAGCATCGGCTCGGCCGGGCGATCATGCGCGCATGATCTTTCGCTGGTTCGAACGCCTCGTCGACCCGTTCGTAGACGGCTCCGACGAGATGCCGCCGCAGACGCTGGCCGCCTTCTACGCGCACTACCTGCGCCCGATCGCGCCGATCCTCGCGGCGCTGCTCGCACTGGGCCTGGCGGTCGCGCTGATCGAAGTGCTGCTGTTCGACTTCCTGTCGACGCTGATCGACTGGACCCAGGCCGCGGCCTCGCCGGAGGCCTTCTTCGACGAGCACGCCGGCGCGCTCGCGGCGATGGCGGTGACCGCGCTGCTGCTGCGCCCGCTGTTCAACGCCCTGCACGACCTGCTCGTGCACCAGGCCATCGAGCCCGGGCTGACCGCGCGCATGCTCTGGCAGCAGCACCGCTACGTGCTGCAGCAGAGCTTGTCGTTCTTCCAGAACGATTTCGCCGGGCGCATCGCCACGCGCATCCTGCAGACGGCTCCGGCGCTGCGCGAATCGGCGGTGCAGATCGTCGATGCGATCTGGTACATCCTGGTCTACGTGAGCCTCGCGGGTCTGCTGTTCGTGCAGGCCAACGGCTGGCTGCTGATGCCGCTGCTGCTGTGGGTTGCGGGCTATCTGCTGCTGCTGCGCGTGTTCGTGCCACGGCTCGAAGCGCGCTCGGCGGCGGCCTCGGAATCGCGATCGAAGCTCGGCGGGCGCGTGGTCGACGGCTATTCCAACGCGCTCACGCTCAAGCTGTTCGCGCACACCGAGCGCGAGCAGGCCTACGCGCGCGAGGCGATCGCCGAGTTCCGCGACGACACCCGGCGCATGACGCGCACGGTGACGACGATGGACGTCGCGATGACCGTGCACAGCGGCCTGCTGATCGTCGGCACGCCGGCGCTCGCGCTGTGGCTGTGGAGCCGTGGCCTGGTCAGCACGGGCGACATCGCGCTCGCCACCGGCCTGGTGATCCGCATCGTCAACATGTCGGACTGGATCCTGTGGACGGTGACCGGCATCTTCGAAAACATCGGCACCGTACACGACGGCATGCGCGCGATCTCGCAGCCACGCCAGGTGACCGACCGCGCCGACGCGATGCCGCTGCGCGCAGAGCGCGGCGAAATCCGCTTCGACGACATCCGCTTCCATTACGGCCGCCGTGGCGGCGTGATCGAAGGCCTGTCGCTGAGCGTGCGCGCGGGCGAGCGCATCGGCCTGGTCGGGCCTTCCGGCGCGGGCAAGACCACGCTCGGCAACCTGCTGCTGCGCCTGCACGACCTCGAAGGCGGTCGCATCCTGATCGACGGCCAGGACATCGCTGCGGTCACCCAGCAGAGCCTGCGCCGGCAGATCGGCGTGGTCACGCAGGATTCTTCGCTGCTGCATCGCTCGATTCGCGACAACCTGCTCTACGGCCGGCCCGATGCCGACGACGCGGCGATCGCCGAGGCGCTGCGCCGCGCGCAGGCCGACGGCTTCGTGCACGCGCTCGTCGATGGCGAAGGGCGGCGCGGGCTCGATGCGCACGTCGGCGAACGCGGCGTGAAGCTCTCGGGCGGCCAGCGCCAGCGCATCGCCATCGCCCGCGTGCTGCTCAAGAACGCGCCGATCCTGCTGCTCGACGAAGCCACCTCGGCGCTCGACTCCGAAATCGAGGCCGCGATCCAGGCCAGCCTCGACGAGCTCATGCACGGCAAGACGGTGATCGCGATCGCGCACCGGCTGTCGACCATCGCCCGACTCGACCGGCTGGTGGTTCTGCAGCAGGGACGCATCGTCGAAGCCGGCACGCATGCCGAACTGCTCGAAGCCGGCGGGCTCTACGCGCGGCTGTGGAATCGCCAGGTCGGCGGCTTCATGCCGACCGCGACCGAATAAGGGCGGAGCCGAACGTCCGCCCGCTTACGCCAGGAACAGGTAGGCGAGCCCCACCAGATAGCCCGCGCAGCCGATCGCGACTTTGTGCCGCGCATCCCGCAGGCGCGCGATGAAGGCCGAGAACAGCAGCGACAGCACGAAGTAGTACGGCACCACCTGGATCGAGGTCAGGTGCCAGAGATCGCCGGGCAGGTAATAGAAGTAATAGCGGCCCAGGATCGCCAGCATGCCGAGATTGGCGATGATCTCGAGCAGCGGCCCGGCGCTCGCGTGCTTGAGCAGCAGCGCCGCGCGGCGCAGGCCGGGGCGCGGTTTCCATTGCGCCAGCGCCTGCTCGCTCAGATACACATGCCAGCCGTACAGCGGCCAGATCGCGAAGTTGTACAGCGAGGTATAGCCGCCGTGCGTCGGCGCGACGCGGTACTGCCAGAGCTGCGCGCCGAACAGCTCGAAGTGCAGCCGGCCGATCAGCACTTCGCTGACGATGCAGATCGGAAACGCCAGGCCCATGTAGAGCCCGATGGTCGGCGCATCGAGCGCCAGCGGCCGCCGCGCCAGCAGCACGCGCCAGAGGGCGTAGATGACGGCAAAGCCGAAGACGAAGCCGCCGGCGCCCTTGAGCAGCAAGCTCATCGCAGGAAATTCATCGCAGCAAGCTCATCGCTCATTCCCCGCCATCGAAACCGCGCTGACGCCAGGCTTCGTACACGGTGATCGCGACGCTGTTCGACAGGTTCAGGCTGCGCGAGCCGGGCCGCATCGGCAGGCGGATGCACCGCTCCGGGCCGAGTTCGTCGAGCAGCGCCTGCGGCAGGCCGCGCGTTTCGGGGCCGAACAGCAGCACGTCGCCGTCGCGGTACGGCATCTGGTCGTGGCGGCGGCTGCCGCGCGTCGACAGCGCGAGCAGGCGCGCATCGCCGATGGCGGCGCGGAACGCGGCGAAATCCGCATGCAGCACGATGGTCGCCTGATCGCGATAGTCGAGCCCGGCGCGGCGCATGCGCGCGTCGTCGAGCGTGAAGCCGAGCGGCTGGATCAGATGCAGGCGCGCGCCCGAATTCGCGCACAGCCGCATGACGTTGCCGGTGTTCGGCGGAATTTCGGGCTGGTACAGCGCGACGTCGATCATTCGGCGGTTCGGGAAAGAGACTTAAGCGGGGCGGTCGAGGCCGCAGTTCCAGCAGAGTTCGAAATGCTGCGGCACGTCCTGGCCGCAGCCGCAGCGCCAGATCGAGTGGATCAGCGCGCGGCGTTCGTACTCGCGCAGCAGCGCGCGAGCGCGTGTTTCGTCGGCCGGGTCCAGCAGGTACAGGCGCGGATATTCGAGCGGCAGTTCGCCGCGCGCGGCCCACAGGAACGCACCGTCGATGCGCACCCCGATCTCGTGCTGGGCGAGATAATCGGCCACCAGCTGGGCTTCGACGGGATCGGCGGCGAGGTAGAGCGCGGGCATGCGCGGGAGCATCGACACGGCGTGGCGGAGCGTCAAGCCGCGGCCCGGCTTGCGATTGACACTGTAAAACGGCGGCGCCTAGTCTCGACCACTTTTCGCCCAGGCTTTTCCGACATGAAATCCCGCTCGTTCGTCATCTCCGCGCTGGTCACCGCGGCGCTCGTCGTCGGCACCGCCAATGCGCAGTCCGATTCCAGCAGCCCGTACAACGACAGCCTCGACAACTCGCCGTCCGCCGGCGCGATGGCCTTCGACCTGATCCTCGTGCGCCCGATCAGCCTGGTCGCGACGGTACTCGGCTCGGGCCTGTTCATCCTGAGCCTGCCGCTCGCGCTCGTGCAGCGCGATGCCCCGATCGCCGCGGCGAACAAGCTCGTGGTCGAGCCGGCGCGCTACACCTTCGATCGTCCGCTCGGGGTGATGGAGCAGTAGGAAAGCATCGAGCCTGGGGCGATGGAGCAAGCAGCCGCCTCGCTCCCTCTCCCCGGGAGAGGGCCGGTGTGAGGGATTCTCCGGCACAGCCCAGTTCGGCTATCCACTGAGAATCCCTCATCCGCCCTTCGGGCAGCATCGAACGGTGGGAGAAGGCTTTGAAGCGCCAGCCTTCAACGCAGCACTTTGCCGTCCGCGTCGAGCACCTTCACCTCGCCGAGCTTGAGCGCGCGCACCGGCGCTTCGATCTTCGACAGGTCGCCGACGATGACCCAGGTCAGCTGATCGGGCTTGAGGAATTTCTTCGCCGCCGCATCGGCCTGCTGCGTGGTCATCGCCTCGACCTTCGGCACGAGGTCGTTGTAGTAGCTGTCGGGCAGGCCGAACTGCAGGATGTTCAAGTACGAACCGGCCACTTCGCCGGCGGTTTCGTTGTCGCCCGGCAGGCCGACCACGAGGTTGTCGGCCGACAGCTGCAGCTCGGTTTTGCTCACGCCCTTCTTGCCGACGAAGCCGCGCAGCTCGCGATCCATCTCCTTGATCGATTCGACGGTCTTGTCGGCCTGCACCGGCGCATAGGCCAGGAACGGACGCGGCCCCTTGGTGGTGCCGAGCACGCTGCTGGCGCCGTAGCTCCAGTGCTTGTCCTCGCGCAGGTTGAGGTTCAGGCGCGACATGAACATGCCGCCGAGCACGTTGTTGGCGAGCGTCATCGCCAGATCGTCCGGATCGTTCTTCGGCGGTGCGATCGAGACGGCGGAAACCAGCGTCTGCGCCGCACCGGTCTTGTTGATCAGGAACACGCGCGGAGCCGCCGGAGCCGCGACTTCGGCCATATTCTTCTTCGGCAAAGCAGCGGCCGGCGCCTTCCAGTCGCCGAGGCGCGCTTCGAGCAGCGGCTTGATTTCGGCCAGCGTGGTATCGCCGACGATCAGCAGCTGCGCATTGTCCGGACGCACCCAGCGCGCGTAGAAGGCTTCGAGATCGTCGCGCGTGAGCGCGGCCACCGCGGCCTCGTTGCCGTTGCCCGAGCGCGGGTTCGAGTAGGCGTGATCGGGGCCGTAGATCAGGCCCGGATAAAGGCGCGTGAGCAGGCCCACCGGCTGCGATTTTTCCTGCGCGATCGCGGCGAGGCGCTGCTGCTTCATGCGCTCGAGCTCATCGGCCGGGAAGTTCGGATGCAGCAGCACGTCGGCGAACAGATCGAGCGAGGGCTTGAGCTGGCGCTTGAGCGCGTTGAGGCCGATCAGCAGCGAATCCTGGTTCGCGGTGGCCGCGATGCGGGCGCCGAGGTCTTCGGACTCGGCCGCGATCTGCTGCGAGGTCTTGCTGTCGGTACCTTCGTCGATCATATCGAGCATCATCTTGGCGGTGCCCGCGCCGATGCCGAGATCAGCCGAATAACCCGCGTCGACCATCAGCGAAGCCTGCACCACCGGCACTTCGTGGCGCTCGGCGAGCAGCACGCGCAGGCCGTTGCTCAAGGTCGTGCGCTGCAGCGGCGGCAATTTCAGCGCGGGCGCATCGCCGGGCTTGGGCAGCTTGGACCGATCGGCGCCGGTCTTGGCCGTGGTGTATTCGGGAAACGGTTCGACGGTCAGCGTGAAGCGGCCGTCGGAGAGCCAGTCGCGCGTGGTTTGCCGCACTTTTTCGGGCGTGGCCGCGAACACCCAGTCGAGCTCTTTCTTGTAGTAGTCCGGCGAGCCGCAATAGACCTGGTATTGCGCGAGCTGGGACGATTTGCCGGTGAAGCCGTCGACGCGCTCGAGGCCTCGCACGAAGCTCGATTCGAGGCCGATCTTCACGCGCTCGAGTTCCTGCTCGGTCGGGCCGTCCTTCAAAAAGCGCGTGAGTTCTTCCTCGATCGCCTGCTCGACTTTCGCAGTCTCCACGCCCGGTGCGACGGTGGTCATGAGCTGCAGCTGCGAGCCGATTTCGAACGGGCCGATGCCGGCGCCGACATCGGTTGCGATGCGGTCGCGATAGACCAGGCGCTGATACAGCCGGCTGTTCTTGCCGTTGGCCAGAATCTCGCTCGCGGCCTGCAGCAGATTGGTGTCGTAGGCGCAGAAGCCCGGCACGTTCCAGGTTTGATACAGCCGCGCCTGCGGCACGCGATCCTGGATCGTCGAGCGCTTGTTGCCGCTCATCTTGGCGACCCAGTCGCCATGGCGCTCGCGCACCGGGCCGGACGGAATGTCGCCGAAGTAGTGCTCGACCTTCTTGATCACCTCGTCGGTGTTCACGTCGCCCGCGAGCACCAGCACCGCGTTGGCCGCGCCGTAGTTGTCGGCGAACCACTGCTTCACGTCGGTCAGCGTGGCCGCGTTGAGATCGGCTTCCGAGCCGATCGTGGTCCACGAATACGGATGGCCGGCCGGATAGGTTTCGCGCGCGATCAGGTCGTCGACCTTGCCGTAGGGCTCGTTCTCGCCCTGGCGCTTTTCGTTGAGCACCACCTCGCGCTGCTCGTTGAGCTTCTTCTGGTCGATGGCGCCGACCAGATGGCCCATGCGATCCGATTCCATCCACAGCGTCATGTCGAGCGCCGAGGTCGGCACGTTCTCGAAATAGTTGGTGCGGTCGTACCAGGTGGTGCCGTTCATCTTGCTCGCGCCGACGGCTTCGAGCGGGCGGAAGAATTCGTCGTCGAGATGCTCGGAGCCGTTGAACATCAGGTGCTCGAACAAGTGCGCGAAGCCGGTGCGGCCCGGACGCTCGTCCTTGCTGCCGACGTGATACCAGACGTTGACCGCGACGATCGGCGCCTTGTGGTCCTCGTGCACGATCAGCGTCAGCCCGTTGGGGAGGATATGCTTGGTGTACGGGATATCGAAGGCCTGCGAGCGCGCAGCCGAGGCTTTCGGCGGCTTGGCCGCATCGGCCAGAGGCGTGGCGGCCGAAGGGGTCGAAGCATCGGGCTTGGTCGAGGCGGAACCCGCGCAGGCCGCCAGAGCACCCGACAACAACATGCACGAGAGCGGCGAGCGCAGGACTCGCGCGGCGAGACGATCCAGAGAAGGCATGGACAATTCCGTTGGAAATTTTTCTGAGGCAGGGATGCATTGTGCCGCGCTCGCAGCGGCAGGGCTCAGATCGTGATGCGCTTTGCTAGTTCCGTGGACGACAAAACGGGCTGGCGAGTCGAGCGGCATCGGCTGGGCGGCGCGCGCCAACGGCCCTCGCCGCATTTCGACGAGCGGCCCGCCGAGACCGGCGCGATCGAGCTGCTGGTGATCCACGCCATCTCGCTGCCGCCCGAGCAGTTCGGCGGGCCGTGGATCGACGCGCTGTTCGCCGGCACGCTCGATCCGGCCGCGCATCCGTACTTCGAAACCATCCAGGGCCTGCGCGTGTCCGCGCATTGCTGCATCTTCCGCGACGGCAGCATCACCCAGTACGTCGATTTCGATCGCCGCGCCTGGCACGCGGGCGCCTCCGAATGGCGAGGCCGCACGCGGGCGAACGATTTTTCGATCGGCATCGAACTCGAAGGCAGCGACACCCAGGCCTTCGAGCCCGCGCAGTACGAGACGCTCGCGGGCGTGACCTCCGCGCTGCTGGCCGCGTATCCGACGCTGTCGCGGGATGCGATCGCGGGGCATTCGGACATCGCCCCGGGCCGCAAGACCGACCCGGGCCCGCACTTCGACTGGGCCGGCTACCGCACCCGGCTCGCCTCGCTGCTGGCATCATGAGCCCATGCAGCTGATCGCGATCCTGTTGGCGCTGGGCCTCGAACGCCTGCTCGGCCAGCTGTCCTGGTGGGGCCAGCCGTTCCTGCAGCAGACCACGCTGCGCGGAGCGCGCAGGCTCATGCCGTGGCCGGCGATCTGGCGCAGCCCGGTGATCGTACCGATACTGCTGCTGCCGCCGATGGCGCTGACTGCCGCGCTCGAAAGCCAGATCGAAAACCCGTTCGTCTCGCTGGCCTGGTCCACGCTCGTGCTGCTGCTGTGCCTGGGCCCACGCGATCTCGCCGACGACATCAACAGCCTGATCGCGGCCCGCAACGCCGGCGACACCGCCACCGCCACGCGCCTGGCCCGCGCGCTGCAGCGCGGCCCGGAGCCCGACGCGAGCCATCGATCGCTGATCGGCGCGCTGTTCATCCAGTCGCACGAGCGCCTGTTCGGCGTGCTGCTGTGGTTCTTCGTGCTCGGACCGGTCGGCGCCGTGCTGTACCGCGTCGCAAGCCGGCTGCCGCGCCTGCTGCACCAGGAGGGCGAAACCCTGGGCGCGCAGTTCGCCGATACCCTGCACGGCCTGCTCGCCTGGATCCCCGCGCGCATTACCGCGCTGCTGTTCGGCCTCGCGGGTAGCCTCGACGACGCGCTCAAGGCCTGGGCCCGGCTGCGCAGCGACCCGGTCTTCAACCGGCAGGCCGGCTGGAGCCGGCAGACCTGGGCGATCCTGGCCGAGATCGCGATCGGCGGCCTCGAAACCGATGGCGAAGACGGCGGCGGGCCTGCATTGCCGCCCACCTTCGAAGCGACCTTGTCCGAAGTGCAGAGCCTGCAGACGCGCGCGCTGCTGATTTTGCTCGCGTTCTTCGCGTTCTTCGCGACGGGGGCCTGGGTGAGTGGGTTTTGATGGGCTTGGGTCGCGGGGGTTTTTGTTGGGCTGCTCCTCTTTTCACTTGGTGGATCAGAGGGCGGACAGCGGGTATGGCATCCCCTCTCCCACTTGTGGGAGAGGGTGGTCCGCAGGACCGGGAGAGGGGTAGCCCGGAAAAGGGGCGGACTTTTCAGACGAACCCTCTCTCCCCGCCTCCGGCGGGACTCTCTCCCGCAAGCGGGAGAGAGGAACAACGAGGAGGGAAGGTTAGCTCAGTGGTAGAGCACTGCATTCACACTGCAGGGGTCGCAAGTTCAAACCTTGCACTTTCCAGAAGTAACGCCCGACCGGCGAGGTCAAAGCTCTCAGCGCCGAGCAGCGCTCGCCATCGCAACCGCAACCGCAACCGCAATGCTGGCAATGGCAGCGCCCGCTCGAGCAGCCCGCGTCGTCGCCATCGCCCCCCACCTCGCCGAACTCGCCTGCGCCGCCGGCGCCTGCGACCAACTCGTCGGCCGGGTCGCCTACAGCGACTACCCCGCCGACGTGGCGAAACTGCCCAGCGTCGGCGACGCCTTCGCCCTCAACGCCGAAGCCCTGCTCGCGCTGCAACCCGACCTCGTCATCGCCTGGGACGGCGGCACCCCCGCCGCCACGCTGGCCCAGCTCCAACGTCTCAAGCTCAAGACCCTGAGCCTGCGCGTCAACCGGCTCGACGACATCGAAGCCGCCCTGATCACGCTCGGCGAGCAGCTCGGCACCCGCGAACCAGCGCGCAAGGCCGCAGCCGACTATCACACCCGCATCGAAACCCTGCGCAGCCGCTACGCCCACGCGCGTAGATTGCGCGTCTTCTACCAGATCGAGGCCGACCCGATCTTCACGATCAACCACGACAGTCCGATCAGCCAGGCGCTCGCGCTGTGTGGTGGAGACAACGTGTTCGCCGACCTGCCGCAACTGGCCGGCGCGCTCGGCCGCGAAGCCGTGCTGCAGCGCGACCCGGACGTGGTGATCTGGGGCGACAAGGACGACGTCGCCGGCATCGAGGGCTTCTGGAAGCGCTGGCCCGCGGCCAAGGCCACGCGCAGCGGCAATCTCTACGCGGTGAGCTCCGACAAGCTCGCGCGCGCCACTCCGCGCATGGCCGAAGGCGCTGCCGAACTGTGCGCGGTGCTCGATCTGGCGCGCGGCAAAGCACTGCCGCGCTGATCGCGGCCGGTGCGCCGTGTTCCGGCGTAGTTCAGCCTCGACCCGCAACATCGACGCTCATCCCGCCGCCCTCATTCCGATCATGGAAGGCACGCTGCCGCTCACGACTTTCAAGGTGTTGACGCTCAACACCCACAAGGGCTTCACCGCCCTCAACCGGCGTTTCATGCTGCACGATCTGCGTGACGCGGTGCGCGGCGTCGGCGCCGACGTGGTGTTCCTGCAGGAGGTGCTCGGCAGCCACGAACTGCACGCGACGAAGCAGAAGGAGTGGCCGACGGCGCCGCAGTACGAATTCCTCGCCGATACCATCTGGGGCCACTACTCCTACGGCCGTAACGCGATCTATCCCGAAGGCCATCACGGCAACGCGGTGCTGTCGAAATTCCCGATCTCGGCCTGGAAGAACCACGATGTCTCGATCGCCGGCCCCGAGCGCCGCGGGCTGCTGCATTGCACGCTGCGGATCCCGGACCGCGACCTCGAGGTACACGCGATCTGCGCGCACCTCGGGCTCATGGAAGATCATCGACGCCAGCAGCTCGAGCTGCTCTGCAAGCTCGTGCACCAGGCGGTGCCGCCCGATGCGCCGTTGATCGTCGCGGGCGATTTCAACGATTGGCGCGTGCGTGCGCACAAGCAGCTCGAAAAAGGCTGCGGCCTCACCGAAGCCTTCGCCGCACACAACGGCGCGGCCGCGCGCAGCTTCCCGTCACGGTTTCCAGTGCTCCGGCTCGATCGCATCTACACGCGCAACGTGCGCACGGCGCAGCCGGCGGTACTCGCATCGAAGCCCTGGTCGCATCTATCGGATCACGCGGCACTCGCGTTGGAGATCACGCTATGAAAGACGATCGTCGACATCCGTGGCGTGCAGGCAACCGCGTGCAATTGCTCGAAAACGGCGAGGCTTACTACCCGCGCGTGCTCGAGATCGTCAACGCCGCCGAAAAGGAGATCTTCGTCGAGACCTTCATCCTGTTCGACGATCCGGTCGGCAAGCCTTTTCAGCAGGCGCTGATCGCCGCTGCCCGGCGCGGTTGCCGCGTGGAGCTGACGGTCGACGGCTACGGCTCGGCGAATCTGACACCCGAGTTCATCGGCGAAATGACCAGCGTGGGCATTCAGTTCCACGTCTACCGGCCGCAGCCGAAAGTCATGGGCATGCGAACGAACCTGTTCCGCCGCCTGCATCGCAAACTCATCGTCGTCGACGGGCGCATCGCGTTTTGCGGCGGCATCAACATCGCGTTCGATCACGTCGCCGATTTCGGCCCGACCTCGAAGCAGGATTATGCGGTCGAAGTCGAAGGTCCGATCGTGCGCGACATCCATCGCTTCGTGGAATTGTCGGTCGCCAAGAGCGAGGCCAAGCAGAACCGGCTCAAGCGCTGGTGGCAGCGGCGCAAGCAGGCGATTCCGGAGCCCGAGCACGCATCGGTCGGCAGCGTGAACGCAATGTTCGTCATCCGCGACAACGAGCGCCATCACGACGACATCGAACGCCAATACCGGCTCGCGATCAAATCGGCGCGCAGCCGGATCGTGATCGCGAACGCCTATTTCTTTCCGGGCTGGCGATTGCTGCGCAACCTGCGCGATGCCGCGCGGCGCGGAGTCGACGTCACACTGATCCTGCAGGGCAAGCCGGACATGTGGTACGTGAAGTGGGTGGCCGAGAATCTCTACCACTACCTCATGAAAGCCGGCGTGCGCATTTACGAATACTGCGAGCGCCCGCTGCATGCAAAGGTTGCGGTGATCGACGATCACTGGGCGACCGTCGGATCGAGCAATCTCGATCCGCTGAGCCTTTACCTGAACCTCGAATCGAACCTGGTGTTTCGCGATGCGGCTTTCAACGCGCATCTCGCTTCGAGGCTGCGGCATCTGATGCAGCAATGCTGTCGCGAGGTGCAGTGGGATTCGATTCCGCATCGCGACATTCGGCGTCAGCTGTTCGTGTTCATCACCTACCACCTGGGCCGTCGCTTCCCGGCCTGGGCCGGCTGGCGCCCGGCGCATGCGCAGAAGCAGGGCATCGCAGCGCCCGATTCGCGCCCGCCGGACGATCAGCGCGAAGCACCAGGCTCTTTGCAGGCGCAGAGCGCCAAGCACTGAATGTGCGTCCCTCTCCTCCGGGAGAGGGGTTGGGATGAGGACGTCGCGCCCATAGCCGGGCTATTTCTGATAGCCCCTCACCCTCGATCCCTCTCGCGGAGAAGAGGGATGACGAGCGTCAGCGCCGGAACCGCGCGATCAACTGCGCCACGCCGACGATGATCGCGCCGACGATGATGCCGACGAGCGCGTTGAGCAGCGTCGTCACGAGACCCGACAGGGCACCCGTATGATGCGCGAGGTCTTCGACGCCGTGATGCAGCGCCGGCACGCCATGCACGAGAATGCCACCGCCGACGAGGAACATCGCGGCGGTGCCCGCGATCGACAGCGCCTTCATGAGCCAGGGCGCGAACGCGAGCAGGCCGCGTCCGAACGCCTGGGCCGATGCGCTCTGGCGTCGCGTCAACGCAAGACCGGCGTCGTCGATCTTGACGATGCCCGCGACGAATCCGTAGACGCCGGCCGTCATGATCAAGGCGATGCCCGCGACCACCACGACCTGCTGGCCGAAACTCGCGCCCGCGACCGCGCCCAGCGTAATCGCGATGATTTCGGCCGACAGGATGAAATCGGTGCGGATCGCGCCCTTGATCTTGTCCTTCTCGAAGTCGAGTAGATCGATCGCCGGATCGGCGACCGCCTGCTTGTGCTCGGTCTCGCCGTCGCCGTGATCGATGAACTTGTGCACGATCTTCTCGAAGCCTTCGAAGCACAGGAACGCGCCGCCGATCATCAGCAGCGGCGTGATCAGCCACGGAATGAAATAGCTGATCGCGAGCGCCGCCGGAACCAATATCGCCTTGTTGACGAACGAGCCCTTGGCCACCGCCCAGACCACCGGCAGTTCGCGATCGGCCTTCACGCCGGTGACCTGCTGCGCGTTGAGCGCGAGATCGTCGCCAAGCACGCCGGCGGTTTTCTTCGCCGCGGTCTTGGTCATCAGGGCGACGTCGTCGAGTACGGCGGCGATGTCGTCGAGCAAAACTAGCAGGCTGCTGGCCATGGGTTTCCGATTGCGTTTCTTTGAAGGTGGTTAGAAAGATCGGCCGTCGACCTGGATGGTCTTGACGGTCGAAAGGTCCAGGTTCTCGATGCAGCGCAGGTTGATGCCGGCCATCTTGTTGCCTTCGCGATCACGCCCGGAGGCGAACGGAGCGCAGCCGCATTTGCTGCAGAAATGGTGCTCGATGATGTGCTTGTTGAACCGATACGTCGCGTAGTCGCCCACGGGCGTCTTCAGCGTGAGTTGCGTGTGCGGCACGAACCAGAGTCGATAGCCCTTGCGGCTGCAATGCGAGCAATTGCAGTCCATGGCCTGGTCGATCTCGCCTTCGACTTCGAACGCGATCTTTCCGCAGTGACAGCTGCCTTGATAGAGCACGACGACGTCCTCTGCTTGCATCCTTCCGTGGATGGGTTTGCGGCGGCTCAACCGGTGTTCTGCAAACCCTGCGAGACACCGTTGACGGTGGCGACGAGCGCGCGCAGCAAGTGCTCGTCCTCGCTTCCGCCTGCGCGCCAGCGCGCCAGCAGATCGACCTGCATGAGGCTGATCGGATCGACGTAGGGATTGCGCAGCCGGATCGATTGCGCGAGTCGCGGATCGGAGGCGAGCAGGCGGTCGGAACCGCGCAGCTTGAGCACCCAATGCACGGTGCAATCGAACTCGGCGCGGATCAGCGGATAGAACTCGTCGTGCAACGGGCCCGCGAGCTTGGAGAACGCCTCGGCGATATCGAGATCGCATTTGGCGAGCACCATATCGACGTCGGCGAGCATGGTCCGCATGAAGGCCCAGTCCCTGGCCATTTCGAGCAGGCGCTCCTCGCCGAGTTCGGCCGCTCCGCGCTCGAGTGCGGAACCGAGCCCATACCAGGCCGTGAGCACCGCGCGACACTGCGTCCAGGCAAACACCCACGGAATCGCGCGCAGCGATTCGACGCCCTTCATGCTGCCGCGACGCGAGGGCCGCGAACCCAAGGTCATGCGTTCGATCACGTCGATCGGCGTTGCCGCGCGGAAGTAGTCGACGAAACCGTCCTTGGTCACGAAGGCGCGGTAGGCCTCGCGGCTTGCGGCCGCCATCGCGGCCATCGCCTGTTTCCAGGCGTCTTCGCGCGGCTCGTGCAGGCGCGGACGCAGGCTCGCGCGCAAGGTCGCGGCGACGGACTGTTCGAGCTCACGCAGCGCGAGCGCGCGAATGCCGTACTTGCGATGGATCACTTCGCCCTGCTCGGTGACGCGGAACACGCCGCCGACCGAGCCGCGCGGGCTCGCCATCAGCGCCGGCATCACACGGCCGCCGCCGCGGCTCGCGCTGCCGCCGCGCCCGTGGAAGAACGAGAGCTTGATCCCGGCTTCGGCGGCGACTTCGAGCAGCTCGACCTGCGCGCGCTGCAAACCCCAGCGCGAGGCCAGCGTGCCGCCGTCCTTGCCACTGTCGGAATAGCCGAGCATCACGTACTGGCGATCGCCGCGTGCGATCAGGTGCTGGCGATAGACCGGATTGGCGAGCAAGGCGCGCAGCGTATCGGGGCCGCCCTTCAGATCGTCGACGGTTTCGAACAGCGGCGCGATGTCGAGCGGCACGTCTTCACCGGGCTCGCACAGGCCGCCCTGGCGTGCGAGCGCGAGCACCGCGAGCACGTCGGCGGGCCGCTGCGCCATGCTGATGATGTAGAGGCCGGTGGCTTCTGCACCGTAGCGTTCGCGGGCGGAATGCAGCTCGTCGAACACCGCCAGCGTGCTCGCCGCGGCGGCGATGCCCGGCCGCGGGAAGCGCGCTTCGCCGGCCGCGTAGGGCGTGAGCGTTTGGGCCTGGTCGTCCGCGCTGCGCTCGGCCCAGTCCGGATCGTTGAGCAGGGCGCTGACGGCCTGCGCGTGCTGGCGCGAATCCTGGCGCAAGTCGAGCCGGGCCAGATGAAAGCCGAAGCTGCGCACGCGCCAGCGCAGGCGCCGGATCTGGAACCAGCCCGCATGCAGGCCGCGATGCACGGCGAGACTATCGGCGACCAGGTCGATGTCGGCGATGAATTCGTCGGCGCTCGCGTAGGCGTCGGGCTGGTCGCGCTGGGTCGCGCGCAGGCGCGCCCGCATGAGCGTGAGCAGCACGCGATACGGCATGTCGGCATGGCGCGCGCGGATCGCCTTGCTCGCGGCCGGAAAGCGCTCGCGGTAATGCTCGGCGCGATCGAGCACGGCCTGCGTGACCTGCACGCGGCCCGTGGTTTGCGACAGCAGGCTCGCGAGCTCGCCGAGTTCGGCCATGTAGCGATCGAGCACCTGCGCGCGCTGGGTGGCGAGCGTGGCCGCGATGGTCTGTGCGCCGACGTTCGGATTGCCGTCCATGTCGCCGCCGACCCAGGTCGCGAAGCGCAGCAGGCGCGGCAGTTCGCCTTCGATGCCGTAGACCTCGCGCAAGGCATCTTCGAGCAGCTCGTAGAACACCGGCACGACGAGATAGATCGGCCCGCCGAGATAGAAGCCGACATGTTCGAGCTCATCGGCGACCGTGAGCCGCACCGACGAGGTGTCGGCGGTCTGCCAGCCGGCCGTCATCGCCATGCGCAGGCGCTCCCAATCGGCACGCAGCTCGATCGGGGTGCGCGCATCGTCGAAGCCGTTGACGAGGCAGCGCACGATCTCCTGCTCTTTCTTGAGCAGCGAGCTGCGCATCGCCTCGGTCGGGTGCGCGGTGAAGACGGGTTCGACGTCGAGCCGGTTCAGCACGGCGAGCAGCTCGTCGGCCGAGACGCCGGCGTCCCTGAGCTTGCTCAGCGCATCGACCAGACCGTCGGGCTGCGGCTTCGGCGGGGCGCCGTCGATGCCGCGCTGGTATTGCCGGCGCCGGCGGATGCGATGCACGCGCTCGGCGATGTTGACCATCTGGAAATAGGTCGAAAACGCCCGGATCAGCGTCTCGGCCGCATCGACCGGCAGCTCGGCCAGCGTCGACGACAGCGCGGCGAGCGGCCTGGCGTTCTCGCGCCGCTCGATCGACGCCGTGCGGGTGGCCTCGACGCGCTCGAACAGCGCCTGGCCGACCTGCTCGACGAGCAGTTCGCCGACGGTGGCACCGAGGTGGCGGACGTCTTCGCGCAGCGGGGCATCGATGGCGTCGCGGGGAGGCAAAGGGGGTTTGGCGGCGTTGGGGGTATTCATAGGAATACGGTGCACGCAAACGCCGTACCTCGCCAATCCCCGCTCGAAAAAAAAAGCGCACACCTGTTTGCGCGTGGGCTTTGAGTTCCGGCTTCCCCGGAATGCGCGGCTCGACTCACCTCACCACGATCGCCTTGACGTTCAGGCCCTTGCGCTGCAAAGACCACCGACGCGTCCGCCCCGGTGGCCTGTCGATCTCAGTTTTCCCGAAACTGGAGCCGGGCCGGCACGCTCACGTTCTTGGTGGTCAGGGGGTAGTCCTCGATCGTCACCGTGTTCTGCTGGAGCGTCCCCGTGAATGCACCTCCGCCCAGGACGGTGAAATTCAGCCTGCCCATCGATTCACTGGTGAAATCACCCGCAAGCTGCATGAACTGCTCGAGATCGCCCGAGGGCTTGGACTCGACCCAGACGTGCCGGAGCGACCAGGTTCCCGCGCCGTCGCCATCGAAATCCGACAGCGACAGACGGCCGGAGGTGATGGTCTCGGGGTTCTCCCAGGTTTCCCGCGGCAGGCCTTCGTATGGCAACGCCTGTCCATTGAACTCGGCCAGGTTGAACAAGCAGGGCGCGCCCGGGCTTGCCGGCGTACACAGGCCGGATTGCACGCGAATGTTCGCAACCAGCATCACGAGCTCACCCTGAAGCTCGGCGTACTCCGCGGAAACCGCTACCGGGTTGGACTGCGGCGCGGTGGCGGGTGCCGTATACAGGGCCGCGCGATCTTCCTGGACCGATACGGTGCCGACGCTGGCGTTGCCTCCCGAGCTGCCGTTCACCGACCAGTTCCTCGCCAGATTGCGGATCACCGTGCTCGGCTGGCACTGCGCGATCAGCGGCGTGAGCAGATCGTCCGGCTGCACACGCTCGCAGACCACCACCGACAGCGAAACCGTCTCGCCCGGTTTGACCGTCGCCGATTGCGGAGACAGCTGCACTCCGCTCATCAGCGACCAGTCGCTGAAGTGCTGGATATCGACCGACACGGTTTTGGCCTCGGCGTCGAGCTGCAGGTCTTCGTGCAGCTCCCAGAAGCCATCCCGGTCCTGGCTCACTACGCGCAGCAGCGGCGCCGCCGTGCCGAGGATCTGCTCGGGCGTGAACCTGAAGCTCAGCCGCACCGGGACAGCAAACGAGACGCCCTCCGGGCCGAGCCTGAAAGCACCGCCGATCTTTCCGTGTGCATGGTTGGAAATCGGCTGGATGCTGACGATCTGCTCGTCGGCGAGCGCGCCGGCAGGCACCTCGATGCGCAAGGCCCCGTCGGCCGATTCGAGAACCCCGCCTGCAGGTCCGATCGATTGCGTCACCGCAGGCTCGAGCGCATCCCCCACCGCGGTGGCGACCGCCTCGACCGGCTCCTGCCCGGGAGGCGGCTCCTGGGTCGGCGAGCCCCCGTCGGAGCCGGAGCCGCAGGCCGCCAGAAGCAGGAGCAAAGCCGCGGCCCAGATCGGGCGGCTCTTGCGAAGCGGGTATCCGTCGAGAAAGAAATCTTGGCGCGCCACGCCCTTGGGGCGGCGCGATCTGCTGCGATCTGCCATCTGAGTTCCGCTTTTTCCAGGATTGAATGTTCGGCGGGCTCGCGGGCCGCGCCTATTCGCGGCTTGCAAGCCCGCCGCTGAGCGCCCGCATGCGGCTCGTTACCGGCCGCGCCACCTTCGCGAACGCCTGACCCTCGGCGCGCAGTTGCAGGACCTGCTTTTGTTTCTCGTCGGCCAGCTGCAGCGCAGCCTGCTTCTGGGTCGCGGTCAGCGACCGGGTCTCCGCCAGCCGGTGACGCGAATCGGCGAAGGACTGCAGGATCTCGGCTTCCGGGACGTTGGCCAGGAAGCCGCGGAAGGTGTCGCCCAGCGCCTTTTTCCAGCTTTCTTCGGTGAAGCCGGCAGCCGGGATCAGCCCCTGGCTTTCGGCGTCCTGTTCGAACCAGTCGCCGGCCAGCTCGTCGTCATAGGCAAAGTTGCCGAGTTCGTCCTGCAAGGCTTCGAGCAACTGGACGACCTTGGCGGCCTCTTGCTCCGACAAGGCCCGCGCAGTCGCCGGCATCACGAAGCCAGCGAGGCCCAGCGTGATCACGAGCACCCGCACCCAGGTGATGTCGCATCGCTGACCATTTTTCGCGCCGAAGACAGACACTCGTTTCACGCCGGCTCCCCCATCTCGTCGAGGCGCGGCGCCACAAGCGCCGCGTATTCGGCACAGGATCGCGGGCGCGATGCGTGTTGGTCTTGGTCCCAGGCGAACGGATGCTGCCGGAAACGAAGGCGCTCGCTGCCGGGAGCGAATGAAACGTCCCGGCGGAACCTCCCGCAGGGTCCAGGAGCGCTTCCGTTGCAGAAAGAGCGGGGCCGGTGCCTGCTTTTTCAGCGCAAGCGCTTGCGCATGGCCATCGCACGCACGTCCGATGGGGTAAGGCCGTAGCGGCGGCGAAAGGCCCGGTTGAAGTTCGACAGGTCGGTGAATCCGGAGTCGAATGCGATCTCCGAAATACCGGTTTCCACGGGCCCTTGGTCGAGTCGCGCAAATGCCAGTGCGAGCCGGCTGCCACGCAGGAATTCCGTGAACGTGGTTCCTTCGCGCTCGAACAACTGCTGGATATACCGAGGCGTCACGCCCTGGCGCCTGGCCACCGAAGCGACACCGAGCGCTGGATCGCAAAGTCGATCCATCACGTCTTTCTTGATCAGCTCGAGCCTGGCTGCACGGATACCGCGCTCGTTGCGCTCCGCGCCTCCCTCCACGAACCCCTCCAGAACCAGGGCGACCAGATCGTGAATATGGTGAGCGGCGGTCTGGCGTGCCTTGTCGGTTTGCGGCGGTGATTGCCGTAGCAGGCCCGCATAGCCGGCGAACAAGGACGCGCCCGGGGCACTGCGCGGAACGTGGTAGCACGGCGCCAGGTCGAGGCGAGGCACGCGTGCCGCAATCTCCGAGCGCCCGAGCGAAACCAGTTCCACCGTCGAGGGGCGGCCATGCCGAACCTCAAAGCAGGTGCCTTCGTTGACGAGCATCAGGTCGCCGGCCTTGACGGTGAAAGCGCGCCCGCGCTCGACGCAAACCTCGTGATCGTCGGAGACCATCGCCAGCGTGTAGTTGTCGCGCCCGTCGCCCAGCAGATCGCGTGGTCGACTGCCCACCATCGCCGGATAGTGGGCCTTGGCAACGGCGACGGCATCCGGCAGCTCGAAAATCGCAATGTCGATGCGCAGGTCGTCCTCATCGAGCGGCCTGAAACGCATGCCGGCCCAATGGCGCGCGACGAAGTCATGAACGAACGCCAAGCGTTTCGCTTCCGGAACGGCTGCCGTCGAGATTCTTTGCATGCGAAGCATATTAGCCCTTCCATCCGCGTCTGCGGACAGAGCAGATGCCGATGCGGGATTGCTGAGCAGATGGACAGCGCGCAGTGGCCGCCTGGAGCCAAGAATTCAGCCGGCTGTGGCTTGGGCCTCATCGGCCTGCGTACCGGCGTCTACGCCACCGGCACTCGAAGAAAAAAGCCAGCGGAGCTTTGGTTGCTGGCAACAGGGACCGGCTTAGAGGGATGCCGGAGCCATTCTAAAACGTTGATTGGGAAGGGCGCTCACTGCGCAAGTCCGCGAATACTTTTATATTATGATACATAATATTTTTAGTCAACTGTTTTTTTGTGTTATTTCTATTGAGAAATCATCAGGCCTGCGGCCAGCAGGCTACTCGCCTGCGCCTGCAGGAATGCGTCGTATACCGTCGGCAGATCGGCAGGATGTCTGGGAAAAAGCCTGGTGGCGGACCGCGTCGTAGCCGGTCCTCGCCACGTCAAAGCCAGTTCTTCCCGCCACGCCGTCTCGGCTATCCCGCCGCTTTCCCGAGGCGCAAGCCGCGCCTTCCGATTGTGATTTCTTCTGGCGGAGAATTGCCGCCTGTCGCACGGGAGAAACCGCTTGGTTTTGCGCAAGCGGCGTCTTCGCCATTGCGCCGTGACAACGGCATCTGGCTGCTCCTTTCGCCCACGAAGCCTGGCTCCTGAAGCTTGTGACGGCATTCGCTCGGCGTTAGGCCGTAATAAGACTTGAACAGCCGGCTGAAAGTGGCGTAGTCGTTAAAGCCGTGATCGAAAGCGATATCGATGATCTTGCGATGATGCTGGCTGGCATCCCCCAGCACCTGCATCGTCCGCTGCAGCCGGATATCGTGAATCATCTTCACAGGCGTCAGCTGGTGCTCCTTCAGCAGCATGTACAGCGAGCGGCGCGACATACACAGCGCGGCGGCGAGATTATCGACGTCGAGTGAAGGGTCACGAATGTTGCGCAAGATATGTTGCCTGGCCTTGTTCAAGCGCAGGTTATGCGTGCTGACCGAACCGAGGGGGGAAACCGAGCGGTACAGCAAAGAAGTGAACATCCACATCAGTGCCTTCAGCACCGTCTCGCAGGACTCCGTATCCACGACGCCACGCAGCGACATCAGCGCCGCAAGCGCTGCTTGCAAAGTCACCTTATCGGTCAGTGGTACGCCGCAGACTCGTTGGCTGATGCCTTCCCATATTGGCAGCGCCTCATAAGGGAGCATCAGAACCGTTAAATGGGCGTGCTCGGTGATCCGTATCCTGTAAGGCCTGGCGGTATCGCATACGGTTGCCTGCCCTGCCTCGACCAGGCATTCGCGGCCGTCCTGCTCCAGATGCATAACACCTGCCATTTGCCACATGAGCTTGAAAAAACCGGACTCCGACTGCGCCACGAGATACCGGGTACGAGTGACTTCGAGCGCACTCACCTTGATAACAGTCAGCGATCCACCCGGGATACCGTAGGCCCGCACTTCTCCCCGGAAATCGCCTCCAGGGCTGCGGCGATGCTCGAGCCACGGAAAGTTCGAGTTGACCGCCTCTTTCCACTGAGCGAACCCAACGATGCGGTCCGAGTCGAGAGGGGCTGGATAGAGAGGCTTGCCGCGCATCGCCCCACCCACAGCCTGCTTCGCGATTAGCATGATGTGTCTCTTCTAAGAACGGGTTGACGACATGCCGCCGCCCGACTAACACCGCTGGGGCAGCCCCTCGCACGCCTGATCATCGTCATACGGAGGCCTGCTTCGATCCGTATCGGGCATCCGCCTGTGCTGGACTTCTTGAGGCCCCCCTCAGGACGCCTTGTTCTTGAATGCTTGCAGTCCAATCACAAACAGTGCGGCCAGAGCGAGCACACCAAAGAAATACGCCGGAGCGAGTGCCAGCGCGCTGAAAATGTCGGCCTCGCCGTAACGGTTGTCTCCAAAGCTCAGCCCCCGATTCGGGGTCAAGTTACCGAAGAAATAAAACCCGACATTCGACCAGCCGTCGGCGACGATGATCCAGGACAGCCACCTCGCAGCTCTCTCCCCGAAGTTCAGCAGTGGTAACACGAACGCGACCGCGATCACCATCATGCCGTTGAGCGCCGGCCCCGTATGCGCCTTGGCCCAGCCCTCCGGTGTTCCGGGAACATTGAAGTGAACGATGTAGCCTGGAACGATCTCGAAGCCACCTACGAGATGCATCCACAACAGAACACCAAACGCGAGCGAGCTGAAAATCATCAAAATACCGTGACCCGCCATCCATCTCTGAATATCACGACCCATTGCCCATCTCCTTCGCACTGACATGATTGTTCTTATTCGGCAGAGCCTCTAGGGCAATGCCGCGACCACTGCAACGCCCTACCTCGACCCTGCTTCCCCTTGGGCATACTGACTCAAGCGTTTATCTGACTCGCGATGACCGGCCGGTGATACTGGCTACCAAAAAACATCAGTGGTGAACCATCGATTCCGTCGCAATGCCGAACTCGCGCGAGGAACAGAGTGTGGTCGTGCACTTGCACACGCTCCGAAATGTCGCACTCGAACCAAGCCAGGCACTGTCGCAAGGTCGGCACACTGTGGCGAATTGCAAAGTCCGGCACCAACGACTCCTGCGGACGACCGCTGAAGTGGCTCGAATGATCCTGTTGCGCCTCGCTCAGGATGCTCGCACCGAAGCGACCACTCTTGGTGATCAGGCGATGTGCCTTGCCGGGTTTCAATGAGATCAGCACAGTGGGAGGATCGAGGCTGATCGACGTAAAGCTGTTGATTGTCATGCCGTGAACCTTTCCGTCATCATCTTCGCAGGTGATGATCGCAATGCCGGTCGCGAACTTCGATACCGACTTACGGTACTGCACGGAATCAGCTACCACTTCAATCAAATTTGTGGGTTTCAACACGTCCATCTCTTCTTCCTTTCGACGTCCATCTCGGCGTTCGGCAGTGGACTTTGGTCGTAGGCGGATCCGCCACGGGACACTCGTCAGGCATTCGCTGCCAGCAGATCCGAAACGCGGCGATCATTGGCTGCGAGCGAGATATTGAGTGGGCTCTGCGAGCTGGTCTCTTCGAGCCAGGACTGCATGCGCGAAAGGCTCGCGAACACATCCCACTGCTTCTCAGGATAATTGAAGTTATCGGTGAAAATATCGGCGAGCGTGCGATTCTGGCTCAGCGCGCCGATGAACTGAGCGAACTCGGGCTGCAGCTCCTTCAGGCCCATGAGCATGAAATTGGTCCAGCGCGAAGCGCCGAGCACACGATCGTTTCGACGGTTATTAACGAGTTCGATGAAGCGCTCGTCGTAGACGTTCTGCTTGACGATTTCTTCGGCGAGAATGACAGCAGCGTACGAAGCCGCGTTGGCGCCCTGGCCGAGCACCGGATCGACCACCGAGTGCACGTCACCGAGCGCAATCGCGAGCTTGCCATCTTCGAGCACGATGTGAGATTTGCGAACCGTCGGCGTCACGCCGCCCTGAAGAATGTCGAGCGGGCTGTTGGCGAGATCAAATTCCTTCTCGTCTATCAGCGCGGCGCAATCCGGATAGTGCTTGCGCAGCTTTTCGATCAACAGATCGAGGAAAGCGCGCGGGTTCTCGTCGTACTTTACCTTCGAGAGAATTTCGAGATCGCCGCCGATGTGGTTTTCCATCACCAGCGCGGTCGACAGGCCATTGAAGGTCCAGGTCGGAATTTCGATCATCTCTCCGGCGCCCGGAGCGAAGCTCATGCGCACTGCACGGATCGGATTTTCCTTGATGCCCTTGAACAAACCGACGCAGAGCGCACGCTGCGGACGATCGAACGGGGAATGTGCTGCATCAAGCTGGAACAGCTGGCCGAATGGGCCCTTGCCAGTGCAAACGACGACGACATCGAAGCCGGCGCTGATGCTCAAGACATCTTCGCCCTTGATCTCGCGATACTCGATCTTGCCGCCGCGAGCGAGGAAATCTGCCATCAGGCGCGGCTGATAAATGCGGTAGTCGATCGCTCGGCTCGGAGCATGCAGATCGCCAAAGAAGCGCAGCGGCTGCGGGCCGACGCCAATGTAGTAGTAGTGACCGAAATAGCCCCACTTGTCGCCCGGCCAATGATTGACGCCCAGCGCCGTTTCGCGATCACAGGTGACGGCGTGATGCGCAACCGTGTTGAGCAGACGCATGCCGGCGTAATCTTCGGGCTTGCGATCGGTGAAGATCGTCACGTCTACGTCGTGCTGGCGCAGATAAAGGCCCAGGTGCAAACCTGCCGTGCCGGCGCCAATCACGCCGATCTTTTTGCGACTCATGATTTCAGCTCTCCTCTAAAACTGGCTGTGTGTTTCAACTGTATGAAGCGATTCTGAGGAAAAGCTATTCAATCGGAAACAGCGTCTGTAGATTAATACTTATTCCAAATTGGATTGAATCTATGGACGCGGTCCAAAGCTACATCGCCTTCGTGCGAGCCTGCGAATCCGGCAGTTTCTCAGCGGTCGCACGCGAACTCGGCACCTCGCAGTCCGCCGTCAGGAAGCAGATTGCGGCGCTGGAACGCGATGTCGGTGTGCAGCTGTTCGCGCGCACCACACGCAGGCTCACGCCGACGCTCGAAGCGCAAACGCTCTACGAGCACGCGCGGCAACTGCTCGACGTGATCGACAGCCTGCGCGCGACCACCGATCGCCAGGCACAGGCCAGCGGAACGCTGCGCATGACCATGCCCGGCTCCTACGGACGCCATCGCATCTGCCCGCTGCTGCCGAAGTTCCTGGATCTCAACCCGGACGTGCGGCTCGAGATCACCTTCACCGACGAAGCGGTCGATCTCGTTGAAGAAGGTCTGGAACTGGCGGTGCGCGTCGGGCCGCTGGCCTCGAGTTCACTGATGGCACGGCCGATCGGTATCGCCGAGCAGGTGCTCGTCGCGAGCAAGGCCTATTTGAAGCACCACGGACGCCCGGACAGCCCGGCCGATCTTGGCGATCGACCTTGCATTGTCTATGGCCGCGGCCAGCGCTGGGCGCGCTGGGAATTCGAATCGGAGAACGGACGCCATGCCGTCGAAGTGACGGGGCCCGTACGCGCGAACGATTCCGACGCCATGCACGATCTCGTGCTCAGCGGAGTCGGAATTGGGTTGCTACCGGACTGGGTGGTGACGAACGCGCTCAAGCGCGGAACCATCGAAGCCCTGCTCGACGACTATTACCCGCGCCCGCTGCCGGTCAACATCGTCTATCCACAGACGCGCTTCCTGTCGCAGCGAGCTCGCAGCTTCATCGATTTCACGATCGCCGAGCTGCTCTCCAAACGCTGAGATCGAAGTGGCCTGCTTATCGAGCTCTGTAAACGAACGCAGGTCGCACGAGGACGGATCGCAGAAAACAGAGCGCGATGTAGCACGTGAGCATTCCAAGCACCGCCTTCGGGTGAGCTGCTGAGCGCAGCAGCTTAAGCGAGTAGCACCGTGATGACCTTCTCTTCGGTGTACGCCTCGATGCCTGCACGACCACATTCGCGACCGACACCGCTGGCCTTCAGGCCGCCCCAAGGTAAGCGTGCATCGATCGGAGCCCAGCAGTTCACGCCAATGGCGCCGGCTTCTATGCCTTGCGCGACACGCAGCGCACGCGAGACGTTGGCAGTCCAGATCGTCGCGGCGAGGCCGTAACGCGAGTCGTTGGCGATCTGCAGCGCTTCCTCTTCAGTATCGAACGGAATCACCGTCGCCACAGGTCCGAAGATTTCATCGCGCGCGATCGACATGTCGTTGTTGGCGTTCGCGAACACCGTCGGTTGCACGAACCAACCCTGCACGTGCTCTGTCTCACCGCCGGCAAGCAAGGTGGCGCCTTCTTCGATGCCCTCGCGGATGTATTTGTTGACGCGTTCGAACTGGCCCTTCTTCGCAACCGGGCCCATCTGCACATCGCCCTGCGCCGGATCACCGACCTTGATGCTCTTGGCCGCACCCGCGAGCATGCCGGCGAACTTCTCGGCGATAGCACGCTGCACGAGCACGCGTGTACCGGCTGCGCAAACCTGGCCCTGATTGAAGAACACGCCCATCGCGCAGCCTTGTGCGGCCGCTTCGAGCGAAGCGTCGTCGAATACGATCTGCGGGCTCTTGCCGCCGAGTTCGAGCGAGATGCGCTTGAACAGCGGGCCGGCGACGCGCTGAATTTCCGCGCCGACTTCGGGGCTACCGGTAAACGTGATCTTGTCGATGCCCGGATGCGTGCACAGCGCCTTGCCGACGACGTTGCCGTAACCGGTCACCACGTTGATGACGCCGTCGGGGAAGCCCGCTTCCTTGGCCAACTGCGCCAGA
The DNA here is from genome assembly GCF_000271305.1 of Hydrocarboniphaga effusa AP103. GTDB lineage: Bacteria > Pseudomonadota > Gammaproteobacteria > Nevskiales > Nevskiaceae > Hydrocarboniphaga > Hydrocarboniphaga effusa. The sequence goes on from NZ_AKGD01000001.1 coordinate 1,888,715, forward strand.
TGCAGCGCCGAATGCGGCGTTTCTTCGGACGGCTTGATGACCACGGTGCAGCCGGCCGCGAGCAGCGGGCCGACTTTCCACGCAGTAATCATGAACGGCGTGTTCCAGGGCGTGATCGCTCCGACAACACCGACCGGCACGCGCTGCGTATACGACAGCGTCGGCATGCCCATGTAGCCCGGCGTCGGAATCGTGCGGCCTTCGATCTTGTCGGCCCAGCCGGCCGAGGTGCGATAGGTTTCGATCGCGTTCGGCAGGTCGAGCAGGCGCGGTTCGATTGGCACGCGGCCAATGCAACCAGCGTCCATGTCGGCGATCAGTTCGGCATCGCGCGCGATCAGATCAGCCAGGCGATTGAGCAGCTGGCCGCGCTGAGAGCCATTCAAGCGCCGCCATTCGCCGCCATCAAACTGGGCGCGCGCCGCTTTCACTGCGGCATCGACGTCTTGTGCCGTACCCTTGGCGGACGTGGCGATGAGTTTTTCGGTCACTGGGCTCAGCAGTTCGAAGCGGCCGCCGTCGGATGCCGGGACGGATTTTCCGCCGATGAAATGCAGTAGATCGATGTTGTTGGACGAAGCGGTGACTGCGTTCATCGCGTGCTCCTGATAGGGCGGATGCAAAAGGATGGGAAAGCCCAGCCGCGATCTGTGGCGAGAGCCAGCCGGACGAATTTCGAATGACCGAAGTCCCCGCGAGATCGCGCGTCATTGCGGGTCTTTCGCGGTGGCTGGTCGTGGCGTTCTCCTCCGCCCATTCGTCGTGCAGCCGATTCGAGATTACGAAGAGCGGCTGCACCGTCGCATCGCGGTCAGTGCAAGATGCCTCGCGGTGCGTGCAAGGCGCGCGCGACGACTCTTATAGACGCTCGATGATGAGCGCGAGACCCTGGCCTACGCCGATGCACATGGTGCACAAGCCATAGCGACCATTACTGCGTTCGAGCTGGCCAATCGCTGCACCAACCAAACGCGCACCCGATGCGCCCAGCGGATGACCGATCGCGATCGCGCCGCCGTTCGGATTCACGTGCGGCGCGTCATCGGGCAAGCCAAGCGAGCGCGTCACTGCGAGGCCTTGTGCCGCGAAAGCTTCGTTGAGTTCGATGGCATCGAGTTGTCCAATCGACAGCCCTGCTTTCAACAGCACCTTGCGCGTCGCCGGAGCCGGAGCGAAACCCATGATGCGCGGCTCGATACCGACCGCCGCACACGCAACGATCCGAGCACGCGGGCGCAAGCCGTTCTTCTTGATCGCAGCTTCGGACGCGAGCAATACCGCGCTCGCGCCGTCGTTGACCGGAGACGCGTTGCCCGCTGTCACCGTGCCGTCCGGACGCACCACGCCCTTGAGCTTGGCGAGCGCTTCGATCGTGGTATCGGGGCGTGGCGGCTCGTCCTTGGAGAGCACGCGCGGCTCGCCCCTCGTCTGGCGCACCGACACCGGAACCAGATCGCGATCGTAGAAACCATTCGCGAGCGCCTTGTCGTAACGCTGCTGGCTGCGAATCGCGAAAGCATCCTGATCGACACGCTCGATCTTGAATTCGGTGGCGACGTTCTCGGCGGTTTCTGGCATCGAGTCGATACCGTACTGCGCCTTGAGCAGCGGATTGACGAAGCGCCAGCCGATAGTAGTGTCTTCGATCTTCGCGACGCGCGAGAACGCGGAGTCGGCTTTGCCCATCACGAACGGAGCGCGGCTCATGCTTTCGACGCCGCCAGCGATCACCAGGTCGACATCGCCCGAGCGAATGCCGCGCGCCGCCATGATCACCGCATCCAGGCTCGATCCGCACAGGCGATTGATCGTGGTGCCCGGCACGTTCTGCGACAGCCCGGACAACAGCACCGCCATGCGCGCGACGTTGCGATTGTCTTCACCGGCCTGGTTCGCGCAGCCGTAGAGGACGTCATCGACGCTTTCCCAATCGACACTTGGATTGCGCTCGATGAGCGCACGAATCGGAATCGCGCCGAGATCGTCGGGACGCACGTCCGCCAGTGCTCCGCCGTAACGGCCGAAGGGCGTGCGTACGGTGTCGCAGATGAAGGCTTCCAGCATGGTGATGTCCTTACTCCTGTTCAATCAAGCTGCGGCGGTCGCAGGCGCTTCTTTCGGGCGCTTGTCGATGACGTGCTTGGCCTTCCCTGCCGAACGCTCGAGCGTCTGCGGCGGATGAATGGTGGCTTTTACGCTGATGCCGACGTAGGTCTTGATCAGATGCTGCAGCTTGCCGCGCAGCTTCTTGTCTCCATCGATGCCGATGTCACGCGCCGCATCACCAAGCTCGACGCTGACTGCGACTTCGTCGAGATGGCCATTACGGCTCACTTCGATCAAATAATGCGGAGCAAGCTCCGGGCAGCGCAGGATCAGCTCTTCGATCTGCGTAGGAAACACGTTGACGCCGCGGATGATCAGCATGTCGTCCGAGCGACCGGTGATCTTGCCGATACGGCGCATCGAGCGTGAGGTCGGCGGCAGAAGCTTGGTCAGATCACGCGTGCGATAGCGGACCACCGGCAGCGCTTCCTTGGTCAGCGAGGTGAACACGAGCTCGCCCTCGGAGCCGTCCGGCAGCACTTCGCCGGTCACCGGATCGATGATCTCGGGATAGAAGTGATCTTCCCAGATCACCGGGCCATCCTTGCTCACGACGCATTCGCTCGCGACACCTGGCCCCATCACTTCGGACAGACCATAGATGTCGACCGCATCGATGCCGGCGCGCTGCTCGATCTCCTGGCGCATCGCATTGGTCCACGGCTCGGCACCGAAGATGCCGACACGCAGGCTGCTCGCCGCCGGGTCGAGTCCCTGGCGCTGGAACTCTTCGATGATGTTGAGCATGTACGACGGCGTGACCATGATGATGCTCGGCTTGAAGTCGCCGATCAGCTGCACCTGCTTTTCGGTCTGGCCACCCGACATCGGCACCACCGTGCAACCCGCGCGCTCCGCCCCGTAGTGCGCGCCGAGTCCGCCCGTGAACAGGCCATAGCCATAAGCGATATGCACGATGTCGCCCGGCCCGCCCCCCGCGGCCCGAACGCTGCGCGCCACGACATTCGCCCAGTTGTCGATGTCGTTCGCGGTGTAGCCGACCACGGTCGGCTTGCCCGTGGTGCCGCTCGAAGCATGCAGTCGCGCGATGCGATCCTTCGGCACCGCGAAGAGACCGAACGGGTAGTTGTCCCGCAGATCCTTCTTGGTCGTGAACGGAAACTTCGACAGATCCGAAAGACTCTTCAGATCATCCGGCCTGATGCCTACCGCATCGAAGCTGCGGCGATAGTGTTCGACGTTGTCGTAAGCGTGCTGCAGCGACCACTTGAGCCGCTGTAACTGCAGTGCCACGATTTCGTCGCGGCTTGCGGTTTCGATCGGGTCCAGCACGTGCTTCCGCGGCGTTGTGTTTGCACCAAGCATGAATCCTCCTCCCATCCGAATGCCTCTTGGGCTCGACTGGGACTTTCACCCGACAGCCCCATCGGCCGCATGGCGCGGCGTGCACACGGCTTGCGCCGCGTGCATTGCGATTCAGTTCGTGATCGAGCCGCTTTCGAGCGGAATCACTCCGCCCTTGATTCGATGCGACCGCCCGCGGAACAGCGCAACGAGCTGGCCTTCCTCATTGCTCACGGTGACGTCGTAAACGCCGGTGCGGCCCGGCAATGCGCGCTCCTGCGCGACCGCAGTCAGCGTCTGCCCGGCGATCGCCGGACGCAGGTAATCGATGGAGCAGCCGGCCGCGACAGTCGCCTCATTACGGCTATTGCAGGCGAACGCGAAAGCACTGTCGGCAAGGCTGAAAATAAAGCCGCCATGGCAGGTCAGATGGCCGTTGAGCATCTCGGGCTTCACCTTCATCGTCACCGTGGCCTGGCCGGCCGCAGCCTGGATGATGCGCATGCCGAGATGATTCGACGCGGCATCGCGATCCATCATCGCGCCGACGACGAGCTCCGCGAGCCGCTGGCCTTCCGTGCTTTCTTCCTTGCTCTCTTGCTGCATGGCTCTCCTCCGTATTGTTTTGCGATGCGGCTGGGTCTCACGTCTCCCTACGGCGACCTGGTGTCAGCTTGAAATCGTGACTGCCTCAACCGCGGCGAGGCCCGATAGCGCGGCTCGCGATAGAACTCGAACAGGTTGTCGAGCACTTCAAGCACACGGTGCGTACCGATGACTTGCGCCCATTCGAGCGGGCCCTTCGGATACGCGACACCGGAGCGCATCGCGATATCGACGTCTTCCGGTGAGCACACTTGCTGATGCACCGCATCGTTGGCTTCGTTCGCGAGCATCGCGACCGTACGCATGACGGCGAGGCCCGGTGTGTCGCTCAGGCGCGAGACGATGAAGCCGGCCGCTTGCAGCAGGCCGAGGATCGAATCCCAGCCGGCGTCGCTGCACTGCAGTGCTCGGGCGACCGCGACACGGCCCGCGTCTTCCGGTGCCAGCATCAGGTCGATGACGACGCAGTCCTTGCGCTGCACCTTTTCTGCGAGTGAGGAAGCCGTACGTCCATCGGTGACGAACAGCTGCGCCTCACCGATCGCGGCGATCGCCTGAGAAGGGCCTTCGCCGACCCGTGCTTCGAAGGCAACGCCATGCGCTTCCAGGCGCTTCGCAAGCGCAGCGCCGGTTGCACCGGCAGTCCAGACGATCGCGCCGGTCGGCACCGCAGCCGGCGGCTCGTCATCCGGAGTCGCGGGCTGTGCACCTTCGCGATAGTCGTAGAAACCACGGCCGCTCTTGCGTCCGAAGAATCCGGCCTGCACGAGTTCGTATTGCAACAAGGAAGGCGCGAAACGCGGATCGCCGTAGAAGGCATCGAACACCGAACGAGTGACTGCGTAATTCACGTCGTGGCCGATCATGTCCATGAGCTCGAACGGCCCCATGCGAAAGCTACCGGCCTCGCGCATGACCGCGTCGATCGTTGCATAGCCCGCCGCACCTTCCTGCGCCAGGCGCATGCCCTCGGCGTAATACGGACGCGCGACGCGGTTGACGATGAAGCCCGGCGTCGAGCGCGCATGCACCGGCTTCTTGCGCCAGGCCAGCGACAGCGCATAAATCTGCTCGGCGACCGCCGACGACGTGGCGACGCCCGAAACCACTTCGACGAGCGGCATCAGCGGAGCCGGATTGAAGAAGTGCATGCCGACGAGCTTCTCGGGCCGCTGCAAGCCGGCGCCGATCGCGGTCACCGAGATCGACGAGGTATTCGTCGCCAGGATAGCGCTCGCATCGACGATGGACTCGAGCTTGGCGAACAGCTCCTGCTTGGTCTTGAGGTCTTCGACGATCGCTTCGATCACGAGTCCGCAGCCGCTGAGTTCATCGAGTGCCGACGCTGCCACAAACTGCGACATGATGCGCTCGAACTCCTGCGCACCCAGACGATCCTTGTCGACCAAGCGACGCAAGGTCGAGCGAATGCCCTCGATCGCGCGCTCCGCTGCTCCGGCGCGCGTATCGTGCAGCATCACGCGATGGCCCGCGGTAGCGGCTACCTGCGCGATTCCAGAGCCCATCGCACCGGCACCGATGACGGCAACGTCGATCTTCGGCGAACTCACGGCACTCATTCCCCAATGAAGTGCGGAGCACGCTTTTCGAGAAAGGCGGCGACGCCTTCCGCGTAGTCGTGGCTGTAGCCGAGTTCGCGCATCGCATCGCGTTCGAGCACGAGTTCTTCTTCGAGCGTCTTCGAATCGCTGTCGTTGATGAGTTTCTTGGTCAGCGCCAGACCTCGCGTCGGCGCTTGCGCGAAGTGCTTCAGCAGGGCTTCGATTTCATCGGCGAGCTTGTCGTCGTCGACCGCTTTCCAGATCAGGCCGATGGTCTGCGCCTGCTCTGCCGAAACCTTGTCTCCGAGCATCGCCAGGCCCATCGCACGCGCGCGTCCGACCAGGCGCGGCAACACATAAGTGCCGCCGGTATCCGGAATCAGGCCGAGCTTGCAGAACGGCTGGATGAAGCTGGCCGAGCGCGCAGCGATGACGATGTCGCAGGCATACGCGAGATTGGCACCCGCACCGGCCGCAACGCCGTTGGCCGCGCAGACCACCGGCATCGGCAGCGACTTCAGTGTGAGCACAAGCGGCGCATACCAGCGTTCGACCGATTCGCCGAGATCGACTGCGCTACCGCCCGGAGAAACCGCGCGATCGCCGAGATCCTGCCCTGCGCAGAAGCCACGACCCGCGCCGGTCAGCAGCAGCACGCGGACACTGCGATCGGCCTTCACCCGATCGAGCGCATCGCGCACCTCCTGATGCATTGCGACCGTGAAGCTGTTGAGCTTGTCCGGACGATTGAGCGTCAGGCGCGCAATGCCGCCTTCGATCGAGAACAGAATGTTCTCGTAGGTCGTGGCGGCGCTCATGCCGACTCCACCTTCGGCGCCTTCTCGACCATCGTCAGCACGTCGTACTGCGCGACAACCTTATCGTCCTGGTTCGTGACCACCGCATCCCAGCGCACTTCGCCATAGTTCTCGGTGATGCGCGGGTTCTTCTGCTTGCAGGTCAGCACGACCTTGAGTTCGTCGCCGGGGAACACCGGCGTCAGGAAGCGCAGGTTGTCGACGCCGTAGTTGGCGAGCACCGGACCCGGATTCGGTTCGACGAACAAGCCGGCCGCGATCGAGACAATGTAGTAGCCGTGGGCGACGCGTCCGCCGAAGAACGGATTCGCCTTCGCCGCCGCCTCGTCCATGTGCGCGTAGAAAGTGTCGCCCGTGAAGTGCGCGAAGTGCTCGATCTCCTCGAGCGTGACCTTGTGCGAGCCGGTCTTCACGCAATCACCGAGTTGCAGCTCATCGAGATTCTTGCGGAACGGATGCACGCCTTCACGACGATTCGCACCGCTGATCCAGCGATCGGTGATGCGGCTCAGCGTTTCGGGCGAACCCTGCAAGGCGGTGCGCTGCAAATAGTGCATGACACCACGAACGCCGCCCATTTCCTCGCCACCACCGGCGCGACCGGGGCCACCGTGCACGAGCACCGGCAGCGGTGAACCATGGCCGGTGGATTCCTTGGCGCTGTCGCGATTCAGCACGAGCAGGCGACCGTGATAAGCCGCGGCACCGAGCACCACTTCGCGTGCGAAGTCGTTGTCGTAAGTGACGAGTGAGCCCACGAGGCTGCCTTCGCCGCGACGCGCGAGATCGATCGCATCCTCGGCCGTTTCGTAAGGCATCAGCGTCGCAACCGGGCCGAAAGCTTCGACCTCGTGCACGACTGTGTGCTTTTTCGGCTCGCAGCAGCGCAGCAGGATCGGAGCGAGGAAAGCACCCGTCGCGATGTCGCCGCCGGTGACGCTGAAATTTTCGAGATCGCCGTAGACGATCTCGGCGCCTTGCTGCAGTTCCTTCACGCGCGCACGCACTTCGTCGCGCTGGCTCAGGCTCGCGAGCGCGCCCATCGTCACGCCTTCGACCGAAGGATCGCCGACGACGACTTTCGACAGTCGCTTGCCGAGCGCTTCGACAACCGGCTCGATCAGCGCCTTCGGCACGAATACACGGCGGATGCAGGTGCACTTCTGGCCAGCCTTGCTCGTGAGTTCGCGCGCGACTTCCTTGATGAAGATTTCGAACTCGGGCGTCTCGGACTTGGCGTCCGGGCCGAGCATCGAGAAGTTCAGCGAATCGGCTTCCATGGTGAAGCGAACCGAGTTGCGCAGGATCACCGGGTGCGACTTGAGCTTGCGACCGGTCGAGGCCGAACCCGTGAACGTCACCACGTCCTGCGATTGCAGATGCTCGAACAGATCGCCGACGCTGCCGCAGATCAGCTGCAGCGCGCCTTCAGGGAAGATTTTCGACTCGATCATGTCGCGAAACATGAGTTCGGTCAGATACGCGGTCTGGCTCGCCGGCTTGACGATGGCCGGCACACCCGCGAGCAGGTTCACTGACAGCTTTTCGAGCATGCCCCAGCACGGGAAGTTGTAGGCATTGATGTGCACGGCCACGCCCTGCAGCGGCGTGCGGATGTGCTGGCCGACGAAGGTGCCATTACGCGAAACGAATTCAGGATTGCCGTCGATAATGAAGCTCGCGTTCGGCAGCTCCTTGCGACCCTTGCTGGAAAACGCAAACAAGGTCGCGATGCCGCCTTCGATATCGACCCAGGAATCGGCGCGCGTCGCCCCGGTGGCTTTCGACAGCTCGTAATACTTTTCCTTGCGCTCGGCCAGATACTGCGCGAGGGCCTTGAGCATGAGCGCACGCTCATGAAAGGTCAGCTTGCGCAGTGCCGGGCCACCGACCTTGCGGCCATAGTCGAGCATCGCAGCGAAATCGACGCCCTTGCTCGAAATCGTCGCGACGGCTTCGCCCGTGATCGCGTGACGAACCGTTTCGCCGCCTTCACCACTGCGCCATTGGCCGGCCGCATAACTCTGCAGTTGCATCGGTCTCTCCTGATCGGATTCGAGCTCAGCGGCTCGTGAACTGGGGTTTGCGCTTGTCGAGGAAGGCGAGCATTCCCTCGCGCCGGTCCCCGAGCTTGAAAGTGGATTCGAAGCTCGCCTGCTCGAAAGCGAGCCCATCGGACAACGAGGTTTCGAGCGCTTGATTCACCGCGTGTCTGGCCAAGCGCACGACCGGCGGCGACAACTCGGCGATCGCCGCCGCGGTCTTGAGCGCCTCAGTGATCAGATCGGCTTGCGGAATCACGCGCGAAACCAGGCCGCAGCGTTCGGCTTCGACCGCATCGATGATGCGCCCCGTGAGCACCATCTCCATCGCCTTGCTCTTGCCGACAAGCCGCGTGAGCCGTTGCGTACCGCCCGCACCCGGAATGGTGCCGAGCTTGATTTCGGGCTGGCCGAAGCGCGCGTTGTCCGCGGCGAGAATGAAGTCGCACATCATCGCGAGTTCGCAGCCCGCACCGAGCGCGAAACCGGAAACCGCCGCGATGATCGGTGTCTTGCCTGCACCGATTTGATTCCAGGCGCCGCGCAGCTCGATCGACGCTGCGACGTCCTGCGCCCCCCAGCTTGCGAGCGTTCTGACATCGGCTCCGGCCGCGAACGCTTTCTCGTCGCCCGTGATCACCGTAGCGCCGATGCACTCGTCCGATTCGATCTCGACGAGCGCTAGTCTGAGTTCTTCACGCAGCGGCAGCGACAGCGCATTGAGCGCTTCGGGTCGGCGCAGACGAATCAGCGCGACCTTGCCGATCACTTCGAGCGTGAGCAGTTCGTAGGGCAAGTTCAGCTCTCCTGATCGAAGTCGAGCACGAGGTCGTCGGCGATCGGATAGCTCTGACAAGTCAGAATGAAACCACGCGCGACTTCGTAGTCTTCGAGCGCGAAGTTCACGTCCATGTCGACCTCGCCCTTGGTCATCTTGCAACGGCAGGTCGAGCAGACACCGCCCTTGCACGAGTACGGCAGTTCGACGCCTTGTTCGAGCGCCGCGTCGAGAATGGTTTCCTTGTTCTTTTCGATGAACAGCTCACGCGTGCGGCCGTCCTGGATCAGCGTGATCTTGCACTGCTGCGTACCCTTGGCGGTCACCGCCGATGCCTGGCGCGGCAACTTCGGCATCGCGTTCGCGAACAGCTCCATCTTGATCGAGGCTTTCGGAACACCGTGCGCCATCAAGCTTTCGGACACCGCTTCCATCATCGACTGCGGACCGCAGATGTAGGCGACGTCGATACCGGCCGGATCGATCCAGCGATCCAGCAGCTCGTCGCATTTCCGCTTGTCGATGCGGCCGTTGAACAGCTCGATGTCCTGCGATTCGCGGCTCAGCACGTAGACGAGGTTGAGCCGCGTCATGTACGAGTCCTTTAGATTCGAGAGCTCTTCCTTGAAGATCACGCTCGACGAGGCGCGGTTGCCGTAGAACAGCGTGAAGTGGCTGTTCGGCTCGGCCTTCAGCGTGGCCTTGATGATCGATAGCACCGGCGTGATGCCGCTGCCCGATGCGAACGCAACATGGTGACGCGCCGCTCCCTGAACGAGCGGCACGTTGAAATGCCCCGACGGCTCCATGCACTCGATCAGATGTCCCGGCTTGAGTTCCTTGTTCGCCCAGGTCGAGAATAAACCGTCTTCGACACGCTTGATCGCGATGCGTAGCGTGTTCTCGTGAGGAGCCGAGCAGATCGAGTACGAGCGACGAATCTCCTCGTCTTCGAACTTCGACTTGAGCACCAGATGCTGCCCTTGCACGAAACGAAAAGCCTCGCGGCTTTCCTCCGGCACGTCGAAGGTTACGACGACGGCGTCACGAGTCTCGGGCTTGCAGCTGGAGACACGCAGTTGGTGAAACTTGCTCATGGGTTCTGAACGCCTAGTGGCATTTGAAATAGTCGAAGGGTTCGAGACAGTCGAGGCAGCGATACAGCGATTTGCAGGGCGTCGATCCGAACTGGCTCGTAAGCGCGGTGTGCGTCGAACCGCAGCGCGGACAATCGATCTGCAAGGGCTTCTTGTTCGATGCACGCAATCGACTGATATCGACGACATGCTCGTTGCTCGCGAGCCCGACCGGCGGTGCGATGCCGTAATCGCACAATTTTTCACGTGCCTGTGGCCGCAACCAATCCGTGGTCCAGGCCGGTGCGAGTCGGATCTGGACGCGCACCTTTTGAACACCGTGCTCGTGCAGGGCCTTGCTGATGTCGTCCGAGATCACGTCCGTTGCCGGACAACCCGAGTACGTCGGCGTCACCGTGACGAGACATTCGTCGGCTTCGCCGCCGTTCCACTGCACGTCTCGGACGATGCCCAAATCGAGCACCGACAGCACCGGAATTTCGGGATCGGGAACGGCTTCGAGCCAGTGCCAGACTCGATCAGCCGCCGTCACACCTGCGGTCTCGGCCGACATCGCGCACTACCAGGCAGCGCCAGGGTGAGCGCGCTTGAGCGACTGCATTTCGGCGAGCAGATAGCTCAGCGCTTCGGTGTGACGACCTTGCTTTCCGCCACGCTGCATCCAGGCTTCGGCGTTCGGCATCTTGATCGTCGCCTCGTCGAGCACCGAGTGCACGTAGGACAGCCAATCGGAACGCAGGCTCGACGGATCGAACCCGATCTTCGCTTCTGCGACTGCGAGATCGATCGCGTCGGCCTCGAACATCTCGCCGGTGAACGGCCAGAGTTCATCGACGGCGGACTGGATCATCGAGCGGCTCGTCGGCGTTCCATCGCCGAGGCGCACGATCAGATCGCTGCTACGACGCAGGTGATAACGCACTTCCTTCGCAGCCTTCCCGGCGATCGCGGCGATGCGCTCGTCCTTCGAAAGCACGAGTTTCTGCAGCGCCAGGTGATACCAGGCGTCGAAGAAGAACTGGCGAACCATCGTGTCGGCGTAGCTGCCGTTGGGGCGTTCGACGAGCAGGAAGTTGGCGAACTGATCGGCATTGCGCAGATAGGCGAGATCGTCCTCGTCCTGTCCCATGCCATCGGTTTCGCCCGCGTAGCTGAGCCATTGGCGAGCCTGGCCGAGCAGGTCGAGCGCGGTGTTGGCGAGCGCCATGTCTTCTTCGAGCGCCGGGCCTTTTCCGCACCACTCGGAGAGGCGTTGACTCAGGATCAGCGTGCTGTCGCCGAGCCTGAGCAGATAGTTGAATTTCTCGTTGCTCATAAGTCTCCTCCGGCACACCGCCTGCTTCGGTCGGTGCACGGATGCGCGATCACATGTGCTTCACTTCTTCCGGCATCGGGAAGAACGTCGGATGGCGATACACCTTATTCGCCGCAGGCTCGAACAAAGGCTCGCGATCGTTCGGATCGTTGGCGACGATGTCGGCCGAACGCACCACCCATAGGCTCACGCCTTCGTTGCGGCGCGTGTAGACATCACGTGCGTTGTTGATCGCCATGTCAGCATCGGCGGCGTGCAGGCTGCCGACATGCTTGTGTGCCAAGCCATGCTGGCTCCGGATGAAAATCTCCCAGAGCGGCCATTCTTTCTTAGTCACTGTGTTCTCGGTCTTGTTGGACGAGTCAAGCTCAGGTTTAAGCTGCCGCGCCTGCGGCTTGCTGGGCTTTCTTTTCGGAATGCGCGATCAAGGCTTCGCGGAACCATGCGCCGTCTTCGTGCGCTTTTATGCGGGTTTTGAGGCGATCGCGGTTGCAAGGGCCGTGACCCTTCACGACGTTGTAGAACTCTTCCCAATCGATCGGGCCGAAATCGTAGTGGCCGCGCTCGGCGTTCCACTTAAGTTCCGGATCAGGAATCGTGAGGCCGAGAAATTCGGCTTGCGGAACGGACTGGTCGACCATCTTCTGGCGCAGTTCGTCGTTGCTGAAAAGCTTGATGCCCCACTGCGCTGACTGCGCGCTGTTGACCGACTCCGAATCGCTGGGGCCGAACATCATCAGCGAAGGCCACCACCAGCGATTGAGCGCGTCCTGCGCCATCGCCTTCTGCTCAGGCGTGCCCTTGGCCAGCGCGATCATGATGTCGTAGCCCTGGCGCTGATGAAACGACTCCTCCTTGCAGACGCGAACCATCGCCCGCGCATATGGGCCATAAGAGCAGCGGCATAGCGGCACTTGATTGATGATGGCCGAGCCATCGACGAGCCAGCCGATTGCGCCCATGTCGGCCCAAGTCAGCGCCGGATAGTTGAAGATGCTCGAGTACTTGGCCTTGCCCGAATGCAGGTCATCGATCATCTGATCGCGCGAGGTGCCAAGTGTTTCGGCCGCGCTGTACAGATAAAGGCCATGTCCCGCTTCATCCTGCACTTTGGCGAGCAGGATGGCTTTGCGCTTGAGCGAAGGCGCACGTGTGATCCAGTTGCCTTCCGGCAGCTGGCCCACGATCTCCGAGTGCGCGTGCTGACTGATCTGGCGCACCAGCGTCTTGCGATAGGCCTCAGGCATCCAGTCCCTGGCCTCGATCTTCACTCCTCGGTCAATCCGCCCCTGAAACTCACGCTCTTCACGGCTCATTTCTTCGAGGTTCCGCACTCGACTCAAGCCGGTTTCAACCAGTTGCGCATACATGGTTGTGCCTCCTTCAGGCCATCGGTCCATCCACAATATGATACAGAATATATTAGGTCAACTATTTTTTTGTATTATGTAAAAAATCGGACACACTTAGATTTGCAACCCAATCTCCGGTGCCGTCGGTAACATGCTCGGACAACACGCAATACAGGCAGGGAATGACCGGCAAGCACAAATCGATCGAAGACTGGGTCGCGCGCTACCTCAAGGAGGAGGAGCCCCGCTCGAAATCGCTGATCGTGTCGGTCTTCGGCGACTCCATCGCCCCGTTCACGAGCGGTGTCTGGCTCGGCGAGCTGATCTCGCTCATGGAGCCCTTCGGCGTCAACGAAAGGCTGGTCCGCACCAGCAGCTTCCGGTTGATCGAGGAGGGCTGGCTCGAATCGATCCGCGATGGACGGCGCAGCCGCTATGCGCTCACGCCACTGGGCAAGCGGCGCTTCGCGCACGCCTATCGGCGCATCTATACGCCGCCGCCGACCAACTGGGACGGTCGCTGGACACTCGTGTTGATGACCAAGGCCGGTGTCGGTGCGCCCGAGCGTTCCGAGCTTCGCAAGGAGCTCGAATGGGAGGGCTTCGGCATGATCGCGCCGGGCGTCTTCGTGCATCCGAGCGCCGACGTTCGCATGCTGACCGCGATTCTCGACCAGCTCAGCCTGCGCGAACGCACCATGGTGCTCAACGTCGCCGACCTGACCGAGCTATCGGCTCGGCCGCTCACCGAGCTCGCCTCGGAGTGCTGGAACCTCGATTCGGTGGCGCAGGAGTATCGCGAGTTTCTCAAGCGCTTCGAACCGGCGGCCTCGCTGCTGTCGAACCGGCGAGCCTCTCCCAAACTCTGTTTCGCCGTACAGACACTGCTGATCCATTCGTTCCGCCGCGTGAGCCTGCACGATCCTCGTCTTCCCGACGCAGTGCTGCCCGAAGGCTGGCCGGGCCATGCGGCCTACGAGCTGTGCCGCGAGCTCTACCAGAACACGTTCCGGGGAACCCAGCGGTTCGTCGTCACGCAGCTCTCCGGAATCTCGGCGGAGCCCGAACTGAGCGGGGACGTGCAGGCGCGCTTCGGAGGTTTCGAGCCCGCCTGAATCCGCGTCGGCGCATCGCGTCGGCGGACCGCCTGCCGCGCGAGCAGCCGGCATGTCGCTGAGCGCACGCTGCGCGCGCTGGGTCGTCGCGCATCCTCGGCTGCTCGGTCTGCTGTTCGCACTGATCACCGCCTTCTTCGCCGCCGGCCTGCCGCGCGTGAAGCTCGAAACGGTGTTCTCCGATCTGCTGCCGCAGGACGATCCGTTCGTGCAGGTGTATCGCGATCATCCGAACTTCGGCAATCCGTTGACCGTGGCCGTGATGGTCCGGCGCAGCGACGGCGGCGATCTCTACAACGCTGAGACGCTCGCCAAGGTCTGGCAGCTGACACGAGACATCGATCTGGTTGCTGGCGTCGATCACGACCAGATCCTGTCGATCACCACCGAGCGCGCGCGAACCTCCGAAGCGACGCCGCTCGGCATCGACATGCGTCCGCTGATGGGCGGCCACCCCCCACAGAACGCCGATGAACTCGCTGCGTTCCGACTGCGCGTCGACCAGGCGCCCAAGGTGCGCGACTTCCTGATCTCGCGCGACGACAAGGCCACGCTGATCACGGCGATGCTGCTCGAGCGCGGCACCGATTACGGCACGGTGTTTGGCGCCGTCCAACGGCTCGCCGAACAGGCTCGCGATGCCCATCACGAGGTTTTCGTCGCCGGCCAGCCGATCCTGATCGGCTGGGTCTATCACTACGAACGCCAGATGATCCTGATCTTCGCGGTCACGATCGTCGCCCTGCTGATCGCGCTGGGCCTGTACATGCGCAACTGGGTCGGCCTGCTGACGCCGATCGTCACCTCGGGCGTTGCCGCGATCTGGGCTTTCGGGCTGGTCGGATGGCTGCGCATTTCGATCGAACCCTTGCTCATGGTGGTGCCACTGCTGCTGACCGCACGCAGCTTTTCGCACAGCGTGCAGTTCACCGAGCGCTTCTACGAGCTGTACGCCGAACTCGGCGACCGGCGTGCCGCCGCGCAGCAAACCATGACCGTGATGGCCGGCCCTTCGCTGCTCGGCATCCTCACCGACGTGCTCGGCATCGTGGTCGTCTGCGCGGCCCCGATACCGGCGATGGTCCGGCATGCGATCTTCTGCGGTATGTGGGCGGTGTGGCTGATTCCGACCGGCATCGTGCTGATCACCGTGCTGCTCTGCACGCTGCCCGCGCCGACCCATGTCGAGCGTCTGATTCGCCGCTCGCCGACCTCGGCACAGCCCCTGCACGAGCGCGTGCTGGGTGGCGTTGCCAAGCTCGTGCACGGCCGCCTCGCTCCGTTGTCGACGATCGTGCTGCTGATGCTCTCGGCAGCGACGATCATCACCGCGCATCGGATTCGCATCGGCAACCCGGTGGAAGGCAGCAACCTGCTCTGGGACGATTCGGCCTTCAACGTCGCCGTGCGCGCGATCAACGCCCAGTTTCCCGGCGTCAACACGCTGGAGCTCGTGCTGGAGGCCAAGCGTCCGAATGGCGACGAGTGGACGGCCCAACAAGTCGATACCGTGCAGACCATGCTATCGCTGCAGCGCCTGCTCGAAGCCGATGCCTTCGCCCCGCGGGCGACGCTGTCCTTCGCCGATTACCTGAGCGAATCGAGCCGCCTGTTCAACGGTGGCCACCCGGCCTGGTCCCCGCTCGATCCGCGTACGGCCGCGATGGGCGCAGCCACGGTCGGGGCCCTCATGGGGGCGAGCGCGAAAAGCTACGGTCACGTCGTCGACGACGGCCTGCAGAACGCGACGGTCTCCCTGTGGTACGCCAACAACCGGCAGGAGACGGTCGACGCAGCGCTCGCGTCGGCGCGCAAAGCAATCGCCGCCGTCGGCGAAGATCATGATCAATTCCGAATCCGCCTCGGCACCGGCACGATCGCCTTGCAGGAAGCCGTCAACCGCGTGATCGAGCGTTACCACATCGTGGTTATCGCGGCGGTCAACGTGTTCGTATTTCTGCTCGCGAGTCTGGCGTACCGCTCGTTCGTCGCCGGCCTTCTGCTGCTGGTGCCGGTGAATCTCTCCAACCAGGCGCTCGTCGCCGCGATGCACCTGCTCGGCGTCGGGCTCGACATCAACGCGATGATCGTCGCGGCGATCGGTGTCGGCGTGGGCATCGACTACGGCATCTACCTGCTGTCGCGAATCTGCGAGGAGCTGCGCGCCGGCCGCGGCGATTGGGCCGGTGCGATCGGCGCTGCGCTGCACACGACCGGCAAGGCGATTCTGTTCACCGCGACGATCATGATGCTCGGAATCCTGCCCTGGTACCTGATGTCGGACCTCAAGTTCGTCGCCGACATGGGCCTGCTGCTGATGGCGATCATGGGCATCAACATGCTGCTGTCCTTGATCGTACTGCCGCTGCTGATCTGGTGGGTGAAGCCGCGGTTCGCGCTACGCGGGGCTTGAGCGCACGGCATCGATCCGAATGGCAGCGTGCATATGCGCGCGCCGGCATCGAAGCCGAGGCCCGTTTGCCTGCGGTTGTCTTAAGGAGTGAATTCCAGATCGACGTAGGCCTGGCCCTTGGGCAGCATCGGAAGCGGCTGCGATTTCCAGACCGCCCGTTCGATCGACGCGGCCAGCAACTGGTCGTTGCAACTCGGCGCCGTCGTGACCGCCGTGACCGTTCCGCCCGGGCGATACGAAATGCGCAGCCGACAGCGCACGCGGGTGGACGACTTCGGCGGAGGCAGCCAGTTCGCACGCAGCCTGGCGAGCAGGGACTGGCTGGCCTCGTCCGGCTCGGTCGCGACACGCTCGCGCGGCGACGGTGACGAGGCCGCACGCGCCTGGGCACTGGTTTCGGGAGCCTTGGTGGTGACGGCGAGATCGCTCGGGTTGAGCGTTTTGAGTTCGATCACCGGCGGCTTCGAATGCAGTGCCTGATCGACCGCGGAGACCGAGATCGACGGCGCAAGCAGCTCGCCTGGCCGAGTCTCCTGCGACAACGAGAGCGTGATCACGCTCATCGTCGGCGGAGGCCGCATCGACATCATCGGCGCCATGCGGACCAGGACGATCACCACAAGCAGGTGAACGCCGATGGCCCCGATGGCGCCGACGAGGCGCGCCGAGCCGTGCGCAGGCAGGTGAGCCTGCATTTCATGTCCGTGCAGTAACGGGCTACGGGGCTCGCTCATCGCACACTCGCTCCCCGTGCCCGATCCATGCCCTGGCCCTTACTCGATCGGCTGCGTTTCCGACGCCTCGGCCGCCGGCTCGACCGGCTCCGCTGATTCGACCGGCTCCGTCGATTCGGTCGGCACGGCTTCGGCAACCGGTTCCGCCGGCGTTGCGGCGCCACCGCCCGCATCGATCACCTTGAGTTCGACGCGGCGATTGAGCTCACGCCCCTCGTCCGTTTCGTTGTCCGCGATCGGTTGCGTTTCGCCGAAGCCATTGGCCGTCATGCGCGAAGGATCGATGCCGCGTTCGGCCAGATACGCCTTCACCGCATCAGCGCGACCTTCGGACAGTTGCTGGTTGTAGCTGTCCGAACCGCGCGAGTCGGTGTGTCCATCGACTTCGACCTTGATGTCGCCGCGCGCATTGAGCTCGTCGGCCACCTCATCGAGGATGCTCTTGGCGTCGGGCGTCAGCGTGGCCTTGTTGAACTCGAAGGTCACGCCGCGCAGCACCAGCGTGTCACCGACCTTGCAACCATCGAGGCTGATGCGCTGGCCGGGCTTCGGCGCCTCGCAGGTGGCGGACGGCGCCACCGGCCCAGGCGTCGATTCGGCGACCGGAATCTCCGCTTCCACCGGCTCGACCACGGTGACCGGCTCTTCTGCCTGAGGAGCTTCTTCGCGCGGGGCTTCAGGCTTGCCGCCGAAGTAGTAGCGCACGCTCAAAAAGGCTTCGTCGGCCTCGTAGCCGAACTTGAACTTCGAGGGGCTGCTGTCGTCGGCGAGCAGATTGAACTTGCCCTTCTCGGTCGCAAAGCGACGATAGTCGAGCGACACCGCCCAGTGCGGGCCCAGATCGATCGTCAGGCCGCCGCCGTACTGGTAGGCCAGCAATGCATCGTGCTTGCTCAGGAAGTCGACGTTGTTGTAGCCGGCGTCGCGCAGTGACAACTGCGCATAACCGCCGCCACCGCCGATGTAAGGGTGGAACCAGCTGCTCTTGAACAGATCGAACCAGACGTTCGCCATCGCGCTGTTGACGATCTCATGGCCGCGGACATTGGTCGCCGGCCCACCCTGATTGCCGAACGGCCCCGATGCCGGCTGCACGAGCTTGTCGAGATCGTTGCGACGGCGATCGAACACGAGTTCCGTGCGCAATCCGCTCGAGAACGCATAGCCGCCACCGATACCGCCGATCCAGCCATCCTGGAGATCGACCTTGGCAAAACGCCCGCTGCGATTGTTGACGGTCTGGTTGGCGAAATCGACCTTGAACTTCTGCGAATCGGCGAACGTCGCACCCGCGCTCGCGCCGAGGTACCAGCCGTCACCCGCGAACGCCGCTGTTGATGTGGTGCCGAGCACGATCAAAAAGCCGACTTGGGCGCCAACCACCTTGTTTCCCTTAGACACGTGAATCTCCTCTCCTCATGGACGCGTTGGATCGCTTCTGTCGAAGCCGCGCGGATCGATATGTATCTCAAATTTCTTGTGATACATTAATTATGTGTATCTGTTCGATATCGTATCAAAATAGCCGACAGGCGCAACTGCAACCGCACTGGGCCGAACTCGCCCAGGCACGTATCAACGAGGAGAGATTTGAATATGGAGCAGTCGATCAGCTCAGGCCATCCAAAGCGCATGCAGGGCGCCTTGATGATTGTGGGAGCCGTCGCGGTCGGTGTTGGAAGCGGACTCGTACTGAACTTGTTCCTGCCGGACCACCAGGATCCGATGTCGGCTGCGCAGCACACGCAGCAAGCGGAAAGCGAGAATGCGGAATCCTCCGATGCGGCCGAATCCGCGCCGCCGCCGGTCGCAGAGGCGCCGGCCCAGGAAGAACCCGCGCCTGCTGCCGAAGCCTCAGTAGCGCAAAGCGCTCTGGAGCCGGCCGAAGAAACGGCGTCGGTGGAGACGCCCTCTGAACAAGCCGCCGAACCGCAGGCAGCCTCGCCATCCGAATCGAGCGATTACAGCGCCCAGGCCTCCAGCAGCGACGACGCCGCGATGGCCGAGCCGGAAACCCGCGAAAGCAGGGCGCCGGTCGCAGCCGAGCGTCAGGCGCCGCGCGGACAAACCACGGTCTCCAGCGCGAATCGCAGCGCTCCGCCTCCCGCCGCCCAAGTGCTGCGCCCGTGGTGGGCCCCGACTTCGACTGATCCGTTCGGCATTCAGTACGTCGGTCAGGTCGAAGGGCAGCGCGCCGTGGCCATACTGTTCTCCGCCGACATCGGCAATGCGGGCGAGATCGACAAGGCTTTGAAGCTGATCGACGAATACGGCCAAGCGGTTTCCGGCGGATGGAAAGTCGGCAACAACCCCCGTTTGGCGGTGCGTTCGGATCTGAAGCAGGGCCGTTACACCCTGGCCATCGATGGACAGCTCGCGAGCGCGTCGGGACAAAATCTCAGAACACCGCTGCGCGGGCCTGTCTACATTCAGTGAAAGCCAACGAATCATCTGCACTGTGAGCCAAGCCTCGAGGCATTCGCCGTCGTAATCTGCGCTCGACACGGTGGAAACCTCCTCCACCGCTCGTCGCTCACCAAGGCTATTGGCGGACCACGGTCCGCCATTTTTTTGCAGGGTTCTGGTGAGACGAAGTGCACTGCATCTTGAGTTCCACTTTGCCATCGACATCGACGGCAAAGCCGCGAACGCAAATATCGTCAATACCTGGTGACGGGTGTCGCCCCAGCCGGTGAACCAGCTGCAGTCGAACGGGCAAATTCGGCCTGGTCGATCTTGCCATTCTGCTCTCGTCCGATTCGCTGAAACTTTTCATCAGCGAGGGAGACCGCTTCGCTTCATCCTTGCTGATGCTTGCGTCCTTATCACCGTAGATCTTCGAAATGCTGCATCCCTTCAGCGGCACCTTGATGAGTGAAATCCGTGTTTCAGTGCATCGCTTCAAAGGCATTCACTACCCGTGAGCCGCAGAGGATCACCACTTCAATGAACCGTCATGGATGTCCTCTCCAACGCTGCGCCGTCTTCTGATCACTAGGCTTGAACCCCCTCGATCTCCGACGAGGAACGTTCCCGCCCGCTGATACGCACGAACGATTTCGACGAGTTCGCTTGGTAGCGCCCAGGCAATGTGCAGTGGGCTTCGTCGACGCCTTCGGCACGCTGCCGATGGCCAGCTGCGGACGCATCGGTGAATGGGAAGGTTTCGTCGTCGCACCTGGCAGAAGCCGAGCGGGTCCAGCCGAGCCCTCATCCGGCGCGGCTTTCACGAAGCCTCGGTTCTTTTCCGAACTTCATGAACCCGCGCCACCAGCGGGTTGCCCTTGGGTCGACACGTCGACTGCTCACATATCCCTTTATCCGCATAGACGGATATAATCGCGCCCGTCGCCTTTCGGCTCCCCTTCAAAACCAGCACGGACTTCCCGATGAACGCTCCCACCACGCTCGCCCAGGACTTCAAGGTCCGCGATCTGTCCCTCGCCGAACTCGGCCGCAAGCGCATCACCATGGCCGAGGAGGAAATGCCGGGCCTGATGTCGATCCGCGCCAAGTACGCGCCGCTCAAGCCGCTGGCCGGCGTGCGCCTGACCGGCTCGCTGCACATGACCAAGGAAACCGCGGTGCTGCTCGAAACGCTCGGCCATCTGGGCGCCTCGGTACGTTGGGCCAGCTGCAACATCTTCTCGACCTCCGACGACGCCGCCGCCGCGGTCGCCGCGGCCGGCACGCCGGTGTTCGCTTGGAAGGGCGAAACGCTGGAGGAGTATTGGGACCTCGCGCTCGATGCGATCACCTTCACGCTGCCCGACGGCACGCTGACCGGCCCCGAGCTGGTGGTCGACGACGGCGGCGACGTGACCTTGCTGATCCACAAGGGCTACGAGCTCGAAAACGGTTCCGACTGGGTCAACACGCCGTCCGACAACCACGAAGTGAAGGTCATCAAAGACCTGCTCAAGAAGGTCGCGGTCGAGCGTCCGGGCTTCTGGACCCGCGTGGTGAAGGACTGGCGCGGCGTATCCGAAGAAACCACCACCGGCGTGCACCGCCTGTACCAGATGATGGAAGCCGGCAAGCTGCTGGTGCCGGCCATCAACGTCAACGACTCGGTCACCAAGTCCAAGTTCGACAACCTCTACGGCTGCCGCGAATCGCTGGCCGACGGCATCAAGCGCGCCACCGACCTGATGATCGCGGGCAAGGTCGCGGTGGTCTGCGGCTACGGCGACGTCGGCAAGGGCAGCGCGCACAGCCTGCGCGGCCTCGGCGCTCGCGTGATCGTCACCGAGATCGACCCCATCAACGCGCTGCAGGCGGCGATGGAAGGCTTCCAGGTCACCACGGTGGAAGACACCCTGGGCCTGGGCGACATCTACGTCACGACGACCGGCAACAAGGACATCATCACGCTGGAGCACATGCAGGCGATGAAGCACAACGCGCTCGTCTGCAACATCGGCCACTTCGACAACGAGATCCAGATGGATCGCCTCAACACCGCCGAAGGCGTGGTGAAGCTCAACATCAAGCCGCAGGTCGATCACTACACGTTCGCCAACGGCAAGAGCCTGTACATCCTCGCCGAAGGCCGCCTCGTGAACCTGGGCTGCGCCAACGGCCATCCGGCCTTCGTCATGAGCAACTCCTTCTCGAACCAGACGCTCGCGCAGATCGATCTCTGGAAGAACAAGGACGCCTACGAGAAGACCGTCTACCGCCTGCCGAAGAAGCTCGACGAGGAAGTCGCCGCACTGCATCTGGAGCAGATCGGCGTGAAGCTCACCAAGCTCACGCCCGCACAGGCCGAATACCTCGGCGTGCCGGTCGAAGGCCCGTACAAGCCCGAGCACTATCGATACTGATCGAGCCGGGAGACGGGGAACGAGAGACGGGAGACGTGGAGAAGCGGCATCAGAAGCTGGACGTCTGGCGCGATGCAATGACGCTGGTCGAGGTTATCTATCGGCTGACTGCTGCTTTTCCCTCCGATGAGAAATTCGGGCTGACGGCTCAGCTTCGTCGAGCAGCCGTCAGTGTCCCGTCGAATATCGCGGAGGGGGCAGCGCGCACTTCTCGCACCGAGTATGTTCGCTTTCTGAGCATTGCCCGAGGCTCGCTGGCCGAGATCGACACTCAAATCGAAATCGCCAGACGCCTCGGTTACTTGCCCTCTGACCGCGACATCGATGAAACCGTACAAAAGGTCTTCGCCCGTCTCAACGCCTTGATAAAACGCCTGTCATCTCCGCCCCAAGAGAGCTAAGCCGTGCCGTCTCCCGTCTCCCGTCTCCCGTCTCCCGGCTTCTCGTTCGAACTGTTCCCGCCACGCACGCCCGAAGGCGTCGCCAAGCTGCCGGCCACGCTGAAGAAGCTCACCGAGGCCAAGCCCGGCTTCTTCTCGGTGACCTACGGCGCGCTGGGCTCGGACCAGAACGGCACCTACGACACGCTGATGACCGTGGTGCGCGAAACCGGCATCGCGGTGGCGCCGCACCTGACCTGCATCGGCAGCACGCGCGCTCGCGTCGCCGAGCTGCTGGCGCAGTATCGCGATGCCGGCGTTCGCCGCATCGTGGCCTTGCGCGGCGACTTGCCCGCAACCGCCTACAGCTCGTCCGCGCCGGGCGAGTTCCACTATGCCAACGAGCTGGTGTCGTTCATCCGCCAGACGCATGGCGAGCACTTCGAGATCGAAGTGGCGGCTTATCCGGAAATGCATCCGCAGTCCAAGCGCTTCGACGACGACTTCGGCTACTTCGTCGACAAGGTGAAGGCCGGCGCCGACAGCGCGATGACGCAGCTGTTCTACAACGCCGACGCCTATTTCTATTTCATGGATCGCTGCGCCAAGGCCGGCGTCGGCATTCCGGTGGTGCCCGGCATCATGCCGATCACCGGCTTCGCCAACATCGTGCGCTTCTGCAACAACTGCGGCGCCGACCTGCCGCGCTGGATCACGTTGCAGCTGGAGCAGTTGCAGGACGACAAGGCCGCGCTGCAGGACTTCGGCACCGAAGTGGTCACGCGCCTGTGCGAAACCCTGCTCAAGGGCGGCGCGCCGGGCCTGCACTTCTACACCATCAACCAGGCCGAGCCGACGCTGCGCCTGTGCCGCAACCTGGGCTTGTCCACCTAGGACAGGCGCGCAACGAACCGTGATCCTTCCGCACGCCTTCGATTACGCCGGCACCGCGGTGTTCGCGGTCTCGGCGGTGCTCGCGGCCGGGCGCAAGCAGCTCGATCTGCTCGGCGCGGTGATCATCGCGCTGGTGACTTCGACAGGCGGCGGAACCCTGCGCGACCTGCTGCTCAACCGCACCCCGTTCTGGTTCACCGACACCGGCTATCTGGTGACGATCCTGGTCGTCGCCTGCACCACCGTGCTGGTGCTGCGCTGGCGCCATCCGTCCGAGCGCCTGCTCGAGATCGCCGACGCCGTGGGCGTCGCCCTGTTCTCGATCTCGGGCGCGCGCATCGCCGAGGCGGCCGGTTTGCCGGGGCTGATCGTCGTCGTGCTCGCGACCATCACCGGCACCTTCGGCGGCCTGCTGCGCGACGTGCTCTGCAACGAAATTCCCCTGCTGCTGCGCCCCGGCACCATCTACGGCGTCGTCGTCATCGCCGGCGCGACGCTCTACGTAGTGCTGCAATCGCTCGGCGTCTCGCGCGACATCGCCGCGCTGGCCGGCATGCTGCTGATCGCGAGCCTGCGCATGGTCGCGATCGCGCGCAATATTTCGCTGCCGGCGCTGCGGATTCGGGAGCCGGGACGCGGCGACGATTGATCGTCGCCGCGCCGGCCACGCAACACGGCCGCCCGCTCAGGGGCGCGCGACACTCGGCAGCAGATAGACATTGCCTTGGTCGGTGAGCACGGCGAGTCCGTCGACACCCCACCGCAGGAGGCGCCTGGCGTTGGTGTCATCCAGCGCAAACTGCACGGTGCGCAGCGGAACGTAGCTGCCGACATCGAACACCGTCAGCCGTCGTGTCTGGTAACCGTCCGAGTAGTTGCGGCTGACCATGAACGCTCGACCCATCGGCGCATCGACCGTCAGCACTTCGGCGCTGCTGTCGGTTTGACGGAACACCCCGACTTGCGAACCCGTATCCGGGTTTACGACCGGGCCGGCGTCCGAGTAGATGAGGCCTTCCAGGTAGTAGATCGACTGGGAGTAATTGCTGAAGGCGTTGTAATAGCTGCGATTGAGCAAGACACCGCTGGGCCCGACGTCGAAAACTGCCAGTTCCGAGCCGCTGTTGGCATAAAGCACCGAAGAATCGTCGCCCCAGGCCAGCGCGGTGGGGCTGGCATAGTAGTTTTCACCGCCGTCATCGACCCGGCGCACGGCGTCGTCGTAGATGGCGAGCCCCCGATCGGAGAAGCCGACAGCCACCGTACGCGGTTGGCCCGGCGCCACCGCCAGCACGTTGGCGAAGCGCAATCCGTAGTACGGACTGGGGCCCAGATCCAGCGTGGTATCGAGCGTCAAATCAGGCAGCTTGAAGCGCCGAACCTGATTCGCGCCTCCCAGCGCGAGGTAGAGGTAGGCGCCATCGCCCGACACGGCCAGCTTCTTGGGTTCGCTACCGGCAACGACCGAAGCCGTGATTTGGCCCGTCGCTGGATCGAGCACGGCGATGCGGTTTGCGTAGGTGCCGGCCGAACTCGGAAAGCTCAGATAGAACTTCTGCGCAACCGAATCCCAAACCATGTCGCTGGCCCCGCTTGCGACCTTCTGGACAGCCTGCTGGGCGAACTGGCTGACCTGATAGCTCACCGACACATACGAATAACCGCTCTGTACCTGGCGACTACAGCTGGCGTCGTAACAGCCGCTGACATAGAAGCTGACGCCGTAGTTCTGCGGCGTCAGCGTGTCCGGGTCGGCCAGGTGCACGTCGATGCGACGCTGGGTGTCGGAGACACGAACGACCTCGACGCTGCTGATGCCCGACGACGCCGGCGTTCCGGAAAAATCGGTCTTGACGATCAGGGTCGCCGCGTCGGGACCATCCAGTGTGGCCAGGACCGAAAGCGTCTGAGCCTCACCGCCCGGGCCGCCTATTGCGGTCAACGAGGTCGTGTCGAGCGTCAGCGTGGTCGGCGGCGGCGGCGCCTTGATCTCGTAGGTCACGGTGATCGTCGCCGGACTGCCTTGCACCTCGCGGCGGCAGTTTTCGTCGTAGCAGGCCCGCAGCGTCACCGTATCGGTGTAGGTACCGGGCGTGCGGTTCAGCGGCGAATACAGGTAAATGTCGAGATGGCCGCTGAGCTCGCTGAGCTGGCTGTAATTGGTGCCGCTGACCGCGCTGCTGCCGTTCTGCTCGACGCCCAGATAAATGCCGTCCTCGGGTAGCGAATCGAACGAGAAATCAGTGCCGAGCGGGGGCGTCGAGTAATTGTCCGTGTACCCGACGGCGTACAGCGCGCGATCCTGCACCGTCAGCGTCACCTTTGAGGAATCGCCACCGCCACCACCCCCGCAAGCTCCCAGCAACAACGTGGCGCCGACCCACAACGGAGCCAGCCAAACCCGCATCCCGCCCATTCGATTCCCCTGCGACGCACTGTGCGTGCGCTCCCGGTGGGAATGTAGAGGCGTGCCCCGGCAAGCTTCAAGAGAATTTCCCGCAACGATCCGCTCATTGTGAGACACGAATTCCACCATTCATCGAAGCTGCGGCAGACTCGCAGCGATTCGATCGCGCAGACGATCGTTGCAAGGGGAAGCCTCTCTGGAACCGACACCGCCATCACCGCGTGATCCGCTCGACTTGCGGGCGACTCCGGGCGCCCGGCGCCAGCGTCCGCTGGCGCCCGAAGCGCCTGCGCAAAGCCCGAGGCCATCGGGACCATCGAGTCCCCGCATGAGCCGCAAGCGCATCGTGCTGATCGCCCTCGCGGCGCTGGTCGCCTCGCCGTTCGTGCTGATCGCGCTCGGCAGCTTCATGCCGGTCTGGGTCACGAGCTACATGCTGCAAAGCCCGACCCGCCCGGTGCAGCACCAGTGGGTCCCGCGCGAGCGCATCGCCGACGCGGCGCGGCGCGCGGTGGTGGCGGCCGAGGACCAGAAGTTCTGGAACCACCACGGCTTCGACATGGAAGCGATGCAGAAGGCCTACGAGCGCAACCAGCGCGGCGGCCGCGTGCGCGGGGGCTCGACGATCAGTCAGCAGACCGCCAAGAACCTGTTCCTGTGGCCGGGCGGCGGCTACTTCCGCAAGGGGCTGGAAGCCGGGCTGACGATGGTGATCGAGGCGCTCTGGTCCAAGGAGCGCATTCTCGAGGTGTATCTGAACTCGGCCGAATTCGGTCCGGGCATCTACGGGGTCGAGGCGGCGTCGCGGCGCTTTTTCCGCAAGCCGGCCGCCGAACTCAGCAGCAGCGAGGCGGCCCGGCTCGCGGCCGTGCTGCCGAGCCCGCGACGCTGGAAGGTCGATGCGCCGGGGCCCTATGTGCGCACGCGCGCAGCCTGGATCCAGCGGCAGATGGGCTACGTGGGGCGTGCGCCGGCGGCTGCCGACGACGAACCCGATCTGCCGCCCGGCGAGCGCTTCGACGAGGACGAGACCACGGTGCCGCCAGCCGAGACACCGCCGGCAGAGACGCAGACCGCGAATCCACCCGCCACCGAACCGGCACCGGAGCCCGCGGCTACCGCAGAGCCGCCCGCGTCACCCGAAACCGAGCCGGAGCAGGCTCCGCAACCGGCTGCGGAGCCTGCGGCGGACCCGCCGGCCGAACCGGCGCCCAATGACTGACTGAAGCTGTGGCCGGGTCGTGACCCGCCGTCTTCACGTTCGGGCCTCGACGGCCTGCTCGGCGGCAGATCTCGACCCGCCCCTGCTTCGAATCGAGCACGCCGCCCTACGGAGCGGCCGGAGCCTTGGCCGGCGGGAATCGCCCGTTCCAGCGCCACAGCGCGGCGTGCTCGTCTTCGCCGCCGATCAGGGCGCTGTTCGCATCCGCTTCATAGCCGGCCGCTTCGAGGATGCGCTGGCGGGGCAGGCGCACGATGCGCATCGGTCCGCGCGCGATCGCCTGCGGCCAGTCCTCGTCGGCCCGGCGCTCGAACTCGGCCAAATGCTTGTAGGTCAGGATCAGCAGCTTGCGGCCGTCGGGCGACAGGTCGATCGCGGTCGGGGTGCCGCGATAGCGCTCGACGCCGGCCGGCAGCGCCGGTGGTACCGGGCCTTCCCAGATCAGCGGCAGGTCGGCGATGCGCTTGGCCATCGCGAGTTCGCTGCCGGCCGTGAACGTCATCGGCAGCTCGTAAAGCCCGGCCGGCTTGCGGCCCTTGTCGATCAGCAGGAAGCGCCCGCGCTGCGGATCGGCCGCCAGTGATTCGCAATCGCGCGGGCCGTCCTCAAAGCGGAAGCGAATCTCGCGCGTCTGCGCGATGCCCTTCGCGGGCAGCGTCGGTTCGGGCAGCACCCAGATCGACACCTGGCTGCGGAAGCCGAAATTGTCGCCGGTGTCGGCGATCGCGAGCCAGGCCTGGCCATCCCGCTGGTAGCTCGCCAGGTCTTCCCAATCGGTATTGAGGCTGGACACGGTGACCTGGCCCTGGGAACGCCCGTCCGGGCTCATCGCATAGAGCATCGGGGCATTGCCACTGTCGTTGAGCCCCCACCAGCGGCCCGCAGTCCGGCGCGAAACCGCCAGCCCCGAAAGCTCGTTGAGCGCCGGCTCGTCAATGTGGCCCGAGGGCCGGAAATACCTGAAATAAGTGTCCGCTACCGAGTCCGCGGCGGCCGCTACCGCCCATCCCCACACCATCAGCGCCGCGCCGAGCACCCGCACCGCCGCGTTCCGGTTCCACCTCTGTCTGTTCACTTTAAGTAATCTCGGTAACTCACTATCAACGCTGAGAAAGTTCATCCAACTAACAGCTTCTGTGGATAAGTTTGTGGGAAATCGGGGATCAAACCCGCTAAGTCGACGCCCTCACTTGGATTTCTGCCTGACGACCAGTTTGTGCTCACGTCCATATTTTTGTTAAAAATCAGCTGCTTACTTTCCTGTTACAGCATTTCTACAGAAATATGTCGCTCGCAACGGGCTTTCGGCCCCTGCGCGCCGCAACTGTGCATAGTGGTTCCACCGCAATCCATTTTCTTCGAACCGCCCGGCCATCGAGGGCATGGCCGGGACCGGCGCCGCCCGGCCGCCGTCGTTACACTCCGGCCCCATGAGCACCTTGTCCGGGTTGTACGCAATCACCTCAGCATCCCTGTGCGCCGACGAATCGCGATTGATCACCGGAGCGACCGCCGCCCTCGAGGGTGGGGCCCGGCTGCTGCAATACCGCGACAAGGGGGCCGCACCCGCACGCCGGGAGCGGCTGGCCCTCCAGTTGCGTGGGCTCTGCGCCCGCCACGGCTGCCGGTTCATCGTCAACGACGACGTCGAGCTCGCGATCGCGATCGAGGCCGACGGGGTCCACCTCGGCCGGGGCGATGGCAGCGTGCGCCGGGCCCGCGAGCGGCTCGGCGAGCGCGCGATCATCGGCGTGAGCTGCTCGGGCTCGATCGAGCGGGCCGTCGAAGCCCAGGCCGAGGGCGCGAGCTACGTCGCCTTCGGACGCTTCTATCCGTCGTCGACCAAGCCCGACGCCCCGCCCGCGCAGATCGAAACCCTGCGCCAGGTGCGCGGACTCATCGGCCTGCCGGTCTGCGCGATCGGCGGCATCACGGCCGACAACGCGGCGCCCCTGATCGAGGCCGGAGCCGACATGATCGCGGCCGTTGAAGGCATTTTCGGTGCAGCGGACATTCGGGCCGAGGCCGCCCGCTATGCCGCTCTGTTCCACCGGCCGTTCAGTGCGGTGCCGTAGCGCTCGCGACTACAATCGTGGTTCCCGTCGCTGCTTCGGCTCTCCGCTTTCGGCTGCGATCCGCAGCCTTGTCAGATCCGCAGCCCGTATCCGTCACCACCAGCCGGCAACCGCCATGACCCAGTCCGAGACCCTTTTCGAACGCGCGCAGAAAACCATTCCGGGCGGCGTCAATTCGCCGGTGCGGGCGTTCAAATCGGTCGGCGGAACGCCGCGCTTCATCGCCTCGGCGAGCGGCGCGTGGCTCACCGACGCCGACGGCAAGCGCTACGTCGACTACGTGGGCTCCTGGGGCCCGATGATCCTCGGCCACCAGTTCCCGGCCGTGCAGCAGGCGATCGTCGAGCAGGCCGCGATCGGCACTTCGTACGGCGCCCCGACGGAGGCCGAGATCGAGATGGCCGAGCTGCTCTGCGCGCGCGTGCCGGGCCTTCAGATGGTGCGCATGTGCAACAGCGGCACCGAGGCGACGATGAGCGCCCTGCGCCTGGCGCGCGGCGCCACCGGCCGCGACTACATCCTCAAGTTCGAAGGCTGCTACCACGGCCACGGCGACGCCCTGCTCGTGAAGGCCGGCTCGGGCCTGCTGACCTTCGGCGTGCCGACCTCGCCGGGCGTACCGGCCGACCTGGCCAAGTACACGCTGACGGCGACCTATAATGATTTGTCGTCAGCCGAAGCATTGTTCAAACAATATTCACATCAGATCGCGGCCGTGATCGTCGAGCCGGTGGCCGGCAACATGAACTGCGTGCCGCCCGCGCCGGGCTTTCTCCAAGGCCTGCGCTCGCTCTGCGACGCCGACGGCAGCCTGCTGATCTTCGACGAAGTGATGACCGGCTTTCGCGTCGGCCCGAGCTGCGCGACGGGGCTCTACGGCGTGCGCGCGGACCTCGTCACGCTCGGCAAGATCATCGGCGGCGGCCTGCCGGTGGGCGCTTTCGGCGGCTCGCGCGCGGTCATGAGCCAGCTCGCCCCGCTCGGCCCGATCTACCAGGCCGGCACCTTGTCCGGAAACCCGCTGGCGATGGCCGCGGGCCTCGCGATCCTCAAGGCGCTGGCCGAACCGGGGCTCTACGAGCGTCTCGAAGCGAGCACCGCGCAGCTGCTCGCCGGCCTGCAGAAAGCCGCCGACGAAGCCGGCATCGCCTTCACCACGACCCAGGTCGGCAGCATGTTCGGGCTCTATTTCGGCCAGGGGCCGATCACCGGCTTCGCCGATGTCTCGGCCTGCGACGCGCAGCGCTTCAAGCGCTTCTTCCACTTGATGCTCGATCGCGGCGTGTACCTGGCGCCGTCGGCCTTCGAAGCCGGCTTCGTCTCGGCCGCGCACGGGCCCGAGGAACTCGCCCAGACCATCGAGGCCGCCCGCGCGAGCTTCGCCATCCTGGCCCAGGCGGCCTGATCGGCCCGGCTTCAGCGCACACCGCAGGCTGACGCGTGCTCGATCAGGCTCAGGATTTCCTGAACTGGGTCGCGGCCCATCCGGGGCTCGCCCTGGGCCTGCTGTTCCTGGTCTCGCTGCTCGACGCGGTTTTCCTCGTCGGCGCCTTCGTGCCGGCCTCGATCATGCTGTTCGCGGTCGGGGCGCTGGTGGCGATGGGCTCGCTGGAGCTGTGGCCGACCGCCGCGGTCGCCGCGGCCGGGGCGATGATCGGCGACGGCCTGTCGTTCTGGCTCGGCCGGCGCTATGGCGAACGCCTGTTCCAGATTCCGCTGCTGCAGCGCTACCCGGATTTCGTCAACGGCGGCCGGCGCTTCTTCGACAAGCACGGCGGCAAGGGCGTCTGGCTGGCGCGCTTCCTGGGCCCGGTGCGCGCAATCACCCCGGCGCTCGCGGGCGCGGCCGGCATGCCGACCTGGGTCTTCATCCTGGCCGACTACAGCGCGGCCTACCTGTGGGCGCTGATCTACATCCTGCCCGGCGTGCTGTTCGGCGCCTCGATGGGCCTGGCGGCCGAAGTCGCGGCCCGGCTGGCCGGCCTGCTGG
Source organism: Hydrocarboniphaga effusa AP103 (assembly GCF_000271305.1). Taxonomy (GTDB): domain Bacteria; phylum Pseudomonadota; class Gammaproteobacteria; order Nevskiales; family Nevskiaceae; genus Hydrocarboniphaga; species Hydrocarboniphaga effusa. Next base: position 1,919,752 of record NZ_AKGD01000001.1, read on the forward strand.
TGCTGATCTTCGGCCTGGTGATCTTCTTCATCTGGTTCGTGCCGCTGCTGATGGGCGCGCTGCAGCGGCAGACCGAGCGCGCGATCGGCCCGGTTCTGGACTGGAGCCGCCGCCACCGCCACCTCGGCCGCTTCGGGGCCGCGCTGGCCGACCCCGAGCAGCCCGAAACCCCGGCCCTGGCGATCGTCGCGCTGACGCTGGTGCTGCTCGGCGGCTTCTGGCTGTTCGCGCTCGCCGAGGCCGGCGCGCATCCGTATCCGTCGCCGATCGACGCGCTGATCTACCAGACCCTGCACGACCTGCAGACGCCCTGGGGCAATTCGCTGGCCTATGCGCTGGCCCAGCTCGGCAGCCCCTGGGTCTACGGCCCGACCGCGATCGCGGTGTTCGCGGTGCTGGTGAGCCGGCGCCGGCTGCGCGCGGCCGCGCACTGGGCGGCGGCGGTCGGATTCAGCACGGTGATTTCGCTGAGCCTGCACGCGGTGCCGATCCGGCTCGCCCCGGCTGCGTACTACCACGGGCTCGGAGCCGCGGCGCTGCCGCGCGACCTCGTCATGGTGTTCGTGATCTACGGCTTCGCGGCCGTGTTGCTCGCTACCTACCGGCGCACGCGCATCCGGCGCTTCGTCTACGTGGCGAGCACCGTACTGCTGACCCTGATCGTGCTGTCACGGCTGTATCTGGGCGTGGAGTGGTTCAGCCTATCGCTGTTCTCGGCGGTGATCTCGCTGGTGTGGATCGGCGCGCTCGGCCTCGGCTACCGCCGCCATGGGCCCGAGCGGCTGTTCCTGCGCAGCTTTACGCTGCCGGTCATCGCGATCTTCGTCGCCAGCGCGGCGATCCGCTGGGGCATCGGCGCCGGCCTGCCGGACCGGCCGCTGGCGACCGATCGCGTGCAGACCATCGAATCGAGCACCTGGGCCAGTGGCGGCTACCGCCAGCTGCCCTTGCAGCGCATCGACCTGCGCGGGCGCAGCGAAGATCCGTTCGAGCTGCAATGGGCCGGCCAGCTGCCCGACATCACCGCGAGCCTGGACGCCGCCGGCTGGAAGCCGCTGGCCCCGCTGACGCCCGGCAACCTGCTGCTCTGGCTCACCACCTCGAGCCCGATCGGCCTGCTGCCGCTGCTGCCGCAGGTACATGCGGGCAGCCACCAGCAGCTCGCGCTGCGCCGCGAGCAGGATGACGAGCATCAGCAGGTGTTGCGGCTGTGGCTGTCGGGCTGGCAGTTGCCGACCGGCGAGCCGATCTGGCTCGGCCAGCTGTCCGCGCAGCGGGCGCGCACGTTTTACCGGCTGCTGCGCTATCCGGTCGCCGACAATGCGGCCTTGGTCGATTTCAGCGTGCCGGCGCCGTTCGAGCAGCGCCAGGTGCCGGCCAACAACGGCTCGCGCAGCGGCACGCTCTGGCTGATCGGCAAGGGCCTGAACCTTTACACTGCGCCTTACGCCGACGCGGACGCGCTGAGCCCCCAGCCGGTTCCGCTGCCGCCTTCCCCGACGCCGACCACGACACCAAAGCCCGCCGAGCATGGCTGACCTGCTTTCCAAGTTCCGCACGAGCCTCAACAAGAGCCTGGGCGGCGACAGCTGGCTGACCAAGGACATCGGCACGCTGTTCTCGGGCGAGAAGCTGCGCGACGACGCGCTCGAAGAGCTCGAAACCCGCCTGCTGATGGCCGACGCCGGGCTCGAAGCCACCCAGTGGCTGCTCGACCGGCTGCAAGCCGAGATCGGCGCCGGCCGCATCAAGACCGAAAAGCAGCTGCGCGAGCAGCTCAAGAAGGCGCTGCTCGAGCTGCTGCAGCCGATCGCCAAGCCGCTCAAGATTCCGGCCTTCATCCGCCCGTACATCCTGTTCGTGGTCGGCGTGAACGGCGTCGGCAAGACGACGACCATCGGCAAGCTCGCCTCGCGCTTCAAGAAGGACGGGCTGTCGGTGCTGCTCGCGGCCGGCGACACCTTCCGCGCCGCAGCCGTGCAACAGCTCACGACCTGGTCCGAGCGCAGCGGCGTGCCGATCCTGAGCCAGGGCGAAGGCGCCGACAGCGCCAGCGTGATCTTCGACGCCGTGCAATCGGCCAAGGCGCGCGGGCTGGACATGGTGATCGCCGACACCGCCGGCCGCCTGCATACGCAGCACCACCTGATGGACGAGCTGCGCAAGATCAAGCGCGTGATCCAGAAGCACGACGCCTACGCTCCGCACGAGGTGCTGCTGGTGGTGGACGCCACCACCGGACAGAACGCGCTGAACCAGGCGATCCAGTTCCACGAGGCGATCGGCCTGACCGGCATCGCCGTGACCAAGCTCGACGGCACCGCCAAGGGCGGCATCCTGCTCGCGATCGCCCGGCGCATGGCGCTGCCGATCCGCTACGTGGGCCTGGGCGAGGCGGTCGACGACCTCGAAGTCTTCGACGCCGAAATCTACGTCGAGTCGCTGATCGGTTCGTCCACCTGAGAGGGCAGGCTTCGATGAGCGCTCCCAAGTCCAGTAGCGGGTCCAGCAGCGCGCCCGGCAACCCGGCGCTGATCCAGTTCTCGCAGGTCAGCCACCGCTATCCGGGCGGGCGCGACGTGCTGTCGGACATCAACCTGGCGATCCATCCGGGCGAGATGGCCTTCGTCACCGGCTCGTCGGGGGCGGGCAAATCGACCCTGTTGCGCCTGATCGCCCTGCTGTCGCGGCCCAGCCGCGGGCAGATCGTGGTCGGCGGCAACAATCTCTCGCACATCCGCAGCCGGCAGGTCGCGGCCTACCGGCAGCAGATCGGGATCATCTTCCAGAACTTCAACCTGCTCTACGACCGCAGCGTGTTCGACAACGTGGCGCTGCCGCTGGTCATTCGCGGGCATGCGCACGAGGACATCGGCCGCAAGGTCCGCGCCGCACTCGATACCGTCGGCCTGCTCAACCGCGAGCGCTCGATGCCGCTGACGCTCTCGGGCGGCGAACAGCAGCGCGTCGGCATCGCCCGCGCAGTGGTCACCAAGCCGCGCCTGCTGCTGGCCGACGAGCCCACCGGCAACCTCGATCCGGTGATGGCCTGGGACGTCATGAAGCTGTTCGAGCGCTTCAACCAGGTGGGCGTCAGCGTGCTCGTGGCGACCCATGCGATCGACCTCGTCGAGGCGCTCGGCAAGCGCGTGATCCACCTCGAAGGCGGGCGCATCGTCGACAAGCGGCCGACCGCCGCGTCCAAGGTCGCCGATGCCGACGCCAAGGAGAGCCACTGATGGCCAAGGCCACGGGTGACGATCCACGTCCTGGCGCGTTCGCGCGCTTTACCCAGGAGCACGCGCGGGTGTTCTTCTTTTCGCTCGGCAAGCTCGTCAACGCACCGGGCAGCACGCTGTTCACGGCGATCGTGATCGGTATCGCGCTGGCGCTGCCGGCGAGCCTGTCGCTGATGGTCAGCAACTTCCAGCGGCTGACCTACAGCTGGCAGGGTTCGCTGCAGATGTCCTTGTTCCTGAAAGACGAAGTCGACGAGGCGCGCGGCCAGAGCCTGGCCCGCGAGCTCGCCAAGCGCGACGGGGTGAAAGCCACGCAGTACCTCTCGCGCGAGCAGTCGGCCAGCGAGTTTCGCGAGTATTCGGGCTTCGGCGAGGCGCTCGACATCCTCGACCACAATCCGCTGCCGGCGGTGATCGTGGTGGTGCCGCTGCCGGGCCGCAGCGCCGACGACACCAAGGCGCTCGGCGAGACGCTCGGCCAGCTACCCGAAGTCGAGCTCGCGCAAATGGACCAGCACTGGCTCGAGCGGCTCGAATCGATCCTGCAGATCCTCGAACGCCTGGGCCTGCTGGTCGCCGCCCTGCTCGGAGCGGCCGTGCTCGTGATCGTCGGCAACACGCTGCGACTCGACATCGAGGCCCGGCGCGACGAGATCATCTGCATGAAGCTGCTCGGCGCGCCGGACAGCTTCATCCGCCGGCCGTTTCTCTATGGCGGTTGCTGGCTCGGCCTGCTCGGCGGCTGGGTGGCCCTGCTGCTGCTGGCGCTGGGGCTGGCCGTGCTCGATCCGCCGGCCCTCGACCTGGCCGCGCTCTACGGCAGCGATTTCCGCATCGACGGGCCGTCGACCGCCGTGGTCGCCGCGATCGTCGCAGGCGGCGTGCTGCTGGGCTGGATCGGCGCCTGGTGGACGGTATCGCGCCACCTGGGCGCGATCGAACCGGTTTAAGCGCCCAGCATCCCTCTCCCTGCGGGTGAGGGACCGAGGGTGAGGGACCCTCCGCGATGGACCAGGCCCGGCCGTGCCGGCACGCCCCTCACTCCTGCCCCTCTCCCGGAGGGGGTCGAAGCCCTGCCCTCAATTCCCCGCCGCCTCGACCATGAGGTCGTAGCCCTGGATCGTGGCGTCGAAGTTCTGGGTCTTGAAACCGAGCAGGCCGAGTGTGATCTCGTTGGTGCTCGCCGCCTGCCCGGGCCAGTTGTGGCCGCCGTCGGTGACGGTCGCCAGGTAGTGCCGCCGGGCGTTCGAGCAGCTCGCCGAGTAACGCACGGTGACCGGCAGGCTCGAACTGACCTGTCTGAGCTGCACGCTGCCGTCGCTGCCGCTGCAGCGCGACAGGCCCTCGAACAGCGCGTGGATCTGCGGGACCGACATGGTCAGCGAAAGCAGGCCCTCATATGGATTCAACACGTCGCTGGTGCCGTGCACGATCACCGAGCCCGGCACCTGGCCGGCGCTGCACAGCGCGCGCGTTCCGGAGCTCATCGAGCCCGCCACCGCCATGAAGGCCGCGACCGGCTGGCTCGCGGTGCAGGCGTAGTCATAGGCCATCGAAGCTCCGTTCGAAAGCCCGGCCACGTAGAGCGGCAGCGAAGAGGCCGACAGCCGACCACGTGCATTGGCGACCACGCCGTCGAGAAAGCGCACGTAGTCGGCGACCGGCTCGATTTCGGGCCGGAACGGCCAGCTCGACCCGAGATTGCTGCCGAGCAGCCCATTGGGAGCCTGCGGCACGACGATGGCGACGCGCCGGGCCTTGGCGAGTTCCTGCAGGCGCACCACGTTGGTAAAGGTGCCGGTGCGCGAGCCCAGGTAATGCAGCGCCAGATAGATGGCCTCGGGAGCTTCGGGGCCCTTGATCAGCAGGTAGCTCGACTGCATGCCGGCCGCCTGCACCGAATGCTCGGCGATGCTCACGCCCGCGCAGGGCAGCGGATCGGAGGATAGGTAGCGCAGGCTGTTTTCCTCGGGCAGCGCGCAATACGTGCCCGTGGCCGGCCGGCAGTTGCCGCCGGCCTTGGCCTGTTCGACGCTGAACCGGGACGAGCAGGACACGCTGCCCGGCGGCTCGGGTTCGGGCTGAGGATCAGGATCAGGATCGGGCTCGGGCTCGGGATCGGGGGTCGGCGTGGTGCCCGGATCGGGCGTGGTCGGCTGGCCCGGGCCGTCGTCGGTCGACGACGATCCCCCGCCGCAGGCGGCCAGCAGCAGTACCAGGCCGGCCATCAAAAGCTGTCGCATGACTCTCCCCTCAGTTCGAACCGTCGGTGAGGCTTCATCCCGACGTGCCGCCAAGCTAATCGGTAATGTCGCGAGCCCAGCGACTCCCCAAATGAAAAAGGGCCGGCGGAGCCGGCCCTTTCGATCGCAGCAACTACTTGGCCTGATCCGGCGATTGCGCCGACGCACCCGACTTCGGCAGCGTAATCGTGTACAGCGGACTTTCCTGCTGCGAGAAGTAGTGCGCGAGCGCCTTGATGTCGGCATCCGACAGGTTGGCGACCTGCGCCTTCATGACCGCATTGCTGCGCACGCCCGAGCGGTAGTCCTTGAGCGCATGCTCGATGTAGTTGGTGTGCTGGCCGGCGAGCACCGGGTAGCTGCCGAGAATCGGCTTGGCGCCGTGCTCACCGTGGCAGGACTGGCAGACCGGCAGCAGCTGGTCGAGCTTGGAGTCGCCTCCAGCGGCTTCATGGCCATGCTCTTCGGCGAAAGCGGGAGCGGAGGCGCCGAGCGCCAGCGCGAGCAGGACGAGGGATTTCTTCACAAGCGGGCCTTTGTCAAACGTGCGCATGGGTCGCTCTTACTTGCCGGTCGGATGCCGCGGAGCGGCGGTCAGGAAGGCGGCGATGTCTTCCATGTCCTGGTCGGTCATGCTCGCGGCCTGGGCATGCATCGTCGGATGCTTGCGCTCGCCGGAGCGATAGGCCTTCAGCGCGGTGACGATGTACTCGGCGGACTGCCCCCCGATCTTCGGCACGCGATACGTCGGGTAGGCATTGGTGTAATACGGAATGCCGTGGCAACCGATGCAGGTATCGGCCTTGTTGCGGCCCTCGGTGGCGTCACCGGCTGCCGAAGCAGACAGGGTCGCACACAGGCTGGCCACAGCGGCGAGGGCGTAAGCGCCCTGACGCACGAATTTCATACCGTCGACTCCCAGACGTGCAGAAACTAAAGATGGGCTGGCAAATGGCGCGCGTCCGAAGTGGGTACCGGGCGGCGCGTAAGAAGCGAAATTGTCGGGGATTCAGGCGGCTGGGTCAACGAATCATCGGCCGCGCCGGGCCGGCGCATGGCGTTGCTATAGTGCGTCGGCGGAGCCGTGACGACGGCCCCGCCTGCAGGCCGATTCGGCCGATCTGTTATTCGGCCGTCAACTTTGAAACTTTAATCGATCAATCATCACACTGCATGGTCCAGCCCGCGAACCCTTCCTCCGCCTTTGCCAGCGCAACCACGGTCGCGGCGGTGGACCTGGGCTCGAACAGTTTCCACATGATGGTGGCGCGCTCGGCCGGCAAGGAGCTGCAGGTGGTCGACCGCCTGCGCGAGTCGGTGCGCCTGGCCGCCGGGCTCAACGAACAGCGCCGGCTCAGCAACGAAGTCGCCGCCCGCGCTCTGTCCTGCCTGCAGCGCTTCGGCCAGCGGCTCGCCGTGGTTCCGCCCGGCCGGGTTCGCGCGGTCGGAACCAACACCATGCGCCGGCTCAGCGAGGGCAGCTCCGGGGCCGACAGTTTCCTGTCCCGCGCCGAGCAGGCGCTCGGTCACCAGATCGAAATCATCTCGGGCGTCGAAGAGGCGCGTCTGGTCTACGGCGGGGTCGTCCACGGCATGGGCGGAGCCGAAAACCAGCGCCGGCTCGTGGTCGACATCGGCGGGGGCAGCACCGAGCTCATCATCGGCCGAGGTTCGCAGCCGCTGCTGATGGAATCGGTCGGCATGGGCTGTGTGGTGCACCAGGGCCGTTTCTTCGCCGACGGCGAAATCACGCGCGCGCGATTTCGCCAGGCCCGCCTCGCGGCCCGTGTCGAGCTCGAATTCCTCGAGCATCGCTATCGCCGCCAGGGCTGGGATCTGGCGATCGGGGCCAGCGGCACCGTGCGCGGGGTCTGGCGGGTGATGCGCGAGCAGGGCTGGACCGACGACCTGATCACGCGTGACGGTCTCGAAAAGACCATCGACCTGGTGATCGCGCGCGGCCATGTCTCGAGAATCGATTTTCCTGCTCTGCGCGAAGATCGCCGGCCGGTGTTCGCGGGTGGGCTCGCGGTGCTCGCCGGCGTGTTCGACGCGCTCGATCTGCAACGCATGCAGACCTCCGACCGCGCGCTGCGCGAAGGCCTGGTCTACGACCTGCTCGGCCGCCTGTCCGATCACGACGTGCGCGACGAGTCGGTGGAGGCCATGGCGAGCCGCTACGGGGTCGACACCGCGCATGCGCAGGCGGTGGCCGAGACCGCACAGAAGTTGCTCGACCAGCTCGGCGACGGCTGGCAGCTCGACCGCAAGGCTTCGGCGACGCTGCTGAACTGGGCCGCGCAGCTGCACGAGATCGGCCTGGTGATCGCGCACTCGTCGTACCAGAAGCACGGCGAATACATCCTGCGGCATGCCGATCTGCAGGGCTTCTCGCAGACCGACCAGAAGCTGCTCGCCGCGCTCGTGCGCCTGCATCGCAGCAAGTTCAACGCGGGCGTGCTGACCGAGTTCGGCGAGGACACCGGCGAGACCATTCGCAAGCTCGCGATCCTGCTCCGCCTGTCGGCCCTGCTGCATCGCAGCCGGGTGCCGGGCCTGCAGGTTCCGGTCAAGGCCAAGCCGAGCAACGGCAGGCGCGGAATCGATCTCGAGTTCCCGCGCCATTGGCTGGCCCAGCATCCGCTGACCCAGGCCGACCTCGAGCAGGAAGCCGACTATCTGAAATCCGCGGACGTTCGCCTGCGCTATTCCTGAGCCCGGCGCCCAGCGGCTAGAGTGCGGCCATGCGCGCGCTCCCACTTCTGCTGCTGACCTCGTTCCTGTTGCCGGGCCTGCCGGCGGCGGCCGAGGTCTATCGCTGGACCGATGCCAACGGGGTCGTGCACTACGGCGACAAGGCGCCCGATGCGAAGGCCAAACCCGCCCAGCTGCCGCAGCTGCAGGTGATTCCGGGAACGCCGGCGGCAGCCGCGCCGGGCAAGCCGGCCGGGGCGAGCGACCCGACCGCCGAACCGGCGCCGGCGGCCGAAAAAAAACCCCGGCTCAGCATCGCCGCTCCGCAGCCCGAGCAGGTGATCCGCGATACCAGCCGCCAATTGTCGGTGCGTGTGGACCTGCAAAGCCCGCTGCCCGAGGGCGCCGGGCTGATCTACTACCTCGACGGCGTCGCCCAGAACGCCCAGCCGACCCAGGAGCGCGGCCAGATCATCGGCAATGTCGATCGCGGATCCCATCTGGTCGACGTCGGCGTGGTCGATCGCAATGGCAAGCTGCTCGTACGGACTCCGCCCGTAATCGTGCACGTCATGCCGCCGGCAAGCATTAACGCACCAAATAAGGGCAAATAAACGGTCATTTGCGCGCCCTCAGCGCGCACCAGTGGGGTGCGCGGCGCACTATGAGCGCCCGAGCATGACCTCCAGTGGCCCAGGTTTTGCAACCCGCCGTCCCATGAAGCTCGCGCCCATCAGCCGCAATGCGCCCGCCCAGATCCTGGACGGCCTCACCACGGCCGTGATCAGCCTGGACGCCAACTTGCGCGTGGTGTCGATCAATTCCACCGCCGAGACCGTTTTCGGTGTCAGCCGTCGCTATGCGATCGGCGAACTCGTTTCGCAGGCGATCCTGCAACTGCAGCCGCATACCTCGCGGCTGCAGGAGGCGATGCGCGCAGGCACCGGCTTCGTCGAACGCGAACTGCAACTGCGCAAGGCCGGCGACGAGCCGATCACCGTCGATTGCACGGTGACGCCGCTCACGCTCGGCCGCGGCGTCGGCCTGCTGATCGAGATCCTGCCGCTCGACCGCCACATGCGCATCTCGCGCGACGAGCTCCTGCTCGCCCAGCAGGAGGCCAGCCGCGAGCTGATCCGCAACCTCGCGCACGAGATCAAGAACCCGCTCGGCGGCATCCGCGGAGCCGCGCAGTTGCTCGAGCGCGATTTCCCCGACAGCGAGCACCGCGAATACACGCGCGTGATCATCCGCGAGGTCGACCGTCTGCAAAACCTCGTCAATCGGCTGCTCGGGCCCAACCGGGTTCCGCAGAAGGCGCCCGTCAACGTGCACGAGGTGCTCGAACACGTGCGCCAGCTCGTCGAGGCCGAAGCGCCCGAGGGCGTCCGCTTCCTGCGTGATTACGATCCCTCGATTCCCGACCTGATCGGTGATCGCGAACAGCTGATCCAGGCCGTGCTCAACATCGTCCGCAACGCGTTCCAGGCGGTCGATGGCGATGGCTGCATCGCCCTGCGCTCGCGCACCCGCCGCCAGTACACCATCGGCGGCACCCGTCACCGGCTCGTCGCCCAGATCGACATCGAAGACGACGGCCCCGGAATTCCCCCCTCCATGATCGACAAGATCTTTTATCCCATGGTCACGATGCGCCCTGAAGGCACGGGTCTTGGCTTGCCGATCTCCCAATATCTCGTGCACACGCACGGTGGTCTGATCGAATGCAAGTCGCGCCCCGGTTCAACCGTTTTCTCGATTTTCCTGCCGCTGGACAAGCGGGCTGGGGCGATGGCATGAGCGCCGCCCTGACTGTCTGGGTCGTCGACGACGACGAATCGATCCGCTGGGTGCTCGAGCGCTCGCTGTCGCGCGAGAACATGAGCGTGCAGGTGTTTCCGGGCGCCGCCGAGCTGCTCGACGCGCTCAACGACGCGACCCCGGACGTGCTGCTGTCGGACATCCGCATGCCGGGCGTCAATGGCCTGGAGCTGATGGACCGCGTGCACCGGGCCAAGCCCGAGCTGCCGGTCATCATCATGACCGCGCATTCCGATCTCGACGCCGCGGTCGCCTCGTACAAGGGCGGCGCGTTCGAATACCTGCCCAAGCCCTTCGACGTCGATGGCGTCGCCGCGCTCGTGCGGCGAGCCGCGGCCAAGCGCCAGCAGACCGTCGAGGTGGCGCCCGGCGACCCGTCGGTGCCGACCGCGATCATCGGCGAAGCGCCGGCGATGCAGGACGTGTTCCGTGCCATCGGCCGCCTCTCGCAGAGCCAGATCACGGTGATGATCACGGGCGAATCGGGCACCGGCAAGGAGCTCGTCGCACGCGCTTTGCACGTCAACAGCCCGCGCGCGAACAAGCCCTTCATCGCGGTCAACACGGCGGCGATTCCGAAGGATTTGATGGAATCGGAATTCTTCGGCCACGAGCGCGGCGCCTTCACCGGCGCACAGATGCAGCGCAAGGGCCGTTTCGAGCAGGCCGACGGCGGCTCGCTGTTCCTCGACGAAATCGGCGACATGCCGGCCGACCTGCAGACGCGCCTGCTGCGCGTGCTGCAGAACGGCGAGTTCTATCGCGTCGGTGGCGTTTCGCCCGTCAAGGTCGATGTGCGCGTGATCGCGGCGACGCACCAGGATCTCGAAACCCTGGTCCGCGAGGGCAAGTTCCGCGAGGACCTGTTCCACCGCATCAACGTCATCCGCGTGCGCATTCCTCCGCTGCGCGAGCGCAGCGAGGACATTCCGCTGCTGATGCGCCACTTCCTCGCCCAGGCGGGCCGCGAGCTCAAGACCGAGCCCAAGCGCCTGCTGCCCGAAGTGATGGAGCGCCTGCAAGAGTTCGACTGGCCCGGCAACGTGCGCCAGCTCGAAAATACCTGCCGCTGGCTGACCGTCATGGCTCCCGGCCAGGACGTGCATCTCGACGACCTGCCGCCCGAACTGCGCGACCTGCGCCGCCCCGAGCCGACGCCGGTGGTTCCGGCCTACGTACCGCCGCCGGCCACCATCGCGGCCCCGGTCGCGGCGGTCGGAATCCCGGCCGCCACGCCCGGCCCGGTCGACGCCAACTGGCCCGACAAGCTGCGCGCCTGGGCTGCGCAGGAGCTCAAGACCGGCCGCAGCGACCTGCTCGGCGAAGCGGTGCCGACCTTCGAGCGCGTAATGATCGAAGTGGCGCTGGAAGCCTGCCACGGCCAGCGCCAGGAAGCCGCCCGCCGCCTCGGCTGGGGCCGCAACACGCTGACGCGCAAGATCAAGGAGCTCGGGATGGAGGATTGAGCGCCTCCACACTCACTCTTTCACTCAACGAAAAGGCCGCCCTCGAAGGGCGGCCTTTTCGTTTGAAGCACCAGCAAAGCCGAATCAGCGTTGTGAGCGAAGGTAGATCGCGTCAGGCCGGAGCGCAGAAACCGGAGCGTGCTCAAAGCACGTGAGGATTTCGAGCGCCGCCCTGGCGCGATCCACCGAGCGCAGCGGCTGATTCTTAGAAGAAGCCGAGCGGCTTGGTGTCATAGCTCACCAGCAGATTCTTCGTCTGCTGATAGTGGTCGAGCATCATCTTGTGCGTTTCGCGACCCACGCCGGACTTCTTGTAGCCACCGAACGCGGCGTGCGCCGGGTACAGGTGGTAGCAGTTGGTCCAGACGCGACCGGCCTTGATCTTGCGGCCGACACGGTATGCACGGTTGATGTCGCGCGTCCACAGGCCGGCGCCGAGGCCGAACTCGGTGTCGTTGGCGATCGCCAGGGCTTCCTCTTCGGTCTTGAAGGTCGTGACGCTGACGACCGGCCCGAAGATTTCCTCCTGGAACACGCGCATCTTGTTGGTGCCCTTGAGCAGCGTCGGCTGGATGTAGTAGCCGGTGCCGAGGCTGCCCTCGAGCTTCTCGACGTCGCCGCCCGTGAGCACTTCGGCGCCTTCGCTCTTGGCGATCGTGAAGTAGGACAGGATCTTGTCGAATTGCTGCGACGAGGCCTGGGCGCCCACCATCGTCTCGGTATCGAGCGGATCGCCGCGCTTGATCTTCTTGATCTTCTTCATGACCTCGGCCATCAGCGGCTCGTAGATCGATTCCTGGATCAGCGCGCGCGACGGGCAGGTGCAGACTTCGCCCTGGTTGAAGAACGCCAGCACGATGCCTTCGGCGCACTTCTCGATGAACTCCGGCTCCGCCGACATCACGTCTTCGAAGTAGATGTTCGGGCTCTTGCCGCCGAGTTCGACGGTGCTCGGAATGATGTTCTTGGCGGCCAGGCTCATGATGTGCGAGCCGACCGGGGTGGAGCCCGTGAAGGCGATCTTGGCGATGCGCTTGTTGCTCGCCAGCGCTTCGCCGGCTTCCTTGCCGAAGCCGTGGACGACGTTGAGCACGCCCTTGGGCAGCAGGTCGCCGATCAGTTCCATCAGGATGGTGATCGACAGCGGCGTCTGCTCGGCAGGCTTGAGCACGATGCAGTTGCCCGCGGCGAGTGCCGGAGCGAGCTTCCAGGCCGCCATCAGCAGCGGGAAGTTCCACGGAATGATCTGGCCGACGACGCCGAGCGGCTCGTGGATGTGGTAGGCGGTGGTCTTGGCGTCGATCTCGCCGAGCGTGCCTTCCTGTGCGCGGATGCAACCGGCGAAGTAGCGGAAGTGGTCGGCGGCGAGCGGAACGTCGGCGTTCAGGGTTTCGCGCACGGCCTTGCCGTTGTCCCAGGTTTCGGCGACGGCCAGCAGTTCGAGGTTCTGCTCGATGCGGTCGGCGATCTTGAGCAGGATGTTCGAGCGCGCACCGACCGAGGTGTCGCCCCAGGCTTCGGCGGCGGCGTGGGCGGCGTCGAGCGCCTTCTCCACGTCGGCAGCGGAAGAGCGCGGGAATTCGCCGATCGGCTGGCCGGTCACCGGCGACGGGTTGGTGAAGTAGACACCGTCGACCGGGGCCACGAATTCACCGTTGATGTAGTTACCGTACTTCGGCTTGAGCGTCAGGATCGAACCGGCCGTACCGGGATGTGCGTAGCGCATTGCGCGAACTCCTTTGTGTGATGGGTGGTCGTTCGCGCCGGCCCCATGGCCGCGCACGAACTTCTGCTGCAAAGCATCCATCCCTGCCGGGACGGTTGTTCCGAACCCACTGATCCGGGCACGGAGGGAGTCTCTCCTCATCGAACGCGAACGCTCGAGCCCTCGTCACATGCGGTCGGCGCTGGCGGGCGGCCGTATTGCATCGGCCGTGCCAGCGGTCGTGACCGCCTGGAAACATCGGCGGCACATAGCTTTCGGGCTCGGTTTCCTGCGTTCATAACAAGTTGAAAACAGGCAACTTTCCCGCAATTTCACGAGAAACGCCCAATCGTCGGAATGCGCCGGCGTACGGATCGCAGAATGCAGGCCCTCTGCCAGCGGCCGTTCAGGGTGCCGGATATGCGGCGAATCAGGCCAGGTGCGACACGGAGTGTCACGAATTGGTGACGGTGTGGCGCTCAGTGCCACCGGTTGGAATGAGGGTGGACCGGCGGCACGGCCGCTCCACCCGCCGCTATAGCGCGGGCCTGGGGGCCTCGCACCTGCCCGCCCTGCAAAAGTGAATCAAAGAATGAACCGGCTCAAATCCTCGTCCCGGGCGAGCTTGCCGAGCTTCTCGTCGACATAGCCCTCGTCCACCGTCAGCGTGCTGCCGCTCTTGTCGGGCGCGTCGAAAGCGATTTCTTCCATCAGCCGCTCCATCACCGTATGCAGCCGGCGGGCACCGATGTTCTCGGTGGTTTCGTTGACCGTCCAGGCCACGTCGGCGAGTCGCTTGATGCCGGAGCCGGTGAAATCCACCTCGACGCCCTCGGTCTTCATGAGCGCGCGGTACTGCTCGGTCAGCGAGTAGTTCGGCTCGGTCAGGATGCGCACGAAATCCTCGGTCTTGAGCGGCTCGAGCTCGACGCGGATCGGCAGGCGACCCTGCAGTTCCGGAATCAGGTCGCTCGGCTTGGCCATGTGAAACGCACCGCTGGCGATGAACAGGATGTGGTCGGTCTTCACGCTGCCGTACTTGGTGGTGACGGTGCTGCCTTCGATCAGCGGCAGCAGGTCGCGCTGCACACCCTCGCGCGAGACGTCGGCGCCCTGGTATTCGCTGCGCTTGGCCACCTTGTCGAGTTCATCGATGAAGACGATGCCGTTCTCCTCGACGTTGCTCAGCGCATCGAGCTTGATCGCCTCCTCGTCGACGAGCTTCACGGCTTCTTCTTCGGTGAGCTGCTTGAGCGCTTCCTTGATCTTCATCTTCTTGGAGCGCGTCTTGCCCTGGCCGACGTTGGCGAACATCTGCTGCAGCTGGCTCGTCATCTCCTCCATGCCCGGAGGGCCCATGAGCTGCAGGTTCGGGGCGCCGGCCGCGAGCTTGATCTCGATTTCGGTGTCGTCGAGCTTGCCCTCGCGCAACTGCTTGCGGAACACCTGGCGCGCGGCCCCGTTCTCGCTGCTGCGCAGGTTGCTGGCCTCGCCGAAATCCTTCGGCGGCGGCACCAGCACGTCGAGCACGCGATCTTCGGCCGCCACTTCGGCGCGATCGCGCACACGCTGCGTGGCCTGCTCGCGCGTCATCTTCATCGCCGCGTCGACGAGATCGCGAATGATCGAATCGACGTCCTTGCCGACGTAGCCGACCTCGGTGAACTTGGTCGCTTCCACCTTCACGAACGGGGCGTTCGTGAGCTTGGCGAGCCGGCGCGCGATCTCGGTCTTGCCGACGCCGGTCGGGCCGATCATGAGGATATTCTTGGGCACCACTTCGGCCTTCAGCGGGCCTTCGATCTGCTGGCGGCGCCAGCGGTTGCGCAGGGCCACGGCGACCGCGCGCTTGGCGGCGCGCTGGCCCACGATGTGGCGGTCGAGTTCCTGGACGATTTCGCGCGGCGTCATCGAGGTGGCGCTGGTTTGCGTGTTCTGGGTCATTGCGGGTCCGCGGCTCAGGCGTCGATGGTTTCGACGGTGAGATGGTGGTTGGTGTAGATGCAGATGTCGGCCGCGATGTGCAGCGATTTCTCGACGATCTCGCGCGCGGACATCTGGCTGTTTTCGACCAGCGCACGCGCCGCGGCGGTGGCGTAGCTGCCGCCCGAGCCGATCGCGATGACGCCGTGGGCTTCGGGCTCCATGACGTCGCCGTTGCCCGAGATCATCAGCGAGGTTTCGCGGTCGGCGACAATCAGCAATGCCTCGAGCTTGCGCAGGTAGCGATCGGTGCGCCAATCCTTGGCCATCTCGACCGCCGCGCGCGTGAGCTGGCCGCCGTGCTTTTCGAGCTTGCCTTCGAAGCGCTCGAACAACGTGAAGGCATCCGCGGTTCCTCCCGCGAAGCCGGCGATGACTTTTTCACCGTAGAGGCGGCGAACCTTGCGCGCGTTGTTCTTGACGCGCGTATTGCCCATCGATACCTGTCCATCGCCGCCGACGGTGACCTGCCCGTCGCGACGCACGCAGAGGATGGTGGTTCCGTCGAACTGTTTCATGAGCGGGACTCGATCTCGTTTTATGAGTCCGGCTGATGTGGGGATGGCTCGCGGCGGTTTCAACCAGACCGGGCAGTCCGGCCCCGGAAATCCACTGCGGATACGACTACCGAAAACGAAGAAGGCGGAAGGTTACCCTCCCGCCTTCTCTTACTGCAGACCGGGTCGCTTATTCAGCGGCCGGGGTCGCCGGAGCGGTCGATTCCGGGCAGGCAGCGTTCGGGTCGGATTCCGTCGGGCACTTCGGCGCTTCGGCCGGGGCAGCGGCATCCGGGGTCGCTTCGGCAGCCGGAGCAGCTTCGACCGGCGCTTCAGCGGCGGGGGCAGCTTCCGGGGGGGTGGCTTCTTCCTGCTTCTTGCACGCAGCCAGCGCCAGCACAGAGGCGAGGCCCAGGGCAATCACGAGTTCACGTTTCATGGAACAACTCCCAGGTCAGTTGGATTATGTGCTGGCTAAGGCCGGCCAGCGGCGTCACCGAGTGGCAACGAACTAAGATTATGCCCGATAAAACTGAACGTAAGGCATCCCTTAAGGGCCAGCCCTCAAGTTATTTGCCGGATTGAGCTCTTTTAGCCGGCTTTTTGCAGGAAATTGCTTACGAAACGAGTTTGGCCCGAACCGCCGCGGCCACCAGCTCGGCCGTCATTTCAAGAAACAGCTTGCCCTGGCGGGGCTGGAACCGCTGCGGATCGCGCGAGGCCAGAATCAGCATGCCGAGGTTCTTGTCGCGTTCGAGCGGCACCACTGCGGCCGATTGCGGCAACTCGGCGGCTTTGGGGAACAGCAGCCTGGCGCGGACTTCGCTAAGCGGACCGCACTCGATCAGCTTGGTGCGCAAGAAGTTCTCGAACAGCCGGGCCACCGCGCCTTCGGCGTCGAGCCTGTGCAGGCCTTCGATGTCGCTGCGCTTGAGCAGGCCCGGCACCACGCCGACCCAGGCTTCGTCGATGCCGAAGTCTTCGCGCATGCACTGCTGCAAGCCCACGATCGCCGCAGCCAGCGTCGGTGCTCGGATCAGGGTGCGCGCGAGGCGGTGCACATGGGTCGCCCGGCGCTCGTTGTCGCGGGCGTTCTCGAGCAGCTGGGTGAGCCGGTCCTCGAGCCGCTGGCTGCGGCCGCGCAGCACTTCGACCTGACGCTCGATCAGTGAAACCGCCGAGCCGCTGGTGTGCTGCAGTTGCAGGGTTTCGAGCAATTCGGGATGGCGCGTCAGAAAATCCGGCTGCGCCTTCAGGTACGCCAGCACCTGCTCGTCGTCCAAGGCCGCAGGCTGCTTCACTTCTGCCATTCGATCTCCCCGGTGAATACGGTTTCGGCCGGACCGGTCATGAATACGGAATCGTCGGCGCCGCCGGCCCATTCGAGCCGCAGGTCGCCGCCCCGCGCTTTCAGGGTCACCGCACCGTCGAACAGGCCCCAGAGCCGCCCGACCACCGCGGCGGCGCAGGCGCCGGTTCCGCAGGCCAGGGTTTCGCCGGCGCCGCGCTCGTAGACCCGCAGCCGGCCGGCATCGCGGCCGAGCACCTGCAGAAAGCCCACGTTGACGCTCTGCGGAAACTCCGGGCTCGCCTGCAAGGCCCGGCCGAGCACTTCGACCGGCGCGCCGTCGACATCATCGACGACGATCACCGCGTGCGGGTTGCCCATGCTGACGGCGCCGAATTCGACGCTGCCGAAAGCCGGAATGTCGATGCGGTAACGTTCGGCCTGTGCGAGTTTGAGCGGAATCTGCTCGGGAACCCATCTCGGAGCGCCCATATCGACGCGCACCCGATTGTCGCCGATGCGCTGCAGCTCGATCACGGACGTGCTCGTGCGTACGCGCAGACGCGGCTTGTCCGACAGGCCGTTCTCGGCGACGTAGAGCGCGAAGGCCCGGCTGCCGTTGCCGCACTGGCCCACTTCGCTGCCGTCGGCGTTGAAGATGCGATAGTCGAAATCGACGTCCGGCGTCGACGCCGCCTCGATGACCAGCACCTGATCGCAGCCGACGCCGAAGCGGCGGTCCGTGAGGCGCTGCAATAGCGCCGGAGTCGGCGCGAAGCGCTCGCGCGTGGCGTCGATGACGACGAAGTCGTTGCCGGCTCCCTGCATCTTGGTGAAGCGGAGTTTCATCGGAATTCGCGTCGGAGCTTCAGTGGAAACGATCGGCCGGTCAGCCCGGATGAGTGTGCAATAGTATTGACTAATGTTTCGTAAATCAATTTTTACTCTCATTTCGCCGAGAGCTCAGGCGAACATGATGGGGACTGGGGCGCCGATGTCCACTGCGGGCTTTCGCCGTGAGCCGCAGCGTGGCCGCCTCCCAGGATCCGCGCGATGATGCTCGGCACCGGCATCGAACGACCGGATCCTCTGACCGACAACCGACCTGCGGTTCGAGCGCGGCGACGGCATACTGTGAGCGTCGGTCTGCCCGCGCCCTGCTCACGTGACCACTCACTCCCATTCCCATTCCGGGCCTCGTCGAGGCCACTCTCATGACCACGCGCCGCGGGCGCCGAAGCCGGGCCAGCTGCCCGCCTGCCCGGCGGCCCGCGAGGCCGATGGCGGCCACGCCTTTCTAGGCGACGATCACCACGACAACAGCCGCCGCATGATCGCGGTGGTGGCGCTGACCCTCGTGACGATGGTCGTCGAGATCGCAGTCGGCTACTGGTCGGGCTCGATGGCCTTGCTCGCCGACGGCTGGCACATGGCGAGCCATGCGGTCGCGCTCGGCATTTCCGCCTTCGCCTATGGCTTCGCGCGCCGCCACGCGAACAACCCACGCTACAGCTTCGGCACCGGCAAGATCGGTGACCTGTCGGCGTTCACGAGCAGCCTGATGCTCGGGGCGATCGGGGCGCTCATGATCGTCGAGTCGGTGCAACGCCTGCGCAGCCCCGTGACGGTGGCTTATGGAGAAGCGTTACTGGTGGCGGTGCTCGGCCTGCTCGTGAACTTGGCGAGCGCGGCCCTGCTGCACGGGGGAGCCGGGCATTCGCACGGGCCGGACCACGACCATCACGATCACGATCACGATCACGATCACGATCACGCGACAGGCCAGCACGAGTCGCACGCCGACCACAATCTGCGCTCGGCCTATCTGCATGTGCTCGCCGATGCGCTGACCTCGATCCTGGCGATCGCGGCGCTGCTCGCCGGGCTCTACCTGGGCTGGCAGTGGACCGATCCGCTCATCGGCATCGTCGGCGGCATCGTGATCCTGCAATGGGCCTGGTCACTGGCCCGGCGCACCGCGATGATCCTGCTCGACGCGAGCGTCGATCCGGCGCTCGCGCGGCGCATCCAGCAGCGGCTCGAAGCCGCGCAGGCGCAGGTGTCGGATCTGCATCTGTGGCGGCTCGCGCCGGGCAAGTTCGCGGTGATCGCGTCGGTGCAGTCGGCAGCTCCGCTGACTCCGGCCGAGTACAAGCAGCGCTTGGCCGATCTGCCGGGTCTGGCCCACGTCACCATCGAGGTCGAGCCCGCTCAGGCTCCATGAACCTCGACCCGACCCACGCGTGAGCGACAGCCTCGGCTTCGTCGCCGCACTGGCGGGCGCGGCCTTTCTGACGTCGACGCTGTCGGGCGTGGCCGGCCTCGGCGGCGGCACCGTCCTGATCGGCCTGTTCTACGCCATCGGGCTTGCGCCGGTGGAAGCGATTCCGCTGTTCGCGGCGGTGCAGCTGGCCTCCAACGCTTCGCGCATGACGGCGTACGTGCGCCATGTCGAATGGAAGGCCACGGGCTGGTTCCTGCTCGCCTCGGTTCCGGCGACCTTCCTGCTCGCGCCGTGGGTACAGCACGTCGACCTGCACTGGACCCAGCTGCTGCTCGCAGCGCTGATCCTGGCCTCGATGCTGCCGAGTGCGGACAGCGGCGCGTCGAAGCTGCCGGAGCCCATGCTGTTCAGCGTCGCCGGCCTGCTCAACGGATCACTCGGTCTGTTCGTCGGCGCGACCGGCCTGTTCGTCGGTCGGCTGTTCCTGCGCCCAGGCTGGCGCAAGGAAACCACCATCGGAACGCTCGCGCTGACGCAGATGCTCGGCCATCTGTTGCGCGTGCTCGCCTACGGCTTCGCGGGCTTCTCGGCGTTCGCCAATCCGCATGTGCTGCTGCCGCTGTGCGCCGCGGTGATCGCCGGCACCATCACCGGCCGCAGGCTGCACGCCCATCTCGACGAGCGCCAGTTCGCGCTGCTGTTCAAGGGCCTGCTGATCGCGCTGTCGCTCAAGCTGCTGTGGGACGGCGTCTCGGGCCTGCTGCGCGTGGGCGGCTGAGAGCATTCACTTTCATGGGTTCTTTGCGGGTGTAGAGTCGAGTGCGCGAGGACCATAACGAGAACGAAACAGGAGACCGCATGACCACCCTGATCAGCGCGAGCGACGTCCAGCAGGCGATTCGCATCGGGCTTCCGTCCACCGAGGACGAGGGGCTCGAAGTGCTCGAAGTCGCGGACGACCGCGCGAGCGTGCGCATTCCGTATCACCCGCGCCAGCTGCGGCCGGGCGACTCGGTTTCCGGCCCGGTGCTGATGGCGGCCGCCGACGCGGCGATGTACGCGGTGCTGCTGGCCGGCGGCGTCGACCAGAACGAAATGGCGCTGACAAGCCAGTTCAACTGCAACTTCCTCACGCGCGCATTGCCGGGCGATGTGATCGCCGAAGCGCGCGTGCTGCGGCGCGGCCGGCGCATGGCGGTGCTGCAGGTCGAGGTGCGCACCACCGGGCGCGAAGACGTGGCGGCGCTCGTCACCGCGACTTACGTGCTGCCGTAAGTCGCTGTCGCCAGTCAGCGCTTCGGAGCCCGAGCCGCTCGGGACGAATCCAGCCCACCCTTTCCCGGATGATGGAGAGGGAGAGCAGCGACACGGCCCTACTCGAGCTTCGCCAGATCCTCGTCCTTGGTCTCGCGCGTGAGCAATAGCGCGACCAGCGTCAGCAGCGCGGCGCCGCTGAGGTAATAGCCGACGCTCGAAAGCCCGTAGTGCGTCGCCAGCGAGGTGGCGATGTACGGCGCCAGCGAGGCACCGACGATGCCGGCGAGATTGAAGGTCAGCGACGAGCCCGTGTAGCGCACCGAAGTCGGGAACAGCTCCGACAGGATGGTGCCGAGCGGCCCGTAGGTGAGGCCCATGAGCGCCAGGCCCACGGTCAGCGCCAGCACCACGCCCTTGTCGCCGCCGCCGAACAGCGCGCCGAAACCGAGGCCGTAGATGACGATCGCGGCGCTGATCCAGATCAGCGAAAAGCGCCGGCCGTAGCGATCGGCGAGCTTGGCCGACAGCGGGATGGTCGCCGCGAAGAACAGGATCGCGAACAGCTGGATCATCAGGAACGTCGGCCGCGCATAGCCCAGCGCCGAGGTGCCCCAGGACAGCGCGAACACCGTCATCAGGTAGAACAGCACGAAGGTGGCCACCGCGACCAGGGTGCCGAGCACGAGTTCGCGCGGGTGATCGCGCAGCACCGCGAGCATCGGCACGCGCACGCGCTCATGGCGGTCGAGCGCCTGCTGGAACACCGGCGTCTCGGTGATCTGCAGGCGCACGTAGAGGCCGAAGATCACCAGCACGCTGCTCGCCACGAACGGAATGCGCCAGCCGTAGCTGAAGAACTGCGCGTCGGACAGCGTCTCCGACAGCAGCAGGAAGATGCCGCCCGAGCACAGGAAGCCGAGCGGCGCGCCGAGCTGCGGGAACATGCCGTACCAGGCGCGCTTGCCGGGCGGAGCGTTCTCGGTGGCCAGCAGCACCGCGCCGCCCCATTCACCGCCCAGGCCCAGGCCCTGGCCGAAGCGGCACAGCGCGAGCAGCGCCGGCGCGAGCACGCCGATGCTCTCGTAGGTCGGCAGCAGGCCGATCACCACGGTCGATCCGCCCATGGTCAGCAGCGCGGCGACCAGCGTGGCCTTGCGGCCGATGCGATCGCCGAAGTGCCCGAACAGCGCCGAGCCGATCGGCCGGGCGAAGAAGGCGATCGCGAAGGTGGCGAGCGATTGCAGCGTCGCCGAGGTGGGGTCGGACGCCGGGAAGAACAGCTTCGGGAACACCAGCACCGCGGCGGTGGCGTAGATGTAGAAATCGAAGAACTCGATGGTGGTGCCGACCAGGCTCGCGAGCAGCACGCGGGACGGTGAATTGCGAGCTGTTGTGGACTGCGATTGCGACATGCGGCTTCCTCGTCACGCCGGCGCTGGTTCGCCGGCTGGTTTGCGGTGTGCGCCCGGACTCGTCGTCGGGCGGCCGCGAAGGCTAGCAGGCCGCCGCCGGGCCGCGACACTGGCCGGTTCTTTCGCCACCTCATGAAAACCTCAGAAATCCCTCAGGCCCACCCAAAGACCCTCGCGACAGCGCCCTCTAGCGTGCCCGCCTCATTGGTTTGGTGTGGGAGAGCAGGATCATGGAGCGTTTCAAAACCTCGGCCGGCCGCGGCATCTGGCTGGCGACTTCGGCAGCGGCCGTGCTGGCGCTGGCCCTCGGCGAGCGGCCTGCGCTGCCGTCATCGGCATCGGCGCCGCTGCGCAGCGAGATCGGCGATCTTGCCCAAGTTGGCCAGATCGGCGAGCGGCTGGCTCGCCTGCCGCTGCAGTTCGAGCATCACGGCGATCGCTTTCTGGCGCGCGGAGCGGGCTACGCGCTCGCGGTCGACGACCGCTCGGCGACCTTGCGCCTGCGCGGTCCGGACGATCGGCTGCACGACCTCGACCTGCGCCTGCGCTCGGCCGCAACGAGCCTGCCGGCCGCCGAAAAGCCGCTCAGGGCGCGCGCCAACTACCTGCTCGGCAACGATCCGTCGCAATGGCGCACCGCGCTGGCGACTTACGGCCAGCTGCGCCAGCGCGAGGTTTATCCGGGCATCGACGCGATCTATTACGGCCGCGATCGCCAGCTCGAATACGACTTCGAAGTGGCCCCGAACGCCGACCCGCAGCGCATCGTCATCGACATCCGCGGCGCACAGGCAGCGCACCTCGACGACGCCGGCGACCTGCAGCTGACGCTGGCCGGCGAAACGCTCACGCAGCATCGGCCGTTCGCCTACCAGCTCGACGCCACCGGACGCGTCGAGCCGATCAGCGCGGGCTACGCGCTCGAAACCACCGCGCAGGGCTACGCACTGCGCTTCGAGCTCGGCGACTACGACCGTTCGCGCGAACTGGTGATCGACCCGGTGCTGCGCTACTCCACGTATCTGGGCGGCGTCGCGGGCGATGACCTCTACGCGGTCACCACGGTCGCCGACGGCGTGATCGTCGCCGGCATCGGCGGCTGCCAGACCTCGAGCGGCGGGCCGAACAGCTTCCCGACCACCGAGGGCGCGTTCGACACGCTCTGCCAGGGGAACCAGGAGGCCTTCGTCGCCAAGCTCGACTACGAACTCGGCGAGCTGCTGTTCTCGACCTACATCGGCGGCCGCAGCGACGACGCGGCCTACGCGGTGACCACCGACGCCGACGGCAACATCATCGTCGGCGGCACCACGCGCGCGGACGGCGCGAGCGGCTTTCCGGTCACCGACGGCGCCTATCAGACCACCGGCCAATACGTCGGCGACGCCTTCATCGCCAAGCTCGATGCCACCGGCTCGCAGCTGCTCTACGGCACGCTGTTCGGCGGCGCGGGCGCGCAGGACATCGTCTACGGCATCGCCGTCGACGCGGCCGGCGACATCGTGTTCGCGGGCCAGGCCGACAACCGCTTCGGCGCCACCTTTCCAGTCACCGAAGGCGCTTACGACACCAGCGCCAACGGCGACTACGACGGCTTCGTCGCCAAGCTGCATCCGGGCGGCGCGGGCCAGGCCGACCTGCTCTGGAGCACGCTGATCGGCGGCACCGAGAAAGAGGAGATTCGTGCGCTCGCACTCGGCAGCGAAGGCATCTACATCGCCGGCTGGTCGGCGCTCGATTTTTCGAGCCCCGATCGCCGCGCGTTCCCGACCACGCCCAACGGCTACGACACCAGCACCAACGGCGACTCCGACGCGTTCTTCTCGGTGCTGTCGCTCGACGGCAGCACGCTCCAGTATTCGACCCTGCTCGGCAGCAGCGGGCCCGATCGCGCGCAGGCGCTCGCGGTGGATGCGCAGGGCCGCGCCTACGTCGGAGGGTTCACCTCGCGGCTCCCGGGCTTCCCGACCACGCCGGGCGCCTACGACCCGAATCGCGATCCGGCCTCGACGCAAGGCTTCGTGCTCAAGATCGACCCGACGCTGTCGGGCAGCGCGAGCCTGGTCTGGTCGACGCTGATCGGCGGCTCGGGCGAGGAATCGGTCGAAGCGCTCGCGGTGCACGCGGACGGCTCGGTCTACGCGGCCGGCTACAGCAGCCATTTCGGCGAGCGCGCGTTCCCCACCACGCCGGGTTCGCTGCAAGCCGAGTCGCGCAGCACCGCGAGCACCAGTTCGGACGCGCGCGACAGCTTCGTCTCGGTGTTCTCGGCCGACGGTTCGCGGCTGCTCTACTCGACACTGCTCGGCGGCAGCTTCGAAGACATCGCGCGCACGCTGGCGTTCGCGGGCGACGGCAGCGTCGTGGTCGCCGGCCGCACCTTCGGCCGCGGCTTCTGGACCTCGCCGCAAGGCGGCGAATATCAATCGCAGCCCTCGGGCGGCACCGACGGCTTCGTCACACGCCTCAACGCGGTCGCCGATTCGAGCGCGCAGTTCACGAGCGCGCGCTTCAGCACGCCGGGCGGCAGCGGAACGCGCGCGACGATCAGCGTGAGCCGCACCGGCAGCAGCGTCGGCGCCTTCAGCGTCAACTACGGCAGCACCGCCGGCACCGCGCATCCGGGCAGCGACTACCGCACTTCGAGCGGCACGCTCGAATGGCTCGATGGCGAATCCGGCAGCAAGACTTACGAAGTGCAGATCCTGAGCGGTGGCGGCGGCCGCACGGTGAACCTCTCGCTCGGCAGCCCGAGCGGCGTGCTCGGCTCGCCGAGCAAGGCGATCCTGCAGATCGGCGACGCGCCCTCTCCGGGCACGCTGAGTTTCGATCCGAGCGAATACAGCATCGGTGAAGGCGACGGCGAAGCCGTCATCACGATCACGCGCACCGGCGGCAGCGCGGGCGAAGTCAGCGCGCGCGTGATCACCGTCGACGGCAGCGCGACCGCCGGCGAGGACTACACGCCGGTCGATACGCTGGTGGTGTTCGAAGACGAAGACGTCGCGCCCAAGACCGTGCGCGTGGCGATCATCGACGATCGCCTCGTCGAAGATCAGGAGTCCGTGCGCCTGCGCATGAGCGAAGTCGTCGGCGCCGAAACCGACGAGGACCAAGCCGATGTCTACATCCACGACAACGACGAGCCGCCCAAGCCCGGCACGCTGCAGTTCGCGGTGAGCAGCGTCGAAACCGGCGAGAACGCGGGCATGCTCGGCATCGAAGTGACGCGCAGCGGTGGCAGCGACGGTGCGGTCAGCGCGCTCGTGCGCACTCGCAACGGCACCGCGCTGTCGGGCTCGGATTATTTGCCGCTCGAAACACGCGTGAACTTCGCCGACGGCGACGCGGCGACCAAGACCGTGTTCGTGAGCATCACCGACGATGCGCTCGATGAAGACGACGAGCACTTCGAACTCACGCTCACGGGTGCCAACGGCGGTGCGAGCATCGGCGAGCTCGATCTGACGCGCGTGAGCATCGTCGACAACGACGAACCGCCGACGCTGAGCTTCGTGCAGGCGACGTCGATCGCGAGCGAGGCCGATGGCATCGTCAAAGTCATCGCGCGGCTGTCCGCACCGAGTGGTCGCGCGGTTTACGCGCTGTACTCGCTAGCCGGTACCGCGGAGCTCGGCGCCGATTACGGGCTCGCATCCGATCGCGTCTACTTCGCGCCCGGCGCGACCGAGCATGCGATCGACATCGCGCTCGTCGACGACACACGCGTCGAGCCCGACGAAACCCTGATCTTCTCGCTGCAGACACCCGAGAATGCGACGCTGGGTGAACAGCGCACGCACACGCTGACGATCACGAGCGACGACAGCGTGCGGGCCGGTTCGCTGCATTTCGCAGCCGAGCTGCTGCGCGTCGACGAATCCGCCGGCACCGTGAGCATCGGCATCACCCGCAGCGAAGCCAGCGAATCGGCCGTCAGCGTGCGTGTGCGCAGCTTCGATGGAACCGCGACTGCGGGCTCCGATTACGAAGCCGTCGACACCGTCGTGAACTTCGCCGACGGCGAAGCCGGCACCAAGACCATCACGCTGCGCATCCTCGACGACAGCATCGCCGAGCCCACCGAAAGCTTCGGCCTGAGCTTGTCCGAAGCCAGCGGCGGAGCGGCGATCGGCTCGCCGTCGAGCATCGTGGTCGGCATCATCGACAACGATGCGCCGCCGTCCCCGGGCAAGCTGCAGTTCGCGCTCGCGGACTATCGCGTCAATGAAAACGCGGGCAACGCGGCGATCACGGTGACGCGCACCGAGGGCAGTGCCGGTGCGGTTTCCGCGAGCTTCGGCACCGCGGCGATCAGTGCCACCGCCGGAGCGGATTATCAGGAGGTGACGACGCAGGTGACTTTCGCCGATGGCGATACCACGCCTAAGACCGTGCTCGTTCCGATCATCGACGACAACCTCGACGAGGCCGACGAAACCGTGTCGCTGCGCTTGTCCGCGCCCACCGGCGGCGCCACGCTGGGCCTCGCCGAAGCACGCCTCACGATCAGCGACGACGACGCGCCGTATCAAGCGGGCGTGATCGCGTTGAGCGCGATCGACTACGCCATCGCGGAGAACGCGGGCCCGGTGCAGATCACCTTGTTGCGCAGCGATGGTGGCGATGGCGCAGCGAGCGTTCGCCTGGTCACCAGCGACGAAAGCGCCTTGTCGCCCGCTGATTACGCCGCGACCGACACGCTCGTGCAATGGGCCGACGGCGATGTCGCGCCGAAGACGGTGACGATCGCGATCGTCAACGACACGCTCGTCGAAGGCGCGGAGCGTTTCGTGATCACGCTGTCGCAGCCGACCGGCGCAGGCCTGGGCGAGATCGCGAGCGGCCACGTCACCATCGTCGACGACGATCTGGCTCCGCAACCGCTGCCGGGCGCGCTGCGCTTCGAAGCGGCGACCGCGAACGTCGATGAAGGCGCGGGTCGCATCGTGCTGCGCGTGAATCGCGTCGGTGGCAGCGACGGTACGGTGCGCGTGCGCTATGCGACGCAAAACGGCAGCGCGAACGCGGGCAGCGATTTCGAAGCGGCAAGCGGCCTGCTGACCTGGGCTGCGGGCGACACCGCGGCGAAGACCGTTGCGATCGACATCGCCGACGATGCCCTGGCCGAAGGCAACGAGCAGTTCACGCTCACGCTGTCCGCGCCCGAAGGCGGCGCGATGATCGGCACGCCGGGCAACGTGACCGTGACGATCGTCGACAACGATCGCAGTGAGCTCGAAGGCAAGTCGGGCGGTGGTGCCTTCGGTGGCGGATTGATCGCGCTGCTCGGCTTCGCCGCGCTGCTGCGTCGTTCGGGCAAGACGCTGATCGCGGCGCTGACGGCGGGCCTGCTGGCGATGCTGCCGATGTTCGCGAATGCAGCCGACACGGCGCTCGAATCACCGCGCTGGTACGCCGGTGTGCGTGGCGGGCCGGCGCACATCGATATCAACGATGCGCTGTTGCGCGATCAGCTCGCTGCGGCCGGCTACGAGGCGAACGTGAAAACCGACAAGCAGGATGCCTACGGCGCGATCTATGCGGGCTGGTGGCTGATGCCGAACTACGCGATCGAGCTCGCGCTATTCGATCTGGGCGAGTACCGCACGCGTATCGACAGCGCGAACCCCGACGCGCTCGGCATCGCGAACGCGATCGTCGACGAGCTGCCGGGTTCTTCACGCGGCCTTTCGCTGAGTGTGCGCCCGCTGATTCCGCTCAAGCCGCGCCTGTTCCTCGACGTGCGCGGAGGCCTGGGCTATGGCTGGCAGAAAGCCGTGGTGGAAGGCGAAGGCCTGCGCGTGAGCAGGCGCGACCACAGTTTCGGTGCCAACGGCTCCATCGGCCTGCTCGCACACTTCGGCAAGTTGCGAATCGGCTTCGGCGCCGAAGCCTATGTACCCGGACAGGGCAGCAGCTTCTATCCGCTCTACGGATCGCTCGAGTACGGGTTCTGAGAAGCCGGGAGACGGGGAACGGGAGATGGGAGATGGGAGATGTAGAAGCGGGACAGCACCGCGCGCCGTTGCAGCTAGCGCTTTTGCCTTTACGTCTCCCGTCTCCCGTTGTTGCCCGTCTCCCGGCCTCTCACAACGCCATCGGCGCGTGCGTGCGATGGTGTTCGAGGATGCGCCGATACGCGTTGGGGTCTTTCATGTGCACGACGTCGCCTTCGCGCGGGAAGGTCCAGTCCCAGAGGCGCGAGAGCCAGAAGCGCAAGGCCGCGGCGCGCAGCACCAGCGGCCAGGCGTCGCTCTCGGCCGGCGTGATGCCGCGACGCGAGCGATACGCGCTCACCATCGCGTTCCAGCGCGCCGCATTCGGCGCGCCTTCGGGTTCGGTGCACCAGTCGTTGAGCGTGATCGCGAGGTCGTAGAGCAGCGAATCGTTGCAGGCATAGTAGAAGTCGATGAGCCCGGTGAGCCGGTCATCGACGAACAGCACGTTGTCGCGGAACAGGTCGGCGTGGATCACGCCCTGCGGCAGCGTGTTCCAGTCAAGCGCCGCTTGTGCGCGCAGCTCGTCCTCGATCAGCGCACGCGTATCCGCGTCGACGTGCGCGAGCAGGCCGCGGCCGGTGTTCTCGCGCCAGGCGACGCCGCGCGAGTTTTCGCAGCGGCCCGGATACGAAGCGGTCGCCACGTGCAGCTCTCCGAGCGAGCGCCCCACCTGCTTGCACTGCTCGAGCGTCGGAAACAGCACCGACTGGCCCACCAGGCGGCGTACCATCGCGGCCGGCTTGCCGTTGAGCGAGACCAGGTTCTCGCCCGCGTGCGTGCGCGCCGGCATCGCGCCGGGCAGGCCGCGCGAGGCGATGTGATCCATCAGCCCGAGAAAGAACGGCAGGTCCGCGTAGTTGAGCCGCTCGAACAGCGTCAGCACCCAGCGCCCGTCGGTGGTATCGACGAAATAATTGGTGTTCTCCACCCCTTCGCCGATGCCCTGGAAGCCGATCAGCTCGCCCACCGGATATTGCTTGAGGAAGTCCTGCAATTCGGTGTGGCTGACTTTGGTGAAGACCGACATAAGGATCGTGGCGGCAAATGGAAGCCGGATTCTAGCCTGTCGTCGCAAGGCCCAAGGCGCCGGCCCGTGGGCGACCGGACTTCAGCGCCGCCAGAACGCCGGCGTGAACACCACCAGCAGCGTGAAGATTTCGAGCCGGCCGAGCAGCATCGCGAAGATCATGATCCATTTGCCGGCCGTGCTGACGCCGGCCATGTTGGCGTAGACCGAGCCCAGGCCCGGGCCAGCGTTGTTGATCGCCGAGGCCACCGCCGAGAACGCGGTCACCGTGTCGAGCCCGGTGCCGACCATCGCGAAGGTCAGGATGATGGTGAGCCCGACGTAGACCGAAAAGAAGCCGCCGACCGCGTAGACGATGTCGTTCGACACCGTCTTGCCGTCGATCTTGATGAGCAATTGCGCGCTCGGATGCACGAGCCGCTGCAGCTCGCGCAGCGCCTGCTTCACGAACAGGATCAGGCGGATCATCTTGACGCCGCCGGCGGTCGAGCCCGAACAGCCGAACATGAAGCTCGCGAGCATCACGAGCAACGGCGTGTAGCTCGGCCAGTTCGTCGGATCGGCCGTCGCGAAGCCGGCGTCGGTACCGTAGGCCACAAGCTGGAACACGCCGTGGCGGATCGCCTCGCCGGGCGTGTAAGTGCCGTAGGCGATCAGCGGCACGCAGACGAACACCGCGAACACCGCGAACAGCGTCAAAAAGGTGCGGAACTCGCCGTTGCGCAGATGCACGCTCAGGCTGCGCCGCTGCCAGGCCATGTAATGCAGCGTGAAATTGCTCGCCGCGATCAGCATGAAGACGATCGTCGCGATCTCGATCGGCAGGCTGTCGAAGTAGCCGATGCTCGCGTCGTGCGTCGAGAAGCCGCCGGCCGACAGCGTCGAGAACGCATGGCAGATCGCATCGAACGGACTCATGCCGAGCGCCCAGAACACCAGCGCGCAGATCAGCGTGAGCGTGGCGTAGACCAACCACAGCACGCGCGCGGTTTCGGTGATGCGCGGCGTGAGCTTGGAGTTCTTCATCGGGCCGGGCGTCTCGGCCATGTACAGCTGCATGCCGCCGACACCGAGCATCGGCAGCACCGCGACCGCGAGCACGATGATGCCCATGCCGCCGAGCCAGTGCAGCTGCACGCGGTAGTAGTTGAGCGAATGCGGTAGCTCGTCGACGCCCTGCGCGACCACCGTCGAGCCCGTGGTCGTCAGCCCCGAGACCGATTCGAACACCGCGTCGGTGATGCTGTGCCAGGCCGAATCGGTGAAGTAGAACGGAATCGCACCGAAGGTTCCGAGCACGGTCCAGAACAACACCGTGATCAGAAAGCCATCGCGCACCTTGAGCTCGCTGCGCACCTTGCGTGCCGGCAGCCAGATCAGCGTGCCGGTGATCAGCGTGATCCACATCGCCGCGATGAAAGCGTGGAATTTGGATTCGCCGTAAATCAGATCGACGCCGATCGGCGGCAGCATCGTCAGCGAGAACAGCATCAGCAGCAGGCCGACGATGCGCTGCACCGAGACGAAGCGTTTGACCGAGTTCGAACGCCGGTTGTAGTCGCTGTACAAGGGCGCGTCCGCTCTAGAGGAACGAAACGCCGACCTGGAACAGCCGCTCGACGTCGCGCGTGTGCTTCTTGTCGACGAGGAACAGGATCACGTGGTCGTCGGCCTGAATCACGGTGTCGTGATGCGCGATGATCACCTCGTCGCCACGCACCACCGCGCCGATCGTCGAGCCCGGCGGCAGCTTGATCTCCTCGATACGGCGGCCGACCACCTTGCTGCTCTTGCGATCGCCATGCGCCACCGCCTCGATCGCCTCGGCCGCGCCACGACGCAGCGAATGCACGCGCACTACGTCGCCACGGCGCACGTGCGCGAGCAATGCGGAAACCGTCGACTGCTGCGGCGAAATGGCGATGTCGATCGCGCCGCCTTCGACGAGATCGACATACGACAGGCGATTGATCAGCGACAGCGCCTTGCGCGCGCCGAGCCGCTTGGCGAGCATCGCCGACAGGATGTTGGCCTCGTCGTCGTTGGTGACTGCGCAGAACACATCGACGTCCTCGATGTTCTCTTCGAGCAGCAGCTGTTCGTTGGCCGCGTCTCCGCAGAGCACGATGCTGCGCGAGAGCTGTTCGGACAGGAACGTGGTGCGATCGCGATTGCGCTCGATGATCTTCACCTGCATCTGCGCTTCGAGCGCCTTGGCCAGCCGCAAGCCGATGTTGCCGCCACCTGCGAGCATCACGCGCTTGACCGGTTTGTCCTGCTTGCGCAGCTCCGACATGATCCGGCGAATGTGCTCGCTCGCGGCGATGAAGAAGACCTCGTCCTCGGCCTCGATGATGGTGTCGCCTTCGGGCAGGATCGGCCGGCCGCGGCGATAGATCGCGGCGACGCGCGCCTCGATGTCGGGCAGGTGCTGCGGCAGCTCCTTGAGCTGGCGCGAGACCAGCGGGCCGCCGTAATAGGCCTTCACGCCGACCAGGCGCACGCGGCCATTGGCGAAATCCACTACCTGCAGCGAACCCGGATACTCGATCAGCCGATGGATGTAATCGGTCACGAGCTGCTCGGGCGAGATGTGCAGGTCCACCGACAGCGCGTCCTGCTCGAACAGCTTGCCGTCCTGCAGATACTCCTGCGAGCGCACGCGCGCGATCTTGGTCGGCGTCTGGAACAAGGTGTAGGCCACCTTGCAGGCGAGCATGTTGGTCTCGTCGCTGTCGGTGACCGCGATGACCATTTCGGCATCGTCGGCACCGGCCCGGCGCAGCACTTCGGGGTAGGAGGCGAAACCGTGGACGGTTCGGATGTCGAGCCGCTCGCCGAGCTCGGCCAGATGGGCGGTGTTCTTGTCGACGACGGTGATGTCGTTCGACTCTCTTGCGAGGTTTTCGGCCAGCGTACCGCCGACCTGCCCAGCACCCAGGATGATGATTTTCACTCGGCCAACGGTCGGTTTCGGGACGCGATGGGCGCGAACCTTACGCCCGGTATTGTTGCGGTGCAAGAACGCCCTTACGGGCGAACGCGGGGCCGGCGGCGCCAACGGTGTACAAAGCTCCACGCGCTCGACGGGTGGTTCGTGCAAACTGCGAGCCGATTCAGCTGTCGGTCGGGCAGCTTGCAAAAGCCTACGCCCACTCGATGTGAGCATTTCTCGACTTCGCAGTTTTCGACTCCTTTCCCTCGTTGTTCCCCTCGGAGCATCCCCATGAACAAAACCACCGTCCTGATCCTCGCCCTCTCGCTGAGCGCACCGGCCGCTTTCGCCGCCGAAATCGGCGTCGGAGCGGGCGCGAGCGTGCAGACCGGCAACACCACCGTGCAGACCGGTGCCCAGGCCAAGGCCGACGCCGACGCAGCCGCCGCGCTCGCTGCCGGAGCCGGTGCCAAAGCCCAGGGCGCGCTGTCGACGGGCGCCTCGACCGGCCAGGGCCTCGGCGCCGGCGTCGGCGGTGCCGCGAGCGCGGCCGGCGACAAGGCCAAGCAGTTCGGCGGCGCCACCAAGGACGCCGCGGTCGGCACCGGCCACGCGGTTCACGACGGCGCGGTCAAGGCCGGCCAGAAGACCAGGGAAGCCGGCGGCAAGGCTGTCGACAAGACCGGCGAAGTGGCCGGC
The DNA here is from genome assembly GCF_000271305.1 of Hydrocarboniphaga effusa AP103. Lineage (GTDB taxonomy): Bacteria > Pseudomonadota > Gammaproteobacteria > Nevskiales > Nevskiaceae > Hydrocarboniphaga > Hydrocarboniphaga effusa. The sequence continues at coordinate 1,952,244 of NZ_AKGD01000001.1, forward strand.
AAGACCGCCAAGAAGACCAAGGGCGTGCTCGGCGGCGTGGCGAGCGGCGTCGGCTCCACCGTCGGCGCGGTGGGCTCCACGGTCGGTTCGACCTCGGTCAGCGCCGACGTCGATGCGAGCGTCAAAGCCGGTCAGTAAGAACGGTTTGGGTTGAAGAACAGGGCCGGCTTCTGCCGGCCTTGTTCGTTTCTGCCCTCCGGCCACGAGCCCGCGGCTTGCTTCAATTGGTAACCTGCCGGCTCCTTGGGGAGGGAAGCGGCGGGATGAACAAAGCAGCCTGGATCTGGAAGTGCGCCGCCGTCTTCGCTGGCTTGCTGGGTTGGCTGCCGGCCCAGGCCGGCTCCGCCGCGGACATTCCGCTCGCGGTATTCGCGGCGCATCCCGATTTCGTCGAAGTACGGCTCTCGCCGACCGGCGATTACGTGGCCGCGGTCATGCGCGACGACGAGCGCAGCCAGCTGGTGGTGCTGCGTACCGCGACGATGGAAGCCAGCCTGCGCCTGCAACTGCCGGTGAAGCAGCACGTCGACGACATCTGGTGGGCCTCGCCGAAGCGGCTGGTGCTGTCGGGCGCCGTGCAGGCCGACGGATGGGCGGCGCCGCGGCGCAAGGCGATCTGTTCGCCGTCGATTACGACGGCCAGAACCCGCGCTACCTCTCCGGCGATCGCGACGGACAGATCGATCGCGCCTTCGGCTGGATGATCGACCCGATCGCCGACAACGACGCCGACGTGCTGGTGCTGCTGGAGCATTACCGCTCGCGCGATCGCGGCGAGGCGCTGTCGGCGTACAGGCTCAACGTCGACGCGGGCAGCCGCGTCCGAGTCGCCACCGCGCCGATCAAAGGCAAGGCGACCTTCGCGGCCGATACCAGCGGCCGCGTGCTGAGCGTCTCGGTGCTCGACAACGAAGGCCGACACCATCTGTACTGGCGACGCGACGAAGCCTCGGACTGGAGCGAGCTGCAAGCGCCCGCGGGCCTGCGCGTCGAAGTCGAGCGCATCCTGCCCGACGGCAGCGTGCTCTACGCGCAGACGCAGACGAGCGGGCCGGCCCAAAGCTGCCTCGTGCGCCGCGCGGGCGGCACGCTGCTGGGCGGTGCGGTTCTGGGCTGCACGCGCGGCTCGCTCAACGTCGTCTATTCGTTCGATCGCCGCGAGCCGATCGCCTTGCGGGTTTACGAAAACGAACGGGCGCGTTTGCAGTACCTGGAGAGCGCGCATCCGGACCGCGCCATTCTGCAAATGCTCGAACGCGATCTGGCGAAGGATTCGGCGCTCTATCTCGACTACACGCGCGATGGCGCCAAAGCGATGGTCAAGGTGATGAGCGATCGCGACGCGGGCACCTATTACCTGTTCGATCGCGCACGCAACCAGGTGCAGCACCTGCTGTCTTCGCGCGACAAGATCGATCCGGCCGCGATGTCGCCGCGGCGCTCTCTGAAACTGCCCGCGGCGGCGGCATCGGACACCGCCTATCTCACGCTGCCGATCGCGAACAACAAGCCCGGCGCGAGCAAGCCGCCGTTGATCGTCAAGCTGAAAGGCCTCTACGGAGCCACTGCCGGCTGGACCTGGAACGCCGATACGCAGGCGCTCGCCAGCCGCGGCTATGCGGTGCTCGACATCGACAACTACGACAGCGAAGCGCGACGCAACCAGACGCAACAGACGCCGCAACCCGATCCCGCGATCGGGCTCGCCGGCACGCTGATCGACAATCTCGAATGGCTGCGCAAGCAAGGGCAGATCGACGGCGATCGCATCTGCATCCACGGCGAGGCTTACGGCGCGTACCTCGCGCTCACTGCGGCGACGCAAAAGCCATCGCTGTTCCGCTGCATCGTCGATGAAGGCGGCATCGTCGATATCGAGTCCTGGCGCAAGGACAGCTTCCTGTCCGAGACGGCCTACGGACGCAGCCTGATCGCGCTGTACATGAGCGGCATCGGCAGCACCCTCTCCTCTCCGGTGGATGCGGTGGCCAAGCTCACCGCGCCGCTGCTGCTGATCCACGGGCGGCTGGATGCGACCGTGCCCTTTGGTCAGGCCAAGCAGCTCATGAAAGCCCTCGATCGCCACGACATCGCGTACGAAAAGTACATCGAAGACAACGAAGCCCACGGCTTCTATCAGCAAGCGCATCGGACGCAGCGCTACGAGCGACTGCTGGCTTTCTTCGACCGTCACCTCGGCCGCGCTGCGGCTAAGGCTCCGTAGGCGGTGGCGGTGCGGTGGTCGGCGCGCTCCAGCCACCACCGAGTACGCGATACAGGTTCACGAGGTTGAGCAGCTGGCTCTCGCGCACCGAGATCGCCGACAGCTCGGTGTTGTAGAGATTGCGCTGGGCGTCGAGCTCTTCGAGATACGACGAATAGCCGGCGCGAAAGCGATCGTGCGCGAGCGTCAGCGAGCGGCCCAGAATCTCGCGACGGTTATGCAGGCGCTCGATCTGCGCCCGGTAGCTGTCCACGCCGGCGAGCGCGTTCTCCACTTCGCCGAAAGCACGCAGCGTCACGCCGCGATACGCGAACGCGGCCTGGTCGCGCTGCGCGGTCGCCGCATCGAATTGCGAGCGGATGCGGCCGGCATTGAAGATCGGAGCGAGCACGCTGCCGCCGATGCTCCAGACCTGCACCGGGTCGTAGTCGAGCGCATCGACATACAAGCGGCCCACGCTCGCGGACAACGAGACCGACGGCAGAAAATCCGCGCGTCTTGCAGCGAGCGTCGTATCGGCCGCGGCGAGTGCGAGCTCGGCTTGAACCAGATCGGGCCGGCGCCTCAGCAAGGTCGAAGGCAGCACGGCCGGAATTTCGGGTGGCTGGATTTCGATCAATGGAAGCCCACGCTCGATCGGCCCCGGCAAATCGCCGGTCAGCAGGCGAATGGCGTTTTCCTGCCGGCGAATCGCGAACTCGATTTGCGGCACGGCTTGCTGCACCGCTTCGAACTCGGACTGCGCCTGCGAAAGCTCCAGCTGCGAGGTGTAGCCGACGCGTGCGCGATCGGTGAACAGGTCGAGCGCGCGCTGACGCGACTCGACGGTTTTCCGAGTCACGAGCAGCTGCGTATCGAGCGACACCAGCGTCAGGTATGCACTGGCGGTTTGCGCGGCGAGCGACAGCGCGGCCGCATCGCGCTCGGCATGCGTCGCCGCATATTGCAGCTGCGCCGCGCGCTCGAGCTTGGCGAGCCGGCCCCACAAATCGAGCTCCCACGCAGCGCTGAGCTGCGGCTGGATCGCGCTGCCGATGCTTTCGCCGAGATCGCCGAGCGTGCGCGTGCGCTGCGCACCGATTGCCGCATTGAGCGAAGGCCAGCGCGCCGAACTCGCGATACCGAGCTGCGCGCGCGCCTGCTCGACGCGAGCCGAGGACACCAGCAGATCGGTATTGTGGGCGAGCGCCGCATCGACGAGTTTGATCAGCGCCGGATCGTTGAACGCCTTCCACCATTGCGCATCGACTTCACCGGTGGCGACATCGGGCTCGCGCCAGGCATCGGGCACGCTGATCCTGGCTTGCGCAGGCGCCTCGCGCTTCGCAGGAACGCAAGCCGCAAGCGTCAGAGCAAGCGCGACAGCGCCGCGATGCCGCTTCACCGCGTCGGCTCCGCCTGAGCATCGTCCGCTGCACTCGCGGTATCGACACGCGTGATCACCGACATGCCGGGGCGCAGTCGCTCGACGAGTTTCTGATCCGCATCGATCGCGATGCGCACCGGAATGCGCTGCACGACCTTGGTGAAATTGCCGGTGGCATTGTCGGGCCGCAGCACGCTGAACTCCGAGCCCGTCGCAGGCGAAAAGCGCTCGACACGTCCGGTGAAATGCGCGCCGTCGAGTGCATCGACCGAGAACGTCGCACGCTGGCCGATCGCCATGTTCGCGGTCTGCGTTTCCTTGTAGTTCGCGATCACCCACAGCGTCCTGGGCACCACGTACAACAGTTGCGAACCCGCCGCCACGTACTGGCCGAGCCGCACCGACACTTCGCTGAGCTGGCCGTCGTCGGGTGCGACGATGCGCGTGTTGTCGAGGTTGATGCGCGCGAGCTTCACCTGCGCTTCGGCCGCACGCACCGCGGCTTCGAGGCCGCCGCGCGAAACGCCGGTGGCCTTGAAGCTTTCCTGCGCGATGTGGATCGCAGCTTGTGCGGACGCCACTCGCGCCTGCGCTGCGCGCGCGGTCGCGGTGATCTGGTCGCGCTCGCGCTCGGACACCGAGCCGCGTTCGATGAGCTCGTCGGCGCGGCCCTGATCGGCCTTGGCCCTGTCGAACTCCGCGCGCGCCGAACCGAGCTCGGCCTTGCGTGATTCGATGGTCGCCTGGTTCGACGCGAGCGATTGCTCGGCGTTGGCGAGTTCGGCCTTGCGCGCATCGAGCTGGGCGAGTGCCTGGTCGAGCTGCTGCGAGTAAATGCGATCGTCGATGCGCAGCAGCAGCTGTCCGCGCGTGACCTTGTCGAAGTCGTGCACGAGCACGTCGACGACGTAGCCGTTGACCTGCGGCGCGAGCACGGTGACCTGCCCGCGCACGTAGCTGTTCTCGGTCGTCATCACCGGCGTGGCGAACGGCCACAGCCGCCAGGCACGCAGGATCAGCAGCACGCCGATCAGCGCGATGACCGCCATGATCACGATCGTGCGCGGCCTCGCCTGCAGGGTCTTCGGTGCGTTCGGATCGATCGTCGGTCCGCTGATCGGTGGCGACATGCCACCGGCTTCGGCGCGCTGCTGCGCTTTTTCGGCACCGGCCGCGGTCCCCGTCGTTTCGTTGACGCTGACCGGCCCGTCGCCGATGGCGGGCGCCTGATCGGCTGCGGGGTCTTTGCTGTTCTGGTTCATGGATCCCTTTGCTGGCTTTCAAGCCGCTTGCGCCGCTGCCCTGTCCGCAGCGCGCTTGAGTCGAACGGTGTGAAACAACGACCAGCCCAGAAAAACCAGCGACAGCGTCGTCGTCAGCCGAAACACGTCGTTAAACGCGAGCACGTTGGCTTCGCGCGTTGCGGCCTGGCCCAGTTGCGCCATGCCCTGCGCGTTGCGCAGGACCGGATCGGTCTGCGTGCGCGCATAAACCTGCGACTGAATCTGCAGGCGCTGCGCGACGACCGCATCGGCCGGATTGAGGTGCTCGTTGATCTGACTCGAATGCTGCTTCTCGCGAATGACCTGAAACGTGCCGAGCACCGCGGGCCCGAGCAAGCCGCCGATGCTTTGCGTGATCGAGAACAGCACGACGAAGCTCACCAGATACGCAGGCCCGTTCTTGAGCGCCTGCTGCACGCCCATCAGCAGCAGCGGCCCCAGAAACATGCCGGCCGCGAACGACAGCATGCCCTGGCTCAAGTACAAATCATGCGGTCGCGTGAGGCTGGTCGAATCGGTATCGAGATAACTGCCGACGCCGATCAGCACGATCGAACACAGAATCTGCGGCAGCACCGCCATCTGGCTGAAAGTCATCGCACTCGTGACGATGCCGGCGATCAGGGTGACGAACAGCACCGCGTACAGGGGCTGCAATTGATCCGGCCCCATGCCGAGCGTTTGCAGCAGGCCCACGGCGCCGTAGGTCTGCTCGGACAGGATGAAGCGCAGCGAGATCGCACCGAGCGTGAAGCGCAGCATCGCCGCGCTGCCGAGCCAGCGCGTTTGCAGCAGCGGCACCTTGCGATGGTGTTCGATCGCCACCGCGATGGTGATGAGGACGATCGCGCCGATGGCCGCATACGCGATCCAGTCCTGCGCGAGCCACCATTGCACGCGGCCTTGCGCGAGCACCGCGCCGACCAGTGCGAGTCCGGTCGCGAGCAGGCCGAAGGTCAGAAAATCGAGCGGCTCGAACACGCGAATGCGAATGCCCGGCGGCAGCTTGAGCACCACCACGGCCGCCAGCGCGGTGAGCGCGAGCCCCGATTCGAACAGGTACAGCGTGCGCCAGTCACCGAGATCGAGCAGCGCCGGCGACAGCAGCCAGGCCAGCGGCGTCGCGAGTTGCGAAATGCCGATGCCCAGGACGAAGCCGCGCGGCACGTTCTTCTTGCCGAAGGCCTGCAGCATGTAGAGCGTCGCGAGCGTGGTTACGGTGGCGCCGGCCGCACCGCTCGCGGCGCGCACCAGCAAGGCCATCGCAAACGTGTTCGCGAACAGATGCAGCAAGGTGAGCGCGGCATAGATCGGCAGGCCGATCTCGGCGAAACGCGCCATGCCGTACTGCTGGCGAAACTTCACGAGCAGCAGGTTCATCGACACGTTGACCATCAGGTACACGGCCGGCAGCCAGGCGCCCTGGCTCGGCGTGAGCCCGAGTTCGCCCTGGATCGTCGGCAGGTTCGCGGAGACCAGCGCGGTGCCGAGGCCACCGGTCAGGCCGAGCAGGATCGAGATCAGCGCATAGGCCAGCCGCACGCGGCCGCGATGCCGGGGCATCGAAGGCGAGCCCGGCATCGTCGGCTTCTCTTCTTCGCTCCAGTTCGGAACCGGTGACAGATATTCAGGCATGCACGATCCGTCGTCGCCCTCGCGTCAGCGGAGCATTGCACGGCCGTGTGAAAGCGTGAAGCTAGCTGCCGCGTCGCTTCGGCTTGATCAGCTTGGCGTAATAGAAGCCGTCGAAAGGCCCGTTCGGCGCGATGCGCCGGCCGAGCTTGCACGACTCGCCCCAGGCGTTGGTGTCGATGACTTCCTGCTTGGCGTCCGGTATACGCACGAGGAACTGCTTGACCACGTCTTCGCCTTCGCCTTTGAAGATCGAGCACGTCGCATAGACGAGCACGCCACCCGGCGCGAGCAGCGGCCACAGCGCGGTCAGCAGGTTCTTCTGGCGATCGGCGAAGCGCGCGATGTCGTCGGGCCGGCGCAGCCAGCGGATGTCCGGATGACGGCGAATCACGCCGCTGCCCGAACACGGCGCATCGAGGAGGATGCGATCGAACGGCTGCTCGTCCCACCAGCTGCTCGGCCGGCTTGCATCGGCCGCCCTGACGTCGGCGCTCAGGCCGAGCCGCCGCAGGTTCTCGTTGACGCGCGTCAGGCGATCGCGATCGATATCGAGCGCGGTCATCTGCACGTCGGCGAGTTCGAGCGCATGGCTGGTCTTGCCGCCCGGAGCGGCGCAGGCGTCGAGCACGCGCTGGCCGTCTTCGAGATCGAGCAGCTGGCCCATGAGCTGGGCCGAAGCGTCCTGCACCGAGACTTCACCGTCGGCGAAGCCCGGCAGCTTTTCGACCGGCACCGCGGATTCGAGCGCGATCGCCTCGGGCACAGCGTCGATGGCCTGCGCCGCGAGACCCGCCGCCTGCAGCTTGGCGAGATAGCTCGCGCGATCGATACGCCGACGATTCACGCGCAGCACCAGCGGCGCCTGTTCGTTGCTCGCGACGAGCACCGATTCGGCTTCGAGGCCCCAGTCGTCGTAAACGCGCTCGACGATCCACTGCGGAAAGCTGTGCGTGGTCGCCGAATCCCTGGGCAGTGCCGCTTCGAGCGTTTCGCGCTCGCGCTGATAGCGGCGCAGCAGCGCGTTGACGAGCCCGGACATGCGCGGCCTGTCGAGCGCCGCGACCGCTGCAACCGTATCGGCGACGGCCGCATGCGGCGGAATGCGCATGCGGCGCAGCTGGTAGACGCCCACTTCGAGCAGCGCCTGGATTTCGGGCTCGTTTTCGAGTGGTCGTTGCAGCATCGAATTGGCGAGCGCCAGCAGCTGCGCGTGCTCGCGCAGCACGCCGTAGGCCATGCTCTTGATCAGCGGAAGATCGCGCTCGCCGCACTGGCGGCGCGCAGCGGCGATGGCATCGTCGAGGCTCGCGCCCGCCAGTACCTGGGCGACTGCGCGAGCGGCGAGCGCTCGACTGTTCATGGGGGGATTCATCGGTCAACCACAGCGGCAAAAAGGGAGGAATGCGAACGGCGATGCGTTCGCGGCATGTTCAGTCCGCCAGTTTTGGCGATGCGTCGGACTTCGCGGACTGCCTGGCGGCATGTGCGGCCTTGATCGCGCGGCACTCCTGGCGCCAGGCGTCCATTTCTTCGTACCAGCCGTCGAGCACGCAGATCGCGCAGCCGCCGTTGCAGCAATCCGGGCGTTCGGGCTCGGGCGGCAGCACGAGCTCGTCGTCGCGGGTGTCGGCGCTGAGCGGGCTCGTGCTCATGCCAAGCGTGCCCGGCCCAGGTCGCGCCCCTGCATGGCCTGATGCGCGGCGAGCACCTTGCCGCCTGCCCATTGCACCTGGCGCAACAGCAGGCGTCCGCTGCCGGTAGCGATCGCAAGGCCATTTCCATCGACGCCGAGCACGCTACCGGGCTCGGCGTCGGCCGGCGCTGCGTCGACCGCCGCAGCGAACACGCGCAGGCGCTCGCCCGCGAGTTCGGTCCAGGCCACCGGCACCGGGTTGAAGCCGCGCACCGCGCGTTCGAGTTCGACGGCCGTCTTCGTCCAATCCAGGCGCGCTTCGGCCTTGTCGAGCTTGTGCGCGTAGGTGGCGCCGTCGGCCGGCTGCGGCGTCTCGCGCAGCGTGCCGGCTTCGAGCTGGCGCAGCGCCTCGACGATGAGCCTCGCGCCCTGCGCCTGCAGCGCATCGTGCAGCTCGGCGGCGGTGGTCGTCGGCGTGATCGGCGTGGTCTCGATCAGCAGCATCGGGCCGGTGTCGAGCCCGGCGTCCATCTTCATGATCGTCACGCCCGATTCGCTGTCGCCCGCGAGGATCGCGCGCTGGATCGGCGCCGCGCCGCGCCAGCGCGGCAGCAGCGAGGCGTGGATGTTGAAGCAGCCGTGCAGCGGAATATCGAGCACGGCCTGCGGCAGGATCAGCCCGTAGGCGACCACCACCATGAGCTCGGGCTGCAGCGCGCGAAGCTCGGCGATCGCCTCGTCGTTACCGCGCAGCTTGAGCGGCTTGAACACCGGCAATCCAAGCTCGACCGCGCGCTGCGCCACCGGCGAAGGCGTGAGCTTCTGTCCGCGTCCGGCCGGACGATCGGGCTGCGTGTAGACGCCGACGATCTCGTGGCCGGCGGCATGCAGCGCCTCGAGCGCCGCGACCGAGAAGTCCGGCGTGCCGGCGAAGACGAGTTTCAAAACGGGCCGACCCTACGCCGCGCGCGCGGCCTGCTTGCGCAGCTTCTTGAGGATGCGCTCGCGCTTGAGCGAGGAGAGGTAATCGATGTAGAGCTTGCCGTCGAGATGGTCGATCTCGTGCTGGATCGCCTGGGCGCGCAAGCCTTCGACTTCCACTTCGTACGGCGAGCCGTTGCGATCGAAGGCCTTGAGCTTGAGCTTGTTGTAGCGCTGCACCTTGTCGGCGACGTCGGGCACCGACAGGCAGCCTTCTTCCATTTCCTGCTTGTCGCTGGCTTCGACGATGACGGGATTGATGAGCACTTGCGGATCGGGCTTGCCCTCGGCGCCCGCATCCATCACCGCGATGCGCTGGTCGATGCCGACCTGCGTGGCGGCCAGACCGACGCCCGGAGCCGCGTACATGGTCTCGAACATGTCGTCGATGAGCTTCTGCAGCGATGGGCCGAAATCGACAACCGGTCGCGCCTTGATGCGCAACCGCGGGTCGGGATGGTGAAGTATCTCAAGAACGGCCATGGCTAGTATCTGCCTGTAAAGCTAGAGTTTCGAAACCACGCTGGCGACGGGCACTTAGGTCCGCAAAGCCGGCATCAACCGGATGGCGTGATGCCAAATTATAAACGGTCGCAGCCCCCCTTTGGCCGCAGCCCCGCGCCGAAGTTCTGCGCCGGCCTCGGGCTGCTGGCCGCGCTCGTCGCCTGCGCGAGCGCTCCGCCACCCGCCGCACCGTCGCCTCCGCCCGCCTTCGAACCCGTCTCCGCGCCGGCATCCGCCGCATTGCCGATCGCCCCTCAGGTTGCGCCCGTGGCCCTGCGGCCGGACGCGCCGCTGACCTACACGGTGCAGCGCGGCGACACGCTCTGGAGCATCGCCAACCGCTATCTGCTCGACCCCTGGCAGTGGCCGGAAATCTGGATCGTCAACGGCCAGGTCGCGAATCCGCACCTGATCTATCCGGGCGACGTGCTGCAGCTGTCGGTGGTCGATGGCCGGCCGCAACTCGGGCTCGCGGTGGAGCGGCTGTCGCCGCAGATTCGCGAATCGTCCATCGAAGGCGCGATCCCGACCATTCCGCTCGATGCGATCCGCGACTTCCTGCGCGGCCCGCGCCTGGTCACGCCCGAGCAGCTCGCGGCCGCGCCCTATCTGCTGGCCTTCGTCGACGACCACCTGATCGGCGGCGAAGGCAACCTGATCTACGCCAAAAACCTGCCCGCAGGCCAGCCCTACCGCTACGCACTCGTGCGCCCGGGCCAGGTCTATCGCGACCCGGACGACCAGCGCGTGCTCGGCCTCGAAGCGATTCCGGTGGGCCTCGCGGAGGCCAGGCAGTTCGGCCAGCCCGCGACGATGGCGCTCGCCGCGACGTATCGCGAGGCGCTGATCGGCGATCGCCTGCTGCCGGTCGACGACGACGCCTTCAAGGCCGATTTCCACCCGCATGCGCCGACGCATGCGATCGGCGGGCGCATCGTCGCGGCCTTCGACGGCCTTTCGCAGATCAGCCAGTACCAGATCGTGGCGATCAATCGCGGCGCCGAGCAGGGCCTCGAGGCCGGCCACGTGCTGCAGATCCTGCGTCAGGGCGAGCTCGTTCGCGATCCGCATGCGAAGGGTCGCGTGCAGCTGCCCGACCAGCCGGCCGGGCTCATGCTCGTGTTCAAGACCACGGCCCGGCTGTCGTACGCGCTGGTCATGAGCGTGACCCGGCCCGCCCACGTGCTCGACAAGGTCGAAGCGCCCATACCCGGCACGCTGGTGGGCAGCAGTCGTTAGTTAGTCCTCCATTTGGGCCAGCGCCGCCCTTGCCGCTGCGCCGCGCCCCCGCTTAGCGTGGGCCATGACCGACGCCCTCTCGACAGCCGACCAGCGCGCCTGGCTGCAACTGCTGCATTCCCCGCTCGGCACGCCCGAGATTCGCCGGCTCGTCGATGCGTTCGGCAGCGCCGATGCCGCGATCGGCGCCGGTCGCCGCGGCTGGAAGCGGCTTTCGCTGAGCGGGGCCGAACAAAGCGCGCTCGAGACGCCCGACGAAGCCCGGCTCGAACGCGACCTCGCCTGGCTCGCCGGCAGCGGCCACGAGCTGCTCGCCTACACCGATAAACGCTACCCACAGCGGCTGCGCGAGATCGGCGCCTCGCCGCCGGCGCTGTTCTGCATCGGTGACGTCGGGCTGCTCGATGCCCCGCAGCTCGCCATCGTCGGCGCCCGCAGCGCGACCGCCGCCGGGCTCGAAAACGCCCAGGCTTTCGCCGAGGCGCTCGCGAGTCGCGGGCTCGTCATTACGAGTGGCCTGGCGCTCGGCATCGACGGAGCCGCGCATCGCGGGGCGCTCGCGGCCGGCGGCGGTACCATCGCGGTCTGCGGCACCGGGCTCGATCGCGTCTATCCGGCCCAGCATCGCGACCTCGCCCATGCGATCGCCGGCCACGGCCTGCTGATCTCGGAGTTCCTGCCCGGCACGCCGCCGAAGGCCGAGCACTTCCCGCGCCGCAACCGGCTCATCTCGGGCCTGGCGCTCGGCGTGCTGGTGGTCGAGGCGGCACGCGAATCGGGCTCGCTGATCACCGCGAGGCTCGCGGCCGACCAGGGTCGCGAGGTGTTCGCGATCCCGGGCTCCATTCACAACCCGCTCGCGCGCGGCTGCCATCAGCTGATCCGCCAGGGCGCCAAGCTCGTCGAGACCGTCGACGATGTCTTCGTCGAGCTCGCGGGCGTGCTCGGCAGCCTGCTCGAACACCCCGACACCGAGCCCAAAGTCGGCGAGTCCAAGCCGTTCCAGCTCTCGATTCAGACCGGGAATCATGCCCTTACGAACACCCTCTCAGATGAAATCTCCGACAGGAACGCTCCAATTGACACGGAACCGGCGCATGATTTGCGTGTGCTTTTGCAGGCGCTCGACGATGCACCGACCGCGGTCGACCAGCTGACCGAAAGGCTGGGCTGGTCGGCCGAGCGCATCGGCAGCGCGCTCCTCGAAGGCGAGCTGACTGGCCGGCTTGCAAGCGATTCGGTCGGCCGCATCATGCGTCTGAGGCAGACATCCCCCTGAACCCGCCGTCGCGGATTGTTAGGAGAATTAGCCAACAAAAATAAATGGTGACAATTTATCACTCCATCGCTAAGGTGGACATGTGCTTGTTTTCAGGCCGATTCACGGCAAGCAAGCCCTGGCATCGCAGGTCGCTTATTCTTCAAACCGGAATGGGATCGACATGAAAGAAACCGTGCTGGACGTGCTGATGTATCTCTTCGAGAACTATCAACACGGCGAATTCTCCGACACCGACAACCAGGACACGCTGCGCGACGAACTGACCGCCGCCGGCTTCCCGCTCGACGAAGTGGACCACGCCTTCACCTGGCTCGAAGGGCTCTCCGAACAACGCCAGCTGCCGCTCGATTTCAGCGCCGGCCGCTCGATGCGCCTGTACGCGCGCGAAGAGCTCGCCAAGCTGTCACCCGAGTGCCGCGGCTTTCTGCTCAACCTCGAGCAGCTCGGCATTCTCGATTCGGTCAACCGCGAGGTGGTCATCGACCGCCTGATGGCCTTCAACAACGAAATCGACCTCGAGCGCGTGAAATGGGTCTGCCTGCTCGTGCTGATCAACCAGCCCGAGGCCGAGGAGGCTTTCGAGCACGTCGAAGACCTCGTCTATTACCAGGGCGACTATCTGCACTGAGCGGGGCGAAAGGTAACGCAGGTTTCCTGACGGCCGGCGCACCTGAACTGCGCATCAGGCCCGAAAACCTTTCGTGGGAAGCTGATGAACCGCCGGTCGGAGACGACCGGCGGTGTTGATTTCTTACTCCTGCACCGTCGATCCCCGCTCGTTGAGCCGTTCTTCCACCGTCAGAAAAAACCTACAGCAACAGCGGCTTATGGTCCTCCCAGCTTTTCACACCTGGGGGAGATCCCAATGCTCAAGCCGTCCATCAAACTCATTCTTTCGGCCGCTGCGCTCAGCAGCATGACCTTGCTCGTCGCCTGCGGAGGCGGCGGCGGAGCCAGCGGGTCGGACAGCGACACGCCGGACAACCCGTCGATCGGCGGCAATGCCGTCACCGGCCCGCTCGATCCGGTGCAGTCGCAGCTCAGCAGCTCGGTGATCGAGCCGCTCGCCAATACCGTCGACGGCACACCTTTGAAGTCGGTCCTCGTCTGCGCCGACACCATCGTCAACCAGAACGTGCTCGATATCGTCGACACCGTGCTCGCGCCGCTGCAGTCGGCGGCTGCCAACCCGGGTGCGATCAACCAGGCCGCGCTGACCGATGCGATGAACTCGCTCGTCGTCAACCTGAGCACGCTGCTGCAAGGCTTGGCAGGCACCGCCGCGTCCTGCTCCGCCGACGGCTCGCTCTCGCTGGACCAGCTCCAGCAGGTGCTGACCGCTTTGAACGGCACCCCGCTGGCGCCGCTGTCGACCCAGCTCGGCCCAGTCCTGCAGCAGATCGCCACCCAGCTGTCGGCCGGTAGCGGCGGCGGCAACGGCGGCGCGGACCTGCAGCTGTCGAGCGCGGCGGCGCTGGTCGCCCAGCTCAACACCGCCCTGCAGGCGGCGCTCGCGCAGATTCCGGCGCAGGCCTACGAGGTGCCGGTGGTGGGCGGCACGCTGTCGACCATCTCGACGGCGCTGAACGACACCCAGGCCCTGCTCAATTCGGCACTGAACTACAACGCGGCCGGCACCCGCAACGCCCTGCAGACCTTGCTCGACCACCTGCTCGTCAACGTCACCACGCAGATCGTGCCGCTCGCCGCGATCGAAGAGCAGGCCGGCCAGCCCGGCGTGATCAGCAGCCAGATCGCGCAGGCTGCCAACCAGCTCGCCACGCTGGTGGCGGGCACTGTGGGACAGGTGCTTTCGCCGGCCTTCGACAGCCTGCTCAACGGCGCGCTGTCGCCGATCCTCGATCCGATCGAAAACCAGGTGCTGCCGGCAATCCTCGGCCCGCTGACGGCGGCACTCTCGGGCGGCGCCAATGGCGGAACCGGCGGTGCACTCGGCGGCACGGTGCTCGCCCCGGTGGTGAACCTCGTGCAGCAGGTGCTCGGCACCCTGACCGGCGGTCTCGGCGGCGGAACCGGCACGGGTGGCACGGGAACCGGTAGCGGTTCGAGCTGCCCGTTCGCGAACTATCCGCTGCTGTCCATCCTCTGCGGCCGCGGCTGATCCAAAGCGGCCGGGCTCCTATAAATGGTGTGCCCGAGACACGTCTTCGGGCTTCCATGGAGTTGTGGGGCCGGCCTTAGCGCCGGCCTTTTTTTCAAGTCCTCGACGCCTTCCCTGTGCCAATCCCGTCGAGGAACAAGCCCACCAGTTGGCCAATGCGGGGCTTGGGATCGGCCTCGCGCTCCACGGCCAGGGTAATCGCGGTCGCGACACAAACCAGATCGTCGAAACTGACCTCTGCACGGACGGCGCCCGCCGTCTGTGCACGCAACAGCAGTCGCCTACCTTCCTCGGTCGTGGCATGGCAGCCCGCGGTGCCGATTTTCAGCACTGTTCCCAGCGAGGCGGCCAGCCCGCGATAGACCTTGCTACTGATCACGAGTTCTTCGAGATAGGCGCGCACCGCGGCGGCTGGATCGAGGCCTGATGTTCTCTCACGGCTAGCCTGCGCGAACGATACGAAACGCGCACTGTAGGCCGCTGCCAACAGTTCTTCCCGTGTAGGGAAGCGTCTATAGAGCGTTCCGATGCCCACACCGGCGCGCTTGGCGACGTCCTCCAACGACGCGTCGGCACCCCGCTCCAAAAAGACTTCCTCTGCCGCTGTGAGGATGCGTTCACGGTTTCGCTGTGCGTCGGCTCGCAGCGACGTTTCGTCGGCCAATCGGGTATCCCCCTGAAGTTTGCCAAGTGGAGGATACCTCCGCATTATAAACGGAGGTATCCTCCACTTATTCGGAAGCGAGCGGACGACATGAAGCGATTCGACGGTAAGGTCGTGGTGATAACGGGCGGCACAGACGGCATTGGCCTGACGACCGCTCGCTCCTTTGCGGAAGAAGGCGCCCACGTCTATGTCTCCGGCCGCCGACAGGCGCGCCTGGACGAGGCCGTGCGGGAAATCGGCCACGGCGCTGTCGGCGTTCAGGGCGATGTCGCCGAGCTGGACGACCTTGATCGGCTGTATGCGCGGATTCAGCGCGACCATGGCCGTGTGGACATCGTATTCGCCAATGCGGGTGTGTCCGAGTCCGCGCCCATCGGCAGCGTTGCGGAGGACCACTTCGACCGCGTCTTCAACACCAACGTCAAGGGCATGGTGTTCACCGTGCAAAAAGCCTTGCCGCTGATGTCGGTAGGCGGGGCGATAGTGCTGGCCGGCTCGGGTGCAGGCAGCAAGGGCTTCGCCAACCTCTCGATCTACAGCGCCACCAAGGCGGCTATCCGCTCCTTCGCGCGGACTTGGACGGCCGACCTGAAAGACCGGGGCATCCGCGTCAACGTGGTCTCGCCCGGCATGGTGCTGACACCCGCAATGCAGACCTACCTGCAGGACAATGCCGGCGCCGAGGAATGGATGCTGCAGACCATTCCGTTTGGCAGGCTCGCCCGGACCGAGGAGATCGCCAAAGCAGTGCTCTTTCTTGCATCGGGCGAGAGCAGTTTCGTCGGCGGCGAGGAGCTGCTCGTCGATGGCGGGTTTGTGGCGGTCTGATGTGCTCGCAGCGCCTACAAGCTCCGGTCCGCGTAGCCGGATTTAGGCTCTGGCTCAAGCCTGAGGCCGCCGTAGCGCAATATCCCCAAGCTTCCGTGAGGCTTATGGCTCGGATGCAGCACCTTCGCACCCGCGACCCGGACACTTTCCAAGCCCGCGTCAGATATGGATTTGCGCCAGCTTCGGTGGGAGCAGAAATCTGTTGACAGCGGACATTTTTCATTGCGATTACCCGTCGAAAACCGGGCCCGGAGAGTTGAAATCTTCGAAAGTCTCGCTAGACAGGCGCGGCGGCTTCCCTTTATAAGCACGGTCCCGCGGCCACCCCGGCCCGCGCCCAGCAGTGGCGGGAATGAGCAAGAATCTGGTTATCGTCGAGTCGCCGGCCAAGGCCAAGACGATCAAGAAGTACCTCGGCAAGGATTACGAAGTGCTCGCTTCGTACGGACACGTGCGCGACCTGGTGCCCAAGGACGGCGCGGTCGATCCGGAAGCCGATTTCCAGATGAAGTACCAGATCATCGACCGCAACGAGAAGCACGTGCGGGCAATCACCAGCGCCCTGAAGGACGCCGACTCGCTCTATCTGGCCACCGACCCTGATCGCGAGGGCGAGGCCATTTCCTGGCATCTGGTCGAGTTGCTGAAAGAGAAGAACGCGCTCAAGGGCAAGACCGTCAAGCGCGTGGTGTTTCACGAAATCACCCAGCGCGCGGTCAGCGAGGCCATCGCCCATCCGCGCGATATCGCCGACGATCTCGTCAACGCCCAGCAGGCGCGCCGTGCGCTCGACTACCTGGTCGGCTTCAACCTGTCGCCGCTGCTCTGGCGCAAGGTGCAGCCGGGCCTGTCGGCCGGCCGCGTGCAGTCGCCGGCCCTGCGCCTGATCTGCGAGCGTGAGGAAGAGATCAAGGCCTTCGTCGCCCAGGAATACTGGACGCTCGAAGCGCGCGCGCAGAAGGAAGCGCAGTCGTTCTCGGCCAAGCTCATCGAGCTCGACGGGCAGAAAGTCGAACAGTTCACGCTGACCGAGGAAGGCGGCGCCGAGGCCGCGCGCAAGCGCATCCTCGCGGCTGCGCAGGGTTCGCTCAAAGTCGCCAGCGTCGACAAGAAGCAGCGCCGCCGCAATCCGTCGCCGCCGTTCACGACCTCGACGCTGCAGCAGGAAGCCAACCGCAAGCTCGGCTTCACGTCGAGTCGCACGATGCGCACCGCGCAGCAGCTTTATGAAGGCGTCGACCTCGGCGGCGACACCGTCGGCCTGATCAGCTACATGCGTACCGACTCGGTGAGCCTCGCGCAGGAAGCGATCGCCGAGATCCGCAAGACCATCGTCAGCGAATTCGGTGCCAGCACGCTGCCGCCCGAACCGCGCTACTACAAGAGCAAGAGCAAGAACGCCCAGGAAGCGCACGAAGCCGTGCGCCCGACCTCGGCGCTGCGCACGCCCAAGTCCGTCGCACGCTACCTGACGCCCGACCAGGCCAAGCTCTATGAGCTGATCTGGAAGCGCACGATGGCCTGCCAGATGACCGCCGCGGTGTTCGACACCGTGGCCGCCGACTTGAAGGCCGGCGCGCAGCACGCGTTCCGCGCCAACGGCTCGGTACTGCTCGAGCCGGGCTTTCTGGCCGCGTACAACATCAAGGTCACCGACCCGCTCGACAAGAGCGAGGACGACGACGAGGACGACAAGCGCCTGCCGGTGCTTGTGGTCGGCGAGACCGTGAACCTGCTCGAGCTCGACGCCGAGCAGCATTTCACCCAGCCGCCGCCGCGCTACACCGAAGCTTCGCTGGTCAAGACGCTCGAAGAATTCGACATCGGCCGTCCGTCGACCTACGCGACCATCATCAGCACGCTGCAGGCGCGCGACTACGTACGCCTGGACGGCAAGCAGTTCACCCCGACCGACGTCGGCATGATCGTCAACAAGTTCCTGACCGATCACTTCAACCAGTACGTCGATTACGAGTTCACCGCCAAGCTCGAAGATTCGCTCGACGAAGTCTCGCGCGGCGAGAAAGCCTGGCAGCCGCTGCTCGCCGACTTCTGGGGCAGCTTCAAGCCGCGCGTCGACGAGAAGATGGAGCTGTCGCGCCAGGAAGTCTCGGAAGCGCGCCAGATCGGCATCGACCCCGAAACCGGCAAGCCGGTGTCCGCGCGCCTGGGCCGCTTCGGGCCGTTCGTGCAGATCGGCACCAAGGACGACCCCGAGAAGCCGCGCTTCGCCTCGCTGCGCGCCAACCAGCGCATCGACACGATCACGCTCGAGGATGCGCTGGCCCTGTTCCAACTGCCGCGCCGGCTCGGCACGCTGCCGAACGGCGAAGAAGTGAAGGTCAACATCGGCCGCTTCGGGCCCTACGTGCAGCACGGCAAGAGCTACGTCTCGCTCAAGCGCGACGACGATCCGTACACCATCGGCCTGCCGCGCGCGATCGAGCTGATCGAGCAGAAGGCGGCCGCGCTCGAAGCCGCGACGATCAAGGTCTTCGACGGCACCGGCATCCGCATCGTCAAGGGCCGCTTCGGGCCCTACATCACCGATGGCACGCGCCGGGCGAACATTCCGAAGACGCGCGATCCGGAATCGCTGTCGGCCCTGGATTGTGAGTTTTTCTTGAACGAAGCTGCTCTTAGGGATAAACCCGCAAAGGGCAAGAAGGGCGGGAAGTCGGCCGACAAGGCGGACGCTGCGGCCAAGGCCGCCACCAAGAAGGCCTCCGCGAAGAAGGCCCCGGCCAAGAAGAGCGCCACCAAGAAAGCGGTCAAGAAATCGTCCGCGAAGAAGAAGTCTTGAAGCCCGCCAAGTTCGACGCACCAGTCGTCAGCTCGATCCATCTGCGCCAGGCCCACAAGGCCCTGCGCGACGGCGGGCTGATCGCGTACCCGACCGAAGCCGTCTGGGGCCTGGGTTGCGACCCGCTGAACCGGTCCGCGGTCATGCGCCTGCTCGAACTCAAGCGCCGCCCGGCCGAGAAGGGGCTCATCGTCATCGCCTCGCATTTCGAGGACATCGAGCCCTGGCTGCAGCCGCTCAACGAGAAGATCGAAGAGCGCGCCTACCGCACCTGGCCCGGCCCGTTCACCTGGCTGTGGCCGGCGACGCCCGCGGCCCCGCCGTGGATCACCGGCGGCAGCGGCAAGATCGCGGTGCGCCTGACGCGCCAGCCGGTCGCCCAGGCACTCTGCGATGCGGTCGGCCCGGTGGTTTCGACCAGCGCGAACCTCAGCGGCCAGGCGCCCGCCAAAACCCTCACCGAAGTGCGCCTGCGCTTCGGCAGGCAGATCGACGCGGTCGTCCCCGGAGCGCTCGGCCGCTCGGCCCGGCCGACGGTGATTCGCGATCTGCTGTCCGGACGCACGGTCCGCGCCTGAGGCCGGGAGACGGCAGACCGGAGACGGGTTAGCCTTTCGGCTCCTTCCGTTCCGTCTTTCGCAATGAATTCCGCCGCCGTCGAAACCTATCTGCGCGAGCTGCAGGCGCGCATCTGCAGCGCCCTCGAAACTGCCGACGGCTCGAAGAAATTCCTCGCCGACGCCTGGCGCAAGCCCGACGACGCGCCGCTGCGCGGTGACGGCGTCACCCGCATCCTCGAAGGCGGCGAGCTGTTCGAGCGCGCCGGCGTGGGCTTCTCGCTCGTCGCGGGTGACCGGCTGCCGCCGTCGGCGAGCGCCAACCGGCCCGAACTCGCGGGCCGCGGCTTTCGCGCGATGGGCGTGTCGCTGGTGCTGCATCCACGCAATCCGTACATTCCGACCGCGCACGCCAACGTGCGCTACTTCGTCGCCGAAAAGCCCGGCGAAGAACCCGTCTGGTGGTTCGGCGGCGGCTTCGACCTGACCCCGTATTACGTATTCGAGGAGGACGCCAGGCACTGGCATTCGGTCGCCCGCAAGGCCTGCGCGGCGAGCGGCGACGGCGTCTACGAGCGCCTCAAGCGCCAGTGTGACGACTACTTCCTGCTCAAGCATCGCGGCGAGACGCGCGGCGTCGGCGGGCTGTTCTTCGACGACTGGCACGAGGGCGGCTTCGACGCCAGCTTCGGCCTCATGCGCAGCGTCGGCGACGGCTTTCTCGAGGCCTACCTGCCGATCGTCGAGCGCCGTCGGGCGACGGCTTACGGCGAACGCGAGCGCGCCTGGCAGTTGTACCGGCGCGGCCGCTACGTCGAGTTCAACCTCGTGTTCGACCGCGGCACCCTGTTCGGCCTGCAGTCCGGCGGGCGCACCGAATCGATCCTGATGTCGATGCCGCCGCTCGCGAGCTGGCAATACCAGTTCGAGCCCGAAGCCGGCAGCGCCGAGGCCGCGCTCGCCCAATACCTTACGCCGCGCGACTGGCTATGACGCTCACCGAACTGCGCTACCTCGTCAATCTCGACAAGGAACGCCATTTCGGTCGCGCGGCCGAGCGCTCCTTCGTCTCGCAGCCGACGCTGTCGGTGGCCGTCAAGAAGCTCGAGGACGAGCTCGGCGTGCTGCTGTTCGAGCGCAACCGCGGCGAAGCGCGGCCGACGCCGGTCGGCGAGCGCGTGATCGCTCAGGCCCGCCGCGTGCTGGCCGAGGCCAAGCTCGTCGAGGACATCGCCCACGAAGGCCGCGACGAGCTGTCCGGCCCGCTGCGTTTCGGCGCGATCTACACGGTCGGGCCCTACCTGCTGCCGCACCTGATTCCGGTGCTGCGCGAGCGCACGCCGACGATGCCGCTGGTGATCGAGGAGAACTTCACCGCCAAGCTGCTCGAGCAGCTGCGCGACAACGAGCTCGACGTCGCCGTCGTCGCGCTGCCGATCGACCAGCAGAACCTCATGGCCTGGCCGCTCTACGACGAGGATTTCGTCGTGCTGCTGCCGCAGGACCATCGCTGGAACCACGAGGACGCGATTCCCGCGCGCAAGCTCGCCGAGGAGCATCTGCTGCTGCTGGGCCCGGGCCATTGCTTCCGCGACCAGGTCGTCGAGGCCTGTCCGAAGTGCGTCGACCCGGACGGCGAGGGCCCGCGCGCGCAGACCGGCAGCTCGCTCGAAACCATTCGCCACATGGTCGCCGGCGGGCTCGGCATCACCGTGCTGCCGCGATCGTCGGTCGAGAACCGCAGCGACGATTCCGGGCTCATCGTCGCCAAGCCGTTCGCGGCCAAGCCGCCGTCGCGGCGCATCGCGCTGGTCTGGCGCAAGACCTTCCCGCGCCTGGCCGCGATCACCGCGCTGCACGACGCGATCCTCGCCAGCCCGTTGCGCGGCGTGAGCCTGCTGCCGCAAGCCGGCAGGCTCGATTCCTGAGCCGGACCGTCGAGCAACGAAAAGCCCGCGATGTACGCGGGCTTTTTCTGTCGAGTTGAACCGAGGCCGGTCCTAGCCGTACGAGCTGACCCCGAGCGCCTGCAAGGTCTGCAGGTTCAGGTAACGATCTTCCGGCAGGCCCTTGGAGCGCTGGTAGGCATTGAGCGCGTCCATGGTCCTGGCGCCGGCCTTGCCGTCGATCGGGCCCGGATCGAAGCCGGCGCTCTTGAGCGCGCGCTGCACGCGCGTGACGGTGCTGTCGTTCATGTTGGTTTCGCAGAGCACCGGCCGCCATTCGAGCGTCGACGGGGCGGTGAGTTCGCGGGCGGTGATGCTGCCCATCTGGTCGGGCACGCGAACGGTGTTGTAGCTGGCCGGCTGCACGAGGCGTTGCACGGTCATCGTCGAACGCTGCTCGGGCACCACCACGCGGCGCACCTGGGCCGGCTGGTCGACCACGCGGCGCGTCACCGTGCGGTATTCGCCGGGCACCTGCACTTCGCGCATCTGCGGCTGCTGCTTGAGCACCTTGCGCGTGACGGTCTTGTAGACGGCCGGCTCTTCGACCAGGCACATGACTTCACCGGTGGCATTGTCGACGCGCTGGATCGGACCGCGGCCGCGCTTCCAGGTCTGGCGGGCCGGGGTTTCGAGGATGCGCTCGGACACCGTCTCGTAGACTGGTTCGCTGGCCAGGTAGCGCACCGACGGCGGCGACACTTCGACGCGCTCGGACACCGTCTTGAAGGTGGCCGGAATGATCTCGAGGCGCTCGTAGGATTCGTTCGAAACGTAGCTCTGCTGTTGCGATTCGTAGCGCGCCGGCGTGACCTGGATGCTGTCGTAGCCCGGACGCACGACGTAGTCGCGCGAGACGCTGCGGTACTGCTCGGGCGTGCGCACGAGCGCGTAGCACTCGCCGGGGCGCGCGGACTGGGGCATCGGCGGAATCACCGCGCCGCTGGAACTGCCGGCGTAATCCCCCGCGTAGTAGTCGGTCTGCGCGTAACCCGGACCCTCGGTCGGCATAGCGGTCTGGGTGACCGGCGCCGAATAGCTGGTCTGCACGGCCGGCACCAGCGCCGGCTGCACGCCCTGTGTGACCAGGCCGGTCGTCGTGATCGAGGACAGGCCCGAGCCGCTGCGCTGCCACTGGGCGAGACGCTCGGCGGTGATGCGCTGCTCGTCCTCGGCGCGCGTGGACTTTTTGTAGGCCGGCGTAGCGCGCGGATCGGGCAGCGTGTTCTCGAATTCGAACGAGGGATGCGGCGGCGTGGTGCCGGATTCGTTGTAGCTCGGCAAACGCGAGCTGGATTGCGGCGGCGGGATGATGCCGGCCGGAGGCGGAATGCGGGGGGTGTGGGCGGCGGCATATTCGCCGCTGTCGGCGACCGGCGTCGACACACAAGCGGACAGCACCGACGTCATGAACGCCGACAGCACGGCCATGGCAAGAGCCTTTCGTTTACGCCTCAACATGTTCCCTTGCCTTTACCAGCTCGTTTACAGACGCGTTTCGCCGGGATGGTAGCTTGCCGTTCGCATGCCGTCTAAGCATCGGGATGCTTTGTCTATATGACACCCGACTCGGGCCCACGGACCGGCCAAACGACGATCGGGAATCGGCTCGGTTCAGCCCGCGCGGCTAAGATGGCGGTGTGAACGACCGACCCGCCAACCCCCGACGCGCCGGCCTGCCACTGCGCCGGCTCAGCTTCGTGCTGTGCACCAGCCTGGGCCTGACCGCCCAGGCGCAGCAGCCCGCTCCGCCGGTCGATCCCTACGCCGCGGTTCGCGCCGAGTTCGTCCAGCAGCTCAGTGCGCTCGAAGCGATGCCGGCCCCACAGCTCGCCGGCAGCACTGGCGAGGCTTCGGATGCGCTGCGCGGCTACATGCTCTACCCGTATCTCGAGGCTCAGCGCCTGCGCATGCCGATGCGCTATGGCCTGGCGCCAGACGACACCGCGATCGCGGCGTTGCTGGGCCGCGACGGCGACGCGCCGTGGACGCGTGACCTGCGCCGCGACTGGCTGCTCGACCTGGCGCGCCGCCAGCGCTGGCCGGACTTCATCAAGCACTACGCCAACAACCGCGCCGACGCCCGGCTCAAGTGCGAACGACTGCGCGCGCTCACGGCCACGCCGCCGGCCGAGCCCGCTGCGCTCGCCCAGCTGCAGGACACGCTGCTCGGCGTCTGGATGACCGGCTCGCAGCTGCCGGACGCCTGCGTCGCCCCGTTCGAATGGGCACGCGGCCAGGGCTGGCTGACGCCCGAGCGCAACGAGCGCCGGGCCCGCCTGGCGCTCGAAGCCGGCAATGCCGACCTCGCCCTGTTCCTGCTCAAGTCGCTGCCGCCCGAGGCAGCGCCGCCGTTGCGCGGATGGGCCCGGCTGCTCGGCAATCCCGATCGCGAGATCGATGCGCTGATCGCGGGTGGCCCGGCGCTGATCAACCAGCAGGAGCCGGCCGCGATCGCCGCCGCGGTGATCAAGATTTCGCGGCGCGATCCGCTCGCCGCGGCTCCGCGCGTCAATGCGCTGATCGCGGCCTGCGGCAGCCCGTGCCCGCTCGCGTCGCCGGCGACGCCCGGAGAATTGCGCCGCGAGGTCGCGCTCGGTCACGCCTGGAGCCGCTTGCCGGGTTCGGTCACCGCGTTCCAGCAGGTGGATCTCGCAGCGCTGGACGAGCGGGCGCACGAGTGGCGCGTGCGTGCGGCGCTGTGGATCGGCCAATGGTCGCTGGCCGCCAGCTGGATCGACCAGATGCCGGCGACGCTCGCGGCGCAACCGCGCTGGCGCTACTGGAAGGCTCGCGCGCGCGCCGCCAAGGGCGATGCCGAGGGTGCGAAAGTCGCGAAAGATTTGTACGAAGGCCTGCTCGCCGAGAACGGCTACTACCCGCTGCTCGCCGCCGGGCGCCTGGGTCGCGGCTTCACGCCGACGCAGATCTCCGCTCCGCAGGATCCGGCGCTGCAGCGCCAGCTCGTGCAGCAGCCCGGCGTGCAGCGCGCCCGCGAACTCTGGCTCGCCGGGCGCAGCGAATGGTCGTCGCTCGAATGGGGCGAAACGCTGGCCTCGCTGACGCCGGCCCAGGCGATGCAGGCCGCGCGGCTGCCAGGCACCTGGAACGCCTGGGTGCAGACCGTCACCGCCGCGAGCAAGGCGCAGGTGTTCGACGATTTCGAGCTGCTCTATCCGCGTCCGTTCGAGTCCGAAGTGCAGGCTGCGGCCAAGCTTTCGGGCGTGCCGAGCCAATGGATCTTCGCGGTCATGCGCCAGGAAAGCCTCTACGACCCGCGCGCGCGCTCCAGGGCCGATGCACTCGGCCTGCTGCAGATGCTCGTGAGCACCGCGCGCGAGACCGCGCGCCGCCAGGGCCAGCCCGCGCCCGACGCTAGCGCGCTGCTGGACCCGGCCGTCAACACGCGGCTCGGGGCGTTGCACCTCAAGGAGCTGCTCGATCGCTACGAGCAGGAATTCATGCTCGTGCTCGGCGCCTACAACGCCGGACCGCGACCGGTGCAACGCTGGCGCCCGCCCACGGAATCGCTCGATGCCGATGTCTGGATCGAGAACGTCCCTTACAACGAAACCCGCAGCTACATTCAGCGCGTGACCTGGCACAGCGCGGTGTTCGGCTGGCGAGCGACCGGGCAGCCGCAATCGGCCGACAAGCTGCTCAAGCCGATCACGCCGGGCGGTTGAGGCCGAGCAGCCGATGAAAGCCGGAATCAAGAAGTACCTGGTCGGAGGCGCGGTGCGCGATGCCTTGATCGGTCGCACGGTCACCGAGCGCGACTGGGTGGTGGTCGGCTCCACGCAGGACGAGATGGTCGCCGCTGGCTACAGGCCCGTGGGCCGCGACTTTCCGGTGTTCATCGATCCCGAGACCGGCGAGGAACACGCGCTCGCGCGCACCGAGCGCAAGTCCGGGCGCGGCTATCGCGGCTTCGTCACCGACGCCTCGCCGGCGGTTACGCTCGAAGAAGACCTCATGCGCCGGGATCTCACGGTCAACGCGATGGCGCAGGACGAGGACGGCCGGATCATCGACCCGTACGGCGGCCGGGCCGACCTCGAAGCCAAGGTTTTGCGCCACGTCTCGGCGAGCTTCACCGAAGACCCGGTACGTATCCTGCGGCTCGCGCGCTTCCATGCGCGCTATGCCCCTCGCGGCTTCACGGTCGCAGCCGAGACCCAGGCCCTGCTCAAGCGGATGGTCGAAGCCGGCGAAGCCGACGACCTCGTGCCCGAGCGCGTCTGGAAGGAAACCGAGCGCGCGCTGATGGAATCGGACCAGCCCAGCGTGTTCTTCGAAGACCTCGAAGCCAGCGGGGCGCTTGCGCGCGTGATGCCCGAAGTCGCCGCCCTGCGCGGGGTTCCGCAGCGGGCGGACTATCACCCCGAGGTCGATACGCTGCGCCACACGCTGATGGCGGTGGATGCTTCGGTGCGCCACCGATTCGCGCTGCCGGTGCGCGTGAGTGCGCTGCTGCACGATCTCGGCAAGGCCGCGACCCCGGTGTCGGAATGGCCGAGCCACCGCATGCATGAGGAGCGCGGGCTGCCGCTGGTAGCCGCGTTCTGCGAACGCCTGCGCGTGCCGAACCCGTGTCGCGAGCTCGCGCTGGCGGTCACGCGCGATCATCTCAACGTGCACCGGGCGCGCGAGCTGCGACCCGCCACCCTGCTCGCATTGCTCGACCGGCTCGGTGCCTTCCGCAAGAGCGGCGAGGGTTTCGAGCAGGCCTTGCAGAGCTGCCTCTGCGACGCCCGCGGCAGGCTCGGGCTCGAGGACTGCGAGTATCCGGCCGTCGATTACCTGCGCCGGGCCCGCGAGGTGGCGCTGACGATCCAGGCCGGCGAGGTCATGCGCGACGGATTCCAGGGGCCGGCGATCAGCGAGCAGATCAAGCTGCGGCGCGAGCAGGCGCTCAAGCGCTGGAAGCAGTCGGACCCGACGGTTCAGGACGGGTCCGCGACATGAAAAAGGCCGGCGCAAGCCGGCCTTTTGGGTCACAGCACGCGTCGCTCAGAGAGCGGGGGAAGGCTCTGCCGGCGGCGGCAGAACATCGCCTTCGGGCCCCGGCGAGGCGACCGTCGGTGCCGGGCCGTCGGCCGGGTTCGACCCGGTCACGCGCAGCTCGACACGGCGGTTGAGCTCACGGCCCTCGTCAGTCGCGTTGTCGACGATCGGCCGGGTCTCTCCGTAACCGACCGTGCTCATCCGCGAGCCGTCGATGCCCCGTTCGATCAGGTAGAGCTTGACCGCGTCGGCCCGGCTTTCGGACAGCTTCTGGTTGTAGGCGTCGGCGCCCTTGGAATCGGTGTGACCGGCGATCTCGATCTGAATGTCCTGCCGCGCGAGCAAGGCGTCGGCCACCATGTCTAGCAGGGTCTTGGCGTTGGCGGTGAGCCTGGACTTGTCGAACTCGAAGTTCACGCCATGCAGGACCAGCGTCTGTCCGACCTCGCAGCCTTCGAGCGAAAACGGCTGGCCCGGTTTGGGCGCCTCACACGGCGGCGGCGGGGGAGGAGGCGGAGCCGGCGGTTCGACCGGGGCCACTACTTCGACCGGCGGCGGAGCCGGTGGCGGCGCCTCCTCGGCCGGCTGGCCGAACGAATAGCGCAGGCTCAGCAGCGCGGTCTGGGCCTCGTAGCGAAATCTCACACGCGTGGCCGGATCGTCGCGCAGCAAATTGAACCTGCTGCGATCGGTCCGTAGGTAGCGATAGTCGAAAGACAAGGTCAGCCGATCGCTCAGATCGAACCCCAGTCCGGCTCCGGCTTGATAGGCGAAGGCGGTCGTGGCGGTATTGTTGAAATCTTCGCCGTCGTAGCCGCTGTCGCGAATGGCGATGCGCGCCGCACCGGCCCCGAGTCCGGCATATGGCCGGACCCGGCTGTGGCGGAACAGGTCGAGCCAGAGATTGACCATCGCCGTCTGCGCGTCCTGCTTGCCCTCGACCCCGTCGGGATCGGTGCCGTTCGGCGTCAACAGACCGGACAGCAGGCCGGCCGGCTCGATATGAATGTGATCGAGATCATTCCGACGGTAGAGCAGTTCGAGCTCGGGCCGCAGTCCGCTGTCGGTGGAGTAGCCGAGCACCAGTCCGCCGGCCCAGCCATCCTTGAATCTGATCTGGCCGATCTCGGTGCCGTCGTCAACCAGGCCGCCCCCGTTGGGGTAGTAGAGGTCGTATTTCTGCTTGTCGAGGAAATTGATCCCGCCTCCGACCCCGATGTACAGACCCTCGCCGGCCCCAGCGGTGAATGAAACCGTCAGCGTGGACGAAAGCAGCCAAGCCGCGTGCTTGCCGGTAAACCGGCTTCTCCTGGTTTTCATGACCCTGTCTCCCTGGTCTTCTGCGAATTGCTCACCGGCGTCCGGCCCCTCCGCCTGGTCCGCCGCTGCCCCTCAATTCAGGTGGCGCTACCCAAGCAATATCAACAAAACGGCGCCGAGCGCAATTCGGTACCAGGCGAACAGGATGAAGCTGTGCCCTGCGACATAGCGCAGCAACCACTTCACGGCGACGAAGCCGGTGACCGCCGCCACCGCGAATCCGGCCGCGAGCTCACCCCAGGCTTCGCTCTGCAACTGGCCGTGCATGGCGAGCTTGAGCAGTTCGTAAGCGCTGGCCGCGAACATGGTCGGAATGCCCACCATGAACGCGAACTCGGCCGCGAGCTTGCGATTGGTCAGCCCGGCCAGCATGGCGACGAAGATCGCGGCGGCCGAACGCGAAGTGCCCGGGAACGAGCCCGCGATGACCTGCGCAGCGCCCACGGCGAACGCGAGTTTCCAGGTCACCAGGTCGCGGATCGGCTGACGCTTGGCCCAGCCTTCGACGATGAAGATGATCAGGCCGCCGACGATCAGCGCGGCGGCGATCGGGCGCGTGGTTTCGGGCAGTTCGGCGCCGAGCTTCTTGGCCAGCAGGCCAAGCACTGCCGTCACCAGAAATGCCACGAAGAGCTTGATCGAGTAGTCGCGCAGTTCCGGCTTGTTCCAGCCGGTGGCGAGCTCGCGCAGGCGCTCGCGATAGACCAGGGTCACCGCGAGGATCGCGCCGGCCTGCACGATGACGTTGAACAGATCGGAGCGGCGACCGAGCCAGTGTTCGGCGATCAGCAGATGCCCGGTGCTGGAAATGGGGAGGAATTCGGTGAGGCCTTCGATGAGGCCCAGCAGGATGGCGTCAAGCATCGAGTGAGAATCAGGGAGGTACGTTGGCGGGCCTGAAGCCGCGCACGAACCGCGCCGCTTCGGCGACAATAGGGAACAGGAAATGGGCGGGGAATGAGCCGTTCCATCATACCGCGCTCCCGTGACGGAGCCCCTTCAGCCGCAACGTCGCTCCGCCGCAGGCCATGAAGCCCGACTCCACAGAATCAGCCCCTGTCGCCATCGTCACCGGCGCCGGCCGCCGCATCGGCTCGGCCATCGCGACCGCCTTGCACGAGGCCGGCTATCGCATATTGCTGCACTACCGGCTCTCGGGCGAGGGTGCTCGGCGGCTCGAAGCCGAATTCAACACCCGCCGTCCGAACTCGGCCGCCTGCTTCGCCGGCGACATGGCCGACGATGCGTTGCCGGAGGCGCTCGCGCAGACCGCGCTCGAGTACTGGGGCCGGCTCGACGCTCTCGTCAACAATGCGTCGAGCTTCTACCCGACCGCGCTCCAGGCCCTGACGCCCGCGCAATTCGGCGACCTCATCGCGAGCAACCTCAAAGGCCCGCTGTTTCTCGCCAAGGCCTGCGCGGCCCGCATGCAGCGCGGGGCCATCGTCAACGTGCTCGACATCCATGCGCGCAAGCCGATGCCGGGCTACGTCGCCTATTGCGCGGCCAAGGCCGGGTTGTGGTCGGTGACCGAAAGCCTGGCGATCGAGCTCGCCCCGCGCATCCGCGTCAACGGCGTCGCCCCGGGCCGAATGATCTGGGGCGTCGGCGACAATCTCGACGAAGCCGCGCGCTTCGCCGAGGAGCAGCGCATTCCGATGAAGCAGCTCGGCGGCGGCGCCGAGGTGGCCCGCACGATCCGCTTTCTGCTGTCCGACGAAGCCGGCTACATCAACGGCGCGGTGTTGCCGGTGGATGGCGGGCTGAGACTGACTTAGGGGCCGTGACCCGCCGGCGGGTCACGGCCTGCCTGCGAAGCGGAGCGCCTGTGTAGGATTTCGGGGCCCGCGGCAATCGTTCAGCACTGCGCATTAAGGTGAGCCCATGAACCGCTACGAACTCGATCGCCTCGCCGAAATCCGCCGCTGGCAGGTGCAGGAGCCCCCCCCGGCCGCTCGCTGGTTCGGCAAGGCCGCCGGTCCGGCGAGCCAAGCGGTGCAGTCGATGATCCCGACCGAAGCACTGCGTACCGCACTGACCGCGGTGCAGGCCACGGCCGGTCGCTTCTCCGGCCATGCGGCCCTGCTCAAGCAGGCCAAGGTGACACGCATCGAAGACCTGCTGGACGCCGATCTCAAGGTCTGCGATCGGCTTTCGGCCCAGATGCGCCGGCGCGGCATGGCGATGGCCGGCGGGGCCGGCGCGGTGCTCGGCATCGCCGGGGCGGCCGGCATGGTCGCCGACGTGCCCGCACTGCTGGTGCTGGCGTTTCGCAGCATCCAGCGCACCGCCCTGTGCTACGGCCAGGTGATGACGCCCGAGGAGAGCCGGCGGCTCGGCATTGCCATCTTCGCGCTCGCATCGGCCAATTCGGTCGAGGAGAAGCAGGCCGCGCAGAAGGCGGTCTGGCGCAACAACGTCGAGCTCGACGACGCCGCCTGGCGCGACGGCATCGAGCGCGCGGCCGAACGTGAACTCGCCAAGGAGGCCGCGACGATGAGCCTCAACAATCTCGCTCTGCAGGCTGGCCGGCATCTGGGTTGGCGCAAGGCAGCCAGCGCGATGCCGGTGGTCGGCGCCGTGATCGGCGGCTCGGTCAACGCCTGGTATCTCTACGACATCAGCAACGTCGCCCGTTACTGCTTTCAGGAGCGCTGGCTCGCGCACCGCTACGGCGCATTGCCCGACTCGATCGGAGTCCAGAGCCTGCCGAAGCTGGCAACCCGCTCCCGCTAGCCGGGAAGCTTTCCCAGGTCCTATGGGCGACGGCAGCTCGCGTAGGTACGAGAGCGCCGAAAGCGGAGCATGCGGGTAGCGCGAGAACATTTCGAGCCCCGACCCGGCGCAGTAGCGTGACGAAGCACCTCAGGGGTCACGGGGCTGGTTCAGCCAGACCTCGTCGTCCAGGCGCTCGTAGAGCGGCGGTCGCTCTCTGGGCAGATTGCGGGCGAGCCAGTTCAGCATGTCGCTCCAGATGCGCTGCGACTGCGCCGCAGTCGGCATGCTGCCGGCGTTGGGCAGCTCCAGCGTGATCACCGGCAGCTTGCGGTCGACGCCCGCGTAGTTGCCTAGCGAGC
The DNA here is from genome assembly GCF_000271305.1 of Hydrocarboniphaga effusa AP103. Lineage (GTDB taxonomy): Bacteria > Pseudomonadota > Gammaproteobacteria > Nevskiales > Nevskiaceae > Hydrocarboniphaga > Hydrocarboniphaga effusa. The sequence continues at coordinate 1,982,718 of NZ_AKGD01000001.1, forward strand.
CCGGGTAGACGCCGAGGGGTTGCAGGCGCAGGTAGCCGAAACGCTCGGGGGGGCGCAGCGGGCCGTCGTAGTCGAGTACGCCGTAGGGTGCGTGCACCGAGACGATCGCGTCGGGTTTGAAGCTTTCGATCTGCGACACCAACCAGCGCGTCTCGGGCTCCGACATCGACGACTTGCCCGGAAACCGCCGCTTGTCCGAGCCCGTGCGGCTGCGCCAGTAAGACAGCGCGCGCTGGTTCCAGTCGGCGCTCGGAAAATTGCGATTGAGATCGACGCCGGCGAGGTTCTCGCGCGTCGCCGGGTTGGCGAACAGACCGTCCGGGTTCGCGCTCGGAATCACGCGCCAGTAGAACGGCTGGATGCGCTCCTGTTCGAGCTTGCGCATCCACTGGAACACCATGCTGACGCTCGAGAATTCGTCGCCGTGGATACCGCCGATCAGCAGTACGCGGCGCGGCTGGAACACGTCGCCGCGCGCCGGGAAATCGCGATAGAGCAGGGCCTGGTGCCAGCGGCTGGCGCCGTCACCAAGATGGAAGCCGGCCCGCCGGCAGTCGTTCGGATCGACGCTCTGCAGGCGCTGCCCCAGGCGCTCGCAGGCCCGGTCGACCGACATCAGCGGCAGCTCGGCCGCGGTAGCGGCACCGGAACCGGTCCCCGCACCAACAAAAAGCCCGGCCAGGAGCCGGGCGGCGACGAACGTGCGCCTCAGCTGCCGCGGCGTCGCCCGCAGCGAGCCCCGGTTGGTATTTATTTCTTGCGTTCCTGACGGACCTTCTCGATGAGGAAGTCGGTCACCTTGATCATCTTGTCGAAATCGCCGGCCAGCGACGCATTGGTCGTGTACTTGCCGCCGACCACGATCGCCGGGACGCTGGCGATGCCGTAGGCGCGCAGCAGCGCGTCGGTACGGCGGACCTGATTATCGACCGCGAAGCCCGTGAACGTGCCGTTGAACACCTCTTCGGAAATGGCGGCCTGGCGGTAGAACAGCGTGGCGATGCCGCCCTGCGTGAACAACGAGGTGTCGTGCTTGACGTGAATGGCATCGAACAGCGGCGTGTGGATCTTGTCGCCGATGTTGAGCGACTGCGCCGTGAAATAGGCCTTCTGGTGCAGCACGCCTTCCGGGTGACCGAGGCTGGACGGCAGACGCGCGAAATCGACGTCCGCCGCCCTGGTCTTGCGCCAGGCTTCGATCTTGGGATCGAAGTGGAAGCAGTGCTGGCAACCGTACCAGAACGCTTCCTCGACGAGGATGCGCTTGGGGTCGATCGGCTTCTGCACGTCCCGCACGAGCTTGTATTGCTCGCCTTCCTTGAAAGCGGGAGTTTCCGCCAAGCCCGGCAAGCTCATCAGGGAAAGGCCGGCGAACACGCTGGCGAGCAGCAGGCGCATGGAAAAACGCATGGATGAAGTCTCGATGAGGCCCCAACAGCCCGTTGCTATTGGACGCCGGTGATGTAGGACGCCAGCGCCTGGATCTCGTCATCGGTGAGCTTGGACGCCACGGCGGCCATCATCTGACCGGTGGGACCGACCTTGCGTTCCCCGGCCCGGTAGGCCGTGAGCTGCTTGGCAGTGTACTTGGCGTGCTGCGAGCCGATACGCGGATAACCAGCGGCCGGGTTGCCCGCGCCCTTGGGGCCATGGCAGCTGGCGCAGGCCGGAATGCCGCGAGCGGCGTCACCGGCGCGGAACAGCGGCTCGGCCACGGCGACCGCGTCCTTGCTGCCGGCGGCGGGCGTGGATTTCTGCTGTGAGAAGTAGGCCGAGATGTCGGCGATGTCGGCATCCGACAGCGGAGCGGCCTGTGCGGTCATCACCGGGTCCTTGCGCTCGCCCGACTTGAAGGCCTTGAGCTGGTGCGCAATGTAGTTGGAACCCTGGCCGGCCAGCTTGGGCCAATCCGGCATCGCGCTGTTACCGCCGGGTCCATGGCAGGCGACGCAAGCTGCGGCCTTGGTGGCGCCGGCGGTGGCATCTCCCTGGGTAAAGGGATCTTTGGATCCCGCTTCCTGGGCAGACGCCGAAGCAAATGGGGCGACGAGAACCAGCGCCATCAAAAGGCGTTTCATCAACAGCACTCCCAGTAGGCAAACTCGGTAGGCAACGGTGGCGATCGTCCGGCATCTGACGTTGCCGGTGAAATCGCAGGCGGCGCTGGGCGTCGAGTAGCACGACGCAAGCTAACCGGATAATTTGGCGGCGTAATTCTACACTCCGACTTGCTCAATGCAGAATCCCTTTTCCCAGGCTCAGTTCCTGCTCTCCTGCGCGCAGCTCACGCAGCTGCCCGACGACGAGCATCCCGAGGTCGCCTTCGCGGGTCGATCCAACTCCGGCAAATCGAGTGCCCTGAACGCCTTGTGCGGCCGCCATTCGCTCGCCCGGGTCAGTAAGACGCCCGGGCGTACCCAGCTCATCAACCTGTTCGGGATCAACGACGGCTCGCGTCTGGCCGACCTGCCGGGCTATGGCTACGCCTCGGTTCCGAACCCGGTCCGTGCGAGCTGGGGCCGGCTGATCGGCGGCTACGTCGAGAAGCGCAGGAACCTGCGCGGACTGTTCCTGATCATGGATTGCCGCCACCCGCTGACCGATTACGACAAGCAGATGCTGGCCTGGACGGTCAGCGCCGGCCGCGACTGCCACGTCCTGCTGACCAAGGCCGACAAGCTCGGCTACGGGGCGTCCAAGGCCACGCTGCTGGCGACCCGCAAGGGGCTCAAGGAACTCGGCAGCCAGGCGACGATCCAGCTGTTCTCGTCCAGCAGCCACCAGGGGCTCGACGAGGCGCGTGAACGTTTGCAGTCGATGCTCGACGGAGTGGTGCCGGGTGCGAGCGCGGTCGAAGCACCGGTCGCCTGAGCGCATCAGCGTATGGGTTTTGGGATCAAACTGAACAATTGAGGCCCGCATCGGTCAATTGCCGAATATGGCCGGAGATTCAGAAGGATTCTGAAAAGAAAATGCCCCGTGAGCCGGGGGGAGACTCACGGGGCAACAAGCTCCGGCTTGGGGGATGCCGGACCCGCCCAGGGAGTAGAGGCGGGGAGCGTGAAAAGGGAGAGATTCACGCTCGCAGTCTTAGAGGACAGGCCTGATCGAAAGTTCACGCCGGTTTCCCGTTTTTTCGCGAAAACCGTAAGGGGTTTCGCGGCGCTTTCTTTAAATTGCTGATTCGCTTGGTTTTCTTATTATTGTGTCGAGCGCCTGTCGAAGCTTCACGACCGACGAACGGTCGTACGAAGACCTTCAGCCGGTCGAGCGCGCATGCCCGTGCGGCTGATGCGCCTCGTCCCAGTTTCCAGCCAGGCCGAAGTCGGCCACCAGCGGAACCGCGAGCGGGGCGATTCGCACCATGTGGTCGGCGATGGTCTGCGCTTTCTCGCGCAGCAGGGCCTCGGGGCCTTCGAAGACCAGCTCGTCGTGCACCTGCATGATCATGCTGATCCCGGGCGCGTTGGCGTCCAGCCAGGCCTGCAGGTCGATCATCGCCTTCTTGATCAGGTCGGCCGCCGTGCCCTGCAGCGGGGCGTTGATCGCGGTGCGCTCGGCGTACTGGCGCAGGCCCTGGTTGCGGGCGTTGATGTTGGGCAGGTACAGCCGACGCCCGAACAGGGTCTCGACGTAGCCGCGCGAGCGCGCCGCCGAACGCGTGTCGTCCATGAACTGCTTGACGCCCGGATAGCGGCCGAAGAAGCGCTCGATGTATTCGCCGGCCTCGTTGCGGCCGATGCCGAGCTGGCGCGCGAGTCCGAACGCCGACATGCCGTAGATGAGCCCGAAGTTGATCGCCTTGGCGGCGCGGCGCTCGTCGCTGCCGACTTTTTCGAGCGGCAGGCCGAAGACTTCGGCGGCGGTGGCCTGGTGCACGTCGAGGTTCTGCCGGAACGCCTCCCGCAGGCGCTCGTCACCCGAGAAATGCGCCATCAGCCGCAGCTCGATCTGCGAATAGTCGACCGCGAGCAGCGTATTGCCGGGTTCGGCGATGAAGGCCTGGCGGATGCGCCGGCCTTCGGCCGTGCGGATCGGAATGTTCTGCAGGTTCGGCTCTTGCGACGACAGCCGGCCGGTGGCGGCCACCGCCTGGTGATAGCTCGTGTGGATGCGGCCAGTGCGCGGATTGATCGCCGCCGGCAGCTGCTCGGCGTAGGTGCTGCGCAGCTTCTGCATCGCCCGCCAGTCGAGGATCAGGCGCGGCAGCGGGTGCTGGGCCGCGAGCTGCTCGAGGGTGTCTTCGGCCGTCGACGGATCGCCCTTGGGCGTCTTGGCGAGCACCGGCAGCTGGAATTTCTCGTAGAGCAGGGCCTGCAACTGCTTCGGCGAGCCGAGGTTGAATTCGCCCTCGGCGACGACGAAGGCCTGCGCCTGCAGCTCGTCCATGCGCTGCGCGAGCTCGGCGCTGATCTTGCGCAACAACGGCGCATCGACCTTCACGCCGCGACGCTCGATGCGCGCGAGCACCGGCACCAGCGGCATTTCGATTTCGTGGAAGACCTTGGCGAGCACCGGCTCGGCCTCCAGCTTCGGATACAGCGTCTCGTGCAGGCGCAGCGTGATGTCGGCGTCCTCGGCCGAATACTCGGTGGCCTTGTCGAGCGCGACCTGGTTGAAGGTCAGCTGGTTCTTGCCCTTGCCGGCGACGTCGGCGAACTGGATCGTCTTGTGGCCGAGGTACTTGTCGGCCAGGGTATCCATGTCGTGGCGATTGCCGGCCGCATCGAGCACGTAGCTTTCGAGCATGGTGTCGAAGCGCAGGTTGCGCACTTCGATGCCGTAGCGCGCGAGCACGTTGATGTCGTACTTGCCGTGCTGCGCGAGCTTGGGCTTGCTCTGGTCTTCGAGCAGCGGCTTCACGCGTGCGATGACGTGCTGCAGCGGCAGCTGCTCGGGCGCGCCGAGATAGTTATGCGCGAGCGGCACGTACCAGCCGCTGCCCGATTCGACCGAGAACGCCAGTCCGACGAGGCCGGCCTGGTTCGCATCGAGCGCATCGGTTTCGGTGTCGAAGCAGATCAAGCCGGCTCGTTCGAGACAGCCGATCATGCGATCGAGCTCGGCCTCGTCGACCACGCAGATGGCGTCGGTCGGCTTGGACACGGTGCCGATGTCGGCCGCGTTCGCGCCGACCGCGGCGAGCGATTCGGGCGCCGCGCTTTCGAGTTCGGCGCCGGCCTCGGTCGCGGGTCCGGCCGCCGGCTTGCCACCTTCGAGCTCTTCGCGCCAGCGATGGAATTCGAGCTTGCGATACAGCGCGACGAGCTGCTCGACGTCGCGCTCGCCGGGCACGAGCTCATCGAGCTGCACGGGCAGCTCGACGTCGCAGATGATCGTCGCGAGCCGATGCGAGAGCGGCAGGATGTCGAGCGCCGCGCGCAGCTTTTCGCCGATCTTGCCGCCGATTTCGCCAGAGCGATCGCGTATCGCGTCGAGCGAGCCGAATTCGGTGAGCCACTTCGCCGCGGTCTTCGGGCCCACACCCGGAACGCCCGGAATGTTATCGACGGTGTCGCCGACGAGCGCGAGGTAATCGATGATGCGCTCGGGCGGCACGCCGAACTTCTCGATCACGCCGGCGCGGTCCATGCGCCTGTTCTTCATCGTGTCGAGCAGGTGCACGTGCTCGTCGACGAGCTGCGCCATGTCCTTGTCGCTGGTGACGATCAGCACCGGCAGGCCACGCTCGCGGCCCTGTCTGGTCAGCGTGCCGATGACATCGTCGGCTTCCACGCCATCGACGACGAGCAACGGAAAACCGAGCGCCTTGATGACCGCGACGACGTCCGGATACTGCGCCGAGAGTTCGGCCGGCGTTTCATCGCGATTGGCCTTGTAGTCGGCGTACAGCTCGTTGCGGAACACCGGGCCGCTCGGATCGAACACCACGCAGATGCGCTGCGGCTCGTATTCGCGGCACAGGCGCTTGAGCATGTTGACGATGCCGTAGACCGCGCCGGTCGGTTCGCCGCGCGAATTGCTCAGCGGCGGCAGCGCGTGGAAGGCGCGAAACAGCCAGCTCGAACCGTCGATCAGGATCAACGGATGCTCGGCGGCGGTCTCAGCCATGTCGGCGTTCCAATAAGCGTTCGTTGCGGATCAGGTCGTCGAAGCTCTCGCGCGTGCGGATCAGGTGCACGCGATCGCCGTCGACCATGATCTCGGCCGCGCGGCCGCGCGTGTTGTAGTTCGAGCTCATGACGAAGCCGTAGGCGCCGGCGGTCTTCACCGCGAGCAGATCGCCGGCTTCGAGCGCGAGTTCGCGCTCCTTGCCGATCCAGTCGCCCGATTCGCAGACCGGGCCGACGAGGTCGTAATTCAGCGGCTTCGCACCCGATTTTTCACGTAGCGGCACGATGTCCATCCAGGCCTGATACAGCGCCGGACGCAGCAGATCGTTCATCGCCGCATCGATGACCGCGAAGTTCTTTTCTTCGGTCTGCTTGAGCAGCTCGACGCGCGTGAGCAGCACGCCGGCGGCGCCCGCGATCGCGCGGCCCGGCTCGGTGTGAACCGCCAGGCCGCGCCCCGCGAGCTTCGGCAGGATCGCCGCGGCCCAGCTCGCGGGTTCGAGCGGCTGTTCGTCGCGGTAGCGCACGCCGAGGCCGCCGCCGACGTCGATGTGTTCGAATTCGATACCGGCCTTCTCGAGCTTGTCGACGAGCGCGAGCACGCGATCGAGCGCATCGAGATACGGCGCCACATCGAGCAGCTGCGAGCCGATGTGGCTCGCGATGCCGACGATGCGCAGGCCGCCCATGTTCGCGGCTTCGCGATACAGGCGTTCGGCCGTGACCAGATCGACGCCGAACTTGTTCTGCTTGAGGCCGGTGGAAATGTACGGATGCGTCTTGGCATCGACGTCCGGGTTCACGCGCAGCGCGATGTCCGCTCGCTTGCCGAGCGAACGCGCGATCGTGTCGAGCTGACGCAGCTCGGCTTCGGATTCGACGTTGAAGCAGCCGATGCCGGTGTCGAGCGCGAAGCGCAGCTCGTCGGCGGTCTTGCCGACGCCCGAGAACACCACTTTGGTCGGGTCACCGCCGGCCTTGAGCACGCGGCGCAGTTCGCCGGCCGAGACGATGTCGAAGCCGCTGCCCAGGCGCGCCAGCACCTGCAGCACTGCGACATTCGAATTCGCCTTGACCGCGTAGCAGACCTGATGCGGGATGCTGGCGAGCGCCTCGTCGAACGCGCGATATTGCTGCTCGAGCGCGGCGCGCGAATAGACATAAGTCGGCGTGCCATGCTGTTCGGCAATGCTCGAGAGCGGAACGTTCTCGGCGTAGAGCTCGCCGTTTTGATACTCGAAATGGGTCACGTTGTTTTGGCGGATGATCGTTAGGGCGTCGCTGGAGCGTCGGTTGTTGGGGTGTTGGCGGGCGTCGCTTCGTCGGTCGACGGTTCGGTCGAAGCAGGTTCCGGCTGCTGGGCGTTCGGCTTGCCTTGCACGCGTTCCTTGTTGCGCTGGCTCGGCGGCTTCTCGCTTTCGGGAACCTCGCCCGGCAGGTACAGCGGCCCGGTCTGGCCGCAGGCGCTCAGCACGGCGCAGAACGCGAGCAAAGGCATTGAACGGCGCGGAGCGAGGCGCGGGATAAAGCGCATATTGTCAGCGGTGGTCTGGCGCGGGCCGCCAGTTTAGCCGTCCTTCAGTCCGTGGTCGTCGCCGCTGGGGTATGGGTGGGCTTGACAGGGATGTCGCAGGGGAACGTTCGCATCGTGAATCGCGGAATGACGGCGCTGGCAGCGGGTTTGGTCTGGTGGGCCGGGCAGGCGACGGCTGCACTGCAAGTTCGTGTCGAGATCGGCAAGGCAGAGGGTGGGCCGCTGCCGATGTCGGTGCGCGATCTGGTCGCGGGCTGCGTGCTCCATGCGACCGGGTCGGCGCTGCACTGCGACGATGCGGAGCTGTCGTTTCGTAGCGAGCCGGGCGGTGTGAGCCAACTTCAGGGCAGCGGCGTCTGGTCGCCGTCGAGTTGGGAAGCTCAACTCCTTCCATCGACCTTGCTGGGCGGTACTGTCGAAGGCCAGGCGCACTATCTCCGCGATAGCCGCGGTCGCGGTCAGGCCGATGCGAGCCTCAGGCTCGATGGCTTGAGCTATGAGGGCGCTTCGGGCCGCTATGCGACCGACAAGGGGTCCGTCGCCTTGGATGTTCTGGCCTTGCTCGACGGTGCGATCGCGCGATTCGATGTGCGGCTGTCGTCTTCGGCCGGTCAGGCTTACGTCGAGCCCGTGTTCATCGATCTGGCTGCTCATCCGCTCGAGCTCTCGATCGATGGCGTTTGGGATTCCAGCGCCCGGCTGCTACGAGATCTGAATCTGTCCGGCTCGCAGACAGATCTGATCGGCAACTTGAGTGCGCAGATCTCCGCCATACGGGCCGCTGGGCCATTCCGCATCGAACAGGCTTCTTTGAACGCTCGGGATGTGCGGCTCGATGGGCTCGTCGCCGGCTATCTGGTGCCGTTTCTGGCCGGCACGCCCTGGGAGTCGATCAGTGCGTCCGGCTCGGCCGATCTGAAGTTCGCGGTCGCGCACAATGCCCCGGTGGCGGCCGATCTCGAATTGCGGTCCGCGACCTTGAAGGCCGCTCAGCCGGCCAGCGCGATCGAGAATCTCGACGGCTCCGTGCACTGGGTCCGGGACGGCGACGCCGAGCCTTCTTCCTTGCGCTGGGACGCTGCGAATTACGCGAGCTTGCCGCTGGGACCCGCAAGCCTGCGCTTCGAAGCCAGCAGGCTCGGGCTGCACCTGCTCGAGCCGATGCGCCAGCCGATACTCGACGGTGCACTCGTGGTGCAGCGCTTCGCACTCGCCGACGTCGGCAAGCCCTCGATGTCGGCTGATCTGGTCGCCGAGCTCGAACCGATCGAGCTCGGCGCGCTGTGCCGCGCGCTCGGCTGGCCCGAATTCGGCGGCCGGCTGTCGGGCCGTGTTCCGGGCGTGCAGCTGCGCGACGGCGAGCTGTCGCTCGACGGCGGGCTGGATGCGAAAGTCTTCGGTGGCGACGTACGCATCGGCAGCCTGCGCATGCCGGACGTGTTCGGCCGGCTGCGCAAGCTGCTCGCGGACGTGCAGCTGCGCAACCTCGATTTGCGCCAGCTCACGCAGGCGTTTTCGTTCGGGCGCATCGATGGGCACATCGACGGCGACGTGAGCGGCCTGCGCATGCTCGACTGGCAGCCCGTGGCCTTCGACGCACGGCTCTACAGCTCACCGAACGATCCAGGTCGGCGGCGCATTTCGCAACGCGCGATCGACAATCTGTCTTCGCTCGGAGGCGGCCCGACCGGCCTGCTGTCCCGCGGCGCGCTGCGCTTTTTCGACGATTTCGGCTATCGGCGCATCGGCTGGAGCTGCAAGCTCGTCGACGGCGTCTGCCTCATGGACGGCATCGAGCCGACCGAGGACGGCGGATACGTGCTCGTCGAAGGCCGCTGGTTGCCGCGTATCGAGGTCGTCGGCTACGAGCGGCGGGTCGACTGGAACCGTTTCGTCGAGCAATTGCTCGCCGTCCGGCAGTCGCAAGGCGTCGAGATTCGCTAGAGGCTCGCCGGCATTGGGCCTCTTTAAGAACCGATTCAGAGCTTGCCTATACTGTCGACAGACCGATCGCCAGGAGTCGCCCCATGCGCCAGCCGTCCACGAGCCTCGTTTCCGCGGCCGCCGTCGTTGGGGTCGCCGCTCCGGCCGCCCTCATGAGTGCCTGTGTGACGATCAACGTCTACTTCCCGGCCGCCGAGGCGCAGAAGGCGGCCGACAAGATCATCGACGATGTCTGGGGCACCGGGGCGACGCCGCAACCCGCTGCCAGCGGCGATACCTCGCAGCTCGAATCGAAGCCGCTGTGGCTCGTGGCCGCCGACTTCGTGATGCCGGTTGCCGCAGCAGCCGAACCCAAGCTCGACGTCAGCTCGGCCGAGGTCAAGCGGCTGTCGGGGGCTATGGAGGCCCGTTTCCCGCAGCTCGAGCCGCTGCTCAATTCGGGCACGCTCGGACTCACGAACGACGGCTACATCGGCGTCCGCGATGCCGGTTCGGTGCCGCTCGCCGACCGTAATGCGGTGCGTTCGCTGGTCGCCAACGAAAACGCCGACCGCGCCTCGCTGTATCGCGAGATCGCGGTCGCCAACGGTCAGCCGCAGTGGGAAGCCCAGATCCGTTCGGCCTTCGCCGCGCGCTGGATCGCCCGCGCCAAGGGCGGCTGGTACTACCAGGACGCCAGCGGCGCCTGGTTACAGAAATAGCCTTTTAAAACAAAGGTCTAAATGTCGATGTTGCCCGCCTGCAGGGCGTACTTCTCGATGAATTCGCGACGCGGTTCGACCTGCTCGCCCATCAGCGTCGTGAACATCTGATCGGCGCCGATGGCGTCCTCGACCTGCACCTGTACGAGGCGTCGTTGGGTCGGGTCGAGCGTGGTTTCCCAGAGCTGGCCCGGATTCATTTCGCCGAGGCCCTTGTAGCGCTGCATGCTCAGGCCGCGGCGCGCCTCGTTCTGCAGCCAGCGATAGGCTGCGTCGAAACCGTCGACGACGCTGCTGCGTTCACCGCGATTGACGGTCGCGCCGGCCAAGTCGTGGGCCGAGATCGTGGCTCTTAGATCGGCAATGCGCTGGTAGTCGGCCGATACGAAGAAATCGGCCCCGAGCACGAACCAGTGGTCGAGCCCATGCAGGCGCCGCAGGATGCGCAGAGTCGGTCCATCTTCGCCCAAACGGGCCGTAACCTGGTGGCTACCGAAGCGAACTTCGGCGTTCAGGCGCGTTTCGAGCGCTTCGCCCCAAGCCTGCAGTTCGGCTTCCTGGGTCGGGATGCGCGGCGACTGTGCGAGTGCGCGCAGCACCTGCTCGTCGTAGCGGCGGGACAGGCGTTCGAGCGTCTGTTCCACCTCGGCGTAATCGGCCGACAACTTCTTGAAAGCTTCGTCGGTCCAGGCTTCGCCGGCCGCCGTGCGCAGGCCCGCATCGGACAGCGCGGCTGACAGCAGCCAGCGCGCCATCTCGTTGTCGTCCTTCACGTAGGTTTCGTGCTTGCCGCTCTTCACCTTGTAGAGCGGCGGCTGGGCGATGTAGATGTAGCCGTTCTCGATCAGCGAATACATGTGCCGGTAGAAGAAGGTCAGCAGCAGGGTGCGGATATGCGCGCCGTCGACGTCGGCGTCGGTCATGATGATGATGCGGTGATAGCGCAGCTTCTCGGGCCTCATCTCGTCCTTGCCGATACCGCAGCCGAGCGCGGTGATCAGGGTTCCAACTTCGGCCGAGGACAACATCTTTTCGATGCGCGCCTTCTCGACGTTCAGAATTTTGCCCTTGAGCGGCAGGATCGCCTGGAAGTGACGATCGCGGCCCTGTTTGGCTGATCCGCCTGCAGAATCACCCTCGACGAGGAACAGTTCGGATTTCGACGGATCCTTCTCCTGGCAATCGGCGAGCTTGCCGGGCAGGCCCGCGATGTCGAGCACGGACTTGCGGCGATTGAGTTCCTTGGCCTTGCGCGCTGCTTCGCGTGCGCGAGCAGCTTCGACGACCTTCTCGGCGACGATCTTGGCGTCCTTCGGATTCTCGAGCAGGAAGTCGCGCAGCTTGTCGCCAACAACGGTCGAAACGACCGGCGTCACTTCGGATGAAACCAGCTTTTCCTTGGTCTGCGACGAGAACTTCGGATCGCGAACCTTGACCGACAGCACGGCCGTCAGGCCTTCGCGCGTGTCGTCGCCCATCATCGAGATCTTTTCTTTCTTGATGATGCCTTGGCTTTCCAGGTATTCACCGAGCGTGCGCGTCAGCGCGTTGCGGAAACCCGTCAGATGCGTACCGCCGTCGCGCTGCGGAATGTTGTTGGTGAAACAGAACACATTCTCGGTATACGAGTCGTTCCACTGCAGCGCCGCTTCGACGACCACATTATCGAGTTCGGCAACCATGTAGAGCACCGAATCATGGATCGGCGACTTTGATTTGTTCAGGTATTCGACGAAAGCTGAAATGCCGCCCTTATACTCGAAAACATCCTCTCGGCCGCTGGCCTCTTCGCGCAGCACGATGCGCACGCCCGAGTTCAAGAATGACAGCTCGCGCAGACGGCGCGCGAGGATGTCGTAGTGCATTTCGAGATTGCTGAAAATCTTGCCGCTCGGATAGAAGCGAACAGCGGTTCCGCGCTTGTCCGTATCGCCCTGCTCGGCCAGCGGAGCCTGCGGTTCGCCGAGCCGATATTCCTGATGGTGGTGGCGGCCTTGTCGATAAATGTCGAGCAGCAGCTTGTCCGACAGCGCGTTGACCACCGAGACACCTACGCCGTGCAGACCACCCGAGACCTTGTAGCCGCTTCCGCCGAACTTACCGCCGGCGTGCAGGATGGTCATGATGACTTCCGCCGCCGAGCGACCTTCCTCGGGCATGATTTCAGTCGGAATGCCACGCCCGTTGTCGGTTACCGCCACGCTACCGTCGCCGTGCAGGGTAACCGTGACCTCGGTGCAGTACCCGGCTAGCGCTTCATCGATCGCGTTATCGACGACTTCGAACACCATGTGGTGCAGGCCGGTACCGTCGTCGGTGTCGCCGATATACATACCCGGACGCTGACGCACGGCCTCGAGCCCTTTCAGAACCCGAATGCTGGAAGCGTCATAAACCTGTTCGTTGTCAGACATTGCAATCTCTTCAGTTCACTGCTGTCAGATACCCATGTTCCACGTGGAACATCGACATCGATCCATTTTCGAAGGCGTTTGGCCTCTCGAAAGCCGTAATAAATAATTGCCCGGGGTAGCGATTCAGCACGGCCGCTAGTCGGCTCTGGTACTCGGCCGACAGTTCCGCTCCGAAATCATCGACGAGGATCACGGGCGGCGGCAGTCCCGCATCGGTCAGAATCTGACATTGTGCCAGGACCAGGGCTGCAACGAGCAGTTTCTGCTGACCGCGACTCACTCTTCCCCTTAGCTTTTGGCTACCCAGAGACAGCTTGAGCTCGGCTCTCTGCGGCCCCTGACTCGTGACTCCCAGTCGGCGATGCTGAAGCAGCTGTTCCTTTAGAACCGTCAACAACTCGCGCTGTTCGCTCCAGCCGGGTTGGAACTCCAGGCGCGCCTGCGGGAGCTGCAGAAGTTCCTCGACCAGCGGCTCGAAATTCTGAGCCAGCGCTTGGACGTGACGTTTACGCGCTTCGGTCACCAAACCACCCGATTCAGCCAACTCGCTGTCCCAAGCTGAGACGCCAGCATCGCTCAACCCCAAGCGCAATGCCTGATTCCGCTGCTTTAGGGCTCGCTGGTAGCGCTGCCACGCCCCGAAAAAATGATGTTCCACGTGGAACACACCCCAATCGAGATAGCTCCGCCGATATCCTGGCCCGTCCTCGACGAGTCGATGACCGACGGGGTCGATAAGCTGAATGGGCAGCTTGCGAGCCAGCTCAGAGGATTTCGCTCTCTGCCCGTTCAGCCGAAGTTGCTGTCCCTCCGGGCTCCATCCAGCTCCGAGCTTGTCGCTCCAACCGGCGTCGCCGGTAACGAGCTCGGCGAACAGGTGCCACCAGCGCCCTTCATCCCCGGCCAGCTCCCCCAAATCGGTCGCCCTGAAGCTTCGGGCCCGACCGAGGATATACAGGCCTTCCAGTAGCGTGGTCTTGCCTGCCGCGTTGGAACCGACGATCAGATTGAGCCGCTCGTGCGGCGTGAGCTCGAGTTTCGAGTACAGCCTGAGATTTTCGCCCTTGAAGCGGGCGATCCGCGTCACTGGATCGATCAGAGCCGCATCGGCATGATCACGTACTTGCTCGAGCGGTCCTCGGCTTCGTGCAGCAGGCCGCTGGACTCAGCGTTTTTCAGTTCGAGCGCGACCTGATCGGAATGCATGACGCCAAGCGCATCCATGAGGTAATTGACGTTGAAGCCGATTTCCATCGACGCTCCGCTGTAGCTGACCTCGACTTCTTCCTCGGCTTCTTCATGCTCCGGGTTATGCGTCTGCAGCTTCAGGGTTCCCTCTTCGAGCAGCAGGCGAACGCCGCGAAACTTCTCGTTCGACAGAATTGCGGTCCGGGCGAGCGCCTTGCGTAGCTGTTCGCGATCGGCCAGCACGTGCTTATCACCATTCTCGGGTATCACACGCTCATAATCCGGAAAACGCCCGTCGATGGTTTTGGTTGTCAGGCGCACGGTGTCGATGTCGATCACGGCCTGGCCCGGTGACAGCACGAGCACCACTTCTTCCTCGGTGGCATCGAGCAGTCGGCTCAGTTCAATGATGGACTTGCGCGGCAGAATCACTTGCTGCGCCGTGGTCACCCCGGTCTCGCGCTTGAGTTCGCTGAAAGCCAGGCGATGGCCATCGGTGGCCACCGCGCGCAAGCGTGTCGGCGCAACATCGAGCAGCAGCCCGTTTAGGTAATACCGAACGTCCTGCTGAGCCATCGCGAACTGCGTACGTTCAAGCAGTTGCTTGAGTTCGACTCGCTTGAGCCTGACTTCACTGGCAGCGGCCGTCGCCGAGCCCATGCTCGGGAACTCGTCGGCCTTGAGGGTCGAGAGGGAGAACCGGCTCTTGCCCGACTTGAGCAGCACCTTATCGCCGCTTTGTTCGAGCGAGACCTCGGCGCCTTCGGGTAGGCCGCGGCAGATATCGAACAGTTTGCGGGCCGGGACCGTGGTCTTGCCCGGAGCCAGGTTCTGAACACGCGCCCGGCCGACGAGTTCCATTTCGAGGTCCGTACCGATCACGGTCAGAACGTCTTCGCTGACTTCGAGCAGGAAATTGGCCAGGACGGGTAAGGTCTGACGACGCTCCACCACACCGATGACCGACTGAAGCGCGCCCAGCAATTCGTTACGACCCACCTGGATTTTCATGTCATTACCTAGCTTGGTACTTGTATCTCTAAATACTAGTTGTAGAGCAGGCTCTCGGCCGTGGACAAACTGGATTTATCTTGCGAGAACAGAAACTTAACGCTTGATTCAGAAACCGTAAAGCTCGGGGCAAGCCGACTGGTCAACTGTGGATAAGGAGTGAATCAAATCCATCCTCCATTTTCCACCAAGTTATCAACAGACTGGCGAACACGGCTGCGAACAACTTGATCAAGGGCCACGGCGCCCTCTCAAAAACTCAGCTGGCGCAACAGATTCTCGTAGTCCTCGCGTACCCGGCTGTCCTCTTCCTTGAGCTTTCCGATGGCTCTGCAGGCATGCAGCACCGTGGTGTGATCTTTCTCGAAAGCCGCCCCGATCTCGGGAAGACTGTGTTGAGTAAGCTCGCGCGACAGGCTCATCGCGATCTGTCGTGGCCGGGCCAGCGAGCGATTGCGCCGAGGTGAGCGCAGCTCCTTGAGCTGGATGTTGTAGTACTTGCTGACTGTTCCCATGATGTTGTCGATGGTCACGAGCTTTTCGTAATGTGCGAGCATGTCGCGCAGCGTCTGGCGAGCGAATTCGATCGTGATCGGCACGCCCTGCAGGCGAACCGCCGCTGCCAGGCGCAGCAGCGCGCCTTCGAGCTCGCGCACGTTGGAACGAATGTTCTGCGCGACGAACTCTGCGACCTCATCCGGCAGCGCCAGACCGAAGCTCTCGGCCTTGGATTGCGCGATCGCCCAGCGCGTCTCCATGTCGGGCGGTTCCACCGATACGGTCAGACCCCAGCTGAAACGCGACTTGAGGCGGTCGTCGAGCCGGTCGAGCTCCTTCGGAAAGCGATCGCAGGTCAGCACGATCTGCTTGCGCCCGTCCATGAGCGTGTTGAAGGTGTGGAAGAACTCTTCCTGGTTGACGGCCTTGCCCGCGAAAAAGTGAATGTCGTCGATCAGCAGCGCATCCGCCGAGCGATAGAAGTTCTTGAATTCGTCGGTATTGTTGTGGCGCAGGGCGGAAACGAACTGGGTCACCCACTGCTCGGCGCCCACGTAGACGACTCGCGCCCTGGCCGAACGCGCGAGCAGCGCGTTGCCGATCGCATGCATCAGATGCGTCTTGCCGAGGCCCGAAGCCCCATAGATAAGCAAGGGGTTGTAGGCCACGCCGGGCGATTCGGAAACCTGCTGGCTGGCGGCCCTCGCCTGCGAATTGGATTTGCCCTGGATGAAGCTGCCGAAGGTGTAGCGCGGATCGAGCTTGCCGTTCTGGGTCCAGCGCTCCGGTTCGACCGCGGTGGTCGGCGCTGCGCTGGTCGTCCGCGCCTCGTTGGCGGTACCGATCTCGACCGGCAGGTCGGCGCCGTCGCAGGCCAGCCAGGCGCGCTGGATGGCCCCGACGAACTCGGCGCGCACGCGTTCCATGACCATGCGATTCGGCGCGACGATGCTCAGGCGATCCGGCAACCGGCGAACCTGCAGCGGCCGGATCCAGGTGCTGACGTCCAGGGGACTCAGGTCGCCTTCGAGCCAGAGCACGCAGCGGTTCCAGGTCTCGATATCGCTCTGGTTCATCGGGCGCACCGCCACGGTGTCGACAGCTTGGAATTGACGAACTGACTCACTAAAAACCGTCCTTGGAGAAAAGTCGGCCTCACACGCCAGGCTCGAGGGGCCGGCGCGAATCGGGACGACTGCGGATGGCCACACAGTCTATCGTCCCTTCGCCCAAGATATCCACAGGCTGCCCGAGTTCCGGCGCTTGAACATTGTCCGCAGCTCCCGATACAATCCGCGCCCTTTTTTGTTGCCGATGATCTAACAATGAAACGCACCTACCAGCCGCACTCGCTGCGTCGTAAGCGCACGCATGGTTTCCGCGCCCGCATGGCGACCGTTGGTGGTCGCAAGGTTCTGGCCCGCCGTCGCGCCAAGGGCCGCGCCCGTCTGACGCCGGTCTGAGCCGCTTCGTCCGATCGGATCTCTTGCAGATCCTCATTGTTCGAGATTGTTGAGGCGTGGCGCGCTTTCCACGGCGCGCTCGCCTGCTTAAACCTGCTGAGTTCGAGCGGGTTTTCAAGAACGGCAGACGCGAGACGGTGACGAATTTCATCGCCGTCGCGGCCCTCTCCGACGAAGGGCCGAGGCTGGGCTTGGCGATTTCCCGCAAGCAGGCCGCGCTCGCCGTCGATCGCAATCGCATCAAGAGGCAGATTCGGGCGAGCTTCCGCGAAGCACAAGGTCGCCTGCCCGCATGCGATCTCGTCATCATGGCCAAACCCCAGGCCAAGAATCTCGATTCAGCCGCTGCGGTTGCGGATCTGAACAAGCTCTGGAATCGCGTCATTCAACGATGGTCCGCTTCCTCGTTGTCCTGATCCGGCTGTACCAGAAGGGCATCAGCCGCTGGCTGCCGCCGCGTTGTCGGTTTTATCCGAGCTGTTCGCACTACGCGGCCCTCGCCCTGCAACAACACGGTTTCGCCAAGGGCGCTACGCTAGCGACCCGCAGAATCCTGCGTTGCCATCCCCTGAACCCTGGCGGGTACGATCCGGTGCCGAGCGCCCGGGGCGACCGGCCGAGCACCGAATCGCGCTGACACTCGCCCATGGAAAATCGTCGCTTCATCCTGCTCGCCGTCCTCGGCGTGCTGATGTTCTTCATCTATCAGGCCTGGCAGACCGAATACGGCGCCAAGAAGCCGATCGCGCCGCCCGAGACCGAAGCCACCGCTGCGACGCGCGCCGAAGTCGCGGTCACCGAAAGCGATGTTCCGACGCTGGCCCCCGAGGCGGCTCCGGGCGCCGCGACGCCGGCGGTGCCGGAGTCCGCACGCATCAAGGTGCAGACCGATCTGTTCGTCGGTGAGATCGCGCTGCGCGGCGGCGACCTGCGCCGGCTCGAACTGGTCGGGTATCCGGTTTCGAAGAAGCAGCCGGACCAGAACATTCCGCTGCTCAATGATCGCGAGGGCCATTTCTTCGTGCTGCAGAGCGGTATCGCCACCGCGAACAAGGCGCTCGGCAGCCACCTGGATTCCTTCAGTTCGCCACAGGCCGTCTACCAGATGGCCGAAGGCGCCGACACGCTCGAAGTGCCGCTCGAAAGCGTCGACGCGGCCGGCAACAAGGTCACCAAGATCTATCGCTTCCACCGCGGCAGCTACGAGTTCGAACTCGAGCAGAAGCTCGCTTCGGCAAGCGCGGTATCGGCCAGCGCCTATGTGCGCATGCAGCGCACCAATGTCGCGGCCGGCGAGGAGCCGCCATTCATCCACACCTTCATGGGCGTCGGCGTCTACGAGGCCAAGCCGGGCACCGACAAGTTCCGTTTCAAGAAATTGCCGTTCAAGGATCTCGACGACGAGACCTACAGCGTCGAGCAGACCGGCGGCTGGGTAGCGATGCTGCAGCACTATTTCGTCGCCGCGATCCTACCGGCCGAAGACGAGAAGCATCGCTTCGAGAGTAGGCCCGGCAAGGAAGGCTATGTCGCGCAGTACCTCGGTGCGAGCGCCCAGGTTCAGCCGGGCGCTGAGCAGAACTTTGTCACCAGGCTCTATGTCGGGCCGAAGCTGCAGGACTCGATCGGCAAGGCCGCCAAGGGCCTCGAATACACGGTCGACTACGGCATTCTGACCGCGATTTCCGAGCCGCTGTTCAGCGTGATGCAGTGGTTCCACAAGTACACGGGCAACTGGGGCGTGGCGATCATCCTGCTGACGGTGCTCGTGAAGACGCTGTTCTATCCGCTCGCGGCCGCGCAGTACCGCTCGACCGCGAAGATGCGCAAGTTCGCGCCGCGTATCGCCGAGCTCAAGGAGCGTTACGCGGACGATCGCGAGCGCATGTCCAAGGCGATGATGGAGCTCTACAAGAAAGAGGGCTTCAATCCGCTGGCCGGCTGCTGGCCGCTGCTCGTGCAGATGCCGGTGTTCTTCGCGCTGTACTGGGTCTTCCTCGAAAGCGTCGAACTGCGCCAGGCCGACTTCGCGCTGTGGATCAACGACCTGACCTCGCCCGATCCGTTCTACGTGCTGCCGGTGATCTACGGCCTGTCGATGTTCTTCATGCAGAGGCTGTCGGGCCAGACCGCGACGATGGACCCGATGCAGCAGAAGGTCATGAACGTGATGCCGATCGCGATGGCCGGCTTCTTCGCCTTCTTCCCGGCCGGCCTGGTGCTGTACTGGTGCGTCTCGAACTGCATCAGCATCGCCCAGCAGTGGTACATCACGCGCAGGATCGAACGCGCCGACGCCGCCATCAAATCCGGCGCTGCCAAGCCGGCCAAGTAAGGCCGACGTGGCGACGGCCGATACGATCGCGGCCATCGCCACGGCTCCGGGCCGCGGCGCGATCGGCCTGTTGCGCATCAGCGGGCCGATCGCGCTCGAAGTCGCAACATCGATCGCCGGCTCGCTGCCGCCGCCCAGGCAAGCCGGGCTGCGGACGTTTCGCGACCGCGACGGCGCCGCCATCGACCAGGGCCTGGTCCTGGTCTTTCCCGCCCCGCGCTCCTACACGGGCGAGCATCTGGTCGAGCTGCAGGGCCACGGTGGCGTCGTGCTGCTGCAGCTGCTGCTCGAAGCGGCGATCGCGGCCGGTGCGCGCATGGCCCGGCCCGGCGAATTTTCCGAACGCGCGTTCCTCAACGGCCGGCTCGACCTCGCCCAGGCCGAAGCGGTCGGCGATCTGATCGACGCGGCCTCGCGCCAGGCCGTGGTCGCGGCGCAGCGCTCGCTCGAAGGCGCGTTCTCCGAACGTGTCACCGCGCTGGCCGACGAGCTCATGGCCCTGCGCGCCTGGGTCGAAGGCGCGCTCGATTTCTCCGACGAGGACGTCGACTGGCTCGCCGACGACGGCCTGCGCACGCGGCTCGCGAACTGGAGCGATTCGCTCGACGCGCTGATCGCGCAGGTCGGCCAGGGCCGCCGATTGCGCGAGGGCCTCGTCGTCGCCATCGTCGGCCAGCCCAACGTCGGCAAGTCGACCCTGCTGAACCGGCTCGCGGGCGTCGAGGCGGCGATCGTCAGCGACCAGCCCGGCACCACACGCGACACCTTGCGCGAGCATCTGGTGCTCGAGGGCATGCCGATCACGATCGTCGACACCGCCGGCCTGCGCGAGACCGACGATCGTATCGAGCAGGAAGGCATCCGCCGCAGCTGGAGCGCGGTCGACAAGGCCGAGCTCGTGCTCTATCTCGTCGACGATCGGCACGACGAGCATCCGCAGGATCTCGAACTGCTCGCCAGACTGCCGGTCGACAGGCCGCGCATCGTCGTGCGCAACAAGTGCGATCTGGCGGATCGCAGCGCGCAGCGGCTCGATGCGGCATCGACCGGGATTCGCCTGAGCGCCGCGACCGGCGAAGGCATCGGCCTGCTGACCACCGCGATCCGCGAGTTCGCGGGCCTCGGTGCGGCCGACCAGCAGGGCAGCAGCTTCACCGCCCGCACGCGGCACGTGCTCGCGCTCGCCGAGACGCGCCGGCATCTCGAGGTGGCGATGCGCTCGCTCGCTGCGAGTTCGGCGGCCGAACTGATCGCCGAGGAACTGCGCCTGGCGCACGCGGCGCTCGGCGAAATCACCGGCCAGGTCACGAGCGAGGATCTGCTCGGCCGTATTTTCGCGAGCTTCTGCATCGGCAAATAGCTGCCGCGCATTCAGGTTTCGGTTATCCAGGCCTGTGATAAGACTCGCGCAAACGTCACCAAAAAAGAGGAGTGCGACATGAGTCGGGGAATCAAATTGCTGCTGGGCGGCGCGATGCTGTGCGGAATCGCGATGGCGAACACCGCTTGCGGCAAGAAGCAGGCTGAAGTCACGGTGCCCGAAGAAGGCCCTGCGCAGGTCGAGGAACAGGTGCCGAGCAAGCCCGAGGAAAAGGCCGCGTTCGATAAGCGCAAGGCCGCGTCGGCCTGCCGCGTGGCGATCCTGCAAAGCCTGCGTGATCCGTCCTCGGCCGAGTTCGTCGACGAGCTCGAAGCGACGACCGGAACCGTGGAAGAAAGTGGCGACTACCGCTTCAAGATCGGTGTGAAGGCCAAGAGCGACGCGGGCGTGGTGACGCGCCACTTCGACTGCAAGGCCCACCCCGAAACCAGCGGCTGGTCTATCGCCGAGCTGAAAGAAGGCGCCTGAGCCCGGGCCGGTGCAGATCGCGCCGGCGGTCGACATCGAAGTCGATGTCCCCACGAGTCTCGACGAGCCGAAGCTGCCCGGAGCGCTGCAGAATCAAACGCGCGCCCCGATCGCCTTCGAGCTCGTCGATGGCCGAAAAAATCGCGCGCGAGAGCAGTACCGGATTGCCGCGCTTGCCATCCGCGATCGGCTGCACCGCTTCGTCGCCGGGCCGCCAAGCGCCGATGAGCGCGTCGATCACGCTGTGACGCAAAGCTGGCATGTCGCCGAGCACGACCAAAGCTCCGGCGCTCGACGCGGGCAAGCGGCGCAATCCCGTCTGCAGTGAACCCGACATGCCACGCCGATAGCGTGGATTGAAGGCCATGCGCAGCGGCGGCACACGCCGATGTCGACGCCGGTATTCGCGCAGGCTGCACTCGACCAACGCGCGCTCATGGCCGGTGACAATGATGATCGGTCGCGCGCTCGACGCGCAGACCGCGTCGAGCGTCCACCAGAGCAAGGCTTGTCCGTGAACGCGGCTCAGCAGCTTGTTCGCGCGGCCGTAGCGTTTCGAGCGGCCGCCCGCCAGGATCACGCACCCGATCGTCGCGCTGCTGAGCAAGCTCACCGAGCGATCAGGCCGGCCGCTCGGCGATGACCTGTCCGAGTATCGAAAGCGCGATCTCCTGCGGCGTCTTCGCACCGATGTCGATGCCGGCCGGCGTGTGCAGGCGCGCCAGGGCGGCTTCATCGATGCCATCGGCGCGCAGGCGTTCGAGACGCAGCCGGGCCTTGCTGCGGCTGCCGAGCGCACCGACGCAGTAAGCGTCCGAGCGCAGTGCCCAGCTCAACAGCGTGTGATCGGCGTCGGCGTCGTGCGAGAGCGTGTAGACCGCGGTGCGCGCATCGAGCTGGATCGCGGCCAGCGAAGCTTCGAGCCGGCGGCGATCGTAGTGCAGCGGCGCCGGCAGATCGACCGGATACGACTCGGGGCCACGCGGGCGCAGCAGCACGGTGTCGATGCCGAACATCGGCGCGAGCCGCAGCAAGGCGAGCACGATCGGATCGCCGCCGACGATGATCAAGCGCAGCGGCGGCTTGTGCAGCTGGCGATACAACTGCGGGTTTGTTTCGATTGCGACCGAAGCGTGGTCTTCGAGCTCATGAAAACGCGTGCCGCCGGGCTCGCAGTCGTTGATCGAAGTCACCGCTACCAGCGTGCGCCGTTCGTTGCGCGCGGCGCGCAAGGTCGAGACATAAGCCTGCGCATCGGCGACCGCACGCACGAGAATGCGAATGCGGCCTCCGCAGGACAACTGCACGTCGAGCACCGGCGAGCCGGCGCCGTAGTCGAGCACACGCGGTTTGCCGTCGGCGAGCACGGCCAGCGCTTCGGCCGCGACGGCCGCCTCGACGCAGCCGCCCGAGACGTAGCCCGCGCATTCGCCGTCGTCCGCGATCGCCATCTCCGAGCCGACCGGACGCGGCGACGAGCCGATCACGTCGATCAGCGTCGCGAGCGCGAAGCGCCGGCCCTGGTGCGTCCAGTGCTCGAGCGTGGGCAGCAGATCGTCGACGAGCGCGTACGAAGGCCAGGCCGGCCAGCCGCCTTCGAACGTTTGGGTGATCGCCTCGCCTTCAGCCATTCAAAGCTCGCGACTCAAGCCGACTTGAACGTGTGGCGCGCAAACGGCAGCCGGCGCACGCGCTCGCCGGTGAGCTTGGCGAGCGCGTTCGCCACTGCGGGCGCGAGCGGCGGCACGCCGGGTTCGCCGACGCCGGTCGGGGCCTCCTGCGAGTTGACGATGTGCACGTCGACGACCGGCATGTCCTGGATCCGCAGCACCTTGTAGTCGTGGTAGTTGCTCTGCTTCACGGCGCCGTTCTCGATCTCGATCTCGCCATACAGCGCGGCCGCCAGGCCGAAGCCGACGCAGCCTTCCATCTGCGCCTTGATCTGATCCGGGTTCACCGGCACGCCGCAGTCGACGGCGACGGTCACGCGCTCGACGCGCGGCTGGCCGTCGGGCTTCAGGCTCACCTCGACGACTTGTGCCACGTAGGTGTTGAAAGAGAAATGCACGGCAACGCCCTGTGCCTTGCCCTTGGGCATCTTCTTGCCCCAGCCGCCCTTGTCGGCCGCGAGCTTGAGCACGCCGGCCATGCGCGGCTGCTTCTCTAGCAGCGCCAGGCGATAGGCGACGGCGTCCTGCTTGGCGAGCGTGGCGGCCTCGTCGAGCAGGGTTTCCATCACGAAGGCCGTGTGCGTGTGCCCGACCGAGCGCCACCAGAGCGGGCGCACGGCCTGCGTCGGCGAATGCAGCTCGACGCTCGGGCTGGGCAGCGCATACGGCGTCGGCCAGACGCCTTCGACCGAGGTTTCGTCGACGCCATCCTTGATCAGCGAGGCCATCGGCGTGCCGGCCATGATCGACTGGCCGACGATGCTGTGCTGCCAGCCCGCGAGCTTGCCGTCCTTGGCCAGCCCGACCTTGACCGCGTGCACGTACTGCGGGCGATACAGGCCGCCGCGCATGTCGTCCTCGCGCGTCTGCTGCACACGCACGGGCACCTTGCCGCCCGGCAATTTCGAAATCGCCTTGGCGACGTTCACCGCTTCGACGGTGAAATCGGACCAGCTGTTGGCGCGACGGCCGAAGCTGCCGCCCGACACCAGCGTGTTGAGCTTGACCTTCTCTGGCGGCAGGCCGGCGGCCTTGGCGGCGAATTGCTGGTCGAAGGTCGGGAACTGGTGGCCGCTCCAGGTTTCGACGATGCCGTCGTGCAGCCAGGCGACGCAGTTCATCGGCTCCATCGCCGCGTGCGCGAGGTACGGGAATTCGTAGACCGCCTCGATGGTATTGGCCGCGCCCTGAAGCTGCGCCGCGGTCTGCTCGGAGCGGTTGGCGCTCGCGCCTCCGCTTGCGCTGGCGAGCTTGCGGTAGTCGGCGAACATCGCCTCGGTGGACTTCGGGCCGGCGGCGCTCAAGTCCCAGTCGAGCTTGAGCGCCTTGCGGCCCTGCAACGCCGGCCACATGCCGGTGGCGACCACGGCGACGCCTTCGGGCACCTTCACGACGAACTTCACGCCCTTGACCGCCTTGGCGGCGCTGTCGTCGACCGACTTGAGCTTGGCGCCGAAGGCCGGCGGACGCGCAATCACCGCGGTCAGCAGGCCCGGCAGCTTTACGTCGATCGTGTACTGGGCCTTGCCGGTGGACTTGGCGATCGAGTCGAGGCGCCGGGTCTGCTGCTTGCCGACGAGCACGAAGTTCTTCGGGTCCTTGAGCGGCACGTTCTTGGGCACCGGCAGCTTGGCGGCGGCGGCGGCCAGTTCGCCGAACTTGGCGCTCTGCCCGGCCGGGCCGCTGATCACGCCGCTGCTGACCTTGATCTGCTCGGGCGCGACTTTCCATTTCTGTGCGGCGGCGCTCACGAGCATGGCCCGCGTGGTCGCTCCGGCTTCGCGCAGCTGCGGCCAGGAGTTGGCGATCGAAGTCGAGCCGCCGGTGCCCTGGGCGCCGAACGCGAGGTTCTTGTAGACCGGTGTGTTGGCCGGGGCGTATTCGATCTTCACGTTCGCCCAGTCGGCGTCGAGCTCCTCGGCGAGGATGGTCGCCAGGCCCGTGGTCGCGCCCTGGCCCATCTCGTGGTGCTTGATGACGAAGGTCACCGTCGAATCGGGGGCAATGTGGACGAAGGCGTTCGGCACGAACTCGGCGCCCGCCGGCGCGGCGCTCGCGGGTGCGACTAGCGGCAGCTGCAGGGCCAGCGCGAAGCCGGTCGCCGCGCCGCCCTTGAGGAAATCGCGCCGCTTGAGACCTTCGCGCTGGGGCGCCTCGGTGGCACCGATCGCGGCGCCGAGCTGACCGTCTTCGAAAATGCGCATGGCCGGCTCCTAGGCTTTCAGCGTCGCCGCGGCCTGGTGAATCGCGGCGCGGATGCGGTGGTAAGTGGCGCAGCGGCAGATGTTGCCGGACAGGGCGTGGTTGATGTCTTCGTCGGTCGGCTTGGGCTTGGCCTCGAGCAGCGCGACGGCCGACATGATCTGGCCGGACTGGCAGTAGCCGCACTGCACCACGTCGAGATCGATCCAGGCTTTCTGCACCGCCTTGGCGGCCGGCGAACTCAGGCCTTCGATCGTCGTCACCGAGCGGCCGCCGGCCATGTAGGCCGGAGCCGAGCAGGAGCGCATCGGCTTGCCGTCGACATGCACGGTGCAGGCCCCGCACTGGGCGACGCCGCAGCCGTACTTGGTGCCGGTGAGTCCGAGCTCGTCGCGAATCACCCAGAGCAGCGGGGTGTAGGGGTCCGCATCGACTTCACGAACTTCGCCGTTGATCTTGATGTTCAGCATGGCTATCCCTTGGAACGCCGTTCCGGGTTGGCTGGGGAAGCTCTGCGCGGGCCATTGCGCACGCCTTCGCGTGGCACGCCTGGGCAAAGTGTTCCGTGAAGGCAGGGCCGGACGAGCCGGCGAATCGTGAGAATACCGAATGCCGATGACCGGACAAGGTCGAACGTCGGCTATGTTGGCTGCCACATAACGAGCAATTGGTCGCGAACCGTGCTTATCATCGCGCAAAACCAGCCGTCCGTGCTGTCCGCCGGATCAGCCAGATAAAGGAGCTTGAACCATGTTCGACCGGAACCGGATTGGGACGTCGCTGGGCCTGTTGATGGCCCTCGCGGTGGGCTCGGCGACGGCGGCAGAGCCGCTCAAGACGGCCGACAGCTTCAACAACATCACCGACACCAAGGCGCGCTCAGTGGCCCTGTTCACCGAGGCCGGCAAGGTGATCCAGCATCCGCGCTGCCTGAATTGCCATCCCAAGGGCGACAGCCCGACCCAGGGTGAGGATCTGCACCCGCATTCGCCGCTCGTCGTGCGCGGCCCGGACGGACACGGGGCGATCGGCATGCAGTGCACCACCTGCCATCAGCCCACCAACTTCGAGTCCTCGGGCGTGCCGGGCAATGTCGCCTGGCATCTCGCGCCCAAGGAAATGGCCTGGCAGGGCCGCTCGCTCGGGCAGATCTGCGAGCAGATCAAGGACGGCAAGCGCAACGGCGGCAAGTCGTTGCCCCAGATCGCCGACCACATGGCGAACGACGGCCTGGTCGGCTGGGGCTGGATGCCGGGCGGCAAGCGCGAGCCGGCGCCAGGCACGCAGGAGCAGTTCGGAGCGCTGATCCAGGCCTGGATCGATACCGGAGCGGTCTGCCCCAAAAGTTAAACTGAGGGAATGACCACCGCTCCCAAACCCACCGGCCTCAAGCTCAGGAAGCAATCGCGCACGCTCGAGCTGCGCTACGCCGACGGCAGCATCCACGAACTGCCGCTCGAATACCTGCGCGTGTTCAGCCCTTCGGCCGAAGTCTGGGGCCACGGCCAGGCCGAGCCGAACCTGATCGGCGGCAAGCGCGAAGTGGGCGTCGATGCGATCGAGCCGGTCGGCCAATACGCGGTGCGCCTGCGCTTTTCCGATGGCCACGACACCGGCCTGTTCTCCTGGCAGGTGCTGCACGATCTCGCGACGAACCACGCGCGCTACTGGGCCACGTACCTGCAGCGGCTCGCGGACATGAACATGTCGCGCGACAGCGACATCGTTAAACTGGCCGCCCTACCCAAGATGCACAGACCGGCGAAACCGTAATCGTGAGCAGCGACCGCAGCGATCCGAACAACACGACGCATTTCGGCTACGAGCAGGTGCCGGTCGCCGACAAGCAGCGCCGCGTGCGCGAGGTGTTCTCGTCGGTGGCGAGCCGCTACGACGTCATGAACGATCTCATGTCGCTCGGCATCCATCGCGTCTGGAAGCGCTTCGTGATCGACCTCGCCGGCGTGCGTCCGGGCGAGCGCGTGCTCGACGTGGCCGGCGGAACCGGCGATCTGACGCGCGAATTCTCCAAGCTCGCCGGGCCGCAGGGCCAGGTGATCCTGTCGGACATCAACGCGGCCATGCTCGGCGAAGGCCGTCGCCGGCTCGCCGACAAGGGCATCGTCGGCTTGCCGGTGGTGCAGGCGAATGCGGAATGCCTGCCGTTCGCCGATGCGAGCTTCGATCTCGTGACGATCGGCTTCGGCCTGCGCAACGTGACGGACAAGGATGCGGCGCTGCGTTCGATGCGCCGCGTGCTCAAGCCGGGCGGCCGGCTCATCGTGCTCGAGTTCTCCAAGCCGCTCAATCCGGGCCTGGCCAAGGTCTACGACCAGTATTCGTTCAAGCTGCTGCCGCTGATGGGCAAGCTGGTCGCCAACGACGAGGCGAGCTATCGCTACCTGGCCGAATCGATCCGCATGCATCCGGATCAGCAGACGCTCAAGGGCATGATGGAAAACGCGGGCCTCGAACGCTGCCAGGTCTACAACCTCACGGGCGGCATCGTCGCCGTGCATCGCGGTTTCAATCTCGCCGCATGAGCTGCGGCGCACCCAAAGCGGCGCGCTGAGATGGCGCCTTCGCTGGTCTGCGCCGGCCTCGAAGTCGCGCTCAACCGTTATCTGCAGATCGAGCCCGCCGCGCTCGAAGATTGCGCGCGCTTGAAGGACAGCAGCATCGAGCTGCATCTGTCGGGTTTCGAATGGCGCCTGTTCATCGAGTTCGATGCGCGCGGCGTGCGCGTGCTCAACGAACGCGCCGAACCCGCGAGTGTGCTCGTCAGCGGACCGCCGCCGGCGTTCGCCAAGCTCGCGATCAAGCGCGGACATGAAGGCGGAATCCCGGCCGGACTCGATGTGCAGGGCGAAGCCGAAGTGCTGCAGCGCTTTCGTCGCCTGCTCGGTCGCGTCGGTTTCGACATCGAGGAATGGATCGCGCCGTTCATCGGTGACGGCGCTGCGCATCGCGCCGCGCAAGGGCTCAAGTCGCTGCTCGGCTGGACGCGTCGCAGCACCGACACGCTCGCGCAGAACACTGCCGAATATCTGCGCGAGGAAACGCGCGATCTGGCACGCGGCGTCGACGTGGAAGAATGGATGGACGATGTCGATCGCCTGCGCGAACGCATCGATCGCTTCGAGGCGCGAGTCGCGCAGCTGGAACGCAACAAGGCCAACAAGCCATGAGCATCAAACGTCTGCAGCGAATGTGGACGATTCAACGCGTCGCGCGTCGCTACGCGCTCTACGAGTTCATCGGCAAACCGCCATCGAAGCCCGATCCGCGTCCGCGTGGTGAGCGCCTGCGTCTGGCGCTGCAAGAGCTCGGCCCGATTTTCGTCAAGCTCGGCCAGGCGTTGTCGACGCGGCCCGACGTGCTGCCGCCCGACATCGCGATCGAGCTTTCGCTATTGCAGGATCGCGTGCCGCCGTTCTCTGGCGACGAAGCCCGGCGCATCGTCGAACAAGCGCTCGGCAAACCGATCGACGAGCTGTTCAACGAATTCGATTCCACGCCGCTCGCATCGGCGTCGATCGCGCAGGTGCATACCGCGCGCCTGAAGCCGACCGGGCCGAAGGATCCGGGCTTCGAAGTCATCGTCAAGGTGCTGCGTCCGGGCATCGAGAAAACCATACACGACGACGTGCAGCTCATGTACCTGCTCGCCGATCTGGCCGAGCGCTTCAATGCCTCGGCGCGGCGCGTGCGTCCGCGTGCGATCGTCGCCGAGTACGAGAAGATCGTGTTCGACGAACTCGATCTGATGCGCGAGGCCGGCAACGCCGCGCAGCTGCGTCGCAACTGGCTCGGCTCCGAGCTGATCTATCACCCGGCGGTGTTCTTCGATTACACGCGCGCCAACGTGCTGGTGATGGAGCGCATTCGCGGCATCAGCATTCGCGAACTCGATCGCCTGCGCGCCATGGGTGTCGATTTCAAGGTGCTCGGCGAGCGTGGTGTGGAGATCTTCTTCAAGCAGACTTTCCGCGACAATTTCTTCCACGCGGACATGCACCCGGGCAACATCTTCGTCGACGCGAGCAACGTCAAGAACCCGAGCTACATCGCGGTGGATTTCGGCATCGTCGGCCAGCTGTCGGTGCAGGACCAGCGCTATCTCGCCGAGAACCTGCTGGCCTTCTTCAATCGCGATTACCGGCGTGTGGCCGAGCTGCATCTCGAATCCGAGTGGGTGCCGAGCGAAACACGGCTCGAAGACTTCGAGGCGGCGATTCGCACCGTGTGCGAACCGATCTTCCAGAAGCCGCTCAGCGAAATTTCGTTCGGCGTGTTTCTGCTGCGCCTGTTCCAGGTGGCGCGTCGTTTCAACTATCAAGTGCAGCCGCAGCTCGTGTTGTTGCAGAAGACGCTGCTCAACATCGAAGGTCTCGGTCGCCAGCTGTATCCGGAGCTCGATCTCTGGAAGACCGCCAAGCCGATTCTCGAAGACTGGATGCGCAGCCGCATGGGCCCGTCGCGCTTCATCAGCCAGGCGCGTCGCGACATTCCGGCGCTCGCCGAATCGCTGCCGCTGCTCGTGCAGCAGCTCACGCGCAGCTTCGAGCGCGGCGAAGGCTTCGACGGACGCCTGCGGCATTCGATCGACAAGCTGCGCGACGATCTGCGCCAGCAGCGCAGCAGTCAGCGTCGCACGCTGATCGGTGCGGCCTTGATCGTCTCGGCCGCGGTGCTCTGGGCCTTCGACGGCGTGCGTCCCGAGCTCGTCGCCGGTGCGCCGATCGCGAGCTGGGTGCTCGGTGCGATCGGCATCGCGCTGTGGTGGAAGAAGCCGCGCGACAAACGCTGATTTCCCGAACGCTGATCGCCCGCGCGCCCTGCATGGAATAGATGAAGCCGCGTTGCCCAGCGCGATCGTCGATCGCACAAACGAAAAGACCGGCTTCGAGCCGGTCTTTTCGCAACACGCAACCGCCTTATTTCTGCATCAAGGCCTGGCTCACCGTGATGCCCTTGAGCAGGGTCAGCGCTTCGTAGAGCGAGTAGTCGTTCAGCGCGAGCTGGGCTTCGTCTTCCGCTACCTTCTTGGCCGCATCGACCGCAGCCTGATCGACGACCTTGGCCTTTTCGTTGACGAGGCTGCCCTTGAGATCGGCTTCCTTGATCGAATCGAACTGCGGCGCGTCGTCGTCCTTGGCCACCTTGAGCGGACGCACGACGACATCGGGGTCGATGCCTTCGGCCTGGATCGAGCGGCCCGACGGCGTGTAGTAGCGCGCGGTGGTGAGCTTGACCGCCGACTCGTCGGACAGGCGCATGATGGTCTGTACGCTGCCCTTGCCGAAGCTCTTGGTGCCGAGCAGGATCGCGCGCTTCTGGTCCTGCAGGGCGCCGGCGACGATTTCGGCCGCCGAGGCCGAGCCGCCGTTGATCAGCACCACCACCGGCTTGCCGTCGAGCAGATCGCCCGGACGCGCGTTGAACTCGCGGTTCTCGCCGGCTTCGCGCGAGCGCACCGAGACGATGCCGCCGCTGTTGAGCAGCGCATCGGACACGCGGATCGCCTCGTCGAGCGCGCCGCCCGGGTTGTTGCGCAGGTCGAGCACGATGCCCTTGATCGGGTTCTTCGCGTCGGCGGCGAGCAGCTTCTTGAGCTCGTTCTCGAAGGATTCGCCGGTCTTCTGGTTGAAGCTGCTGATGCGCACGTAGCCGAACTGCGGCTCCAGCGTCTTGCTGCGCACGCTGACGAGCTTGATGTTGTCGCGCTTGAGATCGAAGGTCATCGGGCCGGTCTGGCCTTCGCGCGCCACGGTCAACACCACCTTGGTGCCCGGCGTGCCCTTCATCTTGCTGACCGCGTCGGTCAGCGACAGGCCCTTCACCGGGGTATCGTCGATCTTGACGATGTAGTCGCCCGGTTTGATGCCGGCCTTGGCGGCGGGCGTGTCGTCGATCGGCGAGATCACGCGAACCAGGCCGTCCTGCATCTGAACCTCGATGCCGATGCCGCCGAATTCGCCCTTGATGCTGGTTTCGAAGCTCGAGAATTCCTCGCCGGCCAGATAGGCCGAATGCGGATCGAGGCCCGAGAGCATGCCGCGCAGGGCGTCATCGAGCAGTTTCTTGTCGTCGACCGGCTCGACGTAACCCTGTTTCACCATCTCCATGACGCGAACGAAGTTCTGCAAATCCTTGACCGGCAGGGCACCGGCTGCGGGGCTGGCGGTCTTCTCGGCGAGCACGCCGCTGGTGATGCTGGCGCAGGTACCGATCAGCACGCCGGCGGCGAGCGCCAGCGGAACACGAAGCCGGTTAGGCATGAAAACGCATACTCCAGATTTCGGGGCCCGGTCTTGGGGACGTCATTTTCGGGCGATCAATTGAAAAGCGAGCGTAAACGCTCGCCGAACGACGATAGCACATAGACCTGTTCGTTCCGGCGCGGTTCAAAGTGGTTTCAGCAATGTGAATAGACCAACCCGTGTTTCGTCCCACGCGCCGTGGCCGATTGTCTCCATAGCGACTGAACCGTCCAGCGTACTGACCCATACTGCTCCGTATCGTTACACCATCGCCCAATACTGTCGCCGTACGGAGCTGATCCCATGACCGAAGTCACGACCACCCCCAAATCCGCGAATCGCGCCACGCTGACCGCCGCCAACTGGGCCGAAGCGGCGCTCGACGCCATCGCCGAGAACGGTATCGAGGCCGTTGCGGTCGAACCGCTGGCGCGCCGGCTCGGCGTGACCAAAGGCAGCTTCTACTGGCATTTCACGCACCGCGAGGCCCTGCTGCACGCCGCCCTCGAGCTGTGGGAGCGCCATGAAACCGCCGATGCCATCGCACGCGCCGAAAGCGCGCCCGATGCGCGCGAGCGCATGCTCTCCCTGTTCCGCCAGCTGGCGAGCATGGACCGCCGCTCCGAGCGCGTGCTGCTCGCGCTGTCGGGCTCCGACAACGCCGCCGCGCGGGCCTGCGTGCAGCGCGTGACCGAGTGTTGGCGCGCCTACATCCAGGAAGGCTATCGCCTGCTCGGCTGCACCGAGGCCGAGGCCCGCTATTGGGCGACGCTCGCGCACTGCACGCACATCGGCACCGTGCGCATGCGCCGCGACAACCCGGACGCGCTGCCGACCGGCCCCGATTTCAACGACTACCTGCGCTTTCTGATCAAGACGCTGCTGCCGCGAGAGTTGCACGTCGACGGCCCGGGCTCGCTCAACGGCACGCATGCGCCGTCGGGCCAGGTTTCGGTCTGAGCGCAGGGAATCGACCCGGTTTTTTCCCTTCGTAAGGAGCATTCCATGTCCTTCGTTATCGCTGTCGTAGCTGTCATCGCCGTGGCCTGGGTTCTGGCCTTCGTCGGCGCTCCGCTGTGGTTGTGGACGGTGCTGTCTGCCTTGGCTTATGCGGCCGGGGTCGCGACCGGAAGTCTCGGTGCGATCGGCGCTGGCGTGCTCGGTGTTCCGCTCGCCGTGCTCGCGCTGCTCAACATCGTGCCGCTGCGCCGGGCGATCGTGACGCGACCGATCTTCGGCGCGTTCAAGAAAGTGCTTCCCGAGATGTCGTCCACCGAGCGCGAGGCGCTCGAGGCCGGCGATGTCTGGCTCGAGGCCGAAATGTTTCGCGGTCGGCCGGACTGGTCGCAGCTGCTGACCTTCAACTACACCAAGCTCACCGACGCCGAGCAGAGCTTCCTCGACAACGAGTGCGAAGAGCTCTGCAAGCTCGTCGATGACTGGAAGGTGGAGTTCGAAGACAAGGATCTGCCGCCGGCCGCCTGGGCCTACATCAAGGAGAAGGGCTTCTTCTCCATGCTGATCAAGAAGGAATACGGTGGCCTTGGTTTTTCGGCCGCCGCGCAGTCCGCCGTGGTGACCAAGCTCGCCACGCGCAACATCTCGCTCGCGGTGACGGTGATGGTTCCGAACTCGCTCGGCCCGGGCGAGCTGCTGATGCACTACGGCACCGACGAGCAGAAGAAGAAGTGGCTGCCGGGCCTGGTCTCGGGCGAGGAGATTCCGTGCTTCGGCCTGACCGGTCCCGAAGTCGGCTCCGACGCGACCGCGATGCCCGACTCGGGCGTGGTCTGCTATGGGGAGCACGAAGGCCAGCGCGTGCTCGGCATCAAGCTCAACTTCTCGAAGCGCTACATCACGCTGGCCCCGGTGGCGACCGTGGTCGGACTGGCGTTCAACCTCAAGGACCCGCAGGGCCTGCTCGGCAAGCTCTTGAATGGTGACGGGACCAAGAGCGATTACGGCATCACCTGCGCGCTGGTTCCGGCCAAGCACGAAGGCATCCAGATCGGTCGTCGCCACTTCCCGGGCGCGGCCTTCATGAACGGCCCGATCTTCGGCCGCGACGTCTTCATTCCGATCGACTGGGTCATCGGCGGCCCGGCGATGGCCGGCAAGGGCTGGCGCATGCTGGTCGAGTGCCTATCGGCCGGTCGCGGCATTTCGCTGCCGGCGCTGGCGACGGCCGGCGGTCAGGCCGCGTTCCGCATGACCGGCGCGTACAGCCGCGTGCGTCGCCAGTTCAAGATGGCGATCGGCAAGTTCGAAGGCGTGCAGGAAGCCACCGGCCGCATCGCCGGCAACGCCTACACGCTCGAGGCGATGCGCGTGCTGACCGCTTCGGCGGTCGATCACTGCGCGCCGTCGGTGGTGACCGCGATCGCCAAGTACCACATGACCGAGTTGCTGCGGAGATCGGTCACGGACGCGATGGACGTGCTGTCCGGCCGCGGTATCCAGCAGGGTCCGCGCAACCCGATCGCGACGGCCTACAAGGTGGTGCCGGTGGCGATCACGGTGGAAGGCGCGAACATTCTCACGCGCAACCTGATGATCTTCGGCCAGGGCGCGATCCGCTGCCACGAGTACGTGTTCCCGGAGATGGAAGCCGCGCGCGAGAACGATCTGGCGGCCTTCGACAAGCTGCTGTTCGGGCACGTGGGCTTCTCGATCAACCGCGGGGTGCGGGCCTTGACGCTGGGCCTGACGGGTTCGGCGCTCGCCAGGTCGCCGATGTCGGGTCCGATGGCGCCGTACTTCAAGCAGCTCGAACGCTTCTCGGCCGCGCTCGCGTTTTCGAGCGACGTGACCATGGGCGTGCTCGGCGGTGAGCTCAAGCGCAAGGAGCGCCTGTCGGCGCGCCTCGGCGACGTGCTCTCGCAGCTCTACATCGGCTGTGCGGTGATCAAGTTCTTCATCGAAAACGGCCAGAAGGCCGAGGAGCTCGATCACGCGCGCTGGGCGCTCGACAACTGCCTGTACGAAATAGCGAAGGCTTTCGAAGGCTTCTTCGACAACTTCCCGGCTCGCCCGATCGCCGCAGTGCTGCGACTGGCGGTATTCCCCCTCGGCAATCAATACAAGCCGGTGTCGGATCGCCTGAACCAGAAGCTGGCCGACGCCATGATGGAGCCGTCCGACTTGCGCGATCGCATGAGCCATCTGGTCTTCCGCAACGGCGGTGAGGGCGATGCAGTGGTCAAGCTCGAGCGTGCGTTCGAGCTGCTGCAGACCGCCGAAGCGCCGTATGCCAAGTTCTTCAAGGCGCTGTCGAAGGGCGAGTTTGCCGGTGGCGATACCGCTTCGCGGCTCCAGGAGGCGGTCGCTCGCGGCCTGCTGAACCCGCAGGAAGCCGCGCGGGTGGCCGAGTACGACGCCCTGCGCTATGAGGTGATCCTGACCGACGACTTCGCGCCCGAATACATCCAAGGCGACTTCAGCCAGGGTGATTCCGGCATCGGCGTCACCGAAGCCGAGCGCGCGAAGGTGCTCGAGTTCACCGGCGGTCGCAATCGCGTGGGCTGATCGGCCCGCGCGGTCCGTCATCCAAAAGGGCCGGAGTTTCCGGCCCTTTTCAATTCGGATCCTCATTCAGCTTCTAACACGCCCCGGCCCGTGCATGATCCCGTCCCGGGTTCTCGCCGATGGCCAAAGTCCGGTAGCCTAACGACCAACATGAACACTCGATCTCGCTGGCATTCGTGTCATCGCTGGCCTGCCCTGGCGGCCGGCTGCCTGAGTCTGCTGATGGCGATCCCGGCATCGGCGCTGTCGCCCGAGCTGCTGGTGTCAACGACCACGCAATACGAGGTCTATCGGGACAACAAGCAGCTCGGTGTCGGCAAGATCGAACTCAAGCCGGCCGGCACGCCGGATTGCTGGTCGTATAGCCAGGAAGCGTATCCGAGCGCCTGGCTGCGCTGGCTGTCGGGCGACATCCTCGAACAGAGCCACGTCTGCGTCGTCGATGGTCAGCTGCGTCCGGTGGCCTACCGCTACAACCGCAGCGGCGTCGGCGCGAGCAAGGAGAACTTCTCGCTGCGGTTCGACTGGCCGAAAAAGGAAGTGGTCTACCAGAACGGCGACGTCAAGCCGCTGACAGACGGGATCGTCGATCGGCTGAGCATGCAACTGGTGCTGCGCGACTGGCTGCTCAGCGAGCAGGCCGCCACCGGCAAGGAGCCGATCGGCACCAAGGAAGTGAAGTTTGCCGACCGCAAGAAGATCGACAGCTACGTGTTCCAGATCAAGGCGCACGAAGAGGTGAAGACACCCGCCGGCACCTTCAAGACCACGCGTCTGGATCGCATCGACAACGACAAGCGCCGCGCGCAGTTCTGGCTGTCGCCCGACAACGGCTACATCGTCGTCAAGGCCGAGCAGCAGAAGGAGGACGATCCTCCGCTCAAGCTGCTGCTCAAGAAAATGCCGACCACGAGCCCGACGAACTCCAAGTAGGTTCGGCTGCCGTGGGCGGCGCCCGATAAGGAGCGTCGGGATCGGATCCAAGTGCGGAGATGCGCAGGCGGCGCCGCAGCCTGCGTCGGGAACTCGAGGCCAGCATGGTGCACCACACACCCTTGATCGCCACCCTCTGCGCCGGCCTCGTGCTGGCGTTCATCCTCGGCTGGGTGGCGAGCCGCATCCGGCTGTCGCCGCTCGTGGGCTATCTGCTCGCGGGCATCATCATCGGCCCGTTCACGCCGGGCTACGTCGCCGACCAGGAACTGATTCCGCAGCTCGCCGAACTCGGCGTGATCCTGCTGATGTTCGGCGTCGGCCTGCATTTCTCGCTCGACGATCTACTGTCGGTCAAGCACATCGCCATTCCGGGTGCGCTCGCGCAGATCGCGGCCGCGACCGCGATGGGCGCGGTGATGGCCTGGCTGCTCGGCTGGGGCTGGGGCGCGGGCCTGGTGTTCGGACTGGCGCTATCGGTCGCGAGCACCGTGGTGCTGCTGCGCGCGCTCGAAGAGCGAAGGCTCGTCGAAACGCCGCGCGGCAAGATCGCGGTGGGCTGGCTGATCGTCGAGGACCTCGCGATGGTACTCGCGCTCGTGCTGCTGCCCGCGTTCGCGCATGGAACGCAGCAGGACGGCGGCAGCTTGCCGATCACCATCGCGATCACGCTCGGCAAGGTGGCGGCCTTCGTCGCCTTCATGCTGCTGGTCGGGCGGCGCGTGATTCCGGCGCTGCTCGAACGCGCGGCGCGCAGCGGATCGAAGGAATTGTTCACGCTGTCGGTGCTGTCGATCGCGCTCGGCGTAGCGTTCGGCTCGGCCATGCTGTTCGGCGTCTCGTTCGCGCTCGGCGCGTTCTTCGCCGGCATGGTGCTCAACGAATCCGAGCTTTCGCACGATGCGGCGCGCGATTCGCTGCCGCTGCGCGATGCCTTC
The DNA here is from genome assembly GCF_000271305.1 of Hydrocarboniphaga effusa AP103. Taxonomy (GTDB): domain Bacteria; phylum Pseudomonadota; class Gammaproteobacteria; order Nevskiales; family Nevskiaceae; genus Hydrocarboniphaga; species Hydrocarboniphaga effusa. The sequence goes on from NZ_AKGD01000001.1 coordinate 2,019,260, forward strand.
GCGGTGCTGTTCTTCGTCTCCGTCGGCATGCTGTTCGACCCGAGCATCCTCGTGCGCGAGCCGCTGCAGGTGCTGGCCACCTGCTTGATCATCGTCGCCGGCAAATCGCTGGCCGCGTTCGCGATCGTGCGCCTGTTCGGTCATCCGGCGACGGTCGCCAACACCATCGCCGTGAGCCTCGCGCAGATCGGCGAGTTCTCGTTCATCCTCGCGGCGATGGGCCTCGATCTGCAGCTCATCGAAAAGCCCGCGCAGGACTTGATCCTCGCCGGCGCGATCCTGTCGATCCTGCTCAATCCGCTGCTGTTCGTGCTGCTCGACCGGCGTGAGCAGAAGCTTGCGGTCGACCGGCCCAGGCCGATGGCGCCGCTGACCTGGCACAACCACATGGTGCTGATCGGCTTCGGCCGTGTCGGCTCGCTGATCGCCGACGGCCTGAACGACAGTTCGCGCAACATCGTGGTGATCGAAACCCAGGACGTGCCGGCCGACAACGCGCGGGCGCGCGGCATTCCGGTGATCTACGGCAACGCGGTCGCGCCGGATCTGCTCAGCGCTGCGGGCATACAGCGCGCCGGCACCTTGCTGGTGGCCTCGCCGAACGTGCTCGAATCGGCGCGCATCATCAAGCTCGCACGCAAGCAGAAGCCCGACCTCTACATCATCGCGCGCGCGCATTCGGCGAGCGACGAGGCGTATCTGAAAAAGCGCGGCGCCAACGAAACCGTGATGGGCGAACGCGAGATCGCGCGTTGCATGGCCGCACTCGCGATGACCTCGCGAGTGCCGAGCCAAGCCGAAGACCTGACCTGAGTCGTTAGACCAGCTTCATCAACAGCTCGCCGACCTTGCGCGTGAAATTCGTATACGGCGGATAGAACAGCGAAGCGAGCTGATAGCGATTGCGCACGATCGCGCGCTCGTGCGTAAACGCCTTGAAGCCGTAGAGGCCGTGCGCGTTGCCGATGCCCGAGTTGTTGACGCCACCGAACGGCAGCCGACCGTGCACGAACTGCACGACCGAATGATTGATGCAGGTTCCGCCGGCGCTCGTGCGCTGCAGCACCGAGCGGATCGTCGGCTCGTCCTTGCTCCAGATGTACAGCGCGAGCGGCTTGGGCTGCGCGTTGATCTCGGCGATCACCGAGTCGAGTTTCGTATACCCCACGATCGGCAGCAGTGGCCCGAAGATCTCCTCGCTCATGATGCGGGCCTCGGGCGGAATGTTGGTCAGCAACGTGGGCGCGACGAAGCATTCGCTCTGCTCGACACTGCCGCCGCTCAGCACGAGCGCACCGCGCTGCGTGGCGTCTTCGAGCAAGCCGGCCACACGCTGCGTGTGGCGCTGGTTCACCACGCGGGCGAGATACGGCGAACTCATCTGCGCCTGCGCGGTTTCGCCGTACGAGCTCGCGAGCACTTCGCGGCAATGGCGGACGAATTCGTCCTTCACGCTCTCGTGCACGAACACGTGATCGGGCGCGATGCAGGTCTGCCCGTTGTTGGTGTACTTGCCCCACAGGATGTTGCGCGCGGCGGCCTTGAGATCGGCGCTCGCATCAACGATGGTCGGCGACTTGCCGCCGAGTTCGAGCGTCACGCTCGTCAGGTGCTTGGCCGCGGCGGCCATGACGACTTTGCCGATCGCCGGGCTGCCGGTGAAGAAGATGTGATCGAACGGCAGTTCGAGCAGCGCGGTGGCGACGCTCGCATCGCCATCGAAGATCGCGACTTCGTCCTCGGAGAACAGCTCGCGCACGAGCTTGACCATCACCGCAGTCAAATGCGGCGTCATTTCCGACGGCTTGAGGATCACCGTGTTGCCGGCCGCGATCGCGGAAACCAGCGGGCCGAACGTGAGGTTCACCGGGTAATTCCACGGCGACATGATCAGGCAGCGGCCCTTGGGTTCGTGCTGCACCCAGGCCTGGGTGCCGAACATCATCATCGTCGGCGCCACGCGCTGCGGCTTCATCCAGCGCTTCAAGTGACGCAGCGCATCGTTGGCTTCGGCAACCACGGGCAGGATTTCGGTCAGGTCGACTTCGGCCGCGGGCTTCCTGAAATCACGCATGCCGGCTTCGTAGAACGCCGGCCGTGCATCGAGCACGGCCTGCTTGAGCCGGCGGATCTTCGAGGCGCGTTCCTCGCGCGTGGAGCTGCGCAGCCTCAGCGCGGTCTCGCGCTGGCGTTCGAATACGCGCTGGATGGACCGTGCGGTTTCGCTGGCATTCGCATCGGCCTGCGAGCCGGGCAGATACGATACGTTGGCATTGCTGGTCATGGTGACTCCGCGTAATCGAACGATCGGTCAACAAGGAGCCATGAGTATAAATGCTCTATGCAGCCGGGTCTGCTGTTGCGTCGCATGATGCCGATAACCCTCGATGCCCCGCTGCAGGACACCGGCGTTGAACACGGCGGATTTCCGAAAACCCGAACGATCCGCGAAATCGGATGCCTGGCCCCGGTGGGTCGCCGCTGGATTGCTTGCGCTCGCGCTATCGACGGCTGCGAGCTGGACGCTGTTGCAGCAATACAGCTCGCGCGCACTGAGCCACGGACTCGATCGCAGCCTGGCCGATGCGGTCGACAGGGTGGTGGCGTCGGTGGAAGCGCGCGGGGCGCTCGCGGCGACGATCGCCGATCGTCCCGAGATGCACTTGCTGCTGCGCGAGCTCGCCGATCGGCCGGACGATCCCGCGCTGCGCGCTCGCCTGCGAAACGAACTGCGACGGTTCTCCGCCCACGGCTTCGGCGCGATCGAACTGCTGGCCGCCGACGGCCGACCGCTCGCGGCGATCGGCGAACTCGACCGGCAGCCGAGGCCGAGCTTGCCGGTGCTGAGCCCGTACGACATGGCGCTGCGCTGGACGCCGGAGTCGATCGTGCTGCGCTTTCGTCAGCGCATCGGCGACGAGCGCGGGCCGCTCGCCGAACTGGTCGCCGACCAGCCGCTGTCGCGCCTGCGTGCTGTCGCCGAGAACGAACCCTGGCTGCAGTTGTGCCGGCCGGTCGATGGCGATCTCGAATGTTTGCCCGACCGCGACGGCCATACGCTGCAGCGCATTCCGTCTTCGCAGCTGCCGGCGCAACTGCGCCGGCAGCTGGCTTCCGAGCGCGCGCTCCCGGAAGGCGATCCGGCTTTGGTGTCCGGCCATGTCGCGTACGAGCCGATCGCCGAACTCGGCCTGGTGGCGGCGCTCGATATCGATCGCGTGGCGCGCTATGCCCCGCTGCGCAACGCGTTTCAGGTCTCGGTGCTGGGACTGATCCTGATGATGGGCGGCGGCGGCTGGCTGTTGCGCCGCCAGCTCGAGCCGCTGTCGAGCCGGCTGCTCGCCGCGCAGGCCTACGCTACCGACAAAGCCGCGGAACTGCGCAGCTGCGAAGCCTTGCTGCGTGTCATCTACGAAGAGGCGCCGCACGGCATCGCCCTGCTCGATACGGACAGGCGCATCGTCATGGCCAATGCGCGGGCGGCGCAGCTGTTCGGCTATCCGTCGCTGGTCGGGATGCACGCGGAACAGTTGCGTCCCGTCGAAGAGCGTATGCAACGCGCACGCCTGCTCGATCGCGCTTTCGGCCTTCACGAGCCTGATCAGCGTCCGGCCACGTATTCGGTCAACGGACTGTGCCGAGACGGCCGTGTGATCCCGCTCGATGTGGTGCCCAGCCCGATCGAACTCGATGGCCGGCGCATGATCATGATGATGGTCAGCGACGTCACCGAGCGCCGCAGAGCGGAGCTGTCGCTGCGCGAATCCGAGCAGCGTTTCCGCAACACCATGGAGCACGCGCCGATCGGCATGGCGCTGATCGCGCTGAGCGGTCACTGGCTCGAGGTGAATGCGGCGGTCTGTTCGATGACCGGCTATAGCGCGCAGGAGCTGCGCCGGCTGCGTTTCCAGGACATCACGCATCGCGACGATCTGGTCGCCGATCTCGATCAGCTGTCGCAGCTCGTCGAAGGCCGCATCAGCAGTTACCAGCTGGAGAAGCGCTACATCCATCGCCAAGGCCACGTGATCTGGGCCCTGCTCGCGGTGTCGCTGGTGCGCGATGCAGACGGAAAGCCGCTGCATTTCATCGAGCAGATCAAGGATGCCGACGAGCGCTTGCGCTTGCGCTCGGCGCTGGCGATGCAATCGGCCATCGTCGATTCGGCGCATGCCTCGATCATCGGCGTCGACGCCAACGGGCTTATCGTCAGTTTCAACAAGGCGGCGCAGCGGCTGCTCGGCTATCGCGAGGAAGAGGTGGTCGGCCGCATGCGCGCGGAGGCTTTGCACGACGAGCAGGAGATGATGGCGCACGCCGCCAGTCTCACCGAGCGCTTCGGTCGTCGCGTCGACTCAGGTTTCGACGCGCTGACGGCTTATCTGCGTGTGCACGACGCCGATCATCGCGAATGGCTTTACGTGCGCAAGGACGGCGCGCGGGTGCCGGTGCTGCTGTCGTCGACGGCCCTGTACGACGACAACGGACGCATCACCGGCTTTCTCGGCATCGCCAGCGACATCAGCCAGCAGAAGCGCAACGAGAGCGAACTCAAGGCCGCGCTCGAAGAAAAGGAGACCCTGCTGCGCGAGGTCTATCACCGCGTGAAGAACAACCTGCAGGTGGTCGGCAGCCTGTTCAGTCTGCAATTGCGCTCGCTGCCACCGGGCCCGGCGCACGCGGCGCTCGCCGATGCGGCCGACCGCGTGCGCACGATGGCGCTGCTGCACGAAAAGCTCTATCGCTCACCGACGCTGTCGGCGATCGACCTCGACGATTACTTCGGCGATCTGCTGCATCGCATCGCGGTGTCGAGCGGCGCGGCGGAGCGCGGCATCGACGTGCAGAGCCATTGCGTGCGCCTGCAGATCGGGCTCGACACTGCGGTTCCGCTGGGGCTGATCGCCAACGAGCTGGTCGGCAACGCGCTCAAGCATGCGTTTCCCAACGCTCGCAGCGGCCGTGTCCGGCTGCGGGTGGAGATCGATGGCGACAGCATCGTGTTGACCGTCGATGACGACGGCGTCGGTCTTCCGGCGGACGGGCGGCACCTCTCGTCGGCTTCGCTGGGGCTGGTGCTCGTGCGATCCCTATCGTCCCAACTGGATGCGGACTTCACGCTCGAATCGGGCGCTGGAACGCGGGCCAGGCTACGGCTATCGCGATCACGGGGATCGATCGCGCCCGAAACGGACTTCGGAGCTTCGCACCGAAAAAAGGGCCCGGCTTCGGGTGCAGGAGAGCAGTAGATGGCAGCAGTCTTGATCGTCGAAGACGAAGCGATCGTCGCGCTCGACTTGTCGAACCAGATCCAGGATCTGGGCCACAAGGTGGTCGGCATCGCCGACAACGCCGATGCGGCCGTGCGCCTGGCCACGCAGCACCGCCCCGACGTGGTACTCATGGACGTGGTGATCAAGGGCGACCGCGATGGCATCGAAGCCGCCAGGCCGATCCAGAACGAGCTCGGCATTCCGGTCATTTTCCTCACCGCGTTCAGCGATACGCAGACGGTCGACCGGGCCACGCAGGTCGGGCCCTTCGGCTATCTCAACAAGCCATTCCAGATTCGCGAGCTGCGCGCCGCGATCCAGCTCGCGGTCTACAAAGGCCAGATGGAAGCGGGTCTGCGCGAATCCGAGCAGTGGTTCGCCTCGGCGCTGCGCTGCGTCGGTGACGGCGTGGTGGCGAGCGACGAGGACGGCAGCGTGCGCTTCATGAATCCGGCCGCCGAACGCATCACCGGCTGGACGCTCGCCGAGGCGGTCGGCAAGCCGGTGAGCCAGATCCTGTGTTTCGCGAGCTTCGACATGGAGCCTTCGCGGCCGGGCAACGAGCCGGCCTCGCGCGAGTTCGGCAGCGTCATGGTGACGCGCAGCGGGCGCACCATCCGCACCGACGAATCGTCGGCGCCGATCCACGATCGCTGGGGCCGCGAGCTCGGCCGGGTCACCGCGTTCCGCGACGTTTCCGAGCGCATCCGCACCGAGCAATCCCTGCGCGAATCCGAGCAGCGCTTCCGCAGCGCCTTCGATCACGCGCCGACCGGGATGGCGCTGGTGGCGCTCGACGGCAAGCTCGAGCAGGTCAACAAGGCTTTTTGCGAACTGCTCGGCTACGACGCGCGCAAGCTGCTGTCGACGACGCAGGAGCGGCTGTCGCATCCCGAGGATCGATCGCTGGAGCGCCAGCACCTGCATCGGCTGTTCGGCTCGGGCCTGTCGTCGATCCAGTTCGAAAAACGCTATCGGCGCGCCGACGGCAGCACCATCTGGGGCCTGGTCTCGGTGTCGCTGCTGCGCCAGTGGGAACGGCCTTGGCGCTATCTGTATCAGGTCAGCGATCTGACCGAACGCCGCCGCGTCGAAGCCGAACTCGCGCGGCTCGCGCATCAGGACAGCCTCACCGGGCTGGCGAATCGCGCGGGCCTGAGCCAGGAAGCAGAGCGCTTGATCACGCTTGCCGGCCGCAGCCGGGCGCCGCAGCAGATCGGCGTGATCTACATGGATCTCGATCGCTTCAAGCAAGTGAACGACACGCTCGGCCACGAAGTCGGCGATCGATTGCTGCAGGTGGTCGCCGATCGCTTGCGCACCTCGGTGCGCGAGGGTGACTGCGTCGCCCGCCTGGGCGGCGATGAATTCGTGCTGCTGCTGCCTGAGGTGCACGGCGAGGCCGATGTCGCGGCCATCGCCGAGAAGCTGCGCCAGCAGGTGCAGCAGCCGATCGCGTTCGAGGACAACGCGCTGCTGGTCACCACCAGCATGGGCGTGAGCCTGTTCCCGCGCGACGGTGGCGATCTGACCACGCTGCTGCGCTGCGCGGACAGCGCGCTCTACGAAGCCAAGGCCGAAGGCCGCGACAGCGTGCAGATGTTCCACCACGACATGCTCGCGCGCCTGCAGGAGCGCTTCGCGGTCGAGCGCGGTCTTCGCGGCGCGGCCGAGCGCGGCGAGCTGAGCCTGCACTACCAGGCGGTGATGTCGATCGGCGGCGAGCAGCCGGTGGCGGCCGAGGCGCTGCTACGCTGGCAGCATCCGGAGCGCGGACTGCTGAGTCCGGCGGCATTCTTCGATATCGCCGAAGACAGCGGCCTGAGCCTGGGCATCGGCAGCTGGGTGGTTCGCCGCGCCTGCCAGGATGCCATGGCCTGGCCCGAGATCGGCGGACGGGCGCTCGCGGTCTGCGTGAACCTGTCCTCGCGCCAGTTCCGGTCGTCGCAACTCGTCGGCGAAGTGGCCAGTGCCTTGCGCGAAAGCGGCTTGCCGCCGCATCGGCTCTGGCTCGAGATCGGCGAGAAGCAGCTGCAGGTCAGCTCCGGACAGAGCCTTGCGGTGCTCACTGCCCTCAAGTCGCTCGGCGTGCAGATCGTCATCGACGACTTCGGCACCGGCTATTCCTCGCTCGCGTATCTCAAGCGCTTCGCCCCGATGACGCTGAAGATCGATCGCAGCGTGGTCAGCGGCATCGTCGACGATCCGGACGACGCGGCGATCGTGCGCGCGGTCATCGGCATCGCGCGCAGCCTCAAGGTCGGGGTGGTCGCCAAGGGCGTCGAGACCGCGGCCCAGCGCGATCTGCTCGAAAGCGAAGGCTGTGCCGGAGGCCAGGGCTGGCTCTATGCGCCGACGCGCTCGGCCGCCGATTTCAGCGAGTGGCTGCGCCTGCACTGATCGCGCGGCCCCGCCTGTGGGTGCCCGTAGGCGGGTCTGCCGATCGGTAGTGTGCTTTGAACGGCCATTGTCGGCCTCGCCTACGGGTGCTATGTAGCTGCGCCCGGCTCCCGCTGCCGGAGCTATAACGACAATGGAGAAGCGCATGGCGAGGCAGATGAATCCGCTGGACGCGTCGTGGCTGTTCGTGGATTCGGCGCGCACGCCGATGCAGGTGGGCGTGCTCGCCATCTTCTCGCTGCCCGACGACGCCGGGTCCGATTTCATCAAGAACCTGTTCGCGCACCTGCGCAAGCCATCGGGCTTCGCGGCGCCGTTCAACCTGAAGCTGCGCGGCTCGCGCCTGTTGCCGGGTGCGCACCGCCTGATCCCGGCCTGGATCGAGGAAACCCGCATCGATCTCGATTACCACCTGCGCCATTCGGCCTTGCCGCAGCCCGGTGGTGAACGCGAACTCGGCGTGCTGATCTCGCGCCTGCATTCGTATCCGCTCGATTTTTCCAAGCCGCTGTGGGAATGCCACATCATCGAAGGGCTCGAGAACGATCGTTTCGCGCTGTACATGAAGATGCACCACTCGCTCGTCGATGGCGTCGGCGGCATGCGCATGCTGAGCCGCCTGCTGTCGGCCGACCCGAACGTGGTCGATCTGCCGCCGCCATGGGCTTCGGGCTCGGGTGAAAAAAGTCATGCGGGCAAGTCCGCTGGCGCGAACTGGCAGCAGCTGATCGAACAGGCCAGGCGTCAGGCGCAATTCGTGCCGAGCCTGGCGAAGGCGATCGGCGAGACCTGGAAGGAATCGCTGCAGCATCGCCACCCGGAACTCGGCTCGCCGTTCCGCGCGCCGCTGTCGCTGCTCAACGGCAAGATCGGAGCGCAGCGCCGCTTCGCCACGCAGCACTACGATCTCGCGCGTATCCGCGCGCTCGCCAAGCGTGCCAAGGGCACCGTCAACGACGTATTCCTGTGCCTGTGCGCAGGCGCGCTGCGGCGTTATCTCGAAGAGCTCGGCGTGCTGCCCGACGAGCCGCTGACTGCGGGCCTGCCAGTGTCGGTGCGGGCGAACGACGACGTCGGCAGCGGCAATGCGATCAGCTTCATCATTGCCAACCTGCACACGCACATCGCCGATCCGCTCGAGCGCCTTGCCGCCATTCGCAAGAGCACGCAGCTGGCCAAGCAGCGTTTCCAGAACCTGCCGCGCGAGGCCATCAACAGCTACACCTCGTTGTTCATGGCGCCATTCATGCTGCAGCTGCTCAGCGGGCTCGGCGGAATCACGCGGCCGATGTTCAACCTCACCATCTCCAACGTCCCGGGCCCGGATTCGATCCGCTATTTCAACGGCGCGAAGATGGAGCAGATGTATCCGGTTTCGCTGCTCGCGCACGGACAGGCGCTCAACATCACCGTGTTCAGTTACGCCGGGCAATTCAACGTCGGCTACACCGGTTGCCGCGACACCCTGCCGCACGTGCAGCGCCTGTCGGTCTATACGGGCGAGGCGCTCGAAGAGCTCGAAACCCTGCTCGGCGCTGCGGGCAGCTAAATTTTTGAAACGCTACGCTGAACTGTGATTCAACTCACAGTTCGGTCTTCGGCTCCCATTGTCCGTCAGCCCTCGTAAAGGCAATTTCTTCTCCGGGGATTGTTCCGGGGGGAACGTCACATGGCGCTGCCGCTGCTGGACGGTCGCGAGCACGACGATGGCAATCGGGGTTTGCCGTCGTGAGCGATCGAAAGCCGAAATCGCCATTGATCGGGGGTCGTACCGCTGCGTTGTTGCTGGCCTTGGCCCCGCTCGCAACCGGGGTTTATCAGGAAGGCCAGCAGCAGCGCCAGCGTTACGCCGAGCGCGAGCTGGCGCGTAAAGAGGCCGAGGACCGGCGGCTCGCGAGCGAAGCCGACGTCGACACCAAGACCGCCGACGCCTTGCAGCAGGTGCTGCTGCTGAACGGCGATCGCTTCTGCTCCCGCATCGATCTCGCCGCCTCGCTGCTCAAGACGCAAACGGTCTCCAAGCGCACGCGCACCGTGCTGATCGCCGCCCTGCAGCTGGCCGATCCGGCGAGCAAGCAGCCGATGGTCTGCGAGTGCATACGCGAAGGTTCCGAGCAGTGGCTGGACGATTTCATCGCCAAGTTGCCGGACGACAGGCGCGACAGCCTCAGCGAGCTCAACAAGCTCGCGCGCGGAGCCGAGAGCCGCTGCGATGTCGAGGCCGGCGCGGCGTCCGGGCCGGCTGTCGACACCCTCGAGCAGCGGATCGCCAGCCTGACGAGCGAACGCGACGCGCTGCGGCAGCAGCTGATGCTGCATCCGTCGCCCGCGACTTCGCCATCGCCGGTACTCGCCCCACCGCCGCCGTCACCACCACCACCACCACCACCACCACCACCACCACCACCACCACCACCACCACCACCACCACCACCGCCGCCGTCACCGCCACCCGCTTGCGTGATCGCAAGCCCGGGTGATCGTCCACGCATCCGCGTCTTCATCCAGGTTCCGAACGCTAGTGCGCTGGCCGCCGCCACGCCGTTGCGCGAGGCGCTCAACGCGCAGGGCCAGTTCAAATCTCCGCAGATCGAAACCGTCGGCGAAAGCCGCTCGCCGGCGCAGTTGCAGGTTCGCTACACCTACCCGGCCGACGAGTCGGCGGCGCAGCTCGTCATCGATGCCTTGAAGGATCAGCCCGGCTGCGGCGGCAACGGGCTGGAGATCAAGCGTGTCTACATGAGCCGCTTCCAGGGCACGACCGACAAGGGCGTGATCGAAGTCTGGTGGCCGAGGTCCGCCATCGCCGACCATCAGGAGCCACCGGCATGATTCTTCAGCTGCTCAATGTGCTGATCGGCCTCACGCTGGTCTACGTGATCTTCAGCAGCATCGCCTCGGCGTTGTTCGATGCGGTCGAGATCATCGTCAAGCGGCGCGGCAAGCTGCTCGCTAGGGGCATCACCGAAATCCTGCGGCGCTTGTCCGATAACGTGGACGCCGACGTCGAGCGCTTCTACGAACACGAGCTCATCAACAGCCTGTTCGATGGAAACTTCGGGAAAAACAGCCGCAAGCTGCCTTCGTACATCCCGCCGCTGCGCTTCGCACGCGCCGTGCTCATGCTCGCGGAGACCACGCTGGCGCAGGACGCGTCGGCGACGGGCCCGTTTGTGCGGCTCAGGGCCTATGCCGAGCGCCTGGTCGGACAGCGCGCGCTCGCGCCCGGCGAGACGCTCGTCGCCGCGATGGAAGCCGAGTTGGTCGATCACTTCAACACCTCGATGGATCGCGTCTCGGGCTGGTTCGCGCGCTATGCGCGTGGCGTGTTGCTCGTCATCGGCCTGGTGCTCGCGTTCGCGGCCAACGTGGACACGCTGCAGATCGTGCGCAGCCTGTCGATGGACCCGCTGCTCGCCGAGCGCATCGCCGACAGCGCGGCGACGTATGTGGACCGGCGCACCGACAGCGTGGACGTCGCCGATGACGGCGCGCTCGACCAGCAGATCGCCATCATCAACAAGAACCGCGAGATCGCCGAATCGCTCGGCTTGCCGCTGGGCTGGCTCGAAGGCGAGTTCGCCCGCAACTTCGGTGGCGGTGCGAAAGCCGACGACGTCATCAAGAAAGTCATCGGCCTGCTGCTAACCGGCTTCGCACTGTCGTTCGGGGCGACGTTCTGGTTCGACCTGCTCAGCAAGCTCGTCGACCTGCGCGCGAGCCTCAAGCCCAAGGACGAAGACCTCAAGGTCGAGAAGGACAGCGCGAAGGAGGCTGCATGATCACGCAAGCGCAGTTATCGAAAATCCTGCCGAACAATCGTGAAACCGCCGAGTGGACGCCGGTGCTCAATCAGACGATGGAGGAGTTCGACATCGTCCGGAATCTGGATCGCATCGCCGCGTTCGTCGCGCAGATTGCGCACGAATCCGCCGAGCTCACGCGCGTTCGTGAGAGCCTCAAATACACGAAGGCCGAGACCATCTGCAGAACCTGGCCGAAGCGCTTCCCGACGCCGGCCGATGCCGAGCCCTACGTGTCGACCACGGGCGTGGCCAATGGCCGCGATCGCGCGCTGGCCAATCGCGTCTACAACGGCAAGCTCGGCAATGTGCCAGGCAGCGACGACGGCTGGACGTTCCGGGGCCGCGGGCTGATCCAGATCACGGGCCGTTCCAATTACCGCGAAGTCGGCGAAGCGCTGGGCTTGCCGGGCCTGGAACAGCAGCCGGAGCTGCTCGAGCAAAAGACCCAGGCTGCGCGATCGGCCGGTTACTTCTGGAAGTCGCGCGGGCTCAATGCGCTGGCCGACGATTTCAGCGACGACAACGACGACGCCGATTTCGAAAAGATCACCATTGCGATCAATGGTGCAACCAAAGGGCTCGCCGAGCGGCGCGCGTACTGGATAAAGGCCCGTCAAACCCTGGGCCTGAGCGTCATCAGAAGCTGATCGCGTCCTTGATCGGGCCGTATAGCGCCGGCACCGTGGCGAGCACGCTCGTCGTCGCCAGGCCCACGGGCTCGCCGCGCAGGTCGGTGAACACCGCGCCGGCCTCGCGCAGGATCACGGTCAGCGCGGCGATGTCGAGAATGTTCACGTCGGACTCGACGACGGCGTCGATGCGTCCGCTCGCGAGCAGGTGGTAGTGCAGAAAATCGCCGTAGCCGCGAATGCGGTGCAGGCGCGGGATCAGCGCGCCGAGGCGCGACCAGGCTTCGGGCTGGCGCGCCAGGCTCGCGAGATTGCCGGTCGACAGCGTGGTTTTTTCGATCGCGCTCGTCGACGAGACGGCGAGGCGCTGGCCGTCGAGCCAGGCGCCCTGGCCTTTTTCGGCGTGCAGGGTTTCGCCGCGACCGTCGTTCCAGCACGGGGCGCTCGACACGCCGAGGATCAGCTCGCCCTTGTGCATCAGCGCGATCTGCACCGAGAACATCGGATAGCCGCGCACGAAGCTCTTGGTGCCGTCGATCGGATCGACCAGCCAGAGATAGTCCGAATCGTTGTTGCTGCGCCCGGTCTCTTCGCCGAAGAAGCCGTGATCGGGAAAGCGCGACTGCAGCACGCCCTTGATGGTCTTCTCGGCGGCGACGTCGACTTCGGTGACCGGGCTCGCGTCGGCCTTGTACTCGACCGAGAAATTGCCGCGGTAGGCGCGGCGTATCAGATCGCTGGCGGCATCGGCGGCGGCGAGTGCGGCGTCGAGAAACGGACTGGTGGTCATGGCGGCAGGCGGACGGTGCGATCGGGAAACGGGCGCGAATCATAACGCGCGTGGCAAAGCCGCCCGCCCACGGCGAGCGCTTCTGCCAGCAGACAGCCGGCGGCCGCAGTCCGTAGAATCCGCGCCGCAGGTGCCCGCGGGCCAGTCGGCTCAAGGGTTAAACGGGAAGTTCGTGCACAAGCGAACGCTGCCCCCGCAACGGTAATTGGGAAGCCTCGGCGACACGCCACTGGATGCAGCGCATCCGGGAAGGTGCCGAAGGCCATGCCCATGAGCCCGGAGACCGGCCTGCGATATGTCAGCCGACCGGCTGGCTCACCCACTATTGCGGCTCGCGGGGACGCGGGGCCGTAGGAGAAGCATCCGTGAAGTTTTCGATTCAGCCCCTGCTGCTGGGCAGCGCTGTGCTCGTGCCCGCCGTGTCTTCCGCGCAGAGCGATGCGCTGGTGCAGCTCGCGCCGGTCGTGGTGACCGCCACCGGCAACCCCACACCCGCGAGCGAGGTGCTCGCGCCGCTGCTGGTGATTTCGCGCGACGAGATCGAGCGGTCGCAGGCCGGCGATCTGGCCGAGCTGCTGCGCTTCTACGCCGGCATCGAGCTCGGCCGCAACGGCGGCCCGGGCCAGGCCACGTCGGTGTTCATCCGCGGCGGCGAATCGAACCACACGCTCGTGCTGATCGATGGCGTGCGCGTGAATCCGGCCACGTCGGGCGGCGCGGCGCTGCAGAACATCGCGCCCGATTCGATCGAGCGCATCGAGATCGTCAAAGGTCCGCGCGCGACGCTGTACGGCTCGGACGCGATCGGCGGCGTCATCAACGTGATCACGCGTGCAGCAGACGCCAGCGGCAGCTCGCTCGATGCGAGCCTGCGCGGCGGCAGCTTCAACACCTTCGACGGCAGCGTGCGCGGCGCCTATGCGGGCGAACGCGGCAGCGCGAGCCTGCAGGTGCAGCACCAGAACACCGATGGCTTTCCGGCGCTGCGCGGCTTCGACCAGGACACCGGCTACGAGCGCACCAGCGTGAATGCCGACGGCAGCCTCAAGCTCGGAGCGGCCACCATCGGCGCGCATCTGTGGGACGCGCGCGGCGACGTCGAGTATTACGGCTACGACGACAACTTCAATCGCGCCGTGGTCTCGCAGGACTATCGCAACCAGGTCGCGGCGCTCGATGCCACGCTGCCGCTCGCCGAGAACCTGTCGGCCACGATCGCGGCCAATCGCGCGCAGGATCGCATCGAACAGAAGCAGAGCGCGGATTTCGTCGAGACCGTACGCAGCGGCGTCAACGCGGCGCTGGTCTGGTCGCTCGGCGAGGCGCAGCGCATCACCGGCGGCGCGGGCTTCGTGCACGAGAAGGTGGAGGCGCTGAGCTTCGGCAGCCCGATCGACCAGGGTCGCGACATCACCACGCTGCGCCTGCAGGACGAGCTGCGCTACGGCCGCCACAGCGCGGTGATCGCGGGCAGCTACAGCGACTATCAGGGCTTCGGCAGCCGCTTCGACGGCACCCTCGACTACGGCTTCGACCTGACGTCGTCGACGCGCCTCGTCGCCTCGGCCGCGACCGGCTTTCGCGCACCCGATGCCACCGACCGCTACGGCTTCGGCGGCAATCCCGATCTCGATCCCGAGAAGGCGCGCAACTACGAGCTCGGCCTGCAGCAGAAGCTCGGCGAGAACCAGCGCGTCGATCTGCGCGTGTTCCGCAGCGATGTCGACGACCTGATCAACACGGTCTGCGATGCCGACTTCAACTGCACGGCGGTCAACGTCGAAAAATACCGCAACGAAGGTGTTGAACTGACCTATACGCTGGCGTGGCAGCAGTGGTCGGCGACCCTGACCGGTCTGGTCCAGGATCCCGAGGATCGCGGCACCGGCGAGCAGCTGCTGCGCCGCGCCAAGCAGACCGCGGGCCTCAAGCTGAGCCGTCGCCTGGGCATCTTCGACGCGGGCGTCGATGTCATCGGCAGCGCCAAGCGCGAGGATTTCGGCGGCGTCGAACTCGGCGGCTACACCTTGTTCAACCTGACGGGCGGTGTGCGCCTGGGCGAGCATGCGAATCTGCGCCTGCGCGTCGAGAACCTGTTCGACAAGGATTATCAGACCGCCGCCGGCTACGATCAGCCCGAGCGTAGCTACTATGCGACGCTGACTTTCCACTACTGACGCAGGCTTGGCAGGAGATCACCGGATGGGCCACCGACTCAGCAAAATCGTCACGCGCACCGGCGACCAGGGCAGCACCGGTCTCGCCACCGGCGACCGCATCCCCAAGTTCGACGCGCGCATGCAGGCGATCGGCGAGACCGACGAGCTCAATTCGGTGATCGGCGTGCTGCTCACGCACGCGCTGCCCGAGGCGGTGCGCAGCACGCTGTCGCGCGCGCAGCACACGCTGTTCAACCTCGGCGGCGAGCTGTCGATGCCCGGCACGGTGTTCGTCAAGGAAGACGATATCGTTCGGCTCGAAGAGGCTGTGGAAGCGCTCAACGAATCGCTGCCGCCGCTCAAGGAATTCGTGCTGCCGGGCGGCAATCCACCGGCCGCGGCCTGCCATGTGGCGCGTGCGGTCACGCGCCGCGTCGAGCGGCGCCTGTGGGAGCTCAACGAGCGCGAGCCGCTCAACCCCTTCACGCCGCGCTATGCCAATCGCCTGTCCGACTATCTGTTCGTCGCCGCCCGCACGCTCGCGCGCCTGGACGGCGGGCAGGAAGTGACCTGGAACAAGCAGGCCTGAGCGGCTTAGCCCCGCGCGCAGCCAAAACAAAAGGCCGGGGCGAATGCATCGCCCCGGCCTTTTCGTTTGCAGCGTCGTGAAGCTTTACTTGAGACCCTTGGCGGCGCTCTTGAGCAGCTCGGCCTTGTCGGTCTTTTCCCACGAGAAGGCGGTGAAGGTGTCGCCGTTCACGGTCATCTCGTAGGGCTTGCGGCCGAAGTGGCCGTAGCTCGCGGTGGCCTGGTACATCGGGTGGATCAGGTCGAGCATCTTGATGATGCCGCCCGGGCGCAGGTCGAAGTTGGCGCGCACCAGCTTCTCGAGGCTCGCGTCGCTGATCTTGCCGGTGCCGAAGGTGGTCACGAAGATCGAGGTCGGCTCGGCCACGCCGATGGCGTAGCTCACCTGCACTTCGCACTTGGTCGCCAGGCTAGATGCGACGATGTTCTTGGCCACGTAGCGCGCCGCGTAGGCCGCGCTGCGGTCGACCTTCGACGGGTCCTTGCCCGAGAACGCGCCGCCGCCGTGGCGGGCCCAGCCGCCGTAGCTGTCGACGATGATCTTGCGACCGGTCAGGCCGCAGTCGCCCACCGGACCGCCGATCACGAAGTTGCCGGTCGGGTTGATGTGGAACTTGGTGTTCTTGCCGATCCACTTGGCCGGAATCACCGGCTTGATGATGGATTCCATCACCGCTTCGCGCAGGTCCTTGAGCTTCACTTCCGGGTTGTGCTGCGTGGACAGCACCACGGCATCGACGCCGACCGCTTCGCCGGCCGCGTTGTAGCGCAGCGTGACCTGGCTCTTGGCGTCCGGACGCAGCCATGCGAGGCCGCCCTTCTTGGACTTGCGCACCTTGGCCTGCTGCTCGACGAGGCGGTGGCTGTAGTAGATCGGGGCCGGCATGAGTTCTTTGGTCTCGTCGCAGGCATAGCCGAACATCAGGCCCTGGTCGCCGGCACCGATTTCTTCGGGCGCCTTCTTCTTCTTCTGCGTGCCGTCGACGCCCATGGCGATGTCGGGCGACTGCTTGCCGATCAGGTTCAGCACGCCGCAGGTGGCGCCGTCGAAGCCGACGTCCGAACTCGTGTAGCCGACGTCGAGGATGACCTTGCGCACGAGCGCTTCGAGGTCGACCCAGGCGCTCGTCGTGATCTCGCCCGCGACGATGGCGACGCCGGTTTTCACCAGCGTTTCGCAGGCCACGCGCGCGGCCTTGTCCTGGGTCAGGATCGCATCGAGAACGGCGTCCGAAATCTGGTCCGCGAGCTTGTCGGGATGACCTTCGGAAACGGATTCGGACGTGAACAGATATTCGGACATCAAACGCTCCAAGACGGGAACAGCGGGAAAGTGAAAACCACGGGGTCGATTGGAATCCGCGCATACGGATGCACGGATGGGGGCGCATTGTAGCGACAGCGATCCCCCACCGATATAGAGAAGCGGTTTCGCATGACGAGGCCGTGACGGGCGTAGCGGACCGCGATCTTTCTACAGGATTCCGACCTGTAATCCACGGCCGAAATCCCCCGCTCGCGGCGAGCTCAGCCAGGGCGCACGAAGGCCGCCAGCGACCCGGCGTGTCGCGGATAGTCGGCGTGCAGGGTTTCGAGCGTCAGGAACTCGTGATCGGTGTAGTCGAAGCCGGGCGTGACCACTTCGGACACCAGCGCGTGATCGGCAGGCTCATGCAGCACGCTGGCCTTCCAGACGCCGCCCGGCACGTGCAGGAACAGCTGCTGGTTGGGCGCCAACCCGAGCGTCACGCGGCGCACCGAGCCGTCGGCTTCGAGCAGCCAGTAATCCACCGGCCCACCGCTTTGCAGGTAGTGCAGGATGTCCGATCGGTTGCGATGGAAGCGACCGACCGGCGAGCGCCGGTCGAGCAGGTAATGGATCGAAGTCGCCGCCGCGCGTGGTCCGGCGGGCGTGTCGACGAGGCGCGCGTCGGTGTGGATGCGGGCGAACCAGCCGCCTTCCGGATGCGGCGCCAGCCCGAGCCGCGCGATCCAGTCTGCGGCGGCCGGGTTCATGCGAGCGGCTTCAGCCGAAGTGGCAGACGTAATGGACGGCGTCGAGCGCTTCGATGTCGAAGCCCGAGTTGCCCGGCACGCTGAACGACTGGCCGCCTTCGTAATCCTTCCACTCGGTGCTGCCGTCGAGCTTGACGCGGCAGCGGCCGCCGACGAGCTCCATGATCTCGGGCGCCGCGGTGCCGAAGTGCAGGGTCGACGGCAGGATCACGCCGACCGACTTGCGCGTGCCGTCGGCCAGCAGGATCGTGTGGCTCACGCACTTGCCGTCGAAATAGACGTTGGCCTTGGTCAGCACCGAGACCTGATCGAATTGGGCGGTCATCAGTCCGCTTCCACCATGATGAAGTCGGACTTGCCCACACCACAGTCCGGGCAGGTCCAGTCTTCGGGAATGTCTTCCCACTTCGTGCCGGCCGGAATGCCTTCCATCGGCAGGCCCTTGGCTTCGTCGTACTCGAAATCGCAGACCAGACAGCGCCACTTCTTCATATGCGGAACGTTCGGATAAACAATCAGGTGTCGGGGACCCCGCCGGTCGGCGGGGCCGCAATTATGCCTGACTTGTCTGAGTAGAAACCCCGGTGTCGACCTTTGCGTCGAGCGCCGATCCGTAGCGGGCCAGCACGCGTTCGCGCAGCCGCGGCTGGATGTTGGCCCGGCGCATGTCACCCTTGTAGTGCGCGACGACCTTGCGATCCATCACGCGAAACCACAGCGGCGGAAGGTAGGCGAGCAGGATCATCGAGGCGTAGCCGGACGGCAACTGCGGGGCTTCGTCGAAATGGCGCAGGGCCTGATACGGCCGCGTCGGGTTGGCGTGGTGATCCGAGTGCCGCTGCAGGTGATACAGGAACAGGTTGGTCACCACGTGATTGCTGTTCCAGGAATGCTCGGGCCGGCAACGCTCGTAGCTGCCGTCTTCGCGCTGGCTGCGGCGCAGTCCGTAGTGTTCGAGGTAGTTCACGACTTCGAGCAGGCTGCCGCCGTAAGCCGCCTGCAGCAGCATGAACGGCAGCGCCGCCCAGCCGAGCCAGATCGTCATCGCACCGAAGATCACGGCCGAGATCGCCCAGCTCTGCAGGTTGTCGTTGCTCCAGTGCCAGACCGGCTTGCCCTGGCGCTCGAGCCGGCGCTTCTCGATGCGCCAGGCCGAGGCGACCGACCCGGCGACGCAGCGCGGCAGGAACTCCCAGAAGGTCTCGCCGAAGCGGGCCGAAGCCGGGTCTTCCGGCGTCGCCACGCGCACGTGATGGCCGCGATTGTGCTCGACGTAGAAGTGGCCGTAGACCACCGGGGCGAGGGCGATCTTGGCGAGCCAGCGGTCGACCGGGTCGGTGGCGTGGCCGAGTTCGTGGGCGATGTTGATGGCGCCGCCCGAGACGCCGCCGACCGTCAGCAGCAGGCCGAGCCATTCGTACCAGGCCAGGTCGTGCGTCACGGCCAGATAGGTGCCCCAGACGAAGCTCAGGTACTGCACCGGCACGGCGAGGTAGATCGCCCAGCGGTACCAGCGCTCGCGCGACAGGCTCGCGACGCGCTCCTCGGGCGGATTCTCGGTATCAGTGCCGACGAGCCAGTCGAGCGCCGGGATCACCGCGTAGACGAGCACCGGGCCGGCCCACCAGAACACCCCCCAGCCGGTCAGCGCATAGCCGGTGAACGCGTAGATCGGCAAGCCGACGATGATCACGCCGAGCAGCCAGAGCGCGCGCTTGTTGTCCTTCCATTCCATTGCCGAAGCCGGGACCGACATGGGTTCTCCTCCCATCCGTTATTAATAAAACGATCGGTCAATAAATTAATTGCTGGGATCGCACGCGGTCAAGATGCGAGCCGCCGAACGGTTCATGTGCTCTCGGAGCGAAGCTGTACGCGCTATGGATCGATTGCATGCGAACCTAGCGGCGAGCCCGCCCCGCCGCCCGCCCGATGACTTATTCCGAACTGAGCCTGATCCACCTGACGACGGTCGTCCCGGCGTTCGCGCTCGGCAGCTGGCTCATGCTGCGGCCCAAGGGCACGCCGCCGCATCGGGCGCTCGGCAAGGCTTATCTGTTGCTGATGTTCGCGACCGGCTGGCTCACGCTGCTGATGCCGGCCCTGCTTGGGCCCAAGCTGATGAACCACTTCGGGCTGATCCACCTGTTCAGCCTGCTCGCGATCGTCGCTCCGCCGCGGGCGCTCTTCGCGGCCCGGCGCGGTGACATCGCCACCCACCGGCGCGCGATGATCGGGCTCTACGTCGGTGGGCTGCTGATCGCCGGCTTCTTCGCGTTCGCGGTGCCGGGACGCCTGCTGCACCGGCTGCTGTTCGGCAATTGAGCGCGCTGTCTCGTAGGGTGGGTTGGGCCAAGAGCCGTAACCCACAGGTCACCCCGACTACGGAGTCGCGAGCTCCAGCCCGAGCCGGTAATAGCGCGCGGCCTCCTCCGGGTTCTGCGTCTGCTCGCAGAGCCGCGCGAGTTCGCGATAGGCGGCCGGCGTCGGCTTGAGCCGGGCCGCCGCTTCGAGATAGCTGCGCGCCTTGCCCCAGAGCTTGTTCTGCAGGCAGGCGCGGCCGGCGGTGACCAGCAGCTCTTCGCGCTCGCCGTACTCGCCGAGCCACTGCTCGATCGCGGCGAGGCGCGACAGCCCGTCGCTGCCGAGCAGCTCGCCGTAGAGCCGCACGAGTTCGCCGTCCCAATCGGCCTTGAGCGCCTCGCCGATCAGCGAGGCGGCTTCGGCGTCGGCATTGAGCCGGTGCAGGGCGCAGGCATAACGGCGGCGCAGGACCGGATCGCGCCGCTGCGTGCCGCCGGCTGCATCCCAGAGCGATTTGAGCTGGTCGAGCTTGCCGTCGGCCTCGATGCGTTCGATCAGCGCGAGCATGGCCTGGCGCAGCAGGGCTTCGCGGCGCTCGGCCGGCATCGCCTCGATCTTGTCGGTCTCGACGAGCAGGCCGCGCAGCGCCTCCCAGTCCTGCAGGCCGAGGAAGGCCTGGGCGAGCAGTTCGACGGCGTAGCCGCTCTTGGCGTCGCGCTCGCGGAGCAGCAGCGCGGTTTCGCGCGCCTGGGCGAATTCGCCGCGTTCGAGCTGCAGTTCGGCCTGCGTGATCAGCACCGCGAGGTCGTGCGAGGGCTCGGCCTGCGCCGCGAGCTGCAGGTAATGATCGCGACGATCCGCCGCCCCGAGCTTCTGCGCGGCGCGCGCGGCGCCGAGATAGTTGAGCTGGGCCGAGCGATGATCCGAAGCGCGCCGCACGAGGTCGATTTCGGCACGCTTCCAGTTGCCTTCCATGAGCCGGCGCAGCCCGGCCTCGAAGCTGTCGCGCGCCTTGTCGCGGCGGCGGCGGTCGAAGACGTTGCGCAGGGTCGTCGGCAGGCGGATCACGGCGGCGAGCAGGCGCAAGCCGTAAACCAGCGCGAACAGCGCGAGCGCCATGCTCAGGAACAGCCCGAGCAGCGAAGTCTCCAGCACCCAGGGCCCGTAATTGAGCAGCACGTAACCGGCGTCGCCGCGCAGCGCCCAGGCGCCGGCGGCACCGGCGGCGAGCACGATCAGGATCAGCAGCCAGGCGCGGATCATGCGGCGCTCACTCGCGGCTGCCGCTTTGCGGCGAGGACTGGTCGAGCGCCTGCCGCAGCAGGGTCAGCGAACCGGTGATGTCCGGCGGCGGGGCCGACAGTTCGAGCGGTTGCAGGCGCTCGATCTCGGCGAGCGCCGCGATCACGCCGGGGTCTTCGGCGCGGAAGTAGCGGCGCAGCCAGTCGGCCGCCGAGCGCGTCGATTCGCGGAACGACGCGGTGTTGCCGCGCAGCAATGCGACGCGCGCCGATTCGAGCTTGAGGATCAGTACGTGCACGAGCACCGCCTCGTCCTCGGCCGGCAGCAGGCGCAGGGTCGCGGAGTTGTCGTCGCGGCGAACCAGGAACAGGCTCGACACCGCCTCTCGCACCGCGCTCCAGATGCGCTGGGTCCAGTGCTGGTCGGGGCTCTCGATCGCGCTGCGGCGCGTGCTGCCGCCGAACTGCTTCGGGGCGACGCGGGCGCGCAGCGGAAGGTTCTCGGCGCGGTCGATCAGGCTCGACAGGGTCAGCGAGGCCGAGGTCAGGTCCGGGCGCGGCAGCGCCTGCAGGCGCGTGCGCTCCTCGGCGATCGCTTCGCGTACGCGGAACAGGCGCGGATCGTTGATCTGGCCCAGGCGTTCGTCCGCGAGCTGCAGGGCGACGAGCGCCGACTTGATGTCGTGTTCGAGCAGCAGGCGATCGTTGGCGAGCAGCAGCAGTTGCTCGACCGAGGCCATCGCGAAACGCGTGCGGCCGCCCTGCAGCTCGTCGCTGATGCGGCCCATGAGCTTTTCGGAATTCTCGATGCGGCCCTGCAGGCCGGCGACATCGGTGCTCTCGCGTTGCAGCACGCGGGCGAGGTCGGACTGGCGGGTCGACAGCTGCTCGGTGGTGCTTTCGAGTTCGGTAGCCTGGCGCGACAGCGTGCGCAGCGCATGCTCGTGGGCTTGCGCGAGGCTCAGCTGGTTCTGGCGCAAGTCCCAGAACAGCCAGCCGCCGTAGCCGAGCGCCCCGGCCAGCACCAGCACGAGGAACCAGGCGATCACCGCGCCGGCGCGGCTCGGACGCTGGCTGGCAGGCGGAGGCGGAGCCGCGCGCTCGGCCGTCAATGACGGGCTCGGCGTCGGCCCGGCGGGAGGGGGAGTCGGAGTGTCGGTCATGGTGTTGGCTTTGGATTCGGCCTCACGCCAGCTGAGCAGACGGCGAACGATGGCCTCGTCGCTGACGGTCTCGGGCACCAGCGGCGCGGCGAAGCCGAGCTCCCGGGCTTTGTCTTGGACCCGCGTGCTCGGCACCACCAGCGTACGACCGAGCAGCGAGGCATGCGAAACGGGTGGCGTCAGCGCCCACAGGCGATCAAGCGCTTCGCCGCTCGTGAGCACGACCGCGTCGGCCAGCTCGACCTCGGCGATCACGCGCTCCATCTCGTGTTCGACCGCCCGCCGCCGGTACAGCGGCAGGGTCTCGACCGCCGCCCCGCGCGCTTCGAGCGTGGTCTGCAGCAGGTCGCGGCCGTCTTCGCCCGTGACGATCAGCAAGCGCCGGCCCGTCACGGACGCGAGTTCGGGGCGATCGAGCAGCGCTTCGCTCGAACTGCCGGCTTCGGGAGCGATCACCACCTGGCCGCGCTGGAGCGCCTCGAGCGCGGACGCCGTCGCCGCACCGACCGCGTAGCTCGTCGGCCACGGACCGGCGTGCAGCTCGGCCGCGATGCGGACCGCGTTGGTGCTAGTGAAGATCCAGCCGTCGCAGGCCTGCGCCTCGGCGAGCCGCTGCGCGTGCAGCGCGGCTTCGCCGGTCGGCTCGATCGCGAACAGCGGCAGTCGCGCGGCTTCGGCACCTTCGGCTTCGAGGCGCTGGCACAGGCCGTCGGCCTGGTGCGCCGGACGCGTCACCAGAACCCGCAGCCCGCGCAGCGCCCGATTCATGCGACGACGCTCATGCGATGACGCCCAGGCCCTGCAGGATCGCGCGCGCGCCGGCGTCGAGCAGGCGTTCGGCCAGCGTGTTGCCGAGCGCGGCGGCATCGCTCGCCGGGCCGCGAATCTCATCGCGCACCATGCGGCTCGAAGCCGGATCGCCGACCACGGCCTTCAGATGCAGCTGGCCATCGGCGATGCGCGCATGCCCGGCGACCGGCACCTGGCAGGCGCCGCCGAGACGGGCGTTGAGCGCGCGTTCGGCGGTGAGCCGCTGCGTGGTCAGCGCATCGTGCAGACGGTCGAGCGTGGCGCGCGTGGCGGTGTCGGCAGTGCGGCATTCGATGCCGACGATGCCCTGGCCGATCGCGGGCACGAAGGCATCGACGTCCAGCGCCTCGCGAATGCGCTCGTGCAGGCCGAGCCGGATCAGTCCGGCGGCGGCGAGCAGGATGGCGTCGTACTGGCCTTCGTCGAGCTTGCGCAGGCGCGTGCCGACGTTGCCGCGCAGTGGCGAAATCGCAAGGTCCGGGCGCAGGGCCCGCAGCTGGGTCTGGCGGCGCAGGCTCGAGGTGCCTACGTGCGCGCCCTGCGGCAGCTCGGCGAGCGAGCCGTAGGTGTTCGAGACGAAGGCGTCGCGCGGATCCTCGCCGGCCAGGAAGGCCGACAGGCAGAGGCCGTCCGGCTGCTGCGCCGGCACGTCCTTCATCGAATGCACGGCGATGTCGGCGCGGCCCTCGAGCATCGCCTGCTCGAGTTCCTTGACGAACAGGCCCTTGCCGCCGATCGCCGACAGCGGGCTGCCGAGCAGCTGGTCGCCCTGGGTGGTCATCGGCACGAGTTCCACCGACAGGCCCTCGCCGAGCGCGAGCAGGCGGTCGCGCACGTGGTAGGCCTGCCACAGCGCGAGCGGAGACTCGCGCGTGGCAATGCGGATCAGGCCGGGCACGCCTTAAACAACTTCGGAAGCGCTGGAGATGACCTTGCCGACCAGGCCGTAGGCCTTGGCTTCCTCGGCGCTCATCCAGTGATCGCGCTCGGTGTCGGCGGCGATGCGCTCGACCGGCTGGCCGGTCTCCTTGGCGTAGATCTCGTTGAGGCGCTGGCGCATGCGCACGATTTCCTTGGCCGCGATCGCGATGTCGCTGGCCGTGCCGCCCATGCCACCGGAGGGCTGGTGCAGCAGAAAGCGCGTGTTGGTCAGTGCGAAACGGTTCTCGGGCTTGGCGGCCGAGTAGATCAGCGAGCCGGCGCTGGCGCACCAGCCGGTGCCGACCATTTTGATCTCCGGTTTCACGAACTTGATCATGTCGTAGATCGTGTCGCCGGATTCGACGTGGCCGCCCTGGCTGTTGATGAAGATGGTGATCGGGTCCAGCGACTCGGATTGCATCGCGAGCAGGCGGCTGGTCACGGCTTCGGCGAGCTTCTGGTTGATGCCGCCGTAGATCAGGATCGTGCGCGCCTTGAACAGTCTTTCCTCAAGGCTGTTGGGACGCTTGGGGGTCACGGCGTCGGCCTTCTCGTCGTCGGCGGCGGTGAACGGGTCCAGCATGAGCAGCTCCTTGGTTGGTCGCGCCCGCCACCGGTCGGCGGGCGAAGAGCGCTCAGTTTAGGCAAGTCGGGGGAATGGTGGCGGAATGGCGGTTGCCACGGTCTTGCCGGTCCCCTCTCCCACTTGTGGGAGAGGGTGGTCCGGAGGACCGGGAGAGGGGTTGGCTGGAAAGTGCGCGCACTGATCGGGCGAGCCCTCTCTCCCCGCTACGCGGGACTCTCTCCCGCCAGCGGGAGAGAGGAAAAAGCCCTCAGGATTCGGTCAAAAACCGCCGAACCTCCGCCAGCCTGCGGCGCGAAACCGGCAACGGCTTGGCCGCGTGCTTCATGCGCAGCCAGTGGTGCTGCTCGCCGGTGCGCTCGCGTTCGAGGCTGGCGATGAAGCGCGTCGCCACCAGCGCCTTGCGGTGGATGCGCAGGAACCACGGGGCGAAATCCTCCTCGAGCGTCTTGAGCGATTCCTCGATGAGCACCTCGCCGTGCAGGTGGCAGACGGTGGTGTATTTCTGGTCGGCGAGGAAATAGACGATGTCCTCGGCCGGGATGCGCACCAGGCCTTCGCGCGTGGTGGCCAGTACGAACTCGCGCTTGGGGCGCTCGTTGCTGACGGCGGAGGCCGTCGCCGGCGACTTGTGCGCGCGGGTCGGACGACGCGCACGCAGCAGCGCCTCCTTGAGCTTTTCGACGCGGATCGGCTTGAGCAGGTAGGCGTCGGCGTTGGCATCGAAGGCCGACAGCGCGTGCTCGGAGTAGGCGGTCGTGAAGATGATCGCCGGCGGCGGATCGTATTCGGCGAGCTGGCGCGCGACCTGCAGGCCGTCGACACCGCCCATGCGGATGTCGAGCAGCACGAGGTCGGGCTCTTCGTTGTCGACGACTTCGAGTGCGGTTTCGCCGTCGCCGGCTTCACCGACGATCTCGTAACCCGGGAATTCGGACAGCAATCGGCGCAGGCGCTCGCGCGCCAGCGGTTCGTCGTCCACGATCACCACTCTCATCGTCTGGCTCCCTTCGGTGCGCTCATCCTGTCGATGCCGAGCCGGCGCGGGGACGATGACACGGCGCTTACAGCGGCAATCTCAATCTTGCCTTGTAAAGCCCGTCTTCGATGCCCAGCTCCAGCTTGCCCCTCTCACCGTAAATGAGGCTGAGACGGCTCGCAATATTATCGACCGCGACCTGATTGCCGCTGTGCGCTTGGCCGCTGGCAGCCGACTCGTCCTGCGGGGCAAGCGGGTTGGTCACCTCGATCGCGAGCGTGCCGGCGTCCTTGTACGCACGGACCTGGATGGTGCCGCCGTCCTTGCGCTTGGAGACGCCGTGGTGCACCGCGTTCTCCACCAGCGGCTGGATGATCAGCGACGGAACCGGTTTCTCGAGCAGCTCCTCGGCGACGTCCCACTCCACCTGCAGGCGCTCGTCGAGCCGGGCCTTTTCGATACGCAGATAGGCGTTGCAGATGCTGATCTCGTCGACCAGCGGGGCCATCTGGCCGGGCTTTTCGAGGCTCGCACGGAACACGTCGGCCAAATCTTCGACCAGGCCCTCGGCGTCGTTGGGGCGCACGCTGATCAGCGCGGCGAGGCTGTTGAGCGCGTTGAACAGGAAGTGCGGGCGGATGCGCGCGTTGAGCGCCTGATAGCGGCTTTCCGATTCGGCACGTACCTGCTCGCGCCACTGGTGCCGCGTCCAGAAGTAGCGCAGCAGCAGCAGCGCGACGATGGCCGCGATGCCCGAATGCCGCAGCATGAACCAGAGCCGCGGCTCGTTGGGGTCGAGCACGCCCCAGCGCGGGTTGGTGCCGATGATCCAGGCCAGGTTCGACAGCAGCATCACCGCGAGCACCAGCGAAGCCCAGCAGACGAAGAACACTAGGCCCGGCCGGGCGATGGTCAAAAAGCGGCGCATCCAGCACAACAGCGCGGCTCCGCACAGGCCGATCCATTGCATGTAGAGCGACAGCAGCACGAGTTTCTGCAGGATGCCGCCGGTGCGGATCGGGCCGGCCAGCGTGAAGCACAGGGCGACGAGTTCCATGGCCAAGGCCAGCGACAGCGCCACCGGCACCGTGCAGAAGTTGGGAATCAGGCGAATGCGCGTCGCCGGATTGGTCTTGACCTGGAGCATGGGCAGCCGATGGATCGACAGGGAATTCGACAGGGCCGAATTGTAGGCATGGCGGCGGCATTTGCGTCCGCCCCCGAAGCCGGCCGGGGATGCCGCTGGTCGGAGGCTATAATTCCGCCCCTTTTGCTCCCACGCCCGACCCGCCGATGAAGTCCGCCTCGCCCGACGCCAAGAACCCCATGTGGAGCGGCCGCTTCTCGGAATCGACCTCCGAGCTCGTCGCCGCCTTCAGCGAATCGGTCAGCTACGATGCGCGGCTCTATCGCCAGGACATCGCCGGCAGCCAGGCGCACGCGCGCATGCTCGCCAAGGTGGGCGTGATCTCGCAGTCCGATGCGGACGTCATCGTCGACGGCCTGGACCGCGTGCTCGGCGAAATCGAAAGCGGCGCCTTTACGTGGAAGACCGCGCTCGAAGACGTGCACATGAACATCGAGGCGCGGCTGACCGAGCTGGTCGGCGACGCCGGCAAGCGCCTGCACACGGGCCGCAGCCGCAACGACCAGGTCGCCACCGACATCCGTCTCTACGTGCGCGACAGCATCGACGTGCTGCTGCAGCTGCTCGATACGCTCGCCGAGGGCCTGCTCGGGCTTGCGGAGCAGGAAGCCGACAGCATCATGCCGGGCTTCACCCATCTGCAGATCGCCCAGCCGGTGACCTTCGGCCACCACATGCTGGCCTGGCGCGAACAGGTGCTGCGCGATCGCTCGCGACTCGTCGACTGCCGCAAGCGCCTGAACCTGCTGCCGCTCGGCTCGGCCGCGCTCGCGGGCACGGTGTACCCGCTCGATCGTCACTACGTGGCGCAGCAGCTCGGCTTCGACGGCGTCACCGAGAATTCGCTCGACGCGGTCTCCGATCGCGACTTCGCCATCGAATTCTGCGCCGCGGCCAGCCTGATCCTGGTTCACCTGTCGCGCTGGAGCGAGGAACTCATCATCTGGTCGACGCCGATGTTCGGCTTCGTCGCCCTGCCCGATCGCTTCTGCACCGGCAGCTCGATCATGCCGCAGAAGAAGAACCCCGACGTGCCCGAGCTCGTGCGCGGCAAGACCGGCCGCGTGATCGGCGATCTGAACGCCCTGCTGGTGCTCATGAAGGGCCAGCCGCTCGCCTACAACCGCGACAACCAGGAGGACAAGGAGCCGCTGTTCGACGCGATCGACACGGTCACGATGTGCCTGCGCGTCTACGCCGACATGGTTCCGCACATCGTCTGCAAGCGCGAAGCCTGTCGCGCGGCCGCGGCCAAGGGCTTCTCGACCGCGACCGACCTGGCCGACTATCTCGCCCGCAGGGGGCTGCCGTTCCGCGATGCGCACCACGTCGTCGGCGCGGTGGTCGGCCTTGCGGCACAGCGGGACTGCGACATCGCCGAGCTGTCGCTCGAAACCCTGCAAGGTTTCTCGCCCATCATCGAAGCCGACGTCTACGGGCACATCACGCTCGAAGCCTCGGTCTCCGCCCGCAAGACCTACGGTGGCACCGCGCCCGACCAGGTGCGCGCCGCCATCGCCCGAGCCAGGAGTGCAAAGCCGTGAGCCGCGCCAGCGCCAACGTCGTCCTCGTCACCGGCGCCAGCGCCGGCTTCGGTTCCGCCATCGCCCGCCGCTTCGCCGAGGACGGTGCGCGCGTGGTGCTCGCGGCGCGCCGGCTCGATCGCATCGAAGCGCTGGCCGCCGAGATCGGCGAACGGGCGCACGCCATCGAGCTCGACGTGCGCAATCGCGCGGCGGTGGAATTCGAGATCGCCAACCTGCCGCCGGACTTCGCGGGCATCGACGTGCTGGTCAACAACGCCGGCCTCGCGCTCGGCCTCGAACCTGCGCACCAAGCCTCGCTCGACGATTGGGAAACCATGGTCGACACCAACGTGAAGGGCCTCATGACGGTCACGCGCGCGGTGCTGCCGGGCATGGTCGAGCGCGGTCGCGGACATGTGGTCAACATCGGCTCGATCGCGGGCGAATGGCCGTATCCGGGCGGCAACGTCTACGGCGCGACCAAGGCCTTCGTGCGCCAGTTCTCGCTGAACCTCAAGGCCGACCTGGCCGGCACGCCGGTACGCGTGAGCAACGTCGAGCCGGGCCTCTGCGGCGGTACCGAATTCTCCAACGTGCGCTTCCATGGCGACGACGCCAAGGCCGAGAACGTCTACGCCAACACCACGCCGTTGACGGCCGACGACATCGCCGACGTCGTCCACTGGGTCGCCACGCGTCCCGCGCACGTCAACATCAACACGATCTCGCTGATGCCGGTGGTGCAGGCCTTCGCGGGCATGAAGGTGCAGAAGGGCTGAGAGCGAGTCGCGGACTTCGACCCGGTGCCGTGAGCGGCGCCGCGGCTAGTCCGGCAGCATCGGCAGATCGGTCGGGCCCGGATCGATGCCGAACTGCATCAGCAGCGTCGTCGCCTGTCCGCGGTGATGGGTCTGGTGGTTGAACAGATGCGCCGCGAGCTGCCAGCCGGGCTTGCTGAAGTGCGCACCGTAGGCATAGCTGTAATAGCGAAAATCGCCCGCGAGCCACTCGGCTTCGAGCGAGCCGGCCCACTCGGCGATCTCCTCGTCGAGCGCCTCGCGACGGCTGCGCAGGGCATCGAAGCTCAGCGCGAGCGGCTCCATCGGCCCGACCCGGCGGAGCTTGAAGCGATCCATCCAGATCGTGTCGGTCGACACCAGATGCTCGAAGGTGCCGTGCAGCGACTTGAAGAATGCGCCACGGTCCTCGCGCCGCTGCTCGTCCGATAGCCGGGCCGCACAAGCGTAGAGGTTCTGGTTCATCCAGCGGTTGTAGGCTGCCATGCGCAGCGCGTAGTTGCGGTCGATCATGGATGGCTTGAGTGGGGTAGGCTCGCATCATAACGACCGGGGGAACCTGCATGGCCGATAGCAAACCGACGAGGCAGCCTCGTTATCTCGATGGAGTCGAGGCCTGCGTCGATGCGCTCGTCGAGCGCGTCGGAAACGACATCCGGCTCGGCGTCCCGCTCGGGCTCGGCAAGCCGGTCGAACTCATCAATGCGCTGTATGCGCGCGCCAAGCGCGATCCGGATCTCAAGCTGACCGTGCTGACCGCGCTATCGCTGCAACGGCCTCGCCCGACAGGGCTCGAAGGCGCCCTGCTCAATCCGTTTCTCGAACGCATTTACGAAGGCGTGGTCGAGCTCGACTATGTGCGCGACCAGAACGCCGGCAAGCTGCCGCCCAACGTGCGCGTGCTCGAGTTCTTCTTCCAGACCGGGGCGCGGCTGGCGGACGATCAGGCGCAGCGCGACTACATCAGCACCAATTACACGTTCGCGGCTCGCGATGTCTATGCGCAGGGTTGCAATGTGACGGCTCAGATCGTCGCCAAGCGAGAAGCCGCGCAAGGCCTGCGCTACAGCCTGAGCTGCAACCCCGACACCGGGCCCGAGCTCGAGCGCCTGCTGCGCGCGGCCCAGGCGCGCGGCGATCGGCGAATCGCGGTGATCGCGCAGGTCAACGAGCAGCTGCCGTACATGGGCAACGATGCGGAAGTCGAGCCCTCGAACTTCGATTTCGTGATCGACCATCCGCGCTACTCCAGCGCCTTGTTCTCGGTGCCGAAGACGCCGGTATCGGTGGCCGATCACGCGATCGGCCTGCGTGTGTCGACGCTCGTTCGCGACGGCGGAACCCTGCAGATCGGCATCGGCACGCTCGGCGATGCGGTCTCGCATGCGCTCGCACTTCGCGAGCGCCGCAACGCCGAGTATCAGCGCAGCTTGAACGCGCTCGACGCGATCGCGCCCTGGCGCGGCCTCATCGATGGCTTCGGCGGCCTGCAGCGTTTCGAGCGCGGGCTTTATGGCGCGAGCGAGATGATCGTCGACGGCTTTCTGCATCTGCTCGACGCCGGCGTGATCCGTCGCGAGGTCTACGATTTCTGGGCCTTGCAGCAGCTCGTCGACGAAGGGCTTTGCGACCCGCGCAAGCTCGATGCGCGCGTGCTCGAAGCGCTCGCCGAACACGGCGTGCGCCTGCTGCGCACGCAGGATTTCGAACGCCTGCGCCATCACGGCCTGTTCGTCGACGCAAGCGGCTATGAAGACGGCGAGATCATCGCCCCCGATGGCCAGCGCATTCCGGCGAATCTCGCGAACCCGCGATCGCGCGCGGCGATCGCCGAAAGCTGCCTCGGCGAGCGGCTGCGCAACGGCATCGTGCTGCACGGCGGCTTCTTCCTCGGACCGCGCAGCTTCTATCAGGCCTTGCGCGACATGCCCGAAGAGCAGCGCAACCGTATCTGCATGACCGGCGTCGAGCGCATCAACCAGCTCGACCTGAACCCGCGGCTCTACAAGGCGCAGCGCCTGCACGCGCGCTTCATCAACACCGCGATGATGGCGACGCTGTCGGGCGCGATCATCTCCGATGGCCTCGAAAACGGTCGCGTGGTGTCGGGCGTCGGCGGGCAATACAACTTCGTCGCGCAGGCGCATCAGCTCGAGACCGGGCGCTCGATCCTGCTGTTGCGCGCGGTGCGCGACGCAGATGGCAAGACCAGCAGCAATATCCTGTTCGACTACGGGCACTGCACCATTCCGCGTCATCTGCGCGACATCGTCGTCACCGAATACGGCATTGCCGATCTGCGCGCGCAGACCGACGAGCAGGTCGCACGTGCGCTGATCGAGATCGCCGATTCGCGTTTCCAGCCCGAGCTGATCGAAAAAGCGCAGCAGGCCGGCAAGCTCGCACGCAACTACCGCCTGCCCGAGCGCTGCAAGGACAATCGTCCCGAGCGACTCGCACGCGTGATCGAAGTCAGCGGCCAGGCCGAAGCCTTGTTTCCGGCGTTTCCGCTCGGTCACGATTTCACCGAGCAGGAGTTGCGGCTCGCCAAGGGACTCAAGGCCGTGCAGGCCACGGTGGCGACGACGCCCAAGCTCAAGCTGCTGTTGCGCGGCGCAAGACCGCTGCAGCCGGTCGATGAAGCCGAGCGAGCCGATCTGCAGCGCCTGGGGCTCGACGAGCCGAAAGGCCTGCAGAACCGCGTTGCGCGCAGCCTGCTGCTCGATCAGCTGCGCAAGGCCTGACCGCAGTTCAGGAGCGACTCAGTACGGCCGCAAAACACTGCGCCTCCGCATTCGGCTTACTTCGGAGCCTCGCATGGCACGGCCACTTTGGAACGGCGCGATTTCGTTCGGGCTGCTCAACATTCCAGTGCAGCTCGTGCCCGGCGAGCGCAGCATGGATCTGCACTTCCACCTCGTCGACATGCGCGATCAGTCGCGCGTGCGCTACGAGCGCGTCAGCGAGGAGACCGGAGACGAGGTGCCCTGGAACAAGATCGCGCGGGCCTTCGAGTACGAGAAGGGCAATTACGTGGTGCTCGAAAAAGAGGACTTCGCCAACGCCGCGCCCGAGAGTCACGAGTCGGTCGATATCGAAGCCTTCGTCGAGCCCGAGCAGATCGGGCCGGAATATTACGATCGACCGTATTTTCTGGTGCCGGCCGGCAAGGCGCACAAGGGCTACGTACTGCTGCGCGATACGCTCGTGAAGCTCGGCAAGGTTGCGGTTGCGCGGGTGGTGATCCGCACGCGCGAGCGGCTCGCGCTCGTGCGCCCGCTGGGCGAGGCTTTGCAACTGCTCATCCTGCGCTACCCGCAGGAAGTGGTGGCCGCGGATGCCTACGAATTTCCGGCGGCCGATGCCAAGAGCAATCGCATCAGTCCTAAGGAACGAGCGATGGCCGAGCAGCTCGTCGAATCGATGAGCACCGATTTCGATCCTTCGCAGTATCACGACGAGACACGCGCAAAGCTGAGAGCGGCGATCGATCGGCGGCTCAAGAGCAAGGGCAAGAAGGTGTCGAAGAAAGTCGCCAAAGCCGATCAAACGGCTCAAGGCAACGAGAAGGTGGTCGACTTCATGGCCTTGCTGCGCAAGAGCATCGACACGAACAAGCGCACGCCCGCGGCTGCGTCCGTCAAGAAGCCGGCTCGCAAGTCCACCCCCAAGAAAGCCAGCAAGACGACCCGCAGGAAAAACGCGTCTTGAGACAAATGCCGAAAGGCAGATAGGGCGCTTTCCGAAGCGCCCTATCTGCCTGGAGAAGCCTTACCGCTTGGATTTCGTATCGCCAGATTTCGTGCCGCGATGATCGCTGCCAGAATTCTGCGCTCCCTCGCGTGTCAGCTCGGCTTGCACGGCGGCTTCGTAGGGCTCGAAGTAATTCGGATCCGAGGCATGTTCGCGGCTCTTCTCACGCAGCTTGGCGGCTTCGATTCGACCTACCGGCTGCCGCTGCGCATCTTCGGCCTCGTCGAGCCCGCTGCCGAGGCCGGGCGGCTGATCGGTGATGCTCAAGTCGCGGTCGGCGACGATGCGCCGTCCTCGCGCGGAGGGCGTTCGCGAGGACTCGGAGTCGAGCAAGGTCTCCGGCGATAGATCATCGGCTGTTACATCCGTGTCCGGACGTTCGCCGCCGGTCTGGCCGGCCTGCTCGACGCGCTCGGATGGAAACGCTTCGTTGCTCGCGTCCCGGGCATCCGGATCGCCCCGGCGGTCTCCCCGCTCATCCCCGCGATCGAAGCGCAGGCGCTGAGGCGTGTGGCGGTCGGCAGGGGCAGCGGAATGCTTCGAGGTTGGCTTTTTTGCGCTCATGGGGGCTCCTTGTTCGAAGGTTCGGGCCTGCATGACCCTTCCTCAGGTTTCGCGACGAGTGGGCTGATCCGGCTTTTCGGGATGGTCGGGGCCCACCGGGTTGCCGGGCATGTCGCGCTTGCGTACGAGGTCTTCCTCCGTCTCCGGCATATCGGGATCGACAGGCTTCGAGCCGGGTTCATGTGTGTTGTTCATGGCGCCGTTCCTCTTTCAACCGTGTGGCTAGGCTTTCGCCTGTGCAGCAGTTCGTCTGTGCTGCAGTTAACGCCCGGCCGCGTGTGCGAGGCCTGAATCCAAGACCTCAGGCGAAGATCGCAATGGCCGCGACCACGATCAAGGCCAACGCGAAGGCGACGCTCCACCAATAGCGCCGCCACATGGCCCGCGCATCGTGCGCAGAAAGCGGCTCGGCGGGGACGGTACGGTCGATCGCATTGCTCGCATGCGGCTGCAGGCGGCGGGTGATCTTGATGCGCAGCAACACGCCGATGGCGACCAGTGCCATCAGGATCGGAAACGCAATGGCGCAGAATCGCGCGAGACTCAGGTCGTCATCCATGACGGGCTCCGATGATGAGCTCGATGCGGGCATCGAGCCTTGCCCAAGACCCTAGAGAGGGTTGCTTGCCGCGAGGTGAGCGGTACGGCTCAGTGCCTTGCGGCCAGTGATTCGCCCACGAGCTTCATCAGCTCGGGCAAACGTCGGATCACCGCATCGGGCCGCTGCGGATAGCGCTCGGTGCCCGGAAAAATCTTGTCGATCCAGGCCGCATCCCAACCGACGCCGTTGTAGAAGATCGCGCTGACGTTCGCGTTCTTGCCGGCGATGATGTCCGCGGTGCTGTCGCCGACGTACCAGCAATGCGCGTCGGCCGGCGCGCCGATGTCGGCCAGCGCTTTCAGGATCAGATCGGGGAAGGGTTTTCGCTTCTCCACATCGTCGCCGCAGACGATCGCGTCGAACAGCTCGTGCCAACCGCTGCCGTCGATCACGTAGATCTCGTGCGCCATGAAGCGCCGCGCTCGGTTCGACAGTACGCCGAGCTTGAGCCCGAGCGCGCGAAGTTCGAGCAGGCGCTCGCGCGCATCGGCTTCCATCGGCTTCACGGGGCCGAAGTGGCGCTCGTAGAGCGCGTCGAACTCCGCGTGCGCGATCTTCTTCGCCTCCTCGTCGCCGCCGAACAGCAGCTCGAAGATGTCGGTGCGCGAGATGCGCCGCTGCGCGCTGATCTTCGGATGCAGCCGGCCGTGCTTGCGCACATAGCTCACCAGGCGCGCGTCTTCGACAGTCTTGGAATCCTGCGGCGACACCAGGCGATCGAGCAGGCCCAGCGGGCCGAGCCTGGGCAGCACCTCGTCGAGCGCGTAATACATCGCGTCCAGGGTGTCGGCGAGCGTGGCGTGCCAGTCGAACAGCAACACCTGCGGACGCGCGAGCGCGGGGCTCATCGGTTGGCTCAGATCAGGCCGCCGCCGATGGTCAGCCGGAACACGCCGATGGCGATCGCGAGCACGTTGAGCACCAGGCCGGCCTTGGCCCGGCTGTTCTCTCCGAGCAGCGCGCCGAAGCCGCCGATGATCGCGCCGACGACCGCGAACGGGATCATGAACCAGTTGCCCCAGCCGAGCAGCGGAATGAACGCGAGCATGGCCCACAGCAGGCTCAGGATGCCCCACAACACGCTGATCACACCCATAAGAATCTCCTCGTTGCGTCGTTCGCGACTATAGCGAAGCGAGCGGAATTCACCGTCCGGCCCCGGCCCGACGCGGCTCGCCCGGACGCAGTTCATGGATGAGCGCGACGAGCGCTCTCAAACCGGGCGGCAGGTGACGCCGGCCCGGGTAGTACAGCCGCAAGCCCGGAAACGGCGGACACCAGTCTTCGAGCACGCGGACCAGGCGGCCGGCGGCGAGATCGTCGGCGATATGCCACTCCGACAGGAACGCGAGCCCCGCGCCCGCGCAGGCCGCCGCGCGGATCGCCGGCATTTCGTTGAGCACCACGCGTCCGGGCGGATCGGCGAGCACGCTCTGGCCGCGGCGTTCGAGCTCCCAGCGATAGATGCCGCCGTGCGAGAGCCGCAGCCGGATGCTCTGGTGCTGCGCGAGATCGTCGGGCGTCCGCGGCCGGCCGTGCTCGGCGAAATACGCGGGCGAGCCGACGACGACGAGCCGCAGATCCGCGCTGATCGGCAGCGCGACCATGTCCTGCGGTACCGATTCGGCGAGCCGGATGCCGGCGTCGAACCCGTCGGCGACGATGTCGACGAGCCTCGGCTCGGTGACGATGTCGAGCCGCATCTGCGGATGGCGGCGCAGGAATTCGAGCAGCAGCGGCTCGAAGATCATCTGCACGGTTTCGCTCGGTGCGTTGATGCGCAGCGTGCCGGCCGGGGCTTCGGGCTGGCTGTGGATTTCCTCGGCCGCGCCGTGGATTTCGGCGAGCGCCGGGGCGATGCGCTGCACATAGCGCTGCCCGGCCTCGGTCAGCGCGACCGAGCGCGTGGTGCGGTTGAACAGCCGGGCCTGTAAACGTGCTTCGAGTCCGGCCACGGCCGCGCTGATCGCCGTCGTCGACATGCCGAGTTCCCGGGCCGCGGCGCGAAAGCTGCCGCGCCGGGCGACGGCGAGAACCGCTTCGAGCTCGGTGAAACCGGACCGGCGCATGGAGATTGTCGAGATTGTCCTGAAAGACGGGGCGGGCCGTGCATCATAAACCCGCTTATCCAAACGATCGGCCGCCACCAGACTGTTCTGCACGGTTTTCCATCAGGAGATTTCCATGCAAGACATCCGGCATCCCGACATCGACCAGGTCTACATCGACGGCCAGTTCGTGGTACCGCACGGCAGCGAGTGGTTCGAGCTGCACAACCCGGCCACCGAGCAAACCATCGGCCGCGTGCGCCTGGCCGACACCGAGGACGCGCGGCGCGCGATCGCCGCGGCCAAGGCCGCGCTGCCGGGGATGAAGCGCAGCAGCCGGCAGCAGCGCATCGACTTGCTGGAGCGCCTGCGCGCGGCGGTCGCGGCGCGCCAGGACGAACTGCTCGAGGCCATCGTCGAGGAGTACGGCGCTCCGGCCGCGCGCTCGCGCTGGATGGCCGAATACCCGGTCATGGTGATCGACCAGGCCATCGAAACGCTGCGGCACTTCGAGTTCGAGCGCCGCGCGGGCGGCGCCACCGTGCGGCTCGAGCCGGTCGGCGTCGCCGGGCTCATCACGCCCTGGAACAGCGACGCGGGCTTCATCTGCGGCAAGCTCGCGACCGCGCTCGCGGCGGGCTGCACGACGGTGATCAAGCCGAGCGAGCTGTCCGCGCTGCAGACGCGCATGGTCTCAGAGGCCTTGCACGCGGCAGGGTTGCCGCCGGGCGTGTTCAACATCGTCACGGGCCGCGGCGAGGTGGTCGGCGCCGCCATCAGCGCGAGCCCGGACGTGGCGAAGATTTCGTTCACCGGCTCGACCGCGGTCGGCCAGGCGATCCTGCGCAGCGGCGCCGAGAGCTTCAAGCGCGTCACGCTCGAGCTCGGCGGCAAGTCGCCGACCGTGATCCTCGACGACGCCGACATCGCGCAGGCGGTTCCGTTGGTGATCGGGGCGGGCTTCATGAACAGCGGCCAGGCCTGCATCGCCGGCACCCGCATCCTGGTGCCGCAATCGCGCAAGGCCGAGTTCGAGCGCGCGATCGCCGAGGCGGTGCGGGCGACGAAATCCGGCGATCCGCGCGAGACGGACACGCAGATCGGCCCGATGGTCAGCGAGCGCCAGTGGCAGCGCGTGCAGCGCTACATCCGCATCGGCCTCGACGAGGGCGCGACCCTGCTCGCGGGCGGCGAGGGCCGCCCCGAGGGCCTGCAGCGCGGCTGGTTCGTGCGGCCCACGCTGTTCGGCGACGTGCGCAACGACATGACGATCGCGCGCGACGAGATCTTCGGCCCGGTGCTCGCGATCATTCCGTATCGCGACGAGGCCGAGGCCATCGCCATCGCCAACGACACGCGCTACGGCCTCAGTGCGCTCGTGATCACGGCCGACCCGGCGCGCGGCGAGCGTGTGGCCGCGCAGATCGACGCCGGCCGCGTGCTCGTCAACACGCTCGCGCACGAGCCGCAGGCGCCGTTCGGCGGCATGAAGCAATCCGGCCTGGGCCGCGAGAACGGGCGCTGGGGAATGGAGGCCTACCTCGAAACCAAGGCGGTGCTCGTGGCGGGCTGAATCGGCCGGGCCGGAGCGGTTCCTGCATCGTGGACGCCTTTCCACGCCCTGCAACAATTCGATGACCACGCTTTCCTACAACACCGTGGGCCTGCTGTTTCCGGCCATTTCCCTGCTGATGCTGGCCTACACCAACCGCTTCCTCGGCCTCGCGAGCCTGGTGCGCGGTCTGATCGCCAAGCACCATGAGCAACCCAGCCACGCGCTGATGCGGCAGATCGACAGCCTGAGCCGGCGCCTGTCGCTGATCCGCCATACGCAGGCTTTGGGCGTGCTGAGCCTGATCTTCTGCGTCGCCAGCCTGTTCCTGCTGTTCCTGAGCATGGAGCTGCTCGCGCAGCTCGCGTTCGGCCTGGCGCTGCTGTGCATGCTCGCTTCGTTGCTGCTGTCGCTGCGCGAAATCCAGATGTCGGTCCGCGCGCTGCAGATCGAGGTCGAGGCGATACGCGGTGTCGCACTGCCGTAGCGCGCAATGTCGTCAGGGACGCGACAACTGTCGCGGCGTGGCGGGTCTCATCGCAAGCTGAAC
The DNA here is from genome assembly GCF_000271305.1 of Hydrocarboniphaga effusa AP103. Lineage (GTDB taxonomy): Bacteria > Pseudomonadota > Gammaproteobacteria > Nevskiales > Nevskiaceae > Hydrocarboniphaga > Hydrocarboniphaga effusa. The sequence goes on from NZ_AKGD01000001.1 coordinate 2,057,460, forward strand.
CGGGTCGCCGCTCGCGAATTTCGGTGGACGAGGACACCCAAGCTGCCCGATGCCGGAACGTCCGCCATAAAAAGGCCGCTGCCGGGATGGCCTGGGCTGTATGATTGAGGGTGGACGACGCCGCTGGCCGGGCATTGCGGCGTGGTCGTCGGCGGTCGCGCAAGCGCTTGTCCGCCATGCAGCGGCACATGCTGTACGGCGCAGGTCTGGTGGCCTGCGTACTTCAGATACTCAACCCAAACGAGGCGACTTGCATGCAGCATCAGGACATGTTGAAGAAAATCGCCAGCGGCAGCGGCTTCATCGCGGCGCTGGACCAGAGCGGTGGCTCCACGCCCAAGGCACTCAAGGGCTACGGCATCGAAGAAGGTGCATGGTCGACCGAAGAAGGGATGTACGACCTGATTCACCAGATGCGCTCGCGCATCATCACCTCGCCCGCCTTCACGGGTGACAAGGTGCTCGGCGCGATCCTGTTCGAGCGCACCATGGACGGCAGCATCAATGGCAAGCCGGTTCCGACCGTGCTGATCGAGCGCGGCGTGGTGCCGTTCATCAAGATCGACAAGGGCCTGGAAGACGAAGCCAACGGCGTGCAGCTGCTCAAGCCGATGCCGACGCTCGATGCGCTGCTCAAGAAGTCGAAGGCGCTCGGCGTGTTCGGCACCAAGGAGCGCTCGGTGATCAACCTCGCCAATCGCGAAGGCATCGCCGCCGTGGTCAAGCAGCAGTTCGAAGTCGGCCAGCAGGTGCTCGCCGCCGGTCTCGTGCCGATCATCGAGCCCGAGGTCAACATCAAGAGCCCGGAGCGCGCCGCGGCCGACCAGATCCTGCTCGAAGAGCTGATCAAGAACCTCGACAGCCTGCCGGGCACCGACAAGGTCATGCTCAAGCTCTCGCTGCCGACCAAGGCCGGCCTGTTCGAACCGCTGGTCAAGCATCCGCGCGTGCTGCGCGTGGTGGCGCTCTCGGGCGGCTTCAAGCGCCCGGAAGCCTGCGTCGAACTCGCCAAGAACCCGGGCATCATCGCGAGCTTCTCGCGCGCGCTGCTCGAAGACCTGCGCCACCAGATGAGCGATGCGGAATTCAACGCCTCGCTGAAGTCGGCGATCGACGAGATTTACGCGGCTTCGATCAAGTAAGCCGTCAGGCTTTCAGTCGAAAAAAGGGTGGCGCGATCTGATCGCGCCACCCTTTTTTATGAGTAAGACGGCGCATCACGCCACGACTTAGTGAGTGGAACCGTTGCTTTCAGGCTCGTCCACGACTGCTTCCAGCGTCGCATGGCGTGCCTCGACCCAGGGAATCAAACTCTGCAGCAGAGCGCTGATCTCTGGTGAGGAGTCCGGATGCAGGCGAACCTCGATGCGGGTTGTTTCGGCAGTCGGCGAACCGTACTTCTCTGAATAAGAGGCCGAGCCGAGCCAGTCCAGATAGTTCCGAAGTTTACGAAACAGACGAAATACCGAACGTGGATCGCTGTTCAGCGGAGAAGGGATGAGCATGACCGCAACGGTTCCGCCCTCCTTTTTTGCCGCATGAATATCGATTACGTCGGGATTGGGGATCGGGTGGCTTTCGTCGATGAGCCCAAGGTCCAGTGGCACCCAGCTGCCCGAGCGTTTCACGAATAAGTTGCGTGATAACGGGTATGCCTCGCGTTCAAACAGATACGACACTGCCGAACTGGCATAGAACACATCGGAAGGGCTCTCCGATGCCGACACGATTAGAGAGTCGCGATCCGGAATCCCGATCAGCGCTTCCCCTTCTACCGTAAGGCGATGGTCTGCGAGTAAATCATCGTCGAGCAACAGCGATGCTTCGAGGTTCCCGCCTGCGCCGAGCAGGTGTAGCCCGGAGTCGGACGTCACGCTGCGGTCGGTGGTTCGCCGTAGCAGATTGTGAACGCCGATCGATTCGAGTTCCGCTTCAGGTCGATCGAACGCGCGCACGTCGGAGCGATGCAAATACCGAATGCCCTGGCGAAAATCGGCAAGCACGACGATCAGCTCTTCGTTGTATGGCCGCCACCAGAGATCGAACTTCGCGCTCGCATCCATATCGCGCGTGGCTGCAATCTGGTCCTCGAGCCAGCTTTGCGACTTGATCATCGCGACCAGTGCTTCGAGCGCGCGCTCCGGGCTCAGCGTGTCCAGTTCGTCTGCGATAGCACCAAGCCAGCGATGGGCAATGTCGTCGAACGAACTGGGCGATTTGGAGAATTCTGTGTAGCCCCGTTCCAAGGCCAGTCTTACTTCGCCGCCATGCGGAAGCGCGACCACCAAGTCGAGATCGCCCGGCGATTCGATTCTCAGTTCAGGAAAGCGCTTGCGAATGGAGTCTGCGATCCGGTCGCGAAACTTCCGTCGGGCGGCGGCTGGATTCCAAAAAGCGAAGCGCATCGGCAAGCGACCTGAAATCTACGGAGACGATGGTGCAGACGAGCATCGGAAGCCCTGGTGTCCACTCAACTCAAATACGTATACCCCGAAAGCCCCGCCTCGAGTTCGGCCAGCAGCGCCGCGCGCTCGCTTGCGCTGACCGAGCTCAGGCCCGCGAACTTCTTGCGATAGCTCTGCGCGAGTTCCTCGGGCGCCAGGTGCACGTAGCGCAGCAGCTCGTCGGTGCGGTCGCCGTGTTCGGCGCCTTCGAGTCGCCAGCCTTCCGGCGCATTCGCGTCGAGCACCACGTTGACGGCGTTGGTGTCGCCGAACAGGTTGTGGATGTCGCCGAGAATTTCCTGGTACGCGCCGACCATGAAGATGCCGATCATGTACGGCTGGCCGTCTTCGAGTTCATGCAATGCGAGCGTCGGCGTCACGCCTTCGCGATCGACGTAGCGATCGAGCCGGCCGTCGGAGTCGCAGGTGAGGTCGCACAAGCGCGCGCGAATGCCCGGGCGCTCGTCGAGGCGGTGGATCGGCAGGATCGGAAACACCTGTTCGATCGCCCAGGCATCCGGCACCGACTGGAACACCGAGAAGTTGCAAAAGTATTTCGCGCTGAGTTTTTCGTTGAGCGAATCGATCGCCTCGCGCTGCGCGCGAATGCTCGGGTCGAGCTGCGGCTGCACCGCGCGGGCCACAGCGAAGTAGGCGCGCTCGGCCCAGGCGCGCTGCTTGAGCGTGAGCAGGCCTTCGGCGTAATGGCCCTGCGCTTCGGACAGAAAATGCACGGCGTCGTGCAGGCATTCGATCGGGCCGCGCGTGTCGATCTGCGAGAGCAGCGCGTAAAGCTCGTTGAGCGCGTCGGGCGCATCGGCTTCGGGCGCTTCGATCGCCGAGGTCGGCACCACTTCCTGATCGATCACCGAGGTCACGAGCACCGCGTGATGCGCGGTCAGCGCGCGGCCGGATTCGGAAATGACGTTCGGCTCGGGCTCGCCGGCCTCGGCGCAGACTTCGCGCAAGGTGCGAAGAATGTTGCGCGCGTATTCGCGCAGGCCGTAGTTCATCGAGCAATAGCTGCGCGAGCGCGTGCCTTCGTAGTCGACACCGAGGCCGCCGCCGACGTCGACGGTGTCGATCGGAGCGCCGAGACGGCGCAGCTCGACGTAGAAGCGCGCCGCCTCGCGCAGCCCACGCGCGATTTCCTGCACGTTGGCGACCTGCGAGCCGAGATGGAAATGCACCATCTGCACGGCATCGATGTGGCCGGCCTCGCGCATCATTTCGAGCGCCTCGAGCACCTGCGGCGTGGCGAGGCCGAACTTGGCCTTTTCACCGCCCGTGTTCTGCTGCGTGCTCGCCGATTCCGAGGCCAGGCGCACGCGCAGGCCGATGATCGGCGCCACGTTCAGCGCCTTGGATTCGGCGATCACGATCGGCAGCTCGGAGAGCTTTTCGACGACGATGTAAACCGTGTGGCCGAGCTTCTGCCCGATCAGTGCGCGGCGGATGTAGCCGCGATCCTTGTAGCCGTTGCAGACGATGATGCAGCCCGGCGGCGCCAGGCCCAGCACGGCGGCGAGTTCGGGCTTGCTGCCGGCTTCGAGGCCTGTGCGATCGCGGCCGTGACGGACGATGGTCTTCACCACGTCGGCCTGCTGGTTGACCTTGATCGGATACACGGCGGTGTAGCGGCCGGTGTAGCCGAGATCGATGATCTCGTGCGCGAAGGCGCCGGTCAGCGCATCGACGCGGTCTTCGAGAATGTTGTTGAAGCGCACGAGTACCGGCAGCTCCAGGCCTTCGAGCGGCAGGCGACGGGCGATTTCGTGCAGGTTCACGGCCGTCGAATCGGCCTCGCGGAACGGGCGAACCAGCAGGTCGCCGCCGTCGCTGACGTCGAAATAACCCTCGCCCCATTGCGGCAGGTTGTAGAGCTCGCGGGCGCGGGCGGCGGACCAGGGGGCTTGTTTCATCGTGACGATCGGGCCTCGGGCGGACGGCGGAAGGTTTTGCGGGGCGCGCATTGTCGCAGCAATGTCACCCGGGGGCAGCGGGCCAGCCTTTATACTCGCGCCCTCTTTACGTTGCGTGATGGAGTTTTTGGCATGGCATTGGACAAGTCCTGGTTCACCGAGCCGGTTGAAGCCACCGGCACCGCGTTCTCGCTCAAGCTCGGCGAGAAGCTGCACGAGGAACAGACCCCGTACCAGAAGATCGAGATCTTCAAGACCGAGAGCTTCGGCTACCTGATGACCATCGACGGCTGCACGATGGTGTCGACGCGCGACAACTTCCTGTACCACGAGATGATGTCGCACGTGGCGCTGAACTCGCACCCGAACCCGAAGAACGTCGTGGTCGTGGGCGGCGGCGATTGCGGCACCCTGCGCGAAGTGCTCAAGCATCCGGAAGTCACCCAGGCTACGCAGGTCGAGATCGACGAGCGCGTGACGCGCCTGGCCGAGCAGTATTTCCCCGAGCTCTGCACGGCCAACGACGATCCGCGCGCGACGCTGTTCTTCGGCGACGGCATCCAGTGGATGAAGGACGCGGCGCCGGAATCGATCGACCTCATCATCATCGACTCGACCGACCCGGTCGGCCCGGCCGAAGGCCTGTTCGGCCGCCGCTTCTACCTCGATTGCATCAAGGCGCTGAAGCCCGACGGCATGCTCGTGCAGCAGTCGGAATCACCGCTGCTGCACCTGGAGCTGATCAAGGAAATGCACGAGACCATGCGCGTCGCCGGCTTCGCGCAGACGCATCTGTTCCACTTCCCGCAGCCGCTGTATCCGTCGGGCTGGTGGTCGGGCTCGATCGCGAGCAAGTCGTCGGCCCCGCTCGTCGAGCGCCTCGATGCCGCCGCGATCGCCAAACTCGACACGCAGTACTACAACGCCGCGATCCACCGCGGCGCGTTCGCGGTGCCGAACTACGTCGCCAAGGCGATCGGCCAATAAGCCGTCCTGCCCGCGCGGGCGGGCATCCAGGCTTTCGGGGCGGCGTTGAAACTGGAGCCCCGCATTCGCGGGAATGACGGCATCGCTCAGGGCGTCCTGCCCTGGGCGTAGAGCTCACGAGCGGCGTCGGGCGCGCAGTACAGCCGGGCGTCGCGCCGGGTTTCGGCGATCGCCAGGCCCGTTTGCATGCTCGACATCGCATAGACCTGGCCATCCGGATCGCGGCCGAACAGCTGCGTGGCCGAGCGATACGCCTGCAGCCGCGCGCCGAGCTCGGTGCAGCGCGCGGTGACCCGCTGCGCGTAATCGGCCGGCACCGATGAAGTCGCCCAATCCGGCGCGGCGGCGATCACGCGCTGGTCGATGACCTGGCGCGTGACCAGCTGACCCGTGACGCTGCGATCGTCGTAATGCGTCTGCCCCTTCGCATCGACCCATTTGTAGACGCCCGCGTTGGCGGCCGGCACGGCCAGCGCGAGCAGCGCGACGAACAGCCGGTGGCGGGGACTTGGACGCATGATGCTCCGAGTGTGGCGGCAGGCGGGTTGGCCGCCGGTCGGGCCTGGACGAGCGGACGATCCGCGACGATGACCGGAACGCAGCGCCCGATCCTACAATCGTCCGCAGTTCTCCGCCGGAGCGGTCCGTGAGCCTGGGTGCCTTGCTGATGCGACTGCTGTTGCTCGCGGGCATCGCCGCCGGTGCGGCCCAATGGTGGCTGCTGCAGCGCGCCGAATTCGTCGCCCAGCAGATCGCCGCCCAATGGCAGGGCTACGGCCGGCTGCATTACGAGCGCATCTGGGTCTGGCTCTGGGGCAGCGGCTCGGTACGAAACCTCAGCTTCGAACCGACCGGCCTCACGCAAGCCGCGCTCGGAACGCCGCTCGGCTATCGGCTCAGCATCGGACGCGTCGACTTCGATCGCCCGAGCTTCGGCGAGGACGGCAGCCTGGCCGAGCTACGCCTGCGCTATACCGATCTCGTGTTGCCGATGCAGGACGCCTATCGCCTGCGCGGTCGCCAGGCGCCGCCGGCGCTCGCCGCGCTCGGCTACGACGCGCTGCATCTGCACGGCCGGCTGCATTGGCAGCAGGTCGCTGCTTCCAGTCTGCTGCTGCTCGATGGCGACGCGCAGGGCGCCGATTTCGCCGATCTGCGTTTCGGCCTGCAGCTCGACGCGACCGTGAGCCAGCTACAGCGGGCTCCGGACCAGATCGGCCTGCGCAAGCTGAATCTGGAGATCGAGGATCGCGGCCTGATGCCGCGCTACCGGCAGTATTGGGCGACGAAACTGCAGCTGACGCCCGAGGCGACCGCTCAGGCGCTGATCGCCGAGCTCGACCGCCGGGCGACGCGCGAACGATGGAAATGGGATGAGGCGTCCAGTGCGGCGCTACGCGCTTTCATCCGCGATCCGCGGCGCGCGGCGATCGATCTCGATCCGCCCGGCGACGACGTGATTCTGAAGAATCTCTCGCTCTACCGGGTCGGCGACTGGCCGCAGTTGCTGGGCCTTCGCTTCCGCCTGCTGGAGCAGGCACCGGAGCCCGCGCCGGGCTCCGGCTGAAACCCTGCGGTCAGACCGCGTCGACGCCCGCTTCGCCGGTGCGGATGCGCACGGTCTGGCCGAGGTCGTAGACGAAGATCTTGCCGTCGCCGATCTGGCCGGTGCGCGCGGCCTTGGCGATCGCGTCGATGGCGGCGTCGACGGTTTCCGGGGCGAGGGCGACTTCGAGCTTGATCTTGGGCAGCAGGTCGACCGTGTATTCGGCGCCGCGATAGAGCTCGGTGTGGCCCTTCTGGCGGCCGAAACCGCGCACTTCGGTGACCGTCATGCCCTGGACGCCGATATCGGAGAGCGCCTCGCGGACCGCGTCGAGCTTGAACGGCTTGATGATGGCGATGAGCATTTTCATGGCGGGCTCTGCGACAGGCATTGGGAAATGTGACATCAGTCTAGGCCATGCCCCGGTTTAAGTAGAAGTCCGCATTACTGCGAGCGCGACGCTGGCCCCGATCAGTGGCTCGCGGACGGAGCCACCGGGCGTGCCAGGCCGTCTTTCGCCCGAATCTTGAGCTCGTCGAGCCGCGCATCCTTGTGCGCCCACAACTCGCTGACCCAATTCTGGAAATCGGCGCGGAAGCGGGCGTCGTTCTCGTAGTCGCCGCGGAGCATGGCCTGCGGAATCGGCCGTACTTCGGCCTGCAATACGAGTGTCTGCTGCTGTCCGCAGAGCCAGCTCCAGACCACGCTGCCGCCCGCCTTGGCCGGCGGCTTGTAGGCGATGCTGACATCGACCAGCCCGGCGAATTGCTCGCCCATCGCGTTGAGCGTGAACGACAAGCCCGCCGATTTGGGTTTGAGCAGATGACGATACGGCGAGCCGCTGCGGGCGCGCTTGCCTTCGGTGAAGCGCGTGCCCTCGACGAAATTGACCGCCGCGATCGGCTCGCTGCGGTACTTCTCGCAGAACTCGCGGGTCGCGCGCAGATCGTCCTCGCGCAGCTTGGGATTCTTGGCGACCGCTTCGCGCGAATGCCGGCGCATGAACGGCATGTCCAAGGCCCAGCAGGCGACACCGACGATCGGTACCCAGATCAGCTCGCGCTTGAGGAAGAAGCGCGGAAACCAGGTGCGGCCGTGCAGCGCGTCGGCCAGTACCAGGATGTCGGCCCAGGATTGGTGATTGCAGACGATCAGGTAGCTTCGACCCGGCTCGATCCGGCCGTCGATCTCGATCTGCCAGCGAACGTCCTGCAACAGCCGGTAAATGAGCCCGTTGAACAGCACCCAGAGATCGGCGACGGCGAGCAGATAGCGCGTCGCCTGGCGCCGCACCGGCGCAATCGGAACCAGCGCCTTGATCAGGATTCCGGGCGCCAGCATGAGCCCGATGCCCATCAAATTGACGAGCATCAGGCCAACCGTCAGCACGCCGATCAACGGCGCCGGCAACAGCATCGACAGCATGCGACCTCCTGCTCGAAGACTCCGGCAGCCGTCAGCCCGTTCGCTTCAACGGCCGTCCTTAACGGTGATAAGCCGGGCTCAGTTCGCGCACCGCCTCGATCATCGCGCCGGCATGCTCGGGCGGCGTGTGCTGATGGATGCCGTGACCGAGGTTGAAGATGTGGCCGTTGCCCGAGCCGTAGCTCTCCAATACCGCGGCGACCGCCGAACGGATGCGCTCGGGCTTGGCGAACAGCACGGTCGGGTCGAGGTTGCCCTGCAGGGCAACGCGGCCGCCGACGCGCGCGCGGGCATCGGCCAGATCGGTGGTCCAGTCCACGCCGAGCGCATCGCAGCCGGTGTCGGCCATCTGCGACAGGTGCTGGCCACCGTTCTTGGTGAACAGGATCACCGGAATGCCGGGCGCCTTGGCCTTCAGCGCGGCGACGATGCGCGCCATCGGCTCGAGCGAATGACGGCGATACGCGGCCGGCGGCAGCACGCCGCCCCAGGTGTCGAACACCATCACCGCATCGGCGCCGGCCGCGATCTGGGCCAGCAGATACTGGGTCACGGACTGCACGAGCGTGGCGAGCAGGCGGTCGAGCAGCTCCGGGTCGCCATAGGCCATCGCCTTGACCTTGGCGAATTCCTTGCTGCCGCTGCCTTCGACCATGTAGGTCGCCAGCGTCCATGGGCTGCCCGAAAAGCCGATCAGCGGAAGCGAGTCGCCGAGCGCGCCGCGAATGGTGCGCACCGCGTCCATCACGTAGCGCAGCTCGCCCTCCGGGTCCGGCACGCCGAGCTTGTCGACGTCGGCTGCCGTGCGCAGCGGGCGCTCGAAGCGCGGGCCTTCGCCCTCGGTGAACGACAGCCCCAGGCCCATCGCGTCCGGAATCGTCAGGATGTCCGAGAACAGGATCGCGGCGTCGAGGCCGTAGCGCGCGATCGGCTGCATCGTCACTTCGCAGCAGAGCTCGGGGTTGCGGCACAGGTCCATGAAGCCGCCGGCCTTGGCGCGGCTGGCGCGGTATTCGGGCAGGTAGCGACCGGCCTGGCGCATCATCCAGACCGGCGTGCGGTCCACGGGTTCGCGGCGCAGGGCACGAAGGAAGCGGTCGTTGGCGAGGGTTCTTTGTTGCGCGGTCGGGCTGGCGTTCATCTTTCTATTGTTGCTGAGTCTGCGGTTGCGCGCTCTGCGGCGGCGGCTCGACGTTGACGATGACCGGCGTCGAATCGGCCGACATCGGCAGGTACGGCTGCTGGTCGATGACCGCGGTGTCGGCGAAGCGCAGCCGATGCAAGCTGTAGGCCGCATAGGCCGACAGCACCAGGAAGATCGACACGTACAGCCCGGCCGGGCCGATCAAGCCCATGACCGCGGCGCTGCACAGCGGGCCGACGCATTGGCCGAGGCCGTAACAGAGCAACAGGCTGGCGTTGGCGGCCACCGGATTGCGCCCGCCGGTGCGGTCGTTGAGCCGCGCCAGGCAGGCCGGGTAGAGACTCGAAGCGGTGGCCGTGAACAGCATGCTCCCCGCGAACAGCATGGCCAGCGACAGCTGCCCGAGCGTCGCCGCGAGCAGCGAGGCCGCGCCCACCGCGATCGAGATGCCCAGGATCACGCGACGCCGGTCGAGCCGGTCCGACAGCCGGCCGATCGGGTACTGCAAGACCATCGAGGCCAGCACCGCGAGCGCCATGTAGCGCGCCACCGTGTCGAGATCGTGGCCGAGCTGCTTCACCGAGATCGGCGAGAGCTGGTAGAACGAGGCCATCGCGAAGCCCGCCGCCGCCGCCCCGAACACGCTGATGCGCGAGGCTTCGAACAGCTCGCGAAACGCCAGCCGGCCCGAGGCCGGCATCGGCGGCGCCGGCCGCGAAGTGAGGCTCAGCGGCACCGACGACAGCACCAGCAAGCCGGCCGCGAGCATGAAGACGCGCGCGTCGCCGGTATCGAACACCCCGATGAACAGCTGCCCGCCGGCGCCCGCGAGGTAGTAATTGACCATGTACAGGCTCATGAGCCGGCCGCGTCGCTGCGGCGTCGCATGCGCGTTGATCCAGCTTTCGAGCACGATCAGCAGCAGCGCGCCGCAAAAGCCCGAGATCGCGCGCAGCACCATCCACAGCAGATCGTCGAGGAAGGCCCCGTGCAGCAGGGCGCAGCAGCAGATCAGCGCGGCGAAGGCCGCGAACACGCGAATATGGCCCACGCGCCCGATCAGCCGCGGACCCATCAGCGAGCCGAGCATGAAGCCGAGCGAGTAGAACAGCAGCACCAGGCTGATATGGGCGGAGCCGAAGCCGGCCGCGGAGAGCGACAGCGGGAGCTGCGTCCCGAGCAGCATCTGCCCGGCGACGAACAGCGCCGCGGCAGCGAAGACCGAAATGGCGGACAGGACGAGGGCGACCATGCTCGTGATTAAATATCGACTGAAAGATATTTATATCGCTAGATACTCAATATTGAATCGCTATTGTCCCACAGCCAGCTGAGTTGGTCGTGATAATTTATTTAAATAAATCTCTTTTAGGCGTAGATGATCAAGCCGCGGACGGGATAAAAGCTCGATGTAAAAGATCAATGTTTGAGTTTTAAAAACAAATACAAAACTATAAAAACGTACAGAAAATCTCGGCCCTTGATTTTTTGCCTAACATCGCATCTATAGCGATAGTTGATCACAGCCGTTATTGATTATTTATATATATTCGAATCACAAACTGATCATAAGTAACGATCTCCACCGGAACCTGCTCATGCTCAATCCAGACTCCAATGCGGTGAAGCTTGCCCTGGCTTCGGCCGGCGTGTTTTTCCTGAGCGGCCTGCTCACCGGCGTCTGGAAATATGCGCATATGGCCCGCACGCCGGCCGCGCAGGCCCCGGCCTACATCGACATCGCGCACCGCGCCGCGCTGTTCTACAGCTTCGCGGCGCTGCTGATCGCGGTGTTCGCCGGGCTGTCGGCCTGGAGCGAAACAGTGAACTTCTGGGCGGCGGCCGCTCCGCTGGCCTTCTTCGCGCTCGCGATCGGCGGCTACGTGCTGCACGGCCTGCTCGGCGACACCGACAACCAGTTCCGCCGCCCGCACCGCGTCGGCGCCATCGCCCTGCCGCGCCACGGCCTGCTGGTGTTCATGGTCGCACTGTGCGTGGCCGAGATCGGTGGATTCCTGGTGCTGTTCGCCGGGCTGCTGCGCAGCTTCGGCTGGGTCTAGACTCGGCTTCTTGCGCCGCGGGGGCGGCGAGCAATCCGGCCTCAGGTCGGGCGAGTTGGGGAGCGATGGGAAACGGATCGATCGGCGGCTGGTTGCGCGGGGCCTTGATTGCGGCCGCCGCCATGGGGGCTTCTGTTCAGGCCGCGCCCGCGCCGGAAGTCTATGGCCGCTTGCCGGAAGTCGAACTCATGCGGCTTGCGCCATCCGGCCGGCACTATGCGTTCATCGCGGTCGTCGGCGAGGAGCGGCGTCTGGCGGTGGTCGACGAGGCCGGCAAGCTGCTGTATTCGACGCCGGTCGGCACGGCCAAAGTGCGTGATCTGAGCTGGGCCGGCGACGACCACTTGCTCGTCACCGTCAGCACCACCTTCGATTACCGACTGGTCTTCGCCCAGGCTTTCGAGCTCTACGGCGTGCTCAACATCGATGTGCCCAAACGCAGCTCGTCGATGGTTTTCAAGCAGTCGGCGTCCGTTGCCGACATCGTGCTGGGCAGCTTCGGCAGCGGTGTGGTCGACGGCCAGCGCCGTGCCTACTTCGGTGGGCTGACCTACGTCCGTGATTCCGGTAATGGTCAGTACGTCTTTCGTCACGGTTATCGCGACCTGTACAGCGTCGATCTCGACACCGGCAAGGCCTCGAGGCTGGACAAGGGTGAAGGGCATCCACACGACTGGGTGGTGACGCCGCAGGGCGAGGTGATCGCGCATTCCGAATACGAGGAGCGCTCGGGGCATTGGACGCTGTTCGAGGGCAAGAGAACCCAGCGCCAGCTCCTGAGCCGCGATTCGCCGCTCGACCAGGTGGATTTGCTCGGCCTCGGGCGCTCGCCGGGCAGCCTTCTGGTGGCCGATGGCAGCGGTGACCGAGATGCACTGCTCGAACTGACGCTCAATGACGGCAAGGCCGAAGAGTTGTTCGCCGATCGCAGCACCGAAGACTACTTTTTCGATCCGGAGACCGGCTTGCTGCTGGGTGCTCGCATCGCCGAAGAGCCCGGTGCGCTGCTGTTCGACGAGCGCCTGCAGGCGCGGTATTTGTCGGCGCGCAAAGCGTTTTCGGGATTTCAGCTGAAGCTGGTTTCGTACAGCCGCAACTTCGACAGGCTGCTCGTCTTCACCGACGGGGGCGACGATTCCGGCACCTACTGGCTCGTCGATATCGCGAGCCGAAAAGCCGATCCGATCGCCAACGCCTACGGCAAGATCGCAGCCGAAGATGTAGGCCCGACCTCGCTGCTGCACTACAAGAGCGGCGATGGACTCGCCATCGAAGCGGTGCTGACGCTGCCGCCCGCGGCCAAGCCCGACCAAGCGCTGCCACTGGTGGTGATGCCGCACGGCGGGCCGATCGGCGTGCGCGACCGGCTCGGCTTCGACTGGTGGGCTCAGGCCTATGCGTCGGCAGGGTACGCGGTGCTGCAACCGAACTATCGCGGCTCGTCGGGTTACGGCCGCGCGTTTCTCGATGCCGGCTATGGCCAGTGGGGCCGGCTCATGCAGACCGATCTTTCCGACGGCGTGAAGGCGCTCGCGCAGGCGGGACGCATCGACCCGGCGCGCGTCTGCATCGTGGGCGGGAGTTACGGCGGCTATGCCGCGCTGGCCGGCGTGGCCCTGCAACGCGGAATCTATCGATGCGCGGTATCGGTGGGCGGTGTGTCCGATTTGGCGGCGTTCTTCAACTGGCAGGTCGAAGGCCACGGCTATCGCAGTGGAACGGCCCGGTTCTGGCAGCGTGCGATCGGCGGCAGTGGCTCGCAGGTGCGCGACATTTCGCCCGCCATGTTCGCCGACAAGGTCGAAGCGCCCGTGCTGCTGATTCACGGTCGTGACGACACCATCGTGCCGATCGAGCAGAGCCGCCTCATGGAGGCGGCTCTGCGCAAGGCCGACAAGCCGGTGACGCTGCTGGCGCTCGACGGCGAGGATCACTGGCTGTCGCGCGAGGCCACGCGCATGAGCACGCTCAAGGCATCGCTCGATTTCGTGCGCCAGCACAATCCGCCGTGAGCGCCGAAGCGCGCGGCTTTCATCTCAAAGCAGCTTCACCTCGAAGCCCACGATCACGCTCGCGCCCGGCAGCGGTGCTTCGTCCTTGATGAACGACGTGCTGCGGCGTGCTTCCTCGTCGAGCAGGTTGCGGCCGCGCAGGTAGATCGAGGTGCTCGCGTTGCTGAGCGGCAGCGTGTACGCGAGGTCGGCGTTGAGCAGCGTGTAGCCGTCGGTTTCGGTTTCGAGTGCGGCGACGCGATCCTGCCTGGCGATGCGGATCAGATCGAGGCTGCCCGACAGCGGGCCGCGATCGGCGGTCAATCCGAGGCCGAAGCGCATCGGCGTCATGCGCGGCAGATCGTCGCCGCCCGACAGTTCGCCGTAGGCGGCGTCGCCGAACAAGCGGCTCTGCACGTTGATCGGACCTTGCAGCAGCGCGTAGCTGATCTCGCCTTCTACGCCGTAGAAGTTCGCGTCCGCGTGGCGATAGCGCACGAGCAGCAGCTCGCCGTTCGGATCGAAATTGCCTTCGTCGTCGACGCGATCGGCGATGCCGTCCGAGCTCGCCGTGCCGCTGCCGTCGGCGTTGAGGCCCTGGTCGGTTTCCTGGCTGAAGATGTAATCGTTGATGCGCTCGTAATAGACGTTCGCGCGCCATTGCAGCCGGCCGGCGTGCTTGTCGATGCCGATCTCGAAGTTGTTCGCGGTTTCCATGTCGAGATCGGCGTTGCCGCGCTCGAAGGTTTCGGTCGCGCCGTGCGGGCCGAACGAGTAGAGCTCCTCGGTGACCGGCGAGCGCTGCGAACGCGTTGCGTAGGCCTTCAGGTGATAGTCGCCGCCGAGATTCACCGTGGTGCCGGCCGAGAACGACACCGGCGTGAAACTGCGTGTCGGCAGATCGTCCGGCTTGCTCTGGTTGCGATCGATGCGCGCGCCGATTTCGAGCTTGCCCCAATCCACCGGACGCTCTTCGACGACAAACGCGCCGAGGCCCGTCGAGATCGTCGGTGGCACGAAAGCTTCTTCGCCGATCGCGGAAAAATCGCGATGCCCGTATTGCAGGCCGAACACGCCGCGCCAGCCGGCGAAGGCTTCGTGCACGGCTTCGAGGCGCGTATCGCTCTGCTGGTTCTCGAAGCGCGTGCCGGGCTCGCCGGGTGCTTCGAATTCCACGTGCTCGTAATCGTTGTAGCCGCTGCGCAGGCGCAGCGAGACGATGCCCGGCAGCGGATGGTTCAAGCGGCCTTCGATGTCCCAGCGGCTCTGGCTCATGTCGATGAAGGCGGTTTCCTCGACCGGCAGATCGTAGGTCGAAAGCACGCGGCTGAAGCTCGCCGCGAGCGAGCCGCCGTCCCAGAACTGCGCGGCCGATACCGAGCCGGAATCCTTGCGTGTTCCGCTGTTGGCGAGCACGCCGTGGCTTCCGGTTCCGTCGGCGTTGGCGTAGCCCGGAATGTCGTAATCGCCTGCGCGGCGGCCGGCGATGTCGGCGTGCAACTGCGTTCCGTTGTCGGACTCGCCGAAGCCGTAACCGACCGAAGCGTTGCCGAAACGCTCGTCGCCATTGCTGCCGTAGCCGGCGCCCGCTTCGCCGGAGAGGCCCGGTGTTACCGAACTGGCCAGGCGATCGTCGACCACGTTGATGACGCCGGCCGATGCGGCGCTGCCGTAGATCAAGGTCGCCGGGCCCTTGAGCACTTCGATCTGCGTCGCATGCGCCGGATCGATGGTGACGTCGTGGTCGGTCGAGACATCGCTCGCGTCCATCGACGACACGCCGTTGGACAGCACGAGCACGCGCGGCCCGCCCTGGCCGCGAATCAGCGGGCGTCCGGCGCCGCGGCCGAAATCGGTGGTCGACACGCCGAGCTGGCGCTCGAGCGTCTCGCCGATCGAGGCGCCGCGATGGCGGTCGAGTTCGTCGCCCGAGAGGATCTCGACGGGTTGCGTGAGCTCGTCGGCCGCGCGCGCGAGCGGATCGGCGGTGACGATGATTTCGGGGACCGTGCTCGTATCGGCCGACGCGACCTGGGTGTCGGTGTCGGCCGCGAGTGCGGAGTGGACGGGAGCGGCGAAGGCAAGCGAAAGCGCGCCCGAAACAGCAGAGCGTCCAAACGTGATGAATGCGGAGCGGCGAAAGAGCAGCGACATGGAGCAATCCTCGCAAGGCGCGCGCGGCAGCGACCGATGACTGCGAGCATCGAAGCTCGATCGGGTATGGGCCTGCGGCGCACCGAATGAAATCAACGACCGCGACGCGGCGCCTGACGCGCCTCGTGGCGGCAACGAAGGAAGATCAAACGACGAGGATGGACGGCGGAGCGCGAGCGCGTGGACGTGCGCGCTGTCGTTCGGCACTGGGCGTTGCGGCGATCGCAACGGGTGCTTCGATGCTGAGGGAATGCGCGATGACCGGCGCGGCCGGTAGCGGCACAGCCGAATCGAGCCCCGCGTCGAACGAGCAGATCGCACAGGCCTTCTCGGGCTCCAGGGCGGGATGCTCGAGCGCATGCGCCACCGACAGCCACTGCGTGAGCAGTAGCGCGAACAGCAGCAGGCAATGGGGAAGACGGCGACGCATGGCTTCAGTGTAGAGGCGGTCTGCTACGAATGTCGCGTGGTAAATCGGCGACTCGTCGGAATTGAGCGCGCCTTGATGCGGGCGATGAAAAGCCCGATGGGCGCTCAGACAGGCGGCATGCAGATTTGGTTTCACATCGAGACGAAGACTTGCGCAATGCGTTCGAATGCCGCGACACTTCACGCCCTCTCGTACAAATCCATCGACGCGACCGCTCCATCGCCGATGCGCCTGACCTCCGCCCGCAAGCTGTTTCTGGCATTGGCCCTGTTACTGGGTCAGTGGCTGCTGGCCGCGCATACCTTCGAGCATCCGGCGCTGTCGGCCGATCATCAGGATTGCCATCTGTGCTCGCACGTGCAGTCGCTCGGCACGGCGCCTCCGCCGGCCGGGGCGGTCACGCTCGTACCGAATTCGCACGAAGCGCCCGATGCGGTGCCGCCCGCACTCGTCTCGGTCGCGAGCCGCGTCACCTGCCTCATTCGCGGTCCTCCGCGGGCCATCGCCGTCTGAGGAAGTTCGTTTTGCCTTCTCCCTCCGGGAGAAGGTGGCGCGTAGCGCCGGATGAGGGATTCGTCGCCATAGCTCAGCTTGACTATCGCTGAGAATCCCTCGTCCCAACCCTCTACCGACGCGAGAGGGGCAGACACACGTTCTCCTCAAGGCCTGCTTTCAGCACCGGCATCGCGTTCGCTCGGCTTGCAAAGCCATTTGCGAATGCAGACGCCGTTCATCGCTTGCTCGAATCCACAGCTGCTCGTAAGCGGCTGCGGCTTTGCGCGTTCGTTCGCCGTATTCGAGGATCACTCATCATGTCGTTCGCATCGCATCGGGCTCCTGCGCCCACGGCGGGCTTGCGAGCCCCTGTCGCTCGTCTTGCCGCGCCGCCTTCTCACGCTTCCGTTTCCGCATCACCGAGTTCGTCGCGTCTCCACTTTCGATTGACCTCGCTGGCCCTGGCATTGAGCTGGAGCCTGCCCGCGCACACTCAACAAGCCGAGGAAGACGACACCGCGGTGCCGACCATCGTCGTCGAGGCGAGCCCGTTCAAGCGCAGTTCCGAAGAACTCGTGCAACCCGTCGACGTGCTGTCGGGCGAAGCGCTCGAACGCCGTCGTAACGGCACCATCGGCGACGTGCTCGCCGATCGTCCCGGTGTTTCGAACGCGAGTTTCGGTCCGGGCGTCGGTCGTCCGGTCATTCGCGGCCAGGGCGGGCCGCGTGTGCAGATCCTCGACAACGGCATCGGCACGATGGACGCCTCGTCGATCAGCGCCGATCACGCGGTGTCGGTTGATCCGCAGAATGCCGAGCAGATCGAAATCATCAAGGGCCCGGCCACGCTGATCTACGGCGGCGGCGCCTCGGCCGGTCTCGTCAACGTGGTCGACGATCGCCTGCCCGATGCCGTCACGCCGGGCCTGCGCGCGGGCGGCAACTTCTCGTACGGCAGCAATGCGGACGAGAAGACGCGCTCGGCCAAGCTGCGCTACGGCGTCGGCCCTTGGCAGTTCGGCACGCAGTACTCGCTGCGCACGGCCGGCGACTTTTCGGTGCCCGGTTTCGCCACGCGCCAGCATGAGGAAAGCGAGCACGATCACGGGGATGACGAGCACGATCACGGGCACGAGGAAGCCGACAGCTTCAACATTCTCGACAACAGCAGCCTGCGCACCGAGAGCTATGGCGCGTCGACGGCCTTCGTCGGCAGCCGCGGCATGCTCGGCGCCGCGGTGACGCGCTTCGAAACCAACTACGGCGTTCCGGGCCATGCGCACGCGCATGAGCACGAGCACGAAGAAGGCGGGCAGGAGGAAGAGGCCGGCCACAGCCACGAGGGCGTGCGCATCGACCTTGAGCAAACGCGTGTCGATCTGCGCGGCAAGCTCTACGCGCCGATGCGCGGCTTCGAAGCACTCGAGGCGCGCATCGGCGTCAACGACTACCGGCACAAGGAGATCGAGCAGAGCGGCGCCATCGGCACGCAGTTCGATGTCACCGAAGTCGAGGCGCGCGTGCAGCTGTCGCACGAGCCGATCGCCGCCTGGAAGGGCGTGACGGGCCTGCAGCTCAGCGATCGCGATTTCGAAGCGGTTGGTGCCGAGGCTTTCGTGCCGCCAACGAAGACGCGCGGTGTGGGCTTGTTCGTGGTCGAGCAGCGGCCGTTCGGCACCGGGCATCAGCTCGAACTCGGCGGCCGTGTCGACCGGCTCGAACACGAGATCGACGGTGTCTCGAACGCGCCTTTTGCGCAGCGCGATCAGGGCTTCACGACGTACAGCCTGTCGGCCGGCAGCGCGTTCGCGCTTGGTGAGCACTTGCATTTGCGCCTCAACGCGCAGCGTGCGCAGCGCGCGCCGTCGACCGAAGAGCTCTACGCCTACGGCCCGCACCTGGCGACGAGCTCGTTCGAGCGCGGCGACCAGTCGCTCGATCCAGAAACCGCGAACAACATCGAGATCACAATCGGTCGCGACAGCGGTCGATTCACCTGGGAAGGCAGCGTCTACTACAACCGCATCAACGATTACGTCTACCTGCAGGAAATCGACAGCGGGCTCGATGCGGACGGCAGCGGCACGGCGTCTAGCGACGGCGTGGCCGATCGTGTCGACGAATCCGGGCAATTCGATGCCGAAGGCGAGCTGCTGCTCGTCGATCATCGGCAGCGCAATGCCGAGTTCTACGGCGCTGAAATCCAGGCCGGCTACAAGCTGCTCGCGAGCGGGCCGCTCAAGCTCAATCTGCGCACTTTCGGCGACGTGGTGCGTGGCGAGTTCGCGCGCGGTGGCGACTTGCCGCGCATCACGCCGGCGCGCGCGGGCATTGGAGCCGATGCGCGCATCGGCGCCTTGACGGGCGACATCTCGTATCAGCGCACGGTTCGGCAGGAGCGCACGGCCGCGCTCGAAACCGATACGCCGGGCTACGACCTGCTGTCGGCCGATCTCGGCTACGTGCTCAAGCTTGGCGGCGCGCAGGCGACGCTCTATGTGCGCGGGCGCAACCTGCTCGACGAGAAGATTCGCCTGAGCACCTCGTTCCTGAAGGACGTCGCGCCATTGCCAGGACGCTCGATCTTCACGGGCCTGCGCATCGATTTCACGCCCGCGATCTGAAGGCTGGTCGCTCCCGCGAAGGCGGGAATGCAGGCTTTTGCCGTGCCCCACGAACTGCATTCCCGCCTGCGCGGGAATGTCAGCGGCTGCTCATCTCATCGACTCGAGCCATGTGCGCCGAAGCTCACTCGCGCGCCCGCTCTATCTCTTATCCGGAGTACACCTCATGTTCCGCAACACTTTCGCCCGTTCCAGGTTTTCCAGCGTCTTCGCCGTCGCTTTGCTCGCCCTCGTCGGCTGCAACGACAAGGACACGCTGCCGCCCATCGACGATCACGATCATGATCATGTCGAGACCGCTGGCCGTCTCGTCGTCGGCCAGGCTTCGCCCGCCACCGCGCACGTCATCGATCTCGACGATGGCCGCACGCTCAGATCACTGACGCTCGACTTCGCCGCGAGCGCGATCTACGCGAGCCCCGATCACCGCTACGCCGTGCTGCTGCAGCGCACGAGCGACCAGGTGCAGTTCGTCGACGGTGGCCTGTGGCAGGAAGATCACGGCGATCATCTGCACGACTACGCCGAAGATCCGCTGCTGCTCGCGCTCAAGCTGCAAGGCGCGCGCCCCACGCATTACGAAGTGCACGACACGCTCGCCGCGCTGTTTCACGACGGCAACGCGGCGACCGCGCAGAACGCCGGCGTCGCCGTGTTCTCCGATGCGAGCCTCGGCAGCGCGGCCACGGAAGCTACGCTCGATCTGCCGATCGCGATGCACGGCACCGCCGAGCCGCGCGGCGATTTCCTGCTGACCACGCATCGCGAGGCCGGTACCGAAAGCACGCTGCCGAGCGCGGTGGATCTGTACAGGCGCAATGTCGCGGGCTACGACTTCGTCGAGCGCATCGCCGAGCCTTGCCCGGGCTTGCATGGCAGTTACTCGAATGACGACTACACGCTGTTCGGCTGCACCGACGGCGTGCTCGTGGTCGAGCAGAACGGCGAGACGTTCACGGCGAGCAAGATCGCCAACGTCGCCGGCATGGCGGCTGGCGCGCGCATCGGCACCGTGGTCGGACATCATGATCTGGAAGGCTTCGGCGGCTTCGCGGGCAACGATCTCTACGCCATCGACCCGTCGGCTGGCAGCATGCGCCGCATCGATTGGGCGGCGGGCGCCGCGGTGACCAAGATCGCGCATGCGATGGACGCAGAAGGAGAGCGCTTTTTGATCCTCGACAGCGTGGGCGCGCTGCGCGTGCTCGATCCGGCCAACGGCTGGGCCAGCCTCGGTTCTCTACCAGTGATTTCGAGCCTCAATGAAGGCCAGGCGCCGGTGATCACGCTGAGCCATGCCGAAGACTTCGCCTTCGTCACCGACCCGGCCGATCGCAGCATCGCCGTGATCGATCTCGAAACGCTCAGCGAACGTGAACGCCTGCGCTTCGACTTCGCGCCGAGCGCCGTGACCTGGCTCGGCATTGCGGAAGAACACGCGGCGCATTGAGGCTGCGCGGAGCGGGATGCGCGTGGACTGCGCATCCCGCTTCGGCATTTCGGCGCTGCCGGGTGCCGGCTCAGGCGAATGCCGCGGAGGTGGGCCGGCCTTGTCTGCGCAAAAAGATCAGCTGCGCGGTGAGGCCGATGACGAGTATCGCGAGCAGGCTGCCCTGGGCGCCCAGCAGCAGCGGCGACTTCATGTCCGTCACGAAAGGATGGCCATCCGGCACGCGGCGCAGCGTTTCGGTGACCGTCGGCACCATCAGCAGAAAAGCGGTCAGGCTCAGTGCAACGGTTTCAAGGTAGGTCGCGGCCCGGCCGAGCGTCGGAAGTCGTCCAGCCCCGTAGCCGATGAACAGGAACACCAGGGTCACCGCGGCTATGCCGATGCTGGGCGCTTGGGTGGCGACCAGAAAAGCGCTCGTCGCACCGATCAGCATCGAGACGAAGTAAATCAGGCCCAGCCTCGAGCGCGGCACGATCCTTCCGTAGCGGGCGAACATGTAAAAGGCCGCGGGAATGGCCGGCAGGCTGCCGAGGGTGTGAACCCAGCCGATGGGTGAAATACCGAACATTGAAATCTCCTGTTGTCTGGACGACGAAAAATCTTCTAAATACCGCCCTACTGGTTGGTAGGCAACGAGGTCAAATTTTTTGACCGTGCCCAAAGCGGTTTACTGACGAACGACGAAACGTTCGAGCAGCTGACGGGTGATCAGCCCAAACATCCGGGCGTCACCGTAGGCGCGTGCCGACAGCATGGCGCCGTGAATGGTGGCCATGAAGGTTTCCGCCTCTGCGGCGGCAGTGCCGTGCAGAAGAATGCTGCCCTGCCTGGCGGCGCGGTCCAGCACGGAGGCCAGCCAGGCCGACAGCGAGCGGAAATAGGCCCGCACTTCGAATGCGACGGATTCGGGCAGTGCCGGCAGCTGGCTCGCCAGCAGCGCGCAGACGCAGAACGGCACGCTGGTATCGGCGATGCAGCCTTCCCAGTACCCCATGTAGGCGCGCAGTTTGTCGACGGGGTCGGCCACTTCGCGTTCCAGCGTGGCGATTCCCGCCTCGGCGGCTTCGCGATGCCGTACCACCAGCGCTTTCACGAGGTCGGCCTTGTTGGGAAAGTGATGATGGATGCTCGCCTTGCGAATGCCGACGACCTCGGAAATATCGGCGTAGCTGAAGCCGTCATAGCCGCCGGCGAGAATCAGCGAACGTGCGCACGAGAGAATGTCTTCGGCTTTGGGAGAGAGTGCGTCCATGGCCGGAAATCTACCTACCACTAGGTAGGCTGTCAACTGAACCTCGACTTTCAGTCCGAAGCCGGCAACCCGATCCCCACCGCCCGCTCGCGAAACCACGCCAGCGCCTTGCCGTCGTCGCCCGCTCGCCAGGCCACGCGCAGCAGTGCCGAGTCGCGGTCTTCCTCGACGGCCTTGATGCGCAGGCGGCCGGCGGCCAAGTGCGGGGCGACGAGGTGCTTCGGCAGATAACCGACGCCGAGCCCGGCGATCTGCGCCTGCAGCTTGGCCGCGAGCGTGGGCACGATCAGCGTGTCCTGGTTCGGCTGCACGCCGAGGCTGCGGGCTTGCAGGCGGCGCGAGCTGTCGGCCGCGACGATGCTGCGATGGCGCGCGATCAGCGCGGCCGGCAGCGGTTCGGGCGCGTCGGCGAGCGCATGCGTGGGCGCGACCGCGTAGACGAAGTCGAGCCGGCCGAGTTCGACCGAGCGCAGGCCGAAGCCGTCCGGCGCATCGCCCGGCGCGGCGATCGCGAGGTCGGCGCGCTTGTCGATCAGCGCATCCCAGGTGCCGCCGAAGATTTCCTGCGTGAAGCGCAGCCGTGTGCCGCTGCCGAGCGCGTCGAATTCGCGCACGAGGCCGAACAGGCCTTCGATCGGCAGTACCTCGTCGTAGGCGATGGTGAGCTGCGTTTCCCAGCCGAGCGCCACGCGCTTGACCCGGCGCTCGAGCGTTTCGGCCTGGCGCAGCAGGTCACGGCCCTGGTCGAGCAGTTCGCGGCCGGCCGGCGTGAGCTCCGCGCGCTTGCCGCTGCGGTCGAAGATGGCGACGCCGAGGTCGGATTCGAGCTTGTTGACGGTGTAGGTCAGCGCCGACGGCACGCGGTGCAGGCGTTCGGCGGCGCGCGCGAAGCTGCCCGATTCGACGATCGCGTCGAGGGTTTCGAGGGCGTCCAGGCTCAGGCGCATGCGCGGTCTTGGTGGTTCAATCGGATTGAATGATCCGGTCAGAACATTCCGGTTTCAAGGCTGGCTTTTGGAGCCTAAATTGCACTTCAGGACTTTTGAAGGGCAAACCGCCATGCAACAGATTCGCTCAGCCTCCGACCGTGGCCACGTGCAAAGCGGCTGGCTCGACAGCCATCACAGCTTCTCGTTCGGCGGTTATCAGGACCCGAAGTGGATGGGCTATTCGGCCCTGCGCGTGATCAACGACGATCGCGTCGATCCGGCCGCCGGTTTCTCGCCGCATTCGCATCGCGACATGGAGATCATCAGCTATGTGCTCGACGGCAGCCTCGGGCATCGCGATTCCACCGGCGGCGGCTCCACGCTGCAGCCCGGCGAGCTGCAGCTGATGTCGGCCGGCCGCGGCATCACCCACAGCGAGATGAACGCCTCGAAGCGCGACGAAGTGCATTTCCTGCAGATCTGGATCACCCCGAACGTCGGCGGCGTGGCCCCCGGCTATCAGCAGAAGCCGCTCGACCACGAGGCCTTGCGCAAGGGCTTTTCGACCGTCGTCGCCCCGGCGGCGGAAGACGCGCCGTTTTCGATCCACCAGGACGCGCGCCTGCTGATCGCCTGGCCGGCGGCCGGTGCCGAACTGACGCAGGCGCTGAACCCGAAGCGCTCGCACTACCTGCACGTGGCGCGCGGCAGCATCAAGGTCGGCGACCGCGAGCTGTCGGACGGCGATGCGCTGATGCTGGCCGACGAAAGCGAGCTCAGGCTGACGGCCGAAACCGACGCGGAGTTGCTGCTGTTCGATCTGCCGGCGGTGTGATGCTGCTTCCTTCTACCTCCGGGAGAAGGTGCCCGAGGGCGGATGAGGGGCTCGCCGGATTAGCGAAGCCCGGTTGTGCCGGACCAACGCTCACCCTGCCTCTCTGCGGGAGAGGGAAACGCTCAAACCGGTCGGGCCGCGAGGCCGTCGAGCTCGCGGGCGATCTCGAGCAGCCGCTTCTGCAGGTGCCGGCGCTGGGCGTCGGTGGCGAGCGCAGAGAGATCGGCCAGCATCGCGCTGCGCGCGGCTCGTTCGGCCTCGAGCTCGGCCTGGTCCTCGGGGGCGAGCTCGGGATCGATGAACAAGCGCGCGAGCCGGTCGCGAAACCCGGGCTCGCCGCGCCCGGCGAGCAGCTCGCGCAAGGGTTGCAGCGCCGAGGCATCGGCCGGCGGCAGCTTGCGCTCGAGCCCGGCGGCCCATTCGCGAATACGCTGGCGCTGCTCGGGTGTGACCGAACCGGCCCAGTCGTCGAGGCGCTCGATCGACTCCTTCGCGCGTTTCGCGCGCCACTGGTCATCGTCGAGCTTGAGCGCCTTCTTGCGCTCCTTGGCGTTGCGCGCGGCGAGCTCGGCCAGCAGATCATCGACCTGCGCATCGTTGAGCGCGGCGACCCCCGAGGCGAAGCCGTCGAAGGTCTGGTTCGCGAGCTGCACCACATGCGTCCGAACCCGCGCGGTCAGCGCCTCGACCTCCCCCGCCGCCACCGGCAGCGCCGCGATCTCCGCGACCTCGCGCAGATCGTCCGCATAGAGCTTGAGCTGGGTCTTGCGGTGCCAGCGCCAGAGCTCGGCGAAACGCAGGTCGAAATCGGCCCGCTGGGCCGGCGCGAGGTCGATGTAGCGCCCCACTTCGAGGTGCACGAGGGTGTCGAGCCGGTTGTAGACGAGCCCGAAGCTGCTGCAGCCGCTGAGCAGCGCGACCAGCAGCGCGGCGCCCAGCCAGCGCCCCGCGCGGATCATTTCCGCACCCCGGTGCGGCTCGGCAAAGCCAGTGCAATCAAGAGCATGCAATTTTATCCGGGTTGAGGCCCGTATCGGGGGTTCGTATTGAATGGGGGCATCGGCGCCGCCATCTCCAGCTGGATTCCATTCAGTGCCGCGAGCGAGAATGCCCGGCTCTGTGTCCAGGCGACAGCCCTTTCGACACTCCTCACGGCCCTACGTTTTTGTCTACTCCACGAACCTCGCCCACCGCTGAACTGCGCACCCGACTGCTGGCTCTCCTGGAGCCGGTGCGCGAGCGCCTGCTCGTCTCCGACCTGCGCCGCTTCGATGGCCTGGTGCGTCGCGTGGCCGGCGGCCAGCCGGCCGACGCGGCTCGCTTCGAGCGCGATCTCGCGGCCGCCGTGCTGCGCGCCGAGAACCGCCTGCGCCTGAAGCCGGCCGTCATCGAGTTTCCCCCGGACCTGCCGGTGTCGCAGGCGCGCGAGACCATCGCCAAGGCCATCGCCGAGCATCAGGTGATCGTGCTGTGCGGCGAAACCGGCTCGGGCAAGACCACCCAGCTGCCCAAGCTCTGCCTCGACATCGGCCGCGGCACGCGCGGGCTGATCGGCCATACGCAGCCGCGCCGGCTCGCGGCGCGCAGCGTGGCCAATCGCATCGCGCAGGAGCTGGGCTCGCCGCTCGGACAGCTGGTCGGCTACGAAACCCGCTTCGACCGGCGCGTCTCGGACGCGAGCCTGATCAAGCTCATGACCGACGGCATCCTGCTGGCCGAACTGCAGCGCGACCGCGAGCTGACGGCCTACGACACGATCATCATCGACGAGGCCCACGAGCGCAGCCTCAACATCGATTTCCTGCTCGGCTGGCTGCGGCAGCTGCTGCCGCGCCGGCCCGACCTCAAGCTCATCGTGACGAGCGCGACGCTCGACCCGGAGCGGCTCGCCAAGCATTTCGGCGGTGAGCAGACGCCCGCGCCGATCCTGCTCGTCGAAGGCCGCACGTTTCCGGTCACCACGCGCTACCAGGAGCCCGATCCCGAGCTCGACCTCGAAGGTCAGGTCGCCGATGGCATCGACGAGCTCTGGTCCGGCGGCGGGCGGCCGGGCGACGTATTGGTGTTCCTGCCGGGCGAACGCGAGATCCGCGATCTGGCGCGCTCGCTGCCCGGCCGCTTCCCGCGCGCCGAAGTGCTGCCGCTGTACTCGCGCCTGCCGGCCGAGCAGCAGGACCGCGTGTTCGGTCGCGGCAGCGCGCCGCGCATCGTGCTCGCGACCAACGTCGCCGAGACATCCGTGACGGTGCCGGGCATTCGCTACGTGATCGACACCGGCACCGCGCGCATCAATCGCTTCTCGACGCGCCTCGGCGTGCAGCAATTGCAGATCGAGGCGATCAGCCAGGCCGCCGCGAACCAGCGCGCGGGCCGCTGCGGTCGCGTCGGTCCGGGCACTTGCTTGAGGCTGTATTCCGAGCAGGATTTCCTCGGCCGCGACGCCTTCACCGACCCCGAAATCCTGCGCTCGAACCTGGCCGGCGTGATCCTGCAGATGGCCTCGCTGGGCCTCGGCGATGTCGATGATTTCCCATGGGTCGATCCGCCCGAGAATCGTCACGTCTCCGATGGCTATCGCCTGCTGCAGACGCTCGGCGCACTCGACGACGAGCGCAAGCTCACCTCGCTGGGCCGCGACATCGCGCGGCTGCCGCTGGACCCGCGCATCGCGCGCATCGTCGCCGCGGCCAAGGGCGCGGAACGCGACGCCGTCTGCGTGCTCGCGGCCGCGCTGTCCGTGCAGGACCCGCACGAAGTACCGCCCGATCAGCAGACGCAGGCGCGGCAGAAGCACGCGCTCTGGCGCCATGCGCGCAGCGATTTCTACACGCTGCTGAACCTCTGGCGGCTCTGGCAGCAGTGGGGCGAGGACTCGTCGAACCGTGCGCTGCGCAAGCTCTGCCGCGAGCATTACGTGAGCTATCTGCGCATGGAGGAGTGGGAGGCGGTGTGGCGTCAAATCTGCGATTTGACGCGGGAGACGGGGAACGGGAGACGGGAGACGCAACAGCGACCGGCCTCGTCTCCCGTCTCCCGTCTCCCGTCTCCCGAAAAGCTCGAAGAGCTTTTCCCAGCCATTCACAAAGCCCTCGCCGCCGGCCTGATCGATCACATCGGCTTGAGATTGCCGGCCGAGAAGAACGAGCGTCCGGAGTTCCAGGGCCCGCGCGGACGGCGCTTCCGCGTGTTTCCGGGCTCGACGCTTTCCAAGAAGCCGCCCGAGTGGATGCTGTCGGCGCAGCTCGCGCAGACCAGCCAGCTGTTCGCGCGCATCAACGCCGACGTGCGGCCCGAATGGCTCGCCGATGTCGGCGAACACCTGGTCAAGAAAACCGTCACGCATCCGGTGTGGAACCCCGAACGCGGCGACGTGCAGTGCACCGAATACCACACGCTGTTCGGTTTGCAGCTGCTCAAGCGCAACCGGCACTACGGCTCGATCGATCCGGTCGAGGCGCGGCGCATCTTCATTCTCGAAGGCCTGGTGCGCGGGCAGTGGACGGCCAAGCCGCGTTTTCTGACCGACAACCTCAAGCTCGTCGCGGAAGTCGAAGACAAGGAAGCGCGCCTGCGCCGGCCGGACTTGCTCGCCGACGAGGCGCAGCGTTACGCCTTCTACGACGAGCGCATTCCGGCCGATGTCTGCACGGCTGCGAACCTCAAGATCTGGCTGCGCCAGGCGAGCAAGGACAAGGGCGATCCGGGCCGCCTGCTGCGCATGAGCGAGGCCGATGTGCTCAAGCCCGGCGCCAATGCGGACGTCGAGCAGCTGTTCCCCGATCTGCTCGAAATCGGTCGCCACACGCTCGAGCTCACCTACCAGCACGAGCCCGGCGAGGACGAGGACGGTGTGAGCTTCCACGTGCCGCTGACGATGCTCTACGAGCTGCCCGACGAGCCCTTCGACTGGCTCGTGCCGGGCTTGCGCGCGCAGCGCATCGAAGCGCTCATTCGCAGCCTGCCGATGCACCTGCGGCGCCAATGCACGCCCGCCGCGGAATACGCGAACGCGCTCGCGGCGCGCATGCAGCTCGTCGACGGCGATTTCCTGGTCGCCATCTGCACGCACATGCGCGCGATGACCGGCGTGCCGCTCAAGCCCGAGGATTTCGACGAGAGCAAGTTGCCCGCGCACTTGAAGCCGACGCTCGTGCTGCTCGATGCGCACGGCAAGCAGATGGCCAAGGCGGGTTCGCTTGGCGAACTCAAGCAGCGCTACGCAGAACCTGCGCGCAAAGCGCTCGCCGATACCGCCAAGCGTGATGACGATGCGCGTCGCTGGACGCGTGATGAAGTGCGCGATTGGGACTTTGGTGATCTGCCGGTGTATGTGGATCTGGCGAGCGGGGCGCGGGCGTATCCGGCGCTGACGGCGGAGAACGTCGCAACGCGTGCAGCCAACGGCAAGAGCGGCTTGTCCCCTCTCCCGCTTGCGGGCTGGCTTAGCTCATCTGGTAGAGCACCTGACTTGTAATCAGGGGGTGGCGGGTTCAAGTCCTGCAGCCAGCAGCGCCGCCGGCTCCGGTCGCGCCCGCGCCGAGCACAACGACGAGCGCAACGACAAGGGACGCCGCCGTCCCCGTCGCCGCATTGCCGCGTGTTCCGACAACCGCCATCGCCGGCCAGGGCGAAGGCCGAGTCCGCCTCGCGCTGTTCGAATCACCCGCCGCCGCAGCCGCCGCACACGCGATCGGCGTGCGCGAGCTGCTGCTCGCCCGGCTGTCCGACCGCGTGCGCGATCTGGTCAAGACCGCCAGGTCCAAGCTCGGGCTCACGCTCGTCGGCAGCATGCATGCGCCCGAAGCCATCGCCATCGCCGTCGCACGCCGCGCGGCCGAGCAGAGCTGGCCGCTCGCGACGCTGCGCAGCGATGCCGCGTTCAAGGACGCGCTGCAGCATCGCGGCGATTTCGGTCGCGTCGCGGTCAAGCTGCTCGACGATGTCTGCGGCTGGCTGCAGGCCGCGTATACGCTGCGCCGCGCGATTCGCGAGCAGCACAATCGCTGGCCCGATTCGCTGCGCGACATGGCCGCGCAGATCGACACCCTGCTCGCACCGGGCTTCATCGAGGCGCTGCCCGAGGCGCAGTGGCCGCGCGTCGCGATCTGGCTGCGTGCGGCCGACATTCGCCTGCAACGCCTGCCGAACAAGCCGCAGCGCGATCTGGAACTGAGCGCGCCGATCCGCCAACTCGCGGCCAGGCTGCCCTCGCCGTTTCATCCGGCGCGCTGGCTGCTCGAAGAGTGGCGCGTGGCCTCGTTCGCGCAGGAACTGAAAGCCGTCGGCTCGCCGACCGCCGATCGCATCAACGCCGTGCTCAGAGAAAGCACATGAGCGAGCGCGACGACATCGAACAGGTCGAAGCCGTGCCGCGCGCGGTGCTCACGCTGTGCCAGCAGGCCTACATGCGCACGATCCGCCAGCACACGCTACGCGCGACCGCCGCCTATGCGCGGCTGTCGTTCGACTACGGCGGCTGGCGCATTTCGGCCGAAGGCGACCTGCACGAGATGCGGCATGCGGACGACGGGCACGACATACAGCTGCGCCGCAGCCGCTCGCTCGAAAACGAAGCGCGTGAAGCGCTGGAGCATCTGCGCCTGACCGATGCGCGCCTGATCTCCACGCGCATCCGTCCGCTCGGCCCGGGCTTCGTCGCGGGCGATTACGTGTTCGAACGCGCGCACGACGAACTTGCCGACGCCGATCACTGGCTCGTATTGCTGCCGCGCCTTTCGGCCGCGGGCTTCAAGCTCGAGTTCGATGCGGCGTTTCCGTATGCGGTGACGGGTGAGCCCGATGCCTGGCGCGCGGACGTCGAGCACGGCGACAACCAGTGGTTCGACCTGAGCCTGGGCATCGACGTCGATGGCCAGCGCGTCGACCTGCTGCCGATCCTGCGCAAGCTCATCGCCGATCCGGATTTCCCGTTGCGTCCGATGCGCAACGAGGCCGAAGACGCGGTCTGGCTGGTCGCCATCGATGCGCGCCGTCGCGTGCCGCTGCGGCTGTCGAGATTGCGCGGCCTGCTCGAACCCTTGCTCGAATGGCTCGATGCGCCGAACGACTGCGGCCGCCTGCGCCTGAGCAAGCTCGAGCACGGCGTGCTCGACAAGATCGAGCGCAACGGCGTGCTGCGCAAGGGCGGTGAAGACCTGCGGCAAACGCTCGAAACCCTGCGTGCGAATGCGGCCGCGGCCGATGCGCCGCCGGGCTTCAACGCGCAGCTGCGCCCGTATCAGCGCGAAGGGCTCGGCTGGCTCAATTTCCTCGCCGAAGCCGGCATCGGCGGCATCCTCGCCGACGACATGGGCCTCGGCAAAACCGTGCAGGTACTCGCGCACCTGCTGTCCGAAAAACAGCGCGGGCGCATCGGTGGCGAAGCCGGCCCGGCGCTCGTGATCTGCCCGACGAGCCTGGTCGGCAACTGGCGCGCGGAGGCGCAGCGCTTCGCGCCCGATCTGCGCGTGCTCGTGCTGCACGGCAACGACCGCAAGCGCAAGTTCAAGGCGATCACGCACGTCGATCTCGTCATCAGCACCTATCCGTTGCTGGGCCGTGATCGAGAAGCGCTCGCGGCGCAGCGTTTCGCGCTGCTGATTCTCGACGAGGCGCAGGCGATCAAGAACGCGCGCACGCTCGCCGCCAAAGCCGCGCGCACGCTGCGCGCCAAGCGTCGGCTGTCGATCACCGGCACGCCGATGGAAAATCATCTCGGCGAATTGTGGGCGCAGTTCGATCTCGTCGAACCCGGGCTGCTCGGCGACGAAAAGCGCTTCGTGCGGCACTACCGCACGCCGATCGAAAAGCATGGCGACGCCGAGGTGCGCGACAAGCTCAACCGGCGCATCGCCCCGCTGATGCTGCGCCGTCGCAAGGAAGACGTGCTGCTCGACCTGCCGCCGAAGACCGAGATCCAGCGCCTGGTCGAACTCGAAGGCCGCCAGCGCGAGCTCTACGAAACGCTGCGTCTTGCACAGCATGAGCGCGTGCGCGAAGTGGTCAGCGATCGTGGCGTCGAAGGCAGCGGGATCATCGTGCTCGATGCGCTGCTCAAGCTGCGCCAGGTCTGCTGCGATCCGCGCCTGGTCAAGCTCGAAGGCGCCAGGCGCGTTCCGCAATCGGCCAAGCTCGACCTGCTGCTGACGATGCTGCAAGGCGTGGTCGACGAGGGCCGGCGCGTGCTGGTTTTTTCGCAGTTCACCGAGATGCTCGACATCATCGCCGAAGCCTGCGCGGCGCAGCGCATCGAGCATTTGATGCTGACCGGCCAGACGCGTGATCGCGAAGCGGTGGTCGCGCGTTTCCAGAACGGCGAAGCGCCGGTGTTCCTGATCAGCCTCAAGGCCGGCGGCATGGGCCTGAATCTCACGGCCGCGGACACCGTGATTCACTACGATCCGTGGTGGAACCCGGCGGTCGAATCGCAGGCCACCGACCGCGCGTATCGCATCGGCCAGGACAAGCCGGTGTTCGTCTACCGCCTGATCTGCGCGGGCACGGTCGAGGAAAAAATCCAGGCCTTGCAGGCACGCAAGGCCGAGCTCGCGCGCGCCGTCTTCGATGGCGGTGCGACCAGCGAGCTGCGCTTCGACGAGGCCGACTTGGAAGCCCTTTTTTCACCCCTATGAACAGATGACAAGAAGAAAAAAAGACCAGGAGAAAACTAGAACATGATCGACCCCCACGTCGTCGAAGCGCGTGTCTCACCCGAAGGCCGCTTGCGCGTGCTGTCCAAGTCCGAGATCGCCAAGCTGCTCGACAGCGGAAGCAGCGGGCTTTATCCGGTGTTCCGCAACAGCGCGCTCGCCGTGCTCAACAGCGGCAGCTTCCTCGACGACGGCAAGGAGCTGCTCGAGCGTTATCCGGACTTCGACATCCACATCGTGCAGGAAGAGCGCGGCATCAAGCTCGAAATGACTGGCGCGCCGGCGATCGCCTTCGTCGACGGCGAGATGATTCGCGGCATACGCGAGCACCTGTTCGCGGTGCTGCGCGACATCCTGTTCACGAGCTCCGAGCTCGTCGAGAACCCGAGCTTCGATCTGAACACGAGCGAAGGCACCACCGACGCGGTGTTCCACATCCTGCGCAACGCCGGCCTGCTGCGTCCGCGCGTCGAGCCGAACCTCGTCGTCTGCTGGGGCGGGCATTCGATCTCGCGCGAGGAGTACGACTACAGCAAGCGCGTCGGCTACGAATTCGGCCTGCGCGGCCTGAACATCTGCACGGGCTGCGGCCCCGGTGCGATGAAAGGCCCGATGAAGGGCGCGACCATCGCGCACGCCAAGCAGCGCATCCGCGGCGGCCGCTACATCGGCATTTCCGAGCCGGGCATCATCGCGGCCGAATCGCCCAACGCCATCGTCAACGAGCTCGTGATCTGCCCGGACATCGAGAAGCGGCTCGAAGCCTTCGTGCGCGTGGGCCACGTCGTCACCGTGTTCCCGGGCGGCGTCGGCACCTGCGAGGAGATCCTGTATCTGCTCGGCATCCTGCTGCATCCGGATAATGCGCACACTCGATTGCCGCTGATCTTCACGGGACCGGCGAGCGCGGCGGCTTACTTCCAGCAGATCGACGAATTCATCCGCATCACGCTCGGCGAAGAGGCACGCAAGCTCTATCGCATCATCCTCGACGATCCGGCCGAGGTCGCCAAGGCGGTCGCGGAGGAAATGCGCAACGTCAAGCAGCTGCGCATGCAGGCCAAGGACGCTTACTACTTCAACTGGGGCTTGCGGATTCCGCAGGATCTGCAGCGCCCGTTCGTGCCGACGCACGAGGCGATGGCCAGGCTCGACCTGCATCTCGACCAGCCCCGGCACCAGCTCGCGGCCAACCTGCGTCGCGCGTTCTCGGGCGTGGTCGGGGGCAACGTCAAGGCCGATACGATCAGGGCGGTGCAGAAGCTCGGGCCGTTCGATATCCATGGCGACGCCGCCCTGCTCAAGCCGCTCGATACGCTGCTCGAAGCCTTCGTCAAGCAGAGCCGCATGAAATTGCCGGGCAAGGCCTATGTGCCCTGTTATCGCCTGGCCGTGTGAGCTTGAAGTGGCGGCTTACGCGCATTTGCCCCTCCCCCGTCGAACTCGATGTGACGCAGGGCGGGGTCGGAGGTCCGGAAAGCCGTAACCCGCCGGGCCAGCTATGAGAAAATCCACGCCGCTCTTCAGGCAGATTCCGCAATGACCCTTTCCGCCATCCCCGTCCAAGACCGCCTCATCGCCGCCCTCGACGTCCCGGACGCCGAAGCCGCGCGTGCCCTCGTCGGCCGGCTCGGAGATGCGGTGAGCTTCTACAAGATCGGCATGGAACTCTGCATGGCGCCGGGCTTTTTCGAGCTGCTCGACTGGCTCAAGCGCGAGCGCAAGAAAGTGTTCGTCGACCTGAAGTTCTTCGACATTCCCGAAACGGTCCTGCGCGCGGTACGCAACCTCGCCGAGCGCGGTGCGGATTTCTGCACCGTGCACGGTAACCAGTCGATCATGCAGGCCGCAGCGGCCGGCAAGACGGGCGATACCAAGGTGCTCGCGGTGACCGCGCTGACGAGCCTCGACCAGGGCGATCTCGACGATCTGGGGTTCGATTGCGACATTCCGACGCTCGTGCTCTCGCGCGCGCGCCGCGCGCTGCAGGCCGGTTGCGACGGCGTGGTGTCGTCGGGGCTCGAAGTGCCCAGGCTGCGCCTCGAAGCGCCCAAAGAGCTCATCTGCGTGACGCCCGGCATCCGGCCGGTCGAGAACCGCGTGGTCGCCGACCAGAAACGCATCATGACCCCGGCCGAGGCGATCAGGGCCGGTGCCGATTATCTGGTCATCGGCCGGCCGATCCGCGATGCGGCCGATCCGCGGGCGATGGCGCTGGCGATCCAGCAGGAGATCGGCTCGGCGCTGGGGTGATTTTTCCACGTGGCGAGAGCTTGTCGGCGGCGTGCGCATCGCGCGGCGCATCCGGGCTCGGCCGACGGGGCTGAAGTTCGGGTGCTGGTTTCGAGCGCCCATTTTCCAGGAGTTCCGGCATGGAAGAAGTTGAGCATCTGGAGATTCAGCTCCGCGCCTTGAGCCTCGCACTCCGCGAGCGCGACCTGGACACCGCTCGACACAGTCTTCGCACGAGCGCGCTGGCGCGCGCGCTCGGTGAAGAATGCGGCCTCGATCGTCATCAGCTCGCGCTGCTCGAACTCGCTGCCCGCGTCCACGACCTCGGCAAGATCGGCGTTCCCGACCGTGTGCTGCTCAAGCCCGGGCCGCTCGATGCGGACGAGTGGGCGCTGATGAAACAGCACTCGGAAAGTGGCGGCCGCTTGGTGCAGAGGCTCAGCGGCGATCATGTCGATACCGTCGGGCTCATCGTTCGGCATCATCACGAGGCTTTCGACGGATCCGGCTATCCGGACGGCCTTGCGGGCGAAGACATCCCACTGCTGGCGCGCATCGTCGCGCTGGCCGACAGCTACGATGCGATGGCGGTGGCACGGCCTTACCGGCGTCCGAAAACGCACCCGGAAATCATGACCATTCTGCACTCGGAGAGCGGATCGCATTTCGATCCCCACCTGCTCGGCAAATTCAGCGCGCTGCTGAAGACGAGCCCCCTGAACGCCCATCCAGACTACGGTTGATCGCGGCGAACGCGCGCATCAGCCGCCGTCGGCGAACTCCGGATACAGCGTCATGCCCCCATCGACGAACAGGGTCTGGCCGGTGACGTAGTCGGCCGCGTCCGAGCACAGCCAGACGGCAGCCTGGCCGATGTCCTCGGGCTCACCGATGCGGCCGTAGGGAATCAGTTCGAGCAGCTTCTTGCGCGCTTCGGGCGTCTCCCAGGCCTCGCGGTTGATCGGTGTCCTGATCGCGCCGGGGCCGATCGAGTTGACGCGGATGCGCTTGGGTGCGAGCTCTTGCGCGATCGATTGCATGAGCAGCTTCACGCCGCCCTTGCTCGCCGCGTAGTTCGCGCGCTCGGCCCACGGAATCAGCTCGTGCACCGAGGACATGCAGACGATCTTGCCGAGCGCCTTCGACATCTCGCGCGGGCCGCGACGCAAGAATTCGCGCGCCGCGAGCTGGCAGCACAGGAACATGCCCGTGAGATTCGTGCCGATGACCTGGTTCCAGTCGTCCAGCGACATGTCGACGAAGGCCGCATCGCGTTGCAGGCCGGCGTTGCTGATCAGGATGTCGAGCGTGCCGAACGCCGCGACGGACTGGTCGAACAGGGCTCGCGTTTCATCGGGCTTCGAGATATCGGCCTTGATCGCGATCGCCGAGCGTCCGAGCGATTTGATCTGCGCGACGATTTCGTTGGCGCCATCCGGGCTCGAATAGTAGGCGACGACGACATCGGCCCCGGCCCTCGCGAGCGCAAGCGCGACGCCGGCCCCGATGCCGGAACTGCCGCCGGTGACGAGGGCCTTCTGTCCTGCGAGAACCTGCGGCTGCTGGGGCTCGGTCATGCGGGTGTTCCGTCGGCGGTGATGCGATGGAGCATGCAAGTCCAAGCGCGATACAAACTGAACCGCGAGGATGAGGACCACGCCGGCCGATGGACGCTCAGAACCAGTGTTCGCCGCGCTTCAGATCGTCGCGGAACCGGCGCAGCAGCTCGAACGGCCCGGTGATCTTGGCGCCGAGCCGCGCATTGGCCTGGCCGATCTCGAAGGCCAGCGCCCACTGCGAGAACATCGCCCGGTAGCCCGTCAGCAGCGGCGTGCCGGGCTGATAGATGTGCGCGCTCTCGGCGGTGACGCCGTTGAGCTCGATCACCTGCAGGCCCTCGCCTCGGCTCAGGTGCGCCGCGCTAGTCACGCGCAGGTCGATGCGCCCGAAGCCGTAGCCGGGCACCGCATCGAGCAGGCGCGTGAGCGTGGTGACGAGCGCGGGTGTCGCGAGCTTGCCGGCGTCGAGAAACAGGCTGCCGCGGCAGTGCGCGCCGATTTCGACCAGCTCGATGCGCTCGCCCGCGAGCGGCACTTCGTCGAGCTGCGCGGACCAGCGCGCGAACAGCGCGCTCGCGATGAGCCGTGCGCGCGCGTCCGCGAGGATCAGTTCGCGCAGCCTGCGCTTGCCGTCGCCGACGATGCCCGGGAAGGTCTTGTTCACGATCGACAGCACGCGCGGCTGCGTCTCGCCGGGCTTGCGCGCGACGAAGACGCCGTATTCCTCACCCTCGACGTAGCGCTGGGCGATCACGTCGCCGTCGAAGCGTTCGAGATAGTCGCGCAGGCCCTGGCCGTCGCGCGCGATGTAGACGCCGCGTCCGCGCGAGCCGACATCGGGCTTGAGCACGACGGGATATCCATGCTTTTCTGCGAAATCGAAGGCCGCGCTCAGGCGCAGCGGAGCGAAGCGCTCGTCGATCAGCACGAAGCACGCGACGAGTTCGGGCGCGTTGGCTTGCAGCGGTCCCAGCGCCTGATGCTTGCGCTCGCCGACCACGCCGCCGGCTTCGATCGCCGGATTCGCGGCGGTGAACGCCGTCCACGAGCGATGCTTCACGCCGAGCCACAGAATCCAGCCGATGATCGGCAGGTAGTACAGCCAGGCCGGCCAGAACTCCCAGCGGCGCGCGCGTTCGAGCGCGATGTTCCAGCGTGTCGCCAGAGGCAGGCTCACCGGCTCGGCTGCGCTCCATGGCGCGAGGCTCGGCCGGCGCGTCACGATCGCCTCAGTGCGATGGCGGTCGTTCATGGTGACGCGTCGACGGTGCCTTGCCGAAATCGCGACCCAGGTCGATGCCATCCTGCGCGCAGTAGAGCTGGATCATCGCGTAGTGATGCACCGCATGGCTCGCGACGAACAGCAGCTCGCGCGCGATCGTCGACTGGCTCGCGAACACGGTCTCGCCGTCGAGGCCGCCGCGCAGCCGGATCGTCAGCGGATCGCGCAGCCATTCGATGCGCAAGGACGCCAGCAGCGCGCTCAACTGCTGCAGGCGCATGCGCGCGAACCGCGGCGACCGCTGCACCTGCGGATCGCGGCGGCGATCGTCGTAATCGATTCGTCGCTCGTGCAGATGCTCGAGCAGGGCTTCGTAGTGCTCGACCACGTGGCGCAGATGCGGGCCCGAATGCTGCGCGAAATCGGCCTGCGGACTGGCCTCGTGCGCCGCGATGACGGTCAACGCCTGGTCGAGCACCGCGCGGTTGTAATCGATCAGCTCGCTCAGCTCGATTGGCGATCGAGGGTTCGCAGCACCATCGTCGCCCCCGTCCTGGTGGCGGCTTTGGTTGGCGGCTTGCAGTCGGCTCGTGCCGTCGAGAAGCTTCCCTGCTTCCGTGGTTCGCATTTCAGGTGCCTTCTGATGGACTCGTGTCCTTTCGAGTGGCACGCGCCTCGAGGCGCGAGTTGGGTTTGTGCGTGGTGCGTGACAGCAGCAGCGTGTAGCCGACGCAGTAGACGATGTTCGGAATCACACCGACGGCGAGCGTCAGCGCGATGTGCGGCGTGCCGACGATCAGGTGCGCGGTGATGAGCACCGAGTAGGTCAGCGTGAGCCCGGCGCACAGCGCGAACGCCATGCCTTCGAGCCGCGTGCGTCCGAGGCTGAAGAAGTAGCGCATGTTGGCCGCGTCGCAATACGTCAGCGCGGTGCTGATGACCCAATGCGTGAGCCCGGCGCGAATCGCGAGCGGCGGGCTCGCATGCCAGTTCACGCAGACGGCCCAGATCGCATAGACCATCGCGCCGAGCGCGGCCCCACCGAGCGAATCGGTGAGCCAGCGCAGCCTGCGCATGCGCGGTGAGGTCGTGG
This sequence comes from Hydrocarboniphaga effusa AP103, assembly GCF_000271305.1. GTDB lineage: Bacteria > Pseudomonadota > Gammaproteobacteria > Nevskiales > Nevskiaceae > Hydrocarboniphaga > Hydrocarboniphaga effusa. The sequence continues at coordinate 2,094,903 of NZ_AKGD01000001.1, forward strand.
TCGGCGCCGATCTCATGCGTCGCATCCAGCTCCACTGCGCAGTCGAACAGGGGCAGGACGATGAGCCCATCGGGTCCGCTCTCCGGAATGTTTCGACGCCCGCTTAAAACGAGCCGGGAAAGGCCTTATCGCAACGCAGCTACGCCGTATCGGGCATGAATTCAGCTTCATCGGTATCGGGCCGGGGAATGGGGATCGGAAACGGAAGCGGAGAATCGGGAATCGTCGAGACGAATTCCTGTTTTCACCGATGCCCGGCTCCTGCGGCCGCGCTCCCAAACTTGTCCCGGACGCGCGGTGGAATGTCGGCCACGCGCACGAACACCAGGCCGTCGAGCGTGCTGCCGAAATCGGCATCGACGTTGAAGCCCGCGAAGCGTCCGTTGAGTTCGACGTAATGACGCACGAGCACCGGCAGGCCGACACCGCGTTCGAGCCTGGCGAGCACGCGCGAGAGCAGCGACGGATCGGCCAGTGCCGACACCACGTTGCGCGTCTCCTCGGCCGCGCGCGGCTGTTGCGGCGGCGTGCGCGGCCGCACGAGCGCGGCGAGTTCGGCATCGCTGTGATGCGCCGACAGCGCCGCCTCGATGAGCGCCTGGCCGGCCGCGCTGTAGCTCGGGCTGATGCTCACCGGACCGAACAGGCAGCGGATCTGCGGCTCGCGATCGAGCAGCGTCGCGATGCCGCTCCAGAGCAGGCGCAGCGCGCGGAAATTGCGCTGCCATTCCGGGCGCACGAACGAGCGGCCGAGCTCGATCGCCGGGCCGATGCGGCGCAGCAGGCGCTCGTCGTAATCGAACAGCGTGTGCGTGTAGAGCGCCGCCACGCCGCGCCTGGGCGTCAGCGCCTCGGTGAAGCCGAGCCGGTAGGCGCCGATGATTTCGCGCTGCGTCTCGTGCCAGACGAACAGGTGTTCGTAGTGCGCATCGAAGGCATCGAGATCGCGAGCACGGCCGGTGCCTTCCTGCACCTGGCGAAAGCTCAGCTCGCGCAGCCGGCCAATCTCGAGCAGCAGCTGCGGAATCTGCGCGGCGCGCGCCCGAAAGACGCTGAAATTGGGCTGCGAGACGAGCTTGCACTCCACCGGCAGCGCAGCCACTTCGGCGGCCAGCGTGGCGGCGTCGATGGGCTCGGCGAGCGGCGCCTGCGCAGTGGCCGGCGCGAGCCGCGAACGGCCGCCGAGCGAATAGGTCAGCAGCCGCAGGTAAGCGGTCTGCGTCGAAGACTCCAGGCGTTCGAGTTCGGCCGCCTTGATCGGCTCGCCGACGTGCAGCTTCACCACGTCGCCGCGCTGGCGCAGCAGGTCGCGCGCGAGGCAGGCGGTGCGCAGGCGCGGATGCAGCGCCCCGGCGAGCAGCGAGCCCCAGGCGGCATGGCCGCCGATGCGCATCGGCAGAATCTGCGCCCCGCTGCGCCGCGCGAGCATCGCCACGCTGTCGGCCCAGGGCGGATCGGCGATGCGCTGGCCGCGCCAGTCCCAGCGGCTGACTTCGCCGGCCGGAAACACCACCAGGGCGCCGCCGTCCTTCAAATGGCGCATCGCCATGCGCAGGCCGGCCGCGCTCGCGCCGCGGCGGAACACGTCGATCGGGGCGATCAGCGGGGCGATCTCGGGCACGCGTCGCAGCAGCGTGTTGGCGAGCAGCAGCAGGTCCGGTCGCCGCGGCAGCAGCAGGTCGGCCAGCACCAGGCCGTCGGCGGCGCCGTAGGGATGATTGGCGACGATGATCAGCGGGCCGCTCTGCGGAATCTGGCTCGGCGAGCCCGAGGCCAGCACCCAGCTCAGATCGATCTTCTGCAGGGCGAAGCGGACGAAGGCCTGCGGATTCAGGCCGCTCGGGGTGTCGCGGTACAACCGCGCGATCCGGCGCAGGCCGGTCGCGCGTTCGGCTATCGCGCTGAGCCAGCCCAGGCCGGGCGGGCGCGGCAGCGACAGCAGGGTGTCAGCCTCGGACATCGGGGCTCCTTGCTCGGGGTGTTGCGACGCCCTGACCGAAGCTGATGCCTCGTGCCGGCCGCCGTTTGTGATTATTTATCGACTTCCATAGGGTACATGAACGCCCGGTCGGACGCCTTGGCCGCTCATTCGTTGAGCCGGAGCGCGACGGAAACCCGGACTAGGCCGGCGCCCGCTCGGGCCAGCGGAACGCCAGCGCGGTCTCGCCGAGCGGCACGCCGTCGTGGCCGAAGCGGCGCTCGACGATGCGCCCGGCGCCGTCGTGGCCGATCGTCACCACCGTGCTGCAGCGCGTGCCGTACTCCGGATTGCGGATGAAGGCCGGGGCGACCAGGCGCTCGAGCTCGAGTCCGACGCCGGTATCGGGCAGTTCGCCGTCGGTGGGCAGGTGTTCGCTGGCGAGCGCGTCGAACAGTGGCTCGAAGCGTTCGTCCGCAGCCTGCAGCCAGTCGGCGAGCGCTTCGCGCAGGGCGGTGGTCTTGGGCCAGGGCGTGTCGAGCGCCGCGTTCGAAAGCCCGTAGACGCCGGCCGCGAGCGATTGCGAGCGGGCCTGCGGCTGGTTGCTCGCGTAGACCCCGTGCTCGCGGTCGAACAGCAGCAGGTTGCAGCCGCCGTAGCGCGCCAATGTCGGCACGAGCGCATCCGCGTGCGCCCGCGCACCCGCATCGCCGCGCAGGAAATCGACCGCGAGCTTGCCGCGCGAGAGCAGGTGCGGTGCGGGTGGCTCGGGCAGGCGCACGTTGGTGACGGCGGCGAGCCGTCCGTTCTCCGAGACGCCGAGCCAGGTGCCGCGAGCCTGCAGGTCGCGGCCCGCGAGCAGGTCGGGCGCGTCGTCCCAACGCGCGAGCGCGGCGCTGGGACGGCCGTGGAATTCATCGCGATTGCCGATGAGCACGAGTCGGTAGCGCGGGTGTTGCCAGGCGAAGGCGATCAGACACATGGGGAACACATGAGTAGGCAGGCGATCCACGGCGGGCGTGCGCGCATGCTAACCAAGCTCGGCAATGTGGGCTTCTTTCTGGGTCGGCTGCGATCTGTTGAAAGGAGAATTTTCCGCAGGCTCACTCGATGTGATTTCGCTTCTGAAGATTGTGGCGCGCGCACAACAACTGAATGTTTTCTGCTGTAAGCGATGTCCCGCCTCGGGAGAATGGCACGATATGGTCAAAGTGCAGCTCATCCTCTGCCTCGCACAGACGGCATTTGCCACCGTCACGCTTCCAGACTTCGAGCTTCACTGCGGTTGGAATAACTCTTCTCCGCTCTGCGTCGATATGGACAGGCTCTGCCAGATCATCGTCGCCCTTCACAGCAATGAGCCGAAACTTAAATACTGTCCGGTGATCGTCGCGCTCCTGCCATGAGTCAACGAGGTGAAAGATGCCGTTGTATGACCATATGCCCGACTTGATCTTCTCGTAGACCCTTACCCGTTCCGGGGAACTCCGCCCCGCCTTGAAGGCCTGCGCAGCCTGGTGAAACTTGCCGTTCTGCGTTCGTTTTCCAGAAGGCAGCATTTCGGGTTGGTCAACGACCTTGGGATTGGGGCAGGAAGCGTCTTTCGGGTGATCGTGTCCTTCGTAGACCAAGACTGTTCCGCCTTCCTCCAGTCGGTCCTTGTATGGAGCATTAGGCCGAACCGACATGAGAATGACGGAATGATCGCCGCCGAGCCCATAGTTCATTCCGCGCTGCAGGTTTACACCTTCACGCCGACACATTTCGTTGTGGGAAAGAATGTTGTCCGGCATATGTCTCTGAATTCGGGCTAAGTAATTTGATTGCGGGGTAGGGCGGCGATAGCCCTTTCAAACGTTGATGCACTTCGGTGACTCAACCAATTTTCACTACACGGCCCGCGCAATCTCGTCGTAGCCGCGATTCAGGAATTCGAGCAGGCAGAAGCCGTTGCCGAACGGGTCGGCGAAGTGCGCGATGCGGCCCCAGCTTTCGGTGCGCATCGCGTCTTCGATCACCGCGCCGGCCTGCATCGCGCGATCGATCGCGGACGGCAGATCGTCGACGACGAAGTCGAGATGCACGGGTGTCCAGTGTCGCTCGTAACGGCGTGTCTCGCCGCTCGCCGAACAGGCTCGCGAGCCCGCTGCTTTGACCAGCAGATAAATCGGCGCCTCGGCCCCGAGCAGCTCGATGCCGCCATCACCGAAGCGACGCCCGATGCTCAGCCCGAGAGCCTGCGTGTAGAACGCGGTTGCGCGCGGCAGGTCGTCGAAGTCGATGTTGACGAGCAGCCGCGCGCCCATCAGCCGTGCGCCTTGCGCTCGCCCTCGTCGCGCAGCGAGAACGGGTTGAAGCTGGTGTGGGCGTCGTAGGTATCGACGCCTTCGGCGCGCTTGAGCGCGTTGACGACGACGTAGGTCACCGGCGTCAGCACCACTTCGAGCAGCACCTTGAACGCGAAGTTGAACAGCACCGCGGCGATCAGCGCCTTGCCCGACCACAGGCCGAGGAAGGCGATAGGGTAGAACAGCGCGGAGTCCGCGAACTGGCCGACCACCGTCGAACCGATGGTGCGCGACCACAGGTGCTTGCCCTGGGTCCAGACCTTCATCTTCGCCATCACGAAGGAGTTCAAGAAGTCGCCGACCCAGTACGCGACCATGCTGCCGACGACGATGCGCCAGGTGTTGCCGAACACGGTTTCGAGCGCGGGCTGCAGCGTCTTGTTGTACGGATCGTCGGCGACCGGCATGGCGAGCACCACGTAGGTCATCACGGTGGCGAAGATCATCGCCGCGAAGCCGGCCCAGATCGCCCGGCGCGTGCGCGCGTAGCCGTAAACCTCGGTCAGCACGTCGCCGAAGATGTAGCCGATCGGGAAGAACAGGTTGCCGGCCGAGAACGCCAGCGTGCCGAGCAACGGGAAGTCGTACTCGCAGACCTTGCCGGGCCCGATCAGGTTGGAGCACAGCAGCACGGCGACGACGCCGCCGACGAAGAAGTCGTAGTAGCGGAAGCTCTGCATGGGTCGAATCGTTCGGAGCGCGGGCGCGCGTCGACACAACCTTAACAGAGCTCGCCGCCAAAACCTCTAGCCGAAATGCGGGCCTAGCGCTTCGCCAGCAGCAAGCTCTCCTCGATCGCCTCGCGTCTCCACTGCGCGGCCTGCGGCAGGCGCGTGCGCAGGTCGCCGGATTCCGGTGCGCGCAGCCAGCGCGATTGCTTGAGCCGGCGGATGATGGCGGGGATGTCCGAGGTCGGCTCGATGCGCTGGTTCCAGAGTGCGAGCAGCTGGTTCACCGACTGTTCGCGCGATTCGGGCGTGTCGGGCGTGGAGATGTTGAGCGGCAGCGTGGGCGTGACGAGGATGATCAGCGATTCCTGGCGGCGCAGGTCGGTGCTGCGCTTGGTGAACCAGTTCGCCACCGGCACGTCGCCGACGCCGGGCACTTTCGAAAACGACTTGTCGTTGACCTGCTCGGACAGCGCGCTGAGCACGAGCGTCTGCCCGAACTCGACGTCGGCCGTCGCTGAAACCGATTGCCGGAACGTGGTCAGCGAGCTGTCGAAATTGCCGATCTGATCCTGCGACAAAAACGAGCGCGCCGCATCGAGGTTGAACACCACGCGCTTGTCGTCGATGAACTCGGGCGTGACCTTGAGCTGTACGCCGACGTCGATCGGTTGCAGCTGGCCGAGGTTGATGCCGCTGACCGCGACGTTGAGTGTGCGCCCGGCGAAGAACTGCGATTCGCGGCCCAGGTGCGCGGTGATCGAAGGCCGTGCGACCACGCTGTAATACTGGCCCGAGTCGTTGAACAGGTTGAGGCTGTAGTCGAGCTGCGGCGTCGAGATCTGCGAGGTGATCGTGCGCGTGCTTTCGCGGCCCAGGCTGCCGCTGATCTGCGAGAGCGTATTGGTGTAGCCGTACAGCACACGCAGGCCGTCGAACAGGTTCACGCCGCGATTGGCCTGGTCGAGCACCGAGTTCAGCAGGATCGTCACTTCGACCACGACCTGGTTCAGCGCGCTCGCCGGATTCTGTGCCAGCGGCGCGAGCGGAGCCGAGTCGCCGCCTTCGTCGCCGATCGGCGTTTGCCGAACGGCCGGCGCCACTTCGAGATATTCGGCGACGCGGCGCATGGCGTAGCGCGCATCGGCATCGTCTCCGGTGGCGACGAGCTTTTGCGTCATCGCTTGCGCTTCGGGCTCGCCTGCGACTGCGAGCGCAAACGCATTCAAGCGGATCGACTCGCGCTGCTCGGGCGCGAGCGCGAAGCTGCGTTCGGCCGCGAGACGCATCAACGGCAGATCGCGCCGATAGTACGAAGCCACGCCGAGGCCGTAGAAGGCTTCCCAGCGGCGCGGCTGATCGAGCACGGCTTCGGCGAAGCGTGACTGCGCCGTGCGGTAGTTGCCGCGTTCGAGCTCGATGTAGCCGAGTTGCAGCAGCGCCCAGTAATTGCCGGGCGCGAAGCGCTCCGCGTTCGCATACCCGACGGCCGCGAGATCGAGCCGCGCGCGATCGCGTTCACGGCCGATGCCTTCTTCGGTCAGCGCATGCAAGAACTGCAGCTGGCCATTGCGCAGATCCTGTTGTAGCAGGCGCGCGATCGGTGCCTGCGCCTGTTCCCACTGGCCGGAACGCAGCGCGCGTTCGGCCAGTGGCCAGTCGGACATCGGCTCATTACTCGTCTTGCGAGCCGCATTGGACGCGCAGCCGGAGAGCGCGAGCGTGGTGGTGAAGACCGCGCATCGAATCAGCGATGCGCGCAGCTTGCGAGGGTTGAGGCGAGGCATGGCGTGAAGGTCCGTAAGCAAGTCGAAAGTCGAGCGCAAATCAATCGCAAATCAATCGCAGCGATACAGGTTGGGACGGCCGATGCGATCCCAGAATCCGGCGCGATGGCTGTTGCCCGAGCAGCAGAAGTTGCGATCGTTGCGATGCACGCCGGCACCGTCGCGTGCGCAGTAGTCCGGGCCACGTACGGTGCCGGTGGTATTCTCCACTTCGTCGTTGACGTTGCGCGTCCACTGGTAGCTCCACACTGCGCGATTGACCGCGCGAGTCCACTCCGCGCTGCAGCGATTGTTCTCGGGCGAGGTGCCGCACATCACGCCGTTCGGATTCGCGGCGCAGCAGGGGTCGTGCGTCATGCTGCCTCCGCTGACCTTGCAGTTGGCGCGATCGGCGCCGTTGGACGCCGGCAGGCACATCGCAACGCCGGCGAACTGGCCTTGATGAAAGCCCCCGCATTGCTGGCCGACGGCGCCGAAGCAGCGTTCCGCGAGCGCCGGCGTAGCACTGCCGAACAGCGAGAGCAGCAGCAGGGAGCCCAGCAATCTGCGAGCGTGCGTGAATATCGTCTTCATCGAAAATCTCCGTTGAATGCTGCGCTTTTCAGCGCAGGCGCTTGACGGTCGAGCCGTCGGCGGCCTGCAAGGTGTTGTCGTCGACGATCTTGATCAGCATGGTTTCGCTCGCATCGGTCTTCTCCGATTCGGGCTCCTTCTGGTCGCGTTCGATCTTGAGTTCGAAGCCGGCCTTGTCGGATTTGCCGACGCTGTAGCGGCCCTGGTTCGACTGCTGATCCTTGAGCGGCTTGAACGCGCTGTCGCGAATCGCGGTGACGTAGCGGCCATCGGGACGGAACTCGATCACCGTGGTTTCGGTGATGCCGGTTTCCTTGTCGCTGACGCTGCTGCTCCAGCTGCCGAGCAGCAGCTTGATGGCATCGATGGGCTTTTGTGCGAGCGCGATCGGCTGTGCGGACGACAGCGCGATAAAGGCGGCCATCGTGAGCACCGCTTTTAAACTGAGTTTGCGCATGAACGTGACTCCGGTGTGAGAACGGTGGTTCAGAGGGGATTCGAGTGGGTGTTCAAGGCGCGGCTTCCAGCACCAGGCTCACGCTGCCGCTGACGGCCAGGTTGTCGCCGCCATCTGGATGGCCGTTGCCGAGGGAGATGCAGTTCAGGCGCAATGCATGCGAGCCCGGCTCCAGCAGGCCTTCGGTGGGGCCGGACTGCTGCAGGCCTTCGCGCTTATCGGCGGTGGCCACGAACAGGCGGTCCAGAGACAGCTCCAAGTTGGAATCGCCACGCCCGGCGGTGGCGCTACCGCTGAAGCCGTTGATGCGATAGCGCAGCGGCTTGTCGCCTTCGACGAGGAACTGCACGTAGGCGGAACCGTTGCCCTGGCTGTCGGTGCCGAATCCTTCCGGTGTCGCTGGCACCGAGCCGCTGGTGTCGCAAGTCAGGGTGATGGCGCCGACGCGGCCGTCGCTGCGATCGAGGTTGAACGAGGCGCTGCCGACGGTCGATGCGCTGCGGCCTTCGCCACTTTTCTCGGCGTGCACGGTGAAGCTGCCATTGCTGCGGAAGCCGGTATCGGGCGTGTCGGTCAGCGAGGCGCGTTGAATTTCCGCAGTGGTGGAAAAGACGCTGCCGCAACTCGCTCCGTTGCTGCACGACTGCGCGCGTGCGAAGGCCGACACACCGGTTTCTTCGAGCAGTGCGCTCGCCGTCGGCGGCGGTTCCACGGTGACGCTCACCGTGCCTTGCGCAGTGCCGCCCTTGCCGTCGCTGACGGTGTAGCCGAAAGCGTCGTCGCCGACGAAGCCGAGGTTCGGAATGTAGCGAACCGAATCGCCGGCGCCGACGATCTCGGTACGGCCGTTCTGCGGCTGCGTCACCGCATCGACCGTCAGCGCATCGCCGTCCGCATCGGTGTCGTTGGCGAGCACGTCGATGACGTGTCCGCCGCCGTTGCCGACGACCTGGGCGGCGTCGGCGACGGCGGTCGGCGGCTGGTTCTCCGCACGCGCGGTATCGAGCTCGAGCGCGGTCAGCTCGAACGGCAGCTTGCGCGTGATCACGAAGGCGCTGAACTCGCCGACTTCGCCTGCATTGGGCGCGGTGAAATCGAACGCGAAGTGGGTTTGATCGTCGCTCGCGGTGAGGCGCATCACCTCGTTGAGCCCGCCGGAGCGACGCAGCAGCACCACGTCCTTGACGTTGTAATCGCCCAGGAACGAAACGTTGTCGGAATCGAGATCGAGCTCGAAATGCACCACGTCGCCGGTGACGAAACCGGCGCGATCCGCCGTCAACACGCCGGTCGGCGATTTGGCGAGATCGACCTGCGACAGAAACTCGAGTCCGGTGAGCCGAATGATGTTGAAGAGCTTGGCCAGGCCTTCGATGCCGGTGCCGAGTCCGGCGCGAAACTCCGCGAAGATGCGGTAGTTGGATTTGTAGAGCGGATCGGCGAGCTGCGTGGTCTTGGGCGCGAAGCTGCCGAACAGGCGCGGACCGGCCTTGGCTTGAAACGCGTTGAAGCGCAGCGATTTGAGCAGCGGGTTGCCGAGACTCGCGCCGACGGTGGCCGAGGCGAGCACGCTCGGTTCGAGCCGCAGGTCTTCGATGCCGGGCAGGTTCAGCGTCGGCGTGATGGTGTTGGTGAGGTCGCCGGCTGCGGCCACGAACATGCAGTCGCCGTTGCACTCCAGGCCGACGCGGCCGTTGAAGCGGGTTTCGTTCTTGAACGAAATGCCCATCGTCGCCACGGTGATCTTGCCGCCGGCTTCGAGCGATACGCCGACCGGAACCAGGCCGCTGATGATCATCGACAGCGCGCCGCCCACCGGTACGCGGAAGGTGAACAGATCGGCCTTGCATTCCACCTTGCCTTCGAACGCGGCCACGATGTTGAGCCCGCCTTCGACGCTCGCCACCGGCGAGGCGCGCACGAGCAGGCGTTCGAGCCCGCGCGCTTCGGTGTAGAGCACGTCGAGGGTCGGGTTGATGGTCACGCGCAAGGCCGGCGGAGCCAGGATCGAAATCGGCAGCGGCGAGCCTTCGCGAAAATCCGGAATGAAGGTTTCGCAGCCGCGAGCCAGCGTCGAAGTGCCGGCCGCTGCACCGACCTTGGCGACCAGCGCATCGGCGCTCGCAGCGGCGGCCGAGGCGCGTGGCGTGAACGAAAACGTGTTGCCCTCGCGAGCGATCTCGTAATCGGCCGCGATCTCATCGGGAATATCGACCGGCGCTTGCGACAGATCGAAGACCTGGTTGATTTCCAGGCCCGGAAACAACTCGTTCAAGGGTGCGAGCGCGAGCGTGAGTTCGATGCCTTCGGGACGCGTTTGCGTGGAGACCACGCGACCGGCGACCGGCTCCGATCCGGTGCCGACGACGAGCGTTCCGGGCTCGGGCGCGGTCACGCCGCTGACGATCACGGTGTAGGTGTTGTCGAGGCCGGGCTCGGCGTCCGGATCGGTTTCGACCGCGCCGCGAACCACTTGCGAGTCGTCCACCAGCAGCGTGTCGTCGGCGACGCCGACCACGGCCGCCAGCAGCGGAGCCGACCGCAGCGTTCCGGTGGTTGCGACGATCTGGCTCGATCCGCTCGCCGCTTCGGCCTTGAGCAGGCCGGTGGAGTCGATCGACAGGCGACCGCTGTCGGAACTGCTCCAGCTCACCGGCGCTGCGATCGTCGCGCCGGACGCATCGAGAACGCGCGCGTGCAGCAGGCGAGTCTGGCCGCGTTCGGTCAGCAGCAGACCGGTCTCGATGATCTCGATGCGAGCGGGCACGGCAGCGACGGGTGGATCGACCGGCGGGGTGTCGTCGCCGTCGTCGTTGTTGCCTCCGCCGCCACTGCAAGCCGCCAGCGTGGCCAGCGCGAGTGCTGCGAGCAGCGAGCGCCAACCCGGGCGTCGCGCATGGCGATCCCTGCGATCCTTGTCGATGAACATGTTGCGATTCCTTTTGCTTGATGCGGCGCCTAGCGGCAGCGCAGCTTGTTGATGCCCTGCAGATCGCGTTCGGCGAGCGCGCTGGCCGAGCGAGAGCAGCACCAGCGCTCGTCGCCGGGCGCGACGACGGCGCCGGCCGGGGCGCACAGGGCGTTGAAGTCGGCGATGCCGCTGCGATTGGGTTTCTGCGGATCGAGCTTTCGCGTCCAGTACAGGCCGTGCGAGGTGCGTTGCTGCGACTTCTCCCATTCGTAGGCGCAGTCGGCGGCGACACCGGGCTTGCCGCCGCAGCCCTGGCCCTGCGGATGCGCGGCGCAGCAGACGTCGTGCTCGATGCTGCCCGCGTGCACCATGCATTCGAGCTGCCCGCCGGCCGGCTTGCAGTAGGCCGGCTGGCCGCCGCCTCCGGTCGCGCAGCCCTGCCCGGCGGCGCCGAAGCAGGCGCCCGGCACGGCGGGCGACACGGCCGTCTGCGCCGGCGCTGCGGTAGAGCCGAGCAGCAGGCACAGCACCAGGACTGGAATGGAAGCGATAAGTCGCATGGCGGGCAGTGGTGGTTTGAAGGCCCGGGCCGGCTTACATCACGTAGTACTTGCCGCTGCACGTCGAGTAATAAACGCTCGCGTAGCCGCAGGTGGGCGTGCCGCCGTCGTAGTTGCAGTGCTCGGCGCGGAAGATCAGCTTGGCGCGGCAGGAGCGGGCTTCGGCGGCCGGCACGACGAAATCGGCCAGCGCGGACAGGATCGATTCGGCCCTGGGTGCCAGCGATACCGGCTTGAACCTGGCGCACTTCTGCGCTTCGGCGGGCAGCTTGGCGAGCGGGGTTTCGACGCCGGCCTTGCCGTCGACGAACAGCCCGCTGCTGACGATCACGCCTTTCTTCACGTGTGCCCGCGCTTCGAGCACGCCGGCCGGCGTCTTTGCCGACGAGGTCACCTGCTGGCCATCCGGCAGCTTGGTCTTGGTGCCGGCTTCGAGCACTTCGACGTCGTAGTCCTCGTTCACGCATTCGGCGCGGGCGGGTCCGGCGAGCCCGAGCAGCAGGGCGGCAAGCGGCAGCAGCAGTTTGAATTCGAGGGACATGGGCTTCTCCTTCACGAGGGGGCTGCGAGATGTGGAGCCCGATCGACGATCGGCTCCGGCACCCCGACGCTAAGGCCCGAAGCCGCGCGAATCCGGACCGAAGCCCGATCGATTTCCGACCATTTCCCGACCATTGCGGCGGCGCCGTTTCGCGCGCCCACGCGAGCGGTCAAAATCCGTCTCCGATCAGAGACATTCGAGTCGTGACCGAGCCACTCGCCGCCGACAGCCCCGACGCCAAGGCCCGCGCCCCGCGCTGGCGTTTCGGCGATTGCGTGCTCGACGGCCGCACGCTCGAACTCACGGTGCGCGGCCAGCTCGTCAAGCTCGAGCCCAAGCCGCTCGACATGCTGATGTTCCTGCTGCGCCACCCCGACGAGGTGCTGACCAAGGACGAGCTGCTCGAAGGCCTGTGGCCGGGCCGCATCCTGTCCGAGTCGGTGCTGACCAAGTGCGTCGCCAAGCTGCGACAGGGGCTCGGCGACGAAGGCCAGGCGGTCATCAAGACCGTGCACGGCTTCGGCTACCGGCTGATCGCGCCGGTGACGGTCGAGCACGACGCCGCGCCGATCGCCGCGACCACCGAGCTGCGCGCCGGCCTGTCCGCGGGCGGACATCCGCCGCAGCGGCCGCTGTGGGTGCTGCGCGAGGCGATCGGCGCCGGCGGCGGCGGCGAAGTCTGGCTCGCCGAACACGCCAAGACCGGCGAGCGCCGCGTCTTCAAGTTCGCCACCGACGCGGCCGGGCTGTCGGCGCTCAAGCGCGAGGTCACGCTGTTCCGGCTGCTGCAGGCTACCTACGGTCCGCGCGACGACCTGCTGCGCCTGCTCGACTGGAATTTCGAAACGCTGCCCTACTTCGTCGAGGCCGAGCACGTCGCCGGCGGCAGCCTGCTGCAATGGAGCGAGCGGCGCGGCGGCCTGGCGGCGGTACCGGTCGCCCAGCGCATCGCGCTCGCGATCCAGCTCGCCGAGGTACTCGCAGCCGCGCATGCGGCCGGCGTGCTGCACAAGGATTTGAAGCCTTCGAACGTGCTCGTCGCCGGCAGCGAGGCCGAACCGCGGCTCAAGCTCGGCGATTTCGGCAGCGGCCGGGTGCTCGATCTCGCGCGGCTCGAACGGCTCGAAATCACCCGGCTCGGCTTCACCGCGATGCTCGACGACGACGAGGCCGGCACCACGCCGCTGTACCTCGCGCCCGAGTTGCTCGCCGGCCAGCAGCCGACCGTGCAGTCCGATCTCTACGCGCTCGGCGTGATGCTCTACCAGCTGCTGGTCGGTGACTGGCGCCGGCCGCTCGCGCCGGGCTGGGAGCGTACGCTCGACGACGAGCTGCTGCGCGAGGACGTCGCCGCGGCCGCGGCCGGCGATCCGCAGCGGCGGCTCACCAACGCGGCCGAACTCGCGCGTCGGCTGCGCGAACTCGACGAACGCCGCAGCCAGCGCGCGCACCAGCGCGAGCTCGAAGCCGAGGCCGCCACGCTGCATGCGGCGCTCGAACGCAGCCGCCACCGGCGCAAGCTGCAACGCGCGATCGCCGCCGTGCTCGCGCTCGGCCTGGGCCTGTCGAGCTGGGGCTTCTGGAACGCGCGGCAGGCGCAGCACCGGGCCGAAGCCGCCGCCGCCGAAGCGCGCGCCGCGGTGAGTTTTCTCGGCGAAGACGTGCTCGCGGCCACCGATCCGTTCGGTGGCGGACGCCCGACCCTGAGCATCAAGGGCCTGCTCGACGAAGCCGCGCCCAGGCTGGCGACGCGGCTCGCCGACTACCCGGCGATGCGCGCCGAAATGGGCCTGGCGATGGGTCGCGCCTACGAAGGGCTCGGCGATTGGCCCAAGGCGCGCGAGCGGCTCGAAGTGGCGCTCGCCGAGGCCGAAGCCGTGCAGGGGGCGGATTCCGAACTCGCGCTGACGATCGCCGACCGGCTCGGCTCGCTCGCCCTGCTGCAAAGCCGCTACGACGATTCCGAGGCCTTGTACCGGCGCGTTTACGAGACCCATCGCACGAAGTTCGGCGAGCTCGATGCGCGCACGCTATCCGCGCGCGACGGCCTGGCCTGGCTGCAATACGAGCGCGGGCGCTATCCGCAAGCGGCCGCGCTGTACCAGCGGCTCGTGGACGATTATCGCGGAGTCGATGAGCTTGGCCTCACGAGCGCGCAGTGGAGCCTGGCCGACTGCTATCTGGAGCTCAATCGCACGCCCGAAGCCGAAGCGCTGATGCGCGAGGTCGTCGCCACCACGAGCCGCTTGCAGGGCGCGAAGCATCCGCGCGCGCTCTGGCAGCGCACCACGCTCGGCGACGCGCTGATGATCCAGGGCCGCTGGGACGAAGCCGCGGCGCTGTTCGACGAAGCCTACGAAGGGCTCGCGGCGACGGTCGGCGAAACCCATCCGTACACGCTCACGGCGCTGCACTATCGCGGCCAGCTCCTGCTCGAACGCGGCGATCCGGTGGCCGCCCTGCCGCTGCTGCGCCGCGCCTACGAGAACCGCGTGCTCGCCCATGGCGTCGATCACGTCTGGGCGCGCTATTCGGCCAATCGGGTGGGCGAAGCGCTCGTGCAGCTCGGGCTGGCGAGCGAAGCACTGCCGCTGCTCGAACGCGCGCACGAGCAGAGTGTGAAAGCGCAGGGACCGGATCATCCCAACGTGCTGCTGATCCAGCGCACACTCGCCGATGCGCTGATCGCGCTCAAGCAATACGACCGTGCCGACGGTTTGCTCGTCGACGGCCTCGCGAGAGCGCAGCGTACGCTGCCCGAGTACAGCCTGCGCATCGGCTACCTGCACGAAAGCCTCGGTCATTTACGCAGCCTGCAGAAGCGAAAGGATGAGGCACGGGCGCAGTACGAATCGGCGCGGGTGCTTTACGAGAACGCGATCGGCGCCACGCATCCGCAGACGCTGAAGCTCACGGCGCTCGCGCAGCGCTGAGCACCAGGTCTGCGGCGACGTATAGCGGCACCGGGCGCAGGTCCTTGCGGATGCAAGCGGACATGGAGAAGACTGACGACAGAACGGGCTCAATGGACTGCACGGCCACCAAAGCGTGATCGTCGGCGCGCCTGCTGTTTCGGACGCGCAGGTTCAGCCGCCGCCGGCCGCGATGTCGCCGATGCCGCAGTTCGTGTGGAGATGTCGACGGCTTGCTTCGACGAATGGACAGGCTGTTTCAAGTGGCGCAAAGGAAAATGTGATGCGGAGGGAGATGAAAGGTGCTGAAGCTGCCGGTATGCGGGCGCTGATCGGCAGGTGCGGGCTTGCAGGCGCACTGTTGCTCAGCGGCGGCTGCGCTCCGCTCAGCAAAGACCAGTGCAAGACGGCGAACTGGCAGCAGATCGGTTACCAGAGCGGCGTCAACGGCCGATCACCCGTGCGCTACGAGGAAGAGCGTCAGGCCTGTGCCGAGCATGGCATCGGCTCCGACGAAACCGGGTGGAAGATCGGTTACGCGCAGGGGCTCGGTGTTTATTGCACGGCTGCGAACGGCTATGACGTCGGCCGCCATGGTGGCAGCTACGATGAGGTGTGCCCGCCCGATCTCGATGCCCGTTTCCGTCCGGCCTATCAGGATGGCCGCCATGTTGCGGATCTGCTCAATGCACTCAACGAGCGACGTTCTCGCCTGGACGACATCGGTCGCATCCTCGCCGACGACGACAAGCGCGCCCGCGACTACGTCGCCCTGATGCGCAAGAACCCGCAACCGCCGCCGCCGCCTCCACAGCTGCTCGAACGGCGTGCCCGCCGCGACCTGGAACGCGAGTACGACTATCTGCGCAACGAGCATGAGGGACTGCGCAGGGATTTCGAGCAGAACGACGGCGAACTCAGCGCACGATATGCGGTGCCGGCGATGGGCTACGACGGTCCCTAGCGGTTGCGTGGCGGGCACCTCGGTTCGACATCCCGGTCAAATGCGCGTACCGTGCCCCGCGCAAGTATCAGGCAGTGTATTCAGCTAGTTGGCGCCACAGCGGTTCTTCGGCGCGAAATTCCAGATGCGTTCCTTGACCGTTTGCGCCCAGCGGGCGGTTGGCCCGTTTCTCTTCATCAGGAACACATCTCATGAGCAATACCCAAACCGGCACCGTCAAGTGGTTCAACGACGCCAAGGGCTTCGGCTTCATTACGCCGGCCAATGGTGGCGAGGACCTGTTCGCGCACTTCAAGGAAATCGTCGGCGATGGCTTCAAGTCGCTTGCCGAAGGTCAGCGCGTCGAATACGTCGAAGCGCGTGGCCCCAAGGGCATGCAGGCCACCAAGATCCGCCCGGTCTGATCGCTGCGTGCGGAGTCGTAGCGGCGGTGCGATGCGCCGCCGCCTTTGTACGCGGCCCGGCCGCGTTCCATTCTCAGGCAGGAGATTCCCATGAGACCCAAGAACAACCGCAAGCCGCTGCGAGACGAAGCGCCCAAAGTGCGCCGTGCACCCGGCTCGCCGACCAAGAGCCAGCTGCGCGCTCACGCCGATGCGATCGAGCAGGCGCGCTTCGCCAAGTGGAAGACCGTGCTCGGCATCGCCGGCACCACCTGGAGCAAGGTGCACGCCACCGAGCTCAGCCGCAGCAATGGCGACATCAACGTGCTCGCCGGGCTGGTGCAGCTGCGCCATGCCCTCAGCCGCCAGGAAGCCGATAGCCAGGTGAAGGCGTTCTACGATCAGCACATGCAGATCGCGCCCATCACCTTGTCGAGCTTCATGCCCGCCGTCTCCGCGCGTCCCGCCGCCGAGCCGGTGGTCGCGCCGGTCGCTTCGTCGGCCGAAAGCGCGTAGCCGTTCGGGTTGCGCAGGCAAGGTCGCCGTCATGCGGTGACCTCACGAAAAAGCCGCCTTTCGGCGGCTTTTTCGTTTGCAGCGCGATGCTCAGCGCGGATCAGTGCCCGCCGCCATCCAGCGACTTCACGGCCTGGATCATCTGCACCATCACCTTCTGCGCGTCGCCGTAGACCATGTTGGTGTTGTCGGCGAAGAACAGCTCGTTCTCCACGCCCGAGTAGCCCTTGCCCTGGCCACGCTTGACCACGTAGACCTGCTTGGCCTGGTCGACGTTGAGAATCGGCATGCCGTAGATCGGGCTGCTCTTGTTGGTGCGTGCAGCCGGGTTCACGGTGTCGTTGGCGCCGATCACGATGGCGACGTCGGCATCCTTGAACTCGCTGTTGATGTCTTCCATGTCGTAGATGATGTCGTACGGCACGCCGGCTTCGGCGAGCAGCACGTTCATGTGACCGGGCATGCGGCCCGCGACCGGGTGGATCGCGAACTTCACTTCCACGCCCTGCTCCTGGATGAGCTTCACGAACTCGAAGAGCTTGTGCTGCGCCTGCGCCACGGCCAGACCGTAGCCCGGCGCGATGATGACCTTGCTCGCATAGCGCATGTTGATGCCGGCGTCGCCCGCATCGACCGGTTTCATGCTGCCCTTGATCTCGCCCTGCTGCTCGTCGCCGGCGGCGCCGAAGTTGGAGAAGATCACGTTGCTCACCGAGCGGTTCATCGCCTTGGCCATCAGCAGCGTCAGCAGCGTGCCGGCCGAGCCCACCACCATGCCGGCGATCATCAGCGCCGGGTTCTGCAGCACGAAGCCTTCGAAGCCCACCGCCAGACCCGTGAACGCGTTGTACAGCGAGATCACCACCGGCATGTCGGCGCCGCCGATCGGCATCGTCATGAGCACGCCGAAGATCAGCGCGAGCACGAAGAACGCGGCGGTCATCCAGACCGGCGCGTGGCCGTGCGCGACCAGCGCGATGTACAGGCCCAGCGCGAGCGTGGCGAAGAACACCGTGCCGTTCATGAGCTGCAGGCCGGTGAAGCGCCAGGTGCCGTTGACGCGACCGTCGAGCTTGGCCCAGGCGATCAGCGAACCCGACAGCGAAATCGCACCGATCAGCGAGCCGATGATGGTGACGACCAGCGGAATGGTGCTGTGCTCCGCGCTCGTGCGGAACAGCTCCACCGCGCCGATCGCAGCGGCCGCGCCGCCGCCCATGCCGTTGTAGAGCGCGACCATCTGCGGCATCGCGGTCATTTCGACCTTCTTGCCGCTGGTCCAGGCCCAACCGAGGCCCAGCACGAGCGCGACCGCGCCGAGGATGACGTTGACGGTCAGATGCGGCTTGGCCGCCTCGGACACGCCGAACACATAGAGGAAGCTCGCGAGCACCGCGACGAGCATGCCGAGGCCCGCGACGCGAATGCCCGAGGCCGCCGTGACCGGCGAGGACATGCGCTTGAGGCCGTAGATGAAGAGAAACGCCGCCGCGAGGAACGCCGCGTCGATGATCAGAGTTGCCGTGGAAAGAGCGTTCATGTCGATCAGGCCTTCTTCTTGTCCGACGACTTGAACATCTGCAGCATGCGCTCGGTCACCACGTAGCCGCCGGCCGCGTTACCCGCGCCGAGCAGCACGCCGACGAAACCGATCACCTGCTCGGTGACGGACGTGGCGTTGAGCAGCGCGTACAGCGCGCCGACCACGACGATGCCGTGCACGAAGTTGCTGCCCGACATCAGCGGCGTGTGAAGGATCGACGGCACGCGGCCGATGATCTCGTAGCCCGTGAAGGCCGCGAGCATGAAGATGTACAGCGCAATGAAACCCGTCAGCATGTTTCGCTCCCCTTAGCCGGCAACCGCTTTGGCAGCGGCTTCGTTCTTGATTTCGCCCGCGTGCGTGAGGCAGCTCTTGGCGAGCACCTCGTCGTTCCAGTCGATGCTGATCGCCTTGTCCTTGAGGAACAGCTCGATCAGGTTGTACTGGTTCTTTGCGTACAGCTCCGATGCGTGCTCGCCGAGCATCGACGGCACGTTGAGCGGGCCGACGATCGTCGTCTGGCCGACCTGCACGGTTTCGCCCGGCACCGTGGCTTCGGTGTTGCCGCCGCCTTCGGACGCGAGGTCGATGATCACCGAGCCCGACTTCATGCCCTCGATCTGCGCCCTGGTGATGAGCTTGGGCGACGGACGGCCCGGAATGGAGGCCGTGGTGATGATGATGTCGGCCGATTGAATATGCTTGGTGACGACCGACGCGATCTTGTCCTTCTCTTCCTGTGTCAGCTCACGCGCATAACCGCCGGTGCCGCGTGCGTCGACGCCGGTGTCGATGAACTTGGCGCCGAGCGATTCGACCTGCTCCTTCACTTCCGGACGCACGTCGTAGCCTTCGACCTTGGCGCCGATGCGGCGCGCGGTGGCGATGGCGGACAGGCCGGCCACGCCGGCGCCCATGACCAGGATCGTGCCCGGACGGATCGAGCCCGTCGCGAACGTGGTCATCGGCATCATGCGGGCGATGTTGATCGAACCCAGCAGCACGCCGTAGTAACCGGCCAGCGCGGCCTGCGAGGACAGCGCGTCCATCGACTGCGCACGCGTGATGCGCGGAACCAGTTCCATCGCGAAAGAAGTGATCTTTTTGTCGCGCAGCGCCTTGGTGATCTCGACTTCCTTGTGCGCGTAGACGAAGGACAGCAGGATGCTGCCTTCCTTCATCGCGTTGACGACTTCGAGCGACGGCGGCTGCACCGACAGCACGATGTCGGCGTCGGAAACCAGACCCTGCGGGTTGGCGGCGAACGTCACGTTCTTGTAGGCAGCGTCCGCGAGCTTGACCGCGGTGCCCGCTCCCGACTGCATGTGCAGCTCCGCGCCCAGCTTCGCAAGCTTGTCCGCAACGACCGGCACCAGGGCCACGCGGCGCTCGTTCGGGCGGGTTTCCTTCAGCACGGCAATTTTGACCGGCATTTGAGACGCTCCCCTTCGACCAATTTTGAAATAGTGGTTTTGCGCTGCAGCAGTCGCTTAGGCAATGAGCGTTCTGCAGGCAAACGGGGCGAAGTCTAGCCCAAGCTCGCGCTAGGGGAAATTACCTATTCCGCCAGCGCGCCGGGTCGTTGATATCAGTCGTCGATACCGATGGCGCTCAACGCGGGCTGTCGAGCAGCAGATAAATCGCCAGCCCCACGCCCAAACAGCCGATCACCAGTGCCAGCAGCGAAGCGATCGAGCGCTGGTACCGATCCGGCAGGTCATGCGGCGGCAGCGTGGACGTGAACAGCCGGTGCTGCAGCAGCGCCGCGAACATCGCCAGCGCGCCGGCCAGGGTCAGTGCGATGCCGAGCAGCGACGAAACCCAGTGGGACGGCTGCGCCTGCGCGGATGGGCCGCCGACCAGACGCAGGAACAAGCCGAAGCGGGCGACGACGAAGCCCAGGCCGATGATCGCGATGCCGGTTCTGATCCAGGCCAGCAGCGTGCGCTCGGCCGCGAAATAGACACGCGGGTCTCTGTCGCCCACTTGTGGCCCCTACTCAGGCCGGCGGTTGCTGCTGAGCCTTGAGCAGGTCGCGGATTTCGGCGAGCAGCTTCACGTCGGGCGGGGTTTCGGGCGGGGCCGGCGTGGCGGCGGGCGGCGGCGGCTCGGGCTGCTTGAGCGCGTTGATGCCCTTGACGAGCGCGAAGATGGCGGCCGCGACGATCACGAAATCGAACACGTTCTGCACGAACTTGCCATAAGCCAGTACCACCGCAGGCGAATCGCCGACGGCTTCCCGCAGCGTGACGCCCAGATCGGAGAAGTTCACGTTGCCGATCAGCAGTCCCAAGGGCGGCATCACCACGTCCGCGACCAGCGAGGACACGATCTTGCCGAAGGCCGCGCCGATCACCACACCGACCGCGAGGTCGATGACGTTGCCGCGCATTGCGAACTTCTTGAATTCTGCCGCCAGGCTCATGCGAATGACTCCTTTCTTCTTCGGGCGATGGAACGGGGCGCGACTAATCAAGACAGCTCGGTAGACCGGTCGCCAGGTCAGGATAGCGCGGTGTCACGCCGAGTTCGCAGCGCAGGCGATCGGTGACGAGCCGCTTGGACTCCTCGAGAAAAGAAAGCATGGCCGGCGTGAACGTGCGGTTAGCCTCGGCGAGGCTCACGCGCCGGGGCTCCGGCAGGCCGAGCAGCGCCGCGCAGCGGCAGAAGTAGTCGGTCATCGTCGTCGGCGAGCCGTCGCTGACGTTGTAGGCCGCACCCGGCAGGCCGCGCCGCATGGCGGCTACGGCGGCCAGCGCGAGATCGTCGGCGTGGATGCGGTTGGTCGGCGGGCTCTCGCGCTCGTCGATCACCGCGTGGCCGGCTTGCAGGCGCGCGATCGGCAGGCGACCGGGGCCATAGATTCCGGGCACGCGCAGGATCACGGTCTCGGTGCCGTGCGCGGCCGCATGTTCGGCGAGCGCGCGTTCGGCATCGAGCCGGCGGCGCCCGCGATCGGTCTGCGGCTTGAGCGGCTCGCTCTCGTCGATCCAGCGGCCCTCGCAATCGCCGTAGACGCCGCTGGTGCTGATGTAGACGACGCGCCGGGGCCGGTTGGCCGCGAGCCAGCCGCGCAAGCGCGGGTCGCGGGCGCCGCTCGCTGGCGGCGGGGCGAACCAGAACACCTGCTCGGCGCCGTCATCGACGGCGGGCTCATCGAGATCGCGGCGGATGGCGTCGATGCCGGCCCGGGCGAGCGCGTCGGCGCTGTCCGGGCTGCGGACCTGTCCGCGCACGGCCTGGCCGTCGGCGAGCAAAAGAGCGCCGACGCGCAGGCCGATGTCGCCGCAGCCGATGATGAGGATCAGAGGATTCATCCCGGCATCCTAGGGAACTTTGAAGGGAGCGGGTTATGCATCCCTCTCCCGCCGGGAGAGGGTCGGGGGTGAGGGACCGTCCGCAGGAGCGAAGCTTGGCTATCACGGCGAACCCCTCACCCGGAGGGAGAGGGTATTGCTTGCTTTCCCGACTGTGCCGGGCGGCGGGTAAACTGGTGCCCTTGCGACTCCCGGGTCGTGTGTTCTGACCGTTTCTTCCGATGAAAGCCCATTTGCAGTCCCTCATGAGCCAGGCGGCGACGACCGTGCTGGCCGAATCCAGTGCGCAGGTCGCGCTGCCGTCGACGTTCCAGATCGAGGCGACCAAGGACGCCCGGCACGGCGATTTCGCGAGCAACCTCGCGATGCTGCTCGCCAAGCCGCTCGGCAAGCCGCCGCGAGCCGTCGCCGAGGCGCTGATCAAGGCGCTGCCGGCCTCGAACCGCGTCGCCAAGGTGGAGATCGCCGGGCCGGGCTTCATCAACTTCACGCTCGCGGCCGATGCCTTCCAGGCCATCGTCGGCGACATCATCGCGGCCGGCGCGGCTTATGGCCGCAGCGAGGGCGCGAGCCGCGGCAAGCTGATGGTCGAGTTCGTCTCGGCCAACCCGACCGGCCCGCTGCACGTCGGCCACGGCCGCGGCGCGGCGGTCGGCGACGTGCTCGCGCGGCTCTACGAGGCGGTCGGCTACGAAGTCACGCGCGAGTTCTACTACAACGACGCGGGCGCGCAGATCAGCAATCTCGCGGCCTCGGTGCTCGCGCGCGTGAAAGGCCTGACGCCCGACGACGAAGGCTGGCCGGCCGACGGCTATCGCGGCCAGTACATCGCCGACGTCGCGCGCGCCTACATGCATGGCGAAACCGTCACCGCCGACGATCGCGAAGTGAAAGGCGAGGCCGATGCGGACGACCTCGATGCGATTCGCGATTTCGCGGTCGCCTACCTGCGGCGCGAGCAGGACGCGGACCTCAAGGCCTTCGACGTCAAGTTCGACGTCTATTACCTGGAGTCTTCGCTCTACAGCGAGGGCAAGGTCGAAGAGACCGTCAAGGCGCTGATTGCGAGCGGTCATACGTTCGAAGAAGGCGGTGCGCTGTGGCTGCGCACGACCGATTTCGGCGACGACAAGGACCGCGTGATGCGCAAGACCGACGGTGGCTACACCTACTTCGTGCCCGACGTCGCCTATCACCACGTCAAGTGGAATCGCGGCTACCAGCGCGTGGTCAACGAACAGGGCGCGGATCATCACAGCACCATCACGCGCGTGCGGGCCGGCCTGCAGGCGCTCGATGTCGGCATTCCGAAGGGCTGGCCGGACTATGTGCTGCACCAGATGGTCACGGTCATGCGCGGCGGCGAAGAGGTGAAGATCTCCAAGCGCGCGGGCAGCTACGTGACGCTGCGCGATCTGATCGACGAAGTCGGTCGCGATGCCACGCGCTACTTTTTGATCGCGCGCAAAGCGGACTCGCAGCTGACCTTCGACATCGACCTCGCCAAGTCCAAGTCCGACGAGAACCCGGTCTATTACATCCAGTACGCGCATGCGCGCATCTGCTCGGTGTTCCGCCAGGCGGCCGAGCGCGGCGTGGCTTTCGACGCGGCCGCAAGCAGCGCGCATCTGTCGCTGCTGACCGAGACGCCCGAGAAGGAGCTGCTGACGCAGCTCGCCAAGTTCCCGGAAACCGTGAGCAATGCGGCCGAGCAATCGGCTCCGCATGCCATCGCCTTCTACCTGCGCGATCTCGCCGACCTGCTGCACAGCTACTACAACGCGATCGACGCCTCGGGCCAGCGCATCCGCTTCCTCGTCGACGACGCGAAGCTCACGCAGGCACGCCTGGCGCTCGTGACCGCCACGCGGCAGGTGCTGCAGAACGGCCTCGCCCTGCTTGGCGTGAGCGCCCCGGAGCAGATGTAAATGGCCTCGCGCGACTACGCGGCGCGCAACAGGAAGCCTTCGCGCGGCAAGCCGTCCGGCGGCGGTCTGCCGGGCTGGGTCTGGGCTTTCGTCGGTCTGTCCGTGGGGCTGGTGGTCGCGGTGTTCGTGTACATTTCGCGGCCCACCGAAACGCCGCTGCGCGGAACTTCGGCCTCGCTCGGCGTGGGCGATCCGGAGACCGCGTCGGAGCTCGTCAACGGCAAGCGCTTCAAGCCCAACGAGATCGAGGACATCGCCGATCGCAAGGCCGCCGCGGCGAAGGCCAAGGCGAAATCGCAGGCCGAAAAATCGGCCGACAAGGACGACAAGATCGCGGTTCCGCCGAAGGAGAAGTCCCGCTTCACGTTCTACGAGCTGCTGCCGAGCCAGGAAGTGCTGGTGCCGAGCCAGGCCGACGGCAAGACGCGTCCGGGCGCCGCGCCTCCGCCCGCGAATGCCGCGACGGCCGGGTCCGGCGCCGCCGCGAACGCGCCGGGCGCCGTGAAGGCGCAGCCCGGCAGCGACACCTTCATCATCCAGGTGGCCTCGTACAAGGCCGAGGCCGAAGCCGAGCGCCAGAAGGCCGCGCTCGCGCTGATCGGCGTGGAATCGCGTATCGAGAAAGTGACCATCGACAATCGCGACACGTATTACCGCGTGCGCGTCGGGCCGGTGAAGGACGAGGCCAAGGCGCGTGACACGCTGGCCCAGCTCGAGTCCAATGGCATCAACGGGATGCTCGTGCGGGTGAAGTAGCAAACCAACCACAACCTTTGTCCAGGCGCAGCGAGATGACAAGCGCAGTAGCTGGGCAAAGGTTCGTAGCGCCGGGGGCGGGTGCAATGAGCAAAGGGATTTGGGGCCTGCTGCTGGGCCTGACGAGCGCATTCGTCGCGGTGACGGCCGATGCGGCCAAGGATGCGCAGCACACGGTGGAGCGCATCGAGCGCGGCAACCTGGTGCTCGAAGACCTGCCGCCGGTGCCCGACGAAATCGCCGAGCGCACCTATCGCTACCAGCAGACGCGCTCGGCCGTGCTCGCCGGCTGGCTCGGCCGCGCCGAAGACGGGCTGCTGATCAGCACGCGCTTCGGCGACACCGCGCAGGTGCATCGCGTCGCCAGGCCCGAGGGCATGCGCTCGCAGCTCACGTTCTTCGCCGAGCCGGTGTCGTCGGCCCTGCCGTCACCGGACGGGCGCAG
The DNA here is from genome assembly GCF_000271305.1 of Hydrocarboniphaga effusa AP103. Classification (GTDB taxonomy): domain Bacteria; phylum Pseudomonadota; class Gammaproteobacteria; order Nevskiales; family Nevskiaceae; genus Hydrocarboniphaga; species Hydrocarboniphaga effusa. The sequence continues at coordinate 2,119,430 of NZ_AKGD01000001.1, forward strand.
CTTCCTGTTCACCAAGGACAGCGGCGGCGACGAGTTCTACCAGATCCACCACTTCGATCTATCGACCGGCGACTATAAGCTCGTCAGCGACGGGCGCTCGCGCAACACCGACATGCTGTGGTCGAACAAGGGCGATGTGTTCGCCTACTCGACCACGCGCCGCAATGGCCGCGACACCGACGTCGTCATCGGCCATCTCGACGGCGCGCCCCTGCAGCGTGTGAGCCAGCGCGAAGGCGCCTGGGCTCCGCTCGATTTCTCGCCGGACGACCGGCGGCTGTTGCTGCTGCACTACATCTCGATCAACCAGAGCGAGCTCTACATCGCCGATCTTTCCAAGATCGACGAAGAAGGCTTGCCGGAGCTCACGCGCTTTCACGAGACCGCCGAGCCCGTGAGCTTCACCAACGCGCGCTTTTCGCGCGATGGCCGCGGCGTTTATACCGTCTCCGACGAGGCTTCGGATTTCCAGCGCCTGCGCTACGAGAAGCTCGACGGCAGCGCTGCGCGCGTGCTGACCGACAAAGTCGAGTGGGATGTCGAGGGCCTCGAGATTTCGCGTCGCGGCAGCTATCTCGCCTACATCGTCAACGCCGACGGCATCAGCGAATTGCGCGTGATGAACCTCAAGACCGGCAAGCTCGTGCCGGTGCCGAAGCTGCCGATCGGCGTGGTGCGCGGCCTGAGCTTCGATGCCAAAGGCAAGCAGCTGGCTTTCAGCCTCAACAGCGCGCGCAGCCCGACCGATGTGTTCTCGTTCGAGATCGGCAGCAAGGCGCTCAAGCGCTGGACGCGCAGCGAGACCGGCGGACTCGACGCGAGCCGCTTCATCGAACCCGAGCTCGTGCACTTCAACAGCTTCGACGATCTGCGCGTGCCGGCCTTCTACTATCGCGGTGTCGGCGAGGGCCCGCGCCCGGTGCTGATCCAGATCCACGGCGGCCCGGAGGCGCAGGCGCTGCCGACCTTCAATCCGCTGATCGAGTTCTACGCGCGCGAGCTCGGCATCAGCGTGCTGGTGCCGAACGTGCGCGGCTCTTCGGGTTACGGCAAGCGCTATCTGGAACTCGACAACGGCCGCAAGCGCGAGGATTCGGTGCGCGACATCGGCGCCCTGCTCGACTGGATCGCCAGGCAACCCGAGCTCGACGCGCGCCGCGTGGTGGTCATGGGCGGTTCCTACGGCGGCTACATGACACTGGCCTCGATGACGCATTTCAACGATCGCCTGCGCGGCGGCATCGACATCGTCGGCATCAGCAATTTCGTGAGCTTTCTGACCAACACGCAGGACTATCGCCGCGATCTGCGCCGCGCCGAATACGGCGACGAAAGCGACCCCGAGATGCGCAGCTTTCTCGAATCGATTTCGCCGCTCACGAACGCCGCGCGCATCACCCGGCCGATGTTCATCGTGCAGGGCGCCAACGATCCGCGCGTGCCGCGCAGCGAGGCCGAGCAGATGGTCAAGACCATCCGCGCGAACAACGGCGGCGCGGTCTGGTACCTGATGGCAAAGGACGAGGGCCACGGCTTCGCCAAGAAGGCCAATCGCGACGTCTACAACAACGCGGTCGTGATGTTCCTCAAGCAGGTGCTGGTCGACGTGGACAAGTACGAGGTCCTGGTCGAACCGGCGCCGGCTCCTTAGGGCTTACGCACTCCAGGCCCAATCGCGCGTGTCGAAGCCGTAGTAATCGCGCAGCAGCTCGTAGAGCTCGGCGTGATGCTGCGCGAGATCGGCCCCTCGCTGGATGAAGGCCTCCGTCGCGACGCCGAAGAATTCGGCCGGACTTTCGGCTCCGTAAGGATCGAGCACGGGCGGCCGGCGATGGCGTTGCAGGCGCTCGAACTCGCGCTGCATGACGCGCGACCAGCGCTCGTAACCGTTGAATTCTCGGGGCAGATGCGGCGCGCCTTCGAACGGCGACTCGTCGTCGAGCTGGTGCGCGAACTCGTGCGCGACCACGTTGACGCCGTCGCCCGCGAGCGCGGCCTGCACGTCTTCCCACGACAGGATCACGCGATCGCCCTGCCAGGATTCGCCGATGCGTTCCTGCGGCTCGTCGTCGACCAGGCCGAATTCATCGGGCTCGTTCACCGGAACCAGAAACGCGCCCGGATACAGCAGCACGGCCTTCACCGCCGGAAACAGCTCGGCATCGGGTCGCAGTACGAGCAGGCAAGCCAGGCCGGCGACGACGAGTTTCATCTCCTCGGTGACTTCGAGTCCGTCGCAGCCGATGAAGCGCTTGCTCGCGAGGAAAGCGCGCACGCGCTCGACATGGCGCTGCCGCAGTTCGGGCGTGAGGTGCGCGAGCACCGGCAGCTGCGCGAGCAACTCCGCTTCGATGTTCGATTCGAGCGGCGCGGGCCGCTGCGGGGTTTGCGCCGCGGCGCGCTTCGACAGGGCGCGCAGCGTCGCCAGCGGCCCGACGATCAGGGCGACCGCGACGACGATCGCGACGAGGGCTTCCTGCGACATCGCAAGGCCTCGCGCTAGACCGCTTGCAGCTTGGCCAGGCCGAGCACGAGCCGCTTCACGCCCGAATGGCGGAAGCGGATTTCGACCTGCGCCTTTTCGCCTTCGCCTTCGAACGACAGGATCGTGCCTTCGCCGAACTTGTCGTGCATGACGCGCTGGCCGAGCTTGAAGCCGCCGTAGTTCGGCGTGCCGATCGGCGTGCTGCGACGTATCGGCGTGGAATAGCCGCCGCCCGATCCGCCGTAGGAACTGCCGCCGCCATAACCGCCGCCGCCGTAGCGCGAAGACTCGCGACCGGAACCGAAGCTCGGTGGCCGCAGCACGCCCGCGCGCGGGCGCGTTTCCATCACGCATTCGGGCGGAATTTCCTTCAGGAACTGCGACGGCATGGCCACTTGTTCGACGCCGTGCAGGCGACGGATTTCGGCATAGCTCAGATACAGCTGCTGGCGTGCGCGCGTGATGCCGACATAGCAAAGCCGGCGCTCTTCCTCGAGATTGCCTTCCTCGACCGCGCGCATCGACGGGAACAGCCCGTTCTCCATGCCGACCATGAACACGATCGGGAATTCGAGGCCCTTGGCCGCGTGCAGGGTCATCAGCTGCACCGAATCTTCGCCGGCCGCGGCCTGGCCTTCGCCGGCTTCGAGCGCCGCATGCGCGAGGAAGGCCGACAGCGGATCGATGCCTTCCTCCTCCTGCTCCGGTGTCGGCTTTTCGAAGCTGCGCGCCGCGCTGACGATTTCGTCGAGGTTCTCGAGACGGCCTTCGGCCTGCTCGCCTTTCTCCTTCTGGTAGTGCTCGCGCAGCCCGCTGTTGGCGACGACCACGTCGATGAGCTTGCCGAGCGCTATGTCGGCGGTTTGCGTGGCGATGGACTCGACCTTGTTGAGGAACCTGGCGAGCGCGCCGGCCGAGCGGCCGACCAGCGCCGGTTCGCGCATCGCCGTCGCCCACAGCGAGCTGCCGGCCTCGCGCGAAGCGGCGCGCAGCTTTTCGACGCTGGTCGCACCGACGCCGTGCGAAGGCGTGGCGAGCGCGCGTTCGAAGCTGATGTCGTCGTCGCGATTGCGCATGAGCCGCAGCCAGGCCAGCGCGTCCTTCACTTCCATGCGTTCGAAGAAGCGCAGGCCGCCGTAGATGCGATACGGCAGGCGTGCGCGGATCAGCATTTCTTCGAGCACGCGCGACTGCGCGTTGGAGCGATACAGGATCGCGAGATCAGAGTAGCGATGCGGGCCGTTGATGTAGTCCTTGATGCGGTTGACGACGAATTCGGCCTCGTCGTACTCGTTGAACGCAGCGTAGAGCGAGATTGGCGCACCGTCGGAACCCTCGGTCCAGAGGTTCTTGCCGAGGCGCCCGTTGTTGCGCTCGATGAGTCCGTTCGCGGCCTTGAGGATGGTGCCGGTCGAGCGATAGTTCTGCTCGAGCCGCACGATCTCGCAGCCGCGCAGGTCGCGCTCGAGCCGCAGCATGTTCTCGATCTTGGCGCCGCGCCAGCCGTAGACCGAGTTGTGGGTGACTAGGCCCCCGGCGACGAAGTTGTGCACGTCGGCGATATTGAGATCGTAGACTTCGGTGGGCTCAGTGATCGGCCGCGAACTTTCGACGATGTCGAAGCCGCCGTTCTCGTCGAGCATGACCATGCCCTTGCGCACGGCGGAGGCGTGAATGAACGGCAGCGAGCGGCGTCCGATGCGTGCGTTGAGCTGCAAGTCGCCGTCCAGCGTCTTGCGGGCGCGCTCGGCGATCTGCAGCAGCTCGCCGAAATGCGCGCGAGCGGCTTCGAAGCGCCAGCTCGACGAGCCCGCCTTGGCTGCGCGCACCGAAAATCCGGCCAGTTCCAGCGCCTGCCGACCGAAGACATCGTTACCGACGATGCCGATGCGGTGCATCGGACGGGCCCCGCGCCGATCACCGCAAAGCGTGATCACCACGTTGCGCCGGTTCGCGTTGCGCGAACGCGGCCGATGATGCGGCTGATCGGCCCGCAAACCGTAGGCCGAGAGCAGGCGCTTGGCGGCGGATTCGGTGTCGAGCGATTCGAACACCTCGGCGATCCAGGCCGGATCGTGGACGAGTCCGTTTTGCGATCCACCCTTGCGCGCGACGAAGGGCAGCGTCGGCAAGCCGTAGCGCAGGGACAGCAGGATTTCGTCGCGGCGTGCCGCATTGGCGCTGTCGTGCGTGGTAACCACCCAGGCCGCGTCGGCGTGCTCGTGCAGGCAGCGCTGCTCGAAGCCTACGAGCGGCTTCACCTGGCCGTTCGTGTAGACCTGCGATACGCCCAGCCGGTAGCCGACGCCGCGTTTGTGCATCAGGTAGGTGAAGAAGGTCTGCGGCGTTTCGCCGAGCAGATAGCCTGCGAAATGGGTGTGCTCGGGCGTGCTCACGAGCCTGCGTCCCGAGCGCGTCACGATCTCGAAGAGATCGCGGCGACTGCCGATGTGCACGCGCTCGGTTACCGTGGCGCTGTGGAAGCGCCCGCTGCCGAAGGCGGCGCGCACGCTGTCGCCCGCATTCACCTGCTCGATCGGCTTGTGGCTGCCGTCGGCGAGCGTGACCGCCGTTCCCGCCGCCAGACACTGATCGTCGTCGCCGACCGCGAACAGCACGCCGTGATCGCCGACGAGCAGCTTGAGCCAGAGGTACTGCAGCGTGTTGGTGTCCTGGAATTCGTCGACCAGCACGTGGCGGAACTTGCGCCGGTAGTGCGCGAGAATGTCGGCGTTGTCGCGGCACAGTTCGTACGCGCGCAGCAGCAGCTCGGCGAAATCGACCACGCCCTGGGCTTCGCATTGCTGCTGATACGTGGTGTAGACGCGCACCAGCGCGCGCTGCGTGAAATCGCCCAGGTCGTCGAAGTGATGCGGCCGGCGGCCTTCTTCCTTCTGCGAATTGATCCAGTGCGTGACCATCTTGTGCGGCCACTGATCGTCCGGCAGGTCGAGCTGCTTGATCAGACGCTTGACCATGCGCTGCTGATCGTCCGCATCGAGGATCTGGAAATCCTGCCGCAGCTTCGCCTCCTTCCAGTGCAGGCGCAGCATGCGATGCGCGATGCCGTGGAAGGTGCCGACCCAGAGCTGGCGCACCGGCGTGGTCAGCAGCTGTTCGATGCGGCCGCGCATTTCGTTCGCGGCCTTGTTGGTGAACGTGACCGCGAGGATCGACAGCGGTGAGACGTCTTCGACCGCGATGAGCCAGGCGATGCGGTGCACGAGCACGCGCGTCTTGCCCGAGCCGGCGCCCGCGAGCACCAGGCGGTGCTCGGGCGGAGCGGTCACGGCCTGTTTCTGCGCATCGTTGAGTGAATCGACCAGATGCGCGACAGCGGAGAAATCGTTCATCGGAGAAGTTTACCGGCCATGGTTCAGGCGTGCGTCACAGCGCTTGTCTTAACTGACGCTCGCCGAACATCGACCCAGGAGTCGCCATGAAGATCGTCCACCGCTTGAGCCTGCTGCCGTTTGCCGCCGCCATCGCGCTGTCGGCCTGCAAGCAGGAAACGCCGCCCGTGACCTCCGCCTCCCCGGCGGCCGGCATGTCGACCGATGCGCCGACCAGCGCCTCGTCGGCCACCGCCACGCTGTCCCCGACCGAGGGCAAGACGGCGCAGGGCACGCTCAAGTTCGAGGCCGGCGATGGTGGCGTGAAAGTCAGCGGCTCGCTGTCGGGCCTCAAGCCGGGCGCCGAGCATGGCTTCCACGTGCACGAGAAAGGCGATTGCAGTGCGCCGGACGCAAGCAGCGCGGGCGGTCACCTGAACCCGGATCAGCAGCCCCACGGCAACGTCGCCCAGGGCCCGCACCACGCCGGCGATGCGCCGAACGTGAAGGCCGACGACAGCGGCAACGCCGACGTCAGCGTGACGCTTCCGGGCCTCGAGATCGGCACCGGCGGCGCGAAGGACGTGATCGGCAAGGCCGTGGTCGTGCACGAAGGGCCGGATGACTACCAGAGCCAGCCGGCTGGCAACTCGGGTGGGCGGATCGCCTGCGGCGTCATCAACGGCGGCTGATGCGTCGAAACCTCATATCCGCTCTCGCGGGTATGAGAGGGCTGCTGCGCTCCGTAGCTCGAACGAGGCGGTGCTCGAAACCCTCACGTGCCGTATGCACGCTCCGTCGCCGGCTTACCGCTGAGTGACATTTAGTCACTCAGCGGCCGGGGGCCACCGACCTGCGCTCCGTCCTCGTCCGATCCACCGTCGCTCACAACGCTGATTCGCGTTCAGCCGAGCCGAGCGGCCGCCCTCAGTTGAGTATGCGCGGCACCGCGAGCCGGAACGGGGAAATCAGCGCCTCGAACGGCTCGCCGTCCTCGGGAACCATGTGGAAGCTGCCGTGCATGGTGCCGACGGGTGTCGTCAGCGGGCAGGCGCTGGTGTACTGGAACTGCTCGCCCGGTGCGAGCCTGGGCTGCTGGCCGACCACGCCGGGGCCGCGCACTTCCTCGCTGCGGCCCTCGCCGTCGGTGATGATCCAGTGTCGCGATTGCAGCTGGGCGGTGACACTGCCCTCGTTGCGGATGGTGATGTGATACGCGAAGAAGAAATGCGCGCGCTCGGGCTGCGATTGCTCCGGTACGTACTGCGGTCTGACCACGATGCGTATGCCCTGCGTGACGGTATCGGACATCGTGGCTCTCTCCCGTGAGCGCGGCGTTGAAGAAGGTGGAAGCTCTCAGTACATCCCGGTCAGCAGCTGGGCCGATTCCGACATCATGTCGCGACTCCATGGCGGGTCGAAAGTCAGCTCGACGTCGGCCTCGGTCACCCGGGGCACTTCGAGCGTCTTGGTCTTGACGTCGTTGACGAGAATTTCGCCCATGCCGCAACCCGGGGCGGTCAGGGTCATGCGGATGAAGGCCTTGCGGTTGCTGGCGTCGAGCGGCTCGAGCCGGCATTCGTAGACCAGGCCGAGCTCGACGATGTTGATCGGAATCTCGGGGTCGTAGCAGGTTTTGAGCTGCGCCCAGACCGCTTTTTCGAGTTCGGCGTCGTCGGCGTCGTCGGCCACTTCGGGGCCGCGCAGCACTTCCTTGCCGAGTGCGTCCGCGTCCGCACCGTTGATGCGGAACAAATGGCCCTGAACCTGGATCGTGAAGCTGCCGCCGAGCGCCTGGGTGATTTCGGCGCTGGCGCCTTCGGGCAGCTCGACCTTGGTTCCGGCGGGAATCAGGATGGCGACCACGTCGCGGGTGAGGGCGACGGTTTCGTTGGAATCGGACATGGAACCTGCTGCTTTGGCGATCGAATCGCCGGCACCCGCTGGCGCCGGCTGCACCGGGAAGATGGTGCCAGGGGACCGAGTTTAAACCCCTGGGGTCCGTGTCGCATCCAAGCCGCAGCTTGCAGACCGCAGCAGGGGCGGACGAGGGGAGACCATGAAAACAACACGATTCTCGGCCAGCAACCCGGCCGCGATCGCGGCCGCGGCGCTGATCGTCCTGCTGTTCGGCCTGCTGTCGCTGGCGCGCCTGCCCGTGCAGCTGCTGCCCGACACCAAGAACCCGCAGATCTGGATCAGCGTGAACTGGCGAGAGGCCGCGCCTAGCGAGGTCGAGGAAGCCCTCGTCGAGCCGATCGAAGAGGCGATGCGCGGGCTGTCGGGCATGACCGAGATGCGCTCGCAGATCAATCGCGGCGGCGGCGGCGTTTCGCTGAGCTTCGAGATCGGCACCGACATGACGCGCGTGATGCTCGACGTGGTTTCGCGCATCAACACCCTGCCGCCGCTGCCGCCCGACGCCGACGAACCGCAGGTCTTCGACGGCGCGCCGTGGAACCGCGAGAACGCCGCGTCGATCCTGGTGCGCCCGCTGCCCGGCAACGACACCGCCGACATGGCCGCCGCGTACCAGAAGCTCATGGAAGAAGTGGTCGAGCCGCGGCTGTCGCGCGTCGAGGGCGTGAGCCAAGTCAATCTCGAGGGCGGACGGCCGAGCGAGGTGCAGATCCGCTTCGACGCGCACCGGCTCGCGGCGCTCGGCATCACCCCGCAGCAGCTCGCGAGCACGGTGATCGCGGCGCGCGATACCTCGGCCGGCTTCGTCAACATGGGGCGTCGCCAGTTCACCGTACGCGTGACCGGGCGCGAGCCGATCGCCGATCTCGGCAATCTGATCGTCAGCTGGAACGGCGAGCGCCCCCTGTACCTGCGCGACCTCGCCGAGGTCGGCGTGGGCCTGCAGGATCAGCAGGCCTTCTCGTTCCGCAACGGCGTGCCGGGCTATTACCTGACGATCCAGCGCAACTCGACCGCGAACATTGTCGCCGTGCTCGACGGCGTCAAGGAGGCGCTGGCCGAGCTCAACGCCGGCCCGCTCGCGCGCGAAATGCTCATCGCCGACCTGTCCTGGGACGCGAGCGTCTACGTGCACCGGGCGATCGGCTTCGTGCAAGAGTCGCTGGTGGTCGGCATCCTGCTCGCGGTCGGCGGGCTCTGGTACTTCCTGCGCGGGCCGCGCGCGCTGCTGGTGATCGGGGCGACGATCCCGCTGTCGCTGGGCTTCGCGGTGGTCACCCTGCATCTGCTCGGGCGCAGCCTCAACGTCATTTCGCTGGCCGGCCTGGCGTTCTCCACCGGCATCGTCACCGACGCCGCGCTGATCGTGCAGGGCAACATCATCCGCTTCCTGCAGCAGGGCAGGAGCGCCCGGGACGCGACCATCGAGGGCACCCAGGAAGTCATTCCGGCGCTGTTCGCCTCCATGCTCACGAGCGTGGCGATCTTCCTGCCGGTGCTGTTCATGCAGGGGCTCGAAGGCCAGCTGTTCAAGGATCTGGCGATCACCATGAGCGTGAGCCACGCGGCCTCGCTGCTGGTGGCGATGACGGTGATTCCGGCCGCCAACCGCTGGGCGCTCGCGCGCCGCATTCCGGCCGACCAGCACGAGCACTGGTGGAAGGCGATGGCACGCAGCGCGATGCGCGCGACCGGCTCGTCGGCCCTGCGGCTGGCCTGGATCGGCGTGCTGGTGCCGGGCTGCCTGCTGTTCTGCTGGTTCGCCGCGCCCAAGCCGGATTACCTGCCGGTGGCGCAGACCGACAACGTATGGGGCAATTTCCGCACGCCGCCGGGCGGCAACATCGAAACCGTGCGCCACGAGATCGCGCCCAAGGTCATCGAGCGCCTGCGTCCGCACCTGGAAGGCAAGGCCGAGCCGGGCATCAAGTACTACAACTTCTCGGCCTGGGGGAACGGTGGCGGTGGCCTGGTCGTCGCCTACGCGGCCGATCCGCGCCAGACCAAAGACGTGGTCGAGCTGCTGCGCAGCAAGATCCTGGTCGACCTGCCCGACGTGCGCGTGTTCGCGAGCCAGGGCTCGCTGCTCAATCTCGACGGCAGCAACGCGCGCAACATCGAGCTGTTCCTGCAGGGCCCCGATCTGGATGCGCTCATGGAGGCCGCGCGCGTCGCCGAGCGGCTGATTCCGGAGGCGATTCCGGGCACGTTTCCGCAAAGCCTGCCGGCCCTGCAGCTCGATCAGCCGGAGTTGCAGATCAGGCCCAACGAGTGGCGCGTGTCGCGTGCCGGGCTCGATCGCAGCAGCGTGTCGAGCGCCCTGCGTGCATTCACGGGCGGGCTCTGGGCCGGCGAATATTTCGACGGCAACGAGCGGCTCGACATCATCGTGCGCAGCCAGGACTGGCACACGCCCGAGGAGCTCGCCGAGCTGCCGATCGCCACGCCGGGCGCGGGCATCCAGCTCGTCGGCGAACTCGCGCAGATCAGCCAGACGGTGGGCCCGGCGCAGCTCGCGCGCTTCAACGGCCGGCGCACGGTGTCGGTGAACTTCGAGCCGCCCGACACCATGACGCTCGACGAGGCGGTGGCGATCCTGCAGGCCAGGATCGAGCCGCAGCTGCGCGAGGTCATGAACCCGAATATCCAGCTCAGCTACGGCGGCAAGGCCAACGAGCTGCAGCTCGCGCTGGGCTCGATGGCAACCAACTTCGCGCTCGCCCTGCTGATGCTCTGCGCGCTGATGGGCGCGCTGTTCCGCAACCTCTGGGACGCGCTGCTCGTGATGCTGGTGATTCCGGTCTCGATCGCGGGCGGCGTCGCCTCGCTGCGGCTGATCGGGGTGTTCGATTTCCAGGCCATGGACCTGCTGACGATGATCGGCTTCATCATCCTGCTCGGCCTGGTGGTCAACGCGGCGATCCTGCTGGTCGACCAGACGCGAGCCCGCGAGCACGCCGGCATGGCGCGCATCGACGCGGTTCGCGAGGCGCTCGAAACGCGCGCCCGGCCCATCGTGCTGTCGACGCTGACCGCCGTGCTCGGCATGGCCCCGCTGATCCTGATGCCGGGCCTGGGCTCGAAGATCTATCGCGGCCTGGCCGCGGTGGTCTCGGGCGGCATGATCGTCGGCACCGTGTTCACCTGGTACCTGATGCCGGCGCTGCTGCGCCTGGGCGAGGCGCGGCACCCGGCGCGCGAGCCGGTGGCCGCCGAGGCCGAGGTGCTCGGCGCATGAACGTCCCTTTCTCTTTCGTCGATCGGCCGCGCCCGGCCGCTGGAGTGCGCTGCATGAAGAAAACCCTGATCGGCCTCGCGCTGTGTTTCGCGGCGAACGCCCATGCGCAGCCCGAGCGCCCGGCTTCGGCGGTCGAAACCGCCTCGGCGAGCCTGCGCGACATCGCGCCCTCGATCACCGCGACCGGCCAGGTGCAGTCGCGCTCGGGTGCCGAGATGGCGGCCGGCACCAGCGGGCCGCTGGCCTGGGTCGCCGAGCCCGGGACGGCGGTGAAAAAGGGCGAGGTGATCGCCCGGCTCGACACCGGCGAAATCCGCCTGCAGCGCGCCGAGCAGGGCGCGCGGCTCACGCGCAGCGAAATCGCCCTGCGCCAGGCCGAGCGCGAGCTCGAACGCCTGCGCGCCTCGGGCACTGCGGTCAGCCGCTACCAGCTCGACCAGGCCGAGAACACGCGCGACCTTGCCAAGAGCGATCTCGAAATCGCCCGCGCCACCCTGCGCCAGACCGACGATCGCCTGGCCCGCGCCGAGGTGCGCGCCCCGTTCGCGGGCGTGATCGCCGAGCGCCTGCGCCGCGAGGGCGAGGAGATCAATCGGGGCGACGTGATCGCCCGCCTGCAGGACACCGAGCACCTCGAACTGCGCCTGTTCCTGCCGCTGCGGCACGTGCGCGCGATCCAGCCGGGCAGCTCGGTCCAGGTGCAGCTGGCGCCCGATCGCGCGGTCGCGGGCCAGGTCCGGGCGATCGTGCCGGTCGGCGATGCGCGCACGCAGAGTTTCGAGGCCCTGATCGACCTGCCGCAGCAGGAGGCCGGCTTCGCGGTCGGCCGCAGCCTGCAGGTGGTGCTGCCGCTGGAGTCGCCGCAGCAGAAGCTCGCGGTGCCGCGCGACGCCGTGGTGATTCGCGAGGACGGCCTGTCGGTCTACGTGGTGCGCTCGGGCAAGGCTGCGCGCGTGTCCGTGAAGACCGGCTCGGCCCAGGGCGAATGGGTCGCCATCGAAGGCCCGGTGAGCCCGCAGGAAGCCGTGGTGGTTCGCGGCGCCGAGACTTTGCATGATGGTGACCCGGTCAAGGTGATCGGGGAACATCGCCCCGGCATGGCCGGTCAATCGAAGAACAAAGGACTGTCCTGAAAAATGAAGACTCCAATGAAAGGCGCCATGAAAACTCCGCTGAAAGCCCCGATGAAGAACCTGCTGCTCGGAACCCTGCTCGCCAGCTTCAGCGCCGGCGCGCTGGCCCAGGCTACGGGCTTCCCGCCGCCGCCCGAGCGCCCTCGCTTCGTCAGCGTGAGCGGTGACGGCGAAGTCTCCGCCGTGCCCGATCGCGCGCGCCTGCAACTCGGCGTGACCCAGCTGAGCGCCGACGTGGCGACCGCCGAAGCCGAGGTCAACAAGGTCGTGCGCACCTATCTGGCCGAGGCCAAGAAGCTCGGCGCCAAGGACGAGCAGATCACCACCACCGGCGTGAGCATCCAGCCCGAATACGTCTGGGACGAGAAGGAGCGTCGCAACCAGCTGACCGGTTACCGCGTGAGCCGCGACATCGAGCTGCGCATCACGAGCCTCGACAAGCTCGGCGCGTTCCTGCTCGCGGCCACCAAGTCCGGTGTGAACCAGGTGCAGCCGCCGCAGCTCGAATCGTCCAAGGCCAAGGAGCTGGAGAACCAGGCGCTCGCCGCAGCCGCCAAGGACGCGCAGGCCAAGGCGAGCTTGCTCGCGAGCACGCTCGGCGTGAAGCTCGGCGGCGTCCGCAGCATCGCCGAGAACGGCTCCTCGCCGCCGGTGCCCATGGTCAAGGCGATGGCGATGCGCGCCGAAGCCGCCGACGGCAACGCCCAGATGGGCATCAGCACCGGCGAAATCCGCGTCCGCGCGAGCGTCAACGCCGAGTTCGACCTGGCGCCGTAGGCCTGTCCATCTCCATCTCCCACTCCCTTCGGGAGAGGGTTGGGGTGAGGCAGTTTCAGGCACAGCCGCGCTTCGCGGCGGGCCCCTCACCCTCGGTCCCTCTTCCGGCGGGAGAGAGAGAAGAAAAGCCGGCCGAAACCCGCCCCAGGTGGAAGCCGTCATCTGGCGATGCAATAATCCCCGGCTCTTTTCCTCCGCCGGGGCTGCCAAGCCGGCCATGACCTCCTCAAGCAAAACCGAAGCGCCGCTGGTGGGCGTGATCATGGGTTCCCGTTCCGATTGGGAGACCATGGCGCACGCGGTCCGCGTACTCGAAAACCTCGGCGTTCCGTACGAGGCCAAGGTCGTTTCGGCGCATCGCACGCCCGACCTGCTGTTCGACTACGCCGAAAGCGCGGTCGCGCGTGGCCTGCAGGTGATCATCGCGGGCGCCGGCGGCGCGGCTCATCTGCCGGGCATGTGCGCCGCCAAGACGCGGCTGCCGGTGCTCGGCGTGCCGGTGCAGTCGAAGGCTTTCAATGGCCTCGATTCGCTGCTCTCGATCGTGCAGATGCCGGCTGGCATCCCGGTCGGAACCCTGGCCGTCGGCGTCGCCGGCGCCACCAACGCGGGCCTGCTCGCCGCCAGCATGCTCGCCACGCGCGACGCCGCGCTGGCGACCCGGCTCGAAGATTTCCGCGCCCAGCAGACGAGCAAGGTGCTCGACGATGCGCCGCTGAGCCTGCCGCCGCTGGCCTGAAGTCGAAAGAACCCTCATGAAGATCGGCATTCTCGGAGCCGGCCAGCTGGGCCGGATGCTCGCATTGGCGGGATACCCGCTGGCCATGCGCTTCGTCTTCGTCGATCCGGCCGAGGACGCCTGCGCCGCCTCGCTCGGCGAGACCTTGCAGGCTCCGTACCTCGACGAAACCGCGCTGCAGGCGTTCTGCGAGCGCTGCGACGTCGCCACCTTCGAATTCGAGAACGTGCCCGCGCACACGGCCGAGTTCGTCGCCGCGCGCCGGCCGTTGCATCCGCCGCCGCAGGCGCTGGCGACCGCCCAGGATCGCCTGAACGAGAAGAAGCTGTTCGACGACCTCGGCATTCCGGTTCCGCGCTACCTGCCGGTGGCGACGCGCCAGGCGCTCGACATGGCCGTGCGCATCACGGGTTTACCCGCCGTGCTCAAGACGCGCCGCATGGGCTACGACGGCAAGGGCCAGGCAGTGCTGCGCAAGCCGGATGACCTCGACGCCGCCTGGGCAGCCCTGGGTGCCCAGCCGCTGATCCTCGAAGCCTTCGTGCCGTTCGAGCGCGAAATATCGTGTCTGGCCGTGCGCGGTCGTGGCGGCGAACTCGCGTTCTACCCGGTGGTCGAGAACCGCCATCGCGACGGCATCCTACGCCTGTCCACGCCGCAGCTCGCCGATCCGCTGCAGGCCCAGGCCGAGGATTACGCGCGCCGGGTGATCGAGAAGCTCGATTACGTCGGCGTGCTGGCTTTCGAGTTCTTCGTCGCCGAAGGCCAGCTGTTCGCCAACGAGATTGCCCCGCGCGTGCACAACTCAGGGCACTGGAGCATCGAAGGCGCGGTCTGCTCGCAGTTCGAGAACCATTTGCGCGCGGTCGCCGGCCTGCCGCTCGGCTCGACCGCGGCGCGCGGGCATTCGGCGATGGTGAACTTCATCGGCTCGGCCCCCGACACCGCTGCGCTGGCCGCGATCGAAGGCGTACACGTGCATCTCTACGACAAGGCGGCCAAGCCCAAGCGCAAGGTCGGCCATGCGACGGTGACGGCGGAGTCGGGCGAAGCGCTCGCCGAGCGCGTCGCCCGGCTCAGCGCGCTGGCCGACGCGGCCGAAATCTAGCCGATACGTCGGGCGGGCCGAGACCCGCCTTCGTCATTCGAATCAGCTTGGAAACGGCGGGTCACCCCACGCCCGCCCGACGCTCGAGCTCGGCGAAGCCGGCTTTCCTACAGCTTCAGCGCCGCGCTGACTTCGAGCCAAAGCTCGGCGTAAGCCAGCAGCGCCGGGTCTTCGCTCGGCGCATAGGCCGCGATCGGGGCCCGATGCTCGCCCATGCGCTCGACCATCGACGAATACGGAACCACCGACTGCGCCATGCCCTTCATGAGCGCGGGCGGCTGCTCGATGAGCTCGCGATGCAGGGAACGACGGCGATCGGCCATCGAGTAGAACGGCATGAGCTTGCGCAGCGGAAAGCCTTCCTGTTCGAAATATTCGCGCAGCTGCTCGTAGGCGCGCAGCGACAGGTGCGTCGGTACGACCGGAACCAGGATCAGGTCGGCTGCGGTGAAGACGTTGTCGGCAAGGTGCGAAAGCGCGGGCGGGCAGTCGAGCACCGCCAGCGAATACTGCTCGGAGAACGGCTTGAGCAGTCGCTTGAAGGCCTCGCGCGGGGGCTCGACCTTCTTGAGCAGGATGTCGAAGTAGCGGTAACTGAATTCGGCCGGGATCACCGAGAGCTTTTCGTACGGCGTGGGCCGCACGAGCCGGCCGAGCGGCGTGTCGCCCGCAAGCACGCTCTTGGCCTTGGCGGCTTGGCCGTCGCCGTGCAGATACCAGCTCGACGCGGCCTGCGAATCGAGATCCCAGACCACCGTGCGCAGTCCGCTGGCGGCCGCGAAGTAGGCGAGGTTGACCGCTCCGGCCGATTTCCCGACGCCACCCTTGATGTTGTAGAGCGCGAGAGTCTTCATGCGCTGGCGCCCGTTGCGAGGGGACGGCAAAACGGGCTGCGCGGCAGACCCCGAGGCGAACCGTGATCGGCAAAGTCCATGTCGCTCTCCGCATCGACCGCGTGCTGCACGTTCATTTAGCAGCGGGTTTCGATTTGATAAACGGCTGCGGCCGACTGAACCGCTGCTTTCAGCGGGCTGTATCGGCGCAAGGAATTTTCCAGGAGATTACTAGGATGAACGTCAAAAAGCTGCTGATGCTGGCTACGCTGGCTGCTCCGTCGGCAGCATGGGCAAACGAGCAAGGCCATATCGATGGCTACTACATTCCGTACAGTGCCTACGAGACAGATGACGGCACCGGCGATTCGGTGAAGCTCGAAGGAGACGGGTTCGGCGTGAAGGGCATGATCCCGCTGGGTTATCAGGGCAACTTCTTCGCAATCGGCGAGTATCAGTCGACTTCGCAAGACAAAAGGTTCGGCGGAGGGAAGGTCAATACCGATCTCGATCAGTTCCGCCTCGGTGGCGGTTTCCAGGTGCCGCTGGCCACAGGAACCGGCGCGGTCTATGCCGAGTACATCAACGTCGATCAGGATTTTGAAGGGCTCAAGTTTGAGCCGGACGGCTTCGGTATCCATGGCCGGCTGTCGTTTCCGATATCGCCCGGTGTCAATCTCTACGGGCAGATCGGTTATGTGAGCCTATCGGATGGCGACATCGATGCGGATGGCCCGGAATATCTGATCGGCGGCTCGGTCGATTTCACGCCCAACATCGGCGCCTTCATCGACTTCCGCTACACCGATCTGAAGATTGATTTCAATGACGGCTTCGCGGACGAGGACGATGCTTACAGCAATGTTCGGCTCGGTGTGAGGGTCTTGTTCTAGTCCTATAGATACATCAAGAAGTATCGAGAAGCCCCGGATTTTCCGGGGCTTTTCATTATCGAGCCATGTAAAAAACATACAGCCCGAGTTCAGCGCCCCGGTCTCATCCTCCGCAGCCGTCGCCATCAGTCAAGAAAGACGCCAAAGGCGATCGATGCCCCTCATCAGGAGAGATCAATGTACAGCCTCAGGAAGTTTCGCCTTTCCCTCATTGCGGCAACGGCGCTGGTTGCCGTGCCTTTCACTGCTGCTCAGGCCGCCGCCGATCTGGATGGCTACTGGATTCCGTTCTCGTCGGCCAAGATCGGCAGCGGAGACGACGCGCTCGATTTCGACGATGGCGATGGCTGGGGCGTGAAGGGCAAGTTCGGTTTGTCCGACCTGTTCTTCCTGAGCGGCGAGTACGAGAAGAACAAGTTCGACGATATTGGCCTCGACGGGGGCTTCCTGGGTTCTACGATCGACGCCGACCTGCGCACCGAGCAGTATCGCGGCGGCCTGGGCTTCCGTTTCCCTGAAACCCCGTTCTACGCCTACGGCGAGTACATCGGCTTCGAGTCGAAGGTGAAGACCCGTGTAACGGGCCCGCTCGGTAGCGTGACCGTCACCCGCGAGAATGATAAGTCCGAAGGCTGGGGCGGCCACCTCGGCGCCCAGGGCAAGGTGCTCAACGACAAGCTCACACTGATGACCGAGATCGGCTACGTGGACATCGGCGATGTCGATGGCCTCGAAGTCACGGCTGGCGGCGCGGTGGAGATCGTCAAGCATTTCTCGATCTTCGCGGACTACCGCTACACCAGCCTCGCCGGCGGCAACAATCCGGACGTGCGCCTCGACGAAGCTCGCCTGGGCGCCCGCTTCAGCTTCTGAGCCTGTTCCCGCGGCAATGAAAAAGCCCCGCTTTCGCGGGGGCTTTTTCGTGAAGCTCACTCGCGTCGCCGGCATCCCGCGCTGCACGGGGCCTGCTCGCTGCTCGCCGTCTACTCGTCGAGGAAGCTGCGCAGGTAATTCGCGCGGCTCGGGTGACGCAGCTTGCGCAAGGCCTTGGCTTCTATCTGGCGAATGCGCTCGCGCGTGACGTCGAACTGCTTGCCGACTTCTTCGAGCGTGTGGTCGGTGTTCATGTCGATGCCGAAGCGCATGCGCAGCACCTTGGCTTCACGCGGCGTGAGGCTCGCGAGAATCTGGTGGGTGGCTTCGGCAAGGCTCGACGAGGTGGCCGATTCGAGCGGCGACACCGCGGCGGTGTCCTCGATGAAGTCGCCCAGGTGGCTGTCCTCGTCGTCGCCGATCGGCGTTTCCATCGAGATCGGTTCCTTGGCGATCTTCAAGACCTTGCGGATCTTGTCCTCGGGCATTTCCATCTTCACCGCCAGCTCTTCGGGCGTGGGCTCGCGACCCATTTCCTGCAGCATCTGGCGGCTGATCCGGTTGAGCTTGTTGATCGTCTCGATCATGTGCACCGGGATGCGGATGGTGCGCGCCTGGTCGGCGATCGAACGCGTGATGGCCTGGCGAATCCACCAGGTCGCATAGGTCGAGAACTTGTAGCCGCGGCGGTATTCGAACTTGTCGACCGCCTTCATGAGGCCGATGTTGCCTTCCTGGATCAGATCGAGGAACTGCAGGCCGCGGTTGGTGTACTTCTTGGCGATCGAGATGACGAGACGCAGGTTGGCCTCGACCATTTCCTTCTTCGCGCGGCGGGCCTTGGCCTCGCCGACGTTCATGCGACGGTTGATGTCCTTGATCTCGTCGACCGCGATCAAAAACTCGTTCTCGATCTTGGTCAGCTGGCCGAGCAGCTCGACGATCTCGTCGTGGCGCGTGGCGAGCGTGGCCGAATACTTGCGCTTGGCGCGGATCGACTTCTCGAGCCAATCGTGATCGTCGGGCTTGGTGCCCTTGTACTTGCCGAGGAATTCCTCGCGCGACATGCCCGCGTCGATCACGCAGATGCGCATGACGCTGCGCTCGATCTCGCGAATGTTCTCGATCTTGTTGCGCAGGTTGCGGTTGATCTCGTCGACGATCTTCGGCGACAGCTTGAAGGTCATGATGAGGTCGGCAACCGCTTCGCGCTTGCCGAGCGTCTTCTTGTCGTCGGCGCCGGTCTTCTGCAACGCCTTCCAGGCGGTGTCGTAGAGGCTTTGCAGCTCTTCGAACTTCAGGCGCGCCTCTTCCGGATCGGGGCCGGTGTCGACGGCTTCTTCTTCCTCGTCGCCGCCCGCGTTGTCGTCTTCTTCCTCTTCTTCCTCTTCCTCCTCGACCGGCGGCGGCGGCGCTTCGGCGACCGGCTCGGCGTTCGGATCGAAGAAGCCAGTGATCACTTCGGCCAGACGGCGCTTGCCCTCGCCCACGGAAGCGTAGGCGTCGAGCAGGATCTTCACGGTTTCGGGGTAGATCGCCATCGCGTAGAGGGCTTCGTTCAGGCCCTCCTCGATGCGCTTGGCGATGCGGATTTCACCTTCGCGGTCGAGCAGTTCGACGCTGCCCATCTCGCGCATGTACATGCGCACCGGGTCGGTGGTGCGGCCGAACTGATCGTCGCTCGCGGCGAGCGCGGCGGCGGCTTCTTCGGCGGCGTCTTCTTCTTCTTCGGCCGAGGCGACGACGGCGGGCTCGGAGAACAGCTGGCTCTCTTCATCCGGTGCTTCATCGTGCACCTGGATGCCCATCGTCTGGATCATGCTGATGACGTCGTCGATCTGCTCCGAATCGACGACTTCAGGCAAGTGATCCGAGACCTCGGCGTAAGTCAGATAGCCCTTTTCCTTGCCCAGGGCGATCAGAACCTTGATCTGGGATTGCTTCTCGGCGCTATTGCTCATTCAGGTGCTCGTATCGGGGCAGGCCTCGGCCCGTTGCACTGGGCGGAGAACTGCGTATTTTACTGGACGATGCGGTTTTAAGGCCAGCATCTTTTTGTCGCAGGTGGGCTTAGACCGCAGGTCGGCTCGAAAGTTGGCGCGTCAGCTCGGAGGCTTCGGCAAGTTCCGCCTGGCTGAGCGAGCGAATCTGCGCTTCGGCCAGCAGGTGGTCGCGCCGCGTTTTGAGCGCCCGGCGGCGCAAGTGGTGAATCACGTCGGTGAATTCGCGTTCGATCGCGGCGTCATCGAGCTGCACCTCCTGCCGCATGAGCTGTTCGAGCGCCGTCGCCTTGGGGGTTCCGCGCCAGTACTCGAGCAGCTGCCCGGCATTCGCGCCCTGGTTCTCGTGGAAGAAGTCCAGGGCCTCGACCAGGGCGGCGATGCCGTGGACATCCGCGCTGGCCAGCAATTCGAGCTGGTCGACGCTATCGGCCATATCTGGGCGCTCGAGCAACAATTGCAAGGCCCGCCGCACCGGGCGACTGCCGCCAGGCTCGATGCGCGGAGGGGCGGATTTGCGCGGCGCGGAGTAGGCCGCAGGCGCCTCTTCTGCGGCCGCCGGCGCGGCCGCCTGCAGGTCTTCGCGCCGCAGCCGCGTGAGTCGGGCGAGCTCGTCGATCATCAGCGTCTGCAGCGGACCCGGACGCAGCTTGTCGAGATGCGGCTTGGCGAGCGAGGCGAGCTTGGCGCGGCCGTCGAGCGTGCCGAGGTTGGTCTGCTTGGACAGCTCGCCGAGCAGGAAGGCGCTGAGCGTCTGCGCCTGCCCGATTCGTTCGCGAAACGCCTCGGCCCCGATTTCCTGGACCAGCGTGTCCGGGTCATGCCCGTCGGGCAGGAACATGAACACGCACTCGCGGTCGCCATGCACTTCGGGCAGCGCCTGCTCGAGCGCACGCCAGGCGGCCGAGCGGCCGGCGCGGTCGCCGTCGAAGCAGAACACGACCTTGCGCGTGGATTTGTAGAGCAGCGCGAGATGATCGCGCGTGGTCGCGGTGCCCAGGGTGGCGACCACTTCACGAATGCCGTGCTGGGCGAGCATGACCACGTCCATGTAGCCCTCCACCACGAGCAGCTGCGGCAGCTCGGCCTTGGTCGACTGCTTGGCCTCGTAGAGCCCGAACAGGTTGCGGCCCTTGTGGAACAGCGGCGTTTCGGGCGAGTTGAGGTACTTGGCCGGATCGCCGCCGAGCGTGCGCCCGCCGAAGGCGATCACGCGGCCGCGCGTATCGCGGATCGGGAACATCACGCGGTTGCGGAAGCGGTCGTAGCACCCCCCGCCGTCCTTCTGGATCAGCAGACCAGCCTCGATTGCGTGCTTCGGATCGGTGAAGAAGCGCGTCAGCGCGTCCCAGCTCTCCGGCGCGTAGCCGATGCCGAAGACCTTCGCGGTGTCACCCGAAACGCCGCGCTGCTTGAGGTAATCGACCGCGGGTTGGTATTTGCGCAGCTGTTCGCGAAAGAAGCGCTCGGCCGCGGCCATCGCATCGAGCGGACCGTCGAGCACCAGGCGCTCGAACGCGCCGCCGTCTTCGCGCGGCACTTCCAGGCCGGCACGCTTGGCAAGCTCCTCGACCGCTTCGACGAAAGTCAGCCGGTCGTACTCCATCAAAAAGCCGACGGCGTTGCCGTGCTTGCCCGAGGAAAAACAATGGAAGAACTGCTTGGTCGGCGAGACGAAGAACGAGGGCGATTTTTCGTTGCTGAACGGCGACAGCGCCTTGTATTCACGGCCCGCGCGCTTGAGTTCCAGGCGCGAGCTGATCACCTCGACGATATCGGTTCGCGCGAGGAGGTCGTGAATGAAGTTTTGAGGAATTCTGCCGGACACCGCTGCAGTCTAGCCCGGCGAATAAACCTAAACGGCGCGATCGCGAAATCGCGCAGCTCGGCTTTTCATCCGAGCTTGGTCTTGATCAGGCCGGACAGTTTGCCCATGTCGGTCTTGCCGGCGACTTTGGGCTTGATCCAGCCCATGACCTTGCCGATGTCCTTGCCGCTCGCGGCGCCGGTTTCGGCCATTGCCTGATCGATCAGGGCGAGCACTTCGGCTTCGGTCAGCTGCTGCGGCAGATAGCCCATCAGCATGACGATTTCGGCAGCTTCCTTGTCGGCCAGGTCGGGACGATTACCGGCGCGGAACTGGCTTTCGGAGTCGCGACGCTGCTTGACCATCTTCTCGACGGTGGCCGTGACCACGGCGTCGGTGACCTCGATGGCGTCGATGACTTCGCGGTTCTTGAGCTCGGACGAGAGCATGCGCAGCACCGACAGGCGATCTTTTTCGCCCGCGCGCATGGCCGCTTTCACGTCTTCCAGGACGCGAGTCTTGAGATCGGACATCGGATGCTCCATGGCGTGAGGGGGTAGGCTGAATCGTCGAGAGCACTGACTCGCGACGCTAGGATCCCATGCTGCGCATGGGGCCCCTCCACGCTGCGCGCAGCGCTAGTACAGGCGCTGACGGCGGGTGACGTCGCGCGAAACCTTCTTGAGCTGGCGCTTCACGGCGGCAGCGCGCTTGCGCTTGCGCTCCTGGCTCGGCTTCTCGAAGAACTCGTGCTTGCGCACGTCGGTCAGCACACCGGCCTTTTCACAGGTGCGCTTGAAGCGGCGCAGGGCAACTTCGAAGGGTTCGTTTTCGCGGACGCGGACAGTCGGCATAAGGTGAAGCTCGCTCTTGACACAGGGCTGGGCCCAAAGGGGCGGCGATTTTATGCGCGAGCCGCGCGCAATGCAAAGCCTGGATGGAAGATGGCGCTGGATCGCGGCTCGCCGGCCGTCGCGCCGATGGGCACAATACGCGCCCCATGCCCGTCCTGGCCCTCGAAACCTCCTGCGACGAAACCGCCGCCGCCCTCTACGACGGCGAGCGCGGACTGCTCTCGCACACGCTGCATTCGCAGATCGCGCTGCATGCGCAGTACGGCGGCGTGGTGCCCGAACTCGCCTCGCGCGATCACATCCGCCGGGTCAACGGGCTGCTGCGCGAGGCCCTGGCGCAGGCGAGCCTGCGGTTTTCCGATCTCTCGGGCGTGGCTTACACGGCCGGACCGGGCCTGATCGGGGCGCTCATGGTCGGTGCTTCGGTCGCGGCCGGCATCGCGCTCGCGCACGACCTGCCGCTGATCGCCGTGCATCATATGGAAGGGCATCTGCTGGCGCCGATGCTCGAAGACCCCAAGCCCAAATTTCCGTTCGTCGCCCTGCTGGTGTCGGGCGGGCACACCCTGCTGGTGTCGGTCGAAGGCGTCGGCCGCTACACGCTGCTCGGCGAAAGCCTGGACGACGCGGTCGGTGAAGCCTTCGACAAGACCGCCAAGATGATGGGCCTGCCGTATCCGGGCGGCCCGCACCTGGCCCGGCTCGCCGAAGGCGGTGCGCCCGGGCGTTTCAAGTTTCCGCGTCCGATGACCGATCGCCCGGGCCTCGATTTCAGCTTCAGCGGGCTCAAGACCGCGGTGCTGACCGCGCTGCCGGCCGGCGCGAGCGAGCAGGACAAGGCCGACATCGCGCGCGGCTTCGAAGAGGCCGTCACCGAAACCCTGGCGATCAAGTGCGATCGCGCCCTGCAGCAGACCGGCCATGCGGCGCTGATCGTCGCGGGCGGCGTCGGGGCGAACCAGCGCTTGCGCGCCCGGCTCGCGGACTTGGCCGAGCGTCGCGGCGCGGGCCTGTTCTTTCCGCGCCCGGCTTTCTGCACCGACAACGCGGCGATGATCGCTTACGCCGGCTGGGCCCGCCTGGCCGAAGCCCGGCCGGCCTCCGGCAAGTTGTTCACCACGGCGCGCTGGCCGCTCGAATTGCTGCGCCCGCCCATGGCCGCGGCGTAAGCTGGACGTCTCCCGTCTCCCGTCTCCCGTCTCCCGGCATCTCTCATGGACACCGTCTTCATTCGCGGCCTCAAGGTCGAGACCATCATCGGCGTGCACGACTGGGAGCGCGGGCTCATGCGCCCGCTGATCTTCGATCTCGATCTCGGCACCGATTTCAACTCCGCAGCCGCGAGCGACCACGTGCGCGATGCGCTCGACTACTCGGCGATCCAATCCACCGTCGAGAAAGTGGCGACCGAATACCGGCCGGCGCTGCTCGAAGCCCTGGCCGAAAGGCTTGCGCGCACGCTCTACAAAGAATTCCCGCTGCTGCTGAAGCTGCGGCTGGTCATCCACAAGCCCGGTGCGATCCCGGTGCAGGACGTCGGCGTGGAGATCGAGCGTCGTCGCGAGGACTACGCGGCCTGCGGAATGCGCTAATTTGGTGCGCTATCAGCTGGCCAGCAAGGCAGCTCCAAACTGCGCCAGGTCGTCATAAACCGGCACGCCTTCCAGGGAATGCTTTGTTTCAGTGCGTCGACCCTTGCCGGTTCGCACCAAAACAGGACGAGCCCCGGCGGCACGGGCGGCCTCGATGTCCGAGTAGCTGTCGCCGACGAAGAAAACCTCGTCGAGCTTGATCTGCAACCGCTTGGCAAGGTCGCGCAGCATGCCCGGATTGGGCTTTCGCATATCGCTTGCGTGATCCGGGTGCTCGGGCGCGAATTCGATGCCGTCGATGCGCCCGCCCAGCTCGGCGCAGAGCTTCTGAAGCCGGTCATGGATCGCGAACAGGCCGTCGAAATCCATATAGCCGCGACCGATCGCGGACTGGTTGGTGACGATGTAAATGCGCCAGCCGGCCTGCGAAAGCTTGGCGATGGCCTCGATGCTGCCCGCAATCGGCCGCCACTCGGCGACCGATTTGATGTAGTCGTCGGAGTCCTCGTTGATGACGCCGTCTCGATCGAGAAAAACGAACTTCATCGCCGGGCGAGTCCGATCAACCCGGCAGCAGCGACAAGTCCGCGACCTCGCGGCACAAGGCATCGAGCCTGGCCAGCAGGCCCAGGCGGTTGCTGCGCACCTGCGCGTCCTCGGCCATCACCATCACCGCATCGAAGAAGGCATCGACCGGCTGCTTGAGCGTGGCGAGCTCGCTGAGCATGGCGCCGTAGTCGCGCGCCGCCCTCAGCGGGGCGAGCGCGGATTCGACGCGCTGCAGGGTTTCGAACAGCGCGTGCTCGGCGGGGACTTCGAAGCGGTCGGGCTTGATCGTGGTCGGTGTATCGCCGGCCTGGCGCAGGATGTTGCGCGCGCGCTTGTCGGCGGCCGCGAGGCTCTTGGCCTCGTCGCTCGGCAGAAAGCGCAGCAGGGCCTGCAGGCGGCGTTCGAAATCGAGCGGCCGCGTGACGCCGCTCGCGCGCACGGCCTCGAAGGCCTCCGCGCTCGCACCGCGGCTTTCGCTGTAGCTGCGCAGGCGCTCGAGGCAGAAGGCGTAGAGATCGTCGATGGTCGCTTCGGCGCGGTTGCCGGCGGGCTGGGCGATCAGCGCCTGTTCGAGCAGGTCCTGCAGCTCGAGGTCGAGCCCGCCTTCGACGAGGATGCGCAGCGCGCCGAGCGCGGCCCGGCGCAGCGCGAACGGATCCTTGCTCGCGGTGGGCTTCTGGCCGATCGCGAAGATGCCGGCCAGCGTATCGAGCTTGTCGGCGAGCGCGACGATGCGGCCCTGGGCGGTCGATGGAATCGGCGTGCCCTGCTGGGTCGGCAGGTAGTGCTCGCGAATCGCGGTGGCCACCGCTTGCGGCTCGCCTCCGGCGCTCGCGTAGTAGCCGCCCATGAGGCCCTGCAGCTCGGGGAACTCGAACACCACCTTGGTGACGAGATCGGCCTTGGCCAGATCGGCGGCGCGGCCGACGTCGGCGACCAGCGAGTCGTCGACGAGCGCGGCGATCTTGCGCGCGAGCTTGCTCACGCGTGCGGACTTCTCGGCGATGCTGCCGAGCTCCTTCTGGAAGGTCACCGCGGCGAGCTTCTCGACATAGGCCGACAGCGGCTGCTTGAGATCCTGCTCGTAGAAGAACAGCGCATCGGTCAGGCGCGGGCGCACCACGCGCTCGTTGCCGGCGATTACCTGGCCGACGTCGGACGATTCGATGTTCGCGATGGTGATGAAGTACGGCAGCAGCTGGGTGTTGGCAGCGTCCGAGAACAGCGTGAAATAACGCTGGTTGGTCTCGACCGTCGAGACGATGACCTCGGGCGGCAGGCGCATGAAGCGCTGCTCCATGTCGCCCGCGATGACGACGGGCCACTCGACCAGGGCGGTGACTTCGTCGAGCAGATCTTCGGTGATGCGCGCGTGGCCGCCGAGTTGGCCTGCCTTGGATTCGATCTGCTTTCGGATGTTGTCGCGGCGCGAGGCGAAATCGGCCCAGACATGCGCCTTGCGCAGTGCGGGCTCGTAATCACGCGGCTCCGACAGCGCGATCGCGGCCGGGGCGTGGAAGCGGTGGCCGTAGCTGATGCGGCCCGATTCGAGGCCGAAGCGGCTCAGCGGCACCACGTCGCCACCGAGCAGGCACAGCAGCCACTGCACCGGGCGCACGAAGGTCTCGGTGCCCGAACCCCAGCGCATGCGCTTGGGCACGAGTTCGTCCATCTGCTTGAGCGTTTCCTCGAAGATCGCCGGCAGCAGTTCTGCGGTCGGCTGGCCGGGCTGGGTCCTGGAGAAGTGCAGCTTGCCGTCCTTCTCGCCGATGGCCTCGATCGCCACACCGCAGGAGCGCGCGAAACCGAGCGCCGCCGGCGTCGGCTTGCCGTCCTTGTACGCGGCGGCGAGTGCTGGTCCTGCGCGCTCCTGCAGCTGGTCGGGCTGCTGGGCGGCGACATCGGCGATCAGCACCGCGAGCCGGCGCGGGGTGGCGAAGGACAGGGCCGAGCCGACGCTGACGCCACGACGAGCCAGGCCGCCCGCGATGCCGTCGGTGAGCGCCTTGGAAAGAGGGGCGACGAAGCGGGCCGGCAGGTCTTCGGCGCCGAGTTCGAACAGCAGGTCGAGCGGCATGCGGTGAAACCAGAATCAAAGGGGGCGCAATTGTCGGTGATCGTCCGGGCAGCGCCAACTGCGGCGCCGGCGGACTCGCATTTCCTTCCCCCCTCCGGGAGAAGGTGTCGCGTCACGACGGATCAGGGATTCGCAGGAGTCGCCAAGCCTGGCCATGACTGCGAGTCCCTCACCCCGACCCTCTCCCGGAGGAGAGGAGAACGGCGGCCTTACGCCCTGAGGTCGAAGCGATCGAGCTCCATGACCTTGTTCCAGGCGCTCACGAAGTCCTTCACGAACGCACCCTGGCTGTCGTCGCTGGCGTAGACCTCGGCGATCGCGCGCAGCTGGGCGTTGGAGCCGAACACGAGGTCGGCGATCGTCGCGGTCCAGCGCAACTCGCCGCTCTTGCGGTCGCGGCCTTCGAACAGGTGCGGATCCTTTTCGGTCGGCTTCCAGACCGTACGCATGTCGAGCAGGTTGACGAAGAAATCGTTCGTCAGCGAGCCCGGGCGCTTGGTGAACACGCCGTTCTTGGACTGCCCGGTGTTCGCATCGAGGGCGCGCAGGCCGCCGACCAGCACGGTCATCTCGGCCGTGTTGAGCTTGAGCAGGCTGGCCTTGTCGATGAGCTTTTCGGACACCGACGTTTCGAGGCCCTTGCGCACGTAGTTGCGAAAGCCGTCGACCACCGGCTCGAGCACGGCGAAGGATTCGGCGTCGGTCTGCTCGGCCGTCGCATCCGTACGGCCCGGCGTGAACGGCACCTTCACGTCATGGCCGGCCTTCTTCGCGGCGGCCTCGATGCCCGCTGCGCCGCCCAGCACGATCAGGTCGGCCAGCGAAATCTGCTTGCCGCCGGTGGCGCTCGCGTTGAAGGCTTTCCGGATGCCTTCGAGCGTGTCGAGAATCTTGGCGAGTTCGGCCGGCTGGTTGACCTCCCAGTCCTTCTGCGGGGCCAGGCGAATGCGCGCCCCGTTGGCGCCGCCGCGCAGGTCGCTGCCGCGGAAAGTCGAGGCCGAAGCCCAGGCGGTGTTGACGAGCTGCGAGGGCGACAGGCCCGATTCGAGCAGCTTGGCCTTGAGCGCCGCGATGTCGCCAGCATCGACCAGCGGATGGTTCACGGCCGGCACCGGGTCCTGCCAGATCAGGTCTTCCTTGGGCACCAGCTTGCCGAGGTAGCGGACCTTCGGACCCATGTCGCGGTGCGTGAGCTTGAACCAGGCGCGCGCGAAGGCATCGGCGAACTTGGCCGGGTTGGCCATGAAATCGCGCGAAATCTTTTCGTAGACGGGGTCGAAGCGCAGCGCAAGGTCGGCCGTGGTCATCATCGGCTGATGCGACTTTTTCGGATCGTGCGCGTCGACCACGGTGCCGGCGCCGGCATCGCCCTTGGGCTTCCATTGATGCGCGCCGGCCGGGCTCTTGGTGAGCTCCCATTCGTAGCCGAACAGGGTCTCGAAGTAGCCGTTGTCCCAGGTCGTCGGGTTCGGCTTCCAGGCGCCTTCGATGCCGCTCGTGGTCGTGTGGCCGCCGATGCCGGTTTCATGCGTATTGATCCAGCCCAGGCCCATCTGCTCGACGCTCGCGCCCTCGGGCTCCGCCCCGACCAGTTTCGGATCACCGGCGCCGTGCGCCTTGCCGAAGGTGTGGCCGCCCGCGACGAGCGCGACGGTTTCCTCGTCGTCCATCGCCATGCGACCGAAGGTGTCGCGGATATCGCGGCCCGAGGCCACCGGATCGGGCTTGCCGTCCGGGCCTTCCGGGTTCACGTAGATCAGGCCCATCTGCACGGCGCCGAGCGGGTTTTCGAGCGCGCGATCGCCCGAGTAGCGGCTGTTGGCCTTGTCGCTGGTGGCGAGCCATTCGGTCTCGGCGCCCCAGTTGGTGAAGCGCGGCTCCCAGACGTCGGCGCGGCCGCCGCCGAAGCCGAAGGTCTTGAAGCCCATCGATTCGAGCGCGACGTTGCCGGCCAGGATCATCAGATCGGCCCAGGACAGCTTGCTGCCGTACTTCTGCTTGATCGGCCAGAGCAGGCGGCGCGCCTTGTCGAGGTTGCCGTTGTCCGGCCAGCTGTTGAGCGGGGCGAAGCGCTGTTCGCCGGCCGAGGCGCCGCCGCGGCCGTCGTGGATGCGGTAGGTGCCGGCCGAGTGCCAGGCCATGCGGATGAACAGTGGGCCGTAATGGCCGTAGTCGGCCGGCCACCAGTCCTGCGAATCGGTCATCAGCGCGTGCAGATCCTGGATGACGGCCTCGAGGTCGAGCGACTTGAAGGCCTTGGCGTAACCGGCCGAATCAGCCGATTCGGGGCCGGCGGACGGCGTGTTGAGAATGCTCAGATCTAGGGAATTGGGCCACCAGTCCTTGTTGGTACGGACCGCCGGCTTGGGGCCGGAGCCGCCCGCTGCGGAACCGGAAAAGGGGCACTTGGCATCGTTCGACATTGGTTTCTCCTGGCAGAAGGGGCTAGACGTGCCCACGATAACCCGCGCCAACGTTAAGTAAAATTGATCTTTAGTTATCGAACGATTGCGTAAAGCTATTTTTGCGGCCGTACCGAGGCTTCGCGATCAGACGCGAAGCCTGCTGAACCGTGGTTGAAGTTCCGATGGGAGCCGCCGCGTAGAGACGCGACCCCGTTAGGACGCGTCGGCACTCGGCCTTCTTGCGGCGATCCGAACGCCTAGGCGGCTTTTCCGGCCGGAAGCGGAGCGAAGCCGGCGATGCGGGCGCGCGAGTTGTAATAAGCCTCGGCGCAGCCGCGGGCGAGCGTACGCACGCGCAGGATGTAGCCCTGGCGCTCGGTCACGCTGATCGCGCCACGCGCATCGAGCAGGTTGAAGGTGTGGCTGGCCTGGATCGTCCGTTCGTAGGCCGGCAGCGGTAGCGGGGTCGGCAATGCGAGCAGGCGCTGGCACTCGGCCTCGGCCCTCGTGAAGCGATCGAACAAGGTCGCGGTGTCGGCGTGTTCGAAGTTGTAGGTGCTCTGCTCGACTTCGTTCTGGTGGTAGACGTCGCCGTAGGTCACTTCGCGGCCGGTCCTGGGGTCGCGCGACCAGACCAGGTCGTAGACGCTTTCCTTGCCCTGGATGTACATCGCCAGGCGTTCGAGGCCGTAGGTGATCTCGCCCGATACCGGCTTGCATTCGATGCCGCCGACCTGCTGGAAATAGGTGAACTGGGTGACTTCCATGCCGTTGAGCCAGACCTCCCAGCCCAGGCCCCAGGCGCCGAGCGTCGGCGATTCCCAGTTGTCCTCGACGAAGCGGATGTCGTGCACGAGCGGGTCGAAGCCGAGCATCTTCAGCGAGTCCAGGTACAGCTGCTGGATGTTGGCCGGCGAGGGCTTCATGAGCACCTGGAACTGGTAGTAATGCTGCAGGCGGTTCGGGTTCTCGCCGTAGCGGCCGTCGGTCGGGCGGCGGCTCGGCTGCACGTAGGCGGTGTTCCAGCTCTCGGGGCCGAGAGCGCGCAAAAAAGTCGCCCAATGGAAGGTTCCGGCGCCGACCTCCATGTCGAGCGGCTGGACGATCGTGCAGCCGTGGCTGGCCCAGAAGGTCTGCAGCTTGAGGATCAGGTCTTGAAAGGTCATGAGCGGGACGAGAAAACGGCGGGTCGCGGAGTATAGCGACTGGCTATTCCATACCCGAGCGAATCGCCCGCCACTGCGGCTATGATCCGCGCCCATGAACGACCTCGACGATCTGTTCGCCAGCAACCGCGACTGGCGCGAAGCCCGGCTCAAGGAAGACCCGGATTACTTCAACAAGCTGGCCTGCCAGCATGCGCCGAAGTATCTGTGGATCGGCTGTGCCGATGCTCGTGTGCCGGCCAACGAAATCCTCGGCTTGCCACCCGGCGAAGTGTTCGTCCATCGCAACATCGCCAACCTGGTCGTCCACAGCGACTTCAACGCGCAGTCGGTCATCCAGTTCGCGGTCGACGTGCTCAAGGTCGAGCACATCATGGTCGTCGGCCATTACGGCTGCGCCGGTGTGCGCGCGGTGGTCGAGGGTGCTCGCAGGCTCGGGCTGGTGGAGAACTGGCTGTACCACGTGCGCGACGTGCAGGACATGTATATGGACCAGCTCAGCGTGATCGCCGAACTGCCGAAGCGTCACGATCGGCTTTGCGAGCTCAACGTTCTCGAGCAAGTCACCAACGTCTGCCAGTC
Source organism: Hydrocarboniphaga effusa AP103 (assembly GCF_000271305.1). GTDB lineage: Bacteria > Pseudomonadota > Gammaproteobacteria > Nevskiales > Nevskiaceae > Hydrocarboniphaga > Hydrocarboniphaga effusa. The sequence goes on from NZ_AKGD01000001.1 coordinate 2,149,793, forward strand.
CGACGTCGTCCAGAGCGCCTGGGAGCGCGGCCAGCCGCTCACCGTGCACGCCTGGATCTACGGCGTCGGCGACGGCCTGCTGCGTAATCTGAATCTCACGCTGTCCACGCGAGACGGTCTCAATGCCGCTTACCAGTCGGCGGTGAAGGCCACGCTGGCCGGCAGCGGCACCGAGGTTGTCAGCTCGCCGGCCCGATAGGCACACTGGCCGCCCTTTGCGGCTCCGCTACTATGCTTAGAGGTTTTCTCTGGCATAGAACGTGCTGCGCTCTGCCCCGCCGAACCGGGGCAGGGGGCTCCCGCAGCGGCCCATTCAAATCCACCCCCGACCCTTGCAGGAGAAGACATGTCTTCGGGTAAAGAAGTACTGAAACTAATTTCCGAAAAGAGCGTGAAGTACGTTGACTTCCGCTTCTGCGACACGCGCGGTAAAGAGCAGCACGTGACCGTGCCGGCTTCGACCGTCGACGAGTCCGTGTTCACCGACGGCAAGATGTTCGACGGCTCGTCGATCGCCGGCTGGAAGGGCATCAACGAATCCGACATGATCCTGATGCCGGACCCGACCACTGTCTTCGTCGATCCGTTCTTCGAAACCCCGACGCTGGTCATCACCTGCGACGTCATCGAGCCGGCCACCATGCAGGGCTACTCGCGCGACCCGCGTTCGCTCGCCAAGCGCGCCCAGGCCTACCTGGCCTCGACCGGCATCGCCGACACCGCTTACTTCGGCCCCGAAAACGAATTCTTCATCTTCGACTCGATCCGCTGGGATTCGGGCCTGAAGGGCTGCTTCGTCGAGATCGACGCCGAGAACGCGTCCTGGAACTCCGGCAAGGCCTATGAAACCGGCAACACCGGCCACCGTCCGGGCGTGAAGGGTGGTTACTTCCCCGTTCCGCCGGTCGACGCGCTGCAGGACATCCGCTCGGCCATGTGCGACACGCTCGAAGAAGTGGGCATGTCGGTCGAAGTGCACCACCACGAAGTGGCCACGGCCGGCCAGTGCGAAATCGGCGTCAAGTTCGGCACCCTGCTGCAGAAGGCCGACGACGTCCTCAAGCTCAAGTACGTCGTGCAGAACGTGGCTCACTCGTTCGGCAAGACGGCCACCTTCATGCCCAAGCCGATCGTCGGTGACAACGGTTCCGGCATGCACGTGCACCAGTCGCTCTCGCTGAATGGCAAGAACCTGTTCTCGGGCGACGGCTACGGCGGCCTGTCCGAAACCGCGCTGTATTACATCGGCGGCATCCTCAAGCACGCCAAGGCGCTCAACGCCTTCACCAACCCGGGCACCAACAGCTACAAGCGCCTGGTTCCGGGCTTCGAAGCGCCGGTCATGCTGGCCTACTCGGCCCGCAACCGTTCGGCCTCGATCCGCATTCCGTATGTTGCGAACCCCAAGGGCCGCCGCATCGAAGTGCGCTTCCCCGACTCGAGCGCCAACCCGTACTTCGCCTTCGCGGCGATGATGATGGCCGGCCTCGACGGCATCGAAAACAAGATCCACCCCGGCGATCCGTCGGACAAGGATCTCTACCATCTGCCGCCGGAAGAAGATGCGCTGATCCCGCGCGTCTGCCACAGCCTCGACATGGCGCTCGAAGCGCTCGACAAGAGCCGCGCGTTCCTCACCAAGGGCGGCGTGTTCACCGACGATCTGATCGACGCTTACATCGAACTCAAGATGCAGGAAGTCACGCGTTTCCGCATGACGACGCATCCGATCGAGTTCGACATGTACTATTCGTTGTGAGCGAAGCTCACAACGAATAGAAAAAGCGCATTGTTTGACGGAGGCATCGCAAGCGATGCCTCCGGTGGTTCAAGCAAGGCTTGGTCGAAGCTGCAACGAAAAAGCCCCGCATTTAGCGGGGCTTTTTCGTTATGCACGACTGACGCGTGAAGCTCAGTTGTCCTCGAGAAACTGCAGCTGTACCGGCTTGCCGGCTTCCGCGCCCTTTGCCGGAGCTGCGCGAACGTACTGCCCGTTCGACTGCAGCAGCCAGCTCTGCGCGGTGTCGGCCAGATAGGCTTCGAGCTGCCCGAGCACCTTCGCGCGCAGCTTCTTGTCGCGAATCGGGAAGGCGATCTCGACGCGCCGATACAGATTGCGCTCCATCCAGTCCGCACTCGACAGCAGGATCTCGCCGGTGCCGTCGTTGTGGAAATAGAACACGCGGTGATGCTCGAGGAAGCGGCCGATCACCGAGCGCACGCGGATGTTCTCCGACAGGCCCGGAACACCCGGCCGCACCGAGCACATCGCACGCACGATCAGGTCCACCTGCACGCCGGCCTGCGAAGCCTCGTAGAGCTTCTTGATCATCTCGGCTTCGACCAGCGAATTCATCTTGGCGATGAGTCGCGCCGGCTTGCCCTTCTTCGCGTTTTCGATCTCGCGATCGATGCGCGCCTTCATCTGATCGAACAGCGTGAACGGCGATTGCAGCAGGCAGTGCAGCTTGCCGATGCGGCCGAGGCTCGTGAGTTGCAGGAACACCGCGTGCACGTCTCGGCAGAGTTCCTGGTCCGACGTGAACAGGCCGTAGTCGGTGTACATGCGCGCCGTGCGCGGATGGTAGTTGCCGGTGCCCAGGTGGGCGTAATAGCGCAGGCCCGGCGTCTTGCCGCCGGTGGCCTCTTCGCGACGCACGATCAGGCACATTTTGGCGTGCGTCTTGTAGCCGACCACGCCGTAGACGATGTGCGCGCCGACCTCCTCGAGCTTCTCGGCGAGATTCAAATTGTCGGCCTCGTCGAAGCGCGCGCGCAGCTCGACGACGACGGTCACTTCCTTGCCGTTGCGCGCCGCTTCCATCAGGGCTTCGACGACCGGCGACTTCGCGCCGGTGCGATACAGCGTCTGCTTGATCGCGAGCACCTTGGGATCGCGTGCGGCCTGGCGCAGCAGCTCGAGCACCGGGGTGAACGAATCGTAAGGGTGATGCAGCAGGTGATCGCGCTCGCGGATCGCGGCGAAGATGTCGCCCCCCGTCAACGCCTTCGGCACGCGCGCCGTGAACGGCGCGTACTTGAGCTCGGGCCGGTCGACCTGATCGGGAATCGCCATGAGCCGCATGAGATTCACCGGCCCGTTGACCTGGTAGACGTCGGCCGGCGTCAGCTGCGTCTCCTTCATCAGGTAGGTCCACAGCGGCTCGGGACAGTTGTCGGCCACTTCGAGGCGGACGGTGTCGCCCCACTGGCGCTGAGACAGCTCGTCTTCGAGCGCTTCGGCCAGATCGGTGGCTTCTTCCTCGTCGACGAACAGATCCGAATTGCGCGTGACGCGAAACTGGTAGCAGCCGGTGGCCTGCATGCCAGGGAACGCGTCGTCGACGTAGGCGTGAATCACCGACGACAGGAACGTGAAGTCGTGCGGCCCGCTGCCCGGCAACTCCTTCGGCAGCTGGATCAGGCGCGGCAGGGCGCGCGGCGCCTGCACGATCGCGAACTGGATGTTGCGGCCGAACGCGTCCTTGCCCGACAGCGAAACGATGAAGTTGAGCGACTTGTTGAGCAGGCGCGGAAACGGATGCGCCGGATCGAGCCCGATCGGCGACAGCACCGGCAGCAGCTCGGTGTTGAAGTACTGGCGCAGCCAGGCCTCCTGTTCCGGCGTCCATTCCGAGCGGCGCAGAAAGCGGATGCGCTCCTTGTCGAGCGCGGGCACGAGCACGTCGTTGAAGACGCGGTACTGCTCGTCGACGAGCGTATGCGCGCGCGTGCTGATGGCGCCGAGCGCTTCCTGGGGCGAAATGCCGTCCGGGCCACGCTGCACGGTGCCACCGGCTTCGGCCATCTGCATCAGGCCGGCGACGCGAATCTCGAAGAACTCGTCGAGGTTCGAGCTCGAGATACACAGGAACTTCAGACGTTCGAGCAGCGGAACGCTTTCGTCCTTGGCCTGTTCGAGTACGCGCTGGTTGAACTCGAGCAGCGAAAGCTCGCGGTTGATGAAGAGATCGGTGGCTTGGAATTCGAGTTTCGAAGGGGCGTCCATGGCGTTCATTCTGAAGGGCAGCGCTTGCTCAGTAGAGAGAGCGGTCATGACAGGCTCGTTACATGACGAGCCTTGGAGTGTTCATTGCGCGACGAGCTGGAGAGCCCGGTCCGGATAGTCGGTGAAGACCCCGTCGACACCCATGGCGCGTAGGCGGTGCATGTCCTCGGGCTCGTTGACCGTATAGACGTACACGCGGCGTCCTTGGTTCTTGATGTCGGCGATCAGCCGCTCGTCGACGAACTCGTCCGACAGATTCACGCACTCGGCCTGAAGCTCCGCCGCGCAGGCCGCCCAATCGAGCGGCACGCCGCACAGCAGCACGCCGATCGGTACCTGAGGCAATAGCTGGCGGAACTCATAGAGCTCCGGCAGATGGAAGGACGACACCAGGAACTGCTCGGGCGTGGCATTGGCTTCCAGGAGTCCGCGCAGGTGCGCGGCGACCGCTTCGGCCGTTCCGGCACCGGTCTTGAGCTCGATATTGACCGGAACCCGGCCCTCGACGAGATCGAGGACTTCACCGAGCGTCGGAATGCGCTGGCCCTGGCCCGCGTCCAGGGCGCGCAGCTCCGCCAGGGAAAGGGCGTCGACTCGTCCGTGTCCGTTGGTCGTGCGATCGACGCGTAAATCATGGATCACGATCAGCTCGCCCGAATGCAGCTGTACGTCGATCTCGACCATGTGCGAACCGAGCCGGATGCCGGTGTCGATGGCGAGCAAAGTGTTTTCGGGGGCGTGCCCGCGTGCGCCGCGGTGGCCGACGACGGTAAAGGAAGGGTCCGCTGCCATGGGTTCTCCTCAATAGGCGGCTCCATATAGGCACTCATTGTGCGCCCGAGCCCCGGGCGGCGCCGTTCTTCTGCTGCTTTTTTAACCGCAGAAAACGCCCGGAGCCCGCTTTCTATCTGTGCAACGATCTTTTTCAATCTATAAATCGTTTTAAATCAGCAACTTGATAAATAGACCGAAAAAGCTTGTTGACGCTTTCTGGGAGGTGCGTAGAATGCGCCTCCCTGGTGACGGCGACGCGGTTTGAAGCGAAGCTAAAGCCCTGATCTTTAACAGAATAAGCAAGTGATTTGTGTGGGTGCTCCTGTGAGCGTGGCGAAGCCATGTGACACATGAGTATCACTAAAGCCAAGTCGTAATGAGCTTAAGTTGATGACTCTAAATAGCCCGAAGCGCTTTTAGCGGCG
>NZ_AKGD01000001.1:2157500-2597151 GCF_000271305.1 Hydrocarboniphaga effusa AP103
AAAAGAACCCCGGAGAGGGGAGTGAAATAGAACCTGAAACCGCATGCATACAAGCAGTAGGAGCCCGTAAGGGTGACTGCGTACCTTTTGTATAATGGGTCAGCGACTTACTAGTCTGTTGCGAGGCTAACCGTATAGGGGAGCCGTAGGGAAACCGAGTCTGAATAGGGCGATTAGTAGCAGGCTGTAGACCCGAAACCCGTCGATCTATCCATGTCCAGGGTGAAGAGTGGGTAACACCACTTGGAGGCCCGAACTCACGCCTGTTGAAAAAGTCGGAGATGAGGTGTGGATAGGAGTGAAAGGCTAATCAAGGCGGGTGATAGCTGGTTCTCCTCGAAAGCTATTGAGGTAGCGCCTCGTGTCTAACTGCTGGGGGTAGAGCACTGTTACGACTAGGGGGGACACAAGTCCTTACCAAATCGTTGCAAACTCCGAATACCAGCAAGTTCAATCACGGGAGACACACGGTGGGAGCTAAATTTCATCGTGAAGAGGGAAACAACCCAGACCGCCAGCTAAGGTCCCTAAATTTCGGCTAAGTGGTAAACGATGTGGGAAGTCATAGACAGCCAGGAGGTTGGCTTAGAAGCAGCCATCCTTTAAAGAAAGCGTAATAGCTCACTGGTCGAGTCGGCCCGCGCGGAAGATGTAACGGGGCTAAGCCGAGTACCGAAGCTGCGGATGCAGAGCAATCTGCGTGGTAGAGGAGCGTTCTGTAAGCCTGTGAAGGTGACTCGTAAGGGTTGCTGGAGGTATCAGAAGTGCGAATGCTGACATGAGTAACGACAAGCACGGTGAAAAACCGTGCCGCCGTAAGCCCAAGGGTTCCTGCGCAACGTTATTCGGCGCAGGGTGAGTCGGCTCCTAAGGCGAGGCCGAGAGGCGTAGTCGATGGAAAGCGGGCTAATATTCCCGCACTTTTTGTAACTGCGATGGGGTGACGGAGAAAGTTAGGCAATCTGCCTGTTGGATGGCAGTTTAAGCGTTTAGGCGTGCTCTTTAGGCAAATCCGGAGAGCTAAGCTGAGGCGTGATGACGAGTCTCTTTGAGACGAAGTTGCTGATACTCGGCTTCCAAGAAAAACCTCTAAGCTTCAGGTTGCAAAGAGCCGTACCCCAAACCGACACAGGTGGGCGAGGAGAGTATCCTCAGGCGTTTGAGACAACTCGGGTGAAGGAACTCGGCAAATTAGTACCGTAACTTCGGGATAAGGTACGCCTGCGCAAGCAGGCCGCAGTGAAGAGGGGGTTGCGACTGTTTATCAAAAACACAGCACTCTGCAAACACGAAAGTGGACGTATAGGGTGTGACTCCTGCCCGGTGCTGGAAGGTTAATTGATGGGGTTAGGCGCAAGCCGAAGCTCTTGATCGAAGCCCCAGTAAACGGCGGCCGTAACTATAACGGTCCTAAGGTAGCGAAATTCCTTGTCGGGTAAGTTCCGACCTGCACGAATGGAGTAACGATAGCCCCACTGTCTCCATCCGAGGCTCAGTGAAATTGAAATCGCTGTGACGATGCAGTGTTCCCGCGGCAAGACGGAAAGACCCCGTGAACCTTTACTACAACTTTGCACTGGATTTTGAGTTTGTTTGTGTAGGATAGGTGGGAGCCTTTGAAACCGGGACGCCAGTTCCGGTGGAGGCAACCTTGAAATACCACCCTGATAAACTCGAAGTTCTAACCTAGTCCTGTTATCCAGGACAGGGACATTGCATGGCGGGTAGTTTGACTGGGGCGGTCTCCTCCCAAAGAGTAACGGAGGAGTGCGAAGGTTAGCTCAGCGCGGTCGGAAATCGCGCTCTTGAGTGCATAGGCATAAGCTAGCTTGACTGCGAGACAAACAAGTCGAGCAGGTACGAAAGTAGGTCTAAGTGATCCGGTGGTTCTGTATGGAAGGGCCATCGCTCAACGGATAAAAGGTACTCCGGGGATAACAGGCTGATACTGCCCAAGAGTCCATATCGACGGCAGTGTTTGGCACCTCGATGTCGGCTCATCACATCCTGGGGCTGTAGCAGGTCCCAAGGGTCCGGCTGTTCGCCGGTTAAAGTGGTACGCGAGCTGGGTTCAGAACGTCGTGAGACAGTTCGGTCCCTATCTGCCGTGGGCGTTCGAAGTTTGAGAGGAGTTGACCTTAGTACGAGAGGACCGGGTTGAACGTATCTCTGGTGTTCCAGTTGTCACGCCAGTGGCATCGCTGGGTAGCTAAATACGGACGGGATAACCGCTGAAAGCATCTAAGCGGGAAGCCCACCTCAAGATGAGACTTCGCGGAGACTTGATCTCCCTTAAGAGCCCTTCAAGACTAGGAGGTTGATAGGCACCATGTGGAAGCGCAGTAATGCGTGTAGCTAAGGTGTACTAATTGCTCGTGCGGCTTGACCATATAACGCTCAAGCATTTTCGTGGCAACACGAATACGCAAAAACGATTTTCACGTCATCACTGACCGACGTTGAAACAGCGCTTCATAGTGATTCGACTACAAACCAAATTCGGGCGTATCGGCACCTAAGAACCGATACCCCAGCCAGTTTGCCTGGCGGCATTAGCGAGTTGGAACCACCCGTTCCCATCCCGAACACGGAAGTGAAACGACTCAGCGCCGATGATAGTGTGGCAAGACCATGCGAGAGTAGGTCACTGCCAGGCTCTTAAATCCAAACCCCCTCCGGGAAACCGGCGGGGGTTTTCCTTTTTTAGTCCTCTCTTCTGTGATCTGGGGTGAAAAACCGAAGCAGGATTCCCGATTTCTGTGAAACGCGTCCACGGATGCTGTACCCCGCCGGAGCAGCATGGCTATGTCGCAATTTTGCGGCATACCGTCGGAGCTTCCCCATGCGCTTTCTCACCAACGCATTGTTGTCCGCCTCGATTCTGCTTTTCGCGAGCACCTCGTGGGCGGTCAATATCAATACAGCCGATGCCAAGACTCTGGCCAAGGAACTCGATGGCGTTGGCGACAAAACGGCCGCCGCGATTGTCGAAGAGCGGAGGAAATCCCCGTTTACGAGCATCGAAGATGTCGATAAGCGCGTAAAAGGTTGGGGCAAGAAAACCAGCGAGAAGAACAAGGGAAAGGTGACGTTCTCGGATAAGCAATAGCGCTTCCGGGGCCTATTGTTCAAGGGCGGCCTCGGCCGCCCTTGAAGTTCTGCCCGAACTAGTGCGAGCTCACGCCTTCGACTTTCAGCTCGAATATTTTAGGCCAGCATTTCCCGGTGACCAGTAAATGCTGGGTCTGAACGTCGTAAGCAATGCCGTTGAGCACGTGTTCCTCGGCATCCCAGCCTGCCGGCTTGGCAAAACGGCTCTGCAGCGCACTGAGATCCAGCCAATTCAAGACGTGACCGGTCTGCGGATCAAGCACTGCAATCCGATCGCTGTGCCAGACGTTGGCATAAACCCGGCCCTTTACGAACTCGAGCTCGTTGAGTTGATCGACGGGCTTTCCCGACGCCGTTACTTCGATCGCGCGGAGCGCCTCCCAGTTAGAGGGAGCCCGCTCGGTCAAAGTTGACGACCCGTCGCTGACCAGTAAATGGTCACCCCCCATCGTGGGGAGATGGGTGATTCCCCAGCCTTCGGTCGGGTTTTGCAAGCGACGCCGCTCGCGAATACTCGAATCGACGACGAAGACCACGCGCTCCCGCCACGTCAGGATGAAAAGTTCGTCGCCGACCCAAGTCAACCCTTCCAGGAAGGCTTCCGCAGGACCTTTGTGCTTCGCGGGCGGCTTCCGGGCACGGAAGTCACTAATGGAAAGAGACGAGCGGCCATAACCTCCGGCCGATTCATAAAGCAGGCCATTTTTTATCTCGAGGCCTTGGGTGAAGCTGGAAATATCGTGATTGAACTCGTCAACGATGCTGTAGGCCAGCAGTGGAATAGGGCTTCCGTCGCTCTTTGCATTCGCCGTATAAGCGATAAGTACGGAAAGTGCACATAAAGAACATGCTCTAAGCATGTGACGACAAAGCGCTTGTGATAGAGGATTGACTTTTTTTTGCAAATGCGTAAAGTTCCAAAATAGCGAAGAATGGTTTCTTCGTGGTTAATCTCAAACTTGCTTGAACGTCTCTATCGACGGAGGATAGACACATGGCGGTGAAATCCAAAGTGGCTAAGAAGTCGGCCAAGAAGGCGTCTAAGAAGACCGCCAAAAAGGCCGTGAAGAAGGTTGTTAAGAAGGCCGCGGCGAAGAAAGCCACGAAGAAGGCCGTGAAGAAGGTCAGCGCCAAAAAGGCCACCAAAAAGGTCGCCAAGAAGGCTGCTTCCAAAAAGGCCGTGAAGAAGGTCGGTGCCAAGAAGGCCACCAAGAAAGTTGCAAAGAAGGCCGGCGCTAAGAAACTCAGCGTCAAGAAAACGGCCAAGAAGCTGATCGGAAAGGCCAAGTCGGTTGCCAAGAAGGCTCGCAAGGCCGTCAAGAAGGTCGTTGAGCCGACTCCGGCTGCCGCCGAACCGGCGCTTGCCCCTGCCCCCACTCCGATCGTTTGATCCATTCGGCGGCAAGCCCGCCGAATCGAGTGGATGGCGATACGGCGCGGAATTCATTCCGCGCCGTTTTTGTGCCCGGCGACTAAACTGTCGCCCCTTTGCACTGACGGCGGGTGGCCGGGACACATCATGATTCGCAGCATGACGGGTTATGCTCGGGCCGAGGCTCAGGGGCCTTGGGGGCGGCTCAGCTGGGAGCTGCGCGGGGTCAATCACCGTTACCTCGATCTGCAGTTCAAACTTCCCGACGAAGTTCGCGGGCTTGAGAACGAGTTCCGCGCGCTCGCGCTGGCGCATCTCGCGCGCGGGAAAGTCGAAGGCGGTCTTCGGCTTACGCGCGACACCACAGCCAACGCGGCTCTCGAAGTCGATGATGAGCGGCTCGCGCAGGTCAGCGCGGCGCTCGACCGGATCGCCCAAGCACTGACCGCGACCGCGTTGCCAGATCCGCTACGCGTACTCTCGTTTCCGGGCGTTACCCGTGAAACGCCGCAGGACCCGGTGCCGCTGATGCAGGCCGCTCGCCAGTTGTTCAGACAGGCGCTTGCCGAGTTCGCCGAGACCAAATCCCGCGAAGGCGAGCGCCTCGCGCAGTTCATCGCCGAACGTTGCGACGCGGTTGAGGCGCTGGCGTCCCAGGTGCGCGAGCGCTATGCGATCGTGCGCACGCAATGGCTCGAAAGGCTGCGCCAAAAGGCGCGTGACCTGCAGGTCGAACTCGATCCGGCGCGTATCGAGCAGGAGTTGGTTCTCGCGCTGCAGCGGCTCGACGTGGAAGAAGAACTCTCGCGTCTGGCTTCGCATCTGGTCGAAGTTCGCGCCGCCCTGTCTCGACAGGAGCCGATCGGCCGGCGTCTGGATTTCCTCATGCAGGAGCTCAATCGCGAGGCCAATACGCTGTCGTCGAAATCGCAGGACGCGGAGATGACGCGTAGCGCCGTCGACATGAAAGTGGCCATCGAACAGATGCGCGAACAAGTGCAGAACATCGAGTAAGCCCGTCCCGATGAGCCAGCGTCAGGCCCCACGGGGTCATCTCTATATTTTGTCGGCCCCCTCCGGCGGCGGAAAAACGAGCCTGAGCCGAGCCTTGTTGCCTTGGCTGGCGGCGCACGGAATTCATGCCGAGATTTCCGTCTCGTACACGACGCGCGCTCCGCGCGCGGGCGAAACCGAAGGCGTGCACTACAACTTCGTCGACGCCGCCGAATTCCAGCGCCGTGTCGAAGCGCGGGATTTTCTCGAGTACGCCGACGTATTCGGTCGCCGCTACGGTACCGGGCGCCGGCGCACCGAAGCGCTGCTGCAGGCCGGGCATGACGTGATTCTCGACATCGACTGGCAGGGCGCACGCCAGGTGCGTGAGCAGATCGCCGATGTGGTGAGCATCTTCATCCTGCCGCCGTCCGCGCAGGAGCTCGAGCGCCGGCTGCGTTCGCGCGCGACCGACAGCGATGAAATCATCGAGGGACGCATGGCCTCGGCCCGGGCCGAGATGTCGCACTACGGCGAATACGATCATCTGATCGTCAACGAGAATTTCGAGCGGGCGGTCGAGCAGCTTGGGTCGATTTTGCTCGAACGGCGCCTCAGGAGAGACGGCCAGATCGCCCTGCACGCCGACCTGATCGCCAGCTTGGTGGCATCGCCGGATCAGAAAGGCTAAAATATTGCCCCTTTTCCCGTGCCGGGGTCGCTGCAAATGGCTCGTGTTACCGCCGAAGATTGCCTGCTCAGAATTCCCAACCAGTTCGAACTGACCCTGGTCGCTGCCAAGCGTGCGCGCCAGCTGGCTCGTGGGGCCGAAGCACGCCTGCCGTGGGGCAACCACAAGTCCACCGTGCTCTCACTGCGTGAGATCGCCGACGGCTACGTCGGTCGCGACGTGCTCGCCGAGCAGGATCTGCCTGCCATCCAGCAGCCGAAAGTCGATCTCGAGCCGCTGGACGCCAGCTTCGACCTCTAAGTCGTCGAGATCATGTAATTCCACTTCAAGGCCGGCCATGTTGCCGGCCTTGTCGTTTGCAAACGGATGGTCGTTTGCAGCTGCAAACCAATGTCGTTTGCAAAGTGTTGCCCGTTCGAAAAGCGGGGCCAATGAGCCTCGCGGCCGGCTTCGCCGGAACCAATCCGCCACCCCTGTACTTTGTGAGGTTGTTCGTCTCGATGCCCACTCGTCTTGAACTTGCCAATGCGATCCGCGCCCTCTCGATGGATGCGGTGCAAAAGGCCAACTCCGGCCATCCCGGAATGCCGATGGGCATGGCCGACATCGCCGAAGTGCTCTGGAACGATTTTCTGGTTCACAATCCGGCCGACCCGAAGTGGTTCAACCGCGATCGCTTCGTCGTCAGCAACGGCCACGGCTCGATGCTGCTGTACTCGCTGCTGCACTTGGCCGGCTACCCGCTGTCGATCGACGATCTCAAGAATTTCCGCCAGCTCAAGAGCAAGACGCCGGGCCATCCCGAGCAGTTCGTGACCGCCGGCGTCGAGACCACCACCGGGCCGCTCGGCCAGGGGCTGGCGAACGCGGTCGGCATGGCGATCGCCGAATCGGTGCTGGCCTGGCAGTTCAACCGCGACGGCTTTCCGGTGGTCGATCACCACACCTACGTGTTCGTGGGCGACGGCTGCCTCATGGAAGGCATCAGCCACGAGGCCTGCTCGCTGGCCGGTACGCTGGGCCTCGGCAAGCTCGTCGTGCTGTATGACGACAACAACATCTCGATCGACGGCGAAGTCCACGACTGGTTCGCCGACGACACGCCGGGCCGTTTCGAGGCTTACGGCTGGCAGGTGGTTCGCAACGTCGACGGCCACAACCCGCACGAGATCAAGCTCGCGCTCGAAACCGCCCGCGCGTCCAAGGACAAGCCGACGCTGATCTGCTGCAAGACCATCATCGGCTGGGGTTCGCCGAACAAGGCCGGCAAGGAATCGAGCCACGGCGCGCCGCTCGGTGCCGACGAAATCACCAAGACGCGCGAGCAGCTGGCCTGGCCGCATGCGCCGTTCGAAATTCCGCAGGACATCCGCGACGGCTGGAACGCGCTTGATAAAGGCGCCGCCGCCCAGCGGGGCTGGCAGGCGCTGTTCGATCGCTATGCCGCCGATTATCCGAAGGAAGCGGCTGAACTCGCTCGTCGCATCGACGGCAAACTGCCCGAGAACTGGAACGACATCGTCGCCAAGCTGCACACGAGCTTTGCCGCCGTCGACAAGCCGGTCGCCACGCGCAAGGCCTCGCAGAACGCGCTGAACCTGCTCGCTCCGGAGCTGCCCGAGTTCCTCGGCGGTTCGGCCGATTTGACCGAATCCAACCTCACCAAGTGGGAGGGCGCGCTGACCAGCAAGCCCGACCGCGTGCACGGCAATTACCTGTCTTACGGCGTGCGCGAATTCGGCATGGCCGCGGCCATGAACGGCATCGCGCTGCACGGCGGACTGATTCCGTTCGGCGGCACCTTCCTGGTGTTCTCCGATTACTCGCGCAACGCCGTGCGCATGGCCGCGCTCATGAAGATCGGCGTGATCCACGTGTTCACGCATGATTCCATCGGCCTCGGCGAAGACGGTCCGACGCATCAGCCGGTCGAGCATGTTTCGTCGCTGCGCCTGATTCCGCACCTCGAGACCTGGCGCCCGGCCGACGCCTTCGAAACCGCGATCGCCTGGCAGGCCGCCATCGAGCGCCGCGATGGTCCGACCGCGCTCGCGCTGTCGCGCCAGAACCTGCCGATCCAGCCGCATCCGGCGGGCCAGGCGGCGCAGATTTTGCGCGGCGGCTACGTCGTTCATGAAGCGGCCGGTGAAGCGAGTGCGATCATCATCGCCACGGGTTCCGAAGTCGGTATCAGCGTCGACGCGGCCAAGAAGCTCGCCGACCAGGGTGTCGCGGTGCGCGTCGTCTCGATGCCCTGCGCCGAGCGCTTCCTCAAGCAGGACGCGGCGTATCGCGCGAGCGTGCTGCCCAAGAGCAAGAAGCGCCTGGCCGTCGAAGCTGGTGTCACGCACTACTGGCGCGCCTTCGTCGGCGACGACGGTGACGTGCTCGGTGTCGACACCTTCGGCGAATCGGCTCCGGCGGCGGCGCTGTTCGAGCACTTCGGACTGACCCCCGACAACATCGTCAAGCGCGTCCTGGCCCTCGTCGGCTAAGAGCGCATTTCCACCATCAATCTTCGTCAACACCAGCTAAAGAGGATCGAGACATGGCAGTGAAAGTGGGCATCAACGGCTTCGGCCGCATCGGCCGCAACGTGCTCCGCGCCGCGGTGCAGAACTTCCCGGACATCGAAATCGTCGGCATCAACGACCTGCTCGATCCCGACTATCTCGCCTACATGCTCAAGTACGACTCCGTGCACGGTCACTTCAAGGGCGAGATCGCCGTCGAAGGCGGCGCGCTGTTCGTCAACGGCAAGAAGATCCGCCTGACGCAGGAACGCGATCCGGCCGCGCTGAAGTGGGGCGACCTGGGCGTGGACGTGGTCATCGAATCGACCGGCCTGTTCCTCGACAAGGCCACGGCGACCAAGCACCTCGACGCCGGCGCGCCGAAGGTCATCCTGTCGGCTCCGTCGAAAGACGACACCCCCATGTTCGTCTACGGCGTGAACCACACGACCTACGCCGGCCAGACCATCGTCAGCAACGCCTCGTGCACGACCAACTGCCTCGCGCCGCTCGCCAAGGTGCTGCACGACAAGTGGGGCATCAAGCGCGGCCTGATGACGACCGTGCACGCGACGACCGCGACGCAGAAGACCGTCGACGGTCCGAGCAGCAAGGACTGGCGCGGTGGACGCGGCATTCTCGAGAACATCATTCCGTCGTCGACCGGCGCCGCCAAGGCCGTCGGCGTGGTGATTCCGTCGCTCAACAAGAAGCTCACGGGCATGAGCTTCCGCGTGCCGACCTCCGACGTTTCCGTGGTCGACCTGACCGCCGAACTCGAAAAGCCGGCCACGTACGAAGAGATCAAGGCCGAAATGAAGGCGCAGTCCGAAGGCGCCCTCAAGGGCATCCTCGGCTACACCGAAGACAAGGTCGTCGCCACCGATTTCCGCGGCGACGCGCGCACCTCGATCTTCGATGCCGAAGCCGGCATCGCGCTCGACTCGACCTTCGTCAAGCTCGTCTCCTGGTACGACAACGAGTGGGGCTATTCCAACAAGTGCCTCGAACTGGCGCGCGTGGTGGCCGGTAAGTAAGCCTCTGCTTATGTGAGGCGCGAGGGGTGAGGCGTGAGGCGCAACAGCGCGCTCAGCCTCACCCTTCTTTCGTTTCAACGCCTCATTACTCACTCCTCACGCCTCACGGACCCAGACATGCAATTCAAGAAACTCGCTGACCTCGATCTCAAGAACAAGCGCGTGTTCATCCGCGCCGACCTCAACGTGCCGCAGAACGACGACGGCAGCGTCGCCGAAGACACGCGCATCCGCGCCTCGATTCCGGGCATCAAGCTGGCGCTCGAAAAGGGCGCTGCGGTGATGGTCACCTCGCATCTCGGCCGTCCGACCGAAGGCGAGTTCAAGCCGGCCGATTCGCTCGCGCCGATCGCCAAGCGCATGAGCGAACTGCTCGGCCAGGACGTGAGGCTGATCCAGAACTGGGTCGACGGCGGCTTCACGGTCAAGCCCGGCGAAGTCGTGCTGCTCGAGAACTGCCGCTGCAACAAGGGCGAGAAGAAGAACAGCGAAGAACTCGCCAAGAAGATGGCCGCGCTCTGCGACGTCTACGCCAACGACGCCTTCGGCACCGCGCACCGCGCCGAAGCCACCACGCATGCGCTCGCGCTGGCCGCGCCGGTGGCCTGCGCCGGCCCGCTGGTCGCCGCCGAGCTCGAAGCGCTCGGCGCTGCGCTGCTGAACCCCAAGCGCCCGCTGGTCGCCATCGTCGGTGGCTCCAAGGTATCGACCAAGCTCACGATTCTCGACGCGCTCGCCGACAAGGTCGATCAGCTCGTCGTCGGCGGTGGCATCGCCAACACCTTCTTGCTCGCCTCGGGCCTGCCGATCGGCAAGTCGCTGGCCGAGAAGGATCTGGTTCCCGAAGCCAAGCGCATCATCGACAAGCTCGCCGCGCGCGGCGCCTCGGTGCCGATTCCGGTCGACGTCGTCACCGCGACCAAGTTCGCAGCCGACGCCACTCCGACCGTGAAGGCGGCGACCGATGTCGGCGAGGACGAAATGATCTTCGACATCGGCCCGAAGACGTCGGCCGAACTTGCCGACATCATGGCCAAGGCCGGCACCATCGTCTGGAACGGCCCGGTCGGCGTGTTCGAGTTCGACAACTTCGCGGCCGGTACCAAGGCGCTCGCCGAGGCCATCGCCAAGTCGAGCGCGATGTCGATCGCCGGCGGCGGCGACACCGTCGCCGCGGTCGCCAAGTTCGGCATCGAAAAGGACGTGGGCTACATCTCCACGGCCGGCGGCGCCTTCCTCGAGTTCCTCGAAGGCAAGAAGCTGCCGGCCGTCGAGGCGCTGGAGCAGCGCTACAACGGCTGATCGGCTGCGTCGATGTGAAAAAGGCCTCGCGACTGCGAGGCCTTTTTCGTGGCGCGAGGCGAACGCCGAAACTCAAACCGCCGCCGTCACCACGATCTCGATCTTCCAATCGGCCTGAGCCAGGCTGGCCTGCACAGTCGCGCGCGGCGGCGTGTGACCCGGCACCACCCAGGCATCCCAGACTTCGTTCATCGCACCGATGTCGCGGATATCGGCGAGGAAGATTTCGGCGCGCAGGATGCGGCGCTTGTCGGTGCCGGCCTGGAAGAGCAGGGCGTCGATCGAAGCGAGCACCTGCGCGGTCTGGCCGCGAATGTCGGCACCGCGGTCATCCGGAATTTGCCCGGCCAGATAAGCGACGCCATTGTGAATGGCCATTTCCGACAGCCGCGGGCCAACCTCGTAGCGTTGAATCATCGAAAAATCCTTTGAAAGTCAGGCGGCGCGGCGCACGCGGTTCATGAGCAGGCCGACCACGATGAACAGCAGAGTCGCGCTCAGCGCGAGTGACCAGTGAATGCCGATCTGCTGGCCGACCAGGCCCACGGTGACGCCGCTGAAAGTGCGCATGCCCATCGCGAACATGTTGTAGACGCCGATCGCCTTGCCGCGCATCTGCACCGGCGCTTCGAGCTGTACCAGCGTTTGCGACATCGCGTTGAAGGCGAGCTCGACGAAACCTGCGCAGAACAGCAGCACGAGCGACAGGGGATACAGCGGATTGAATGCGAATGCTGCGAGCAGTACGCACCAGAGCATCGCGAGCACGCAGGCGCTGCGCACCGCCGGGCGCAGCAGGCTGCGGCTTTCGAGCAGGATGCCGGCCGTCAGTGCCCCGGCCGCGTCGGCTGCCAGCAGCGCGCTGTACGAGAAATCGACATGGCCGTGGCCGAGCCCCTGTGCGAAGCCCGGCATCTGCGCCTGGTAGGCGTTGCCGATGAACAGCGAAGCCGAGCCGGCGAGTGCGGTCATCGTCGCAATCACGCGATTGCGCCCGACTTCCTGTGCCGCTCGCCAGACGTCGCCGAGCGTTCGAATGGCGCGCTGTCTGACCGCGCTGCCGGCTGCGCGGAACTTCGGCCCGTAGGGTGCAGCGACGAGCCAGAGGATGAAGGGCAGGTACAGTGCCGCGTTGACCAGAATGCCAAGCTTGGGTCCGAACGTGAGCAGAAATGCGCCGCCGATGGCTGGCCCGGTGAGCAGGCCGAGCTGGCGCGCGGTGGCGTTGAGTCGCACCGCACTCTGCAGATGCGCGGGACCGACGATGTCGTAGATCAGCACCTGCGCCGGCGCACCCCAGAGCACGCCGGCACAGCCGTGGACGATCAGCAGAGTCGCCGCATGCCAGAGTTGCAGGCTGTCGGTGATGAACAGCGCGCCCCAGGCCAGCGAGACGCCCGCGAACAGGCCCATGCCGAGCTGGATCATGCGCCGCGGGTCGTAGCGGTCGGACAGCGCGCCCGAGTACACCGAGAACAGCAGAAACGGCAGCCAGTGCGAAATCACCGCGAAGCCGCCGAGCGCGGCCGAGTGGAACTTCTGGAAGATCACCCAGTAGCTGATCACGTGCTCGATGCTATCGGCCATCATCGCCATCGCCGACCAGGCGAAAAACTGGCGAAAGCCCGGATGGCGCAGTGCGGCGAAAGCGACGTGGGGCGAAGGCGATGCGGCGGGAGCGGTCACGGCGTGGTTCGGCGAGCGATTCCAAAACGGCCACTATGATGCCAGCTCATCGCGTTCAGCCTTGAAATCGCGCCTGCCGCTAGCATCAACATCTCATCGCCTGATCGCGCAAGCTGATCGCTCAACCGGGGAGTCGTACATGAAGCGTGGGAATCTACTGATGCGCTGGATCGCGCCGCTCGTTGCGGTCGTGCTGCTGTCGGGCTGCGGCTACAACACCCTCCAGCAGCAGGACGAGGCCGTGAACGCCGCCTGGTCCGAAGTGCTCAACCAGTACCAGCGTCGCGCCGACCTCGTGCCGAATCTCGTCAACACCGTAAAGGGCTACGCCGCGCAGGAAGAGAGGGTGCTGACCGAGGTCACCGAGGCGCGTGCGCGCGTCGGCGGCATCCAGGCCACGCCCGAGCTCGTCAACGATCCGGCCGCGTTCGAGAAGTTCACGCAGGCGCAGGGCCAGCTGACCTCGGCGCTGTCGCGCCTGCTCGTGGTCACCGAGAACTATCCGGACCTCAAGTCGAACCAGAACTTCCGCGACCTGCAGGCCCAGCTCGAAGGCACCGAGAACCGCATCACCGTGGCGCGCAAGCGTTACATCGACTCGGTGCAGGCCTACAACACCACCGTGCGCTCGTTCCCGAGCAACCTGACGGCCAAGTTCACGGGCGCGAGCGTCAAGCCGAACTTCAAGGTCGAGAACGAGGCGCAGATCTCGGCGCCGCCGAAGGTCGATTTCGGCTCCTGAAGCCGCGCTCGCGACGAGGCCCGCCGTGATCCTGCTGCGCGCGCTCGCGCTCGTGCTGCTCTGCGCCCTCGGAGTGGCGCAGGCGCAGACCGTCGAGGTGCCGAAGTTGCAGGCCCGCGTGACCGACCAGACCGGCACGCTGACCGCGACCGAGCAGCAGGCGCTCGAATCCAAGCTCGCCGCGTTCGAGCAGAGCAAGGGCAGCCAGATCGCGGTGCTGATCGTGCCGACCACGGGCGACGAGACCATCGAGCAGTTCGGCATTCGCGTCGCCGAGCAGTGGAAGCTCGGGCGCAAGGGCGTCGATGACGGCGCCCTGCTGCTCGTCGCCAAGGACGATCGCAAGCTGCGCATCGAGGTCGGCTACGGGCTCGAAGGCGCGCTGCCCGACGCGGTCGCCAAGCGCATCGTCGCCGACGTCATCAGCCCGTATTTCCGGCGCGGCGACTACTACATGGGCGTGTCGGCCGGCGTCGATGCGCTGATCGCGGTCGTGCAGGGCGAGGCGCTGCCCGAGCCTTCGCGCGATCGCTCGCATCGCGGTGGCGACGATGCGTTCAAGACCGCGCTGGCCTGCCTGATCATCGGCGTGGTGGTCGGCCTGTTCGTGCGCAACATCAGCAACCGCTTCTTCGGCGGCGTCACGGCGCTGTCGATCGCCGGCGTCGGCACCGCCTTGTTCACGGCGCTGTCGCTCGGCGTCGTCTTCGGCCTGTTCGCGGCCGTCATCGTCATGCTCGGCGGACTCGGCGGCGGCTGGAGCAACGGCATCGGTGGCGGCCGTCGCGGCGGCTGGGGCGGAGGGTTCGGTGGCGGAGGTTTCGGCGGGGGCGGGTTTGGTGGCGGCGGCGGTTTTGGCGGTGGTGGTGGCGGGTTCGGAGGCGGCGGCGCCTCGGGAGACTGGTGATGGCGGCGAATCCCAATCGGCTCCATCGTCTGTTGCGCCATCTGCTCGTCGGCCGCTGGACCACGCGCAAACGCTTTCCGGCAAGCGTACTCGCCGATATCGAAGCCGCGGTGAAACGACATGAGCGCCTGCATCCGGGCGAAGTGCGCTTCGCGGTCGAGGCCGGGCTGTCTTTGCCGCATCTGTGGGCCAGCGTCTCGCCGCGCGAGCGGGCCATCGAGGTCTTCACGCAGCTGCGCGTCTGGGACACCGAGGACAACAACGGCGTGCTGATCTACGTGCTGCTGGCCGATCGCGACGTCGAAATCGTCGCCGATCGGGGCGTCGCGGGCGGACGTGTTCCGCAATCCGAATGGGACGCCTGCTGCCGGGTGATCGAAAAGCACTTCGCCGCCGGCCGCTTCGGCGAAGGCGCGATCGCGGGCATCGAGTCGGTGTCCGGCGTGCTCGCACGCTATCCCTGCGGGCGCGCCGACGTCGGCGACGAGCTGCCGAACGCGCCGGTCCTGCTCTAGGCGATAAAGGACAGCGGCCCCCCGAATCCTTAGACTGCAGGCATCCCCCTGTTCGCTAGAGGAAGTCCCGTGCGCTTCGAAGGCACCGAAAACTACGTCGCCACCAATGACCTGACCATGGCCGTGAACGCCGCGGTCGTGCTCGGGCGCCCACTGCTCGTCAAGGGCGAGCCGGGCACCGGCAAGACCCAGCTCGCGCGCGAAGTGGCGAATGCGCTCGGCAAGCCCTTCCTCGATTGGGCGATCAAGTCGACGACCAAGGCCCAGCACGGTCTCTACGAATACGACGCGGTGTCGCGCCTGCGCGACTCCCAGCTCGGCGATTCCAAGGTCAAGGACATCGGCAACTACATCGTGCGCGGCAAGCTCTGGGAGGCTTTCGAAGCCGACACCGCGCCGGTGCTGCTGATCGATGAAATCGACAAGGCCGACATCGAGTTCCCGAACGACCTGCTGCGCGAACTCGACCAGATGGAGTTCTACGTCCACGAGACGCGCCAGACCGTCCGCGCCAGACAGCGGCCTGTCATCATCATCACGAGCAACAACGAGAAGGAGCTGCCCGACGCGTTCCTGCGCCGCTGCTTCTTCCACTACATCCGCTTCCCGGACAAGGAAACGATGCAGCAGATCGTCGACGTGCACTTCCCCGATCTGAAGAAGAACCTCACCAAGGAAGCGATGGAAGTGTTCTTCGGCCTGCGCGAACTGCCCGGGCTCAAGAAGAAGCCCTCGACGTCCGAGCTGCTCGACTGGCTCAAGCTGCTGATGGCCGAGGACATCGACCCGACCGTGCTGCGCGAATCCTCCGGCAAGAAGACGCTGCCGCCGCTCTACGGGGCGCTGCTCAAGAACGAGCAGGACGTGCATCTGTTCGAGCGCATCGCCTTCATGTCGCGTCGCGGTCAGTAAGCACCCAGGAGTTCGATCCCATGAGCCGACTGTTCGAACCGTTGCAGCAACGCGGCATCACGCTGCGCAATCGCATCGTGGTGTCGCCGATGTGCCAGTACTCGGCCGTCGACGGCGTGGTCACCGATTGGCATCGCGTGCACCTGGGTTCGCGCGCGATCGGCGGCGCCGGGCTGGTGATCGCCGAAGCTTCGGCGATCGAAGCACGCGGGCGCATTTCGCCGGCCGACGCGGGGATCTACAACGACGACCAGGTCGCGGCCTGGGCACCGATCACGCGTTTCATCCGGCAAGCCGGTGCGGTGCCGGGCGTGCAGCTCGCGCACGCCGGCCGCAAGGCCAGCACCTCGCAGCCCTGGATCGGTAATGCGCGTGTCGCGCCCGAGGACGGCGGCTGGAGCGACGTCGTCGCCCCGAGCGCGATCGCCTTCAGCGACAGTTATCCGCAGCCGCGGGCGATGACGCTCGCCGAAATCCAGGCGCTGCCGGGTCTGTTCGCCGATGCGGCCAGGCGCGCGTTCGACGCAGGCTTCGAGCTCATCGAACTACACGCCGCGCACGGCTATCTGCTGCACCAGTTCCTGTCGCCGCTGAGCAATCAGCGCACCGACGACTACGGCGGCAGCTACGACAAGCGCGTGCGCCTGCTGCTCGAAACGGTGACGGCGACGCGTGCGGTCTGGCCGGATCACTTGCCGCTCTGGGTGCGCATTTCGGCGACCGATTGGGCCGATACCGTCGGTCTCGAAGGCGGTTGGGATGTCGAGCAGAGCATCGAGCTCGCGCGCCGTCTGAAAGCGCTCGGGGTCGATCTGATCGATGTCTCCACGGGCGGCCTGCTGGCGCGCACCAAGATTCCGCTGGCGCCGGGGTATCAGGTGCCGTTCTCGGCGCAGGTCCGGCGCGAAGCCGGCATCGCGACCGGCGCCGTCGGCCTGATCACCGAGCCCAAGCAGGCCGAGGCGATCCTGCAGGCCGAAGAAGCCGACTGCGTGCTGCTCGCGCGCGAGCTGCTGCGCGATCCGTACTGGCCCTATCACGCCGCCAAGGCGCTCGGCGTGGAACTGCAGGCTCCGAATCAATACCTGCGGGCCTGGTAGAGGCGCGCTTCAGCCGACCTTCGGCGCCGCTTCCATCGCGCGCCACAGGTACCAGCTCGCGATCGAGCGATAAGGGCGCCAGCGCTCGGCGATCGCCAGCGTCGCCGCGTCGTCGAGCTTCGCTCCGTCGTTGAACAGCCGGTTCACGCCGTTGCGCAGGCCGACGTCGTCGAGCGCAAACAGGTCGCGCCGCGCGAGCGCGAACATCAGGTACATCTCGGCGGTCCAGCGGCCGATGCCGGGCAGGGCGTCGAGCGCTTCGATGGCGGCCTCGTCGTCGAGCTTGCGCAGTTTTTCGAAGCTGAACTCGCCGCTGTGCACTTTCTGCGCGATCGCGATGAGCCACTTGGCCTTGGCGGTCGACAGCCCGGCGCTGCGCAGCAGGTCGAATTCCACTTCGATGAAATGCGCGGGCATGAACCCCCCTTTTTCTGCGGCGCCCGCGAGCACCGCGGTCGCCACGCGCGCCTGGATGGTATCGGCGGCCTTCACCGATAGCTGCTGGCTGATGATCGAGGTGCACAGCACGTGGAACGGGTCGCGCCGCGAACGCCCGATCGTGCACGAGCCATGGGTCTTGATGAGCCGCTTCATGACCGCGCAGCGCCTGGACAGATGACGTTCGATCTCAGCCAGTTCGGTGGCGCTGATCGTCGATTTTCGGGCGGGTTTCGAAAGGGTTGCGCTCAAGCCGGCCTCCGGCGGATGCGTACAATGCGGATCGTGCGATTTTTCAAGGAACAGGTCTGAGCCATGCTGTTCTCGTTCTTCTTCACGCTGCGCGCGGCCGGTCTCAAGACGGCGCTCTCGGAGTTTCTCACTCTGCTCGAAGCGCTGTCCAAGCACGTCGCCATCTTCTCGCTCGACGATTTCTACCATCTGGCGCGCACCACGCTGGTCAAGGACGAGAGCCAGTACGACCGCTTCGATCGCGCGTTCGCGGCCTACTTCAAGGGCGTCGAGGCGGTGACCGGCGAAATCTTCGGCGAGAGCATTCCGGAGGACTGGCTGCGCAAGCAGATCGACAAGCATCTGTCCGACGAGGAGAAGGCCAAGATCGCGGCGCTCGGCGGGCTCGACAAGCTCATGGAGACGCTCAAGCAGCGCCTGGAGGAGCAGAAGGAGCGCCACCAGGGCGGCAACAAGTGGATCGGCACCGGTGGCACGAGCCCGTTCGGCAACGGCGGCTACAACCCCGAAGGCGTGCGCATCGGCGGCCAGGGTGGGCAGAAGAAGGCGGTCAAGGTCTGGGAAAAGCGCGACTTCAGGAACCTCGACGACACCGTCGAGCTCGGCACGCGCAACATCAAGGTGGCGCTGCGCCGTTTGCGCCGCTTCGCGCGCGAGGGCGCGCCCGATCAGCTCGATCTCGACGACACCATCACCTCGACCGCGCGCAATGCGGGCTATCTCGACATCAAGATGGTCCCCGAGCGCCGCAATGCGGCCAAGGTGCTGCTGTTCCTCGATATCGGCGGCTCGATGGACCCGTACATCCGCCTCTGCGAGGAACTGTTCTCGGCCGCCAAGACCGAGTTCAAGCACCTCGAATACTTCTACTTCCACAACTTCATCTACGAGAGCGTCTGGAAGGACAACCTGCGCCGGCACCAGGAGCGCATTCCGACCTTCGACGTGCTGCACAAGTACACGCCGGACTACAAGGTGGTGTTCATCGGCGATGCCGCGATGAGCCCTTATGAAATCGCCCAGCCCGGCGGCAGCGTCGAGCACTGGAACGAGGAAGCCGGCTCGGTGTGGATGCAGCGCGTCGCCGATACCTATCGCAACCTGATCTGGCTCAATCCCGAGGCCGAGCAACGCTGGGAATACACGCCGTCGGTGGCCATGGTGCAGAAGCTCATTGGCCAGGACCGCATGTTCCCGCTGACCCTGGCGGGGCTGGAGCAGGGCATGCGCCGGCTGACGCACTGAAGCCGGCTCCAAGATCGGCTCGGAACAACCCGGCGCTGCATCGGTTGTTAGACTAGACGCGTATTTCTGCTGACCATCACACCGCTGGAGGGTCGTGGCCAATCTTCGCTTCAAACGTCTGCGGCGCCGGCTCTGGCGCGGGCTCTGGGTCGCCGTGTTCGGGCTCGGCTTGATCGTGCTGCTGGCCAATCGCTGGGTCATCAACAGCACGGACGCCTACGTCTACACGAACTGGGCGCTGTTGCCCGAGAACGATGTCGGCCTGGTGCTCGGTACGAGTCCGTACACGCGCGGGGGCAAGCCCAACCCGCATTTCTACGGGCGCATCGAAGCGGCCGTGCAGCTGTACCAGATCGGCAAGATCAAACACATCATCGTCAGCGGGGCCAACCCGGACGAGACCTACAACGAGCCCCGGCAGATGCGCAAGGAGCTCATCAAGGCCGGCATTCCGGAGTCCGTCATCACGATGGATTTCGCTGGCCTGCGCACGCTCGATTCGGTCGCCCGCGCCAAGGAAGTGTTCGGGCTCGACCGCGTCACCGTGGTGACGCAGGAGTATCACTGCTATCGCGCCGTCTTCATCGGCAAGAAGCTCGAGATGCGCATGGCCGCCTACGCGGCGCCCGGTCCGGGGCCGAGCTTCCAGCCGTATACGCGAGAGGTCTTCGCGCGCGTGAAGGCGGTGCTCGATCTGTTCGTGCTGTCGACGCGACCGAAGTTCCTCGGTGAGCCTCAGTCGATCAAGGTGCAGCGGCCCGCACCATGAGTTCGAGCCGCCAGTATTCGCCGGCCGATCGGCTTTTGATCGGCTTCCAGCAGCGGTTCTCGGGTTTCGCTCGGCCGGGCTCGGTAGCTGCGCGCCCGAGCCCGGCCGACGAGGCGCCCGATGCCGAACTCGATGCGAACGAGCGCCGTCACGCCGCGGGTCTCATGCGCATCAACCACGCGGGGGAGATCGCGGCGCAAGCGCTGTATCACGGCCAGGCTTTGGTTTCGCGCGACCCCACCATCCGCGCGCACCTGCTCGACGCTGCCGACGAGGAGCGTGCGCATCTGCAATGGTGCGAGCAGCGGCTGGCCGAGCTCGGCGACCGACCCAGCCTGCTGCAGCCGCTCTGGTACGCGGGCTCATTCGCGATCGGCGCCGCTGCCGGCATGGCAGGCGATCGCTGGAGCCTGGGCTTCGTCGAAGAAACCGAAAAGCAGGTTTCCGAGCACCTCGACGACCACCTGCGAGAGCTGCCGGCCCAGGACGAGCGCAGCCGCGCGGTGCTACAGACCATGCGAGCGGACGAACAGCGCCATGGACAAGAAGCGGCGCAGCTCGGCGCTCAGCCGCTGCCGGCTCCGGTGCGCGGGGTCATGCGCCGTGTCGCGGCATTCATGAAGGCCGCCGCTTACCGGGTTTGAGAGGGATGATGGGCTGGGGGACTCAAGGCCGAGAACCGGTGCCCGCCCTCACCGTGGATACTTCGCGGACACTTCGACGGCCGGTCTCGAACCGCCCAGCGAAGACGCGCTGGGCGACCCAGGCGACGCGGATTTAGCTTTCTTCAGTGGAGAAGCTGGAGCAGCGCCTGCTTCTGCGGCCGAATGGCCTGACAAAGACCGTCCAGCAGTTCCAGGCCCAGCGGCCATTCCGTGTAACCCGCCTTGACGTTGATATGGCCGGCGCCATCGAGGCGCACGAAGCCGCTGCCCCAGCGATCGGCCCAGCGGCGCGCGTTGTCGAGGGTCATCCATGGATCGTCGCTGCTCGCGACCACGGTGGTCGGAAAGTCGATCGTCGTCTGCGGCAGCTTGGTTTCGACACCGAAGCGCGCGGGATCGGCCGGAGCGACCAGCAGGGCACCGGCGATCAGGTTCGACTGGAACACCGAGGCGCGTACGGTCGCCAGGCAGCCGAAGCTGTGCGCGACGAGCACCACAGGCTCTTCGGCCTGTATCGCGGTCTCCACCACGCGGCGCGACCAACGATCGAGGTTCGGCCAGGACCAGTCGTCCTGTTCGACGCGCTCGAAACGCGGGTAGCGGCGCTGCCATTCGGACTGCCAGTGGTCCGGCCCGCTGCCGAACAGGCCGGGCACCATCAGCACGCGATAGCCGGCGAAACGACGATCGACGGCGAGCGGCGAGGTCGCATCGAGGCGGTGATCGGGCTGTGGCGTGTCGACCCGCGTCTCGGCGCGGGCCAGGGCCTGGATGGGCATCGGGGAATCTCCTGAAAGACTTGAAACGCCGTAGCCTCATGCCACAGCGACCGCCACGATAGGCGCAGGCCGCTGAATGCAAAAGGAATATCGGAGTCTTTGCTGAGGCCTCGCAGGCATTAAGAAAGCCTCTGCGCGGAGACCGCGCAGAGGCTGGCGTGAAGCGATCCAGGGCCGGCGGATCAGCGCCGAAACATCAGCGCTGGATGTTGCGGCCGTAGAAGATTTCCATGATCTCGTGATCGACGCGCTCGCTGATGCGCTTGGCATCGCGGGGCGGCAGCTCGGCGGCGCCTTCGCCGAACAGGTAGGTATCGAGATCGAGCTCCTTGAGCTTCATCTTCGTGTGGAAGATGTTCTCCTGGTAGACGTTCACGTCGACCATGTCGTAGCGCTCGCGGATGCTCTTGCTGATGAAGTTCTGGATCGAGTCGACGTTGTGGTCGATGAAGTGCTTCATGCCGCGCACGTTGCGCGTGAAGCCGCGCACGCGGTAGTCCATCACCACGATGTCGCTCTCGAAGCTCTTGATCAGGTAGTTCAAGGCCTTCAGCGGGCTGATCTTGCCGCAGGTGGACACGTCGATGTCCGCGCGGAAGGTGCTGATGCCCGCGTCCGGATGGTTTTCCGGGTAGGTGTGGACGGTGATGTGGCTCTTGTCCAGATGCGTGACCACCGAATCCTTCTGGATGATCGTGCCCGGCTCGGGCGAACCCGGGGTCGGCAGGCCGTCGAGATGGCCTTCGGAGATCAGCATCGTCACCGAGGCGCCCTGCGGATCGTAGTCCTGGCGCGCCACGTTGAGGATGTTGGCGCCGATGATGTCCGCCACCTCGGTGAGGATCTCGGTCAGGCGCTCGGCGTTGTACTGCTCGTCGATGTACTCGATGTATTCCTGCTGATGCTGCTGGGTGCGCGCGTAGCAGATGTCGTAGATGTTGAAGCTCAGCGTCTTGGTCAGGTTGTTGAACCCGAGGAGCTTGAGCTTGGGATTATTGGTCGGCTTCGCCACGCGAAGATCCTCCATCAATGCGTCAATCAGGGAGAGGACCGCGTGCGGGGCCGCACGCGAAGGGCCGGCATTATGCGGCAAAAGGCGTGACGGTTGTGGGTCGTTCGGCCACGACGCGAGTGCGACAAAGTCATCCGATCGCGCCGACGGGCGCGGGCCGGTTCAGGCCGGCTCGCGCAGCTCGTAGCTGTGCGTCACGTTGACGCCGCCGCGCTTGAGCATGATCGAGGCCGAGCAGTACTTGTCGGCCGAAAGCTCCACCGCCCGCTTGACCTGGTTTTCGTTGAGGCCCTTGCCGGTGATCACGAACTTGAGATGGATGTCGGTGAACACTTTCGGCTCGGTGTCGGCCCGCTTGCCTTCCACTTCGACGAAGCAATCGTGGATCGGCTGCCGTGCCTTCTTGAGAATCATCACCACGTCGACGGCCGAGCACGAGCCCACCGAAATCAGCATGAGCTCCATCGGACGCGCACCGAGGTTGCGTCCGCCGATCTCGGGTGGGCCGTCGATGACGATCGCGTGATTGCTGCCGCTCTCACCGATGAAGGCCGAATTTTCGACCCACTTCACTCTTGCCTGCATAAATGCCCTCCGGAACTGTGACGATGTTTGTTAATTTTGAAAAAACAAGGGGCGACGGACGTGGGGTACGCCGCCCTGCAGCTCGATTCGAACAGGGGAAACGGGATGTCCTTTCTGCAGAAGCCGGCCATTCAGGCCTTCGTGGCGCAGGCGCACAAGCGCACGCTGCCGTCCAAGCACACCATCATTCATCCGGGTGATCCGCCGACTTCGATCTACCTGATCCTGGAAGGCTCGGTCAGCATTCTGCTGGAGGACGACGACGGTCGCGAAATCGTACTGGCCTACCTCAACGCGGGCGAGTTCTTCGGCGAGATGTGCCTGTTCCCCGATCAGGTTTCGCGCTCGGCCATCGTGCGGACGCGGCTACCCACGCTGGTCGCCGAGATCGCCTATCCGAAGTTCGATGCCTTCGTCATGAAGAACCCGCGCATCATGTACGAGGTGGCCGGCCAGCTCGCCGCGCGCGTGCGCGACACCAGCCGCCGGCTCGGCAATCTGGCGTTTCTCGACGTCGCCGGCCGGCTCGCGGGAGCGCTCATGGAGCTCGGGCGCCAGCCGGATGCGCGGCAGCATGAGAAGGGTGCTTTGATCAAGTGCAGCCGCCAGGAGCTGGCCCGCCTGATCGGCTGCTCGCGCGAGATGGCGGGTCGGGTGCTGCGCCGTCTCGAAGAAGACGGCATGGTGCAGGTCAGCGGACGCAGCATTGTCATCATCGGCGCCGAGGCTCCGGCGCCGCCCCAGAAGCTGAGCCTGATCCGCAAGAGCAGCTAACCGATCAGCGCCCGCAGCGCTTCGCTCGGGCGCGGCTGGCGCATCAGCGATTCGCCGACCAGGAAGCGCCGCACGCCGGCACTCAGCATTCGCTGGACGTCGGCCGGTGCACCGATGCCGCTTTCGGTGACCACCTCGGTTGCGGCCGGCAGACGCGCCAGCAAGTCGAGCGTGGTGTCGAGGCTGGTTTCGAAGCTGCGCAGATTGCGGTTGTTGATGCCCAGCAGATAGTCGCTGCCGAGATCGGCCGAGAGCACCAGATCGAGCTCGGCGCCGTCGTGAATCTCGACGAGCACGTCGAGCTCCTGCTCGAGCGCGCAGTGGTGCAGCTCGCGCAGGCGCGAGGCGCTCAGCGCGGCGGCGATCAGCAGGATGCAGTCGGCGCCGATGGCGCGTGCTTCCACGACCTGCCATTCGTCGATGATGAAATCCTTGCGGATCACCGGCAGCGAGCAGGCCGCGCGGGCCGCGATCAGGTATTCGTCGCCACCCTGGAAGAAGTCGCGATCGGTCAGCACCGACAGGCAGGCCGCGCCGCCGGCTTCGTATTCCTGCGCGAGCCAGGCCGCGTCGAAATCGGCGCGAATCAGCCCCTTGCTCGGCGAGGCGCGCTTGATCTCGGCGATCACCGCGGCGCCGGTCCTGGCCTTGGCCTGCAGGGCGCCGGCGAATCCGCGCGGAGCGTCCTGCGCGGCAGCGCGCCGCTGCAGTTCGGCGAGCGTGGTGCGCTCGCGCAGCGCGGCGATCTCCTCGCGCTTGCGCGCGAGGATGGTGTCGAGGATGTCGTGGTGTTGGGCGCTCATGATCGTGATCAGCTGAGCCCGGCGACGCGGCGCGAAACGCGCACGTAGTCGTCGAGCTTGGCGCGCGCGGCGCCCGAGGCGAGCGCGGCGCGCGCGCGTTCGAGGCCATCGGCGATCGAGTTCGCGACGCCCGAGGCGTAGAGCGCCGCGGCCGCGTTGAGGCTCACGATGTCGCGCGCCGGACCGGGCTCGTCGGCGAGCGCCGAGAACAGCATGGCCTTGGATTCTTCGGGATTGCCGACCTTGAGATTGCGCGTGGCCGACATCGCGATGCCGAAGTCTTCCGGATGAATGTCGTATTCGCGCACGACGCCGTCGCGCAGTTCGCCGACCAAGGTCGCCGCGCCGAGCGAAATCTCGTCGAGCCCGTCGCGGCCCCAGACCACCAGCGCGCGCTGCGCGCCGAGCTTTTCGAGCACGCGAACCTGGATGCCGACGAGATCAGGGTGGAACACGCCCATCAGGATGTTCGGCGCGTCGGCCGGGTTGGTCAGCGGGCCGAGGATGTTGAACACCGTGCGCACGCCGAGCTCGCGACGCACCGGGCCCACGGCCTTCATCGCCGGATGATGCTTGGGCGCGAACATGAAGCCGAAGCCGGCCTGCTCGATGCAGGCCGCGACCTGCTCGGGTTCGAGTTCGATGGCGGCGCCGAGCGCTTCGAGCACGTCGGCCGCGCCGCTCTTGGACGAGACGCTGCGGTTGCCGTGCTTGGCGATGCGCGCGCCCGCGGCCGCGGCCGTGAAGCTCGCCGCGGTGGAAATGTTGAAGGTGTGCGCGCCGTCGCCGCCGGTGCCGACCACGTCGACCAGATGCGACTGATCGGGCAGCGTGACCTTGCGCGAGAGCTCGCGCATCACGCTCGCGGCGGCGGCGATCTCGCCGACGGTTTCCTTCTTCACGCGCAGCCCGATCAGCAGCGCCGCGATCATCGGGTCGGACACTTCGCCGCGCATGATCTGGCGCATCAGCGCCACCATTTCGTCGTGGAAGATCTCGCGATGCTCGATCGTGCGCGTGAGCGCTTCCTGCGGAGTGATGGTCATGACGTCGTGAGCAGCGTGGAGGGGCCCCGTGCGGAGCATGGGGATCCTGGCGTCGCGAATCGACGCTGGCATGAGGCCACATTCGCGTGCACTTGCGTGCTCATTGAAGGCCTCATGCGTAGCGCTCGACGAAGTTCTTCAGCAGCGCGTGCCCATGTTCGGTCAGGATGGACTCGGGGTGGAACTGCACGCCCTCGATCGCGAGCGTCTTGTGCTTGAGCCCCATGACCTCGTCCTGCGAGCCGTCTTCGTGCTGGGTCCAGGCGGTGATTTCGAGATCGCTCGGAAAGCTCTCGCGATCGACGATCAGCGAGTGATAGCGCGTCGCCGTGTACGGCGTCGGCAGGCCGGCGAACACGCCGCGGCCGTGGTGATGCACCAGACTGGTCTTGCCGTGCATGACCTGGCGGGCGCGACGCACGTCGCCACCGAAAGCCTGGCCGATGGACTGATGGCCGAGGCAGACGCCGAGGATCGGAAAGCGCCCGGGCTTGCCGAGCTTTTCGATCAGCTCGAGGCAGATGCCGGCTTCGTTCGGCGTGCAGGGGCCTGGCGAAAGCACGATGTGTTTCGGCTTGAGCGCCGCGACCTCGTCGACCGTGATCTGGTCGTTGCGGTGAACCTGCACCTCCACGCCGAGCTCGCCGAAATACTGGACGAGGTTGTAGGTGAAGGAGTCGTAGTTATCGATCATCAGCAGCATATAAGGCCTATCTATTTGATTTTGAATAGGCCCGTCATTCGGTGACGCTGCCTATATACACTCAGATATACACACTCGCGGGCGCTTGAATCGCCAAGACCAGAGCATTGGGTATTTTCCGACGAACGGTTATTGGGCGGGCATTTTAAGCGTTGAGTCGCGCAACTTGCGCGCCGTGCAGCTACTTTTTGTTGGACCTTCGCTGTGGCTTTGGCCAGCCGATCTTTTCGATGAACTCGTCCACGAAGACTCGGGGGTCGTGGCCCACGCCATCCAAGTAGTTCAAGAGGTCGGCCAGATCAGCGCGCACTACACCGCGTTCGAGCTTGCTCAACATGCTTTGGCTGGTGCCGATGCGTTCTGCCAGCTCGACCTGTGTAACGCCCGACGACTCGCGTCGCTCAATCAGCATTGCCAAGAGCGTTCGATAGTCGTCGTCGTATCGGGAGTTTCGGGCTCGGGGCATGACCTTGCTCGCGCAGGGTCCCCGAACCTATAGTCACAATCTGACTATGAAAAACGTGACTATTTCTGTTCGTGGATGTGAGCTTCTGTCGCGGAACATCGCGCATCTACCGAGTTGCTCAGTGCTTGGCGGTATCCAAGAGGGATGGCCGGACAATCTCGCGCAGCATCTGGCGAGAGATGGCCTTGGAACGCGTTACTCCCGCCGGTACAGCGCCCTTCGAATGGGCCGTAACCCATTCCCGCGCCGCCTGCTCCCCACCGACCAGGCGGCAGAAGTAAGTCCACAAATCCCCGTCTATCGAGACCGTGCTGCGCCCTTCCGGCGTCCAGACGCGGATGCGCGCGGTTCCGTAGTCGTCGGGGGAAATGGGCACTTGTTTTCTGGGCACATGGCTACTATGGTAGCCATTAATGGTATATAGGTACCATTAGGCTATCAGGTCAATGGATGGTGTTGCAGCGGCGGGGCGTCGCATCGGAGGCGAGCATGTTGTCTGGGAATAGGGGCGTTCGGTGTGGCTGGCGGTTCGTGCTATTCACGGTGTTCTGCGGGTACTGCGGGCTTTCGGCTGCGGCGGTCACTTCGCTCGATGTGGTTCGGTTTGAGGCCATGACCAGCCAGCAGCGGATCGCCTATCTCGCCGAGGCGTACGAAGCGGCCAGCAAGATTCCAGGCCCCAGACCGCAAGGGAACAGTGTGTTTCGGGATGTGATCCAGCCTGCCTACGAGCGGATCGCCCGATACGACGGGGCGTCGGTTGCAGCGAAGCTCTACGGCATGACGTTCGGCGATGTTCTGGAACAACCGAATTCCGACTGGGAACAGAAGGCAAAGGCAGCGGCTCAATCCGACTCGGGCTTTATGGCGATGTTCTCGGCGCAGCGCTTTTCTCCACTGCGTCTTAGTGGCATGGAGCTGGCCGGTCTTCAGGCCGATGTCACGCGTGCGCTTGCTCGGGCTGCCGAGCAAGGGGATGCGGCGTCGTGTCAGCTGATGATGACCTCGACCCGCAATGCGTGGTGGACTCCGAAGGCGTCGCAGGCTTGCCTGTCTGCCGCCTATCCGAGCGGTACACCGCGCCGCTGGCTCGACATTCCGGAGGGGGAGCTTCGGAAGCAAGCCATGGTTGAGGAGGCGGCGAAGCGAGGGACGGCACGGAAGCCTCGGGATGTGAGCGCGGCGCTGGACGTCGCCCGTTATTGCGCTTCCGTTGGTGTTTCGAGCCCGTCGATCGATCCGGTGCAAGCCCGCGCGCTGGCAGGGAGGTGGGATCGCGAGGGTATCAATTACCTACTGCCCTATGGCCCGCGTGAGTCCACCTTGGACAAATACGTAGATGACCTCGGCGAGGTCTACGCCAGGAAGCTGGATGCTCGCGCGATCTTCAGCGGGTCTGCTGTGACACCGGCGCTCACGCCGTTGATGTTCATGGCCTTGGTCAAGCCACAGTGTGGCCTTCAGTAAGTGAAACGCTCGGAACGGAGAATCTCGATGCCCAAGAAAACATCCGCCAGCACCGGCAAGCGATCGGGCCGGGAAACGTCGCAGGCTCGAATCGGGCGGCTGTCGCACGAGCTGCAAGAGTCCAGTTCGGCCGCAGCGCTGGCGATGGAATCCACGCTGGCGGACGGGCTACCTCAGCCGGGCACCACGGTCGTTGTCATTTCGACGCCTCGCGGTGAAGTGATGTCTGTCCCGATGGAGCCCGAGGAAGCTGCGGCCATGCGCGAGATGCTGGAGTCGGACATGGTCCGTGTCGATCACTTGATGCTGGAGACGCTGGCTGGCGTGGTGATCATCCCCGGAGACCTTGCACGTCAGTCGCTGATCCGCTTCGTGACAGAAGCTCACGGCCCCGCGGCGGGCACGTCTGCGAAGCATTCCAAGAAAAACGCATAGGAGTTCTCATATGCACGCTGAGCTTGATGAAGACGAAGACCTCCTTGTCCTACCGGAGAATCCGCCCCCCGTCGAAGGCTGGCGCTTGCTTGAGTTGTTGCAGGCGAAGGCGCAGCAGGAGCGGATCGGGTTGGAGGAAACGGCGAAGCGCATCGGCATCAGCCGTTCGTATCTTTCCAGTCTGCGCTATGGACAGCGAAAGGTGTCTTCGTTGGGACGCGAGATTCTGGACAAGTGCGCCGAGTTTCTTGGCATGCCGCTCGCGGGTGTGCTGATGGCGGCCGAAGTCATCTATCCAACCGACTTCGTCGGCGGTTCGCGCGAGCGAGCCCGCCAGGAGGTTCAGCGGGCCATGCAGTTTTTCGCATCCGATCCGGACTGGGCAGGATTCGTTGATGCGGACTGGCGTTCGTGGTCACTCAACACGCAGTTGATGGTCGTGCTGCTTTACCAGAAGGCGGCTGGGCTGGAAATCCTGCCATCGCTATTCGACGCCAAGATCGCCTCGGAAGCGTTCAGCGCGCAGCAGCCCGAAAAGGCACCGTAAGGGCCGGCTACTTGGCGTGACCGATACACCGCTGCCAAGCACTGTTGTGAACGATGGCGGTAGCAACCGACCACTCTGCGCATTTCGTTTATGGACTACACCCACCAAGTTCCATCGCCCGCATGGACCGCCATGTTGTCCCGTTGCACTCGGCTAGGGAGAGTTCAGAGCGAGTTCATTGCCCGACGCCACACTGCCCCCTCCTCCAATTCCCATCGAGGAGTTTTGCAATGAGCAACTACGAAGCCCGCGGTGAAGCCAAGGCCGACAAAGCGGAAGGCCGTTCGAAAGAGTTTGCCGGCAAGGTCAAGGAAAAGGTCGGTGATCTCATCGGCGACGACGAGATGGCCTCTCGCGGTACTGTTCGACGCGCCGACGGCAAGAAGGATCGCCTGAAGGGCGAGATCAAGGACAAGGTAGAAGACGCCAAGGACACCGCCAAGGCCGGCGTCGAAGCTGTCAAGGACAAGCTAAGCAAGCGGCACTGAGTGCGCTGCTAGGTGATTCAACTAAGCAAATGGGCATCCACGGATGCCCATTTTTTTTGTCAAGGAAGGCATCCAAGGATGGAGACCCCCGATGGCCCAGCAGAAAGCCAAAAAAAATGCGGCATCCAAGATCGAAGACCGCCGCGGCACCGGCGACGAACTGCATCAGCAAGTCCCATCACAGGGGCCGCATGACGCTCAAGGACACCTGACTACCAATCAGGGCATCCGCGTTGCGGACAACCAGAATCAGCTTAAGGCCGGGCCTCGCGGACCTGTCCTCTTAGAAGACTTCGCACTGCGCGAGAAGATCTTCCACTTCGATCATGAGCGTATTCCCGAGCGCATCGTGCATGCGCGCGGTTCCGCGGCTCACGGATATTTCGAGTTGTACGAATCACTGGCCGACGTCAGCCGGGCCGACCTCTTCCAGCGAGCGGGAGAGAAGACGCCCGTCTTCGTCCGGTTCTCGACAGTCGCCGGTGGCGCCGGCTCGGTCGATACGCCACGCGACGTTCGCGGATTTGCGGTGAAGTTCTACACCCAGGAAGGCAACTGGGATTTGGTCGGCAACAACATTCCGGTCTTCTTCATTCAAGACGCTCTGAAATTCCCGGACCTGATCCACGCCGCCAAGATGGAAGCCGATCGCGGCTATCCACAGTCGGCCACCGCCCATGACACGTTCTGGGACTTCATCGGGCTGATGCCGGAAGCAACCCACATGATCATGTGGGCCATGTCGGACCGGACGCTGCCGCGCAGCCTCACGACCATGGAAGGCTTTGGCGTGCATACTTTCCGACTGGTCAATGCGAAAGGCCAATCAACGTTCGTGAAGTTTCACTGGAAGCCCAAGGCAGGGCTGGCTTCGACGATCTGGGACGAGGCCGTGAAGATTGCAGGCGCCGATCCGGACTTCCAGCGCCGCGACCTGTTCACGCGAATCGAACGTGGTGATTTCCCCGAATGGGAATTGGGCCTGCAGCTCTTCGACGAGGCGTTCGCTTCCAAGCTGCCTTACGACGTGCTGGACCCGACCAAACTCATCCCTGAGGAAATCCTGCCGATCCGGAAGGTCGGGCGGCTGGTGCTGGACCGCAACGTCGACAACTTCTTCGCCGAAACCGAGCAAGTCGCGTTCTGTCCGGCGAATGTCGTTCCGGGCATCGACTTTAGCAATGACCCGCTGCTGCAGGGTCGGCTTTTCAGCTATTTGGACACGCAAAAGAGCCGCCTCGGCACCGCCAACTTTCATCAGTTGCCGATCAATGCGCCGAAGTGCCCCTATGCCAACTTCCAGCGGGACGGAATGATGCAGACGGCGGTGCCCAAGGGGCGCGCCAACTACGAGCCCAACAGCTTGGGTGTTGCGGGCGAAGCCGGGGGGCCGCGTGAGTGTCCGACGACTGGCTTCACTAGCTACGCCGAGCCCTTGGCCGATGAGCCGAAGCAGCGCATCCGGCCGGAGAGTTTCGCGGATCACTATAGCCAGGCCCGCTTGTTCTACCGCTCGCTGGCGGCGGCCGAGCAGGCTCACGTAGCGTCCGCGGTCGTGTTCGAACTTTCCAAGGTAACGCTGGAGCACGTCCGCTCACGCGTCGTGGCCAATCTGGTCAACGTCGACCCCGATCTGGCCCAACGTATCGCCGCCGGACTCGGCATGCCGCTTCCGGAGGCGTCGCCTGCCCAGGTGCTACCCATCGACCTTGAACTCTCTCCGGCACTGAGAATCATCGAAGGGCCGCTGGAAAAGGATTCTTCGAAGGGGTGCGTCATCGGATTGCTGATTTCCGACGGGACCGACGCCAAGGAGGTGGCGGCTTTGCAGAAAGCGGCGCAGAAAGCCTGCGCGACGCTGATGCTGGTCGCCCCGAAAGTCGGCAGTGTGAAGCTGTCGGATGGTTCGGCGATCCAGGCCGATGCCCAATTGGCTGGCGCGCCATCGGTCATCTTCGATGCCGTGGGCATCGCCTTGTCGGCTTCCGGCACCCAGTCCCTACTAAAGGAGGCCGCAGCGATCCAGTTTGCAATGGATGCTTTTGGCCACTGCAAGACGATCGGCGCCAGTCAAGCGGCGCAGCCACTCTTGGACAAGGCGGGCGTCGAGCCCGACGACGGCGTGACTGACCTCGGTGCGAAGTTCATTCAGCAGGCTGGTCAACGCCATTTCGATCGCGAGCCGAAAGTTCGGACACTGGCGTGATCACTAGGGTCCGCACAGATTCAGCGCGCCTCCCTTAGCGTTGTTGCTCCACCCAGCCAGCAAGGAAGCTAGCCAAATGAACATCGTCGGATTGAGATCAGATAGTCATGCGATCAAGCTGTTGATCGCCGATCATCGTGAAGTGGACGGCCTATTCAAGGCCGTCGAATCGGCCAGCAATGCTAACGAAAAAGCGTCGTTGGTCACCGAAATTTGCGAGGCGCTAACGGTACACGCCGAACTGGAAGAAAAGTTGTTCTATCCGGAATCGCGTCGCGTATTGGAGAGCGGCGAGCAGGGCATCGTCGATGAAGCCTTCGTGGAGCATGCCAGCCTGAAAGGCCTGATTCTGCAACTCGACGGCAAGCGCCCCAGCGATCCGCTCTTCGATGCCTACGTGACAGTGTTGAAAGAGTATGTGCAGCACCACGTCAAGGAAGAGGAAGCCGAATACTTCCCGAAGGTCCAGCGGTCGACGCTGGACCTTGAGGCGTTGGGAGTCCAGATGCTGGAGTTGAAGGCTGCCCTAATGAAGCGCAAGAAGGTAAGGGCTGTGCATGGGACCGTCAGTACCAATCTGATTCCGAGCAAGCCACTGGAAGAGCGGGCATCCGTAACGCGCAAGGCGGCTTAGAGCCGCGTCTGTGGACCTGACCGGGCGTAGAGGCGCGCTTAGCGGCAGGCAGAAGCCGAATCTCTACGCTTCCTAATGACGCTGATTCTTTCTCGCTTTCCAGCAGGCACGGCCCGTATCCTCTGGCAAGCCCATGCTTTCCGCCGCCGCTGTTTATTTGCGCTCCCTTCAGGCTTCATCCATCGGCAGACGGGTATCGATAGCTGACGATCAAATTTGGAGGTCATCATGGCCGCAACAAAGAAATCGACGAGCACGAAGGAGCGCGCGTACAGCGAAACGGCTTCGAAAACGGTTAGCTCGGCGCTCCATCGCGCCAAGCGGGGAACCCTCAGGAGCGGGCCAGCAGGTCACGGCGGCACCGTCAAAAGCCGCGAGCAGGCGATCGCGATCGGCTTGTCCGAAGCGCGTGAGAAAGGTCAGAAGGTGCCGCCTCGCAAAGCTGCCCCCAAGACGAAGGCTTCTAAAAAGAGATAGCCTTCAGTGGACATCCTCACGGCGACCCCGAGGCTCCTGCGCTTTAGCGACAACGGTGCCTTCCCCAATTCGGCCTTGCCGGTGTTGTTCTATCCCGCCGCCCTTCGGATCGATGCCGCTCAGGACGTCTCCTCGACAGCATCGGCCATCGAGGCCATCTTCGCCGCCCATCAATGGCCTCCCGACTGGCGTGACGGCATCTACGACTTCCACCATTACCATTCGACGGCGCACGAAGCCCTCGGCGTGGCGGCCGGCGACGCGCAGATCATGCTTGGCGGCCCCAATGGTGAAGTGTTGCCGCTCGGACGCGGCGATGTGCTGGTACTGCCGGCGGGAACCAGTCACTGCGCCTTGACACAGAGCCGCGACTTTCTCGTGGTCGGCGCTTATCCACCCGACCAGAAATGGGATGTGATGCGGGGCTTGGACGACGAGCGTCCGGGCGCCTTGCAGCGAATCGCGCGGGTCCCAATGCCCAAGGACGATCCGATTGGCGGCGCGCTGCCGACCGCTTGGTGCGGCTGATCCAGCTTCGCACCCTTCTGAGCGCCCTGCCCGCCGTGGTGCCGCATGAGGTGAAGTAGCTCACCGGCTGCGGTCGCATCGCTACAGCCTATTACCGGTCGGAGGCTGCTAAGCGGGTGCGCGCCGTTTTGTACGAACTGCGACCACCGGCTCTGATCATGGAATTCGGGTTGCCGGCTGCGGGCGATGAGGGGCTTAGAAGAAGCGCGGGCTGGATGCAGAACGCCATTGACCTGACCATGGGAGCCGCACAGAGTGACCGAGCGTAGCCAGCGCACTCACCACCGCCGCCACAACGAAAGACCAGAAAAGCCAAGCTGAGCATCGCCGCCGAACCAGCCGCTCTTCGACGGGCTGACCAGGACCGGCGGGTTGACCAGTGGCGCCATTTGGTTGCTCACTGCAGCCAAGACTGACCGATCCCACCATGGCGCTGAGCACTGCCGCCAAGCTGATGAACAGCGGCGCCACCTCTCTGACCACCGCCGCCGAAGAGCTGACCATGGGCGCCAGCTTGACCGCTACAGCCGGACCGACCACCGCGGTGCGTCTCGGCACTTAGTCGATAAAAGCGGCAGCCGCCGCAACACGGCAGTGGCTGCCCGTGATCCGAAATTGTTGCCCTCTAAAGATCCAGTGTCGTCTGGTCTTGTCGGCGACCGGCGCGGTCGTCAAGAGCATGCGTCGCCAATGGGAGGTCAGTAAGCCGCCACAGGAATGTCCGCGGATGCTGCCCTGCGAGGAAGCAAGAGTGCCGCCATGAAGGCTGCCAGTCCAAATCCGCTCAGGACAAGGTAGGTCCACTGTGAGCCGTGCGCCATCGCAGAGCTGGCGGCTTCACCGGCCCGAATGTATCCCGCGCTGGCAGTGCCCATGACCGAGAACGCGATGGCGATACCCGCCGCGCCTACCAGTTGCTGGAGTGTGTTGACGATCGCGCTTCCGTGGGGGAGTAGATGCGGGTTTAGCACACCGAGCGACGCCGCGAACAGCGGCGACCACATGAGGGCCTGCCCGATGACGATGAAGAGATAGGCCCCGAGGAGCAACCAGATCGAGGTGCCAGGTGCAAGGGTCGAAAGGTGGAACTGTCCGACCGCGATGATGGCCGCGCCGGCGACCACGAGTGGGCGCGGTCCAATCCGATCGTACACGCGCCCGACCAATGCCGACACGGCAGCGATCGTGATCCCGGCAGGCATGATGAAGAAACCGGTCTGGACGGGGCTCAGCCCATAGGACGTCTGGAGGATGACCGGCATCAACGTCATCATGCCGTACCCGGCCGTCATGAAGCAGAACATCGTTGCGACGGACACGCTGAAAGTGCGAATTTTGAACGGCCGCAGATCGAGTTGGGCGCGATCGGATTTCTGTAGGTGAATCTGTCGTGCGACGAAGGCTGCGACGACGATCACGCCCACTGCAAGCGAACACCAGGGCGAAACCACCGCTTGCGCGGCGCCCTCGCCAAACGACGCAAGGCCGTATACCAGGCTGGCGAATCCGATTGCGGACAGGACCACCGAAAGGGTATCGAGCCCTACCTTCTTCGGGATGCCGGGCACGCGGATCATGATATTCCCCAGGACCAGGGACCCGATGGCGATCGGCAGCAGCGCGATGAAGAGCCAGTTCCAGTTGAAGCGCGACAGGATTGCGCCTGCGAAGACCGGACCGACCGAGGGCGCGGCCGCCGTCGCGACGGTGACCAGGGCCAGGACGCTCCCACGCCGCGTTTCCGGCACGAGCGTACTGACGGCGGTGTAGGAGAGCGGCAACACGATCGCAGTGCCTATTGCCTGAATGATGCGGCCTACCAGCAGAGTGTCGAACCCGGGAGCGAGAATGGCGACGACGGTTCCGGCAGTGAAGAGCGACATCGCCAGCGTGAAGACCGTGCGCATCCGGTATCGCTCGGTCAGGAACCCAGTCGCGGGAATCACGACGGCCATCGTCAGCATGTATGCC
Source organism: Hydrocarboniphaga effusa AP103 (assembly GCF_000271305.1). Taxonomy (GTDB): domain Bacteria; phylum Pseudomonadota; class Gammaproteobacteria; order Nevskiales; family Nevskiaceae; genus Hydrocarboniphaga; species Hydrocarboniphaga effusa. Next base: position 2,192,672 of record NZ_AKGD01000001.1, read on the forward strand.
GTGGTAAGCCACTGCCCGGTAGACGCGGACAGCTTGAGGTCTACCATGATCCGAGGCAGGGCGACGACCATCAGCATCTCGTTGAGGATCACGGTGAAGGTCGACACGACAAGCACCGCGACGATCACGACGGCTTCACGCGTCAACTTGTCCCCACTCGGCGGCAGCGGCAGGGGATCACGCGTGGTTGCTACGGGCGACATGTCTGGTTCCTTTTTCCAGTGAGAGAGAGGAAAGGCGCGTCACGACGACGGTCCGCCGTAGATTCCATCACTTGCTGTAATAACACAACCTATTATATCGTGCGTGATATGAAATCACCTCCGGCAGAACCTCAGCAAATCCCGACGTCGACCCAATCTGGCGCGGGAAATGAACTGGCATTTGCTCTCTATGGCGCGGCCAACCGCATGGCACGGATGCACACGCCTTTTCTCGAGCCGCTTGGGCTGACGTTTCCGCAATATCTGGTGCTGCTCGAATTGTTTGCCGGAACCCCGCGGACCGTCGGAGACCTCTGCGCCAAGCTCGCCATGGAAACTGGCACGATCACGCCGCTCCTCAAGCGGCTTGCCACTGCCGGAACGGTCACCAGAACGCGCGACGTGTCTGACGAGCGACGCGTGCTGATTGAGCTGACCCCTGCCGGAGAGGCATTACGGGAGCGGGTACAGGCGGTCAGCGGGCAGATCAAGAGTGCCTGCAAGCTCAACGAAGAAGGGATTTCCGACCTGCGCGGTACGCTCGACGATCTCGCTTGGCCCGCCGACAAGATCGATCGATAAACCACAACACATTTTGGAAGGTAGTTATGGCAACGTCGCTCAGCCGACCCGATACCGACACGGCATCCCGCAAGACTTTGCCGTTCGAAGAAGCGACCCGTGTGCGTCGCTCTATTCGTGGCTTTCTCGATCAGGCGGTTCCGGATTCCCTCATCCGCGAGGTGCTGGAAGATGCGCAACATGCGCCATCGAACTGCAACACGCAGCCGTGGAACACCCATATCGTCCGGGGTGAGAAGTTGAAGCAGCTTTCCGCGCTGCTGCACGTGAAAAACGACGCGGGTGAGTTCACGCCGGACTTTTCGTTCGACCAGAACGATTTCTACGGCGAATATCGCAAGCGCAACGACGCGCTCGGCAAGGCCTACTACGAGTCAATGAACGTCATGCGGGAGGACAAGGAAGGTCGGCACCGTGCCGGCGCGATGAATTATTCCTTCTTCAACGCACCCCAAGCGGCATTCTTGTTCATGCCCTCATTCGGTGACAACGTCCGTGTCGCAGGCGACATCGGCATGTACGGACAAACCTTCCTGCTCTCACTGGCCGCACGCGGGCTGGGCGGCATCCCGCAGACCGCGCTCGGCTTCTTCGCCGGCGCGATCCGTGAGTTTTTGGGTATTCCCGCTGAGCTGAAGTTGCTGTTCGGCATCTCGTTTGGCTATCCCGACGACGATGCCCCTGGCAATCGCATTCGCATGGATCGTGTACCCGTTGAGACCAGCGTGACCTTTCACACCTGAATTCAATCGGGGCGGACGCGCTCCCATCCTCCTGACACGGCGTGCCTATCAGTGGAGGATTTCGACCCGGCCACGCCCGCCACATTTTTCATGTGGCAATCGAGGGGCAAGCTCACAAAGGGATAGCGGGCAAGGGTCGCAAACTGTTCTGAAGACGCCTCGTTGTGGGTCATCACGCGTTGGTGACCTGGCGGCCCTCAGGAGAGATGCCGGCCGTGAAAGTATCCGTGGGCAGCTTGGCGCAACGGTCAAACATCTTGGCGACGGTGGTCATTTGATTGGCGCTCAGCGTTCAAACGGTTGGCTATTGCCAGATGCGGCGGGGTGCTGCTCCGCCGTTGATGATCGCTATTGTCGCGCCCCTCGGCTGAGAGGATCGCGCCTCGCTCTAGGCCGCTTGCTGGTGTGACAACTGCCCGACGCCAAATTCGCGCCGATATCGCTCAAAGCAGCGCTCGCCACACCGCAGTCGCAATAGCGCGCCTTCGGCGATGAGCTTGGCGCAATCTGAATCGGCTTGTACGAGGGGACGCAGCACTTCTCGGTTCCAGTCTTCTGAATGCTTGAGGTCCAGGCCGGCATGCAACTGGAAGTATCGATAGCCTTTCATGGAAAGGCCCAGGCGACGGAGGCCTTCACAGACCTTGTCGACCCGGGTCGGCGCCGTCAGCTCAACGACACCCAACGCGCCGATGGACTGATAGGCATAACGGCGAGAAGAGGCCAGCGCCAGCATCGTGTTGGCTAGGGCCAGTGCTTCCCACACGGTGGAGTCGATGCGCGGCGACAGCTTCAACTCGACCGCCGTGTTGCGCAGCATCAGTCCATGCATGCCTTCCAGTCGGCCACGCCCCATCTCGTCCCAGTAGTTGCGTGCCAGTTCGAGTTTGGCCTGATCCGGCAGGCCGAGCTGCGTCAGCGCCACGAGGTCGTCGAAGCCCGCTTCACCGGCGACTTCCTGCGTCAGGAACCAACGCATTTGAGGCAGGGAGGCCTGCTCGGCCAGCCAGGGGAACAGCGTATCACCTTGTCCGGGGCCGTCCTGCCTCAAGGATTCGAACCAGTCGACGAAGGCATCGACCTGAGTCGGAACCTCAGCGATCTGGTCGCGAATCGAGTCGCGCTCGTGTTCGATGCAGGCCATTTCCAGCCGGCGAATCCGGACTTCGCGTTTGAGGTCGGCCTCGGGGTCGTCAGTCGTCTGCTGCGCGCGAAGCCGGCCGTCATTGAGATGGGCAAGCTGTCGGTGAAAGCCGTCCGCGAATCGTTCCGAGGAGGAAGCGCGATGCAATATTCATGAGTCGTTCTCGTGTGGGTAGGCGATCAGATCGGTGTCTGACCGCCGGTAGCGCCGTACACCTCACCCGTCACGTAGCTGGCGTCGTCTGAGGCCAGGAAAACGAAGACCGTGGCCTGCTCGACCGGCTGGGCCGGGCGCTTAAACGCAGTGTGGCCACCAAACTTCTTGACGTGATCGGGCTCCAGCGTCGAAGGGATCAGGGGTGTCCAGACCGGACCCGGCGCCACGGCGTTGACGCGGATACCGCGGTCCGCCAGCAGGCCCGCGAGGCTCTTGGTCATGCTGGAAATCGCCGCTTTGGTGGCGGCGTAGAACACCAGATTCGGCGACGGCTTCAGTGCCTGAATCGAACTGGTATTGATCACGCTGGCACCCGGCCGAAGGTGCGGCAGCGCGGCTTGCGTGAGGTAAAAGACCGGAAAGACGTTGGTCTGAAACGTGGTCTGGATCTCCGCAAGCGGAATCTCCTCGACCGTCGAGTACGAACGCTGATAGGCGGCGTTGTTGATCAGGATGTCCAGGCCGCCGAACTCGGCAACGGTCTTCTCGACCAGCGAACTGCAGAACGCGGGATCGCTGACGTCACCCAGTATGGCGGACGCTCGGCCGCCGAGCTTCTTCACCAAAGCAACGGTCTTGTGCGCATCTTCGGCGTCATCCGGCAGGCTGTTGATCGCGATGCTCGCGCCCTCTTGCGCATACAGCAGGGCAACCGCACGTCCAATTCCACTGTCGCCGCCGGTGACCAAGGCGACCCGGCCTTCCAGGCGCCCGGCGCTGCGGTAGCCCGCTTCACCATGGTCGGCGGGTGGGTTCAGTTCTCGCTCCTTGCCCGGAGCGGCGATCGGCTGTTGCGGGAATGGCGGCTTCGCCCCGCGCGTGCGCGGGTCCTGCAGAGTTGCTTTGGCCATCACGGACCTCCTGTCCTTTGTCGCCATCCTTGGCGTCATCGTTCTTCTTTGCGCCGCGCACGTTGAGCGCGACCAACGCGAACTGCAGCACGACCAACGCCCAGGCATCGGCGTGCCATCCCCAGGCGACCCAGAGTGCATTGCTCAACAGGTAAACCCAGAACCCAATTTCACGACGCCGACAGCTGCGCGACGCCACACACCAGGCTCCGATGACGGTCGCCACCATTGCCAACCACTGGAGCGCCGTCCAAAACATGAGGTCAACCGGCGGCCTGAATGTCCCGCGCCGTCCAGTGAATTGGCTTCGGCGGAATCAGCGCCAGCGCCGTTGTTACGACTGCCTTGCGCGCCAAAGCGGCTTCCAATGGCTGGAAGCGGGGAATCATTGATGGAGACGGCGGCACATCAACCCACGAGCTGCCGCAGGCAAGACAGATGTACAAATTTCCATTCAGGTCGGCGGGGCGTATAGCCGGTTCCAGATAGACGGGCACTTTGTCGGCGTAATCCAGTCGGTTCAGAACGCGGCAGCCATGGCAGTTGCTCATCCGTGAGCTCGTGAAGATCGGTCGGTGCGCGAATCATGCGCCGCGGCATTGAATGGGAACTGAAGTCGCGGGTTGCCATCCGGCCGCGGGCCGTCGTCAGGTCCCTACAACACGATTTCGTAGCTAGTGCTTCTCCCACCGGCTTCCGTTTTCCTGAGTGCCCCAAGCTCAACAAGGGTATTGATGTCTCGCAGCGCAGTGTCTGCCGAGCACTTCGCGATCTTCGCCCACTTGCCGCTGGTCAGCTTGCCCTCGAAACCATCGAGCAATCGATTGAGCAGGTTGATCTGCCGGGCATTGAGCGGCACAGCCGACCACCGCTTCCAGAAGCGAGCTTTGACCAGTACGTCGTCGAGAATCACCTCAGCCCGTTCCAGCGCTTTGAGCAGGCTCGCCAGGAACCACACGAGCCAAGCCGTAACGTCCATCGTTTCCTTTTGGGTCGACTCCAGTAACTGGTAGTAGCTGTTGCGATCCCGCTGGATTTGGGTGGATAGGCTGTAGTACCGATTCGAGGAGCGTTCTGCACGCGCCAAGGCCATATCACCGACTGCGCGTGCGATGCGGCCGTTGCCGTCGTCAAACGGGTGGATCGAAACAAACCACAGATGTGCCAGGCCTGCCCGAATGACGGGATCATCCGTGGACTCGGCCTCGAACCAGCGCAGGAAGGTTTCCATCTCTGAAGCCATCCGCTCCGCAGGCGGCGCCTCGTAATGCACACGCTCCCGACCGTAGCGACCGGATACGACCTGCATCGGGCCGTGACGATCATCGCGCCACTGGCCCACTTGGATCGTGCGCATGCCGCTTCGTCCCGTAGGGAACAGAGCAGCGTGCCAAGCCCAAAGGCGCTCTGGGGTCAGCGGCTCATCGAAGCGCTGCGTGGCATCGAGCACCATTTCGACGACGCCCTCGACTCCGCGATCGACCGGAGCCAATGCGCCGGCATCTACGCCGAGCCGCCGGGCAACAGAAGAGCGAACGGATTCCGCGTTCAGGTGCTCACCTTCGATTTCGCTCGTCTTGAGCACGTCATCCGTGAAGGTCCGCACGGAAGCTTCGTCCCGCTGCGGCTCGCCGAATTCCGCCATGCGCCCGGCCAGATGGCCTTGAGCACGATGCACGGCTGCCAACGGGATAGCTAGGGCGGCGGCATCGAATCGCCAGTTCGGCCAATCGCTAGACTGCCATAGATAGAGTTTTTCGCCGCTCATAATGCGGTGAATGATGGCCCTAATCGCCTCACGAGGCAATCTAATCGACGCAAGGTGTGCGGCAATTAGAGAGAATTCTGTAGTCCAGCCAGAGGGAATCGGATCGCCTGCCCTCGTCTGTAGACGGCCAACCCCGCCGATCATGCCTCATTCGTACCATACCGTACCGGCGGTACAGTACGGTATGACCGGTACGGCTCGACGGCGGCGCACCTTCAATCGCGCCCTCTGTCGTGGACGATGGCCGTAACAGCCCGGCCACCGTGTGCATTTCGCCATGGACGAACGCCTCGCATCATTCCGCTCGCTCGCGTGGACGGACAGGCCGCCCACACGTCGCCCACCGCGAACTGCACACTTCGGCCACAACGGGAAAAGCCTGCTATTGCCTTTTCTGAAATCAGAAAAGCGAAAGCTGACCAAACGCGGCCGCTTCAGGCCCGCTGATGCGATGACGACGCAGTGCCAGGTTCAAAGGTCGCACGATGTACACCGTCCGCACCACAAAGACGACAGTCACCCGGCGCTTTCAGATTCACAGCAAAGCGCGCAAGCTCGCTAGACGCTGCTCTGTTTCAGTCTGTAGTTGGATTTTCGGTATCGGTGAGAATGAAGCTCTCAATTGGTTCCTCTTCGTCCACAGAAGCGCCGCGTATATAGTTGTTCACGGCGAGCGCTGTCCTATGTCTTAGAAAACGAGAAGGAAATCCGTCCAACAGAATGTGCAATGCGCGATTCTCCTCGGCGGACCATAGCGTGCCCGGTGTGGAGGCGTAGACGAGCGGCAACCCGTAGAGCATACCAAGGCAGTTTCTCACCCCTCTTCGGGTTGCAAGCTCCTTGGCACTTTTGAAGCGAGAATCACGCCCGATCTCGTACCGAACTTTCATCAGGCCCATATCAAAGCCTGCAAGAAGTGCGCGGGGCTCTCGTGAGCCAAAAAAATCTATAAAGGCGGAGCACGGCGTCCAGACCGGTTCACCAATATCACGGTACGGCGTGGCGCTCCACGGATTGACGATGCGCGTCCAGACTGCAGCGCGAATCTCGCCGCCAAAGACCAGCGACAGAATCACGGATAGCTTATCCAAACCGGCCGCGATCTCCGCCTCCGTAATCCCAAAGTGGTCAGCGCACAGCGGATGCTGAAGGCAGTGCCGAAGATGCACGATGCCCAGGAGAACATCGATACGTGCTGCAGTTCCTTTTCCGCCCATGTCGTGGACGAGTCTTGGCGGGAATCCATACTCGCGGCGGAGGTCCGCCTCTTCTCCGTGCAACCAAACATGTGAAGCATGAGGTTCGGCTCCAGCCTCTTTCATCTTTTTGGCCGTGGCAGCATCCCTCACACGAGCTCGCTGCAGAGCACTCTCTCGGCCTTCATACACCGCGCGCTGGCGATGCGGAAGAGACCGCTCCTGAGAGTTAAGAGCGCCGACAAATTCAGCGATTCCCAGCGGCTTCTGCGAGTATCGGAACGGTTCTATCGCTTGAAAAATGTAGTCTTCAGGAGACACCGATTGTCCTCGCAGTCAGCAGTCCATAGTTTGCGCACTGCTCGCGCTTTGACAAGGCGCGCCAGTGGCGCTAGCGCTCCGGATAATCTTCACTCCGACCTATGACGACGAGGGAATGTGCTGGCGGCCACAGTGCTGGAAAGTCGCAGGACCTTCCGAGCACACGCCGCCTTCCTCCACCTGATGAATAGCGTAAGCGCCTGCAACGCGGCGGCGCAGAAGGCCATAAGAAGACACGGAATCAGGCTGCGATGCGCAGCAAGAAAATCGGAGGTTGCGAGCAATATGGGGATTGCGATCCAGGAAGCGGACGCTGCAATCGACAATACAGTGACAGATTGCTCCGCCTCTCGGATGGCACGTCGCGCGTCAGCTAGCTCCACCATCGTCGGTGGACGTTCCGTCATCTCGTGGTGACCAATGTTCTGTATATCTTTCATGCGGCAATGTGGCAGTAGCGTTCTACTGAATTGTGGGTCTTCATGCTGAAGGCTCGTCCTTCTTGCCAAGGGTGCCGACCGGTCGTTGTCCAGTTAGATTGAGAAAGCTGGCGAACTCCATCATCGGCCGATCCAGCCAGAAAATGTTCCGGCGGATGATGTCGTTGCGAAGGAGGAATACGACCTGTACGCGACGCTCGTGTTCGACGACGGCAGCGCGCAACGCGCCATAGATATTGTCGGCTTGCTCCGGTGTTGCTTCCAGGTCATCCACCGGGCCAATGATCAACACGAAGTCATCGTCCGACATCTTGACCACGGCATTGAACAGCCGCTTGAAGGCGAGCGCTGGGTGCTCATCGCGCGGACGGACCGGCGCGTCCGGGTCGATCAATTCGAAGATCGCCGTGCCAATCCGCCAGAGCACGTCGGCGGGTTCGACGCCAGTGAGATCGGCCGACACTACATTCAGATCAACCGAAGCGGCGTCGGCGCGGATTCGATCGACGATTGGCGCCAGGGGATGACGGCCGATCAGCAGGGCGACATGCGGCCGTGGCAATTCGCGATAGTCCGTAATCTGCTCGCCAAGGCCGGCGAGCGTTGTACTGCGTGCATGCAGGCTCATGTTCGACTTCCGATCAGGGCTCCCAAGAATTGAAGGAACGGTCTTCGCTCCGCGGGTGAGCGTGTGCATCATCGACCGGCCAGCCCATCTGATTGTCCTGCTCGAAGCCAGTTCCATAACTGTGCCCGCTGGCGTCGAAACCTCCGATGCCACCAACCATGGGCAGACCGGTGGCAGGATTGATCGCGGGTTCATCGTGCGATGCGTGGCCTGACTGCTGCTCATGCGCAGGCCCGCCGGGATCGTAGGCGCCGATCTGCCAGTTGCACCGAAGGCGATCAACTTCGTCATCGACGGTTCCGGAAATTGGTACCTGAACTCTGTTCAGCCGGCATTTCCTGCGCCGCCAGTTCGTCGGTCCGCGGCCATAGCGGCGTTCGAATTCGGCATTGGAGAGCCAAGCCCAACGAATGGCGTCGAAAACGCCGAGATACAGCGAGAGGCCAACGAGCCCCAGCGCAGCGTGAAGCAACGCTCGCCTGAACCGGCCCAGATAGAACCAGTGAAGGCCAAGCACGCCAAAGACCAGCGCCAGGCCAACCGCGATCCAACGCCGGCTCACGGCGACACCTCCGGCGAGGAGTTCCACGCCGTGAGGTCTCCCCATCCGCATCGACTAAAGGAGAGAGAGCTGGCCATACCGTGCCGCCTCCGCTGCCGTCAGCCTCACCGGGGAAAAGCTCCGAAACCGCTGCGCAATCGCCGGTCGATAGATGATGACCACAATCGGACGCCGGAAGAAACGAACAGCGGATTGCAGCTTTGATAGAAGATAGTGAAATAGCTTCATGGGACCTCCGGATGGCTCGCGCGTGAAAGGTGGCGCGAGATGTCAACGGCGGCCGGGAGGCCCATGGGAGGACGGGGTCAAGTACCGTCGCAGAGCGCGCCGCGCTTCTTGCGGCGCCGTCGGCTCGTGCGAAGCGCGAGGCGTCGGACGGTACTTGATGCCGGCCAGCGCTCTCGGAAGTTGCGAGAATGAGCGAGCCCGTGCTCCCTACAATCTGCCGAATGACACGAGAGCTGCTCCGGTGGCCTCGTGGTAGCGCATGTGACTTAGCGACGCGATGGAGGCTTGAATGACGACAAAACTTGATCGCGACCTGAAGAGGGAAATCACGGTCGAGGGAACTGTCTACACGGTCCTTCTCACGCCATCATTGCTGAAGCTGACCGAGAAGGGGCGACGAAAGGGGCTGGAAATCGCGTGGAACGACTTGCTTTCGGGTGATGCCGGGATGGCGGCCGCCTTGCAAGCATCGGTTGCAGAAATTCCTGACCGAAGAGCCGTAATCGAATCGCCGGCAACAAGACAATGCCCATCGAAGGCGAAGCCTAAACAGAGGGGCACGCGCAAGCCCGCTGCGCGCTAGGTGTACCGGTCATACCGTACCGTACCGGCGGTACGGTACACATCCTTGGTCCTACGATCGCGCGCCCGCTGTTGTGGACGATGGCCAAACAGCCGGCCACCGTGTGCATTTCGCTATGGACGATCGCTCTGAGTCTGCGCTCGTGCTCGGTGGACGGACAAGCCGCCCACGCGTCGCCCACAGCGAACTGCACACTTCGTTCACAACGCAAAAGCGGACTGCAACTGTTTCGACGGATGCAAAGCCAAAGCGCACTACTCAAGCAGAGCGCTGCTGGCCCCTCTCAGTTGCCAACTCGGTGGCAGCAACCGCTGCGTCGCAGTGCGGGCATAGCGATCGTCGATCAGATGGAGAACGCCGGTATCACTCATGCCGCGGATGACGCGCCCGCCTGCCTGTACGACCTTCTGCAATGCAGGGAACAGATACGTGTAGTCGTACGCGGCCGCTCCAACGATGGATGACATCCTCGACCGCATTTCTTCATTGACCTCGCTGGGTTCCGGAAGGCCCAACGTGACAATGAAGACACCGATGAGCTGCTCGCCCGGCAGATCGACGCCCTCGGCGAAAATGCTTCCCAGAACCGATAGCCCGACCACTGGAGTTCCTGATCTGAATTGGTCCAGGAAGAATGCCCTGCTGGTTTCGTCACTCGCACGCTCATGCGTGGTGAGTGGCAACCCAGGATGCCGAAACGCCAGCTCGGCGCCGAGTTGTCTGACGTACTGGAAGCTGGAGCAGAACACCAGATAGTTGCCGGGCGCCTCTTGAAACTGCTGGTAGATCAGGTCCGCGATGACGGGCAAGGAAGCATTTCGATCTGCCAACCGTGTCGATACACGGTGAGTCCTCACACGCAGCTGCTCGGGGCGAAACGGTGACGGAAGATCAATCCACGGCGTTTCCACGGGAAACCCAAGCAGGTCGCGGTAGAAGTTCGGTGGATTCAAGGTCGCCGAGAAGATCGTGACGCTGCCTGTCGCTGCAATTCGACACGCCAAGTAACGCGCGGGAACGACGTTGCGAATCGTGGCGGTTGCAGAGGTATGGTTTCGATCCAGCGTCACATCGTAGAGCGCATGGTCACCGAATTCGTCAGCAAGTTCGATGAAGGCCATTGCGTCGAAATAGAAGCGCTGAAGCTCAGGTGCAATGGCGGCAGGTTCTTCGGCAAGGTGTTCGCCGATCTTTGCAATCGCGCCGCGCAGCGCATCGGCCAGCGCGGAATGGCAGATGTCGTAGGCGCGGTAGGCTTGATGCTGGCCTTCCACGATCTGTCGCCAGGCCGTGGATACTCTGGACAAGGATCGCTTGATCTTTGCGGGAGCTGCCTTCCGCAATGGCGCAACGGCCCTCTGGTGCATTTCCGCCGAATACATGCTGCGGGCACGGTCGATCAGGTTGTGGCCTTCATCGACGAGAACGGCAACCTTCCAGTCGTTCGCCAGCATCAGCGCGTGCAGGATCGCGCTGCGATCGAAGTAGTAGTTGTAGTCGCCGACGATGACATCGGCCCAGCGGACCATCTCCTGCGCGAGGTAATACGGGCATATGTCGTGTCGCAACGCGACGGCCCGAACGCTCGCTTGATCCAGTCGCTGCGCATGGGCAGCATCGGCGCGGGCGGCAGGCAGCCGATCAAAGAACCCCTTCGCCAATGGACATGCCTGTCCATGACAAGCCCGTCCGGGATGCTCGCAGCACTTCTCTCTTGCAACCAGTTCCAGAACCCGCAACGGGATTGGTTCGTCGCCGGAAGACAGTGCGGCCAAGGCGTCGAGCGCCGATCGACGTCCCGAGGTCTTGGCGGTGAGGTAGTACACCTTGTCGATCAAGCCCTGCGACATCGCTTTCAATGCAGGGAACAGCGAGCCGATCGATTTGCCGATACCGGTGGGCGCCTGGGCCATCAGTGGCCGTCGATCCCGAATCGAGCGGTAAATGGCTTCGGCGAATCTCCGCTGACCGGCGTGGAAGTCGGCATGCGGAAATGCCATTCGCGTCAGCGCTGCGTTGCGATGCTCGCGATGAGCTTCTTGTGCGCTTTCCCAGGTGCGGTAGCTTTCACAAAGCTCGCCCGCAAAATGTTCCAGCTCCGCGCGTGCGAAGACGCGTGGCAGCACGGTCTCCCGCTGACGGTCCACGTCGTAGTAGACCAGTGCCAGTTCCAGATCAGCCAGGTCGCGCTCGATACAGAACTGCGTGGCGTACATCTTGAGCTGCGCCCAGTGCAGCTCGCGATGATGCGCCGGCATGCGTTCCAGATCGCCGCGGTGCGACTTGATTTCCTCCAGCCGCATCGGATGCGGCCTCAAGCCGTCGGCGCGTCCGCGGACCATCAGATCATCGTGTCGATGTTCGATGCGAATCTCGCGTTGGTAGCCCGCGCCGCGTCGGGCCGCCACAGCGGCATGAGCCGCGATGCCTTCTTCTGCTGTCGGCGCAGGCGTGAATCGCAGGTCCAGATCGCCGCGCTTGGCACCGAATGCGCACAGTTCTCGGACCGATATCGCGGGCATGTCAGAGACCCGGCGTCGGCTCGTCGAAGCCGCGCAGGCGTTCGGCCTTGGCCAGCGCCATCCAGGTCGCGAAACCCAGGCGGGCAGCGCGCTTTGGCGAACAGCGCACACGCTCCAGAACGCCATCGTTGCGCGCGACGATTACGCCGCAGTCCTCCGGAATCTCCTCGGGCTTGGCGATGCCTTCGGCGAGCACGAAGTAGAACTCGGACGATAGCGCCATGTAGCCGCCGCGCTTCTCCGGTTTCTTCAGGTCCGACAGCAGGTCGGCCCGCCGCACCTTGATCTCGTGAATGATGGGTTCGACGTAGTCTTCGACCGTGGTGTTGCGAATGCTGAACACGTCCGGCCGCATCACCAGCCAGTCCTCGGCTGGTTTCGCGCGCAGGGCCAGGCTCGTGTAGACGATACGGTCGTTGCGGGCCTGCTCACCAGCGACCCGCTGGACCAGCGCCTCGTGGGCATCCAGCGCCGCCCGGTTTCGCATCAGGGAGTCGGCGATGTGCTTTAGACCGGCGTCAGTAACGCGGACCGTCTCCATGCCGGCAGAACTGGCAACCCGCTCCAGTAGCCCGGCAACCAGTAGCTCGACTTCGACAGTATCCAGACACGGCCAGCCTGCCGAGCGGTACATCGCGCGCAGTCGCTGGCTGTGAATCCGGCCCAGCTTCGACGGTTGGGGAGACAAATCGGACATGGCAACGCAATCCGGACGAGATCAGACGGCTAATCAGCCACTTGCCTCAGGAGGTCCAAATCGGGGCTGGACACCGGGCCGGGCTCGGTCGCAGTCTAATCGTGAAGTGATAATTTTAACACCTCGTCCATGCAGCCTTTAACCGACCGCCAGACCACCATCCTGCAATACCTCATCCGGGCGACGGCGGACGGCGGTCGGCCGCCTTCGCAGGTGGAAATCGCTGACCATTTCGGGCTGTATCAGAGTGGTATCCGCAAGCACCTGCTCCGCTTGGCCGAATTCGGTTACATCGACTTCGAGATGCACTCGGCGCGCGGCATCCGGGTGCTGGCTTCAGCGGATCACCTCGTCGGGGATGTACGCATTGACCAGCTGCCGCTGGTCGGGCGCATCGCTGCCGGGACGCCGCTGACGGCGGCCGAGAACATCGAGGAATGGGTGCAGGTCAATCCCGAATTGTTTCGTCCCCGCGCCACACACCTGTTCCGCGTATCCGGCCGCTCGATGCTCAACCTCGGCGTGCTCGACGGCGACATCGTGGCCATCCACGAAGACCCCGATGCCACGTCTGGCATCGTGGCCGCCGCGGTGCCGGACAAGAAGACCGACGACCTGCTGCTGACCTTGAAACGCTGCAAGCGCAAGGGCGGCCAGGTCCATCTGCTTTCCGAAAACGATGACCAGGCCAGCTACTCGCCGCAAATTTACGAGGCCGGCGAGGTCCAGGTGCTGGGCCGCTATGTCGGGCTGATTCGTCCCGAGCACCGGCGATGAAGGAACTGGCTTCCGTACTGGAGATTCCCGGTGTGTGGCGCGGTCTGGTCAACCAGCGCGTCCAGGCCTTGCCGACCGGGCATGCCGGGCTCGACGCGCTGCTGCCCGGCGGTGGTCTGCCGTGTGGCGCGCTGACCGAAGTGCTGCACGCCAAACCCGGTGTCGGCGAGCTATCGCTGATCCTGCCGATCATGGCGCGACTGACGCAGGGTGGCAGCCGTGCCGTGCTGATGGCGCCGCCGTACATCCCCTATGCACCGGCGCTTGCACAGGCCGGTGTGGTGCTGCCTCGGCTGGTCGTCATGCAGCCGCCATCGCAGGATGAAGTGCCGTGGGGATTCGAGCAGTCGTTGCATGCCGGTGTTTTCGGCATGGTGGTGGCGTGGGGCCAGCGCACCACGTCGGAAGCTCTGCTTCGATTACAGCGCGCGGCCGAGAACGCCAATTCCATGGGCATCCTGATGCGCCCATTGTCGGCCGCCGCTCAGGCTTCGCATGCGGCGCTGCGCCTATGTCTGCGTCCGACGGCGAATGGCACGGATGTGGAGATACTGAAGTGCCGCGGCGGCCGCACCGGGCAGCATTGGCTGCTGGCGGCATGAGGCGGCGATGCTCTGGCTGTGCCTCTATCCCACTCGGCTTTCGCTGGAATCGCTCGACGCCGCCGACCGGCCCGACGTGGCGATCGTGCAAAGCAAGGGCAATCGTCGGTGGATCGTCGATACCACTGCGGCCTGTGCATCCGGCATGGAGTTGGGAACGGCACTCGCGCTGTATTCGCTGACGCAGATCGAGCGGCGACCCGAAGCCGAACGCGCCGCACTCGAACAACTGGCCTACTTCGCCTACACGTTAGGCGCCCCGGTCCATCTCATCACCGAGGAGCCGCGCTGGTTCGGCGATGCACCGTTAGGCGCTGTGGTCGTCGAGGTCTCAGCCAGTCTGAGCCTGTTCGGCGGCCTCGATGCTCTACGTCGATTCGTCAATGAACGCATCGGCGAGCAGAGCCTCACCGTTCGCCCCGGGCTGGCACCTACCATCGAAGGCGCGGTGCTCGCAGCTCAGGCCGGGCTGGTATTCGATTCGCTCCCACGCTTTCGTGTCTGGCTCAAGCGACAGCCGCTTACCACGCTGCGCCTGCCCGAGCAGGCGATCAAAGTTTGCACCGGCAGCGGCATGCAGACGGCGGGCGATGTCCTGCGCATTCCCGCGGAGTCCCTTGCGCGGCGCTTCGGAGCGGTCGTGCCGCGGTACCTGCGTCGCTTGCTGGGCAAGGCGGCTGATCCTCGCCCCGCGATCGTGCCACCCGAGACGTTCGTGCGTCGCTGGCAGATGCTCGGCGTCATCGAAACCGTGGAAGGGCTGCTGTTTCCACTGCGCCGTTTGCTGGTGGAACTGGAGCAATACCTGCGCGCGCGTGACAGCGGGTTGATGCGATTTCACATCGACCTGCTGCATGAAGACCACTCACGCAGCGTGGTCGAGGTTGGGCTATCGATGGCGTCACGCGATGCCTCGCACTTCCTGCTCATCACCCGGCAGCGATTCGAGCGCGTTGAACTTCCCGGTGGCGTGGTGGAACTCACGCTACGCGCCGAATCCTTCGTTGCGCCGAACGTCGCGCAGCACGATCTGTTTGACAACGCAGCCAAGCGCTTGCAGGACTGGAATACGCTGATCGAGAAGCTGCGTGCGCGCTGGGGATCGGAGGCGATCTGGAGCATGGCGGCCGCATCGGATCATCGCCCCGAGCGTGCCTGGCGCAAGCTTCAACCGGGACAGGACGACGTTGAGGTGGAAACGCCCCCGCGTCCGACATGGTTGCTGCCGGAGCCGCGTCAGATCGAACGGCCGGCCGAATTGCTAGGTACGCCGGAGCGCATTGCCGTGGGCTGGTGGGAGGCACCGACCGAGCGCGACTACTTCCAGGCGCGCGGCCCGGATGGGCGCAAGCTCTGGGTCTACCAGGACAAGCACAGTCTGCGGTGGATGCTGCACGGCTACTGGTCATGAGCGGCTACGCCGAGCTGCACTGCGTCAGCAATTTCACCTTCCTGCGTGGCGCGTCCGATCCGCGCGAGCTGGTCAGGCAGGCGCACGCACTGGGCTATGCGGCGATCGCGATCACCGACGAATGCTCGCTCGCCGGCATCGTGCGCGCGTATGAGGCCAGTCGCGAGACTGGACTCGCCCTGATCGTCGGCAGTGAGTTTCGTCTCGCCGATGGCAATGTACTGACCGTGCTGGTCACCAGCCCGGATTCCTATACCGAACTCTGCGGCTTGATTACCGAGGCGCGGCGCCGCTCCAAGAAGGGCCGCTACTCGGTGGACTACGCCGACTTCGTCCGCACCATCCGGCATGGCTTGGTGCTGTGGAGCCCACCGTGGCTGCCGCGAGGCGCGAATGTGCCGCTACCCGAGACAGCCGCATGGCTGCGCGAACACTTCGATGGCCGCGCATGGATTGCGTGGGAGCGCACGCTGCATCCGCAGGATCGCGGGCGCTTCGCCAAACTGCGCGAACTCGCCGAGCAATCCGGGCTGCCGCTGACGGCAGCTGGTGACGTACACATGCACATCCGTGAGCGCGGCGCGCTACAGCAAGTCGTGACCTGCATTCGTAACGGCTGCTCGGTACAAACAGCGGGGCAGCAGCTGTACCCCAACCATGAGCGTCACCTGCGTCCGCTGCATCGATTGAAGCGGCTGTATCCACCGGAGCTGTTGCAGCAATCGCTCGTCATCGCCGAACGCTGCACGTTTCGCCTGAACCAGCTGCGCTACGAGTATCCCCACGAGTTGGTGCCGGCAGGACTGAGCGCGATCCAGCATCTGCGCAATCTGACCGAGGCTGGCATCCGGCGTCGCTGGCCGGACGCTTGTCCCGAGCACGTCCGCGCGCTGATCGACAAGGAATATCGACTGATCGAGGAGCTGGGCTACGAGCACTTCTTCCTCACAGTGGAAGACATTGTGCGCGAGGCCCGGCGCTTGGAGATTCTGTGCCAGGGTCGCGGCAGCGCCGCGAACTCGGCCGTCTGCTATGCCCTCGGGGTGACGGAGGTTGATCCCGCCAGACTCAACATGCTGTTCGAGCGCTTCGTCTCGAAGGAACGCAACGAGCCGCCGGACATCGACATCGATTTCGAGCATCAGCGCAGAGAAGAAATCATTCAGTACGTCTATACAAAGTACGGACGCGAGCGCGCAGCGATAGCGGCCACGGTGATCACGTATCGCAAGCGCAGCGCGATCCGCGATGTGGGCAGGGCACTCGGCTTCACGCTGGAACAAGTCGATGCGCTGGCCAAGAGCCTGACGTGGTGGGATGACCTCGGTCGCCTTCAGGACAATTTGCGGACCATGGGCTTCGACATGGGCGGCGAACTCATCCAGCACTTCGTCGCGTTGGTGGATGAGATCGTCGGTTTTCCGCGTCACCTGTCGCAGCACGTGGGCGGATTCGTGATTTCGCATCACCCCTTGCACACGCTGGTGCCGGTCGAGAATGCGTCGATGGAAGCGCGCACGATCATCCAGTGGGACAAGGACGATCTCGACACGATGGGTTTGCTCAAGGTCGATGTGCTGGCGCTAGGCATGCTCAGCGCGGTGCGACGTGCCTGCGAACTCGTGAGCCGTTTTCGCGGCAAGCCGTTCTCGTTCGGCGATATCCCGGCCGAAGACCCGAAGACTTACGACATGATCGGCCGCGCCGAGACGGTCGGCGTGTTTCAGGTCGAGTCCCGAGCGCAGATGTCGATGCTGCCGCGTCTCAAGCCCAGGCGCTTCTACGATCTCGTGATCGAAGTGGCCATCATCCGGCCCGGCCCGATCCAGGGTGGCATGGTGCATCCGTATCTTCGTCGGCGGCAGGGGCTGGAGCAGGTCGAGTATCCGAGCGAGGCGCTGAAGCAGGTGCTGGAACGAACGCTCGGCGTACCGCTTTTTCAAGAGCAAGTCATGGAAATCACGATGGTGGCGGCCGGCTTTTCGGCAGGCGAGGCCGACCAGGTGCGTCGATCGATGGCCGCGTGGAAGCGCGGGGGCGATCTCGAAAAGTATCGCGACCGCCTTCTGGCGGGCATGGTCGAGCGTGGATATACCGCCGAGTTTGCGGAACAGATTTACCAGCAGATTCTCGGCTTCTCCGGCTATGGCTTTCCCGAGAGCCATGCTGCCAGCTTTGCCTTGATCACCTACGTCAGTTGCTGGCTACGCTGCAATGAGCACGCGGCCTTTGTAGCGGCGCTGCTGAACTCGCAACCGATGGGATTCTACTCACCGTCCAGCCTCGTCAACGATGCGCGCCGCGCAGGTGTTGTCTTTCGGCCGGTCGATGTGCTCCACAGCGACTGGGACTGCACGCTTGAGCCATGCGAACGCGGGGAGCCCGAAGTTCGTCTGGGGCTTCGAATGGTGGGAAGCCTCCATGAAGACGTGGCATGCCGAATCGTCGCACAGCGAAATGCCGAGATGTTCCGCAGTCTTGAGGACATGGCACATCGAGTAGCACTCGACCGGGGCAGCCTTGATCTGCTGGCTCACGCAGGTGCCTTGCGAAATCTCACTGCACACCGCAACGAAGCCCGCTGGCGTGCGACTGGCATCGAGCGTCTACCAGGCGCACTGCGCGGACGAGCCGCTCAGGACCAAGCAATCAAGTTGAACGCCCCGAGCGACACAGCGGAAACTTTTGCCGACTATCAATCGATCGGGCTGACACTCGGACAACATCCGCTTTCATATCTGCGCCAGCGCTTGGACCGGCTTCACGCTGTCCCGGCCGGCCGTCTGCATATCTACAAAGACGGCTCAACGGTCTGCGTGGCTGGATTGGTGACGCATCGTCAACGACCAGAGACGGCCAGCGGCGTGGTGTTCGCATCGCTGGAAGACGAAACGGGTGTCACCAACCTGATTATCAAAGCCCACGTTCTTGACCGCTATCGCGGCGCGGCACTCGGTTCCACTCTTATGGTGGTTCGCGGGGAACTTCAGAATCAGCAAAGCGTGATCCACGTGATCGCAAAGGAGATTGATGACTGCTCACAGTGGATCGGTTCATTGCCGATTGCATCACGCGACTTCCATTGACCATCGGCCATGCCACGCGCTGAAAGCTGAGCATCATATGCTGGCGGAAGTGTCCTCGTTCTTCGGCCGCTAGTTGAATCGGTGCCCAGCCACCGTCGCGATTGTGGCGACCAGTTCGGATGGCTCAACGGGCTTGGCGACGTGCGCAATAAATCCAGCCCGGAGCGCTTTGGTTCGGTCCTCGGACCGCGCGAAAGCTGTAAGTGCGACAGCCGGAACTTTGCTGCCCTCAACCTCGGTCAGCGCACGCACGCGCCACAAAAATTCGTACCCGTCGATCTCCGGCATGCCAATGTCACTGATGAGCACCGATGGTTTGGTCTCGCGGAGCAGTGCGATTGCTTGGTATGCATCGGCTGCGACGCGAACTTCAGCGCCACAATCTCTAAGAAGCCTAGCCACCAACTCGCGGGCATCGGGTTCATCATCGAGTAACAACACGGAAATTCCGGTCAGGTCGACAGTTTTATAGTCGGTAGACGAGACATTGGCCGACCGAGGATGTTCGCGACGCTCATCGACTTGTCGATGCACGATAGTCACCGGCAGCAACACGGTGAAAGTTGCCCCCATTCCGATGCCGGGACTTTTCGCACGTATATTGCCCCCATGCAGTTCGATCATGTGCTTGGCGATGGACAAGCCGAGTCCGAGACCGCCGTGGGAACGGGTCGTTGAAGCATCTCCCTGTCGAAAGCGCTCGAAGACATGCGGAACGAAGTCTGGGCTGATGCCGGCACCGTTGTCGGCAACACTGATCTCGATGTGCGAGTTGACGCGCTCCAGTACAACCTGCACCTTCCCGCCGCGGGGAGTGAACTTGATGGCGTTCGAAAGCAGGTTCCAGATGACCTGTTGAAGCCGTCCCGGATCACCGGAAACGGGACCCGCGAGAGGATCAAGGATAAGCTCCAATCGAATTCCCTTCGCGTCGGCAGCCGGGCGCACAGCGTCCACGGCCGCTTGTATGAAGGCCATAGGAGTGACGGGCTGAATATCCAGACGCACCTTTCCAGACGTGATGCGACTCATGTCCAGAAGATCTTCGATCAATTGGGTCTGCACACGCGCGTTTCGTTCTATCGCATCCAGCCCCTGCATGAAATCTTGCTTGCCCTTGTCGCTGTGCCGTAGCACTTGTGCCCACCCCAGGATGGCGTTCAGCGGCGTGCGCAATTCATGCGATAGCGTCGCGAGAAATTCGTCCTTGAGTGCGCTCATGCGCTCTGCGTGGCTGCGAGCAGCTCGCTCACTCTCCAGCAGATTCTCGCGCTCAGCTGACGCACTTCGCATCGCCTCGTACAGCCGAGCGTTGTCGATGGCGATAGCGGCCTGCGCTGCAATGCCCACGACAACGCGTTCTGCACGTTCGGTGAAAATTCCCGGCTCTGGATGGCCAAAAAACAAGCCTCCAATAACGGCGCTGGACCGCGAAACGACGGGAATGGCCAAGTAACTCCGGACCGGAAGATGCCCCCGGGGCATTCCAAAGTGCGGAGCGCTCAACCCATAGCGCGGGTCCTCAAGCACATCATGCAGGCGAATGGGTGGTTCACCTCTGAAGGTAGGACCAAATAGGGCCGTTGCCCGAGGGTGACCAAAATTCTCAAAGGCCGAGCGTGGTGCTCCTGACAATGTGTATAGGAGATAATCGTTGCCCTGCTCGCCGACGTTGTTGTAGAAGAACGCACCGAATTGAGCACCGGTCAACTGTGTGCTGGCGTCGGTGACGTTTTGCAGCAAAACTTGCAGATCGAGCTCGGACGCCAACTGCATTCCGGTTTGATTGATCAGCTCAAGGGCTTGGGTCTCCTCACGCAGCGCGCGCTCTGCAGCACGGCGGTCAGTTACGTCACGCGCGATCTTCGAAGCCCCGACAATCACACCGTTCTCATCCCGGATCGGTGACACGGTCAGTGAGACCTCGATACGCCGACCATCCTTGGTCTGCCTCACGGTCTCGTAGTGCTCGATTCGTTCTCCGACTCGTAGCCGGGAAAGAATCATGTCCTCTTCGTGGGCGTACTCTTCTGGTATCAGCATTAAAATTGACTTGCCCAGTGCTTCCTGCTCGGAATAGCCGAAGAGACGCTGGGCCGCGTCGTTCCACGATGTAATTACGCTTTCGAGCGTCTTGCTGATGATGGCATCGTCGGAGGAAGCGACGATAGCGGCAAGCCGAGCGTCAGCCAAACTCTGCGGTACTTTCGACGGAAGGCGAAGCAGAATATGGCGAATTTCGTTCCCGCCATGGCCTTGCAACCATGTCGAAATCTGCGCAACAGTTGCCGTACCGTCGCCTTTGATCACCTGCCTTGTTAATCCGGACCCTGCATACGGCAGAGGAATAGCAAGACCGATTGCTTCAATCGGCTGCCCGACCATTTCACTTTCGGAACGACCCAGAAGTGTTTGCGCAGCACGATTGCAACCGATGATCATGCCAGAAGCATCGGCAGAGATGACCGCCTCCGGTGCGAAAGCAAAAGGCGAATCCGATTCGGTTGCTGCAGCCATGCTATTAACCTGTAGAGTCCGTTCCGAGGCCATCATACCGCTGTCACCGCGAGGCTCTGGGGCGTGCGATACTTCCTACATTCGAGCCGACGTATCTGAATTGGGGAGCAAGGCTTGCATGGTCGAACCCATCTGAGCCAGCAGTTGACTTACCTAGTCCGTTCTTCGATAGCGGCGCGCCGCTGCAGGTTTGCAATCGAAATCTTGGAGAGCTAGATGACTCGTGATCAGCCGCCCAATCAGCAAATGCCGACCTGCTCTAGCTGCGGTCAGCTCGATGCCGAACCGCAGACGCCGATGTGCCCCGCGGGCGTGAAACCTATTCGAATTTCTGCACACCCAGAAATGAGTGCGTCACGCCCCTATCGGTGTGATCATTGCGGCGCTGATTGGATTTACCATCCACCTGATGGTTATTGGACGCGAATCGATTGAAGTCCGACTCATCCGTGCCGTCGGGGCCATTTCTGGATAGATAGGCCGTAGCACCCATGTCGTAGAAGGCGCGTCGATTTACGCAAGCTCAGTAAAATGAAAATGCCGCCAAATCAGCGGCACTTTCATTCAATCGGTCCAGATCAAGCCGCAAGCTTCAACACAACCTTCGTCCAGCCATTGCCGCGCTGATCGAATTTATCGTAGGCCTTCGGCGCCTCGTCCAGCTTCAGGCGATGGGAAATGATGAAGGAAGGATTCGCCCTGCCGGCCTGAATCAGATCGCGTAGCTTTCGGTTGTAGGCCTTGACGTTGGCCTGTCCGCAGGCCATCGAGAGGCCCCTCTGAAAGTACAGGCCCATGTCGAAGGCGATCTGCCCTTGCTTGGCGAGCTTGTCCTCTGCCTTGGGGTCTTCCGGCACGAATACGCCGACAACACCCAGGCGGCCGGTCGGGCGCACGGACTTCACGAGGTTGTTCATGGTCATGTTGGGGATCTCATGACCGTGCGAGGGATCATGGCATTGCCAGCCCACGCACTCGCATCCGCAGTCAGCGCCTTCACCGCCCGTCAGCTTCATGATGGCCTCGACGGGATCGACCTTGGAATCATCGATCGGGATCGCGCCGATCTTTTCGGCGAGCTTGAGCCGGTCCGCGTGTCGATCGACAAGCATGACCTTGGCAGCGCCACGGATGAAAGCCGAATGGGCTGCCATCAAACCGACGGGTCCTGCGCCATAGATGGCGACCGAATCCCCAGGTCCTACCTTGGCCAGCTCTGTAGCATGAAAACCTGTCGGAAAGATGTCCGACAGCATCACGTAATCGTCTTCCTTCTCTACCGCATCGGGCGGCAAGAGCAGACAGTTGAAGTCGGCGTACGGTACCCGCAGGTACTCGGCCTGTCCGCCCTGATAGGGTCCCATCTCGGCATAGCCATAGGCGGCGCCCGCCATGCCGGGATTGGCGGTGAGGCAAAAGCCGGTATAGCCACGTTCACAGTTCTTGCAAAAGCCGCAGCCGATATTGAAGGGAAGACAAACGCGGTCGCCCTTCTTTACGCGCTCAACCGCTGCGCCGACCTCAACCACGACGCCGAGATTCTCATGGCCCAAAACTTTGCCCTTCTCGACGCTGGTTCTCCCTTCGTACATGTGCAGGTCCGAGCCGCAGATGTTGGAGGTGGTGATCTTTACCAGTACATCGGTCGGCTTTTCGATCTTCGGATCAGCGACCTTGTTGACGCTCACGTCGCGTGGTCCGTTGTAAACAAGTCCTTTCATTAGTGATGCTCCTCGCTTCCTTGCGTGGGATGGGTGCCGCTCACTGCCGTGAAAGCGCTTTTCAGCGATCGTGCTTGGAGCGCTGTCCGGTACTGCCTTGCGCACTTTGATGTTCGTGCGCGCGAGCCTTCTGATGAACCGAATCCGACTTCTGCGCTTTCTCATCGCGCTGAACCGGTGTCTGGTTGGCAGCTTTTTTCTGTGCCATGAATTTCTCCTGTGTGTTGAGTGACGACTACGTGCATAAATGCCGGTTGGGTGGTCTCTAGCGCTTCAGAACGCTGATTCGTCCATCGCTCTCAAGCAGGCACAGCCTGACGTCATCGGGTCTTTCGGCGTCACCCTGTCGAAGGTGAGTCAGCAAATCCTCATCGCTGATCTTGAACCGGCGTAGCGCTGCTCGATCGACCTTCCCGTCCTTGATCAGTACCGCGGGCGGAGGGTCTGCAAGTGGCGTGAACCAGGAGTATCGCCAGGACAGGTAATCGATCAGGCGATCCCAAAACACGATCGTCGCAATCAGCGTGAAGCCAGAACTGATCGACTCGTAGCTGCCACCCATCGCATTCTGCGCGGCGTCGGCCAGGATGGTGATCAGCAACACATCCGCAATTCCCAACTGGCCGGTGGGTCGGCGGAAAGCCCGCAGGATCACGAAGAGGAACAGATAAGTCAGTGTTCCGCGAACCACCATTTCGGCGATGCTCGAATCTGGAACGAGCAACTGCCCCCAATCGACGGCGGTCAGATGATCCAGCATGGGTCATCGTTTCCCAATGTCGAAGTCCCTAAGCGAGACCGTGGATGATCAAGCGTGAGCCTCGGTGCTTGAGGTGCAAGCACCGAGGCTCACTCGCCGATCAGGATTTCTTGGGGAGCAGGTCGTGAGCCATGCCGCCGTGGTTTTGAAGCTTCGGCAGGGTCTCGGCCGCAAACGCCTTCACGTCCGCGTCCTGTCCCTTCTTCGATTCCTGATCGAACAGCGAAACGGCTTCCTTGTGGGAGACGATCATCTGCCGCTTGTACGCCGCATCAAAGTCCGCGCCTGCGGAATCCTTGTTGAGACGGTCCAGCATCATCTGGTGATGTTTGGAAAGCGAGGTCGGCAGCGTGACCTTCTTGGCAGCGGCCAGCTTTTCGAGCTTGGCAGCAGCCTCCGTGTGATCGCTGACCATCTTCTCTGCGTAGCTCTTGACCTGCGCGTCGCTGGCCTTGGTCTGCGCCAGCTTGCTGGCCTGAATCTCGAACATGCCGGCAGACGCGGCGTTCTCGAAGAATGCCTTGTCACTGTTGGACAGCATGGCTTCGACGAGGCCTGAAGGCTGCATCGGTTCCGCGGCGTGAGCGAAGGGGGCACTCAAGGCAAGGCAGATGCCTGCTGCGGCAATGTGAGTAATTTTCACTGTTTTCTCCGTCCATGGATGGGTGACACCGGCGCAGCCTGTGCCCCTTCGACCTCCTGCGGGCTGAAGCGACCTCAAAGAGGTATGCGCTCTCGCTTCGAGTCCTCGGGGAGAGTTCGACGAAATGAGCGCCCCGCGCGGCGGTCTCAGTCCCCAGCTTTGGCAGGCCGTCTTCGCCTTGCGACTCTCGCGGCTTTCAACTCTACCCACGTCGGCGCGTGGTCGCTGGCATGCGCCTCGCCGCGTACCCACCGATCCACTCCCGCCGAGGTCAGGCGTTTCGCCAGGTCGGGGCTCAACAGGACGTGGTCGATGCGCAATCCGGCATCGCGCTGCCAGTGCTGTCTGAAGTAATCCCAGAAGGTGTAGACACGCTCATCGGCGAACTGCTCGCGCAGGGCGTCTGTCCACCCCTGTGCCAGCAATCGACGATATCGCTCGCGGCTTTCGGGTTGCATCAGCGCATCTTTCAACCAGGACTTGGGGTTGTAGATGTCTTCATCGGTAGGCACGACGTTGAAGTCCCCGGCGAGCAGCACTGGATGGCCCGATTCCAGCAGGGCCTGCGCATGCGCAATGAGCTTGTCGAACCAGTCGAGTTTGTAGTCGAACTTGGGACCCGGCCGCGGATTTCCGTTGGGCAAGTACAGGCACCCCACGATGATGCCTTTCACTGCTGCTTCCAGGTATCGGCTGTGGGTGTCCTTGCCCATGCCCGGTAGTCCACGCCGCGTCTCAAGGGGTTCGGAGCCTTTCGAAAGAATGGCCACACCGTTCCATGAGGCTTGGCCATGCCAGATGGCTTGATAGCCTGCCTCAGCGATGGCGCTTTCAGGAAAGGCGGCGTCGGTACATTTGAGTTCCTGCAAGCACACGATGTCGGGCTGATCACGGTCAAGCCAGTCGAGGAGTGCCGGTAACCGCGATCGGATACCGTTGATGTTGAATGTGGCGACCCTCATGAGAGGGCCGCCGTCGAGTCAAATCCCGGCATCACTTCGCCAGGGCTTTCCGCACCGCTTCTGCCGAGGTGCCAACCTTCTCGACCGCATCACGGAGCTGGCGCTCGCTCACGCCCAGTGCCTTGGTCCAGTAGCTGACTTCGTGCGCCTCGTTGACGTTGATGCGCTTCGAATCCGGTGAATTGCGTAGCTGGGGATTGTCCGTCATCGCTTTCTCCTTCCTTGAGTTGCGGGAGCATCGAAATCCGGCAGCGTCTGCCGGACGGAAAAGAAGTCGGCCCACGGGTCCTTCCGGCGCTTGCGTAGCCAACCAGGGGCAGACCTCACATCAAAATCGCGAGGGTCGAGATGCGTAAGGTCGCGCCAAGCCACCGGCATGGCGACCGTCACACCCGGCCGGGCTCGCGGGGAATAAGGCAGGACCGCAGTCGCGCCCTGTCCATTTCGCAGGTAGTCGACGAATATCTTTCCGACGCGTTTGGCCTTCGTCATCGTGGCGACGTAGCGCGCGGGTGCATGTTGCGCCAGCGCCGTGGCGACGGACTGGGTGAAGCCCTTCACTGTCTCCCAGTCCGCTTTCGGAAGGATCGGGACCACGACGTGCAAGCCTTTGCCGCCGGTCGTCTTCACGAAGGAAGTCATCTTCAACTCGTCAAAGATGCCCCGAACCTCCTGCGCCGCCTCGACGACGGCAGAGAACGGCAAGTGAGTATCGGGATCGAGGTCGATCACCAACCAGTCGGGACGGTCAGGATCGGCCGCCGTCGCGCCCCAGCCGTGCAGCTCGACGGCATTGAACTGCACAAGTTCGAGCAGGCCCCGCGCGGAGCGCGTGAAAAGAATGTCGTGTCCCGCAACCTTGGTGGCTTCGATCTCGTCGGAGAAGCCGGGCAGCTTCTGCTTCTGGAAGAAGCACTGCGACGCATTTCCCTGCGGACAGCGGACCAGGGCCAGGGGCCGCTTGTCCGCGTACGGCAGAATCCATTCGCTAACTTGCTGGTGGTACTGCGCCAGCTCTCCCTTGGTGACGCCTGAAGTCGGATCGATGACGCGATCTGGGTGCGTGATGTTGACCGACGAAGCCCGGACGCTGCGACCGCGCGACTTGCTGACCACGGCTTCTACGTCCTTTGCACGCTCGCGCACGACCTGCCGCGCCGGCTTGTCCTGACGTAGACCTTGGAATGAGGGATGGCGCAACGATCCGTCCTGCGTCATCTCGGTGAACTCAACCTCGCAGACCAGGTCTGGCTTCACCCAGACGGCATTCCGAAGTCGAGGGGGATTGGCAACGGCGGGCTCGTCGATCACCCGCTGCTGAAGCTGGCGCCCGATCTGCGTCAGCAACTCGTGATCGAAGCCGGTCCCGACCTTTCCGTTGAAGCGCAGTTCGCCGCCTTCGCGCGAGGCCAGGAGCAGTGAACGGAAGCCGATCCTAGAGCCCTCTGCCGGCAGGAATCCCACGATCACGAATTCCTGACGCTTGTGGCATTTGAGCTTGAGCCAGGATGTGCTGCGACAGCCCTCGTACGGAGACTCGGCACGCTTGGCGATCAGACCCTCCAGGCCGGCGTGGCAGGCCTGAGTCAATGCGGTCCTGCCGTCGCTTTCAAGATGAGCGCTATAGGCAAGAGGCCACGTCGGCTTGTCGCCAAGCAGCTTCTGAAGACGCTCCTTGCGGGCAAGGAGCGGCAGTGGCCGCAGGTCTTCGCCATCCACAAACAGAAGGTCAAATATGTAGAAGACCAGGCGTCTCTGTTCCTCGCGCGGCACCTCCCCGCCACCGCGAGGCAATGCGCGTTGGAGGCGCTGAAAGCTCGTGAGTCCGTCGTCACGGACATAGCAAAGCTCGCCATCGAGAATTGCCGACATCGTGTTCAGAGCGCCAAGTGCATCTCGAACGAACGGAAAAGTGTCACTCCAGTTCAAACCATTCCGGGAGCGCAGGGCTACGGCATTCTCGTAACGGCGCGCTAGCAGCCGGTAGCCGTCGAATTTGATCTCGTAGACCCAATCGCCCGCCGCGGGGGGGCGGTCAACGAGCGTCGCGAGTTGAAGATCAACAGAATCCAGTGCAGGAGGCCGGCTGGCGGTTGAACGGCGCGGCCCTGACGGCCGGGTCTTCATTGACGGTGGCTTTCGAGTTGGACTGCCCATGTCCAAAGCTAGGCGCCGAAGGCTGAACCGGCGCCGCGCGAAGGTTGGGCCCGTCAAGCTGTCAACCTCCGTGACCTCTCGCTCCTCCCAGCGGTGAGCGCGACGATCCCCAGGCAAAACCGCAAGCGGGAAGGCAGGGCGGTTCCGAATTGTCACCTGAACAGAGTTCAGCCCCGGAAAAGGCTGGTCGGCCGGCGGAGTGCCGACCGACCAGCATCGATGCTAAACGCCGCCGCTCTTCATCCCTTTGCTGGTCTGGCGCTTCTCCTTCTTCAAAGCGGCCATGAGGTAGGTCGAGATCGTGTGTTCGACAACATTCTGGGTGCCGTACACCTTGGCCAGCTCATCGAGCTGCTTCCAGGCGCTGGTGGGCATCGTGATCTTCAGGGGGCGGGTTTCGGGGACGTCAGGGGTCGAAAGGAACATGGGGCATCTCCAGTAGGTAAGCGCCAGCCGGAATTGGCTGGGCTGACCACACAGTGTTCAGCGCCGGAACCTGCGCTTACGACTTGGGGCTGGTAGGCCATTCGCTCTGGGGAAACCAGCTCTCCTGACCCTGCACGGCCCGCCGACAGAGGACCGACAACGGTACCCGCTGCACCGTGCGCGGCGTAGTCCACCGGATCGTCGAAGGGATTTGCACGCGCTGGCCAGGAGGTATGCGGTACTGGGCCTGCTGCTGGTCCAAATAGAAGTAGAGCTGCTTGACCTGCGTTCGAATCTGGCGCCACCCAGGTGCAACCGACAACGATCTGACCAGCTGGCGAAGGCGATCATCCGGATGCTGCACACAGTGGCGGATGTGGGCGCGCATCTCATCCATCACCTGCCGGCGGAAGCGCCAGGTCCACATGACCGGCTTGATGGGTTTGCCGGCCGGCCCTGCGAGCTTCTTACGATGGGCTACTGGCACCGGCTCGCGCACAAGCTCGTATCGGCCCCACCAGGTGATCGCCGACCTTACATCGTTGGCATTCCGCCAGCGTTCCATCGTCAGCAGTGGATGGTCTCCCTCGGTTCTGAGGAGCCACCAGTTGAGATCGGTGGTGCCGGCCTGCGGGAAGAGATGCAAGGCGAACACCGCCTGACCTTTCGCACGCCGGCGCGACTTCTGAACCTTGTCGCCGGCGAGGTCATAGCGCTCATGAAATCTCGCCGAAAGAGCTAATGCGCGGTCGGCGGGGACGGTTCCGGATACGTACTGCGTGTAGCCGCGGCTGACATCGAGAAGCAATAGGCGCATGGCAGCGGTGACCGTGGTGGGTACCAGCGGGTCATAGCCGGCTCCAGCCGGCGAGCCGGCATGCAACGTCACTATAGTTTCCATGGAAGGGCATACCTCAGTAGAAGAGATTCCTAGGGAGCCGAAGTGGCTCCGCAGAAACAGTCTTCCGCTCCGGTACACGGCCTCATTCCCCAGCGCGAGGGAGATGTTCCAGCCCTGAACACTGTTCAAGTGCCTCGAACCAAGGGGCGCGTGACCACCGCGTGATGTACCTGGCTACCAACCAGGAATGAGGGGGTTACCGCCCCCGCTCGAAAGCACGGGTCGGCTTGTTGCCGACCATGCGGGCCTAACCAGTCCGCAGACCGCCGTAGCCGGATGCTCGTAATGGAGCTCGTCCGGTTGCAATGGGAGCTGCAAGGTGAAATTCCTTGCAACGACCCAATCCTCGCCGGTTCGTCGCCGGTGAGATTGGGCGACGCGGAAACGGGAGTCTCGGTAACGAGATCACCCCTGTGTCGGGAATAGTGGGAGTGTTCAAGGCGGGAATACCGCCAAGAACACGTCAATACCACTCGCGGGTGGCCGGTGACGGTCGCACGTGTACGCAACACGTGGGTTCTTGCGATCGACGAAGGAAGCGAAAGTTTTATAAGTCGATCGGCCTAGCGGGTCTGCCAAAGGGCAGGTCCGGCGACAGGAATGACCCGGTGGCGAAAGCTGCTGGGCATTGTGATAGCTCAAGCGTGTAACGGCCTCTGCGCGACAGAGGCTTTTGCGAGTAGCGGTGATGCTGTGACGCCCCCTCCAGTGGGGCTGACCGTGGATGCAAGCGTGAGGGTGGTAGGTGATGGGCTTGGGAATCTCGCCACACTGAAATCCGGAGAAATCCGGGGAGCGTGCAACGCACGACGCCCGAAACGTGATGTCCAGCAGCTAAGCGGTGAACCCGATGACTAACGCGGGAAAAGCCTGTCACGCCGGGGTGGTTCCCGGGTCAAGTGGCTGGCAGGAGCGTGATGAGTAGGAGGCTGGAGAAATCCGGCGATGCGCGAAACGATGCGGTCGAAGTGCAGCGCATTCTTCGAAAGAAGGTACGAAAGTTACAGCGGTCGAAAAGGTGCTTACGGGGCACGTGCCCCATCGAGCGGTGAGCGAAGACTGAGGCGTGGAGCTGGAACCCGGGTGGTGCCGGGGCCGGAAGATGGACGGGTGGTGCCGTCGTTTTCCCACGTCGAAGTCGAGCGGAGCTGGGTGAAACCGGCGCCAATCAGATCAATTGAACAGGAGGCAGCGAATGAAAAATCGTGGGGTGACTCCCGAGTATCGTCCGGTCACGTCGTAACGTGGGTTGCAGCGCCAGAGCTGTGTGCGGGAGACCGCAATAAGGTCAGTAAACGGATGTATCTTGTATGGCAACTCGGCTCCCCCCACCAACTGGTGGGGGGAGCATTCCACCTGTCTAACTGCGGCAAAATACCCTCCATGAATCGAAAGCGCTTTCTGTGCTTTAAGCAGAGTTCGAAGTTTCGTGGCTTTGAAATAGAAAAGGACTTCCATGGCCTTATCTGAGGAAGATTTCTTTGACCTCGGAAATCTTTATGTGGCCTACAGGAAGGCTAAGGCCGAGGCCTTCTATGAGAATACGCACTTCCATGCGGTGGCCTATACCAAGTATGAGCAGTCGCTTGATTCAAATCTGAAGCGGCTTCGCGCCCGATTGACAGTTCGGAAAGCAAATTGGTTCGAGGACCCTGCGTTTATTGGAGGCTATGCGTTCCTTCCAAAATCGATCGACACATCAGAATGGGAGCAGAAGAGCGAAGGTCACTTTCGAGCGCTCGATCCTTGCGAGGACTGGTTGCATCGCTTTAATGACACGGGTAGAAGAGCGCCCGCCTCATTGCGCCTGGTAATCCGGGCGACCGTAGATTTTCAGATCATCTCTTCGCTCTGGATTATGCTGGTCGGGCATCTGTACGATTCCGTGCTCGACAGAAAGGCATCCTTCGGAAATAGACTTAGACGCTCGTACCGGGAGGCCGCATTTGGAGGCGTCAATTTAGCCACCCCTGCACTTTTCGCACCATACTTTTCTGCATATAGAGAGTGGCGAGAAGGCGGGCTGTCAGCAATGGAGGGAGCGCTCAACGAAGGGAAAAGCATTCTCGCCATCACGATGGACGTTGAGCAGTTCTATCATCGAGTCTCCCCCGATTTCTTGCTAAAGAAATCGTTTTTGGAATCCCAACGTATAGAGCTATCGACCGCGCAACGTCGCTTTACAAAACAACTCCTCACAGCCATCGGCACTTGGTACAAAAAGACGCCCGACTTCAGAACTCGGCCGGAGGGC
This sequence comes from Hydrocarboniphaga effusa AP103, assembly GCF_000271305.1. Lineage (GTDB taxonomy): Bacteria > Pseudomonadota > Gammaproteobacteria > Nevskiales > Nevskiaceae > Hydrocarboniphaga > Hydrocarboniphaga effusa. Next base: position 2,223,573 of record NZ_AKGD01000001.1, read on the forward strand.
GCAATTCCGGTTGGTCTCTCTGCATCGAAGATCATCGCTAACGTACTCTTGGCAGATTTCGACTATGCGGTGACTGATAAATTGAAGCCGATCTACTACGGAAGATACGTCGATGACGTATTCCTCGTACTGGAAACGGCGGAAGAATCAAGCGGGGGGGCAGGACAAGTCGCCAGACGAATTGCTGAGACGCTTGATCCAATGGTCAAAGTGGTTGATGCAGGCAAGGGGCCACTATCACTTCAACTGCACCTGCCCTATGCAAAGGACTCGAAGCTGATCTTCGCGGGGCCAAAGCAAAAAATATTTGCCTTGTCGTCCGCTCACGGCGCTGATTTGGTACATCACATCCGAGACCAAATTCGTCAGCAGTCAAGTGAATACCGGCTTCTACCTTCGGTACCTGACACGAGTATAGCGATGGCATCACGTGCGCTACTCGCAACGCCGAACGCTGCACTCCAAGCAGATGCTCTGCGAAAGGCAGACGTTGTTTCAGTAAGGCGCCTCGGATTTTCACTGCTCCTCAGCGACATCGAAACCTATGCAGCCGATCTTCGGCCTCGATCTTGGAGCAAAATTCGCTCCGAGTTTTATGGACTGGTGAATCGACATGTTATCACCCCCAAGGGCTTCTTTGAGTTTTTTGGCTATGTACCTCGCGTATTCGGCCTGATGCTGAGTTGTGGTGATACTAAGGAGGCGAAGAGTCTCGTGGCCAAGCTATCGTCGATATGCGACTTGATTGAAAGAACAACAACTCTTGGCGAAGGCGAGGGCACTCATAATTTCGCATTCTGCAAGCAGCAGTACGCCCTCGCTCTCCTGCAAGTCGGCCTGCAGGCAGCGACAGCGAGGTCCGTCGATGTTACCCCCGGCTATCTAGGAGTTCTTCGAAGTATCAAAGCACTGTGGAAGTCACTAACGGTTCCTTCCACAGTCGCAACTCTGGAGACCCTCGTAAAGCAAATGCTCCTCGCGGACTGGGGCCGAAGGCCATACAAAGATTATTGGTTTCAGGATCAGTCCGACGATGAGAATGGACCGAAGATTCCGAAGACTTTGGCGGTGAGACGCCAACTGCGGCTCGGCGCAATCCGGCGGTTTAGGCAGGAAACTACCGATCTAAAGCGGCCTCACTGGCCAGCATTAGCGTTCCCCACACGCCCCCTTCGGGTTGACGAAATAAGCCTTGTTGCCCCGAAGTGCCTTTCTGACAGCAAACTTTTCCGGGATGCTATCCGGACCATAAGAGGCGCGGAGGTCATCTCGTCGGACACGCTGGGATTTGCTGGTGGCAACGATCGAGCAACAGTATCGTATTTTGTTGCCAACGGAAGGCCACGAGATCGAGTAAGAATCGCCGTTACCAGCGTCGGAACATCAGTGGAACAGTGGGAAGCAGCAGCGAAAGGCAAGCAGGACCGTTCGATAGAACGCTACGTTGCATTTAACGGGCTAATAAATCGGATACTAAAAGAGAAAAAACTTCCCGACTATATTGCTTTTCCCGAGCTTAGCATCCCCCTTCGCTGGGCTCTGCGCGCCGCAAGGAAACTTGCCACTAATGGCGTCTCACTCCTTGCCGGAGTGGAATACCATCGAGACAGAGCTACTAGGAAACTGCGGAACGATTGCCTTGTTTCGCTGACAACGTATTGGGCAGGCTACGCTGGTAGTGTCGTGGTACTCCAGCCAAAGTTTGAACCCGCTCACGGCGAAAGAATCGAGCTGAGAAAGCTGACCGGTAAGACAGACAATTTTTTCAAGCCGACGGGAGGCTGGGAAAAACCCACCCTCTATGCCCATCGTCAGTTTGTCTTCTCGGTTCTGATTTGCAGCGACCTCACAAACATCGCCTACAGACGCGATCTGCGCGGCGAAGTTGACGCGATATTTGCGCTCGAATGGAACCAAGATACGAAGACCTTCTCGTCACTCGTCGAATCTACAGCGAACGATCTACATGCCTTCGTTATTCAGGCGAATAACCGAAAATATGGTGATAGCAGAATTAGATCGCCAGCCAAACAAGACTACGCTCGCGATGTTGTCCAAGTAAAAGGGGGCGTAAGCGACTATTACGTGCTAGGCGAGCTTGATTACTGTTGCCGCTCGCTGAAAACTGACCAGCAAATCGAGGATCTGCTCGCGGAAAATTGACCAGGGTGTTCCGACTTAGCCTGCGGGGTTTAAGGCCCAGCAGGGAGAAGAGGTGCACACCATGGCGACATACGCGAAAGTCCGCAGGATGCGGCTTCGGGACGGGCTATCGATCAGCGAGATCGCACGACGCACGAGCCTGTCGAGAAACACGATCAAGGCGTGGCTGCGGGAGGCGACCCGCAGCGAGATGAAGTACCGGCGCCCTGCCGGCCCCAAGAAGATCACGGACCACGAGCAGTGGCTGCGCAAGGCGCTGGAGGCCGATTCGCGCCGTCCGCGTCGAGAGCAACGCACCGCCCTGAAGCTGCATGCGCAGCTCAAGGACCAGGGCTTCACCGGCAGCTACGCGCGCGTCACAGAGTTTGTCCGTAAGTGGCGCGCCGAGCTGGGTGCGGTCAGCGCCCGAGCGGTCTACGTGCCGCTGACCTTCACCTGGGGCGAGGCCTTCCAGTTTGACTGGAGCGAGGAGCGCCTCGTGATCGGCAGCATCTGGCGCAAGGTGCAGCTGGCACACATGAAGCTGTGCGCCTCTCGCGCCTTCTGGCTCGTGGCCTATCCGAGCCAGGGCCACGAGATGCTCTTCGACGCCCACACGCGCTGCCTGACCGGGCTGGGCGGGGTCGCCCGGCGCGGCATCTACGACAATATGAAGACGGCGGTCGACCAGACCCCGCGCAAGGATCGCGGTCGCGTCGTCAACGCGCGCTTCGCCGCGATGACGGCGCACTATCTCTTCGATCCCGACTTCTGCAACGTCGCCTCCGGCTGGGAGAAGGGTCGCGTCGAAAAAGGCGTGCAGGATGCCCGTCGCCGGATCTGGCTCGACGCTACGCAGCAGCGATTCGGCAGCTTCGCCGAGCTCAATGTCTGGCTGGCGACCCAGTGCATGGAGGCCTGGTCAGCGCCGCACCCGGACTTCTCCGGCATGACGATCCGCGAGGCCTGGGAGCACGAGCAGCCACAGCTGATGCCGATGCCCACACCGTTTGACGGCTACGTCGAGCTGCCGGCCAGAGTGTCGAGCACGAGTCTGGTGTCGGTCGCCCGCAATCGCTACTCAGTGCCGTGTCGGCTGGCGGGCCATCGCGTCAGCGTGCGGCTGTATCCGGAGCGCATTGTCATCGTCGCCGATCAGTCGATCGTGGCCGAGCATGCCCGCGCCGTCGATCGCGATCATGTCGTCTACGACTGGCAGCACTACCTGCCGCTGATCGAGCGCAAGCCCGGTGCGCTGCGAAACGGTGCGCCGTTTGCCGATCTGCCGGACCCGCTGCAACGGCTGCGTCGGGCTTTGCTCAAACGTGACGGCGGCGACAAGGTCATGGCACAGGTGCTCATGACGGTGCCGACGCACGGATTGGAGGCGGTGCTGGTCGCCGTCGAACTGGTGCTCGACAGCGGTCGGCCCAGCGCCGAGCACGTCCTCAATGTCCTCGCGCGACTTAGGGAGGGACCACCACCGCAGACGGTCGAGACCTCCCTGCAGGTGAAGGCGGCGCCGATTGCCGATACCGAGCGTTACGACACGCTGCGTACGGAGCTGAGCCATGGCTGATCTGATCAATGATCTGAAGCGGCTGCGCCTGTATGGCATGGCGGCTTGCTATGCCGAGGGCCTGGAACAAGGCTCGACGACGGGCCTGACCAGCTACGAGACCCTGCTGACGCAGCTGGTACAGGCCGAATCAACGGACCGGGCGATGCGCTCGATCCGCTACCAGATGCACGTCGCGCGCTTTCCGATCCACCGCGATCTGGCGGGTTTCGATTTCGAGCAGTCGAAGGTCGACCGCCGGCAGATCACCACCTTTGCCACGACCGCCTTCACCGAGAAGGCCGAGAACATCGTGCTGATCGGCGGTACTGGCACCGGCAAGACGCATCTGGCCACGGCGCTGGGGATCGAAGCCGTCGCCCGCCATGGCAAGCGGGTGCGCTTCTACTCGACCATCGAGCTGGTCAACACGCTGGAGAAGGAGAAAGCCGCTGGAAGGGCTGGCCGGCTGGCGCACCAGCTGATGCATCTGGACCTCGTGATCCTCGATGAGCTGGGTTACTTGCCGTTTTCGCAGGCCGGTGGCGCGCTGCTGTTTCACCTGCTGTCGAAGCTCTACGAGCACACCAGCGTGATCATCACGACCAATCTGGTCTTCGCCGAATGGGCGTCCGTCTTCGGCGATCCGAAGATGACCACGGCGCTACTGGATCGACTGACGCATCACTGCCACATCGTCGAGACCGGCAACGAGTCCTATCGCTTCCGGCACAGCAGTCACATCGCCAAAGCACGTATCAAGTCCAGGGAGCAGGCCAAGACCCGGCAACAGGAGGAAACCGACGAGACGATCTGACGACCAGCGATAGAATCAAACCACGCCGGCAGCATCCGCCGCCGGCCTCCATCCCTGGTCAATTTTCAACGAGCAGTGATGGTCAGTTCTCGGTGAGCGCCAACACCGGAGAGGTGGCCGAGTGGTTAATGGCAGCAGACTGTAAATCTGCCCTCTTACGAGTACGCTGGTTCGAATCCAGCCCTCTCCACTTCGGTCACCTCAAGAACGAGCTGTTCTACTCGCGTGACTGGCTGTCCACGACCATCGAGGAGTTCGTCGCGGCCTTGGATGCCTACATCCGCTGGTATAACGAGTCACGCATCAAGAGTTCGTTGGGCTACCGCAGTCCCTTGGAGCACCGCAGGAAGCTGGCATTCGCTGCTTAACCAGTCCAAGTTTTTAGCCGCACCCCCTGATGGTCAGTTCTCGGTGAGCGCCAACACCCCTTCTTAACCAAGTCCCGCGCTCGATCTCTTTCAGCGCGGGCCGACTCCAGAGACACATCCGGATACCGACCAATCGAGTAAATCTGCGGTCGGCCCTCGATGCGGTAACGGTAGTGCCAGAGCTTGCTTCCATTGGGGCGGACAGCGAGGAACAAGCTGCCCCCGTCCTTCAAAAAGTACGGCTTAGGCTGCGGTGGCGCCGTCTCAACCTTGCGTGCTGAAAGTACGTTGGTGGCCATGTGTATATCGAGTTGATATGCGCTCGAATATACACATTGACGGCGGATTGGAATGCTCTGGGTTAGACAACGCCGGACACGCGACCACCAATAAACAATGAGTTACGTTGGTCTATTGGGCGACGCCGGACCGCGTTAGACAAGCATCGCAATTATCGATCATGAGCAGCATAAAGCACCTAAGCGTTTGTTTTTCCTGATAGAGGGTGGCGCGTCTTGCGCTCGATTCCCCCTGAGATATCCCCGGCTGCCGTGGATGCAGAGGGGTTCAGTCGGATGCTTAGTTGCTACGCCAACGCTTCATGTCGAGAGCTGAGTTCAGGGAAGAGCAGGGCGAGCATCTTACCTGGGTCGATATCAAACGACACGACGGGTCTATTCCTGACCCACCGCCGGCACATTCAGGCTTTCGGACAGGTTTTCGGAATGGGCCTGCTACGGGGCCCGGACGATCATGCCATCGACGATCTTTCGGGTGATCGGCGCGATCACCAAGACGGTCGGAAACGCCACGGCCCAGGCCATGAACCACGCCGGGAGCCAGGCGGAAGCGAAAGATGCGTCGAAGCCCAGCACCCGGACGGTCGCAATCGCGGAGACGATCAAGGACATCAGCCCGGAGAGAATCGCGCCAAAGAGCAGGGGAGCGTACCTGCCCGGGATCATGCCGGGCTTCCCGAGGCGACGGGCTCCGAGGTCCCAAGGCGGGCCAGTGTCCGGGCGAAGTGAGCGCCGAAGAGGCGAGCGCCCTTCGAATCGCCGGGCGGAAAGGCATCGGCCGGCGCGCCGTGCCGGGCCTGTGCCATCAGACCGGTCCAGGACCCGAGCCGATTGGCGGCTTCGTCGTCAGGCACGCCCGAATGCTGCTCGGGAAGGATGGGATTGCCGACCCAGATCATCCCGTGCTGCATGCAGAACGTGAACATCGACTGCAAGGTCGACTGCTTGTCCCCGGAGGGCAAGGACGACACCGTGAAGCCTGCGGCCAGCTTCCCCCGCAACTGCTGGGAGCGCCAAAGCCCGCCTGTTGCGTCCATCAGCGTCTTCAACGTTCCGGAAACACCGCCGAGGTAGGTCGGCGATCCGAGGATCAGGCCATCGTAGGTGGTCAGCTCGCTCGGATGAGCGATCAGGTCTTCCGCTTTCCGAACCGCCACTCTCGCGTGGTCTTCGGTGGTCACGCCATCCGCGACCTGCCGTGCGATGAACTCCGTATGTCCGTGAGCGCTGTGGTAGACCACTGCGATCTTGTTCATTTCTCTACTCCTTTGTTTGGGGTTGTTTTGGTGCTGGTTATGGGGCCCGGCGCTAGACAAGCCGGGAAACGGCGGCCGCCGCGAGGTACAGGCCCGCACCGAAGACGCAATGGTTCGCCGCGCTGCGCAGACAGCTGGCCCAGGGCTTGGGCGTTTTCGAGGCAAGGAACCCGGCCCCCATCGCGGGTTGCATGATGAGCAGCGGAGCGGCGACCGAGATCAGTCCGAACAGCACCGCGGGCGCCGGTGTCGGCGCCTGAATCCAATCGGGTCCGGCAGAGGCGACCAGCAGGCTGGCGAAAAGGATTCCGACCGCGTAGTGGACCAGCCATCCCAGTGCGAGCTCTCCCCGGACCGACTTGGCCGTGGCGATCGATGCATGAATGAATCGGCCACGGACGCTGTGGGCGGCCCAGCGACCGATCAGCCCGAAGCTGGCGGCGCGGATTCCGAGACGGCGCAGGACGAGCAACCAGGCGTCCATCACGAGTGTTGCTCCGCAGCCGATGGCGATGACCGACAGGACCGTGGCTTGAATTGACATGATGGCCGCCCGATGTGCTTGCACGAGATGCAGTGAGCCGCCACGATAAAAGTTGAAGTCGACTTCAACGCAAGAGGGCACCGTGGATATTTCGGAGGTGGCCAGGCGGACCGGGGTTCCGGCCTCGACCCTGCGCTATTACGAGAAGCAGGGGCTGATCGCGTCTCTGAACCGTCAGGGGGCGAGACGCCTTTTCGCCCCCGCGGTGACTCGACAGCTCGGGCTGATCGCGCTCGGCCAGGCCGCCGGGCTTTCGCTCGAGGAGATCAAGCTCATGCTCACGCCCGGCGGGCAGCTCAGCGTCGATCGCGCCCTGCTCTCCAGGAAGGCCGATGAGATCGATGCGCGCATCAAACAGCTTCGCGCCGTGAGCAAGGGCTTGCGCCATGCGGCGGCCTGCCCTGCGCCGAGCCATGCCGAATGTCCGACTTTCCAGCGACTGCTCGGCGATGCCGCATCCGGAGCGTTGCGCCAACTGTCCTCGCCGCTGGTTCCGCGAGAGAAGCCGGCGCGAGGTCGGCGCGGTGGCCTGCCAAAGTGAATGCAGCCGTGGTGGATCGGTCGGTACGCCGATCTCGCCTCAAAGCCCGGCCAGCCCGAGCCCGAGATCGAACTTGAGCAGGATCAGTGCGCCGAAGATCGCGAACAGGGCCGCCGCGACGAAGCGCATCCTGCTCAAGGGAAAGCGCTGGGCGAGCTGTTCGCCGATCAGCACGGCCGGGATATTGGCGGCCATCATGCCGAGCGTGGTACCGGCGGCGACCATCAACAGGTTGCTGTACTGCGCGCCGAGCGCGATCGTCGCAAGCTGGGTCTTGTCGCCCATTTCGGCGAGGAAGAACAAGGCCAGCGTGGTCAGGAAGGCCCCGGCGCCGGGCTTCTGCATCGGGTCTTCGTCGAGCGTGTCCGGAATCAGCGCCCAGGCCGCGAACGCCAGGAACGCGCCACCGAGTACCCAGCGCATGACGTCCGGCGACACGTGCGAGGCGACCCAGTCGCCGACGTAGGCGGCGGCGAGGTGATTGAAGATCGTCGCGACGAAGATCCCGGCGATGATCGGCCAATGCCGCCCGCTGAAGCGCGTGGCGAGCACGAAGGACAGCAGCTGGGTTTTGTCCCCGATCTCGGCGATCGCGACCATGCCGAACGAGGTGAGCAGAGCTTCCACAGATTCCATTTCCTGGGGCCGGCGAGCGTGGACACCATTGACCCTGCCTTCCATCGCCGGCCCGGCTGCTGGATGACAGAGTCAAAGGTCTCGCCTGGACATCCCGCACACGCCACGGTCTTCGACCGAGTTTGTTGACGTGGGCTCCTCCCGATCGCGCTGACGACGCGGAGGCGGCTACTCCCCAATGACGGCGGCGACTATAAAGGCGCCGTCAGCACCGCCGCAAGCTCAGCGCTCGCGCCGGTACAAGTCGACGATGCTCGAAAAATCGAGCGTGCCGGAACTCGCCGAATGCAGCGCGTAGAGGTTGCGCGCGAGCTCTCCGAGCGGAATCGCGCTGCCGCTCGCGATCGAGGCTTCGGCCGCCAGGCCGAGATCCTTGAGCATCAGCGCGCTGCCGAAGCCGCCGCTGTAGCCGCGCGAGGCCGGTACGCCGTCCTGCACGCCGGGCCAGGGGTTGTAGACCTCCAGCGACCAGTTGCGGCCCGAGCTCTTGAGCATGATCTCGGACAGCACTTTCGGATCGAGGCCGTTGGCCACGCCGAGCGCGAGCGCCTCGGCGGTGCCGGCCATGTGGATCGCGAGCAGCATGTTGTTGGCGATCTTGGCGACCTGCCCGGCGCCGACCGCGCCGGCGTGGAAGAGGTTCTTGCCCATCTTCTCCAGCACCGGCTTGGCGCGCTCGAACGCGCCCGCGTCGCCGCCGACGATGAAGCTCAGCGTGCCGGCCGCGGCGCCTGCGGTGCCGCCCGAGACCGGCGCGTCGATGAAGACGATGTCGAGCGCCTGCGCGGCCGTGGCGACCTTGCGCGAAGACGCCGGCGCGATCGTCGAGCAATCGATCACCAGCGTTCCGGGCTTGATGTGCTGGAGCAGGCCTTGTTCATTGGCGCTTGCGCCGAGATACAGCGATTCGACGTGCCGGCTCGCGGGCAGCATCGAGATGACGATCCCGGCATTCGCGACGGCCTGCGCCGGGCTCGCGGCGACGCTCGCGCCGGCCGCCTTGGCGGTTTCGAGCGCAGCGGCGGACAGATCGTAGACCTGCAGCTGATGTCCGGCCTTGAGTAGGTTCAGGGCCATCGGCCCGCCCATGTTGCCGAGGCCGATGAAGGCGATGAGGCTCATGCTGTGACTCCTTTGTGTTTTCTTCAGCGCAGGTCGGCGAGCGGATGCGCGCCCTGCGGCCAGCGTGGCTCGACGAAGTGTTCGGCGATCCAGTCGTCGCTCAGCCCGGCGAATGTCGCGGGAGTCCAGCGCGGCCGGTTGTCCTTGTCGATCAGCAAGGCGCGCACGCCTTCGGCGAAATCGGCATGCGCGCAGCATTGCAGCGCGACGATCAGCTCGAGCCTGAAGACTTCCGCGAGGCTCAGCGTCGTCGAACGCCGCAACAGCTCCCACACCAGGCCGGCGGTGGTCGGCGAGCCTGCCGCGAGCGACTTGGCCGCCTTGCCCAACCAGGCATCGTCGCCCGGGTACGAGGTGAGATTGCGGTAGACCGTCGCGAGCGAATCCGGCGCGGTGAGTTCTTCGATCAGCGCGGCGTGTTTCTGCAGATTGGATGCCGGCAGCGCATCGCCCGCGGTTTGCGAGAAGGCTTGCAGCATCGTGGCGAGCGTCTGGTGATCGGCCTTCGTATTGCCCGTAAAACCGATCGTGCCGAGCCGCTCGAAAATCGCATCGCGATCGGCGGCGCGTACGAAGTGATCGGCGAGCCCGGCGACTTTCAAGTCATGCGCGTTGATCGACGCGCCGGTGAGCGCCAGAAAGCGCCCGACGCCACGCGGCATGCGGCTCAGAAACCAGCTGCCGCCGACATCGGGAAATAAACCGATGGTGATCTCCGGCATGGCGACGCGCGAAGTCTCGGTGACGACGCGATGGCTCGCGCCGGCCATGAGCCCGAGCCCGCCGCCCATGACGATGCCGCTGCCCCAGACGAGGATCGGCTTGGCATACGTGTGGATGCGATGGTCGAGCCGGTATTCCTCGGCGAAGAAGGCGAGATTCGGCAGGTTCGGCAATGCGCCCGGATGCTCGACGATTGCGCGATGCAGGCTGCGCACATCGCCGCCCGCACAGAAGGCTTTCTCACCGGCGCCATGCAGCACGACGCAAACGATCGCGTCGTCGTCGGCCCAGCGGCGCAGCGCCGCATCGAGGATGCGGATCATCGGCAGGCTCAGCGCGTTGAGCGATCTTTCCGCAGTGAGCTGGGCGTAACCGATGCGCTTGCCGTTGGCTGCTTCGGCTTCGCGAATCAGCACGAGATCCTGCGTGCTCGCCTCAGCCATTGCGCCACTCCGGCTTGCGCTTCTCGAGGAAGGCGGTGACGCCTTCCTTCTGGTCGAGCGTGTCGAACAGGTTCACGAAAGCCTCGCGCTCCTGTGGCAGCAGCTGCTTGAGCGGGTTGCTGCGCGCGCCCTGGATGAGCTGCTTGCAGGCCGCGACCGAGGTCGGGCTCTGGCCTTCGGTGCGTTGCGCCCAGGCCAGCGCGGTTTCTAGCGCCGCGCCGCGCGGCACCACTTCTTCGACGAGACCGATGCGCAGCGCCGTCGCCGCATCGATGCGTTCGCCGATCAGGATCAGTCGCTTGGCCCAGCCTTCGCCGACCAGCCACGGCAGGTTCTGCGTGCCGCCCGCGCAAGGCAGCAGGCCGACCGTCGCTTCGGGCAAGGCGAGCTGCGCATGTTCTTCGGCGATGCGCAGATCGCAGGCGAGCGCGCATTCGAGGCCGCCGCCCATCGCGTAGCCGTTGATCGCGGCGATCGACAAGCCGCGGAAGGCGGCGAGCGCTTCGAAGGCCTCGCCGAAGCGGCGGCCCATTTCGCGCGCCACGGCCTTGTCGCCATCGGCGAACACCTTCAGATCGGCGCCGGCCGAGAAGAACTTCGGACCATCGCCGGTGACGATCAGCGTGTAGACGCTGCGATCGGCATCGAGATCGCGCACGAGTTGCGTGAGCGCCTTGAGGCTGTCGACGGTCCAGGTGTGCGCGGGCGGGTTGTTCAAGGTCACGATCGCGGCGTGCCCGCGTTTTTCGAGTTTCAGGTTGCGGTATTCGGTGCTCATGTCGGGTCCTGGTTGATCGGCTGTAGGCGGGCCACGACCCGCCGACGGAAAGCTCAGCGCAGCGTTTCGGTCGCCCCCTGGCGCAGCGCCGCGCGCGCGACGATCACGCGCATGATTTCGTTGCTGCCTTCGAGGATCTGGTGCACGCGGCTGTCGCGCACATGGCGTTCGAGCGGAAATTCACGCGTATAGCCGTAGCCGCCGTGCAGCTGCAGCGCCTGGTTGCAGACTTCGAAGCCGATGTCGGTCGCATAGCGCTTGGCCATCGCGCAGTAGGTGCTCGCGTCGGCGCTTCCGGTATCGAGCTTCCACGCGGCCAGTCGCACCATCTGCCTGGCGGCGACGAGTTCGGTGAGCATGTCGGCGAGTCGGAATTGCAGCGCCTGGAACTGTGCGAGCTCCTGGCCGAACTGGCGGCGTGAATTCAAATGTTCCTGCGTGCTAGCGAGCGCGCTCTGCGCCGTGCCGATCGAACAGCTCGCGATGTTGATGCGCCCGCCGTCGAGCGCCTTCATCGCGATCTTGAAGCCTTCGCCTTCGGCCGCGAGCAACTGCGAGGCCGGCACCTCGACGTCATCGAAGGCGATCGCGCGCGTCGGCGAGGCGTTCCAGCCCATCTTGTGCTCGAGCTTGCCGTAGCGGATGCCGGGTGTGTCGGCCGGCACCGCGAACACCGAGATGCCCCTGGCTCCGACACCGCCCGTGCGCGCGAACACCACGAGCAGGTCGGTCGCCCCGGCGCCCGAGATGAACACCTTGCTGCCGTTGAGCAGGTAGCGATCACCGCGTTTTTCCGCGCTCGTGCGCAGCGAGGCGGCGTCCGATCCGGCGTTCGGTTCGGTCAGGCAATAGCTGCCGAGCTTGCGGCCGCTCGCGAGCATCGGCGACCACTCGCGCGCGAACGCGGGGCTCGCATAGGTCGCGACGATCCAAGACACCATGTTGTGAATGCTGATGTAGGCCGCGGTGCTCGTGCAGCCGGCCGCGAGCTCTTCGAGGATGATCGAGGTGTCGAGCCGCGAAAGTCCGAGCCCGCCGAGCGCATCGGATGTATAGATGCCACAGAAGCCGATCTCGCCGGCGCGACGGATCGCAGCGAGCGGAAACTCGGCGGCTTCGTCCCAAAGCGCCGCATGCGGTGCGAGTTCGCCGCGCGCGAAACTGCGCGCGGCGTCCTGGTAGGCGATCTGGTCTTCGGTGAGAGCGAAATCCATCGCGGTGCTCCGAGCCCTGCGATCAGCGCAGCGAGATCGTCGTGTTCACGCCGACGCTCAGCGTGCTGTCGTCGAACCAGCGCTGCGTGACCGTCTTGGTCTGCGTGTAGAACAGGATCACCTGCTTGCCGTAGGGGCCGAGATCACCAAGCTTGGAGGCGCGCGAGCCGGTGAACGAGAACAGCGGAACCGGCACCGGAATCGGCACGTTGATGCCGACCTGGCCGATGTCGATCTCTTCCTGGAACCGGCGCGCGGCCGCGCCGGATTGCGTGAACAGCGCCACGCCGTTGCCGTTCGGATTGGTGTTGATCAGGTCGATCGCTTCATCGAGTGACGCGGCTTCGAGCACCACGAGCACCGGCCCGAAGATTTCCTGTTCGTAGACCGACATGCCGGGCTTCACGCCCGAGAAGATCGTCGGGCCGACGAAGTTGCCGTTTTCGTAGCCGGCGACTTTCGGCGCGCGGCCGTCGAGTTCGAGCTTCGCGCCTTCGAGGATGCCGCGTTCGATCAGTCCGTTGATGCGTTCGAGCGCGCCGCAGGACACCACCGGGCCGACATCGGTGCCCGGCTCGGTGCCGGCGCTGAGCTTGAGCTTTTTCGATTTCTCGACGAGCTCCGGCAGCCAGGCGCGCGATTCACCGACGAGCACCAGCGTCGATGCGGCCATGCAGCGCTGGCCGGCCGCACCGAACGCGGCGCCGATCAGGTTGTTGATCGTTTGCTCGCGATTCGCATCGGGCAGCACGACGGCGTGATTCTTCGCGCCCATCATGCATTGCGCGCGCTTGCCGGCGAGCGTGGCGCGGCGATAGACGTGCGTGCCGACCTTGGTCGAACCGACGAACGACACCGCCTTGATGTCCGGGTGATCGCAAATGCCGTTGACGATGTTCTCGCCGCCGTGCACGACGTTGAGCACGCCGGCCGGAACCCCCGCTTCGAGCGCGAGTTCGACCAGGCGCATCGTCACCATCGGGTCCTGTTCCGAAGGCTTCAGCACGAAGGTGTTGCCGGTCGCGATCGCCATCGGGAACATCCACAGCGGAATCATCGCCGGGAAGTTGAACGGCGTGATGCCCGCGCAGACGCCGAGCGGTTGCAGCAAGGTATAGGTATCGACGCCGGTGGCGACGTTGTTCGCGAGCTCGCCCATCTGCAAGGTGCCGATGTTGGCTGCGTGCTCGACCACTTCGAGGCCGCGGAAGATGTCGCCTTCGGCGTCGGGCAAGGTCTTGCCCTGCTCGGCCGTGAGAATCGCGGCGAGCTCCTTCATGTGTTCGCGAATGAGCTGCTGATACTTCAGGAAGATGCGCGCGCGCACGCCGATCGAGGTCTTGCGCCAGGTCTTGAACGCCTGCTTGGCGCTGTCGACGGCAGCGTCGAGTTCCTGCGTGGTCGCGAACGGAACGCGGGCGAGCACCTGCTGCGTCGCCGGGTTGATCACCTCGCGCCACTGGGTGCTGGTGGAGTCGACGAACTGGCCGCCGATCAGCAGTTTCACGGTCGGCATGGGGGCTGGGGTGGACATTGCGGTTCCTTTTTCTTGGCGTGGCGCGCTGGTCAGTGCCAGTGCGTTTTTGCATTATTCGCATCCATGACTTCAGCGGAAGAACTGAAATTGCGAAGATTTGCAAAGCATCGGAATCAGGTTTGCGAAGTTTGCGAAGGGCATCATGTCTAAGGCCTTCGTCGGCGTGCGCCTGCAGCGGCTGCGCGAGGAGCGCGGCATCAGCCAGGTGGCGCTCGCCAAGACGCTCGGCATTTCACCGAGCTACCTGAACCAGATCGAGCACAACCAGCGGCCGCTCACGGTGCCGATCCTGCTGCGCATCAACGCGCAGTTCGGCGTCGATGTGCAGATGTTTTCGGACGACGACGAGGCCCGCCTGATCGCCGACGTGCGCGACGTGCTCGCCGAAGTCGGCGGTGACACCGTATCGCTCGCGGAGACGCGCGCGCTCGCGGCGAACATGCCGGGCGTCGCGCGCGTGCTGCTCGAACTGCATCGGCGCGCGCGCGTCGCGAGCGAGCGTGCGGAGACGCTCGTCGCCACGGTCGGCGACAGCAACCACCTGCCGTCCTTCAGCCTGCTCGGCAAGCACGAGGAGGTGCGTGATTACTTCAATCGCCGGCACAACCACATCGTCGAACTCGACGAAGCGGCCGAGGCGATCTTCGTCGATGGCGACTTCGTCGTCGGCGAGGCGGCGCAGGCGCTCATGGCGCGACTCGCCGAGCGTCACGGCGTGCGCGTGCTGATCGGCGGCTCCGAGAATTCGGAGAAGCAGCGCTACGACGAGCGCAGCAAAACCCTGCACCTGGCCGACTTCCTGCGGCCCGGACAGCAGGCCTTCCAGATGGCGTTCCAGCTCGCGGCGCTCGAAATGCGGCCGCTCATCGACGCGCTGATTCGCGATGGCGGTTTCGCCGAAGGCGAATCGCGCCGGCTCGCGCGCATCGGCTTGGCGAACTACTTCGCCGGCGCGCTGGTGATGCCGTACACGCGCTTTCTGCAATCGGCCGAAGAACTCGGCTACGACATCGAGCGCCTGTCGAGCCGCTTCGGCGTCGGCTTCGAAGCGGTTTGCCAT
The DNA here is from genome assembly GCF_000271305.1 of Hydrocarboniphaga effusa AP103. GTDB lineage: Bacteria > Pseudomonadota > Gammaproteobacteria > Nevskiales > Nevskiaceae > Hydrocarboniphaga > Hydrocarboniphaga effusa. The sequence goes on from NZ_AKGD01000001.1 coordinate 2,238,611, forward strand.
CGGCTGTCGACCCTGCAGCGTCCGGGCATGCCGGGACTGCCGTTCTTCTTCGTGCGCGTGGATCGTGCGGGCAACGTGTCGAAGCGGCATTCGGCTGCGGATTTCCACTTCTCGCGGGTCGGCGGCACCTGTCCGCTGTGGATCGTCTACGAGGCGTTCTCGCAACCCGACAAGGTGCTGTCGCAGATCGCGCGCATGCCGGACGGACGCAGCTATCTGTGGATCGCCAGGCGCGTCGTCAGCGGGCCGATCGGCTACGGGCGCCCGCAAAAAACTTTCGCGGTCGGACTCGGCTGCGATCTGCGCCATGCGCATCGGCTGATCTATTCGCGCGGCCTCGATCTGTCCGAGCCCGATGCGAGCACGAGCATCGGCCTGGGCTGCAAGGTCTGCGACCGACAGGATTGCGTGCAGCGCGCAGCGCCTTCGCTGCTCGAGCGCGCTTCGCTCACGTTGCCGTGAGCGTCGGCGCGCCGATCTAGCGGCCGCGCATCGCGCAGTCGCAGTCGGCGCCATGCCATTGCGGCTCCTGCTCAGGCTCCTCTTCTTCTCGATCTTCGAAGACCAGACGCGCCAGCAGCTCGGCGTAGGGCTGCGGGTCTTCCATCACGGCAGATTCGCGCGTGCTGCACGTGCCGTCGCCACCATCGTCTTCAAGGCCGCTTCGGTTTCCGGCCAGCCGCGCGTCTTGAGCCCGCAATCGGGGTTCACCCACAGGCGCTCGGCCGGCACCACCTCGAGCGCGCGCTGCAGCAGCTCGCTCATTTCGTCGGCGGCCGGAACGCGCGGCGAGTGGATGTCGTAGAGGCCCGGGCCGATGTCGTTCGGATAGCGGAATTCGGCGAAGCCCTCGAGCAATTTCATGCGCGAGCGCGAGGTCTCGATCGTGATCACGTCCGCGTCGAGCGCGGCGATCGCCGGCAGGATGTCGTTGAACTCCGAATAGCACATGTGCGTGTGAATCTGCGTTTCGTCGCGCACGCCCGCGGCGGTGATGCGAAACGCGCGCACGGCCCAGTCGAGATACTCGGGCCAGTCGGCCTTCTTGAGCGGCAGGCCTTCGCGGATCGTCGGCTCGTCGATCTGGATCAGCCTGATGCCGGCGGCTTCGAGGTCGAGCACTTCGTCGCGCAAGGCGAGTGCGAGCTGCAGCGCGACCTCGCGCCTGGGCAGATCGTCGCGCACGAAGCTCCAGAACAGCATCGTCAGCGGGCCGCTGAGCATGCCCTTCATCGGCCTGGACGTGAGGCTTTGCGCATAGCGCGACCACTCCACCGTCATCGCCTTCGGGCGCGAGACATCGCCGTAGATCACCGGCGGCTTCACGCAGCGCGAGCCGTAGCTCTGCACCCAGCCGAACTGCGTGAACGCGTAGCCGTCGAGCTGCTCGCCGAAGTATTCGACCATGTCGTTGCGCTCGGGCTCGCCATGCACGAGCACGTCGAGGCCGAGCCGTTCCTGCCGGTCGACGACGAAGCGGATTTCGTTTTGCATCGCGGCGACGTAATCGGCCTCGCCGGACTTGCCGGCCTTGAACGCGGCGCGCGCGGCGCGGATCTCGGCGGTCTGCGGAAACGAGCCGATCGTGGTCGTCGGCAGCTTCGGCAGTTGCAGCACGGCCTGCTGGGCGGCGATGCGCTCGGCGAACGCCGACTGGCGCTGCGTATCGCGCTCGTTCAATGCGGCGACGCGGGCGCGCACCTCGTCGCGCCGGGTACTCGGCGCATTGCGACGGTCTTCGATCGCGGTCGCCGCGGCTTGCAGCGGTTCGGCGACGGCGGCTTCGCCTTCGTTCAAGGCGCGCTTGAGCACGGCGAGTTCGCCGAGCTTCTGTTCTGCGAACGCCATCCAGCTCCTGATGCGCGGATCGAGCCGGGTTTCCTGCGCGAGATCGTGCGGCACGTGCAGCAGCGAGCACGAAGCGGATACCCACAGTCGCTCGCCGAGCGTCGCCCGTGCGGCAGCGAGCGAGGCGAGCGCCCGGCTCAGGTCGCTGCGCCAGAGATTGCGGCCGTCGATCACGCCGAGCGAAAGCACTTTGTCTGCGGGCCAGTCGGCCAGGAAGGCGTCGAGCTGCCCGGGTGCACGCACCAGGTCCAGATGCAGGCCGGCGATCGGCAGCCGCTTGAGCCAGGCGGCGTGCTCGGCGACGCCACCGAAGTAGCTCGCGAGCAGCAGCGGCAGGCCGGCGCCGGCCAGTTCGCGGTAGACCACGCCGTAGGCCGCGATCCAGTCCGGCGGCAGGTCGAGCGAGAGCACCGGCTCGTCGAGCTGCACCCAGCGCACGCCCAGCTGCGCGAGTTCGCTCAGCAACGCGAAGTAGCCATTGAGCAGCAGCGACAACAGCCGCAGCTTGTCGAAGCCCGGCTCGGCGGCCGCCAGCCAGAGCCAGGTCAGCGGGCCGGGCAGCGCGACTTTCACTTGATGGCCGAGCGCGAGCGCCTCGCGCACCTCGGGCAGCAGCCAGCCGCGATCGAGCTTGACGGTGGTCCGCGGGCCGATCTCGGGGACCAGATAGTGATAGTTGGTGTCGAACCACTTCTTCATCGCCAGCGCGGGCTGCTGCGCGGTGCCGCGCGCCATCGCGAAGTAGCCGGCCAGATCGACGGTCCCGCCCAGGCCGAAGCGCTCCGGCGCGGCCGAGAACAGCGCGGTGACGTTATGCAGGTGATCGTAGAAGGCGAAGTCGCCGACGGTGACGAAGTCGAGCCCGGCCGCCTTCTGCTGCGCCCAGTGCCGGGCGCGCAGGCCCGCGGCGACGCAGTGCAGTTCGTCGGCGGCGAGCCTGCCTTGCCAGTGCGCCTCGACGGCGGCCTTGAGTTCACGGCGGGCGCCGATGCGCGGGAAGCCGAGGATGTGGGTGGCAATGGAAGCGGTCATGCGCAGGCTCGCGGACAGGGGCCGAGCATGGTCCGGCCGCGCGCCATATGATTCAATCTCAAAGAATTGTCATTCGACTTGAGTTTCATTCATGGCTTCTTCCCCGCTCGACATCCGCCATCTGCAGACGCTGATCGCGCTGTCCGACACCGGCTCGCTCGCCAAGGCGGCCGATCGCGTGTTCGTGACCCAATCGGCGCTCTCGCACCAGCTCAAGGCGCTCGAAACGCATTACGGAACATCGCTGTTCGAGCGCAACACCAAGCCGCTGCGCTTCACCCAGGCCGGCGCGCGCCTGCTGGCGGCCGCGCGCGAGGTGGTGCAGATCACCGCGCAGGCCGAGCGCGAAGTGGCGCAGTGGGTCTCGGGCCGCAGCGGCGAGCTGCGCGTGGCGGTGGAATGCCACACCTGCTTCGACTGGCTGATGCCCGCGATGGACGCGCTGCGCGAGCACTGGCCCGAAGTCGAGCTCGACATCGTCAGCGGCTTTCACACCGAGCCGACCACGCTGGTCGAGAACGGCACCGCGGACTTCGCGGTGATCCACGACGAGCCGCCCAAGCGCGCGGGCGTCGTCACCGAGCATCTGTTCACCTACGAGACGCTCGCGATCGTCTCGCCGCTGCACGCGTACGCGCAGAAGGCGTATCTGCAGCCGCAGGATTTCATCGGCGAAACGCTGATCAGCTATCCGGTCGACGACGCCATGCTCGACGTCGTGCGGCATTTTCTGGCCCCGCACGACATCAAGCCGCGCCGCCGCAACGCCGAGCTCACGATCGCGATCCTGCAACTGGTCGCGAGCGGCCGCGGCATCGCCGCGCTACCCGAATGGAGCGTGCGCCCGTATCTCGATCGCGGCTACGTGGTCGGCATACCGCTCGGCCCCAAGGGCCTGCACTGCGAGCTGCACGCGGCGATGCCCGAGAGCCTCGCGAGCCGCGCCTACATCCGCGATTTCATCGCCAAGGTGCGCGAGCAGGCGCCGCGCGCGATGGAGGCTATCGCCTAGGGAACCTGCCCCGGGCAGCGTGAGCCGTTCCGCGTTGGCGCTCAGTGTGCGCTTGCCGCCGAGCTGCCGATGCCGGTTTCCGCGCGCACGGCCTGCTCGTCGAAAGCCAGACGCTCACGTTCGGCGCGGGCGCTATGGTCGAGCCGGGATACCAGCCAGGTGACGAAGAATGCGAGCGGCATCGAGAACAGCGCCGGCTGCTCGTACGGAAACAGCGGCTGCGCGTGACCGAGCACGGCAACCCACACCGCCTTGGACAGCACCACCAAGCCCACCGCCGAGATCAAACCGGCAAGTCCACCCCACAGCGCGCCCTGCGTGGTCAGCCCGCGCCAGTACATCGACAGTATCAGTACCGGGAAGTTGGCCGAGGCGGCGATGCCGAAAGTCAGGCCGACCAGAAAGGCCACGTTCTGATTCTCGAACAGGATGCCGAGCAGCACCGCAACGAGCCCGAGCCCGATCGTGGCGTAGCGCGAGACCTTCATCTCCTCGCCCTCGGTCGCCGTTCCCTTGCGGATTACGCGAGCGTACAGATCGTGTGCGATCGCCGAAGCGCCGGCCAGCGCCAAGCCCGAGACCACCGCCAGGATCGTCGCGAACGCCACCGCCGACAGGAAGCCGAGGAACAGATTGCCGCCGAGCGCCTTGGCCAGATGCATGACCGGCATGTTGCTTCCGCCGATCAGCTTGCCGCGTGGATCGCCGCCTTCGAAGAACTGCGGGTCGGTGCCGACGATGACCACGGCCGACAGCCCCAGCACGCAGACCACCAGGAAGAAGAAGCCGATGAAGCCGCTGGCGACGAACACGCTCTTGCGTGCCTCGACCGCGTTGGGCACGGTGAAAAACCGCATCAGGATGTGCGGCAGGCCGGCGGTGCCGAACAGCAGGCCCAGCGACAGTGACAACGCCGAAACCGGGTCGGCCAGCAGCGTGCCCGGTCCCATGATGCGCTGGCCATCGGCATGCGCCGCGACCGCGGATTTCGCCATCGTCTCGAGATTGAAGCCGAAGCGGGACAAGGCCATCAGTGCCAGCACGGTGCCCCCGCTCAGCAGCAGCACCGCCTTGATGATCTGCACCCAGGTGGTCGCGATCATGCCGCCGAAGATCACGTACAGCACCATCAGCACGCCGACCACGACGACGGCGACCGGATAGTCCAGGCCGAACAGCAGCTGGATCAGCTGGCCGGCCCCGACCATCTGCACGATCAGGTAGAAGCAGACCACGGTCAGCGAGCCGACGGCCGCGAATGTGCGGACACGGTTCTGGTCGAGCCGGTAGGAGGCGATGTCGGCGAAGGTGTAGCGGCCCAGGTTGCGCAGCCGTTCGGCCATCAGGAACAGGATGACCGGCCAGCCGACGAAGAAGCCGATGGTGTAGACGAAGCCATCGAAACCGCGCAGGAACACCAGGCTCGACAGCCCAAGCAGGGTCGCTGCGGACATGTAGTCGCCGGCGATCGCCAGGCCGTTCTGGAAGCCGCTGATGCCGCCGCCGGCAGTGTAGAAATCCGATGTCGAGCGCGTGCGCCGGGCGGCCCAGGCGGTGATGCCCAGCGTCGCCAGCACGAACAGCAGGAACATCGCGATGGCAGAGACGTTCAGCGGCTGGCGGCTGACCTCGGCGATCGAGCCGGGAGCGGCCAGGGCCGACGCGGGCAGGGCCAGCGCGGCGACTGCCAATGAAGGGCGGAGGCGGTTCATTGGCGCGACTCCCCGGCCAGTTCGCGGCTCAGCACGTCGAAGTCGCGATTGGCCCGGCGCACGTAGAGCCCGGTCAGCAGCCAGGAGCCGACGATCAGCCCGGTGCCGATCGGCCAGCCGACGGTCAGTGCGGAATCCGTCGATAGCGGTGTCGCCAGCCACCGCGGCTGGAACGCGACCGTGGCCATGAAGGCGTAGTACGAGCCCAGCACGATCGCCGACAGCAGCAGCGAGTAGCGTCGCCGGCTGCGGACCAGCGTCAGAAACTTCGGATGCCGGAGCATCGGATGGGACAGGGTTTGCGGCACGGGTTTCTCTCCTCGTTTTAGGTTTTCGGCTGCATGGCGTTGCCCGCATGCGGGCAACGCTGCGGCGAGCAGCCTGGATCGCCGTCGTCGCGGTGACCGGGCGGGGGATTTGGCGCCCGGACGCGCGCCGGTTGCCGGAGGCGTCGGTTCCATTGAGAAAGGAACGTGACCTGCGGCAACGGCAGCGAGTCGGGGCGGGTTCTCCTCCGCAGCGATTGCTGTGGGCACGCTCGCTCGTCGCGGCGGCTTCTGCCTTCACGGTTGCAGGCTTGATGCCAGGTCATAATCCTGGCTAAAACAGCTGCTTGGAATTCGATCACGGTGCGTCGGGGGGGAAGCTGGTAACAACACTGTCACCTCGGGTAACACCGTGGCCCGGAGCGGCTGGCCGTCCGGGTCGAACCGGCATTCAGGCGACGCGCTGGCGCAGCAGGAACTTCTGGATCTTGCCGGTCGAGGTCTTGGGCAGCGGGCCGATGACGACGTGGCGCGGCACCTTGAAACGCGCCAGATACCGGCGGCAGTGCTCGACGAGTTCCTCGGGCGTGACGGTGGAGCCTTCGCGCAGCTCGACGCAGGCGCAGGGCACCTCACCCCACTTGTCGTCCAGCTTGGCGACCACTGCCGCGGCCATCACCGCCGGGTGGCGGTAGAGCGCGTCCTCGACCTCGATACTGGAGATGTTCTCGCCGCCGGAGATGATGACGTCCTTGCTACGATCCCGGATCTTGACGTAGCCGTCGGACTGCACGACCGCGAGGTCGCCGGAGTGGAACCAGCCGCCGGCGAGTGATTCCTCGGTCGCCGTCGGGTTCTTCAGGTAGCCCTTCATGACGATATTGCCGCGGAACATGATCTCGCCCATGGTCTCGCCGTCGGCGGGCACCGGTTGCATCGTCTGCGGATCGAGTACGGCCATGGCCTGCTGCAGATGGTTGGGCACGCCCTGGCGGGCGTGGCGCTCTGCTTTTTCGGGAAGCGGGAGCGTCTCCCACTCGGGCTGCCTGGCGCAGATCGCGGCTGGGCCGTAAGTCTCGGTCAGGCCGTAGGCATGGGTGATCGAAACGCCGATGCGCTCCATCCCCTCGATGATCGCCGCTGGCGGCGCCGCGCCGGCGATCATCGCCGCCACCGGATGCCCCAGTCCCTGCCGGCTGGATTCGGGCGCGTTGATCAGCATGCTGTGGACGATGGGCGCTCCGCAGAAATGCGTGACGCGATGCTGCTTGATGAGCTCGAAGATCAGCACCGGGTCGACGCGACGCAGGCAGACATGGGTGCCGGCGTTGGCGGCCAGCGTCCATGGGAAGCACCAGCCGTTGCAGTGGAACATCGGCAGCGTCCACAGGTAGACCGCATGCGCAGGCATGCCCCAGGTGACGATGTTGGCGATCGAGTTCAGGTGCGCGCCGCGATGGTGATAGACCACGCCCTTGGGGTTGCCGGTGGTGCCCGAGGTGTAGTTGAGGGCGATCGCCTCCCACTCGTCCTGTGGCAGCGACCAGGCATAACCGGGATCGCCTTCGGCGAGCAGGGCCTCATAGTCCAGTGCGCCCAGCGTTTCGCCACCGTCGATGTGCGGGTCACGGACGTCGATGACCAGCGGGCGCCGCTCACCCAGCATCGCCAGCGCCTTGGACACCACCGGCGAGAATTCGCAATCGGTGATCAGCACGCGCGCCTCGCCATGTTCGAGCATGAAGGCGATGGCCTCGGCATCCAGGCGCGTATTGAGTGTATTGAGCACGGCACCCAGCATCGGTACGCCGAAATGCGCCTCGATCATCGGCGGTGTGTTGGGCAGCATCACCGCCACGGTGTCGCCGCGACCGATTCCGCGACGCTCCAGCGCCGAAGCCAGGCGACGGCAACGTGCGTAGGTCTGACTCCACACCTGCCGGGTTTCGCCGTAGATGATCGAGGTTCTCTGCGGATACACCGCGGCGGTGCGTTCGATGAAGCTCAGCGGCGACAGCGGCACGTAATTGGCCGGCGAGCGGTCGAGGCCCATGCTGTAGGGATGCTGGCGCGTCATATGCGGACTCCTTGAGGTTTGTTGGGGGTTTCTGGCAATTGCTGGCTAGAACGAGTACCTGCTCGAAAACTGCACGCGGTCGAGCTGGCCGTCGCGGCCGTCTTCGAGTTCGCGCTGGGCATGCCGGTACTCCATGCCCAGGGTCAGCCGGGAAAACGGCGAATACAGCAGGTTGACGGTCGCGCTGCGCACCCGCCGGGTCACGTTGGTGCCGGTCAGTGCGGTGTCGTTGTCGGCGTCGAACTGGGAGAGCATCACGGTCGAACGCCATTGCGGGTTCCACGGGTGACGGTAGGCGAACATGCCCGCCAGCAGCGGGATCGCCTTGAGTTCGCCGTCGTCGAGCACCGCATCGGCGACGGTGCCCAGTGCGACGTAGCGACCCAGGCCAGTGCCGGCGCTGAGCACGAAGCGAATGTCGTCTGCGGCCCCCAGCCCGATCCTGCCCGAGAGACTGGCGCCGCCGCCGACTGCGCTGCTCCTGACCGCCGGGCCGGCTGCCGAGGCGGCATTGTCGATGCGCAACTGGCGCAGCAGGCCGGCCAGCATCAGGTTCGCACGGCCGACCTTGAAGCGGATGTTCGATGCCAGGTCGGGAAGCACGCCGTCGCCGGTGCCGGCCGTGGCCGGCGCTGCAGCGGGTGTGAGCAGAGAGGTTTCGGTGTTCTCCAGCGCCACGGCCCAGCGGGCGCCGCCGTAACGCACCATGGGCTGGCGGCCGAGCACTGCGCCTTCGCTGGCGTAGCAGACGAAATCGAGCGTATCTGGAACGTTGTCGAGGTTCATGAACGTGGTCCATTCCTGTCCCAGCAGCCAGTTGCCGTAGGTCACGAAGTAGCGCCGCAGGCCCGGGTTGTAAGCGTTGGTGATCTGCTCGTTGGCAGCGCCCTGATTGACGATGAAGTCCAGCTCCAGGTGGGTCGAGACAACCTCCCCCGTACTCAGCGGTGTGGCGGTCCTGAGCACCAGGCGCGATTCCTTGACGTGGGTGTCGAAGGCCTCGTAAGCCTTGCCGCCACCCGCGGATACCGGGATCGTGGCCGGCACGTAGAAGTCGCGGCCGACGCCCTGGGCGACCTCACCTTCGGAAAAGCGGCTGAACAGCACGTCGAGCTTGGCGTAGCCGCTCCAGGTGAAGCTGGTAGCGCCGTACTGCACTTCGCCGGCCCAAGCGCTCCCGCAGCCGAGCAGCATCGTCACCAGGGCAGCCGCCCCCGTCCGGTGTTTCATGTGATCTCCTCCGATCTTTATTTTTGGTTTGACGTCCCACAGGCATGGCACCTGCTTGAAGACAGCGGGGGCAACCTCCGTGCCCGTTTCGGAGTCAAGGCTTTGATCAACGAAAACAGTGGTTTGGCTATAGGCGCAGAAACATCGGGGCGGAGCGTGGCGTTACCTTTTGAAACGCGTTGCTGCCAGCGGTAACGCGCGCCCGTGAAACACGAACCGCCGCGCAGGCCCTCGGGAGACGGGGATGGCGAACGCGCCCTGGTGCTGTTTCTGCTGAGCCTGGTGGCGCTGGGCTCGCCGGCGCTGTCGATCTGGTTCGGTGCCGCCTGCCCGTGGTGGACGATCTACGCTGTCTGGCTGGTGATCATCGCCCTGTCGGCCGCGCTGCTCGGAGGGCGCCGGTAATGCCGGAATCCTGGCCGCTGCTGCTGGTCGGTCTGACCTACCTGGGCCTGTTGTTCCTGCTTGCCTATGCCAGCGAGACGGGCTGGTTGCCGGCGTGGGTGGCGCGCCATCCGCTCACTTACTCGGCCTCGCTGTGCCTGTACGCGACCACCTGGAGTTTCTACGGCAGCGTCGGCTTCGCGGCCGAGCAGGGATATCTGTTCATTGCCTTCTATTTCGGCGCCACGCTGGCCTTCGTGCTCGCTCCGCTGTTGCTCAAGCCCCTGCTGCGGGTGGTGCACGAGCATCAGCTCGGGTCCATCGCCGACCTGTTCGCGTTCCGCTATCCGAGCCGCTACACCGGGGTGCTGGTGACCGCGTTCATGCTGCTGGCGGTCCTGCCTTACCTGTCGCTGCAGATTCAGGCCGTGGTGACGTCGGCCCGGCTGTTGACGCGGGCCACTCCGCCGGGTGTGTTGGCGCTGGTATTCTGCGGCACCATCACGCTGTTCGCGGTGCTGTTCGGTGCGCGCCAGGTGACGCCGCGCATCAAGCACGAGGGCCTGGTGGTCGCCATCGCCTTCGAATCGCTGGTCAAGATCGGAGCGCTGCTGGCGGTCGGGGCTTATGCGCTCTGGGGCGTATTCGGTGGCATCGGCCCGCTGACGGACTGGCTGGGAGCGCATCCCGAGGCCGTCGAGACCCTGTACGCACCGCTGCGCAACAACCAGGCCACCGGTGCCTGGACCACCCTGCTGCTGGTGGCCTTCGGCGCGGTCTTTCTGCTGCCGCGGCAGTTCCACATGATGTTCACCGAGAACATCGACCCTGGAACCCTGCGTACCGCCATCTGGGCTTTTCCGCTGCTGCTGCTGCTGATCAACCTGCCAGTGCCGATCATTTTGTGGGCCTCGCAGCTGCTGCAGCTGGAGGGCCCTGCGGAGTACTACCCGCTGGTGCTGTCCGTGCGGGGCGGCGACAGCTGGCTGACGTTCGTGATCTTCGTCGGCGGCCTGTCGGCCGCCAGCTCCATGATCATCGTCGAAAGCCTGGCTCTGGCCGCCATGTGCCTGAACCACCTGGTCCTGCCGCTGCTGCTGTCGCGGCGGCCCGCCACCGCGCCGGGGCTCTATCGCAGCCTGCTCTGGGGTCGACGGGCGCTGATCGCCGTGGTGATCTTCACCGGCTACGTGACCTATCGTTCGATCGAGGGCAACCCTGGCCTAGTGAACCTGGGCCTGATCTCTTTCGTCGCGGTGACCCAGTTCCTGCCGGGTGCGGTGGCGATGCTGTTGTGGCCGCGGGCCAACCGCGTCGGCTTCGTCGCCGGCCTCTGCGGCGGCATGCTGCTGTGGTTCCTGATCCTGGTGCTGCCGTTGCTGAGCGGCCGGCCGACGCCGCTGCTGGCGCTGCCTTTGATCGAACTCAGGCCCTGGGTCTTCGCGACGTTCTGGTCGCTGGCCGCGAACGTCCTGCTGTTCGTCGCCGGCTCGTTCCTGGTGCGGCCGGGCGACAAGGAGCGCGCGGCCGATCAGGCGCTGCGGTTGCATGCGGTGCTGCTGGTCTCCGACGTTCCGATCGCCAGCAGCGTGGCCGATATCGAAGGCGCTCTGAGCCGCTTGCTGGGTACCGCCACGGCGGCGGCGGAATTGCAGCGCGCGCTGCAGCAGACCGCGCTGTCGGCCGACGAGCGCCGGCCGCGACAGCTGCATTTTCTAGCCGAGCGCCTGCAACGCAATCTGTCGGGGCTGATCGGCCCGCAACTGGCCCGCGAGGCGCTGGGACTCGGCATCGGACGTACGCGTTCGGGGACCCGCCTCGTCGAAGAGGCGCTCGAAGGCTCGCAAGGCCAGCTCAGCGGCCTGGCCGCCGAACTCAATCACCTGCGACGCTTCCACCGCCAGATCCTGCAGACCCTGCCGATCGGAGTCTGCTCGCTGGGCGAGCGGCAGGAGGTGCAGTTGTGGAACGACCGCATGGCCGCGCTCTCGGGGCTGACGGGCGCCGCCGTCGTCGGCTTGCGCGTACCGGACCTGCCGGCGCCCTGGGCCCAGGTTTTCGGCGATTTCCTGAGTGGCGGCCAGGCCTATGGCTACAAGCTGCCGGTGGCCCTCGCCGACGGCCAGCGCCAGATCCGTCTGCGCTGCGAAGTCGTCGCCGACGATGGCGACGCGCACGGGCTGGTGCTGCTGGTGGAAGACCTGACCGAGCAGCAGCGGCTCGAAGCCGAACTGGCCCACAGTGCCCGGCTGGCTTCGATCGGTACCCTGGCCTCGGGCGTCGCCCATGAGATCGGCAATCCGCTGACCGGCATCACCTGCGTCGCCCAGAACCTGCGCGATGAACCCGACGAGGACGAGCGCGAACGCGGTATCAGCGACATTCTCGTGCAATCACGGCGGATCAGCGACATCGTGCAATCGCTGCTGAACTTCGCCAGGGCCGAGCGGCCTGGGGCGCAGGAGCGGCTGGTCTTGCGCGAGCTGCTGGACGAGGCCATCCGCCTGGTGAGGATGTCGCGCTCGGGCCGCGATCTGCACTTCGACAACCGCGTCGCGGACAGGCTGGAAGTCGACGGCGATCGCGGCCGGATGCTCCAGGTCTTTCTCAACCTGCTGGCCAACGCGGCCGATGCCTCCGGCAGCGGCGGGCGCGTCGAGGTCCGGTCCCTGGTCGGCGCAGCTTCGGTTGCGATCGAGATCGAAGACTGGGGTGTGGGTATTCCGGCGTCGCTGCGCGACCGTATCCTGGAGCCATTCTTCACCACCAAGGCGCCGGGAGAGGGCACGGGGCTGGGGCTGTCGCTGGTCTATCGCATCGTCTCCGATCATGGCGGCAGCTTGTCCGTCGACAGCATCGCGGGCCGCGGCAGCCGTTTCACCGTGCGGCTTCCCGCGCATTTCGACCTCTCCGGGAATCTGCTCATATGAACCGCATCCTGATCATCGAAGACGAAGAGCTGATCCGCCACCACACGGCGCGGCTGCTGACCCGCAACGGCTACGAGGTCCGCGACGCTGGCACCGTGGCCGAGGCCGAGGTGATGGGCTTGCGAAGTTTCGATCTGATCATCAGCGACGTGCGCCTGCCGGGGACTTCGGGCACTGAGGTCATCGCCCGAGCCCACCCGGTGCCCGTGATCATCATGACCAGTTACGCGAGCGTGCGCGCCGCGGTGGAGTGCATGCATCTGGGCGCCCGCGACTACATCTCCAAGCCTTTCGACCATGACGAAATGCTGCTGGTGGTCGAGCGCGTGCTGGGCAGCCAGCTGCTCGCGCGCCAGAACGCGGCGCTCAAGCAGGATGTGGACCGCAGCTTTCCGATCGCCAGCATGGTCGGTGAATGCGCCGCGATGCAGCAGGTACTGGACCGGGTGCGCCGGGTAGCCGCCACCGACGTCACCCTGTTGATCCGCGGTGAATCCGGCACTGGCAAAGAACTCGTGGCGCGTGCCGTACACGAATCCGGCCGTCGTCGCGACGGCCCCTTCATCGCCGTCAACTGCGCGGCCATCCCCGAGAATCTGGTGGAATCCGAGCTGTTCGGCTTCGAGAAGGGCGCGTTCACCGGTGCCGTACGCAGCAAGGACGGCCTGTTCATGGCCGCCCACGGCGGCACGCTGTTTCTCGACGAGATCGGCGAGCTGGCGCAGCCGGTTCAAGCCCACCTGCTGCGCGTCCTGCAGGAGGGCGAGGTGCGCGCCATCGGCGCCAACCGTTCGCGCAAGGTCGACGTGCGACTGCTGGCCGCCACCCACCGCGACCTCGAACAGATGATGCGCGAAGGCCACTTCCGCGAAGACCTCTACTATCGCCTGCGGGTCATGGAGATCACCTTGCCGCCACTGCGCGAGCGCGGAGCCGACATCGATCGGCTGGCGGCGCATCTGCTGTCGCAGGCGACGGCGCGCCTGGGACGGAGCGGGCTCCGGCTTTCGCGCGCTGCGCTGGCGGCAATCCACGGATATCCCTGGCCCGGCAACGTGCGCGAGCTGGCCAATGCGCTGGAACGCGCGGTGATTCTCTGCGACGGGCCGCAGATCGAACCCGAGCACCTGGCGATTCCGGTGCAGGCGCCGGGTTCCGCTGCTGCTGCCGGCGAGAGCCTGGATGACTACTTCCGCAGCTATGTGCTCGAACACCAGGGCCGGATGACCGAGGCCAGCATCGCCCGCGCGCTGGGCATCAGCCGCAAAACCTTATGGAAGCGCAGGGGACAGATGAATCTGCCGCGCTGACCAACCGGTCGCGGCCGGCGATACCGCGCGGCCTGGGCCGGCCGGGCGATGCGACTAGGCGCTCCGACCGCCTGTCGCCAGGCCCGCCGCCCGCACCATCGCGCGCGCCTTGTTCATCGTCTCTTCCCATTCCGACGCGGGATCGGAGTCGGCGACGATGCCGGCGCCGGCCTGCACGTGGATCTGGCCGTCCTTGAGTACCGCGGTGCGGATCGCGATCGCGGTGTCGAGGTTGCCGGACCAAGCCAGATAACCCACGGCGCCGCCGTAGATGCCGCGCTTCACCGGCTCGAGCTCGTCGATGATTTCCATCGCGCGCACCTTCGGCGCGCCCGACAAGGTGCCGGCCGGGAACGCGGCGGTCAGCGCATCGAGCGCGTGCATGCCGTCCTTCAGGCGGCCGCTGACATTGCTGACGATGTGCATGACGTGGCTGTAGCGCTCGATCACCATCTTGTCGGTCAGCCTCACGCTGCCGGTCGCGGCGACGCGGCCGACATCGTTGCGGCCGAGATCGATCAGCATGAGGTGCTCGGCGAGTTCCTTCGGATCGGCGAGCAGGTCGGCTTCGAGCGCCTGGTCTTCCTCGGCCGTCGCACCGCGCTTGCGCGTGCCGGCGATCGGCCGCACGGTCATTTCGCCGTCTTCGACGCGCACGAGGATTTCGGGCGAGGAACCGACCACCTGGTGATCGTCGAGGTCGAGGCAGAACAGGTACGGCGACGGATTGAGCCGGCGCAGCGTGCGATACAGCGTCATCGCGTCGGTCGTGAACGGCGCGCTCAGGCGCTGCGACGGCACCACCTGCATGACGTCGCCGGCCGCGATGTATTCCTTCACGCGGTCGATTGCCGCGCCGAAGCTCTGCGGGTTGAACATCGAGACGAAGTCGTCCGGCGTCAGCGCCTTGGCTGCGGGCTTCAGCGCGCGTGCGGCCGGAGGATTCAGCAGCGAAGCTTCGATCTCGTCGAGCCGGCGCGCGGCGCGCGCCTGGTCGTCGGCGTCGTCGGCCTTCGCATGCACGACGAGCGTGAGCGTGCAGCGCAGGTTGTCGAAAATCGCGAGTTCGTCGGCGCGCATGAGCAGCACGTCGGGCGCGCCGATCGGATCGGCGTGCTCGCGGTTGATGCGCGGCTCGATGTAGCGCACGCAGTCGTAACCGAAGTAGCCGACCAGACCGCCGGTGAAGCGCGGCAGGCCCGGCGCTTCCTTCACGCGCACGTTCTCGCTGTAGGCCTTGATGTACGGGAACGGCGAGTCGGCGTGCAGGCTTTCGACGATGTTGCCGTCAATCAGGCGCTCGATGAGCGTGCCGCGCACGCGGATCAGTTCGCGGCTCGGCAGGCCGATGAACGAGTAGCGGCCCCAGCGTTCGCCGCCCTGCATCGACTCGAACAGAAACGAGTACGGGCCTTGGGCGAGCTTGAGATAGGCGGAAACCGGCGTGTCGAGGTCGCCGGGGAGCTCACGCGTGAGCGTGACGTGGGTATAGGCAGTCATGTTCGGTCAGACGAGATGAGAAGCGGAGGGTGCAGCGGGCAGGCGAGCGCGGTGCGCTAGCGCCATCGCCAGGAACGGCGCAGGGCAGGGGCCTGCGCGATCGACTCCGTTTGCTTCATCGGTGTTTGTTGAAAGCTTGAGACCAGAACGGCCGCCACTATAAGCGCGCCGCCCGCAGCGGTCACGCCGCGCGTTTCTCGGTCGCGAACGCGGCGAGCACGAGCAGCGCGGCGCCGGCGCCGACCGCGCAGGCGAGCAGCCAGCCGCCGTGCGCGAGCACCACGCCGGTGATCGCCGAGCCGATCGCGCCGCCGCAGAAGAAGGTCGCCATGTAGAGCGCGTTCATGCGGCTGCGCGCGGCCGGGTTCAGCGCGAACAGCAGGCGCTGGCCGGTGACGAGGTTCGCCGACACGCCGAGGTCGACGACGATGCCTGAGATCACCATCAGCGGAAGCGAGCCGCTGATCAGTCCGATTGCGGCGCAGCCGAAGCCGAGCGCGACGAGCAGCATCGCCACTGCCGTGGTGCGGCCGGCCCAGCCGCGATCGGCCGCGCGCCCGGCGATCGGCGAGGCGATGGCGCCGGCGATGCCGGCGAGCGCGAACAGCGCGAATTGCGCGTGGCTCAGGTTGAACGGCGCAGCCGTCATCACCAGCGTCACGCCGGTCCAGTACAGCGAAAAGCCGCCGAACAGTCCGGCGTGATACAGCGCGCGACGGCGCAGCAACGGGGTGTCGCGCCAGAGCTGCCAGAGCGAGCGCAGCAGGTCTAGGTAATGCAGCGCGGCGCTCGGCTTGCGCTGCGGCAGCAGCAGGCGCAGCGCAATGGCGATGACGAGCATGCCGACCGCCGAAGCCGCGAACACCGCACGCCAGCCGACGACGTCGGACAGCGCGCTCGACAGCGGGCGTGCGAGCAGGATGCCGATGAACAGCCCGCTCATGATGTTGCCGACCACGCGGCCACGCGTCGCATCGGGCGCGAGCTGCGAGGCGAACGGCACCAGCACCTGCGCGACGACCGAGGTCAGCCCGACCGCAAGCAGGGCGCCCAGCAGCATCGACGCGTTCTGCGCCGCCGCGGTGGCGGTCAGCGCCAGGGCACAGACCAGCAGCAGGCTGCAGCACAGCCGCCGGTTCTCGAGCAGATCGCCGAGCGGCACGAGCAGCAGCAGGCCGAGCGCATAGCCGACCTGCGCGAGCGTGACCATGAGCCCGAGCGCGGACGGCGACAGCTGCAGCGCAACGCCGATCGGCTCGATCAGCGGCTGCACGTAATACAGGTTGGCGACGATCGCCCCGACCGCGATCGCGAAGACCAGCGTCAGCCGTGGGCTGATCTGCACCGCCGTCGCGGCCGGGGTTTCGGCGCGGCCGCCGTTTGCACTCGACATCGACATTCCTTGTGAAGCGGGCTGCGGCGCCGGCAGCGCCCGCCGGTTTATCCCTGGGTCGCGGACGCGATGGCTTCGCGCATCTTGGCGATGGTGGCCGCGTAGTCCTTGGAATTGAAGATGGCGCTGCCGGCGACGAAGCTGTCGGCGCCCGCGGCGGCGATTTCGCCGATGTTGTCGACCTTCACGCCGCCGTCGATCTCGAGGCGGATCTCGCGGCCGCTCGCATCGATGATCGCGCGTGCCTCGCGCAGCTTGGCGAGCGCCGACGGAATGAAGCTCTGGCCGCCGAAGCCCGGGTTCACCGACATCAGCAGCACGAGGTCGACCTTGTCGATCACGTATTTCAGGACCTCGAGCGGAGTGGCCGGGTTGAACACCAGCCCGGGCTTGCAGCCGGCGTCGCGGATCGCCTGCAGCGAGCGATCGACGTGGCGCGTCGCCTCGGGATGGAAGGTGATGTAGGTCGCCCCGGCCTTGGCGAAGCTCGCGGCGAGCGCGTCGACCGGCTCGACCATCAGGTGCACGTCGATCGGGGCGGTGACACCGTACTTGCGCAGGGCCTCGCAAACCATCGGGCCGATGGTCAGGTTGGGCACGTAATGGTTGTCCATCACGTCGAAGTGCACCCAGTCGGCGCCGGCGGCGAGCACCTTGGCGGTGTCCTCGCCCAGGCGGGCGAAGTCGGCGGACAGGATCGAGGGGGCGATGACGGGCGTCTGGCGGGGCATGCTGGAAAGTCCGGTTCCGGGGCGGAAAAGCGCGCGGATTATTCCAGATCGGCCGGGTGCCGGGCGCCGATGGGGCAGCTTTGCCCCGGCGGGTCTTGGACAGGAGCCGGGCTGCGCCCGGCTACAGCATCGTCTGTTGCGAGGTTTCCCACTCGAACTTCGGCAGGTCGTCGCGGAACACGCGCTCGAGGCTGTCGGCCCAGGCCCGCTTGAGCGCCGCGTAGTACGGCGTATCGAGGTCCAGGCGCAGGCGATGGGTGATCTTCAGCGCGTTGCGCGGCAGGATCGCGACGTCGAGCGGCGGGCCGACCGTGAGGTTGGATTTCATCGTCGAATCGAGCGACACCAGCGCGCAGCGGGTAGCGTCTTCGAGCGAGATGTGCGGGCGGATGATGCGATCGAGGATCGGCTTGCCGTATTTGCTCTCGCCGATCTGCAGGTAGGGCGTCTCGGGCGAAACCGAGATGCAGTTGCCCTCGGGATAAACCAGATAGAGCGACGGGTCTTCGCCCAGGATCTGTCCACCGAGGATCAGCGTGGTGCGGAAGTCGACGTTGCTGTACTGGCCGTAGGCGGTCGATTCCTTCTGCGCGCGCACCGACAGCGTGCCGATGTACTCGGCGGCGTCGTACATATGGCGCACGGTGCGCAGGTTGACCGGCGCGTCCGGGTCGGCCAGGTCGCGCTTGACGTTGTTCAGGATCCACTGCGTGGTGGCGAGGTTTCCGGCCGAGAGGATCACGAAGACGCGGTCACCGGCTTCTTCGGTGATGTGCATCTTGTTGTAGGTCCGCACGTCGTCGACGCCCGCGCTCGTGCGGGTGTCTCCGGCGAAGACGAGGCCATCGTCCACTTTGATGGCGAGGCAATAGGTCATGAGGTCAGCTTGATGGCGGCGAAGGCGCTCGCGAGCGCACAGTTTATGGGCTAGCCGGTCGGCGCGTCATTGCGGGGTCGGGTCTGTCTCCTGCGTCTGTGCAAATCCTGCGCCACGCATGCACAATCGAAAAAAGTCTTCTCGCACATGAGCTTTCCTGGTCGCACCACCCTGAGCCGTTCCGAATTCCTGACGCTGCGCGGCCTGCGCTATCACGTCCGGCGTTGGTCTGCGACCGATGATCGGCCATCGCCCAGGCCGACCCTGTTCCTGCTGCACGGCTGGCTCGACACCTCGGCGACCTTCGAGGACCTGGTCGCCGCGCTGTTGCCCGACTGGCAGGTGCTGTGCCCGGACTGGCGCGGCTTCGGCCTCAGCGAATGGCCGCAGGACGGCTACTGGTTTCCCGATTACGTGGCCGACCTCGACGCCCTGCTCGCGCATTACGCGCCCGAAGGAGCGGTGACGCTGATCGGGCACAGTCTCGGCGCGCAGGTGGCGAGCATTTATTCGGGCGTCCGGCCGGCGCGTGTCGAGCGCCTGGTGGTGCTCGACGGCCTGTTCATGCGCGACGACGAGCCCGAGCGCTCGCCCGACCGCATCGGCAGCTGGCTCGACCAGCTGCGCAAGCCCTTGTCCGACCCGAGCTACGACAGCTACGAGCAGCTCGCGAGCCGGATCCGCCGGCTGCATTCGCGCATCACGCCCGAGCGGGCGCTGATGGTCGCGCACGGCTGGGGCCGCGTTCGCGAGGACGGGCGCATCGGCCTGTGCGCCGACCCCAAGCACCGGCTGCTGTTCCCGACCTCGTACCGGCTCGCCGAGTCGAAAGCGGCCTGGAGCCGGATCACCGCGCGCACCCTGTTCGTCGACGGCGGCCGCTCCGAGCTGCGCGCCCGGCTGACGGCCGAAGACATCGCCAGCCGCCGCGCCTGCTTCCGCGATCGCCAGGAAACGGTCATCGAAGATTGTGCGCACATGCTGCATTTTGAGGCGCCCGAGCAGACCGCCCGCCTGATCCGGCAATTCCTGGAAGCCTGAGTTGACGCGTTCGCTGCCCCAGCTGCCGGCGCTCGAAGCGCTGCCCGGCCTGCGCGCCGCGCTCGCCGACAAAGGTCTGGCCGTGCTCGCGGCCCCGCCGGGCTCGGGCAAGACCACGGTGTTGCCGCTGGCCCTGCTCGACGAGCCCTGGTTCGCCGGCCAGCGCATGCTGATCCTCGAGCCGCGCCGGCTCGCGGCACGCACCGCGGCGGCGCGCATGGCGAGCCTGCTCGGCGAAAAAGTCGGCGAAACCGTGGGTTATCAGGTGCGCTTCGAGCGCCGCGTCGGGCCGAATACGCGCATCGAAGTCATCACCGAAGGCCTGCTCGCGCGCCGGCTGCAGGCCGATCCGGAGCTGCCGGGCGTCGGGCTGATCGTCTTCGACGAGTTCCACGAGCGCAGCCTCGACGCCGACCTCGCGCTCGCGCTGAGCTGGGAATCGCGCGAGAGCCTGCGGCCGGAGCTGCGCCTGCTGGTGATGTCGGCCACGCTCGAGACCCAGCGCGTCTCGGCGCTGCTCGACGAGGCGCCGGTGGTCGAGGCCGGCGGGCGGCTGTTTCCGGTGGAGATGCGCTATCGGCCGGCGAAGCCTGGCGAGGCCATCGAGGTGAGCGTCGCCGCCGGCGTGCAGCAGGCGCTGCGCGAGACCGAGGGCGACGTGCTGGCCTTTCTGCCCGGCGGGCGCGAAATCCGCCATTGCCAGCGCGCGCTCGAAGCCCGCCTGGGCGGCGACGTCGACATTCGCCCGCTCTACGGCGAACTCGACAGCCGCGAGCAGGACCTGGCGCTGGAGCCGTCCGCGGCAGGTCGGCGCAAGGTGATCCTGGCGACCAACATCGCCCAGACCAGCCTGACCGTCGAGGGCGTGACCACCGTCGTCGACGGCGGACTGGCACGCGTCGCGCGCTACGACCTCGGATCGGGCGCCAACGCGCTGCTGACCGAGCGCATCTCGCGCGCGTCGGCCGAGCAGCGCGCCGGGCGTGCCGGCCGTCTCGGCCCGGGCGTCTGCTACCGGCTCTGGAGCGCCGAGCAGCATGGCCGGCTGCCGGCGCATGACGATCCCGAGATCCTGACCGCGGACATCAGCCGCTTCGCGCTCGAACTCGCGGCCTGGGGCGTGAGCGATCCGCGGGCCCTGCGCCTGCTCGATTTCCCGCCGCCGGTGGCCTGGCGCGCGGCGCGCGATCTGCTCGCCTCGCTCGGAGCGCTCGACGCCGAAGCCCGCGTAACCGCCCACGGCCGAGAGCTCGTCCGCCTGCCGGCGAGCCCCCGGCGCGGGCACATGCTCGCCCAGGCCCGCGCGCTCGGCCTCGAAACGGTCGCCGCCTGGACCTCGGCCGTGCTCGACGAGCGCGGCGGCGGGCAGCTCGATCTGGCCCGCACGGTCTGCGATTTCGCGCTCGGCCGGGTTCACGATCCGGCCGCCTTGCGCCGGGTGCGCGACGCCGTGCGCCAGCTGCTGCGCACCGAGCCTTCGCGAGAAGCCTTCGACGAGGACGAAGTCGGCCGGGTGCTCGCGATGGGCTATCCGGAGCGCATCGCGCGCCGGCGCGAGGGCGGTCGCGGCATTTATTTATGTGCGGACGGCTCCGAAGCGCGGCTGCCCGAGCACGATGCGCTCGCCCAGCAGCCATGGCTCGCGATCGCGCACTGGGACCCGGGCCCGCCGCGCAAAGTGCGCTCGGCCGCGCGGCTCGTCGAGGCGAGCCTGCTCAAGGATTTCGCCGCCCAGCTGGCCTGGCGCCGCGTGGTGCGCTGGGATGCGGCCAGCGAAACCGTGCAGTCCGAGGAGCAGCGCGGCATCGGGGCCATCGTGTTCGAGCGGCGTCCGCTCAAGGCTCCGGCCGAGGCGGCGCGCGCCGCCATGGTCGCGGGCCTGCGTTCGCTCGGCATCGGCGTGCTGCCGTGGACCGAAGCCGCCCGCCAATGGCAGGCGCGCGTGCTGTCGCTGCGCCGCTGGCGCCCCGAAGACGGCTGGCCCGACGTCTCCGACGAGGCGCTCGCCGACACGCTCGAAACCTGGCTCGCCCCGCACCTGGACGGCGTCACGCGGCGCGATCACCTGTCCCGGCTCGATCTGCACGAGATCCTCGCCGGCCATCTCGGCTATGCCCGCCAGCAGACCCTGTCCCGGCTCGCTCCGAGCCATCTGGACGTGCCGAGCGGCTCGCGCATTGCGCTGGACTACGCGGCCGATGGCGCTCCGCCGGTGCTCGCGGTCAAGCTGCAGGAGCTGTTCGGTGCCACGCGCACGCCGGCCGTCGACGATGGGCGCGTGCCGGTGATGCTGCACCTGCTCTCGCCTGGCCGCCGGCCGATCCAGGTCACCCAGGACCTCGCCGGCTTCTGGGCGCGCACCTACGCCGAGGTCAAAAAGGAACTCAAGGGCCGCTATCCGAAGCACCCCTGGCCCGACGATCCGCTGCAGGCTCCGCCGACCGCGCGCGCCAAGCCGCGCACCTGGTAGCAAAAACTTAATGAAAAACTTGCCTGGAGACTGCGATTTCTGCTTGACGAGGGGAGGTTCGGTCACGAGAATACGCGGCTCGTTTAGGGACCGGGTTGTGAAACTCGTACCTGCGCGGAGGGATACTCAAGTGGCCAACGAGGGCAGACTGTAAATCTGCTGACTTACGTCTACGAAGGTTCGAATCCTTCTCCCTCCACCAAGTTTCTGCGGGAGTAGTTCAATGGTAGAACTTCAGCCTTCCAAGCTGATCACGCGGGTTCGATTCCCGTCTCCCGCTCCATTGTTCGTCCGTCAGTAACGCAAAGCTGAACAGTTTGCCCCCGTAGCTCAGTCGGTAGAGCACACCCTTGGTAAGGGTGAGGTCGGAGGTTCGATTCCTCTCGTGGGCACCAATTTGGGAAGTCGGAGTGACGGTTTCGAGAGGAATCGAAGCTCCGGCCTCCAAGAGATGATCGGTTTATCGATGCCGCGAAGCGGCATCGGAAGTTCGATTCTTCTGGTGGCACCATTTTCAGGTGATCGGTATTCGGTCACCGGCTGCAATCGCTTCTTTAACAGCTTCTTGTCCTAAATCTAAAGGTCCGGAGTACTCAGATGGGTAAGGAAAAATTCGAACGCGCGAAGCCGCACGTGAACGTGGGGACGATTGGTCACGTTGACCACGGCAAGACGACGACGACGGCGGCGCTGACGAAGATTTCGTCGGACAAGTACGGGAAGACGAAGTACGTTGCGTACGATGAAGTTGCCAAGGCGTCTGAATCGCAGGGACGTCGTGACAGCACGAAGATTCTGACGATCGCGACGTCGCACGTGGAGTACGAAACGGACACGCGCCACTACGCGCACGTGGACTGCCCTGGCCACGCGGACTATGTGAAGAACATGATCACGGGAGCGGCGCAGATGGACGGCGCGATCCTGGTGGTGTCGGCGGTGGACGGCCCGATGCCGCAGACGCGCGAGCACGTGCTGCTGGCCAAGCAGGTGAACGTGCCGAAGGTGGTGGTGTGGCTGAACAAGTGCGATCTCGTGGAAGATCCGGAGTTGCTGGAACTGGTCGAAATGGAAGTTCGCGACCTGTTGAGCAAGTACGGCTTCCCTGGCGACGACACCCCGATCATCCGCGGCAGCGCCACGAAGGCGATTGCTGGCGAGCCGGAGTGGGTTGCCAAGGTTGAAGAGTTGTACAACGCGCTGGACACGTACATTCCGGAGCCGGAGCGCGAGACGGACAAGCCGTTCCTGCTGCCGGTGGAAGACGTGTTCTCGATCTCGGGACGCGGCACGGTGGCGACGGGTCGTATCGAGCGTGGCGTGGTGAAGGTGGGTGAGACGGTGGAAATCGTCGGCATCCGCCCGACGGCGACGACGACGATCACGGGCGTGGAAATGTTCCGCAAGCTGCTGGATCAGGGCCAGGCCGGTGACAACGTGGGCCTGCTGCTGCGCGGCACGAAGAAGGAAGACATCGAACGCGGCCAGGTGCTGTGCAAGCCGGGCTCGATCAAGCCGCACTCGAAGTTCGAGGGCGAGCTGTACGTGCTGACGAAGGAAGAGGGTGGTCGTCACACGCCGTTCTTCAAGGGCTACCGTCCGCAGTTCTACTTCCGGACGACGGACGTGACGGGCTCGGTGGAGCTGCCGGAAGGCACGGAGATGGTGATGCCGGGCGACAACATCAAGGTGTCGGTTGAGCTGATCAACCCGATCGCGATGGAAGAGCAGGTTCGCTTCGCGATCCGCGAAGGCGGCCGCACCGTCGGCGCCGGCGTCGTCACCAAGATCCTCGCGTAAGAAAACAATAAGGCCGGGCCTTCGAAAGAGGGCCCGGCCCTTGTGTTTTTCGCAGGATTTTGATTTTTGCTGGACGGGCACGTAAACTCCGCGCCCCTTTTGAAGTGCTTAGGGTTCAGTTCGCCTGCAGGGGCGTAGCTCAATTGGTAGAGCGTCGGTCTCCAAAACCGAAGGCTGGGGGTTCGAGACCCTCCGCCCCTGCCATCTGAAACTTTGACAGCACAACAAGCCCGCAAGGGCAGTGAGACGGACGTTCGGACGTTCATGGAACCCCAGATCGAATCACCCAGTTCTTCGCGCTACGACAGCCTGCTGCTGCTGGCGTCTGTCGTCCTGCTCGTCGGCGGGATGTTCGCGTTCTATTGGTTCAACGGCACCCTCAACGCCGCCCTGCGCATGCTGATGCTGATCGCGGCGCTCGGCGCTGCGGTGGCGGTGGCCTATCAGACCCAGCTCGGTCGCGAGCTTTGGGGTTACGTCATCGGTGCGCGCTCCGAGCTGCGCAAGGTGGTCTGGCCGAGCCGTCAGGAAGCCTTGCAGTCCACGCTGATGATCGCGGTGGTCGTGCTGGTCATGTCGCTGCTGCTCTGGGGTCTCGATTCCTTTTTGCTGTTCGGCGTCAAATCGCTGACTGGCCGGGGCTGATCTATGAGCATGCGCTGGTACGTGGTTCACGCCTACTCGCAGTACGAGAACAGCGTCAAGAAGGCGATGGTCGAGCGGATCGCTCGCGCCGGCCTGCAGGACAAGTTCGGCGACATCCTGGTGCCGACCGAAGAGGTCGTCGAAATCAAGGACGGCGTCAAGCGCACTACCGAGCGCAAGTTCTTCCCGGGCTACGTGCTCGTGCAGATGGAGATGGCCGAGGAAACCTGGCATCTCGTCAAGAACACGCCGAAGGTGCTCGGCTTCATCGGCGGCACGCCGGACAAGCCGGCGCCGATCTCCGAGAAGGAGGCCAACCAGATTCTCAACCGCGTCGAAGAAGCGGTCGAGAAGCCCAAGCCCAAGACGCTCTACGAGCCGGGCGAATCGGTGCGCGTCACCGATGGTCCGTTCGCCGATTTCAACGGCGTGGTCGAAGAAGTCAATTACGAGAAGAACCGCCTGCGTGTGGCCGTTCTGATCTTCGGCCGGTCGACGCCGGTCGAGCTGGAATTCTCTCAGGTCGAAAAGGGCTGAGACGGGGCTGTGCGGACAGTCCAGTGGACTGTCCGCCCGGCTCAGCGACCAGCCACGGATGGCTGGGCTGGACGCCGCACCATGGATGGTTGTTGTTGAGCTGAAACTGTTTCAGGCGGAAATGGCAAAGCCATTTCCATGGAAGTCAACCGGGGAGCCGGCGGCGAGAGCCCAAGGCGCTACCACCCATCAGGAGCCATCATGGCCAAGAAAGTACAAGGCTACGTCAAGCTGCAGATTCCGGCCGGCAAGGCCAACCCCTCGCCGCCGATCGGTCCCGCCCTCGGTCAGCAGGGCGTGAACATCATGGGTTTCTGCAAAGAATTCAACGCTGCGACGCAGAAGCTCGAACCCGGCATGCCGATCCCGGTCGTGATCACGGTCTACAGCGACCGTTCGTTCACCTTCATCATGAAGACGCCGCCGGCGACCTATCTGATCAAGAAGGCCGTGGGCATCGAGTCCGGTTCGCCGACTCCGCACACCAAGAAGGTCGGCAAGATCAAGAAGGCCCAGCTTGAAGAGATCGCCAAGGTCAAGTGGCCGGATCTCAACGCTGCCGACATGACCGCTGCGATCAAGATCATCGCCGGCTCCGCCCGTTCCATGGGCGTCGAAGTGGAAGGGCTCTAAGACATGGCAATCAAGCTCACCAAGCGCGAAAAAGTTTTCGCCACCAAGGTTCAGGAAGGCAAGACCTACTCCCTCGATCAGGCGCTCGATCTGATCAAGGCCTGCTCGACCGCCAAGTTCAAGGAATCGGTCGATCTTTCGATCAACCTCGGCATCGATGCCAAGAAGTCCGACCAGAACGTGCGTGGTTCCACGGTTCTGCCGCACGGTAACGGCAAGTCGGTCCGCGTCGCCGTGTTCACCCAGGGTGCGAAGGCTGCAGAGGCCACCGCCGCGGGTGCCGACGCCGTCGGCATGGACGACCTCGCCGCCGCGATGAAGGGTGGCGATCTGAACTACCAGGTCGTCATCGCCAGCCCCGACGCGATGCGCGTCGTCGGTCAGCTCGGTCAGGTGCTCGGCCCGCGCGGCCTGATGCCGAACCCGAAGACCGGCACCGTGACGCCGAACGTCGCCGAAGCGGTCAAGAACGCCAAGGCCGGTATGGCCAAGTTCCGCACCGACAAGGCCGGCATCGTGCATTGCTCGGTCGGCAGCGCGAACTTCGACAAGGACAAACTGCAGGACAACCTGCTGGCCGTCGTCCGCGACATTCGCAAGCAGAAGCCGTCGTCGTCCAAGGGCGTGTACATCAAGAAGGTCACGCTCTCGACCACGATGGGCCCCGGTATCCGCGTCGACGTGTCGTCGCTGCCGGAATGAGATTCAAGGGGATGGCAGGCGTGAGCCTGCCGTCCCGCAACAAACTTTGAAGTGTGGCGAAAGCCGCATCGTCGAAGACCGTCAGTGCCGCAAGGATTAAAGCTCGCAAGAGCGCTCACGTAGACGGTGCACCGAAGCGAAAGCCGACGGCGCCGGAGCTGTACAGGTTGGGCAAAGTCCTTTTTGGGCTGCGCCCGTGTCGTCTCAACGTAGCACCAGGAGCAATGTACCGATGGCTCTCAGGCTGGAAGACAAGAAAGCCCTGGTTGCGGAAGTGAATGAAGTGGCGAGCCGCGCGCTCTCGGCTGTTGCAGCCGAGTACCGTGGTCTGACCGCCGTGAAGTTCGATGCCCTGCGCAGCAAGGCCCGTGAAAACGGCGTCTATCTGCATGTGGTGAAGAACACGCTGGCGTCGCGCGCCGTGAAGGGCACCGAATTCGAGTGCCTGGAACCCGCGCTGGTCGGTCCGCTCGTTCTCGGCTTCTCTCTCGAGGATCCGGGTTCGGTCGGCCGAGTCATCAAGGATTTCGCCAAGGACAACGACAAGCTCGTGGTCAAGGCCATCGCGGTCGGCGGCGCCCTGTACGGCGCCAAGGACATCGATCGCCTCGCCAACCTGCCGACCAAGGAGCAGGCCCTCGGCCAGCTCGCCGGTCTGCTGCTGGCACCGATCACGCAGTTCGTTCGTACCCTGTCGGAGCCTACTGCCAAGTTCGTGCGCACGGTTCAGGCCGTCGCCGACAAGCAGCAAGAAGCCGCCTGAGTTCGCTGAAGCAAACAACGCTTTCGCTTAAATCACACTTTTACGATTCACGGAGTTAAACATGTCGCTTAGCAATCAGGAAATCCTGGACGCGATCGCCGCCAAGTCCGTCATGGACATCGTCGAGCTGGTCAAGGCCATGGAAGAGAAGTTCGGCGTTTCCGCCGCCGCCCCGGTCGCCGTCGCCGCTGGCCCGGCTGCTGCCGCTGCAGCCCCGGTCGAAGAGAAGACCGAGTTCACCGTCGTTCTCGCTGCTTTCGGCGAGAAGAAGGTTGAAGTCATCAAGGTGGTTCGCGAGATCACCGGCCTGGGTCTCAAGGAAGCCAAGGACCTCGTCGAAGGCGCCCCGCAGACCGTCAAGGACGGTGTGCCGAAGGCCGACGCCGAAGCCATCAAGAAGAAGCTCGAAGCTGCCGGCGCCAAGGTCGACATCAAGTAGTGCGAGTTTCTCGCTGCGCCGCGTAGCAGCGCCGAGAAAATCGCGCCCTCTCAGAGCCCAGCACGGTTTCTTAACGCAGCTTCCAAATACGGCGAGGAATTCAAGGAACTTAGTTCGAATTGACGCATCAGTTTCACAAGTAGGTCGGCAAAAGGCTGGGAGCCAAAAGCTCCCGGCCTTTCGCCGCTTTTGAGAATTCAACGCAATGGACTGCGGCGTAGTACCCGCGTTGTCAGTCCATCGCATTGAATTTTCAGCACTGTTTTTTCCACGGCCCGCATGCCCGGCGGGCCTTGAGACGAGGTAACGATGGCTTACACGTTTACTGCCAAAAAGCGCATCCGCAAGGATTTTTCCAAGCTCACCGACACGCTTGAGATTCCGTTTTTGCTGGCGACGCAGATCGATTCATACCGCGAGTTCCTGCAGGCGGACACGCCACACGGCAAGCGCAAGGAAGTGGGCCTGCACGCCGCGTTCAAATCGGTGTTCCCGATGTCGAGCTACAACGGTGGCGCGACGCTGGAGTACGTGAAGTACCGTCTCGACGAGCCGGTGTTCGAAGAAGTCGAATGCCGCGTGCGCGGCCTCACCTTCGCCTCGCCGCTCAAGGTGACCGTGCGGCTGGTGATCTTCGATCGCGAGTCGAAGGAAAAGCGCATCAAGGACGTGCGTGAGCAGGAGGTCTATCTCGGCGAAGTGCCGCTGATGACCGACAACGGCACCTTCATCATCAATGGCACCGAGCGCGTCGTCGTCTCCCAGTTGCACCGCAGCCCGGGCGTGTTCTTCGATCACGACAAGGGCAAGACGCACAGTTCGGGCAAGCTGCTCTACAGCGCTCGCATCATTCCGTATCGCGGCTCATGGCTGGACTTCGAGTTCGACCCGAAGGACAACCTGTTCGTGCGTATCGACCGTCGCCGCAAGCTGCCGGCGACCATCCTCATGCGCGCGCTCGGGTACGACAATCAGCAGATGCTCGAGATCTTTCACGAGCTCAACAGCTTCCAGCTGCAGGATTCGGGCGCGCTGTGGGAACTCGTGCCGGAGCGCCTCAAGGGCGAGAAGGCGCAGTTCGACATCACCGACGGCAAGAAGGTGCTCGTCGAGGCCGGCAAGCCGATCACGGCACGCCACATCAAGATGATCCGCGAAGCCAAGATCGCGCATCTCGAAGTGCCGGACAGCTATCTCGCGGGCCGCATCCTGGCGCGCGACATCATCGACACCAAGACCGGCGAGCTGATCGCTCCGGCCAACACCGAAGTGACCGAGGCGCTGCTGCCGAAGCTGCGCGCCGCCGGCATCAAGACGCTGCCGACGCTGTACGTCAACGATCTCGACAAGGGGCCGTACGTCAGCACCACGCTCAACATCGATCCGACGCGCAGCAAGCTCGAAGCGCTGGTCGAAATCTATCGCATGATGCGTCCCGGCGAGCCGCCGACCAAGGAAGCTGCCGAGGCGCTGTTCGAAGGCCTGTTCTTCGCGCCCGAGAAGTACGACCTGTCGTCGGTCGGCCGCATGAAGTTCAACCGCCGTCTGCGCCGCGACGCCACCACCGGCTCCGGCATCCTCTACGACGGCAAGTACTTCGAGATCCTCAAGAGCGAAGCTGCCAAGGAACTCGTCGCCAAGTACGGGCCGGACTTCTCCGACATCGTCGATGTGATGAAGCAGATCATCGCAATCCGCAACGGCGAAGACGTGACCGACGATATCGATCACCTCGGCAACCGTCGTATTCGCGCGGTCGGTGAAATGACCGAGAACGTGTTCCGTACCGGCCTGGTGCGCGTCGAGCGCGCCGTGCGCGAGCGCCTGGCGTTGGCCGAAGCCGAGAACCTCACGCCTCAGGATCTGATCAACGCCAAGCCGGTCGGCGCCGCGATCAAGGAATTCTTCGGATCGTCCCAGCTGTCGCAGTTCATGGACCAGAACAATCCGCTGTCCGAGATCACGCACAAGCGTCGTGTTTCGGCCCTCGGACCGGGCGGCCTGACGCGCGAGCGCGCCGGCTTCGAAGTCCGCGACGTGCACCCGACGCACTACGGCCGCGTCTGCCCGATCGAAACGCCGGAAGGCCCGAACATCGGTCTGATCAACTCGCTGGCCTGCTACGCGCGCACCAATGACTACGGCTTCCTCGAGACGCCATATCGCCGCGTCATCGACAACAAGGTCAGCGATGAGATCGACTACCTGTCGGCGATCGAAGAAGGCCGTTACGTGATCGCGCAGGCGAACTCGGATCTCGACGCCAAGGGCGGCTTCAAGGCCGAGCTGATCAGCTGCCGCTTCCAGAACGAATTCACGCTGATGACGCCCGACAAGGTCCAGTACATGGACGTGTCGCCGCGCCAGATCGTGTCGGTGGCCGCCGCGCTGATTCCGTTCCTCGAGCACGACGACGCCAACCGCGCGCTGATGGGCTCGAACATGCAGCGCCAGGCCGTGCCGACGCTGCGTAGCGAGAAGCCGCTGGTCGGCACCGGCGTCGAGCGCCGTGTGGCGATCGACTCGGGCAACGCCATCGTCGCCAAGCGCGGCGGCGTGGTCGACAAGTGCGATGCGGCGCGCGTGGTCATTCGCGTCAACGACGACGAGACCGTCGCCGGTGAAGCGGGCGTCGACATCTACAACTTCGTCAAGTACACGCGCAGCAACCAGAACACCTGCATCAATCAGCGTCCGCTGGTGAAGCCGGGTGACGTGGTCGCGCGTGGCGACGTGCTGGCCGACGGTCCGTCGACCGATCTCGGCGAGCTCGCGCTGGGCCAGAACATGCTCATCGCGTTCATGCCCTGGAACGGCTACAACTTCGAAGACTCCATCCTGATCTCGGAGCGCGTCGTCGAGGAAGATCGTTTCACCACGATCCACATCGAAGAGCTCACCTGCGTCGCTCGCGAAACCAAGCTCGGGCCGGAGGAAATCACCTCCGACATCCCGAACGTCAACGAGCAGGCCCTGCGCAAGCTCGACGAGAGCGGCATCGTTTACATCGGCGCCGAAGTGAAGGCCGGTGACATCCTGGTCGGCAAGGTCACGCCCAAGGGCGAGACCCAGCTGACGCCGGAAGAAAAGCTGCTGCGCGCGATCTTCGGCGAGAAGGCCAGCGACGTGAAGGACACCGGCCTGCGCGTTCCGGCCGGTATGGACGGCACCGTCATCGACGTGCGCGTGTTCACGCGTGAAGGCGTGAAGAAGGACAAGCGCGCGCTGTCGATCGAAGAAAGCGAGCTGATGGCGGTCCGCAAGGACTTGCACGACCAGCAGCGCATCTTCGAAGACGACATCTACGATCGTCTGAACCGCATTCTGACCGGCAAGGTCGCCGACGGCGGCCCGAACAAGCTCAAGAAGGGTTCGAAGATCGATGCCGAATACCTGAGCAGCGTCGAGCGCGACAAGTGGTTCGAAATCCGCCTGCAGGACGAGGACGCGCAGAGCCAGCTCGAAGCCGCCGCCAAGCAGCTCAAGGATCAGCGCGCCTACTTCGACGCTCGCTACGAGAACAAGAAGCGCAAGATCCAGGCGGGTGACGAGCTGTCTCCCGGCGTGCTCAAGATGGTCAAGGTGTATCTGGCCGTGAAGCGTCGCATCCAGCCGGGCGACAAGATGGCCGGCCGCCACGGTAACAAGGGTGTTATTTCCCAGATCGTGCCGGTGGAAGACATGCCGCACATGGCCGACGGTACGCCGGTCGACATCGTGCTGAACCCGCTGGGCGTGCCTTCGCGTATGAACATCGGTCAGCTGCTCGAAGTGCACTTGGGCTGGGCTGCCAAGGGCATCGGCAAGAAGATCAATCAGATGATCGAGCAGCAGAAGGCCGTGGGCGAGATGCGCAAGTTCCTCGACAAGGTCTACAACGCCGGTCGCACGACCAAGAAGGAAGACCTGTCGCAGTTCAGCGACGCCGAAATCGTCACGCTGGCGAAGAACCTGATCCACGGTCTGCCGGTGGCGACGCCGGTGTTCGACGGCGCGGCCGAAGAAGAGATCAAGGAGCTGCTCGAGCTCGCGGGCCTGCCGCGCACCGGCCAGGCCCAGCTGTACGACGGCCGCACGGGCGACGCGTTCTCGCGCGAGATCACCGTGGGCTACATGTACATGCTCAAGCTCAACCACCTCGTCGACGACAAGATGCACGCGCGTTCCACCGGTCCGTACTCGCTCGTCACGCAGCAGCCGCTGGGTGGCAAGGCGCAGTTCGGCGGCCAGCGCTTCGGTGAGATGGAAGTCTGGGCGCTCGAAGCCTACGGTGCGGCGTACACGCTGCAGGAAATGCTGACCGTGAAGTCCGACGACACCAACGGCCGTACGCGCATGTACAAGGCGATCGTCGATGGCGATCACCGCATGCACGCGGGCATGCCGGAATCCTTCAACGTGCTCGTGAAGGAAATCCGCTCGATCGGCCTGAACATCGAGCTCGAGCAGAACCAATGAATGTAGGGCGGGTTGGGCGTGCAGCGCCGTAACCCCCCAGCCGCTCCGCCGCGACGGCGGGTTACGCATTCGCTAGCCCGCCCTACATGAATCAAGTTTTTGGAGTTAAAGATGAAAGAGCTTTTTAATCTGCTGAAGGCGCCGTCCGAGGAATTCGAGGATTTCGACGCCATCAAGATCGGCCTCTCCTCGCCGGAAGTGATCCGTTCCTGGTCGTACGGCGAAGTGAAGAAGCCGGAGACCATCAACTACCGCACGTTCAAGCCCGAGCGTGACGGCCTGTTCTGCGCCAAGATCTTCGGACCGATCAAGGATTACGAGTGCTTGTGCGGCAAGTACAAGCGCCTCAAGCACCGCGGCGTGGTCTGCGAAAAGTGCGGCGTCGAAGTCACCGTCGCCAAGGTTCGCCGCGAGCGCATGGGCCACATCGACCTGGCTTCGCCGGTCGCCCATATCTGGTTCCTGAAGTCGCTGCCGAGCCGCATCGGCCTGCTGCTCGACATGCCGCTGCGCGCGATCGAGCGCGTGCTGTATTTCGAAGCGCACATCGTCGTCGACCCGGGCCTCACCCCGCTCGAAAAGGGCGTGCTGCTGACCGAAGAGGAATACCTCGATTCGATCGAGAAGTACGGCGATGAATTCGATGCCCGCATGGGCGCCGAGGCCGTGCACGATCTGCTCAAGGCGATCGACCTGCAGAAGGAAGCGGTGCGCCTGCGCGAAGAACTCGCCGGCACCAGCTCCGAAACCAAGATCAAGAAGCTCGGCAAGCGCCTCAAGCTGATCGAATACTTCATCGCCTCGAACAACCGTCCCGAGTGGATGGTGCTGACGGTGCTGCCGGTGCTGCCGCCGGACCTGCGTCCGCTGGTCCCGCTCGACGGTGGCCGCTTCGCCACGAGCGATCTCAACGATCTGTACCGCCGCGTCATCAACCGCAACAACCGTCTGAAGCGTCTGCTCGAGCTGACCGCGCCGGACATCATCGTGCGCAACGAAAAGCGCATGCTGCAGGAATCGGTCGATGCGCTGATCGACAACGGCCGTCGCGGCCGTGCGATCACCGGCACCAACAAGCGCCCGCTCAAGTCGCTCGCCGACATGATCAAGGGCAAGCAGGGTCGCTTCCGTCAGAACCTGCTCGGCAAGCGCGTCGACTACTCCGGCCGTTCGGTCATCGTGGTCGGCCCGACGCTGAAGCTGCACCAGTGCGGCCTGCCCAAGAAGATGGCGCTGGAGCTGTTCAAGCCGTTCGTGTTCAGCCTGCTGCAGCGCAAGGGCTTGGCGACCACGATCAAGGCCGCCAAGAAGATGGTGGAGCGCGAAGAAGCCGCCGTTTGGGATTGCCTCGAAGAGTGCATCCGCGAACATCCGGTGCTGCTCAACCGCGCACCGACGCTGCATCGTCTGGGCATCCAGGCGTTCGAGCCGATCCTCATCGAAGGCAAGGCCATCAACCTGCATCCGCTCGTCTGCACGGCGTTCAACGCCGACTTCGACGGTGACCAGATGGCCGTGCACGTTCCGCTGTCGCTCGAAGCGCAGCTCGAAGCGCGCGTGCTGATGATGGCGAGCAACAACATCCTGTCGCCGGCATCGGGCGACCCGATCATCGTGCCGTCGCAGGACGTCGTGCTCGGTCTGTACTGGATGACGCGTGAGCGCATCGGTGCCGACGGCGAAGGCATGAAGTTCACGGACGTGGGCGAAGTGCATCGCGCCTACGAATCCAAGCAGCTGCACCTGCAGGCCAAGATCAGCGTGCGTCTGCCCGACGTCACCGAGGCCGGCGAGCGCATCTTCCACCGTGTCGAAACGACCACGGGCCGTGCGCTGCTGTCCGAGATCCTGCCGTCGACGATTCCGTTCTCCGTCATCAACAAGACGATGACGAAGAAGGAAGTGTCGCGCGTGATCAACTACGTGTATCGCAAGGCCGGCACCAAGGACACCGTGGTGTTCGCCGACCAGCTCATGTACACGGGCTTCCGCATGTCGACGCGCGCCGGCATCAGCTTCTGCCTCGACGACATCATCATCCCGGAGGAGAAGGCCAAGATCCTGGCCGCCGCCGAAGCCAAGGTGATGGAAGTCGAGCGTGAGTACGCCGAAGGTCTGACCACGCAGCAGGAACGCAAGAACCGCGTGATCGACCATTGGTCGCGTGCGAACGACGATATCTCCAAGGCGATGATGGTGCGGATCGGCAAGGAGAAAGTCCTCGACAAGGACGGCAAGGACGTGATCAAGGACGGCAAGGCCGTCGAGCAGCCCTCGTTCAACTCCGTGTTCATGATGGCCGACTCGGGCGCTCGTGGTAGCCAGGCGCAGATTCGTCAGCTCGCCGGCATGCGCGGCCTGATGGCCAAGCCGGACGGCTCGATCATCGAGAACCCCATCACGGCGAACTTCCGCGAAGGCCTCAACGTTCTGCAGTACTTCATCTCGACCCACGGTGCTCGTAAGGGCCTGGCCGATACCGCGCTCAAGACCGCGAACTCGGGTTACCTCACGCGTCGTCTCGTCGACGTGGCGCAGGACGTGGTGGTGACCGCCGAAGACTGCGGCACCGACCAGGGTCTGCTGATGATGCCGATCGTGGAAGGTGGCGACGTGCTCGAGCCGCTGCGCGATCGCGTGCTCGGTCGCGTGACCTTGCGCGATGCCTACCGCCCCGGCGGCGAAGACGTGGTGGTTCCGGCCGGCACGCTGATCGACGAAAAGTGGGCCGAAACGCTCGAGCGCAACAGCGTCGACGAAATGTGGGTGCGTTCGCCGATCACCTGCGAACTGCCATTCGGCATCTGCGCGAAGTGCTACGGCCGCGATCTGGCCCGTGGCCACCGCGTGAACATCGGCGAAGCGGTGGGCGTCATCGCCGCGCAGTCGATCGGTGAGCCCGGCACGCAGCTGACCATGCGTACCTTCCACGTCGGTGGTGCGGCCAACCGTGGCGCGTCCAACGACGGCGTCGATGCGCGTGCGGCCGGTACGGCGCGCGTGCACAACCTCAAGACCGTGCGCAACAAGGACGGCAACCTCGTCGCGGTGTCGCGTTCGGGTGAAATCGGCGTGGTCGCGGCCGACGGCCGTGAGCGCGAGCGCTACAAGATTCCGTACGGCGCCGTGATCATCGCCAACGATGGCGATGAAGTGAAGGCCGGCCAGCGCCTGGCCAAGTGGGATCCGCACACCCACCCGATCGTCACCGAGCTCGCCGGCTTCGTGAAGTTCCAGGACTTCGAAGAAGGCGTGACGGTGCAGCGCGAGTCCGACCCGATCACGGGCCTGTCGAACCTCGTGGTCACCGAAGCGCGTTCGCGTGGTTCCGCCGGTAAGGATCTGCGTCCCTTGCTGATGCTGGTCGACGCCAAGGGCAAGCAGCTGAACTTCCCGGGCACCGACATTCCGGCCAGCTACACGCTGCCGCCGAAGGCCGTCATCAGCTCGGAAGACGGTGGCGAAGTGAAGGTCGGCGACGTCGTCGCCCGTATCCCGCAGGAAACCTCGAAGACCCGCGACATCACCGGCGGTCTGCCGCGCGTCGCCGACTTGTTCGAAGCGCGCAAGCCCAAGGAACCGGCGGTTCTCGCCGAGGCGTCCGGCACCATCAAGTTCGGTGCCGGAACCAAGGGCAAGCAGCGCATCAAGATCGTCCAGGCCAATGGCGACGAAGTCGAGTTGCTGGTGCCGAAGTGGGTCGAAATCCGCGTGTTCGAAGGTGAACACGTGGAGAAGGGCGAAATCATGTCCGATGGCGAGCCGAGCCCGCACGACATCCTGCGCCTGCAGGGTGTGACCGCGCTGGCGAACTACCTCGTCAAGGAAATCCAGGACGTGTATCGCCTGCAGGGCGTGCGCATCAACGACAAGCACATCGAAGTCATCATTCGCCAGATGCTGCGCAAGGTGGAGATCGCCGAAACCGGTGACAGCCGCTTCCTGCAAGGCGAACAGGCGGAAATCTTCCACGTGCTCGCCGAGAACAAGCGCCTCAAGGGCAACAACGAGCGCGGCGCGCAGTTCTACCGTCAGTTGCTGGGTATCACCAAGGCCTCGCTGTCGACCGAAAGCTTCATCTCGGCCGCATCGTTCCAGGAAACTACCCGCGTGCTCACCGAAGCCTCGGTGCGCGGCTCACGCGACGAACTCCGCGGTCTCAAGGAGAACGTCATCGTCGGCCGCCTGATACCGGCCGGTACCGGCCTGGCGCACCACGAGCAGCGTCGCCGCAACCGCGGTGGATCGTTCCTCGAGGATCTGCAGAAGGTCAGCGCCTCGTCGACGCCGATCAGCGATGTGTTCGAGGCGGTGGGGTCGGAGCGTCGGGTGATTTCGGGTGGGGAGGATGATGGTGATGAAGGCGGTAGCGAGGAGTAAATCGTCCTGCTTTGATGATGCATAAAAAAGAAGGCCCCGTTTGGGGCCTTCTTTTTTGACAGGTAAACGCTTCGGATTGACGGGAATCAGAGGACAGCAGCCCCGTTATTTCGAACGTGCCTGCCAGTAAGCGGGAAACATGCTCAAGTGCGCCTTTATTTTGGGTGCAAACAAATGCTCGACCAGTCCTAATCGGTAGGCCCCGTACTTTGCAAAGGTCTTGGCGACCGCTTCTGCAATAGACCAGGGTTCGTGACGTAACAGGTAGCGCATTTCTGATCCGATGAAACGCAATCCTTCGCCCTCGGCTCTCCCGAAGGATTCAAGTAACCATGAATTGCGGGCATGGAAAACGCCGATGTCGAAATAGCGGCGGAACTCTTCAGCTATGGAATAGCCATGTGAGTGTGTCACGCAAGCGTCTCCAGCATAAGCGACGGACCAGCCCTTCAGCAGCATCTTTCCTGCTGTGATCTGGTCTTCTGCGAAGGGGGCATCTTGTGGAAAGCCGCCTACATCGAGCAGGGAGCTACGCCGGTAAGCAGCAAATGAGTTCGAGCAGAAAGTGGTCTTGACGCCGAGCTTCGCTCGATCTTCGAAGTTGCGGATTTCTGTTTCGCTTGCAGGGTAATTCGTCATTCGCGCGTGGCGCTCGATCGCACGAGCGGTGCGGCGAGGCAGCTGGCGCCCATACGCCATGCCAACCGTGGGGTTCGCGAACGCGGCGAGCAGCTTTGAAAACGCTTCCGGGTGTGCAGGAATTGCATCCTGCGTCAGGAAAATGATGAATTCGGACGGGGCTGTTAAATCGGTTCCTAAGCGGCGCGTCCCTCCGTGATTGAATTCGCTTTGCGGAATGACGACGACTCTGGCCCCGAACTCTCGGAAGCTGGTTGCCGTGGAATCGCGAGAGCTTGAATCGATAATCAGTATTTGGGTGGGGGCCAAGCCTTGCGTAGCCAGATTCCTCAGCAAATCTGGAACAAATGGTCCCGCGTTATACGTCGGGATGACAAGGCTGACGTGGTCAAATGCTCTCGACTTGCTCATCGTCCCTCCCGTTTCGAGTCCGCAGTTGTGTGGGGTGGCTGGGAGCATATTTGCATCACGAATGAATTGACGCCAGTCAGATTGCATCTTGGGCTCATGCGGCTAAGATGCCGCTAACAGGTTCGATCATTTCAAATCGCATAAGTAAAACATGCCGCCTCAAAGAATGCAGATTCCACTTCGTGTGTACGTTGGATGCGAGCCCGAACAAGATCTGGCTTTTCGCGTTCTTAAGCATTCTATTCAGCGGTGGGCGCCCGATGTTGAGGTCTACGCGATTCATGAAGAAATCAGCAGGCAGGGCATCAAGGTCAAT
Organism: Hydrocarboniphaga effusa AP103; assembly: GCF_000271305.1. Classification (GTDB taxonomy): domain Bacteria; phylum Pseudomonadota; class Gammaproteobacteria; order Nevskiales; family Nevskiaceae; genus Hydrocarboniphaga; species Hydrocarboniphaga effusa. Next base: position 2,276,147 of record NZ_AKGD01000001.1, read on the forward strand.
TGGGAAATGCCTCGTGGCATGCGCCGACGTACTCCGTTTAGTTTTCAGCGGTTCGCAGTGCCTGAGCTGGCGGGCCATGTAGGCAAAGCAATTTACCTCGATTCCGACATGCTGGTGTTTGCAGACATCAAGCGCATGCTGGACCATGTTGATTCGGAAGCTTACATGTCTGCCGCTACTGTTCGTCCTGGCAGCCACCGCAGGCCGCAAATCAGTGTGCTGGCCTACGACTGCGATCGATGCTGCTTTAGCCTGAATGACGTCATGAGCCAATTGATGAAAGGCTCATTGACTTACGACGAGCTGTTCTATGAAGTTCCGATCGTCGAGCGTTTTTCAAGGACCATTCCTTGGGTGTGGAATGATCTTGAGCACTACGAGCATGGGGTTTCGAATCTCGTCCATTTTACTGACATGGATTTTCAGCCCTGGCTGATGATCGAGAATCCATTGACTGACCTGTGGGTGGATGCGCTGCGTATTGCCCTAAGTGCTGGAGCCGTGACGCACGAAGATCTGGTTCGTGAAGAACGCGCAGGCAACGTGCGTCCCTCATTGCTGGTGCAAATTGAGAGAGGGCTGCGAGTTGACCAGCTTCCTGCGTCAGCAAAACGGAAAGACTTGATGTTCACCCCTCCTCACAGGATTGGATTCACGATGCGTCCCGCGGTAAAGCGACCGGTGTCGAGGTTGCTGGGGCTAGGGAAGCCGGCGCCCTCGCTGCTGAATCGAGCGCTTCGGGTTGCGCATGGCGCAGGCTATCAGGTAATGAAGCGTGTCAAAGGCGACGCACTCAACAAGCATTGAGTTCATTTTCCTGTATGCCTAGCCGAATTGACCAATGCTGGGCTAAATGACGAGGATGATAGGCGCGTTCGTGTTTCGCTACGAATGCACCTAGATGCGCAGCACATAAAGCGGGATCGAGTAGATATCGTATGAGCCCGCCTTCGAAATCGTCTAGCACGACACAGTCGGCAAAAGGCAGATAAGACGCAATGGAGCTGGCAACCACCGGCACGCGATGAGCCAGTGCAAATAATAGCCGGTTCGCAGACTTGGCTTGGCTGAACGTATCCGGCATTGCCGGAATGAGACAGGCCCGCGACTTGGTGAGTGCGTCAAAAATTGAAAGAGGCCCCCACTGTTCGAAGCTTGAAGGAATGCCTCGATGCGAGATCAGCGCCTCGTAACGCTCCCGGTTGTCGCTCACGATGCACAATCGAAATGGGACGCGCGCATATACCCGAACAAGCTCTGGCATCCGTGCAGACAAAGCGACCAGTCCCTGGCTGTTATGTGCATTTCCACTGCTTCCAAACCATAGAACTTGAGGTAGCTCGCTGGTGGCATCGGCGATCTTTTGCTGCTGCTGCTGCTGCTGCTGAGCCGGCGAGAAGTACTGCCTCAGCTTATGCGGCAGGCTGCGGATGACTGCCGACTTGGTCAATTGATTGCCCACGCTTTTATTGGGCCATTGCCTGGTGTCGATCGCGGCGGAAACCAGCTCTCGCGTCTCGAACGGGTCTACTTGAATCTCAAGTTTTGCAGCGATTGGAGCAGGTAGTGCCCTCGACAGCTGAGCATTGAGCCCCTCTCCGTTCGTGACGATTTTATCCGCGAGCGCAGCCAGTGCAAGAAAGTTCCGGCGTATCTCTTTACCATCACGGCCGCCGTAACCATTGGCAAAAATGTTGTCGCAGATATCTACGTAGATCGGAACGCCCTTTCTAGCGGCATCACGGGCCAAAGTAACGTCGCTTCGTCGAAACGATTTGACGAATATCAAAGCCCGTACATCTCGCAGGGTTCGCCATTTCCGGTCTCCGTCGAGAATGACGGAGCGTGCCCGTAGCACAGGGTGCGCAAGAATCGGGATCAGACAGCGATAGCGCACGCTGGCCAAGCTGGGCGTTGGTCGATTCAGCTTCCATACCACCCAGCCTTCGAATGTGTCGGAAACCTTAGGCACGTTCAGCATAAATGTGCAGGCGATCACCGCGACCTGCCATGGCAGCGGCCATTCCTAGCGGAAGTCCCAACATCAACGCGAGCCCATTGCGATGCAAGTTGCGGGCGACATTCTTATCTCGCAGCAATGAATGCCGCCATCCAGCCAATCCGAAACTGCGGGCGATGTCTTTGCCAGTCGGTTCGGTGCAGACATCGGTGACTTTGAACCCGACCTCTTCGAGAAAGCTACATATCTGCTTAGCGCTGACCAGCACCAAATGCCGCGGAGCTTCGAGGCCCCACCAGCTGCGCCCGAATAGCGTGGCTGACAGTCCCTGAGGATTGGGAACGCTCAACTGCAGACGACACCCTGGATTAGCTGTTGCGGCGATCTGCTTAAGCAGTGAGCGTGGGTCATGCACGTGTTCCAGAGAGTGATTGAGTCGGATCTTTGAGGCTCCACCAAGAGCTAAAACATCGGAGGCCCAGTCCGATGTTGCGGAGAGGCCTCGGTGCCCTTGCTTGTTGAGCTCATCGAGCAAGGCATCGACAAAATCGACGCCGACAGTTTGGGCGCCGCGAGCGCGCGCCTGATTCAAGGCCTCACCGGCACCGCAGCCGTAATCCAAGAACAAATCGTCTGGGGACATGCGATTGAAGAAGTTTTGGCGAAGCTTGAAAAATGGATAACGGCAGCAGATTTTCGCGTGGAATTTTTCAGCGAGCCGATCAAGCCTGCCCTGGCTTTCAGTATCCAGGGAGAATACGTGCTGGTCGTACTGCTCGGGATAGAAGCGCCCCATCTTCTCGGGGGCGGGGGGGTGATTCATGAATATGGTGGAGCAACGAGAGCAGCGCAGATACTCGAATGTCTCGTCGCTTGTCTCGTGCGCGATGTCACTAGTGAGAGCAAACACCTTTGCTTGCTCGCAGGCACAGGCCGGGCAAGCGTTTCGAGGTAACTGAGAGGGCTTGGGATCGTTTCTGGTGTTCATAAAGTGTTGCGCATGCATCACGGATGCGTTGAAATCGACCTTCGCTTCTCACGCAAATCGCGTTCAAGGAGGATGAGACCAACGCCTAAGTTGAGTAGATAGTGAAGGGTAGTCGCGATGGCTAGGCCATAGATGCCCGCAATTTTGTATCCGGCGATTTTGAGCCCGATACTCAACGCAAAGCCTCCCATGCCCAACGCGGTCGGGATCAAACTGTTGCCCATTGCATAAAACGCTGAGACGACAACTGGGCCGGTTGCCATAGTGGCCGCCGCTCCTGTGAGTATCAATGCGAGACTGACCAGCAAGTCTGCTTGCTCGAAGGACATCCCGCCGCGGGTCTGGACTAGATCCACGATAAAGGGACGAAAGATGGCGATGCTTGCCATTCCCAGTGCCGTAATGAGCATTCCGAGAAGCACTCGGCTTCGCACTAGCTTGAGCATCGTGTCGATGTCGCGTCGAACATAAGCTCTTGTTAGTGACGGCACGATCGGAGTGACCAGCGCCTTCTCCACTATTGATGCACCCGCCCCGCAAGCCGTGCTTGCGAAGTTGAATAACGATAGTCCGCCGGGTGGGGCGGAAGACAGGAAATATCGGTCGAGGACTGGCCCGAGCTTGAAGATCGTCGCACTGAAAATCAGCGGTCGCAGTCGTATCCAGATTGTCCTGATGACGGCTAGACTTGAGGATGAATAAGCAATCCGGCCCGCGATGGGAAAAATCATTGACGCCTGCATTGCGAAGCGGCCTGTCCACAGCCAAGCCGCGGCCGTTATGCCGTAGGATTTCAGGAGCAAGACGAGGCCGGCAACATTCAGGCAGGCGGCCAGTGCGCCGATGCTTTCTACTAATACGAACTGGTCTCGGGCCCGGCTGATCGAAATGGCCACTGTGGACAGCCCTGAGAACAGAATTCCAGGTGCCAAAATGGCGAGCAGTTCGATCGTTAGCGCGTCTGCCGCAGCGTCAAAGCCCGGGAATAGCAGTGGGACCCAATACGGAGCCCCGAAGCCGACCAGCGATGCAATTACGGCGAATGTCGCACCAGCCCAAAGCGCGACTGGCCAGGTTGCGGCGCCTACTTCGGTTGGTTTCAAGGAAGCCAGCACCGGAACCAGAATATTCGCCAGCGATGTGCCTACGATCGCTACGACCGTCAACGGAACGGTTTGTGCAGCAACGAAGGCATCGACGTCGATGCCGGGGCCCAGTGCCGTGAGTACATACAGACTCGCTCCGAGTCCGGCGACTAGCTGGATTATGGAGAGTAGAGCGAGAAGAAGCGATGTACTCACGTCAGTGTGACGCTTCAATTGATCCGGGCAGGTGTCTTGCGATCAACTCATCGATTTGGCTCGAGAGCAGTGTCGGGAGTTCTTGGGTGATGTCCTCGATATTCCATTCCCACCAAGCAATTTTCTCGAGTGCGGTGATCTGTTGCTCTGTAAAGCGCGCGCGAATGACTTTGGCTGGATTGCCGCCGACGATCGTGTAAGCGGGTACATCCCGGACGACCAGGCTGCCGGCTGCAATCACTGCCCCGTTTCCAATTCGTATGCCTGATAAAATGGTGGCATCTCGGCCTATCCAGACATCGTTGCCGATATGAATGTCGCCTTTTGTTTTTGGGTGGCCGGTAAAGTGACGTGCGTTTTTTAGCACTCGCATGAATGGATAAGTGGTTATCCAGTCAGTACGGTGTTCTCCGCCGAGCACCAATTTAACGTCTTTGGCGATAGAGCAGAATGCTCCGATCGTCAGCTTCGCTCCGGAGCCCGCAAATAAAATTTGAGGGTCCCCATAGGTGTAACGCCCGATTGAGAAATTTCGATAACGCCGATCATCGGACATAAAGGGAGGGCGCTTCGGCGCGCGTAGATTACTTCTAATCGACGCCAACGCGTTTTTTATGGCGATGATGATTGCCGACATCGAGTGGAGCTTTCCATTACGCTTTCAGCGACGTTGCAGGATGGGGGGCGCTTGAAGTTTGAAATGAGTCCGAACTCCCCTCAATCTAGCTGGCTGAGCATGGGAGCAGTTAAGCAGTGAGGATATCGGAATCCCCTATTGGACGGTACCCTGAAGCTGGGAGTGCTTGGCACGAATTCAGGGTCGCTGCGGGCCCACTGCTGGGTGAAGCCGAAGCGCTGTTGTTCGAGTTGTACAATCGACGCCGCGGACGGCGCAGCCGCTTTGGGGCTATGCAGGATGGGCTGGAAATGCTGCGGCAATCTTTCGTCCGCAGTGCCGCGGATTCCGAATGGCATCGCGTTCGAACAGTGTTCGTTCTTGACGGCACGGGTGCGAATGGCTTCGCCACTCTGGCGCCTTTGATTGAGCGTTACGTGGATGATCGGGCGCCTGTTGGCATTGTGACGACTTATCGCACGCGTAAGCTGGCTGAGTCGTTGATGGCAAGACTCGACCGCAAATGCTGCATTGCAGACATCGATCACCTTTCCTTGCGCGCCCTTCGAGATGTGGTGGGGGGCTCGCATTGGCGGCAAACGGTACGCTCGATGCTGAGGGATCACGGGCCGGGTGCGCTGCCCTATCTATTGGTCGATGCGGGTCGCCGTGTTGCGCTCGCGGCGCTCATTCGACAGGGCGCCTCGCTGCGTAACTTGTTCGTAGCGAACGAGCGCACGCACGCGAGTGCGCTTGCGCTGTCTCTCGGGGAAGGCAGGCTCAGGCGAATCTGCATTCAGCACGGAGCGCCGATGGCCGAGTATCTGCCCATTGTTTCGGATCATTACTGGGCTTGGGACGCGGTTGTTTGCGGCTGGCTTCGGAAGCATGCGCGGTCCACTAAGGTCGACGTATTCGGCAATCCTCGCGCTGTGCGGGGGCACTCGACTTCGACACCACGGCCTCGGGCGCTTCGGCCGCGCGTGCTCTTCGCAGCACAGCCTCTGGGCATTGACTTTCCCGACGCTGGCTATCTGCGCGTTATCGATCTCGTTTTGGGCCTTGCGGAACGGGATGTGGCGGTTGTGACAAGCAGGCTGCATCCGGCGGACAAGATTGCGAACTATCCGAATTCATATCGAGCGTGGGCGGAGCACGCGTTCAACGAATCTCGCCAGCGCGCTTTCGGCGAGGCCATGCGAGGTGCTGACATCGTAGTGTCCTATGCCTCCACCACTTTGTTCGAGGCAGCCGCGGCGGGGTTGGGCACCATTGCGCTCGATCCGGAGCCTTGCCCTGCACTCGATGATGATCTGTATGGAGTCTTCGCGCGCGCACGCACTGTGTCGGAATTGGTGAATGCAGTCTGCGATTCAAGCCAGAGCGATATTGTGAATCGTGCAGCGACGCTGGACTGGCCCCGTGCGCCCGCCCTGCTCGACGAGGATGTGATCGACGACGTTTGCGCAGGTGCAGGGCTGGCCCGAGCGTGACAATCTACATTGCGCTACTGGCCCTTTGCGTGTTGACGGCTGTGGGCGAGCTAACTGGAGCAAAGGCCAGAACACCGATCTTGATTCTTGCGGTCGCGGTGTTGGCGACAATCGCCGGATTTCGTGGTGGGGATGTCGATCGTGACCATGTACTTTATACGGGCGCTGCGGAACATATTGAATCCGCAATTCTGAACTTTCAGGGTTTCCGGGAGTTCATGTCGCAGTCGTCGTTGGAGCCGACCTTCCTGCTGATTGTCGCGATCACAGTGCTGCTCGGTTTGTCGATCAATTATCTGTTTGTTTTCTACGCTGTCATCAGTCTTTCAGCTAAAATCCGCGCATTTTATGCGCTGACGCCGCTGCCAGCCGTTGCGTTGGCGATTCACGTATCGCGCTTCTATCTGCTTCATGAGATGACGCAGATTCGCGCAAGCGTCGCGATCGCGTTCGTTCTTCTGGCGCTTTGGCAATGGACGGAAGGCAGGCGGCGGGCGGCGACCTTCCTTTGGGTGATCGCACTGTCGTTCCACACGAGTGCGTTGCTCGCGCTCATCTTGCCGTTTCTTTCAGGTAACAGGCCTGTGAGCCGGCTTTGGTTGTTTGCTCCGTGGGCAGCATTGGCTGCCGCTTTGGCGGGGGTGACTGCAGACCTCGTTCTCGTCGAAGTGGCGACGCGCGTGGGGCTTGGCAAGATTGCGATCTACATCCAGCAGTTGCAGCCGGATGTGAGTTCGGACATCAATGTCCTGAGTCCGATATTCCTTGTGGCGACGTTGACCAGTAGCTTACTGATCCTGATGCAGCGCGCGATCATGTTCCCCGGAAGTTCGGCGGTGAGCGCGATTCTGAGAGTGTATGCAGTCGCGCCCTGCATATTTTATTTATTCAGTGGATTTCCCGTATTGGCGTATCGGGCTGCAGAGCTTCTCTTGGCAGTGCAGCCGATCGCGCTAAGCTATTTCTGTGCGATCCCCAGAGTTAGATCGGCTGCCCTTGCCAGCACGATCGCGCTTTGCTTTGCTCAAATGCTTTATTCGCTCTACGTTCTCGAGCTTATAGCGCCCTACGACACTTTCCTGGGCAACAATTGATTGATGTGAGTCGAGCGCCTTTCCCGGCGCTGCTCTTGAAAAGGTGAAACTATGTCGTCCGGTGCCATTATCGTGACCTACAATCCTGACAATTCAGTGCATGCGCTTGTGCAAGCGCTATCGGGGCAAGTTCACAAAGTCGTCGTTGTAGATAACACTCCGGGCTCGCAGCGGCTTTCTTTGCTCGGTGTTCACGCCAACATCAAGGTCGTCGCTAACGGAAACAATCGCGGTATCGCTACGGCTCTGAATCAAGGAATGGAGGAGCTGCGAAAAAGTGGATGCGACTGGTGTTTTTTCTTCGACCAAGATTCCATCGTTCCCGAAAACTATGTGTCAGAAATGCTGGCTTTCGCAGCGCGCTGCCGACTTAGGGAAAAATTCATGATCGCGCCGGATTTCGTTGATCGAAATTCCGGCACTCCGGCGCGTTTCACGCGATTGACTTCGGGCTTGCCAGTGACTGCAACGTGCAGACTCGACGCGCAAGACGGCGAGCTGATTAGCACCTTTGCCATCACCTCCGGGGCGGGGCTGAGGCTGAGGGACTACGGAGTCATTGGCCCTTTTCGCGACGACTTCTTTATCGATTTTGTTGACTCGGAATATTGCCTCAGGGCCTGGAAGCTCGGATTCAAAGTGGCCGTCCATTGCGGTATGTGTATTTCACACGCAATTGGCGAGCGTAGCGTCAAGAAATTCTTGGGTTTGACCATAAAGCCAAACAATCATCGGGCTCTGCGACGTTACTACATCATTCGTAACGGGACGAGGCTTATCGTCGAAAACATTGGAAGCCCCATGCTCGTAGGCTTTTTTTTAGCTCGCTTTGCCCACGAGGCATTGTCGATGATTTATGAAGACAAGCGGGGAAAGAAACTATATGCCATGTCGGTGGGGCTATGGGATGGCCTGTTAGGAAACATGGGCCAATGTGTGCCAAAGCGGGTCTCGTCTTTTGAATAGGAGGCTTTTGTGTGGTGGTATTTGCGTTGACTTGCGTTGGCAAGAAGCTACTCTGGGCGCGGCGGGTGGTCGAAAAGAAGCACGATGACCGAAGAGAAAATAAGTCCCCCCAAAAAGCCTAAAAGTACAATCAATGCGCGCTTGGGGCGAATTTTGCGTTCCGGTACTATGGCCGGATCGATAACTCTGAATGCATAATCTTCGCTCGTCTGCGCCAGCATGATGGTTTTTATTTCACCTTCCACGAGTCCATAAATAGACGACTTAATTTCGATGACACTGGTCTGCGCTAACTGCTGCTGAAGGAATTTGATGTTGTTTTCCGATCGCTCGATTGCTCGTTTGCGCAGCAGGTCATTAGTTCGGGAGATGAGGTCGTTGGCCCATTTGGCTGCCAGCGCAGGGTCGGTCCACTCGATCGAAAGTGTGATCAATGAGGTTTTTTTGTCTTCACCGACAGTGCGTACGACTTTCTCGATTTTCTCGTTCGCATCCCATAGCGTGGGAATTTCGTCGGGATCGGCCGATTTCCACCGGCCAGCCACCTTGTCCCACTGCTTGTGGAAAAGTATAGGTAACAGATTGTTCTGCTCTACAAACGCTTCAGTCAGCGCCCGGGATTTAAGTGTTGCCACCGCTTCAATGCTGCGTTCACCTGCGGAGCTCATGTTCAGTCCCGCCAAGCTGGCGAGTCCACCAAGCCCTTTGAGCCCACCCAATGCGCTGCCTCCATTGTCGCTGGAGACTGGTGCCAGCAGTGCGTCGGCTCTATAGACCGGCGGGGTAATCAGGGCGTAGGCAAGCGCGATGCTGGTGGTGATCGCGGTGGCGCCGACGATCCATTTCCATTTTTTCAGCAGCGGCAAGACAAGTGTCTGAAGCGTGAATTCGTCGTGGGGCATCAGGGGAGTATCAAAAAGAAAGGGATTATATTCAAATGACCAATGCCGGGAGTCTATGTCTGTAGCTGGATCATGACGAGCTTGATCCGAAATTCGGACACCCACTTATCGTCAATGCTATGGCTGGCGCTCAAGATGGTCGATCGTTCGGGGGTGATTACCCGCGGGGTATCGACGGCTATGTGTTTCAGGAATAGGGTCCCCACTTCGATGCCGGGGTGAACTCTGTACTCGGCGGTTTCTTCGCCGTTGATGATGAGTTGGATATGGTCGGAATCCGGCGCTTTAGACGCCGTGGTTCACGGAGGCTTCTATCACTGCTTCGATCACTTGAGCGTGGTAGTTGAGGCGAATTTCCCGGGTGAACCGGCCAGAGTTTCGTGGCCACTCAAGAGCCGTGTCGCGCGTAGCGCCGTTCAAACTCTACCGGTGAAAGATCGCCAGCGGAACCATGCCGTCGCACCGGGTTGTAAAACATCTCGATGTAATCGAACACGTCCGACGCAGCAGCTTGGGGTGTCGGATAGATTCGTCGCTTGATCCGCTCCTTGTTCAGCGCGCCGAAGAAGATCTCGGCGACCGCATTGTCGTGGCAGTTCTCGCGGCGGCTCATGCTCGGCACCATCCGATGTGCCTTCAGGAACGATTGCCAGTCGTCGCTGGTGAACTGACACTCTTGATCGGAGTGCACCAGGACGCCGGGGCTTGGCTTGCGTTTCCAGACCGCAGCCAGTAGCGCCTGCAGCACCAGATCGCGCGTCATCGTCGCTTGCGTCGCCCAGCCGACGATCTGGCGCGAGTACAGGTCCATCACCGCCGTCAGGAACAGCCAGCCTTGGCAAAGTACGCAGCGGCTTTTTTAAAATGTCGCGCTCCTCGGCCAGGCGCTTCACCTCGGCCTTGAGACGCCGCATTTCCGCGCTCTGCTCCGCATCGCCTCGGGCCGGCGTTGCCGGCTGGCCAAACTTGCGCTTCCACTCGTACAGAGTCGCCTCTGAAGAATCCGAAATTCAATCTGAAGCCAGCGACCGATAAAGGGATATCTGTCATCGGATGTGCAGGCCTCGCGTCGAGGATCGAGCCTTCGCCCGATCACGGCCTGGGTGGTGAGCAGCAAAGCGGTGATCCATCGCATCAGCCAGCGCAGGTTGTAGCCGGCAGCGCAGAGCACGGCGTGCATCGCATCGCCGGTGGCGCCCTTCAAGTGGCAGCTGCGTAGTCGGCAATCGTCCTTGGCATGGCCGATGATGGGTTCGATGCTCTGTCGACGTTTGAGCCAGCGTTTCTGCGTTCGGGTCAGGTGCTTCAAGCCACGATGCAGAATGTCGAGGCCTTCGATTTTGCGTCCGCGAAAGCCCAGATCGACGATGACGTGCCGGGGTTTCACCTCCGTGAGAATAGAAACCTGCTCGATCTGCTCGGCCAGCGTGTCGCCGTCGTAGGGATTACCGGCGAAGCTGCGTGCTCCGACGAGCAAGCCCTGCTTGGCGGTGACAGCCAAGCCGACTTTGACGCCGAACTTGTAAGGATTGCGTGCCTGCCCTTACCGATGCACTTAACCTCGGGCGCATGCAGTGCGTAGAACTTGTTCTGGTCCTTTGGCTTTTGCTGCTGAAGTTGCGCGATTCTGTCCAGCCACGGCGACATCGCGGCTTGCTGCTCAGCGCTGGCCTTGCGCTGCACATCGCGCAGCAAGCGGCCCAGAATCGTGCGCAGGCGCTTGAGGAGGCAGCACAGCCGCTCGAACTGCCTGGCATGCGTATAACCGAACCGGCAGCGCCTACGCCGCAGCGTCGGGCCTTCGCGCTCGTAGCGCTGCCGAAGCGGGATGCCACAGCGCAGCGCCAGCTGCGCCAGCTTCTTGCGCGCCACTTCGAGCAGGCGGCTATCGGTGGGATAAGCGATCGCCTTCTCCTGCACCGTGGTGTCGACGATCACGCGCGAAAGATCAGCGGGCTTGATCGCATTCAGCTCCTTGGCTGCGTCGATGCTCTGCGCCAGCAGCTCTTCCAGCCCTGCTTCGCCCAGGCGCTCGAGCGCGCGTCAGCGACGAGGGATCGCAGGGAAAGCGGGTTTGAAAGAACACTTCGCCGCAGAAGAACTGCCAGTATGGGTTTTCCAGCCAACGCTCGCAGAGGGCTTCGTCCGACAAGTTGTACGCATGCTTCAGATACAGCAGCCCGCACATCAAGCGCAGCGACAGAGCGGGACGGCCGCCCGCCTTGGGTTCGGCTGGCAACAGGCTCGACAACGCTGGGCCATGGCGTCCCAGGACATCACCGCCGAACGCTTGCACAGCGAATGCCGCAGATCGATCTGCGCATCCAGGCGATTGCGAAACAGGCCGGTCGAAACCGACGCGGCGCTCTGAACGGGAGTGGGCTGATGCCGCATGCGAAAACCCTTGCTGAAATTGCCAGGATCCATCCGCGGTACTATCTTTCCGGCATTTTCAGCATGCCATTTCCGGGCCTATCTGACTGTCTGGGCGTGACTTTTGGGATTCTTCAGGGACGACGAATGACCGTCGATTGGCTTTTTTTCTCATACGGGTCCTCCGTTGGGGGCAATTCTCCGCGGTCAGGCAGCTGCCGCCTTGTGCAGACACACGGACATTCTGCGTTGCAGGGTTGGCAAGCTGCTCTCTGACCGATCCGCCAGCAAGTGTCTGAGATAACTTGCTCGCGCCCAGTGTATTGACAGCATTTTCCGGCACCTTTACGATGCGCGCCCTTCCAGATTGGCTGCTAAATGCGGCCTGTCCTCTCTTTGTCAAGCCGGGAAGTATCCAGCGTGCCCACAATCAATCAGCTCGTGCGGAATTGCCGCAGCCCGAAGACCTACAAGAGCAAGGCTCCGGCGCTCGAAGCCTCGCCCCAGAAGCGCGGCGTCTGCACCCGCGTCTACACGACCACCCCGAAGAAGCCCAACTCCGCTCTTCGTAAGGTCTGCCGTGTTCGCCTGACCAATGGCTTCGAAGTCACCAGCTACATCGGCGGTGAGGGCCATAACCTGCAGGAGCACAGCGTCGTCATGATTCGTGGCGGCCGTGTCAAGGATCTTCCCGGTGTTCGTTATCACACGGTTCGTGGTGCGCTCGACGCTTCCGGCGTCGACAAGCGCCGTCAGGGCCGTTCCAAGTACGGTGCGAAGCGTCCCAAGCCGGGCGCCGCTGCTGCCGCCACCAAGAAGAAGTAAGCCCTGAAGTCGAAGGTCTAGAGACTCGCCATGTCCCGTCGTCGCAAGCCCGAAATCCGCGTCATCCTCCCCGATCCCAAGTACAAGAACCTGGTCGTGACCAAGTTCATGAACATGGTCATGGAAGATGGCAAGAAGTCCGTCGCCGAAAAGATCGTTTACGGTGCGCTCGATCAGATCGCAACCAAGAAGAAGTCCAACGAGCCGGCGGTGATTCTGCAGGCTGCGTTCGACAACGTCGCGCCGTCGGTCGAGGTCAAGTCCCGCCGCGTCGGTGGTGCCACCTATCAGGTGCCGGTCGAAGTGCGTTCGACCCGCCGCACCACGCTGGCCATGCGCTGGGTGATCGATGCCGCTTCCAAGCGCGGCGAAAAGTCGATGGCCGACCGCCTCGCCGGCGAGCTGCTGGATGCCTCTGAGCACCGCGGCGCCGCCGTCAAGAAGCGCGAAGACACGCACAAGATGGCCGAAGCCAACAAGGCTTTCGCGCACTTCCGCTGGTAAGCAGTCCGCTTCACGCGCTTGTAGCCGCCGGCTGGTAAAAGCCGGCGGCGTCCCCATATCGGGGGTCCCGTTCCGTTCTCGGAACTCCCAACGAGTTTGATCATGGCACGCACTACGCCCATCGAGCGCTACCGCAACATCGGTATTTCCGCTCACATCGACGCCGGCAAGACCACCACCACCGAGCGCGTCCTGTTCTACACGGGCGTGAACCACAAGATCGGTGAAGTGCACGACGGTGCCGCCACCATGGACTGGATGGAGCAGGAACAGGAGCGTGGCATCACGATCACCTCCGCTGCGACCACGACGTTCTGGAAGGGCATGGCCAACCAGTTCGATCAGCACCGCATCAACATCATCGACACCCCCGGCCACGTCGACTTCACGATCGAAGTCGAGCGCTCCATGCGCGTGCTCGATGGCGCCTGCATGCTGTACTGCGCCGTCGGTGGCGTGCAGCCGCAGTCGGAAACGGTCTGGCGCCAAGCCACCAAGTACAAAGTTCCGCGTCTCGCGTTCGTCAACAAGATGGACCGCACGGGCGCCGACTTCTTCAAGGTCGTCAAGCAGATGAAGGAAAAGCTCCGGGCGAACCCGGTGCCGATCCAGATTCCGATCGGTGCCGAGGACAAGTTCCAGGGCGTCGTCGACCTCGTGAAGATGAAGGCCATTCTGTGGAACGACGCCGACAAGGGCGTGACCTTCAGCTACGGTGACATTCCGGCCGATCTGGTCGAAGTCGCCAAGAAGTGGCGCGAGAACCTCGTCGAAGCGGCTGCGGAAGCCAGCGAAGACCTGATGAACAAGTACCTCGAGAACGGCGACCTTGATGAGGCCGATCTCAAGGCGGCGATTCGTCAGCGTACGCTCGCGCTCGAGATCTTCCCGATGCTCTGCGGCTCGGCGTTCAAGAACAAGGGCGTGCAGGCCATGCTCGACGCCGTCGTCGAGTATCTGCCGGCGCCGACCGACGTGCCTTCGACCGAAGCGCACGATGTCGACGACTACGAAAAGATCATCGAGCGCAAGGCCAGCGACGAAGAGCCGTTCTCGGCGCTCGCGTTCAAGATCATGACCGACAAGTACGTCGGCGCGCTCACCTTCATCCGCGTCTACTCGGGCGTGCTGAAGCAGGGCGACTCGGTCTACAACTCGCGCAACGGCAAGAACGAGCGCATCGGCCGTCTCGTGCAGATGCACGCCAACGAGCAGAAGGCGGTCGACGAAGTCCGTGCCGGCGACATCGCCGCCGCGGTCGGTCTGAAGGACGTCTATACCGGTACGACCCTGGCTGCGCAGAACGCGCCGGTCGTGCTCGAGCGCATGATCTTCCCGGAGCCGGTGATCAGCCAGGCCGTCGAGCCGAAGACCAAGGCCGACCAGGAAAAGATGGGCATCGCGCTGTCGCGCCTGGCCCAGGAAGATCCGTCGTTCCGCGTCTTCACCGACGAGGAAACCGGCCAGACCATCATGTCCGGCATGGGCGAGCTGCACCTCGAAATTCTGGTCGATCGCATGAAGCGCGAGTACAGCGTCGAAGCGAACGTCGGTGCGCCGCAGGTGGCTTACCGCGAAACGATCCGCAAGGGCGTCGAGCAGGAAGGCAAGTACGCCAAGCAGTCGGGCGGTAAGGGCCAGTTCGGCCACGTCTGGCTCAAGATCGAGCCGAACGAGGAAGGCAAAGGCTTCGAGTTCGTCAACGCGATCGTCGGTGGTTCGATTCCGAAGGAATTCATCCCGGCCGTCGACAAGGGTCTGCGCGACGCGATCAAGACCGGCGTGATGGCGGGCTACCCCGTCGTCGACGTCAAGATTACGCTGTTCGACGGTTCGTACCACGAAGTCGACTCGTCGGAAATCGCGTTCCGCGTTGCCGCGTCGATGGCGTTCAAGGAAGGCTGCGCCAAGGCCAGCCCGGTGATCCTCGAGCCGATCATGGCGGTTGAAGTGGAAACGCCGGAAGACTATACCGGCGACGTCATGGGCGATCTCAACCGTCGTCGCGGCGTGATCCTCGGCATGGAAGACAACTTCGGTGCCAAGGTCGTGTCGGCTGAAGTGCCGCTCGCCGAAATGTTCGGTTACTCCACGACGCTGCGCTCGATGAGCCAGGGCCGTGCGACGTACACGATGGAATTCAAGAAGTATCAGGAAGCGCCGCGCAATGTCGCCGAAGCGCTCGCGAAGAAGAAGTAAGCATTTCTTCTCTCGCTTTTCTCAACGCATACGCATTAGCTAACAAAGAGGTCCGCTGTCATGGGTAAGGAAAAATTCGAACGCGCGAAGCCGCACGTGAACGTGGGGACGATTGGTCACGTTGACCACGGCAAGACGACGACGACGGCGGCGCTGACGAAGATTTCGTCGGACAAGTACGGGAAGACGAAGTACGTTGCGTACGACGAAGTGGCGAAGGCATCGGAATCGCAGGGGCGTCGTGACAGCACGAAGATTCTGACGATCGCGACGTCGCACGTGGAGTACGAAACGGACACGCGCCACTACGCGCACGTGGACTGCCCTGGCCACGCGGACTATGTGAAGAACATGATCACGGGAGCGGCGCAGATGGACGGCGCGATCCTGGTGGTGTCGGCGGTTGACGGCCCGATGCCGCAGACGCGCGAACACGTTCTGCTGGCCAAGCAGGTGAACGTGCCGAAGGTGGTGGTGTGGCTGAACAAGTGCGATCTCGTGGAAGATCCGGAGTTGCTGGAACTGGTCGAAATGGAAGTTCGCGACCTGTTGAGCAAGTACGGCTTCCCTGGCGACGACACCCCGATCATCCGCGGCAGCGCCACGAAGGCGATTGCTGGCGAGCCGGAGTGGGTTGCCAAGGTTGAAGAGTTGTACAACGCGCTGGACACGTACATTCCGGAGCCGGAGCGCGAGACGGACAAGCCGTTCCTGCTGCCGGTGGAAGACGTGTTCTCGATCTCGGGACGCGGCACGGTGGCGACGGGTCGTATCGAGCGTGGCGTGGTGAAGGTGGGTGAGACGGTGGAAATCGTCGGCATCCGCCCGACGGCGACGACGACGATCACGGGCGTGGAAATGTTCCGCAAGCTGCTGGATCAGGGCCAGGCCGGTGACAACGTGGGCCTGCTGCTGCGCGGCACGAAGAAGGAAGACATCGAACGCGGCCAGGTGCTGTGCAAGCCGGGCTCGATCAAGCCGCACTCGAAGTTCGAGGGCGAGCTGTACGTGCTGACGAAGGAAGAGGGTGGTCGTCACACGCCGTTCTTCAAGGGCTACCGTCCGCAGTTCTACTTCCGGACGACGGACGTGACGGGCTCGGTGGAGCTGCCGGAAGGCACGGAGATGGTGATGCCGGGCGACAACATCAAGGTGTCGGTTGAGCTGATCAACCCGATCGCGATGGAAGAGCAGGTTCGCTTCGCGATCCGCGAAGGCGGCCGCACCGTCGGCGCCGGCGTCGTCACCAAGATCCTCGCGTAAGGATTTCTCGAAAAACTTCGAGAAACCGCTTCACAAAGCTAAGCGGGGCGCGTAGAATTCGCGCCCCGCTGTTTGTTTCCCACCGTTCTTTTAAAGACTGAGACCTCAGCATGGCCGCGACCAGCCAATCTATTCGCATCCGGCTCAAGGCGTTCGATCACCGACTTATCGACAAGTCGGCGAAGGAAATCGTCGAGACCGCGAAGCGGACCGGCGCCGTCGTGCGCGGGCCCATCCCGCTGCCGACTCGCAAAGAGCGTTTCACCATTCTGGTTTCGCCGCACGCCGACAAGGACGCGCGCGACCAGTATGAAATTCGCACCCACAAGCGCCTGATGCAGATCGTGGACCCGACGGAAAAGACCGTCGATGCGCTCTCGAAGCTCGACCTCCCCGCGGGCGTCGAAGTCCAGATCAAGGTCAACTAAGGCGAGACACCAGACATGACTATCGCCATCATTGGTCGCAAAGCCGGCATGACGCGAGTCTTCACCGAATCCGGTGAATCGATTCCCGTCACCGTCATCGAATGCAGCCCCAACCGCATCACCCAGCTCAAGTCCGTCGAAACCGACGGCTACAAGGCTGTCCAGGTGACGGCGGGTGAGGTCAAGACCTCTCGCGTCAACAAGGCGCTGACGGGTCATTACAAGAAGGCCGGCACCGCTGCCGGTCGTCTGCTCCGCGAAATCCGTCTCGAAGAGTCCGAAGGTGCTGATTTCGCGCTGGGCGGCGAAATCAAAGTCGACGCGTTCGATGGCATCAAGGCCGTCGACGTGACCGGCACCAGCATCGGCAAGGGCTTCGCCGGCGTGCAGAAGCGTTGGAACTTCGGTGGTGGCCGTGCCTCGCACGGTAACTCGCTGAGCCATCGCGCTCCAGGCTCCATCGGTCAGCGCCAGTCCCCCGGCAAGGTGTGGAAGGGCAAGAAGATGGCTGGGCACATGGGCAACAAGCGCGTCACCGCGCTGAACCTCGACCTCGTCAAGATCGACGTCGAGCGCAATCTGCTGCTGGTCAAGGGCGCCGTCCCGGGCCATGCGAACAGCGACGTCATCGTTCGCCCGACCGTGAAGTAAGGACGAGCCACCATGGAACTCTCAGTTCATAACAGCACCGACAAGCTCGACGTCTCCGACGCCGTCTTCGGTGTCGCGTACAACGAAGCGCTCGTGCACCAGATCGTGACGGCCTATCAGGCTGCCGGTCGTGCGGGCACCAAGAAGCAGAAGACCAAGGGCGAAGTCCGCGGCGGCGGCAAGAAGCCATGGAAGCAGAAGGGTACGGGTCAGGCTCGCGCCGGCTCGATCCGCAGCCCGCTGTGGCGCGGCGGCGGCAAGACCCACGCTGCGGTTCCGCGTGACTTTTCGCAGAAGGTCAACCGCAAGATGTATCGCGGCGCCATCCGCTCGATCGTCTCCGAGCTCGCCCGTGGCGGTCACCTCGTCGTCACCAACGACTTCGTCGTCGACGCCGGCAAGACCAAGTCGCTGGTCGCCAAGCTCGCGGGCTTCGGTGTCAACGACGTGCTGATCGTGTCGGAAGCCATCGACGCCAACCTGTATCTGTCCGCTCGCAACCTGTTCAAGGTCGGCCTGTGCGATGTCGCCGCGCTCGATCCGGTCACGCTGCTGGCGCATGAAAAGGTCGTGATCACGGCCGAATCCGTCAAGAAGCTGGAGGCCTGGCTGTCATGAGCGCCAACACCAAAATCACCAAGGTTTCCAGCGAGCGGATTCACCGCATCATCCTGGCTCCCGTGATCTCCGAAAAGAGCACGCGCGCTGCTGAGAAGCACAACCAGGCGGTGTTCAAGGTTCTCGGCGACGCCAAGAAGCCCGAGATCAAGATCGCCGTGGAAACGCTGTTCAAGGTCAAGGT
Source organism: Hydrocarboniphaga effusa AP103 (assembly GCF_000271305.1). Taxonomy (GTDB): domain Bacteria; phylum Pseudomonadota; class Gammaproteobacteria; order Nevskiales; family Nevskiaceae; genus Hydrocarboniphaga; species Hydrocarboniphaga effusa. The sequence goes on from NZ_AKGD01000001.1 coordinate 2,294,512, forward strand.
CGAAGACGTCCAGACGTTGAACGTGAAGGGCAAGACGAAGCGTTTCGGCCAGTTCCAGGGCCGTCGTTCGGATTGGAAGAAAGCTTACGTCACGCTCGCCGAAGGCCAGGAAATCGACTTCCTGGGCGGCGCCAGCGCCTAAAGCACCTAGAGAGATAAGACCATGCCATTGGTCCAAATGAAACCGACGTCGCCGGGCCGTCGCCACCAGGTCAAGGTGGTCACGCCGGGTCTGTGGAAGGGTGAGCCGCATGCCCCGCTGCTGGAGAAGAATGCTCCGGCCGGCGCGCGCAACAACAACGGCCACATCACCACGCGCCACAAGGGCGGCGGTCACAAGCAGACGTACCGCGTGATCGATTTCAAGCGCAACAAGGACGGTATTCCGGCCAAGGTCGAGCGCATCGAATACGATCCGAACCGTTCGGCTCACATCGCGCTGCTGTGCTATGCCGATGGCGAGCGGCGCTACATCATCGCGGCCCGCGGTCTCGAAGCCGGCGCGACCGTGCAATCGGGCGCCGATGCGCCGATCAAGCCGGGCAACACGCTGCCGCTGCGCAACATTCCGCTCGGCTCGACCGTTCACTGTATCGAGCTGCGTCCCGGCAAAGGCGCGCAGCTGGCCCGCTCGGCCGGTGCCGCGGTGCAGCTGGTCGCCCGCGAAGGCGAGTACGCGACGATCCGTCTGCGTTCCGGCGAGATGCGCAAGGTGCACGCCGACGGTCGCGCCACGGTTGGCGAAGTCGCCAACTCCGAGCACAACCTGCGTCAGTACGGCAAGGCCGGCGCCAAGCGTTGGAAGGGCATTCGCCCGACCGTTCGCGGCGTCGTCATGAACCCGGTCGACCACCCGCACGGTGGTGGTGAAGGCAAGTCCGGCCAGGGTAATCCGCACCCGGTGACGCCGTGGGGCCAGCAGACCAAGGGCCTCAAGACGCGCAAGAACAAGCGCACCGACAAGTTCATCGTTCGCTCGCGCCACAAGGCGAAGAAGTAAGAGTAAGGATTAGCCATGCCGCGTTCCGTAAAGAAAGGTCCGTTCGTCGACCATCACCTGGCCAAGAAGGTCGGTGATATGGCGGGCAGCCGCGTCAAGAAGCCGATCAAGACCTGGTCGCGTCGCTCGATGGTGACCCCGGAGTTCGTGGGTCTGACCATCCAGGTGCACAACGGCAAGCAGCACATGCCGGTGTTCATCACCGACAACATGGTCGGCCACAAGCTCGGCGAATTCGCGCCCACCCGGACCTTCAAGGGTCACGGCGGCGACAAGAAGGCTTAAGGAGCCCGCGTCATGCAGACCCAAGCCGTTTTGAAGTTCGCTCGCCTGTCTCCGCAGAAGGGTCGCCTCGTGGCCGACCTGATCCGTGGCAAGAAGGTCGACGAGGCTCTCAATATCCTCAAGTTCTCCAACCAGCGCGCCGCCGGCATCATCAAGAAGGTGCTCGACTCGGCGATCGCCAACGCGGAGAACAACAACGGTGCCGACGTCGACGAACTCAAGATCTCGCAGATCCTCGTCGATGGCGGGCCGGTGATGAAGCGTATCCGTCCGCGCGCCAAGGGCCGCGCCGATCGCATCTCCAAGCCGACCAGCCACGTCACCATCCGCGTTTCGGACGAATCCAAGTAAGGCAGAGCCATGGGACACAAAGTTAATCCGAACGGTTTCCGCCTTGGCATCACCACGCATTGGACGTCCAACTGGTACGCCGAGCGGCGCGCCTATGGTGAGAACCTCAACAAGGACATCGCGGTTCGCGAGTTCCTGCGTAAGAAGCTCGCCAGCGCCTCGGTTTCGAAGATCCAGATCGACCGTCCCGCCAAGTCGGCTCGCGTGACCATCCACACGGCGCGCCCCGGCATCGTCATCGGCAAGAAGGGCGAGGACATCGAGAAGCTGAAGCAGGAAGTCGCCGTCAAGATGGGCCTCAAGGCCGACAGCGTGCACATTTCCGTCGAGGAAATTCGCAAGCCGGAGCTCGACGCCCGCCTGATCGCCGAATCCGTTGCGCAGCAGCTCGAGCGCCGCATCATGTTCCGTCGCGCCATGAAGCGCGCGGTGCAGAACGCCATGCGCCTCGGTGCGGGCGGCATCAAGATTCAGGTCGGTGGTCGTCTGAACGGCGCCGAGATCGCGCGCACCGAGTGGTACCGCGAAGGCCGCGTGCCGCTTCACACCCTGCGTGCCGTTGTCGATTACAACACGGCCGAAGCCAAGACCACCTACGGCATCATCGGTGTCAAGGTCTGGGTGTTCACGGGTGAATCCTTCGACGCCGGCAGCGCCGGCAAGAAGGAAGAAGCCGCCGAAGCCGCCACCGCATAAGCAGCAGTCAACGAGTTTTATTTAGGAGCCAGCTGCCATGATGCAGCCCAAGAGAACCAAATACCGTAAGCAGATGAAGGGTCGCAATCGCGGCCTCGCGCAGAACGGTAACAAGGTGAGCTTCGGTGATTTCGGCCTCAAGGCCACCGAGCACGGCATGATCACGGCCCGCCAGATCGAAGCGGCGCGTCGTTGCATCACCCGCTACGCCAAGAAGGGCGGCAAGCTGTTCATCCGCATCTTCCCGGACGCGCCGGTCACCAAGAAGCCCCTCGAAGTGCGCATGGGCTCCGGCAAGGGCAACGTCGAGTACTGGGTCGCCAAGGTGCAGCCCGGCAAGATGCTCTATGAAATCGAAGGCGTGAGCGAAGCCGAAGCGCGCGAAGCCTTCGAACTCGCCGCCGCCAAGCTTTGCGTCAAGACCACCTTCGTTCAGCGGACGATTCTGTAATGAAGACCACCGAATATCTGAAGTCGCTGCGCAGCAAAGACGGCGCCGGCCTCAAGAGCGAGCTCGAAGCCCTGCGTCGCGAGCAGTTCAATCTGCGCATCCAGGGTGCGATGGGCCAGGCCGCCCAGACTCATCTGGCCGCTGGCGTGCGCAAGAAGATCGCGCAAGTCAAGACCCTCATCAATCAGCAGGCGAAGTAAGGCCATGAGCGAAGTTGAAAACACCACGGCCACGGCCGAGAAGAAAGAGCGTCGCGTCGTTGGCCGTGTTGCCTCGAACAAGGGCGACAAGACCATCACGGTCGTCGTGGAGCGCAGCGTGAAGCACCCGGTCTACAACAAGATCCTGCGGCGCTCCACCAAGCTCTACGCGCACGACGAAACCAATGTGGCGAAGGAAGGCGACCTCGTCGCCATCGTCGAGACCCGTCCGCTGTCGCGCACCAAGCGCTTCAAGCTGGTCGAAGTCCTGCAGACGCACGCCTAAACGCAGACGCAGGAGAATCTCGCCATGATGCAGCAAGAATCTTTCCTCGTTGCCGCTGACAACAGCGGCGCGAAGACCGTCCAGGTCATCCAGGTCAAGGGCAGCACCTACCGCCGTTACGCCAACATCGGCGACGTGATCAAGGTCACGGTCAAGGATGCGATCCCGCGCGGCAAGGTCAAGAAGGGTGAAGTGCACGACGCCGTCGTCGTCCGCACCCGTCATGGCGTCCGCCGTCCGGATGGCTCGACGATCCGCTTCGACACCAATGCCGCCGTGCTCCTGACGAGCAAGGGCGAGCCGATCGGCACTCGTATCTTCGGGCCGGTCACGCGCGAGCTGCGCGAGAACTTCATGAAGATCGTTTCGCTGGCGCCCGAAGTCATCTAAGGCGCGAGGCTAGAGAGCAATGAGCAAGATCAAGAAAGGCGACGAAGTCATCGTCATCACGGGCCGCGACAAGGGCCGCCGTGGCACGGTGTCGCGCGTGCTCGATGGCGCGCTGATCATCGAAGGCATCAACGTCGTCAAGAAGCACACCAAGGGTAATCCGCAGGCGGGTATCTCGGGTGGCATTCTCGACAAGGAAATGCCGATCGACATCTCCAATGTCGCGCTGTTCAACAGCAAGACCGGAAAGGCCGACAAGGTCGGCTTCAAGACCGGCGACGATGGCAAGAAGGTTCGCATCTTCAAGTCCAACCAGGCGCTGGTGGACTAAAAGTTAGGTTCATTAGGCAGTTTTCAGTCCGCGGCGACCGGGTTTCTCGCATCATAAGCAAGTGCGAGAAGAGTTCGGATAGCCAAGACCGGAAGCGTTAACTGGAACAAAGAGAGTCATGGCTAATCTGCAAACGCTGTACAAGGACAAGATTGCCGGCGAGCTGAAGGCGAAGCTCGGCGTCAATGCGATGGCGGTTCCGCGCCTGTCCAAGATCACGCTCAACATGGGCGTGGGCGAGTCGACGACCGACAAGAAGGTCATCGAGCACGCCGTGAAGGACATGACGGCCATCGCCGGCCAGAAGCCGGTGGTGACCAAGACCCGCATCTCGATCGCCGCGTTCAAGGTTCGCGAGAACTATCCGGTCGGCGTCAAGGTGACGTTGCGCGACGCGCGCATGTACGAGTTCCTCGAGCGCCTGATCACGATCTCGCTGCCGCGCATCCGCGACTTCCGCGGCATCAACCCGCGTGGTTTCGACGGCGCCGGCAACTTCAACTTCGGCATCACCGAACAGATCATTTTCCCCGAGATCGAGTACGACAAGATCGACACGCTCCGGGGCATGAACATCACCTTCACCACCACGGCGAAGACGGATGCGGACGGCCGGGCTCTGCTCGACGCCTTCGGCTTCCCCTTCCGCAAGTAAGGCAGACCGCAAATGGCCAAGACCAACATGATCATGCGCGAAGCCAAGCGCGCGAAGCTCGTCGCCAAACTCGGCAAGAAGCGCGAAGTGCTGAAGGCGAAGATCATCAGCCCGACCGCTTCGTACGAAGAAAAGCAGGAAGCTGCCGTGGCGCTGCAGAAGCTGCCGCGCGATTCGAGCTACACGCGCCAGCGTAACCGCTGCAAGCTGACCGGCCGCACCCGCGGCGTGTACAAGAAGTTCGGCCTGGCTCGCCACAAGCTGCGTGAAGCGGCAATGCGCGGCGAAGTGCCCGGCCTCAAGAAGGCGAGCTGGTAAGGAATAAGACGATGAGCATGACGGATCCCATTGGCGACTTCCTGACCCGCATCCGCAACGGTCAGCAGGCTCGCAAGAAAACGGTGTCGGCCCCGGCCTCGAAGCTGAAGTCGGCCATTGCCCAGGTGCTGAAGGACGAAGGCTACATCGCCTCGTTCGAAACGGTTGAAACCGGCGCCGGCAAGAAAGCCATCAACGTCGTACTGAAGTATTTCGACAACAAGCCCGTGATCGAGCGCCTCGAGCGCGTCAGCAAGCCCAGCCTTCGCGTCTACAAGGCCAAGGACGAGATCCCCACGGTTCTCGGCGGCCTGGGCGTTGCGATCATCTCCACCTCCACCGGCGTGCTGTCCGACAAGGCTGCGCGCGCTGCTGGTCAGGGTGGCGAAGTGCTCTGCATCGTCGCCTAAGCGACGATCGATCAAGAACAGGACGAGAAGCCATGTCCCGAGTTGCCAAAATGCCGGTCGTCATTCCGGCGGGTGTGCAGATCACGAGCGCCAATGGCGCCGTGACCGTCAAGGGCGCCAAGGCCAGCCTCACGGTTGCGCTACCCTCCGACATCAAGGTCGACGTCGCCAACGGTGAAGCCGTGGTCAACGCCGAATCCATCAAGACCAACGCGATGCAGGCCGGCACCGTCCGCGCGCTGCTGAGCAACGCCGTCGAAGGCGTGACCAAGGGCTACGAGCGCAAGCTGCAGCTCGTCGGCGTGGGTTATCGCGCCGCGGTCGCCAACAACAAGGTCAACCTCCAGGTCGGCCTGTCGCATCCCGTCGAGCATCCGATCCCCGCTGGTATCAGCGTGGTCTGCCCGACCCAGACCGACATCGTCATCACCGGTGCGAGCAAGCACATGGTCGGCCAGCTGGCCGCTCAGCTGCGCGCCTATCGTCCGCCAGAGCCCTACAAGGGCAAGGGCGTGCGCTATTCGGACGAGAAGGTCGTGCTGAAGGAAGCGAAGAAGAAGTAGCGTCAAATAAAAGGTAGAGGCTCCGCACACCGCGCCAACGTGCATCTGCGTCTTCTATTCCACTATTGAGTCGTATCGAGTCGGCACCATGAAAGACAAGAAGGTAATTCGCCTGCGCCGCGCGCGCCGCACGCGCTTCAAGATTCGCGAGCTGGGCGCGTTCCGCCTCGCCGTGCATCGCACGCCGCGTCACATCTACGCGCAGATCATCGCGCCGGACGCGAGCAACACCGTGGTCTCGGCCTCGACCGTCGAGAAGGAAGTTGCTTCGGCGCTGGAAGGCACCGGCAACGTGGAGGCCGCCAAGAAGATCGGCCAGCTGATCGCCGAGCGTGCCAAGGCCGCCGGTATCACCGCCGTCGCGTTCGATCGCGCGGGTTTCAAGTATCACGGTCGCATCAAGGCCCTGGCCGATGCGGCCCGCGAAGCCGGTTTGGAGTTCTAAGTCATGGCGAACAACAACGTGCAGTACGACGATCAGCAGGGCGGCGAGTTCAAAGAGAAGCTCGTCACGGTCAACCGCGTCAGCAAGACGGTCAAGGGCGGCAAGCAGTTCGCCTTCACCGCGCTGACGGTCGTCGGTGACGGCGCCGGTCGCGTCGGCTTCGGCTATGGCAAGGCGCGCGAAGTGCCGCAGGCCATCAGCAAGGCGATGGACCAGGCCCGCAAGAACATGATCACCGTGCCGCTCAAGGGTCTGACCCTGCAGCACGAAATCTGGGGTACCCACGGCGCCACCAAGGTGTTCATGCGCCCGGCTTCGGACGGTACCGGCGTCATCGCCGGCGGTGCGATGCGTGCGGTGTTCGAAGTGGCCGGTGTGCAGAACGTGCTCGCCAAGTCCTTCGGCTCGCGCAACCCGATCAACATGGTTCGCGCTACGCTCGACGCGCTCAAGCGCATGAACCTGCCGACCGAAATTGCTGCCAAGCGCGGCAAGACGGTCGAAGAACTGACGGCCTGATAGGCCCGCCACAGACGCCTGAGAGATTGCTCATGAGCAACACGAAGCAGATCAAGGTTACGCTGACGAAGAGCATCTTCGGCCGCGTGAAGGGTCACAAGGAATGCGTGAACGGCCTCGGCCTGCGCAAGCCGCATCAGAGCGTGGTCATCCCTGCCACCCCCGAGAATCTCGGCATGGTGAACAAGGCTTACTACCTGCTCAAGGTTGAAGAGGTCGCCTAATGAAACTCAATGACATCAAGCCCGCCGAAGGCTCCAAGACGGTTCGCGTTCGCGTCGGCCGCGGTATCGGCTCCGGCATGGGCAAGACCGCCGGTCGCGGTCACAAGGGTCAGCGCGCTCGTAAGGGTGGCCGCGGCAAGGTCGGCTTCGAAGGCGGCCAGATGCCGATCCAGCGTCGTCTGCCGAAGCGTGGCTTCAACAGCCCGCTCGTGAACCAGACCGCCGAAGTGCGTCTGTCCGAGCTGCAGAAGCTCAAGGTGGAAGAGATCGATCTGGCCGCCCTGAAGCTCGCCAACATCGTTCCGGCCACGGCAGAGCAGGCCAAGGTGATCAAGTCCGGCGAGCTGACCCGCAAGGTCGTGCTCAAGGGCGTGCTCGCCACCAAGGGCGCGCGTGAAGCGATCACCGCGGCCGGCGGCTCCATCGCCGAGTAATCGGCTTCGCTGACCCGGAACAACATGGCCAAGTCTCCTGCCGCTGCCGGTATGGTGCCGGATCTCTCCAAGCTCGGAGAGGTTCGCGGCCGCCTGCTGTTCTTGCTCGGCGCGATCGTGGTTTTCCGCATCGGCAGCTTCATCCCGGTGCCCGGTATCGATCCGCGCCAGCTCGAGCAGCTGTTCAACCAGACGCAGGGCTCGATCCTGGACATGTTCAACATGTTCTCGGGCGGCGCGCTGCATCGTCTGTCGATCTTCGCGCTCGGCGTGATGCCGTACATCTCCGCCTCGATCATCGTGCAGCTCATGGCCGCGGTCGTGCCGCAGCTCAAGGAGCTCAAGAAGGAAGGCGAGTCCGGTCGTCGTCAGCTGACCAAGTACACGCGCTACGGCACGCTGGCGCTGGCGATCTTCCAGTCCGTCGGTGCGGCGACCGCGCTGCAGAGCAGCGGCGTGGCGATCAACCCGGGCTTTGGCTTCGTGTTCACGGCGACGGTTTCGCTGGTCACCGGTACGATGTTCCTGATGTGGCTTGGTGAGCAGATCACCGAGCGGGGCATCGGCAACGGTATGTCGATGATCATCTTCTCGGGCATCGTCGCGGGTCTTCCGCCGGCGCTCGGCGCGACCGCGCAGCTCGTCAGCGAAGGGTCGGTGTCGGGCCTGGTGGTGATCGTGGTGCTGGCGCTGGTTGCGCTCGTGACGCTCGGCGTGGTCTTCGTGGAACGTGCCCAGCGTCGGATTCCGGTGCATCACGCGCGTCGTCAGCAGGGCCGCAAGCTGTTCGCCGCGCAGACTCAGCATCTGCCGCTCAAGCTCAACATGGCCGGCGTGATTCCGCCGATCTTCGCGAGCTCGATCATTCTGTTCCCGGCTTCGATCGTGCGCTTCTTCGGCGGCGAAGGCGGTGGTGGCTTTCTGCAGCAGCTGGCCAATGCGCTGTCGCCTGGCCAGGCCCTGCACGGTGTGCTGTACGCGGTGCTGATCATCTTCTTCTGCTTCTTCTACACCGCGCTCGTGTTCGATTCGCGCGAGACGGCCGAGAACCTCAAGAAGTCGGGTGCCTTCATTCCCGGTGTTCGTCCGGGGGCCCAGACCGCTCGCTACATCGACCAGGTGCTCACTCGCCTGACGGTGGCCGGTTCGATCTACATCACGCTGGTCTGCCTGATGCCCGAAGTGTTCATTGCCTACTGGAACGTGCCGATGGCGTTCGGCGGCACGTCGCTGCTGATCACCGTGGTGGTGGTGATGGATTTCATGGCTCAGCTGCAGGCGCATCTGATGTCGCATCAGTACGAGGGCCTGCTCAAGAAGGCCAATTTGAAGTCTTTGGGTGGAAAGTCCGATTCCGGCACCGCTGGCAAGTTGCCGGGCCGTCGTAGCGACACCAAGTCGCTGAGCGGACCGAGCTCGTCGCGCTAAGTCTTTTGAAGCTGCACTTGATAAGAGGTTTGTCATGAAAGTCCGTACTTCCGTCCGCAAGATCTGCCGCAACTGCAAGGTCGTTCGCCGTGCCGGCGTGGTCCGCGTGATCTGCTCCGACGCTCGCCACAAGCAGCGCCAGGGCTGAAATCGTTTCGAGAAGCGTCGTCCAGACGCTTCGCCCCAGGTGCCGGAAAGGCACTTGGCTTGTAGGTCCAGATTAGTTTCTGTACAATTCGCGCCCTTTTCGCGCAGCCCGTTCTTTAGGAGTTCCCCGCGTCATGGCACGTATCGCCGGCGTCAACATTCCGGACAAAAAGCACACCGTCATTGCCCTCCAGGCGATCTACGGTATTGGCCCGACCCGCTCGAAGCTGATCTGCGCGCAAGCGAACGTGAAGCCCGACGTCCAGGTCCGTAACCTGACCGAAGCCGAACTCGAAGCGCTGCGCGCCGAGATCGGCAAATTCTCCGTCGAAGGCGACCTGCGCCGCGAAGTGTCCATGAGCATCAAGCGTCTGATGGACCTCGGTTGCTACCGTGGCAACCGTCATCGCCGTGGTTTGCCGGTTCGCGGTCAGCGCACGCGCACGAATGCCCGTACCCGCAAGGGTCCGCGCCGTGCGATCAAGAAGTAATTCACTCAATTCAACGACCTGAGCCTGCCGTCCAATGGCCAATCCGAATGCCGGCGCTGCCGCCAAGGCCCGCAAGCGCGTCAAGAAGAACATCTCTGACGCCGTGTGCCACATCCACGCTTCGTTCAACAACACGATCATCCTGATCACGGATCGCCAGGGTAATGCCCTGTCGTGGTCCACGGCCGGCGCCGCCGGCTTCAAGGGATCGCGCAAGTCGACGCCGTTCGCTGCGCAGGTCGCGGCCGACAAGGCGGCCCAGGCCGCTGCCGAGCACGGCGTCAAGAACGTCGAAGTTCGCGTCAAGGGCCCCGGCCCGGGTCGTGAGTCGGCCGTGCGTGCGCTCAACAACGCCGGCTTCAAGGTGACCAACATCACCGACGTCACCCCGATTCCGCACAACGGCTGCCGCGCTCCGAAGCGCCGCCGCGTCTAAGAGAGACCGTCATGGCTCGTTATATTGGTCCCAAGTGCAAGCTGTCCCGCCGTGCCGGTGCCGACCTTCTCCTGAAGGGTCGTGGCCGCTCGCTGGAAACCAAGTGCAAGCTCGAAACGCCTCCCGGCCAGCACGGCGCCCGCAAGCCGCGTCTGTCGGACTACGCGACGCAGCTGCGCGAGAAGCAGAAGCTCAAGCAGATGTACGGCCTGCTCGAGCGTCAGTTCCGCAACTACTACTACAAGGCGACCAAGACCAAGGGCGCGACGGGTCTGAACCTGTTGCTGGCTCTGGAAACCCGCCTCGATAACGTGGTCTATCGCATCGGTTTCGGCCGCACGCGCGCCGAAGCCCGCCAGCTGGTCGGCCACAAGGCTGTGCTCGTCAACGGCAAGCCGGTCAACATCCCGTCGTACCAGGTTCAGGTTGGTGATGTCGTTGAAGTGCGCGAGAAATCGCGCACCCAGAGCCGCATTGCCGAATCGCTGTCGATCGCGGCGCAGATCGGTTTCCCGGAATGGTTGGAAGTGGATGAGAAGGGCCTGAAGGGTACCTTCAAGTCGCTGCCGAGCCGTGATCAGATCGTTCCGGACATCAACGAGAATCTGGTCGTCGAGCTTTACTCGAAGTAATCGCTGCTTTGCTGATGTTGTTGCTGGCTACGCGATCTTCTTCACTAACGAGGTAACTGACCCATGCAGGGTTTTGTCGCTGATTTGCTCAAACCGCGTCTGGTGGAAGTCGAAGCCGAATCCGCCTCGCGTGCCCGTGTTTCGCTGGAACCGCTCGAGCGTGGCTTCGGCCACACGCTCGGCAACGCACTTCGCCGCATTCTGCTGTCGTCCATTCCGGGCGCTGCAATCACCGAAGTGCAGATCGAAGGCGTGGTCCACGAGTACAGCTCGATCGAAGGCGTGCAGGAAGATGTCATCGACATCCTCCTGAACATCAAGAACATCGCCATCCGCATGCACGCTCGCGAAGAAGCGACGCTGCGTCTGGAGAAGTCGGGCAAGGGGCCGGTCACGGCCGCCGACATCAAGCTCGATCACGACGTCGAAATCGTGAACCCGGATCTGGTCATCGCGAACCTGACGGGCGGCAAGCTCAACGTCAGCCTCAAGGTCACGCGTGGCCGTGGCTATGTGCCGGCCGCTGCCCTGCGTGCCGCCGATGAAGGCAGCTCGGCCGTCGGCGTGCTGAAGCTCGATGCTTCGTACAGCCCGGTTCGCCGCGTGAGCTATAGCGTCGAGCGTGCTCGCGTCGAACAGCGCACCGACCTCGACAAACTGATCCTCGACCTGGACACCAACGGCGGCATCGATCCGGCTGAAGCGGTTCGCCTGGCCGCGCGCATCCTGCGCGACCAGCTTGCCGTCTTCGTCGACCTCGAAGCCGAAGCCGCGACCACCGCGGTTGCCGGCAAGAAGGAGCTGTCGCCGATCCTGTTCCGTCCGATCGACGATCTGGAACTCACGGTTCGCTCGGCCAACTGCCTCAAGGCCGAAAACGTCTACTACATCGGCGACCTCGTGCAGCGCACCGAGACCGAACTCATGAAGACGCCGAACCTCGGCAAGAAGTCGCTCAACGAGATCAAGGAAGCCCTCAAGGCCCACGATCTCGATCTGGGCATGAAACTCGAAAACTGGGCCGCGCCGAAGTCTTCGGTGGGCTGAGCTGCGGCACTTTTACTAGAGAGATACAACCATGCGTCACGGTATTGCAGGCCGCACCTTCGGCCGTCCCAGCAGCCATCGCAAAGCGACGATGCAGTCGATCGCCGTTGCGCTGTTCACGCACGAGCTGATCCGCACCACGGTGCCGAAGGCCAAGGAGCTGCGCAAGCTCGCCGAGCCGCTGATCACGCGCGCCAAGACGGACACCGTCGCCAACCGCCGTCTCGTGTTCGCGCGCCTGCGTGATCGCGATGCGGTGCAGAAGCTGTTCAACGACATCGCGCCGCGCTTCAACGGCCGTCCGGGTGGCTACACGCGCATCCTGCGTTGCGGCTTCCGCCCCGGTGACAACGCGCCGATGGCGTACATCGAGCTCGTCGACCGCAAGGCCGGCGGCCCGGCACCGGCGGATGCCGCTGCCGAGTAAAGACGACGCGAGTCTTCTGAGCTGGTCCAATCGGGCGCCTCTGGGCGCCCGATTTCGTTTGCGCGCTGGAAAAAATGGAAGCGGTCCGGCCTGATTTACCCGTGTCGAGATGCGACGACCTCTGCCGTTGACATTGGTTCCGCAGGACGGCTAATCATTTTTCCCCTAAGTACTACGGCTACGACTACGAGACTCATTCAAAGACCGAACTCGGCTACACCGAGAATTCGAAGAATTATTCTGACGGCAGTCAGGGTACCCAGGGTGTCGGCGGCGACGCGCAGCTGTTCCGCTACGTCGGCAATGTGACCGACAATCTGCTCATCACTGCGCTCTATGGCCAGAGCAAGTACAAGCACAAGGATCAGTTCGGTAATCTCGGTGACGCCACGGCGCCGCAGATTTTCTTCAACGGAACGACGGCCGCAATTGATCCGCGGTTGATCAATCCCAACCAGCAAGTTGCGAACGCCCTGGCCGGTGGTACTTCGCTGATCCCAGCGGGAGCCCAGGAAACCACGAAGTCCTTCCGCTTCGATGTCGAGTACAAGCTGTTCGACCATACGCTGCGCGCGGGCATCGATGACAACCGCCTTAAGTCCAAGGACGCTGGCGAAGCGATCCTGACTGACTACTTCCGTTACGTCCGTTATCCGAATTCTCGCGGCGACCAGATGTTCTTGAACAACCAGACCCAGACGCTGGTCGAAGCTGGCGCGACGCCGGACGCAGACGGCTTCTACTATGCCGTTCGTAGTCGCGATTTCACCACGGTCACCGATGCACAATCGAATCAGTCTGCGCAGTACATCGAAGATCGCTGGCAGGTGACCAATACCGTTCTGTTGACGCTCGGCCTGCGTAATGAGCAGTTCGAGAACAAGAACGGCGACGGCGAAACCTTCCTCAAGATGGACGACTTCCTGAGCCCGCGCCTGTCCGCGTCCTGGGACGTTTTCGGTGATGCAACGACGAAGATCTATGGCTCGGCAGGCCGCTACAGCTTGCAGATCCCCACCCACGTGGCCGTGCGTGGCGCCAGCCGCTCGACGCTCGCCGACACGTACTTCGTTTATACCGGCGTCGATCCCGTCACCGGCGCTCCTACGGGTCTGACGCAAATCGCCGATGTCTACTCTGCCAACAACGAATACGGCCAGGCGAAGGACCCGCGTTCGGTGGCTTCGCAGAACATCGATCCGACCTACCAGGATGAGTTCACCCTCGGCTTCGAGCAGGCCTTCCTGACCTCGTATACCGGCGGTGTGTCGCTGACCTATCGCAAGCTCAAGGCGACGATCGACGACTTCTGCGATTATCGTCCGATTGACGCCTATGCCGAGGAACACGGCATCGACCTCTCGAAGGCCGAGTTCTATCCCTTCGGTTGCGCCACCATCAATCCAGGTAAGGGCAACACGATCTATCTCGATCCAGATGGTGCGGACGATGATGAAGATGGCGTTGACGAAGAGGCGGTGGCATTCGATCTGTCGGCTGCCGACATCGGCCTGCCGAAGCCAAAGCGTACCTACACGGCGTTGAACTTCTTCCTTGAGCACCCGTTCCGCGACAAGTGGTACGGCAAGCTGATGTACACCTGGGCCAAGAGCAAGGGCAATACCGAGGGCCAGACCAAGTCTGACAATGGTCAGTCAGACGTCGCTGTGACCTCGACCTGGGACTTCCCGGAGTTAATGGAAGGCGCCAATGGCTATCTGCCGAGTGATCGTCGCCATACGATCAATGGCTTCGGCTACTATCAAGTCGCGCCGGAATGGGCGGTTGGTGGTGCGTTCCGTCTCGAGTCTGGACGTCCGAAGAACTGCTTTGGTGATTACGCTGGAGACGGCGAAGATATCGGCGGCGGTCAGTATGGCGCCGTGTTCTTCTACTGCGGCGATGGCAGCGGCGATCCTGATGGGGCCGTTGCAACTCCGCGCGGATCGGCCGGTCGTCTGCCGTGGAGCTACACTTTCGACCTCAACGTGGTCTACCAGCCGAAGTACGTCGACGGTCTGACGCTGCGCGCCGATGTCTTCAACCTGTTCAACCGCCAGAGCACCTCGTCGATCAACGAAGAACACGATTCCGTGATCAATTACGGTGGCCTCAACTCAAGCTATGGCCGCGTGATCAGCTACACCGATCCGCGCGTGTTCCGTCTCACGGCCAGCTACGAGTTCTGAGCTGCAGGCTGCAAAACGAGTATCACGGCTCACGATACTCGGCGATGTAAGAGGAGGCCCGCCTAGTGCGGGCCTCTTCGTTGCCGCATCAGGAAACGCATCAAGCGATAATCCCCGCCCGGCACTCGCCGGGCGGTTTGCTTTTGAGGGCCCATGGAGCTTCGCAAGGTTCAGCTCACACTCGCGTTCGCCGCCGTCTATCTGATCTGGGGCTCGACCTACCTGGCGATCCGCATCGTCGTCGAGGCGCTGCCGCCGGCCTCGTCCGCCGGCGTTCGCTTTCTGGTCGCGGGTCTGACGATGGTCGTCGTCGGCCTGCTCACGGGGGCGTCGCTGCCCAGGCGCTGGTCCGATTGGCGCAGCACGATCTTCGTCGGCATCTTGATGCTCGTGTTCGGCAACGGCCTGGTCACCTGGAGCGAGCTGTGGGTGCCGTCGAACCAGGCCGCGCTGATCGTCGCGACGTCCGCGCTCTGGATGGGCTGGATGGGCACGCTCGGTTCCAAGGGCGAGCAGCTCGGCGCGATGCGGTTGATCGGCCTGCTCGTCGGCTTCGCGGGCGTGATCGTGCTGGTCGGCGAGGGCATCGGCGGCGGACTCGCGCCGTGGACGGCCTACGCGGCGCTGATGCTCGCGCCGATCGCCTGGGCGGTCGGCTCGGTGGTCTCCAAGCGTTCGCCGGTTTCGATCAAGCCGGTGATGGCGGCGGGTCTGCAGATGCTCGTCGCGGGCGTGCTGCTGTCCGCCATCGGCCTGCTCGCCGGCGAAGCCGGGCGCTGGACCTGGGCGCCGCGCAGCCTGTGGGCGCTCGCGTACCTGATCGTGTTCGGCTCCTGCGTCGCTTACGGCGCGTTCTACTGGCTCGTGCACGAAGTCTCGCCCGTCGTGCTCGGCACCTACGCCTACGTGAACCCGGCGATCGCCGTGCTGCTCGGCTGGTGGATACTCGACGAGCGGCTAGGGCGCGACCAGATCATCGGCACCGGCATCATTCTCGTCGGCGTGCTGCTGGTGACGCTGGGCAGCGCACGCAAGCGCTAGATGCCGATGCGAGCCCGCAGCGCAAGGCCGTGGCTGGCGATGCTCGCGCTGCTGCTGGCCTGTGGTCTGTCGCCGTCGGCCGCCAGCGCGCAGGGCAAGCTGCTCAAGCGCGGCAACGGGCCCGATGTCGAAACGCTCGATCCGCACAAGGTCCGCAGCGTCTCGGCCGGAAACGTCGTGCGCGACCTCTTCGAAGGCTTGGTCAGCGAGGCCGCGGATGGACGCCTGATTCCGGGCGTCGCCGCCTCGTGGCAGATCTCCGACGACGGGCGCATCTATGTTTTTTCGCTGCGAGCCGATGCGCGCTGGTCCAATGGCGAGGCGCTGACAGCCGCCGATTTCGTCTACGCGTTCCGGCGCAGCCTGAGTCCGGCGACCGCCTCGCCATCGGCCGCCCTGCTCGCGCCGATCCGCGGCGCCGAGGCGCTCATGGCGGGCAAAGGCAGCGCCGAGCATCTGGGCGTCAGCGCGCTCGACGATCGAACGCTGCAGATCGAGCTCGAACGCCCGACGCCCTATTTCCCCGGCTTGCTGGCGAATTCGGTCGCCTATCCGGTGCATCGCGCGAGCCTCGAGCGCGAGCGCGCGCAGTTCACGCGCGCGGGCAAGCTCGTTTCGAACGGGGCTTACGTGCTCGACGAGTGGGCGTTGCAATCGCACGTGCGGCTCAAGCGCAACGCGCAGTACTGGAATGCGCCGGCCGTCGCGATCGACACGGTGCTGCATCTCGTCACCGAGGATCTCAACGCCGAGTTCCAGCGCTTTCGCGCGGGCGAGCTGCATATCACCGAGCAGGTGCCGGCGCAGCAGATCGCGGCGATGCCGCCGGTGCTCAAGCGGCAATTGCGCATCGCCGACTATCTCGGCTCGTACTACTACGGTTTCAATCTCACGCGGCCGCCGTTCCAGGATCAGCCGGGGCTGCGCAAGGCGCTGAGCTTGGCGATCGACCGGCAGATCATCGTCGACAAGCTCATGGGCAGCGGAGAAAAGCCCGCCTACGGCTGGCTGCCGCCGGGCATCGACGCGGCGTCCTCGCAGCGTCCCGAATGGGCGAGCTGGTCGCGCGAGCGGCGCGTGAGCGAAGCGCGCCGTCTTTACGCGGCCGCCGGCTACGGACCGCAGCGTCCGCTCGCCGTGCAGATCCGCTACAACACGCACGACTATCACCAGAAGATCGCGACCGTGATCGCGGCGATGTGGAAGCAGACGCTCGGTGTACAAGCCACGCTCTACAACGAAGAGACCAAGGTGTTTCTGCAAAGCCGTCGAGAGCGCCGATACACCCAGGTCTTTCGCGCGTCCTGGGTCGCGGATTACGCCGACGCGAGCAGCTTTCTCGATCTGCTGCTGTCCAACAATCCACGCAACGACACGGGTTACGCGAACGCGCGCTACGACGCGCTGCTCGCGCAGGCGGCGAACAGCAGCGGTGCTCCACGCGGCGAGCTGCTCGCGCAGGCCGAACGCTCGATGCTCGACGACACGCCGGTCATTCCGATCTATTTCTACGTGACCAAGCATCTGGTCGCCCCGACCGTACGCGGCTGGCAAGACAATGCGCTCGACCATCACTACACGCGCGATCTCGATCTCGCGCCGGCATCGCCATAGCTCATGCGAACGCGCCTGATCCTGCGCCTGCTGCAAGCGATTCCGACCTTGCTGATCCTCGTCACGCTGACGTTCTTCATGCTGCGCGCCGCACCGGGCGGGCCGTTCGACAGCGAGGAAGGCATCACCGAGCAGACACGCGCGCAACTCGAGGCCGCGTATCACTTCGACGAACCGATCGCGGCGCAATACCTGCGCTATCTCGGCTCGCTCATGCGCGGCGATCTCGGGCCTTCGTATCAGTACCCGGATCGCAGCGTGAACGAGTTGATCGCCGCCGGCCTGCCGGTGTCGGCGACGCTCGGCACGCTCGCGATCATCGCGGGTTTGTCGTTCGGCCTGGCGCTCGGCATCGCCGCCGCGCGCGCACCGGGCTCGTTCGTCGACAGGCTCGTCATGGGCTTTTCGCTGCTCGGGCTTTCGGTGCCGAGCTTCGTCATCGCGCCGCTGCTCGTGCTGCTGTTCGCGGTGAGTTTGCGCTGGCTGCCGGCCGGTGGCTGGAACGGCCGCGTCGGCGACTGGATTCTGCCCGTCATCGCGCTCGCCTTGCCGCATCTGGCGACGGCTGCGCGTCTGGCGCGCAACGCGATGATCGAGGTGCTGCAAGCGCCGTACATTCGCACCGCGCGCGCCAAGGGCTTGTCCGAGCGCCGCATCGTGCTGCGACACGCGATCAAGCCCGTGCTGCTGCCGGTGATTTCCTATCTCGGCCCGGCCGCGGCGGCGACGCTCACGGGCTCGGTGGTCGTCGAGCAGATCTTCGGCTTGCCGGGCATCGGCCGCTACTTCGTGCTCGGGGCCTTCAACCGCGATTACGGCCTGGTCATGGGCGTGGTGCTGCTTTACGGCACGCTGATCGTGCTGTTCAACCTGATCGTCGATCTGCTCTACGCCCGGCTCGATCCGCGGCTGCGCGCATGATCTGGCTCCGCTCATTGCCGCTCGCTGCACGCATTGCATCGCTGGTGCTCTGCGCGATCGCCTTGCTCACGCTCATCGGTCCCTGGCTTTCCCCGTGGGCCTTCGATGCGATCGACTTCGACGGCGCCTGGTCCGCGGCGCCGTCGCTCTCGGATCGGCACTGGTTCGGCACCGACGCGCTCGGCCGCGACCTGTTCGCGCGCACGCTCACGGGCGGCCGCGTTTCGCTGCTCGTCGGGCTCGTCGGCACACTCGTCTCGCTGCTGATCGGCGTCGCCTATGGCGCGATCGCGGGCATGCTCGGCGGGCGCATCGATGCCTTGATGATGCGCGCAGTCGACATCCTCTACGCGCTGCCGTTCCTGTTTCTCGTGATCCTGCTAATGGTTTTGTTCGGTCGCCATCTGCTGCTCGTGTTCGCGGCCATCGGCTGCGTGAACTGGCTCGACATGGCGCGCGTCGTGCGCGGCGAAACGCTCGCGATCAAGCAGCGCGAGTTCATCGCCGCGGCCGAAGTCTCGGGGCTGGACACGAGCGCGATCCTGCATCGCCACGTGCTGCCGAACCTGCTCGGCGTGATCGTCGTCTACGCCACGCTCACGGTGCCGCAGGTGATCCTGATGGAATCCTTCCTGGGCTTTCTGGGCCTGGGCGTGCAGGCGCCCGCGACGAGTTGGGGCGCGCTGATCAGCGAAGGCGCGCGCGACATGGAAACCGCGCCGTGGGCGCTGATCTTTCCGGCCGCGTTCCTGCTCGCGACGCTGCTGTGCCTCAACGTGCTCGGCGAAGCCTTGCGCAAAGCGCTGGACCCGAGGCGCCGATGAACACGTCGATGAACTCGACACCGAAAGAGCCGCTGCTGCAGGTGCGCGAGCTGCGCGTGCAGCTGCCGACGCCGCGCGGACGGCTCGCGGTGGTCGACGGCCTGAGCTTCGAAATAGCACGCGGCGAATGCCTCGGCATCGTCGGCGAATCGGGCTCCGGCAAATCGCAGACCGCGCTCGCGCTGATGGGCCTGAACGCGGACGGCGCGAGGCTCGAAGGTGAGCTGCTGCTCGATGGCGAAAACCTGCTGGGTGTGAGCCCGGCGCGTCGCCGCGCCCTGCGCGGTCCGGGCATGGCGATGATCTTCCAGGACCCGATGAGCAGCCTCAATCCGTACCTGCGCATCGGCCTGCAACTCGCCGAAGTCGCCGAGCTGCATCAGGGCATGACGCGGGCCGCCGCGATGGCCGAGTCCGAACGCGTACTCGACGCGGTCGGCCTCTCCGCGGCCCGGCTGCTACTCACCCAATACCCGCACGAGCTCTCGGGCGGCATGCGCCAGCGTGTGATGATCGCCATGGCCCTGCTCGCCAAGCCCAAGCTGCTGATCGCCGACGAGCCGACCACCGCGCTCGACCCGACCATCCAGCGCCAGATCCTGCGGCTGCTCGACACGCTGCGCCGCGAGCTCGGCATGGCGATGCTGTTCATCACCCACGATCTCGGGCTGGTGTCCGAAAGCTGCGAGCGCGTGCTCGTGATGTACGCGGGCCAGGCGGTCGAAGCCGGGCCGACGGCCCGCGTGCTGCGCCATCCGCTGCATCCGTACACGGGCGCGCTGCTCGCGGCCCGGCCCGGGCCGAGCGTGGTGCCGGGATCACGGCTCGCCGCCATCGGCGGCCAGCCGCCGGACCTGCACGAGCCGCCGCGCGGCTGCCGCTTCGGCGAGCGCTGCGCGCGCGTCGAGCCCGATTGCCTGGATGCTCCGGTCGCCTGGCGCAGTGGCGGCCCACGCGGATTGCGCTGTCTGCATCCCTTGCCGGCTGTCGGCGCTCGCTCGGCCGAACATCGCATTACCGAACCCGGACACTGACGACGCCGTCAGGATGCGACCACCACACAAGGAGGTCACATGACCATCATCCGGAATCTTCTGCGCAGCCTCGTCGTGCTCGCGCTTTCGGCCGCGAGCTTCGCGGCCAATGCCTACATCGTGCCGACGCAGGGCGTCAGCTACTTTCGCAGCACGATCAACCATCAGGGCCTCAACCGCAGCACGCTCTACTTCAAGCCGACCGCGGCCAGCAGCACCAAGGCGCCGCTGCTCGTGATGCTGCATTACAACGGCGGCAACGGCGAAGCGATGGCGTTTCTGACCGAGGTGCAGGAGCTCGTGCGCGACTACGGCATCTGGGTGGCGCTGCCCGACGTCGCAGACGGCAACTGGCATGACGATCCGAGCGACACCAGCACCGTCGATGACGTGGGCTATCTGTCCACGCTGATCGACACCGCCGTGAAGAATTACCCGGTCGATGCCAAGCGTGTTTCGATGGCCGGCTTCTCCGACGGCGCCATGATGACGCTGCGCTACGCCTGCGCCCAGCCCGGCAAGATCGCCGCCGCCGCGGCCGTCTCGGGCGTCATGCTCAAGACGCTGGTGTCGGTCTGCGGCAGCCCGGCGTTCGCCACGCCGATGCTGATGATCAACGGCAACGCCGACACCATCGTTAAATACAGCCCGTCGAAGTACGCGATCTCGCTGTCGGTGCCGGACTCGGCCAAGCACTGGGCCAGGATCAACGGTTGCCCGGCTGCGCCCAAGACCAGCCTGCTGCCGGACCTGGTGGCCAGCGACGGCACGCGCGTGCAGCTCGATGCGTATCTGGGCTGCGCCACCGGCAATTCCGTCGAGCTCTACACCGTGCAGAACGGCGGCCACACCTGGCCGGGTTCACCGTACAACCTGAACTATCAGGGCAAGACGTCGCAGGACATCGACGGCACGCGCACGGTCTGGGAGTTCGTCAAGCGTTTCACGCGCTGAGGTCCGCTCGCTCAAGCGCCGTTGCGATGCACGCGAACGAGCGTGCGCGCACGTCGAGTGGCCCGCGTGCATAGAAAGCACAAGGCGGATGACACGACGCGGAATGCCGTTCGTCACCGTTGAATGCTTCAGTTCCGCTGCTTTCGGCGGGTCGAAAGAAAGACATGCAGCGCCGGCTCAATCAGAAAGTCACGGACTCGCAGTTCGAGGCCGGTGATCCGTAGCCGGGTTCTCTAAGAACTCCGGAGCGGTTGCGATGTAAACGAACAGGCGAGCCGATGCTCGCCTGTTCGTTTTTGGGCTTGATGTGCTGTGCTGCCCGATGCTCGCTCATGCTGCCGTCCGACGGGCGCCTGCGCAGGAGCGACGAGGGGAATTTCCTCCGCACGCGGCTGGCGTCAACATCGGAGTATCAGGGGTGGAGCGGGGAATCCAGATGAGGCAACGGCGATCAGGCGTTTGCATTCTCGTTGCGGCGATGGTGTTGTCCGTTGCGGCGTGCGGGGGAAACAGTCCAGGCGGCGTGATCGATGCGGCGTCGGGTGGCAGCGGTGGCGGTGGCGCAAAGCTCGGCGAAGCAGAAGCCGCACGCCTGCTCACGCAAGCCAGTTTCGGACCGACGCAGGCCGACATCGATCGCGTGGCGAGGCTGTCGGCCAAGGCGTGGCTCGACGAGCAGCTGCGCGCGAGCGCGACCCATCATCTGCCGCTGTGCCGCAGCCTCAAGAGCGGTGACACCGTCGACAGGAACGCGCGCACCGACGCCTGGTGGCAGATCGCGCTGACCGCACCCGATCAGCTGCGCCAGCGCGTGGCGTTCGCGCTGTCCGAGATCCTGGTGGTCTCCGATACCAGCGACGCGCTGTCGAGCCAGGAAGGGCTTTGCTGGTATTACGATCTGCTCGTCGACGGCGCTTTCGGCAACTTCCGCGACTTGCTCGAAGACGTCACGCTGTCGCCCGAAATGGGCCGCTATCTGTCGATGCTCGGCAACGCCAAGCCCGACGCGGCCACCGATCGACGCGCGGACGAGAACTTCGCGCGCGAGGTCATGCAGCTGTTCACGATCGGCCTCGTGCAGTTGAACGCCGACGGCACGCCCAAACTCGATGCGAGCGGTGTCGCGCTGCCGAGCTACACGCAGGCCGACATCGAAGGCCTCGCCCGTACGTTCACGGGCTGGTCCTGGGGTGGCGCGAGGAGCTTCAGCAGCGGGCCGGCGAACTGGCTCGCACCGATGAAGGGCTTCGACGACGCGCATGATCGCGATGCCAAGACCATCGTCGGCAACACCGCGATCGCGGCGAGCGGCAGCGCGGTGCAGGATCTCGCGCGCGGGCTCGACACGCTGTTCGAGCACGCCAACGTCGGGCCGTTCATCGGCCGCCAGCTGATCCAGAAGCTCGTCACGAGCAATCCGTCGCCCGCTTACGTCGAACGCGTCGCCCAGGCTTTCGCGGACAACGGACGCGGGCAGCGCGGCGATCTCGCCGCGGTCGTGCGCGCGGTGCTGCTCGACAGCGAGGCGCGCGGCGCACCGGCGACCCACTTCGGCAAGGCGCGCGAGCCGCTGCTGCGACAAGCGCATCTCTGGCGCGCGCTCGATGCGGTGCCGGCAACGGGCAGCGGCCGCTACAGCTATCGATCGGCGCAGGGCGAGTTGTTGCAGTCTCCGCTGTCGTCGCCGAGCGTATTCAACTTCTACTCGCCGTTCTATTCGCCGGCGGGCGAGGTGCGCAGCGCGCAGCTCGTGCTGCCGGAGCTGCAGCTCGCCAACGAGTCGAGCATCACGCTCGCCCAGAACCGGCTTTATCAATCGCTCTACGGCGACTACCGCGGACGCAGCGGCGTCAGCGACAGCGCCATCCTGGTCGATTACGCCGCGCTGCTGCCGTTGGCCGCGGACCCTTCGCTGCTGCTCGACGAGCTCGACCTGCTGTTGCTGAGCGGACAGATGCCGGCCGACATGCGCAGTGCGCTGCTCGCCTATCTGCGGGGAATCGATGCGAGCAAGGACGGCGGTCGAGCACGCGTGCAAGAAGCGGCGTACCTGATCCTGGCTTCGCCGCAATATTCCATCCAGCGCTGAGGACTTCGAATGAGCCCGTTCAAACCCTGGACTCGTCGCGATCTGCTGCGCTGCGGGCTTTCCGCCGCCGCGGGTCTCACCACGCCGCGCGCGATGCTCGGCCTGCTCGGCGCAGCGAGCGCGACGGCGGCCCACGCCGCGTTCACCGACTACAAGGCGCTGGTCTGCATTTTTCTGCATGGAGGCAACGACGGCTACAACCTGCTGGTGCCTTACGACAGCACGCGCTACAACCGCTACAAGGCCGCGCGAACCAATCTCGCGCTGGCGCGCAGCGAGCTGCTGCCGCTCGCGCCGCCGTTGCTGAGCTTCGATCTCTACGGCCTGCATCCGGCGATGCCCGAGCTGCAGAAGCTCTACAACAACGATCGCCTGGCTTTCATCATCAACGCGGGCACGCTGCTCGCGCCGGTGACCAAGGACGAGGTGCTCGCCGGACGCAACCTGCCGCCGCGGCTCTACTCGCACAACGACCAGCAGGATTGCTGGGTATCGAGCCAGCCCGATGCGACGCTGCGCCAGGGCTGGGGCGGAAGGCTCGCTGATCTGCTCGGTTCGGCGAACGCCAACAGCCGCGTGTCGATGAACATTTCGCTGGCCGGCAACAACCTGTTCCAGACCGGCGCGACCAGCGTTCCGTATTCGATGAGTGCGGGCGGCGTGCCCTCGTTTCGCGCGCTCACGAATGCGAGCGCGCGCACCGCGCTGTACCGGCAACTGCTCGCGCAGGCCGAAGCGGCGCAGGCGTTCGAGCGCACCAGCAGCCGGCTGGTGTCGCGTTCGATCGATCTCGGCATGGAGATCAGCACCGCGCTCGCCGGCGTGCCGGAGCCGGGCACCGAATTCCCAGCCGACAACGGGCTTGCGAGCCAGCTCAAGATGGTCGCGCGCATGATCGCGGCGCGCGAGGCGCTCGGGCTTTCACGACAGGTGTTCTACGTCACGATCGGCGGCTTCGACTTGCACGACAACCAGCTCGACGCGCATCCGGCGCTGCTTGCGCGCCTGTCTCAGGCGATGAGCGCGTTCTACTCGGCCACCGTCGAACTCGGCGTCGCCGATGCGGTGACCACGTTCACGGCGTCGGATTTCGGCCGCACCACCACATCGAACGGAGACGGCAGCGATCACGCCTGGGGCAGCATTCACTGTGCGCTCGGCGGCGCGGTGAAAGGCGGGCGCATCTACGGCGACTATCCCGACCTGACGCTCAACGGCCCGCAGGACGTCGGCGAAGGCCGCATCATCCCGACCACGAGCGTCGAGCAATACGGCGCGACGATGCTGCGCTGGTTCGGCGCGAGCGAAAGCGAGATCGACGTGATCTTTCCGCACCTCTCGCGTTTCGCGACGCGAGGGCTCGGGTTCGTGTAAGCGAGTTGTTTTGAGTCGTCCTCTCTCCCCCGTGCGGGAGAGAGTCCCGCGAAGCGGGGAGAGAGGGGCTTTGGCGAGGGTTTGTCAGCCCCGCAACAGCGGCCTCAAAAACTGCCCCGTATACGAGCGCTTCACCTTCGCCACGTCTTCGGGCGTACCGGCCGCGATGATCTCGCCGCCGCCGCTGCCGCCTTCGGGGCCGAGGTCGAGGATCCAGTCGGCGCGTTTGATGACATCGAGGTTGTGCTCGATGATCACCACGGTGTTGCCGTGCTCGCGCAGGCGTTCGAGCACGCGGATCAGCTGCGCCACGTCGTGGAAATGCAGGCCGGTGGTGGGCTCGTCGAGGATGTAGAGCGTCTGCCCGGTGTCGCGACGCGACAGCTCCTTGGCGAGCTTGATGCGCTGTGCTTCGCCGCCCGAGAGCGTCGTCGCGTTCTGTCCGAGCTTCACATAGCTCAGGCCCACGTCGAGCAGGGTTTCGAGCTTGCGGAACAGTGCGGGCACCGGCTTGAAGAACGCGGCGGCGTCCTCCACCGTCATCGCCAGCACTTCGTCGATGGTCTTGCCCTTGTACTTGATCTCGAGCGTTTCGCGGTTGTAGCGGCGGCCGCGGCAGGTATCGCAGGTCACATAGACGTCGGGCAGGAAGTGCATCTCCACCTTGATCACGCCGTCGCCTTCGCAGGTTTCGCAGCGGCCGCCCTTGACGTTGAAGCTGAAGCGTCCCGCCTCGTAGCCGCGAGCACGTGATTCGGGCACCTGGGCGAACAGCTCGCGGATCGGCGTGAACAGGCCCGTATACGTGGCCGGGTTCGAACGCGGCGTGCGGCCGATCGGCGACTGATCGATGTCGATGACCTTGTCGAGATGCTCGAGGCCTTCGATCGCGTCGCATTCGGCGTGGCGCGTGCCCGCGTTGTTGAGCTGGCGCGCGGCGAAGCCGAGCAGCGTGTCGTTGATCAGCGTCGACTTGCCCGAGCCCGAAACGCCGGTGACGCAGGTGATGACGCCGATCGGAATCGACGCATCGACATTCTTGAGATTGTTGCCGCGCGCACCCTTGAGCACGATCTGCTTCTTCGGATCGGGCTTGTTGCGCTTGGCCGGTACGCCGATCTGTTCGACGCCCGACAGATAGCGGCCGGTGATCGACTGCGGATTCTCCGCCACCTTCTTCGGCGTGCCTTCGGCGACGATCTGGCCGCCGTGCACGCCGGCGCCCGGGCCGATGTCGACGACGTAATCGGCCTGGCGGATCGCGTCTTCGTCATGCTCGACGACGATCACGGTGTTGCCGAGATCGCGCAGGCGGAACAGCGTCTTGAGCAGGCGTTCGTTGTCGCGCTGGTGCAGGCCGATGCTCGGCTCGTCGAGCACGTACATCACGCCGACCAGGCCGGCGCCGATCTGCGAGGCCAGGCGAATGCGCTGTGCTTCGCCGCCCGACAGCGTTTCGGCGCTGCGCGCGAGCGTCAGGTAATCGAGGCCGACGTTGTTCAAGAAGCCCAGGCGCGCACAGATCTCCTTCAGGATCTTCTCGGCGATCTCGCCCTTGTAGCCCGGCAGCTTCATCTTCTGGAAGAAGGCTTCGGCGTCGCGAATCGACAGCGAGGTGATCTGCGGCAGGCGCGTATCGGCGACGTAGACGTTGCGCGCCGAGCGGTTCAGGCGATCGCCGTTGCACTCGGGGCAGGGCTTGTCGGACAGGTACTTCGACAACTCCTCGCGCACGGCCACCGATTCGGTTTCGCGATAGCGGCGCTCGAGGTTCGGCAGCACGCCTTCGAACTTGTGCGTGCGCGTGACGAGGCGGCCGCGTTCGTCGGGATACTGGAACGGCAGTTTCTCGTCGTCGCTGCCGTTGAGGATCACGTCCTGGTACTTCTTCGCGAGCCGGTTCCAGGGCTTTTCGGTGTCGAAGCCGTAGTGCTTGGCGAGCGACGAAATGAAATGCCAGTAGTACGGGTTCTTCTTGTCCCAGCTGCGGATCGCGCCGGCCGCGAGCGAGAGTTCCGGGTGATGCACGACGCGGTCGGCGTCGAACACCTGCAGGCTGCCGAGGCCGTCGCACTTCGGACAGGCGCCGTGCGGCGCGTTGAACGAGAACAGGCGCGGTTCGAGCTCTTCGAGCGAGTAGCCGCAATGCGGGCAGGACATGCGCGCCGAGAACGTCTGCAGCTGGGCTTCGGCATCGCCGCTGTGCGGCGCGATCAGCGCGATGCCTTCGGACATGCGCAGTGCGGTTTCGAAACTCTCCGCGAGTCGCTGCTTGATGTCCGGGCGAACCTTGAAGCGATCGACGACGATCTCGATGTCGTGCTTGAGCTTGCGGTTGAGCTTCGGAATCTCGTCGAGCTCGTAGACGCGGCCGTCGACGCGTGCGCGCACGAAGCCCTGCGCGCGCATCTGCTCGAACCATTCGAGGTGCTCGCCCTTGCGTCCGCGCACCACCGGCGCGAGCAGCATCCAGGCGCTGTTCTCGGGCAGCGCGAGCACCTGGTCGACCATCTGCGAGACCGACTGCGCTTCGAGCGCGACGCCGTGATCGGGGCAGCGCGCGGTGCCGACGCGTGCGAACAGCAGGCGCAGGTAGTCGTAGATTTCGGTGACCGTGCCGACGGTCGAACGCGGGTTGTGGCTCGTCGATTTCTGCTCGATCGAAATCGCCGGCGACAGGCCTTCGATGGTGTCGACATCGGGCTTCTGCATCATCGACAGGAACTGCCGCGCATAAGCGGACAGCGATTCGACATAGCGACGCTGGCCTTCGGCGTAGAGCGTGTCGAAGGCGAGCGACGACTTGCCCGATCCCGACAGGCCGGTGATGACGATGAGCTTGTCACGCGGCAGATCCAGCGAGACGTTCTTGAGATTGTGCGTGCGGGCGCCGCGGATGCGGATGGTGTCCATGAAGGGCAGCGAAGGACGTTCTGAGGGCGAACGCACACTATAACCGGCCGCCTGAAGCCGGACCGTTGCCGCCTCCCGGCGAAACGCGCGGCCGGCGCAGAGCGGCCCTCTGAGCCCTGCCCGGAGACCCGAATACCGCCGATGAGGCCGGCGGCAGGTTTTTGCGCGGATCGCTGCTCCGGACGTCGCCGGCCCAGGCGCAGCCCTAGCGCGCCGATCGCTTTCTGCGGACAATCTGGCCCAACGCCGGTGAGCAGAAGGTGGGCGTCCTGTGTCGGATTCGGCAGTCCCCGAACTGTTTTGGCGACGCGTTCGACCGACCCGCGCTCCGGATCACAGAACCCGACGCTGAACCCGAGCAAGCTCCGGCTCTCTTCTCAGCTTTCACAGAATCAACTACTGAGTGGATCTAAATAAAGTTGGAAACGCTTCCCTGGGCAGGTGTAACGATCGTGTGGAAATAAAGTTGGAAGTCACCTGCGCCAGGGTGCGAAAGTTGGAAATGGAGACACTTTCGAACTTCTATCTACTTGACGATAGGAGAGAATCGCTGCCGCGAATACGGCAATCTTGCCGCTTGCTAAGTCGAAAGATGTCTATGCACGCGACTGTCTCTGGTTGCCCCAAGCCCTCTCTTCGGAGAGGGCTTTTTCGTTGATCACACGATGGTCGCTGGAGAGTTGCTGGGTGGGGGCTGTCAATGATCACGCGAATGAGAGCAGGCCCTATACCTGCTCAGTTTTGCGTGAGAATTCACAGCTGGCCTTCAAAGAATCGAGGAAACGGTGGGGCAGATGAACGAAGGCGCGCCGGTAGAACTGATCGAGTCCCTGCGATCCCTGTTTATCCATGGCGAGTCCCCTGCCGGCAACTGGTCGAAAACCCCAGCCTTTCGATCACTCGAGCAACTCGTTGCCGAGCGCTATCAAGTCGAGCAGTGGTATCGGAACTATCTGCTCACCGTGGCGATTCGCAACCTCGGGCTGATCGGAATGCTCGAATCTGGAGAGATGCCAACCGAAGACCTGTTGCGCCATGCTGCCGATGCACTCCATGCCGCCTTTTTTGGACGTGACGGAACAAGGACGTACCTATGTCCATTGGACTGCGCCGGCGTATTTCCCGACGCATACTTTGGTCGCGTCGAGGTGCGCCGCTTCTCGGCGGTTGAACTGGATGCCCTCGTGCATCCGATGGGGCGAGAATCGCGCGCGCCCAGTGATTTCGATTGCGAGCGATTCTCCGAGTTTCACTGGGTTGTGATCCGAGAGGCGTACCAGTATCCCAGCACGAAGGCACCCAGGGTGATGAGCATCCTCAATGAGATCCTGGAGCCTTACGGGATTGTCCGCCCCCACAAGCGCCGATTTCCGGAAGTTGTTGAGGACGTGCTGACCTTTCTGATGCTATCGCCATGGGAGGATTGCGCGGACTACGGGATCTTCGAGTGGCGACCCTTCTACGTTCCCTGGATCTACATGATCCAAGACGATTTGTTCACGCCTCGCAATCCTGCCCCTCGGCCTGACAGCCTCACTTGGGGCTATCACAGCTACACCAATGGCGAAGGCCTCGAAGTGGATTTCGAGGCGCCTGAGCAGTTCGATCTGGACCCGAAGAAGTCCGGCGTCGTCTCAGACTGGTTGACGTCGAAAAACTGGGAGGCCTTCCTTCGCGCCCGACAGTCCGCTTTGTTTCCTGCACCCATGTGTCACTTTCTCTCTCACGCTCTTCACGTGCGAGGGATCGATGAGTTTCAGGCTCACATGCTGGCTATCGAAGCGGGGCTGGGGCTGGCGGAAGATTATGGAAAGGCAGGTTCTTTGACCGGGCCGAACAGCGGAAAGGATAGAAGACGCCCCATCGGAGCCCGCGGCATCAAGATCCGCCTGGTGAATCTGCTGGACGATCCCATGGCAGAAAAAACGCTGGATCAGCTGTACGACGTTCGGAGTGCCTACCTGCATGGTAGGAGCATGCCCGAAGGTGTCACGAACCAGGATCTGCTTGAGGCTCGGCGGCTGGCGCGATTGGTCGCTGTCCGGCTGATGCAGGAGGCCAGCGCCAATCCCGGTCTGGATCGGCAGACGTACTTGAATCGTCTATATGACGCCTAACCGCGGCCGAGTACATCAAGGCCAACGTGAAGAAGCCCGTCGTCGCCTACATCGCCGGCGTCACCGCGCCTCCGGGCAAGCGTACGGGCCACGCGGGCGCGATCATCGCCGCGGCAAGGGCACTGCGGACGAGAAGTTCGCGGCGCTGGAAGCGGCCGGCGTGAAGACGGTGCGGTCGCCGGCGGTTCTCGGCGCGGCGATGCTGTCGTTGCTCAAGTAAGCCGCCGTCTCCGGTGAAGCGTCCCGACGCCTTTCCGAGAGGCTGACCCGGCGTCCCTCTGCTGCGCCTCTAGCGGCCTTTTTGCGCAACTTCGGCCGCCTTTTGGGTGGTTCCCCACACCTCCGGGCACCCTTTCTCAACCCCAGGAACCCTTCCCGTGCCAAGATTAGCGTGGGGATGGGTGATGGATCTGCCGTACGCGAACGGAAAAAGCGAATCGTTCCGCGGCGGATACCGGCTACAGGTCCGACCTTGATGTTGGACCTTACGAGAAAGCTTGGAGAACGCGATGTCGGCGCGCCTCAATAAATTGGCGGAGTTGTTCAGTGCGGCTTCGTTTCGCGACCTTGCAGTGGTGGACTCACCGGCGTTCGTTCGCGCAATCGTCGATGACGCCGGCAAGGTGAACCTGGGGCGGCGCATGAAGGTTCGGTTGATGTTCGATCGGGCCTACGAGCTGCTTCTAGAGCACTACCGCTTCGAGTACATCTACAAGAACGCGATCACTCAGCAGCTGCTTCTCAACAAGCACACCCTGGATAACGGACCTCTGGCCGCGCGGCTTTTGACCGAATTCGTGGTGGGCGAAGTGCGGGCCGACATTGCCGTCATGAATGGCACTTCGACGGTCTACGAGGTGAAGTCGTCTTACGACACCTTGAATAGGCTGCCGAACCAGCTCCGGTGGTATTCGAAGTTGTTCGATCACATCAATGTCGTGACGGCCGATGAGATGGTGGACGACGTCCTGAGGGGGCTGCCCGATTACGTCGGTGTCCTGGTACTCAATCATCAGGGCCAAATCGAAGAGCGGGTTCCGGCAAAGTCGAATAAAGCAAATTTGGATCTTCGGATCGCCTTTCTGGCGATGCGCGAGCGCGAGCTGATCGCGATCGCCCGGCAGCGGTTCGGGATCGAAGAATCGCAAGACTCCGTCGTCTTGGCCGCGTGCTGGGAGAGCTTCAAGGCCCTGGCGCCCGAGGAAGCGCACGGGATCATGGTCGAAACACTGCGTCAGCGTGCTATTCATCCCGCACAAATCAAACTCATCGAGTCGGCGCCCGGCAGCCTCAAGCATCATTCCATCGCCAAGATCATGAATATCGGTCATTGGCGAGCCTTGGTGCCGCAACTCGACGTTGTGATCTAAAGCGTGATCTAAGCCTCGCCTTCCGGCGTCCTCTGGACAAAAACTATAGAAACCGCCTTAGATGACTTGACATACTCCCCGTTGACCGCATCCTCTAAAACTGGTCAACAAGAAACCGGGGGGTTTTCATGTATGTGCCGTTGTTGCATGCGCGCCAAGAAGAACGTCTGGCCGTCCGAGAGGTTGCGAATGCTCTCGTCGCCGCCGGCAACGTCAACCCGCTCTATATTCCCGTAAGAGACAAAAAGGGGAAGCCAGGAGTTGCCATACGGCAATTGGAATTCGCAGTCCGCGAAGTTTCCAAGGCAAGGCTACCGACCTATGTTCTGACGACCCCGTTTGCGCATAAAACGGATCCGGTGCAAAGCACCATCCTCAAAGTGATGGAGGAATGCGACAGCCACGGGGTTACGATTCCTGTGGTCGCGGTAACGAGTGGCAAGCCACTTGCTACCTTGATCAAGGAAATTGCGGCGCTGAAGGGAAAACCTTTCGGGGTACTTCACCGTGGCGAAGCTGCCGATCCCGACAGGCTGCAGGTGGAGTTAGACAAGCATCAGATTGCCACCCACTTTTTTTTCGAAGGGGATTGCGATAATGCCTACTGCGATCGGTGGGAGTTCTCGAATCGAGTCTTATTGCAGGATGGATTTGCGCGGCAGCAGCGCAATGCTGACCATCGGCAGGGCGTCGACGAGGAGTACTCGGATCTGGCTTACCGCTACCGTAGGAAAGGCTTTGAAGGTTATGGCGATCACACGATAGTCGGAGAGATTTTTACTCCGACTGGCGGCGGTAAGGCGGCGATCACCGTCGCCATCCACCTGACCTTCCAGACCCTGGTAGCGAACCGACCGCAGTCGATCTGGATACGACATTTCCTATCGGACGATTCGACAGCCACAGCGCCAAGGGCTGTATGCGTTCGGCAAGCGCTGGATAAACTGGGGCGATTTATCAACCAGCATCGAAGGGCTTTCGCGTTCTCCACCGCCTGCCAGTATTTCGCCGGGCCTCCAGCGTCGACGCCTAGTCTCGGTGTATTGAAGCGTCGATCGATCAAGCATCACCTGGAACTGATGTCGCACCTCAACCTATGAGGAGTGTTCCGGTTTCGGCCCGCAGTCGTTCAATATAGTCGCGCAAGGCGGGCTCCGCCTCAGTGCGCTTGGTGGTCAGCGAAGGCACCGAATTTGTCAGAGCGCCATCAGCAGCGGGATCGGCAATGATGCCCTTTCGGACGATGGCGTATCCGACGTTCTCGAACTGATCGAGAACGAACTGTTCTAGGCAGCAGACCCGGCTCGCCAGGCGGTCGGAGATATCCTTGCAAGCCGGCGTTCTCGCAACGGCTCGCAGTGCATTCTTGTCGCTGGTGAAAACGATGCTCTCCGCATTGCAAGCGCCGGCCGATAGCCAGAGGGCGTCACCAGCATCAATGCCTTCCACCAGGTGGCAGGTGTTGATCAGCCCATGGCCACAATCATCTAGCGAGACTCGTTGTGCCTGGCGGGCGAATGCAGCGAGATCGTCGCGCTGGGCCTCGGTCGCAAGCTTGCGTAGCGCGCCTCGCTTGGCCAGATCGAACGTGCCGTCGATGGAAGGTTGGAGGTAGGGAACGATCTTTTGCTTGGTCAGGACGGACTGGAAGGTATCGAGCAGCTGGATGCGAGCCAGCTTCGCAACGAAGTCGTTGTCGATGATGGCGATCACGGTGGAACTCAGAGCGCCAGGACTCTGTGCACGAACTCGCTGCGCTCCTCTGAGAGACGGTCCCAGTCCAGGTTCGGTGCTGCGTAGTCGCCGTTGATGAAGACGGGCGCGTTGGAGCCCGGCTCGATGCGCTGCAGTGCCATGAGCGCCAATGGCCACTGACGGCTATCCATGCCGTACCGCAGCGCCAAATGGCCCCGATCGACCTGCTGCTCCCGGGCGAGGTCCCTCAAGTTCCGCTCCAATTCGGCTCCGCGGATGTCCGCGGCCGGGGTCGCGATCGCCTGCGGCCCGCCGAGCACGGAGAGGGCGTAGACGTCAGCTTCGCGCTCCTGATCGTCCTCGGCCGGGCCGACGCCTTCCTCCTCGCCATCGACGATCAACTCGTTCTGGCCAAGGTGGCCTCGCGCGATGTGGCCCGCTTCATGAGCGAGATAAAACGCATGCCAGGCGTTCTCCCGGCGTCCGCTGCCCATGAGAATGACCGGACGACCATCGACATCCACCGCCATGCCGGAGGGGCGTGACAGTGGCGCGGGCCAGTCGCTGTAGTGGGCGACGGGTATGCCGTGGTTCCAAAGGTAGGTCAGTAGGCGCGGCAAGGTGACCGTCCCACCTGCCGCCAGCAGTTCGGCGCGCATCTGCGCTGGATCAGCGGGCAGCGGCGAGTAAGGAACGCGCGTGGCAGCCGATAACGCGCGGGCGAGCGAGTAGAACATTGAAGCCGCCGGTTCTAGGCTCGCAGCACTGGTGGCGCGAGTGCGCTTGAACTTCGGAACGCTCGGCAGAGCTCCGAACGTGACTGCACGCCCTTCATCCAGGGATCGCAGATCGAGGCCAAGTTCCTTGGCCAGATGAACCTTTAGCTCAACAAGTCCGCTGGGGGTCTCAGGCTGGTAGGCGTGCACCCAGGCAGGCAATACCCGTTCAAGGTAGGGCTTTCGAATCCCGACCTTGGCGACCCGCCTGAGTAATTGCTGGACTGATTCCATTGACCTACCACTCACCAAGCAAACGGGCCTTGCGGCCGCCGAAACCGCTGCCGTCCGAGATCTTAGCGTCCGAAGCACGGGAGGCTCGTCGCTCCCGCCTCGTTGTCTGCGCAACAACGGAGCCAAAGCGCATCGTCAGCAAGTTGCGAATGATAGAATATACATTCTATGAAACGAATTTTCATCCTATGAGGGGGCACTCGGATGGCTGGCGCCTAGAACGGTTGAGGGACTACCACGCCCGGGAACGTTCCCTCCCGACCTACCAGGGTATAGCGGACCTGCTTGGATACGCCTCGACTTCAGCGGCTGCAGCGCTGGTCAGCCGGCTGGTCGGAAGTCGACACCTTCAGAAGGGGTCTGGCGGCCGGGTCGTGCCGGGAGAGCGATTCTTTGAGCGGTTGCTGTCGGACGCCAGGGTGCCGGCGGGCTCGCCGATAGATATGGATGACGTCGGCATCAGCGCTATCGACATCGACCGCCAGCTCGTTCGATTCCCCTCCAGGACTTTCGTGGCGCAGATCGAGGGGGAGTCGATGATCGAGGCGGGTCTGCTCGACAAGGACTTCGTGGTTGCCGAGCGAGAATCGCATTGCCGGCATGGAGACATCGTCGTGGCGCTCGTGGATGGCAGCGTCACGGTCAAGTACCTGCGGGACGAGAACGGAGAGGTGTTCCTTCGCCCCGCAAACAAAGCTCACACCGATATTCGGCCGAAACGAGAGCTGCAGATATTGGGCCTCGTGGTCGGCAGCTTTCGGAAGATGGTCTGAAAGGCCATAAATCGGATACCGAGGGGGCAAGCCTCGGGAGCCATCTGTGCATACAATTCATCACAATGCCAACGACAACAAAACAGGCGGTTACCTCAGGGACTCTTATGCCCCACAGGAGGCTGCTGCCATGACGATCAGCACCAACCTGCGGGGTCGCCTGCGGAACACCTCGTTACCCCTGGCGAAGGGGCTGATGCCTCTCTTTGAGGCGGTTACGAATTCGCTCCAGGCGATCGCGGCTTTGCATCCGACAGAGCCTTCAGCTGGAAGCATCCTTGTCGAAATTTTGCGCCGAACTCAGGCGCCTCTGGCGCTGGCTGATCCGAAGAGCAAGAGCTGGTTTGTTCCTACGGAACCCATTGTCGGATTCCGCGTTGTCGACGACGGTATCGGATTCGACGATCGCAACTTCAAGTCGTTCGAGCAGCTCGACACCGACCACAAGGAGCGTGAGGGTTGCCGTGGTGTCGGCCGGCTTCTTTGGCTCAAAGCGTTCAAGAGCGCCTCGATTGTAAGCACCTACGAACACGCCGATGGTGTCTGGAAGCAGCGTCGCTTTACATTTGACGATCGACAGGGCGTCAGCTTGCCGGTCGTTGAGGACGTGCAGTCGGCCAAGGCTCGGCGAACAGAAGTTCACTTGGATGCATTTCTCGAAGGCTACCGTGACAAGTCTCCCAAGACTGGTGACGTTATTGCACGGGCTATTTTCGAGCATTGCCTTTGGTACTTCTTACGGGACGGCGGCGCCCCCGACATCACGATCAAGGATGGTGCGGAAGCTATCCCACTAGAGACGGTCTACAACGAGTACATGTACTCGTCGACTAAAAAGACACAGCTCGAAATCCAGGGGCATGCGTTTGAACTGACCCATCTCAAGCTGAGGACCAGCATCGCCAAACAACCGTTCATCTCGCTGTGTGCGGGCGGTCGGATGGTAGAGGAAGAGGCGCTACGGCCGCTCATCCCAGGGTTGTTGTCAAAGGTGCGCGATCCGGAAGGTGACTTCGTATATGCCTGCCATGTGACATCACCATATCTGAATTCCCATGTGCGGCCCGAACGAATCGGCTTCGACATGATGGAATCCTCGGACCTGCATACCGAAGGCGAGGTGACGCGTTCAGAGCTTCGCTCGGTGATTGCTGAATCGGCAAAGGCTTTTCTCAAGGCTCATCTGGAAGATGGGAAGAATGCGGCTCGTGCCCGCGTGGAGTCTTTCGTAGCTCGCAAGGCGCCACGTTATCGTCCGATCCTCGCCCACATCGACGAAGACAAGCTCATCGTCGACCCCGAGATCTCGGATCGCGAACTGGATCTGCTCCTTCATAAGCACCTCGCCGAGATCGAGGGTGGGCTCATTGCTGAAGGGCACGCGATCATGCGATTTGGAGAGAAGGAATCCGTCGAAGGCTACCGCGAGCGCTTACAGCGGTATATGTCCAAGATCGACGATCTGAAGAAGTCAGATCTTGCCAACTATGTCTTCCACCGCAAGGTCATTCTCGACATCTTTGCACAGGCGACTCAGATCGGAGTGGATGGAAAGTACAAGCGAGAGGATGTGCTGCACGAGATGATCATGCCGATGCGTAGATCGTCGGACGAAGCGCACTTCGATAGCTTCAATCTGTGGCTGATAGATGAGCGCCTAGCCTTTCACGACTACCTGGCGTCGGATATGCCGCTGACATCGATGCCGATTACCGACTCGATCGAGACTAAAGAACCCGACCTCGTCGCTCTCAACGTCTACGACGAGCCGATTTTGGTATCTGATCGAAAGATGGCACCGTTTGCTGCCTTGACGATTGTCGAAATCAAAAGGCCTATGCGCAACGACGCTGCACCGGGTGAAGACAAGGATCCACTCGAGCAGGTTCTCGGCTATCTGGATCGGCTGCGCTCTGGAGAGATTACGCATCCGAGTGGGCGTCCGATTCCCAATGCGAAGGAAATGCCTGGGTTCTGTTATGTGGTTAGCGATCTCACGCCAAAGTTCATCCATCGCTGCCGCATGCTGAATCTGCATCCGACGAGTGACGGTATGGGCTTCTTCGGCTACAACGATGCGTTCAAGGCTTATATCGAAGTGAGTTCCTACGACCGACTTCTAGTCTCCGCTCGTGAACGCAATCGTGCCTTCTTCGACAAGCTCGGGCTCCCTACAAACTGACTTAACCAGATGGGTTTTGCCGGTGCCGGGGCCGCCGACGAGCACGATGTTTCGCGCTTCGCTCATGAAGCTGCCTTCGTAGAGATGGCGCACCTGCTGCTCATTGACTGGAGACTCAGCGAATTCGTAGCTGTCCAGGTCGCGATAGACCGGGAATTTCGCCGCTGCCATTTGATAGCGGATCGAGCGGGCTTGACGCTCGGCGGTCTCGGCTTGCAGCAATCGCCCGACGACTTCCAGCGGTGTCCGGCTGCGCTTCATGCCTTCGTCGGGCACTTCGTCGAAACCCGAACAACCTGATCGGCCTTCTACCTGCTTTGTAATGTAGCTTCAAAATTCGCGGATACCGCCTCTCCAGGTTAACCAATGCCCATTCCGGGCACGAGGAGAGGCACATGCAGTTTCATCTCAACTGTGGTCTGCGTCAGAGCGGCAGCTGGAACGCCGGTGAATCCGCTCACTACATGCGGAATTCGTTCTATCACTTCACGCCGGATCCGAGCGGGCTCTTGAAGCGCTTTGGCAACAACACGGTCGTAATCGTCAGCGCCGATTCGAACAAGGCCTATGCCGCATTCAAATCGGGAATGAGTTTGGCCGATCGTTTCAAAAACAACCTGTTGGTTTCGTACCGCGTACGATTTCCTTGCGGCACTGAAGTCTCGGTTCTCGAAAGCGAGCTTCGTGAGAATAAGGACTTTCTACGTAAGCGTCCAGAGACTACCTATAGCGGGAGCTGAGCGGCGACATTCCAGGGCAGCAGCTCATCAAGCTTGTTGATGGAATGATCTGCGATGCGATCGAGCACATGCCGCAGATAGGCTTCGGGGTTGAGTCCGTTGAGCTTGGCCGTGCCGATCAGGCTGTAGATCGCAGCGGCACGCACGCCGCCGGCATCGGAGCCGCAGAAGAGAAAATTCTTGCGCCCGAGCGCGACGACGCGCAGGGATCGCTCCGCTGCGTTGTTGTCGATTTCCAGATTCCCGTCGTCGCGATAGCGCGTCAGCGCCGGCCAGCGTGAGGTGGCGTAGCGAATCGCCTTGGCGAGTTCGGATTTCGTCGAGAGCGTGCCGACGGTTTGATCGAACCAGCCCTTCAGTTCTTGCAGCAGTGGTCCGGCGCGCGATTGCCGTTGTGCTTTTCGCTCTTGTGCTGGTTTACCGCGAATGTCTTGCTCGACGACATACAAAGCGCCGATGCGATCGAGGGCTTGCTTGGCGATGGGCGAGGCATTGGCCTGGTGGATGTCGAAGAATTTTCTTCGCACGTGCGCCCAGCAGGCGGCTTCCTGGATCTTGCCGCCGCCGTAGAGGTGATGAAAACCGGCGTAACCATCGGCCTGCAGCGTGCCTTCAAAACGGCTCAGGTGCCGCTTCGGATGCTCGCCCTTGCGATCGGGCGTGTAGCGGAAGAGCACCGCTGCGGGAGTCTGGCTGCCAGCCGGGCGATCGTCGCGCACGTAAGTCCACAGCCGTCCGGTCTTGGTTTTCCCATTGCCTGGCGCGAGCACTGGCACCGGCGTGTCGTCCGCATGAATCTTGGTCGCGCTCATCACGTGCGCGGCAATGCGTTCGACCAGCGGGGCGAGTAGCGCCGCGCTGCCGCCGACCCATTCGGCCAGCGTCGAGCGCTCGATCTCGACACCTTCACGGGCGTAAATCTCGCTTTGCCGATACAGCGGCAGGGAGTCGCCGTACTTGCTGACCAGCACATGCGCCAGCAGGCCAGCGCCGGCCAGGCCACGGGCGATCGGCCGTGAAGGTGCCGAGGCCTGGACGATGCGCGAGCAGGCATCACAGGCGCACTTGGGGCGCACGTGCTGAATCACTTTCCAGTGCGCCGGCACGTAATCGAGCATTTCCGAAACATCTTCGCCGATCGGCCGCAGCGCGCCGCCGCAGTCGGGGCACGCCGATGCCGGCGCATGGACGATGGACTCGCGCGGCAGGTGATCGGGCAATGGCTTGCGGGCAGGTTTCTGCCTGGCTTCCGTGGCCGCTGAAACGACCGGTACCGCGTCGGGTGTCTGCAGCTCCTCGATCAGCAATTCGAGCTGCTCGATCTCACGGTCGAGCTTCTCGCTCTTGGCGCCAAACTGCATGCGCTTGAGGCGTGCCAGCTGGATCAGCAGCTTGTCGATCTGGGCATCGCGATGGCGCAGCACGCTGCGCAGCGTCGACAGCTCGGCGGCATGCGACTGCACCAGCGCACGCAGCGCTTCGACGGTATCGGGCAGATCGGATTCGGGCGCATCGAGCATGGCATCTCGATGCAAAAAGCTTGCAGAATCAGGCGGCTTTCGAGGGTTTTGTGGTGCGTTCCGGTCGTCGCCAGTCGATGCCTTCGAGCAGCATCGAGAGCTGGGCTGCGGTCAGATGCACGCGGCCCGACTCCGCCTTCGGCCAGACGAAGCGGCCGCGCTCCAGTCGCTTCGATAGCAGACACAAGCCGTCACCGTCCCACCACAGCAGCTTGAGCTGATCGCCGCGGCGACCGCGAAAGGCGAAGACATGGCCCGAGAACGGATCATCTGCGAGCACCTGCT
Organism: Hydrocarboniphaga effusa AP103; assembly: GCF_000271305.1. Taxonomy (GTDB): domain Bacteria; phylum Pseudomonadota; class Gammaproteobacteria; order Nevskiales; family Nevskiaceae; genus Hydrocarboniphaga; species Hydrocarboniphaga effusa. Next base: position 2,333,323 of record NZ_AKGD01000001.1, read on the forward strand.
GCACCCGTGCCGATAAACCATCGAAGCCTTTGCGCATGTCCGTCACGCCGGCCGCGATCCACACCTGTGTGCTGGCTGGCAAACCGATCATCGTGAGCGCAGGCGATCAAGGATCGTCAGCACCATCGCATCGGATGCCGATTCGATGCGTAGGCAGGCACCGTCGGCGAAGGACACGCTCAAAGCGACGCTCGTCGATTGCGGAGTCGGTGCAGCAGGCGGGACGATCGTGACCGGCAGCAACGTCGTCTTGCTCGCCGCGTCCGCCTCGCGCCACCATTTGAAAATTAGATTGTGATTCAGCCCATGGCGCCGGGCGATCGACGAGACCGAACTCTGCTTCTGCCGTGCTTCGGCTACGCACGCCGCCTTGAATTCCGCCGAATAGCTGCGCCGCTTCTTGCCCAAGGATGATGCTTGCATGGTGTCCACTTAATCAATCGTGGACACCATCGGCGCCCAAGGGACGCTTATCTTCTACGCCACAACACTCCCTTCAAGCGGTGAGCCTCGGACGCTTACCTTTCTACTGGCTCCTATCGAGGATTGAGCCGCGTCAATTCCAAACCCCGCTTCGGCGGGGTTTTTCATGTCGTCTCATCACTCGGATCACCTTGCGGCAGTGTATCGAGCGGAAGTGCAGGTGACTTCGATGGAGGCCACAAGTTGGCAGCCTTCTGCAGAATCGGAGTGGGTGCGATCGATAGCACATCCTCCATGGTGTACATGAGGCCCTCACGATCACCGACCAAAGCGTTGATCTGCGTGTAGATTTCAGAGATTGCGCCGTTGAGAAAGTGCATTCGAGCGTCGTAGCGCACGATCGGAACGCCTGGCTGTACCTTGAAAGCGCATTCTGAAAATGGTCCGAACTCATCACGCATTGCGTGGACGAATTGAGGATCGGCTTGATACTCGGCTTGATCCTTTGCTCTCAGAATTTCCTCAAAAGCCGGCCAGTGCATCGGATGAATCTCTGACCACTGATTTCTCACGATTCGCATCAGCGCGAGTCCGTGAAGCATTCCAGAGAGATTGCCAGCCTCGACTCGGAGATCGTATTGCTTGCAGGCGTGCTCCAAAGCATCGATGTAGGCCTGCCCCTCGGACAAGGCTAGGCGGTCAATCGCATCTCGCGCTCGAAGCGACAAGACAAGAATTGCGTCTAGGCTCGCATTCGCGGCAACAGCAAATGCACCGGTCTGAATGTCGGGGAGGGAGCCCAGACGGCCTGGGTAATGTGGCCCGCAGATGGCAGTTGCGAAATCAGCAATGTGCCTGTGTGCCTGCACCATGCCCATTCGACTCAGGGCGGTCGTCACCATCTCTTCTTGAGGTTCCGGGTGCGGCAGCCGCTTTCCGCTAAGAACACCCCATAGAGGTGAGTAGTAATCGGTCTCCGAGCCGGGATAGATCTCGGCGGCGCGATCGACGAGGCTTTTCACTCTTATGCCGCCTCGCTCGACTCTTTCCGGGTTGTCGCCGTATTTCGCAATCTTGTCGAGGGCGCGGAATCCGCTCTTTCTCTCCACCAACAGCGTATCGAGCGCGCCATAGGTTAGGCCCGATATTTTTTGTAAGCGTTGGGCCCACAGTGATGAGCGAAGTCTCTGCTCGATGGTTCGGTATCGGCGTCCTGCCGTCCCTTTTGCGCTCATTCCATCGAGTCCCATCGCAATACCCCCAATTAATATCCGATGCACCATGCCAGCTGTGTGCGATTTAATGCCAACACCCGCCACTGATCACTGACGACCGAAATGTCCGGACAAATCGCACCCAAAGAACAAGGCCAACTAGCCGAGGTGCATGGCCAGTTGCTGCGAGGAGACGCCCTGCGTCGGGCGCTGGGTTACGGCTCGGTTCGGACGTTTTATCGCGCTGCAATCGGTCATGCAACGCCGGTGCCGGTGTTCAAAATCGCGGGCAGGACAGAGTGGTATGCCAAGACCCGTGACGGACATGCGCAAAGGCTTCGATGGTTTATCGGCACGGGTGCAGCAGGTGCTCGCAGATGATCCGTTCTCGGGCCATGTCTTCGCCTTTCGCGGTCGCCGCGGCGATCAGCTCAAGCTGCTGTGGTGGGACGGTGACGGCTTGTGTCTGCTATCGAAGCGACTGGAGCGCGGCCGCTTCGTCTGGCCGAAGGCGGAGTCGGGCCGCGTGCATCTGACCGCAGCCCAGCTCTCGATGCTGCTCGAAGGCATCGACTGGCGACGACCGGAACGCACCACAAAACCCTCGAAAGCCGCCTGATTCTGCAAGCTTTTTGCATCGAGATGCCATGCTCGATGCGCCCGAATCCGATCTGCCCGATACCGTCGAAGCGCTGCGTGCGCTGGTGCAGTCGCATGCCGCCGAGCTGTCGACGCTGCGCAGCGTGCTGCGCCATCGCGATGCCCAGATCGACAAGCTGCTGATCCAGCTGGCACGCCTCAAGCGCATGCAGTTTGGCGCCAAGAGCGAGAAGCTCGATCGCGAAATCGAGCAGCTCGAATTGCTGATCGAGGAGCTGCAGACACCCGACGCGGTACCGGTCGTTTCAGCGGCCACGGAAGCCAGGCAGAAACCTGCCCGCAAGCCATTGCCCGATCACCTGCCGCGTGAGTCCATCGTCCATGCGCCGGCATCGGCGTGCCCCGACTGCGGCGGCGCGCTGCGGCCGATCGGCGAAGATGTTTCGGAAATGCTCGATTACGTGCCGGCGCACTGGAAAGTGATTCAGCACGTGCGCCCCAAGTGCGCCTGTGATGCCTGCTCGCGCATCGTCCAGGCCTCGGCACCTTCACGGCCGATCGCCCGTGGCCTGGCCGGCGCTGGCCTGCTGGCGCATGTGCTGGTCAGCAAGTACGGCGACTCCCTGCCGCTGTATCGGCAAAGCGAGATTTACGCCCGTGAAGGTGTCGAGATCGAGCGCTCGACGCTGGCCGAATGGGTCGGCGGCAGCGCGGCGCTACTCGCCCCGCTGGTCGAACGCATTGCCGCGCACGTGATGAGCGCGACCAAGATTCATGCGGACGACACGCCGGTGCCAGTGCTCGCGCCAGGCAATGGGAAAACCAAGACCGGACGGCTGTGGACTTACGTGCGCGACGATCGCCCGGCTGGCAGCCAGACTCCCGCAGCGGTGCTCTTCCGCTACACGCCCGATCGCAAGGGCGAGCATCCGAAGCGGCACCTGAGCCGTTTTGAAGGCACGCTGCAGGCCGATGGTTACGCCGGTTTTCATCACCTCTACGGCGGCGGCAAGATCCAGGAAGCCGCCTGCTGGGCGCACGTGCGAAGAAAATTCTTCGACATCCACCAGGCCAATGCCTCGCCCATCGCCAAGCAAGCCCTCGATCGCATCGGCGCTTTGTATGTCGTCGAGCAAGACATTCGCGGTAAACCAGCACAAGAGCGAAAAGCACAACGGCAATCGCGCGCCGGACCACTGCTGCAAGAACTGAAGGGCTGGTTCGATCAAACCGTCGGCACGCTCTCGACGAAATCCGAACTCGCCAAGGCGATTCGCTACGCCACCTCACGCTGGCCGGCGCTGACGCGCTATCGCGACGACGGGAATCTGGAAATCGACAACAACGCAGCGGAGCGATCCCTGCGCGTCGTCGCGCTCGGGCGCAAGAATTTTCTCTTCTGCGGCTCCGATGCCGGCGGCGTGCGTGCCGCTGCGATCTACAGCCTGATCGGCACGGCCAAGCTCAACGGACTCAACCCCGAAGCCTATCTGCGGCATGTGCTCGATCGCATCGCAGATCATTCCATCAACAAGCTTGATGAGCTGCTGCCCTGGAATGTCGCCGCTCAGCTCCCGCTATAGGTAGTCTCTGGACGCTTACAGTGGAACTCGGCGTGAGCGTGTAATCGTGCAGTGCAAGCACTGGCGCAGCCGATCCGTGTCCGTGCCTGATCTTGCCGTGGTCAAAACGCAGATGCAGTTGTGGGAGCCCCCACGGATCGATGCCCTAGTTATTGCAACATCGGGTCGATTCACCGCCGACGCTGTGAAATGGATCGAACGGCACAACCAGTCTGACTCCGCATTGAAAATTCACATGTGGGCTGAAAGCCACCTTGAGATGCTGCTCGCCAGCAGACCTAATCTCATAGCCGAATTCAGGTTGCGCTGACTTCAATAAACATACTGGCTGGATCCGGCAGCGTAGAGAGCCCAATCCTCCAAATGGACGGCTACCTTTTCCGCGGGCCGGGCAGAGGTGGGGGCTTCTGATGCCAGGCAGGGAGTTCGCCCAGCAACTCCTCGCCGCCTGTGAATATCCTCCCGCTTCCCGTTAAGGGTAGGTGTCCCGTGACACTGAAGTAGTCCACGGTTTCGTCAATCATCCAGCTTTTCGTCTCCGTTATTCGGCAGACGAAATAGTGCAGATAGAGCGCATTTATCTTCACCCTGGACTGGAACTCGGCGACGGCTTGGTAATTCTTTGCTCGCCGAAGATCCGAAATGTCGATGTCACCGTCGGCATCCATGCCGATGTGCCCCACGCCCTCGCCAACCTCCAACAGCTGCTTTTCGATCTCGCTGAGATGGCTTTTGATATGGCGCGATTTGTTCGTCATGGACGTCTCGGCCACGCAGCGCCAGGTTACGACCGTCCCAGCGTGCGCTTCACTGATGTATCGAGGGTCATGATGGGACGGTATGAAGACGCCCGCCATTGAGTAAGGCTCCTGAACCTCGTGGCCGATCAGCAACCGAGCCAGCTTCGACCCAAATAGAAGGTGATAGAAGTCCCGGATGTCCTTCTGGACAGCCCGGATATTGGCCGGTTTGACGGTTCCGAACCCAATCTCGTCTTTCCAAGGATAGCCGCCGGTCAAGGCTAGGCGACTGGTGATTGCCTTCTCTGCCCATGAGGCAAGGTACCCATCGGGTATCTCGTGAAGCTCCTTCGTGTAAGTCACGTCGATGTGCAGGCTCAGACGATCTCGTTCGACGAATTCAGCTAGGCGATCGAAAATGCGCCTTTGCTCCGACTTCTCCTTTGCCTCATAGGGGCCGGAACGGAGGCGCTTGCACTCGACGTGCTGAGTTGCTCCGGCGCGAGTGATCTGAAAGTCCGCGGTTTTCGAAATGCCCCGCCGCTCGGGCACGAATTCGACTTGATATCCGTCTTGGACGTAGCGAAGTGCCGTTACGAGCTCGAAGAAGCCGCCCGACGGATCGCTCCCGTTGCTTAGTAGCATTCTTGCGGCTCGGTCCGAGGCACCGGCGATCGACTTCACCTTGTCGAGATTTTCGCCAAGCTGTTTGATGAAGGGAACGACGTGGGTTCCAAGGCCTAAGTCGTAGGCGGCGGCATTATTTATAAGAGCGTCGGCTTGAGCGAGGTAGCTGGCGACAAGATCGGCGCCGAGCGTGTCGAGGGTGATGTCGCCTCCGCGCTCATTCGGATTCCCGACGTGACGAATGTAGGTGTCTTGCGCCTTCTGGACGCGGGTCTTTACGTCCTGAGACCGATCTCCGCACGTCTCGTAAAGCCACTCCAGCGCACGCGCGACATCATCGTCTTCGTGCAGTCCCCCCGACCGTTTCATGGCAGCTCCCCAGCTCCGTGACCGTGGAGGATTCTAGTCAGACGGAGGCGGTTTGCACCCAGTACGCGGGCGAAGGCGGACGCTTCTGTGACGAGGGCCGGAAGAGGTATTGCGGTAAACTGAGGCCGACTCGCAGTTGTAACCTGATCGGGCTCGCGCGACCCGCCGGAGACCCTATGAATCCCAACTATCTGATTTCGTTATAGTGAAGTTTCCAAGTTTATTTCGGCACTTCCAACTTTATTTACGCACTTCCAACTTAATTTCGACTCATACACCAGGGGATTTCCATGGCCCGCGGCATCAATAAAGTCATCCTGATCGGCAACCTCGGCAAAGACCCCGAAGCGCGCAGTTTCCCGAACGGCGGCTCGGTCACCAACATCACGGTGGCGACGAGCGATTCCTGGCGTGACAAGGACGGCAACCAGCAGGAACGCACCGAGTGGCACAACGTGGTGTTCCACAACAAGCTCGGCGAAATCGCCGCGCAATACCTGCGCAAGGGCAGCAAGGTCTACATCGAAGGCTCGCTCAGAACCCGCAAGTGGCAGGACAAGACGTCCGGCCAGGATCGCTACACCACCGAGATCCACGCCAACGAAATGCAGATGCTCGACGGCAAGCCGGGCGGCGGCGGTGGCGGTGGATCGGCCGAGTACGGCGGCGGCCAGTCGTCAGGCGGCTATGGCGGCGGTGGTGGTTACGGCGGAGACAACGGCGGCGGCCGTTCGGCCCCGAGCCGGGGCGCTCCGCAGCGCAGCGCCCCGGCTCCGGCCGCGGATGCGGGCTTCGAGGACGACGACATTCCGTTCTGAAAAGCTGGCCGCAACTGCAACCGAAGACCCCTCGCGAGAGGGGTTTTCTTTTTTCCCGGACGGACGCGGCCATGCTGCAAATCGCAAGCTCGAAAATCGCTTGCATTGCAAACTGAAATCCTTGAATCAACAGGGCTTGCTGCGGCTGTGCGGGCTGCTTGATCCGACCCTGTAAAAGCCGGACATTAGGCGCCGGCCAAGGCGTCCGAAAGAGCGCGCGGCCTGGTTTTCCAGCCTGATCTTGACAGTCAAGGACGCTCAATGACGCAGAATTCCGCCGCCCCAAAGACGGGCCGGCGCAAAGCCTATGGCGCTCCGCTGCCGCCCGCGACGCTGATCGGTTTCATCGCCGCGATCGCGGCGGTCATCATCACCTCGGCGTTTTCGTACAGCGCGCTCCGGAGCAGCGCCGAGACGGCCGACCGGCTCACGCACACGCTCGATGTGATGCAGCGGCTCGAAACCCTGCGCGTCTCGATCCGCGATGCCGAAACCGGCCAGCGGGGCTACCTGCTGACCGGCAACGAGACCTATCTCGACCCCTTCCTCCGCGCCAAGGGCACGCTGCAATCGACCGTCAAGGAGCTGCGCCAGCTGTCCGCGGACAATCCTCAGCAACAGCAGCGGCTCGACAGTTTCGAGCAGCTGTTCGATGCCAAGATGGACGAGCTCAACGAGACCATCGAGCTGCGCCGCCAGGGCAAGGCGCAGGAGGCGGTCGCCATCGTCGCCACCGATCGCGGCAAGGCGACGATGGACAGCATCCGCGCGGTGCTCGCCGACTTCGGTCGCGACGAGCGCGACCGCCTGAGCCAGCGCCAGACCGACTGGCAATCGGCCATCGATTTTTCGGTCGGGGTGCTCGGCGGCGGCGCGGCACTGCTGCTGGTGCTGATCACGATCGCCGGCGTGACCATCTCCCGCGAATACCGGGCGCGCGAGATCGCCGGCTGGCTGCGCAACGGGCAGATGGGCCTGTCGCTCGCGCTGCAGGGCCAGCTCAGGCTCGACCGACTCGGCGAGAACGCGCTCAAGTTCCTGACCTCGTATCTCGATGCGCAGGCGGGGGCGGTCTACATCGCGCAGGACGACGGCAGCTTCCGGCGCTACGCCGGCTACGCGCTGCCGGCTTCGAACATCGAGGTGCTGCGCAGCGGCGACGGCCTGCTCGGCCAGGTCGTCAAGGACCAGCGTACCGTGCACGTGCGCGAGGTTCCGGCCGATTACCTCAGCGTGGCCTCGAGCCTGGGCCGGGCCAGCGCGCGCGAGCTGCTGCTGGTTCCGGCGCTCGTCGACGGCAACGTGCATGCGGTGATCGAGCTGGGCTTTTTCCGCCGGCTCGGCTCGGCCGACGTCGATCTGCTCGACCGCGTCTCCGAAACCCTCGGCATCGCGGTGCGCTCGTCCAAGGACCGTTCGCGCCTCGAAGCGCTGCTCGAAGAAACCCAGCGCCAGAGCGAAGAGCTGCAGGCCCAGCAGGAAGAGCTGCGCGTCAGCAACGAAGAGCTCGAAGAGCAGAGCCGCGCGCTCAAGGAATCGCAGGCGCGCCTCGAAGGCCAGCAGGCCGAACTCGAACAGACCAATTCGCAGCTCGAAGAGCAGGCGCAGCAGCTCGAAGCCCAGCGCAACGATCTGGCCGCCGCCCAGGAAGGACTCACCGAGCGTGCCAGCGAGCTCGAACGCGCCAATCAGTACAAGAGCCAGTTCCTGGCCAACATGAGCCACGAGCTGCGCACGCCGCTGAACTCGTCGCTGATCCTCGCCAAGCTGCTCGCCGACAACAAGAGCGGCAATCTCACGCCCGAGCAGGTGCGTTTCGCGCAGACGATTTCGTCGGCCGGCAACGACCTGCTCACGCTGATCAACGACATCCTCGACCTCTCGCGCATCGAGGCCGGCAAGATCGACATCACGCCCGAGTCGATCAACGTCGCGCGCAGCATCGATACGCTGCTGCGCAGCGTCGAGCCGATGGCCCGGCAGAAAGGGCTGGCGCTCAAGTGGGAGATCGAGCCCGGCACGCCCGAGCGCATCGACACCGATGCGCAGCGGCTCGGCCAGATCATCAAGAACCTGCTGTCGAACGCGCTCAAGTTCACCGAGCGCGGCGAGATCCGCCTGCGCGTGTTCGCGATCGACGACGGCATCGGCTTCGCGGTGCGCGACACCGGCATCGGCATCGCCCCCGAGCAGCTCGACCTCATCTTCGAAGCCTTCCAGCAGGCCGACGGCAGCACGCATCGCAAGTACGGTGGCACCGGCCTGGGCCTGTCGATCTCGCGCGATCTCGCCCGCCTGCTCGGCGGCGACCTGACCGTGCAGAGCACGGTCGGCGAGGGCAGTGTGTTCACGCTCGTGCTGCCGCGCGTCTACGTCGATGGCGCTGTGCCGATGCCCTTGGCGACGCCGCTAGGACCGGCCGCGTCGATCATGATTCCGGAGCCGGTGACGCTGGCATTGTCGACGAGCGTTTCGCATTCGTCGGGGCCTGCGCTGGTCAAGCCTGAGGTCGAAGACGATCGACACCATCTCGCTCCCGATGCGCGCGTGATCCTGGTCATCGAAGACGATGTGCGCTTCGCCGCGATCCTGCGCGATCTCACGCACGAGATGGGCTTCTCTAGCGTGGTGACGCATACCGCCGGCGATGGCCTGGCCGCCGCTACCCAGTACCGTCCGATCGCGATCCTGCTCGACATGAACCTGCCCGATCACTCGGGCCTCGGCGTGCTCGACCAGCTCAAGCGCAATCCGTTGACGCGGCATATTCCGGTGCACGTCGCCTCGGTGGCCGACTACACGCAGGAGGCGCTCGAACGCGGCGCCATCGGCTACGCGCTCAAGCCGGTCAAGCGCGAACAGCTCATCGAAGCCTTCCAGCGGCTCGAAGCCAAGGTCATGCAGGGCCTGCGTCGTGTGCTGGTGGTCGAGGACGACGAGCGTCAGCGCGACAGCATCCGCCAGCTGCTCGCGACCGGCGACGTGCAGATCGTCGGCGCCGAAAGCGCAGCCTCCGCGCTCGCGCAGCTGCAAAGCTCGACTTTCGATTGCGTGGTGATGGACTTGAACCTGCCCGATCTGTCGGGCTACGAACTGCTGCAGAAGATGGCCGAGCAGGACGAGGTCTCGTTCCCGCCGGTGATCGTCTACACCGGGCGCTCGCTGTCGCGCGACGAGGAGCAGAAGCTTCGCCGCTTCTCCAAGTCGATCATCATCAAGGACGCGCGTTCACCGGAGCGCCTGCTCGACGAGGTGACGCTGTTCCTGCACCAGGTGGAGTCCAAGCTGCCGGCGGAGGCGCAGCGGCTGCTCAAGGTGGCGCGCGACCGCGAGTCGGCGCTCGAAGGGCGCACTATCCTGGTGGTGGAGGACGACGTGCGCAACGTGTTCGCCCTGACGAGCCTGCTCGAGCCCAAGGGCGCCAAGGTGGAGATCGCGCGCAACGGCCGCGAGGCGCTCGATGCGCTCGAGCGCGCCGGCAAGGGCGGACATGCGGCGGTCGATCTGGTGCTGATGGACATCATGATGCCGGAGATGGATGGCTTCACCGCGATGCGCGAGATCCGCAAGCGCGCCGAATGGAAGAAGCTGCCGATCATCGCGCTGACCGCCAAGGCGATGCGCGACGACCAGGAAAAATGCCTCGCCGCCGGTGCCAACGACTACATCGCCAAGCCGCTCGACGTCGAAAAGCTGATGTCGCTGATCCGCGTCTGGATGCCCAAGTAAGTCCGGCCGCAGCGAATGGAACCGCCCATCGACCGGAGCTTCGAGATCGAGCTCAAGCTCCTGATCGACGCCATCTACCTCAAGTATCACTACGATTTCCGCGAGTACGCGAACGCCTCGCTCAAGCGCCGCCTGCTCGCCGCGATGCCGCGCTTCGACTGCGCGACGCTGTCGCAGCTGCAGGACAAGGTGCTGCACGACGTGGAAGTGTTTCCGCAGCTGCTCGACTTCCTGACCGTGCAGGTGTCGGAGATGTTTCGCGATCCGGAGTATTTCCTCGCGCTGCGCGAGTCGGTGATCCCGCTGCTGCGCACCTATCCGTCGCTGAAGATCTGGGTGGCCGGCTGCAGCACCGGCGAGGAGGTCTACTCGTTTGCGATCCTGCTGCGCGAGGAGGGCCTGCTCGATCGCACGCTGATCTACGCCACCGATATCAACACCAATGCGCTCGCGCGCGCGGAGGCCGGTGTCTACCAGGTCGATCGCATCGCCGGCTTCACCGAGAACCACCGCCGCTCGGGCGCGCGCGCCTCGCTGTCGGATTACTACACCGCGGCTTACGGCCGCGCGGTGTTCGACAAGAGCCTGCGCCGGAACATCGTGTTCTCGGACCACAGCCTCGCCACCGACAGCGTGTTCGCCGAGGTGCAGCTGGTGTCGTGTCGCAACGTGCTGATCTATTTCAACCGCGAGCTGCAGGACCGCGCGCTCGGGCTGTTTCGCGAGGCGCTGTGCCGCAAGGGTTTCCTCGGCCTCGGGGCCAAGGAATCGCTGCGCTTCTCGAACCACAGCGACGCGTTCACCGATCTGGTGCGCGAGCATCGCCTGTTTCAAAAAACGTGACCGGAAACGCAACACGCCTGATGGACGGACGCTGATGCCCAGGCTGGAAGGCCGTTTCGATGCGATCGTCATCGGCACCTCGGCCGGCGGCGTCGAAGCGCTGTCGGTGCTGCTGCCGGCCTTGCCGCCGGCATTGCGCGCCTCGGTGTTCGTGGTGCTGCATCTGCCGCGCGATCGGCCGAGCCTGCTCGTCGACATCTTCGAGCATCGCTGCAGGCACCGGATCCGCGAGGCCGAGGACAAGGAGCCGGTCGAACCCGGCAGCATCTACTTCGCGCCGCCGGACTACCACCTGCTGGTCGATCGCGGGCGCGATCGAGTCGTCAGGGTGGCGCTGTCGAGCGACGACATGGTGCATTTCTCGCGGCCGTCGATCGACGTGCTGTTCGAGGCCGCGGCCGATCTCTACGGCTGCAGGCTGCTCGGCATCGTGCTCACGGGCGGCAACGAAGACGGCGCCGCCGGGCTCGCTGCGGTGCGCCGCCTCGGCGGTGTCTGCGTGGTGCAAGACCCGGACGATGCGCAGGCCGCGTACATGCCGCAGGCCGCGCTCAAGAAGGTCGAGCCCGATTTCGTGCTGCCGATCCGGCAGATCGCGGAGCTGCTCGGCGGGCTGTAGCGGCTTGCGGGCGAACGTCTGGCCGTAAGACATACGCTATCGCTCCGGCCCCGGGCAGCGCCTAGAATGCGGGCGTTTTCACCGGGGGATTCATCATGGGGATCATCAATCGCGGCGGCCTGCTGGCTGCCTGCTGCTTCGTTCCGGCCGTCGCCTTCGCCGCTCCGGCCACGCTCGTCGGCTGGTTCGATCAACTGCCCAAGCCGCCCAAGAGCGCGGCCGAGGCGCAGGCCAAGGTCAGGCTCCAGAACGGTCGCGTCGAGATCAGCGACGCCGCGTTCGCGAGCTACCTGGCCGAGCTCGACGCCAAGGAAGCGGCGCTCACGCAGCAGAACCAGCACATCGCCGAGAGCTTCGGCGACGGTTCGGACATGCAGGCCGAACTCAGCGCGGCCGCCGGTGGCGACCTGAACGATCCGGAATTCATCGCCAAGCTCGAAGCGATGTCCGATGCCGAGAAGATCGCGTTCGCGCAGCGCATGTCGGCTCCGTCGCAGGCCGCGATGAAGAAGCAGCGCGGCGGCATCAGCATGGCCGGCGACGAACCCGCCGCGGTGCGCACCGCGATGGGCGCGGCGACGAGCTATGCGCAGAACTCGGCGCCGCTCGCGCAGGCGATGGCCGGCCCGAACGGCATCGTGCTGCATTCGACCCACAGTTTCGAAGCCCACGCCAGGCTCGACGCCTCGCTCGACCAGGACGCCAAGACCTGCATGGCCGGCGGCACCGCCGAGCAGCAGACCACCTGCCTGCAGCAGAAGACCACGGCCTGCTGGACGCAGCACCAGACGCTCGCCGAGCAGCAGCTCAAGGCGCTGCAGACGCAGTGGCAGTCGGACTACGCGCAGGCGCGCAAGGCCGCGCAGGAGGCCGACAAGACGCTCGCCCCGGCGCGCTACGGCGAGGCGGCGACCAGCGTCGCCGGCAAGACCCTGCTGCTGAATCATCAGGGCCAGCTGCTGTCGACCGCCAAGCTGCTCGCCCAGAGCAGCGAGAAAGCCTGGCTCGACAGCGCCAAGTGGCAACTCGCGCAGCAGCAGAGCGCCAACGGCGAACTCTCGCCGCTGCCGGGCAGCTGCGGCTACGTGGCGATGTACGGCCGCTCGGGCTCCAACGGCCGCAGCGGCAGCTCGCGTTCCAGGCTCGCGCCGGTCAACGACGCCGCGAAGAAGGCGCAGGACAGTGCCAAGAAGGTGCTCGACTGGCTCAAGAAGTAAGTCGCTGCAGCGTTGTCCTCCGCGCCGTCGCCGATGCCCGCGATGCAGCGACGGCGTCTGCTGCGTGCGCTCGCGGCTGCGCCGCTTGCCGCGTTGCCGCAGGTTTCGCGCACGGCGAACGCGGGTTCCGTCGTCGTCATCGGCGGTGGGCTCGCCGGGCTCTGCGCGGCCTATGAGCTGAATCGCGCCGGTCATCGCGTCAGCGTGCTCGAAGCCGGCGACGAGGTCGGTGGCCGGGCGCGCACCTTGCGCGGCGCGTTCGCCGACGGCTTGCACGCCGAAGTCGGCCCCTTGTACGTGCCCGATGCGCACACCCTGGTTCTGCATTACGCGCGCGCCTTCAACCTCGCGCTCGCCGCCGCGCCCGACGATGCCCGCGTGCCGGTGCGCCTGCTGCGCGGCCGGCGTCTGCGCATGAGCGCATCGAGCGAGCCCGACTGGCCTTACGCCCTGCGTGACGACGAACGCGCGCTCGGCTTCGATGGCCTGTACGCGCGCTATCAGGCGCCGCTGCTCGCGCGGATCGGCGATCCGGTCGACGCGAACTGGTCGGCCGCGACGCATGCGGCGCTCGATGCGCTGTCCTTGCCCGAGGCCTTGATCGAGGCCGGCGCCTCGAAGGCCGCGGCCGAACTGCTCACGGCCGGCTGGGGCGGTCTGTGGGGCGAGGGCATCGCCGGCGTGTCGGCCTTGTGCGTGCTGCGCGATGGCCTGCTGCAGAGCGCATCGAACGCGCATTACCGCTTCGTCGACGGCGTCGATCGCCTGCCGCAGGCGTTCGCGCGCGAACTCGGCGAGCGCGTACGCACCCGCTGCCGCGTGATCGCCATCGAGGCCAGCGAATCGCGGGTGCGTGTCGCCTACCTGCGCGACGGCCAGCGCGAAACCGTCGATGCCGACCGGGCCGTCTGCGCGCTGCCGTTCTGGCTGCTGCGCGCAATCGAAACGCCTGCGCAATGGTCGGCCGGCAAGCGCGCGGCGATCGCCTCGCAGCGCTCGTTCTCGGCCTTGCGCACGACGTTCCAGATGCGCAGCCGCTACTGGCTCGCGCACGGCGAGAACGGGCAGGCGCAAACCGATCTCGGCAGCATCAGCGCGGTCTACGACGTCGGTGCGTTCCAGACTGCGAAGCGTGGCCTGCTGCAAACCTACAGCGGCGGAGCGCAGGCGCGCAGGCTCGCGGCGTTGCCCGAAGCGCAGCGCCACGACGAGATCCTGCATGCGCTCGATCGCGTGTTCCCGGGCGCGCTTGCGCAGTGCGAATCGGCGGTCTCGTGGAGCTGGGACGCGCAGCCGCAGGCGCGCGGAGCTTCGGCCTGGTTCGCGCCGGGTGAGATGGCGCGCCACGCCGCGCACCTGGCGAGCGCCGAAGGCCGCGTGCATTTCGCGGGAGATCACACCAGCCCGTGGATACGCTGGATGCAGGGCGCGCTGCACTCGGGCCTGCGCGCTGCGCGCGAAGTGCATGAAGCCGCTGCTTGAACTCGCAACGAAGCCGCGCCGCGATGCGCTGCTGATCGCCTGCGCGGTGCTGCTCGCGTACGCCAATGCGCTGGGCGGGCCGTTCCAGTTCGACGATTACACCGTCATCGTCGATGCCGGGCCGGTGCACAGCCTGGCGGCCTGGTGGGCCGATCTCGGCCACGGATTGCGGCCGCTGCTCAAGCTCAGCTATTGGCTCGATCACACGATCGGTTTCGGCGCGGCCGGCTTTCACGGCACCAATGTGCTGATCCATCTCGCCAACGCCTTGCTTGTACGCGGCTTCGCCGAGTTCGCCGCGCGGCGCTGGCTGCCGCAATGCGACGAGCGCGCGCAGGCGCGCGCGGCCTTGCTGAGCGCCTTGATCTTCGCCCTGCATCCGGCCAATACCGAAGCGGTGAGCTACATCAGCGCGCGCTCGGTTTCGCTCATGAGCCTGTTGCTGCTGCTCGCGCTCGCGGCCGATCGGCTGCGCTCGGACTTCTGGTCGTTGACGCTTGCGCTGCTCGCCTACCTCGCCGCGCTCGCGGTCAAGGAACCCGCGGTGACGCTCGCGCCGACGCTGTGGCTGCTCGCGCGCTTCGGGCTCGGCCGCAGCGAGGCCTCGCGCTGGCGCGCGCTGCCGTTCTGGCTGCTGCCGATCGGGCTCGCGCTGTGGCTGTTGCCACGCTCCAACTACGAAGACTTTCTGCTCGGCAGCCTCGGCGCGCGTTCGATCGCGGACAACCTGCTGTCGCAGATCGCAGCCGTGTTCGACCTGCTCAAGCTCGCCTTGCTGCTGCGCGCTCCGAACCTCGATCCGCCGCTGATCGAAGTGCATCGCTGGAGCCTTCGCCTGGCGATGCAGCTGGTGACGATGCTCGCCCTGCTGCTCGCGGCGTTCGCGCTGCGGCGCACGCGGCCGTGGCTCGCGTTCGGCGCCGGCTGGTTCGTGCTGCAACTGCTGCCGACCAATTCGCTGCTGCCGCGCAACGATCTCGTCAACGACCGCCAGCTGTACTTCGCCGGCATCGGACTCTGGCTGATCGTCGGACTCGAATGCGCGGCGCGCGGCTGGCTGGCTGAGCGGGGCCGCAATGGCGCAATGACGACGCTTGCGATGTTCGCGCTCTGCGGCTCGCTGGCGGTGCTCACGCATCTGCGTAATCGCGACTACTGCAGCGAGATCGCGCTCTGGCGCGTGACCGCGCTGGCCTCGCCGGACAAGGCGCGGCCATGGAACAACCTCGGTTACGCATTGCAGCTCGAAGGCTGCCGGCAAGCGGCCATCCAAGCCTACGATCGCGCGCTGGCCGCAGACCCGCAGCATCTGCGTGCCCGACACAATCGCGAAGCCTTGCTTGCCGCGATGCCCGGTTCTCAGGCCGAAGCACCAGCGCCGCGCTGCCGCGAACCCTAGCGGCGCCGCGTTCCCCGGGGGTGGTTGTGCCCCTGTTCGCGCCTGCGGGCCGCGCGTACGATCCCGGATCAGGCTCACCGGCTGACGTCCAGGATGGAAGCACGCAGGAGCGAAAAACCCCGGCAGGACGATACGGGCCCCGAGGCGCCCGGGTTCAAGCCGGTGCCGCTGGCCCGCTGGCTGTGGCGAGCCTACCTGCGTTCGGCGCTGTTCCCGATCCTGGCGATCGAGATCGGGTTTCTCGCCACGTACTGGATCGGCACGCTGATCACCTATCGCACCAACATCGGCGTGATCCGCCCGGCCGCGGAAGACGATTTCGCGCGCATGGCCCAGCGCGAAGCGCTCGCCATCGACAGCCGTCTGGCTTCGATCAGCGAACTCGCGAGCCTGTTCGCCGAGCAGGCTACGCGCGCGCTCGCGCAGCCCTACGAGCCCGCCGCGGGCGAAATGCAGCGCTATGCGTTCTCGCCCGAGCGCGGCTACGCGACGCAATCGTCCGACGCCGATGGAGCGGCCGCCGCGTTCTACGCGAGCACCACGCCGCTGTCGGCCGAGCAGCTCGAAACGGTCAAGCGCAGCTCGCAGCTCGATCCGCTCATGCGCTCGATCAAGCAGACCGATCCGCTGATCGCCAAGCTGTATCTGACCACGCGCGACTCCTACACGCGCATTTTTCCGTACAGCGAGAGCGTGCAGTCGTTCTCGCCGAAGGCCGATCTGACCCGGAGCCCGTATTACCTGGCAGCCGACGCCGAGCGCAATCCATCGCACAGGGCCGTCTGGACCGCGATCCACGTCGACCCGGCCACCGATCGCTGGATGATGTCGTCGGTGGCGCCCTTGTATCGAGGCAACACGCTGATCGGCGTCGTCGGCATCGACATCGCGGTCGATGCGCTGGTGCAGCAGGTGCTCGATCTGCATCTGCCCTGGAATGCCTACGGCGTGCTGCTGAACCGCGACGGCACGGTGCTGGCGATGCCGCGCGCGGGCGAGCAGGCCTGGGGCTTTGGCGAAGCCGACGTGCTCGAACACGTCGACCCGCGCGATGGCGATGCGGACCGCCCCGAGCAGCTCAACATTCATCAGCGCGCCGATACGCGGGGCCTCGCGGCGGCGATGGCCTCGGGCGGCAGCGGGCGGCTCGACAATCTGCGGCTCGGCGGCGAATTGTTGCACTCGACCTGGGCGCCGATCGAGGGCGCGGACTGGACGCTGTTGCTGCTGGCCTCCGAAGACACCATTGTCGAACAGGCCGCCCGGCTCAATCACCGCCTGATCGTGGCGGGCTTCGGCATGGTGCTCGCCACGATCGTGGTATTCGTGGTGTTCACCACCTGGCTCGGCCGCCGCGCCCGCGCGCTCGGACGCGAGCTCGGCGGTGCGCTGTCGCGCATCTCGCAGGCGCTCATCGCGATCGGGCGTGGACAGCGCCTGCAAGCCGGCCATCTGCGCTTCGACATACGCGATCTCGATCGCATGGGCGAGCAGATCGTGCGTGTCGGCGAGCAGCTTGCCGAGACCAACGAGGCGCTCGTGCAGGCACAGCACCGGCTCGAATTGGCGCTCATGGAAGAGCAGCGCCTGACCGCATCGCAACGCCGTTTCATCAGCGCGATCAGCCACGAATTCCGCAATCCGCTGTCGATCATCGACAGCACCGCGCAATCGCTCGCGCGGCGTGCCGACCGCATGTCCGCGGAGTCGATCGCCGAGCGCTCCGAAGAGTTGCGCACCGCGGTTCGCCGATTGTCCGAAGTCATCGACAGCGCCAGCGTGTTCATGAGCTTCGAGCAGCAGCGCAACTCCAGCGAAATGCCCGAATGCAATCTCGACGAACTGCTGCAGGGTGTGCGCCATCGGCTGCTGCGCCAGCACGTCGATCGGACACGCGATCTGCGGCTCGATCCCGCCGTGATCGGCACCTCGGTGCGCTGCGATCAGGCGATGCTACGCGTGATCGTGTCGGTGCTCGTCGACAATGCGCTGCGGCATTCGGCCGCTGGGACCGAAGTGCGCATCCGCGCCGAGGCCGCCGGTCGCAGGCTGACGATCTCGGTGAGCGATCGCGGGCCCGGAATGTCGGAGGAAATGGTGTCCCGCGCATTGCTCAGGCCGCTCGAGCACAAGGGCGATACGAGCGGGGCCGGATTGCGCCTCGCGCGCGTGTTTGCGGAGATGTACGACGGCAAGCTGGAAATCGAATCCAAGCTCGGAGCGGGAACGGAAGTGCGAGTGGTCCTGCCGTTGAACGGCGCCACCGGTACGGCGGAGAAGGAGGGAGCCTGATGAGCGCGGCGAGCATACTTTGCGTAGAGGACGAGCCGTCGTTGCGGCGCGACCTGGTCGAGGAACTGCAGGACGCGGGCTACGTGGTGTACGAAGCGCCGGATGGGCGCCAGGCGCTCGAGCTGCTGCAGACGCAGCAGCCCGACCTGGTGCTCTGCGATGTCACCATGCCCGACATCAACGGCCTCGAACTGCTCAAGCGGCTGCGTGCTTCCGAGCTGCCTTCTGCGCAGGTGCCGTTCGTGTTCCTGACCGCGCACGGACAGAAGAGCGACCTGATAAAGGGCCGCGAATTCGGCGCCGACGACTATCTCGTGAAGCCGGTCGATTTCGATCTGCTGCTGAGCCTGCTGCGGTCGCGCCTGCAATCGGTGGCGCGTGCGCGCAGCCGCGTGCAGACCGAGCTCGCCGCCGCGCAGCAGCAGATCGAAAAGCTGCTGAGCCAATCGCTGATGTCGAGCCTGTCGGGGCGGCCGGCTTTGCTCGCGGCGCTGCAGGAGGCGCGCGAGCCGGTCGACCTGCTGCTGTTGCGTCCGACCGAGCTGCAGTATCTCGACGCGGCGCGTGGTGCCGAGCATCAGCAGCGCAGCCTGCATTCGTTTCTCGCGAGCCTTCGCCGGATCGATGCGGCGCTCGATACGCGCGTGTTCGATCTGTCTCCGTATCTGTATGCGCTGGTGATCCCGCGCCGTCCGAATCGCGAAAAGCTCCTGCGCGGGCTCGATGCGCTGCGCGACCAGCAGACGCGGATCGACGGCGCGCCGGTGCGCCTGCGCACGACGATCCTGCTCGCCCCCTACGAGCCGGTGCCCGAAGTTTCGGTCGGCGCCTTCCTCGACGAAACCCTGGTCGCACTGCATCTGGCCCGGCGCGAGGGCGCCGACGAGGTCGTGGTGCTCACGCCCAAGGCCACCGAACGCATGCGCCTGTTGCGCCATGTCGAGGAGATGCTGCCGCAGGCGATCGCGCAGGGCGAATTGTTCCTGCAGTACGAGCCCAAGCTGCAGTTGCGCGACCGCCGCATCATCGGCGCCGAGGCGCTGGTGCGCTGGCACAGCCCGACGCTCGGCATCATTTCGCCCGGGCTGTTCATTCCGGTGATCGAACGCCTGGGCCTGATCGGCACGCTCACGCCGTGGGTGCTCGATCGGGCGCTCGCCGGCCTGCGCACACTGCGCGATCGCGGCCATCGCGAGATCGTCGTGGCGGTGAACGTCTCGGGCTCCGATCTCAAGAACGGGCTCGTGCATGCGGTCACCACCGCGCTCGACCGCCACGGCATTCCGCCGCAGGCGCTGGAGATCGAGATCACCGAAACCGCGATCATCCAGGACCTCAGCGACGCCGCGCAGGTGATGCGTTCGCTGCGCGATCTGGGCGTGCACGTGGCGATCGACGACTTCGGAACCGGCCATGCCTCGCTGACGTATCTGCGCACTTTCCCGGTGGACAGCATCAAGATCGACCGGCTGTTCGTGCAGAGCGTGGATGTATCCTCGGTCGATCAGGCCATCGTCAGCAGCGTCATCGCGCTCGGCTCGGCGCTCGGTCTCATGGTGGTGGCCGAAGGCGTGGAGACCGAATCGCAGCGCGACAAGCTGTCGCGCCTGGGCTGCCTGCATGGCCAGGGGTACCTGTTCACGCGTTCGCTGTCGCTCGATCAGTTCGAGGAGATGCTGAAAGGCCGGGAGACGGGGAACGGGAGACGGGAGACGTAGAAGCGGGGCAGCTGCAGCGAAATCGCTTGCGTGGGACATCGGGAAGGTTTTTCCTTTTGCGTCTCCCGTCTCCCGTCTCCCGTCTCCCGTCTCCCGTCTCCCGTCTCCCGTCTCCCGTCTCCCGTCTCCCGTCTCCCGTCTCCCGTCTCCCGTCTCCCGTCTCCCGTCTCCCGTCTCCCGTCTCCCGTCTCCCGTCTCCCGTCTCCGTCTCCCGTCTCCCGTCTCCCGTCTCCCGTCTCCCGTCTCCCGTCTCCCGTCTCCCGTCTCCCGTCTCCCGTCTCCCGTCTCCCGTCTCCCGTCTCCCGTCTCCCGTCTCCCGTCTCCCGTCTCCCGTCTCCCGTCTCCCGTCTCCCGTCTCCCGTCTCCCGTCTCCCGGCATCAAAGCGGCAGATAAACCGTCATGGTCGTGCCGACGCCCGCTTCACTGTGCAGTTCGATGCGGCCGCCATGCAGTTCGACGAGCTGTCGCGTGATGTAGAGGCCCAGGCCGGTGCCGCGGATGTCGAGCGTGGTGCTGGCGCGAAAGAAGCGTTCGAACACCTGCGGCTGCTCGTGCAGCGGAATGCCGAGGCCGCGGTCGCTCACTTCGATGACGGCGTAGTCGCCGCCGCGATGCGCCTGCACGCAGACCGGCGTGCCGCCCGGCGAATACTTCACGGCGTTGCCGACGAGGTTGGTCAGCACCTGCTCGATCAGCTGCGGATCGGCATTGATCTCGGCAGGCAATCCATCGAAGGAGAACTGGATCTGGTTGAGCGGAGCGAGCTCGGCCTGCTGCTCGATGACCTTGTCGATGAGCTGCACGAGGTTGAACGGCTGCGGCTGGAAGGCCACCTTGCCCTCGTCGAGACGGGCCGAATCGAGCAGGCGCTCGGCGAGCGTGGAGAGTCGCTCGATCTTCTGGCGCAGCTGGCGCAGGCGTTCGGAGGTCTCATCGGCGGGCCAGTCCTGATGATGGCGCAGGACGCGCTGTACGCTCGAATCCATCACCGCCAGCGGCGTCCGCAGTTCGTGCGAGACCACCGAGACCAGCTGTTTCTGCAGCCGGTTCAGGTCACGCTCGCGCTCGAGCGCTCCGTTGAGCCGGGCTTCTGCCTGGCGCAGCTCGTCGACATCGACCAGGCTCAGGATCATCGCGAGTTCGCCGTCGTAGGTCAGCGTCTGTGCGGTGATGCGCAGCGTGAGCTGGCGGCCCTCGGCGACGAACAGGCGGGCGTCGCGCGGGCCGTAGGTCTGGCCGTTGCGCAGGGTGTCGAAGATGTCGCGCATGACCGCGCCGTTGAGCTGGATGAGCTTGCGCGAGTCGTCCGGCAGCTGCCTGGCGTCGGTGGCGAACAGCCGCAGGGCGGCCGCGTTGGCGTACAGCGGGCTCTTGCCGAACGAAGACAGGATCAGCAGCGGAACCGGCGCGAGCTCCATCGCCTGGCGGATGCTCGATTCGCTTTCGCGCACGCGCTGTTCGAGCTGCTGGCGTTCGGACAGGTCGGACAGCGTGACCACCAGGCAGTGTTCGCCGTCGCTCGGATCGCGCGCGAGCCGCAGGTCGGCCATGTACCAGTAGTCGCCGTTATCGGTGTGCAGGCTGAATTCGCTGCGCATGCCGCCATGCGCGGCGGCTTCTTCGAGCAGGCCGAGGCCGGCCTCGGCGTCCTCGAACAGATCCTGCCAGCGGGCGCCCGAACGCCGCAGCATCGGCAGGGCCTCGATGGCGGCTGGATTGGCAAGCGCGACGTCGCCGTCCATCGACACCATCAGCGTGAGCGGCGACGAGTGGCGGAAGCTTTCGATCGAGCGCAGGTCTTCGAGCAGGATCACCGGCCCGGCCGACTCGTGCGCTTCGACGAGGATCAGCAGGGTGCCGTCCGCGAGCCGATACGGTGCGAAGTGACACTGCAGGGCGATGCGCGCGCCATGAACGTGGGTAACCCAGCTTTCGGTCGGGGTCTCGCCAAGGTCGAGCTGGCGTCGCAAATGGTGCAGCCGCGCGACGTCGCCCGCCTCGAACGGACCGAAATCGTAATCGCAAAGTGCCTCGACGCTGGGCTGGCGCAGCAACTCGGCCGCGGCCCGATTGCCCCACACCACTCGCACCGGATCGAGATCCACCAGCCAGACCGGGGTCGCGAGATGCACGAGGATCTGCCCGGCCGGGCCCGCCTTGAGCTGCTGTTCCAATGGTGAGGGCTCTTCCGGCATGGACACTCCCTAGACACGCCGCGAACGCATTATCGGCAGGGCCGGGGGAAGATTAAAAGGGAAGCGACCCTGGCCTCGGCCGTCCCGCGTGGCATCGATTCTGCACCGCAAGCGAGGCGCAATCGAAAGCGACGGGGAAACGCGACATGGCACTTAAAGTGGGGGCAGAGGCGCATCCGGCCGGCATGACCGGGCTCGTGCTGACGGCCGGAGGCGCGCGCGGGGCCTATCAGGCGGGCGTGCTCAAGCGCATCGGCGAGATTCCGGCGCTGCGCCTCAAGCCGTCGCCGTTCCCGATCATCGCGGGGGCCTCGGCAGGGGCGATCAACGGAGCGGCGATGGCCGCTTTCGGCAGCAACCTGGGCGCCGCCACCGACCGTCTTGCCAAGCTGTGGACGACCTTGCGCATGAGCGAGGTCGTGCGGGTGGACACGCGGTCATTGGCGACCACGGTGGCCCGCATGGGCACCGATCTCGCGCTCGGCGGCGTGCTCGGTGCGGGCCGCACGCAGGCGCTGCTCGATGCGGCCCCGCTGCGCCGTTTCCTCGCCCGCTCGCTGCCGCTGGATGGCGTCGCCACCGCGATCGATCGCGGCCATCTGCATGCGCTCGCGATCACCGCGACCGGCTATCACTCGGGGCGCGCCTTCACCTTCATACAAGGCCGGCCCGGCCATGCGCTGTGGCAGAAGAGCCGGCGCGTCGCGCTCGAAGCCCGGCTCACGGTCGATCATGTCTGTGCTTCGGCCGCGATTCCGCTGGTGTTCCCGCCGGTCACGCTCGCCGCCTCGGGAGCCAGGGCGTGGTTTGGTGATGGCGCGATGCGGTTGACGGCCCCGTTGAGCCCGGCGATACGGCTCGGCGCCGACAAGCTGTTCGCCATCGGCATTCGCTCGGCGGCCGTCGCCGGCGATCTGCTGCGCGCCGAGCTCTCACCCGGCGAGGGCACCCACCTGCGCAGGCCACCGCTGTCGCAGATTTGCGGCGTCTTTCTCAACGCGATCTTTCTCGATCACCTCGACGCCGACCTCGATCATCTCGAGCGCATGAACGAGCTCGTATCGGCCTATCAGGCCGCAGCCCGCAAGTCCGTGACGGTGGCAGTGTCGGAGCCGATGCGGGTGATCGAACCGCTTTGCATCACTCCATCGGAAGACCTCGCCGTGGTGGCCAA
Organism: Hydrocarboniphaga effusa AP103; assembly: GCF_000271305.1. Taxonomy (GTDB): domain Bacteria; phylum Pseudomonadota; class Gammaproteobacteria; order Nevskiales; family Nevskiaceae; genus Hydrocarboniphaga; species Hydrocarboniphaga effusa. The sequence continues at coordinate 2,356,366 of NZ_AKGD01000001.1, forward strand.
GACGCATGCGCATCGCATGCCGCCGAGCATTCGCTACGTCATGGACGGGCTCGGCGCGCCGGACGCGCAGAGCGCCGACCTGATGAGCTATCTGCTGTTCGATTCGGCGTTCACGAGCGAGCTCGTGCAGATCGGCTATCGCGATGCGCAGCTGCGCATCGACGAGATCGAGGCCTTCCTGCGCAAGCCCGCAGTGAGCTGAGCGCTACGGCGACAACCAAAGCGTCGACAGCGCAGGCAAGCTCAGTTGCAGGGACTGCGCATGCCCGTTCGCCCATTGGGAGTCGGTCTGCGCGCCGCCGCCGTTGCCCGCGTTCGAGCCCGCATAGTCGGCCGCATCGGTATTGAGCAGCTCGCTCCACCAGCCCGCAAACGGCACGCCGATGCGGTAGCCGTTGCGGCGCACCGGCGTGAAATTGCTGACGACGAGCACCGGCGCGCCGCCATCGCCGGGCCAGCGCAGGAACGCGAACACGCCATTGTCGCGATCGTCGGTGATGACCCACGAAAAGCCGTCGGGATTCGCATCGAGCCTGTGCAGCGCCGGGCGCGCGGCATACAGCGCGTTGAGATCGCGCACGAGCTTCTGCATTCCGCGATGCCGCGGATCGTCGAGCAGGTCCCACTCGATCGAGCCGTCGTGGTTCCATTCGCGGCGCTGGGCGATCTCGCCGCCCATGAACAGCAGCTTCTTGCCCGGATGCGCCCACATGAAACCGAAATACGCGCGCAGGTTGGCGAACTGCTGCCAGGCGTCGCCGGGCATCTTGTTGATCAGCGAGCCCTTGCCGTAGACGACTTCGTCGTGCGACAGCGGCAGCATGAAGCGCTCGGAGAACGCATAGACCAAACCGAAGGTCATCGCATCGTGATCCCAGCGCCGGTAGATCGGATCGGTCTGCAGGTAGTGCAGGGTGTCGTGCATCCAGCCCATGTTCCACTTGAAGTGGAAGCCCAGGCCGCCGTCTTCGACCTTGCCCGAAACCTGCGGCCAGGCCGTCGATTCCTCGGCGATGGTGATCGCGCCCGGGCAGCGCTCGTGGATCAGCTGGTTCATCTCGCGCAAAAAGGCGATCGACTCGAGGTTTTCGCGGCCGCCGTACTGGTTCGGCACCCATTCGCCGTGGTCGCGCGAATAGTCGCGATACAGCATCGACGCCACCGCATCGACGCGCAGCGCATCGATGTGATAACGCTCGACCCACTCGATCGCGCTGCCGAGCAAAAAGTTGCGCACCTCGTTGCGACCGAGGTTGTAGATGTAGGTGTTCCAGTCCTTGTGGAAGCCTTCGAACGGATTCTCGTGCTCGTAGCAGGCGGTGCCGTCGAAGCGCGCTAGGCCATGCGCGTCGGTCGGAAAATGCGCGGGCACCCAATCGAGGATCACGCCGATGTTCGCCGCGTGGCAGCGATCGACGAAGCGCGCGAAATCCTCGGGCCGGCCGTGACGCGCGGTGGGTGCATAGAGCCCGAGCGGCTGATAGCCCCAGGAGCCGTAGAACGGATGCTCCATGATCGGCATCAGCTCGATATGCGTGAAGCCCAGGCCCGCGACGTAAGGCACGAGCCGATCGGCGAGCTCGTCCCAGCTCGGCGAGCGGCCGGCTTCTTCCATGATGCGCAGCCACGATCCGGTGTGCATTTCGTAGACCGAGATCGGCGCGTCGGCGGCCTGGCGTTCGGCGCGACGGCGCATCCAGGCCTCGTCGGTCCAGTGCAGCGGCCGCGGATCGGCGACCACCGATGCGGTCGACGGCGCGACTTCGGTCGCGCGTGCGACCGGATCGGCCTTTTCGATGCGCTCGCCCCAGCGCGACAGCAGCTCGAACTTGTAGAGCATGCCGGCTTCGACGCCCGGGATGAACAGCTCCCAGACGCCGGCGCGATGCCGCAGGCGCATCGGATGCCGGCGCCCGTCCCAGCTGTTGAAATCGCCGATCACCGACACGCGCTGCGCATTCGGCGCCCACACCGTGAAGCGCGTACCGGCGATGCCGTCGATGCTCATCACGTGCGCGCCGAGCGTGTCGCCGTAATGCGGATGCACGCCGTCGGCCAGCTGCTCGAGATCGCGATCGGAGAGCAGCGGGCCGAAGGCGTAGGCGTCGTCGGTGATCTGCTCGGCGCCGCCGGGCCAGACGATGCGCAGCCGGTACGGCTCGTGTCCCGGATAGTCGCCGCTGAAGAAGCCGGCCGGATGGCGCTTGCGCAGTTCGCACAGCAATTCGCCGCTGTCGCGCGAGACCAGCTGCACGGCCTCGGCGCCGGGCTGCAGCGTGTAGACCGCGGTGGCGTTGCCGCTGCGGCGCGGGCCGAGCAAGGCGAACGGATCGCCGTGCGCGCCGCGGATCAGGGCATCGAGCGCGCCCGCATCGGGCAGCGGCGGACCGCCGAAGGCGCTCACTTCTTCGTGTGCGAGCTTCATGAGTGGGACTCCGCTTCGTTGCCGGCCGCTTCGCCGATGATGGCGGCCGCATTGGGCAGCAGGCGCGCGGCGATACGGGCCAGGCCGCGCACCGGCAGGCCGATCCAGGCCGGACGATTCGCGGCTTCGTAGCCGACTTCGTACGAGGCCTTGTGGACCAGGAATAGATCGAGCAGCGCGGACTCGTTCTGCTCGGTCGTCCACGGCTGCGGTGCGAGCGCCGCGGTTTCGCGGTACTTGCCGATGAAGCTTTCCTCGCCGATGCGCGCGAGCCTGCGCAACAGGTCCTCGGCGCGCGCGCGCGAGGCGTCGGTGCGCTTCTCGGTGCCGGCCACCGAGGCGACCGCGTAATCGAGCGAGCGCAGCAGGCCGGCGACATCGCGCATCGGCGAGGTCTTGCGACGACGCTCGTCGAGCGGGCGCTTGGGTTCGCCTTCGAAGTCGATCAGGTAGCAATCGCCGCGCGAGACCAGGATCTGGCCGAGATGGAAATCGCCATGCACGCGCGTGCACAGCGCGGCTCCGCGCGTCTTGGCGCTGTCGCGAATTGCGGCGAGCAGGGCCTCGCGCTCGCTCAGCAGGCGGCGCGCGATGTCGGCCGTGGCCTCGTCGGGCCACTCGCGACGCGATTGCAGGATGTCGAAGGCCTCGTTGAGCTGCTGCGCGGTTTCGTCGGCCCAATGCTGCAGGTCGGCCGGCGACGCGCTATCCGGATTGAAGGCCTCGTTCGCCGACGGCAGCGACAGCGTCGCATGCAGCTCGGCGAGCCGCTGGCCGATGTTGGCGGTGAATGCAGCGTATTCCGCGAGCACCGATTCGAGTTGCTGCGGGTCGTCCTCGCCGACCGAGAAGCGATCGATCGAGCGCTTGAGGAAATCGGTTACCCAGCGCCAGGCATCGCCCTCGTTGTAGAGATAGCCCTGGGCGATCAGCAGCGTGTGCTCGATGCCGTTCTCGTCGATGCGCACGACGTCGCCGAGCAGCGGGGCGGTATTCGCATAGCCGCACTCGGTCAGATGGCGCGTCACTTCGGCTTCGGGATGAATGCCCGGCACCACGCGGCGCACGAGCTTGACGACCGCGGCGTCGGCGATCGTCAGCGAGCTGTTCGATTGCTCGGCCGACAGCCAGTTCACGGCTGCGTCGTCGGCGATCTCGAGCGCCTGGAGGCGCGCACTCGGTCGAAACTCGATGCGGCCCTGCGGGCTGTCGACGGTCGCGGAATCGCGCAGCCCCTTGAGCGTGGCGCGCGCGAGCGATTCGAGCGCGAAGCCATCGGTCAGGTAGCCGACGCGACGACCCTGGCGCACGCGTGCGAGTGCGAGCTGCTGCGGCAAGGCCGGCAAGGTCGCCTCGTCCCAGGCGATACCGACGGGCAGCTGGTAGCGCTCGGATTCGCCATCGCTGTAGTGCACGTCGGCTTCGGCGAATGCGACGTTGGAATCGAACAGCCGCGCCGCGTACGCGATCCGGGTCTTGGCGATCTTGCGATCCTTGGATGCGAACCAGCGGCGCAGCGGCATGTAGGCCGGAAGAATCTCCTGCTCGACGGTGCTGCGCAGCGGTTCGTTGAGCACGTCCATCGGGCCGTTGCGCAGCACCAGCGTGATGAACTCGGGCAGCTGCTCGGGCGGACGCTGGCTGGTCAGCTGCAATTGCTCGGCACCGTTGAGCGAGAACCAGAAGAAGCCGTAAGGCGGCAGCGTGAGCAGATACGTGAGCTGCCCGATCGGCGGAAACGCGGTGTCGCCGAGCAGCTCGACCGGCGTCAGGCCGGCCCACGGCGACAAGTCGAGTTCCACCGCCTGCGCGGTGCGCGACAGGTTGGTCACGCAGAGCAGGGTCTCGTTCTCGTAGCAGCGCACGTACGCGAGAATCTTACGATTGGCCGGACGCAGGAAGCGAATCGCGCCGCGTCCGAAAGCCTGGTGGCGGCGGCGGATGGTGAGCATGCGCCGCATCCAGTTGAGCAGCGAATGCGGATCGCGCGACTGCGATTCGACGTTGATCGCCTCGTAGCCGTAGAGCGTGCCCTGCAGCGCCGGCAGCACCAGGCGTTCGGGGTCGGCCTTCGAGAATCCGCCGTTGCGGTCGGGCGTCCACTGCATCGGCGTGCGCACGCCGTCGCGATCGCCGAGATGGATGTTGTCGCCCATGCCGATCTCGTCACCGTAGTAGATGACCGGCGTGCCGGGCATCGACAGCAGCAGCGAATTCATGAGCTGGATACGGCGCGGATCGCGTTCGAGCAGCGGTGCGAGCCGGCGCCGGATGCCGAGGTTCAGGCGTGCGCGGCGCTCGGTGGCGTAGGTCTCCCAGAGATAGTCGCGCTCCTTGTCGGTGACCATTTCGAGCGTGAGCTCATCGTGGTTGCGCAGGAAGATCGCCCATTGGCAGCCTTCGGGAATGTCCGGCGTCTGCCGCATGATGTCGACGATCGGGAAGCGGTCCTCCTGCGCGATCGCCATGTACATGCGCGGCATCAGCGGAAAGTGGAAGGCCATGTGGCATTCGTCGCCACGGCTGATTGCGCTGCCCGCATCCGGAACGCCGCCGAAGTAGGCCTGCACGTCTTCGGGCCACATGTTGGCCTCGGCGAGCAGCATCTTGTTCGGATACTCGTCGTCGATGACCTTGCGGATGGTCTTGAGGATCGCGTGGGTCTCGGGCAGGTTTTCGTTGCTGGTTCCGTCGCGCTCGATCAGGTACGGAACCGCGTCGAGACGCAGGCCGTCGACGCCGATGTCGAGCCAGTGCCGCATCACGCGCAGCACCGCCTTGAGCACTTCGGGGTTGTCGAAATTGAGGTCGGGCTGGTGCGAGTAGAAGCGATGCCAGAAATAGGCGTTCGCGACCGGATCCCAGGTCCAGTTCGACTTCTCGGTGTCGCAGAAGATGATGCGCGTTTCGGTGTAACGCTGGTCGGTGTCGGACCACACGTAGAAATTGCGATGCGCCGAGCCGGGCTTGGCGCGCCGCGCGCGCTGGAACCACGGATGCTGGTCGCTCGTGTGGTTGATGACGAGCTCGGTGATCACGCGCAGGCCGCGCGCATGCGCCTCGGCGATGAAGCGCTTGGCATCGCCCATCGTTCCGTAGTCGGGATGCACGCCCTTGTATTCGGCGATGTCGTAGCCGTCGTCGCGGCGCGGGCTCGGATAGAACGGCAGCAGCCAGATCGTGTCGACGCCGAGCTCGGCGATGTAGTCGAGCTTGCTGATCAGGCCGCGAAAATCGCCGATGCCGTCACCGTTGCCGTCGAAGAACGATTTCACGTGCAGCTGGTAGATCACCGCATCGCGATACCACTGCGGGTCGTCGCTGAGCTGGTTCTTCCGGCGCCGCGACGAGGGCGTGCTGATGTTCTCGTCGAGGGCTTCGAGCTCTTCCGGATTGATGCCGCCGAAGTCGGTCGTCATCTCGCACTCCTTGCGATCGTGGTCGTCATGGGACGTCAGTGTTGGGTCGGCACGCTGAGCTGCCAGATCGCGTAGGGCTGATCGGGCGTCAGGCGCAGGTGCTGAATCTTTCCGCTCCAGCTGAAGGCCTGGCCGCCGTGCAGCAGATCGCGGACGAGCAGCGAGCCCTGGTCGGGCTGGCCGAATTCCCACAGTGGCAGCTCGAAGTCGGCTTCCTGCGCACGATGCGGATCGAGGCTCACAGCCACCAGCACGACGTCGGAGCGATCGGGCGTGCTCTTGCGGTAGACCATGATCTGGTCGTTCCAGCAGTTGAGGAAGGCCACGCCGAGGTGCGACTGCAGCGCCGGATGGCGGCGGCGCAGGTAATTGAGCTGGGCGATCTCGGCGGTGATGTTGCCGGGTCGGTTCCAGTCCCAGACGCGCAGCTGGTACTTCTCGGAATCGAGATATTCCTCGCGCCCCGGCAGCGGCGTGGCCTCGCAGAGTTCGAAGCCGCTGTAGACGCCCCAGAGCCCCGACAGCGTCGCCGCGAGTGCGGCGCGGATCAGGTGCCCCGGCCGCCCGGAGGTCTGCAGGAACACTGGGTTGATGTCCGGCGTGTTGACGAAGAAATGCGGGCGGAAATAGTCGCGCATGTCGGTCTGCGTGAGCTCGGTGATGTACTCGCTGAGCTCATGCTTGTTGTTGCGCCAGGTGAAGTAGGTATAGCTCTGCGAATAGCCGATCTTGGCGAGCCGCTTCATGAGCTTGGGCCGCGTGAAGGCTTCGGCCAGGAACACCGCATCGGGATAGCGGCCGCGCACGTCCGCGATCATCCACTTCCAGAACGGCAGCGGCTTGGTGTGCGGGTTGTCGACGCGAAAGCAGCGCACGCCTTCGTTGCACCAGAACAGCACCGCATCGCGCAGCGCCACCCACAGCGCGGGCATCGCGCCCTGCGCATAGAAGTCGACATTGACGATGTCCTCGTACTTCTTCGGCGGATTCTCGGCGTACTTGATGGTGCCGTCCGGGCGCCAAGCGAACCAGTCCGGATGATCCTTGAGCCAGGGATGATCGGGCGAGCACTGGATGGCGAAATCGAGCGCGATCTCCATGCCGTGCTCGCTCGCCGCATCGCGCATGCGGCGAAAGTCTTCGAGCGTGCCGAGCCGCGGATCGACCGCCTCGTAACCGCCCTCGGCGGCACCGATCGCATACGGGCTGCCCGGATCGTCCGGGCCTGCGGTCAGCGAGTTGTTGCGGCCCTTGCGATGCTTGCGGCCGATCGGGTGGATCGGCGGGAAATACAGCACGTCGAAGCCCATCTCGCGAATGCGCGGCAGCTGCGAAATGACATCGAGGAAGGTGCCGTGACGGTTCGGATCGCCGCTCATCGAGCGCGGGAACAGCTCGTACCAGCTCGCGTACTCGGCGGCCGGACGCTCCGCGTCGACGACCAGATAGGGCTCGTGGCGCGCGGCGAAGGCACGTTCATCGGCGAGCTTCATCGCCTCGGCGGTGTCGTCGGCGACCAGCGCCTCGAAGCGCGTTTCGTCGTCGGCGTCGGCGAGCGATCCGCAAAGCTCGCGCAGCCACTTGGCGGCATCGGCATCGGTCGCGCGCGTCGACGCTTCGCAGACCATGCTGAGGCCTTCGGTGAGTTCGAGCGGAATCTTGAGCTTGGCGGCGTGCTTCTTCTCGATCTCGTGGCGATAACTGCCCCAGGCGTCGCGCCAGGCTTCGATCGTGAACTGATGGCGGCCCAGGCGTTCGAGCGGAAACTCGCCGGCCCAGCGATCGTTGCCGATCGGTCGCATGCGCATCTGCTTCCACTGGCTCTCGTCGGCCGCGCGCCAGAGCAGCGCCACCGCAACCTGGTCGTGGCCATCCATGAAGGCGTCGCATTCGACCTGCACGCTCTGGCCGACGATGCGCTTGACGACGAACTCGCCACCGTCGATCGCGGGCGTGATCGCTTCGATGGCGACGCGCGGCACTTTCACGGCCGAGTCGAGCGAGCGCCGGGTTCGCGTGAGCGCATTGGCGAGCACCGGTGCGGGGCGTTCGGCGCGCAGGCTCAGCAGCTCGCCGGCCTCCAGGCGCAATGGATGATCGAGCGCGAGCTCTTCGCCCTGCGCATCGCGCAACTGCGTGAGCCCGCCGGCGTTCGCGCCGAGCAGGCTGGTGGGCGCCACTTCGATCGCATGTTCGAGATCGGGATTGGCGACCAGCACCACGCCTTCGTCGACGCGCCGCGCATCGGCGTCGTCGGCCTTGAGCACGGCGGTGAAGTTGCTGGCCGGCCCGCTCAGCGGAAGCAGCGACAGCGTGGGTTGCGCGTTTGCCGCGATCTGCCGGTTGAGCTCGACGATGTCCTTGCCGAGTTCGAAGCTCGGCGTTTCGCGCCAGCGCGCGAAGTCGGACGGCGCACCGCCGGTGGGATTGAGCGGTTCGATCGCGCCGTACTCGAAGCCCATCGGCACCAGCCACCCGCAGCCCGCGTGGGCGGCGAGCTGGGCGATGCGGCGGGCGGCGCGCTCCGCCAGATCGCGACGTACGAAGCGCTGGGCCACGCGCGCCTCGAACGGCGCCTCGGCGACCGCGATCACCGGCGCGACGCGCGAGAGCGAGGTCTGTTCGTCGATGAACCAGCTGCTGCGGAAATCCCAGAATGCCGACGAGCCGATGGCGGCGTCGTAATCGAGGCCGATGAGCTTTTCGTGATCGGCCCAGTCCATGCCCTGCGCGCCCGCGATGAACCGGCAACCCGGCACTTCGTGCATGAGCGCGCCGATCAGTTGGCGCGGCAGGCGTTGCGGCCATTGCACGCAAAATCCGGCGACGCCCGCATCGACCCAGCGCGCAATCCGTTCGCCCCAGAAATGCTGCATTTCGACCACCACAGCCGGATCGTCGAGCCGCATGCCGACGCCGCCGCGCCACTGCGGATCGACGCGCGGGTCCAGCGCGTCCGCACCGGCGCCGTCTAACCAGTTGCGATGCTGCTGCGCATACACGCCGCCGGCCGCGCAGCGATCGAGCACCAGGTCGAGCACGATCCGGAGCCCGGCCTTGCCCGCGGACTGGCAGATGTTGCGCAGCGCCGCGACCGCGTCGTTGCCGGCCGCGAGCGCCGCATGCGGGCGGTCGAAGTTCGCCACCAGGCTCAGGCGTCCGCCCGGGCTGGTTTCGAAGATCGGCGGCAGCAGCACGTGGTCGAAGCCCATCGCCGCGATGCGTGCGAACTGCGCGCTCCAATTCGGCAACGGTCCCGCTACCAGCGGATGCAGAAAATAGAGGCGAGGGGAGAACGCGGTTCGAAGTCCGCTTCCGGTATCCATCGCTGGACCACTCCTTGGTCGAGTCGCGGCGACGCAAAGCCGTCGGCGCGCAATGATTGATCGAGCGCGGCCCCGGACGCGAAAACGCTCCGGCGACTTTCTCGTCGGAGTGCTGCGGGATGTGACATCGTCCAGGCGATGCGCGAAATGCAAAACGAATTTTCGTCCGCAGGCTATCCCGGCCAGCTGAATCTCCGGCGACTTCGACCAGTCGGCGGGAATACGGATTGCTGCCCGCCCGCCTGCGACTGGGGCATTTCTGCACCACCATGAAGGACTTGCGGGCGATATCGTTAAGATGCGCGGCGGATGGTCGATTCGTCGCAATCGCCCCCAATTCGATGCTCGAGACGGAGTCTTCCCCCATGAATGCTGGCACCGCCGCGCTGCTGCAGCGCTACTACGATCGCTTCAACGCCCAGGACTGGAGCGGTTTTCTGGAGCTGCTGACCGATGACGTGGTGCACGACATCAATCAGGGCGGCCGCGAAACCGGTCGCGCGGCCTTCGCCGAATTCCTCAAGCGCATGGATCGCAGCTACAGCGAGCAGATCGTCGAGATATCCATCACCACCAACGAGGACGGCTCGCGCGCTGCGGTCGAATTCGTCGTGCTCGGTACTTACAAGAACACCGACGAAGGCCTGCCGCCCGCGACCGGCCAGCAATACCGCCTGCCGGCCGGCGCCTTCTTCGACATTCGCGATGGCAAGGTCGCGCGCATCAGCAATTACTACAACCTGCAGGATTGGCTGCGCCAGGTCGGAGCCTGAACTTGGCGCTGAGGCTGCAGCGTCTTGCGGGCCGCGAGATCGTTGGGCATCTCGATGAACTCGCCGAGCTGCGCATTCGCGTGTTCCGCGACTGGCCTTATCTCTACGAGGGCACGCGCGAATACGAGGCGCATTACCTCGAGGTCTACGTGAACTGTCCGCGCAGCCTCTGCGTGCTGGCCTGGGACGGCGATCGCTGCGTCGGCGCCTCCACCTGCCTGCCGCTGGCCGATGCGCTGCCGGACATGCAGGCGCCGTTCGTCACGCGCGGCATGGATGTGTCGCGCATCGACTATTTCGGCGAATCGGTGCTGCTGCGCGAGTATCGCGGGCAGGGCGCGGGCGTGGCCTTCTTCAACGAGCGCGAAGCGCATGCGCGTTCACTCGGCCTTGCGCTGTGCGCGTTCTGCGCGGTCGATCGCGATGCGGACGATCCGCGCAAGCCGGCCGATTACGTGGGCAACGATGCGTTCTGGAGCAAGCGCGGCTATCGCAAGCAGCCCGGCATGCAATCGACGTTCGTGTGGCCCGACATCGGCGAAACCGACAACAGCACCAAGACCATGACGTTCTGGATGCGCGAGCTGACGCAATGAGCAAAACCCCTTTCATCGCCGCGACCGCAGCGTTCCCGGTGAGCGAGCCGCGCTCGTTCGCCGAAGTGCAGGACACGATCACGCGCTGGGTGACCGAGGCCGCGCAGCGTGGAGCGCGCCTGCTCGTGTTTCCCGAATACGCCTCGATGTCGCTCGCCGCGCTGTTCGACGAGCGCGTGCGTAGTGATCTGTCGGCGCAGCTCGATGCGCTGCAGACGCTGCGTGACGATTACCTCGCGCTGCACGAGCGGCTCGCGCGCGAGCACGGCGTGCACATTCTCGCCGGCAGCTTTCCGTGGCAGACCGCACCGCAGCGCTTTCACAACCGCGCCTGGCTCTGTACGCCGCATGGCAGCGATTACCAGGACAAGCAGATCATGACGCGCTTCGAGCGCGAGCAATGGGCGATCAGCAGTGGCGATGCGGCGAAGGTGTTCGATACCGAGCTCGGCCGGCTCGGCGTGGCGATCTGCTACGACTCGGAGTTTCCGCTGCTCGTGCGCTCGCAGGTCGAAGCGGGTGCGCAGCTGTTGCTGGTGCCCTCGTGCACCGATGCGGCGGCGGGCTATCACCGCGTGCGTGTCGCGGCGCAGGCGCGGGCGCTCGAATCGCAGTGCTATGCGCTGGTGTCGCCGCTCGTGGGCGAAGCGCCTTGGTCGCCGGCGGTCGATGTGAATGTCGGCGCGGCGGGAGTTTACGGGCCGCCGGATCGCGGGTTTCCCGATGACGGTGTGTTGGTGGTTGGCGGGCTGAACGAGCCGGGCTGGGTTTATGCGGCGATCGATCTCGAGGCGGTCGAGCGGGTGCGCGCGAATGGGCAGGTTTTGAATCATCGGCATTGGGGGGAGCAGCGGGGCGGGGTGGCGGGGCTGGCTTCGCTGTTGTTGCGTTGAGATGGGGTGTTTTGATCTGAGGGTTTTGGCCTTCCCGGCCGGGGGTTACTTTCTTTGCTCGTGCGCTTACGGATCGATGCACAAGCAAAGAGAAGTAAGGCCCGACCGGCGAGGTCAAAAGCCCTCAGTGCTCAGCTGAACTCGGCCAATAGCGAACCCCGCTCAACACCCCAGATCACGCGCCCCCCAACACCGGCACGGTGAAATGAAACGTCGTCCCCCGTCCCCCCCCTATCCCCACCGGCTCCGCCCAGATCCGCCCGCGATGCCGCTCGATGATCCGCTTGCAGACCGACAAGCCGATACCGCTGCCCGGATAGCGATCCGCCGCGTGCAGGCGCTTGAACACCTCGAACACGCGCTCCGTATCGCCAGGCTCGATGCCGATGCCGTTGTCGGTCACGCTGATGCGCCATTCGCCGTTGACGAGGCGCGCGGTCACCGCGACCTGCGGTTGTTCCCGGCCGTGGAACTTGATCGCGTTGCCGATCAGGTTCTGCAGCAGCTGCACGAGTTGCGAGGCATCGCCCATCACTTCGGGCAGCGGCTCGCACTGCAGATGCGCGTCGAGCTCCTCGATCGAGGCATGCAGGTTCGATAGCGCCATGCGGTAGATGCTGTTGAGGTCGCAGCGCTCGAACGGCTTGGGGCTCGATTCGATGCGCGAGTAGTCGAGCAGGTTGACGATCATCGAGCGCATGCGGGCGACGGCTTCGCGGACGAATTCGAGATATTCGTCGGCGGTCGGATCGAGCTTGCCCTTGTAGCGGCGCGCGAGCAGGTCGGAGAAGCCCGAGATCGCGCGCAGCGGCTCCTGCAGGTCGTGCGAGGCCGCATAGGCGAAGCGTTGCAGCTCGGAGTTGCTGCGCGTGAGTTCGCCGATCGATTGCTCGAGCGCGGCGCGCTGGCCTTCGAGCTCGCTGTCGACGCGCTGGCGCGACAGCAGATTGCTGACCATCTCACCGAAGATCGTGAGCACGAAGATGAGCTCGGGCGGCCAGCGCTTTTCTCCGCGCACCCAGTCGAAGCCGACGTAGCCGGGCACGTCGAGCGAGGTTCGCATCGGCACGAGCAGCAACGACTGAATGCCTTCCGCCTGCCATTCCTCGCGTTCGGCGCGCGCTTCGGCCGGCAGCTCGCTCACGCGCGGCACATGCAGCACTTCGCCGCGACGCAGGCGCTCGACGCACCAGCTAAAGGTGTCGACCGACAGCGCTTGCAGGCGCGAATGCTGCGGCTCGATGCCGTCTCCGCACCACTCGTGCGTGCACGAGACGGTTCGGCCGTCTTCGCCGAACTGGAACACGTAGCTGCGATCGGCCTGCGCGAAGCGGCCGATTTCCTCGAGCGCATAGCGGATGCCGCGATCGACCGAGCCCGAACTCAGGCTGATCATTTCGGTGGACAGGCGCGAGATCAGCGCTTCGAACGAAAGCCGGTAGGCCAGCGCCTGCTCGCCGCGCAGGCGTTCGCCGACATCGATCATCGAGCCGCCGACCAGCGTGCGGCCGGGCAGCGAGGGCAGGCGGATGGCGCGCAGTTCGCAATCGGCCGGCACGCCGGCGCGCGTGATGATCTTGATCGGCATCACCACGCGCTCGCCGTCGAGCGCGCGCCGGATCAGGGATGCCATGAAGGCTTCGAGCTGCTGCCCGTCGCCCTGGAACGGAGCGCTGAGCTGGGCCGGCGTCATGCCGATCATCTGATCGCGCGAATAGCCGCACAGGTCGGCGAATTTCTGGTTGATGTCGACGAGCATGCCGCTCTCGACGTGATAGACCCACATCGCATCGGGCGCGTGCTCGACGATGGCGCGCTGCTGGTCGATGCGCGCCTGCAGCTCGGTCATGCGGTTCTCGACGCCTTCGAGCGAGCGCGCGATCTGGCCGACCGAGTCGCGCGCGGTGTTGGCGGCGATCACCGAAGGATCGTTGGCCGACAGCCGCGTCGCGGTGCGCGAGAGCTCCGATAGCCGGCGATCGAGCGCATCGAGGAACCAGGCCGCCGAGGCACCGAGCAGGAACAGGGGCAGGGCCACGCTGACCAGCGTGATGGTGTTGTCTTCGACGTAGCCGAGCGTCACCGAGGCCACCAGCGCGCTGGTGGCGACGACGGCGGTACCGAAGTAGTACTTGAGCGTCATCGGAAGCTCGGGGCGCATCGATTCTTCACTGTGTTGATGCAGGCCAACATCCGGGTCGGCCCGTTTCTTGTCGTGGGCGGCATGTTACTCCCGTGCGTGGCGGGCGAGCCGGCTTTCGGCGGCGCATCGGCCGCGCTTGTCGGCCGACGGCGCGCGGACGACCATAGCGGCCTCGTCCTCCTTTCGTGATCGACCCCGCATGACGGCCTCCCTGCTGATCGGCCGCGGCCAGACGCCGCAATGCCTCGATGCCCGCTACGCCAACCGTCACGGCCTGATCGCCGGCGCGACCGGAACCGGCAAGACCGTGAGCTTGCAGGTGCTCGCCGAAGGCTTCTCGGCGATCGGCGTGCCGGTGCTCGCGGTCGACATCAAGGGCGATCTGTCGGGCATCGCCAAGGCATCGGCCGGCGGCCCCAAGCTCGAGGCGCGTGCGGCCAAGACCGGAATGGAGGCCTATCGGCCGGCCGCCTGTCCGGTGGTGTTCTGGGATGTGTTCGGCCGGCGCGGCCATCCGCTGCGGGCGACGGTGTCCGATCTCGGGCCGCTGCTGTTCGCGCGCCTGCTGGCGCTGTCGGACGTGCAGGCCTCGGTGCTCTCGCTGGCGTTTCGCTATGCCGACGATCACGGCCTGCTGCTGCTCGACCTCAAAGACCTGCGCGCCCTGCTCAATCACCTCGCGGCCAACGCCAAGGCGCTCGGTGCCGATTACGGGCTGATCTCGTCGGCCTCGATCGCGGCGATCCAGCGCGCCCTGCTCGCGCTCGAATCGGCCGGCGGCGAGCACTTCTTCGGCGAGCCGGCGCTCGACCTGTCCGACCTGCTGCGCACCGATCTGTCGGGACGCGGCCTGGTGCATCTGCTCGCGGCCGATCAGCTGTTCTTGCAGCCGCAGCTCTACGCGGCCGTGCTGCTGTGGCTGCTCGGCGAGCTCTACGAGCAGCTGCCCGAGCAGGGCGACGCCGACCAGCCGCGCCTCGTGCTGTTTCTCGACGAAGCGCATCTGCTGTTCAAGGACGCGAGCGCCGCGCTGGTCGACAAGGTGGAGCAGGTGGTGCGGCTGATCCGCTCCAAGGGCGTGGGGCTTTATTTCGTCACCCAGAATCCGCTCGATCTGCCCGACGCCGTGCTCGCCCAGCTCGGCAATCGCGTGCAGCACGCGCTGCGCGCGTTCACGCCGCGCGATCAGAAAGCCGTGCGCGCCGCGGCCGAGACCTTTCGCGCGAACCCGGGGCTCGACGTCGCGAGCGCGATCACCGAGCTCGGCGTCGGCGAGGCGCTGGTGTCCACGCTCGGCGATGACGGCATTCCGAGCGCGGTCGAGCGCACGCTGATCCGTCCGCCGCAATCGAGCATCGGCGCGCTGAGCGATGCGGAGCGTGCCGCGATCGTCGAGCGCAGCCCGGTGCGCGGGCGCTACGAGCAGGCGATCGATCGCGAATCGGCCTACGAGCGGCTGACGGCGCGTGCCGCCGCGGCAAAGCCGGCGCCGTCATCGGACGATTCCGGCTGGCAGCAGCAGGTCGAAGACGCCTTCGGCAAGGGTTCGCGTGCGCCGGAGCCCAGGCGCAAGCCGGCCGCGAGACGCGGCGACTCGGTGGCTGAGGCGGCGGTGAAAAGCGCGGTGCGCGGGCTCTCCGGAACGCTCGGCCGCGAGCTCGGCAGGCAGCTGCTGCGCGGGCTGCTCGGCTCGCTGAAGCGCTAGCCCGCATTTCTCACAGGTCGCCGGAGCATCCCGTGCTTCTCCCGAGTCGCATTCGACATTCCGAGCCTGTTGCGTAACGGGGTGCCGGAGGATTCTCCGGCTGGATCGGCGCCGGCCTGCCTGCGGCGCTCACGACTTGGGTTTCACTCACCCGATGGAATCACCATCGGGTTCGCTCCAGCCCGGCTTCGTGAGCGTCCTCGCCAACGGCCAGCGCTCGATCCCCCTGTGAGAAATGCGGGCTAGCCGCGGACGACCGCTGGACGCGCCGAGGTGTCCGCAGGTGTCCGCAGTCGCGCGGCGGACACTCGCGGGTCTGCGTTCCCATGCTTGAAAAACGGCGATAAGCACAAGCCGATCAATGGCTTGACAGCTGGCGTGGAAGAGTTGCACGGGCCTTGCCATATCCGTGGCACGACCGCTCACACCACTGCCTGCCATGACCCTGTCGACCACCTCATCGGGCCTGATTCCGGATACTTCGAGTCAGGACATCGCCATCGCGCCGCGTTCGCGCAAGCGCTTCGCGATCTACGCCGTGGCCGGCCTCGCGGTGCTCGGCGCGCTGGCCTGGCTGCTCATGAGCTTGGGCGGAGCGCAGCGCTCGGTCGCCGCCGAGCGCCTGCGTCTGGCGACGGTGACGCGCGGGGCTTTCGTTTCGGACTTGTCGGCGCAGGGCCGCGTGGTGGCGGCGGTGAGCCCGACGCTGTATGCGCCGGCGCTCGGCACGGTGGCGCTGAAAGTCGCAGCCGGCGAGCGCGTGAAGCAGAACCAGCTGCTCGCGGTGCTCGACAGCCCCGAAGTCACCAACGAATTCGAGCGCGAGAACGCCAACCTGCAAGGCCTGCACGCGACCTTCGATCGCGAGCGCGTCGACGTCGAAACCTCGCGCCTGCAGAACCGCCAGGCCGTCGAGCTCGCCAAGGTCAGCGTCGAATCGGCCGAGCGTGAGCTCAAGCGCGCCCAAGACGCGCTCGGCGTGCTGCCGAAGGTGGAAGCCGATCGCCGCGCCGACGAGTTGCGCATCGCGCAGGTGAAGTACCAGCACGCGCAGGACGAATTCAAGCTCAAGAACCAGAGCCTCGATTTCCAGCTGCGCACGCGCAAGCTCGAAGTCGATCGCCAGCAGCTGCTCGTCGACAACCTGCAGCGCCGCGTCGACGAACTCAACATCGTCGCGCCGGTGGACGGCGTGATCGGCACGCTCAACGTGGTGCAGCGCCAGGCCATCGCCGCCAATGCGCCGATCCTGACGGTGGTCGATCTGTCCAAGCTCGAAGTTGAGATCCAGGTGCCCGAAACCTACGCCGACAGCCTCGGCCTCGACATGCCGGCGGAAGTGACGATCGGCGCGCGCACGGTGCGCGGCCATCTGACCGCGATCTCGCCCGAGGTCAACAACAACCTCGTCACCGGCCGCGTCGCCTTCGACGATGCGGTGCCGCCGGAGCTGCGCCAGAACCAGCGCATCTCGACGCGCATCGTGCTCGACAACCGCGAGGGCGTGGTGCAGCTGCCGCGCGGCTCGTTCATCGACGCGGGCGGCGGCCGCTATGCCTACGTGCTGCGTGACGGCGTCGCCCAGCGCACGCCGATCACGCTCGGCGCGGTGGCGATCGATCGCGTCGAAGTGACTTCGGGCCTGAAGCCCGACGACGTGGTGGTGATTTCGGGCGACGACGCCTTCGACAACGCGGCGAGCGTGCTGGTCCGCTGAAAAAATTCGCAACGACGACATCTGACGACATCAAGAACGGGAACACGAAAATGGCCATGTTGAAAATGGAAGGCGTACAGAAGATCTACCGCACCGACCTCGTGCAGACGCACGCGCTGCGCTCGCTGAGCCTGCAGGTGGCCGAGGGCGAATTCGTCGCCGTCACCGGGCCAAGCGGCTCGGGCAAGACCACCTTCCTGAATATCGCGGGCCTGCTCGAAACCTTCGACGAAGGGCGCTACACGCTCGACGGCAAGGACGTTTCGCGGCTGTCCGATCGCGAGCGCTCGAAGATCCGCAACGTCAAGATCGGTTTCATCTTCCAGTCGTTCAACCTGATTCCGGACCTGAACGTCTACGACAACGTCGACGTGCCGCTGCGCTATCGCGGCATGAGCGCGGGTGAGCGCGACCAGCGCATCAAGGAGGCGCTCGAACGCGTCGGTCTGGCCTCGCGCCTCAAGCATCTGCCGTCGCAGCTCTCGGGCGGTCAGCAGCAGCGCGTGGCGATCGCGCGCGCGCTCGCAGGCAGCCCGCGCATCCTGTTCGCGGACGAACCGACCGGCAACCTCGATTCGCTGATGGCGCGCGAAGTCATGAACATGCTCGAAGACATCAACTCGCGCGGCACCACCATCGTCATGGTCACGCACGATCCGGAGCTTGCGCGCCGCGTGCATCGCAACATCCACATCATGGACGGCCAGGCCAGCGATTTCGCCAAGACGCCGCGCAAGGCACCGCGCGAAGAATCCACGCTGTCGGCGGTGGGCTGAAGCCATGATCGGCTACTACTTCAAGCTCGGCCTGCGCCAGCTGCGGCGCTCACCCGCACTCACCGCGCTCGTCATCGTCACGCTCGCGGTCGGCGTGGCCGCGAGCATGTCGACGTTGACCGTGCTCTACATGATGTCGAGCGACCCGATTCCACAGAAAAGCAACCGCTTGTTCACGGTGACGATCGACAACCGCCCGGCAGACAACAACGACGAGGAAGGCAAGGCGCGCGGCCTGTCGTGGATCGACGTGAAGAACCTGCGCGAAGGCGCGCAGGGCGTGCGCCGCAGCGGCATGTACGGCACCGCCGGCATCATCGAGCCCGAGCGCCAGGGCATCCGCAATTTCATCGCCAGCGGCATGGCGGTGGATCGCGATTTCTTCGCGATGATGAATCTGGACTTCACGCAGGGTTCGGCCTGGTCCAAGCAGGACGAGAACGCCGAGGCGCGCACCATCGTGCTGTCGACCGAGACGGCGCAGAAGCTCTACGGCGACGAACCCGCGGTCGGCAAGATGCTGCGTTTCGCGGGCAACGAGTATCGCGTGGTCGGCGTTCTCAAGCGTTTCGTCATGCTGCCGCGCTTCTATCTGATGGAGAACGGTGGCCGCGGCGTTGGCGCCGGTCTGTCCGACGTCGACGAGGTCTTCGTTCCGCTGACGACGGCGATCGCGACCGAGCAGGTCATCAACGGCAACATCAACTGCCAGGACGACGCCGAGCCGGGCTTCAAGGGCCTGGTCGGCTCCGAATGCACCTTCATGCACTTCTGGGCCGAGACCGAAACCGCCGGCGAACGCCAGGCGTACAAGGATTACATCGACGGCTACGTGCAGCAGCAGCGTGCGCGCGGCCGCCTGCCGCACAAGGAAGGCGCCGAGCTCTACGACGTGCGCGACTGGCTGTCGTTCATCGGCGTGGTCGACGACGACACCAAGCTGCAGACCTGGCTCGCGTTCGGCTTTTTGACCGTGTGCCTGGTCAACACCATCGGCCTGCTGCTCGCCAAGTTCACCGCGCGCTCGGGCGAGATCGGCGTGCGCCGCGCGCTCGGCGCGAGCCGCAGCCAGATCTGCGCGCAATACCTCATCGAAGCCGCGACGCTCGGCCTGGTCGGCAGCCTCATCGGTGTCGCGCTCGCCTACGGCATGCTGCACCTGATGGCGCGGCAGTCGCCCGACCTCGAAGCGCTCGCCAAGATGGATGCGCTGATGCTGCTGACCACCGTGCTGCTGTCGATCGCCTCGTCGGTCATCGCCGGCCTGCTGCCGACCTGGCGCGCGATGCAGGTGGTACCGGCCTTGCAGCTCAAGTCCCAATAACGCCGCATCCGCCAGATCACGAAACCGGAACAAGACCATGGAAATCCGTCCCATCCTGTCGGCCCTGCTGCGCAACAAGACCGGCGCCCTGCTGATCGCGGCTCAGGTGGCGCTGACCTTCGCCATCGTCGTCAACGCGGCCTATGTCATTCGCGATCGCCTCGCCACCGCCGCGCGTCCGTCGGGCATCGATGACGAGAACCGCGTGCTGACCGTGCGCTTCGGCATGACCAGCGAGCAGAACCTCGATGCGCTGCAGCAGCGCGACCTGGCCGCGCTGCGCTCGCTGCCCGACGTCGAATCGGCCAGCGTGACCAACCACGTGCCGCTCGGCCAGGGTGGCTGGAGCGCCGGATTCGCGCTCGAGCGCACCAACAGTTCGCCTAACATCAGCGCCGGCATGAGCTTCGACGACGGCAGCCTGCTCAAGACCTACGGCGTGAAGCTGCTCGAAGGGCGCTATTTTTCGCCCGAGGAGATCGCGGTCATCGATCCGGCGACTTCGCGTGACAATCCGCCGATCGTGCTGATCACGCAGGAGTTCGCGAAGAAAATGTTCCCCGACGCGGCTTCGGCGGTCGGCAAGACGATGTACCTGGGCAACAGTAGCGATGCGCCGGCCGTGACCGTCATCGGCGTGATCGGCCGCCTGCAGACGCCGTGGGCGCAGCTGCGCGAAAACCACTTGTTCACGGTGGTGTTTCCGCAGCGCCTGCTGCAGTCCTACAACCCTTACGTGATCCGGCTCAAGCCCGGCGCGAGCGCTTCGGCGCGTCAGACGGTGCTCGATACGCTCGCCAAGAACGATCCGGACCGCGTGGTGCTCAAGGGCATTCAATCGATCGCCGAGCTGCGCGCGACGCGCTATCGCGGCGAGCACGCGGTGGCCGGCCTGCTGATCGCGGTGACCGCGTTCCTGCTGCTCGTGACCGCCAGCGGCATCGTCGGCATGGTGAGCCTGTGGGTGAACCTGCGCCGCAAGCAGATCGGCGTGCGGCGGGCGCTCGGGGCGACGCGCATCGACATCGTGCGCTACTTCGTGACCGAGAACCTGCTGATCACCTCCTGCGGCGTGATCGCCGGCGTGATCGCGGCGCGCGGACTCAACGTGGTGCTCATGCGCAACATGTCGCTGCCCGAGTTGCCCTGGGCGGGCCTCGTGGTGGGCGCGTTCGCGCTGCTGCTGCTCGGACTGCTGTCGGTCATGGGACCGGCGATGCGGGCTTCGCGGCTGTCGCCCGCGCTGGCGACGCGCAGCATATGATGCGGGCTTCGCGACCCGCGTCGCACCGTCACCGATAGCGTTCTCTCCGATTCGAGACTCCCCATGGCCACGGTTCTGATCGTCGATGACAACCGCGCCGTCTGCATGGCGCTCGAAGTGCTGTTCGCGCTGCACGGGCTCAAGACGCACTCGCGCTACACCCCGGCCGAGGCGATCGAGTTCCTCGAGAACGAGGACGTCGATCTGGTCATCCAGGACATGAACTTCGGTGCTGACACCACTTCGGGCGAAGACGGCATCAAGCTGTTCCATGCGATACGCGAAAGCGATCCGGACCTGCCGGTGATCCTGCTGACGGGTTGGACGCACCTGGAGCACGCGGTCGAGCTCATGCGCGCGGGCGCCGCCGACTATCTCGGCAAGCCCTGGGACGACGCCAAGCTCATCACCACGGTGCACAACCTGCTCAAGCTGCGCCAGGCCACGCGCGAGAACCAGCGGCTGCGCTCGGCGCGCAAGGCGGTGCGCACGCGCGTCGCCGGCGCATTCGATCTGGCCGGGCTGGTCTATGAATCCGACGCCATGCACGAGATCGTCACGCTGGCCACGCGCGTCGCGCATGCGGACGTGCCGGTGCTGATCACCGGGCCGAACGGGGCGGGCAAGGAAAAGATTGCCGAGATCGTGCAGGCCAATTCATCGGTGGCCGATGGCCCGTTCATTCGCGTGAACGTCGGTGCGCTGCCGCAGGAGCTCATGAGCGCCGAGCTGTTCGGTGCCGAAGCCGGCGCGTTCACGGGTGCGCAGAAGGCGCGCGTCGGCCGCTTCGAAGCGGCCGATGGCGGCACCTTGTTCCTCGACGAAATCGGCACGCTGTCGCTCGAAGGCCAGGTCAAGCTGCTGCGCGTGCTGCAGACCGGGCAGTTCGAGCGCCTCGGCAGCACGCAGACGCGCAGCGTGAAGGTGCGCGTGGTCAGCGCGACCAACGCCGATCTGCGCGCCGCCATTTCGGCCGGCACTTTCCGCGAAGACCTGTACTACCGGCTCAACGTGATCGAGCTGCGCGTGCCGCCGCTGCGCGATCGTCCGGACGACGTGCTGGTGACCGCGCGCGCGTTTCTCGACAACGCGCATCGGCTGAGCTTCGAAGCCGAGCGCGCGCTGCTCGCGTATCCGTGGCCCGGCAACGTGCGCGAGCTGCAGAACTGCGTGAGGCGCGCCTGCCTGCTCGCGGCCGGCGAAGTGATCCAGCCGCGCGAACTTGGCCTGCCGGTGGTCAATGAGAAGCCCGGCGAGGCGCATCACGGCGCGCAGCCCTTGCCCGAGCCCGATCGCGAAACCCTGCAGGCGGTGCTCGCGCGCAGCGGCGGCGTCATCGCCACCGCCGCGCGCGAACTGGGTCTGTCGCGGCAGGCGCTGTACCGGCGCATGGAAAAGTTCGGCTTGCAGAAGAGCGAGCCCGCCACCGAATGAGCCTGCGCCGCTAGCGATGCGCGCCATTTCGCTCGAAGGCAAGACGCTCGCCGTGGCGGCCGCGCTCGCGGCCGGCGGCGCCGTGCTCGGCGTCTGCATCGCGCGACAGGTCGACGATGGGGTGCTGGCCCTGCTGTTTTCCTGCGCGCTGATCCTGCCGGTCACGCTGCTCGTGATCCGTCGCACAATGGCGCCCGTGAGCCGCTACCTGCAGGCGCTCATCGACGGCGTGTCCTCGCTGCGCGACGGCGATTTCAGCATCAATCTCGCGGTGCGGCGGCGCGACGAGCTCGGCGATCTGGCCGCGGCCTACAACAGCGTCGGCGACATCCTGCGATCGGAGCGGCAGAACCTCTACCAGCGCGAGCTGCTGCTCGACACGGTGATCCAGTCTTCGCCGCAGTCGCTCGTGCTCGTCGACGACAGCGGGCACGTGCTTTACGCCAACACCGCGGCGCGCCGGCGCTTCGCCGATGGCCGGCGCATGGAGGGCGTGCTGTTCGAAACGGTGCTCGACGCTTGTCCGCCTTCGCTGCGCGAGGCTGCACGCGCCGAGCTCGACGGGCTCTACACGGTCGAGATCGAAGGCAGCGAACCCGAGATTCTGCACGTCACGCGCAACCAGTTCCGGCTCAACACGCGCGAGCATCGGCTGTACCAGTTCAAGAGCCTTACGCGCGAACTCACGCGGCAGGAGCTCGCGACCTGGAAGAAGGTCATTCGCGTGATCAGCCACGAGCTCAACAACTCGCTCGCGCCGATCTCCTCGCTCGCGCATTCGGGACGGCTCGCGGTGCAGGCGCAGCGCACGGACCTGCTCGACGGCATCTTCGAAACCATCGAGGAACGCAGCGCGCGCCTGCGGCATTTCCTCGAAAACTACGCGCGCTTCGCCAAGCTGCCGCAGCCGCGGCTCGAGCGCATCGACTGGTCGTCGTTCCTGCCGCGCCTGCAGCGCGCGGTGCGGTTCGGGCTCGAAGGCGAACTGCCCACCGAGCCCGCCAACTTCGATGCGGCGCAGATCGAGCAGGTGCTCATCAACCTGCTCAAGAACGCGCACGAATCGGGCAGCCCGGCCGATGCGGTGCGGCTCGCGGTGCAGCAGCTCGACGACGGCCAGTTCTTGATCCGCGTGATGGACCGCGGCCCGGGCATGTCGGAAACCGTGCTCGCGAGCGCCTTGCTGCCGTTCTATTCGACCAAGCCGGAAGGCACCGGCCTGGGCCTGACGCTGTGCCGCGAGATCACCGAAGCCCACGGTGGCCGCGTCGCCCTGGCCAATCGCGCCGAGGGCGGGCTCGAAGTCCGGCTATGGTTGCCGATGGCTCATTCAGGAGCGGTTTAAGGCGCTCGTCAAAACTCCGCTGGCGTGCGCCGACCGGCGCTCTTACCAAGGGAGTTTGGTGACATGAAAGTCTTCGGCATCGTTCTGGTGATTCTGGGCATCCTCGGCTTCGTCTTCGGCGGCGTGGTGTTCAAGCACGACAAAAAGGTGGCCGACATCGGCCCGGTCGAAATCAACAAGGAAGAGAAGAAAGCTTTCCCGGTCACGCCGGTGGCCTCGGGCGCGATCCTGCTCGCGGGCATCGTGCTGGTAGTGGCGGGGGCTCGCAAGCGCTGATCGCGCTGTCGGGCGTGGAGATGAAAAAAGGCCAGCGTTCGCTGGCCTTTTCATTGGTGTGGCCCGCCGGTCTCGGGCGCCGGGATCGGCTTCGGCGCTTGGGCTTATACTCCGCGGCCCTCCCGCTGGAGCCGCTGTCTTGGCGCTCTCTCCCCACATTTCGCGACTCGAACGGCGGCTGCGCGACGGTATCGAGGCGCTGGCGCTCGATCTGCCCGAAGCGGCGGTGCCGCAGCTGCTGGCGTATCTGGCGGAGCTCGAGCAGTGGAACGCGGCCTACAACCTCACCGCAATCCGCGATCCGCAGCAGATGGTCACGCGGCACCTGCTCGATTCGCTCGCGGTGCTGCCGTACATACAGGGTGATCGCATCATCGACGTCGGTGCTGGCGCCGGCCTGCCGGGCCTGGTGCTCGCGATCGCCCGGCCCGGGCTGCAGGTGACCACGCTCGATTCCAACGGCAAGAAAACCCGCTTCATGCGTCACGCCGTACGCTCGCTCGGGCTGGCGAATGCCAGCGTGGCTGAAGCGCGCGCCGAAGCTTTCGAGCCCGACGAGCCGTTCGACCAAGTGCTGAGCCGGGCCTTCGCGAGCCTGGCCGATTTCGTCACTGGAACCCGCGAGCTGCTCGCGCCGGGTGGTCAATGGGTCGCCATGAAAGGCAAACTAGAGAGCGCCGAGCTGTCGGCGTTGCCGCCCGGTTGCCGCATCGATGCGACGCATCGCCTGCGGGTGCCCGGGCTGTCCGAAGACCGTCACGCCGTCATCCTCACCGCCACTTGAAGCCCCAATGACCCACGTCATCGCCGTAGCCAATCAAAAGGGTGGCGTTGGAAAAACCACCACCTCGATCAATCTCGCTGCCTCGCTCGCGGCCACCAAGCGCCGCGTGCTGCTGGTCGATCTCGATGCCCAGGGCAACGCGACGATGGGCGTGGGCGTCGACAAGACGTCGGTGCAGCTGACCGCGCGCGACGTGCTGCTCGAGCAGACGCCGCCGGCCAGCGCGATCCAGTACCTGCCCGAACTCGGCATCTCGCTGATGCCGGCCAACGGCGACATGACCGAGGCCGAGATCAAGCTGCGCGACGTCGCGGCGGGCGATTTCGCGCTCAAGAGCGCGCTGGCCGAAGTGGCCGGGCAATTCGACTACATCATCCTCGACTGCCCGCCGGCGCTGTCCAAGCTCACCGTCAACGCGCTGGTTTCGGCCGACGGCGTGCTGATTCCGATGCAGTGCGAGTACTACGCGCTCGAAGGTCTCACCGCGCTTGTCGACACCGTCCAGAAGATCAAGCGCGTGATCAACCCCAAGCTCGAGATCGACGGCCTGCTGCGGACCATGTTCGATCCGCGCAACAACCTTGCTAACGACGTGTCGGCGCAGCTCACCGAGCATTTCCCCGACAAGGTCTATCGCACCATCATCCCGCGCAATGTGCGTCTGGCCGAGGCGCCGAGCCACGGCCTTCCCGTCATGATGTACGACCCGCAGAGCACCGGTGCCAAGGCCTATCTGGCGCTCGCGGGCGAAATGCTGCGCCGCCACGATGGCGGCCAGATGCGCCTGAACGCCTGAGCACCTTCTTATGAGTACGAAAAAGCGCGGCCTCGGCCGCGGCCTCGATGTGCTGCTAAGCAGCGTCAATACCGCCGCCGCTCCGGTAGAGCCCGGCGAAGAGCTGCGCGAACTGCCGCTCGACCAGCTGCAGCCCGGCAAGCATCAGCCGCGCCGGCACTTCGACGCCGAAGCGCTCGAGGAACTGGCCAGCTCGATCGCCGCGCAGGGTGTGGTGCAGCCGATCGTGGTGCGCCCGATCGAGGGCGATCGTTTCGAGATCGTCGCCGGCGAACGCCGCTGGCGTGCGGCCAAGCAGGCGGGGCTCAAGAGCATTCCGGCCGTCGTGCGCTCGCTCGACGAGCGCGGGGCGATGGCGGTCGCGCTGGTCGAGAATATTCAACGTTCCGATCTGAATCCGCTCGAAGAGGCCGAGGCCCTGCACAAGCTGATCCAGGAATGCGGAATCACGCACGAGCAGGCCGCGACCGCGGTCGGCCGCAAGCGCGCCAGCATCACCAACCTGCTGCGCGTCATGGAGCTCAACGAGGAAGTGCAGGGCTGGCTGCGCGAGGATCGCCTCACGCTCGGCCACGCCAAGGCGCTGCTTGGGCTGCAGGGCACCCAGCAGACCGCGCTGGCGCTGCGAGTGATCGACGAGCACCTGACCGTGCGCCAGACCGAAGCCCTGGTGCAGGCGGCGCAGCAGAAAACCGAAGACAAGCCGCGCCGCGCCGCGCCGGCCCCATCCAGCGATCTCGAACAACGGCTCGCGGGTCGCTTCGGCTTGCCGGTCCGCCTGCAGCAGAACGGGGCCGGGCGCGGCAAGCTCACCGTGAGTTTTCGCAGCGCCCAGGAGCTGGACCGGTTGCTCGCGGCGCTCGAATCCTGAAGCAGAAAATCCGACCCGTTGCCTACGTAGAACGACTGACCGGTCGTTCAAGGCGCCCTGTACCGATCTGAGCCGACTGGCGTCGATCTGAGTGCGATAGTGAGCCGAAACGTCGATATCTTCGACGTATGTCTAGTTGAAGTCGCCGCAATGGCCCCCGTATACTTGATGGGCTTGATACGGCGTTAAAGGTAAAGCGGATGTCTCTGGCAACGCGCCTGGCGTGGTATCAGCTGCTGGTCGGCATGGTCGCCGCCGGCGTCTGGTGGGGGCTCAATGGTCGGGCTGCCGCAGTCGCCGCGTTGGCCGGGGGAGCCGCCAGTGCGTTGATCAGTTTTTATACGGCCCTGAAAGCCTTGGGCCGAAAAAGGCAGAGCCCTGGTGCGATGTTGTCGGATTTCTATCGCGCACAGGCCTGGAAATACGTGCTCGCGGGGGTGGTATTCGTCTCCGCGATCAAAATATTCGGGAACCAGTTCCTGCCGTTCATCACGGCATATCTGGCGACCCTTTCGATCTACTGGTTTTCTTTGCTTTGGAAAGAGTGATGGCGAGCGCGGAAAAAACCCCGGCGGAATACGTCACCCACCATCTTCAGCATTTGACTTATGCCGGCGACGATAAGTTCATTTCGCTGACCGCCTGGCATCTCGACACGCTGATCTTCTCGACCGTCCTCGGTCTGATCTTCCTCACGCTGTTCCGCTACGTCGCGGTTCGTGCGACCTCGGGCGTGCCGGGCAAGCTGCAGGCCGCCATCGAGTTCATCGTCGAATTCGTCGACAACTCGGTCAAGGACAGCTTCCACGGCAACCGCGCATTCGTCGCGCCGCTGGCCCTGACCATCTTCGTCTGGGTGTTCCTCTGGAACTGCATGGATTTGCTGCCGGTCGACCTGCTGCCGGAAATCTGGGCTCAGGTTTCTGCTGCCGCCGGTCACGATCCGCACCATGCCTATCTGCGCGTGGTTCCGTCCGCCGACATGAGCGCCACCTTCGCGCTGTCGATCTCGGTCTTCATCCTGATCTTCGTCTACAGCTTCAAGGGCAAGGGCGCCGGCGGCTTCGCCAAGGAATTCCTGACCCATCCGTTCGGCGCCTACATGCTGCCGGCCAACGTGCTGCTCAACTGCGTCGAATATCTGGCCCGCCCGATGTCGCTCGCACTGCGACTGTTCGGCAACCTCTACGCCGGTGAGCTGATCTTCATCCTGATCGCGCTGCTGGGCATGGCCTGGACCGGCCCGAATGCGCTCTCGATCGGCCTGTTCGGCGGGCAGATCATTGCCGGCCTGGCCTGGGCACTGTTCCACATTCTCGTCGTGACCCTGCAGGCGTTCATCTTCATGACGCTGACCATCGTCTACCTGAGCATGGCCTACGAGCACCACTGATTCGCTATCGCTGCAAAGAGCTTCACGCTTCACCGCAACACATCTTGATCGCTGTAACCACAACGTCTTTTTCACCACCGCTAAAAAGAGAACGGAGTACCCCATGGAGCTGATCGCTGCAATCCAAGCCAACACCGCCATCACCATCGGCCTGATCTTCGGCCTGGCGGCTCTCGGCACCGCCATCGGCTTCGGCCTGCTGGGCGGCAAGTTCCTGGAAGGCGCTGCCCGCCAGCCGGAACTCGCCAACATGCTGCAGACCCGCATGTTCATCATCGCCGGCCTGCTCGACGCCATCGCGATCATCGGCGTCGCCATGGGCCTGCTGATGATGTTCGCGAACCCGCTGCTCGCCGCCCTGCAGCAGTAAGACGCCGCCGGCATCTTCAGTTCAAGTTCGACCGACTCCTTAAAAGAGAACCGCGATGCAAGCGAGTATCCCGTCCATCATCGGCCAGATGATCGTGTTCTTCATCTTCGTCTGGTTCACGATGAAGTTCGTGTGGCCGCCGATCACCAAGGCGCTCGAAGAGCGTCGTGCGAAGATCGCTGAAGGTCTGGCCGCAGCCGAGCGCGGCGCCGCTTCGCTCAAGGAAGCCTCTGCCAAGAGCGATGCCGAACTGAAGGCGGCGCGTGCGCAGGCCCAGGACATCATCGCGGCCGCCAACAAGCAGGCCACGCAGATGGTCGAAGCCGCCAAGGGCACCGCCGCTGCCGAAGCCGATCGCATCAAGGCGAGCGCGCAGGCCGAAGTGGCAAGCCAGGTCACGCAAGCCAAGGAAGCGCTGCGCAAGGAAGTGGCTGATCTCGCCGTGCTGGGTGCCGCGCGCATCCTCAAGCGCGAAGTCAACGCCCAGGCGCACGCCGACATCCTGCAAGACCTGGCCGGCCGCATCTAAGCTAAAGGCTATCGAGAACGTCATGGCTGAACTGCAGACGCTGGCTCGCCCTTACGCCAAGGCCGTTTTCGAACTGGCCAGGGAGTCGGGCAGCCTCAAGGCCTGGACCGATCGCCTCGCGGCGCTGTCGGCCGCGGTGACCGCACCCGATGTCGCCGCCATGATCGGCCACCCCAAGGTGACCCGTCAGGCGCTCGCGGATGCGCTGTCGGCTTCGTTGGGCGAGTCCATCGGCCGTGAAGGCCAGGGCTTCGTCCGGCTGCTCGCCGAGAACGGTCGTCTCAAGCTGGTGCCGCTGATCGCCGAGCAGTTCGAGGCGCTGCGTGCCGAAGCCGAAACGCGGGTCGATGTGGAAATCACGTCGGCCGCATCGGTTCCGGATGCGCAGCAGGCTCAGCTCGCCAAGGCCGTCGGCAGCCGGCTGAACCGGCAGGTCGCGATCGACTGGAAGGTCGACGAGAGCCTCATCGCGGGTGCGGTGATCCGCGCAGGCGATCTCGTCATCGACGGTTCGGTCAGCGGCGAGCTGGAACGGCTCAAGAGCTCGCTCGAAAAGTAAGTCACAAGAAGGGCCGGGCGCCTCGCGAAAGCGGGCGCCCGGAGCAGCAAACGATGGACCGGACGGGCATGAGCTCATCCGGCAAAAGATGCCGACACGATGCGCCTCGCGCGTCTCTAGGAACCAGCAGGAATCGACATGCAACTCAACCCTTCCGAAATCAGCGACCTGATCAAGGCACGCATCCAGAACTTCGATGCGGCCACCGAGGCCCGCAACACCGGCACCATCGTGTCGCTGCAGGACGGCATCGTGCGCATCCACGGCCTGTCGGACGCGCTGCAGGGTGAAATGCTCGAGTTCCCGGGCAACAGCTTCGGCCTCGCGCTGAACCTCGAGCGCGACTCCGTCGGCGCCGTGGTCCTGGGCGACTACAAGCACCTCAAGGAAGGCGACACGGTGAAGACCACCGGCCGCATCCTCGAAGTGCCGGTCGGCGAAGGCCTGCTCGGCCGCGTCGTCAACGCGCTCGGCCAGCCGATCGACGGCAAGGGCGCCATCACGGCCGCCGGCTACAGCCCGATCGAAAAGATCGCCCCGGGCGTGATCGCGCGCAAGTCGGTCGACCAGCCCGTGCAAACCGGCTACAAGGCCGTCGACGCGATGGTGCCGATCGGCCGCGGCCAGCGCGAGCTCGTGATCGGTGACCGCCAGACCGGCAAGACCGCGCTCTGCATCGACACCATCATCAACCAGAAGACCTCGGGCGTTAAGTGCATCTACGTCGCGATCGGCCAGAAGGCCAGCTCGATCGCCAACGTCGTGCGCAAGCTCGAGCAGTTCGGTGCGATGGAATACACCACGGTCGTCGCCGCCTCGGCTTCCGAATCCGCCGCGCTGCAGTACATCGCGCCTTATTCCGGCTGCTCGATGGGCGAATACTTCCGCGACAAGGGCGAAGACGCGCTGATCATCTACGACGATCTCTCCAAGCAGGCCGTCGCGTATCGCCAGGTTTCGCTGCTGCTGCGCCGTCCGCCGGGCCGCGAAGCCTTCCCTGGCGACGTGTTCTATCTCCACTCCCGTCTGCTCGAGCGCGCCGCTCGCGTGAACGCCGAGTACGTCGAGAAGATGACCAATGGTGCCGTGAAGGGCAAGACCGGCTCGCTGACCGCGCTGCCGATCATCGAAACGCAGGCCGGCGACGTGTCCGCCTTCGTGCCGACCAACGTGATCTCGATCACCGACGGCCAGATCTTCCTCGAAACCGACATGTTCAATGCCGGTATCCGCCCCGCCATGAACGCCGGTATCTCGGTGTCGCGCGTTGGTGGTGCTGCGCAGACCAAGGTCATCAAGAAGCTCTCGGGCGGCATCCGTACCAACCTTGCGCAGTATCGTGAACTCGCGGCCTTCGCCCAGTTCGCTTCCGACCTCGACGCCGCCACCCGTGCGCAGCTCGAGCGCGGCCAGCGCGTCACCGAGCTCATGAAGCAGAAGCAGTACGCGCCGCTGTCGGTCGCGCACATGGCCGCTTCGCTCTACGCGGTGGAAAAGAGCTTCATCGACAAGGTGCCGGTCGACAAGGTGCTGGCCTGGGAGTCCGGTCTGCACCAGTTCCTCGATGCGAGCTACGCCTCACTCGTCGCCAAGCTCAACGAGAAGGGCGACTGGAACAACGATCTCGAAGCCGAACTGAAGTCGGCCATCGAAGCCTACGTCAAGCAGTCCGCGATCTAACGCCGGGATAGAACGATGGCAGGCGCCAATGGTAAGTCCCGCACCAAGATCAAGAGAGATCTTAGCGTGCTTCGCCATGCGAACGATTACGTCGTGCGCAAGATGCACGCTGCCCAGGAGTAACGATGGCCGGCGCTAAGGAAATCCGCACCAAGATCAAAAGCGTGAAGAACACGCAGAAGATCACGCGTGCGATGGAAAAGGTGGCGATGTCGAAGATGCGCCGGGCGCAGGAGCGCATGAGCGCCGCGCGCCCGTACGCGGAAGCGATTCGCCGCACGATGAGCCACTTGGCCAACGCCAATCCGGAATATCGCCATCCGTTCATGGTCGATAGGCCGGTCAAGAAGGTGGCCTATCTGATCGTATCGACCGACCGTGGTCTGGCCGGCGGCCTCAACATCAATACCTTCCGCGCCACCGTCCGCTCGATCAAGGAGTGGAAGGACAAGGGCGTCGATGCCGAGCTGGCGATCGTCGGCAACAAGGGCATCGGCTTCTTCAAGCGCATCGGCGGCAAGGTGGTGGCCACCGCGTCGAACCTCGGCGACAAGCCGACACTCGAACAGCTGGTCGGCAGCATCAAGGTGCTCGTCGACGCGTTCCGTGACGGCGGCGTCGATCGCGTCTATGTGGTCTACGCGAGCTTCGTCAACACGATGACGCAGAAGCCGACCGTGCAGCAGCTGCTGCCGATCGAGGCCACGCCGGCCGAAGGCCTGCTCAAGAGCTGGGACTACATCTACGAGCCCAGCGCGCCCGAGCTGCTCGACAGCGTGCTGCTGCGCTATCTCGAGTCGCAGGTGTACCAGGCCGTCATCGAGAACGCGGCGTCGGAGCAATCCGCGCGCATGGTCGCGATGAAGGCCGCCAGCGACAACGCCGGCAAGATCATTCAGGGGCTGCAGCTCGCCTACAACAAGGCGCGCCAGGCCAGCATCACCAAGGAACTCGCGGAAATCGTCGGCGGCGCGGCCGCGGTCGGTTAAGTCAACACGTATCAGGACATCAGAGAACAGCCATGAGCACCGGCAAGATCGTTCAAATCATCGGCGCAGTCGTCGACGTCGAGTTTCCCCGCGAAGCCATTCCCAAGGTCTATGACGCGCTGAAGGTCACGGGCACCGAGCTCACGCTCGAAGTGCAGCAGCAGCTCGGCGACGGCGTCGTCCGCGCGATCGCGCTGGGTTCGTCCGAAGGCCTCAAGCGCGGCCTCGAAGCCGTCAACACCGGCGCGCCGATCTCGGTGCCGGTCGGTCCGGCCACGCTCGGCCGCATCATGAACGTGCTCGGCGAGCCGATCGACGAAGTCGGTCCGGTCGAAGCGCAGAGCCACTGGGCGATTCACCGCGAAGCGCCGACGTACGAAGACCAGGCCGGTTCGACCGAGCTGCTCGAAACGGGCATCAAGGTCATCGATCTGCTGTGCCCGTTCGCCAAGGGCGGCAAAGTGGGCCTGTTCGGCGGCGCCGGCGTGGGCAAGACCGTCAACATGATGGAGCTCATCAACAATATCGCGAAGGCGCACTCGGGTCTGTCCGTGTTCGCCGGCGTGGGTGAGCGTACCCGTGAGGGCAACGACTTCTATCACGAAATGATGGAATCGGGCGTCGTCGACGAGAAGAACCTCGGCAACTCCAAGGTCGCGATGGTGTACGGCCAGATGAACGAGCCGCCGGGCAACCGTCTGCGCGTGGCGCTGACCGGCCTGACCATGGCCGAATACTTCCGCGACGAAGGCCGTGACATCCTGTTCTTCGTCGACAACATCTACCGCTACACGCTGGCCGGTACCGAAGTGTCGGCGCTGCTCGGCCGTATGCCGTCGGCGGTGGGTTACCAGCCGACGCTGGCCGAGGAAATGGGCCAGCTGCAGGAGCGCATCACCTCCACCAAGAAGGGCTCGATCACCTCGATCCAGGCCGTGTATGTGCCCGCGGACGACCTGACCGATCCGTCGCCGGCCACCACCTTCGCGCATTTGGACTCCACCGTCGTGCTGTCGCGTGACATCGCCTCGCTGGGTATCTACCCGGCCGTCGATCCACTCGACTCCACCTCGCGCCAGCTCGATCCGAACGTGATCGGCGAAGAGCACTACGGCACCGCCCGCGACGTGCAGGGCCTGCTGCAGCGCTACAAGGAACTGAAGGACATCATCGCGATCCTCGGCATGGACGAACTGTCGGAAGACGACAAGAAGATCGTGTCGCGCGCCCGCAAGATCCAGCGCTTCCTGTCGCAGCCCTTCCACGTCGCCGAGATCTTCACGGGTTCGCCGGGCAAGTACGTGTCGCTGAAGGAAACCATCCGCGGCTTCCGCGGCATCGTGGACGGCGCTTATGACCACCTGCCCGAGCAGGCGTTCTACATGGTCGGCACCATCGACGAAGCGGTCGAGAAGGGCGCCAAGCTCGCTGCCTAAGGCAGTCGGGGAATCGAAATGGCACAACTCCAAGTCGACATCGTCAGCGCCGAAGGCCACATCCACAAGGGCGAGGCGGCGATGGTCTTCGCTCCGGCCGAGATGGGTGAAGTCGGCATTGCGCCGCGTCACTCTCCGCTGCTGACTCGCCTCAAGCCGGGCACCGTGCGCGTGCGCACGACGTCGGGCCAGGAGCTCGCGTTCTTCGTCACCGGTGGCATTCTCGAGGTGCAGCCGCATCTCGTGACCGTGCTCGCCGACAGCGCCCTGCACAGCAAGGACGCCGACGAAGCCGCCGCGCTCAAGGCCAAGCAGGAAGCCGAAGAGAAGCTCGCCGGCGCCAAGACCAGCACCGATCTGGCCAAGGCCCAGCAGGAGCTCGTCGAAGCCGCCGCGCGCCTCGAGTTCGCCCGCAAGCTGCACAACATCACGCACTGAGCTTCACCGCCCCGTGCAACGAAAAGGCCCCGGATTTCCGGGGCTTTTTCATTTGCGGTGCAGGTCGGACCGCGTCGCTAGTCGCGAAACTTGGTCTGCAGGCTCGCGAGCCAGCGCGCGACCACTTCGAGCTCGCTTTCGCTGAAGCCTTCGGCAAGCCGCAGGTTGATCGCCCCGAGCCCGCGATTGACCTGTTTGAGCGCTTCGCGCCCGGCCTCGGTGATGTAGACGCGCATCGAGCGCGCGTCCTTTTCGTCGCGACGGCGCTCGATGAGCCCGGCCCTAACCATGCGATCCGCCAGACCGGTCATCGCCGACGGGGCGAGATCGAGCGCGGCGGAAATCTCACCGATCAGGGCGCCGTCGTTTTTGGACAGGAAAAACAAGGCTCCCCCCTGCGCAACCGACGCACCGCCTTCGGCTCCGAACCGGGCTTCGATCCAGCGATTCAAGCGGCGTTGCCCGACGTTGAGCAAATAGACGAGACGCTTGTCGGCGGATGCTTTCATGGACGGGAAGGCTGGGGTGACGGCTCCGATCATAAATCGCCGCCATGAACCGCAAATTGGCTATCGGGCTTGGCGCACGGTCCCGATAGCCGGGTTTCGAGCGCAAGCAGGATCAGGCGGCGTTGCGCTCGCTCACTTGAGCCCGTAGCCAGGCTTCCGCCATCGGCCAGAGCTTCCTCGCCGAGGCGCGGCGGAAAAAGCCCATGTGCCCGATGGCGTCCAGCCCGACGGTTGCCGGCGCGATCTGCCGGTGCTCGATCGGGCAATGGCTGTAGTGCCGCATCATCGCGCTGATGGCCCGGCGCGTGGCCCACGGGTCGTCGTCGAAGCCGAGCACGAGCAGTGGCAGGCGCTTTTGCGCAAAGCGCTGGACGGCGCCCAGCTGCGGATCGTCGAAGAAGTAATTCGGAAGCCGAGTCCAGCGCGCCCACTGGCGCATGACGCCGGCCGGCAGGTCTTCGCCGAGCCCGAGCTTGCTGCCGGGCATGTAGCCGAGCAGGCGACAGCACCACGGACCGACGTGGCGCATCATTGCACCGACGCGCCAGCGCTCCACGGACTGTTCGATGAATCCCGTGTAGCCCGCATGCGCGGCGACGATCAATGCCGCCCGCAGCTGATGCGTCGCCTCGCTGATCCCCAGTGCGTGGCCGCCGACGCTGTGGCCGACCGCCAGCAGGCTCGCGCCCGGAAAGTGTTCGCGCAGCACCTGCGTGGCGGCGGCGACGTCGAGCTCCATCCAGTCGCGCATGCTCGCGGAAAAGCCGCGCAGCGATGCCGGAGCAGAGCTGCCGATGCCGCGATAGTCATAGGTCAACACCGCATAGCCGCAGCTCGCGAGGAACTCGGCGAAGGGCTGGTAAAGCCGCTGCGGCACGGCGGTGGCCGGATGAATCACGACGGCTGCCGTGACCGCCTGCCCGGGTCGCCGCCCTTGCGCCGGGTACAGCGTGCCGGCGAGCCGGTAGCCGTCGCCGGCTTTAAACCGGATCGGGGCCTGATTCGATTGGTGTGCGGATGTCGCGGACATGGCGTCCTCCTGAAGATTGACGGCGCAATATATTTCGCTAGCGAAATAAAATTCAAGCGCCCGCCAACCGCAGAACTACCCGAACAGCGGGCGACTCCGACGTCAGAACGCCTAAACTGCACAGCCGAGCCGCTACCGAACGCCGTCATGAGCCTTCACGCCATCATCCTCGCCGCCGGCCGCGGCACCCGCATGAACAGCGCGCTGCCCAAGGTGCTGCATACCGTCGGCGGTCGCCCGATGCTCGATCACGTGCTGGATCTCGCCCAGGCCAGCGGGGCGCAATGCCATCTCGTGCTCGGTCACGGCGCCGAGGTGGTGCAGCAATGGCTGCGCAAGCGCGAAGGAGCATCGCCGAGCATCGCCGAGCAGACCGAGCAGCTCGGCACCGCGCACGCGGTCGCCCAGGCGCTGCCGGGCATCGCCGACGATGCGCTCGTGGTCGTGCTCTACGGCGACGTGCCGCTGATTCCGCCGCAGACGTTGGCTGGGCTCGTCGACGCGGCAGAAGCGGGCCTCGCGCTCGTCACCGTCAAGCTCGCCAACCCGACCGGCTACGGTCGCATCCTGCGCAGCTTCGGACGCGTCTTCGGCATCGTCGAAGAAAACGACGCCTCGCCGCAGCAGAAAGCGATCGACGAGATCAATACCGGCCTGCTCGCGGCGCCGGCCGGCAGCCTCAAACGCTGGATCGCGCAGGTGCGCAACGAGAACGCCAAGGGCGAGTTCTACCTCACCGACGTCGTCGCGCTCGCAGTCGCCGAAGGCGTCGAAGTGCGTACGGTCGAAGCGCTCGATGCGGAAGCCGTCGAAGGCGTCAACGATCGCCTGCAGCTCGCGCGCGCCGAGCGCTTCTTCCAGAAGCAGCAGGCGAATCAGCTCATGCGCGCCGGCGTGCAGTTCGCCGACCCGTTGCGCTTCGATCTGCGCGGAACGCTGTCGACCGGGCGCGACGTGTTCATCGACGTCGGCGTCGTCGTCGAAGGCCAGGTTTCGCTCGGCGACGGCGTGCGCATCGGCGCCTATACGGTGCTGCGCAACGTCAGCCTGGGCGCGAACACCGAAGTGCTCTCGCACTGCGTGCTCGAAGGCCTCGATGCCGGCGAGGCCTGTCGCATCGGACCGTTCTCGCGCGTGCGTCCGGACAGCCATTTCGACGACGAAGTGCATATCGGCAACTTCGTCGAAGTGAAGAAGGGCCGGCTCGGCAAGGCGACCAAGGCCGGGCACCTGGCCTACGTCGGCGATGCGCGCGTCGGCTCCGACGTGAACATCAGTGCCGGCGTCATCACCTGCAACTACGACGGCGCCAACAAGCACGAGACCGTGATCGGCGACGGCGCCTTCATCGGCACCGATACGCAGCTCGTCGCACCGGTGACGATCGGCGACCGTGCCTTCATCGCGGCGGGATCGACCATCACGCAGACCGCGCCGCCGGACCAGCTCACGATCTGCCGCGCTCGCGGGCAGAAAACCGTGCCGGGCTGGAAGCGGCCGATGAAGAAGAAATAAAGCGCCGCGTCGATGAAATTCGGCACATCAGCAATGAAGGAGAACCCATGAAGCTTTACACCGCCAAGCTCGCTCCCAATCCACGCCGTGTGCAGCTGTTCCTGGCCGAAAAGGGCATTCGGGATATCGAAGTCGTGCTGCTCGATTTTGGCAAGCAGGAGCACGCGCGCTCGCCGGTTTGCGAGGTGGCGCCGACGCCGCAGCTGCCCGTGCTCGAACTCGACGATGGTCGCCGGCTGTCCGAAAGCCGGGCGATCTGCAGCTATCTCGAAAGCCGCCATCCGGAGCCGAACCTGTTCGGCCGCGACGGCGAGGAGCGCGCCTTCATCGAAATGGCCGATCGCCAGGCCGAGTTCTTTCTGCTCGTGCATGCGATGAATGCGGTGCGCCATTCGCATCCGGGTTTCGCGAGCATCGAGCAGCCGCAGCTGGCCGATTTCGGTCGCACGCAGATCGACAAGCTGCGCCGCAGTGCGGCCTGGTACGAGACGCTGCTCGGCAAGCAGGCCTACGTCGCCGGCGACCGATTCACAGCGGCCGACATCACCGCTTTCTGCGCACTCGAGTTCGTGCGCGGGCTGCTCAAGTTCGTGCCGGCAAACGAGGGTTTCGCGAACCTGCAGGCCTATCGCGATCGCATCGCCGAGCGCCCCAGCGCGAAGGCCTGAAGGGCGCCTGCGTCCGGGCCGAACCTCGTTCCGGCGGGGCCGGTACACTGTCACTCCAACAAATTCCCCAGGAAGACCATGTGCGGAATCGTCGGCGCCGTCGCCGCTCGTGATGTCACGCCCATTCTCGTCGAGGGGTTGCGCCGCCTCGAATATCGCGGCTACGACTCCGCCGGCGTCGCGCTGCTGACGCAAAGCGGGCAGCTCGATCGCCGTCGCGCGCAAGGCAAGGTGCAGCAGCTCGCCGATGGCATCGCACAGCAGCCGATCTCCGGCCTGCGCGGCATCGCGCACACGCGCTGGGCCACGCACGGCGTGCCGTCGGAGCGCAACGCGCATCCGCATTTTTCGGAAGACCAGGTGGCGCTCGTCCACAACGGCATCATCGAGAACCACGACGAGCTGCGCAGCGAGCTGCGCGCCAAGGGCTACCACTTCACGAGCGAGACCGATACCGAAGTCGTCGTGCATCTGGTCAACGAATGCCTGAAGCAGAGCGGCTCGCTGCTCGCCGCGATGCAGACCGCGGTGAAGCGCCTGCACGGCGCCTACGCGATCGTCGCGGTCGCCGCGCGTGATCCCGACTGCGTGGTCGCGGCGCGCATGGGTTGCCCGGTCGTCGTCGGTCATGGCGACAACGAAAACTACGTCGCCTCCGACGTGCAGGCGCTGCTGCCGGTCACGCGCCGCTTTCAGTTTCTCGAAGAAGGCGATGTCGCCGAAGTGCGCCAGTCCGGCATCCGCATCTTCGATGCGAGCGGCAAGCCGGCCGAACGTGCGTTGCGTGAATCGACCTTGTCGGCCGACAGCGTCGAGCGCGGTGAATACGCGCACTACATGCTCAAGGAAATCTACGAGCAACCGCGCGCGATCGCCGACACGCTCGCCGAGCGCATCACCGGCAAGAGCGTGCTCGAAGCCGCGATGGGCCCGAAGGCGCAGGCCATATTGCCGCGCGTGCGCAACGTGCACATCGTCGCCTGCGGCACCAGCTATCACGCCGGTCTGATCGCGCGTTACTACGTCGAGCAGGGCGCCAAGCTGCCGTGCACGGTCGAAGTGGCGAGCGAATATCGCTATCGCGATCCGGTGGTGCCGGCCGACACCTTGTTCGTCGCGATCTCGCAATCGGGCGAAACCGCCGACACGCTCGCCGCGTTGCGTGAGGCGCGCAAGCTCGGCTATCTGGCCACCTGCGCGATCTGCAACGTGCCCGAATCCTCACTCGTGCGCGAAGCCGATCTCACGCTGATGACGCGCGCGGGTCCCGAGATCGGTGTCGCCTCGACCAAGGCGTTCACCACGCAGCTCGCGGCGCTGTCGCTGCTCGGCATCGTGCTCGCACGCCACAACGGCATGGACGCGATGACCGAAGCGGCCTTCGTCAAGCAGATCGCGCACGTGCCCGAGATCGTCGAGCACACGCTCAAGCTCGAGCCGCAGATCAAGGAGTGGGCCAAGCACTTCGCCGACAAGCGCCACGCGCTGTTTCTCGGCCGCGGGCCGACCTATCCGGTCGCGCTCGAAGGCGCGCTCAAGCTCAAGGAGATCTCGTACATCCATGCCGAGGCGTATCCGGCCGGCGAACTCAAGCATGGCCCGCTCGCGCTGGTCGACGCGGACATGCCGGTGATCGCGGTCGCGCCGAACAACGCGCTGCTCGAAAAGCTCAAGAGCAACCTGCAGGAAGTGCGCGCCCGCGGCGGCCAGCTGTTCGTCTTCGCCGATCCCAACACCGGCTTCAAGGCCGAAGACGGCGTCGAAGTGATGCTGATGCCCGAGCACATCGAAGCGATCCAATCACCGCTCGTGTACACGGTGCCGCTGCAGCTGCTCGCGTATCACGTCGCAGTGCTGCGTGGCACCGACGTCGACCAGCCGCGCAATCTGGCCAAGAGCGTGACGGTGGAGTGAGCGGCTGCTGCGCTTTAGGCGATGTGATCGTATTAGTAAAACCCGTAACTTTTGGTAAAGCCCGTAACAGATGCCCGGGACTCTCGGACCGGCGAACGGAAGGGGCAGCAAGGAGAAACTTGGGTTAAAAACCGCACCTAGCTAGAGAAGACCTGCAACACTCGCCCTCTGTTTGAGGAAAGCTTCGACCCTAGACAACACTGCGGGGTCGAACGAAAGAAGGCCCAGTGGCACAGGCAAGGCGTTCATCGCCTTGATGGGTGCATGGACAAGAACGGCGGCGACGCGATTGTTCTCGACAATTAAAGTCGTGAACTGGTTATTAAAGTCGTGAACTAGCAATTAAAGTCGTGAACTGGACGGGCTTAGCAGCGCGCGGGCTCGGGTTGTGGCTTTCTGTGGGGCAGCTCTGACCGCAGGTTGATATAACTGCCTGAGCAGTTTTGGCGTAGTCGAGAACATTCCGCCGCTACGCTGCGGCCCATCTCCTGCCGCCCATCGCGTAGCCCAGAGCCAGATCGAACACGTTGTCGCACTTCTGCTTGAAGATCGCGCGCTCGTAAGAATTTGGAAGATCTTCGTCAAGGACCCGCGCGATCTCTGCGCGGACCTGCTCCTTGGTTTGGGCGCTCTGATGCCAGTTCTGGATCAGCACCTTGGGCTCCTCCTCCACCAGGCGCTTCAGCAGGTGCTTGGCCGCCAGCTTTACGCGCTGGGTTTCGTCCTGCGTCAGTGAATCCTTCTTGAGCAGGTCGAATAGCTCCAGTTCGTCCTCAGTCAGACCCTCACGGATGTGCCGTTCGGCCTCTTCCTTCAGTTCCTGGGCGTAGGCGGTCAGCTCGTCGTAGTAGCTCTCGGTCGCAGTGGCGCCGGAGTTGTAGGCGTCGATCACCTTCTGCAGCCGTTTGTTGCTGCTTGTGCGGGATTGATCAGTTACGCATGCTATTGCGAGGCCGGGCTTGAGCACCAGCGCGACCCATAGACCGTTGACAGCTATACAGATAATGGCGGCCACCTATGGTCCAGCATTCAACGCGCAGGATGGTCAATCGCCGGCGCGCGTCAACATGCATATGCCCTGAATCGCGCGATCGGATATCGGGGATCGACTTCTGATGGCATTGGGCGGCTGGTCTCCAGCAGATGCTGAAGTGATGTAGCATTCTGCTACACCGACGTGCCCAGAGTCTGCCATGCCCGCCCCCAACAGCCCAATGCGCCTCGATCAGGAGCTTGCCGCTTCGGCGAAGTCGACCGCTAAAAGTATGAGCCGTAGCCTTTCGCAGCAGATTGCTCATTGGGCGCGCATCGGCAGGGAGTTGGAGCGCAGCCCCGGCGTCACAGTAAGCGCCGTGCAAGCCGTTCTCGAAGGCAGGGGCGGCTACGACGATCTCAGCACCCAGGAGCAGGCCATCGTTCGGGCGAACTGGGCCGAGCGCATCGACGCCGCTCGTGCCGGCCTGCGTCTGGATCGAGTGTTGGCGGAACAAGGCCGCGAAATCGTCGAACTGGACGCAGAGGGTGGCGTAGTCGTCCGTAATCCGGGAGGCGTTCGCTCCAAGCGGAACGCTCGATAGTGCCGCTGCTGCATCTGCTCGCCGGTCCCAACGGATCAGGAAAGACCACTTTCTATGAACAGGTGCTGGGGCCCGTCACGGGGCTGCCCTTCATCAACGCGGATGTCATCGCGCGGCAACTCTGGCCGGGCTCGGACCGAGATCGCTCCTATGAGGCGGCAAAGATCGCCGAGCAACGCCGTGACGAGATGATCGTGCAACGGCGATCCTTTATCGCCGAGACCGTCTTTTCACATCCGTCCAAGGTCGAACTGATCCGCCAGGCACAGGGCGCGGGCTTTCTCGTGATCGTCCACGTGATTCTGGTGCCTTTGGCGCTGTCGATGCGGCGCGTCGAAGCGCGGGTTCTTCATGGCGGGCATGACGTGCCGGTCGAGAAGCAACGTGAGCGCTTCCCGCGACTATGGCCCTTGGTGGCGGAAGCGCTGCGTATTGCCAACGAGGGGATTGCCTACGACAACAGCTCCGCGAAACATCCATACCGATTGGTCGCTCGGTACGAGAACGGAAAATTGATAGGAAAGGCGGACTGGCCGGTTTGGGCTGAACTTCGTACGACCTGACAGAAGCATGGACTCTTGGCGATCCGTTCATGACAGTCGAAGCGTGGG
This sequence comes from Hydrocarboniphaga effusa AP103, assembly GCF_000271305.1. Classification (GTDB taxonomy): domain Bacteria; phylum Pseudomonadota; class Gammaproteobacteria; order Nevskiales; family Nevskiaceae; genus Hydrocarboniphaga; species Hydrocarboniphaga effusa. The sequence continues at coordinate 2,397,451 of NZ_AKGD01000001.1, forward strand.
GCGAGTGGATGGGCGTGAACGACATGCGGTGATCAGTTCCGCTTGAGCTTGGTTGCCGTCTCTGCGATCAGGCGGCCCTGGTGACGTGCGCCGTCCAGCTCGATGGCGCTCGGTGCGCGTTGCCCCTGTCCTCCTGCGATGGTCGTCGCCCCATAGGGGCTGCCGCCGACGATTTCATCGAGACTCATCTGCCCTTGATGACTGTATGGAAGGCCGACGATGGTCATGCCGAAGTGCAAAAGATTGGTGATGACCGAGAACAGGGTGACCTCCTGGCCGCCGTGCTGCGGGCGACGGTCGCCTGCTGAAGATGCCGCTGCCGTCGGGCCGCGTCGGCATCGTCGCGGAAAGCCTGCCGGGCGCCGACGGCCTGCGCCACCACGCCGGCCTGTTCTGGATTGCGGCCAACCAGGCCGACGTCGTCGTCGGCCTGGACGAAAGCGGGAGACAAGCCGTGCGTGCCGGCGAGTTTCTGGGTATCGCCGATGACGACTCTCCGCTAGGGCTGCTGTTCCCGGCGAGCGAATGATCGTGGTCAACCTGGCCTTGCCGATCACGCCGGCCAAGGGCGACGAGTGGGAAGAGCAGGTCAGCCGCTGGAATATCGTGCAGTTCAAGTTGCCGCCGCCGCGGTAGCGATGTCCAGGGCTGATGCGAGACGGACTGGGATCCGGCGTTTTCCGGAGAGACCGCGGAAGTCCGCGTTCCCTTCGGCGGTGCCGGTGTGGTCGATGCGGCCAGTTTCGACGGCCGTGGTCAGCACTGAGCCGGTCGTTCCATTCGGCCGGCTCTTACAAGGAGAGCATCATGTCGAGTTCGTACCGAGACGCGCCGGAGTGGCAGGTCGACCAGTGGTTCAATGCACGCACGCCGCCGACGCTCGCCAGCCTGCGTGGAAAAGTGATCGTGCTGGAGGCCTTCCAGATGCTGTGTCCGGGATGCGTGTCCCACGGCTTGCCCCAGGCTCAGCGGGTGCATCAGACTTTCTCGCCTGCGCAGGTTGCGGTGATCGGCCTGCATACGGTGTTCGAACACCATGCTGCGATGACGCCGACTTCACTTGCGGCGTTTCTGCATGAGTATCGAATCGGATTCCCGGTCGGCGTCGATCGGCCGCGCGCAACCGGAATTCCGGAGACCATGCGCGCCTACGGCATGCAGGGCACACCAACCTTGATCCTCATCGATGCGCAGGGCCGGATACGGCACGAGCACTTCGGGCAGGTCGGCGATTTGCTTCTCGGCGCGCAGATCGCAAGCCTCGTCGCCGAGGCGGTCGATGTGCTCGCGCTGCGGCAGGCCGCAGCCGGATCTCATGTGACCGAAGCGGGCGACTGCACCGCCGATGCCTGCGGCGCCCGATCTGAAAGCGGCAATCGAGACTAGGCCTCAGCCTTGCAGAAGACCGAGGCCTCGACCTGCGCTTTGCGCGAACGGGCTTGCGGGAAGTTGCCGATCGCTTAGTGACTGGACTTCAAGGCTCGCGCCCCACACTCGACGTCGCGTTCCGCTCGGCCGGCGGCTGCGCTGCGGGCACGTGCTGGTGCTGCGCTCCGGTCGGATCGGCGAACTGGATCACGCGGCCGGATTGCCAGGCATCGGCGCCCGCCGCGATCACGGGGGTGTCGATGTCGGCTCGGCTTTGCCTGCGCTCGGCGCTGCTGATGCCGAGCCTGCGGTCTCGAGCCAGGTTCCGCGCACGAAGTGCAGATCGGTGCCGCAGATCGCCGAGGAGGTCAGGCGCACGATGGCGTCGGTGGGATGCTGGATGGTGGGCTCGGGCACGTCTTCGACGCGAAGGTCCCCGATGCCCGGAATACGACGGCCTTCATGCGGATTCTCCGGAAATGTGAAGAGAACCGGATGACCGCAACCGCCGTACCCGCCGTTGGTCATCGCAATTGCGGACGCGATGCAGGACCGTGGTTTGCTGAGTTGGATTGACGGCGGTAGCGCCGTCCCCTCTGACACGGAGAATTCGCATGGCCACATCCAATTCGCAGCTTCATTCAGCTTCGTCGATGCAGGACTGCATCGACGCCTGCTCGGCCTGCGCCGAGATCTGCTGGCGCATGGCGACCACGCATTGCCTCGAGAAGGGAGGGGCGCATGTGCGCTATCCGCATCTGGCCCTGATGCTCAACTGCGCCGTGCTGTGCCGCACTGCTGCGCAGTTCATGCTCAGCGGCCTGGAGCAGCATCGACACGTCTGCGCGGCCTGCGCGAAAGTCTGCGCCGCCTGCGCCGAAGACTGCGGCGCGATCGACGACATGCAAGATTGCGCCGACGCCTGCCGCCGCTGCGCCAGCAGCTGCGCGGCGATGGGCGGTGAGGCTCAGGCTTAGCGAAGCGCCGCGTGCCAGGGCTCAGCGCCCGACGACTTCGACTCTGGCCGGATCGAGCTCCGCGCAACGGCTGCTTCGATTCGTCGCGCCGAGCCTGGCATCGACGCAGCCTTGCAACAGCGGCATCAGGATGGGATCCGGCTTGCGCAAGGGCTCGACCATCGGCAGGCCGCGCGCGCCGTCCCAGAACGCGCGATGCGTGGAGAAGCTTTTGAAGTACACCTTGATGAGGTCGGGGTAGTCGTAGATGCCGGTGAACGTAGCGGGCAGCAACAGGCTGCGCGAACGCTTCGCGCGGCTGTCCGGATCGAAGCTGTAGGCCGCGATCCAATAGCCCTCGCACTGCGCCTTCCGGCAGGCCGTGCTCGCGCCGTGATCGATGCGCAATTGATATCGCAGTGTCGCGAGCTCGCCGTTCTGCGCGATCTTCGCGACCCGGTAAACAATGGGCTGGTCGGGGCTGAGGCTCGTCCATTGGCCGAAGCGCAGCAGCGTGGGCGATGGCGTCGCCGCCGTTGCGGCACTGGACATCGAAGGTGTGGCACGCGATGGCGTCGCCGCGACCGCAGCGGGGCCGGGCGCAACGACCTGAGCAAGGACCGCGGCCGGTTTCGGTGGTGTGGCAGGTGCCGCCGGAACAGGCAGTGCCGCCACCACAGCCGGTGCGACCGCTGCGGGCTGCGGAGACGAGATCGGAATCGGAATCGCGATCGGCAGGGCGACGGCCGCGGTGATTTGCGGGCCCACGACCGGCAACACCTTGATCGTGAGCTGATTCAGAAAGCGACGGATCCGGTCGTCCATCGACCAGGCTTCACTGCCGTCCGAAAACGTGTATTGCACCAGATCCTGCTGATGCTGCTTGAGCGAGCCGACGGTGCGCGTCTGTGCGCCCTTGCACGAAAGCTGGGGCACCGCGAACTTGGCGGCGCGTGGATCGTCGAACGAGCCGATCAGCGCGCCGCGATTGAACACCCGTCCTTTGAGCGGCACCGTGCGGCTCGCCGCACGCGCGAGCGTGTACGCGACGCGGATGTCGTCACCGCAGGCCATAAACTGATAGCGAATCTCGGCGCTGTCGAGCGGCGGTCCGATCACCACGTTCGCGGTCTTGCCGAGCGAGGCGATGATCTCCTGCGAGCGCTGTGGACCGTACTGTCGCGGGCGCGGCTTTTCCGCTGCGCCCGCGGGCGCTTTGGCGCTGACCACCTCGGCGACCTTGCATCCGGTCGGCGTCGCCGAGGCGCAGGATTTCTGCTGGCCGCGATGGTCGTAAGTGGTCATCGGGCCAGACAGATCGCCGTTGGCGTCGAGCGTGCCGACGAGCTTGGCGTCGCGGCTCCAGAACACCACCGGTCCCGCGCGACACTCGCCTTCCGGACCGAGTACGCAGTCCTTGATCTCACCGCCGGCGAAAATCCAGCGGCCGGTGCCGACCCACTGCATGTCGTAGCCCTGCGTACGCAGGATGCCGTGCAGAATCTCTTTCGATGGCAGGCGCATCACCGCTTCGCCGTTGCAGGCGCCCGTCGCGTCGACCACGCACTCGAGCTTGCGACCGTCGGGATGGATCGTGACCGAGATGCCTTCGTATTCGTCGATGCCCGACTGGATGCGCAGCGACTCGATCTTGCGCTTGCCATCCGGGAAGAACGTGGTGAGCTGGCCTTCGCAGCGCCCGCTCGGCGCATAGCTGCATTCGCTGCGCAGGCCGGAATTTTCGGTGCGCGTGAGCTTGCCGAGCCAGACCACTTCCGGCGGAGCGATCAGTGCTCGCAATCCGCTCAGACGCTCGCCGCCTTCGCTCAGTGTGGCGGGCCCGAGACATTCGCCGCTCGGCAGCCGCTTGCTGCAACTCCAGTCCGCGGCCGCGCTTGCCGCGTGCAGCAGCAACGCCAGCGGCAGCAGCGCTCGAACGAGCCCGCGATTAGTCATCCGACGATGAGCCACGATCTTTGTTTCCCCGTGAAAAGGCTCTTTCCGAAGATTCGTTATTTGGACGTTCCCCTTCACTAGCATAGCGCCAGTCTGCCGAGACCCCGGTTCGTATCCAGCGTGCGCGGCGAGCCGCCCAGTGGTCATGTGCGCTGCGTCCTTGCGAGCGCTCGTCTGCGGCAGGCAGACTCGCTACGCGGCTTGGGTGACTCAGGCGGTCGTCACGCGAAGGGGAAGCGTGATGCTCGCGTGGCCGCGCATATCGGTGGCTTTTTTCGAATGGGGGTTTTCAGATGATTCGTGAATTCGTGCGGGCCTGCGCCGTGGTCGCGCTGGTGTTCGCCGGCTGCGCCCAGGCGCAGGAACAGACGCAGCAGTCCGATCCCGCCGCGGCGGCCTGGCGGGCCGCCAACATGGCCATGCAGCGCGGGCCGAGTGATGTGCCGCTCAAGAGCGAAGCCACGCTGCATCTGCCCGAGGGCTTCGGCTTCGTTCCGCGCGAGCAATCCATCGTGGTCATGAACATGATGGGCAACCAGACCGGCGACGACTTCATCGGCCTGGTGTTTCCGATCGCGGACGAGGAGCAGCACTGGTTCGCCACGCTCGATTACACCGGCGACGGTTACATCGAAGACGAGGAAGCCAAGAACTGGAATGCGGACGAGCTGCTCGACAATCTCAAGAAGGGCACCGAGCACGGCAACGAATTTCGCCAGCAGCACGGTGCGCAGCCGATCGAGGTGACCGGTTGGGTGGAGTCGCCCGCCTACGACGCGGCGACGCATCGACTCGTGTGGTCGGTCGGCATCAAGGACAAGGGCGCCGCGGCGAGTGCCGACGATGGCGTCAACTACAACACCTATGTGCTCGGACGCGAAGGCTACATCTCGCTGAACTTCATTACCTCCAAGGCGGCGATCGAAGCCGAGAAGCCGATCGCGCGCCAGCTGCTCGCCGCGGTGGAGTTCAACCAGGGCCGCAGCTATGCGGATTTCTCGGCTTCGACCGACAAGATCGCGGCCTACGGCATCGGCGCGCTCGTCGGTGGCGCGCTGCTCAAGAAAGCCGGCTTGTTCGCGGTGGCGGCGGCTTTCTTTGCCAAATTCTTCAAGCTGATTCTGGTCGGCCTCGCGGCGATCGGCATGCCGATCTATCGCAAGTTCTTCAAGAAGAATTCGCCCTGATTTCGTTGCGAGTGCGAACGTGATCAAAGGCCTGTTGCTGCTGCTCACTGCGGGCAAGTTCGGCAAGCTGTTGCTGAGCAGCGGCAGCATGCTGCTGTCGGTCGCCGTCTATGGCTGGATGTTCGGCTGGCCGTACGCGGTCGGCATCGTCGCGCTGCTGTTCGCGCACGAGATGGGGCACTACCTCGCCGCGCGCAGCAAGGGGCTCGAAGTCGGCCTGCCGACGTTCATTCCGTTCGTCGGCGCCTGGGTGGCGCTCAAGCAGATGCCGCGCGATGCCGAGACCGAGGCCTACATCGGCCTCGCCGGCCCGCTGATTGGTTCGCTCGCCGCACTCGGTGTCTACTGGATCGCGCGCGACCAGCATTCGCCGTGGCTTTACGCGGTCGCCTACGCGGGCTTCATGCTCAATCTGTTCAACCTGATTCCGCTGTCGCCGTTCGATGGCGGACGCATCACCGCGGTGCTGTCCCCACGCATCTGGCTGCTTGGCGTGCCGATGCTGATCGCGCTGTTCTTCCATCGACCGTCGCCGCTGCTGATTCTGATGGCCGTGCTCGCCGCGCCGCAGGTCATGAAGGCGCTGCGTCACGATTCGACGACCGAGGAGGCGAAGGCCTATTACGGCAGCGCGAGCGCCGAGACGCGCTTCACCTACGCGGTGCTGTATCTCGGGCTCGCGGCGTTTCTCGCGCTCATGTGCGACCAGCTGCATCGCTCGCTGCCGCGCGCGAGCTTCTGAGGCGCTGCGGGTACACTGGATCATCGTCGCCGACTTCGTGCGACTCATCGAACTCCGGAAAACCCCATGACGTCCCGCCTGCACATCAGCGACCGCTTCGATAGCGGTGCCATCGAAGTTCTCTCGCTCGCCGACCCGGCCGACATCCGGCTGCGCATTCGCCCCGATACGCAGGCCGAGTTCGCGCAGTGGTTTCATTTTCGCCTGAGCGGCGCGCGCGGGCTGGCCTGCAACCTCACGTTCGAGAACGCCGGCGAATGCGCGTACCCGGATGGCTGGCGCCACTACAGCGTCGCGGTCAGCGACGACGGCGAACGCTGGTATCGCGTGCCGGCGAGCTATGACGGCAAGCAGCTGCGTTTTTCGCTGACGCCGAAAGTCGATGCGGTCACCATCGCCTACTTCGAGCCTTATTCGGAATCGCGTCATCAGGCCTTCATGGCGCAGGTGCAGACGCATTCGTCGGTAAGGCTCAGCGAAGTCGGCCGCTCGGTGCAGGGCCGTCCGCTCGATCTGCTGACCATCGGCACGCCCGGCGAGGGCAAGCGCAAGCTCTGGATCATCGCGCGCCAGCATCCGGGCGAAACCATGGCCGAATGGCTCGTCGAAGGCCTGCTCAAGCGCCTGCTGAATCTCGGCGATCACGCGGGCGATCCGCTCGGCAACAAGCTATTGCAGCATGCGGTGTTCTACGTCGTGCCGAACATGAATCCGGATGGTGCGGCGCTTGGCAACCTGCGCACGAATGCGGCCGGCGCGAACCTCAATCGCGAATGGATGGAGCCGAGCGCCGGGCGCAGCCCCGAAGTGCTCGCGGTGCGCGAGGCGATCGCGGCGACCGGCTGCGATTTCTTTCTCGACGTGCACGGCGACGAAGCGCTGCCTTACGTCTTCGTCGACGGCTGCGGCGGCCTGCCGACCTTCGACGACGCGCAGGCCGCGGAGCAGAAAGCGTTCCTGCAGCGCTTCCTGCGCGCGAGCCCAGATTTCCAGACCCAGCACGGTTACCCGAGCAATCACTTCCGCGAAGAAGTGCTCAAGCTCGCGACCAAGTACATCGGCTATCACTACCGCTGCCTCGCGCTGACGCTCGAGCTGCCGTTCAAGGACAACGCCAACGATCCGCGCCCCGAAACGGGTTGGAATGGAGCGCGCAGCGCGGCGCTTGGAGCTGCATTGATCAGCGCCCTGTGCTGGCACGTGGTTCCCGGCGCCGATGCTTGATGGGCCGATGTCGCGATAACGAAGAAGCCCGCTGCTAGCGGGCTTCTTCGTATGCGTGCATTGATCGCAGTGAATCAGTAATGCGCGACCAGCGGCTCCGCGTTGTCCCACAGTCGCAGCCATTCGTTCTTGTACTCCTGCGCGAGCGGTGCGTGGTTGCGGATGTAGAGCACGTTCTCGGCGTTGCGATCGGCCGCGGCCTGCGTGTAGTTGAAGCTGCCGGTCTGGATCGACACGCCGTCGATGACCATGAACTTGTCGTGCATGACCGCGTAGACCGTGCTCACGCGCACCGGAATGCCGGCGTTGGCGAGCGACTGCGGGCCGTTGTACTGGATGCTGCGGCTCGACTGATCCGCCACCACGCGCACGTCGATGCCGCGCTTGCGCGCCTCGACGAGCGCCTTGGCGATCGAGCGCGAAGTGAAGCTGTAGGCCGCGACGTCGATCGAATTGCGCGCATCGCGAATGCCTTCGAGCACGAGCGCCTCGGCGGTCAGATCGCCAATGCCCGGCGAGAATGCGACCGCCACGTCGGCGGCGAAGGAGCGTTGCCCGAACGCGAGCAGGACCAGAAAGAGCAGGGCAGTGAGGGGAGCGCGGATGGTCGAGGGAGCGGTTTTCATGGCGATCTGTGACACTGGACAGGAATGGGTTCTAACATTAATGTTAGGCACTATTGTTAGTTCAGTCGCCGGAAGTCAAGCCCGGAGTGCCCATGGAAGCCCTCACCGAACGTCAGGCCCAGATTCTCGAATTCCTGCAGCGGCATATCGAAAGCCAGGGGCGCCCGCCGACCCAGGCCGAGCTCGCGCTCGCCTTCGGCTTCAAGGGCCGCACGGCCGCGCGCGATCAGCTGCTGCAGCTCGCCCGCAAGGGCTACATCGAGTTCAACGAAGGCACCGCGCGCGGCCTGCGCGTGCTGCGCAGCCCGCTGAGCGCGCTGCCGGCCAACCGCGTGCCGATCGTCGGCCGCATCGCAGCCGGTTCGCCGGTGTTGTCGGACGAGAACGTCGAGGATTTCCTGACCATCGATCCGGACATGTTCCGGCCGCGCGCCGATTACTTCCGCCGCGTGCAGGGCGAGTCGATGGTGAGCGCCAACATCTTCGATGGTGACCTCGTCGGCCTGCATGCCACTTATGAAGCCGCGCGCGGGCAGATCGTCGCCGTGCGTATCGAGGATCCGCTCACGGGCGAGCCCACGCTCACGCTCAAGCGCCTGCAGCGCGAGCGCGAGGTGGTGGTGCTGTACTCGGAGAATCCGGATCAGGACAGCTATCCGCCGATCCGTCTCGATCCGCGGCAGCAGTTGTTCCAGGTGGAAGGCCTGTTCGTCGGCTTGATTCGAGCGCGGACGCACTGACATTGAATCGTGGCGCGGGAGAGCGGCCGGGAAACCGGGCGTGAAACCATGCGCGCGGCGCTGGCGCCTATTCCGAAGGCGACGGCGCTCCGCTTTCCCGTCCTGCGATGTTGTTCTTGACCGGCCAAAGCGCTTGGCCGGCCTCGAGTTTCAGCCGACCAGGTTGTCGAGGTCGACGCGCTCGCCGATCGGTTTTTTCCACAGCGCGATGTTCTTGATCGGTGCCTTGAAGTAGGGGCTCAGCTTGATCAGGCCCAGCAGTGCCTGGTTGGCGGCGGTGCCGACGGCGTCCATCGGGCGGTCGAAATCGAGGAACAGCACGACGCGGCGATCCGGCGTGTCGTTGTGGACTTCGTGCTCGTAGGTATCGTCGAACAGCACGGCCTTGCCTTCGGTCCAGCTGTAGCGCTGGTCGTCGACGCGAATCCAGCAGCGCTCGCGATCCTTCGGCACCTCGAGCGCCAGATGGCAGCGCACGAGGGCGCGCGTCGGGCCGCGATGCGGTGGAATCTTGGTGCCGGGCGCGAGGATCGAGAACCAGGCGTTCTGCAGGCCCGGCAGTGCGTCGAGCACGGCCGCGGTGTGCGGGCAGCGTTCGCGGTTGTAGTCGATGCGCTCGCCGAGCATCAGGAACGCGAAGGTCGTCCACTGGCGGCCTTTGGAGATGCGGGACTGGTCCGGCGACAGGTCATGGAAGGCCGGGATGTCGTCCGGGCGCTTGAGCACCTCGTCGAGCTCGCGGCGAATCTCGCGCCAGTTGGCCTCGAGCGTGGCCAGTTGCGGGAAGTCTTCGGCGAACAGGAAGGGGCTGACCGGAATCTTCGAATGCTTGCCCTGGAAGGCCCAGAGCGAGCGCAGCAGGTTCTTGCCGCTCACGTGCACCAGCTGGTGCAGCGGCGAGCGCTTGCGGGTCTTCGAATCCGCGGCTTCTGTTTTCATGGAATGAATGTGGGGTACTTGGGATGCGAAGCAGCGGGCCCGGCCGTCGGTCAGCCCATCCAGCGGCCGATCAGACGCACTTCTTCAGGTGCGCATCGAGCAGGCTGCGCGCCGCCGCCCCGGCGTTCACGGCCGGTCCGCCGTCGCACGGAAAGATCAGTCGCGATTGCACGCTGCCGCTCATCAGCAGCATGAGGCCGTCGCCGAGTACGTCGGGGTCGTGCGCCTGCATCTGGTGGGCGAGCGCGCGGAAGCGGGCCCGGATTTCGGTCTTGTGGACGCGCACGACCATCAGCGCCGGATGGTCTTCCTCGCGGATTTCGACGGCCGCGTTGGCCATCGGGCAGCCGCGCATGTTGGTGTCGCAGGGGCTGGCGGCGAACAGGGCCTCGCACTGGGCGCGCGGATTGCCCTCGTGGGCGGCCATGACGCCATCCCACCAGAGCCAGAAGTCGCGTTCGGAGTCGCGCAGGTACTCGGCCACGAGCTCGTCCTTGGACGAGAAGCTTCGGTAGAAGCTCATCTTGTTGGTGCCGGCCTCGTTGGCGATCGCATCGACGCCGACGCCGCGGATGCCCTGCTTGTAGAACAGGTCGCAGGCCGTATCGAAGATGCGGTCGCGCACGCAGGGCTTGCGCGGCGTATCGCGTGATGCGTCGGTCGTGGCTACGTCGGCGGTGGCCGCTTCGTTGCGTTTCATTTTCCAAACCCTCTTGACAGTGGGTGTTACCGGTAAGTAACTTATCACACATCGTTACTGACCGGTAACACCCATCTGCGCATTCTCTGCTCATCTGGCCGCTTGGTAAAGCGGCATTCGGATGAGGAACCTCGGAGATTTTAGTGAAGTGGGCCGGGCGGGGCATCTCGAAGTTCGAATAAGAAGTTTGGACCGCTGTTCCAAGAAAAAGGGGTTGGTCATGAGTCACCGCATTTCCTTTCGCAACACCGCCCGCCGCGTTTTCCAGGGCGCCGCCATTGCGGTTCCGTTGCTTTCGATCGCGTTGCTGGCAGGGCGCGAGCGCGCCGAATCCCAGCCCGCTCCACCACCTCCGCCGTCCGTCACCGTCGCCAAGGCGCAGCAGGGCGACGTCACCGATTGGGCTGAATTTACCGGTCGTTTCGAGGCCGTCGACCGTGTCGAACTGCGGCCGCGCGTGTCGGGTTATATCGAATCGGTGCGCTTCCACGAAGGCGCCGAGGTCAAGAAGGGCGATGTACTGTTCGTGATCGACCCGCGTCCCTACAAAGCCGCGCTCGATCGCGCCGAAGGCGAACTGGCCCGTATCCAGGCTCAGGCCGTCTACGCCGACAGCGAATCCCAGCGCGCGGAGCGCCTGCTGAGTTCGAAGGCGATCAGCCAGGGCGAGCACGATTCGCGGGTCAGCCAGCACAGCCAGTCGCAGGCCGATGTGCGTTCTGCGCGGGCCGCGGTCGATGCGGCCCGCCTGAATCTGGAATTCACCCGCGTGGTCTCGCCGATCGCCGGCCGCGTCTCGCGTGCGGTGGTCACCGAGGGCAACTACGTCAGCGCGGGCGGCAACGTGCTGACTTCGGTGGTTTCGCTCGATCCGATCTACGTGTCCTTCGACGGTGACGAGCAGAGCTATCTGAACTTTCGGCCCAAGGTCGGGGGCGACAGCGCCGATAGCGCGGTGTTCGTCGGACTCGCCAACGAAAGCGGCTATCCGCACACGGGCCGGCTCAATTTCCTCGACAACGCCCTGGACCCGGCCACCGGCACCATTCGTGTGCGCGCCCTGCTCGCGAATCCGGATCGCCAGTTCACGCCCGGCCTGTTCGCCCGCGTGCGCATTCCGGGCAGCGAGCGCTATTCGACAACGCTGGTGCCCGAGGCGGCCATCGCGACCGATCAGGACCGGCGCTACGTGCTCGTCGTCGACGAGGCCGGCACCGTCGAGTACCGCCCCGTTCAGCTCGGCGGGATTCACGAAGGCAAGCGCGTGGTCCGCGATGGCCTGGCGCCCGGCGAACAGGTGGTCGTGAGCGGCCTTCAGCGCGCACACCCGGGTTCCAAGGTCACGCCGCAGCAAGCCGCTCAGCCAGCACAGGCATCCAACTCAACCCCGGCCAAGTCCTGAAAAACAGCGGCCCAGGGAGCAACCCATGAGACTCACCCATTTCTTCATCGAGCGCCCGATTTTCGCCGGCGTGCTCTCGGTGCTGATCCTGCTCGCCGGTCTGGTTTCCGCGTTCGTGCTGCCGGTTTCGGAGTACCCGGAAGTCAGCCCGCCCACCGTCGTCGTCACCGCGCAGTATCCGGGCGCGAATCCACAGGTCATCGCCGACACCGTGTCGTCGCCGCTCGAGCAGGAGATCATCGGCGTCGAGGGCATGATCTACATGAACTCGCAGGCGCAGCAGGACGGCACGCTGCAGATCACCGTGGTGTTCCGCCAGGGCACCGACATCGACACTGCGCAGGTGCAGGTGCAGAACCGCGTCGCCCAGGCGCTGCCGCGCTTGCCCGAGGAAGTCCGCAACTTCGGTGTCACCACGCGCAAGAGCTCGCCCGACCTGACGATGGTCGTGCATCTGTTCTCGCCCGATGGCCGCTACGACGGGCTCTACCTGCGTAACTACGCGGTGATCCAGGTGCGCGACGTGCTCGCGCGCCTTCCCGGTGCGGGCGACGTGCGCATCTTCGGTGCCGGCGACTACGCCATGCGCCTGTGGCTCGACCCGCAGAAGATGGCCGCTCGCGACCTGACCACCGGCGACGTCATCGGCGCGGTGCGCGAGCAGAACGTGCAGGTCGCCGCGGGCAGCGTCGGCAGCGCACCGATGCACAGCGACGTCGAATTCCAGCTCGCGATCAATACGCAGGGTCGCCTGACCAACGAGCAGGAGTTCGGCGACATCGTGCTCAAGACCGGCAGCGACGGCCAGGTCACGCGTCTGCGCGATGTCGCGCGCCTCGAAATGGGCGCCGGCGAATATGCATTGCGCAGTCTGCTCGACAACAAGTCCGCCGTGGCGCTGCCGGTGTTCCTGCAGCCCGGCGCGAACGCGCTCGATCTCGCCAAGAACGTGCGCGCCACCATGGCCGAGCTCAAGAAGAGCTTTCCGGAAGGCGTCGACTATTCGGTGGTCTACGACCCGACCGTGTTCGTCAGCGACTCGATCAAGAAGGTGATGGAGACGCTGGTCGAGGCGACGCTGCTGGTCGTGCTCGTGGTGCTGCTGTTCCTGCAGCGCTGGCGCGCGGCGCTGATCCCGATCATCGCGGTTCCGGTGTCGATCATCGGCACGCTCGCGGCCTTGCAGTTCTTCGGCTTCTCGCTCAACACGCTGACCTTGTTCGGGCTGGTGCTCGCGGTCGGCATCGTCGTCGACGATGCGATCGTGGTGGTCGAGAACGTCGAGCGCGGAGTGGCCGAAGGGCTTGCGCCGCGCGCGGCTGCACACCGTTCGATGGATGAAGTGGGCGGCGCGATCATCGCGATCTCGCTGGTGCTCTGCGCGGTGTTCGTGCCGCCGGCACTGGTGCCCGGCTTCACGGGCCTGTTCTATCGCCAGTTCGCGCTGACCATCGCGTTCGCCTCGGTCATTTCGGCGATCAACTCGCTGACCCTGTCGCCGGCGCTCGCCGCGCTGCTGCTGCGCGATCACCACGCCAGGCCCGATGCGCTGCAGCGGGTCATCGACGGCTCGCTCGGCTGGTTCTTCCGTCCGTTCAACCGCGCGTTCGATGCGACCGGGAACGGCTACACCAACGCGGTGCGCCGCATCCTGCGCTTCGGCGTGATCGGCCTGGTCGTCTACGCGGGCCTGGTGCTGTTCGCGGGCGGTGCGTTCAAGGCGGCGCCGACCGGCTTCGTTCCGGCGCAGGACAAGGGCTATCTGGTGGGCATCGTGCAGTTGCCGCCATCGGCCTCGATCGAGCGCACCGAGCGCATCGCCAAGCAGGTCGGCGAGATTGCGCTCAAGGAACCCGGCGTGATCCACGCGGTGCAGTTCCCGGGCCTGTCGATCAACGGCTTCACGCGTTCGTCGAATGCGGCCGTGGTGTTCTTGACGCTCGCTCCGTTCGAAGAACGCGGCAGCAAGATCACCGGGCAGTCGATCGCGACGAGCTTGAACCAGAAGCTGTCGGCGATCGACGGTGCGATGGTGCTGATGGTGCCGCCGCCGCCGATCCAGGGCTTCGGTCCGGCCGGTGGCGTCAAGCTGCAGATCGAGGACAAGACCAATCGCAGCCAGCAGGAGCTCTACGCGCTCACGCAGGAAGTGCTCGCCAAGGTGCGCAGCAATCCGCAGCTCATGAACGCGTTCAGCAACTACGACGTCAACGCACCGCTGCTCTACGCCGATATCGACCGTGTGCGGGTCAAGCAGCTCGGCATCCGGCTCGGTGATGTGTTCCAGACGCTGCAGACGTATCTGGGTTCGTTCTACATCAACGACTTCAACAGCTTTGGCCGCACCTTCCGCGTGATCGCGCAGGCCGACGAGCAGTATCGTGATCGCCCGCAGGATGCGCTGCTGCTCAAGACGCGCAATGCCGCAGGCGAGATGGTTCCGCTCGGCAGCGTGCTCAAGCTGCGCGAGAGCTTCGGGGCGACCACGGTGCAGCGCTACAACGGTTATCCATCCGCCGACATCAACGCGGCTCCGGCACCGGGCGTCAGCTCGGGCCAGGCGGTCGCCGCGCTGACGCAGATCGCCGAGCAGACGCTGCCGCCGGGCGTGGGCTTCGACTGGACCGAGATCACCTATCAGCAGGTGCAGAAGGACGTGCTCGGCTACGTGTTCCCGCTCTGCGTGCTGCTGGTGTTCCTGGTGTTGTCGGCGCAGTACGAAAGTCTGCGCCTGCCCTTCGCGGTGATCCTGATCGTGCCGATGTGCCTGCTGTCGGCCTCGCTCGGCATCCTGCTGATGAACTCGGAGATCAACATCTTCACGCAGATCGGCTTGTTCGTACTGATCGGTCTGTCGGCGAAGAATTCGATCCTGATCGTCGAGTTCGCCCGCGAAAAACAGGCCGAAGGCATGGGCGTGATCGAAGCGGCGCTCGAAGCCTGCCGCCTGCGCCTGCGCCCGATCATCATGACCAGCGTCGCCTTCATCCTCGGCGTGCTGCCGCTGGTGCTCGCCACCGGTGCGGGCGCGGAGATCCAGCGCTCGATGGGCATCGCGGTGTTCTTCGGCATGATCGGCGTGACCTTCTTCGGCCTGTTCTTCACGCCGCTGTTCTACGTCGCCATGCGCGGCTGGAGCGAGCGCAAGAAGGCGCTCGAGGTCGAAATCACCCCAACGAATCACACGGCCGAGCACGCCGTGACGCATCACTGAGCACTTGCACGCGCAAGACTCGCACCACTGAACAATCGGAGAAACACCATGCAACAGAAGATCGCACTCGTGACCGGCGGCAATCGCAGCATCGGCTTCGAAACCGCTCGCCAGCTCGCGCAGCAGGGCGTGCACGTGATCATCGGCGCGCGCCGTCGCGGCCAGGGCGTCGAAGCGGCCATGCAGCTGCAATTGCAGGGCCTGTCGGTGGAGACCGTCGAGCTCGACGTGTCGAACCGCAATACGATCATCGCGGCCGCCGACGAAATCGGTCGCAAGCACGGCCGGCTCGACATTCTCGTCAACAACGCCGGCATTGTCGGCGACAAGCCGGGCACCGCCTCGCAGCAGCCGGTGTCGGACTGGCGCGTGGTGTTCGACA
This sequence comes from Hydrocarboniphaga effusa AP103, assembly GCF_000271305.1. Classification (GTDB taxonomy): domain Bacteria; phylum Pseudomonadota; class Gammaproteobacteria; order Nevskiales; family Nevskiaceae; genus Hydrocarboniphaga; species Hydrocarboniphaga effusa. The sequence goes on from NZ_AKGD01000001.1 coordinate 2,412,887, forward strand.
CCAATCTGTTCGGTGTCATCGAAACCACGCAGGCGCTGTTGCCGCTGCTCAGGAAGTCCGAAGCCGGCCGCATCGTTAACGTGTCGAGCCTGCTCGGCTCGGTGGCGATGCACGCGCAGCCCGGAACGCTCGATGCCTTCAAGAACCTGTCGGCCTACAACGTCTCCAAGAGCGCCTTGAATGCGTACACGCTGCATCTGGCGCATGAGCTCGCCGGAACCAGCATCAAGGTCAATGCGATCCACCCGGGCTACGTGAAGTCCGACATGAACAAGGGCGGCGGCGATCTCGACCTCGCCACCGGCGCCAAGACCAGTGTCGATCTCGCGCTGATCGACAGTGATGGCCCGAACGGTAGTTTCTCTCATCTCGGTGAAACATTGCCTTGGTGAGACGGTAGCGGCCGTTTGCAGTCCCCTCTCCCGCTTGCGGGAGAGGGTGGTCCGTCAGGACCGGGAGAGGGGATTGGCGGTGCTCTCGCCGGCGACGAAAGCCCCTCTCTCCCCTCGCTGACGCGAGGGACTCTCTCCCGCAAGCGGGAGAGAGGAACGGCAGGGCCGTTTCGCCGCGACGATCAGCCACAAGCCAAATCCACTTTCCACTTCGAAAAAGATCAAAGGAATTCCCATGACGCTCAAGCTCCACACGCCCACGCAGCTCGGTGATCTGAGCCTGCGCAACCGCATCGTGATGTCGCCGATGACGCGCACGCGCAACGAACCGGGCCACGTGCCGGGCGCACTGGTGGTCGAGCATTACGCCGATCGCGCGGACGCCGGCCTGATCATCACCGAGTGCACGAGCGTCTCGGCCGACGCTTCGGCCTTCGGCGACGATCCGGGCATCTACAACGAGGCGCAGGTCGCCGGCTGGAAGCGCGTGACCGACGCCGTGCATGCCAAGGGCGGGCTCATCGCGCTGCAGATCTGGCATCCGGGCCGCGCGACACATCCATTTCTCAACAATGGTGCCGAATCGATCTCGTCGACCAACCGCGCGATTCGCGACGACGGCATCCACACGCCCAAGGGCACGGTGCCGCAGGCCAATCCGCGTGCGCTGCGCACCGACGAGATTCCGGGCATCGTCGCGCAGTTCAAGGCCGGCGCCGAAAACGCCAGGCGCGCGGGCTTCGACGCGATCCAGATTCACGGCGCCCACGGTTATCTGATCGACCAGTTCCTGCGCAGCAGCGTCAACGATCGCACTGACGAATACGGCGGCTCGCTCGAAAACCGCGCGCGCCTGCTGCTCGAGATCACCGATGCGGTCATCGGCGTGTTCGGCGCCGGCCGCGTCGGCGTGCGCATTTCGCCGCTGGTGGCCTACAACGACATCAGCGATGCCGATCCGCAGGCGCTCGTGGCCTACGTCGCCGAGCAGTACGCCAAGCGCGGCACGGGCTTCTTCGAGCTGCGCCACAACGATCACAGCAAAGCGGAGGAGCTCGAACTCGCGCGCATCGCGCGCTCCAAGCTCGGCTCGGTGCCGCTGCTGCGCAACGGCGGCTACGGCGGTGCAGACGGTGACGAAGACGTGGTCGCCGGCCGCGCCGACGCCATCGTCTACGGCAAGCCCTTCATCGCCAATCCCGACCTCGTCGAGCGCCTTGCAATCGGTGCCGAGCTCAACGCGGTCGACTTCACCACGCTCTACGCCGGTGGCGCCAAGGGCTACAACGACTATCCGCGCCTCGCCTCATGAGGCGCGAGCGGCCAGTGGGAGTTTCACCATGAAGACTGCATCACTACTCAAACTGTCGCCGCTGCTCACGGCTTTGCTCGCCGCCTGCGCGGTCGGGCCCGACTACGAGCGCCCGGCCACGCAGACGCAGACGAGCTTCGCCAACGTCTCCGGCAGCGACGAGTTCCAGCAAGCCAAGCCGGTGGTTGCGTTCTGGACTGTGTTCGACGATGCGCAGCTCACCGCGATCGTCGAGCAGTCGCTGCGCTCGAACCACGACTTGCGCATCGCGCTCGCCAACTTGAACCAGGCGCGCGCGCTGCGCCGCGAAGCCAAGTTCGACTACCTGCCGACAATCACGGCCGATGCGGGCTATACCAATCGCCTGCTGCCCGAAGCGCAGCTGCCGGGCTTCGGCCGCGACGTGCGCGAGAACGAGATCTACAGTGGCGGTTTCGACGCCACCTGGGAACTCGATTTCTTCGGCCGCGTGCGCCGCGCGAACCAGGCCAGCAAGGCCACCGAGCAGGCGCTCGAAGCCACGCTCGCCGATGCGCAGGTCAGCGTCGCCGCCGAAGTGGCCCGCACTTACTTCGAACTGCGCGGCGCGCAGGAGCGCCATGCGGTGGCGGCGCGCAATGCCGACAACCAGCTGCAGACCGTGCAACTCGCCAAGGCCCAGCTCGACGCCGGCAGCGGCACCGAATTCGACGTCGCGCGGGCGCAGGCCCAGCTGTCGACGACGCTGTCGGCACTGCCGCAGTTCGACGCCAACGTGCAGAACGCCATTCATCGTCTGTCGGTGCTGACCGGACAGCAGCCGAACGCGCTGCAGGACACGCTGCGTCCGATCAGGGCGCTGCCCGAGCTGCCCAAGCTCACCGCGATCGGCGCTCCGGAAGATCTGCTGCGCCGCCGCGCCGACATTCGCGCGGCCGAACGCCGGCTCGCGGCTTCGACCGCGCAGGTCGGCGTGGCGACGGCCGATCTGTTTCCGCGCGTGAGTTTCCGCGGCGAAATCGGATTCGCGGCCGGCAGTGTCGACGACATCGGCCACGCCGCCGGCGAAACCTGGAGCTATGGCCCTGGCATCACCTGGGCCGCGTTCGATCTGGGCCGCGTCAAGGCGCGCATCGACCAGACCAAGGCGATGCAGGACGGCAGCCTCGCGCGCTACGAACAGACCGTGCTGCGCGCGCTCGAGGAAACCGAGAACGCGCTGGTCTCGTACAGCCGCTCGCGCCAGCAACTCGAATACCTGCGCGACAGCGTCGCCGCCGGTGATCGCGCGGTGGAGCTTGCGCATGTGCGCTACGACGGCGGCGCCAGCGGCTTCCTCGACGTGCTCACGGCCGAACGTGCGCAGCTGCAGGCGCAGGACGAACTCGCCGCGGCGCGCACGGCCACCGGCACGACGCTGATCGCGCTGTACAAGGCGCTGGGCGGCGGCTGGGCGAGCGATTCGGCGGTCGCGATGCAGGCGATTTCCTCACCGATGCCTTCGAGCGATTCAGTTGCGAGCGAGGCTGCGCCCCGCATGCTGGCGGCCCAGCGCATCGCATCGATGTCGCTTCCCCACTCGGCGGCCCCTTGAGCCTCGGCAAGCCATGATCGATCTGCACTACTGGACCACGCCGAACGGCCACAAGGTCACGCTGTTTCTCGAAGAGAGCGGCCTGCCGTATCGCCTGTTGCCGGTGAACATCCTGCGCGGCGCCCAGTTCGAGCCGCAGTTTCTGGCCATCGCCCCGAACAACCGCATTCCGGCCATCGTCGATCACGAGCCGCAAGGCGGTGGTGCGCCGGTGACCCTGTTCGAATCGGGCGCGATCCTGCTGTATCTGGCCGAGAAGACCCAGCGTTTCATTGCGCCCGATCTGCATGGCCGGGCCGAAGTGCTGCAATGGCTGTTCTGGCAGATGGGCGGGCTCGGACCGATGGCCGGGCAGAACCATCACTTCGCCCGCTACGCGCCCGAAAAGCTGCCGTATGCGATCGAGCGTTATCGCAAGGAAACCGCACGGCTCTACGGCGTGCTCGATCGGCGCCTGGCCGATCGGGCCTTCGTCGCCGGCGACGACTACAGCATCGCCGACATGGCGAGCTATCCATGGATCGTTCCGCATGCGGATCAGGGCCAGTCGCTCGACGATTTCCCGCATCTGAAGCGCTGGTTCGAGACGATCCGGCAAAGGCCCGGCACGATTCGCGCTTACGAGTTGGCAGACCGCCTCGCGAAATCGACCGGCAATCTCTCTCCCACGGACGACGAGGCTCGCCGTGTACTGTTCGGACAAGATGCAAAACGCTGACGCCACCGTCGAAGACGCACTGCAGAATCTGCAGGGTTGCGACCCCGCTCCTTCGCAGGAGCCCTGGTTGCAGCTGCTGCTGATTCCGCTCGCCTTGGCCACGCTGCTGCTGTTCGCGGCGCATGGCGGCGGAAGCGACGAGCGCGTGAGCCGCGGCGAACTGCCGAGCGTCGCGCCCGTCGCCGCGGTCACGCACAACGGTTGAAGTCATTCACTCGGTCGGTGGACCTGACGGCCGGGCCGCGTGAGCCATCGTGCAATCCGCTGCCCCGGCGGCTTGCGCGCGTCGCCAAACGCCTGTGAACGAGGTGTCACGTTTCAAGCCGCGTGGTTCAAACCACGCGGTCCAAAGCCGTCAAGTCACCCGCTTCAGAAACCGCAGCGCGAGTGTCTCGGCCTTGCGAGGCGCTCGCGACAGGTCTTCGCGCACGACCTTGTGCAAGCGGCCGTCGCGCCAAGCTTCGAACACGACCGGATTGATGTAGGACTTCCTGCAAACCGCGGGCGTGTTGCCGAGTTCGCTTGCGACCTGCTTGATCGCATGGTTGATGCATTGCGTGAGCGAGCGCTCGCTGACGAGCTCGGGCATCGGCGTGCAGCCCATCAGTGCGATGGCGCGCAAGGTGCCGCCCCAGGTGCGGAAATCCTTGGCAGTGAAATCCTGGCCGGTCGCCTCGCGCAGATAGTCGTTGACCTGCCCAGAATCGACCGGATGCTGCTCACCCTCGTCGTCGAGATACTGGAACAGCTGCTGCCCCGGAATCTGCCGGCAGCGGCGCACGATGCCGGCGAGACGCCTGTCGTTGACGACGATCTCGCGTTCCAGCCCGCCCTTGCCGCGAAAGCGCAGCAGCGCGCGGCCATCGCGCACGAAGCTGACATGCCGGTCTCGCAGTGTGGTGAGTCCATAGCTTTTGTTGCTGCGTGAGTATTCATGGTTGCCGATGCGCACGAGCGTCGAGTCGAGCAGCGCGACGATGACCGCGAGCACCTTCTCGCGCGGCAGGCCCTTGCGCGCGAGGTCGTGTCGCACGCGCCGGCGCAGGCGCGGCAGCGCCTCGCCGAACTCGACCATGCGCTCGAACTTGGCGCCGTCGCGCACGCTGCGCCAGCGCGGGTGATAGCGATACTGCTTGCGTCCGCGCGCATCGATGCCGGTGGCCTGCAGGTGGCCGCGCTCGTTGCGGCAGATCCAGACGTTCTCGTAGGCCGGCGGAATCGCGAGTTTGCGAATGCGCTCGAGCACGTCGGTATCGCGGATCACCCGCCCCCGCGTATCGAGATAGCGAAAGCCTCTGCCGTCGCGCTCGCGGCGAATGCCGGGCTCGCCGGCTGCGACATAGCGCAGCCCGGCCGAACGGGCCGCCATTTCGGCGAGCTCCGAGAGCTCGTTGCGGCTGTCGATCGTGATGGGAGCGTCCATGTCCATGAGCATGCTCGGGCTCAATGAATCGATCATGAGCCCGTCGAGCGCGATTGCCGTTGGGCTTCGCTGGGCCGACGCGATATGGTTGCAACTGGACTGGGCCAGGGAAATCTTCGATGAGCAGGAGGCTTGAAGGGCGACGCCCTGCACGAGTCGATAGATGCGCCCGCTGAAGTCGCTGTCGATCTCGGTCAAGACGCTGGCCTGGGTGCTGATCGCGAGTCTCGCCGCCTTCGTGGCGATCACCGGCGGAACCTACGCCTACCAGCGTTCGCGCCTGCTCGATGAGGCGCACGAGGCGGCCTTGCAATCGGTTCTGCAAAGCCGTGACGCGATCGCCCAGGAGCTCGCGCAAGGTGACGTCGAGAGCTTGCGCGCGTTTCTTGCGGGCCTCGTGCAGACGGGCGCCATCGTATCGATCGAGCTGGTGGTGCAACGGAACACGCTGCTCCGGTCGAACCGCCGGGACGGCGTGGCCAACCGCGAGATCGATCGCAGCTGGCAGCTCGATCTGCCGGACGCGAGCGGCCGTCGCATCGGCCAGCTGCGCGTCTACGAATCGTATACCTCGATCCGCGAGCGCATCCGCTCGGATGCCTCGCTGCTGGTGATGATCGAGCTGCTGCAGATCGCCGGGCTGTCGGCGGTCATCCTGCTGATCGTCTACCGGCTCATCACCCGGCATCTGTCCGCGATCGTCGACGACCTGCAGACGCTGCAGCGTCCTGGAGCGATCGGTCTGATCGGCTGGAGTCGCCGCAGCGGTTGGCGCGACGAACTCGACGAGCTCGTCGATGCACTCAACCGCTTTCATCTCGGTCAGGCGAAGGCGGAGACCGAGCTGCGCCAGCGCATCGCCGAGACCGAGACCACGCTGGCGGCGCTCACCTCGGGCGTGGTCACGCTCGATCGCCACGGACAGCTGATCTACCTCAACGAGGCGGCCCGCTGGCGGCTCGGGCTGGTCGACCGCAACGTTCCCCGGCGGCACTTCCGCAGCCTGTTCACGCTGATCGACGAAGCCGACGGCAGCGACCGTAGCGCACTCATCGAAGAAACCATCGGCACGCGCGACAACCGTTCCATGCGCGGCACGCTGAGCCTGTGCCCGGTCGGGACCCGGGCACCGTCGTTCTGCGCCGAGTTGAGCCTGATGCCGACCATCGACACCGGCGAGGTCGCGCTCATCGTGGTGTTTCGCGATATCTCCAACGAGATCGCGCGCGAACGGCAGATCGAGTTCCAGGCCTTCCACGACAGCCTGACCCGCCTCGGCAACCGCTCGCTGCTGCTCGAAAAACTGCCGTTCGAAATCCAGCGCGCGCGCAGCGCGGGGGGACGCGTGGCGGTGCTGTTCATCGACCTCGACAACTTCAAGCTCATCAACGACAACCTCGGCCACGGCACCGGCGACCTGTTGCTGCGCGAACTCGGCGAGCGACTGCGCGCGAGCGTGCGCGCCCCCGCGTGGGCGACCCGGCACGGCGGCGACGAGTTCATCGTGGTGATGCCATCGCCCGGCGACGACGCGGCGGTCGCCGCCTACGCCGAAGCGCTCATGAGCGAGATCCGCCGGCCGTATCGCGTTGCGGGCAACGACCTGCGCGTGTCCTGCTCGATCGGCATCAGCCTGTTTCCCGAGCATGGCGACGGCTACAACGAGCTCATCAGCCGGGCCGACTTGGGCATGTTCGCGGCCAAGAAGCTCGGCCGCAATACGGTCGCACTGTTCGACGACCGCCTGCAGCAGCAGGCGCGCAAGCGCCTGGTGATCGCCGAGGCGCTCAAGACCGCGCTCGACGGCGATGAGTTTTCGCTCGCATTCCAGCCGATGTTCGCGCTGGCCAGCGGCCGGCTCGCCTCGGCCGAAGTGCTGCTGCGCTGGGATTGCCCGAGCCTGGGCCGGGTGTCGCCGGCCCTGTTCATTCCGATCGCCGAGGAGACCGGGCTGATCGTCGACATCGGCGATTGGGTACTGCGTGGCGCGGCGGCCACGGCGATGCGCTGGCGCAAGCGGCTCGGCCGCGAGGTGGTGCTCGCGGTCAATGTCTCGGCCCTGCAGTTCCAGAGCCCGCGGCTGCTCGCCACGCTCAGCGAACTCGTGCGCGAATCGGCCGACTACGCGCAGCTGCTGAGCCTGGAGATCACCGAAAGCGCGCTGGTGGGCGACCTGGGCGATCTGAGCGACAAGCTGCGCACGATCCGCGAGCTCGGCTTTCGCATCGCGATCGACGATTTCGGCACCGGCTATTCGTCGCTCTCGTATCTCAAGAACCTGCCGATCGACGCGCTCAAGATCGATCGCGAGTTCATCCGCGACCTGCATGTGAACGCGCAGGACGTGGCGATCGTCTCGGCCATCATCCAGCTCGGCAGGAGCCTGGGCTACGAGATCGTCGCCGAGGGCATCGAGACCGCCGAAGCCGTGCGCCTCCTGCGCGAGCTGCAGTGCGACGTGGCGCAGGGTCATCACTACGCGGTGGCGGCGCCCGAGGAGCAGATCCTCCGGCAGCTCGAGCACTGGCTCGATCGGGCGCCGAACGCCTTGCGGCCTCCGACGCTGATCTGAGGAAAGCGAAAACCCCTCTCCGCTTGGGAGAGGGGCAGGGATGTGGGATTCGCCGTGAGAGCGAAGCCCGGTTATGACGAGCAGTCCTCATCCTCGATCCCTCTCCCGAACGGAGAGGCAAGAACAGCTCGCCTCAAGGGCTCAGGAAACCGTCCTTGAGCGCCTTCATGAGTGGGGCGCGCGCGCCTTCCGGCGCGTTCGGCAGATAGCCCTGGTCGATGGTCCAGACGATCGCGCCGCCGAGGCCGTTCTGTTTCACGTAGAGCGCTTTCTCGGCGATCGACCGCTCGTCTTCGTACGAGACGAAATTGCACTTCTGCGGGCCGAGCGGGCTCGATGAGCTCAGGTACGGCGTCTTCGCCGCCTCGTGCCATTTCTTTACGCCGGGCTTGGAGTACAGCGTCATGATGTTGGTGTAGCTCATGTCGTTGTCGTCGTTGCCCATGCGCGGCAGGCCGCTGGTGTCGTCGCTGGCCTTCATCACCTGATACGGCTCGGTGACGCCGCGCCAGCACGAGCCGTAGAAGCCGATGCCGATGCCGAGCTTGGCCGCCGGCACGCCGACGCGCAGCCAGTTGCGCACGGTGGAATCGATCGAACTCGGCGTGGTCGCGGTTTCGCCGTAGATCGCCGACGAATGCCAGGTATCCCAGTTCCAGTAGCCCGACGACATGCCGTAGCTCATGACGTTGATCTGGTCGAGCAGCGGCGCGACCTGGGCATAGAAGGCATCGGCCTCGTCCGGGAAGTTGTTGTTGACCCAGTAGATCGGCGCCGTGATGAGCTTGTTCGGCGCCGCATTGCGCAGCGCCTGGGCGAGCCAGGTGAAGGCCGGCTGGTCGGGCTGCTCGATCGGCTCCCAATCGAGATCCCAGCCGTCGAAGCCGTAGTCGTTGGCGAGCTTGACGAGGTTCTGCACGAAGCGCGCGCGGTTCTCGGGCCGGGTGGCGGAAACAAAGCTCTCGTACTCGCCGAAGCCGCCGACCATGACGATGGCCTTGGTTCCGGCCGCGTGCGCCCGCGTGATCACTTCCTTGGCCCATTCCGGGCCGTAGACGTCGTCGATGTCGAAGTTGGTCACCAGGCCGCCGTCGGCCTTCGGCGTGATGCGGCCGACCGCGACATGCGAGAGCGCCGAGAAGTCCACCTTGTCGACCGGATACAGGTCGCGGTTGTAGCCGACGTAATAGCCCATTACCCACTTGCCCGCGGACGGCGCGCTGTCGTTGTCGACGATCGTGCGCGTGTGCGTCGCGGTGGCACCGAGCGTGGCGTTGCCAGGGGCGCTCAGGCTCAGCACCACGGTTTCGCTGCTTTCGACGAGGCTGTCGTCGATGAGCTTGATCTTGACCGTCTTGCTGGTCTGTCCGGGCGTGAAGCTGATCGAAGCCGGGCTCGCCGGCGTGAGCTTGTAGTCCGAATTCGGAGTCGCCGTGCCGCTGGCCGCGAGCTGCACGGTCACGGTCTGGGTGCTCGCCTTCGACAGCTTGATCTGCACCTCGCTGTCCTGCGATTCGGGTGCGCTCGCGCTGGCGGACGAGAAGCTCAGCGTCGGCAGCGCAGGCGCATCGTTGTCGACGATGGCCAGGCTCAGGCTGCCGGGCGTGCCGACCGTCGCGTTCTTCGGCGCGCCGAGCGCGATCGTCAGCGTCTCGAGGGGCTCGATCTCCTTGTCGTCGATCGTCGTCAGCGTGAACTGGCGCGTGGTCTCGAGCACGCCGAAGCTCAAGCTGGCCGGAATGTCGTTGCGATAGTCGCGGCCCTTGGTCGCGGTTCCGCCGAGCGTCAGCGGCACTTTGACGTTGCGCAGGCTGGCCTGCGAGAGCTTCACCGTGACGGTCACCTGGCCGCCTTCGGTGACGTTGGCCGTCGAAGCCGCAAGCGTCACGGCCGGAGGCTTGAACAGATCGAGCAGCCCGGCCGAGGCGGGCATGGAAGCCGTGACGGCCGGGATCGACAGCAGACAGGCAAGGGCGCCGGGCGCCCGAGACAGACGAAACATGGAGTTCCCCCAGGGAGCGATGAAGCCGGGAAGGCGGGTTGACCGCCGCTGGCCGACAGCCGGCCGGCGACGTGGCGCAGTCTCGGGATCCCGCTGCGATCAGGCTTGAGGTCGGGCTGATCGATTCATGAGGTTTTGATGAGGTCGCCGCGAGCGGTGCTTCGCGGCCGATCGGCGGTGCTTTCTCCCTTCTCCCACCGGCAGAAGGTGCCCGAAGGGCGGATGAGGGATTCGCCGCGATAGCAAAGCCGGATTATGCCGGAGACTCCCTCGCCCGAGCCCTCTCCCGAAGGGAGAGGGAGCTTCAGGCGTTCGAGCCGAACCAGCGATCGAGCATCGCGTAAGTGAGCCGGTTGGCCGTTGCGAAGGCGGCGAGGTCTTCGGCCATGCCGGCCGGATGCGGCAGGCCCGAGGCGGCATCGAGGTGCTCGTCGGACAGCCAGCGGCGCAGGTTCGCGGCGGTGACTTCGGGGTGGTATTGCAAGGCCAGCACGCGGCCACCGTCGTATTCGAAAGCCTGCTGTTCGCTGAGCCCGCTGCTGGCCAGCAGCGTCGCGCCGCGCGGCAGCTCGTAGCCGTAGCCGTGCCAGTGCATCGCCGGATAAACGCCGGGAAAGTCCGCGAACCACGGCGAGCGCCGTCCGGCCTCGCTGAGCGTCAGGTCGAACCAGCCGATCTCGTTGACCGGATTGCGCGCGACGCGCGCTCCGAGCGCCTCGGCGAGCAGCTGCGCGCCGAGGCAGATGCCCAGGATGCGCTTGCCGGCTGCGAGCGCCTCTGCGATGAAGCGCTTCTCGGCCGTGAGCCATGGGTACAGCGCTTCCTCGTCGACGTTCATCGAGCCGCCGAGGATCAGCAGGCGGTCGAAGCTGCCCAGTGGCGGCGCCGCATCGCCTTCATAGAACGCGGTTCGCCGCGGGCCGAGGCCACGAGCCGCGAGCCACGGCGCGATGCAGCCGAGATCGTCTGCGGGCGCGTGCTGCACCCAGTGGACGCGGGAACTCACGAGCTCGATAGCGTCAACCGGCCTTAAGCGCGTTCCTCGAAGCTCAGCGACGCCGAGTTGATGCAGTAGCGCAGGCGCGTCGGCGGCGGACCGTCCGGGAACACGTGGCCGAGGTGGGCGTCGCAGCGGTCGCAGGTGACTTCGATGCGGCGCATGCCGTAGCTGTTGTCCTCGTGCGTGCCGATCGGGGCGTTCGGCGCGGGCTTGAAGAAGCTCGGCCAGCCAGTGCCCGACTCGAACTTGGAGCCCGACTCGAACAGCTCCGCGTCGCAGCACACGCAGCGATAGACCCCGACGCGATGGTCGTCCCAGAGTTGGCCCGTGAACGCGCATTCGGTGCCGCCGTGGCGGGTGACCTGGTATTGCTCGGGGGTCAGCTGGGCGCGCCATTCGGCGTCGGTCTTGACGATTTTCTGCGTCGTCGGCGTCTGGGTCATGTCGGGCCTCGTTGGCGCGCGATGCGCTGGCTAAATGCGGAGTGAGGTGTCGCGGAACAGCATAGATGGGTCCGCCCGGGCTTTCATTCAAGCTGGCGCGGCAGCCAAAGTGCGCGGTGCGAGTTCGCGTTTAGGCTGCGTCCATAACGAAAGCAGGGGAGAAACGATCATGTCGACACTGACGCTGCTGTGCCTGGCCGCCGTCGCGAGCGGCCTGCTCGCGATCGCCTGCGAAGTCGTCAACGAGCGGCGCGGCCAACGCCCGGCCGCGTTCCTGCTGCTCAAGCCGCTGACCACCGTGCTGATCGCGGCGACCCTGTTCGTCGATGCGCCGCCCGGGCCCTTGCTGATCGCCGCGTTCGCGTTCGCGCTGGCCGGCGACATCGCGCTGATGTTCGAAGGCCAGGCCGCGTTTCTCGCCGGGCTCGGCAGTTTCTTCATCGCGCATCTGGCCTTCGTCGCGGTGTTTCTCGATGGCGCGACACTGTCGGCAACGCCCTGGTGGACGCTGATCTTCGTCGCCTACGCGGTCGGCTTCTTCGCCTGGCTGTTGCCCAAGACCGGCGAACTCAAGTGGCCGACGCTCGCTTACGGCGTGGTGCTGACCGGCATGGTGCTGGCCTCGGCAGCGGCGCATGAAACGCTCGCCACGCCGGCGACGAAACTGAGCCTGATCGGTGCGCTGCTGTTCGCGTTCTCCGATTCGGTGCTCGCCGTGCGTCAGTTCAACGGCCCGTATCGCGGGGCACAGCCTTTGATCCTGTCGAGCTACTGGCTCGCGATCGGGCTCATCGCGGCCTCGCACTGGGGCTGAGGCCCGGAGTCATCGAGCCGGGCTTTAACGCGGCTGGCTGCCAGGGGCAATAGGGTCTTTCCTTCAGGCGACCCGTGGGAACCTGCGGGACAATCGCGGGGTCCAGCCGCCTGAACCTGATCGATTCACGTCGTGCTCGCGGTGCGAAAGCTCCTCGCCGCACCGCCGCAGCCGCGGCTCCATTCCCCCTTTTCGGAGATGTTCCCCCATGAAGAAACTACTGGCCGGCGCCTGTTGCGCGCTGTCGCTGGCGGCCTGCCACAAGCAGGCACCTGACGCCGCTCCCACAAAAAGCGCGAGCAGCGTGCCCGCCGCCGGCTCGGGCGTCGACCAGGCGCTGTTCGATACCCACGTGCGTCCGCAGGACGATCTCTACCACGCCATCGACGGCACCTGGCTCAGGAACACGCCGATCCCGGCGGACAAGTCCAACTACGGCGCCTTCACCAAGCTCGCCGACGATGCCGAAGCGCAGCTGCGCGCGATCATCGAGGAGCTCGCGGCCAAGGCCGACCGGCAGCCCGGCAGCGTCGAGCAGAAGATCGGCGACTACTACGCCGCATTCATGGACGAGGCCAAGGCCGAGCAGCTCGGCCTGGCGCCGATCGCGCCGGAGCTCGAGCGCATCGCCGCGATCAAGGACAAGCAGCAGCTGCCGGTGCTGATGGCCGAGCTCGTGCGCAAGGGCGTCAGCGTGCCGCTGGTGCCTTACGTGCACCAGGATCCGAAGGATTCGACGCGCTACGCGGGCGATTTCTTCCAGGCCGGCCTGGGCTTGCCGGATCGCGACTTCTACCTCATCGCGGACGACAAGTTCAAAGGCATTCGCGCGAGCTACGTCGCGCACGTGCAGAAGATTTTCGAGCTCGCCAAGATCGACGGCGCGGCACAGAAAGCCAAGAGCGTGCTCGAACTCGAAACCGCGCTCGCCCAAGTGCAGTGGGACAAGGTCGAGAACCGCGATCCGGTGAAGACCTACAACGCCTACGAGCCGGCCAAGCTCGCCGAAGTCAGCGAGCGGATCGACTGGCCCCGATATCTCGACGCCACCGGCTACGGCGCGCTCAAGCAGGTGCTGATCTCGCAGCCGACCTATGTCGCGGGCTTCGGCAAGCTGCTCGACAGCCGCTCGCTCGAGGCCTGGAAGACCTATCTCGCCTGGCACGTCATCAACGCGCATGCGGAGCTGCTGTCGGCGGCCTTCGTCGACGAGGATTTCGCGTTCAACGGCAAGATCCTCAACGGCCAGCAGGAGCAGCGTCCGCGCTGGAAGCGCGGCGTGGAAGGCATCGAGAACGCGCTCGGCGAAGCCGCCGGCCAGATCTACGTGCAGCGTCACTTTCCGGCCGAGAACAAGGCGCGCATTGAGCAGCTCGTGAAGAACCTCATCGCGGCCTACGCGGTTGCGATCGACGGGCTCGAGTGGATGAGCGCGGACACCAAGAAGGCCGCGCAGGAGAAGCTCTCGAAGTTCACCTACAAGATCGGCTATCCGGACGTCTGGCGCGATTACGCCGCGCTCGAGGTCAAGGCCGGCGATTCGGTCGGCAACGCGCAGCGCGCGGCGGTGTTCGGCTACGAGCGCGAGATCGCCAAGCTCGGCAAGCCGATCGACCGCAAGGAATGGCACATGACGCCGCAGACGGTGAACGCCTACTACAACCCCGAGATGAACGAGATCGTGTTCCCGGCCGCGATCCTGCAGCCGCCGTTCTTCCAGGCCGATGCGGAGGACGCCGTCAACTACGGCGGCATCGGCGCGGTGATCGGCCACGAGATCAGCCACGGCTTCGACGACCAGGGCAGCCAGTACGACGGCGACGGCAACCTGCGCATGTGGTGGACGGCCGAGGATCGCAAGAAGTTCGAGGCGCTCGGCAACGCGCTCGCCGCGCAGTACGACGCCTACGAGCCGGTCAAGGGCTATCACGTCAACGGCAAGTTCACGCTCGGCGAGAACATCGCCGACCTCGGCGGCCTGACGATCGCGCATTCGGCCTACCTGAAATCGCTGGCCGGCAAGCCGTCTCCGGTCATCGACGGTTTCACGGGCGACCAGCGCTTCTTCATCGGCTGGGCCCAGGTCTGGCGCCGCAAGTACCGTGACGAAAACCTGCTGAACCGCCTGTCGACCGACCCGCACTCGCCGAGCGAATACCGCTGCAACGGCGTGGTGATCAACGTGCCGGCGTTCGGCACGGCCTTCGAGGTCAAGCCGGAAGACAAGCTGTTCCGCGCGCCCGAGCAGCGCATCAAGATCTGGTGATCCGGACGGTGAAGCGCTGAGCCTGGTCCGGCGGCGCGCAAAGCCCTTCGACTTTGGTCGAAGGGCTTTTTGTTTGGGCTCTCGCCCAATGCGGCGTCGGAGGGCTGGCGCAGGCGACTCATGAAAATCGTGAGATACGCCGGCGTCCGCAGACGGCACCATACCGCGCCGCGCGCCTCAGCTGGCGCGCCACGGATAAAACATCAGGAGAGTTGCATGCGTTCGTCCCCGAACGGCCATCGCGGCCGGTTTCGCCTGAGCCTGCTGGCCAGTGGTCTGCTCGCCAGCCTCGCCGCCGCCGCACAGGACGCGGCGACCGCCGAGGTCGCTGCGAACGACAGCGGGGCGCCCATCGAAACGGTCACCGTGACGGCGACGCGCCTGGCCGCGCCGAGCTACGACACGCCGGCGTCGATCGACAGCGTGTCGGGCGGCGAGCTGTTCGGCGAGCGCGTCGGCGTGAACCTGTCGGAAGCGCTCTTCAACGTGCCCGGCATCGTCGCGCGCGATCGCCAGAACTACGCGCAGGACACGCAGATTTCGGTGCGCGGCTTCGGCACGCGCTCGGCCTTCGGCCTGCGCGGCGTGCGGCTCTACGTCGACGGCATTCCGGCGACGCAGCCCGACGGCCAGGGCCAGGTCTCGCACTTCAACCTCGCCACGGCCAAGAGCGTCGAGATCCTGCGCGGTCCGTTCTCGAGCCTGTATGGGAATTCTTCGGGCGGCGTGATCCAGATGTTCACGGCCGACGGCACCGAGACGCCGACGGTCTCGGCGAGCACCTCGATCGGCAGCTATGGCACCTCGCGCAGCAGCGTCGGCACCACCGGCAGCATCGGCATCGCCGACTACAACCTCGGCTACACGCATTTCGAAACCGACGGCTATCGCGATCACAGCAAGGCCACGCGCGACGGTTTCAACGGCAAGCTCAACCTGCAGCTCAACGATGCGGGCAAGCTGACCTTCCTGCTCAACTCGTTCACCACCGACGCCGACGATCCGCTCGGACTGACCGCCGCCCAGGCCGAGGAAAACCCGCGCCAGGTGGCGACGCAGGCCACCCAGTTCGATACGCGCAAGTCGGTCGACCAGACCGTCGGCGGCGTGGTCTACGACCTGCGGATCAGCGAGTCACAGAGCCTCCACGTGCTGGGCTACTACGGCCAGCGCGATGTGGTGCAGTTCCTCGCCATTCCGCAGGGGCCGCAGAGCGGCTCGGCCGGCCATTCGGGTGGCGTGATCGATCTGGGCACCGATTACGGCGGAGTCGATGCGCGCTGGGCCTGGCGCGGCTCGCTCGCCGGCCGCCCGGCTTCGCTGATCGCGGGTCTCACCTGGGATACGCTCGACCAACAGCGCCGTGGCTACGAGAACTACGTCGGCACCACCTTCGGCGTGCGTGGCAATCTGCGTCGCGACGAGGACAACACCGTCGATGCCTTCGAGCAGTACCTGCAGGCGAGCTGGGATTTCGCCGAAAAATGGAGCGCGATGGCGGGCCTGCGGCATAGCCAGATCGACTTCGAGTCCAAGGATCACTACATCGTCGGCACCAACCTCGACGACAGCTACACGCGCGACTATTCGCGCACCACGCCGGTGGTGGGCCTGATGTTCCGTGCCGATCCGCGCGCGCACTTCTATGCCTCGTACGGCAGCGGCTTCGAAACGCCGACGCTCGCCGAACTCGCCTATCGGCGCGATGAAGGCGCCGGCGCATCCGGCTCCAACGCGCTCGATGCGGCGCGCAGCCAGAACTACGAGATCGGCGCCAAGTTGCGTCCGACCCGCTGGCTGAGTTCGGAGATCGCGCTGTTCCAGACCGATACCAAGGGCGAGCTCGCGGTGGCGAGCAACAGCGGCGGCCGCTCGACGTACCTGAACATCGACAAGTCGCGTCGCCGCGGTGTCGAGTTGAGCGCCGACGCCCGGCTCGCGCGCCTGTGGTCCTGGCAGCTGGCCTACACCTACCTCGATGCCGAAGTGCGCCAGGACTACATGAGCTGCTCGGGCACGCCGTGCACCGCGCTCAACACCACGGTGGAAGCGGGCAATCGCATTCCCGGCATCGCCCGCAACGTCGCCAGCACGCAGCTGCGCTTCGGCGGCGAACTCGGCGCCTATGCAACGCTCGATGCGCGCCATGTCAGCAGCGTGCAGGTCAACGACACCAATACCGAATCCGCCGACGCCTACGAGGTGGTCGATCTCGGCGCCGGCTGGCGCTGGTCGTTCACGCACTGGAACCTGCGCGCCTATGCGCGCGTCGACAACGTCTTCGACGAGGACTACATCGGCTCGGTCATCGTCAACGACGGCAATGGCCGCTACTACGAGCCGGCGCCCGATCGCACCTATATCGGTGGGGTCGCGATCGAGTGGAAATCGTAAAGCGGTGAAGACATGCCCGCTTTGGCGGGCATGATTCTTTGCGGAATCAGAAACCGCGCAGCGTCGCGATCTCGTCGACGCTCGCGCGTTCGCTGCGCAGGCGATTCACCGGCGCGTCCGGATCGGCGTAGCCCAGCGCCATGCCGCAGTAGAGCAGCTCGCTCGCGGCCAGCCCGAAGTGCTTGTGCAGCCGCCCACGATAGACGCCCCAGGCTTCCTGCGCGCAGGTTCCCAGACCACGCTCGGTGGCCGCGAGCATCAGCGACTGCATGAACATGCCCATGTGAGCCCACTGGCCGTGGCCCATGCGGCGATCGATGACGAAGAACAGGCCCACAGGGGCGCCGAAGAATTCGTAGTTGCGTGCGAAGTTCGCGAGCCGGCCCTGCTTGTCGTCGCGCCCGATGCCGAGCAGCGCGTACATGGCTTCGCCGATCGCGAAGCGGCGGCTGCGGAAGGGTTCCCACAGCGAAGGCGGATAGATCGCGTAGCCGCCGTCCTCGGCGCCGCCCTGCGAGGCCCACTGGCCGTTCCTGGCGAGGTCGATGACTGCCTCTCGCTCCCGGCCGGCCACCGCGATCACGCGCCAGGGCTGCAGGTTGCCGCCCGACGGCGACCAGCGCGCCGCTTCGAGCACCTCGCGCAGCAGCGCCTCGGATACCGGCTTGTCGAGGAAGGCGCGCACCGAGATGCGCTGCTGCAATGCTTGGCTGACGCTGATCATCGAGGCCTCCGGAAGGAAAGTTCGACCATAACGCATCGAGGCGAGGCCAGCGCAAGCCGGCGTCGCCTCGCTGCTGCGGACGCTGCGATCAGAACGAGAGCTGGAAGCCGGCGTAGACCTGGCCGAAGCCGAACTCGTAGTCGCTGTCGTCCTTGTCTTCGAGCGAGTAGCTCTGCACCCCGATCAGGCCCGCAACCGTCGGCGTGAAGCGGTAGCCGACCGAGGCGTCGAGGCTGGCGCCGCGCAGATCGTCGAGAATCAGGGCCGAAAGCTCCGCATTCCAGAACCAGCTGCCATTGCCCTGGTCGCTGATGCCGACGGTGGCGCCGAGGCCATCGGCGTTGTCGTCTTCTCCCTCGATGCCGAGCTCGAGGTCGACGTATTCGGCAGCGGCGTAGAGCCGGATCGAGTTCCAGTTTGAGCCGTAGCCGACGCCCAGGCGCAGCACGTCGAGATCGGTGTCGATGTCGTAGTCCTGGCCGTTGGCGCGGAAGTCGTTGCCCGACATCGTCAGATACTGGCCACGCAGGAAGACGTGCTCGTTGGCCTGGAAGCGCGCACGAAAATCACCGCCGACGAAATCCTCGACCTTGGCATCGAGTCCCGGCGCTTCGATCTCACCGTAACCGCTTGCGATCGCAGCGCGAACATCGACCGCCGCCTGCGTTTGCAGGCTAGCTCCCAACAACAGACCCGCCCCGATCCATTCCAAACTGCGCTTCATAGCTCTCCCCAGATAAATGAAACCCGGCGGCAGACCCGCCGGGTCGCGCATTCTGAGGGCGCCGGATGTCGGCTTCCAGGCACTGATGCCCAACCGGAGCGACAACCGCAGGATCAGAACGAGAACTGTCCACCGAGGTAGAACTGCGAGAGCGTCAGCTCGTCGCCACCGTCGGCTTCGAGTGCGTAGCTCTGGACGCCGATCAGGCCGCTCAGCGCGGGCGTGAAGCGGTAGCCGAGCGTCGCGTCGAGGCTGGCGCCGTCGACTTCGTCGAGCGAGAGCCACGACAGCTCGACGTTCCAGAGCCACGGGCCGCTGCCCTGGTCGCCGATGCCGGCGCTGACGCCCCAGCCGTTGGTGTCGTCGCCTTCGCCGTCGATCTCGACGTTCACGTTGGCGTATTCGAGCACGCCGTAGACGCGTACCGGACCGGCATTGACGCCGTAGCCGGCGCCCAGGCGCAGCACGTCGATATCGGTGTCGATGTCGAATTTCTCGCCGTCGGCCTCGATCTTGTCACCCGAAGTCGACAGGTATTCGCCGCGCAGAAAAATGTTCTCGGTCGGCTTGAAGCTGCCGCGCAGGTCGAAGCCGATGAGGTCGGATTCGGCCTTGCCTTCGGAAGTGTCCACTTCATAGGTGCCGGCGCCGAAGGCGGCGCGCACGTCGCCTGCCGCGTGCGCCTGATAGTCCCAGGCCAGGAGGCCGGCGGCGGTGATCATGAGGATCTGCTTGTTCATCGTGTTTTCCCTTGCGTCGTGAGAGAGGTGTTGTTGTTAAAGCGTGTATTCGAGCTGCAGAGTGGTGAGCCGCTGGGCGCCGCTGTCGTCGGCGCGCAGCAGTTCCCAGTTCAGTCCTAGCCGCAGGTGTTCGGCGATCGGCAGGTCGAGCCCGAATCCGAGGTCGACGCCGAGACCGTCGCGGCGATGCGTGTAGCGGGCCTGGTCGACGCGCAGCTCGGTTTTGCTGCTCCACCAGAAGGCGCCGACGCGCGGGCGCAGGTCGACGCCATGGCCCACTGGCAGGCGCCAGCTGGTCGCGAGCAGCACGGCGTTGCCGGCGCCGGGGATCGAGTCGGCGGTGTCTTCGACGAGCGCTTCGGGCGAAGACAGATCGCCGCTCAGCCTGGCCTTGTACTGGCCCAGGCGCAGGTAGCCGAGTTCGATGCCGACGCGGCCGATGCGATAGCCCGCGTAGAGCACGCCGCCGAGATCGCGACCGTCGAGATCGGCGTTGACCTCGTGATCGCGAGCCCGCAGCCCGCGGGTCAGCGAGCCGTCGCTCACGCCGGCTTCGGCGAGCCCGGCGCGCAGGCCCAGATACCAGTCGTCGCTGCTGGCGCTGGCCGGTTCGGCGAGCGACAGGCTGACGATGCCGAGACCGAACACCAGCGCGCTGAGCTTGAGCCCACGCGGCATCAGCGCCTTGCGGCGACGGCCGCGCAGCCCGGCCATCGCGGCGAGCGGAGCCAGCAGCCAGACGCCGAGCGCACCGCCGCCGGTCTTGACGTTGCCCTTACCACCACCGGGCTGCGTCGGGTTGTCGTTGTCGACGATGGTCACGGTCGCGTTGAGGCGTTCGCCGGCCTGTGCGCCGCTGGCATTGCCGAGCGTGATGGCGAAGGTTTCGGCGCCTTCGACGAGGCTGTCGTCGACGATGGCGATGTTGAGGGTCTTCGGCGCGCTGTCGCCGTCGGCCCAGTTCAGGGTGCCGCTGCTGGCGGTGTAGTCGCCCGGCGCAACTGCGCTGCCGTTCACGGTGGCGTAGCGGATGCTCGCCGCACCGGCGCTGCCGCCTACGCGCGTCACCGTCACGCTGAGCTGGCCGGCGCCTTCGTTGACCGAATACGCGGTCTGGCCGAGTTGCAGACGTCCGGCCGGCGGCGGCGGTTCGGTGCCGCCATCGTCGTCGATGATCGTGACCGTGGCGGTGATCGCGCTGCCGAGCGTGGCGCCGGTGGCTTCGCTGAGCACGACAGTGAACTGCTCGTCGCCCTCGTTGGCACTGTCGTCGACGATGCTGATGTGGATGGTCTTCGGCGCGGTGTCGCCGTCGGCCCAGTTCAAGCTGGCGTTGGCGGCGCCGAAATCGGCCGGGGAACCGGCGCTGCCGTTGACCGTGGCGTAGCGCAGGCTGGCCGCGCCTCGGCCGCCGTCGGTACGCGAGACCGTGAGTTGCACGGTGCCTGCGGCCTCGTCGACGGTGTAGGCGGTCGGGGCGAACTGCAGCTGGCCGGCTGGCGGCGGCGGCAGCACTTCGAAGGCACCCGCCAGCGTGGCGTTGCGATCGCCGCCCGGAACCTGCTGCCCGCCGACATCGTGCAGACCCACCGCCGCGTCGATGGCGATGTTCAAGGTCACCAGCGCGGTACGGCCGTCGTCGGCGACCACGATGTCGCTGACCGCGACGCCCGTGCCGAAATCGAAGCGGGTTTCGCTGACGAAGCCGATGCCGGCGATCTCCAGCTGCAGGCTGCTGCCAGCCTGGCCCTGGGTCACCGACAGGCCGGTGATGTTGAACTGGGCGATCGGCGGAATTTCGCCGAACGAGGTCGCGCTGCCCAGGCGCACGGTCTGGCCCGGATTGACGCGAACGTTCCACTGCAGCGCGGCGCCGTTGTCGAGGCAACCTTCCCCGTCGATGCGGTTGTCGAGCCCTCGGTCCTCGCCGATCTGGCGCCAGACATCGGAGTAGTCCGTGGCCGTATAGCGATCGGCCGGACTCTGCGGAATCAGCAGGATGAAGTATTCGCCCGCGGCTCCGCTGTCGGGGCAATCGCGACCGCCCGGGCTGCCGGCGACATCCTGGAAGTAGGGCTGGCCCTGATCGCTGTCGGCCAGATAGATGTCGCCGCCCAGGAACACCTTGGCGCTCGTCGGCGTCGGCAGCGAACTGCCCAGGGTCAGCGTGTTTCCGTAGTAGCCGCTGCCGTTGACGTAGTTCACGACCATCGTCGCCGTGAGGCCGGTGTCGCCGAGGCTCGCGACCGCGGTGATGCGATACGGATCGGCCTGGGTGCCGGTGCCGCTGGTGGCAATGCTCTGAGGCGAGAACGGCTGCGTCTCGCCGAGTGCGCTCGTCGCGGTGCCGCCGGTGTGTTCCGCGAAGCTCGGCGCGTAGAGCGCGCCGTCCACTTCCACCATCCAGCCGGCGTCGGCGATGTCGGTGGCGTCGCTCGGATAGAACTGGCCTACGCCCGGAACCTCGGCGTTGAGTACCTGGAACGACAAGTCGTCACCGACGCTGATCGTCAGCGGCGAGCCGTTGATGGTCTTGACCTGCGGCGGGGCGGCGTCGGCGGCCGCCGACAGCACCGCCATGAAAGCGAACAGAAAGACCAGTGACACGGCGCGATCCAGCCCGCGCCTGGTGGATGCGAACATCGAGACAAACATTGCCAGACTCCTTCGAACGTCCTGTTGCGGCAGTGCGCCGTAGAGCCGGCGCCCGTCCTTCTCAACGGCGCGGCCGAGCAGGGCCGGCGCTTCGAGGTGGCGCACTCTGAGGGCGAGCGGGCTGGGCAGTCCTGACACCCGTCTTACAAACGCCTCACATCCGCAAGCCACTGAATCGAAAGGCTTGTGAGACGAAAGTAAGAATTGCTGTGTAGCGTTTGCGGGCGCTGGCATACTGCGCGCCGGGCCGTTCCGGGGCGGCCTGCACAGAACCAGGGGAAGGCGGCAGGGCGGGATGGACGGGGATACCGAGTCGACGACGCAGGCGCGGCGCTGGCATTTCGACGGCCGCGAACTCGACGAGCGCAGCCTGCAGCTGAGCGTCCAGGGCCAGCTCGTGCCGCTGCATCGCAAGCCGATGTCGGTGCTGCTGCACCTGCTGCAGCACGCCGGCGAAGTGGTGACCAAGGACGAACTCGCCGAAGCCTGCTGGCCGCGCCGGGTGCTGTCCGAGTCGGTGCTCACGACCACGATCAACCGCTTGCGCGCCGCGATCGGCGATCACGACGCCAGCCTGATCAAGACCGTGCACGGCTTCGGTTACCGGCTCGCGGTGCCGGTGTCGGTGTCGGTCGAAGCCACCGGCGGCGAGCTGCCCGAGCGCCTCGATTTCGTCATCGGTGCCGCGGTGCCCGGACGGCCGAACTGGCAGCTCGTCGAGCGGCTCGGCGGCGGTGGCAGCGCCGATGTCTGGCGCATTCGCCAGGACAAGAGCGGCGAGGAGCGGGTCGCCAAGTTCGCGGTCAGCGGTGCCGCCCTGCGCTCGCTCAAGCGCGAGATCACCTTGTCGCGCGTGCTGCGTCAAAGCCTCGGCGAGCGGCCCGACCTGCTGCGCATCGTCGACTGGAGCATCGACCAGGAGCCGTTCTTTATCGAGGCCGAGTACGTGCCCGCCGGCAGCCTCGTGCAGTGGAGCGAGGCGCAGGGCGGCCTGGACTCGCTCGCGCTGGCCCTGCGGCTCGACCTGATCGCCCAGTGCGCGGACACGCTCGCGGCCGCGCACGGCGTCGGGGTGCTGCACAAGGATTTGAAGCCTTCGAACGTGCTCGTCGTCGCCGACACCGGCGGAACGCCGCGCATCAAGCTCGCCGATTTCGGCAGCGGCGGGGTGCTCGACGGCGGGGCGCTCGCTTCCGACATCACGCGCCTGGGCTTCACGCAGACCATCGCCGCGCTCGACACCACCAGCGGAACGCCGCTGTATCTGTCGCCCGAAGTGCTGGCCGGCCAGCCGGTGACCACGCAGGCCGATGTCTACGCGCTCGGGGTGATGCTGTACCAGGCGGTGACCGGCGACTGGCGCAAGCCGCTCGCTCCGGGCTGGGAGCGCGAAGTGGCCGACGAGCTGCTGCGCGAGGATATCGCCGCCGCGGTCGATGGCGATCCGGCGCGCCGGATCGCCGATGCGGCCGAACTCGGCCGACGCCTGCGCCACCTCGAAGCCCGGCACCGGTCGCGCGAGGCCGAGCGGCTCGCGCGCGAACGCGCCCTGGCGTTGCAGGGCCGGCTCGAGCGGGCCGAAGCTGCGCGGCGCGGCTATCTGGCGGCGGCGGTCGTGCTGGTGCTCGGCCTGGCCGTCACGGTGGCGCTGTCCTGGCGGCTCTACGAGACCGATCGCGAGCGCAGTACCGCGCTCGAACGGGCGCGCAGCGAGGCCGCGGTGTCCGAGCAGGTCAGCGATTACCTGGTCTCGCTGTTCGAAGCCGCGAGCCCGGAGGAATCCGGCGGAGCGCCGATCGAGCCGCGCAAGCTCGTCGATCTCGGCCACCAGGCCCTGCAAAAGCATTTCGGCAAGGAGCCGCAGGTGCGCGCCCGCATGCTCGGCATGCTCGGTCGCGTCTACTGCGTGATGGGCCACACCGAGGAATGCCGGCGCGACATCGAAGAAGCGCTCGCGCTCGATGGCGAGCATCCGAACGGCAATCCGGCGGTGCGCGCCAAGTTCATCTTCGATCTGTCGGATTCGCAGATACGCGCCGGCCGCTACGACCTCGCCGAACACAGCCTGCGACAGGCCGCGCGACTGCTGCAGGAGGGCGACGTGCCGGCCGACTCCGAACGCAGCATCGAGGTGCAGTCCAGCCTGGGTTACGTGCTGCGCGCGCTGCAGAAGCCGCAGCAGAGCATCGCCGTGCTCGAAGCGCTGCAGCGCACGCTCGCAGCGGCGGGCCAGGGCGCGGATTCGCAGCCTGCCTTCGAGGCCCTGGGCTCGCTCGCGCTGAGCTATCAGGAGGCGGGTCGCACCGACGAGGCGCTCGCGCTGTCGCAAAAGACCGTCGACCGCGTGCGCGAGGTGCTCGGTCCGGACAACATCCAGTATCTCTACCAGCTCGACTATCACGGCTATTTGCTCTACGTCTCCGCGCACTACACCGAGGCGGAGGCCGCGCGCCGCGAGCTGCTGGCGCGCTACGAAAAGCTCTACGCCCCGACGAGCTATCACGTGACCACGGTGCGCAACAATCTGGCGGCGGCCTTACGCCAGCTCGGCCGCGTGCGCGAGGCGGTGCCGCTGTTCCGCCGCGTGATCGCCGACGAACGCAGCGCCGGCGCGCCCGATGGCCCCGACATGGGCCAGTCGCTCGCCAATCTCGGGCGCTCGCTGGCCCAGCTCGGCGATAGCGACGAGGCCCTGCCGCTGCTGCGCGATGCGCTCGCGATGACCGAAAAAGCCGAGGGTGCGAACGGCTTCCAGAGCCTTCGCCGCCGGCTCGATCTGGCCGATGTGCTGCTCGCTCGGGGTAGCACCGCCGAGGCGCGCGCGCTGCTGCTGAACAGCGAAGTCGCGCAGGATCTCGACAGTACCGCCGCGCAGCTCGAACGGGCTCGTCGCGAGCGTCTGCTCGGCAACACCGAGCTCGCCGAGGGCCGGCTCGACGACGCCGAGCGCCACTTCGCGGCCGCGTCCGCTGCCTACGAGCGCAACGATTCGACGTCCTACGATGCCCGCGCCCTGACCGGACTCGGGCAGGCACGATTGCGGCTCGCTCGCCGGCAGGCCAAGGCCGCGATCGACCAGCTCGTCGCCATCGAAGCCGATCTGCGTGCGCGACTCGTGGCCGATGCGCCGCTGCTGCTCGAAGTGCGCGAGCAACTCGCACAGGCGCGGCGGTCGTAGCTCGATCCGCGACGCGGAGCATGGGGTGGCGCGCAGCGCATAACCGCCTCAGGGACAGACGCGCCACAATACCTGGACGTTTCCGGCTCCCAGGATTTTCATGACGCTCAGCCTCGCTCTCGCAGCGGTTTTCGCACTCGTCGCCGGTGTCGCGCTCGGCTGGCTGATCGGCCGGCTCAAGGTCGCCGCGCTGGCCGACAGGGCCGCGCAGGTCGATGCGGCGCGCGCCGAGGCCGAGGCGCTGCGTCGCCAGCTGTCCGAGTCCGCCGCCGCGACCGCCGGCCGCGAAGCGACGCTGGCCGAACAGCTGCGCCAGCTGCAATCGCGTGCGCAGGAGTTCGAGCAGCGTGCGCGCGTCCTCGACGAGCAGCGCGTCGCCGCGACCGAGCGCGCGATGCAGGCCGAGAGCCAGGTGCGGATCGTCGAAGGCGCTCGCGATGCGGCGCGGGTTCAGCATGCGGAGCTGCAATCACGTCACGACGTGCTGCTGCAGCAGCACGAGGCGCTCGCGAGTACCGAGCGCAAGCTGCAGGGCGAGCTCAGCGCGCTGCGCACGAGCACCGATGCGCTGCGCGAGCAGTTGCAGCAGCAGAAGGTCTGGTTCGAGGAGCAGACGCGCCATCTGCGCACCGAGGCCGAGAACCTCACCGGCAAGATTCTCGAAGAGAAGACCCAGCGCTTCACCGCGCTCAACGCGGAGCGGCTCGGCGAGCTGCTCAACCCGCTGCGCGAGCAGCTCGGCGATTTCAAGCAGAAGGTCGAGCAGGTCTACACCGACGAGGCCAAGGAACGCAGCGCGCTGAAGGCGCAGGTCGAGCAGCTGCATTCGCTCAACAAGGCGTTGTCCGATCGCACCGAAGACCTCACGCAGGCGCTGACCTCGAACAGCAAGGTGCAGGGCGACTGGGGCGAGATGGTGCTCAAGCGGCTGTTCGAGGAATCGGGCCTGGCGCGCGGGCGCGAGTACGAGATCCAGGACAGCATCGAGAGCGAGGCCGGGCGCACGCAGCGTCCCGATGCGGTGATCTACCTGCCGGAAGATCGCCAGCTGGTGGTCGATTCCAAGGTCTCGCTGACGGCCTGGACCGACTACTGCGCGGCCAGGGACGAGGCCGAGCGCGCCGCCTGCCTGAAGCGGCATCTGGGCTCGGTGCGCGCGCATCTGCGCGAACTCGCGCTGCGCGATTACACCCGCTCGCCCGATCTGCACACGGTCGATTTCGTCGTCATGTTCGTGCCGATCGAAGCGGCGCTGCTCGAAGCCCTGCGCGGCGACGACAAGCTCTACGCCGAGGCCTTCAAGAGCAAGGTCGTGCTGGTGTCGCCGACGACGCTGTTCGCGGTCATCAAGATGGTCGAGGGCATGTGGTCGGTGCGCCGGCGCGAGCAGAACGCCGAGAAGATCGCCGAGGCCGGCGGCAAGCTCTACGACAAGCTCGAAATGTTCGTCGCGAGCTTCGAAAGCGTGCGCAAGGGCCTGGCCAGCGCGAACAAGGCGCTCGACGACGCCTGGGATCATCTGAGCAGCAAGCGCGGCAACGCGCTCAAGCTCGCCAAGGATATGCGCGACATGGGCCTGCGCACCAAGGGCAAGGCTCGCATCGTCGAGCTCGTAGCTGCGCAGGAGGCGCTGCCGCTGGCCGATGACGCCGAGCCGGAGGCCGACGAGGACGCGCCGAACCCGTAGCGCGTCGCCGAATCGATCCGGCAGGCCGGCGGCCAGGCCAGTGCGATCGCCTGCCACGTCGGCGAGATGGCGCAGATCGAAGCCTTCTTCGCGCAAGTGCGCGAGCGCTTCGGGCGGCTCGATATCCTCGTCAACAACGCCGCGGCCAACCCGTATTACGGACCGATCCAGGACACGCCGCTCGATGCGTTCCAGAAGACCGTCGACGTCAACATTCGGGGCTACTTCTTCATGAGCTCGGCGGCGGTGAAGCTGATGGCCGAGAACGGCGGCGGTGCGATCGTCAACACGGCTTCGATCAACGGCGTGATTCCGGCTCCGCTGCAAGGCATCTATTCGATCACCAAGGCGGCCGTGATTTCGATGACCAAGGCCTACGCGCGCGAATGCGCGCCGCTCAAGGTGCGCGTGAACGCGCTGCTGCCGGGGCTCACCGATACCAGGTTCGCGGGGGCGCTGATTCGCGAGGGCGAGGCCAACCGGCTGTTCGTCTCGCATACGCCGATGCAGCGCCACGCCCAGCCCGACGAGATGGCCGGCACCGTGCTGTATCTGGTTTCGGACGCATCGAGCTACACGACCGGGGCCTGCATCAATGTCGATGGCGGGTATCTGACGGCCTGAGCCGGGCGCGAGAACCCGGATGACGGCGCTCCGCCCACAGCCGCGAGCCGAGGGCTCCTCTCTGGTCCCTGTCCCCGCGCGGGCGCGACCTCGGGCGGCGACGCTCAACGGCCCGACGGGCTCCGCCGAGCGCCGAGGTGAGCGCGGCGAGTCCTCTGGCCTCAGGTCTCTTCGGTCGTCGGCTTGCGGCTCACGCGTGCTGCGCGCTTCTCCTTCGACAGCTTGCGCGCGAGCATCAGCAGCTGCGTCACTGCCGGCGATACGTGATTCTCGCGGTAGACGATGCTCATGTGCGCGCGCGGGGCCTCCCCCTCGATGCGCCGGTAGGTCACGCCCTGCGAATTGATCTGCTTCATCGATTCCGGAACCATCGACACGCCGAGGCCCGCGGCGACGAGGTTGACGATCGAGGTCACCTGCGAGGCCTGCTGCTCGATGCGCGGCGAGAAGCCGGCGCGCGTGCAGGCGGCGATGATCTCGTCGTAGAGGCCCGAGCCGATGACGCGCGAGAACAGCACGAAGGGCTCGCGTGCGAGCTGTCCCACCGAGAGCGACTTGTGCCGGGTCAGCGGATGCCCGGTCGGCAGGGCGATCAGCACGTCCTCCTCGAACAGCGGCTCGACGATGAGCCCCGGGTCGTCACTGATCAGCGGGCGCACGAAGGCGGCGTCGAGCGTGCCGGCGAGCACGTCTTTTGCGAGCTCGGGCGTGCTCGCTTCGGTCAGCGAGAGCTGCACTTGCGGGAAGCGCTGGCGGAATTCGCGCAGGATGCGCGGAATGCGCGGATTGAACGGGGCCGAGTTGATCATGCCGACGGTGATCGCGCCCTGGTCGCCGCGCGCGATGCGCTGCACGTTGCGCGTGGCGCGCTCGACCTGCGCGAGGATGGCCTTGGCGTCGAAGAAGAAGGCCAGCCCAGCCTCGGTCAGCGCCACGCCGCGTGGCAGCCGGCGGAACAGCTGCGAGCCGAGCTCCTGCTCGAGCTGCTGGATCTGCTGCGACAGCGGCGGCTGGCCGATGCCGAGCCGCTGCGAGGCTCGCGTGAAGTGCAGTTCTTCGGCGACGACGACGAAGTAGCGCAGGTGTCGCAATTCCATCAGCAATATCCAGAAGAAATGACTAGGGTAGGTGCCATATATTGGACGTATCGTTAAGGCCGGGTCTACAGTCCAAGACCTAGATTGCAAAAATGAATGCGCGACAGCGCGCCTCGCCAATGCGCGCGCACCTATGTGGAGTAGGCCGATGATGAACCAGATGGACCAAGACCCCATTGAAACCAAGGAATGGCTCGACGCCCTCCAATCGGTCCTGCAGCGCGAAGGCCCCGAGCGCGCGCACCAGCTGATCGAATCGCTGGTCGAAAAGGCGCGCATGTCGGGCGCCTTCATTCCGTTCTCGCCGAACACGCCCTACCTCAACACGATTCCGGTCGACCTCGAAGAGCGCAGCCCGGGCAACCACGAGCTCGAGTGGAAGATCCGCTCGCTGCTGCGCTGGAACGCGATGGCGCTGGTCGTCAACGCCAACAAGGAGCACAGCGGCATCGGCGGCCACATCGCCAGCTACGCCTCGGCCGCGACGCTCTACGAAATCGGCTTCAACCATTTCTGGAAAGGCCCGGACCACCCGGACGGCCAGGACCTGGTCTACATCCAGGGCCATTGCACGCCGGGCATCTACGCGCGCGCCTATCTCGAAGGCCGCTTGACCGAAGAACAGCTCCAGCGCTTCCGCATGGAAGCCCTGGAGCCGGGGCTTTCGAGCTATCCGCATCCGTGGCTGATGCCGGATTTCTGGCAGTTCGCGACCGTGTCGATGGGCCTCGGGCCGATCATGGCGATCTACCAGGCGCGCCTGATGAAGTACCTGCATCACCGCGGCCTCAAGGACATGACCAACCGCAAGGTCTGGTGCTTCTGCGGCGACGGTGAAATGGACGAGCCCGAATCCGTCGGCGCGCTCGACATCGCCGATCGCGAGAAGCTCGACAACCTCGTGTTCGTGGTCAACTGCAACCTGCAGCGTCTCGACGGTCCGGTGCGCGGCAACGGCAAGATCATCCAGGAACTCGAAGGCTACTTCCGCGGCGCCGGCTGGAACGTCATCAAGGTGGTCTGGGGCGGGCCGTGGGACGCGCTGCTCGCGCGCGATGCGAGCGGCAAGCTCGTCGAGGCGATGAACGAGACCGTCGACGGCGAATACCAGAGCTACAAGGCGCGCGGCGGCAAGTACACGCGCGAGCATTTCTTCGGCAAGTATCCGGAGCTCGAACGCCTCGTCGCGACGATGAGCGACGAGGAGATCGCCGCGCTGCCGCGTGGCGGCCACGATCCGCACAAGGTCTATGCGGCCTACGCGGCGGCGATGAAGCACACCGGCTCGCCGACCGTGATCCTCGCCAAGACCGTCAAGGGCTATGGCATGGGCGAGGCCGGCGAAGGCCAGAACATCACCCATCAGCAGAAGAAGATCGGCCTCGACGCGCTGAAGAAATTCCGCGACCGCTTCAAGATTCCGGTTCCGGACGACCAGCTCGAAAAGCTGCCGTTCTACAAGCCGGCCGAAGATTCGCCCGAGATGCAGTACCTCAAGGCGCGTCGCGCCGAACTCGGCGGCTCGCTGCCGGCGCGCGTGATCAAGCCCGACAAGATCGAGATTCCGCCGCTCTCGGTGTTCCAGCGCCAGCTCGAAGGCACCGGCGAGCGCGAGATCAGCACCACGATGGCCTTCGTGCAGCTGCTGCAGACGCTGATCCGCGACAAGAACATCGGCCAGCGGGTCGTGCCGATCATTCCGGACGAGGCGCGCACCTTCGGCATGGAAGGCATGTTCCGCCAGCTCGGTATCTATTCGGTCGTGGGCCAGAAATACAGCCCCGAAGACGCCGACCAGCTCGCCTTCTACAAGGAAGACATCAAGGGCCAGATTCTCGAGGAAGGCATCACCGAATCGGGCGCGATGTCGAGCTTCATCGCGGCCGGCACCGCCTACGCGAACCACGGCATCAACCTGATTCCGTTCTACACGTTCTACTCGATGTTCGGCTTCCAGCGCGTGATGGACCTGTGCTGGGCAGCCGGCGACATGCGCGCGCGCGGCTTTTTGCTCGGCGCCACTG
Organism: Hydrocarboniphaga effusa AP103; assembly: GCF_000271305.1. Lineage (GTDB taxonomy): Bacteria > Pseudomonadota > Gammaproteobacteria > Nevskiales > Nevskiaceae > Hydrocarboniphaga > Hydrocarboniphaga effusa. The sequence continues at coordinate 2,443,249 of NZ_AKGD01000001.1, forward strand.
CGGGCCGCACGACGATCAACGGCGAAGGTCTGCAGCACGAAGACGGCCACAGCCTGGTCATGGCCGGCCTGGTTCCGAACTGCGTTTCGTACGATCCGGCGTTCGGCTACGAGCTTGCAGTGATCATCCAGCACGGTCTCAAGGAGATGATCGAGCAGCAGAAGGATCGCTACTACTACCTGACCATCTACAACGAGAACCATCAGCACCCGCCGATGCCGGCCGGTGTCGAGAAGGGCATCGTGCGCGGCATGTATCTGTTCAAGTCCGAAGACAAGCCCGCCAAGACGCACGTGCAGCTGATGGGTTCGGGTTCGATCATGCGCGAGGTGATCGCCGCATCCGAACTGCTGCGCGAGGACTGGGGCGTGACGAGCGACGTCTGGAGCGTGCCGAGCTTCAACGAGCTCGCGCGCGACGGCCGCGAAGCCGAGCGCATCAGCCTGCTCAATCCGGGCAAGCCCGCGAAGATGTCCTACGTGCACGAATGCCTGTCCGGCATGAGCGGCCCGGTGATCGCCTCGACCGACTGGGTGCGCGCCTATGCCGAAAGCATTCGTCCCTTCGTTCCGCTGCCGTATCACGTGCTCGGCACTGACGGCTTCGGCCGCTCGGACAATCGCCCGGCACTGCGTGATTTCTTCGAAGTCGATCGTCGCTGGATCGCGGTCAAGGCGCTCAAGGCGCTCGCCGAACTCAAGCTGGTTCCGGCCGAGCGCGTGACGCAGGCGATCAAGATCTACGGCATCAAGCCGGGTCGCCAGTCGCCCTGGACGGTATAAGGACAGCCATGGCCAAGACGATCGAAATCAAGGTTCCGGATATCGGCGACAGTCACGACGTTCCGGTGATCGAATTGCTGGTCGCCGTGGGCGACACGCTAGCCAAGGAGCAGGCGCTGCTCGTGCTCGAATCCGACAAGGCGACGATGGAAGTGCCGTCGCCCGAAGCCGGCGTGCTCAAGAGCCTCGCGGTCAAGGTCGGCGACAAGCTCAGCACCGGCTCGGTGATCGGCGTGCTCGAAGTCGGCGGCGCGGCGGAGGAAGCTCCCGCCAAGTCCGAAGCCAAGCCCGCCGCGAAGGAAGAAGCCCAGGCGGCTCCGGCCACCAAGCCCGAGCCCGAAAAAGCCAAGGCCCCGGCCGCTGAGAAGCAGGCCGCCGCACCCGCCGCGAAGAAGCCCGCGAAGTCCGGCGGCAGCACCACCACCAACGTGACGATTCCGGACATCGGCGATTTCGCCGGCGTGCCGGTGATCGAAGTACTGGTCAAGGATGGCGATACGGTGACGGCCGAGCAGGCGATCATCGTGCTCGAAACCGACAAGGCGACGATGGAGATTCCGAGCCCCGCGGCCGGCGTCGTCTCGGGCTTCAAGCTCAAGGTCGGCGACAAGGTCAGCAAGGGCGACGCGATCTGCACGCTGCAGGGCGAGGGCGGCGGTGAGGCCTCCGCCGATGAAGCCGAGGCCGAACCCGAAGCGCCGCAGCCCGCGCCGGAAGCCAAGGCCGAGAAGTCGGAGAAGCCCGAAGCCGCCGCTCCTGCCAAGTCCACCGAACACAAGCCCGCCGCGCCCGCCGCCGAAACGCCGCAGGCGGCGAGCGGCAAGCCCGGCGAAATGCCGTACGCCGGCCCCGGCACGCGCAAGTTCGCGCGCGAGCTCGGCGTCGACCTGGGCAAGGTCAAGGGCAGCGGCAAGGGCGGCCGCATCGTCATCGAAGACGTGCAGGGCTTCGTCAAGCAGACGCTCGCGCAGCCGCCTGCAGCGGCAGCGCCGGCCGGCGGCGGCATTCCGCCGATCCCGGCGCAGGATTTCTCGCTCTACGGCGAAATCGAAACGGTGGCGCTCGCGCGCATCCGCAAGATTTCGGCGCAGCATCTGCATCGCGCCTGGGTCAACATTCCGCACGTCACCCAGACCGACGAAGCCGACATCACCGATCTCGAAGCCTTCCGCAAATCGGCCAGCGACGACGCCGGCGTGAAGCTCACGCTGCTGCCGTTCGTGATGAAGGCGGTCGAGAAAGTGCTGGTCGCGTATCCGGATTTCTGCAGCTCGCTGTCGCCCGACGGCGCCAGCCTGATCCGCAAGAAGTACGTGCACATCGGCTTCGCCGCCGATACGCCGAACGGCCTGGTGGTGCCGGTGGTGCGCGATGTCGACAAGAAGGGCATCGTCGAACTCGCCAAGGAATGCGGCGAGCTCGCCAAGAAGGCGCGCGACGGCAAGCTCAAGCCCGACGACATGAAGGGCGGCTGCTTCTCGATCAGCAGCCTCGGCGGCATCGGCGGCGGCTACTTCACGCCCATCGTCAATGCGCCGGAAGTCGGCATCCTCGGCGTATCGAAAGGCGTCATGAAGCCGGTATGGGACGGCAAGGCCTTCCAGCCGCGCCTGATGCTGCCGCTGTCGCTGTCGTACGATCATCGCGTCATCGACGGCGCCTACGCGGCGCGCGCGATCGTGCTGCTCGGCAAGCTGCTGGGCGATCTGCGGCGCTTGGCGCTATAGGAAGGCGAGGCAAGGCGGGTCACGACCCGCCTTGCGGCCAACGAACATGCAGGGTGGGTCTGAGGCGCAGCCGCCCAATCCACCGGCATCCCCGACTTTGGTTTGGCCGTATCGGCATCGCGTTGCCGTCATGTGCCCCGAGGCTTGCCGTCGCCAAGTATTTTGGCGGGGCCATTACGCAGCGCGCTTCATTTGTTCGACAATACGCGTCTAGTGATCTTTTGGATCGAGCGGCCGACTGAGCCAGCTTGACCGTGTGGTACGCCGATTTGTTCAACATCCGCCGGGCCCGTGCCTTTGGCGGCAGTTTCGGGGAGATTTACGTGGCCAGCATTCGCAAGATTCTCGTTGCCAACCGATCCGAGATCGCGATCCGCGTCATGCGCGCGGCGAACGAGATGGGGATCAAGACGGTGGCGATTTACGCCAACGAGGATCGCTTCGCCCTGCATCGCTTCAAGGCCGACGAAAGCTATCGCGTCGGCGCCGGCAAGAAGCCGATCGCGGCCTACCTCGACATCGCCGACATCATTCGCATCGCCAAGCAGGCCAAGGTCGATGCGATCCATCCGGGCTACGGCTTCTTGTCCGAGAACCCGGAATTCGCCGAGGCCTGCGCGGCCAACGGCATCCTGTTCATCGGGCCCACGCCCGAGGTGATGCGCACGCTCGGCAACAAGGTCGCGGCGCGTAACGCGGCCGTCGCGGCCGGCGTTCCGGTGATGCCGGCCACGGCCCCGTTGCCGCACGACATCGAAGCGAGCAAAAAGCTCGCGGCCGCGGTCGGCTATCCGCTGATGCTCAAGGCGAGTTGGGGCGGCGGCGGACGCGGCATGCGCGTGATCGAGAGCGAAGCCGACTTGCCGTCGAACATCGAGATTGCGCGTCGCGAAGCCGCTGCGGCCTTCGGCAACGACGAGGTCTATCTCGAAAAGCTCGTGCGCCGCGCACGTCACGTCGAAGTGCAGATTCTCGGCGATCGCCACGGCAACCTCGTGCATCTGTTCGAGCGCGATTGCTCGGTGCAGCGCCGCAACCAGAAAGTGGTCGAGCGCGCACCGGCTCCGTATCTCGACGAGGCCACGCGCGCCTCGCTCTGCGAATCGGCGCTCAAGCTCGGTCGCGCGGTCAACTACACGCATGCGGGAACCGTCGAGTTCCTGATGGATGCGGACAGCGGGCAGTTCTACTTCATCGAAGTGAACCCGCGCATCCAGGTCGAGCACACGGTGACCGAGCAGGTCACCGGCATCGACATCGTCAAGGCGCAGATTCGTGTATGCCAGGGCGCGACGATCGGAAAGGACGCCGGCGTGCCGGTGCAGCACGAGATCAAGCTCAACGGCCACGCGCTGCAATGCCGCGTGACCACCGAAGACCCCGAGAACAACTTCACGCCGGACTACGGTCGGCTCTCGGTGTATCGCAGCGCGGCCGGCTTCGGCCTGCGTCTCGACGGCGGCACCGCGTACGCGGGCGCCATCATCACGCCGTACTACGACTCGCTGCTCGTGAAGGTGACGGCCTGGGCGCCGACCGCCGAAGAAGCGATTCATCGCATGGATCGCGGCTTGCGCGAGTTCCGCATTCGCGGCCTGTCGACGAACCTGCAGTTCCTCGAAAACGTGATCAACCATCCCGACTTCATCTCGGGCGACGTGATCACCAAGTTCATCGACAACACGCCCGAGCTGTTCAACTTCAAGAAGCGTCGCGATCGCGCGACCAAGCTGCTGCGCTTCCTGTCAGAGACCACGCTGCGCGGCAACCCGGAAATGAAGGGCCGCATCGCGCCGACCGGTGAGCTCGCGCCCGCGATCCTGCCGAGCGCCGATCTGTTCGCACCGATTCCGCCCGGCACGCGCGACAAGTTGAAAGAACTCGGCGCCAAGGGTTTCAGCGAGTGGATGAAGGCGCAGCCGCAAGTGCTGCTGACCGACACCACCATGCGCGATGCGCATCAAAGCCTGTTCGCGACGCGCATGCGCACCACCGACATGACGACGATCGCGCCGTACTACGCGCGCATGCTGCCGGGCCTGTTCTCGCTCGAATGCTGGGGCGGCGCGACCTTCGACGTGGCGATGCGCTTCTTGAAGGAAAGCCCGTGGGCGCGCCTGCATCAGCTGCGCGCGGCGGTGCCGAACGTGCTGTTCCAGATGCTGCTGCGTGCGAGCAACGCGGTCGGCTATACCAATTATTCCGACAACGTCGTGAAGTTCTTCGTGCAGCAGGCCGCCGCGAACGGCATCGACGTGTTCCGCGTGTTCGACTCGCTCAACTGGGTCGAGAACATGCGCGTGGCGATGGATGCGGTGGTCGAGACCGGTGCGCTCTGCGAAGGCACGATCTGCTACACGGCCGACATCTTCGACAGCGCGCGTCCCAAGTACGACCTGGCCTACTACGTGAAGATGGCCAAAGAGCTCGAAAAGGCCGGCGCGCACATCATCGGCATCAAGGACATGGCCGGCGTCTGCCGTCCGCGTGCGGCGCGCGAGCTCGTCAAGGCGCTCAAGAACGAAGTCGGCCTGCCGCTGCACTTCCACACGCACGACACCAGCGGCATCGCCGCAGCGAGCGTGCTCGCCGCGATCGAAGCGGGCGTCGATGCGGTCGACGGTGCGCTCGACGCGATGTCGGGCCTCACCTCGCAGCCCAATCTCGGCGCGATCACCGCTGCGCTGCAAGGCAGCGAGCGCGACCCGAACCTGGCCGGCGGCGTCGATCTCGAGAACATGAAGGCGCTGTCGTTCTATTGGGAAGGCGTGCGCAAGTTCTACGCGCCGTTCGAAGCCGATATCCGCAGCGGCACGGCCGATGTCTATCGCCACGAAATGCCGGGCGGCCAGTACACCAACCTGCGCGAACAGGCGCGTGCGATGGGCCTCGAACATCGCTGGCCCGAAGTCAGCCAGGCCTATGCGGACGTGAATCAACTGTTCGGCGACATCGTCAAGGTCACGCCGACCAGCAAGGTCGTCGGCGACATGGCGCTGTACATGGTCGCGAATGACCTGACGCCCGAGGAAGTGGCCGATCCGGCGCGCGACATCGCGTTCCCCGAGTCGGTGATCTCGCTCATGAAGGGCGAGCTCGGCTATCCGGCGGATGGCTTCCCGCCCGAGTTGCAGAAGAAGATCCTGCGCGGCGAACCGGCACTGGTCGGACGTCCGGGCCTCAACATTCCGCCGGTCGATCTCGAAGCCACGCGGCACGAAGTCGAGAAGGCCATCGGCCACAAGGCCAGCGACACCGAACTCGCCTCGTACCTGATGTATCCGAAGGTCTTCAAGGATTACGCGGCGCATGTGAAGACCTATGGCGACGTCAGCCAGCTGCCGACGCCGGTGTTCTTCTACGGCATGAAGGAGCAGCAGGAAGTCTCGGTCGATCTCGAACCCGGCAAGACCTTGCTGATTCGCCTGCAGGGCAGCACCGAGAATCTCGAAGAAGGCGAGGACAAGCTGTTCTTCGAGCTCAACGGCCAGCCGCGCATGACGCGCCTCGCCAAGCCCGATTCGAAGGCCAAGGCCGCGTTGCCGAAGGCCGAAGACGGCAACCCGAAGCACGTGGGCGCGCCGATGCCGGGCATGGTCGTGACGATCGCGGTGAAGGCCGGGCAGAAGGTGGCCAAGGGCGATCCGCTGGTGTCGATCGAAGCGATGAAGATGGAGACGCAGATTCGCGCGGACTTCGACGCCACCATCAAGCGCGTGGTCGCGAGCACCGGCCAGAGCGTGTCGGCCAAGGATTTGCTGATCGAACTCGGCTGAGTCGTGACAGCGCCGCCGGCCTGAACGCGGGCGGCGCTGTTATTGCATTGCCAGCGGCATGAAGACTCCAAGCAAGCTGATCCTCGTCGCCGCCCTGCTCGCCTCCGGCGATGCACTCGCCGCCGACTCCGTTCTCGTCGTCACGGCCGAGCAGAAATCGCAGTGCCGCTTCATGCACTTCATCGACGTGCGCGGCAGCAGCGCCGAAGACGCGCTGCAGGCGGCCTACGCCAAGGTGAAGCATTACAAGGGCGACGCGCTCTACGTTCGCAACCAGAGCGAGAATGAAAAGGGCGTGCTGATTTCGGGTGAAGGGCTCAAGTGCAGGCCTTAGTGCAAGCCTTGCGCTGATGGCGGCGGCGAACGATTCGCTGGCAGTAGAAAAATAATCTCCCTGGCCTGTCGAAATCGCCCGGGCCCGTTCGACGGTCATGAGTGACCCGATTCGTGTCACGCCCGAATCCAACAGAGTAGCCCGCATGACCAAGACGATCTTCATCAGCCTGCCCGTCGCCGACCTCGACAAGTCGGTGGCCTTCTACAAGGCGATCGGTTTCACCAACAACCCGCAGTTCACCGACGACACCGCCGCCTGCATGGTCTGGAGCGAGACCATCAGCGTCATGCTGCTCACTCACGCGAAGTGGCGCAGCTTCACGACCCGCCCGATCCCGCCGTCGACCTCGAGCGAAGTGGCGTTCAACGTGACCTGCGAAAGCCGCGAAGCGGTCGACGCCATGAACCAGGCCGCAGGCGCGAACGGCGGCACGGCCGACATCAACCCGGTGCAGGATCACGGCTCCATGTACGGCCGCGACATGGCGGACCCCGATGGCCACATCTGGGGCGCGATGTGGATGGACCCGGCCGCATTTCCAGCGGTTTGATGCCACGAGGCGGAGCATTTCCGCAGCTTGCTCGCGGTTACAATTGCGCAATGAAAAGTGAAAAAGAGATCCACGAGTCATTCTGTGCCGTGTACGCCGACGCCGTGGTGCGCTTCGTCGTCACGGGTATCAACGAGGATGTGAGCTTCGATTCCGCGAAGCAGTGCTTTGTCGCCAAGCCCATCGATGACGATGCCGACCCGGCTTTTTGCGATTGGTGGGTGGGCAATGATTGGCCTTCGTTCGTCGGCCCGCTGGCTTGCGCGACCGATCTCGCGGACCCCAAGTTCGCCGAAGAGCCCTTGAAGAAGGCCATCATCTTCGCTTTGAAGAAATCGGCGACCGGCAAGCGCATGAGCCAGATTCTGGCCGGCCTGGACTGACCGGACCACCGGCGACATCGACGCCGGCGGGCTCAGCTCGGAGCACTCGCCGGTATTCCCGCTGGACCATTGCGGGCCGTCGAAGCCGACGGCCCGTTTTACTGTGGGGCGCTCACAGCGCCGCCGCAATCTTCTCGCCGAGCGCCTTGATCTTCTCCATGTCGCCGAGCTTGGCTGCATGCAGCGTGAGCTCGGCGCGTTCGTAGCGCGGGATCACGTGGAAGTGGATGTGCGGCACGGTCTGGCCGGCGATCGGCCCGTTGAGCTGCATGACCTGGATGCCGGCGCAACCGAGCGCCTTCTGCGCCGCGATCGCGACGCGGCGCGTGAGCCTGGCCATCGCCACCGCGCTTTCCTCGGACAGGTCGAGCAGCGTCACGGCAGGCTCTTTCGGGATGATCAGGGCGTGGCCGTCGGACTGCGGCATGATGTCCATGAAGGCCAGCGTCTTGTCGTCTTCGAAGAGCTTGAAGCAGGGCAGTTCGCCGCGGAGGATCTTGGCGAAGGGATTTTGCGGGTCGTAGCTCATGGGGCTTCCTGTGGGTCCGGTTCGTCCTGAAGTTCCGCATTGTCAACCAAGCGGCGGCCTGCGCGTTACCTTCAACGAGAAACCAGAAACGGAGCCGATGATGCCGCCGCAAGTCCGTAGCAAGCGATGGAGCAAGGGGTTCATCAGCCACTGCGTCGGCGTCTGCATGCTCGCGCTGGGCCTGCCTGCGGGCGCGGCCGATCGCGATCTGCAGACGCTCATGCACGGCGGCCTCGAGCGCCACTATCTCGTGCGCGCCCCGCAGGCGATGCCGGGACCGACGCCGCTCGTGCTCGTGCTGCACGGTGGCGGTGGCGATGCGCGCAATGCCGAGCAGATGACCGGCTTCACCGCCAAGGCGCGCGAGCAGGGCTTCATCGTCGCCTATCCCGAAGGCAGCAGCCGCATGGGCAAGCTGCACACCTGGAACGCCGGCCATTGCTGCGGTTACGCGCTCAAGAAGAACATCGACGATGTCGGTTTCATCCGCGCGCTGATCGATACGCTGTCGGCGCGCTACCCGGTCGACGCGCGGCGCATCTACGTCACCGGCATGTCCAACGGCGGCATGATGACGCACCGTCTCGGCATCGCCCTGGGCGATCGCATCGCCGCGATCGCGCCGGTGGTGGCGACCGTGTTCGGCGACGAGCCGCAGGCACGCGCGCCGGTGTCGGCGCTGATCATCAACGGAGCGCTCGACGACAACGTTCCGCCCGCGGGCGGCAAGCCCGGCGGACGCGGTGCGCGTGCCTGGGACGACGATATTCAAACGCGTCCGGCGCTCGACCAGGCCGCGTTCTGGGGCAAGGCCAATGCTTGCGCGGAGCCGCCCGCGCAAACCGACATCGGCACCGCCTTGCGTTGGGACTATCGCTGTCCGCCGGGTCGCGATGTCGGCCTGTATCTGGTCAAGGACAACGGCCACGCCTGGCCGGGCGGGCAGGCCGGCAGCCGGCGCGGCGACACGCCGAGCACGCACTTCGACGCCACCGATGTGATCTGGAAATTCTTCGCAGCGCATCCGAAATAGCGCCTGCGGGGCGGTCGGCAATCCGCCCAGACCAGAGTCCGCCGACCCGCAGGCGTCCTGAGTGCTTTCCCGGCTTGGATGGCCCGCGCTGCCGGCCGACACTGGCCGCTTGCTTCAATCCCCGCGAGCTCATGCAAATCCCGCTTCAGTCCAGCAAAACCATCCGATCGTTCGCGGCCGCATTCGGCCTTTTCGTCGCCGGCGCGAGCGCCCAGGCCGATCTCGACACCGCCACGCTCGAACGTATCCGCGATGCGGCGATGAGCAGCGATTACGCCTGGCAGCGGCTGGCCGACCTGTCCGACAAGATCGGTCCGCGACTGTCGGGCTCCAGGGGCGCCGAGGCGGCGGTCGTGCAGGTTTCCCAGGCGATGAGGAACGCCGGGCTCGACGTGCGCCTGCAGCCCGTGAAAGTGCCGCATTGGGTGCGCGGAGCCGAACAAGCCGAACTCGTCGACTACGCCGGCCGTCCCGAGGGCATCACCCAGCCGCTGCACCTGAGCACGCTTGGCGCCTCGGTGGCGACGCCGGCCAAGGGCATCGTCGCCGTCGTGCTGTTCGTTCGCAGCCTCGCCGAACTCGAAGGCCGCGCGGCCGAAGTGCCCGGCAAGATCGTGCTGATCAACATGCCGTTCGATCAGAATCTCGCCGACAACGGCCAGGCTGGAACCGCGTATTCGCAAGCCGGTGAGGCGCGATTCAAAGGCCCGGCCGTCGCAGCCAGGCTCGGTGCCGCGGCGGTGCTCGTACGCTCGGTCGGCGGGGCCAACTACCGGCTGCCGCACACGGGCAACACGAGCTGGGATGCCGACGGTCCGAAGATTCCGGCCGCGGCGCTCGCGGCCGAGGACGCGATGCTCATCGAACGCCTGTCCGCGCAAGGCCCGGTGAAGCTGCGCCTGCTGCTGACGCCCAAGACCCTGCCCGACGCCGACAGCCACAACGTGCTCGCCGATCTGCGCGGTCGCGAGAAGCCCGACGAGGTCGTGATCGTCTCGGGCCATCTCGACTCCTGGGATCTCGGCACCGGCGCGGTGGATGACGGCATCGGCGTCGCCTCGTCGATGGGTGCGCTGCAGGTGCTGCAGTCGCTCGGCATCCGCCCGCGTCGCAGTGTGCGCATGGTGGCCTGGATGAACGAGGAGAACGGCGGACGCGGTGGAGTCGCGTATCAGGCCGAAGCAAAGCCGCGCATCGAAACGCAGATCGCCGCGATCGAAAGCGACTTCGGGCTCAGCGGGCCGCTCGGGTTCTCGGGCTCGATCAACGCGACGCAGCTCAAGCGTCTGGAAGCCGTCGGCCGCGTGCTGCGGACCATCGGTGCGGGCGTGATGGAGACGCGCGCGGGCAACGCGGGCGCCGACATCGCGCCGCTGCAGGCGCTTGGCGTTCCGGGCTTCGCTCCGATCGTCGATGGCCGTCACTACTTCGATCTGCACCACACCGCGGCCGATACGCTCGACAAGGTCGATCCGCTGGCGCTGCGCCGGCAGACCGCGGTGCTCGCCGTGCTCGCGTATGCGCTGGCCGAAATGAACGAGCCGCTCGAACGCGTTCCGGCACCGTGATGTCGCGCTCGAATCGGCACTGAATCGATCGCCCCGGAATCCGGCGCTGGAGTTCAGGCCCGGTTTCTGGTGCCCGCGTACTCTGGAACCCGCTGATTCGCTCTGCAAGGACGCAGGCATCGACGCAAGGAAGCGTCATCGGCACCCGCTGCACTCTCATACTCAAATCGGCTCCAGGGACTCCCGCTTCATCGTCCGATGAAGCGATACCGATCCGAAGCCCCCGAGGCTTCACGCGACAAGGAGTGTCGTCATGAAGAAGATCCAATTGCTGTGCGGTTCCACCGTAATCGTTGCCGCGGCGTTCGCGGCTCCCGTGCTGGCCCAGAGCGACTCCGGATACCGCGGTCCTCAACCGGTGCCGAATGCCCCCACGCCGCAGGTCCGTGTCATCGACAAGGAGCAGGCTGAGCGGGAACAGCAGCAGCGCATGCAGATGCAGCGCGCGCCTCAGAGTTCCCAGGCCCAGCCTCAGGCCATGAAGCCGCAACCGTCGCGGCAGGTCTATGGCCTGGCATTCAATTCGGAAAATCGCGGTTCGGGACCGGACAAGACCAAGTTCAACATCGTCAACGAAGATGAGGCCCGTCGGCAGCAGGGCCGCCTCAACCAGGGCGGTGGCGACCAGGGAAGCGATGGCACCGGCGGCAGCGACAGTTCGGGTGGCGGACGCTGATTCGCGTACCCGACAGTGCATGAAAAGGCCTGCTTCGAGCAGGCCTTTTCATGCGCGTGATCAGACGGTCGAGCGGTGCTTCACGATCACGCAATCCGCGTCGCCGACCTTTTGCAGCTGCCGTCGAAAGTCGAACGTGAAGCCCGGCCACAGCGCGGTGATCTTGCCGCTCTTGTGCTTGTACCAGCTGTTGCAGCCGGTCGACCAGGTCGAGGTCGCGAGCCGTTGCTGCAGCTTGCGATTGAACTCGTCGTGCACGTCGGCGCGAATTTCGAGCGACTGCGGGCCACCGGCGAGCAGCTTGCCGATCAGCCGGCGTATCAACGCGACCTGGCTTTCGATGATGTAGACCATCGAGGTGTGGCCGACGCCGGTGTTGGGGCCGACGATCATGAACAGGTTCGGGAAGTTCTTCACGAGCGTGCCGAGAAAGGCTTCTTCGCCGTTGACCCATTCCTGCGCGAGGCTGCGGCCGGCGCGACCGCGCACGACCTGGCCGATCGGATTTTCGGTGGCGTAGAAGCCGGTGCCGAAGATCAGGCAATCGACTTCGCGAACCTGGCCGTCGGCGGTGACGACCGCGTTCTCGCGAATCTCGCGGATCGGCGTCGTCACGAGCTCGACGTTGCTGCGGCCGATCGCCGGATACCAGTCGTTCGAAATCAGGATGCGCCGGCAGCCGATCAGGTAATCGGGCGTGACCTTGGCCTTGAGCGTCGGGCTCTTCACCTGCTTGGCGATATGGCGTTCGGCGATCTTCTGGAACAGCTTCATGAAGGCCGGTTGCAGCACCAGGCCGAACACGCGCGCCTCGTGGCCCCAATAGATCATCTGCCGATAGAGCCTGCGCCACAGCGGCCAGCTCGCGAAGCGCCGTTTCTCGCCGTCGGAATACGGCCGGTCCGGACGCGGAATGATCCAGTTCGGCGAACGTTGATAGACGTCCAGATGACCGACCTTGGCCGCGATCTCGGGCACGAACTGGATCGCCGAGGCGCCGGTGCCGATCACCGCGACGCGCTTGCCGGCGAGGTCATAGCCGTGATCCCAAGCCGAGGAATGGAAGGTCTTGCCCTTGAAGCGCTCTACGCCCGGAATCTCCGGCAGCTTGGGCTCGGCGAGCCCACCGTTGGCGAGCACCAGCGCGCGCGCCGTGAGCGTCTGCAGGCCGAGCGCGGACTTGATGCGCACCGACCAGATTTGCTGCACCTCGTCGTAATCCGCGCCGATGAAATTCGTGTTGAAGCGGATCGAGGGCAGCAGCTCGTAGCGTTCGGCGACCGAGCGCAGGTAGGCGTGGAGCTCCGGCTGCGTCGGGTAGATGCGCGACCAGTCGCTCTTGGGCGCGAACGACAGCGAGTACAGGTGGCTCGGCACGTCGCAGGCCGCGCCCGGATAGCGGTTGTCGCGCCAGGTGCCGCCGACACTGTCGCCGCGCTCGATCAGTACGAAATCGCGAACGCCGTCTTCGCGCAGCTTGATCGCCATGCACAGGCCACCAAAGCCGGTGCCGACGACGATGACCTGATGATCCGGTTTGATGCTGCCGCTACCGCCGGCCAGACCGGCGGCGAGGTTCTGGTTGATGCCCATGCGCTGCGCTCTCCTCCGGACCAAGCCGGACGCTTAAACTGACAACGTTCGATGTCAAGTTAAGAATGACATCGATGAATGTCAAGATTCCAGCGCCCATGTCTGCGGGCGGAAAAGCCTACGCGGGAGCGTCGCGACCAGAATGGGCGAATGCCCGGCCCGCGACAGATGCTTCGATACGATCGAGGCACCGGCGCGAGCCGGCGGCCTCGTCCCACTCAGCCGGAGCAGCCGGCAGCGCGATCAGGCGCTGCGACGATCCTTGCCGTCCTGGGGCTGGCCCACGGCTTGGCCGCCCTGCTGGCCTTCGCCGGCCTTGCCGCGCGTAAGCAGCTCTTCGCGATGCACCGGCACGCCCGTGGGTGCCCGAATGCCGATACGAACCTGATTCCCTTTCAAACCCAAAACCGCGACTTCGATGTCTTGGCCGATCAGAATGCTTTCTCCGACCCGCCTTGTCAGTATCAACATTGCTTTCCCCGCTACCTCGTCGTACGCGCGGCTCGTCCTGAGCGAGCCGCTTCGGCTGTCCCCGAGCCGAAGCCGACCGAGCCGGCAGTATGTCAGCTTAACGGCTGTTCAGGGACGAAGGCTGTTTCGGATTGTTGCGGGCTCATTTCCTAACGCCGGCCCGTGGGCGCAGAATGCGCGCCCTTTTTCCCAGACATCCGGCGGACGGGCGTTTCGGTCCGCGAGGGCGACATGAGCGGCAGTGGCGGCAAGGGCTCCGCACCGGCGACGGTGGGCCCGGCGGTGAATCCGAGGCTGGACCGGCGCGGCTTGCTGGCGACCGGCCTGTCCTTCCTGAGCTGGGGCCTGCTGCCCCTTTACCTGAAACTGCTGGCCAGCGTGCCGGTGTTCCAGGTCATGGGGCATCGCGTCATCTGGGCCTGCGTATTCGTGTTCGCCTGGCTCGGCCTTCGCGGGCAGCTCGGCGCGGCGGGCCGGGTGTTCCGGCAACCCCAGGCGCTGTCGAAGCTGCTGCTGACGGCGGGCCTGATCAGCGTCAATTGGGCGGTCTACGTCTGGGCGGTTGCCGATGGCCACGTCGTCGATGCGAGCCTCGGCTACTTCATCAATCCGCTGGTGTCGGTGATGCTCGGCGTGTTTCTGTTGTCCGAGAAGCTCAATCGCTGGCAGTGGGTGGCGGTTTCCGTCGCGGCCGTGGGCGTGATCTGGCTGACCGTGCAACTCGGCCATCCGCCCTGGGCCGCGCTCGCGCTCGCGATTTCGTTCGGGCTCTACGGTTTCGTGCGCAAGACCGTGGCCGGTGTCGATTCGGTGGCGGCGCTGGCGATCGAGACGGTGCTGATCCTGCCGTTCGCGCTGGCCTGGATCGGCTTCGAAGCCTGGCGCGGCCAGGGCGCGTTCGGGCATCAGGGGCCGGCCATGGATGCCCTGCTCGTGCTCAGCGGACTGGTGACCGCAGTGCCCCTGGTGTTGTTCGCCTACGGCGTGAGGCGCATTCCGCTCAGTACGGTCGGCCTGATGCAGTACGCCGCTCCGACCTTGCAGCTGATCACGGCGGTGCTGCTGTTCGGCGAGCCGTTCACGCACGTGCAGCTGATCGGCTTCGCCTGCATCTGGGCGGCGCTGGTGATCTACGCGATCGACGGCTTCGTGCGCGGGCGCGCGCCGAAGCCGGCGGCCAGCGTGCAGGCGGCCGAGGCGGCCTGAGTTTCGGCTCAAGCAGCTGCTCGCCACGCTCAGCGCGTCGCGAGCAGCTGCTTGAGCGTCGCCAGCGTATCGGCCTCGCGTGCCGGCTTGTCGCGTCGCCAGCGTGCGATGCGCGGAAACCGCAGCGCCACGCCGGCCTTGTGGCGCCGGCTTTCCTGGATGTTCTCGAACGCGATCTCGAACACCTGCACGGGCTCGACGCTGCGCACCGGCCCGAACTTCTCGATCGTGTGCGAGCGGATCCAGCGATCCATGCTCGCGAGTTCCTCGTCGGTGAGCCCCGAGTAGGCCTTGGCGACCGGCACCAGCGCGTCGCCGTCCCAGACCGCGAGCGTGTAGTCGCTGTAGAGGTTGCTGCGCCGGCCGTGGCCGGCCTGGGCGTAGATCAGCACGCAGTCGATCGTCAGCGCCCCGAGCTTCCACTTCCACCAGAGCCCGGTCTTGCGGCCTGGCGTGTACGGCGAATCGAGCCGCTTGAGCATGAGCCCTTCGACGCCGCGCTCGCGTGCCTGCTCGCGCTGCCGTTTCAGGTCATCCCAATCGCTCGCGTCGACGCGCGGCGAAACCAGCAGGCCGAACTCGGTGCAGACGGTTTCGAGCTGGGCGCGGCGTTCGGACAGCGGGCGGCCGCGCCAGTCCTCGGCGCGCCATTCGAGCAGGTCGTAGGGCAGGAAGGTCACCGGCGCATCGGCGAGGCTTTTCCTGCCCGGGTTCTTGCGCCCGATGCGCGTCTGCAGCGCCGAGAACGGCATCACCGCGCCTTCGCGCCAGGCCAGCAATTCGCCGTCGAGCACGCTGCCGTCGGGCAGGCGCTCGGCCATCGCCTCCACTTCGGGGAAGCGGCCGTTGAGCAGGTCTTCGCCGCGCGACCACAGCCAGGTCTGGCCAGCGCGGCGGATCAGCTGGCCGCGGATGCCATCCCATTTCCATTCGGCGAGATAGCCGGCGAGCTCGCCGACCGCCTCGGGCGTCGCCTCGTCGATCGGATGCGCGAGGCAGAAAGGGTAGGGCTGCGAGGGCAGGGCCTCGGCGCGGCCGGCCTGCAGCAGGCTCGCGTAGGACTCGGCGCTCGGCTGCCAATTGCCCATGAGCCGATGCTGCATGACCGCGGTATCGAGCCCCGCATGCGCGGCGAGCGCGCGAGCGGCCAGGCCGGACGAAACCCCGACGCGCAGCGAGCCGGTCAGCAGCTTGGTGAACAGGAAGCACTGGGCGAACGGCAGGCGTCGCCACCAGGCGAAGACGGTTTCGCGCTGTGTGGATTCATCTGCAGTTGAGAGATTTTGGAGCAGTTCGACACATTCGTGCAGCGCGGGCGTTGCTGGCTCGTCCTCTCTCCCGCTGGCGGGAGAGAGTCCCTCGCGCAGCGAGGGGAGAGAGGGTTCATTCGGAGAATGAGCAGCCCTTTCGGGCTTTCCCTCTCCCGGCGCTTCGCGCCACCCTCTCCCGCCAGCGGGAGAGGGGATAAGCGGGTCATCGCGCTCCCCACCAAACCGCGTATCGATCAGCAGCGCCACCGTCTCCGCCAGATCGCCCACGTGCGCGTAACCCTCCTCGACCAGCGCCGGCGAGAGCTGCGTGAGCTCGGTGATCCAGTCGCGCAGCCGGGTCGGTGCGATGAGCCGCTTGAGCCGTCCGCCCTGCAGGAAGAACAAACCCCAGGCCGCGTCTTCGGCCGGCGCCGATTCGAAATAGCGCCGCATCGCCGCGACCTTGGCGGAGGTCGAGGTCGTCGCATCGAGTTCGGCGTACAGACGGGCGAAGCGCTCCATTCCGTGGGCGGTCCTGCGTGGCGGTCGTGCGCCGAGTATCGCCAAGCCGCTTGAACCGCAGGCGCAAGCTCGCGGTCGTTGATGGACGATCGGCCGCTGTGATAACTGCTACGGCGCTGCCGCGGCGCAGCCGGTTCTTCGCCTCCGATTTCCCACCGATGCCGAACGACGACGCCCTCGACGATCTGATCGCCACCGAACCCGAGCGCCGCCGCGCCCGCGATCTGCTGCCGGTGTTCTATCCGCAGGTGCGGGCGATGGCGCGCCGCGAGCGGCGCCGCTGGGACGGCGGCGCCGAAACCCTGCAGACCACCGCGCTCGTCAACGAGGCCTTCCTCAAGCTGCGGCATCAGCCCGAGTTCGCGAGCGAAGGGCATTTTTTGCGTTCGGCCGCGATCGCGATCCGCCACGCGCTGATCTCCTATGCGCGCGAGCGCCAGGCCGAGAAGCGCAATCACGGCCGCGCCGCGTTGCCGCTCGAAGCGGCCAGCGAAGTCGCCGACGAAGATGCCGGCGAGCGCCTGCTGCTCGAGGTCGGCGAGGCCTTGCAGCGCCTCGCCGGGCTGAGCCCCCGGCTCGCGCAGGTCGTCGAATGCCGCTTCTACGCCGGCTACAACGATGAGGAAACCGCGCTCGCGCTCGGCCTGACCGCACGCACCGTGCGGCGCGATTGGGTCAAGGCGCGGGCCTGGTTGCAGCAGGCGCTCGGCGAATGAGCACCTGCAACGGCTTCGGCTTTTTCCGGACGGGCTTCAGCGGCCGATCCGGCACTCGATCTGCGCCCCGAGCCGGGTGATCGCGGCGCTGCCGCCGAGCGCGTACGAATCGGCGGTCAGCGACAGGCTCCAGCGCGAACCGAGCCGGTAGCCGATGCCCACTCCACCGCCGATGCCCAAACCGTTGTCCTTGTTCTCGGCGCCGAGCCCGCCGATGCGGATCTTCTGCGTCGATCGATAGGCGACGCCGGCGAGGCGCAGGTTGAAGCGCCAGTCGCCGAGCGCGGTGCGGTTGTTGAGCCCGAGCGAAACGCCGCGGCCGGCCGGGCGCAGCGATTCGGCCGCGGTGTCGACCAGCCCGGCGACGTCGGCGGTGCTGCCGCTCAGCTCGCCGTCGTACTCGCCGAACTCCTGCCAGCCGGCTTCGATCGCCAGGCCCGGATAGACCGGCAAGCCCGCGTAGACCGAGCCCGAGAACGCGCTGCGATCGAACGAGGCGCCGACCTCGTGGCCGGCGGCGCGCAACTCGCGCTCGAAGCCGGCGCGCGGCAGGCCGTAATGGCCGACGCCGAGCTGGGTGCCGAGGTAGAGGCCGGGCAGGTAGAGCGGCTCGTCGACCGGCCGCAGTTCGCCGGCCTGCGCGGGCAGGCCGATGGCGGCCAGCGCGAGCACCAGCAGGCGCGCGCTTCGAGGTGCACCGGGCCGCTCGCGCAGGGCGGATCGAGCCCCGCCGTCGCGACGCCGCGCAAGTCGCAGCATCGCGAGCAGGCCCAGCAGCGCCAGCGCCGCGGGTTGCAGCGCTCCGGCGCCGGCCTTGAGTCCGCCATCGACCGGCGTCGGCGGATTGGACGGCGGCGGCTCGGTGGGAGGAGGCGGCTCGGTCGGCGGCGGTGTGGTCGGGCTGTCGTCGTCGCCGATCGTCACCGTCGCGCTGGCCGGCGTTCCGAGCGCGGCCCCGCTGGCGTTGCTCAGCGAGACCGTGAAGCTTTCGTCGCCTTCGACCGTCGAGTCGTTGCTGATCGCGATCGCCACGCGCTTGGGTTCGGCGTCGCCGTTGGCGAAGTTCACCGTGGTCGACACCGCCGTGTAGTCGCTGCCGGCCAGCGCGGTCTGATCGGCGGTGGCCAGGTTCACGCTCGCGGCGCCGGAAGACCCGCCGGTTCGCGTGACGACGACCTCGACGCTGCCGCCGCTTTCGCTGACCGAATAGCTCGCCTGTTCGAGCTGCACGCTGCCCGGGCTCGGCGCGCCGCCACCACCGGTGATCGCGACGCAGGAGCGCGACACCTCCGAGACCACGATCGCGTCCTGAAACGGCGTCGGTTTGGAGATGAAGCGCGTCAGCGCGGTCAGGTAGGGATAGGTGCTGATATCGAAGCCGCTGCCGAAGGTCACGTCGATGTCGGCATGGCCGTTGGCGTCGGTCATCACGGAGACGCCGGACTTGTTGACCTGGCGGAACTGCAGCTGGCCGCCGTTCGCGTCGCAGCGGTTGGTTTGGTAGAGGGCGATCTCGAAGCGCGTGTTCGGCAGCGAGTCGAGGCTGCCGCGCACGATGCCGTTGCTGCCGGTGGTGGCCGAGGTGAGTACCGGCCAGTTGACCCCCTCGTTGGCGCCGTCGTCGGCGTCGAGCGCATCGTTGGCGTCCGGACCTTCGGTGTTGAGGTCGATCGGCAGGCCGCCGTTGTCGCTGATGACGCCGCCCGAAAAGTCGACCCGCGCCTGGCCGTCGACGCGAATGCCGGCGCCGCCGTTGTGCTGGATCGTCGCGTTGACCGAGGCGCCCGTCGATCCGGAGAAATGCAGGCCGTGGCCCTGGTTGCCGAGGCCGGCCTGCGCTCCGCCGACGGTGGTCTGGTCGACCACGCTCGTCAGCGAAAATTGATTCGGCAGCGCCGCGCTGCGGGTGATGTCGATGCCGTTGGCGCCACTCGCGGACACGCGTGAGTAAAGCATCCGCACGGCGCCGAAATCACCGACTTCGACGCCGTTGCCGCCGTTGCCGCCGTTGCCGAGCGGCTGCGTGCCGCTGGCGTCGGTGCCGATGTCGCCGCCGTAGATATGCGCGTAGCAGTCGTAGGCGGCGCCCGGAGTCGCGGTCGGCGCGTCGATGCGCACGCCGGCGCCCAGGTTGCCCGAGATCAGGTTGCGATCGGCTGCCGGCGGCCGGCTGGGCGCCTGCACACCCGGAATCTCACCGCCGATGTAGCCGACCGCATTGAGCCCGATGTCGATGCCGACGCCGTTGCCGGCCGCCGTCGTGCCGCTCGCATCGGTGCCGATGCGCGAGCCGAGCACCGTCAGCTGGGCGCGGCAGCCGACCAGATTCGGGTCGCAGCCGCTGCGTCCGGTCGCGACGATGCCGCGGCCGCTGAAGCGATTGATGACCAGGCCGCGAACCGTCAGCGGCGGCGTGTAGCCGCAGCAGTCGTTCTGGCCGATCGCGAGGCCGTCCGCGTTGGCGCCGGCCAGGCTGCCGTCGAGTTCGATCCGCAACACCGCGTTGCTGCCATTGGGCAAGCTGTTCACCGAGCTGCCGGGCTGGGTGTAGCCGTCGATCAGCATCGAGGCGCTGATCTTGGGCAGCGGCGTGGTGGGCCGAATGCTCTGCAATCCCTCGCCGGCGATGGCGAACGCAATCGTGTGATGGCCTTCGCTGCCGATGCTGGTCGCGTTGGCATCGACGATCGCCTGCCGCAGCGAACCCGGCCCGCTGTCGGCCGTCGTCGTCACCGTGAACGTCGCCGCCTGCGCCGATGCGAGCGGCAGCAGCGCGGCGATCGCGATCGAGGCAACTGCCGCCGACAGACGTCGAGTGACGAATCCCAGGGAGGCCGTCATTCCCGCGAAGGCGCGAATCCCGTCCATCGGTCCTGCGCCCGCATCGGAAAAAGCCCTGGATTCCCGCTTTCGCGGGAATGACAGTCCAAGTCTGGCTACTGCCAATTGCTGCTTCCTGCTCATGCTCCCAAGCCCCTGATGGTCATCCGTACTGCTCAATGACGCAGGGGAGCGGCGAAGGCGGACATCGCGCGTGCAAGTCGTCGCCGGGCGCGGCGGGACGGTCAGCGCATCGCGATTTGCCTGCGCAGCCGCGTGAGCGGCTCGCGATAGCGCACCGACAGCGAGCTGTGCCGCTGCTCGATCGCGGCGGCCTGCGCGATCAGCCCGGCCGCCTCGGTGCGCCGGCCGAGCGCGAGCGCGCATTCGGCCAGCGCCAGCCGGGCTTCGGCGATCTTCGGGTGTTGCGGCAGGTAGAGCTCGGTACGCGTCGCGAGTGCGTCCGCGAGCAAGCCCCGGGCGCCGGCCGCATCGCCGCCGCGCAGGCGAGCGAGCGCCTCGACGAGCTGGCCGTCGGCGATCTCCAGGCGCAGGTATGGCGCCTGCCGGCTGGCGCGCGACTGCTCGATCGCGGCGGCGGCGAGTTTGATCGCGCCCGCGTAGTCGCCCGCGGCGAGATTGATGCGGGCGGCGAACAGGTTGCGCGACTGCGCCTTGGGCGTGACGGTTTGGGTATCGGCGCCACCGGGCGGCAGCGTGGCGAACAGCGTTCGCGCCTGGTCGAGCCGGCCCTGATCGAGCGCCAGCCCGATCTGCAGCCAGGTCGTCAGCCGGCTCGGCTCCGGGCGCAGGCGGGCGAGCACGTCGAAGGCCTCCTGCGCGGTGCCGGCGGCTTCGCCGATGCGCCCGAGCTCCTCGAGCGCCGCGGCCTTGCGCTGCAGCGCGCTCACGAGCACCACGCCCTCGGGGTCGTGGATGCGCGCGAGCTGCACCGCCACCTGCGCATCGGCCAGCGCGCCGTCGAATTCGCCGGCCGCCAGCGCGCTGCGGCTCGCGGTATCGAAGACGTAGGCGCGCAGCAGCGAGGCGTCGCCGCCTTCGCTCGCGGGTGGGGCGTCGGCCTTTGCGCGTTCGGCGAATTCGAGGCTGCGCCGCGGCTGGTCTTCGTTGAACAGCACCACCGCCATCGTGGTCAGGGCGCGCACGCGGTCGTAGTCGTATTCGGCCTTGTTCTCGTGCGCCTGCTCGATCGCCTGGGCGATCGAGGCTTCGGCCTCGGCGTAGCGCAGCGTGAAGCCCTGCGCATTGCCGAGCTGCTCGTAGTACTGAGAGAGCTTGGGGTTCGGAACGCCGAGCGCGCTGATCGACACCGCGATCGCCTGCTTGAGCGGCTCGATGGCGGCGGCGTAGTCGCCCTGGCTGCACAGCGTGATGCCGACGATGTAATGCGCCTCGGCGAGCTCGGCGGAATCCGCGAAGTTCTGCAGGATCGCGACGGCCCGTCGCGCATCGTTCTGCGCGCCTTCCGGGTCGCTCGACTCGTTGTTGATCGCGCTCGCGAGCAACTGCTGGCCACGCACGAAAGAGCGCTCGTCGCGCCGGCGATCGAGAATCGCGCCGGCCTGCGCGATGAGCCGCTCGGCCTCGTCGTGGTCGCCCACGGTCCGGGCCAGCGCGACGAGGTCGCTCGCGAGCTCCGGCGAATCGTCGCCGAACAGCCGGCGGCTCAGCTCCACCGCCTGCTTGCGCACCGGCAGCTGCTCGGACGACAGCGCGAATTCGCCGTACAAACCGCCGAACAGGCGCAGCAGCGCGAGCTTGTTCTGCGGAGCCTCGTCGAGCCCGGTTTCGATGCGCCGGGCGCCGATGTCGAGCAGCTCGCGCGCGGTGGTCTGGCGCGCCTTCACCGGATCGGCCTGGCGGCTACTGTTGGTGCGGAACAGGTCGACCATGAAGTCCTGCACGGCCGCCGCGCGCTGCGCTTCGAGGCGGGCCTTGCGCGCCTGCCAGCCGATGCCGCCGATCGCCGCGGCCATCGTCACGAAGACCGTCGCCGCGGCCGACCAGGCCAGCCAGTGCCGACGCAGCGAGCGGCGCAGCACGTAGCTGCGCGAGCCCGAGCGCGCGAGCACCGGCTCGTGTTCGAGATGGCGGCGCAGGTCGTCGGCGAGCTCGCGCGCATCGACATAGCGCACGTCGGGTTCGGCGCGCAGGGCGCGCGCGACGATGGCGTCGAGATCGCCGCGCAACTGCGCGCGCGGCACCGGGCTGGTGCCGGCGCGGGACGCGCGGCTCGGCAGCGGCAGCGGCGCATCGAGCAGGCGCCGCGCCGCCGTCGCCGGCCCAGGGCACGCGGCCGGTCAGCAGCTCGAACAGGATCACGCCGAGCGCGTAGACATCGGTGGCCGTCGTCGCCGCTTCGCCGCGCAATTGTTCGGGCGCCGCGTAGGCGAGCGTCAGCGGCGCGTTGAGGGTTTGCGTGGCGTCGTCGTCGAGCTGCTTGGCGATGCCGAAATCGAGCAGCTTGACCTGGCCGTCCGGCGTCACCCGCAGGTTCGCTGGCTTCAGGTCGCGATGCACGAGCAGGTGTCGATGCGCCCAGCTCACTGCCGCGCAAATCTGCAAGAACAGCGCGAGCCGAGTCGGCAGATCGGCCTCGTGCTCGAGGCACCAGCGCGTCAGGTCGGTGCCCTCGACCCATTCCATGACCGTGTACGGCCGGCCGTCGTCGGTGATGCCGGCGTCGTAGAGCCGCGCGATGCCGGGATGCTCCAGCCGCGCGAGGATGCGCTGCTCGGCCTCGAAGCGCGGCAAGGTGTCGATCGCCTCGCGCCGCAGCAGCTTGACCGCGACGGTCTGCGCATAGCGCCCGTCCGCGCGCTCGGCCCGGTAGACCTCGCCCGAGCCGCCGCTGCCGATGCGTTCGACGAGCTTCCAGGCGCCGATCTGCTGGCCGGCGGCGTCGCGCACCGTGCGCATCGCGGCCGGACGCAGCGCATCGACGGCCGGCGCATCGAAGCGCGCACTCGGCGCATCGGCCGCCGCGAGCAGGCGAACCAGTTCGGCGTGCAGCTCGGGCTCGTTGACGCCCAGCTCGGCGAGATAGCGCGCACGCTCATCGGCACCGAGCTCGATCGCCTCATCGAACAAAGCCTCGAGCCGTGCCCAGCGCGCCGCGTCCATGCCTTGATTCCCGAGGCGTGCTTGCGGCTACTCGCGTGCGGAAAATCGCGGCAGGGCCGCGGCTACGTCGCGAAACGAGCTCAGGGCGGCTTCCAGGTGGTCGATGATCTCCTGCTGCAATACGTCCGGAGTCGGCAGATCGTCGAGGCTGTCGAGGCTTTTGTCCTTGAGCCAGAACAGATCGAGGCTGGCCTTGTCGCGGGCGATCAGCTCGTCGTAGCCGTAATGGCGGAAGCGCTCGGTGGGCTGACGCTCGTGCCGGTTGGCTGGGTTGTAGCAGGTCACGAAGTCGCGCAGGTCGGCGAGCTTGAGCTGGCGCGTCTTGAGCGTGAAATGCTGATTGGTGCGCAGGTCGTAGAACCACACACCCTTCGTATGCACTTTGCCGTCCTTGGGCGCCTTGTCGAAAAACACCACGTTGGCCTTCACGCCCTGCGCATAGAAGATGCCGGTAGGTAGCCGCAGGATCGTGTGTACGTTGCAGCTTTCTAGGAGCTTGCGGCGAATCTTCTCGCCTGCGCCACCTTCGAACAGCACGTTGTCTGGCAGTACCACTGCAGCACGGCCATCGGGCTTGAGCAGGCTGACGATGTGCTGCAAAAAGTTGAGCTGTTTGTTGGACGTCGTTTCCCAGAAATCCTGGCGCTCGTAAGTCAGTGCGTCGCGGTCTTCTTCACCATCCTCGTTGGTGATGGTCATGCTGCTTTTCTTGCCGAAGGGCGGATTGGCCAGCACGTAGTCCACCTGCTTGGCCGGGTCGGCGATCAAGGCATCCGAGCGCTCCACGCAGGGTTCGCCCACGACGTCGCCGATGTTGTGCAGAAACAGGTTCATCAGGCACAGGCGGCGCGTACCCGGCACGATCTCGTTGCCGTGAAAGGTGGCGTCGCGCAGGAAAGCCTTCTGCTTCGGGTTGAGCTTGGACGGCTGGTAGTCGAGCCAGCTGCGGTTGTCCTCGATCCAGTGGCCGGTGCCGGTCAGCCACTCGTTGGCGGCCAGGAAGAACCCGCCGGTGCCGCAAGCCGGGTCCGCGATGGACTTGCCCGGTTGTGGCCGCAGGCAGGCCACCATCGCCTGGATTAGCGCGCGCGGCGTGAAGTACTGGCCGGCGCCGCTCTTGGTGTCTTCCGCGTTCTTCTGCAGCAGGCCTTCGTAGAGGTCGCCTTTCGTATCGGCGTCGAGGCCGATCCAGCTCTGCTCGTCGATCATCTGTACCAGCCGGCTGAGCTTGGCTGGATCCTGAATCTTGTTCTGCGCCTTGAAGAAGATCGCCCCGAGCATGCCGGGGTTGCTGCCAAGCGCATGCAAGGTGGCCAGGTAATGCGCCTCCAGCGGCTCTCCGGTCAGCCGCCGCAGGCTGGGCCAGTCATAGCCTTTGGGCACGCGCGTATCGCGGTTATAGGGCTCCTGCGTGTACTCGTGCGCCATCTTCAGGAACAGCAGGTAGGTGAGCTGCTCCAGATAGTCGCCATAGCCCACACCGTCGTCGCGCAGGGTGTGGCAGAAGTTCCAGACTTTCTGGATCAGGGTGGTGGTGTTCATTCAGATGCTTTGTCGGCTGCGGTGTAGGCCTGCCGGGGATCGTTAGCTGCTGGATAGGCCGCTTTGAGCTGGCCGGCTTTCACCATGGGATTGAGCGTGCGTTTACGGAGGTCGTCCGGGTCGCGGCTCAGTAGTTGAGCAAGCACACGTGTGCCCAGATATTGGCCACGGCACAATGCTAGGACCGCGCCCTGAAGAACTTCTTTCCTGGCGTGACGATTGGAACTAACAGGCAAAGCCAGGTCGCTCAACCGAGCCTGCTCGCTGGGAGCGATCGATGACCAATCCAAGATTGGCGCGTCGGGTTTGCTAGAAGCTTCGTCGACACGCTCCTGTGATTCGGTGCTGAGCTCCGGTGTGTTTGCATGCAGCTCCGGTGTGTTTGCATGCAGCTCCGGTGTGTTTGCATGCAGCTCCGGTGGTTTTGCATGCAGCTCCGGTGATTCGGGCCGGCTACCTGTCGTCTCGAAGAGCCCTTTGGGTTCCCGCTCTTGCCATGGCAGACAGTAGACCGTCCCTCGCCCGGCGCCGTAGGAAACCAGCATTTCATTCCGGACCAGACCGGCCAGCATCTTGGTGATATCGGTCGGGTGCTCTGTCGACATCTCTCGTAGGCGGGCATGCGAGACCACGCCCTCGCTCTGTGCTGTGACTAGCGCTAACCGGGCTAGCTCTGGCAATGCCCAGAACTGATCCCCTAAGTGCGAAACGATTTCCGCCACTGCCTGTTCCGGCACCAGGCTGCTCATGCGCAATTCCATGAGCGTCTGTTCCGGTTCGGCAAGCTCATACAAGATCGGCCGGCTCCAGTGCTGCCCGGCCCAGTTGCTGTAGATCTTCGGTAGACCAGACCCTGCATGGTCGCCGTAGCCTACTTGCTGGAACATGGTCTGTAAGCGTCGATTGCGGCAGTCACTGTTTCCGCCATGCACTGCAATCTCGGGTGGAATCCTCATGCGCCCCGGATTGCGAAAACCGAACATGTCCGGCCGTTTGACCACCATGACTGATACTCGACCAGTATAGTCCGCGTGGATCAGCGTATTGACCAATGCCTCGCGCAAGGCTTCATGCACTGGAGAATCGTCGATGCGTTGTCCTTCCTTGAGCTGAAACGGTACTTTCAGGTCGGCGGTGAGCTTCTGGTACACGCGTCGGAAAAAGTCGTACAAGTTTCCGGACCAGCTACCGTCCGGCACAAGGCGGTCCACCCAGCGCTTTTCGGTTCGTGCCTCCGGACGTTCCTGATAGTCCACCATGTAGTAGGGCAGTGCATCGCGCACGACTTCGGCCCGACCGAACATCAATAGACCGGCGATACGCAACCCGCCATGCCCTTTTTCACGGTCCGTGCCATAGGCGCCGATTCTCTCAAGGAACACTTCTACCGGAAGGTCGGACCACACATGGCCCGGCTTCACTGCGGAGAAACGATTGCGGTATGCGGCAACCGTCTCCATGTCGAGATCATTGAAACCGAAGTTTTTAAGAACCCGGTCGTCGCGTGAATCCTCCACCCGCTCGGCCAGTATGCGGCGCACGGTTTCGTCATCGGCTTGATAATCACCCTCATGACGGCGCAGATAAGTTCCACCGAAGGGGTTGCCGCCGATGTGGACCGGCTTGTCCTTGCGTGTGGCGCGAGGCACGTCGATCTGCAGCACAGTCTTGCCATCCACGATCAGCGGCTGCACATGCACATCGCTTAGCAAATTGGCACTGATCTTCTGGCGGTTATGCAGGCAATCCCAAACGGTCTTGCGCACGCGTTCCACGTCGGCGAGACCCAGCACCGAGAAATTGCCGCGCGGCTTCTCCTGGATGCCCAGCCAGATGACACCGCCCTCGCCATTGGCCATGGCGCTGTAGCTCTTCCAGAAATCGTCCGGTACTTCGCCGCGACCATCACGCCCTTGCGCCGCCTTGCATTCCACGTCCACGCCCTCGGACAGAGCGGCCACATCTTCCAGGCGCCACTTGCCGGTCATGACTTTTCCTTACGCGTAGCTTTCGATTTGCGCGGTTTGGTGCCGTGCGTTGCTGCGCGTTCGGCGCGAATGCGCTCCAGCAGCACGGATGCGGGTTCGTCGTTCGGGTCTTGCGGCACGAGCTGGCCGGCGAAGGCGGCGCGCAGGATGTTCTGGCGTTGGGCGGTGGATTGTTTGAGGCTCAGAGAGAGTGCATCGACTTGCCTGTGAATCTGTTCGAAGCGCTGCTCAACCAATGCCGTGATCTCCTTTATCTCCGCTAGTGGCGGAAGAGGCAGAGGTATTGCTTCAATAATGGACTTGTTGAGCGCGGGTTGATTATTTCCGCTGCTGCCACGCCGTGTCTCGTCGTAGCGGGACCAAAGCCAGAAGTACACATACTCAGGCGGGATGCCTGCTTCGCTGACCCATATCGCAGCACAGTTCTGATTGTTGGCTGCCTCAATGTCCAAGATCGCAACCTGTCCCCTGGTCTTGCCTTCGCCAATCATCCCAAGGAGCACGCTGCCGGGCGGATTGAGCTGAGTGCTGCTGTTTTCTAATCCCGAAGAAGTGATGCACTCCTTGGTTTTTCTGACTCTGCCGAACTGCACTTCACCAGAGCTGACCCATGGGATCGGGCCGTTCCAATAAGCTGCCTCTTTACGGCTCGGTGTCGCGCCTACGCCAACGTGGAAACACTGCCCAATAGAAGTCCAAGCCCAGCCCGGAGGAAGTGCGGTTAGTTTTGCAATCTCCTGTGGCTCAGGTACGAAAGCCCGCATGTCCTGATTGACGGTCACTGGAACCGTATTGATTGCAACGGGCAACGTGCGAGAAAGGATGCCCGAGCGAACAACGGTCATCACGCTTTCAGCCGGCACCACTGAAAGCCGTTCCGCTGCGGCTTCTGTAATTTGGTCTTCGGCCGCGCCAATAAAAAAACGCTTCATGTCCTTGGGTGAAACCCAGGGAATCGTGCCGTTGATCCAGTTGGCGGGTTCTGCTTTGGACGGTGTTCCGCCTCCGACAGCGCGCGCCAGTTCGTTGAGATTGGAAATCTGCCAGCCGTGAGGCAGTGTTTTACTCACGCCACCAACTCCCCATTCATCTCCACCATCAACGCATCAATCTCCTTTCCAAATACCGCCCACGCTTTCTGCAAGCCGCCGCGGCTCGCCAGCTCGGCATAATCGAAATCCTCCCGCCCGATGCTGCACGACGTGGCGATGTGCTCCTTCATCAGTCGCAGCCACTCCATCTGTTCGGGCGTGAACGCGGTGGCGCGCTTGGCGTTGTGGCGCCAGATCCAGTCGGCATAACGCTTGTCCACCGCTTCGCTGAAAGGCCGGAGTTCGCCATCGAGCCCGATCGCGAAGCGCACCAGGGAAACGAGATCGGTGAGCTGGCGGCGGATGCCGGCGCCTTGCACCTGGGCCTGCTGCACGCGGGCGTAGGCGCTCCACAATCGTTCCGTGGTGAGCATCAGCGGCGGGCGGCTCAGGGCTTCGTGCAGTTCTTCGATCATGTCGAAGGTCAGCGCGCGCCGCTGATAGGGCTGTGCATAGAAAAAACTCAGGGCCGCGATCTCGTCCTTGTGCGCGGCGATGTAGTCGCGGAAGGCTTGCACGGTCTGCTGAGCCTGTGTCTCGGCCTGCCCGGAATAGCCGGAGAAGTTCACGGTGTCGAGGTTGACGTGATCGATGATCTGCTCGCGTTCGCGGCGGATGGATTCGATCTCGTCCCGCAGTTCGGGCTTGTCAAAGGCCGCGCAGGCGGCGGCGACACGGGCATTGCGGGCAGCGGTGATTTCCTGCTGCGTGAGCGTGTCGGCGCTGCGCGTGATGCCAGCGGCTTGTGCGGCCGCCAGCGCGGCCTGCTGGATCGCGTCCGGGTTCAGGGCCGCGATCAGGGCCCTTCCGAGTTCGCTTACCGGCGCGCCGCCGCTGTGTTTTTCGATGCGCGCCTGCTGTTTGGCATCCAGCAGCCTGGCCAGGCGTACGAGCCGGTTGGCCAGGCTCAACACCGTATCGTCGTCGCGATGGCCCAGGGCGACGCCTTGCAGCAGGTCTTTCAGCGACTGGCCGGGCTTGCGTTCGAGCGAGCGCGTTTCGGTCTTGCAGGATTTCTCCACGCCGACAGCGTCGATCAGCACGAAACGGGTCTTGGCGCCATCCGCGCTCGCGCTGACGCTGCGCAGCTTGTCGGCGGACAGCGAGCGTACGCCGCGGCCCTTCATCTGCTCGTAGTAGCCCTTGCTGCGCACGTCGCGCATGAACAGCAGCACTTCGAGCGGCTTCACGTCGGTGCCGGTGGCGATCATGTCCACGGTGACGGCGATGCGCGGGTGGTAGTCGTTGCGAAAGGCCTGCAGCACGCTGTCGGCTTCTTTTTCGCTGTAGGTGACCTTGCGGCAAAAGGCGTTGCCCTGGCCATAGACCTCGCGCACGCAATGGATGATGTCATCCGCGTGGCTGTCGGTCTTGGCGAAGATCAGGGTCTTGGGGGTTTCCTGCCGCGCCGGAAAGATCTGGGTTTCCACCGCCGTCTTCATGGCCAGGATCACCTGCCGGATCTGGCTGGGGTTGACCACGGAACGGTCCAGCTCCTTGCCCGTGTAGAGCGTGTCTTCTTCGGTCTCGGCCCAGCGCTTGGCGCGCGTGGCGCGGTCGCGGTGGTCCACCCATTCGCGCGCCTTCAGCTCGGCGCCGGCGCGGGTGACTTCGGTTTCGATCTCCCAGACGTCGTAGCCCACGTTGACGCCATCGGCCACGGACTGCTCATAGGTGTATTCGGCGACGATGTTCTCGTTGAAGAAGCCGAAAGTGCGCTTGTCCGGCGTGGCGGTGAGGCCGACGAGAAAGGCATCGAAGTAGTCCAGCACCTGCTTCCACAGGTTGTAGATGCTGCGGTGGCACTCGTCGATGACGATGAAATCGAAAGTCTCGATCGGCACCTGCGGGTTGTAGCGCACCAGCTTCTGCTGCTTGCCGGTCTGCCTGACCTCAGAGAGCGAGATGTCTTCGGCCGAGTCGTCCATCGGCTCGCCGGAGAGAATCGAGTACATGCGCTGGATGGTGCTGATGCAGACCTGCGCGTGTGGGTCGATGCTGGCGCTGGCCAGCCGCTGCACGTTGTACAGCTCAGTGAACTTGCGCGCGTCGTCCGGCGGCGTGTAGGCCATGAATTCCTGGTGCGCCTGCTGGCCGAGGTTCCGCGTATCCACCAGAAACAGGATGCGCCGCGCGCCCGCGAACTTGAGCAGACGGTACATGGCGGTGATGGCGGTGAAGGTCTTGCCGGCGCCCGTGGCCATGTGGATCAGCGCGCGCGGCTTGGCCAGGGCCAGCGATTCCTCCAGGCCGGTAACGGCGCCCACTTGGCAGTCGCGAAGGTTCTGCGCCGGCAAGTCCGGCATCTGCTGGGCCAAACGTCGGCGCAGGGTGTTGGGCTGGGCTGGTTCCGCCAGCCACTCGGCCAGTTGCTGCGGGCGGAAAAAATGAAAGATTTCGCGAGAGCGCGGCACCGGGTCGCGGCCGTCGGTGAAGCGGATGATCTGGCCGGTAGCTTCAAAAAGGAATGGGAGCGGCAGGTCCGAGCTTCGCCACTTGAGCGTGGCGTTGGCATAACGCGAGGTCTGGTCTTCCGCGACGGTGATGTTCTCGCCGGCCTCATCCCGCTTGGCTTCGATGACTCCGACGGCGTGGCGGTCCACGAACAGCACGTAGTCGGCCGGACCGGTGTCGGTCGGGTATTCGCGCACCGCGACCCCGGCCGAAGCTCCGAGATTCAGCGTCCTGTAGTCCTGCACCTGCCAGCCGGCTTCCATGAGCCGCTGGTCGATGAGTTGGCGGGCGCGCAGTTCCGGTGTCATGCCGTGAGCTTACCTGGGCTTGTGGCCGGTTTACGCCGGATCGGCTCCGCTTTCCTCCACGTCCTTGTCCGCCTTCGTCGGCTCGCCCTCGTACTCGGTCTTGAGCTCGCGTGCTTCGATGCCGCGTTCGCGGCACCAGGCGACCAGCGCGTCGGTGTTGCCGTGGGTGGCGAGCACGCGCCGGGCGCCGGTCTCCTCGATCGTGCGCAGCAGCGAGGGCCAGTCGGCGTGGTCGGAGAGTGTGAAGCCGCGGTCGTAGGCTTCGCGGCGGCGCGTGCCGCGCACGCGCATCCAGCCCGAGGCGAAGGCGGCCGAGAACGGCTTGAAGCGGCGCATCCACGGCGTGCCGCCGGCACCCGGCGGAGCGAGCAGTAGCTTGCCTTTCCAGTCGAAGAACTTGGGCTGGTTGCCGACCGCGTCGGTCGGCAGCATGCGGATGCCGGCATCGCGGTAGAGCTTCACGAGCCTGGTCATCGCGCCGTGCAGGTAAACCGTTTCGTCGGTCAGCCGCGCGAGTTCGGCGAGGATGCGCTGCGCTTTGCCGAGCGCGTAGCAATGCAGGATCGCGGTGACGCCGTCGGTCTTGCACTGCTGCCACCAGTCGAAGATTTCCTGCGCGACTTCTTCGGTCGGCTGCCAGCGATACACCGGCAGACCGAAGGTGGCTTCGGTGATGAAGACGTCGCAGGGAACGACTTCGAAGGGTTCGCAGGTCGGGTCCGGATCGCGCTTGTAGTCGCCCGAGCAGACCCAGATTTCGCCTTGATGCTCGACGCGCACCTGCGCCGAGCCGAGCACGTGTCCGGCCGGGTGCAGCGACACCGTCGTCGGGCCGAATTCGACGCGCTGGCCGTAAGCCAGCGGCACGATGCCGGCGCCGTAGCCGATGCGTTCGCGCATCAGGCCGAGCCCGGGCGCCGCGCCCCAGTAGCGTCCGCAGCCCGAGCGCGCGTGGTCCGCGTGGCCGTGCGTGATGACCGCGCGCGGCACCGGACGCCACGGGTCGATGTGGAAATCGCCGGCCGGGCAGTACAGGCCCTGGTCGGTCGGGATGATCAGGTCGGTCATAGCGGCGCGAGCAGCGTGGAGGGGCCCCGTGCGAAGCATGGGGATCGTAGCGTCGCGAGTCGGCGCGAGCGCGTGAGCCCGAGCGTACTTGCAGGGCAGGGCTTGAAGGCGCTCACGCGCTTTCGAGTTCCTGCAGCAGCTTGTGCAAAGCCCCGCGATTGGCGGCGACCGCTTCGCGGCCGGCCGCGCCCATGCGTTCGCGCAGCGCGGCGTCTTCGAACAAGCGTGTGAGCGCGGGTTCCAGGCCCGCGGCGTCGGCGACTTCGACGGCGGCTTCGCGGGCCAGCAGCAGCTCGCGCGCGGGCAGGAAGTTGTGCATGCGCGGGCCGAACAGCACGGGCAGTCCGGCCGCGGCGGGTTCGAGCACGTTGTGGCCGCCGACGTCGACGAGGCTGCCGCCGACGAAGGCGGCATCGCCCGCGGCGTAGTACACGAAAATTTCGCCCATCGAATCGCCGAGCAGCACGGCGGCGTCGCCGAATGCGCGCGGCTCGGAACGGCGTCGGTACGCGAGGCCCTGGCGCTCGATGGTGCGTGCGGCTTCGTCGAAGCGCTGCGGATGCCGCGGCACCAGGATCAGCACCGCGTCGGGCCAGCGCCGGCGCAGCGCTGCATGGGCCTGCAGCGCGGCGAGCTCTTCGCCTTCGTGCGTGCTCGCGGCGATCCACACCGGACGCTGCGTGCCGACGCGCTCGCGCAGCTCACGCCCGGCGGCGAGCTGGGCCTCGGGTAGCGCGAGATCGAACTTGATGTTGCCCATGACCGTGACCTGCGGGGCGCCGAGCGAGCGAAAGCGCTCCGCATCGGCCGGGCTTTGCGCGGCCACGCGGCAGCAGGCCAGCGTGTCGGCCGCGAAGCCGCGCACTCGCGAATAACCGCGGAACGAGCGCGGCGACAGCCGGGCGTTGGCGACCAGCAGCGGAATGCGCCGGCGCTTGAGCGCCTGGAACAAATTGGGCCAGAGCTCGGTTTCCATGATCACGACGCGCCCGGGGCGGATGCGATCGATGAAGCGAGCGACCGCGTCGGGCAGGTCGTAGGGCATGTAGCTGTGCAGCACGGCGTCGCCGAGCGCCTCGGTGACGCGGGCCGAGCCGGTCGGCGTGGTCGTGGTGACCCAGACCCGGCCGCGACCGTGGCGCTCGACCAGCGCCTTGATCAGCGGCATCGCGGCGAGCGATTCGCCGACCGAAACCGCGTGCACCCAGACCGCGACCGGCTGCTCGGGCCGAGGCACGAAGCCGAAGCGCTCGTTCCAGCGTCGGCGGTAATCCGGCAGGGCCCGGCTGCGCAGCAACAGGCGCAGCAGCACGAACGGCGTCAACAGGTAGAGCAGCAGGGTGTAGAGCGGGCGCATGGCCGGCCAGCATATCGGCAAGTGAGGGATCGATCAGGGCGGCGCGATACCGGGCCCCGATATTGGAGCCGTCCGGGCGCATTCGGCCGGCCAGAACAATGAAACCGCGGCCTGAACATGCCGCCACGCCACCGCCGGGAAACCAATCGGTTGCGACTGCAGCGTTTCGCATGCCGTGCCGCCGCAGGCATGATGCAGCGGCGTCGGTGTCAATGTCGACCTCGAAGCGCAGCTGATCCGGCAACGGGGCTAGGCGCGACTCTCCGGCAGGCCAATGCGTTTGTCGCGCAACGTCCTCTTGCTTCGCTCGAGACGTTCGAGCAGGGAGGGGCCCAATGCGAGCGCGACGCCCACCGACAGGACGTCGAGAACCGCCAGGTGGGCCAGACGCGTGGTCATCGGTGCGTAGACATCAGGGTCTTCCGGCACATCGACGTTCAGCGCGATGTCGGCCTGTTTCGACAGCGGCGAGCCGCCGGGCGTGACGGCGATGACGGCGGCGCCGCACTCGCGCGCAATTTCGGCGGCGCCGATGATGTCGGATGTGCGCCCCGTCGCCGAGACCGCAACCACGGCGTCACCACGCTTCAGGACCGTCGCCGCCATGCCGATGGAATGACCGTCCAGATAGGCGACGGAGGGAATTCCGAACCGGAAGAACTTGAGTTGTCCGTCCTGCGCGACGATGCCGGAGTTGCCGATGCCGTAGAACTCGATTCGCCTGGCCTTGGCGAGGATGTCGACGGCCTGCTGGATCCGCGCGGGATCGCAATGATTGCGCACGGACATCAGCGCACCGATGGTGCTGTCGAAAACCTTCTGTGCGACCACTGCCATCTTGTCGTCCGGATTGACGTCCTGATGGACGAACGGAACGCCGGCGGCCAGGCTTTGCGCCAGCCTGAGCTTGAACTCGCGAAAGCCGCTGAATCCCAACGCGGCCGAGAATCGGGCCACCGTCGGCTGGCTCACGCCGACGCGTGATGCGGTTTCGGCAATCGACAGATTGAGCACTTCGAGGCTTTGCGCCAGCACGAATTCGGCGACCGCCCTTTCCGACTTTCGCAACCGATCCAGTTCGCCTTTGATGCGCTCCAGAAACGGATTGCGGCTGGAAACCGGTGTCGGCGCCGTCTGTTCCTTCGGGTTTGCGGATTTGGACGAAAGGTTTCGGGGTTTCTTCAAAGTCAGAAATCGCAGAACAGGTGCGTGGGGACCGCATCCTGCAATAGAACAGCCGCGATTGGAAAGCAAAGCGGATCGCCGGACGCGGCAGCGCGCTCGAGAACCTCCCGCTTTTTTTCGCCGCTTGCAATGATGATCAGTTGACGGCTGTCCAACAGGGCGCCCAGCGTCAGGGTCATTCGCTCGTGTGGGGCGGTTTCGGGATTGATCGCCGCCACATTTGCGGGCCGCTTCGGATCGAGCGCGCGGGCCGTCTCCAAAGCGCAGGGGAACAGGGAGGCCGTGTGCCCGTCTTCGCCCACGCCGAGCACGACGGCATCGAAAGGGCGGGGAATTTCGGCGATGGCGCGTTCGGCGAAGCCCACTCCGGCGGCCGCGCTCCGCGATGCGTTCTTCAAGGGAACGAACCGAGCCCGGGCTGCCGCGTTGCGGAGCAGATGGGTGCGCACCAGATGTTCGTTGCTGGCGGCACACGCCGGATCGACCCAGCGTTCGTCGGCCAGGCCGATCACCACGCGGCTCCAGTCGAGCGCCGCAGTCGATAGCGATTCCATGAAGCGCGCGGGGCTGCGACCGCCGGAGACGATCAGCGAAGCAAGGGGTCGCGTGTCGAGCGCCTGGGCGAGAATGCCGGCGACGACACTGGCCGCGGTCACGCCGATGCTTTCATCGTCTGCACAGCAGTGCTTCTGCAGTGAGTGTCGGGATGTCGGTAGTGGATCCTTCGCCATGAGGATTACATCTCTTCATGCCAGGCGTGGGATTCGCGCATGAGCAGGGCGCTTGCTGCGGTGGGCCCCCAGGTGCCCGATGGATAGAATTTCATCGGCGTGACCTGTCGATCCCAGGCACTCATGATCGGCTCCAGCCAGCTCCAGGCCGCATCCAATTCGTCGCGACGCATGAACAGCGTCAGCTTGCCGCGTATCACGTCCATGATCAGGCGCTCGTATGCATCCCATTGACGCATCTGGTACGTCTCGGCGAACGCTACGTCCAGCGAAATCCGCTGAACCTGCATGCCTTCGCCGGGAAGTTTTGCCATCACCTCGAGCTTCAGCCCTTCGTTCGGTTGAAGGCTGATGACCAGGCGGTTGGCGCCGCTTTCGCCGCCGTTGGGAAAAATCGGGTGAGGCACGCCGCGAAAATTGACCACGATTTCGGCCAGTCTTTCGCCCATGCGCTTGCCGGTGCGGAGATAGAACGGCACGCCGGCCCAGCGCCAGTTGTCGAGTTCGGCTTTGATGGCGACGAAGGTCTCGGTTTGGCTTTTCGGAGCGATGCCTTCTTCTTCCAGATAGCCCGCGACCGGCTTGTTGCGGATGGCGCCGGCGCGGTACTGGCCGCGAACGGTCTTGGTTCCCACGTCGGCATCGGTGAAAGGACGAAGCGCGCACAACACCTTCAGCTTTTCGTTCCGCACGGCGTCGGGCTGAAGGCTGACAGGCGGCTCCATCGCCACGATGCAGAGCAATTGCAGCAAGTGATTCTGGACCATGTCGCGAAGCGCGCCGGTTGAGTCGTAGAACTCGCCACGGCCTTCGACGCCGACGGTTTCGGCGATGGTGATCTGCACATCGCTGATCCACGAGCGATTCCACAACGGCTCGAACAGCACGTTCCCGAAGCGCAGCGCGATGAGATTCTGGACCGTTTCCTTACCCAGATAGTGGTCGATGCGAAAGATCTGCTCCTCCGAAAACACCTTGCCGACGTCTTCGTTGATCCGCGTCGCCGAAGGCAGATCCCGTCCCAATGGCTTCTCCACGACGACGCGGCTGTTCGGTGTCACCAGTCCCGCATTGCCGAGGTTGGCGCAGATGCTGGCGAACAGGCCCGGGGCAGTCGCCAGGTAGAAGACACGGATCCGGCTGCCGCTGTCCTTCAACCAGTCGGCCAGCAGGGCGAAGTCTTTTTCGCTGTTGGCATCGAGCTGCGTGTAGTCGAGGCACTGCGCAAACGCGTTCCAGGCGGCGTCGGTGAAATCGTCGGTGGGAACGTGCTTTCTGCAGTTCTGTTCGACGAGGGCCAGGTACTGGTCGCGGCTGAGCGCATCCCTGCCGGTTCCGATGATTCGCCAGCCGTGGTTCGGCGAGGTATCGCGATGCCGATAGAACAGGGCCGGCAGCAGTTTGCGCATGGCCAGATCGCCACTGCCTCCAAACAGAATGAAATCGAACGATTCAAGCGATGACATGGGCCGCCGTGCACTCAGGTTATGTTGTTTTACTACATTCTATAGCGCGCCGGTCCGACCCTTCAAGAAATTTATCGGACCCAGTGGAATGCATGAAAATTCGAGTAACTCGTGATTTTCAGCTTGTTCTGACGAGTGAAGCGATGGAGGCAACCTCCATGATTCAAAATATAATGTAGTATTGCTACCTAAATCGCCGCGTCCCTGTACCGAACCAAGAACGTCCGAGGCCATGCCTTTACATCCCGTCATCCGCTCCGTCACCGAACGCATACAAGCCCGCAGCCTCGTTTCGAGGAATGCCTATTTGAAGCGTGCTGCCGATGCCGCCGAGGCGGGAACGGTTCGGTCGCGGATCTCGTGTACCAATCTGGCTCACGCCTTTGCCGCTGCGCCTGCCGACGACAAAACCAATCTGCGCGCCGGGCGGTGGCCCAATCTCGCCATCGTTTCTTCCTACAACGACATGTTGTCTGCGCATCAGCCCTTCGAACGCTTTCCGGCGATTCTCAAGGACGCCGCGCGCAAGGCGGGGGCGGTTGCCCAGTTCGCAGGCGGTGTGCCCGCGATGTGCGACGGCGTTACGCAAGGCCAGGCGGGGATGGAGCTTTCGTTGTTTTCGCGCGATGTGATCGCGATGTCCACCGCGATTGCCCTCTCGCACAATGTTTTCGACGGTGGCCTGTACTTGGGTGTCTGCGACAAGATCGTGCCGGGGCTGCTGATCGGTGCGCTGCAGTTCGGGCATCTGCCGGCCATTTTCGTGCCTGCCGGGCCGATGACCACCGGACTCCCGAATCCGGAAAAAGCCAAGGTGCGGCAGCTTCACGTCGAAGGCAAGGTTGGCCGCGAGGCGCTGCTGGAGGCGGAGATGGCCTCGTATCATGGTCCCGGAACCTGCACCTTCTACGGCACCGCCAACAGCAATCAGATGTTGATGGAGGTGATGGGGCTGCATTTGCCCGGCGCCGCATTCGTCAATCCCAACACTGCGCTGCGAGACGCCTTGACGGCGGCCGCCGCGACGCGGGCGGCGCAGATAACGCGAGCAGGCGCGGAGTACACGCCGATCGCCGAGGTGATCGATGAACGCGCCATCGTCAACGGCATCATCGGCTTGCTCGCGACCGGCGGTTCCACCAACCACACGATTCATCTCGTGGCGATCGCGCGTGCAGCCGGCATCGTCATCGACTGGAGCGATTTCGATACGCTCTCCGCCGTCGTGCCTCTGCTCTGCAGGGTTTATCCGAATGGCAGTGCCGATATCAATCACTTCCATGCCGCCGGCGGTATCGGCCTGCTGATCCGCCAGTTGCTCGACGAAGAACTGCTGCATGACGACGTCATGACGGTGGCGGGCAAAGGATTGCGCCGCTACACCGAAGAGCCCGCGCTCGCCTCCGGAAACCTGACCTGGGTTCCCGGGGCTGCCAGCAGCCTGGACCGCGCGGTGCTGGCCTCTGTTCGTGAGCCTTTCAGCGCTGATGGCGGATTGAAGCTTCTGAGCGGCAATCTCGGTCGGGCGATCATCAAAACGTCGGCCGTCAAACCGGAACATCGGGTGGTCGAGGCGCCTGCACGGGTGTTTGATGATCAGGACGACATGCTCGCCGCGTTCAAGCGGGGCGAGCTTCACCGTGACTTCGTCGCGGTCCTGCGCTTTCAGGGACCGCGCGCCAATGGCATGCCGGAGCTGCACAAGCTGACACCGGCGCTGGGCGTTCTGCAGGACCAGGGGTTCAAGGTCGCACTGGTCACCGACGGACGTATGTCGGGCGCCAGCGGCAAGATTCCGGCGGCGATACACGTGACGCCCGAGTGCCTGGCTGGCGGGCCTCTCGCTCGCGTGCGAGACGGCGACCTCATCCGACTGGATGCCGGGACTGGGACTTTGGAGGCCTTGGTCGATGCGGCCGACTGGCTGCAACGTGAAGTGGCCGGGCCCGATCTTTCGTCCAACCACTACGGCGTCGGCCGCGAACTGTTCTCCGCCGCCCGCGCCTCCGTCGCCGGTGCCGAGCAGGGCGCCGTTTCGTTTCTGACAGCCTGAGCGATCACCCAGACATGCATCCTTCCCAGTACGCAATCGACGAAGTCCTGTCGTCGGGCCCGGTGATTCCGGTCATTGTCATCGAGGACATTTCGGATGCCGTACCGCTGGCGCGCGCCTTGGTCGCCGGTGGCGTGCGGGTACTGGAAGTCACGCTGCGCACGGCCGCCGCGATCGACAGCATCCGTGCAATCGCGAATGCGGTGCCGGAGGCGCTGGTCGGGGCCGGCACCTTGATCGACGACGCCGACATTCGGCGCGCGCAGGCCGCCGGTGCGCGCTTCGGCGTGAGCCCGGGTGCGACGCCGTCGCTGCTGGCCGCCGCGACGCAAGCGGGCTTCCCGCTGCTGCCTGGTGTCATGACGCCTTCCGATGTGATCGCGGCCATGAATGCGGGCTATACGGCGCTCAAGCTCTTCCCGGCGGCGCAGGCAGGCGGCATCGGCATGCTCAAGGCGCTGAACGGCCCGTTTCCGCAAATCCGCTTCTGTCCCACGGGCGGTATCAGTCCGCAATCGGCGCCCGATTTCCTTGCGCTGCCGAACGTCGCTTGTGTCGGTGGCTCCTGGCTGACGCCGCCTGATCTGATCGAGGCGCGGGATTGGGACGGGATTACCCGTCTGGCGCAGCAGTCATTGCAACTGCGCAAGTGAACGGAGCCTTCAAAGCATGAACGCGGACAGAAGCGGCGCCGTACCCCGAAGCACCAAGATCATTGCGACACTCGGGCCCTCCAGTCGCGACGAGGCCACCATCCAGGCACTCGCCATGGCGGGCGCGAACGTGTTTCGCCTCAACGCCAGCCATGGCACGCAGGCCGATCATGCCTTGACCTATGAGCGTGTGCGCCGCGTATCCGCGGCACTGGGCCGTCCGCTCGGTGTCCTGCTGGACTTGCAGGGGCCGAAGCTGCGCATCGGCACCTTCGCGAGCGGCAGCATCACGCTCGCGGCAGAGGCGCCCTTCTGCTTCGACCTCGATCCGTCCCCGGGCGACGAACGCAGGGTCTGCCTGCCGCATCCGGAGATCTTCAGTGCGCTGCAGCCCGGCGATCAGTTGCTGGTGGATGATGGCCGCATGGCCTTCATCGCCACCGAGGTCGGACCGGGGTCGATCCGGGTGCGTGCCCTGCGCTCCGGGACGTTATCCGATCGCAAGGGCGTGAATGTGCCGTCGCGCGCGCTGTCGCTGTCGGCGCTGTCTGGCAAGGATCGCAGGGATCTGCAGTTCGGCCTGGATCTCGGTGTCGACTGGATCGCGCTGTCCTTCGTGCAGCGGGTGCAGGACGTGATCGAAGCCCGCGAGCTGGTGCAGCAGCGCTGCCTGCTGATGGCAAAAATAGAAAAGCCCGGCGCCTTGCAGGAGATCGAAGCCATCATCGCGGCCGCCGACGGCATCATGGTCGCGCGCGGCGATCTCGGTGTGGAAATGCCGATGGAGCAAGTGCCCAGCGTGCAGAAGCAACTGGTCCGTCTCGCGCGCAGCGCCGGCAAGCCAGTGGTGATTGCAACGCAGATGCTGGAATCGATGATCGGCTCGCCGTGTCCGACGCGCGCGGAAGCTTCCGACGTGGCGACAGCGGTCTATGACGGTGCCGATGCGGTGATGCTTTCGGCCGAGACCGCTTCCGGCCGCTATCCCGTAGAGGCCGTGCGCGCGATGGACGGCATCGTCCGCCACACCGAGAGCGACAGCTTGCGCCAGCCGCTGATGCAGGCGATCGGCAAGGACGGCGAATCCACCACGACGGATGTCTTGGGTTCGGCTCTGCGGCGCGTCTCGGAGCTGCTGCCGCTGTCGGCGACCGTGGCCTACACCGCCTCCGGTGCTACCGCGATGCGCATGGCGCAGCAGAGACCGCGATCGCCGGTCCTGTGCCTCACTCCGAGCACCACCGTCGCACAGCGGCTGACGATGGTGTGGGGCATCCATCCACATGCGGACACCGCGATGGCAGGCGATACCCGCACGGTGGAGCGGGCGACCCGACTCCTGCACGAACAGGCACTGGCTGAACCGGGCAAGGCCATGGTGCTTGTCTGCGGCACGCCGTTCGGCCTGCCGGGCTCTACGAATCAGCTGCATGTGGTTTGGCCATCTTTCTAGAACAGTTCGATACAGCCTCGAGGCATCATGAGTTTTCCAGAAATTCCTGCTGATCAGTCACCGGAATGGAGTTCCCTGCAATCCGCCGCTGCTCGCATCCGGCACCGAATCCGCGACGATGGCGTGTTGCGCCATTGCGATCCCGCGGCCGTGCTTGCGATCGAGGAACTGGGCATCGAACTCGACGGCACGCGTCAATGGTTGGATGCGGCGGCGCTCGATAGCCTTCACGCATTCGCGCGTGCACAGCAGCTCGAAGCTCGGCGCGATGCGCTGCTCGGCGGTGCGCTCGTCAATCACAGCGAACGGCGGGCGGCGCTGCACGGCGCCTTGCGTTCGCCGAAGACGGCCTCGATCGTGTCCGGCGGCCAGGATGTCGTGCCGCTGGTGCACGCAACGTTGGCGCGCATGCGCGAGCTTGCGGACGCGTTGCATGCCGGCCGGCTGACCGGCGCCGGCGGCACCCCGATCACGGACATCGTCAACATCGGCATCGGTGGCTCCGATCTCGGGCCGCGCCTGGTCTGCGACGCATTGCAGGATGAAGCCCCCGACCATCTGCGCGTGCATTTCCTGTCGAACGTCGACGGCACCGGCGCTGCTCGCCTGATGCGCAAGCTGCGTCCTGCCGCGACACTGTTCATTGTCAGCAGCAAGAGCTTTGCGACGCGGGAAACACGCCTCAACGCCAAAACCCTGTTCGCGTGGTGCCTGGCCTCGGGACTGTCGGCGAGCGAGTTGCAGGCGCAGGTCTTTGCTGTCACCGCCCGACCTGCTGCGGCTGAAGAATTCGGCATTGCAGCGGACAACATCCTGCCACTCTGGGATTGGGTCGGTGGCCGCTTCTCGGTATGGAGCGCGATCGGACTGCCGGTGGCCTTGCAGCTGGGCTATCGAAAGTTCGAGGAAATGCTCGCCGGGGCTGCAGCCATGGATCAGCATTTTGCCAAGGCCGAACTCGAACAGAACCTTCCGATGCGCATGGCTTTGCTGGCGATATGGAACGGCACGGTTCTGAACATGCCCAGCCATTGCGCAGTGGCGTACGACGATCGCCTGCGCTTGTTCGTCGATTGGCTGCAGCAACTGGAAATGGAGAGCAATGGAAAGGGGCGCACCGCT
The DNA here is from genome assembly GCF_000271305.1 of Hydrocarboniphaga effusa AP103. Lineage (GTDB taxonomy): Bacteria > Pseudomonadota > Gammaproteobacteria > Nevskiales > Nevskiaceae > Hydrocarboniphaga > Hydrocarboniphaga effusa. The sequence goes on from NZ_AKGD01000001.1 coordinate 2,484,803, forward strand.
TCCGGCGAACGCCTCGCCTATGCCACCAGCCAGGTGGTCTGGGGAGGACTCGGCACCAATGATCAGCACGCCTACTTCCAGTTGCTGCGTGAAGGGACGCGCGAAACCAGCATCGATCTGCTTTGCGTTCAGCAGCCTTCACATGCTTGCGCCGAGCACCACGTTGCCTTGTTGGCCAACGCCCGCGCGCAAGCCGATGCGCTGGCCGACCGCGTAGGCGGTCGCGCTGGCGGAAATGCCGTGTCCGTACTCTCAATGAAAAAGTTCGACCCGCACATGCTCGGCATGCTGTTGTCGGCCTTCGAGCACCGCACTGCGATGATCGGAGCGGCGCTCGGCATCAACTCCTTCGATCAGCCTGGTGTGGAACTCGGCAAGCAGATGGCGGCAGCGCTGGAACAGGCCTGAGGGCGATGCATTCATCGGCGGACGTGCGAGTCAGACCCGCCGCGTTGCGCTGATGAAGTCGTGAATCGCCGCCATGCCTGCACGGCGGCAGATCGTCGGATTCCCTCGATCCTGCCGCTGCTCGCTCCCACGCTTGATCGGAGCGCGTTCATGCCAGCACGGCTCTGACGGCGCTTGCGTCGGAGTACGACCATGCCTGGCGGCATCGGGCCTGGTTGCCGCAATCGGAGGCACCGGCTTGTCCCCGCCCCGGCGAACGCAAGCTCGCATGCCGCGGTTCTTCTGTTGCTCGGAGGGTGGTTGTCACATGGCCGGCCCGGTTTACGTTCCGATTCTGGAGCCCGCCTCATGACGGGCATTCGCCGCTTCGAGAACAAGGTCGCGCTCGTGACCGGCGCCGGCATCGCGCGCCGGCGCCTTGAGGCTCGTCGAAGAAGGGGCGCGGGTGCTCGCGGTGAGCCGTGGCGACAACGTCGAAGCGCTCGCGGCCCTGCCTGTAGCGCCTTTCATCGCGCAGAGCCGATCGCTGGCCTAGCCGACCCGTCTCTTAATTGATTGATAGGAATCGGCTTGTTTCGGCTTCACTCAGCCGGTTGCGGGGAAATCTCGCGGTTTAATTTCTCTGTTGACACTCCCGGGGAGGGTCATTTAATTTGTTTACGAGAAAAAAATAAATAGAAGTACGAAGCGGCGGTGGGGAGAATCAACATGGCCTTCAACTGTGAATCGGGCGTGCATTCGCCGCGCGGCGGCAGTGTCCATCGGCGTTCGCCTTTTCGGGTGAACGCTCTGCGCCCTGCGGGAATCACGAGCGATTCACGTCGTCGAAAGAAGAGGCGGACGCAGTCCCCCTCAGGGCTTCGAACATTCACGAAATCTTCTGCCGATCGGTCGTGAGCGCTTTCCGGAAGCGCTGGTTCGGAATTCGCTTCCCCGCCTGAGCGTCCCGCGTCGCGGATCGGCTCTTGGCGGAGCGCGGAGCGGGCGATGGCGCATCCGCAAGGCTTCACGGCATCACCCACGAAACAACGGCCACTGGCTCGCCGTATGCGCGCCGGTGACTGGAAGTACGGATCGACGCTGCGTGGCGTCGAATGAAACGGCCGACGTAGCCAGCTTTTGCGAGGAGAAAATAATGAAAAATGTTGAGAAGCTGCTGAGAGTCTTGATGCACGGCGCCTTCTATGTGGCCAGTGCGTCCTTGGTTCCGGGTTGCAGCGTAAGCATTCAGTTCGATGAGGCGGATTTGGGCGCGGGCGGGATGCCCGAGGTTCCGGAAGAGCCGGAAGAACCGGGCGAATCCGACGTGCCGATCACCGACGTGCCCGCGACGGAGGGGCAGAGCCTCTTCGTCAGGAGCTCGGACCCGGGGCAGAACATCGCCGGCTTCGAGTTTTGCTGTGCGCAGTACGACACCTATCAAGAACACGGCTTTACCGATGCACAGGGAGACTTCATCAAGCTCGACGGCGGCTTCTGGGGCGCCGATATCGCGGGCCACATCGGCGAGCGGGTCTTTTCGAGCTATGGCGACGGCTACGAGGATGATACGGATACGACCGCCGCACAGCTCGGCCCGGGTGCCACCGGCGAGATCTCCAGCCCCGCCTTCGTCATCACCAAGGACTACATCAATTTTCTGATCGGCGGCGGCAGGAATCGATTCGATGGAGTCAATGCAACGGCTGTCGTCCTGATCGTCGACGGGGCCGTCGTAAGACAGGCCCCCGGCAACGACGAGGAGAACGAGATCGTCTGGACCAGTTGGGACGTGAGGGATCTCGAGGGGCAGACGGCCGTCGTCAAGTTCATCGACCATCATCCGAACGACGGCTCCGATACTGCGGTTCCGTACATCCTGGCGGATGAGTTTCGCGCTGCGGACAAGGCCGCCGTGGCTCCGCCTGCCGCCAGCAAAGTGCCCGCAACTCCGGTCTTGAGCGCGGCACCGGCCAGCGAGGGCGCGTCGGCCTTTACGCGCGTGGGCAACCCGGGGCAGAACATCGCGGGCTTCGAGTTCTGTTGTGGTGGCTACAACACCTATCAGGAGCATGGCTTTGTCAGCACGGGGGATATCATCCGGCTGAATGGCGGCCAGTGGGGCGCCGATATCGCGGGTACGGTCGGAGAGCGCCTGTTCGCCAGTTACGGTCCGGGATTCGCCGACGACATGGGTTCGTCGGGCGTCGACTACGGATGGGAGGCGACCGGCACGATGACCAGTCCCCAGTTCACGGTCACCACGCGATATCTCAACCTGCTCATCGGTGGCGGCACGAATGCTTACGATCAGCCGCTGGCGACGGCAGTGGTGCTGAGAGTCAACGGCAAGATCGTTCGCCACGCTACCGGTAACGGCATGGAGAAGCAGCTGAGCTGGGTGTCGTGGGATGTATCCGCGCTGATTGGTCAGACTGCGGTCATCGAGATCATCGATCGGCACGACAACTCGGCCAGCACGGGGGCCTGCCCCTTCATCCTGGTCGATGAAATTCGCGCCGCGAACAAGGCGGCTGTCGCGCCGGTCCCGAGTTCGATCGTCAGCACAGCGGAGGGTCACACGCAGCTGTTGAATCTCGATATGGCGGATGCCAATCCGTACTACGAGAACGGCGTCTATTACATCTACTACCTGCAGAATCTGGGATTCCATTCCTGGGCACTGGCGAAGACCAGCGATCTGCTGAACTCGACTTTTCCGCAGGAAGTGCTGCCGGCTTCGGGTGATGCGAGCCGACAAGACCAGTTCGTCGGGTCGGGAAGCGTGCTGAAAGCGCAGGATGGTCAGTACCATCTTTTCTATTCGGGTCACAACGCGGACCATGCGCCGGTCGAAGCCGTGATGCACGCCACGGCCGCCGACAACACCTTGACGAAATGGACACCCGTTGCTGCCGATACCTTCAGCGGATCGGCGGGTTACAGCGACTTCGATTTCCGCGATCCGTTCGTCTACTGGAACCAGTCTGCCGGAAAATACTGGATGCTGATCACCACACGGCATTCCTCGCAAGCCGCCATTGGTCTATACACGTCGACCAATCTGAGCAACTGGTCTGCCGAGCCTCCGTTGTACATCGAGGCATCTCCGTTGAATTTCGAAGTGGCCGATCAATTCACGCTCGGCGACACGCCTTACATCGTCTACTCCGATCAGCGTGATGCTTCCCGCCAGGTCAAGTATCTCCAGCAGAGCGGTGCCAACTGGATCAAACCCTCATTCGATGCACTGGATGGCAAGTGGTTCTATGCCGCGAGAAGCGCGGGAACGGCCGGCGAGCGCCTGCTGTTCGGATGGGTTCCCCATACCGTCGGCCGGGTCGACCATGCAGGCCCGGATTTTGGGGGCAGCCTGATGGTGCATCAGGTGGCCTCGCTCGGCAGCGGAGCGCTGGCCGTATCGATGCCCCAGCGCATTCGCGACGGTCTTGCTGCCATACAGCCCATCGCCATGGAGTGGTCTGCCGGAGGAGTCTCGGCCATCGGTACGACCGTCAATATGGAGGCGAACTCAGCGTTCACGCTCGCCGAACTCGGTGTGAAGAACCGCATGGCCTTCAAAGTCACGAGTGCCAATGCAGGCAGTACGTTCGGCATTCAATTGCGTCGCGAAATCAGCGGGCAGCCTGACGAACGGGCGTTCCTGAAAATAGATGCCTCAGCGGACAAGGCCGAGTTCTACTTTCAGGGCGAGGAGGGCGCGGCCTCCAATCCGAAAGTCGCTGTTCCGCTCGATAGTTCGGACGGGATCGATATCGAAGTGCTGCTCGATCCGGTGGCGGGTGTGGGGGCGGTGTATCTGAATCGGAATCGCGCGCTCAGCTTCCGGCTTTATGCGTTGGCCAACTACCAAGTCGGCCTGTTTTCCAACGCGGACGGTCTGACCGTGACCGATCTGAGTCGCTACACCAAGTAAGAGATGCGGAGCATCGGAGGATGAGGAAGTCCTCGTGCCTGCATTGTGTTGCTGGGTCTGAAGTCGTGTCGCGGATCGCTGCAAGGACTGGCAGTGATCCGCGACATGAAGCCAACGTCGCTGACGCATCCACCATTTTGTTGACAGGGGTTTGGGCCTCCTGTTTAATTAATTCACCAGAAATAAATAATACTGGATCAGCGGCGAGGAGATAGAAAAGCATGGCAACGCGCGTCGGCCAGGGCCGAAACTCGATCAATCTGAGACGCTACAACGAGCGGCTTGTTCTGCAGGTGCTGCGTCGCGTGGGCCCGGCATCCAAAGCGGATCTGGCGCGTCGTACCAATCTGGCCAACAGCGCGATCGGCAACATCGTGCAGGCGCTGGAAAACGATGGGCTGGTCGAACTCAAGGGACGCATGCTCGACGGGCAGCGCGGCCAGCCGGCCACGCTCTTGATGCTCAATCCCAAGGGGGCTTTCGGAGTAGGCGTCCGCCTCGACCGCGAGTTGATCGAAACTGTTCTTACCGATTTCAACGGCGAAATCCTCACGCGCCGGGTACATCGTCAGCTGCTTCCGTTGCCTCAAGACGCATTGAAGCTGGTGTGTCGGGACATCAAGGACGTGCTGAAGGTGATCCCGCCACGGCAGCGAGAGCGACTGGCCGGTATCGGGTTGGCACAGCCCTACAATCTGGGCGCCTGGCTAAACGAACTGGGCTACGCCGGCAAGGATTTTCTGCCCTGGGACGACTATGACTTCGCGGCGGAACTTTCCCGCGCGACCGGCATTCCGGTCTTCAGCGAGAACGACGCCAACGCCGCGGTCATCGCCGAACTGTTCTACGGTTGTGGCCGCAGGTTCGATGACTTCGCGTATGTGTTCATGGGCGCTGTCATCGGCGGAGGTGCGGTGATCGCCGGTGAATGCCTCCTCGGTGCGTCCGGGAACGCGTGCGACATCGCCGTCATGCCGGTGCCCTCGAGCACCTTGCCTTCTGCACGTCCGAATCGAGCCGCATGGGACATCCTGCTATCTCGTGCATCGCTGAACGCGCTGGAGCGCCACCTGCGTCACTCCGGCCTGCACATAGGCTCAAACGTTGCCGAACTGGAACCCTATGTGGCGCAGCGCCATCCAGCCGTCATGGAGTGGCTGGACGACTGCGTCGATGCACTCGCGCCGGCTTTACGCTCGATCGTGTGTCTGCTCGACGTGCCGGTTCTGGTCATCGACTCCGACGTCGATGCGGGGTTGATCGACTGCTTGATGGAGCGCCTGAGAAACCTGCTGCAGCAACAGGCGCCCGAAGCGCGAAGTGTGCCCGAGTTCGTCCGTGGCACTTTCGGATCCGACGCAGGTGCCGTTGGAGCCGCCTGCCTGCCGATGTTTTTCAGTTATTCGCCGCGCGCTGAAATCCTGCGCGGCAGCGTCGAATCGATAGAGGCAGATCATGCCGGTTGAACAGAAGCAGGCCCCCATCCTGGAGATGCGCCGGATCTCCAAAAGCTTTCCCGGAGTCAAGGCTCTGTCCGAGGTGTCGTTGACCTTGCGGGCCGGAGAGATTCACGCACTGATGGGGGAGAACGGCGCGGGCAAATCGACCCTGATGAAGATCTTGTCCGGTGCCTACACGGCCGATCCGGGCAGTCGCATCCTGATCGATGGCTGCGAAGTGACGATCAACGGACCGCTGAGCGCACGCGCGCTCGGCATTGCGGTGATCTATCAGGAGTTCAGTCTTTCCGCCAATCTCACCGTCGCGGAGAACATTTATCTGGGCAGGGAGTTGCGTCGCTTAGGCGTGGTCGACCGCCGCGCGATGGCGAAGGGGTGCGAGCCCATCCTGCGGCGCCTCGGAGCAAGCTTTGGTCCCGAGGCGCTGGTCAGTGATCTTTCCATCGCGGAGCGTCAGCTGGTGGAAATCGCACGCGCGCTGCATGCCAAGGCGCGCATCCTGGTGATGGACGAGCCCACCACGCCATTGTCGTCTCGCGAAACCGGTCAGCTTTTCAGCATGATCCGCGAGCTGCGCGAAGACGGAATGGCGATTGTCTATATCAGCCATCGGATGGAAGAAATCTACGAGCTCGCGGACCAGGTTTCCGTGCTGCGCGATGGAACCTACGTGGGGACGCTGGATCGCAGCGTGCTCTCGGCCGAAACGCTGGTGAAGATGATGGTCGGGCGCGACCTTTCGGGGTTCTACAAAAAAACCCACGACGTCTATCAACGCGGCGAATGCGTGCTCTCCGTACGTGGCCTCTCCGACGGGCGCCGTGTCCGCAACTGCAGTTTCGATCTGCATGCCGGTGAAGTGCTCGGCATCGCCGGTCTGGTGGGCGCCGGACGGACGGAACTGGCGCGTTTGCTGTTCGGCGCCGAGCGTCGGCGCTCCGGTTCGATTCGCCTGCGCGGCGCCGACATCAATATGCGCACGCCTCTGGACGCCATCCGCGCGGGCCTGGCGTATCTGACCGAGGATCGCAAAGCGCAGGGCTTGTTTCTCGACATGAGCGTCAACGAGAACATCAACGTCTGCACCTATTCCCGCGAGGCGCGCGCAGGCGTGCTGAGCTTGTCGAAAGCACGGCTGCGCAGCCGTGATGCCATTCGAACGCTCGGCATTCGTGTGCACTCGCCGGACGTCAATGTCGGATCGCTCTCCGGTGGCAACCAGCAGAAAGTGCTGCTGTCGCGGCTCATCGAACTGAGCCCGCATGTTCTGATCCTCGATGAGCCGACGCGAGGCGTGGACATCGGAGCGAAATCCGAGATCTACAGGATCATCGCGAAGCTCGCCCAGGAAGGCATGGCGGTCGTCGTGATCTCCAGCGAACTGCCCGAGATCATCGGCACTGCCGATCGGGTCCTCGTCATGCGGGAGGGCGAGCTCGTTGGCGAGCTTGGAGGCGATACCGGTCAGCCGATTACGCAGGAAGCGGTGATTGCCCTGGCGACCAGCGGCGATCGGGCGAGCTTGTCCGCAGCAGCCTGATTCCGTACCCACACAGCAAACGAAACGCCCATGAAATCTTCAGGTACGACAACCATGCCCCCCCTGTCAGGCCAGCCCGGCACCCATTTTCGCGAGCACTTGATGCGATGGTTTCGCGCCGCCGGCATGTTGCCCGTGCTCCTGGTGCTCTGCCTTGGATTCAGCCTGGGTGCAGAGGGCTTTCTGAGTGCACAGAACCTGTCCATCGTGACGCAGCAGGCGTCGATCAACATCGTTCTGGCAGCAGGGCTCACGTTCGTGATTCTCACGGGTGGCATCGATCTGTCCGTCGGCTCGGTGCTGGCGGCTTCGGCGGTGATTGCAGTGCTGGTGTCGAACGTGCCCGGTTACGGCATGTTGAGCATTCCGGCGGCCATTTTCACCGGGCTGGCATTCGGTCTGATCAACGGCGGCCTGATCGCGGGTCTGAAACTCCCTCCGTTCATCGTGACCCTCGGTTCGCTGACGGCGGTTCGCGGTATCGCCCGACTGATGGCGGACGACAAGACCGTGTTCAACCCGGACCTGCCGTTTGCCTTCGTCGGCAACGAGTCCGTTCTGGGGATGCCGTGGCTGGTGGTGATCGCAATGGCGGTTGTGGGAGCTTCGTGGTTCATCCTGCGGTGCACGGTTCTCGGTGTGCAGATCTACTGTGTCGGCGGCAACCCGGATGCCGCCCGGCTTTCCGGCATCAAAGTCTGGAAGGTGCTGCTGTTCACCTATGCCATCTCCGGGCTGTTGTCGGGCATTGGCGCGATCATGACGACGTCGCGGCTGTTTGCCGCCAATGGTCTGCAACTTGGCCAGTCGTACGAGCTCGATGCCATCGCCGCCGTGATACTCGGCGGCACCAGTTTCGTCGGCGGTGTCGGCTCGATCGTGGGCACCCTGGTAGGCGCGTTGATCATCGCGGTTCTGACCAATGGCCTGATCCTGCTGGGCGTGTCCGATATCTGGCAGTACATCATCAAGGGAATCGTGATCATCGGCGCTGTCGTGCTCGATCGTTACCGCCGTTCGGGTGCCCGTACATAACCATTGACAAGCATCAGGCTTCCCGGCCGAGCGTCGCCGGCAGAAGCCGAGGAGGAGTTGCATGATCAGATTGTTTTTCACCGCAGCGCTGGTGTCCTTGGCCTGCATCGCCAACCCGGCGGCGGCCAAGGAACTGAAGTCCATCGGGGTCACCGTCGGTTCGCTGGGGAATCCCTTTTTTGTCGCCATCGTGCGTGGTGTGGAAAGCCAGGCCAAGCTGTTGAACCCGCACGTCAAGGTGACTGCGCTGTCTGCGGACTACGACCTCAACAAGCAGTTCAATCAGATCGACAGCTTCATATCGGCGCGCGTCGACATGATCGTCATCAACGCAGCCGATCCGAAAGCCATCGAGCCCGCCGTGCGTCGTGCGCAGAAAGCGGGAATCGTGGTGATCGCTGTCGACGTGTCGGCCGCAGGGGCCGATGCCACGGTGCAAACCGACAACGTCAAAGCCGGAGCGATGGCTTGTCAGCACATCGTCGACAAGCTGCAAGGCAAGGGCAACGTCATCATCGAGAACGGGCCGCAGGTGTCGGCCGTGATCGATCGCGTCAATGGCTGCAAGAGCGTGCTTTCAAAGCAGCCCGGCATCAAGGTGCTGTCGGATGATCAGGATGGCAAGGGTTCACGCGATGGCGGCCTCAGCGTGATGCAGGGGCTGCTGGTGCGCTTTCCGAAGATCGACGGCGTGTTCGCCACCAATGATCCGCAGGCGATCGGCAGCGATCTGGCCGCGCGGCAGTTCAAGCGTACCGGCATCGTGATCACCTCTGTGGACGGCGCTCCGGACATCGAAGTCGCCCTCAAGAACAAGAACAGCCTGATCTCCGCCTCCGCCAGCCAGAACCCCTGGGCGATGGCGCGCCAGGCAGTGGAGCTGGGCGCTGGCATCGTCGGTGGCAAGCGTCCCGAGCAACCGGTACTGCTGATCCCTCCGACCCTGGTCACGCGTGATGACGTCGCCACTTATCGGGGCTGGGCCACGCCTCAATGATCGGATTGGTCGTGCGCGCAACCGACGTCTCTCCCCGTGATTCCTCCTGCGAAAGGTAGTCCCATGTTTCTGGTGTGTGGTGAAGCGCTGTTCGATGTGTTCATTGCGGGAAGTGCCGGCGCGCATTTGCAGATGGCTGCCCGGCCCGGCGGCTCGCCGTTCAACGTCGCCATCGGCTTGGCGCGCCAGGAAAAGCCGGTCCAGTTTTTTGGAGGTATCGCCAACGACATGTTGGGAAGCCGGCTTGTGTCCGCCTTGGAGGCCGACGGAGTCGGCGTCCAGTACCTGGTTCGGCTCGATGCTCCAACGGCGCTGGGGCTGGTCAGCGCGGACATCGGCGGGAATCCGGAATATGCCTTTTACGGCGTGGGCACGGCGGATCGCGGGATCACGGTCCAGCATCTGATGAGGCTGGACGAGAGCATCCGGGCGATTCATATCGGCTCGTTCAGCGCGGTAGTGGAGCCTGTCGGCCTGACTTTTGAAACCCTGATCCGTCGTGAGCGCGGCACTCGCCTGATTTCCTACGATCCGAATGTGCGGCTCAACGTCGAGCCATCGATCGAAGTCTGGCTCGCGCGTATAGAACAACTCGTGAAACTGTCGGATGTCATCAAGATCAGCGAAGAAGATGTTCAGCTCATCTATCACGGAATCCAGCATGCGGAGCTTGCACATCGCTGGCTCGATGCCGGCGCCGCACTGGTGGTGATCACTCGAGGCGAGCGCGGTGCGCGGGCTTGGAATCATTCTGCCTTTGCGGAAGTGGATGGCAAGCCCGTCGATGTCATCGACACGGTGGGGGCGGGAGATACATTTCAGTCGGCAATGCTGAGCTGGCTGGCCGATACCGGAAATCTGGCGGCAGGCGCGGCCTCGTCCATCGATTCGATCCATCTCCACCGCATGCTGGAATACGCCGCCCAAGCCGCCGCATTGACCTGTACCAGGCTGGGCGCCGACATGCCGTACAAGGCGGACATCATCGATTGGATGTGCAGTCGCTCAACGGCCGACCGCGCCTGGCTCGGGTAACTGGTCCGTCTGTTTCAGACGGTCCAAGCAACGCGACAAGAGGAAAACCAGCAGCGGAAATCTGAAACCAACTAACCAGGCACTGCGGCGGTGCAACGCAGGCTCGCTTGGAACATTGCACCGAGATAGCGCTGGCCGCGCGGGATTGTCCGATTTGACTCAAATCGGCAGCGTCCCCTCTTTGCCGACGGCAGCCGATATCTCCCAGCGAACATTTTCCAGATCGCCTTTGCGATGTGGGGGGGGCTCTCTTTGGCCTGCCCATCGTCGGTTTCAGGTAGCCGTATCTCCACGTCGGTGGGGAGAAAACCGCCAGAAGCTCGATTCGAGTTTCAGCAGCAAGCAGTTCTCTGGCAGCAACGATGACAACTAACGTGAGGAGAGAGGGGGAGAACCATGAACACCACGCCATTATATATGTTGTACACGCTCGCGGCCGCCTGTGTGGCTGGCTGCAGCGTGGCTCATGCGCAGGACGACTCGGCGGCGCCGAGTACGCAGGAGGTCAGCGAGGACAAGGACGCATCCGAGCAAGGCGAGGAACCGGCCGCTTCGACCGGTGCCATCGAAGAGATCGTCGTGACGGGCTACTCGACGTCCGCTAAGAAAGACATCATCGGCGCCGCCTCGGTCGTGGATATCGGCGAGATCGCCGATCAGCCTTCGGGCAACGTCATTCGCAGCTTGCAGGGCCGATTACCCGGTGTGCAGATCACCACCAGCGGCAACCCGAATGCCAAAGCGCTGATACGCATTCGTGGACAAGGACTGGGACCTCTGGGGTTCAACGACCCGCTGTACGTCATTGATGGTGTGCCCACGCTTGCGGGGCTGGAGTCCCTCAACCCGAACGATATCGATTCGATCCAGGTTCTGAGGGATGCGGCGACTGCGAGCATTTATGGCGCGCGCGCAGGTAACGGCGTCATCGTCATCACGACGAAGAAGGGCGCGCCCGGAATGGATCTGTCCATCCGTGCGAACCAGTCGATCGAGCAGTTCGGCTACAACGTTCACCCCTTGAACACCCCGCAGCGTGCGCAGGCTGTGTTCAATGCTGCGATCAATGATCGAACCCATCCGAATAATGCCAGCTCGCTTTATCTCTACGACTGGAACAACGACTTCGACAACCCTGTCCTCAATGGAGTGACTTACGGTCGCTTTACCGATGCCGCGGGCAATCGCTACATCGACGGTGCAATGACCATGCAGCCGGCCAACACCAACTGGTTCGAGGCCGTCACGCAGCAGGCAACCGTTCGCGATGTCAACGTATCGCTCTCGAACGCCGGCGAAGGATCGAGGTTCTATACATCGGTCGGTTACTACGATGCCAGAGGCATCGTGAAGGAATCCGGCTTCGAAAGGATTTCGCTGCGACTGAATTCGGATCACAGCCTGTTCGACGACAAAGTCACCATCGGCGAAAACTTCTACATCAACAATCAACGCGAGAATGTGGTCAACGATCTGGCCGGACAGATCCTCGGCCTCGCCATCGAGCAGCAATCGATCGTGCCGATCCGCACCGCGGACGGCAAGGGCTATGGAGGACCGACCGGGGGCGTCACGGATCGCGACAATCCGGTTCGGATCATCGATCAGAACAAGGACAACATCAGCAGGTTCAACAAGGTCATGGGCAACATCTTTGTTGAGTATCGCCCGATCGAAGATCTCCAGCTGAGAAGCAACCTGGGCATCGACTACGGCAGGTTCTATTTCAGGAACTACAAACGCGCTGCGCAAGCGGGAAATCTGAGCTTTCTGGACAGTCTCAACACTTCCGAATCCTGGCAGTACACGCTGGTCTTCTCCAACACCGGCGAATACAAATTCACGTTGGGTGACGATCACAACTTCACGGTCCTGGCGGGCACCGAGACCATCGATTTCAGGTCCGAGAACTTCTTTGGGGCCGTCAGCGGCTTCGCTTCCCTGAACCGGAATTTCGCCTACCTCAGCCAAGGGACGACCAACCCTTCAGTGGGAGGCGGCGGCGATTCCTGGGGATTGCAGTCTTACTTCACGAAGATCGATTACGACTACGACCAGAAATACCTGGCCTCCGTGACGGTACGTCGCGATGGATCCTCGCGGTTCGGAAGCAACAACCGCTGGGGCAACTTTCCCTCGGTATCCGCGGGCTGGAGAATCTCCAACGAGCCGTTCTTCAACCTCGATTCGATCAACGATCTGAAGTTCCGTGCGAGTTGGGGCCAGAACGGAAACCAGGAGATCAGCACCGGCGCCACGTCTACGATCTTCGTGCCGCGATACTCGACGACGTCGCTGTTCACCAACCAGCAGGATGAGGGAACGGCCTACGATCTCAATGGCGTCAATTCGGGCAGCCTGCCATCGGGCTTCGCGAGAGTTCAGATGGGCAACGAGGATCTGAAGTGGGAGACCTCGACCCAGACGAATCTGGGCCTCGATTTCTCGATGCTGGACAACCAGTTCTTCGGCTCTTTCGACTGGTTCAGGAAGCGCACGGACGACATCCTGACCCTCACCAAGCCGCTCGCCGCCGAGGGGGAGGGTGCACTTCGGGTGGTCAACGGCGGCACGATCGAGAACAAAGGTTTCGAAATCCTGCTGGGATACAACACGGCGCTCGAGTTCGATCGTATCGGACGGTTTGACGTCAGCGTGTCGGCGAACTACTCCGTCGTCACCAACAAGGTGCTTGCGCTGCCCGATGACGTCGTGAACTCGTTCGGTGGCGATGGCCAGACCAAAACCATCCTTGGCCGATCGGTCAACTCGATCTTCGGCTACTACGCCGACGGACTTTTCCAGAATCAGGCCGAGGTCGAGGCCCACGCCACTCAGTCGGGTGCCGCACCAGGCCGGATTCGATACCGGGATCTCAATGGCGACGGCGTCATCAACGACAAGGACCAGGACTTTTTCGGTACCACCGATCCCGATTCCACGTTCGGCCTGAACTTCGATGTGAAGTACCAGAACTGGGACTTCAACATGTTCTGGCAAGGCGTGCATGGTGGCCTGGTGAAGAACTACTGGCAGGGCTTCACGGACTTCACATCGCTGAATGCAGGCTCCAACTACGGCTATCGCACCCTCGATGCCTGGTCGCCGTCAAACACGGGCAGCAGTGTTCCGGCGCTGACCCTGGTGGACAGCAACAATGAAGGACGGGAATCGACCTACTACTGGGAAAAGGGCACGTATCTGAAGCTGCGTAACCTTTCCGTCGGATATTCACCGGCGGGTCGCGTACTGAGCTTTTTCAACTTGAAGACTGCCCGTGTTTTCCTGCAGGCGCAGAACATTCTGACCGTCAAGCCAAGTGGAACGCTCATCCAGGATCCGGAGAGCCCCGGCAGTTCGTTCCCGGTACCGAAGCGGTACACGTTTGGCCTCGAGGCCACGTTCTAGTCCGGCGCTGCGATCCGACCCGGACAAACCAAATTAAGCGATGAGGAGCTGGACATGAAGATCCATCACAAGAAACTGCTGCCGCTTGCGCTGATCCTTGCGCTGTCGGCGTGCGGCGAGGCAGGGCTCGAGAAGGAGCCTTCCGGAACACTCACCGAAGCTGAAGTTCAGACCATCGAGAATCTCGATGGTCTGGTGACTGCAGCGTATTCCTATATTGGAAACGACCACTACACGGCTCCCAACTTCCTGTGGCCGACGGGAAACCTGAGGGCAGGCGACGCGCACAAGGGAGGTAACGGTCCCAGCGATATCTTCGTCTATCACGCGCTGTCGATGTACAACCTGATCGTGCCCGACATGGCGTCGTTCCCGCCCGATTTCGTCGATCTGAACGACAAGAAATGGCAACGAAACTACACTGCCATCTCTCGTGCCAATACAGCCCTGCGCACGATGGCCGACGTTTCGGATGCCGACTATCCGCAGAAGGCGATACGCCAGGGCGAGCTTCATTTCCTGCGTGGCCTCGTCTACTTCGACTTGAAGATTCATCACAAGCACGTTCCCTACATCGACGAGAATGTCCCGCAGGACGACATCAAGAACATCTCCAACATGCAGTTCTCCGATCAGGAGCTGTGGGATCTGATCGTCACCGATTTCAGGATCGCGGCGGAAAAGCTTCCGCCTACTCAAACTCAGGTGGGTCGTGCGGCAAAGTTCGCCGCCAAGGCGATGCTGGCCAAGGCGCTGCTGTATCAGGCCTATGTCCAGAACGATACGCACGCTGTGGTATCGATCGATCAGGCCAAGCTCCGGGAGGTAGTGAGCCTGGTCGAGGAAATCGAAGCTTCGGGGCTGTATGGACTGCTATCGGATTACGGCGACAACTTCCTGCCGCAGTTCGACAACAACAAGGAGTCGGTCTTTGCGATTCAGCGCTCGGTCGACGATGGCTCGGTTGAAGGCAACGGCGGGCGCGGATCGTGGCCTACTGCGCTGAACTATCCGGTCGGAAACAGCGGGTTCGGCTGCTGCGGGTTCCATATTCCGACGGAAAACTTCGTCAACTCCTTCAAGACTCAAAATGGGCTGCCGTACGACGCGGCAAACAACGCGAACTACAAGCTGTCAGATCCGGTCGATCCACGCCTCGATCACACGGTCTCGATGGAGGGAAAGCCTTTCAAGTACAGCACCGGCACCGGTCCGACCGCCGTTCATCAGGGGAACGCATGGGCACGCAACCCGGCCACTTACGGTAGCTATGTGTCGATGAAGGAACTCGTGAGTCGCGACAGTCCGGCGCTTGCTCAGAATGGACCGTTCTTCATTTCCTCGATGAACACCGTGCTGGTTCGGTACGCCGATGTGCTGCTGTGGAAAGCCGAGGCCCTGATCGAACTCGGGCGGCAAGACGAAGCCCTACCCATCATCAATAGCTTGAGAACACGGGCTGCCAACAGTCAGGGCCGGCTCGTCGGCACGGGCAGTACTTACCGCATCTCGACCTATTCGTCATTCGCCGATCAGGAGGCCGCACGCAAAGCGTTGAGGATCGAGCGGCGTTTGGAGCTTGGGCTTGAGGGCTATCGCTTCTTCGACTTGGTACGTTGGGGCGTCGCCAAGTCGACGATCGATGCCTATCTCGCGGTGGAAGGGGGCCGCAAGCCCTACCTCCAGAGTGCCTCGTTCACGGCAGGCAGGGACGAGTATCTGCCCATTCCGCAGCAGCAGATCAATTTGAGTCGCGGCCTGTACCAGCAGTTGCCCGGCTATTGAGCCATCAGACTCTTCGCAGCAGCGATCGGTGGCGGCGCCCAGTTGCGCCGCCACTTTGGACAGCGAGAAAAGCAATGAGAACCAAGCTTGGCATTCTGGTGTTTGCGACATGCATCACCAGCGGGGTCGCGATGGCGGATGAAATGTACCGAGAGCCGTTACGGCCCCAATTTCATTTTTCGCCGCCTCAGCGATGGATGAACGATCCCAACGGAATGGTGTTCCATGCGGGGGAATATCATCTTTTCTATCAGTACAACCCCTACGGAAACACCTGGGGGCCAATGCATTGGGGGCATGCGATCAGTCCGGATATGGTGCATTGGGAAAACTTTCCGATCGCGCTGTTTCCCGATCGGCATGGGGCGATGTTCTCGGGTAGCGCCGTCGTAGACCAAAACAATACCTCGGGCCTGGGCACGGAAGGCAATCCCGCGATGGTGGCTTTGTTCACCTATCACGATGCGATAGCGGAAAGCGCCGGGCGCAAGGATTTCCAGGCACAGGGTATGGCGTACAGCCTGGACAAAGGGCGCACCTGGGTGAAGTTTGCAGGGAATCCGGTCTTGCCCAATCCAGGTATCCAGGACTTCAGGGATCCAAAAGTCTCCTGGTTCGAACCGCAGAAGAAATGGATCATGACTCTGGCCGTGTCGGACCATGTCAGCTTCTATTCCTCAAAGGATCTGAAAACCTGGACACATGAAAGTGACTTCGGCGAGCAATGGGGCGGACACGGCGGTGTTTGGGAGTGTCCCGACCTCATCGAGATGCCGGTTGAAGGCGAAGGCACCAAGAAAACCGTGCTCGTGGTCAGTCTGAATCCAGGAGGCCCCAATGGCGGTTCCGGGACCCAGTATTTCGTCGGCCATTTCGACGGCCATGCGTTCACGCTCGACAGGGAGTTCCAAAAACGGCTTGCGATTACGCCTTCCGCCCAGCGAATGGGAAGCGCCTTCGATCCGTTCAGCGATGTGCAGTGGAAGGCTTCCGGCAACGCGTTCGCCGCGGAGGCGGCGCTGCGCCCGCCGCTATCGATTCGATCCTCCAAGGATATCCCCGACGCGACCGGCGTCCTGCGGTCGCGCCCGTTCAAAATCGAAAAGCGCAACATCAATTTCCAGATCGGCGGTGGACGATATCCCGGAATCGCCGGCATGCAGCTTCTGGTCGACGATGTCGTCGTGCGCACGGAGACCGGTCGCAACAACGATCTCGCCGAGCATCCGGTGACGGTCAACTGGGATGTTTCAGCTTGGATCGGGAAGTCCGCAACGCTCGAGATCGTCGATGGGGTTGGCGGTGACTGGGGATACACCGAGGTCAGCGACATCCGGTTTTCGGACAAGCCGGCCTCGATCAAACCCGTGATCGCGGCTTGGCTCGACTACGGTACGGACAACTACGCGGGCGTTTCATGGGCAGGTGTGCCCAGGTCCGACGGACGCACGCTCATGGTGGGGTGGATGAACAATTGGGAGTACGCCCAGAAGCTCCCGACCGAAGGCTGGCGCGGTGCGATGACCTTGCCTCGTGAGCTGAAGCTGAGCCGCGGAAAGCAAGGTCTCGAATTGATCTCCGTGCCAGTCAAAGAGCTGCAAGTGCTTCGTGCAGAGCGCGTCGAGCTGGCGAGCGGGCCCATCGGCGAGCCGATCGAGCTGCTGGATCAGCTGAACGCCAGGAGTTCCGGTCAGTTCGAGCTGAACATCGACGTGGATCTTCGTGGCACTAAAGCGCTGGATCTGGTTCTCTCCAGCAAGGCAGGGGAGAAAACGACTTTCCGCATCGACAGAAGCTCAGGCCAGTACAAACTGGACCGGTCGTTGTCTGGGGTAACAAAGTTCAGCCACCCGTTCAACGCGATACAGACCGCACCCATGGCGGATGCTGGCAAGAAGATTTCCCTGCAGATATTCGTTGATCGCTCGTCCATCGAAATATTCGTCGATGGCGGAAGAACGGTCTTCACAAGCTTGTTGTTTCCGACCGCCGTTTATGACTCCGCGGTGCTCAGCGCGGATGGCGAAACCACGCTGTTGTCGGCGCAGGCGTATGAGCTGCGATCGATCTGGGAGGGCACCTCTCGATAGGGCATCCCAATGGTGCTGGAGGCACGTTGATCCATATCCGAAGGAACTTTCTCCCGCTTGCAGAGAGTTCCTTCGGACTGCGGAAAAATGCACGCCAGGTCGGCGGCTTGCCTAGACTGCGCAAGCCATGACTCCGCACTCCTCCGCAGCCCCTCCGTTCACCGCGCGCCTGATCGCCCCCTGGTACTGGCCGACCTGGCTTGCGATCGGCCTGCTCTGGCTGGTCGTCCAGCTGCCCGTGCCCTGGGTGCTCGCCCTCGGATCGGGTTTCGGCCGGGCACTGGGCCGGCTCGCGGGTAGCCGGCGGCAGGTCGTGTTGACCAACCTGCGCGTCTGCTTTCCGGATCTGCCGCAGCAGGAGCACGAGCGGCTCGCGGGCGAGCACTTCGCCGCGGTGGGCGCGGGCGCGGTCGAAGCCGGCATCGCCTGGTTCGCGTCGGATGCCCGGCTGGCCCCCCGGTTTGCGATCGAAGGGCGCGAGCATCTCGACGCGGCGCTGGCGTCCGGCCGCGGTTTCCTGCTGCTGACCGGGCATTTCACGACGCTCGAGATCGGCGCCCGCGTGCTGTGCACCTCCGCGCGGCTGCCGTTCCACGCCATGTACCGGCCTTACAACAACGCGGTGCTCGATTTCTGCATGCACCGCTGGCGCGAGAACCGATCGAAGCTGCCGGCCCTGCCGCGCGACGACCTGCGCCGGCTCGTGCGTGCCCTGCGCGAAGGCCGGGCGATCTGGTACGCGCCCGACCAGACCCTCGACGAGAAGATTTCGGTGTTCGCCCCTTTTTTCGGCGTGCAGACGCTCACCCTGACCGCCACCGCCCGGCTTGCGCAGATGGGCCGGGCCGGGGTGCTGCCGTACTTCCCGCGCCGCGAGGGCTCGCGCTGGGTGGTCCGTTTCCTGCCGCTGCTCGAAAACTTCCCGAGCGGCGACGAGCTGGTCGACGCGCGGCGCATCAATGCGCTCATCGAGGAGGGCGTGCAGCTTGCGCTGCCCCAGTATTTCTGGATCCATCGTCGCTTCAAGAAGCGACCTGCCGGTGAGAGAAAGCTCTACTGAGCACGCGTCGAGAGGGGAAAACCCTCGGTGATTCAGCGCGTCGCGCGCCTGACCCGCACCGGCGGCCTGCTGCTAAGATGCGGGCTTCCCGCTCCATTCACGAATCACCCGAGGTTCCAAGCGTGAATAAACGTGTGACCTGGCACTCCTGCAGGATGATCGGTCGCGGCCTGACGGCCGCGCTGTTGCTGGCGGCGGCGCAGACCGCGGTCGCGGCTACCGCCGTCGAAGAAGCGTCAACGCTACTGCAGCAGGGCCAGCTCGACCAGGCGCTCAAGAAGCTCGATGCGCAGCTCAAGTCGCAGCCCCAGGACGCCCAGGCGCGCTTTCTGCGCGGGCTGGTGCTGGTGCGCCTGAACCGCAGCGCCGAGGCCGTGAAGATGTTCGCCGACCTCACGCGCGACTACCCGCAGCTGCCCGAGCCGTACAACAACCTCGCGGTGCTCTACGCCCAGCAGGGCGACTACGAGAAGGCCCGCGATGCGCTCGAAGCCGCGCTCGCCACGCACCCGAGCTACGCGACCGCGCACGAGAATCTGGGCGACATCTACGCGGCGCTCGCTGGCGCCGCCTACAACCGTGCGCTCTCGCTCGACGGTGCCAACCAGGGCGTGCGCTCCAAGCTCGCGCTGATCGGCCAGCTCGACGGCCAGGGCAGCACGTCGGTCGCCACCGCCCCGACCATCAGCACGCCGCCGCCGGCCGCTGCAGTCCCGGCCTCCGTGCCGCCGGCCTCGACGGTGCCGGCGCCGCCGCCGTCTGCTCCGGCGGCCGCCGCCCCGACGGTGGATGCGGCCACCGCGGCGAGCGTCACCAGCGTCATCAACGCCTGGGCCGCCGCCTGGTCGTCGCAGGATCTGAACGCCTACTTCGCGACCTACTCGCCGAGCTTCGTCCCCGAAGGCGGCCTCGGCCGCTCGGCCTGGGAAGCGCAGCGCCGCGATCGCATCTCGCGCGCCAAGAGCATCCAGGTGAAGGCGCTCAACCCCGTGTTCAGCCGTCTGGCGGCCGATCGCCTGTCGGTGAGTTTCAACCAGAGCTACGTGTCGGACAGCTTCTCCGATTCCACGCAGAAGACCCTCGAGCTGCAGCAGGCCGGATCGAGTTGGCTGATCGCGCGCGAGTATTCGCGCTGATCACCTGCGGCGCGTCGGCAAGGCTTCCCTCGTTTTCTGATCGGCCCCCAGCCGGGATGCGGGTTCATTAATGTTCAAGCGGTGTTGGATGCGGCCGGTACGGTCGGCTGCGCTCGTGGTGCTGGGGCTGGCCATGACGGCGGCGTCGACTGCTGCAGACCCTGAGAGCAGCCTGGTCTCGGCCATCGGCGAGATTCAGGCCGGGCGCCCGGGCAGGGCGCTGCAGCTGCTGTCGCAGCTCACGCAGACGCAACCCAATTTCCATCTGGCCCAGTTTCTGTACGGTGACCTGCTTGCCGCGCGCTCGGGCAAGCGCGGGATCATGCCGGACAGCGAAGACCCGCGTGTGCGCGAGTTCTTCGAAGAGGCACGCCTGCGCAACGAGCAGTCGCGCTTCGTGCCGGCGCCCGGCCTGGTGCCGGCCGGCGTGCTCAAGCTTGCCGATGAGTATCCGTATCTGGTCATCGTCGACCTGCCGCATTCGCGACTCAACCTGTTCCAGAACAAGGGCGGCGAACTCAAGCTGATCCGCAGCCATTACTCGGGCATGGGCCGCAATGGTTTCGGCAAGAAGGCCTCGGGCGACCTGCGCACCCCGGTGGGCATCTATCACGTCACCGGCTGGAAATCCGACAACGAATTGCCGGAGCTTTACGGTGCCGGCGCGCTGCCGCTGAACTACCCCAACCTGTGGGACCGCTTCCAGGTCAAGACCGGCTACGGCATCTGGTTGCACGGCGTTCCGCGCACCACCTACGTGCGCGCCCCGCGGTCGAGCGAAGGTTGCGTGACGATGGCCAACGACGATCTCGTCGGGCTCAAGCCCTACGTGTATTCGAACAAGGCGCCGGTGATCCTGGCCGACAAGCTCGAATGGGTTCCGAAGGGCGAGGTTGCGCACGACCGCGATGCGTTTCTCTCCCGCGTCGAAGCCTGGCGCAAGCGCTGGGCCGGCAAGGACACCGAAGGCTATCTGTCGTTCTACGGCCCCGAATTCACCACCGGCGGCATGAACCTGAAGTCGTTCACCGAGCACAAGCGCCGGGTCAACGCGGGCAAGAAATTCATCGACGTGAAGCTCGCCGACCTGAGCCTGTACCACTACCCGGGCGAAGCGATGATGCTGGCCGAGTTCACGCTGAATTATCGCAGCGACAACTTCAGCTCCAGCGCCAAGAAGCAGCAATACTGGCGCAAGAACGCCAAGGGCGAGTGGAAGATTTTCCGTGAGGAAAATCTGGACTGACCGCGAGGGAAAATCTCGCCTGAGCGTCGCGATCGAGCGCAGGGCGGGTGGCGGCCCGCCGGTTGTGCTCTCGACGTTCTCAGCGGCGGGCTCGAACCGCCGTACACGCGGCGCCCAGAGGCCTTTTGCTATGCGGCCGGACGCAAGGGCTTTCGCAAGCGCAGCCCGTCGCCCTCGTCTTCGTAATAGCCCGGCAGCGGCTTTTGCAGCGCGTAGCCGAGCCGTTCGTACAGCGTGCGCGCGACCGTGTTGTCGACGCGTACTTCGAGCGCCATCGCCGAACATCCGCGCTGCCGGGCTTCGTTCTCCGCCGCGACCACGAGTTCGCGTCCGAGCCCGAGCCCGCGTGCGGCCGGCGAGACGATCACCGAGTAGATGCGCGCGAGCGTCGTATCGCGCCGCGTGAGCATCAGCAGGTTGCCCATCACGCGGCCCTGGTGTTCGGCGACCAGGAAGGCCGCGTTCGGCGCCGAGATGAAGCGTCGCAGGGTCCGGCGAGTCATCGCGTCCGACTGGAACAGCGATTCGAGTTGGAGCAAGGCGGGAAGATCGTCGAATCGCGCGCGCCGAATGCGCGTCTGCCGGTCGCTCACGTTTTCACGCGCGCCTCGAGGCGGCGCACGAAGTATTCGATGATGCGCTTGTACAGCGCGTCCTTGAGCACCAGGTCTTCGACGCCGAAGTCGACGTTGGGGTTGTCGTTGACTTCGACCACTTTCACCAGGTTGCCGAACTGCTTGAGGTCGACGCCGTAGAGCGCGTTGCCGACGGCCTTGGCGGCCTGCACGGCGACCGTGCGCACCGGCAGCGGCACGTCTTCGATCGCGACGGTGTCGTGGTTGCCTTCGATCTTGGCGCCATTGCCACCGCGCTTGACCACCTGCCAGTGATCCTTGGCCATGTAGTAGCGGCAGGCGTAGAGCGGCACGCCGTCGAGCACGCCGACACGCCAGTCGTAATCGGTGGGCTCGAAGCTCTGGCCGATGACGATGTCGGAGCGCTCGAGCAGATCACGCACCACGCGCTTGAGCTCGGCCTCGTTCTCGACCTTGATGACGCCGCGCGAGAACTGCGAATCGGGCTGCTTGAGCACGCACGGAAACCCGAGCTCCTTGGCGATGTGCTTCACGTTGCCGCGATGGATCAGCATCGTCTTGGGCTGCGGAATGCGGTGCCGGTCCATCAGCTCGGCGAGAAACACCTTGTTCGCGGCACGCAGGATCGACTTCGGATCGTCGACCACGATCAGGCCCTCGCGCTCGGCGCGGCGCGCGAAGCGGTAGGTGTGGTGATTCACCGCGGTGGTTTCGCGAATGAACAGCGCATCGAATTCGGCGACGTGGCCGTAGTCGCCCTTGTCGATGAAATCGACCTGGAAGCCGAGGTCTTCGGCGGTCTTCTCGAACAGCTTGAGCGCCTTGGCGTTGCTCGGCGGCTCCTTCTCATTCTCGTTGATCAGGATCGCGAGGTCGTAGCGATAGCTGTCCTTCTTCTGCCTCGGCATGCGCCGGCGCGTGAAGTAGTCGCGCGCGGCCTGATGCATGAACTCGATGTGCGATGCCGGCACTTCGCCGAGGGCGATCGGGCCCACCGAATCGACGCGCCAGTCTTCGCCGCGATAGTCGAAGCTCACCTGCAGCAGCGGCGCCGGGAACAGGTTGAACAGCGCACGCGCGAGCCGCTCGTGGCGCTTGGTCGGGCTCTGGCCGAAGTAGACGTTGAGCACGTATTCGGTGCCGCCGAGCCGGTTCAGGCTGCTCTGGATCAGCTCGTCGATCTCGTCGTTGAGCACGCTCGGCGATTCGGCGAGCTTCAAGTCCTGGATCGTGGTGACGTCCGGCAACGGCCGGTGCCCGCGCGCGCCGGCGAGCAGGCTCACGTAATAGCCGGTGCTCTGGTACTCGAAGCTGCGGCAGAGGTTGTAGACGCGAATGTTGCGCTGAAGCACCTCGGGCTCGAGCGTCAGATAGTCCCAGGCCGTCATCACGTGCATGCCGGGGATTTGCAGCGGCCAGTCACCGCGCGAATCGACGACGACGAGGCCACTCACGGCGCGCTCCGATGCGAGGCGTGTCGCATTGGGCCCGCTTCGGAGGCGGCTTCGCAAGAGTCGTCGGGCGACGGGCTGAAGCCTTGAAGCGGTGGCGCGGAGCTCATGCGCTGGGAAACCGCGAGTCGGTGAGGTGGGGAGTGGGAAATCCTAGCATCCCGCTTCATCATTCACTGCCTCGATTGGCGGCCGACCCCCAAGCGGATGGACACCATTCCGTCCGCTCGATCGATGATGTGCTTAATCGAGTGGAAAAATAATCTTTTTATATAAATAATCTCAGCCATCGTGACTCCAGCCGGTATCGCTACGCCCATGTCCGTTCGCCTCGCTTCGAAGCCCTTCCACGATGGCCGGTTCCGTGCCGTGCTTGCCGGGTTGCTGTCGATCGCATCCACCATTGCTGCGGCCGAGGAGCCGTCGCTGGCCGTCGAGCGGGTGGCCGCTCCGGCGCAGCTGCAGCGCGCGTCGACGAAATATGAGCTCGAGACGCATCGCCGCCTTCTCGCCGGCGATCGCATCGTCACCGGCGCGCAGGGCCGTGCTTCGTTGGATTTCATCGATGGCACGCTGATCCGCCTGGGCGCCGACAGCAATCTCGAAGTTCCCCAGCAGTCGCCGATCACGCTGACCTCGCGCATGGCCGTGCTGAAGCTCGCGCTCGCCAGCGGCACGATTCGCATCGATGGCCGTCGCACCACCACGGTTCCGCAGGACGTGCGACTCACGCTCGGCGATGTGCGACTGCGCACCGAAGGCGGCGACGTCTGGGCCCAGCTCAGCGGCAAGCAGAAGACCATTTGCGTGCTCGCGGGCACGGTCGAATTGCAGGGCATCAACGGCTACGACCGCCTGCAGGAACCCGGCGAGTGCCTGCAGATCGACACCACGGCCACGCGTCGGCTGATGCCCGATCGGCTCGCCACCACGCAGCGGCTCAGCCAGCTCGCGTTCGCCGACGAGTTGCCGGCGACGCAGGTCGCGCAGGCGCAGCGGGCGACGCAGCCGGCGGCTCGTCCGGTGCCGCTGCCGATCCCGGCGCCGAAGCCGATTGCGCCCGAACAACTGCCCGATTCTGTGGTGGAGCCGGCGACCTCGGTGGCTCCGATCGTGCCGGTGCGTTCGCTGGCCTCGTCCGAAGTGCAGCGACCGGCGGCCGTCGCGGCTCCGGCCCCAGTCGCCGCCGCCCGCCCGGCGGTGATGCCGACCAATCAGGCTGCGCCGGTTCCACCGACCCCGGCGGCCGCAGGCGAGCACGGCTGGACGCTCGTCGCGGCCTCGTTGGCCGACGGCGAATCGGCCCGGCTCGAAGCCAAGGGCCTGGTCGACATGGGTTTGTCGGCGCAAGTGCGCACCCTGCTCAAGGACGGCCAGACCTACTACCGCGTGACCATCGGCAACTTCGCCTCGCGCGCCGAAGCCGCGTCCTACGCCGACCAGCTCAAGCAGCGCTACGGCATGGCCCAAGTCTGGCTCGCGAACTACTGAAAAATCGCGGGCCTGGTCCGCTCAGGAAGCTTCGATCTCCGAGCGCAGGCTGATCGAGCGCCAGCCGCGCTGCCCGGCCACCGCGAGCAGCCGGGCGTCGGCATCGACGACCACCGGCAGGTCGGCGCGTTCGAGCAACGGCAGGTCGTTGTGCGAGTCGCTATAGAAACTCAAGTGCTCGACCGGCTCGCCCTGCTCGGCGATCCACTGCTCCAGCCGCACTACCTTGCCGGCCTGGAAGTTCGGTAACCCCGCGACCTGGCCCGTGTAGTGTCCGTTCACGATTTCCGGGTCGGTCGCGATCAGCGTATCGACTCCGAGCAGTCGGGCGATCGGCTCGGTCACGAAGCGATTGGTCGCCGTGGTGATCAACAGGTGGTCACCCTGTCGGCGGTGCTTTTCGAGCAAGGCCGGAGCGAGCGGGGCGACGATCGGGGCGATCTTTTCGGCGACGAAGCGCTCACGCCAGGCCAGCAGCACGGCCGGCTCGTTGCCCGCGAGCGGGGCGAAGCTGAAGCGGCAGAACTCGTGGATATCGAGCGTCCCGGCCTTGTAGGCCTCGTAGAACCGCAGGTTCTCGCGCTCGTAGATCTCGCGATCGACGCAGCCCTGCTCGATCAGGAACTGGCCCCAGAGAAAGTCGCTGTCGCCGGCGAGCAGGGTGTTGTCGAGGTCGAATAAAGCCAGGCGCATGCGGGTTTGAAGATCGGAGGAACGGGGGCGCGGCAGTTTGCCGGCCCGAGCGGCCTTGTGGAAGAATCGACCCAAGGCTCTTTTTCAGAAGTTGAATCAAGTGATTGATTCTGACGGATATCGCCCGAACGTGGGCATCATCCTGACGAACACCGCAGGCCAGGCGCTCTGGGCCAAGCGGATCGGCCAGGAGGCGTGGCAATTTCCGCAAGGCGGAATCAAGCGCGGCGAATCGCCGCGGCAGGCGCTTTTTCGCGAATTGCACGAAGAACTGGGCCTGATCGACGACGATGTCGAGATTATCGGCGTCACTCAAGGCTGGTTGCGCTATCGGCTGCCGCAGCGCTACGTGCGCCAGGGGCGCGGACGCGTCTGCATCGGCCAGAAGCAGAAATGGTTCCTGCTCAAGCTGGTCGGGGATGAAGGACGAGTGCATTTCGACGAGACCCAGACCCCCGAATTCGACGGCTGGCGCTGGGTGGACTGGTGGCTGCCGGCCACCGAAGTCGTCGAGTTCAAGCGCGAGGTTTACCTGCAGGCGCTCAGCGAGCTGGGGCCGCTGATTGGACTATCGCCGCGCATCCAGGCTGCACTCTAGGAACACCCAGGCCGTCTGTCGCTCGGAGAACTGAGACGATAACGATTGTCATTTGATTCCGGCCGCGCGATGTCGTAGCGTATCGCCAATCGTTCTCATTTGAGCTTGCGTGCATGTACGTCTGTGTCTGCAAGGCCGTTTCGGATACCAAGATCCGCCGTCTCGTCAAAGACGGTGCAACGACGCTGCGTGAGCTTTCCCGCGAAACTGGCCTCGGCACCTGCTGCGGCAAGTGCGTTCCGCAAGCTCGTGAAACCCTCTCGCAGTCGCTCGCTGCCCAGCCCGTGCGTCTGGCCGACTTGCTGCCGACGCTCGGCGCGGCCGCTGCGAGTGCATGAGAATCAGATTCATAATCAGTAGAAAATAGCTTTTCCAACAAGCACTTACGCTGGACATACTGGTCCGGCGACGGCTAGACTGCGGCCCGTCTATATCTCGATCTATCGAATCGACAGGAGCCCCCAGCCATGCAAGGCGACGCCAAGGTTCTCGAGTACCTCAATCTCGCGCTCAAGAACGAACTCACCGCCATCAACCAGTACTTCCTGCATGCGCGCATGCTCGGCAACTGGGGTCTCAAGAAGCTGGAGAAGAAGGAGTACGACGAATCCATCGACGAGATGAAGCACGCCGACAAGCTCATCAAGCGGATTCTGTTCCTCGATGGCCTGCCCAACCTGCAGGATCTCGGCAAGCTCTATATCGGCGAGAACGTCAAGGAACTGCTCGAATGCGACCTCAAGCTCGAGCAGGAAGCCCACCCGCTGTATCGCGATGCGATCGCCCATTGCGAGTCGGTGAAAGACTATGTGACGCGTGAGCTGCTGGTTTCGATTCAGGAGAGCGAGGAGGAGCACATCGATTTTCTTGAAGAGCAACTCAAGCTGATCGATTCGATGGGCCTGCAGAACTACATCCAGACCGCCGTCGGCGAACTGGAGCACTGAGCGGCAATTGCCGTATCCGAAAAGGAAAAGGCCGCGATCCGAACGCGGCCTTTTCCTTTGATGCGACCCGAAGCTCAGAACGGCTTGACGATCACCAGGATCACGACGGCGATCAGGATCAGTGCCGGCACTTCGTTCATGAAGCGCCAGAAGCGCGCAGATCTAGTGTTCTGGCCGTTGGCGAACTTACGCAGGTTGACCTTGAGCCAGCCCTGGTAGCCCGACAGCAGCACCACGAGCGCCAGCTTGGCGTGCAGCCAGCCCATGCCCCAGAACACCGTCCTGGCGTAGGCCGCTTCGGCCGAGAGCAGGGTGGCGATGCCGAACAACCAGGTGCCGATCATCGCGATCAGCGAAATGCCGTAGAGCTTGCGCTCCATGATCACGAAGCGCTCGTGGCCGGCCGCATCCCGGGTGTCTACGTGATAGACGAACAGGCGCGGCAGGTAGAACAAGCCGGCGAACCAGGCGACGACGAAAATCACGTGGAACGCTTTTAGCCACAACATGGCAACTCCTGGCTAATGCTTTGACGGCTGGCGGGGAAGTCCTATTATCGCCGTCCTTTGGCGTTGTCTGCAGTCGGCTCGAAAACTCATGATCAAGGTCGGAATCGTTGGCGGCACCGGGTACACCGGCGCCGAGTTGCTGCGGCTTTTCGCGAATCACCCGCAGGCCCGGGTCGTTGCCCTGACCTCGCGCAAGGAAGCCGGGCTGCGAGCCGATCGGCTGTTCCAGAACCTGCGCGGCCATTGCGACGTGGTGTTTTCCACGCCCGACGAAGCCAAGCTCGACGAATGCGACGCGGTGTTCTTCGCCACCCCCCACGGCACCGCCATGCAGATGGCGCCGGCGCTGATCGAAAAAGGCGTCAAGGTCATCGACCTGTCCGCCGACTTCCGGCTCAAGAACGCGGCCGAATTCCGCAAGTGGTACGGCATGGAACACACCCAGCCGGCGCTGCTCGAAGAGGCCGTCTACGGCATTCCCGAGACGCATCGCATCGAGATCAAGCACGCGCGCCTGGTCGCCAACCCGGGCTGTCATGCCACGGCTGTGCAGCTGGGCCTGGTGCCGCTGCTCGAAGCCGGTGTGATCGACACCCACGGCATCATCGCCGACAGCAAGACCGGGGTTTCGGGCGCCGGCCGTGAACTCAAGCTCGGCTCGATGTACGCCGAGGTCGCCGATTCGCTGAAGGCCTACGCGGTGACGGGGCATCGCCACCAGTCCGAGATCGACCAGGAGCTGGCGATCGCGGCCGGCGGGCCGGTCGGGGTGACCTTCGTGCCACATCTGACGCCGATGATCCGCGGCATCCACGCCACGATCTACGCGCGCCTGACGCATCCCGAAGCCGATCTGCAAAAGCTGTTCGAGCAGCGCTACAGCGGCGAGCCCTTCATCGACGTGCTGCCGGCCGGCGAGCACCCCGAGACGCGCAGCGTGCGAGGCGGCAACCAGAACCGCCTCGCGGTGCATCGCGCGCCCGACGGCAAGACCGTGGTCGTGCTGTCGGTGATCGACAACCTCGTCAAAGGCGCGTCGGGGCAGGCCTTGCAATGCTTCAACCTCATGTTCGACCTGCCCGAAGACGCGGGGCTGCAGGCTCCGGGCCTGTTGCCCTAGCGCTCGGTCGCCGGGCGCGTGCAGCACCGCATCGTCATCACGCGCCATCGCCCGTGGATGCGGGCGGCGGCGGTTGCGGGTGCCGCCGCCCTGCTGGCGATCGCCGGGTTCATGCTGTTCGCGTACGCGCGGACCTCGACGGTGCGCGAGTTCAAGCAGACGCGCAGCGAGCTCGAACAACTGCGCGACGAGCGCCGCACGCTCGCCCGCGAGCTGCGCACGGCCAAGTCCGAAAATGCCGAGTTGCGCCAGCAGGTGGTTTACGCCGAGCGCTCGCAGCAGATCGACGGCCAGGCCTGCGAGTCGGTCAAGGAATCGCTCGCCGGCCTGCAGGCCGAGGCGGCCGACCTGCGCGAGCAGATCGCCTTCTATCGCGGGGTGATGTCGCCCGATGTCGGCAAGGCCGGGGTGCGGGTGCTCGAAATGCGGATGACGCCCCAGGCGCAGGCCAATCTCTGGCGCTACGATCTGGTGCTGATCCAGTCGATGCGCCAGGAGAAGCGGGTGGCCGGGCAGACGCGTATCGCCGTGCTCGGCAGCCAGGGCGGGCAGCAGAAGCGCCTCGATCTGAGCTCGCTGCTCAATAGCGGCGAAAACCTGCCGGCGTTCGCGTTCAAGTATTTCCAGGAATTCAGCGGCGTGTTCACGCTGCCGAAGGACTTCCGTCCTATCCGTGTCATGGTGAGCCTCCTCGTCGATGGCGAGGGCTCGCCGCCGGTCGAGGAGGAATTCGACTGGAGTAAGATCCAAGCCCAGAGAGCCGAGCATGAAATTCACGTCGAGTGACAAACAGCCTTCAAAGGGCGTCAGTGCAGTCGAAACCCTGATCGGTCGGCAGACCGAGATCGTCGGCGACACGAGTTTCTCGGGCGGTCTGCATGTGGATGGTGCCCTGATCGGAGCGGTCATCGCCAAGGCCGACAAGCCAGCGCATCTGTCGGTCAGCGAGAGCGGGCGTATTGAAGGCGAGGTGCGCGTCCCCACTATCGTGCTCAACGGCCTCATCAACGGCGATGTCTATGCACTGGACAAGATCACGCTCGGCGGCAAGGCGCGCGTGAACGGAAACGTGGTGTACCGTTCGCTCGAAATGCAGGTGGGAGCGCAGGTGAACGGCCGGCTGACGCACGAATCCACCATCCCGGCGGCGATCACCCACAAGCAGGACGGGGAATCGCCGGAGCCGTCCGAATCCAATGTCATCGATGGCCGCGAAGCGTTTCATCACCAGCAGTCCAACGGCTAAAGAGGTTTTGCCATGAGTACCGAACCGTCCACCTACACTCCTTCCGCCGCTCCCGTGGCTCCGCCGAGCGACGGCGTGGTGTTCACCGAATCGGCTGCGCGCAAGGTGCGTGAGCTGCTCGAAGAGGAGGAGAACCCGAACCAGAAGCTGCGCGTGTTCGTCTCGGGCGGCGGCTGCTCGGGCTTCCAGTACGGGTTCAAGTTCGACGAGCAGGCCGAAGAGGACGACACCAGCGTCGAAACGCTCGGCGTGACGCTGCTGGTCGATCCGATGAGCCTGCAGTACCTCGTCGGCGCCGAGATCGACTACAAGGAGACCGTCGAAGGCGCGCAGT
The DNA here is from genome assembly GCF_000271305.1 of Hydrocarboniphaga effusa AP103. GTDB lineage: Bacteria > Pseudomonadota > Gammaproteobacteria > Nevskiales > Nevskiaceae > Hydrocarboniphaga > Hydrocarboniphaga effusa. Next base: position 2,514,904 of record NZ_AKGD01000001.1, read on the forward strand.
TCGTGATCCGCAATCCGAACGCGAGCACGACCTGCGGCTGCGGGTCCTCGTTCTCGGTTTGATCGCTTGAAGACTGGCGGCGCCTGCGCTCAGGCCGGCGCCGCCAGCAGCATCACGTAGTACCAGCAATCCACGCGCGGCGAATAGGCCCGCGCGAGCCCGCAATCGATGAACGCAGGTTCCAGCAGATTGGCGCGGTGCCCCTCGCTGTTCCACCACTGCAGATACGCCTCGTCGGCATCGGCCGTGGTGCGTGCGAGCACGTTCTCGCCGACGCGCGACCAGTTGTAGCCGACCGCTTCGGCGCGGCTCGCGGGCGTGGAATCGTGGCGACCGCCGTGCGACAAAAACCCGCCTTCGGCCAGAAAGAGCGCGTGATCGAGCGCCGCGCTCGTGAGACGGCGCTCGATGCGCAGCACATTGGTTCCGCTGTCGAGTCGCGCCGTGTTGGCGCGTTCGAGCAGGCCCAGCAGATGCGTTTCGATGACGTTCAAGGCCGCGGCGCCTTCGGCGTCGGCAGTGCGGATGTGTAGTGCCACATGAAGGCCAGCTTGTCGGCTTCTTCCTCGATGATCTTGGCGACCGGCTTGCCGGCCCCGTGGCCCGCGCGCGTGTCGATGCGGATCAGCACCGGGGCATCGCCGCCTTGCGCGGCCTGCAACGCGGCCGTGTATTTGTACGAATGCGCCGGATGCACGCGATCGTCGTGATCGCCGGTGGTCACGAGCGTCGGCGGATAGTGCATGCCGGCTTGCGTCGTGTGCAGCGGCGAATAGCGGCGCAGGTAGGTGAAGGCGTCCGCCTCATCGGACGAGCCGTAATCGCCGGTCCAGGCGTAGCCGACGGTAAACGTGTGGAAGCGCAGCATGTCCATCACACCGACCGTCGCCACCGCCGCGCCCCAAAGCTGCGGACGCTGATTCACGCTCGCGCCGACCAGCAGCCCGCCGTTGCTGCGCCCCCAGATGGCGATGCGCGGATACTCGGTGTAGTGCCGGTCGACGAGATAGCGCGCGGCCGCCGCGAAATCATCGAACACGTTCTGCTTGCGCTCGCGCGTGCCGGCGCGGTGCCAGGGTTCGCCGTACTCGCCTCCGCCACGCAGATTGGCTACCGCGAACACGCCGCCTTTCTCCATCCAGGCGAGCGCGGAAGCATCGAAGGCCGGCGTCTTCGGAATGTTGAAGCCGCCATAGCCATGCAGGAACGCCTGCGCCTTGCCGTTGCGCTGGAGCCCCTTTTTGTAGCTGATGAACATCGGCACGCGCGTGCCATCGAGCGAGTCGTAGAACACCTGCTCGGTGACGTACTGCTTCGGATCGAATGCGAGCTTCACCGAATGCAGCGGCGTCGCGCTCGCGGTCTTGAGCGAAACGCGATACGGCGTCAGCGGCTGGTTGCAGCTCTGATAGCCGATCTGCAGTTCGTCGTCGTTCGCATCGCCATGCAAGGTTTCGGAGATCGCGCCAAGACCCGGCAGCTTGATGTCGGCGATGTGCTGGCCGTCGTACGACCAGGTTGCGAGACGGCTCGCCGCATCGTGCAGGCTCAGCACCGCGATGCGCCCGCCGGCCTGCTTCGCGCTGATCAGCGTGTCCTGCGATTCGGGCACGATGACGCGTGCCGAGGAGAGGTCGGGTTTGTCGAGATCGAGCGCGATGATGCGGTTCTTCGGCGCATCGAGATTGGTCTTCAAAAAGACATCGCGCTCGTTTCTGCCGATGACTTGCCAGGCGTGATCGAAATCGTCGACGAGCTTGACGACGGGCGCATCGAAGCGCGGCGCTTTCGCATCCTGCAGATCGAGAACATAGAGCCGGCATTCGTCGCCCGAACCCGGACGCAGCGTGATGAACAGGTAGCGGCCATCGGGCGTCAGCTCGCCGCCGACGAACCATTTCGGCTCGGCCGGCCACTCGAACACGAGCTTGTCTTCGGCTTGCGGCCTGCCAAGGCGGTGGTAGTAGATCTTCTGGTTCGCCAGGCCGTCGAACACGGCCTGGTTGCTCGTCGCATCGGCTTTTTCCAGCGCCGGATAGCGCGAGTAGAAAAAACCCGCGTTGTCCTGCGTCCACTGCGCATCCGAGAACTTGATGCGCGTGAGCACTTCGGCTTGATCGGCGCCCGTATTCACATCGCGAATGCGGAACTCGTTCCAGTCCGAGCCGGCCGTCGCGGTCGAATACAGCAGCCAGCGGCCATCGTGCGAAGGCTTGATCTGGGCGAGCGCGACGGTGCCGTCGCTGGACAGCGTGTTCGGGTCGAGCAGCACGCGCGGCGCGGCTTTGCCTTGCTGCACGTACAGCACGCTCTGGTTCTGCAGCCCATCGTTGCGGCCGAAGAAATAGCGATCACCGACTTTCTCGGGCACGTCGTAGCGCTCGTGATTCCACAGCGCCGACAGGCGTTCGGCGAAGCCCGCGCGCTCGGGCAATGCGGCGAGAAACGGCAGCGTCAGCGCGTTCTGCGCCTCGACCCACTGGCGCGTCTGCGGAGAGTCGAGATCTTCGAGCCAGCGATACGGATCGGGAACGGCGACGCCGTGATAGACATCCACGACCTCGCCTTTCGGTGAGGGCGGATAGGCGAGCGGGGTAGCCGGCACGGGAGAACTCAGGGATGCCGAAGAAAGGGCGATTGCGAACACGAGCGAGCGCATCGGATAGGCCGGCGACAGGGCGAATTCCGATGGTAGGCCGCCCGGCGCTTACTTGCATGTGCACCCGCGCGATTCAACACGTGATGCACCGCTCTCAACCGGGGCCGCGCTGTTGGCATACTCACGGTTCGCTATGGGGGCGATCAGGGGGATCGAAGGTGAATCGAGCATCACGAATCGTTGCACTGGTGGCGACGTGGATGTGCAGTGTTCTGGCCTGCGCCGCGGAATCTGCGCCGGCGCCGATTCCGGTCCGCGATTTCTCGCGCTGGGATCAATATCAGGGGCTCGTACTGTCGCCGACTGGCCAGTATCTGGCGGTCCAGCTGCGCGGCGACGATGGCGGCACCGTGCTGGCCATCGTCAACCTCGCCGACAACCAGCTCGTCGCATCGGCCAAGACGATCCCGAGGCAGCAGATCATCAAGGTCAGCTGGGTGCGCGACGATCAGCTCGTCTATTCGCTCGCCGAGTCGCAGGGGCCGTTCGATTCCCCCCGATCGACCGGCGAGCTGTTCGGGCTCAAGGTCGGTGGCTCCGGTTCGCGCTACCTGTTCGGCTATCGCGGCGAGATGTCCACCGGCACCCTGATCAACAAGACGCATGCCGAGGAGGCGTCCGGCTACGTCGTGAGCCGGCTGCGCAACGACCCGAGCAACGTGCTGATCGCGGTGTATCCGTGGAACACGCTCGAACCGAGCGCCTCGCTGTACAAGATGAGCGTCACCACCGGCGCCAAGTCGCGCGTCGGTTCGGCGCCCGGCAAGGGCTGGACCAATTTTTTGACCGACGCGAGCGGCTTCGTGCGCTACGCCGTCGGCCGCTATACGAACCTGATGGCGATCGACACCTTCGTGCGTTCGGAGTCGCAGCCGGATTGGCAAGCCGTCAACGTCGGCCAGCTCGCGAGCGCGAACGTCTCGGCCGTGAGTTTCTCGACCGAGCGCAACACCGCCTATCTGATTTCCGACGAGCAGAACCGCCGCAACTGCCTGATCGCGCATCGGCTGACGGACAACCGGCGCGAGGCGCTGGCCTGCCATGAGATCGCCTCGGTGCAGGACTACTCGCTTTCGCACGACGGCAGCACGCCGATCGGCGTCGGCTTCGAGCCCGGCAAGGCCGAACTCAAAATCCTCGACGAACACGAGGACGCGCGCGTGCTGCGCATGCTGACCAAGGCGTTTCCGGGCTACGGAGTTCAAATCACCTCGTGGTCCGACGACGGCAAGAAGGCGGTTGCGCGGGTCTGGGACGACCGCACGCCCGGCGAGTTCTTCCTGTTCGATCGCGACACGCGCAAGGCCGATCACCTGTTCTCGGCACGCAGCTGGATCGACCCCGAGAAGATGGGCGAGCGCCGGCCGATCAGCTTCAAGTCCGCCGACGGCATGACCCTCTACGGCTATCTGACCTTGCCGCCCGGCATCGCGCCGTCGAAGCTGCCGCTCGTGGTGATGCCGCATGGCGGGCCGCTTACCGTAAGGGACGGCTGGGCCTTCGACGCCGAGGCGCAGTTGCTCGCCAGCCGCGGCTATGCCGTGCTGCAGCCCAATTTCCGCGGATCGGGCGGTTATGGCGTCGACTACATCGAGGCGGGCACCAAGCAGTGGGGCAGCGGCATGATCGACGACATCGCGGCCGGCACGAAGTACGTGACCGACAGCGGCATCGCCGATGCCAGGCGCGTCTGCATCTACGGCGTGAGCTACGGCGGCTACGCGGCGCTGATGTCGGCCGTGCGCTATCCCGATCTGTATCGCTGCACGGTCGGCTTCGCGGGCGCCTACGACCTGCCGAAGCAGAAGCGCGACAGCGACGTCGCCGAGACCAAGCTCGGCCGCCAGTACCAGGATTTCTTCATCGGCGACGAAAAGGCCGACCTCGATGCGCAATCGCCGATCAACCACCTCGACAAGCTCAAGGCCGCAGTCATGATCGTGCACGGCGAGAGCGACGAGCGGGTTCCGTTCTCGCAGGCCAAGTTGTTGCGCGCGGCGCTCGAAAAGAAGGGCTATCCGTTCGAGTGGCTCTCGTACGCCGGCGAAGGCCACGGCTTCTACAACGAGGCGCACCGCGAGGAGTTCTGCACGCGGCTGCTCAAGTTCCTCGACCAGCACATCGGCCAGAAAGCCGTCGCGGCGATGCCGTAAGGCTCAGATCGGACAGGCCAGCAGCTGCGCGCGCAGCGCGGGCAGCTTCTGCATCGCGAACTCGTAGCTGCGGTCTGCGAGTTCGTCGAGCCGCTTCCAGTCGAACAGGGCGACGCCGGAGACCGGCAGGCGCAGGTAGGCATCGGCGCGCTGCGCGCGCTGGCGTACGCCCGATTCACTCGTCAGCGTGGCGGTACGGAACAGGATCGACATCAGCGTCGGCCGGCGCGCCTCGTCGTCGGTCGGGGTCCAGCGCAGCACCGCGTCGATGTCCGGGCCTTCGATGCCGGGCATCGTCAGCGTGCCTTCGGTCGACACGTCGGACGCGAGGATCGGCCCGCGTTCGAGCTCCTGCATGACGTCGGTCGGCAGGCTGTTGGCGACCGCGCCGTCGACGAGCAGATCGCCGCGCCAGACCACCGGCGGCGCGACGCCCGGCACCGCCATGCTCGTGGCGATCCACATCGCCATCGAGCCGCGCTCGTGCACCACGCTCTGGCCGCGCGTGAGATTGGTGCTCACGCAGAAGTACGGCGTGCGCAATTGCTCGATCTGCTGTTCGCCGAACACGTTCTCGAGCTGGCGATAGAACTTGCGGCCGCGGATCAGCGACACGCGTGGCAGCAGGTAATCGTTGAGCAGCTTGCGGCGCACGAAGGTCTCGCGCGCCACTTCGAGAATCTGCTTCCAGTTCAGGCCGCAGGCCGCGAGCCCGCCGACGAAGGCGCCCATGCTGCTGCCGCCAAGCACGTCGAGCGGCAGGCTGAGCTCCTGCAAGGCGCGCAACAGGCCGATGTGCGCGAAGCCGCGCGCCCCGCCGCCGCCCATGACGACGCCGAGCGCGCGGCCGGTCAGGCTGCGGGCGATGCGCGCCGCGTCGCCGTCGTAGCCGGGACGCAGGAAGTAATGCGCACGCGCACCGGCGAGCTCGCGCCAGGCCAGCACATGCTCGGCTTCGGCGCCATCGGACCGCAGCACGATCAGTTCGATCGGCACGCGCAGCCGCAGGTCGCGCAGCAGGTCGAGCATCGGCGTCGCATGCGGCGGCGTCTTTGCGGACACCACCACAAGCACGCGATCGCTCTGGCGCAGGCAGCGTGCCGACCAGGCGCTCGGATGCGCATCGGTCAGATAGAGCAGGTGGCGGAACTGGGTTTCGCCCGCGTGCAGCAGGCGCGTGAGCCGGTCGGCGTCGGCGTCATCCTGCAGCGTTTGCGCCATGCCGGGCGCGATCGCGGTATCGACGCGATGCGCATCGACGATGCCGGTGTGCCCGCATTCGCTCAGCGTGCCGCGCAGCTGGCGCGCGAGATCGGCGATGTCGATGTCGGGCGTCGCCGGCACCAGCGCGAGCGCGCGCGGCCTGCGCGCATGCGCGAGCGAAGCGGGTGTGTGGCGCATCTGCAGCCGGTCGATGATGACCTGCGTCAGCCGCAGCAGGGCGGCCGGATGCCGCTGCACGAAGTCGAGCAGCACGCTGCGGTCGATGCGCAGCAGGTAGCTGTCGCGCACCGCGTAGACATGGCCGCTGTGCATGCGGTTGCCGAGCGTGGCGATCTCGCCGACGCATTCGTGCAAGCCGACTTCGCCGCGCAGGCTGCCGTCCGCGTTGTCGACGCGCAGGCGGCCGATGCCGACGATGTAGAGGCAATCCGCGAGCGCGCCGATGTTGAACACGGTCTGGCCGCTGCGAAAGCTGCAGACCACGCTGCGCTCGGCCAGTGTCGCCAGCGCCGGGCCGTCGATGCCGGCCAGCAAGGGGGTCTGCGCGAGCAGGGTAGGGATGTCCATGAGACCGCAGTCTAGTGCAGCGCCGGGGGCGCGGATGCCCGGGCGTCGGACCCGCGAAGCCGCCTGTGCCGTCATCGATCAGACGCTATGCTGCGCCTTGCCATGACATTCGATCTTCCCGCCCCCATCGCCGAGCAGGCCGCTTCGGCCGAGGCGCTCACGCGGTTCCTGCGACAGAGCATTCCGGTTCTCGCGAGCGTCGAGCTGCGGGCGCTCGTCGCGAATCCGCAGCGGGTGGTGCTGAGCGCTCCGCTGGCCGTCAACCACAACCATCACCAGACCGCGTTCGGAGGCTCGCTCGCGCTCGTCGGCATCGTCTCGGGCTGGTCTTTACTGCATCTTGCGCTGCAAGCCGAGGGCCTGTCCGCGCGCTTGGTCGTGCAGAAAAGCGAGATCGACTATCGCCTGCCGGTGGCCGAAGACCTCGTCGCCGAAACGCAGCGCCCGGACGACGCCTGGCCGGCTTTCGTCGAGCGGCTGCGCACTCGCGGCAAGGCGCGCATCGACTTGCTGACCCGCATCCGCGCGGCTGATGCGGACGGTGTGCTGCTCAAAGGCACTTACGCGGCCGCGCTCGAATGAGCGTCGTCTTCCCTCGCTGAATCTTGGGACACAGGAAACCCCCATGAACCCGAACTCGAACTTCCGCTTCTGCCCGCAATGCGCGCGCCCGCTCAGCTTCGCCTTGGTCGGCGAACGCGACCGCATCTGCTGCGACGATCCGCGCTGTGGCTTCGTGCACTGGGACAATCCGGTGCCGGTGGTCGCCGCCGTGGTCGAGCACGAGGGCAAGATCATCCTCGCGCGCAATGTCGCCTGGCCGCGCAATTTCTACGCGCTCGTGACCGGCTTTCTCGAAAGCGGCGAAAGCCCCGAGATCGGCGTGCAGCGCGAAGTCGAGGAAGAGCTCGGGCTCGAGCCGCTAGCCGCGAACTTCATCGGGCTCTACGACTTTTTCCGCAAGAACCAGCTGCTGATCGCGTATCACGTGCCGGCGCGCGGCACCGTCAAGCTCAACGAGGAGCTCGACGACTGGAAGCACGTGGCCTTCGACCAGGTCACCTACTGGCCCGGCGGAACCGGCTTCGCCCTGCGCGACTGGCTGGCCGCGCAAGGCTATGCGGCGACGCTCGGCGAGGCGCCGCAGATCCGCTCCTAGCGACGCTTCACAGGCTCGCCGCGAGCCGCGATCCCTGGTCGATCGCGCGCTTGGCGTCGAGCTCGGAAGCCACGTCCGCGCCGCCGATCAGGTGCACCGATGCGCCGGCCGCGACGAGCGAGGCCTGCAGTTCACGCTGCGGCTCCTGGCCCGCGCAGATCACCACCTGGTCGACTTCGATGAGCTGTGCGCGCTCGCGCTTCTCGCCGAAGCTCACGCGCAAACCCTGCGGCTCGATCGCTTCGTAATTGACCGCGGCAAGCATCGTCACCTGCTTCATCTGCAACGAGGCGCGATGCACCCAGCCGCTGGTCTTGCCGAGGCCGGCGCCGGGCTTGCCGCCCTTGCGCTGCAACAGCCAGATCTGGCGCGGGCTCGGCGCGGTGTGGCGATCGTTCGACAGGCCGCCGCGCGCGCTCGGGTCTTCGGTGACGCCCCATTCGCGCTGCCAGCTCGGCAGATCGAGCGTCGGCGAATGGCCGTCGCTGGCGAGGAATTCGGCGACGTCGAAGCCGATGCCGCCGGCTCCGATCAGCGCCACGCGCTTGCCGACCTGCGCGTTGCCGCGCAGCACGTCGGTGTAATACAGCACGCGCCCGTCCGCGAGGCCCGCGTCCTGCCCCGGAATCTTCGGATTGCGCGGCGACACGCCGGTGGCGAGCACGATGTCGTCATAGCTGCCTGAGAGCAGATCGTCGGCATCGACGCGGCGGTTCAGATGCACGCGCACGCCGGTGACGGCGAGGCGCTTGCGGAAGTAGCGCAGCGTCTCGTGAAACTCCTCCTTGCCCGGAATGCGCTTGGCCATGTTGAACTGGCCGCCGATGTCCTCGGCCGCATCGAACAGATCGACCGCGTGTCCACGCTCGGCGAGCACGGTGGCGCAGGCCAGGCCCGACGGTCCGGCGCCGACCACGGCGATACGCTTGGCTTTCGTCACCGGCTCATAGCGCAGCTCGGTCTCGTGCGCGGCGCGCGGGTTCACCAGGCAGCTCGCGAGCTTGCCGCGAAACGCGTGGTCGAGGCAGGCCTGGTTGCAGGCGATGCAGGTGTTGATCTCGTCGGCCTTGTTCGCAGCGGCCTTGTTGACGAATTCCGGATCGGCCAGCAGCGGGCGCGCCATGCTGACCATGTCCGCATAGCCTTCGGCGAGCAGGCGCTCGGCGACATCGGGGGCGTTGATGCGGTTGGTGGTGATCAGCGGAATGCTCAGGCCGGCTTCCTCCTTGAGCTTCTTGGTCACCCAGGCGAAGGCCGCGCGCGGCACGCTGGTGACGATGGTCGGAACGCGCGCCTCGTGCCAGCCGATGCCGGTGTTGATCATCGTCACGCCGGCGTTCTGCAGCCCGCGCGCGAGCTGCACGATCTCGTCCCAGCTCTGCCCACCCGGCACCAGGTCGATCAGCGACTGGCGGAAGATGATGATGAAATCGCGGCCCACCGCCTCGCGCGTGCGCTGCGCGATCTCGAGCGCGAAGCGCTGGCGGCGCAGCGCATCGCCGCCGTATTCATCGTCGCGCAGATTGGTTCCGGGCGCCAGGAACTGGTTGATCAGGTAGCCCTCGGAACCCATGATCTCGACGCCGTCGTAACCGGCCTCGCGAGCCAGCGCCGCACAACGCACGAAGGCGCGAATCTGCCGCTCGATACCGCCGCTCGACAGCTCGCGCGGCGTGAACGGATTGATCGGCGCCTTGAGCTTGGATGCCGACACCGACAGCGGGTGATAGCTGTAGCGCCCGGCATGCAGGATCTGCAGCGCGATCTTGCCGCCCTCCGCGTGCACCGCATCGGTCACTTGCCGATGCGCGCGCGCCGACGCGCTGCTGGTGAGCTTGGACGCGAACGGCGCGAGCCAGCCTTCGATGTTCGGCGCGAAACCGCCGGTGACCATGAGCCCGACGCCGCCGCGAGCGCGCTCGGCGAAGTAGGCCGCGAGCTTGGGCAGATGCTTGCGACGATCTTCGAGGCCCGTGTGCATCGAGCCCATCAGCACGCGGTTTTTCAGCGTGGTGAAGCCCAGGTCGAGCGGGGCGAGCAGGTGCGGATAGGCAGCGGTGGATGACATGACGAAGACTCCAATGGGTGATCGTGATCGCGCATGTCCTTCACCGCGCTATGGCGCTGGCGAAAGTGGCGCTGCCGTCGCTGCAGACGCGGCTGCTTCGGGCGACGGCGGATTGTATTTTTCGACGAAGCTCACTGCGGAGCGCAGCATCAGCCGTGACGGAAGCGCGCATCATAGGGATTCGGGCCTTGCGTGAATGCGCCGCATGCACGCGTGCCATCGATCAGCGGCGCGAGCCGGCGTCGCGCTTGAGCTGGCCGACCAGCGCGTCCTGCGCATCGCGCCAGCCTGCGATCCACTCGGGCAGCTCGGGCGAGGGCTCGCGGTGGTCGATCAGTGCCAGCGCCTGGGCCGTCGGAACCGGGCCCTGCTTGCCGAGGAGCAGGTAGCGCACCGCGACCACGGCGGCGACGCGGTCGCCGAGCTTGTAGCGGTGCTCGATGAAGAACCACTTCGCATCCCAGCCGAGCAGCCGCGATTCGAGTTCATAGCGCGCGAACGGTTGCAGCGAGGCCGAGAAGCGGCCGCTGCAGTCGCCGGCCACGGGTCGCCAGCCGCGCTTGAGCGCCCGTTCCCAGAGGCCCGAGCGCAGGCCGTGATCGAAACGTCCGAGATCGGCCAGCGTGAAATAGCGGCCGTTGTTCATGTGCAGGTTGGAGTCGAGATCGTTGGGCCACACGCGTCCGCTCAGGCGACTCGTGCCGAGCAGGGGCAAGGGCCCGCGCGAGCGGTAGGTCAGCAACATCCAGAGCATGCGCAGCAAGGGTCGTTCTCCGCGGCGCCTGGGCTCTCGGCGCCGCTTTCGTGAGGCGCAGAAGATGCGGCCCGAGGCCGGCGCCGCCAGTGGCGGACACGCCAGAAGATCGTGTCGGCTCCGCCATGGCGTCCGGAGCATTCAGGCGCGACTCTGCCAGCGTCAAGAGCCGTGCCGCCTCCGGTCCAGGGACGATCCCGTGCGACCGTCGCGGCCATTCGCGCTGACGCCTGCCATTCATCATCGTCGCGGATTGCGGCGATAAGCTGGCGGAGCGGACCCGGCGGTTCGACCGAATTTCTTCTTCACCATTGGGATCAACCATGACCATTGCCAAGCCTCCCATCGGACGTCGCGTCGCCCTGCTCGGCGGCTCGCGCATTCCGTTTTGCCGCTCGAACACGACGTATTCGAACAAGAGCAATCAGGACATGCTCACGGCCACGCTGCGCGGCGTGGTCGACAAGTTCCAGCTCCAGGGCGAGCGCCTGGGCGAAGTCGCCGCCGGCGCCGTGCTCAAGCACTCGCGCGATTTCAACCTGACGCGCGAATGCGTGCTGTCCTCGGGCCTGGCGGCCGAAACCCCGGCCTACGACGTGCAGCAGGCCTGCGGCACGGGCCTCGAAGCGGCGATCCTGGTCGGCAACAAGATCGCACTCGGGCAGATCGAATCGGGCATCGCGGGCGGCGTCGACACGGCTTCGGACGCGCCGATCGCGGTCGGCGAGAAGCTGCGCAAGATCCTGCTCGAACTCAATCGCGCCAAGACCGGCGGCCAGCGCCTGGCCGCGCTCGCCAAGTTCCGTCCGTCCATGCTCGCGCCGGCGATCCCGAGCAACGGCGAGCCGCGCACGCGCAAGAGCATGGGCGAGCACTGCGAACTGATGGCGCAGGAATGGAACATCGCACGCGAAGACCAGGACCAGCTCGCGTTCGAATCGCATCGCAAGGCCGCGGCGGCCTACGACGCCGGCTTCTATGACGACCTGATCATCGAATACGCGGGCATCAAGCGCGACAACAACCTGCGCGCCGACAGCACGCTCGAAAAGCTCGCCACGCTCAAGCCGGTGTTCGACCGCAAATCCGGCCGCGGCACGCTGACGGCCGGCAACTCCACGCCGCTCAGCGACGGCGCCTCGGCCGTGCTGCTGGCGAGCGAGGAATGGGCCGCCGCCCACGGCTTCAAGCCGCAGGCCTTCATCACGCACGCGGAGACCGCGGCGGTCGATTTCGTGGTCAAGAAGGAAGGCCTGCTGATGGCGCCGGCCTACGCGGTGCCGCGCATGCTCGCGCGCGCCGGCCTGACCTTGCAGGACTTCGATTTCTACGAGATCCACGAAGCCTTCGCCGCCCAGGTGCTGTGCACGCTCAAGGCCTGGGAAGACCCCAAGTTCTGCAAGGAGCGCCTCGGCCTCGACAAGCCGCTCGGCTCGATCGACCGCAGCAAGATGAACGTGAAGGGCGGCAGCGTCGCGCTGGCGCATCCGTTCGCGGCCACCGGCGGACGCATTCTCGCCACGCTCGGCAAGGCGCTCGAAGAGCGTGGTTCGGGTCGCGGACTGATCTCGATCTGCGCGGCGGGCGGTTTGGGCGTGACGGCGATCGTCGAGCGCTGATCGCGGTTGATGTTTCCTCTCTCCCGCGGTGCGGGAGAGAGTCCCTCGCAACAGCGAGGGGAGTGAGGGAACACGAGCTGTAAAGTGCGCTCCGTCGGGGGGTGTTCCCTCACCCGGCGCTTCGCGCCACCCTCTCCCGCACGCGGGAGAGGGCCAGGCGACGAAAGCTGAGCTAAAACGCCCCACGCCTTCGCTACAATCCGCGGCCCCGTTTCTCCTCCACAGAGAACTCCGATGGCCGTCGCCTACCAGGCTCCCGAATCCCTTCCTGCCGTCGCCGGCGTTCGTCTCGGCGTGGCCGAGGCTGCGATCAAGAAGCCGGGCCGACGCGATCTGCTCGTGATCGAACTCGCGCCGGGGACGCGCGTGGCCGGTGTTTTCACCCAGAACTCGTTCGCCGCCGCGCCGGTGCTGCTGTGCCGCGAAGTGCTCGCCAGCGGCACCGCGGTGCGCGCGCTGGTGGTCAATTCGGGCAATGCCAACGCCGCGACCGGCCAGGGCGGCCTCGATGACGCGCGCGCCGTCTCGGCGGCCGTCGCCGCCGCCATCGGCTGCGAAGCCGGCCAGGTGCTGCCGTTCTCCACCGGTGTGATCGGCCAGCGCCTGCCGGTCGAGCGCATGGTCGCGGCGGCGCCGAAGGCCGTGGCCGATCTGAGCGCCGACGGCTGGATCGCCGCGATGCTCGCGATCATGACCACCGACACGGTCGGCAAGGGCGCCTCGCGCAAGGTGGCGACTTCGCAGGGCGAGGTCACCGTGACCGGCATCGCCAAGGGCGTCGGCATGATCCACCCGAACATGGCGACCATGCTCGGCTACGTCGGCACCGACGCCAGGCTCTCGCAGGCCGCGACCGAACAGGCGCTCAAGACGGCGGTTTCGCGCAGCTTCAATTGCGTGACCGTGGACGGCGACACCTCCACCAACGACTCCTGCGTGCTGTTCGCGACCGGCCAGGTCGGTACACGCGAGATCGAAACCGGCGATGCCGATTACGCGCTCGTCGCCGAGGCGATCGAAGCGGTTTGCCGCGAACTCGCACACGCGATCGTGCGCGACGGCGAGGGCGCGACCAAGTTCGTCACCATCGAAGTGAGCCAGGCGCGTAGCGAAGCCGAGGCGCGCCAGGTGGCGCTCGCGGTGGCGCATTCGCCGCTCGTGAAGACCGCGCTGTTCGCCTCCGACGCCAACTGGGGCCGCATCGTCATGGCGGTCGGCAAGTCCGGCGTCGCAGTCGACCCGGCCAAGGTCGATCTCTGGCTCGACGAGGTCTGCCTGCTGCGCGGCGGCCAGCCGCACCCGGACTATCGCGAGGAACGCGGCTCGGCCGTGGTCGCCCAGCCCGAGTTCGCGATCCGCATCGCGCTCGGCAGCGGCGATGCGAGCGCCACGGTCTGGACCTGCGATTTCAGCTACGACTACGTGAAGATCAATGCGGAATATCGGACGTAGTGCTTGGTCCTCTCTCCCGCTTGCGGGAGAGAGCCCCTCGCGCAGCGAGGGGAGAGAGGGGAGAGGTGGCAGAGTGGTCGAATGTACCTGACTCGAAATCAGGCGTACGGTTTCCCGTACCGTGGGTTCGAATCCCACCCTCTCCGGGACCACCCTCTCCCACAAGTGGGAGAGGAGACAGGCGTGGAGTGGGTCGATGACCGACCCGCGCCCCATCCTCGAAGTTGCCTGCGGCGTGCTGCGCAATGCGCGTGGCGAGGTGCTGCTGGCCCAGCGCCCCGAAGGCAAGGTCGCGGCGGGGTTCTGGGAGTTTCCGGGCGGCAAGGTCGAGCCGGGCGAATCGGTCGCCGGCGCGCTCGCGCGCGAGCTGCACGAGGAACTCGGCGTCAGCGTCACCCAGGCGCGCCCGCTGATCCGGCTGCGGCACGCCTACAGCAACCGCATCGTGCAGCTCGACACCTGGCTGGTGACCGGCTTCGATGGGGAGCCGAGTTCGCGCGAAATGCAGGCGCTGGCCTGGTGCGGGCTCGGCGAGATCGCCCGGCTGCAGACGCTGCCGACGGTCGCGCCGATCCTCAAGCCGCTGCGCCTGCCCGTCGACTACGCCTTCACGCGGTCCGACGCGACGGTCGCCTCGATCCGTGCCGGGCTCGATCGGCTGCCGGCCGGCGCCTTGCTGCGCCTGCGGCTGCCGAAGCTCGACGACTTCGGCTACGCCGCGCTCGCCCGCATGCTGCAGCCCGAGGCCCAGGCTCGCGGGCTCACGCTGATGCTCGACCGCGAGCCCGGGCTGTCGCGCGAACTCGGCTGCGGCCTGCATGCCACCTCGAAGGTCTGGCCAACGCTGACGAGTCGCCCGGTGCCGGCGCATCTGCCGTTCGCGGTCTCGGTGCATTCCGCCGAAGAGCTGTCGCGCCTCGCCTCGCTCGATGTCGACGCGGCCGTGCTCGGCCATGTGCTGGCGACGCCGACGCACGAAGGCCAGCCCGGACTCGGCTGGAACGGTTTTTCCGAAGCGGTTTGGGAATGCGGCCTACCGGTCTACGCGATCGGCGGCGTCGGCCCGGCCGATCACGAGCGCATCTGGACCGCAGGTGGGCAGGGCAGCGCCGGGATCGGCGCTTACTGGCAGTGAAAGATTTCGCAGGGTGGGTTGGCGGCGTAGGAACCCACCGAGGGCGCGCGACGACGGCGGCTTACGCCGCGATGCGGCTAACCTGCCCACTCTAAGGGCTACTGCAGCCGGGAGGGAGGGGGACGCCCCTGCTCGACGGTCGGTTCCTCCGCATCGGACTCGTCGTCCGCGGCCGGAATCGCGTACTGGCCGCTGGCCCAGGCGCCGAGGTCGATGAGCTTGCAGCGCTCGCTGCAGAACGGGCGGAAGCGGTTTGTCTTCTCGAGCGACGCGGGTTCTCCGCAGCGCGGACAGCGGGCCTGCTTGATCGGCATCAGGTCAGAGCGAACAGCACTGGATGCCGAAGGCCACGTCCTGATGCACCTGCGTGCTGCGGCGGTTGACGTCGCGCAGGGAGACGAAGCGGATCGTGAAGCGGTGCGCGCCGGCGCTGATTTCCGGATACGCGGCCGCGGCCTGCGGAACGAACACGCGCAGCAGCTGCACCGGGCCTTGCGGCGAATGCACGTAGGTGCCGCCGCGTGCGAGGCCCGCGCTGATTTCGGTGCTGCCGCGCAGCAGCTTCAGGTACAGGCCGATCGCGCGTTCGAACGGCGCCAGGTCGGCGAACCAGGCATCGAGGTCGCGATTGACGATCTCGGACGGCTGCGAAAGCCAGAAGTGGTAGGCGGGCAGATCGAAAGCGCAGCTGCCGCCCGGAATCGAGGTGCGGTTGTGGATCGAGATCAGGAACTCGTTGTCGCGCAGGGCGCTGCCGGCGAACTGGGTCGCGAGATGCTGCAACCCGGTGACCGAGGTCGTCAGGTCCTGCAGCACGCCGGACAGGCGCGACTGGTCGACACCCGGGCGTGCGGCCAGCCGCGTGAGGTGCGCGTGCTGTTCGAGCAGCTCTTTGAGGATGTCTTTCTTGAGGTCCGAGCGCGACAGCACGGTGAGCGTGTCGAGCAGGGTTTGCAGGCGTGCGCGCAGGCCGTAGTTGGACGAGTCCTGGCGATGGTGGGCGTGCTGGCCGAACAGGAATTCGAGGCGCAGGAAGGTGCGCACGCGCTCGTTGAGCGGTTGCTCGAAGATGATGGCGGAAGATCCGTCTGCCAGTACTGGAGTCACGGCCACAGGCTGAAGCAAAGTGGGCTGGATTGTGACGCAGTGCAACAGTCACGGCAAATGCAAATCGAACTCGTCAAGCCTCTGCCCGGCGCCCGGAAATCGGGCTTTTTCGCGGCGCGAAAGCTCAGCGCGGCGGCAGTTCCCGCGCCATTTGCAGGTAGCGCTGATGCAGGCGCGAAACCGCTTCTAGCGTGGTCGACACGGCAGCGTCGTTGGCGATCACGTCGTCCGCCGCTGCGAGCCGACGCTCGCGCGTGGCCTGTGCGGCCATCATCTGGCGGGCCAGGGTTTCGCTGACCTTGTCGCGGCTCGTGAGCCGTGCGAGCTGCACGGACTCGGGCACGTCGATCACCAGCACACGATCGACCAGGGCGCGCAGATGCCCCGCCTCGATCAGGATCGCGACCGACAGGATGCAGTACGGCGTGGTCTGCTCGGCGAGCCAGCGCCGCATGCGGTTGCCGATCGCCGGATGCGTGATCGCCTCGAGCTGCTTGAGCGCGGCCGGATCGCCGAACACGCGCTCGCGCATGCGGCGGCGGTCGAGCGTGCCGTCGGCCTGCAGAAAATCCGCGCCGAAGGTTTCGGCGATCTGCAGCAGCGCCGGCTCGCCCGGCGCGACCACGTCGCGCGAGACCTGGTCGGCGTCCAGCACCGGCACGCCGAGCGCGATGAAGGCGTCGCCGACCAGCGTCTTGCCGCTGGCGATGCCGCCGGTCAGTCCTATCGTGAGTCTCGACACGTCACTTACATCCCGATGAGCTGCATGTACCAGCGGTTGATGTCCGCGCCCCAGATCAGCGCGAGCCAGCCGGCGCCGGCGATGTACGGCCCGAACGGAATGCGCGTGCTCCATTCGGCGCGCCGCGCCGCCATCAGCACCAGGCCGACGCCGGCGCCGACCAGGGCCGACAGGATGATGATCTGCGGCAGCGCCTGCCAGCCGAGCCAGGCCCCGAGCGCGCCCATGAGCTTGAAGTCGCCGTAGCCCATGCCTTCCTTGCCGGTGACGAGCTTGAACAGCTGGAACACGCTCCAGAGCACACCATAGCCGGCGGCGGCCCCGACGATGGCGGCGACCGGGCCCACGAACACGCCGGCCAGGCTCACGAGCAGGCCCAGCCAGAGCAGCGGCAAGGTGAGGTCGTCGGGCAGGAACATGGTCTTGAGGTCGGTGACTGTGAGCGCGACGAGCGCCCAGGTCAGCACGAGTGCGCCGAGCAGTTCGGGCGAGTAGCCGAAGCGCCAGACACAGACCATCGACAGCGCTCCGGTGACGGCCTCGACGATCGGATACTGCACCGAGATCGGCGCCTTGCAGGCCGCGCAGCGGCCGCGCAGCAGCAGCCAGCCGAGCACCGGCAGGTTGTGCCAGGGCTTGATCGGGGTCTTGCAGGTCGGACAGTGGCTGGCCGGGCGCAGCAGCGAGACCGGCGGCTCCCGGTCGGCTCCGGCTGGTACGCCGAAGCTCTCGAACGTGGCCTTGCGGAAATCCTGCTCGATGCGCAGCGGCAGGCGATAAGCGAGCACGTTCAGGAAGCTGCCGATGCAGAGCCCGAGCAGCATCGTGGCGATCAGCAGGAAAGCGAAGTTGTTCTGCAGGGCCAGCAGAAACGGCTCGAAAAAGCTCAATCAGACCACCATGCCGAGTTTGAAGATGGGTAGGTACATGGCGACCACCAGGCCGCCGACCAGAACGCCGAGGATGACCATGATCATCGGTTCGAGCAGGCTCGACAGCGAATCGACCTGGTTGTCGACCTCGGCCTCGTAGAAATCGGCGACCTTGGCGCACATCTCGTCGAGCGAACCGGATTCCTCGCCGATCGCCACCATCTGCGTCGCCATCGACGGAAACATGCTGCTCTGCTGCATCGTCAGCTGCAGCTGCTGGCCGGTGGAGACCTGGTCCTTCATCGTCAGGATCGCGTCCTGGAACACGATATTGCCGGAGGCACGGGCCACGGAATCGAGCGCTTCGACGAGCGGAACGCCGGCCGCGAACATCGTCGACAGCGTGCGCGCGTAACGCGCGACGGCGGATTTGTAGAGGATGTCGCCGACCACCGGAACCCTGAGCAGCGCACGGTCCAGGAAGCGGCGCATCTTCGGCGAGCGTTTGTGGAAATAGAAGAACGCGTAGATCGAGCCGCCGACGACGCCGAGGATGAACAGCCACTGGTCCTGCACGAAGCGCGACAGCGAGATCACCATCATCGTGAAGGCCGGCAAATCGGCGCCGAAGCCCTTGAACAGGTCTTCGAACTGCGGCACCACGAAGTAGAGCAGGATGCCGGTGACGATGAAGGCCACCACCAGCACCGCGCTCGGATAGGTCATGGCCTTCTTGACCTTCTTTTTGATCGCTTCGGTCTTTTCCTTGTACGTGGCGACCTTGTCGAGCAGGGTTTCGAGCGTGCCCGAGCGCTCGCCGGCGTCGACCAGATTGACGAAAAGATCGTCGAAGTGCAGCGGAAACTTGCCGAGCGATTCGGCGAACGAGCTGCCGCCTTCGATGCTGGTCTTCACGCCCATGATCAGCTCGGCCATCGCCGGGTTCTGATGGCCGCGGCCGATCAGCTCGAGCGACTGCACCAAGGGCACGCCGGCCGCCATCATCGTCGCCATCTGCCGGCTGAAAATGGCGATGTCGCCGCTCTTGATCTTCTTGCGGTTGCCGAACAGCTCCAGCTTCTTGCGCACCTTGGTCGGGTTGATGCCCTGCTTGCGCAGCTGGGTCTTGATCATGCTCTCGGACGGCCCGCGGCTTTCGCCGCGCACTTTGGCGCCCTTGCGATCGAGCCCTTCCCAGAGAAAGGTGTGTTCCTTGACGGTGAGTGCCTGTGCCATGAGTCCGTTGATTAGCCGTTGAACCCCTCTCCCTCCGGGAGAGGGGCAGGGGCGAGGGAATCGCCTCGATAGCCAAGCCCGCTCATCCCGGATGCTCCCTCATCCTCGGTCCCTCTCCCAGAGGGAGAGGGATGCAGAGCAGCTTACGGCACCATCACACACCAAAGCTCGACACGTCGCCCAGATTGGCCGATCGGCGGCGGGGCTCAATCGCCGACCGTGACCCGGTTGGCCTCGAGCAGATCGATCGCGCCTTCGCGGACCTTGCGCAGGGCCGACTGCCGCAGGTTCTCGATGCCTTCGCGCTGGGCCTGGTCCGCGAGGTCCATGGCGCTGCCGCCTTCCATGATGATGCGCCCCATCGCCTCGGAGAACGGCATCACCTGATAGATGCCCGTGCGTCCCTTGTAGCCGCGATCGCACTGATCGCAGCCCACGGCCTCGTACATCGTGAACTCGGGGGCATCGACCTCGGCCTCGGTGAAGCCTTCGCGGATGAGCTCCTGGCGCGGAATGCTCGTAGGCCGCTTGCAGACGCCGCAAAGCCGGCGCGCAAGGCGCTGGGCGATGATCAGCGTCAGCGTGGAGGCCAGGTTGTAGGCCGGCACGCCCATGTTCATGAGGCGCACGATGGTCTGCGGCGCATCGTTGGTGTGCAGCGTCGACAGCACCAGATGGCCGGTCTGCGCGGCCTTGATCGCGATCTCCGCGGTCTCCAGGTCGCGGATCTCGCCGACCATGATCACATCGGGGTCCTGGCGCAAAAAAGCCTTGAGCGCCGCCGCGAACGTGAGCCCGACCTTGGGGTTCACGTTGACCTGATTGACGCCCGGCAGATTGATTTCGGCCGGGTCTTCGGCCGTCGAGATGTTGATGTCGTCGCGGTTGAGAATGTTCAGGCCGGTGTACAGCGACACCGTCTTGCCGGAGCCGGTCGGGCCCGTCACCAGGATCATGCCCTGCGGCTTGTCGAGCGCGTTGAGGTAGGCCTGCTTCTGCTCGGGCTGATAGCCGAGCGCGTCGATGCCCAGCTGCGCGCTGCTCGGATCGAGAATTCGGCAGACGATCTTCTCGCCCCACAGCGTCGGGCAGGTGCTGACGCGGAAGTCGATCGCCTTGGTGCGCGACAGGTTGAGCTTGATGCGCCCGTCCTGCGGAATGCGGCGCTCGGCCAGATCGAGCCGCGACATCACCTTCACGCGCGCCGCGAGCCGCAGCGCGGTCGCCACCGGCGGGGTTGCGACGGTGCGCAGCTCGCCGTCCTTGCGATAGCGGATGCGGTACTGCTTTTCGTAGGGCTCGAAGTGGATGTCCGACGCGTTCTGGCCGATCGCATCGAGCATGATCTTGTTGACGTAGCGCACGATCGGCGCCTCGTCGGCATCCGACTTGGCGATGTCGGCTTCGCTGACCGAGCCGTCGCTGATGTCGATGTTGTCGAGATCGGCATCGCCGAGTTCCATCGACGCCGAGCTGATCCTTTGCGAGGTGGCCTCGATCGCCTTGGTGAGCTTGTCCTCCTCGACCACCACGGCTTCGGTATTGAAGCCGGTGGCGAACTTGATCTCGTCGAGCGCGGCCAGATTGGTCGGGTCCGACACCGCCACGAACAGCGTCTTGCCGCGCCTGTACAGCGGCAGCGTGTGCGTCTTGCGCAACAGCTTCTCGGAGAGATCCTTGATGAGGTTCGGATCGATATCGACCGCATTGAGATCGACCAGCGCGGCGCCGAAGTCTCCGCTGGCGATCTCGGCCACGCGCAGCGGAGCCACGGCCTTGGCCTCGACGGCGAGCGCAACGAACGACTGCCCGCTGCGCTGGGCCTTCTGCTGAAATTCCCGCGCCTGTTCCTCGGCCAGCAGCTTGTCGGCCACCAGCTTGCGCGCCAGTCCGCCGAGGGCCGGTGCCGGGATCAGCGTCGAGGCCGTTGCCATCCAATGTTTCCTTCTGCAAAAAGGGCTTGGAACCGAGTCGCGAATACTGGGCCGGGCGCGAATGAACCGTCAATCAGATCGGCCAGGGGCCCGGTTGCTGGCGGCAGCGGGCCGCCAAACGGAGCCTGCATGGCGACCGATGCGATTCGTATGTGCATATCATCATAATATGATGCGCATGAACTGACGGGGAAGCAGGCATGATCGCGATAGTCGAAGCGGCGCGGGCCGGCTTGTTCCGGCGTGATCAGTGGTTGCCGAACATCGTCGCCGGGCTCGTCGTGGGCATTGTCGCCCTGCCGTTGGCGATGGCGTTCGCGATCGCGTCGGGGGTCAAGCCCGAGCAGGGGCTCTACACCGCGATCATCGCGGGGCTGGCGGTTTCGCTGTTCGGCGGCAGCCGCATCCAGATCGCCGGGCCGACGGGGGCTTTCATCGTGATTCTGGCCGGCGTGACGGCCACGCACGGCGTCGATGGCTTGTTGCTGGCGACCGCGATGGCCGGACTGATGCTGGTGCTGCTCGGCTTTGCGCGCTTCGGCGGCGTGCTCCGCTTCATCCCCGATCCGGTGATCCTCGGCTTCACGGCCGGTATCGGGGTCATCATCTGGGTCGGGCAGTGGAAGGATTTCTTCGGGCTCGACGCCCCGGCTGGCCGGCACTTCCACGAAAAGCTGCTGCATCTGGTCGAGGCACTGCCGGCTCTGCATCCGGCGACCACCGCGCTGGCCCTGCTGAGCCTCGTGCTGACGCTCCATGCGCCCCGGCTTCCGGGCTTCAGGCGCGTGCCCGGGCCGCTGGTGGCGATGGTGGTCGCCACGCTGCTGCAGTCGGCGTTCCACTTCGAGGGCGTGGCGACGATCGCCAGTGCGTTCGGCGGCATACCGCAAGGCCTGCCCAAGCTCGTGATGCCGGCGCTGAGCTTCGATCGCATCGTCGAACTGTTGCCCTCGGCGTTCACCATCGCGATGCTCGGCGCGATCGAATCCCTGCTCTCGGCCGTGGTCGCCGACGGCATGGCCGGCACGCGCCACGACTCCAACCAGGAACTCATCGGGCAGGGCATCGCCAACCTGCTCACGCCACTGTTCGGCGGCTTCGCGGCCACCGGGGCGATCGCGCGTACGGCGACCAACTTTCGCAATGGCGCCACCGGCCCGCTTGCCGGCATCGTGCATGCATTCACGCTGATCGTGATCCTGCTGGTGGCGGCACCGTTGGCGGCCCGCGTTCCGCTCTGCGCGCTCGCCGCGATCCTGTTCGTGGTGGCCTGGAACATGAGCGAGGCCCGCCATTTCGCCCGCATGCTGCGCACCGCTCCGCGGCCGGATGTCGCGATCCTGCTGATCACCTTCCTGCTGACCGTATTCGCCGATCTCGTGGTTGCCGTGAACGTGGGCGTGATCCTGGCGATGCTGCTGTTCCTGCGGCGGATGGCGAACGCGGTCGAGGTCTCGAGCCAGGCGCCGCCGATCGCCGATGGCGACCCGCACCCCGGCGTGCCGGGGGGCGTGCTCGTCTATGGCATCGAAGGCCCGCTGTTCTTCGGGGCGGTGCAGAATCTCGAGCGCGCGCTCGCGCAGACGCATACCGATCCGCGCGCCATCGTCATCCGGCTCGGGCAGGTTCCGTTCATGGACATGACCGGCATCCAGACGCTCGAAGAGGCGATGCAGAACCTGCGCCGCCGCGGCGTGCGCGTGCTGCTCTGCGAGGCCCGGCCCAACGTGCTGCGCAAGCTGGTACGGGCCGAACTGGTGCCCGAGGGCGGCGAGCCCGTGCATTTCGCCGGCTTCGCCGACGCGTTGGCGGCCAGCGCGTCGGCATGAGCACGGCCAAGCCGCCCCCGCTCGATCCGCCGGTGGATGGGCTGCCGCTTGCCGAGGCCGGCAAACCGGGCTGGTGGACGGTCCAGCTGCGGCTCGGCGGCCGGGAGGTGAGGGTGCATCTGGCCGATCCTCCCGAGGGTGATCTATCGCGGCTGCGCGAGTCTCTACGCAGTGGCCGCTACCTGCGGCCGGCCGTGATCGAAGACGCCGAATACCGCAGCCTCTGCTTCGGCCTGCGTTATACCCAGAGCCAGATGAGCCTGCGCGACCCGCAGGAACTGGTCCTGACGTATCTGCGCAAGATGCTCTGCTTCCGGTTGCTGCAGCCCCAGCCTGCGCACATCGTGATGATCGGCCTGGGTGGCGGCTCGCTGGTCAAATACTGCCATCGCGAACTGCCGAAGACGCGGATCACCGCACTTGAGATCGACCCGGCCGTGATCCAGCTCTCGCCGCTGTTCGAATTGCCCGAAGGCAGTGCGCGCTGGAGTCTCCGATGCGTCGACGCAGTCGATCATTTTCGAGGCCAGGGGGAGCCCGCCGACGTGGTGATCGCCGATGGCTGCGACGAGCGTGGCATCGCGCCTGCCCTATGCGACGAGGCGTTCTTCGCCAGCGTGCACGACCGTCTGCGACCGGGCGGCGTGCTGGTGGTCAACCTGGTCGGCGCGCTCGGCCGGTCCGCGGCGGTGCTCGGCGCTTTGCGCCGGGCGTTTTCGGGACAGGTCGCCGTGCTCAAGGTCGAAGTCGGTGGCAACCGCATCGCACTCGCCCAGCGCGAGGGCGACTGGCCGCCGCGTGCGGCGCGGCTCAACAAGCGCGCCGCCATGCTCTACCAAGGCGACGAGTTCGATTTCCCGGCCTGGGCCGACGAGATCGAGCGGCAGGCGCATCGCGGCCGCCGCTGAGACTGCCGGCACCTAGGCGCGCGGAGGCTCGTTGCGGGCGTAGCTCACGCCATGCTTGGCGAGGTAGTCGCGGATCAGCTGGCGTACCACCTGCGACGGCGTCAGGTCCTGCGATGCGCAAAGGCTCTCGAAGGCCCGCTTCTTGTCGGGGTCGATCAGTAGGGTCAGGCGGGCAGTCTTCGATTCCATGCTCGGACATTAGCATGGGATGTGCGGTGGATTGGCATCGAACCCCGAATACAGGGCGTTGGCGAACTCGGCCCAGTCGCGCTGTGGATAGACCGGAAATGGCCATCGTCCGCACAAAAAAACGCGACCTGGCGTCCACATAACGTAGCGCGGGTCAAATCCGGCGGGATGAACAATGGTGCAAAAAACAAGGCGCCATCCGGAGATGGCGCCTTGTTTGAGGGAGGGTGAATGCCAGGGCGAGACGCCCCGGTTTTCACCCTGGTTACGTTAGTTGTCGGAACCAGTGAGTTCCGATCAATTTTTAACGTAATTGTTGGTCAGGCAAACGCCACTGTAGGTCCACTTCAGCTGGCCGCTACCCAAATCGGTCGGTGTCATTGTGCAAGTATCAGTTGCAGCGATGCCTTTGTAGGCATTGGGAGTCATCACAATGGCTGCCGTGGTAGCCGTAATTGTCACCGACGCAACTGCGTTGGTGGCGGCTGGGGCGGTGCTTCCGATCTTCGCGTAGGTGTCGCAATTGGCCAGCGAGCCTTCTGTTTGAACACAGGTTTCAATGGCGACTTTAGGTCCGTTTGCGGCTGTGATTACTTCAGTGTACGCCGCCTTCTTGATGTAGTTCTGGTATGCCGGAATCGCGATCGCGGCCAGAATGCCGATGATCGCCACGACGATCATCAGTTCGATCAGGGTGAAACCTTGCTGCTTGTTCATTGAAGACTCTCCGGTGGTGTGCCGATCAATCGTTTCGGGATCTGACGTTGGGGGACTGATCCCGCCGGGATTCATCTGGCAACCGGGGTGCCAACCCGGATTGAAGGCCGTATTTTTCATGAAAACAATAATTTATGAAATGTTCTCAGGGGCCATGGCTCGCTGGAGCTGACACTTTTTGTCAGTCCCCGACAAATCTTG
The DNA here is from genome assembly GCF_000271305.1 of Hydrocarboniphaga effusa AP103. GTDB lineage: Bacteria > Pseudomonadota > Gammaproteobacteria > Nevskiales > Nevskiaceae > Hydrocarboniphaga > Hydrocarboniphaga effusa. The sequence continues at coordinate 2,539,429 of NZ_AKGD01000001.1, forward strand.
CCGCTGGGCGGCACGACTCGGAGCCCGGTCTCGCGGGCCGCGATCCTCGCAACGGCTTCAAAGTCGCCCAAGGCCGCGTAGCGATGGCGAAGACGATGCTCCAATTGATGTCTTCATCAGCATGAACCGCGACGTTCGAGGCGGCGCTGCAAGGAATCGGGCGTGCGTTCGGCGATCGGCCGATCCATGCCTCTCTTCTCTCTGCGAGCGTGCGGGGGACGTAGGGGGAAATCGTCCGCGTCGATGAGGTGGCGACCGAGAGGTCTGGCATAGGGCATCGGTACCGTGAACGCCGCCGTGCTTGAGAATCTGGCCCGGCAGGGCGACGCCGGCAGTCGAAAGGATCGACCAGATCGACGGGGCGCCGATGGCCGGCGACAGAGATCTTCGACCAGCCGCTGCTTGTCCGGCGGTCAATGGATTGTCGGCTCGTGCTGCACAGTCGATATCGCTGTACGCGCGCCCGCTCGCCCCGAGCCGAACACGATCGCGGTATGAGCGTATGGATGGTCGTGCAGAAGCCACGGCGCGGGACAGGACGTCGAGCGGGAATCCGGGCAGTCAGCGGCGACATCTCCGCATCGTGGCGGGCGGCCAGCGTGACCTGTGACCGCTGGTGGTATTCAAGCCCAACGTTTCATGAAACAGGTCCGGCCCGTAAACTTCGCCCTTTCCGTACCCGAAGAATCAAACACATGCAGGAGCAATACAGCCCCGCCGATCTCGAAGCGCAGGCGCAGGCTTTCTGGGAGCGCGAGCAGTCGTTCAAGGCGGTGGAAGACCCCAGCCGCGAGAAGTACTACTGCCTGTCGATGTTCCCGTATCCGAGCGGCAAGCTGCACATGGGGCATGTGCGCAATTACACCATCGGCGACGTCATCAGCCGCTATCAGCGCATGCTCGGCAAGAGCGTGCTGCAGCCGATGGGCTTCGACGCCTTCGGCCTGCCGGCCGAGAACGCGGCCATCGCCAACAATACGCAGCCGGCCAAGTGGACCTACGCCAACATGGATTACATGGTGGCGCAGCTCAAGCGGCTCGGCTTCGCCTACGACTGGTCGCGCCGGCTCGATACCTGCCGGCCGAACTACTACCGCTGGGAACAGCTGCTGTTCACCCGGCTGATGAAGAAGGGCCTGGTCTATCGCAAGGACTCGGTGGTCAACTGGGACCCGATCGACCAGACCGTGCTCGCCAACGAGCAGGTCATCGACGGCCGCGGCTGGCGCTCCGGCGCGGTGGTGGAGCGGCGCTCGATTCCGCAGTGGTTCCTCAAGATCACCGCCTACGCGCAGGAGCTGCTCGACGATCTCGACGCGCTGCCGGGCTGGCCCGAGCCGGTCAAGACCATGCAGCGCAACTGGATCGGCCGCTCCGAGGGCCTGGAGCTGCAATTCCAGGTCGAAGGTGAAGCCGAGCCGCTGACGGTCTACACCACGCGCCCGGACACGCTGATGGGCGTGACCTATCTGGCCGTCGCGGCCGAGCATCCGCTGGCCAAGAAGGCCGGCGCAGGCAATGCCGAACTCGCCGCATTTCTGGCCGAGGCCTCGCGCAGCGGCGTCGCCGAAGCCGAGCTCGAGACGCAGGAAAAGCGCGGCATGCCGCTGGGCATTTTCGCGATCCATCCGATCAGCGGCGAGCGCGTACCGGTCTGGGCCGCCAACTTCGTGCTGATGGGCTACGGCACCGGCGCGGTCATGGCGGTGCCGGCGCACGACGAGCGCGATCACGAATTCGCGACCAAGTACGGCCTGCCGATCAAGCGCGTGATCCGCAGCGAAAAGGAAGCCGAGCTCGAAGCACGCTTGGCGACGCTCGGCTCGCTGTCCGACGAGGACGATCCGGTCGAAGGTTCGGTGAAGGAGCCGCTGCTGCGCGAGCTGCAATCGATCCGCGCCGAGTGCTCGGCCGAGCATGGCATCTGCATCAATTCGGGCGAATACGACGGCCTCGATTTCAAGCAGGCTTTCGACGCGATCGCCGACCGCTTCGAAAAGGCCGGCACCGGCTCGCGCCGCGTGAACTTCCGCCTGCGCGACTGGGGCGTTTCGCGCCAGCGGTACTGGGGCTGCCCGATTCCGGTCATCTACTGCGAGAAGTGCGATGCGCAGCCGGTGCCGGAAGATCAGCTGCCCGTCGTGTTGCCGGAGGACGTCGAATTCACCGGCGTGCAATCGCCAATCAAGGCCGATCCGAATTGGGCCAAGACCACATGCCCGAACTGCGGCGGCGCTGCGACGCGCGAGACCGACACCTTCGATACCTTCTTCGAATCGAGCTGGTATTTCGCGCGCTACGCCTGCCCGGACAACGACACCCAGATGCTCGACGAGCGCGCCGACTACTGGCTACCGGTGGACCAGTACATCGGCGGCATCGAGCACGCGATCCTGCATCTGCTGTACTCGCGCTTCTTCCACAAGCTCATGCGCGACGAAGGCATGGTGAAGAGCGACGAGCCGTTCACGCAGCTGCTCACGCAGGGCATGGTGATCAAGGAGACTTACTTCCGCGAAAACGCGGAAGGCAAGAAGACCTGGATCAATCCGGCCGAGGTCGTGCTCGAGCGCGATGCCAAGGGCCAGCCGATTGCGGCCCGGCACGCGGTCGACGGCGAACCCGTGACCATCGGCGGCATCGAGAAGATGTCCAAGAGCAAGAACAACGGCGTCGATCCGCAGGCGATGATCGATGCGTACGGAGCCGACACCGTACGCCTGTATTCGATGTTCGCTGCGCCGCCGGACGCTTCGCTCGACTGGAAGGAAGACGGCGTCGAAGGCATGGCGCGCTTCCTGCGCCGTTTGTGGCGCGCGGTGCACCAGCACGTGCAGCTCGGCGTCGCGCCGGCGCTCGACACCAGCGCGCTGAGCGATGCGCAGAAAGATCTGCGCCGCGCGCTGCACGAAACCATCGCCAAGGTCGGTGACGATTTCGGCCGCCGCCGCACCTTCAACACCGCGATCGCCGCGATCATGGAGCTGCTCAACACCGTCAGCCGTTTCAGCGACGACGGGGCGCAGTCGCGCGCGGTGCTGCAGGAAGTCTGGGAGAGCGTCACGCTGATGCTGAGCCCGGTGGTTCCGCACGTGGCGCATGCGCTGTGGGTCGAGCTGCGTGGCAGCGACGGCATTCTCGATCAGCGCTGGCCGGTTGCAGACGCCGAAGCCATGGTCCGTGACCAGATCACGCTCGTCGTGCAGGTCAACGGCAAGCTGCGCGGCAAGATCGATGTCGCGGCCGATGCGGGCAAGGACGCGATCATCGCGGCGGCTCTGGCCGAAGAATCGGTACAGCGCTTCATCGCCGGTGCCCCCGTGAAGAAGCAGATCGTGGTGCCCGGCAAACTCGTCAACCTGGTGATCTGAGTGAAAGCATCCGGCAGCCGCGTTGCGCGCATCGTGTCGAAATGTCGCTGGATTGCAGCGAGCGCGCTGCTGGTTTTGATCGCGGGCTGCGGTTTTCATCCCGCAGGGTCGCGACCGCTGCCGGTGGCCTTGCAGAAGGTCTATATCGAAGTGGTCGCTCCGTATCGGGTGTCGGAGCCGCCGCTCGAGACTTCGCTGCGCACGCGGCTGCTGCGACAGGGCGCCGAAGTCACCAAGGATGCGGCGGGCGCTCACGCCACCATCAAGCTCAGCAATCTCAAGGAAGGCCGTCAGGTGCTCTCGGTGGGGCCGGACGGCAAGGCGCTGGAGTTTCTGCTCGTCACCACGGTCGATTACGAAGTGCACACGGCGACACAGGTGCTGGTGCCACCTGGCAGCCTGCGCATGACGCGCGATTACTCGTTCAACGAAGGCCAGATTCTCGCCAAGGAAGCCGAGGAGGATCGCTTGCGCGAGTTCATTCAGGATGCCTTGGCCGAGCTTTTGCTGCTTAAGGTGGAAACCCTGCTCTCACGGCAGGAAACCGTGGTGCCGCAGGAACCGGCGCGGGTCGTTCCGTCGCAGGCCGATCCTGCGCCCGAGCCGCCGACTCCCTAGGGATCTGCGGCGGTCTGATCACTTCGTTCGAGGCGATCGGCTTCAACTCGTATTAGTCAGCGACAAAAAGGAAATCTTCGATGCAAAGGAATGCGTGGCTGCTTCTCCCGTGCCTGTTCGTTGCGCCGGCTGTTGCGGACGCAGCACCCTGGTGGGGCGAAGCTTCGCTCGGCGTGCTGAGCACTTCGGGAAATAGCGAGACGCGCTCGATCAACGGCAAGTTCGCGCTCAATTATCAGCAGGATGCCTGGCGCAACGTGCTGACCGCCCAGGCGATCAACACGGCCGATAGCGGCGAGACATCGGGCGAGCGGTATCTGGTCACCGATAAGGTCGACTACACGTTCTCCGGGCAGACCTATGCGTTTCTGGCCGGCGAGTTCGAAAAGGATATGTTCGGCGGTATTCGCCAGCGCACTTCGCAGACGACCGGTCTCGGTCGTCACGTCCTGACCGGGCCGCGTCATCTGCTCGACATCGAACTCGGTGCCGGTGCGCGTCAGCAGGAAGCGCAGGAATCGCGCGAGAAGGACTCCGACCTGATCGGCCGCTTCGGTCTCGATTACCAGTGGAAGCTGTCGGATACGAGCGGCATTCGCCAGCGAGTCAAAGTCGAAAGCGGCGAATCGAACACGTTCACCGAATCGGTGTCAGAGCTCAAGCTCTACGTGATCGGCAACCTGTTCGCATCGCTGATCTTCACGGTGCAGAACAACAGCGAAGTCGAGCCCGGCGTGAAGCATACGGATTCGTCGACGGCGGTGAATTTCAGCTATGCGTTCGGCGCCAAGCCGGGTTGAGCCGCAGCATCTGATCAGGAGAAGGCAGTGAGTTCCGAGGCTCGTCCGTTCTATCGCCATCACGTGTTCTTCTGCACCAACGTGCGCAAGCCTGGTGAGCGTCGCTCCTGCGGGCTTCACGGTGCGGTCGAGGCGCGCGATCACGCGAAGAAGCGCATCAAGGAACTCCAGCTTGCAAGGCCGGGCTCGGTGCGCATCAACAATGCCGGCTGCATGGAACGCTGCGAGCTCGGGCCTTGCATGGTCATTTATCCGCAAGGCATCTGGTATGGCTACGAGAGCGAAGCGGATGTCGACGAGATCATCGATACGCACATCGTCGGTGGCCAGATTGTCGATCGCCTGAGGCTCAAGTGAGGCTCGCATGATCCGCCCGGTTCTTCGCATGGGAGACGCGCGCTTGTTGCGCGTCTCGCGTCCTGTCGAGCGATTCGGCACACCGGAATTGCGCGAGCTCGTCGCCGACATGTTCGACACCATGCGCGCGCTCAACGGTGCCGGACTCGCCGCGCCGCAGATCGGTGTCGACTTGCGCGTGGTGATCTTTGGCTTCACGTCGAGCCCGCGTTATCCGAATGCGCAGGCGGTGCCCGAAACCATCCTGATCAATCCCGTGCTGACGCCCTTGAGCGACGAGCAGGAAGAGGGTTGGGAAGGCTGTCTGTCAGTGCCTGGATTGCGCGGTGTGGTGCCGCGCTATCAACGCTTGCGCTACACCGGTTTCGATCTCCACGGCGATGTGATCGATCGCAATGTCGATGGCTTTCACGCTCGCGTCGTGCAGCACGAATGCGATCATCTCGACGGCATTCTGTATCCGATGCGCGTGCGCGATTTCACGCGCTTCGGCTTCAATGAAGAACTGTTTCCGGGGCAGCAGATCAACGACGATTGAAGTTTCGCGCAATGATGGCCGCGTCGCGCCGAGTTCGCGAAAAACCAAACCCACGTTACAGAATCGGCGCTCGAATGCGCAGCACTTCGCTGGGGTCGGGAATCGCCACTTCGGCTGCAACGGCTCCACCTGCGGGAATCGTCTGCTCGTCGAGCAGCGTCGAATCGGCCTGCACGGATTGCAGTGGTGGCGAAGTGGATTCGCTGAGCCAGACGAGCATGTCGTAATACGTGCGCACGTTGCTGACGAATTCCATCGCCTGACGACCGCGTGCATAACCATGCTCGGTCTGGCGATACCAGCGCGGCTGAGTGAGCAGCGGAAGGTTGTTGCGCACATCGAGCCAACGGTTCGGATCGCCGCCCAGCTTCTGCGTGAGCTTGCGCGCGTCGTTCAGATGCGCCGTGCCCATGTTGTAGGCCGACAGCGCGAGCCAGGTGCGATCGGGTTCGCCGATGTCTTCGGGCAGATCATTGAGAATGCCGCGAATGTAACGCGCGCCGCCCGAGATGCTTTGCAGCGGGTCTTCGCGATCGTCCACTTTCAGATGCAGCGCGGTCTGCATGGTGAGCTGCATGATGCCGCGCACACCGGTCGGGCTCACGGCGGCCGAATCCCAATGCGATTCCTGATAGGCGATCGCCGCGAGCAGGCGCCAGTCGAGTTTGGATTTGCGCGCCGCGGCCTCGAACGATTTGCGGTACGCCGGCAGGCGCGTCTGCATGTGCGTCGCAAGCGCCACCGCGCCGATGTGATCGACGGCCTCGATATGCCCGAAGTGCCGATCCTGCAAGCGGGCGAGTTCGAGCTTGCCGGCACCGGTGATGTAGTCCGCGGCGGCCTGGGTCAGGCTGTTGTCGTGCGATTTCGGAAACGCCCAGGCCAGTGGCTGTGATTCCGCGCCTGCGAAGGCCACGCGCAACTTGGGGTAATAGCGCTGGTTGATCGATACGAGGTCCGAATTGACCAGCGTGTAGTCGAGATTGCCGTCGGCCACCTGCTCGAGCAGGTCTTCGGCGTCGCCTTCTTCGACTTCCTCCCACTGGAGGCCGCTGTATTGCAGGCGCTGGGCCGCCAGCAGTTCGGTCTGCGCGCTGCGGCTCGGCACGGCCAGGCGGCCGCCGTCGAGCTCTTCCCAGGATTTCGGCCGCTTCTGGCCCATGCGATAGACCAGCTGAGGCACCACGCTGCGCACGGGCGGCGAGAAACTCACCATGGTCTCGCGCTGAGGCGTGACGGCAAGCCCGGCGGCGGCCATGTCCACCTTGCCTTGGCGCGCGAGCTCGAGCGCATCGGGGGCGGACGCGACCACTTCGATCTGCAATTCGACACCGAGTTGCTTGGCGAAACCGCTCGCGAGGTCGTAGTCGAAGCCGGTGGCTCCGTCGGGACCGACGAAATAACTCGTCGGGCTGTTGACCGTCGCCACGCGCAGCACGCCGGTCATGCGCACTTTTTCGAGTGCGGTGACCGAGGGAGTGCAGGTCGTCAGGGAACAGGCCGCGGCGACGCTGAACAGCGCGGCCATCGTCCAACTTCCCTTTTTTCGCAAGGCAGTAGGCTTCACTGCATCAATCATCTACAATGCGCGCCTCATCGCGGGGCCGCGTACCCTAACACATGCTTCGAGTCGCCCAACAAGCGCTCGGACCAGGGTCAGGGATACCGAATGGCCGGAGAGCATTAGGCAGGGAACGGCGGCTTGAGTTCATCCGCAGTTCACCGGGGCTAGCCCGTACGGGAGCTTAACTAGTGCTAAAACAAGCATTTGCTGCGATGATGATTGTACTGCGGAGAGGTACCGAAGCGGTCATAACGGCGCCGACTCGAAATCGGATGGTGGGTGAAAGCCCGCACAGGAGTTCGAATCTCCTCCTCTCCGCCACTTATTCAATGAAGCCCGAAACTCGGTAATTCGCGCTTCACGAGGGCAAAAAGAAACCCCCGCATGGGCAACCATGCGGGGGTTTCTCGTTATTCGGCAGGCCTCAGTGGTAAGAGGAGACCAGATCGACTTCGTTCTTCGAGCCCATGATCACCGGCACGCGCTGGTGCAGCTTGTTCGGCTTGATGTCGAGAATGCGTTCGCGGCCCGTGGTGGCGGCGCCGCCGGCCTGTTCGATGATGAAGCTCATCGGGTTGGCTTCGTACATCAGGCGCAGCTTGCCGCCCTGGCTCTTGGTCTTGGAATCGAGCGGATACATGAAGACGCCGCCGCGCGTAATGATGCGGTGCACGTCGGCCACCATCGAGGCGACCCAGCGCATGTTGAAGTCCTTGCCGCGCGGGCCGTCCTTGCCGGCGACGCATTCGTCGATATAGCGCTTGACCGGTGCTTCCCAGAAGCGCTCGTTCGACATGTTGATCGAGAATTCCTTGGTGTCGGGCGGAATCTTCATGTCGCGCTGCGTGAGCACGAAGCTGCCGAGCTCGCGATCGAGCGTGAACTGATGCACGCCGTTGCCGATCGTCAGCACCAGCGTGGTGCTCGGGCCGTAGACGCAGTAACCGGCGGCCACCTGTTGCGTGCCGGGCTGAAGGAAATCGTCTTCGCTCGAGGCGCTGCCTTCGGGCTTGCGCAGCACCGAGAAGATGGTGCCCACCGAGACGTTGACGTCGATGTTCGAAGAGCCGTCGAGCGGATCGAACAGCAGCAGGTAGCCGCCCTTGGGGTATTGCTCCGGAATCGGGTGCGGATGATCCATTTCCTCCGAGGCGAGCGCGGCGAGGTGACCGCCCCATTCGTTGGCTTCGAGCAGGATGTCGTTGGAGATGACGTCGAGCTTCTTCTGCGCCTCGCCCTGGATATTGCCGGTGCCTGCATCGCCCAGCACGCCGCCGAGCGCGCCCTTGCCGACCGCAATGGAAATGCGCTTGCAGGCGCGCGTGACGACTTCGAGCAGCAGGCGCAGATCGGGCGTGATCTTGCCCATGGCGCGTTGTTCTTCGATGAGGAACTGGGTCAGGAATATGGGCTTCATGGGCGATGGCGGTCGTTCTGTGGAAATCGCTGGTAGTTTAAACGCAGTTGGACGGCGGGTATTCAAGAGTCGGCGCGCATTGCTAGACTCCGGCCACTATGACAAGGACGTTAGTGGCATTGAGCCTCGTGCTCGGCTCCGCGCCTGCGTTTGCGCAGGAAGGGGGACGCAGCCAATACATTTCCGATGACATCAGCGTCACCTTGCGCGATGCCCCGCGCAACGACGCCGCATCGGTCGGCGTGGTCAACAGCGGCGACAAGGTGACGGTGCTGCAGACGCTCGGAGCGCAGAGCTTTGCGCAGGTAAGGACCGCGGATGGCCGCAGCGGCTGGCTGACGGCGCGCTACATTTCTGCGGAGCCTGCGGCCAAGACGAAGCTCAAGGAGCTGCAATCGCAGCTGGTGGAGGCGCAGTCGCGCATCAAGGCGCTCGATGCGGAACTCGCCGACGCCAAGGCGTTGCTCGAAAAAGCCAAGCCCGCATTCGAACTCTCGGGCGAAAACGAGCGCCTGCAGCAGGCGCTCGAGTCGGCCGAGCAGCAAAGCCAGGTCGCCGCTTCGCGTTACGACGCCGAGCGTGCGCGCCGACGCACACTGGTCACCGGCGCATCGCTAGTGGGTGGCGGCATTCTGGTTGGCCTGATCCTGCCTTGGCTCGGGGCCGGCAAGCGCCGGCGGCGCAGCGACTTCTAGTCACTCTTCCCGCACTCGGCGCTTCGATTGCGAAACGCCGTCCCGCGATTCGAGCGAGGTTCTGCAGGGGTTCAGAAAGAACCCAGAAAATCCTGCTTGCTCAGTTCTACGCCGTTGTGGCGCAGGATGTTGTACGCCGTCGTGCAATGAAAAAAGACATTCGGCAAGACGAAGTCGAGGAGATAAGCCTGCCCCTTGAAATGCCGGTCACCACGCGGAGACTTGAGCACGATGTCGCGCAGCTCGCTGCCTTCGAAGCGGGCGGGTTCGAATCCACGGATCAAGGTCACGGTCTTTTCGACGCGTGCCACGAGCTCCGCGAACGTCTGCTCGGTGTCTTCGTAGCGCTCGGGCTCGACGCCGGCCAGGCGGGCGACTGCGCCCTTGGACATGTCCGTTGCGATCTGCACCTGCCGCGTCAGCGGAAACATGTCCGGAAACAGTCGGGCGCCCGGCAGGACCAGCGGATCGAGTTTGCGCGCCTCGGCATGCGCAGCGCCTTTATCGAGTACGGCAATCAGGTTTTCGAGTGCACGCGTCAGCGTCGGCACGCAGGCGTGATACAGGCTCAGGCTCATGCTAGTTTTCCCTGCTCAGGTTCGGGCACGCGCCAATGCAGCGCGCGCTGATGATGATCGACACAAACTACAACGAAGGATGGAGCTTATGAATCGTACTCTCGGCAGCTGGTCGCTCGCAGCGGTAGCCTTGTTTGGGTCCTTCGTTGCCCAGGCTCAGGACGAGTCCGATGCCCCGGCCAGCAAGGGGCGGCATCTCGTGCAGATCGGTGTGTTCCATGTGGATACGCTGGACAGCAGCACGCCGCTGCGCAGCCATATCCAGCCCGGCGCGCTCGCCGCGCTCGGCGTCCAGAGCGATTTCACCTCCGACACCACGAACAAGGTTGGTTCCTCGAACACGCTCGCGCTGATCTATTCGTATTTCCTCACCGACAATCTCGCGATCAAGTTCGAAGGCGGCATTCCGGCGGAATTCAAGCTCTACGGCAGCGGCGTGGTGCAGCCGACCGGCCCGCTCGGATCGGCGGTCGCCGTCGACCTGGGTTCGCCGGACTTCAACCCGCTCGCCAAGGTCACGCAGTGGAGCCCGGCGATCCTGCTGCAGTATTACTTCCGCGATGCGCAGGAAAAGATTCGTCCGTATGTCGGCGTCGGCGCCACCTACACCTGGTTCACCGATATCAAGGCCGACGAAGACTTCAAGAATGCGTTGAATACGCGCTTCGGTGCCACGCTCGCGGCGGGCAACGGCAAGCTCGGGCAGTCGACCACGGTCGATGCCGCCGCAGCCGACGACCTGGCGCCGATCTTCAACATGGGCGTGTCCGCGGAGCTGTCGGATCGCTGGAGCCTGTCGGGTTCGGTGTCGTACACGCTGCTGAAGACCACGGCCAACATCACCATCGATGCCGAAGACGGCACGCGCCTGGCGACCAGCCGCACCAAGCTCGATCTGAATCCGCTGGTCGTCGCCTTCGTGCTCGGCTACCGCTTCGATCTCTGATCAGCGGTCGAGCAGATCGAGCAGGGCCTGCAGCGTTTCGCCGCAGCCCTGCTCGATCTTCAACGCAAGCAGATCGTCGGCGCGCGTGCGTCCCAGATTGATCGCCGCGATTGGCTTGCGCTGCTGCTCCGCCGTCAGCGCGAAACGGTAGCCCGAGAACACCATCAGCGACGAGCCGACGACGAGCATCGCATCGGCTTTGCTCAGACTGTCCATCGCCTCGGTGACGCGCGCGCTCGGCACGTTCTCGCCGAAGAACACCACGTCGGGCTTGAGCATGCCGCCGCAAACGGCGCATTCGGGCACTTCGAAACACGAGAAATCCACCTCGTCGAGGTCGGCGTCGCCATCGGGCGCGGTACTCGCGCTCAGGCCGGCCCATTGCGGATTCAGCGCGCCGAGCCGCTGCTGAAACGCGGAACGCGCGGTGACATCCGCGCAGCCCAGGCAGACGATGCGATCGAGCCGTCCATGCAGGTCAATCACGTGGCGGCTGCCGGCCGCCTGATGCAGGCCGTCGACGTTCTGCGTGAGCAGCGTCTGGCAATGGCCGCGTGCTTCGAGCGCGGCCAGCGCGGTGTGCGCCCGGTTCGGCCTGGCGGCGGCGATCACCGGCCAGCCGATCAGGCTGCGCGCCCAGTAGCGTGAGCGCGTCGCGATGTCCTGCGTGAAGGCCTGGTAGGTCACCGGCGGGCGACGCTTCCAGGCGCCGTCGCTGTCGCGATAGTCCGGAATGCCCGAGTCGGTGCTGCAGCCGGCTCCGCCCAGCACGAACAGGCGCGGATGACGCTCGATGAATTCAGCGAGCCGGGCAGCGGCTTCGGCGACAGAAGGTGTAGGGTAGGGCGCCTCGATCATTGCGGGAGCATAGCCGGATCATGTCGGAGCCTTCACACGACGCGCGCCTCATGGAGCTCGAAACCAAGCTCGCCTATCAGGAGGCGACGCTCGAAACCTTGAACCAGGAACTCATTCGGCAGCAGCAGCTCGTCGAGCAGTTGCAGCGCGCGGTGCGCACACTTGCCGAGCGCCTGCCGGCACCGACGCCCGAAGGCGCGGCGCGCGGCTCTTTGGAAGACGAGATCCCGCCCCATTATTGAGGCAGTGCCCCGATCCATTTTCAGGACCTTTACTCATGAGCTTCTTCAACAGCAGCCTGCGCATCAGCCCGAAGGATTTCCCGGTCGCCGACCTCGACGAAGCGCTGGCCTCGTCGCCGGGCCGCAAGCTCGCGGTGCTCGCGGGTGGCTGCTTCTGGTGCGTCGAAGCGGTTTATCGCGAACTCTCCGGAGTACTCAAGGTGGTCAACGGCTATTCGGGCGGGACGGCCGAAACCGCCGATTACAAGGCCGTCTGCACCGGACGCACCGATCACGCCGAGGTGGTGCAGATCGAGTACGACCCGTCGCAGACCAGCTTCGGTGCCCTGCTGCGCATCTTCTTCGCAGTGGCGCACGATCCGACGCAGCTCGATCGACAGGGCAACGACATCGGCACCCAATACCGCTCGGCTATTTTCTATGCCGACGAAGAGCAGAAGCGCATCGCCGAGGCCTACATCCGGCAGCTCGACGCGGCGCAAGTGTATTCGGCGCCGGTCGTGACAAAGCTCGACAAGCTCGAAGATTTCTTCGAAGCCGAGGCCTATCACCAGAACTACGCGGCGCTGCATCCGAACGAGGGCTATATCGCCGGTGTGGCGCTACCGAAGGTCGACAAGTTGCGTCGCTATTTCGGCGAAGAGCTCAAAGCCTGATGCAGGCTTCATCCAACAAAAAGCCCGCTTCGAGCGGGCTTTTTGTTGGATGAAGAGGCTCGCAAGAAGCTCAGTGCAAGACCTCGATCACCAGCCGGTGATATTTCTGCGCGAGCCGGAAAGGACGCTGGCGCACCGTGTTCATGAGTGCCTCGGTCTGTTCGTCTCCCTCGGCTTTCACGAGCAGGAAATGACAGCCTTCCTTGGCGAGCTTGTTGTGCAGCTCGACCATCTTGAGCGAGGCGCCTGTCGCGGCGATCGGGCTGGCCGAATCCAATCCTTTCTGTGAGGCGGCCTCCATCTCACGATCATCGATGGCCTTGAGTTCCTTGAAGCCGGCGTCCTCCAGGGCCCGTTGAGTGTCGCGTGCTTGCTGCTCCTGTTCGAAGGCGAGCAGAACGTGATGCTTGGGAAAGAAGTTGCCGAAATCGGAGCCGCTCTCCTGCAGGTCGTGCAGGCTTTTCTCCGTTGGCTCCTGCCTGCTTTTGTCCGAAGCGTTGATCGTGGTGTCCGGTCTCATGACATCCTCCTTGACGTCGCTGGAATTCCTGGAATTGACGGCTTTCAGCATGCGCCCGTGAACTGACGAGCCCATTAACTGTTATGCAGCTCACTGTTCTGTAGCCGACGCGCGCGGAGCATCGATGACGAGCACATCGATGCGCGTCAAGCGAATTCAGAGCGGCTTCAGTGCCTCATCAGCATGCTGCGGCTTCGATCATTTGAGCGGTTCCAAACAGTGATTGTTGCGGAATCGCAAGCCAACGCAGAATCCAGTGGAGATCGCCATGAATGATTTGACTCATTCGAACCGTCAGGACATGTCCGACGCCGAGCATTTGCAGCACTTTCGCAAGCTGGTCGAAAAAGCGCGTGTCGGCATGCTGACGACGCTCGACCGCGACATGGAGATGCGCAGCCGGCCGCTGCATACCATCGAAGTCGAGGAAAACGGAACGCTCTGGTTCGTGATCGGAGTCGCGTCGCCGAAGGCCGAGGAAGTCGGCGACCACGACGGCAAGGTTTGCCTGACGTATGCCAACAAGGGCGATTCGGAATACGTCTCGGTGAGCGGTCACGCCAGGCTCGTGCGCGATCAATCGCTCAAGCAGACATTCTGGAACAAGATGATCGATGTCTGGTTTCCGAAAGGCGACCAGGATCCGAACGTCGCCTTGCTCAAGGTCACTCCGACTCAGGCTGAATACTGGGATGGTCCGAGCAACACCGTGACCCGTTTCTATGCCTTCGCCAAGGCGATGGCGACCGGCAAGAAGGATGCGTTCGGCGAGAATGCCAAACTCGGTTTCTGACACCGCCTCTGATGCCGAGGTGCTCGTCGCTCCAAAGCAGCGAGCTTGGTGGCCGTGGGCGCGTCGCGCGCTCACGGCCCTTTTCTTTGCGGGTATTGCCTGGCTGCTCTACCACCAGGCGCGTGATCTCGACTGGGCGCAGGTCGGAGTTTCGCTGTCTCATTACACCGCGTCGAAGCTCATGCTCGCGGTGCTGCTCGTCGCCCTGAGCTATTCACTCTATGCCTCGTTCGACCTGATCGGCCGGCGCTACACCCGGCACTTGCTGAGCCATCGCGCGGTGCTGTCCACGGCGATGGTGAGCTATGCGTTCAACCTGAATTTCGGAGCGCTGGTCGGAGGTGTCGGTTTTCGTTATCGGCTGTACTCGCGCCTCGGCTTGCGCACCGCCGTCATCACGCGCGTGCTCGGCATGTCGATGATCGGCAACTGGATCGGCTACACGCTCCTGCTCGGGCTGATCTTCGTGGGCGGCGCGCTCGAGATCGGCGATCAGGCTCGCCTCGGCGAAGAAGCCTTGCGGGTGCTCGGAGCGCTGCTATTGATGGCGGCGCCCGCTTATCTGGTGCTGTGCGCGGTTTCGCGAAGGCGAGAGTGGATCATCAGGGGTATCCCGATCGATCTGCCCCACCGGCGACTCGCCGCATTGCAGCTCGCGTTCTCGGTGACCAACTGGCTGGTGATCGCGAGCATTCCGTACCTGCTGCTCGATGGCGCGGTGAACTACTTCGCCGTGCTCGCGGCCCTGCTGCTCGCCGCCATCGCCGGCGTCATCACTCACGTGCCGGCCGGGCTCGGCGTCATGGAGGCGGTGTTCCTGGCCGTGCTCAGGGGCCAGGTCGACGAGGCTCCGCTGCTTGCCGCGCTGCTGGCCTATCGGGCGGTGTATTACCTGATGCCGCTGCTGCTGGCCGGCGTGGTCTACCTGAGCATGGAGGCCCGGCTGCGCGGAGGCGTCCGGGCCTAGCACTTCATCTAAAAACTTCAAAGGCTCAGACGCCCCAGGTCACGTCTTTTCCGTTCTTGGCGGCGCGCTCGAGCATGTCGACGAGCGGAAAAGCCCGGCGTCCGAGGCTGACGTCCTGGGCTTGGTGATCGCGTTCGTCCGGATCGTCGGCATCTTCGGTGCGCGCATGCTGCGGAGCGTCCTGGGCGATGGCCGAGCGCAAGGCCGACAGGGCGGCGGGAATTTCTCCGGCGGTGATGACGCCTCGTTCGCCGGCACTCTTGCCGATCACGTCGAGCAGCTGCCTGGCGTGGGCATCGAGCATTTGCACGTCGCCGCTGGTGGGGGACGAAAATCGGATCATGGGAAGTCTCCGGGATGGGCGTTGGATCAGAGCACGCAGCGAGGAACCGCAGATTAATCCGGCGATGCCGGCGCTCCTAGACCTTCGGCGCCTCCGGGCCCGGCGCGGCGCTCTTTCCAGATCGCACGCGCACAGGCAAGCTGCGCGGCCTTTCGCTTCCGCGCCTGGTTCGCAAGCCGCCCGTCATGACCGACGTCGCCAAAGCCCGCTGGCAATTGCATTTTTGCGTGCTGCTGTGGGCCTTCACCGCCATCCTCGGCAAGCTCATCAGTCTCGATGCCGTAAAGCTGGTGTGGTGGCGGTTGCTGATCGTGGTGGCCTGCCTGTTCGTGCTGCCCGGGGTCTGGCGCGCACTGCGGCGAACGCCCAGGCGCCTCGTCGCGATCTTCGCGGGCATCGGCGTGCTCGTGACCCTGCACTGGCTGACCTTCTACGGCGCCATCAAGCTCGCCAACGCTTCGGTTGCGGTGACCTGTCTGGCGGTCGCGCCGGCGTTCCTGTCGGTGATCGAGCCCTGGATCGCCCAGCGGCCCTTCGACTGGCGCGAACTCGCGCTCGGGCTCGCGGTGGTTCCGGGCGTGGTGCTGGTGGTCGGCGGCGTTCCGGACGACATGCGCCTGGGCGTGCTGGTCGGCATCACCTCGGCTCTGTTCGTCGCCTTCTTCATCGCGCTCAACAAGCGGCATGCGGAACGGGCCGATTCGCTGCTCGTGACGGGCCTGGAACTCGGCGCCGGCCTGGTGCTGATCGCCGCTGCCGCGCCGTTCTTGCCGGGCGGCTTCGCCTCGCTGATGGTTCCGCCCGCGGGGCTCGACGTGCTCTGGATCGGGGTGCTCGCGCTCGCCTGCACCCTGCTGCCGTTCACGCTGTCGCTCGTCGCCCTGCGCCGGATTTCGGCCTTCGGCGCGCAGCTGACGATCAACCTCGAGCCGATCTACACCATCGTCTTCGCCGCCCTGATCTTCAACGAGCAGCGCGAGCTCGGACCGCGCTTCTATCTCGGTGTGCTCGTGGTGCTGTCCGCCGTGTTCCTGCACCCGCTCCTGGCGCGGCGACCCGAGCTGATCGCCCCGGATGCGATCGCCTCGGATACGACGGATGCCGTCGCGGATAAAGCCGGCGCAAGCCAGGTCTGCGCCCTGGAGCCGGACCGTAAGGGCTGAGCCTGGATTCAGGGCAGACTCATCTGCCCCAGGCATTTTGAAACCGTGCCCGCATGCCAAGGACGGCTCCGGCAGCACACCGTTTCGCAATACAAGGTTTCAGCCCCAGCAAGCCGGGGGAGCCTGCTCATTCCGTAGCAGCCCTTACGTGCCACGTCGAAGGCGGCCATGCCGTCGTCGCAAAATGCTGCACTGCAACTGAATCGCGATGATCTGAGCTCGTCCTTGGCTGTCGGTGAACCATTTCCGTGGACGAGAGGACATCATGAGCTGGGCTCCCAATCAGATCCAGATCGGCAAATCCGGCGTCGGTCGTACCGCGACACCGATGCGCTTCAGCGGGCGCAGCCAAGGTCGCGCACCGGTGTTGCTGTGTCTTTCGCACTTGCGCTGGCAGTTCGTCTACCAGCGCCCCCAACATTTGATGACGCGCTTCGCCCGCGACCACCGCGTGATGTTCTTCGAAGAGCCGCTCACGCACGAGGAACTGCAGGAGCCGCAACTCGAAGCGCGCTACGACGAAGGCGTCGAGATTCTGGTGCCGCATCTGCCCCAGGGCTTGAGCGAAGAACGCACCGACCAGATCCAGCGCCAGCTGATCGATACGCATCTGGCCGCGGCCGGCGTGCCGCCGAGCGAGCTGATCCTCTGGTACTACACGCCGATGAGCCAGAGTTTCACGCGCCATCTGCAGCGCTCGCTGACGATTTACGATTGCATGGACGAGCTCTCGGCCTTCATGGGCGCGCCGCCGAAACTGCTCGAACGCGAAAAGGAACTGCTCGAGCGCGCCGACCTCGTCTTCACCGGCGGCTACAGCCTGTTCGAAGCCAAGCGCGAGCGGCATCCGAACGTGCATCCGTTTCCGAGCAGCGTCGATATCGGCCACTTCGCGAAGGCGCGCGGCGCGCTGTTCGAGCCGGGAGACCAGTCCGAGATTCCGCATCCGCGCCTGGGTTTCTACGGCGTGATCGACGAGCGATTCGACCTCAAGCTGGTCGCCGGGCTCGCCGAGCGGCAGCCCGACTGGCAGATCGTGCTGATCGGCCCGGTCGTGAAGATCGATCAGAGCAAGCTGCCGCGCCGCGACAACATTCACTATCTGGGCCCCAAGGTCTACGACGTGTTGCCGCACTATCTCCAAGGCTGGGACGTGGCGACGCTGCCGTTCGCGCTCAACGAGTCGACGCGCTTCATCAGCCCGACCAAGACGCCCGAATATCTGGCCGGCGGCTGCCCGGTGGTGTCGACGCCGATCCGCGACGTCGTGCGCCACTATGGCGACAGCGGCGTGGTGCAGATCGCCGACGGCATCGACGCGTTCGAAAAAGGCATCGAAGCGGCGCTCAGGCAAGGCGCCGAACGCGAGGCCTTCCTCGCCCAGGCCGATGCGGCCATCGACGGCTTGTCGTGGGACCGCACTTGTGCCGAGATGGGTAAGCTCATGGTCGATGCGCGCGGTCGCTCGCAACCGGCCTCCACTGGAGAATCGCATACCGTGTCTATGGATTCCGCGCGTCGTGGACGCAGCATGCCGGCGGCTCGCCGCTCCGGCTTCGATTATCTGATCGTCGGTGCCGGCTTCGCGGGCTCGGTGCTGGCCGAGCGCCTCGCTTCGCAGGCGAACAAGCGCGTGCTCGTGATCGACCGCCGCCCGCATATCGGCGGCAACGCCTACGACTGCTTCGACGACGGCGGCGTGCTCATGCATCGCTACGGCCCGCACATCTTCCATACCAATGCGCAGCGCATCTTCGATTACCTGTCGAAGTTCACGCGCTGGCGTCCGTACGAGCATCGAGTGCTCGCCGACGTCGACCGCCAGCTCGTGCCGATTCCGATCAACCAGACCACCATCAACAAGCTCTACGGTCTCGATCTCGACGAGGCCGGCGTCGCGCAGTTCCTCGCGGGCCGCGCGACCGCGCTCGACGACATCCGCACCTCCGAAGACGTGGTCATCAGCCAGGTCGGGCAGGAGCTCTACGAGAAGTTCTTCCGCGGCTACACGCGAAAGCAATGGGGCCTCGACCCGAGCCAGCTCGACAAGGCGGTCACCGCGCGCGTGCCCACGCGCACGAACGCCGACGATCGCTACTTCGGCGACAGCTTCCAGTTCATGCCGCTGCACGGCTATACGCGCATGTTCGAGAACATGCTCGATCACCCGAACATCCGCATCATGGTCAACACGGATTTCGAAGACATTCGCAACGACGTGCACTACGACCACCTGATCTACTCGGGGCCGATCGACGAATTCTTCGACTACCGCTTCGGCAAGCTGCCGTATCGCTCGCTGCGCTTCCAGCACGAGACGCTCGATCAGGAATGGTTCCAGCCGGTCGCCGTCGTCAACTATCCGTCGCAGGACGTGCCGTACACGCGCATCACCGAGTACAAGCATCTGACCGGCCAGGTGCACGGCAAGACCAGCCTCACCTACGAATATCCATCGGCCGAAGGCGATCCGTACTATCCGATTCCGCGCGAAGAGAACCAGGTGCTCTACAAGCAGTACCGCGAGCTCGCCGACAAGACGCCCAACGTCAGCTTCGTCGGTCGCCTCGGCACTTATCGCTACTACAACATGGACCAGGTGGTCGGACAGGCCATCACCCTGTTCAACAAGCTCATCGACACGCAGAACGGCGAAGCTCAGGACGAGCCGCGCATCGCACTGCGCCGCGCTTGAAGGAGGACGCCCATGCATCGACCGACGCAGCTGTCCAGCTTCTTCCTCGGTGGTTTCGAATGCTCCTCGCACCGGCGCGAGGATGGACGCAGGCTCGACCTGCTCGCGAGCACCGCGCACGATCGCAACGCGGCTGCCGACTACAAGCGCATGCGCGAGCACGGCCTGTTGACCGTACGCGACGGACTGCGCTGGCACCTGATCGAAAAGAGCCCTTGGCAGTACGACTGGAGCAGCTTTCTGCCGATGCTGCGTGCGGCCCGGGAAAACAGGATCCAGGTGATCTGGGATCTGTGTCATTACGGCTGGCCCGACGATCTCGACATCTGGTCGCCGGCCTTCGTCGATCGCTTCGCCGCGTTCGCCAAGGCCGCGGCGGCGGTGATGCGCGACGAAGGCATCGCCGCTCCGCTGGTCTGTCCGGTCAACGAAATCTCGTACTGGTCCTGGGCCGGCGGCGAAATGTCGAAGTTCTGGCCGCTCGGCAGGAAGCGTGGCGATGAACTCAAGCGCCAGCTCGCGCGTGCCGCGATCGCTTCGGTCGATGCGCTGCGCGGCGTCGTGCCCCAGGTACGCACGGTGTTCGCCGATCCGGCGATCAACGTGGTCGCGGCTTCACCCGACAGGCGAAGCGATGCCGAGCGTGCGCGTCTGGCGCAATACGCGGCCTGGGATCTGCTGACCGGCCGCGAGCAGCCCGAGCTCGGCGGCCACGACGACATCATCGACCTCATCGGCGTGAACTACTACAGCGACAATCAGTGGGTGCTCGGTGGCAAGACCATTCCGCCCAGCGACAAGCGCTATCGCCCGTTCTCCGACATGCTCGGCGAAATCCATTCTCGTTATGCCAAGCCGATCCTGATCGCCGAGACCGGCGCCGAAGGCGACGCTCGCGCCAAGTGGCTGCGCTATGTCTGCGACGAAGTGCTGCAGGCGCTCGATCGCGATGTGCCGGTCGAAGGCGTCTGCCTGTATCCGGTGCTCGATTATCCGGGCTGGATCAACGATCGCCATTGCGAAACCGGCTTGTTCGGCTTCGCCGATGCCGAGGGCCAGCGCAGCGTGAATGCGGGCCTCGCCCGGCAGCTCGCGTTCGAGCAGGCGCGCGTCGCGAGCGTGGCGGCGAGTGTCTCGTCGCTTGCCACCGAGCCGGCTTAAGCGCTCGGCGTGACCAGCGCAGCACACAGTCCGCGGGCCGCTCCGGCCGCTGCCGGCTTCCCGAACCGGCCGATTCCGTTCCTGCTGCGCTACATCAGGCTGCGGCGCGCGCAGTTCTCGCTGCTGTTCGCGATCATCGTCGGCGCGGCGAGCTGCGCGGTGGCCGTGCAGTACGGCATGAAGCTCATCGTCGACGCGATGGCGGTGCCCGATCGCATGGCCGCGCCGATCTGGTTTCCGCTCGGACTGTTCCTCGGCCTGATCGCGGTCGAGCAGACCTTGTGGAGGCTCGGCGGCTGGCTGGGCTGTCGCACGGTCGTCGCCACCGGCGTCGATCTGCGGCTCGACCTGTTCCATCACCTGACGGGCCATCCGATGCGCTATTTCGCGCAGCATTTCTCGGGTGCGCTCGGCAATCGCATCAGCCAGACCGCGAGTTCGGTGACGCTGATCTTCAGCTCGCTGACCTGGAGCATCCTGCCACCGGTGGTCGATTTTCTCGGTGCGGTCGTCGTGCTCTGCACGATCGACTATCGCATGGCGCTCGCGCTCGTCGGTTTCGTCGCGGTGGTCGGCGGCGTGGTGCTGACTTTCGGCTCGCGCGGACGCCCGCTGCATCAGCGCTTCGCCGAAGAAGGAGCGCGCACCAACGGCCAGCTCGTCGACGTGGTTTCGAATGTCTGGACGGTGAAGGCCTTCGCCGCGCGCGAGCGCGAGCGCGCCCGGCTCGAGCGCGAACTCGGCGTCGAAGCGAGCGCGCAGCGGCGCAGCTGGATGTTCATGGAAAAGACGCGCGTGCTGCACGACCTGAGCCTGTGGGTCATGGCGGGGTCGATGCTGCTGTGGGCGATCCTGGCCTGGCGCGCCGGACGCATCACGCCGGGCGACGTCGTCATCATCAGCGCGCTGACCTTTCGCATCCTGCACGGCTCGCGTGATCTGGCCTTCGCGCTGATCAACACCTCGCAGCAGTTCGGCGGCATCGCCGAAAGCCTGCGCGTGATCGGCGAGCCGCACGCGGTCGTCGATCCGGCCGATGCGCGCGGCTTCACGCCGCTGCGAGGCGCGATCGTGTTCAAGCAGGTCCGCTATGCATACCCGGGCGAACGCCATGTGTTTCGCGGACTCGATCTCGAGATTCCGGCCGGGCAGCGCGTCGGCATCGTCGGCCCTTCGGGCGGCGGCAAGTCGACCCTGATCACGCTGATCCAGCGGCTCGATGACGTGCAGGGTGGGGCGATCGAGATCGACGGCCAGGACCTGCGTTCGGTGACGCAGGACTCGCTGCGCGAGCGCATCGCCGTGGTGCCGCAGGAGATCGCGCTGTTCAATCGCAGCATTCTCGACAACATTCGCTACGGCCGGCCCGAGGCGAGCGACGACGAAGTCCACGACGCCGCGCGCCACGCCTACTGCGACGCCTTCATCCGCGATCTGCCGGATGGCTACGCCACGCTCGTCGGCGAGCGCGGCGTGATGCTCTCGGGCGGACAGCGGCAGCGGCTCGGCATCGCGCGCGCGTTTCTCAAGAACGCGCCGATCCTCGTGCTCGACGAGGCGACCTCGGCGCTCGACACGCATTCCGAAATCGAGATCCAGGCCGCGCTCGACGATCTCATGCGCGGGCGCACGGTGCTGGCGGTCGCGCATCGGCTGTCGACGGTCGCGGGCTTCGATCGCATCATCGTGCTGCAGGACGGCCGTGTGGTCGAAGATGGCGCGCCCGAGCAGCTGCGCCAGGCCGGCGGTCTGTATGCCTCGCTGTGGAGCCTGCAGGCCGACGTGCTCGCCGCAGCCTGAGCCGCGAGGTGTCAGAGCTCAGCGATCGAGCAGTGCCTCGAGCGATTCGTTGAGCACGAAGCGGTGTTCGGCCTGCTTGAAATCCCAGCGCTCGACGATGCAACCCGTGTTCACGCCGGCATCGTAGCGAATCACATTGACGCTGTTCGGCGCCTCGAAGCGGACGCGATTCGACAGCGCGGTACCGGCCTGGATCGCCCAGACTTCGCGCGGCAGATCGAGATAATGCGCGCGCAGGCTGCGGAAATAGGGCAGGTGGATGTGTCCGCCGAGAATCAGGTCTGCGCCCGCCGCCGACCAGGCGCGGATCGCGGGCTCGTGATGGTGCAGCCGGTTCTTCTCGTCGCGCTGCTTGGTCACGTGCACGGGCTGATGCGTGACGACGATACGCAGCTGACCGGCCGATGCGCGACGCAGGCGCCGTGACACGGCCTCGATCTGCGCGTCCGAGACCTCGCCGTCCTTGTGCCGCCACCAGCGCGTGGTGTTGACCCCGATGGCGAGCAGATCGTCGGTCTCGATCAGCGCTTCGATCCTGTCTTCGAACGGTCCGCCGAACGCGGCGCGATAGCGTGCGTAGGGCCGCCGCAGGCGTGACCACAGATCGAACAGCGGAACGTCGTGATTGCCGGGCAGGCACAGCGTCGGCAGCGCGAGCGTGTCGATGAAGCGACGTGCGGCGGCGAATTCGCGCACGCGCGCACGCTGGGTGATGTCGCCCGACAGGATCGCGGCCTGCGGCTTCTGGTCGTACGCAAGCCTCAGTAGCGCATCGGCGACCGCGGCCTGCTCGGTTCCGAAGTGCGGGTCCGAGATGTGCAGCAGCACCGTCATGCGGGTTCCGGCCGATCGATCGGCGTGATCAGCCGCAGCTGCTTGGGCGCGACACGAAAGCGCAGCGGCGGCGCGAGCCGGAAGACTTCGCCATCCATCGCCACCTTGAGCTCGCGATGATGCCGACGGCCCTGCACGACCGGTTGCACTTGCAGCTCGCGGAACGCGAAGTTGATGACCGACTCCGCGCGCCCGAGCCTGCCCAGCGCGCCGCTGAACAGCAGCCCGGCCATCGCCCAGCGGCTCACGGGCTTGAGCGCGACGCCGGCCAGATGACCGTCCTCGACCGCCTCGGCCTCGGGCAGGCCGACCTGCTGCAATTGCAGCGCGTTGTTGCCGACGAACAACGTCGGCGTCTGCAGCGTCGCCTCGCGACCGCGCTCGTCCTCGAGCCGCAACAGCCAGTAGCGCCTGCTGCGCAGCAGCGTGTGCGCGGCCGACCACAGCGCGACGATGCGGTGGCGCCCGTAGCGGCGCTTGAACTTTTCGCGATCCTCGAGCAGCCGCGGATACAGGCCGACGCTTGCATTGACCAGGAACAGCCGGTCGTTCATGAGGCCGACCTGTACCGGCTCGACATGGCCGCTCAGCAGGGTCTGCACGGACTCGGCAATCTCCTGCGAGATCGAGTGCGCGCGACCGAAATAATTGAAGGTGCCTTGCGGCAGCACGCCGAAGGGCCGCTCGCTGTCGAGCACGGCGCCGGCCACGCAGTTGATGGTGCCGTCGCCGCCCGCGGCGACGACGATGCCGTTCTGCTGGCGCGCCTTTTCGACGGCTTCGCGCGCGAGCTCTGGCAGTTGCGAGGGGTCGTCGACGCTGAGCAGTTCGTAGCGGCGCTGCGCCGCGCTCATGGCCTCGTCGATGATGCGGCGCGCGGCCTGCGGATCGCCGTGACCGGAGCCGATGTTGAAGACGATGAAGAAAGGCCCGTCGGCCCGATCGCCGAGCGAGGTCGTGGACGACATCGTGTTCCCCTTTTTGGATGCGCTGCGGCGCGCAGCATGAGAGCGCGGCGCTGTACCGGGCCTTTCCAATCGCGGTCGAAGATCGCAGCGCGCGCTGCGCGCATTCAGCGCGGTGCCGGACGCCGGTGTTCAGGCTTGCTCGCGACGCCATTGCCGACTGGAGCCTGCCGTGCCCCGCATCCCGCTCACTTTCGCCCAGCTCAAGCAGATCGGGCGCCTCGCCGCCGAAGGCTGGGTCGACGACAACGCGAGCAGCATGGGCGCGGCGATCGCGTACTACACGATGCTGTCGCTCGCTCCGCTGCTGCTCATCGTCATCACCACCGCGGGCCTGATCTTCGGTGAAGAGGCCGCGCGCGGAGCCTTGTTCGGCGAACTTGCCGAACTGGTCGGAGACAACGGCGCGCAGGCGATCCAGGCGATCCTGATCAGCTCGAGCGAGCTCGGCAGCGGCCTGATTTCGATCCTGATCGGCCTGGTGACCCTGTTCATCGGCGCGACGACGGTGTTCGCCGAGTTGCAGTCCGACCTCGACCGCATCTGGAAGGCGCCGGTGCCCAAGCACGGCGGCGTGCTGGGCTTCCTGCGCAAGCGCCTGCTCTCGTTCGGCATGATCCTCGGCATCGGCTTCATGCTGATCGTCTCGCTGGTGGCGAGTGCGGCGATCGCCGCCGTCGGCACCTTGTGGAACCAGTGGCTCATGGGCACCGAGACGCTGTTGCAGGTGCTCAACTTCTTCGTCGGGTTCGCGGTCATCACCGGCCTGTTCGCGCTGATCTACAAGCTGCTGCCGAGCGTGCCGATCGCCTGGAGCGACGTCGGCATCGGCGCGGCGGTGACTTCGCTGCTGTTCTCGGCCGGCAAGTTCCTGATCGGCCTCTATCTCGGCAAGGCGGCGATCAGCTCGTCGTTCGGCGCGGCCGGCACGCTCGTCGTGGTGATCGTGTGGGTGTATTACTCGGCGCAGATTTTCCTGTTCGGGGCCGAGTTCACGTATCACTTCGCGCGCGAGCGCGGCTCGCGCTCCTGACACGAAGCGGGCGATGCGTCCATGGCGGAAACCACGGTTTCGCCGCGGCGCCGTCGCTGGGACAATACGCGCATGCCTGCCGTCCGATTGCCCGACTCCCTCCAAGCCCGCTTGCGTGCCGCCCTCGTCGGGCTGATCTCGCGTGATCCGAAAACCGATGGCGCGCAGTGGACCGAGCGGCTGATCGACTACGACTCGCCGCCCGGCGACGCCGGCCTGTTCGGGCCCGACACGATGACCTGGCGCGTGCACGCGGATTTCCCGGGCATGATGGCCGGCGGCGTCTGCGCACTGATGCTGCAGACGCTGCATCCGCGCGCGCTCGCGGGCGTGTGGGACCACTCCAATTTCCGCCAGGACCTGCTCGGTCGCCTGCGCCGCACGACCGCGTTCGTCGCGGGCACCAGCTACGCCCCGCGCGCCGAGGCCGAACGGCTCATCGCCCTGGTCGGCCGCATCCACGAAAAAGTGCGCGGCACCACGCCGGACGGCCAGCCGTATTCGGCCGCCGATCCCGATCTGCTGACCTGGGTGCATGTGACCGAGATGTGGAGCTTTCTGGCCGGCTACGAGCGCTACCGGAGCCGGCAGGGCGGCATCGTGCTGACGCCGGCCGATCGCGATCGCTACTTTCTCGAGACCAGCCGGCTCGCCGAGGCGATGGGCGCCGAGCGCGTGCCGAAGTCGGCCGCCGGCGTCGAGGCCTATTTCCGTCGCGTGCGCCCGCAGCTGCGCTTCGACGAGCGTTCGCACACGGTGCTGCAGGTGCTGCGCTCGATCGACTTGCCGGTTCCGGGCGGCGTGCTGTTCCGTGAAGTGTTTCTCGGCGCCGGTGCGGTGCTGCTGCCGGACTGGGCGGCCGGGATGATGGGCCGCAGCCGGCTGCGCAAGGCACGCGCCGCAGCGGCCGCGCGCAGCCTGAGCCTGGCCGCGCCCCTGCTGCGCCGGGCGCTCGCCGACGGTGTCGTCGCGCGTTCGCATCGCCGGCTCGGCTTGCCGCCGCCGCCGGTCTGATCCGGCGTCGATGTCGATCTTCCTGCATCAGTTCGCGCTCGCGACGCCGCTGTTCGTGCTGGTGCTCGCGGGCTATGCGCTGACGCGCTGGGCGCGCTGGCCGGCGACGATCGATGCGGCGCTCTCGCAGTTCGTGTTCTCGGTGGCATTGCCGGCGCTGCTGTTCCGGCTCATGAGCCGGCTGTCGGAGATGCCGCCGATCGATACGCGCCTGCTCGTCGCGTTCTTCGGCGGCTGCTTCGTCACCTTCGCGATCGGACGGCTCATCGCCGCCAGGCTGTTCGCGCTCGACGGCGCCGGGCAATCGATCTTCGCGATGGGTGGCGTGTTCTCGAACAACGTCATGCTCGGCCTGCCGATCGCCAAGCTCACGCTCGGAGACGCGGCGCTGCCGGCGGTGTCGCTCGTGCTGGTGTTCAACGCGCTGATCCTGTGGACGCTCGGCACCGCCTCGGTCGAATGGTCGCGCAGCGGCTCGCTGTCGCTGGCCGGCTTTCGCAGCACGGCCAGCAGCGTGATGCGCAACCCCATCATCGTCGGCGTGCTCGCGGGCACCGCGTTCGGACTCACCGGCTGGCATCTGCCGATGCTGGTCGACGTGCCGCTGCAGATGCTCGGCGACTGCGCACCGACCGTGGCGCTGATCGCGCTCGGCATGGGCCTGGCGCGCTACGGCTGGCGCGAACACGCCACGCAGAGCCTCGCGATCACCGCGCTCAAGCTGCTCGTGCAGCCGCTGGTGGTGTGGGCGCTCGCGCTGCTGATCGGCCTGCCATCGCTCGAAACGCGCGTGGTGGTTCTGCTGGCTTCGATGTCGGTGGGCGCGAACGTCTACCAGATGGCGAGGCAATTCCACAGCCTCGAAGCGGCGACCGCCGCGAGCCTGCTGTACTCGACCGCGCTCGCGGCGCTGACCACGCCGGTGTTCCTGGCGTTGACGGCTTGAACGGCCGGCAGACGAGAGACGCGGAACGGGAGACGCAGATGCAGTGGATGCGCCACCCCTCTGCCGCTATGTCTTCCGTCTTCACCGCAGCAGCGCCGCCAAATCCGCATGCACCTCGCCGCCCGCCGACACGAGTACGAGCAGATAGCCCGGATGCAGGCTCAGCGCGTCGACCGAGACGCGCTGCACGTCGATTTGCGCGAGGCCGTCGGAGCGTTTCGAGACATCGGCCGCGAGCTTGGCCGCGGCGTCGCGCGCCTGGGCCTCGAGCGGAGCGAGCGGCAGCCGCGCCTTGCCCTGCAGTTCGGCGAGCAGTTTGGGTGAGGTGAGCCAGGAGGCGGCGCGCAGCAGCAGGTCTTCGGACTGCAGCGTGTAGCGCAGCTCGCGCAGGGCGAGCTCGTGCGTGGCCTCGTCGAGAAACGGCACGGCGTGCATGAAGACATCGGCCTTGGTGCGCCGGAACCAGGTGCCGGCTTCGATGCGCAGTTTCAGCACGAGCTCCTTGCCGTCGCTCCCTGCGCCGACGCCTTCGACCTTGACGTTGCGGCGCTCGAATCTGAGCTTGCCTTCGTGCAGTTGCTGCTCGAGCGCTTGGGCGAGTTTGCCCAGATCGACGGCGATGGGCAGCTCGAGATCGAAGCGATTGCCGAGCGTGTCGACGAAGCGCGGAGCCGGCAGGGCGCGCGCCGCCGGTGCGCGCGGTGTACCGCCGACCGCGAGGCTCAGCTGGCCTTCGAGCCCGAGCCCGAACACCACATCGCCCGAAGCGGTCGCCACCGGATTGGCGAGCAGCAGGCGCATCGGCTGGTGCAGCAGCGTGAGTTCGTAATCCGCCACCGAACGCGAACGCAGCGGCACCGCGCCGTAGGCCGAGCGCCACAGCCGGCTGGCCTTGTCGCGCAGGGCTAGCCGCTCGTCGAGCTTGCGATCGAGTTTGGCCGCCCAATCGCGCTGCGCATCGCGATAGCGTTCGGTCAGCAGCTTGCGCAGTGAAATATCGGGCAGGTGATCGAGCTTGAGCCGGGCTTCGTCGATGTCGACGCTCGATTCGAGCCGCGAGCGCACGCGGTAGGCGCCGTCGATCATCGGCTGGATCCTGCCGTCGACGCGGCCGCGCACGGTCCAGCGCGTCGGCGCGCTGCCGTGTCCGTCGAGCACCGAGCTGAACGCGATCGCCGGGCTCGCCGGACGCAGTTGCAGCGGCGTGCGGGTGACGCTGCCGTGAAACGGAATGCGCGGATCGTCGATCAGCGGCACGCGAATCCTGATGCGCTCGTCGATGTCCTGCTGGCGCGGCAGCGCCTCGTCGAGCGCGGCCTGGATCTGCGCGAGCGGCAGGCTCGCGCGCAGTTCGATGCGCGAGAGCCGCTGCAGCTGCGGCGGTTCGCTCGCCGCAGCCGGCAGGGTCTCGCCGCTCTCGATGCGCTGCGTGCAGGCGCTCGCGAGCGTGCAGATGAGCAGCGGCTGAAGCCAAGCGTAAGACCGTGATCTGACCATACCGGGAATGTCGGAGCGCGAGCCCGCAGACTAGCCCGGATGGCTTGCGGCTTCGAGCTGGCCGGTTTTGAGGGGTGACAGGCATCGCGTCCGAGTCAGCCGGGTTCCGTACACTGTGGGCAGCATCTCCACCGCGATCCGACAAAACGAGAGGCCGCCACCATGTCGCCCGAAACGCTCAGAACGCCCTTCGCCCTGCTGGCCATGAGCCTGCTGCTCGCCGCCTGCGCAACCGCCACGCCGTACCAGCCGCAAGCCAAGAGCGGCGAGGGCTACAGCGAGCAGCGGCTCGAGACCAACCGCTATCGCATCCGATCGGTCGGCAACTCGGCCACCTCGCGCGAGACCGTCGAGAATTACCTCATGTATCGCGCGGCCGAGATCACGTTGCAGAATGGCTACGACTGGTTCGCCATCGCCGATCGCGCGACCAATGTCGACCCGCAGCTGTCGGGTGGCGGCAGCAACTTCGGCATCGGCATCGGCGGCAGCTCGGGCAACTTCGGCTCGGGCGTGTCGATCGGCCTGAGCTCGCTGTTCGGCGGCGGCAATAAATCGGCCTACCAGGCTCAGGCCGACATCCTCGTCTACAAGAATCCGCGCACGCCGAACCTGGCGAATTCGTTCGACGCGCGAGAGCTTAAGGCCAATCTCGAATCGACGATTCAGCGTCCGCAACCGAAGAAGTAGGCCGACACGACGATGGCCTGGCGCAACCCTTACTACGATCCGTCGCTCGCGCATCATCGCGTCGACGGCTTCGTCAATCCGGAGCCGGAGCTTGCGGTCGGCGGTGATTTCTGGCGCTGGCGGCGCGAGCGCCGAGCGCAGGGCTTGCCGCAGGCGCCGGCCGCGGGCTATGCGGCGTTTGCCCGCGAGTGGAGCGTGGCGCCGGATTTCGCGCAGGCCGGCGAGCGCATCTGGTGGCTCGGCCATTCGACCCTGTTGCTGCAGATCGATGGCCTGCGCGTGCTGACCGATCCGGTGCTGTCCAGCCGCGCTTCGCCGTTTTCGTTCGTGGGGCCCGCACGCAAGCTGCCCTGCGTGACGAGCGTCGCGGCGCTGCCCGACGTCGATCTCGTGCTGATCTCGCACAGCCATTACGACCATCTCGATCGCATCAGCGTGCAGCAGCTCGCGAGGCGTTCGCCCGCACAGGCGCAGCCGATCCATTTCATCGTGCCGCTCGGGCTCGGCGACAAGCTGCGCAGCTTCGGCGCCGACAACGTGCATGAGCTCGACTGGTGGCAGGCCTTCGATTTTCGCGGTCTGCGCGTCCGTGCGACGCCCGCGCAGCACTGGAGCGCGCGCACGCCCTGGGATCGCAATCGCACGCTCTGGTGCGGCTTCACCGTGCATGGCTCGCAGCGCGGTTTCTATTTCGCGGGCGACACCGGCTACTGGCATGGCGTGCCCGAGATCGTCGAGCGCTGCGGTCGCATCGACCTGGCGGCTTTGCCGATCGGCGCCTACGCGCCGCGCTGGTTCATGAAGGGCCAGCACATCGATCCGGCGCAGGCCGTGCAGATGCATCTGGAGCTCGCGGCCCGGCATTCGATCGCGATCCATTGGGGAACCTTCGAACTCGCCGACGATGCGCTCGACGAGCCGCCGCAGAAGCTCGCCATCGCGCTCGCCGACAACGGCCTCGGCGCCGACGATTTCTGGCTGCTCAAGCACGGTGAATCGCGTTCGCTCGCAATGCGGACGCTTGCCGAATCGCGTGTGCACTTCGGCACCTGATCTACATGCTTCGACAGGAGTCACGAACATGAGCACGGAACGCAAACCCGGAGCCTGGGCCTCGCCGATCGGCATCGAAGCGGTGTTCGGCGAGTCGCTGGGGCTCAGCGCGATCCAGCTCGACGGCGACGACGTCTACTGGCTCGAAAGCCGGGCCAGCGAAGGCGGCCGTTCGGTACTCGTGCGCAAGCGTGGCGAGCGCATCGAAGACCTCACTCCGCCCGGGTTCAGCCCGCGCACGCGAGCCAACGAATACGGCGGCGGTGCGATCACGCTGCACGATGGCTGGCTCTACGGCTGCAACGACGAGGACCAGGCGCTGTATCGCCTGCGTCTCGACGTGGCGAATGCCAGGCCCGAACGCCTCGTCGCGGGCGATCCGCATCGCTATGCGGACCTGGTCGTCGATGCGCAGCGCCAGCGTTTGATCGCGGTGCGCGAATCGCACGAGAACGCCGGGCAGGAGCCGGTCAACCGGCTCGTCGCGATCGGTCTGCGTGCGCCGCACGAAGTGCGCTTCCTGCAGCAAGGCGCGGATTTCTATTCGTCTCCGCGCCCGAGCCCCGACGGCAGGCAGATCGCCTGGATCAGCTGGAATCATCCGAACCTGCCGTGGGATGGCACCGCGCTCTGGATCGCCGACTTCGCCGACGACGGCTCGCTCGCGAATGCGCGGCGCATCGCGGGCGGAGAGCACGAATCGATCTTCCAGCCCGAGTGGTCGCCGGGCGGTGAACTCGTGTTCGTCTCCGATCGCAGCGGCTGGTGGAACCTCTACGCCTGGCGCAACGGCGAGGCGCATGCGCTGTGTCCGCTGCAGGCCGAATTCGGCGTGCCGCAATGGACCTTCGGTGCCTCGCAATACGCCTTCGACGCGCAAGGCCGCATCGTCTGCGCGTACAGCAGCGACGGCTTCTTCTCGCTCGCGCTGATCGATCCGTCGACGAGCGAGAAGCGCGACATTCCAACGCCGTATCGCGACATCGGCGGCCTGCGCGTCGGTGAGGCGGGCGTGTTCTTCATCGGCGGATCGCCGTCCGAGCCCGCTTCGATCGTGCGCGTCGACCTCTGCAGCGGGCAGTCGCAGGTGCTGCGGCGTTCGAACCCGCTCGTCGTCGATGAAGGCTATCTGTCGGCTCCGCAGGCGATCACGTTTCCGACCACCGGCGGGCAAAGCGCGCACGCGTTCTACTACGCCCCGCGCAACCGCGATTTTCACGCACCCGAAGGCGTCGCGCCGCCCTTGCTGGTGCTCAATCACGGGGGGCCGACGAGCGCCGCGAGCCCGACCTTCAAGGCCTCGACGCAGTTCTGGACCAGTCGCGGCTTCGCGATCGTCGACGTCAACTACGGCGGCAGCAGCGGCTACGGCCGTGCGTATCGCGAACGGCTCAAGGGACGCTGGGGCATCGTCGATGTCGACGACGCGGTCAACGCGGCGCGGCATCTGGTCGGGCAAGGCCTCGCCAACGCCGATCAGCTCGCGATCCGCGGCGGCAGCGCGGGCGGCTACACCGCGCTCGCCGCGCTGACGTTCCGCGATACCTTCAAGGCGGGCGCGAGCTATTACGGCATCGGCGATCTCGAAACGCTCGCGCGCGACACCCACAAGTTCGAGTCGCGCTATCTCGACAGCCTCGTCGGTCCGTATCCGGCGATGCGCTCGGTGTACGTCGAGCGTTCGCCGATCCATCACGTCGATCGCCTGTCGACGCCGCTGATCCTGTTCCAGGGGCTCAAGGATCCGGTGGTGCCGCCGAACCAGGCGCAGGCGATGTTCGATGCGGTCAAGCGCAAGGGTTTGCCGGTGGCCTACGTCGCGTTCGCCGACGAGCGACACGGCTTTCGCGCGGCGGCGACCAACCAGCGCGCCCTGTCGGCCGAGCTGTATTTTTACGGGCGCGTGTTCGGTTTCACGCCGGCCGATGCGATCGAGCCCGTGACGATCGAGAACCTGCAATAGCGCCCGATCAGTTTTGCAGCAGGTCGTCGAGCGGTGATTCGGGGCTCGGCTGCGCGGGCGCCTTGCCGAAATCGAAGCCGATGTTCGCGGAGCGGATTTCGTCGGTGTGCCCGGTGTCCGCCACCGCCTTGCGGTTGTGGCGCAGCTCGTAATCGAGCGAGACGAACCAGCGCTTGCTGAGCTTGAGCCTCAGCGTCGAGACGCTCGCCAGATAGAGGTTGTACGACGAGAACTCGGTCTGCACGGTCTGGCGAAACTGCGATTGCGCATTGAACGCATGCGCGTAGACGGCGCCGACGACGCCGATCACGCGGTCTTCGAAGCCGTCCTGGTCCTGCGCCTGCGCGTTCGACCAGCCGAGCCCGAGGTCTAGATCGAGCTGGTCGGCGCCGCGCAGCAGATGGCGGCCGAGGCCGGCGGCCAGCGATATGCGTTCGCGGATCGCGGCGACTTCGTCGTGATCGTAGTGCGCAAGGCCGAACGCATAGTTCCGCCGGCCGAGCTCGAGCTTGAGCTTGTCGGCGATGCTGAACTTGCGGTCGGCAAGTTCGCCGCGCGCATGCGAATCGACATAGAGCAGATCGACGCGGTTGTCGTACTGCGCCGTGTGCCGATCGAGCGCACCGCGTGCGGTGAGGGTGGACGAGCGCGTGTTGCCGGTATTGGCGAGCAGGCCCAGGCTCAGGTCGCCGCCGCTCGCCGTGGCGGTTTGCAGCGCCTGCGCTTCGTCGAGCGGATCGAAGGCCGGCTCGGCCTGCGCGACGGCCGCAGACATCGCCAGCAGGCCGCTCGCGAGCGCCATGCGCCAGCGCCGTGCGAGGCCGCGGCGCATCAGTGCTCGCGCTTGCGCGAACTCGTGCTCAGCGCGGTCTCGCGCATGTCGATCTCGTAGAGCAGGGCATTGAGCACCACGTCGTTGATCTCGTCCTCGCGATGCAGGCGCATCACTTCCTCGCGCTCGGCGCGCACGCCGACCAGGCGCAGCATGCGATCGGCGGCGCTGCGTTCGAGCAGGCCTTCGGCGGCCGCCTCGTCGACACGCAAGGTGGTGATGCGCGATTGATACGCCTGGATCAGTCGCGAAGCCGCGGCCGAGATCGGCGACGGATCGCTGGCGGCTTCGTCGTGGTTCGGATCGTCCTGCCGCGAGGCGTTGGCGATGGCCGCGACCGCCGCTTCGCAGGCGCGGATGCGCGCGGCCTGCTCTTCCTGTTCTTCGGGATCCTCGTCCACGGTCATGCCGCGCAATAGCCAGGGCAGGCCCACCGCCGCCATGATCAGCGAGATCAGGATCACGCTCGCGGCGATGAAGATCATCAGCGAGCGCTGCGGGAATTCGGAGCCGTTATCGAGCAGCAGCGGAACCGACAGCACGCCGGCCAGGGTGATCGCCCCGCGTACGCCGGCGAGCGCGGTCGCCACCACCAGGCGTTTGCGTGGTCGCTGACGGGGGCCGGTGGTGGTGCCGCGCAGGCGGCCGACCAGATGCGTGACGTGCAGCAGCCCCCAGACCCAGATCAGCCGCGTGACGAACAGCGCGAACCAGGTGGCGACCGAATAGATCAGCAGTTCGCTGGTGTCCCTGAGCCCGCCTTCGTAGAACGAATCGGTGAGCGCCTCGCCGATGATGTCGGGCAACTGCATGCCCATGAGCACGAAGATCACGCCGTTGAGCACGTACTCCATCATCCGCCACATGTGCGTGGTGGCGATGCGCGTTTCGGCGCCCGAAACCGAGCTGGTGTCGGTGTCGCTCTTGAGGTTCAGCGTCATGCCCGCGGCGACCGCGGCGAGAATGCCCGAGGTGCCGAATTCCTCGGCCAGCAGATAGGTGGCGAACGGCAGCAGCAGGGTCATCACGATGATGCCCTGTGCCTGCACCTGGTTCCAGCTCGCGAGCCACTTCTGGAACAGCGCCATGCCCCAGCCCATGGCGATGCCGAACAGCAGGCCGCCGACGGCGACGAAGCCGAAGTCCAGCGAGGCGGCGGACAGCGAGAAGGCGCCCGTCATCGCCGCGGCGACCGCGAACTTGAACGCCGTCAGGCCCGAGGCGTCGTTCATGAGCGCCTCGCCTTCGAGCACGTACATGAGGCGCTTCGGAATGCCCGCACGACCGGCCACGGCGGACACCGCGACGGCGTCGGTCGGCGACAGCACCGCCGCGAGCGCGAACGCGGCCGCGAGCGGCAGGCCCGGCACCATCCAGTGCAACAGCGAACCGACCGCGACGACGGTGAACAGCACCAGCCCGAACGCCAGGCCCAGGATGCGTTCGCGCATCTGGAAGAACTCGCGCTTGGGCATGCGCCAGCCATCCGCGAACAGCAGCGGCGGCACGAACAGCAGCAGGAACAGATGCGGCTCGAGATCGACGTAGATTCCGTGCTCCGGAATCGTCACGGCGGCCCCCAGCGCGATCTGCGTGAGCGGCAGCGGAAGGCGGGAAACGCGAAGAATGACCGCGGACGCGGCTACGCAAAGCAGCAGCGTCAGAACGAGGATGGTGGCGTGCATTGGCCGGAATCTACCGTCTGGATTTGCTTCTGCACAGCTTTTTGTCGCGAGCCCATGTCCAGGCGATTCGCCCCGGCCGCTGCCGCTGTAGGCAATGTTCTCTAGGATGCAGCGAGTGGCGATTCAGGGAAGGTCGCGTGACCGTCGACACAATGGCCCGATACGAGCGCGGCGGCTTTGTTGCCGCGTCCAGTGATGAAAGCAGTGCCGGGTCCACGCAGCCCGGCTCAGGAGCGTGAATGCTGTCTCCCACCGAAATGGCCGCCGCCAGTCTCGTTCATGCCGACCGCGATCTGAGCCATGTGCCGGCGGCCGATACGCTGACCCCGGCCGATCGCTATCACGAGCTGTTCGTCGACGTTCAGTTGAACCGCATCTTCGAAGACGGCAAGACCTTCGTCGACTGTTCGCCACGCTTCGATCCGACCGCCATTCTCGATGCCTACCGCCTGCGCAAGCAGCAGCCCGACTTCGATCTGCTGGCGTTCGTGCTCGAGCATTTCGAGCTTCCGCAGGTGGTGGACGGCGAATATCGCTCCGATCCCTCGCGGTCGCTCTGCGAACACATCGACCACCTCTGGGATGTGCTGACGCGGCTTCCCGAGGAGCATCCGCGGCGCTCCTCGCTGCTGCCGCTGCCGCATCCCTACGTGGTGCCGGGCGGTCGCTTCGCCGAGCTTTACTACTGGGATTCGTACTTCACGATGATCGGCCTGGCCGCGAGCGGGCGGCTCGACCTGATCAAGTCGATGGCCGACAACTTCGCCTGGCTCATCGAGACCTACGGCCACGTTCCGAACGCCAATCGAACCTACTACCTGAGCCGCTCGCATCCGCCGATGTTCGTGTTCATGGTGGATCTGTTCCATCAGTACGGCGTCGGCCGCGCCGAACACTACCTGCCGCAGCTGCGCAAGGAGCATGCGTACTGGATGGAAGGCGCGGACGAGATTCGCGCGGGCGAGCAGCATCGCCATGTCGTGCGCACGCTCGATGGCACGTTGCTGAATCGCTATTGGGACGATCGCGATACGCCGCGCGAAGAGTCGTATCGCGAAGACGTGACCACCGCGCGCGGTGCCGACCGCAACTCGCACGTGGTCTATCGCGACCTGCGCGCGGCTGCGGCGTCGGGCTGGGATTTCTCCTCGCGCTGGTGCATCGACGACGGCGGCCTGTGCACCACGCGAACCACCGCGATCCTGCCGGTGGATCTGAACAGCTTCATGTTCCGCCTCGAGCAATCGATCGCCGAACTCAGCGCACAGGTCGGCGACGAGGCGGCCGCGCAGAGCTTCACCGAGCAGGCTTTCCGGCGTCGCGAGGCCATTCACGAGCTCATGTGGAACGAAGAGGCCGGCGCGTTCTTCGACTACGACTGGGACCAGGAAAGGCAGCGCGAGGTGCTCACCGGGGCCACGGTCGCGCCGCTGTTCGCGGGCCTCGCGAGCCTGCCGCAGGCCGATCGCCTGGCCGAGACGGTGCGCAAGCGCCTGCTGTCCGCGGGCGGATTCTCGACCACCGAGCACGAGTCGGGCGAACAATGGGATCGGCCCAATGGCTGGGCGCCGCTGCAGTGGCTCGCGGTGGCGGGCTTCAGGCGCTATCGGCACGACGAGCTCGCGGGCGACATCGCGCAGCGCTGGATCGACACCGTGGTCGGCGTCTACAAGACCCAGCACAAGCTCGTCGAGAAATACCGCCTGCGCGGCGAATGCCGCGGCGTTCCGGGCGGCGGCCGTGGCGGCGAATATCCGCTGCAGGATGGGTTCGGCTGGACCAACGGGGTGACGCGCCGCCTGCTCAAGGACTATCCGCAACAGGCCGACGTGCATCCGCAGGCTTGAACGAGACGGCCCGGGCGGTCGCGACGATGGTGATGACAGGGAGATCAGTGATGGCGGCGCAGCTGGTATTGAGAACGGTGGAAGACTGCAAGTTCGAGGTGATGGAGCACAGCAGGAGCCGGGCGCATATCGATCCGGACGATCTGGTGTTCTACATCAACCTGGGCGCAACGCGCTTGGGCGTCGATGCGCTCAGGCAGCAGCTGCACTTCTCGCCGGAGAAAGGCTTCAATGCCGAGTTGCTCGATGGCCGCATCGGCACCGTGCTCGGCATGAGCGTGATGACCGAGCGTTCGCCCGAGGTGCCCGACGAGGTTCGCGAACGCTACCGCTGGTGCGTCTACGAAGTGCGGGAGCCCGCCAACGTCTACGGCGAAGCCGTCGACGGCAGCCTGCCGCTTTGAAGCTGCGCGATCCTCAGCCCGCGGCGCCGGGCTGCGGATCGCGCACGTAGCCGAGTTCGGCCGGCGCGGCCGCGAGATCGAGCCGCTTCACCGGCAGCGTGAGCTCGTCCGCATCGACGCTGAGCACCAGCGTGAGCGCGGTCGGCTCGCCGCTGGCCTGATCGAGAGCGCCTTGCAGCTCGTCTTCGGTCACCGCGCCATTGACGCCGCGCAGGCGCGAAAGCGCCCAATCGAGATCGCTCGCATCGAGTGCGGCCGGGCCATGCTCGGTCACGATCAGCAGCGAGCCT
Source organism: Hydrocarboniphaga effusa AP103 (assembly GCF_000271305.1). Taxonomy (GTDB): domain Bacteria; phylum Pseudomonadota; class Gammaproteobacteria; order Nevskiales; family Nevskiaceae; genus Hydrocarboniphaga; species Hydrocarboniphaga effusa. The sequence continues at coordinate 2,576,564 of NZ_AKGD01000001.1, forward strand.
TCTTCATCCAGGCAGGCCAGGCGAGGCTCGCGCACGAGCAGGCCGTTGTGCGTGCGCAGGCTGCCGTCCGGCTGGGCGAGCAGCACGAGCGGCGCGGTCTCGCAGCTCACATAACCACGCTGCGGACCGTTCTGGAAATACCAGCGACCCTGCTCGTCGGCCGCGTAATTGCGGCCGATGGTGTCGATGATCTGCGGCCGGCTGATCGGCTCTCCGCGCACGTACCAGCGCCCGCGCCGGTCCAGGCTCAGCCAGCCGAACAGCGCTGGCACATCGGGCCATTTCGCCAGTGCACGAAGAACCCAGTCTTCCATTGCCCGTCCCGTCGGAATCGTCGTCTACGATCGTTGGGCGATTATGGGTGACATCCGTGTGAAATCGCCGTGAACATCCAGCATCGGGCCGCTCTGGCCTGGCCTCAACGCGCGACCGTGAAGCGCCGACGGACGTGCTTCGGGGTTTCGATCTCGTCGACGATCGCGACCGCGAGGTCGGCCACCGAGATGCCGGCCGGATGATCGCCGTCCATGAGCAGGTCTTCGCCGCCGAGGCGGTAGCGGCCCAGGCGTTCGCCCGGGGCGAGCATGGCGGGGGGCGAGACGAAGCTCCATTCGAGCACGGATTCCTTGCGCAGCTCGGTCAGTGCATCGCGGGCCGCCTGGGCGCCCGGCACGATGTTCGGAGGCACCGCCTCGACGAACGCCGGGGTGTCGACGAGTTGCACGCCCGGGGCCACGAACAGGCTGCCGGCGCCGCCGACCATGAGCACGCGCCGAACCCCGGACTGCTTCACGCCGGTGAGGATCGCATCGGTGCCACGGCGGAACTCGGCATACAGATCGGGGTGGTCCCAGCCCGGGTTGTAGGCGTTGACGATCGCGTCGGTACCGGCCACCGCGTGGGCGACCTGGGCTGCGTCGGTGGCCTCGCCCTGGACTACGGTGAGCCCCTCGCGGGGCGCGAGCTTGGCCGGGTTGCGGGCAAGGGCGGTGACGCGGTGGCCGCGGCTCAGCAGCTCGTCGAGCACGGCGGCGCCGACGAAGCCGGTCGGGCCGATCAGGGCGATGTGGAGGGTCTTGCTCATGTCGGTTTCCAATGAAAAAGTGTGAGATGACAATAGAGGCTTCACCAGATGCGCAGAAGTCTGCTATTCAAGACAAGACCATTAACTCCTGCTTCAAGGTGAAGGCTTGGACGATCTCAAGCGCTATGCCCTGTTTGCCGAAGTGGTCCGCAGCGGCTCCATGAGTGCCGCCGCTCGCCACCTGCGCGTCAGCACCTCGGCCGTGAGCCAGCAGCTGCGTCAGCTCGAGCAGGCGTATGGGGTGACCCTGTTGCATCGCTCCACACGCAAGCTTTCGCTGACCGAGACCGGCCTGCGCTTCGCCGAGCATTGCCGGGCGATGGTCGAGGCTGCCGATCGGGCGCAGGCCCAGCTGTTGCTCGCCCGCGACGCCCCCGAGGGCGAACTGCGCGTGGCCGCACCGGTCGGTTTCGCCCGGCATATCGCCCCGGCGCTCGCCTCGCTGCTCGCCCGGTACCCGGCGCTACGCCTGAACCTCCACGTCGACGACGCCCTGATCGACCTGATCGACGCGCGGGTCGATCTGGCGATTCGCGGCGGCTCGCTGCCCGATTCGTCCTGGGTCGCGCAGCCGCTGGGCTGCGTGCACTGGCTGCTCTGCGCGGCACCTTCGTATCTCGCGCGCGCGGGCATGCCCGAGACGCCGGCCGAGCTGCTCGCGCATCAATGGATTGCGGTGCCGCGTGATTCGCGCGGCTTCGTGGTCGAGTTGCAAGGGCCCGCCGGCGAACGCGAAACCCTGCACCTGGAGCCGCGCGTGGCGAGCAACAACCAGTTCACCGTGCAGCAGCTCTGCGCGGCTGGGCTCGGCATCGCCCGCGGGGTGCGGCCCGATTTCGAGGAAGACCTGCGTCAGGGCCGGCTGGTCCCGGTGTTGCAGGACTGGAAAATGGCGCCTATACCGATGTTCGCGGTCACTCCGCAGCGCGATGGGCAACCCGCCAAGGTGCGACACGCGATCGAGGCGATTCGCGCATACCTGCGGCAGGTTCCGGGCGTGAGCGCCTGATGCGGACGCGAGCTCTTACCGACGCGAAATAACGATCGGTTAAGATATTGTGACAGTTGAGTCTGGTGGCACTGAGCGGCCAGAGACATGGCCGTTGCGGAGCCGGGAGAGAATGATGCGGGTCAACTTTTTGTTTTATCTGGACGAAGTGAATCAGCGCCGCGTGCGTCCGCGCGTGGTCTGGGGTTTCTGGGGCTTCATCGCCGGAGTCGCGACCTCGATCGCCGTCGCCGCCATCGTCTGAACTGAAACCTGCTGTTGCGCGCGCAGCGCCTCGCCCGCTGCCGCGACGCCGAATATCCATCCCCGTTCCTGACCTGCTCCGGCTCGCCACAGAGCCCGGTCTTCGGCTGTGCGCCGCAGCCCGGCCGCGGCGATGATCGCATCGGCCTGATGGTCATCGAAGTGCACCAGGCCGGCGGGCTCGCTGCCCAGTGCCTGCAAGGCCGCATCGAGCGCGGCTCCCGAGCGCAGCTTGGCGTTTCCGCCCGCGGCCTTGCGGATGAACAGGCGCGGGTAGATTTCCACACAGGCCGAGCGGCGATCGTCGCGGGCGACATCGTCGAACGGCCAGATCGCCCATCGCGCGGGCCGCTGCTCCCGCAGCCGGTGCAGCAGCCGCGCGCCGGCGAGTGTTCCGAGCCCGACCTGCTTGGGGCCGATGAGCTTGAGCGGCGTCTGCGGATGCCCGAGTCCCTGCGCGATGCAGGCGAGCTCGGCCGGACGCTGATGTCCGATCCAGTCGGCCGGCTGCTTGCCGCTGCGCCAGAAACGCGTGTCGCCCTCCACGTATCGATGACCGGTGAAATCGGCGTCCTGAGCGCAGTGGGTTTCGATCCTGGCCCAGAGCTGCGGTGGTGCTTCGAACGGAGCGGGCAGCGCGAACGCCATGTCGATGCCGACGAGCAGGCGCTGGTTGCGATCGCCCTCGGCGACGAGCCAGTCGAACACGGCACTGCGGGTCCAGCGTCCGCGAGCATCTGCGGGTCTTACGAGTTGCGGTGCCGCCATGCCCGCCCGGCAGCGCGCCACCGCGATGCCCGCGTAGGCGGGCCCGCTCGCCCCGGACCAGTCGATCGCGACGAAGCCGTCGAAGCGCATCGCTGCCGTTGACTGGCCTACGCCGAAGCCGCGGGTGGAATGCGCGCGAGCAGCCGGTCGAGCTGGTTCGCGAAGGCCTGACGATCGCGCTGATGGAAGGCCGACGGACCGCTGGTCTCGACGCCCGCGCCGCGCAGGTCGGCCATGAAATTGCGCATCGACAGATGCTGGCGAACGTTGTCTGCGGTGTAGAGCTCACCGCGTGGGTTGAGCGCCTGCACGCCTTTTTCGACGACCGCCGCCGCCAGCGGAATATCGGCCGTGATCACCAGGTCGCCGCGCTCGGCCCAGTCGGTGATCGCCTGGTCGGCCACGTCGATGCCCTGCGGCACGACGATGCTGCGGATGCGGCTCGAACGCGGCACCGCGAGCGGCGCGTTGGCGACCAGGATCAGGTCGATCTGCCGGCGCTGGGCGGCGCGGAACAGGATCTCCTTGATGACTTTCGGGCAGGCGTCGGCATCGACCCAGATTTTCATGCGCCCATGATCGCATGCGCGGCAGCCACGGCTTGCTACTGGAACTGACGGCGCAGCGCCTCGTAGGCCTCGCGGCGGTCGAGCAGATCGAGGTGGCCGATGCCGGTGCCGATCCATTGCCGATCGGCTGCGATCGGCAGGTCGCGATGGCCGCTGGGATCGCGGCCGAGCGCGCTTTCCACCGGCACCAGGCCGTCGCCGAACAGGCGGTCGCCGAAATCGCCGACGCGCGAGCCCGTGGTGCCCGCGAGCGCCGAGACGAGCGCGCCGGGCGGCAGGCCGATCGCGGTCGGCAGGCGCTCGGCGCGTTCGAAGCGGTCGAGCCCGCTCCAGTCCTCGTCGACGAGGCTGCCGTGGCGCAGGTCGGTGATGCCGGCGCTGCGCAGCTTGCCGAGCGCCGCGAGCGGGGCGCTGTACGGGCTCATGCCGATGAGCCCCTGCAGCCCGTTGCCGCCGCGTTCGAGCGGAGCACCGAGATGCGGCGTGCCGAGAAAGACCAGGTGCTTCAGCAGCGAGGGCCAGCAATGGCCGGCCAGCGCCGCGTAATGACAGGCGCTGCGCGCGAGCAGGCCGCCCATGCTGAAGCCGAGGATCGCGAGTTCGGTCACCGGCGTCTCGGCCGAGCCGACGAGGGCTTCGAGCTTCTCGGCGAGTTCGCGGCCGTTGGTCGAAACGTGGCGGCCGCTGTTGTAGCGCAGGTAGATCGGCGTATAGCCGAACTCGTCCGCGAGCGCGGCGCCGTGATCGTGGCCGTTACGCCGCCATTGGCCGTCGTGCATGCACAGGCCGTGGATCAGCAGCAGCACGCGCCCGCCTTCGCAGCGCGGCAGCTCGCGGCCGCCCCGGCGGAAGCTCAGGCGCGTCGCGAGCGGATTGGTGCTGGCTTCGAGATGGTCGCCGAGTACACCGTTGAGCACCGCGATCACCGCATCGCGGCCGGCCGGGCCGGCTTCTTCAGCGGCGGTGTCGATCAGTGGCTGCAGCTGGCGGATCGCCAGGTCGAGCCCGCTGCCGACCCAGCCGGTGACCCTGCGGACGTTGCGGTAGACCAGGCCGGTGATGCCGCGCGTGCGCCCGGGTGGCAGCGTGCCGAAGATCCACGGCACCTGCGAAATGTTGCGATGCATGTGCTCGACGATGTCGGTGATCGCGAGCGTGGCGCCGACCGCGAGCCGGGTCGCGCCGCGCAAATCGGAGGAGCGCATCGGCTGTCCGTCAGAAAGATGGGCGCTCAGTGTCGGCCCTGGACGCAGCGGCGGGCTTTGGCCCGCGCGCAATGCGCTACGTCGATGCGGCCGTTTTTCAGCTCTCCGGAACGTCGTTCGCCGAGGCCTCGGACCGGCCGTTGCGCGGCACCGGCACGAGCTCTTCGGGCTGGAAAATGCCCGCTTTGAGCGTGTGCTTGGAGCCTTTGGTGCTGTGGCGCCGGTAGCTCACCTTGATCCCGCGGCGGGTATGGCCGGACACCGTCACGAGGTATTCGTCGGTCCAGGAAAACAGCCAGTTCGAGCCGATCGGATGCGTCTTGGTGAGGTCGTCACTGGTCATTTCGGGACCGGATTAAGCAGAGGATTCAATGGGATCATCCCATGGATGCGCGCTGGGCCGAACGGCTGCGGTGCGGCTCGTCGGCGCAGTTGCGCGCAACAAAAAGGCCGCGACTTTCGCCGCGGCCTTTTGTTTGACGCTTCGCTGCTCTTAGAGCGGGCGAATCGCGCTGGCCTGCATGCCCTTCGGGCCACGCTTGGCGACGTATTCCACGCGCTGGCCTTCCTTGAGGCTCTTGAAGCCGTTGCCCTGGATTTCCTTGAAGTGGGCGAAGAGATCGTCGCCGCCTTCAGCCGGGGTGATGAAGCCGAAGCCCTTGGCGTCGTTGAACCACTTCACGGTTCCGGTCGAAACATTGCTCATTGATACATTCCTTAAAAATTTTGAAGCTAAAACAGGAAAAACCCGCCTGCACAGGTGCAGAAAACGATCAAGGAACGCATCGAGGGGAATATCGAGCTGCCTGCGAAGATGAGCCGGAAGGCTGAATCGGAGGGCAGCGGGGTCACCACGGAACACATACTTGAAACGACTGCGGCTTGCACCTTACGCCTATCGAGCGCGCCTGTCGAGCACCTGCGCTCCGGATCGGCGGCCGCCCCGGAGCGCAGCTGCCCGGGAATCAGCTCTCGAGCGTGGCGTCCATGGTGATCTTGGCGTTGAGCACCTTGGAGAGCGGACAGCCCGATTTGGCGGCTTCGGCCAGTTCGGTGAACTGCTCGGCGCTCGCGCCCGGAACCCTGGCCTTCACGATCAGATGGCTCGCGGTTATCGCGAATCCATCGCCGACCTTGTCGAGCGTGATTTCGGCATGCGTCTCGATCTTCTCGGGTGGTATGCCGGCATTGGTCAGCTGCAGCGACAAGGCCATGGAAAAACAGCCTGCGTGCGCTGCCCCGAGCAGTTCTTCGGGGTTGGTTCCGGGGCCGTCTTCGAAACGCGCCTTGAACCCGTAGGGCGCGTCTGTGAGCACGCCGGTTTCCGTCGAAATGACGCCGCCGCCATCCTTGATGCCGCCCTTCCAGATCGCCCATGCCTTCTTTTTCATCGCAACACTCCTTGTCGAGAGTCAGTGAAAACCGCGGCGCGGACTATGCGACCGCTGGCGTGAGCGCCGCTTGAATCGGCCACGTGAGTTGGGCCGAGAGACGGCTCCTCTCGATCGCCTCAGACGCCGGCAGCTTCGTTCGAGACCACCGGACGGCTTTCGCGCGTGGCGCGCATGAGCTTGCCGGGCTCGCCGGGATCTTCGATCTCGATGTGATCTTCATGAACGGACTTGATGATCGCCACGAAGGGAAAGCCGTTGAGCTTGGGGACTCGGTAGCTCACGGTGTCACCGATCTTGAACGTCGCCGGATCGAAGTTGAATTCGAAAGGGCAGGCCTCTCCGGGCTTGCCACCCATGTTCATCATGTGGATCTCCTCACTATCCGTGCCTGATGTCGAATGCTGCAGCGTGCTTGCAGCATTCCAGCCCGACTCCGGCGATGCAAGTTCGCCGCCCTCGAAGCTGAATCGGGCCTTTAGCGAAAGCTCAGCAAAAGTTCAGCGGCTCGAACTAACTTGCGGCCAAGGGCGCATGAAGCCGTCCGACATCAAAAGGTAGGGAAACGTCATGAACAATGTAATGGCCGGTTTGATCGGTGGCGCCGCCGCCGTTGCGGTGGGTGCTTCCGCCCTGGTGTTCGCCAATCGCTCTTCCGACGAAAGCGAGGCCGCGAAACCGCAGCAGGTCGCGACCAAGACCGTATGCAGTGAGGAACGCGTCGTCACGAAGAAAGAGTGGGGCGTCAATTCGGTGGTCGGCACGGTGCTCGGCGGCGCGGCCGGCGGTGCCCTGGGCCATCAGATCGGTGGCGGCAGCGGCAAGGACATCGCAACCGGCGTCGGCGTGGTGGGCGGCGCCTATGCGGGCAACAAGATCGCCAAGAACAAGTTCCCCGATCAGGAAGTGAGCTATCGCCAGCGCTGCCGCGAAGTGCCGGTCTCCTGATCCGCCACGCCGAAGTGCGGCAGCGATGGTGACTTGAAGCTCGGCGCTCGCGCGAGCAGGAAACGCCAGCGATCCTGCCAGCGCGCGAGCGCGGTGCCGTCGCTCTCGAATATCCAGTCGAAGAACGCCAGGGTGAGGTCCGCGGTTGCGGCCTTCACCCTGGCGTTGGTCGTTGGACCGCCGGTGTTGCGACGGTCCGTGAACATGCTGTGCGAGCCTCCCTCGAAGACGGCGAGCAGCTTTCGCGGAGCGGCGATGGCGTCGAACACGGCCAGCCGGTCCTCGAGCCCCGAGTAATAGCCCGGAATCCGGATCACGTCGTGGGTGGACGTGACGTGGATGGTCGGGACCGAAATCTTGGCGAGGATGGCCGCCAGATTCTGCTCGCCGTAAAACGGCGGGGCGGAGATCACGACAGCCGCCGAGAATCGCGGATCGAGACAGTGAAGCGCCTGGCCGTCGCGGATCACCTCGGCACCGATCGCGAGCAAGCTGGTGTTCGCGCCGTACGAGTGCCCGGCCGCGACGATGCGTCGGCGGTTCACCACCATGCCGAAGTCCGAAAATTCCCGCGAAAGCAGGCGGTCCAGCGCGAAGCTCACATCGGCCACGCGTGCGAGGGCCTCGGATTCCCGTGCGGCGGTCTGCAGGCGATCGACCACGCCGAAAGGGTTGCCTCTCCAAAGCGCCGCGTCGCTGCCGACATGCTGGACATGCAGGCTCGCGACGCCGTGGGCCGACCAGTTCTTTCCGAGGTAGCTGTATCCGTTACGCGACCCCCCGATGCCATGCGAGAACACCACCAGCGGCACGGGTGTGGTTGCCGCGACTGCGGGCCAGTACAGGCGCGCGGGCACCGCGCGCGAGCGGGCTGGGTCGGTCCAGTCGAAATCGATCACGCGATAAGGCGATGCTTCGGGCGCCTGCTCGCCCAGGGCCGCACGCGGCAGGGACAGCGCGGCCATCAGCAGCATCGTGTTCATGCGCCGCCGTGGCAGGTCCACGCAGGTCCCGAGAGCGTCATCGCTGCTGGCGACGACCGGTCTACGCTGGTGTTCGTTCATGAGACTCCGGGTGTCGGTTTGCCGCATCTCAAATTCGGGGAGCCGCTTGCCGCCAAGGCGTCGATCGCGGGCGTTCGCGCGCGGCCGAGCCACAGGGCCAGCGCCACCCACGCGAGCGCCAGCGGCAGCGCGATGCCGAACAGGCCGCCCATCGCCGGCCCCGGCCCGCCGAGCGCGCGCTCGGCCTGCGCGCCGACGACATCGCCGCTGCGATAGAGGAAGGTGTCGATGAAGGCCTTGGCCTTGTATTGGTCCTCGCGGGCGACGCCGGTGAACAGCGCTTCGCGCGCCGGCTGGGTGATGCCGCGCTGCACCGCGCGCGTGATCGCCTCGAGCAGGACCAGCACCGCGACGGAGCCGTGGATCGCCAGGCCGACGAAGCCGATCGCGGTCGCCACGGGCAGGATCGCCAGGGCGACGCCCAGGCCGAAGCGTTCGACGAGCCGACCGCGCAGGCTGAGTTGCAGCACCAGCACCGCGATGTGCGTCCACAGGTCGATGTGCCCGAGCATCGCGGCCCTTGCGTCGACGTCGTGGGCGATCGCGGCGACCATCTGCAGCCGGGCGAAGTACACGAAGGTCGCCATCGCCGCCATCAGCATCACGTAGCAGGCGATCGCGCCGAGATACGGCGAGCGGAACACCGAGCCAATGCCGGCCCAGGCGCTGCCGCCGATGCGCCCGGCCGCGCCTTCGTTCAACGCCGTGGCGACGCCCGCGCCGGCCGCGCGGTCGGGCGTGATTTGCAGCAGCAGCCAGGCCGCCAGCAGTCCCAGCAGCAGGAAGCCGCCGGCGACCAGCAGCAGGTTGGCGGTGCCCAGCGGTCCGGCCAGCCGCAAGGTGAGCCAGGGGCCGAAGATCGCGCCCGAGGTGCCGCCGATCGAGACCAGGGAAAACAGGCGCAGGCCCTGTTCGCGCGTGAAACGCTCGGTCAGCAGCGCCCAGAACACCAGGGTGACGAACAGGTTGAAGACGTTGAACCAGACGAAGAACGCCTGGCTGCCGGCTCGCCCGACAGCGCCCGGAGCGAAGCGCATGAGGCTCCAGAAGCCCACCAGGCTCAGCACGAAGAAACCGTAGGTCGCGCTGACCAATTGCTGCCGCGTCAGGCGGCCCACCAGCCAGCCGAACAGCGGGTTCACCGCCAGCGTCCCCAATGCGGTGACGACGATCAGCCCGCGCAGGCTGTCGAGGCTGTGCTCCATGCCCAGGGCATCGCGCGCGGGCCGTAGCAGCATCAGCGCGGTCAGCACGCAGAAGAAGAACAGCGTCGCGACCAGGACGGGTCCGATCTCGTCACGGCGAAGCCCGAGCACGCTCCAGCCGCTGCGCCGCGGATCGGACGCGGCCGTTTCGATTCGGTTCATGGCGGGGGCAGGCTTGCCGAGACGCCGGCGGCGGTGCGTCGGGCGGACCTAGAGCGAGGCTTGCACCAGCGCGCCGGCCATTCGTCGGCCCCAGGCACCCTCGGTGAAGGTCCAGGTCACCATCATCACGAACGCGCTCGCGGCCAGCAGCAGCGCGGCCGACCCGAGTTCGAGCAGGGCGCCGCGCTGCTTGCGGCGCGCCCGGATGAACTGTTCGGCGACGATGAGATTGGGGACGTAGAAGAAAAACGCCATGACCATGTCGAACCAGCCCGAAAAACCCCTGCCGGTCCCGAGGCCGCCGGATACCAGGAACCAGGTGCCGTACTCCATCCGATAGAGCCAGGAACCGACCACCAGCGCGAACAGGCGGATCGCCCAGGCGCGGTGTCGTTCGTAGCGCCCGGCCCGGGCGTGCACGAAGGCCATGGCGGCGCACAAGACCATCAAGGCGCCGTACAGGCCGAAGCCGGCATCCATCACCGTGCCGCCGACCGTGCCCTTGGCGAGGATGAAGGCGAGCCCGCCCAGGCCGGCCAGCCCGGCTGCGACGACGTAGACGCGGCCGAGCCCGCGATGGAGCGCCGGGACGCTGCGCCGCAAGCGACCGATCAGCTGGATCGGTCCGAGCAGCAGCAGCACGCTGCCGGCGACGAAATGCGCGCCGATCGCGACGGTGGCCGCCGGGACGCGGGCGTCGTAGAGGCCGGGCAGCGATTCGTTCCAGCGCTCGCCGTCGCCGCCCAGGGCGACGCCGCCGAAGAAAACGACGATGTAGGCCGCGAAGACGGCGCCGGCGATCCAGGTCGTCGCCACGAGCAGTCGCGCGCTCCAGTGCAGCGCCGCGCCGTGAAGCCAGAGTGGGAAAGTCGAGCCGGCCTGGGCCGTGTGGATCAGCGGGGTCATGGTGGATGCCGGATGAGCGTGTTCGTTGGTGTCGCCTGCGGCGTGCCGCGGGCACCGTGATCGATGAGCGCGAGCCTCAGAAGCGCCGGCTGAGCCCCAGCACCACGCGGCCCATGCCGTTGCGGTCGGGTTCGAGCAGCGGGCTGCCGCGGAGTTCGTCGGGCAGGCGCTGGTACTCGATCGACCCGAGCAGCTGCCAGTTCGACGCGCCGATCGCATGCGTCAGCGTCAGGCCGATCCTCGGCACGAACGCCGAGCCCGGCGAGTACGCGGGCACCCCGCGTGCGACTTCCGAGTCCAGGATTCCGAAGTAGTAGCCCGCGAGCCTGGAGGACAGGGCGCCGGCCCCGGCGCTGGCCGTGACCGCGGTTTGCGCCAAGCGCCACGTGTACCGGTAGTCGAGTCCCAGCTCGTAGCCATCGTGGACGCCGGAAACGTCGTGGACCGCCTCGATTGCGATCGAGCCCCAGGTCGAGCCGAAGCTCGCGCGAAAGCCGGCGTCGAGGGCATCGTCGCGATCGCGCAGCAGCTCGGGGTCCACGCCGTTGGCCAGCAGTTCGGAACGTCCGAGGTCATCGATGTCGAAGCCGCCGAGTCGCGGCGACAGCAGCGCATCGAGCTTGAACGGCGGCGCGTCATACAGATGCACGCCGGCCGAGATGCCGCGCAGGAACACGCGCTCGCCCTCGTAGCTGACCAGCGGAAAGGGCCGCAGCCGCGAGCCTTCGCCGGCATAGGGGCTGTCGATGAGCGCCGCGCCGACCCCGAGGGCCCAGTTGCGTGGCGGCGACGCGGGCTGCTGGCCGAACGCGGTGGCCGGAACGGCGAGAACAGCGAGCATTGCGAAGCTTCGTGCGGTGAGGTTCATTGTTGTGGCGCTTGCGGTGAGGGCGGAGAGGGAACTCGGGCGATTCGCGGTGGCGGCTCGGCGGCCGGGGCGATATGGCCCGGCGGCGGCTGTCGCGCCTGCTCGCGCCCGAGCCAGATGCCGAGCGCGGCCCAGAGCGCCGCCAGCGGGACGACCACGCTGGCCAGGCCACCCAAGGCCAGCCCGAGCCGCCCGAGCAGGCCCTCGGTCTGCGCGCCGACGAGGTCGCCGGTGCGGTAGATGAAGGTGTCGACGAAGGCCTTGGCCTTGTACTTGTCCTCCCGGCTGACCGCGGTGAACAGCGCTTCGCGCGCGGGCCGGGTGATGCCGCGCTGCACCGCGCGGTTGGTGGCTTCGAGCAGGATCAGCACGACGAACGATCCGTAGATCGCCAGCCCGATGAAGCCGAGCGCGCTGGCGACCGGCAGGATCGCCAGTGCCACGCCGAGGCCGAAGCGCCGGATGATCCTGCCGGTCAGGGTGAGCTGCAGCGCGAGCACCGCGACCTGCGTCCACATGTCGATGCTGCCGAGCAGCGCCGCGCGCGCATCGAGGCTGTCCGACACCGTCGCGACCATCTGCAGGCGGGTGAAGTAGATGAAGGTGCCGAGCATGCTCATGAGCAGGACGTAGCCGGCGATGCCCGCCAGGTAGGGCGAGCGGAACACCGCCCGCAGTCCTGCCCAGGCGCTGCCGCCGATGCGCTCGTTCTCGCTGGCGGGTGCGGAGCCGGCGCCGCGTGGGACCGGCGCCGCGCGGTCCGGAGCGACGCGCACGAGCAGCCGTGCCGCGGCCAGCGCCAGCAGCAGGAAGCCGCCCGCCACCAGCAGCAGGCTCGGCGTGCCGAGCGGCCGGGCGAGTTGCGAGGTGAGCCAGGGGCCGAAGATGGCGCCGAGCGTGCCGCCCACCGAGATCAGGGCAAACAGGCGCTTGCCCTGTTCGGTGGTGAAGCGGTCGGCCAGCAGCGCCCAGAACACCATCGTGGCGAACAGGTTGAACACGCTGAACCAGACGTAGAACAGCTGGCCGCTGCGCTGTCCGACCGAGCCCGGCGCGAATACCAATAGCGCCCAGAAACCGACCAGGCTCAGGACGAAGAATCCGTAGGTCACCGCGATGAACTGCAGCCGTCGCAGCCGGCTCACGAGCCAGCCGAACAGCGGGTTCACCGCGAGCGTCAGCAAACCGGTGCCGACGAACAGCCAGCGGATGCTCTCGATGCCGCGCTGCATGCCCAGGGCGTCGCGAGCGGGCCGCAGCAGCATCAGCGCGGTGAGCACGCAGAAGAAAAACAGCGAGGCGATCAGTACCGGCCTGATTTCCTCGCGCCGGAGGTTCAGCAGGCTCAGTGGCAGGCGCGGTCGCGGTCGTGCGGGTTTCGGAGTTCGGCTCATGGGGGACAGGTCGGATCAGGGCGCCCTTGGCGATCGCGGGGCGCAGCGGTCTGCACCGCCGCGGTGTCGCGGCGGCGGCGGAGTCGGGCGATCAGTTGGCGGTCGACGGATAGCGCGTGCGGCTGAGCGCTTCGCTGAGCGTCCACAGACGGGCCTGGGCCTGGGCATCGCTGGCGGCCTCGGGCACCTTGGCCAGGCCCAGGTCGCCCCGCGTTTCCATCAGGCCGGTGGGGCCGTAGTAGGCGCCGCCGCGGGCGTCCGCCGCGGTGGCGGCGAACAGTGTCGGCAAGGCGCCGTTGGCCGACGGCTGGTACAGGAACGGCAGGTGGCGGCGCGTGAATCCCGCGAGACCGCCGTGATTGACCAGCAGGTCGGTGCGCGAAACACCGGGATGCGAGGCGATGCTCTGGATGCCCCAGCCGGCCGCGTCGCTCTGGCGCTGCAATTCGAGGGCGAACATCAGGCAGGCCAGCTTGGATTGCGCATAGGCCGCGAACGGGTCATAGGCCTGCGTGTACTGCAGGTCATCGAACTGGATGCCGCCGCGGCTCGCGGCGATGCTCGACAGCGTGACCACGCGCGGGGCGGCCGCTTTCTGCAGCAGCGGCAGCAGCTCGGCGGTCAGCGCGAAGTGGCCCAGGTAATTGACGGCGAACTGCATCTCGAAGCCGTCCGCCGAGGTGATGCGCTTGGGCGGTTCCATGATGCCGGCGTTGTTGATGAGGCCGTCGAGGCGGGGCAGCGTCGCGTTCAGGCGTTCGCTGAGCGCGCGCACCGAGGCGAGGTCGGCCAGGTCGAAGGCTTCGAACTGCACCTGCGCATTGGGGGTCTCCTTCCTGATGTTGGCGATCGCCTCCTGTCCGCGCTCGGGATTGCGGGCCGCGATCACCACCTGCGCGCCGGCGGCCGCCAGCGCCTTGGCGCTTTCGTAGCCGATGCCGCTGGTTCCGCCGGTGACCACGAACACGCGCCCCTGTTGCGAGGGCATGTCGGCCAGGCTCCAGTCCGGCTTGGGCTGGCCGTTGGCGACCGTACCGCTGGTGGAGCACGCCGAGATCGCCAGCAGCCCGACCGAAGCCAGGGCGGTTCGCCACCGCCGGAGCGCCGGGCGGGCCATGGAATCGGGTGTCGCGGTTTCGGCGGCACGGGTCGCGGACCCGGATCGGGAGAAGGGGTTGGAAGCTGTCGAGAGGGTCATGTGTTTAACCTTGCGGTGGAGGGACGCCGGCTGGTGCGCACATCGGCGCGGGGAGCCGTCGGGTTCGCAGTCTGTGCAGCCGCGATTAAATTGCCTTTAAGCCGAAGGTGGCCGTAACCAATTGATCGGAGATGAAAAATCGGCTTAATGCGATCCTAATTCCGATATCGGAAAATCACCGATTGCTCCCCTTGCCGGCGTCGCCATGGACACCATCCTTCTCGTCGAAGACGACCCCATGCTGGGCCAGGCGCTGACCGCGGCGCTGGGCCAGGAAGGCTGGCGCGTCGTCCATTGCCAGGACGCCGCCTGCGCGCGAACGGCCCTGATCGATCACGCCTTCGTCGCGGTGCTGCTCGACCTGGGCTTGCCGCGCGGCTCCGGCCTCGAGGTGCTGGCGACGATGCGCGGCCGCTACGATCCGACGCCCGTGTTGATCATCACCGCGCGCGACCAGCTCAGCGACCGCGTGCGCGGGCTCGACGCCGGCGCCGACGACTACATCGTCAAGCCGTTCCAGCGCGACGAGATGCTGGCCCGGCTGCGCGCGGTGCTGCGTCGCAGCCGCGGAGCCGTGACGCCGGTGCTGCGCTGGCGCGACGTCGAGCTCGACCCCGCGGCGCAGCTGGTGACCCGCGGCGGCAAGCGGGTCGGTCTCAGCGCGAACGAATTCCGCATCCTGCTGACGCTGTTCGAGTCGAGAGGCCGGGTGCTCAGCCGCGATCAGCTGCAGGATCGCCTCTACGGCAGCGATTCGGAGATCGGCAGCAACACCGTGGCGGTCTACGTGCACCAGCTGCGCCGCAAGCTCGGCGACGGCGTCGTGGTGACCGAGCTGGGCTTCGGCTATCGCGCCGGAGACGAGGCCTGATGCGCGCGCTGCGGACGCGCTTGCTGGTCACGCTCGCGGCCGTGATCTTCGTCGCCTGGGGCAGCTGGTTCGGGCTCCAGTACCTCGAAATGTGGGCGCAGCAGTGCGGAGAAGCCGACAACATGCTGCGCGATGTCGGCGAACGGATCCTGCAATCGCTGCCCGAGGACATCGCCACCGCGGGTCGCCAGCAGCGGCTCGTGCTCGGTGGCGATGCGGCGCCGACGCGCGGCAAGTTCTCGGCGCTCGGCTTCCAGGTCTGGGAGCACGGCAGCGGGCGGCGGCTGATGTCCTCGCGCCCGGCGCCCGAATCCGCGATCGTCCCGAACTTCGCGGACGGCTACTCGGACGCGATCGTCGCGGGCGAGCCCTGGCGGGTGTTCGCGGTCAGCGATGCGCAGGCGCGGGTGCAGGTGCAGGTGGGCCTGCCGCAGTCCGCGCTGTATGCGGAGTTGCGGCGCTGGTTCGGGGCCAGCGTCGGCACGGCGCTGCTGCTGTTGCTCGGCATCGGCATCGCGATCTGGCTGGTGATCCATTGGTCACTGCGGCCGGTGCTGCAGGTCAGCGAATCGCTCGCCAGGCGCGCGCCGATGGACCTGACGCCGCTGCCCGAGCGCGGCCTGCCGGAAGAATTCACGCCTCTGGTGCGCTCGTTCAATCACTCGATGTCGCGGCTCGCGCAGGCGCTGCAGCACGAGCGCGATTTTCTCGGCGAAGCCGCGCACGAGTTGCGCACGCCGCTGGCCGCGCTGCTGGCCCAGGCGCAGGTACTGCAGCACGCGGGCGACCGCGACGAGGCGCGCCAGGCGCTCGACCACCTCGTCGCCGGCATCGAGCGAACCTCGCGGCTCGCGCAGCAGCTGCTCGACGCCGCGCGGGTGGAAGCCGGCGGCAGCTCCGCGCGCGCGGCGGACGTCGACCTGGCCCTGGTCGCCGGCATGGTCGCCGACGAATTCGAACTGCTCGCGCTGCGCAACGACCAGTCGATCGAAGTCGAAGCCGGCCACGCGCCGGTGCACGGCGATATCGACGACCTCGGCATCCTGGTGCGCAACCTGCTCGACAACGCGCTGCGCCACGGCGGCCCCGGCACGCGCGTGCGTGTGGAGACGCGCGTCGAGGTCGAGGAGGACGCGCGAATGGCGACGCTGATCGTCGCCGACGATGGTCCGGGCATCGCCCATGGCGATCGCGAGCGCGTGTTCGAGCGCTTCTACCGCGCCGGCGACGGCCTTCGCGCACAGGGCATCGGCATGGGCCTGTCGCTGGTCGAGCGCGTGGTCGCCGCGCATGGCGGCCGCCTGTACAGCGGCGTCGGGCTCGACGGCCGTGGCTTCGGCGTCGAGATCCGCTTGCCCATGAGCGCCGCGGGCCGAACCCAGGCCGATCGACTCGGCGCCGCCCAGGCTGCGATGATCGATGGATGATAACGCTCACGCCCACCGTCGAATTACCTGATGACAGCATCGAGCTGTCTGCCATGCGCGCGCAGGGCGCGGGCGGCCAGCACGTCAACAAGACCTCGTCGGCCGTGCAGCTGCGCTTCGACATCCGCGCCTCGGTGCTGCCCGAGGACTGGAAGCAGCGCCTGCTCGCCAAGCGCGATCACCGCATTACCGAAGACGGGCTCGTCGTCATCAAGTCGCAGCAGTTCCGCAGCCAGGAAATGAATCGCGAGGCCGCCATCGAGCGCCTGCGCGTGCTGCTGCTATCGGTGTCGGTTGCGCCGAAAGCACGCAAGGCCACCAGGCCGACTGCGGCATCCAAGCGCAAGCGGCTCGAGAGCAAGCAGCGCCAGGGACGCATCAAGGCGCTGCGGTCTTCGAAGGGTGACGATTAGGCGATCAGGGCTGTAGCCGGGCGAGCGGAGTGGGGAGCTGTTCGCTGGTGAGGTAAAGCGCATCGCGGCTGCCGCGATCGAAGCTGCCGGCCTCGATCTGCGGATAGTCCGGCAGATCGAAGCGGCTCGGTTCGTGTGCCAACGCCTGTGCCCAGCTTTCGCCATCGGCGCGATCGTAGAAATAGCCGTCGAGCAAGGTGCCGACGTAGACGCGGCGAAGGCTGTTGTCGAAATCCATCGCCGTCGGCCAGTTGTAGGCGTCGACATCGCCTGTGTAGTCGGCGGGCGCTCGCGGAATCGTGATCGGACCGAGCGCTTCCATGATGCGCGGCAGCGCGAGCGGACCGCTGCTGTCGAGGCCGAAGCGATACAGCTGCGGAACCGCATCGCGCTTGGACAGCACGTAGGCCATGTTCTGCTGGCCATCGACCGCGAGCGATTCGGCGTCGCGCGGCCCGTCCGGATAAATCAGGGTGTACACCGCGCTGGGCCTCACGCTGATCGTCTGCAGCGTGTCCGTCGGCGTGATCGCCGGTTCTTCGATGCGGTAATACGTCGTCACCGGTCGGATGGCGCCGTTGTCGCCCATGTCGCCGATCAGCAGGTACGGCGTGCCCTTGCTCGTGTAGCTGCTCAGGTCTTCCCAATCGACCGCGAGCGCTCCGCTGATCCGTAGCGTGACCCGATGGTGGCCCTGCAGATCGATGCCGTAGAGCTCGGCAGCGCCACCGCTGTCGTTGTGCGTCCACAGCAGTTCGCTGCTGCGCTGCGAACGTGCGAGTCCGCTCGACTCGTTGATGAGTCCGTCATCGAGGGCGACTTCGGCGGTGGGCTGGCCGGATTCCTTCGAATCGTCCGAGCGGCCGTTCGAGCAGGCAGCCAGTATCGGCACGAGCAGCAGGCTTGCGATGCGACGCAGCGATGAAAAACCGGGAGCGTGTCTGGACGGGCGAGGCATGGCGATCTGCGCGGCGCGGCGCCAGCCGCGGTGGCGCACCATACGGCCCACCGATGACGGCGCGATGGCAAGCCGCAACCATGACGATGCCGCTCCCGTTGGGGAAGGCGCTCCCTCTCCCGCTCGCGGGAGAGGGGATGCAGCACGACGACGGCCCGATCAGGCGGCCTGTCGTTGCCGTTGCGCGCGCCGCAATTCGAGGATCGTCGGCAGCAGGAACGCGGCGTCCTGCCCGACGTCGGCGAAGCGCCCCGAACCCCAGGTGTTCTGCCAGGCCAGGCCCATGAAGTAGACGCCCGGCATCGGCGTGATGCCGCGCCTGTGCACGGGGTGGCCACGTCCATCGAACACCGGCAGCTGCGCATAGCCGTAGTCGGCCGTGAAACCGATCGCCCAGACGATGCTCGCAATGTTCTGCGCGGCGAGGTCGAGTTCGGTCGGATCGACGTCCGGTTTCCACGGCGCGGCGTAAGGCGCTTCGACCGGCGCCGCAATGCCTTGCCGGGCGATGTACTCGTCGACGAGCGTGCGGATGTTGTTGTAGCTGCGATCGGCCTCGTCGAGGTTGCGCGTGAGATCCGGCGCGAAGCGCAGCACGCCGCCGTCGACGTCCTTGAACGAGCCGTAGAGTTTCATGCCTTCGAGCGCGCGCTGGCGCAGGTCGATCTCGCGTCCGCCGTCGCGGCCGGTCAGATAGTGGTTGGTCTTTTCGCGCACCGTCGCTTTCTGCGGATGGCTCTCGTACGGAATGTCGTAGTAGCCGGAGTCGGTGAGCCAGTCGGTGACTTCGCGTCCGCGATACACGCGCGGCGAGCGTGGCGCGCGGCCGATGCACAGGTGCACTTCGCGTCCGGCCAGGTGCAGGTCTTCGGCGATCTGGCAGCCCGACTGCCCGCTGCCGACCACCAGCGTCGCGCCGGCCGGAAGCTGCCGCGGGTTGCGATAGTTCGACGAATGCAGCTGCGTGATGGACGCGGACAAGCGTTCGGCCGAGCGTGGAATCACCGGCTTCTGGTAGACGCCGCTCGCGATCACGACCTGATCGGCGGTGAAGTCTCCTGCGCTCGTCCTGATGCCGAAGCCGCCGCCGGGCAGCGGCTCGACGCGCGAGACTTCGCAGCCTTCGATCACGGGCGGATCGAAGCTCGCGAGATAAGCGTCGAGATACTCGACGATCTGCTCGCGCAGCATGAAGCCGTGCGGATCGCGGCCGCCGTACTCCTTCGCGTAGTGAAAGCCCGGCAGGCGGCACTGCCAGTTCGGGGTGACGAGGCAGAAGCTGTCCCAGCGCGAATCGCGCCACTCCGAAAAGCAGCGCTTGCGCTCGAAAACCAGATGCGAAACGCCGGCCTGCTTGAGATGCCAGCTCATCGAAAGCCCGGCTTGTCCGCCGCCGACGATGGCGACTTCGACGTGTTGCGGAGCCGGTGGGATTTGCTGCTGCGTCATGGTGCGGTCTCGTGCTTGCGTGAGGCCTGGAGAGGCCTGGACTGGAAACTATTCGAACGATTCGACGACGACGTTTCCGCCACTGGCGGAGAAGCTCGCGGCGCGTGCTTCGATCTCGCGGATCTGCGCATGCGCGTGGCCGCAGCCATAGCCGTATTTCTGCGCCACACGTTCGCTCGCGTATTCGAGCGCGGCCTTGCTGGTCTGCACGAATTCGGCGACCGGATACGGGTGCTTGAGCTTCAGGTTGTCGCGAATCGAGCTCGAGGGCGAATAGCAGAGCGTGGTCGACTGGTCGGGCCAGCGCACGCGGAAATGCATTTCAGGCATGGGCTTTCTCGTGGGTGTTGGAAACGGATGGGCCGCAGCCGATCAGCGCCTGCTGCGAAAAATCCCAGGCGATCGCGCGGTCGCTGCCGCTGCGCAGTTCGAGCTTGCGGCTGTCGTTGCATTGGCCGATGACGGCGCAGGCGAGATCGCGCGCATGAAAGCGCGCGATGACCTGCTCGGCGTGCCGAGGCTTCACCGCGAGCACGAAGCCGAAACTCGGAAACGCCGAGAGCAGCCAGCGCTGGGCGTCGGCCGCGAGCGGCTTCGGAATCGCATCGACATCGAGGCTCGCGCCGATGGCCGAGCATTCGAGCAGCATCATCGTGGTGCCGATCCAGCCCGCCTGGCTGATGTCCTTGGCGGCGACGCAGAGCCCCGCTTCGGCGAGCGTCGGCAGCAGTTCGAGATCGCCGCGCAGGCGCTCGGGTGGCGCGTCGGTCGCGCAGTTCCAGTGCGGGAACGGCTCGCGATAGGCCCCGCGCAGGTCGACGGCCGCGATCAGCAGATCGCCGGCTTCGGCGTCGAAGCTCGTCAGCAGGGCATTGGCGTGGCCGAGCACGGAGACCGCGAGGTGGCCGCTGTCCGCGCGCGAGTTGCTGTGTCCGCCGACGATCGGCACGCCGTAGGTGCGCGAGGCGTCGGCCATGCCTTTGAGCAGCGCTTGCATGGCCTCGTCGCCACGGCTCCAGAGCGCGTCGACGACGGCGCTGGGCCGGCCGCCCATGGAATAAATGTCCGACAGGTTGACCATGATCCCGCACCAGCCGGCGAACCACGGATCGCGCTCGACGAAGCCCGGCAGAAAGCCTTCGATGGCGAACAGCGTGTAGCCGCCGCCGGGGTGGGGGATGGCGGCGCAGTCGTCGCCGACCTTGATGTCGCTGTGAGCGCCGAGGCTCAAGGTTTTGACGACGGCTTCGATGTCGCGTTTGTGGGTGAGGCCTTTGCTGTCGTGCAGGGCGTCGAGGAGTTCGTAGAGGTTCATGGTGTTGGCTCTGGTTGGGCGTTGCGCTGCCCTGAGAGCGTTTGGCCTTCCCGGCCGGGGGTTACTTTCTTTGCTCGTGCAAAGAAAGTAACCAAAGAAAGCACGCCCCCGAGTCCGCGCCCGTTCGTCGCTAGCGACGAA
>NZ_AKGD01000002.1 GCF_000271305.1 Hydrocarboniphaga effusa AP103
GTGCGTCACCAGGGTGTGCTTTCTCTTGGTTACTTCTCTTTGCACAAGCAAAGAGAAGTAACGCCCGACCGGCGAGGTCAAAACTCTCCGTTCGCAACGACACCCGCGCGGTAGCCCCAACAGGCGCCATCGCTAAGCCGCCATCCGAACGCTGCTATAAAACCGCAACTCGTTCAAATCACGAGGCGCATAAACCGCAGCCGCCAGATCCGCCTCCATCAACACATGCGGCCTGCCTTGCACCACCACCGCCTCCAGCGATCGCCAATGCAAGCGCTCGAACAGCCGCACGTTCTGCACCTGCACGGTTGCCAAGAACCGCGAACAACCCCGCGCATGCGCCGTGCTCACCGCATGAACGATCAACTGCGTTCCCAGCCACGCCGCCCCGCGATAATGCGCATGCACGGCCAGCCGCGATCCGTACCACAAGCCGTCATCGGAAGCGCGATGGATGCGCACCGTCCCCACTACGTCCTCGGCCATGCCGGCGACACAGGCGATCGCCGCGATCGAAATCGCCCGCTCGTCGATCGCATCGCGATCATCGTCCTCGAACACCTGCTGCTCGGCGCAGAACACCGCGCGCCGCAGTGCGAGGCAGCCGCGCTGCTCCCAGCTGTTCTCGACGTGCTTGACGATGTATTCGCCCGGAATGAACGGCGTCGGCGCAATGTTCATTGGCTCACTTCTTCTCGTAGGCGGACAAGGACGAGCAGGCGCCGCAACGCCCGCAACCGGCCTTGATGTCGGCCGACTTCAGGCCGCCCTCGACGAGCATGCGGCCGAGCGGTTCGACGATGGCCCGCATGAACATCGGATCGGGCGAAGGATGGTTTTCGAGCGGCGTGCCCGAGTTCGGAACGAAGGGCACCACGAACGGATAAACGCCGATCGCGATGAGCCGCTCGCACATCTCGAGTATCGCTTCGCGCGTGTCGCCGAGGCCCGCCAGAATGTAGGTGCTGACCTGCCCGCGACCGAACACCTTCACCGCGTCGGCGAAGGCGGTCATGTACTGCTCGATCGTCACCGTGGCCTTGCCGGGCATGATGCGTTCGCGCACTTCGGGCGTGACCGCTTCGAGATGCATGCCCAGGCTGTCGACGCCGGCGGCTTTCAGGCGCGAGAACCAGATCGGGTCATCGGGCGGCTCGCATTGCGCCTGGATCGGCAGATCGACCGCCGCTTTCACGGCGAACGCGGACTCGCACAAAATCTCGGCACCGCGATCGGTGAAGTTCGGCGTGCCGGTAGTCATCACCATGTGCTTGACGCCGTCGAGTTCGACCGCGGCTTTCGCCACTTCGGCGAGCTGCTCTGGCGTCTTGCGATTGATCGTGCGGCCGTTGGCGAGCGATTCGCCGATCGAGCAGAACTGGCAGCTCGTGCTGCGGCGTCCGTAGCGGATGCAGGTTTGCAGCACGGTGGTCGCGAGCACGTCGTGGCCGTGCAGCTGCGCGATCTTGCCGTACGAAATGCCGTCCGCGGTTTGCAGCCTGGTGAATTTCGGTTGCTTCGGAAAGCTGATCGTTGCGAGCTTGCCGCCGTCGCGATGCAGGCGCACGCGGCCTTCGGCATCGGGCGCATCGGCATAGAACGGCGATGCCGCCGCTGCGCCCGTATGCACCGGAATCATCACCGTGTGGCCGTCGATGGTCACGGCCTTGTGATCGGACGGCCCTGCGCCGCCGCGACGGCTCGGCGCGCCGGCATCGAGATCGGCGAGGCGCAAGCCTTTCGACTGCAACTCGGTGATCAGTTCATTGATCGATGCGCCGATCGATGCCTCGACCGGTTCTGCGTCGAGCTTCAACGAGGCAGCAGCGTCATTCGGCAGCGGACGGTTCATCGCTCGTGCTCCGTGGCAGCGAAAGGGAATCGGATGAGGACAGATGCCGCGGCGCGGCGGCGCGTGCATCGAGGTTCAGCGACAGCAACTCCGGTCGCGCGTAGTGGCCGACCGAATCCATCATGCGTTTGCGCTTGGTGACCAGCGCCATGTCGAGCGTGGCCACGACCATGCCTTCGCCTTCGCGCAGGGGCTCGACCACGTGCTTGCCTTCGGGCGAAATCACCGCGCTGTAGCAGCCGCCGCGCATCGCCTTCTGCAATTGCGGATCGGGCGTGATCTGCGCGATCTGCTGTTCGCTCAGCCAGCCCGTCGCATTGACGACGAAGCAGCCCGATTCGAGCGCGTGATGGCGCATCGTCACTTCCATCTGCTCGGCGAAGATCGGGCCGACCAGCGAGCCGGGAAACTGCGAGCAATGGATCTGCTCGTGCTGCGTCATCAGCGCGTAGCGCGCGAGCGGGTTGTAGTGCTCCCAGCAGGCGAGCGCACCGACGCGGCCGACGGCGGTGTCGACGACTTTCAGGCCCGAGCCGTCGCCCATGCCCCAGACCATGCGCTCGTGATACGTCGGCGTGATCTTGCGACGCTTGAGCGCCAGCGTGCCGTCGGCGTCGAAGATCAGCTGCGTGTTGTACAGCGTGCCGTGGTCGCGCTCGTTGACGCCGAGCACGACCACGGCCTTGTGCTTGCGTGCCGCAGCCGCCACCGCATCGGTGGCCGCGCTCGGCACCGTCACCGCCTCTTCGTAAAGCTTCAAATGCGCCGGGCCCATCTGCACGGCCGGCGTGATGAACGAAAAGTACGGGTAGTACGGCACCACGGTTTCGGGAAAAACGACCAGCGTCGCGCCGCGTTCGGCGGCTTGCGCGATCGCATCGCAAACCTTGGCGATGGTGCCTTCGCGGCTGCCCAGTACGGGCGACAGCTGCACGGCGGCGACGGTGACGGAGTGGCTCATGACGGCGCTCGGTGATGAATCCAGCACGGCGGGTCGCGACCCGCCCTACGCAGCGGTCGCAGGGTGGGTTGGCGCGTAGCGCGTCACCCACCACCACGACGCCCCGTTCCTTACAGCGTCCAGGTATCCAGAATGAAAGCGCCGGCCTTGCGATGCAGCAGGATCAGGTCGAGCACGTCGAGCGGATTGATCGGGCGAATGCCCGGCTGCAACGAGGGTTCGCCGTGGCCGTAGAGCGCCTGCAGTGCGAAGCGGCAGGCGTAGACCTTGCCGCCTTCGTCCATGAAGGCCTTGAGCTGGTTGTTGAAGTTCTGATGGCCCGGAAACGCTTCGTCGCCGATCTTCGGAAAACCGCGCTGCACGCCGAGCGTGACGCCGGGGCCGTAGAGCAGCACGGCGGTTTCGAAGCCCTTGCGCTGCAAGCGCTTGGCCTGCAGCAGATTGACGAGGCCGATGGAGCCTTCGAACGCCACGGTGTGGAACGTGATCAGCGCTTTTTCGCCGGGGTCGGCTTTGACGTCGGGAAACACTTTCTCTTCGTAGTCGACGAAGAAATCGCCTTTCTCGTGAGCGGGTTTGTTGACTGCGGGCATGACGGTCTCCGGTGGGTTTGATGGACCGTCGCGTCTCGCGCCGGCCGCTTGCTGCACCGGAACAAGGGCAACCGATGTGCCATTGATCGCACGATCAAAGCGCCTGCGATGCGATCAATAAGAGACATTACGGAAGCGATTCGAAAAATTTTTCGAGCTGTTTTCTAAAGATCGGAAGTGTTGCGCATTGATCGCATGCGTTTCCGACTTCGCTCGCGGAATGCCGGACCCGACGTGTGCCTCGGCGCGGTGCGGGAATGGCCCGTGACGGGGCAATCGAGCACCATCATTGATCGCATTGAAATGCAATCAAAAAGCAACAATTTTCGGAATGTTGCGGCTATAGTGCGATCACTTCATCCCGCGCTCGCACCGCACTTCGGAAGCCTCACGACTCCATGTCCAACGAAGCCAGCCGCTGGGCCGCCGCCATCCGCGCGAGCGACAAGCCCGCCTATCTCGCCATCGCCGACGCGCTCGCCGACGACATCCAGTCCGGCAAGCTCGCCGCCAATCAACGCCTGCCGACGCTGCGCGTGCTCGCCACGGCGCTCAAGCTCAACTTCACGACCGTCGCGCGTGGCTATGCGGAGGCGCAGCAGCGCGGGCTCATCGATACGCGCGCGGGCAGCGGCACCTTCGTGCGCGAAACCGTGCGCAGCGGGCCGGTGCGGCGAGCCACGTCGAACGTGCTCGTCGACATGACCATGAACATGCCGCCCGAGCCGCAGGATCGCGCGCTGCTCGCCCGGCTGCGCGAGGGCATGAGCTCGCTGTGGAACGAGAGCGATGCCTATGCGCTGCTGCGCTATCAGGAATTCGGCGGTCACTTCGATGATCGCGAAGCCGGCGCGCACTGGCTCGCGCCGAACGTGCCGGGCATCAACGGCTCGCGCGTGCTGGTCTGCCCGGGCGTGCAGGGCGCCTTGTTCGCGCTGTTCACGGTGCTCGCGCGGCCCGGCGACGGCATCGCCTGCGAGGCGGTGACCTATCCGGGCATCAAGGGGCTTGCGGCCCAGCTCGGCATTCGCCTGATCGGCCTGCCGACCGATGACGAAGGCATCGATCCCGAAGCCTTCGGCGCGCTCTGCGCGTCCGATCTTCCGAAGGCGCTGTACCTGAATCCGACCTTCAACAATCCGACCACGGCGACGATGTCGCGCGAGCGTCGCGAGGCGATCGCCGAGATCGCGCGCCGCTACAGCGTGCCGATCATCGAGGACGATCCCTACGGCATGCTGCCGGTGAAAACGCCGGTGTCGCTCGCCGCGCTCGCGCCCGAGCTGACGTTCTACGTCACCGGCTTCGCCAAGTGTCTCGGCGCGGGATTGCGCATCGGCTACGTGACCTTGCCGAACGCGCGCTACGCCGCGCGTGTCGCGGCCGCGATGCGCACGACCACGGTCATGGCCTCGTCGTTCATGGTCAAGCTCGCGACGCGCTGGATCAACGATGGCACCGTGCAGGCGGCGACGAATGCGATTCGCGAAGAATCCAGGCTGCGCCAGCAGATGGCGCGCGAGGTGCTGCGCCAGGCGCGCTATCGCTCGCAGCCCGAAGCCTTCCACTTGTGGCTCGAGGTGCCCGAGCCGTGGACGCGCATCGAGTTCGCCACGCATCTGCGCGCGCACGGCGTCGGTGTGGTGGTGTCGGATACCTTCACGGTGACCGGGCCCGCACCCGAAGCCGTGCGTGTCTGCCTCGGCGGACCGGCGAGCCGCGAAGAGTGCCGGCACACGCTCGAAATCATCGAAGACGCCATCGAGCAATCGCCCGCGATGGCCTCGCGGGTGATGTGATGACGACGACGATGAAGACGGCGTGCGTGATCGTCTGCATGGGCGTTTCGGGCAGCGGCAAGAGCACGCTCGGGCGTTTGCTCGCCGAGCGGCTCGGCTGGCGTTTCATCGAGGGCGACGAGCTGCACACGCCCGGCAATCTCGCCAAGCTCGGCGCCGGCGTGGCGCTGACCGACGAGGACCGCGCGCCCTGGCTCGCGGCGGTCGCGCAGGTGATCGACGATTGTTTCGCTTCGGCAGACTCGGCCGTGGTGAGCTGCTCGGCGCTGCGGCGACGCTATCGAGACCGCATTCGCGGCGCGCACGCGCAGGTCGGCTTCATCCAACTGCATGCGGACGAGGCGCTGCTGCGCGAGCGGCTGGTGCGGCGGCGCGATCACTTCATGGCGGTGTCGCTGCTGCGCAGCCAGTTCGAAACCCTGGAGCTTCCGCAGCCCGACGAGCCGGCGCTGAGCCTCGATGTGGCAGCGCAGCCGCTCGCGGCGCTCGTCGACCGGGCCGAGCCCTGGGTGCGAGGTTTGGAGCAAAGCTTCAAAATCGCCGAATGACTCTGCTTCGCTCTGACTTCAGCTTCACCGCGCCCGTCGCGACGGGTGCCCGCGCATGAGCCGGCGACCGCTCGGCAAGCTGCGCATCATCGGCGGCCAGTGGCGTAGCCGCATCGTCGATTTCGTCGACGGTGACGGCGTGCGGCCGACGCCCGATCGCGTGCGGCAGACGCTGTACGACTGGCTTGCGCCGTACATCGAAGGCGCCGAGGCGCTCGACCTGTTCGCGGGTTCGGGCGCGCTCGGGCTCGAGGCGCTGTCGCGCGGCGCGGCCTTCGTGACCTTCTGCGAGCGCGGAGCCGAGCAGGCGCAGGCGATTCGCAGCGCGCTGCAAAAGCTCGGCGCCCACAACGCGCAGGTGCGGCAGGACGAGGCGCTTTCGCTGCTGGCCCGCGAAACCCGGCAATACGATCTCGTGCTGCTCGATCCGCCGTATGCGAGCCCGCTGCTGCAGCAGGCGCTCGATGCGCTGCCGGCGCGGCTCAAGGCCCACAACCGCGTCTACCTGGAATGGCCGCGTGGCCAGCCGCCGCAGCTCGCCGCGGGCTGGAGCCTGCTGCGCGAGAAGCAGGCCGGGCAGGTCTGCTTCGGGCTCGCGAGCTGGAGCGCGCCTTCGGAGCCGCCGGCCGGCGATCCGGCCCTCGGGTAGACTGGCCGCCCGAGCCATCAGCGGAGACCGAACGGTGAACAGCCTGCCGCCCATCGTCGCGGCCTACAGCGGCACCTTCGATCCGGTGACGCTGGGCCACAGCGACATCATCCATCGCGCCGCGCGCATGTTTCCGCGCCTGATCGTCGCGGTGGGCCACAACGTCGCCAAGAACCCGCGCTTCTCGCTCGAAGAGCGCGTGGCGCTGATCCAGCAGGTGGCCTCCGATCTGCCGAACGTCGAGGTCAAGGGCTTCTCGGGCCTGGTGGTCGATTTCGCGCGCGACAACGGCGTCAACGTGCTGGTGCGCGGCGTGCGCACGGTGGTCGACGTCGACTACGAAAAGCAGATGGCGGTGATGAACCGCGATCTGTATCCGCAACTCGACACCGTGATGCTGACGCCGGCGCCCGAATACGCGCACCTGTCGTCGAGCCTCGTGCGCGAGCTCGCGAGCCTGGGCGCTCCGGTCGAAAAACTGGTGCCCAAGGCCGTCATCAAGCCGCTGCTCGAACGCTTCGGCCGGCCTTCGAATTGATTGATGGCTGAGTGATGCCCCGAGCGGTTTTACCGAAGTGAAGACGCTGCTGAACCGCCTGCCGGTCGACGGCTTCGTGCTGCTGATGATCGGCACCGTGGTGCTCGCCGCGCTGGCGCCGCAGATCGGCGCGAGCGACGGTCCGCTGCATCTGGACGTGGTGACCGAATTCGGCGTCGCGCTGGTGTTCTTCTTCGCGGGCGCCGGGCTGTCGTTCGCGAATCTCAAAGCGGGTGTGACGAACTGGCGGCTGCACCTGCTCGTGCAGCTGTCGACCTTCGGCGTGTTTCCGCTCATCGGCATCGCCTTCATGCTGATCGGCCGCGGCTGGCTGCCGGAGGGCCTGCTCGCCGGCTTCTTCTATCTGTGCGCGCTGCCGTCGACGATCTCGACCTCGATCGCGATGACGACGATGGCGCGCGGCAATGTCTCGGGCGCCATCTTCAACGCCACGCTGTCGAGCCTGCTCGGCATGGTCGTCACGCCGCTGCTGGTGAACCTGTTCCTGCATGTGGGTGGCGACGGCGGCGCATCGGGCGGCTCGATGCTCGACCAGTTCAGCAAGATCGCGACGCAGCTGTTTCTGCCGCTGGTGGCGGGGCAGATCGCACGCCGCTGGATCGGCGGCTGGGTGGCCCGCAACAAGTCCTTCGTGAGCAAGTCGGATCGGCTGGTGATTCTGCTGATCGTCTATTCGGCCTTCTGCGATTCGACGCAGGCCGGCATCTGGTCGCAGTACGGGGCGATCACCTTGCTGCAGACCGGCGTGCTCGCGCTGATCCTGCTCGCACTCGCGCTGAGCGCGACGATGTTCGCCGCGCGGCGCTTCGGCTTTTCGAAGGAAGACGAAATCGCCGGCGTGTTCTGCGGATCGAAGAAGAGCCTCGCGGTCGGCATTCCGATGGCCAAGCTGCTCATGGGCGACACGCCGCTCGGGCTCATCGTGCTGCCGATCATGTTCTATCACCAGCTGCAGCTGATGGTCTGCACGGTGATGGCCCAGCGCTACGCCGCGCGCGCGCAGCCCGGCGCAGACGGCGTGCCGGCCCGCTAGGAACGCAGACGATGTCGCTCAAGATCACTGACGAGTGCATCAACTGCGATGTCTGCGAGCCCGTGTGCCCGAACCAGGCGATCTACCAGGGCATCGAGATCTATGAGATCGACCCGTCGCTTTGCACCGAATGCGTCGGCCATTTCGAGGTGCCGCAGTGCCAGCGCGTGTGCCCGGTGAACTGCATTCCGCTCGATCCCGAGCACGAAGAGTCGCGCGAGCAGCTGCTCGACAAGTATCAAAAGCTGGTGGCGCTGGCCAAGCTCGAGCCTGCGTCGCCGCCTGATGGAGATGAGGCATGAAAGGGATGGTCATCCGGTTGCTCGAGCTGGCGCTGCAACTGAATCATCCCCTCTCCCGCGTGCGGGAGAGGGGCAGGGGTGAGGGAGCGCTGTTGGGTGATCGCGTGCGCTTTTCGGGCAGCGCTCCCTCTCCCGCACGTGGGAGAGGGGAACAGCGTGTTGTGGCTGCGCTGCTGCTTTGCTGCGGTTTTGCACTCAACGCACAGGCTGCCGAACTTGCCACCAAGCCCACCGCCTACGCCGTCGCGAGCGCGCATCCGCTGGCGACCGAGGCCGGGCTCGAAGTGCTCGCCGCGGGCGGCAACGCTTTCGACGCGGCGGTCGCGGTCAGCGCGGCGATCGCGGTGGTCGAGCCGACCGGATCGGGCATCGGCGGCGGCGGTTTCTGGCTGCTGCATCGCGCGGCCGACGATTTCGAAACTTTCGTCGATGGCCGCGAAACCGCTCCGCTCGCCGCGAGCGCGACGATGTACCAGGACGCAGCGGGCAAGGCCATCGACAAGCTGTCGCGCGACGGCGCGCTGGCGGCCGGCATTCCGGGCGAACCGGCTGCGCTCGAACATCTCGCCAAGACCTACGGCAAGCTGCCGCTGGCGCGGTCGCTCGCGCCGGCCATTCGCTATGCGCGCGATGGCTTCGCCTGCGACGACAAGCTCGCCGATGCCTTCGGCTACAGCTGGAAGCGGCTCTCGCCGGCCGCCAAGGCGACCTTCGCGGTCGATGGTCAGCCGCCCAAGACCGGCGCCCTGCTGCGCCAGCCCGAGCTCGCGGCCACACTCGAACGCCTCGCCGCGCAAGGTCGCGATGGCTTCTACAAAGGCGAAACCGCGCGCCTGCTGCTCGCCGGCGTGAAGGCCGAGCGCGGCATCTGGACCGATGAGGATCTGCAGCGCTACGCCGTGATCGAGCGCAAGCCGGTGGAGCTGCATTTCCGCGACTACCGCATCGTCACCTCGCCGCCGCCGTCGGCCGGCGGCATCACGCTCGGCGAAGTGCTGCAGCAGCTCGAACTGCTCGATTTCAAGGGGCTGAGCAAAGGCGGTGTCACCGCCAGGCATCAGCTCGTCGAAACCCTGCGCCGTGGCTATCGCGATCGCGCGGCGTATCTCGGCGACCCGGATTTCGTGCAGGTGCCGACGGCCGAGCTGCTGTCGCGCAGCTACGCGCGCGAACTCGCTGCGAGCGTGACGCCGAACAAGGCCACGCCGAGCAGCGTGCTGCCGCCCGCCAATCCGTACAAGGAAGGCGACAACACCACGCACTTCTCGATCCTCGACGCCGAGGGCAATCGCGTGGCGGCGACGCTGTCGATCAACCTCTCGTTCGGCTCGGGCTACATGCCGCCCGGCACCGGCGTGTTCCTCAACGACGAGATGGACGATTTCGCCGCCAGCGAAACCGCGAGCAACGCCTATGGGCTGATCGGCTCCAAGGCCAACCTCGTCGCGCCCGGCAAGCGCCCGCTGTCGTCGATGACGCCGACCTTCGTCGAAGGCCCGCGCGGCCTGCTGGTGCTCGGCACGCCGGGCGGCAGCCGCATCATCACCATGGTCTTGCTCGGCCTGCTCGATTGGATCGACGGCGGCTCGGTGGCCCATCTGGTGGCGCTGCCGCGCATTCACCATCAATATCTGCCCGACGTGGTCGAGTTCGAGCCCAACGCCCTGAGCGCCGAAGAGCAGCAGGCGCTGCGCGGCATGGGCTACGAGCTCAAGCAGTCGCGCACTTACGGCAACTTGCAGGCCGTGAGCTGGGACCCGAAGAGCGGCGTCGTCGAAGCGGCCTCGGACCCGCGGGCGGTCGGCCAGGCCAAGGTGGTTCCGGCGCGTTGACGTGTTCTGTTCCTGTCTCCCGCGTGCGGGAGAGAGTCCCGCCGAAGGCGGGGAGAGAGGGGCTTTCGACGTTGCCGTTCGAGCCCGACAAAAACGCAGCAAACAAGAGAACTAGGGAATGTCACAGGCTTTGGAATGGTTGCGGCTCGGCGGGCCGACCATGGCGGTGTTGCTGCTGCTGTCGGTGGCCACCGTCACCATCGTGCTCGTCAAGCTGTGGGAGTTCTGGGACCAGCGCATCTGGGATACGCGCTTCGTGCCGCGCGTGATCGAATCCTGGCAGCGCGGCTTCGCCGACCAGGCGCTGTCCGCCATTGCGGCTTCGCCTTCGCCGCTGGCCGAAGTCATGCGCGAGGCGATCACGCTGCGCGTCGACGACACGCTCAACGATGCCCAGGCGCGCGAGCGCATCGAAAGCTTCGCGGCCCAGCGGCTCGACGCCTTGCGTGGCCTGCTGCGCCCGCTCGAAGTGATCTCGCAAATGGCCCCGCTGCTCGGCCTGCTCGGTACCGTCGCCGGCATGATTCAGGCGTTCCAGCAGCTGCAGGCCGCCGGTGATCGCGTGAGCCCCGCGATCCTGTCGGGCGGTTTGTGGGAGGCGCTGCTGACCACCGCGGGCGGCCTGGCGATCGCCATCCTCGCGCTCGCCGCGTTCAACTTCCTCGAACGCCAGGTCGAGCGCCTGCAACTGCGCATGGAGGCCGTGCTCACGCAGCTGCTGACCTCCGGCCCGGCGCTGCGCGGCAGCTGAGTTCGCCTTCGTGCGCCTCGCCGCCAGGCCGCCGCGCCGACGCAACACCATCGTGCTGACCTCGCTGGTCGACGTGATGTTCGTGCTGCTGTTCTTCTTCATGCTGGTTTCGAACTATGGCGACTGGCGCAGCTGGAGCCTGGCGCTGTCGAATCCGGTCGACGCGGCGAGCGGCGAATCGCTGGTGATCGAAGTGCTCGGCGACGGCCGCTACCGGCTGGCCGGGCAGAGCGCCTCGGTCGGTGAAGTGGACGCCGCCTTGCGTCGTGGCCCGGTGCGCGCGGTGCTGGTTCCGGGCGCCGGCGTGAGCCTGCAGCAGGTCGTCGACGCGCTCGACACGCTCAAGCCCTCGGGCGCCGAACTCACGCTCGGCCGCGCGGCCGAAGCGCCATGAAGCTCGCGACGCCCAAGCCGCGTTCGTCGGTCTCCATCGACATGGTGCCGATGATCAATTTCGCGTTCCTGCTGCTGATCTTCGTGATCCTGGTCGGCGCGATCGCCGCGCCCGACGCCTTGCCGGTGAATCCGCCGCGTTCGAACGCAAGCGCCCAGCAGCAGCCCGACCCGGACACCGTCGTCATCGATGCGAGCGGCCGCGTCGCCTTCGAAGGCCAGATCGTCGAGCCCGACGAACTGCTGCTCAAGGCGCAGAGCTGGCAGGCCGGCGCGGGCGACCAGGCGCTGATCGTCAAGGCCGATGCCGAAGCGCAGGCCGAGCGCGTGGTGGTGATACTCGAAGTGCTGCGCGCCGCTGGCGTGATCCGGGTGCAGCTGCTGACGACGCAGCGCGGCGGCGGCTGAGGCCTGGCCGGCCGTGAAGACGGCGCTCTCGCTGTACGTCGCGATCGCGGTGCATCTGCTGATCCTGCTCGGACTGGTGCTCGGTTCGGGCAGCGGGTCGCAGTTGCCGTTCGGCGTAGGCAACGGGCTCGGTGATGGCAAGTCCGAGCAGGCTGCGCCGCTGGCATCAGAGGCGGACAAGCCAGCTGCTGCGTCGCCATCGCAGCAGCAGCCGCAGCAGAATCCGAGTCCGGAACGCATCGCCGACAGGCTCGGGCTCGCAAGCAAGCCCGTGCAGCTGGGCAGGCCCGCCGCATCCGAAGCCACGCCGCAGACGTCGGCCGGGATTTCGTCTGCGCCGCGCACGAACCAGAGCGGGGCGCCCATCGCAGCGGGCGCATTCGCCAGAAGTGGTGGCTCTGCCGGCGGTGGACGCGGGGGCTATCTGGCCGACCTGCGTCGTCACCTCGACCGGCATCGCCGCAGCCTGCCCGGCGTGCTCGCCTCGGCGCGCAGCGAAGTGGCGTTCACGGTCGCGGCGGACGGCGGCGTTTCGGCATTGCGCCTGCAGAAAAGCTCCGGTGTCGCCGCACTCGACCAGGAAGCGCTCGCTCTGCTGCGACGCGCCGCCCCGCTGCCGAAGCCGCCCGATGGTTTGACGCGCGAGCTCATCGTCCCGGTCTCGGTTGGCGCTCCGCGCCCGTAGGGTGCTTGGCGGCGCGGACGCGTCAGCCGCCGTCGTTGCTCGGCCCTCAGTCGAAGACCGCGATCACCGGCGCATGGTCCGACGGCCGCTCGAGGCGGCGTGGGACCAGGTCGATCGTCACCGCCGTGAGCGTCTGCGCGAGCACGGGCGAGGCGAGCACGTGGTCGATGCGCAGGCCCATCTTGCGGCGGAAGGCCATCTGCCGGTAATCCCACCAGGTGAAGCGATTGCCCTCGGGCGTCTTCTGCTCGAAGCAATCGACTAGGCCCAGCGCCAGCAGCTTCTGCAGAGCTTCGCGCTCGAGCGGCGAGCACAGCACGTCTTCAGCCCAGGCCACCGGGTCGTAGACGTCGGCATCGCCAGGCGCGATGTTGAAATCGCCGACCACGGCGAGCTTGGGATATTTCGTGAGCTCCACACGCACGTACTCATGCAGGGCGGCGAGCCAGCGCAGCTTGTATTCGTACTTCTCGCTGCCGACGGACTGGCCGTTGACGACGTAGCAGTCGATCACGCGCACGTCGCCGATGGTGGCCGCGATCACGCGCTTCTGCGGATCGTCGAAGCCCGGAATGTCGCGCGACACGTCCTGGGGTGGATCGCGCGCGAGGATCGCGACGCCGTTGTAGGTCTTCTGCCCGTTGGTCACCGCATGCCAGCCGGCGGCCGCGAGTTCCGCATGCGGAAACGCCGCGTCTTCGAGCTTGAGCTCCTGCATGCCGAGCACATCGACGGGATTGGCGGCGAGCCAGTCGAGCAGATGCGGCAACCGCACGCGCAGCGAGTTGACGTTCCAGGTGGCGATCTTCATCAGGCATCGAGCGATGGATTTGAGGTGCATGATGCCACGCGGCAGCGCGCTCCTCGATTGACGCTGCGTTTGGCGCCCGGGGATACTGCGCGCATGTCCATCGTTCGCGCCTTCCTGTTCTGCACGCTGCACGGCTTCGCCGCCGCGTCCGGCTGCGCGAAAGACAAAAAACCCGCGTCCTCCTGACCGGGCGCGTGTCCCGTCAGGTTCGCTGACGGGCGTTTCATCCAAGCGTTTTTCTGATCCTTCGAACCCCTCGCGAGCCTGGCCTTTTCGGTCGGTTCTTTCGTCATGGGAGTTTGAAATGAGCAGTACTGCCGCAACTGATTTTTCCGGCATCTGGGTGCCGCTGGTGACGCCGTTCTCGGCCGACGGATCGGTCGATCACCCCGCCTTGAGGGCGCTCGCGACGAAGCTCGCGCCGGATGTGGCGGGCTTCGTCGTCTGTGGGTCGACCGGCGAGGCGCATGCGCTCGACGAGCGCGAGCAGCTGGCAGTGCTCGACAGCGTGCGGGCCGCGGTGCAGGGCGCGCGCATCGTCATGGGCCTGGGCGGGCCGCATCGCGGACGCCTGCACGAGCAGCTCGCGGCCTTGCGCGAGCGTCCGCTGGCCGGCCTGCTGGTGTCTCCGCCGTATTACGTGCGGCCCTCGCAGGCCGCGATCGTCGATTACTTTCTGGATCTGGCCGATCGCGCGGCTTGCCCGCTGATCGCCTACAACATTCCGTATCGCACCGGTGTGGCGATGGAGTTCTCGACTTTCGAGCGCATCGCAAGGCACCGCAACATCGTGGCGGTGAAGGACTGCGGAGGCAGCCCGGCGCTGACGCTCGACCTGATCACGCGTACGCCGCTGCAAGTGCTCGCGGGCGAAGACGGCAACATCCTGAGCACGCTGTGCGCGGGCGGCGTCGGCGCCATATCGGCTGCGGCGCATGTGTTCCCCGAGCGCTACACCGCACTCTTCGAGGCCATTCGCGAGCAGCGCTCGAACGAGGCGCGCGAGTTGTTTCATGGGCTCTGGCCGCTGATTCAATTGCTGTTCGAAGAACCCAATCCGGCCGGCGTCAAGGCGGCGCTCGCGCATCAGGGGCTCATCGATGCGCGCTGTCGCGCGCCGATGGCGGCTGCGACACCGCCCATGCGCGAGCGGCTTGCGGCCAGGCTCGCCGCGATGGGCGCCTGAGCATCGCCTGCATCGCTTGAGCGCTCGGCAGCGCGGGCCGGTCGCACGCGGCCGGCCCGCGGCTGACACGAAACGATCATCTGCGCCGGGCACCATGGCACGTTCCGTGGTGCCGCTGGCGGCCGCGGTCATCGGCACACGATCGGCAAAGAGACTCGACGCGGCATGGATGAAATCATCGGCCTGTTCCCGACGCCCTTCCTGCGCGCGCGGGCGACGCTGGGCCCTGCACTCGTCAAAGGCCTGGCCGAGCATTTCGGCCGCAACACCACCAACGAGAACAACTCCTCGACCAGGCTCTCGCACACGGCGATGCTGCAGCCGAGCGAAAGCCCCCTGTTCTCCGAGGCGGCCGGGCTCATCACGCCGAAGATCATCGAGTTCGGCGCGCAGCTGTTCGGCGAGCAGATGGGCTGGGCGATCAAGGAAATGTGGGTCAACGTGCTCGAAAACGGAGGGCACCAGGCCATGCACACGCATGCCAACAGCTTCGTCTCGGGCGTGGTGTATCTGACGCCGGTGCATGCATCGGCGCAGACGGTGTTCATGAAGTCGCCCGGCGGCAGCGAGTTCATCTTCAAGAACGATCATGCGCGCACCAAACCCGGCGCCTACAACGCCGACAAATGGGTCAGCCCGGCGCCGCAGCCCGGCGACCTGGTGCTGTTTCCGAGCTATCTGATGCACGCGGTGCCGCACAACCAGGGCGAGCGGCGCATCACGCTGTCGTTCAATGCCATTCCGCTGCGGCTCGACTCCTGGGGCTACACGATCCGTTTCGGCGCTTGAGTCATCGCTCATGTGGCGCGTGAAGGCTTCGCTGCTGGTGATGGCGGCTTCCGGTTTCGCCGGGCTGGGCTATCAGATCGTCTGGACGCAGCAATGCGCGCTCTGGCTCGGCCACGAATCGGCGAGCGTGCTCGCGGTGGTCGGCGCCTTCTTCGGCGGGCTCGCCGCCGGCGCGCTGCTGTTCGGATCGCGCATCGAAGCCAGTGCGAAACCCTTGCGCTGGTACGTCGGCTGCGAACTCGCGATCGCGGCCTGGAGTCTGGTGCTCGCACTGGCGATGCCGTGGATGAGCGATGGTTTGCTCGGCCTGATCGGAGCGCAGCCATCACCGCCCTGGCAATGGGCGGTGGCGTTCGCTGGAAGTTTTTTGCTGCTGCTGCCGGCGACAGCGGCGATGGGCGCGACCTTGCCGGCGATGGAAAAGCTCGCCGCGCAGTGGCAGCGC
Organism: Hydrocarboniphaga effusa AP103; assembly: GCF_000271305.1. Taxonomy (GTDB): domain Bacteria; phylum Pseudomonadota; class Gammaproteobacteria; order Nevskiales; family Nevskiaceae; genus Hydrocarboniphaga; species Hydrocarboniphaga effusa. Next base: position 15,597 of record NZ_AKGD01000002.1, read on the forward strand.
CGCGGCCGCTCGATCGCGCCGCTCTACGCGAGCAATACCGTCGGCGCGGTCTGCGGCGTGCTTGCGATCGCGTTCTGGCTGGCGCCCGAACTCGGCTTGCGGCGCACGGCGGCGGTCTGCATCGCGCTCAATCTGCTGTGTGCGTTCGGAGCCGCCTCATTGTTTCCACAGCGCGCGACGGCTGCGATCGCGCCGGCCGGCGGCGAGGCACGCCAGGCTCGTTCGCTGCTCATCCGGCTCGCGGCGACCGGCCTGCTCGGCATCGGCTTCGAAGTGCTGGTGGTGCGCGTGCTCAGCGAAGTCGCCGAAGACACCGTGTACACCTTCGCCTTGCTGCTCGCGGTCTATCTGGTCGGCAGCGCGCTCGGCGCCGCGGTTTATCAGCGACTGCGATCACGCGTGCGCGATGCGGAGCGCTTCGGCGATGCGCTGCTTGCCGCGCTCGCGGTGAGCTGCCTGCTTGGCACTGCGAGTCTGTGGTACGCCGATGCGCTCAAGCAGCAGTGGCTTGCGCTGTTCGGCTTCGGCATGCGCGCCGCGCTGAGCGTCGAAGCGCTGCTCGCGCTCGGCGTGTTCGCATTGCCGACGCTGTTCATGGGCGCGGTGTTCAGCGATCTGAGCAATCGCGCGCATGCGGCCGGCGTGCCGTTCGGCCGCGTGCTCGGCGTCAACACGCTCGGGGCGGCGGCGGCTCCGCCGCTGTTCGGCGTGCTCGCGCTGCCGATGCTCGGGCCCAAGTTCGCACTGCTGCTGCTCAGCGCAGGCTATCTCGCGCTGATCGCCGCGCGTCGCTGGCGTTCGCCGATGCTGTGGTTGCCGGCGGGTGTGGCGTCCTTGCTGGGTCTGCTCGCGCCTGCACTCGCGATCGTCGAGGTGCCCGAAGGCGGACACGTGGTCGAGTACCGCGACGGCGTGATGGCCGCGGTCAGCGTGGTCGAGGATGCGCAGGGGGTGCGTCGGCTGCGCCTCGACAATCGCCAGCAGGAAGGCAGCAGCGCGAGCCTGCGCGTCGATGGGCGCCAGGCCTGGCTGCCGATGCTGCTGCATCCGCAGCCACGGCGTGCCTTGTTCCTCGGGCTCGGAACCGGCGTCACCGCCTCGACCGCCGCGCTCGATACCGCCGTCGAAGTCGATGCGGTGGAACTGTTGCCCGAGGTCATCGATGCCTCGAAGCACTTCGCCGATGTCGTTTCGGCACAGCCGAATCCGCGCCTGCATCGGATCGCGGCCGACGCGCGCCGCTACGTGCGGGCGAGCGAGCGGCGCTACGACGTCGTCGTCGCCGACAATTTCCATCCGGCGCGCAGCGGCTCGGGCTCGCTCTACACGGTCGAGCATTTCGCGGCGGTGCGCGAGCGACTGAGCGACGACGGCCTGTTCTGCCAATGGCTGCCGCTGCATCAGCTCGACAACGAAACGCTGCGCAGCATCGTGCAGTCGTTCGTCGTGGTCTATCCGCACGCCAGCGCGATGTTCGCGAGCAACAGCCTGCAGACGCCGGTGCTCGGGCTCGTCGGCCGGCGTGACGACGGAGGCTTCGACTTCGAATCGCTGGGCCGCAGGCTCGCGAGCGTGCGGGCCGAGCGCATGCCGGCCGAGTTCGGCATCGAGGACGAATTCGCGCTGCTCGGTGGTTTCGTCGCGGGCCCCGCCGCGCTGAAGGCCTTCGCGGGTACTGCGCCGGCCAATACGGACGATCACCCGGTGGTGGCCTATCGCGCTCCGGCGATCACCTACGCGCCCGATTCGCTGCCGGGCGATCGCATGATCGAACTGCTGCGGCAATGGCGCATCGAGCCACGGGAACTCCTCGGCCCCGCTGTCGGCGCGGACCCTTTGCATCGGCTCGCCGCGTACTGGCGCGCGCGCGATCGCTTCGTCGAATCCGGCCGCGCGGTGCAGCCTTCACCCGACGCGCGCCGGATGCTCGCGCAAGTGCGTGAGCCGCTGCTCGAGGTGCTGCGCACGAGCGCGGATTTTCGTCCGGCCTACGACCCCTTGCTGTCGATGGCGCGCACTCTCGCAGCGGTCGACGAGCGTGCCGCCCGCAACTTGCTCGAACGGCTCGCCGAGCTCGCGCCCGCGCGCGCGGAAGCGCCGGAGCTGCTCGAAAAAATGGCTCCGCCAGCCCCTTAAATAAAAATTTAGGCTCCTGTTTGGGAGGCAGTTGCCGGATGCCGCGATCGATATAACCAAAACGTCACGGTCTGGTCATTCAGCCCACAGACACTCCCGCCGCTACTCGTGCCGCGATTCGTCACGGCTCGCCGGTAGAACAACTTTTCCAAAAGATTTGGGAGTACAGGGATGAAGATGAGCGGCAATTTCAGCAAGACCCAGATGGCCCTCGCGGTGGCCGCTGCGGTCGGTGCGGGCGCGGCGATGACGCCGGGCAGCGCCGAGGCGGCGACCGGCCATTACGTGGCGGGCGATTTCCACAACCACACGACCTGCTCGGACGGCGCCGTCTCGATGCAGAAGATGATCGGCAAGTCGACCGACAAGGCCGACGGCAGCTTCGGCCTCGACTGGTTCGTCCAGGCCGGACACGGCGGCAGCGGCAACCGCAACTGCACGCTGGTCGAAGACGAGAGCCTGACCACCCCGGTGTACCCGTACGTCGCCGGCCAGGGCCCGACCACGACCTGGCTCAACAGCTCGCCTGCGGTCCAGCCCAAGGGCCTGGTCTCGGGTTCGGGCAACAGCCGCAACATGTGGCGCTGGCAATCGATCCAGGAGTACCAGTACCCGGTCAACGAGTACCTCGGCACCCTGAAGAAGATTCCGGTGTTCACCGGCGTCGAATCCAACGGCCCCGGCCACGAACACATTTCGATGGCGGTCATCACCGGCCAGATTCCGGCTTCGCTCGACAAGCCCAAGGCCACGCTGCCGCAGGGGCCGATCGTCGCCCCGAACACCAGCCGCTATACCGCGGTCGGCAACGCCGACGCGCTGGCGCAGTGGGAGTACTGCTTCGACCGTAACGACACCGACACCAGCCGCGGCAACGCGGTGGTCGGCAGCTCGGTCGGCAACAACTGGGACTGCTCGGTTCCGGGCCTCGCCAATTCGGCCGACGTGAGCTGGAACGCCACCGCGCTGAAGCTGATGCCGGCTTCGGGCACCGGCACCGGCGACCGTGGCCACGCCAAGTCGCTCGCCTCGCTCGAGTGGATGGAAGCCTTCCATCCGGAACAGTCGTACTACGTGCCGGCTCACCTCGAACGTCCGGGCCCGTTCAACCCGAACGGCAACAACGGCTACAACATCGAGCACCTGCGCGACTTCAACAACGCCGCTCCGCAGGTCGCCTTCGGCTTCGAAACGCAGCCGGGCCACCACGCTTCGGACAACCGCGGCGAATACTCGGTGGGACGCAACAACTTCGGTAGCGGCGTCGGCCAGGTCGACTCGGTCGGCGGCACCACCTACGGCGGCACCGGCGTCTACGGCGCGGTGGTCGGCGGCGTGTGGGACGCGCTGCTCGGCGAAGGCCGCAACTGGTGGTTCTTCGGCAGCTCCGACTGGCACAACCGTGGCCAGTTCAGCCCCGATGACCGTCGCTCGACGCAGGACTTCTACCCGGGCGAATACCAGCACAACTACACACTGGTGCGCGACCGCAAGAACCGCCAGCAGCCGCAGGACATCGTCGACGGACTGCGCACCGGCAACACCTTCGTCACCGAAGGCGAGCTGATCGATCGCCTGTCGTTCGTCGCCTGCGTCGCCAAGCCGGCCGAAGGCGGCAAGAACGAAGCGCGCGTCAACGAGATCTCGCTCGAAGCCGCCGCCAACAACGAAGCGCTCGGCGTGAAGGGCTGCGCCACCATGGGCGAGAAGCTCGTGGTTCCGGCCGGTGCGGACGTGATCGTCTCGATCGTCGTGCGCGATCCGGCGGGCACCAACTTCTCCCCGTACACCTTCCCCAACCCCTCGCTCGCCCAGGTCAACATCACCCAGCCGATCAACGCGCCGGTGCTCGACCACGTCGACCTGATCCGTGGCCTGGTGACGGGCTACAAGAGCCCGAGCTCGGGCGAGTACTACGGTGAATGGCCGCGCAACACCGCCTGGCTGAAGGAAGACGGCACCACCGCCGATCTCTCGGTGGTTCCGGCCGGTGCGAAGAACCTCAGCGCCGCGGTCGTCAAGACCTTCGGCAACGGCGGCGCCAGCGCCTGGAAGCCGGTGCTTTCGCCGGTCGACGGCAGCACCTTCCTGCAGATGAGCTACCGCATTCCGGCGGTCAACGCATCGCAGTACGTGCGTCTGCGCGGTACCAACCTGCCGGCTTCGGTTCCGTATGAAACCGACGCCAACGGCAACCCGCTGGCCGACGTCTACACCAACGCCGGCAACACCGCCCGCCTGGCCATTCCGTGCAACACGGCGCACAGCGCGAACAGCCAGTTCGACGGCTGCCCGGATCACCTGCCGACCGCGTCGGCCGGCCCGATCTCGGGCAAGAAGGCGGTGGCATACGACGTCGCGGCCTGGTCCGACCTGTGGTTCTACAGCAACCCGATCTACCTCGAAGCGGTGGGCGGCACGGCTGTGGCGGGAGTCCAGTAAACACCGATGGCGAGTGTTTGAAGCTGCATGAGCGCCGCGCGATTTCGCGCGGCGCTTTTTTCGTTTTCTTAGTCGAAACAGATCAGAGCCGCATGTCCACACTGCATTCCACCTCCAACCAGGGTTTCTCCACCTCCTCGATCCGCTCCGCGTCCGCGACGAGTTGGCTGCGCGAGCCGCTGCTGCATTTCGTCCTGCTCGGCGCCCTGCTGTTCGGGCTCGACCATCTGTTGCTCGAACCCGAGAGCGACGGGCACCTGATCGTTGTCGGTCCGGAGGTCGATGCCGAAGCGGTCGCGACTTTCGAGCGCATCCGCGGGCGCAAGCCCAACGTCGAAGAGCTCAATGCCCTGCATCGCATCTGGCTCGACAACGAAGTGCTTTATCGCGAAGGCCTGGCGATGCAGGTCGACAAGGGCGATCCGGCGATCCGCGAACGCGTGATCTTCAAGGCGCTCAGTGTCATCGACGCCAACGTCAAGCTGCCGCCGATCGACGAAGCCGAGCTGAAAAAGTGGTTCGAGGCCCGCCACTCCAAGTACGACGAGCCGGCGCGCTACGATTTCCAGGAAGCGGCCATCTCGGGCGACCACTCCGAAGCGGCCGTGCGCGATTTCGTCAAGGCGCTCAACAACGGCACGCCCGGTGATGCGCAGGCCGGATTGCGCGTGTTCAAGGATCGCCCGATCGCCAATCTCGTGCAGGCCTACGGCGCCGATTTTCCCAAGCAGCTCGAAGCGGCGACGGTCGGGCAGTGGCAGCCGATCCAGACGCGCGACGGCTGGCGCGCGATTCACGTCGATGCCGTCAAGGCTCCGGTGGCTGCCGACTTCGACAAGCTGCGTCCGGTCATCTATCAGGATTGGAAGGACGCGACGGCCTCCGAGCAGCGCTCGGCCGCAGTCGCCGAATGGGCCAGGAAGTACCGCATCGAATACCCGGCGGTTGCGCCGTGAACGGCCTGCTTCGTTGGGCCTGTGCCGCGATCCTCGCGCTGCTGCCGGCCTGGGCGCATGCGCATGAAATGACCATGGCCGAGATGGAAGTTCGCGAGATGGTGCGTGGCGACTTCCTCTGGCAATGGTCGGCGGTCAGCGACAAGCGCCCGGAAGAACTGGAGCTCAGGCCGATCTTTCCGCAGAGCTGCAGAGTCGACGAGAAGATGCTGCATTGCGGTGACGGCGGCCTGCGCGGCACGCTCGAGATCGTCGGCGTCGGCAAGGGCTATTCGGCCGCGATCGTGAAGATCACCTGGCTCGACGGCCAGACGCGCGTGTTCACGCTGACCGGCGGCCAGCCGAGGATTCAATTGTTCGGCGGAGCCGAGGACGAGCGCGGCAATGCGGAGATCGCCAAGGCGTATTCGATCCTGGGTGTCGAGCACATTCTGTCGGGCTTCGATCACCTGATGTTCGTGATCGGCCTGCTGTTCCTGGTCGGCTTCAACAAGCGCCTGCTGTGGACCATCAGCGCCTTCACGCTCGCGCACAGCATCACGCTCGCACTGAGTTCGCTCGGCCTGCTGACGCTGCGTCCGCCGCCGGTGGAGGCGACGATCGCGCTGTCGATCATGCTGGTCTCCGCCGAGGCGATGAACCCGAAGCTCACACTCTCGCGCCGCTTTCCGGCCGCCGTCGCGTTCCTGTTCGGCCTGGTGCACGGCCTCGGCTTCGCCGGTGCGCTCAAGGAGATCGGCCTGCCGCAGCACAACCTGTTCATGGCGCTGCTGAGCTTCAACCTCGGCGTCGAAGCCGGGCAGCTGCTCGTGGTCGCCGCGGCGTTCGTGCTCTACAAGCTGCTGTCGCGCTTGCCGCGTTTCGGGCTTGCACGCAAGCCGGCGCTTTATGCGATCGGCAGCGTGGCGGCGTACTGGTCGATCGGTCGCATCGTCGGCATCTTTTACTGATGGACTGATGGACTGATGGACTGATGGACTGATGGACTGATGGACTGATGGACTGATGGACTGATGCACTGATGCACTGATGTGCGTTCGCCCGCCGAAGGCGGGGAGAGAGGGTTCACCTGAAAAGTGCGCGCACTTTCCGAGCCTCCCCTCTCGGTCCTTCGGACCCCCTCTCCCGCGAGCGGGAGAGGGGACCAGCACACGCAGCCGCATCACCACCACGCGCCAGGCGAAGCACTAGGTCCCGTTCCGCTCCAGGTCCCGGATCGGCAGATTGCCGACGATCAGCGCGCGGCCCGCGAACAGGCCGCCCGCGAGTTCGAGCGCAAGGCGATCGGCGTCGCGGCGGCGGAAGTCGGCGATCGACTCGGCGGCCTCCTCGGGCGTCTGGCCGAGCTGTTCGAGCGCGTGTCCGGCCATCGCGAGCGCCGATTCGAAAGTCTCGCGAATGTAGTAATCGGCACCCGCGTGCTCGAGTTCGAGCACGTGCTCGCGGTCGAACGCGCGCGCGAGCACCGGCACCAGCGGAAACTCGGCCTTCACGAGTTCGACGATCCTGAGCGTGGCCTGCTTGTCGTCGGTCGCCACGACGACGAGTCGCGCATGGTGCGCACCGGCCGCATGCAGGATGTCGAGCCGCGTGCCGTCTCCGTAGTACACCTTGAACCCGAACGCTTCCGAATCGCGGATGTGCTGGGCATCGGTCTCGATGATCGACAGCGAGCAGCCCTGCGCGATCAGCGGCTGGCTGACGATCTGGCCGAAGCGCCCGAAGCCGATCACGAGCACGCTCGATTCGAGATCGGTCGCATGCTCGACCCCGTCGAGCGAGGTGGCGATCTTCGGCATCAGCTTGTCGTGCGCGATGATCATGAGCGGCGTGAGCGCCATCGAGACGATGATCGTCGCGGTCAGCAGCGCGCTGCCTTCGGCGTCGATGATGCCGACCGCGGCCGCAGCCGCATACAGCACGAAGGCGAACTCACCGCCTTGCGCCATCAGCACCGCGCGCTCGATGGCCTGCCGATGGTTGCTCTTGAACAGCCGCGCGATCACGTAGATGCCGAGCATCTTGAGCAGCATGTAGGCGACCACCGAGATCGCGATGAGCCGCCAGTGATGCGCGACCACCGACAGATCCAGTGCCATGCCGACGCCCAGAAAGAACAGGCCCAGCAGAATGCCGCGGAACGGCTCGATGTCGGCCTCGAGCTGATGGCGGAACGCGGATTCCGACAGCAGTACGCCGGCGAGAAACGCGCCCATCGCCATCGACAGGCCGCCGAGCTGCATGAGCAGCGCCGCGCCGAGCACGACGAGCAGGGCCGCGGCCGTCATCACTTCGCGAGCGCGCGAGGTCGCGAGCAGGCGGAACAGCGGATCGAGCAGCCAGCGTCCGGCCGCGATCAGCGCGCCGACGGCGGCCAGACCGATGAAGATGCTCACGAAGCGCTCGGTCATCGTCGCGCTTTGCGTGCTCGGCGCGAGAAAGGCGACGAGCGCGAGCAGCGGCACGATGGCGAGGTCCTCGAGCAGCAGCACCGCGACGATCTTCCGGCCGCTCGGAGCGTTGAGCGTGCGGCGTTCCTCGAGCACCTGCATGACGATCGCGGTCGACGTCAGCACGAAGCCGGTGCCCGCGATCAGCGAGGCGGCCAGCGGATAGCCGAGCGCCACGCCCACGCCGCAGAGCAGGCCCATGCAGACCAGCAGCTGCGCGAGCCCGAGGCCGAAGATCTCGCCGCGCATCGCCCACAGCCGAGTCGGTTGCATCTCGAGCCCGATGACGAACAGGAACAGCACCACGCCGAGTTCGGCGACGTGCAGGATCGCCTGCGCGTCCGAGAACAGGCCCAGGCCGAACGGGCCGATCGCGAGCCCGGCGGCGAGATAGCCGAGCACCGAGCCCAGGCCCAGCCGCTTGAACAGCGGAGCCGCCACCACGCCGGCTCCGAGCAGGGCGACGATGGGTACGAGATCGAAGCCGTGCGCGGCGGTTTCGTGCGCCGTCATCGGCCGGTTTTCCTGCTCGCTCGCTCGTGCATCCGTTTATCTCGTTCGTTTCGCCGACGAAAGGTCGGCGCTTCTCGATCCATGAGAGCCATCGTGCAGGCTCCGGGCGATTTTCTCCCGATTCCGGCTCCGATCGCCATGCCGCATTCAGCCGGCTCTAAGCGCCATGGGCGCACACGGGACGGAGCAGGCGGCGAACGCCGAGCCGGCAGCGGATTGAATGCGGCCTGGTCGTCACCACATAGAGCGCAAGGACAAATCGGTCGTTCGATCGGGGGACTCCAGCAAATGAGCCGTAAGGATTCGCAATGGATGTGGGCGGAGGCCGTCGAGATGCTCGGCCGGGCCGAGCGTCTGCAACGGCAATTCTTCCACCCGGTGCGCGGGGCCGCGCAATCGGCCTGGGAGCCGCCGGTCGATGTGTTCGAAACGCACGAAGCGTTCTGGGTGATCGTCGCGCTGCCGGATGTCGCGCCGGCCGACGTGGAACTGATCGTCGATGGCCATGAGCTCGTCGTCGCCGGTCTGCGTGCGACTCCGCGCGAACTGCGCGGCGCCGTCATCCATCGCATGGAGCTGCCTTACGGCCGCTTCGAACGCCGCATCGCATTACAGGGCCGCTTCGAACTCGTCGAACGCCGGCTCGAAAACGGTTGCCTCACGCTGGGTCTGCGCAAGCTTTGACGCTTGGAGCCAAAACTCGAATGAACATCAAGAACACGATGCAATTGTCGGGCGAAACGCCGACGCCGCTGCGTGCCGAGAACGCGAACGCCGCGAGCAACACCGCGCCCTCATCGTCCGCAGCTCCGGAGAAGCCGCGCTACGAACTGCCGGATGACGCCATCATCCTGCTGCCCGTGCGCAACATGGTGCTGTTTCCGCAGATGGTGCTGCCGCTGTCGCTGGGCCGCGACTGGGCCATCGAGGCTGCGCAGGAAGCGGCGCGCACGCAGCGCCCGGTCGGCATCCTGTTGCAAAAGGACCCGCAGACCGAAAGGCCCGGCGAGGGCGACCTGCATCGTGTCGGCACGGTTGCGAACATCCTGCGCTATGTCACCGCGCGCGACGGCGGGCATCACCTCGTGCTGCAGGGTGAGCAGCGCTTTCGCGTGATCGAATTCCTCAAGGATCTGCCGTTCGCTGCGGCGCGCGTCGAGCGCATTGTCGAGGACGACACCCGCAGCACCGAGATCGAAGCGCAGTTCCACGCGCTCAAGCAGCGCGCGGTCGAGGCCGTGCAATTGCTGCCCGATGCGGCGGCCGAACTGGTGCCGACCGTGCAGGCGATCGAATCGCCGGGCCAGCTCGCCGATTTCGTCGCCGGCTATCTCGACATCAAGCCGGCCGAGAAGCAGGAATATCTCGAGACCTTCGATCTGCTCAAGCGCCTGCAGAAGCTGCAATGGCTGCTCGCGCATCGAGTGGAAGTGCTGCGCCTGTCGCGCGACATCGGCCAGCAGACCAAGGAGACGATGGAGAAGCGCCAGCGCGAATTCATGCTGCGCGAACAACTCAAGACGATCCAGAAGGAGCTCGGCGACGACGAGGAAGGCGGCGCCGAACTCGAAGAACTCGAGAAGGCGATCGCCGAAGCCGGCATGCCCGAGGACGTGGAAAAGCAGGCCCGCAAGGAGCTCAAGCGGCTGCGCGCGATGGGCAACAGCGGCGCGGGCGAATCGTCGATGGTGCGCACGTATCTGGACACCCTGGTCGAGCTGCCGTGGAGCAAGCTCGGCGGCCACGACGTGGACATCGCCAAGGCGCGCGCGGTGCTCGACGAAGATCATTTCGGGCTCGACAAGATCAAGCGGCGCATTCTCGAATTCCTCGCGGTGCAGAAGCTCAATCCGCAAGGCCGCAGTCCGATCCTGTGCTTCTCGGGCCCGCCGGGCGTCGGCAAGACTTCGCTCGGCCAGAGCATCGCCAAGGCCACGGGGCGCGCGTTCGCGCGCGTCTCGCTCGGCGGCGTGCACGACGAGGCCGAGATTCGTGGCCACCGTCGCACCTACATCGGCTCGCTGCCGGGCAACATCATCCAGGCGCTCAGGAAGGCCGGCACGCGCGATGCCGTGATCATGCTCGACGAGATCGACAAGCTCGGCGCGGGCGGCTTCCACGGCGATCCGTCGTCGGCGCTGCTCGAAGTGCTCGACCCCGAGCAGAACGGGACGTTCCGCGACAACTATCTCGGCGTGCCCTTCGATCTGTCGAAGGTCATGTTCATCGCCACCGCCAACGTGCTCGACACCATTCCGGGCCCGTTGCGCGATCGCATGGAGATCATCCAGCTCGCGGGCTACACCGAGGCCGAGAAGCTGCAGATCGCCCAGCGCTATCTGGTCGAGCGCCAGCGCAAGGCCAACGGCTTGAGCGCCGAGCAGGCCAGCGTCAGCGAGGCCGCGCTGCGCGAGATCATCGGGCACTACACGCGCGAATCGGGCGTGCGCAACCTCGAGCGCGAGATCGGCACGGTGTTTCGCGCCGCGGCGATGAAGATCGCCGAAGGCACCGCGCAGAAGGTCGAGATCGATCGCGATCAGCTCACCGGGATTCTCGGTGCGGCGCACTTCGAGAACGAAGTCGCCCAGCGCGCCGGCGTGCCGGGTGTGGCGACGGGTCTCGCGTGGACGCCGGTGGGCGGCGACATCCTGTTCATCGAGGCACAGCGTGCTCCGGGCCGCGGCCATCTGACGCTCACGGGCCAGCTCGGCGACGTCATGAAGGAAAGCGCCCAGGCCGCGCTGACCTTGGTGAAATCACGTCACCTGGAGCTCGGACTCGACATCGAAACGCTCGCCAGGACCGACGTGCACGTGCACGTTCCAGCCGGTGCGACGCCCAAGGACGGACCCTCGGCGGGTGTCGCGATGTTCATCGCCCTGGCTTCGCTGCTGACCGGCCGCAAAGTGCGCGCGGATGTCGCGATGACCGGTGAAATCAGCCTGCGCGGCCTGGTGCTGCCGGTCGGCGGCATCAAGGAAAAGGTCATCGCCGCGCATCGCGCGGGCATCAGGACGGTGATGCTGCCGGCCCGCAACAGGCGCGACTACGACGACATTCCGCAGGAGGTTCGCGAGGACCTGAAGTTCGTCTGGCTCGAGCGCGTCGACGAGGCGGCAGAGGTCGCGATGGAGGCATCGTTGGCGGCGTGACCCTTTGCCTGGGTGCAATGAGGTTTCCACCCAGGCAAAGGTTGCTCGTCAGACACAAAGACGGCCCTCGGCAGATGACTCCAGATTGGTTGGTCAATAGTGAGGCGCGAGCTCCCGTTTGGTTGTGCTCGGTGTTCGCTACGGTTTTTCGTGCGCGCGACTTTGGTTTTATCGAGCATGCGAGCGGTGCCTGCTCGATAGGAATGAGGGACAACTTCCGAGTCGGTGAAGAGCGTTGGTTTCATACGCTCTATCCCGGGCTCCCATCCACGACCTGTCGCCTTCTGCATGACGACTTTGGCGCCAGGATGACGGCTCCCGCTCAGGTGCATTGGCCCCTGGGCGGGCTGCGAGAAGCGCTGTCCTACCGTGGCCCTGTTCCGCCATTTCCCCAGGCATATAAAGAATTCCTTTCGCTGCTGAATGGAGCGCGGTTGTTCGCGGGGCATCTGCGCCTTTTCGGCGTGAGCACCTGTAGAGATTCAGCGGAGGGAAACTGGCAGCCGCACGAACTCATTTCCGCGAACATCTTCAACAGGCCGCGTAACGTCGAAGACAGCTTGCTGATCGTCGGGCAATACCCGTGGGACGGTTCGGTCCTTGGTATGCGTGAAGACGGCGCGATTGAATGGTGTGATCGTTTGACTGGTGTTCGGAGACGCCGATGGTCTTTATTTGGTGAGCTGTTGCTCGAGGAAGTGGAGCGCCTAACTGCCAGATTTGACGAGCGTGGTCAGCTCATCGATTCCAACCGGCCTACGATCCCGAACTACTGATCGTTTTCTTCGTCATATAAGTCAACGTGAGGGCAAGGCTTTTGTGAAAATGCCCTCATAGTCGACTAAGCCACCCCGCCGTCGCGCCAGTGCTGCCAGTCCTCGCAGAGGTTGTAGGCGCTGCGCAGGCGGTCCACTTCGACGCCGTCGATGATGCCGAGCTTTGATGCCTGGGCGATCTGATCGAGCGGGAAGGCCGGTTCGATGCGGCCGTCGTCGATCGCCTGGTGCAGCTTGCGTTGCGCCGGCGCGGCGGCTTCGAGGGCGATGTCGATGCGGTCGAGCAGATTGTCGACGGTGCCCGGGGCGGTGGCGTTTGGCAGGGCGCAGAACAGGCGCTGGCGCATCGGCCCGGGCGTCTGCAGCCAATGCACGATGCGCGCGGCCTCGGCGTCGGAATGCATCGGCGTGAGCCGGCCGGCCGGCAGCAACAGCAGGCGCAGCTTGGCCATATGCCGCTTGGTCGGCTGCTGGAAGATGAAATCGTCGAGCCCGGCTTCGATGCGCCGGCAGCTGCGCTCGCACCAGGCGTCGAGCAGCGGCAGCTCGTCGCGCCCGGTGCTCTGGCCGGAGGCGTCATAGAGAGCGGCGGCGAGCCCTAGCGTGGCGGCCAGCGCCTCCATGAGGCTGGCCTCGGCGGCGCCGTCGGCCGGGCCCCGATTGCGCCCGAGAATCCAGGCGTCGGCCGCACAGGCGAGCGCGGCGCGGTAGCGCGCGAGGCGTTGCCAGTGCCGCTGCATCCCGGTTTCGGGAACGCGCGCGAGGCGTCCGTTGGTGAGCGCGAGCAGCAGGCTGCGCGCCTGATGATGGGCGAGGGCGCCGAGCAGCGGCCACAGTGCGGCGTCGAAGCGAGCCAAGGCCAGCCCGTAAGGCTGGGCGCCGGCGGCCGACAGCAGCGCCTGCAGGGCCGGGAAGCTGGCGAGCAGCAGCGGTTCGAGGCGCGGCTTGGGTAGCAGCGGCGACAGGCTGCGACTGCCGTCGCCGGGGCCCCGGCGCGGCGACAGCGGAGCGAGCTGGTGCATCACGCTCTCGTGCAGGCGATCGGCCAGGAACGCGGCCAGGGCCGCGAGCGCCGGCGACAGCTCGCCCGCGCTGCCGGCGAGCAGGCGCTGCACGAGGTCGAGGCCGTAGCTGTCGAGCGCGGCGTCGCTGAGCGCACGGTCGCGCGCGGCCGGACGCGGGGTGGGAATGCGGTGATGGGCCAGGATGCGCGACTGCGTGGCCGCCCGGCGCAGCGCCCGCATCGCCTCGCCGGACGCGATCGCCGCATGCGCCCGGCACAGGGCGATCAGCCCGGTGTCGAGCTGGGCGCGGCCATCGCCGGCGTCGGCCGAGGTGCCGAGCAGGCGTTCCATCGGCACGAACACCGCGTTCGCGCGCAGGCCCACGAGCGGCAGCAGCAGGTCGTCGGTGGACGGGGCGAGCAGTTCCAGGCCCTCGATGTCGCGCGGAACCAGGATCGCGGCGCTGCGTGCTCCGGCTGCGGACTCGGCGCCGAGCAGGTTCTCGGGATCGTGCAGCGGCAGGCTCAGCAGGAACTCGTCGGCCATCGGCACTGCGCTCTTCTCGAAGCGCAGTTCCAGGCCGAGATTCTCGCGCCCCTTCCAGAGGCCGCGGCGCACCAGCGCGCGGTCGGGCGACTGGCGCTCATCGTCGGCCCAGGGCGAACGGTGGGCCAGCGTGCCGAGTTTTTCGCCGCTGCCGAAGCGCGGCAGGAACAGCCGCTGCTGGAAGTCGTTGCCGTGCGCCCGCACCGCGCTGGTCGCCGCGCCGGTGACCGCGAGCAGGGCCACGGCCGGACCGCCGCCGTCGAGAGCGGCGATCGCCTGCAGCACATGGTTGCGCTCGGCCGGGTGCAGGTTCAGGCCATCGAATTCGAGCGGCAGATCGAGCCCGAACAGACCGGACTGGCGCAGCGCCGCGAGCGCGGCGGGCGACAGCGCGTCGGGCTGCGCGGCCAGGCGCGGGGCGAGGTTCTGGACCGCGGCGGCCCAGCCGTCATCGTCCGCCTCGGCGCTGGCGGGCGGCTCGGCGCTGGCCGGGTGGCGCAGCACTTCGGCGTCACCGAACAGGCGCTGCTCGGCTGTGGGCTGGCCGGACGGCGGCTGCAGATCGCGCAGGCCCGGGCGCGCCGGCAGCAGGTAGCGCTGCACCGCGTCGAGCGCCGGCCGCGTGAGCCATTCCTCGCGCAGCGCCGAGACCGACAGCGGAACCGCGATGCCGACGTAGACGAGCAGCCAGAGCCCGAACAGGCCCGGCGAATGACCGAACACGCCGTACGCCAGCAACAGGGCGGCATAGGCGGTCAGCGCGGTCTTGAGGCCACTGCGGTGATAGGCCAGCGCGACCGTCAGTATCAAGCTCAGCAACAGCCAGAGCACACGCGCTCCTCGTTCGAATGAGTTGTACGCCCCCCGGACGTCGGTCGAGCATACGACATGCGCGCGCCCGCTCGCAGAGCCTGCTGCGTGCGCGGGCAACCCCGGCGCCGAGCTCAGAGGCTGGCCCAGCGGCGGGCCGCGCCGGCTTGCTACAGTCGCGATCTTCATCTTCACGGCGAGGCTGGCGATGAGCCGCATTCAGGAATTGGTCGATCTACTCGACCTCGAAGTCATCGACGACAATCTGTTCCGCGGGCTCTCACGCGATCTCGGCGGGCGTAGTGTCTACGGCGGCCAAGTGGTGAGCCAGGCGCTCGTCGCCGGCAGCCGCACCGTCGCCGAGGGCGATGTGCATTCGCTGCATGCCTATTTCCTGCGGCCCGGCGACATGAGCCACCCGATCATCTACGAAGTCGATCCGGTGCGTGACGGGCGCAGCTTCACCACGCGGCGCGTGCAGGCGATCCAGCACGGCCAGGCGATCCTGACGATGATCGTCTCGTTCCATAAAGCCGAGGAGGGCTGGGAGCATCAGGCGCAGATGCCCGACGTGCCGCCGCCGGAGACCTTTCCGAGCGAACGCGAGCGGCGCTTGAAACTGCTCGAGACCATCGAGAATCCGCTGCCGCGGCTGCGCCAGTTCCTCACGCAGGACACGCTGTTCGATATCCGCCACGTCAAGCCGGTGGACCTGTTCGAGCACCAGCCGATGCCGCCGCGTGAAGCGTTCTGGTTCCGCACCGTCGATCGCCTGCCCGACGATCCGGTCGTGCACCGCTGCGTGCTCGCCTACGCCTCCGATTTCGGCCCGCTGGCGACCACGCTGCTGCCGCACGGCGTGGGCTCGGCGAATCCGCACCTGCGCATGGCCTCGATCGATCATGCGCTCTGGTTCCATCGCCAGGCCCGCGTCGATGACTGGCTGCTCTACGTGCTCGATTCGCCGAGCATGCAGAGCTCGCGCGGACTGTCGTTCGGCAGCATCTTCACGCGCGACGGCAAGCTCGTCGCCAGCGTGGCGCAGGAAGGCCTCGTGCGGATCGCGCGCCAGGAGGCCTGAGATGGCGATAAGGTTTTCCGTCCTGAAATGCGCTTGCTTGCGCAGCCTGCAGCTGCTGGGTGTCTACATGGCTTCCTCGATGAGCGTCGCCGCCGAACCGCCGCTGCCGGCGACCGAGCCGCACAGCTACGCGAATCCGCAGCAGATCCGCGTGCGCGAAGTCGCGCTCGACCTGGCGGTGGATTTCGAGCGCAAGCGCCTGTCCGGAACCGTCGATCTGGCCATCGAGCATGTCGATCCGAAAGCCCGCGAGCTGCTGCTCGACACGCGTGCGCTGGACATCGAGCAGGTGCAGACGCGCGCGGAAAAGGGCGATTGGAAGGCCGCCGAATTCAAGCTCGCGGCGCCGGACCGTGTGCTCGGCTCCAGGCTCGGCATCGCGGTGCCGGGCGATGCGCAGAGCGTGCGCGTTCGCTACTCGACGGTGCCCGACGCCTCGGGCCTGCAATGGCTCACGCTCGAGCAGACCGCGGGCAAGCGGCAGCCGTTCCTGTTCACGCAGTCGCAGGCGATTCACGCGCGCAGCTGGATTCCGCTGCAGGACACGCCGCTCGTGCGTGCTCCGTATCGCGCGCGCATCAAGACGCCCAAGGGCCTGCGCGCGGTCATGAGCGCCGAGATGCACGACGAGCCGGACGCCGACGGTCGCTGGCGGTTCGAGATGCCGCAGCCGATTCCGAGCTACCTGATCGCGCTCGCGGTCGGCGACCTCGCGTTCAAGAGCACCGGCAAGCGCACCGGCGTCTATGCCGAGCCTTCGATGCTCGATCGCGCGGCCCACGAGTTCGCCGAGACCGAGAAAACCATCGAGCTCGCCGAAAAGACCTACGGCCCGTATCGCTGGGGCCGCTACGATCTGCTCGTGCTGCCGCCGAGCTTCCCCTACGGCGGCATGGAGAACCCGCGGCTCACGTTCGTCACGCCGTCGGTCATCACCGGCGATCGCAAGCTGGTTTCGCTGATCGCGCACGAGCTCGCGCACAGCTGGTCGGGCAACCTCGTCACCAACGCGACCTGGAGCGATTTCTGGCTCAACGAGGGCTTCACGACCTACCTGACGTATCGACTGACCGAAGCGCAGTACGGCCAGGCTTTCGGCGACATGGAGCGCGTGCTCGGCTATCACGACCTGCTAGATTCGATGGAGCGCGCCGACGTGGCCGATCGCTCGCTGATCCGCGAGACGCCCGCGGCCGATCCGGACGAAGTCTTCAGCTCGATTCCGTACGAGCGTGGCGAACTGTTCCTGGTCTGGCTCGAACAGCGCTTCGGCCGCGAGGCTTTCGATGCGTTCCTGCGCGGCTGGTTCGATGATCACGCGTTCAAGAGCGCGACCACCGCGCAATTCCTCGCCTACCTGCAGGACAAGCTGCTGGCGCGGCAGCCCGGCAAGGTCAGCGCGGTGCAGCTCGATGCCTGGCTCAAGGTGCCGGTGCTGCCGGATTCGGCGGTGCTGCCGACCTCGTCCGCGCTGACCGAAGTCGAGCAGCAGCGCGAGCGCTGGCTCTCCGGCAAGCTCGGCACCGCGAAGTTGCCGGCGTCGACCTGGGCCGTGCAGCAGTGGCAGCTGTTCCTCGATTCGATGCCGCAGAGCGTGACGCGCGAACAGCTGCAGCAGCTCGATGCGCGCTTCAAGCTCACCGGCACGAGCAACCAGATTCTCGGTTCGAGCTGGCTGCGCCTGCGCCTGGCCGCGGGCGACAAGAGCGCCTGGCCGGCCGCGGAAACCTACCTGCTCGGCGCGGGCCGCATGCGCCTGATCACGCCGCTGTATCGGGCGCTCGCCAAGACACCCGAAGGCCTCGCGTTCGCCAAGCAGGTCTATGCCAAAGCGGCTCCGGGCTATCACCCGATCGCGCGCGAGGCGGTCGAGCGGATCCTGCGCGGCGAGCAGGCCGGGGTTTAGCGCTCGAGTCGCAGGTACAGCGGTCCTTCCCGCGAAGGCGGGAATTCGGCTCTTCGAGATTGGCGCTGGCCGCCGCTGGATTCCCGCCTTCGCGGGAATGACGAAAAGTGGGTTGCGCTAAGTGAGCGGTCGCGTGAGCCGTTCGAGTTCGCTCAGGGACAACAGGGCCTCGTCGCGCGTCGTGCCGCACATCTCCGCGCTCGCCTTGAGGCCGCCGCAGAACGCCGGACGCCGCGGGTCGCCGAACAGTTTGCAGCGCAATTGCACATCGAGTTGCACGCAGGCGACGCCGGCCGGCTTGCCGTGCGGCATGCCCGGAATCGGGCTCGTGATCGAAGGCGCGATGCAGCAGGCGGCGCAGTGGGAACGGCATTGCATCGGCATAGTCTACGGTCAGCTGTCACGGTGTACGGTCGCATGCATCGCTTGGTCATCGGAGCTGGTCATGAAAGATCGCGTCGCCCTCGTCACCGCGGGCGCTCAAGGCATCGGGCTGGCCTGCAGCAAGGCTTTCGTCGAAGCGGGCTTGCGCGTGCTGATCGTCGATACCGACGGCAAGGCCGGTCGCGAGGCGGCGAAATCGTTCGGTGATCGGGCGCAGTTTCTGAAAGGCGATGTCGCCGATGCGGCTTTCATCGCCGAGGCGGTGAAGGCCGCCGACAGGCTAGGGCGTTTGCACAGCGTGGTGTCGAACGCCGGCATCATGATCCGCAAGCCGGTAGCCCAGCTCACGCTCGCCGACTGGAACCGCGTGCTGTCGGTGAACCTGACCGCGGCGTTCCTGCTCGCCAAGCATGCGGCGCCGCTGCTGCGCAAAACCAAGGGTGCTTCGATCACGCTGATCGCCTCGAGCCGCGCGCTGCAATCGGAGCCCGATACCGAAGCCTACGCGGCGACCAAGGGCGGGCTCGTCGCGCTGTCGCATGCGCTGTCCGTGAGCCTGGGGCCGAAGGTGCGCGTGAACTGCGTGAGCCCGGGCTGGATCGAGACGAGCGAGTGGCAGCGCTCCGACAGGCGCCGCAAGCCGCAGCTGAGCAAAGCCGATCACGCGCAGCATCCGGCCGGTCGCGTCGGCGAGCCGCCCGACGTCGCCGCGCTGGTGCGCTTCCTGGCCTCGGACGAAGCGGGCTTCATCACCGGCGCGCATTACCTCGTCGACGGCGGCATGACGCGCAAGATGATCTACGTCTGAGGCGCTGCGTCGCCCGGATAGACGTGGCCATGCGCCCGGCACTGGACGCGCACTTCTTCGCGCAGGATGTCGGCCATCAGGCAGGTCGCCGGGCCCGCGGCGTCGCCGTCGGTGACGATCAGGTAGAGCGGCACCTGGCGGTCGGCGCCGTCGCGCATCGGCAGCGGTTTTAACGCTCCGCTTTGCAGTTCGCCGCGGATCATCTCCTCGGGGTACCAGGCGAAGCCCAGGCCCATCGTCACGGCGGTGATCGCGGTGGCCTTGTTGCTGACGGTCCAGCGCTGCTCGGAGCCCATCCAGCCGCCCGATTCACGCGGAGTCTGCCGCGCGGTGTCGCGGACCACGATCTGCCGGTGCTGGCGCAGGTCATCGTAGTTGATCTGGCGTCCGAGCCGGTGCAGCGGATGATCGGCGCTGGCCACCGCCATCGCCTTCATCGTCAGCAAGGTTTCGCCCGAAAAACCCGGCGGCACGTGGCTGTTGATCGCCAGGTGCACGCGATGCTGCAGCAAGGCCTCGTCGGTGCCGCCGAGCACGGTCTCGTGCAGTTGCAGGCGCGTGCCGGGCGCCTGTTCGGCGAAGCGGGCAAACGTGTTCAGCAGCATCCAGGTCGGGAAGATGATCTCCACCGCGAGCCGCAGCTCGGGTTCCCAGCCGGCCGCGAGTGTCGCGGCGGCCGATTCGATGCGTTCGGACTCTTCGAGCAGGGCCTTGGCGCGCCGGTACAGCAGCTGGCCGTTGGCCGTGAGCCTGGCCTTGCGGCCCTCGATCTCGAACACCTTGAGATCGAGCAGGAATTCCAGCTTGCCGACCAGATAGCTGACGCTGGATTGGGTCTTGTGCAGGGCTTCGGCGGCCTGCGCATAGCCTCCAGCCTCGACCACGGTAACCAGGGCACGCCACTGTTCCAGCGAAATCTTGGGTTGCATGAATCGAATAATTCGAACGGTTTGGCCGAATTATTTTGCTTTTTTATCGAGCCAGGCAATATTTAAATAGAGCTCCCCGATGCTTCGGCATCACCGACGCATCAAACGAACCGGAGAGCGCCATGACCACCACCACCGAACCGACCCTGCTGCAGATCAACACCAGCCTGTTCGCCGAAAGCGGCAATTCGAGCGCGCTGTCCGAGCGTTTCGTGAGCGAATGGCGCAAGCGCCACCCGAACGGCCGCGTGATCGTGCGCGATCTGTCGCGCAACCCGGTTCCGCATCTCGACGGCGCTCGCGCGGCGGCCCTGTTCACGCCGGCCGAGCAGCGCACGCCCGAGCAGAACGCGGTGGTCGCCGAATCCGACGCGCTGATCGCCGAGCTCAAGTCGGCCGACGTCATCGTGCTGGGCCTGCCGATGTACAACTTCGGCGTGCCGTCCCAGCTCAAGTCCTACCTCGACCACGTGGCGCGCGCGGGCGTGACGTTCCGCTACACCGCCACCGGTCCGGAAGGCCTGATCGGCGACCGCAAGCTTTACGTGATGGCCGCTCGCGGCGGCATCTACAAGGACCTGCCGGCCGACACGCAGACCGGCTTCGTCAGGACTTTCTTCAACTTCATCGGCATTCGCGACGTCGAGTTCGTCTATGCCGAGGGCCTCAACCTCGACGCGGCGAGCAAGACGCGCGCGCTGGAAGCGGCGGGTGAACAGATCGACCGTCTCGCGGCGTAAAGTTTTGATCCTTCTCCCTGCGGGAGAAGGTGCCCCGTAGGGGCGGGTGAGAAATTCTCAGGGATAGCGACGCTTGCTGTGCCGGAGAATCCCTCACCCCTACTCCTCTCCCGAAGGGGAGAGGGGTTTTCCACGCACAGGAGCAACCCAGGAGTATTCCATGACCACCCCGCGCCAACTCAGACAAACCATTCCGGGCCAGCCGACTTCCGACGGGGCCGGCGTCAAGCTGTCACGCTCGATCGGGGCGATGCCGGGCCTGCGCGTGGATCCGTTTCTGATGCTCGACGAGTTCTACACCGACCAGCCGAGCGATTATCTGGCCGGCTTTCCGGCGCATCCGCATCGCGGCTTCGAAACCGTCACCTACATGCTCGACGGGCACATGCAGCACAAGGATCACCTCGGCAATACCGGTGATCTTTCGCCCGGCGACGTGCAGTGGATGACGGCCGCGCGCGGCATCATCCATTCGGAAATGCCGCAGCAGACCGAAGGCCGCATGCGCGGCTTCCAGCTCTGGCTCAACCTGCCGGCGGCCGAGAAGATGAAGCCCGCTTCGTATCGCGACATTCCGTCGGCGCAGATTCCGAGCGCGCCGCTCGATGGCGGCGGAACCGCTCGCGTGATCGCCGGCCAGCTCGTGCAGGATACCGGCGTCACCGTCGGCCCGGTTTCGGGTGGAACGACCGATCCGCTGTACTTCGATCTGCATGTCGATGCCAATGCGCAGGTGAGCGTGCCGGTGAGCTCGGGTCACAACGCCTTCGTCTATCTCTACGAAGGCAGCGCGAGCATCGACGAGCGTCCGATCGCCCTGCGCGGCGCGGCCTTGCTGTCGGATGGCGATGCGCTGTTGGTTCGAGCCGGCGAGAGCGGTGCGCGCATGCTGCTGATCGCGGGCAAGCCGCTGCACGAGCCGGTCGTGCAATACGGCCCTTTCGTGATGAACACGCGCGAGCAGATCGAGCAGGCGCTGGCCGATTATCAGAGCGGGAATTTCGGTCGCAGCTGATCGCGGTTGACGTGACGCCTTGAAAACAAGAAGCGCGGCTCTGTTCGAACCCAGAGCCGCGCTTCCTGCGTCTGCATTCAGGGATTCTTCGCCGGAGCCGGCTTGCGGCTCTTGATCCAGGCATCCATGCGTGCTTCGAGTATGTTCAGCGGCACCGCGCCAGAGGCGAGCACCGCGTCGTGGAAGGCGCGAATGTCGAAGCTGTCGCCGAGCTCGCTTTCCGCACGCGAGCGCAGCTCCTTGATCTTGAGCTCGCCGATCTTGTACGCGGTCGCCTGCCCGGGCATCGCGATGTAACGATCGATCTCGTTGACGATGTCGAGCTCGGTCTTCGGGCAATTGCTCTTGAAGTAATCGATCGCCTGTTCGCGCGTCCAGCCCTTGGCATGCAGGCCGGTATCGACGACCAGGCGCACCGCGCGCCACATCTCGTAGCTGAGCTGGCCGAAGCGCGAATACGGGTCCTTGTAGAGCCCGAGTTCACCGCCGAGCGATTCCGAATACAAACCCCAGCCTTCAACGTAGGCCGTGAAGCCGTTGCCGTACTTGCGGAAGGCCGGCATTTCGCCGAGCTCCTGCTGCAAGGCGAGTTGCAGGTGATGTCCGGGCACCGCCTCGTGCGAGGTCAGCGCTTCCATCTCCCACTTCGGCCGCGTTTCCGGCTTGTAGAGATTCACGTAGTAGTAACCGGCGCGTCCGCCGCCTTCGGCCGAGGGCGGATAGTAGTAGGCGGTGGTGGTGTCGGGCGCCGAAATATCCGGAATCGCACGCACACCATAAGGCGTGCGCGGCAGCTTGCCGAACAGGCGCAGCAGCTCGGGCTCGATGCGCTTTGCGATCAGCGTGTAGCCGGTCAGCAGATCGTTCGGGTTCTTGTAGAAGAACTGCGGATCGCTGCGCAGGAACCGGAAAAAAGCGTTCAGATCGCCCTTGAATCCGACCTGCTCGCGAATCGTTTCCATCGCTTCGCGTATACGCGCGACTTCCGCCAGGCCGATGTCGTGAATGCGGTCGGGCGTCAGCGAGGTGGTCGTGTTCGAGCGCACGAGATACGCATAGAACTCGGCGCCGCCGGGCTGCGCGGAAAGCCCGACCGCGTCGGGCGATCGCGGCAGGTACTCGGTGTCGAAATAAGCTTGCAGGCGCTGGTACGCGGGCAGCACGACATCGCGCACCGCAGCTTCGCCTTCACCGCGCAGGCGCTCGGCTTCGCTGGCCGGCAATGAGGGGTTGATCGTCCTGAACGGCGCGTAATACGCGGAGAGCTTCGGATCGTCGACGAGCTGCTGCGCGATCTGGCTCGACACGCGCCGCATGATCACCTGCGGATAGCCGCGGCCCTGCGCGATGCCGAGCTTCATCAGTGCGATGGTCTGATCGGTGTAGCGGCCGAAGGCGCGCAGGCGCGCGATCCAGTTGTCGTAATCCTTGACGCTGTCGAAGCGCAGCGCCTCGAGCACTTCGTTCGCCGTCTGCAGGCCGTTGCGCTGCTCGATCGGGCGCAGGTGGCCGCCGTGCTCGTAGAACTGCTCGCTGTCCTCCATGAGCTGGCGGAACAGGTCGTAGTTGAGCTGATCGTCGATATCGAGCTTGCCGCGATCGATCGTCGCGAGCTTTTGCAGCGCCTGGCGGTTGCCCGCGCGATGCTTGGTAATGGCTTCGGGCGACAGATCGTCCCAGCGATCGTTGAAGCGCGCATCGCCCAGATAGGTCGCGAGCAGGGGGCTCTCCTGCAGATTGCGTTCCCAGTCCTGCTGGAACAGCGCGTGCAAGGCCGCGGTGGAATCGGCCGCGATGGCCGGTCGCGCTCCATCGGGAGCCCTGTTGTCGCAGCCTGCGACCAGCAACAGCGCGGATGCCGCGCAAGCCTGCGCGAGTCTGGCAATGCTCATGCTCGAACCTTTCGTGTGGGGCTCGCGGAAAAGCGCCGCGCGACCGCGGCGTCAATCCATGCCCAGTTTCTTGAGTCTATAGCGCAGCTGGCGAAAGCTCATGCCGAGCAGCTCGGCCGCGCGGGTCTTGTTGTAGCGCGCCTTTTCGAGCGCAGCGCGGATCGCTTGCTTCTCGATCTCTTCGATCTGCTCGTCGAGCGCCGGCGCGGCGTCGCCACGGGAGGGCGTCGACGCGGATTCACCGCCGCCGCCGCGCAGTTGCAGATCGCCGGCTTCGATGCGCTCGCCGTCGCACAGCGTGATCGCGCGTTCGAGCAGGTTCTCGAGTTCGCGCACGTTGCCCGGGAAGTCGTAGCTCGTGAGTCGTTGCAGCGCGGCGGCGTCCAGCGTCGGCGTCGCCGTCATGCCGGCTTCGGATGCCAGGCGCTGCAGGATGCTCTGCGCGAGCAGGGCGATGTCGCCGCGACGTTCTCGCAGCGCGGGCGTGCGCACGTCGATCACGTTGAGCCGGTAGTACAGGTCCTGTCTGAACGCGCCGCTCGCGACGAGCGCGGACAGGTCGCGATGCGTGGCCGAGATGATGCGCACGTTGACCGCGAGTTCGGCTTCGCTGCCGACCGGCCGCACACGCCGCTCCTGCAGCGCGCGCAGCAGTTTCACCTGCATGTGCAACGGAAGGTCTGCGACTTCATCGAGAAACAGCGTGCCGCCCTCGGCCGATTGGAACAGCCCGTTCTTGTCGCGCAGCGCGCCCGTGAAGCTGCCTTTGAGATGGCCGAAGAACTCGCTCTCCATGAGCTCGTTCGGAATCGCGCCGCAATTGACCGGCACGAACGGCCCGCTGCCGCGCGGGCCGCGTTCGTGGATGAGCCGGGCGACGAGTTCCTTGCCGGTGCCCGATTCGCCGTGGATATGCACGGGCGCCTGGCTGCGCGCGAGGCGTTCGATGAGCCCGCGCAATTGCTGCATCGCCGGGTCGTGGCCGAGCAGGCCGCCCTGGTCTTCGCCGGCTTCGGGCCTGGCCGGCGCGTTCGCCGCCGGCGTGCTCCTGAGCCGCAGGCCGGTCTCGACGAGCTTGCGCAGGGCCGCGAGATCGACCGGCTTGGAGACGAAGTCGAAAGCCCCGGCCTTGAGGCTTTCGACCGCGGCCTGGGCGTTGCCGTAGGCGGTGATCACCGCGATCGGCATGCCGCAATGACGCTTCTGCACGAACTCGACGAGTTCCACGCCGAGGCCGTCGGGCAGGCGCATGTCGGTGAAGCAGAAATCGAAGCTGCGTTCGGCGAGCCAGCCGCGCGCCTCGGACAGCGTGGCTGCGGATTCGGTCTTCACGCCCATGCGCGAGAGCGTGATCTCGATGAGCTCGCGAATGTCCGCCTCGTCGTCGACGATCAGGGCCGTGGCGGGCACGGCGGACTTGGCGGATACGCGGGTCATTGGGCGGGCAAGGGACTCGCGAAGCTGATGCGGAAGCGGGCCCCGACGACTTCGTTCGGTGACTCGGCGCCGCGGTAGGCGATGCGCGCCTGATTGTATTCACAGAGTTCGCGCGTCAGGAAAAGCCCGAGGCCGGTTCCCTGATGAGCGGTCGTGAAGAAGGGTTCGAACATGCGTTCGCGCAAGGCTTCGGGAATGCCGGCGCCATTGTCGGAGACTTCGAGCCAGGGCTTGCCGAGTTCGTCCACACCGGCCGACAGCAGCACCATCACCGACGAGCTTTCGCTCGCGCCATGGCTGAACGCGTTGTCCCAGAGGTTGAACAGGATCTGCTGTAGGTGATCGGCATCGAAGCGCACCGAAAGACTCGCCGGGATGTCGAGCAGCTCGATCGGCCGTGGTTGGTCAGGGAAGCCTTCCTGGTAGTGGCCGGCGAAGCGCACGAGGCAAGCCTTGAGCGCGAGCGTCTGCGGGTTGGCGGGCTCGCGGCGCGACATCGCAAGCACGTCGCGTACGATCTTCTCGATGCGTTCGCTGTGGCGGCGGATCATTTCGAGCAGGCGCTTGTCCTGCGCGTGATCGTCGTGCGTGAACACCTCGGATTCGGCCAGCAGCTCGGTGGCGTGATGGATCGCCGACAGTGGGTTGCGGATTTCGTGCGCGATGTTCGCCGACAGCCGGCCGAGCGCTGCGAGCTTCATCTGCTGCGCCTGCTCGCGCAGGCGTGTGGCATCGTCGAGCACGATCAGCGCGGCGCCATGGCCGTCGTAGTGCCGGCCCAGGCGCGAGATGCGCGGAATGATTTCGGCACCGTCGGCATGCAGGCTCAGCGGCGTGGCATCCGAATGCCCGCTTTCGCGCCAGTGCCGCAACACGCGGGCGATCGGCGAGGCATGCGGTTCGAGTCGCGCGCCGTGCAGGTCGTCGCTGAAGCCGAGCAGCTGCGCCGCGGCCGCGTTGTAGCTGCGGATGTAGCCGTCGTCGTCGACCACCAGCACGCCGCTCTGCATGCTCGCGACGATGCTTTCGTTGAGTTCGGACAGGCTCTCGAACTCGCTGCCGACCTGCTCGGCGAGCGCCTCGCTCGCTCGCGCGCGCCGAGCCACCGTATTGGCCGCGAGCCCGGCGCCGAACAGCATCAGGCCGAGCACGCCGGAGGCGGTGAAATCGCTCGACTGCGTCTGATGATCGAGCCCGCGCAGAATCTCGACCCCGAACACCGCCAGCGTGGCGATGGCCGCCTGCAGCATCGCCATGCGCCGGGACATCACCAGCGCCGCGGCCACCACCGGGGTGACCAGCAGCGTGCCGAGGCCGGTGCCGATGCCGCCGCAGGTCAGCAACAGCAAGGCCAGGCTGGCGATGTCGATGCCCACCTGCAGCTGAGCCTGCGCCGCCAGCTCGGGCTGACGCCGCGGCAGCAAGCCCATCAGCACCAGCGCGGAGACGCCGTAGAGGATGCAGGTGCTGCGGAACGATTCGCTGTGGACCGCCGGAAACAGCTGATCGGCGTAATCGCTTTCGAAGATGAAGACGAGCGCCGAAACCAGCAGCAGCCGGTACAGCGACAGCAGGCGCAGGACGCGCCATTCCTCGTTCCTCGTCGGCAACGATAGCGGTGCCGGCGAAGCGGGGTCGATCAATCCGAGCACCGGCCGCAGCGGCCGCTGCGGGACAAGGTGGAGACGGGCAGGTAAGTGCCGCACTGAGGACAGCGTGCCATCGGTTCGAAACGCTCGCGGTCGGCTTGCGGGTCCTGCCGATGATTGTGGCCGCCGGGCGGACGCAGCTGACCGCTCCATTGCTTCCAGAGCGTCCAGCCGAGCCAGGCGAGGCCGGCCAAAATCAGCAGTCGAGTGAGCATTCCGAGATCCAGATCGCAGGAGCGGCGAGTCTAGCCCGCGGCCGGGATCG
Source organism: Hydrocarboniphaga effusa AP103 (assembly GCF_000271305.1). Lineage (GTDB taxonomy): Bacteria > Pseudomonadota > Gammaproteobacteria > Nevskiales > Nevskiaceae > Hydrocarboniphaga > Hydrocarboniphaga effusa. The sequence continues at coordinate 42,491 of NZ_AKGD01000002.1, forward strand.
GTGGCGGCATTGGCCGACAGGCGTTTTGCAAGGGCCTACTATCGCGTACCTACTATTTAGTAGAAAATCGACAGGCTTAATCCGCCGAAGAGAGACGATAATGAACCTGCACGAATATCAGGCCAAGGCGTTGTTCGCGCGCTATGGCATCCCGGTGCCCGAGGGCATTCTGGCCGAGAGCCCCGAAGCGGCCCGCGCCGCGGCCAAACAGCTGGGCACCGAAAAGGTGGTGGTGAAGGCCCAGGTCCACGCCGGTGCGCGCGGCAAGGCCGGTGGCGTGAAGCTGGTCGACAGCCCCGAAGCGGCCGAAGAAGTGGCCAAGAACCTGCTCGGCAAGAACCTGGTGACGATCCAGACCGACGCCAAGGGCCTTCCGGTGAACTCGGTGTACGTCGAGAAGCCGTCGAACATCGCGCGCGAGCTGTACCTGTCGGCCCTGGTCGACCGCACGCAGGAAAAGATCGTGTTCATGGCCTCGCCGGACGGCGGCATGGACATCGAGGAAGTGGCGCACAACACGCCGGAACGCATCAAGCATGTGTTCGTGTCCCCGACCGCCGGCCTGCAGCCCTACCAGGCGCGCGAACTCGGCTTCTTCCTGGGCCTGAACAAAGAGCAGGTCGAGCAGTTCACCAAGGTGCTGACGGGCCTTTACCACATCTTCACCGAGCGCGACGCCAGCCTCGTCGAGATCAATCCGCTGATCGTGACCAAGGAAGGCAACATCTTCGCGCTCGACGGCAAGCTCAACTTCGACGACAACGCGCTGTTCCGCCAGAAGGAAATCGCCAGCCAGCGCGATCCCTCGCAGGAAGACGAGCGCGAGCGCCTGGCCAGCAAGTACGACCTCAACTACGTCACGCTCGAAGGCAACATCGGCTGCATGGTCAACGGCGCGGGCCTGGCGATGGCGACGATGGACATCGTCAAGCTGCACGGCGGCCAGCCGGCGAACTTCCTCGACGTCGGTGGCGGCACCACGGCCGAGAAGGTCACCGAAGCGTTCAAGCTCATCACGAGCTCGCCGGAAGTGAAGGCGATCTTCATCAACATCTTCGGCGGCATCGTGCGCTGTGACCTGATTGCCGAAGGCATCATCGCCGCGGTCAAGCAGGTCGGCCTGAAGATCCCTGTGGTTGCCCGTCTGCAGGGAACCAATATGGAGAAAGGACAAGCGTTGTTACGCGAATCCGGCCTGGCGGTCACGCCGGTCTCCGATCTCACCGAAGCGGCGCAGACGGTCGTTCGTCTGGCGCAGGGGAAGTAAGCAATGTCGATCCTGATCAACAAAGACACCAAGGTCATCTGCCAGGGCTTCACGGGCAAGCAGGGCACCTTCCATTCGGAACAGGCGATCGCCTACGGCACCAAGATGGTCGGCGGCGTGTCGCCGGGCAAGGGCGGCGGCAAGCACCTGAACCTGCCGGTGTTCAACACCGCGCATGACGCGGTCAAGGACACCGGGGCGGATGCGACGATGATCTACGTTCCGGCGCCGGGCGCGGCCGACGCGATCCTCGAAGCGGCCGACGCGGGCATCAAGGTCATCATCTGCATCACCGAAGGCATTCCGGTGACCGACATGATCAAGGTCAAGGCCACGCTGCGCGCGCAGTATCCGAACAGCGTGCTGATCGGACCGAACTGCCCGGGTGTGATCACGCCGGGCGAATGCAAGATCGGCATCATGCCGGGCCACATCCACAAGCCGGGCAAGATCGGCGTGGTGTCGCGTTCGGGCACGCTGACGTACGAAACCGTGCACCAGACCACGCAGAACGGCCTGGGTCAGTCGACCTGCGTCGGCATCGGCGGCGACCCGGTTCGCGGCCTGGGCTTCATCGACGTGATCAGCCTGTTCGAGAAGGATCCGCAGACCGAAGGCATCATCATGGTCGGCGAAATCGGCGGCAGCAGCGAAGAAGAAGCGGCCGAGTACATCAAGGCCAACGTCAAGAAGCCGGTGGTGGCCTACATCGCGGGCGTGACGGCGCCTCCGGGCAAGCGCATGGGCCATGCCGGCGCGATCATCGCGGGCGGCAAGGGCACGGCGGACGAGAAGTTCGCGGCGCTCGAAGCGGCCGGCGTGAAGACGGTGCGTTCGCCGGCCGATCTCGGCGCGGCCATGCTGTCGCTACTCAAGAAGTAAGCTTCCAAGCTTCTGGAGTGGTTCGAAAGGCCCGCGCAAGCGGGCCTTTTGCTTGGCGCGGCCTGGGCCTTGGCCGCCATTTCGGCACGCCGCTATTTCGGCACTTTGTCGTCGAGCTCGCGCAGCCAGACCTGCGCATTGCCGTCCGACGGCGCGCGCCAATCCCCGCGCGGGGACAGCGAGCCGCCGGCGACGACTTTCGGGCCGTTCGGCATCGCCGAGCGCTTGAACTGGCTGAAGCCGAAGAAGCGCCGCACGAACACCTCGAGCCAGCGGCGGATCACCGGCAGCTCGTAGGCGAGTTGCTTCGCCTCGGGCAGGTGGGCGGGCCAGTGGCCGCGCTGCGCATCGCCCCAGGCGTGCAGCGCCAGGAACGCGATCTTGCTCGGCTTGAAGCCGTAGCGCAGCGTGTAGAACAGGTTGAAGTCCTGCAGCGCGTACGGGCCGATCTTCTGCTCGGTGCTCTGCATCGCCCCGCCGGCGTCGGCCGGAATCAGCTCGGGTGAAATCTCGGTGTCAAGGATGCGCTGCAAGGTCGGGCCCACCTCGCTGCTGAACTGCCCGCTCGCGATGACCCAGCGGATCAGGTGCTGCAGCAGCGTCTTCGGCACGCCCGCGTTGACGTTGTAGTGCGACATCTGGTCGCCGACGCCATAGGTGCACCAGCCGAGCGCGAGCTCGGACAGATCGCCGGTGCCGACGACGAAGCCGCTGTGCCGGTTGGCGAGCCGGAACAGATAGTCGGTGCGCAGGCCGGCCTGCACGTTCTCGAAAGTCACGTCGTAGACCGCGGCGCCGCGCTCGCCCCTGGCGTACGGATGATCGAGATCGGCGAGCATCTGCTGCGCCGCCGGCTTGATGTCGAGCTCGCCATAACTCACGCCGAGCGCCTGCATGAGCGCGATGGCGTTGCGCTTGGTGTCGTCGCCGGTGCCGAAGCCCGGCATCGTATAGGCGCGGATGTCCGAACGCGGCAGGCCGAGCAGGTCGAAGGCCTGCGCCGTCACCAGCAGCGCCTGCGTCGAATCGAGCCCGCCCGAAACGCCGATCACCGCGACGCGGCTGCCGGTGGCGCGCATGCGCTGGGCCAGGCCGCTGACCTGGATGTTGTAGGCCTCGTAGCAATCCTGATTGAGCCGCTGCTCGTCGTTCGGCACAAACGGATAGCGGTCGACGCTGCGCAGCAGGCCCAGGTCGCGGATCGGCGGCGCGAGCTCGAATTCGATGCGGCGGAAGCTCGCGCTGCGCGGCTGCAGGCGCGCGTTGTCGTCGAAGGTGCCGATGCGCAGGCGTTCCTGGCGGATCAGGTCGAGGTCGAGATCGGCGATCGCCATGCGGTCGCCGCGCGGGAAGCGGTCGGTGGTTTCGAGCCGGGTGCCGCACTCGAAGATTTCGGCCTGGCCGTCCCAGGCCAGGTCGGTGGTCGACTCGCCCGAGCCCGCGGCCGCGTAGACGTAGGCGGCGAGGCAGCGCGCCGACTGCGACTGGCACAGCAGGCTGCGCGTGTCGGCCTTGCCGATGGTGATGTTGCTGGCCGACAGGTTCGCGAGCACGGTCGCGCCGGCCAGCGCGGCGGTCGCGCTCGGCGGGATCGGCACCCACAGGTCTTCGCAGATTTCGGCGTGGATGACGAGGCCGTTCAGATCGCTCGCGGTGAACAGCAGGTCGCTGCCGAACGGGGCCTGCAGGCGGCCGATGCGGATTTCCTGCGTCTCGCAATCGTGCCCGCTCGCGAAATGCCGGCGCTCGTAGAACTCGCGGTAGTTCGGCAGGTGCATCTTCGGCACCACGCCGAGCAGCTTGCCGCGATGGATCGCGAGCGCGGCGTTGTAGAGCCGGCCGCGATGGCGCACGGGGGCGCCGACGAGCAGCAGCGGCAACCAGTCGGCCGAATAGGCGACGAGGCGCTCGACCTGCGTTTCGACCGCATCGAGCAGCGCGTCCTGCAGCAGCAGATCGTCGATCGAATAGGCCGACAGCGCGAGTTCGGGAAACACCAGCAGCGCCGCGCCCTGTTCGCCGGCCCTTGCGGCCAGGCGCGCGATGGATTCGGCGTTGGCCTGCGGATCGGCCAGCGCGACTTCGAACGTGCAGGCCGCTACGCGGGCGAAACCGCGCCGGTACAGGGACAGGAACTCGGTGGGTGCAGGGTCGTCAGCCATGAGATCGCTCGTCGAAGCTTTGCGATTCTACAGACTGCCCCGGTGCGCTGAACCGTCGCCGAGCCGTCGCCGACGCTGGCCCTGGCTCAGGGCTGCGGAGCAGCGGGGTCGGCGGCGGCCGGCGTGGTTCCTTCCGGGGGCGGTACCGCGGTCGAATCGGGCACGTCGGCGTTGTCGCTGCCGCCGAGCAGGCGCTTCCACCAGGGTGCTTTCTCGGTGCCGCCGAGATCGAGCACCGCAGCGCCCGGGTTGGGCTGGCCGGCGAGCAGGCGGGCAGCATCGTCGGCCTGCTCGTTGAGGCCGGCACGGCGATAGGCCGATTCCATCAATTCGAGTGCCTCGAAAGTGGCCGGAGCGCCCGGATACTGCGCGATCACCTGCTCGGCGCGCTTGGCCGCGGCGATGTAGGCCCCGCGCTTGACGTAGAAGCGCACCACGCCGACTTCGTGCAGCGCGATCTTGTTGCGCAGGTACACCATGCGCTCGCGCGCATCGCTGCGGTATCGGCTGTCCGGGAAGCGCTGGATCAGCATCGAGAAGTTGTCGAAGGCGCGGCTATCGGCCGAGACGTCGCCCAGGTAGCTCTGTACGCCGAGCATGCTGCTGAACGAAGGATCGCGATAGAACTCGGTCAGGCCCTTCAAGTACAGCACGTAGTCGATGTGGCCATTGCGCGGATGCTCGCGCATGAACTTATCGGCTGCCGACAGCGCGCGGTCGCTGTCGGAATTGCGGTACAGCGCATAGATGCGCTCGATCTCGCCCTGGGTGGCGATCTCGGTGAACGGGTAGCGCTTGGACAAGTCCTCGTAGTACGCGATGGCGGACTGCCACTGGCTCGAATCCAGGTCCTTGCGGGCCAGTCTGTACAATGCGGCTGCTTCGGCCTTGAGTTGAGCCTCGCTCTTCTCGCTCGTGTCGAAGGCCGGTCCCTTCTTCTTCTCGTTGCTGCAGGCGGTGACGCCCAATGCGAGAGCGACCACGAGGGCCGCCGCCAGGGAACGCTGGTAGTTCTTCATTCTCGGGATGGCGAGGAGAGCAGCAATCGTGCTGCGAACACAGACGAGTGAACGGCCGCTAGGCGGTCTTGGAGACAGCTTTGCGGAGTATAGCCCATGAACACTGAGGCACCGGACGACTTAGATGACCTCGACAGCGCCGGTTCAGTTCCGCAGGAGAGCGGGCGTCCGACCGCCGAGGTGACGCCCGAGCTCGACGGCCTGCGTCTCGATGCGGCGGCCGCCCGGCTGTTCGAGGGTCACTCGCGCTCGCGCATCCAGCAGTGGATGGAGGAAGGCAGCCTGCTCGTCAACGGCGCGCCGGTGAAACGCCTGCGCGACCTCGCCCGCACCGGCGACAGGCTTGAACTGCTCGCCGATGCGCCCGAAGCCAACTGGGACGTGACGCCGCAGGACTTGCCGATCGACGTGGCCTACGCCGACGATGCGATCGCGATCATCCGCAAGCCGGCCGGGCTGACCGTGCATCCGGGCGCCGGCCAGCGCGCCAGTACCCTGCAGAACGCGCTGCTGCATCACTTCCCGCAGACCATCAACGTGCCGCGCGCCGGCATCGTGCACCGGCTCGACAAGGACACTTCGGGCCTGCTCGTGGTGGCGCTGACGCCGGTCGCGCACACGCGGCTCGTCGAAGCGCTTGCCGATCGCGACATCGGCCGCGAATACGACGCGCTGGTGACCGGCGCGATCGTCGCCGGCAGCACCATCGACGCCCATATCGGTCGGCATCCGCGCGATCGCCTGAAGATGGCGGTGACCACGGCCGGCCGCCGCGCGGTGACGCATTACCGCGTGCAGGAGCGCTTCAAGCATCACACCCTGCTGCGCGTGAAGCTCGAAACCGGGCGCACGCATCAGATTCGCGTGCACCTGGCGCATCTGAAGTGGCCGATCGTCGGCGATGCACTCTACGGCGGACGCGTCGCGCGCGGAGTCGGCATGAGCGAGAAGCTGCGCGCCGCGCTGCTCGCGTTTCCGCGCCAGGCCCTGCATGCGCGCGAGTTGCAGCTGGAGCATCCGATCACCGGCGAACTCATGCATTTCACGGCCGAGCCGCCGGAAGATTTCCAGGCGATGCTCGAATTGCTGCGCCGTGAAGAACGGCGCAACAACGCGCTTTAATACGGCGAGTCGATCAGCCAGTTAAAGCGGCAGCAGATCGCCGAGTCCGTCGCTCCAGGCGAACTCGGTGGCCTCGGCCTCGCTGAGCTCACGCGGCGGGCGCGTCGAATCGGGCCGCCGCATCGCGACGATCTGGCCGACGCCGTAGGCCCTGGCCGCGCGCAGCACCGGCAGGCTGTCGTCGGCGAACAGCGAGCTCTCGCGCGGGAACGCGTGCCGGGCCTGCAGCGCATCCCAGAACGCGGGGTGTTCCTTCGGCGCGCCGAACTGATGCGATGAGGCGATCACGTCGAACATCGGGCGTAATCCCACTTGATCGAGCTTGATCTGCCAGGCGTCCGGATGCGCGTTGGTGACCAGCCAGAGCTGCCGGCCCGAGGTTTTCACCGCTTCGAGGAACGCCAGGCTGTTGCCGATGAAGGCGACGCGCTCGCGAATCTCGTGCTTGAGCTGCTTGAGATCGAGTCCGGTGACCTCGCTCCAGTAATCGGTGCTGTACCAGGGCAGCGTGTGCTCGATCGCGCGGAACTTCGGCAGCAGCTCCTCGTGTGCTTTTTCGAGTGTGAGCCCGCGCGCCTGTGCGTAACGCTGCGGCACCAGGTCCATCCAGAAATAGTTGTCGAAGGCCAGGTCGAGAATCGTGCCGTCCATGTCGAGCAGCACGTGGTCGATCCGGCTCCAGTCGGGTTGCGCTTTCTTCATGGGCCTATCATAAGCCCATGCCCTACACCGACCTGCTCGAATCCGCGCTGTGCATCGCCACGCAAGCCGGCGAGCGCATCATGGCCATCTATCGCTCGGGCGATTTCACCGTCACCCACAAGGGCGACGATTCGCCGCTCACGCAGGCCGATCTCGCGGCGCATCGGTACATCGCCGACGAGCTCGCCAGGCTCGCGCCCGAGATTCCGCTGCTGTCGGAAGAAGACGCGGACATTGCGTATTCCACGCGCAGCACCTGGACGCGTTACTGGCTCGTCGATCCGCTCGACGGCACGCGCGAGTTCATCCGCCGCAATCCGGATTTCACCGTCAACATCGCGCTGATCGTCGACGGCTATCCGCAGCTGGGCGTCGTGCATGCGCCGGCACTCGGCATCAGCTGGATCGCAGCAGAGGGCGTGGGTTGCTGGCGCATCGAGAACGGCGAGCGTCGAGCGTTGAAGACGCGCCGCAAGCCCGAGCTGCCGGTCTTCGTCATCAGCCAGTCGCACCAGAACCCGGCGCTCGCCGAATTCCTCTCGCGCGCGCCGAAGCACGAGGCCGTGAGCCGCGGGTCTTCGCTCAAGTTCTGCCTGATCGCCGAAGGACTCGCCGATCTGTATCCGCGCACCGGTCCGATTTCGGAATGGGATTCGGGCGCCGGCCAGTGCGTCGCCGAGCAGGCCGGAGCACAGGTCCTGCGGCTGCCCGCGCGCACGCGCCTCGGTTACAACGAGAAGGCCTCGTTGATCAATCCGCTGTTCGCGGTGATCGGCGATCCGTCGGCCGACTGGGACGCGGTGCTCGCGAGCATTCGCGCTTGAGCGGGCGGTGAGCGCAAGCGTCGCCGAATTGCTGCGCGAACTCGGCGTGACACCGGCCGAGCTGCGCCGACGCGGGCTCAAGCGCTACGCGCAGGCGCGCACGCTGACGCCGGTCGGACTCGGCACCGACGGCCGCGACAAACTGCTGCATCCGCGCGCGGCGCGAGCTTGGCATTTGATGTGCGAGGCCGCGGCGGGCGAGGGCATCGAGTTGCTGCTGATCTCCGCGTTTCGCAGCGTCGATTATCAGATGCACCTGATCCGAGCCAAGCTCGCTCGCGGGATGACGATCGAGGACATCCTGCGGGTGAATGCGCCGCCGGGCCACAGCGAGCATCACACCGGACTGGCGGTCGATATCGGCAGCGCGGACGTTGGAGCACTCGACGAGGCTTTCGAGGACACGCCCGCGTTCGCCTGGCTCATGGTCCACGCGCAGCGCTTCGGCTTCGTGATGAGTTATCCGCGGAACAATGCACAGGGCTATCTCTACGAGCCCTGGCATTGGTGCTGGAAGCCTCGGCCACGCGGCTGAGGCGCAAGCAGGCCTCAGCCCAGCGGAACCTGCGAAAAATCGCGCGCCTGCGGATGCGCCTCGAACGGCTTGGCGTTGTCGTCGCGCAGCAGCTGGACGGTTTGCAGGCCGGCTTCGCGAGCGGCGTCGAGCTCTTCGCCGACATCCGACAGAAACAGCACTTCGCCGCCCGCAAGCCCGATCTGCTTGAGGATTTTTTTATACGACGCCGCTTCGCGCTTGCCGCCGACGCGGGTATCGAAATAACCCGAGAACAGCGGCGTCAGATCGCCGTATTCGGTGTGGCCGAAGATGAGCTTCTGCGCCTCCACCGAGCCCGACGAATAGACGTACAGCGCGAGCCCCTGCGCATGCCAGCGGCGCAGGAACTCGGGCGTGTCGGGGTAGACGTGACCTTTCAATTCACCGGCCTCGTAGCCGGTTTTCCAGATCAGGCCTTGCAGGGTCTTCAGCGGCGTCGCCTTGCGGTCTTCGGCGATCCACTGCTCGAGCGTGTCGGCCGCCTCGTCGATCGACAGATCCCAGCCGACCACGGCTTCGACATCGTCGATGAGCGACTGAATCTGCGCGTCTCCCGCATGCTCGCGCAGAAAGCGCCGCAGGTGCGCTTTGGCATAGGGGAACAGGGTTTTGTGGACGAACTCGATCGAGGAAGTTGTTCCCTCGATGTCGGTCACGATGGCCTTCAGCATGCTGACTCCGGAGCCATCCGTGGCGCAATGTTCCGGCCCGGCCCTCCATGGCCGGGCGCCCGCCGCAGACAACCTCCGCTGGACGCTGCCTTTTTTCCGGCTCGCCCCTCGATGTCCGTCACGGTTGCTTCGATGCCCATCAGGCCGCCAGCGTCTTCGCAAGATCCGGATAGTGCGGCGCTTCCAAGCGCGGGAAGCGATCAGCGATCTTGTCGCCCGTGAAGGTCGCCACCCAGCCCTCGGGCGTGGTGAACAGGCGGATCGCCTTGAGCTGCGGCTCGGCGCCGAGGTCGAACCAGTGCGTGATGCCGGCCGGCACGTTGAGCAGGTCGCCCTGCTTGCAACGGATCGCGTAGACCTTGCCGCCCGCGCGCAGGTTGAACAGGCCCTCGCCCTCGACGAAGAAGCGCACTTCGAAATCGTCGTGGGTGTGCTCGTGCAGGAACTTGTCGCGCATCGCGGCGCGCTGCGGGTGATCGGAATACAGGCTGATCACGTCGACGCTCTTGAAGCCGTAGGCCTTCATGAGACGGTCGATCGGTTCGCGATACGCGGCGATGATCTCGTCCTGGGTCGCTTCGCGGTCGAGTTCGGCCGAGGCTTCCCAGCGCTCGAACGAGACGTCGATCTTCGCGAGCTGGTCGCGAATGTCTTCGAAGCTTTGGTGTACGGACAGGGCCTTGTCGGCATCGCCGTCGGAATAAATGCGCAGCTCGCTCATCGTTTGTTCTCCAATTCCCTCAACTCGCACTCGAACATGAACTCGAGGGCTTCCACGCGGTGACGTGCTTGCGCCACCGTGCTACCCCAAGCGTACAAACCGTGCCCGGCGATCAGATACGCTGGCATGGCTACCTTCTTCATATGGTCATTCACGCGCGATGCCAGTCGCTGAATGTCCTGATCGTTCTCGAAAACCGGTATTTCCACCGCCGCGTCGTGTGTGGCGATGCCCGGCAGCAGCTTGAGCAGCTCGTAGCCGGCCAGGCGGATCGACTCGTAACGTCGCGACAGCAGCGTGTTGGCGACCGAATGCGTGTGCAGCACCGAGCCCACGCTCTCGTCGAAGCGATAGACCTGGCAATGCAGCAGGGTTTCGTACGAAGCCTTGCGGCTGCGGTCTTCCGGAGCGCCGTCGAGATCGGCGACCAGGAACGCACTGTCGTCGAGCTCGCCCTTATGCCAGCCGGACGCCGTGATCAGCATGCGGTCTGACGACAGGCGGGCCGAAAAGTTTCCGCCGGTCGCCGGCACCCAGCCACGCTGATGGAACAGCTGGCCCGCGGCGATCATGTCGCGGGCGGGTCGCGAAATTTCCAGGCTCACGGTCGGGGGCTCGAAAAAAGGGGGCGCACTGTACGGGATCGTCTGTGACAGCCGCAATCGCGGACGCGGCGGGAGCGGCCTCGCGGGGCTGGCGGCGAATTGTGCGCGGCGAAGGTGAATTTGTCGCGCCGAGCGCTAGAAGATCGGGTGATTTGCTCAGACCAGGAACAGCGCGGCCAGTCCCAGAAAATAAAAGAAGCCCATGCTGTCGGTGGTCGCGGTCAGGATGATGCTCGAGCCCATGACCGGATCGCGGCCGAAGCGATGCAGCAACACGGGCGCGCAGACGCCGATCAGGCTCGCGGTCAGCAGGTTCAGCACGAGCGCCACGGTGATGACCGCAGCCAGCGCGAGGTCGTGATACAGCACGATCGTCGCGATGCCGAGGATCAAGCCGCACAACAGCCCGTTGAACGCGGCGATGCGCAGTTCCTTTTCGAGCATGCGCCAGAGCTGATGCGAGCCGAGCTGGTTCAGTGCCAGCCCGCGAATCACCAGCGCCGCGCTCTGGTTGCCCGAGTTGCCGCCGATGCTCGCGACGATCGGCATCAGCGCGGCGAGCGCGACCAGCACTTCGATGATCGGCTCGAACGCGCCGATCACGCGCGAGGCCATGAACGCGGTGACCAGATTGATGCCGAGCCAGGGCCAGCGCGCGCGGGCGCTCTTGAGCACCGGCGCGAACAGATCCTGCTCATCGGACAGACCGACCTGGCGCAGGCCTTCGCTGTTCGCGCGCTCGCGCATTTCGTCGACGACGTCGTCGACCGTGAGCCGGCCCACGACCTGGTCATGCAGGTTCACGACCGGCGCCGAGACGAGGTCGTAGCGCTCGAAGGCGTCGACCGCGTCGCGCATGCGATCGTCGGTGAAGAAGAACACCACGTCACGCGTCATCTCGGCCGAGACCGGCGTCTCGGGATCGCCGAGCACCAGGCGCGACAGCGACAGCAGTCCCTGCAGGCGGTTGCTGCGATCGACGACGAAGATTTCGCTCGTGTGCGGCGGCAGCGTTTTGAGCCGGCGCAGCAGGCGCTGCACGGCTTCGAGCGAGGCGTCCTCGCGAACCGAGATGAACTCCATGTCCATCAGCGCGCCGACCGATCCTTCCGGGAAGGACAGCATCGAGCGCACTTCGGCCTGGTCGGCATTGTCGAGCCGGGCGACGACCTGTTGGCCGACCTCCTCAGGCAGGCTGCTGACGAGATCGGCGATGTCGTCGGAATCAAGCGGGGCGACGACGGCTGCGATGTCCTCGGGCGCCATGTTGGCGACCAGCGCCCGGCGCACGTTGTCCGAGGTTTCGAGCAGCACCGCACCGCGACGGTCCGCGCGCACCAGCGACCACGCGAGATCGCGCGCATCGGGCTCCAGGGACTCGAGCACGAAGGCGATGTCGGCCGGATGGAAACTCGCAAGCCGGGCTTCGAGCGCGGCCTGATGCTGGCGCTCTACGAGCTGCGAGACCACGTCCTGGCGTCGCGTGGTATCCGTGCCCTGTCGCTGCAGCAGTTCGCGCTCGACCGCCTGCCGCGACAGCAGCTCGATCACCTGCGCACGCGCCTGCTCCAGATGCCGGTAGTGCGGCCGCTGTGCGCTGGTGTCGGCTGGCTCGATCATGGGCGTGATCCTACGCAGCGAGGCGAAACGACAAATGACGAAGCCCGCGCGAGGCGGGCTTCAAGTCACCAGAAGCGAAAACGCCACCGCAAAAGGTGGCGCCTCGCATCGAACAAAACATTCGCTCCGTGCTACGGAGCGGCGGTTTCGCTCACTTGATCTTGGCTTCCTTGAAGACCACGTGCTTGCGGACGATCGGGTCGTACTTCTTGAACTCGAACTTGTCCGGCGTGTTCTTCTTGTTCTTCGTGGTGGTGTAGAAGAAGCCCGTGTCGGCGGTCGACACCAGCTTGATCTTTTCGCGTTCTTTTTTCTTTGCCATGGCCTTAGACCTTCACGCCGGACTTGCGGATTTCGGCGAGCACCACATCGATGCCCTTCTTGTCGATGATGCGCAGGCCGTGGTTGGACACGCGCAGCGAGACGAACTGCTTTTCGGCCTCGACCCAGAAGCGGTGAGTGTGCAGATTCGGCTCGAAACGGCGACGACGCTTGTTGTTAGCGTGGGAAACCGTGTTGCCGACCAGCGGCTTCTTGCCGGTGACCTGACAGACTTTGGACATGACGCAACCCCTGGGATGAATCTGGTAAAGGACGATTCCGGGCCCAAGAAGCCCGAAAGGGCGCGCAAGATACCAGCGAAGCTTGTCCTCGGCAACCACTTTCGAGCAGGCCGGGAGACGGGGAACGGGAGACGAGAGATGTAGAAGCAGGATCGTTGCGACTTCACTGGCGTGCGGCCTCGGCAGGGCTTTTCATTTTGTGTCTCCCGTCTCCCGTCTCCCGTCTCCCGTCTCCCGTCTCCCGTCTCCTCAGAGCCAGCCGCGTTCGGCGAACGATACGGGTCTGCCTTCGCCGACGACGAAATGATCGAGCACGCGAACGTCGACGAGGCGCAGCGCCTCGCGCAGGCGGTCGGTCAGGATGCGATCCGCGGCGGACGGCTCGGCGATTCCGCTCGGATGGTTGTGGGCGAAGATGATCGCCGCGGCCCCCAGCCGCAGCGCCGCCTTGACGACTTCGCGCGGATAGATCGAGGCGCCGTCGATGGTGCCGTGCGTGATCGCCTCGTAGGCGATCAGACGGTGCTGGCTGTCGAGGAACAGCGCTGCGAAGACTTCGTGATCGAGCCCGCGCAGCCGGGCCTGCAGGTAGCGGCGCACGGCGGATGGATCGCTCAGCGAATCGCGCTCGCGCAGGTCTTCGTCGAGATGGCGGCGGCCCATTTCGAGCACTGCCTGCAATTGCGCGTACTTGGCCTGGCCGAGCCCGTGCGCCGAGCAGAACTCGCGCTGCGAGGCCGCGAGCAGTGCCCGGAGGCTGCCGAAGCGGGTCAGCAGTTCGCGCGCCAGATCGACCGCGCTGCGCCCGGGCAGACCGGTGCGCAGGAAGATGGCGAGCAATTCGGCGTCGGTGAGGATGGCGGCGCCGCGCATCAGCAGCTTTTCGCGCGGGCGGTCGCTGGCGGGCCAGTCGCGAATGCTCATGGTGTTGGGCTCTGTCGGAAGCGGAGCGCCGAATTTATCGGCGCGCGTAACAGTAGAATCCGCCCCATGTCACAGAACCTCGCTCCGGCTTTGCACGGTCGCCGCATCCTGCTCGGCGTGACCGGCGGCATCGCCGCCTACAAGGCGGCCGACCTGACGCGCCGGCTCATGGAAGTCGGCGCCGAGGTGCAGGTGGTGATGACTGTTTCCGCGCAGCACTTCGTCGGGGCGGCGACTTTCCAGGCGCTGTCGGGCAAGGCGGTGCGCAGCTCGCTCTGGGACGAAACGGCCGAGGCGGCGATGGGGCACATCGAGCTCGCGCGCTGGCCGGACCTGATCCTGGTCGCGCCCGCGAGCGCCAATTTCATCTCCAAGCTCGCGGTCGGTGCGGCCGACGATCTGCTGTCGACCCTGTGCCTGGCCACCGACAGGCCGATCGCGGTCGCCCCGGCGATGAACCGGCTCATGTGGGCCAATGCGGCGACGCAGGACAACGTGCTGACGCTGCAGCGTCGCGGCATCGCGATTCTCGGGCCGGGCGCGGGCTTCCAGGCTTGCGGCGAGACCGGCGAAGGCCGCATGCGCGAGCCGCTCGACCTGCGTGCCGACGTCGCCCGCTTGCTGTCGTCCGGCCCGCTGTCCGGCGTGCGCGCGGTGGTCACCGCCGGGCCGACGCGCGAGCCGCTCGATCCGGTGCGCTTTTTGACCAATCGCAGCTCGGGCAAGCAGGGCTATGCGGTCGCCGCCGCTTTGCGCGACCTTGGCGCGAGCGTGACGCTGATCTCCGGGCCGACGAGTCTGGCGGCGCCGGCCGGCGTGCAGCGCATCGACATCGAAACCGCGCAGCAGATGCTCGACGCCTCGCTCGCCGCCGCGGCGCAGGCCGATGTGTTCGTCGCCGCCGCTGCGGTGGCCGACTACAAGGCCGCGCAAATTGCCGGGCAGAAGATCAAGAAGAACGATGCCGAGCTGAGCCTGGCGCTCGCCCGCACCGAAGACGTGCTGGCTCGCGTTCGCGCCGCGTTTCCGCAGCTGTTCCTGGTCGGCTTCGCGGCCGAGACCGAGAAGCTCGAGGAGCACGCGCGCGGCAAGCTCGCGCGCAAGGGGCTCGATCTGATCGCGGCGAACTGGGTCGGCGAGGGCAAGGCTTTCGACCAGGAACACAACAGCCTGCAGGTATTCGGCAAGGACGGCTCGGTGCATGCCATCGAGTCCGCCTCCAAGGCTGAAGTCGCGCGCCGGCTGGCAGCGCTGATCGCCGAGCGCTTGCCGCGCATCTAAGATAATAAATTCAATAACGCTTCAAAAGAATATTAAATGTCACAGAAAATCCAGCTCAAGCTGCTCGACCCGCGTCTGGGCCGCGACTATCCGATTCCCGCCTACGCCACCGAGGGCTCGGCCGGGCTCGACCTGCGCGCGATGCTCGACGAACCGCTGACGCTCGAACCCGGCGCGACCGCGCTGATCAAGACCGGCATAGCGATCTACATCGGCGATCCCGGCCTGGCGGCGGTGATCCTGCCGCGTTCGGGGCTCGGCCATAAGCACGGCATCGTGCTCGGCAACCTCGTCGGGCTGATCGATTCCGACTACCAGGGCGAACTCATGGTGAGCTGCTGGAACCGTGGACAGACCGCGTTCGAAATCGCGCCGGGAGAGCGCATCGCCCAGCTCGTACTGGTGCCGGTGGTGCGCGCGGACTTCGAGTTCGTGAGTGATTTCGTCGCCAGCGAACGCGGGGCCGGCGGGTTCGGTCACACCGGCCGGCATTGATTTTGTATTTCTCAAAATAAACAAATTCGACATTTAGGCACAAGAAGCCGCATGCCCATCGATCTCACCAGCGCCCAGACCACCGCCCGCGTCCTGACCGAAGCGCTGCCGTACATCCGCCGTTTCGCCGGCAAGACCTTCGTCGTGAAGTACGGCGGCAACGCGATGAAGGACGACGACATGATCGCCAGCTTCGCGCGTGACATCGTGCTCATGAAGCGCGTCGGCATGCACCCGGTGGTCGTGCACGGCGGTGGGCCGCAGATCGGCTCGCACCTGGAGAAGCTCGGCAAGGAATCGAAGTTCATCGAGGGCATGCGCGTCACCGATGACGAGACCATGGATGTGGTCGAAATGATGCTCGGGGGGCTCGTCAACAAGGCCATCGTCGCCGCGATCCAGAAGCAGGGCGGCCAGGCCGTGGGCCTGACCGGCAAGGACGGCGGGCTGATCCGTGCGCGCAAGCTGACGATCAAGGGCCAGGACATCGGCCAGGTCGGCGAGGTCGAGGCGATCGATCCGCGGGTGGTCAAGCACCTGGAGGCCGGCGGCTTCATTCCGGTGATCGCCCCGGTGGGCGTCGGCTCGCAGGGCGAGGCCTTCAACATCAACGCCGACCTCGTCGCCGGCAAGATGGCCTCGGTGCTGCAGGCCGAGAAGCTCATGTTGCTGACCAATGCGCCGGGCCTGATGGACAAGGCCGGCAAGGTGCTCACGGGCCTGACCGTGCCGCAGGTCGAAGGCCTGATCGCCGACGGCACGATCTACGGCGGCATGCTGCCGAAGATCCAGTGCGCGCTCGACGCGGTCGCCAGTGGCGTGAAGACCGCCGTCATCATCGACGGCCGGCTCGACCATTCGGTGCTGCTGGAGCTGTTCACCGACGAGGGCATCGGCACGCTCATCAAGGGCTGAGCGCAGCGGGAGCGCGGCTCCCGCCGGGCCTCTTCAGCGGTTCAATCCTTGACGCCGTACTGCGCCTGATAGGCGCGGATCGCTTCGATCGTGCTCGCGTCGCCGCCGTTGCTGGTCAGGTAGGCGAGCAGGTCGCGCACGGTCACGAGCGGCTTCACCGGCAGGCCGGATTCGGTGAGTTCCTGCACGGCCGAGCGGCCGTTGGGGCCGACTTCCTGGCGATCGAGCGCGGTCATCGCGGCGACCGGCGTGGCGCCGGAATCCTTCAGCAGCGCGAACGACTGGCGCAGCGCGGTGCCGGCGGTGAGCACGTCGTCGACGATGATCACGCGCTTGCCCTTCACATCGGCGCCGACCAGCACGCCGCCTTCGCCGTGATCCTTGGCCTCTTTGCGGTTGTACGCGAACGGCACGTCGCGGCCGCGTTCGGCGAGCGCGCAGGCGATCGCAGCGACCAGCGGAATGCCCTTGTAGGCCGGGCCGAACAGCAGATCGAATTCGAGCCCCGAGCCGATCAGCGCGTCGGCGTAGGCGTGCGCGAGGCGCCGCAGGCCGGCGCCGCCGGCGATCTTGCCGAGGTTGAAGAAGTAGGGGCTGACGCGGCCCGACTTGAGCGTGAACGAACCGAACTTGAGCACCTCGTGTTCGAGGGCGAGTTCGAGGAAAGCGGTTTGGTGGGGCAGCATGGCGATAGCAGTCCGACTGATGAAAACGGCGCGATTATCGCGGTTCTGAGCCGATTTGCGGCACACTCGCCGCATGAAACGAATCATCTCGCTGAACTGCAACGGCATCCGCTCCGCTGCCAAGAAAGGCCTGTTCGAGTGGCTCGAACAGCAGAACGCCGACATGCTCTGCCTGCAGGAAACCAAGGCCCAGCCGGAGGATCTGGAAGGCCTCGACACCTTCGCGCCGAAGGGCTGGCACGCGCATTTCAACAGCGCGCTGCGCAAGGGTTACAGCGGCACCGCGATCTATTCGCGCGAGAAGCCGAACGCGGTGCTCAACACGCTCGGCGCCTCGGAATTCGACGACGAAGGCCGCTACATCGAAACGCGTTTCGGCGATCTGTCGGTGGTTTCGCTGTACCTGCCGTCGGGCTCGTCCGGACCGGAGCGGCAGGAGTCGAAGGATCGCTTCCTCGAATTCTTCCTGCCGAAGATGCGCGAGTTCATGGGCGAAGGCCGCGACTACGTGATCTGCGGCGACTGGAACATCGCGCACACCAACAAAGACCTCAAGAACTGGCGCAGCAACCAGAAGAACTCGGGCTTTCTGCCGCATGAGCGCGCCTGGCTCGACATGCTGTTCGGCCAGGTCGGCTGGGTCGACGGCTATCGCGTGCTGCATCCCGATACCGAAGGCGAGGCCTACACCTGGTGGTCGAATCGCGGCCAGGCCTGGGCCAACAACGTGGGATGGCGCATCGACTACCAGATCGTCAGCCCGACCCTGCGCGACAAGCTGCGCGCCGCGAGCGTCTACAAGACCACGCGCTTCTCCGATCACGCGCCGCTGATCATGGATTACGACGTCTGAGTCGACGCGACCACGCTCACTCGGCGGTGGATTGCGAGGTCTGCGGAATCGACTCCGCCGCGAGCCCCGAGCGCCAGAGCCAGGCGTAGAGCATGATGCCGGGCAGCGCGGCGACGGTCGTCAGCAGGTAGAAGTTCACGTAGCCCATCGATTCGATCAGCCGTCCAGCGGTCGAACCCGTGAGAAAGCGTCCGACCACCGAGGCGGCCGCCGACAGCAGCGCGAACTGCGTTGCCGTGAAGTTCAGGTTGCACAGCGCGGACAGATAGGCCACCACCACCACGCCGCCGATGCCGCTGGCGATGTTCTCGAAGCAGATCGCCCCGGCCAGCAAGGCATTGCTGTGTCCGGCCGTCGCGAGCAGCGCGAAGCTCAGGTTCGAGATCGCCATGAGCACCAGGCTCAGCATCACCGAGCGCTGCAGGCTCAGGCGCGCGTAGACGATGCCGCCGATGAAGATGCCCGCCAGATACGCGAAGAAGCCGAAACCGACGTCATACGTCGCGATCTCCTCGTTTGAAAAGCCGAGGTCGTTGAGCAGCAGCCGCAGCGTCAGGTTGGCCAGCGTGTCGCCGATCTTGTGCAACAGCACGAACAGCAGCACGAGGAACGCGCCGCGGCGGCGGAAGAATTCGACCAGCGGCCCGGCAACCGCGTCATAGAGCTCGCCCCAGCCGCGGCTCGGCGCCACCGCCTGTCGGCGCGTGGGCTCGCCCATGAGCAGGCCCGTGAGCGCCGCAGGCAAGGCGAAGATCGAACAGCTCGCATAGGCCGCGCTCCAGCCCAGGCGCGCCGACACCAGCAAGGCGAGCGCGGCCGCGAGCACCGAACCGATGCGCCAGCCGTATTGCGACATGCCCGAGCCGACGCCGAGCTGGTGCGGCTCGAGCAGTTCGATGCGATACGCGTCGATGACGATGTCGAAGGTCGCGCCCGCGACGCCCATCAGCACGGCCGCGAGCGCGACCACGCCAAGCCCGTGCTCGGGCCTGACCGAACCCAGAAAGCAGACCGCCGCGATCGCCAGCAGGCTCGAAAGCCAGAGCCAGGTCACGCGCTGGCCGAAGCGCGACAAACCCGGCAGGCGCAGGCGGTCGATCGCGGGAGCCCACAGGAACTTGAAGTTGTAGACCAAAAAGGCGAGCGAAAACGCAGTGACGCTGCGCTTGTCGATGCCGTCCTGCGCGAGTCGCGTGGTCAGCGTCGCCCCGATCATCGCGTACGGAAAGCCCGAGGAAACGCCCAGCGCGAGCGCGGCGAGCGCGGCCGGCTCGGCATAAGGACGCACGACCGACGGCAGCCGGTCGCGCCAGGTGGCGGAGATGGTCATGCGTGCATGGTAGGGAAGCTGTGCGCCACTTGCTTCGCATCCCGCTTCCGGAAGAGAGGGAGTTCAGGCCGCCGGAGCACGTCCGAGCTTGAGCAGGATCTCGGCGAAGCGCCGGCCGACGCTGGTCTGGTCCGGCACCAGGAACGGCCGGTTGTAGACCCGCAGCGAGAGCCGGTCGACGTTCGATGCGCGGCCTTCGAACTGTCCTCCGAGCGCCTTGATCTGCGCGATGAAGCGGGCGTTGTCGCTCGTCACGTCGTAATAGAAGCGGCGGATGCCGGCGCGATGCGCGGTCAGGTGCAGGCAGGCGTGCAGCAGCATGCCGGCCCCGCGGCCCTGGTAGGGCTCGAGCACGACGATCGCCGCATCGGCGCTCTTGCGGTCACCATTGATGCGCTGATAGCGCGCGAGCCCGACGCCGGGCTCCTGCGGGCGCTCGCGGTTCATGCAGCCCCAGCCGGCGCGGTCGATCTGGTCGAGGTCGGTGAGCTTGTCGACCATCTCGTCGGTGAGCTGCGAGACGTCTTCGAGAAAGCGGCGCCGGCGCGCGAGCTGTGACATCTGCGTAAAGCCGGCCTTGAGCCGGGCTCCGTCTTCGGGCCGCAGCGGACGCACCTGTACGGGCGTGCCTTCGTCGAGCCGGAACTTGAACTCGCGCCGCAGCCGCGGAACGCGATAGCGGTCGAACAGCACCATCGGCGGGTTTCCTTTCCGCCGTGCCCCGGCGGGTCAAACGTAGTCGTCGTGATCGTCGAGCTGTCGGAGTGCTTCGTCGCGCGAGGGCGGCGGGGCCTCCAGATCGAAGTCTTCGCGGTCCAGATCGAGTGCGCCCGAATAATCTTCCGGCGCGGCGCAAGGCTGCGCGGCCAGTTCCACCCAGGCGTCGAATTCGATCTCTTCGAGCGAGCCATCGAAGTGCTGCACCAGCACGATTTCGGTCTCGGGGTCCACGCCCACGATCTCGAAGGAGCTACCGCCGGCCTCGAACCATTCGCCGACGGAAAGACCTTGTAGCCATTGCGCCATGATCGGCCTCCCGTGCGCCGCCGTAACGGGCCGGCGACACCGTACTTCTACGCCGCTTCACGCAGGGCTTCAAGCCGCTTCGGGCGGTTGCGACGGATGCAGCGAGGCGAACGCGGCGTCACGCCGCTGGATCAGCTTTTCGAGCGCCGGCAGCAGGATCGCTTCCATCGCGGTTTCCATCTGGTCGCCCGGCACCACGAGCGTGTTGGCGTTGGACTTGAAGGCGCCGAAGATCTGCTGCTCGTACTGGTCGAGGTCCGACGACAGCCGGCTGTGATCGTTGAAATGGATCACCACGAGGCTTTCCTCGTTGCCCGGAATCTCGCGCACCACGAAGGGGTTGCTGGTATCCACCAGCGGCACGCGCTGGAAGTTCACGTCGGTGCGCGAGAACTGCGGGGCGATGTGGTTCACATAGTCCGGCATGCGGCGCAGGATGGTGCTGGTGACTTCCTCGGGCGCGCTGCCGCGCTCGTCGGTGTCGCGGCGCAACTTCTGGATCCACTCCAGATTGATGATCGGCACCACGCCGACGAGCAGGTCCATGTGCTGGACGATGTTGGCGTCTTCGCCGACGTAGCCGCCGTGCAGGCCCTCGTAGAACAGCACGTCGCTATGCGCCGGCAGCGGTTCCCAGGGTGTGAAGGTGCCGGCCGCCTGGCCCACTTCGGCGCCCTCGATCTCGGTGTGCAGGTAGCGCCGGCTGATGCCGGTGCCGCGTTCGCCGAAATCACGCAGCAGCGTCTCCAGGCGGGACAGCAGGTTGGCGGTCGGGCCGAGCAGCGAGAAGTGCTCGCCACGGATGCGCGCGCGGGCGATCGCCTTGCGGTTGCCGTCGCGATCGTAGGCATGGAAGGCGTCGCCTTCGACGATCGCCGCCTTCAGGCTCAGCCGTCGACACATGCGCTCGAACGCCCGCAGCGCCGTGCTGGTACCGGCACCGCTCGATCCGGTGACGCCTATGATCGGATGTCTGACCGACATGTGATATAAGATATGAAACTATTCCCGAAATGGATGAATGATCTCAAAGGGGCAGCCGCCTCCAGAACTGCGGTGGGCTACCCAGGAATGCCGAAGAACATTCAATTACCACGCCGAGCATGACGCGGTCGACCTCAACGCGTCCTGACCGGAGACGTGCGCTCGTCAGCGCTTCTGCAGCAGCAGGTCGAAAACCTCATGGCCGAGCCGTTCGCCGCGCGCTTCGAAACGCGTTTTCGGCCGCGTCTGCGCGCGTTCGGCATAAGCGCCGCCGGGTGCCAGATTGACGAGTTCGGGCGTCGCGCGCACCGATTCGAGCATGTGCTCCGCATACGGCGCCCAGTCGGTCGCCATGCGCAGCAGCCCGCCGGGTTTGAGCGCACCGACGATCAAAGCGAGGAACTCCGGCTGCACCAGGCGCCGCTTGTTGTGGCGCTTCTTGTGCCAGGGGTCGGGAAAGTAGATGACGACTTCGGCCAGCGAGCCCGGAACCAGCCAGTCGCGCAGCACCTCGACGGCGTCGTGGCAGGCCACGCGCAGGTTGGTCGAGCCCTGTTTTTCGGCCAGCATCATCACGCGGCCACAGCCCGGTCGATGCACTTCGACGCCGATGAAATCGTGCTGCGGCTCGTTGAGTGCGCGGGATAGCAGGTGATCGCCGTTGCCGAAACCGATCTCGAACACCACTGGCGCTTCGCGGCCGAACAGCGTGGCCGGGGCCAGCGGCTGGGCTGGCGCATCGAGGCCGTAGGTCGGCCACAGCGATTCGAGCGCGAGACGCTGGCCGTCGGTCATGCGCCCTTCGCGGCGCACGAACGAGCGGATGCGCCGGTGCGGCGCGTCGGCTTCCAGGCTCAAGCGCCGCCGCCGATGACGCCGGTGATCGGCGACGAGGCGCTTGCGTAGCGGCGCATCGGCATGCGCCCGGCACGGAAGGCCTCGCGGCCGGCGATGATGCCGTGGCGCATCGCGCTGGCCATCAGCACCGGGTCGCGCGCTTCGGCGATCGCGGTGTTCATGAGCACGCCGTCGCAGCCCAGCTCCATCGCGATCGCGGCGTCGCTCGCGGTGCCGACGCCGGCGTCGACGATGATCGGCACGGTGGCGTTCTCGACGATCGACAGGATGTTGTAGCGATTCTGGATGCCCAGGCCCGAGCCGATCGGCGCCGCCAGCGGCATCACCGCGACGCAGCCGATCTCTTCGAGCCGCTTGCAGATGATCGGGTCGTCGCTGGTGTAGACCATCACGTCGAAGCCGTCCTTGACGAGCGTCCTGGCGGCTTCGAGCGTGGCCGGCACGTCCGGATAGAGCGTCTTGGCGTCGCCGAGCACTTCGAGTTTCACGAGCTTGTGGCCGTCGAGCAGTTCGCGCGCGAGCCGGCAGGTGCGCACCGCGTCCTCGGCCGTGTAGCAGCCGGCCGTGTTCGGCAGCAGCGTGTAGCGGCTGGGCGGCAGCACGTCGAGCAGGTTCGGCTCGTTGGGGTTCTGGCCGATGTTGGTGCGACGTACGGCGACGGTGACGATCTGCGCCCCGCTGGCATCGCTGGCCCGGCGCGTCTCTTCGAGATCCTTGTACTTGCCGGTGCCGACGAGCAGGCGCGAGGTGTAGCTCACGCCAGCGATGACCAGCGGATCGCCCGCAGGGGTCGGGGAGACGGAATCAGCCATTGTTGGACTCCTGATGCGGGGCGGCTCAGCCGCCGCCGATGGCCTGCACGATCTCGACGCGATCGCCTTCGTGCAGCCGGGTTTCGTGATGGATGGAGCGCGGCACGATGTCGCCGTTGATTTCGACGGCGTAGCGCTTGCCCGCGAGGTGCAGCTGGTCGGCCAGCGCCGAGACGCTACAGCCGTCCGCTGTGCTGAATGACTGGCCGTTGAGCACGATGTTCATCTGGTCTCGTCGGCGCGGTTCCGAGCTGGATGCAGTGGAGCGGGTGACGGGAATCGAACCCGCGTCAGTAGTCGGGTAAGGAGGTGGCCTTGCGGCCACCCCCTCCCCTTAGAACCGTGCATGCAGTTTACACCGCACACGGCTCAGGCAGCTTGGAGCTTCAAAGCATTTCTCCAAAGCCGGTGACGCACCGAATATCCGGCGGTCGTTTCTTTTCTACTTCCCGCGCACCCCTCGCTGATCACGGTAGACAGAACACTGACGGAGCAGCCGCAAGCCAATGTAGCTTGCGGCCGGCTCGTCAGCCTGCCAAAGCCCCATCCGAGCCTCACCATGCATGACGACGGCAACTTCCTCATACGAATGCCGTTCAAACAACTCTGTCATACACGACCGAAACTGTTCAGCCAATAGCGGATTCTGTTGAGCATCACTCAGCTTCATCATGGCCTCGAAAAAGCTCTTTTGAGCTTCGACTGCACCACGGATATAGCCAGCACCCAACATTGCATCCCGCTGATTGGTGCTTTGGACCATCTGCATGACATCGCCGGCCGTCCACCGTCCATCCTTTGAGGCGGCTATCACTGAATCCGATAGGCCACCCCACAGTCCGAACAGCATTACCAACGACATGCTTTTAGATACGCGCGTTCTCGACACGACGATTCTCCCTGTCAGAAACATAAGTCCCTGAAAGAAAAAAAAAAAAGCCGCGTTCTACAGAAAACAGCTAAGTCGCTCCTTCCTGTCGTCCCTTACCTTCGGCCTCGCAGCCTCCGGATCGGGAATGAACCTGCCGATGACAAGTCGGGTGCAGCAGCAACAGGTTGGTCGGCTTGTCTGAACCTCCGTCCACTCGGCGAACCTTGTGATGGACATGCCATCGAGTCTGCCGGGTGATCCGTTGATTGCAAACGGGGCACCGTCCTTCCTGCTCTCGGTATAACCATGCCAACTTTTTCCTTCCGTTCAAAGTCGCCGTCATTCGACGCGTGAGAATCTCGTCAAAGTAGGCCTCCCATTCCCGGTCGTACGGGTTGGCTTCCGACTTGATCTTGAAGTGCTCCCGGAACGGAAAGTCCGAGTACCTCAAGAGCCGCTGCTCATCGGTGGCGAACACCCAATCGCGGGCACCTTCCCTGCGGAAGTAACGCTGTTTAACCCAGCGCTTGCCCTTGTTCGGATGCCGCCTCTTGGCCCACGCCCACAACTTTCCCCAAAGCAAGTGATCCATCTTCTTGGAGGTCTTCGATACCGCAACAGGCGTGTGATACCGCGCCCAACCGCGAATGATCGGGTTGAGCTGCGCTACCACCGCGTCCTGCTTCGAAGCCCGCAGTCGATGCACCACCTGCCGAAGCTTGTCGTAATGCGCGAGTCGATTCTTCTTGGACGGTCTGACCATGAAACCCTCGCGGGTCCACCGGACATTCCATCCCAGGAAGTCGAAGCCGTCGGTGACGTGCGTGATCTTGGTCTTCGTCGGCGAGAGGCATAAGCCGCGTTCCGCCAAAAATTCCTCGACCACCGGCTTGACCTGCGCTTCCAGCAACTCTTTCGAACTGCCGGTCACGATGAAGTCATCCGCGTACCGCACGACGTGGACCTTGTGCTTGCGACTCTTGAACCGTTTTTCCAGCAACGATTCGAGTCCGTCCAGCGTCATGTTCGCCAATACAGGACTGATGATGCCGCCCTGTGGCGTTCCGGCTTCAGTGGGTTTGAGCTGGCCCATGTCTACCACACCCGCCTTCAACCAGCGTCGCAACACCTTCCGGTCCGTTGGAATGTGGCGCAGCAGCCAATCGTGACTGATGTTGTTGAAACACCCCTTGATGTCCGCTTCCAGCACCCACTTCGATGAATGGCCACGCGCCAGCAAATTCTTGCACTGGACGATGGCATCCGCCGTTGAGCGATGAGAACGGAATCCGTAGGAGTTGGCGTCCGCCGTGGTTTCCGCGACCGGATCGAGTGCCAGCAGATACAGCGCCTGCATGGCTCGATCCTTCATGGTCGGGATTCCGAGCGGCCGCTTTTCCCCGTTGGATTTCGGGATGTGGACCCTTCTCAGTGGCTTGGGCTTGTAGCCCTTGCCGGTTAGCAACATAACCGCTTCCCGCTTGGATTCCGGTGTGGACCAGGTTTCCCCATCCACGCCCGGCGTCCTGCGGCCTTGGTTCTCGGTGATTCGACGAACAGCCAGCGCTTTCGCGCTCGTCGAATGAGTCAGCAACTTTTGCAGGCGTTTAACCCCGCGCCAGTCACCTTCCCGCGTCGCCTTCGCAATGCGTGTCTGCAACCTCCGAACAACCCGGTTCGCGCTGGCCCAATCAATGCTGCGCCAGTCTTGCCAAGCTGCGGAGGCAACATCACACGCCGATACTGCTCGTGCATCCATATCAACCTCCGATGGAGATATGGAGCGGGTGACGGGAATCGAACCCGCGTCACTTGGTTGGGAACCAAGAGCTCTACCATTGAGCTACACCCGCCCTGATCGAAAACCCATCGAGGACGCACGTCTCCCCTTGCGGGGATATTGCATCCCCTCTGGGGCCATTGGTTGCAAACTTGTCTTGCGACAAGCCACCTGTCGGAAGTCTGCTCAGCTTTCGCTGGCGGCCATGTTCCATGCCGCTATGCGATCCATTATAGATCGCCATTCGCTTACTCCGACATCCTTTACCTGCTACGCCGTCAACGACTCTTGCGAGTCGCCTTGTCCGACCTTCCCGCTGCACCAGCCGGGAAATGTCACTCCTGTGTAGCACGGCATGAACTGGATCGCGCGGCGCAGATAACGCCGCCGTCGTAGTTCGAATAGAACGCTTGGCACCTTCCGAAGAAGGCGCTCAGAACGGCCGTTGATCGCCCGGAGAAACGGGCTTTCGGATGGAGTGTGTCAGACGTCGCAACAGGCTTACCCTGTTCCGCATGTGCAACACGAGTGAGGAGGACCCTGCCTTTTCGCCGGTGATCTTGCTTGTCTGCGTGTGCCGACCAAGCAGCAGCACATCCGATCACATGCCCATGCGGGCCGGAGCTACAGCCGATGCAGCGCTCCGTTTAGCTTCACGACGATTACCACGGCAGTTCATTGCCTTAGTCCTTTCACTCAAGCCTTGCATCCGTGTACGCGCATCTCGCACACGCACGTCTCCCCTCACGGGGCATACGCGCCCCTCAGGGGAATTACGTTGTCAGAACGCTCAGCACCTAACCGTTACCAGTTGGGCACCGTTCCTAGGCTGCGGGGGGCAGAACCCCCGGTCTGGTCATGTTTCGCGCAAATTGCGCACGCCAGACAGTTGCACATGCGGCTTTCGCCGCTTCGATTTCGGGGCATTGCGCCGTCGATCTCGATACCACTTGGAGGCTAGTTTTGATACTCTTTAGTCCATGAAATTCATAGACTTAGTGGCATCTAGGCTAGCGGCCTAAGCGACTTTCAGGTCGCACGCTTGGGAAGCTACAGCTCTACCATTGAGCTACACCCGCAATGCGCCATCTGAAGAATGGATTGCGGACCGCAGTTTACCGCGTCGCCCGCTCCCGATGAGAAGCCAAAACGAAAAAAGCCCACCGCGAACGGATCGCGGCGGGCTCGGAGCAGAACGAGGGCTTAGAGGTTTTCGCTCAAACGGCGCGGGCCGAGGCGCCGTTCGATGCCATTGGGACCGCCGACGTTGACGCGCCGACGGTCGCGACCTTCGGCGGTACGACGATCGAGACGGGCGTATTTCTGTTTGGTCTGGTCGGGCTGCTTGTAGGTCAGCAGGCCATAGCAGAACACCAGCGCGCAGACCGAACCGATCGTCCAAGTCGCCACATCGAAGAGCCAGTTGACCATCGCAACCTCCAAGCGCGCCGCCTGAGGCGGCGCCGGACGGCGCTTATCTCAACTGGAGATTGTTGCCATCCACGCGAACAGGAGTGCCGACGGCAAGTCCGGCGGCGCTATCGACCTTGACGGTCTGATAGCCGCCATTGTCCATGCGCACGCCCACTTCATAGTAAGTCGAGGCACGAGCGGAGCGTTCGATCTGATGACCGGCGACGCCGCCGCCGATCGCCCCCGCCGCAGTCGCGAGATCCTTGCCGCGGCCGCCACCGAACTGATGGCCGATCACGCCGCCGGCCACCGCGCCCGCGATCGCGCCCAGACCCGAGCCCTGACCCTTGGCACGCACTTCGTTGATCGAGGCGACGGTGCCGCAGTCCTGGCAGACCGGAGCCGGTGCCGGCGCGGGGGCCGAGTACGAGGGCTGCGACTGCGAACGCGAAGCGCTGGCGGCGCGCTCGGCCTCACGCTGGCGACGGGCGGCTGCGGCGGCGCGTTCCTGCTTCGCCTTGGCTTCCGCTTCGGCTTCCTCCTGCCTGGCCTTGGCTTCGTCGAGTTCCGCCTGCTTGGCGGCGGCGTCGGCCTGGGCTTTGGCGAGTTCCTCCTGGGCCTTCTGCAGTTCGAGCGCCTGCTGATCGGCTGCGGCCGCGGCTTCCTCGGCGTCCTTGTCGGTGGGCGGGGCACAGGCCGAAATCGTCAAGGTGAGCGCCGCGACGGCGGCGTAAGCAGTGCGGAATTTCATGGAAGGCCTCGAATGATTTTTATATGCGAGCCGGAGCTGGCTCGCGGTGCCATCTTTGCGGCGAAAGCTGAACGAAAACTGAGTTCGCGGTCAGCTTTCATCGGTTCTTCACAATCGCCCGCGGCACCGAAACCGTTTTCAGTTCGCCGGGAAGAAATCGAGCGGCTTGGTGATGGTGGTGGCCGCCGTGTCCTTGGCCTCGAAGCGGAACAGCTTCACGCGGCCGACCAGTCTGCCTTCCAGATCAGGGTCTTTGAGCTCGCTCGACACCACCTCGCAGCTCGATACGCTGCCGTCCGGCTCGATCGTGAGCTTGAGCACGAGCTTGCCCTGCAGCGCCGGGTTGTCGCGCAGGGCGCGGTTGTAGAGCGCGTAGATGGCGCCCTTGTTCTGGTCGAAAACCTCCTCGACTTCTTCACGATCGCGGCCACCGCTGCGCTTGCCTTCGGCCTTGGCCGCGGCGGTGTTGGCGGCCGCCTTGACCTTCTCGGTGCTGCGCTCGGCCAGCCCGGTGGCGCCGGTGCTCTTGCCGAGCGAGGCGGTATCGACACCGCCGCTGGACCGTGCATCGCCGCCGAGGGCGCCCGATGCCGCCTGCTTGGGCGGCGCGCCGGTTCCGCTGATGACGGCGGCGCCGCTGGCGACGCGCTCGGCGGCCGAGGAATCGCGCATCGCCGCGAGGTCTTCGCTCATCGAGGCCAGGCCGGCCTTGGCGGCGCGCTGGCGGGCGGCTTCGGCGCGCTGCTCGGGCGTCGGTTCGGCCGGCTTGGGTTCCTCGATCTTGGGCGTCGGCTCGGGTTTGGGCTCTTCGACCTTGGGCTTGGGCGCCGGAACCGGCTCGGGCTTGGGCGCTTCGACGACCGGCTCGGGTTCGGCGACGGCTTCCACGGGCGGCGGCGGTGCCGGCGGAGGCGGCAGCAGCTGGGCGTACTGGCGCACCGGCGGCGCTGCGGGTGCCGCGGTCTTGCGCTCGAAATGCAGCAGCGACATCGCGATACCGAACAGCAGCACCGGAACGCCGACTTCGATGCAGATGAGCCTGAAGCGCCGGTCCGCGGCGTCGTTGAGCTCCCAGCTTTCCCAGCGGATCGGCGGGCGCGGGTTCAAGCCGGCGGCGCTCACGAGCTCTTCCCCGAACTGCGGTTGACCGCGAGCGAGATGCGCGCGAAGCCGGTATCGCCGCCGCAGGTCGCCATGACCTTGTTGAGCAGGGCGAACGGCAGGTCCTTGTCGGCCATGATGTTGACCTCGCCGCGCGTGGGCTTGGCGGCCGGGTTGCCCGGATCGCCCTGCAGCGGCACCTGCAGCAGGCGCTCCTTGAGCCGACCGAGCACGGCGCTGGTGTCGGCCTCGGCCTCGGCGACGCTCATCACCGGCTCGCCCTGGAACAGGATGCTGTCCCGCGTGACCATGACCACGGCCATGTCCTCGGGCTGCTGCTGCGAGACCGACGGCGGCAAGGTCAGCGAGGGCGGCGTGCGCAGGGTCTGCACGCTGGTCGAGGTCAGCATCAGGAAGAACACCAGCGTGGTGAACACGTCGATCATCGAGACCAGGTTCAGCGGCACGGCGTCCGGGCGCTCGGCCTTGCGCAGCATGCGGCGCCGGCGCGTGGCGTTTCCGAGCAGGCTCATGGGGCGGGCTCCGATGCGGAGGGCGCGGTTTCGGCAGCCGGGGCGACGCCGACCGACACTTCGGGGAACAGTTCGTAGGCCGCGGTCGGATCGGTGCGCACCGCGTCCATCAGCGCGACCAGGGTTTCATACGAGACGCTCGGTTCGAGCAGCAGCGAAATGCGCTTGTCGTCGGGCGTCGCCGACTTGAGTTCGGTCAGCTTGGCGACGAGCCCGCTGTAGTCATAGGCGCTGCCCTGCTTGGCCCAGGTCTGCAGCGGCTGGCCGTTGTCGGCCAGCGTGAGGCCGTCGCCGCGCACCACCACGCTCAAGTCCTGCTGCGCGGGTGGCGGTTCGGCGCTCGCCACCGGCGGGCCCGGCAGCTCGATGCCGAGCACCGAGACGCCGATCTGATTCACGAGCAGGAAGAACACCAGCACCGTGAGCACGTCGATCATCGACACCAGGTTGAGCTCGCCGCCGCGCCGCCTCTTGGCACGGCGCATCGCGCGTCGGGTGTTCTTGGCCAGTCCTTGCATCATCGCGGCGCGTCCTGGCGGTTGATCAGTCTTCGAGCCCGAGGCTGTTGAGGAACTTCACCGCCGCCATTTCGATCTGGTCGACCAGCGAGTCGGTGACCGACTGCAGCCAGGAGTGGATCAGCAAAAACGGAATCGCGACCATCAGGCCGAAGGCGGTGCAGTTCATCGCTTCGGACACGGCCCCCGAGAGCAGGTCCTGCTTCTGCGCCGGGTTGACGTCGGCCAGCGCGCCGAAGCCGTGGATCAGGCCGATGATCGTTCCGAGCAGGCCCAGCAGCGTGGCGACGTTGGCGAAGGTGGCGAGGTAGTGCGTGCGGCGCTCGAGCTGCGGCGTCACTTCCATGAGGCTCTCTTCCATCGCGCGCTCGACCGGGCCGCGCTTGGTCGCGCCCTTGGAGCGGGCCAGGCCGTAGCCGAGCACGCGGCCGATCGCGGTGGTCGAGTTCGAGGCGATCTTCTCGGCCTCGCTGTAATTGCCCGCGTTGATCAGCGGCAGCAGGCGGCTCCAGAGCGTGCGGCTCTCGTTGTGCGCCTTCTTCAGATAGATCATGCGTTCGATCGTGATCGCGAGCCCCAGTGCGAGCAGCGCCAGGATCGGATACATGAACAATCCGCCCGCCTGGAAGAAACCGGGGATATTGCTGAGGCTCATGAGGCTAGTCCTTGCTCTGGGTGTTTCGGTTCGGGTGTGGGGGCAGCTGCGGAGACGGTCACGGCGTCCCCGCGGGTTTGGCATAGCGCAGCTCGCGACGGTATTCGACGCGATTGACGGGTTCCAGGACCTGGTTCAGCAGGGTGTCGTCGGGCGCGCCGCGCAGTTCGGCCGCCGAGGCGCGCTTCCACGGCAGGATGTTCATGACCGTCGGCAGCTCGCGGCTGCCGGTGATCGAGGTGGAGTCGAGTTCGAGCACGGAGCTGGAATTCACGCTTGGTTGCGGATCGTCGGCCGCGGGCTTTCGGGCCTGCGGTTCCTGCGCCATCGCGGCGGCTGACAAGGTGCAGCAAACGGCAAGCCACAAGCTGCCCGGCAGGCAGTGCAAGCGCGTCATGGCGTGGTCTCCTTGGCGGCGGCCGGCGCACCGGTGCGGCGCTTGAGGTCGGCGATCCAGCGGCCCACCTGCGCATCGGGCTGCGGCAGCAGCGCCTGATAGCGCTCGTATTCCTCGAGCGCGACCCGCGGCTTCTGCAGGAACAAATCGTTGACGACGCCGCGGTTGTGATGGGCGGCGGCGTAGTTCGGATCGAGCGCGATCGCCTTCACGTAGGCCTCGTCGGCGGCCGCGAACTGCGCATGCCGGCGCAGCCAGATGCCGAGCTGGTGCTGGGCCGGGGCGAACTTCGGGAAATCCTTCGCCGCCTGCTTGAGCACCCGCTCCTCGTCGGCGTTGCGGTTCATCTGCCGGTAGACCAGGCCGAGCATGACCGCCGGGCCCGGCAGGTTCTTGTAGTCGGCGGCGAGCGTCTTGAACGCGGCTTCGGCGGCGGCGGTGTTGCCGGATTCGAGCGTGGCGACGGCCGCGTTGAATTCGGTGGTCGCGCGCGCCGACATCGCGGTGCCGGCCGGGGCGATCGGAACCGAAACCTCGGGCTGCTCGCCCTTGGCGTAGCGGCCCGGCGACAGCGCGGCGAGTTCGATGAAGCTCTTCTGCACCCAGAGGTCGTAGATCCCGTCCTTGGCGCGCCTGGCGTTGGCCTCGTGGATCGCGATCGCCTTGTCCTCGAACGGGAAGATCTGCTCATCCAGCAGCAGGTCGTACTGTTCGAGCGCCTCGGCGTCGAGGTCCTTGGGCCGCTCGGACGTCTTCAGCGCCTTGGCGAGGTCGTGGTAGAGCTCGGCGGTCTCGTAGGTGGCTTCGGTCGCCACTTCGGCGACGCCGTAGTCGGCCGCTCGCGCATAGGCGTTGAGCGCGTTGTCGAGGCGCTGGCGCTTGGTCGCCAGGCTGCTCTTGAGCGGCAGCGTCAGCGCCACCTGGCGGTACGCATCGCGGGCGGTCTGCGCGGGCAGCAGCGAGGCGCGCGCGGCCAGCGCCCGTGAGCGCTCGGTGCGCTGATCGCCGCCGGCCGCTTCGAAGTTGACGAGACGGCGGCCCCAATCGGCGCGAACGTCTTCCTGTCCGCTCTTGGCCGCGAGGTCGACGAGCTTCTGGTAGCCCTCGATCGCGATGTCGAAAGGCTGCGGATAGCGCTCGACGTACTGGCGCAGCGCACGCTCGGCGGCGGCCGGATCGCTTGGCTGCAGCAGCTCGGCCGAATGCCAGAGCGCCTCGCGCTGCAGGGTCGGGTCGGCGCCCGGGGTTTCGGCGATGCGCTGCAACTCGCCGGCCGCCGCGCCCGGGTTGCCGGTCTTCTCGTAGGTGGTCGCGAGCGTGCGCGTGACTTCGGACACTAGCGGATCACCCGCGTGCTGCTGGCGGAACGCCAGCAGCATCGGAATCGCCTGCGCGGGCTTGCCGGCCTTGAGCGTGGCCATCGCGGCGTCGTAGTCGGCGGTCACGCGGATCTTGGTTTCGGGCGCCTCTTCGGCGACGCGCGAGAAGTGCTCGGCCGCCTGCAGCGCTTGGCCCGAAGCCTGCGCCTGCTCGCCCTGGCGGTAGATCGCGGCGGCGAGGCGCTCGGCGGTTTCCTGGTCCGGCGGCGAGCCGGCCGGCGCGAGCTTCTGCACCTGGATGTAGGCCGCTTCGGCGCGCGCGTAGTCGGCCTTGTCGAAGCTCGCGTGGCCGATCACGCGCCAGGCGACGCGCCTGGAGGCGTCGTCCGCGTCGGCGTTCCGCGTCACCGCTTCGGCGGCCGCGAGCGCCGGCGCGAGGTCGCCGGCTTCGAACAGCCCGGCGGCGGCGTTCGACTGGATCTGCGCCGATTCCTTGCGCTGCGGGAAGCTGGTCGCGAAGCGCAGGTCGGCGTTGAGACGCTGGCGCTTCCAGGCGGTCTGCTCGGCCCCGGACAGCGCGGCTTCGCGCTTCTGATACGCCTGCAGTGCCGCGAAGCCCGCGTCGGAGCGGCGGCCGAAATTCGGATAGTCGTAGGCCGCCGTTTCATAGGCCTTGATCGCGCCGGGCAGGTCGCCGCGCTCGTAGAGCAGGTCGCCGAGCAGGAACTGCGCCTCGGGCGCCTGGGCATCCTGCGGGAAATAGCTCGCGTAGCGGCGGTACTGATCGGCGGCCTGCTGGCCGTCGGCGCTGCGTTCTTCGGGCTTGCGCTGAGCGTTCTGCGACAGCGCGTGATGCTGCTGGGCGAGCATCCAGACGGTGTCGCGCAGGTAGTCGACGGCTTCCGGCTGCGAGCTGCTCTGGCGGCCGGACCAATACGGCTGATCGAGGCCGAAGCGCTTGACGTAGTCCTCGCGCAAGGCCAGCGCCTGGCTCGAAAAACCGCCGGCCTCGAAGGCCTTGATCGCCTGGATCTGGAAGGCCGGCGCCTGCGGATGCCGCGGATGCGCCTCGACGAAGCCGGTCAGCGTGGCGGCGACGTCGGTGTAGCGCTCCTGCTTGAGATAGATGCCCGCGAGGCTTTCGTAGAGCAGGTAGCCATAGGCCGGATCGCCGTGGGCGGCGAGCTTTTCGCCGACCGTTTTCGGCGAGCCGATGTTGAGGCAGGCCAGCGCCATCGCGCGCAGGCTGTCGTCGATCAGTTCGCGCTCGGGGCGCGACATCGACTTGAGATGGGCGTCGAGCCGGTCTTCGGGTACCGGGCCGAGCCGGCGATCGAGCAGCGCGAAGAAGGATTTCAGGCTGGCGTCGTAATCGTCCTGCTTGAAGCGCGCCCAGCCTTGCTTGTAGATGGACGGCTCGTAGTACTGATTCGCGCCTTGCGGTCCGCGCTCGGCGATCGCGGTGAACGCCGCTTCGGCCTCGCGATACTGGCGCTGCGCGAACAGGATCTCGCCGCGCCGGAACTGCGATTCGACGATCACCGAAGACTGCGGAAAGCGCTGCGCCAGCTCGTCGAGCGAGGCCAGTGCGGCCTTGGTTTCGCCGGCACCTTCCTCGGCGCGCGCGAGCTGGTAGAGCACCTCGTCGTTGCGCGCGTCGTCCGGGTAGCGGCGCAGCAGATCGCGATAGCGCTCGGCCGCCTTGCGGTACGCGGCCTTGCGCGCCTCGGGGCTGCCTTCGGCGGTGTCGGCGGCTTCCAGCTCCAGATCGGCGATCCGGCGCAGGGCCTCGGCGGCGAGCTTGGGATCGGCCTGCGGCTGCTGCAGATACTGCTGGTAGCCCTCTCTCGCGCGCTGGTTGGCGTCGCCGACCGGCGGCTCGGGCGGCAGCTCGGGACGGCGATCCTGCAGGCTGCCGAGCGTGCCCTGGCGCGGCGGCGGGTCTTTTTTCTTGTCGTCGTTGCCGAACCACATCATCGACGTGGCGAGCAGGGCGGCGGCGGCGGCGCTCATTTGGGAGCCTTCGGCGGCGCGATGGCCGAGCGGTCGAGCAGCTTGGCCTGGGCGAAACGCGCTTCGGCCTGGTAGGCGCGCAGGCGCTGCTGGCGCTGTTCGATCTCGCGCAGCAGCACGTTCTGCAGGGCCTGGCGCTGGCGATCGAGCAGGCGCTCGCTGGCCTCGCGCAGGCGGCTCACGCGCGCCGAGGCGCCGGCCCAATCCGACGATGGCGCCTGCGCCGACAGCTCGCTCACACGGCCGCTCCAGTCGGCGAGCCGGCTCTTGAGGAAGACGAGCTGGCGCGCGTTGCGCAGCCCGGCCTGGAAGCCGTTGCTGGCGATCAGTTCGGAAAAGCCGCGGTATTCGGGTGCATCCGGAATCTGCTGCAGCGGGGCGATCGGGCGGCCGTCGTCGCGCTTGGGGGTGCCGTCTTCGGAGGCCAGCTGCGCGACGAGCCCGTCGACCAGGCGATCGACGTAGGCCGGCTGGCGGATCGCGTTGGCGAGGCCGCCCAGGCGCTGCGATTCCTGCTCGTAGCGATCGACCGCCTTCTGGTATTCGACCGCCGCGGCGCTCGGTGAGCCGGCGCGGGCCATCGCATACGGCACCGCGAGCAGCGACTCCTGCACGGCCACGTCGCCGCCGTCGCGGCTCGCGAGTTCCATCCACGGAACCAGCGCGTCGCGATCCTGCCCGAGCCCGGCTTCGGCCCAGCCGAGGCCGAGCAAGGCCTTGCTGGTGCTCTCGCCTTCGAGGCGCACGCGCCGCAGCGTGTTGCGGGCGTCTTCCCACCGCTGCGCCTGCAAATAGGTGTAGCCGAGCGCGGTGTTGGCGCGGTCGCGCAGGTCGAGCTGCTCAGCGGCGCGCAGGCCGGAGTGATCGATCTGGTCGAGCTGCGCGGCGCCCTCGTCGATGCGGTTCGCGCGGATCAGCGCGACGCCGAGGTTGTAGCGCGCGTAGCTCATCCAGTCGCGGCTGCCGCGCCAGTCCTGCAGCAGCCTGGCGGCCTCGTCGAAGCGGCCGGCGTCGATCAGCAGTTCGGCCTTGAGCATCTGCCGATCGGCTTCGAGATCGCCGCGCAGCGGGGCGTCGATGCGAGCCAGGGCGGCGAGGGCTTCGGCATCGGCTCCGCGCTGGTGCAGCGTGCGCGCGAGTGTGAGCCAGATCGGGTTGCGCACGTCCGGCCGCGTCTCGGTCTGCAGCACGCGCTCGAAACTCGCGAGCGCGTCGCGGGACTGATCGAACGACAGCAGCAGCCCGGCCATCAGCAGCTCGCCTTCGGTGCCGCTGGCCTGCGGCCGGCCCTCGGAGCGCGCGACGAGCAGGCGGGCGAGGGCGTCGAACTCGTCGCCCTGGAAGTAGTGGAACAGCACGTCGCCGTAATAGAGGTCCTGCAGCGGATGCGCGTCCGGCGGCGGCTTGGCGGCGGCGCTCGCGGCGATCGCGAGCGAGGCGAAGGTGCCGGCCAGCAGGCGCCTCAAGGCAGCACCTTGGCGCTGAACGCCGGTTGCTGCGGACCTTCGCCGTCGATCACGCGCAGGTCGATCCGGCTCGGCTGGCCGGCCTGCGTGAAATCGACGCTGGCTCCGCGGCGGTAGCGGCGGCCTTCGGGCCCGCGGCCCGTGAACACTGCGAGCAGCTGGTGCGCACCGGGTGAGGTGGTGCCCACATGCAGCTGTTGCGCGGCCCCGCGTGTGAGCGCAGCGCTTTCGGCATCGGAATAGCGATGCTCGGCGATGGTCTTGCCGTCGAGTTCGACGCGCAGCGTTTCGAGCTTGAAGAACGCGCCGATGTCGGTGGCGACGAAGACTTCGAGGCGATTCGCGGCCGGATACAGGCGGCTGGTTTCGAGCTGGCGCAGGTCGCGCTCGAGTTCGAGCGCCTCGCGCTTGAACGCCTGCGAGTCGGCGTCGAGAGTCGCGTCTGCGGTCGCCACCGCCTGCGCGGAGGCGGACGCACAGGCGCCGATCGCGAGCAGCCCGGCGGCCGCGGCGACGCTACGCCAGCCTGCGCGACTCGGTGCGATCAAAACAGGGCCGCCAGTCCGAAGGTGAATTGGGCGTTGTGGTACAGGTGCTTGTCGGACCACATCTGGTCCGTGAGCTCCAGCCGCACCGACAACCAGTCGCGCGGCATGAACTTGATGCCGCCGCCGAGGTGATAGGAGCCGAAGTTGTCGCCCTCGTAGCTCGAATAGCCGCCACCGCCGATCGCGTAGATCTGGAACGGCAGCGTGTAATTGCGGCTCAGATAGATGTCGCCCGGCGCGAGCTTGTAGCCGAGGCTCAGGCCGAAGCTGTCGTAATCGTATTTCTGCGCCTCGTTGAGGCCGACCAGGTCGCGCAGTTCGTCGTAGCCGACGTTCGACGAGAATTCGTAATGGGCTTCGACGAAGAAATTCTCGGTCTTCTGATAGGCCACGCGGGCGCCGTAGACGGCGAAGCCATCCTTGCGATCCACTGCGATCAGCCCGACATAGCCGCCGACCTCGTAATCCTGCGCCTGGACCTTGCGCACTTCGGGTTCGGGCCGCGCCAGATTCGGGTCGACCACCTGCGAGGAGGCCTGCTCGCCGGGCAGCGGACGGGCGCTCGGCTGGGTGCGCTCGGTGCGGTCGCCGAACAGGCTGCAGCCGCAGAGCAGCAGGGCCGCGGCGGCGAGAGCGGGAAGCTGACGCGCGTATCGGCGCGATGCCAGGGGGAGCACACTCATTCGGCTTTCGGATCCTTGTTCTGGGCGGCGGCTCGACGCTGCTTTGCGACGGCGTGCCGGCTGGGCTCGATGCCGGCGGCCCTGAGCGACTCGCCCATCTGCTCTTCGGACACCCAGCCTTGCTGGCCTTGCTCGGTGCGTAGCAGATACCAGTCGGTGCGGCGCTTGATCAGCTCCACGTGCTCGCCGCGTTCGGCGATGTTGGCAACCGGATAGCGTCGGTCGGGAAACGCGCGCAAATCGAGAAAGGCCTCCTGGACGTCGACCGCGGCGTAGCGCGCCTCGTCGGCCAGGGCCGAAGGCGGCAGCATCGCGGCGGCGAGCCAGATTCCGTACTGCCAGCTTCTCATCGACTTCCTGATGTCCGAGCGGGGCGCTAGGCAAAAAAGGCCGGGACGCGCATCACTGAGGGCTCTTGGAGCCCGGGGGGTAAGGTTTGTTTCTACACATTCGACTGACCCGGACTGCCATGCAGGCTTCGTTCCGGGGGCGTGCCGTTCAGTCCGTGAACGAGCCCGTTAATCTGCCAGACAAGTGTGAATCGTCTATGGCTAAGTTGAACGCTGGATGAAGGCGGCGATGGCCGCGAGCGCGGCGTCGGCTTCCGGAAGCAGCTTCGGCATTG
This sequence comes from Hydrocarboniphaga effusa AP103, assembly GCF_000271305.1. GTDB lineage: Bacteria > Pseudomonadota > Gammaproteobacteria > Nevskiales > Nevskiaceae > Hydrocarboniphaga > Hydrocarboniphaga effusa. The sequence continues at coordinate 80,042 of NZ_AKGD01000002.1, forward strand.
CCTGCCAGACGTGCCAGACCCCGTCCCAAACCTGCAATTCGACCGGAACCCCGGCACTCTGCGCTGCCGTGGCCAGGCGCGTGGAATCGTCGAGCAGGATTTCGTGGCCGGAGACCTGGATCAGCATCGGCGCGAGGCCGCGCAGGTCGGCGAACAGCGGTGAGGCGAGCGGGCTGCGGGCGTCGCGCTGGCCCAGATAGGCATTGACGTAGCGCTCGGTGCTGTCCGGTGCAAGCACCAATTCGGTGCCCCGGTTGGTGCGTATGCTGCCGCCGCTGATGGTCAGATCGGTCCAGGGTGACAGGCAGATGACCCCGCCGGGCTGCGGCACACCGGCCTCGCGGGCCGCAAGCGCGCAGGCCAGGCTCAGCCCGCCGCCGGCGGAATCGCCGCCGATGAAGATTCGCCCGGCCTCGATGCCCGAATCGAGCAGCGCTCGGTAGGCGGCGAGCGCGTCGTCGAGCCCGGCCGGAAACGGATGTTCGGGCGCGAGCCGGTAGTCCGGCATCGTCACCGTGGCGCCGGTCAGCAGGGCGAGCCGGCTCGCCAGCGAGCGGTACAGCGAGGCCGCGCCGACCGCGTAGCCGCCGCCATGCAGGTAGAGCAGGTGCAAGCCGCTGGACCGTGGCGGCGTCACCGTGAGCGTCGGCAGTCCGGCGAACGTACCGGCCTCGATGCGCGTGCCGCGCACCTCGAACAGCCTGGCCGAGCCGCCGGCGCGCAGCAGTTGGCGGCGCTGGGCTTCGAAGCTGCCCGTCCTGCGCATCGCGCGGCCGATGGTCAGGCGGATCAGCGGGCGCAGCAGGCGGGCCCGGATCGAAACGGGGCGCGGGTTGGCGTAGCGAAGGAGGGACATGGGACAGGGAATGAACGCGGATGCACGAACTTCGCCCGTCGTGCCCCGGGGGGCCATGGTCGAGCGGCCCGTGGGCTGCGGCCCATCAGCGAGTCGGCGGGCATCAGGGCGGGGCGTTACCGATCGGTTTATAATAAGAACTGTTCTCATCCATCAAGGTCTTCCCCGATGCGGCTGTCCGAGCTGTCGCGTGGCGTCGCCGCCACCATCCGATCCGTCGACGACGCGACGCAGCCCGATCCGATCGCCGGACGCCTGCGCGAGCTCGGTTTCGTCGCGGGCGAGGCGGTGCGCATCGTCGCGCGCGGGCCTTTCGGCGGCGATCCGCTGCTCGTGCAGATCGGCTCCACGCAGTTCGCCCTGCGTCGCGTCGAAGCCGCGCGCGTGAACATCGAGACGCAGGCGGTGGCCACGTGAGCGCCTCCCTGCGCATCGCCCTGGTCGGCAATCCCAACTGCGGCAAGACCGCGCTGTTCAACGCGCTGACCGGCAGCCGCCAGAAAGTCGCGAACTACGCGGGCGTGACCGTGGAGCGCAAGGAAGGCCGCTTCAGCACGGCGTCCGGGCGCAACGTCCAGGTGCTCGACCTGCCGGGCGCCTACAGCCTCGCGGCGACCAGCCCCGACGAGGCGGTCACGCGCGATGTCTGCATGGGCCGCTTCGAGGGCGAGCCGCGGCCCGACCTGATCGTCGCGGTCGCCGATGCCACCAATCTGCGCCTGCACCTGCGCTTCGTGCTCGAGCTCAAGCGCCTCGGCCTGCCGATGGTGCTCACGCTCAACATGATGGATGCGGCCAAGCGCCGTGGCATCGTCATCGACAAGGCCAGGCTCGAGCAGCGGCTCGGCGTTCCGGTGGTCGAGACCATCGCGGTCAGACGCGGCGGCGCGCAGGCCCTGCTCGCGACGCTCGACGGCGCACTCCCGCCGGTTCCGCAACCGCTGCCCGACTCGGCCGACGTGCATGCCGAAGTGGTGCGCCTGCTCGCCGACTGCGTGTCCATGCCCAAGCGCAGCCCGGGGCTCGACGAGGCGCTCGACCGCATCCTGCTGAACCCGGTGCTCGGCCTGGCTGCGCTCGCGGTGCTGATGTTCTTCATGTTCCAGGCCGTGTTCTCGTGGGCCGGGCCGCTCATGGACGGCATCAGCTGGCTGTTCGACACGCTCGGCAACTTCGTCGGTGAAGCCTTGCCCGAAGGCCCGCTCAACAGCCTGCTCGTCGACGGCATCATCGCGGGAGTCGGCGGCGTGCTGGTGTTCCTGCCGCAGATCCTGATCCTGTTCTTCTTCATCCTGATACTCGAGGAATCGGGCTATCTGCCGCGCGCCGCGTTTTTGCTCGACCGGCTCATGCTCGGTGCCGGCTTGTCGGGGCGCTCGTTCATTCCGCTGCTGTCGAGCTTCGCCTGCGCGGTGCCCGGCATCATGGCCACGCGCAGCATCCAGGATCCGCGCGATCGGCTGGCGACCATCCTGGTCGCCCCGCTGATGACCTGCTCGGCGCGCCTGCCGGTGTATGCGCTGCTGATCGGCGCCTTCATTCCGGATCGGGCGGTCGGCTGGTTCAACCTGCAGGGGTTGGTGATGTTCGGGCTCTACTTCGCGGGCATCTTCTCGGCGCTGATCGTCAGCTACGCGATGAAGCTGTTCGGCCGCAGGCTCACCGACCAGAACGTGTTGCTGCTCGAACTGCCCTCGTATCGCCTGCCGCATGCGCGCGACCTGCTGCTCGGGCTATGGGAACGCACGCAGATCTTCGTCAGGCGCGTCGGCACCATCATCCTCGCGCTGACCGTGCTGCTGTGGTTTCTGTCGAGCTATCCGGCGCCACCCGAAGGTGCCACCGGCGACGCCATCGACTACAGCTTCGCCGGCATCGTCGGCGGCTGGCTGCAGGTGATTTTCGAGCCCGTGGGCTTCAACTGGCAGATCTGCGTGGCCCTGATTCCGGGCATGGCGGCGCGCGAAGTGGCGGTCAGCGCGCTCGCGACGGTGTACTCGCTGTCGGGCACCGACGACGAGGCCGCCAACCAGCTGGTTCCGCTGATCACGGCGCAATGGTCGCTCGCCACCGCGCTGTCGCTGCTGGCCTGGTTCGTCTATGCGCCGCAGTGCATCTCCACGCTCGCGGTCATTCGTCGCGAAACCAACTCGTGGAAGATGCTCGGCATCTCGGCGGGCTATCTGTTTTTGCTCGCCTACGGAGCCGCGTTTGCCACATACCAGATCGCGCGTATGCTCGGTGCATGAATACCCTTCTCGTCCAGACGTTGATCGTTTTCGTCTGCGTGCTGAGCGCGGTGGTCTACGTGCTCGCGCGCTATCTGCCGCGCAAGCAGATCGCCAACTGGCTCGATGCGCATGGATACGCGCAGTCCGCCGCGCTGCTGCGTCCGGCCAAGGGTGGTGGCGGCTGCCATTCGGGTGACGACGGCGGCTGCAGCAGCTGCGGCAGCTGCGCTTCGGCCGAAGCGCCCAAGCGCGAAGCCGTGGCCGGCAACGAGCATCCGCTGCACTTTCATCCCAAGCGCTGAGCCCAGCCGAACCCGCCGTCAGGCCGGTCCATGAGCGCTTCGGCACAGGCGTGACGCAGTGCACAAGCGAGCGTAGAATCGCGGCTCTTTTTTGCCCAGCCGCATCTTGAAAACCATCGTTTTGGACGCCGCACCGAACATCGTCCGCTACCAGGTTTCGATTCCTGATTCGCGCAGCCATCGCTACGCGCTGCGCTGCGAGCTGCGAGCGCAAGGCCCGGTCGAATTCCGCCTGCCGGGATGGATACGCGGCAGTTATCTGGTGCGCGATTTCTCCAAGCACGTGATCGGCCTGCGCGCCTGGCGCAATGGCCGCGAGCAGGCCATCGAGCGGCTCGACAAGCGCAGCTTTCGGCTCGCCGGCGATGGCGAGGTCGTACTCGAATACGAGGTCAACGCCTTCGACGAATCGGTGCGCAAAGCCTTTCTCGATACGCGTCGCGGCTTCTTCAACGGCAGCTCGCTGTTCTATTGCCCGCGCGGCTTCGAGCAGGCGCGCTTCGAAATCCGCATCGACAAACCTCGCGATGCGCTGTGCGCCGACTGGAAGCTCGCGACCACGCTGACGGCGGTAGAGACCGATGCCGACGGCTTCGGTCTCTACGCCGCCGAAGACTACGAAGCGCTGATCGACCATCCGGTCGAAATGGCGGCGTTCCAGCGCTACGACTTCGATGTCGACGGCGTTCCGCACGCGCTGATCCTGTCGGGCCGCGTCGAACTCGATGCGCAGCGCGTGACGGCCGATCTGGCCCGCATCTGCCATGTCGAGCGCGAGCTGTTCCGGCAGCAGCCGCAGCTCGATCGGTTCCTGTTCCTGACCAACGTCGTGGGCGCCGGCTACGGTGGGCTCGAGCATCGCAGTTCGACCGCGCTGATCTGCTCGCGCGGCGATTTTCCGCGCGTCGGCAAGCCCGAGCTGAGCCGCGAATACCGCACCTTCCTGGGCCTGTGCTCGCACGAGTACTTCCATTTGTGGAACGTCAAGCGCATCACCGCGCAGGCCTTCCTCGAAAGCGATCTCGGCCGCGAGGCGTACACGCGCGATCTGTGGCACTACGAAGGCGTCACGAGTTACTACGACGACCTGTTCCTGCTGCGCGCGGCGATCATCGAGCCTGCGCTGTATCTCGACCTGCTCGCCGAGAGCGCGACGCGCCTGCAGCGTGCGCCCGCGCGGCTCGTGCAGACGCTCGAAGACGCGAGCTTCGAGACCTGGATCAAGTACTACCAGCCCGACGAAAACTCGGTCAACGCGAGCACCAATTACTACGTCAAGGGCGCGCTCGTGGCGCTCTGCCTCGATCTGGTGCTGCGCCTGCGATCGAGCATCACGCTCGACGATGTGATGCGCACGCTGTGGACGCGCTACGGCGCGCCCGGCATCGGCGTTCCCGAAGGCGGGCTCGCGGCCGTCGCGCAGGAATTGTCGGGCCTCGACCTCGGCGGCTTCTTCGATCGCGCGCTGCGTTCGACCGAGGAGCTGCCGCTGGCCGAACTGCTGCAGGAGTTCGGCATCGCCGCCACGCTGCGCGCGAGCACCTCGGCGCTCGACGATGGCGGACGCACGCAATCGAAGGCCCAGGTGCGCTGGGTCGGTCTGCGCCTGCGGCCCGGTGAAACCGGCATCGCGCACGTGATCGCCGGCAGTCCGGCCCAGCGCGCCGGTCTTTCGGCCGGCGACCAGCTCGTCGCGCTCGATGGCCTGCGCATCACCGCGCAGAACTGGGCGCGCAGGCTCGATGCCTACGAGCCCGGCGCCCGCGTCGAACTCGCCTACTTCCGCGGCGAAGAGCTGCTGACGACGCGGATCGACATCGCCGATGCCCCGCTCGACACCTGGACGTTCACGCTGGCCGAAGCCGATGCCGAACGTCTGGCACGCCGCCAGGCCTGGCTCGGCGTCTGAGCCTCACGCCTTTCTTCACCGGTCGATCGCTATGTCATTCTCGCGGGCTTCGCTGGCCGAATCGTCTGTCGCCGGATTCGATGACGCGGGGCTGCTGATCGAAAGCGAAGTTCGCACGCTGGCCGATCTCTACGTCGCGCGTGCGCGCCGCACGCCCGATGCGATCGCCTGCCGTTACCATGACGTGCTCAGCGGCAGCTGGAAGGATTGCAGTTGGCGCGATCTGCAGCACAAGGCGCAGTGCTACATCGCCGGATTTCGCGCGGCGGGACTGGTGGCCGGCGAGCGGGTGGCGGTGCAGGCGCAGAACGGTCCGCGCTGGCTCGCCATCGATTGGGCCGCGCAAACGCTGGGCCTGGTGCTCGTCGGCCTCTACAACGAAGACACGCCGGGCAATACCGCGCACCTGCTCGACAACAGCGGAGCCGCGCTCGCCTTGCTGCGCGATGCCGACAGCTGGCGCCAGACCAAGGCCCTGCGTGCGTTTCCGCTGCTGCGGCGCGTGGTGCTGCAGCAAGGCGATTCACAGGGTCTCGGCGACGGCTTCACCGCCGTTTCGACGCTCGACGAATGGCTGCCGCAACCGGCCGAAGAGGCCGGCGAGCTGCCCGCGATCGATGCCGATTCGCTCGCCACCATCGTCTACACCTCGGGTTCGACCGGGCCGAGCCGCGGCGTGATGCTGTCGCATCGAGCCCTGCTCGCCAACGTGTTCGCCTGCACCCGCGCGCTGACGATTTCGTCCGACGATCGCTACTTCTCGGTGCTGCCGATGGCGACGCTGTTCGAACGCGTCGCCGGTGCCTACGGAGCCGTCGTCGCCGGTGCGACCACGGTCTACGCACGCAGCGCCGCGCAGCTCGGCGAAGACCTGTTCGCAGGCCAGCCGACCTTGCTGATCGCGGTGCCGCGCGTCTACGAGCGCCTGCACGCCGCGGTGATGGCCGGGCTCGAACAGGCGCCTGCGCACAAGCGCGCGCTGTTCAATCTGGCGATCGAAGCCGGCTGGGCGGCGCGCCAGTGGCAAGGCCGCCGCCGGCTCTCGCTGAGCAGCGCGATCGCGCGCCGTGCCCGCGATCAGTTCATCGCCCGGCTCGGCGGCCGGCTGCGCTTGGCGGTATCGGGCGGCGCGCCGCTGGCACCCGAGATCGCGCGCCTGTTCATCGGGCTCGGCGTGCCCTTGCTGCAAGGCTACGGGCTCACCGAAGCCGGGCCGGTGGTCAGCGTCAATCGGCTCGACGACAACGATCCCTGCAGCGCCGGCCTGCCGCTCGACAACGTCGAAACCAGGCTCTCGCCCGACAACGAGCTGCTCGTGCGCTCGCCTTCGCTGATGCTCGGCTACTGGCAGGATGCGGAGGCCACCGCCGATGCGCTCGACGACGCCGGCTGGCTGCATACCGGCGACAAGGTCAGCCGCCTCGATGCGCATCGCATCTACCTGATCGGCCGGCTCAAGGAAATCATCGTCACCTCGACCGGGCGCAAGGTGTCGCCGAGCGAAATCGAGCAGCGCCTGCTCGGCGAGCCGATCGTCGAGCAGGTGATGATCGTCGGCGAGGCCAGGCCGTTCCTGACCGCGCTGGTGGTGCCGAACGCCGAAGCACTCGCCGCGATGCGCGCCCGTCTCGGCTTGGCGCCCGGCGACGATTCGCCGATCGCCCGCGCTCGCCTGGAGGCCGAATTGCTGCAGCGCTGCCTGCAGCGCCTCGCGAGCGGAGACGGCAACAGCCTGCTGCGCGCGGTCGCCCTCGTCGACGGTCCGTGGAGCGTCGCCAACGGCCTGCAGACGCCGACGCTCAAGCTCAAGCGCAGCTGCATCGCGCGCCAGCACGAGCCCGATATCGAGCGCCTTTACGCGGGCCATTTCCTGCCCGCGAAGACTGACTGCTCCTGCAACGCGGGCGTTTGAGCGCTTCGGCCCGGCTGGATCGAAGGCGCGCGCGCCGAGCCCGCGCCAGAGGGCTAAACTCCAGCGCAAACAACACTCCATCGCGCGCCGTCCTGCTACGGACATGACCGAAGCCCTCGCCAAGACCGTGCTGGCCTATCTGCTCGGCAACCTCATGGGCGGCCAGATCGTCGGCCGCCTGCGCGGCGGCGTCGACCTGCGCCAGTTCGGCAGCGGCAACGTCGGTGCGACCAACGCGCTGCGCACGCAGGGCAAGGGGTTCGCGGTCGCGGTGCTGCTGATCGACGTGCTCAAGGGCGTGATCGCGGCGCTGCTGGTGCCGGCGCTGCCGTGGCCCGCCGCGCTCGGCGGAGGCGATGCACTGCCGCGCGAAACGCTCGGCTATCTGTGCGGCGTCGGCGTCGCGCTGGGCCATTGCTATCCGGTCACGCTCGGCCTGCGCGGCGGCAAGGGCGTGGCGACGCTGGCCGGTGTGTTCGGGGCGCTGATGCCGCTGGCGCTGCCGGGCATGCTGCTGGTCTTCGTGCTCGTGATCCTGTTCAGCGGCTACGTCAGCGCGGCCACGCTCGGCGCCGCGGTGTTCGCGCTGCTGTGGGCGCTCGTCATCGACGGTCACGGCCCGCTGTCGGCGCCCGCGCTGTTCACGGTGGCGATGGCCGCGCTCGTCACCTTCAAGCATCGCGAGAACATCCGGCGCTTGCTGCGCGGTGACGAACATCGATTCGAAAAAGCCCGGCTGATCGGCCGCTGGCTCGAGCGCAAGAAAGAACACGGATGAAGCAGCGGGCATGAACGACCTCATCGATACGCTCGCCGACGGCGCCTGGCATTCGGGCGAAGACCTCGCGAACGCCGAGGGCGTGACGCGCGCGGCGGTAGCCAAGCGCATCGAAAAGTTGCGCGATCTCGGGCTCGACGTCGAGGCGCGCCAGGGGCTCGGCTATCGGCTCGCGCAGCCGCTCGAACGCCTGCGTGAAGCCGAGCTCGCGGCGGCGGCGCCATCGGCCCGCGTGCGCGTGGTCGGCAGCACCGATTCGACCAACCAGCAACTGCTCGTCGCCGATGCGGCCGACGATCCGCAAATCCTGTTCGCCGAATTCCAGACCGCCGGCCGTGGCCGGCGTGGGCGGGCCTGGCGCTCACCGTTCGGGGCCAACCTGTACCTGTCGCTGGCCTGGTCGTTTTCGAGCTGGCCGCCGCAGCTCACCGCGCTGCCGCTCGCGGTCGGCGTCGCCTGCGCCCGCGCGGTGCAGGCGCAGGGCTTGAGCGAGGTGCAGCTCAAATGGCCGAACGATCTGTACGCCGCCGGCCGCAAGCTCGGCGGCATCCTGATCGAGCATCGCGGCGAAGCCGGCGGGGCCTGTCGCGTGGTGATCGGCATCGGGCTCAACGTGGCGATGTCGGGCGCGCAGGCCGAAGGCATCGACCAGCCGTGGATCAGCCTCAACGAGGCGCTCGCCGCGGCGCAGCGTCCGCCGGCCTCGCGCAACGCACTCGCGGCCCGCTTGATCCGCGAGCTGCTTGCGATGCTGCAGCCGTTCGAGACGCGGGGCTTCGGCGCCGACCGTGCGGTCTGGGCGCAACTCGATCTGACGCGCGATCGCGCGGTCACGCTGAGCGGCGAGCCACCGGTTTCCGGCATCGCGCGCGGCGTCGATGAAAGCGGGGCGCTGATCGTCGAGGTCGATGGCCAGCGCCGGCTCGTGCATTCGGGCGACGTGAGCCTGAGGCTGGCCTGATGCTGCTGCTCGACATCGGCAACAGCCGCATCAAGGCGGCGATCGCGCGCGGGGATGCGCTGGAGCCGATCGCGACCGTGAGCCATGCCGGCGACGCCGTCGCGGCCATCGCCACGCTGCCCGATCTCGACGCGCGCGCGCCGGTGTGGATTTCGCAGGTGCTCGGTCCGGCCGCCGAAGCGCGCCTGACCGAGGCCGTGCAGGCGCGCTGGTCGCGCGCTCCGCGCTACGCACGCTCGGTGGCCGAACTCGGCGGCCTGCGCAACGCCTATCGCGAGCCCGAGCGGCTCGGAGTCGATCGCTGGCTCGTCCTGTTCGCGGCTTGGTCCGAAGCGCCGAACCGCGCCGCCGTGATCGTCGACGCCGGTACCGCGCTGACCGCCGATGTCATCGATGCGAGTGGCCGGCACCAGGGCGGCTTCATCGCCGCCGGGCTGCTGACCGCGCAGCGCGCCGTGCTCGGCGCCACGCGCTTTGCCACGCGCGACGAGCACGCGCGCTACGACGCCGGCCTGGGCCTGGACACCGAGGCCTGCGTGCGCCAGGGCGCGATGCTGGGCTGCCTCGGCGCGATCGATCGCGCCGCTGCCATCGCCGGAGCCGAGGCGCAGCGCTGGATCACCGGCGGAGACGCAGAAACGTTGTTGACCGGCCTCGGCGCCGGCTGGCGCCATCGCCCGCTGCTCGTGCTCGAAGGCCTGCGCGCGCTGGCCCGAATCAGCGGCTGATCGCGCCCGGGCCGTCGCGGCTCGCAGACGACGCGGCCGAGCGTCTCGGTTAATATTCGCGCCCCACGTGTGCAAGCCGGCATAGCTCAGTTGGTAGAGCGGCGCATTTGTAATGCGAAGGTCGCGGGTTCGATTCCTGCTGCCGGCACCAGCAACCTTACCGAAGCTCGCCGACAACTGCCGATTTGCGCAATAAACACTAGCGCGACGCAGAGTCAGGGCCTCGAAGGCTGCCGGTAGATGCCGATACAGCCTGCAATATGAGTGAGTAACACCAGGAGTAACGGCCGCTTTGCCGGCCGCTCCCGCGGCAAGTTACCCGCCATGCCGCTTACTCACGCGAAGCTGCAAAGCCTGAACCCGAAGCCCGCGGTTTATCGCGTGGCCGACTCCGCCTGTGCATTGAGCTTGCGCCGGCCGGCTCCCGGCAGGCGCGCGATGAGGCCCGGGGATGCTGCGTAAGGGCCTCGATCCGAGCAGCCACCGGAAGCAAGCGCGCCTGGCGCTCGATACCGCGGCCGAATGCGTCGCGTCGTCGAAGCGCGATCAACCATTGAGGTGCGCATCACTCAACTGCGCAGAGCGGACTCGGTATACATCCCGATGTTGGGTGGATTCGAAGCGATCGAGGATCGGCGCTTCGGCGCGTCGCGCATTCGATTCATGGCGTTTCCAGAACACTGGGCGATCAGTTGGGGGATAGTGGTTGGATCGGGCCATCGCCGATTCGGAATCGACTTCGGACGAGCGCCTGCGAGCCGTCAAAGGGATGCGGTGGTGCGACTATTCTTAAAAACTCGCATCGCCGAAAACCGCCTTCGCGGGGTTTTCTTGTGCCCGCCTCCGTGCCGAGCGCATCGACCAGCTTTGCACTGCGGCTGCAATGCCGAACGCGCCTGGGCGCGCTCGTCTGTTTGGGGGATAACAGCTCACCGGACGTGTCGTACGTTGCGGTAATGGGAAGGGCACATGTCTTGATCACCGGTGGAGCCAGCGGCCTCGGACTAGGCTGCGCCACGCATTTTCGCCGGCTCGGATACGACCTCACCCTGGCCGATGTGGATGCCGCTGCTTCTGAACGCGCCTTGCTGATGCTCGCCGCCCTGCCGGGCCCAGGCTCCTTGCGGGTTCAGGCGGTGGATCTCTCCGATCCCGCGAGCATCGCGACGGCCGCAGAATCATTGAAAGCCCGTGCGCAGCCGATCGATGTGCTCGTAAACAATGCGGGCATCTATCCGCCGGCGCTGCGGCGCGGGAATGCCGAAGGCCACGAGCTCAGTTTCGCGATCGCGCATCTGGGCCATTTCCGGCTCACGCATGCGCTGTGGCCACTGCTGGAATCCGCAGCGGCGGCGCGCGTGATCAGCATCTCGAGCCTGGTTCAGCGCCAGGCCCACATACAACTCGACGATCTCGACTGGCGGCATCGCTACGTTCCGATCTTGGCGTACCGGCAGACCAAGCTCGCCTGCCTGCTGTTCGCGCTCGAGCTGCATCGTCGTTTGCAGGCGGCCGGGCATCGCATCTCGAGCTATGCGGCGCATCCGGGTGTGTGTCGCACGCAGATCGGACGCAACCGCCCACGTTCCGCACAGGACAACGCCTGGCAGCGCCTTGCCACGGCCGCGCTGGCCACGGGACTGAGCCATATGGGCCAGTCGCCCGAAGCTGGCGCACGGCCGGTGATCGCGGTGGCGACTACCAACGAATTCCCTGCAGGCAGCCTGGTGGGGCCGCGCTGGCTCAACGAAAGCTTCGGTCGGCCGGTGCGCATCGCGCTGGGCCGCGCCGCGCGCGATCCCACATCGGCGGCAGCGCTATGGACGCGCACCGAGGAACTCACGGGCTTGCGCTGGCCGCTTTGAATCAATCGCAGCCGGCCTCGACGCCGGAGCTGCGCGAATACATAAAAAGATGTAGCGGGGGAGAGCGTCATGACGAAGCGGGTCTGCCTGTGGGCGCTTGGATCGCTGGTCGTGCAGGCCGGCACCGCCGCCGCGCAGCAGAGCGGTGCCGGGGAGCCGCTGGAGACCATCGCGGTCGCACCGCTTTCAGCTGCGGAGGCCCCGCCGCCACCGCCACCGAGCACGCGTGCAGGCTTTGCGCAGCTCGAGGAAGTCATCGTCACGGCGCAGCGCACGGCCACCACGCTGCAGGACACGCCGATCTCGCTCGAGGCCTTCAACGAAGAGAAGCTGCAGATGCGCGGCATTGGCGGCGTGGAAGACCTCGGCACCAATGTTCCGAGCATGGTCATCGAGCCGCATCCGCTCTCGAACACCACGCTGCGCATCACCATCCGCGGTGTCGGCATCACCGATTCGCAGGTGACGCAGGATCCGGCCGTGGGCATCTATCTCGACGGCGTCTACCTGGCGCGCTCGGTGGGCCTGGCGCTGGATCTCGCGGACATCCAGCGCATGGAAGTACTGCGCGGCCCGCAGGGTGTGCTGTACGGGCGCAATTCCACCGGCGGTGCGGTCAACATCGTGACCAAGCGGCCCGATCCGACCATGTTCACGATGGATCACCGGGTGACCATCGGTCAACGCGATCTGTTCGTCGGCAAGAGCTCGTTCAACGTGCCGGTCACCGACGACTTCGCGGTCAAGTTGGCGGTGCTCGGCAGGCAATCCGGCGGCTTCGTCGAGAACACCGGCGAAGGCGAGGACTTCGGTGATCGCGAGGCGCTCGGGCTGCGCTTCGACATGCGCTGGCTCGCAAACGACGATCTGACCGTCGATTACGGTTACGACTACACCGATCTGAAGTATGTGAACTACATGTTCCAGGGCGTGTTGCTGCCGGAGACGCAGCACGGGCTCGCCGAGTTCTTCAAGCCTTATGCGGTGGCCAACTCGGTGTATTCCGATCGCCGGCTCGACAAGCTCGCCTCGGGCGCGCCGATGGAGAAATCCGGCGCCAAGGTGAGCGGCCACACGCTCACGCTCACCCAGCAGCTCGATGCCTTCGAGCTCAAGTACATCGGTGCCTATCGCAAGCTCGAGGACTCGCAGTATCCCGATCTGAGCGGTGGTGGCGGCGACACCGGCTACCGCGTCGACCTGAACATCTACGACAGCGCGGCGGCGCGGCTCGCCAACGGTGGTGAACCCACGCCGCTGGTGATTCCGGTGTCCTACCAGCACCAGTGGTCGCACGAGCTGCAGATCAGCGGCGTCGCCTGGGACGAGCGCGTCAGTTACATCGCCGGCCTGTACTACTTCACCGAAAGCGGCGGTGAGGATGGCGGTCCGCTGCATCACATCCAAAGCGCGACGGTCGATCCGCAGCAGACCGATGTGCTGCTCGCTCTGCTGCCCGCGGGCTTGCGCGGTTTGCTGCAGGACAACGCGCTGCCGCGGCTGTCCGCCTACTGGGATTACAACTACGGCATCCGCAACAAGGCCTATGCGGCCTTCGGCCAGTTCAGCTTCCGGCCCGATACCTTCGACCGCCGGCTGAGCCTCACGCTGGGTCTGCGCGCCTCGCGCGACGAGCGCTATGCGATCAAGGATTTCATCCAGCGGCAGTATCTCGAAGTGCGGCTGCGCGATCTGAGCCTGGCCGCGGTGCCGGTCCCGGCGGCCATCGTCGGCAGCCCGGACGATTTCGTCGGCGTGGAAGCCCGCAGCGACTACGACGACATTTCACCGTCGGCCACCGTGCAGTACGAGCTCACCGACATGGCCAAGGCCTATCTGTCGTATTCCACCGCTTACAAGAGCGGCGGCTTCAACCTGCGCGATCCGCAGATCTCGGCCGCCTCGGGTCCGGCCTCCGATGGCACCAACTACGGCTTCGGTTTCGTCGAAGGCTACAAGCCCGAGCGCGTGAGTTCCTGGGAACTCGGGCTCAAGAGCGAGTGGCTCAATCGCGCGCTGCGCTTGAACGGCGCGGCGTTCTACAGCGACTACACCGACATGCAGACCAACTTCATGATCGCGGGCACCATCTCGGACACCAAGTCGCGCAACGCGGGCAAGGCCCGCATGCTCGGCCTCGAACTCGAAGGTGCGCTCATTCCGGCCGAAAACCTCATGCTCGGTTTCCAGTACGCCTATCTGGATGCGCGCGTGCTGGAAGTCATCGACGTCAATGGCGACAACGTCGCCAACCTGTATCCGTTCATCGCCGCGCCGCGGCATTCGGGCGTGCTGTTCGGCGACTGGACCATCGCGCGTCCGCGGTGGGGCGAGCTGCGCGCATACGTCAACTGGAACTATCTGGGCGATCGCACGGGCTTCGTGATCACCGAGGAGCGCCGCGGCCTCACCGCGATCGACGGCTATGGCCTGCTCAATGCGCGCATGATGGCGAACAACATCCGCATGGGCCGCGACGGCACGCTCGACATCGCGCTGTGGGGCAAGAACCTGCTCGACAAGGAATACGAACTCACGGCGGTCGACAATCTGCCGCATGCCGACCGCGCGGTGATCTGGGGCGAGCCGCGCCTGCTCGGCATCGATTTCATCTACCGTTTTGGCCGGTGATGCCGATGCGCCGCACAGCGCTCGTCGGGCAGGCATCATCCGCGCCGCGAGGCACGCTTCCGGAGCTGCCATGAGCAACGAACTCGAGCGCGCGTATGCGCCGTGGAAGCTGGGCCCGCTGACACTGCGCAACCGCTTCATCAAGAGCGCGACCAACGAGGGCAATGCGCCGGGCGGCACGCCGACGCAGGCGCTCGTGAGGCATCACCGATCGATGGCGGCCGGCGGCGTGGGCATGACCACGGTCGCTTACTGCGCGGTCAGCGCCGACGGCCGCACGTTCGAAGACCAGGTGATGCTGGGGCCGGCGAGCCGGCCGCATCTGCGCGCGGTGACCGATGCGGTGCATGCCGAGGGTGCCGCGGCCTGCGCGCAGGTCACGCATGGAGGCGCGTTCAACTTTCTTTCAAAGCTGTCGACCTCGTCGCCCGTGAGCGCCTCGGGCGGGCTCAACCCGCCGGGCTTTCTGAGCGGACGCGTGTTCCGGCATGCGGCCAGCGCGAGCGAACTGCGCAGCCTGCGCGAGCAGTTCGTGCAGGGCGCCCGCGAGGCGCGCGCGGCCGGCTTCGATGCGGTCGAAATCCATATGGGCCATGGCTATCTGCTAAGCCAGTTCCTGTCGCCGGCCTACAACCGCCGCCGCGACGAATACGGCGGCTCGGCGCAGCGGCGCGCGCGCTTTCCGAGCGAGGTGCTCGCGGCGGTGCTCGACGCGGTCGGCGCGCACATGGGCGTGAGCTGCAAGATCAGCATCTTCGAAGGCATGCGCGGCGGCGCTACCGTGGACGATGCCATCGTCACCGCGCAGACCATGGCCTCTGCGGGCGCCCATCTGATCGTCAACAGCGCGGGCATGAACGTGGAATCGCCCTGGCACATCTTCGGCAGCGCGATGCCCGAGGGCATCGGCGGGGAGAACGCATCGGCGATGATGCGCTTCGGCAACCGGATGCTGAAATGGCAGCAGCCGCCGATCGAATTCCAGCCGCTGTACCTGTTGCAAGCCGCGCGCCGCATCCGCGCGCAAGTGCGCGCGCCGCTGGCCTATCTGGGCGGCGTAACCTCGGTGGACGACATCCGCAGCGCGATCGCCGAAGGCTTCGACGCGATCGTGGTCGGGCGCGCGCTGATCCATCGCCCGGACCTGCTGCTGGCTTTCCGCAGCGGCGAACTCAGCCGCTCGGGCTGCGACCATTGCAATCGCTGCGTGGCGCTGATGTATTCCGCCGGCGGAACCCGCTGCGCGCTCACGAGCCGGGAAGACATTGCCGCCAACCGTACCCCGGCCGCGACGGCCGACCAGCCGGTCGGCTGAGGCGCATCCACGAGGTGCCCGTGCGCAAGCCGCAGTCCAAGCCGAGCCCGGCGTCCCGCCGGCTGCGGCATGCCGCAGCCGGCCTGTTGGGCGGCCTGCTGCTGTGCGCACAGCCCGGCGCGCAGGCCGATGCGGCTGGCAGGGTGCTGGCGCCGCTGGTCGTCGAGACGCGCGGAGAGTTGCTGCTCGACAGCAGCGGCAGGCCGCGCTACGAGCGCTGGTCGCTGGCGCCGCTGCGGGCCTTCGAACACATCGGCATGCTCATGGTGTTGCCCGCGCGCATCGCCACGCGCAGCCAGATCGCCCCGCTCGAAAGCGCGATCAAGGCCCGGCGCTACGACTACCGGCGCCTGGTCTCGACCAGCGTCATCAATCTGGCCGACGCCACCTGGGCGGTGGGCCTGATGATGGAGGGCGAGATCAGCAAGCAGAAGAAGGCCGAGCCCGACGTGCATCTGGTGATCGACGATGCCGGCGGCGTGCGTCGCGCGCTGGACCTGCGCGAGGCGGTCATCCACGTGCTGCTCTACGACTGCGAGGGCGAACTCGTCGACCGCCACGAGGGCGGCTTCACGCAGGCGCAGGCGCAGCGGTTCATCGAGCGCATCGATGAGGCCTTGCGGGGCCCGTCCTGCGGCGATTCCCGGTCCTAGCCGGGTGCTCGCAAAGGCGCGCGGCGATTCTGGCCGATAGCTGGCGCCGGCCAGCCCTGCGCGCCGTGGCGTTACGACATTCCCGTTCAGCCGCATGACACCCGGCGCGACGCAGACTTTTGCGACCGCGTCTTGCGGGCCTTTTCATCAAGCCTTTTCTACAAAGGGGACTCGGAATGGAAGCCAAGTCGATCGTTGATTCGGTCAACGACAATGTGTCGAACGCGAAGCTGCAGGCGCAGCGCCTCATCAGCCACGGCGAGGGCGTGCTGAACGCCGGGACGCAATCGCTGCAGTCGGCCAAGGCGGTCGTCGTCAAAGGCGGCAAGGACGTGGTCCATGTCGTCAAGGAAACGGCCGAAGAACTCAAGCGCACCTTGAAGGAAGGCGTCAACGACGTCAGCGAAAAGCTGTCGCGCATCGCGACGCCGACGCACAAGGAGCAGTGGATCGATCGCAAGAACGCGGTCAAGGCCAAGAAGCGCCGCAAGCGCGAAGAGGCCCAGGCCCAGGTTTCGGTGGCACAGTAAGCGCGGTCGAGTAAGCGCGGCCGGACGCTTTACCTCGCGGGCCGAGGTGGCGAACCCCTCGAGCGGATGAGGCCGTCGTCGCGGCGAGCGGCTACGGTGTCTCCGGTGAGCCGAATGGCGAGGAGGCGACCCGTGCAGTCCAAAATCTATCCCGACGCCGCGAGTGCGCTCGACGGCGTCGTCCGCGATGGCATGACGATCATGTCCGGAGGCTTCGGCCTCTGCGGCATTCCGGAGAACCTGATCCTGGCGCTCAAGCAAACCGGCGCGAAGGATCTGACGGTCATCGGCAACAACGTCGGCTGCGATGGCCACGGCATGTGGCATGTGCTCGCCAACAACCAGATCAAGAAAGTGCTCGCGAGCTACGTCGGCGAGAACAAGATTCTGGAATCGCGCTACATGAGCGGCGAGATCGAGATCGAATTCAATCCGCAGGGAACGCTGGCCGAACGCATTCGCGCCGGTGGCGCTGGAATTCCCGCCTTCTACACACGCACGGGCTACGGCACCAAGGTCGCCGAAGGCAAGGAAACGCGCCAGTTCGACGGCGAGTGGTACGTGATGGAAACCGGGCTCACGGCCGATGTGTCGCTCGTCAAAGCCTGGAAGGCCGATACCGAAGGCAACCTCGTCTATCGCAAGACCGCGCGCAATTTCAATCCGATGATCGCCACCGCCGGCAAGCTGGTGGTGGCCGAAGTCGAGATGCTCGTCGAGCCCGGCGAACTCGATCCCGACCAGATCCACACGCCCGGAATTTTCGTCGACCGCATCGTCGTCGGTGCGCATTACGACAAGCACATCGAGCGCCTGACGACGCGCCAGCGCAAGGCCGGCGCCGCTGCCGGCACGGAGGTCTGAGCCATGGCCTGGACACGCGAACAGATGGCGGAACGCGCCGCCAAAGAATTGCGCGACGGTTACTACGTCAACCTCGGCATCGGCATTCCGACGCTCGTCGCCAACCTGATTCCGCCCGGCATGAAAGTCACGCTGCAGAGCGAGAACGGCATGCTCGGCATGGGCCCGTTTCCGTACGAGGACGAAGTCGATCCCGATCTCATCAACGCGGGCAAGCAGACCATCACCGACCTGCCGCAGACGAGCTATTTCTCGAGCGCGGACAGCTTCGGCATGATTCGCGGCGGGCACATCAACCTGTCCATCCTCGGTGCGATGCAGGTCGCGCAGAACGGCGATCTGGCCAACTGGATGGTGCCCGGCAAGATGATCAAGGGCATGGGCGGGGCGATGGACCTCGTCGCCGGCGTCAAGCGCGTGGTGGTGGTGATGGAGCACAACGAAAAGTCCGGAGCGCCCAAGCTCAAGCGCGAATGCTCGCTGCCGCTGACGGGCAAGGGCGTGGTCGATCTGGTCATCACCGAACTCGGCGTGTTCGAAGTGGATCGCAAGGGCCAGCAGCTGCCGCGCTTGATCGAACTCGCCGATGGCGTCGAACTTGCCGAAGTACGGAGCAGGACCGAAGCCGAGTTCGACGTCGTCTTGCGCTGAGTCCTGGCGCGTCTCAGTTCGTCGGCGGCGTGAGCGCCAGCGCCTCGGCCGCGAGCGGGCGTGTCGTGAGCACATCGGCATGGGCGCGCAGCGACTCGGGCCGATACGCCGGGTCGGCCTGCCACTTGCGCCAGACCGAAGGATCGAGCGTCTCGTTGATCGAGCCGCCGATCCTGCGGTGATGGCGCTTGCCGCCCTTGACGAGCTTGTAGAGGCCGAAGGCGAATTCCGAGTACGAATCGTGCGGCGGGTCCATGACGTCGGAAGCCTGCACCGGCACCGGCGAAGCGAATGCGAGCCCTGCGGCGGCGGCCTTGTCCTGTATCCAGCGCAGCGGAAGGTTCTGCAGGCGGCCGTCGGAATAGCCGCCACCGACGTCCGCATGCGCGCCCACGAACCAGCGCTGCTCGACCTCCCGGTTCGACGGCTTGATCTGCGTCCACAGTGTCGGCGCGAAATCCTTGCGGTGCCCGTCGATCGCCAGTGCCTGATACGCGTGGTTCACGATCTTGCTGAGCGCGGTGTCGTGAAACTTGTATTCGTCGCGACCGAACGGCACGCCGGACAGCGGAACGCCGAGTTCGCCGACCGTATCCCAGACGCCGATGAAATGAATGCGTACCTCGTGCGAATGCTCGCGCCGGAAGCGCAGCGCGATTGCGCTGTCCGGGTCGCTGCGGCGATCGCGGTAGAGCCGATGGGCGGTGCGAACGGTGGCTTCGTCGGCCTGCCTGAGCACTCCGCATTTGCGCACGAGCCCGGCCAGGCTGCGCGCGGTGTAGGCCCCGCGGCTCAATCCGAAGAGGTAGATGCGATCATCCGCGATCGAGCCGGAATGCTGCAGCGCGCGCGACAGCCAGCGGTAGCCGTCGCAGATGTTTTGTGTAAGTCCGGCTCCGAATGCGCCGCCGAGCAGGCGATCGTGCCATTGGGTGCCGACGCCCCTGTCGTAGTAGCGCTGCTGCACGCGACCATCGGCCGTCGCGTCGAGCACGAGCCGGGACAGGCGCGACACGTTGGTGCGATCCTTTTGCGTGTTCCACGTGCCGTCGAAAAAAAGCGCCAGATGCTGAGGCATGCCGATCTCCCTTCGTTCACCTCGTGGTCCGCATGGTAGCCGGCCCGTGGAGCGGGCTCTGTCAGCCGAAGTCGCCGGACGCATCCGCTGTTTCGGTGCGACCGCGCGTCTGCACTTCAATTGACTTGCCCCAGGGGCGACCCTAGCCTTGCGCGGCAACGCGACCTGCCGCATGCAGGGCTCGCGGACGACAGCCGAACGGCGAATTTCTCGTGCGATCGGTCCTCAACGCGGTTGGCTTGCGACACTCTCGCAGGGAGCGGATGCGGTGAATTCGCTGGTGATCTTCGGTGTCCTGTCGACGGCCTTGCTCGCAGCCGCCATTTTCCGGCGCTACGTCTACGTGCCTTCGCTGCCGGCCAGCGGGCGCTGCACGCTGGTCATCGACAGGCTCGTTCACTATCAGCTGCCGCTCACGGTGATGGCGCGCGGCCTTCGCTATGCCGATCGCGGCCTGCCCAAGACCGCTCGGCTGATTCCGGAAGGCGAGTCGCACGCTGCGCCGGTGCGCGTCGAGATCGAAGGGCACGTCGTCGGTTATCTGCATGCGGCTGACGCGCAGCGCTATCGCGCATCGCTCGCGGCTTCCAGGCGCGCGGTGCGCGCGTACAAGTGCCGCTCGGAGATTCGTGGCGGGGAAGGCGACAGCTACAGCGTCTGGCTGGATCTACCGCAGCCGGTGATGGGCTGACTTGCGCTGGTCGGTCTCGATCGCCGAGCGCAGCGCGTCGTCGACTTCGAGGCAGGCCTCGCCGAGCGGACGTGCCCAGGCGATGCGACCCTCCTGCAGCTGGTAGACGAGCAGCCGCCCCTGCCACTCGATCACGCCTAGGCCGGGCGACATGCGGTAATCGGTCGGCGGGTCGTGGGGTTCGCTCATGGCGGATCAAAAACGGGCGGGACGGCGGGCCCAGATTATCCAAGCACCCCCATGAACGCTAAGCTGCCCGAATGACTTCGTTGAAAACACCCGTTTCCGACCCCTTGTCCCCGCAAGACCGCGACCGCCTGCGCGATCTGCCGCCCGAGGCGCGCATGCGCGCCATGCACAAGAAGCTGCCGCGCAGCTGGCGGGGCCCCTTGATCGGCGTGGGCATCACACTTGCCGTGCACCTGGTCATCGTCGGCGTGGTGTGGGTACGCAGCAGCAAGATCGAAGCGCCCGTCAACGTGTTCTTTCCGCTCATGTTTCCGCTGGCCGAGCAGAAGCCCGCGGACGCCGGCCCGGCGCCGGATGCGGCGCCCAAGCCCCAGGCGATCGCGCCGGACGCCCCGGCCGAGCCTGCGCCCGAAGCGGTCAGGTAAGAGTCGGCGCCGGCGCCGGCGCCGGCGCCGGCCGGTGTGGAGCGGCTGTCTAGCGGCTGTCCTTGTCGAACATCTTGCCGACGGCCGCCAGGAAGCTGGAGCCCAGGAACACCACGCCGCAGGTGGCCAGGCTCTTCCACATGAATTCGCTGCTGTGGCTCATCCAGATCATCGACAGCGCCAGGCCGATGGCCACGACGATCGAGACCAGGCAGATGGAAAAGCAGATTTTGCTGACGACACTCATGGATGCGGCCGGTCGGAATCAGCGGCCAGTGTAAGTCAGCCGCCTGGCAGCATGCCGTAGACTGCCGGCCCCGCAGCCCGTCCGGATGATATTGGCCGGTGACGCCTGCGGTGCCTCCTCCTTAGCCGATTCAACGCCAAGTCATGCTGCTCACGCTCCGCGACGTTTCGCTCAACCTTGGCAGCACCGTGCTGCTCGACAAGGCCTCCTTTACGCTCGAAAAGGGCGAGCGCGTGGCGATCCTCGGTCGTAACGGGGCCGGCAAGTCGACCCTGCTCAAGGTCATCGCGGGCGAGGTCGCGACCGATGGCGGCGAGATCCTGCGTGCCCAGAGCCTGCGCATCGCCCGGCTCGTACAGGACGTTCCGACGAGCGCGCGCGGCCGCGTCGCCGACGTCGTCGCCCAGGGGCTCGGCGCGGCCGGCGAGCTGCTCGCGCGCTACCACGAGCTCGTCGCGGCCGAGCGCTACGACGATCTCGGCAAGGTGCAGGCGCAGATCGAGGCGATCGACGGCTGGTCGCTCGACCAGCGCGTCTCCGAAACCATTTCGCGGCTCGATCTGCCGGCCGACGCCGCCTTCGAAAGCCTGTCGGGCGGACTCAAGCGCCGCGTGCTGCTCGGCCAGGCGCTGGTGCAGCAGCCGGACTTGTTGCTGCTCGACGAGCCGACCAACCATCTCGACGTCGAATCGATCAGCTGGCTCGAAGAATTCCTCAAGAGCTTCTCGGGCGCGATCCTGTTCGTGACCCACGATCGCGCCTTTCTGCGCAACCTGGCCACGCGCATCCTCGAACTCGATCGCGGCTGGCTCACGAGCTGGCCGGGCGACTACGAAAACTACCTGCGCCGCAAGGAAGAGCGCGCGCACGCCGAAGCGCAGGAGCGCGCGCTGTTCGACAAGCGCCTGGCGCAGGAAGAAGCCTGGATCCGCCGCGGCATCGAGGCGCGCCGCACGCGCAACATGGGCCGCGTCGAACGCCTGATGCAGATGCGCCAGCAGTTCGCGGTGCGCCGTAACCAGCAGGGCAACGCGCGCATGCTGATCCAGGAGGCCGACCGCAGCGGCAAGCTCGTCGCCGAGGCCGACAACGTCGCGTATGCGTACGGCGACAAGACCATCGTGCGTGGCCTGTCGACGACGGTGCTGCGTGGCGACAAGCTCGGCATCATCGGCCCGAACGGCGCCGGCAAGACCACGCTGATCAATCTCCTGCTCGGCCGCCTGCAGCCTACGAGCGGCACGCTCAAGCTCGGCTCGAACCTGCAGATCGCCTACTTCGACCAGCTGCGCGGCGGGCTCGACGAGAACGCCTCGGTGGTCGACAACCTCGGCGACGGCAAGGATTTCGTCGAGGTCGGCGGGGCCCGCAAGCACGTCATGGGCTACCTGCAGGATTTCCTGTTCACGCCCGATCGCGCGCGTTCGCCGGTGCGCGCTTTGTCGGGTGGCGAACGCAACCGGCTGCTGCTCGCCAAGCTGTTCGCGCGGCCGAGCAACCTGCTCGTGCTCGACGAACCGACCAACGACCTGGATCTCGAAACCCTCGAGCTGCTCGAAGAACTGCTGCTCGATTACGAGGGCAGCGTGCTGCTGGTCAGCCACGACCGGGCCTTCGTCGACAACGTGGTCACGCGCTGCCTGGTGTTCGAAGGCGAGGGCCGCATCAACGAATACGTCGGCGGCTACAGCGACTGGCTGCGCCAGCGTCCGGCGCAGACGAGCAAACCCGCGTCGAACAAGCCCGCCGCGGTCGCCGCGCCGCCGATCGTCAAGCAGACCGCCGCCGCGCCGAGGCTTACGTCGAAGGAAAAGCGCGAGCTCGACGAGCTGCCCGCCAAGATCGAACGTTGGGAAGCCGAGCAGGCCAAGCTCGCCGACCAGCTGTCGGCCGATGGTTTCTACGATGGCCCGAAGGAGCAGGTGCTCAAGCTGCAGCAGCAGCTCGACGCGCTCGCGCAGACGCTGGCGACGGCCTACGCGCGCTGGGAGCAGCTCGAAGCGCTGCGCTGAAGGCGCTCGGCCCTCACACGCTTCACCGGGCGTGCGCCGTGTCGGCAGCGAGCGCGATCTGCTTCTGCGCCTCGAGCGCTTCCAGCCGATTGCGCAGGGCCGAGCTGATCGACTCGTAGGCTGAGCTGCCGAGCGCGAGGCGCAGCGGCGGATTCGTCGCTTCTGCCGCCGCGATCATGGCGTCGACGGTTTTCGCCGCATCGCCCTTGAGCGGAAAACTTCCCGAGTTCACTGCGCGCCGCACATCGGCGGCCGGCGTGTGTTCGTAGCTCGGCAAGGGCCGCGCATGATCGAGACCTTCAGCGAAGCGGGTGCCGGTCGGTCCTGGTTCGACGATCACGAAGTCGATGCCGAACGGCGCGACTTCTTGCGCGACGGCTTCGACGAAGCCTTCGATGCCCCATTTGGTCGCGTGGTAAAGGCTGAAGTTCGGATACGCGATCTGCCCGCCTTCGGATGACACTTGAACGATGCGCCCGCCGCCTTGTTTGCGCAGATGAGGCAGCACGGCGCGAATCAGCTGGATCGAGCCCACCAGGTTCGTCGCGATCTGTCGCTCGATCTGGGCATCGCCGACTTCCTCGGCAGCGCCGAACAAACCGTAGCCCGCGTTGCTGACCGCCACGTCGATGGGGCCGAAGCGGGTGAACGCCGCGTCCACCGCTTTTCTCAGCGCCGGGGTGTCGGTGACATCCAGCGCGAGCACCTGTAGGCGATCGCCGTATCGAGCACGCAGCGCGTCGAGCACGACCGGGCGGCGAAGCGTTGCGACGACGCGATCGCCGCGCGAGAGCAAGCGTTCGGTGAGGAGGCGGCCGAGGCCGCTCGATGTTCCGGTGATGAACCAGGTTTTCGCCATGGCGTGCTCTTCTTGCTGGAGGGTGGGTTCAGCGATGTGCGCCATGGTAGGGGTCGATTTGAATCATGATAATGGTCAACAAATTGGATGTATCGGTGAAATGAAGCCACCAATCAGCACGCCGACGCTTGCCGACCTTCGAGCGTTCATGGCCGTAGCCGAGCACCGCAGTTTTCGGCGGGCCGCCGAATTGCTGGGGCTGACGCGATCCTCGCTGAGCCATGTGATGCGAGGGCTCGAAGAAAAAATGGGGGTGCGGCTGCTGCATCGGACCACCCGCAGCGTGTCGTTGACCGATGCCGGGGAGCGGCTGATCGGGCGCCTCGATACGGTGCTGAGCGAGCTCGATCACCTGCTCGACGAGGTCTCGGGCGAGCAGGGCCGGCCGATGGGCACGCTCAGGATCAACGGCAGCGAAGGCGCCATTCGCCAGCTGCTGCAGACGGTGGTGCCCGAGTTCTTGCGACGGTATCCCGGCGTCGAACTCGATCTGGTATCCGACGGGCGCCTGGTCGATATCGTCGAACAGGGTTGCGATGCCGGCGTCAGGCTCGGCGAAGCGGTGCCCAAGGACATGGTCGCGGTGCCGTTGACTCCCGAGCTGAGATTCCTGACGGTCGCCGCTCCGAGCTACCTCGCCGCACATCCAGCGCCGAAGCTGCCCGATGCGCTCGCTCGGCATCAATGCATCCGCCAGCGCCTGCCCAGCGGCAAGCGCTATCGCTGGGAGTTCCGCAAGCGACGGCAGGAGCTGGCGATCGACGTGCCTGGCGCACTGACGCTCGACAACAGCCAGCTCATGGTGGAAGCGGCGATCGCCGGCCTCGGCATCGCCTATGTTCCCGAGCCCTATGTGCGCGCTGCCCTGGCCGATGGCCGCTTGCTGGCCGTGCTGGTGGACTGGTGTCCGCCGATTCCGGGGCTATGCCTGTATTTTCCGAACAATCGCCGGGTTCCGACGAGCTTGCGGCTTTTCATCGACCTGATCCGGGAGCGGTCGGCCGCAGGCCAGGTGACGTGATTCGATCGAGCCGATCGCTGCTCAGCCCTCCAGGCAACAGCGATTGCGCCCATTGCGCTTGGCCTCGTAGAGCGCCGCGTCGGCGCGATCGAACAGGCTCAGTGCGGTGTCGCCGTCGCGAAAGCCGGCAATGCCGCAGGACACCGTGACTTTCACCGGCTGCTTGCGAAAGTGGAAGCCCAGCTGTTCGACGCTCAGGCGCAGGGCGTTGGCGACGGCGAGCGCCTGCGCCGGCACGGCTTCGATCAGCATGACGAATTCCTCGCCGCCGTAGCGGCCGAAGAAATCCGCGTCGCGCAGCCGCCGCGACCAGTGCTGCGCGAGCACTTGCAGCACCTTGTCGCCGGCCTGGTGGCCGTATTGATCGTTGATGCGCTTGAAGTGATCGACGTCGATCGCGGCGAGGCAGCGCGGCCTGCGATCTCGACCGAACAGCTGCAGATCGGCGGCGATGCGCTTGTCGTAGGCGGCGCGGTTGGGCACGCGCGTGAGCGTGTCGGTGCCGACCTGGCGTTCGAGTTTGCTGACCGAGCGCGTCAGCACGCGCGTCTGGTTTTCGAGCGTTTCGATGCGCTCGTACAGGGCTTCGGTGCGCTCCTTGTAGGCCAGCGCACGGGTTTCCTCGCGGCTGCGGTGATCGCGCACGCGCTGGTCGATCGTGGTGAGCCGGCGATAGACCTGGTCCTGCAGGCTGCCGAGATCGGTGGCCTCGCGCGTCTGGCTGATCAGCGCCTGGGTTTCGTCGAGCAGCTGTTGGCCGAAGGTGCGCTGCTCGTGCTGCGCGCCCCGCTGCTCCTCGTTTTCGCACTTGAGATGGCGTGCGATCTCCTCGAGCCGCTCGCTGAATTGCATCAGCAGGCGGTCGGATTCGAGCTTGGCGCGCTGTACGGCGCTGGCCTGTGCCTGCGACAGGTCGGCGATGCCGACCGCCACTTCGGCGAGCGCCTCGTCGCGCCCTGCGGCTTCGAGCTGGGCGCGCAGCGCTTCGGCGCGCGGCAGCGCGGGCAGCTGATCGAGCAATCGATGCAGCGTCTTGCGCAGTCGGTCGCCGTCGATGACTTTCGCCACCGCCGTCGTCGACGCATGGTCGAGCGCGGCGACCGAGCGCGTCAGCGCATCGAGCAGGCTTTCGAGCGGCGCAGGCTCGGCCGGCTTGCGCAGCGTGGAAATAACGGCGTTGAGCGAATCGTCGAGCGCGTCGTCGAGCCCGCGCGCTGCGATGCAGAGCCGGCCGGCGATGCGGCGCAGCAGCTCGTCGGTCTGGCGCCACTGGCGCTCACGGCGATCGAGCTCCTCCACAGCCTCGCGGTAAGGCTGCTGCCAGCGATCCGGCGGCTCGATAAGCTGACCCATGCGGCGATTCGAAGGACTGAGGCGGTAGAGCCCGACTATCGGCCGCGGGTGGCGAAACTGTAGGGACTCAGAGCACCGAAGCGTCGATCCACAGCGCGGCGAGCGCTTCGAGTCCCTCCCGATCCTCGGCGTCGAAGCGCCCGACCTTCGGGCTGTCGAGATCGAGCACGCCGATCAGCCGGTCGCCCGAAACGAGCGGCACGACGATTTCGCTGTTGGAGGCGGCGTCGCAGGCGATGTGCCCCGGAAACGCGTGCACGTCGTCGACGAGCTGAGTGACGCGCCGGCTCGCCGCCGCTCCGCAGACGCCGCGATCGAGCGCGATGCGCACGCAGGCCGGCTTGCCCTGGAAAGGGCCGAGCACGAGCTCGCTGCCGTCGAACAGGTAGAAGCCGGCCCAGTTGAGGTCGGGCAGGGCGTGGTAGATCAGCGCGGACAGATTCGCCGCGTTGGCGATGCGATCGTGCTCGCCGGCGAACAGGCCGCTCGCCTGGGCAGCGAGCTCGGCGTAGAGCGTGGGCTTGTCGGCCGCGGACAGCGGGGTCGTTTCGAACATGCGCCGAGCTTGAACCGCGGCGCCAGCGCCGGCAACCACGCCAGGCTCCGTCCCGGCTCGGCCGACTGTGGACGGCGGTCGTGTTCCAATACCCGCCTTTGCCCGCGCATTCACCCGTGCGGTCAGCGGCGCGCACACGATCGGAAGTCGGCATGAACAAGTCCCGCATGGCATGGCTCGAAAGCCTGCTGCCCACCCAGACTTCGGTGAGCCAGGCCGAGCGCCTGCGCTCGGGCCTCGGCGCCCTGCTAGGCGTGTTGCTGACCGGGCTCGCGAGCGCCTGGGCGCTCGGCTTTTCGAGCGCGACGGCCTGGCTGATCGCGCCGATGGGCGCCTCGGCCGTGCTGCTGTTCGCGGTGCCGGCCAGCCCGCTCGCGCAGCCCTGGTCGGTGATCGGCGGCAATGTCAGTGCGGCGATCATCGGCGTGAGCTGCGCGCGTTTCATTCCCGAACCGCTGCTCGCCGCGTCGGTCGCGATCTTCGCCGCCATCGGCACCATGTTCGCGCTGCGTTGCCTGCACCCGCCGAGCGGAGCGGTGGCGCTCACGGCGGTACTCGGCGGGGCCGCCGTTCGCGAGGCCGGCTACGGCTTCGTGGTCGCGCCGGTGCTGCTGAACTCGGTGCTGATTCTCGCCGTGGCGATGATCTACAACCGCCTCGTCGGCCGGCGCTATCCGCATAGCCAACGCGTGGAAGCGGTGCAGGCGCACGGCACCGCCGATGCCGTGCCGAGCGCCCGCCTGGGTTTCTCGCTCGACGATCTCAAGGGCGCGGTGCGCAGCGTCGACCAGGTGCTCGACATCAGCGTCGACGATCTCGAAGACCTGCTGCGCCGTACCGAGCAGCGCGCGTTCGCGCGCCGCTTCGGCCAGACCGTGTGCGCCGACATCATGTCGCGCGACGTGATCGCGGTGGATTTCGCCACGCCGCTCGCCGAAGCCTGGGCGCTCATGCAGCGGCACGCGCTGCAGGCGATGCCGGTGATCGATCGCGGTCGCTTCGTCATGGGTCTGGTCACGCGCACGGATTTCTTGAAGCACGCCGACCCGGCCGAATTCCCGGGGCTGGGCCAGCGCCTGCGCCGCTTGCTCAAGCGCACCGAAAGCCCCTACACCGACAAGGCCGAGGTCGTCGGCCAGATCATGCAGGCGCGCGCGAAGACGGTGCCCGACAGCCTGCCGATCGCCGAACTGGTGCCGCTGATGTCCGATGCGGGCCTGCACCAGATCGCGGTGACCGACGAGCGTCGCCGGCTGGCCGGCATGGTCACGCAGACCGACCTCGTCGCCGCGCTCTACGACATCAGCCTGCTGCGCGACGCCGCCAACGATCAGCGCGAGAACGCGATGCCGAGGCCGACGCGCGTGACCGAGTCGTTGTAGTCGAGCAGGCTTTCGCCGTAGCCCTGCCAGACATAGAGCTGATAGAACATCGAGCCGTCCCTGGACGGGATCGTGTAATTGAGGTTGAACGCGCCGTGGCCGGTCTCGGGGTTCATGCGGACCATCGTGTGGATCACCTGGCCCTTGCCGATCTGGCGCTGGAAATGCAGCTCGCCGTAGCCGTAGTGATCGATCAGGTCCGGGTTGTCGTCGCCCTTGGGATCATCGGGCGTCTTCTTGTTGTCTTCGGGAATGCGGTACCAGGCCTTCGCGTAGATCAGCAACTTGCCCTTGGCCCGGAACGGGGCGAAGTACACGCGGTTCCAGGAGCGTGACAGCGGCACGTCGTGGCCATTGGATTCGTGCTCGATGCCGACGTCCGCCCCCCAGTAGTTCCATTGTTTCGGATCGGGCGTGAAGCGGTAGAACAGCTCGGGGTTGTAGTCGGTTTCGCGGAACGGGCGCGAGCGGTCGGCATCGTAGACCTGCCAGAACGATTTCTGGCTGTAGCCGAAGTAGAGCGGCATGCCGAACAGCCGCGCCTTGGCGCTGATCGCGAACAGCACCTCGGTTTCCTTGCCGTCGTAGTCGCCGCTCCAGGTCGCCGGCAGAAAGTACATCGGCTTGTGCGTCGACAGGCCCTTGCCGACCGAGACGATCGAATAACCGTCGCCGTCGTCCCCACGCAGCCGCGAGAAGAAATCGCGCTTGGCGAGCGCCTGCGCCTGCTTCTGTTCGGCGGTCGGGTGGGCTGGGTCTTGCGCGCAGCCCGCGCAATCGCCGCCGAGGATCGGGCTGATCGCCTGCGGCTTGACGGCGCTGGCCGGCGGATCGGCGGTGATGATCGGATCGGCAGCGGCGGGATGATCGGTCAGCGGAGGCGTGGGTGCGCCCTGGGCGGAAACGAGTGCGGGAAACAGGCCGAGTGCAGCGATCAGCAGAGAGCAGCGGATCGCAATGAAGCGCCGGGTGAGCTGCCGCGCTCCGCAGCATGTGCCAGAGCGGTGCCCGGACTCCTCACGTACCGTCAAGTACGCTCCGGCCCCTGCGCGCCGTCCTCGCGCATCCTGCGTTCGCTCACGACGCCCAATCAGCGCTTCATCAAGAGGCCAGCGCATCGACATACGGCTTCATCACCCTTTCAACCCGGCACAGCTTGGCGAAATACCAGAGCTTGTCCTTGTGCACCTTGTGTGCGAGGAAAGCCGCGCGCAGCGCGTCGACCGCAATGTGCGGGCCGATCTTGTTGCGGAACTTGAACAGATCGGCCAGCGTTTTTTCGAGACTGTAGATGTTCACCTCGACGCCTTCGATCAAATGCGTCTCGACGCCTTCGGTGAACGCCGGGCCACCGAGACGGGCGACCTTGACCTCGGGATAATCGAGCCGCGGCCTCGCGGCACGACGCTCGATGGCGATGTAGACCTCGTCGGTGAGCTGTTCGGCCAGGCCGTGGAACGCGAGAGCGGAACGCAGGCAGATGACGCCGTTGGGAACCGCGCGCCCGGCGACCGCGAGCGTCAGATGCGGGGTGACGACCTTGTCGGCGAGCACGTAGCTGCCGCGTCCCACCTTCTTGATTAATCCCTTGTCGCACACACGTCGCAGGTACTCGGCTTGAATGCCTTCCGCAGCCAGATCCTTCGGACGCAGCACGCCGAGCTTGCCTGCAAGCTCGACGATGCGATCGGATTTACTGGGTTCATCCATTGAGAACGCTAGGCGAGTGTGTGCAAGCGTAAAATTGTTTTAGGAACTGTTTATATTTGATAACAAGTTCAAAAGTATTGCAAGAGATTGCGGTAACTGATTAATTCTAAATAGATTGTCCTCTGTTCAGGTTTGCCGGACGGAGATTTTCGGGGAAGTCTGGATGCTGGTGAACGTGGCGCTTTTCCTGACGGCGGCGGTGCTGTTCGTCCCATTTTTCAAGCGCTTGGGTCTCGGCGCGGTGCTCGGCTACCTGTGCGCCGGTGTCGTCATCGGTCCCTGGGGATTGGCGCTCATCGCCGATGTCGAATCGATTCTTCACGTCGCCGAATTCGGCGTGGTACTGCTGCTGTTCGTGATCGGTCTGGAACTGCAGCCTTCCCGTCTGTGGCGTTTGCGTTCGACGGTGTTCGGCACCGGCGGCCTGCAGGTCGCACTCAGCACGCTCGCCTTGTTCGTGATCGGCTGGGCCTGGGGTATCGCGCCGGTGACGGCGTTCATCGCTGCGTTCGGCCTGGCGATGTCGTCGACCGCGTTCGTGCTGCAGATGCTCGCCGAGCGCGGCGAACTCAGCACGCGTCACGGACGCTCGGCGTTTGCGATCCTGCTGTTCCAGGATCTGTCGGTGATTCCGTTTCTGGCGCTTGTTCCGATGCTCGCGATGGGCAGCAAACCCGACGTGCATTCGCCCGAGCTGTGGATCGGCACCGCCAAGGCGGTCGGCGCGATCGCTGTCACCGTGATCGGCGGTCGCTACCTGCTGCGTCCGGTGCTGCGCTGGTTCGCCAAGACCGGTGTTGCCGAAGTGTTCACCGCGGCCGCGCTGCTGGTCGTCGTCGGCACCGCGCTGGCGATGGAGTTCGTCGGACTGTCGATGTCGCTCGGCGCTTTCCTGGCCGGCGTGCTGCTCGCCGATTCGGAATATCGCCACGAACTGCAGGCCGACATCGAGCCGTTCAAAGGCCTGCTGCTCGGTTTGTTCTTCATCGCCGTCGGCATGTCGGCGAACGTCGGGCTGGTGGTGGAGAGACCGCTCGACGTGATCGGCGTGGTCGTCGTGCTGATGGTGGTCAAGGCCGCGGTGCTCTACCTGGTCGGCCGGCTCTCCGGACTCGAAGCGCACGCCTCGCGATCGCTGGCCCTGGCACTGTCGCAGGGCGGTGAATTCGCCTTCGTGCTGTTCGGCGTCGCCGCGAGCTCGGGCGTGCTCGACACGCCCTTGCGCGAGCTGCTGATCGTCTCGGTGACCTTGTCGATGATCGTCTCGCCGCTGCTGTATTCATTGCACGCGCGAATTCAACCCACGCGAGAGCCGGCGCCCTACGATGTCATCGATGTCGCCGCCACCCAGGTCGTGATCGCCGGCTTCGGACCGTTCGGCCAGATCATCGGCCGTATCCTGCGCGTGAAGCGCATCAGCTACACGATTCTCGACAAGAGCGCGGACAACGTCGCGTTTCTGCGCCAGCTCGACATTCCGGTGTTCTACAGCGATGCCTCGCGTACCGAGGTGCTGCGGGCTGCGCATGCGGGGCAGGCCAAGCTGTTCGTCGTCGCGATCGCCGACCGGGACGAATCGCTGCGCGTGGTCGAGGCGGTGAGGAAGCTCTATCCGGGCCTGCCGATCATCGCCTGCGCGCGCACGCGCCAGCACGCGCTCGAGCTGCTCGATCGCGGCGTGCAGCAGGTGATCCGGCGCAGCTATCTGTCGTCGCTCGAAGCCACGCGCCAGGTGCTCATGATGCTCGGCGAAAGCGAGGGCCAGGCGCAGCGCTACATCGATGCCTTCCGCCAGCACGACAGCAAGGTGCTGCTGCGGCAGATGGCCGAGCCACGCGATGAGCTCAACGTGCTCAAGAGGGCGCGCGAAGGCGCTCGCGAGCTGCAGGAGCTGTTCGATGCGGACGCCGGGCAGAAGTAAGTCGTTGGCTGTACGGCGCTGTCCGCTCGTCGGGCGCAATCGCATAATGCGGCGAACCGAGCCTGGGCCGAGGAGCCGCGGGACGTCATGGACTATCTGATCCCGTCGCTGCTGGTCTCGATCGTAGCCGTCGGCATGGCGCTCGCGTTCCTGTCGGCCGACCGCAAGTCGGGCACCTCGCGCGCCTTGGCCCTGGCGCTCGCCGCGACCGGCCTGTCGATTTTCCTGAACGGCTATCTGGTTCCGGGCGCGCACGAAAACCCGGCCTGGTCCGGCTGGCTGGCGCTGCCCGAGACCATCGCTCTGATCGCGATGCTCGAATGGCTGCTGCGCGTGCGCCGTACGATGCCGGTTCCCGAAGGTTTCGATACGCGCGTCGGCGACCGGCTGCAGCGGCTCGGCCAGTTCAGCGCCGTCGTCTACCAGCTGTTCGCCTTGATCTGGCCCGAGATCCGGGCGCACCAGTTCCTGCATCTCAAGAGCTTCGACACGATGTCGCAGGGCGGCTTCTGGCTGTTCGCCACGCCAGTGCTGACCACCGTGCTGTGCGGGCTCGGCTCGCTGTTGCTGCTGCTCAATCGCCGGCCGGAACTGGCCGAGCGCATCCGCCTGCTCGCGTTCTCCGGCGCGGTGCCGTTCTGCGTCGCCGGCCTGGTGCTGCCGGCCGACATCGGGCCGATCTCGATCGTCGTCGGCGAGATGATCCTGCTCGTCGGTGCCGTGCACTACCACGTGCTGCAAGGCCAGCGCGGCCTGTTCATGTCGCGATTTCTGTCGCCCGAGGTGGCCCGGCTGGTGTCGCACGCCGGGCTGCAGGCGGCGATGCAGGAGCGCCAGCTCACGCTGAGCGTGGTCGCCTGCGACCTGCGCGGCTTCTCGCGCTTCGCGAGCGAGGTGCCGTCGGGCCGCGTGATCCAGGTGCTGCGCGAGTACTACGACGCGGTCGGCCAGGTCGTCGCCCAGTACGGCGGCACGATCAAGGACTACGCGGGCGACGGCGTGCTGGTGCTGGTCGGCGCGCCGATCGCGCTGCCCGACCATGCGGCGCGCGCGGTCGCGCTGTCGCATCAGCTGCGTGCCGCCTGCGAAGCGCTGGTTCCGCGCTGGGCCGCGCTCGGACCCCGGCTCGGGCTCGGCGTCGGCGTGGCCACCGGCAGCGTCAC
Organism: Hydrocarboniphaga effusa AP103; assembly: GCF_000271305.1. Classification (GTDB taxonomy): domain Bacteria; phylum Pseudomonadota; class Gammaproteobacteria; order Nevskiales; family Nevskiaceae; genus Hydrocarboniphaga; species Hydrocarboniphaga effusa. The sequence continues at coordinate 112,835 of NZ_AKGD01000002.1, forward strand.
CGTCGGCGTGATCGGCGGCAGCGCGCGGCTCGAATACACCGCGGTCGGCGCGGCCGTGAACCTCGCGAGCCGGCTTTGCGAGCAAGCCGGAGACGGCGAAATCCTGATCGACCGGCAGACCATCCAGCTCGCCGGAGCCGAGGCGCAGGAGCGCGCGCCGATCCGCTTCAAGGGCTTCGACGAGCCGGTGGCGCACTTTGGCGTCTGAGGCCGGTTCGGCGATATCGTCGATTGTTGCGAAGCGGTCGTGACGGCGGCTTGCGCTGCTAGACTCGGAGCATGGAACTGCCCGTCATCCATCGTCTGACCACCGCGCTGCACAAGCGCCAGGTGGCGCGCGAATTCGGTATCGATTCGCTGGTCAAGGTGCTCGAGGACTACATGCCCGAGGACCAGATCGCCGACGTGCGTCGGGCCTACGAATTCGGCGCCAAGCACCACGCCGGCCAGAGCCGCAAGTCCGGCGAGGCCTACATCTTCCACCCGCTCGCGGTCGCCCGGATTCTCGCCGACCTGCGCATGGACGCGACCACGCTGATCGGCGCGATCCTGCACGACGTCATCGAGGACACCGAGGTCTCCAAGGAGCGCGTCGCCACCGTGTTCGGCCAGGACGTGGCCGATCTGGTCGAAGGCGTGACCAAGATCGGCAAGGTCGAAGGGCTGTCGCGCGCCGAGTTGCAGGCCGAGAGCTTCCGCAAGCTGCTGCTGGCGATGACGCAGGATCTGCGCGTGATCCTGGTCAAGCTCGCCGACCGCCTGCACAACATGCGCACGCTCGAAGCCAAGGAGCCCGCCAAGCGCCGGCGCATCGCCGAGGAGACGCTGTCGATCTACGCGCCGATCGCGCAGCGCCTGGGCATCCACACGATCCGCACCGAACTCGAAGACCTGTCGTTCGCCAACATGCATCCCGAGCGCGCCCGCGTGCTCGAGAAGGCGATCGACGAGCAGATCGGCGATTCGAAGAACCTGATCCGCGACGTCGAGAGCAAGATCGCCAAGGCGCTGCGCGAGGAAGGCATCGGCGCGACCGTGGTCGGGCGCGAGAAGAACGTCTACAGCATCTACCAGAAGATGCGGCGCAAGAAGATGCGCCTGCTGCAGGTGATGGACCTGCTCGGCTTTCGCGTGATCGTCGCCAAGCTCGACGACTGCTACCGCGCGCTCGGCGTGGTGCACCACGTCTACCGCCCGGTGCCGGGCGGTTTCGACGACTACATCGCCAATTCCAAGTCCAACGGCTACCAGAGCCTGCACACCACCTGCATCGGGCCGGGCGGGCACAAGATCGAGGTGCAGATCCGCACGCGCGAGATGCACCACATCGCCGAGAGCGGCATCGCCGCGCACTGGCAGTACAAGCTCGGCGGCAAGGACGGCGGCTCGGCGCCGCAGGCGCGCGCCACCGAATGGCTGCGCAGCCTGTTCGACACCGTCGGCACCGCCGGCTCGCTCGATTTCATCGAAGGCGTGAAGGTGGACCTGTTCCCCGACGAGGTCTACGTGTTCACGCCCAAGGGCCTGATCCGCCGGCTGCCGAAGGGCGCGACCTCGGTGGACTTCGCCTATTCGGTGCATTCCGAGCTCGGCGACCGCTGCGTCGCCGCGCGCATCGACGGCAGCCTCGAGCCGCTCAATACGCCGCTGCGCAGCGGCCAGACCGTCGAGATCATCACCGCGCGGCATGCGCGGCCCAACGCGGCCTGGCTCAACTTCGTCAAGACCGCCAAGGCGCGCAGCCACATCCGCAATTTCCTGCGCAACCAGCGCGAGGACGAGGCCGTGCGCCTCGGTCGCCGGCTGCTCGAGATCGCCATGCGCGATCTCGGCGTGCCGCTCGCCAAGCTGCGCGAGGAGGCCGCCGAGCCGGTGCTCAAGGCCTACAACCTCAAGGACATGGAAGAGCTCTACGCCACCATCGGCACCGGCGAGCGGCTCGCCCCGCTGGTGGCGCGGCACTTCCTGCCCGAGCACAAGGGCGGCGTGGCGACCGGCGACGGCGAGGCCTCGAGCGCCGCGCCGCTGGCGATCGAAGGCACCGAAGGCCTGGTCATCGACTACGCGCGCTGCTGCCGCCCGATTCCGGGCGATGACATCCGCGGCAACGTCTCGGTGGGCCGCGGCATCGTGATCCACCGCATCGACTGCAAGCACGCCAAGGCGCGTCCGCAGGACTGGGTGCCGCTGATCTGGTCGGAGAAGGTGCAGGGCGATTTTTTGTCCGAGATCCACGTGCTCGCGCAGAACCAGCGCGGCCTGCTCGCCAAGGTCACCGCCGAGATCACGCGTGCCGAGGCCAGCATCGAGAACGTGCAGATGCCGGACCGTGCCGGTAGCGACACCATCGAGATGCGCTTCATCATCGCGGTGAAGTCGCGCGTGCACCTGGCTCAGGTCGTGCGCCGCCTGCACCGGCTCAATGGCGTGACCAAGGTGGCACGCGCCTGAGGGCTCTATCTCCGATCAGCCGCGCCGGCGGAAATCGGGCGCGCGCTGTCACAATGGCCCGATGCCACGCCCGAACCGATTGCCCGAGTCGCCTGCCGGCGACGACCCCCACGCCGACTGGCGGCTGATCTACCAGCTGCTGCCGCACCTGAAGGATTTTCCGGGGCGCATCCTGCTCGCGCTCGGTTGCCTGATCGTCGCCAAGCTGTCGGGCGTGGCCCTGCCGATGCTGCTCAAGCACATCGTCGACGGGCTCGATCAGAGCAAGCACACGATCGTGATCGTGCCGCTGTCGCTGCTGCTGGCCTACGGCTTCGCGCGCTTCGTCAACGTGCTCATGAGCGAGCTACGCGACGTGGTGTTCGGGCGCGTGGCCGAGCGCGCGATGCGGCGCGGGGCCCTGCAGGTGTTCCGCCACCTGCATGCGCTCGATCTCGACTTTCACCTCTCGCGGCGCACCGGCGGGCTGTCGCGCGACATCGAGCGCGGCGTTGCCGGCATCAGCTTCCTGCTGCGCTTTTCGCTGTTCAACATCATTCCGACCGTGCTCGAACTGGCGCTGGTGGCCGCGATCCTGCTCGTCGAATACGGCTGGGTGTTCGCCGTCATCACCGCGGTGGCGGTGCTGCTCTACGTGGCGTTCTCGATCACCGTGACCGAGTGGCGCACGCAGTTCGTGCGCAAGGCCAACCAGCTCGATTCCAAGGCCAATACGCGCGCGATCGACTCGCTGCTCAACTACGAGACCGTGAAGTATTTCGGCAACGAAGCCCACGAGGCCGCCGAATACGATCGCTTCCTGTCCGATTGGGAGCAGGCCCAGCAGCAGAACCGCCTGTCGCTCGGGGCGCTCAACGTCGGCCAGTCGCTGATCGTCGCGGGTAGTCTGACCGCGATGATGGTGATCGCCGCGCAGGGCGTGGCGCGCGGCGGCATGACGCTCGGCGATTTCGTCGCGATCAACGCCTATGTCGTACAGCTGTTCATTCCGCTCAATTTTCTCGGCTTCGTCTATCGCGAAATTCGCCGTGCGCTGACCGACATGGGGCGCATGTTCGGCCTGCTCGACGTGCAGCCGAAGGTGCGCGATCAGGCGCAGGCGAAAACCTTGCGCCCGGGTTCCGCCCAGGTGCGCTTCGAGCACGTGGGCTTCGGCTATTCGCCGCAGCGGCCGATCCTGAAGGACGTCAGTTTCGAGATCCCGGCCGGCCAGACCGTGGCCGTGGTCGGGGCGAGCGGAGCCGGCAAGAGCACGCTCGCCAGGCTGCTGTTCCGCTTCTACGATCCGGGCCAGGGCCGCGTGACGATCGATGGCCAGGACTTGCGCGAAGTGACCCAGCAGAGCCTGCGGTCGGCGATCGCGGTGGTGCCGCAGGACACCGTGCTGTTCAACGACACGCTGCTCTACAACCTGCAGTACGGCCGTCCCGAGGCGACGCGCGAAGAGGTCGAGCAGGCGGTCCGGCTCGCGCATCTCGATGGCTTCATCCGCCAGCTGCCCGACGGCTACGCGACCCTGGTCGGCGAACGCGGGCTCAAGCTTTCGGGCGGCGAGAAGCAGCGCGTCGCCATCGCGCGGGCCCTGCTCAAGAACCCGGCGATCCTGATCTTCGACGAGGCGACGTCCTCGCTCGATTCGGCGTCCGAGCGCGCGATTCTCGCGGCGATCGAGGAAGTGGCGGCCCAGCGCACCACGCTGGTGATCGCGCATCGGCTGTCGACCATCGTGCATGCCGACCAGATCGTCGTGCTCGAACAGGGCCGCGTGATCGAGCGTGGCCGGCACGACGATCTGCTCGCCGCCAACGGGGCCTACGCGGCGCTCTGGCGTTTGCAGCAGCGCCAGCAGCTTGCTTGAGCGCGGCCTTCACGCGCTCCCGCTTTTGGCATAACGTCGAGCCGCGTCGCACAGAAGCGCCAATAAAAACCTCATGAACCTGCTCGACTCGATCAAGAATCTCGCTGCAGAAGGCCCCAAGTCCGCACTGCTGGGCGCGCTCGTGACGCCCGAAATCGAACACTGGATGGAGCGCATGCCCAAGCCGGTCGGCAGCTTCGGCTACGACCCCTGGGGCTATCACGAGAACCAGGCCAAGGTCGGCCTGGCGATCGCCAAGCTGCTGTACGACCATTATTTCCGCGTCACCGCGACCGGGCTCGAGAACGTGCCGGCGCGCGGGCGGGCGCTGCTGATCGCCAACCATTCGGGCCAGCTGCCGATGGACGGTATGATGATCTCGGTGGCGGTGGCGACCAATCCGCATGGGCCGCGCGCGCCGCGCTCGATGATCGAGCGCTTCTTTCCGACCGTTCCGTTCGTCGGCAATACGCTGCAGGCCTGGGGCTCGGTGATCGGCGATCCGGTCAACGCGGCCAAGATGCTCGAATCCGACGAGCTGCTGATCGTGTTTCCCGAAGGCGTGCGCGGCTCGGGCAAGCCGTATTCGAAGCGCTACCAGCTGCAGCGCTTCGGCAATGGCTTCCTGCACCTGGCGATCGCGCACAAGGTGCCGATCATTCCGGTGGGCGTGGTGGGCTGCGAAGAAACCATGCCCTCGCTGTTCAACCTGTCTCCGGTCGCCAAGATGCTCGGCATTCCGTACTTCCCGGTGGGGCCGCTGATGCCGCTGCCGGCCCGCGTCTACCTGAACTTCGGCGAGCCCTTGCGCTTCAGTGGGCTCGTCACCCGCGAGGACGAGGTACAGGCCAAGGTCGAGCAGGTGAAGGACGCCATTCGAGGGCTGATCGACCGCGGGCTGCAACAACGCCGGAGCGTGTTCTGATCATGGCCACCAGGACCAAAGCCAAAACCAAGTCCGGAACCGATGCCGGCTCCGCCGGTGCGCCGCAGGCAGAAGCTACGCAGCCCACGCGCCGCAAGTCGCAGGCGCGCAAGACCGTGCTCGTGACCGGCGCCGCCGGCTCGCTGGCCAAGCGCGTGATCCATCGGCTCAGTTCGAGCTGCAAGGTCATCGCGGTGGATTTCCGCCACAAGGTCGAGCTCGAAGCCGGCGTGCGCTCGTACAAGGTGCAGATCCACAAGCGCGATTTCGAGGATGTGTTCCGCCAGCACAAGATCGACGCGATCATCCATATCGGCCGCATCTTTCCGCACGAATCCGACCGCCACCGGCGCTACAACGCCAACGTGCTCGGCATGAAGAAGCTGCTCGAGCTCGCCAAGCGCTACGGCGTGGGCCAGGTCATCGTGCATTCGACGTATTTCGTCTACGGCGCCTCGGCCTACAACCCGGCCTTGCTCGACGAGGACCATCCGCTCAAGGCGGCCGAGGTGACGCAGGAGCTGGTCGATTCGGTGGAGCTCGAATCGCTCGCCCACATCTACCTGTGGAAGCATCCCGAGCTCAACATCACCATCCTGCGGCCCTGCAACGTGCTCGGCCCGGGCGTGCGCAACACCATGAGCCTGCTGTTCTCACGCAAGATCGTGCCGGTGCTCATGGGCTTTTCGCCGCTCATGCAGTTCCTGCACGTCGACGACATGGCCGACGCCATCGTGCTCGCGTTCCAGAAGAACAAACCCGGCATCTACAACGTCGCGCCGGATGATTGGGTCGCGTACCAGGAGGCGGCCGAGCAGTGCGGCTGCCAGCGTCTGCCGCTGCCTTCGGTGCCGCCCGCGGTGCCCAGGCTGTTGAGCAACCTGCTCAACTGGAACGCGTTCTTCCCGGCTTATCTGATCAGCTACTTCAAGTATCCGGTGGTGCTCGACGGGCGTCTGTTCCGCGAGACCTTCGGCTGGAAGCCCAAGCGCACACCCAACGACATCTTCAGCTATTACCGCAAGCAGAAGGCGATACTGTCGCTTTGACACCAATCAACATTTCTTCAACGTCCCTCCGATAGAGTGACGCAATCGAGACATCAAGCAAGTTCAATTTCATCCATCGGGGCCGGCGGCGTAAGCTGGCTCGACTTCAAACAAGGAGATGTGAGATGAGCAAGAAGGGCAAGGTGGCCAAGGCGGAACTGAAGATCGACTCCAAGGCCCCGAAGATCGAGATCGGCATCAGCAAGGATCATCGCGCCGAGATCGCCGCCGGCCTGTCGCGCCTGCTCGCCGACGAATACACGCTGTACCTGAAGACCCACAACTTCCACTGGAACGTGACGGGTCCGATGTTCAACACGCTGCACCTGATGTTCGAAACCCATTACACCGAAGCCGCGCTGGCCGTCGACCTCGTCGCCGAGCGCATCCGCGCGCTGGGCTTCCATGCGCCGGGTTCGTACAGCCAGTACGCCGCGCTGGCCTCGGTCAAGGAAGCGACCAACGTGCCGGAGGCGATGGAGATGGTGCGCCAGCTCGTCGCCGATCACGAGACGGTGTCGCGTACCGCGCGCAGCCTGTTCCCGGCCGCCGACGAGGCGCACGATGAACCGACCGCCGATCTGCTGACCCAGCGCATGCAGCTGCACGAGAAGACCGCGTGGATGCTGCGCAGTCTGCTCGAGTGATCGGGTCGGAGGGCATCGAAGATTGAATGTTTCGGCCGGCGATCGCCGGCCGAAGCGTTTTGGCAGGCGCGCTCCGTTCGACGATGCAATAAATCTTCTGCGATGTATCGACGACAGCGAGAGCGGCCTCGCTCGACGCTAAAATACGCGCCGAATGAACGCTCCCGCTCCGCTGTTGGCCGTCCGCCGCCTCAAGGTCCATTACCCGTTGCGGAGCTGGATTCCCTGGCGCAGCGGGGGTGTCGTCCGCGCGGTCGACGGGGTCGACCTGAACCTTTATCCGGGCGAGACGCTGGCCGTCGTCGGCGAATCGGGTAGCGGCAAATCGAGCCTCGCCAGGGTACTCGCCGGCCTGCAGCCGGTTACCTCGGGCGCGATCGAATACCGTAGCGCCGACGGCACGCTGCACGACCTCGCCAGGCTCGACAGGAAGGCCTGGCGCCCGCATCGGCGCGAGATCCAGCTGATCTTCCAGGACCCGCAGGCGAGCCTGAATCCGCGCATGAAAGTGGGCAAGGCGGTGGCCGAGCCGCTCAAGGCCTTGTATCCGGAGCTGTCGAAGGCCGAGCGCGAAAGCCGCGCGTTGGCGATGCTCGAACGCGTCGGCATTTCGGCTGACTTAGCCCAGCGCCTGCCGCATGAGCTGTCGGGCGGGCAGTGCCAGCGCGTCGGCATCGCGCGGGCGCTGGTGGTTCGGCCGCGCGTGCTGATCTGCGACGAGCCGGTGTCGGCGCTCGACGTCTCGGTGCAGGCGCAGATCATCAACCTGCTGATGGAGCTGCAGGCCGAATACGGCCTGGCGATGATCTTCATCGCGCACGATCTGGCGGTGGTCCGGCACCTGTCGCAGCGCCTGCTCGTGATGTACCTCGGGCGGATCATGGAGCAGGCCGAGACGCCGATGCTGTTCCGCCACGCCGTGCATCCGTACACGCGCGCCCTGCTCGCGGCGATGCCGGCCGACGATCTGGCGCAGGAGATCGATCGCAGCGCCACGCTGCTCGACGGCGAAGTGCCGAGCCCGCAAAGCCCGCCGCCGGGCTGCGTGTTCGTGACGCGTTGCCCGATGGCCGATCAGGCCTGCAACCGCTCGGTGCCGACCTTGCGCCGGGTTTCACATGGCGGCCACGCGGCCTGCCATTTCGTCGGGCTCGCGACTCCGGTCTAGCCCGGCTGAAACCCGCGATGCACCCGGACTACCGGCAGTTGGGGCGCACGCCCGAAGCGCGCGCCTGCTGGTAAACCGGCTCGTCCTGCGGCAGGCGCTTGCTGAGGTCGTGGATGCGGGTTTCGTTCGACGGGTGAGTCGACATGATCTGCGCGGGCTTCTGGCCGCCGAGCTTGGACATGTTCTGCCAGAGCGCGATCGAAGCCGACGGATCGAAGCCGGCCTTGGCCATCAGATCCATGCCGAGCAGGTCGGCTTCGGATTCGTGCGAGCGCGAGTAGGGCAGCAGGAACAAGGTCTGGGTCACGCCGCTGAGCGTCTTCGCGTCGATGCCCGAGTAGGCCGAAGCCACCGCGGTGCCGAGCGAGCCGACCGCATTCGACGATACGCGTTCGGCCGAGTGGCCGGCGAGCACGTGGCTGACTTCGTGGCCGATGACGGCCGCGAGCTGATCCTGCGTGGTCGCCACCTTGAGCAGGCCGGTGTAGACGCCGATCTTGCCGCCCGGCAGCGCGAAGGCGTTGACGTCGTCGCTCTGGAAGGTCACCACCTCCCAGCTCGCGGGTACCGGCACCTGCCAGTTCATCGACGGAATCACCCGCGTGATCGCGTTCGAAACGCATTGCACGTAGGCGGAAGTCGCGGTGTCCTTGGTCGCCGGCGTCTTCTGCTTGAGCTCCGCGAACGACTGGATGCCCATTTTCGAGACTTCCGAATCGGACACCAGCTTGAGCTGGTGCCGGCCCAGCGGTGAAGTCGCGCAGGCGACCAGGGAGGCGGCGACAGCGAGCGAAATGGCGAGTTGGGTGCGGGTCATGGGTGCTTTGATCGGGTGCGGCGGGGACGGATTCGAGTGTGCCAGGGCCCGGGGTCAGGGCTCCAGCCGTTCGATCTTCCAGCGGTCGCCGATGGCGAGGTAGCGCAGGCGATCGTGCAGCCGGCCGCCGCGGCCTTGCCAGAATTCGACCGATTCGGGCTGCAGCCGGTAGCCGCCCCAGCAATCGGGCATCGGCACTTCCTTGCCTTCGAGCGCCTTTGCGTTGGCTTCGAAGCGGGCATCGAGTTCCGCGCGCGTGGCGACCACTTCGGACTGGCGCGAGGTGACCGCCCCGATCTGCGAATCGCGGAAGCGGCTCTGGAAGTAGCGCTGCGCGTCCTCGCGCGCGAGCTTCTCGACGCGGCCTTCGATGCGCACCTGGCGTTCGAGCTTGTCCCACCAGAACACCAGCGCGGCCTGCGGGTTTTCGGCGAGCTCGCGGCCCTTGTGGCTTTCGTAGTTCGTGTAGAAGCAGACGCCGCCCTCCTTGTAGCCCTTGAACAGCACGATGCGCGCCGACGGCCGGCCCTGCGCATCGGCGGTCGCCAGCGTCATCGCGCCGGGTTCGATCATGCCGGCGGCGCGCGCGGCCTCGATCCAGCTGTCGAGCTGGGCGAGCGGATCGGCCAGCAGGTCGGCCTCCTCGAGTGGCGGATTGCGCGTGTACTGCGGGGGAGTCGAGGGCTGGGACATGAGTCGGAGCAACTGGAGGCGGGCTCGGGGCGCCAAGCCTAGCGAAAAACGTCGGCGAGCAAGATGAATATGCAAACGGCGACGACGCTGCACCGTCGCTGCCCGCAGATTCGCCGAGTCCGCCACTGCGCCGTGCGCCTTTTTTTAGCGCTCTGGGCCGGCCAGCGGCCGGCGTCGGCTTGCCGGGCAATGCCAATGATTTGATAATCATTATCAACAAGGCGGCGGCCATGACCCCCGGCCCAGTCGATCGCCAGACCTTCCAACCCTAGAGATTCTCCTTCATGCGCAAGACTTTATTGGCCGCCGCAGCCGCTCGCCTTGGTTTTCCGCTGCTGTTGGGCACCCTGGTGAGCACGGCGGCTTCGGCTCAGCAGGTGGCGCAAAAAGCCGCCGAGCCGACCGCATCGGCCAGCGAGCCCGCCGCGGACCCGGCCGAAGTCATCGTCATCGCGAGCGGCTCGCAGGTCGACCTGACCAAGCCCTATGCGGGCGGCCAGGTGGCGCAGGGCGGCCGCGTGGGCCTGTTCGGCAACGTCGACCTGATGGATTCGCCGTTCAACAGCACCGCCTACACGGCCGACCTGATCCGCAACCAGCAGGCGCGCAGTGTCGCCGACGTGGTCCAGAACGATCCGTCCGTGCGCCTCGCGCGCGGCTTCGGCAACTTCCAGGAGGTCTACATCATCCGTGGCTTCGAAGTCAGCTCGGACGACATCGGCTACAACGGCGTCTACGGCCTGCTGCCGCGCCAGTACGTGGCGGCCGAACTGCTCGAGCGCACCGAAGTCTTCCGCGGCGCCAACAGTTTCCTGAACGGCGCCGCGCCCGGTGGAAGCGGCATCGGCGGCACCATCAACCTGGTGCCCAAGCGCGCGCCGGACGATGACCTCACGCGCCTCAGCGTCGGCTATGAAAGCGATGCGATGGGCTACGCGGCGGCCGACGTCGCGCGTCGATTCGGTGACGACAAGCGTTGGGGTGTTCGCGGCAACCTGGTCGGCCGCAAGGGCGACACCTCGATCGACGACGAAGCGCGCGAACTCGGCGTGCTCGCGCTGGGCCTGGACTATCGCGGCGACAAGCTGCGCCTGTCGGCCGACCTCGGCTATCAGGACCATCGCATCGACGCGCCGCGTCCGAGCGTGACGCCGACGACGGGCATTCCCGATGCGCCGAAGTCCGATTCCAATTTCGCGCAGGACTGGAGCTTCTCGGAGGAGAAGGACTTGTTCGGCGTGGCGCGTGGCGAATACGACTTCACCCAGCACATCACGGCCTGGGCCGCGGTCGGCGTGCGCGACAGCGAGGAGCACAACGTGCTGGCCAACCCGTCGGCCGACGCGGACGGCAATTACACGGTGGGCCGCTTCGACAACTATCGCGAAGACAGCGTGCTCACGGGCGATGCCGGCGTGCGCTTCGAATTCAAGACGGGCTCGGTGGGCCATCGCGCAGTGCTGTCGGCCTCGGCTTTCGAGCTCGATTCGAAGAACGCCTATGCGATGTCGATGTCGAGCATCAGCGGCAACCTCTACGACTTCTCGTCGTCGCCGCAGCCGGCGGCCGACTGGTTCACGGGCGGCGACATGAACGACCCGCTGACCACGTTCAAGACCAAGACCAGCAGCTACGCGATCGCGGACACGCTCGCGCTGCTCGACAAGCGCGTGCTGCTGACGTTCGGTGCGCGCTACCAGGTTCTTCAGCAGTACAGCTACGACTACAACACCGGCGACGGCGGCAAGACCTACGACGACAACACCTGGTCGCCGATGGCGGGCCTGGTGTTCAAGACCAGCGACAAGGTTTCGCTGTACGCGAACTACATCGAAGGCCTGATCCCGGGTGATGCGGTGCCGCAGCAGATCAACAACGTTCCGGTCGAGAACGGTGGCGACGCGCTGTCGCCGTTCAAGTCCAGGCAGACCGAAGTCGGTGCCAAGTACGACGGCGGCAACCTGGGCCTGGGCTTCGCGCTGTTCGAGATCAACAAGCCGAGCAGCTTCTTCGACGGCACGCGCGTGACGCAGGACGGCGAGCAGCGCAACCGCGGTGCGGAACTGACCTGGTTCGGCGAGCCGATCGACGGTTATCGCGTGCTCGGCGGCATCACGGTGCTCGATGCCAAGTTCACCAAGTCCGATGGTGCGGACGATGGCCAGGAGCCGATCGGCGTCGCCGACCTGCAGGCGAACCTGACGGTCGAATACGACCTGCGCGCAGTGCCGGGCCTGAGCTTCGAAGCGCGCGGCAACTACACCGCCTCGCAGAAGGCCAGCACGACCAACGACCTGAGCATTCCGTCGTGGACGCGCCTGGATCTCGGCACGCGCTACGCGTTCGAAGTGGCCGGGCGCGCGGTCACCTTGCGTGCGCGCGTCGACAACGTCACGGGCCGCGATTACTGGGCGTCGACGGGCGGTACCTTCGGGGCCAACTATCTCGTGCTCGGCAACCCGCGCACCTTCACGCTGTCGGCCTCGGTGGACTTGTGAAGCCTCACGGCATCTTCAAGCGATAGCCCACGCCCGGCTCGGTGACGACGTAGCGCGGAGCCGCGGCGTCGTCACCGAGCTTGTGTCTCAGCTGGCCGATGTAGACGCGCAGGTATTGCGTGTCGTCCTCGTGCACCTTGCCCCAGACTTCGCGCAGCAGCTGCGGCTGCGTGATCACGCGGCCCGCATGCCGGGCGAGCACGGCGAGAATCGCGTACTCCTTGCGCGACAGGCGCAGCTCGATGCCATCGAGCGTCACGCGGCGCAGTGTCAGGTCGATGCGCAGCGCGCCGGTTTCGATCACCGGTTGCGAGCCGCTGGCCTGCAGCCGATGGCGCAGCGCTGCGCGAATGCGCGCGAGCAGTTCGGCGATGCCGAAGGGCTTGGTCAGGTAGTCGTCCGCGCCCGCATCGAGTGCGCGCACCTTGCCGCCTTCGTCGTCGCGCACCGACAGCACGATGATCGGCACGCTCGAAATTTCGCGGATGCGCGGAATCAGATCGAGCCCGTCGGCGTCGGGCAAACCGAGATCGAGGATCATCACGTCGGGCTTGTCCTGCTTGAGCGCGGCGAGGCCGGCTTCGGCGTTGGCGGCTTCGATCACCTGCAGCGATTCGGCGCCGAGGCTCACGCGCAGCAGCTTGCGGATCTGTGGCTCGTCGTCGACGACCAGGACACGGATCGTTTCAGTCATCGCGCACCTGGGGCGGCGTCTTGCGCGGCAGGCGCATCTCGATCACTGCGCCGCGGCCTTCTGCAGGTGCGAGCGCGCGCACCTGTCCGTCCTGCGCCGCAAGCAGGCCACGGCAGATCGCCAGCCCCAGGCCGGTGCCCGGCGCGGTGTGATCCTGCGATTGCACGCGATGGAACATGTCGAAGATCTTCTCGCGATCGGCCGCCGGCACGCCAGGGCCGTGATCGCGCACGCGCAATAGCAACCACTGCGACTGCGTGCCCAGCGCGATCTCGATCGGTGAGCCGGCCGGCGAATACTTGGCCGCGTTGTCGATCACGTTGACGAGCGCCTGCTCGAGCAGCAGTGGATCGCACCAGGCCAGCGGCAGATCACCGGCGCTGTCGATCGGCACGTCCCGCCCCGAAAGTTCGCGACGCAGCCGGTTGCGCGCGCGTCCCGCGATCTCGCGCAGATCGCACCATTCGCGGCGCGCTTCGATGCGGCCATAGCCGAGCCTGGTCATGTCGAGCAGGTTCTGCACGAAGCGATTGAGGCGCTCGGATTCCTCGACGATGGTGTCGAGCAGGGCACTGCGATCGTCGGCGGAGAGCCGCTCGTTCTGCGTCTGCAGGCTCGTCGCCGCGCCGAGGATCGAGGCGAGCGGCGTGCGCAGATCGTGCGAGACCGAAGACAGCAAGGCGGCGCGCAGTTCCTCGCCCTGGCTGTTCACGCGCTGGTCTCCGATCTCGGCGGAGAGCATCACGCGTTCGAGCGCGACCGCGGCCTGGTCGGCGAGCGCATCGAGCAGGCGCCGCTGTCCGGCAGAAGGAGGCCGCCTGCGCTCGTGCAGATGCAGGCCGAGCAGGCCGACCACGCGCTGCGCGGTCGCCATCGGCACGAACAGCCATTGCGAAGTCGGCAAGGTCTGTGTCGAATAGCCGGCCGGCTGTCGGTGATCCCAGCACCAGTGCGCGGCCGCGCGATCGGTTTCGCGAAACTGGTAGTCGGGGCCGATGCCGCGCCGCGCCGCCGGACGCAGCGCTTCGGCGGGACGCTCGATGACGGCCACGCAAGGCAGGTCGAGCGTCGCCTGCACGTGCTCGGCGATGATGCGCGCGACTTCGTCCCGACCGAGCGCACCGGCGACGCGTCGCGCGAAATCGCTCAGGTTGGCGTTGCGCCGCGCGGTCTTGCGCAAGGCTTGCATCTGGCTGCGCAACTGCCCGCCGAGCCGGCCCATGAGCACGGCCACGATCAGGAACACCGCGAGCGTGAGCACGTCTTCGTGACGCTGCAGATTGAGCGTGTAGCGCGGTTCGGTGAAGAAGAAATCGAGGCTGCAGGCCGCGACGACGCTGGTGACGATGGCCGGCAGCGGGCCGGCGCGCACCGCGCTCACGAGCACCGCGACGAGGTAGAGCAGGGCCAGGTTTTCGAGCCCGATCCAGCGATCGACGAACAGGCCGACGAGGGTTGCGAGGGTGACGAGCGCCAGGCCGGTGATGTGGTCCTGCCAGCGCCAGCGCTCGGCCGCGATCGGATCACGCGTGTTCGACGCATCGCACGCGTCGTTCCGCGTCGGCACCACGGTGATGTCGAACGGCGCGCCCGATCGCAGCAACGCGTGTGCGAGCGAGCGTCGCCGTCGCCAGCCGGCGCGCACCGGGTTCGATTGCCCGACCACGATCTGGGTGACGTTGCGCGAGCGCGCATAGCCGAGCACTTCGGCGGCGACGTTCTCGCCCGGAATCGTCACCGCCTCGCCACCGAGCGCCTCGGCCATGCGCAGGGTTTCGGCGATGCGGTCCTTGGCCTCGTTCGGCAGGCGATGGGCACGCGAATCGATCACGTGCACCGCGATCCAGGCGATGCCGCGCGTGTCCGCGAGCCGGGCCGCGTTGCGGATCAGGCTGCGATCGATCGCCTTGCCGCCGACGCAGACGAGCAGGCGCTCGCGCGCCGGCCAGGGTTCGCTGACCGCGTGGCGCTGTCGATACGCGAGCATCTGCTGATCGATGCGCTCGGCCGCCGCGCGCATCGCCAGTTCGCGTAGTGCAGTGAGGTTGCCGCGCGAGAAGAAGCCTTCGCGCGCCCGCTGCGCCTGCTCGCCGAGATAGACCTTGCCTTCGTCGAGCCGGCGCAGCAGCTCTTCGGGCGGCAGGTCCACCAGCTCGATCTCGTCGGCGCGTTCGAGCACGGTATCGGGCAGGGTTTCACGAACGCGCACGCCGGTGATGCGCAGCACCACGTCGTTGAGGCTTTCGAGATGCTGCACATTGAGCGTGGCGAGCACGTCGATGCCCGCCGCGAGCACGTCCTCGACATCCTGCCAGCGTTTCACGTGCCGGCTGCCCGGCACGTTGGAATGCGCGAGTTCGTCGATCAGCGCGAGCTTCGGCTTGCGCGCGATCAGCGCATCGGTATCGAGTTCGCCGAGCGTGCGACCGCGATAGTCGAGCGTGCGCCGGGGCAGCACTTCGAGCCCGTCGAGCAGGGCTTGGGTCTCGCGCCGACCATGCGTCTCGACGATGCCGACGACGACGTCGACGCCGCTGGCCTTGGCCGCCTGCGCGGCGCGCAGCATGTCGTAGGTCTTGCCGACGCCCGGCGAAGCACCCAGAAAAACCTTGAGCCGGCCACGGCCTTCGCGCTGCGCTTCGAGCAGCAGCGTGTCGGGCGAGGGGCGGGCGGGGTCGGTCATGCGGAATTCTAGGGCCCGGTCGATGTCATGGGATGAGCTTGTCCCCTCTCCCACTTGTGGGAGAGGGTGATCCGAAGGACCGGGAGAGGGTCGGCTTGGAAAGTGAGCGCAGCTTTCGGGCGCACCCTCTCTCCCCTGCTGCGCAGGGACTCTCTCCCGCGAGCGGGAGAGAGGACAGGCAAGGCGATCTTCGATGTTGCTCTCTCAGTCCGTTCAGCCGCGCTTGCGCCAGTGCTTCGCAGATTAGCGTCCTGCGCGCCAGGACAAGCGCGAAGCAGACTGGAAAGGGAGCGGCATGAGTCAGATCAACGGCGTGATGATGCAGTACTTCCACTGGTATCTCGACGCCAAGGACGAGCTCTGGCAGCGTGCCGCCGCCGATGCGCCCAAGCTCAAGGAACTCGGCGTGACCTCGGTCTGGCTGCCGCCGGCCTACAAGGCCACGCGCGGTGCCGAGGATGTCGGCTACGGCGTGTACGATCTGTTCGACCTCGGCGAATTCGATCAGAAGGGCAGCGTGCGCACCAAGTACGGCACGCGCGACGAGTATCAGAAAGCCATCTGGGCGCTCAAGGAAAACGGCATCCGCGTCTACGCCGACGTGGTGTTCAACCACCGCATGGGTGCCGACGAAACCGAGACCGTGCGCGCCTATCGCGTGGAGATGGGTGACCGTACGAAGGTGTCCGCCGAAGCCGAAGCAGTCGAGGCCTGGACGCGCTTCACGTTCCCGGGGCGCGGTGGCGCGCATTCGGACATGCGCTGGTCGGCCGAGCACTTCACCGCCTTCGATCTGAATACCGACCAGGGGCCGGCGATCTTCCTCGTCGAAAACAAAGCGTTCTCGCAGGACGTCGACCAGGAGAACGGCAACTACGATTTTCTGATGGGTGCCGACGTCGACACCGACCATCCGCAGGTGCGCGAGGAGCTCAAGCGTTGGGGCCTGTGGTATCTCGACGCCACGGGCGTGGATGGCTTTCGCTTCGACGCGGTCAAGCATGTCGACGCCGAATTCTTCCTGTCCTGGCTGCACGAGCTGCGCGTGGAGACTTCGCGTGATCTGTTCGCGGTCGGCGAATACTGGTCCTACGACGTCGAGGCCCTGCATCACTTCATCGAGAAAACCAACGGGCAGATTTCGCTGTTCGACGCGCCGCTGCATTACAACTTCCACCTCGCTTCCAAGGCCGGCCAGGACTACGACCTGCGCACGATCTTCGACAACTCGCTCGTGGCCCAGCAGCCCGCGCTCGCGGTGACGCTCGTCGATAATCACGATTCGCAGCCGCTGCAATCGCTCGAATCGGTCGTGGAGCCCTGGTTCAAGCCGCTCGCCTACGCGCTGATCCTGCTGCGCCGCGACGGCTATCCCTGCCTGTTCTTCCCGGACTACTACGGCGCGCATTACCAGGACACCGGCCCCGACGGCAACGAGCACGAGGTCTGGATGGACAGCCATCAGTTCCTGATCGATCGCTATCTTCAGGCGCGTCATGCTTACGCTTACGGCGATCAGTACGACTATTTCGACGAAGCCGGCTGCATCGGCTGGACGCGCCTGGGTGACGCCGAACATCCGGGCGGCATGGCCGTGGTGCTCAGCAATGGCGACGGCGGCGTGCGGCGCATGGAGATCGGCCAGGCCCATCGTCGCTATGTCGACATCACCGGACACATCGAAACACCCGTCGAAACCGGCGAGGACGGATGGGGCGAGTTTGCCTGCCCGGCCGGATCGGTTTCGGTCTGGGTTCCGGCCGAGCAATAGCCACTCATCACGGCAGTGCGTCGAGCGCCAGATTCAGCGCGAGCACGTTGACGCGCGGTTCTCCGAGAAAGCCCAGCTGCCGCCCTTCGGTGTGCTGTTTCACGAGTGCTTCGACGCGTTCACGCGGCAGCTTGCGTGCATTCGCAACGCGGTCGATTTGATACGCGGCAGCGCTCGGCGACAGATGCGGATCGAGCCCGCTGCCGGATGCCATCGCGAGATCGGCCGGAACCGGCCGATCATCGTGACGCAGCGCTGCCACGCGTTGCGCGATGGCCTCGTTGAGCGACTTCGTCGCCACGCCGAGATTCGATCCGCTCGACGCCGCCGCGTCGTAGCCGTCCTTGCCGGCCGATGATGGACGCGGGTGGAAATAGCCTTCGCCGCTGAAGTTCTGGCCGATCAGCGCGGAGCCAACGACCTTGCCTTCGCGTTCGATCAGGCTGCCGTTGGCAGTGTGCTTGAACAGCAGCTGCGCGGTGCCCGTGACGACGGCAGGGTAAAGCACGCCGGTGATGAGCGTCATGAGCAGAAGGAAGCCGCCGACTTGGCGCAATGAATTGAGCATGGAATGACTCCGTTGGATGCAGGGCTCTGAGGCCTGTAGTGGTGAGGGCGCGCCAGTCCCGTATGGCGTGTCATTTTCCAAGCGGCGTTCCCTCACCCACCGCTGTCACGGCACCCTCTCCCGCACGCGGGAGAGGGAAGACGAACACCGCGTTGTCGACATCCGAAATCAGGTTCAAACCAGACCCAGCGCATTGATCGCCAGATCCACGAGCTTGATGCCGATGAACGGCGCGACGAGGCCGCCGAGGCCGTAGATGCCGAGGTTGCGTGCGAGCAGTTGCGAGGCGCTCGCGGGCTTGTACGGCGTGCCGCGCAGCGCGAGCGGAATCAGCGCGACGATGATCAGCGCGTTGAAGATCACCGCCGACAGCACCGCGCTCGCAGGCGATCGCAGCTGCATCACGTTGAGCGCCTGCAGGGCCGGATAAACGCCCGTGAACAACGCGGGAACGATCGCGAAATACTTGGCGACGTCGTTGGCGATCGAGAACGTGGTCAGCGAGCCGCGCGAGATCAGCATCTGCTTGCCGACCAGCACGACGTCGAGGAGCTTGGTCGGATCGCTGTCGAGATCGATCAGGTTGGCGGCTTCGCGTGCGGCCGGCGTTCCGCTGTTCATCGCCACGCCGACGTCGGCCTGCGCGAGCGCGGGCGCATCGTTGCTGCCGTCGCCGCACATCGCCACGAGCCGGCCTTCGGCCTGCGCGCTGCGGATCAGTTCGAGCTTCTTCTCGGGCGTGGCTTCGGCGAGATAGTCGTCGACGCCGGCTTCGGCCGCGATCGCGGCGGCGGTCAGCGGATTGTCCCCCGTGATCATCACCGTGCGAATGCCCATGCGGCGCAACTCGTCGAAGCGAGCCTTGATGCCGGGCTTGACGACGTCGCTCAGCGCGATGATGCCGAGCAGCTTGTGGTTGCGCGACACTGCGAGTGGTGTTGCGCCGCCGCGCGCGATCTTCTCGACGATCCTGAGCATCTCGGCATCGGCGCCGACATTGGATTGCTTGAGCACGGCCTGCACCGCGCCCTTGCGCAACTGCGTTCCATCGCGCAGATCGGCGCCGGACAAGCGTGTCGAGGCCGAGAACTCGATGCTGTTCGCGATGGCGCTCGCATCGGCTTCGGCGAGCTTCTGCTCGCGGATGAGCTCGACGATGGATTTGCCTTCGGGCGTGGTATCGGCGAGTGAGGCGTAGAGCGAGGCTTCGGCCAGCTGCTCGCGCGAAGCATCGCCGACCGGAACCAGGTGCGTCGCGCGCCGATTGCCGAAGGTGATCGTGCCGGTCTTGTCGATCAGCAGCGTATCGACGTCACCGGCCGCTTCGACCGCCCGGCCCGACTTGGCGACG
This sequence comes from Hydrocarboniphaga effusa AP103, assembly GCF_000271305.1. Taxonomy (GTDB): domain Bacteria; phylum Pseudomonadota; class Gammaproteobacteria; order Nevskiales; family Nevskiaceae; genus Hydrocarboniphaga; species Hydrocarboniphaga effusa. The sequence continues at coordinate 132,008 of NZ_AKGD01000002.1, forward strand.
AGATTGCGGGCCGACAGGCGATCCATGCCGGCGATGCCGATCGCCGACAGCAGGCCGCCGATGGTGGTGGGAATCAGCGTGACGAGCAGCGCGGCGAGCAGCGGCACCGACAGCGAGATGCCCGCATACGAGGCCCAGGCCGGCAGCGTCATGACCACGAGCAAGAAGATCAGCGACAGCCCGATCAGCAGCACGGTCAGCGCGATCTCGTTGGGCGTCTTCTGGCGCGAAGCGCCTTCGACGAGCGCGATCATGCGATCGAGAAAGCTCTCGCCCGGATCGGCGCCGATGCGCACCACGATCGTGTCCGACACCACGCGCGTGCCGCCGGTGACCGCGCAGCGGTCCGAGCCCGATTCGCGAATCACCGACGCCGATTCGCCGGTGATCGCCGATTCGTCCACCGAGGCGATGCCGTCGATCACTTCGCCGTCGCCCGGAATCAATTGACCGGCCTCGACGAGCACCAGATCGCCGCGGCGCAGCGAGCGATTGCTGACGAGCTCGATGCGCCGGTCGTCGAGACTGGCGAGCCTCGCTGCCTGCGTTTCGGTTTGTGCGGATCGCAGCGCGTCGGCGCGTGCCTTGCCGCGGCCTTCGGCGAGCGCTTCGGCGAAGTTGGCGAAGATCACCGTGAACCAGAGCCACAGCGCGATCTGCAGGTTCAGGCCGAGCGCTTGGCCGCCGCTCGTGAAGCTCGCGAGCGTCGACACCGCGGCGACGACGGCGGTCATGAACATGACGGGGTTGCGGAACTGCTTGCGCGGATCGAGCTTGGTCAACGATTCGATCAACGCGGGTTTGAGGAGCGCAGCGGATAGCAATGGCTGCGTTTGCGTCGTGCTCATAAAAGCTCCTTCGTTATGACCTCTCTCTCTGGGGAGAGGGCAGGGTTGAGGACTCGCAGCGCTGGACCTGCTTGCGACGAACAGGCCCTTCCCCTCGGTCCCTCTCCCGGAGGGAGGGGAAGAAGGGCATCAGAACTGCTGGCCGGCCAGCGTCGAGAAATGTTCGGCGACCGGCCCGAGCGCGAGCGTCGGGAAATAGGTCAGCGCGCCGACGATGAGGATCACGCCGATCAGCAGCGCGACGAAGATCGCGCCATGCGTGGGGAACGTGCCGGCCGAAGGCGGAATGCGCTTCTTGGCCGCGAGCGAACCCGCGATCGCGAGGATAGGCACGATCGGCCCGAAGCGGCCGATCAGCATCGCGATGCCGAGCAGCGTGTCGTGAAAGGCCGTGTTCGCGGTGAGCCCCGCGAAGGCCGAGCCGTTGTTGCCGGTCGCCGAGGTGTAGGCGTAGAGCATTTCGGACAAGCCATGCGGCCCCGGATTCGCGAGCCCCGCGACGCCGACCGGCAGCGCGATCGCGAACGCGCCAAGCACGAGGATACCGAGCGGCATCGGCATCAGCGCTGCGAACACCGCGAGCTTCATCTCGCGCGCTTCGATTTTCTTGCCGAGATATTCGGGCGTGCGGCCGACCATCAGGCCGGCGATGAACACCGTCAGCAGCGCGAACACGAGCATGCCGTAGAGGCCCGAGCCGACGCCGCCGAAGATCACTTCGCCGAGCTGGATCATCACCATCGGCACCAGCCCGCCGAGCGCGGTGAAGCTGTCGTGCATGGCGTTGACCGCGCCGCAGGAAGCCGCCGTCGTGAACACCGCGTAGATCACTGAAGACAGCGTGCCGAAGCGCACTTCCTTGCCTTCCATGTTGGCGAGCGCCGGATCGACGCCGGAGGCGACCGCGAATGGATTGCCCTGGCTTTCGGCCCAGTAGCCAGCGCCGATCGCGAGCATCAGCGGGATGAGCATGGCCGCGAACAAGGCCCAGGCCTGGCGCCTGTCGGAGGCCATGCGGCCGAACAGAAACACCAGGCCGCCCGCGAGCCCGAGAATGCCGAGCATCTGCAACGCATTGCTGAGCGGCGTCGGGTTCTCGTACGGGTGCGCGGAGTTGACGTTGTAGTAGCCGCCGCCGTTGGTGCCGAGAATCTTGATCGCTTCCTGCGAGGCGACCGGACCTTGCACGAGCGTCTGCTGCGCGCCTTCGAGCGTGCTTGCGGACACGCTGGCTACCAGATTCTGCGGCACGCCCTGCCAGACCAGCAGCAGCGCGAACACGATCGAAAGCGGCAGCAGCACGTAGAGCACGGCGCGCGTCATGTCGACGTAGAAGTTGCCGACGCTCGAAGTTTCGCGACGCACCAGGCCGCGCACGAGCGCGAGCACCACGGCGATGCCGGTCGCGGGCGACAGGAAGTTCTGCACGGTGAGCCCGAAGGCCTGCGAGAACATCGACATCGTCGATTCGCCGCCGTAGGACTGCCAGTTGGTGTTGGTGACGAAGCTGATCGCGGTATTGAGCGCGAGATGCCAGGACAGTCCCGGCAGGCCGCCCGGATTGAGTGGCAGAAGATTTTGGAACTTGAGGATCGCGAACAGCAGCGCGATGCCGGCGCCGTTCACGGCGAGCAGGGCGCGTGCGTATTCGCTCCAGTTCTGCTCGCGCTGCGCATCGACTCCGCAGGCGCCGTAGACGAGGCGCTCGGGCAGGGCCAGCGCGCCGCCGCGATCGGGCGAGAGCATGGCATGCAGGTAGCGGCCCGCGAGCGGACAGAGCACGAGCAACGCGGCGGCGTAGAACAGCAGCTGCAGCAGATCGGGCGCGTTCATCAGAACCGCTCCGCATGCAGCAGCGCGTAGAGCAGATAGGCCAGCAAGCCCATCGCGATCGTCCCGCCCCACCAGAATGCCAATGTCATGTGCCGTCCCTTTTTCGTTGAAGGTTGGGAGGGCGGCAGTATCGAAACCAGCGGCGCTAAGGCTCCATTCCGATCGGTGGCGCAGGATGTAAAGAATGCATAAAGACACGACACGGGCCAGAGCCCCGAAATGCGGGCGCAACGGTCTTACACTGCGTACCCGTCCCGGATGCCGTTGCCGAATTCGCCGAATGTCCAAGCCCCCACTTTCCATCGCCCGACCGCTGGCTGTGCTCGGCGGTGCCTGCCTGCTGCTGGCTGCCTGCGGAGGGCGCGATGTGCGCGACGAAGGGCCGATCACCTTCCAGCAATTCGAAGCCGCGGATGTCGATCACGACGGCAAACTGAGCAAGGCCGAACTCGAAGCCATCCCGGAGCTCGCACCCTATTTCGACAGGATGGATACCGATCACAGCGGTTTCCTGTCGTGGACCGAAGTCAGGGCGGGGCGCTTTCCGGTGTTTCGCATGCCGCGGCCCGGCGATAAGTCGGATGGAGAGTACCGATAGCGATCGACGTGCTATTTACGTTCCAAGCGAAACAATTTTAAATAAATGAGAACAGGCTAGGCCGGGACGCGAATGAAATCGCTGCTGCTGGTTTTCTGTGTACTGATTGCGGTGACGCTGCTGGCCCTGGGGCTGGCGGGCAAGAGACCGCGTCCCTCCGACGGCCGCTGGGTGCCGGTGAACGCCTCCGGCCGCGCCGGCCTCATCGTGCTCGCGATGACCGTCGCGCTGGCCGCGATCGCCTACCAGGCCGGCTGGATCTTCGCCCCGCGCGGAGCGACCAAGGTCTGGACTTCGGAGGCCGCGCCGCCCATCGGCGGCGGCAACACGTCGCCGATGGTTCCGAAATCGCTCTGGAACGAAGCCGCGGTGGCCCAACAGGCCGCCGATGCGCGCCGGGCCGCGGGTATCGGCGACGAGCCAGGCTCGCCGGCCCAGGCGCCCACGCCCGAGGCCGCAGCCCAGCCGGCATCCGCAGGGCCGGCGGAATCGGAGCCGAGCCTGGCCCAGGTGAAAGCGCGATTGCAGGCCCAGGTGCCCCCATCGAATTCCACCACCCCGCTCGCCGCCGCCGGACCCGAGCCGCCGCCCTGCGATTGTGCGAATCGATCCGCGACGTCCGCCGCCCCGAAGACCAGGCCCGCCGCGGGTGGCGCTGCGTCCAGGCGCTCGACGCGGTCGACGGCGAGCCGATCGGTCGCCGCCGCGCGCGACGGACGCGTCGATGTCTGCGACCTGCAGCGCCGCTACGGTACCGACCAGCTGTCGTATTACGGGCTGGCCGAATCCGGGCCGGGAGCGGTTTCGTCGGGCGCGTACGCGCGGCCCTCCGACAGCGCCGGCTCGGTGCTCGTGCGCAACCGACTGGGCCCTGCGCAGCGCGCCGAAGTGGTGCGTATCAGCATCGACGGCGGCGCTGCGGGCGAACTGCGGCTCGGCCCCGGCAAGACTTCCGGGTCGGTGCGCCTGCGCGTTGCGGCCGGCAGAGCGCGCTATCGCTTGAGCGGCTACACCGACTTCGCCGACGGCCGTCGCGTTCCGATCGCCGGCGAAGGCTGGATCGTCGAAGGCGACGTTTCGCTGCAGGTTCGCACCGCCGATGCGAGTGGCGGTGGAGCGCTGTATCTGGAGCCGGGCTGAGCAACTCCGCTTAAGCTGCTGCGCTCCGCGTCTCGCACGAGGGCGATGCTCGCAATCCACATTCGATCTGCATTCGCTCACGACGCCTGAACGAAGTTTCCCAGTGAACTTTCATCCCAAGGGAATACCCATGTCCGACCTGCTCAAGCTCATGCTCGCCACGATCATCGCGTTGTCGATGGCGGGCTGCTCCCACCGGAAAACACAGGTGGCTGCCTCGCCCGAGGTGGTCATCGAGGCCATCGACGTCGGTGACGATGTTTCGATCACGAGCAAGAACGGCAAGCTGCACCGCTTCATCGTGACGCGCATGACCAACAAGGCGCTCTACGGCGACGGCTACAAGGTCACCTATGGCGAGATGAGCAGCTTCGAGATCAAGAAGAAGGCCAAGAAGCGAAAGGACGGGCCTGAGCCTGTCGATCTCGACGCGGAGCCCGCGACGGCTCCGTAAGCGCTCCGCAGGGGGCGCCGACGAGCCGGGCGCGCGCTCAGCCGGCGGTCGCCAGCGGCCGGGCCAGCTCGCGAAGCGAGCGCTGCAATACCGCCGACAGCGCGGCCACGTGCCGGCGCAGTTCGGGTACCGCGGTGGCCTCCCAATGCTGGGCGCGCAGGAACGGGCCGACGTAGTGCAGCACCGGCGACGGGCGCCCGTCCTGGCCGACGAGCCGGTAGTCGCCGTCGACGATCAGGCCGAGTCCGAGCTCGTCGGGCGTCAGCAGGCCGTCGTCGCGCAGCTGGGCGATCAGCGCTTCGCCGGTCGTGCGCGTATCGCTTTCCGGCCCCGTGCAATTGATCACGCAGCCGACGCCCAGGCGCTCGATGCGGTCGCCGCCGCGCGGCTTCCAGAGCACCTCGACGCCGTCGGCGTGATCCTCGTAGCCGGTCACGCGCCCGGCGAGCACCTGCAGGTCGCCGTCGGCGCGTTCGGCGTCGAGCAGCCGGCCGAGCGCCGGGGCGCAGCGATGGCGATGCGTATCCCAGAAGGTGCGCAGATGACGGATGAAACGGCGCCGTTCCTGGGTCGACAGCGCCTGCCAGAGCGTCGGCGTCGCCGCGCGCAGGCTGCCGATGATGTCGCGCCAGTCGACGTCCGCGCTGCGTGCGAGCTCGAGTTCCTGGCGCAGCCCGCGCAGGTAGTCGGCCGCGTTCGGCGTGGCGGGCAGGCGCTTGGGCAGGCCGCTGGTGTAGACCGGGTGGATTTCGAGTTCGCGATGCGGCTGCGGCAGCAGGCCGCGACGCGACAGCGCGTAGATCGGCGCGTGATGGCCGCGCGCGCGCAGGCTCAGCAGGGTGTCGAGCATGGTCAGGCCGGTGCCGATCAGAAATGCCGGCTCGTCAGGCTTGACCACGTAGAGCGCATCGGCACGCCAGGGGTCGCGCACGTAGCGCGGGTGGCTGTAGAAGCCCTCGTATTCGGGCGCCACGCGCGGATCGGCCGGGGCGAAGTTGCCGAGCGCGAGCACCACGCGATCGGCTTCGATCACCCGGCGCGGCTTGAAGTGCACGCGGGCCCCTTCGCCGACCACTTCGATGCGCTCGACGTCGCCGACCATGGGCCGGTATTCGCTGCCCGCGGGTGCGGCGCGCGCGGCTTCGCGCGTGATCCATTCGAGGTAATCGCCGAACAGCCGGCGCGAGACGAAGCTGTTGGCCGACAGCTCCGGGTCTTCGCGCCGGGCGTAGCGCAGGAAGCTGTCGTCGTCGTCCGGAAACGCGCTCATGCGCCCGGCCGGCACGTTGAGCACGTGCTCGTCGGTGCGCGTGCCGTAGGCCAGGCCGCGGGCCATCAGGCCCGAGCGGTTGATCAGCACCACGCGCAGCGGTTCGCTGGCCTGGCGCAGCAACTGGGCGGCTGTGACGGCGCCGCAAAAGCCGGCTCCGATGATGACGACGGTCTTCATGTGGGTTCCATTCGAGGTCGGGCCCGATGCCTGGCAACCAAGCCAGTCAGATTAGGCGTGGACTGTTGCAGCGTATCGATCGCAACGATGAGTGCACCAATATCGAAACCGTCTAAAAACGCCGCTCCAGGTGAATTTGCGCCGCATTTCCGTCATAAGGCCTTGCGAATGCGCGGGGCAGATCGGGCCGTCGTAGGGCCTGGCTCGACCGTCCCGCGAGGGCTTCGGCCACGCGTGCCCTACAGCGAGGCAAAGCGCTCGGTTGCCGCGACCAGCCTCGACAGCACGCCCGGCTCGCTCGCCGCGTGGCCGGCGTCGCCGACGATCTGCAGGTCGGCCTCGGGCCAGGCACGGTGCAGATCCCAGGCCGACTTGATCGGGCAGACCACGTCGTAGCGGCCCTGCACGATCACGCCCGGAATGTGGCGGATGCGGTAGGCATCTTCGAGCAGCTGGTTCGGCGAGCGGAAGAAGCCGTTGTTGACGAAGTAATGGCACTCGATGCGCGCGAAGGCCTCGGCGAAGTGGTCCTCGCCGAAGCGGGCGACCATGTCGCGGCTCGGCAGCAGCTTGCTGGTCGCGCCTTCCCAGATGCTCCAGGCGCGCGCGGCCTCGCGACGCACCTGGACATCGTCGCTGGTCAGCCGGCGGTGATAGGCGTGCAGCAGGTCGTCGCGCTCCTCGCGCGGAATCGGCTTGAGGTAATGCTCCCAGGCATCCGGGAACAGCCAGTTGGCGCCCTCCTGGTAGAACCAGCGGATCTCCTCCGGGCGCAGCAGGAAGATGCCGCGCAGCACCAGCGCGCGCACCGCGTCCGGGTGCGTCTGCGCGTAGGCCAGCGCGAGGGTCGAGCCCCACGATCCGCCGAACACCACCCAGCGCTCGATGCCGAGCAGCCCGCGGATGCGCTCGATGTCGGCGACCAGGTCCCAGGTGGTGTTGTCGCGCAGCTCGGCATGCGGCTTCGAGCGGCCGCAGCCGCGCTGGTCGAACAGCACGATGCGGTAGAGCTGCGGGTTGAAGAACTGACGATGCCAGGGCTCGGTGCCGCCGCCCGGACCGCCGTGGACGAACACCACCGGCTTGCCGCGCGGGTTGCCGCATTCCTCGATGTAGATCTCGTGCAGCTCCGAGACCTTGAGACGGTGCGTGCGGTACGGCTCGACGGCAGGATAAGGCTGGCCCATGGCAGGTCTTGGAGGCTTGCTGAAGATGCGGGTGGCCGGCCGGATGCGGGTGACAGGCCGCTCGTGATTTTCGATATCGACGTGTCGGTAGCTTATCCCAGGCGCTCGCCCGTTCCGACCGCGAAACCGTCCTGATCGCGGCCACGGTCTATAGGCTGAGGCGCTTGCACGTGCTTGTTGCGGAACAGCATTTGTTCATCCGGGAGGCCTGGGCTAGCATCGTTCGGTGAGCTTCCCGCCGGCCTTCGGCCGGCCTCGCACCCGGGGTTTTCAGTGCAAAGGATTCATTGGTTTTCCACGCTGCTGCTGGGTTTCGCGGCGGCATCGAGCGCCCAGCAGGCGGCGCAGCCGGCACCCGCGGAAGCCGCGCCGCTGAGCGCGCCGGTCGGCACCGATCCGGTCGTAACGCAGCCTGCCGCCGCTGTCGAAGCCGTGACGAATGTTGTCGATCGGGCCGCCGATGCGGCCGAACCTGCGGCGCCGGCCGAGGCCGCCGAAGCGCCCGGCCAGGCGCCCGTGCAGGCGGTGGTGCCGGGCACGCCGGCGGCTGCCACTGCGGCGGTCGCCGGCAGCACCGCCCCGCGCGAAGGCAAGATACCGGCGCTCGATTCCAGGCTGTTTCCGCGCTACGACTCGCTCCAGCCCAAGGTCGCGTTCTGGACCAAGGTGTTCGGTCAGTATTCCGAGAACCAGAGCGCCATCCACTCGTCGACCTACCCGAACAAGGTATTCGAGGTGCTCGATTTCCGCGCCGACGCGATGCGCCTCGACAAGCTCGCGCTCGCCAGGCTCAAGAACGACGAGGAGACCCGGGCCAAGGCGCGCTACAACCGCCTGCTCGAAGAAGTCGACAGGCTGCGCGACAGCCCGCAGCAACTCAACGAAGAACAGCGCCGCGTCTGGCAGCTCTATGCCGATGTCCCGGGCGAGCGCCGCTTCCGCGATGCGGTCGGCACCCTGCGCGCCCAGCGAGGGCTCAAGGAGCGCACCGCGCTCGCGCTCGAGACTTCGGGCAAGTACATGCCGGCGATGGAAAGCATCTTCCGCAGCTACGGCCTGCCGGTGCAGCTCACCCGGCTGCCGTTGGTGGAGTCGAGCTTCAACGTCGAGGCCTATTCCAAGGTCGGCGCGGCCGGCCTGTGGCAGTTCATGCCTTCGTCCGCGAAGATCTATATGCGCTTGAACGAGGTCGTCGACGATCGTCGCGACCCATGGACCAGCACCGACGCCGCCGCCCGCCATCTGCGCGACGACTACAACGCGTTGGGCGCCTGGCCGCTCGCGCTGACCGCGTACAACCACGGCCGCGGCGGCATCGCGCGCGGCCTGCAGAAGGTCAACGGCAACACGCTGCCCGACCTGATCGCGCGCTACGACGCCAAGAGCTTCGGCTTCGCCTCGCAGAACTTCTATGCGGAATTCCTCGCCGCCTCCGACGTCGAGCGCGAATGGAAGACGCATTTCGGCGAGCAACTGCAACGCAATGCGCCGCTGCGCTACGACACCGTCGAGACCAAGCACTACGTGCCGTACGAAACCCTGCGCCGGCTCTGCGACGCCGACGATGAGGTGTTCCGCAAGCTCAATCCGGCGTACCGGCCCGAGGTCATCGAAGGCAAGCTCTACGTGCCGCCGGGCCATGTGATCCGCATTCCGGCCGGACATGCGAGCGCGTTCAACGTCGGCTACGCCAAGCTCGGCAGCAGTGAGCGCTTCGACAGCCAGCGCAGTTTCTTTCTGTTGCACAAGGTCGCCAAGGGCGAATCGCTCGGCAAGATCGCCAAGCAGTACGGCACCAGCGTCGCCTCCATCAAGAGCGCGAGCGGGCTCAAGAACGACAGCGTGCGGATCGGCCAGCTACTCAAGGTGCCGCCGCGCGAGGAGCGCCGGCCGGGGCCGGTGATCGTGGCGGTGGGCGAATCCAAGCCCAGTCTCACGCGCGCCGAAACCGCAGCCGTCGAGGCCGAGCGCCGCGAGCAGGCCAGGCCGGCCGCCAGGAGCAAGCCCAAGGCACCGCGCACGCACAAGGTGCGCTCGGGACAGACGCTCAGCAGCATCGCCAAGCAGTACAAGGTCAGCGTGAATTCGCTGCGCGATGCCAACGGCATCGACGGCAGTCATCTGGCCGTTGGGCAAAAGCTGCGCATTCCGGCGAGCTGAGAACACCCCGACTCAGCTGCTGTGCTCGGCAGCCCGCATGCGGGCGGTGCTCGAAATCCTTGCGTGTATCGATCACGCTTCGTCGCCGGCTTGCCGATGCGTGACATTGAATCCCTCATCGGCCGGGCCATCGACCCGCGCTCCGTCCGCATGCGGACTGTCTTCGCTCACGACGCTGATTCGGGGTTTTCTGCGCGGTGTAAGAAGTTTTTAAGATTCGCTGACGAAACATTTAGCAACGCGGCCAAGGCCGCGTTCCTAGACTGCGCTCCTCGAAAATTTCTTTCAGGAGCTTCCGATGACCTTCCCGACCGCGCCGCGCTACGATCTCTACGCCGGCATCCATAAAGCCCTGCGCGCCTTCATGGCGGACACGCTCGTCGCCATCGGCCGCATGGATGAGGGCGATGCCGCCGACACCGGTCCCGCGCTGGCGCAGCTGCGCGCCCTGCTCGGCTGCATGAGGGCGCATCTGGGCCACGAGAACGAGTTCATCCATCCGCTGCTCGAAAGTGTCGCCGTCGGCGCGGCAGCGCGCATTTCGATCGAGCATGTCGAGCATCAGCGCGAGATCGCCACGCTCGAAGCACAGGTCGACGCCTTCGAAGCGGCCGACGCCTCGGCGCGCCCGGCGCTCGCGCTGAAGCTGTATCGGGAGCTCGCGTTGTTCGTGGGCGAGAACTTCTCGCACATGCAGTACGAGGAAGTGGTGCATGGGGCGCAGCTGTGGGCGCACTGCAGCGACGCGCAGCTGCTCGATCTCGAACATCGCATCGTCGCCTCGCAGACGCCCGACGAAGCCATGCTCGTGCTGCGCTGGATGCTGCCGTACATGACGCACGCCGAACGCTGCGCTTTGCTGTTCGGCATGCGCGCGATGGTGCCGGCGCCGGTGTTCGCGGCGGTGCTCGAGCTCGCGCGTGCGCATCTGCGCGAAGGCGACTGGATCAAGCTCGACGCGGCACTGTCGGCACCGAGCTTGCGCGCGGCTTGAAATGCCGGTGGGTTACGGGCGGCGCGCCGAGCCGGCCTACCGAGGCGCAGCTGGCACCAGGCCTCGCAATGCCACTTCGAGTACCTCGTCGCGGCCTTCGCGAATGCCGACGATCGTCGGCATGACCGCAACGGTCGGCAGCACGCCGATGCCGTGCAGCTGCGTGCCGTCGTGCTTGAGCACGCGCATGCCGGTGAACGCCAGGCCCAGGCCGCCCGGCAGTCCGAACTGGCGAATGTTGCCGTTGGTGCCGGCGGTTGGCGAGCCCACGATTTCGCCGAGCTTCAAGCCTTCGACGTAGCCCATGACCGACTCGGCGTAGCTGATCGCGCGCTCGTCGGTCAGAAAGGCCACGCGTCCGCCGATGTGCGGCTGCGCAGGTTGCAGGTTCCAACCCATGCCGTCGAAGCCGGCGGGCCAGTCGCGATCCGGCCGCGTGATCTTCGGCACGAACATCCATTGCGTCTGCTCGGGTTCGCGCAGCAGGTGGCGCAGGATTTCGTGGTTGTCCTTGGGATAGCCGCGCAGATCGAAAATCACGCCCTTGGCCGCAGCAAGCGTATCGAGGTGAGCGCGAATCTCGTCCATCGGCGTGGTGCGCAGGTCCACGTACCAGATGTCGGGACGCAGCTGTTCGACGTGGGCGCGCGGCTGATCGGGCATCGGTGTGCGCCGCTCGGGCTTGAGTTCCACTTGCAGATGCCGACTGCCGCGCTCGATGTCGAGACGCTTGGCCACGGCCGGATCGCCTCCGCCCAGGCGGCCCGCCCACAAGCGCCGCCACTGCGGAGAGCCGGAAAGCAGGGCGTCTTCGTCGCGTGCGAGCGCTTCGGTGGCCACGCCGTCGATCTTCACGATCACGTCGCCGACCTGTACGTTTTGTGGCACCAGCGTTTGCGTGACGACGGCGCGGCCTTCGATCCAGCCGATGGCCAGCGGCAGTTCGCCGTACGGCTGCTTCGGGGCTCCGCCGAGCGTCACCCTGCCGTGGCCGTCGTGCGCCGCGTGCACCAGGCGTTGCAGCACGCGCTGCATCGCCTCGGCATCCGCTGCCTGCCTTGCGGCTGCGAGCAGCTTCGGCAGCTCGGCGTTCCAGTCGGTCTGCACCACGTCGAAGTAGGGATAGAAGTGCTGGAAGGCGTTCCAGGCCACGACCGCCGCTGCGATGCGCACGCGCTCGTCGCCGTAGCTCTGGAAATTCGCAGGCAATGCCGGCGGCTGATAAGGCGCCGTCGCTAGGCGCGGCAGCGTGCTGCGCGCATCGCTGTACAGCGCCAGCGGCATGAAGGCGTGCAAAGTGTCCGCAAGGCGCAGGTCCAGCACGTCGCCCGGCATGGCGTGTTCGGCGAACAGCGGGCCTTGCGGCAGGGCGAGCGGCGTGATTGCCAGCGACTGCTTGCCCGCATGCGGCTCCTGCGTGTCGAGCCAGAAGCGATGCGCGCGCGAGCCCTGCGTCCAGCCCGCAATCGTGCGCGCGTCCTGCTCGAAGCCTGCGTTGGGGATGGTCACGCGACGCCACTGATCGCTTCCAGCCGGCGCGACCCGCAGTTCGAGATCGTCGGCCCCTAGCGAGCCCGCGCCGCGCATGAACACGCCGAAGACGATGCGCTCCGCTTCATCGGCCACCGTTGCCTCGATTTCGTAAACCTGCCAGTCGGGCCTGCGCACCGGGTGTTCTTCCATTTTGAGCAGCTGGATCGAACGCCTGTTCGCCATGACGTTGAGATACAGATGCCCGCGCGTGTCGTCGGCCTGCTTCTGCTGCACGCGCAGCGCGCCGCGCAACTGGATGCGCATGCCGCGATAGGGCTTGGCATCGACGAACTGCGTGATCATGCCCGCGCCGGGATCCTTGACCGCTGCTTCACGATTCAGGCGCAGGCTTTTGTACAGCCGATCGATTTCTCCCAATCCAGCGCCGTAGTGCTGCCAGGCCACCACTTGCAGCCCGCCGGTGTCGCTTGGCAGCGGCGTGAACGGATGCGGCTCACCGTCGGCGTAGAACTTGAGGTTGTGGGCAAGCGGCGCGAATGCCGCTTCGAGCGCCGGACGCAGTTGCTGCGTGTCGTGGACCTGCAACATGCGGCCCGCGCCTTCGACGGCGAAGCGTGTCCACCAGTCGGCTTCGAAGGCTTCATCGCCCGGATAGAACCAGCGCACGTAGCCGTAGACCTTGGCGAACGCGACGAGCGCCTGGTCTTCGGGCGACAGCGCGGAAGCGGCTTCCGGTTGCGGTGGTGACGTGGCTTGCGGCGTGCTGCTGCAAGCGCCTAGCGACAACGACAGCAACACCCAGCACGACGACAACAGCTGCGATCCCCAGCGCATAACGGTCTCCCTATCCGATGCGTCTTAGTCTGCCGAAGCCATGCAGGTAAAAACGAGAACCGTGGCACATCAAGACGAAGCGCTACAAACCGCAACAAAGCCTTCATCTGCGCCGCTTACGCTCGGCTGGCTTCTCATCACGTACCTCACTACGAGCCAGGAGACAGGGAATGTCCAAGCGAGTCGAGTCGTCGCGTCGCGGGTTCTTGAAATCGTCGGCTGGAGCTGCGGGTGGCCTGTTGCTCGGCGGCTGTCTGCCGGGTGTGCTGGCCGCGCGGCAGGCGCCGGTGGTGGTGGCTGCGGATGCGTCGCGGCCGCGGGCCGACTGGGGTTTGCAGATCGGCGATGTGCTCGCCGACCGGGCCATCGTCTGGAGCCGGGCCGATCGCGAATCGCGGCTCGTCGTGGAGTGGTCGCTCGATGCGCAGTTCGACCAGAAGCAGAGCATCGTCGGACCTTATGCGCTCGAAGCCTCGGACTACACCGCGCGCGTCGACCTGAGCGGCTTGCCGCAGGGGCGCGAGATCTACGTGCGCACGATGTTCCAGAACCTCGACGACGAAGCGGCCGAGAGCGAGCCCGTGAACGGCGTGTTCCGCACGCGTCCGCGGCGTCGCGAAGGTCTGCGCTTCGTCTGGGGTGGAGACACCGCGGGGCAGGGCTGGGGCATCAATCCGGACGATGGCGGCATGCGCTGCTACGAGGCGATGCGCGCAGTCGATCCGGATTTCTTCCTGCATTCGGGCGACACCATCTACGCCGACGGGCCGATGAAGCCCGAAGTGGCGCTCGCCGATGGAAGCTGGTGGTACAACGCGTTTCTCGACGCGGTGCCCGAGAAGACCAAGGTCGCCGAGACGCTGCGCGAATATCACCGCGCGTATCTGTACAACCTGCACGATCACCATGTCCGCGCGTTCAACGCGCAGGTGCCGCAGATCTGGCAGTGGGACGATCACGAGGTCACCAACAACTGGTCGGCCGCCAAGGATCTGTCGGCCAACGCGGCGTACACCGAGAAGCGCGTGCAGACGCTCGTCGCACGTGCGACCAAGGCCTTTCTCGATTACGCGCCGATGCGCTCGCACACGCAGGACGAAGCACAGCGTGTCTATCGGCGCATTCCGTATGGCGACGATCTCGATGTCTTCGTGCTCGACATGCGCAGCTATCGCGGGCCGAACAGCTACAACCGCCAGGGCTCGCGGAGTGAGGCGACCGCCTTTCTGGGCGCCGAACAGATCGCCTGGCTCAAGCGCGGCCTGCGTGATTCGACCGCCACCTGGAAAGTCATCGCGGCCGACATGCCGATCGGCCTGCTCGTCGGCGATGGGGTCGATGCGCAGCAACGTCCACAGTTCGAAGCGATCGCCAACGGCAACGGCCCGGTGCTCGGACGCGAATTCGAGATCGCCGAAATCCTGCGCTTCATCAAGCGCAGCCGTATCGGCAACACCGTGTGGCTGACGGCCGACGTGCATTACTGCGCCGCGCATCGCTACGAGCCGAAGCAGGCGCGCTTCGATGACTTCGAGCCGTTCTGGGAATTCGTCGCCGGACCACTGCACGCGGGCACCTTCGGCCCGGGCGAACTCGATGACACCTTCGGCCCGCAACTGGTGTTCGCCAAGGCGCCGCCGAAGGGGCAGAGCAATCTGCCGCCGAGCGCCAACTACCAGTTCTTCGGCCAGGTCGACATCGATGCGCGTACGCGCGCGATGACGGTGGCGCTCAAGGACAGCACGGGCGCGACCTTGTTTGCCCAGACGCTCGAGGCGCAGCGGCGGTAGGCCCGGCGTGCGTTCTCGGGAGCAGGTGGCGCGTAGCGCCGGACGAGGGATTTTTTTCGGGATGGGCGACGCCCCGCTATGACGGCGAAGCCTCACACGGCCCTTTGCGGGCGGCAGGGGGAGACAACAGCAGACGCCAGGCTTCGAGCTTGGCCGCGTAGTTCAGCGTCGCATGCGCCGGGCTCGTCGACGGCAGGCGTGCGAAGCGCGGCGGCGAGGCGAGCGCGGGCAGGCGCACGTAGCGCTTGAAGCTCTGCTCGGCCTTGCTGCCGTTGAAGAACACGCGCTCGATGCGCGGATGATCGCGCAGCAGCGTGGCGAGATCGTTCGGCTCGATGCTGTCTTCGAAGATGCTCGAATCGAGGCTGCCTTGACGGATGCAGCACTTGAGCACGTCCCAGAGCGCGAGGCCGTGGTGTTGCAGCAGACGCAGGCGGTCGGGATAAGCCAGCTCGCGATGGGCGCCGAACAGATCGCCCATGATCCTCCAGAAGGCGTTCTGCGGATGCGCGTAATACTGGTTCGCCTGTAGCGAAAGCGCGCCGGGCATCGAGCCGAGCACCAGCGTATGCGCACGCGCGTCCACCACCGCCGGAAAGCTGTAGATCAAGGTCATGCGCGCATTAAAGCAGGCCTGCAAGCAAAAGGCCGGTCGTCCGACCCGGCCTTTGCGTTCGACGCGTGTTCTACGCGGAAACGATGCGGGAATCGATCAGCCGCTGACGAGCAGCTGATCGATCTCGGCCAGATCGCTTTCGGTGAGCCGTCCCGCCGCCGATTTCAGCGTGAGGATCGACACCAGATAGTCGTAGCGCGCGCGTGCATAGTCGCGCTGCGCGCTGAACAGCAGGCTTTGCGCGTTGAGCACGTCGACGGTCGTGCGCGTGCCGACTTCGAGGCCGGTCTCGCTGGCCTGCAGCGCGGTCTGATTCGAGATCACGGCTTGCTTGAGCGCCTTCACGCGGGCTGAGCCCGAAAGCACTTTGAGGTAGGCATCGCGCGTCTGCCTTGCGACGCTGCGCTGGCTGCCGAGCAGTTCGGCCTTGCGCTGATCTTCGACATTCGCCGCCTGGCGCGTCTGCGAGTTGACTAGAAAACCGCTGAAGATCGGGACGTTCACCTGCACGGCGACGCTCGGTCCTCTGTTTTCTTGATAGAAGTCACCGATTTCCGATTTGCGTTCTTTGCTGTCCTGGCTGATGTCCGTGTACTGGCCGACGAGGTTGAGCGTCGGATAATGCCCCGCTCTTGCGATATCCACGTCACGCCCTGCGAGTTCGGCGTTGATGCGCGCGATCGCGAGGTCGAAATTATTGTCCTTGGCCGAGGAGAGCCAGGCGTTCATGTCTTCGGGTTGCGGGCCCGGCAACGGAATCTCTTCCTGCAACGCAACCAGCCGCGCGTCCTGCTGGCCGGTAACTTCAAGCAGGGCTTCGCGCGCGGAGGCGAGCGCCTGTTCGGCTGCGATGACGTCGGCCGTGGTGACGTCATAGCTGGCCTGGGCTTCCTGCACGTCCGTGATCGCCGAAAGACCGACGTCGAAGCGCTTCTTGGCCTGCTCGAGCTGGCGTTCCAGCGAAGCTTTGCGAGCCCCCGTATAGCGCAGGTCGTCGTTGGCCGCGAGATAGTTGAAGTAGGCCTGGGCCGAACGCAGCAGCAGGTTTTGCTCGGCTGCGCGGAACGAGGCCTGAGCGAGCGCGAGCTGATCGGCCGACTTCGAGAGCCTAAGGAACGAGGCCCAATCGAACAGCGGTTGGGTCAGGCTGATGTTGAGGTTCTTGTTGGTGTCGTTGGTGTTGAAGCGCCTGCCGATCGGCGTCGGACGCAACTCGGTGTCCTGACGGCCATCGCCGTCGGCATCCACCGGATTTCCGCTGGAATCAGTGATTGGCACGCCGATTTCGGAGATTTGCTCCTGTGATCCGATGGAGTGCCCTTTGCCATAGGAGTAGCTGCCTGAAATCAACGGCAGCAACGCCGCCCGCGCCTGGGGCCTGGCTTCGAGCGCTGCGTCGCGCTGATGCGCGGCGGCCGCGATCTGCGCATCGTTGTCCGCCGCCAGGCGATAGACGTTGACGAGCTCGTTGGCCCAGGCCGACGAA
Source organism: Hydrocarboniphaga effusa AP103 (assembly GCF_000271305.1). Classification (GTDB taxonomy): domain Bacteria; phylum Pseudomonadota; class Gammaproteobacteria; order Nevskiales; family Nevskiaceae; genus Hydrocarboniphaga; species Hydrocarboniphaga effusa. The sequence continues at coordinate 148,892 of NZ_AKGD01000002.1, forward strand.
GTCGACAGCGCGAGCACGGGAAAGAGCGCGGCAGCAGCCGCTTTGAATGCCGACAGGCGCATCGCGAAAATCCCCCAATGAAAGCTTTTTAGTAGACGCAGTGGTTACCGATCAGACGGCTTCAGTACCGCGGCACCCTCGCATCGATTTGCTCGGACCAGGCATCGATTCCACCTTCCAGGTGCGAGACCTGGGTGAAACCGTTGTGCTCCAGGAAGCGGCTTGCGTGTTCGCTGCGAACGCCGTGGTGGCATAAGACGGCGATCGGAGCCTGCGGGTTTAATTCGCCGATGCGATCGGGCAAGTCCATCAGCGGAATGTTGACCGCGCCGGGCAGCGAGGCGATGGCGACCTCCTCGGGCATGCGGACGTCGAGCACGGTGGCGCCCGAGGCGATGAGGGCTTGGAACTGGGAGGGGCTCAGGGTCTGCATGGTCATGGTTCGAAATGTTCTTGAACGCCGGAGTATCTCACTCCGTACAGATGGCGGGCCAAGCCTTTCGGCCCGATACCGGTGCAGGGGCAAGATCGATGCCGCCGCCATGCCCGGTCGATCGCGCGCAAGCCGCGAAAGGCTTTTGCGAGCGCTTTGGGGCCCATGCGATAGTGTCGCGATGACTGCTGCTTCCACCGTGATTTCCGCTCCCCAATTCGTGCTCGCCTCGCGCTCGCCGAGGCGCGTGGCGATGCTGCGCGGCGTCGGTTACGTGTTCGATTGCAAGCCTGCCGACGTGCCCGAGAAAGCCGCCGCCGGCGAGTCTCCCGAAGCCTTCGCGCGCCGGCTGGCGCTGTCCAAGGCGCGTACGGCGGACACTGGCGGACACGTGCATGGCGGACACTCCGCGGGCGGCGGATTGTTCGTGCTCGGTGCGGATACCGACGTGTCGATCGATGGCGAGATTCTCGGCAAGCCGAACGATCGGGAGGATGCGCTGGCCATGCTCGCCCGGCTGTCGGGTCGCACGCACCGGGTCTGCTCGGCCGTCGCCCTCGTGCGCGGCGAGGTGGTCTACGAGGCGCTCAGCGTCACCGAAGTGAGCTTCGGCCCGATCACGCCCGAAGACGCCGCCGCCTACTGGGCCAGCGGCGAGCCGGCCGACAAAGCCGGTGCCTATGCGATCCAGGGCGGAGCCGCGCGCTGGATACGCGAAATTCGCGGCAGTTACACCGGCGTGGTCGGCCTGCCGCTTTTCGAAACCTGCGAGCTGTTGGCCAAGGCTGGCATCAAACCGTCTCCCGTTCCCCGTCTCTCGTCTCCCGGCGCATGAGCACCGAAATCCTCGTCAACATCGGTCCGCAGGAAACCCGCGTGGCCCTCGTCGAGAACGGAGCCGCGCAGGAGATCCATATCCAGCGCGCCTCGCGCCACGGCCTCGTCGGCAACATCTACAAGGGCCGCGTCCAGCGGGTCTTGCCGGGCATGCAGGCCGCTTTCGTCGAGATCGGGCTCGAGCGCACCGCGTTCCTGCACGTGGCCGACATGGTGCCGACGCAGAACGCCAACGGCGAGCCGCTGCCGCAGCCGCCGATCGGCAAGCTGCTCAGCGAAGGCCAGGACGTGCTCGTGCAGATCCTCAAGGATCCGCTCGGTACCAAGGGCGCGCGGCTCACGACCCTGCTGTCGGTGCCGTCGCGCTATCTCGTGCTGCTGCCGTTCGAGCCGCACGCGGGCGTTTCGGCGCGCATCGAAGACGAGGCCGAGCGCCACCGGCTCAAGGACATCGTCGCCGGCCTGCATCAGCGCCTGTGCCCGCAGTTCGGCGTGATCGCGCGCACCGCGGCCGAAGGCGCGAGCGAGGATGCGCTCGCGCACGATCTGGAGTTTCTGCTGCGCCTGTGGACTTCGGTGAGCCAGGGCAGCCGCATGGCCCAGCACGGCACGCTCGTGCACGGCGACCTGCCGCTGTCGATGCGTATCCTGCGCGACCTGCTCGGCACCGACGTCGAGCGCGTGCGCATCGACAGCGCCAGCGAGTTCGCCAAGCTCAAGCAGTTCGCGCTCGATTTCGTGCCGGGCGGAGCGCATCTGGTCGGGCTCTACGAGGGCCATGCGCCGATCTTCGATCTCTACGGTGTCGAGGACGACATCGGCCGGGCGCTCACGCGCAAGGTCGATCTCAAGTCCGGCGGCCATCTGGTGATCGACCAGACCGAGGCGATGACGACGATCGACGTCAATACCGGCGCCTTCACCGGCCATCGCAATCTCGAGGAAACCATCCTCAAGACCAATCTCGAAGCCACGCAGGCGATCGCGCGGCAGCTGCGCCTGAGAAACCTCGGCGGCATCATCATTCTCGACTTCATCGACATGAAGAACGAGGACCATCGCGCGCAGGTGCTGCGCGCCCTGGAGAAGGAGCTCAAGCGCGATCCGGCGCGCACCCAGGTGCACGATTTCTCGCCACTGGGCCTGGTCGAGATGACGCGCAAGCGCACGCGCGAATCGCTGGGGCATATCCTTTGCGAGCCCTGCACCGTATGCGAAGGACGCGGCAGCGTGAAGACGGTCGAAACGGTCTGCCACGAGATCACCCGCGAAGTGCAGCGCGCCGCGCGCCAGTTCGAGGCCAAGGCGTTTCTGGTGCTCGCCGCACCGCAGGTGGTGCAGCGGCTCACCGAAGACCAGCCGATGGGCCTGGCCGAACTCGAAGCCCAGCTCAACCGACCGATCCGGACCAAGCCCGAGGCCACCTACCATCAGGAGAACTTCGACGTCGTGCCGCTATGAGCGATCGGGCGGCGCGCTGCGCCCCTTGTCCGCCCATTCAGCGCTCGGACGCCACGGCCTGACGATGCTCGCGTTTTCCGCTTCGAATCCTGCCCCTGCATGGACCGGGTAAAACGCCGCTGGTGGACCGCGACGACGACCGTGCTCGCCCTGGTGGTGGTGATCGCGGCCGTCATCAGCGGGCTGTTCCAGCTCGCGGTGATGGCGTTGCCGGGGTATCGCGAGCAGCTTTCGGGCTACGTCAGCCGCGTCGCCAACCGGCCGATCGACATCGGCGGCGTCGCCCTGGTCTGGCACCGCTTCCGCCCACTGCTCGAGCTCGACGACATCGTCATCTACGGCGAAGACGGCCAGACCCCGGCGCTGTCCGCCGAACGCCTGCGCATCGGTTTCGGCCTGCTGCGGCTCGTGCGCGGCGATACGTTTCCGGACCAGATCGAGCTCGCCGGGCTCGATGTCGTCGTGCAGATCGACCGCGACAACCAGGTCACCCTGCGCGGCTTCGACACCGCCGGGCCGGCCAAGTCCACGCACGACTGGCAACACGACATCGCCCGCTTCGACGAGATCCGCCTGGCCGATTGCCGCGTGCTCGTCGAAGACGCGCGGCTCTCGGGTGGCAATCCGCAGTTTCGTCTGGTCGAGGCGCTCGCGCGCCGGCGCTTCGGCGGCGCCTCGCTCGAAGCCCAGGTCGAGCTGCCGAGCTTCATGGGGAAGAGCGCGGAGTTCGAAGCCGATCTCGACGGCGATCCGGCCGATTTCGAATCGATCGAAGGTAGCTGGTCTTTCAGCTTCGAGGGCCTGTCGCGCCTGCCCTGGCTCGAAGCCCGGCTGCAGGGCCATCCGGCGATCCAGATGCACGACGCCGATCTGACCGTCTCGGGGGTGATGAACCGGGGGCGTGTCGACACCGCCGAGCTCGACTTCGAGGCCAAGGGCGTCGCTGCACGGCGCGGCGAGCATCTGGCCAAGATGCACGACATCGGTCTGCGCGCCAAGGGCCGGCGCGACGGCAACAGCTGGACGCTCGACGTGCCCCACGTGCAGGTCACCGGCGAATCCGGCCCGTGGCCGGACACCCGTCTGCGGTTGCAATGGACGCCGATCGAGGCCGGGGGCAGCGAAGTCGAGGCCGATGCGGATTACCTGCGCCTGCAGGATCTCACGCCATGGATGATGCTGGCCGGCAAGACCGTGGACCCGCGCCTGCTCGGCGTGTCCGGCGAACTGCGCAACCTCGTCGCGCGCGGCCGCCTGGGCGACGAGGCGCCGACGTACTCGATCAGTACCCGGCTCGACAAGCTCGGTCTGGCCCCGACACCGACCGAGCGCGGCCCCGGACCGGGCTTCCAGGGCTTGAGCGGCCAGCTGTCGGCCACCGAGGCCGGCGGCCGGCTGTCGGTCGAAACGGGCTCTTTCGTCCTCGATTACGGCCGTGTCTTCGATCGGCCGGTCGGTTTCGATCGGGTCGCCGGCCAGCTCGACTGGACCCATGACGAGCAGGGCTGGCGCATCCAGATGCCCAAGTTCAACTGGTCGCTCGAAGGCAGCCTCGGCGAGGCCGATCTCGATCTGCTGCTGCCGGCCGCCGGCGCGGCGCAAGCCTCGCCCGAGATCAAGCTCGACGCGCGCTTCTCGGCCGAGGATGTCACGCGCCTGAAACCGTACAAGCCGGTCTACTGGACAGAGAACCTGCGCAACTGGCTCGATCGCGGCATCGTCGCCGGGCGCGTGCCGAGCGCCCGGCTGCGCATCGAAGGCAAGCTCGCCGATTTCCCCTTCCGCGATCGCGGCGTGTTTCGGCTGGACCTCGATGTCGCCAACGGCAAGCTCGCCTACGCGCCGGGCTGGCCGGAGGCGGACCAGGTGGCGGCGCGGCTGTCGTTCGACGGCGCGGGCATGAGCGTGACGGCCGACAGCGGGCGCCTGTCGGGCAACCGCATCGAGCGCGTGGTCGCCCAGATTCCGCAGTTCAAGGACACGGTGATCGACATCCAGGGCGAGGTCGATGGCGACGCCGCCCGTTACTACGACTTTTTGCGCGCTTCGCCACTGGCCCCGCGCCTGTCGGGCCTGCTCGAACGCACCCAGGGCAGCGGCCCGGCCAGCGTCAGCGTGCACTTGTCGATCCCGCTCAAGAACGCGCAGCGGACGCAGGTCGACGGCCTGGTGAAGCTCAAGGGCGTCGAGATGACGCAAAAGGGCCTCGACGAGCCGTTCAAGGCGCTCGAGGGCGATATCCGGTTCACCGAAGACGGCGCGCAGTCGGACAGAGTCGGCGGCACTTTCTACGGCGTTCCGGTCATCGCCCGGCTCACGCCCGAAGGCAAGGGCGCAACGCGGCTGACGGCCGACATGGACACCACCCTGCAGGCCGATGGCTCGGGCCTGTCGCGCTACGTGCCCGGGCTGTTGCGCCCGCATGTGTCGGGCAGCGCACGTCTGCATGCGGACGTGCTGCTCGGGGCGAACTCCAACGGGATCGAAATCAGCAGCGACCTCGTCGGCGTGACGGTCGACCTGCCGCCGCCGGTCGGCAAGATCGCCGAAGAATCGGCGCCGCTGTCGGTGCGCATCGGCGGCAGCGAGGCGGTGGTGATCGCGGCCGCCCCGGTCGCGGCCGATCCGGCGCAGTTGCAGGACCAGCCGCTGCGCATCGGCGTGTCGTATCGCAAACGGCTCGGCGCCGACGTGTACATGGCCAAGGGTGCCGGCGGCGAACTGCAGGCCCGGCGCGTGCTCGTGAACCTGGGTTCCGACGCGGTGCCGCAGGCCAGCGAAGCGGGCGTGCGCGTGACCGGCGAGGTGACCGATCTCGATATCTCCACCTGGCTCGCCGCGCTGCGCCGCAACACCGAAAGCGAGGGCCGGACACCGGCCGACGCGGCCGCCGCCGAGCCTGCCGGCGGCTTGCGGCTCGAAGCGATCGACCTGTCCGCCGAGCGCCTGCACCTGTCGGGCTACAGCGTCGGCAGCGTGCGGCTTCATTACACGCCCGAGATCGGCGGCAGCTGGAACGCGCACCTGAGCGGTCAGGGGGCGGTGGGCGACGTGCACTGGATCGCGGGCGCTTCGCCGCAGGTGGTCGCTCGGTTCGAAAAGCTCAAGGTCGCCGGGGCCAGAAAGGCCGGCGATTCCGGCGTGCAGGCGGCGTCCAAGGGCGAGCCGATCGACCCGAACAAGCTGCCGACGATCGACGCCGATTGCCGCCAATGCGAGCTCGGCGAGGCCAGGCTCGGCCATCTGCGCGTGCAGACCGCCCGCATCGACGGCGGCCAGAAGCTCAGTGTGCTCGAAGCCGGCGGGGCCGATCTGGATCTCAAGGGCAGCGGCGAGTGGATACGCCGGGCCGGGGCTTCGACCGCGTACACCCGGTTCACGCTCGACAGCCGCAGCATCGGGCCGATGCTCGAAGGCCTGGGTTACGCACGCAGTGTCGATGCCGACCGCAGCCACTTCGACGCCGAGCTGACCTGGCCTCCGACGCTCGCCGGGGTCGACTGGACGCAGGCGCAGGGCAAGGTTGATCTGGAGCTCGAAAAAGGCTCGCTGCGCTCGCTCGAGCCGGGCGCCGGCCGCGTGCTCGGCCTGCTCAATTTCTACGCGCTGCCGCGCCGGCTGACGCTCGACTTCCGCGACGTGACCTCGAAGGGGCTGGGTTTCGACAAGGTCAAGGGCAGTTTTCTGCTCGACGACGGCAATGCCACCAGCGACGGCGTGAGCATCAATTCGCCCTCGCTGAAAATCGAGATGAAGGGCCGCGTCGGCCTGGCGGCGCGCGACTACGACCAGAAAGTCTCGGTTTACCCGGACGTTTCGGGTGGCGTGACGCTCGGCGCGCTGCTGCTCGGCGGCCCGGCGATCGGTGTGCTCGCCCTGTTGGCCCAGGAAGTGCTCGACAAACCGCTCGATCAGGTGACGCAGCTGAGTTATGCCGTCACCGGAAGCTGGGACAATCCGCAGGTGAAGCGTGCCGAGTAGCGGCGGCTGATCTCGACTACCAAGCCCCGCCGAACACCCGCTCCAGGCGGGTTTGTTCCGCCCTAGCCTCAAGGACTCGCAACGCTTGCCCGCCCTGCCCGAATTCTTTCCACTCGTCAGCCATTTCGCTGCGACCCTGCTGCTCGGTCCGTTCTGCCTGCTGATCGCCCTCTGGCTCGCCTCGCGCGTCGGTCGCGGCGAAGCCCTGCTCTGGTGCGCCTGCGTGCTCGGCGTCGGCCTCGGCGTGGCCTTGTTCAAGATCGGTTTCGGCGCCTGCCGCTCGCATTGGGGCGACATTCGCAGCCCGAGCGGGCATACGGCGTTCGCGGCGATCGCCTACGGCGGTTTCACGGTGATCGCGATGGGCCGCAGTCTGAGCCTGCGCGCGGTGCTGTTCCGCATCGCGATCCTGGCCTGGGTACTGCTGATCGGTCTATCGCGCGTGCAGTTGCGGGCGCACAGCTGGGGCGAGGTCTGGTGCGGGCTCGCGATCGGCCTGCTCGGCGTGGCGGTGTTCGCGGGCGGCTATCGATCGGAGCTGCGTCCGCCGTACCGGCTTGCGGGCGGGCTGCTGATTGCGATGCTGATCGCGGCGATCCTGCTGCCGTCGATCCAGGGCTTCGTACTCGAACCCTATCTGCGCCAGTTCGCCCGCTTCCTGCGTCCGCACGTGGGCTGGCTGTGCGGCTGAGCCGCTCAGTGCTGCTTGGGTTCGGCCGCCTTCGGTGGCCAGAAGAATTCGCCGGGCCGCTCGATGAAGCGACGGCCGATGCGCCGCAGGAGCCCGCGGCGATCCTCGAAGCGTACGCGCTGCGCTCGCAGGGCGACGCGCAGCGCCAGGCCGAAGCTCACCGAGAGGTTGATGAGCCCGATGCCGAGCACGCCGATTCCCACCAGCAGCAGCGTCTGCAGCGAAATCTGCCAATCGAGCGCAACCAGCGCGTAGCCGACGTAGGCGGTCGAAAACGTGATGTGGCGAATGTCGATCGGCAGGCCGAAGATGAAGCCCAGCGTGCCCATCGAGCCGAGCATGCAGCCGAAGAAGAAGTTGCCGGCCAGGGCCCCTAGATTGTTTTCGATGTAATCGGCGAAGCGCTGCAGCCGCGCTGCGCCGAGCAGTCGCCGCAGCGAACGCAGCTGGGCGATGCGTTGCGGAATCCGGTTGTAGACGGCCTTGTTGTCGAAGTAGCCCGAAATCAGCCCCGACAGGAACAGGCAGACACCGGCGACGGCCGCATGCAGCCAGGCCAGGCTCGCGATCGGATTCTGGTCGTGCAGCAGATGCTCGGCTTTCTCGGCGCTCATGAAGAACGGCAGACCGTTGGCCTTGATCGCGAGCGCGACGATGATGGGAATCGCCAGCGCGAACGTGACGTTGCCGACGATGGCGATGAACTGCGAGCGCAGCGTGCGCACGATCTGGTCGACCAGCGGATCGAGCCGGTCGCGCCCGCTCTCGCGCGTCGCCAGGCTCGCGGCCAGGTACGAAGCCGTCATCGCCGGCTGCTTGGTCGCGATGGTGAAATGCAGCAGATAGATCAGTACGAAGCCCAGGCCGTAGTTGAGGCTGTAGAGCAGCGCGGTCATCAGCGGAGAATGCGCGCTGCTGCCGAGCACCACCTTGAGCATCGCCATGAAGGCGACGATGAAGCCGGCGCCGAGCGCCGATCGCAGCATCGAAAAATATTCGCTGCGCGTCGCGGTGACGTAATGCTCGCCGGTCTTGCTCGCGTTGTCGGTGATGCGCGTGGCGAGCAGCTGGATGATCTGCCGCCACATTTCGCGGACGCTGTCGCGCAGGTTTTCGGCGCGGACGAGATCCTTGAAGAAGGCCACGCGCAACACGTTGAGCGCGTGCGCGGGCGCAGCGTGCTCGATCAGTCGCAGCAGCAGGCGCAGGCGTTCCAGATGCTGCGTGAGACGCACGAGCAGCACCGTCAGGCTCACGCTGGCGCCGCCGCGAGCGGCCTGGCGACGCACCTTGTCGGCGATCTCCTCGCACTGGTCGAGCAGCACCAGCAGATGACGGTCGTCGATGCCGGGTTCGCGCGCCTCGGCGAGTGCGCGCTTGCGCTCTTCGAGAAATTCGCGCAGCTCGACGTTCTGCATCAGGAACGGCGATTCGTACTGCTGGATCGCCGGATGATTGCGCACCAGTTCGGGCTCGAGCCCGATGGCGGCGATGCGATACGACAGCACCTGCAGGGCTTCGAGCAACTGGATCGACATCGGCAAGCGCTGCATCGATGGCGGCGCAGCGGCCTCGTCGAAACGCAATGCGTCGAGCAGCGCGATCCAGGCGGTGTCGGGCGCCTGCGCGATCCACAGGTGATCGTGCTCGTAAGGGAACAACTGGCGCAGGCAATCGCGCAGGTCGCCGGTGTCGACTTCTTCGGGCAGCCAGCGGTTGGTCGCACGCCGCCAGAAGCCCGAGAACAAGCCTTCCTGCACGAGCACCCCCGATTCGGCGAGCAGGTGCAACGGCCGGCGCGTGACCAGCAGCCAGAGCAGCGCCTCGCGCAGGCTTTCGCGCGCGGTGGCGTCTTCGGCGACGAGCAGGCGCAGGCGTTCGAGCGCGAGCGTGCTGTGATCGACCTGACGTTTGCGGCGCGGGCGCAAGACATCGACGAGTCGCCAGAGCGCCGCCAGGCGGGTGTGCTCGTCGGATTCGATCAGGCGAATCAGGGCCTGGTCGAGCGCCGCATCGATCGCGGCGATGCGACGCTGCTGCGGATCGCTGCGGCGCAGCCAGCGGCGCCAGCCGGCGGATTCGGGCGTGACAGGCGAGTCGGAGTTCGAAGTCATCGGTTGCGCATCAGCATAACGCCCCGATTATCCCGCAAGGATCCTGAATTGCCGGACCGCCGCCCGGAAGGCCTGAGGTAGACTGCCGCCATGACACTCGTTGCCGCGATCCAGCTCAACACGGGCGCCGATCTGGACGCCAATCTGCAAGCCAGCCGGACGCTCGTCGCCGAGGCCGCGCAGGCCGGCGCCAAGCTCGCCGCGCTGCCCGAGAACTTCGCCTTCATGGGCCGCAAGGATCCCGACAAGCTCGCGCTCGCCGAGCCCGAAGGCAGCGGGCCGATCCAGCAGTTCCTGTCCGATCTCGCGCGCGAATACGCGATCGACCTGATCGCGGGTACCGTGCCGGTGGCGGTGCCGGGCGATCCGGGGCGCGTCTATCCGGCCTGCCTGGTTTACGGAGCCAGTGGTGCGCGCCTCGCGCGCTACGACAAGATCCATCTGTTCGATGTCGACGTGGATCGCGGCGATCACATCGAGCGCTATCGCGAATCGGCGACGATCGCCTACGGCGAGCCGGCCTACGTGGTCGCGCCGACGCAGGCCGGCGCCGTGGGATTGTCGGTCTGCTACGACATCCGCTTTCCGGAGCTCTACCGCGGCCTGGTGCAGCGCGGAGCCGAACTGCTGTGCATTCCGGCCGCCTTCACCGATCGCACCGGCGAAGCGCATTGGGAAATCCTGCTGCGTGCGCGTGCGGTCGAGAACCAGTGCTTCGTCATCGCGCCGGGGCAGTGCGGCACACACGCGAGCGGGCGCAAGACCTGGGGCCACACGATGATCGTCGACGCCTGGGGCCAGGTACTCGCCGAGCGCGCCGAAGACACGCCCGGCGTGGTGCTCGCCGATCTCGATTTCGAGCGCCTGCGCTCGGTGCGCGAATCGCTGCCTTCGCTGAAGCATCGGCGGCTCTGATGGGCGGGCGATTGGCTCACGCCACGCTGCGAATCGCAGTGACGGCCGCGCTGCTGTCGCTGACCGCCTGTGTGGCCTACGAGCCGCTGGCGGGCGTGCCCAAGCCCTTCGTCGAATCGTATCCGTCGGGTTCGCAGAAACGCTCGATCCTCGACCTTCAGGCCACGTTCGCCAAGCGCGCACCGGACTATCACGAGCTTTACGAACAAGCCCTGCGCGAAGACCAGAACATCGGCGGCGAAATCGTGCTCGCGCTCGCGTTGACGCCCGATGGCCGCGTCGCCGATTGCCAGGTCATTCGCAGCGCCATGCCGAGCACGCAGCTCGAAGCCTGGGTGCTCGCGCTCACCGGGCAGCTCGAATTCGGCGCAGTGCCCGGCGAGGGCTACTATGTCTTTCATTATCCATTGCAGTTTTCCAAGACCTAGCCGCATGTACGCAAGCATCGGCATGGAGATTCGATGAGCAACGCACTCGCAGTCGCCCGTTCCACCTTGCTGGACCCCGCCGAGCTCGATGAGCGCCGCCTCACGCGCGTGCTCGACGGCTTGATGAAGCCCGGCGTCGACGCGGCCGATCTGTACTTCCAGTTCTCCAAGTCCGAGCACTGGTCGCTCGAAGAAGGCATCGTCAAGAGCGGCAGCCACAGCGTCGAGCAGGGCGTCGGCGTGCGCGCGGTCGCGGGCGATAAGCAGGGCCTCGCGTACACCGAAGAGCTGCGCCTCGATGCGCTCGAAGACGCCGCCACCGCGGCGCGTGCGATCGTCGATGGCGGCGACCAGCGCGTGGTCGGATCGCTCACCGAGAGCAAGGGCCTGACGCTGTATCCGCCGATCAATCCGCTCGACACGCTGCCGACGCCCGAGAAGCTCGCGCTGCTGCGTCGCGCCGATGCGGCCGCGCGCGCGGCCGACCCGCGCGTGCAGCAGGTGATGGCCTCGCTCGCGATGAACTACGAAGTGGTGGTGATGGCCTCCACCGACGGCCGTCTCGCCGCCGACGTGCGTCCGCTGATCCGCATGGACGTGACCGTGATCGTCGAAGACAAGGGCCGTCGCGAGCAGGCGCACGTCGGCGGCGGCGGACGTCAGGCGCTCGATTACTTCGCGGCTTCGCAATTGCCCGAGGAATACGCGCGCGAAGCGGTGCGCCAGGCGATCGTGCTGCTCGATTCGGTTCCGGCTCCGGCCGGCAGCATGCCCGTCGTGCTCGGTCCGGGCTGGCCCGGCGTGCTGCTGCACGAGGCCGTCGGTCATGGCCTGGAAGGCGATTTCAACCGCAAGGGCAGCTCGGCGTATTCGGGCCGCATCGGCGAGAAAGTGGCGAGCGATCTGTGCACGATCGTCGACGACGGCACGCTCGCGGGCCGTCGCGGCTCGCTCAACCTCGACGACGAAGGCACGCCGACGCGCTGCACCACGCTGATCGAGAACGGCATCCTCAAGGGCTATCTGCAGGACACGCTCAACGCGCGCCTGATGGGCATGCAGCCGACCGGCAACGGTCGACGCGAATCGTTCGCGAGCCTCGTCATGCCGCGCATGACCAATACCTACATGCTCGCCGGTCCGCACGATCCCGAGGAGATCATCCGCTCGGTTCCGCGCGGCCTCTACGCGGTGAATTTCGGTGGCGGACAGGTGGACATCACCTCGGGCAACTTCGTGTTCTCCGCGAGCGAGGCCTACCTGATCGAGAACGGCAGGATCACGCGGCCGGTGAAGGGCGCGACCCTGATCGGCAACGGACCGGAAGCGATGGGTGCGGTGTCGATGGTCGGCAACGACCTGAAGCTCGACGGCGGCGTCGGCATCTGCGGCAAGGAAGGCCAGAGCGTGCCGGTCGGCGTCGGCCAGCCGACGCTCAAGATCGACGGCATCACAGTGGGCGGCACGCAGGCCTGAGCTGCTGGTGCCGGGGCTCGCGTCCAGCGATTCGGCGCAAGACCTGACCGACACCCGCCGGATCGAGCGATCGACCGGCGAGTGGATCGCGGCGAAGGCTCGCGCCCGCCGTGTCAATCGGTGCAACCCGGAGTTGCCGCGGGACTGGAAGCGCACGTAGATCGCAGTGCTACGGACCGACAGTTTCCGGGCCGACTGCTGCCGTCAATTGCCACCGCTGCCTTCCGTTAAAATCCGCTCACCCCGCCGGCCGCCAAATCACCCCGCATGATCACTGTCTATGGCATCAAGAACTGCGATACCGTGCAGCGCGCATTGGCACGCCTGAAGGACGAAGGCATCGACTTTCGGTTTCACGATTTCAAGTCCGACGGGCTGTCGAGCGAGCATGCTGCGCAATGGATCGCCGAACTCGGCGTCGACGCCGTGGTGAATCGCAAGGGCACCACCTGGCGCAAGCTCGATGCGCAGACCCAGGCCAAGGTCGCGAAAAGCGAGGGCGAGGCGGCCAAGGTGCTCGCAAGCCATCCGTCGCTGGTCAAGCGGCCCGTCATCGAATCATCCCAGGGCGTGACCGTGGGCTTCGCCAAGGGCGACGAAGACACGGTGCTCTCCAGGCTCCGTTAAGGCGATCCGCGCGGCGCATGCTTGCGCCTTCCGAGCGTACCGGGCGAGTGCTTGGGGGCTTCTACCGCACCAGCGAATGCGGTTGGCTCACTGCGCGGTCGGCATCACGAACTCCGGTCCTTTCGAGGCGCTGTCGGGCCAGCGCTGCATGATGCTCTTGTAGCGTGTGTAGAAGCGCACGCCTTCTTCGCCGTAGGCATGCGTGTCGCCGAACAGCGAGCGCTTCCAGCCGCCGAAGGAATGCCAGGCCATCGGCACCGGAATCGGCACATTGATCCCGACCATGCCGGCCTGCACGCGGCGCGAGAATTCGCGCGCAGTGGCTCCGTCGCGCGTAAAGCAGGCGGCGCCGTTGCCGAACTCGTGCGCGTTGACGAGTTCGAGCGCGGTGGCCAAGTCCGGAACGCGCACGATGCTCAGAACCGGCCCGAAAATTTCTTCCTCGTAGATCGTCATTCCGGGCCTGACCTTGTCGAACAAGGTGCCGCCCGTGAAGAATCCGTTCTCGTGTCCGGGCACTTTGAGGCCGCGGCCATCGACGACGAGCTCGGCACCTTCGGCGATGCCCTTTTCGATGTAGCGCTCGACCTTGGCCTTGTGCGCGGCGGTAATCAAAGGCCCCATTTCGGCGCGCGATTCCATGCCGTTGCCGATCACGAGTCGCCTGGCCTTTTCGGCCAGCCCGGCGACGAGCGTGTCGGCGACATCACCGACCGCGACGGCCACCGAGATCGCCATGCAACGCTCGCCGGCCGAGCCGTAGGCCGCGCCGACCAGCGCATCGACAGCCTGATCGAGATCGGCGTCGGGCATCACCACCATGTGGTTCTTCGCTCCGCCGAGCGCCTGCACGCGCTTGCCGCGGCGGCTGGCCTCGGCATAGAGGTATTCGGCGATCGGTGTGGAGCCGACGAACGAGAGCGCCTGCACGTCGGGATGCGCGAGCAGGCCGTCGACAGCAAACTTGTCGCCCTGCAGCACGTTGAACACGCCGTCGGGCAGGCCGGCTCTCTTGAGCAACTCGGCGACGAGCAGCGAAGCCGACGGATCACGCTCCGACGGCTTCAGCACGAAGGTGTTGCCGCAAGCCAGCGCGACCGGAAACATCCACATCGGCACCATCACCGGGAAGTTGAACGGTGTGATGCCGGCGACCACGCCGAGCGGCTGACGCAGGTTCCAGTTGTCGATGCCGCCGCCGATGTTGTCGCTGTGCGAGCCGGTGAGCAGATGCGGCGCGTTCATCGCGAACTCGACCACTTCGATGCCGCGTGTGACTTCGCCCGAGGCATCCGAGAACACCTTGCCGTGTTCGCTCGTGATAATGGCGGCGAGTTCATCGCGATGCGCTTCGAGCAGTTCGCGGAACTTCATGAGGATGCGCGCGCGGCGCAGCGGCGCGGTGCACGACCAGGCCGGGAATGCGGCCTTTGCGGCGGCGACGGCGGCGTCGACGTCGGCCTGCGTGGCGAGCGCCACCTTTCCGGTCACGGCACCGGTAGCCGGGTTGAACACATCACCGGTGTTCGCCTCGGCGGAGGGCTTGCGAACGGCGCCACCGATGTAATGGCCGAGAGTGGTGACGGTTGCGGCGCTGGAGCTCATGTCCGATCTGCTTCGCTGTGGGAGCACGCTATTAAGCTGCAAAGCGGGCGAGGGTAGCCAATGAGTTAAACTGGCTTCGTTATAAGAAATTCCAATATCGCATCTCCATCGCCTGCTCGAATATCCGCCGTCACGCATGGATCTCAAGCAACTGCGCATTTTCGATATGGTGGCCCGTCACGGCGGGATCACGCGTGCTGCCGAGGTCGTGCATCTCACGCAGTCGGCCCTGAGCCTGCAGCTCAAGTCGCTGCAGGAATCGATCGGCACTCCGCTGTTTCGCCGCACGCCGCGCGGCATGGAGCTGCTGCCGGCCGGACAGGCCTTGCTGCCCTATGCGCAGGCGGTGCTTGCGGCCTCGGCCGAATTCCAGTCCGCAGTCGAGCGCCTGTCCGAACGGGTCGCCGGCAAGCTTCGGATCGGCACGATCCTGGACCCCGATTTCCTGCGCCTCGGTGCCTTGCTCGGGCTCATGCTCGAACGGCATCCAGCCTTGCACACCGACGTCTCGCACGGCATTTCGGGCTGGGTACTCGCTCAGGTGCAGTCCGGCGAACTCGACGTCGGGTTTTATCTCGGTGTACCGGAAGACAAGCGTCTGCATGCCGTGGTGTTGACGAGTTTCGACTATCGCGTTTCGGCTCCGCGCGCCTGGAAGCCGCGGGTCGCGCAGGCGGGCTGGCCCGAACTCGTGCAACTGCCCTGGGTCTGGACGCCGCCGGAATCGGTGCACAACCGGCTGTTGAGCAAGCGCTTCGAGGCCGCTCGTGCGACGCCGAAGATCGCGGCGCAGGTCGATGTCGAGCCGTCGATGCTCGATCTCGTACGGGCCGGCGTCGGGCTTTCGCTCGTGCGCGAGTCGATCGCCCGTTCCGAGAGCCGGGCCGGACGCATTGCGCTGTCTCCGGTTTCGCTGAGTACCGAGCTCACGCTCGTCTGCCTCAAGCGTCGCAGCCAGGAGCCGGCGGTGGTCGCGATGTTCGCGCTCGCCGAAGAACTCTGGGGCGACGCCCCCAAATCGGCCGCCAGCGAGGTCGTCGAGACCGCGTTCCCGCGCTTCGGTCTCTAACGCCTCGGCGGGAGCCCGAAGCGTTCAGGCCGACCAGGGCGAGGGCAGGCCCGGATCGGTGGCCGTGATCACGCGATTCAGGAACTGCCGCAGCAGGCGCGATTCGCTCGGATCGAAACCGTTCTCGGCATCGTCGTTGGCCGCTTGCGCCGCAGCGAGCAATTCGACGACCACATGCTGGCCTTGGCTCGTCAGCGTCAGCCGTGCGTCGGCCTGGCTGCCGATGTCGACGAAGCCGAGATCCGACAGGCGTCGCGCACAGCCGATGTCGACGTGATTGCCCGAATAGGAAACGAGTCGATCGAGCTCGGAGACCGTGCGTCCATCGCGCACACCGAGCATGCTGAGCGCGAAATAGTCCGCGATGCCAAGCTGGTGACGATCGAGTTCCGGACGCAGGCGAGCGAACAGCTGGTGATACGCGCGTCCGAGCTGATAGATCAGGAAATCCGGAGCGAAGGCGCCGGGCGCCGACGAGGTGTCCACCGCCGGAATCGGACCGCTCGCCTTCGGCAGGGCGAAAGCATAGCGCCCGCCCTTGAATACCAGCGGCTCGCGATCGTGGTGATCGAACTCGAGCACCTCGCCGACCAGGATCAGGTGATCGCCGCCTTCGTACTGGAACGCCATGCGGCACTGGAAGCGCGCTGTACAGCCATCGAGCAGCGGAACGCCGCCGGGCCCGCGGCTCGGGCTCAGGCCCGCGAAGCGATCGACTCCGCGCTTGGAGAAGTGGCTGGCCAGCACGTCCTGGTCGCTCGCCAGGATGTGTACCGCGAAGTGGCTCGCCGAAGTGAAGGTGGCGATGTTGCTCGAGGTACGGGCAATGCTCCACAGCACCATCGGCGGGTCGAGCGACACCGAGTTGAAGCTGTTCGCGGTGACGCCGACGTTGTTGCCGTCCTGGTCGACCGTGGTGACGATGGTGACGCCCGTCGTGAAGCTGCCGAGTGCCTGGCGGAAGGATTTTGCGTCGATGCTGTCCATGCCTGGCTCCGCTGCGTCCAACGCCGATTTCGGTCTGGTCCGCCTTGTGTTGATCAACGGTAGGTTCGTGCGAGAAACGAATTCTCGCGTGCTTGTTCTCGGCCTGCGAGCGTCAGTCCAGCCTTGCGGGAGAGCGCGAGGCTTTCCTGCCACAGCCGAACCGCGGCGGCGCTGACGTCGATCGGTTTTCGCTTGTGATGATAAGCGCCGCTGCAGCGTCCGGGCTCGTCGCCGGGCACCATGAAAGCGATCGTGCGCGCGGCCCCTCCGAGCTGAAGGCCACAGGCTGCTGGGTTGCCATGTAGCGCTGCGTGCTGTCCGCATGGCTGGCGGTCAAGTGCAAGATAGGCATCTTCGGCACCGCCAAACTGGTTGGCGAGCGGGCGACCGAGTAGCATCGGGCGTATCGCCGCTTGGCGACAGTTTTGCCGAGGTTCACATGAAACACTTGCTGATCGCGATACCGGTTTTGCTGCTGGCGCTGGCCCTTTACGTCGTCGGATTCGGCAGCGGCGCGATCGCCCTTATCGGAATCGGTGCCGTGCTCGAAGCGGGCGTTTGGCTCGGCCTGTTCCATGCCGGGCGGAATCGCACCGGAACCGCTTAGGCCAAGCGGTTTCATCCATCGTGGGCACTGCTTTTTCTCAGTGCCCTTTGAAGTTGCCAGGGCGGCGTTCCGTCATCGCGCGGACGCCTTCGGCGAAATCCTCGGTCTTCTGTAGCTCGATCTGAACGCCATGCTCGTGCACGAGCGTGGCGCGGACTTTCTCGAGCAGATCGCCGCGCAGCGTCGCGCGCGTCGTCCGTAGCGACAGCGGGGCGTTCTCGGCGATCTCTGCTGCGAACTGCAGCGTCGCCGCATTCAAGGATTCGGCGCTCGCCGCGCGATCGACCAGACCCCAGCCCGCGACTTCCTCGGTCTTGTAGCGCGCGCCGCTCAGGAACATCAGCGCGGCTCGCTGCTGACCGATCACGCGCGGCAAGGTGTGCGTGAGCGCGAAGCCCGGGTGAAAGCCGAGCTTGACGAAGTTGGCCGAGAAGCGCGCCTCGGGCGAGGCCACGCGAAAATCGGCCGCGATCGCGAGTCCCAGGCCCGCGCCGATCGCAGCGCCCTGCACCGACGCGATGATCGGCTTGCGGCTCGCGAAGATGCGCAAGGCCTGATCGTAGAACTCGCGCAGCGGATCGGAGCCGCTCGCGCCGAAGCCGTTCGCAGACACCAGGTCCGCGCCCGCGCAGAACGACTTGCCTTCGGACGCGAGCACGATGGCGCGCACCGCGTCGTCCGCATCGCTGCGATCGAGCGCATCGGCGATCAGCCGCAGCAGCCCCACGGTCGCGAAATTCAGTGGCGGATTGCGGAACCTCAGCAGCGCGACATGGCCGTGCCGCTGCAGGTCGACATGCTCGCTCATCGTTCGATCATCGTTCGCTCAGCGGCCTTGCCACTGCGGCTTGCGCTTCTCGGCGAAAGCGCGCGGACCTTCCTGCGCATCGCTGCTGCAGTAGGTGTATTCGTGCGCGGCGCGGGCGGCCTGCAGTGCCGCGCCTCGGCCCATTTCGGTCGCCAGCATCACGGTTTCGCGGCCGGCCTTCACCGACAGCGGAGCGCCTTCGAGAATCTCCTGGGCGAGCTCGATCGCCGCAGCCAGCAGCGCGGCCGGCTCGGCGAGGCGATTGACCAGGCCGATCTCGTAGGCGCGCTGCGCGGTGATCGGCTTACCGGTCAGGATGATCTCCATCATGATGCGCTGCGGAATCATGTGGATCAGCGGCGCGGCCCACGGCGAGCCGCGGCCGACCTTGACCTCGGTGATCGCGAACCGGGCCGCCGTGCTCGCGACGCAGAGATCGCAGGCCTGCGCGATCATCCAGCCGCCGGCGAACGCCACGCCGTTGACCGCTGCGATGGTCGGCTTCGACAGCTGGATGTTGTCGTAGGGCATCGGGAACATGTCGCGCGGAGGCACGCGCAGCCCGCGATCGACCATCTCCTTGAGATCGCCGCCCGCGCAGAAGGCTTTCTCGCCCGAGCCGGTCAGAATCGCCACGCGCAGGCTGTCGTCTTGCTCGAAGCGTTGCCAGGCCGCGAACAGGCCTTCGCGAACGTCGCGGCTCAGCGCGTTGCGCGTATCCGGACGGTTGATCGTGATGATGGCGATGCCGTCTTCGCGCGCATCGAACAGCACCGCGTCGTTTTGAGAACCGCTCATTTAGAACCCTCTCTTCTGAATTTCGTAAGCAGCGCGATCGAGTTCCTCGCGGAAGTCCGGATGCGCGATCGCGATGAGCCGGCGCGTGCGCTCGGCCAGTGTCTGTCCCTTGAGTTCGGCGGCGCCGAATTCGGTCACGATCACATCGACATCGCTGCGTGCGGTCGTCACCGGTCCCGACAGCGTCGGCACGATCTTGCTGATGCTGCCGCCCTTGGCGGTCGCCGACAGCGCGATGATCGAGCGCCCGCCCTTGCTGCGCGAACCCGCGCGCACGAAGTCGACTTGTCCGCCGGTTCCGCCGAGATACGCGCTGCCGCTCTGCTCGGCGTTGACCTGGCCGGTCAGATCCACTTCGAGCGCCGAGTTGATCGTGACGAGACGATCGAGCTTCGCGAGCACCGCGGCATCGTGCGTATAGCTTGTCGCGCACATGCGCATGCTCTTGTTGTGGTGCGCCCACTGGTAGAGCTTGCGCGTGCCGATCAGCGCGCCGTTGATCGAAACGCCGGTGTCGATGGCCTTGCGCGCATTGGTGATGACGCCGGCTTCGACGAGCTCGACGAGCCCGTCGCCGAGCATGCCCGAGTGCACGCCGAGATCCTTGCGATCGCGCAGCAGGCGCAGGATCGCGTCGGGCACCGCGCCGACGCCGGTCTGCAGCACCGAGCCGTCTTCGATGTAGGCCGCGGCGAATTTGGCGATGGCCTCGTCGGTCTCGCCGATCCTGGCGGCGGCGACTTCCACCGGCATGCGCGAGACCTGCACCGCGCAGTCGATGCGCGAGGCCGGCAGCCGTTCGCCATGCGTGTACGGAACCTGGTCGTTGACTTCGGCGATGACGACGCGGGCTTTCTTCACCGCGGACTGCACGTAGTCGGCGATCAGGCCGAAGCTGTGCTCGCCGTTTTCATCGGCCGGACTCACCTGCACGAAGGCGACGTCGCAGCCGATGATGCCTTGCTCGATCATCGGGCCGATCTGGCTCACGTGGCAGGGCACCACGCCGAGCGTGTGCGCGGCCGTCAGCGTTCGCAGGGTGCCGATCGCGCCCATGCTCGACAGCGAAAACTGGCCCGCGGCTTCGGGCGTCAGCAGTTTCGAGAAACTCGTCCCCGCGAACGCCGACAGCTCGCCGATGCCGCTCGCCTGCATGATCAGCGCTTCGATGAGCGACTGCGGCTCGCCGCAGGCCTGGCCCCAGACGATGCGATCGCCGCGCTTGAGGAACTTGCCGAGGTCGAGCCCTGCGGCGTCGGTCCGCACGCTCACGTGCGGCCTGCGAGCTTGAGCAGCTGCTGCGCGCGCGCCAGATGCGGGCGATCGAGCATCGCGCCCTTGTAGCCGATGGTGCCGAGCCCCGGATTGGCCGCGAACAGATCGACGATCTCGCGCGCCGCGACGAGCTCGTCTTCGGACGGCGAGAACGCCTCGTTGATGACGTCGACCTGCGCCGGATGAATCGCGAACATGCCGCGCCAGCCGGCGCGGCGCATCTGCACCGCACGCTTGCGCAGGCCGTCGAGATCGCGGAAATCGCCATGAATGGTTTCGATCGCGGCGACGCCGGCCGCCGCTGCGCCGAGCAGGCAGAGGCTGCGCGCGAGATCGTAGGTGTAGCCGTAGCTGCCGTCGGCGTTCTTGTTTTCGCTCGCGCCGAGCGAATCGGCGAGATCTTCGGCGCCCCAGGACATCGCCACGAGTCGCGGCGCGCCCTTGTAGGTGCCGGTGTTGAACACGCCTTCGGCGGTCTCGGTGACGAGCGCGAACACCGGCGTCGAACCGGGCGCGATGCCGTACGCCACTTCGAGTGCGGACAGGTAGTGATCGAGCTCGACCACGTCGTTTCCGCTGCGCGATTTCGGCAGGATGATGCCGCCCGGCTTGCTCGGCATCACCGCCGCGAGATCGATCAACGCATGCGGGCCATCGAGCGGGTTGATGCGCACCCACAGCCGTGAGCGCGCTTGCTCCGCCTGAGCCTGGAGAAACGCCGAAACCAGCTTGCGGGCCTTGGGCTTTTCGTCGACGGTGACGGCGTCCTCGAGATCGAGAATGACGACATCGGCCGTTCCGGCGGTGGCCTTCTCCATCTTCTTCTCGCTGTCGCCCGGAGCGAACAGCCAGGAGCGGGCGCTGAAAGTTTTGCGTTCTGCCGCCATTTCGTTTCTTTTCCTCGTTCTTGTCGCGCCCAGATGAGATCAGCATCGCTACGAATCGGCAAGATTCATTGGGGCCAGGATTCGTCGCGACGATTGGGCTAGTTCCAGCCCTTTTTTGCGATCAAAGCAGGATCATCCGGAGGGCTGGCCGGCACGCTGCGCGGAATCGTCGCTTGGCGCAGCCGCCGGTCGAGGAACTGCCGCGCCGGCCCCTGCCGCCCGGCGAGCGTCGATGGCTCGGTTGCCGGACAGCCGGCGCATGGTGATCGCCTGCGCGCTGTAGGCTAGGCGTCCGCGCAGCGTCGCGATACCAGACATCGACTGAAAAACGCTCAAAACGATCATCGGGGCGAACCCGAAAAGGACTGTGAATGGAGATCAAAGGAGCCACGGCAATCGTCACCGGTGGCGCATCGGGCCTCGGTGGCGCGACCGCGGAGCGCCTCGCCAAAGCCGGAGCCAGGGTCACGATCTTTGACCTGAACGCCGAGCTCGGCAAGAAGAAGGCGGCCGAGATCGGCGGCCACTTCGTCGCCGTCAACGTCACCGACGAAGCCGCCGTCGAAGCCGGGCTCGACGAGTCCGAGGGCGTCAACGGCAAGGCGCGCATCCTCGTCAACTGCGCGGGCATCGGGCCTCCGGGCAAGGTCATCGGACGCGATGGCAAGGCGCTGCCGCTCGCCGAGTTCAGCAAAATCGTCGCCATCAACCTGTTCGGCACTTTCAACGTGCTGTCGAAGTTCGCGGCGCGCCTGCACACGGCCGATCCGATCGGCGAGGAACGTGGCGTGATCGTCAACACCGCGTCGGTGGCCGCCTACGAAGGCCAGATCGGCCAGCCCGCGTACGCCGCCTCGAAGGCCGGCGTCGTCGGCATGACCTTGCCGATCGCACGCGAACTCGCGCGCTACGGCATTCGCGTCAACACCATCGCGCCGGGCCTGTTCCTCACGCCGCTGCTCGAATCGCTGCCGCAGGAGGCGCAGGACTCGCTCGGCAGGCAGGTGCCGTTTCCGAGCCGTCTCGGCAAGCCGAACGAATACGCGCTGCTCGTCGAGAGCATCGTCGTCAACCCGATGTTCAATGGCGAAACCATTCGCCTCGATGGTGCGATCCGGATGGCCGCCAAATGACGATCAGGACACGCTTCACCGAACTGCTCGGCATCGAGCACCCGATCGTCCAGGGCGGCATGATGTGGGTCGGCCGCGCCGAGCTCGCGGCTGCGGTTTCCAATGCGGGCGGCCTCGGCATCCTGACTGCGCTGACGCAGCCGTCGCCCGATGCGCTGCGCGCCGAGATCGACCGTTGCCGCAAGCTTACCGACAAGCCGTTCGGCGTGAACCTGACGATCCTGCCGTCGGTGAACCCGCCGCCGTATGCGGAATACCGCAAGGCGATCATCGACAGCGGCATCAAGATCGTCGAAACCGCCGGCCACAAGCCGCAGGAACACGTCGACGATTTCAAGTCGCACGGCATCAAGGTCGTGCACAAGTGCACGGCCGTGCGTCATGCGCTGTCGGCCGAGCGCATGGGCGTCGACGCGATTTCGATCGACGGCTTCGAATGCGCCGGACATCCGGGTGAAGACGACATTCCGGGCCTGATCCTGATTCCGGCCGCCGCCGACAAGGTCAAGATTCCGATGATCGCTTCGGGCGGTTTCGGTGATGGCCGTGGTCTGGCCGCGGCGCTCGCGCTCGGGGCCGAAGGCATCAACATGGGCACGCGCTTCTGCGCGACCGTCGAGGCGCCGATCCACGACAACGTCAAGCAGCTCATCGTCAACAACGACGAGCGCGGCACTCGCCTGATCTTCCGCAGCCTCAAGAACACCGCGCGCGTCGCGGCGAACAGCGTGTCGGACGAAGTGGTCGCCCGCCTGTCGAAGCCCGGTGCGGTGTTCGAAGACGTGCGCGAACTGGTGCCGGGTGCCAAGGGCCGCGTCGCGCTGGAGACCGGCAATGTCGATGCCGGTTTGATCTGGGCGGGCCAGGTGCAGGGCCTGATTCACGACGTGCCCACCTGTAAGCAGCTGATCGATCGCATCATCGGCGACGCCGAAGCGATCATTCGCGGCCGGCTGGCTGGTTTCATCGGCAACTGAGTCATCCGGCATCGGCGGCCTGGCGTCGACACTTCGCGGGCATGAAAAAAGCCGGCTGCGGACTCGCTCCGCAGCCGGCCTTTTTCGTTGACCCGAGCGCCGGATCAGCGATCGTTGCGATACATCGTCACCACGCAGGCGCCGCCGAGACCGAGGTTGTGCTGCAAGGCGACACGCGCGCCCTCGACCTGGCGTGCGCCCGCGGTGCCGCGCAGCTGGCCGACCAGCTCGGTGCATTGGGCGAGACCGGTCGCACCGAGCGGATGGCCCTTCGACAGCAAGCCGCCCGACGGATTCGTCACGTAGCGGCCGCCGTAGGTGTTGTCGCCATCGTTGACGAACTTCTCGGCGCCACCGACCGGGCACAGGCCCAGCGCTTCGTAGGTGATCAGCTCGTTGTGCGCGAAGCAGTCGTGCAGCTCGACGACGTTCACATCCTCCGCGCCGACACCGGATGCTTCGTAGACCTGGCGCACCGCATCCTGCGTCATGCCGAAGCCGACCACTTCGCGCATGTCGCGCGCACCGAAGGTCTTGGCCGTATCCGTCGTCATCGCCTGCGCGGCGATCCAGACGTCGGCCTTCAGGCCGTTGCGCTTGGCGAAGGCCTCGCTGCAGAGCACCGCCGCGGCGGCTCCGCAGGTGGGCGGGCAGGCCATCAGCCGCGTCATCACGCCTTCCCACATCATCGGCGAGGCCATCACCTCTTCGGTGGTGACGGGCTTGCGGAACAGGGCGAGCGGATTGTTGACCGCGTGCTGGCTGGCCTTGGCGCGAATCTTCGCGAAGGTCTCGAGCCTGGTGCCGTACTGCTGCATGTGCGCAAGGCCGGCGCCGCCGAAGAAGCGCAGTGCGAGCGGCACTTCGCTATTGCCGACGAGTTCGTCGGCCGCGGCGTCGAAGCGCTCGAACGGGCTCGGACGATCGCCGAAGGCGGTCTTGAGCGCGCCGGGCGTCATCTGCTCGAAGCCGAGCGCGAGCACGCATTCCGCCGCGCCCGAGGCGATCGCCTGGCGCGCGAGGAACAGCGCGGTCGAGCCGGTCGAGCAATTGTTGTTGACGTTGACCACCGGAATGCCGGTCATGCCCACTTCGTAGAGCGCGCGCTGGCCGGCGGTGGAATCGCCGTAGACATAGCCGACGTAGGCCTGCTGGATCTGGTCGTAGCCGATGCCCGCATCGGCGAGTGCCGCATGCGTGGCCGCAGCCGCCATCGCGGGGTAGGGCTCGTTGGAGCCCGGCTTGACGAACGGGATCATGCCGACCCCGGTTACGAAGACTTTGCGACTCATGGCGTTTTCTTCTGTCTGGTGAAAGAGGGTATCGACAACGCTCGACTCTGCGGGCCGTCGCCTCGGCGGCCTGCCGATGAAATGCGGACCGGAGGCGTTCGATGGATAATCGCAGGCATTGTTGATCGATGTTGCTGCCCCGGCTCGCCGATTCAAGCCTTATGCCACAGGCGCGGGACGCCAGACCCCACTCTCTTGAGTGGGGCGCCGACCTGATCGGGCGTAATGAACCCTGCCGTTGCAGCGGTGTCGCGTAACGAGACACTTTTCAGGAGACGCCAGCATGACGCAGTGGATGCGCGAAGCGAGCCTGATCGCAGGGCAGTGGGTGACGGCGGATCGCTGGATCGACGTCGATGATCCGGCCACCGGCGAACGCATCGGCCGGGTGCCGCGTTGCACCGGCGAGCAGACCGCGCAGGCGATCGCCGCGGCCGAGCAGGCGATGGGCCCGTGGGCCAAGCGCCCGGCCAAGGAGCGCGCCGGCATCCTGCGCCGCTATTTCGACCTGATCCTGGCGAACCAGGACGCGCTGGCCGCGCTGCTGACGCGCGAGCAGGGCAAGCCGCTCGCCGAAGCCAAGGCCGAGATCGCCTATGCGGCCGGGTTCATCGAATGGTTCGCCGAAGAGGCCAAGCGTATCTACGGCGACGTGCTGCCGAGCCATGCGGCCGACAAGCGCATCGTCGTGCTCAAGCAGCCGATCGGCGTCGTCGCGGCGATCACGCCGTGGAATTTCCCGGCCGCGATGATCACGCGCAAGATCGGCCCGGCGCTCGCCGCCGGCTGCGGCGTGGTGCTCAAGCCCGCTTCGCAGACACCTTTCACCGCGCTCGCGCTCGGCGCCCTCGCGCAGGAAGCGGGCTTGCCCGACGGACTGCTCAACGTGGTGACCGGCAGCGCCGCCGAAATCGGCGACGTGCTGACCTCCAGCCAAACGGTGCGCAAGCTGTCGTTCACGGGCTCGACCGACGTCGGCGCCAGGCTCTATGCGCAGTCCGCGCCGTCGATCAAGAAGCTCAGCCTCGAGCTCGGCGGCAATGCGCCCTTCATCGTCTTCGACGATGCCGATCTCGAGGCCGCGGTGGTCGGCGCCATCGCCTCCAAGTTCCGCAACGCCGGCCAGACCTGCGTCTGCGCCAACCGCATCTACGCGCAGGCCGGCATCTACGACGCCTTCGTCGAAAAGCTCGCGGCCGCCACCGCGAAGCTCAAGGTCGCGCCGGGCACCGAAGCAGGCTCCGAGATCGGCCCGCTGATCGACGACAAGGCCGTCGCCAAGGTGCGCGAGCACATCGACGATGCCCTTTCGGGCGGTGCGCGCGTGGTCACGGGCGGGCAGGCGCACAAGCTCGGCGGCCGCTTCTTCGAGCCCACCGTGCTCGCCGACGTGAAGCCTTCGATGATGATCAGTCGCGAGGAGACTTTCGGCCCGGTGGCGCCGGTGTTTCGCTTCGAAACCGAAGACGAAGTCATCGCGCTTGCCAACGACACGCCATTCGGCCTGGCCTCGTATTTCTACGCGCGCGATCTGGGCCGGGTCTGGCGCGTGGCCGAGCGCATCGAGGCCGGCATCGTCGGCGTCAACACGGGCTTGATTTCGACCGAACTCGCGCCGTTCGGCGGCGTGAAGCTCTCCGGCCTCGGCCGTGAAGGCTCGCGCTACGGCATCGACGACTATCTCGAGATCAAGTACGTCTGCATGAGCGTCTGAGACGCTTGCGGTGCGCCGCAAGCGAAAAGAGGCGGGCCGCTTGCGCGAGCCCGCCTCTGGTTCGCGGCGATCGAAGCTCAGGCGTTCACATCGACCACGACACGGCCGCGAATCTTGCCCGAGACGATGTCCTCTCCGGCCTGCACGGCGCCGCTGAGGCCGACGAGCCTGCTGATCGATTCGAGCGCGTTTCCGTCGAGATCGCGAGCCAGGCGCTGCCAGGCGGCTTGGCGCAGGGCGATCGGGGCCATCACCGAATCGATGCCGAGCAGTGCGACGCTGCGCAGGATGAACGGGGCGACCGAGGCCGGGAAATCCATGCCCTGGGCGAGGCCGCAGGCGGTGACGACACCGCCGTAGCGGGTCTGCGCGGTGGCGTTGGCGAGCGTGTGGCTGCCGACCGCGTCGACGACACCCGCCCAGCGTTCTTTCTGCAACGGCTTGCCAGGGGCCGACAGCGTGTTGCGATCGATGATGTCGGCCGCGCCGAGCGACTGGAGGTAGTCGCCTTCGCTGGCCTTGCCCGAAGAAGCGACGACCTTGTAGCCGGCCTTGGCGAGCAGGGCGATCGCCACGCTGCCGACGCCGCCGGTCGCGCCGGTGACCAGAATTTCGCCCGCTTCGGGCCTCACGCCGGCTTTTTCGAGCGCGTTGACGCAGAGCGCGGCGGTGTAGCCGGCGGTGCCGATCGCCATCGCCTGCTTCGCGGTGAAGGCCGACGGCAGTGCGATGAGCCACTCGGCCTTCACGCGCGCCTTCTGCGCCAGGCCGCCCCAATGGCCTTCGCCGACGCCCCAGCCGTTGAGCACGACGCGGTCGCCTGCCTTCCACTGATCGCTCGTGCTCGACTCGACCACGCCGGCGAAGTCGATTCCCGGCACCATCGGAAACTTGCGCACCACCGGCGATTTGCCGGTGATCGCGAGGCCGTCCTTGTAGTTGATCGTCGAGTATTCAACGTTCACCGTTACGGCGGCTTCGGGCAGTTGCGACTCGTCGATGTCCGTGATGGAAACGGACTGCGCGGTCTCGTTCTTGTTGATGAGCAGAGCTTTGAACATGCGTTTCCTGTAGACACCGAGATGGGAGGGGTGGCCAGCGCACGGGCTGTCGTGAACGGCGAACTTAAAATAAACAACGGTATTGGTTTTGTGTCTTCGCTTAGCGTGCGGCTGAGCGTGACGGCGATCGGCCGGAGCTTCAGACCGGCCGCCAGCATACCGATCGGTATGTTTCGCTGCACGGCCTGGCCATCGGTCGACGCGATTCCGCATGCAGACGATTGCAGACCGATCGCGGCCCCTTGGATATCGGCTGGCATCGCCGTTTGGTTACAGGCTGGATTGAAGAGGGACAGGCAGAGGGCGCCAGATGGTGTCGGCGCCGCGATCCGGAGGGGACGCGCACGGCCATGCTCGAGGCGGCCGGCGCACTGCTCGCGAAAGAGGGCGCGGAAGGACTCAGCGTTTCGCAGATCGCACCGCTCGCCAGGGTCAACCGAGGCACCGCCTATCGGCACTTCCAGGCCCGCGTAGCTCGAAGCAAGCACGAGCTGGTTCGGTGAACAGCTCGTCGAAGCCGTTTTCGCGCGGCGCCGGACCCGCGCTTCGGTCGAGCCTTCGACGCGCAGGGCGTGATCGAGCACAGGGCCGGTTTCCCCTGCGCAGCCCTGGGCCCGGCCGTGCCCGGCTGTTCAACTGCTGAGCTCGCCGCATCCGGCCGACGCCCTGTTCTGCAGACACGCGTGCGGCGGCGGAGTCTCTACGGCAACACGCGCCGGATCACGATCCGGAGCGCGCCGCCACGCTGACGCGAAAGCCGGCCAGAAAGGCCGCAACGCCCCGGAATCGAGCCGCCAAGCCGTAGCGCCTGGGCCGAGGTGCTTTATTAAAAAGCGCGGTCGAGCGCGCGGGATTCCTTGGGGCCGCGAAACACCAGTGGCTTCTCGATCACGCGCGGCCGGGCTGCGGCTTCGATCGCCTGCTGGATCAAGTGATGGTGTGCTGACTTGTCGCAGACCGGGTCGGCAGCGGCCGGATCCTGCGCGAGCATGAACGCCTGGCAGCGGCAGCCACCGTGGTCCTTCTCTTTCTCGGGGCAGCTGCGGCAGGGCTCCTGCATCCAGCCGTCGCCGCGATAACGGTTGAAGCCTTCGGAGCGATACCAGACGTCCGACAGGCTCATGTCGCGCACGTTCGGAAACGCGAGGCCGGGCAGCATGCGCGCGGTGTGGCACGGAACCGCGGTGCCGTCCGGCGTCACGGTCAGGAACACGTTGCCCCAGCCGTTCATGCACTTCTTGGGCCGCGTCTCGTAATAGTCCGGCACCACGAACAGCAGCTTCATCTTGTTGCCGAGCTTCTCGCGCCATTGATTGGTGATCGCCTCGGCGCGCTGCAGCTGTTCGCGCGTCGGCATGAGCTGCTCGCGATTGAGCTGCGCCCAGGCGTAGTACTGCACGTTGGCGAGCTCGAGATAATCCGCATCGAGCTCGACCGCGAGCTCGATGATGCGCTCGACGTGATCGATGTTGAGCCGATGGATCACGCAGTTCATGACCATCGGATAATCCTGCGACTTGATCAGCCCGGCCGCCTTGCGCTTGAGGTCGAAGGTGCGCGTCGACGACAGGAAATCGTTGACCTCGCGCGTCGAATCCTGGAACGAGAGCTGGATGTGATCCAGCCCGGCCTGCTTGAGCGCGACGATGCGCTGCTCGTCGAGCCCGATGCCCGAGGTGATCAGGTTCGTGTAATAGCCGAGCCGGCGCGCTTCGGCGACGAGGATCTCGAGATCCTTGCGTTGCAGTGGCTCGCCGCCCGAGAAGCCGCACTGCACGGCTCCGAGCTCACGGCCTTCACGCAGCACGCGCAGCCAATCGTCCGTCGACAGCTCGTCTTCGTGACGCGCGAAATCGACCGGGTTGTAGCAGAACGCACAATGCAGCGGGCAGCGATACGTGAGTTCGGCCAGCAGCCAGAACGGCGCGCCGACATCGGGCCTGCGCTCGACCAGCGCCGGCGCCTTCGCATCGGCGACCGCGCTCACGTCCACTCCACCCAGCGCTGCTGTTCGGCGAGATCGAGGAAGGCGAGCACATCGTCGGCGAGGCCTTCGGTTTCGAAATCGCGTTCGAGTTCGGCGACCACTTCGCCGACGCTGCGCTGCCCGTCGCAGCGGCTCAGAATCTGCCCGGCGCTCGCGTTGAGCTGCACCATGCCTTCGGGATACAGCAGCACGAAAGCCTGCTGCGCTTCTTCCCATTGCAGGCGAAAGCCGCGCGCGACGCGCGGCTTCTTTTCCAGCGGCGCAGGCTGCAGTGTCGCGTTCATGTCAGCGCACTCCGTAGGCGAGCGCCATGGCGTCGTTCATGGTCCACAGGATGTCGAGCTTGAACTTCAGAATGGACAGCGCTTTTTGTTCCGCGTCCGGGCCCTTGAAGTAATCGATCGTCACGCGCAGCGCCTGGTCGACATCGCGGCGCGCTTCGGACAGGCGCTTCTGGAAGTAATACAGGCCTTCGCGCTCGATCCACGGATAATGCTGCGGCCAGTTCGCGAGACGTTCCTTGTGGATCTTCGGCGCGAACAGCTCGGTCAGCGACGAGCACATCGCCTCCTGCCAGGGCGCGCGCCGCGCGAAGTTCACGTAGGCATCGACCGCGAAGCGCACGGCCGGCAGCACGTGGCGCAGGTCTTCGAGTTCCTCGCGCGACAAGCCCACGGCGAGCGCCAGGCGCGCCCAGGCCTCGATGCCGCCTTCGTCCTCGCCATGGCCGTCGTGATCGAGGATGCGCTGTATCCATTGGCGGCGAAGTTCGCGATCGGGGCAGTTCGACAGAATCGCCGCGTCCTTGAGCGGAATCGAAATCTGGTAGTAGTAGCGGTTCGCCACCCAGCCGCGAATCTGTTCGGGGGTCGCGCGCCCTTCGTTGAGCATGCGATTGAACGGATGATGGATGTGATACGCCGTGCCCTGCTCGCGCAAGCGGGCTTCGAAGGCGGCAGCGGTGTCGAGCGCAGCGTTCATAGGATGATCTCCATGCCGTCATAGGCGACTTCGACGCCGGCCGCGCGCAACTCGGCGTATTGAGGGCCGTCCTCGTCGAGGATCGGATTGGTGTTGTTGATGTGGATCAGGATGCGCCGCGTGCTGCTGGGCAGCTGTGCGAGCCAGCTCAGCATGCCGCCTTCGCCCTGCTGCGGCAGATGGCCCATGCTGCGCGCGGTTTTCTTGCTTGCGCCGAGGTCGACGAGCTCGGTGTCGGTCCAGCAGGTGCCGTCGACGAGCACCGCGTCGGCACGGTTCATCGCATCCCAGACGCGGGCTTCCATTTCGCCAAGGCCGGGTGCGTAGAAGAGCCGCTTGCCGGTGTTCGCGTCCTCGATCAGCAGACCGATGTTGTCGCCTGCGACGGGCCGGTCGCGATGCGGCGAGTACGGTGGCGCATTGCTGATCAGCGGCAGCGCGGTGAAGCGCAAGCCCTCGAAAGCGGCGATGGTGAACGCTTGGCCATCGATGGGGATGGTGTTCCAGTCGACGCCGCAGTAATGACCCAACAGATTGAGCAGCGGATTGCCGCGCGTGAGGTCTTCGTGAACCGGCGCGGTACACCAGAGCGGCCAGCGTTCGCGATGTTCGCGCAGCATGTAGAGGCCGGTGGTGTGATCGATCTGCGCGTCCATCAGCAGGATCGCGGTGATCGCGGTGTCGCGCAGGGCGCGTGCGGGCTGCAGCTCGGGGAAGCGCTGCAGCTGCGTGAGAATGTCGGGCGAAGCGTTGCAGAGCAGCCAGCGGGTATTGTCGCCGGTGATGGCGATCGACGATTGCGTGCGCGCCCGGGCTTTCACGGTACCGCGACGAAGTCCGTCGCAATTGGGGCAATTGCAGTTCCACTGAGGAAAGCCGCCACCGGCTGCCGAGCCGAGCACGTGGATGCGCATGCTGCTCTCTCCTTTGGGCGGGAATCGGGGAACCGGCAATGGGAAATCGTCAGAAGCGACGGCAAGCCGTGCTTTTGCGATTCCCCATTGCCGATCCCGTTGCCAGCTCAGCGGTTGGCGATGTACATCGTGATTTCAAAGCCAAACCGCATGTCGCGGGCCGTCGGGGTTTCCCATTTGAGCTTCATGATGATGGTCTCCATTGATTTCGCATGACGGTCCGGTACTGACCGCAGGCGCAGTCTCGGCGAGCCGGCGGGCCGGCCGCCTCGCGATGCCCCTGAGTTGGCGCTCACGATTTTCTGTAGCCCGAAGCCGGCGCTCGGCCGGCACTGCCCGAGAAGCCGCTACGGCAGTAGCATGCGCAGCCATGAGCGCGATCCATGCACCGATGCCGGCAAGGCATCAGAACCCGATGGCCGGAGCGGCCGCTTGAGCCTGCGCTTGCGCATCAACCTGATGATCGCCGGGCTCATGCTCGTGTTCATCGCCGTGGTACTCGCGACGCAGATTCTGGCGACGCGCAAGAGCGTGCTCGAGGAGACTCGGGCCAGCAACAGCGTGGCTGTGCGCCTGCTGAGCGCCTTCATCTCGCCGGACGACGTGCAGAGCAACGAAGTGCTACGGGCCACCTTGCAGCGGCTCGGGCGCGTGCGCTCCACCGAGATCGTGCTGCGCGATGCGCTCGGGCAGGTGGTCTACAGCTCGCCTCCATCGACCTACAAGGCCGGCCGCAGTGCCCCGCGATGGTACGCGCGGCTGGTGAGCCCGGCGCCGATCGAAGAAGGCTTCATCCTGCGCGACGGTGCGCTTTCGCTGCAGTCGAACGCTTCGCGTGCCGTGCTCGACGGCTGGGACGACACCAAGCGCCTGCTGCTGCTCGGCCTGGCTTCGCTGCTGCTGGTGCAGCCGCTGGTGCTCTGGCTGGTTGGCCGGGCGACGCAGCCGCTGCGCGAGATCGTCGTCGGCCTCGAAAGCATGGAGCGCGGTGCTTACCACACACGCCTGCCGAAGCTGCCGAGCAAGGAATCCGACACCATCGGCCAGGCCTTCAACCGCATGGCGCAGGCGATCGAGGACAACATCGATGCACGGCGCGAGGCCGCCGAAGCCACCGTGAACCTGCGCCGCAGCCGCGAGCTCGCCAATCTGGTCGAACTGCGCATGGAGGACGAGCGCCGTCAGATCGCCCGCGAGCTCCACGACGAAACCAGCCAGAGCGTCACCGCCATTCACAGCCTCGCCTTGTCGCTCTCGCGTCGCGAGCTGCTCGACGAGGAGGCACGGCGTGTCGCCGGCACGATCGCCGCTGCGGCCGGCCACCTGCACGGTGTCGTGCACGAGATGATTCCGCGCCTGCGCCCGCTCGCACTCGACAACCTGGGCCTCGCTGACGCGGTGCAGAACCAGATCGACGACTGGCGCATGCAGCACGAGGGCCTGCGTATCGAAGGGTGCGTCGAAGATCTCCCAGAAGAGCTCGACGAGCGCGTTACGCTGGCCGCTTTCCGCCTGTTCCAGGAAGCCTGCAGCAACGCCTTGCGCCATGCGCAGGCCAGCCATATCGACGTTCGCATGGCGACGGATGGCGATAGCCTGGTCGTGCAGGTGCGCGACGATGGCATCGGCCTGCCCGACGACTGGCGCAGCAGCCGCGGCTATGGTTTGCGCGGCATGCGCGAGCGCGTGCAGACGCTCGGCGGCGAACTGGCGATCGAACGCCGCCATCCGCGCGGGACGCGCGTATCGGCCCGCCTGCCGCTCAAGGTGAGCGTATGAGCAGGAAGATCCGCGTCATGCTCGTCGACGATCATGCGATGGTGCGCATGGGTTTTCGCATGCTGCTCGGCGGGACTCAGGACATCGAGGTCATCTGCGAAGCCGAGGACGGCGAGGCCGCGTATCAGCTCTTCCCCGAGATACGGCCGGACGTGGTGGTGATGGATCTGTCGATGCCCGGCATGGGGGGCATCGAAGCCCTGCGCAGGCTCACCGCCCGAGATCGCGAAGCGCGCGTGCTCGTGCTGTCTGCGCATGAAGACAGCGCACATCCGCGCCGGGCGCTTAAGGCCGGCGCGATGGGCTATGTCTCCAAGCGCAGCGCGCCCGAGGAGCTCATCGACGCGGTGCGTTCGGTCGGTGCGGGGCGCATCTATCTGGGCGTGGAGCTCGCCCGCAAGCTCGCGGTGCAGGAGCTGCACGGAGCCGCGAATCCGGTCGAAAGCCTGTCCGAGCGCGAGTTCGCGGTGTTCCTGCAGCTCGCCAAGGGCCAGTCGGTCGCGCAGATCGCCGAGACCTTGCACCTGTCGCCGAACACGGTCGGAACGCACCTCTACAACATCAAGCAGAAGCTCGGCGTCGGCAACCAGGCCGAGCTCACGCTCATCGCGGTACGCAACGGGTTGCTGGACGTGTGATGGCGGCGCCCGCGCAGCTGCATGCTTTCAGCCTCGACAACGGGCTGCGCGTGCTGCTGAACGAGGATCGTCGTCTGCCGCTGGTGGCCGTGCATGTGGCTTATCGAGTCGGCTCGGCCGACGAAGCGCCCGGGCAGCATGGGCTTGCGCATCTGTTCGAGCACCTCATGTACGGCGGCAGCGAGAATCTGCCGGGCACCTACCTGAGCCATCTGTTCGCGGCCGGCGCACACGATCTCAACGGACGCACCACGCTCGACAGCACGCATTATTTCGAAACCGTGCATCGCGACGCGCTCGACTTCGCCCTGTTCGCCGAAGCCGATCGCATGGGGCGGCTCGTGCTCTGCGAAGAGACCTTGGAGAAGCAGCGGCAGGTCGTGCTCAACGAGCTGAGGCAGTATCGCGAGCGCTCGCGTGGCCGCCTCGTCGAGCGCATCGATGCCGAGTGCTATCCGGCCGGACATCCGTACCGGCACGGCGTCATCGGCAGCGAGGCCGACTTGCTGGCACTGCGCCTGGATCAGGCGCATGAATTTCGCCAGCGGCACTATCACGCGGCTAATGCGGTACTCGCGCTCGCGGGCGATTTGACCCGCGATGAGGCAATGCGCCGCTGCGAGCGCGCCTTCGGCGGTTTGCCCGCAGGCCCGCCGATCACCCGAGACCCCGTCGAAGTTTCATCGAAAGCAGCCCGCTCGTGGGGTTTCGACGATGCGTCGCCGAGCCCCCAGAAGCGCCTCGTCTGGCAGTTGCCCGCGATGCCTTCGCCCGATCGCGAGGGCATGCGCCTGTTCCAGATCGCACTCGAAAGCCGGCTGCGCGCCGAGTCCTCGGCAGGTACGAGCCTGCCGCGCATCGGACTCGCATTCCACCGTCTCGCGACTCGCCTGGAGTTCGAATGGAATGCGCCGGATCCGGCGCGGATCGAGCGATCCTTCGATGCGTTCGAGGCGCTGTGGAATCGATTGATGAAAAGCGGCTTCAGCGCTTCGGAAGCCGAGCAATCGCGCCGACTGCGCTGGCGCCAGCGCTTGCTGAATCTCGATGCGCGCAGTGGTGTCGCGGCGCTGATGATCGAAGGCGAGCTCGCGCAGGGCGACTTGGCGTCCGCATTCGTTTCACGTGAGCGGCTCGCTGCCATCGATCCGACAGCCGTCATGCGGCGCTGCTTCGCAGCGGATGACGTTGGCGCGGCTCCGTGGTCGCTCAGGTCTTCGGCTGATTCATTCCCTGCAAGCAGCACGGAGAATGCAGGGCCGGTCAGCCCAAGGCGTCGGCCGCCGCCAGCGAGCGCAGACTGCCGAACGCTCGAAAACGGTTTGCAGCTCACGCTGCAAGCTCGAAGCGGCGCCGAACTCGTTTCGGGCCGCTTGCTGCTGCGCGCGGGTTCCAGCGCCGAGCCTTCGGAGCAGATGGGAGTCGCCGAGCTCTGCGCCGAAGCCTCGCTGCAAGCCCGGGTCGGCGGCATGAGCTGGCGGCAGCGGGCCGAGGCGATGGGCTGCGAGATCGGCGTCGAGGTACAGGGCGAGGTCTTGCGCCTGAGCTGGTCGTCCGCGCTGGCGCAGTGGCGCGATGCGCTCGCGCTCGTCGAACAGTTTCGGGGCGTCGCAATCGACGCCGAGGCTTTCGCCGCCGCGCGCTCGCGCCAGCTCGCGGCGATCGAACTGGCTTCGGCATCGGCCGAAGCGGCGACCCAGCGTGTACTGCCGGCCCTGCTGTTCGATTCCGCGCAGGCATCGGTGCGCATCGCGAGCGGCTTGCGCTCGACCGTCTCGGCCCTGGGCCTGGATCAGGCGATCGCTTTCAAGCAGAAAGCCTGGGGCCTCGCCGATGCGCGATGCGTGCTCGTCGGCGATCTCGAACCGGGCGAGGCGATCGAAGCGCTCGAGCGCTGGAAAGCAGGGCCGGAAACGACGCGGCCAGGCATCGAAGCCGCTGTGCCGAAAGCGGCGAGCCCTTCGGTGCATCTGCTCGATATTCCGGGCGCGCGGCAGACGTTGCTGACCGTCGCCTGGGCGTTGCCGAATCCCGCGCGCGAAACCGAGCCGGCGCTGCGCGCACTCGATCTGTTGCTGGCCGGCAGCTTCTCCTCGCGCCTGAACCTGCGCCTGCGCGAGGAGCTCGGCTGGACTTACGGCGTGCGCAGCCGCCTCGGCGACATCGCAGCCGCTCGCCGCTACGAGATCCAGGCCTGGATTCCGGCCGAGCGCAGCCTCGATGCACGCGCGGAAATCCTGCGCGCGGTCGAGGCCTTCAGTCACCAGCGGGTCGACGCGGATGCGCTCGCGAGTCTGCAGCGCGGCGAGGCCTTGCGCACGCTGGGACGCAGCGAGCGCATCGAGGATGCGGCAAGCGAGATCGAAGGCCGCCTGCGGCTCGGGCTCGATCCGCGACTGGCACCCGATCTTTCCCGGGTGACGGCGGAACAGCTGCGCGAGATTGCCACAACGCGGCTCGATCCTGGCCGCGCCATCAGCCTGTTCGCGGGCGATGCGACGCGACTGCGTGGGCTGCCGTCGGCAGCGGGCCTCGCCGCGACCAGCGTTCACGCCGACGCCGAAGCGCTTTATTCGCGCCAGCGCTAGCCGAAGCGGAATCCCGACGTCGCGACACCGAAGACGAGCTCGCCGAACAGGCGCTTGCCGATGTCCTGGCCGGCCGCGCCGGCCGCGACCATCAGCGGCAGCAGATGCTCCTCGCGCGGATGCGCGGCGCGCGCGGACGGAGCACGCTCCCAATCGCGCAGCCGCTCCTTGCGCGTTTCGGGGTCGGCGGTGAGCGCCTCGTTGAGCCAGCGGTCGAACTCGATCGACGGCCGCTGTCCGGCGCCGCCGTAGCCGCGCATGTTGTGATAGCTGTAGCCGCTGCCGATGATCAGCACGCCCTGTTCGCGCAGCGGGGCGAGCGCCGCCCCGACCGCGAGATGCTCGGCCGGATTCAGGCCCGCGCGCAGCGACAGCTGCACGACCGGAATATCCGCCTGCGGATAGATGAGCTTCAGCGGCACGAACACGCCATGGTCGAAGCCGCGCTCGCGATCGATTTCCGCGGGCAGGCCGGCGACACCGAGGCGCCGTACGATCTCTTCGGCGAGCGCGGGATCGCCGGGCGCCGGATACTGCAGCTCGTAGGTGTGCTGCGGAAAGCCGTAGTAGTCGTAGATCAGCGATGGCTGCGGGTGCGCGGTGACGCTGTAGCGCTCGGCCTCCCAGTGCGCGGAGACCACGAGCAGCGCGCGCGGCTTGTCGCCCACCTCGACGGACAGTCCGCGCAGCCAGGCTTCGAGCGAGCGCCAGGTGTCGGGCGGATTCCACTCCATGAAGAAGCAGGGTCCACCGCCGTGGGCGATGAACAGCGTCGGCAGGCGGCTGGCTTCGGTCATGGGGTTTCCTCGCAACGTGGACACGCTAGCCTACACCGTCGCTAGTAGATGCCGACCCATCGGCGCGCCGTGGCCCGACTCTTGGGTTCTGCACGGCGACATTACAAGGGGAAGGGGACATGAAGATCGCATCGACGCTGGCCGCGCTGTGCCTGGCGGGCACGCTGCCCGTGTTCGCGCAGGAGCCGGCGCCAGCCGAGCTCGACACCATTGCGGTCGGTCCGCGAGCCGATGAGGCCGAAGCGAACCCCGCGCCTCAGGCCGGCGAGTCCGAGGCCGTCGCCGAGATCATCGTCACCGCGCAGAAGCGCGCGCAAAGCCTGCAGAAAGTGCCGGTGTCGGTCGGCGTGGTCGATGGCCAGGCTTTCGCGCAGTCGGGCAACTTCGATGCGGGCGCGATCGAGAATTTCGTGCCGAACGTCGAGATCGACATCGATGCGCAGGCGCCGGTGATCGGCATTCGCGGCTACAACACCGAGACCGACAACGTCGGCTTCGAGCCGGCCGTCGGCCTGGTGCTCGACGATCTCGCGCTCGGCCGTCCCGAGTTCGTGCCGGACGGCCTGTTCGACATCGAGCGCGTCGAAGTGCTGCGCGGCCCGCAGGGCACGCTGTTCGGCAAGAACACCATCGCGGGCGTCATCAACTTCCGCAGCGCCGAGCCGGACAGCGGGTTTGGCGCCGGCCTCGCGCTCACGGGCGGCGATCCGCGTCAGCGGCGGGCCGAGGGCTATCTCAACGCCCCGCTCGGCGACGATGCCGCCGCGCGACTCGCCGGCGTCTACTGGGACAAGCGCGGCGATGTCTGGAACAGCACGCTGCAGCGCCACGAGAATTCGCAGGAGCAGTCCGCGGTTCGACTCAAGACCGGCTGGCGCAGCGAGCGCTGGCATCTCGCGCTCGCCGGCCAGTATTCGGACACGCATGCGAGCTACGCGCCCTGGCAGCTTTATGACGCGAGCGCGGCCTCGCTGCGCTACGCGCAAGGCTATGACGTGCAGACCGAGGACGATCCGCTCGACGCGCGCACGGCCTTCGATCAGCCCGGCTTCGTCAATCGCACCTCGAACCTCGTGCGCGGGCTCGCCGAATACGAGGCCGGCGACTGGGGCGCGCTGCACGACGTCACGCTGACGACCATCGTCGGTCACGCCGGGTTCGACCTGACCACGCTGATCGATTCCGACGTCAGCGCGGCCGACATCATCCACACCGATTTTCTCGTCGACTACGCGCAGGATTCGATCGAGCTGCGGCCGTCCGGAACCGCGGACAGCCTGTTCGGGCTCGGCGGCAATGTGGAATGGACGCTCGGTCTCTACGCGTTCCGCTCGAAGATGACGAGCCATCTCGATGCGGTGGCGGGCGACGATCTGATCGACTTCGCGCTCAGCGCGGCCGGCGTCGAGGCGCTCGGCGGCCCGGATCTCGGGCCTGTCGGCGAGCTCATCGATTTATTGCCGAATCTGCCGGGCATTCCGCTCAACGATGCGCTGCTGCGCGGCTTCGCGCAGGACACCGAAAGCTACGCGCTGTTCGGGCAGATGAGCTGGTCGCTGACCGACCGGCTCGCGGCGATCGTCGGTGCGCGCTTCGGAATCGAATACAAGAAAGCCGACTTCGATGTGCGGCGCGTGGGCCTGGGCATCGTCGGTCTCGTGATCGGGGCCGAGCCGTTCACCGATACGCGCAAGCGCCGCGAGACCGATGTGTCGCCCAAGCTCGGCCTGCAATACGAATTCACGCCCGAGGCGATGGGCTTCGCGACCTACACGCATGGCTTCAAGGGCGGCGGTTTCAATGCCACCGCGAGCGACGACAGCAACCTGGAGTTCGAGCCCGAGCGCGCGACGAGCTATGAAGCCGGGCTCAAGTCGCGCTGGTTCGATCGGCGCCTCACGCTCAACACCACGGTCTATCGCACCGACATCGACGATCTGCAGACGGTGGATTTCGACGGCGTGGCCTACAAGACCGCCAATGCGGCGAAGGCGCGCTTGCAGGGCGTGGAGATCGAAACGCTGTGGCGACCGCAGAGCGGCTGGTTCAGCCTCGCGGCCGCGGCGGCTTTCAGCAAGGCCGAATACGTGAAATACGACAATGCGCCGGCGGCTTCGGAAAACGCCGATGCGGAAACCCAGGACTTGAGTGGACGCACGCTGGCGAATGCGCCGCGCGTGACCGCGACCCTCTCACCGCAGCTGCACTTCGGGCTGCCGTGGAACGCGAGCGGGCTGCTCGGCATCGACCTGAGCCATCGCGGAGATCAGTACTCGGCGGTCGATCTGGATACGCACAGCTTCCAGAAGGCCTACACGCTGCTCGGTGCGCGGCTGGCTTTGACGAGCGCAGACGAGCGCTGGCAGTTCGTCGTCAACGGCACCAATCTGACCGACAAGCGCACGCTCGATCTGGTGTTCGATCACAGCGTGTTCGCGAGCACCTACGTGGCGCAGCAGAATCCGCTGCGCAGCGTCTCGGCGACGCTGCGCTACGGGTTCCGTTAGGCCGCACGGGTTCAGCGCGCCGAGGCGACTTGTAGGGCGAGCGAGGGCAGCAGCGATTGCAGCTGCGTTTCCAGCTCGCTGCGCAGCTCGATCTGCTGCTGGAGCAGCGCAGCGTCGGTGCGGGCGGTGAACAGCTGCTGCTGCAGCTGTTGCTGCAGTTCGCTGCGCAGCTCGATGTCCTGCTGACGCAAAGCCGCATCGGCCTGGGCGGCGATCTGCAGGCCGACGGCGGTGCTCGCGAGCGGCATCGCGCTGGCATCGGCAGCCGTGCTGCTCAGGCTCGCGAATGCGATGCCGCAGCTCAGAACGAGGCCGCTGATGCTCATTGCGCGGGTGGCGTGGCTGAAGGTGTTGCGGATGATGTTGAGGTTCTGCATGGCACGACTCCTTGAGTGGATGGGTGTGGACGCCTGTTGGATAGCGACGCGCGTGCCAGCTTGGAAAAATTTCGCAAGCCTTTATTTTTGCTTGTGTTATTTGAATATGGTCAGCGCCGGAAAGTGTCCGCGGACAGTTGCCGGGGCGATCGGCGTCCGCGTCCGGTGACCGCGGACGCGCGCTACCATGCGACCCGTTGCCGGTTGTTCCACCCACGCCGTAGCGAGAAGCCCATGCCGCGTTCCACCCTGCAGGTCAGCTCCGCGCTGACGCTCGAAACCCGCTCGGGGCATCTCGCCGGCAAGCGTTGGGTCGAACTGCTGGCCGCCATCGAGACCACGCAGTCGATCTCGTCGGCCGCCAAGGCGATCAAGCTCAGCTACAAGGCGGCCTGGGACGCGGTGGAAGCGATGAACAATCTCGCCGATGCGCCGCTGGTCGAGCGCTCGGTCGGCGGCAAGGGTGGCGGCGGCACCAAGCTCACCGAGCGCGGGCGCCAGCTCGTCGAGACCTTTCGCGCGGTGGAGCAGGAGAACGCGCGCTTCCTCGCGGCCGTCAACGCGCGCATCCGCAATGCGGAGCGCGATCTTTCACTGATCGGAAAATTCAACATGCTCACGAGTGCGCGCAATCACTTCTCGGGCAAGGTGCTGCGCGTGCAGCGCGGCGCGGTCAACGACGAGGTGGAGCTGCAGATCGCCGGCGGCGAGCGGCTGATCGCCGTGGTCACGCACGAGAGCACCGAGACGCTGCGCCTTGCGCCCGGCGTCGAAGCGATCGCGCTGATCAAGGCTTCGTGGGTGATGATCGCGATCGAGGACGACGGCGCGCCGTACAGGCTGTCGGCGCGCAACCGCCTGCTGGGCACCGTGAGCCGGCTCACGCCCGGCGCGGTCAACACCGAAGTCGTGCTCGAACTCCAGGGCGGCAAGGTGATGGCGGCGATCATCACCAACGAAGCGGCCAGGGAGCTCGGGCTCGCCGTGGGCGTGAAGGCCTCGGCGATCTTCAAGGCTTCGAGCGTGATTCTCGGCGTCTCGGGCTGATTCGCGCGGCCTCAGCGCAGCGAAGCCTCTTCGCCAGCGGGCAATCGTCCGCTTCGCATGCTCAGCACGCGATCGGCCAGGTAATCGACCTCGGCGGTCGCATGCGTGACGTAGAGCATCGGGACGCGCGTTTCCTGCTTGATGCGCCGCAGGAACGGCAGGATCTGCTGCTTGAGCCGATCGTCGAGCGAGGACAGCGGCTCGTCGAGCAGCAGCAGGCGCGGCGAATACAGCAGCGCGCGGCCGAGCGCGACGCGCTGGCGTTCGCCGCCCGACAGCTGCGATGGACGGCGCGCCACGAGCGGCCGCAGTTCCAGCAGGTCGACCACCGCATCGAAGCCCAGCCGGCGCTCCGCCGGTTTCAGCCGGCGCCAGCCGTAGAGCAGGTTGTCGCGCACCGACAGATGCGGAAACAGCTGGCCGTCCTGGAACACGAGGCCGAAGTGGCGCTTCCACGGCGGAACGAACTGCCCGGCGGCGACGTCGACGAGGGTTTCGTCGCCGAAGCGCAGCGCGCCGGCCTGCGGTTTGAGCAAGCCCGCGAGCAGGGCCAGCAGCGTGCTCTTGCCGGCGCCCGAAGCCCCGACGATGCCGGTCACGCCGGCTTCGATGCGCGCAGTGGCGGCCAACGTGAACTCGCCGCGCCGGTAGCGCAGGTCGAACTCAAGCATGCGGGGTTCTCGCATCGCCGATCAGATGCTCGGCGCGGCGGCCGATCCAGTGGCTCGCGAGCAGCGCGCAAACCGCGAGCGCGATCGACAGCAGCACGAGCCGCGCGGCTGCGGCTTCGCCGTCGGGCAAGTGCGAGTACGAATAGATCGCCAGCGGCAAGGTGCGCGTCTGGCCCGGGATATTGCCGACGAAGGCCATCGTCGCCCCGAATTCGCCGAGGCTGCGCGAGAAGCACAGCACTGCGCCGATGACGATGCCGGGCAGCGCGAGCGGCAGCGTGATGGTGAAGAAGCTGCGCAGCGGCGTCGCCCCGAGCGTGGTCGCGGCCTGCTCGAGCCGCGTGTCGATCATGCGGAACGCCAGCCGCACGGGCTGCACCATGAGCGGAAACGCGATCACGGCCGACGCCAGCACCGCGCCTTTCCAGTCGAACGCGAAGACGATGCCGAAATGCTGCTGCAACCAGCTGCCGAGCGGGCCGCGTGTGCCGAGCAGCATCAGCAGCAGATAACCCGGCACCACCGGCGGCAACACCATCGGCAGCTGGATCAGCGTTTCGATCAGCGCCTTGCCGAAGAATTCGCGCCGCGCCATCAGCCAGGACAGCGCGATGCCCAGCGGCAGGCACAGCAGCGTCGCGAAGGCCGCGACTTTGGCCGACAGCCAGACGGCCTGCCATTCCTCGGGTGTCAGCGCCATGCGGTCAAGGCGCGGACGTGAGCCGCGTGAAGCCGTGGCGCTCGAATGTCGCGGCGGCTTCTCTGGAGGTGTGCAGATAGCGCAGGAACTCGCGCGCCGCCGGCCGCGCATTCCCGACCAGCGCCACCGGATAGACGATCGGCTCGTGCGCGTCTTCGGGGAAGGTGGACATGATCTCGACCTTGTCGCTGATCGCCGCGTCGGTCGCGTAGACGATGCCGGCCGCGCATTCGCCGCGCTCGACGAAATTCAGCGCGGTGCGCACGTCGTCGGTGCCGACGATGCGCGGCCTGATCGCCTCCCACCAGCCCAGGGCTTCGAGGCTTTGGCGGGCGTAGATGCCCACCGGAACCACGCCGGGTTCGCCCGTGCAGAGCTTGCCGTCGAAGGCCCTGGCGAAGTCGAAACCCCTGCGCATCTCGGCCCGGAAGCGCCGGCCCTTCGGCGCGATCAGCACGAGCGTATTGCCGAGCAGGTCGATGCGCGTGGAGGCTTCGATGCGACCGCGCTGCTGCAGGTAGTCCATCCAGTTGCGGTCGGCCGAGGCGAACATGTCGGCCGGAGCGCCGGCCTCGATCTGCTTGGCGAGCGCGGACGAAGCCGCGAACGCGAGCGTCGGTGCCGTGTGTCCGCCCTGTTTCCACTGCGCGGCGATGTCGGTCAGGGCGCTCGTGAGGCTCGCGGCCGCGAACACGCGCACGGCTTCCTCGGCGCGTGCGGTCAGCGACGAGCACAGCAGCAAGGCCAGAACGAACGGCCGCAGGAAAAGGCGCATGGTTTGCCGAAGACGAGGGACGCTATGGAGATTTGTATATAACGTGGGCAGTGTCAATCGAGCTCTCGTTCGAACCTTCGGTCGAGCCCTCGATTGAGCCGCCGGTCGAACCGGGCAATCGGCGCGGTCGTGCGCTGCGCGCCGAACCCGCGCGCGGCCTTATGATCGAGACAAAAGGGGAGAACGCATGAAGCTGATCGCCGATGTCGCCATCGTGCTGGTGGCCCTGCTGCACCTGTATTTCCTGGTGCTCGAAATGTTCTGGTGGACCAAGCCGATGGGCCGGCGCGTGTTCGGCCTGTCCGCCGAATTCGCGCTCGCGTCGAAGGCGCTCGCGGCGAACCAGGGGCTCTACAACGGCTTTCTCGCCGCCGGCCTGCTCTGGGGCCTCATCGACGGGCTCGCCGCGTTCAAGCTGTTCTTCCTGGGCTGCGTGATCGTG
Organism: Hydrocarboniphaga effusa AP103; assembly: GCF_000271305.1. Classification (GTDB taxonomy): domain Bacteria; phylum Pseudomonadota; class Gammaproteobacteria; order Nevskiales; family Nevskiaceae; genus Hydrocarboniphaga; species Hydrocarboniphaga effusa. The sequence continues at coordinate 192,271 of NZ_AKGD01000002.1, forward strand.
GCCGGCGTGTTCGGGGCGATCACGGTGAACCGGCGCATCCTGTACGTGCAATCGCTGCCGGCGGTGCTGGCGCTGGTGCTCGTTCTCTCGAGCTAGAAGACTTTGCGGAAGGTCAGGTTGTAGCGCAGCGATCCGGTTGCCGGATGCTGCGCCTGGGCGATCGGTTGCACGCCGTGATACGCGAGCCGCGACACGCCGCCCCACACCACCACGTCGCCGTGCACGAGGCGCGAGCGCTTGGTCGGGCCGCTGCGCGTGTTGCGGCCGAACACGAAAATCGCGGGCACGCCGAGCGAGACCGAAATGATCGGCGCCTGCACGTCGTGCTCGTCGCGATCCTGGTGCAGCGTGAGCCGGCTTCCGGGTTCGTAGCGGTTGACCAGGCAGGCATCGGTGCTGAGTTCGTCGTGATAGCCCGCCGCATTCGCGGCCTGCTGCGCGAGTTCGGTGAACACACGCGGCAACGCGGGCCATGCTCGCTGCGTGATCGGGTCGATCGCCTCGTAGCGATAGCCGTGCGTATCGCTGACCCAGCCGAGTCGCCCGCAATTGGTCATCGCCACCGACATGCGCTTGCCGCCCGGCACGATCAGGTGGCGAAACGGTGATTGCGCGCTGATCGTGTCGATCTGCGCGAGCAACTCGCTTGCGACATCGAGCGCGAAGCCGCGCAGGATCACGGCTCCATCGGCGAGCGCTTCGGTGCGGCGCTCGGTTTCGATCGAGTCGAACAGATCGCTCATCGCGAGGCTCTGCGTCCGTTCGCGGCCGTCATTCGAGACGCTTGAGCAGTTCGAGTCCGCGCTGCGTCACGACATGCATGTGATTCCAGCCCGCCATCAGCAGTCCGAGCTTTTCGAGTCGCGCGAGTATCGGCATCGGGGCCTGCAAATCCTGCTTGTCCTGCGCGTAATTGCGCAGCCATGCCAACTCATCGGCGGTCAAGCTTGGGTCATCCATGATCGGCTCCAACAGGGTTGAACAGCGAGCTGAAAGCGGTTTTTCCGCAGCGTGTCTGGCCAACATCGTGCAGGTTCCCACTATAACGCCGGCTTTCGACTTCGCTGGGCGAGAAACCAGGAGGGCGAATGAAAGAGTTGAGCTGCGATGTCGCCGTGATCGGCGCCGGTACAGCGGGACTCGCGGCCAGCGGAGCGGCTCATCGCGCCGGCGCGAAAGTCTTGCTGATCGAATCGGGCTCGTCGGGAACCACCTGTGCGCAAGTCGGCTGCATGCCTTCGAAGCTGCTGATCGCCGCCGCCGAAGTCGCCCACCAGGCCGCGACCGCGAGCATTTTCGGCATCGAAACCGCACCGATTCGCATCGATGGCCGCTCGGTCATGGCGCGCGTGCAGCACGAGCGGAACCGCTTCGTTCGATCGGTGCTCAAGTCCTATGAGGCGATTCCGGCCCAAAGCCGGCTCACCGGGCTTGCGCACTTCGTCGACGGGCAAACCCTCGAAGTCGAAAACGAGGCAGGTGAACGCTCGCGGGTGCGTGCAAAGGCCATCGTCATCGCCACCGGCTCGCGCGCCAGCGTGCCGAAGACCTTCCAATCGGTGGCCGCGCGGGTACTGACCAACGAGACGATCTTCGAGCTCGAGACGCTGCCGGCGTCCGTCGCGGTGATCGGCGCCGGAGCGGTGGGCCTCGAACTCGGCCAGGCTTTGCATCGGCTCGGCGTGCGCACGGCGATTTTCGATCGCGATACCGATATCGGCGGCTTGCGCGACGAAGGCATGAATCGTCATGCCCGCAGCTTGTTCGCCGAAGAACTCGATCTGCGGCTCGGCGTCGACATCCAGGCGGAGCCTGCGCCCGGAGCCGCCGATTGCGTGCGCATCAAGTGGCAGGCCAAGTCGGGCGAGGGCGCGGAGGGCACCGCGGATTTCAGCCACGTGCTCGTCGCGGCGGGCCGTCCGCCGAATCTCGAGGCCCTGCGCCTGCAGCGCGCAGGCGTGAAACTCGATGAGCATGGCGTCCCCGAGTTCGATGCCGGAACGCTGCGCTGTGGAGACAGCCGGGTCTTCATCGCGGGCGATGCGAGCGCCTGGCGCCCCTTGCTGCACGAAGCGGTCGATGCCGGAACCATCGCGGGACACAATGCGGCGCGTTTCCCCGACGTTCGCGTTTCGACGCGCAGCGCTCCGCTCGCGATCACGTTCACCGATCCGCAGATCGCGATCGTCGGTGACACCTCGCTGAAGCCGCGCCTGGTCGGCAAGGCGGACTTTTCGGATCAGGGACGCGCGCGCGTGATGAACCGCAATCGCGGCTGCGTGAGGCTCTACGCCGATCCTTCCACGAATCGCCTCACCGGCGCCGAGATGATCGGCCCCGCGGTCGAGCATCTGTCGCATCTGATCGCCTGGGCCGTGCAGGGCGATGCGCAGGTGCGCGAGCTGCTCGAATTGCCGTTCTACCACCCCACGCTCGAGGAAGCCTTGCGTTCGGCCTTGCGCGATCTGTGCGCCCAGCTGCGCCTGGTGCCCGCGTACGAAGTGGGATCGATGGAGTATGGGCCTGCGATCTAGGGGCCTGTAGGAGTTTTCGTATGAACCATTGGCGACATCGTGGTTCAAACACCGGCGGCATGGACGTCGCGTCGTAGTTTCATTCACGTAAAAAGGAGGATGTCATGGACGACACCATCAAGACTTTGAACAACCTGATCGAAACCTCGGAAGATGGGCTCAAGGGTTTCAAGGAAGCGGCCGAGAAGGCCACCGAAGCTAAGCTCAAGCTGCTGTTCAACGAGCGCGCGGCGGCCTGCCAGCAGAGCGCCAACGAGTTGCAGTCACTGGTGACTTCGCTGGGCGGGAAGCCCGAGACATCGGGCAGCGTGGCGGGTGCGGCCCATCGCGGCTGGGTCAAGGTCAAGGCGGCGGTGAGCGACAGCAATGTCGCGGTGCTCGAGGAAGTCGAGCGCGGCGAAGACTACGCCAAGGCCGCGTACGGCAAGGCGCTCAAGGCCAATCTGCCGCCGCAGGTTCGCAGCGTCGTCGAGCGCCAGTATCAGGGCGTGCTGAGCAATCACGATCGCATTCGCGATCTGCGCAACCAGTACCGCGCAGCCGCTTAGCTTAGTGGTGCGATACGGCCGGGCGGCTTTCGGGCCGCCCGGTTTTTTGTGCCCGATGCTGTGTGGATGGATCAGGGAATCCAGTTCCAGATGTCCGGCTGCGTGTCGAGCCAGTCGTGCGCCGCAGTCTTGAGGTCATGGTTGGCGGCGTCGATCGAATACACCGAGCTTCCTTCCTGCGTATCCGATGTCAGCACGTAGCCGCTTTTCTGCGCCTCGTCTTCGAGAAAACGCAGATAAGCGCTGATGTTGGCATCGTAGGCTTCCACCGCGACGCGCTGGTTGCTTTCGATCTTGAGCGCGGTTTCGCGGTGTTGCGGCAGATGAAAGGTGATCGTGGCTTGGGGCGCTGAACTCATTTCGGTCTCCTGTCGTCGGTAGCGCCGACGCGGCGCCACCGGTGCGGGTGGTTGTGGCGACAGGCTGAGCGATGCTTGCTGAGCTCAGGCTGGCTGATGAGGCCCGCGCGCGAGCGTCTCCTCAAACCGCCGCGCGCTTGCCGGGTTTCTTGGCTGCGCCGTTGAGGTCGCGCGTGTTGAGCCACTTGGCGTAATCGTCGAGATCGCCGTCGAAATCCACGCAGCGGCCGTCGGCGATCAGCCAGAATTTTTCGCAGGTGCTCGTGAGCAGGTGGCGATCGTGCGAGACCACCAGCACCGCGCCGGCGAACGACATCATCGCGTGCTCGAGCGCGTGGCGCATGTCGAGATCGAGATGGTTGGTCGGCTCGTCGAGCAGCAGCAGGTTCGGGCTTTGATACACCACCATCGCGAGCGCGAGGCGCGCCTTCTCGCCACCCGAGAACGGGCCGACCGGCTCGTAGACGCGATCGCCCTTGAAGTTGAAGCCGCCGAGGAAGGTGCGCAGGCTTTGTTCGGTCGCGCGCGGGTCGATGCGCCGGAACAGCACGATCGGCGAAGCGTCCGCATCGAGCTCCTCGGTAGTGTGCTGGGCGAAGTAGCCGACGCGCAGGTGCGGATCGCGCATGAGCTCGCCACCGAGCGCCGGAATGGCGCCCGCGATGGTCTGCACGAGCGTGGATTTGCCTGCGCCGTTCTGGCCGAGCAGGCCGATGCGTTCACCCGGCGCGACCAGCACGCGCAGCTTGTCGAGAATCACGGCCTCGCCGTAGCCGGCGGTGACGTCGTCGAAACGAACCAGCGGCGAAGGCAGGCGATCGGGCTCGGGGAATTCGAAGCTGAACTCGGAATCGGCGTGCACGGCCGACACCATCTCCATGCGTTCGAGCGCCTTGATGCGGCTCTGCGCCTGCGTGGCCTTGGCGGCCGAGGCGCGGAAGCGGTTGATGAATTTCTGCAGGTGCGCGACCTGCTTCTGCTGCTTGGCGTAGGCGCCGGCCTGCAAGGTCATGCGCTCGGCGCGCTGGCGCTCGAACTGGCTGTAGTTGCCGGTGTAGAGCGTCGCCTTCTGGTTTTCCAGGTGCAGCGTGTGCGTGGTGACGTCGTCGAGGAACTCGCGATCGTGGCTGATCACCATCAGCGTGCCCGGATACTGCTTGAGCCAGCCCTGCAGCCAGATCACCGCGTCGAGATCGAGGTGGTTGGTCGGCTCGTCGAGCAGCAAGACATCGGAGCGGCGCATGAGCGCGCGCGCGAGGTTCAGGCGCATGCGCCAGCCGCCCGAGAAGCTCGACACCGGCCGCTGCTGGGCTTCCTGCGAGAAGCTCAGCCCGTGCAGCAGCGAGGCGGCGCGGGCGCGGGCCGAATAGCCGCCGATGATCGCCAGGCGCTCGTGGATCGCGCAGATGGTGTCGATGTCCTCGGCGGCCTCGGCCTTTTCGAGCCGGCGTTCGAGATCGCGCAATTCGACGTCGCCGTCGAGGGCGAAATCGATCGCGAGGTCGGGCAGGGCGGGCGTTTCCTGGGCCGCGGTGGCCACATCGAGGTGCTTGAGCGACGACATCTCGCCCTTGTCCGGTGCGAGCTGCCCCAATACGGCCGCGAACAAAGTCGACTTGCCGGTGCCGTTACGGCCGATGAGGCCGACATGCCAGCCTCCATGGATCGAGAAGTTGGCGTCTTCGAGCAGGGCGCGGGGACCGCGGCGGAGGGTGAGGCGAGAGGCGGAAATCATCCGCCATTGTACGGGGCCGCAGCGTCCCGCCTCATTGGCCTTACCGATGCATCCGCAAGGATTTTTTTGTGAGGCCCGGTTCAGCTGCCAGTTTTGAGCCCGTTTTTTGCTTAAGTGGAGCTTGCCGAGCGGCAACGAAGCCGAGCGGCGGCTACCGAGCGTTTTTCGCCGGGCGCGTCATGAGGGCGCTATCCACTTAATTTTCGTCAAATTTTTTTGGGAGCGTTACCGTGTCCAAGACTTTCCTCGCCGCCATCGCCCTCTCGCTCGTCTCGTCCGCCGCGCTTGCCGACGGCTACAACAAGGGCACCTACACCGGCACCTCGGGCGCCGACAGCCCGCTCGCCGTCAACAACTCCGACTACGAAGACAAGAACGGCGACGGCTGCCTCGACGCCAGCGAACTCAAGCCGGGCTCGCAGCTGTTCAAGCGCCTGCAGACCCGCGACAAGAACGGCGACGGCAAGCTCTGCAAGGACGAGTACTACTTCAACTAAGCGCCGATCGGCAGCATCCAACCCCCGGCGCCATCCTGGCGTCCGGGGGTTTTGTCTTTTGGTGGCACGCCCTTACGCGGCGGCACTGCCTTGATATTCCGGGCGCTCTTCACGAAAGTCGGACCTGAGCCCGCAGACGTGCAATGCAAGGAAACAACGGAATGAAGGCAAAGGATCTGATCGGCGCGCTATTGGTGGTCGCCATTGTGGCGGCCGGTGCGCTGTGGCTGTTCCGCGAGCAGCTCGGCCTGGCCGCGAAGACCGAACCCGCCCCGGCGGTCGTCGAGCACAGGCCGGAGAGCATTCTCGAACCGGGCCGCGCGCTTACGCCGCCGCCGCCCGAGGTGGCCGACGACGCGCCGGCCAGCCCGAACGAGGATCCCGCCGTTGCGCCCGCTCCGCTGCCGAGCCTGCAGGACAGTGACGAACCCGTGCGCCAATCGCTGATCGATCTGTTCGGCCTCGACGTGGTCGAGCAGTATCTGCTGCCGCAGGCGCTCATCATGCGCTTCGTGGTCATGGTCGATAACCTGCCCAATCCGAACCTGACCGCGAAGATGCGCTCGATCCGCAAGGTCGGCGGCGATTTCGTCGTCGAGCAGCGTGACGACCGCATTTATCTGAGCGACGCCAACCCGGCTCGCTACGCTGCGCTCGTGCAGGCCTTGCAAGTGGCCGACATGAGTCGCGTCGCGGCGTTTTATCGCCAGCATTACCGGCTGTTCCAGCAGGCTTACGACCAGCTCGGCTATTCGCAGAGATCGTTCAACCAGCGCTTTGCTTACGTGCTCGATCACCTGCTCGCGACGCCGCAAGTCGAAGGACCGATCGAACTCCTGCGCCCGCGGTTTTTCTACGAATTCGCCGATCCGCAGTTGCAGGCCTTGTCGTCCGGACAGAAAGCGATGCTGCGCCTGGGAGCGGGGAACCGGGTCATCGTCGAAGCCAAGCTAAGTGAACTGCGCAGGCTGATTTCGCAGCTGCCGCCGAGCTGAGCTGAGTTCACAGCCAATTCATCGCCGAGGGCTAGCTTGAAGCCGTCTGACGACAAGGAGGTAGCACGACATGGACGTCTCTACAAAACTAGCTCTCGCCGCATTTCTCGCCGCCAGCTTCACGGCTCCGGCGATGGCCGACACCTATGTCAACGACCAGGGACAACGTGTCGAATGCCACGATGAACAGGTCAAGACCAAGGACGGTCATCCGGTTGCGGCACCGCTCGCCGGTGCGGTGGTCGGCGGCGTCGTGGGTCACCAGTTCGGTGGCGGCCGCGGGCAGGACATCGCGACGGCGGCCGGTGCGGTCGGCGGTGCTTATGCCGGCAAGAAGTACAACGACAACAAGACCGACGACAACATGTCGGTGCGCCAGGTGTGTCGGCCCGTGGGCTGATCGATTTCTCCCGATGACGTGATGTGAAGAAACCCGCCGCATGGCGGGTTTCTTCGTTTCTCAGGCTGGACGGGATACCGGCATGCGCCTCAAGGAGCCGTCCCGCCCGCCGCGGGCAGCGGTGATGGCGCATCCTTGGGCGGCCTGCTCGCGAAACGAAAGCTGCGGAACCCCAGCGCGACCGAAATGGCGCCGACGAGCGCGATCATTCCCGCCACGCCGCTCCAGCCTGCGTGTGCCCAGATCGCGGCGGGCAGTACGCCGCCGACGCTGCCGCCCAGGTAGTAACAGGTCACATACAGGCCCACCGAAGGCGCGCGCGCCTCGCCCGACGCTTCGGCGACGAAGCTCGTCGCGGCGGCCTGGGCGCTGAAGAGGCTCGCCGAAAACAGCGCGAGCGCCGCCACCACTGCGGGCAACGAGGGCAGCAGGCTCAGCAGCAGGCTCGCGATCACCGCGAGCCAGGACAGTGCGAGTACACGTGCGTGACCGTAGCGATTGAGCAGCCTGCCGCTGTATGAAGTCGCGAAAATGCCGAACAGGTAGACGGTGAAGATCGACGACATCGCCGCCGGCCCGAGCGAAAACGGCGCTTGCGCGAGCCTCAGCGTGATGTAGGTGAAGCCCGCGATCAGCGCGAACAGCAGCGTGAATCCAACCGCATAGGCGCCGCGCAGTTCGCGGTGCGCGAGCAGGCGTCGCATCGTTACGAGCGGGCGGGCGCTGGGGCGCGCAGGCTGGGTTTCGGCCGGCAGCCAGGCGCGGATCGCGATCGCAAGCCCGAGCTGGATCAGCGCGAGCGCGGCGAAGCCCCAGTGAAAGCCGGCGAATTCGGAGACCATTCCCGACAGCACGCGCCCGCAGAAACCGCCGCCGATGGTACCGGCGACGTAAAGGCCGGTGACTTGCCGGGCTTCGGCGGCCGGCCATTCGGAGCCGATGTAGGCGACCGTGACCGCGAAGATGCCGGGCAGGAAAATCCCTTGCACGAAGCGCGCTGCGATCAACTGTTCGGGCGTCTGTGCGAGCGCCGCGCCGAGCGAGGGCAGGCAGACGGCGAACGCGGCGAGTACGATCACGCGCCGACGGCCGATGCGGTCGGCCAGCAGCCCTGCGAATGGCGCAGCGAAGGCGACGCCGAGCGTGCCGGCGGAGACGATGGTGCCCGCGAGCGCCGCGCTGTCGCCGAGCCAGGCGTGCAACAGCGGCATCAGCGACTGCGGCGCATAGAGGCTGAAAAAGGCCGCGGCACCGGCGAGGATCACCGCGAGACGGCGGCGGTCGGGCATGAGGTTCTTAAGCGAGGTGGATGAGTTCAGCGCGCTAGTGTCCCACAGCGGCTGGTTTCGCTCAGCGAGGCTGCAGGCAATTTTGGAGATTCCCATGCGGATGCGTTACGTAAAAATGAGTGGAGCCGGAGGCCCGGAACTGCTGAGCCTCGATCAAATGCAGGCCCCGCAGGCCGGGCCGCAGCAGGTGCTGATCCGCGTGCTTGCGGCCGGCGTCAACCGGCCCGATCTGGCCCAGCGCCAGGGCCTTTATCCGCCGCCGGCCGACGCGAGCCCGATCCTCGGGCTCGAAGTGGCCGGCGAGATCGCGGCGGTCGGCGAGGGCGTGACGCAGTGGAAGGCCGGCGATCGCGTCTGCGCGCTCGTGCATGGCGGCGGCTATGCCGAATACGCGCTCGCTCACGAGTCGCACTGCCTGCCGTGGCCCAAGGGATTCGACGCGATCCGTGCCGCCGCGCTGCCGGAGACCTTCTTCACGGTGTGGGTCAACGTGTTTGGCATGGGCGCGCTCGCGCCCGGCGAGACGCTGCTCGTGCATGGTGGCAGCAGCGGCATCGGCACGACGGCGATCCAGATCGCCAAGGCGCTCGGCTCCAGGGTTTTCGTCACCGCGGGCAGTGCGTCCAAGTGCGAAGCCTGCGTGAAGCTCGGCGCCGACGCGGCGATCCACTATCGCGAGCAGGATTTCGAAGCCGAGATTCGCGAGCTCACCGGCAAGCGCGGCGTGGACGTGATCCTCGACATGGTCGGTGGCGCGTATCTGCCGAAGAATCTGCGCTGTCTCGCGCTCGACGGGCGCATCGTGATGATCGCGACCATGCAGGGCGCCAAGGTCGATGGCGTCGACCTGCGCGAGATCATGAAGCGCCGTGCACGGCTCACGGGGTCGATGCTGCGCCCACGCAGCGTCGCCGAGAAAGGCGAGATCGCGGCCGACTTGCGCGAGCACGTCTGGCCGCTGCTCGATGCCGGTCGTGTCGCGCCTGTGATCGAGCGCGTGTTCGCGTTCGAAGACATCGCCAAGGCCCATGCGGCGCTCGAAGCGGGCTCGCACGTCGGCAAGATCATGCTCAAGCTCGGCGACTGAATCGCACCGATCCGGAGTTCACCACCGATTCAGTGCTGGAGCTCCACCGTGAGCGTCAAAGTGTCGATGCGGCAGTGACGATGATCCCGAGAAACCGGCCTCGGCTCGCGTATGCCTCATCAATGGCGGCTCCTGCTCGGTGCTATTGAGGCGGCCAGCGCTCTTTTGCAGAATCAGGTGCTGGTCACACCGGCGCACTCGGTTGTTCAAACATCCGACGCCGCCTCGACATTTCTCAAATCAATAAATAACCAGGGAGCCGACATGGCCGATATCGAAGTCACCCGCGCACACGGAAAATCCGTCGAAGAAGCACGCAAGATCGCGGAGAGGCTGGTCGCCCAGCTCAGCGAAGAATTCGATTTCAAGCATCGCTGGGAAGGCGACACGCTCAAGTTCGAGCGCAGCGGCGTCCACGGCCAGCTCGCGATCACACCCCGGGATCTGCAGATCTCGGCCAAGCTCGGCCTGTTGCTGAAGCCGCTCAAGGGGCGTATCGAGAAGGAAATCCAGGTCACGCTGGACCAGCAGCTCGCCTGAGCCCGAGCGATGAGCGCCTCCACCGGATCGGTCACGCAGTCGGCTTCGCCGGTCTCGTCGGGCGAACCCCTCGCGCTCGATCGCAGGCGCGACTCATCGACCGCCTCGGCGATCGCGGTGGTCAATCACACCCTCGTCGTCGTCCTCGCCATCGCCGCGCTCGTCGCGGCGCTGCTGACCCTCAAGCTCGTCGTCATGAGCGCTTTGATCGGGCTCGGCATTGGCGTGTTGCTGGCTCCGCCGCTGCAAGGCTTCCAGCGCCGTTTCCATCTGCCGAAGGCAGCAGGCGCCGCAGTGGTGCTGCTCGTCACCGTGCTCGCGGTCGGCGGCGTCGGCTACGGCATTTTCTATATCGCCGATGCGCAGATCACTTCACTGTCGGAGCGCATGCCGCAACTCATCGAGCGGCTGCAGGCGATCACCAACGGCGTCGCCGCGCGCTATCCGTGGATCGGGGATCGCGCCGAGTCGTTCAACGTGGCCGACACCGCGCGCACGGTCGGTGAGAAAGTGTTCCTGGGCGCCTGGTCGAGTTTCGGCCTGCTCGGCGGTCTGGTCTTCGCGTTCGTGATCGGCCTGTACACCGCAGTCGAGTCGGAGACCTATTACCGGGCGGCGCTCCAATCGCTTCCGTCCCGGCATCGCGAAGCCGCGGCGAGTTTTCTGCAGGAGAGCGCACGCACGCTGCGCAACTGGTTCCGCGCTCAGCTCACCGACATGGCGATCATAGGCTCGCTTACGGCGGTCGGCCTGTGGATCGTCGGTGCCGACTACTGGCTGCTGTTCGGTCTGCTCACGGGCTTGCTCGGCATCATTCCGTATGTGGGCATCGCCATCGTCGTGACCTTCTCGGGGCTCGTGACCCTGGCGTCGGATCCGTCCCGCCTGCCCTGGGTGCTCGGCGTGTTCGTCGCCACGCAGCAGCTCGAAGGGCATTTGATCCTGCCGCTGGTCATGAGCGGCCGTGCTTCGCTGCCGGCGGTGCCGCTGCTCGTGTTCATGCTCGTGCTCGGCAGCTGGGGTGGCCTGCTCGGCGTGCTGATGGCCCCGCCGGTGTTCGCCTTGCTGCTGCTGGCGTACAAGCGGTTCTATCTGCCGCGCATGGAGCGCGACCGGTCGCCGCCCCAGGCCGCATCAGCCTGAGCGCTCGCTGCGCATCAGCCGCGCCATGGCGGCTCCCGGCCGCCGATCCGCGGTTGTCTCCGAGCCACCGGCAATGATCGATCCCCGTATCCGAACACCTCGGTCGAAGTGCATTGATGTTATGTTATAACGTACATAACTCGGGCAAGGTGAACCCATGGAAACGAACGTCCCGGCCGGGCTTCCGGTCACGGTGCTGTCCGGCTATCTCGGTGCGGGCAAGACCACGCTGCTGAATCACATCCTGGCCAACCGTGAAGGAAGGCGGGTGGCGGTGATCGTCAATGACATGAGCGAGGTCAATGTCGATGCGGCGATCGTCGGCGAGCAGGCTTCGCTCTCGCGTACCGAGGAAAAGCTCGTCGAATTCAGCAATGGCTGCATCTGCTGCACGCTGCGCGACGATCTGCTCAAGGAAGTGACCCGGCTCGCGCGTGAAGGCCGCTTCGATCATCTGCTGATCGAATCGACCGGAATTTCCGAGCCGATGCCGGTGGCGGCGACGTTCTCGGTTCGCGACGAGGCCGGCTTCTCGCTGTCGGATCTGACCTGCATCAGCTCCATGGTCACCGTCGTCGATGCGCGCAATCTGCTGGCCGATTACAGCTCGACCGACTTCCTGCGCGACCGTGGCGAAGCGCTCGGCGAGGATGACGAACGCAATGTGGTCGACCTGCTGGTCGAGCAGATCGAGTTCGCCGACACCATCGTCGTCAACAAGATCTCCGAGGTCGACGACCTGCAGCGACGCGATGTGCTCGCGGTGGTCAAAGGGCTCAATCCGGGCGCGCATGTCGTGCTCGCCGACTACGGCCGAGCGCCGCTGCACGAGCTGCTCGATACCTTTCGCTTCGATCCGGCGCAGGCGGAACGCAATCCGGGCTGGGCCAGGGAATTGCGCGGCGAGCACACGCCCGAGACCCAGCAATACGGCATCGGCAGCTTCGTTTATCGGCAGCGCCGGCCGTTTCATCCGCAGCGCCTGTATGCGTTGTTTCATTCGAGCTGGGACGGCGTGATTCGCTCCAAGGGCTGGTTCTGGATCGCCAGCCGGCCCGACTTCGTCGGCCAGATGTCCCAGGCCGGCGGAACGCTCACGCAAGGTGCGGTCGGGCTTTGGTGGGCCAGTCCGCGTGCCGGACAGGCGCCGCCCGAAGTAATGCAGAGACTGCGTGCCATCTGGGATCCGGTCTATGGCGATCGCCAGCAGGAGATGGTCTTCATCGGCATCGGCCTGCAGGAGCAGGCGTTGCGCGCGCGGCTCGATGCCTGCCTGCTCAGCGACGATGAACTGGCGCTCGGACACGAGGGCTGGCGCCGCTTCGAGGATCCGTTTCCGCATTGGGGCATGAGCGCGGACGACAGCCTCGGCGAGCACTGATGAGCGACGACGTCCACCAGGCTTCAGCCGATACGCGCCTTCCGGTCTGCGTGCTGACCGGCTTTCTGGGCGCGGGCAAGAGCACCTTGTTGAACTTCGTGCTGCGGCATCCGCGAATGGCCGGAACCGCCGTCGTCATCAACGAGTACGGTTCGGTCGGTGTCGATCATCATCTCGTCGAGTCGGCGCCCGAAGACACCGAACTGGTCGCCGACGGTTGCCTTTGCTGCACGGCCAACGGACAGCTCGCCGACGCCCTGATGAGCCTGTTCCAGCGTGCGCAGCGGCGCCGGTTCGCGCTCAAGCGCCTCATCATCGAGACCACCGGCCTGGCCGAACCGGGGCCGATCCTTCAGCAGTTGCTACGTCACCCGCAGCTCGCGGAACGCTTCGTGATCGACAGCGTGGTGACCTTGGTGGACGCGCTCAACGCACCGCCGACGCTGGATACCCAGGACATCGCGGTTCGGCAGGTGACGGGCGCCGATCGGCTGCTGGTGACCAAGACCGACCTGGTCGGCGAAGTGGCCGCGCTGGCGCTGGAGTCGCGCCTGGCCGCGATGAACCCCGACGCGACCGTCGAACGCGTGCTTGCCGGTGCGGCGCAGCCCGGGCAGCTGTTCGGTGGAGCGCATCGGCGCAGCTCGGATGGCGACGATCTCGGGCAGCTGTTCGCCAATGCGGATCGCATTCGCTTCACCCCGGCTGCGACGATGAAGCTCGACGCTTCCGTGCGTCCGGGGCCTACGCCGGCGGAGCAGGACATTCAGACCTTCAGCCTGATTCTCGACGAACCGGTCGCGGCATCGACGTTCTACGGCTGGCTGCCGTTTCTGCGCCAGCTGTGCGGCCCGACGCTGCTGCGCGTGAAGGGACTCGTCAATCTGAAAGGGCAGTCCGCGCCGATCGTGATTCACGGTGTGCAGGAGACCTTTCACCCGACGCGACAACTGCAAGCCTGGCCGAGCGACGATCGTCGTACCCGGCTAGTCTTCATCACCCGCGGCTGGGGGCAGGAAATCGTCGGTTCGACGCTGGAGTGGTTGCGCAGGTGACGCAAAATTCAGCGGTGCTGGACATTCGATCGCTTCGATTCGCCTACGGCGATCGAACGGTGCTGCAGCTCGAAGAGCTGTCGTTGCAGGCGGGCGAAACCGGCGCCGTGCTCGGACCTTCGGGCTCCGGAAAAACCACCTTGCTGCACCTGATCGCGGGCCTGCTGCGGCCGACGCAGGGCACGGTGGCGATCTGCGGCCAGCGCCTCGATGCGCTCGGCGCCGCCGCTTGCGATCGTTTTCGCGGGCGGCATCTGGGCATCGTGTTTCAGCGCCTGCATTTGCTGCCCGCCTTGAGCGTGCTCGACAACCTGCTGCTCGCTCAGCGGCTCGCAGGCGTGGCGCATGACGCCAAGGCCGCGCAATCGCTGCTCGATGCGCTCGACATCGGCTCGCTGGCAGGCTCGCGTCCGGCAAGTCTGAGCCAGGGGCAGGCGCAGCGCGTGGCGATCGCGCGTGCGCTCGTGCACAAGCCCTCGCTGCTGCTCGCCGATGAACCGACGTCGAGCCTCGACGACGACAACGCGGCGCGCGCCATCGACTTGTTGCGGACTCAAGCCAGGGCCGTCAACGCGGCTTTGCTCGTGGTGACGCACGATCGGCGCATTCGCGGCAGGCTCGATCGCGAACTGCGCATCGGGAGCGCGTCATGACCTGGTTGCGACTGGCGTTCGCCAACCTGCGCGCGGCGCCGCTGACGTCCTTCATCAACGTGCTGCTGTTCGCGCTGGGAACCGCGAGCATCGTGCTGCTGTTGCTGATCGGCGATCAGTTCGCGCGCAGCGTGTCGCGCGATGCACGCGGCATCGATCTGGTGCTCGGCGCCAAGGGCAGCCCGGTGCAGCTGATCCTGTCCAGCGTCTATCACGCCGACGTGCCGACCGGAAATATTCCGAAGGCCGAGGCCGATCGCTGGGCAGCCGATCCGCGCGTGGCCCGCGCGGTGCCACTGTCACTGGGCGACAGCTATCGCGGCTTTCGCATCGTCGGCAGCACGTCGGATTACATCGCGCTGTATCGCGGCCATCTCGCAACCGGACGCGAATGGAAGGCTCCGATGGAAGCGATCGTCGGCGCCGCGGTGGCGCGTGAAGCCAGGCTCGCCGAGGGCGCTCGGTTCGCCGGCGCGCACGGACTGGTCGCGGGTGGCCACGCGCACAAGGCGCATCCGTATCAGGTCGTGGGTGTGCTGGCGCCGACCGGCACCGTGCTGGATCGTCTCATCCTCACCTCGCTGGACAGTGTCTGGGCGCTGCATGCGGATCATCACGACGACGAAGACCAGGACCACGATGCCGACGAAGCGCACGATCACGCAGAGCCTGCGAGTGGGAAGCGCGAGATCACCGCGATGCTGTTGAGCTACGCCTCACCGCTGGCCGCGGCGACATTGCCGCGCCAGATCAATGCCGGATCGAATCTGCAAGCCGCGGCTCCGGCGTTCGAATTCACGCGGTTGCTGCAACTCGTCGGCATCGGTCTCGATGGCCTGCGGGCCTTCGCTGCCGTGCTGATCCTCACGGCCGGCTTCAGCGTGTTCACCGCGCTTTACGGAGCGCTCAAGGCACGCCGCCTCGATCTCGCGATGCTGCGTTGCCTGGGCGCGACACGTAGCGAGCTGTTGGTCAGTCTGTTGCTCGAAGGCCTGATGCTCGCATTGCTCGGCGCGCTGCTGGGTTTTGCACTCGGCCATGGCGCGATGGAATTGCTCGGTCACTGGCTCGCGAGCACGCGTGGCGTTGCCGCGACCGGCTGGATCTGGGTTGCGGACGAAGGCGGGCTGTTGCTCGGCTTGCTGGCCGTGGGCCTGCTCGCTGCCGCGCTGCCCGCGTGGCAGGCCTATCGCGCCGATGTCGCGCGCACGCTCGCACAGGGCTGAGACGATGCGCGCCATCACCATGCCGTGGCTGTTCGTTCTGCTCGTGTTCGCAATCGGCGGCTGCAGCAAGACGCGGAGCGATGCCGAGGGCACAGCGGAGACGACCGGATCGGAATCTGCGCTGGCGGCCGACGAGCAAGCAGAGCCTCCGGCTGCTGATGAGGCGAGTGCAGATACCATCGACCTCGGTGAAATCCCGGCTCCGATCGCGGCCAAGGACGCCAAGACCGTCAAGCTGCAGGTGGTTTCCGAAAGCGGCTATGTCAACGAGCGCAATCAGTACGTGATCGATCTGCTCGAGCGCGATTACGCCTATCTGAGCGCCCGCGTCGAAACGCCCGAAGGCCGGCCGGTGCAGGGCGCACGCGTGCATTTCGCTGTCTCCGGAACCAGCCGCGTTGCGGGCGTTGACGAGGTCGAGGCTGGCATCGCCACCGACGAAAGCGGCACCGCGGAGTTCGGCGTGGTCGGCGGGGCCATGGGTCTCGACGTGATCAAGCTCAGCGTCGGTGAGTCCACGGCCGATCTGGTCGTCAACGTCATCAGCCTCAAGGCGGCCGGATATGCGGCGCTCGACGAGGTGGAAGGCGCCCTGCGCTGGGACGATCTGATGAAGGCTCGTGTGCGCTACGAAGGCGAGGCGATGCGCGTCGATTTCCCGGCCGCCGTCAGCGCACAAAGCGGCAAGCCGGTGAAGCTCACCGGTTTCATGATGCCGCTGGAGCCGCAGCAGAAGCAGACCCATTTCCTGCTGGCCTCGAATCCGCCGAGCTGCTTCTTCCACGTTCCCGGAGGGCCCGCCGGTGCGGTCGAGGTGTTCGCGCCCAAGGGCATCGAATCGTCGTGGGACCCCCTCGTGCTCGAGGGGCGATTCGAAACCGTGCGGCGCAGCGAAATGGGCGTCATCTATCGGCTGCGCGATGCGCGCATCGTCAAGCCCTGAGTCCGTGCCAAGCCGAGCGTCCCCGACTATCCTTTGCGACATGCCCGCCAAGCCCGCCGCCAAACGCAAGCGCCCTGCGCCGTCCGATCTCGCCGCGCCGCTGCTGCGTCGCGCCGAGAAGCGCTGCGCTGAGGCCGGCGAACAGCTCACGCCGGCACGCATCAACGCCTATGCAGAACTCGTCGCCCAGGGCCGCGCGGTCAGCGCCTATGAGCTGCTGGCGCTGCTGGAGACGCGCGAAGGCCGCAAGCTGGCGCCGCTGACGGTCTACCGGCAGCTCGAATTCCTGACCCGCGTGGGCCTCGTCCACCGGCTGGCCTCAACGCAATCCTTCCTCGTCTGCGAGCACCCCGACCATCCGCACGAAGGGCTTTATCTGGTCTGCTCGTCCTGCGGGCGTGCCGACGAACTCGAATCGGACAGCCTGACGCAGCTGATCGGCAAGGCCGCCAAGAGCCGTGGCTTCAAGTCCGAAAAGCGCATCGTGGAAGTTCAGGGCACCTGTCACGACTGCGCCGAAAAGCAGTAGCGCCACGCCGCGGAAACCAGCAGCGCCCGCAATGCTGCGGTGTGTAATCCCGCGGGTGTCGTGCAGGCCTGCCGGACTCGCCGCCAGGGCTCAGGTCTTGGCCTTCATGGTGTAGCCGTGATCCATCATGCAGCGCTGCACGAGCGTTTTCTGGTCTTCTTCCAGGCGCGTGATCAGCGATTCTTCCTTGCAGGCCATCAAATCGTTGCGCATGGTGGCCTCGCTGACGCCCGGTGCGGAGTAGACCCAGCGATCCCCCGCGCAGGCGCCCAGCGCAAGACAGCACAGCAAGGCCAGCCGGGAGAGGAGCGATCGGGACATGGGTGACAGGTGGCGGCGACGGAGGCGCAAGCCTAACGCAGCCGCCTCCATGGCGCTGAATCGGTTTGCATCGGCCCCCGAAGGCTCGCCAAGGCCCTGGCCCTACTGGGTCGCGACGCTGCGATAAAGCGCGCCGACCACCTTGCGCAGCAGCCAGCGCGGGCCCAGGCGCGGGCTGATGGCGAGCAGCTTGTTGTGGAAGCGCGGAATGATGATCGCGGGCTTGCGGGCCAGCGCGTCGACGGTGATGCGGGCCACGTCGGTGGCCGACATGATCAGCGCGTCGGGCGCCGCCTTTTCGATCTGGATGCCGGCCTTGTCGAAGAACGGGCTGCGCGTGGTGCCCGGGCACAGCACGGACACGCTGACGCCACGCGGGGCGAGCTCTTCGCGCAGCGATTCGGAGAAGATCAGCACGTACGATTTGCTCGCCGCGTAATTGCTCATCCACGGGCCGGGCATGAAGCCCGAAACCGACGAGACGTTGAGAATCTGCCCGCGTCCGGCGGCGGCCATGCGCCTGCCGATGCGATGGCACAGCGCGACGAGCGCCAGCACGTTGACCTGCAACAGGTCGCGCTCGGATTGCCAGCTGTTGTCGACGAAGCTGCCGCTGGTGGTGAAGCCGGCGTTGTTGACGAGCAGGTCGATCTCGAGCGCCTCGGCTTCGAGCGCATCGAGCAGCTGAGTGACCTGCTGCGCGTCGGCGAGGTCGCAGACGCGTTCGATCACTTCGACGCCGTTCGCGGAGCGCAATTGCTGGCCGATCGTCGCGAGCGCCTCGGCCCTGCGGCCGACGAGGATCAGCGAGCGGCCGCGAGCGGCCAGGGTTTCGGCGAGCGCCAGGCCGATGCCGCTGGTGGCGCCGGTGACGAGTGCGTAGGCCGTCATTGGCAATAATCTCCCTTGGTCTTCAAAAAATCCGGCTTGCGATTCATTTCGAAAGCTTGGCGAGCCGCTGATACAGCGGCGTCGGGCTGGCTTCGTGCTTGGGCGCATAAGGCCCGGACACCACCGGGATATAGATCACGCGTCGGCGGCTCGCTTCGCCGGTCTGCGTCGATTGCGCGACGCGATGCCAGAGCCGGCCGTCGTGCACGGTCAGATCACCCGCGCGCGGCACGATCGCCACTTCGCGCGGGTCTTCGCGGTGATCGATGAAGTAGCGCTTGCGGAACAGCATCTGCCAGATCGACTGCCGATGCGTTCCGGGCAGCAGGCGCAGACCGCCGTGCTCGGTGCCGAGCGTGCTCAGGTGCACGCCGACGTTGAGCAGCGGCTGCAGCCGCGTGCCGAGGAAGATGTCGCGCAGGCCGTCGGTGTGCCAGCCCAGGCGGCTGAATTCGCTGTCCGGCCCGTGCACGTAATGGTTGAGCACCATGCCGTCCTTTTCGTGCGTGCCGATGCGCACGTCGTCGCGCCCGATCAGCTCGAACAGCAGATTGAAGCGGGGATCGTCGAGGAAATTCGCGAGCCGCTGGTCGTAGAGATTGGCGAACGCGAAGCGCTGCACGATCTTGCTTCCGTCGAGATCGCGGCCGTAGCGGATCGGCACGCCGTTGACCTTCTCGCGCGCCTCCGCCACCCACTGGCGCTCGACGGCCTTCGACGCTT
This sequence comes from Hydrocarboniphaga effusa AP103, assembly GCF_000271305.1. Taxonomy (GTDB): domain Bacteria; phylum Pseudomonadota; class Gammaproteobacteria; order Nevskiales; family Nevskiaceae; genus Hydrocarboniphaga; species Hydrocarboniphaga effusa. The sequence continues at coordinate 211,120 of NZ_AKGD01000002.1, forward strand.
CGATCAGCGTCGCCACCTGGCGCTCGTCGATGAAGTTGGCGAAGTGCAGAAAGCCGTGGCGCTCGAAGTGCTCGCGCTGTTCGTCGGTGAGCTTCGATCCGAGTTCGAAGCGCTGGTAGTCGTTAACCATGTTGCGGTCCTGAGTGCTTGCGCACTAATCGAAATTGAAACGCAGGGTCATGCCGTAGCTGCGCTCGTCGCCCGCGGTTCCGCCGTAGTCGCCGACGCCGTAGAGCGCGTAGATGGCGGCGAGGTAGCGTTCGTCGAACACATTGCGCACGAACGCGGAGACGTCCCAGCGACGCTGCGCATCGCGCAGGCCCAGTCGCGCGTTGACGATGTCGTAGGCGTCGATATAGCTGCCTTCGCCGTGCTCGACCGTGGCCCAGGCGCCGCTGCGGTAGTAGTAGTCGAGCCCGCTGTAGAGCTCGAAGGCCTCGCGCAGGCGCAGGCTGTATTCGGCACCCGTGCTGACGGTCCAGCGCGGCGCGTTGTAGAGCGTCTCGCCGGACAGATCGCGCGTGTTCTGCCGCGTTTCGACATCGGGCGCGTTCGGAAAATCGAGCGTGACGGCGTCGTTGTAGGCGGCCGATGCGCGCAGCAGCAAGCCGGGCGCCGCGATGCCCTGCGCCTCGGCCTCGGCGCCGCGCAGGCGCACCTTGCCGACGTTGAGCAGGTTGATCTGCCGCGGGTTCGGAATCAGCGTCTGCTCGTCGTCGAAAGTCAGCGCCTGGTAGTCGTCGACATCGGTCTGGTAGATCGCGAGCGCGGTGCGCAGGCGGTTGGCGAGCCAGCGGTTCTTGAGTCCGATCTCGTACGACAGCGCCTTCTCGGGCTTGAACGTCGGCGGCACCGAGTCGCCGGTCGCGCCGAGGTTGATGCCGCCGCCCTTGTAGCCGAGCGCGATCGAAACGTAGGCGTTCGTATCGTCGTTGGGCTTGTAGCTCAGCGCGGTCTGGCCCGAGAAGTTGCCCTCGTCGCGCTTGGTGTAGCGCTCGTAGTCGCCGCCCGCGACGCCGTCGAGCAGGCCGTCGAAGGTGGCGCCACGCAGGTCGATTCCGAGCAGGTCGCCGAGCGGCGTGAGCACATTGGTGGCCGCCAGCACCGAGCAGTTCGGGCAACCGCCCGTGCGCGTACGCAGCACGCCGGCATCCTTCCACTCGTGCGTGTAGCGCAGACCGGTGGTCAGATCGAACTGCTCGCTCAGATGCCAGTCCACCGAGCCGAACGCGGCCGCGCTATGGCTCTTCTGGTAGGTGTCGGTGTCGATGCGCATGCCGTCGAGCGTCGCGGGCGGAATCAGCGCGTAGAGCACCGGCCCGAAGTTCGAAACGGTGGCGAACGGCAGCGCCTGGCGAATGATGCCGCCGAAGGTCCAGCCGCCGATGTCCTTGCCGAGGATGTTGCGCTCGTCCCCCGTCAGGTCCTGATACAGGTAGAACAGGCCGGCGGTGGCGTTGTAGCGCTCGTCGTCGATGTTGATGCGCAGTTCCTGGCTGAACTGCCGATGGTCGTTGGCGATGCCGGTTTCGGGAATCAGCTCCAGCGAGGTGGCGTCGTCGCTGGTCGGCTTGGCGGTCCAGTGCCGGTAGGCGGTGATGCTCGTGAGCCGCTGCGCTTCGGCGTAATCCCAGTTGAGCTCGACCGAGACGGCCTTCTGCTCGACTTCGCTGTGCGTGCGCGTGTCCGCGTCGGCCTGGCGGTCATACGGGTTCAGCGAGGCGCGCTCGTACTCCATGAACTCGTCGCGTGCGCGCACGGCGTCGCGATAGACGATCAGCGGATACACGCAGCAGGTTTCGTCCTGTTTGCCGTATTCGGCGATCAGCCGCGCCGACAGGCTGTCGATCGGCGTCCACAACAGCTGCCCGCGCACGCCGTAGCGATTCTGCTCGTTGAGATCGCTGCCGTCGTAGCGGTTGGTGTACTGGCCTTGCTTCTGCGTCACGTAGCCGGTGAGGCGGCCGGCGAGCACACCGTCGACGAGCGGCCCGGTGACGCTGCCTCGCGCCTGGCGGAAATCCTGATCGCCCAGGCTGCCTTCGATCGAAGCCTCGTAGGTCTGCGACGGCAGCTTGGTGGCGATGTTGAGCGCGCCGGCCGTGGTGTTCTTGCCGAACAAGGTGCCCTGCGGTCCACGCAGCACCTCGACGCGATCGAGATCGACGAGGTCGAACATCGACAGCCCCTGCCGGCCCAGATAAACGCCGTCGAGGAACAGGCCGACGCTGCTCTCCATGCCGTCGTTCTGCGAGGTCGAGCCCAGGCCGCGGATCGTGTATTGCGTGAGGCGAGGGCTCGCCACGCTCACGGTCATGCCGGGCGTGCGCTGCTGGATGTCCTGCGGACGAAACAGCCCGGCTTCGGCCAGATCGTCTCCGCTGACTACGGCCATCGACACCGGCACCTGCAGCGCGCCTTCCTCACGGCGACGCGCGGTGACGATGACTTCGGCGAGTCCGGTCGCCGGGCCGCTGTCGGCTTGTCGCGGCGCCGGCTCGCTTTCACTTTCCGCGGTGCCCTCGACCGCGATGGCGTCGAGCCCGGCGGTGCCGCCGTCGGTCGCGGAAGTTTCCTGCGCCGGCGCGCCGCTCGCGAAGCCTGCCAGCAGGGCGAGCAGGCAAGTGGATGTCAGCGGCCTCATCGCACACTCCGTTTTTCGAGTGTTTCGGGCGAGAAGATTTTTTCGGGCAGGGACTCGAACCGACGCTCCGCCGCGGGCTTGGTGCATTCGCGCAGCAAACGGCGGTACTCGGTGCGAAACGCGTCGTGCGTACGACTACCGAACATGGTGTGGCCTCCTTCATACGACTGCGCCTGGTATTCGTGCCAGGTCGTGCAGTAGCCGGAATAGGAATTCGCGTAACTGGAGATCACCACGTGGCGTACGCCGCAGGACGCAAGTGCTTCGAGACAGAGTTGCTGCAACTGCTGACCGGCGACGGTGGTGATTTCGCCGGGAAAACCGATGATCGCGAGCTCGCCGATGCGCAGCATCTGCAGCGGCAGCACGGTGGGAACCCAGGGCAGCTCGTCGAGCGCGCCGGCACGATCCTGGCGCTGCATTTCGGCCAGCGCGCGATCGAGGAAGGACGGCAGGAACTGCCGGCTCTTCATGCCGACCAGCACGCCGTCTCCCGATTCGCTGACGATGAGCTTGGGCTGCTGCGCGCGCAGCAGCTCGGGACGCTCGCGCTGCAGGCGCTTGTTGGCGCGCGAGGCGAGCAGGCGGACGAGCGACACCACCGGCTCGCGGATGCCCGGGCCGTCGACCGGCGAGCCACGATAGAACGCCAGCCCGTGACACGGCGCGCTCGTGCGTTCGCCGCTTTTTCCATCGGCGAAATCGGCATCGATCTCGACCTTCGACAGATCGCGATTGACGAGCGCCGCATCGAGCGTGTCGACGCCGAGCGCATGCGTGGCGTCGAGCTCCTGGATGATCTTCCAGGCCTGCTCGCTTTGCAGCTCGCCGTTGTAGCGCGCGTTGTCGATCTCGTCGCGCGTCGGTCCGCGCAGCCAGTCGGGCTTGGTGTCGCCCTGCGCGTTCGGTGACACGTCGCCCGCGAAATGCTGGGCGAAGATCGCCACGCTGCCGGGCCCGAGCCGGGCTTCGAGCGATACCGCCGCATAGCCCTTGTTGTCGGACGACAGCACCGACAGCCGGCTGCTGATGCTCGTCGGATGCACGCCGAACCAGTTGATCTGGCCGATGCAACGGCCATCCTCGCTGCTCGCTTCGAGCAGCCACATGCGCCGGTCGATCGCCTTGTGCGTCTCGTGGTCGCCGAACTTCGCGACCTGCGGATTGCGGTTGTAGGCCGACAGCGAGCGATTGAAGGCGACGTCGATGTCGTCGGCGAAGGCCTGGCAGGCGAAGCGCAGCTGCGCGGCTTCGCGCTGCGACCAGGCCTGCAGGCTCGCGGTCACGAGGCTGTCGACGATGGCGTCGAAGATCTGCGGCCGGAAGCCCGGCACCGCGAAGTTGTAGAACGGATAGTGCGAATAGCCGCCGGGCCCGCAATGCGTGTGCTGCGAGCACAGCATGTAGCGCTCGCTCTCGAGCGACTCGCGGCCGAGCCTGGCCTGCAGGCGTTCGACCACGGCGCGCCGCAGCTCCGGAAACACCATGCAGATTTCGGACTGCGCGAAGAACAGCGGCTTGGCTTCGTCGTCGTCGGCGGCGAAGCAGAACACGCGGCTGTAGAGCGGCGTCGAGCGGGCCAGCGCCTTGTGGTTCGGCTGGCCGTAGCCGAGCAGGCCGTAGTCGCCCGTCGGCACGTGGATCTCCTGTTTTGCGGCTCCGATTCGCAGTGCTTGCATGGCGAGCCTTTCAGGGATTGAACAGGCGTTGCAGCAAGGGGTTCAGGAACAAGCCCTTGGGATCGAGCTCGCGGCGCAGGCGCTGGAAGTCGTGCCAGCGCGGATACCGCGCGGCGAGGTCGCTCGCGCCGAGCGAATGGATCTTGCCCCAGTGCGGACGGCCGCCGTGATTCAGGAAGATCGCCTCGGCCGCGGCGAAATAGCGCTCGTGTTCCATGCCGACGTACTGGTGCACCGAGATCGATACCGAATCACGTCCGTAGAACGGCGACAGCCAGATGTCGTCGCCGCGCACGTGGCGATACTCGATCGGGAAATGCACGAGCACGGGCTTGCGGTTGACGTACTCGGCGAGCTCGCGCATCGCGTCGGGGCCGCGCTCGATCGGCAGCTCGTATTCCATTTCCTGGAAGCGCACCAGCCGCGCGGTCGCGAACGCGCGATGGCAGTCGGCCACCATCGTGCTCTGGTTGCTCGGGCTGATGTTTGCGATGAGCCTGCTGACGCCCGGAGCCCAGCCCGGCTTGGCGCGCACGAGCCGCGAAAGCAGCCCGAACAGGCCGTTTTCGAGCACCAGTTCGGAAGCCGTGGTCAGGCCGTTCGACGACTCCGGCTGATCGGTCCAGTCCATCAGCTTCACCTGCGTGAGCTGCGTGTGCGGCATCCAGAAGAATTCGAAATGCCGGTACAGCTTGGCGAGATCGAGCGACTGTTCGAGGCACTCGTCGAGCGGCATGTTGCGCTTGATGAGCTTGAGCCGGTACGCGGGCTCGAGCTCTATGTCCATTGCGGTGATGATGCCGAGCGCGCCGAGCGACACGCGTGCCGCGTCGAACAGCTCGGCGTTCTGCGTCGCCGAGCAATGCACTGGCTCGCCGCTGGCGAGCACCAGGCTCAGGCCGCGCAGCTGCGTCGAGATCGAGCCGAGCTTCAGGCCCGTGCCGTGCGTGCCGGTGGATACCGCGCCGGCGAGCGTCTGCTTGTTGATGTCGCCGAGGTTGGTCATGCCGAAGCCGCGCCTGGCGAGCTCCTTGCCGAGCCAGGACAGCTGCGTGCCGGCCTGGATGCGCGCGCGATGACCATCGATCGAGTCGATGCCGCTCAGCCGGTCGAGCGTCACCAGCGTGTCGCTGGTCTTCACGAGCGGGGCGAACGAATGACCGCTGCCGGCCACGCGCAGCTTGCCGCCGCGCATCGCCACTTCGCGCACGATTTCCTGCAGGGCCGGAACGCTCGCGGGCGCGATCGTGTGGCGCGGCGTGAAGCGCACCGAGCCCGACCAGTTGCTCCAGGGTTTCGAATCCGCGATCAAAGTGCTGTGCGTCATTGCAAGCGTCCCTAGAAGAAGTTCTGTCCCTGGCCGCGATAGGTCGGCGTGGTCGCCACCGCCTGGTCTCCGCGGAACAGCAGCAGCCGGTCGAAGCGCTCCATCATTTCGCCGGCCTTGGCATGCCTGAAAAACAGCGGGGCTCCGAGCCCCGGCGTGAAACCCGGCGGCAGCTTCACCGGCGTCTGGACTTCGCCCGCGCCCTCGTCGCCGAGCAGGCGCATGCCGGACGGCAGGAACGGGCTCGGCAGGCGATCGGCGCCGGCCGGGCCCGAGGCGATGTAGCCGCCGCCCGTGCAGGTCGCCAGGCCCGGAGCCGGACGGCGCACGACGGGCAGCGCGAAGAAGGCCGCGGGCAGGTGGTGGAAGTGGCCGAAGTGATCGAACAGCGTCGGCGAATACAGCCCGGAGCCCGCGGTGGCTTCAGTGATGCAGGTATCGGCCGCGGTGGCTTCGAGGCTGCCGGTGCCGCCGCCGTTGACCAGGCCGATGTCGTGTCCGGCTTCGCGCAAGGCCTGCACGATCTGCCGGCGGCGCCTGCCGAGTTCGCGCTGCGAATGCCGCTTGAGCGCGCGCAGCAGCTGATTGCGCAGCGGCGAACCCGGCGCACGATCCTGCAGGCCGGCGAGCTGCGCTTCGTAGCCCATCGCGCCGACCAGTTGCAGCGCACCGGCCTGCTCGCGAATGCAGGCGGCCACCGCGAGCGCGGCCTGCGCATCGCGCAGCGGCGAGCGGCGCACACCGAACCAGAGGCCGGGCAGGTCGCTCGACATGTCGAGGTCGAGCGCGACGCGAAAGCGCACGCCGAGCGTCCGCGCGGCCTGCGCGAGCGCGAGCGCCTGATCGGCTTCGTCGATCATCAGGGTCAGCGTGGCGCCGCTGCGCACGGCTCGCGCGGCGGCGGCGAAATCGTCGGCTTCGAGCGTCGGATATCCGACCAGCAGATCGTCGAAGCCCTGCTGGTGCAGCCAGGCCGCTTCGCGTGCGCTGTAGCAGAACAGTCCGCGGAACTGCGCGGACATCGCCTGCACGTGGCGCAGGATCTCGACGCAGCGGATCGACTTGGTGCCGAGCCGGATCGGCAAGCGGCCCGAGCGCAGTTGCAGGGCCTGCGCATTGGTTTCGAGCCGATCGAGATCGACGAGCGCGAGCGGCAGGCGCTGACCCTCGACCACGCGCAGCAGCCGCCGGTAATAGGCCTCGCCGTCGCGCAGGGCCGGTTCGGCCATGGGCGTGGGCAGCATGGATGCTTCGGCGCGCGTCATTCGCGCAGCCCCTTGCTGTCGCCGTTGGCGAGCTGCTTGAGCAGCTTGACCACGCGCGCGCGCTGCCGGGCGTCGAGCGGCGAAACCTGGAACAGCTCCATGAGCCAGAGCCCTTCGGTCGCCAGGTGCACGAGCGCGGCGCGCTCGAACGGCACGTCGTGCGAGATCGCGGCGAAGCGGGCGCGGAAGTAGTCGCCCACGCTTTCGATCATCGCCGGGCTGCTGTTGAGCACCGCGAGCAGCGCGCCGCTGACGTGATCGTCCTCGTCGGGTTCGCGTACCGAATTGGTCACGTAGGCCTTGAGCTCGCGGCCCGGCCCGACTGGTGTTTTGGCGAGCACGCTTTCGTAGGCCGCGCGGTTGTGCGAGGTCACGCGTTCGAGCAGGGCTTCGAGCAAGGCTTCCTTGCTCGGAAAGTGATACAGCACGCCGCCCTTGCTCGCGCCCGCGCGCAGGGCCACCGCATCGAGCGTGAGCTTGCCGGCGCCCTGTTCGAGCACCACCGCGGCGGCGGCGTCGAGCATGAGCTCGCGCGCGCTCGGCCGGCCGCGTGTGGCCGCGCCGTCGCTTTTGGATGCTGCTCTGGAGCTTCGCGTGACCGGCATGCCTGGGATTGATGCTTGATGCGCTAATTTATGTACCGACTGGTCGGGACAGTAAAACCGGTGTCCGGCAGGGTCAAGCTGAGGGGGATTTACCCTTGTGGCCTGCATGCAAAAGGTCTATCGATATTCGTCCTGAGCATGGGGAAACGGGAATGAAAAAGGTCACCAACGCCGGCCTGCGAACGCAGGGGAATTCGCACCGGCCACCGTCGCGGATTCGCGCCTGGTGCCTGGCGCTGCTGCTCGCGGGCTGCGGCGGCAGCAACTCGCCGGATGGTCCGCCGTCGTCGCCACAGGCGGCGCTGCCGCCCGAGGCGAGCTGCGTGCTCGAAAGCCCGGCGCTCGCGGTCGGCACCACGCCCGAGCTGACCGTCAACGGCACCACCTACACGCGCAGCCACGTGCCCGACGCGCCGGGCCCGCTCGAGCTGCCGCGCAAGGACGTCGGGCCGGCGCCCGAAGGCCCCTGCCGCGACAGCCGGCGGTTTCGTTTCGGCAGCGGCCTCTACGACACCACCGGCCCGATCGGCGGGCAGCCGACCGGCCACGCCGACCTCGCCGGCATGGTGCTGCCGCCGCAGCCGCAGATCGGCATCCACACGCGGTTGTACGCGCGTGCATTCGTGATCGAGTCGCCGTGCAACGGCAAGCGCGTGGTCTACGTCTCCGACGATCACACCTTCTCGACCGCGCTGGTGCGCCAGGAAGTGCTCAAGCGCCTCGCCGCGGACGCCAGCCTCGGCGGCAAGTACACGGGCGACAACGTGATGCTCTCGGCCACGCACACGCATGCGGCGGGTGGCGGCTACGGCGATCCGACCGTGTTGCCGGCGCTGCCGGCCGGCGTGCCGCAGGTGTTCATCGACGTCTACAGCTACGCGCAGTCGCTCGCGCTGAGCGTGAGTCCGTTCGACGCCGACAATTTCGAAGCGATCGTCGACGGCATCACGCGCGCGATCGTGCGCGCGCACCGCAATCTCGAGGCGCATCCGCAGAGTGCTTCGATCAAGCTGTCGATCGGCGAGCTGCTCGATGCCAACCGCAGCCGCGATCCGCCGGCCTATCGGCAGAACGCGCCGAGCGAACGCGCGCGCTACGTCAACAAGGCCGGCAACGAGGTCGAGGTCGACAAGCGCTTCCTGCAGCTCACTTTCGTGCGTGACGACGGCAGCGCGGCCGGCGTGCTGAACTGGTTCGGCGTGCATCCGACCGTCATGGGCAATCACGGACTGATGATCTCGGCCGACAACAAGGGCGAGGCCTCACTGGGCTTCGAAAAGCTCATGCGCACGCGCTACCTGCCCGATGCGACGGCCGGCGACGGCGCGGCCGACAACTTCGTCGCCGCGTTCGCGCAGACCGACGAAGGCAATTCGGTGCCCGATCTGTTCATCTTCGACAAGGATCTGAACGGCAGCGACGCGCCCGGCGAAGGCGTGCCGTATCGCTATCGGCTCGGCACCGACGACCCCTACGATTTCGACACGCCGTACTACGAGCGCGGACTGCCCAAAGCCTCCGCGATCTTCGGCACCAAGCAGCTCGCGCAGGCGCTGCGCCAGTACGGGCAGGGCGATGCGCTCAAGGGACCGGTGGACTTCCGTTTGTTCTACGTCGACATGGCGGCGGTGACGATCGACGATCCGACGGTCACCGAGCGATCGACCTTCGCCGACCTGCCGGCCGAGCTGTATCCGGAGCAGCGCAATACCTGCACCGGTGCGGTGGGCCTCGGCAAGCTCGTCGGCGGTGCCAACGGGCCTGCGTTCGGTGCGGCCGGCTTCGCCTGCGTGGTCGATGCGCCGGTGGATGTCGGCAACGATCTGCGCAATCACTACAACGGCCTGTTCAACGGCAGCGGCTCGATCACCGCCGTGGTCGAGGGCAACAAGATCAACGTGCCGGTCAACGGCGTCGCGCTCTACAGCCTCGTGACGCCCGTGCTGTGCACCGCGCAGCTGCTGATGCCGCAGTACCAATGCCAGCGCGAGAAAGTGGTGGTCACCGAGTTCGGTGCGGGCCCGGCGCCGATCCAGCTGTTCCGCATCGGCAATCTCGCGATTCTCGGCGTGCCGTGGGAAGTGACCACGATGGCCGGTCGCCGGCTGCGCGAGACGGTGCTCGACGTGCTCGCGCCCGTGGGCATCGACACCGTGGTCATTGCGGGATTGTCGAACGCCTATCTCGACTACATGACCACGCGCGAGGAATACGCGGCGCAGCTCTACGAAGGCGCTTCGACCAACTACGGTCCCTGGCAGCTCGCCGCTGCGCAGCAGCAGGCGCGCAAGCTCGCGTTGACGATGGCGTCGAACACGCCCGCGCCGGCCGGCGTCGCTCCGGAGGCGTTGGCGCTGGGCCCGGCCTCGCCGGTCACCACCGATGCGGCGGCCCAATTCGGTGCCGTGGTCGACGATGCGCAGCCGAGCTACGCGCGCGGGCAGACCGTCGAAGTGAGCTTCGTCGGCGGCTACCCGGGCAACGATCTCAAGCGCATGTCCTCGTACCTGTTCGTCGAGCGCCAGCAGGGCGACGGCTGGGTGACGGTGGCCACCGACAAGGATCCCGAGCTCATGTTCATCTGGGACGGCCGCACGCACCTGGTGTCGACGCTCGGCCACTACATCGCGAACTCCGAGAACCGCGCGGTGTGGACGATTCCGCGCGACGCCCCGGCCGGGCGGTATCGCATCCGCCACGAGGGTGTGTCACGGGCCTCGGCGGATAGCGCGCCGGTGCCGTATACCGGCATCAGCGCGACCTTCGAGCTCGGCGGTGCGCCGGCGCAGTGCGCGCAATAGGAATGCAAATCGGAAGGCCGCCCCGGGCACCGCCGCGACGAGCTCGGGACGGCTGAAATCGGGAAATGCTCCCGGTCCATCGTGGTGTCGGTTGCGGGACACTCGCGGTGTACCGATGCGACCGTTGGAGCTTGCATGACCCGAAATCTGCCCGCGATGGCGATCGTCCGTGCCTGACCTGCTTCCGCCCGTGCAGGCCGATGCGATCGACGGCCTGATCGCCAAGGCCGGACAGCGGCGGCGCTCGCGCTTCGATCTCAAGCGGCGGCTGTCGATCTCGATCGCGGGCCTGCTGGTGATCGTGCTCGGACTTTCGGTTGCGGCGGTGCTGCGCAATTCCGCCCAGTCGGTACGGGGCGAGATCGAGGCAGTGATGCGGCTCGCGGACCGGCTCGTCGGCCAGGATATCGCGAGCGCAGCGGCTCGCGGTGACGAAGCGGGCTGGAACGCGCTGCTCGACGTGCTCGACGACAGCCGCCATCTCTGCGTGCAGCGCACGCGCGCCGCACGGCCTTCCAACTGCCCGGCCCCGATGCCCGCCGAAGTGCCGCGCTGGTTCTCGCACACGGTGGCGCCGCCGACCCTCGAACTGCGACGCGAATTCATCGCGAGCGATGGTCGCGTGCTCCACGCGGTGATCCGCGCCGATGCGGCCGACGAAGTGCTCGAAGCCTGGAGCGAAGCGAGGCCGCTGCTGACCGCGATCGCGCTGATCGGCTTTCTGATCAACGCCATCGTCGTCGTCACCGTCTGGTTCTTCCTGCGCCCGGTCGATGCGATCCGGCAGGCCATCGTGCGCATGAGCCGCGGCGAGCTGCAGCCGCAGCTGCCCCGCGCCGCGACGCCCGAGCTCGGCGGCATCGTCGAGGGGCTGGTCGATCTCGGCACGCGCCTGCGCCAGGCTCGCGAGGACAAGCACAGGCTGCTGCGGCGCAATCTCGAATTGCAGGAGAGCGAGCGCTCCGCGATCGCGCGCGAACTGCAGGACGAACTTGGCCAGGGCCTCGCCATCATCGACGCCAACGTGAGCCTGTTGCAGCAAAGTCTCGACGAAGACGCGCAATCGCAGGCGGAGTCTCAGCAAACGCTGCTGCTGATCCGCGACAGCGTCGCCGACTGCTGCGACCGCCTGCGCGCGATGCTCGTGCAGCTGCGTCCATCGGGCCTATCCGAATTCGGGCTTGGCTATGCCTTGCAAAGCCTGATCGGCAACTGGGAGCGGCATTGCCCGCACATTCGCTTCGAATCGCAGGTCGATCCGAACGCCGCGCCCGACGATGCGCTCACACAGGTTTACGTGTATCGGGTCGCCCAGGAAGCGTTGACCAACGCGGTGCGGCACTCGGGTGCGCGGCACGTTCGCATGGAATTCGGCACCGCACGCGGAGAGCCGGTGTGCCTGCGGATCGTCGACGACGGCGCCGGCCTGCGCGAAACGCGCCGGTCGCGCAAAGGGCATGGCTTGCGCGGCATTCGCGAGCGAGCCGAAGCGCTCGGCGCGGTGCTCGATCTGCAATCGCCACCGAGCGGCGGCACGCAGCTGGAGCTGTGGTTGCCGGACAGCGTGATGCAGGTTTCGAGGTTGGGGTGAGACGAATGTGGAGTGGGCCCGCGCGCATCGCGGATCCTCTCTCCCGCTTGCGGGAGAGAGTCCCGCCGAAGGCGGGGAGAGAGGGTAAGCCCGAGAAAGTGCGCTCACCTTCCCGCCAGCCCCTCTCCCGCAGGCGAGAGAGGGGACCGCATCTAGCGCGTAGCTTTCCCGGGTTTTGTGTCACCGCACAACAGGAGCGGGGCGGCTCCACCGCTACTGCAACAACCGGCTCCCCGAATACTCTCCCGGCACCAGGATCGGCAGCTGCACGTCGCTGAGCTCGACGCTGTATGGATTCACGTACAGCAAGCCCAGCACCGGCTCCAGCGCCGAGGTGATCGGCGGAATCGGCGTGCCCGCGATGTAGTTGACGATGCCCGTGAGTCCCGACAAGCCTTCGGCGCTGACGATCGCGGCGTACTGGATATGCTGCGGATACAGCAGCAGGCCCACCTGGTCGCCGTCCTGCAGGCGCTCGCCGATCGCGGGCAGCAGGATGCGATCGTCCTCGGCGATGTTGCGATTGTTCGTGTGCTCGCCCTCGACGAACGGCGTCAGCTGATCGTCGACGAGGATGGTCTGCGAGCCGCGCTTGATGCCCACGCCGACGAAGGCATTGGTGCTCTGGTTCGGCAGCGCGGGCGAGCCGCGCAGCACCGTGATCCTGGCGATCGTCGGTGCTCCGGCGAGCACCTTGTCGTTGCCCGTGATCGTCGTCACCGGCACGAAGGTCGGCGAGATCGCAGCGGCGGCGACGGACGCCGTCGCGGTCGCGAGCGTCGCCGGCACCGAGCCGCTGCCGCTCAGCGCTCCGACCGGAAAACGCTCGAGCGCGAGGCCCACGTCGGCGGCCGGAGCGCCACGCGTGTCGGCGACCGACAGGCAGATCTTCGGCAACGCATCGTAGGCTGCGGAATCGATGTGCTTGAGGTGATGATCGAACCAGCCGAGCACCGCGGCCACGCCGGTCACGCTGCCGCAATTGGCGTTGCCTTCGATCTGGTTCGCGAGCGGATTCATGTGCCCGCCTTCGGTCGAGATCAGGCGCACGTCGCCACCGGCTTCCGAAAAGTAGCGGTGGTTCCAGTACGCTTCGGTGAGATTGAACAGCACGTCGCGATTGCCCTGCACGAACAGCGCGGGAACCTTGCGCAGCCTGGCATCGCGCTCACCGAACCCCCAGCCCTGGCCGGCTTTCTGCTGGCGGCGGAAGTAGTTCATGCCATGCGTGTCGAAGAACGGAATCATCTCGGCTTCGCTCACCGCTCGCGGCCTGGCAGTGGGGCGCGAGACCGCGGCGACCAGGTCGGCGCGCGAGCGCACGTTGTAGGCGCCCAGGCCGAACGGGCCGATGGTGTTGCAGAGCGTCGCCACGATCGGCGTGTTGCTGACGCCGCCGGTGAGCGCGAGCACGCAAAGCAGCCCGCCGAAGCCGAGCTTGAGCGAATCACCCGGCATCAGGCTGTAGAGCAGGCCGTGCCAGGTGCCGTTCGGCACGATCGCATCGATGCGCGGATCGATCGCCGCGAGCGGCATCTGAAACGCCCCGCCGTAGCTGTAGCCGAGCGTGCCGACCTTGATGTCGCGCTCGATGCCGGTGCCGCTCTGGCGCAGGATGCCGAATTCGTCGGCGTGGTCGTAGGCCCAATCGAGCAACGCGCGCGCGTCCTGGGTTTCGGCCGCCGGATCGATGATGCGCGCGTTGGCGTTGGTCGATTCGCCGTGCCCGCGCTCATCGAAGCTGATCACCACGTAGCCGTGATACGGCAGCGCCTGCGTGAGTTGATCCATCGACGGGAAATGCGGCGACTCCGGATGCAGCGTGCCATCGGTTGCGAGCGCGGTTTCGCGCGTTCCACCATAACCGTGGCTTTGCAGCACCACCGGAAACGCATCGCCGGCGCAGCGCGCGGGCGTCATCACGGTGTAGAAGATCTCGGTGGTCGCGGCGGGATTCGCGGTCGGATCGGGGTCCGAAGGCGAGGCGATGACGAGGCTGTGCTGCGTGGCGGCAGGCGGCATCGGCGTGTCGCAGCTCGGCGTCAGCGTGCCGCCGTCTCCGCCGCCGACGTCGGCGTCGTCGGGGCTGTTGGACGAACAGCCCGTGATCGCGACGAAGGCTCCGACCATCAGGCTCAGCAATACGGCAGAGGCTGGCTTGCGCATCTGCGTTCTCCTCTTGTCATCGTTATGTCACGCAGTATGGCGCGGGTTTTTCGTGCTGAGCCCGGTATCAGGTCGGCATGAGCTGTTTTTGCGGGTGTGGCTCAAGCAGCGTGCTGAGCGAAGCGGTTGACGTTCCTCTCCCCCGCTTGCGGGAGAGAGTCCCTGCGAAGCAGGGGAGAGAGGGTTCGCTCGGGAGCGTGAGCGTATTTTTCAGGCTTTCCCTCTCCCGGCTCTTCGAGCCACCCTCTCCCACAAGTGGGAGAGGGGACAAACAAAAAGCCCTTCGAATTCGCGAGAACTCGAAGGGCTCGATCGAAGCGCGCTGCGCCTACGGCGCGAGCAGATACAGAATCAGCAGATTCACCAGCCAGCCGATCAGCACCACCACCACCGCCCGCCAGGTGTCCTTGTAGTCGAGCGCCTGGCGCACGGCGATGATCATCGCGACGAGCATCCAGATGTTGACGGCCAGCATGATGATCCAGCCGACCACCGGGATGAAGCCGAAGACGCGCAGCACGCCCGGGGTCTGCGCGAAGCCGGTGGTGCGGGCCACTTCGCCCCAGTCCGAGCTGGTCTGCGGCTCGGCGAGCATCTTGGTGCCGATAAGCCAGATCACGGCGGCCCAGATGGCCCAGCCGAGCACGGCGCCGACGATGCCGGTGGCGATGCCGGCAATGCCGTTGTAGCCCATGCCGCCGATGCCGAGCGCGATCGAGGCGATCACGACGACGGTCAAGGCCTGGAAAGTGGCCGAACGATCGGCCTCCACTTCTTCGTAAGTCGCGACGTTGAGCCGGGCCGCGCCCAGCATGCGATCGGTGAAGCTCGCCATGAATTCCTCCTTGGTCGGTGCCGGCGTGCGAGAAACGCGTTTCGGACAGTTGCCGAAAATTGCGGTCCACCCCGATTCTGGCTGCTTTAGCTGAACCTCGGCCTGTCTAAGCGGAGTCTATTGTCTCGGGGCCCTCTTCGCCCGTGTGTTCATCGCCAGGCTCGCGGCGCAAGCCATCGAGCTTGCGATGGGCCTCCTCCATCTGCGCGGCTTCGAGCTGCTTCTGTTCCTTGGTGCGACCGAAGCGCACGCGATTTTCGGCCGCCTGCGCCTGGGCCTGCTCGCGTGCCTTGCGCTTGCGCGCCTTGTTGAAGTTGATGATCTCGGCCATGACCCATTGTGCTCCGTGTCGCCGGCAAAAGGCGCCTCAGCTGCGGCAGGGCGGCCCTGGAATCAGCGGCAAGCCGAGCGCCGCGCGCAGGCTCGCGGTGGCCTGCGTGCGCAGCGCCGGGCTCGCCGGATAACGCTGCACCCAATCGAGCAGATCGGCGATGTCCACCGCCTGCGTCCGCAGAATCGCGCGCGCCCGCTCCAGCGCCTCGCGCCCGGCCTCCTCGTCGAGAAACGCGCCGAGCGTTTCGACGAGCGAGGTCGGCAGCGAATCCGGCGGTGAATGCGCGCTGTCGATGGCGGCCTCAGTGCCCGTCGCGCGGATGCTGAGACGCGAGCGCGTTCATGAGCTTGTCGGTGTAGGCGATGCCGATGGCCGAGGCGATGAACGCCAGGTGGATCAGCGTCTGCCACATGATGCCGGTCTCGCTGACGCGGCTGCAGGCGATGTCGGCCGCCACGCTCGCGCAGGACGGCAGCGCGCCCATGTTGCCGGCTTCGATGAAAGTCTTGAGCAGATGGATCGAGGAGATGCCGATGATCGCCATCGCCAGCTTGACCTTGAGCACCGAGGCGTTGACGTGGCTGAGCCACTCGGGCTGGTCCGGATGGCCTTCGAGCCGCAGGCGCGAGACGAAGGTCTCGTAGCCGCCGACGATGACCATGACCAGCAGGTTCGAGATCATCACCACGTCGATGAGCCCGAGCACGATCAGCATCACGTCCTGTTCCTTGAACGAGAAGGCCCCGTGCAGCAGGTGCCAGAGCTCCTTGACGAACAGCACGACATAGACCGCCTGGGCGACGATCAGTCCGAGGTACAGCGGCAGCTGCAGCCAGCGCGAGGAGAAGATCAGTGCGGGCAGCGGGTTCAGGCGAAAGGCTTCGGTATCGGACGTCGGATTACGCATCGGGGAGCAAGCGCAGGGGCAGGGAGGAGGCGAGGATTCTAGCCGCCGCAGACCAGGCTCGCGTGACATTGGGCAATCTGACCGCGGGGCGCCGTTTCAGGACGAGTTCATAGCCTGCCGGCATAGTCCCGAGCGGTGCCTGGAGCACCGCCGGGCGATCGCGACACACATCGCGACACACAGGGAATGACGATCGTATCGCTCAGACAGTACGATCCGAACACAAGATCCGAATCGACTCGCAGGGGGCTGGAATGCGGTTGCAGCGACGCAGGGCTGCGGGACTCATACGGATGACGGTGACGGCGGCGCTGGTGGCCGCGTTGACCAACGCAGCGCGGGCCGCGGACGAGCCGGCAGCGCCTGCCGCCGGCGGGCTTTCCCTGGCGACGATGCGCGGCTGGATCGAGCAGATGAAGCGCGAGCCGCGCGGGCCGTTCGATCGCATCCGCTACTTCTGCAAGGACGGCCAGGTGCTCGAACCCAAGGCCTACGCCTGCGAGCCTTACGGCGGCGGCTATCAGCACGGCGAATGGAGCGCGCGCACCAGGGCCATCCGCGAGGCCGGCTATCCGATCGCCAACCTGCTCGTGATGGTGAAGCCGGACGATGTCGTCGGGCCGAACGCGAAGGCCGATCTGCTGCAGGTGCTCGTCGTCGAGCGCTTTTTGATCGCGAGCGACGATGGCTGGGTGTTCCGCCGCGCGCTGTCGTATCGCGGTGCGATCCAGGATCACAACGAGAAGGAAAGCGCGCGCGATCTGTTGCAGGCGCTCGCGCGCGGCGACACCGCCTACATTCCGCTGCGCGAAGCCGCGCGCGCGTTTCCGCACGGCCCCGACACGCCGAGCCTCACGCGCGTACGCGGCATGGCCACCTCGCTCGACGAGAAGGACGCCAAGTTCCACTCGCTGCGCTCGCGCATCCACAACACACCCGAGTCGGGAGATGCGGCGCGCGTGCGCGCCTATGCGAGCAGCACGAGCGCCAGGCCCGAACTGGCGGCCGAATACGAAGCGCTCGCCGCGGCCATCGATGCGGCGTACCAGCCCAAGCCCTTGTCGATCGAGCTCAAGCAGCTTGGCCGCTACTTCAAGGACGAAGCCGCGCGCGACGAGCTGCAGAAGCTCATCGAAGCGCAATTCGCCACCGAGCAGCCGGGCGCAACGCTCGACGCCCAGCTCGCGGGCGCGGCGAACACGCTGGTGTGGCTCAAGGATCGCGCGCTGCAGCGGGTTCCGGCGAGCGGTCGCCTGGCCGCGATCGACGTGAGCCTGGAAGCCGAGAACCGCTTCATGGTCACGGCTTCGAAGGCCACCGCGCAGATTCCCACGCTGACGCGCGAAGCGCGGCTCCATCAGCTGCGCATCTCGGCCAAGGCGCTCTACGGCATCGGCCTGCTCAACCAGCGCGAGTGGGATTCGCTCGGCGAGTCGCTGTCCGAGCTCGAAGGCAAGGTCAAGCTCGATACGTATCGCGAAGCGCTCGAATATCTCGAACGCGCATCCTCGTGGAGTACGCAGCGGCTGCATTACGAATTCGGCAACGGCGTCGACAAGCTCACGCCGATCGCGCCCGAGGCCGAAGGCTTCGTCGCCGATCGCCTGCGATCGAGCCCGCTGCTGTTCTACTCGTCGCTGCTGCAGACGCTGCGCGAGGATGCGGACAAGCTCGCGGGCACTTCGCAGACGGCGTTCGGCGCATCGGTGGGCGGCGGCTTGCGCCGGCTCAATCCGGGCATCGCGCGCGGCTTGTTGCGCGTGTCGGTCGATGAAGAAACCAACGGCCAGCCGGCGATCTACCTGGTTCCCGAAACCACCTCGGATCTGCCGGCCGCCGCAGGCATTCTCACCGAAGCGGAAGGCAACCCGGTGTCGCACGTGCAGCTGCTCGCGCGCAATCTCGGCATTCCCAACGTGGTGGTGGCCAGCGAGCTGATGCCGACGATCCGCCAGCATGACGGCGAGCGCATCGTCGTCGCCGCCAGCGTCGGCGGCGTGGTGCAGATCGATGCGGACGGACCCAGGTGGGATCAGCTGCTCGGCAGCGCAGGCGAAGCCAAGCCCTCGCTCATGATCGTGCCAGACCTCGCCAAGCTCGATTTGCTGCGCCAGGATTTCGTCTCCACCGACGAACTGCGAGCCAGCGATTCCGGGCGCATCGTCGGGCCAAAGGCCGCGCACGTCGGCGAACTTTCGCACCGCTTCAAGGGCCATGTCGCGCCGGGGCTCGCGGTGAGCTTCGGCATCTTTCGCGAGTTGCTCAAGCAGCCTGTGAAAGCGGGCGGAGAGCCGATGTACGACTGGATGCGTGATCAGTACGCCGAGATGGCGGTGCTGCGCAAGCTCGATCCTTCGCGCCACGAGCAGCGCGTCAAGCAGTTTCTCGCGTTCACGCGCAACTGGTTCGCAACGGAACAGCTGCCGCAAGCCCTGCTCGACCGCCTGCACGGCGCGATGATCGAGCGCTTCGGCATGGACGGCACCTACGGCGTGTTCGTGCGCAGCGACACCAACATCGAAGATCTGCCGGGGTTCACCGGCGCGGGCCTCAATCTCACGGTGCCGAACGTCGTCGGCTTCGAAGAAACCGTCGCCGCGCTGCGCAAGGTCTGGGCCTCGCCGTACACCGAGCGCGCCTACGGCTGGCGCCAGGACTTGATGGACCAGCCCGAGCACATCTACGTCTCGGTGCTGCTGCACCGCTCGGTGCCGAACGAAAAATCCGGCGTGATGATCACCGCCGACGTCGACACCGGCAGCCTCGAAGCCCTCACGGTGACGACCAGCCTCGGCGTCGGCGGCGGAGTCGATGGAGAAGCTTCCGAAACCCTGCGCGTCGATCGCGACAAGGCCAAGGCGCAGCTGCTGTCGTCCGCCACTGCGCGTCGGCAGCGCCAGCTGCTCGCGAGCGGCGGCGTGAGCCTGCTGCGCGCACCGGCGCCCGAGCGCGTGCTGACGGACAAGGAGATCGAGCTGCTCGCCGAGTTCGCACGCGAAGTGCCGCGTGCCTATCCGGAGCTGCACGACGACCAGGGCAAGACCACGCCGGCCGATGTCGAATTCGGCTTCGTCGCGGGCAAGCTCATGCTGCAGCAGATACGCCCGTTTTTGCAGAACCGTGCGGCTGCGAGTCAGGGATACCTCGCGAAGATGGACCAGGGCTTGCGTGCACGGGACAGCAAGCGCGTTCCACTCGATGAAAAGCCGGAGGCGGGGAGCTAGATGCTGCGGATCATGGCGAGGGTGGTGAAATCGATTCAGCGCCGCGGTGCGCTGTTGATGTCCTCTCTCCCGCGTGCGGGAGAGAGTCCCTCGCGCAGCGAGGGGAGTGAGGGAGCGCACCTGGAGCAAAGCACCATGTTTGAAGTCTGTTCCCTCACCCGGCGCTGCGCGCCACCCTCTCCCGCACGCGGGAGAGGGGAGAAAGCCGGCGCTCTGTTGCTGACGATGGCTTTGCTGGGCGCCGCCATCCCCGCCCACGCCTACCCCGTCGACGGCTACGCCTACACCGGCATCCGCCGGCTCGACTACATCGCCGGCGTCGAAGCCGGCACCATCCCGGGCCGCAAGATGCAGCCGGGCCAATACCTGCGCATGGAGCAGGTGCAGCCGGGCTGGAAGACCAACGAGGGCAAGCTGCTGCCCGATGTCGACGCCGACTTCAGCGCGCAGCTGTCGAAGATGCTCAAGTCCTCGGGCTATGGCAGCTACAGCGTCGCGCTGCTCGATCTGTCGGACCCCAGCGCCGCCAAGTACGCGGGCTACGACGACGACAACAAGGCCAACGTCGGGAGCGTGGGCAAGGTGCTGGTGGTGCTCGCGCTGTTCCAGACGCTGGCCGATCTGTATCCAGGTGACGGGCCGGACGCCATCGCGGCGCGCGAGCGCGTGCTGCGCGATACGCGCGTGGTCGCCGACCAGTACAGCCAGTACGACCATCACACGGTGACGTTCTGGGACCCGGTGACCAAGGTCCGCAAGAGCCGTTCGATTCGCGCGGGCGACGAGGCGAGCCTGTGGGAATATCTCGACTGGATGCTCTCGGCGAGCAGCAATTCGGCGGCCGGCATGGTGCAGAAGGAGCTCATCGCGCTCAAGCATTTCGGCCGCGCTTATCCGGCCTCGAAGGAAGACACCGAAGCCTTCTTCAAGTCGCAGAGCGGCAAGCAGCTCGGCGATCTGTACCTGCAGACCATGGACGACGCGGTGCTGCGCAACGGGCTTGATCCGGGCCAGTTCCGCCAGGGCAGCCTGTTCACGCGCGGCGGCAAGCAGAAAGTGGTCGGCACCAACAGCTTCGCCACCACCGAGCAGCTGGTTCGCTACCTGTACCGGCTCGAAGCGGGCACGCTGGTCGACGCCTTCAGCAGCCGCGAGATCAAGCGCCTGCTGTACATGACGCAGCGGCGCATCCGCTACGCCTCGCATCCGGTGCTCAACGATTCGGCGGTGTACTTCAAGTCCGGCTCGTTCTATCAATGCAAGGTGAGCGGCAGCTGCGGCAAGTACAAGGGCGACAAGACCAACCGGCTCGCGTCGGTGGCGATGGTCGAGTCACCGGCCGGCACGCCGCGCCTGCGCTATCTCGTCGCCATTCACTCCAACGTGCTCGGAGTGAATTCGGCGGTGGCGCATCAGACGCTCGCGCTCAAGATCCAGCGGCTGATCGAGTCGCGCCATCCGGTCGAAGTGCAAGCTCCGGCCACTCCCGAGAATGCCTTCCCGCAGGTTCCGGTCGACGATCCGGAAGCCGGCGGCGACCGTGACGAGCCGCAATGAACGATCCCTTGAACCATGCGACACCCTCGCGCCGCCAGTGGCAGGGCAGCACCGCGCTGCGCTCGGTGCTGCTGTTCGTCAATTTCTTTTTGATCCTGCTCGCCTACTATCTCGTCAAACCGGCGAGCCGCTCGCTGTTCCTCGAGCACAGCAGCTCCGATGCGCTGCCTTACGTCTGGACCGCGAGCGGCCTGCTGCTGCTCGTGCTCGTTCCGAGCTATCAAGGCCTGCTCAAGCGCTACGGCCGCATGCGCACGGTGCTCGGCAGCTGCGTCGCCACCGCGGGCGCCTTGCTGATTTTCCGCTCGCTGTTCCACCATGCCGGGCCGCCGACCGCGATCGCCTTCTACGTGCTCGTCGACATCTTCAGCGTGGTGCTCGTCGAGCAGTTCTGGAGCCTCACCAACAGCGTCTATGACAGCAAGGAAGGCAAGCGCTGGTACGGGCTCATCGCGAGTGGTGGCCTGGTCGGCGGCATGGTGGGCGGTCTCACCGCGAGCACGCTCGTCGATACCGGCTTGCTCGATACGCCCGACCTGATCAGCGTCGCCGCCGCACTCGTGCTGTTCATGATGCTGCTGACGAGCCGGCTCGCGCGCGCCGGGCTGTATCGCGAAAAGCCCGCGGTCGCGGCGGCGCGCCTCGAAGCGCAGGCGCAGCCGGTGGATTTCGGCCTGGTCTGGGATTCGATCCTGTCGAACCGCTTCATCCTGCTGATCACCCTGCTGCTGCTGTTCTCGCAGGTCTGCGAGCCGATCGTCGAATACCAGTTCATGCATCACGTCGAGCAGACCTACACCGACCAGAACGCGCGCACCGTGTTCCTGTCGGAGTTCCTGAGCCTGCTCAGCGCGATCGCGCTCGGCATCAACCTGCTGCTGACGCCGCTGATCCACCGCTATCTCGGCGTGGTCGGCGGCCTGATGGTGCAGCCGGTGCTGCTCGGCATGGCCTCGCTCGCGTATCTGGTGCATATCGACCTGCGCATGGCGATGGCGATGAAGCTCACCGATCGCGGGCTGTCGTACTCGATCAACCGGGCCTCGCGCGAGCTGCTCTACGTCGGCGCCGACGCGGCGCGCATCTTCAAGGTCAAGGCCTGGATAGACATGGTCGGCTATCGCACCTTCAAGATCGTCGGCAACGTCGCCATCATCGGCATCTCGGCGCTGCCGGATCGCTTCGGTGACTACATGCTCGGCGGCGTGGTGCTGAGCATCTGCGTGGCCTGGGCGCTCGCGGTCTGGGCGCTGCGCAGCACGCGCCGTGCCCCGCCCAAGGCGAGGCCGATCGGCGACGC
The DNA here is from genome assembly GCF_000271305.1 of Hydrocarboniphaga effusa AP103. GTDB lineage: Bacteria > Pseudomonadota > Gammaproteobacteria > Nevskiales > Nevskiaceae > Hydrocarboniphaga > Hydrocarboniphaga effusa. The sequence goes on from NZ_AKGD01000002.1 coordinate 233,355, forward strand.
CATGCCGCATGCTTGAGATCCTTCTCCCGCCGGGAAAAGGCGCCCGACGGCCGGTGAAGGGTTCTCAGAGATCACGAGGCTGCTTATCCCTGAAAGGCCCTCACCCCTTCCCCTCTCCCGGTGGGAGAGGGGTTCTAAATGCAGCAAGCCGCTACCATCGCCCATGGCCGACGCATATCCGCTGATCCGCAACACCGCCGCGCTGCGCGGCGGCTTCGATCTGCTCGTCATCGGTGGCGGCATCTACGGTGCCTGGACCGCGTACGACGCCGCGCTGCGCGGGCTCAGGGTTGCGCTGGTCGAGAAGAACGACTGGGGCAGCGGCACCTCGAGCGCATCGAGCAAGCTGATTCATGGCGGCCTGCGCTATCTCGAGCACTTCGAGTTCTCGCTCGTGCGCCATGCGCTCGCCGAACGCCGCGTACTCACCGACATCGCGCCGCATCTCGTGCGTCCACTGCGTTTCATGGTGCCGATCTGGAAAGGTGCGCGTGTCGGCAAGCTGCAGATGCGCGCCGGCCTCGTGCTCTACGACGTGCTCTCGGGCTTCGACCAGCCCGTCGAGCGGCACAAGTCGTTCTCGGCGTCCAAGCTGCTCGAACGCCACCCCTACCTGCGCAGCGACGGGCTCAAGGGCGGGCTGTCATATGGCGATTGCCAGGAAGACGACGCGCGCATGACGCTCGCGGTGGTCGCGGCCGCGCAGGCGGCCGGCGTGGTCGTCGCCAACCGCATGGCGGTGCAGACGCTGCGCCACGACGAGAACGGATTCAGCGGAGCCAACCTCGTCGATCAGATCAGCCACGAGCGCTTCGTGCTCGCGGCGCAGGCCGTCGTCGTCGCGGCGGGCCCGTGGTCGAACGCGATCGTCGGTCGCAAGGCGCCGCGCGTGAAGCTCGTCAAAGGCGTGCATCTGGTGATGCCGCCGATTCCCTCGTCGATCAAGGGTTCCGGTGACGCCTTCCTGTTCACGGCGCCGCAGGATGGTCGCGTCTACTTCGTGATTCCGTGGTACGGCCGCACCTTGCTCGGCACGACCGAATCCGAAGTGAGCGACCCTTCGCAAGCCGTCGTCACCGATGTCGAAGTGCGCTATCTGCTCGACGCGGCGCGCCATGCCTTGCCCAGGCTCGACTGGCAAGAATCCGACATCGTCGGACGCTTCGCCGGCGTGCGGACCTTGCAGGCCGAGGACGAGGATTCACTGTCGGCGGTCACGCGCGAATTCACGATATTGCAGCCCGAGCCGCGTGTGATCCTGCCGATCGGCGGCAAGTACACGACCGCGCGCTGCGATGCGGTCGACATCGTCTCTACCGTCATGCGCGCGCTCAAGCGTGAGCGCGTGCCATCGAAGACGCATGAGCGTTCGCTGCCTGGAGCGCCATCGGCCGAGCACTACGAAGCGTGGTTGCAGCAGGCTTGCGCGCAACTCATGCAGGCGGGCATCGCGCGGGACGGCGTCGAGCAGATCGCCAATCGCCATGGAACGCGCGTCGAGCGCCTGATCGCGCTGCTCGAAGAGAACCCGCAATGGGCGCGTCGCATCGTCGACGATCTGGCTTTCGTCGACGCCGAGATCGTGCTCGCGGTGCGGGAGGAAATGGCCATTTCGCTCGACGACGTGCTGCGCCGCCGCATGCCACTGACCTTGCTGACGACGCTCGATGATGCTGCGTTGCAGCGTATCGATTCGCTGATCAGGCAGAACCTGCCGCAGCATTGATTACTGTGTAGCGCAAATTGTTTGTCCTCTCTCCCGCTTGCGGGAGAGAGTCCCTCGCGCAGCGAGGGGAGAGAGGGCCAGATCGATAAGTGAGCGCACTTTCCAGGCTTTCCCTCTCCCGGCGCTACGCGCCACCCTCTCCCGCAAGCGGGAGAGGGGACCAGTAGAGCATGCGTAATTTCATAAAACCCGCGCTCCCACGTAAGGGTTTCGTCCCGATCACAACAGGCTTTTCGCAACACCACCACGACGAACGGTTGCAACAAGTCGACGAAGTTCCGTCTTCAATTCGCAACAGCGAAACAACGAATCGTGACGATTCGATCGTCAGTAGAAATTCCCTGTTGCAGATACGGTACAACCGGCAAACACTAGCGTCGATCACAAAGCGGCCCGCAGCGAGCGGGTCGCGTACGGAGCGGGAAGCTCCATGGTGCACATTGAGAGGAGAGGCTCATGAAGATTCGCAACGCGGCGATGGCGTTCGTTGTGCTGTGCTCGGCTGCCGGGCTATCGGCTTGCAGCAGCCGCAATGATCCGGGCGGTGAGGATGGCGGTCTCGAGAGCGGCGTGTTCTCGCTGTTCGATCCGGTGGCCGCAAGTCCCCAGGTTCCGTTTCCGTTCGACGGATTCTTCTCGGGCTTCACCGATCCCACCTTGAACATTCCGAATGCGTCGAATGCGCCGTTCGTGACGCAGGCCAACCTGCAGGACGGCTTTTCGACCACGGCATCGATGTTCACCGACCTGCTCGGCAAGCTCGATTACGGCAGTCTCGATCGGGGGCTGATCATCATCGACGGCTCCACCGGCCGCCCGCTCGTCGCCGGTACCGATTACACCACGCAGCCTTCGGTCGCCACGGCCTTGAATCCGCTGTCGCGCGTCGAAGAGCCGATCAGCAATTTCCGTTCGCGCGTGCTGATCGAGCCGCTGCGTCCGCTCAAGCCGTCGACGCGCTACGTGGTCGTGCTCACGCGCGCGCTGCAGAGCGAAGAGGGCACTCCGGCGCGTGCGAGCGAGCTGTTCACCGTCGTGCGTTCGGGCACGCCGGTGGCCGAGCAGACCGCAGGTGTTCTGCAGACGCTCAACGCCACGCAGAAGGCCACGCTCGAAGCGCTGCGCAGCACGCTGATCCGTCCGATCGTGGAGCAGCTGACGGGTGCTAACCTCGTCGCCGAAGACGACATCGTGCTGGCCTGGAGCTTCACCACGCAGTCGGTCAGCAACACGCTCGACAGGTTGCAGGCGAACGCCACCGCGAGCAGCTTCGCGGCGCGCAACACCGGCGCCACGCTCAAGCAGTTCAACGATGCGTTTCCGGCCATCGCCAACGTTTACTTCGGCACGCTGAGCGTTCCGTATTACCTCGCGACTTCCGGTGGCGACACGCACTCCACCGATCCGCTGACCAAGTACTGGCTCGCGGATGCGACCAAGCCCGACACCACCAAGAGCTTCCTCGGCCAGGTGCCTTGCGGTGCGTTCGCCGCCGGCGTCAACGGCTTCAAGCCGAGCGAATCGACCACGCTGTGCTTCCCCGAGCCGACCAAGCGCGCGGACGTCACCATTCCGGTGATCGTGACGCTGCCGAACGCGAACAGTGGCCGCACGATGCCCGCCGCCGGCTGGCCGGTGGTGATCTTCCAGCACGGCATCACGGGCAATCGCTCGCAGGCGCTCGCGCTGGCTCCGGCGTTGACGATGGCCGGCTTCGCGGTGGTGTCGATCGATCTGCCGCTGCACGGCATTCAGGAAAACCCCAGCGCGCTGCGCATTCCGGGCGTCGCCGAACGCAGCTTCGATCTCGACCTCGTCAACAACACCACGGGTGCGCCGGTGCCGGATGGCGTCACCGACAGCTCGGGCACGCACTTCATCAACCTGTCGAGCCTGCTGACGAGCCGCGACAACATTCGCCAGGCGGTGTCCGACCTGATCGTGCTGAGCAAGTCGGTTCCGGGCGCCATTCTCGTGAGCACGGCCGGCGCGCCGGACGGCAACAAGTTCGATGGCGGCAACATCCGCTTCGTCGGCCATTCGCTCGGTGGCATCGTCGGCGGCACGCTGCTCGGCGTGAACGGCGACATCGGCGCTTCCACGCTCGCGATGCCGGGCGGCGGCATCGCCAAGCTGCTCGATGCATCGGTCAGCTTCGGTCCGCGCATCGCGGCGGGCTTGCAGGCGAGCGGTGTGGTCGAAGGCAGCGACAACTACGAAACCTTCATGCGCTTCGCGCAGACCATCGTCGACTCGGCCGATCCGATCAACTACGCGGTCGCGGCCAAGACCAAGCATCCGATCCACATGCTCGAAGTCGTCGGCAGCGCAACCTCCGCGCCCGACCAGGTGGTGCCGAATTCGGCGCCGGCCAACGACGGCGTGGCGGTGGGCGGCATCAAGGCCAACGACAAGGTGACGATCGAAGGCTTCTTGTCGGGCACCGCTCCGCTGCATGAAACCATGGGACTCGCGGCGCACACGTTCGGCGGCAGCGCCAACGTCCTGCTCGGCGAAGCGGCGCGCAGCAACGTGGTGCGCTTCACCGCGGGCGATCACGGTTCGATCCTGAGTCCGGCGGCTTCGGCGACGGTGACGCAGGAGATGCAGAAGGAGACGGCGAGCTTCCTGGCCAGCGGTGGCCTGTGTCTGCCGATCGGAGGGTCGTGCCCATGAAGCGCGCGACCGCTTTCGCAGATCTCTCCAACCGTATTCAGGAGCTCTCCATGACTCGCACTCATCACTCACGCAAGAGCGCCATCGCGCTCGCTGCCGCCGCCTTCGGTTGCCTGCCTTTTTCCGCCAGCGCACTGAGCTGGGAAAACGACGATGTCTCGCTGCGCGTCGACAGCAAGCTCACCGTCGGCGGCGCCTGGCGCATGCAGAAACAGGACAAGGACAACATCGGCATCAGCAACGGCGGCAACGCGTATTCGACCAACAACGACGACGGCAACCTGGCCTTCGACAAGGGCGATGCGATCGCCTCCGCCATCAAGCTCACCAGCGATGCCACGCTGAGCTACGGCAACTACGGCGTGTTCGTGCGCGGCAGCTACCTGTACAACGACACGCTCAACAACAAGCGCTATTTCAACCAGGCCAACTACGGCCAGCCCGGCAAGGAAGCGCCGGCCTACGAGTACCAGCAGCGCACCGACGCCGTGCGCGATCGCCTCGGCAACGATGCCGATCTGCTCGATGCCTATGTCTACGGCAGCAACTCCATCGCGGGGCGCACGCTGACCTACAAGATCGGTCGCCAGGTGCTCAACTGGGGCGAATCCACGCTCGTGCAGAACGGCCTCAACAGCCTCGTCGCGGCCGACCAGAACCAGCTGCGCGTGCCGGGCTACGACATCGCCGAAGCGCTCAAGCCGGCCGGCATGGTGTTCGCGGGGCTCGACCTGATCGAGAACGTGAGCGTCGAAGCCTTCTACCAGTTCGAATGGCGCCGCACCGACCCGGATGCGTCCGGCAGCCCGTTCTCGATCAACGATTTCGTCGGCATCGGCGGCAACCGCGCGAACATCTCGTTCGGCATTCCAGGCGAGAACGACATCGGCAGCAGCATTCCGCGCATCGATGACCGCAAGCCCGAAAACGGCGGCCAGTACGGCGCCGCGCTGCGCTTCTTCATTCCGCAGTTCAACGGCATCGACTTCGCGCTGTACGCCGCCAACTATCACAGCCGACTGCCGCTCATCAGCGGCCACTCGGGCAGCGAGCCGCTGCGTCCGTTCGGCAGCGACTACTTCATCGAGTACCCCGAAGACATCCGCATGTACGGCATGTCGTTCAGCTCGACCTTGCCGTGGGGCCTCGCGCTGCAGGGCGAGTACAGCTACAAGGACGGCCAGCCGCTGCAGATCGACGACGTCGAGATCCTGCTGACGGGCCTCGGCGTGCCGAGCCAGATCGAGCCCACGCTCGGCGGCGCTTCGGGCCAGCAGTACATCAAGGGCTGGCGCCGTCACAACGTCTCGCAGTTCGACTTCTCGCTCTCGCGCGTCTTCGGCCCGGCCAAGTGGCTGCGCAACGACCAGACCATCGTCGTCGCCGAAGTGGCTTACGACTACATCCACGATCTGCCGTCGACCAGCGAGCTGCGCTACGACGCGCCGGGCACCTTCCTGCCGGGACTGGCGGCTTCCGATGGCCCGGCCCGCGCGGGCTTCCTCGTCGGCCGCGGCAAGTTCAGGACGGACGGCACGCGCGAAGACCTGCCATCCGAATCCAACAGCTACGCCACGACGATGTCCTGGGGTTACAAGCTGCTCGCCCGGCTCTCGTACAACAACGCGATCGGCGCGGTGGGTCTGGACCCGACCATCCGCTTCGATCACGACGTTTCGGGCTACACGCCGACGCCGATGGGCAACTTCGTCAAGGGCCGCAAGCAAGTGGCGCTGTCGATGGGCTGGACCTATCACCAGGCCTGGACCGGCGATGTCGGCTACGTGGTCTACATGGGCGGCGGCGACCAGAACCTGCTGTCCGACCGCGACTATCTCGAAGCGCACGTCGGCTATTCGTTCTGATCGGCTCTGATCGGAAGTTCGATCGCGGGTCCGATCAACTTTCCGGAGAAACCTCTCTTTCTTCGGGCTTTTGAGTTTTTAGCCGGGCTCGCCCGGCTTCTCTTTGAGCGGCCCGGCCTCGCAGGGGCGGGCGTGGCCCGCCGTTTCGCCGTTCTTCCCGGACGCGCGAACGGTGGCGTCACGCCCCGCCCCACGAGGCCGGTCGACGGCATGAGCCGATCGTCAGATCGCGGCATGCGACTTGCTCCGTGTACCGGGTTTTTCAGCCTACACAGGGACGTTCGCATGCACCGTTTCAGCCCCATTTTTGCCGCTATCCTCGGACTCGTCGGTCTCGACGCCCAGGCCGCTTCATACAGCGAGCTGCTCAAAAGCGTGCCGACGCCTCCGGCCGACCCGGCCACTGCACTGTCTTGGATCAAGGACGGGCAGATCGTCGCCCCCGAATACACCCGCATCAAGCAGGCGATCGAAGCCGAGCGCGCCGCCATCGCCACGCTGGCCGGCGGCAACGCGCCCACAGCGGGCACGCCGCCGCCGGCGGTCTCGGGCGATGCGCCGGAAGTGCAGGGCGCCGTCGTCGGCTACAGCGCCTACCTGGCCTCGAACTCGGACAAGAACGAGCCCGCAGCCGCCATGGCCAAGCGCACGCGCTGGATCCAGGCTGCCATGGGCCAGCAGCTCAAGACCATCCTCGACAACACCAAGCCCTGCCCGGACCCGTGCCAGGACCAGGCCATCGCCGCCGCCAACCTGCCGTGGCAGCAGAAGAAGCAGACCTTGTCCGAACAGGAGCTCAAGCTCTGGAACACGCTGTTCGCGGACTGGATCAAGACCCGAGCCCCGCTGGTCGACCGCGGGCAAAACCAGATCGCCGCGACGGGCGAGGGCGCCAAGGCGACGACGCCAGCGGGCAAGGCCGCGATCGCGGACTACCGGGCTTCGATGCTCAAGGAAGTGGAGGTGGCGCTGTCGCTGACCGAGCTCTCGGTCAAGCGCGCCGAAGCGATCGCCACCGGCAAGATCGACGCGACGAGTGGGGCGACGAAGAAGAAGGCTTCTTAGGGCTGAGGCCGCAGTAACGGCGTCTCTGTGGAGTCGTAGCCGGGAGAGGGTGGTCCGATAGGGCCGGGTGAGGGAGCGCCGTCGGAGCGGAGCGGGCCCATTCTCCAGTCAGTACTCCTTACCCCTCGCCACCCGCCGCCAACTGCCCCGGAATCGGGCTCAACACCGCCGGCGCCGCCGGGTAAACCGAAGCCGAAGCGGAAGCAGCCCCGCGCTTCTCGCTGCGTTCTTTCAAGAACTTCTCGCAGCGCGCCTCGCTCTCCGGCCCGCGAACCACCGCCTTGGCGAACACCGCCACGTAGCTCTTGTCGACCACGCCGCCGCAGGCTGCGATGTCGGGTTTCACCATCTCGTAGAGTTTCTGGAGATTGAAGTAGGGCACCTTCGGATACAGGTGATGCCCGGCGTGATAGTTGATGTTGTTCCAGAAGAAGCTGTGCACCGGGTTGGACGTCAGCGTGCGCGTGCCGGCGAGCTTGCCCTGGTCCCACGGGGTCTCGTAGTGCTCCACGATGAAGCGCATCGAGTTGAACAGCGAAAATGCCGCGATCGGCCAGAGCCAGACCTCGAGCACGTCCTCGATCAGGCCGGCGTGCCGGGCCCAGCTGATCAGCGCCCAGTAGCACAGCAGCTTGAGCGCGATCTCGCCGAGGTGGATCGCCCATAGCTTGGGCGTGAACGCCTTGATCGGATAAATGATCGTGAAGTGGATCATCGTCAGCACGATGCTGATCGCGATATAGGCGTAGTAGGTCAGAAAGTCCAGAAAGCCGCGCTTGCCCATCGTGAACGAGTCGGGGTCGCGGTAGGAGCGGTTGTACTTGTGATGCTCCATGTGGTCTTCCTTGAAGGCCACGAAGGTGATCATCACCGGCAGCATGCTGACCACGCCGTAGAGCCAGTTCTGCCACTTCTTGGGGAACAGGGTGTAGTGCGTGGCCTCGTGCATGAAGGTGACGAGGCTCATCCACATGTAGCCCAGGCCGAGGTAGCAGGCCCACTCGATCCACGGATTGCCTTCGGCGCGCCAGGAGAGCCAGCTCAGGGCCGCCATGATCGCCACGAACAGCGCAAGCTTGGCGAGCGTGTAGCCGTTGCGGTAATAGATCAGCGACTGCAGTTGATCACGCGAAAGACGCGCGGTGGTTTCGCTCATAAGCGCGATGCTCTCGGTGCGGGGGCGACAGGCGATCAGCGGGCTGCAACATGCAGGCCAACGCGTTGAACCCTATCGTATTTCGCAGCACCAGGGGAAGCCCGTAAGGGCGCCTGGCGACTGGACCGCCGATGGACGGCAGGCCCCGGGCGTCGAACCGACTGAACGGTGAGCCACCCATCAGTGCAATGTCACCGAAAACGTGCGGCCTCCGGAGACCGCCGGCGCGCTCTGTTGCAGAGCCGCGGAAAAATCAGATCAGAACAGCACCTCTACGGCCAGGATTCCAACGGCCATGCCTGCCACGAAACCCCAGAAAGCCCAGATGAAGCGGCGTTTGAAGCGGGGTTCGTTGGTGACAGGGTCCAGATACCGAAGATTCATTGCACTTGCGCCTTTCAATCGCGATCCGGAAATCATCTGCGTGCCGGGCCCGGTCACCCATGGAGCAGCAGCCACCGAAGTAACACGCATTATCGATGCCAGACATTGCATTTTATGCACCGGGATGTTTGCGACTGTTTGACAGTGCAGTGGCGCGGGCATGACGGCGGGTCGTGCCAACGCCGCTGCATTCGATCGGGGGTGAAATAATTTCCAACAGGGCCGTATTTACCTGGCGAAAAGATGTGAGGATTTATTTGATAAATATTATTCCGTGTTTATAATCACCGCGCTTTTATTTTTCATCGGAGTGAAACATGACGACTTATAACGATCTCCTCAAGCAGATCGAGTCCTTGACCAAGCAGGCCGAAGAGCTGCGCAAGACGGAAATCAGCACGGTAATCGCTGATATCAAAGATAAGATGGAAACCTTCGGCATTACGCTCGCCGACCTGGGTGCTGCGCGTGCGACCAAAAAGACCGGCGGTTCGGGTTCCAAGGTGGCGGTCAAATATCGCAATGGCAGCGATACCTGGTCCGGTCGCGGCCGCACCCCGAAATGGCTGGCCGATGCGGAAGCCTCAGGCGCCAATCGTGAAAGCTTTTTGGTGAAGTAGTCTTTGCTGAGGCAATAGCGGTGTCCCGGAATCGTGCAATGCGATTCCGGGCTTGAAAAGGTCCGCCGATTATGAAAGGCGGCCGGTATCCAAGCGGTTCCGTTTCTCCCCATTTAAAAAGGCAGCTTTTACTCGGCCGGCGTCCATGCGAACTGCGCGGCGCTCATCCGTGCTCGGGGCCGCTTGCAGATTAAAAGCAATAAGGCAGGCCACGCGCTCACTGCGTAAACTGCGCCCGATACGTGGCCGATCAGGCCCGCCGCATTTCAGGAGTGTGTCCAGTGAGCGTCGTCGTCAACGGAATCCAGGTCGCGAACGACCAGCCCTTCGTGCTGTTTGGCGGCATCAACGTGATCGAGAGCCGCGACCTCGCCATGCAGGCCTGCGAGCACTACGTGAAGGTCACGCAAAAGCTCGGCATTCCGTACATCTTCAAAGCCTCGTTCGACAAGGCGAATCGCTCGTCTATCCACTCGTTCCGCGGCCCGGGCCTGCAGGAAGGGCTCAAGGTCTTCGAAGAGATCAAGAAGACCTTCAATGTGCCCGTCATCACCGATGTGCACGAGATCGATCAGGTGGCTCCGGCCGCCGAAGTCATCGACGTGCTGCAGCTGCCTGCCTTTCTCGCGCGCCAGACCGATCTCGTGGTGGCGCTCGCAAAGACCGGCAAGCCGATCAACGTCAAGAAGCCGCAGTTCTTGAGCCCCTCGCAAACCGCGAACGTGGTCGCCAAGTTCAGGGAAGTGGGCAACGAGAACGTGATCCTGTGCGAGCGCGGCACGCTGCTCGGCTACGACAATCTGGTGGTCGACATGCTGGGCTTCGGTGTCATGAAGCAGGTCTCCGGCGGCAAGCCGGTGATCTTCGACGCCACGCACGCGCTGCAGACGCGCGATCCGCTCGGCGCTGCATCCGGCGGCCGCCGCTCGCAGGTCGCCGAGCTCGCCCGCGCCGGTTTGGCGGTCGGCATCGCCGGCCTGTTCATCGAAGCGCACCCGAACCCGGACCAGGCCAAATGCGACGGCCCGAGCGCGTTGCCGCTCTCAAAGCTCGAGCCGTTCCTCGCGCAGATGAAGGCGGTGGATGATCTGGTGAAGGGTTTCGCGGAGCTCGATACGGGGAACTAGCCGATGGGTCTTAGCCGTTCCTCTCTCCCGACTGCGGGAGAGAGTCCCTCGTGCGAGCGAGGGGAGAGAGGGGCTTTGCTTCGTGCGACGCCCTTCGGCATCCAATGGAAAACCTTCCGTAGACTGCCGCGCCGGTTCGCCGCGGTTCAAGAAAAGGGCGGCCCGTGAAAGCTCTGGTCGTAGGCGGTGCGGGATACATCGGCAGCCACATGGTGCGCATGCTGTCGCGAGCCGGCCATCAAGTGGCCGTGATGGACAACTTTTCCACCGGCCACGCCGAAGCCATCGAAGGCTACAGGCTTTATCGCGGTGATCTGCTCGCGCCCGCCGACATCGACCGCGCATTGGCCGATTACCGGCCCGACCTGGTCATGCACTTCGCGGCCCGCTCGATGGTGGCCGAGTCGATGGCCGAGCCGATGCTCTACCACCACAACAACGCGTTCGGCGTGTTGAACCTGCTCGACAGCATGCGCCGTCATGACGTGAGCCGGCTCATGTTCTCGTCGACAGCGGCGGTATACGGCGTGCCGATCAAGCGGCGCATCGAAGAAGATCATCCCACCGCGCCGATCAACCCCTACGGCTGGAGCAAGCTGTTCGCCGAGCACATGATCCACGATCATTGCCGGGCCTACGGATTGCGCGCGGTGGTGCTGCGCTACTTCAATGCCGCGGGCGCCGACGAATCCGGCGAGATCGGCGAATCGCACGTGCCCGAAACCCATTTGATCCCGAGCATCCTGCGGGCCGCGGCCGCGGCTGGAGCCGAGCAGCCGAGGGTGAAGCTGTTCGGCAACGACTACGACACGCGCGATGGCTACGCCGTGCGCGACTTCATCCACGTCACCGATCTATGCGAAGCGCATTTGCTCGCCGCGCAGGCGCTTTCGAGAACCGACCTGCCGGACTACCAGCTCTACAACCTCGGCAACGGGCAGGGCTTCTCGGTGCTCGAAGTGCTCAACGCGGCGCAGGAAATCATTGGCCGCAAGGTAGAAACCGAAATCTGCGCGCGCCGCCCTGGCGATCCGCCGGTCCTCGTCGCCGATGCGAGCCGTGCCCGCGCGGTGCTGGGCTGGGCACCGAAGACGCACAGCCTGCAAGAGATCGTCGAATCGGCGTGGCGCTGGCATCGGGCGCAACGGTATTGAGGCGGCGTGGCAGCACTCGGTAGCTGCGGCACGCCTTGGCAGGGGATGGCTGGAGAGTGCACGCCCCTTTAGGGCTACCCCTCTCTCCCCGCTACGCGGGACTCTCTCCCGCAAGCGGGAGAGAGGAACGGCTACGACGTCAGCAGCTGCCTAAACCTTCAAATCCCCCAGACAAAGTTCCAGCGCCGTCTTCCAGTCCGGCAGCGCAACTCCGAATGTCGAGCCGAGCTTTTCGTTCGACAGAACCGAATACGCCGGGCGATGCGCCGGCGTGGGGTAGTCGGCCGTGCCGATGGCGTCGACCGGAACGTTCGGGCACAGCCCGAGTTCTGCACCGCGCGCCACGATGACGGACGCAAAGCCATGCCAGGACGTCTGGCCCTGCGAGGTCAGGTTCAGCGTTTCGGCGACCGGGCTTTTGGCCGTCTTCTGCACCAGCGCGGCGCTGGCCTCGGCGATCAGCCGGCTCCAGGTGGGGCTGCCGACCTGGTCGCCCACTACGCGAAGGCGATCGCGCTCCCTGGCCAGGCGCAGCATGGTCAGCAGAAAGTTCTTGCCGCGCACGCCGTAAACCCAGGCCGTGCGCAGGATGAGATGGTGGGCTCCGCTTTCGCGAATCAGGCGCTCGCCTTCTTCCTTGGTGCGGCCATAAGCCGAAACGGGGGCAACGGCATCGCTCTCGCGATACGGCTGCGTGGCCTCGCCGTCGAATACGTAGTCGGTGGAGTAGTGCACGAACAAAGCGCCGAGTTTCGCTGCCTCTTGCGCCATCGCACCGGGCGTCAGTGCGTTGATGGTGCGGGCCAGCGGCTCTTCGGATTCGGCCTTGTCCACGGCGGTGTAGGCCGCGGCGTTGACGATCACCTGCGGCTTGAGCGCCCGCACTACGCCGGCGGCTTGCTCGGGGTTCGAAAGATCGAGCTGCGTGCGATCCACCGCGATCACATCGCCGAGCACCGCGAGCGTGCGGCGAAGCTCCCAGCCGACCTGGCCGTCCTTGCCGGTGACGAGGATGCGCATCAGGCGTAGAACTCCGCGTCCTTGAACAGCGGGGCGGCGGCATCCTTGGCCGACAGCGAGGGCGTGAGCCCTTCGGGCAGGCGCCAGTCGATCGCCAGCTCCGGATCGTTCCAGGCGATGGCGCGCTCGTGCTCCGGTGCGTAGAAATCGGTGGTCTTGTAGAGAAAATCCGCCGACTCGCTGAGCACCACGAACCCATGGCCGAAACCCGGCGGAACCCAGAACTGCCGCTTGTTCTCGGCAGAGAGAATCGCGCCGGCCCATTGGCCGAAGTGAGGGCTGCTCTTACGCAGGTCCACAGCCACGTCGAAGACTTCGCCGGCCGAAACGCGAACCAGCTTTCCCTGCGGCTGCACCATTTGGTAATGAATACCGCGCAACACGCCGCGCGATGAGCGCGAGTGATTGTCCTGCACGAAATCCATCGTCACGCCGGTGCCTTCGCGAAAAGCGTTCTGGTTGAAGCTTTCGAAAAAGAATCCACGCGCATCGCCGAAGACGCGCGGTTCGATGATGAAGACGTCCGGAAGGGCGGTGGGGATGAAGTTCATCGGCATATCTCATTGATCGTTTGTCCCCTCTCCCACTTGTGGGAGAGGGTGGTCCGAAGGACCGGGAGAGGGGAGGCCTGATAGAAGCGCTCATTTTCCAACCCGACCCTCTCTCCCCGCTACGCGGGACTCTCTCCCGCAAGCGGGAGAGAGGAACATCGACACAAGCCCGTCGCCTGCTTGTCCTCTCTCCCGCTTGCGGGAGAGAGTCCCTCGCGCTAGCGAGGGGAGAGAGGGGCTGCCCGGGAAGGGTGACTGCTATTCAACCCAATATCCCACTCAATACACCCGATCCTGCAACAAGCTCAGCAAATGCTTGCCGTAACCGCTCTTGGCCAGCGGCTTCGCCAGGGCTTCCAGCTTGGCATCGTCGATCCAGCCCTGGCGCCAGGCGATCTCCTCGGGGCAGCACATCTTCAAGCCCTGGCGCTTTTCGATCGTCTGCACGAACTGCCCTGCGTCCAGCAGCGAATCGTGCGTGCCGGTGTCGAGCCAGGCGTCGCCGCGGCCCAGCAGTTCCACTTCGAGCTCGCCCCGCTGGAGGTAAAGATTGTTCAGATCGGTGATCTCGTATTCGCCGCGCGCCGAAGGCTTGATGCTTTTGGCCAGCTCCACGACACGGTCGTCGTAGAAGTACAGCCCGGTGACGGCATAGCGGCTCTTGGGCTTGGCGGGCTTCTCGACGATGCTGAGCGCCTTTCCGGCCGCATCGAATTCCACCACGCCATAGCGCTCCGGATCGCTCACCGGATACGCGAACACCGTCGCGCCCGACTTCTTCTGCGCAGCGCGCTCCAGGCGATCGCCCAGGTCGTGGCCGAAAAAGAGGTTGTCACCGAGAACGAGCGCGCTCGGCGCGCCGTTCAAGAACGATTCGCCGATGACGAATGCCTGCGCCAGTCCCTCGGGCGAAGGCTGCACCGCATAGTCGAGCAAAATGCCCCAATGCTGACCATTGCCGAGCAATTGCTGGAAGCGCGGCGTGTCCTGCGGAGTGGAGATGATCAGAATTTCGCGTATGCCCGCCAGCAGCAAAGTGCTGAGCGGGTAATAGATCATCGGCTTGTCGTAGATCGGCAGCAGCTGCTTGCTCACTGCCATGGTCAGCGGATAAAGCCGGGTGCCGGATCCTCCGGCCAGAATGATTCCCTTCATGACTCAAGCATCCCGCTTTTCGTAGTTCTTTTCGAGCCAGTGGCGATAGTCGCCACTGCGAACCGACGCCACCCAATCCGGATTATCCAGGTACCACCGCACGGTCTTGCGCAGCCCGGTCTCGAAACTCTCCTGCGGGCGCCAGCCAAGCTCGCTTTCGAGCTTGGAGAAATTGATCGCATAGCGCCGGTCATGGCCAGGGCGATCCTTCACATACGTGATCAGCCGCTCGTGCGGAGCGCCCTGCGGATGCAGCTCATCGAGAATCGAGCAAAGCGTGTTCACCACCTCGATGTTCGCGCGCTCCGCAGCGCCGCCGACGTTGTAGGTTTCGCCCGGCGTGCCGCGCTCGAGTACCAGGCGCAGGGCGCGGGCGTGATCTTCGACATACAGCCAATCGCGCACGTTGAGCCCATCGCCGTAGACGGGCAGGGGCTTGCCATCGAGCGCGTTGAGGATCATCAGCGGGATCAGCTTCTCGGGGAAGTGATACGGCCCGTAGTTGTTCGAGCAGTTGGTCATCAGCGTCGGCAGGCCATAGGTATGGTGCCAGGCGCGAACCAGGTGATCGGAGCCGGCCTTGCTCGCCGAATACGGCGAGTTGGGCGCATACGCCGTGGTTTCTTCGAAAGCCGGATCGCTGGGCGATAGCGAGCCGAAGACCTCGTCCGTGGAAATATGCTGAAACCGGAACGCGCTCTTGCGGGGCTCCGGCAGCTTGCGCCAGTAATCGAGCGCAACCTGCAGCAGCGTCAGTGTGCCAATGACATTGGTGCTGACGAATTCCGCCGGGCCGTGAATGGAGCGGTCCACATGGCTTTCGGCCGCCAGATGCAGGATCGCGCGGGGCTGATAACGCTCGAAGATGGCCTGCATACGAGGCTCATCGCGAATATCCGCATGCTCGAAATGATGCCGGGGAGACTTGGCCGCATCGCCAAAGGAGAGTGGATTGCCCGCGTAGGTGAGCGCATCGATGCTGATGATGGTCTCCTGTGTTTCCGCGATCAGTTGGCGGAGTACGCAGGAGCCGATAAAACCGGCAGTGCCGGTTACGAGTAAGGTCATTTGGTCGAACAGTGAATATCCACTAACAAAGCGTAAGGCTAGCACTTCATGTGATCCGGCTTTCAGCCGAGCGGCGCTGCAGTGGGGACGGCGGCAATTTAAAAGGGCCTTTTTTCCTCCTTTTCTCGCGGGGTTTGTCCCCTCTCCCACTTGTGGGAGAGGGTGGTCCGAAGGACCGGGAGAGGGGCGGTTCGAGAGAAGCGCTCATTCTCCGGCCTAACCCTCTCTCCCCCGGCCCGGTAGCTCAGTCGGTAGAGCAGAGGATTGAAAATCCTTGTGTCGGCGGTTCGATTCCGTCCCAGGCCACCAGGGAGAGGGTGGTCCGAAGGACCGGGAGAGGGAGGCCTGAAAGAAGCGCTCATTCTCCAAGCCGAACCGACGCCATCATTCCCCTGACATTGCTACTCGCAAGAGCCGCTCCGAGCGATCCAGTCATCAGAACCCGAATACGCCAGAGTCCTGTGATAAGCCTCCCTCGCTATTGTGCCGGGCTTTCTGCTTTGCCCGTTTCACCGCGGTGAGGTCGCTTTTCACGTCGTCGATCACGTCGGTAAAGGCATGTTTGCGGCTCAGGGGGAAGGTGGCGTCGCCGATCGAAACCACGGCTTTTTTTGCCTTGGCCGGCCAATAGAAGTCCGAGGCGAAGCTGCCGGTCTGTTCGGTGATGGGGACCAGCACCAGGTCCAGTGATTCCCGGGAATCGAAAGCGATCGTGCCGCGCAGGTATCGAGGTGCGATGGTGTCGCCGTCGCGAAGCGTGACCAGCAGGCGATCGGCGAAGGGGCTGTCGCCGCAGGCAAGCCTGCCGCTGATGCCGGCTATGGGCCGCGACCAGAACAGATCTTCGTCCGCCAGCGTGCGGCTCAGCTCCTTTCGGAACGCACGTTCGGCGACGAACTGCTTGTCGACGGCAGACAGCTCCGAAACGTAGGAGTCCAGCAGCTGTTCGTACTGCCGCTGGCGCTTGGCGAGTTCGTTGGCCTGGCGGGCGAACAAACGCTCTTTTTCCGCAGTGGCCTCCGAACTGTTCGACGCCCGGTCGGAAAGCCATTGCGAGGTGTTCCGAATCTGGGCGTCCTCGACGAGTGCACGCCGCTTCTTCGCCAGTGCGTCACCCTCGGCGCGCAAGCGATCGTATTCGGACGCCGATCCGTCATGGTCCATGAGCTCGGCATACCGCATGTCGCCGACGTAACTCATCCTGGTGTCGAGCGAGTCGAGCTGGGCTCCGAGATCGGGGTCGGATTCGCGAAGCTGGTAAGCCTGCTTGGCGATCTCGTCCATGTCGCTGCGCGAGCTGTCGATAAGAACGGCGGCCTCGTCGACGGCGCTGGCAATCGCCTGGTTCGACTTTTTGTAGGGGCTGTAGATCTGCACGCGATCAGCCAGGGAAAGCGGTGCACAGCGGCTCTTTTGCGGGGCCTCCATGCCCAGTGCCGCAGGAATCACCCGCTTGATTCGCACCACGCCGCCGCCGATCGATCGGCTAGCCCCCGGTTTGAGCGTGATCGAGCTGCGCTCTCCCTTGCGCTCGAACATCACCACCTGCGGCAGCTCGGTGAGGTTCTGCAATTGTCCGCCCTTGATCGTGACCGGCTCGTACTCGCTCTGAGCCTGCGCCGACGGAGCGACCAACATCATCGTGACCAGTAGCGCAGCGAAGCGCGGATTCGGCATGGCTATTCCAGATAAGTCTTGCCCGCGGCATCGACGACGAAGCCCAGTTCGTCGAAGCGCTCGGGTTTGGCGCAGCGCCCGCCAGCCAGATCACAGCGTTGCAGCAGCCGGGCCTTGCGCTGCACGGCGACCAGCGAGCGCTTTTCGATGTCGGCGAAAATGCGCTCGGTGCCCGACGCGACGACGAAAGTCTTGAACGGCTTGGCGGTGCGAAGCTCGATCATTTCCACCAGGCCATCGTTCGATAGAACCGCAACCGTGGTCTCGCCGGTTCTCGCCGCGTCGAGCAGCGTGCGAGGGCTTTTCCAGAGTTCGGCTGCGTTGCTGGCGCTCTTGAGGTACAGCAGCTTGGATCCGCCCGGCTGCGCAATCAGTGCAACGACGCTCCGATCGGCCAATGGCAGCAGCTGGCGCAGGCCGCTCATGGTGGACAGCGGGACGATATCCTGGCCTCGCAGCAGGCTCAGCTGTTCCCCCCGGCGGATTCCGAACCCGAGATGCTCCGGCAACAGGAACACCTGATCGACGCCCGCCGCGAACTTGAGCGAGCGCTGGCTCTTTCCATTGCGCAGGCGCACTTCGGCTCCGCACACGGTCACCTCGTCCGAGGCGTTCAGGCGCAGCACCTGCCGCAGCTCGCAGCGCGGTGCGGCTTGGGCGCAGAGCGTGAACAGCCAGGCGGCGGTTGCGAGCAGTAGTGCTCTCATCGCGGCCACAACCAGGTTTCGGCCAGCTTGTCGTAGAGGTCCGACGCCGGAGGCTGCACCATCTCGACGATGTCGTCCTGCCCGACGCTTTCGATCGCCACGGTCCAGGTGCTGGGCAAGAACTCCAGGGTGTCGTTGGCCTGCAGCGTGTTGCTGACGACGTTGTCGGCAACGGTGCGCCGAAGCAGGTTCTCAACACTGAAGACTTCGCCGTAAGCGCCCAGCGCACGGTCGAGAGGCTCGGCCGAGGCGCTGCCGGTGCGGTTGAAATCATCGATAACGTGTTCGATGGCCATCACGTTCTGAAAAGTGACGCGCGTGATGTCCTTGACCAGCGCCATGGGAATGCTCGCGAAATTGGCCTGGCCCCTGGCCGAGTAATAGCGGTCACCGATGACGCCGATCGTGTCGAGCTGAGACTCCAGCTCAGCGGCCGACCTCGGCCCGCCGGAACGCGATGGAGCCGGCGCGGGCACCCCGAAGCGGCTTTCCACCAAGCGGCGCGCATCGGCGATCAGCCCGCTCTTGCGCTCTTCGGAGGCGGCCTTGTTCTGCTCCAGCTGCTCGGTCTTGCGGTCGAAATCCTTGTAGCGGGCCTCGCTCACCTGGGCGTCTTCCTGCACCTGCTTCCAGTAGTCGTCGAGAGCCTTGTCGCGACGGTCCGCGGATTTTTGCTGGTTCTCCATGTAGCGCTTCTTTTCTTCGCGTGCGCGCCGCTCGTCATCGATTCGCTTCTGTTCGGCTACGCGATCGCGTTGCTCTTGGTCGGCGTCCCTCTTTTTCTGCCGCTGCTCCTCGTCAAGCGCCGCTTGCTCGATGCGGCGTGCGTTTTCTTCGGCCTGCTTTTTCAGCAGACGCTCGTTTTCGGCATCCTGGGCTACGGCGTCCCGTTCGGCTCGCTCCTTCTCGTCCGCCGCCGTATAGCAGGCCCTGATCGCGGTGCGCGCCTCCACATCCTTGCTGCCCACGTCGTGATAGGGCTCGCAGGCCGCGTACGAACAGCTGCCTCCGCCTTCCTGCCGGCTGGAGCCCCCTTCGGAATGGGCATCCAGGCAGGGCTGATGCCGCGCACGCAGCTCGTCCCAATAAGCGTCCCACTCCTGCTTGAGGCTGTCGCACTCCGACTTGTCCGGGGAAGACGAAAAGTAGGTTCGGAAAGGCTTGGAAGGTTCGAGGTACGGCGGCGTTGCCGCCGCTGCCAGCGGTTGCGCGAGCAGCAGCAACGCAGAGGCAAGCAGGGCCGGCAAGCCTGCGCGCGAGAAGCCGTGTGGGCGCCCCATCCGCACGAGAAAGCCGCCGATCAGAAGTAGCGGCCGAGATTGAGTGTGACGCTTTCGATGCGGCGCGGCTCCGCCGTCGGCGTCGAATTGGCCGCGTCGTAATGGGTGCGGCGTCCTTCGACGAAGAGCGTCCAGCTTTTGGCGAAGCCATACCCCAGACGAACCTTGAGATCGTCGATGTCGTAATTCTTCTTGGGCGCCTTCACCCCCGGCGCGGCGAGTTCGTTGACCGAAGCCGAGCCCAACAGATAGCTGCCCTGTGCATACAGCGGCGCCAGGAAAGACCCGGCCGGACCGAGGCGCAGGCGCAGACCTCCGCCCATGGCGACGTACGAGCCGGACCCGCTCTCGTTCTCGTTGTTGGCGTAAGTGGGATAGCGGCCTTCGACAATCAGCATCAGGGCCGCCGGACCGATGCGCCAGCCCACGCCCGTGTTACCGGAGAAATCGAAGACCCCGAAGCTCTCGCTTTTGCCCGCCACACGGCCCGGCCCATCGTATTGGCTGAAGCCCAAGCCGCCGAACCACATGCCGCCGCTGTTCTGGCCGCCCCAGATCGTGGTGTAAATGAACTGCAGGTTGTAGGTGAAGCTTTTCTCGACGTCTTCGGCGATACGAAACTCCGAGATGCCTGCTCCGCCTATCAACGCGCTTTCGGCATGCGCGGCGGATACCGAGGCGAGCAAGCTCAATGCACCGAGGGTACGGCGCGCCAGTTCTTTCATGTGGGTTCCCCGACAGTTCTTGGTTTTTGTGGGCAGAGGAAAAGGGGATCAGCCAAATCGTCGTCCAACCGTCGAACGACTCATGCCCGCGCGCCGCCGTGCCTGGACTCGGCAGAACGCAAAAAAGATGGGCTGATGTGTCAATCGAACAGCAAGACGAGGCGCGAACCGCCCGACATACGCATGCTGGCGTAGCCAACCGACATGAACGAGCATGACTCCCCCCGGAAAATGCTCCGGCACATCAACCGAAAAGCCCTGGATCGGTAATAACCGGGAGCGCTTCCAGCCGATTTGCCTCCAGCGCAGATTAGAGCGTCCGCTGGGGGCTTTCAATATGAAAGCTCGGCTCATCAAACGTAGCGTCCATCTTTCATTCAGCCGCAATTAATTTCGCAGGCAAAGGCTCTCACCACGCGGCTAATCCAGACCGCGATCGCGTGAGAGGAGATAACAATGAAAGGGAAGCACTATGTAGGCGCACTGTGCCTGTGCGGCAGTCTTTTCGTTACGGCCAGTACCGCCTATGCCAGCAATGTATTGACGGAGCTCTACGGAGCCGCTGTCAACGGCGTCTCAAATCTAGTGGGCACGGTCACCGATCCATTGGCCGGGGTCCTGGTGGGAGCCACCCAGGTCGCGCCGCGCTGGCTCCAGCGGACGGTGATCCGAGTACAGGGCCGTACCCTGGAACTGACTCCGGGGACCGCGGCCTTTGACCTCACGCTCGTCCACAACGGCGTTTCACGCAGCATCATCGTGGTTCGCCCCGAGCCCGCAACGAACCGCGCGCCCGTGGTGGTCATGCTGCATGGCAACGGCGGCACGCCGCAGAACCAGGCAAACCTCGCCGAGATTGCGCCCTTGGTCGCCAGCAGCGGCACGTGGGTCTTCTTGCCCTCGGCCGTCAACGGAGTCTGGGACGACGATCCTTCCAGCTCGGACCCGTCCAAGGACGATGTCGGCTTCATCTCCCGCGTCATCGACATTGCGGTCGCCGGCTACCAACTCGATGCCGATCGTGTCTACGCCGCGGGGCTTTCCAACGGGGGATTCATGAGCCAGAGGCTGGCCTGCGAGCTCTCCGATCGCATCGCCGCCGTGGGCGTCGTTTCGGCGGCGTTGCGCACGGGCGTGCAATCGAACTGCGCCGGCGGTGCGCCCCGGCCCATCACCCTGATCGTCGGCACCACGGACCCCATCGTGCCGTATGGCGGCATCGGCAACATCCGCTCGGCAGATGCCACGCTGGCTTTCTGGGCCGCGCGTAACGGCTGCGTGAGTTCCGCCGCCATCGTGACCGACCTGCCCAACAGCACTGCCGATGGAACCACCGTGCGCCAGACCGTGCACCAGGCCTGCGCATCGGGCAAGGACGTGATCCGCTACACCGTCAACGGCGGCGGCCATGCGTGGCCGGGTGGATGGCAATACCTGCCGGTTCCCGTCATTGGAACCACCAGCACCGACATCGACGCCAGCGCCATCCTGTTCGGGTTCTTCTCGCGCTATACGCGGTGAGCGTGCCGGTGACCGAGGGCAGTGTTCTGGCCATTATCGGCATCGACGCTGCTTTACCGTGATGCCGGCCAAGTTACCGGCTTTTCAACAACCAAACTCGACTGCCGGAAACAGAAACAGGAGTCTTTTTCAGCCTTCGTTCCGGTCCAAACACGCCAATAGGCGTTAGAAAGAGCCGTCGACCGGTGTTGGACAGCCCAAGCTAGGTGTTGATGACGGGCGCTGCTCCAAAATAAGTCGGTAGCCGAGTGATTTTGAAGCACGCACGCCTGGCGCTTGAACGTGCTGGCTTCATTTTGAGTGGAAGGCGGGTTCTGGAAACCCGCCTTCCACTTACTGAGAATGTTGTATGCCTCTGGCGCACCCGTCGCGACGACTGTCGCCCCTCAGCCCACCATCAGCGTACTCAGAGCCTTCCGGAACGGGCGAAGGCTTCACCGTCCTGCGGCTGCCTCTTCAGCTGCCTCCGCGGCCTTGAGTTTACGCTGGGCCTTGGTCGGCGCTCCCGGGAAATGCTTCTGCGTATCCTCGTAGATGGCCTTCGCACCCGGAAGCCCGCCGCTGGCGGCTTCCCTGACGGTGTTGTAGTAGGCGAGATTGCCCTTGTGGATCTCGCTGTTGAGCTTCAGATACGTGTCGTCCAGCGTATACGTCAGCGCCGAGACCGCAGTGAAGATCATCGACATCGGCCCGCGCAGCTCGCGGTCATTGGTCACCTCCGAAAGCGGCAAAAAGCCCGGCATGAACTCCGGGTTGCTGTTCATGTAGACCTTGGCCTTGTCTTCGAAGCCGATCAGCTTGTCCGCCATCGTGGCGAGCCTACGGCGCTCGCCGGCGGTGAGGGTCCTACAACAAATAATCGATTTGAACGAAGCCCAGCCGCGACTCGTCTTGCATGCGCCATCCGGGGCTTGCGTCCCGTGGCTAATACCTTCGACCGGCGCAACAGGGGAGTGAAAATGGTGCAAAGGGATACGAGTACGGAACAGGGCGGCCAACACGGCCGCATCGCCAAAGCATGGGGCTGGGTCAAAGATCTGCCAGCCGAGGCTTGGTGGCGTGTATTGAGCATTGGACTGTCCATATTCGTCATAACGCCGTTGTTTGCCACGATGATGTTTGTGTTCTACATGGCCGAGCATGGCTTCTTCTCGTACGACTTCATCAGCCAGGGTGTATTCGGCATGAAGCTCTTCATCGTTACAGCGCTGCTGTCAGCTGCTATCACGGCTGCGGGCCTCTACGGGTTGCCTTTTTTGGGCTTTGCGGCGCTCAAGAAAAAGTCGGTGGGCTGGCCACTGTGGCTGGCCTTTAGCGTGCTTGGCTTGATCGCCTGGTGCATCGTTTTTATGGCGGTCTATAACGGACCCGATGTTTCCCGGGTGATCTTCATGTGTGGTATCACCGCTGTTCTGGCGGTGCATGCGGCGATCACGACCATGTGCCAAGCCAAGTACGGGTTTTTCTCGCTGCTGGCGGTTACCGTGCTCGCGGTCTACCTGCCGGCCAGCTGCAGTTCGCAGGCAGCTCAATGGGTCGGATTGGGACTGGCATCCTACGGTGCGGGCGGCTTGAGCCCTATCACGGTTCACGCTAAAGATTCCAAGGACGTCGTACACGGGAAGTTGTTGCTGCAGTCGCCGAACACGTTGTATTTGGTCACCGAAAGCAGCGGCGATGCGCCGGTGACGTTTCCCATCGCCAATGCAAAGGCCTTTTGCGTGGGCCGGAAGGGCAAGGCGCCTGATCGCTGCATTTGACTTCCCGGACATGCCACAAAAGGTTCATCCGATAAACTTCACACAGTTTTTATAAACTTGCGGATGGGTTATCCCCCTCTCCCGCACGCGGGAGAGGGTGGTGCAACGCTCCGGGCGAAGGAGCGTCAGCCTGTCCATTCCTCCAAGGCCGTATTCAAGCCGCAAACCCTAACCAACCCCAAAGCCAGCCATGAACATCACCATCTTCGGCTCCGGCTACGTAGGCCTCGTGACCGCCGCCTGTTTCGCCGACGCCGGCAACGATGTGCTCTGCGTGGACATCGACCCTGCCAAAGTAGAGCGCCTGCGCAACGGCGAATGCCCTATTTACGAACCAGGCCTCGAAGCGCTGCTTCAGCGCAATCTCGATGCAGGACGTATGCGCTTCACCACCGAGGCTGCCGAAGGTGTCGCACATGGCCTTTACCAATTCATCGCCGTCGGCACCCCGCCGAACGAAGACGGTTCCGCCGACATGAAGTATGTGCTCGCGGTGGCCAAGTCCATCGGCCAGTACATGGACGATTATCGGGTCGTGATTAGCAAATCCACGGTGCCGGTCGGCACTGCGGACATGGTGGAAGACGCAATCACTAATGAACTCAAGGTTCGTGGTGTAGCGTTGGAATTCGACGTGGTGAGCAACCCGGAATTCCTTAAGGAAGGCGCTGCGGTAGCTGATTTCAACAAGCCCGATCGCATCATTGTGGGCACTAGCTCAAACAGAGCTACATTGGCCATGGAAGCGCTCTACGCCCCATTCAACCGCAACCATGACAAAGTCATCGTCATGAACGTGCGCAGTTCGGAGCTCACCAAGTACGCGGCCAACGCCATGCTGGCCACCAAGATCAGCTTCATGAACGAGATCGCGAATCTTGCGGAAGCCTTGGGCGCCGATGTGGAAAAGGTGCGCGTGGGCATCGGTGCCGATCCGCGCATCGGCTATCACTTCATCTATCCGGGTTGCGGCTACGGTGGCAGCTGCTTCCCTAAGGACGTAAAAGCGCTCGTTCATACAGCTGGCGCGGTGGACTTCGACGCCAAACTGCTTAAGTCGGTGGAGGCGGTAAACGCCCGCCAGAAGACGCTGGTCTACAGCAAGCTCGAAAAGCACTTTGGCGACTTGAAGGGCAAGACCATCGCCCTGTGGGGGCTGGCCTTCAAGCCCAACACCGACGACATGCGAGAGGCTCCGAGCCGCGACCTGATGGAAGCGGTCTGGGCGGCCGGCGGCAAGATCAAGGCGTATGACCCGGTTGCACAGCACGAATGTGCGCGCCTGTATGCAGAGCGTACCGAGAGCCGTGACGGTAAGCATGCGGACTTGGAACTGGTCAGCTCGCCGGAGGCAGCCTGTGATGGTGCAGATGCCTTGGCCATCGTCACCGAATGGCGCGTTTTTCACTCGCCGAACTTCGCCCGGCTCAAGAAACTGCTCAATAATCCGGTCGTGGTCGACGGCCGTAATCTTTACGATCCAGCGATGATGAGGCGCGAGGGCTTCAGTCACTACCCGATAGGTCGCAGCTGAGTCGCGATCATGCTAGGGGGCATTTTGCCCAAGGGCGTCAGTATCCTGCAGGCATAGCAGCTCAATCAGATGTCGTTGAGTCGCTGTACAAATGGCAGCAGTTAATCACTCGACGATTCTGGGATGCCTTTTGCTTAGCAGTATTGACGCTGATTTCTCGGTCGGAGAGGTCGGTTGGAGCATCATCGGAGTCCGTAGATGGGCAAGCGGACGCTGCACCTAACAATCACAGAATCTGAGACGAGCGTGACGTCAATAAGTGCTGGTAGTGACCAGGAGCTCCACATCAGTTTGCCTGATGAGGCGGCCGATCAGATAAAGCCTGAAGCTGGCGAATGTAGCCAATCACCATTAATCCCGTCGTCTGTAAATGTCACCGTGCCAGGATTGTTCTCCGCATTAGCTTTAGCCGGATTGGCTACGGCTGGTTGTGAGGAAACGCCACATCGAGACAGTCCCTCCGATCCGACGATTCCTCCAAAGCCCAATCCAAATCCCACATACCTCGATGATCCGGCGACGCTGACTGTTCACTGGCCACTGACTTGCAACACTTTCGCTGATGTGGGCTCCGATCTTTCCACTGGGAGATCCGGGCCCGCTTCGGTGGTCGATTGTTATGGCGCTTTGCAGATGACCCGCGATCAAGAAGCGAGGTTTTGGGGTGCGCGCCGCGTGGACAACTTTGTTGCAGACGACGTCTTTAGCTCTGGTTGGTCGATTGGACCGAGTGTCACTAAGAGATTGTTGAGTGACGTAGGCCCATATCGACAGCGTCGGAATGTTTATGAATTTTCGCAGGCGCGCGGCACCTCCTACCTTGCGAAGTTCAACATAGGCCAACGATGGCCTGGAACTTACGCATTCTCGGTTTATGTGGGCGGCTACACTTCTTTACCTGTTCAATTACAAATTCAACGATCTTCGGATGCGGTGATTGTGGCTGAAATTGGTTTTACTCCGCCTCAGAATGGGCTTGCACGCTACGCCGTTAGCGCCGAACTCGATGAGGCGACCGCTTCCTATGACCTTATCATCCGAGGTCAGGACAGATCACAAAAGATTAAGCTTGCGTGCGCTCAGTTAGAGCGAATTCAGGGGCAGGTTGGTGCGCCCAATGAGTACGTTCCCAGGGGAAGTGCTTTAGATGGTCCCCCGTGGAATGGAGCAAACGTCGATGGAGTCCGCTATTTCGATTATTTCAATCCATGCAGCCTGATAGCGGACGGTGAAGTTGTATCGAGCGAAACTCCGACCCCAATTCCGGCAGATGTGATCAAAGGCTACATGCTGGGACCAACTCGAGCCAACCGGTGGTGGTCCTCTCGAGATTTTGCAGCACCGCAATGGTCAAAAATCAATGTCACTTCGCAAAGCGCGATGATCGGCAGTGTCATGCTAGGACCGGCAACCTTGCGAAAAGTAGAAGAAACTAGTGATGCAGGGCTTCATCGCATTTGGCAACCATGGCGCGGGGTATTGCCAGGCACTATAAACAGACACGGGCAGACGGTGGGCGTGCAGTTGACTGTTTCCATCCATATCGACCACAAAAGAATCGATAGAAATCGCGCCCTGGTCCTCGGTTTCGTCGATACACAGGGGCAAGAGCACAAGGCCATCGTTGATGTGGCAAGCCGCCGTGTACTGAATGAAATGGGTGGAAAATTTACTTATTACAGGTCCGGATACCCTGATGCATCAGACGTAACGTATAAAACGCATGTCACCGAAATCGGTGACTTGCTGCGAGTCAGTTTCACCGATTCATGCGGTACGGGGTCGTTAACACCCGTAGGGTTTATTGGGCTTGCCGATGTTTCCTCCGATACTCCTGTCGAAAGCTATGCAGGTGTAGTGGGCGCTGGCTTATATATCGGAGCGATGCAATTTGAGCGCACGGATCACGGCATGCTCTATCTTGGGGATACTGGGAGCAGTTCGTCTTTTGGGACAGGCAGCGACACCAATGAGCCTTACTTCCCAGAAGAGGTAGGGCAGCTGGATTGGAGCGTCTACTGCGAAGTCACCACTCTTTACGATACGGACAGTCCAGCTAAAACAAGCTGGGATGATATTTGGTACGCGCGTCAGAACAGCGACGACCTACGGTGGGGCTGTGCAATTCGTCCAGGCCTTTACGGCGGAGCAGGCCCAGAGGACCATATTAAACAACCTGTGTTTGACATCTTTGCTGGACCAGATGGGACTGGTGCTGTCGGGGGAAAATTTGATGTCGCGAATGTAAGTTATTCATCACTAGCCCTCCAGACCTCACCTTGGCAACTTTCTCTTGCGTCAGCTGCTGTGGACGGTAGTAGCAACATTCGAATGTACGTGGGCGCAAAGCAAGGCTCGCTCGATTCGAATGGCACTCATATTGTGAACAAGAGTTCGATTGGCGGCTCTTTCCATATCGGATATCGCCAAGGGGCGATACCTTATGGCGAAAAATGCGTGAAGAACTTTCGCATCCTTAAGGCCGCTGCAACTTGGGAGCAAATGGCGGCTGCTGCGAACCTTGCCGGCAAATAGTTGCGCTGATTGGGTGAGCGCTGGCAAGTGAGGCAAAAGCGGAACCCGTGCAGACGGGCTCCGTTTGGGTGTCAGAAAGTGTCAAGCTTTGGCAGCTGGCGTCCTTCCATAAACATCTTCGAGGCGGACGATATCGTCCTCACCCAGATAAGCCCCCGACTGCACCTCGATGAGCTCGAGCGGCACCTTGCCGGGGTTCTCGAGCCGGTGCGTGTGGCCGAGCGGGATGTAGGTCGACTGGTCTTCGGTCAGCAGGAAGTTCTTCTCGCCGCAGTACACCCGCGCGGTGCCCGAGACCACGATCCAGTGCTCGGCCCGGTGGTGGTGCATCTGCAGGCTCAGCTTCTGGCCCGGTTTGACGATGATGCGCTTGACCTGAAAACGGTCCGCCAGCGCCACCGTCTCGTAGCTGCCCCAGGGCCGGAACACGCGCGGGCTCGTCTCCGCTTCCGTGCGCTTGGCCTTCTTGAGCTTCTGGACGATCTTCTTGACCTCCTGCACGCGCTCGCGCGGGGCCACCAGCACGGCGTCCTCGGTCTCGACCACCACCGTGTCCTTCATGCCGACCAGGCTGACCAGGCGCGTGCTCGCATGCACGAGGTTGTCCTGGCTGTCTTCGACGATCACATCGCCGCGCAGGCGGTTGCCGGATGCGTCGGTCGCCGGCAGCTTGCCCAGGTAGGTCCAGGAGCCGACGTCGTCCCAGCCCGCGTCGAGCGGCACCAGGGCGATGTTCGCGGTCTTCTCCATCACCGCGTAGTCGATCGACTCGTTGCGGCAGCGCTTGAACGCGGTCGGCTCCAGGCGCACGAAGTCGATGTCCTTCACCGCGTGGTTCCAGCTCTGCAGGCTGGCCGCATGCATCTCGGGCTCCAGGCGCTTGAGCTCGTCGAGGAAGACATCGGCGCGGAACAGGAACATGCCGCCGTTCCAGTAGTAGCCGCCTTCGTCGAGGAAGGCCTGGGCCTTTTCGAGCACGGGCTTTTCGACGAAAGCCGCGACCTCGAAGGCGCCGTGCTCACCCGCCGGGCCGGCCTTGATATAGCCGAAGCCGGTTTCCGGATGCGTGGGCTGGATGCCGAAGGTGACGATCTTGCCTGTGGCCGCGACCTTGGCGGCGGCTTCGACGGCGGCGACGAAGGCCGGCGTGTTCTCGACGGCCTGGTCGGCGGCGAGCAAAAAGACCAGCGCCTGCGGACCGAAATGCGTGCTCGCGTAGTGGGCGGCGACCGCCGCGGCCGGAGCGGTGTTGCGGCCCTCGGGCTCGAGCATGACGGTGGCCTGGTCGAAGCCGATCTCGCGCATCTGTTCGGCGATGACGAAGCGGTGCGCGTCGCCGCCGATGACCAGCGGCGGGGCGGAGTCTTCGAGCCTGGCGACCCGCAGCGCGGTGTTCTGCAGCAGGCTGCGCTCGTTGAGCAGCTTCAGGAACTGCTTGGGGTACTGCTCGCGCGACAGCGGCCACAGGCGGGTGCCGGAACCGCCGGCCATCAGGACGGGGACGATAGTCATAAAAGGAGTGTTGATTGATTACGGATATGCAGGAGAGCAAATCTTCTGCCAGCTGAAGGGCGCGCATCGATGTCTGGTTGCGCGTTTTAGTACGGTCAACGTTTTAGATCGTCCAGACAAAGCTCAAGCGCAGTTTTCCAATCTGGCAGAGCAATATCGAATGTCGATTTGAGATTCTCGGCCGAGAGCACCGAATAAGCGGGCCGATGCGCCGGCGTCGGATAGTCAGCAGTACCGATAGCATCTACTGGAATATTGGGACACAAACCGAGCTCAGCCCCGGTCGCCACGATCGCTGATGCGAAGCCGTGCCACGAGGTTTGCCCCTGCGAGGTCAGGTTCAGCGTCTCAGCAACGGGCTTCTCCGCTGTCTTCAGCACCAGCGCCGCAGTTGCTTCGGCGATCAGGCGGCTCCATGTGGGGCTGCCGATCTGGTCCCCCACCACGCGCAGGCGATCGCGCTCCTTGGCCAGGCGCAGCATGGTCAGCAGAAAGTTCTTGCCGCGCACGCCATAAACCCAGGCGGTACGCAGGATCAAATGATTAGCGCCGCTCTCACGGATCAGGCGCTCGCCTTCTTCCTTTGTACGACCATAAGCCGACACCGGCGCGACCGGATCGCTTTCGCGATACGGCTGCGTGGCTTGGCCATCGAAGACGTAATCGGTTGAGTAGTGGACGAACAGCGCTCCGAGCTTCTTGGCTTCCAGGGCCATTGCGCCTGGTGTCAGTGCGTTGATAGCACGTGCGAGCGGCTCTTCGGATTCGGCTTTATCCACCGCTGTGTAAGCCGCAGCATTCACGATGACGTGTGGCTTGAGCTCACGCACCACGCTGGCGGCCTGCTCTGGGTTGGAGAGATCGAGCTGTGTGCGATCCACCGCGACCACATCGCCGAGCACGGCAAGCGTGCGGCGCAGCTCCCAACCTACCTGACCGTCTTTGCCGGTGACGAGGATGCGCATCAGACGTAAACCTCGGCATCCTTGAAGCGCGGAGCGGCGGAATCCTTGCCCGACAGCGATGGCGCAAGGCCTTCGGGCAAGTGCCAGTCGATGGCCAGGTCCGGATCGTTCCAGATGATGGCGCGCTCGTGCGCGGGCGCGTAGTAGTCCGTGGTTTTATAGAGGAAATCCGCGGATTCGCTCAGCACCACAAAGCCGTGGCCGAATCCCGGCGGCACCCAAAACTGACGCTTGTTCTCGGCGGATAAGATCACACCGGTCCACTTGCCAAAGTTGGGGCTGCTCTTGCGCAGATCCACTGCAACGTCAAAAACCTCGCCTGACGATACGCGTACCAGTTTTCCCTGAGGTTGCACCATCTGATAGTGAATGCCGCGCAGCACACCTAGCGAGGAGCGCGAGTGATTGTCCTGCACAAAATCCAGCGTCACGCCTGTGCCTTCACGGAAAGCTTTCTGGTTGAAGCTTTCGAAGAAAAAACCACGAGCGTCACCAAAGACGCGCGGCTCGATGATGAAGACATCGGGGAGTTCGGTGGGGGTGAAGTTCATGGTGTTGGACTCATCGACTGAACTAGCTTGTTCCCTCTCCCGCTTGCGGGAGAGGGTGGTCCGAAGGACCGGGAGAGGGGTGTTCTGAAAGATGAGTTGATCATCAAACGAGCCCTCTCTCCCCGCTTCGAGGGACTCTCTCCCACAAGTGGGAGAGAGGAACAACATTCCGCTCAAACAGCAGCGTTTAGTACACCTTGTCCTGCAACAAGCTCAGCAAATGCTTGCCGTAGCCGCTCTTGGCCAACGGCTTCGCCAAGGCTTCGAGCTTGGCGTCATCGATCCAGCCTTGGCGCCATGCGATCTCTTCTGGACAGCACATCTTCAGGCCCTGACGCTTCTCGATGGTCTGCACGAACTGGCCGGCCTCGATCAGCGATTCATGCGTGCCGGTATCGAGCCAGGCATCTCCACGACCGAATTTCTCGACATCGAGTTCGCCGATTTCCAAATACCGATTGTTGAGGTCGGTGATCTCAAGTTCGCCGCGCGGCGAAGGCTTGATGGACTTTGCGACCTCGACAACGCTTTCATCGTAAAAGTACAAACCGGTCACCGCGTAGCGGCTCTTGGGCTTGCTGGGCTTTTCTTCGATGCTCAGGGCTTTGCCGGCGGCGTCGAATTCCACCACGCCATAACGCTCAGGATCGACCACCGGATAGGCGAAAACGGTTGCGCCCTTTTTCTTCTGGGCAGCCCGTTTCAGGCGATCGCTGAGGTCGTGGCCAAAGAAAAGGTTGTCGCCCAACACGAGTGCGCAAGGATCGCCACCGATGAAAGACTCCCCGATGATGAAGGCTTGCGCCAAGCCATCGGGAGATGGCTGCACAGCATAGGTCAGCGAAACGCTCCAATCCTTGCCGTCGCCGAGCAGCTGCTCGAAACGTGGCGTGTCTTGCGGGGTAGAGATGATGAGAATTTCGCGAATGCCCGCCATCAGCAGCGTACAAAGCGGGTAATAAATCATCGGTTTGTCGTAAACCGGAAGCAGTTGCTTGCTCACCGCCATGGTGAGCGGATACAGCCGGGTGCCGGAACCGCCGGCCAGGATGATGCCCTTCATTTCAGTTCCGCCCTTCGTAGTTCTTCTCGACCCACTTGCGATAGTCGCCGCTGCGAACCGAAGCGACCCAATCCGGGTTGTCCAGGTACCACTGCACGGTCTTGCGCAAGCCCGTTTCGAAGCTTTCCTGCGGGCGCCAGCCGAGTTCGCTTTCCAGCTTGTTGAAGTTGATGGCGTAGCGACGATCGTGCCCAGGGCGATCTTTTACATAGGTGATGAGCCGATTGTGTGGCGCACCCTGCGGGTGCAACTCATCCAGAACCGCACAAAGCGTATGAACCACGTCGATGTTCTTGCGCTCTGCTGCGCCACCAACGTTGTAGGTTTCGCCCGGGGTTCCGCGTTCAAGGACCAGGCGCAAGGCGCGGGCATGGTCCTCCACGTACAGCCAGTCCCGCACGTTGAGCCCATCGCCGTAGACGGGCAGGGGCTTGCCCTCCAGAGCGTTGAGGATCATCAGCGGAATGAGCTTCTCGGGAAAGTGATACGGCCCGTAGTTGTTGGAGCAATTGGTCATCAACGTGGG
This sequence comes from Hydrocarboniphaga effusa AP103, assembly GCF_000271305.1. Taxonomy (GTDB): domain Bacteria; phylum Pseudomonadota; class Gammaproteobacteria; order Nevskiales; family Nevskiaceae; genus Hydrocarboniphaga; species Hydrocarboniphaga effusa. The sequence continues at coordinate 265,278 of NZ_AKGD01000002.1, forward strand.
CAGGCCATACGTGTGATGCCAGGCGCGCACGAGGTGATCGGAGCCGGCCTTGCTCGCCGAGTAAGGCGAATTCGGCGCATACGGTGTGGTTTCTTCGAAAGCCGGATCGGTGGGCGAGAGCGAGCCGAAAACTTCGTCGGTGGAAATATGCTGAAAGCGGAAGGCGCTCTTCTGCGGTTCCGGCAAGCCACGCCAGTAGTCCAACGCCACCTGCAGTAGCGTCAACGTACCGATGACATTGGTGCTGACGAACTCCGCCGGCCCGTGAATGGAGCGGTCAACGTGGCTTTCGGCGGCCAGATGCAAAATGGCGCGCGGTTGATATTTTTCGAAGATCCCGCGCATACGGGCTTCGTCGCGGATATCCGCATGCTCGAAGTGATGACGCGGTGAATGCGCGGCTTCGCCGAAGGAAAGGGGATTGCCCGCATAAGTGAGCGCGTCGATGCTGACGATGGTTTCATCCGTCTCCGCGACCAGCTGTCGCATGACGCAGGAGCCGATGAAGCCGGCGGAGCCGGTGACGAGTAGGGTCATAGGTAGAGTTGCAGATGCAATGTCTTGAATGAACTGGGCGCCATCCAGCTATTTGAGGGATGCCACCAACAGTGATGAAGGGAATTTATGCAGGGAGAAAGCGGGTCAGCAGTGCCTCGTACTCCTTGCAAATCTTGTCCCAGGTGAACTCAGCCTCATAGCGTGCAACAGATGCAGCACGCATCTGGTTCACCCTCTCAGGGTCAGCCACGAGCTCCTGCAGAACGCGAGCGAAGTCATCCGCTCCATCAAAATAGACCCCTCCATCGCCGACGACCCACCGATTAAATCGGTTGCTATGTGCGATAACGGCGTTGCCTGCGCCCAGGGCTTCTACCAGAGAGGGATTAGTGCCGCCGACTTGGTGTCCATGTACGTACGCCCAGCTATGGAAGCGCAAAGCTTGAACAATGGGCTTCTCATAAATAGCGCCCAGAAACTTCACTTCGTCGCTGGCCGCCTGTTGTACGGCGCGGTGATAAGCATTTGTCGGATCGTACCTGCCGAGTACGGCAAGATGAAGACCACGTCGCTCACGGGAAAAGCCGCTTACGATTTCGAGAAGTGAGTTCTCTGGCTCGGGGCGCGCAATGACGGTTAAAAACCTCCCGGGCTCCAATCCATATGGGGTGACAACCTCCATTGGTGCACTAGCAACTTTGTCGGCTCCGTAGGCGATTGTCGTGATCTTGCTAGCGCGCACCCTGCTCTTAAGGTGTTCTTTGATCTCGGGATGATCTGCAACCAAATGGTTGCCGAGCCAGCAACCGGCCCAGTCATTTAGCCAAAACCAAGTCTTGGCTGCTTTCCCCCACTTTGCGCGGGACCACTCGATGCCATCCATATTGATGACGTTTGGGATGCTATGGACGCGGAGCCAAGCACTGAAGACCGCAGTGTTGTATCCCAGGGTTAGACAAAGATCTTTGTGGCGGGCCGCATGCAATGTCGTGTGCCAGTCGAAGCGCATCGTCGCTCCGGGGCCATCGCCAGCAACCGGTATATGAATGCGCTCTACGTTCTTCCATTTGTCCTCATATATCGGGCCTGTGCCACTCTCTTGGCAATACACGATAACGCGCCAACCTTGTGACACGAAATAAAGTGCAGCCTGCTCAGCAAAGGTCTCGAAGCCGCCATGAGCAGCCGGAATTCCTCTAATCCCTAATATACGTAGTACTTTCATATGTAACTATTTGGGGTCGGTCGAAAAATCACTGCGTACAGGCCTGGCCAAGACAAAACCCAGCATTTTTTGCGCCAGAACCCCCAGAAAAACGCCTGCGGCCGCCCCTTGTGCGCCATGCCAATAAGCCAGTATTAATGTCATGCTGAAAGTGACAGCGGCACCTAAAAACATCGCGCACGAGTAGGCTCGGCGCCTATCACTCATGATAAGAAGCATAAGTGTGGGCCCGAATAGTGCATGGATGACCTGAGCGCTCAGAAGAAAAAGCAAAACATAGAACGCGTCTCGGTATTCGTTGCCGAATACCGAAAGCACTGGCTTCCCAATAGCGCCCAAAAAAAAGCAACCTGGGATTACTGTGATAATCATCATGCGCGTAAAGCGGCGATATATGTCGCCCGCTCCAACCCCCATCTTTATTGCCCTTCCGATTTGTGGAGCGGCCACTGCGTTAATAGAGGCAAAACCAAAATAAACCACGCTGGCAATTCTTTGAGGTACGGAAAAAAGGGCGACACTGCTTGGTGTGGACGCAATTCCGACTAATGTCGTGGGCAGGGCATTGATGGCCATATCTGCGAGAGCCCCAGGCCACAGTGGTATCGACGCTCTGAGAGTATTGATTCCATTACTCGTGCGCAGCTCTTTGAGTTTTGGAAAACCAGAGCATTGAACAAGCAAGAAAATGGAGTAAAGCGCAGTGAAGCACGCCGCAAGGAAATAGGACCAAGCAATAGCTAGCTCGGTATCTGAGTACAAGTGAGTCAGGGAAAACAGGATAACAACCACCAAGCACTGCTGCATTCCCGTTTGAAGAAAGGATGCAGATACATTCCTTTCGAGGCCATTAAGAATCGACGCAATGATCATGTAAACTGATATTGGACCAATGGCGAATATCATGATAAGCACCAAAAGCGTGCTGTCTTTGGGAAGATTGCAAAAAGCCAGAATGGGGTTGCGAAAAATCAGAAACAGCAAGCAGAGCGCCATCGAAAATAAGAAAGAGAGTAGGATTACCATGTACATCTCAGAACGCAATGCGGAATTACGCAATCCATCCTTTTCCTGGCTCACTAATTTTATTACCGCAAAATCCAAGCCGACGCGCGTTACTGTCGACGCAGCCAAAGAAAACGCAATAGCCCAGAAAAACACACCGGCTCTATCAGTGGCAACAAGCCGACTGATCTGCGCATAAAAAACGAAAGCCATGGCGGCACCGCCCAGCTTCAAACCCATGCTGAGAGCCGACCGGAACCCCGATCCCTTAACCTTTAAAAACATATGCCAGCCTCTCATGAACAGCACTAATATGCAGAGAAACTGGGCAGCCCAGACTTCTGATTGGAGGCACTAAAAAAGATTTTCCTAGAGATCTTAATGGATGCTAAAACAATAAATACCCAAAGAGCACCCATTGCTTGGGCAGAAATCCCTGAAGTTAGTGTTCTTATTGCCACTTCCAAGATCATAATATATGAAACAATAGTTATTGGGGATCTTGATGTCGGATGAGTAGAGCGAAGATAATAGCTTCTCAAAAGATATGCGAATACAAAGCACCCAAGCGCAACTCCTGGAATTCCAAAATTGATATAAAGGTCACCAACGATTGTAGGAGGAACCCCGAACCCTTCAAACTCCATGCCGGTTACTTCTTTGATCCAAGATTGGAAATCAACTTGTTTACCGGGCAGAACGGTCAAGATATCCATAAAGAAAGTCTTGCCATACATTAGTTCCGCGCTCTGGAAAGCTGAAAATGTGGCCTCTAAGTTATTAAAATAAACAATTACTCGGTAGTAACTAGCGGTAAGTAGGCTGGTAGTTGTGTCGCTTCCGGCGTTTCTATACATTTCAAATAAATTAACGCCCAAAAAAGCAAGCAAGCCAAAGGCGATAAAATACTTAAAGCTAATCTCTTTTCTAAAATAATGAAAGCTCGAAAGTATATATATTAAAGTCCAGAATGTGTAACGCCTTGAGCCAGTTCCTGCTAGAGCGATGCCGACAAAAATTCCTGAAATGATAATCCAGGTGGATGGTGACGTTCCATACTTTTTGCTGTTCCAATATTCAATCGCTGCATAGAGCAAGATCCCAGTCATCGACAACGTGGCCAACCATAAAATGTAGCCGGCACCTGAGTTCTCTAAAGCCGCGGTCCGAGCTGCTTCCTTGTTTGTGGCTAAAAGTGGAATACCACCTGCACGTAAGAAAAAAAGCAGAAGAAATACAGTGCCAATCCCAATCAAGAGCTTCGCAATTGATCTATAGCCAGTCGGCTTGAACGTAGCTGCACGTTTTTGAGCTGCTCCGCTAATCATTGACGAATTAAACGTCAACTTTGAAAGTAAAAATCCGGCGTTAAGACTTATATAACCTAGCGATATCAGTTGGAGAACAAAATCATAGTTGCCGGAAAGATAAAGCGAGGGCGCAAAAGCTTGCATCGCAAGAGGGCCAATGCCAATAAAAACAACAAAATAAGCATTGACGATCATCTCTGGCTGAAAAATATCCCGCTTCTTAAATAGAAGAAGGGGCGCAATCAAGCATAGACAATACAAAAAAGTTGCCATAGTGGCGGAGCCTATGTTGAGGTGCTTCCCGCACTCAAAGCGAGGAGCCGGGTGGTAGAACTTTCAGATAATCGGTGTACAAGCTTTGGCCAATTCTGTTCCAGGAATAAACGTCGATCATCTTGCGATACGCTGAGTCAATCAATTCTGTCGACACACGCTTCTCGCTGAAAAGCGCTTTGAGCAGAGCAATGCTTAAACTCTCTGGAGAATCTTTCTTAAAAATATATCCGTTGACGCCATCGTCTATCACTTCGGTCATTCCAGGGAGGTCCGAAGCAACAGTCAAAGTGCCTAAGCTCATGGCCATCAATAAAACCCCACTTTGGTAAATGCGGCGATATGGTAGAGCCACAACATCCGCTGCTTTGTAATATGCAACGGCCTCATAGTCCGGGATGTATCGAATATTCTGGATTACGTCATCCGCAATGCCCAAGTCCGAAATTTGTCTCTGATAACTAGAGAAGTCATCCTTCCAGACTTTTCCTGCAATGACCAAGTAAACTTTTTCGGGGGACTGCTTTCTGACTATGGAAAAAGCATCCAGAAGCACATCCAGTCCTTTGACCTGTTTTATCTGACCAAAAAAAAGGATGATTGGAGCGTTTGCAGGAAGACCTAGCATCTCTCTTGCCTGCTCTTTGGTGAGAGCGGCATTCTGAAAACCGACGTAGTTTCCATGAGGGACGACTGAAACCTTTTCTATGGAGCTCGGAAAAACTCGAATAATTTCTTGCTTGCTCACTTGGTTATGAACAATAAGATGGTGGGACAATGCAATGACCAAGCGACTTAGCCAAGCAACATCCCGTCCGGCAAAGCTTTCAACATCATGTGCGGTTACGACGACTCTCAAAACACAGAGCCTAGCCAGCGAGACCATTAGCAGCTCGGCAGCTCCGTAGCGAAAAAAATGGAAATGCGCAATTGAGGTCTTGTTCCATCGGGCATGCAGAACGGACCATGCTGCTCCTGCAGCAAACTTCAGCATCCTTATTGGTAGCGACCCTGCACCATACACCCCTTTGAAAAAACGACGTACGGCAAAAGATGCATCGGATGGAACTACCGTCTCTTGACAGGTGTAAACGGTCACTCTGCATCCCGCTTCTGACAGGCCATGAGCCAAGCCAAAGTCGTAGTAGTTCATGCCTCCGTGGCCTCCGACAGGCTCAATAATGGCTACTCCAAGGGAGCTCGTCATGGCTTTCGAGGGGGGGCGTAATAATTCGATCGGGAAAGGTCCATGACTGAAGGCAAGTTGGATTCCACTCTCTTGCGATAGAAATCCAACTGGGAGCGCCAGGTTGAGAAAGCTCTATCCAGAACTCCTTCTTTCACTATTTCAGCCGGGCCCATGGCGCAATCCTTGGGCAAATCAAAGTGGTCTAGCAGGCCTTCAAACTTCCCTTGATACGCAATTCCAAAAACAGGGACACCGGTACCAAGAGCGGCGATGGCTAGATGCATTCGGCCTGTGAATGCCCCGTCGACATGCGAGCAGATCTCTTTTATTTCCGACGCCCTTATGACTTTTCGAACGATGTAAGTTCGCTCCTGAGCTTCCTGGGGTAAGCCTAAAAAAATTTGAGCTAATGGCCTACGATCGTCTATATAGTGACGAAAATCATGGGGGATTAAGACGAAGCTGCAGTCCTTGTTTTTTGATATGAGCTTGGAGAATTGCTCAACTAAAGAAATGGTAATGCCAGGCCCATGCTCTTTGGCAAAAAGCTCATGAATATTGATGGCAAAAGTTGGGCGGCAGTATGTTTTTGCCTGAGCAATGAACTCGACCACGGCACGGGTCTCTGGCGAGCTTTCAGGCTCTAGTCCAAATGCAACATCGGCTGATAAACGAAGGTCCCCATCGATAAAAGCGCGGGCACGCTCATGCGAAATCGCGTCACGCAAATATAAGGGTGCCTTTCCCTTGAGGGAGTTGAACTCACGTATAACCGCCTGGTGAGGGCTGGAATTCAGGCTAAAACCCACTATCCTGGAATCAAAGCCCAACTCCTTCGCATACTTAGCCAGTCGAATCCGCATCACAGCATCAGGGCAGGAGTAGTGCCCGTCCAAAATGTCTGCTCCAAGAATAAAAAAGCCGCCGTTGCCTGGCAATGCGCTGAAGATACCACTCGGAAGTTTCCAGTTGCTGATGACGCGCTTAACAGGGGCGCCATCAGCGAAGGGTGCAGTATCAGGATAATTTCTGGGCGCGAGTACAACAGGGTTTAGTTCAGGCCGGCAGGAAGCAAGGGAATTGATGGACCCTGCTGTCATGGCGTCGTCTCCGATGCCCCCCGGAGCGTCGGCTGGTAGTACATACGCCACTAAAGAATCTGATCTCGGACTCAGCTTCGGCTCAAAGGTTTTATGTGTCCAATTATCGGCAGCGAGCAAAGAGCTTTGTAACTTATGCTTTAGGCTTGATTTCCAATTCATCTATATTTTCGCTTACCGCTCAAGCCTCACTTCATTTTATTGAAATAGCTCCGAAGAGCTTTGGCCAGTAGCGTTGGTTGAGAAATGCCCTGAGAGAGTGACCAAGAATCAGACAACTTCGCCATCAATGATCTGTCCATCGTTGAGATGGGAGTTCGTGGCTTTTAGTACACCATTTGCAGCATTGTCAGCGAGCCATTCTTCAACAAAATCAGAGACGGGTAAGGGGCCATTTTCCCAGATGGATAACCAATTGTTGAAAGCTTCCGCTGGCGATAGCTCTCGAGAATAAATACGAGCTTCCTTGAAAAGCAGGTCGTTGGTTTGCTCAATAAAATCCTTTTCACGCTTTCTGCCACCAAAAATAAGACGGTGACCGGATACCCCTTGGATGTTTGAGGGTGGTGCTCCGCCCGAACTTGGGTCTGTACTCAAATCGTGGTTGCAGTCCTTAACCAGTGATCCATTGACATAGAGCTTCCACTTTCCGTGGCCATTATGGGTTAGCAGTAAGTGCTGAAGATCATGAGGGGCAACCCCGATTCCGGACATCAAAGCGCAGACCTGCTGAGGAATCACATCATGATCCCATATTTGCCAGATTGGAGACTGAGCCCATGCTATTGAAGCAAATGGCATTGGAACGCCAGCTGCCCAAGTGATTGGCCATTGAGCGATAACGGATAAGCCGAAAGAAACCGAGCCCATATCGGCATCAGGACCATTGGAACGAAATATAAGAGGCGATTGCTTGCCGACCTCGTTATTGTAATCCGGGCCAACGAATACCGTTGTATCAGTCTGATTATGCGCGCACAGAATTTCAATCGTTATCGGGCCCGAAATAACCAAGGAGTCGTCACTGCCGCAGTCGATGTAGCCGGTGCTTTGCGTGGCGATTGTGTTCTTCGTCCTGTAGTTCTCACGCTCGGGGACAAAAATGGCGTTTCTCGATCGCCGAAAAGCGTAGCAAACATAGCTGACGCCGCTTTGATTGAGATTCGGATCGCCAGAGAGTTGTATTGTCCGGTTTTTAACTTCCTTGAGGCCAATCGGCTGCACAGAGCTTCCAGACATTGGCTTGTAAGTTGAACCCATTCCCTCAATCCATACACCACCTCTAAAGGGCGCTGGAGTTAAAGGCATAATTAATACCGCGTCTGGGTTCCAAGGCAAGGACAAGGACCTAGGCTGCGATTCCCCAGCATATGCGAACGCGATTGTGTCTTCTGAATCTGCAGGAAAGGCCAAGACATTGCAGGATTCACCTGTATTGACAATGTTCTCTGTCCCCACCGTAAACGTACCATCCGCATTGATTTCTGCGTTTGCGGCATTGCCTCTGTAATCAGCGCCTCCCAACTCATAGAAGGCATGTGCAGCAGGAGGATCGTTATCTCTTTTAAGGATGATTGCCTTCAGCTTCTGTTCCTTGAAGAGCTCGACTGTTCTCGGGCCATCGTAAGGATGACTACCATAGTAGTCGCCATTGAGGAGTGCTAATCGCTGATTATCTTTATAGGCGAACCAATGATATGTGACTCCATCGACATTGACGTCGATCAGGCTTCCAACTTCAAATCCGTTCTCTAGTAGGACTATGCCTCGCGGCCGGGTGACGCCGCCCCCCAGTTCCGTCTCACAAAAATAGCTGGTTCGGCCATTCCATGTTGTATGGGTGACATATGAGGGAGGGCGGTCGCTTAAGGGAACAATTAGAACAAAGTCAGGACGAAATCCTACGGTGGTCCGGACGGTCGTCCCATTGCCCGTGTATGTACCAACGGCGGTTGCCGTTCTGAGCTCACCTTCCTCGATCGGACCATCTGAGCCTTCACCACGCGAAACATCCTCACAACCGGCAATACCAGAAGCGAGAAAAGCGATCCCACCTTTAACTAGAGTTCGGCGGCGAATACCGCCCAAAAAATGAGGATGCTGCCCTTTGGTGTGCATTTTGTACGGTCTCTAATTTATTGGCACTGAAAATACTGCTTGTCCAGGGCATCTGCTGCCCAAATTTCGAGCCATCGGGGCCGGAGTGAATTGGAACGTTGAACCATTGATCGAAATCCCGACACATCATTCGATTTGGAATAAATTTTGATTGCTTGTAAAGCACCTTGAGCCTGACCACGATTAATAATCAGACCGGCGTACCCATTCCTTTCATTGAACCAGCCTTTACCTTCAAAGCCAAGCAGCATGGGCACATAACGCTCGCCAAGAAGCTCTCTAAGCTCTCTGCTCAACTCTCTGCTCACCGCCGGACGCTTTGCCGAACCAATCTGTTCATGCAAAGCTACTGTCAACGTGGTGTCTGGTAGATCTTGAGAGAATGTTTTGGCCATCTCTAGCCATGCAGAGATAAAGCTTTTATCCGAATAATTATGAGCTCGAAGTTGCTCATCCGCTGAAATGACAGCCGCTTCTAGGCCATTGGTGTTGCTGGGGCCTGTAACGGCAACCGAATTAATATTCTTGAAAGGCGCTAATGCAGGCAAAAACTTGCGGATGAGAGCTGTGAAGTTGGCCAGGTAAGTTGCATCCCACGGAACTGGCGCCGAGCTAGGCTTGCCATTGACATTGTCCACATAGTTATCAGTGTGAGACCAGTTCATGTACTTCACACCTTGTGCCGAAAGCCAGTTAGGACTCCAAAGACCAGGCAATATGGCGATATTAACCTTCTTGCCTGCTGCCTGCGCCTCCTTAACAGCATCAATGAGTCCATTGAAATCGGGCTGATCTTTTACTTTCTCTATTGACCGCCAGCTCCAGTAAATTGTCACCCCTTCCACACATGAAAGGCTGAGCGCTTTGGGGAGCAGATTTAGTTCGTTGTTCCGGACGATGACGTACACCGGCCGCTCGCTGGGCGACGCAGCCTCTGAGGAACCGCTAGACAACACGATCAGTATAGTTGCGAAACAAAATAACAGGCCCGAAATGAATCGAAATGTCGACGAAGCTGATTGCATGGCAAAGCTCTCTGCATTTAGATCGCGGCCTACATATTTACTGAAATAGACTGTCGATCTGAAATGCTGCGGTAACTGTTGGCAATATCTGGCTGATGAAGGAATTATACTGTGAGAAGTTGGTGGCTTTTATGTAAACAACGTCCGATGGATTAAGGATAAACTCACCCGCAAGAAGCATTCCACCTGGATTTGACATGTCCAGTCCAAATATCCGGGCCACGCTATTTGAATCGTCAGCGCGGCGGAAAATCAGAACTCCGGAATCTTCGGCGGTGAGCTTGTCGAGCCCCCCTGACTTTGCCAGAGCTTCTGACAGCGACAAATTCTGCTGACCTATTACAATCGGGCCGGCAGAATTTATCTCACCCATGACAAAAATCTGGTCACCTCGATTGTCTGGAATTTGAATTATATCTCCCGCTACGAGCAGGGGATTTGCTCCTGCTGTTTGACCAGATAGCAGACTGGCAAGGTTAATTTGATAGGTAAGACCGTCTCGAATAAGAAGAACAACTCTGCGGCTTGCATTGGCATTCAAGCCTCCCCGTTCGTTCAGTGCCTCCAGTACACCCTTAACTGTGTCATCTAGTGTGACGACACCCGGACTATTAACTTCCCCAGTTACTTGGACTCGATGCGATCGAAAAGCGACCACTCGAACGTCTACCTGCGGCTCTTTTATTGTTATTAACTTTGAGCTGACGTATCTGCGAATTTCCTGGATGGTCATCCCAGCCGCAGCAAATGACCCTACATAAGGGAAATTAAGATGCCCACTTGAGTCAATGAGTTGGCCTGTAGAGGCTGCGTCTTGAATGGCCGTGCCGAACGGATTCGTTAGATTAATATTATCCCAAACGATGATTTGAAGAACGTCACCGGGTCCGACTTTATACTCTGCTACTGGTCCGGAAGAATTCACACTCGGCAAGGCGCTCAGTTTGGAAGCGACGTCCCCCCGTAGTTGAGTAGCGGCCCGGTTTGGAATCCAATCCCTGACATCAAGGAGATTGGACGTGAAGAAGCGGTTCAGCGAAGAGCAGATCATCGGATTTCTGAAGGAAGCGGATGCCGGCGTGCCGATCAAGGAGCTGTGCCGGCGGCACGGGTTCTCGGACGCCAGCTACTACCTGTGGCGGAGCAAGTTCGGCGGCATGGACGTGTCGGATGCCAAACGGCTGAAGGCGCTGGAAGTCGAGAACGCGCGACTGAAGAAGATGCTGGCGGAGAGCCTTCTGGAAACGGAGGTGATCCGTGAGGTTCTGCGAAAAAAGTGATGACCGCACCGGCTCGACGCGAGGCGGTGTGGGAGATGAAATCGCTGGGACTGACAGAGCGACGTGCGCTGACGGCGATCGGCATGAGTGCCAGTTCGCTGCGCTACGTGCCAGCGCCGGACCGCAACGTCGATCTTCGGCGGAAGATCGTGGCGCTGGCGCAGAAATATCGGCGTTACGGCGCGGAGATGATCTACCTGAAGCTGCGGCAGGATGGCCTGCAGGTGAACCACAAGCGCGTGGATCGGCTGTACGCACTGGAGAAACTGCATGTGCGCCGGCGTCGCCGAAAGAAGGTACCGCCAGCGAACCGTCAGCCGCTGATCCGTCCCAGCGCGGCGAACGAGATCTGGTCGATCGATTTCATCTTCGACCGGATCGCATCGGGTCGCGCGCTCAAGTGTCTGGTCATCGTCGACGACGCGACGCACGAAGCGGTTGCCGTGATGGCTCAGCACAGCATCGGCGGCCACCAGCTCACGCGGATGCTCGACGAAGTTTGCGCGCGTCGCGGCAAGCCGTCGGTGATCCGCTCGGACAACGGCCGCGAACTGATCGGCAAGGCCATGCTGACCTGGGCACATCGAAACGGCGTCACGCTGCGACAGATCGAACCGGGCAAGCCCAATCAGAACGCCTACGTCGAATCTTTCAACGGACGCCTGCGCGATGAATGCCTCAACGAGCACTGGTTCGTCAGCCTCGCGCACGCGCAGGCGGTGATCAACGCCTGGGTCCGTGAGTACAACGAGGAGCGACCGAAGAAAGCGCTCGGCGGACTGACGCCCGCCAGCTATGCAAAGCAGTTGGCCGCAAAGGCCGTTACATTAACCTCGGATTCCAAAACCGCCTGCTACTGAACGCGGGGGGACGTCGGAAGCTTCTTGTTGTAACTTTAGAGAGGAGAGCAAGTTCGGCGTTATGTTAAGAACCTTGTAATTCACCACCTTTTCGCGGGCACTGGCAGTCTCGTTAACGCGCAGGCCTGGAAGAGAGGAGCATGCCGAACTGGTAAATACGAGTAATCCAGTAATGCACCAAGCAGAAAGTGAGGAAATCAACTGATGTAAGGACGCCTCGGTAGTGCGGGCGGGAGTTTTTCTCATTCTATTCCCGCTCTGAATCATCAATGTATGCGGGATAAAGACGATCGGAGTCCAGCCAATCAACAGAGAGGTTGTAAATCGGCTCGGGTAGGGTTTGCATCGGGGGACGAATCGGATTCAGCCTCGAAGCGCGACTGGTTGCAGTGAGAAAATCCTGCTTCAGGCGCGGAGCACCTACGATACTTAACGGACCTCTATGCAGGCCTAGTCGCGGCGTGAGCGGTAGGCTCAAACTGAGACCAGCTAGTTGGTCTTTATCGTCGACCTGGAAGACAACCCCTACAGAAAAATCTCCAATAAAGCGGTTGGCGCTTGCGTAGACTCCGTAGTCGCCATAGAAGAATTTCCCTCCTCCAACTTCGAAGGCCGTGTTCCAAGATCTGACCCACTGCATCTGACTGGCGACAGCAACTTCTCGACTGGGATAATCCAAGCTGTTGTCTTGTGATGGTTCATACTTCCCAAGCGTTACCTTGGTCCGCCCGGAACCGCGGCCCCAGAAGTAAGCAGCTTCAACGTTGGCAAAGTCATACTGAATCTTATTGACATACGTACGGCCTCCTGTAGCGACGCCAATTGCTCCCCGGAAAGGGTGGCTCGCCAGCTGAAGGGCATATTCACGTATCCCATCCTTCACGCCATAGAAATCGTATTCATTTCCATCGCGAAATGATCGACTTTCATCTATTAAAATATTGGACGTTATATACGCACCTAGCCCAAAAGGGCCCTGAGCTCTGACGCTATACTGAAAAGCAGCTGAATGCTCAAAATCTTTTGAGGTGGTATCTGTAGTAAAGCGATCCTCAACTCCTAGACGCAACTCTATTCCAAAAGGATACTCAGCAGTCTGCCAGAATGGAACCGGATCGAGCTGTGAAATCCAGCGCGTCGAGGAGTATCTCAGGGTATTACAGTCCAATTCGGAGAGTACTAAAGGAATACCATAGCGGCTTTGGATATAAGTGATCTTTGCCGCTTCTGCATGAGCAATACCGCAGGCGGCCGCACCAGAGTCCTTCTGGTTCCGAAAAAAAGCTGCATTCTCGCCAGCTACTACTTTTCGGTGGTCTACCTCCGCCAGCTTCACATTTCTGAGACCGCGTTCAGAAAATTCACTGTGATCGGGTTGCCGATCAATAGATGTGTCAGCCTCTGCCCTGCCGACAGCAAAGGCCATCGTAGTCAATGCAAGCGATACCGCGACGGCCTTTTTGTTCATGGAAGTAAATTGCAGCAGTCAATTTTGCGCTTTATTAATGGGCATATGCCTGGCCACTTTGGCCGCGATCTTAGTTAATGTCGCGGTAAATCGAAGGCGTCAATCAGAGCAGTTAGCGAATATCTGTGCTGTATTTGGTGTTGTATGCCCCGCCATAGGCACTGAAATAACCATAATACCCGCCACCACTTTGCCCAACTTGATTGAACACTGTTCCTTTTATCTGCACGCCAGCCTGACGCAAGCGGCGGACAGTTTCTTCAACACTCCGCATCGGGTGGGCACCTTCTTTTAGTACAAGTAGCACGCACCCAGCCAATCGCCCTATTACGCTCGCATCTGTTACAGGGAGAACAGGCGGGGTATCGATGATCACAAAGTCGGCTGCCTGAGATAATGTGTTCATCATTTGAATGAAGCGTTCGTGTAACAGCAGCTCAGATGGATTGGGAGGTGATGTCCCGTTGGTGACCAAATGCAAATTTGCGATAGAAGTGCTACGTACAATGCTTTTTAAATCGGCATTGCCTGCGATATAGTCACTAATACCCGGTGTAGCGCCCTCAGCGAAGTATTTGTGCAGTCTTCCACGGCGCAAGTCGCTATCGACTACGATTACCTTCTTGCCGCTCTTTGCCAAAATTGCGGCAAGATTCATCGAGACGAATGACTTTCCCAGGCCCGCTGTTGGGCCAGTAAACATTATAATGTTATTAGGGGCTTCCAACAGCGCGAATTGAAGCGAAGTTCGGAGGCTGCGCAGGGCCTCAATAGCAATGTTATCGGGCTCAGTTTCTGCCAAGATTTGCTGTTGAGTTTGCTTGCGTAGAAGTGCTTGAGCCAATCGCTTTTGGCTGGCTGTGTAAGGAATGGCGGCGTAAGTAGACAAACCAAGCAGCCTTTCGACCTCATCGGGATTATCAACGCCGCGCAGAAGAGCTTTTCTTAGAAAGATATATACGATTCCAATAACTCCTCCAAAACCCAAGCACAAGGCGCCTACAAGAACTCCTTGGGGTTTGGATTTCTTGCTAGGAATCATGGGATAGTCGACGATCCGTACGTTTCCAACGGTGCCTGCTTTAGCAACCTGTAGTTCCTGCACCGAGTTAAGGAGAGTCGTGTATATCTGCGTATTCACCTCCAAATCACGCATTAGGCTAAGGACTTCTTGCTGGGTTTCAGGAAGTGTCTCGGTACGCTTTTTTATTGAGCCTTGCTCTGCGTCGAGTGCTTTAATCTGAGCGTCCAGGGCCTGGACCACCGGATGTTGTGGCGTGAATCGCTGAATAGCTTGCTGCCGCTGCCCCATGATCTCTAAACGCTTGGTTTCAAGGTTTACAGACTGCTCCAGAACGAGCTCCGTTTCCTTCGTGACGTCAACCGAGCCTTGACGAAGTTGATAGCTATTCAACTTTGCCTGTGCGGCATCCACTCTTCCTCTAATTTCAGGTAATTGCTGCTGCAAAAATTCCAGAGATTGTGCAGCTTCTGCCGAACGTCGCTCAACGTTTTGACGAACATAGGCGTCCTGAATCTGCCGGATGATGTCGGCGACAATAGTTGCAGATTCCCCTTCGACTTTTACGCTGATGATGCCTGACTGTTTCCCTTGCTCAACAACCGTAAGTCTTTCTCCAAGGCTGGTAAGCACATCTGCCCGAGCCCATCTGACGACCGAATATTGAGTCCCAGGAAATCCCTTCAAGTCTCTTACAAAGATTTCCACATGCCCTATTGGAGTCTCAGCTTTTGCGGAGGCCCCGACTCGCCCATTCAGAATGTTTTTGCCGTCGGGAGCTTTCAAACTATAGCTGTCGTCACCTGCGGCAACCACGGTGAATGTTTCTCCCACCCATGCCGGGGGGACTTCAAAAGTGCCAACCTCAAGGGTTTCGCCACTCCAAGCATATCCATTCTGTCCAAGCAATGGTTGTGCAAGCGTCTGATTTTCCCCGCGTTTGCGCGAGATAAACGCACCAATAATCGGAAAATAATGGGGTTGAACTTCGACTAACAAATTGAGATTGTCGATAACTTTGTTCAAGACCATTCTGCTTTTGAGGATCTGGATTTCTGCTTCGGTTTCCATAGGGGCGCCGAACAGAGTGGCCATGTCACCCAACGCGCTAGTCATACTCTTGCCATCTTGCTCCACTTGAACCAAGCCGTTGGCCTCATAGATTGGCCTGGCTGAAATCATATAGACGACGCCAAGAAAGCAAGTTGCTACGGTGCACAGGAAAATGACCCACCGTCCTGCCCAAAGGATAGAAAGCAGTTGACCTAAGTCGAGCTCGTGCTCCTCATCTGGCCGGCCAATAAGATGGGCTGGCGCCTGCGAGGTCTCTTGCTTCATATAATGTGAATCCTTGAAAATTATTATTGAGTCAGGCGGTCGATCTGGAAAACGGCGGAGATCGTGGGCAGCAGCTGATTGATCACACTATTATATTGAGCAAACGCCGTGGCTTTTACATATACAACGTCACGAGGCTGCAAATTAAACTCTCCTGCTAGCAGCATTCCACTAGGCGTAGACATATCCAATGCATAGATAAGCGCGGGCTTTTGAGGATTCGGTTGACGCCGAAAAATAAGCACACCGGAATCGTTTGCGGTCAATCGATCTAGCCCACCTGATTTCGTAAGGGCCTCCGTCAGGCTCATGCGTTGCTGGCCCATTACAACCGGGGCCTGCTTAGCTAACTCGCCAAGTACAAAAACCTGATCATTTCCCGTATCTGGAACATGCACGATATCGCCAGCATTCAGTTGTGGGTTAATGGCTGGGCTATTGCCAGACAGTAAGCTGGCGAGGTCTATTTCGTAGCTTGTGTCGCCGCGAATCAATATGGCTATGCGCCTGCTGGCAGTTGTATTCAGCCCCCCGCGTTCATTGAGGGCTTCAATAACTCCTTTAGGTGTATCGTCTAAGGTTACAACACCAGGATTTTTAACTTCCCCAGTAACTTGAATTCGACCAGAGCGGAATGATGCCACGCGAACATCGACCTGAGGTTTATTCACCACAACTGATAATCTGTCGGAAATATACTCACGGACTTGGCGAACGGTCATGCCGCCAGCCTTGAAGACGCCAACATAAGGGAAATGAAGAGTTCCATCCGCCGCTACCAGCTGACCTGCAGAAATAGGATCTCGGGTTGTGGCGCCGAAGGGATTGGTTAACTCTAAATGATCCCAAACTACAATTTGTAGGATGTCTCCGGAGCCCACAATATACTCGTTGAGATTATGAAGATCTAAAGGAACTAATCCTTCGGTTGAGGGATGTGATGAGGGTTGCTCTGCAATGAGAGTTGGAGTGATTTCAAGAACTTCGTAAGGCGGGGAGTTCGAAAAGCCACTTTCGTTGACATTGATACGCAGTCCAGGCACACAGCCCGTGACCCAAAGTAAGGTGGCTAGTAGACAACTGGACGTGAATCCACGCATTACATAATCCCTTAGGGTAGTTTTTTATATACGATAATAAGGCAACCCGCTTAACGGGTTGCCTTTAAAGGCGCAGAGTATTCTAGGAGGCGCGGCTAATAGGCACCGCGTTGCCGAAAGGGAACAGCGACAGTTTCGAAAAGATACTTGATGTCCTTCCAAAAGGACCATTCTGTAGCATATTTAACTGCGTGCTCGAACTGCTCGTCATACGGGTGATCGCTACGAAAATAAAGCTGCCACGGTCCAGTAAGACCTGGGCGCAGGCGTTTATATAGACGAAAGTAACTTCCCCAGCGGTCGCGCTCGTCGACGGCAATCGGGCGGGGGCCTACAAGGCTCATCTCGCCAACAAGCACGTTGAAAAGTTGTGGCAGCTCGTCCAGCGAGGTTTTACGCAGAACTTTGCCGATTTTGGTCACGCGTGGATCGTTGCGAAGCTTGAAGAACTGCGCGTATTCGGCTGCGGCAACCGGGTCTTTCTGCAGTACTTCCTCCAGCAGTTCCTCCGCATTGACCACCATGGTGCGGAACTTCCAGCACGGGAAGATGCGGCCGTGCTGCCCCACGCGGCGCTGCGCATAGAACACTGGTCCCTTCTCCTGCTTGATGGCGAAGTACAGGAACAGGAATACGGGGCTCAGCATCAGCAGGATGCAGAGGGCGCCCATGAAGTCCAGGCTGCGCTTGAGCCACTCGTTCGGCACCTTGGCGGTGTCGGCCTCGTCGCCGATCAGGTCCAGGTCTTCGCCGATCTCGGATTTGTTGAGGCAGCCGTAGCGGTCGCAGAACAGGTACAGGTGCTGGTCGCGATCGTCGACCAGCGTTGCAAGGTCCACCGGCACGCCCAGTGCGTTGAGGGCGGAGGTGCGGACCACTTGGGCTTCCATCGCCAATACCAGGGCCAGGTCGTGGCGCAGGTGCTTTTGATGCGCGGTGAGCTTGGCCCGGGTGTTGGTGGGCCTGAGCAATGCGCTTTCGATGGCGGAGCGCAGCCCTGCGAAGGTGCGCGTGTTCTCCATGCGTGCGTCGTGCATGGTGATGCTGCGTTCCATGAGCTCCTTGGGGTTCATCTCGCCGCGCTGGCCGGCGAGTTCGGCCGAGGCTACGGAGCACACGGCGGCAAAGCGCCCTTGTACTTCGCTGGCATCCACGCTCGGGGCATGAAGCAAGGCGTCGTAGATGAGCGCCAGGTCAAAGAGTAGGGAATCGTTTTGCGACGCGGGCACGAACAAGCCGGCCCGATAGGTTTGTTTGACGTTGGCTTCGTGGATACGCAGCCGCACGTAGTGCAGCAGTTTGTCCGACGCAGAGTGGACGGCGAGAACCTGAGTTCTAGGGAGGTTTGGTGACATGGAATTGTTTACAGGATCAGTCCTGGAGCCGTGTCCCCCGACACCGGATCCAGACTCCCCTGTCCCCCGCTGGTGATGGTTGGCTGTCTTAACCGCCGTGAATCATAAGCAAGGTGCGGGCAACGATGCGAGCATCCAGCGACAGGCTAGCCCTTTCGATATAGCTGCGATCGAGGGCCAGGCGGCGGCGCAGATCGGTCTCTTCGTGCAGCCACCAGAGGCCGGTCAGGCCGGGGCGAACCGACAGGCTGAAGCGGGCGGCGCGGCCGGCACCGATGAGCTCTTCCTGCGAAAGCGGGCGCGGGCCGACCAGGTTCATGTCGCCGCGCAGCACGTTGATGAGCAGCGGAAGGTGATCGAGCTTGGTGCGCAGCAGAAAGCGGCCGAACTTGTCCATGGCCGGCTGCAGGCGGCCGGTGGAGGCGTCGTAATGGCGCAGCGAATCCGGCAGCATCGTCCGAAAGTAATAGCTGACGAACAGGTGGCCATGCAGGCCCAGGCGCTTGCGGCGGATGAAAACCGGGCGGCCCTGGCGGGCGAGCACCACCGCGATCACGAGGAAGGCCGGCAGGGAAACCAGTGCGGCCAGCAGGCCGATGGCCAGGCCAATGGGGCGCTTGAGGCTCCAGTACTTGCCGCGAAGCTCGGCAAAGTCTCGATTGGCGACCTCTTGAGCCGTGTCGGTCAATGAAATGGCTCCCACGACCGGGCCGCGCGAAGCTGCCGAGGTCTTTGCCGTTTCAAGCGTGTAAATCGATTCGTCGCCGCCAGCCATATGCTTTACTCAAAATTCCATCGGGTCGAAAACAGCAGTTCGGGAAGGCCCGGCACCGATACGTAAGATCAATAACCGTGCCACATGACCTGAACATCAACTTTCCCTAACGTCATCCATGACGACCGCAATGTACTTTCACTGATCAGTGCCCGCATGAACGTAGTTCGCAGTATTGCACGCACTTTGTTACACGCTGGTAACTGATGTTCTTCTATGCAAAGGCTTTTGTTCTGCCGCCATTGTAGCTTGCGAGTCTGTGGCGTGGATATCCAGCTCGCCATACCCCGATTGGGGGGTACAGGGTTTTGTCTAGAAGTTTGGCGTCGCCACGGGTGAACCAAAGTGCGGCAGTCCCTTGGAAAAAGCGCTGAGTTGTTTGTTGTGTTGCCATCAGTCCGGACCAAATTGCGTGAACGTTTCCTGAATGCGCAATTCGCCACCGAATGGGCCAATGCACGGCCAATACGGAAGCGCGTTGATTTCCTAGGTAGAATCGGGGTCTTTCCACCGCTGTACCGCTCATTCGGTCGTACTCGTGATTTCCAACATTCTGGTCGTTTGCACCGGCAACATCTGTCGCAGTCCCATTGGTGAATACCTGCTCAAGGCGCGCCTGCCCAACAGCAAAGTGCTGTCCGCCGGCACCGGCGCCATGATCGGCTGGCCGGCGGACCCGCTGTCGGTGGAGGTGATGCTGGAGAAGGGCATCGACATCAACGCCCACCGCGCCCAGCAGCTCACGCGTCCGTTGCTGGCGGGGGTGGACTTGGTGCTGACGCTGGATCGCGGCCATAGCGACTGGATCAATTCCCGCTATCCGGAGTTTCGCGGCAAGGTCCACAAGGTCCTGCGCTGGCGCGAGAACGCGGATGTGCCGGATCCGCATCGGCTGCCGAGGGCGGCGTTCGATGAGGCTTATGAGTTGATCGAGGGTGGGGTTGAGGATTGGGTGAAGCGGTTGGGGTAGGGGTGGTTGGCTGGCGAGTTTTTCTGGCGGGCCCTCTCTCCCCTCGCTGGCGCGAGGGACTCTCTCCCGCAGGCGGGAGAGAGGAAGGCGGGAGAGAGGAGGGAGTGACCCCGCTCTCGCGCCACCCTCTCCCGCCCGCGGGAGAGGGGATAAGCCAAGCGCGGCCTTGGGGGGACAGTCCAAGCCTTATACTGCCTTCCCTTTGCGCTGTCCCCTCCGATGAACCCCAAGCTTTACCTCGTCACCTACGGGTGTCAGATGAACGAGTACGACTCGACCAAGATGGCCGACGTGCTCGCCAAGTCTCATGGCTACGAACGCACGTCCGTGCCTGAAGAGGCCGATGTGCTGCTGCTCAATACCTGTTCGGTTCGCGAGAAGGCGCAGGAGAAGGTGTTCTCCGAGCTCGGCCGCTGGCGTGAGTGGAAGCAGGCCAGGCCGGGGCGGGTGATCGGGGTCGGTGGTTGCGTGGCGAGCCAGGAGGGCGAGCAGATCGCCTCTCGCGCTCCGCACGTGGACTTGGTGTTCGGCCCGCAGACGCTGCATCGCCTGCCGGAGCTGCTCGAGCAGAACAAGCGCACGGCGCGGCCGGCGGTGGACATCAGCTTCCCGGAGATCGAGAAGTTCGATCGCCTGCCGGAGCCGCGCGCCGAAGGGCCCACGGCATTCGTCTCGATCATGGAAGGCTGCTCCAAGTACTGCACCTTCTGCATCGTGCCGTACACGCGCGGGGCCGAGGTGAGCCGGCCGCTCGACGACGTGCTGGTGGAAATCGCGCAGCTCGCCGAGCAGGGTGTGCGCGAGATCACATTGCTGGGTCAGAACGTCAATGCCTATCGCGGCCGCATGGGCGATACGGCGGATATCTGCGACCTGGCGCTGCTGATCTCGTACGTGGCGCGCATTCCGGGCATCGAGCGCATTCGCTTCACCACTTCGCATCCGGCCGAATTCACCGACGCGCTGATTGATGCCTTCGCCGAAGAGCCCAAGCTCGCGAGCTATCTGCATTTGCCGGTTCAATCCGGCAGCAACCGCATCCTCGCCATGATGAAGCGCGGTTATACGCGCGAGCAGTTCCTGGCCAAGATCGATCGCGTCAAGCGCGCGCGGCCGGGGCTTTCGCTGTCGACCGATTTCATCGTCGGCTTTCCGTCCGAGAGCGAAGAGGACTTTGCGCAGACGATGGATCTGATCGATCGCTGCGAATTCGATGCGGCCTTCTCGTTCGTCTACAGCCCGCGTCCCGGCACGCCGGCGGCGAATCTGCGCGACACCGTCGGCGCGCAGGTGAAGAGCGACCGGCTGCAGCTGCTGCAGGCGCGCATTCGCGAGTTCGACGATGCGTACAAGCAAAGCCTCGTCGGCACCGTGCAGACGGTGCTGGTCGAGCGGCCTTCGCGTCGCGGCGGTGGGCAGATGACGGGCAAGACGTCTTCGAACCGCAGCGTGAACTTCGATGCGCCGCTGAGCGCGGTCGGGCAGTTCGTGGAGGTGCTGGTGACGGAGATGACGACGAATTCGTTGCGGGGGCGGGTGGTTTCGGGGGATGGGGTATTTGTTTCGGGTGGTGTTCCCTCACCCGGCGCTGACGCGCCACCCTCTCCCGCACGCGGGAGAGGGGATGCAAGCGGCCTTTCTTCGTCTATCGTCGGAGTCGGAGTCGGAGTCGGAGTCGGAGTCGGAAGCGGAAGCGGAGGCGGGCAGCCGGGTGCGGACGGCGTGCGCCTTTATTCCCCTCTCCCGCTTGCGGGAGAGGGTGCCCCGCAGGGGCGGGTGAGGGAGCCCGGCCAGCAAAACGAACCGCAAGGCGAGGCCCACTGAATGTCCGACCAAGACCACCTCGACCTCACCCTCGAGCCCGACGACGGCGGGCGAATCGCCAACCTCACCGGCCCGTTCGACGCGCACCTGCGCCAGATCGAAGTGCGCCTCGGCATCGAGATCCGCAATCGTGGCAACCGCTTTCGCCTGGTGGGCAAACGCGCCGACACCGAGCGCGCCGAAGCGGTGCTGCTGAACCTGTTCAAGCAGACCGACAACAGCCTCATCACCACCGAAACCGTGCATCTGGCGATGCTCGAAGAAGGCGCGATCGGCGCCGATCGCAATCGCGACGACTCGCCCCTGGATCGCGACGAGATCGTGGTGCGGACCAAGCGCGGCGTGGTACGCGGGCGTGGGCCGCATCAGAAGCAGTATCTGCAGGCCATCGCCAACCACGACCTCTCGTTCGGCATCGGCCCGGCCGGCACCGGCAAGACTTACTTGGCCGTGGCCAGCGCCGTGAACGCGCTCGAGAAGGATCGCGTGCGGCGCATCATTCTCACGCGTCCGGCTGTGGAGGCCGGCGAGAAGTTGGGCTTTCTGCCGGGTGACATGACGCAGAAGGTCGACCCGTACCTGCGTCCGCTGTACGACGCGCTGTACGAAATGCTCGGCTTCGAGCGCGTGGCCAAGCTGGTCGAGCGCAGCGTGATCGAAGTGGCTCCGCTGGCCTTCATGCGCGGCCGCACGCTCAACGAGAGCTTCATCATCCTCGACGAAGCGCAGAACACCACGACCGAACAGATGAAGATGTTCCTGACGCGCATCGGCTTCGGCTCCTGCGCGGTGGTGACGGGCGATGTGACGCAGATCGACCTGCCGCGCGCGGACAAGAGCGGCCTCAAGCACGCGATGCGGGTGCTCGATGGTGTGCCCAAGATCAGCTTCACGTACTTCAGGAAGGAGGACGTGGTGCGGCATCCGCTGGTGCAGGCGATCGTGCAGGCGTACGAGGAGCATGAGAAGCGGGAGGCGCCTGCGGAGGGGCAGGGTGGCTGAGTGGAGGGCCGGCTCTTGAATCGGCAAGGGCTCCGTTAGTGAAGCGCCGGCTGCTTTTATCCCCTCTCCCGCGTGCGGGAGAGGGTGCCCCGCAGGGGCGGGTGAGGGAGCTCAGTTCCGAAGAAGGCGCGCGGGTAGCGGACGGTGTTCCCTCACCCGGCGCTGACGCGCCACCCTCTCCCGCACGCGGGAGAGGGCACGGCGAGCACTCGTTGCGATCTAACGCTGCCGTCGATGGAGACACGCTGCGTGAGCGGGCTCGTGGCATGCGCTCGGAGCCTACCGATGCCGAGTCCAAACTCTGGTATCGGTTGAGAGACCGCCGTTTTTTCGGGCTCAAGTTCAAACGACAGAAGCCTCTCGCTGGCTACATCGTCGATTTCATTTGTTACGAGTCTCGGCTCGTCATCGAGCTCGATGGTAGCCAGCACGCCGACATGCAGCGCGACTACGACGCCAAGCGTGATCGAGCGCTATTCGAGCAGGGCTACCGCGTTTTGCGCTTCTGGAACGATTCGGTGCTACGTGATATCGACGCTGTACTCGAAGCCATCCGCCAGGCCTGCTTGTCCCCTCTCCCACTTGTGGGAGAGGGCGGGAGTAGTTCAATGGTAGAACCCTAGCCTTCCAAGCTAATGACGCGGGTTCGATTCCCGTCTCCCGCTCCACATCCGCCAGGCCTGCTTGTCCCCTCTCCCACTTGTGGGAGAGGGTGGTCCGAAGGACCGGGAGAGGGGAGGCTCGTAAAGAGTGCTGACCTTGCCGGGCTTACCCTCTCTCCCCGCTGCGCGGGCCTCTCTCCCGCAAGCGGGAGAGAGGAACGTCAACAGCAGGAGCAAATAGTGAACTCGCTCCGATGACTCACTTGATCCACATCCAACGCCAACTCCCCCCCCAAGGCCTGCCCTCGGCGCAATCCCTGCGCGCCTGGGCCATCGCCACCCTGCCCGAAGACCACGGCGAGCTCACCATCCGCCTCGTCGACGAGGCCGAAAGCCAGGCTCTCAACCGCAGCTACCGCGGCAAGGACAAGCCCACCAACGTGCTGTCCTTCGGCTACGACATGGATGGCGACGACATGCCGGGCCTGCCCGGGCAGGCCATTCTCGGCGACCTCGTCATTTGCGCCGCGGTGGTTCGGCGTGAAGCCAGTGAGCAGGGCAAGACCGAGCGCGCGCATTGGGCGCACATGGTCGTTCACGGGTGTTTGCATTTATTAGGGTACGATCACGAGAGCAATACCGAGGCCGAGGAGATGGAGCACCGGGAGAAAATCATCCTGGCGCGACTCGGGTTCCCAGATCCCTATGAGGTCGAACACGATGGGCCATAGGCGGCCTGTCGTCTAAAGACCGGACGACATGAGCGAAGAAGGCGAAAGTAGTAACGAGACAAGCATCAGCCGGTGGTGGCGCAAAGTGGCGCATCGGCTGGGGGGTGGACCCAGGACCCGCAAGGAGCTTCTGGACGTGCTCCAGGAGGCGCGCGATTCGCAGCTGATGGATGCGGACGCGCTGGCGATGTTCCTGGGCGTGCTCGAAACCGACGAGCTGCAGGTGCGCGACATCATGGTGCCGCGCTCGCAGATGGTGGTGGTGGAGCGCGACTGGTCGCTCGAGCAATTGCTGCCGGTGGTGGTCGAATCCGGCCACTCGCGGTTTCCGGTGATCGGCGACAGCCGCGACGAGATTCTGGGCATTCTGCTGGCCAAGGATCTGCTGCGTTTTTCGTCGAGCCTTCCTGGCAGCGGCGAAAACGCCCGGTTTGATCTCGACCGCGTGCTGCGTCCGGCTTCGTTCGTTCCCGAATCCAAGCGCGTCAACGTGCTGCTGAAGGATTTCAAGCGCGGTCGCAGCCATATGGCGATCGTCGTCGACGAGTACGGCGGCGTCGCCGGGCTGGTGACGATCGAAGACGTGCTCGAGCAGATCGTCGGCGAGATCGACGACGAATACGACGACGACGACGCAGCCCGCATCCTCAAGCAGGACGACCGCCGCTTCGTGGTTCACGGGCTCACGTCGATCGAAGAGTTCAACAAGTACTTCGGCAGCCACTTCCCGACCGAGGACTACGACACCATCGGCGGCCTGGTGGTCCACCGCTTCGGCCACATGCCCAAGCGCGGCGAGAGCGTGCGGATCGAGGGCTTCGGCTTCAACGTGCAGCGCGCGGACAACCGGCGGGTGCTGCAGCTGCAGGTTACGGTGGCGGGGGAGTAGCTGTAGTGCGCTCGATCTTGGCGGTGATCGTGCAGCGGCTTGCCTTTTCTCCTCTCCCGCGTGCGGAGGGTGCCCCGAAGGGGCGGGTGAGGGAACACTGTTGCGATCGGGCCATGTTTTCTGGGAGCAGCGCTCCCTCACCCGGCGCTGACGCGCCACCCTCTCCCGCACGCGGGAGAGGGCAAAGCAAGAGCCTGCTTTCGCTGTTGTTGTTCTTCTCTCCCACGCGCGAGAGAGGGCAAAGCAAGGGGCTGCTGTCGCTGCTGATGTTGTCCCTCTCTCCCGCGTGCGGGAGAGAGTCCCCGCGTAGCGGGGGAGTGAGGGCGCATCGTCTGGTCAAGGCGAGTCTGTCGGGGCTTTTACTGACGGTTCTTTGTCTGCCCGTCCAAGCCCAGCAGCCTGTCGCGCAGCCCCCCACCGTCAGCGTCCTCACCTTCGCCCCCGGCGAAATCTACTGGCAGCGCTTCGGTCACAACGCCCTGCTGCTGCGCGACGAGGCCAGCGGCCGCGCCACCGTCTACAACTACGGCATCTTCGACTTCCAGCAGAAGAACTTCTTCCTCAACTTCGCACGCGGGCAGATGCTGTATCAGCTCGACGCCGAGCCGCTGCGCCGCACGCTGCAGCTCTACCGGGCCGAGGATCGCTGGATCTACGAGCAGCGGCTGGCGCTCGACGAAGCGCAGCGGCGCGAGATCGCCGAGTTCCTGCAATGGAACGCGCAGCCCGAGAACGCGCAGTACCGCTACGACTACTTCCTTTCCAATTGCTCGACGCGCGTGCGCGACGCGATCGATCGCGTGCTCGGCGGCAGCCTCAAGGCGCAGCTGCACGGCGGCCAGCTGAGCCCGGCCACGTTCCGCTCCGAAGTCACGCGGCTGATGTCACCCGACCTGCCGCTGGCCATCGGCATGGACCTGGGCCTGGGACCGAAGGTCGACGAGCCGCTCGATCGCTGGAGCCACGCCTTCGTGCCGATGTCGCTGATGCAGTCGCTGCGCGAGGCCAAGGTGGCCGATCCCGAAACCGGGCTATCGAAGCCGCTCGTCGAGCAGGAAGGCTGGCTCTACGAATCCGACCGCATCAAGGAACCCGAACAGGCGCCGAACCTGCTGTGGCCGTTCCTGGCGCTCGGGGTGATCTCGGCCTTGGCGGTGCTGCTGCTCGCGCGAGCGCGTGCGAAGCCGGTCGCCCGGATCACGCTGGCCCTGGCCGGGCTGATGTTCTACGCGACCGCGAGCGTGTTCGGCCTGGTGATGCTGGCCGGCTGGCTGCTGACCGATCACTGGGGCATGTGGAGCAACCAGAACCTGCTGCTGCTCAACCCGCTGGCGCTGCTCGCGATCCCGGTCTGGGCGCAGGCTTTCCGCGCGGACTGGCGGCCCGGGCCCAAGGCCCAGCGCGTGGTGCGCATCATCGCCCTGCTCGCGGCGACGGCCTCGCTGATCAAGCTGCTGCCGACCGCGCCGATGCAGAACAACGCGGCCTGGATCGCACTGCTGCTGCCGGTGCATGCGGCCTTGTTCTGGGTGGTGTTGCAGCTGGGGCGGGGGCTGAAGGCGGTCGCGAAGTAGCTTGTGATGGTCCTCTCTCCCGCTGGCGGGAGAGAGTCCCTCGCGTCAGCGAGGGGAGAGAGGGTTCGGCCGGTAGAGGGCGCGCACTTTCCCTGGCCTCCCCTCTCCCGGTCCTTCGGACCGTCGTTGGCTTAACTCGGACTGACATCGAGTCAGTCCTCGCCCTGAGCCAACGGCCTCACCGCAAGCGGGAGAGGGGAACTGCAAGGGGCGCTGCGCTTTTGCTGCACTGCTGTTGTTGTCCTCTCTCCCGCGAGGGGGAGAGTCCCGCCTAGCGGGGAGAGAGGGGTTTCTAGGCTTTGGCCGTCAGCGAGGCGAGCCGCTGCTTCCAATCAATGCACCTTCCGCGACTTCCCGGCCCGCCGTTCCGCGTCCTTCGCCACCTTGCCGCCGCCCATTTGCGGGCGCAGCTTCTGCTTGCCCGGCTGGTTCTCGGCCTTCTTGGCGGCGAGCGCTTCGCGGAGCAACTCGGCGGTGGTTTTCTTTTCCTTCGGTTCGTCGGTCATGACTGCGGTGCTTCGCTGCTAAAGCGCGAATTGTAGCCGCACGGGCGGCTGCTACCATGCCGGCCCCGATTCCGATTCCCGCCACGAGGCGCCGCTCCGATGATCCTTCGCACGCTCTTGTTGTGCAGCACGCTGGCCGCCGCGGCGCTCGCGGTCGCCTGCCAGAATTCGCCGAATGCGGCCGAGCCGCAGCAGGACATCGTGGTTCCGGGCAAGGTCGAGGACGTGCCCGCGTTCGATCGCTTCATCAGCGGCAAGCCGACGCCCGAGCAATTCCGCAAGCGCTATCCGGACGTGAAGCTCGTGCTGCCCGGCGAGATCGCGACGCGTGAATTCCGCATGGACCGCAGCCGCTATTTCGCCGAACTCGACGCCGACGGACGCATCAGCGGCGGGAAATTCATGTGAGCAACAGCAGCGCCTTGCAGTACCACGTGCTCGATGTCTTCACCGATACGCCGCTGACCGGGAACCCGCTGGCCGTGGTGTTCGGCGGCGAGTCGCTGTCCGATGCGCGCATGCAGGCGATCGCGGCCGAATTCAATCTGTCCGAGACCGTGTTCGTGCTGCCGGCGACGCGGCCCGGCGCGCTCGTGCGGGCGCGCATCTTCACGCCGACGCTCGAGCTGCCGTTCGCCGGCCATCCCACGGTCGGCACGGCTTGCCTGCTCGCCGACCTCGGTCTGGCCGGCGAGGGCGAGGCGCTCGATATCGTGCTCGACGAGAAAGTCGGGCCGGTGCCGGTGCGCATTCGCAAATCGGCCGATGCGCTGACCTATGCCGAACTGACGACCGCGGTGCTGCCGAGCTTCGGCGAGGCGCCGCCGGCCGAAGTGCTCGCCGATTGGCTCGGCCTGTCGGTCGCCGACCTCGAAACCGATGCCGATGCTCCGCGCGGGGCGTCCTGCGGCGTTCCGTACAACCTCGTGCCGCTGCGCTCGATCGAGGCGCTCGGCCGTGCCCGCTTGCAGGCGCACAAGCTGGCGGGTGCCCGACCTGTCTGGTCGAGCTCCTTTTATTTGTATGCCGCAACGCATCAATACGGTGTTCTAAGATCGCGCATGTTTGCACCGGACTTGGGCGTCGGTGAAGACCCGGCAACGGGTTCGGCTGCGGTCGCGCTTTGCGGTCATCTGGCCGATCGCTCGCCGACCGAGGGCGTACTGCGCTGGACGCTGCTGCAGGGCGTCGAAATGGGCCGTCCGAGCCGGCTGCAGATCCAGGCCGAGAAGCGCGATGGCCGTATCATCGCGGTCAAAGTCGGCGGCCAAGCCGTGCGCATCGCGTCCGGCACCTTGAACCTTTGATCCTCATGCGGAGTTCCATGCGTTTCGCACTTCCCTCGGCCGCCCTTGCGCTGGCCCTGCTGCTCAGCGCCTGCGCCCCGCAGCTCTACAAGCGCAGCACCGTCACGCTCGACAGCCGCGAGGACGATGCGCTGACGACGCACTACGGCGAGCTCGACGGTTGCCTGCTCAAGCACCAATTGCCGGTGGAATACACGCTGCGCCGCCCGCGCTACACGCTGGTGCTGCGCCCGATTCCGGCCATGCAGGACGCCAGGCCGCGCATCGAAATCCGCCTGCAGGCCGACGCCTCGGTGAGACTCACGGTGACGAGCGTCGAACAGTCGCCCGAGCCGCTCTACGCCGAAAGCGGCGCGCGGTATGTGGTCGATACGGGCGATCTGCGCGACAGGACGCTCGCCTTGTCGCTGACCCGCTCGGGCGAAGTGCTCGGAACCGAGCGGTTCGGGGTCGATGAGAGCAGCTGCCGCGTCCTGTCGCCGTAGGTTGATGGTTTCCTCTCCCGCGAGCGGGAGAGAGGAAAAACAAGTTCGGCTCTTGATGGCGAAAAAGTTGCAGGCAAAAAGAAGGCGGTGGAAGCCTTGTCATTCCACCGCCCAAGTTCTGCCGCAGGGTAACGGCAGGGGAGTTTCACTGGAGGCGGTGCCGAAGCAGCGCCGTCCTTGTTGAGACAGAGTGTGGCTCCATCCGTTCGTTCGTGGGATGGAGAAGCTGAACCATTGGTCGCCCGCCGGTGACCACTGGTCCTGCCGGAAATCTGAGAGGCCGTTCATCTGTCAGGTGCGGCCGCTCATCCTCGATTCCGGTGGGGATGCCTTTCGCTGCAAACAAAAAAGCCTCTTCCCTCTGGAAGAGGCTTTTTTGAGGCCTAAATAAAAATGAGGCGGCCGAGTGGGGGGCTCGACCGCCTCGCTGCAACGCAGTTGGGGAGAGTGGGGGAGACTGCGCCGCAGGGACCGGGTGTTCGTGATTGAAAAGATCGCGCCGCCCTGTCTCATTGCTGCACCGCGATCCGTTGAACACAGTCTCTGTTTGGAGGGCTGAATCCAACCTGAAGTGGTTAGGAGCAAATTTTGTCGTGTTTTTCCTCATCGGAATCGGATAATTGGCCTACGAAATGAAGCCATTCCGAACGAGCAAAAGGCTGACATGACGACCGATTCAAGGCTGACGCCGGCGGTTATCGCCATTCGCGCCGCACTTCGTAAAGTTCCTGCAGGGCGGGTCGTGACTTACGGACAACTCGCGGCGATCGCGGGCTTTCCGGGCCGGGCGCGGCTGGCCGGCAAAAGCCTTTGGCAGGAGCAGGGCGAGGACTACATGCCCTGGTATCGGGTGCTCGCATCGCCGGGCCGTATCGCGTTCGCCCAAGGCACCCAGGCGTTCAGGGAGCAGCGCAAGCGGCTGCTGTCCGAGGGAGTCGAAGTGCGGGCCGGCAAGGTGAATCTGGAGGTCTACGGCTGGCGCCCGCATTCGGCCGCGCCGGTGCTCGACTGAGTGAGTCGCCGCGCAAATCTTCAACACGGACGGCGCTGGTCTTGGGCAGGGCGGGCCTCGCCCCACCCTGCATCGCTCAGGTGTTCCTGCTCGGCGGTTTGCCCTGCTGCAGCAGGTAGATCGCGATCTCGCTAAACAGGTTCGGCAGCAGACGGATGCTGGTGCCTTCGAGATGCTGGCTGTTGAGCAGGCGACGCCGCTCGATGCGCCAGCCGCGTTCGGCGCACAGGGCTTCGAAGTCGGCGACCGTGCAGAGATGGATGTTCGGCGTGTCGTACCAGGTGGCCGGCAGCGAGCGCGTCATCGGCATGCGGCCGAGCGCCAGCGCCATGCGCACGCGCCAGTGCCCGAAGTTGGGGAACGTGACGATGGCCGTGCGGCCGACACGCAGGATGTCGTCGATGACGTCGTCCGGGCGCTGCAGGGCCTGCAAGGTCTGCGTGAGCAGCACGTAGTCGAACGAGTTGTCCTCGAAATCGCGCAGGCCTTCGTCGATGTCGCCCTGGATCACGTTGACCCCGGCCTCGATACATTTGGCGACCTTGCCGACATCGATCTCGATGCCGTAGCCGTGCGTCTGCCGCTGCTCGGCCAGGTGCGCGAGCAGCTTGCCGTCGCCGCAGCCGAGATCGAGCACGCGCGAGCCGGGCTTGATCCATTCGGAGAGGATCGCGAGATCGCGGCGGAGGGCGGCGGTCATGCAGTTACGCTTCCTGCTGGTCCCCTCTCCCACTTGTGGGAGAGGGTGGTCCGAAGGACCGGGAGAGGGATGGTTGGAAAGTGCGCTCACTCTGCCGAGCGAGCCCTCTCTCCCCTCGCATTCGCGAGGGACTCTCTCCCGCAAGCGGGAGAGAGGACAGGCTGTTCGTGGCGATGAAGCTTCGGTTCATCACGCCCCCACCTCGTCCGCCACGCGCGACAGATAGCCGCGCAGCACGCGGTGATAGTCCGGCAGCGGCATCAGGAAATCGTCGTGGCCGAGCGCCGATTCGATCAGCGCATAGCTCACGTCACGCCCCGCATCGACGAGCGCCTTGACGATCTCGCGCGAGCGCGCCGGCGAGAAGCGCCAGTCGCTCGAGAACGCCACCACCAGGAAGCGCGCCTGCGCCTGGCGGAAGGCATCGACGAGCGAATCGTCGTAGTCGCGCGCCGGGTCGAAGTAGTCGAGCGCCTTGGTCATGATCAGGTAGGTGTTGGCGTCGAAGCGATCGACGAAGCTCTCGCCCTGATAGCGCAGGTAGCTTTCCACCTCGAACTCGACGTCGAAGTTGAACGACGGCTGCGGCGCCTTGAGGTCGTTGCCGAACTTGGCGCGCATCGCCGCATCGGACAGGTAGGTGATGTGCCCGAGCATGCGCGCCAGGCGCAGGCCGCGCGCGGGCACCGCGTTGTGATCGTAGTAGCGGCCGCCGTGGAAATCCGGGTCCGACAGGATCGCCTGCCGCGCGATTTCGTTGAACGCGATGTTCTGTGCCGAAATCTGCGGGGCCGAGGCGATGACGACGGCGTGGCGCACGCGTCGCGGCAGATCGACCGCCCACTGCATCACCTGCATGCCGCCGAGCGAGCCGCCGACGATCGCCGCCCATTGGGTGATGCCGAGCTTGTCGGCGAGCAGGGCTTGCGAGCGCACCCAGTCGCGAACGGTCAGCAGCGGAAAATCCGGCCCCCACTGGCGACCGGTTTCGGGGGCGATGCTGTTGGGGCCGGTGGAGCCGCGGCAGCCGCCGAGGTTGTTGAGGCTGACGACGAAAAAGCGATCGGTGTCGATCGGCTTGCCCGGGCCGATGCAGTTGTCCCACCAGCCGGGCTTGCGGTCGTCGGCCGAATGCACGCCGGCGGCGTGATGGTCGCCCGAGAGCGCGTGGCAGATCAGCACCGCGTTGCTGCGCGCGGCGTTGAGCGTGCCGTAGGTTTCGACCATGAGGTCGTGCCACATGAACAGCCGCCCGCAATCGAGAATCAGCGGCGAATCGATGCGGATCTTGCGCGGCTCGACGATCCCGACCGAGCCTTCGGTCACTTCGCTGGTCACCGGCGTGATGCGCTCAGCCGAGGCCGAAGTAGCCGGGCAGCGGCAACAGCATGCCCAGC
The DNA here is from genome assembly GCF_000271305.1 of Hydrocarboniphaga effusa AP103. GTDB lineage: Bacteria > Pseudomonadota > Gammaproteobacteria > Nevskiales > Nevskiaceae > Hydrocarboniphaga > Hydrocarboniphaga effusa. The sequence goes on from NZ_AKGD01000002.1 coordinate 297,217, forward strand.
ACCTGCAGCAACAGGATCGCCACGAGCGGCGACAGATCGAGCCCCGACACCGGCGGAATCAGCCGGCGCAGCGGGCGCAGCAGCGGTTCGTTGATGCTGTAGAGGATGTTCGCGGCGGGATTCGAGAAGCCCGGGCCGAACCACGACAGGATCGCGTAGATGGCGATGGTGGCCGTGTACAGCGACAGGCCCAGGCCGACGACCTTGAGCGCCGCGAACCACAGCGTGCGGCCGATGCCGATGTCGAGATTCCACAGCGCCGCGATAACCTGGATGTAGAGCGCCGCGAGCACCAGCAGCAGGATCGCGGCCGCGATGTCGAGCTTGCGATGCTTGGGCACGATGTTCTTGAACGGCGCGAGCACCGGCTGCGTGACTTTCCAGACCAGCTGCGAGATCGGGTTGTAGAAGTCTGCGCGTACCCACTGCAGGATGATGCGCAACAGCACCGCGCCCATGTACAGATTGAACAGGGTGCTGATCAGGAAGATGAAGGCATTGGTCGCCTGGGCGCCCATCGCGTGTCCTTAGTTGATTGAGGGCCGCGAGGCGGCGGCGAACTCGTCGCCGAGCTCGCGGCTGCGGTCGGCCGCGGCGCGCAGCGCCTCGGTGAAGATGGGGCGCAGGCCGGCTTTTTCCAGCGATTGCAGCGCCGCGAACGTGGTGCCGCCCTTGGACGTGACCTGCGCGCGCAGCTCGGCGACGTCGGTACTGCCCGCGTCGACCATCTTCGCGGCGCCGACCAGCGTGCGCGCCGCGAGCTGGGCCGAGACTTCGGGCGACAGGCCCAGCGCGACGCCGGCCTCGCGGATCGCTTCGGTCAGCAGGAAGAAGTAGGCAGGGCCGGAGCCCGAGACGGCGGTCACCGCGTCGAGATCGCTTTCCTTCTCGACCCAGCAGGTCTGGCCGGCCGCGGCGAGGATGCGGTCGGCCAGCGCCCGCGTCGCCTCGGGCGTTCCGGCCGGCGCGTAAAGCCCGGTGATGCCGGCGCCGTAGAGCGAAGGCGTATTGGGCATGCTGCGCACCACGTGCACGCCGGCCGGCAGGGCCGAGCGCAGGGTGTCGATGCGCACGCCGGCCGCGATCGACAGCGCCAGCGCGCCCGCATCGGGCGCAAGGCCGGCCAGCGCCGCGATCATCTGCTGCGGCTTCACCGCGAGCACCAGCGCGCTGGCTCCGGCCGCGATCTCGGCGCCACTCGCGGCGACGACGATGCCGAAACGCTCGCGCAGGGCTTGCGCCTTGCCCGCATCGGGCTCGGCCACGCGCAGCTGATCGGGCGTAAAGCCGCTGGCGAGCAGGCCGCCGACGAGGCTGGTGGCCATGTTGCCGCCGCCGATGAAGGCGACGATGGGCGAGGCGGGGAGGCTCATTCCGGGGCGGCTGCGAGGGGAGGCGTAAGAGCCGGGTATCATAAGGGAAACGTCTTTCGGTCAACGGTTATCGAGGTTGATTGTGGCGTTTCTTCTGCCATTTGCAGAGGGAACTTGCTTGTCCCCTCTCCCACTTGTGGGAAAGGGTGGTCCGAAGGACCGGGAGAGGGGATGGTTGGAGAGTGCACGCACTTTCGGGCTGCCCCTCTCTCCCCCGCTACGCGGGGACTCTCTCCCGCAAGCGGGAGAGAGGAACGGCAGGAACAGTCGTCGCCGTCTCTTCAATCAGGTCACCGAAGTGAACAAAACCCCCCAGCGGACCGCCGCCGCGTCCGCCGAAGCCCAGCGCCTGCTGGCCCAGTACGCCAAGCGCATCGAACAGGCCGCAGGCCGCGTCTACGACGTCGCCGACGTGACCGCGCTCGAACACGCGCCCAAGCTCTCCGCGCGGCTCGGCTGCAAGCTGCTGCTCAAGCGCGAGGACACCCAGCCGGTGTACTCGTTCAAGCTGCGCGGGGCCTACAACAAGATGGCCTCGCTGTCCGACGAGGCGCGCGCGCACGGCGTGGTGACGGCGTCGGCCGGCAATCACGCGCAGGGCGTGGCGCTGTCGGCGGCCAAGCTCGGCATTCCGTCGTCCATCGTCATGCCGCGCACGACGCCGGCGATCAAGGTCGATGCGGTGCGCTCGCTCGGCGGCAAGGCGATCCTGCATGGCGATGCCTACGACGACGCGCTCGCGCATGCGCTCGAACTCGTCGATCGCGGCATGACGCTGGTCCACCCGTACGACGATCCCGAAGTGATCGCCGGCCAGGGCACCATCGCGCGCGAGATTCTCGAGCAACTGCCGCAGCTTGGCGTGGAGAAGCTGGATGCCGTGTTCGTCTGCGTCGGCGGTGGCGGCCTGCTGGCCGGCATCGCGGCCTGGATCAAGCACAAGAGCCCGCACACGAAGGTCATCTGCGTCGAGCCGGACGACTCGAACTGCATGGGCGCGGGCTTGAAAGCCGGGCGCCGCATCAAGCTCGCGCAGGCCGGCCTGTTCGCGGACGGCGTGTCGGTGCGCCAGGCCGGCGAAGAGCCGTTCAAGCTCGCGCGGCATTTCGTCGACGACTGCGTCGAAGTCAGCATCGATGAGATCTGCGCCGCGATCCGCGACCTGTTCAACGAGAAGCGCGCGGTGCCCGAGCCCGCGGGCGCGCTCGGCATCGCCGGCGTGAAGCGCTACGCGCAGACGCACGATCTGTCGGGCAAAACGGTGTGCGCGATCGTCTCGGGCGCGAACATCAATTTCGATCGCCTGCGTTACGTGGCCGAGCGCGCCGAGCTCGGTGACGACGCCGAGACGCTGCTCGCGGTGACGATTCCCGAGAAGCCCGGCAGCTTCAAGAAATTCCTCTCGCATCTGCGCCGCCGGCCGATCACCGAATTCAACTATCGCTACTCGTCGTCCGGCGCGGCGCACGTGTTCGTCGGCATCAAGATCACCGAGGGCGCGGCAGAGCGCGAGAAACTGATCCAGATCCTGCGCGAGCAGGATCTGCCGGTCGCCGACATGACCGGCAACGAGATGGCTAAATTGCACGTGCGCTTCATGGTCGGCGGCCGTGCGCCGGGGCTTGCCGACGAGCATCTGTTCCGTTTCGTGTTCCCCGAGCGTCCCGGCGCGCTCGAGGATTTTCTCCATGCGATCGGCGGCCGCTGGAATATTTCCTTGTTCCATTACCGCAACCACGGCGCCGCGTTCGGCCGCGTGCTGTGTGGACTGCAGATTCCGCGCGGGCAATTGGGCGACGTGCGCCGCTCCCTTGACCAGCTCGGCTACGAATACTGGGAAGAGACCGACAACCCGGCCTACGCGTTATTCTTGGGCACGCGAGCCTGACACTGCGGTCGGGCCGCGATCAGGGAGATTCTAAATGCGTGCTCGTATCGCTCAGGGGGCCTTGCTCGGCCTGTTGTCCGTCGCACCGTTTCAGATGGCCCAGGCCGAATCGCCGGCTGGTTTCGTCGATGCTTATTACCTGCCGTGGACCCAGCTCAAGGTCGATGCCGGCGATGACGTCGACGGCGATGTCGATGGTGACGGCTGGGGCGTGAAGGGCCTGCTCAAGCTCACCGACCAGATCGCATTCAATGGCGAATATCAGCGCTCCGACTACGACGGCCCCTCGAAGCTCGACAGCTATCGCCTCGGTGCCGGTTATTACTGGCGCTATTTCGGCGCGACCGCCGAATACATCAACTTGGACATCGACTCGGGCGACGTGGAAGGCACGGCCGATGGCGTCGGCTTGTTCCTGCGCACGAGCTGGCTCGCCACGTCGGGTCTCGCGTTCACGGGCGGTATCGGCTATGTGCGGCTCGACGATGGCGGCGAAACGCTCGACGGCCTCGAATACAACCTGGGCCTCGATTTCCGCATCACCCGCAACCTCGGCGTGTTCGCGGACTATCGCTCGACCAATCTCACCGAGAACGGAGTCGACTTCGAACTCAACGACGCGCGCGTGGGCCTGCGCTTCGTGTTCGGGGTTTGAGCGCAACGAACGCAGTGCGTGGCTAGTCGTGCTGTCCCTCTCCCGCTTGCGGGAGAGGGTGGTCCAAAGGACCGGGAGAGGGGAAGGTTGGAAAGAGCGCTACTTTTTTGGGCTAACCCTCTCTCCCCTCGCATTCGCGAGGGACTCTCTCCCGCACGCGGGAGAGAGGAACATCAACATCACAGCTCAGAGCTTCACCCCCGCCAGCCTGGTGATCAGCTTCCAGTGCTCGGCTTTCACTGGCGTCACCGATAGCCGCGTGCCTTTTTCGAGTACGCGCAGCCCTTCGAGCTTGGCCTCGTTCTCGCGCAGGGTGCTCAGCAGCACCGGCTGCTCGAACTTCTGCAGGAACTGCACGTCGACGAGCAGCCAGCGCGGGTCTTCCGGCGTGGATTTGCCATCGTAGTAATCGGACTTCGGATCGAACTGCGTCGGGTCCGGATACGCGTTGCTGACGATCTTCATCGCGCCGTAGATTCCGGGCTCCGGACAGCTCGAGTGATAGAAGAAGGCGAGATCGCCCGCTTTCATCTGGTCGCGGAACATGTTGCGCACCTGGTAATTGCGCACGCCGTTCCACGGCTCGGTCTGCTTCGGACGCTTTTCGAGATCGTCGATGGAAAAGGCGTCGGGCTCGGATTTCATGAGCCAGTAAGACGGTTTTTGAGTCGCCATGTCGTCGTGTTCTAACCGTGAAAGCGCCGCAGCCCGCGTTCGGTGCAGACGGCGTGAAGTTTGATGTCCCAGGGATCGTCGGCGATCGGCTCGCACTCCTGCAACGCATAGGCGTAGCCGATGCGCCAGGGCCTGCGACGCGTGCTCAGCGCCGCGAGCGTGCGATCGTAATAGCCGCCGCCGGTCCCGAGCCTGCGGCCTTGCGCATCGAAGCCGGTGAGCGGCATCACGATCGCGTCGATGTGTGCCGGCATCACCCGAGTGCGGCCGCAGGGCTCGTCGATGCCGAAGCGATTCGCTCGCAGCGCTTGTCCAACTTTCCATTCGACGAAATGCATGCGCTGTCCGCGCAAGCTCGGCAGCAACAGGCGACAACGCGAACGCCGCAGCTTTTGCAGCAGCGGCGCGGTCGAGAGTTCGGAGCCGTAGGCGAGATACAGCGCGATGCTGCGAATGTCGCTGCGATCGATAACGCGCATCAGGTGATCGGCGCATCGCTGCGCGGCGCGTCGCCGCTCGCGTCGCGAGATCGTCGCTCTGCGCTTGCGCAGCGTTTTACGCAGCTGCGCCTTGTGCAGGGCTTGGGAAGAAGAAGTGGTGACTCCCGCCTGTGCCGTCATTCGCTCGGTACCTTGAGACGAGGTCTCAAGTGGGTGCCGCAATCTGACTTTCGGGCTTCCCGCCGACAACGCGGGCTTGCACGCCCAACCAGCTTTGGCTCCCGGGGGGTTGCAAATAGGCTCAAGGGTTTAGAGCGTTCGTCGAACACCGCAGGAGACACCGTCGCCATCATAACACCGACGACGCGTGCGCTTTGAGCAAATCACTCGACGCGACGATGTCGCCGACGAGCACGCATGCCTGCGTGCAATGAACCCGCGCTATTCGAGCGCGAGCGTTGAATCGATGTCGAGCTTGAGCTGGCGAACGCGCGCAAGCGCCGCCTCGTCGAGTTTGAGCACCGCTTCCGCGCCGCGCAGCTCGAGCAGCTCGCGCGAAATGTTGAGCGCGGCCATCACCGCGATGCGCTCGGCTCCGAGCGCCTTGCCGCGACGGCGGATGGCGGTCATGCGTTCGTTGAGGAAATCGGCCGAGGCGACGAGCGCTTCGTGTTCGTCGGGCGGGCAGACCACGGTGTATTCGCGACCCATGATGCGCACGGTCACGCTGAGCGCATCGCTCTTGTCGCTGTCTTCGAAGCGGTCCTTGTCACTCATGATCCTGCTCCGATTCGAGGTTGCGGACGCGATCGACGATGCCTTCGATGCGCCGCCGCAACTCGTTGTTGAGCGCCATCAGGCGATCACGCTCCTGCTGCGCGCGCCGGGCTTCCAGGCGAGCCTGCCGGTAGGCGGCGGTCAGGCGCTGGATGCGTTGTTCGAGCTGTTCGAGTTCCGAGTCCAGCATGCGTGGCTTGATTTGAGGGAAAGCGTCCGAGGCAGTATAGCCGTGGATGTTTCCGATGTTCCCCTCTCCCGCTTGCGGGAGAGGGTGGCGCGAAGCGCCGGGAGAGGGGAAGGTGGAAAAGCGCGCGCCCTCTGTAGGCGAACCCTCTCTCCCCTCGCTGTCGCGAGGGACTCTCTCCCGCAAGCGGGAGAGAGGAACGTCAACGTCTCAGCGAATGATCAGGAACAGCGCCCCCGGCCCACGCTGGATGTGCAGCAGCAATTCCGGCGTCTTCGGATTGGCGAGCTTGGTGAACTGCTCGATCGTCTTCACGGGCTGGCGGTTCACGCTCAGGATGATGTCGCCGGGGCGCAGGCCCGCGCGTGCGGCGGCCGAGGTCGGGTTCACGTCCTGCACCTGGATGCCGCCGTCGGCGCGCGCCCGGCGGGCGCTGCTTTCATCGAGCGGAGCGAAGGTCGCGCCGGCCAGCGAGGGATGCAGGTTGCCGCCGCCCTTGCCGTCGGCCGAGGCGGTTTCGGCGCCGGCCTTTCCGATGACCACGTTGACCGTCTGCGGCTTGCCGTTGCGCAGAATCGACAGCTCCACCTTCTCGCCGACGCGCATCAGGCCGACGATGTTGCGCAGCTGGTCGAAGCTCGAAATTTCGCGCCCGTTGACCTTGAGCACGATGTCCTCGCTCTTGACGCCGGCCTTGTCGGCCGGCGAGCCGGGCACCACCTGGGTGATGACCGCGCCGCGCGAGGACGACAGGCCGAAGGCCTTGGCGAGCGCCGGATCGAGGTTCTGGCCGCCGACGCCGATGCGTCCGCGTTCGATGGAGCCGAACTGCGTGAGCTGCCCCATCACGGTTTTGGCGAGGTTGGTCGGAATGGCGAAGCCGATACCGATGTTGCCGCCGCTGCGCGAGAGGATCTGGCTCGGAATGCCGACGAGTTCGCCGCGCAGGTTCACGAGCGCGCCACCGGAATTGCCCGGGTTGATCGAGGCGTCGGTCTGGATGAAATCCTGGTAGCCCTCGCCCATGCCGTTGCGGCCGAGGCCGCTGACGATGCCCGAGGTCACAGTGGTGCGCAGGTTGAACGGCGAGCCGATGGCGACGACGAAATCACCGACTTCGAGCTTGTCGGAATCGGCCAGCACCAGCGCTTTGAGGTTGTCGGCCTTGATCTGCAGCACGGCGATGTCGGTCTCCGGGTCCTTGCCGATCAGCTTGGCGTCGAACTCGCGATCGTCGACGAGGCGCACCTTGATCGAATCGGCGCCGTCGATGACGTGATTGTTGGTGATGATGTAGCCCTTGGCCGCATCGACGATGACGCCCGATCCGACGGCCTGGCTTTCACGCTCTTGCGGGGCATCGTCCGGAATGTCGAAGAAGCGGCGGAAGAAGGGGTCCTGCAGCAGCGGGTTCTGGATCTCCTGCTTGGAGGTGACCGCGATGTTGACCACGGCGGGCGTCGCCTGCTTGAGCATCGGGGCGAGCGAGGGCATGCCCTGCTGCAGGGGCAGAGCGGCCTGCATTTGAGCCTGGGCTGGAAGATGGAACGCGAGGCCCAGCGCCAGAACGAGCGGGGCGAGGGCGATAGTCGGGGAGGTGCGGAGCATGGAGCGAATCTCGGGCGAGAACTCGAAAGGGCGGTTGGCGATGGATCGCCTGTGACCATCGGGCCGACTGCAAGTTTCGCGGTCGGCCGAGGTCATTCATTGGTTCGTGCTGGCTTTGTGGAACTCAGTTCAGGCGAATGCGTGGGTTGAGGCTGTAGCGGCCGGTGAGGCTCGCGCTTGCGAGCACGTGACCCTCGACGGCCTTGAGCACATCGGCGGCGGTGAAATCGGCCTGAACGGAAAGGCTTTCGACGTCGAGCGCGAACACTTCGAAGCAGTAGTGATGCGGCACGCTGTCGTTCCACGGCGGGCAGGGGCCATCGTAGCCGCGATAAGTGCCACCCATGTCGGCGTCGCCCTTGAACCAGCCGGTGTAATCGTTGACGCCCTGACGGGCGCCTTCGATGCCGCCAGGCTGCTGCTTGCCGCGCGGCGTGACGCCGTTGGAGGCCGCGCCTTCTTCGATCTGCGTGACGGTGGGCGCGATGTCGACCACCGCCCAGTGGAAGAACCTGGCGCGCGGCAGCTTGAGCGGCACTTCGCGACCTTCCTTGTTCACGTCGTCGGGCTTGGTGGGGGCGTCGGGATCGATGCAGACGAGTGCGAAGCTGCGCGTGCCGGCCGGGGCGCCGCTCCACGTCAGTTCGGGGTTGAGGTTCTCGGAAAGACGCACATGGCCCTTGGGGGCCTTGACGGCGAAGGCGCAGCGCCCGGGTATCACACCGCCGTCCGAGAACGTCTTGCTGGTCAGTTTCATGCCTAATCCTTGGTTCTGGGTGGCTGACTTTCGAGGGGGTCTTATCAACGGCGAAAGCAGCGCGGATTATGTGTCAGAGCCGCAAGCAACGACCAGCGCGCGCAAACAGAAGAGCCCGCATCGGCGGGCTCTTCTGCAAGGCGCTCGGCTCGGTTTCGGAGGCTGCGATCAGAACAGGTAGCGCAGCCCCACCTGCACGAAATCGCGATCGCGCAGCAGGTTGGCCGAGCCGCCGCCGAAGAAGGCGGTGTAGCCGACGGCCGCGTTCCAGGCGGGCGAGAAGCGGATGGTGGTGCTGACGATCACCGACTTGCGGCCTTCGACGAAGTTTTCGCCCGGGCCGGGCGAGACGCCCTGCACGTCGTGCGACCAGACGATGGTCGGCTCGATGCCGATGCCGGGCAGCACGTTCTCGTAGCGCAGGATGCTGATGATGCGGTAGCCCCACGAAAAGTCGGTCACGAAGCCGCTCTTCTGCTGCGTCGGGTTGAAGCGGATGCCCGAAGGCCCGATGACGCCCGAGTTCGACCGTGCCGAGCCATCGGCGCCGGTGCCGTCGGCGCCCGCGCTCGCATGAGTGAAGGTGCCGGGGCCTTCGAGCTGCAGGCGCGATTTGCTCGGCATGTCGAAGATCTGGTTGGCGCCGAGTTCGCCGATCAGAATGATCTGGTCGGCGGCGACCCAGTTGTTCGGACCGATGACATTGGTCGCACCGAGGTTGTAGTTGGCGGTCTTGAAGCGTTCCCATCCGCGGATGTAGGCGCCCGGCGCGTAGCCGAGCGGATCGAGCCCGCGATAGGCGGAGACGAAGTCCGGAATGCCGTAACGCGCGCCGGGCAGCTGGGCGATGGTGCCAGCATTGAGCAGCGCGCCGGGCAGGCCGGGGATCGAGTTGCCGAGATCGCCGAGGACGCCGAAGTCGTATGAATCGCCGGTGGTGCCGGTGCCGTTGCCGCGCGGGAAGATGTTCTGCATCGCCGCGAACGCGAGGTCGGTGTCGTCGATCTGCAGCGGCTGGTTCGGGCGGTAGGCGATTTCACCCTGGATCGACAGATCGCCGAACGCGGTGTTGAAGCTGATGCCGTAGAGGTCGATGTTCTCGGGATACTGCAGCTGGGCTTCGACGGTATCGAGCGTGAAGGCGCTGCCGTTTTCGCCGATGCGCTGGTCGCGCACGCCGGGAGCCAGGGCGCCGGGCAGCGCATTGCTGATGAACAGCGTCGAATCCAGGCCCGGGCAGGCGCCCAGCACGCCGAGCGTGTCCAGCGGAGTCTTGGTGGCGCCAACGGCGGCGGGAGCCAGGGCGCCGGGGCCGGACAAGCAGCCGTAGTCGCCCTCGTAGAAGCTCAGATAGGGCAGGCGGCTGTGGTAGCGGCCTGCATACAGCGCGATCTCGGTGCCGCTGTTGAGCCATTCGGCGTAGTACTTGAGCGAGAAGCCGAACTGGCCGCTGCTCTTGGCTTCTTTTTCGGGACGCAGGTAGATGGTGCCCGAAGTGTCGGTGATCGCCGACAGCATGAGCTGGTCCGGCAGGCCGAGGCGGTCGGGATCTTCGGCGGTCTTGCCGAAGTCCAGGAAGACGTAATCGCGCTGGCTGTCGGTGCCGATGTCGACGGTCGACAGGTACGAGCCTGCGGTCGGCACGATCGCCGGTTCCCAGTCGTACTGGTAGAACGCCTCGAGCGTGAGGTTTGGCACGATCGTGGTCGAGGTCCAGATCGCCGGCGTCGGCTGCAGCACTTCGGAGAGTTCGAGGAAGGCCGGGCGATACAGCGAGTTCACGTTCGGCGTGGAGAAGGAGTTGAGGCTGCCGACGACCAGCAGCGTGCTCTCGCCCCAGTTGATGTTCTGGCGACCGATCTTGATGGTGAAATCGCGCTCGTCGCTGATCGCGTAGGTCTTGGCGACGTAAAGGTCGAGCAGCATCGCGCCGACGCCGATCTGGTCCTCCGTGACGCCGTTGCGCCGGCGCGAAGACGCTTCGCCGATGCCGCGGCGCATGCCGCTGGTGCTGTCGACCGTCTGGATGTTCGGGTTGAAATCCTTGCGATTGTGGTTCTCGGCGTCGTAGAAGCCGTAGCCGCGCACGAAGAAATCGTAGCCCTTGTAGTTGAGCGTGAGATCCATGGCGAGCTTGCCGATCGCCTGGGTCACGTCCCACTGGTCGTAGTTGATGTTGCCGTCATCGTTGTTGTTCGAAAACTGGCCCGGGGCATCGACAGCGACCTGGTTGGCATAGCTGCCTTCGCCGATGTAGCTGTTGAGCCCGAGCAGTCGATGCGATTCGTTGGCGTAGTCGAGATGGCCCTGGCACGAGGTGCCCGCACCGTTTGGCGCCACCGGACAGAAGTTCGGATTGACCTTGTTCTTGCCGATCAGGTCGTTGGAGCGGTTTTCCGCACGCCACTGGGCGCCGATGCTCAAATTGGTGTTGAGCACGCCGGTGATGGAGTCGTCGCCGAAATCGAGGCGAAAATCGGTCGCCAGCGCGGTTGGTGACGTCAGTGTCAACGCCAGCGCGCAAGGCGCCAGCCAGCCGATCCAACTGCCACGCACGCGGGCACGAGCCGCCGGGCGCAGGCGCCCTGGTCGAACGGATTCCATCAGCTTCTCCTCTTGCCTTCTAATAATCTGCGTCGCCGTATCCGATTCGTTGTCGGTGTTTGTCGGCGAGCCCCACGGTCATCGGAAGGCTACTCCGCTTTCTTTCGGCTGATAAGCCGGAGTTCCGCCCAGATCAGCTAAAACCCCGAAGTAAATCCAGCTCAAAGCAGATCGAGCTTGCTGGGTCGCAGCTGTCGGCGCCCCGCCAGGAGCAGGCGCGTCAGTTGCTGTGAAAGCCGTTCCGACAGCGGGCGCGGACGGCGATAGCGAATTTCGTAGACCTCGGCTTCGCTGGCTTTTTCGAGCAGGTAATCGTCCGAGGTGAGAATGCGATCGATCAGCTTGAGGCCGAGTGCCTGGCTACCGAACCAATGCTCGCCGGTGGCCACCTTGCCGATATCGAGCACCGGGCGGTTCTGCAGGACGAAGCGTTTGAACAGCGTATGGGTTTCTTCGATCTCTTCGCGGAACTTGGCGCGGCCGCTGTCGGTGTTCTCGCCGAACACGGTCAGCGTACGCTTGAAGTCGCCGGCCGTATGCAGCTCGACATCGATGTCGTGCTTGCGCAGCAGCCGGTTGAAGTTGGGCAACTGGGCCACCACGCCGATCGAGCCGACGATCGAGAACGGCGCGGCCAGAATATGATCACCAACGCAGGCCATCATGTAGCCGCCGCTGGCCGCGACCTTGTCGATGGTGACGGTCAGCTTGAGCCGGCGCTCGCGCAGTCGCAGCAGCTGAGACGCTGCCAGGCCATAGGCATGGACGAGGCCACCTCCGCTCTCGAGACGCAGTACCACCTCATCGGTTTCGCGGGCCACCTGCAGGACGCTGCTGATCTCCTCCCGCAGGGCCGAGACGGCCGAAGCCTGGATGTCTCCGTCGAAATCGAGGACGAATACGCGGTTCTTGACCGCCGCATGTGGATTTTTGGCTGCTTTTTCAAGCTGCTTATCCTGCTTCTTTCGGGCCGCTGCCGCCTTCTTCTGCTCGGCCGGCGAGAGCAGCTCGTCGTTGAGCGCGTCCGCGAGTTCACTCAACCGCTGGTTGACGTGCCGAATCTCCAAGTGACCCTGCGAACTCTCCCTGCGGGCCCGAGCGGCCGAGGCAACCGTGACGATGATGACGACCACCGCCCCAAGCCAGGTCAGGGTCTTGGCCAGGAACAGGCCATACTCGGTCAAAAAAAACATCGTGTTTGACGACTCCGGGGAGCGAAAATAAAGGTGAAATACCACTCAGAACTGACGTTCATTGCAGGTTTCGAAGAAAGCCCGCATGCTACGCTCAAGAACGCTTGCGGTGGTGCAGCAAATTTGTATACGAATACCGTTCAGCTTTCTCTATAATACTGTTCAGGGTTAACAAAAGCCGATAAAGGCTGGCTTGTTCAAGGGAGTTACAGGAATGAAAACGATGCTTCGCGCCGGGCTGCTCCTTGGCCTGTCGTCGCTGGCTTTTGCCGGGCACGCACAAGAAGCCGACTCGACCGTCGCTTCCGAAACGCGTCCGTATCTGTCGGTGCTTTATAGCTATACCTTCGAAAACTCCGACCGTGTCGGCGTCGAGGAAGGTCAGGGCGCCCAGCTCGGTGTCGGCAAGGCACTCAGCGAGCACTGGGGTTTCGAACTCAACGGTTTCTATAGCGAGTTCCCGCACGACAATACGCCGGGTGCGAACGCCCAGCGTGAATATGGCGGCAAGCTCGACGGCCTGTATTTCTTCAGTCGCAACCCGAAGTTCTCTCCGTATTTCGGAGCTGGCGTCGGCGGCGTGACGACCGAATTGCGCGGCACCTCGCTGGACACCACCGATCCGTTCGCGGATGTCGGCCTGGGTTTCATCAAGTACTTCACCCTCGCGGGCGCTGATCTCGGCTTCCGCGCCGATCTGCGCTATCGCCATATCTGGTTCGACGATAACGCGCTCGGCGGCACCAATGTCGGCGATCTCGGTGAGGCCGTGCTGAAGGTGGGCCTGGTCGTTCCGCTGGGTTCCAGAGCGGTTGCCGCTGCGGCCCCGACCCCTCCGGCCGCGTGCATGGATAGCGATGGCGACGGCATCTGCGATACCGCCGACCTCTGCCCGGGCACTCCGTCCGGTACGGTGGTCGATGCCAAGGGTTGCCCGAAGGCGACGGCCGAAGGCGCCAACCGCAAGTTCGACGACGTCCACTTCGAGTTCGACAAGTCCGAACTGGCTGAGGGCGAGAAGAGCAAGCTCGACAAGGCGGCCACGACCATCGACGGCATGTCCAAGACCTATCCGAACCTGAAGGTCGACGTTTCCGGCCATACCGACTGGATCGGTACCGACGGCTACAACCAGGGCCTGTCCGAGCGTCGTGCCAATACGGTCAAGAGCTACCTGAGCCGCAAGGGCGTCGATGCAGGCCGCATCAACACCTTCGCTTATGGTGAGTCCAAGCCGATCGCGACCAACGAAACTGCGGAAGGCCGTGCGCAGAACCGTCGTGCGGAGATTCAGACGCACGAGTAAGTATCCGATAGGCTCGATCGCAATATCGAGCGGTGGTTGGGAGCCCCGCCGGCGCAAGCTGGCGGGGCTTTTGTTTGGCTTGCCAAAGTCACCCGTCGAGCGGGCGAATCGTGCGGCTTCAGCGGCCTTGAGTCCTGTGAACCACGTCGCTAGTCTGCCCTCATAACTCGAATCGAGAACGATCGCGATGGGGTGGCCAGGCAGATCAGGACGGGAGCGCTTCGGCCAGGCCTGCTCGGGTGGATTGCTTGGGCTGCTGGCGGGCGCTTCGCTCGCCGCCGGTATCAGCGTAGTGCCGATCCGGCCTTTCGTTGACGGCGACGGCGATCGGGTCGACGACACCCTCGATCAATGTCTGTATTCCGCGCCGGGTGCCGTCGTTGATGTGCACGGCTGCAGCGCGGAGAACGATCAGGACGCGGATCAGGTGCCGGACAACGTCGACGATTGCCCGTACTCGCCGCCTGGCGCGAGAGTCGATGGTCGCGGGTGCGCGCTCGATTCCGATTTCGATGGTGTTGCCGACGGGCCGGATCGCTGCCCGGATTCGGAGCTTGGCGCCATCGTCGACGAACTCGGTTGCGCGAGCGGGCAGCATCCGCTTGCTGCGGCAGTAACACGTCCGGCTTTCACGTCGTCTACGTCCTCCACAGCGACTCCTCGACCGGCGATGCCATCCCGGGCCGTGACTGGCGCGAAACCGGAGCCGGCGCCGGCTGTTTCCCTTCCCGTCGTACCGCCGAAACCCGCGCCGATTCCGTCACCTGCCGGTCGCCAGGCCGTGCCGCCATCTGTGCCTGCGCCTTCAGCGCACTCGCCGCAGCCGCTGCCGGCGCGTCCGCTGGCGCCGTCGCCGTCCCCTGCGCTGTCCGCTGCCGCGGTGACCGTGCACTACGGCAAGGGCGTGGCTGCGCTCGGCGCTGGCGAGCTGCAGAAGCTGCGCGATGCTTTGCCGAGGCTGCGCCAGCAGCTCAAGGGCAACGCGCTTATCGTGGTGCAGGGCTACGCCGACCTCGACGAGGGCCCGAGCCCCGACACGCTCGCCCGCACTCGTGCGAACCGGGTGCGTCGTTTCCTCGAACAGAACGGCTTCGAAATTCGCGAGCTGTCGTCGGTCGGCTTGCCGGCCGGCAAGCCGGCCTCGGGCGCAGCGGCGGATGCGATGCGCCGCGTGGAGCTCGTGATCGAGCGCGACTGAGGCCGCCGCAAGCCCTGATTTAGGTCGACTGCGCCGCGCGCGGCGGCGTCAGCAAGGTCGGCGAGTGCAACTGCGCCTGTGCGGCCTGGGCTCGCGCGCTGCGCCGTTTCGGCTCGTCGGCACTTTCGAGATCGAGCCAGCCTGGCAGATGCTGCATCAGCAATTGCCCGAGCGCTTCGATATGCGGGGCATCGGCATTGAGCGCGGGCACGTAGCGGAAGCTCGCGCCGCCCGCGGCAATGAAATCGTCGCGATAGCGCAGGGCGACTTCTTCTAGCGTCTCGAGGCAATCGGCGGCGAAGCCCGGACAGATCACGTCGAGCGTGCGCACGCCGGATCGGGCCAGCTGTGGAACGACGAGATCGGTATAGGGCTGCAGCCAGGGTTGCCTGCCGAGCCGGCTCTGGAAGCTGACCGACCACGAGCCTTCGGCGAGCTCGAGCTTTTCGGCGAGCAGGCGCGCGGTCTTGTGGCACTGGCAGAAATAAGGATCGCCGGCCAGGAAATACTGGCGCGGAATGCTGTGAAACGACATCAGCAGGTGATCGCCGCGACCGTGGATCTTCCAGTGCTTGCGCAGGCTGTCGGCAAGCGCATCGATGAACGGGCCGTGGTCCTGGTAGCTGTTGATCGTGCGCAGCTCCGGCAACCAGCGACGCGGCTTGAGCGCGGCGAACACGGCGTCGAGTGCGGCGGCGGTGCTAGTCGCCGAATACTGCGCGTAGAGCGGCAGCACGAGTACGCGACGAACGCCTTGCGATTCGAGCTCGTCGAGCGCTCCGCTGATCGAAGGCTCGCCATAGGTCATGCCGAGCGCAACCGGAACCTCGTGGCCGATGTTCGCGAACAGCCATTCGCGGATCAGCGTTTTCTGGCGCAGCGAGTGATGCATCAGCGGCGAGCCTTCCGGCCCCGGCTTCATCCAGATGCTCTGATAGCTGTGCGCGAGCTTGCGCGGGCGCAGCGGCAGGATGAAGCCGTAGAGCACCATCAGCCACAGCGGGCGCGGCAGTTCGACGACGCGCCGGTCCGATAAAAACGGGCGCAGATAGCGGCGGATGGCGGCGGGCGTCGGCGCTTCGGGCGTGCCGAGGTTGATCAGCAGTACGCCAGTGCGAGGGCCATCCGCGTGCGGACGGTCGATCGGGTCGGTCACGAGCAGTTTTTACCGGGATTCTGGAGCGGCGTTGCGGGCGATTTCGCCGTTTTTCAGGCGACGGAAGTAGTCATGATACTGGCGCATCGCTTTGTTGCCGAGAATCAGCAGCAGGGGCAGGTTGATGGCGTACATGAAGCCCATGCCGATGGTGCTGAGCGTGTCGAGTTGGCCCGAGGTCTTGATGAAGCCGAAGCAGGCGCTCGCCGCGGCCACGCACCAGAGCCAGCGGAACGGCGTCACCCAGCGTTCGCCGGCCAGATAGATCACGCTCTGCTCGCCGTAGTAGCCGTAGCTGATGATGCACGAGAGCCCGAACACCCAGACTGCGATCGTGATGAGCCAGCGGCCGAGGCCTTCGTGCACGGTGTCGAAGCCCTTGGCGACGAGCGTGGAGCCGCGGTAGTCGGCGAATACGCCGCCTTCCGCATAGCTCGGTGCCTGCGTGCTGGCGACCGGCTGCCAGTCGAAGCGCATGCCCTGGCTGTTCATGACGTAGGTGCCATAGACGCGCTGGCGCTGGCCGTCGATCTCGGCCATCACGAACACCGGCGTTCCGGCCGGATTGGCGGGCAGGGCGCTGCCGCGCACCGAGAGCGAAGTGGTGTCGACCTGCGGCTGCCAGTGGCCCGGTGCCGATTCGACCCAGGCCGGCGGTGTTTGCCAATTGGCGGCCGGTGCGCGGTTCCAGACGCCGGTCAGCAGCACGACGAGGCCGGTGACGGTGCAGACGAAGATCGTGTCGATGAAGGGTTCGAGCCCGGAGACCACGCCTTCGGTCACCGGCTCGGGCGTCTTCACGGCCGCATGCGCGACCGGCGCGGTGCCCAGGCCCGCCTCGCTCGAGAACAGCGCCCGCTTCATGCCCCACATGAAGGCCGAGCCGATGGTTCCGCCCATGAAGGCGCCGACGCCATCGGTCTTCGAGAATGCGCCCGCGAAGATCGCGCGAAACGTATCGGGCAGCGCGTCCGCATGTGTGACGATCACGTAGAGTCCGCAGAGCACATAGACGCCGCACTTGAACGGCACCAGCGTCTTGGTGACGTTGCCGATGCGCTTGATGCCGCCCAGGATCACCACGCCCGCGGCGATCGCCAGGATCAGCCCGGTGATCCAGGTCGGCACGCCGAAGTATTCGCGCGTGGTGTCGGCGACGCTCCAGGTCTGGAACATGTTGCCGCCGGTGAATGCGAACAGCAGCAGCGAGATCGCGAACACGAAGCCGACCACTTTGCCGAGCGGCTTGAGTGCCGGCGCCAGTCCGCCGAGCCCGTCGCGCGCCACATACATCGCGCCGCCGTGCGGATTCTCCGGGTCGTGGGTGTCGCGATAGAGCAGCGACAGCGTGACCTCGGTGGTCTTGAGCCCCATGCCGACGAGGCCGACGACCCACATCCAGAACACCGCGCCGGGGCCGCCGAAATCGACCGCAATCGCCATGCCGGCGATCGCCCCGAGCCCGACGGTGCCCGACATCGCCGCGGTCAGCGCCTGGAAGTGCGTGAGCGCGCCAGGGCCGTGCGAGGTGTCGATGCCCTTGCCGGCGACCAGCGCGACGCCGTGCGTCAGCGAGCGGTACTGGCAGAAGCCGCTCCAGAGCGTGAACAGCAGGCCGATGCCGAGCAGGGTCAGCAATACCGGAACGGAGAGCAGAACCCCATTGATGGCGTCGAGGACCGCAAAGAAGGCATCCATGACGGCTTAGACGATCGTTGGAGTGAAGACGCCCTTGCCGAGCCGGCTGTTTCGGTAGCCGTAGAGGAAATAGGTGACGAGGCCGATCGCCATCCAGCCGCCGAAGGCGATCCAGGTGTGCGGGCCGAGCAGATACATGAGGTAGCTGCAGGACAGCACGCCGAGCGCCGGGATGACGGGCGAGAACGGGGTTTTGAACGGGCGCGGCAGATCCGGACGAGCCCGGCGCAGCACGATGACGCCCGCGCAAACCACGACGAAAGCGCCGAGCGTGCCGATGTTGGCGATCTCGGCCAGACGGCCCAGCGGCACGAAGCCCGAGAACACCAGCATCACCAGGCCCGAGACCAGGATCGAGCCGAGCGGCGTGCCGGTCTTGGGATGCACGTAGGCGAAGAACGGCGGCAGCAGGCCGTCGCGGGCGATCGCGAAAAGCACGCGCGTGAGGCCGAAGTACATCACCAGCATGACGGTTGTCAGGCCGGCGACGGCGCCGATCGAAATCAGCCCGGCGGTGGTCTTGGCCCCGATCTGCAGCAGCGCATGGGCGACCGGCGACGGCACGTTGAGCTCGGTGTACGGAACCAGCCCGGTCAGCAGCACCGACACCACGATGTAGAGCGCGGTGCAGGCGAACAGCGAACCGAGAATGCCGATCGGCAGATCACGCTGCGGGTTGCGGGTTTCTTCGGCGGCGGTGGAGACGGCGTCGAAGCCCAGATAGGCGAAGAAGATGGTTGCCGCGCCCGTGAAAATGCCGTTGATGCCGAAATGCGGGCGGCCGTCGGTGCCGATGACTTCGGGCGGAATGAACGGCGTCCAGTTCGCCGGCGTCACATGCGGAATCGCGGCGACGATGAAAGTGAAGATGGCGAGTACCTTGACCACCACCATGATCGCATTGAACTGGGCGCTGACCTTGGCTCCGACCGCGAGCAGCCCGCCGAGCACGAGCACGATGATGAAAGCCGGCAGATTGATGAGGCCGGGCAGCTTGGGATCGAGCGGGGTATGCGTGAGCGCATCGGGCAGGCCCAGTCCGATCGCGCGCAGGCCGTCGGCCGCGTAGCCCGACCAGCCCGCCGAAACCGCCGGAATCGCCACCATGTATTCGCAGAGCAGCATCCAGCCGATGATCCAGGCCGGGAACTCGCCGAGCGCCGCATAGCCGTAGCCGTAGGCGCTGCCGCTGCCTCCGATCGACGAGGCCATTTCCGCATACGACAGCGCGGCGCAGGCGCAGGCGAAGCCGGCGACGACGAACGACAGCACCACCGCCGGCCCGGCCTGGGTGGCGGCGGTGATGCCGCTGAGCACGAAGATACCGGCGCCGATGATCGCGCCGATCCCGAGCAAGGTGAGGTCCAGGGCGCCAAGAACGCGTTTGAGGCCCGAGTCGGTACCCGCTTCGACGATGGGCTTGGTGCGCAGCAGCTTGGCGGCCAGACTCATTGATTCTCCCGGTGCACGTTGGTCTGTGATCTTGATACGGCGAAAGGCCGTTGTTTGCAGAAAGTATGCCGCCCGGCCCAGGTGCGTGCCTGAGCAGATTCCCGATCGCGCAGCAGACCGAAGCCTGCGCCGCGCGCAAAGAAAAACGGCCTGATGCGGGGCGCGCATCAGGCCGTCGTTCAGCCTTCTTCAGAAGAAGGCGGATGAAGCAGCTTACGGCCGGTTGAGGCCGAGCAGGCCGCCGATGTAGTCGACGACTTCGCCGATGGTGGAGCCCAGGCCCGTGAACAGGTTCTGCAGCGCCTGCACGAGGCCGCTCGGAACGCCGGCGTCGGGTTCGCCGATCAGCAGCACCTGCAGCGCGCTGGCGAGCTGGCCTTCCTGAATCAGGCCCTGGAGCAGGCCCGGCAGCGAGCCGTTGGATGCGAGCAGATCGCCGAGCGTGGCGACGACATCGTCGGTGACGCCGTTGGTCAGCGTCGGGCTCAGCGCGCCGAGCAGGCCGTTCGAGGTGGCGAGCAGATCGACGAGGCCGACCTGGTCACTGTTCTCGCCGGCGATCAGGCAGAGCGTGCCGAGCGGGGCCTGGCAATCCGAATCGGCGCCGGTGGCGAGCGCCACGACCAGGCCCTGGATGCCTTCCTCGCCGAACAGGTTGACCAGCCCCTGGCCCTGCTCGTTCGGGGTCAGCACGCCCTGGATGATCGAAGCCAGGCCGTTGTTGCCGGTGCCGTCGACGCCGAGCAGCAGCTCGCGCAGACCGGCGACCAGCTGGCCGTCCATGAACAGGCCGGTCAGGATGCTGGCCAGCGAGCCGTTGTCGTTCTCCAGCAGCGTAACCAGCGCGTCGGTCAGTTCGGAAGAATCGATGGCGCCGGCGATCGGACCGAGCGGGCCGTCCGGGGAGAGCAGCACATCGACGAGGCCGCCCTCGTGATCTTTGCCGCCGAGCACGCACAGCGTGCCGCTGACCGGGACCGCGCATCCCTCGACATCGACGATGCTGCCGGCGCTGCCGTTGCCGGGAAGGTCACTGCGATCGCCCTGAGCCTCGCATCCGGCGAGGGCGGCGGATGCCAGCACGAAGCCGGCAACCAGGGTTTTCTTGATTACGTCGAAGGTGTTCATTAGCGAGTCCGTTTACTAACAAGGTACTGATAAGGGGAATTGGCGAGCTGGGATGGGAGGGCAACACGAGTCGCAATCGCCGTGATCGGGCGATGGCGCCGGCCGACGGCATCGGATGAATCGTCGTACAGCGTGTGGATGCAGCGAAGGGATGCTGCGTAACCACGATGCGCGCTCTGCAGTGAGGGCACGCATCGTGGTTATTTAACGCCTTGCCTCGTTACAGCGGAGCCGCTTCATCGGCGGCCACCGGTGCGGCCTCTTCGGCCGGCGCCGGAGCGTCGGCCGGAGCGGTTTCGGCGGCCGGGGCTTCGGCCGGCGCGGGAGCGCCAGCGCCTTCCAGCGGAGCGCCGTTGGCGTCGACCGGCACGCTCGGCGCGGCCTGCTGGCCGGCGATGTGCAGCTCGACGCGACGATTCAGCGCGCGACCGGCATCGGTGCCGTTGTCGGCGACCGGGTGGCTTTCGCCGAGGCCCTTGGCGGTGAGCTTGTCGCCCGGGACGCCCTGCTCGATCAGGAACTCACGCACCGAGTTCGCACGCAGGTCGGAGAGCTTCTGGTTGTAGGAGTCCGAACCGATGCTGTCGGTATGGCCTTCGAGTTCCATCGGCACGTCGGCGAAGTGCTTCACCTTGAGCGCCACTTCCTCGAGGATCTTGCGCGAGTCCGGCGTCAGCGAGGCCTTGTTGAAGTCGAAATTCACGCCGGTGAGGGTGATGACCTGCGAGAGGCCGCAACCGACGCCGTCGACCGGCATGCCCTGCGGGGTGCCCGGGCACTTGTCGCCCGCGTCTGGCACACCGTCACCGTCGCTGTCAGCCAGCGTTTCGGTGCGAACCACCGAGACCGGCTCGGCAGCCGGCGGCGCAACCGGTGCGACCGGCGTGCGGTCGTACGGGGAGAGCGGAATCTCGATACCGGCGCTGTAGCGGAAGTCGTTGTTGCCGCTCTTGTAGTCGTCGTAGACGTAGCGGGCTTCGGCGCGGAAGCGCAGGCCGTAGGTGCCCATCGGCTTGGAGACGAGGCCCAGGCCGGCGTTGGCGAAGAACGCCCACTTGTCGTCGCTGTCCGGCACCACGTCGGTGTAATCGCCACCGATACCGAGCAGCAGGAACGGCGACCAGGTGCGGCGTTCGTTGAGCGAGTAGACCAGGTCCAGGCCGCCGGCGTGGCGGTAGAAATCGGTGAAGCCGTTGACGTCGGTTTCCTGCACGTCGGTCAGCAGCTGGGCTTCCCAGAACCAGTTGCCGCCGATCTGGCGGCCGTAGAAGGCGTTGATGCCGGTGCCGTCTTTCGGGAAGCGCTTCTTGTCGAGATCGAGGTAGCTGCCGGTCAGGCCGATGTAGCTGAGCGTCTCGGAGCTGGTTTCGGTTGCCGACGAGCTGGCGTCGGTCGATTCGGTGCTGGTTTCGTCCTGCGCCAAGGCCTGCGCGGAGATCATCGAGACGAGCAAGGCGGCCGCGGAGGCCCACGCGTTACGGCGGAAGCTAGGCATGTAAAGGTTCCCTGAGTGAACGAACATTCTTATTAAGGCTGGCGATCCAGCCAGTTACCTCCCAGATTAAACAGCTCTTGGACGATTGTGAAGGGTGATTCAGACCGGCGGTTGTAGGCTTGGCCGAACAGGTTCACCAGACTTTTCCTTACACCGTCGCTCCTGGACCCTCTTGAAAGCTGAAAGCGCGTCCACAAGAATTAGCAGCCTCGATGGGAGAGTGCTAACAAAGGTCGACCAAGACCGCCGCGCCGCCTTCGATGCCCGACCAGTTTTGAACAATGAATGGAGTGAACCCTATGAGTCTGCGTCCCCTGCACGATCGCGTGATCGTCAAGCGTCTTGAAGAAGAGAAGAAATCCGCCGGTGGCATCCTGATTCCGGACTCGGCCGCCGAGAAGCCGCTGAAGGCCGAAGTGATCGCAGTGGGCCCGGGCAAGCGCACCGACGACGGCAAGCTGCAGGAGCCGGCCGTGAAGGCGGGCGACACCGTTCTGATCGGCAAGTATTCGGGCACCGAAGTGAAGATCGACGGCGCCGAACTGGTCGTGCTGCGCGAAGACGACATCCTGGCCGTCATCGTCAAGTAAGTCGTCGCCTCAACCCCTATTCGATTCAAGGAGCAATCAACATGGCTGCAAAAGACGTCAAATTCGGCGACGACGCTCGCTCGCGCATGGTGCAGGGTGTCAACGTCCTCGCCAACGCCGTCAAGGTGACCCTCGGCCCGAAGGGCCGCAACGTCGTGCTCGACAAGAGCTTCGGCGCCCCGACCGTAACCAAGGACGGCGTGTCCGTGGCCAAGGAAATCGAGCTGGCCGACAAGTTCCAGAACATGGGCGCCCAGCTGGTCAAGGAAGTGGCTTCCAAGACCTCCGACGCCGCCGGCGACGGCACCACCACCGCCACCGTGCTGGCCCAGGCCATCGTCAACGAAGGCCTGAAGTCGGTCACCGCCGGCGTCGACCCGATGGACATCAAGCGCGGCATCGACAAGGCCGTCGAAGCCGTCACCGCCGAACTCAAGAAGTTCTCGGTTCCGTGCAAGGACCGCAAGGCGATCGCCCAGGTCGGCACCGTTTCGGCCAACGCTGACGACGCCATCGGCGCCATCATCGCCGACGCCATGGACAAGGTCGGCAAGGAAGGCGTGATCACGGTCGAAGAAGGCAAGGGCCTCGAAAACGAGCTCGACGTCGTCGAAGGCATGCAGTTCGACCGCGGCTACCTGTCGCCCTACTTCATCAACAACGCGCAGAGCCAGACGGTCGAGCTCGACAGCCCGCTGATCCTGATCACCGAGAAGAAGATCAGCAACATCCGCGATCTGCTGCCGATCCTCGAAGGCGTCGCCAAGCAGGGTCGTCCGCTGCTGATCATCTCCGAAGACGTCGAAGGCGAAGCGCTCGCCACCCTCGTCGTCAACAACCTGCGTGGCATCCTCAAGGTCGCGGCCGTCAAGGCTCCGGGCTTCGGCGATCGCCGCAAGGAAATGCTCAAGGACATCGCCACCCTGACCGGCGGCACCGTGATCGCCGAGGAAGTCGGCCTGTCGCTCGAGAAGGCCACGATCCAGGATCTGGGCCACGCCAAGAAGGTGCAGATCGACAAGGAAAACACCACCATCGTCGACGGCGCCGGTGAGAAGAGCCAGATCGAAGCTCGCGTCCTCGAGATCCGCAAGCAGGTCGAAGTGGCCACCAGCGACTACGACCGCGAGAAGCTGCAGGAACGCCTCGCCAAGCTCGCCGGCGGTGTTGCGGTGATCAAGGTCGGTGCCGCCACCGAAGTCGAAATGAAGGAAAAGAAGGCCCGCGTCGAAGACGCCCTGCACGCCACCCGTGCGGCCGTCGAAGAAGGCATCGTCCCCGGCGGCGGTGTTGCGCTGGTTCGCGCTTCCAAGGCTCTCGATGGCCTCAAGGGCAGCAACGAAGACCAGACCATCGGCATCAACATCCTGCGTCGCGCCATTCAGGAGCCGCTGCGTCAGATCACCAAGAACTCGGGCGATGAGCCGAGCGTGGTGCTGAACAAGGTTCTCGAAGGCACCGGTGCGTACGGCTACAACGCCGCCAACGGCAACTACGGCGACATGATCGAGTTCGGCATCATCGACCCGACCAAGGTGACGCGTCTGGCCCTGCAGAACTCGGCCTCGGTGGCCGGCCTGCTGCTGACGACCGAAGCCATGGTCGCCGAAGCGCCGAAGAAGGACGCTCCCGCCATGGGCGGCGCTCCGGACATGGGTGGCATGGGCGGCATGGGTGGCATGGGCGATTTTTGATGTCGTCCTGACAGGACGCCGCCATCCTTGGCGGCGCCTTTCAAAACGAGCAGTACGAAAAGGGCGCCTTCGGGCGCCCTTTTCGCTTGAGCCGAGCCGTCGCTGAAAACAGAGGCTTTTGAAACTAAAGCGGCCAGCAGGCATCTTTGCCTCATGCGCTTCGTGATCACCCGATCGTTTCACCGCTTCCGCCTGCTGGCGGTATTCGCACTCCTGGCATTGGGCGCGGGTTCCGCGCTCGCCGAAGTGCCTGCCGTCGTGCAGTCCAAGCTCTCGCGCGGCATCAATCTCTCGTTCTGGTTCGCCAATCGCGACAACCCCAAGATCGAGCCACGGCTGTTCTGGCCCGATCGCTCCGATCTTGCGCAGTTGCGCAGCATAGGCTTTCGCCATGTGCGCATTCCGCTCGAACGCGCCTGGATCGCCGATCCGCGCGATCCCTCGAAGATCGATCCGGCGCATGCCGACGAATTCGCGCGCGCGGTCGAGCTCGTCGCCGCGAACCAGCTGCTCGCGGTGGTCACGCTGACCACGACCACCGACGATCTCGATCGCATGCTCACCGACAAGCCCTGGCGCGACACCGTCGCCGCGCTCTGGTGGAGCCTGGCCAGACAGCTGTCGGCGCGCGTTCCGGCGGACAAGCTGGTGTTCGAGGTGATCAACGAGCCGGCGACCGAGAACGCGGCGGCCTCGGTCGCGCTCATGCAGACGCTTGCCGGCGCGGTGCGCGACGCGGCGCCCCGGCACACGATCGTCGTCGCGGGGCACAAGTATTCCTCGGTCGACGAACTCGTCACGCTGAAGCCCTTCCTCGATACCAACCTGGTCTACAGCTTTCATTTCTACGAGCCGATGAACTTCACGCACCAGGGCGCCTGGTGGGGCTGGCCGATGTGGGCGAAGCTGCGCGGCCTGCCGTATCCGTCGACCGAAGCGCTGGTCGCGCCGCTGCTGGCCTCGCTCGACGCCGACGCGCAGCCGCACGCGCGCTACTACGGCCAGCAGGAATGGAATCGCGGCAAGCTCGCCGCGATTCTCGACAAGGTCGCGCAATGGCAGGCGCAGAACGGCGTGCCCGTGTGGTGCAGCGAGTTCGGCGCGGTCAAGACCAATACCGCGCCGGCTTCGCGCCAGGCCTGGTTGCGCGACACGCGCACGCTGCTCGAGCAGCGCCGCATTCCGTGGACGCATTTCGATTTCAGCCAGCACATGGGCATCGTCGACGGCGCGCAGGGCGAGCGTGTGTGGGACCGCGGCGCGCTCGAGGCGCTCGGGCTCGGCGCTCCGCGTTCGAACTGAGCGGGCTCGTCACTCGTGCCGCCGAAGCTGCGACTGGTCTATCCGTATTACGACAACCCGCAGATGCTGCGCCGCCAGGTGCGCAACTGGAACACGTATGCGCCGGAGCTCGTCGACCGCGTCGAGATCGTGCTCGTCGACGATGCGAGTCCGCAGCATCCGGCACTGCCGATCTTCAGCGAGTGCCGTGTGCACAAGAAACTGCTGCGCGTCGACCGCGACATCGCCTGGCATCAGCACGCGGCGCGCAATATCGGGGCGCACGAAGTCGGAGAGGACGAGGCCTGGATGTTCATGAGCGACATGGACATCCTGCTGCCACCGCTGGCCCTGCGGAGGCTGCTCGCCAAGGCGCTGATCGCCGACCGGCACTACGGTTTGCAGCGCGTGTTCCTGCCGCGCTCTTTCGATCGCCTGTTCGGCGACTCTTCGAGCGGCGTGCTCGATGCGATGCTGCATCGCCCGGGCTTGAGCGCCCTGCGCAATCGCTTCGCATCCAGGCCGCATTGCAACAGCTTTCTCGTGCGCCGCGATCGCTATTGGAAGATCAACGGCTACGACGAAGACTTCGTCGGCACCTATGGCGGCGACGGCTTGTTCATCGACCAGCTCAGCGAGATCGCGCCCTACGCCCTGCTCGACGACGTCTACGCCATCGCCATCACGCCCAAGCTCGTCGCGGACGCGAACACGCAGCGCTGGGAACGGGGTGGCGAGATGCGCAAGGCCTTCGAGCGGCGCCTGCAGCGCAAGCGCGAGGCCGGCGACCTGCGCTCGCGCGATCCGCTGCGTACGCCGTGGACGCGCCTGCTCTGAGGCGTGTGCGCACGGCGCGGCGGACGCTGGCCTAAACTGCGCCCCTGCCAGAGTCCGAAGTTCACGAATCCGGGGAGTTTCGATGCCGGTTGCCGACATTGCCGATACCGTGCGCGCGAGCCGTTTCATCGGCGCGGTTCTCAAGCGCCATCCGCAGTGGGCCGAGAAAAAAGCCTATGCGCAGCCGCGCGCGGCCGGTGAGCTCGAGGCCGAACTCAAGCTGCTGCTCGGCGACGAAGCGGACGAAGCCCGCGTGATGCGCGAGCTGCGCGGCCTGCGCGATCGCGAGATGGGCCGCATCGGCTATCGCGAGCTCGCCGGTCTGGCCCAGCTCGACGAAACGCTCGGCGATCTGTCCACGCTCGCCGAAGTCTGCTGCGCGGCGGCGCTCGATCACGCGATGCGCACGCTCTGCTTGCGCTATGGACAGCCGCGCGATGCGCAGGGCGCGCGCGCGACGCCGGTGATCCTTGGCATGGGCAAGCTCGGCGGACGCGAGCTCAACTTCTCTTCCGACATCGATCTGATCTGCTGCCACACGGCGAGCGGTGAAACCGACGGCAGCCATGCGCTCGACAACAGCGAGTTCTTCAAGCGCGTCGTGCAGATGGTCACCAAGCTGATTGCCGAGCGCACCGAGCATGGCTTCGTGTTCCGCGTCGACCTGATGCTGCGGCCTTTCGGCAGCGCGGGCCCGGTGTCGATCGCCTCCGACGCGGCCGAGGACTACTACCAGCAGCATGGCCGCGAGTGGGAGCGCTACGCGCTGATCAAGGCGCGGCCCGTCGCGGGCGACATCAAGGCGGGCAACGAATTGCTGCAGCGCCTGCGGCCTTTCGTCTATCGGCGCTATCTCGATTTCAACGCGATCGGCAGCCTGCGCTCGCTCAAGAAGCTGATCGCCGACGACGTCGCGCGTCGACGCCAGGACGACAACGTCAAGCTCGGCCGCGGGGGGATCCGCGAGGTCGAGTTCATCGTGCAGTCGTTCCAGCTCGTGCGTGGCGGGCAGGAGCCGAGGCTGCGCGATCCGCGCCTGCGCCCGGTGCTGCGCTATCTCGCCGAGGCCGGGCACCTGCCGGAGCCGACCGCGAAGAAGCTCGACGAGCATTACGTGTTTCTGCGCCGGCTCGAGAACGCGATCCAGATCTACGCCGACGAGCAGACGCACTCGCTGCCGCTCGCGGACGAGCCGCGCGCGGCGCTGTGCCTGGCGCTGAACTTCGACGGCTGGCCCGCGCTCGTGCAGCGTTTCACCGAGGTGCGCGAAGACGTGCATCACGAATTCGCGCGCGTGTTCGCCGAGCCCGGCCATGAAGATCCCGAGCAGGACCTGGCCGCGCTGATCGAGCGCCTGTGGGCCGAATCGCCGGATCTGAGCGTCGAGCAGAGCGCGCTCGAGCCGCTCGCCCGCGAAGACTTCGGCGATGCCGCGGCCGATATCTGCAAGCGCCTGCGCGATCTGCGCGATGCACGCGGAACGCGCACGCTGTCGCAGACTTCGCAAGACCGCCTGCGCGCCCTGCTGCCGCTGCTGCTCGCCGAAACCCTGCAGGAGAGCGAGCCCGCAACCGCTGCGACGCGCGTGCTCGGCGTGCTGCAGGCCATCGGCGGGCGATCGACGTATCTGACGCTGCTGCGCGAATCGGCTATCGCGCGCGGGCATCTCGTGCGCCTGTGCGCCGCGAGCCCGTGGGTGTCGCAGCTGCTGTCGACCAACCCGGCGCTGCTCGACCAGCTGCTCGATGCGCGCACGCTCTATGCGCCGCCCGACAAGGCCGAAATCCGCGCCGAACTCGATCATGTGTTCTCGCAGATCACGGACGATGAAACCGAAGCCGGCATGGACGCGCTGCGCCGCTACCGGCTCGAAACCACGCTGCGCATCGCCGCGGCCGACGTCGCCGGCAGCTTGCCGCTCGTGCAGGTTTCCGATCGCCTGACCTGGCTCGCGGAGGCGGTGCTGCAGGTCGCGTTCGATCGTGCGTACGCCGAGCTGCGCGCGAGCTATGGCGTTCCGCTGCGGCGCGATGGCCAGGTGGCCGGGCTCGCCGCGATCGGCTACGGAAAATTCGGCGGCATCGAGCTCGGCTACGGTTCCGATCTCGATCTGGTCTTCGTGCACGATTGCGATGCGCCCGACCAGGAAACCGAAGGCGGGCGCCGGCCGATCGGCGGCGACGTGTTCATGGTGCGCTGGGCACAGCGCGTGATTCACTGGCTGCAAACGCTGACGCCGGCCGGGCGCGCCTACGAAGTCGATCTCGAACTGCGACCGAGCGGGCGTTCCGGGCTCACGGTGAGCAGCATCGAGGCCTTCGCGCAGTATCAGCGCCGCGAGGCCTGGACCTGGGAACATCAGGCGCTCACGCGGGCACGCACGGTCGCCGGCAGCGCGAGCCTCGGCGAACGCTTCGAAGCCATACGCCGCGAGGTGCTCAGCGCAGCGCGCGATCCCGACAAGCTGCGCCAGGACATCATCGACATGCGCGCCAGGATGCGCGCGAGCCTCGATAAATCCACGGCGACGAACTGGGACATCAAGCAGGGCGAGGGCGGGCTCATCGACCTCGAGTTCATCACGCAGTACCTGTTGCTGCGCGAGGCGCCCGGCAAGCCCGAGCTGCTGCGCTGGTCGGACAATTGGCGCCAGCTCGAAGACCTCGTCAGCGCCGGTGTGCTGGCTGAAACCGATCGTGACACTTTGATTGCGGCCTATCGGAGCCTGCGTGCCTGGAGCCATGCGCGCGGCCTGCAGCAGCAGCCCGTGCTGGCGCCGGCCGAGGCGTTCGCCGAGCAGCGAGCGCAGGTGCGCGAGATCTGGAAGCGGGTAGGTCTGGCGTCCGAGTAAGCGCCTGTTTACGGGCTGTCGGCCACGGCGCCTCCTGGGCATCAACCCTTCGTTGGGCTGTGAAATGGCCCATTGCGGCGTCATTCTCTCGTCGCGTACGTCCGGTACGCCGCGTCGGTCCTTCCTTGCACCGGGCCGTTTTACAAGCCAGCGCAGCGATCGCCGGATCGTGAACAGGCTGAGGGCTGCGGGCGGCGATCTCCCGCGCCCGGGCGGAAAGGTTGGGTAGACTACGCGTCTGATTTGCCGCCGAACCCCTGCCGTGGTCCTGAGCCATCGATTCCGCTTTCTCTACGTCCACATCGCCAAGACCGGCGGCACCAGCGTGCGCGCCTCGCTGCGCAAGCTGCAGATGCGCGATCCGATGTATCTGCTGCAGGCGATCTGCTCGCGTCTCGATCACCTGTCGGGCCATCGCATCGCGGCCAAGCTGCCGCGGCATTCCAAGATCATCGCAGCGCTCGAAATGCTGCCGCGCGATTACTTCGATTCGCTGTTCAAGTTCGCGTTCGTGCGCAACCCCTGGGATCTGCAGGTGTCGAGCTACCACCACCTCAAGCGCGAGCGGCCGCAGCTGCTGGCGGGGCAGGAGGATTTCGAATCCTTCCTGCGCTGGAAGCTCAATCTCGAGCGTCCCTGGCAATATCATCTCGACACCTCGATCACGCTGCAGACCGATTACCTGGTCGACCTGCAGGGGCGCAAGCTCGTCGACTTCATCGGCCGCTACGAGAGCTTGTCCGATGACTGGGACACGATCTGCAAGCGCATCGGCGTGGGCCGTCGCGAACTCCCGCACAAGCGCAAGGCCACCGATCGTACTCGCGACTATCGCAGCTACTACACGGACGAGACCGCCGAGCTCGTCGCGCGCCACTTCGCACGCGATGTCGAAATGCTCGGCTATCGCTTCGATCCGGTCTGAGCCCGTGAATGTTCCGGTGAGCGCGGTTCTGCAGGAACGCAGCTGATGTGCGGCATCGCCGGAGTCGTGCATCGTGACCGTCGCGCGCAGGAGTCCGAGCTCGCCGCCATGGCCGAGCGCATCGGACATCGCGGCCCCGAGGACACCGGCTTCTATCTCGCGGACGGCTTCGGCATCGCGCATACGCGGCTCGCGATCATCGACATCGCGGGCGGGCATCAGCCGATCTTCGATGCGCGCAAGCGCTACGCGATCGTCTGCAACGGCGAGATCTACAACTTTCCGGAGCTGCGCGCCGAACTCGAAGCGCTCGGGCGGCAGTTCTCGTGTGAATCGGACAGCGAGGTCGCGCTGCAGGCTTTCGCG
This sequence comes from Hydrocarboniphaga effusa AP103, assembly GCF_000271305.1. Classification (GTDB taxonomy): domain Bacteria; phylum Pseudomonadota; class Gammaproteobacteria; order Nevskiales; family Nevskiaceae; genus Hydrocarboniphaga; species Hydrocarboniphaga effusa. The sequence goes on from NZ_AKGD01000002.1 coordinate 327,351, forward strand.
GCCTGGGGACGCGAATCGTTCAAGCGCCTGCATGGCATGTTCGCGTTCGCGCTCTACGATCACCTCACGCAGGAGCTCTGGCTCGTGCGCGACCGGCTCGGCATCAAGCCGCTGTACTACGCGGTGCTGCCCGATCGCGTGCTGTTCGCATCCGAGCTCAAGGCCTTGCTGCCGCAGATGCCCAAGGTGGAACTGCACGAGGGCGCGCTCGCGCAGTATTTCCAGAACCAGTATTCGACCGGCGAAGACACCATCGTGCGCGGCATCCGGCGCGTGCCGGCCGGCCATGCGCTGCGCATCGACGCCAGGCTCGGCATCGAGCGCCAGCGCTGGTGGTCGGCGCTCGACGTGGCGCCGCGCAAGCTCGATCAACGACAGGCGCTCGAGGAATGGGAGCCGCTGATCGCGCAGGTGATGCGCGAGCACGTGCGCTCCGACGTGCCCTACGGACTGTTCCTGTCGGGCGGTGTCGATTCGGCGGTCTTGCTCGGCCTGCTGACGAAGCACCAGAGCACGCCGGTGCGGACGTTCTCGATCGGCTACAGCGATGCGCGCATGCGCGACGAACTCGACGACGCAGCCCGCATCGCGCAGCACTTCGGCGCCCATCACACGCCGATACGCCTGAGCCCTGCGCAGGTGTTCCATCGGCTGCCGCGATCGGTGTGGGCGGCCGACGATCTGATGCGCGACTACGCCTGCCTGCCGACGCTCGCGCTCGCCGAAGCGGCGAGCCGCGAGCTCAAGGTCGTGTTCAGCGGTGAAGGTGGCGATGAGGCCTTCGCAGGCTATGGACGCTATCGGCCCGGCGCGGCCGAACGCTTCTACAAGAGCCTGCGCTTCGGGGGCAGCGGCGGTTTTCGCGTGCGTGCCGAACTCGATGCCGCATGGACGCGCAAGCTGTTCGTACCCGAGCTGCAGCCGGCGCTCGCGGCATATCGCCAAGGCGTCGTCGCGGCCTGGCAGCAGACGCCCAAATCCTGGAGCGATCTGCAACGCAGGCAGTACGTCGACCTCGTCGGCAACCTGCCGGACGATCTGCTCGTGAAGGGCGATCGCATGCTCATGAGCTTTTCGGTCGAAGGCCGCGTGCCGCTGGTCGATCATCGCGTGATCGAGTTCGGGCTTGCGCTGCCCGACTCGCTCAAGGTGTCCAAAAAGGCAGGCAAGACCTTCATCAAGCATTGGGCCGAAGGCTTCATTCCGAAAGACCATCTATGGCAGCCCAAGCGCGGCTTTCACGTACCCGTGGGCGAATGGCTGGCCGGTGCGTTTCTCGATGGCTTGCGCGACAAGCTGCCGCGCAGCGAGGCGATCCGCCGCTGGTGCGATGCCGCATCCGTGCGGCAATTGCTCGCCGGTGATACCGCGCAGCGCTCGCGCGAAATCTGGAGCCTGCTGCAGTTCGCGATCTGGCATCGGCTGTTCATCGAGCAGACCGCGAGCGCGCCCGGTGCGGAAGAAGATCCGCTGGCCTGGCTGTAGCGGCGCATGCACGACCCTCATTCCGGGCAGGCTTCCGGCGGCGTTGCAAACAAGCGCCTCGCGGTGCTGCTGTCGTTCTCGGGCGATGGCGGCGTCGAGCGCATGGTCACCCATCTCTGCGCCGAGTTCGCGAATCACGTGCAGGTCGATCTGCTCGCGATCAAGGCGCAGGGGCATCACGTGAGCCGCATTCCGCCCAGCGTGAACCTGATCCGGCTCGAATCCCGGCATTCGTGGACCAGCGTCGGCGAGATCGCGCGCTACCTGCGGCAGGCCAGGCCCGATGCGATGCTCGTCGCCAAGGATCGCGCCGGGCGCGCCGCGATCCGCGCGCGTGCGCGCGTCGGTGCGCAGATGCCGCTGTGGATACGCCTGGGCACCAACCTGTCGGCCGCGCTCGAACGCAAGTCGGCGTTCAATCGCTGGTTGCGCACGGCGCCGATGCGCAGGCTCTACGCGCTCGCGAGCGGCGTCATCGCGGTCTCCGAAGGCGTACGCCAGGACACCCTCGCGATCACCGGCCTGGCGCCCGAGCGCGTGCGCGTGATCCGAAACCCGGTCATTACGCCCGAGCTCGAAGCGCTGGCGCGCGAGCCCGTCGACCACCCCTGGCTGCCGCCGCGCGAGCAGCGCGGCGAGCCCGTGATCATGGGCATGGGCAGGCTCACGCGGCAGAAAGATTTTCCGACCTTGATCCGCGCGTTCGCGGCCATGCAGGCGCAGCGACCCGCGCGCCTGATCCTGCTCGGCGAGGGACGCGACCGCGATGCGCTGGCCGCGCTGGCGCAGGAGCTCGGCGTCGCCGATCGACTGCACTTCGCGGGGTTTCAGAAAAACCCCTATGCCTGGCTCTCGAAGGCCGACCTGTTCGTGCTGTCTTCGGCTTGGGAAGGCTCGCCGAATGCATTGACCGAAGCGCTCGCGCTCGGCGTGCCCAGCGTCTCGACGCGCTGTCCGAGCGGCCCCGATGAACTCCTCGCCGAAGGCCGCTATGGACCCCTCGTGAACGTCGGCGACCATGCGGCCCTGGCAGTCGCCGTGTCGCAGGTACTCGCCGAGCCGCTGGCGCCCGAGATGCTTAGACAGGCCGTCGACGAGTATCGCGTCGAGCGCAGCGCCGCCGCTTATCTGCGCACCTTGGGCCTGTAGTTCACAAGGCGGTCCGTCGCCTGCACGCAACCCTGCGGTCTACCCGTAAGTGGACAGCGAAGGTTCAGGCGTTCGACAAGAAGATTGCGCCGTACCCGCAGGAGCGCGGGACACTGAATCCAAGCAATAAATCCAAGGACGGAGGCGGCTTCAATGCTCGCAAAACTGCCGACGAGGCTGCCGCTGCGCGCGGGTGAACGGCGCACCCTTTCCGCACTGATCATCTGCTGCAACGAGGCCGATCGCATCGAGGACTGCCTGCGATCCCTGCATGGCTGGGTCGATGAAATCATCGTTTTCGACAGCGGCAGTACCGATGGCACCTTGGACATCGTGCGCCGCTATACCGACAAGATCTGGAAAACCGACTGGCCCGGGTATGGGCCGCAGCGCAATCGAGCCTTGCAGCAGGCCAGTGGCGACTGGGTTCTGTATATCGATGCCGACGAGCGCGTGACGCCCGAGCTGCGCCAGGAGATCGACAACGCGCTGATCGATCCGCATCTCGACACGACCCTGTTCCGCATTCCGTGGCGCACCTACCTGTTCGACGGCGAACTGCGCCACGGCCGTTACGCGACGCCGCAGAATCGACTGTTCAAGCGCCAAGGCGCTCGCTTTCGCGACCATCAGGTGCACGAGCAGATCGTGCTGCCCGAGCGCCGCGCTGCGGTGATGAAGGCCAAGCTCGAGCATCGCAGCTGGCGCGACTACGCGCACCTGCAGCGCAAGCATCGTCGCTATGCGAACCTGCTCGCGAGGCAGAAGTTCGAAGAAGGCGCACGCGGCAGCATTCCGTATGCGTGCATGCGCTTTGTCACCGATTTCGTGCAGCAATATGTGCTGCGCCTGTCGGTGCTCGACGGCTGGCGCGGGCTCATGATCTCTGCGGTGCTCGCGCAGTACGCGTACTGGAAGTACGCGGACCTCAAGGCGCTCGAACGCGAAGCCGCCCGTACCGCGGCACCGGCCGCCAACAAGACGCTGGCGCCGGTCTCGGCCGCCTTGCTCCGACGGTGAGCGGCCGGCAAGTCCACCTGTTTTTTCCATACCACGCGGGTCTGGGTGGATCGCAGATGCGTGCGCTCGAAATCGCCAGGGGTTTGCGCGAGCGACATGGTGCCAAGGTGAACTTGTGGGCCACGTCCTCGCGCCTGCCGGCGTCGCTGCGCAAACAGCATGGCGTCCGCTGGTTCGCACCGTGGCGGGGTTTCGACTCGCGCCTGGGCTCGAGCAGCTTCGTCTTCATCGGCTCGTTCTGGAAGCCCAAGGCCTGGCTGCGCCGCGCTCGGCCCAAGCAGCTCACGATCATCGTCAACGACATGAACGTCGCCAACCTCAGGGCGCATCTGCCGGTTTACCGCGAAATGCACGCGCAGCCCCAGATCGCGTTCACCTCGCACACGCAGCGGCGCCTGTTCGACGGCGAGGCGCTCGGCGGTGTGCATGTGTCGCCGATCGATCTCGAGCGCTTCAAGCCCGTGGCGGACAAACCCGCGCAGTCGGGTCGCCTCAAGCTCGGGCGCCATAGCCGCGACACGCTCGACAAGCATCAGTTTCTGTACGACCCCGAGCTCTACGCGACGCTCGCGGCGGAAGGCGTCGATATCGACCTGATGGGTGCGAGCTGCATCGAGCATCTGATTCCGGAGTCGCTGAACATCCGTCTGCGTCCCGCAGGCTCGATGGATGCGGCCGATTATCTGCGCAGCCTCGATTGCTTCATCTATCGCACCGGAACGTTCTACGACACCGCCGCTCGCGCGGTGCGCGAAGCCATGGCCTGCGGATTGCCGGTGGTGTGTCATCGCTTCGGCGGCCATGTCGAGAATATCGTGCATGGCGAGAACGGCTTCGTCTTCGACGACCAGCATCAGGCCATCGAGATCGTTCGCCGCCTTCGCGACGACGTCGAGTTGCGCCGGCGCATCGGCGCCAATGCGCGCGCGACCATGGAAGCGCTGTTCGCGCCGTCCAAGCTCGATGCGATGTATGCGAGCTACCTCGATGGCGCTCAGGTCGAGAAGGCTGTCAGCGCGAATGGCGTGTCTGTCCTGAGCCGCGCCGCATGAGCCCTTCGGCCGACGCCTCTTACCCCAGCGCGCCGATCCGACTGCTCGTGGTGCTGCCCGACCTGTCGGGTGGCGGAGCGCAGCGCGTCACCTTGCGCCTGCTGAGCCTGTTCGACGAACGGCGCTACCAGATCACCTTGCTCGTGCTCGACGGCCCCGGCGAGCTCGTTTCACTGGTGCCGCCGAACGTGCGCCTGATCTATCCGCCGCGCAGCCGCCTGCTGCGGGTCGGCAAGCTGTCGACGATGCGCAATGCGCTCAACCACGACGTGCTGATCGCGGCGATGGAATTGCGCGCGAGCTTCTGCGTGCACTTCGCCGCGACCGGCCTGCGCAAGCCGAGCATCGGCTGGGTGCGCATCGCCTTCGGTGAATACGCACGCGAGATCAGCGACAAGAATCGTCGCAAGGCCAAGCAGACCTATGGCGACTTCGATCGGCTCGTGTTCGTCTCCGACGGTGCGCAGGCCTCGTTCGAACGCTGGTACGGCGAAAGCCGGCGCGGAGACTGGCGGCGCATCTACAACCCTTACACGGTTGATCCGGCGATCGATCCGGCGGTCGCAGCGTCGGCCCCTTCGAACCCGGCCGGTACGGCAGCGCGTCCGCTGATCGTCGGCGCCGGACGGCTCGAGAAGCGCAAGGGCTTCGACGTGCTGATCGATGCGGTCGCGGCGCTTCGCAAGCGCGGCATCGTCGTCGACCTGGCCCTGCTCGGCGAAGGCCCGCTGGCCGAGGAGCTGCGCGAGCAGGCGCGCGAGCGAGGCATCGCCGATCAGCTGCAACTGCCGGGCTTCGTGCAGAACGTGGGTGATTGGCTGGAGCGCGCCACGCTCTACGTGCTGTCCTCGCGCATCGAAGGCCTGCCCGGCACGATCCTCGAAGCCTTTGCGGCCGGCACGCCGGTGGTGGCGACGCGCTGCCCGCATGGTCCGGAAGAGCTGCTGCAGGAAGGCAAGGCCGGCCTGCTCGTGCCGATGGACGATGCGCAGGCGATGGCCGATGCGATGCAGTCGCTGCTCGAATCGCCCGAACGCCGGGCCGAATTCGCCAGCGCCGGCCGGCAGCGCTTGGTCGATTTCTCGGCCGACCGTATCCTGCCCCAATGGGAAGCCCTGATCTCCGAACTGGTCACCCCGAGTCGCTCTGCGTGAGCAAGCCGCTGCGCCTGCTCCACCAGATTCACTTGGCGAACGATGTCTGGGGCGGCATGGAAAAGCAGTTCGCCAACCTGTTGCTGCAGACGGCGGGCGATGCGCGCGTCGAGCATTACCTGATCGAAGATCTGCGCGGTCTCGCGCCGGGTGTGCGCGCGGCCTTGCCTGCACTGAAGGCGCAGGCCGAAGACGCGCGACGCTGGCATGGCCTGGCCATTCCGAACTGGCGTGGGCTGCGGCAATCCAGGCAGCGACGCGTCGCGCGGCAGTGGGACATCGACACCGTGCTGAGCTGGAACCGCTTCGGCGATCCGCGCCCGGCGCAGCTCGCACAAAGGCTCGGCGCGCGCTCGGTCTACTGGGAACGCGGCGCCGCCTGGTTCGCGCGCCATCGCGTACCGGACGTCGATTTCCTGAGCGGCTTCGATCGCTATCTCGCCAACTCCAAGGCCTGCGCCGCCATGCTGCGCCACTGGGGCGTGAAGGCGCCGATCGAAATCTGCAGGCCCGGAATTCGCAGCGAGCGTGCTCCATCCGCGCAGGCGCGCGCGCTCGACGGCTCGCGTCCGCTCACGCTCGGTTTCTGCGCGCGCCTGCAATCGTTCAAGGGTGGTGTGCTCGTGCTGCATGCGCTGCGCGAGCTGCGTTCGTTGGGCATCGAAGCGCGACTGCTGGTTGCCGGTGACGGCCCCGAGCGCGCGCACCTGCAGGCGCTGTCCGCGCGCCTGGACGTGAACGATCGAACCGAGTTCCTCGGCCGGCTCGACGACACCGATTCGTTTTATTCGCGCATCGACGTGCTCGTGCATCCGGCGCTGCGCGAGCCTTATGGCAACGTCTGCGCGGAGGCCTTGAGCCTGGGTATTCCGGTGGTCGCGGCGGCGGTCGATGGCCTGCCCGAAGTCGTCGATCACGAGCGCGACGGCCTGTGCGTGGTGCCGACGCTCACGCTGGCCGATTTCGCCGAACTCGGAGGCGATGCGAGCGGCGTCTATCCGCGCGTCTATCGCCCGGAACTCGATCGGATCGCCGAGCCCGGCGCCGTCGATCCGCTGCAGCTCGCCGAAGCGGTGCTCGCGATCGCGGCCGATGCGCAGCGCTACCGGCGCTACAGCCAAGCCGCGCTCGCCGGCGCGGCGAACAAGTTCTCGTATCCGGCGCACGTCGATCGCCTGTTCGAGCTGCTGGCTCCGCGCGAGCCCCCGCAGAGCTTCAACTGTCGCGATCAGACGCGTCCGGCCTGGCAGGACCGCGCGCTCAAGGCTTGTGCGCTGATCGAAAAGGCGATCGAAGGAAGAAGGCTGCCGAGTGTCGCCGACGTCGGCTGCGGTGATCGCAAGCTGAGCTACTGGCTCGTGCAGCAGGGCATCGCCTGCCGCTACCAGGGCTACGACCTGGTGCCGCAGTCGGCGGCGGTGCAGCGGCTCGATATTCAGTCCCAAAGCCTGCCGGCCAGCCATGACGTCGTCGTGATGCTGGGCGTCAGCGAGTACCTCGCGAGCCTGCCGCGCGTGCTGACGACGCTGCGGCGCAACGCGGGCGCGCTCGTGATCAGCCATACGATCGCCGACCAGCCGCGTCCGGCCGAAGAACTGCAGAGACTGGGCTGGACCCAGCACCTGACGCGCGCCAGGTTCGAGCAGACGCTCGTCGAGGCCGGCTGGCGCGTGGTCGAATCCGTGCTGACCGATGACGGAAAGACCGTGATCTGGCGATGCGCATGCTGAGGAGACTCTGCTTGAGCTATTGCGCTCCGCATCTCATCCGAGGGCGGTGCCCGGCATCCTCTCGGACTGCGAGCAGGCGCCGGCTCCTGCGCCGCGTCCCCCAGTGGCCTGCGGTCGCTCGCCACGCTTGATCGGAGCTTGCTGCGGACATGGATTATTCGCTGCTCACGCCATACCGGGTTCCGCCGCGCATGACGGCGTACAAGATTCCGAACCTCGGTGACGGTTTCATCCTGCGCGCGATCGAGCGGCTGCTCGCACCGCGTCGTTCCGTAGGTTGCTATTCCACGCGCATCGCGCCCGGCGCCGCGGCGCGCAAGGCGATGCAGCAGGCCGGAACCGTGGTGATCGCGGGGGCCAACCAGCTCGACGATCGCTATCGCATCTGGCCGGGCTTCGATGCGCAGCAGCTGCGCGAAGCGAGCTGGCGCTTCGTTCCGTTCGGACTCGGCTACAACGGCGAGCCGAATCGCAACGAGCGCATGTCCGAGCTCACGCGCGAGCTGCTCGAAGCGGTGCACGAGCGTATCGAATATTCGTCCTGGCGCTGTCCGGTGACGCTGCGTTACCTGCAGCGCGAGTTGCCGCATTTGTCCGATCGCTTCCTGATGACCGGCTGCCCGGTGCTGCTCGATGCGCCGCTGCTCGAATCGCAGCGCTTTCGCGCCGACGAATCGCATGTCGCGGTGACCTCGACCGAGCGCGGCGATTTCTGGGATCGCGAGACGCGCCTGCTGCAGACGGTCGCGCGGCTGTGGCCGAAGGCGCGACGCAGCTTCGTCGTGCACCAGGATTTCCGGCGGCCCTCCTGGATCGCACGCCTGCGCTCGCGCGATGCGCCCGCGGTGGCCGATCCGGCGCGGGCTTTCGCGCTGCGCGAGTTCGCGACCCATCTCGGCTTCGAGGTGGTGATTCCGCCCGGTGCCGACGAAGCACGCCATTTCTACGAAAGCGTCGATCTGCATGTCGGCAGCCGGCTGCATGCGCATCTGCTGCTGCTGAGCCGCAACCGGCGCAGCTGGCTGCTGCCGATCGACGGGCGCGCGCTCGGCATGGCCGAGGCGTTCTCGTATCCCCTGCTCGATGCGCAGACCATCGAAAGCTCGCTCGAGAGCACGCTCGGCTACGACTTCGAGCCGCTGCGCGAGCAGGCACGCGCGGCGCATGGAACCATGCAGCGCTTCATCGCGAGCTGGGCCCGGTGAGAGTCGTCACCTTTCACGTACAGACCCTGGATGCGCATCCGAACGTGCGCTGGTCGCATGCCGAGTACCTGCGCCTGCTCGACTGGATGCTGCGCTCGGTGCTGCGTTTTCACCCCGAGGCCAGGCTCGCGGTGCTGACCGATGCGCAGACCGATCTGTCGCCGCTGAGCGTCGCGTTCGAGCGCATCGATCATCCGGTCGATCATCGCCGCATCATGCTGTCGCGCGCCGAAGCCCAGCAGCGCTTTTTGCAGACGCACTTCGACGACGATGTCCTGTTTCTCGATTCCGACATGCTGCTCAACGGGCCGCTCACGGAACTGTTCGAAGACGGGCAGGGTGCCGCCGATTGCGATGTCGCGTTGACCGTGCGCGACGATGCCGACATGCCCGTCAACGGCGGCTTTCTGCTGTTGCGGCATCGGCGAGCCGATGTGGCGCGGCGGTTCTTCGATCGGTACCTGCGCCTGTTCCGCGAGGTCTACGTGGGCGAAGCCGCCTGGTACGGCGACCAGCGCGCGCTACGCGATGCGATCGGCTGGAACGGCAGCGGTGCTTCGTCGCAGATCGAAGCACGCATTCGCCTGCTGCCTTGCGAGCGCTACAACCACACGCCGGGCGATCGCATCCGCAAGGTGCTGCGCCCGCAAGGCGACAAGCGCGTGCTGCACTTCAAGGGCGACCGCAAGCGGCTGATGGCCTTGTTCTGGTACGCCTGGCTCGCGGGGTTGCCGAAGCCGGTGGGGATCGTCGTCTGGTGCTTCGACGAAGCCCGGCAGCGCCTGCGCAGGGCGCTCAAGCCTCGTATGGACGCCCTGCCGGCATCCCGACCGGCGCGGAGCGAATCGACGATTCGATGAACTGCTCCCACTGCGGAACCACCGACTGCGCATCGTAGCGCTGCACGCGGGCGAGCCCGGCGGCGCGCAGTTCCGCCCTGCGTTCGGGCGATTGCAGAATGCGCCGCATCGCTTCTGCGAGCGCCTCGAGATCGTCCATCGCCACGAGTTCTCCGGCGCGGCCGCCGGCGAGCAGCTCGGACGGCCCGGAGGGGCAGTCGTTGGCGATCACCGGCGTGCCGCAGGCGAAGGCTTCGAGGATCGTCGTGGGCAGGCCTTCGAGGCGTGAGGTCAGCACGTAGGCGGTCGAGGCGCGCAGCCAGGGCAGCGAACTGCTGACGTGCCCGGGCATGTGGACGCGAGCCCCGATGCCGAGCTCGCTCGCGAGCGCTGCGAGCGAATGGCGAAGCGGCCCTTCGCCGAGCAGCACGACATCGAAATCGAGGCCCTTGCGCAGGGCCAGCGCGGCCGCGCGCAGCAGCACGTCGAAGCCCTTGCGTGCTTCGAGGCGGCCGATGCCGATCAGGCTCGGACGCGACTGCATGGCCTGCAGCAGCTTGCGCTGCTCGATGCTCGGCGCGCGATCGTCAACGTAGTTGTCGGCCCGGAACAGGTTCGGGATCACGGTCCAGTTCGCGCGCTGTCTCGCCGACGGCAGCGCCTGCTGCGCGCTGAGCCAGTTGCGCATCGAAACGCGTGCGCCCTCGGAGACGAAGGCCAGGTTCAGGATCTCGCGATACGCGTTTCGCGAGCGCTTGCGATGACGTTCGGAGTATCCGCGCGCCCAGTGCTCGTAGGCGATGTGCACCCAGGCCGCTGCGGGCTTCTGCAGCAGCCTGGCGGCCCAGTGCACGCAGAAGGTCGCGCGTGTTTCCTGGCCCGCGATCAGCAGATCGCGATCGCGCCCATGCCAGAGCGTGGCGAGCTTCGCGCCGAGCAGGCCTCCAGGCCAGCTGTGCCGCGTTTTCACCGCAGGCGGCATCTGCGATTCGAGCGCCTGTCCACGAGGCCCCAGGTTGAGCAGGGCGATGTCGTAGCGCTGCGGATCGAGCGCACCGAGCAGGCTCAGGATCACGCGCGGAGCACCACCGCCCTTGAGATCGGGCACCACGAACAACAGCTTGCGGCGTTCGGTGGCGATCCCGGCTGGCGTCATCGGCGATCGAATGCGGGCGTCGAATAAGCCGTCGATGCCGATGTCGCCCCGCGCCGGTACTGCACGAGCGCGACGATGAACAGCAGCGGCAGCGACATCTCCACGCCTTCCTCGAGCGCGTTGATGATGAGCCCGTAGATTTGCGGCAGCCAGTGGCCCGTGAAGTCGTGGACGAAGGATTGCAGCTTGTCGAGAACCTTGGTCGCCGCCGTGGTGACGAAGGCCAGCGCTGCGGTGAGCATCCAGTCCTGCCGCAAGGCGCCCTGGCGCAGGGCGCGGACACCGGCGAGGACGACGTCGACCAGTACGGCGAGGATGGCGAGCGCGAGCAGGCCGACGAGCAGTTTCTCGGCGACCGGCGCCGGCGTCTTGAGGTAGTAGTGCGACTTGAAAATGCTCACGCCGGTGATCGCGGTGTGCAGGTCGAGCTCTCGGGCGCAGCCGACGAACGCCGCGATGCCGCATGGAATCAGGCGGCGCGGCGCCTGTTTGGCGGTCATCAAGCAGAGCAGACCGAGCGCCGCCCAGAACACCGCGCTGAGCACTTCGAACGGGCCTTCCTCGGAAAACACCCACTGCATTTCGTGCTTCGTCAGCAGCCACGGAAATGGCACGAGCAACACGATGTAGATGATTTCCGCGATCAGAATATTGCGAAAGCGCAAAGCCGAATCCATGGCGACGATCTCCGACGATCCTGTGTCGATACAGCCGGCCGCAAGCTTTGCACGCAAAAGCTGAATGCTTCCTGCGCGTCCTGAGCCTGCGCTCAGGTGGCGAGCGCGTGCTGAGCCTGCATGCGCCGGTACTGCACGAGCGCGACGATGAACAGCAGCGGCAGCGACATTTCGACGCCCTCTTCGAGCGCGGCCACCACCAGTCCCCAGCTCTGCGGCAGGTGGTGGCCCGTGAGGTCCCGGGTGAAGGCCTCGGCCTTGTCGAGGCCCTTGGTCACCGTGGTGGTGACGAAGCCCAGCAGCGCGCTGCACATCCAGTCCTGTCGCAGAGCACCGTGGCGCATCGCGCGCAGACCGGCGAGCAGCACATCGATCAGCAGGGCCAGGATCGCGATCGCCAACGCGCCGACGAGCAGCTTCTGCGCGATCGGCGCGGGCGTCTTGAGGTAGTAGTGCGATTTGAAAATGCTCATGCCGGTGATGGCGGTGTGCAGATCGAGCTCGCGCGCGCAGCCGAGAAATCCGGCGATGCCGCAGCTGATCAGCCGGCGCGGTCCCCGCTTCGCGCTCAGCAGGCACAGCACGCCGAGCACCGCCCAGAGCACGGCGCTGAGCACTTCGAACGGGCCTTGTTCCGAGAACAGCCAGCGCATCTGCTGCCAGCTCAGCAGCCACGGCAGCGGAAGCAGCAGCAGGATGTAGGCGAACTCGGCGAGCAATACGCTGCGAAAGCGCAGGAAAATAGGCACGAGCGGGCCTCTGTTGTTATGTGTCGTGATGTGCTGCCAATGCGCCTGCAACCGCTATGGCGTGGCGCGGCGCTCGCGATAGACCGCCAGGTTTCCGTCGACCATCGTGTCGACCGAGAAGGCTTCGGCGATCAGCCGTGGGCCGCCATCGGCGAGGCGACGGCGCAACTCGGGTTGCGCGATCAGCTCATCGAGCGTCTCTTGCAGGTGCTGCGCATCGCCCGGCGGCACGAGCCGGCCGTTGAGGCCGTCGCGCACGGCCTCGGGCATGCCGCCCGCACGGCTCGCGATGATCGGCACGCCGGCCGCCGAGGCCTGCAGCAGCGAGACGCCGAGGCCTTCCATGAGCGCCGGATGCACGAGCAGATCGAGGCAGCCGACCCAGCGCGTCAGATCGCGCCGGAAGCCCGCGAAATGCACCGGCACCGCGAGCGAGCGCGATTCGGCTTCGAGCGCGGCGCGCAACGGGCCCTGGCCGAAGATCACGATCGCGAGCTTCTGCGTCGTGCGGCGGCGCGCGAGCGCTTCGAACAGCACGCGGTGGCCCTTGCGCTCGATCAGCTGTGCGACCACGCCGATGATGATCGCATCGGAATCGACGCCGAATTCGGCGCAGAAGGCTGCGCGCGATTCGGGCTGCGTCCACGGTGCGGCATCGACGGCCGAGCGCACCACGCGCACGCGCGCAGGCTCCACGCCTTCGGACAGCAGCACGTCGGCAATGCCCTGCGAAATGCAGATCACGCGATCGAACAGCTGGTACTTGAGACGCGCCAGCCACGGCGCTTCGGGGTTGTCGACGCGTCGCGACAGGATCGCGCGCACGCCGGCTTTGCGCGCCGCCAGACCGCCGAGCACGTCGGCGCCGCGGCGGCTGTGCAGATGCACCAGATCGGGCCGCTCGGCTCGCAGCACGCGCGCCAGGCGAAACACGAAGCCGATGTCCGCGTCGCCCGAGCAAGGCACTTCGATCACCTTCACGGCGCTGCCCGCGAAGTGCTGGCCGATCGCCGCGCCGGGCGGGCAGACCAGCACGTTGTCGACGCCGCGGTCGGCGAGCCCGGCCAGCAGATAGGCGACCTGCTGGGCGCCGCCGTAGAGATGCAGGCCGGTTTCGACGTGGACGATCTTCATGCGCTCAGTGCGGCTCATGCGCGGCTCAACAATTCACGCGCGGCCGCCGCGACGCGCAAGGGCGTGATGCCGCGCAGGCAGTCGAAGCGTCCGTTGCAGGTCGGGTGGCGCTTGCACGGCGCGCAGGGCAGGGCGTCGTAGATCACCTCGAGCGGCGACTCCGCGCCTTGAAGATACGGACAGGTGGAGCCGAACAGCGCGAGCGTCGGCCGGCGCACCGCGGTGCCGATGTGCGTGAGCCCGGTGTCGACGCCGATGACGAGCCCGGCCTGCGCGATCCAGGCCGGCAGGTCTGCGAGCCTGGTACGCCCGGCGAGATTCACCACCGGCACTGGGCTCGCGTCGACGATGCGCTGCGCCGCCTCGACGTCGGCCGGGCCGCCCAGGATCGCGCAGCGATGGCCGGCCTCGAACAGAAGCGATGCGAGCTCGGGCCAGTAATCCTCCATCCAGTGCTTCTGCGGCCGCGTCGTGAACGGGCACAGGGCGATGAAGCCCGCTTGCAGTCCGTGCCCGGCGAGCGCCTCGCGGGCCCGCTGCGCGGCCTCGTCGCGCACGATCAGCGTCGGCGGCGGCGCGGGCTCGCCCGTGATCGCCTCGGCCAGGAAGCGATACTCCGAGGCGATGTCGCGAATGTCCCCGCCCTTGGGCAGTACATGCTCGAGCACGAAGCCGAGCGGCTCCTTCGACGCAAAACCGATGCGCGTCGCCCCGGGCGCCAGCGCGGCGAGCAGCCGCGACTTGGCGAGCCCCTGCGCATCGATCACCCAATCGAAGCGGCGGGGCGCGAGTTCGCGGCGCAATCCCAGCCAGGCTCGGGGCGATCGGTAGATTTCTGCGGGAACAGCGATCACGTCGTCGATGCGCGGATCGCCGCTCAGGATCGAGGCGAAACCGGCCTGCGCGAGCCAGCCGATATGCGCCTGCGGCCAGCGCGCACGCAGCCCCGCGAGCAGGGACGTGGCGAACACGAGGTCACCGAGCGCGGAGAGCCGCACGATGAGAATGCGCGGCTGGCTGCCGCGACAGCTGAGCGTTTGGGCGAGGGCCAAAGCGGCGGGCGTCGTCGGGGGCGGGCGCCTATAATAGCCGCCGCTCGCAGGCCGACCTCGACAGATCAAGGGCCGCGGCATCCCGAACACCCCCACGAACACACAGGATTCCCGGTCATGAGCTTTTCCGATCGCGACGGCTACATCTGGTACGACGGCAAGATGGTGCCCTGGCGCGAAGCCACCACGCACACGCTGACCTACACGCTGCACTACGGCGCCGGCTGCTTCGAAGGCGTGCGCGCCTACGAGACCTCCAAGGGCACCGCGATCTTCCGTCTGAAGGAACACACGCGCCGCCTGTTCAACAGCGCCAAGATCATCGGCATGGCGATGCCCTTCAGCGAGGACGAGCTCAACGAGGCCCAGCTCGAAGTGCTGCGCGCGAACAAGCTCAAGGAGGCCTACCTGCGTCCGATGGTGTTCTACGGCAGCGAAGGCATGGGCCTGCGCGCCGCCGGCCTCAAGACCCACGTGATCGTCGCTGCCTGGACCTGGGGCAGCTACCTGGGTGCCGAGAACATGGAGCGCGGCATCCGCGTCAAGACCAGCTCGTTCCAGCGCCAGTACGTCAATGCGGCGGTCTGCCGCGCCAAGGCCAACGCCAACTACCTCAATTCGTCGATGGCCTTGAACGAGGTGCTCAAGGACGGCTACGACGAAGCGCTGATGCTCGATCCGGAAGGCTTCGTCGCCGAAGGCTCGGCCGAGAACATCTTCGTCGTCACCGACGGCGTCATCAGCACGCCGGACGTCACCTCGGCGCTCGACGGCATCACGCGCCGCACGGTCATGAAGCTCGCCGAGGACCTCGGCTACAAGGTGCGCGAGCGCCGCATCACGCGCGACGAGATCTACGTCGCCGACGAGGCCTTCTTCACCGGCACCGCGGCCGAAGTCACGCCGATCCGCGAGCTCGACAATCGCGCGATCGGCAGCGGCTCGCGCGGCCCGATCACGCAGAAGCTGCAGGCCACCTACCTCGCCCAGGTCAAGGGCCAGCGCGAGGAGTATCCGGAGTGGCTCAGCCACATCTGAGCGGCCTGCCGATGTAGAGAACGCCCCGTCCGCGATGGTGATGATCGCGGACGGGGCGTTTTCGTTTGCGCGCTCCGGAACGCTCGCTCAGGTCTGCAGCGGAGGCAGCGCCCGCGGCGGCTCGAGCTTCCGCCGGCGCGAGTCGATCGCCTCGCTGTAGACGGCCACGGTGCGCCGGATCATCGCCTCGTCGGTGAACTCGCGCTCGTAGCGCTCGCGCGCCGCGGCCCCGAGCCGCTCGCCGAGGCCGGGTTCGTCGCGCAGCCGGCGGATCGCGCTCGCCAGGCCGGCGACCGACTCGGGCTCGGCGAGCAGGCCGGTCACGCCGTCGACGATCATCTCGGCATTGCCGTCGACGGCGGTCGCGATCACCGGCTTGCCGACCGATGCGGCCTCGATCAGCGTGAGGCTGAAGCCTTCCTGGCGCGACGGCGCGAGCACGAAATCGAAGCTCGCCATCAGCGGACCGACGTCGTGGCGTTCGCCGAGAAAGCGCAGCCGGTGGGCCACGCCGAGGGATTCGGCGAGTTCGCGCACCTGCCGGCCCCAGCGCGTGCGATCGGGGCCGACGACGACGAGGAAGAAGTTGTGCAGGTCGGCATGCTCGGCCATCAGGCGGACGATCAGGTCGTGGCCTTTCTGCGACACCAGGCGCGAGACCATGCCGCCGATCAGCGCATCGGGCGGCAGGTCGAGTTCGGCGCGCAGCTCGGGCGCGTTGCCGATGCCCGGCAGCAGATCGACGACGCCGTTGTAGACCACGCGGATCTTGCGCTCCGCGCGCCCGTGTTCAACCAGCGTGCGGCGTACCGAATCGGAGACCGCGATGATGCGCCGGGCCGCGCCGAAGAAGCGCCAGGAGCGCGGCGAATGCGCGGTCGCGACCGCGGGCAGGCGGGCGATGAGCCCGGCCATCGCCGCGTAATGCGAGCCGCGCTGCGAATGCCCGTGCAGCAGGTCGGCGCCGAAGTCGCCCGCGTAGCGGGCCAGGCGCAGCATCGATGGCAGGTCCAGATAGCCGCGCATGCGCAGATCGAGCATCGGCAGCCCGAGCTCGGCGACCCGCCGGCCGAGCCAGCCCTTGGCCGGCCCCGCGTAAGCGACCTCGTGCCCGCGCGCGCGCAACCCCTGCATGAGCGCCATCGCATGGCGCTCGACACCGCCGACGGTGCGCGTGTGGATGACGAGGAGGATTTTCATGGGCGGACTATATGACGGGAGATGGGGAACGGGAGACGTAGAAGCGGCGGCTGTGGCGAAATCGCTTGGGTGGGACATCGGTAAGACTTTTTCCTTGCGTCTCCCGTCCCCGTCTCCCGTCTCCCGGTCTGTTGTACCCTCGCCAGCCCATGCCCGAGACGAGCTTTTCATGAGTCTGCTGCCGCGCTTCGCCAAGGCCCGCGTGCTCGTGGTCGGGGACGTGATGCTCGATCGCTACTGGACCGGCAGCACCTCGCGCATCTCACCCGAAGCGCCGGTGCCGGTGGTGCGCGTGAGCCGCGATCAGGCGCGTCCGGGCGGCGCGGCCAACGTGGCGCTCAACCTCGCGGCGCTGGGCGTGCAGACGCGCCTGCTCGGCGTGATCGGCGCGGACGAAGCCGGCGCGGTGCTGCGCGAACGCGTCGCCGAAGCCTCGATCGCCGCGCACTGGATCGAAGCGCCGACGCATCCCACCATCACCAAGCTGCGCGTGCTCTCGCGCAACCAGCAGGTGATCCGGCTCGACTTCGAAGAATCGTTCGCCGCGGGCGATGCCTTCGCGCGCGAAGACTTCTCCAGGGCTTTCGACGCGCTGCTGCCGCAGGTCGACGCGGTGCTGCTGTCCGATTACGGCAAGGGCACGCTGGCGCAGGTGCAGGCGCTGATCGAGGCTTGCCGGCGCGCCGGCAAGCCCGTCACGGTCGATCCCAAGGGCAGCGATTACGCGCGCTATCGCGGGGCCACGCTGCTGACGCCGAACGTGCCCGAGCTCGAAGCCGTGGTCGGCGCCTGTGCGGACGAGGCTACGTTGGTCGCCAAGGGCGAAGCGCTGCTGCACGAGTTGCAACTGCAGGCGCTGCTCGTCACGCGCAGCGAAAAGGGCATGACGTTGTTGCGCGTCGATGCGGCGCCGCTGCATCTGCCGACGCAGGCGCGCGAAGTGTTCGACGTGACCGGTGCGGGCGACACGGTGATCTCCACGCTCACGGCCGCGCTCGCGGCCGGCGCTGATCTCGAACGGGCGGTGACGTTGTCGAACGCCGCGGCCGGCATCACCGTCGGCAAGCTCGGCGCGGCCACGGTGTCGCCGGCCGAACTCGAAGCCACGCTCGATCCGCACCCGGTCGGCGACAGCGAGGCCGGCATGTTCGACGAGGACGCCTTGCTCGGCTGGATGGAACGCGCGCGCGCGCAAGGCCAGCGCGTGGTGATGACCAACGGCTGCTTCGATCTGTTGCACGTCGGCCATCTGCGCTATCTCGAACAGGCGCGCAAGCTCGGCGACCGGCTCATCGTCGCGGTCAACGACGACGATTCCGTGCGCCGACTCAAGGGTCCTGCGCGCCCGCTCAACACGGTGGCCGATCGCATGCGCCTGCTGGCCGGGCTCAAGTGCGTCGACGCGGTGGTGGCCTTCGGCGAAGACACGCCGGCGCGGCTGATCGGCCGCGTGCTGCCCGACATTCTCGTCAAGGGCGGCGATTACACGGTCGAGCAGGTGGCCGGCCACGAGGCCGTGGCCGCGGCCGGCGGCCGCACCGTGATCCTCGACTTCTACGACGGTTATTCGACGACCTCGACGATCGCCCGGGCGCAGAAGCCCGTCTGATCCGCGAGACTCCGGGCTCGCACAGCTGAACGGCGGGTCTTGGGAAGATTGACCTAGTCCGCGCAACAGAAGCGAAATTCCTACTTCACCGTCGATGGCGCCGCGTTTTAATGGACCAATCGTTTGGGTGGAGATGCAGCATGGATGGTAGCCACGCTCCCTGGAGCCTGCTGTTCAAGAACGCTTTGGTGTTCGACGGAACCGATGCCGCGCCGCGCGTGCAGGACGTCGCGGTGGCCGATGGGCGCATCGCCGCGATCGGCGCCGATCTGCCGGCCGCGCAGGCCACGCAAACCGTCGATGCGAGCGGCCGCTGGCTGATGCCCGGCCTGCTCGACATCCACACGCATTTCGATCTCGAAGTCGAACTCGAACCCGGCCTGCCCGAAGCCGTGCGCCACGGCACGACGACCGTCGTCGTCGCCAACTGCTCGCTGGGCCTGGCGTTCGGCGCACTGCGCCGCGACGGCGCCGATCCGATCGTCGACTGCTTCGCGCGCGTCGAGAACGTGCCCAAGACCGTGCTGAGCAAGGTGGCCGACATCGTCGACTGGAACGATTCGGCCGACTATCTCGCGCACTTCGATTGCAAGGCGCTCGGCCCCAACGTGGCGCCGATGATTCCGCATTCGATGCTGCGCATCGAGGTGATGGGCCTGCAGGCTTCGATCACGCGCGATCCGAGTTCGGCCGAGCTCGCGCGCATGGAAGCGCTCGTCGAGAAAGGCATGCGCGAGGGCTACATCGGTTTTTCCACCGACGCGCTGCCGTTTCACTACCTCGCCAACGAGCCGAACACGCGCAAGCAGATTCCGACGCAGTTCGCCGGCTACGGCGAGCTCAAGCGGCTCACCCACGTCGTGCGGCGCTGGGGCCGCGTCTGGCAGGCCACGCCGCCGAAGGACGACAAGCTCGCGATCATCCGCAACTTCCTGCTGACTTCGGGCCTGCTGTTCGGCCGCACGCTCAAGACCACCGCGGTCGCGGCGATGGAGTTCAACACCAATCGCTCGCTGCTGCCGATGGCGATGATGCTGTCGCGCATCCTGAACTCGAAGCTGCTGCGCGGACGCTTCCGCTTCCAGGCGCTCGCGGCTCCGTTCCAGACCTGGGCGGACGGCGTCATCACGCCGATCTCCGAAGAAATTCCGTGCCTGCGCGCGCTCAACGAATGCGATCTCGAAGATCGCGCCGCGCGGCTCGCGATCATGAACGATCCGGCCTGGGTCGCCGACTTCCGCCGCATGTGGAACCAGGGCAAGCGCGGCTTCAACCTCGCGCGCATCGCGCGCTGGCTGCGTCGCGAGAACAACGTGCTGTCGCGCGACCTGCGCGACATGCGCATCGATCGCGCGCCGATCGCGGAGTGGGCCGGCGAAACCCTGCAGGCGGTGCACGAGCGCCTGTTGAACTGGCAGCGCAACGGCCAGGGTGCGCGCAGCGAATCCGAGCGCGAGACCTTCGCCTCGTTTGCGCAGTCGCCCGACGATGCGGATTTCCTCATCCACCTGCTGCGCCGTTTCGACACCGAACTTCGCTGGACCACCATCACCGCGAACGCGGATGCGCGGACGATCAAGCGCCTGCTGTTCGAGCCGCTGCTGCTGCCGGGCTTCAACGACAGCGGCGCGCACCTGACCAACATGGCCTTCTACGACGGCAACCTGCGCATGCTCAAGATCGCGCAGGAAGACGGTGTGTCACGCGTGGCGACGGCCGTGCGGCGCCTGACGAGCGAGCCCGCGGAATTCTTCGGACTCGATGCGGGCCGGCTGGAAGTGGGCGCTGCCGCGGATATCGCGGTGGTCGATCCGCAGGCCTTGAAGCGCTGGAATCCGGAGCGCACGGTGGAATACGTCTGGCGCGAGTGCTTTGCGCATCATCAACTCGTGAACCGGCCTGATGGCGTGGTCGCGGCCGTGGTCGTGGGCGGCAAGCTGTTGTGGCGCGATGGGGCTTATCTGCCGGTGTTCGGTGTGGAGTCGGCGGGGCGGGTTTTGCGGCATCGCGAGCATGGGGTAGTGGGGTCTGCTGCTGCTGCTGCGTTGGCGGTTTGATCTGTTGTTGTTTTGCTTGCTCGCTTGCGGAGATGGTTTTTGATTGTTGGGGGGTGCTGTTGTTTCAGTTGTGAGCTGAGGGCTTTTGACCTCGCCGGTCGGGCCTTACTTTCTTTGCTCCTGCAAAGAAAGTAAGCAAAGAAAGCAGGCCCCGAAGTCCGCGCCCGTGGGGGGTGCTGTTGTTTCAGTTGTGAGCTGAGGGCTTTTGACCTCGCCGGTCGGGCCTTACTTTCTTTGCTCCTGCAAATCAGGGAACACACCTCGTAAATTGCACACTGCCCAAGAGCGCTCCCTCACCCGGCGCTGACGCGCCACCCTCTCCCGCTCGCGGGAGAGGGGACAGCATGGACCCGCTGGGTTTCGCTTTTGCTGTTTGCTTTTGACTTACCCGGGTTCCCTTGTGACGCACCGAGCAGCGGAGCGCGCGCAGGGGACTTTCGCGCAGCGAAAGTGCGTCACCAGGGTGTGCGCTCGATGCGGACTTTCTTTGCACAAGCAAAGAAAGTACGGCCCGACCGGCGAGGTCAAAACCCTCAGTGCTCAGCTGCTGCCCCGGCGCAAAGCCCATAACGCACGGTTCATACTCCCAACAGCAAAATCTCGACACACCGCCCTGGTCCAATCATTGCTGGAGTGCCGGCATGTCCTACGCCCACACCATCGGCGTCCGCAGCTACCGCTTCGATAGCTTGCGCGAACTCATGGCCAAGGCCACGCCGTTGCGTTCGGGCGACTTGCTCGCCGGTATCGCGGCCGCGACTGCCGAGGAGCGCATGGCGGCCAAGCTCGCGCTTGCGCAGGTTCCGCTCCAGCGCTTCGTCGAAGAAGCGTTGATCGCCTACGAGACCGACGATGTCACGCGCCTGATCGTCGACACGCACGACACCAAGGCCTTCGCCGCAATCGCGAGCCTGAGCGTCGGTGAGTTCCGCGATTGGCTGCTGTCCGATGCGACCGACGGCGCTACGCTGCAAGCACTGGCGCCGGGCCTCACGCCCGAGATGGTCGCGGCGGTCTCCAAGCTCATGCGCAACCAGGACCTGGTGCTCGCGGCGCGCAAATGCAGCGTGGTGACGCGCTTTCGCAACACCATCGGCTTGCCACGACGGCTCGCGGTCCGCTTGCAGCCGAATCATCCGACCGACGATCCGCAAGGCATCGCCGCTTCGATCCTCGACGGCCTGTTGTACGGCTGCGGCGATGCGGTGATCGGCATCAATCCGGTGTCGGACGAACCCGTCAAGCTCGCGGCGCTCTGGCGCCTGCTCGACGAACTCATCGCACGCTTCGAGATTCCAACGCAGTCCTGCGTGCTCACGCATGTGACGAGGCAAATCGAGGCGATCGAAGCCGGCGTGCCGATCGATCTGGTGTTCCAGTCGATCGCCGGCACGCAGGCGGCGAACAAGAGCTTCGGCATCACGCTCGCGATGCTGCAGGAAGCCTACGACGCCGCGCGTTCGCTCAAGCGCGGAACCGTCGGCGGGAACCTCATGTACTTCGAGACCGGGCAGGGCAGCGCGCTGTCGGCCGATGCGCATCACGGTGTCGATCAGCAGACCTGCGAGGCGCGCGCCTACGCGGTTGCGCGGCAATACCGGCCGCTGCTCGTGAATACCGTGGTCGGCTTCATCGGCCCCGAATATCTCTACGACGGCAAGCAGATCATTCGCGCCGCACTCGAAGATCATTTCTGCGGCAAGCTGCTCGGGCTGCCGATGGGTGTCGACGTCTGCTACACCAATCACGCCGAAGCCGACCAGGACGACATGGACAACCTGTTGCTGCTGCTCGGTGCGGCCGGTGTGAACTACGTGATGGGCGTTCCGGGTGCGGACGACATCATGCTCAATTACCAGAGCACCAGTTTTCACGATGCCTTGTACGTGCGCGAAGCCCTGGGCTTGAAGCACGCGCCCGAGTTCGAAGCCTGGCTTGAGAAGATGCAGATCATCGACGAGCGGGGGCGGCTGCGCGATGCGCGCCAGACCAGGGCGTTCACCGCGCTGAGTGCGTTCGCAGCGGTGGCCTCATGAGCGACGAGCCCGACCTCGTTCGCGGCCGCAGCGAGCCGGCGCTCGATCCCTGGAGCGAGCTGCGCCGTCACACCGCCGCGCGCATCGCGATCGGTCGCAGCGGCAGCAGCCTGCCGACGCGCGAGGTGCTCGCCTTCGGCCTCGCCCATGCGCAGGCGCGTGACGCGGTGCATCTGCCGCTCGAGGTGCCGGCCTTGCGTAGCGAACTCGAGCATGCGGGCTGGCGCGTGATCGAGGTCAGGAGCCGGGCCGATGATCGTGCGGCTTATCTCGCGCGCCCCGATTGGGGCCGTCGCCTGCACGCGCAATCGCTCGCAGAGCTTGCCGAAGTGGAGCGCGAAGCCGACATCGTCTTCGTGATCGGCGATGGCCTGTCTTCGATCGCGGTGCAGCGCCATGCGGCTGCGCTGCTCGCGCAATTGAAACCGCTGCTCGAAGGCTTTTCGGTCGCCCCGATCGTCATCGCGACGCAGGCGCGCGTGGCGCTCGCCGACGAAGTCGGCGAATACATCGAAGCGAAACTCGCGGTCAGCCTGATCGGCGAGCGCCCCGGGCTGTCGTCACCCGACAGCCTCGGGGCCTACGTCACCTACGCGCCGAAAGTCGGCACCACCGACGAGGCGCGCAACTGCATCTCCAACATCCGGCCCGAGGGCTTTTCGATCGCCGCGGCGGCGCAGCTCATCGCGGCGCACATTCGCGCGAGCTTGCGCGCGCGGCTGTCGGGCGTCGCGCTGCGCTTCGATCCGTCGCGCGCGCTCGGCGAGGGCGCGCGAGCGCCGGATCAGAAGCTGTAGCTCAGGCTCGCCGCGACGCTCGCGGGCTGGCCGAAGTACAGGTTTCCGTACTCGTCGATCACGTAGTACTTCTTGTCGAACAGGTTGTCGGCGTTGAGCTGCGCGGTGATCCTCGGCGTGATTTCGTAGCGCGCCATGAGGCTCGCGAGCGCGACGCCCTTCTGCGACACCGGCTCCAGCTCAAAGCTCGGGTTGGACACGGGAACCTCGTTCTTCGAGCGCCAGTTCACGCCGCCACCGACCGTGAGCTTATTCCAGTCGCCCGGCAGCGTGTACGTGGTGAACGTGCGGAGCGTCGTGCGTGGAACGTAGCGGCGAATGCCGTTGCCGTTGCCATCTTCCAGCTTGAAGTAGGACCAGCCGGCGCTGAGGTTCCAGTGCCGTGCGAGTTCACCGGAGACTTCGAGCTCGAAGCCGCGCGAGCGCGTGCCGTCGACCGACGCGTAGATCGGCAGGTTCAGGTTGCCGTCGATGTATTCGCCGGTCGGGTTGGCCACATTGTCCTGGCGCGTATCGAACAAGGTCAGCGAGGTGTTGAACTTGCCGTCGAAGTGCGAACCCTTGATGCCGACTTCGGTGCTGTAGCCGTCGAGCGGCTCGATGATGCGCTTGTCGGCCAGGAAATAATTCTGCGGATTGAAGATCTTCGTGTAGCTCGCGAAAGCCGACCACTGCGGCAAAAAGTCGTAGATCAGGCCCGCGTACGGCGTGAGCTTGTCGTGATTCTGCAAGAAGGGCTCCGGGCCGCTGTAGATGTAGAAGTAGTCGCTCTTCCACTGGCTCAGGCGCGCGCCCGCGATGAGCTTGAGCGGATCGGCCAGCGAGAGGCGCAGCGCGGTGTATGCGGCGCTCTGGCGGCCGCGCACGCGCATCGCGTAGTCGGCATTGGGCGAATACGTCGGCTCCGGATACGAGCCGTCCCAGTCGAAGAAGTTGCCGGTGCCTTCCAGTTCGCCCACCACCTGGTGCTCGTAGGCGTCCTGGTGTCGCAAGGCGCCCATGGCGCCGACGACGAGCTCGTGCCGGCGTCCGAACAGCTGGAACGGCCCGCTCGCGTAGACGTCGATCGCGTTCTGCCGGCCGTGATCGTCGCTGCGATACGCGTAGGGCTCCAGGCCCAGGCCACTGTCGCGATCGGGAGCGCCGGAGAGATAGAACAGGTTCGAGTCGCCATCGATCTGGCGGCGCGAAACGCTCGAGCGCAGCGACCAGCCGTTGGCGAATTCGTGATGGAGCTCGGCGAAGGCCGTCTGCGTCTTGTTGTTCCAGAACGACCAGTCGGCCGCGGTGGTGACCGAGCGTGACCAATCGGTGCGCGTGCCGTCGCTGAAGAACAAGGGGAACGAGCCCCAGGTGTTTCCTTGAGGCAAGGTCTTCTGAAAATCGTAGCCGAGGCTCAGGCGCGTCTGCGATGTGAGATCCGCATCGACCACGCCGTAGAAAACCTGTTTCTCGTTCTCGTACAGATCCTGATACGACTCGCGATTCTGGTAGACCGCGACGACGCGGGCTCGCACGCTGCCGTCCTGGTTCAACGGCGTGCTGATGTCGCCGACACTGCGGAAGTTGTTCCAGGAGCCGTAGCTCAGCAACAGCGAGCCTTCGGGTTGCTGCGCATCCGCATGCTTGCGCACGAGGTTGATCGCGGCCGACGGGTTGCCGGCGCCGGACAGCAGCCCCGTGGCGCCGCGCACGATCTCGATGCGCTCGTAGAGCGCGGTGTCGAGCGTCGGGTCGGCGGAGCCGGCGTTGAGTCCCACCGGCATCGGCACGCCGTCGTTGAGGAGGTTGTCGATCACGAAACCGCGC
Source organism: Hydrocarboniphaga effusa AP103 (assembly GCF_000271305.1). Taxonomy (GTDB): domain Bacteria; phylum Pseudomonadota; class Gammaproteobacteria; order Nevskiales; family Nevskiaceae; genus Hydrocarboniphaga; species Hydrocarboniphaga effusa. The sequence goes on from NZ_AKGD01000002.1 coordinate 352,299, forward strand.
GCGGTGAACACCACGCGCTCGGTGTCGTAGGCGTACGAGTAGACGCCCGGCGTGTTGTCGAGCACGTCGCGCAGCGATTGCAGGTTCTGGTCCTGGATGCGCTGCTCGGTGAACACCGTGAGCGACTGCGGCGTGTCGCGCAGGCTCAGGGGCAGGCGCGTCGACGACGCCGTCACTTCGACGGTATAGGGAGACGGATTTTCGGTCGATTCGGTGACCGTGACGGCGTCGAGCGTGACGGCAGGCGACTCGGTGTCCTGCTGGGCTAATGAGGCGACGGACCAGCACAGCGGAAGCAGAACAGCGACACGCGAAGACGATGCGCGTAAGCGCGCGCGGCGATAGGCAGCGGACATGCGGAATCCTTGTTCGGTGGCGTAGGGGCTGCCTGCCGGACAAGCGATCGATGTCGGTGGGTGGCGCGCATTCTAATCGCTCGCCGGCAGCACATGCCATCGCTGCGCGGTTTCAGCTTGTACGGCCGTGTCGGAACCTTTCAGGACAGGCTCATCGCGGGCGCCGACACTGCAGGCTCCGCACGCAAGACAGGAGTCCGTCATGCCCAGAGGAGACAAGTCCACCTACACGGCCGAGCAAAAGCGCAAGGCCGAGAAGATCGAGAAGAGCTACGAGAAGCGCGGAACGCCCAAGAAGGAAGCGGCCGCCCGTGCCTGGGCCACTGTCAACAAGCAGAGCGGCGGTGGCGAAAAGAGCGGCTCGGGCCGCAAGGTCGCCAAGACCGCGAAGAAGGCCGCGCGCAAGGATTCGGCGCGCCGGGCCGCCGCGACGCGCAAGGGGCGTTCGCCGAACAAGGGGGCGGTATCGAAGCGCTCCGGCAGCAGCACGCGTCGACGCAGCACGACCAAGACGGCGGCTCAACGCAGCCGTGCGAAGTCGAAATAGCCCAACGGCGCAGCAAAGAAAATCGCCGGCGTATGAGCGCCGGCGATGATTTGTGCTGCTTTCGACGACTGACGAGGTTTAGCGCCGCTTGCCCTTGAGCTTGCGAAGCACCGCGATCATCGCGTCGATCTCATCGAAGGTGTTGTAGAACGCCACGCTCGGACGCACCGTGGTTTCCTGGCCGAAACGGCGCAGGATCGGTTGCGCGCAGTGATGGCCCGTACGCACGGCGATGCCTTCCTCGCTGAGCGCCTGACCGACTTCGTGCGTGGTGTAGCCGTCGAGCACGAAGCTCATCACGCTGGTCTTGTCCGCCGCCGTTCCGATCAGGCAAAGCCCCGGAATCGTGCAGAGCTGTTCCTGGCCGTATTCCAGCAGCTCATGCTCGTAGCGCGCGATGTTCTCGATGCCGATGCGATCGACGTAATCGAGTGCCGCACCCAGTCCCACCGCATCCGCGATATTGCCCGTGCCGGCTTCGAAGCGCGTCGGCGCGCCGTGATAGACCGTCTTGTCGAAGCTCACGTCGGCGATCATGTTGCCGCCGCCCTGATACGGCGGCATGTGCTCGAGAATGTCGCGCTTGCCGTAGACCGCGCCGATGCCGGTCGGGCCGAAAATCTTGTGGCCCGAGAACACGAAGAAATCCGCATCGAGCTGCTGCACGTCGATGCGCAGATGCGAGACCGATTGCGCGCCGTCGATGACGACCTTGGCGCCGTAGCGATGCGCGATGTCGATGATCTGCTTGACCGGAACGACGGTGCCGAGCGCGTTCGAAACCTGCGTCACCGAGACGATCCTGGTGCGATCGGACAGCAGCTTCTGGAACTCGTCGAGCCGCACCTGGCCGGTGTCGTCGACCGGAATCACGCGCAGCTTCGCGCCCTTTTCGGCGCACAGCATCTGCCAGGGCACGATGTTGGCGTGATGCTCCAGGTGCGAGATCACGATCTCGTCGCCTTCGCGCACGTTCTGCTTGCCGTAGGTCTGGGCGATCAGGTTGATGCCTTCGGTGGTGCCGCGCACGAAGATGATTTCTTCGGGCTGCGATGCCCCGATGAACCTGGCGATCTTCTTGCGCGCGCCTTCGTAGGCATCGGTCGCGCGAGCGGCGAGTTCGTGCGCGGCGCGGTGGATGTTCGAGTTCTCGTTCTCGTAGAAGTACGAGAGCCGCTCGATCACCGCGCGAGGCTTCTGCGTCGTCGCCGCGTTATCGAACCAGACCAGCTGATTCTTTCCGCCGTTGACGCGCGTGGCGAGGATCGGGAAATCGCGGCGGATCGCATTCACGTCGAACGCGCCGCGGCCCTGCGGAACCGCTGGCGGCGGGTTCGCGCGCGGCGTGCTCAGATCGGTGAAGTAATAGCTCGGAGCGGACGGCAGCGCTGTGGCGGCCGAACCGTTTTTCGGATTCGAGATCGCAGCGCCCGGCAGGCCCGGAGCGGGCAGTGAAGCTGCGGCGGGTACCTGCGCGGATTGCGGCGGGACGCCCGGCAGCGCGAACGCCGAGAGCTGCGACAGATCGAGCGCCGGCGCAGCGGCGGAGCTCGTATCGCCGATGAAGTAGTAGGGACTGCTCGGCGGATTCTTCACCGAGGCCGGCGCGGTCTCGGCCACTGCAGCGGGCGCCTCGGGCACGCCGGCCAGCGGGCCGCCGCCACGCGAATGCATCGGCAACACCGTGCTTTGCACACCGGGCAGGTCGGCCGACACCGCCTGCGTCGGCAGGATGCGCGGCGTCAGCAGCACCGGAGGCGCCGCGAACTCAGCGGCAGCCTGTGGCGTGGCCTTGAACGGCGGGGTTGCCGGCAGCGAAGTCGCATACGGCACCGGCGGCAGATGCGACAGCGGCGACACGCCACCGCCCGGCAAGCTGCCGGGCGGGGCGAGCTGCACCGGTCGCGTCGGCGCGGTGGGCGCCTGCTGCGCGGCGCCCGGCGGCGTCTGGAACAGCTCCGACGCGAGCAGGCTCAGCGTCGCGTCGTCGGGCAAGCCGGCGCGGCCGTCGAAGTCCTGATCCGAGGCCATGACCCGATCCTTCACTTATACGTATCGGGATAGTCGTGGTACTTGCCGATCTCGACGTCTTCGAGCACGGCGAGCGCGTCGGGCGTGAGCACCGCGAGCGAGCAGTACAGCGAGACCAGGTACGAGGCGACCGCGTGATCGTCGATGCCCATGAAGCGCACCGACAGGCCCGGCGTCTGCTCGCCGGCGAGGCCCGGCTGGAACAGGCCGACCACGCCCTGACGCTTTTCGCCGACGCGCAGCAGGATGATCTTGGACTTGCCGTCGTCGATCGGCAGCTTGTTCGACGGAATCAGCGGCACGCCGCGCCAGGTGATGAACTGCGAGCCGAACAGGCTCACGGTCGGCGGCGGAACGCCGCGGCGCGTGCACTCGCGGCCGAACGCGGCGATCGCGAGCGGATGCGCGAGGAAGAACGCCGGCTCCTTCCAGACCTTGGTCAGCAGCTCGTCCATGTCGTCCGGCGTCGGCGCGCCGGTGAGCGGGTAGACGCGCTGCTCTTCGGCGACCTGCGCGAGCAGGCCGTATTCCGGGTTGTTGATGAGCTCGCTTTCCTGGCGCTCCTTGATCGTTTCGATGATCAGGCGCAGCTGCTCCTTGATCTGGTCGTAGGGGCTCGAATACAGGTCGGCGACGCGCGTCGCGATGTTGAGCTTGGTCGCGACCTGCTTGAGCACGTATTCCGGCGGATGCGGGTCGTAGTCGACGAAGGAATTCGGCAGCTCGCCCTGCTCGGTCACCGAGCAGGCGGTGCGGATGTCGGCCGGGTTGCGCACCTGGTTGACGCGATACACGCCCGCTTCGACCGGCGTCCACTGCAACAGGTGGGTGAGCCAGCGCGGCGTGATGATCGGCAGTTGCGCCGGGGTCTTGGTGGTATTGGCGAGTTTGCGAGCGCTGGCATCGCCAAGCGTCTGCGGGACTGAATCGACCATCGCGACTCCAATCGGGGAAAGTTGAATGGATCAGGCACTGCGGGAATAAGGTAAGAATGCGCAGTGCTAAGCCGATGGTCTACGGACTATCGCCCGCAAGCGGTAAGCCGGAATTCTGCGTGGGGTCGGGCGGGCTGCGCAGCTCGCAGCGGCCGATCAGTTCCGATGGCGAGAGCCGCAAGGCGGTGGCGAGCTTTTCGAGCGTCAGCAGCGTGGGGCTCACGCGACCGCGCTCGATTTCACCGACGTAGCTGCGATCGAGGCCCGCGGTTTCGGCGAGCCTTTCCTGTGACCAGCCTTGTGCGATACGGGCCTCGCGCACGATGGGCCCCAGCCGCTGATGCACGGGTTTCATGCGGAGTGGCCGTCGGTCGGACCGCGATTGGCGTGCTGCGACTGGGCCTGCGTGATCTGGCTGTTGGGCGGCACCGAGCGCGTGAGCCAGACATTGCCGCCGATGCTCGACCCCCTGCCGATGACGATGCGCCCGAGCACGGTCGCGCCGGCGTAGATGACGACATCGTCTTCGACCACCGGATGGCGCGGCTGGCCCTTGGCGAGCGAGCCGTCTTCGCCGACTTCGAAGCGCTTGGCGCCGAGCGTGACGGCCTGGTAGAGCCGCACGTGATTGCCGATCTCGGCGGTCTCGCCGATGACCACGCCGGTACCGTGGTCGATGAAGCAATAGCGGCCGATGCGAGCGCCCGGATGAATGTCGATGCCGGTTTCCGAATGCGCGAGCTCGGCGATGATGCGCGCGATCAGCGGCAGGCCGAGCTGATAAAGCCGATGCGCGAGGCGGTGATGGATCAGCGCATGCACGCCCGGATAGCAGAGCAGTACTTCGTCGACGCTGCGCGCGGCCGGATCGCCCTGGAACGCGGCTTCGACGTCGGTGTCGAGCAGCGCGCGCAGCTCCGGCAGGCTGTGCGCGAACGCGCTGATGCGTGCTTGCGCGAGCCTGCGCGCCTCGTCCGCGGTGGCGTGGCTCGCGAGCTCCAGCCGTGCTTCCTCGACGAGCCCGGTCAAGGCGCGGTCGAGCGCATGACCGACGTAGAAGTCTTCGCCGCCGCGCTGCAAATCCGTCGGCCCGAGGCGCAGCGGGAACAGCGCGCCGCGCAGCAAGCCCAGCAGGTCGCGCACGCGATCGGGCGACGGGAACTCGCGGTCGCCCTTGTCGCGATCACGATGGCGACGGTGCCGCCATTGCTCGCGTGCGGCCTTGAGGTCCTGGACGATTGCGGTCAGGTCCCAATGCGGGACGGGCTCGGATTCCGGGTTGGAGTCGGGAAGGCTCACGTGGCGATCGATTCCGTTGCTTTAGTCATGCACCACGGCAAGCCGTGACTCATTCAATCTTGTTTTACACACGGCAAGCCATGACCACTAATCCTGTTTCCATGGCAAGCCATGGAAACGCCATCCGTTGTCATGGCCGCGCTGCTGCTGCGCATCGAGATCGCCTTCGAAGCCCTCGAGCACGTTGGCGATGCGGCTGAAGCCGGCCTTGATCGCGGCTTCGACGGCCTGCGCCGACCGCTTGCCGCTGCGGCAGATCAGCAGCGTGGGCCTATCCTTGCCGCCGAGCTTGGCTTCGAGTTCGCGCGCAAAGCGCGGGTTGCGCGTGAGCGCGGTGCCGGTCGCCCACGGAACGTGCACGCTGTCCGGGACATGGCCGACGAACTTGCGCTCTTCGCTCGTGCGCACGTCGACGAGCGTGACCTGGCCGCTGCGGACGAGCGCCCAGGCACTGGTGGGGGCCAGCCCGCCGCCATGCGGCAGCTCGAGTGCCTCGAACCGGTCTTCGTCACGGGCCGACACGGAAGGCTCCGGGGCGGAAATTCCTGCCAGCGGGGCGCGCGCTGCATGAAACGACATGAGGTGCTCCTGGCGTTGGACGCCTCGAAGAAGGCTCGGACGAGCCCTGAGAGCAGCCAATCTAGGCGCTGATCACCCAATGCAAAAGGAATATCTTCAAATACCGTAATCGTATTCGGTTATAAAAAGGCCGCGCGGCAAGGGGCGTCAACTTTTGCGGTCGCTGTGGCCCAGATCGCGCTCGGGCGCGATGCGATCGCGGATGCGCTGCTTGAGCTCCGGCAGCTCGATGAAACCGCCGTCGCGCTTGCGGTCGTGGACGGTGTCGCCGTCCACCGAAACGCGAAACACGCCGCCGCTGCCGGGCCTCAGGGCGACTTCGCCGAGCTCGTCGGCGAAGGTCGTCAGCAGCTCCTGCGCGGTCCAGCCGGCGCGCAGCAGCCAGCGGCACTGCATGCAGAACTCGATCTCGATGCGCGGCTTGGCGGCGTTCACGCGCTTACTTGCGATGCACGTAGATCGCGGTGGATTTTCCATCCGCGCCCGGCCGCGCCTCGACCACCAGGCTGTCGAGGGTCTTGACGAGGTCGCTCAGGCGCTTCTTGCCGTAGGTGCGCGAGTCGAAGTCGGGCTGCTGTTTGCTGATGTACTGGCCCAGGCTGCCGAGATGCGCCCAGCCGGACTCGTCGGCGCAGGCGTCGACGGCTTCGGTAAGCAGTTCGTCGAGATCGGTCTCGGCGGGTTTTTCGGGTTCCGCGGGCGCGGGTATTTCGGCACCTGTGCCAGGCGGCACGTCCACGGCGGGCTTGGCCCTCTTGCGGGCGCCGGACGCCTTTTTGGAGGTCGGCTCGACAGCCGGCGCGGCAGCGGCCTGGGCGGGCTTCTTTTCGCTGGGCCTGGCGCCCGCTTCGGGCCGCAGGTTCTCGACATAGATGAACTTGTCGCAGGCGCCGATGAAGGCGCGCGGGGTTTTCTTCTCGCCGAAGCCGTAGACGGTCAGCCCGGCTTCGCGCAGGCGCGTCGCCAGGCGCGTGAAATCGCTGTCGGACGACACCAGGCAGAAGCCGTCGAATTTCTCCGTGTACAGCAGATCCATCGCGTCAATGATCAGCGCGCTGTCGGTGGAATTCTTGCCGGTGGTGTAGCCGAACTGCTGCATCGGCTGGATCGCATGCTCGACGAGCTTCTTCTTCCAGCCGCCGAGCCGGGTCTGGGTCCAGTCGCCGTAGATGCGCTTGACCGAGGCGACGCCGTACTTGGTCACCTCCTTGAGCAGTGGCTCGATCAGGTCGGCCTGCGCATTGTCGGCGTCGATCAGCACTGCGAGTCTGGCCTGCATGGCGATGCGCTCCCGTTGTTTCGTGCTACCCGAACTGCTTGCCGATGCGCTTGATGTTGGCCCCGAGCGCCTGGAACTTGCCCTCGATGTCCTCGTAGCCGCGATCCATGTGGTAGATGCGGTCGATGACGGTCTCGCCGTCGGCCGCGAGCGCCGCGAGCACCAGCGAAGCCGAGGCGCGCAGGTCGGTGGCCATGATCGGCGCGGCCTGCAGGCGCTCGCGGCCGGTGATGACCGCGAGATTGCCCTCGATGCGAATGTCCGCGCCGAGGCGCAGCAGCTCCTGCGCATGCATGAAGCGGTTTTCGAAGATGGTTTCGCGGATCGTGCCGACGCCTTCGGCCACGCAGTTGAGCGCCATCATCTGCGCCTGCATGTCGGTCGGAAAACCCGGATGCGGCATGGTGTGGATGTTGACCGCGCCGGGCCGCTTGCCCTGCATGTCGATGTCGATGAAATCGGTGCCGGTCTGCACCTTGGCCCCGGCCTGCTGCAGTTTCACGAGTACCGCATCGAGCATCGACGGATCGGTCTGCGTCACGCGAACGCGTCCGCGCGTCACCGCAGCGGCGACGAGGTAGGTGCCGGTTTCGATGCGGTCGGGCAGTACGCGATGGGTGGCGGCGTGCAGCTTGTCGACGCCCTGGATGCGGATGGTGGTGGTGCCGTCGCCGCTGATCTTGGCGCCCATCGCGCGCAGGCAGTTGGCGGTGTCGACCACTTCGGGTTCGCGCGCCGCGTTCTCGAGGATGGTTTCGCCCTCGGCGAGCGTCGCCGCCATCATCAGGTTTTCGGTACCGGTGACGGTCACCGTGTCGAAGACGATGCGCGCGCCGCGCAGCTTCTTGCACTTGGCGTGGATGAAGCCGCCTTCGAGCGTGATCTCGGCGCCCATCGCCTCCAGGCCCATCAAGTGCAGGTCGACCGGACGCGCGCCGATCGCGCAGCCGCCCGGCAGCGACACGTGCGCTTCGCCGCGCTTGGCGACGAGCGGGCCGAGCACCAGGATCGAGGCGCGCATCGTGCGCACGAGTTCGTACGGCGCCACGCAGGTGGTGATCGGCTTGGCGTCGATCACGTAGGTGTGCGAATCGGTCTGCTCCATCGTCACGCCCATCTGCGTCAGCAGCTTGCGCGTGGTGCCGATGTCCCAGAGCTTGGGTACGTTGGTGACGGTCAGCGGCTCGTCCGACAGCAGGCCGGCGCAGAGGATCGGCAGCGCCGCGTTCTTGGCGCCCGACGCGACGATTTCGCCGCGCAGCGGGCCGTTGCCTTCGATGATGAACTTGTCCACTTAGAGGCCGGGAGACGGGAAGCGGGAGGCGGGAGACGTTGAAAGCATCAGCTGGCTCGGGTTTTGAGTTGTAGCGCGTGAATTTCGCGGCCCATGCGATCGCCGAGCGTCGCGTAGACCATGCGGTGCTGTGCGAGCGGCAGCTTGCCTGCGAAGCCCGAATAGATCACCTCGGCTTCGAAGTGCTGGCCGTCGTCGCTGATGACGCGAACGGTGGCGCCGGGCAGGCCGGCTTCGATGAGCTGCTGAATATCGTGTTTGGTCATCCAGAATCCCTGCGCGGCGGCTCAGCGCCGCATCTTGTAGCCGGTCACCAGCATCCACAAACAGATGGCCGATGAAATGAGGAAGAAGCCGCCGGTCCAGGCCAGGCTTTGCCAGATGGCGACGTCGGCCTTGCCGAAAAAGCCGTAGCGGAAGCCGTCGATCATGTAGAAGAACGGGTTGGCGTGGGAGGCGTGATACCAGAACTTCGGCAGCGCGTGCACCGAGTAGAACACGCCCGACAGGAACGACAGCGGGTTGATGAAGAAATTGGTGAACGCGGCAATGTGATCGAACTTCTGCGAGAGGACGCCGGCGATCAGGCCGATCACCGCGAGGCTCGCGCTCGACAGCAGGAAGATCGCGAGCATCGCCAGCGGCTGCTGCGGCAGCAGGTGCACGAACGGCAAGGTCACGAGCAGCATCGCTACCGCGACCAGCGCCGCACGTGTGAGCGCTGCGAGCACGTAGGCGCCGAACCATTCGAGCGGGCCGAGCGGCGCCATCTGCAGGAACACGAGGTTGCCCATGACTTTCGACTGCACGAGGCTCGACGACGTGTTGGCGAACGAGTTCTGCAGCACCGTCATCATGATGAGCCCCGGAACCAGGAACTCGGTATAGCTGACGCCCGCGTACGCCGAGGCGCGGCCTTCGAGCGCCTGCGCGAACACCAGCAGGTAGAGCAGGGCGGTGATGACGGGCGCGGTCACGGTCTGGCCGAGCACCGACCAGAAGCGCATCACTTCTTTCTTCAGCAGCGTGAAGAAACCCAATTGATCCGGGCTCATTTCACCGCCTCCCGCTTGGTGAGCTCGACGAAGATGTCTTCGAGGTCGGGTTCGCGCGTATGCACGTCTTCGATCGCGATGCCGGCGTTGCGCAGCGTGTCGAACACGCCGCCGATCGGGTGCTGCGAGGTGTCGAGCTTGAGTTCGATCACGCCGTCGCTCTCGCTCGATACCAGGGGACGCAGGGCGTCGGGCAGCTGCGCGTCGCCGGCGAGCTTGATGCGCAGGAAGCGGAACGGATGGCGCTTGAGCAGCTGGCGCGTCGATTCGAGCGCCTTGATCTCGCCCTTGTCGAGAATCGCGATGCGCGAGCACATCTCCTGCGCTTCTTCGAGGTAATGCGTGGTCAGAACGACGGTCTGGCCCTGGCGGTGCAGGTCGGACATGAAGCTCCAGAGCGTGCGCCGCAGCTCCACGTCGACGCCGGCCGTGGGCTCGTCGAGGATCACCACGGGCGGCTTGTGCACGAGGGCTTGGGCGATCAGCACACGGCGCTTCATGCCACCCGACAGCGCGCGCATCGGCGAATTGCGCTTCGATGAGAGATCGAGGCGTTCGAGCATCTCGTCGATCCACGGCCAGACTTCCCTGCCCGAGCCGTAATAGCCGGCCTGGATGCGCAGCATGTCGACGACCTTGAAGAACGGGTCGAACACGAGTTCCTGCGGCACCACGCCGAGCTTGCGCCGGGCGGCGCGGAAGTCCTTGACGGTGTCGTGGCCAAGCACCGCGATATGGCCGGCGTCGGGTGCGACGAGGCCCGCGATGGTGTTGATCAGCGTGGATTTGCCGGCCCCGTTGGGGCCCAGCAAGCCGAAGAACTCGCCGCGCGCGATCGAAAACTCGACGCCCTTGAGCGCTTCGAGCCGGCCATAGGATTTGCGAACGCCGACGATGTCGATGGCGTTCGGGGAGGGAGTGGTCATAAGGGGCGAAATTATACGCACGGCCTGCGGACGGGGCCGGGAAACGGGAGCGGGAGGCGGAAACATCGAGGCGGTTCAGCTGCGCGTTGCTAGCTTCGCACGTCGCAACCGAGACCCACCCGTTACCGTAATCGACTGCGCTCCCTCGAGACGACCGACTCCGAATGAAGACTGCTCTGGTGTGGTTTCGCCGCGACCTCCGCCTGGCCGACAACCCGGCGCTCGCGCATGCGCTCGGTCATGCCGAGCGCGTCGTGCCGGTCTACATCCTGCCGCCCGAGGCGCTCGAAGGCGCCTGGACGCCCGGTGCCGCGAGCCGCTGGTGGCTGCATCACTCGCTCGCCGCGCTCGATGCGCAGCTGCGCGAGTCCGGCGCGCAGCTGGTGATCCGGCAGGGCGACCCGCTGGCGCAGCTGCGCAGGCTGGTTGGGGAAACCGGGGCCGAAGGGGTGTTCTGGAACCGGCGCTACGAACCGGCCTGGGTGAAGTCGGATCGCCGCGTCGGCGAGGCTTTGATCGAAGACGGCGTCGAGGCCCAGGCCTTCGCCGCGAACCTGCTCGTCGAGCCCTGGGCGCTCAAGACCGGCTCGGGCGGGCCGTATCGGGTCTACACCCCCTTCTCGCGCTCGGCCAGGGCGCTCGGCCTGCCTCGGCAGCCGATTCCGGCGCCCAGGCGCATCCCGATGCCGGCGAAGAAAATCGCGAGCGACGATCTGGCCTCGCTCAAGCTGCTGCCCACGATCGTCTGGGACGGCGGCCTCGTCGAAGCCTGGACGCCCGGCGAGGACGGCGCGCACGCGCGCCTCGACCGTTTCTGCCGCAAGGCGCTCGACGGCTACGCGGCCGGCCGCGACCGGCCCGACCAGGTGCTGACTTCGCTGCTGTCTCCGCACCTGCATTTCGGCGAGATCACGCCGGTGCAAGCGCTGGCCCGGGTGCAGCGCGAGCTCGCGAGCGAGAGCCGGGCCGGCCTGCACGGCGGGGCCGAGGTCTACGAGCGCGAGCTCTACTGGCGCGAATTCGCGCACCATGTGCTCCACCATTTTCCGAAGACGCCCGAGGCGCCGATGAACGAGCGCTTCGCCGGCTTCGTCTGGCGCAAACCGCGCGAGTACGCGGACGACCTGCGCCGCTGGCAGCGCGGGCAGACCGGCGTGCCGATCGTCGACGCCGGCATGCGCCAGCTCTGGACCACCGGCTGGATGCACAACCGGGTGCGCATGATCGTGGCGAGCTACCTGGTCAAGAACCTGCTGATTCCGTGGCAGGAGGGCGAGCGCTGGTTCTGGGGCACGCTGGTCGACGCCGACCTCGCCAACAACACGCTCGGCTGGCAGTGGGTAGCCGGCTGCGGGGCCGATGCGGCGCCGTATTTCCGCATCTTCAACCCGGTCACGCAGAGCCAGAAATTCGACCCGGAAGGCCGTTACCTGCGGCACTGGGTGCCCGAGATCGGCAAGCTGCCCGACAAGGCCCTGCACGCGCCGTGGCTGGCCGACGCCGGGCTGCTGCGCCAGCACGGGTTCACGCTCGGCCAGCACTATCCGCGGCCCGCGGTCGACCTCGGCGAATCGCGGGCGCGGGCGCTCGAAGCCTTCGCGCGCATCAAGGGCTGAGGCTCTCAAGTAAACTCCCGTTCTTATGACCAAGCACCCCCACGCCGTGAAACCCGAACAGCTGCAGGCCAGCGGCCGGCGCACGCTCGAGATCGAGCGCGACGCCTTCGCCGGGCTGCTCGAGCGGGTCGACGCGCATTTCGCCGAAGCCTGCACGCTGATGCTCGGCTGCCATGGCCGGGTCGTCGTCACCGGCATGGGCAAGTCCGGCCACATCGGCGGCAAGATCGCGGCGACGCTGGCCTCCACCGGGACGCCGGCCTTCTTCGTGCATCCGGGCGAAGCCAGCCATGGCGATCTCGGCATGATCACTCCGCAGGACGTGGTGATCGCGATCAGCTATTCGGGCGAAACCGCCGAGGTGCTGACGATCCTGCCGCTGATCAAGCGCATGGCCACACCGCTGATCGCGATGACCGGCAAACCGGCCTCGACGCTCGCGCGCATCGCCGACGTGCACCTGGACGTCTCGGTCGCCAAGGAAGCCTGCCCGCTCAACCTCGCGCCGACCGCCTCGACCACCGCCACGCTCGCGATGGGCGATGCGCTGGCCGTCGCGCTGCTCGAAGCGCGCGGGTTCACGTCCGAGGATTTCGCGCTGTCGCATCCGGGCGGCTCGCTGGGCCGTCGCCTGCTGCTGCGCATCCAGGATCTCATGCATACGGGCGACCGCCTGCCCAGGGTCGCGCCCGGAACGCCGCTGACCGCCGCGCTGCTCGAGATGACGCAGAAGGGGCTGGGTATGACCGCCATCGTCGATGCGGACGATCGCGTCGTCGGCGTCTACACCGACGGCGACTTGCGTCGCTCGCTCGAGGACCAGATCGACCTGCGCAGCGCGACGATCGATCAGGTGATGACGCGCGGCGGCAAGAACGCGCGCCCGGACTGGCTCGCGGCCGAGGCCGTGCAGCTCATGGAGAAGCACAAGATCACCGCGCTGCTGGTCACCGATGATCAGCTGCACCTGCAGGGCGTGATCCACATGCACGACCTGCTGCGTGCCGGGGTGGTCTGATGCAGAACCCTGGACTCAGCCTCGACCAGGTGCGCGAGCGTGCGGCGCGCATCCGCTGCGTGTTCCTCGACATCGACGGGGTGATGACGGACTGCAAGCTCTACCTCGGCCCGGACGGCATGGAGATCAAGGCCGTCAACGTCAAGGACGGGCTCGGTATCAAGAACCTGCTGCGCAACGGAATCGAGGTGGCGGTGATTTCGGGCCGGCCGTCGGAGGCCATGCAGCGTCGCCTGGAGCACCTGGGCTTGCGCCATATCCGTCTGGCGACCGAGGACAAGCTGCCGGCGTATCGCGAGATCATCGCCAGCCTTGGCCTGACCGACGAGCAGTGCGCCCACATGGGCGATGACACGCCCGATCTGCCGTTGATGCGGCGCGTCGGTCTTGCGCTGTGCGTGGCCGATGGGCATCCGAAGGCGATCGCCGCCTCGCACTGGGTCAGCCGGTATCGCGGTGGCGACGGCGCGATTCGCGAGGCCGCGGATCTGATCCTCGAAGCCCAGGGGATCGACGCATGAACCGGCTCAAGTCGGCGCTGATCTGGCTCGCCCTGCCGTTGATGGTCGCAGCCTGGCTGCTGTTCGGCTCGCCCGCGATGGAACCCGAGGCGCCGCCCGAGGCCGAAGGAGACAAGGTGCCGCGCTACAGCCTCAAGGGCGTGGAATGGACACGACTCAACCAGCAGGGTCAGCGCGATTTCACCGCCACCGCCGAAAGTGCCGACTATTACGACGACGAATCGGCACGCTACGAGCAGCTCAAGGTCAACGTGCTCGGCATCAGCAAGACGCCGTGGAATCTGACGTCGCCGAATGGCGAAGCGCCGCCGCACGAGCGCCGCATTTCGATGCACGGCCCGGTCAATGTCGAGGGCGCCTGGCCCGACGGCGAGCCGGTGACCTTGCAGATGGCCCAGCTCTGGGTCGATCCGGACAAGCGGCAGCTGCAGACCAACGAGGGCGTGCAGTTCGAAAGTACGAGCCGCAAAGGCAAGTCCAAGGGACTGCAGGCCGATTGGGAGAAGCAGACCGTGCAATTGCTTGGCGATGTCAGGATGGAATATGTGCCCAAACCCCAATCCCGTTAAGGACCGCGCCGAGGCGCGCATCGTAGCCGGGCTGCTGGTCGCGCTGATGCTCGGCGCGCCGGCCACGGCGTTGGCTCAGGCGTCGCCCGCCAAGCCGGCGGACAAGTCGACTGAACCGGCGGCAAAGCCCAAGGCCGAGAAGAAATCCAATGAGACCGCCGAGCGCCTGCGCCCGACCGGCCCGGTAACGATCACCGCCAAGAACGTCGACTGGGCCCAGAACGGGCTCATGGTCTATTCGGGTGACGTCAAGCTGGTTTCCGACACGCTCAAGATCGAAGGCGACAAGCTCGAACTCGAGCAGCTCGGCGAGGGCCAGTACCGCGCCAAGGTGTTCGGCAATCCGGCCAACCTGCGCCACGACGCGGCGCCCGGATCGACCGAAAAGCCCGAGCCGCCGGTGACCGCGCGCGGCAAGACGCTGGTTTACGACACCAAGGCCGGGTTGATCGATGTCACCGGCAACGCCCGCGTCACGCGCGGCGAAGACGAGCTCACCAGCGAAACGATTCACTACAACGTCAATCAGCGCCGTATCCAGGCCGACGGCGGCAGCGGCGGGCCGGTGAAGATCATCATCCAGCCCCAGCCTCGCGGCGGCGCTGCGCCTTCCACCAAGCCCGACACCAAGCCGACCGCACCATGAGCTCGATTCTTTCCGCACGCGGCCTGGTCAAGCGTTACAAGAAGCGAACCGTGGTGCGCGACGTCTCCCTGCAAGTGCAGGCCGGTGAGACGGTCGGCCTGCTCGGCCCGAACGGGGCCGGCAAGACCACTTCGTTCTATATGGTCGTTGGTCTGGTGCCGGCCGATGGCGGCGTCATCGAGCTCGATGGCCAGGACATCACGCGGCTACCCATGCACGCGCGTGCGCGGCTCGGCATCGGTTACCTGCCGCAGGAAGCTTCGGTGTTCCGCAAGCTGTCGGTACAGGACAACATCCTCGCGATCCTCGAAACGCGCAGCGAGCTGAACCGTGCCCAGCGCGGCGAGGAGCTCGAGCGCCTGCTCGGCGAATTGCACATCGCGCACATCCGGGCCAGCGAAGGGCAGGCCTTGTCGGGCGGCGAGCGCCGTCGTGTGGAGATTGCGCGCGCCCTGGCCGCCAATCCGCGCTTCATCCTGCTCGACGAGCCGTTCGCGGGCGTCGATCCGATCGCGGTGGGGGACATTCAAAGCATCGTCGCGCATCTCAAGAGCCGCGGCATCGGCGTGCTGATCACCGATCACAACGTGCGCGAGACCCTGGGCATCTGCAGCCGCGCCTATATCCTTGCGGAAGGCACGGTCATCGCAGAGGGGGCACCGCAGGAATTACTGCAGAACGAGACCGTCAGGAAGGTCTACCTGGGCGAGCAGTTCAGGCTCTAAGCCGTTATTTGCACGGCATATCGCGACGAAAGTCGGATGTCTGGGCGGCTGATCAATGCCGCAGTATGCACATCGGGTCGACCGTCGTCTAGCCCACTTGATGCAAGGTTTGTACCGGCGTATATCTTGAGTCGTATGAAACGCAAACCTTGCTCTCAAAACAGTTTCAACTCAGGAACGGCCTAGCATGAAGCAGTCGCTTTCATTGCGGGCCGGCATGGCCCTGACGATGACGCCTGCCCTGCAGCAGGCGATCCGTCTTTTGCAGCTGTCTAGCCTCGATCTGCAGATGGAAATCCAGCAGGCGCTGGATTCCAACGTCATGCTCGAAATGGACGCTGAGACCTCCGAATGGGACGCCAGCGAGCCGGTCGACGAAGCCGCCTCGGCCTCCGAATCCGACAGCGGCGAAATCACCGAGGTCACCGCCAGCGAATCGATCCCCGAGGACATGCCGGTCGACGCCGACTGGCAGGACGTTTTCGACGATTACGCTCCGAGCGGCAGCGGCTCGTCCGACGACGAGGGGCTGCAGGAATATCTGCAGGCCAACCTGCGCGGAAGCGCCACCTTGCAGGAGCACCTGATCTCCCAGGCGCAGCTGATGTCGGTCGATGCGGTCGATGCCGAAATCGCCGCGCACCTGATCGATGCGATCAACGAGGACGGCTATCTCGAAGACTGGCCGGGCCTCTGCGTTCGGCTGGAGCACGAGTACAGTGTCACTCCCGAGCGTGTCGAGGCGGTGCTGCGCCAGATCCAGGATTTCGATCCGCCCGGCATCGCGGCGCGCGATCTGGCCGAGTGTCTGCGCCTGCAGCTGCAGCAGCTCGACCCGACCACACCCGGCATCGCGGCGGCACTCAAGATCACCGATGGCCATCTGCTGCTGCTTGCACGTCGGGACGAAAACGGCCTGCGTCGTGCGACCGGGCTCGACATCAACGTGATCCGCACCGCGGCTGCGCTGATCCGCAACCTGCAGCCGCATCCCGGCCGTCCGTTCCAGGCTCACGAGTCGGACTATCTGCGTCCCGACGTCATCGTCGCCAAGAAGAGCGGTCGCTGGCGCGTTTCGCTGAACCCGGAGCACATGCCGCGCCTGCGGATCAACTCGCACTACCAGAGCTTCATCAAGCGCGCGGACCAGTCGCGCGATCAGCTCACGCTCAAGAATCACCTGCAGGAAGCGCGCTATTTCATCAACAGCCTCGAATCGCGGAACGAGACGATTCTTCGCGTGTCCCAATGCATAGTGGAAGAACAACGTGCCTTTCTCGAATACGGTGAAGAAGCCATGCGGCCGCTGGTGCTGCGTGACGTGGCCGAGCAGCTCGGCATTCACGAATCCACCGTGTCGCGCGCCACCGCCAACAAGTACATGCTGACTCCGCGCGGCCTGTACGAGCTCAAGTATTTCTTCTCAAGCCACGTTCAAACCACTCAAGGAGGTGTCTGCTCTGCAACCGCCATTCAGGCCATGATCAAGCGCATGGTCGGTGGTGAGGATCCCGCGAGGCCGCTATCGGACTCCACGCTGGCCGATCTGTTGCTGAAGGAAGGAATTCAAGTCGCACGCAGAACGGTCGCCAAGTATCGAGAAGCCCTCAACATCCCGCCGTCGCATGAGCGCAAAGCCGTAGCCTGAATCCTTTTGTTGTCCCCGTTGGCGGCGGGGCCGCCGCCGATGGGTGCTATCCCCGAGCCAATGTCGGCTCGAACGTAAAGGAGTCACTCACGATGAACCTGAACATCTCCGGCCATCACCTCGATCTGACGCCGCCGCTTCGCGACTACGTCACCACCAAGATCAAGCGGATCGAGCGCCACTTCGACCATCTCATCAACGCCGATGTGGTGTTGTCGGTCGAAAAGCTGCGACATAAGGCCGAAGCCACGGTTCACGCGAGCGGTGCCGATCTCCACGCTGAGGCGACCGTCGAAGACAACATGTACGCCGCCATCGACGTGCTGATGGACCGGCTCGATCAGCAGACGCGCCGCCACAAGGAAAAGCTGCGCGATCACCATGTGAAGCAGGCCGCCAAGCGCATGCCGTTCCAGGAAGCCCAGCCCGAGTGAGCGATGTTGCAGCGAGCCCCGTCCGGCGCGAGCCGGGCGGGGCTTTTTCGTCTGCGCAGCCCATGATCCGCCCAGGCGATTCCGTTAGCCCCAGTTGGGCTAGAATCCCGGGCTTCCACAGGAGCGAATCGATGAAATTGAGCGAAATTCTGAGTGCGGACCGGGTCTCTTACGGAGCTTCGGTGACCAGCAAGAAGAAGGCGCTCGAAGAACTTTCCGCGCTGCTCGCCAAAGGCACCGGCACGCTGACCTCGGCGGAGGTGTTCACGAGCCTGACCGGCCGCGAAAAGCTCGGCAGCACCGGCCTGGGCCACGGCGTCGCGATTCCTCACGGCCGTGTCGCCGGCGTCGAGACCAGCGTCGGCGCTTTCATGCGGCTCAAGCAGGCGGTCGACTACGATGCCCACGACGGCAACCCGGTCGATCTGGTGTTCGGCCTGCTGGTTCCGCAAAGCGCGACCGAAGCGCACCTGAAGCATCTGGCCGCGATCGCCGAGATGTTCTCCGACGAAGATTTCTGCGCCAAGCTGCGCTCGGCTTCGGACGACAAGGCGCTGTATTCGCTGCTGTCGGGCTACGGCTCCAACTGATCCGAGCCCCGATGAGCGCCGGCGCGACCGCCTCGGTCACCCTGCACGGCGTCTTCATTCAGATATTCGATCTCGGCGTGCTGCTCTCGGGCAGCAGCGGCGTCGGCAAGAGCGAGCTCGCACTGGAGCTGCTGTCGCGCGGCCATCGCTTGATCGCGGATGATGCCGCCGAATTCGTGCTCGACCCGCAAGGCCAGCCAATCGGCCGCTGCCCGGCCTTGATCGAGGGCTTTCTCGAAGTGCGCGGACTCGGTGTGCTCAACATCGGACGCATGTTCGGCGCCGAAAGCCTGTTGCGCAGTTGCCCGCTCGACCTGGTGCTGCGCCTGCTGCCGCCCGAGATCAGCGGCGTGCCCGATCGCGTCTACGGCCAGCGCAATGCACGTACGCTGCTCGGCGTCGAAGTACCCGAGATCGCGCTGCCGATCCGCGTCGGACACAATCTGGCGGCGCTGGCCGAGGCGGCTTGCCGCGATCAGAAGCTCAAGCGTTCGGGCTACGATGCGGCCGAAGATTTCATTCGTCGCCAGCATCGCGCTATCGAGGCCTCGAAAAACCCATGAAGCTCGTGATCGTCAGCGGTTTGTCCGGTGCGGGCAAGACCGTCGCGCTCAAACAGTACGAAGACGTCGGCTGGTACTGCATCGACAACATTCCGCTCGCGCTGATCGAGCCGATGATGCGTCGCGCCATGGCCAAGCGCTCGGGCAAGCGTTTCGAGCGGCTCGCGCTGGGCATCGATGCGCGCGAGTCCGAGGCGCAGATCCGGCGCTTTCCGAGCTATCTCGCCAAGCTGCGCGCCAAGGGCGTCGACGTGCGCGTGCTGTTCCTGACCGCCGAGGACGACGTGCTGCTGCGCCGCTACAGCGAGACGCGGCGCAAGCATCCGCTGTCGAGCGGCAAGCTGTCGCTGCTCGAAGCGGTGCGCAAGGAGCGCCAGCTGCTGCAGCCGATCGCCAATTCAGCCGAAGAGCCGCTCGACACCTCGCGCATGAACCTGCACGAGCTGCGCGAGGCGGTGTACCAGCGCATGGCCGAAGCGGTCGAAGGCAAGCTGTCGGTGCTGTTCCTGTCGTTCGGCTTCAAGAACGGAACGCCGACGGGCGTCGACTATGTGTTCGACGTGCGCTGCCTGCCGAACCCGCATTGGGAGCCCGGCTTGCGCAAGCTCACCGGCCGCGATCCGAAGGTCGGCGAATGGCTCAAGAGCCACACGCCGGTGACCGCGATGATCGACGACATCGCGAAGTTTCTCGAAACCTGGCTGCCGGCTTTTCGCGCCCAGGATCGCGCCTACCTGACGGTCGCGATCGGCTGCACCGGCGGCCAGCATCGCAGCGTCTACATCGTCGAGCGGCTTGCCGAACGTTTCAGCGGGCGCTTCGATCAGGTTCTGCACAAGCACCGGGAATTGTCGTGAGCATCGGCCTTCTGCTCGTCACGCACGGCAAGCTCGGGCATCTGATGCTCGAGACGATGACCGACATGCTGGGCGAACTGACGCTGAAGACCGACGTGCTCGAAGTGCGCTGCGTGCAGGCTACCGACGTGTTGCTGCGCCAGGGGCTGCGCATGATCGAACGTCTCGACGAAGGGCAGGGCGTGCTCGTCTTGACCGACGCATATGGCTCGACGCCCGCGAACATCGCCAACAAGCTCGCCGCGAATGCGCAGCGCACGCTCGTCGTCGCCGGCGTGAACCTGCCGATGCTCGTGAGGGTTTTCAACTATCCGGCGCTCTCGCTCGACGCGATGGCGCAGACCGCCGTGGAAGGCGGACAGAAGGGCATCATGCTGTGCCCGCGCATCGCATGAGGCGATAAGGGAATTCTTATGGAACGCAGCGTCACCATCGTCAATCGTCTGGGTCTGCACGCACGCGCCGCGGCCAAGTTCGTCACGCTGGCTTCCAAGTTCGAGGCCGACGTGCGTGTGCGCAAGGATCAGCGTGAAGTCAGCGGCAAAAGCATCATGGGCGTGATGATGCTGGCCGCCGCGCAAGGCAGCCAGATCACGCTGATCGCCGAGGGCGAGGACGAACGGCAGGCGCTCGAAGAGCTCGAGGCGCTGATCGCCAACCGTTTCGGAGAAGAGGCGTGAACAGCCAGGAGACGGGAGACGGGAGACGGGAGACGCAAAGGCCGCTCTGTGGACTCGCTCCTCCGCCTTTGCTTCTACGTCTCCCGTCTCCCGTCTCTCGTCTCCCGTAATGAGCCTCTGGCTTTCCGGCATCGGGGTTTCTCGCGGCATCGCGATCGGCCGCGCGCAGAAGCTGCATTCGGACGAGCTCGAGATTCCCGAATACACGCTGGCGGCGGCGGATGTCGAAGGCGAGGTCGTGCGCTTCTACGGCGCGCAGCGTCGCGCGAAGGAACAGCTGCGCGAGGTGAGGGCGCGTATTCCGCTCGGCACGCCGGGCGATATCGCGGCCTTCATCGATACCCATCTGCTGATGATGGACGATCGCTCGATCACCGATGCGACGGTGGCGCGCATCCGCAGTGATCGCAGCAATGCCGAGGTGGCGCTGCAGAAGGCGCGCGATGCGCTGATCGCGGTGTTCAACCAGATGGAAGACCCGTATCTGCGAACGCGCCGGGACGATGTCGAGCACGTCTGCGATCGCATCCTGCGCGTGCTGCTCAAGAGCGAGCGCCAGCTCACGCTCAAAAGCGATGCGATCACCGAGCCTACGGTGATCCTGTCGGACGACATCACGCCGGCCGACATCATCCTGCTCGCGCAGCAATCGGTGGTCGCCTTCGTCACCGAATACGGCGGCCCGCTGTCGCACACCGCGATTCTCGCGCGCAGCCTCGGCATTCCGGCCGTGGTCGGTCTGCACAACGCGCGCCGGCTCGTGCGCGAGGGTGAGCAGTTGATCGTCGACGGCGAAAGCGGCCATGTGCTGGCCGATCCCGAAGTGCTGGCGACGGCTTTCTATCGGCGACGCCAGCAACAGCAGGTCCAGCACCGGAAGCGCCTGACCCAGCTGCGCGACATGCCGGCCGAATCGGTCGACGGTATTCGCGTGCACCTGCACGCCAATATCGAGCTGCCCGAAGATGCGGCGGTGGCTTCGGCCAACGGCGCCGAGGGCGTCGGTTTGTACCGCACCGAATTCCTGTTCATGAATCGCAAGGGCCAGCCGAGCGAGGACGAGCAGTACGACGCTTATTCGCGCGTGGTGTCGGCCGTGAAAGGGCCGATCACGATCCGCACGCTCGATCTCGGAGCGGACAAGCAGGTCGATTCGGGGCGCAGTCACGGCCCGACGCCGAACAACCCGGCGCTCGGCCTGCGCGCGATCCGGCTCTGTCTCAAGGACCAGGAGATGTTCCGCACGCAGGTACGCGCCCTGCTGCGAGCCGCTCACCACGGGCAGATGAAGATCATGCTGCCGATGATCTCCAACCTCGCCGAGTTCCGGCAGGCGGCGGCGATCATCGAAAGTTGTCGCGAGGAGCTGCGCCAGCAGGGCCTGGTCATCGCCTCGCCGCCGATCGGGGCGATGATCGAAGTGCCCGCCGCCGCGATCGCGGCCTCGATGATCGCCCGGCACGCCCGCTTCTTCTCGATCGGCACCAACGATCTGATCCAGTACACGCTGGCGATCGACCGCGTCGACGACGAGGTCAACTATCTCTACGACCCGCTGCACCCGGCGGTGCTGCAGCTCGTGCGCCTGACCATCCAGGCCGGTGCCGCGGCCGGCATCGACGTGTCGATGTGCGGCGAAATGGCGGGCGACCCGCGTTATACGCGGCTGCTGCTCGGGCTCGGCCTGACCGAGTTCTCGATGCACCCGACCAGCCTGCTCGAGGTCAAGCGCGTGGTCCGCGAATCTTCGATCGGCGATCTGCGCAGCAAGGTGTCGCAGCTGCTAGACCGCATGATCACGCAGGCCGAGGGTGCCGATGAACTCGAGGCGCTGCTCAGCGCGGGCAGCTGAGCGGGCGATCCGGGTGTCACGCGGATGGAGCGACGGCTGTCGCCGACGGGTGACATTCCGGGTTACAACCGTCGCATTTATGGGTTACGTCCGGCGCAATAGGGCTTTATAATCGATCGGCTTTAGTGCGTCTTAGGGGGAGTTCCGCAGCATGTCCTGGCACATGAACGCCGGTATCGCTGCGTCGAGACGTCAATACCAGACAGGCCGTTATTCGCTTTTTCAATCCTTGGCCCTATCTAAAAATGGAACATGTTGCGATGAGCAATGAAGGTGTGGATACCGGTCGACGCCGGTTCCTGACCCTCGCCACGACAGGCGTGGGCGCTGTGGGCGTGGGTGCGGTGGTGTGGCCTTTCCTGGCCTCCCTCAAGCCCAGTGAACGAGCCAAGGCGCTCGGCGCGCCGGTGACGGCTGACATCGCCGGGCTCGAAGCCGGTCAGATGATCACGCTGGCCTGGCGCGGCAAGCCGGTCTGGATCATCAAGCGGACGCCCGAGATGGTCGAGAGTCTCGCCAAGGTCAAGGGCGACCTGGCCGATCCGGAATCCACCGTCGATCACCAGCCCAAGTACGCGCAGAACGAAACCCGGTCGGTGAAGCCCGACATCATGGTCATGGTCGGCTCCTGCACCCACCTGGGTTGCTCGCCGACCTTCCGCCCGGATCATCCGGCTCCGGAAATCGCGCCGAACTGGCAGGGCGGCTTCTACTGCCCCTGCCACGGATCCAAGTTCGATCTCGCCGGCCGCGTTTATCGTGGCGTTCCGGCGCCGACCAACCTCGTGGTGCCGCCTTACAAGTTCGAAGGCGACAACTCGGTGGTGATCGGCGAAGACCAGGCTGCGGCCTAACCGACAGGGCAGACAGCAATGGCCATCGTACCCAATCCCTACAAGACCACCGGCTTCCTCGGCTGGATCGACGACCGCTTCCCGCTCACCAAGCTCTGGCGCGATCACCTCACCGAGTATTACGCGCCGAAGAACTTCAACTTCTGGTACTACTTCGGATCGCTCGCGCTGCTGGTGCTCGTCAACCAGCTGCTCTCGGGCATCATCCTGGCGATGCACTACAAGCCCAGCGCGGCCGAGGCTTTCGGCAGCGTCGAGTACATCATGCGCGACGTGCCCTGGGGCAACGTCATCCGCTACATGCATTCGACGGGCGCCTCGGCTTTCTTCATCGTCGTCTATATGCACATGTACCGCGGACTCATCTACGGCTCGTTCAAGAAGCCGCGTGAGCTGATCTGGCTGTTCGGCTGCCTGATCTTCCTCGTGCTGATGGCCGAAGCCTTCGCCGGCTATGTGCTGCCCTGGGGCCAGATGAGCTACTGGGGTGCGCAGGTCATCATCTCGCTGTTCGGAACCATTCCGTTCATCGGTCCTGACATCGTGGTCTGGGTGCAGGGCGACTACATCCCATCCGACGCCACGCTCAACCGCCTGTTCTCGCTGCACGTGGTGGCGCTGCCGTTCGTGCTCGTGGGCCTGGTGGTCGCGCATCTGATCGCGCTGCACGAAGTGGGCTCCAACAACCCCGACGGCGTCGAGATCAAGAAACACAAGGATCCGGAGACCAAGATTCCGCTCGACGGCATCGGCTTCCACCCGTACTACACGGTCAAGGATCTGGTCGGCGTGGCGATGTTCCTGATCATCTTCGTCGCAGTGATCTGCTTCGCTCCGGACGGCGGCGGCTATCTGCTCGAGAAGCCGAACTTCCAGGAAGCCAACCCGCTGGTCACGCCCGAGCACATCACGCCGGCGTGGTACTTCGGTGCCTTCTACGCGATGCTGCGTGCGACCCCGTCGATGTTCAGCTCCGCACTGCCGGGCGTGATCGTGATGTTCGGTGCCGTGCTGATCCTGTTCCTGCTGCCTTGGCTCGATCGCAACCCGATCAAGTCGATCCGCTACAAGGGCAATCTCACCAAGCTGCTCACGCTGATCTTCGCGATCGACTTCGTCATGCTGAACTACCTCGGCATGCAGCCGACCAGCGTGCTGTACACGATGCTGTCGCGCATCGGCACGGTGTACTACTTCGCGTTCTTCTTCTCGTTGCTGTTCATTCATAACTTCGAAAAATCCAAGCCGGTGCCGGAAAGGGTGACGGGATGAAGCGCTTCGCCAAATTGCTGACCGCGTTTGCGGGTCTGGTCGTCTCCGGTTCGGCGTTCGCCGCCGGTGGTCATGCGCTGCCTTACAGCTACACGCCCGATACTTCGAACCTGGCTTCGCTGCAGCGTGGTGCGCGTGATTTCATGGCGTACTGCTCGGGCTGCCACTCGATGAAGTACCTGCGCTACAACCGCATCGGCCAGGATCTCGGCATCCCGGACGATGTGCTCAAGAGCAGCCTGATGTTCACGAGTGACAAGCCGGGCGACATGATCCTGTCGTCGATGCCGGCCGAAGCGTCCAAGGCCTGGTTCGGCCAGACGCCGCCCGATCTGACGCTCGAAACGCGTGCTCGCGGTGCCGACTGGGTCTACAGCTATCTGCGCACGTTCTATGTCGATGCCAAGCGTCCGCTCGGGGTCAACAACCTCGTGCTGCCGAACGCCTCGATGCCGCACGTGCTGTGGGCGCTGCAGGGCTGGCAGGTCAAGCTCGACGAACACGCCGAGCCCAGCGATCACGGCGAAGGCGGGCATGCCGACGGCGGTGGCGAGCACCACGGCGTGCCGCTCAAGCTCGTGCAGCCGGGCAGCCTGACGCCCGACCAGTACGAGAAGTTCGTCGGCGACCTCGTGAACTTCATGGCCTACGCGGCCGAGCCGGGCAAGAGCATCCGCACGGGCGTGGGCCCGAAGGCGATGTTCTACCTGCTCATCCTGCTGACGCTCTGCTACTTCCTCAAGAAGGAATTCTGGCGCGACATCAAGCACTGATGTCCGTCTGAAAATCGCTTTGCCAGAAGCCGCTATGGAATCCTCCGTAGCGGCTTCTTCGTTTTTGGCCCTGCCGTGCTGTCGACTTTTTGCCCAGTGATCGCCTAGAGTCCCGGGATGTCTCTGCGCGCCAAAACGAAATACGTGCCGCCGAACAAGCCCGCGGCCAATTCCGGTATCACACTGTTCTACAGCGCCGGCGCGGTGGCCTGCCTGTGGGTGCGGCTGGTGCTCGCCGAGAAGGACGTCGACGGTGCCCGTTTGCAGATCGAGCGGCCCGGACGTCCGAGCGAAGACCTCGCCCTGCTCAATCCGACCCATGCTTTGCCCACACTCGCCGATCGCGACACGGTGATCTATCCGGCGCGCGTGATCGTCGAATACCTCGACGAGCGCTATCCGCATCCGCCGATGATGCCGCCCGATCCAGCCCAGCGCGCCCGCCTGCGCATGGTGCTCGATCGCATCGAGGCCGATCTGTATCCGTTGCTGCCGGCCGCCGAGAACCCGACCAGCGCGAGCGGTCGCGATGCGCGCAAACGGCTCGTCGAACGACTCGTCGCCAGCGCGCCGCTGTTCGGTGGCCGCAGCTGGTTCCTCGGTCAGGATCATTCCATCGTCGATAGCGCCTGGACGGCATTGTTCTGGAAGATCGCCGAGATCAAGCTCGATTTGCCGCCCTCGGCCGATCCGCTGCGTCGCTACGCGCAGCGTGCCTTCGCCCGCGCCGCGGTGGCCAAGGTCATGCAGGCGTCACGCTGAGCGGCGGAACCGACTACACTCGGCTTCGCTGCAGCCACCACCGATTTCGCACGATCCCATGCCGGTTTTTCGCTCTCGCCGTCCTTATCTGATCCGCGCTATCTACGACTGGGCGACCGACAACGGCCACACGCCGCACTTGCTCGTGTCGGCCGATTATCCGGGTGTGGTGGTGCCGCGCGAGTACGTGCAGGAAGGGCGCATCACGCTCAACGTGAGCCCGATGGCGGTGCAGAACCTCGACGTGCAGAGCGATCCGATCTGGTTCTCTGCGCGCTTTTCGGGACGCTCGTTCGACGTGCAGGTGCCCAGCGGCGCGGTGCTCGCGGTGTTCGCGCGCGAGAACGGCGAGGGCATCGTGTTCGGAGAAGTCGAGCCGCCCGAATCCGGTGACGGCAAGCCGACGGATACTCCGCGGCCACCCGACGAGCCGAGCAAGCCGCCGCGTCCGGGCCGGCCGAACCTGCGCGTCGTCAAATAGCCGCCGCGACGCCGTCAATCGGCGTCGAAAGCCCCGCGTATCCACTCGATGCGATCGGTCGAATCGAGCGCGATGACATCGAAACGCACCGGCATGTCCGCGAATTTCGCATTCGATGCGAGCAGCCAGCGCGCTGCTAGCACGATGCGTTGCCGCTTGGTTGCCCCGATGGTCTCGATCGCGTTGCCGTAGCGTGCGTTGCCACGCTTGCGCACTTCGACGATCACGAGCGTGTCGGGCTTGCCGCGCTCGCGCATGACCAGATCGAGCTCGCCGCCGCGAGCGCGGAAATTCCGCTGCAGCAGCGTCAGCCCCTTTGCCTGCAGATGGCGCAGCGCGAGGTCTTCGGCATCTGCGCCCTTCATCTTGAATCAGGGCGCCGAGCTGGCGACCGCCGTGTTCATCGGCGCGCTGCAACCGAGTTCGCGCGCGATGCGCCCATCGCCGCCGATCACGAGCCGGCCGCTCGCCCCGTCGATGCGGTCGCCCGCATGCAGATTGTTGGCGAGCAGGCGGTTGGCGACGCGAAACGCGTCGCCACCGAGTGCGACCAGGCGCGGGTAGTCTCGCATCGGCCCCGCGTCCATCGCCGCCGCTTCGCTGCGCGCCTGCGCCCACTGGCCCTGGGTTTCGAGCATCCACGGCATGTCGCAGACGCTCATGCGTTGCCAGTCGATGCCGCGGCCTTCATAGATCAGCGAGGTGCTCACGATCGGCAGGCCGCTCGCGCGGTAGAAGCGCAGCTGCGGCAGGATCAGATAGCTGTCCGAGGGCTTGGCGGCGAGGAAGATGAAATCGACATCCTCGCGCCGGCGCGCATCGAACTCGGTGTTCTTGCCGAGCACCGCGGTCAGCGCCTTGTGCCGGCCTTCGCTCGCGTCGAGCGCCATGAGCTTCTTGACCACCTTCGACGGATCGGGCGAGCCGGACTGGAAGGCCTCGGCCGACACCACGGTGCCGCCGAGCGAGGTGAACTGCTCGCGGAACGCGATCAGCACGCGATTGCCCCATTCGCTGGATGGAACCAGCGCGAGCGCCCGGCGACGGTTCTGGGCGATGGCCTGCGTGGCCGCAGCCCGGGCTTCGTCTTCGGGGGCGAGGCCGAACTGCAGAAAATTCGCGGGAGCCGGCTGATTCGCGTCGAGCGCGTTGAGCGCCAGCAGCGGAACCGCCGGCGGGCCCATGCGGGCGAGCGCGGCGACGGCTTCCTTGACGAGGGGGCCGACGATCACGCCGGCGCCTTCGCTCAGCGCGGTCTGGTACGCGCCGATCGCCTGGCTCGCGTCAGCCCCGCTGTCGTAGACCCGAATGCCGCCGCCGGCTCCACCCTTGTTCGCTGCAGCCATGAAGCCGACGCGCACCGCTTCACCGGTCGCGGCCAGCGGGCCGCTGAGCGGGACCAGCAGGGCAATGCCGTTGCCGCTGCGGTTGCCCGCGTAGACCTGCAGCGGCGCATTGCTGATCGGCGCCGGCGCAGATACCGGCGGGTAGCCGGCTGGGGCCGGCGCGGCCGAGAAACCGTTCGCCGCGCCCGGCGGCAGGGCGGCCGATGGTGCAGACGCGAGGGGCGAGGGCGCTGCCGGCGTCGCGACGGCCGGCGTTTGCGCAGGGCGCGCCGTGAAGCCCGCGATGCGCGCATTGCCCGGATGACCGGGAAATTTCGCGCTCCAGGAGTTGTAGTTCGCCATCGAGCCTTGGCGCCAGTTCTGGAACAGCTCGAGCCAGCCGCGCGTCGCCGTGTTCTGGGCGGCGAATTTCGGCAGGTCGTTGGCCTCGGGCGGGTTGCGCATCAGCCCGTTCCAGATTTGGTCGCGGTTTTCGGCGAGCGCGGCCGGGTCGTTCTGCAGAAAGCGTTCGCGCTGCACGAGCGCACGCACCGCCGCCACCGGATCGCCGAGCGCGAACAAGGCCTGTGCACGCAGCTGTTCGATCTGCGCCGCGTAGAGCGGAACATGGTCGGAGCTGCTCGGCAGCGTTTGCAGGGCCGGCATCGGCTGGCCGCGCTTGAGCAGGATATCGGCGCGCACGATCTGCGCGCGCGCCATCTGCGGCATCGTCAGCGAGCCGGCCGGAATCCGGCTGAGCCAGGTTTCGGCGAGCTTGTCGTTGTCGGTGTTGATCGCCGCTTCGGCGGCGGTCAACGCCTGCTCGGCTGCGGGCTGGGGATCGGCCGCGGCGCTGGAGGTGCCCAGGGCGCTGGCCAGTGCGAGGCTGAGCCCGAACAGGCTCGCTGAGAAAAGTCGGGATCGCAGCATCGGTAAAGTATCGCACGCCAATTGCGCACCAGGATTGCAGTTCCCATGTCCGAGCTTTCTTCCAGCACTGCCGAAAACGCCGTCGCGCCCGGCCATCTCTATGTGGTGGCGACGCCGATCGGCAACCTCGGCGATCTGTCGCCGCGCGCCCAGGCGGTGCTGCGCGGAGTCGATCGCATCTGCGCCGAGGACACCCGCACCTCGGGCAGCCTGCTCGCGCATTTCGGCATCCAGCGGCCGCTGAGCCCCTTGCACGAGCACAACGAAGACCGTGCCGTCGCCGACGTGCTCGCCCAGTTGCGCGAGGGCCGCGCGGTGGCGGTGATCTCGGATGCCGGAACGCCGCTGATTTCCGACCCGGGCTTCGTGCTCGTGCGGGCCGCGCGCGAGGCCGGGATTCCGGTCATCGCCGTGCCGGGGCCGTGCGCCGCGATCGCCGCGCTGTCGCTGGCCGGGCTGCCCAGCGACGCCTTCTGCTTCGCCGGCTTTCTGCCGCACAAGCAATCCGCCCGCCGCGAACGCCTGCGCGAACTCGGCGGCCTGCCGCAGACCTTGATCTTCTACGAATCGAGCCATCGCATTGCCGAGACGCTGGACGACCTCGTCGCCGAACTCGGCCCCGAGCGCCGCGTCTGCCTGGCGCGCGAGATCACCAAGCGCTTCGAGCAGAGCGTGCTGCTGCCGGCGTCCGAGCTGGTGGCCTGGCTCGCGGCCGACAGCAACCGCGGGCGCGGCGAGTTCGTGCTGGTGATCGAGGGCGCACCGGCTGCCAGCGCCGGCAAGACCGAACAGCTGCGCCTGCTGCGCGTGCTGCTCAAGGAGCTGTCGCCGGCCAAAGCGGCGCGCGTCGCCGCCGAGCTGACCGGGGCGCGCAAGAACGAGCTCTACGCGCTCGCGATGGAGCTCGGTAGTTCGGGCGGCTCGGAATAAGGCGGCGGCTGCAGTAGACTCCGCGCCGAGTCGGCCGAACAACCGCCGCCGTCGCAAGACGGGGGAGGAAAGTCCGGGCTCCATAGGGCAGAACGCCAGGTAACGCCTGGGAGGCGCGAGCCTACGGCCAGTGCAACAGAGAGCAAACCGCCGATGGCCCGCGCAAGCGGGATCAGGCAAGGGTGAAACGGTGCGGTAAGAGCGCACCGCGAGTCCAGCAATGGACCGGCACGGTAAACCCCGTTCGGAGCAAGGCCAAATAGGGTGGGACGCGGTCGCAAGATCGCAACGCGTGGCCCACGCGCTCACCGGGTAGGCTGCTGGAGCTGCACGGCGACGTGCAGCCTAGAGGAATGGTTGTTGAGGGGTCGCAAGACTCCAGACAGAACCCGGCTTATAGGCCGACTCGCTTTTTTCGTTTTCGAATCCCCATCGAACGCCACGAGCTGACTTCCACTTCAGGAAGTTGGCGCAAGTGGCTGTTTTTTCGTCAGTCTTTCCCCCAGAAGTCCTGAATCCCACCTGAAGCTCAAGCCCTTGTTTCGGCTTGGTATTTCGGTTGCGCGCACCAAGGCCGTGGAATATAGTGGCGCGGAGTGGGGCAAAGTGGGGCATCAAAACCATCGAGTGGTGAATTCGGCGGGCTTGAGGCTTTGAAACATTGTTTGGAGCGGGGGGTTGCTTCCGTAACGACTTTCTCAGGCGGGTGGACCGGCTGCGGTCCAAAGTGAGTGCTCGGTGTTCTCAGGCTGGTATGCCGTTTCCTTGGACGAGAAGGGCCGTGTCGCGGTCCCGGCCTCGTTTCGGCATGCGCTCGCCAAATCCGACGCCGGCCCGCTGTACCTGACTCCGTTTTCCCACGATGGCAAGCCGCATCTCGAAGTGTTCCCGTCGGCCGAATTCGCCCGCTTGGCCGAGCAGATCCAAAGCCTCGAAGACAGCGAGCAGGCCGAATTGCTCAAGCAGGAAATCATCGGCCGCTCGGTCGCCGTCGAACTCGACGGCCAGGGCCGCATTGTGCTGCCGCAGTGGCTGCGCGAAGAATCCGGCCTGCTCAACGGCCGCGTCGTCGTCGAAGGGCAGATCAGCCGTTTCGATATCTGGGACGAATCGCGTTACCAGGCGCGCCGTGCCGAGCCCGAGCGCGTCAAGCAAGCGCTCAAGCTCATCAAGCGGTGATGCGCCATGGAAATCCCTTTCCCCCAAGCGGCCGCCTCTGGCGGCTTTTCTGCCTCTATCCGACCTGAGCGCTCCATGGCCGACCCGCACCGCCCGGTGATGCTCGACGAAGCCCTGGCCGGTCTGGCCCCGCGGCCCGGTGGCATTTATCTCGACGGCACCTATGGCCGTGGGGGGCACAGCAACGCGATCCTCGAAGCGATCGGTGACAGCGGCTTCCTGCATGCAATGGATCAGGATCCGGCCGCGATCGCGGCAGCCAACGAGCGCTTCGCCGGTCGCGCGAACTTTCGCATCCACCATCGCAATTTCGGTGAACTCGGGCAGCTTGCGCGCGAGCTCGATCTGGTCGGCCGCATCGACGGCATCCTGCTCGATCTCGGCGTGTCGTCGCCGCAGTTCGACGATGCCGATCGCGGCTTTTCGTTTTTGCGCGACGGCCCGCTCGACATGCGCATGAACACCTCGGCTGGCGAGCCGGCCTCTTCGTGGATCGCGCGCGCCAAGGACAACGAGATCGCCGACGTGCTGTATCAGTACGGCGAAGAGCGCGCGAGCCGTCGCATCGCGCGGCGCATCGTCGAAGCACGCACGCAGACGCCGATCACGCGGACCACGCAACTGGCCGAGATCATCGCGCGCGCCATGCCCGGCCCGCGGCAGAAGATCCATCCGGCCACGCGCAGCTTCCAGGCCATTCGCATCTACATCAACCGCGAGCTCGACGTGTTGCCGCAGGCGCTCGGCGCTGCGGCCGAAGTACTCGCGCCGGGCGGACGGCTCGCAGTGATCAGCTTTCATTCGCTCGAAGATCGCATCGTCAAGCGCTTCATTCGCGACAGCCGGCAGACGGCAGACGGCAGACGCGAGACGCAAGTCGCTCTGCGCCGCGTTTCTCGTGATTTTCCGACCGATGCCGAATGCGAGATCAATCCGCGCGCGCGCAGCGCTGTGCTGAGGGTCGCGGAGAAGCTTCATGAGTGAGCGCAAGAACGTCTCCCGTCTGCCGTCCGCCGTCTCCCGGCAATCGATGCTGTTGCCGATGCTGCTCGCCATCCTCGTGATTCTGAGCGCGCTCGCGGTCGTGCGCGTCAAGCATGAGAACCGCCTGCAGACCACCGAGATCGAGCGCCTTCGCAAGGAGCACGACCGGCTCGAGATGGAATGGTCGCAGCTGCAGCTCGAAGACGCCGCGCTCGCCAATCACGGGCGCATCGAATCGCTCGCACGCGATCAGCTGGGCATGTCCGAGCCGCGCGACTACGTCGTCGTCGAACAACCTCGCGCACGCGGCCTGCGCAGGGATGGCCAGTGAAGCCCTACCTCAAGCACGAACGCGGCAACAACGGGCGCAGCAACGGCGGGCGCGGCGCGGGCGCGATTCCGAACGCGGCGCCTCACAAGGTGCAGCCGGTGGCGTCCTGGCGGCGCGTGCTCGTGCTGTGCCTGCTCTGCGTGGGCGCGACCGGGGTTTTCGCGCGCGCGTTCCAGCTGCAGGTGGTCGAGAACGATTTCCTCACGCGCGAGGGCAGCAAGCGCCACGTGCGCACGGTCACGCTCGAAGGCGGGCGCGGTTCGATCCGCGATCGTCGCGGCGAGCCGCTCGCGCTGTCGGCTCCGGTGGATTCGATCTGGACGGTGCCGAAGGCCTTGCTCGCCTCGACCGGCCACGTCGAGGCGATTGCGCGCATGCTCAATTTGAAGCCGCGTGATCTGACGCAGTTCCTGAAGGAGCGCGAGAACAAGCAGTTCGTCTATCTGCAGCGGCAGATGAACCCGGACGAGGCCAAGCGCCTGCTCGCGATCAAGGCGCCCGGCGTGTTCGCGCAGCGCGAGTACCGCCGCTATTACCCGGCCGGCGAAGTCGCGGCGCAGCTGGTCGGCTTCACCAATCTCGACGGCCGTGGCCAGGAAGGCATGGAAGTCGCGCAGAACAAGCTGCTGACCGGCCAGAGTGGTTCGCGCCGCGTGATCCGCGATGCCAAGGGCCGCATCGTCGAAGACACCGAAGACGCCAAACCCGCGCAGCCCGGGCAGGATCTCGAACTCACGATCGATCTGCGGCTGCAGTACCTCGCGTATCGCGAGCTCAAGAATTCGGTTTCCAAGTTCAACGCCAAGGGCGGGCTCATCGTCGTCGCCGACGTCAAGAGCGGCGAGATTCTGGCGATGGCGAGCCAGCCCGGCTACAACCCCAACAATCCGGACGAGCGCAAGGTGGGCGGCGCCCTGCGCAACCGCGCGATCGTCGACAGCTTCGAGCCCGGTTCGACGGTCAAGCCGCTGCTGATCGCACAGGCGCTCGACATCGGCGCGGTCAAGCCCGACGACCACTACGACGTCGGCCCGGGCTGGTGGAAGGTCGGCGCGCTGACGGTGCGCGACACGCATTCGCACGGCGACATGGACCTGATGTCGATCCTGACCAAATCGTCCAACGTCGGCGCGGCCAAGATCGGTCTGCAGATCGGCCCCGAGGCGGTCTGGAACGGTTATCAGAAATTCGGTTTCGGCGATCCGATCCATTCGGGTTTCCCGGGCGAGGCGAGCCCGGTGCTGCGCAACTTCCGCGAGTGGGGAACCATCGCCACCGCCACCGCCTCGTACGGCTATGGCCTGTCGCTGAGCTCGATGCATCTCGTGCGCGCCTACTGCGGGCTCGCGAACGACGGCCTGATGCCGCAGCTGCGCCTCGTCAAGAGCGGTGAGCCGGTGGCGCCGCAGCGCACCGTGTCGGCCGAGACGGCGCGCCAGGTTCGCCGGCTCATGCAGGGCGTGGTGTCGAAGGAAGGCACCGCGAGCCGCGCCGCGATTCCGGGTTATCGAATCGCCGGCAAGACCGGCACCGTGCACAAGGTATCGGACACCGGCGGCTACGCGAGCAAGCGTTATCAATCGGCGTTCATCGGCATGGTGCCGGCCGAGCATCCGCGCCTGGTCGGCCTGGTGCTGATCGACGAGCCCGGCGAAGGCGGCTACTTCGGCGGCCTCGTTGCGGCGCCCGCGTTTTCGACGGTCATGCAAGGCGCGCTTCGCCTGCTGCAGATTCCACCCGACGAGCCGATGCCGGTGATTCCGGCGACACAGCCTGCGGGCTCGATCGCAAGGCTCGGTACTGGCGGCGGCACGGCCGAGGTGCTGCGTTGAAGTCGGTCGCGCTCAAGGCCTTGTTCGACGGATTCGGCGCCGCCGCGCCGGATCTGAGCGTGAGCGGGCTCACGCTCGATTCGCGCGCGGTCGCGCCGGGTGACTTGTTTCTCGCCGTGCGCGGCAGTGCGGCACATGGACTCGCGCACGCGGCGCAGGCGGTGGAAAACGGAGCCGCGGCGATCGCCTGGGAGCCGGCGGGCGGCATCATGCCGCCGCAGCTCGGCGTGCCCGAGTTCGCGGTCGAATCGCTCGCACAGCGTGTCGGCGCGATCGCCTCGCGCTTCTACGGTGAGCCTTCGAAGAGCGCGTTCACGTTCGGCGTGACCGGCACCGATGGCAAGACCTCCACCGCGCATCTCGTTGCCCAAGCTTTCGATCGACTCGGCCGTCCGGCCGCGTATATCGGTACGATCGGCTACGGCCGACTCGCCGCGCTCGCCGACGCGAGCCATACGACGCCCGATCCGGTTTCACTGCAGCGCTGGTTCGCGCAAATGGTCGAAAGCGGTTGCAGCGCCGTGTCGATGGAAGTGTCCTCGCATGCGCTCGACCAGAACCGCGTCGGCGGCATTGCCTTCGATGCGGTGGCGCTGACGAATTTGCAGCGCGATCACCTCGACTACCACGGCACGCTCGAGGCCTACGCGGCCGCCAAGCGCAAGCTGTTCGAGCCCGGCGACGGCCGCGTGCTGATCCTCAATCGCGACGATGCGACCGGCGCGCGCTGGATCGAAGAATTTTCGCGCCTCACGCCTCACGCCTCACGCCTCACGTGCTATGGCCTCGACGGCGACAAGCCTTCGACGCCGCGCTACGTGATCGGCCGCGAATTGAAACTGCATGGACGCGGGCTGAGCCTCGTGCTCGACACGCATGCGGGCCGCGCGCAGCTCGACGCATCGCTGCTCGGACGCTTCAATGCCTACAACCTCATGACCGCCGCCGCTGCGCTGCTCGCAGCCGACGTGCCGCTGCAGGCCGTGGTCGAGGCGCTTTCGCAATCGCAGACAGTGCCGGGGCGTATCGAAGGTTTTCGCGGCGGCGCGGGCAAGCCGCTCGTGGTCGTCGACTACGCACATACGCCGCAGGCGCTCGAGCAGATTCTCAAGGCCGTGCGCGCGCATACCGCCGGCAAGCTCTGGTGCGTGTTCGGTTGCGGCGGCGATCGCGACAAGGGCAAGCGTCCGTTGATGGGCGCTGCCGCTGCTGCGCATGCGGATGCGCTGATCGTCACCGACGACAATCCGCGCACCGAATCGCCCGAGTCGATCACGCAGCAGATTCTCGAAGGTCTGCCGGCCGGCATCCAGGCGCCGGTCATTCACGATCGCGTCGAGGCGATCCGCACAGCGGTGAATCAGGCCGGCGAACACGATGTGGTGGTCGTCGCCGGCAAGGGGCACGAGGACTATCAGATCATCGGCACCCAGAAGCGGGCGTACTCGGATCGCCTGTTGGTCGCGCAACTGCTGGGCGGATCGACGCTCGGAGCGCGCGCATGAAGCCGACGCTCGCCGATCTCGCACGTCGTCTGAACGCGCCACTGAGCGGAGCCGACGCCGGCTTCTCTCGCGTGATTTCGGATACCCGCCAGTTGCAGCCGGGCGACCTGTTCGTCGCGCTCGTGGGCGAGCGTTTCGACGGTCATGATTATCTCGACGAGGCGCGCCAGCGCGGTGCGGTCGGCGCGCTCGTTTCGCGCGCCATCGACGTCGCGCTGCCGCAGGTGCTCGTCGGCGACACGCTCGCGGGCCTGCAGGATTACGCGCGCTCCTGGCGCGGCGACTACGCGCATCCGGTGGTCGCGGTGACCGGCAGCAACGGCAAGACCACGACCAAGCAGCTGCTCGCCGCGGTGCTCGCCGCGCGCGGTCCGGTGCTCGCCACCGAAGGCAATCTGAACAATCACATCGGCGTGCCGCTGACGCTCGCGCGCCTGCGCGACGACTATGCGACCGCCGTCATCGAAATGGGCGCGAATCATCTGCACGAGATCGAGGCGCTCGCCGCGATCGCGCAGCCGCAGATCGGCATCGTCACGCAGGCCGGCGATGCACATCTCGAAGGCTTCGGTTCGCGCGATGGCGTCGCACGCGGCAAGGGCGAGCTGTTCGCCGCGATCGCGCGGCAGCCGCAGGGCATCGCGATCATCAATGCGGACGACGTCTATGCGCCGCTGTGGTCCGCGCTCGCGGGCGGAGCACAGCAGATTCGCTTCGGCCTGTCGGCCGCTGCCGATGTGAGCGCCGACGAAATCCAGAGCTACGCGATCGACGATGGGCGCAACGGCATGCGCTTCACGCTGAGCCTGCCGAACGGCGAGGCCGAGGTGAGCCTGCCGCTGCCGGGCCGCCACAACGTGCTCAACGCACTCGCCGCCGCCGCCGCCGGTTACGCGCTCGGCCTGTCGGCCGACGTGATCGCGGCCGGCCTCGCGCAAGTGCAGGCGCCGAGCGGTCGCGTGGCCTGGAAGCGCATCGCGCCGAACGCGAGGCTCATCGACGACAGCTACAACGCCAATCCGACCTCGCTCGCCGCCGGCCTGCAACTGCTCGCCGCGCTGCCCGGCGAGCGTTGGGCGGTGCTCGGCGGCATGGCCGAACTCGGGGCGACGGCCGAATCGCTGCATGTCGAAGCGGGCCGGAGCGCGCGTGCGCTCGGGCTCGATCGGCTTTACGTCACCGGCGCGATGTCGCCGCATTACGCAGCCGGCTTCGGCGAGGGCACGCGCGTGTTCGCAACGCACGCGGAGCTCATCGCGGCGCTGCGGGCCGATATCGCGGCCTGCGCTTCGCCGCTGACATTGCTGGTCAAGGGCTCGCGCTCCGCGCGCATGGAGCTTGTCGTTCACGGGGTGGTTCAGGCGCCGCAAGACGGCGTCGACGGGGGAGTTCACTAATGCTTTATCACTTGGCCGAAGCGCTGAAAACGCATATCAGCGGCTTCAATGTGTTCGGCTATCTGACCGTGCGCGCGATTCTCGGCGTGCTGACGTCGCTGATCTTTTCGTTCACGTTCGGGCCGCTGCTGATCCGCAAGCTGCACGACTTCAAGTTCGGCCAGGTCATTCGCGAAGTCGGGCCGAAGTCGCACCAGGCCAAGACCGGCACGCCGACGATGGGCGGTGTGCTGATCCTTGCCGCGATCAGCGTCGCCACGCTGTTGTGGGCCGATCTGTCGAACCGCTTCGTCTGGTTCGCGCTGATCGTGACGGTGGCGTTCGGGCTCGTCGGATTCGCCGACGACTACATCAAGATCAAGTACCGCCGCAATCTCGGCTTGACCGCGAAGCAGAAGTATTTCTGGCTTTCGCTGGCCGGCTTCGGCACCTCGATCGCGATCTACCTGACCGCCAAGACGCCGGCCGAGACGCTGCTGATCGTGCCGATGCTCAAGGACGTGGCCTTGCCGCTCGGCGGCTTCTTCGTGATCTGGGCGTATCTGGTCATCGTCGGCACCAGCAACGCGGTGAATCTGACCGATGGCCTCGACGGCCTCGCGATCATGCCCTGCGTGCTCGTCGCTTCGGCGCTCGCGGTGTTCTCGTACTGCACGGGCAACGTGAAGTTCGCCAACTACCTGGGCATTCCGTACATCGCCGGCGTCGGCGAACTGGCGATCTTCTGCACCGCGATCGGCGGTGCGGGCCTGGGTTTTCTGTGGTTCAACGCGTATCCGGCGCAGGTGTTCATGGGCGACGTCGGCGCGCTCGCGCTCGGCGCGGCGCTCGGCGTGGTGGCGGTGCTCGTGCGCCAGGAACTCGTGCTCGTGATCATGGGCGGCGTGTTCGTCGCCGAAACCCTGTCGGTGATGATCCAGGTCGGCTATTTCAAGTGGTCGGGCGGCAAGCGCATCTTCCGCATGGCCCCGCTGCACCATCACTACGAACTCAAGGGCTGGCCCGAGCCCAAGATCATCGTGCGCTTCTGGATCGTCACGCTGATTCTGGTGCTGATCGGACTGTCGACGCTCAAGATCAGGTAATGAAAGCCGTGAGACGAGAGACGGGAGACGGAAGACGCTATGCAGGCCAGCGCATGCTGGTCGTGGGTCTCGGCGCGTCCGGCGTTTCGGCTTTGCGCTATCTCGCGCGCGAGGGCGCTGAACTTGTCGTCACCGATTCGCGTGAGGCGCCAGCTGGGATCGAACAGTTGCGCAGCGAGTTTTTCGATGTCGAATTCCATCTGGGCGAATTCAGGGCTTCGACGTCTGCCGTCTCCCGTCTCCCGTCTCCCGGTTTCAGCGCGGCCGTGGTGTCTCCGGGTGTTTCGCTGGACGAGCCCTTCGTGCGCGAACTCATCGCGGCCGGTGTTCCGGTGATCGGTGACATCGAGCTGTTCGCGCGTGAGGCCGACGCACCGGTGATCGGGATCACGGGATCGAACGGCAAGAGCACGGTCACCACGCTCGTCTACGAGATGGCGAAGGCCGCGGGCCTGCGTGTGGCGGTCGGCGGCAATCTCGGCGTGCCGGCACTCGATCTGCTCGCGAGCGACTGCGAGCTCTACGTGCTCGAACTCTCGAGCTTCCAGCTCGAAACCACCTACACGCTCAAGCTGCGCGCGGCCGCGAACCTGAATCTCTCGCAGGATCATCTCGATCGTCACGGAACGATGGAGCATTACGCCGCGGTCAAGGCGCGCATTTTCGCGCACTGTGAAACCGCGGTGGTCAATCGGCAGGACGAACTGGTGATGCGTTATGCCGGGAGACGGGAGACGGGAGACGGGAGACGTTGGGTCAGTTTCGGACTCGATGCAGCAACTGATGGCGATTACGGCATTGGGATGAGCGAGGGTGATATCTGGTTGATGGCGCCGGGCGCAGACGCCGTCCCGTCTCCCGTCTCCCGTCTCTCGTCTCTCCGCATCCAAGGCCTGCACAATGCAGCCAACGCACTCGCCGCGCTCGCGCTTGCGGATGCGGCCGGCATCGCGCGCGAACACAGCCTGCGCGCATTGACCGAATTCGCGGGCTTGCCGCATCGCTGCGCGTTCGTTGCCGAGAGCCACGGCGTGGTCTGGCTCGACGATTCCAAGGGCACCAACGTCGGTGCGACGCTCGCCGCCCTTCAAGGTTTGTCGGGGCCGATCGTCTGGCTCGGCGGCGGGCAGGGCAAGGGGCAGGATTTTTCTCCGCTCGCCGAACCGCTTGCACAGAAGGGCCGCGCTGCGGTGCTGTTCGGCCAGGACGCGCAGGCGATCGAAGACGCCATTCTCGGTGCGCTGCCGGTGTATCGCGAGGCCGATCTGCAGGCTTCGGTGCTGCGTGCGCGATCGCTCGCACAAGCGGGTGACCGCGTATTGCTGTCGCCGGCCTGCGCGAGCCTCGATCAATTCAGGAACTACGTCGAACGCGGCCAGCGCTTCGCGCAGGCGGTGAAGGCACTCGCATGATCACGCTCGCACAAAAGTTCTTCACGCTCCCGCGTGCGCGCGTCGGACTCGATGGGCCGATGTTCGCGGGCATCGCGCTGCTACTGTCCTGGGGCCTGGTCATGGTGGCCTCGGCGTCGGTCGCGCAGGCCGAGAAGATGACCGGCGCTCCGTTCCACTACTTCTGGCGCCAGCTGCTGTTCGTCGGCATCGGCGGCGTGGCCGCGTTCGGCGCGTTTCTGGTGCCGATGCATTTCTGGGAGCGCAAGAGCGCGCTGATCGCGATCAGCGCGGTGGCGCTGCTCGTGCTCGTGCTGATCCCGGGCATCGGCATCAAGGTCAATGCGGCGCGTCGCTGGATCGACCTCGGCTTCATTCGCATGCAGCCTTCGGAGCTCGCGCGCCTCGCGCTGATCGTGTACCTGTCCGGCTACATCGTGCGCCGTCAGGCGCGCTTGCAGAACGAATGGCGTGGTTTGCTGCTGCCGTTCCTGCCACTGCTGGTCGCCGGCGCGCTGCTGATTCTGGAGCCGGATTTCGGCGCCACCGTGATCCTGCTGACGGTGGCTTTCGTCATGCTGTTTCTCGGCGGCGCGAAGCTCTGGCACCTGCTCGTGCTGATGGTCACGGGCATCAGCGCACTGACCTTCGTGGCTTTCGCGGAAGCCTACCGCGTGCGCCGGATGATGAGCTTCACGGACCCCTTCGCCGACATCAACAACAGTGGCTGGCAGCTCGCCAATTCGCTCATCGCAGTCGGCCGCGGCGAGTGGACCGGCGTCGGTCTGGGCAACAGCATCCAGAAGCTGCTGTACCTGCCCGAAATGCACACCGATTTCATCTTCGCGATCCTGGCGGAGGAATTCGGCCTGCTCGGCGTGCTCGTGCTGATCGGTCTGTTCGCGCTGGTGGTCTGGCGCGGTTTCGTCATCGGTGGCCGCGCCGAAGCAGCGGGCGAGCGCTTCAAGGCTTACGTCTGCTACGGCTTGTCGA
Source organism: Hydrocarboniphaga effusa AP103 (assembly GCF_000271305.1). Classification (GTDB taxonomy): domain Bacteria; phylum Pseudomonadota; class Gammaproteobacteria; order Nevskiales; family Nevskiaceae; genus Hydrocarboniphaga; species Hydrocarboniphaga effusa. The sequence continues at coordinate 392,343 of NZ_AKGD01000002.1, forward strand.
CCTGGCTCGGACTGCAGGCGCTCATCAACATGTGCGTGAACATGGGCGCGCTGCCTACCAAGGGGCTCACGCTTCCCTTGATCAGTTACGGCGGCGCTTCGCTGATCTGTGTGCTCGTCATGCTCGCGCTGATCCTGCGCGTCGATTACGAGAATCGCCTGCTCTCCGCGGACGGAAGACGGGACACAGGGGACGGGAGACGTAGAAGCACCGCCTCCGCGCGCGCCGATGAAGCTTTTGCGGCTTCCGTCTCCCGTTCCGCGCCTCTCGATATCGGAGGCGCCCCATGAACGTGATGATCATGGCCGGCGGCACCGGTGGTCACGTGTTCCCCGCGCTCGCGGTCGCGCACGAGCTGCGCGCACGCGGGCACGAGATCGTCTGGATGGGCGCGCCCGATTCGTTCGAAGCGCGCACTGTCGTTCCGCAAGGTTTCGAGCTCGAAACCATCGACGTGCGCGGCCTGCGCGGCAAAGGCTGGAAGACCTTGATCGGCGCTCCGCTGCTGATCTGGAAGGCGGTGAGCCAGGCACGCGGCATCATTCGTCGCCGGCGGCCCGACGTGGTGCTCGGCATGGGCGGTTTCGCGAGCGGGCCGGGCGGCCTGGCTGCGCGTCTGGCGCGCGTGCCGCTGGTGATTCACGAGCAGAATGCGGCGCCGGGCCTCACCAATCGTTGCCTGGCGATGATCTCGAACAAGGTGCTCGAAGCGTTTCCTCGCACGTTCCGCCAGGCGACCACGGTCGGCAACCCGGTGCGCGCCGCGATCGCAGAACTGCCCGCACCTGAAGAACGCCTGCCCGAGCGCCAGCAGCCGCTGCGCGTGCTCGTGCTCGGCGGCAGCCAGGGCGCGCGCGCGCTCAACGAACTCGTGCCCGCCGCGCTCGCGCTGCTGCCCGATACGCAGCGTCCGCAGATTCGCCATCAGGCCGGTCGCACCTACGACGTCGCCCGCGCGGCGTACGCCAATGCAGGCGTGGTGGCGCGCATCGAATCCTTCATCGACGACATGCCGTCTGCCTATGCCTGGGCCGATCTGGTCGTCTGCCGTTCGGGTGCTTCGACGATCGCCGAACTCTGCGCGGCCGGCTGCGCCTCGGTGCTGGTGCCGTTTCCGCATGCGGTCGACGATCACCAGACCGCCAACGGCCGCTATCTTGCCGATGCCGGCGCGGCCGTGTTGATACAGGAACGCGAACTCGATGCCGAGAGCCTCGCGGCGTTGCTGCGCGATCTGCTCGGCAATCGCGCCAAATTGCTGCAGATGGCGCAGGCCGCGCGCTCCAAGGCCTGGCCGCAGGCCACGCGCGAGATCGCGCACGAAGTGCTCACCGCGGGAGGCCAGGCATGGTGAACGCCAGTTTCACGTCGTCGCTTTCGCAGATGCGTCGCGTGCGTCGCGTGCACATGCTCGGCATCGGTGGATCGGGCATGGCCGGCATCGCCGAAGTGCTGCTCAACCTGGGCTACCGAGTCTCGGGTACCGATCTGAAGGAATCGGCGGCGACGCGCCGGCTGGCTTCGCTCGGCGCGCAGATTTTCTTCGGTCACGCCGAACAGAACACCGAAGGTGCGGACGTGGTGGTCTGCTCGACGGCGGTGAAGGCGAGCAATCCCGAAGTCGCCTACGCGCATGCGCATCGCATTCCGGTCGTGCGCCGTGCCGAGATGCTTGCCGAGCTCATGCGCTTTCGCTATGGCATCGCGATCGCCGGCACGCACGGCAAGACCACCACCACGAGTCTGGTCGCGGCGGTGCTCGCCGAAGGCGGGCTCGATCCGACCTTCGTCGTCGGTGGCAAGGTCAAGAGCGCGGACACCAACGCGCGCCTCGGCGCCGGCCACTATCTCGTCGCCGAAGCGGACGAGAGCGATGCCTCGTTCCTGCATCTGTCTCCGCTGATGGCGGCGGTGACGAACATCGATGCCGATCATCTCGAAACCTACGGCGGCGACTTCAACACGCTCAAGGACACCTTCATCGAGTTTCTGCACCGGCTGCCGTTCTACGGCCTCGCGGTGCTGTGCATCGACGATCCGGTGATCGCCGAGCTGATCACCGAAATCGGCCGGCCGACGCTGACCTATGGCCTCGGCGAAGAGGCCGACGTACGCGCGGTGAACATTCGCGCGGTCGGCAGCGGGCACGATTTCGATCTCGTCACGCGCGAAGGCTTGCGCGCCGAACTGCATCTGAATCTGCCGGGCCTTCACAACGTGCAGAACGCACTCGCGGCGATCGCGATCGGCCTCGAACTCGGCGTGAGCGTGGAGGCGATCCGCAAGGCGTTTCTCGAGTTCCAGGGCATCGGTCGTCGTTGCGAGCCGCATGGACTCGTCGCGCTGCCCAAAGGCGGCAGCGCGCTCGTGGTCGACGATTACGGCCATCATCCGCGCGAGATCGCGGCGACCTTCCAGGCCATGCGCGCCGCGCATCCGCAGCGCCGGCTGGTGGTGGCGTTCCAGCCGCATCGCTACACGCGGACGCGTGATCTGTTCGACGACTTCTGCCTGATCCTGTCGGAGGCCGACGGGCTGCTGCTGACCGAGGTCTATGCGGCCGGCGAAGAACAGATCGCCAATGCAGACAGCCGCTCGCTCGCGCGCTGCGTGCGTTCGCGTGGCAAGGTCGAACCGGTGTTCGTGAAGACGGTCGCCGACTTGCCCGATGCGCTCGCCGGCGTGCTGCAGGACGGCGATCTGCTGCTGACGCTCGGAGCGGGCGACATCGGCGGCTTGCCGGCCACGCTGATCAAGCAATTCGGAGTGCCGGCGTGAGCCGCGCTGCGAGCCCCTCGTCACGGCAAAGCGTGCGCGGCGAACTGCGCGAACGCGAGCCTTTGTCGCAGCACACGAGCTGGCGCGTGGGCGGGCCGGCCGATCGCTTCTTCGAACCGGCCGATCGCGACGACCTGCTGCAGTTCATCGCGCGCCTGCCGGCGAAAGAGCCGGTGCTCTGGCTCGGGCTCGGCAGCAATCTGCTCGTGCGCGATGGTGGCTTTCGCGGCACCGTCATTTCGCTGCACGGCGCGCTCGATGGCCTGGTCTCGGCCGGCGACTTCGAGATCTACGCCGAAGCCGGCGTGCATTGCGCGCGGCTCGCCAAGTTCGCCCAGCAGCACAAGCGCGCGGGGCTCGGTTTCATGGCCGGCATTCCGGGCACCGTCGGTGGCGCGCTGGCGATGAACGCAGGCGCCTGGGGCGGCGAAACCTGGCCGCAGGTGATCGCGGTCGAAGCCGTGTTTCGCGGTGGCCGTGCCGAATGGCTGGAGCCGCACGACTTTTCGTGGAGCTATCGCCATGTCGATCTGCCGAATGGCTTCCTCGGCTTTCTCGGCGCGCGCCTGCGCGTGGCGAACGACGAGCACGGCGAGCACGAACGCGTGACGCGCGAATGGCTCGCGCGCCGCAAGGCCACGCAGCCGGTCGGCAAGCCGACGGCGGGCAGCACCTTCCGCAATCCGCCGGGCGATCACGCGGCCCGGCTCATCGAGTGCTGCGGGCTCAAGGGCGCGCGCATCGGCGGAGCGGAAGTGTCGAAGCTGCACGCCAATTTCATCGTCACCGACGAAGGCGCCAAGGCGTCCGACGTGGAGTCGCTCATCGAACACATTCGAAACACGGTGCGCGCGCAGAGCGGCATCGATCTGCATCCCGAAGTTCGAGTCGTAGGAGAGCCGCTGTGAACGCCTCACGCCTCACGCCTCACGCCTCACGTCCCGAAGATTTCGGCAAGGTCGCCGTGCTCATGGGTGGCTGGTCTTCGGAGCGCCAGGTCGCGCTCTGGAGCGGCGAGGCTGTGCATCAGGCGCTCGTCGAGCGCGGCGTCGATGCTCATGCGGTCGATCTGACGCGCGAGCGTCTGTTCGGACTCAAGGCCGAAGGCTTCGATCGCGCCTTCAACGTACTGCATGGTACCGGCGGCGAAGACGGCACCGTGCAGGCCGTGCTCGATTTGCTCGGCGTTCCGTATACGGGCAGCGGCGTGCTCGCGAGCGCTTTGGCGATGGACAAGCTGCGCACCAAGCGGATATGGAAATCAGAAGGCCTGCCGACGCCCGAATGGCTCGTGCTGCGCTCGAACGAAGACGCGCTCGCGGCCGGAACGCAGCTCGGTTTTCCGTATTTCGTGAAGCCGGCCGCCGAGGGCTCCAGCGTCGGCATCAGCAAGGTCAAGTTCGCGACGTCCGCGGTCTCCGCGTATCGCAAAGCGGCGGGCGAGTACGAGGATCGTCCGCGCGTGGTGCTGGCCGAACGCATGATCACCGGCGGCGAATACACCTGCGCGATTCTCGATGGCCAGGCGCTGCCGACGATCCGCATCGAGCCCGACGGCGAGTTCTACGACTACAACGCCAAGTACATCTCCAACGACACGCGCTATCACTGCCCGAGCGGCTTGCCGGCCGCGCTCGAAGCCGAGATCCAGGCGCTGAGCCTGCGCGCTTTCGAACTGCTCGGCGCGAGCGGCTGGGGCCGCGTCGATTTTCTGCTCGACGAGCAGCAACGTCCGTGGCTGCTCGAAGCCAATCTGGTGCCGGGCATGACCTCGCATTCGCTGGTGCCGATGGCCGCCAAGGCCGTCGGTCTTTCGTTCGCCGATCTGTGCTGGCGAATCCTGCAAACCACTTTGTCTTCCGAAGGAACGATCTGACATGCGCGCCATGACCGTAGAACGCGGGGCTCGAGCGCTCGAACTGCCCGCGATCGATGAGCTTCGCAATTTTGAAATCCCCTCGCGCTGGCTGTGGATCGCGAGCCTCACCGCGCTGCTGATGGCGACCACCACGCTGGCGATGCAATGGCGCGATCCGGACCTGAGCCGCCTGCGCATCGAGGGCAAATTCGAGCGCGTGTCTCCGCAGGTGCTGCGCGAGGCGGCGCTGCCGGCGCTCGGGCAGGGTTTCTTCTCGGTCGACGTCGATGCGGTGCGCGGCGAACTCACGCAACTGCCCTGGGTCGCCAAGGCGCGCGTCGAGCGCGATTGGCCGACGGGTTTGAGCATTCGCGTCTGGGAGCGCGAGCCGTTCGCGCGCTGGAACGGCGAATCGCTGCTCGATACCGGCGGCGTGGCGTTCACGCCGGCCGCGCAGGACATGCCCGAATCGCTGCTGCGCAAGCTGCCGCAGCTGTCGGGCACGCCGGGCAATGAAGAACTCGTGGCGAGCAGCTATCGCCGGCTGTCGGCGGCGCTCGAAGACACGGTGCTCGCGATCAACGGGCTCACGCTCGACGCACGCGGCGAGTGGACCGCGCAGACGCGCATGGGCCTGACGCTGAGGCTCGGCGACGGCGATGTCGCCGACAAGCTGCCGACGCTCACGGGCGCGCTGCTCGCGGCCGTCGGCAACCGTCTCGATGAAGTCGCCTACGTCGATCTGCGCTATACCAACGGCTTCGCCATCGGTTGGATCGCCAACCAGACCGGCGAGGGCAAGGCAGGAGCGCCGGCCGCCGCAATTCAAGGAGTGAAGAACAATGGCTAAGCGCGAATCGCGCAATCTGCTCGTGGGCCTGGACATCGGCACGTCCAAGGTCACCTGCATCGTCGGGGAGCTGATGCCCGAGGGCCACGTCGAAATCGTCGGCCTCGGCTCGCATCCGTCACGCGGCCTCAAGCGCGGCGTGGTGGTGAACATCGAAGCGACCACGCAGGCGATCCGTCGCGCGGTCGAAGAGGCCGAGCTGATGGCCGGTTGCCGGGCGCAGTCGGTGTTCGTCGGCATTTCGGGCGCGCACATCAAGAGCCACAACTCGGTCGGCGTGGTGCCGGTGCGTTCGCGCGAAGTGTCCGAGAAGGACGTCGAATCGGTCATCGAAGGCGGCCGCGCGATCGCGATTCCGGCCGACCAGAAAGTGCTGCACGTGGTGCCGCAGGAATTCGTCGTCGACGGCCAGGAAGGCATCCAGGAGCCGGTCGGCATGTTCGGCGTGCGCCTCGAAGCCAAGGTGCACATCGTCACGGGTTCGGAATCGGCCGCGCAGAACGTGCAGAAGTGCGTGGAGTCCTGCGGCCTACACGTCGACAAGCTCTGCCTCAACCACCTCGCCTCGGCCTACGCGGTGCTGATGCCCGACGAGCGCGAGCTGGGCGTCTGCATGGTCGACATCGGTGGCGGTACCAGCGACATCGCCGTGTTCAAGGGCGGCGCGGTGCGCCACACCGCGGTGCTGCCGGTGGCGGGCGACCAGGTCACCAACGACATCAGCGTGGCCTTTCGCACGCCGACGCAGGCGGCCGAGGACATCAAGCTCAAGTTCGGCTGCGCGCTGCCGCAGCTGCTGACCTTCGACGAAGAGATCGAAGTGCCCAGCGTCGGCGAAAACCCGCCGCGCCGGCTCTCGCGCATCACGCTGTCGGAAGTCATCCGTCCGCGCTACGAGGAGCTGTTCCGGCTCATCCGCAAGGAGCTGCACCGCTCCGACTGGTACGACGGCATCGCCGGCGGCGTGGTGCTCACGGGCGGCGCCTGCTACCTGCCGGGTGTGCAGGAACTCGCCGAGGAAGTGTTCGAGCTGCCGGTGCGCCTGGGCCTGCCGCAGAACGTGGTCGGCGTGCGCGACGTGGCCAAGAGTCCGGCCAATGCGACGGCCGTCGGCCTGCTGCTGTACGGCCGCCAGTTCCAGGCGCCCAAGGATACCCGGCCCGAGGTCGGAGTCGGCTACTGGGTGCAGCGCGTAAGTCAGTGGTTCAAGGGAAATTTTTAATAAACCCAATGATTTCAGGGAGTCTGTGAGGGTTCTGAGGGCTGGGTCTCAAGTGTTATGAAGTGTTGCATTATTTATTTCCACTGTGCACACTAAATAACATCAAACCCGTACAAATGCCGATAAGTTCTCACACGCAGGCTAGAGAAGGTTTGGGGTCTCGCAGTATCGATTGGAGGTTTTCACATGGCAGGAAGAACTAACGAGCTGTACGAGATCGTCGACGGTCAGCCCATGGATGCGGTGATTCGCGTCATCGGCGTGGGCGGCGGCGGCTGCAATTCCATCAACGAGATGGTCGAGGCGCGCATCGAGGGCATCGAACTGTTCGCTGCCAACACCGACCGCAAGCATCTCGAGAAATGCAAGACCACCAATATCGTTCAACTGGGCGCGACCTTGACTCGCGGCCTCGGTGCCGGCTCCAACCCTGAGAAGGGTCGCGCGGCCGCGCTCGAAAGCAAAGAGCTGATCCGCGAGCTGCTCGAAGGCACCGACCTGCTGTTCGTGACCGCCGGCATGGGCGGCGGAACCGGCACCGGCGCGGCGCCGGTGATCGCCGAGATCGCCAAGGAAATGGGCATCCTGACCGTCGGCGTGGTCACCAAGCCGTACAGCTTCGAATCCGGCAAGCGCATGGATGTGGCGCGTCGCGGCATCGAAGAGCTGCAGAAGCACGTCGATTCGCTGATCGTGATTCCGAACGAGAAGCTGCAGATCACGCTGCCCGAGGACATGACGGTCACCGAGTGCCACAAGAAGGCCGACGAGGTGCTCAAGAACGCCGTGCAGGGCATCAGCGGCCTGATCACCAATCCGGGTGAGATCAACGTCGACTTCGCCGACGTGCAGACGGTCATGAGCAACCGCGGCATGGCGATGATGGGGCTGGGCACCGCCAATGGCGAAGCCCGTGCCGAACGCGCCGTCGAGGCGGCGCTGGCCTGCCCGCTGCTCGACGACATCGAGCTCTCGGGTGCCCACGGCATTCTCGTCACGTTGACGCACGGCGGTTCGCTGACGCGCAAGGAACTCCAGCTCGTCAACGAGCGCGTGAGCAAGATCGGCTCCGAAGACGCGGACATGAAGTTCGGCGTCTCGATCGACGAATCGCTCGGCGACGAGCTGCGCGTCACCGTCGTCGCGACGGGCCTGGCGATGCGTCCGGCCGCTCACCAGCAGCCGGCGATCCAGGCGCAGCCGTCCAAGGTCACGCCGTTCGTGCGGAACGAGCCGCAGTATCAGCAGCCGCACCAGCAGGCTCACTATCAGCCGCAGTACCAGCAGCCGGCCTATCAGCAGCCGCAGCAGGTGCCGACGCTGACCGGCGTGCAGCGCTCGCGCATGGAACCGCAGATGGCGGCTGCTGCCGCTGCGGTCCCGCGCGGCAACCCGTTCGCCGGGCTGGATCTGGACGAGCAGATGCTCGATATCCCGACCTTCCTGCGGCAGCAGGCGGACTGATTCTTCAGCTCCCATGTGACGAATCCGACCCCTGCCGAGGCCAAGCTTCAGCAGGGGTTTGTTTTTGCGACGGTAGCTTGCGGGACCGGTGGTAGACTTCGGCGTTCGGTCACGGTCAGGCCGTGGCCTCGCTCCACCGCGAAATCCGAGCGAGCTCAACCGAGGACCAGGAAAATGGTCAAGCAGCGCACCCTACAAAAAGCCGTCCGGGCGACCGGCATCGGCCTTCATTCCGGGCAGAAGGTGTTCATGTCCCTGCTGCCGGCCGGGCCCGACACCGGCATCGTGTTCCGGCGCATCGATCTGTCGCCGGTCGTCGAAGTGCCGGCGCGCGCGGACCTGATTCGCGAAACCACGCTGTCGAGCACCCTGGTCCACAAGTCGGATCAGGGCGAAGTGCGTGTTGCGACCGTCGAGCATCTGATGTCCGCGCTCGCCGGACTGGGCATCGACAACTGCATCATCGAAATCTCCTCGCCCGAAATTCCGATCATGGACGGCAGCTCGAGCCCGTTCGTGTTCCTGATCCAGTCCGCCGGCATCCACGAGCAGGACGCGCTCAAGCGCTTCATCCGCATCAAGCAGCCGGTGCAGGTGCAGGAGGGCGACAAGTTCGCCCGCTTCGAGCCGTTCGAAGGCTTTCGCCTGAGCTTCTCGATCGACTTCAAGCACCCGATCTTCAAGACCAGCCGCCAGACCGCGATCGTCGATTTCTCGAGCACTTCGTATGTGCGCGAGGTTTCGCGGGCCCGCACCTTCGGCTTCATGCGCGAGCTCGATCAGCTGCGCGCCCATAACCTTGGCCTCGGCGCGAGCCTCGACAACGTCGTCGCACTCGACGAATACCGCGTCATGAACGCGGACGGCCTGCGCTTCGAGGACGAATTCGTGCGGCACAAGATTCTCGACGCGGTCGGCGATCTCTACCTCGGCGGCCACAGCCTCATCGGCGCCTACACGGCGTACAAGTCCGGTCATGCGCTCAACAACAAATTGCTGCGCGCGCTGCTCGACGATCAATCGGCCTGGGAATGCGTGACCTTTGAAGAGGCCAATGCCGCGCCGCCGATCAACTACGTACGCGGCGTTCTCGCGGCAGCCTGAGCCGGCTCGATTGCATTGAAAAAAGCGGCGCTTGGCGCCGCTTTTTTGTGCTTCGGAGCCCAACTCCGGGCAAAAAGCCCGATGCGGCCCGGCTCTTGCCTCAATTTGCCTTGCCGCCTAGACTCGGGTGAATCGTCGATTAACAGACAGCCTCACCTTGGTCTCCAGGCGGGTGCAGGACAGCTTCAAGGAATCTCTCAGGAAGCTCAGCAGTTCCTGTTGGCGATAACGCAAGGGGACCAGGGCGGCAGCGTTCGATGCAAACAGAACGACCGTGTCGCCGCGGATGTTGGCCAGGCGGATCGATTGAAACCAGGGCTCTTGAGTCCATTGCCGAAGGGCGTTGTCCAGGGCGCTGATGCGCTCGGCACGCTCGATCAGGTCACGCAGCGGATGAGGCTGCTGACGCAGGGTGCCGATCAGTGAGACGGCATCATCGTGCATGAGGATTGCGGGTCGTAATGGATATTATCGTTGTGAGCCACACGCGAGGGCGGACCTGGCGTTTCAAGTTCGCGCCTGCGCACATCCTCTCATGGATGCCGGTGGCGCTGGTCGGATTGCTCGTGTGCGGCGTCGGCTTCGCGGCCGGCTTCCTGGTACGCGGAGGTTCGACCTCGTTGCTGCCGGACCGTCTGGCCGGCAAATGGTCCCAGGAGCTTATCGCCCAGCGTACGGAGCTCGCCAGGACGCGCGTGATGGCCGAGGAGAACACCGAAGCGCTTTCCCGCCGTATCGCCCAGCTCAATGCCCACATCATCCGGCTCGACGCGGCGGGCCAGCGGCTGACCGAAATCGCCGGCCTCGAGAGAGGCGAGTTCGATTTCGGTTCGGCTCCGGCCATCGGCGGCCCCGAAATGCCCGACACCGTCGCGACCGATTTCTCGGGCGACCCGGTTTTGAGCTCGATCGCGGCCATCGAGCGCAAGCTCGGCGATCGCGAGCGCCAGATGCACGTGCTCGAAGACCTGCTGCTGGCGAGTCGCCTGCAGAAGCAGGTGCGCCCGTCGGGCTGGCCGATCGAAAACGGCTACATCTCCTCGGTGTTCGGCGTGCGCACCGATCCGTTCACGGGGCGCATGTCGCGGCATGACGGCATCGATTTCGCGGGCCCTTCGGGCTCCTCGGTGGTCGCGGTGGCCACCGGCATCGTCACCGTCGCCGGCCCCAAGATCGGCTACGGCAACCTGGTCGAGATCAATCACGGCAACGGATATGTCACGCGCTACGGTCACAATGACCGGATCACGGTCAAGGTCGGCGACCGTGTGATGAAGGGCCAGCAGATCGCGGCGGTCGGCAGTACCGGGCGCTCGACCGGTCCGCACGTGCACTTCGAGGTTTCGCTCAACGGCAGGCCGGTCAACCCGGCGCGCTACATCGAAGCGGCTCGCTGAGCCGGTTCGGAGCGAGCCCGCGACCGCCTTCGGGCGGTCGCTTCGTTTCGGGCTGGCGGGCAGCGCGGGCCTCGACTTGAATGAACCGCCGCCGACCCCATGCCAGTGCATAATAGGCGGCTTCGGGACCGCCCCGACGCAATCTCATGCCGCCGCTAGATGCGGCCTCACGGATCAGACACTTATGGTGAACAGCTGGCTGGCTCGCATTTTCGGGAGCCGCAATCAACGCATCGTCAGCAGCCTGCAGGGACTGGTGAAATCCGTCGGCGCGCTGGAAACCAAGATCGCCGCGCTCAGCGACGACGCCCTGGCCAACCAGACCGTGCTGTTCCGCGAGCGCCTTGCCAAGGGTGAATCGCTCGACTCGATCCGCGCCGAAGCCTTCGCCACCGTGCGCGAGGCCGGCAAGCGCGTCATGGGCATGCGCCACTTCGACGTCCAGCTGATCGGCGGCGCCGTGCTGCACGACGGCAAGATCGCCGAAATGCGCACCGGTGAAGGCAAGACGCTGATGGCGACGCTGCCGGCCTATCTCAACGCGCTGCCCGGCAAGGGCGTGCACGTGGTCACCGTCAACGATTACCTCGCGCGCCGCGACGCCGAGTGGATGGGCCGCATCTTCCGCTTCCTGGGCCTGTCGACCGGCGTGATCACCTCGGGCCAGTCGACTGCCGAGAAGCGCGCCGCCTACGCGGCCGACATCACCTACGCGACCAACAACGAGCTCGGCTTCGATTACCTGCGCGACAACATGGCCTTCGCGCTCGGCGACAAGGTGCAGCGCGGCCAGTATTACGCGATCGTCGACGAAGTCGACTCGATCCTGATCGACGAAGCGCGTACGCCGCTGATCATCTCGGGCCCGACCGACGACGATCCCGAGCTGTATCGCAAGATCAACGCCTTCGTAACGCGCCTCAAGCGCCAGGAAGAAGAGGACGGTCCGGGCGATTTCTGGGCCGACGAGAAGTCCAAGCAGGTGCACCTGTCCGAAGAAGGGCACGAGCACGTCGAGCAGGCCATGCGCCAGGCCGGACTGCTGTCCGACGAGGACAGCCTCTACGACGCCTCCAACATCATCCTCGTGCATCACCTCAATGCGCTGTTGCGCGCGCACAACCTCTATCGCAAGGATGTCGAGTACATCGTGCGCGGCGGGCAGGTGGTGATCGTCGACGAATTCACCGGCCGCATGATGCCGGGCCGGCGCTGGAGCGATGGCCTGCACCAGGCCATCGAGGCCAAGGAAGGCGTGCAGATCCAGCAAGAGAACCAGACGCTGGCGAGCATCACCTTCCAGAACTACTTCCGCCTCTACAACAAGCTGTCCGGCATGACCGGCACGGCCGACACCGAGGCCTTCGAGTTCCAGAGCATCTACAACCTCGAAGTCGTGGTGATTCCGACCAATCGCCCGATGGTCCGCATCGACCGCGGCGACCAGGTGTTCATGACCGCCGACGAGAAGTTCGCCGCGGTCATCCACGACATCAAGGAAGCGCACGCCAAGGGCCAGCCCGCGCTGGTCGGCACCGCGAGCATCGAGACCTCCGAACTGCTGTCGGGCCTGCTGCAGAAAGAGAACATCGCGCACGAGGTGCTCAACGCCAAGCAGCACGAGCGCGAGGCCGACATCGTCGCGCAGGCGGGTCGCCGCGGCGCGGTGACGATCGCGACCAACATGGCCGGCCGCGGTACCGACATCGTGCTCGGCGGTTCGCTCGAGGCCGCGCTGCACGCGATCGAGCCCGAAGACACGGCTGCACGCGCGGCCGCGAAGGCCGAATGGCAGCAGGCGCACGACGAGGTGCTCGCCGCCGGCGGCCTGCTCGTGATCGGCTCCGAGCGTCACGAATCGCGGCGCATCGACAACCAGCTGCGCGGCCGTTCGGGCCGCCAGGGCGATCCGGGCGCGACGCGTTTTTACCTGTCGCTCGACGATCAGCTCATGCGCATCTTCACGCCGCCGCGCATGCGCCAGATGCTCAAGGGCATGGGCATGGAGAAGGGCGAGGCGATCGAGCATCGCTGGGTTACGCGCGCAATCGAAACCGCGCAGCGCAAGGTCGAAGCGCACAACTTCGACATCCGCAAGAACCTGCTCGAATACGACAACGTCGCCAACGACCAGCGCAAGGCCGTCTACGAGCTGCGCGACGAACTCATGGGCGCAGAGCGCGTGACGCCGATGATCGACGAGATTCGCGAAGACGTGGTCGCCGCGGTGATCGACGCCTACATTCCGGCGCAGTCGATCGAGGATCAGTGGAACGTGCCGGGCCTCGAGGAAGCGCTGCGCAAAGACTTCGCGCTGAGCCTGCCGGTCGCCAAGTGGCTCGAAGACGAGAAGAATCTCGACGAGCGCGGCTTGCGCCAGCGCATCGTCGACGCGGTCGCCAACGCCTACAACGAGAAGAAGGAGAAGATCGGCACCGCGCCGCTCGAGCACTTCGAAAAGGCGATTTCGCTGCAGGTGCTCGACAATTTCTGGCGCGAGCATCTGGCCGCGATGGACTATCTGCGCCAGGGCATCCACCTGCGTGGCTACGCGCAGAAGGACCCCAAGCAGGAGTACAAGCGCGAAGCCTTCACGATGTTCAACGACGTGCTCGCCCGCTTCAAGCACGAGGTGATCTCGACGCTCGCGCGCGTGCAATTGCAGACCGAAGAAGAAGTCGCCGCGATCGAAGAGCAGCGTCGCCAGCAGCAGGAAGCGCGACCGATGCAGTTCCAGCACGCCGAAGCGCCCGATGCGCTCAGCGAGCCCGAAGCGCCGCCCGTGCCGCCCGCCGCTGCTGCGCCGCGTCGCCTGGCCGAAGCGCCGCCGCCGGCCGCGCGTCCGGAGACCTTCGTGCGCGAAGATCGCAAGGTCGGCCGAAACGATCCTTGCCCCTGCGGCTCGGGCAAGAAGTTCAAGAACTGCCACGGCGCGCTGATCTAAACCACACCGCAAGGCCGGCGCCGATGCCGATCACGCTGACCGGCCTGCATCTGTATCCGATCAAGTCCTGCGCGGCCCTGTCGCCGTCGCAGGCAGTGGTCGAGCCCCGGGGCCTTGCACACGATCGCCGCTGGATGATCGTCGACGCGCAGGGCCGTTTCATTACCGGGCGTGAAGTGCCGCGCCTGGTGCTGATTCGGGTCGAACCCGGTCCTCACGGTCTGCGTTTGCGCGCCCCGGGCATGCCCGAGATCATCGCCGGCTGGCCCCCGCCGTCTGCGCCGCGCATGTCGGTAACGGTCTGGAAAAGTACGGTCGAAGCCCAGCTCAGCCGGCTCGACGTCGATATCTGGGTATCGCGCTTCCTGCAATACGATGCCCGGCTCGTGCACATGGATGCGCGCAGCTCTCGTCCGATCGCGGAGCCGGGCGACCCGTCGCGTCCGCGTGCGGGCGACGAGGTCAGCTTCGCCGATGCCTATCCGCTGCTGCTGATCTCGCAGGCCTCGCTCGACGGACTCAATGCGAAGCTGCAGAAGCCGGTGCCGATGCTGCGCTTTCGCCCAAACCTGGTCGTCGACGGCGTGCCCGAACATGCCGAGGACGGCTGGCGTCGCATGCGCATCGGCGGCATCGAATTCGAACTCGTCAAACCGTGCACGCGCTGTGGTTTCACGACCGTGATGCCGGAAACCGGCACGCTCGACCCGAGCGGAGAACCGCTGCGCACGCTCGCCCAGTATCGACGCCGTGAAAAAGGCGTGATCTTCGGACAGAACGTCATCGCACGGGGCGCCGGCCGACTGCGCGTCGGCGATCAGGTGGAAGTGATCGCCTGATCACCTTCCGGCGATCAACCTGCACCGCCGATCGCGAAACTAAAGCCAGGCGTTAGCGCTGCCGACAACACTCTCATCGAGCTCACTTGAGTTCTGTCGCCGATGGAGGTTGAGTCATGTCGAATATTCCCAGTGTCGCGACGCCGCGCTTCTTTGTCGGGGAAACCGGTGAGACCAGCGGAACGCGTTACACCGTTGCGCTCGAGATTGCCGACCAGCCGGTCAAGGCCTCGCGCCGCGATGTCCGTTGTGTCAGTGCCATCGTCATGCGCAACGGCGAGCCGCTGCTCGACGCTGAAGTGTCGGTCGGCTTCCATCCACTGCATGCGCCAAAAATGCAGCATGCCGGCTGGCAACCCAGCGAGCTGTTGCTCGCTCATGACCACCATCCACAGTCGCGTCCCGAGCAGCTGCACGGCTCGCTGACGCTGCAGGCGGGCGTCTATGAAGTCGAGGTGACGGTCAATCGGGAAGCCCGCACGGGATTTACGCTCGACATGTGAGTGCCCGCGAGAGCGGCAGCTTGCGTCCCAACAGCGCAAGGCGCCGCTCTTTCAGTCGCGCGTGACGATGATGTAAATCGCATGGATGATGCCCGGCACGTAGCCGAGCAGTGTCAGCAGGATGTTGAGCCAGAACTGCAGGCCCAGGCCCACTTGCAGGAACACGCCGAGCGGTGGGAGCAGAATGGCCAGCAGGATGCGAACGACGTCCATGTGTTTCTCCTCGCGGCTGCGGTAGGTTTTCTGCACGTTAAATCGCCGCAATGAACATTGGCTTTATTCCCGCTGTTCGTTGGTGAACAGTCAGCGCAGCGGCTTGCGCCGCAGATCGAGCGTGCACGGATAGTCCGGATTCGGCAGCTCCTGCGGTGGCCAGTAAACCGACGGCGTGTGGCCAAACGGAGCGAAGCGCGACAGGCGCCGGGCTTCGGCTTCGTAGCTGTTGACCGGGAAGGTCTCGTAATTGCGGCCCGCCGGATGCATGACGTGGTAGGTGCAGCCCGCAACCGCACGCTTGTTCCAGTCGTCGTAGAGATCGAACACCAGCGGCGTGTGCACGCCGATGGTCGGATGCAGGCAGGCCGATGGCTGCCAGGCGCGATAGCGCAGGCCCGCGACGAACTCGTCGCGCACGCCTCCGGAGGAGCGTGTTTCGCGAAGTGGCAGACGACGTCCGCCGACGGTGACGAAATGCCGGCCCGGCGTGAGTCCGCGCGCCTTGATCTGCATGCGCTCGAGTGACGAATCGACAAAGCGCGAGGTGCCGCCGACGGCCGCTTCCTCTCCGAGCACCGGCCAGGGCTCGAGTGCGTGGCGCAGCTCGATTTCGATGCCCTCGTACAGGAGCGTGCCGTGCAGAGGGAAGCGGAATTCGAAGTGCGGCAAAAACCACTCGTCCTTGAACTTGAAGCCGGCGTTGCGCAGGTCCAACAGTACGTCGCGAAAGTCCTGCCAGCAGTAATGCGGCAGCATGAACTGGTCGTGCAGGCGCGTGCCCCAGCGAACCAGCGGACGCGTGTAGGGCTTTTCCCAGAACCAGGCGATCAGCGCGCGCAGCATGAGCTGCTGCACCAGGCTCATGCGCGGATGCGGCGGCATTTCGAAGGCGCGGAACTCGACCAGGCCGAGGCGGCCGGTCGGGCCGTCGGGCGAGTACAGCTTGTCGATCGAGATTTCGGTGCGGTGCGTGTTGCCGGTGACGTCGACGAGCAGGTTGCGCAGGATGCGGTCGACCAGCCAGAGCGGCACCTGCTGGCCGGGCTCGGGCAGTTCGGATAGGGCGATCTCGACGTCGTAGAGCAGCGAATCCTGCGCCTCGTCGATGCGCGGATGCTGCGAGGTGCTGCCGATGAACAGGCCGCTGAACAGATAGGACAGCGCCGGATGGTTCTGCCAGTAGCGCACCAGCGAGCCGAGCAGGTCGGGCCGGCGCAGGAACGGCGAGTCGGCCGGCGTCGCGCCACCGACGACGAAGTGGTTGCCGCCGCCGCTGCCGACCGCGCGGCCGTCGATCAGGTACTTCTCGGTGTCGAGGCGCGCAAGCCGGGCTTCCTCGTAGATCGCGAGCGTGGTGTCGCGCAATTCTTCCCAGTTGTGCGCAGGGTGGATGTTCACCTCGATCACGCCCGGATCGGGCGTGACCTTGAGCACATTGAGGCGCGAGTCCGTGGGCGGCGAATAGCCCTCGATGCGCACCGGCACGTCGAGCTCGGCGGCGGTGTCTTCGACTGCGTTGACGAGTTCCAGATAGTCCTCGATGCCGCTGGTGGGCGGCATGAACACGCACAGGTAGCCGTCCTTGGGCTCGGCCGCCATCGCGGTGCGCACGTTGCCGCCCTGCAGATAGCTGCCGCGCAGCTTGGGCTGCGGCTGCTCGCGCTCGGCCGTGAGCTTCTGCTGGCGCTCGCGCCGGCGCTGCTCCTGCTCGGTGATCGGCGCCTGCAGGAACGGCTGGCGACGCGCATCGGGCTGCGTCGGCAGCGGTTCGGTCACGCGCATTGGATCGTAGGGAATCACGTGCGGGTAAACACTCGCCGGCAGCCAGGGCAGGGAATCGAGCGGCAGGCGGAAGCCCACCGGCGAGTCGCCCGGGATCAGGTACATGCGGCCGTTGCGGAAGCTCCAGCGCTCGGACATCCAGGCGCGCGATTGCCAGCGCTGGATCGGCAGCGCATACCCCTTGGGCTTGTCGAGCCCGCGCGAAAAGGTCTTGGCGATGCGGGCGCGCTCTTCGGCGTCCTTGAGCTTGCTGTCGGCGGTGGTGACGTTGTCGGGCAGCCGGCCTTCGCGGTGCAGGTAGTAGAAGGCGTCCTCGAAGGCCGGCAGGGCGTTGTCCGGATCGACTTCCAGGCGCTTGGCGATGCCGCGCAGCAGCGCACCGGCGAGCTCGGGCGTCGGTGTGGCCGAGCCTTCGGAAAGATCGGTGCGCACGATCGGCTTGCCGTCGCCTCGCCAGTACAGCCCATAAGCCCAGCGCGGCAACTGTTCGCCCGGATACCACTTGCCCTGTCCGTAGGTCAGCA
Source organism: Hydrocarboniphaga effusa AP103 (assembly GCF_000271305.1). Lineage (GTDB taxonomy): Bacteria > Pseudomonadota > Gammaproteobacteria > Nevskiales > Nevskiaceae > Hydrocarboniphaga > Hydrocarboniphaga effusa. The sequence continues at coordinate 409,824 of NZ_AKGD01000002.1, forward strand.
GGCCGTTGGGCGCGAAGCGATCACGCAGGCGCTTGATCAGCGTGTTCGCCAGTCCCTGCTTCATCGGGCCGACCGCGGCGGTGTTCCACTCGGCGCCCTGGCGATCGTCGATCGAGATGAAGGTGGGCTCGCCGCCCATGGTCAGGCGGATATCGCCGACGGTGATCTTCTGGTCGACCGAGTGGCCGAGCGCATCGATGTCGGCCCACTGCTGCTCGGTGTACGGCTTGGTCACGCGCGCCGATTCGAGCAGGCGCGTGACCTTCATTTCGTGGCCGAAATCGGTCTCGAGCTCGTCGTCCTCGCCGTTGGTGGCGTAGGACATGGAGCCGGTGATCGGGGCCGCGCTCGAAGGCTCGGGCGTGGCGCAGAGCGGGATATGCCCTTCGCCAGTCAGCAGACCCGAGGTTGGATCGAGGCCGATCCAGCCGGCGCCCGGCAGGTAGACCTCGCACCAGGCGTGCAGGTCGGTGAAATCGACTTCGGTGCCCGAAGGGCCGTCGAGCGATTTCACGTCGGGCGTGAGCTGGACCAGGTAGCCCGAGCAGAAGCGCGCGGCCAGGCCCAGGTGGCGCAGGGTTTGCACGAGCAGCCAGGCCGAATCGCGGCAGGAGCCCGAGGCGAGCTCCAGCGTCTGCTCCGGCGTCTGCACGCCGGGTTCCATGCGGATCAGGTAGCGCACCATGTTCTGGATGCGCTGGTTCAGGCCGACAACGAAATCCACCGAACGCTGCTCGGTGAGGTCGATCGACGACACGAAAGCGGCGAGCCGCGGCGTGAGCTCGTCGGTGCGCAGGTAGAGCTTGAGCTCTTCCTTCTGCGTATCGGTGTAGGCGAACGGGAAATTCTCGGCCTCCGGCTCGACGAAAAAGTCGAACGGGTTGTAGATCGCCATGTCGGCGATCAGGTCGACCGTGACCTTGAACTCGCGAACGTCCTCCGGGAACACCACGCGGGCGAGCCAGTTGGCGAACGAATCCTGCTGCCAGTTGATGAAGTGCGGCTCGGGCTCGATGCGCAGCGAATAGCTCAGCACGTTGGTCCGCGAATGCGGAGCCGGACGCAGACGGATGATCTGCGGCGACAACGTGACGGGGCGGTCGTAGCGGTAGACCGTCTGGTGGAACAGGGCTGCGTGGAGAGTCATTGGGCGAGGAGGCTGGCGGGGCGGCCGGGCGAGCGGAGGGCGCGGGCTGGGCTCGCGGTCGACATCATACGAAATGCCTTTGCATCGATGTTCTCTCCCGGTTTCAGGGCGGGCGGACTCCGCGTTCGGGAGGTCCGTAAGCCACGGGTACAATAAGCAAAAATCGTCGCATCGCAGCCCGGTGCGGATTCGCCAGCCGGAGTGCCGCCGATGCCCGTCTTCAACCACCCCGAATTCGATGCCCACGAGATCGTGGCTTTCCACCACGATCGCCATACCGGGCTCAAAGCCCTGATCGCGGTCCACAACACCCGGCTCGGCCCCGGCCTCGGCGGTTGCCGCATGTATCCATATGCGAGCGACGAGGCGGCGCTGACCGACGTGCTGCGCCTGTCGCGCGGCATGACCTACAAGGCGGCGCTCGCAGGCTTGAAGCAGGGCGGCGGCAAGTCAGTGATCATCGGCGACCCGCGCGTGGCCAAGACGCCCGAAATGATGCGGGCGATGGGCCGCTTCGTCGAAACCCTGGGCGGCCAGTACGTGGTGGCGGAGGATTCGGGCACCAATGTCGCGGACATTCACCTGATGGCCGAGCGCACGCGCCACGTCGGTGGGCTCGCCGATGCGGCGGCGACGGCGGCCGGACGCACGGGCGACCCTTCGCCGGCGACCGCGCTCGGAGTGTTCTACGGCATCCAGGCCGCGGTCAGGCACAAGCTCGGGCGCGACGACTTGAACGGCCTGCGCGTCGCGATCCAGGGCGTCGGCAACGTCGGCTTCCGGCTCGCCGGCCATCTGCACGCAGCGGGGGCCCAGTTGTGGGTCACCGACAGCTACGCGCCGGCGGTCGAATCCTGCATCGCCGCCTACGGCGCGCACCCGGTGGTCATGGAGTCGATCTACGGGCTCGACGTCGACGTGTTCGCCCCGTGTGCGCTCGGCGCGATTCTCGACGACGCGAGCATTCCGCAGCTCAGGGCCGGCATCGTCGCGGGCGCGGCGAACAACCAGCTCGCGGCTCACTATCACGGCCAGGCCTTGCTCGAACGCGGCGTGCTCTACGCGCCCGACTACGTGATCAACGCGGGCGGCATCATCGACATCTACTACGAAGGCGCGAACTACGACTGGAGCGTCGTAGACGCCCATCTGCATCGCATCGGCGACACGCTCGCGCGCGTGTTCGAGCGCTCGGACGCGGAAGGCTTGCCGACCGGCGTGATCGCCGATCGCATGGCCGAGGACATCTTCGCGGCTTGAGCGCGGCGTGGCGCGCCTTTTTGTCGCGTTCCGGCGAACCTACTCCGCCAGGTTCACCGTCTGCGACTCGTTCTCCTCGACCGTCACCGAGCTCTGCGCGAGGAAGCCCAGGCCATCGTTGCGGCCCGGGTTTTCGCTGTCTGCGTTGCAGGTCACCGCGAGCGTGTAGGTGCCGGCGGTCAGATACGGAAAGTCGTAGTAGAAGCTTGCGCCGTCGTCCCCAGTCTTCACGTCGGCCGCGGCCACCGGGCTTGCGCCCGAGCTGCGCTGATAGTCCTGAGGTGTGACGTTGGCGCCGACGAAGGCGTAGACGGCCACGCCGCTGCCGAGCGTGCGGCTCTGCCGGCAGGCGCTGGAGCGCACGAGCTCGTCGTCGACGCTGCCGGTGATGCTCGCGGCGCGATCGGGATGCACCACGCGCAGCACCGGCGTCAGCGTGTAATGCCCGTCGGTGGTGGTCGAAGCCTGCAGCGAGAAGCGCGGCTCGAAGATCACGAGGCGCGATCCGCTCTCGCCTTCGTCGAGATCCATGTCCATGTCGGCGAACGTCAGGTTGCTGCCGATGTCGATCGGATACGCCGCGCCGTCGCTCGTGTACAGGGCCGAGCCTTCGTTCGAAAAGCGCAGCCGCAGTCCGGTATAGCGGCCTTGCGCGACATCGGTGCCGTCGACGAGCTGCAGGGTATCGGTATTGCTGTAGTCGAGCGCATCGAAACTCGAGTCGGCATCCGAATCGAGCTCGTGCTCGCTGCCGCCGTCGTCGAGCAGATCGACGCCCTCCACCGCGAGCATGATCTGGTCGGCCTGCGCATAGCCGGCGCTCGCGAAATCGATGCTCGTGGAGGCTTCGCAGCCGCACAGCAGAGCGCCGACGAGGGACAGTGCGCAGAATCTTTCAGTTCGCATATCGGTTCGCATAGGAGCGCACGGTGACGCTGTCCTCGTAGGTGTCGTCGTCGACGGTGATCGACGCGCTGACCTCGACGTTGGCGTCGGTATTGGTCGTGGTGACTTCACCCGCGGTGTCGTTGCCGCCGCCGACCGTAAGCACCTCGGCATCGGCGCTCGTGAAGCTCACGTGGCGCGTCACCGGCATCACCAGGCCGTTGTCGAAGGTGCCGGTGGCGATGAGCTGTCCGGTATCCGGATACGTGATGCGCAGGTCGTCGGGTGTGAGCTGCAAATCGATCAGCGTACTGTCCTGCACCTGCCAGCTCTTGGTGGTGATCTTGAGGTCGAGCGGATCCAGCGAGAGTTCGAGCCTGCCACTGCCGACGCGATCGTCCGCCGTCACGTAGTAGGCGTCTTCGCCGAGCGTGGCGGCGATGTAGTCGTCGTCGATCTCGTCGACCGTCATCTGCGTCGTCACGTTCTGGCGCGGAGCGGAGGTGTCGGCAAAGCTCGCGTAGACCGTGAACGATTCGGAGAATCCCTCGGGCAAGGCGACGACATCGGCTCCACGCTCGTAATCGATCTGCAGCGCCTGCACGGGCGACACGCGAAAGCTCGTGCTGACCTCGCGATCGCATTCGGGCAAGCGGGCGACCAGGCGCAGGTTCTGGCCGCCGGTTTCCGAGTTCGCATGGACGAGGCCGGTTGCGCTGTCGACGTAAGCCTGCGAGGTTGCCGGATCGAAACGCCACGCGGCCGAGGTGGTGATGTCCTGCTCGGGGCTGCCTTCGCTCAGAACGGCCTTGAGCACGAAGGCCTGGTCGAGCTGGGCGCCGATGTCGGTCAGGTCGGAATCGATGCGCAGGCCGCTCATCTCGCTGACGTCCACCGTGATCGCGGCGTGGAAGTCGAGATAGCTTGCCGAGATCGTCGCGACGCCGGGCCGCAGGCCGACGATGGTGCCGACCGTGTAGACGGTTCCATCGGGGCTCGCGGTGACGCCATCGCTGACCAGCACCACCGACGGATTGTCCGACGACCACTGCGCGCGATCGTTGTAGGTGCCGATGCTTTCGCCGTTGTCGCCGTCGAACACGACGTATGCATTCATCTGCGCACTCGTGCACTCGGCCATCTGCGTGGCTTCCTCTTCGGTGCTCACGCCGAGATACATGCGCGTGGGCTTCTGGCCTTCACCGACGATGTCTTTCGAGCAGCCGAACAGCAGCGCAGCCGCCACCGACAGCGCCAGTGCGACCGGCGCGAATCGAAGATTGATTTTCATTGGAGCCTATCGGCTGCGTGCGTTCGGTATGTGGTCCTCGCGCCGATCAATCCGGGAAGAACAGCACGCGGTGGTTGCTGCGATCGGTCACGTACAGCACGCCGTTGTAGTACGCGGCGCCGGTCGGCGAGCTCAGCGTGCGCGCGCTCGGCGTATCGTCGGTGGCGCCATCCTGATCGTCGTCGTTCGCGGTGCGCGCGCTCCACGAGTCCTGTCCGTACATCGACAAGGCGCTCGGACCGTTGGCGATCGGGAACGAATCGAATTCGATGATGCGGTTGTTGCCCGCATCGGCGATGTAGATGCGCGTGCCGTCCGAGGTGATGCCGTAAGGCGTGCGCAGCGAGCTCTGGCCGACGCCGGCGCTCGTGCGCGAGAAGTCGGTCTGGCCGATCACGTAGGTCGCATCGGCGCCGCTGCTGCGCGGAATCGAAGACCAGTACATCACGCGGTTGTTGCCGCTGTCCGCGACGAGCAATTGAATGCCGTCGGTCCACAGGCTGGCCGGATTGGTCAGGCCGTCTTCTTCGTCGCCGGCGGTGCTGCTGGTGAAATCGATCTGGCCGAGCACGACGCTCGCCGCGACGCCGGCCGTATCCGGAACCGAGTTCCAGATCAGCACGCGGTTGTTGTACTGATCGACGACGAACAGCCGGTTGTTGGCGATGCTGGCCGACACCGGAAAGCTCAGCTGGCTCGCCGTGGTGCCCGGATCGTCGCTCGTGAAATCGCTCTGGCCGACGACCACGTCGGGCGCGACGTTCGACGTCGGCAGGCTGTTCCAGATCAGCACGCGATTGTTGCCCGCATCGGCGACGACCAGGCGCGTGTCGGTGATCGAAACGCTTGCCGGCAGCGCGAGCTTGCTCGCGGTGGTGCCGGAAGAATTACTCGTGAAATCGCTCTGGCCGATGACGAAATCGGGCGCCTTCGACAGCGTGCTCGGGATGCTGTTCCAGCCGAGGATGCGATGGTTGCCGTAGTCGGCGACGTAGAACAGCGTGCCGTTGGTTGCGATGCCGCCGAGCGGCTGCGCGACGCCGAGTGCATTGACCGAGCTGCCGGCATTCGATGCGGAGCTCGTGAAGCTGGCCTGGCCGACCACCGAGAAAGCTTCGGGCATGTCGCTGTCGTCATCGGAGCTGCTGCTGCCGCAAGCGGACAAGGCCAGTGCCAGGCATGAGGAAACGGCGGCGGTGCGACACAGTCGCAAAAAAGCGGATGGCATCGAGGGAGCTCTCTTTTGTTTTGGGAACGTCGCCGGAGAAACCGGTGATGAGGCCAAGACTAGAAGAGCGTCGATTCAACAAGGGTTACGCGTATGCAACCTGCGGTAACGTTGTTAAAGCGCCGAGTGACGGGCCGTATCAATGTGACGTCGTCGTCGAAGAGGCGTGCACGCCGCAAGGCTTGCGGGCCGTAACGACTTTGATACGAAGCCCCGCATGGCAGCCTGCTTGCGCTGCGCGGGCTCGAGGCTGGTGACGTGCGAATCAGCTGATGCGAGGCACGACGAGGTCGACTTCCAGGCCACCGTTCGGATGATTGCGCAAATGCAGCTCGCCCCCCATCGATTCGACGAGGTCCTTGGTGATCGCGAGCCCCAGGCCGGTGCCGCCACTGTCGCGATTGCGGCTGCTCTCGACACGGAAGAACGGCTCGGTGACGCGCTTGAGCAGCGCATCCGGAATGCCCGGGCCGTGATCGCGTACGCGCAGCGTGAGCGCGTCGGTGCCGTCGATTACTGTGAGTTCGGCGCTGCCTGCATAGCGCACCGCGTTCTCGAGCACGTTGGCAAGCGCGCGTTCGAGTTGTCCGGGGCGGCAGCGCAGTGCGCGTGCGCGCCCTTCGATCGAGACGTCGGCGCCAGTGTCCTGCAGGCGCTCGACGACGAGCGCCGCGAGCGCGTTGACGTCGACGTCCTGCGACGGCTCGCCACTGTGCGTTCCGCGCATGAAGGTCAGCGCTTCTTCGACGCGCTTCTGCAGCGTGCCGACATCTTCGGCGATCGGGCCTTGCAGATCGTCGGGCAGCAGGGCCACGCGCAATTGCAGGCGCGTGATCGGCGTCTTGAGATCGTGCGACATCGCGAGCAGCGCGTCGGCGCGGCCGTGCAGAAAGCGCAGCAGGCGATCTTGCATGCGGTTGAACGCTGCAGCGGCGCGGCGGATTTCGGGCGAGCCGCTTTCGGCGAGCGGCTCGCTCTCGACATTGCGGCCGAGTTGCTCGGCTGCGCTCGACAATCGCGCGAGCGGACGCATGAGCCACCAGGCGGCCGCCCAGACGATCAGCGCGGTCACGAAGAAGATGGCGATGATGTACTGCCACGGCGGTATCCAGCGCTGCGGCCCGAAGGTGAGGCGGCCGTCTCCCGTGCGTTCGGCGCGCGCGCGTCTCCAGCCCGCGCCCTCGCTCTCGCCGCCGTTGTTGAGATCGGGGCGCAGCATCTCCGGACGCGGACCCAGAAACTCGTCCTCGAACGGTCGCGAATAGTCGAAACCCGGCTCGGGCATGAAGCGCGGCGGCGGACGCTGCGGCCCGAAATCGAGCCCCGAACGCAGTACCGAAACGGGCAGGGCATCGCGCAGGATCATCATCGTGATCATCTGGCCGACGACGATCACCGGCGAGATCAGCAACGCGACGCGCAAGGACAGCGGTACGCGCTGGTACAGCTTGCGCGGTAGCTGCAGCAGCGAGTGCAGAAGCTTCATGCGCCGATGCTGACCTCGGCCGTGAGCACGTAGCCGCGGTTGCGCACGGTCTTGATCAGGCGCGGTTCGCGACCGTCGTCGGCCAGGCGGGCGCGCAGGCGCGAGATGGCGATGTCGATGCGGCGCTCGAACGGATCGGCCGGACGGCCGACCGTGGCTTCCATGATGCGATCGCGGCTGAGCACCTGGTTGGCGTTCTGCAGCAGCAGTTCGAGCAGGCGGAACTCGAGGCTCGACAGCGGCACGATCGCGCCTTGCGGGTTGTGCAACTCACGCCGCACCGCGTCGAAGCTCCAGCCGTCGAATCGCCAGCCGCGTGGACGCGAGCCGGAGGCGCCGTTGGGGGCGGCCGGCGCGGCCGCGCCGCTGCTGGCCCGGCGCAGCACCGTACGGATACGGGCGACGAGCTCGCGCGGGTCGAACGGCTTGGGCACGTAATCGTCGGCCCCGACTTCGAGCCCGACGACGCGGTCGATCGATTCGCCGCGCGCGGTCAGCATGATCACCGGCGTGGTGCAGCGCGAGCGCAGTTCGCGGCAGATGGTCAGCCCATCGTCCCCGGGCAGCATGAGATCGAGCACGATGAGATCGGCTGGCGCCTGGGCGAGGGCGAGGTTGAGCTCGCGGCCATCGGCGACGAGGCGGGTGGAAAAGCCGTACTGATCGAGCACCTGGCCCAGCAGTTCGCGGATCTGGCGATCGTCGTCGACGACGATGATGGAAGGGCGCACGGTGGTCATGAACTAAGCATAGGCCGAGGACTGAGTCCCCGTTCGACCACGTTACCTTCGGTCGGTTGCCGAAAACTTTGGTTACATTCGCCCGATCCGGTACGCGTTGCGTGGTCGCGATGCCCTCATCCGACTGACCCGGCCGTCATCTGGTACTGCTGGCGCGCGCGCTCGAGCAGTCGCCGGTTGTCGTGCTGCCAGGGATGGAAGCCGGGCTTAAACCAGGCCAGCCAGCCCGGCAGAATCCGCAGGAACGGCCCCGGATTGACGAACATGAAACGCAGCAGGCGCAGCCATCCGCCCCAGTTGCGGCCCTGGCCGTCGGCCTTCACGAGCGTGATCAGGTATCGCCAGCTGTACCAGGTGAAGAAGAACGAGGTATCGAGCATCGCCAGGCAGCGGCGCAGCGTGGGCCGCCAGCCGCGGCCGAGCACCGCCTGGTAGACGTCGAAGGCCACGGCCTTGTGCTCGGTTTCTTCCATCGCATGCCAGCGCCAGAGCCGGCGCATCTGCGGATGAGCTTCGGCCAGTACCTCGTCGTGGCGCAGCAACTGGTCGGCGAGCAGGGCGGTGAAGTGTTCCAGGCACAGCGTGATCGCGAGCCGGTGCTCGGGCTTGGTGATGCGGCGGATGAAATCGAGCCGGGCGAGCACCAGGGCTTCGAGGCGGCCGGCCGGAACGCCCTGGGTCTCGAGCCACTCGTTGTAGCGATGGTGCTCGCGCGAGTGGATCGCCTCCTGGCTGATGAAGCCGCGCACTTCCCCGGCGAGTTCGCTCTGCGGCGGAAGCTGCTCGCGAAAGTGGCGCACGCTTTCGATGAAGAAGCGCTCGCCATCCGGGAAGAACAGCGAGAGCGCATCGAACAGCCGCGTGCGATGGCCATCACCGCCATGCCAGTGGCGAGGCACGGCGTCGAAATCGATGCGCAGGTCTCGGCGGACGATCTCGGGTGCGCTGAAGGCGTTCATTGCAGGCTCCGGCTGAAAGCTCGGCCGAGTGTGCGCCCGAGGACCTGGCGGGGGAGTTGCCGCGGCGACTTTCAGGTGGGTCGCGAGGATCAAACCCGGAGCGGTAATCGGTATGGAAGCGCCAACAAAAAGGCCGGAGCTTGTGGCTCCGGCCTTTCATGTGGCGCGCCGGCGTCGACTCGCGACGCTGGCATCCCCCGCTATGCGGGTCCTGCACGCGGCTCGCGCCGCTAGTTCCGCTTCATCGAATCGAAGAAGGCCTCGTTGGTCTTGCTCTGCTTCATGCGGTCGATGAGCAGCTCCATCGCCGCGAGCTCGTCCATCGAATGCAGCAGCTTGCGCAGGATCCAGACCTTGTTGAGATCGCGATCGTTCATCATGAGCTCTTCCTTGCGGGTGCCCGAGCGGTTGATGTTGATCGCCGGGAACACGCGCTTCTCGGCGATGCGGCGCTCGAGATGCAGCTCCATGTTGCCGGTACCCTTGAACTCTTCGTAGATGACTTCGTCCATCTTGGAGCCGGTCTCGACCAGCGCCGTGGCGATGATCGTCAGCGAGCCGCCTTCCTCGATGTTGCGCGCCGCACCGAAGAAGCGCTTGGGCTTCTGCAGCGCATTGGCGTCGACACCGCCCGACAGCACCTTGCCCGAGCTCGGCGCGACCGTGTTGTAGGCGCGGGCCAGACGCGTCAGCGAGTCGAGCAGGATCACCACGTCGCGCTTGTGCTCGACGAGGCGCTTGGCCTTCTCGATGACCATTTCGGCCACCTGCACATGACGCGAGGCAGGCTCGTCGAACGTGGAGGCCACCACTTCGCCGCGCACCGTGCGCTGCATGTCGGTGACTTCTTCCGGACGCTCGTCGATCAGCAGGACGATCAGATACACGTCCGGATAATTGGCGGCGAGCGACTGCGCGATGTTCTGCATCATGATCGTCTTGCCGGCCTTGGGCGGCGCGACGAGCAGGCCACGCTGGCCCTTGCCGAACGGGGCGACGATATCGATGACGCGAGCGGTGATGTCTTCGGTGGTGCCGTTGCCGCGTTCCATCTTGAACTGCTTGTCCGCGAACAGCGGGGTCAGGTTTTCGAAGCTGACCTTGCGCTTGGAGACTTCCGGCGGCTCGAAGTTGATGGTGTCGACTTTGAGCAGCGCGAAGTAGCGCTCGTTGTCCTTGGGGCTGCGAACGCGGCCGGCGATCGAATCGCCCGTGCGCAGGTTGAAGCGGCGAATCTGCGAGGGCGACAGATAGACGTCGTCCGGGCCGGCCAGATAGCTGGAGTCCGGACCGCGCAGGAAGCCGTAGCCGTCCTGCATGATCTCGAGCACGCCGTCGGCCATGATGTGGTCGCCACGCTTGGCGGCATTGCGCAGGATGGCGAACACCAGATCCTGCTTGCGCGTGCGGGCGATGTTCTCGAGCCCGAGCGACTCGGCGAGTTCGAGCAACTCGGCCGCGGTCTTCTTCTTGAGTTCGGGAATGTAGACGAGCTTGGGCGGCTCGGCCGGTTGCTGCGGCTGTTGGGGCTGCTGGTGCCGTTGCTGATTGTTCTGGTTGTTGCGATCGCCGTTTCGATCGTGACCGCGGTCGCCGCGATCACCACGCTCGTTGTTGCGATCCTGCCGATGGTTCTGATGGCGGCCGCCACCGTTACCGTGCTGATGCCCCTGACCGTTGTAGTTGCCGGGCTGCGGAGCCGAGGCTTCGGCAGGGTCTTCGCCCGAATCGTCACCCGACTGGGACAGATCGACGATCAACGGCTCGGCGGACGTGTCCTGGTCGGCGCGTTCCTGACGCTCCTGCCGTTCCTGCGGCTGACGTTCGTATCGAGGCCGCGACTCCTGTTCACGAGTCGGCTGCTCATCGCCAACCGGAGCGCTGGGCTGCGCTTCCGGCTGGATCGTCACCACCACCGGCGGCTGGGAGTCGTCGTCGCCCGAGACTCGCGGCGATTGACCCTGTTGCTCGTCCAGCACGACATCCAGCGGCAAGCCCTCTTGGTTTTCGGGAGGGTTTGCGGGTTGGGCAGCCTTCGAGCTGCGGCGGCGGTGCTTCATCATGCGATAGGTTTTAGGCGACGTTTAAATGTGGAGTGACGAAGGCGGCGAGCTGGGCCTTGTGCACGGCGCCGACCTGAGTGGCTTCGGCCTTGCCGTCCTTGAACAGGATCAGCGTCGGAATGCCGCGAATGCCGAACTTGGGCGGCGTGGCCGGGTTTTCGTCGACATTGAGCTTGACTACCTTGAGCTTGCCCGCGTTTTCGGCCGCGACCTGCTCCAGGATCGGCGCGATCATGCGGCAGGGGCCGCACCACTCCGCCCAGAAATCGACCAGCACGGGAACGCTGGACTGGAGCACGTCCTTGTCGAAGGAGGCGTCGGTGACGGGGGAGATGTGTTCGCTCATGGCAATAACCTCGTGACGGAAGCTGCGTTCCGGATGCGTTGCGGGAATCAACACAGTGGGGTCGATCACGCATCGATCAAGCGGGTCGCCGTGCAGGCGCCGCGCAGGAACAGACGACGATTGTTATGATTCGAAAAGACAGGGGAAGCAACGCGACCGGAACTGTGCAAGCCAAGGCCTTGATGGCCGGTGAACACAGCGCGGGGATGCGTTATTTGATCCCATTCCCGGCGGCCTTGCAAGTCTGAGACGAGGGCGCCCAACCGGCACGATGCGGCGCCTCGCCGCACCGGTCGCCGACTACGAAAAAGCGCCAGCCCATAATGCAGCCCAATCATCTGTCCGATACCAGTTTCGCTTCGTTGAATCTCCATCCGCTGCTGCTGTCGAGCCTAGCCAAGCTCGGCTTCGACTACTGCACGCCGATCCAGGCGCAGACCTTGCCGCTGGCCTTGGCCGGCGCCGACATCGCGGGCCAGGCGCAGACCGGCACCGGCAAGTCGGCCGCCTTCCTGCTCGCGACGATGCAGCGCCTGCTGACGCAGCCGCGTGTCGGGCCCGAGGGGCAACCGCGTGCCTTCATCCTCGCGCCGACGCGTGAGCTCGCGGTGCAGATCCATACCGACGCAGTGGGCCTGGGGGCCGACACCGGGCTCAAGCTCGCGGTCTGCTACGGCGGCACCGGCTATGAGTCGCAGCGCCAGGCGATCGCCGATGGCGTGGACATCCTGATCGGCACGCCGGGCCGCCTGATCGACTACTACAAGCAGGACGTCTACACGCTCAAGTACATTGAAGTGGTGGTGCTCGACGAGGCGGACCGCATGTTCGATCTCGGCTTCATCGCCGACATCCGCTACCTGTTCCGTCGCATGCCGGCCCCGGCGCAGCGCAAGAACTATCTGTTCTCGGCGACGCTGAGCCACCGCGTGCTCGAACTCGCCTACGAGCACATGAACACGCCGACCAAGGTCGAGGTCGAGCCCGAGCAAGTCACCGCCGAGCGCGTGCGTCAGGTGCTCATGCACGTGGCCAACGACGACAAGCTGCCGCTGCTCGTCGGCCTGCTGCGCCATCACGCGCCGGTGCGCAGCCTGGTGTTCGTCAACACCAAGCGCGGAGCCGAAGAGGTGGAGAACACGCTCAAGGCCAACGGTTTCGAGGCCAGCACGCTGTCGGGCGACGTGCCGCAGAACAAGCGCCTTCGGCTGCTCGAGGAGTTCAAGGAAGGCAAGCTGCCGATTCTGGTCGCCACCGACGTGGCCGCGCGCGGCCTGCACATTCCCGCGGTCACTCACGTCATCAACTACGACCTGCCGCAGGACGCCGAAGACTACGTGCACCGCATCGGCCGCACCGCGCGCGCCGGCCAGAGCGGCGATGCGATCTCGCTCTGCTGCGAGACCTATGTCTATTCGCTGCCCGAGATCGAGAAATACATCGGCAACCGCATTCCGGTCGAACAGCCGCCGGAAGAATGGATGCCGAAGGATTTCGTGCGCGTGAAGCGCAGTTCCTCGTCCTACGGCGGCGGGCGGCGACCCGGGAGTGGCGGCCCACGCCGTTCCGGCGGCGGTGGCCGTCGTCGCTGATCGATTGCGGCGGTGAACTCGTTGCAGTTTCTTCGCCCGGACTGGAGCGCGCCGCCGCGCGTGCGCGCGGCCAGCACGCTGCGCACCGGCGGCGTCAGCGCTGAAGCCTATGCGAGCCTGAACCTGGCCCAGCACGTCGGTGACGATGCGGCCACCGTCGCGGCGAACCGGGCCCTGCTGCGAAAAGCCCTGAACCTGCCAGGCGAGCCGGCCTGGCTCGACCAGGTGCACGGCACGCTGGCCTTGCCTGCGGAAGCGGTCTCGCCGGGCTGCAAGGCCGATGCGTCGTGGACCGACCAGGCCGGTTCGGTCTGCGTGGTCATGACCGCCGATTGCCTGCCCGTGCTGTTCTGCGATGACGATGGCCAATGCGTGGCGGCCGCGCATGCGGGCTGGCGCGGCCTTGCCGATGGCGTGCTGCAGTCGACCGTCGCGCAACTACCGGCTGCGCCGCGAAAGCTCATGGCCTGGCTCGGTCCCGCGATCGGACCGGGCGCTTTCGAAGTGGGCCCCGAAGTGCGGGCGCGTTTTCTCGATCGGGATGCGGCGCTCGATTCGGCCTTCGCGCGCTCGGCTCGCGCGGGTCACTATCTGGCCGATCTGTATGCGCTGGCCCGCGCCATCCTGCATCGCGCGGGCGTGGCGCGCGTGAGCGGCGGTGATCGCTGCACGTACTCGGAAGCCGATCACTTCTTCTCGTTTCGTCGCCAGGCCCGTTGTGGCCGCATGGCCAGCCTGATCTGGTTGCAGGACTGATCGGACTCGGCGGCGCAACGCTGCCGCGACGCCGGTGATCGTGGAAACGCATTGTCGCGTCTCTGTGGCAATCGGCCCTGTGCCCGAATAGTCTTATGCTCGCCGCTCACCGCCGGCCCGACCTTCGCTTCGGGCCGTCAGAATCCTAATTAAGCTCCGTCCAGGAGCTGTGCCTGAGAGGGGATGTTGATGAGTCCGAGGCTCAAGGCGTTGGCCGCGTCGGCCGCGTTGTCGCTGGGGCTGCACAGTGGGCTGTTGCAGGCGCAGGACGATTCCGGCGGCGCTGCCGCCGATGGCGGCGCCTCCTCCGGTGAGGAGGCAGCGCCGTCCGCCGCTCCGGTCAAGCCGCGGCCCTCCGAGCTGCTCGTGCGCGCTCCACAGCGTGCTGCACTCGACATCGTCAATACCGGCAAGCATCTGGTCGCCGTCGGCGAGCGCGGGCACATCCTGGTCTCCAATAACGGTGTCGACTGGGCTCAGGTGGCGGTGCCGGTTCGCGCGACGCTCAATGCGTTGACCTTCGTCGACGAACAGAACGGCTGGGCGGTCGGGCACGACGCCACGATTCTGCGCACGACTGACGGCGGAAAGACCTGGCATCTGCAGAACTTCGAGCCCGAGAAGGAGCAAGCCTTCCTCGACGTGCTGTTCGTCGATGCGCAGACCGGCTACGCGGTCGGCGCCTTCGGCCTGTTCTACGGCACCACCGACGGCGGGGATAACTGGGCCGAGATCGAGGCGCCGACGGTTCGTGAAGAGGAACTCTACTTTCATAGCATCACCAAGCTCGGTGACGGCAGCCTGCTCGTCGCCGGCGAAACCGGCATGCTCGGTGTTTCGACACCCGATCGCGCGAGCTTCAAGCGCCTGACCTCGCCGTACGAAGGCACTTTCTTCGGCTCGCTTCCCTATAAGGAAAAGGGCGCGATCGTGTTCGGCCTGCGCGGGAACGTCTACGTGTCGGACGACGTCAAGCTCGGCAACTGGCAGAAGCTCGAAACCAACACCATCGCCTCGTTCTTCGGTGGCAGCCTGCTCGCCGATGGCCGCGCCTTGCTGGTCGGCTCTTCGGGGGCGGCGTACGTGATCGACCCGGCGGCGAAGACGGCCGAAGCGATCGCGACCGGGCTGTCGTTCTCGCTGACCAGTGGCCTGCAGTTCAAGAATGGCGTGCTCGTCTCGGGCGAGCGCGGCCCGCATCTGATCGCCAGCCAGCTCAACTAAAGAACCCGAACCCACATGAGCGACAACTCCAAACTGAGCGTGAGCGACAAGGTTCTTCGTGCGATCGAGCCGCTGATCTACGCCAAGCGTGCGCTGTCGATGGGCATCCTGCTCGTGCTGACGGCCTTGTTCGCCTGGCAGATGACGATGATCCGCAGCGATGCCGGCTTCGACAAGTCGATTCCGCTCGAACACCCGTACATGCAGGTACTCAAGCAGTATCAGGCCGACTTCGGCGGTGCGAACACGGTGCTGATCGCGCTGATCCAGAAGGACGGCGACATCTACAACGAGAAGTTCCTGACGCGCCTGAAGAGCGTTACCGACGACGTGTTCTTTTTGAAGGGCGTCGATCGCTCGCGCGTGTCGTCGATCTTCACGCCCGACGTGCGCTTCATCGAGGTCGTCGAAGGGGGATTCAAGGGCGGCAACGTGATTCCAGCCGAGTATCAGCCGAACCAGGAAATGTTCGACCTGATTCGCGGCAACGTCGCCAAGGGCGGACACATCGGCCGCTACGTCTCGAACGATCAGCGCGGCGCAATGATCTTCGCCGAACTGCTCGAAGTCGATCCGGTCACCGGCGAGAAGCTCGACTACGGACAGATGGCGAAAAAGCTCGAAGAGATTCGCCAGAAGTACGAGGACGACGACATCAAGGTGCATGTCGTCGGCTTCGCCAAGGTGGTCGGCGACGTCATCGAGGCCACCGAAGAAGTGGTGATCTTCTTCATCATCACGCTGGTGATGACCTTCGTCCTGCTGTGGCTCTATCTGGGCAGCTTCAAGCTCGCGCTGCTGCCGCTGGTGTGTTCGATCACCGCGGTGATCTGGGAATTCGGCCTGCTGCGCCTGTTCGGCTACGGGCTCGATCCGTTCGCGATTTTGGTGCCCTTCCTGATTCTCGCGGTGTCTGTTTCGCATGGCGTGCAATACGTCAACGCCTGGGTCGGTGAGATCGCCGAGAATGGTCGCAATGCCTTCGATGCTTCGCTGTTCACCTGGCGCCGCCTGGCGATCTACGGCACTTTCGCGATTCTGACCGACGTCGCCGGCTTTGCGACGATTTACCTGATCCCGATCGACATCATTCGCGAGATGGCGATCAACGCCTGCTTCGGCATGGCCGCGATCATCATCACCAACAAGGTGATGATGCCGATCTGGCTCACCTGGGTCAGCGTCGGTGATCCGAAGGCCTTCGCGGCCAAGCAGGAGAAGCGCGACTCGATCTTCGATGGTCTGTGGCGCCTGCTGTCGAACATGGTCAAGCCGGTGCCAGCGGTGACCGCGATCCTGATCTCGGCGGTGCTGTTCGGCTGGGCGCTGTGGGAAGGCAAGGGCCTGCAGATCGGCGACAGCCAGACCGGCGTACCCGAGCTGCTGCCGGATTCGCGCTTCAACCAGGACTTCCGTGCGGTCAACGAGAACTTCGCCATCGGCGTCGACATCCTCAAGATCATTGCCGAGACCGATCCGGAAGCCTGCGTGAAGTTCGACGTGATGGATCAGATCGATCGCTTCGCCTGGCGCCTCGACAACCTGCCGGGCGTGCAGTCGACGCTGTCGCTGCCGCAGGCCGCCAAGCTGGTGAACTCCGCGTTCTCCGAAGCCAACCCCAAATATCTGGTGCTGCCGCGCAATCAATACGTGATGGCGCAGGCGATCACGCCGATTCCGACCTCGACTGGCCTGCTGAGTCCGAACTGTTCGGCGATGGCGGTGTTCACCTTCATGCGCGATCACAAGGCGACGACGGTGAATCGCGTCGTCGACGAGGTGAAGGCCTTCAACAAGGAAAACGCGGCCGATTTCTTCGACACCAACAAGGATGTCGACCACAAGTATTGCGATGCCAAGCTCGAAGCGCGTCGCGATGTCGGCGTCGCGCGGACCGATCTGCAGAAAACCACCGAGCGCATCAAGGCGCGCAGCCTCGGTATCTCGGACGACGATCTGGCCAAGAACGATGCGATCGTGAAAGCTACGACCAAGGTCTCGGATGCGCAAGCCAAGCTCGACGGCATGGACAAGGCCTGTCCGGTCAACTTCGCGCTCGCCACCGGCAACGTCGGCGTGATGGCGGCGACCAACGAGGAAGTGCATCGCCTCGAAAAGCTCACGCTGCTTTACGTCTACATCGCGATCGTCGCCTGCGTGTACCTGTCGTTCTTCGAGTGGAAGAGCCTGGCGTCGATCCTGCTGCCGTTGTCGCTGGTGTCGTGGATGGCCTACGCGGTGATGTCGCTCGCCGGCATCGGCATGAAGG
The DNA here is from genome assembly GCF_000271305.1 of Hydrocarboniphaga effusa AP103. Lineage (GTDB taxonomy): Bacteria > Pseudomonadota > Gammaproteobacteria > Nevskiales > Nevskiaceae > Hydrocarboniphaga > Hydrocarboniphaga effusa. Next base: position 427,070 of record NZ_AKGD01000002.1, read on the forward strand.
TGGCGACCTTGCCGATCGTCTCGCTCGCGGTCGGCATCGGCGTGGACTACGGCATTTACGTCTACGCGACGCTCAAGGACGCGGTGGCCGGCGGCTACAAGCTGCAGGAGGCCTACTACAAGACGCTCAAGATGACCGGCAAGGCGGTGATCTTCACGGGCATCACGCTGGGCCTCGGCGTGGCGACCTGGCTGTGGTCGGGCCTGCAGTTCCAGCGCGACATGGGCCTGCTGCTGGTCTTCATGTTCACCGCGAACATGTTCGGCGCGATTCTGGTGCTGCCGGCGATCGCCTCGTTCCTGCTCAAGGAGCGTGAACTGGCGCCGGGCGAGAAGCCGACGCTGGTTTCGAAGCACTAGCGCTGCGTGGAAGCTCCCCCGCGTCAGCGGGGGGGCTTGATCCTTGCGTCGCGAGTCAGCGCCGGGCCGCGCTGCGGGCCGTTGCGGAACGGCCCCGCGCCACCGATCGAAAATGGGCTTCGGACCCGGCCGCCTCAGTCGCGGCCGCCCGGCGCGCGATGCCCGGCGCAGGGCAGGTGCGTGAGTTCGCCCGTATTAAGGTTCAGCGCCGTCAGCTGACCGCCCCAGACGCAGCCGGTGTCGAGACCGTAGACCTGGTGCTCGGGCCATTCGACGCGGCCGAGCGCCGACCAGTGGCCGAAGACGATCGGCGTTCCGGCGGTTCGGCGGCCGGGCGCTTCGAACCAGGGCAGGGCGCCGGCCGATTGCGAGCCCGGCGGTCCCTTGTCGCGCAGGCGCAACTGGCCGTGCGGCGTGCAGTAACGCAGGCGCGTGAGGCAGTTGATGACGAAGCGCGTGCGCTCGGCCCCGCGCAAATCCTCGCTCCAGCGATCGGGCCGGTCACCGTACATCTGTTCGAAGAAAGCCTTGCCGCGCGATTCGCGCAGTACCTGGGCGGCTTCGTGCGCGAGCGCGAGCGTCTGCTCGGCCGTCCACTGAGGCGGCACGCCCGCATGCAACAGCAGCGTGCCGCTGTCCGGATCGCGCCAGGCCAGCGGGCGCTCGGCAAGCCAGTCGAGCAAGGCGTCGGCGTCGGGCGCGTCGAGGATCTCGTCGAGCGTGTCGCCGGGCTTGAGCCGGCTGCGATCCTGCGCCGCGGCCAGCAGATGCAGATCGTGATTGCCGAGCACGGAAATGCAGGCTGTTCCGAGCGAACGGACCGTGCGCAGGGTATCGAGCGAGGCGGGACCGCGGTTGACGAGGTCGCCCACGAGCAGCAGCCGGTCCCGCGTTTCATCGAAGTGGATCAGGGACAGCAGCTCAAGGAAATCGTCGTTGCAGCCTTGCAGGTCGCCGATGGCGAAAGTCGACATGAACCGTCTGTCCGGTGGAGTAGATAACAGGCATTACATCGAGCCCGACGAGCGGTACAAAATGACGCGCTCGGCAGCTTTGATTCTGAACGGACCCGCCAGCATAGTAACTCCACTGACGCTGGGGTCAGGGAACACAAGGAATCGACCATGAAGCACTATCTGAAAGCTGTCTCTCGCGCCAAGCAGGAAGGCGCCACTGCCATCGAATACGCGCTGATCGCCGGCATCGTCGTGCTGGTGATCGCCGTTGCTTTGAGCCTACTCGCTACCGATCTTAGCTCCGTGTTCAACAACGTGGGCGACACGGTTACCGGTGGTGGCAACTAGTAGAGATGTGGGCGGGCCGGCTGTGACATCGTCGCAGCTATAGCTTCCAGACTGCGTGGGGATTCCTGATGGACGTGTTTCGAAAGGATTGCGCAGTTAGGGAGGTTCGCCCCCATAAGCAAAGCGGTGCCGCAGCGATGGAGTTCGCTCTGGTGCTGCCTCTGCTGTTCGCGCTTAGTTATGCGATCTTGGTCTACTCGTACACTTTCATCGTGTACGAGTCGATCAACTACGCCGCACAGCAGGGCGCCGAGTCCGCAGTCTCGGTCGATCCGAGCCTGGCGGACAGCGGCGGCGGTACCAGCAGCTATTTCGGGAACGTCACGACCATCGTTCGAAACACCGTTGCCGGCGCCCTGGGTTGGATGCCGGAACAGCAGCGCGCAATGTCGATCGGAGCCAACGGTTCGAGCGTCCAGGTCAATTTCTGCAATCAAGGCGGTGGTGGAGCAGTTGGCTGTCCCTTGCAGGACACCGGTGGCCGAGCCCTCGTGGTCCGCATCAATTTTCCAATCACTTCCATTTTTCCGGTCCTGACTCTGCCTGGAGTCGGTACCATTCCGCCGCTGCCCGCTACCATTTCCGGTACCGGCGTGACGGTGCTGCCAGGCACCGGCACTTAATAAAAGCCAGGGGTTGGCGATCAAGGTCGTTCAGACGATCTCAACAGGGGTATGGTGATGAGCAGTTCTGCCGCCAAGGTAGTCGCGATCATTGCAGTCATTCTGACGGCCGCGCTGGCCTTTGCCGGTTACCGGCTGAGCCGCGAATACGCTCAGACCAACCAGCCGGCGACCGCCAAGGCGGTGCCGGGCGCCGCCGGGACGACGGCCCAGCCGGCGATTCCGAAGACGCTCGCGGTGGCCGCGCTGAAGCCGCTCGCCGCGTACCAGCCGATCACCAAGGAAGACGTCACCCTGGTCGAATTCGCGGTGGCGCCGACCGATTACTACGCCAACGTCAACGACGTGATCGGCAAGCAGCCGATCATTGACATCGACGGCGGGGCTCCGCTGACCAAGCGCTACTTCGGCCAGGGCAACATCCTGGCCCGCGCGATTCCGCCCGGACATCAGGCGATCTCGGTCGAAGTCAACGACGTCGTCGCAGTGGGCGGCTTCATCCGTCCGGGTGATACCGTCGACGTGCTGCTCTACCTGCGCAACGGCCAGGACGTGGAGCCGCAATCCCGCGTGCTGCTGCGCAATGTGCGCGTGCTGGCCTACGACGACGCCCTGGTCGAGCGCCCCGAAGGCCTCAACGAGGACGAGAAGAAGGGCACGAGTTCGGCGAACTCGCGCAACAATTCGAGCGCCGCACGCCGCACCCGCACCGCTGTGCTTGCGGTGCCGGAGCTCGAGACCACCCGCCTGATGCTCGGCGCGAGCCAGGGCGAGCTGCGTCTGGCCCTGTACGGCCAGCGTCCGCCCGGAACCGAGGACGTCGCCGCGCCCGAGACGGTGGTCGCCGGTGGCCTGCCGGCCAACGACAAGACGCTCGCGACGATCGAATCGAACAAGGTGCCGGACAAGGCGCTCTCGCTCGAGCAGCTCGCCCGCATCAAGCCGCCGCCGTCCAAGCGCAGCAGCGCTCCGGTGCAGGTGCCGGTGTACCGCGCGGACAAGGTCGAAACGGTGTCGGTCCGCCCGTAAACGCGGACGCAGCGGGAACGCAATAGGGATGCATCATCAGGCGCCTGCGATGCGGGCGCGGAACGGACCAGGGCAGCCGGGCCGTTGCAATCGGACAAGGTGGGGACAACGGTGAATGCTCGAATGAAGCTTGGCTACGGATGGGCTCGGTTCGCACGCGGTGCGGCGCTCGGTTCGATGCTCGGTGCGGTGCTCGTACTCGGCACGCAGGGGGCTCAGGCGGCCGATATTCCGCTGCAGCGCGTGGTGCAGGTCGAGGCCGGCACCCACACGCTGGTGCGCGAGAGCGCGGTCATCAAGCGCGTCGCCGTCGGTGACCCGGCGATTGCCGACGTCAACGTGATCAATGGGCGCGAAGTGCTCGTCAGCGGCAAGAAGCTCGGCATCACCAGCCTGATGGTCTGGACCGGGCCGAACCCGATCGAGTACCGCATCCGGGTCGGCGCGATCAAGGATCCGGTGCAGCCGGCGACCACCGATCCGGAGCTGCGCGAGGCCGTGGTCGAGAAGGGCTACAGCCTGCAGGGCAAGCTGCCGAATCTGACCGCCCATCGCCGCGCCCAGATCGCGGCCGCCAACGGCAAGGACCAGGCGCCCGACACCAGCGTGGTCGATCTCGATACGCAGGTGCTCACGCAGATCAAGATCGCCGAGGTCAACCGCACGGTGGCCCAGCGCTATGGCTTCAACTTCTTCAAGAACGTCGGCAACACCACGGGTGGCATCGCCGGCCCGGGCGGCCTGACCGGCGTCCAGGGCGGTAGTGTGTCGGGAGGCGGCGGCTTCAATTCACCAAGCCCGGCGCCTTATCAGCTCAACAGCGGCTCCGGCTTCGTCCCGCTGCAGGACGCCTTCAGCCTCGTCTTCGGCAGCGCCGCCGACGGCCTGCTCGGCGTGCTGAGCGTGCTCGAAGGCAAGGGCATGGCGCGCGTGCTCGCCGAGCCGAGCCTGACCGCGATGAGCGGCCAGACCGCGAGCTTCCTGGCCGGCGGCGAATTTCCCATCCCGGTCGCCCAGGGCGGCGGCAACACGAGCGGGGCGATCACGATCACCTACAAGGAGTTCGGCGTGCGCGTGAACCTCACGCCGACCGTGCTCTCGCGCGACCGCATCGCGCTCAAGGTGGCGCCCGAGGTCAGCGATCTCGATTTCACCGCGGCGATCCAGCTCAATGGCGTGGCGGTTCCGGCGCTCTCGGTGCGCCGCACCGACACCACGGTCGAACTCGGTGACGGCGAGAGCTTCGTGATCTCGGGCCTGGTCAGCAGCAACCTCGTGCAGAACGTCGACAAGGTGCCGTGGCTCGGAGACGTGCCGATCCTGGGCGCCTTCTTCAAGAGCGCCTCGACCGATCGCACCAATCGCGAACTCGTGATGATCGTGACCCCGCATCTGGTGCGCCCGCTCGCGCGCGCGGCCAAGTTGCCGTCGCTGCCGGGTCAGGCCTACGACAGCACGACGCCGGACTATGGGCGCCTCGTATTCGAAGAGAAGGGCGATTTCAAGCCTGCGGACTACGGCTTCGGTCGCTAAGCTGACTCACCGCTCATATTCACGGACGAGAAGTGAAGACACAGGCTCTAGTCGTTGCCGATGACCCGGTCTACGCCAACTGGCTGCAGACCGCCGTTTCGGCCGCTGATTTTTCGCTGGTGCGCTCAACCGATCCCGAAGACCTGCTGAGCCGGCTCGAATTCGCCGGCCGGCCCGAAATGCTGTTCATCGAGTTTCATCCGGACAACGCCGATGCGCGTGCGGCGATGGTCGAGGCGGTGTCCGAGCGCATGCCCGAGATCAGCATCGTCGGGCTCGGCGTCGACAACAACCCGGCGCTGGTGCTCGCGGCGATGCGCGCGGGCGCGCGTGATTTCTTCGTGCTGCGTCGCGACGAGGCCAACATCGCGGCGCTGATCGGCAAGATCCTGCGCCGCACGAGCGCCCCGGCTCCGGCCGCGCGTGGCAAGCAGGGCGTGCTCGCCACGGTGCTGTCGGCGCATCCCTACGACGGCATCGCGTTTCTCGCCGAACATCTCGCGTACGCCTGCCAGGAGCGGCTGCGGCTCAAGGAGCGCGTGCTGCTGCTCGATCTCGCGACACCCGCGGGCGCCTCGTCGGTGTTCCTCAATCTCTCGCCCACCTACGGCATTCTCGATGCGCTCAACGACGTGCATCGCTGCGATGCGACGCTCGTCGAAACCGCGTTTCCGAAGCACGACAGCGGCCTGTACATCCTGAGCCTGCCCGAAGAGTTCATCGGCCGTCCGCAGATCGACACCGACGCCGCGCTGCGCCTGGTCGGCGTGCTGCGCGGCCTGTTCGCCTGCGTGGTGCTTTCGGTCGACGGCTTCGCGCCGCTCGGCCTGCTGCGCGGGCTGCTCGCGCAATCCGAGCGCAGCCTGCTCGTCACCGACCAGTCGATCCTCAAATCGCGCCACAACAAGTATCTGCTGCGCGCGCTGCGGTCGGAGGACGCGCCGCTCGACAATCTCGGGCTGGTGATCGACAACTACCGCAGCCGGCTGGGCCTGGAGCCCGAAAGCCTCGCCGAACTGCTCGCGGTTCCGCTGCAGGCGACGCTGAGCGCGAACGCGTCGGCGCGCATCCAGGCGATGAACGCGGGCGAGTCGCTGTTCAAGATCGCGCCCAAGGACAGCTACGTGACCGAGATGCGCCGGATCGCGGCGACGCTGGTCGCCGGCGCACCGGTCGCGCCTGCGGACGAGCCCGCCAACAAGGGCCTGCTCGGTCGCCTGTTCCGCTGAGTGCCGACATGAGCGCGCCCGCGAACGATCCGATGGCGAGGTTCCGGCTCACGGACCAATACCAGCAGCTCAAGAGCGCGCTGCATCGTCATCTGATCAGCCTGATCGAAGAGCGCAATCTCGACATCGACCAGTGGGAGCCGATACGCGTCGAACGCTTCGTCAACGAACAGGTGCGCCTGTACGTGATGCAGCAGCGCTTGCCGGTGAACCAGCGCGAGAGCGATGCGCTGGCCCAGGATGCGCGCGACGAGCTCATGGGCTTCGGACCGATCCAGTCGTTGGTCGACGACGACACCGTCAACGACATCGTCGTCAACGGCCCGAACAAGGTCTTCGTCGAACGCGAGGGCCGCCTGTCGGTGGCGCCGGTGCGCTTCGTCAACGACGGCCACGTCATTCGCGTGATCCAGCGCATCCTCGCGCCGATCGGTCGCCGCGTCGACGAGTCGACGCCGATGGTCGATGCGCGCCTGGCCGATGGTTCGCGCGTCAACGCCATCGTGCCGCCGATCGCGCTCGACGGGCCGTGCCTGTCGATCCGCAAGTTCCGCAAGCAGGCGTTGTCGGCCGACAACCTCATCGAGCGCGGCAGCATCACCGCGGTCGAGGTCGAATACCTCCGGCAGCGCGTGCACAACCGCACGAACCTCATCGTCATCGGCGGCACCGGCTCGGGCAAGACCACGTTCCTGAATCTGCTGTCGCAGTGGATTCCGGCCGGCGAACGCATCATCACCGTCGAAGACGCGGCCGAGCTGCGGCTGCATCACGAGCATGTCGTGCGGCTCGAAACGCGTCCGCCGAATCTCGAGGGCCAGCGCGCGGTCACCGCGCGCGACCTGGTCCGCAATGCGCTGCGCATGCGCCCCGATCGCATCATCGTCGGCGAGGTTCGCGGCGACGAAGTGCTCGACATGCTGCAGGCGATGAACACCGGCCACGACGGCTCGATGACCACGCTGCACGCCAACGCACCCAAGGACGCGCTGCACCGCCTTGAGCTGCTTGCCGGGTTCGCCGGCTACTCGGGCAGCGAGAACACGTTCAAGGGCCAGGTGATGTCGGCGATCCAGTTGCTGGTCCACGTGAGCCGCCTGCCGACCGGCGAGCGCCGCGTGATGTCGATCACCGAGCTCACCGGCGCGAGCGCCGATGAGCTGAGCTTTCGCGATCTGTTCCGTTACGACCTCGATGCCGGCCGGCATCTCGATTTGCGGAGGGGCGCTGCATGACGTGGATTCTGGTCCTGCTGTCGCTTTGCACCGCGGGCATTGCGATCGGCCTGTTTTTCTATGCGAACCGCCAGGAGCGCGCCGAGGACGTGCAGATGCGCCTGCGCGCCGGCGACGAGGCGATCGCCGTCGCCGCGCAGGCCGAGCGCAAGAAGATCGACAATGCGATCGTGCGTTGGGGCTGCCACCTGCTGTGGCGCTCGGGTTTCGACGTCCGGCCGTCGTCGGTCGTGCTGATGATGGTCATCGCGATCGCGCTGATGCCGCTCGCGATCCTCGCCGCGGACTGGATCGGCGGACTGCTCATCATCTTCGGCGTCGCGATGATCGTGAGTGTGGTGCTCAGCACGCTCGCGGCGCGCCGCCGAGCCAAGATCGTCTCGCAGCTGCCGGCTTATCTCGAAGCGGTGATCCGCGTGCTCGCGGCGGGCAACACGCTCGAAGAAGCGCTGGGCTCCGCCGCCAAGGAAGCGATCGAGCCTTCGCGCTCGGTGTTCCTGTCGGTGAGCCGGCAGGTGCGTCTCGGTGCACCGGTCGACGTCGTGCTGGCCGAGGCCGCCGACATTCACCAGATCAAGGATCTGCGCGTGATCGCGCTCGCCGCCAACATCAATCGTCGCTACGGCGGCACCTTGCGCAACGTGTTCCGCAGCCTGATCCAGGCCATTCGCATGCGCGAGTCCGCGGCGCGCGAGCTGCGTGCGCTGACGGCGGAGACGCGCTTCTCGGCGCTGGTGCTTGCCGCGATTCCGATGGGGCTGTCGGTGTTCCTGTTCTGGCGCAACCGGGGTTTCTACGCCGACATGCTGGCGACCACGAGCGGTACCTACACGCTGATTTTCGCCGCCGCCCTGCAGGTGGCCGGCGTACTGGTGATCTGGCGAATGATGAAGTCCACGCAGGAGAACGGCTGATGAGTCCGGCGATTTTCGCGGGCGTGGTCGCGGCGGCCATCATGATGGGCGGCTTGTGCATCATCGCGCTGATCTGGTGGGCTTTGGCCGCCAGCCAGAACCGCCACTTGCAGCGTCGCCTGCAGCCGGGCAGCGAAACGCCGAACGATTTCGGCGACAGCACCACCAACCCCTTGCTGCAGGGCATCGCACACCAAGGCAAGGCGATAGAACGCGCGCTCGACAACGATGGCGTGTCGAGCGACAAGCTGATGATCCGCGCCGGCTGGCGCAGCGCGAGCAGCCGGCTGATCTTCTACACGCTGTGGTTTCTGTCGCCCCTGCTGTTCGTCGGGGGCTTCTTCCTGCTGATTCCATTGTTGCCGGTCAAGCTCAAGGCTACGCTGATGCTCGTGTTGCTCGGGGCGATGGCGCTGATCATCGGCCTGCTGCTGCCCTCAATCGTTCGTACGCGCATCGCGGAGGCGCGGCAGAAGCGCATGAGCGCCGAAGTGCCGCTGTTCATCCACGTGCTCGTGCTGCTGTTCGAATCGGGCCTGTCGACGCGTCAGGCTTTCGCGAGCATGGTGCGCGAGGGGCGCGGCGTGCTCAACGAGCTCGGCAAGGAAATCGAACTCGTGCTGCGCCAGGTCGAAGCGGGCGCCGAAATCTCCGACGTGCTCACGCGCACGGCTGATGCGCTCGACGTTCCGGATCTGACCACGGTGCTGTCTTTGCTGCGGCAGGTCGAACGCTACGGCGGTGAGGTGAAGGAACCGCTGCTCGATACCTTGCAGGTCATCGAAGATCGCCGCGAAATGGAGCTGCGCGAAAAGGTCAACCTGATCTCCGGCAAGATGACCGTGGTCATGGTGCTGTTCTTCTTCCCGGCGCTGCTGATCTTCGTCGCGGGACCGGCCTATGTCTCGCTGATGGGCGCACTCGGCGGAGCCGTGGCCAAATGAGATCGGCGCTCATGTGCTGCTGCCTGGCGCTCGCGATGACGCTGAGCGCCTGCGCCGCAGGCGGCACGCGCCAAGTCGAGCGTCGCATCGACAGCGGCCAGGACCTGCCTACTCCCGATCCGACGCGCGATCGCCAGGTTCATCTCGACCTGATCCAGCGCATGCTCGATCAGGACCAGAACTACGCCGCGCTCGCGCACATCGAAACCCTGCAGCGCCAGGGCAACGATAACCAGCTTCGCCTGCTCGAAGCCGATACGCGGCGCAAGCTCGGCCAGTATCCGCAGGCCCAGCAGCTGTATACGGCGTTGCTCAACACGGCTTATTCGGCGCAGGCTTATCACGGTCTCGGCCTGATCGCGGCACGCAGCAATCCGACGGTTTCGCTCGAGTACCTGCAGCGCGCGGTGCGGCTCATGCCGACCAACGTCGAGATGCGCAACGACCTCGGCTACGCGCTGATGCTCGCGCGCCGCTATCCGGATGCCCTGCCGCAGCTCGCGACCGCGGTCGAGCTCGAACCCGGCAACGACAAGAGCCGCAACAATCTGCTCATCCTGATGATGCTCATGCGCGACGAGGCCTCGGTGCAGCGCATCGTGCGCGAGTCGCGCATCGATGCGACAACGCTGGCCGATCTGCGCAAGCGCGCGAGCAGCCTGGCCGCCACATCGGCGCCCAGGCCCGCCGTTCAGCCGCCGCAGGCCGCCGCTGCGAAGAAGGCTTCGTAAGTCTGACGCGGATCGCGGTACAAGCCATCGATACCCATGTCGATACAAAAACTCGTGGTACGAACTGACAAGCCGAGCTGGAGAAGCATGATGCACAAGAACTTGATCGCAATTCTGGCTCTGGCCTCGGTCGCCTCGGGCACTGCGTTCGCGCAGGACGACGCGAGCGCGCCCGCGTTCGGTGGCGATACGCGCGCCCTGGTCGACCTGCAGATCAGCAACAACGCTGCGCTCGGTGCCCCGCGCCCGATGCCCGGCGAAGTCGCCGACCGGGTCTACTCGCGCTACGTGAAGAGCTTCTCGCACCCGATTCCGGAGCGCTTCGATCGCGAGAAGTTCTCGAACAGCGGCGGCAGCAGCGGTGCTGGCGGGCAGTAGTCCCCAGGCGTAGACCGGGCGAGGGCCGCAGCGCTGCCAGCGCGCCGCGGCTTTGAGAGATACTCCGCGATATGTCCAGACGTATCGCTCCCTGGTGGCTGGCCTCGCTTGCGATCAGCGCGGCGGCCGCCTGCATGGCGGTGTTCGGGCTCTGGCAGCTCAGCATGGCCGAAGACCTCGCGGTCGCCCGGAAGCGCGCCCAGGTCGAGCCCATATTCCAGGAGGCGCTCTCGTCCGCGATCGCGGCCGGTCGCAATGATGAGCTGCAGGCGCAGCTCGAAGCGCTGATCGAAGCCGACGATCTCGGGCTCGTCTACATCGCGATCACCGGGCCGCGCGGCGAGGTGCTCGCATATGCCGGTCGCTACGAGCGCTGGCATCTGCCCGGAGCTCCGCTCGCGGTGACGCAATCGCTGCGGCTCTGGGCCTATCGCTGGACCGGGCGCTTTCAACACCAGCCGCTGCGCAATCCACTCGGCGATCCGGCGCTCGCGGGCGATGAGCAAGCGCCGTTTGCCGAGGCCCTGTATGTGATCGCCCCGGGCGTCGCCGGCCAGGTCAAGGACCGCGCGGTTCTGCACCTGGCCTGGTCGGGCGTGATCGCATTTTTGTTCGCGTCGGTCGCCGGCATCGCCTCGATCTTCACGTGGCGTCGCATGCTGATCAATCCGGCGCAATGGGCCGAGCGCCTCGCGCCCGAGCTCAAGGTTCCGCTCGCGCCGAGTCATGTCGATCTCGACGACAAGCTGCACGAGCAAATGCCCGAGCGTCTCGGTGCGCAGCTCGATGCGCTCGGCAGCGCGCTGATCGTCGTCGACAACGAAGCCTGTATTCGCTACCTCAACGACACCGCGAAGCAGTTGACCGGATGGAGCTCGGCCGACGTGCAAGGGCGGCTCGTCTACTCGGTGTTTCATCCGCTCGACGCACGCTATTCGCCGATGCTCACACCGGCCGAAGTCTGCATGCGTGACGAGCGTCCGTATCCGCCGACCGAACTGCGCCTGCGCGCGCGCGACGGCACGCAAAGCCCGATCGAAGTGATGGCCCTGCCGCTCAAGCGGCCGTCGGGTCTGGCCGACGGGGCGATGATGATCTTTTCGGAGATCAGCGAACGCGAGAAGCGTATCGATCAATGGCGCCGACAGGCGCGGCTCACGCAGGGCGTGCTCGATCACTTGAGCGAAGGCGTGCTGACGACCGATCCGGTCGGTGTGATCCGCTTCGCCAACGCCCGTGCGCTGCGCATGTTCGGCTATGTCTGGGAGGACATCGAAGGTGCCAGCGTTTCCAAGCTCATGCCGGTGCCCTTTCTGAATTCGCTCTCGGTGAGATTGACCGACTACATCGGCTCCGAACGCGCGGTTGGATTGCCGAAAGTGGTCGGCTGGCGCAAGGATGCGACGACGTTTCCGGTCGAGCTGGTGGTGCAGAACCTCACCATCGAGCACGCCCAGGGCCTGCTCGTGATCGTGCGCGACATCACCGAGCGCCTGCGCTCCGACAATCTGTCGCAGCGCCTCGGCCGCCTGCTCGACGCGGCCTCCGACGAGGTCTACATCTTCGATGCGCAGACCTTGCGCTTCGTCGAGGTGAATCGCGGAGCGCGGCGCAACCTGGGCTATCACCCGAGCGAGATGACGCACATGACGCCGCTCGTGATCAGCGAGCAACTCGACGCGGCGGCGCTGCACGGCTATCTCGACCGCCTGCGCGAAGGCACGGTCGAGCACGTTACGTATCGCTGCCTGCATCGGCGGGCGGACGGCAGCCGCTATCCGGTCGAAGTGCGGCTCAACTATTCGCGCGAGGAAGAGCCGCCGGTGTTCATGGCGATCGCGGTCGACATCACCGAGCGCGAGCAGGTGGAGCAGCGCCTGCATCACATGGCGCATCACGATGCACTCACGGGCCTGCCGAACCGCGTCACGCTGCTCGACCGGCTCGGCCAGGCGATTCTCGCGTCCAGACGCAGCAACCGGCAGATCGGTGTCCTGTACCTGGACGTCGATCATTTCAAGGCGATCAACGATCAGCATGGCCATCAGGCCGGCGACGAAGTGCTGCGCCAGATCGCCGAGCGCCTGCGTCGCGTGCTGCGGGCGAGCGATACCGTCGCGCGCCTGGGCGGCGACGAGTTCGTGATCGTCGCGCCGGGCCTGCGTCTCGAAGACGATGCGCTGTCGCTCGGCCGCAAGATTCTCGAGCTGTTCAATCGGCCGATGTCGATCGAAGGCCTGGAGCTCGATGTGCGGCTCAGCATCGGCGTCACGCTGTGCCCGGTCGACGAAGGCGATGCCGAAACCTTGCTGCGCCACGCCGATCAGGCGATGTACCGATCCAAGCAGTCCGGACGCGGGCGCTGCACGCTCAATCGCATCGAGGTTTCGCCCGAGCGTCGTCGCCGCCTTGATCTGGAGCGCGATGTGCAAACGGGGCTCACGCTCGGGCAATTCCGGCTCCTGCTGATGCCTCTGGAGCGGCTCGAGCCGCCGCACGATTCCACCGCGCTGCTCGCCGGCTTCTACTGGAGCCACCCGGAGCATGGTCGCATCGAGCCGGCCGAGGCGATCGCAAGCGCGGGACGCGCCGGCCAGGTCGGCGATGTCGAACTCTGGTGCCTGCGCGCGGCGGTGTTCGCGGCGCGCGCAATGATCGATCGCGGCACCGAGGTGATCGTGCCGATCGCCGGGTGGCATTGGCTGCATCCGGAGTTCGGGGCCCGCGTGATCGAAGTGCTACGCGCTTGCGGCCTGCCTGCGCAGAAACTCGTGATCGCCACCGATGCGGCGGGCTTGCGCGAAGCGCGCCATTCGGCTCAGGACAATCTCTATCGCCTTTGCTCGGAAGGCGTGCGCCTGGCGATCCACGACACCGCGCCGGCGATCATCGACGGAATTCGCCGCGGTGGTCTACCGCCGCTCGCGCTGCTCGTCGTCGATGGAGGCAGCCAGGAGACGCCCGAGTCCCTGATCGAGGTGGCGGCCTTCGCGCGCGAGCAGGAGCTGAGGCTCGCCATCGTCGATATCGGCGATGACAATCGAGCGCCCTTCGTCGAGCTGCTCGGGCAGCGCTGGGATCTGGTGACGGGATTGTCGATCGGCGCCGCGGGACACGCGTTCGAAGTTCCGCCGCTGCATCGATAGCCGCTTGCCTGCGCGCGCGACTAGGCGATGCGTTCCGTAAGCCGGTTCGCCAGCGTCGCGAACTGCGCGGCCGACAGGCGCTCGGCCCGCCATTGCGGATCGATGCCGGCGGCGCGGATGTCGTCGGCGGTGAAGTACGCGCGCAGGCTGTTCGAGAGCGTCTTGCGGCGTTGCAAAAACGCGGCGGTGACGACGCGATCGAACATTGCCCAATCGCGAATCTCGAAGTCGGGCCTGCGCGGCACCAGCCGCACGACGGCCGACTCGACTTTCGGCGGCGGCTTGAATGCGCCGGGTCCGACATCGAACAGATGCACCACTTCCGCACGCGCCGCGAGCGCGACGCTGAGCCGGCCGTAGGCGTCGTCGTCGGGGCCCGCGCACATGCGATCGACCACTTCCTTCTGCAGCATGAAATGCATGTCCTGCACGCGCCCGGCGAAGCTCAACACGTGAAACAGCAGCGGCGTCGAGATGTTGTACGGCAGGTTGCCGACCAGCCGCAGCGGCGCGCCGGCCGGGGCGAGCGCGGCGTAATCGACCTTGAGCGCATCGGCCATGACGATCTCGAGCTTCTCCGACTCGCCGCAGGCGGCGCGCAGGTGAGGAATCACGTCGCGATCGAGCTCGACGACGGTGAGCTTGTCGACGCGCTTGAGCAGCGGAGCGGTGAGCGCTCCAGGGCCGGGCCCGATCTCGATGATCGCTTCGCCGGGCCGCGGGTTCACCGAGCGCAGGATGCGATCGATGACGTAGGGATCGTGCAGGAAGTGCTGGCCGAAGCGTTTCTTGGCGACGGGTGTGCTCATGGCGTCGCAAGTAGCGTGAAGGGACCCCGGGCGGAGCATGGGGATCGTGGCGTCTTCAGTCGCAGGCATGAGACTGCGTGCGCTTGCATGGCACATGGCACGAGAAGTCTCATATCCGGCTGTCTCTTTGCGATTTGTCGAGTGCGAGTTCCATCGCGAGATCCAGGGCGGCGCGCAGCGAGCCGCTCTCGGCGCGACCGCTGCCGGCCAGGTCGAGCGCGGTGCCGTGGTCGACCGAGGTGCGCACGATCGGCAGGCCCAGCGTGACGTTCACGGCCTGGCCGAAGCCGGCGTACTTGAGCGCGGTGAGGCCCTGATCGTGGTAGAGCGCGAGCACGGCGTCGCCGCGTTCGAGCACGCGCGGGGTGAAGACGGTATCGGCCGGCAGCGGGCCTTCGATGCGCAGGCCTTCGGCGCGCAGCGCCTGCAGCGTCGGGATGATGACGTCGATCTCCTCGCGTCCGAGATGCCCCGATTCGCCCGCATGCGGGTTGAGCCCGCAGACCAGCAGGCGAGGGCGATCGATGCCGAAGTGTTCGCGCAGGTCGTGGTCGATGATGCGGATGACCTGGCGCAGCAGCGTCGACGTGATCGCATCGGGCACCGCGCGCAGCGGCAGGTGCGTGGTGGCCAGCGCGACGCGCAGCTGGCCGGCGGTGAGCATCATCACCGGCAGCTTCGATCCAGTGCGTTCGGCGAGGAATTCGGTATGGCCCGAGAACGGAATGCCGGCCTCGTTGATGACGCTTTTCTGCACCGGCGCGGTGACCATGGCCTGGGCCTCGCCGGCTAGGCAGAGCCCGGTCGCGCGTTCCAGCGTCTCGAGCACGTACGGCGCGTTGGCCACGTCGAGCACGCCGAGGCGCTCGGGCCGTCGCAGCGGAATCTCGATGACGCCGAGGCTGCCGGCCGGCAGCGGCGCCGGCCTGGCGGTCGGATCGATGGTGACGAGCTTGAGCTTGAGTCCGAGGATATCGGCGCGACGCTGCAGCAGGCCGCCGTCGGCGACCGCGACGAGCTCGGCCGCATGGGCCTGCTGGGCCAGCTCGACGACGAGGTCGGGCCCGATGCCGGCCGGCTCTCCCGGTGTCAGTAGCAGACGCAGGGCGGCCAACCGAGGCTCATCCGTCAGGACTTGTCGGCCCCGCCGGTTCCGGCCAGGCGATAGTCGATGTAGGCCTCGTCGCGCAGGCGACGAACCCAGGTTTCGTACTCTTCGGACGCCTTGCGCTGCGAAATGGCCTGGCGAACCTTGGCGCGCTTGGCCTCTTCGGTGGTGTCGCGCGTGCGGCGATCGAGCACCTTGGCGATATGCCAGCCGAACTGGGTGTGGAACGGGGCGCTGACTTCGCCGGGCTGCAACGCGTCGAGCGCCTTCTGGAAATCCGGTGCGAACACGCCGGGCGGCTGCCAGTCGAGATCGCCGCCCGAATTCTTCGAGCCCGGATCGTCGGAGAACTGCTTGGCGAGCTTGGCGAAATCCTCGCCCTTCTTGATGCGGTCGGACAGCTCCTGGATCTGCACGCGCGCCTGGTCTTCGGTGCGCAGCGCATTGGTCATCAGCAGGATGTGCTGCGAGTGCGTTTCGACCGTGGTCAGGCGCTCTTCGCCGCCGCGCGTGCCGAGCAGCTTGATCAGGTGGAAGCCGGTGCCGGTTTCGATCACGTCGCTGACTTCGCCTTCCTTCAGGCGCGCGGCAGCGGTGGCGAACAGCGAGGGCAGGTCGGCCGCCTTGCGCCAGTCGAGGTCGCCGCCCTGCAGGGCCTGCTGGCCGTCCGAGGAGCTGATCGCGAGCTGGGCGAAGTCGTCGCCGGCGCGAAGCTTCTTGAGCAGGTCGTTGGCCTTGGCGCGGCGCTTGTCGCGCTCGTCGCTACTGGCACCGTCCGGAATGCTCACGAGGATGTGGCCGAGGTGATATTCGGTATTGGTGTTGGCGCCCTGGTTGGCCAGGTAGAGATCGACGTCCTGGTCGGTCACCACCACGCGGCCGTCGACCTCGCGCTGGCGCAGGCGGGCCACCAGCACTTCCTCGCGGACCTGTTCGCGCAGGGTCAGGAAGTCGATGCCGTCGGCCTTCACCGACTCGGCGAGCTGCGCCAGCGTCATGTTGTTCTGGCGCGCGATGTTGTTGAGGATGTCGTTGAGCTCGCGGTCGTCGATGCGGATGCCGGCCTGCGTCGCGCGCTGGGTTTGCAGACGCGTGACGATCACGCGTTCGAGCACCTGCGGGCGCAGCACGTCGTCCGGCGGCAGCTGCACGCCACGCGACTTGATCTGGCTCTTGGTCGACTCCATCGCGGTGTCGAGCTCGCTCTGCAGCACCACGCCGTCGTTGACCACCGCGACGATGCGGTCGAGAACCTCGGCCTGGGCCGGCTGGGTCAGCAGCGCTGAAAGAGTGAGCAGCGAGGCGGCTAAGGTCTTCGGCAAGGCCATCGGCGGGAGCGTACGAGTGGGAGAAAGATGAACCCCGTGGGATCGATTCGAAATCGGGCCGACTCAGGGGGCTGTGGGGCGCGGAAGATTAGCATGGTGGTCCGGCGCCAGCCCTCAGACTGCGGTCACGGGCAAAAATTCCGCAGCGCCCGCATTCGCGCTGACCTCCGCCATCCGCCCTACGGGGTCGTCGACGAGCCGCCGCTGGTGAGCCGATTGCCCGAACTCAGCCGGCTGCTGTTGCTGATGCCGGCGGCGCTCTCGTCGTCGTCGCCGTCGTCCTTCGGGAACAACGCGCTGTAGCCGGTGCCGATGCGCGTGAGGCCCTTGAGCTCGAGCTGGAAGTAGATGCCGCTGTCGAGGTTGCCGTTGCGCGTGGCGATGTAGCGCCGCCAGGCGCCGCTGAGCGCCCAGCAGCAGGTCTCGTAGGTCAGGCCGACGAAGTTCTCGAGCGTCTTCTCGTCGCGGATCGAATAGCGTGTGCGGCCGGCGACGCGCCAGCTCGTGCTGACCGGCCAGGCGACGATCACGTCGGCCTGTTCGAGCAGATCACGCCGGTAGCGGTAGGCCAGGTCCAGGCGCTTGCCGCGCTCGAGGTCGCGGTAGCGCAGGCCCAGGTTGGCGCGCTGGAACTCCGAATCCTCGGGCGACCACTGCGAAACCGCGGCCGCGCTCCAGCGGGTCAGGAAGTTGTAGGTCACTTCGCCGATGAAATTGGTCGCTCCCCGATCGGGCGCCGGGAAGTTCAGGCCCTGCGAGCCGTCGGGGTTCTGCGTCACCAGCTCCACGCGCGGGGTTTCGATGCGGTAGAGCTGGCCGATGCTCGCGGTCCAGCGCGTCTCGCCGCTCGCCGCGTCGATCCAGCGCGTGGTCAGCGCCCCGGCGACGTTGGCCGCGTCGGCGACGCGATCTTCGCCGTAGAAGCGGTTGCGGGCGAACAGCTGCACGAAATCGAAGTCCGGCTCGCCGGTATCGAACACCGGCAGGTTGTCCTGGTTCTTGTACGGCACGTAGAGCGCGAAGGCGCGCGGCTCCAGCGTCTGGATCGCCTCGCCATGGGCGGCCACGCGCTCGAAGCGCAGACCGGCCTCGCCCGAGGCGACCGGCAGCGAGCGCGACGGATCGTCCTTCTGGTCGGCGGCGGTATCGGTGAGCAGGTATTGGGTGTAGTCCCAATCGAGCTGCGAGGTCACGTACCAGGCGTTTTCGTCGTGCAGGTAGCGCAGGTAGGGCTGAAGGTTGATGCGCTGGCCCTGAACGGAATCCTCGCGCACGAAGTTCACGTATTCGGCGTTGAGGCCGGCGCGCGTATCGAAGAAGGCGTTGCGCGTGAGCGCGTCGAACTTGACCTGCGGCAGGCGCTTGTACGGATCGTCGACCGCGACGAAGCGGTTCTCGATGGTCTGGTAGCCCTGCACGAGCGCCTGCAGGCGGTAGGAATCGGGTGCCTGGTAGGTGAGCCGGGCGCTGCGTTCGAGATAGATCGTCGAGGCGCTCGCGAAGGTGCCGCCGAGGTCTTCGAAATAGCGCGTGTCGCTGGCTTCCGAATAGGTCGCCTCGAGACCCAGGCGCGAGCTCAGCAGGCCCACGTGGTCAAAGCGCAGCAGGCTGCGGTCGCTGCCGCCGACGCCGTTGTTTTCGCTGTGGTAGACGCGGTCGTCGGGCAGGTAGTCGTAAGACAGCACGCCTTCGCTGTGCTTGAGCAGGTAGCGCCCGGCGGTGCCGATCTGCAGGCCGCGCCGGGACATGTAGCGCGGCGTGACGGTGGCGTCGTAGTTCGGCCCCAGGTTCAGGTACACCGGCCAGCGCAGGTCGAAACCGGTGCGGTCCGAATTGCCGATGGTCGGATAGAGCAGGCCGGTGCGGCGGCGATCGTCGATCGGGAACTGCACCCACGGCGAATACAGGATCGGCACGCCGCCGAAGCGCAGGCGCGCGTTGCGGGCGGTTCCGAGCCCTTCCTCCTGGTCGAGCTTGATCTCGCTGGCCTCGATGTACCAGGCGTCCGAATCCGGGGCGCAGGTCGTGTAGGCCGACGCATACAGCCGGGCCTTGCCGTCGGCGTCGACGACGATGCGCTCGGAGCTTCCGCGCGCCTTGCGCGTCGGCAGCACGTAATCGCTGTCGGTGAACGAGCCGCTGTCGTCGGCCAGGCTGTATTCGGCCTTCTGGCTGCGGATGATCAGCTGCGGATTGGTGAACACCGATTCGGTGTTGACCGTGATGCGCTGGGTGGCGTCCTCGAAATCGACGTTCTCGGCGTTGAATTCCTTGTCGCCCTGGCGCAGGTGCACGCTGCCGGCGAGTTGCGAGACGCCGCCGCGCGTGAGCTGCGCCGAATCGGCCTCGACGGTGATCTTCTGGTCGAGCCCGAGGCCTTCGCCGCCGCCGCCGTCGACGCGCAGGCCCACCGAATAATCGGGCTGGGCGCAGACGCCGTTTTCGGCGCGCGCCGACTGGCCTGTGAGCAGACAGGCCGGTAGGCAGAGCGCTGCCAGCAGAAGGGGACGATTGGGTCGCATGCGAGCGCGCAGTATCCGGGTTCGGTCGCCGGCTCCGCAATCTCTTGCGCGCCGTCGCGGCTTGGTGTTGCGGGTGGTGCGCGGCGGCGATGCCGATATGATTTCGCTCTTCGCCGTCACCCTGGCCGCCAGCTTCCTTCATGACTTCCACTCAGCCCGACGCTCCGCTCGATCCGCGCATGGACGAGGCCCGCCGTTTCGCCTTCGAGGCCCTCGGGCTGCAGCAGGCGGAGTTCGCCCCGGCCTCGGCCGACGCGAGCTTCCGGCGCTACTTCCGCATCGTCAGCGAGGGGCGCAGCTGGGTGGTCATGGATGCGCCGCCCGATCGCGAGGACTGCGGTCCGTTCATCCACGTCGCCGGGCTGATGCAGCAGGCCGGCCTCAACGGCCCGCGCATCCTCGCGCAGGATCTGCAGCGCGGTTACCTGCTGCTCAGTGATCTCGGCCGGCAGACCTACCTGCACGTCATCGACGAGCACAACGCCGACGCGCTGTTCGATGCGGCGATCGACGCGCTCCTGCGCTGGCAGCAGTCGTCGGTTCCGGATGTGCTGCCGGCTTACGACGAAGCGCTGCTGCGCCGCGAGCTCGCGCTGTTCCCGGACTGGTACGTCGCCCGCCATCTGCGGCGCGAGCTCACGCCCGCGCAGGCCGCGGCGTGGGATCGTGTGCAGACCCTGCTCGTCGATTCCGCGCTGGCGCAGGCGCGCGTGTTCGTGCACCGCGACTACATGCCGCGCAACCTGATGATCTCCGAGCCCAACCCGGGCGTGCTCGATTTCCAGGACGCGGTCTACGGTCCGATCAGCTACGACGTGGTCTGCCTGTTCAAGGACGCCTTCCTGTCCTGGCCGGCCGCGCGCGTCGAAGCCTGGGCGCGGATTTACTGGGAGCGGGCGAGGGCGGCGCAGCTGCCGGTGGCCGACGACTTCGGCCGCTTCCTGCGCGAGTTCGAGTGGATGGGCGTGCAGCGGCACCTGAAGGTGCTCGGCATCTTCGCGCGCATCAACTACCGCGACGGCAAGCCGCACTATCTGGCCGACACGCCGCGCTTCATCCGCTACCTGCGCGAGACCGCGAGCCGCTACGCCGAACTCGCGCCGCTGACGCAGCTGTTCGACGAACTGGGGCTGCAGGCCCCGTGAGCGCGGACGTGAGCTCGACGCGGACTTCGAACCTGAAGGCGATGATCCTCGCCGCCGGACGCGGCGAACGCATGCGCCCACTGACCGACGACCGTCCCAAGCCGCTCGTGACGCTGCGCGGCCGGCCGCTGATCGAATACCCGCTGCGCGCCCTCGCGGCGGCCGGGGTGCGCGCGTTCGTCGTCAACCTCGGCTATCGCGGGGCGCAGATTCGCGAGCATCTCGGCGACGGCAGCCGTTTCGGCGTGCGCATCGACTACTCCGACGAGGGCGATCCGGCGCTCGAAACCGGCGGCGGCCTGCACAAGGCGCTGCCGCTGCTCGGCGGCGGCGCGTTCATCGTCGCCAATGCCGATGTCTACACGCATTACCCGTGGGCGGCGCTGATCGAGCGCGCGGCCGCGCTGCCGGCCGACGTCGAGGCCCACCTCGTGCTCGTGCCGAATCCGGCGCATCGGCCGCAGGGCGATTTCGCGCTGGTGGACGGGCGCCTCGTCGAGCCGGCGCCGGATGCTGCGCCGACCGCCACTTTCAGCGGCCTGTCGGTGCTGCGGGCTTCGCTGTTCGACGGCTGCGAGCCCGGACGCTTTCCGCTCGCTCCGCTGCTGCGCGCCGCCGCCCGGCGCGGGGCGGTGAGCGCCGAGCGCTACGACGGCCTGTGGTCCGATGTCGGAACCCCGCAGCGCCTCGCCGAACTCGAACGCGAGCTCGGCGCCTGAGCGATCCGTCGGGTCTGGAATATCGATAGCGCTCGCGGTTGCTTGTGCGGGCGCGGCGCTTGCCCGGACAATGCCGGCCTGCTCCGACCTGCCCCATGAACGCCCTACGCGGTTCACGCCCTTTCAGCTGGCTGGCCCTGCTCGCGATCCTCGCGCAGCTGCTGCTGCCCGCGACGCACGCGGCGGCGATGGGCCACGCGGGCGCGGGCGATCCGCTGCACCGGGCGTTCTGCGGACAGGCTTCGGCGCAGGCGCTGCAGACGCTGCGCGAAACCGCTCCGCCCGAACTGCTGCGCGCCCTGGCCAAGGCCGGCACGGCGACCGACTCGGCCGAGCAGACCAAGCAGCGCGCGGTCGCTTCGGCCTGCTCGCTGTGCGCCGGACTGTCCGCGCTGCAGTTCGCGGCGCTCGGCGGCCAGGCGCCGGCGTTCACGCTCGCGGCGAACGGCCCGGTCTTCGCCGTCGCGGTCGAGGCACCGGCTCCGCTGGCGGCATCGACGCGGCAGCCTTCGCAACGCGGTCCTCCCGCTCACTCCTGATCTAGCGCACGCCCGACGCGTCCCGCGTCGACTGTCGTTGGTCCGGCTTCCGACCTCTCGTCGGCGCCCCATCAGGAGTTCCCATGCTGTTCTCGCATGCACGCTTATGTGCACTGGCTGGCGCCTCGCTCGCGCTGCCGACGCTGTGCTTGGCCGACGCGGCCGGCTTGTCCACTGCCGCAGTCCCTGCGGCGACCGAAATCGCCGCCGCTGATCCGGTCGAACCCGAAACCATCGAGGTCATCGGCGTTCGCCGCGACGATGAAGCGGCACCGATCGCGCAAACCGTGAGCACGCTCACGCGCGAGCAGTTCGCGAGCATGCCTTCGGTCAGCATCGGCGAAGTGCTCGCGCTGGTTCCGGGCGTGACTTTCGTGCAGGGCAACGGCCCGCGCGACGTGTCGATCTCGGTGCGCGGCTCCAACGCGCGGCAGACTTTCGGCGTTCGCAACCTGCAGGTGTTCGAGGACGGCTTTGCGGTCACGCAGCCCGACGGCCTGGCGCGCACCGACCTGACCGATCCGCATGCCTACGGCAGCATCGAGGTCATGCGCGGGCCCTCGTCGGCGCGCTACGGCAACTACGCGACCGGCGGTGCGATCGACTTTCGCACGCGCTCGGGCCGCGATCTGCAAGGCGTCGAAGGCGGCATCGATCTCGGCAGCTACGGCTATTCGAACGAATACCTCGCGGCCGGCGGCGGTGACGAGCGCTTCGAATACAGCGCTTTCGCGAGCCACGTGCGCGGTGACGACCCGGCCACCGAGCACACGCGCTATCGCACGACGACGCTGAACCTGCTGACGAGCTGGCAGGCCACCGCGGCCGATCGGCTGACCTTCAAGTTCATCCACAACGATCTCGATACCGATCTGTCGCTGCGGCTCTCGCGCAAGCAGTACGAGCTCAACCCGTATCAGCGCGGCTGCGCCGATCAATCGGGCCAGGGCTGTGCCACGCTGAGCGTGTTCGCGAACGGCTTCAACGGCACACGCGTGCCGCTGAGTCCCGAGCAGGCCGGCATCGGTCGCGACGACCGCCGCACGATCGTCGGCGCGCGCTGGGAGCATGCCTTCGACGCGAGCACCGATCTGCGCACGCAGCTCGTATTCGACAACCGCGACATTCGCCAGCCGACCGGCAACACCTCGTTCAACGGCACCTATCCGTCGTTCAATCTCATGAGCGATCTGACGCATCGCGGCGAGTGGTTCGGCTTGCCGAGCAAGAGCGTGATCGGCGTGTATGCGAATCGCGAAGAGCTCAACTACAAGGTCTTCAACCTGACGCCCGAAGGCCACGCGACGCTGGGCGGGCAGACGCAGGGCCTCGGCGGCGAACATCTGAACGCGGGCGCCCGCATTCGCGAAGAACTCGCACTGAGCGCGCGCAGCACCGTGGTCGCCGGCATCGGCGCCGAATACACGCATCTGCAGGCGCAGCTGCGCAACTACGGTTACAACAGCACGCCGCCGACGATCACGCGCATCGACGCGGATCGCGAGTTCGTCAACGTCGCGCCCGAGCTGGGACTGCGGTTTGCTGCGAGCGAGCAATGGACCTTGCATGCGCGCGCAGCGGTGGGCTACGGAACGCCTCAGGTCGGCAACCTGTTCGTGACGCCGGACGGCGCCGCGGGCAACAACACCGAGCTCAAGGCGCAGCGCAACCTCGGCTTCGACATCGGCGCCGAATGGAATGTGGCGCGTCAAATCCAGGCGAGCCTCACGGGCTTCTACGAATTCTTTCGCAACGAACTCGTGACGCAGTCCGCCGGCGCGAATCTGCAGAACTATACGTTCAACGCCCTGCGCTCCGAGCATCGCGGTATCGAAGCCGCGCTCGACTGGCACCCGCTGCCGAATGTCCTGCCGGGTGCGCATGTCTCGCTCTCGTATCTGCTCGACGACCAGCGCTACGAGCGCTACACCGAGCGACTCAGCGGAGGCGATCGCTCCGAGACCTTCGAGCGCGACGGCCACGATCTTCCGGGCGTGACGCCGCAGACGCTCAATGCGCGCCTGATCTACGATCAGGCCAGCGGCGCGCTGGCCGGACTCGGCGGCTACCTCGAGCTGAGCTGGCGCGATGACACCACGCTCGACAACGCGAACCTGCTCGATGCGCCGGGCTACAGCCTGATCAATCTGAACCTGCATTACGCGGCGCCACAGGGCCATGGCATCTGGTCGCGCTTGAGCGCCTACGCCGCCGTGCAGAACCTGCTCGACAAGACTTACATCGCCTCGGCCTCGAACGTCTCGAACACGCTCAATGCGGACACTGGAGAGCAGAACGGACGCGATGTGCTGCTCGCGTCGACGGGCTCGATCTACGCGGGAACTCCGCGCAGCGTGTTCGCCGGCCTGCGCCTGAAGTTCTGAGGAAAACACCATGACGACTCATGCTCGAGAGCAGGCGCACGCCAGCCGCTGGCCCGACTACCGCACGGTCTGGCGCTGGCATTTCTACGCCGGCCTGTTCTGCATTCCGTTCGTGCTCTGGCTCGCGTTCACCGGCACGCTGTACCTGTTCAAGCCGCAGATCGAGGCCTGGCTCGATGCGCCCTACGACGAGCTGAGCCTCGACGGTACACGCGCAAGCGTGTTCGATCAGGTGCAGGCCGCGGTGCAGGCCGTGCCAAGCGGGCGATTCAAGAGCTACGAGCTGCCGGCGACGCCGCAATCGGCCGCACGCGTGCTCGTCGACGACGGCACGCGCAGCTGGCGTGTCTACGTGCATCCGCAGACGCTCGAGGTCTTGCAGCGCGTCGACGATGCGCAGCGGCCGATGAAAGTCATCTCGAGGCTGCACGGCACCCTGTGGCTCGGTGATCGCGGCTCTAACCTCGTCGAGCTCGCGGCCTGCTGGGCGATCGTGATGATCCTGAGCGGCCTTTACCTGTGGTGGCCGCGCGGTCGGTTCCGGCTCGGTGGCCTGCTGTGGCCGCGCTTGCAGGTGCGCCGCCTGCTGCTGCGCGACCTGCACGCGGTGACGGGATTCTGGATCTCGGTGCTCGCCTTGTTCCTGATCTTCAGCGGCCTGCCGTGGGCGAAGTTCTGGGGCAGCAGCCTGAAATCGCTGCGCGAGCTCGGCAGCAGCAGCGAAGTGCGGCTCGACTGGACGCTCGGCGGCAAGCCGGTCGTCGCCGACGAACATGCGCATCACCAAGGACATCATCATCACGTCGAGCCGGTGGCGTCGAATGCGGCCGACTACGAGCGCGTCGTCGCGAGCGTGCGGGCGCTGTCGCTCGCTGCGCCCGTGATCATCACGCCGCCGACGCAGGATGCGCTGTGGTCCGCGCGCTCGGATGCGCAGAACCGGCCGCTGCGCGTGACGCTGCAGGTCGATGGCGACACGGGCGCGATCGTGAATCGCCAGGACTTCGCCCAGCGCGCCCTGATCGATCGCATCGTCGGCGTTGGCATCGCCGCGCATGAAGGCCAGCTGTTCGGCTGGATCAACCAGCTGCTCGGCACGCTGACGACGGTCGGGCTCATGCTGCTGTGCGTGAGCGCCGCGATGATGTGGTGGAAGCGCAGGCCCGGCGGAACGCTCGGCGCGCCGCTGCCTCCGCGTATGCCGGAAGGGCAGCCGCGCTATGCCCTGCTGTTCTTCGCGCTCGTGATCGCGCTCGGCGTGCTGTTGCCGCTGATGGGCCTGTCGCTGCTGCTCGTGCTTGCGATCGAGCGCGGCGTGTTGCGGCGCCTGCCGGCGGCGCGCCACTTTCTCGGCCTGCAGCCCGCCGCATGATCGAGCCGCGAGCTGCTCGCCGCGCCGCAACGAGTCGCGCTCGATCGCAGTTTCCCGCTCCCGCAGCTCAGGGCTTTCCGGTGCGTAGAAAGACAGGCGGGCGGCGGGCAGCATGCCGCTTGATGCTCCGCTTCAGCGGACGCCAAAGAAAAACCCCGAAGCGCCGCGCGCTTCGGGGCTGGGGATGGACGAAAGGGCCTATCGCCGCATCAGTTCGGCGCCACGTACACCAGGCGATTCGGCGAGCCGGCGCCAGGCGAGGTCACCACGTTCGGGGTCGAGGCGGCGACCAGCGCCGCTCCGGCCTGCGATGCGCTCGCGCCGGAACCGGCCAGATAGCGGGCGACCACGCCGGCGACCAGCGGGCTCGCCATCGAGGTGCCGCTCAGCGTCGAGGTGCCGGTGTCGTTCTGGTAGCTCGCCGAGACCACGTTGGAGCCCGGCGCGAAGAGGTCGAGGCAGGTGCCGTAGTTCGAGTACGAGGCGCGCGCGTCGGTGTTGGTGGTCGCGCCGACGGTGATCGCGGCCGGCAGGCGGGCCGGCGAGGAACTGCAGGCGTCGGCGTTGTCGTTGCCCGCGGCCACCACGGCGACCACGCCGGCGTTGATCATCGCCTGCACGGCCTGGTCGAGCGTGTCCGACACGCCGCCACCGAGCGAGAGGTTCGCCACGGCAGGCAGCTGGCGGTTCGCGGTCACCCAGTCGACGCCGGCGATGATCGTCGAAGTGGCCGTGGTGCCGCCGCAGCTGAACACGCGCACCGGGTGCACGGTCGCGCCCTTGGCGACGCCATAGGTGCTGCCGACCGCGGTGCCCGAAACATGGGTGCCGTGGCCGTTGCAGTCGGTGGTGTCGGTCGGGACCGGGGCCGGGCAGCCGAGGCCAAGCAGGGTGCAGAGCAGCGGGCTGCTGTTCGGCGCGAAGTTGCGGCCGGTGCCGACGCGCCCGGCGAAATCGATGTGCGAGGCGCGCAGGCCGGTGTCGATCACGTAGACATGCACGCCGCCGCCGGCGCCTGCCGGATAGCTGTAGCTGCCGCTCAGCGGCAGCGCGCGCTGGTCGATGCGGTCGAGGTTGTAAGGGGCGCCGGACTGGGTTTCGACGAGCTCCATGAACTGGTCTTCCTCGATGCGCTCGATCGCCGGATTGTTGGCGAGCGCCTCGATCGCGGCCTTCGGCAGGCGCACGCTGAAGCCGCGCACGCTGTGATCGTAGTTCTGCAGCACTTCGCCACCGCCGACCGCGCCGACGAGCCGCTGGGCCAGCGTGCGGATCGGGGTCGCGCGGCTGGCCGCATCCTTCTTGAGCACCACGATGTACTGATCGGGCACCGCATTGACGCCCTTGCGTTCGATGGTAGCGGCGCTCGCGGCGCCGATCGTGAGCAGCAGCAGGGCGCCGGCCAGACCGGCATGAATGGCGTTGCGTTTCATTGTGTCTCCCTTCCCGCGTAGATGACGGGCCTCGGAACGGACCCGACTGCACTGTCAGGAAGATCGGCGGGGCCTTGCCGTTTGGCAATAGGGAAACGCCCGGATGGACGTAGGAAAGCAATTGACGCTAGGGAGGGGTCGATTCCACCCTACTGAATTCGACGAACCCGAATCCGCAGGTTGCCATCGTGGAAGCGCATCCAGTAATTGCCGAGGAAGTTCTTCTCGATCGTCACGGCCGGGCTGTTGAACTGGACGTCGACGTCGCGGTCGTCGATGTTGAGCCAGACCTGTCCGTTTTCGAGTGTGTAGCGGCTGCCCTTGATGATGCGGTCCAGCGGCCCGAGCACGCGCGACTCGATCTGGTCGGGCTCGGCGGCTTCAGCTTTCGGGCTGGCGATGTCGCGCGCGCCGAATGCGGCGGGACCGGGTGGACGTGGCGTTGCCGGAGCGGTCGGGGCGGGCGCCGGAGCGGTGGCGACCGGCGGTGGTGCCGGCGGCATCTCGTCCATGCCCTCGGTGGTCGGCGTCGGCAGCAGGCGGTCGAAGCAGGCTAGCCGCGAACTTGCGTCGGCCAGCGTCCGGCAATGGCGGTAGGCGGCTTCGAGATCGCTGGGCTGAGCCTTTGCCCCGGATGGAGCGAGGCTCAGCGCCAAAGCGAAGCAGGCGAAGCCGCGACGCCTCATGCAAGCACGTGTTCGGCCTGCTGGTCGGCGTGATAGCTCGAACGCACCATCGGGCCGCTCGCCACGTGCGAGAAGCCCATCTTCTCGCCGACGATGCGCAGGCGCTCGAATTCGTCGGGGTGCACGTAGCGCATGACCGGGTGGTGGTGCTTGGATGGCGCCAGGTATTGGCCGAGCGTCAGCATGTCGACCTTGTGCGCGCGCAGGTCGAGCATCACCTGCTCGATCTCGCTGATCTCCTCGCCGAGGCCGAGCATGAGCCCGGACTTGGTCGGCACCTTCGGATGGTAGCCCTTGAAGCGCTCGAGCAGGTCCAGCGACCACTCGTAGTCCGAGCCCGGGCGCGCCTGCTTGTAGAGGCGCGGCACGGTTTCGAGGTTGTGGTTGAAGACGTCCGGCGGGTTGTCCTTGAAGATTTCGAGCGCCGGGTCCATGCGGCCGCGGAAGTCCGGAACCAGCACTTCGATGACCAGATTCGGGGACAGCTTGCGCGATTCCTGGATGCAGGCCGCGAAGTGGCCGGCGCCGCCGTCGAGCAGGTCGTCACGGTCGACGCTCGTGATCACCACGTAGCGCAGCTTGAGCGCGGCGATGGTCTGGGCGAGATGCGCGGGTTCGTCGGTGTCAAGCGGCTTCGGACGGCCGTGGCCGACGTCGCAGAACGGGCAGCGGCGCGTGCAGATGTCGCCCATGATCATGAAGGTAGCCGTGCCCTTGCCGAAGCATTCCGACAGGTTCGGGCAGCTGGCCTCTTCACAGACCGTGTGGAGTTTCTGCTCGCGCAGGATCGACTTGATCTGGTCGACCTGCTGCGACTGGCCCATGCGCACGCGAATCCAGTCCGGCTTGCGCAGCGGCAGATCGGCCGGCGCCTCGATCTTGATCGGAATGCGGGCCATCTTCTCGGCGCCGCGCAGCTTGACGCCCGCAACGACCGGGGCGGGACGGCGGGGCGGGGCAGTGGTGTCGCTAGGGGGAACGCTCATGGCTTTTCGCGAGTCGGCTCGAGCAAAAACATAGTTTACGCCCGTTGACCCACGGGCGAGGGTTGGTCGGAACTCACTAATGTCCCGGGCCGGCATTTCAAGTGGCGGGCCGGTAGCGGCCCGGGCGGACGATCAGGGTGCCCGGGGCGCGTTCCAGAGCCTGTCGAGCTGCGCGTCCGCCAGCGGCGACTGCGCCGGGGCGCCGAGCACGGCCAACCACTCCGCCGGCGTCGGCAGCGTCTCGCCCGGGGTTGCCGCGCCGCCCCAGGCTTCGAACTTCATTGCGAGCGCCAGCGGGCCGCTCTGCACGGTCGGCGCGGATACCTTGTCGAGCGCTTGTAGAAGAGCGCTGCGCAAATCGGCCGGCAGCCCGGCCGATGTCACGAGCCAGCAGCGCGCCTGCTGCCCAGGTTCGACGATGACCACCGCCGCGCCCGCGAAGCCGGCGCCGGCCGTTCGCGCCGACAAAACCTCCCGCAGTGCATGCGACAGCCCATGTACGTAGCCGCCGAGTTTCATCGGTCCGCCCGGAACGCGATCGCGCACGACCTCGTCGGATTGGTAGAGCTTCAGGCCCAGGGGCCGATAGACGAAACCCGCCGCAGACGCGCTCGAGAAACAGAGCGCGAGCAGCAGCATCCAAAACACCGAACGAGGCCTCAAAGCGAAACGATGAAGACCTAGACCAAAGTGGGCTACCACCTCATGGATGCGCGGCCGAACATCGCGGTCTTCGTTTTTGTCGTCCGGAGCCGGCATGTATCTCGATCGCATCAAGAATCCTTCCTTGTGGGCCAAAGTGGTGTCGGCCGAAAGCGCGGCCCAGCTCATCAAGGACGGCATGACCGTGGGCATGAGCGGCTTTACGCGTGCAGGTGAAGCCAAAGCCGTGCCGATGGCGCTGGCCGAACGCGCGCGTCACGATCCGGTCGGCATCACATTGATCACCGGCGCCTCGCTCGGCAACGATCTCGACCGCACGCTCGGCGAAGCCGGCGTGATCAAGCGCCGCATGCCGTTCCAGGCCGATCCGGGCCTGCGCAAGCTCATCAACGACGGCAAGGTCATGTTCGTCGATCAGCATCTGTCCGAAACGGTCGAGATGCTGCGCTCGGGCCAGATCGGGCCGATCGACGTCGCCATCGTCGAAGCCGTCGCGATCAAGGAGAACGGCGAGATCGTGCCGACGACCTCGGTCGGCAACTCGGCCACATTCGCGCTGCTCGCGAACAAGATCATCGTCGAGCTCAACATCGGCCACAGCGCCTCGCTCGAAGGCCTGCACGACATCTACATTCCGACGCGTCGTCCGTATCGCGAGCCGATTCCGGTCACCTCGCCGCAATCGCGCGCCGGTTTGCCGTTCATTCCGGTGGATATTTCGCGCATCGCCGCGATCGTCATCACCGACCGTCCGGATTCCTGCGCGAGCGTCAGCGATCCCGATGAAGGCACGGCCGCGATCGCGGGCCATCTGACCGAATTCCTCGGTTACGAGGTCAACAAGGGCCGTCTCGGCCTGAGCCTCGCGCCGCTGCAGGCCGGCATCGGCTCGATCGCGAACGCGGTCATGCACGGATTCATCGACAGCCGCTTCAACAACCTGAGCATGTATTCCGAAGTGCTGCAGGACAGCACCTTCGATCTGTTCGACTCGGGCAAGCTCACGTTCGCCTCGGGCTCGTCGATCACGCTGTCGCAGGCCAAGATGGACGTGCTCAAGAATCTGGAGCGCTACAAGAGCCGGCTGATCCTGCGTCCGCAGGAAATCTCGAACCATCCCGAAGTGATCCGCCGCCTCGGCCTGATCGCGATCAACACCGCGCTAGAGGCCGATCTCTACGGCAACGTGAATTCCACGCACGTGTCCGGCACGCACATGATGAACGGCGTCGGCGGCTCGGGCGATTTCGCGCGCAACGCCTACCTGTCGGTGTTCGTGACCAAGTCAATGGCCAAGGACGGACGCATTTCGTCGATCGTGCCGATGGTCACGCACGTCGATCACTGCGAGCACGACGTCGACCTGATCGTCACCGAACACGGCCTGGCCGATCTGCGTGGGCTCGCACCGCGCGAGCGCGCGCCGCTGATCATCGAGAACTGCGTCGATCCGAGCTACCGCGCGCTGCTGTCCGATTACTTCAAGGATGCGTTGAAGCTCGGCGGCCAGACCCCGCACGTGCTCGACAAGGCCTTCTTCATGCACGCCGCGTATCGCGACAGCGGCAGCATGCTGCCGCAGCTCGCGAAGCCGAAAGCCAAGGCGGCAGTCGCGGCTTGATGGGATGCAGGGTGGGCTGGCCGAAGGCGCAAGCCGCCGTTTGCACGCCGACCGAGGCTCCATCGGTGGGTGACGTCGCGGCGCGGCTACGCCACTGACATCGGCTTACGCAGCCAGGCGGCGCCCAAGCGCGACTTGCGGCTTTGCGCTGGCCGGCGCAAGCAAGGCCTTCTCGATCACAGTGCGCGTCGCGGCTGCGAGCCCATCGCGCTCAAGCGCACCGGCCGGAATCGCCGGCAGATAGAACACATCGGCTTCGAGTCCCGGATTGCGCAGCAGCTCGACGATGTTGTCGAACAGCACGTCCTCGCCGACGTAGGGGGCGATGTTGCGCCCGTCCGCAGCGAGCCCGTAGCGGATCGCCACCGGCTGCACCGGGCGATTCGATTCGATCGCCGCGGCGAACAGGCGCGAGTGAAACGGCAGCACCGATTCGCCGGTCGTCGTCGTGCCTTCGGGGAACAGCGTGAGGCTGCCGCCGCCTTGCAGGTACGGCACGAGCTGGGTGATCAGCGGACGGCTGCCGCCACGTCCACGCTTGAGATAGAACGTGCCGGCCGCGGTCGCGAGCGAGCCGACGATGGGCCAATGGCGCACTTCGGATTTCGACACGAAACGCGTGCGCTCGCACGAAGCGATGAGGCAGATGTCGAGCCAGGACACATGGTTCGACACCGTGAGATGCCCGGCATCGACCGGCTGCCCGTGAATGCGGATGCGCAGATCGAAGATCGTGAACAGTCGCTGATTCCACCACTGCGTGAGCGGCTCAGGCCGGATGCGACCGCGCGCCAGGCCGACTGCGCCGACCAGCAGCATGCCGAGCAGCAGGTGCGCTACGAGCCGCACGCAGCGCAAGGCCAGAAGCACCTGCGCCATCAGGCGTGACCGACCACGGTCTGGGCGGGCTGGATACCGAGGAAGTGACGCGCGTAGCGCGGGCAGATGTCCGACACGTTGAGCAGCATGAATACGTCGGCGCAGTTGAAGTCGCGATCCCAGTAGGCTTCGCCGCAGGCTTTCGCGCCGAGGCTCACGTAGGCCTTGAGCAATGGCGGCATCTTCGCTTTCTGCGCGGGCGTGCCGTCCGGCAGCGGCAGCGGATAAAGCGGACGCACGCGCTGGTAGCCCGGCGCCATGTACTTGTCCTGCACCTGGCGCAGGATCGAATGTGCCTGCGCGCCCCCGTCTTCCAGGCCGATGCTCGCGCAGCCGAACAGATAGTCGAAGCCGTGCTGGGTGAAGAAGGCTGCGAGTCCCTGCCACAGCGTGGCGATCACCGCGCCGCTGCGAAACTCCAGGTCGACGCAGGTGCGGCCGATCTCCATCACGCGGCCCGGCAATGAATCGATCATCGACAGATCGAACTCCGAACCCGAGTAGAAGCCACCCGCGCGCACGGCCTGATCGTCGGTGAGGATGCGCGTGCAGGCCACCATGCGACCGCTCGCCGCTTCGCGCACGATCAGGTGGCGGCAGTAAGCGTCGTATTCGTCGCGGTCGGCCAGATCGTCGCCCCCCTCGATCTGTGCGCCCAGTTCGCCCGCAAAGATGCGATAGCGCAGCTGCTGGCTTTCGAGAATCTCATCTGCGGTGGTCGCAAAGCTCACCACGAAGCGCGCTTCAACCCGCGGCTGCTCGTTACGAACGATCACCGGGGACACGACGGAACTCAGGATGGACGACATGGAATGCTCCGCAATCTACTGCGGCGCACTCTATGGATGGGAGGTTGAGGCGACATGAACGTGCCGTGACGCTTTGTTGACATTGCGGCCTGCTCTGCAAAGTGCAGCAGCGAGCCGGGCGACTGCGCGTGCTCAGCCCGCCTTGGCCACCGGCCACACGCGCTCCGCCGTCGGCGTCGTCCAGATCCGGGTATGCAGCCTCGACAGCGAGATCGGATCGGACAGCAACAGGTTGCGATGGTTGTTGCTGATCTTGTCGGGGCCTTCGGAGACGGCGGTTTCGATGAGCTGGTCGCGCAGCTCGCGTGCCTGGGCCGGCAGGCGCAGGCGCGGAATGCCTTCGGCGGCGAGCGCCGCGTTGAGCACCGGATCGACCACCGCCTCGACGAAGCCCGGGTTGTGGCGGCGGTTGCGGCGCAGGGCCAGGCGCATCCAGCGCAGCTCGCGCGGGGCCAGCGATTCTTCCGGAATCAGGAACAGGCGCTTGTCACGCAGCCAGCGCCCCGGCCGGACGCGGGACGACCAGACCGACAGCGGAATCGCCAGGATCATCGAGCCGACCACGGGCAGCAGCCACCACAGGAATTCGGGCTGCAGCCAGTAGACGAAGCTGGCCCAGACCAGGCCGAGCACGGTGCCGCCCCAGTGATTGGTGAAGGCGTCGCTCCAGTGCGTTTCGGCATCGTCGCGCGGCGGCGACTTCCAGCTGATCGCCACGCCGAGCAGGCCGAGCGTGACGAACTTGGCGTGGAACAGCATGCGGATCGGGGCCAGCGCGGCCGAGAACAGCGATTCGAACACCACGCTGAAGAGCAGGCGGATCGGCCCGCCGAAGCCGCGCCACTGGCTCGGCTTGAGAATGAACAGCAGCGCGGCGAGCAGCTTGGGCAGCCAGAGCAGGGTCGCGGTGGCGCCGAACAGGCGCGCGGCCCATTCCGGATGCCATTCGGGCCAGTTCGGGAACATCTGGTAGGGCTGGCTGAAGTAGACCGGCTCGGACAGCACGTTTACGGCCAGCAGCGCGGTCGACAGCACCAAAAACAGGAACCACAGCGGCGCCGACAGGTAGGCCATGACGCCGGTCATGAACACCGCGCGATGCGCCGGATGCAGGCCGCGCGTCAAAAACAGCCGGAAATTCATCAGGTTGCCCTGACACCAGCGGCGATCGCGCTTGAGCTCGTCGAGCAGGGTCGGAGGCATCTCCTCCCACGAGCCGGGCAGGTCGTAGGCGATCCAGACGCTCCAGCCGGCGCGGCGCATCAGGGCGGCTTCGACGAAGTCATGCGAGAGGATTTCGCCCGACATCGAGCCCTTGCCGGGCAGCTTCGACAGCGCGCAATGCCGCATGAACGGCGCCACGCGCAGGATCGCGTTGTGGCCCCAGTAGTGGCTTTCGCCGAGCTGCCAGAAATGCAGGCCGGCGGTGAACAGCGGGCCGTAGACGCGCGTGGCGAACTGCTGGATGCGCGCGTACATGGTGTCGCGGCCGGCGGCCCAGGGCGCGGACTGGATGATGCCGGCCGACGGATGCGCTTCCATCAGCTGGGTCAGGCGCACGAGGCAATCGCCCGACATCACCGAGTCGGCGTCGAGCACGATCATGTAGTTGAAGCGGCTGCCCCAGCGGCGGCACCAGTCGGCGACGTTGCCGGACTTGCGGCGGATGCGGTGCGTGCGCCGGCGATAGTGGATGTGATCGAAGCCGTTGACCTCGCGGCACATGGTCAGCCAGGCCTGCAGCTCGGCGACGCGCGTATCCGCGTCGTAGGTGTCGGACAGGATGAAGAACTCGAAATGCTTGAGCTTGCCGGTGCGCGCGAGGCTGTCGTAGGTGGCGCGCACGCCGGCCATCACGCGCGGCACATCCTCGTTGCAGATCGGTACCAGGATCGCGGTCTTGGTTTCGGGCGCGATCGGCTGGTCGATCGGCGTGGTGCCGTTGATCGAGTATCGGTCGCGCCCGACGAGCAGGCACCAGAAGCCCATCAGCGCGGTCCAGAAGCCGGCCCCGACCCAGGCGAACAGGATCGCGTAGAGCACCAGGATGATCATTTCGAGCCAGTGGCTGCCGTGATACGGCAGCACGGCGGTCATCAGATAGACCGCGAGATAGGTCTGGCCGAGCACGAAGCCGAGCAGGATCAGCCGGCGGAACAGGCCCGCCCACTGCCAGCGGCCGACCGGATCGGGCGCATCGGGTTTGACGTCCTCGTCGAACTCCTGCCGCGAGACCAGGCGGCCGCGACGGCCGAAGCTGGCACGCCACCAGCGCTTGAACGGGTTGTTCGCCCACGGCCGCGGCTTCATGAAGGCGCGTTCGATCGGCGGCATCGTGTGCAGGCGCGTGCGGCCGTGATTGTCGGTCTGCACCACCTGGGCGATCTGCCCGTCCTGGCGCTCGCCGTGGTTCTCGGGCCAGAGCTGCGACAGGCGCTGCGGCATCGACTGCCAGGCCGGGTCGGCGGTGTCTTCGGCCGGCGCGCGGCTCATCTCGCGATGCAGCTGGGCCCAGGGTTCGGGGCTGGCCAGGGCGTCGGCGAGCAGGCGCTCACGGCGCTCGGCCGACAGGCGCAGCTTTTCGACGTAGGCCTGCAGGCGGCCGGACTGAGGAGCGGGGGCTGAAATATGAGCGTCGTTCACGGGCTTATTGTGCGGCAGCGCAACATGAATCGTCTGGCTCTCTTTTGGGAACCCTGGGTTCGGACGGCCTCAGGCAAGGCCCGTTGCGTGGCCGCTAGGGCGCGAGAATGTAGCTCCAGGTCTCGGAAATCGATTCCTGGTCGCGGCGCAGAAACGCGCGCATCTCGACCGGCTTCTCGGGGTCGATGCGGCGGAAGCGGAACGACAGCCGCCAGCCGCCGGTGGCCTCGTTCGGGCTCACCTGGCGTTCGAGCAGCTCGCCGTTGTCCGACAGCCACAGGCCCGGGAACACCTTCGAATCCTTGTCCAGGCCCTTGAGGCTCGGGCCTTCGAAGTCGACCATCATGCGAATGGTGTTGTCGGCCTCCTTGGTCCAGCCGTGGCCGCGGCGCGACTGCGTGACCCAGCTGGTCGGCGGGGCGGTGAGGTCGTCGCGCTGGAACGAGACCGCATACGACACGTTCATCGAATCGCCCGGCTTGGGCGGATGATCCGAGACCCAGTACGCCACGACGTTGTCGTTGGTCTCGTCGGGCGATGGAATCTGCACGAGCTCGACGCGGCCTTCGCCCCAGTTGCCGCGCGGCATCACCCAGGCGCTCGGCCGCAGGTCGTAGCGCGCTTCGAGGTCTTCGTAGCTGCTGAACGCGCGGTCGCGCTGCATCAGGCCGAAGCCCTTCGGATTGGTGGTCGAGAAGCTCGTCACGAGCAGCCGGCGCGGGTTCGACAGCGGGCGCCAGATCCATTCGTCCGAACCCGTGTTGACGAGCAGGCCGTCGGAATCGTGCACCTCGGGGCGGTAGTCCTCGATCTGCGGGCGCTGGTTCTCGCCGAAGAAGAACATGCTCGTGAGCGGGGCGATGCCGATCTTGTCGATCTTCTCGCGCGGGAAGATGCGCGCATCGACATTCATGACCGTGGTGTCGCCGGGTTTGAGCTCGAAGCGGTAGGCGCCGGTCACGCGGCGCGAGTCGAGCAGGGCGTAGATGACCAGATGGTCGTCCTTCGCGCTCGGCCAGGACAGCCAGAACTCGGTGAAATACGGAAATTCCTCGCCCGACAGCTGCGCCGTGTCGACGGCCAGGCCGCGAGCCGACAGGCCGTAGCGCTGGCCCTTGCCGAGGCCGCGGAAGTAGCTCGCCCCCTGGAAAACGAGCACCTCGTCCTTGTAGTCGGCCTTGTTGACGTTGGCATGCACGCGAAAGCCCGCGAAGCCGACGTCCTTGAGCTTGGTCGGATCGAGCTGCTTGTTGTTGCCGTAGTCGAAATCCGCCGCATTGAACGACAGCGGGTTGATCCCTCCGCTGCCGATCACGTTGATCTTGACCGGCAGGTTGTAGACCCCGCCCGGATGGAAGAACTGCACCTCGAACGGCAGCTTGCGGTTGCGCCAGAGCGCTCTGTCGGGCTTGAAGCGGATGTCGCGAACCTGGTCGTAGCCGAGTTCGGCGAGCTCGCGCGGCAGCGTGTTCTCGGGCTTCTTGTAGGGCTGTTCGGCGAGCGCCTTCGCGCGCAGGGCCACGTCGTCCAGGCCGAAGGCGAAGGCCGGCATGACCGCCACGGCACAAATCCATGCGAGAAGCCGGCCCGCGACTGCGGGCTTCCGATACGACATGTTGGGTTCCATGAACTGAAGGCGGACGCGACGACGCGACAGTTTACGAAACCAAGCTGAACAATGCCGCCAGGGCGTTCCGCGCCGACCGGATCAGCGCATCGCGACACGCCGCTCGACCATCACCAGGTCGATGAACGTCTCGGGCGTCACCGCCGGATAGAACAGCCAGCCCTGCGCGTAATCGAAGCCGATGTCCTGCAGCACCGCGAGCTTGGCGGCCTCGTCGACGAACTCGGCGACCGTGGTCTTGCCGGTGGCGCGGGCCACCTGGTAGATGGCCCGCACGATCTTCTCGGACACCGAGCTCGTCGCCAGCTCGCGAATGAAGCGGCCGTCGATCTTGACCTCGTCGACCGGCAGCGTATGCAGGTAGCCGAACGAGCACAGGCCGGCGCCGAAGTCGTCGAGCGAGAAGCGGCAGCCGAGCCGGTTGAATTCGAGAATGGCCTCGGCCGCCACGTTCAGGTGCTTGATCGCGGCGGTTTCGGTGATCTCGATGCTGAGCTTGCCGGGCGGCACATGCGCGTGTCGCACCTCGTCGTAGAGCTGGGTCATGAACAGGCCGTCGATGAACGACGAGGCCGACAGGTTGAACGAGACCGAATCGAGGCGCTCGAGCACCGGACGGTGGTCGTCGATCCAGTTGAGCAGACGGCGCGAGGAGAATTCGTCGAGCTCGGTCGACAGGCCATGCAGCTCCAGCGATTCGATCATGCCGGGCGGCGGCGGCGACCAGCTGTTCGGCCCGCGCTCGATACGCAGCAGGAACTCGGCCTTGGCGATGCGCGGCGTGCGATTGCGGATGTCGATCAGCGGCTGCGGATGCAACGACAGCGAATCGCTCTCGAGCAGGCGGCGGAACTCGCTGACGGCGTCGGAGTTGGCTCGCATCTGCGGCAATGGCTGGCTGCCGTTGTGGAAATGGATCTGGTTGAGCCCGCGCCGCTTGGCCTGTTCGCAGGAGTCTTCGGCATGGGCGAGCAGCACGGGCCATTCGTAAGGGCGGCGCAGCGGCACCACCCCGATCGACACCGCGAGCGAGCTGGCGCCATGGCTGCCGGTGTACGACAGCGTGGTCAGCGCATCGCGCAGGCCCTTGGCTTCCTCGGCCGCCTGCTGTGCGTGATCGAGTGTCTTGATGGCGACGAATTCGTCACTCCAGAGCCGTGTCGACAATCCATCGCGACCGGCCCATCCCTTGAGGCAGCGGGCGACGTCGGCCACGAGTTGATCGGCCACGTGCGGCGAGGCCAGGCGATTGACCGAACGCAGCTGGCAGAGGTCGATGTAGAAGAGCGCAGCGGCCGTCGGAGCGCTCCAGCACTCCACGGATTGCAGCAGTTTTGCGTAGCCGGAACTGTTCATTGCCAGGTGAAGGCGCAAGGATTCAGAACCGGTATCGACCGTGCGGGATGAAGCTTGAGCGCCCATTTTGCATTCGCCATCGAAGCGCGCTCGATGGCAGGAGAGGGCGGGTCAGCGGCGCAGCCGCGTATCCCGCCTTCGCGGGCAGGCAACGATCAGGGCCTATGCGATCGCGCGCCTGCCGGGTCTACGACCGCTCATTTCTTGAGCAGCGCACGGAGCCGATAAAGACTGTCGAGGGCCTGCCGCGGCGTGAGCTGGTCGGGGTCGAGTTCGCGCAGCAGCTGCACGAGCTCGGGCGGAACCTCGGGCGCGAACAGGTTCATCTGCGGCGCCGCGGCGGCGCTCGCCGGCCGGCTCTTGGGCTGCTGCTCGAGCTCGCTCAGATAAGCGCGCGCCTTGCCGACGACGGCCGGCGGCAGGCCCGCGAGCGCGGCTACCTGCAGGCCGTAGCTGCGATTCGCCGGTCCGGCCTTGACCTGGTGCA
This sequence comes from Hydrocarboniphaga effusa AP103, assembly GCF_000271305.1. Lineage (GTDB taxonomy): Bacteria > Pseudomonadota > Gammaproteobacteria > Nevskiales > Nevskiaceae > Hydrocarboniphaga > Hydrocarboniphaga effusa. The sequence continues at coordinate 465,611 of NZ_AKGD01000002.1, forward strand.
GGAACACCAGCTTGCTCGTCGGCCCGCTGCCGAACTCGACCGCGTCGAGATGCACGTTGGCGATGCCGGGCAGCGCTCCGGCGAGTTCGGTGAGCTCGAAGTAATGCGTCGCGAACAAGGTGTAGCTGCCGACCGCCGTCGCCAGATACTCGGAGCAGGCGCGCGCGAGCGACAGGCCGTCGTAGGTCGAGGTGCCGCGGCCGACCTCGTCCATCAGTACCAGTGAGCAGCGCGTCGCGTTGTGCAGGATGTTGGCGGTCTCGCTCATCTCGACCATGAAAGTCGACTGGCCGGAGGCCAGATCGTCGGCCGCGCCGATGCGCGTGAAGATGCGATCGACCGGGCCGATGCAGGCGCTGTCGGCCGGCACGAAGCTGCCGGCGTGCGCGAGCAGCACGATCAGCGCGGTCTGCCGCATGTAGGTGCTCTTGCCGCCCATGTTCGGACCGGTGATCACGAGCTGGCGCGTGCTCGCGTCGAGGCACAGGCCATTGGCGACGAAGGCCGAGCCGATCATGCGCTCGACCACCGGATGACGGCCGGCGTGGATTTCAAGCCGGTCTTCGGTGACCAGTTCGGGGCGCTTGAGATTGAGCGTGATCGAGCGCTCGGCGAGCGTGCCGAGCACATCGAGCTCGGCGAGCGCGCGTGCGGTGACCTGCAGCGGACGCAACTGCTCGTTGAGCTTGTCGAGCAGGGCATCGTAGAGCAGCTTTTCGCGCGCGAGCGCGCGATCACGTGCCGACAGCACCTGATCCTCGAAGCGCTTGAGCTCCTCGGTGATGTAGCGCTCGTAGTTGGTCAGCGTCTGCCGGCGCGAGTAATGCGCCGGGATCTTGGCCGCGTGCGTCTTGCCGATCTCGATGTAGAAACCGTGCACGCGGTTGTAGCCGACCTTGAGCGTCTCGATGCCGGTGGCCGCGCGTTCGCGCTGCTCCATCTGCATCAAAAAGCCGTCGGCGTTCTCGGACAGCTGGCGCAGGGTGTCGAGATCGGCGTCGTAGCCGCTGCGGAAGATGCCGCCGTCCTTGATCGTCAGCGGCGGCTGCTCGTGAATGGCGAGCGCGAGCTCCGCCGCGAGCGCCTCGTGCGGAGCCAGTGCGGCGCGCAGGGCGACCAGGCGCGGCGCTTCGAGATCGGCGATTTCCTCGACCAGCGCCGGCAGCAGCGCGAGCGTGTCGCGCAGGCCGGCGAGATCGCGCGGACGTGCCGACCGCAGCGCGCAGCGGGCGAGGATGCGTTCGAGATCGCTGACGTTGCGCAGCCGGTCGCGCAGCGCCGACAGCAGGCGATTGTCGCGCTCGTGGTCGAGCAGGTTGGCGATCGCATCGAAGCGGCCGGTGAGCTCGTTGCGATCGCGCAGCGGCCGCAGCAGCCAGCGCGCGAGTTCGCGGCTGCCCATGGCGGTGACGTTGGAATCGAAGACGTGCAGCAGGCTCAGCTCGAACTCGCCCGACAGGCGGCGATCGATCTCCAGATTGCGCCGCGTCGCCGGATCGAGGATCAGGGTTTCGTCGGGCTGTTCGAGGCGCAGGCCGGTCAGGTGCGGCGTCAGCGCCTTCTGGGTTTCTTGCACATAGGCGAGCAGGGCGCCGGCCGCGCCGATCGCCGCGTCGAGGCCTTCGACGCCGAAGCCGCGCAGATCCTGGGTGCCGAACTGCGTGGTCAGCTGCCGGTAGGCCGAGGCCGGATCGAAATGCCAGATCGGGCGCGACAGCGAGCCCAGGCCCAGCTCGGGCAGCGCCTCGCCACCGTCGGCGACGAGCAGCTCGCTGGGCCGCAGCCGGTGCAGCTCGGCGCGCAGATCGGCCTCGCTGCTGGTCTGCAGCACGCAGAAGCGCCCCGACGACAGCTCCAGCCAGGCGCAGCCGTAGAACTCGCGCTGGCGGTGGATGGCCACGAGCAGGTTCTGCGCGCGCGGGTCGAGCAGGCTGTCGTCGGTCGCCGTTCCGGGCGTGACGATGCGCGTGACTTCGCGCTTCACTGGCCCTTTTTCCGCGCCTACTTCGCCGACCTGCTCGGCGATCGCGGCCGATTCGCCGGCCTTGATGAGCCTCGCGAGGTATTGCTCCAGCGCATGCGCGGGCACGCCGGCCATCACCACCGGCGCGCCGGCCGATTCGCCGCGCTGGGTCAGCGTGATGTTGAGCAGCCGCGCGGCCTTGCGCGCGTCCTCGTAGAACAGCTCGTAGAAATCGCCCATGCGGAACAGCACGAGCGTGTCCGGAAACTCCGCCTTGATCGCGAAGTATTGCTGCATGGACGGGGTGTGGACGGGCGCCGACGGCGAAGCGGCCTTCATCGGGGCAGGATCACAGCGATGGAGATCAACGGAATCTTTCTCGGTTTGCGCTTCAGTGCACGGGCTGCGGCTGCTGCTTCTGCAGCAAGGCGCGCAAAGCCCAGAACAGCAGCAAGGGCGCGATGAACAGGCCGAAGCTGATCACGCGGCGGCCGGTGCCCTGCGGAGCCCAGGTGTGGCAAGGGATTTCGAAATCGAGTTGCGGCAGGTGCTTGGGAATGCCGGTGATGCAGAAATCGTTGGTCTGCGAGAGCTGCTCGCCGGTGACCAGGGTGCAGTCCAGGCAGGCCTGCTGGTAGACCGGCGGGGCGAGCTCCGGAAAGATCGCGCGCGACTGACCTTCGGTATTGACGTGATAGAAGATGCCTTCGGGGTCGCGCATGATGAGGCCGGCGCCCGGGACCACCGACAGGTCGTTGATGCGCTCGCGCATGTTGGCCGCGATCGGCGTGGCCAGGAACCAGCTCGCATATCCCCAGCCGGTCAGCGCAAGCCAGAAGATCAGGCGTCCGTAGGCGAAGCCGCGCGCCGTGGTGATCTGCATCGCCCGCAGCCGCAGCGGTTGCCGGGAAATCATGCGAGCCATAGGACGTTCAGTTAAGGATCGTGGTCGATTCAATAATTATAGACAGCGCGCCTGGATTTCCGCCCGAGATGCAAGTTGCGCATGGAGCTCGGGGCTGTAGGGAAGATGGACTAGGATGCGCGCGTGTTGAACAACGACCAACCGCCTAAATGCGCAGCGTTCCGCGCATCGCCGCCGCGGAGAACCCGATGAACGATCTCAGGAACCCTGCCGCGGAAGCTCAGCGGCCTTTCGTAGATTCCGACCAGGACAGCGGCAAGGAGCAGGAGCAGCTGCTCGCCCAGCTCGAATCACGCTCGCAAGGGCGCCCCGATTTTCCCGAGCGTCCGCAGACCAACGGCCTGCTGCGCAGCTTCTACGACACTTCATCGCTCGATGCGCTCAAGGCCCGGGCGCCCGAGCAGCTCATCGACATCGCGCTGCGCCAGTGGGCCTGGGCGCAGCCTCGCGTCGCCGGTGAGCTCAAGCTGCGCGTGTTGCCGCCGGCCGAAGGCGGTTCGCTACTCGCCGCGGTCGAGACCTGCGTCGACGACATGCCGTTTCTCGTCGACACCGTCGGCATCGCGATTCGCGAGGCCGGGGTTTCGATCGACTGGGGCGTGCATCCGATCCTGCCGCTGGTACGCGACGCTTCCGGGCGTATTCAAAGCATCGGCGCGAGCGCCGACAGCCAGCTCGAATCGTGGATCCACATGGAGTTCGAGCCGCTGCCGAACGCCCAGGCCTACGCCGGGCTCGAGCGCAAGCTGCGCGCTGCGCTCGACGACCTGCGCTCGGCGATGGTCGATACCAGGGCCATGCGCGAAAAGGCGCTGAGCCTGGCCGATGGCCTCGAGAATCTGCCGCCGAACGCCGACGCGGACGAATTCGCCGAAGGCCGCGCATTCCTGCGCTGGCTCGCGGACGGACACTTCACGTTCCTCGGCTACGCGGAGACGCGCCAGGCGCCGGCGGGCGAGGGCAAGTCCCAGCTCATTCAAGTCGACGAAGCCTCGCTGGGCCTGTCGCGCGCGGGCCAGCGTTATGCCGATACCGCGGCGCTCATCGCGCCGAAGGCCGAGCTCGACAAGTACGCCGATTCGCCGCGCCTGATCGTCGTCACCAAGGCCAATCGCAAGGCCGCGATTCACCTCGACGATTACATGGACGTGATCTCGGTGAAGCAGTACCGCAGCGACGGCAGCGTCGCCGGCACCTGCCGCTTCGTCGGCTTCTTCGCATCCGACGTCTACATCGACCGTCCGCGCACGATCCCACTGATTCGCCGCAAGACCGATTACGTGCTGCGCCATTCGCGCATCGGCGAGGACACGCACAGCGGCAAGCTGCTGCGCGAGATCATGCATCTGATGCCGCGCGACGAGCTGTTCCAGAGCAGCGAGCAGGAGCTCTATCGCACCGTCATGGGCATTCGCGCCCTGCGCGATCGGCATCAGCTCAAGCTGTTTCTGCGCCGCGATCGTTATGGCCGTTTCTATTCGTGCCTGATCTATCTGCCGCGCGATCGCTATTCGCGCGAACTGCGCGATCGCATCGGCGCCGAGCTCATGAGGATGCTCGGCGGCGTGTCGGTCGATCGCCATGTCGATTCGCTGCGCGGCACGATGTCGCGCGTGCGCTACGTGGTGCGCACGCCCGCGGGCACCGATACGCCGATCAGCGTCGAGCAGATCGAGCAGCGACTCATCGCGGTGACACGATCGTGGCGCGAGCAGTTGCGTGAGGTGCTCGCCCGGCATCTCGGTGCGCGCAGCAGCGAAGTCTTCGCCGCCTGGTCCGAAGCGTTTCCGCTGTCGTACACCGACAGCGTTTCGCCCGAAGACGCCGAGGCCGATCTCGAGTATCTGCTCAAGCTCAGCGAACAGCAGCCGCTGTTGCCGCGCCTGATTTTCGACACCGACGGCAATGCGCCGGGTTCGAGCGCCACCGCGAGTGCGACGCGACTGAAGCTCTATGCACGCCAAAGTTCGCTCGCCTTGTCGGACATTCTGCCGACGCTCGAAAACTTCGGTCTGCGCGTGGTGCGGCAGGATCCGACCGAGGTGCAGCCCAAGAACGAAGCGGCGTTCTGGATCCAGGAATTCATCATCGAAGCACCGGCTTCGAGCCTGTCGGCTCCGGTGCAGAAGGCCAACTTCGAACAGGCCTTGTTGCAGACGTTCATCGGTGAAACCGAGAACGACGGGCTCAACCGTCTGGTGCTCGCATCAGGACTCGATTCGCGCCAGGTCGCCTGCGTGCGCGCGCTCGCCAAGTACGTAAACCAGATCGGCCTGCCTTACGGCCGATCGGACATCGAGCAGTTGCTCGCCGGGCAGCCGAGCATCGCGCGCATGATCGTGCGCCTGTTCGAATCGCGCTTCGATCCGCGCCTGCAGGCCGACCAGCGCCAGTCCGATGAAATCCGCTACGCGCAGGAGATCGAAGCCGCGCTCGATGGCGTGTCGAGCCTTGATACCGATCGCGTGCTGCGCGCGCTGCTGTCGGTCGTGCACGCCGGTCTGCGCACCAACTTCTATCAGGTGACGAGCGACGGCAAGCCCAAGTCCTACATCAGCATCAAGCTCGATCCGAGCAAGATTCCGGAGCTGCCGTTCCCGCGTCCGATGTTCGAAATCTGGGTCTATTCGCCCGAGGTCGAAGGCGTGCATCTGCGCGGCGGGCGCGTGGCGCGCGGCGGCTTGCGCTGGAGCGATCGGCGCGAAGATTTCCGCACCGAAGTGCTGGGCCTCATGAAGGCGCAGATGGTGAAGAACGCGGTCATCGTGCCGGTGGGCGCCAAGGGCGGTTTCGTCGTCAAGCGCCCGGTCGACGCGAGCAATCGCGAAGCCTGGATGGCGCAGGGCATCGAGTGCTACAAGACGTTTTTGCGCGGCCTGCTCGACATCACCGACAACCGCGTCGGCGATGCGATCCACGCGCCGCGCGACGTGGTGAGGCTCGACGAGGACGATCCTTATCTGGTCGTCGCGGCCGACAAGGGCACCGCGAGTTTCTCCGATATCGCCAACAGCATCTCGGCCGACTATGACTTCTGGCTCGGCGATGCCTTCGCCTCGGGCGGCAGCGTCGGCTACGACCACAAGAAGATGGGCATCACCGCCAAGGGCGCCTGGGAATCGGTCAAGCGTCATTTCCGTGAGATCGACATCGACATCCAGAGCCAGCCGTTCACCGTCGTCGGCATCGGCGACATGTCGGGCGACGTGTTCGGCAACGGCATGTTGCTCTCGCGCAAGATTCGCCTGATCGCGGCCTTCGATCATCGTCACGTGTTCCTCGATCCGAATCCGGACGAGGAGAGGAGCTTCGACGAGCGCGCGCGCCTGTTCGCGCTGCCGCGCAGTTCCTGGGCCGATTACGACACCAGCCTGATTTCCGAAGGCGGTGGCGTGTTTGCGCGTTCGGCCAAGCACATCAAGCTGTCGCCGCAGACGCAGGCCGCGCTCGGTGTCGAGCGCAGCACGTACACGCCGGCGGAGCTCATCAACGCGATCCTGAAGGCGCCGGTCGATCTGCTCTGGAATGGCGGCATCGGCACCTACGTGAAAAGCGAGCACCAGAGCCACGTCGAGGTGCGCGATCGCGCCAACGATGCGATTCGCGTCAATGGCCGCGAGCTGCGCGCCAGGGTCGTCGGCGAAGGCGGCAACCTCGGCTTCACGCAATCGGGACGCATCGAATACGCCTTGCATGGTGGACGCATCAATACCGATGCGATCGACAACGCGGGCGGCGTGCATTGCTCGGATCGCGAGGTCAACATCAAGATTCCGCTCAATCGTCTGATGAGCGAGGGCCAGCTCACGCGCGAGGAGCGTGATCCCTTGCTCGCCGCAATGACCGACGACGTCGCCCGCTTCGTGCTGCGCGACAACTATGTGCAGTCGGCCGGCATCAGCATGATGGAGCGCGAAGCCGCTGCGCGGCTCGACGAGCACGTCGGGCTCATGCGCATGCTCGAGCGGGACGGCCTGCTCAATCGCTCGATCGAATTCCTGCCCGACGAAGAAACGCTCAAGGAGCGTCGCACCGAAGGCCGCGGACTCACGCGTCCGGAGCTGGCGGTGCTCGTCGCGTACGCCAAGGTCTCACTGAACGCAGCGGCGCTCGATTCCGACCTCGCGGACGATCCGTTCTTCGAGCGCGATCTGCTCGACAATTTCCCGCGCCTGCTCGTGCATCACTATCGCGATGCGCTCGTGCATCACCGGCTGAAGCGCGAAATCATCGCGACGATCCTGTCGAACGCGGTGGTCAATCGCATGGGCATCGCGTTCGCGCATCACATGTCCGCCGATCACGGCGTGGCCGCCGCGGCGGTGCTCAAGGCCTACGCGGCCGCGCACGAAATCTTCGACGGCGATCGCTACTGGACGGCGATCGAGGCACTCGACAACCGCGTGGGCACGAGCGTCCAGTACCGCCTGATGCAGCGCGCGGCCGGCCTGCTCAAGCATGCGACCGGCTGGATCGTCGGCGCCCGGCTCGGCGAGCGCTTCGGCGTCGGCGCCCTCGTGAGCCGCTATCGCGACGCGGTATCCGAACTCGATCGCGCGCTACCCGAGCCGCTGTCGCCGAGCTATCGCGAAGAATGGGATCGCGCAGTCGCCGCGACGATGGCCGAAGGGATCGAAGAAGGCCAGGCTCGCTCGCTCGCGAACACGCGCGTGCTCGGCAGCGCGCTCGACATCGCCGATCTTGCGGCCGAAGCCAAGGTCAGCCTGGGCGAGGCGGCGGCGGTGTACTTCCAGAGCGGCGAGCGCCTGCGCATGCCTTGGCTGCATTCGTCGATCCTCGCACTCAAGGCCGGCGGCAGCTGGCAGGCGCTCGCGCGCACCAATTTGCGCGACGATGCGTATCGCATCCATCGACGCCTCGCAGGCCAGATCCTGCGCCAGGGCGGCGATACGCCCGAGGCCCGCATCGAAGCCTGGATCGCGGCCAACGAGCGTCCGGTGCGCTTCGCGCTGAACCGGCTGTCGGAGCTGCAGGCCAGCGGCCACTCGGACTTCCAGGCGCTCGCCGTCGCCGTACGCGAGCTGCGCAAGCTGCGCACGCTCTGAAGGCGTGAGGCGTGAGGCCCGCTTTTGCGCCTCATCCCTCGCGAGAGCGGCGCCGGTCTAACCCGAATCCACTGGCCGGGCGGGCGCTCGTCTGTCGGTCCGGCGGTCAGCAGGGTTACAATGCCCGGCCGCGTAGCGAGCCGGCGCCTGCTCTGCAGGGTCATACGGCCGGCCGCGGCGTCCCAAGCCAAGCCGCCCGACACCACACCGCCACGGCGGCTGGGCGGGCATTTCCCAGCGAACCGCCAGAACCGCCATGCCCAAGATTGTCTTCATCGAACACAACGGAACCCATCACGTCGTCGACGCCCCGGTGGGCAAGTCCCTGATGCAGGTTGCAGTCGACAACATGGTCCCCGGCATCGTCGGTGATTGCGGTGGCTGCTGCAGCTGCGCCACCTGCCACGGCTACATCGAGGGCGAGTGGGCCGACAAGCTGCCGCCGAAGCAGGAAGACGAAGAGATGATGCTCGACGGCGCGCTCGAAGTGCTGCCGACCAGCCGCCTGACCTGCCAAGTCTTCATCAAGGAAGAATATGACGGCCTGACCGTGAAGCTGCCGGCCAGCCAGTTCTGACCGAAGCTTGCTGATACAGGGCTCACCGGCTGTTGCATGAAGGCGGTTGAGCCGGGCCTCGGGTCGCCAAGCGGCATCCGGATGGATGCCACAGGCTCCGGCTTTACTTCTTCTTGGCCTGCTTGGACTTGAGCATCGTGCCCGTGCAGTTGGGGCTGCCGCAGCGGCAGGCCCAGATCTTCTTGAGGCGCGCCGTGTGGCGCACCTCGAGCGTGATGCCGTAGTCGTAGGTCAGCTCTTCACCGCGCTTGATCTCGCGCAAGGTCTCGATGACCACTCGATCCTTTTTCCGGTCGCCGTTCTGGTTCTCGTAGAGCACGGCCTGGCAGTTCGGGTCGCAGCTGTGGTTGATCCAGCGCGCATCGTTGCCGCGCGTATTGGCATCGAGGATGTACTGCTCGTTGAGTGTGAAGAGGAAGGTATGGCCGGTTTCGCCGCCATCGCCGTACTGCTCGTCGGCTTCGTCGTGGGTCAGCAACTTTCCCCTGTACTGGATCACTTGGGTGTCTGCGGCGAGCTTGCGGCGCGCGAAGACGCCGGTGCCGTGAATGGGGGAGCGACGGGCGACGATGGGGGAGGCTGCGGTCATGGAAGTCGGAGTTTGAAAGGTCTATTGTGCGAACTGAGGGGAGCGATCGTGCAAGCATCGGTCCAGATGCCGGCATAATGTGCGGCTAAAGTTTTAAGCGTCCGAAAAAACATTATGGAGTTGTATCAGCTCAGAAGCTTCGTGGCCGTCGCCGAGATGCGCCACCTCACGCGTGCTGCTGAGAAGCTGCACATCAGCCAGCCTGCGCTCTCTGCGCAGATCAGGGCGCTGGAGGATACCTTTTCCGTGGCCCTGTTCGAGCGCACCCCCGCGGGCATGGTGCTCACTGCGGCGGGCCGGCGCCTTCTGCCACTGGCCGAAAAGGTCCTGTCCGCTGCGCAGGCCATGCGCAACGAGGCGCGCGCGATCAAGGGCGAAATCGGCGGCATCGTGCGTGTCGGTACGGTATCGGACCCGGACTTCATTCGCGTCGCCCCGTTCATGAGCGCCACCGTGCGCCGCTATCCGCTCGTCGAAATCGAGTTCCACCATGTGGTGACCGGCGAAGCCTTCGAAATGGTGCGCGACGGCGGGCTCGACGCGAGCTTCTATTACGGCGAACTCGCGCATTCCGATGTCGCCTCGGTGACCTTGCGCGAGGTGATCTTCCGCGTCGTCGTGCCGAGCGGCTGGAAGGACAGGCTCGTCAAGGGCAGCTTCGAAGAACTCGCGGCCCAGCCCTGGGTCATCCCGCCGCCGATCAGCGCGCACAACGAAATGATCCGCGGCCTGTTCAAGCGCCACGGGCTCAAGCCTTCGCGCGTGGTCGAGGCCGATCACGAGGCGGTGATCAGTTCGCTGGCGATCTCGGGCGTGGGCGTTGCGCTGATGCGCGAGGAAAAGGCGCTCGAACGCGCACGCACCGGCGAGATCATGCTCTGGGGCGACGTGCGGCTGCCGACGCAGCTGCGCTTCATCTACGCCAAGGAGCGCGAGGAAGACCCGATCATCCGCGCCATGGTCAATCTCGTGCGCGAAGTCTGGTCGCCGGGGCCGACGCCTTAGAAGCTGGGAGACGGGAGACGCAACGACGGATGATCTTCCGTCATGGCGCTCGGCGTTCGGCTACCACTTCGTTTCTGCGGTTTCCCATGCTTCAGAAAATCCCGCAGCTCAAGCCCGCCGCCATAAGCTGGCCGATCTCGCGCGCCTGCGCGAGCTGCGCCTCGGTCTGCTCGCCGATCGCGACCAGCGGTGCGGCCACCGCATTCCAGCCGTAGCCGGTGGCGATGCGCTCGATCGCGCGTACCGCGCCGCTGCCGTCGTTGCCCGCGCTGACGAGTAGCGCATACGGCAGGCCGATGCGCTTGCCCTCGCAGGGGTAATAGGTGCGGTCGAGGAAATCCTTCACCGCTCCGCTCATGTAGCCGAAATTCTCGGGCGTGCCGATCAGCAGACCCGTGCAGGCCATCAGGTCGTCGACGCCGGTTTCGAGCGCCAGGCGCAGCTCGATCTCCACCTCGTCCGCGAGCTCGGACGCGCCTTCGATGGCCGCGTCGACGAGTTGGCGCGTGCGCCCGGTCTGGGTGCTGTAGACGATCAGCAGGCGCGGCTTCATGCGCCGATTCAGCGCTCGGCGACGAGGCGCTGCGAGCCGCTCCAGCGCTGGCCGGGCTGCAGCGTCACCGGGCGCCCGACCGTGGCCGCTTCGATGCAGAGCATGCGGCGGAAGCCTTCGGCCTCCAGGTCGGCGAGGGCGGCCCCGCGCTCGGCTCCGGGGTTCCAGACCACGGTGTCGACGAAGCCGCTTTGCTCGATGCGCAGGCGCCGTTCGCCGTCGCGCAGTCGCAGGCTCGCGGGCGCGTCGAAATAGATGCGATCGACTTCCCCGGCGATCGCCAGGCTTGCCGCGGCCTCGTCGAATTCGCGCGTGCCCTGGGTGGAATCGCGATAGCGCAGGCCCTGCAGCCCTTCGATGCGCACATCGCCGATCTCGCCGACGCGCAGATAACTGTGCAACGCGGCGGTGAAGGTCTGCGACTGCGAGTCGGTGTTCTCGACGCTCAGCTCGATCAGCAACTCGCGGTCTGCGAGCGTGACGGCGAGCTCGCAGGTGAAGCGATGCGGCCAGAGCGCGAGCGTCTGCGCGTCGGATTGCAGCTGCCAGCGCGCCGAGTGCGCCTGCTGCTCGATCAGCTGCCAGTGCCGGTTGCGCGCGAAGCCGTGCTTGGGCAGCGGCCCTTCGCCGGCGAACTGCGGAAAGATCACCGGCACGCCGCCGCGAATGGCGACGCCGTCCGCGAAGATCGAGCGCTCGCTCAGGAACAGGCGCTCGTCACCGGCCGTTGGACTCCAGCTCAGCACGTGCGCGCCCTGTGGATCGATGGCGGCGCTGGCGCCGGAGGCATGCGCCAGGACGACCGGCGTGCGGGAGAGGGTGGCGTTCATAAGCCCGGATAGTGAGGCAGCGCGGATCGGGCGCTCAAGCCCGGGCCGTTGGCCGACCGAGCTGAACCGGTCGTCGGAAACCGACGAACGCGTCACGGACGCTGAACTGAAATAAGCTCGCCGAGCGGCGCCTGCCGAAGCGGCGCGGTCGTCAGAGAGCGCGGGTCGGGAGACGTCATGGGCAGGAAGCACGCCATAAGCCAGCATAGATTCAAGCCGAGGTTCGATCGCCGCCGATTGCAGCGCGGCGCGGTCGCGATCTGGGTGGGGGTTTCGATCGTGGCGTTCATCGCCGCGACCTTTCTGTCGATCGACGTGGGTCGGCTGTATTTCACGCAGCGGAACCTGCAGAAGACGGCGACTTTGGCGGCAATCTCGGCCGCGCAGATTGCGAGTGGCTGCACGAATGGCGACGGCATTCGTGTCGATCCGGATCAGATGTTTTCCCAAGTGCAGGCCTTGATCGTGGCCAACGGCGGGCAGGCGGGCTGGTTGAGTGGTTTCAATGGCTTTGAGGCGATTGAAGTGGGCCAAACGCGCACCAACAGCGCGGGTATCCGGGCTTTTCAGGCGCTGCCGGCGGGCGACGAGCGCATCAACTCGGTCCGCGTGAATTTACAGCGTCCAGCTCCGACCTCCTTCGTTCCGTCGATACTGACGAATGGTGGCGCTACCCTGAAAGCTTCGAGCACCGCCGAACAACGCGTTCTGGGCTCTTTCTACATCGGCTCGGGTTTGGCAGATCTCGATGCTGGCCTGCTGAACGCGTTGCTGGGCGCGCTGTTGGGCAGCAATATCAATCTGTCTCTAGCTGATTTCCGTTCGTTGGCTGCTACGCAAGTCACGCTCGGAGCGCTCGCCACGGCGTTGAATGTTCGAGTTACCGATCTCTCGAATCTGACTGAGCTTGGACTCGATGCGCCCTTGCTGCCTAACTTGCTCGGCGGACTGGTGGGCGGGCTCGGCAACACGGCCAGCGGCGCAGTGAGCGGCTTGCTGCAACAACTTGCAGGAGCAGCACGCAACGAAACCGTTCCTCTTGGCGTGTTGCTCGGGCCGCTGACCGATGTCGCGGGCAACGTCCCTTTCATCAATTTGCTGGACCTCATCATGGCGCTCGGCACTGCTGCCACTGCCGATGGTGACCCCTATGCGAATCCGATCGTGGTGCCGCTGAATGTCGATGTGCCGGGTGTTGCAAAGGTGTCGATATTCCTAAAGGTGCTGGAGCCGCCGCAGTTCGGTGTCGGAGCGCCTGGGGCGACGGCGAAAACTGCGCAGGTCAAGCTGGCAGTTCGAATCGAAGCGGGCCAGTTGCTGCAAAGCCTTAGCGCATTCGTGAACCAAGCGCTAGCAGGCTTGCTCAATATTCTCACCGGGGCACTACGCCTGCTGACCTTGGGATTGGTCGATATCCGGACTACCGGGCCTACCCTTATTCCCAACCTGAACCTAGGGGTGGACGTTAACGTTGCGCAGGCTGCTGCGCGGCTCGATGAAATAGCCTGCCCAACTGCGACTCGACCTTATCCGGTAGCGCGTCTTAGCGTTAGTCCAGCCGTGGCTACTGTGCACATCGGTAGCTTTATTGGGACTCCAAGTACCAATCCCTCGACGATTCCGCAGCTCGATTTGAACGGAACCCATTTCGATGTTTTGCATTTGGGGCTAACGGCGCAGGGCTTGCTAGGTTTCCTCGGTGGGCTCAACGTCGATGTAGGGTTGGATTTGACATGTGTTTCCGTGGGCGGCGCCTGTAATGGCCCCAGTGCACCGTCGACTGGCCCGTTTCTCCCGTTGCCTAATGATGTGGACAGCTTCGAATACGTAACCATCGGAGATAATCCGATATCGCGGACACGGTCAGCGTATTACCAGGCCGACGGAGTGCCACCGGCGGCGGAGGTCGCGGGTGTGAACCCGCAGACTGTGGGAACCGACCCTGCCGTAGCCGTCCGATTGGGCTTGGGGACACCTATCGTGACTTCCAACGGCGGATTTCTGGGGGGGCTGGGTGCGCTACTCAATGATTTGGTTGAGGGTTTGCTAGGACTGGTCAATCCCTTGCTCAATCTTGTTAACGGATTGCTCGCCAGTCTGGTGACGCCATTGTTGAACCTGCTCGGGATTCAACTTGGTCAGGCCACCGTGATCATGGACGCAGTCAGCGTCGATAGACCTGCCCGTGTCTCGAATTGCCTGCCGGGTGCTACGACAGGTGGGCGCGTTTGCCCGTTGCCTGATTAGAGGCGTTGCACCGGCAAGGCGCTCGCACAATAATTGCGCGGCCTTCATTCAATGAATTATCACAACGCGCATGACCGTCTCCCGCCTCTACCGCGTCAGCTTCCACAACCAGGGCCAGGTCTACGAGGTCTATGCGAAGCAGGTCAGCCATGGCGGCATGCCGGGTTTCGTCGAGGTCGAGAAACTCGTTTTCGGTGAGCGCACGACGGTGGTCGTCGATCCGGGTGAGGAGAAGCTCAAGACCGAGTTCGAGAACGTGGAGCGCTTCTACGTTCCGCTGCATGCGGTGATCCGCATCGACGAGGTCAGCAAGCAGGGGCCGGCGCGCATCGTCGCGGGCGGAGGCGGCGACTCCAAGGTCACGCCGTTTCCGTTGTACATGAACCAGGATCACTCCAAGAAGTGAGCGCTTCGGGGCTGCGCTTCGCTTCGCTCGGCTCGGGCAGCAAAGGCAACGGCACGCTCGTCGAAGCCGGCGGAACGCGCCTGTTGATCGATTGCGGCTTCCAGCTGCGCGAGACCGAGGCCCGGCTCGAGCGCCTCGGCATCGAGGCCGCGTCGCTGGCCGGCATCCTCGTCACCCATGAGCACGGCGATCACCTCGGCGGCGTCGGCCGGCTGGCCCGTCGCTACGGGCTCACGGTGTATCTGACCACCGGCACTTCGCTGGCCTGGAAAGATTCCCAGGTCGAGGCGGTGCAGATCATCAATCCGCACCAGGGCTTTTCGATCGGCGCGATCGAGGTCCAGCCGTATCCGGTGCCGCACGATGCGCGCGAACCCTGCCAGTACGTGCTGAATCACGCCGGGCTCAAGCTCGGCATCCTGTCCGACGCCGGCCACGTGACTGCGCACATGCGCGAGGTGCTCAGCGGCTGCGATGCGCTGATGCTCGAATGCAATCACGACCTGCACAGCCTGAGCTCGGGGCCGTATCCGTACAGTCTCAAGCAGCGCGTTGGCGGCTCGCGCGGGCACCTCAACAACGCGCAGTCGGCCGACTTGCTGCGCAGCATCGACTGCTCGCGCCTGCAGCACCTCGTGCTCACGCACCTGTCGGAAACCAACAATACGCCCGAGCTCGCGCTCGCCGCGGCCTGCGAGGCCCTGCAGCGGTCGGCCGACTGGATCGTCTGCGCGGAGCAGGAGGGCGGGCTGGGCTGGAGGGCGTTGTACTAAAGCCCAATTTGGAGGTCGACGTGAGACAATGCCGCCCTTCTTTCACGCGCCTTCTTGCGCAGGATCGACGATGCCTTTGCTCGTGTTGCCCGGCACCGCCAGCCTTTCCTCCTTCCGTCTCAACCGCCTGCTCGACGATCTGCGTCCGCAACTGCCCGCGCTGAGCGGCTTGCAGGTGCTGGATTTCTATCTCGTCGATGCCGACGATGCGCCGCTCGCCGAACTGCGCCAGCTCGTCGGACCGGGGCCTGATGCGTTTCCGGCTTCCAGGCTCACGCGCTTCGTGGTGCCGCGCGTCGGCACGCTGTCGCCCTGGGCCTCGAAGGCCACCGACATCGCGCGCGTCTGCGGGCTTTCCGGTGTGCGGCGCATCGAGCGCGGGCGCGCTTACCTGTTCGAAGGCCTCGGCGAATTGCCGGCCTCCGCGCTCAAAGTCCTGCACGATCCGATGACCGAATCGGTGCTCGACAGCACCGAAGCCCTGCAGCACGTCTTCGATGTGCCCGAGCGCCGCCCGTTGCGCACGGTCGACGTGCTCGCGCAGGGCGCCAGGGCACTCGAAATCGCCAACGGCGAATGGGGCCTGGCGCTGTCGGCCGACGAAATCGCCTACCTCGCCAAGCACTACCTCGATGCGGGCAAGAACCCGACCGACGCCGAACTGATGATGTTCGCGCAGGTGAACTCCGAGCACTGCCGGCACAAGATCTTTAACGCCGAATTCACCGTCGACGGCGAGACGCAGCCGCACTCGCTGTTCGGCATGATCCGCATGACGCACGCGGCGACGCCGGGCGGCGTGCTGTCGGCGTACAGCGACAACTCGGCGGTCGTCGAAGGGCACACGGCGATGCGCCTGTTCGCCGACGCCGACCACGTCTATCGCGGGCATGACGAGCCCGTGCACATCCTCATGAAGGTGGAGACGCACAACCACCCGACGGGCATTTCGCCGCATCCGGGCGCCGCCACTGGTGCGGGCGGCGAGATTCGCGACGAGGCGGCGACCGGCACCGGCTCGCGGCCCAAGGCCGGCCTGGCCGGTTTCACCGTCGCCAACCTGCGCATTCCGGGTTTCGAGCAGCCCTGGGAAGCGCCGCTGTCGCGTCCGACGCGCATGGCGTCGGCGCTCGACATCATGATTGAGGCGCCGCTCGGCGCGGCCGCGTACAACAACGAATTCGGCCGGCCGAACCTCAACGGTTATTTCCGCAGCTTCGAGGCGATCACGCCCGACGGCCGCAATCGCGGCTATCACAAGCCCATCATGATCGCGGGCGGCTACGGCAACATCCGCGCGCAGCACGTGCAGAAGCGCGAAGTGGTCGAAGGCGCACCGCTGATCGTGCTCGGTGGCCCGGCGATGCTGATCGGCCTCGGCGGCGGCGCCGCAAGCTCGATGGCCACCGGCAGCAGCCACGAGGCGCTCGACTTCGCCTCCGTGCAGCGTGCCAACCCCGAACTCGAACGCCGCTGCCAGGAAGTCATCGACGCCTGCTGGGCGCTCGGCGACGACAATCCGATCCTGTCGATCCACGACGTCGGCGCGGGCGGCATCAGCAACGCGCTGCCCGAACTCGTGCACGCGGACGATCGCGGCGGGCTGTTCCAGCTGCGCGACGTGCTCGCGGCCGATCCGTCGCTGTCGCCGATGGAAATCTGGTGCAACGAATCGCAGGAGCGCTACGTCATCGCGCTCAAGCCCGATGGCCTCGACATGCTGGCCCGCGCCTGCGAGCGCGAGCGTTGCCCGTATGCGGTGGTCGGCACCGCCACCGCGCGTCGCCAGCTGGTCGTCGAAGACGCGCTGAGCGGCCAGCCGCCGGTCGACATGCCGATGCCCGTGCTGCTCGGCAAGCCGCCGCGCATGCAGCGCAGCTCGCGCCGCGAAACGCCGGTCACCGAGCCGCTCGTCACCGCGAACCTCGATCTGAACGAAGCCGCGCGCCGCCTGCTGCAGTTGCCGGGCATCGCCTCCAAGCAGTTCCTGATCACGATCGGCGATCGCACGGTCGGCGGCCTGACGGTGCGCGACCAGATGGTCGGTCCCTGGCAGGTGCCGGTGGCCGATTGCGCGGTCACCGCGACCGGTTTCGAAGCCACCACGGGCGAGGCGATGGCGATGGGCGAGCGCCCGCTGCTCGCGCTGCTCGACGCGGGGGCCAGCTCGCGCATGGCGGTCGGCGAGGCGATCACCAACATCGCTTCGGCCAGCATCGCCCAGCTTTCCGACGTGCGCCTGTCCGCCAACTGGATGGCGGCTTGCGGCCAGGGCGACGAGGACGCGCGCCTGTTCGATGCGGTGAAGGCGATCGGCGAAGAGCTTTGCCCCAAGCTCGGCATCGCGATTCCGGTCGGCAAGGATTCGCTGTCGATGAAGGCGGTCTGGAGCGAGGACGGCAAGCCGCAGACGCAGACCGCGCCGGTGTCCGCGATCATCTCGGCCTTCGCGCCGGTGGCCGACGTGCGCAAGACGCTCACGCCGCAGCTGCGCCTTGACGCGGGCGCCACGCGCCTGCTGCTGATCGACCTCGGCAACCGCAAGAACCGCCTCGGCGGCTCGGCGCTCGCGCAGGTTTACGGGCAGGTCGGCCAGACGCCGCCCGACCTCGATCACCCCGAGCAGCTCATCACCGCGTTCGACCTGATCCAGTACCTCAACGGCAAGGGCCAGATTCTGGCGCTGCACGACCGCTCGGACGGCGGCCTGTTTGTCACGCTCGCCGAGATGGCGTTCGCCGGGCACTGCGGCTTCACCGCCGATCTCGGCTTCGGCGAAGCCGCGGCCGCGCTGTTCAGCGAGGAACTCGGCTGGGTGCTGCAGGTGCGCGAGTCCGACGCCGAAGCGATCGTGCGTCGCGGCAAGGCGGCGGGCGTGGCGATCACCGACATCGGTCCGGTTGAAGCGAGCGATACGCTGAGCTTCACGCGTAACGGCGAGCTGCTGCTGTCGGCCAAGCGCAGCGAGCTGCACAAGCTCTGGGCCGAGACCAGCCACCGCATCGCGCTGCTGCGCGACAACCCCGATTGCGTGCGCGAGGAATTCGACGCGGTCGGCGAGCCCAGTGATCCGGGCCTGTCGATGTCGCTGAGCTTCGATGTCGATGCCGCGCCAGCGGTGTTCACCGCCAAACCCAAGGTCGCGATCCTGCGCGAGCAGGGCGTCAACGGGCACATCGAAATGGCCTACGCGTTCAACGCGGCCGGTTTCGAATCCGTCGACGTGCACATGTCCGACGTGCTTGAAGGCCGCGTCTCGCTGGCCGGCTTCACGGGCCTGGCGGCCTGCGGCGGCTTCTCGTACGGCGACGTGCTCGGCGCGGGCCAGGGCTGGGCCAAGACCATCCTGTTTTCGCAGCGCGGTCGCGACGAGTTCGCACGCTTTCTGGCCGATCCGCGCAAGTTCGCGCTCGGCGTCTGCAACGGCTGCCAGATGTTCGCCGCGCTCAAGGACATCGTGCCGGGCGCCGCGGCCTGGCCGGCGTTCCGGCGCAACCGCAGCGAGCAGTTCGAGGCGCGCTGGTCGCTCGTCGAGGTGCTGCAGAGCAAGTCCATCCTGTTCGACGGCATGGCCGGATCAAAGCTGCCGATCGCGGTCGCGCACGGCGAAGGCCGCGCGGTGTTCGACGCCGAGGGCGATCTGGCCAGGCTCAAGGCCGCCGGCCAGCTCGCGATGCGCTATCTCGACCACCAGGGCCGTGTCACGACGAGCTACCCGTTCAACCCGAACGGTTCGCCTGAGGGCATCACCTCGGTCTGCAACGACGACGGCCGCGTGACGATCCTGATGCCGCACGCCGAGCGCACGATCCACGGTGTGACGGGCTCCTGGTGGCCCCAGGCCTTCGCAGGCAAGACGCCGTGGTTCCGCATGTTCCAGAACGCGCGGAAGTGGGTGGGCTGAGCTCCCCCGCGCAGCCAACAAAAAGCCGGCGCGGGGCCGGCTTTTTGTTGTGCCTCGGTCGGGTCGAAACCTATGGCGCCGGTGCCGGCGACGCGGTGGGCACCGTGGCCGCAGGTTCGTCGGCCGGAACGGCGGTCGCGTCCTCTTCCTCTTCGTCGTCGAAATCCATGTCTTCGGCCGGCGGATTGCCGTCGTAGACGAGCGCGCGACGGCGCTCGAGATAGGCGGTGCGGAAAAAGACGTAAGGATCGAGCTGCTCGTTGATCAGATTGTCGGGACCGAGCAGCTTGGATCGGTCGTCGACCACCTCGACACCCTTCAACGCGATGCGCTCGGGCCAGGTCACGTTATCGGTGTATTGCAGAATCTCGGTCCAGTTGTCGCCGACCGTGCCGACCAGATCGCGATTGGTGGTGGGGCCTAGCAGCGGCAACATCAGATACCAGCCCTGACCAACGCCCCAGCGCCCGAAGGTCTGACCCAGATCCTCGTTGTTGAGCGGCAGTCCCTGGCCGGTGGCCACGTCGATGAAGCCGGCGAGGCCGATGGTGGTATTGAGAATGAAGCGCAGTGTGTCCTTGCCGGTCTGCTTGAACTTGGCCTGCAGCAGATCATTGATGATGGTCGTCGGGTAGAACAGATTGTCGAAGAAGTTGCTGACGCCCTTGCGCGCCGTCGCCGGCAGTACCTTGGTGTAGCCGACCGCCACCGGACGCAGCACGTACTGGTCGGCTTTCTGGTTGAACGTGAAGATCGGCCGATTGATGCGTTCGAGCGGATCGGACGGATCGTAGGTGGGCGAATGCGCGCAGCCGGTCAGCGCGAGCGTCACGAGCATCAGCGCCGCGAGTCGGCGAACAGTCCCCTGCAACATGCTTTGCATCGAATCCCCCAATCTTCGTGTTCCAGCGTCGCGGTCAGACGATCGCGAAAACCTCGTCGAGCTCGAAGAAGCGCAGCAGGCCGCGCGCTTGTTCGTTGGCGTTGACGATCTCGAGCTTCTGCGCGCCCTGGGTGTTGCGGCGTGCGAGCTCCAGCAAAAAAGCCGCGCCCGCGCTGTCGATGCGCGGACAACGGCTCATGTCGATGCGAGTGCCCTGCAGCTTGGGCAGATTGCCGAGCTGCAAAGACATCGAGCCCAGGCTCAGTTCGCCTTCGATGACTGCGGTCGACATCAGGGCTTGGCCTCGGCCGGAGGGGCGACGACCTGCTGGCCGGATTCGAGCTTCTGGATCACCGCATCGAGGCTCGAAGCCTTGATCTGCGCGGCCACCTGGCTACGAAAACTGGTGACCAGCGAAATATTCTCGACCTTGATGTCGACGACCTTCCAGTCGGCGCCGACCGGCTTCTGGCGCATGTCGAAGGCCACCGCGACCGGCGGCGCGTCCGGACGGATCAGCTTGGTATTGACGGTGGCGCGGTCGGAACCGTCGGCGATCTTGGCCGGCTGGACCTCGGCCTTCACGCTGTCCGCGTACTGCAGCAGCGCATCGGCATAGGAATTGATCAGCATCTTCTTGAACGCGCTTTCGAAGCGCGTGCGCTGGTCGGGCGTGGCGGTGCGGTAATTCTGCGCGAGGATGGTTTGGGCAATGTACTTGGTGTCGAAGTACTGCGTCACGCGCGAATCCACCATCTGGTAGAAGGCGGGCTTGTCGGTCTGGTACTTGGCCTTGTTTTCCGAAATGTCGGTCTGCAAGGAACCTTGCGCGGACTTGATGACCTCGTCCGGAGCGGTCGGCGCAGCAACGGCGGCCACCGCGATCGAGGCGGCCGAAAACAGTAGGGACAATCGTGCGAACAGCGGCTTCATGGTTTGGCTCCTGCGGGCGCGGCACCCGGCTTGATGGAATCCGCGAGTTTGCCGATGGCATCCGCGAGCTTGTCGTCCTTGGGGCCGGCCTGGTTGGCCAGGAACTGCCCGATCAGGTTTTCTAGCACCAGTGCGCTCTGCGTCAGCTGAATCTTGCTGCCCTGCTTGAGCACGTCTTCGGAACCACCGGGCTCGAAGCCGAGGTACTGCTCGCCTAGCAAACCGGCGGTCAGGATCTTGACGTTCGAATCTTCTGGAAGGTTGTTGTAGGTCTGCGAAATATCGATGGCGACGTCGGCCTGGAACGTCTGCGGATTGATCTTGATCTCGCGAACCCGGCCGATCTTCACCCCTGCCATGGTCGCCGCGGCGCCCGGCTTCAGGCCTCCGATGTTGTCGAAGGTCGCGGTGACCCGGTAGACCGCATCGCCATTGCCGACGCTGTCCAGGCTGGCGACGCGAAAGGTCATGACGAACACGGCCGCCACGCCGAGGCAGACGAAGAAACCAACCACGATTTCGAGAGCTCTTGATTGCATGAAGCTT
The DNA here is from genome assembly GCF_000271305.1 of Hydrocarboniphaga effusa AP103. Classification (GTDB taxonomy): domain Bacteria; phylum Pseudomonadota; class Gammaproteobacteria; order Nevskiales; family Nevskiaceae; genus Hydrocarboniphaga; species Hydrocarboniphaga effusa. The sequence continues at coordinate 486,811 of NZ_AKGD01000002.1, forward strand.
TCCTTCGCTACGCCAGTGCGGATTTTGTTATTGAAGCGGCCGGCGTCTTGCTGAACGTACCGGCCGCGTATGTTGAGAGGGTACCTTGCGAAATGGGGTGGAACGCCGCCCCCGGAGCGCTGAGTACGGCTGGGTCATCGGTTCGGCGAGCTTGCGAACGCTTGGGTGTCTGAAAGTTCACCATGAGCGCGCCGAATCACTTGAACATGAATGCGGTGAGGATGAAGTTCAACGCCAGGATGGCCAGCGAAGACACCACCACCGTCGAAGTCGTGGCCCGCGAAACGCCTTCGGCGTTCGGCGTAGCCGTGTAGCCCTGATAGACCGCGATCCAGCTCACCGTGAAGCCGAACACCACGGTCTTGAGCAGGCTCTGCCAGATGTCCTTGGTCTCGACCGAGCCGCGGATCGCCGACCAGTAGCTGCCCGCATCGACGCCCAGCAGCTCGACGCCGATCGCATGGCCGCCGGCGACGCCGATCGCCATGACTTCGAAGATCATCGTCAGCAATGGCAGCGCGATGAGCCCGGCCAGAAAGCGCGGGGCGACGATGCGCTCGATCGGGTCGATCGCCATCATCTCCATCGCCGACAGCTGGTCGGTGGCGCGCATGAGGCCGAGTTCGGCCGCCAGCGAGGAGCCCGCGCGGCCCGCGAACAGCAAGGCCGTCACCACCGGGCCGAGCTCGCGGATCACCACCAGCGCGACGAACACACCGAGCGATTCCGAGGCGCCGAAGCGCGACAGCGTGCGATAGCCCTGCAGCGCCAGCACCATGCCGATGAACACGCCCGAGATCACGATGATGATCAGCGAGAGCACGCCGAGCATGTAGAGCTGGCGCGTGATCAGGCCGGGCTTGAGCAGCGACTTCGGCAGCGAGGCCAGCACCGACGACAGGAAGAACATCGAGCGCCCGAGCCCGGCGAAGAACTCGGAGATGACCTGGAACAGCTTGCTCATCGACGGCCTCCGAGCAGATCGTCGGCATAGGTCGCCGCGGCCTTGTACTGGAACGCGATCGGCCCATCGGGCTCGCCCTTGAGGAACTGCTGCACGAAGGCCGAATCCGAAGCGCGGATCTGGTCCGGCGTGCCCTGGCCGAGCACCTTGCCGCCCGATACCACGTAGGCGTAATCGGCGATCGAGAGCACCTCGTTGATGTCGTGCGAGACCACCACGGAGGTCAGCCCCAGCGACTGGTTGAGCGTGCGGATCAGGCGAATCAGCACGCCCATGCTGATCGGGTCTTGCCCCGTGAACGGCTCGTCGTACATGACCATGTCGGGATCGAGCGCGATGGCGCGCGCGAGCGCGGCGCGGCGTGACATGCCACCCGAGAGCTGGTCCGGATACAGGTCGCGCGCTCCGCGCAGGCCGACGGCCTGCAGCTTCATGAGCACCAGGTCGCGAATCATCGAGGCCGGCAGCTGGGTGTGTTCCTGCAGCGGATAGGCCACGTTCTCGAACACGGTCAGATCGGTCAGCAGCGCGCCGTTCTGGAACAGCAGGCCCATGCGCTTGCGCAGCGTGTAGAGATCGCGGCGGCCGAGCTTGTGCACGTCGGTGCCGTCGAATTCGACGGTGCCGGCGCTCGGGCGCCACTGGCCGCCGATCAGGCGCAGCAGCGTGGTCTTGCCGGTGCCCGAAGGACCGAGAATGGCGGTGACCTTGCCGCGCGCGATGTCGACGTCGATCCCCTGATAGATCGCGCGGCTTCCTTGCTTGAAGTGCACGCCACGGCAACGCACCAGCACATCGGTTGGAGCTGTAGTCGAGTTCATCGCGTTCTTAGGTTTCGAGGCCGTGGGCGTTCGCGGTCACTGGTCGGTCACGCTGGCCCGTTAAGCGGCGTATTGTAGGTTGATTACCGCTTTCACGTGAGAAACGCTCCATGGATCCCGCCATACGCTTTGCGGCAGTTGGCGTTTGCCTGACCTCGCTGAGCCTGGCCGCCTGCACGTCCAGACCGCGCAATGAGGCAGTCGCCAAGGCCGATCGACCCCCGGCCTGCAAGCTCACACGCAACGTGCAGGCGGCCGGTCCACAGTCCGCAGGGCACCCGCCGCGCTGCGCCGACAGCCTTGATGCGGGCAAGCTGCCGGCGAGCGCGATTGCGCCGATCATGCTGCCGTAAAACTGAGCGGCAACTTAGCTTTGCTCTGCGTCTGCCCGCGTGGTGGCGAGTTCGGCGATCAGGCTGTCGGTCAGATCGCGACGCACCTGGTCGATGCCAGGCCCGCCGAGTTCGCGCACTTGCGTCACGCGTAGCCCTTTGTATCCGCAGGGATCGATGCGCGTGAACGGCTCGAGGTCCATGTCGGTATTGAGCGCCAGGCCGTGATAGCTGCGCCCCCGGCTCACGCGCAGGCCGAGTGAGGCGATCTTGGAGCGAACGCCGTCGATGTCGACATAAACCCCGCGCGCATCCGGATCGCCGTAAGCCGCGATGCCGTAGCGGGCGAGCGTCGCGATCACCGCGCTTTCGATGCGCTCGACCAGCGAACGCACGCCGTAACCGAGGCGGTGCAGGTCGACCAGTACGTAGACCACGATCTGTCCGGGCCCATGGTACGTCGCCTGGCCGCCGCGATTGCTGCGGACCACCGGGATCTCGCCCGGAGCGAGCAGGTGTTCATCGCGGCCGGACTGGCCCTGCGTGAACACCGGCGGATGTTCGAGCACCCAGAGTTCGTCGGGTGTTTCGGATGTGCGCGATTCGGTGAAATCGCGCATCGCCTGCACGGTGCGCTCGTAGTCCGAGAGCCCGTCCAGGCGCCGGATCAGCGGCGCCTGGATTTCGTCACCATTGCCGGCGATCTCAGCCACCACCCGCCCACCACAGACGGATCGAATCGATCAGGCGCGTGAACAGCCCGCCTTCCGGCACCGCCTTGAGCGCGACCAGCGGCTCGCTGCGGATCAGCTTGCCGTCGAGGCTGATGGCGATGCTGCCGACGACCGCGCCCGGCGCGATCGGGGCGATGGCCTGGGCGGTGATCTGCGGCTGCATCTGGATGCGCTCCTTGGCCCCGCGCGGCAGGCTCAGCGAGATCGGCTGCAGGGTTCCCACCGGCACGCTGTCCTCCGTGCCCTTGTAGGCCGTCACCGTGCTGACCGGATTGTTCGGGCCGAGCAGGGTGGCGGTTTCGAAGAAGCGGAAGCCGTAGTTGAGCAGTTCGAGGCTGGCCTGTTCGCGGTACGCCCAGGTCTTGGCGCCCATCACCGCGACGATCAGGCGGCGGCCGTTGCGGTTGGCCGAGGACAGCAGGCAGTAACCGGCAGCGTTGGTGTGGCCGGTCTTGATGCCGTCGACGCTCGGATCCTTGGTCAGCAGGCCGTTGCGGTTCGGCTGCGGCTTGGCGATCTTGTACTTGAACTCCTTCTCCGCGTAGATCTTGTAGTCCTCGGGGAAGTCGCGGATCAGCGCACGGCCCAGCAGCGCGAGGTCGCGCGCGGTGGTGTAGTGATCCGGGTCGGGCAGGCCGCTGGCGTCGACGAAGTGGCTGTTCTTGAGGCCGAGCTTGGCGGCGTACTGGTTCATCAGTTCGGCGAAGGCCGACTCGCTGCCGGCGATGTGCTCGGACAGCGCGATGCTCGCGTCGTTGCCGCTCGCGATGATGATGCCGCGCAGCAGGTCGATGATCTTCACGCGGCTGCCGACGTCGAGGAACATGCGCGATTCGGACGAATCCTTGCCCTGTCTCCAGGCCTTCTCGCTGATCAGCGCCTCGTCGTCATAATGCAGCCGGCCCTTCTTGATCTCGTCGAAGGCGACGTAGGTCGTCATGACCTTGGTGATGCTTGCCGGCTCGACGCGCGCGTCGGGCTCGCTGGCCGCTAGCAGGTCGCCACTCGCGTAGTCGATGACCGCGTAGGACTTGGCGTCGATGGTCGGCGGTTCGGGAATCTTGTCGAGCTGCGCGTGGGCGCAGAGCGGAGCGGTCAGCAGGGCGGCGAGGAGAAATTTCTTCATTGATCCGGGCGTGTGGCGGGAGAAAGGCGCTTGGACGCAGGCCGCTTCAACGGACCCTGCAAGCGCTCGGATGTGCGGCGACGGCGCGTCGCCGGCGGTTCGAAATTTTAACGCAAGGCTCAGTAGTGAACCGGGATCGAGGCGAAGCCGCCCGCTCCGAGCCTGCTCTTGGCGGCCTTGAGCCTGGGCTCGTCGGCGAACGGCCCGACGATCACGCGGTGGATCGGCCGGTCTTGGAAAACACCCTGGCGCACTTCGGCGTTCTTGAGTCCGATCTTGTGAATCTCCTTGAGCAAGGCATTCGCGTTGACCGGATCGGAATAGGCACCGACCTGCAGATAGTTCGAGCCCGAGGCGGTGGCCGGCTGCGCGAGCTCTTCGAGCGTACCGACCGGCGGCGGCAGCGGCTCGCCGGGCACGATGGCCTCGAGCTCGACCATCGCCGGGCCGCCGAGCAGATCGAGCTTGGTCGCGGCCGCGTAGGACAGGTCGATCACCCGCTCCTTGTGGAACGGCCCTCGATCGTTGATGCGCACGACCACGCTCTTGCCGTTGGTCAGGTTGGTGACGCGCGCATAGGTCGGCAGCGGCAGCGTCTTGTGCGCGGCCGTCATCTTGAACATGTCGAAGGGCTCGCCGCTGCTGGTCTTGCGACCCTGGAACTTGCGGCCATACCACGAGGCCAGGCCCATTTCGCGGAAGCCGCGCGCCGAATCGAGCGGGCGATAGGTTTCGCCGAAGACCTCGTAGCTCTCGGGGTTGCCGTAACGGCTCTTGGGTTCGGGCTGCGGAACCGCGTCGGGCAGCTCGGCGAGGTTCGGCGGAATGTCGGCCTTGGCGGGCGGGCCGTCGACGAGGATCGGCGGCTTCGCCGGCTCGGCCGGAACCACGCGCGATTTGGTCGGGGCGGGGCGCGTGGTCTGGCGCGTCGGGCCCGGAGCGCAGGCGCCGAGGGCCAGCACACTCAGCAGCAGCGACAGGTTTCGCAGGGTGCGTGAAAAGGCGGCAGGCGGCATCAGGGACTCTGCTGATCGAGCCGCGCGGCCTCGGCCGTCATCGCGCTCGCCAGCTGGCTCACGGTCATGGCGTAGAACACGCGCGGGTTGTAGGTCATCACCGAGTAGAAGTTCGGCAGCGCGATCCAGTATTCCTTGTTCGGCGAGCCGGCCGGATCGAGCTGCAGTTCGAGCAGGCCCACGGCCATGTCGGCCGGCAGCTTGACCGCGGGGATCACGCCGGCCTGCTGGAGGTCGCGCACCCGGTAGGCGACGTTCTTGCCGTTGCGCTCGATACGCCCGTCGAGCGGACCCTTGAGGGTGGCCGGAACGATCAGCGGCTCGCCGCGACGCCAGGCCAGCTGCGGGCGGTAGTCGTTGAAGTAGCGCGCGATGCTGCCGATCGCATCGGCCACGCTCCACAGATCGCGCTTGCCGTCACCGTCGAAATCGACCGCGAGCTTGCGGTAGTTGCTCGGCATGAACTGCGCCCAGCCCATCGCCCCGGCGTACGAGCCCTTGAGCGACTCGGGCGCGAAGCCGAAATCGCGGCAGAACACGAAGTACTCGGTCAGCTCGCTGAAGAAGAAGGCGCTGCGTGTGGGATGATCGAAGCCTTGCGTGGCCAGCGCATCGAGCACCCGGGCGCCGCCGGTGATGCGCCCGAAATTGGTTTCGAGCCCGAGCACGCCGGCGATCACGCCGGGCGGAACCCCGTATTCCATCTCGGCGCGCGCGAGCAGCTCGCGGTTGTCGAGCATGAACTGGGCGCCGCGCTTGATGCGCAGGGCATCGACGCGCTTGGTCGAATAGGTGCTCCAGGTTTCGGTGCGCTCGGGTGCTTTCTGCTCGGCTTCGATCAGCGACGGAATCGTCTGCGCGCTGACCAGCGCCTGCTGCACCTGCGCGAGTTCGGCCGCCGAAAATCCGTACTGGGTCGACAGCACCTTGAGCAGGTTCGCCGCCTGCGGATGTCGGGAATAGTCCGCCGATGCGCCTGTGGCGATCGTCAGGCCGACGAAAAAAGTGAGGCGACGCAGTCCTTTGCGCATCAGCTGGCGAGCAGTTTCCGATGGGTTTGTATGGACATGAGCATACCGAAGCCGGCCAGCATGCTCACCATCGAGGTGCCGCCGTAGCTCACCAGTGGCAGCGGAACGCCCACCACGGGCAGCAGGCCGATGACCATGCCCATGTTGATGAAGACGTAGACGAAGAAGGTCAGCGACAGCGCCCCGGCGAGTAATCTCTGGAAGGTGTCCTGGGCGCGGAACGCGATGTAGAGCCCGCGGCCGACGATGGCCAGGTACAGCCCGAGCAGGAACATCACGCCCATCAGCCCGAGTTCTTCGGAGTACACCGCGAAGATGAAGTCGGTGTGCGATTCGGGCAGAAAGTCGAGCTTGGCCTGGGTGCCGTTGAGCCAGCCCTTGCCGAACAGCCCGCCCGAGCCGATCGCGATCTTGCTCTGGGTGATGTGGTAGCCGGTGCCGAGCGGATCGGATTCCGGGTCCAGGAAGGTCAGCACGCGCTGGCGCTGGTAGTCGTGCAGGCGTGTCCACAGCACCGGGGCCGCGGCGGCGATCGCGCCGATCGCGCCGAGGATCCAGCGATAGCCCAGGCCGCCGAAGAACAGCGCGAAGCCACCGGCCGCGAGGATCAGCATGCTGGTGCCGAGGTCGGGCTGCACCGCGACCAGCCCGGTCGGAGCGCCGATCATGATCAGCGTCAGCGCAATGGTCTTGACGCTCGGCGGCAGCGGCTGGCCGTGCAGGAAGCTCGCCACCGCGAGCGGCATCGCGAGCTTCATGAACTCGGCCGGCTGGAAGCGGATGAAGCCGAAATCGAGCCAGCGCTGGGCGCCCTTGGCGTGGTCGCCGAGCAGCAGCGTCAATACCAGCAGCAGAGCCGAGAAGCCGTAGAACCACGGCGCCATCGCGCGGTACATCTCGGGCGTCGCCTGGGCCGCGATCGCCATCACGCCCATGCCGAGCAGCAGGCGCTCGGCCTGGTTGACGACCTGCGGCATCGAATGTCCCGAGGCCGAATACAGCACCACCAGCCCGACCATCGAGGTGACAAACAGCAAGGTCATCAGCCAGAGGTCGATGTGCAGGCGGCCGAACCATTCCGACAGCCCGGGCTGCGGCGGACGCGACGAGGTCAGCGGTTGCAGAAGAGGGTTCATTGGACGGTCGGGTTGGCGCCGGATGCGGGGGCGGCGGGAGCCGGAGGGACGATGTCGTCCTCCTCCTCGCCATCCGGATTCGACGGCGCGCTGCCCGGAGGCAGCGGCGGTGCGGCGACCGCCGGCGTCGGCGTGCCCGCCGCGGAGCCCGGAGGACGATAGCGGATTTCGCCGAGCAGGTACTGATCCATGATCTGCCGTGCCACCGGGCCGGCCACCGAAGCCCCGTGGCCGCCATGCTCGGCGATCAGGCCCACCGCGATCTGCGGGTTGTCGGCCGGCGCGAAGGCGATGAACAGGGCGTGGTCGCGCAGGTGCAGCGGCAGCGATTCCTGTGTCGGGGCCACTTTTTCGTCCTGCTTGAGGCCGGCGACCTGGGCCGAGCCGGACTTGCCGGCCACCGTGTACGGGGCGTCCTTGAACACCGAGAAGCCGGTTCCGCCCTGGGTCTGCGTGACCTGCTGCATCGCATAGACCACGGTTTCCCAGTCGGCCTTGTGCTTGTTGAGGATCGGGTCGAGCGGTTCGGGCGCGATCTCGCGGGTTTCGAGCGTGATCGGGTCCTGGATTCCGCGCACCAGATGCGGCCTGAAGCCGCCGCCGCGCATCGCCATGCGCGCGGTGATCTGGGCGAGCTGCATCGGCGTCACGCTCATGTAGCCCTGGCCGATGCCGACGTTGAGCGTCTCGCCCGGATACCAGCCCTCCTTGCGCACCCGCTGCTTCCACTCGCGCGAGGGCAGCAGGCCGCCTTTTTCGAGCGGCAGGTCGATCTCGGTCGAACGGCCGAGCCCGAACTGGTCGAGGAAGCTGTGGATGCGATCGATGCCGAGGTTGATCGCGACGTTGTAGAAGTAGATGTCGCAGGAGCGCGCGACCGCGCCGGCCATGTCGAGCGAGCCGTGGCCCGAGCGGCGCCAGCAGCGGTACTTGCGCGAGGAATTCGGCAGCGACATCTGGCCGCCGCAGAACTCATGGTGATGGGCGTCGACGACGTCGTATTCGAGCCCGGCCAGCGCCATGAACGGCTTGATCGTCGAACCCGGCGGATAGGTGCCCTGCAGCGCCCGGTTGTAGAGCGGCCGCGCCGGGTCGGCCAGCAGCGCCTTGTAGGTCTTGGCGTCGATGCCTTCGCCGAACAGGTGCGGATTGAAGCCCGGCTTGGACACCATGGCGATGACCTCGCCGTTGCGCGGATCGATCGCGATCACCGCGCCGTTGTAGTCGCCGAGCGCGGTTTCGGCGACCAGCTGCACCTTGGCGTCGAGCGACAGCACCAGGTTGCGGCCCGGCGTGCCCTGCTGGTAATCGAGCTCGCGCAGCGGCCGGCCATAGGCGTTGGCCTCGATGACCTTGGCGCCCGGCTCGCCGCGCAGCTCGTTCTCGTGCGACTTCTCGATGCCGACCTTGCCGATCTGCGACAGCCCGCGGTACGAGGCTTCGGCGACGCCCTTGTATTCGTCTTCGGTGATGCCGCCGACGTAGCCGACCACGTGCGCGGCGGTGCCGGCCAACGGATAGCTGCGCGTGAGGCCGGCGGTGACGTCGACGCCGTCGAAGTCGTAGCGATTGACCTCGAAGCGGGCGACTTCTTCCAGCGAAAGATTGGTGCGCAGCGGCACGCCCCGGTAGCGCGGCGACTTGCGCACGCGATCCTTGAAGCGGGCGATTTCGGTGTCGTCCAGGTGCACGAGCTTGGACAGGCGCTTGAGCGTGTCGTCGAGCTTGCCGGTGATCTGCTCGGGCACGATCTCGAGCACAAAGGCCGGCGTGTTCTGCGCGAGCACCGCGCCGTTGCGGTCGTAGATCAGCCCGCGCACCGGCGCCACCGCCGACAGCCGCATGCGGTTCTGGTCGGCGCGCGTGGCGTAGTAGTCCTGTTGCAGCACCTGCAGGTTGAACAGGCGGAACAGCAGCAGCGCGGCCATCGCAAGGCAGGCGATGGCCGCCACCAGCGTGCGCGCGCCGAAGGTCTGCTTCTCGCGGTAGAGATCCTTGATCTTGTCGTGACGACTCATGTGTCCCGTGCCGTCACCGACGATGGCTTAGACGATGCCTGCATCGACCGTGTCGAACCCCTCGGGGTTCATTCTTCCTGGCGCCGGTTGCGACGACGCACGTAGCTGTCGATCAGCGCGTAGATCAGCGGCCAGAACATGGTGGTGGCGATCACCGGCATCCAGCGCAGCCACGGGTCGGAGCGGTGATGGGCGACGCCGTCGATCCAGAACATCAGGAAGGCGTAGAGCGCCCACAGCGGAATCAGCCCGACCGTCGATTGCCAGAGCGGGAACATGGCGAACAGGCCACGCAGCTTGATGACCAGATAGGTCAGCAGCACGAATCCGAGCGCATGCTGGCCGAACACCGCGTTGAGCAGCACGTCGAGCACGATGCCGAACAGGAACGCGGCGAGCAGCACCGGCACGCGCGGCTCCGACAGCGCCCAGTACGACAGCACGAGCGGAATCCACAGCGGACGGAACGGGGCGATGCTCTCGGGCAGGCCGACCAGTTGCAGCATCAGGGCCAGCAGCAGGCTGACCCAAAAGCCCAGATGGGGAGCGGTACGGCTGCTCATCAGCGCGGATTCGCCGCCGGTTTCTTAGTGTCCTGTTGCGCAGGTGCAGGAGGCGTCGCTGCGGGTGTGGGCTTGCCCGGTGCCGCGGTCGCCGGAGCTGCGGGGCTGGTCGCCCCCGGGGCCGGCGATTGAGGCTGAGGCGCGACGGAGGGGGCGGCTTCGGGTTTTGCCGGTGCCGGCCTGACGTGCACCGGTTCGATGCTTTCGCGCGCGATCGGCTCGGGCTTGCCGGCGTCGGGCAGCGTGACGAGCGTTTCGCCGTCGGTTTCGCGGTTCTCGCTCCAGACCAGCAATGCCTGCCGGCCCTGGTTGAGCTTGGCGGTCGGGTAGGCGAGCGCCTCTTTGAAATGTTCGCCCGGGTTGTGCTTGACCTCGTAGACGCGCGCCACCGGATAGCCGGCCGGGAAGCGACCGCCGAGCGCCGACGACACCAGCAGATCGCCCTTCTGGATGTCCGCGTTGCCGGGCAGAAACGGCAGCCGCAGCGCCTGGCCGTCGCCGACGCCGACCGCGATGGTCTGCAGCCCGGTGCGATTGTTCTCCACCGGAATGCCATGGTCCGGATCGGTGATCAGCAGGCCCACGGACGTGGTGGGGTTGACCTGCACGATCTGCCCCATGACGCCGCTCGCATCGACCAGCGCCTGCCCGCGGTAGACGCGGTCGCGCGCACCCTTGTTGAGCGTGATCTGGTGTGCATACGGGTCTTGGTTGGCCGCGATGATCTCGGTGATCAGCACCGATTCCTGCAACGCCTTGGCCGAGGCGAGCAGCTCGCGGATGCGGCGGTTCTCGGTCTCGAGCGCATCGAACTTCTGCAGCTGGGCTTCGAGTTCGAGCTGGCGGTTGCGCAGCCGGGCGTTTTCCTCGGCGAGCAGCTCGCGGCTGTCGAAATAGCTCGTGGCGTCCTGCAGGTGCTGGGGTGTCGAGGCGACCCAGAGCAGCGGGGCGAGCGCCCAGGCCAGGGTTTCGCGGGTCGATTCGAGGCGGTCGGTCCGGAAGTCGGCGAAGATCAGGCCGCCGCAGATCAGCAGCAGAGCGAAGGCCCGCAGGCCCAGACCCGGTCCCCGAGGGAACAGATGGTCACGATGGTCGACGCTCAGGGTGTTCAAAGCTCGCGCCTTCCGCAATTTTGTACAACAAGTAATAACTGCCGCGCAGCATAGTCGCAGCTTTCCGCCGATGGCAACGTGGTTTTGCCATCGGCCACCCTCTCATGTGACGAGCGGTTCGGCAGACCGTCGGTTTTGTGATTATTTTGCAGATAAAAAAACGAACGCAACAGCAAAATCACATCCGTGCGGGCATCAGTCGAGGTTGTAGAAGTCGCCCTGGCGATCGAGCATGTCGAGCACCATACCGCCGCCACGCGCCACGCAGGTCAGCGGATCGTCGGCGATGATCACGGGCAGGCCGGTTTCCTCGGAGATCAGCTTGTCGAGGTCGCGCAGCAGGGCGCCACCACCGGTCAGCACGATGCCGCGCTCGGCGACGTCGGAGCCGAGTTCCGGCGGCGTGCGCTCGAGCGCCTGCTTCACGGCCTTGACGATGCCGGCCAGCGGCTCCTGCAGGGCGTCGAGGATCTCGTTGGAGTTCATCGTGAAGTTACGCGGCACGCCAGCGGCCAGGTGGCGGCCGACGACATCGATTTCCTGCACTTCGTGGCCCGGGAAGGCGGTGCCGATTTCCTGCTTGATGCGCTCGGCGGTCGATTCGCCGATCAGCATGTTGTACTGGCGGCGCACGTACGAAACGATGGCCTCGTCGAATTTGTCGCCGCCGATGCGGACGGATTCGGCGTAGACGATGCCGTTGAGGGAGATGACCGCGACTTCCGAGGTTCCGCCGCCGATGTCGACGACCATCGAGCCGCGGGCGTCGCCGATCGGGATGCCGGCGCCGAGCGCGGCGGCGATCGGCTCCTCGATCACGTAGACCTTGCGAGCGCCCGCGTTCTCGACCGATTCACGGATCGCGCGGCGCTCGACCTGTGTCGAGCCGTAAGGCACGCAGACCACCACGCGCGTCATCGGCCGCATCATGCGGCCCTTCTGCACCTTGCGGATGAAGTGCTGCAGCATCTTCTCCGTGACGGTGTAGTCGGCGATCACGCCGTCGCGCAGCGGGCGGATGGTGCTGATGTTGGTCGGGGTGCGACCGAGCATCTTCTTTGCATCGATGCCGACGGCCTCGATCTTCTTGGCTCCGCGAGCGTCGAGGCGAATGGCGACGACCGAAGGCTCGTTGAGCACGATGCCTTCGTCGCGAACGTAGACCAGGGTATTGGCCGTACCGAGATCGATGGAGAGGTCGTTGACGAATAGGCGGCGGACGGCGTCGAACATCGGCAGGGTCGGCTTGTTTGGAAGAACGTTGGAATCGGTGATCAGGGGCCTGCAGCGGGGCAGGGCCCAAGCATCCTTGCTTATTGGAACGGCCGGAAGCGATCAGGTGATCGACGATCCGATCAAGTAAGATTGCGACGAGCGCAGCACTATAAACGAAGTTGAAATTTATACCACGGAAACCAGATCCCCAACGATGAGCCTCAGTGCAGATCAAATCCGTCAGGTCGCGCATCTCGCGCGCCTGGAACTCAAGCCCGGACAGACCGAGGCTTACGCGCAGCAGCTATCGAACATCATGGCGCTGGTCGATCAGCTTTCGAAGGTCGACGCCTCGCAGGTCCCGCCGATGGCGCATCCGCTCGACATGCATCAGCGCCTGCGTCCGGACGTGGTCACCGCACCGAACCTGCGCGAGCAGTTCCAGGCTATCGCCCCGGCTACCGAGAACGGGCTCTACCTCGTTCCCAAGGTCATCGAGTAATTCCGTGAGGCGTCAGGCCTGAGGAGTGAGGCGTCGCTGCCCTCCTGACGCCTTACGCCTCACCCTCACCCCTCACGGAAAAAGCATGCACACGCTTTCAATCTCCGAACTGTCGGCTGGCCTTCGCGCCAAGCGATTTTCGTCGCGCGAGCTCACGCTGCACTTTCTCAAGCGTATCGAAACGCTTGATCCGCAACTGAATAGTCTGATTACCGTCACCGCCGAGCGCGCCCTGGCGCAGGCCGATGCCGCCGATGCGCGGCTGGCGTCGGGCGATGCCACCGAGCTGACCGGCATCCCGCTCATCCAGAAGGACATCTTCTGCACCTTGGGCGTGCGCACCTCGTGCGCCTCGAAGATGCTCGACAAGTTCATCGCGCCGTACGACGCGACCATCGTCGAGAAGCTCGATGCGGCCGGCATGGTCATGCTCGGCAAGGCCAACATGGACGAGTTCGCGATGGGCTCGTCGAACGAAACCAGCTGGTACGGGCCGGTCAAGAACCCCTGGGACACGCAACGCGTGCCGGGCGGCTCGTCGGGCGGTTCGGTCGCCGCGGTTGCCGCGGGCCTCGCGCCGATCGCCACCGCGACCGACACCGGCGGCTCGATCCGCCAGCCCGCCGCGCTGACCAACCTGACCGGCATCAAGCCGACCTACGGCCGCGTTTCGCGCTACGGCATGATCGCCTTCGCCTCGAGCCTCGACCAGGCCGGCGTCGTCGCCCGCTCGGCCGAGGACTGCGCCGGCGTGCTGCAGGCGATGTCGGGCTTCGACGTGCGCGACTCGACCAGCGTCGACCGTCCGGTCGACGACTACGTGTCGGCTCTGGGCCGTGACATCAAGGGCCTGCGCATCGGCCTGCCGAAGGAATACTTCGCCGAGGGCCTGGCGCCGTCGAGCCGCGAGCGCATCGACCAGGCGATCGAGACCTTCAAGAAGCTCGGTGCCACGTTCACGGAAATCTCGCTACCCAATTCGCCGCTGTCGGTGCCGACCTATTACGTCGTCGCGCCGGCCGAGGCGAGCTCCAATCTCGCGCGCTTCGACGGCGTGCGCTTCGGCCACCGCGCCGAGGGCGTGAAGTCGCTCGAAGAGCTCTACAAGCGCAGCCGCGGCGAAGGCTTCGGCAGTGAGGTGCAGCGCCGCATCATGATCGGCACCTACGTGCTGAGCCACGGCTACTACGACGCCTACTACCTGCAGGCGCAGAAGGTTCGCCGGCTCATCTACGAGGATTTCCGCCGCGCTTTCGAGTCCGTGGACCTCGTGCTCGGCCCGACCGCGACCGACGTCGCCTTCAAGCTCGGCGAGAAATCCGACGATCCGGTGTCGATGTACCTCAACGACATCTACACGATCGCGGCCAACCTCGCGGGCATTCCGGCCATGTCGCTGGGCTGCGGCTTCGTCGACGGCCTGCCGGTCGGCCTGCAGCTGATGGGCAATTTCTTCGACGAGGGACGCCTGCTCAACGCGGCGCACCAGTATCAGCAGGCGACCGACTGGCACCAGCAGTCGCCGGCAGCGTTCAAGTAAGGGGCAACAGCAATGGGAGTCAATGAAATTCGGGAAGGCTGGGAGGCCGTCATCGGCCTCGAAGTGCACTGCCAGCTCAGCACGAAATCGAAGATCTTCTCGGGCGCGGCGACCGCTTATGGTGCCGACGTCAATACGCAGGCCGATCCGGTCACGCTCGGTTTTCCGGGCGTGCTGCCGGTGCTCAATGCCGACGCGGTGCAGATGGCGGTCAAGTTCGGCCTGTCGGTCGACGCTCAGATCGCCGAGCGCTGCGTGTTCGCGCGCAAGCATTATTTCTATCCGGACCTGCCGAAGGGCTACCAGATTTCGCAGTACGAGCTGCCGATCGTGTTCAACGGACATCTCGACGTCGAGCTCGGCGAGGGCATCGCCAAGCGTATCGGCATCACGCGTGCGCACCTGGAAGAGGACGCCGGCAAGTCGCTGCACGAGAACTTCGTCGGCGTGACCGGCATCGATCTCAACCGCGCCGGAACGCCGCTGATCGAGATCGTCTCGGAGCCGGACATCCGCACCGCGGCCGAGGCGGTGGCGTATCTGAAGAAGCTGCACCAGCTCGTCGTCTACCTGGGCATCTGCGACGGCAACATGCAGGAAGGCAGCTTCCGCTGCGACGCCAACGTCTCTGTGCGCCGCAAGGGCGCCGAGAAGTTCGGTACGCGCACCGAGACCAAGAACGTCAACAGCTTCCGCTACGTCGAGAAGGCCATCGAGTACGAGATCGAGCGCCAGATCGAGGTGATCGAGTCGGGCGGCAAGATCGTGCAGGAGACGCGCCTGTTCAACCCGGATACGGGCGAGACGCGTTCGATGCGCACCAAGGAAGACGCCAACGACTACCGCTACTTTCCGGATCCGGACCTGCTGCCGGTGGTGGTGACCACCGCCGACATCGAGCGCATCCGCGACGCGATGCCCGAGCTGCCCGAAGCCAAGCGCAACCGCTTCGTCGAGCAGTACGGCCTGCCGAAGTACGACGCCGGCGTGCTGACCGCCGAGGCCGCGCTCGCCGATTACTACGAAGCCGTGGTGAAGGCCTCGAAGGCCGACGCCAAGATCTGCGCGAACTGGGTCATCGGCGATCTGCTGGGCCTGCTCAACAAGCAAGGCCTGACGCTCGAGACCTCGCCGGTTTCCGCCGCCGCGCTGGCCGGGCTGGTCGCGCGCATCGCCGACAAGACCATCAGCGGCAAGATCGCCAAGGAAGTGTTCGAGGCGATGTTCGCGGGCGAGGGCAGCGCCGACGAGATCATCAAGGCCAAGGGCCTGGTGCAGATCACCGACGAAGGCGCGATCGCCGCGGCGATCGACGAGATCATCGCCAAGAACCCGGGCCAGGTCGCGGAATATCGCGGCGGCAAGGACAAGCTGTTCGGCTTCTTCGTCGGTCAGGCGATGAAGGCGACGCAGGGCAAGGCGAATCCCGAAGCCTTGAACCGGCTGCTCAAGGAAAAGCTGGCGGGCTGAGAAAGCGGTGAATCGGCTGCTGCGCTCGGCATCTCGCACGAGGCGGTGCTCGAAATCCTCACGTACTGCCCGTACGCTCCGCCGATGGCTTACCGGCGAGTGACACAGAGTCACTCGCCGGCCGGGACCATCGCCCTGTGCTCCGTCCTCGCGCGACCTGCCTCCGCTCGCAACGCTGATTCGCCGCTTTCTTGAGTTCAGCCTTTATCGGTCGCGCCCGCTAAACTGCGCCGCATGACCATCAAGAACCCGCTGCTGAGCTACGCCTTCGACAACCACGTCGCCCACGGGGCGATCGTGCATATCGATGAGGGCGTCGCCGACTTCTTTTCGCACCGCTCGCATTCCGCCGATGTTGCCAGGCTCATGCGCGAGGCGATGGCGGCGATGCCGCTGCTCGCCACGCACCTGCGCTTCGAAGGGCGCATCAACCTGCAGTTCCAGGGCGACCGCCGCATGGAGCTGCTGGTTTCGCAGATCGACCATCACCTCAACGTGCGCACGATGGCCAAGGGTCCGGCCGATCTTTCGGGCGGATTCACCGAGCTGCTCTACGGCGGCATTCTCGCGCTGATGCTCGAGCCCAACGCCGACAACGTGCCGGCGAGCCAGGCCATCGTGCTGATCGAAGGCGAATCGCTTTCGCAGGCGCTCGAAGGCTATTTCACGCGCTCGGAGCAGCTGCCGACGCTGCTCAGGCTCGCGGTGCGCGGAGACAAGCTCGCCGGCTTCATGCTGCAGCGCATGCCGCTCGAAAGCGCCAACGGCAACGAGGCGGATTGGGAGCATCTGCTGACGCTCGCCTCGACGCTCGGCGACGACGAGCTGCTCGACACCGACGGCGAAACGATCCTGCGCCGGCTGTTTGCCGAGGATCCGGTGCGCAGCTTCGAGCCGCGCTCGGTGGAAGTGATCTGCCGCTGCAGCCGCGCGGGCATCTCGCGCATGCTGCTGTCGCTCGGCCAGCAGGAAGTCGACGAGATTTTGCAGGAGCAGGGCAAGGTTAGCGTGACCTGCGAGTTCTGCGGGCAGGAGCACGTGTTCACGCCGCACCAGGCGCACGAGCTGTTCAAGGCGGCGGACGAGTCGGGGCCGGATTCCGAAATCCGGCACTAGCGGTCAGCGCAACTCGAATTCGCAGTCCTCGGGCTCGCAGAAATCGCGGTAGTCGCAGGTCAGCTCGCTACCGGCGGGCAGGTCGCGCGCGGCGACGTATTCGTTGCGCTCGGCGATCCAGAGCGTCGAAGGCTGATCGGCGTGGTTCATGTAGCGGGAGTCGTCGGCGCAGTAGTACATCGCGCCCGTGAGCCGGGCCTCGCCGCGTCCGCGGAAGCTGTAGCGCAGCACGCTCTCGCGCATGGGCTCGGGCAGGGCGCGCACTTCGGCATCGGACATCACCATCACGAAGCGCCAGTCGTAGCGGTAGACCGGCTCGCCGGCGCGCAGATCGCGCGCGCAGTACAGGCCCAGGCCTTCGATCGGGCTGCGGTCGACGTAATGCGCGACCAGCAGCATCAGCCGCGCCTCGCCGCGAGTTCGCGCGTGATGAACGGCAGCACGCCGATTTCGGCGATCAGGTGCCGCTGCACGGCCTCGGGCAGGCGATCGAAGTCTTCGATCACGCCGCGGCAGTTCATCGACCTGCATCCACATTCCAAAGTCCACGAATTGTCTTCCAGCATGGTCGTGGAATAGTCGAAGCTGATCTGCTCGTCCCGGGCGATCTCGCGGACGGCGCGCAGTTCGAGATCGGCCGTGAGTCCGCCATTCGGATCGCAGGAGTGATTGCAGAACACATGAGGCTCGTCGAGCAGCACATAGCGGTCGAGGTCGACCTGCAGCGGATAGCCGGGCGTGAAACCCAGGGCATCGAGCTCGTCGCCCGTGTAGCGTCGTCCGGTGAACCGCAGCACGGTCTCGCCCTTGGCGAACGGCCGCGCCGCGTAAACGCCGCGGCCGTAACGCGCCGGGGCGACGTAAACCCCGCTGTCGGTGGCACCGTCGGTTCCGCGGTGGGTGTCGGGGTGGGCTGCGGACGGGCTTTCAGCGCTACGCAAGGGCAGGTCTGACATGGATGGCGTCGACGATTGGCAGCGGGAGATCGAGGAATGAGCAGGGACATTATGGGGGCTTTCGGCGTCGCGGTGATCATCGTGATCGCGGCCAAGACCATCGCCTGGCTGGTACAGAAAAAGCTGCGCAATGCCGGGCTCGTCGATGCGATCTGGGCCTGGACGCTCGGCCTGCTCGCGGCGTTCTACGCGGCCATCGGCCCTGGCGATTCGTCGCTGCGCCTGGCGCTCGCACTGATGGGCGCGACCTGGGGCGGGCGGCTCGGCACCCATCTGTTCATCCGCAACTGGGGCCAGCCCGAAGATTTCCGCTACGCCCACTTTCGCCAGAAATGGGGCGACAAGGCCGACTTCAACATGTTCTGGTTCTTCCAGTTCCAGAACGTCTTCACCTTGCTGCTCTCGTCGATGGCCTTCGTTCCGGTGGCCTGGCGGGCCGATGCGCCGCCGGCGGTCTGCTGGCTGCTCGCGGCCGTGATCTGGCTGGCGTCGATCGTCGGCGAAGGCATTGCCGATACGCAGATGGAACGCTTCCGCGCCGACCCGCGAAACAAGGGAAAGGTCTGTCGCGACGGGCTCTGGCGCTATTCGCGGCACCCGAACTACTTCTTCGAATGCCTGCACTGGCTGGCCTACGTTCCGCTCGCGATCGGCGCGCCCTGGGGCTGGATCAGCCTCGGCGCTCCGTTGCTGATGGCCTGGATGCTCACCAAGCTCTCGGGCATGCCGATGCTCGAAGACGAGATGGCCAGGCGCAAGCCCGGCTACGCGGAGTACAGGCGCACGACCAGCGCGCTGGTTCCGCTGCCGCCGAAGTCTTCCTGATTTTCATTGCTTCATCACCGACAAGAAAAAACAGCGAATGAACGTCATCGATTTATGCGAGCGCGGCTTGATTCCCGATACGCTCACGCGCCTGGGCATGCGCCAGCTGATGCGCCGCCGCCTGAGCGACGAAGCCGCTCACGACGGCGAGCTGCGCTCGCGCCGCTTCAACGAGTTTCTGAGCGAGCTGCGCGCGAGCCCGATCGCGATCAATACGCAGGACGCCAACACGCAGCACTACGAAGTGCCCGCCGAATTCTTTCACCTGCACCTCGGGCCGCGTCTCAAGTATTCGTGCTGTTTTTACCCGAGCGGGCGCGAGACGCTCGCGCAGGCCGAAGAGCACATGCTCGCGCTCTACGCGCAGCGCGCAGGCCTCGTCGATGGCCAGCGCATTCTCGATCTCGGCTGCGGCTGGGGTTCGCTGTCGCTGTGGCTCGCCGAGCGGTATCCCAATTCGCAGATCGTCGGCCTTTCGAATTCACATGGGCAGCGCGAGTTCATCGAGCGGCGTGCGCGCGTGCTCGGCCTCGGCAACCTGCGCATCGTCACCGGCAACATCGTCGAGTTCGAATTTCCGGCCGCCGGCATCGAGGCCGGCTTCGATCGCGTGATCTCGATCGAAATGTTCGAGCACATGAAGAACTACGGCCTGCTGCTCGCCAAGATCGCGCGCTGGCTCAAGGCCGAAGGCAAGCTGTTCGTGCACATCTTCGCGCACAAGCTGCTGGCCTATCACTTCGAAGTGCAGGGACAAAGCGACTGGATGAGCCAGTATTTCTTCACCGGAGGCACGATGCCGTCGGAGAATCTGCTGCTGAATTTCCAGGACGATTTGCGCATCGAGCAGCAGTGGTGGGTCGACGGCCGCCACTACGAGAAAACCTCCAATCACTGGCTCGCCGGCATGGATGCGCAGAAGGATGAGATCCTGCGCGTGTTCGCCCCGACTTATGGCGATCGGTCGGCGCTCTGGTTCGCGCGCTGGCGCATGTTTTACATGGCCGTGGCCGAATTGTTCGGCTACGCCGATGGCAACGAATGGGGCGTTGCGCACTATCGTTTCGCCAAGAGATAAGGAGCGTCTCATGAGAACCCTGCTCGCCGTCCTGCTGGCTGCCGTCAGCACGTTCGCATTCGCGCAGCCGCCGCAGCCGAATGCGAAATCGGAGCGCTTCTACGGCTACGCCTACGATCTCAAGAGCGGCCGCTATCTCTACACCGAAGTGCACGAGCAGATCGTCGAGCAAGGCCGCTGGGTGCGCGGGAGCATTCGCTACTTCGATGCGAAGAACCGGCTCATGGGCAGCAAGACGCTCGATTTTTCGCGTAATCCGTTTGTCCCGGTCTACGGTTTCGAGCTGCCGCCGCAAGGCTTCTCCGAAGCGATCCTGTCGGTCGAAGGCGACCGTGTGCAGATGCGCAAGACCAAGAAGGGCAAGACCGAAAACAAGGCAATCGACATCGGCCCCGACACAGCGGCCGACTCGGGTTTCCACAACTATCTGCTCGCGCATTTCGACGATCTGATGCAGCGCAAGCCGTTCGCGTTTCGCTTCGTCGTCGCGGGCAATCTCGATGCGTACAGCTTCCGCGCCAAGCGCATCGAGGATGGCGAGTTCGAAGGCCGCGCGGCCGCGCGCTTCGTCGTCGAACCCGATTCGGTGCTGCGCTGGCTCGTCGATCCGCTGCAGCTGAGCTACGACCCGGTTTCTAAGAAGCTGCTGGAATATCGAGGAATCTCGAACGTCCATGATCCGGCCACCGGCAAGGCCTACAATGCGCGCATCGTGTACCCCGCCGAACCGCCCGCAGACGCGCCCAAACCGTTGCCTGCGCTGAGCGATTCCGGGGGCTAATCCCGAATCTTCGGTGACCCTTCGATGAGCCTTCTATCGCTACGCCCCCTGTTGCTGTTCGCGCTGCTCGCAATCGGCAGCGCCCATGCCCAAGGCACCGAAAAACCCGACACGCCGACGCTCGACGCCGCGCTCAAGACGGCGGTCGAGCGCAAGTCGCCCGTGCTCGTCGATTTTCACGCGCCCTGGTGCTACTCCTGCTATTTCATGGCCAAGCACGTGCTCGTCGGCCCGAAGTGGGAGGCTGTCGAACGCAAGACCGTGGTCGTCGAGCTCGACGCCGACAGTCCCGAAGGCGCGTACTGGAAGACGCTCTGGGGCGTGAAGGCGCTGCCGAGCTACGTGATCCTGAAGCCCGATGGCGCCGAACTCGGGCGCATCCTCGCCGAGCAGCGCCAGGACGAGTTCTTCGCCCAGGTCGACGAGATCCTCCAGCGCAGCTCCACGCTCGACGATCTCAAGGCGGCTGCGGCCAAGCCCAAGGGCCTCAAGGCGGCGCGCGAAGCGCTGGACACCTATCACGCGCGCTACGACGCGAGCGGACTGGCCTGGTATGCGAGCCTGCCCGAGGCCCAGCGCAAAACCTATGACGCCGATGCGGGCGTACAGCTGCTGCTCGCCCGGCTCGAGTTGCTGCGTGCCTCCAAGGCCGTTGATGCGCAGGCCTGCGCCGCGGTCGCTCCGCAGGTGCTCGCGGGCGATCTGGGCTGCGAGCGTCCGTACGAGCTCGGCCGCTGGGACAGCTGCACGCAATCGCAGCCGGCCGGGCAGCGTAAGACGGTGTTCGAAAGCCAGCTCGCGCCGATGCAGAAGCTCGTCGACGAGCGCGTGTTCGGCAAGGCTGCGCTGTGCGCCGACCAGCGCAGCGCCGTGCTCGGCCTGAATGACGTCTACGCCGGCCTCGGCCGCAAGGCCGAAGGCGAGGCGGTGCTGCGCAAGGCCGCCGACGCGCTCGCCAGGCAATCGGCCAAGCTCGGCAGTGATCGCAACCTCGCCGACAACTGGCGCGTCTACCTCGAAGTGCTGCACGACGACGCCGGACTCGACGCGCTCTATCCCAAGCTCATCGCCGCGTACCCGGACGACTACGTCTACGCCTATCGTTACGGTCGCAACCTCGTCGAGCGCGGCGAGCCGGCCAAGGCGCTGCCGTATCTCGAGCAGGCGGCCGCCAAGGCCTACGGCCAGAACCGGCTCAACGTCGCGGCCCAGCGGGTGAAGGCGCTCAAGGCGCTCAAGCGCGAGCCCGAGGCCCGGAAAGTCGTCGCCGAGGCGCTCAAGGCCAACGGCCCGTGGTTCCCGGAAGACGCAGCCAAGCTCAAGGCGCTGCTGTAAGTGTTTTTACGCAGGGTGGGTTAGTGGCGCAGCCGCGTAAGCCACCGTCGATACGGCCGAAGCATGGCGGGTTACGCGCTCCGCGCTAACCCGCCCTACGGGCTGATCTGCCTTCGCGTTCGGCATCAGGCTTGCGCATTACCGGCCGCGCCGGTCCAATACGCGCCCCGCCGTCAACGCCGATTCGCCGTGACCAGCCAGCCTGAAACCACCGCCCGCCTGCTCGTGACCTGTCCCGACAGGCCCGGCATCGTCTCCGCGGTGACCACTTTTTTGTATCACCACGGCGTCAACATCACCGAGCTCGACCAGCATTCGTCGGACCCGAGCGGCGGCAAATTCTTCCTGCGGCTCGAATTCCAGACGCCCGACCTCGACGTCTCGGGCGAGGCGCTCAAGCGCGCATTCGGCGAAGTGGTGGGCCAGCGCTTCGAGATGGACTGGCGCATCAATTTCGCGGCCGACAAGCCGCGCATGGCGATCCTCGTCTCCAAGCACGACCACGCGCTCATGGAGCTGCTCTGGCGCTATGCGCGCGGCGAGCTGCGCGTGGAGATTCCGCTCGTGATCTCGAACCACCCGGACCTGCGCGCCGCGGTCGAAGGCTTCGGCGTGCCGTTCAAGCACATCGCGTTCTCGGCCGAGACGCAGCAGGCGGCCGAAGCCGAGATGCTCGCGGCGCTGGACGGCCAGTGCGATTTCGTCGTGCTCGCGCGCTACATGCGCATTCTCTCGGGCGAGTTCGTGAAGTACTACACGAGCCGCATCGTCAACATCCACCACTCGTTCCTGCCGGCGTTTCCGGGCGGCGATCCGTATCAGCAGGCCTACACGCACGGCGTGAAGCTGATCGGCGCGACCGCGCATTACGTGACGGCCGAACTCGACCAGGGACCGATCATCGAGCAGGACACGGCGCGCGTTTCGCATCGCCACTCGGTGGACGATCTCAAGCGCCTCGGCCGCGACATGGAGCGCCAAGTGCTCGCCCGCGCGGTGCGCTGGCATGTCGAGGATCGCATCATCGTGTATGGAAACAAGACGGTGGTGTTCTCGTGAGTTTTAGAGAAAAGCTCTTCAGCAATCCCAAGCTGTTCAAGCGGGTGATGTCGCTGTACCCGCCGTTTCTCGGCGCCGGCGTGCGCGTGACGCACGTGGCAGACGATTTCTCCGAAGTCGTCGTCGAGCTGCGCATGAACCCGTTCAATCGCAACGCCTTCGGCACGCACTTCGGTGGCAGCCTCTACGCGATGACCGATCCGTTCTTCGCGCTGATGATGTTCGCGCGGCTCGGCAAGGGCTATCTGGTCTGGGACAAGTCCGCGCAGATCGATTTCGTGCGTCCCGGAACCGGTGTGGTGACGGCCAGCTTCAGGCTCAGCGAGGAGCAGTTCGCCGAAGCGCGCGCAGCGACTCAGGGCGGCGACAAGTTCGAGCCGGTCTATCAGGTCGAGGTCAAGGACGCCAAGGGCAAGGTCGTGGCGCGCGTGAACAAGACGCTGTACATCCGCCTGCGCAAGGAACGGTAGGGGCTCGGGTCGCGCTGGACGCGGCCTGACGAGGCTCTCAGAATCGGCCCACGATCGGGCGATCGCCCAGGGAGAGCCGACATGAAAATCTTCAAGGGCGCGCTGGCCGTGCTCGTGCTGTTGATCGGGTATCTGCTGCTTTGGCCCGTGGACGTCGACCCGGTGGCCTGGACGCCGACGCCGCCTCCGCCGCCGACTCAGGGCGACCAGCTGCGCTCGGTGCAGCGCATCGGCACCGCGCTCGACGGTCCCGAAGGCATCGCCTTCGATGCGAATGGCCTGCTCTACGCGGGCACCGCCGACGGGCGCCTGCTGCGCATCGACGCCAGCAAGGGCGAATGCCAGGTGCTCGACAGCACCGGCGGACGGCCGCTGGGGCTTGCGGTTGCGGACGATGGCGGCCTGTTCATCGCCGATGCGCGACGCGGCCTGCTCAAGCTCGATGCGGCCGGTAATCTGAGCGTGCTCGCGAGCTCGGCCGAAGGCGTCGATTTCGGCTTCACCGACGATGTCGACGTGAGCCGCGACGGCCTCGTCTACTTCACCGACGCGTCGAGCAAGTTCCACTACGGCGAGCAGCTCGACGACGTGATCGAGCACGGTCGCCATGGGCGCTTGCTGCGCTTCGATCCGACGAAGAACGAAACCGAAGTCCTGTTGCAGCAACTGCCGTTCGCGAACGGCGTCGCGCTCGGGCCCGATCAGCAATCGCTGGTCGTCGTCGAGATGTCCGAATACCGGCTCACGCGCTACTGGATCGCGGGCGAGAAGGCCGGTCAGCGTGAAGTGTTCGCCGACAATCTGCCGGGCTTCGCGGACAACCTGAGCTTCAACGGGCGCGATCGCTACTGGGTCGCCATCTACGGGCCGCGCGATGCGACGCTCGATTCGCTGCTGCCGAACGCCTTCGCGCGCAAGATCATCGCGCGCCTGCCGGGCTTTCTGCGGCCCAAGCCCAAGCACGAGGCGCATGTGATGGGCTTCGATCTCGACGGCAAGCTCGTTGCCGACTGGGTGTATTCGGACGCCGATGCCTATGCGCCGATCACGAGTGTCGAGGAGCGTGACGGCTGGCTCTATCTCGGCAGCCTGGAGGCGCAAAGCCTCGGCCGCATCCGGCTCGAGGACGCGCTGTCCGGCCAGTCCAAGGCGCCCGAGCCGGCGATGGCGATCGATTGCTGAGACGATCGCCGCAAAAACCCAATTCGCTGTCGTTCGCGCGAAGGCGGGAATCCAGAGTTTGTCGGAGCATCGGGGGCTCCGCATTCGCCTACCGGGACGTTCTCCGATGAACTTCGACGACTACCGCCGCCACGATGCCACCGCGCTCGCCGAACTCGTCGCGAGCGGGCAGGTGAGCGCCGCCGACCTGCTCGCCACCGCACAGGCCCGGCTCGAAGCCGTCGAACCGCGGATCAACGCGGTGCCGATCCGCATGGCCGAGCAGGCGCGGCGGCAGCTCGCAGAAGGCCTGTCGGGCCCATTCGCCGGCGTGCCGTTTCTGATCAAGGACATCGCCCAGGATTACGCGGGCGTGCCGACGACGATGGGCTCGCGCGCGCTGCGCGATTTCAAGCCCGCGCAACACGCCGAAGTCACGCGCCGCTTTCTCGAGGCCGGTCTCGTCGTGTTCGGCAAGACCAGCACTCCCGAACTCGCGCTCAAGGGGCGCACCGAGCCGCTGCGCTGGGGCGCGACGCGCAACCCCTGGGATTTGCAGCGCACGCCGGGCGGCTCGTCGGGCGGAGCGGCCGCGGCGGTGGCGGCCGGCATCGTGCCGATGGCTGGCGCCAACGACGGCGGCGGGTCCATTCGCATTCCGGCCGCATGTTGCGGGCTGTTCGGGCTGCGGCCCTCGCGCGGCCGCGTGCCCTGCGGCCCCGGTGCCGGCGAAATCTGGGAGGGCGCTTCGAGCGACCTGGTGGTGTCGCGCAGCGTGCGGGACAGCGCGCGCATGCTCGATGCGCTGCAAGGCCCCGACATCGGCGCGCCGTTTCACATCGAAGCGCCGCGGGGATCGTATGCGCAGAACGCGCAGCAGGAGCCCGGCAGGCTGCGCATCGCGGTGTGCACGCGTTCCCCGCTGGGCCTGCCGGTGGATGCGCAAATCGTCGCGGCGATCGAAGAGACCGCCAGGCTGCTCGAGTCGCTCGGCCACAGCGTCGAAGCCGCGGAGCCCGAGATCGACGGCATGGGGCTCGCCAAGGCCTACCTGACGCTCTACTTCGGCCAGGTCGCGGCGACGGTCGCCGAAATCAGAACGCTCACGGGTGCGAGCGAGTCCGAATTCGAAGCCGAAACGCGCACGCTCGCCTTGCTCGGCCGCAGCATCAGCGCCGGCGAATACGTGGCGCGCAGGCGCGACTGGAATCTCTACGCGCGCTCGCTCGGCCGCTTCTTCGAAGACTTCGACCTGTACCTGACGCCGACGCTCGCGAGCCTGCCGCTGCCGATCGGCAGCGATGCCTTGCCGCGCTGGCAGCAAGTCGCGCTGGGGCCGATTCTGGGCCTGGGTCTCGGCAAGTTCTTGCTCAAGACCGGCATCGTCGACGAACTCGCGGTCGAAAGCCTCCGGCATGTGCCGTTCACGCAGCTGGCCAACCTCACCGGCACGCCGGCGATGTCGGTGCCGCTGCACTGGAGTCGCGAGAGCCTGCCGATCGGCAGCCAGTTCATCGCGCCGTTCGGGCGTGAGGATCGTTTGCTGCAGCTGGCCGGGCAGCTCGAGCGTGCGATGCCTTGGTTCGATAGAACGCCGGGAGACGAGAGACGGGGAACGGGGGACGCATGGAAGAGTGCGCGCGATCTGGACCGGCTTGCAGATGATGAGGCGCCTTCGGCTTCAACGTCTCCCGTCTCCCGTCTCCCGGCTTCAAAGCGTCGACTTGAAGAAACTCCACGCGATCTCGCCGGAATCGACGTCGAGATTGGTGCCGCCGAGCGTGTAGGCGATCACCGGCCGCACGATCGCCAGGCCCGGCCAGACGTGCCCCGAGTTGGCGAACACGTATTGCTCCGAATGCGTGCCGCCGCGGCAGCCGCCGCGCACGCGCTTCTCGACGCTGTCGCTGATCCGGGTCACCGTCGTCTGGCGCGAACAGCCGGCGCGGTCGGCCCAGAACGCGAAGCTCGCATCGGCCGATAGCAGTGCGGGCTGCGCTTCGCCGCGCTTGACCACGCCTTCGCCCTGGCCGGCGAACGGAATGATCGGGTCCTTGACGCCATTCATCGCGAGCCAGGGCAGGGCGCTCGTCGAGCGGCAGGCGCGCGCCTGAGCGGCGGGCAAATTCGAGATCACGCTCGCGCCCGCTCGCAGCAAATCGCCGGCTTCGCAGGCCAGGTGCATGACCATGAAGCCGCCGTTCGAAGCGCCGATCGCGAACACCGCGCGCGGATCGCCGCCTTCGTTGAGCACCAGCGATTGCACGACGTCGCGTAGGAATTGCACGTCGTTCGCGGTCGAGGCCTTGTCGCCGGCGATGGTGCTGCCGCGGCCATCGTTCCAGTGCTTGTCGATGCCCTGCGGTGCGACGAGCATGAAGCCTTCGCGCTGGGCGAGCGTCGGCAGGCTGGTCTGGCGCCAGACCTCTTCGGCGGTCTGCGTGCCGCCGTGCAGCAACAGCACGATCGGCAGCTGCTTGCGCGCCGCGGCCGGTTTCTGCACCCAGTATTCGCGCTGCAGACCACCCGAGACGATCCGGCGCGCCTGCGCGGTTTGCCAATCGCCCTTGGCCGGCAAGCGCCCGGCCGCGTCGTGGGCCTCGATCATGCGCGGTACGCGGGCGGCGAGACAGCCGCTCAGCAAGGCCGTACCGATCACCCAG
This sequence comes from Hydrocarboniphaga effusa AP103, assembly GCF_000271305.1. Lineage (GTDB taxonomy): Bacteria > Pseudomonadota > Gammaproteobacteria > Nevskiales > Nevskiaceae > Hydrocarboniphaga > Hydrocarboniphaga effusa. The sequence continues at coordinate 513,835 of NZ_AKGD01000002.1, forward strand.
AGCGCGAGTCGGGACAGGCGCTTGATCGCCATCAGCCCGGAAGCCGCAGCGTGACCTTGCCGCCGCCCCAGTCGGAGCGGCCGAGGTCGATCTGGCCATCGTAGGCGACCACGAGATCGTAGACCGCGGCTAGGCCGATGCCCTGGCCCGGAATCTTCATGTCGGCGCGCACGCCGCGTTCGAGCAACTCTTCGGCGTCCTCGGGAAAGCCCGGGCCGTCGTCGCAGACTTCGATGAACGAGGTGCGGCCGGTGACCTGCACGCTGAGCCGGACGCGCCCGTTGCCGTATTTGGCCGCGTTGTCGAGCAGGTTGCCGATCAGCTCGAACAGGTCGCCGCTCTCGGCCCTCACACGGGTGTTCGGATCGACGTCGATGTCGATCTGCACGTTGCGGCTCGCGTAGACCTTGGACACCGCGCTCGCGAGCTTCTCGGCGAGCGGGCGGATCAGCACGGGCTCGGCCAGCGTGCGACGCCCGGCCGCTGCGGCCTTGCGCAGCTGGTAGCCGGTGATCTGCTGCATCGACTGCACCTGCTCGCGCAGCGTGTGACGCATCGGATCGGTGATCTGCGGCTCGTCGACGATCCCTTGCACGACCGCTAGCGGAGTCTTGAGGCTGTGCGCGAGATCGCCGAGCGCGTTGCGATAGCGCGTCTGCTGGTTGCGCTCGTTCTGGATCATCGCGTTGAGCCCCTGCGTGAGCGGGCGCAACTCGTCCGGATATTCGGACTGGATTTCGGGCTGATGGCCCATTTCGATGCGACGCAGCTCGAGGATGAGCCGGCGCAGCGGCGACAAGCCCCATTGCAGTGTGAGTACCTGCACGCCGAGCAGGCCGAGGCTGCAGACCGCAAGCCAGGTCCACAGTGCGCGACGATAAGCCTGCAGCTGGGCGCGGAAGCTCGAGGCGTCCTCGATTACCATCACCGTGTAGCGGCGCGGATCGTCGGACTGATCGATCCAGCGCAGACCGAAACTCATCGCGAAGGCGTCTGGATTCTTGAGATGCTCGAAATGCCATTCGTTGACGCCGGGCATGGTCGGGGCCGCCGGAATGTCACCAAAGGCCACCGAGCGCCAGACCGGAATGCCGCTCTCGTTATAGAGCACGGCCTGCAGGCTCGACGCCGAACTCGTGAGCCGCTGGTCGGGCACCTTGGAGGTGGAGATGCTGAGCTCCCCGGCCGGATTCGGCGCGGTGGCGGCGATCAGCGAATAGACGATGCTCTCGAGCTTGTCTTCCTGTGCCTGCCTCGCGCTTTCGCCGAAGGCGCTTTCGAGCGCCAGGCCGGTGAGCACGAAAAACGCGGCCAGGACCAGCGAGGCCGCGAGCAGCAGGCGGGTGCGCAGGGAACGCGGGCGCAGCAAGCCGCGAGCCTCGCGCGGCGACAAGACCCGGCCACCGAGCCGGGTCTTGTGCGCCGGCGAGGCTCGCCGGGATTCCAAGTCAGGAGCTACGCCCACCCAGCCCTCGGGCTCAGGTCTGGGCTTCTACGGTGGCTCCGCGCGGCAGATCCCAGCGGTAGCCGGAGCCGCGCAGCGTCGTGATCGGATTGAGCGTGGCTTCGGGGTCGAGCTTGCTGCGCAGGCGGCGGATGAAGACTTCGATCACGTTGCTGTCGCGCTCTTCGTCTTCGGCGTAGAGATGCTCGGCGAGCGTCGCTTTCGACACCACCTGGCCGGCATGCAGGATCAGGTATTCGAGCACCTTGTATTCGTAGGCGGTCAGGTCGACGCTCTGGCCGTGCACGAACACCGTCTTGGCAGTGGTGTCGACCGCGATCGGGCCGCATTCGAGCATCGGCTGGGCCCAACCCCCCGAGCGGCGCAGCAGGGCGCGCACGCGCGCCAGCAGCTCCTCGCGATGGAAAGGCTTGACCAGGTAGTCGTCGGCGCCCGCTTCGAGGCCTTCGACCTTGGTCTGCCAGCCGTCGCGGGCGGTCAGGATCAGGATCGGGAACTGGCGGCCGGCCTTGCGCGCTCGGCGAATGATCTCCACGCCGCTGATGCCCGGCAGGCCGAGATCGACGATGGCGATATCGACCGGATATTCCTCGGCCATGTACAGGCCGTTCTCACCGTCGCCTGCGACATCGACGGCAAAGCCCTCGTCGGCGAAGTACTGGGAAACCAGGCCGCGCAGGTGCGGATCATCTTCAATGACGAGAGCTCGCATTTATTTCCCTTTCTGTCTTTGCAATATCAAATGGCCCGGGTCAGCTGCCCGGTACGAAGACCACTCGAACGTCGCCGTTCTTCAATAGTTTGACTCGATAACCGTCGGCACCGCGGTCGACCGTCAGCACCCGGCCACCGCCGTTCTGCTGCTGGGCGACGCGGGCGGCGTCCGACGGCGAGAGTCGCTCGCGCTGTGCTTCGCCGCCGCTGATCAATCCATCCGGAGCCAGACGCCCGTTGCCCAGGGCATCGAACGCCCGAGCCTCGGCGGCGCAGAGCCCGCAGAGGGCGAGGCACAGCACGGCAATGGAGCGTTTCGACGAGGTCATGTGCAGATGATGACTACGAAGCCCTCGCTTCCGATCTCAGTACCGAGCCGGCCGCACGTCCACGTTCACCGCGATCCGGTTGCCCGGGTCGTAGGGCATGGTCGTGTGATACACATTGCCGTTGTAGCGGTAGGTGACGTCGTAGCCTTCGACCCGATCTTCGAAGCGACGATCGTCGATGGTCTGGCAACGGGTTTCGTAACCGGTGCGCATGGCAGCCGGGCGGCGATATTCGCCTGCATGGCTACCAAGGCCGGCACCGACCACGGCGCCGATGCCGGTGGCCACCGCGCGGCCGCTGCCGCCACCGATCTGATGGCCGGCGACGCCGCCAATGATGCCGCCGAGAATCGCACCGGCCGCATTGTTGCCGGCAACCGGCGCGGGCTCGCGATACGTCACCTGCTCGTCCCAGCACTGCTGACGCGGCTGGCTGACGGCGACCTGGCGAATGATGGGACGCGAGCTGACCACCTGCGCGAAATCGGTGCTGCTCGAATAGGCGCCGTTGTATTCGTTGCCGTATTGGGCGCCGTAGGCGCGATCGTCATAACGCTCGTACGACTGGCCGTAGTCACGATCGTCGTAGCGATCGCGATTGCCCGCAGCGGCGGGAAGGGACGCAAAAACACCGGCGACCGCCGCAGCGATCGTCAGGTATTGGGTGGGGAACGCACGAGCCCGGGAAGGCATGAGGTCACGCATTGTCTGCTCTCCTGTGAGCATCCAGCTGCCGCAAAGACGGCTAGCTTGGCGCGACTCTAGGCCGTTCAGCTTAATTAGGCCTTAACTTTTTTGTAGCGTTTTCTAAACCTTAGCGGCGACTCGAACGATCGGTCAGCGCCCATTGGCGGTCGAGGTGGCGAAGCGCTTGAGATTGTTGGGCGAGAAATAGCCGGCGTTGGCCCACCAGTCGTATTCGATGGTCTTCTTCTCTTCGTTGGTCAGGTTGATGACCACGTAGCGCCGCGATTGCAGGTCGTAATGCACCTGTACGCCGTTGACCATCACCGGCACGTTGGCGAAGTTGATCGCATGCGATTCGGCCGTGCGCCAGAACTGGTTGCGCTCGTCGTAGATGTCCTGCGCGAGCACGATCCAGCTGTCCTCGTCGAGGTAGAACACACGCCGCTTGTAGCGATGGCTGGTTCCGGCCTTGACGTTGGCCTCGATCACCCAGACGCGGTGCAGCTCGTAGCGCGCGAGATCCTGGTTGATGTGCCCGGCCTTGATGATGTCCTTGTACTTGAGCTGGTCGCTGTAGAGGCGATAGCTGTTGTACGGGACGAGCATCTCCTGCTTGCCGATCAGCTTGATCGTGTAGCGATCGAGCGGGCCGTTGAACATGTCGACCTGGTCGTGCGTCATCAGGCCGTCCTGCAAGGGATTGTCGTAGCCGACTTCGCCGATGCGGCGCGAACGGCCCTGGCCCTGGTTGTAGACCCAGACGCCGGTGATCTCCTTGATGCGGTCTAGCGGCACGTGCAGCAAGGTGGCCTCGCCAGCCTTGCTGGCCGGGGCGACGGTCTTGGTGAACAGATAGAGGTTCTGGTTGCCGAGTTTCTCGGGCGTTCCCTTGGGATCGTTGTAGGCGTAGGCGAGTTCGATATAGCTGCGCTCGACCACATAGTCGCCGCTCGGCGCGGTGATGGCCGAATTGACGTAGCCGCGAAAGCCGCGCGTGTTGTAGCGCATGATGTGATTCCACATCACCTCGGTGCCGTTCTTCGGAATCGGGAACGGGTAGCCGGCCGCCGCGCAGCAGAAGCCATAGCCGCTGTCGGTCAGTTCGACCGCCGTCGCGTTCTTCTTCGTCGCCTCGTAGAACCAGGCCGGATACGAGGCGTTCCGATGCGTCGGATACACCGGCATCTTGTAATCGTCGAAGGTCCTGAACAGCTGGCGGTGCCCCTCGCTGAGCAGGCTTTCGTACTGAGAGAGGTTTGCCCGCGTGATCGTGTAGAGCGGCTTCTCGCTCGCGTACGGGTTGTCTCCGCGCTGCATCTGCGCCTGTTCGAGCGGCTTCCATGGCGGAATCGTGCCGTCTGCGTTGCCCGCGGCTTCGGCGCCGATCGGCGTGAGCTTGCCGCCCAGTTCGGCGGCCTCGTCCGGCGAGACCTTGGCGAACGCGGAGCCGCAGCAGAGCGCGGCGCTGGCGATCGTCGTCAGCAGCGGCAGCCACCATGCGCCTCTCATTGCGTCCATTGCTTCTCCTCGGCACCGCTCGCGGGCGGACTGTGGCCGAGGCTGCACCTCAAGACCCGAGGCTGGACTGAACGGCCGGCCAATCGATGGCCAGCGGCCGACGAGGGGTGCTCGGCAATTGCCCGATGCGCTCGCGCAGCCTGGCGATGCGTTCCGGCGTGGTCGGGTGGCTCGCGAGCCAGGCCGGCGGCGCCTGGCCCTTGGACTCGGCGTCGAGCTTGGCGAACAGCCGCAGCATGCCGTCCGGATCGATGCCGGCCCTGGCGAGGCGTTGCAGGCCGAGTTCGTCGGCCTCGCGTTCGCTGTCGCGCGAAAAGCTCAGGCTGCTGAGCTGGCCGGCCGCGCTTCCGGCAATGCCGAAATCGCCGATCACGGCCGCGACGGCGAGCCGCAGGCCGGCTTCGCGCAGCATCGCGCGCAGGCTGTGGCGTTGCTCGACGTGCTCGATCTCATGTGCGATGACGCCTGCGAGTTCGTCGGCGCTGTCGGCCGCCAGGATCAGGCCGCTGTGCACGACGACGATGCCGCCCGGAATCGCGAAGGCGTTGAGCGTGGGATCGCGCACGACGTGCCAGCGAAACGGATATGCCGAGCCTTCGGACAGGCGAGCGCCGATGGCTTCGAGCGCCGCGTTCGCCGGCGTGTCGGTGATGAGATCGAGCCCAGCCTTCTGCTGATCGAAGAACCAGTCGCCGAGCTTCACTTCCTGTTGCAGTGGAACGAAGCCCGCGAGCCAGCCGCTCAGCGGGCGCGCGGCCACAAACAGCGCGACGAGCAACAGCAGCGGCAGCGCGAGCCAGAGCCCGATCGCGGACAGCCCAAGCCCGCGCCGCATCGAGCCGCGTCGCCTGCTCGCGAGCAGGCCGGCGACGGCCTCGCGCAGCCCGGCCGGCGGCTCGTGTTCGATCGCGGCGATCGCGGCCGCATCGTCGAACAGCAGCGCCCAGTGCCGATCGCCCTCGCTCCAGCTCAGCTGCCAGTGCTTGCCGTCGAAACCGGCGTAGCGCAGTTGCAGCTGGCTGTTGGTCGGCGCGAGGTGGCGGCCGTCCTCGGTGGTGATGCGCAGGCCGATGTCGTCCATCGCCGCAAAGACCGCGCTGCCCGCGGCCGGCTGCTCGGGGCCGAACAGCCGGCCCGGGATCGAAAGCAGCACGGAATGGATTACTCGTCGTCGCCGAGCAGGCCGCCGAGCAGCCCGCCGCCGACCACGCCGGCGCCGAGCATCGAGCCCTCGTCGCGGCTACGCCCACCCATCGCCGGGGCGGCCATGACGATGCGATTCGCCATGCGCGACAGCGGCAGCGACTGCAGCCAGACCGTGCCGGGGCCCTGCAGCACCGCGTAGAACAGGCCTTCGCCCGAGAACAGGGCCGACTTGAGCTTGCCGACGTACTGGATGTCGTAGCTGACCGTCTGCGTCAGCGCGACGATGCAGCCGGTATCCACGCGCAGGGTTTCGCCGGGGCGCAGGTCGCGCTTGTAGAGCGTGCCGCCGGCGTGCACGAAGGCCAGGCCGTCGCCGTCGAGGCGCTGCATGATGAAGCCTTCGCCGCCGAACAGGCCCACGCCGAGCTTGCGCTGGAAGGCGATGCCGAGCGACACGCCCTTGGCCGCGCACAGGAAGGCGTCTTTCTGGCAGATCAGCGTGCCGCCGACGTCGGGCAGCAGCACCGGAACGATGGTGCCCGGGTAGGGCGCGGCGAACGACACCTTGCGCTTGCCCTGGCCCTGGTTCGAGAACACGGTGGTGAACAGGCTCTCGCCGGTCACGAGCCGCTTGCCGGCTCCGGCAAGCTTGCCCCAGAAGCCCTTTTCCTGCGCCGAGCCGTCGCCGAACACGGTGTCCATGACGATGCCGTCTTCCATGAACATCATCGCCCCGGCTTCGCCGACCGCGGCTTCGCCCGGGTCGAGCTCAACCTCGACGAACTGCATGTCGTGGCCGTAGATCTTGTAGTCGATGATGTCCATCGCCATCGGTGTTTCTCCGTTCTGGAACCGCGTCTTGATTGGGCTTGCGCTCAGAGCAGCCTGGCGAGCTTCTGCAGCGCTTCGGGCCGCGCGTAGGCCCTGAACAGCGTGCGCGCGAGCACCGTGGTGGTTTGATGCACTTCGTCGGGCGTCTGGTTGCGTAGCGCCAGGATCGCGGCTTCGAGCAGCGAGATCATCGCCCGCGACATCGGCTCCAGGGCGTCGCCGAGATCGAAGCTGCCCTGGCTGGCGCCCAGGGCGAGCACCTCGCGCACCGCGGCCTGGGCGCGGGCTTCGAAGTTGCGCTGGGCTTCGGCCAGGCGCACGGTTTCGGGCGTCGACGGCACCAGCCAGTAGCCGGCGACTCCGTTCTCGACGCGCGGATCGCGCAGCATGCGTTCGAAGCCCTGGAACAGCGTGATCACGCCGAGCATCGCGTCCTGCTGCGCCTGCATCGGGCTGATCACGTGCTCTTCGAAGATCGCGTGCAGCCGGTGCAGGCAGACCAGGAACAGGTCTTCCTTACCTTCGAAATGCCAGTACATCGCGCCCTTGGAGAGCCCCGAGGCCGCGGCGATATCGCCGATCGACACGCCTTCGTAGCCGTGACGGCCGAACAGTTCGAAGGCGCGATCCTGGATGGTCTTGAGCGTGTCGAACTGCGCGTGAGCGGGCTTGCGCGGCATCGGTCAGTACGGAGCGGGCGATAAGAGCAGGGACGCGATTATGCCAGCTGGCCGTTGGCGGCTCGCGCCGCACAAACATTTTTATGTGCGGCTAACCCCATTCGGCGAAGCGCCTCGTTTACAGCATCGAGTCCATGTTCCGGAGTTTTCCATGCTGCAACGATCCCTGCTGTCGGCCGGCGTCGCCGCCCTGGTGCTGTTCGCCGGTTGCTCGAGCTATTCGCAGAAGCCCGAGGCGGTCGAGCCGCTGCCGGCTCCGCCGTCACCGCCTGTTGCGACATCGGAGCCGGCGTCCGCCGCCGCCGACGCTCTGGCAGCCAATGCGATGAGCCAACGGCGCTTCGCCGCCGAATCGATGGCCAAGAGCGCCCGCACGATGGCGGTGATGCCGCAACCCGCGTATCCGGCGCCGATGCCGTCGGCCGAGTCGCGCGAGCGTTACGAAAAGCTCGACGCCAACCCGGTGCAGCGCGTCGCCGAGCATCCGGTGTCGACCTTCAGTGTCGACGTCGACACCGGCAGCTACGCCAACCTGCGCCGCTTCCTGCGCGGGGGCCAACTGCCGCCGAAGGACGCGGTGCGCGCCGAGGAACTCATCAACTATCTCGACTACGGCTACGAGGCTCCGCGCGATCGCGATACGCCGTTCGGACTGATCACCGAAATCGGCCCGACGCCGTGGAATCCGAAGACGCGTCTGCTGCACGTCGGCATCCAGGGCTGGGTTCCGCCCGGCGAGCGTCCGGCCGCCAACCTCGTGTTCCTCGTCGACACCTCGGGCTCGATGCAGAGCGCCGACAAGCTGCCGCTGGTGATCGCCTCGCTCAAGCTGCTGACCGCCAAGCTGCGCGCCCAGGATCGCGTCAGCCTGGTGACGTACTCGGGGCAGACGCAGGTGGTGCTCGAACCGACGCCGGGCGATCGGCGCGACAAGATCGCCGCGGCGCTCGAACGCCTGCAGGCCGGCGGCGGAACCAACGGCGGCGCAGGCCTGGAACTCGCGTATTCGATGGCGCGGCAGGGCTACATCGACAACGGCGTGAACCGCGTGCTGGTCGCCACCGACGGTGATTTCAACCTCGGCGTGACGAGCTTCGACGCGCTGCTGCAGCGCGTCCAGCAGCAGCGCAAGAGCGGCGTCGCGCTGACCACGCTCGGCTTCGGCACCGGCAACTACAACGAGCAGCTCATGGAGCGGCTCGCCGATGCGGGCGACGGCAATTACGCCTACATCGATTCGCTGTCCGAAGCGCAGAAAGTGCTCGTGCGCGAAGCCGGCGCCACGCTCACGACGATTGCGCGCGACGTGAAGATCCAGCTCGAATTCAATCCGGCGCTGGTCGCCGAATATCGCCTGATCGGCTACGAGAACCGCCAGCTGCGCCGCGAGGATTTTTCCAACGACCAGATCGACGCGGGCGACATCGGCGCGGGTCATCGCGTCACCGCGCTCTACGAGATCGCGCTCGCAGGCGAGGGCGGCGAGCGCATCGAGGCCTTGCGTTACGGTGCCGATTCCAGCGCCGCGCCAGGCAAGAGCGGCGAGCTCGCGCATCTGCGCCTGCGCTACAAAAGGCCGCAGGACGGCCAGCGGGCGCAGAGCCGTCTGATCGAGCGCGCTTTGACGCGCCATGACGTCGTGACGTCGCTGGCGTCGACGAGCCCGGCGTTCCGGCTGTCGGCCGCGGTCGCGGGCTTCGGCCAGCTGTTGCGCGGCTCCGAGTACCTGCAGGGCTTCGACTACACTGCGGTCGAGACGCTGGCCCGCAATGCGCGCGGCGCGGACGCCAACGGCGAAGTCGGCGAATTCATGCAGCTCGTGCAACTCGCCGACAGCCTGACGCCGCGCCAGAGTGCGCGCGCCGATCTGCCTGGAGAGTGATCGCTGCCCCCGATCGATGCCGCCGCCGAGCATGACGATGAGCTTGCGTCGGTCGAAGCCGATGCGCGCTCGCGTGCCGTCGATTCCGGCCCGACGGACGAAGCGCTGATGCTGCGTTACCGAGAAGGCGACGTGGCGGCGTTTCGGCTGCTGTATGGCCGGCATCGCGGCGGTGTCTATCGTTACCTGCTGCGGGGTTGCGGCCAGGAGGATCAGGCTGCGGAACTGTTCCAGGATGTCTGGGCCAATGTCGTGCGCTCGCGCGAACGCTACGAAGCCAAGGCGCGCTTTGCCACCTGGCTCTACACGCTCGCGCATCATCGGCTGATCGATCATGTGCGGGCCCGCAAACCGGTTACCGAAGCGCTCGACGACGACACGCCGATCGCCGCGCCATCGCAGCAGCAGCCCGATGCGCAGGCCGAAGCGGCGTCGCAGCGTGTGCGTTTGTTGCAGGAGCTGTCGCGCCTGCCGCTGGAACAGCGGCAGGCGTTCCTGATGAAGGAGGAAGGCGGACTGAGCCTGGAAGAAATCGCCCAGGCCACCGGTGTGGGACGTGAAACCGTGAAGAGCCGACTGCGTTACGCATTGGCCCGACTGCGCGAGGCGCTGACCGATGTCCTCTGATCCGCAGCTGCCGAGCGACGACGAGATCGATGCTGAGATCGAGGCCTGCCTGCGCGGAAACGATGCGCTGTCGAAGGCGTATCGCGCTGCCAAGCGCGAGCAGCCTGCGCGCGAAATCGACGAGGCCGTGCTCGCGTTCGCGCAGCAGGCCGTGCGCCCGCGTCGCAGCCTGCGGCATCGCTGGCGGGCGCCGCTGGCGCTCGCGGCCGTGCTCGTGCTGGGTTTGGGGCTCGTTCTGAATCTCTGGCGCGAGCCTGAAGTGCGTGGGCCTGCGTCGGCCAAGCCTTCTGCCGTGCTGGCGCCGGAGCCTGTGGCCGAAAGCGCGGCCGTCGATGAATCTGCCGTTGCGAGTGAAGCGTTCGCGCAGGGAAAAATAGCGCAAGAAGAACAGCTCGCAAAAAAGCAGGCGCGGCAGCGCGCGGAGCAGCACATGCACCAAGAACAAATGCAGCGCGAAGCCGAGCGTGCGGAATCGACAGGCGAGCGCGATCAGCGGCGAGCACAGATGGCGCGTGAAACGGCTCAGCGCAACGCGATGCAGGATGCCGCGCCGGCTGGTGTCGAAGCTTTGCCGCCCGCTCCGCCGCCACCCGCAGCGGCGCCTGCGCCGCCGGCGATGTCCGTTGCTCCGCGTGCGGCTTTCGCGCCCGACTCGGCGTCGCGTGCGACACCGCTCGCGAAGGCCGAACGCGAAGCCTTGCCGACTCAAGCGCTCGGCGCTACGCCGAACATGAAACAGAAGAACGCGCTCGTTTCATCGGGCTGGACATCGGCGCGCTTCGACGGCTTCGAACTCGGAACCGCAACGCGAGCCGATGTCGTCGCTCGCTACGGCGAGCCGGAATCACGGGGTGTTTCGGAGACGGATGATGCATCGGCCCCTGCACCGCGCCTGCATTACGACGCTTATCCGGTCCTGCCCGGAATCGACGGCCTCACCGAGTTCTACTACGAGCCGGTCAGCCAGCGCCTGCTCGGCGTTCGCGTGATTCTGAGCAAGCCGATGCCGGCGCAGCCGCTCGTCGATCAGCTTGGCTGGAGCGAGCCCGCGCAATCGCGCGAGTGGACGCATCCGCCTTGCGAAAGCGTGCTCGAGACGAAGCCGAATGCAGCGCCTGAAACAGAAGCGCCGCACTACGGGGTGTACCCGCAGCGCGGCGCTTACTTGTTCCAACCCGCCGGCCTGGTCGAGCAGATCGTCTACGAAGCCGAGTGCTCCTGGCCTTGAACGACGTCGGCCTCAGGCGCCGAGCTTGCGCAGCTCGCGGCGCAGCTCGTAGTCGTTCGAGGTCACGCACTCTTCCATGTTGCTGAGGCGCTGTTCGAGGCGAGTGAAGCGCGCCTTGATGTCGCCCGAGCTCGGCGGCGAATAACGGCCGCGGCGCGATTCGTAGCGGCTGCTGCTGCCCGCGTAAGGCTCGTGCGATCCATCGTCGCCGCTCGGCGCCGGCCCCTTGTCCTCTTCCATCACGTACCAGAGCACGCCGTAGACGAGCAGGATCGGAAAGCCGCCGCCGAAGATCAGCGTGAGCACGGCGAGCGCGCGGATCAGCCGGACGTTCCAGTCGAGATACGAGGCGATGCCGGCGCAGACGCCGCCGACGTAGCCATCGGCCGGATAGCGGCGGAAGTTGGACATGCGCGACGAAAACTTAGCCATGATGACGATTTCTCCAGTTGGGAGCTTCCGCATCGAGGATTTTCTCGAGTGCTTCGATGCGTTGCTCCATGCGTTCGGCGATGCGCAGCAGGTCGGCGTTGTCGACCTGCGCAGTTTCACTTTGCTGATTCTTGCGGCGCGATCTGCGGTCGATGAACCACAGCACCATGCCGGGCAGGATCACGAACAGACAGATGATGGCAAGCAAATCTTCCACGTAAGGATTCCCCCTGACTCCCTGATGTGAACCAAGCTGTAAGCAAGCGCCCCTTACGGCTGCGGTTCGTTCGTCGGCGTGGACGACTTGCCGAGCTTGGCGCGCAGCTTGGTCAGCTCGTCCTCGACCTTGTCGCTGGCGGCGAGTTGCGCGAACTCGTCGGACAGCGAACGCGTGCCGAGATCATAGGCTTCGAGCTCCGCTTCCATGCGATCGATCTTGCCTTCGTAGGCGTCCATCTTGGCCATCGCGTCCTGCATCTTGCCGTCGTTGATCGTCGACTTCACGCGCAAGCGCGAGTTGATCGACTGCGAGCGCAGCACGATGCTCTTCTGGCGTGCCCGCGCGTCGGCGAGCTTGGCCTTGAGCTTGCCGGTGTCTTCGTCGAGCTTGCCGATCTCTTCCTCGACGTGAGCGAGCTCCTTGTCGTAGAGCGCCAACTGTTCGATCGCGCGATTCTTGGCGGCGAGCGCTCCGCGGGCGAGGTCTTCGCGGTCCTTGGTCAGCGCGAGCTCGGCCTTGCCCGCCCAGTCGTCGGCTTCGATCTGCAACTGCGTGAGCAGGCGCTGCAGCTCTTTCTTGCGCGCGATCGTGCGCACCGAGGTCGAACGCACTTCGACGAGGGTGTCTTCCATCTCCTGGATGATCAGGCGAACCAGCTTCGAAGGATCTTCGGCCTTGTCGAGCATGGCGTGGATGTTGGAGTTGATGACGTCTGAAAGGCGGGAAAAGATGCCCATGGTTTCTAAGCTCCGGGGTGCTTCAAGGATGATACGGATTCGTTTGACCCCTTCCGTATTGCCAGCCCTGTGCCAAATTCAGTGGGCGGATCAACTCTCTGAATTGAATGACTTTAATCGAAATAACGCAGCGCCGGCGACTGTTGGAATGCGTCAGAATTCCCACGCTGTGGTAGAACGCGCCATCTGTTGAGCATAATCGTCAAAAAGACCTTCCAGGACCGCCCATGGCGCTGCGCGATGCTCCGGACCCCATCATCGGGCAGTCCGATAACTTTCTGGCCGTACTCGAAAAAGTGTCGCGCGTGGCGCCGCTTGCCAAGCCGGTGCTGATCATCGGCGAGCGCGGCTCGGGCAAGGAGCTCATCGCCGCGCGCCTGCACTTCCTGTCCGAGCGCTGGCAGCGGCCTTACGTGAAGTTCAACTGCGCGGCGCTCAACGAGGAGCTGCTCGAATCCGAGCTGTTCGGCCATGTCGCCGGCGCGTACACGGGCGCTACGCGGGCGCGCATCGGGCGCTTCGAGCTCGCCCACGGCGGCACGCTGTTTCTCGACGAGCTCGCGAGCATGAGCCTGCGCCTGCAGGAGAAGCTGCTGCGGGTGATCGAGTACGGCGAGTTCGAGCGCCTGGGTTCGTCCGAAACCATCAGCGTCGACGTGCGCCTGGTCGGAGCCGCCAACCAGGATCTGCCGGCGCTCGCGCAGCTCGGGCGCTTTCGCGAGGACTTGCTCGATCGCCTGAGCTTCGACGTCGTCACGGTGCCGCCGCTGCGCGAGCGTCGCGAAGACATTCTGCTGCTGGCCCAGCGCTTCGCCGAGAACATGGCCAAGGAGCTCGACCGCGAGTATTTCGCGGGCTTTTCGCCGGCCGCCGAGCGCCAGCTGCTCGCCTACGAATGGCCCGGCAACGTGCGCGAGCTGCGCAACGTCGTCGAGCGTGCGGTGTATCGGCTGGAGAACGCGCGGCGCGTGATCGAGCAGATGGAGTTCGATCCGTTCGCCTCGCCGTATCGGCCCAAGAGCGTGCTGCCGAGTACGCAGGCGAGTGTGGTTGCGCATGCTGCGCCGTCCGCCGCACCGGCGAAACCGGAGGTGGACTCGATGCCGAACTTCCCGCTCGATTTCGAGCATGAAGTCGCCGAGTTCGAAACGCGCCTGCTCAAGGGCGCGCTGGACGCGGCACGCTACAACCAGAAGAAGGCGGCCGAGCTGCTCGGCCTGACGTATCACCAGTATCGTGGGCAGCTGCGCAAGTACGGGCTGCTGCGCGCCGAAGAATGAGCCGAAACGCTGACCAAGCTCCGCGACGCGCGTTCGCTCGCCACGCTCGATCAGCGTTTCACCGACAAGGAAGCGTGATGAATGCGTTGATGACTCCGTTGATGATGATTGTGCGATCCGGCGAGATCGATCTGGCCGTCTATCGCTGGCCGCACTCGGCCGAAAAACCCACGCTCGTGCTCGTGCACGGCTACCCGGATTCGGCTTCGGTCTGGGACGGCCTCGCGAACGAGCTCGGCGATCGCTTCAACGTCGTCGCCTACGACGTGCGCGGAGCCGGGCGCTCCGGCAAGCCCAAGCCGGTATCGGCCTATGCGCTGCCGCAACTCGTCGCCGACCTGAAGGCGGTGATCGATGCGGTGAGCCCTGCGCAGCCGGTGCATCTGGTCGGCCACGACTGGGGCTCGATCCAGGCCTGGGAAGCGGTGGTCGACGACACGCTGCGCTCGCGCATCGCCTCGTACACGACCATCTCGGGCCCGAGCCTCGATCACGCCGGGCACTGGCTCGCCGAGCGCCTGCGCAGCAAGGAGCCCGCGAGGATCAAGCAGGCCTTGAGGCAGCTCGCGCATTCCTGGTACATCGGGCTGTTCCAGCTTCCGCTGATCGCGCCGACGCTTTGGCGCAGCGGCCTGGCGAAGCACTGGACCTCGTGGCTGGCCTGGCGCGAAGGCGTCAGCACAACGCCGAGCGCGACGCAGGCGAGCGATGGCGCGACCGGCGTGAAGCTGTACCGCGCGAACGTGCGCGGCCGGCTCGGCAAGGCCCGGCCACGCGCGACCGATCTGCCGGTGCAGTTGATCGTGCCGCTGCGCGATGCCTACGTGCTGCCCGATCTGACCGAGGATTTGCAGCGCTGGGCGCCGCGGCTATGGCGTCGCGAGATCGATGCGGGGCATTGGGTTCAACTGAGCCATCCGCACGAGATCGCGAGCTGGATCGCGGAATTCGCTGGCTTCGTCGATGGCCGGCAGTACAACGAGTACAGCGAATAACGGACCGAGCCGGGCATCGGAAATCGGCGAAAGCCAAACCGGCTGTCGCCGTTCCGCCTTCACGATTTCCGTCTCCCGTCTCCCGTCTCCCGTCTCCCGGCTTTCAATACATCGGCCGCTTGCTGACCCACGCTCCGCTGTCGACCGTCATGTCGACGAGGTTCTCGAGCTCGACGAGCTTGCGCGGAGCGCCCGGGCAACCGCCATAGCGCACGGACTGCGTCGGCTCGCCGGCGTCCAGCCTCGCGGTCAGCGTCACCGTGGGCTGATCGGTGCGCGGGGTGCCACATTGCTTGCTGCCCGGCATGTAGCGGCCCGCGATCGGCGGCAGTTCGATCGCGAGCGTCTGCAGCAGGCGGCCGAGCCGCTTCGGATCGATCTGCGCCTCGCGCTGGCCGCCGACGGCGGTGTGCGCGCGGCCCGTGAAGATCACCTGTCCGTCCGAGCGGATCACGATCGAATACGAAGGGCAGGCGAAGCCGCAGCCCGATCGATCCAGCCGAATCACCTCGCCATCGGCCAGGCCATCCTGCGAGGCGAAGCGCGGGGCGCGGCCGATCGGCGGCGCGCCGGCTGGCGGAGCCGGGCGATCGGGCGGAGCGGGCAGTGATTTTTTCGTTGCCGGTTCGCTCTGGCACGACGAGACGAACAGCAGCAGCGATACCAAGCTCAGCGAGCGGAGAGTGGTCTGGATCGTCATGGCCGCATTGCAGCACGCGTTCGCGGCGATGACCAGCGCAAAAAAAAGGGGAGCCGAAGCTCCCCTTTTCGTTACCGCGTTACCGCATCGTCGCCGTCAATGGCGTGTGATGCGGCGACGGGCGCCGAACGCCGCCAGACCAGCCAGGATCAGCAACCAGTCGAAGCTGCCGCCCTTCTTGATCGGCTGGAATACGTCGACCGTGAAGGTGCTCGACGTCTGGCCACCCTCGGGATCGGTGACGGTCAGGCGGAACACATAGATGCCCGCCTTGCTCGTCGTCGCGCTCGCCGTCGTGCCGGTGGCGCCGCCGATCGACAGCGGCTCCGGACCGGACACCTGCGACCACTGGTAGGTCAGCGCGCCGTCGACGTCGCTCGCGGTGGCGTTCAGCACGATCTCGTTGCCGACGCTCAGACGCGGCGGGCCGGAGATGCTGATCGTTGCGGGCGAGTTGACGTTGGTGACCGTGACCGTGACCGAGCCGGTATCGGTGAACTGACCGTCACTGACCGTGAGCGAGAACGTCAGGTTGGTGTTGACCGCGATGTTGGGTGCGGCGAAGCGTGCGGTGGCCGTATTGGCGCCGCTGAGCGTCACGGCCGGGCCCGCCGTCTGCGTCCACGCATAGGTCACGCCGGCGAGGCCGTTGCGATCCTGTGCGCCACCCGCGAGCGTGATGGTGGCCTGCGTCAGCGAGCCCGCAACGCGTTCGGGCGCGCTGAAGTTCGCCGGAACCACGACTTCCACCGGATAGTTGGCGGTGCCGTTCGCCACCACTTCGCCGAACGGCGGATTGGCGTTGCCGGTGAAGCGGAAGTTGTCGATGAACCAGCCGAACTCGCCGGTGAGGATGTCCGAGGCCGCGCGGAAGCGGAAGCGGACAGTCTTGCCGGCCAGGCTGGTGCCGAAGCTCACGGTCGAGGTCGAGAAGAAATCCTGGCTGTAATCGGCGAAGCCTTCGCGGCCGTTCTCCTCGTCGAACGCGAGCACCAGGCCGTTGTAGCCGCCTACGGTGAAGTTGCCACCGGCTGCGGTCACGTCGACCCAGGTCTGGCCACCATCTTGGCTGACTTCGAGCACACCGCCGTCGTAGCTGACCGGCGTGCCATCGCCGAGCGAGCCGGCGTATTCGAACTGGTAGTAGTGATCGAAGCTGAAGGTGAAGGCGGCGCTTCCGACCTTGATCGGCGGCGAGACCAGCACGGCGTCGGAGGCGAGCTCGTTGTCCGGGATGTACCAGCCCAGGCCCGATCCGAAGAACGAATCGCCATCGACGATGCCCCAGTTGCCGACGTCCGGATGGCCGCTCAGCAGCTGCACGCCCCAGTCGTATTCCGAGGCCAGCGGGCTCTCGACGTCGTCGGACTCGAAGGCCCGCGGCTGCACGTCATAGTTCACCGACAGCGAGGCGGTGACCGCATCGGGCTCGACCACCGCGTCGGCCGAGGCGCCCACCTGCGGGAAGTCCAGCGTGAGGCTGACGGTTTGCGCGAGCGTGGCGCTGGTGAGCGTGATCGGGAAGCTCACGCTGCTGTTGCCGTTCGCATCGACCGCCGGGAACGTCACCGTCGCCGGCTTCGTCAGGTTGCCGACGGCGGTCAGGTTGGCCGTCACCGCATTGCTCAGGTCACGCGTGCCGTTGCTGTGGATGCTGACCGTGACCTGCGCGGTTTCGCCCGCATCGAGAATGCCGTCTGCGTCGTTGTCGGTGGTGATGTCGATCGAATAGTCGGTGACTTCGAACGAAGCCGCGAGCGCAACATAGCTCTCGCGCACGCCGGCGTTGTCGGTATCGAGGCGATACGGCGCGATGGCGCCGACGCCCATGCCCATCTTCGCGAACGCGGTGGCGGCCAGTTCGAAATCGGCCTGGTCGGTCGCCAAAGCCGCAGCCAGAATGCCGTCGCGCGCTTCGAGGAAGGTCGGAGCGAACGGCGTCATCTTGAGGCCGGCGATGACGTACTTCTTGAAGCGATCCTGAGCCTCGGCGAAGTCGTAGCGAGAGTCGTTGAGCAGGGCCACGTAGAACGTCCACAGCGTGTTGGCCCAGATTTCACCGGAGTTGTGCACTTCGGCGTTGTCCGCTCCATCCTGGCCGAACGCCAGCGGGACGCCGGCCGGAAGCTCGACGCCGTTCTCGATGTGCTGGAACGTCATCGGGAACACGTCCGGGTTCACCGAATACGGTGCGCGGCGAATGCCGAAGTAGGCACTGCCGGTGGAGTAGGTCGCCGTCGAATAGGCGCCGCCGAAGTTGGCGTTGCCCGCGATCGCGTCATCGCCTTCGTGCACCGTCAGCAGCAGCGCGGCGACGTCGGACCAGCCTTCGCCCATGCCGCGGCCCTGCGTGTTGACGAGGCCGAAGCCGTCGTTGACGAGGCGGTTGCTCACGTAGTGGAAGAACTCGTGGGCGACGATGCCGTTGTCCACCGTGCCGTCGTAGTCGGACTCGGTCGGAATGCTCGCGCTGGCCACCACGGTGCCGCCGGAAATGGCAGTCTTGAGCGTGGTGCCGTCGGCCTGGCTGACGCTGATCGTGCCGATGGTCGGGCTTGCCAGCGTGTCGTCGCCGCCGAGGCCGGGCGCTTCGCCGGCCGCGTTGTTGGCGATGATCACGCCGACCGCGCCAGCGGCTTGCGCATTGAGCGTCTTGAGCTGGAAGCTGCAGGCGCCGCGATCGATGACCGCGATCTTGCCCGTCACCGCCGCGGTATTGGCGAGTGCCGCGCAGCCGTTGGCCGGCGTGGTGGTGGTGAGGCTGCCCGTGAAGCTGAAATTGGTCGGGCCGAACGAAGCGGTGCCGACATCGAACTCGCCGAGTGCCGGCGAGGTGACGTTGAGGCCCAGGGTGACCGCGCCATCGAACAGGTACATCTGCATCGTCGGCGACTCGCCGTCGGCCGGTGTGCTCATGTTGGCGTTGTTGCGGCCGCCCCAGTCCTGCGCCTGCGCCAGGATCGGGTCGCCCTCCTCGCCACCGCGGCCGTAGTTGCTGGCCTGGGCGTTGCCGGCGGCTTCGTCGAAGCCGGCGTCGTACCAGTAATCGTGCAGCCAGTTGTTCATGTAGAACAGGTTGACGATCGCGTTGCGGCGGGCCGAATCGGTGATCGGGCTGTCGCCGGCCTGGTAGCTGTAATCGAACAGGCCCGGTGCGGTGACGCTGGCGCGGTAGTCGCCGAGGTCCTTGTCGAGCCCGCCGGTGTCGAAGTTGGGGTCTTCACCGGGCTTGCCGGCCAGGTCGATGTACGCGTCGACGTTGTTGCCGACGGTCTCGGTGGCGCCGGCCGTGAGCCAGGGATCACCGGTGGAGATCGGGCCGTGGTCGATCGTCACCAGATTGCTCGGCACCGGCGTGCGCGGCGGATCGAAGTTCGGGTCGAGCGTGGTCAGCGGAGTGGTCGGGAAATCGCTGCCGAGCGGGCTGTCGTAGGGGCGGTTTTCGCCGGTGCTGTCGGCCCAGGTGCGATAGGTGAAGGCTTCGTATTCGGTGAGGTTCTTGCGGAACAGCACCTCGCCGGTCGCGGCCGACACCACGTAGCCGTAGGAAAAGCTGCCGCGTTCCTTGGGCGAGGCGGTCGCGAGCTCGACGTACCAGGCCGGAACGAGCTCGTCGCCGAGCGGATAGAGCACCTGCTTGCCGCGCGGCGAGCCGTGCAGCCCCAGCTTGCCGGGCGCCTTGATGGTGGGCGCGCGCAGCAGCGTGTAGGCGCCTTTCTGCCCGAGCGTCTGCAGCGAGCCCGCCGAGACGCTGCCGCCCAGATTCGAGAAGGCCTTGGACACGGCCTGGGCGACGCTCAGATCGAACGACGCGGCCTGGCGCTTGGCGATGCCGTGCGAGCCACCATCGCTCTTCTGCGGTGCGAAATAACCCGAAGCCGCGACCGGCTTCATGTTGCGATCCATCATCACGCTGATCTGGCGGCCGAACACGTCGATGCCGTCCTGCGTCTGCTGGAAGCGCGCGATCTTGGGCCCGCCATGGGTTTCGTGCTGCTCGATCAGGCGAGCGTTCTGGAGCGCGGCCTTGCTCAGGCCGAGCTTGGAGGAATTGAGCGACAGGAAGGCGCGGGCACCGGTTTCGAGGCGCTGGCCGGCCTTGAGCGGAGTCAGCGGCGTGGCCTGCGCCTGGGCGTTGGACCAGACGAAGGTGTCGACGCCGAGGTGACCGTCCGATTCGTTGCGCAGCGTCGGCTGGCTGGCCATCTTGATCTGCGGCTGCAGCTCTTTTCTGGCTTTGGGAGCCTGGGCGGCGCTGATGCGCTGCGGTCGGTTCAGCGACTTCGAACTCGTCGAAGGGGCCTTGCGGGCGAGGCTGGCATCGAAGTTTGCGTGTTTGGAGTAAATCGGCTGAGTGGCGGACGCAGCAGTCGCGCCTGCCAGCGCCGCTACCGCGGCGCACAGAACTAGCTTTTTCATTACGGCTCCCTTGACCTTGATTTGCCGCGCAAGCGGTTTTCAGCGCGTGTCCCAGCCACGCGCAGGACACTTTTATACCGCGCCGTTCAACGGCTGGAATGAAGGCTTTTCCTAGGTCCAAAGCGAGGGAAATGTAGGAAAAACCCGCGCTGCATTGCAGCATCGGTGCAGGCTGCAATCAGGCGCGCCGGCCTGCTTGCAAACTGAGACTCGGTTCAGCGCGGCGGCTGCGAGCGCCAAGCCGGAATGCCGAGCGTCATGAACACGAGCTGTTTCTCGGCCCGGCGAATGATGTCGGCCTCGGCGTCGGGCCGTTGCGGCGCATCGAGGATGTCTTCGGCGATCGAAACCATGGCGTTGACCATCAGGCTCGCGAGCATCTGCAGGTCTTCGGTAGCCCAGCGATCGAGCAACGGAAAGCGCGCGAGGTCGGTCGACAGCTCGGCCGCGAACAGCCGGATCTCGCGACGAATCGCCTCGCGCAGGCTCGCGTAGCCGCCGTAGCGCTCGCGTGCGATGAAGCCGAAGTGCCGGCGATGCGCGTGCACGTGCTTCACGAGCAGCTCCACCGAGCTCGTGATGATGCGATCGGTCGGCAGGCCTTCGCTGCGCACCGAGCGGATCATGCGGCGCAGCGTCTCGAACGATTCGGCGACGAGGTCGAGCCCGAGTTCTTCCATCGTCGCGTAGTGCCGATAGAACGCGGTCGGCACCACCCCGGCTTCGCGCGTAACTTCGCGCAGGCTCAGGCCGCTGAAGCTGCGATCGCCCTCGACCATGCGCAACGCCGCCTCCTGCAAGGCTTGGCGCGTTCGCGTGCCGCGACCTTCCCGGGCGCTCTGGAGATCCCCGAGTTGCTCTGTGATCGATCGTTCACTCATTACAAACTTGGCGGGCGCGGCCCATGCGGTTCTGGTCATCGAAGTATAGGCGGTCTGGGGAGCCGAAAGGGGCACTTTCCGAATTGAAAGTGAACAAGTGTTGACATTCTAAATCAGGCTGATTTAGTTTGTGCACAGTCGTTCACTTTATGTATTGGGAGTATCCATGTTCGCCTCGCCCAAGCTCGCCTCGCCGGCCTCCGGAATCTGGATGCGCGGTCTCGACCGCCTGCTCAAGTCGGAAGTCGCCGCCACGCTGACGGCGCCGCACGGCGTCGAGCGCTTCATCGAGCAGTGGAATCCGCTGTGGTCGGTCGATCAGGTGAAGGCGCGCATCGTCGGCGTGCAGCGGCCGACCGAGGACGCGGTGGTGCTGCGCCTGCGGCCGAACCGGCATTGGACGGGGTTTCGCGCCGGTCAGTACGTGCGCGTCGGCGTCGAGGTCGATGGCGTGCGGCTGACGCGCTGCTATTCGCTCTCCGAAGCGCCCGGCAGCGCGGATGGAAGCCTGGAGATCGCGGTGCGCAAGCAGGGACGCGTGTCGTCCTGGCTGTTCGAGCGCGCACAGGTCGGCCAGGTGCTGACGCTGTCGCAGGCCGAAGGCGACTTCGTGCTGCCGGCAGTCGAATCTCCGCTGCTGCTGATCGCGGGCGGCAGCGGCATCACGCCGGTACTGTCGTTGCTGCGCAGCCTGCTGAGCCGTCATCGCAGCGAGCCGGTGGCGGTGCTCTATTACGTGCGCAATCGCGAGCAGGGCTTGTTCGTGCAGGAATTGCAGCGCATCGCCGAACTGCGTCCGCAGTGGACGATTCGCATCGTCGAGACGCGCGTCGGTACGGCTTCGCGTCATTTCGAAGCCTCGCAATTGCAGGCGCTCGGTGAAACCTTCGCGCAGGCGATGACCTATGTCTGCGGCCCGGCCGCGCTGATCGATGCGGTCGAACTCGCGATGCAGCAACAGGGACGCAGCGAGCAACTGCGCTACGAGCGCTTCGTCGCCGCGAGCAAGCCGGCCGCTGCGCCGGGCTCCGCGAACGGCGATCTGATTTTTTCGCGCAGCGAGCGCTACGTCGCCAACGACGGCCGCAGCCTGCTCGATCAGGCCGAAGCCGCCGGCCTGCGACCGGACGCCGGCTGCCGCATGGGCATTTGCCACAGCTGCCTGTGCCGCAAGACCTCGGGCCGCGTGCGCGATCTGCGCAACGGCACGCTCTCCGACGAGGGCGAGCAGGACATCCAGCTTTGCGTGAGCGCCGCCGTCGGCGACGTCACGCTCGATCTTTGATTTTGACGAGGACGCTTGCCATGACGACCCAGAAGACGATGACCGCGGAACAATTGCAGGCTTTCGGCGAGGAGCTCGATGCGATCCGCAATCGCGTGATCGCCGATCTCGGCTCGCGCGATGTCGACTACATTCGCGGCGTGATCCGCCTGCAGCGCAACCTCGAGATCGCGGGCCGTGGCCTGCTGTGGCTCGGCTTTCTGCCGCCGGCCTGGATCGCGGGCGTCGCCGCGCTGTCGGTCGCCAAGATCCTCGACAACATGGAGATCGGCCACAACATCATGCATGGCCAGTACGACTTCGCGCGCGATCCGGCGCTGAGTTCCAAGAGCTTCGACTGGGACAACGCCTGCCCGGGCGAGCAGTGGAAGCATTCGCACAACGTCATGCACCACACGTACACCAACGTGCTCGGCGTCGATCGCGACGTGGGCTACGGCATCCTGCGCATGGACCCGGCGCAGGCCTGGCATCCGAAGTATCTCGGCAATCCGCTGTATGCGTTCCTGCTCGCAGTGCTGTTCCAGTACGGCGTGGCCGTGCACGACGCCGAGGTCGACCAGATCGTCGAAGGCAAGAAAAGCTGGCGTGATTCGGTGCCGATCCTGCGCGGCATCTGGAAGAAGACGCGTCGCCAGTGGCTCAAGGATTACCTGCTGTTTCCGGCGCTGTCGGGCCCGTTCGCGCTGTTCACGTTCGCGGGCAATGCGAGCGCCAACCTGATCCGCAACGTCTGGGCGTTCACGATCATCTTCTGCGGGCACTTTCCGGACGGCGTCGAAACCTTCGAAAAGTCCACGCTCGACAACGAAACGCGTGGCGCCTGGTATCGCCGCCAGCTGCTCGGCAGCGCCAACATCGAAGGCGGCAAGCTGCTGCATCTGATGAGCGGCAACCTGAGCCACCAGATCGAGCATCACCTGTTCCCCGATCTGCCGGCGCACCGCTATGGTGAGATCGCGGTCGAAGTGCGCGAGATCTGCGAACGCTACGGCCTGCCGTACAACACCGGCTCGCTCGGCGAGCAGTTCGGCAGCGTGGTCAAGCGCATCCTGACGTTGGCGCTGCCGCCGCGGTCTGCGATGCTGCCGGCCCAGGCCTGATCGGGCCGCCGACGAGAAGACTTCATGCCGAGCCGTTTGGAACTGTTCAAGGACGTACTGCAGGTGGCCGTCGAATCCGGAGCCGAGCGCGTCGGCCGCGTCACCGGCGTCATCACCGGCGCGGTGCGCGATGTGACGCGCGAGGTCGGCGGCTGGGCCAGCGACGTGTTCGAGGTCGTCGAGGCCGCGCAGAAGGCGGAAAGCGGCAAGGGCAAGGCGGCGGCCGAAACCGACCCGGACTGACCGGGTCGCGCATCTCTGGGACGAAGAACCCGGCCTCGCGCCGGGTTTTTCATGTCCGAAGTTCACCCCGATGTGGGCGGCCTCGTTCCGGGCATGAAACGGCGGCCAGAGGAGGCGTGGAGGGCATTTGTAAAGTTCTGTAACGAAAATGCAGCCCATTTTTACTCGATAATGATTCTCATGTAGAATCGTATTCGTTTGTAAGAGGGGCAGACGCTGCAACGGCAGACGTGCATAGCGCTCCGGTCATCGCCGGGCTGATAAATGATTCCACGGGGGTTTTACGCATGTTGAAGTTTCGTTTGAGGCCGCTGGCCGCAGCGGCGTTGGTCGTGTACGCGGTTCCGGGTTTTGCTCAGGAAGCTTCCGAAACTCCCGCCACCAACGAGCGCGCCGTGGCGCTGCCGCAGGTGAAGGTGGAGGACAAAGCGGAACAGACCTACAAGGCCGAAACGGTCTCTTCGCCCAAGTTCACCGAGCCGCTCGTCAACACGCCGCAGACGATCACCGTCATCAAGAAGGAGCTGTTGCAGGAGCGCGTCGCCACCACGTTGACCGAAGCGCTCCGCAACACCCCCGGCATCACGCTTCAGCAGGGTGAAAACGGCAACTCGACCAGCGGCGATGCGATCAGCATGCGCGGTTTCGATACCCAGAACAGCATCTTCATCGACAACGTCCGCGATCTCGGCACTGCCGTGCGCGACGTGTTCAACGTCGAGCAGATCGAGGTCGTCAAAGGCCCGTCCGGCGCGGACAACGGCCGCGGCGCGACGGCCGGCTACATCAATCTTTCGAGCAAGTTGCCGTCGGCCGAAGATTTCAAAGCCGGCACCGTGAGCTACGGCAGCGAGGATCGTCGCCGCGTTACGGCCGACCTCAACCAGACCCTCGGCGAGAAAACCGCCGTGCGTCTGAACCTCATGGGCCAGGACGGCGGCGTCGCCGGCCGCGATTTCATCGAACGCAAGAGCTGGGGCATCGCGCCTTCGGTTGCGTTCGGTCTCGGTACTGAAACGCGCTTCTATCTGTTCTCGCAGCACGTTCGGCAGGACAACACGCCCGATGGCGGTGTGACGACGCTCGGCTTGCCGGGCTACCGTTATCCGAACTCGGTTCCGCAGCCCATTCAACAGGTGGTTGATGCCGGCGGTGGTTTGGCCGCGCCTAATTCGAAGAACTACTACGGTTTCGCGCAAGACTTCGAAGACATCAAAGCCAATATGCTCACGGCGAAGTTCGAGCACGATCTGGCTCCAGGCTTCGTTGTGCGCAATACCGCCCGTTACGGCAAAAGCGAGCAGGAGCGCGTGCTGACGGGTATCAATGCCGCGACCATCACCAACGGGGCCTTCGGCCAGAACGCCGATCCGGCCGCCAACCCGCCGCGCCCGGAGCCCACGCCGCCACCCAACGGTCTCACGCTACGCAATCCGGAGGACATGACCGTCACGCGTTCGATTCAGGCCACCGGCCGTGTCAACGAGATCATGACCAACCAGACCAACCTGACCGGTACGTTCAAGACCGGCATCGTCGAGCACTCGCTCGGCGGCGGTGTGGAGTTCATCTACGAGCGTCAGTACACGCCGAGCTACGGCTTGGCGCCCGGAACGACGCAGCCTACCGAAGTCACGACCGCCAACCTGTACAACCCGGATCGCAACGTAACGCGGCTGGATTACGCCAAAACCGGCGGCTACACCGATGGCCAGACCATCACGACCGCCGCCTACCTGTTCGACACGCTGCACATCACCGATCGCTGGCTGATCAACGGCAGCCTGCGCTGGGAGCGCTACGAGACCGAAACCGAGGCCGTGACCGCTGCCGCCTCGGGCACTCCTCCCGCTTACGTCCTGACCGCCGTGCCGCGCATCGAAGCCGCCGACAATCTGCTGAGCTGGAAGGCCGGTGTGCTGTTCAAGCCGACGAGCATCAGCAGCGTCTACGCTTCGTATGCCAATTCGTATCAGCCGCCGGGTGGTGCGAACTTCTCGCTGTCCGCTACGGCCACCAACATCGCCAACCCGAATCTCGATCCGCAGGAGGCCGAGAACTACGAACTCGGCACCAAGTGGGATCTGTTCGGTGGCCGCCTGGCGGCGACGGCTGCTGTATTCCAGAGCACCAACAAGAATGAACTGGCGCGTGCGGGGGACAACCCCGACATCGTGATCCAGTACGGCAAGCGCGAAACCAAGGGCGTGGAACTTGCGCTGGTCGGCGAAGTGCTGCCGAACTGGAACGTGAGCGCGGGCATAACCAAGCAGAAGGCCGAAATCACGCAGGGCACTACCACGCCCGGTGCGACGCAGTCTGACGGAGCAGGCGCTCGCTTCACTCCGGAATGGAACGCCACTTTGTGGACCACTTATCGCCTGGTGCCATACAAGCTGACTTTCGGCGCCGGCGTGCAGTATGTGGATGACATGGTTCGCCAGGAAAATAACAATCCGAACGGCACCGTCAACGCGGCCAGCGGTCAGGTTGGGTACACCGGCATCTACAAGGTCAGCAGCTATACGCTCGTCGATGCCATGGTCACCTATGAAGCGACCAAGAACCTTTCGGTGCAGCTCAACGGCTACAACCTCTTCGACGAAGACTACGTGGCGGCGGTCAACAACGGCGGTTCGCGTTATCTCCCGGGGACGGCGCGTTCTTATCTCGTGAGCCTGAACGTCAAGTTCTGATCCTGTGGTATGAATGAAAGCCCCTCCAATTCCAGAGGGGCTTTCATTTCTTAGGTCTCAAGGTTTCGCCATGCTGCTTCATATTCCCAATGTTCTTTCGGCAGATCAGATTGCGCATATGCGCGGCGTGCTCGATCAAACCCAGTGGGAGGACGGGCGCGTCACGGCGGGGCCGCAGGCCGCGCAGGTCAAGCGCAATCTGCAGCTCACCGAAGAACATCCGGTGGCCCAGCAGCTCGGCGAGATCGTGCTCAAGGCGCTCGGGCGCAATGAAACCTTCTTGTCGGCCGCATTGCCGCACAAGGTTTTTCCGCCGCTGTTCAATTGCTACACCGGTGGCGGGCAATTCGGAATGCACGTCGATACGGCGGTGCGCGACGTGCGAACCAAAGGCCTGCGCGTACGCACCGATCTCTCGGGCACTTTGTTCCTGAGTGCTCCGGAGGAATACGACGGCGGCGAACTGGTGATGGAAGACACCTACGGAGCTCATGCGGCCAAGCTGCCGGCCGGGGATCTTGTCCTCTATCCATCGACCAGTCTGCACAAGGTCAATGCCGTTACGCGCGGCGCGCGCATAGCGAGCATCTTCTGGGTGCAGAGTCTGGTTCGCGAAGACTCGCAGCGGACCTTGTTGTTCGAAATGGATTCGGCGCTGCAAAAGCTCAACAAGACTTCGGCCGATCATGCCTCACTCGTCCAACTGACCGGCGTCTATCACAACCTGCTGCGCCGCTGGGCGGAGCTGTGAGCGGCGAGAGCGCATCGGCGTCGACCCACGGCGCCTTGGTCCGCAGCGCAAGACAGCAGGCGCGGCGCTCGTTCTGGCTGCGCCAGCTTACGCAGTGGCATTGGATCAGCGCGGCGATCAGCCTGATCGGCATGATCCTGTTCGCGGCCACCGGCATCACGCTCAATCACGCTTCGCAGATCAAGACTTCGCCGCAGGTCACCAAGCTGCATGGCGAACTGCCGATGGAGCTGCGCGCCCTGCTCGAGACACAGGCCGACGCGGGCGGCGCGCTGCCGGCGCTGCTGCTCGATTGGCTCGGCAAGGAGTGGTCGCTGCGCGGCGTCACGGGCAACCCCGAATGGTCGTCCGACGAGCTCTACGTTTCGATGCCGCGACCCGGCGGCGATGCCTGGCTCAGCGTCGACCTGGCCAGCGGCGAGATCGAGTACGAGCGCACCGATCGCGGCTGGATCTCGTATTTCAACGATCTGCACAAGGGCCGCAATTCGGGCCTGGTGTGGAGCTGGTTCCTCGATGTGTTTGCGGTCGCCTGCCTGATATTTTCGATCAGCGGTCTGTTCCTGTTGCAGCTGCACGCCAGACGCCGTGTCGGCACCTGGCCTTTCGTTGGCCTGGGCCTGCTGCTTCCGCTGCTTCTGGCCCTGCTGTTCATTCATTGACGTCATTTGATGCTACGAGCCCGACCATGAAATTGCCTTCCATGCGAACCCCTCTCTCCATCGCCGTCTGCGGGCTTTCGGCCGCGCCCGCGATGGCTGCCGATCTCGACGTCAGCGTGCAGATTCCGCAGCTCGACGTGGCCGAGTACCACCGTCCCTACGTCGCCGTCTGGCTCGAGCGCGAAGATCGCAGCGTCGCGAGCAACCTGGCGGTCTGGTACCAGCTCAAGCGCGGCGGCGGTCCGGGTGGGCCGGCCGCGGCTCCGGCGGGCGATGCGCCGAAGGGCCCGGGCGCGCAGGCCGGCGGCGGCGAAGGCGGAACCAAGTGGCTGCCCGATCTGCGCCAGTGGTGGCGCCGCACGGGACGTGAACTCTCGGTGCCGATCGACGGCGTGACCGGCGCGACGCGCCCGGTCGGCGAGCACAAGCTCAGCTTTTCCACCGGCAAGGCCCCGCTCGCCGAACTCGCGCCGGGCAAGTACAAGCTCGTCGTCGAAGCCGCGCGCGAAGACGGTGGCCGCGAACTCGTCGACATTCCGTTCGAATGGCCGGCGGCGGGCAAGCAGGAACTCAAGGCTGCCGGCAAGAGCGAGCTCGGCGCCATCACGCTGGCGATCAAGCCTTGAGCTGACGTTCGCAATCGATAGAGGAATCCACGACATGAAAAATCTGCTCAAGCATTTCACCGCCGGGCGCACGCTGGTCGCTGTCGCGCTGCTGCTGCCGATCGCCGCGCAGGCGCACAAGCCCTGGCTCGCGCCGTCCAAGACGACGCTGAGCGTCGGCCAGTGGGTCACCGTCGACGCCGGCGTCGCCACGCAGCCCTTCGTTCGCGATCACAATGCGCTGGCGCTCGACAACATGGTCATCACCGCGCCGGACGGCAGCACCGTGCAGCCCGAGAATCCTTCCAAGGGCAAGCTGCGCAGCAGCTTCGATCTGCAGCTGCAGCAGGCCGGCACGTACAAGATCGCGTTCGTGAACAGCAACGTCAGCGCGAGCTGGGAAGAAGACGGCAAGAACAAGCGCTGGCCACCGCGCGGTACGCCGTTTACTGCCGAAGGCTTCGCCAAGGAAGTGCCGAAGAAAGCCAAGAACCTCAAGGTCACGCAGATGAGCAGCACGCTCGCCACCTACGTGACGGCCGGCGCGCCGAACGACGGCGCGCTCAAGCCCGTCGGCAAGGGGTTGGAGCTCGTGCCGGTGACGGCGTTCACCGATCTCTACGTCGGCGAAGAAGCGACGTTCAAGCTGCTGCTCGACGGCAAGCCGGCTTCGGGAGTGGAGGTGGAAGTGATCGCAGACGGCGTGCGCTACCGCGACAGCATGGGTGAAGTGATCGTGAAGTCGGACGCGCAGGGCCTGCTCAAGCTCAACTTCACGCAGCCCGGCCTGCACTATCTGTCGGCCTCGGTTTCCGACAAGAACGCCGAGAAGCCCGCCACCGATCGCCGCACGAGCTACGCGGGCGTCTTCGACGTGCTGCCGCCCTGATCCGTTCGATGTCGCATGCGGCGCAATTGAAACTTTGAGTTCCTCGTGAGCCGCGTTCTGCTGCCGCCGCAGCTGTCCGCCGTCGCGCAGGCCGGTCCCGAAGCGGGATCGGTGGTGCGCCAGTTGCGCGGCGAGAGCATGGGCACGACCTGGAGCGTGTCGGTGTGCGCGCCACCCGAGCGGCTCGATGCCCTGCCGTTGCAGCGGCTGCTGCAGGCCGAGCTCGATGAGGTCGTCGAGCAGATGAGTCACTGGAAGCCCGACTCGCTGCTGTCGCGTTTCAACGACGCGCCTGCCGGCAGTACGCAGGTTTTGCCGGAAGCTTTCTTCGAGGTGCTGCGTTGCGCTTGCGAACTCGCACGCGCCAGCAACGGCGCCTACGATCCGGCCGCCGGCGCGCTCGTCGATGTCTGGGGCTTCGGCGCCAAACCGCGCGATGCGCTGCCGCCTTCGGCGCAGGAGATTCGCGAAGCGCTCGCACGCTGCGGCTGGCGGCGCCTGCGGCTCGACGAGCAGACGCGCTCGATCACGCAGCCCGGCGGTCTCGCGCTCGATCTGTCGTCGATCGCCAAGGGCTACGGCGTCGACCGGCTCTGCGAAGCCTTGCAGCGCCATGGCATCGCGCATCATCTCTGCGAAGTCGGTGGCGAGGTGCGCGGACAAGGCTGCAAGCCCGACGATCATCCGTGGTGGGTCACGCTCGAAGCCATTCCGGAGGCTCCGTTCGAGGCTCCGTGGCTGCTCGCGCTCGACGGCATCGCGGTCGCCACTTCGGGCGACTACCGTCGCTACTTCGAACAAGGCGAGCGCCGCTATGCGCACACGCTCGATCCGCGCAGCGGGTATCCGCTCAATCCGGCGCCCGCGGCCGTCAGCGTGGTGCATCCACGATGCATGCTTGCCGACGGCCTCGCCACCGTGCTGACCGCGCTCGGCCTGCAGGACGGCATGGCCTTCGCCGAGCGCGAAAACGTGGCCGCCTTGTTCGTCATGCGCAATGGCGCGAGCGGACGTTTCGATGAATATGCGAGCACGGCCTGGAGCCGGCTGCTCGAAGCTTGAGGTTTGCCAGGCGTGAAATTCGATAGAACGCAGGTCGGCACGACGATTCTGCTGCTGTTGCTCCTGATCGCCGCGATCGGCTTGTTCGGCCTGCAGCCCGGCGCTGCGCAGTGGATCGATCCGGGGCGCGAGCGCTGGCTCATCGCGCTCGGCGCCATCGCGCTGTATCTGCTGTTGTGCCTGGCCTTGTGGCGGCGTCGCCGCAAGGCGCATGAAGTCGCGTCCGATGCGAACTGGCTCGTCGTGTACGCGAGCCAGACCGGGCATGCGGAGCAGCTCGCCTGGCAGAGCGCGAAGGCGCTGCAGGCCGGCGGCGCGAGCGCCCGCGTGATCTCGATCCACGATCTCGATGCGCCGACCTTGCGTGCGGCGCCTCGCGCCTTGTTCGTCGCGAGCACGACGGGCGAAGGCGACCCGCCCGACGGCGCGCTGCGCTTCCTGCGCGAGGTGATGGCCCAGGACGCGCCGCTGGCGCTCGATTACGCCGTGCTCGCGCTCGGTGATCGCAGCTACAGCCAGTATTGCGGCTGGGGCCGCAGGCTCGATGCCTGGCTGCAGGAGCGCGGGGCGACGCCGCTGTTCGAGCGCATCGAAGTCGACAATGCGGATGCGATGGCGATCCAGAGCTGGCAGCAGCGCATCGAAGCGCTCGTCGGCGGCGAGCCGCTGGTCTGGAGCGAGCCCGAGTTCGAAAGCTGGACCTTGACCGAGCGTCGCGTGCTCAACGCCGGCAGCCTCGGGGCTCCGTGTTTTCACGTCGCGCTCGTCCCGCCCGCGAACACGCGCTGGCAGGCCGGCGACGTGCTCGCGGTGGAATTGCCGGTCGATCCGCCCGCGCAGCGTGATTACTCGATCGCCTCGATCGCAGCCGATGGTGCGGCGCATCTGCTGATCCGGCAGACGCGCAGGCCCGACGGCAGCATCGGCATCGGCTCCGGATTCCTGACGCAGCAGGCGTCGCTGCAATCCAGCGTGCGCGCGCGCGTGCGCCGCAATGCCACGTTTCATGCGCCGCTCGATGCGAGGCCGATGATCCTGGTCGGCAACGGAACCGGCATCGCCGGCTTGCGCGCCCTGCTCAAGGAGCGCATCGCCGCGCAGCACAAGGCCAACTGGCTGCTGTTCGGCGAGCGCCAGGCCGCGCACGATTTCCACTATCGCGACGAGCTGCTGAGCTGGCAATCGCAGGGCTCGCTGGCCGAACTCGATCTCGCGTTCTCGCGCGATGGCGCGCAGCGACGCTACGTGCAGGACGTGTTGCGCGAGCAGGCGCAGCGGCTGAGCGAATGGGTGGAGCAGGGCGCCGCGATCTACGTCTGCGGCAGCGCGCAGGGCATGGCGAGCGGCGTGCACGCCGCGCTCGTCGAGGTGCTCGGCGAAACACTGGTCGAGAAGCTGCGCGATGACGGCCGCTATCGGCGCGACGTCTACTGATCGCGGTTCTCGTCTCCTTCTCCCTCCGGCAGAGGTTGAGGGACTCTCACGGATAGTGAAGCCCGGCTATCACGGCACATCCCTCATCCGTCCCTTCGGGGCACCTTCTCCCGGAGGGAGAAGGCAAACGCATCAAGGCTGAACTTGTTGCGCGCCTTCGCCGGTTGCCGGCGCGCTGCCCGTTCCGCTCGGATCGGAGATGAAACCGATCTTGCTGACGCCGGCTTTCGAAGCCTCCGCCATCACCTGCGCGAGGATTTCGTAGCGCGTGTTGCGGTCGGCGCGAATGTGCAGCTCGGGCGAAGGCTCTTTCTGGCCGGCCTGCTGCAGGCGCGAGATCGCCTGATCGAGCGATACCGGCTGGCCGTCCCAGAAGATCTGCCCGGTTTCGTTGATCGCGAAGTCGATCTTGTCGGGCTCGGATTTGAGCACTTCGGAGCTCGCCTGCGGCAGGTTGATCTTCACCGCGTTGGTCAGCAGCGGGGCGGTGACGATGAAGATCACGAGCAGTACGAGCATTACGTCGATCAGCGGGACCATGTTGATCTCCGCCATCGGCGTTTTGTTGGGCGTGTGCCCGAAGCTTCCGAACGCCATCGCTCAGCTCCTTTAGTTGCCGGCCGTGGACTTGACCACGCGCACCGGCGGCGCGGCGACGAACTGCGCGCCGGTGGTCAGGAAGGCGTAGAGATCGTGTGCGAAGGTGTCGAGGCGCGCGAGCACCATGCGGTTCGAGCGCACCAGGAAGTTGTAGCCGAGGACCGCCGGAATGGCGACGCCGAGGCCGATGGCGGTCATGATCAGCGCTTCGCCGACCGGGCCGGCGACCTTGTCTAGCGAGCCCGAGCCGCTCATGCCGATCGCGAGCAGCGCGTGGTAGATGCCCCAGACCGTGCCGAACAGGCCCACGAACGGCGCGGTCGAGCCGACCGAAGCGAGCACGGTGAGGCCCGATTCCATCTTCGCGGTCTCCTCGTCGATCACCTTGCGGATCGTGCGCGTGAGGAACTCGGCCGCGCTGCCGGCCTCTTCGAGACGGCTCGCGCCGAAGCGCGCGTGGTGCTCGCGCGCGAAGATCGCGTGATGCGACAGATGCGAGAACGGCTCGTCGGCATGATGCTTGACGACCGCCTCCTGCACCTCGGTGAGATCCTTGGCGTTCCAGAAGAAGTTCAGGAAGCGCTCGCTGCGGCGGCGCTCGAGCGCCAGCCGAATGCTCTTGCTGACGATCAGATACCAGCTCGCCACCGACATCAGCACCAGCACGATGAGCAGGAATTTGGAGACGGCGTCGGATTGGCCGAGGAAGTGCTGAATGCCGAGGGATTGCGGTTCCATGACGTCGTTCTGGTTAGCGGATTGGCGGTTTAGTTGCGGGCAAGCGAGAAAACGATCGGGACGATCGCGATTCCGCGAACGGGCTTCTCGCCCATGCGCGACGGCGAGAACTTCCAGCGTTGTACCGCGCGGCGAGCCGCGTCGTCGAGTCGTGAGTAGCCGCTCGACTTGTCGACTTCCACGGTCAGCGCCTCACCGGTTTCGCTGACGAGCACGCGCAGCACCGCGGTGCCTTCCTCGTGCAGCCGCTTGGACATCGCCGGATAGGCCGGCGCCGGGTTCTGCAGATAGGCCATGTCGAAGCGCGGCGGCTCGGGCGCGGCTTCCTTGGGCGGCTCGGATTCGGAGGGCGGCGAATAGGCGGCGACCGGCTCGGCTTCGGCGGGCTCGTCGACGGGCGGGGGCGGGGCGATGATCGGATCGGCCACCGGCGTGGGCTTGGGCGAGGTCAGCAGCGGCTTGGGCTTGGGTTTCTCCACCGGCTTCGGTGGCGGTGGCGCGGGCGGCAGCGGCTCGGGCGGTTTCACCGGCTCGACCGGCTGGGTCAGCATGCTCACCGTCAGCACCTTCGGCTCCTCGACCGGCGGCGCGCTGTGCACCCAGTACAGCGCCGCGAACAGCGCAGCGGCATGCGCGCCGAGGACAGCGGCGAGCGACAGGCTGTTGAGCGGGCGATACGAAACAGAAGCGGCGGGCTGGGCGATCAACGCTGGGGAACCGACGGGTGTAACTGAGAATGATTCCCAAGTATAAGCAGTGGGGCCACTTAAATAAAGACAAGCATCCTCGAGGCATCGCATCATTCGCAGCGTTGAATGACGATCGGCCGACCCTGTCTCGGCCCAGAAGCGAAAAGCTCACCACCTGACAATCGAAGCAAGGCTCTACCGAGCTGAGGAGAGACGTAAATGGAACGCGCATTGACCCCGCTGGATTTCTTGCGCCGCGCCCGCAAGGTGCACGGAGCGCGCGAGGCCGTCGTCGACGAGAACGTCCGGCTCAGCTATTCGCAGTTCGGCGACCGCTGCGACCGCTGGAGCGCGACGCTGCAGCGCCTCGGCGTCGGTCAGGGCGACCGCGTCGCCACCATCGCGCCGAACACGCACCAGCATCTCGAGCAGTTCTACGCGGTGCCGCAGATCGGCGCCGTGATCGTGCCGATGAACTACCGGCTCACCGAAGAAGACTTCGTCTACATGGTCACGCACAGCGGCAGCAAGGTGCTCTGCGTGCATTCCGATTATCTGGACATGGTCGACCGCGTGCGCGACCGCATGGACTGCGTGCAGCATTTCGTCGCGCTCGAAGGCAGCAAGAGCGGCTGGCTGGATTACGCCAGCCTGGTCGAATCGAGCCCGGCCGATTTCGAGCGCGTCGAGATCCAGGAAACCGACCTGCTCTCGATCAACTACACGAGCGGCACGACGGCCCGTCCCAAGGGCGTGATGATCACGCATCGCAACGCCTGGATGAATTCCATCGCCACCATGGTCCACGTGCCGATGACGCCGGCGGAGCGCTACCTGTGGACCCTGCCGATGTTCCACGCCAACGGCTGGACCTTCACGTGGACGGTCACCGCGGCCGGCGGTGCGCACGTGTGCCTGCGCAAGGTCGATGCCTTGCAGATCTACCGGCTCTGCGAGGTCGAGCGCATCAGCATGCTCTGCGCGGCGCCGACGGTGCTGATCTCGATCGCCAACGGCCCGGCCGAAGAACGCGCACGCGTGAAGAAGGGCGTGCGTGTGCTGACCGCCGGCGCGCCGCCGGCCGCGGCGACCATCGAGACCATGGAGCAGGAGCTCGGCTGGACCATCACGCAGGTCTACGGCCTCACCGAGACCACGCCGTTCATCGCGATCTGCGAGGCGGTTCCGGAGCACGTCGGGCTCGGCGTGCGTGAGCGTGCGGTGATCAAGGCGCGGCAGGGCGTGGAGCTGATCGGCGCGGCCGAGCTGCGCGTGGTCGACGAGGCGATGAACGACGTGCCGCACGACGGCGAGACGATGGGCGAGATCGTCGCGCGCGGCAACGTGGTCATGAAGGGCTACTACCAGAACGAGGAAGCCACCGAGAAGGCCTTCGCGGGCGGCTGGTTCCACACCGGCGACGCGGCCGTGATCCATCCGGATGGCTACGTCGAGATTCGCGATCGCTTCAAGGACGTGATCATCAGCGGCGGCGAGAACATCTCGTCGATCGAAGTCGAGAGCGTGCTGCTGCGCCATCCGGCGGTGCTCGAAGTGGCGGTGGTCGGCATGCCGCATCCCAAGTGGGGCGAATCGCCGAACGCCTTCGTCGTGCTGCGTGCGGGCGCGCAGGCGACCGAGGACGAACTGATGGCCTATGCGCGGGACAACATGGCGCGCTTCAAGGCGCCGTCGAAGTTCCACCTCATTGCCGAACTGCCCAAGACCGCGACCGGCAAGATCCAGAAGTTCCAGCTGCGCGGCAGCCGGCCGGGCATCAGCGCGCAGTAGCGCGCGGCGACAGCCGGGCTGCGGAGCTCACACCGAAACGAGCGAGGTGGACAGCCCGCCGTAGCGCGTTTCGCCGCGCGCTCCGTAGCCTTCGCTGCGCACGCCCGGCAGCGTCGCGGGCTGCTGGGCCAGGTGCAGGTTCATCTGCATGCCGTTGGCCTTGTTCTGCGCCGCGCAGCGGCTCAGCAGCATCTCGAAATCCTGCAGCGGCAGATGCGTGGGCAGCGACTGCAGGCGCAGCAGGTTCTGCAGTTCGGCGAAGCCTTGCAGACGCGAGGCCTTCTCGCGGCTCAGCTGGAGCAGGGCCTGCGCATCGCGCGTGGCGACGGCGTGCTGCTCGGCGTCGAGCAGGTCGAGCATGCCGCGCAGGCTTTGCATGGCCCGGTCGAACAGCGTCTCGATCGGTGCGGACGTGTTCATCGCGCGTCTCAGGCCAGCGGCGGATTGGAGCCGAGCATCTTCGACGCGATGCGCTCCGGGTCGGCCTGGTAGCGGCCTTCGGCGATCGCGGCGCGCAGCGCGGCGACGCGCTGGCTGTCGAAAGCGGGCTCGCCGCCGATGGATTTCTCCAGGCTTTGCAATTGCATGGCGTCCCCCGTGATCCGCACCGTGTCGTCGCCGCGCGATCCGCTCGCCGAAGCCGGGGCCGCCGATGCGGTCGCCGGACGCGCCTGGCCGACGCGCTCGCCCGCGCCGGGCAGCATCGGCTTGATGCCGGAGGAGGAATCGATGGTGTTGCTCATGACCGGATCTCGAAAAGGCGTTGGGGCCGTCTGCAAGCCGTATCGGCGGATGGCGGCGGAACTTTAGGCGGCGTTACGCCGCGAGGAGTTGTTGCGGTCCCCTCTCCCGCGTGCGGGAGAGGGTGGCGCGACAGCGCCGGGTGAGGGAAGGCCCGGAGAGTGCGCCTTTGATCAAGCTGCCCTCTCTCCCCGCCTTCGGCGGGACTCTCTCCCGCAAGCGGGAGAGAGGAACGTCAACGGCACTGGCCAGCCGCTACAGCGGAACCTCCACCGATCCGTCCGCCAGCACGCGCCCCTGCACGAGCCGTCGCGAGCTCGTGTTCTCGACCGCGAGCCGATCGCCCGGGGCGGCGTCGGCCATCGCCTTGCCCTGGGCGCGGATTTCGAAGCTTCCGCTGCGCCCGACCAGGGTTACGGCTTCGCCGCGCTTGATCACCGTGGCCTTGGCGAGCGCGCCGGGCGTCAGCACCGCGCCAGCGGCGAGTGGACGCGACAGCACCAGGCCAGCGACCGCGGTCTGCTCGTCGACGTAGCCCTGGGGAAGCGTGGCGGTATCGCGGCGCTCGTTGCGCAGGTCGGCCGCGACCAGCATCGAGCCGGCCGGCAGGTTGCGCCTGGCCACGAGCACGTTTTGCGGCTGGCTCACGCGCACGGGCACGTAGAGCGTCCAGGACTGTGGCCCGGCGCAGCTGAGCGCGACGGTCCAGCGTGCGGTATTGCCGGCCTGGCCGCTGCGCGTTGCGTTCGGGGCGCTGGCGCAGGCCGGCAGCCGCACGCGCTCGTCGAGACGCTCGGCCGTTACCTCGGCGGCGCCGCCGAGCTGGGCGCGCACGTAGGCTTCGGCCGCAGCCTTGAGGCCCTCGACGGGCTGGAAGGCGGGTGGTGTCGCGGCCCAGGCCAGGCCCGGCAGCAACAGGCACGAGAGTAGGAGCGGGCAGCGCATCGGCGGCTCATCCGTTGATTTCGAACGGCTCGCCGGGGCAAGCGCCGTGCCCGCGATCGCGGAATGGGAAATCGGCGAGCTTGCCTTTAATGCAAGCCGGGCGCTCGGCACGTGCCCGGCGACGATGCCGCGCGACTCAGCGCATCGCCCGCATCAAGTTCGCGAGCCATCGGCCGATAGTGTCTGCAGACCGTTTCGACTGATGACCTGTGAGCGCCCATGGCCGCCGGACTGCTGGAACGCATCGAGGCACAAACCCAGCTGGCCGGTTTCAACCGGCTCGCGCTGCTGCTGTTCCGTCTCGACGGGCGTCAAATCTTTGGCATCAACGTACTCAAGGTGACGGCCGTGCAGCGGCGTCCGATGCTCACGCACATGGCGTCCTCGCATGCCTTCATCGCCGGCGTGGCCGAGGTGCGCGGGCAGGTGATTCCGGTCATCGACATGGCCCGCGCGCTCGACCGCGAAGGCGATGCGCAGGCCGCGCACCTGATCGTCTCCGAGTTCAACCGCAGCACGCAGGGCTTTCTCGTGCGTTCGGTCGAGCGCATCGTGCATGTCGACGTCGAGAAAGTGCGGCCCGCGCCGGAGGTCGAGCAGGGACCGAGCTACCTGACCGCGATCGCCGAGATCGGGGCGCAGCGCATCGAGATCATCGATGTCGAGCGCATCCTCGCCGAGGTGGTCGGCGACCTGCAGCAGGTGACGCGCGGCGCGTTCGATCCGGGCGCGATCGGCGCCGCGCTGCGCGGCCGCAAGGTGCTCGTCGTGGATGACTCGCGCGTCGCGCGTGCGCACATCGAGCGCGTGCTCGGCCAGCTCGGCATCGGCGCGATCGTCGTCAACGACGGCCGCCAAGCCCTGCAGGCCCTGCAGCGGCTCGCCGACGAGCCCGGCGGCCTGCACGACAAGCTGCTCATGGTGATCTCGGACGTCGAGATGCCCGACATGGACGGCTACCGGCTGACGACGGAAATCCGTCGGGACGCGCGGCTTGCGGGCCTGTTCGTGCTGCTGCATTCGTCGCTGTCGGGCACCTTCAACCAGGCCATGGTCAAGCGCGTCGGTGCCGACCAGTTCATTCCCAAGCTCAATGCGGACGAGCTCGCGCAAGGGATTCTGGCCCGGCTGGAGCTGTCGCAAGCCGCGTAAGCGAAGCCCTGGCACAGCGCTTGGAGTGATGCATCGTCATTCCCAGCGGAGCTCGCCATGGCGCTCGATCCACTCTTCGGCCTGCATTCGGCCGCGCTCGCGGTGCAGAAGCAGCGCATGGACGTGCTCGCAGGCAACATCGCCAATAGCGACACGCCCAACTTCAAGGCGCGCGACATCGATTTCGCGGCCACGCTCCGCGCGCAGCTCGGCGGCGGAGCGCAGGGCAACGAGGCGCTGCTGAAGACGCAAAGCACGCATCTCGATGCGCAATCGGGCGCGGACTCGCTGGCCGGCCTGGTCTGGCGCGTGCCCGTGCAGGGCAGCGTCGACGGCAACACCGTCGATACGCAGATCGAGCAATCCAGGTTCGCCGATGCGGCGCTGCATTACCAAGCCAGCCTCAACTTCATCGACGGCCGTGTGAAGGGCATGCTCACGGCCATCACGGGACAGTGACATGTCCTCGTTCCGCATCTTCGATATCACCGGCTCCGCGCTGTCCGCACAATCGGTCCGGCTCAACACGGTGGCGAGCAATCTCGCCAACGCCGACAGCGTCGCGGGCGATCCGTCGCAGGTTTATCGAGCGCACATGCCGGTGTTCAAGGCCGCGGCCGAACTCGGCGGCGAGAACACGCCGGGCGTGCGCGTGACCGATGTCGTGCAATCGCAGGCCGAGCCCGACAAGCGCTACGAACCCGGCCATCCGCTCGCCGATGCCGACGGCTACGTCTACGCGCCGAAGGTCAACGTGGTCGAGCAGATGGTCGACATGATCTCGGCTTCGCGCGCCTACCAAAGCAACGTCGAGCTCATGAACACCGCCAAGGATCTGGCCTTGCGCACGCTCTCGCTCGGACGCTGATCGTCATGGAGAACCTCGCATGAGCACGACCCCTCCGGTTGGCGGCAGCAACAGCGACTACTATTCGAGCCTCGGGCTTTCGTCGACTGCATCGGGCAAGAGCAGCTCGCTCGACCAGCAGGATTTTCTCAAGCTCATGACCGTGCAGATCCAGAACCAGGATCCGCTCAAGCCGATGGAGAACACCGAGTTCTTCAGCCAGATCGCGCAGTTCTCGACGGTCTCGGGCATCGACAAGCTGCAGACCGCGTTCTCCTCGCTCGCGACGCAGTTGTCGTCGAGCCAGTCGCTGCAGGCTGCCGCGCTGATCGGTCGCGAAGTGCTGGTCGAAAGCGGCGTCGGCGTGCTGGGCGACAACGGCCTGTCCGGAGCACTCGACATTCCGAGCAGCGGCCGTGTGAACCTGCAGATTCGCGATGCGAGTGGCGCCGTGGTGCGCACGATCGATCTCGGCACGCAGGCCGCGGGCCAGCTCGCCTTCAACTGGAACGGCAGCGATGCGCAAGGCAATGCGCTGCCGAGCGGGCTTTATCGAATCAGCGCGACGGTGTCGGGCAGCGGCGGCGCGTCGGTCGCGGCGACGACGTACGCGGTCGATCGGGTCAGCAGCGTCGCGCTCGGCCGCGATGGCCTCAACGTCGAACTCGCGGCGCTCGGCGAACTGCCGTTCTCCGGCGTGCTGCGCATCCAGTAAGTCATCAGGCCCGCTTCCACCCGACGTCATTTCCGTAACGGAGTCCAACCCCATGTCCTTCAACATCGCGCTCTCGGGCCTCAACGCGGCCACCGCCGATCTGGGCACCATTTCCAACAACATCGCCAATGCGAACACGACGGGTTTCAAGCAGTCGCGCACCGAGTTCGGCGATCTGTTCCGCCGATCGAGCTACGAAACCAACGGCGCGGCTTCGGGCGCCGGCGTGCAGGTGGCACGCGTCGCCCAGCAGTTCGATCAGGGCACCATCAACAACACCGGCAAGGCGCTCGACCTGGCGATCAGCGGCGATGGCTTCTTCACGCTGTCGGACAATGGTGCGCGTGTGTATTCGCGATCGGGCTCGTTCGGCACCGATCGCAGCGGCTACGTCGTCAATGCGGCCGGCCAGCGCCTGCAGGTGTATCCGCCGCAAGCCACCGGCACCACGTTCAACACCGGCCAGCTCGTCGACCTGCGGTTGTCGTCGAACACCAATCCGCCCGCGGCGACACGCAACATCGAAGCGGGCATCAACCTGCCTGCGAACGCGACGCCGCCGACCAGCAGCACGTTTTCGCCGACCGATTCCAACAGCTACAACAAGACCACGTCGATCACCGTCTACGATTCGCTCGGCTCTCCGCACACGGCGTCGCTGTATTTCGCCAAGACCGCGGACGCCGGAAGCTGGAACCTGTACACGACGATCGACGGCAACACGGTCGGCAATCCGGTCGCGCTGCAGTACGACTCCAGCGGCACGCTGACGACGCCGGCCAACGGCATCGCCACGCTCGATGCGATGCCGCTGTCCAACGGCGCATCGCCGCTGTCGCTGGCGCTCGACATCGGCTCCGCCACGCAGTACGGGGACAGTTTTTCGATCGGCACGCTCACGCAGGATGGTTACGCGACCGGTGAACTCGGCGGTTTGTCGGTGACCGAAGAAGGCATCGTGCAGGCGCGTTTCACCAACGGCCAGGTCACCAACGTCGGCCAGCTCGCGATGGCGAGCTTCGCCAATTCGCAGGGCTTGCAGGAGCTCGGCAATTCGTCCTGGGCCGAAACCTATGCGTCGGGGCAGGTGGTGCTCGGCGTCGCGGGTGGCCCCGGTTTCGGTGCCGTGCAGGCCGGCGCGCTCGAAGCGAGCAACGTCGATCTGACCGAGCAGCTCGTGAGCATGATGAGCGCGCAGCGCAACTATCAGGCGAACTCGCAGGTGATCTCGGCCACCGATCAGCTGTTGCAGCAGATCATGAACCTGCGTTGATGCGTTTCCGCTAGAGGCCTGCCATGGACAGAGCGCTATACGTCGGCATGACCGGTGCGATGCAGACCCTGCAGGCGCAAACGGTCAACAGCCAGAACCTCGCCAATGCCAGCACCACCGGCTTCAAGGCGCAGTTGCTGCAGGCGCAGGCGGTCGCAGTCGGCGGCGGGCTCGACAGCCGCGTCAACGTGCGCTCCGGCGAAGGCGGTTGGGATGCCAGCGGCGGCAGCTTGCAGCAGACCGGTCGCGATCTCGATATCGCGCTGCGCGATGGCGCCTGGCTCGCGGTGCAGGCGAGCGACGGCAGCGAGGCGTATACGCGGCGTGGCGATCTGCAGATCGATGCCTACGGCCAGCTCGTCACCGGGTCGGGGCAGCCGGTGCTCGGCGAGGGCGGACTCATGTCGATTCCGCCGGCGAGCTCGATCCACATCGCGGGCGACGGCACGGTGTCGATCGTGCCGCAGGGGCAGGGGCCCGAGGCCCAGGCCGTGATCGGCCGGCTCAAGGTGGTCGAGGGCACCGAGGCGCAATTGCAGCGTGGAGCCGACGGGCTCATGCGGGCGCGCCCGGGCGTGGTGCTGGACTCGGCTGCCGGCAACGTGGTGTCGAACGGGATGCTCGAAAGTTCGAACGTGAACCTGGCCGACACGATGGTGAACATGATTTCGCTGGCGCGGCAGTTCGAGTTGCAGACGCGGATCATGAAGACGACGGACGAGAATGCGCAGGCGGCGACGCAGGTGTTGCGGATGAGTTGAGGCGGGTGGGGATTCGCTCTGGTTTGGGTCTTTCGAAGGCGCGCTGACTTGCTTGTTCCTCTCTCCCGCGAGCGGGAGAGAGTCCCGCCGAAGGCGGGGAGTGAGGGAACACACCTTGTAAATTGCACACTGCCGAAGAGCGCTCCCTCACCCGGCGCTGACGCGCCACCCTCTCCCGCACGCGGGAGAGGGGACAGCAAGCCGCAGCGGCGATTTCTGCTGTTGCTGTTTGCTTTTGCCTCTGGGGCCCTGGTGACGCACCGAGCCAATCCGAGCAGGCCTCCGCGAAGCCCCCAGCAACCGCCCGCCTACCGAGCCTCCATCCAGGCCTTCCGGATCTTGCGCCCGCACAACACGCTGTCCCAGTACGCCCCAGCCCCCATCTTCTGCCGGGCCAGGATCCCGTAGGTCGTCTTGTCCTTCGAAATCCACGGATAGAACCCCATCGCGCCCGGGCTGCTGAACGCGCCATCGCCGATGCCGGGCGTGTCCTCGATCCAGTGATTGAGGCTGTAGTGCCAGGGCTCGCGGGCCGGTGATTCGGCGGCGCTCTCGCATTGCGTGCAGACCGGCTGGTAGCCGAGGAACTGCTTCAGCCGCAGCTGGCCCGAAATCACCTTGCGCAGGAAAGTCGCGAACTGGCTCGGGGTCGATTCCATGCCGCCGGCGAGCAGCGGCGTGCGGTAACTGAAGCCGATGTCCTTGCCGACGTAGCTCGTCACTTCGTCGGTGAGTTCGCGGGCGCTCAGGCGACCCAGGCCGAGCTGGCCCGCGAGGCGCTGGTCGTGGCCTCCGCCGTAGGCGAACTTGCCGATCAGCCCGCTGTCGCGCTCGCCGTTGGAACGCGAGCTCATGCAGGCATCGACGCTGCGCGAGAGCGCGCAGAACAAGGGATTGAACTTGGCATAGCCCGAGCGCATTTCGAGCGAGGCGACCTGCTCGGGCGTGGGCTGGTTGTTGCGGCCGATCTTCTCGAGCACGTAGGCGCCCCAGACGAACTTCGAGGCCGAGGCCACGCGCACGCTGGTGTCGGCCGTGTATTCGCCGCCGATCACGCCGCTGCCCTGCGGGCCGTTGACGTCGCCGATCTCCCAGTAGAAGTCGCCGAGCGAGCGGCACTGCGGGTCATCGGCGGCCACCGCCGCCGCAGCCTGCTGGCGGGCCTGGGGGCTTGCCGCCTGCGCCGGGCAGAGCGGGCCGGCGGCGAGCAGGGCGAGGAGCGGAAGCCATCGGGTCTGGGAGCGGACGTTCATGCATCTCCTTTCGTTGGAACGGTCAGGTGAGCCGCCGATGAGACGACCATCGACCATTACCCTCAATTAACACGGCGCTTGTGGAACTGTCTTGCATATTGCGTCCACGCGTCAGCCATCCGATTGCTGAGTGCGCTGTCCTCCGCCGCCGACACGAGGTCGGCACCCGGTCTCCGGAGCCCGTCATTCGCGCGTGTTTGGAAGGGACGATGGGGCTTTTCGACCATCGGCCGACTTAATCGCTCGTTTAGCCGGCGCCCGCCGCCAAAACGGCATCGCTCTTGCCTGGGCAAGCTCATATCGGTCTTTCAGAGCGCGATACAAGCCTCCGATTCGACAGGGAAGTTGTTCTTTACCGCAAGGAAAGCCGGGAGCGTATTGCCCAGATGAAGTTCGAACATCATGCTGCCAGCCTGGGCAGCTTTATCGAGGAAACCGTGCAATCGAATAGTGATCCGCGCTTTGTCAGCCGCCTCACCAAAAGTACGCTGGCCCTGGTCATGGCCGGCGGCCGGGGTTCCCGCCTCGGT
The DNA here is from genome assembly GCF_000271305.1 of Hydrocarboniphaga effusa AP103. GTDB lineage: Bacteria > Pseudomonadota > Gammaproteobacteria > Nevskiales > Nevskiaceae > Hydrocarboniphaga > Hydrocarboniphaga effusa. Next base: position 557,371 of record NZ_AKGD01000002.1, read on the forward strand.
CCGATGACCCAGTGGCGGGCCAAGCCCGCGGTACCGATAGCGGGCAAGTTCCGCATCATCGATTTCTCGCTCAGCAACTGCATCAACTCGGGCATCCGCCGCATCGGCGTGCTCACGCAGTACAAGAGCCATTCGCTGATCCAGCACGTCCAGAAGGCCTGGAACTTCCTCGGCGGCGAGTTCGGCGAGTTCGTCGAACTGTTGCCGGCGCAGCAGCGCATCGACGAGAACAGCTGGTACATGGGCACCGCCGACGCGGTGTACCAGAACATCGACATCATCCGTGCTCACGAGCCCAGCCACGTGCTGATCCTGGCCGGCGACCACGTCTACAAGATGGACTACGGCCGCATGCTCGCGCACCACGTCGAGAAGGGCGCGCAGATTTCGGTCGGCTGCGTCGAGGTGCCGGTCGAGGAGGCCACCGGCTTCGGCGTCATGCAGGTGGACAGCGACAGCCGCGTGGTCAAGTTCGCCGAGAAGCCCAAGAACCCCGAAGGCATGCCGGGCCGTCCGGACACCGCGCTGGCCTCGATGGGCATCTACATCTTCGACGCGGCCTATCTGCTCGAGCTGCTGACGCGCGACGCAGGCGCCACCATGTCGAGCCACGATTTCGGCCACGACATCATTCCGCACGCGATCAAGAACGATAAGGTCTACGCCTACGCGCTGCGCGACGTGCACGAGCCCGACAAGGCCGGCTACTGGCGCGACGTCGGCACCATCGACGCGTACTGGAAGGCCAACCTCGAGCTCTGCGACGTGGTGCCCGAGCTCAACCTCTATGACGAGGACTGGCCGATCTGGACGCACCAGAAGCAGACCCCGCCGGCCAAGTTCGTATTCGACGAAGAGGACATGCGCGGCTACGCGGTCAGCTCGATGGTCTCGGGCGGCGCGATCGTCTCGGGCGCCCAGGTCAAGAACTCGGTGCTGTTCACCAACGTCATCGTCGAACGCGGCAGCGTGGTCGAGGAGGCCGTGGTGCTGCCCAAGGTCAAGATCGGCCCCAACTGCAGGATCCGCAAGGCCGTCATCGACGAAGGCTGCGTGATTCCGGAAGGCACGGTGATCGGCTACGACGCCGAGGCCGACCGCAAGGCGTACACGATGTCGGCGGGTGGCGTGGTACTCGTCACGCCCGAAATGCTCGGACAGCCGCACATGGTGCGCTGAGCCGCCTGCGCTCTGCGCATCGAGAAAGTCCGCCATCGGCGGGCTTTCTCGTTTCAGCGCGCGGGCTCCATCTCGAGCCGCAGGCCCTGCACGACATCCACCCAGGACAGCAGCTTGAAGTTCTGCGCCTCGGGCGCGTTGTCTCCGTCCTGGGCGATGAACAGGCCTTGCGGGAAATCCGGGCCGAAATCGCCGAGCGCGAGCTCGATGCCATCGGTTTCCGAGGTGCCGTCGACGCCCTTGCCGTTGTCCGTGATCCGGAAGCGGCCGACCGGCGCGCCGTCTTCGAGCGCATAGACCGCGTATGACGAATCGCCCTGGCTCGATGCGACCAGATAGCCGCCGCGCTCGCCGACTGGCGCGAGCGCCAGGCCTTCGACATCGTCGACGAGCACGCGCTTGTCGACTTTCGCGAAAGGCTCGCCGCGGGTCGCGCCAGTGGGGCTCGCATCGAAGCGCCAGATGCCGACGTCTTCTTCGCCGACGTAGAGCATGCCCGTGCGATCGTCGACGACGCAGCCTTCGGACTGGCTCGCGAGCTGCAGTTCGCGCACCACGCTCGCGGCCGGCTGCGCGGCGGAGACATCGACCCGCAATTGAATGATGCGACCGCTCTTCTCGACCACGAACGCGAACAGCGCGCGATCGTTCGCACGCCGGTACAGGCAGAGCCCATAGGCTTCGCCGTTGCCCGCCGGCAGATTCGCAAGCTCCGTGAGTTTCTCGGTCTGCGGAGACAGCGCATAGAGCGCGAGCCTGGAATGCGTTTCGTCCGCGCGATCGCTCGCGGCGACGAGCACCGCATCGGCGCCGGCGATCTTGACGTCGCCGCGCAGATCGACGTTGTTGAGCCGCGACGAAGGCGCGAAGTCGCGCACCTGTCCATCGAGCCCGTAGACGTAGAGCCCGGCCTTCTTGTCGGTGGCGACGATCAGGCTCCTCGACGGATCGGCGGCGTTGCGCCAGATCGCCGGATCGTCGGCCGCGTCGTCGTGGGTCTTGACCGCGACGGTCTCGCGCACGGCGCCGATGCTCACGGTGCCCGCGATGGGCTCGATCGGGCCGCCGCTCGCGCAGGCGTAAAGTCCCAGGCTCAGCAGGGCCGACGGCAAGGCGCGCAGTGCAAACGAGGCGTTCATGCTCACTGTCCTTCCGCGGCGAAGCTGAAGCGCAGGCCGGCCTTGGCTGTCCACGAGTATTCCTCGAACTGCGAGAGGCGATCGCCACCGGCCGCGGTGCCGCGATAGGCGGCGCGGAACGGCTCGTCGCTCAGGTTGATGCCTTCGGCGAAAACCTGCAGCTGCGGCGTGATGCGATAGCGCGCGGTCAGATCGTACTGCAGGTGGCTCAGCACCCAGCGATCCTCGTCCGCGCCCGGAGACACTTCGTCGAGGTATTCGCTGCGATGCGTCGCCGCCAGACGCAGGCTGAAGCCGTGCTTCTCGTAGCCGAGCATGGCGTTGTAGACGGTCTTCGAGGTGCCCGGCAGCGCAATCTTGCGCTGGCCGTCTTCGGTATTGAACCGGCCTTCGGAATCGACGTAGGTGTAGTTCGCACCGACCAGCAATCCATCGAACGGCGCAGGCAGGAAGTCGAGCGCCTGCTGGTAGTTGAGCTCGACGCCGAATACCGTTGCCTTGTCGCCGTTGTCCGGCCGGCTCAGCTCATCGACGGGCGTGCCGTCATAGACAGTATCGCTGGCGTAGGTGGTGACGATGAAATCGTCGATCTGCTTGTAGAACGGTCCGACCTGCAGCACCGCGTTGCGGCCGAAATACCATTCGGCGGACAGATCGTAGTTCCAGGCCTTGTACGGATCGAGATCGGGATTGCCGAGTTCGGCCTCGTCGTTCTGCTCGACGAGGAAGCGCGGCGCCAGATCGGCCAGGTTCGGACGCACGAGGCTGCGGTAGACGCCGGCGCGCAGCACCACCTCGTCGCTCGCGTCGAAGCGGAGATTCAGGCTCGGCAGCACGTCGGTATAGCGGCGATCGCGCTTCTGCTCGGTTACGCTGACCTCGTCGTCTTCGGAGCGCTCGACCAGATTGCCGCGGATGTCGTCGCGCGTGTGCTCCACGCGCACGCCACCGACGAGCTTCCACTGCTGGGCGTCGAAGCTGCCCATGACGTAACCCGCGTAGATGTCCTCGCCGACCTTGTAGTCGGAGGAGTTCGAATCGAAGGCGCTGTCGGCTTCGTTGAGCACGAGATTGGCGCGATTGGCATTGAAGTAGCTGCGTGCGGCCGAATGCGCGACCGTGGGATTGATGCTCGCGAGCGCGTAGTCGACGCTCGTCTCGAGTCCGGCCAGCGTCGGCTTGTCGCCATCGACGACATCGTCGTAAGCATAGAGCCGCAAGTCGTAGGACTTGTCGCGGCTGCGCAGCTTGCCGCCGACCTTGAGCTGGGCGGTTCCGGCATCGAGATTGAAATCGCGCGCGATGTCGAAGCGCAGGCTGTTCTCGCGATCGACGCTCTTGCCGTGGTTGAGCTCGAACTTGTCGAACTCGTACTCCGCGGCATCGTTGAACAGCGCGGGGTCGGAAACGCCGAAGCCCGGCTTCAGGCCGTTGAGCCCGTTCGTCGTGACCGTCAGTTCGCCGGCGTCCTTGAAGTCGCGCTTGAAGTTCGAGTAGAGCGCGTTCGGCTCCTTCTCGTGTGCGCGCGAAGTGCTGGCCATGTAGTCGAACGTCCACGGACCCTTGTACGTCTTGCCGCCGGCGACGATCGAGTAGACGTCCTGCGTCTCCTTGCGATCCTTCATCTCGCGCTCGGCGCTGATCTCTCGTTCCTGGTCTTCATCGGAGGCGAATTCCGCGCTGCTGGCATCGCCGCCGACAGGATCGCCATCGAAGCCGAGAACCAGCCGCGAGCGATACTCCTGATCCTCGAAGGACGACACCAGCCCGCGCAGATACAAGTCGGTGCTCTCGCTTGCACGATAGTCGAGCGAGAGCGAGCCGCTGAGGCGCTTGCGGGTGACGTCGTAGTTGCGAAAATCAAACTCGTCCGCGTACGCGACACCGTCATCGGTCTGGTCCCAGCCGCTGGCTTCGACGCCTTCGGAGCCGAAGCGGCGATCGTAGTACGACAGGCCCGCAGCCACGCCGAGCCTGCCGCCGTAGACGTCGGAGAAATTCACCGAAGCCTTGGGCGACCACTGATCGGTCTGTTCGTTGTAGGCGCCTTCGACGGTGGCGCCGAAGAAACGGCCCTTGCGATCGAAAGCGCTGGTGGTGTTGATTTCGACCGAGCCGCCGATGGTGTCGCCGTCCATGTCCGGCGTGAGCGTCTTCTTGATCTCGATCGACTCGATCTGGTCGGACGAGATCGTGTCGAGCGGCATCGAGCGGTTGTCGGATTCGGGCGAGGGCACGCGCGCACCATTGACGGACACCGCGTTGAGGTTCGGGTCGAGGCCGCGCAGGACGATGAAGCGGCCTTCTCCCTGATCGTTCTGCACCGACATGCCCGGCACGCGGCGCAGCGATTCGGCGACGTTCTGGTCCGGGAACTGGCCGATGCCGTCGCGCGTGAGCACGCTCTGCACGCCGTCGGCCGCACGCTGGCGCGACAGCGCGCTGGCCTGGTTGGCGAACTGGCCGACGACGAGAATCTCGTCGACCGCGCCGATCTGGATATTCGCCTCGGTCGATGCGTCGCCGCCGATGTCGATCGGCAGTTCGACCGGATCGGCGCCGACGTAATTCGCGCGCAGCACGAAATGGCCGTTCGGCACGTCGGCGAAGCGGAAGCGCCCGTCGGGGCCCGATTGCGTGCGGCGACCGAGCTCGACGATCTCGATCTCGGCGCTGCGCAGCGATTTGACTCCGCTGGCGTCGCTCACGCGGCCGACGAGTTCGCCGGCGCTCGCGCTTGCGGACAGCACGCACCACACCGCGCCCGACGCCATGACCAGACGGCGTGGGTGCTTGGTCGACACTTCCATTTTGCGTATCCCCATGATCGAGACGATCGAAGGGCGCGCAGGCTAGGGAGCGCCTGTGTCAGTTCAATAAAGCGCGCGTGTCAGTTCGATGACGCGCAATGGCGACAGGGACTTGGGCGATGCGACGACGTCTCCGCTGCCGCGGTGTTCGGCTGAAGCTGGCGGCGGCCGCTCAGGCCGCCAGGCGGCGCGTGTCGGCCAGGCCCGGCAGCAGCGGCGGCATGAGCTCGTGCGGCGCGGCGGATTCGGCTTCGATCGGCGCCGGCAGGCTGCGGATGCAGTGTTCGCCGACGCTGCCGAGGTAGCAGTAGTAGTCGTCTTCGACGAGCAGGGTCACGAAGGCCTTGGCGCTCTCGAAGCGATCGATCGCCCGGTACAGCGCCTCCTCGGCAAGGCCTTGCTGGCGCCAGTCGCGTTCGAGGTCCGACAGGCGCAGACGGCTGCCGGCGCGCACCACCGCATGACGCTGAAAAATTCTCAGGATCGTCAGTTCGGACACAATCTGGTGATACAGCATCGGCACCCTCCGGTTGGTGTTCACCGCTGCGTACCGAGCAACAGCGGTGCCGTTTTTTGCGCCTGCCGCATCGCAGCGGCCGCATGCGGACGAACGGCGCGGCGTTCGGGGATAAGCGGTGTAAACCCGATTTCCCCTGTAGGCCGCGTCACATCGGGCGGCCCGCGTCTCAGACCTTGAGCCGGTATCCGGTCCGGAATATCCAGGCCAGCAGCACCAGGCACAGCAGCATGAAGGCTGCGGTCATGGTCAGGCTCAGGCCGATGCTCACGTCGGCCACGCCGTAGAAGCTCCAGCGGAATCCGTTGACGAGATAGACCACCGGGTTCAGCAGCGCCACCTTCTGCCAGAACGGCGGCAGCATGCTGATCGAGTAGAAGCTGCCGCCGAGGAAAGTCAGCGGCGTGACGATCAGCATCGGCACGATCTGCAGCTTCTCGAAACCGTCGGCCCAGACGCCGATGATGAAGCCGAACAGGCAGAAGGTCACCGAGATCAGCATCAGGAACAACACCATCCAGACCGGATGCTCGATGTGGTAGTCGACGAACAGGCGCGCGGTGGCGAGGATGATGAGCCCGAGCATCATCGACTTGGTGGCGGCCGCGCCGACGTAGCCGAGCAGCGTCTCGACCATCGAGATCGGCGCCGACAGCACCTCGTAGATGGTGCCCGTGAACTTGGGCATGTAGATGCCGAAGCTCGCGTTGGAAATGCTCTCGGTCAGCACCGACAGCATGATCAGGCCCGGCACGATGAAGGCGCCGTAGCTGACGCCGTCGATGTTGGCCATGCGCGAGCCGATCGCCGAGCCGAACACGATGAAGTACAGCGAGGTGGAGATCACCGGCGTGGCCAGGCTCTGGCCGAGCGTGCGGAACCAGCGCGACAGCTCGAAGCGGTAGATCGCGCGGATGGCGTAGGTGTTGATGCTCATGCTTTCTCCGCTGTGCGCTGCGACACCAGGCTCACGAAGATGTCTTCGAGCGAGCTCTCGTCGGTTCTCAGATCCTTGAAGTCGATGCCGCGCTCGCCGAGCTTGCGCATCAGCCGGGCGATGCCGCTGTCGTCCGCGGCGGCGTCGAAGCTGTAAGTGAGCTTGCCGCCGTCGGCCGACAGCTCCAGCGCCCAGTCGGCGAGCTCGGGCGGAATGCTCGCCAGCGGGCTTTGCAGCTTGAGCGTGAGCTGCTTCTTGCCGAGCTTCTGCATCAGGGTCTGCGTTTCTTCGACGAGCACGATCTGCCCGTGGTTGATCACGCCGATGCGATCGGCCATCTGCTCGGCTTCTTCGATGTAATGCGTGGTCAGGATGATGGTCACGCCGCGCTCGCGCAGGCCGCGCACGAGCTGCCACATGTCGCGGCGCAGCTCCACGTCGACGCCGGCCGTGGGCTCATCGAGGAACAGGATGTCCGGCTCGTGCGAAAGCGCCTTGGCGATCATCACGCGCCGCTTCATGCCGCCCGAGAGCTGCATGATCTTGCTGCCGCGCTTCTCCCACAGCGACAGGTCGCGCAGCACTTGCTCGACGAGCTTGTCGTTGCGCGGCTTGCCGAACAGGCCGCGGCTGAAACGCACGGTGTCCCAGACGGTTTCGAAGGCGTCGGTCGACAGCTCCTGCGGAACCAGGCCGATCAGGCTGCGGGCGGCGCGAAAGTCGCGCACCACGTCGTGGCCATCGGCCAGCACGGTGCCGGTGCTGGGCCGCGCGACGCCGCAGACGATGCTGATCAGAGTGGTCTTGCCGGCCCCGTTGGGACCGAGCAGGGCGAAGATCTCGCCGCGCCGGATCGACAGGTCCACGCCCTTGAGCGCCTGGAAGCCCGAGGCGTAAGTCTTGGTCAGCCCCGAGATCGAAATGATGGTCTCGGCGACGCCGGTATTGCCGGTGGTCATGCGGCTCCTTTTGTTCTTGCGCGGGCCGGTCGATCGCTCTGCCCGCTGGTCGGGGCTCTATGGAGACGATGCGGGCCGTTTAAAGGCCCGATCATACCCATGCTCGCCACGCCGGGCGCTCGCGGCGTGGCGTCAGCCGGCATGGAGGCCGAACGTCATAGGCCCTGCGGCGGATGGCGCCGGCCCGGAGGCAGGGCCCACACTTTTCGCTGCACAACAGCGGAGTGCGGCGATGAAAGTTCGCGTGCCCATCGGGTCTTTGGTCTTGCTGCGCCGGCTCGGCATCGGAGCGGCCGCGGCCGTGCTCGCGGCCTGCGCGTCCAACCCCCAGGCGCCGGCCGACGAAGACTGCAACTGCGGCTCGTCGGCCCCGGCTTCGGCCAAGGCGGCCGCAGCCGCATCCGCTCCCGCGGCGGCCGGCAAGGCGGCCGCGAGCGCGGCCCCGCCGGCGGAGACCGGCGCGGCGGACCAGCCCCAGCCGTTCGAGACGCGCTACGCCCGCTTCGAACCGGTGGCCTTCGCCGACGTGCCGGGCTGGAAGGACGACCCGCTGCACGAAGGCCTGGCGGCCTTTCGCCAGTCCTGCACCGCGCTGCGCAAGAAGCCGGTCTGGGGCGAGCTCTGCGAGCGCAGCGATGCGCTCGATACGGCGCAGCCGCTGGCCTGGCGCACGTTCTTCGAAAACAACTTCCGCGCCTGGTCGGTTCAGCAGCTCGATCGCACGCCGGACGGGCTCATCACCGGCTACTACGAGCCGCTGCTCAACGGCAGCCGCAACCCGAGCCCGCGATTCGCGTATCCGGTCTACGGCACGCCGTCGGACCTGCTGTTCGTCGAGGCCAAGTCGCTCACGGGCTCCGGGCGCCAGTGGTTTCGCAACGACGATCGCCTGCTGATTCCGGCGGTGCCGGGCGCCAAGGGCGCGCGCGAATATCTGGTGCAGCTCGGCGATACCGAGCCCGGCATTCGCGACAAGAAATACCGCGTGCGGGTCGACGAAAGCGGCACGCCCGCGATCGTGCCGTACTGGTCGAGGCAGGAGATCGAGAAGCGCGAGCTGCGCGCTCCGGTGTTCGCCTGGGTCGACGATCCGTATGCGCTCTACTCCTTGCAGGTGCAGGGCTCGGGCAAGATCAAGCTCACGAGCGGCGAAGTCGTTCGCGTGGGCTACGGCGAGCAGAACGGCTATCCGTTCCTGCCGCGCGGCAAGCCCGAAGACGCGGTGCTCGTCGCGAGCGCGGCGAAGACGCGCGGCCTGCAGATCGCGTCGTCGTCTGTGTCGACGGCCACAGCCGCGCCCGCCGGCGCCTCCGTAACGGCCCAGGACACGGCGCAGAACGCCGAGGTGGCCGACATCATCGCCAAGCTCAAGGGCAAGTCCTCGCCTGCTGCACGGACGGTGAGCGGTGCGCCGGCCGCTTCGGCTCCCCGGCCTGCGAAGCCCGCTGCTTCTGCGACTGCGAGCACCTCGAACAACGCGGGTGTTTCACCCGAAGTGGCGGCGATGATCGCGGCGCTCAAGAAGCCGGGCTCGGCAGCGCCTGCGACGGCCTCGTTCGCGCCTGCTGCTTCATCGATGCCTGCTGCTGCGAATGCAGCGGCCACGGCGACATTTGATGCCGACACGGCGAGCCTGCCGGCGGCTGCCGCGCCGAGACTGAGTCAGCTCACCGATATTCCCGACCCGAGCTACGTGTTCTTCCGGCGCATTCCGGACGGCCCGCAAGGTCCCCTCGGCGCGCTCGGTGTCTCGCTGACGGCGGGCCGTTCGATCGCGGTCGATCCGCGCACGACGCCGCTCGGCTACCCGGTGTTCCTGTCGACGGTGGGTGACGACGGTTCGCAGAAGCAGGGGCGGCTGATGTTCGCGCAGGACACCGGCGGTGCGATTCGCGGGCCGGTGCGTGCGGATTTCTTCTGGGGTTTCGGGCCGCGGGCGGGATCGCAGGCGGCGGCGATGAAGGATGCGGGAAGGATGTGGTTGCTGTTGCCGAAGGATTTGCAGATTGCGGCGGCGGATCCGGTGCGGACGCGTGGGGTGGGGGGCGCGGTGCGGGTGGCGGAGTGTGTGGTGGCGGATGCGGATAATTGTGTTGAGGAGTAGCGTCGTTCCACTCTGGGTGTGTTTGTGATCTGAGAGCTTTTGACCTCGCCGGTCGGGCCTTACTTTCTTTGCTCCTGCAAAGAAAGTAAGCAAAGAAAGCAGGCCCCGAAGTCCGCGCCCGTTCGTCGTTCTCCCCGTGGTTCAATGGATAGAACGGTCGCCTCCTAAGCGACAGATACAGGTTCGATTCCTGTCGGGGGGACCAAGGATGTTGCGTCGAAGCGTCGCCCCGAGCACGTGAGCAGCGCAGGGGACTTTCGCGCAGCGAAAGTGCGTCACCAGGGCCTGCTTTCTTTGCCTACTTTCTTTGCAGGAGCAAAGAAAGTAGGGCCCGACCGGCGAGGTCAAAAGCCCTCAGAGCCGCGCAGGCCCCACCGCGAAGCCAAACAAACAACGCACCACAAGTCATAGACCATCCGTCGGATAGTGACCGACTCCCCGTCTTCCTAGACTCGTCGCACCCCAGAGCGCCGACGACATGCTCGAAGACCTGCTTCCCCATTACGAAAACGAGCTCACGATCCTTCGCAAACTGTCGAAGGATTTCGCGCGCCGTTATCCGAAGATCGCGGGCCGCCTGATGCTCGAAGGCGAGGTCTGCGAAGACCCGCATGTCGAGCGCCTGATCGAATCGTTCGCGTTTCTCGCGGCCCGTATCCATCGCAAGCTCGACGACGAGTTTCCCGAAGTCACCGAAGCATTGCTGTCGGTGCTGTATCCGCATTTCCTGCGGCCGGTGCCGTCGATGTCGATCGCGCAGCTGTCGGCTGCGCCGGGCGCCGGAGTCGGCAGCCGTCAGCAGGTGCCGCGCGGCACGCAGCTGCTGTCACGACCGGTCAACGGCATGCCGGTGAAGTACCGCACCGCTTACGACGTCGACGTCTGGCCCGTGAGCGTGGTCGAGGCGCGTTGCGAGGCGCTCGAACGCTCGGCGTTTTCCGCGCGCTCGACATCCGCGGTGGCGATGCTGCGCATTCGCGTGCAGGCCGATCCGCAGGCGCAGCTCGCGCAACTCGGCATCGAGCGCTTGCGCTTCTACATCGACGGCGAAAGCCCGGTCGTGCATGCGCTCTACGAGCTGCTGCTGAACTCGGTGGAGCGCATCACGCTCGCTGCACCAGACAACGCCAAGATCGCGCCGCTCGAGTTGCCGGCCAGCTGCATCGCGAGCGTCGGCTTCTCGGCCGACGAAGCCCTGCTCGACTACGATCCGCGCTCGTTCGTCGGCTATCAGCTGATTCAGGAATACTTCGTCCTGCCCGAGAAATTCCTGTTCTTCGAAGTCTCCGGGCTCGATTTCTCGCGCTTCAAGAACGCGGTCGACCTGGTCTTCACGATCAAGCCGTTCGGTCGCCCGGAGCGCCTCGCGCGTCTCGAACAAAGCGTGGGCGCGGAAACCTTCCGGCTGCATTGCACGCCGATCGTCAACCTGTTCAAGCAGCAGGCCGAGCCGATCCAGATCACCCAGGAGCGTCACGAATATCCGGTGATTCCGGACGTGCGCCGCCCGCTTGGGCTCGAGGTGTATTCGATCGATTCGGTGCGCAAGTTCTCGCGCAGCCGCGAGCGCGAGGCCATCGTCGAATTCCAGCCGTTCTACTCGGTCAAGCACGGCGTCGAAGGCGAGGACGCGGCGAACCATTACTGGCTGTCGCGACGCGGGCCTTCGCCTCTGCCGAACGACGAAGGCACGCAGGTATCGATCGCGCTCGTCGATCGCGCGATGTCGCCCGCGACGCCGGCCGTGGAGACGCTGTCGCTGTCGCTGACCTGCACCAATCGCGATCTGCCGTCTTCGCTGCCGTTCGGTGGCAACGACAGTGCGCTGCAGATCGAAGAAGGCGGCGCGATCTCCATCGCGCGCCTGCTCAAGAAGCCGACCGCCACCTGGCGCGCACCGATGCGGCTCGCGAACCAGTGGCGGCTGATTTCGCATCTGGCGCTGAATCATCTGTCGATCGTCGACGGCGGCCGCGAGGCCCTGCTCGAGATCCTGAGCCTCTACAACTACGCGGATTCCGCGAGCCTGCGCAAGCAGATCGCCGGTATCGTCGAAGTGCACAGCCAGCCGTCTGTGACGCGCATCGGCCGCGCACCGCGCCAGGCCTTCGTGCGCGGCACCGATATCGAGATCAGCTTCGACGAAGATCAATACGTCGGTTCGGGCATCTACCTGCTCGCGTGCCTGCTCGATCAGTTTTTCGGCCTCTACTGCACGGGCAATTCGTACACGCGCCTGTCGGTGCGCTCGCGCCAGCGCGAAGAGCCGATCACCCAGTTCCCGCCGCGTGCGGGGGCTTTGCATTTGATCTAGTGACGATGACGATCGCACGCGACATCGCGTTTTTCCTCTCTCCCACGTGTGGGAGAGAGTCCCGCGTAGCGGGGAGTGAGGGAGCGCACGTCGGCCAGTGGGCCTCGTTCGAAGTTTGCTCCCTCACCCGGCGCTGTCGCGCCACCCTCACCCGCACGCGGGAGAGGGGACAGCAAGGGTCGCTTGAATGAACCCCGACCAGTTTCAATCCCCGCTGCAACGCCTGCAGGCCGAGCCGCAGCGCTTCGGCTTCTTCCAGGCCGTGCGCCTGCTGTATCGCGCCAGGAATTTCGGCTCGCGATCCGCATCGACCGACGTGGGGCCGTTGCGTTTCTCGGTGCCGCCTTCGCTCGCATTTCCGGCGAGTGAAATCCACGACCTGCAGGCTCCGGAAGCCGAAGAAGACACGCCGACCATGCAGGTCAACTTCTTCGGGCTGACCGGCCCGAGCGGCGTGCTGCCGCGCGCCTATACCGAATGGCTCATCGAGCGTCGCCAGCGCAACGACGCGGTGATGCGCGATTTCCTCGACATCTTCAACACGCGGCTGCTGAGCCTGTTCTGGCGCGCCTGGGCCAAGTACCGGGCCGACATCGGGCTGGAGTTCGGGCACGGCAACGGCATCCTGCGCTACGTGTTCCATCTTGTCGGCATGGGCACGACCAGCCTCAATCCGACTACGCCGAAGCGCATGCAGAACGCGGCGCTCGAAGCGTTGCCGACGCAGGCGCTCGGTTATTACTCGGGTCTCATCTCGCAGCGCCCGCACGGCATGGGTTCGGTTTCGCAGGTGCTCGGCGATTTCATCGGCGCACGTGTCGAAGTCGATGGCTGCTTCGGAACCTGGCAGGCAATTCCGCAGGGCGATCGTGCGCGTCTGGGCCAGGCGTCGTCCGCACTCGGCACGGCCTGCGCGCTCGGCCATCGCTACTGGGATCGCCAGACCACGCTGCGACTGCGCGTCGGTCCACTCAGCGCGCAGGCCTACGACGAACTGCTGCCCGGCGGCAGCAAGCTCGCGCGCGCCACCGAGCTCGCGCGCTTCATGAGCGGCATCGCGGTCGACCTGCATTTCAAGCTGCGGCTTGCCGATGCGCAATGGCAGCCGCTGATGCTCGGCTCGAATCCGCAGCGTCGCGCACGGCTCGGCTGGAACACCTGGCTCGCGGGCGATCGGCGCGGCAAGCCGGCCGACGACTGCGAATTCCATTTCTCCGTGCTCGATTCGGTGCACGGCAGTGCAAGCAACTCTCCAGCGACCGCAACGAGGACCGCATCATGACCGTCAACATCCGCTCGCTCGTCGGCCGGCTCAACGCCGCGACGCGCACCGCCATGGAAGGTGCCGCCGGGCTTTGCCTCTCGCGCGGACACTACGATGTCGAGATCGAGCACCTGCTGCTCAAGCTCGTCGAGACCGAAAACTCCGACCTGCGCCGCATCCTGCGCCAGTTCGACGTGGAGCCCTCCGTGTTCGAACGCGAACTCGGCAGGGCGCTCGACGGCTTCAAGTCCGGCAACACGCGCACGCCGGCGCTGTCACCGCAGATTCCGCAGTTGTTCGAACGCGCCTGGATCTACGCGAGCGTGGAGTTCGGCGAATCGCGCGTGCGCAGCGGGCATCTGCTCGTGGCCCTGCTGGCCGACGAAGAGCTGCGCCGGCTCGTGAGCGGCTTCAAGTCGCTGAGCGCCGTCAACGTCGAAACCCTGCGCAAGAATTTCCACGCCATCGTCGAGGCCAGCAGCGAATCGCGCGACGCGCGGCCGATGTCGGATGCGGCTTCGACGCCGAGCGCGAGCGGCGCCGATACGGCTTCGCCCGGCAAGCCCAGCGCGACGCCGAACCTCGATCAGTACTGCACCAATCTCACGCAGCGTGCGCGCGAGGGCAAGCTCGATCCGGTACTCGGCCGCGACAGTGAAATCCGCCTGATGGTCGACGTGCTCACGCGTCGCCGGCAGAACAATCCGATCCTCACGGGCGAAGCCGGCGTCGGCAAGACCGCCGTCGTCGAAGGCCTGGCAGCGCGCATCGTCGCCGACGACGTGCCGCCCGTGCTCAAGGGCGTCGAGCTGCTGTCGCTCGACCTCGGCCTGCTGCAGGCCGGCGCGAGCGTGAAAGGCGAGTTCGAGAATCGCCTGCGCGGCGTGATCGACGAAGTGAAGAAGAGCGTCAAGCCCATCATCATGTTCATCGACGAGGCGCACACGCTGATCGGCGCGGGCGGCGCGGCCGGGCAGAACGATGCGGCGAACCTGCTCAAGCCGGCGCTCGCGCGCGGCGAAATGCGCACGATCGCGGCGACCACGTGGAGCGAATACAAGAAGTATTTCGAGAAAGACCCGGCGCTCACGCGACGCTTCCAGGTCGTCAAGGTCGAAGAGCCCGACGATGCGCGCGCCATCATCATGTTGCGCGGCGTCGTCAAGGCGATGGCCAAGCATCACAAGGTGCGCATCCTCGACGAGGCCGTGGTCGATGCGGTGAAGCTGTCATCGCGCTACATCACGGGCCGCCAGCTGCCCGACAAGGCCGTCAGCGTGCTCGATACCGCCTGCGCCAAGATCGCGATCGGCCAGAACGCGACGCCGGCCGAACTCGAAGACTCGCGTCGCCGTCGCGATGCGCTCGCGGCAGAGCGCGAATCGCTCGCGCGTGAAGCCGGAGCCGGTGCCGATCATGCCAAGCGTCTCGGCGAAATCGACGCGGAAAGCGCGCAGGTGAACGAGCACATCGCCACACTCGAAGCGCGCTGGAACCAGGAGAAGGAACTCGTCAACGCCGCGATCCAGCAGCTCGATGCGCTCGATGCCTTGGCTGCCGATGCGCCGGAACGCAAGGCCGCGGCCGAGGCGCTCAACGCGACGCGTGCCCGGATCAAGCAGCTGCAAGGCCAGGAGCCGATGGTGCAGGCGCTCGTCGATGGCGCGACGGTAGCGCAGGTGATTTCGGGCTGCCGGCCCGAGTACAGGCGCGCCGTTTTCGGGCTGCCCCTCTCCCGGTCCTACGGACCACCCTCTCCCGCAAGCGGGAGAGGGGACAAGCGGACGCTTGCGAGAAACCCTGATGCCCTACACCCAAGACCAACGCCTGTTCGAGTTCACCACGCCGCTCGCGGACAACGATCTCGTCATCCGCGAATTTCGCGGCGTGGAGCGCGTGTCGGGCGTGTTCAAGTTCGAGCTCGGCCTGGTGTCGCACGACGATGCGATCGAGGCCGACAAGCTCATCAGCCAGCGCGTGACCCTGCGCATCGAAACCGCGGATGGCGACCGGCACTGGACCGGCTTCATCTCGCGCTTCGAGCGGCTCGGCGAGATGAAGGTCGAGGGCGAGGATGACATCTACACCGAGTACGCCTGCGAGATCGTGCCGCTGCTGGCCTTCCTCGCACGCGACGAAGGCTCGCGCATCTTCCAGAACAAGACGGTTCGCGACATCGTCGAGGAGCTGTTGCAGCTGTTCCAGATCAGCGACTACGAATTCCATCTGTCGGGAAGCTACGAGCCGATCGAGTACTGCGTGCAGTACCACGAGACCACGCTCGATTTCATCGAGCGCATCCTCGAACGCGCGGGCATCTATTACTTCTTCCAGCACGAGGCCGAACGCGAGCTGCTGGTCTTCACCGACAACCGCGACAACATTCCGGAGCTCGAACAGGATCGCATCGAATTTCACGAGGAAGGCCTCGCAGAAGCCGACGTGATCAGTCGCATCAAGCGGCGTCAGGCCTTGCGCTCGGGTCGCGTGATCATGCGCGACTACAATTTCGAGAAGCCGCGCAGCCCGGTCGAAGTGTCGGTCGATACGCTGATCCGCAGCGGAGATAACGCGAACTACGAGCGCTATCTGTATCCGGGCGGCTTTTCCGACAACGAGCAGGGCGAGGAAGTGGCGCGCCTGCTTATGGAGAGCGAGGAAGCCGAGCACGAAATTCTCGACGGCGAAGGCAATGTGCGCCTGCTCACACCGGGCTACTCGTTCGAGCTCGAAGGCCATCCGGACGATGCGCTCAACGAAGCCATGCTGGTGCTCGAAGTGCAACACGAAGGACGCAACAACCTCGGTCGGGGCGGCGGCGAATCGTTCTATCGCAACCGCTTTTCGGTGATGCCGAGCCGCGTGCAGTATCGACCGGTGCCCAAGCGAAGGCGCGCGCGTGTCGAAGGTCCGCACACGGCCATCGTCGTCGGCCCGCCGAACGAGGAAATCTTCACCGACAAGTACGGCCGCGTGAAGGTGAAATTCCACTGGGACAGAGCGGCCGGGGCGGACGACAAGAGCTCGTGCTGGCTGCGCGTGGCGCAGATGTGGGCGGGGCGGCAGTACGGTGCCTTCTTCCTGCCGCGCGTGGGCATGGAAGTGATCGTGCAGTTTCTGGAGGGCGATCCGGATCGCCCGCTCGTCACGGGCTGTCTCTACAACGGCGACAACATGCCGCCGTACGAGCTGCCGGCCGAGGCCACCAAGTCGACGATCAAGACCAACTCCAGCAAGGGTGGCGGTGGCTTCAACGAGCTGCGCTTCGAGGACAAGAAGGGCGATGAGCAGCTGTTCATCAACGCGCAGAAGGACCTGGATCTGCGCGTCGGCAACGACCGCCGCGACTGGACCGAGAAGAATCACAACCTCGTGGTCAAGGGCGAGCGAGCCGACGAAACCGGCGGCAACCACAACGCCTTCGTGAAGGGCAATCACATCGCCGAATCCGGTGGCGATCACCATCTGACCGTCGGCGGCCTGCAGGCGATCAAGATCGGTGGATCGCAGTCGCTCAAGGTGGGCGGCGACATCGCCGAATCCTGCGTCAACCACAGCGAGGCCGCCTCGGGAAACTGGTACGTCAACGCAGGCGCCAACGTGGTCATCGAAGCCGGCGCCGGCATCACGCTCAAGGTCGGCGGCAGCTTCATCAACATCCAGGCCGGCGGCGTCTACGTGAGCGGGCCGATGGTGTACATCAACAGTGGCGGCGGGCCGGGTTCCGGCAGTGCGGGATCGCTGGTCTCGCCGAACGCGGCGGCCGCGGCCGCGGCCGCGCTCACGGCCAAGCCCGGCGCGGAGATGGCGATGTCGCCGCTCGAAGCCGAGCGCGGCAAGGCGCCACCCAACGATGCCCATGCGCACGATCCGAATTCCGACGAGAACAAGGACAAGACGCACAGCATCGAAGTGCTGCTCGTCGACGAGGCCGGCAAGCCGGTGCCCGGTGCGGCGGTGAAGATCACGCTGCCCGATGGCGAAACCGTGGCATCGGGCAGCACCAACGAAAAGGGCCTCTACAAGGTCAGCAACATCGATCCGGGCAACTGCGAAATCCATTTCCCCGATTACGACGACGACGCCTGGGAGGAAGCCTGATGAGCGGAGACGGACAGCCAGAAGGAAAAACCTACACCGTCGGTCGTGGCGACAGCATCACCAGCATCGCCAAGCAGCACGGCTATCTGTGGAGCACGATCTGGAACCACGGCAACAACGCCGAGCTCAAGAGCAAGCGGGCGAACCCCAACCAGCTCGTCGAAGGCGACGAGCTGTTCCTGCCGCCCAAGGGCAGCAAGGGTGTCAGCAAGCCGGTCGATGCGACGCACAAGTTCAAGATCAAGGGCGAGCCCGCGCGGCTCAAGCTCAAGCTCGAAAGCCTCGGCGAGGTGCGCAAGAACGAAGACTACACGCTCGCTTTCGGCGACATCATCGTGCATGGCAAGACCGACGATCTCGGTCGCATCGACGAGATCATCCAGGGTGATGTGAAGGTCGCCAAGCTCATGCTCAACAATGCGACCGAGACCTACAACATCGATGTCGGCGGGCTCGATCCGATCTCCGAAATCACCGGCGTGCAGCATCGGCTGAGCAATCTCGGATACGAATGCAAGGGCGATCGCGGTGAAGTGGGCGATGCGACGCGCAAGGCGCTGCTCGCGTTCCAGCGCAAGGAAGGGCTCGATGAAAGCGGCGAGATCGACGATGCGACGCGCGCCAGGCTCGATGAACGTCATGGCTGAGACGCGCGCATCACAGCGGGAGAACGGCGATGCTCGGTGAAGCCGGCAACGCGGTAAAAGGCGTCACCGACAAGGTGACCGGCGGGCCGCTCGGCAAGGCCATCGATGCGATCACCGGCAGCCTCACGGGCAGCTCCGGGCCGCCGGCGCCCGAAGGCACCGCGCGTTTCATGGAAGGCGGCGCGATCGACCAGGATGCGCAGGCCAGCGATGTGCAGGCCTCGCCGGGCGACACGCAGAACACCATCGGCAGTCCCGGCACGATCCAGTTCCTGCATCTGGCTTACGAGCACAAGGATGCGGCGACCCGGTTCTCCGGCGGTGTGACGAGCCGCGGCGTGGCGATGCGCGATGCGCTCGTGCGCGAGACCGTGCTGCTGTATTCGTTCGCACAGGGCGGCAGGAAGGTATTGCAGAAGAACAAGGACAGCAAGAGTGCGGCCGGTGCGATGCTGGCGACCGCGGGCTCCCTGCTCGGCGGCGCCAAGCAGGCGCCGCCGGGGCCCGAAGCCTTCGACTCCGTGCTCGACCTGATCCGCAAGGCGGCCGACCCGATCAACCAGGCGAGCTTCGATTACGAGGCGATTCACAAGGCCGGAATCGAGCTGGCCAAGGCCGCCGATTCGCATAACGAACTGTGCAAGAGCGCCACGTCTCCCGAAGGCGCCGGAGGCGGCGGACTGCCGTCGATTCCGGGGCTCGACTCGGTGCTCGGCGGCGCCGGCGTGCCGAAGATCGTCGGCCTGATTCCGAAGTGGCTGTTCAAGCTGCAGGACGTCTATCTGGCCATGTATCGCGAGTCGCGCATCGCCTACGAATGGCCGCTCATGAAGCTTAGCCACGACTACTCGCTCGACGCGATCCGCGGCAGCTGGTTGCCGAGCTACGACGTCTGGCGCCAGCGCAACCGCGAGGCGACCGAAGCGGCGCAGAACGCGGATGATCCGAGCGTCGCCGAAAAGCTGTTGCAAACCGGCAAGGACACGCTCGACCAGGACGTCGTCACGCTCGGCTCGACGGGCTACGGCGCGACCGACACCGGCCCCGGCAAGGCTGCGCACAAGGCGCTCGGCGACGCGCAGAACGCGATCAAGGACATTCGCACGAGCGGCGAAGACAAGGCGCAGATGCTCGCGGGCCTCATGAGCACCGCCGAAGACGTGCAGGCCAGGATGCCGCCCGAAGCGGTGGCGGCACTCGCCAAGGCGTTCGCGCTGTTCGGTGGCGATGCGGCGAAAGGCGTCAAGCCCCTCGGCGACATGATGTCCGATGCGATCGGCAAGGCCCTGTTCGATGGTGCATTGCCAGGCTTCATGAAGGTCTACGTCGGCAAGCTTAGCGAAGCTACCATCGCGGTGCTCGACAAGGTGTATCGCTACACGCACGCCTACGGCACGCCGGACCCGTCGCTCGTGCTCGCCGCGACGCACGATGCGCTCGCGAGCCGCATCGTCGGCCTGATCTTCAGTTTGATTCTCGGCCGCGATCCGCAGGCCGTCGATGCGGGCGATCAGCAGAAGTCGGCGAAATCGGCCGTCAACGACGCCAGCAAACTCGACTTCGGCTCGGCGCTCGACAACGCCAAGAGCGTCGTCCCGAGCCTGGACCAGGCGGCCGACAAGGCGGCCGACCTGGTCATGCAGTTCCTCAAGAGCCAGGGGCATCATCTCGACGGCATCATCATCTTCGTCGCCAAGGATCTCAGTGACGAGCTCGTCGCGGCCTGGATGGATGCGAACCTGCGCAATGCCTCGACGATGGAAACCTATCTGGGCCGCCTGCCGATGCTCGCCGCGACGGTGATGCGCAACCTGCTGTTCCCGGTGTTCAACCTCGTCATGGACGCCTTCGGCATGGGCGACAAGTTCGCCGGCATGGCCTGGAACCCGGTCAAGGACGGCATCGGCCGCGTCACCTCGGTTGCGCAGACCGTGCAGCAGACCAAGAACGACGTGCGCGACACCGGCAACGAAATGGCGGCGGCGGGCCAGCGCGTCGACGATGCGATCGACGCCAAGCAGACCGACATCCAGAACAAGGCCGCGGACCTCGGCAATATGGATTCGACGGTCAGCAGCCTCAGTGATGCCGAGCAGCTCGGGCGCGAAAAGAGTGGGCAGGCGACCGACCTCGGCAACGCCATCGGCAGCACGCCGAACGATCTGATCGATGCGGCCAAGGGCGAAGACGACGCTGCCGATGCAGCGGCCCCGGAAGCGCCGAAAGGCAGCGGCGTGCTGTCGGCTTCGCGCGAAGACAAGGGGCAGGCGCAGGCCGTGACGTACACGCAGATCAGGACGGCGGGATTCGAGACGGCGTTGGCGGAGGATGTGATCTTGGCGGAGCGCACGGGGCCGGCGAAGGCGCCGGCGGGGGCGGGTGCGCCGGCGATGCCGTCGTTGTCGGATTTGGGGTCGATGTTTTGAGTTGGGGCTTCGCTCGGGGTTTGTTGTGTTCTGAGGGTTTTGGCCTTCCCGGCCGGGGGGAGAGGTGGCAGAGTGGTCGAATGTACCTGACTCGAAATCAGGCGTACGTGCAAACGTACCGTGGGTTCGAATCCCACCCTCTCCGCCAACACCGTTTGGATTGGACACTCTACCGAAGAGCGTTCCCTCACCCGGCGCTGACGCGCCACCCTCTCCCGCACGCGGGAGAGGGGACAGCAAGGAGCCGCTGGGCTTTGCTTTTACCGGGTTCCCTTGTGACGCACCGAGCAGCGGAGCGCGCGCAGGGGTCGGCGGGCATGGATGCCCGCCGCGCTTCGTCGCGACAGGATGTTGCGTCGAAGCGTTGCCCCGAGCACGTGAGCAGCGCAGGGGACTTTCGCGCAGCGAAAGTGCGTCACCAGGGTGTGCTTTCTCTTGGTTACGGATCGATGCACAAGCAAAGAGAAGTAAGGCCCGACCGGCGAGGTCAAAAGCCCTCAGCTCACAGCTGAAGCTTAGAACTCAGCGCTTCAAGCAAGCGCACCCGCAACGCAAAAAACACAAAGCCTAGGGAATCTGATGCGTCGCCTGCCCCGCCTCCATCACCGAAACCACCCCCGCCCACATGCACATGCAAACCGACGTGTTGTTGAGCGCCGGGTTATGCCCGACCAGCACCGTCATCGATCCCGGCATCCACGGCGAAGTCGTCATCGGGATGCAAGGCTGCGGTGTCAGCACGCCGAGCGCGGCCGCAGTCGCTGCGGCGACCTGTGGATTGGTTGGCGTGGTGCACATGCCGAACGGCATGACGTTGAGCATCGGCTTGTGATCCATGATCGTTGCCGCCGGCTGATTCGACGACAAGGTCATGGCCAGGGGCAGCACCGTCAGGCTGCTCGGAGCGGTGCCGAAACTGCATTGCAGCTTGGCGCCGTTGACGACTTGCATGGGCATGACGGTCCTCCGCTTTTGAGTCCCGAAAAGGGCCGGATCAGGAGCCCGCGATGATCTCGACGCGGCGGTTCTCGGCGGAGGCCGGGTTGTCCTTGTTCGCGAGTTCGGAAAAGCCCTTGCCGACGGTCTTGAGACGCTCCGGCGCGACGCCGTTGCTGACCAGATAGGCCTTCACGGAAGCGGCGCGGCGCTGCGACAGGCCGAGGTTGTATTCGGCGGTGCCGCGGCCATCGGTGTGGCCGACGATCGTGAAGCGCTGGCTCGAAAGATCGCTCGAGGCCAGTGCGGCCGCGAGATTGTTCATGGTTTTCTTCGACTGCCCCGAGATCTGGTCGGAAGCGTAGTCGAACTGGATCTGCATCGAGATCGACGGCGGCGCCGACGGTTCGGCGACGGCCGCGCTGGTGGCTTCGGCGGCAGCGCCCGGACGCAGCGATCGCGTGCGCACGCCCTCGATCGCATCGTCGTCCTTGAGGCCGTTGACGATGTCCTGCACCGACGGCGAAGACTTGCCGAAATCGGTCTGCGCATGCGCGGGAACCAGCACCACGGTGCAGGCCAGCAAGGCGGCGAGAGTGCGATGAGTGTTGATCTCGAACATGACAGCTCCTGTTGCAACCGATGATGGATCCGAAGAGAACGTGATGTGAGGCGCACGCGGCGCTGATCGTGGCGCTCAGTGTGCGAGCGGGCCTTGCGGTTTTCGATATGCAGGACGATATAGGCCAGCTGCGCAGGGCTTTTGCGGCCCGACTACGCCCTATTGCTTATCGCGCCGGACCGCGGAGTCTTCTAGCGTGTGCGCATGCCATATCAACGTCGATTCGTGCTGGCCGCCCTGCGTTCGTGCGCCGCCGTGCTGTTCTGGATTTCGCTGTCGCCTCGCGCGGATGCAGGCGACCTCGGCGAACTGACTTTCGTTCGCGACGCCGGCGTCACGGCGAGCGACGAGTTCGTCGAAGCGCTCGGCCGTCGCCTGGGCGCCGACGGAAAATTGCGGTCGGTGCTGGCCTCGGATTACTCGCCCACAGGTGCAGGTGTCGAGCTCGCACGGGCCGATGACGACGATGCCGCCTTCGAGCTTCCGCCGCGTACCCGCAGCCTCGGCAGTGGCACGCTGCCGAATCCCGTGCTCGACGAGACGCAGGCCTTGAAGCAACGTTCCGGCAAGCGACCCATCATCGTTGCGGTCGGCGCCGAGGCGCTGCATGCGGTCATGCGATCCCCGCAGAAAAAAACGGTGGTCGCGGTACTCGTGAACACGGCGGACGTGGAATCGGTTCGCACCGCCGACACCGAGCTCTATGCGATCGTGACCGACCAGCCCATGCAGCGGCAGCTGCAGCTCATCGAGCTCGCGATTCCGAAGCCGCATCGCATCGGCCTGGTCTATCCGCCCGATGCGGAGGCTCAGTATTCGGCGGTCAGCGCGGCCGCCAGGCAGCTTGGCCTGACGGTCGTCGCCAAGCGTAGCGATACCGCGGCCGATCTTTCGGGCGCGCTCGCGAGCGTGCTCGCGGCAAGCGACGTGCTGCTGCTGCTGTCCGATCCGATCTCCCTCGCTCCGGGTGTCGCACAGAGCGTGCTGCGCTCGGCCGCCGCGGCGCGCAAGCCGGTGGTGTCCTCGACCGAGGCGCTGGTGCGCGCCGGTGCCGTGCTCGGTGTCTACACCACGCGCGAGCAGTTCGTCGAAGAGGCGGCCGATTCGATTACGCTGCTGCAGCGTGGCGGCAAGCCCCCTGCCATCGCGATGCCGCGCCGCTTCAGCGTCGGCGTCAACTCCACCGTCGCGCAGGCGCTCGCGTTGCCGGTTTCCGATCAGGACGCGCTCCAACGCCGGTTGTCCGCAGCGCCATGAGATTCTCGCTCAGCTCGCTAGACCTGCAGCGGCGCGTCATGTTGCTCGCGGTGATGCCTTGCGTCGTCGCCACCATGCTGCTGACCTCGTATTTCACGATCGACAAGATCCGCACGCTCGAAGACGGCTTCACCGCCAATGGCGGGGCGACCGCGAAACGCCTGGCGTCGTACAGCGATCTGAGCCTGTATGCGGGTGATATCGGCG
This sequence comes from Hydrocarboniphaga effusa AP103, assembly GCF_000271305.1. GTDB lineage: Bacteria > Pseudomonadota > Gammaproteobacteria > Nevskiales > Nevskiaceae > Hydrocarboniphaga > Hydrocarboniphaga effusa. The sequence goes on from NZ_AKGD01000002.1 coordinate 580,790, forward strand.
CCCTGCGCCGCGTCAGCCAGGATGCGATCCGCGAGCCCGGCGTGCAGAGCGTGCAGATCAGCAATGGCGCGGGCCTGCTCGTCACCGCGCATCGCAATGGCCCGGTGCCCGCACAGACGCGCGGTTTCTCGGCGGCCGTGCGGATACGCCCGACCGGCTCGTTCGACGACTGGTCCGTCGACGATGACGACGGCGGGGCCGGCGCGGTCGGCAACGTGCGTGTGGTGATCGATTCGAGTGGGCTTTACCGGCAGGAACTGCGATCCGCGATCACCGGCCTGCTGATCGGCCTGGCCACCTTGATTGCCGCGATGTGGGGCGCGACGCTGCTCGCGCGCGGCATCGCCGCTCCGCTCAGGCAGCTCGGCGTGACCGTCGCCGCGATCCGTGCGGGGGATTTGAACGCCCGCAGCCGGCTCGACAGCGACGACGAACTCGGCCGGCTTTCGGCCGGCATCGACGACATGGCCGCAGCCCTGGCCGGACACCACAGCGAACTCGAGGCGCGGGTTCGCGAGGCGCAGCTGCAGGCTCAACAGCGGCTGAGCCAGGCCGAGCAGGCCAATGCGGCGAAGGCCCGCTTCCTCGCGGCGGCGAGCCATGACCTGCGCCAGCCCTTGCACGCCGTCGGCCTGTTCGTAGGCAAGCTGCGCGAGACCGCAGGCCGCGATCAGCTCGCCCTCGTCGAACGCATCGACGAGGGCCTCAGCGGTATGTCCGGCCTGCTGACGGCTTTGCTCGATATTTCGCGGCTCGATGCGGGCGTGGTCGAGCCGCAGCGCAGCGTGGTCTCGATCGGCAAGCTGTTCGACGACGCCGAGGCCACGCTGAGCTCGCTCGCGATCGAGCGCGAAACACGCCTGCTGTTCCGCCGTCGCGATCTGCACGTCGACGTCGACCCGGCCTTGTCTGCACGCATCCTGAGCAACTTCGTCGAGAACGCCCTGCGTTACGCGGCCGGCGGCGCGGTGCTGGTATCGGCGCAACGCCATGGCGACAAGGTGCGCGTGCAGGTGCGCGACAACGGCATCGGCATCGCCTCGATGTATCACGAGCGTGTATTCGAAGAGTTCTTCCAGCTCGACAATCCGGAGCGCGATCGTCGCAAGGGCCTGGGCCTTGGGCTCGCGATCTGCGCGCGCGCGGCGCGGCTGCTCGATATTCGCATCGGGCTCGAATCCGCGGTCGGCAAGGGCAGCTGCTTCTACTTCGATCTGCCGGCGGCCGAACGTCCGGCGCCGGTTGTGGCGGCAGCGCCCGCCATGCCGACGGCCAGGGCGCAGGGCAGGGCGCTGGTCGTCGACGACGATCGTGCGATTCGCGACGGCACCATCGGCCTGATCGAGCAATGGGGGCTGACGACCGTGGCAGCCAGCACGGTCGACGAGGCTGTCGAAGCACTGGTCTCGCAGGGCTCCGAGTTCGATTACCTGCTCTGCGATCTGCAGCTCAGCGAGGTCGACGATGGCTGGCGCGTGATCGAGGCGGCCCGACGCATCGATGCCCGAACGCGGCTGCTGCTGGTTTCCGGCGACACCTCCGCCGCCACGCTGCGCCGCGCCCGCGAGAACGGCGTGGTGCTGCTGACCAAGCCGGTCACTCCGGCCAAGCTGCGCGCCGCGCTCGGGCCCGTCGGCATCTCCCCGTCCGGCGGAACGCTGGCGGCCTGAGGGAGAGCCGGAAGGGATTCGCGAACAGCGGCATTCGCCACGCGCGCGTCCTGCACGCCTGCATTCGTCTCACCGGGTGCTCCGCTCGGAGGCGCCGGGCAGGGATCCGACACCCGTCATGACCGGTCGCCGGGCGAGCCCCTCGGTGCCAGGCACAGGTGCTCGAGCTGGACGCCCCGGAACGCGGTGACGGCCCCCACCGGCCCTGCGCGTGGCCGTCCCCCGGCGCAGCGTGCACGTTCGATCGCGCGCCGCGTGCCCGAGGCGCTCCGATGGGCGCCTGGCTCCGACGGGCCTTGACGGCTGGAGCTGGGCTGCGGATCCATTGCGCTTGTCGCGGGTTGGGCAGCGGATGACATCAGGAGCACGGATCCGTGGATCGTCGACGGCTCGTCGTCGATCAAGGCCACGATATCGTGCAGGTCGATTGGGAGATGACCGAGCGGCTCGATGCCGGCACCTCGACCGCCGGAGCCGAGCTCGGGGTGTCCGGGCGCCGATCGCTGCCGCGAATGCGCAACGCCCCGAACGAGTCGGCTCGTTCGGGGCGTTGGCTGCCTTTTTCGTCAGAAGCCCGCGGAGCAGCTGTTCTTCTTCTGCGTATCGACGCAGGAGCTCAGGTTGGGCTTCACGCGCAGCAGCGACCAGTCCTGGGCCAGCGAATCGGCGCCGCCGACGCTCACCGCGTCGCCGAGCGAACTCGCGCAGATCGCGGTGACCACGCTCAGGTTGTTGCCGTACAGATCGGTTTCGGGCAGGTCGATGACTTCGGCGACCGCAGGCAGCACCACCACCGGCGCGACTCGGTAGCTCGTGAAGTTCGCAGCCGATTGCACCAGGCGATAGTTCTGCGAATCGAGGCCGGAGCCCGTGATCGCATAGGCGCCCGGTCCCGAGGACGAGCCCGCTTGAGTGGTGAAGCTGAGCTCTCCGGTCGTCGCCGTGCCGAGCGTATCGCCGTTGCGGAAGCCGACCACCGTTCCCGATAGCGTCGGAACCGGCCCGCCGACGAAGCTCGCGGCCTCGTTGGCGACGTAAGTCAGCGTGGCCTGCACGACGGTGAGCGCGGTTGCGTTGCCCGCGGCCTGCGTGAACGTGTAGTTGCCGGCCGACAGCCCGCTGCCGTTGATCGCGTAGTTGCCGACGTTGGATGCGGCCGTCGCGCCGGTGGTCCAGCTCAAGCTGCCCGTGGTCGCGGACGCCAGCGTGTCGCCGTTGCGAAGGCCGGTGACGGTGCCGCCGAGCAGCGGATTGTCGAGCCCGTATTCGCGGCTCACCGCATTGGCGACGTAGGTCAGCAGGGCCGGCGTGATCGCCAGCGCGCTCGCGTTGCCCGCGGCCTGCGCGAACACGTAGTTGCCGGCCGACAGGCCGCCGCCGTTGATCGCGTAGCTGCCGACATTCGCGCCGGCTCCGGCCGGGCTCGTGAACGCGAGCGCGCCGGTGGTGGCACTCGCCAGCGTATCGCCGTTGCGAAAGCCCGTGACGCCACCCGTGAACACCGGGTTCGCCAGTCCGTATTCGCGCGAGTACGGATCGGCGACGTAGGTCAGCGTGGCCGGGATGATGGCCAGAACGCCCGGGCTCACCGCGAGCGCGTAACCCTGGCTCGATGCGAAGCCGCTGATGATCGAATAGTTGCCGACGTTGCTCGCGATCGTCGCGGCGGTGGTCGGGCCTCCGCTCAGCGCGCTGGCTTCGGTGTCTCCGTTGACGAGACCGCCGATGCTGTACGTGAAGACCGGATTGGCCAGCCCGTATTCGCGCGTCGCGTTGCCGATGACGATCGTGAGCGTCGGCTGATACGCATAGATGTAGCTGACTCCGCTGGTGGCCGAGCTCGCGCCGCAGCTGCCGTAGGCGCAGTTGTAGAGATTGCTGCCGGCGAGCCCACCGCGATTCTCGCCGGTGAAGTTGGCCGCCCAGATGCGCGCCGCAGCGGTCGGGTTGACGCTCGCTCCAGCCGCGTTGTCGAAGATGCCGGCGCTGACGAGATCGATCTGCGTGCCGCTGACGTCGCCGTTCAGGATCAGGTTGCCGAGCAGGTTCTGCACGAAGACGTTACCGCCCGCGCTGATGCCGCCGGCCGTCAATGCGCTCGGCGTGTTGCTGCCGGCGTTGAAGCCGTTCGCGTTGACCGAGCCGATACCGACCGAGTTCGCGTTGACGTAGACGAAGTCGCCCGCGGCCGATCCGGCGAGCGTGTTCGGCTGGATCTGGTTGGTTGCACTATCGAGTCGCACCGAGCCATTGGTCGAGATCGCGAGCAGCGAATGCGCGGTGATACCGCCGGCGGTCTGCACGATGTCGCCCGCGCTCGCGAGCGCCAGCACGTTGTCGCCGAGATCGACGCTCGCGTCGAGGCCGATGCCGCCGGTGGTGTTCTGCAGCGTGAGATTGCGATTGAGCTCGACGTCGTCCGCGACCGTGATCGAGCCGGCGTGCGCATTCGATCCGATCACGATGTTCGGCGCATCGAGCAGGGCGAGCAGGGCGTTGTCGATCGTGAAGCCGCCATCGCCATTGATCGTGATGTTCCGCCCGGTGGCGTCGTAGCGATCGCCATCCGAGTCGACCCCGCCGGGGCGCAGGTTGATCGTCGAGGCCGAGCGGATCGTGGTTTCCGGAGCGAACTCGAACGAGCTGCCGCTATCGGCGAGCAGAGCGATGGCGGTATCGCTCTGCAACACCACGTCGGCTTCCGTCGTGATGCCGACGCCGTCGGCTCCGGAAGTTCCGCGCAGCACCACGCCACCGCCACCGATGACCAGCGTCTGCTGTCCCTTGCCAAGCATGTAGACGCCGAGCGTCTGGCTGTTGCCGGCGATGTCGACCCGTCCGTTCTCGCTGACGACCTGGCTGTCCTCGAGCGAAACGCCGTAGCCGTCGTTGCCGCCGACGCCGGTGATCGTGATGTTGCCATCGACAGCATGGATGCGGCTCGTTCTGCCTTCGCCGTCGTAGCCGATGGCGACGCCGGGCGGGGTGTCGGCGGTCGCGAGATCATTGACCCGCCCGCCGATGCGAATCTCGCCGCTCGAGACGAGCAGATCGCTGCCGGCGATGCGCGTGCCGGCGTCGGCGCCTTGCCCGCTCAGGATGATGTCGCCGCTGGCGTTCGCATCGCTCTGGCCGACGCGCGTATCGAGCGCGCTCGTGACGATGTCGAGCGCCTCGCTGTTGCTGTCGACGCTCGTCAGGCGGATGTTGCCGCCGTTGGTGACGATCTGCGCCTCGTTGATCAGCACCGACGACTGCGCGTTGACGCTCAGGTCGATGGCGCCGCGATCGGCGACGAGCGACCAGGCAGACGGATCGCCGTCGTTGTTGATGCCGCCGAAGAACGCGCGCGCCGCATCGAAGTTCAGGCTCACCGCATCGCCGTCGACCGTGCGCCGGAGCGCCACATCCTGATCGATGTTGATCTGGCCTTCGCGGCTGATGATGTCGATGCGGCTCGCGCTGTCGAGCGCCGTGTTGAGCGAGCCGTCGAGCACATAGGAGTTGCCGTCGCCGTACTCGACGTTGTTGGTCGCGGCCGAAGTGACGACCACGCTCTGGCGCGAGTCGATCGTCAGCGTGCCGTTGGCCGCGCCGTTGCCGGAGACGTCGATCGTCGGAACCGGCGGCAATGCGACCGAGATCGGCGTGCGCGCAACATGAATCACGTTGCCTTCGATGCTGATGCTGCCGCCCGCGACGCCGGCCGCTCCAGCCGAAGCGTCGAGCCGTCCGTGCACGTCGACACCGCCTTCGTCGCCGCCCGACAGGATGATGCGTCCCTCGCGGCTTTCGAGCGAACGCGCGCGCACCAGGCCGCTCTGGTTGACGACCTGCTCGAAGTAGTCGGTCTGCCCGATCGCGCGCATGACCACCTGTCCGCCGTCGGCCTGCAACGAACCGGAGTTTGAGACCGTGGCGGTGGTGAACAGGAAGGCGCCATCGACGCTGAGCTGCGTGAGTCCGTCGCCTTCGAAATCGAGCGTGACGTTGCGCGCGCCACCCATGGCGATGGTGCCGCGGTCGGCGGTGATGCTGCCCTCGTTGGAGGCGCTGCCGATCAACGCAGCGGTGCCGCCGCCGTTGACGACGATGTTGCCGCGATTGGTCACCTCGCGCGTGCTCTCGTCATCGACCGCGACGAAACGGAAGCTTCCGCTGTCGACGCCGGCGTTGAAATCGGCATTGCTGATGTCGAGCGTGGACGCGACCAGTCCGCCGACGTTGACGCTGGACCCCGGTGCGAACAGCACGCCCGCGGTGTTGACCAGGAAGACCCGTCCGTTGGCGGTGAGGCTGCCGGAAATCGTCGATGGATCGCCCCCCGCGAGCACGCGATTGAGCGTGACCGAATTGGCGCCGAGCGCCTGGATGAAGTCGACGCTGTAGCCGGCGTCGATCGAGAAGCCGGCCCAGTCGATGATCGCGCCACGCGTCGACTGGTTGATGGTCATCGCGTTGCCGGCCTGGTTGATCGTCGCGCCGCCACTGACCACGGTGCCGCCGTTGGGCAGCGGGTCGGCATGCAGGGCAGGCGAGGCGAACATCGCGATCGCCGTTGCGATCGCGGTGCGACGCGGCGTGAAGACGCCATGCGAGTACGGACGGCGGACGATCGGGCGCTGAGCGTGATTTCGTGCGGACATGGATTCAGACCTCGCGGCTTCGCGAATCGTCAAAAGGATTTCTGCAGCTGGAACAGCCAGCGCGGTTCGTGGTCGCTGCCTTCGGCGAGCGGAGGCTCGCCCTTGTCGCGCCAGGCCACCGAGGTGGTGATGAAGAAGTTGCCGATCTGCGACCAGGTCAGGCCCACACCGTAGCCGCTGATGGTGCGTCCGCCATCGTTGGCGCCCGCAACACGCTCGAAGACGCTGCCGTGGCCGAGGTCGTAATACGGAAACAAGGTGAACTGGCGCGTGAGGCCGATGCGCCATTCGAGGTTCGCGACGATGCCGGTATCGGCGAGCAGCTCGCTGTTGGCGTAAGCGCGCACGGTGCCGGCGCCGCCGATGTTGAGCTGTTCGGCCGGATCGAGATTCTTGCTCGCGACCTGTCCGGCGACGCCGAGGAACAGGTTGTTGCGCGCGAACAGGTATTGAAGTCGGCTGAGCTGGAAATTGAGCTTGAGATAATTGCCTTCGGTCTGGCGGCCGAAGGCGCTTTGATCGAAGTAGCGCGTGATGTCGTCTTCGATCGTCAGCCGGCCCCAGGTCGCCGACATCGCATGGCTGTTGAATCCGCCGCCGCCCCAGGCGTCGCGCGCTTCGTAGTTGGTGGCAGCCGAGACGTTGATCAGATGCTTGCGGCTTTCGAGGCCGACCAGCTTGATGTCGTCGTTGAGCGATTTGTATTCGACGTTGAGTCGCAGCAGGGCGTTTTCGTTGCGCGAGCGGTGGATCGGATAAGTGGCGAACAGATTCGCCACGTCGGCCTTGCCCTCGGCGTCGAGCACGGAATATTGCCCGCCGAGATCGTATTGCACATGGGCGATGCCGGCGCCGGCGCGCCAGCCGTCATAGCCCACCGGAAGCTCGTAGGCGATGCGTCCGAAGGCCAGCGAGGCATCGCTCGAGGCCTGCACGCGCACGTCGAGATTGTCTCCGTTGCCGCTCGGGCTGCCCCAGCGCGCGGTGACGCCGGCGCGCTCGCGTCCGGTGGCCTTGGTGCCGTCGTTGTCCGCGTCGACGGCGACCTGCCAGCGCTTCTTGGCGCTGATTTCGACCTTGATGTCGGTGGTGCCGGATTCGCTGCCTTCTTCGAGCGTCGCGTTCGCGCGCACGCCGGGCAAGTCCGAGATCAGCAGCATCGTGCGTTCGTAGACGCGATTGTTGAGCACGCTCTGAGAGCGCAGCGGCTCGAGCATGGCCTGCACGCGCGATTCGCTGACCGGCGCGTCTTCGGCGATGCGTACGCTGACCTTGCCCACGCGGCCTTCGGTGACGTGGATTTCGAGAATGCCGCTCGACAGGTCCTGCACCGGCAACGCGGCGCGAGCGAGGAAGTACGCGTTCTTGCGGTAATAGCGCGTGACCTTCTCGGCCATCGCCTGCAGGTCGTCGTAGCTCAGCGGCTTGTTGAACTGATCGTGCAGCAGCCAGCGCAGCGCGCCCGGGTTCACCGCGGTGACGCCGACGAAGCGCACGTTCTGGATCACCACGCGTGTCGGGCCGGCGACGCTCGCGGTGGGGTCGCCCGCATTCATCGGACCGGGTGAGGGCTCCTGGGCCGAAGCCGGTGCGATCACCGCCAGGCCGCCGACGCCGGCGGCGATCAGGATCAAAGTGCGCGAAACCTTCATTGCTTCACCGTCAGGCGCCAGTTGCCGATCAGGTTGAACGGGGCCCAGAAAAACGGGTGGGCCATCTTGGGATTGCGCAGCACCGCGAGCTGGGCCTGCTGCATCGAGCCCTGCAGATCGGTGCCGCGCGCGAGTTCGCGATACAGCGTGGACATGAGGATCTCGGCCGCATCGTCGGAGACCGGCCACAGCGAGGCGATCAGGCTCGAGCTTCCGGCCGACAGGAACGAGCGCGTGAAGCCCAGTGTTTCGTCACCGCTGGCGATGCGCCCGAGCCCGGATTCGCAGGCCGACAGCGTGACGATGTCCGCATCGCCGAGCTTGAGGTTGAGCACTTCGTGCGCTTCGAGAAAGCTCTGCCTGCCGCGCTCGTTGGCGAGCAGGATGCGCGAGTAGAGCGGGTCGACCGTATCGGCCATCGCATGCGCGGCGACGTGGACGATGCCGGCACCGGCGGTGGCTTCGCGAAAGCGCGTCTTGGTCGCGTCGGCGCGCAAATAGACGGCCTTGTCGTCGAAGTAGGACGACACCGTTCTGACTTCGCCTTCGGAGCCCGGCAGGTCGAACTTGGCTTCGATCAGCGGGTTGCCGAATGCGACGAGCTTGTGGCGCGCATGCGGCGGACGCTGCGCGAGCTGGCTGGCGATCGTGCTCGACGGCGCGATCGAGAGCTTGTTGCGCTCGATCAGATACTGGCCATCGAGTCGCAAGGCCTGGAACGGCAGATAGTGCAGGGGCCCGTGCGGCACGATCAGCAGGCGCGTCCCGGGCTCGATCGCGAGCGGCTTGAGCAGCAGCTGGCCGATCTGTTCGGCGCCGGAAACCGCCGACTTCTTGCCGTTGATGATGGAGCTGCGGAACGCATCGACGACCTGCACGAGATCGCTGCGCGAGAGCGGCAGGCGCGTGGATTTCACCTCGGTGGGGCTCACGCTCCAGGCCACGAGCTCGTTGGTCAGCGCATGGAATTCGAGCACGCGCTCGTCGGGGTTCAGCAGCGCCTGCAGCGATCGGATGTCGACCGTGTTCTGCGCATCGGCGAGCTCGGCGCGGCCACGCACCGCATCGAGCAGGGCGCGCGAGCGGCTGCGTTCCGAGAGCTCGAACGCGCGCTGGCCGTTGCCCAGATCGAGCTGCAGACTGATGGCGTTCTCGAACACGTTCTGCACGTCCGAGAACAGGCCCATCCGGATCTCTTCGCTGCGGAACTCGGCGCGCACGCGATCGGCTTCGGTCGCCGCCAGATCCCAGGCGCTCGCGGCCTCGCTGCGATTGCCGAGCGCGAGGCGGTTGCGTGCGATGCCGTCCTGCGCCCACAGGCGCAGGTACGCCGGATCGCCACCATCTTTCATGCCCGCGAGCTGCTCGTAGACCGCGATGGCTTCCTGCGGCTTCTTCTCGGCGGTCAGCAGGCGGGCCTGCGTGCGCAGCAACTGGTTGCGCAGCGTCGGGTCTTGTTGCGCCGGCACTTCGGCGTAGATGCTGCGCGCACGCGTCAGATCGCCGGCGTCGACGAGCGCGTTGGCGAGCGAGGTCTTGACGAGCGGGCGGAAGCGATCGGAGCTCGTGCGATCGGCTTGCTCGAAGCTCGCGACGGCCTTGTCGTAGTCGCCACGACGCGTGTAGACGTCGCCGAGAATCTTGTGCGAAGGCCCGACGACGACCTGCGGATCCTTGGGCTTGTGCTTGAGTGCTTCGAGCGCGAAGCGTTCGGCCTGATCGAGATTGCCGCTGTAGCTGTAGGCGATGGCGAGATCGCGACTCGCGAGCGCCATGAGGTCTTCGTTGTCGGTGGCGCGGGCCACGTGCAGGGCCTTGCTCGCCGCGCGAATGCTCAGGCGGAATTCGCCGCGCTCGGACAGCGCGACCGATTGTCCGCAGTAGGCATAGCCGTCCTGCTTGACGGGTTCGGCGTTGTAGAGCAGGGCGCCTTCGGCCGCGATGCCTTCGAGGCTGTCGGCCTCGGCCTGGCGTTCGATGGCCGCGTCGACGGGTTGTTGCTGCGTGCTTTCGGCCGCTGCGAAGGCGTGATGCGCCGATAGCGTCTGAGCGAACAGTGCTGCGGTGAGCAGCGCGGGCCAGCGCGGTCGGCCTGGGTTGTTTTTTTGAGTGTGAGCGAGGGTCATGGCGGCTCGAGCGTGAGGCCGCGATCGAGGCGGCTGACCCGGTGCAGAGTAGGTGTGGAGCGGGGGATCGCCCATTTGCCGGAATGGGTAGGCCGTTTGGGGTGTGAGCTGATGTCCGGTTGGGTGGGTGGAATGCGTTCTTGGTTTGTTGGTTGCTGCTGTTTCAGTTGTGAGCTGAGGGTTTTTGGCCTTCCCGGCCGGGGCTTACTTTCTTTGCTCCTGCAAAGAAAGTAAGCAAAGAAAGCAGGCCCCGAAGTCCGCGCCCGTTCGTCGTTGCACGACGAACGTGACTTTCGCGTAGCGAAAGTGCGTCACCAGGCCCTACTTTCTTTGCAGGAGCAAAGAAAGTAGGGCCCGACCGGCGAGGTCGAGAGCTCTCAGTGAAGAGCAGGCTTCAGAAGAAATCGCGCGAGGCAATCCAGTAAAGCTGGATCAAGACTAAATCCCTTCCAGCTTCCGCGAAGCCACCACCGCCTCAGTCCGATTCCGCACGTTCAAAGCGCGATAAATCGCCGCGAGATGAATCTTCACCGTGCCCTCGCTGATGCCGAGATCGCGCGCGATCAGCTTGTTCGGCTTGCCCTGCGACAGCAGCCGCAGCACGTCGACCTGACGCTCGGTCAGAATCCGCCGCAGGCTGTCGATGCTCTCCGGCGACGCCACGGCCGGCGCAGCGACCGGCGCCGCGGCGCTGACTTGCCCGAGCATCATCGGCGGAATGTAGACACCGCCCGACAGCACCAGGCGCACGGCCGAGAGCATCACGTCGGGTGAATAGGCCTTGGGAATGAAGCCGAGCACGCCGAGGTCGAGCAGCCGGCGCATGAGGTCGGCGTCCTCGCTGCCCGACAGCACCACCACGGGCAGGGCCGGATGTTCCTTGCGCACCTGTTCGATGTGGCTCAGGCCGTTGGCTCCGGGGATCGACAGATCGAGCAGGGCCAGGCCGTAGTCCACGTCGGCCTTGGCGAGCACGTTCATGAGCTCCTGGGCCGTCATCGCCACGGTGAAGTCGACCGACTCGGCCAGCTCGGTCATTTTGAGCTTGACGCCTTCGATGACCAGACGATGGTCGTCTGCGATCAGAACGTGCACGGAACGCCCTTTGTTTTTCTAATGGGGTGATGGGCCGACCATAACGGCTAGCCGGCATCGGAGCAATTACGCCTTATGGCCGGCCCGAGGGTATAGACCCGACGGGCTATGGTTTGCCGCTGGTCTCATGCGGAAGATGGCGCCGGTTCGAGAACCGCGACCATGCCAACGAACTTCCGCCTCCTGCTCATCGCCGCCCTGCTGTCCGCCAGCCCGATCTGCGGTGCGAGCGTGGACGATAGTGCCGCGCCGCTCTGGCGCGGCTGGCGCGGCGTGCTGTTTCGCGTCACGCCGCCGATCACGGTGGCGAGCACCGATGCAAAGGCCGAGCAGCCGGCGCCGAGCTTTCTGTTCGCGAGCATTCACTACGGCTCGCTCGACGAGCTCGACATCGACCCCGACCAGCTGCGCGATGTGCTCGCCTCCACCGGAACGCTCGTCGACGAAAGCGCCTCGGGCGCGAGCTTCGACGCCGAGTCCGATCGCCATCGCTTCCTCGCTCCGCCGATCACGCTGCCGACGCTGATCGGCAGCAAGGCCTTCGACAATCTGGTGCTGCTGATGCCGGAGCTGCCGGTCGAGCGACTGAGCCGGCTCAAGCCCTGGGTGGTGCTGTCGGTGCTCGAGTCGCGCGGCGAGATCGCGAGCGACGGCAACCTCGATCACCAGATCGCACGCTGGGCCGACGAGGCCGGGCTGCGCCGCGTGCATCTCGAAACGCTGGCCGACCAGATGCGTGCGCTCGACTGCGTCTCGGAGCGCGAGCAGGCGCAGATTCTCGAGCGCCGCATCGAAGCGCCCTGGGTGCTCAAGGAGCAGTCGGTGCGCGTGCTCGGCTATTACCGCAATCGCGATCTGCCGGCCTGGATGGACGAGGTCGATGCGATGGTCGGGCTCGATCCGGTGACCAAGCTCATCGAATCGCGTGCACGCGATTGCCTGCTCACCGACCGCAACAACCGCTGGATCTCGCAACTCGACGCACTGCTGCGCAGCGGCCGCTGCTTCGTCGCCGTCGGAGCCTTGCACCTGACCGGCGAAGCCGGATTGCTCGCACAACTCGCGCAACGCGGCTACAGCGTCAGCGCCGAACCCCTCTGAGCTGCCGCACATGACGGAATCACGATGAGCGACTCGACACACTCGGTCTTCTGGGGGCAAGGCGCCTTCCTCACGCCGCAGCATCTGCAGCGGCAGGATGCCTATCACACCGCGCATGCGCTGCGCCTGCAGCGGCTCGTCAGCGCGTATCCGTGGGGCTTCGAAGCGCTCGCGCTGCGCGAAGAAGCGCTCGCGAGCGGCATCGCCGACGTCTCGCGCTTCACGCTGTGGACGCGCAACGGCCTGCGCATCGAAGGCGGCTCGGCGAGCAGCGGAAACGCGCGCATGGCCGAGCGCAATCTGGCGACGCTGAGCGCCACCAGCGGCGTGCCGATCTCGCTGTATCTGGTGCTCTCGAACGAGCAGGGCGTGGTGGGCTCCGGGCGCAACGAGAACGGTCGCTTGCCGAGCCGGCATCAACTCGAAACCGTCGCGGTCGATGATCCCTTCGACCCGCAATCGCCCGCGGTCGAAGTCGATTTCGTGCGCTACCAGCTGTCGATGATCACCTCGCTCGACGAGAACGCGCAGGCGATCCTGCAAGGCAGCGAGTCCTACAAGTTCGCCGAGCTGCTGCCGAACGGGCCCGGCCGCTACAAGCTGTCGAACGATTACGTGCCGCCCGGCGTCGTGCTCGGCGCGAGCGCCAACCTGCTGCGCTGGACGCACAGCTTTCGCGATCTGCTGGTCTCCAAGGGCCAGGATTTCTCGGCGATCAAGCGCCAGCGCGGCATCCGCGCGGCCTCGACGAGTGCGCAGGAGGTGATGCGCGTGCTCATGATGCAGACCTTCGGCCGCTACATTCCGCTGTTGCAGGAGGCGGTGCGGATTCAGCGTGTTTCGCCGTATGCGCTGTACTCGACGCTGCGCCAGCTGGTCGCCGAGTTCTCGGTGTTCTCCGAAGAGATTTCGTACTTCGGTGGCTTGCAGGACAAGCTCGACACCGAGCTGCCGGCGTACGATCACGACGATCTGCGCCGCTGCTTCCAGCTGGCTTACGCGCGTGCGGAGCAGCTCATCAAGGCGCTCACGGTGGGCGCCGAAGTGGGTATCTCTCTGGTCTACGACGGCCGTTTCTACAAGGCCGAAATTCCGCAGAACCTGTTCGAGTCGGACAAGACGCGTTTTTATCTCGCGATCGAATCGGAGACGCGCGGAGCCGACCTGTCGCAGCGGCTTTCTCGCACCGGAAAAATTTGCACGGTCGAGGAAATGCCGCGCCTGCTGCAGGCCGCGCTGTTCGGTCTCAAGATCGATCTGCTGCCGGTGCCGCCCGAAGAGCTGCCGCAGAAGACGCCGAACACGACCTACTTCCAGATCGATACCGCGCACAACTTCTGGCAGATGATCAAGCAGCGCCGCAACATCGCGGTGTTCTCCGATCTGCCATCGGATGGAACGGTCATGAAGATCTATCCCGTCGGCGCGGAGGAATAGGCCGTGGCGAAGCTCTTCGATTGTTTCGCCCCCGTGTTCTCGCTCGGCCTGGAGCTCGACGCGCGCATCGCCGCAAGTACCGCGCCCGCGCAGGTCGAGCCGGTCTACGCGCAGCTGCGCGCTGCGGTGGATCGCGCCAAGGCCGCTGCGCTCGCTGCCGGTTACCGGCCCGAGCAGGCCGATTCAGCGGTGTTCTCGGTCGTCGCCTGGCTCGACGAGATCGTCGCGCGCAATCCGGCGTACTGGGCCAGCGGAACGCCGCTACAGGTCGCGATCTTCAACACCAACAATGCGGGCAACGAGTTCTTTCAGCAGTTCGGCGCGCTCAAGGCCAGTGACGACGAGGTGCGCGAGGTCTACTACCACGCGCTGCTGTGCGGCTTCGTCGGCCAGTACTATTTCGAGACCGGCGAGAACGGCGAACTCGGCAAGCTCAAGGAGCTGCACGCGCGCCAGCTGCCGATCGCACCGGCGCCGACGCATACGCTGCGCGAGGAGCGCATCACGCCGCAGCCGTATCTGACGCGCGATCCGTCCGGGCCGCGCTATCCGCGCCAGTGGGACAACCTCGTGCTCAAGGTCGGTGTCGCGCTCGCGCTGGCGATTCCGCTGATCTATCTGCTGTATCTGCTGCTCGCCGCGCCGAAGGATAGCGGCCCGACGCTCGCGCAGCAGGTCGACCAGCGGCTGCAGGGTTATCCGTGCTCGGACCTGTCGGCGACGGTGGCCGACGACGGTGTCACCGCAGTGAGCGGCACCGTGTCCAAACCCGAAGAGATCGAGCAGGTGCGCAGCGATGTCTCCGCGATCAAGGGCGTGAAAGATCCGAGCTTCGATCTCAGCGTGCGAATCTGGCCGCATTGCGAGGTGGTCGCCATCCTCAAGCCGTATCGCGAACGCAATCTCGATCGTCGGCAAGGACTCGAAGTGCGTCCGACCACCGGCCACTCCGATCGCTTCATCGAAGGCGAGCGCGTGATGGTGAAGCTGCAGCAGGCCAACTTCGACGGTTATCTCTACGTCGACTACTACACCGTCGACGGCACCGTGCTGCATCTGTATCCGAACCGGCGCGAGCCCGAGAGCGGGCGGCTGGTGGTGAGCGCGGAGCAATTCCTCGTCGGCGAAAAAGCACCCTGGGAGATCGGCCCGCCGTTCGGCCAGGAGCTCATCACCGTGATCGCCTCGCCGGTGCCGCTGTACACGAGCGAGCGCCCGGAGATCGAGCAGGCCTCGGTCTACGTGCCGAGGCTGCGCGAGATGCTCGATGCGAACCAGGCGGCCGATCGCCTGTCCGCGGACTTTTTGTTCATGCAGACCGAGCCGAAGAAATGAGCGGCGATATGAAGGCATTGCGGTTGTCCCCTCTCCCGCAAGCGGGAGAGGGTGGTGGTCCGTCTCGGTCGGTAAAGGGCGGGCGCTCCCTCACCCGGCGCTGGCGCGCCACCCTCTCCCGCTTGCGGGAGAGGGGAAAAGCAGGGAGCCCGCGCATGAACCTCTTCGACCGCTACGCGAACCTGTTCGCCCGCGTTCCGGGACTGGCCAAGGCCCTGCCTCGTCGCATCGTCGCCGCGGTCGTCGCGCTGCTCGCCATCGTCCTGACGATCTGGCTGCTCGCGACGCTGATCCCGCTGCTGCCCGCGCGATTCTGGCAGCTCGTCGGCCTGTGCCTGGTTGCGCTCGGCGTGCTCTGGTGGTTCACGCTCGGAGCCAAGCGCTTCTCGCGGGCGGGCCTGTCGAAGAAGCGCATCGGCGATCTCGGGCCGGGCAATCCAGACGACGAGCGCGAACCGCTGGCGCGCATGTCGCAGGCGATCAACGAGGCGCGCAATACGATCCTGCGTTCGCCGCAGATCGAAAGCGGCAAGGACCCGATCTATCGCGTGCCGTGGCTGCTGTTCGTCGGCGATTCGGCTAGCGACGTGGCGGGCCTGTTGAAGGCCGCGAACACGGTGTCGCCGTTCCCACCGCCGACGCAGCCCGAAGGCGACCCGAAGCAGGTCTGGCGCTGGTGGTTCTTCAAATCGCTGATCGCGATCGAGATGCATGCCCGCGTGGTCTGCGATCCGTCGGCGCGGCTCGAACGCGGGCTCTGGTATCAGGCGCTCATGCAGCTCGCGGCCAAGCGCGAGCGGCTGCCGCTCAACGGCATCGTGCTCTGCGTGTCCGCGCGCAGCCTGCTCGGTCCGGCCGACGAGCTCAAGGCACTGAGCCTGCGCCTGCGTCGCCTCGTCGACGAGGCGATGGAGCATCTGCAGGCGAACATGCCGGTCTACGTCGTCGTCACCGGTCTCGAAGCGCTGACGGGCTATGCGAGCTTTCGCGCCGCCTTGCCGAAGGAAGCCTTCGACCAGGCGCTCGGCCATCGCCTGCCCGAAACCGAGGTCATCAGCGCACAGACCAGTACGCGGCTCGACGAAATCCTGCAGCCGATCCTCGATCGCCTGCACGCGCTGCGGCTGTCGGCCTTGAGATCGCAGCCGACGCCGCAGACGCGTCGCGATGTGTTCGAGTTCATCGAGCAGCTGCGGCGCATGCAGTTCGGGCTCGGCAACCTCGTGACGCTGTTGCTCGAAGACAATCCGTTCCAGCGCACGCCGCGCTGGCGCGGGCTCTACTTCACCGGTGCGGGCAGCGGCGATCATGCCGGAGGAGCCTTCGTCGCCGATCTGTTCACGCGCTTTTTGCCGACCGACCAGCCGCTCGCGACGCCGAGCCTGCGCGGCAACAGCGCGAGGCTGTCGATCGCGGCCTTCGGCGTCCTCGCGATGCTCGGGCTGTCGGCGTCGATCAGCCTGGGTTTTTCGGCTGCGCATCGGGACGACGTGCGTTTGCAGGCCCAGCTCGGAACCGCCTGCGATGGCCTGGCCGGCGATGGGGCACGCGGCAGCCGCATCGCCGCACTCGCGAGTTGCGGGCGCAGCATCCAGCAGTTGCAGGTGGCGGCCGACCAGGCCCTGCTCGGTTTCGGCATCCGGCGCTCGGACAACGATCTCGCCACGCTCAAGCAGGCCGTCGTCGACGGGGTTTCCAATCTCATTCTCGCGCCCTACGACCAGGCCATCGAGGCCGATCTCGCGGCGGGCCGCGTCGGCTTCGATCACGTACTCGCGATCTCGCAGCGGCTGCGCATGCTCGCCGATTGCCGGCGCCGCACCGACGACTGCCTGCAGCGCGAGCTTCCGCACAACGTCGCCTTCGACCCGGCCTCGCGCCTGTTCGCCCCGTTCGCGTCGAGCGACGACAACGTGCGCACCGATCGCGAGAATTCCGCCGCGCTGCTGTCGACCTACCTGGGCTACCTGCGCTGGCAGAAGCGCGATGTGCTCAACGCCGAGGACAAGCGGCTCAAGGCGCTGCTCGCGCGCATCATGACCGCGTATACGCCGAGGCCCGAGGACATCGAGCGCTGGTCCGCGGCGCGCGGCGACGGGTTGCGGCTGACGCGTTTCTGGCTGCCCGAGGATCGTGTCGTCGGTGTCGACGACGCGAGCTTGCCGATGATCTCGGGCGCGTACACGCTGGATGTCTACCAGGGTGTACTGGCGCCGATGATCGCCACGGTCGACTCGGCCCTGCCGGAAAAAAAAAGCGTGCTCGCCGACCTTCGGCGCAATTACTTCGCGGCCTACTTTCGTAGCTGGGCCGCGTTCCAGGCGCGCTTCGGCGAAGGCCTGAAGCTCTGGCAAGGCCAGTACGACCGGCTCGTCGCCGTCGCGGCGACGCACCAGAACCCCTACCCGTTTTTTTTTGCCGGCGCGCAGCGCGATCTGTTCGGTCTTCCGCTTGATCTGCCGATCAAGCTGCGCTGGTCGATCGCCTGGGCGCAGATCCGGTCGAACTGGCTCGGCGCCTTGAAGCCCCTGTGGCGTTTCATCGTCGATGCGGCACGCGGCGCGGGCCCGGACGCCATCGATCCGCCGCCGTGGCTGCTGGCGATGAAGGACACCGAAGTGCGCGTGCTGCGAAAGCAGGCGCCCGCGCTCGCGCGGGGCTATCTGCGCTTGCAGGCCGAAGGCGGCGGCCAGGACATCTACCAGATCGCGGCCGATATCTTCAAAGCGCAGGGCGCTCCGACGCAGCCGCCCGCGGCCGAATACGCGCAAATGCTCGCGGCGGTCGAGAAGCCCGACGAGCGCTACTCGGCGCAGTTCCGCAACGCGGATCTCGCCGCCTGGTCGGTGGTGCAGGGCCAGGCGCGACTGCTGCTGTTTCTGACCGTGTATCGTGCAGGCCAGTTCGTGCAGGCCAAGTGGCGCGAAACGGTTGCGCAGCCGCTGCAGAATGCCTCGCCGCAGGAGCTCGCCTCCTTGCTCTATGGCGAGCAGGGCAAGCTCACGCGCTTCGTCGCCGATTGGCTCAAGCCGTTCCTGAGCGAGCGCGACAATGCGCCGATCAAGGTCGCCGGCGTGAGCATGCCGCTGTCGACGGGCTTCCAGGCGGCGTTGATGCAGCAGCGCAGTGCGGCCGCGGTGCCCGGTGCAGGCAAGCCGTTTCTGGCGGCAGGCCTGCAGTTCACCGATGCGAGCCGCTTCGGCTCGTACAACGAAGGCGGGCAGGGCACGACGATCGAAGTGCAATGCCAGGACCGAACCTTCAGCGCGAGCACGCGCTCGGAATCGCTCGCCGATGCGCGCGTCGCCGTGATGTGGTCGCCCGATTCGTGCCTGGAGGCGCGCTTGCGCATCGCGCTGCCCGATCCCGCCGAAGTCGAGGCCGGCGTCGCGGCCACCGGCTTCGATCCCACTGCGGCGCCGGTCGCTCCGGCATCGTCGAACGCGCCGACGCGGCTCATCAAGGTCTATCCGGGCGGCGATGGGCTCATCGCGCTCGCGAGCGATTTCGCCGAAGGGCAGAAGCGCTTTCGGCTGAGCGATTTCGAATCCGCCTACACGCCGTCGCAGTGGAACGAGTTGCTGCCGCGCCTGCGCGCGCTCGGTACGCGCGAAGTGCAGGTTTATCTCGACGTGCAGCTGTCCGACGAGATGAAGCGCTATCTCGCCTCGCGCAGCGCGCCGACCGCGCTGCCTCCCAACATCCTCAACTAGAGCAGGACTTTCCCATGGCCATCGATGTCGCCGAATTGCTGAACCCGATCGCGGGCAGCGATCCCTGCGGTGAAGACCTGAGCTTCGCCGACGTGTTCGACCAGATGCGCGAAGCGCGCCGGGCCGACGACGCGAGCCTGTCGCAAGGCGATTGGCAGACCGATCGCAAGCTCGCCGATTGGCGGCTCGTGCTGCAGCTCGGCGAACGCGTGCTGTCGCGCCAGAGCAAGGATCTGCAGGCCGCCGTCTGGGTGGGCGAAGCGGCGATCGGAAAGGAAGGCTATGCCGGTGCGGCCGAGGCTTTCGCCCTGCTCGGCGGCTTGCTCGAACGCTATTGGGACGGCCTGTATCCGCGCCTGGACGGCGACGATGCCGACGAGCGCGCCTCCAAGCTCAGCTGGTTCAACACCTACGCCTCGCGCGCCTTGCGCGCCGCGCCGCTGACCGAAGCCAAGCCGGCGATGACGCTCAATGACTGGCAGGCTTCGCGCGACGTCGACAATCTCGGCCGGCAGAATGCGGAGGCGTATCAGGCCGCGCTCGCGGAGGGCAAGCCGACCGGCGAGGCCTTCGACAAGGCGCTCGTCGGCAACAGCGCGCAGTTCGTGACGGCGCTGCTCGCGGATACCGAGGCCGCGCAGGCTTCGTTCGCCGCATTCAAGGCTCAGGTCGATCACAGGCTCGGGCGTTCGGCGCCGAGCCTGTCGGAGATCGAGGAGGCCTTGAAGCGTGCGCAGCAGTTGGTGTTGAAGGCGGCGAAGACCAAGGGACTCGTTACCGATTCGGCTGCGGCTGCTGTCGATGAGCCTGCTGCCGTTGCGGCATCGGCGCCGGGCGCGGTCGGGAGCTCGATGGCGGTTTCAGCGCCTGCCGGAGGCGGCTTCTCCTTGCAACTCGGGGGAGCGCATTCGGGGCGCGACGGGGCGTTGAAGGCGCTGGGGGAGATCGCGCAGTTCTTCCGTCGCACGGAGCCGCATAGTCCGGTGCCGTTTTTGATCGAGCGGGCGATTTCGTGGGCGGATACGCCGCTCGATGAGTGGTTGGTGCAGGTGGTGACTGACGATAGTGTGTTGTCGCGGATTCGGGATCGGACGGGGATTGCGCAGTAGCACCTTCGCTGCTGGCTCAGTTGAGCGCTGAGGGCTTTTGACCTCGCCGGTCGGGCCTTACTTTCTTTGCTCCTGCAAAGAAAGTAAGCAAAGAAAGCAGGCCCCGAAGTTCGCGCCCGTTCGACGGCGAAGCCATGAGCGGTGCGGGGCTGGCCGTTGCCGAGGGCGCAGGCATCCTGGCGGAGCAGGCCACGCTGCTGATGGCCAGCATTGCGATGCCGGCATGGCGCAGCCATGGCGGGATTCGTGAGCAGGAAGAGGAAAGCGGTGCTGAAAAAGCGGAAGACATGCGCGAAGAAGGCCGAGGGAGATGAGGTTACGGATCGATGCACAAGCAAAGAGAAGTAACGCCCGACCGGCGAGGTCAAAAGCCTCAGCGCTCAGCTAACCCCCAAGCGAAGCGCCAAGCCGAACCAAGCGCCAAGCCCAGCGCTTTAACGCGAACGGCATATATCGAAGTCTGGCCGTCCGGCGGATTCATCCCTTTCCCCCGCCACAGCAGACTGCTCCCACCCAACAGGAGTCCGTCATGGCCAGAGAAAGCACCCAGCACAAGCTCGATCGCGTTCGCGCCCCGCGCGTCCAGCTCACCTACGACGTCGAAGTGGGCGATGCGATCGAAAAGAAGGAGCTGCCGTTCGTCGCCGGCGTGCTCGGTGATTTCACGGGCCAGCCGGCCGAGCCGCCCGGAAAGCTCAAGGATCGCAAGTTCGTCAACATCGACAAGGACAACTTCAACGACGTGCTCAAGGGCATGAAGCCGCGCGTGCAGTTGCAGGTCGACAACAAGCTGCAGAACGACGGCAGCAAGCTCGGTGTCGAGCTCAACTTCAAGCACATCGAAGACTTCTCCCCCGAAGCCATCGTCGACCAGGTCGAGCCGTTGCGCCGTCTCATGGAAGCGCGCCAGAAGCTCGCCGACCTGCGCAACAAGGCCGCCGGCAACAACAAGTTCGAAGACCTGCTCAACGAAGTGCTGCAAAGCACCGAGAAGCTCACGCAGCTCTCGAAGGAAGTCGGCGGCAACAAGTCGCCGCAGTAAGCACGCAATTCATAACGCCAATCACGATCAAGCGATCACCAGGAGACACTCATGTCGGATACGCAGTTGCAGAACAGTGCTGCGGGCGCCGCTGCGGCCGATGCCGAGCCGGGCAGCCTGCTCGATGAAATTCTCGGTCAGAGCCGCATCGCCAAGACCGACACCGAGAAGGCGCGTGCCAAGGATCTGATCGCCGAGCTCGTCAACCAGGTCACCGATGGTTCGCTGACCCTGGCCAAGGATGCGATCGCGACGCTCGATGCGCGCATCGCCGAACTCGACAAGCTGCTGTCGGACCAGGTCTCCGCGATCCTGCACGATCCGGCGCTGCAGAAGCTCGAGGGCTCCTGGCGCGGTCTCAAGTATCTGGTCGACAGTTCGGAGACCAGCACCACGCTCAAGATCAAGGTCTTCAACTGCACGAAGAAGGAGCTCGTGCGCGACTTCAAGAGCGCGTCGGATTTCGATCAGTCCGCGCTGTTCAAGAAGGTCTACGAAGAAGAGTACGGCACCTTCGGCGGTGCGCCGTTCGCGACGATGATCGGCGACTTCGAGTTCGGCCGTCATCCCGAAGACCTCTACCTGCTCGAAGAGATGTCGCACGTCGCCGCCGCTGCGCATGCGCCGCTGCTGTCGGCCGCGTCGCCCGAGCTGATGGGCTTCGAATCGTTCACCGAGTTGTCGAGCCCGCGTGATCTGGCGAAGATATTCGACACCGTCGAGTACGCCAAGTGGAAGTCGTTCCGCTCGTCGGAAGATTCGCGCTATGTCGGCCTTGCGCTGCCGCATGTGCTCGGCCGCCTGCCTTACGGGCCCGAGACCTTGCCGGTCGAGTCGTTCACGTTCCGCGAGGACGTGTCGGGCAAGGAGCACGACAAGTATCTGTGGATGAACGCGGCCTACACGATCGGCGCTCGCGTGACCGATGCGTTCGCCAAGTTCGGCTGGTGTGCCGCGATTCGCGGTGTGGAAGGCGGCGGTCTGGTCGAAGGTCTGCCGACGCATACCTTCGCGACCGACGATGGCGAAGTGGCGCTCAAGTGCCCGACCGAAATCGCGATCACCGATCGTCGTGAAAAGGAACTCGCGGACCTCGGCTTCATTCCGCTCGTGCATTGCAAGGGAACCGACTACGCCGCGTTCTTCTCGACGCAATCGGCGCAGAAGGCCAAGGATTACAACACTGACGCGGCCAACGCGAACGCGCGCCTGTCCTCGCAGCTGCAGTACATCTTCTCGGTATCGCGCATCGCGCATTACCTCAAGTCGATGATGCGCGACAAGGTCGGCAGCTTTGCGAGCAAGAGCAGTGTCGAGAACTTCCTGAACACCTGGATCTCGCAGTACGTGCTGCTCGACGACAACGCTTCGCAGGAGCGCAAGGCGCAGTTCCCGTTGCGCGAGGCGCGCATCGAAGTCGCCGAAATTCCGGGCAAGCCCGGCGCCTACAAATCGGTGGCCTTCCTGCGTCCGCATTACCAGCTCGACGAGCTCAGCGTGTCGCTGCGCCTGGTGGCCGAACTGCCGAAGTCCGCGCGCTAACCAACTCGACAAGTCGTAAATCCCAAACAAGCAGCATCGAGTAACACCAAAGGAGTGGAACCATGTCTTTCGACGCATTCATTCAGCTGGACGGCATCAAGGGCGAGAGCACCGACGACAAGCACAAGGATTGGATCGAGATCCTCAACTTCAGCTTCGGCGCGTCGCAGCCGCAGTCGGGTACGGTCTCGTCGGCCGGCAACCTCGGCGCCGCTCGCGTGAACCTGCAGAACTTCAACTTCCTGCATCATCTCGATCTCGCGAGCCCCAAGCTGTTCGAAGCCTGCGTGACCGGCCAGACCATCAAGTCCGCGATCGTCAACCTGAATCGCGCCGGCGGCGACAAGGGCAAGTACATGGAGTACAAGCTCACCGACGTGATCGTGACCTCGGTCGGCAAGGGCGGTGATTCCAAGGCCGAGAGCGACGTGCCGGTGGAATCGGTTTCGCTGGCCTTCGGCAAGATCGAGCTGATCTACACCAAGATCGGCATCGACGGCCGTGCGGCCGGCAACACCTCGGCGGGCTGGGATCTCAAGGCCAACAAGAAGGTGTGATCGCATGCGGATGCGGTGGGCGCCGCCTGCCGCATCCGCCGTCCTTTCTTGTTGGCGCAACGGAGTATTCCATGCCACAGATCATGCTCGACATGGGCGAGCCGATGGTGGTCAACGACACCGAAGTCGGCAACGCCGCCAAGCATCCGAACCGGATCGAGGATATTCAGCTCGTCCGTTTCTATCTCAACATCACGCGCAACATGGATCGCCCGCCCAACGGCAGCAACCATGCGCCCGATCGTGATGTGATGACCGAAGATGCGGATCTGGTCGGCCGCATCTTCCAGTTTCAGCTGCGCGAGGCGCGCAACCTGCGCGGAAGCGGCCACTACGTGACCGCGGACGGCAAGGTCAGCGTGCCGAAGTCCAGCGGCGGTTCGCTGAGCTATGGGGCTGGCCTCTACACGATTCGCCAGCTCGCGAGCACCTGGGAAATCTACAAGGCGATCAACGGCCTTTCGCCGGGCTTGCGCATGAGCCAGCACAATGCCTGCGGTGCGCTGTTGCGCACCTGGCTGATCCAGCGCGGTTTCTGATCGACACTCGTGCTGAGCCTGATCGACAAGCTCAGTTCGGCGGCCGCCACGCCGACGCGCATCGATTTGTATACGTTGCGCGACTCGGTTTCGCGCGATCTCGAGGTGCTGCTCAACACGCGCTCCGAAGGCTCGCGCCTGATCCCCGAGGCTTTTGCGGAATGCCGCAAGTCGTCGCTGACTTTCGGCATTCCGGACTTCTCGGCCTACAGCCTGCTCAACCCGGTCGACCGCGATCGCATCCGGCGTTCGATCGAGCAGGCCGTCGGTTTGCATGAGGCGAGACTCACGCGCGTGCGCGTGACGCTCGATCCGCCGCAGCCGCATGACCAGTCGCTGCGCTTCAAGGTCGATGCGCTGCTCAACCTCGGGCCCGATCGCGAGAAAGTGCGCTTCGACGCGACGCTCGAGCTCACGACGCAGGCGTATCAGGTGAAATAGACCTCAGGGCTTGCGGCCAGTGAGCCCGGCGTCGATTTTCTCTTTCAGCGGCGGCATGTCGGTTGATAGTGCCGCGCCCGCGGGGCCGAGCTTGTCGATTGCGGTGACGACGAAGACGTAGTCGCGCCGTGCCTCCTCGTAGCGGCCCGCTGCCGCAAGCAGTTTGGAGCGCAGCTTGCGAGAGCCCACGTAGAGCGCGTTTTCGTTGCCCAGGCTGTTCTCGACGCGCGTCAGGAGCTCGGCGATCAGTGGCTCGGCACGCTCGATTTGCCCGAGCCGGATCAAGGCTTCGACGAGCCCCTGCTGCGTGCGCACGGTAAGCACGCTGGTCGGGCCGGTGTACCGCCGCGCGACCGGTAGCGCGTCTTCGAACAGCGCAAGCGCTTCGCTGTCTCGATCGAGCGTGAGCATGAGACGCGCGAGATTCTGCGTCACCAGCGCGAGATTGGCCGAAGGTCCGTACAGCGAGCGATTGAGGTCGATCGAGCGGCGGAAATACTCCTCGGCTTTGACGAAATCCTTCTGATGGAACGCGACCTGAGCGCGGCTGTTGTACAGCGACAGCACGATCGGGTCCGGGCGATCGAGTACCTGGATCTGCTTCTCGACCTGATCGAGCTTGGTGGAGGCCTCTTCGGCTCGCCCGTTCTGGAACAGCGCGATGATCAGGCTGTTGCGGATGGTCAGCGTTTCCTCGTGCGCTTCGCCATAGAGCGCGACGCCTTCGGCCTCCGCGGCCGTCAGCGTGTTGATCGCGTCTTCCATGCGCCCTTCGCTACGCTCGACCTGCGATTGCGTAATGCGTGTCATGAAGAGTTCGCGCCGATAGCGCGGAGCGTCGAGCATCCAGTGGGCGAGGGCCTCGTCGAGCAGCTTGCGTGCACGGGCCGTATCGCCGAGACCCAGATAAGCCTGCGCCAGGCTGGCGCGCGCTCGTGCCGCCACATCGGCGTCGAGGTTGGGGTTGTCTTCGAGATAGCTGCGCATCAGTGACTCGGCGCCCTGATAATCACTGATGCGCAGATACAGCTCGCCGAGCATTTCGACAAGATCGTCGCGCAAGACAGGCTGACTGGCGAACTGCTCGCGCAGGCGGCGTGCGCTGGTGTCGAGCACTTGCTTGGCGGTCAGCGGGCCGCCGCCCGGTTGTTCGCCCGCGTTGCGGAACATCAGCATCACGTAGTCGGTCACCGCGCGTGAGCGATCGGCTTCGAGCCGCGCGCCGTCGCGCTCGCGCGCGAGTTCGCGCGACTGCCAGAGCACTGCGGCCAGGCCCGCGAAGGTCACGAGCAGGATCGCCGCCGTGCTGCCGACGAGCCAGCGGTGGCGACGCAGATAGCGGCCCAGCAGATAGCGCGTGGTCGCGCTGCGCGCGAGCACCGGTGCGCCTTGCCGATGGCGTTCGATGTCGCTCCAGAGCTGCGCCGCGGTTTCGTAGCGCGACGCCGGTTCGCGGCGCAGCGCTTTGAGCACGATGGCGTCGAGGTCGCCGCGCAGCAGGCGGGCCGGAACCGGGGCCGATTCTCTTTGCGCCGCGATACGGCTCGGCGGCGGAATCTCGCCGTCGAGAATGCGGCGAATCAAGGTCGGCACGTTCGAATTCGAATGCCGCCACGGCGTCACGCCCGTGAGCAGCTCGAACAGCACCAGCCCGAGTCCGTAGACGTCGGTCGCCAGGCTCACGGGCCTGCCGTCGAGCTGTTCGGGCGCCGCGTAATCGGGCGTCAACAGCGGATGCGTGCCGGCGGTGGCGTCGTCTTCGCTCGTGCGCATCAGTCGCGCGATGCCGAAGTCGAGCAGCTTCACCTGGCCATCCCGCGTCACCAGGATGTTGCGCGGCTTCAGATCGCGATGCACGACCAGATGCGCATGCGCATAGCGCACGGCGTTGCAGATCTGCCCGAACAGCTGCAGGCGCGTATTCAGATCGGGCGCATGCTCATGGCACCAGGCCACGATGTTGAGGCCGTCGACGTACTCCATCGCCATGTACGGCCGGCCGTCGGCCGCGACGCCGCCATCGAGCAAGCGCGCGATGCCCGGATGTTCGAGGCTCGCCAGGATGCGCCGCTCTTCGTGGAAGCGGCCGATATGCGCAACCGCATGCGCGCCGACGAGCTTGATCGCGACACGCTGTTCGAACGCGCCGTCCGCGCGCTTCGCCAGGTAGACCTCGCCCATGCCGCCGCGCCCGAGCAGGCGCTCGATGCGCCACAGGCCGATCTGCGTGCCTTCGGCCAGCGATGCGGCCGGGGTCGCGGATTCGGGCGAGGCCGCGCTGCGCGCTTCGAGGTAGTCCGGCGATTCATCGAGCGCGGACAGCAGCTCGCGCACGCGCCTGGCGATGGCCGGGCTTGGGTGGCGGCGCGCAAGCTCGGCCTCGCGTTCGGCGGCTTGCAGATCGACGAGTTCGGCGAGCAGGCGCTGCACTTCGGCCCAGTCACGGCTGTCGGCTTGCGATGATGAAGTCATGGTGTATCGATGGCCTGAGATGGCCGGAGTCTGTTGCAGCCGCATGCTTACAGACAACCGCGAGCGCGGCTCGGGCGGGGCATGGGTTCAAAAAAAGCGATGAAAACCGGGCAAAACCTGCTCTACACTGCGGCAACCTCCTGCTGATGCCGCTGGTTCCCCATGTCAGAGACGCAGCCGATCGCAGCGCCCGCCGAGGTTCAGCCTCCAGCGCAGGCCTTGGTCGCCGATCTTTATCGCGATCTGCGGCCGCTTGCGCGCCGCGTGCGCATGCGTGCCGGCGGCAGCGACACGCTGCAGACGACGGCGCTGATCAACGAGGCTTACCTGAAGCTGCGGCGCTCGGTGGAGTGGAACGACCGCGAGCATTTCCTGCGTACCGCCGCGCGCGCGATGCGGCAGATCCTGCTCGACCAGGCCAAGGAGCGGCTCGCGGCCAAGCGTGGCGGCGGCGAAAAGCCCTTGCCGCTCGACGCGATCGACGAAGAGCCCGTGGTGCCCGACGAGATCCTGCTGCGCCTCGATGAGGCGCTCGAACGGCTGGGCCAGCTCGAGCCGCGGCTCATGCAGCTCGTCGAATGCCGCTTCTACGCGGGGTACAGCGAGATCGAAACCGCGCAGCTGCTCGGCCTTTCCGATCGCACCGTGCGGCGCGACTGGCTGCGCGCCAAGGCCTGGCTGTACGACTCCATTCGCAACGAAAGCTGATCGCCGAACTGCCAATCGCGTCTGCATGGAGACAGCGGCTGGCTCACTGGACCTGCAGCATCGCCGGCCTCGGCTCTTGCAATTGATCGACGATGGCCTGCTGAAGCTGCGCCGGTGAGACCGGCTTGCAGAGCATCGGCAATTTCAGGTGAGCGGCCTCGCGCAGGCGTTGCGGGCAGCTTTCGCCGGTGATCAGCAGTGCCGAGGGGGCGCATCGACCGAGATAGCGTTCGCAAATGGAGCGAATCGCCTCGATGCCGCTCTTGCCTTCACGCAAACGCAGATCGGCGATCACGAGATCGGGCGCGTAGCCGTCGTCGAGGTGACGCAACGCCTGATCGGCCGATTCCGCAGTGCGGGTTTCGCAGCCCCAGGATTGCAGCAGCCAGTCCATGCCCTCGAGGATGGTGGCTTCGTCGTCGATGACCAGAATGCGCTGGCCGCGCAGGTCCATCGTCTTGAGCGTGGCCGGCGCGGCGGCCACCGCATCGACGATCGCCTGCGGCGCGATGCGCGGCAGGTGCAGCTGAAACACGGTGCCCGATCCGGGCGTGGAGCGCATTTCAAGCGGCGCCCGCATGAGGCGGCAGAGTCGCTTGACCGTGGCGAGGCCGAGCCCGAGGCCGCGATCGCCGTTGTCGACTTCGCCGAGGCGCACGAACTCGTCGAAGATGCACGCCTGATGCTCGGGCGCGATGCCGACGCCGGTGTCCCAGACATCGACGCGCACCCGCCCGTCGCGGCAACGCGCCCCGAGCAGCACGCCGCCGCCCTGCGTGTAGCGGATCGCATTGCAGACCAGGTTGTTGAGCACGCGGGCCAGCATGCCGCGATCGCATTCGACCCACAGCGGCGTCTGCCGCACCACCAGCCGCAGCCCGCGCGATTCGGCGAGCGCGCGAAAGTTCTGGCTCACTTCGACGAACAGGCCATCGAGCGCGAAGCGCGTCGGCACCGCGTGTTCGGTGCCCGAATCGAGCCGCGAAACATCGAGCATGCCGGTGAACAGGCGGTCGAGCGATTCGACGCATTCCTGCACGTGACCGATGCGCTTGAGCCGCTCGGCATCGCGCTCGCCTTCGCGCAGGTTCGCCGAGAACAGGGCCAGCGCGTGCAGCGGCTGGCGCAGGTCGTGGCTCGCGGCCGCCAGAAAGCGGGTCTTTTCGGCATTGGCCGCTTCGAGCTCGGCGTTCTTGTGCGCGAGTTCGGCGAGCGTGTGCTGCACGAGTTCGTCGATCGGCATGGCGATGCCCGTTTCGCTGGGCCACGCTTCGGCGTGGCCGGCTTCGGCCGTCGCGTTCGCTTCGATGGCGGCCCGCAGCTTGCGGCCCCGCCGCCACAACCAGCCCATCAGTCCCGAACCCAGCGCCAGCAGCAGGGCGCCGAGCACGGCGAGCGCCGACCATGCCGGTGTGGACGGCACCGGCTCCGGGGCTAGCGCCAGCTCGATGCGCACCTGGCCGACGCTCCGGCGCCTGGAATGCTCGGCGTAGATCGGCGTGTCGACACTCGCCTGGGCTGCATTGTGTTGCAGGGCCCGCTGATCGGGCAGGCGGCCGGCATCGGCGATCAGTTCGCCACTGGGGGCGACCACCCGCACGCGCGTCGCCTCGGGCTGGCGGTTGATGGCGGCGACGGTGCGGGCAACGGTTTCGTGATCGCCCGAAGCCAGCGGCCCGGCAATCAGCGCGGCGGTCTGCGAGGCCAGCAAACGGGCCCGCGCGACTGCTTCGGAACCGGGGTCGCGACCGCTCTGAGCCGCGAACCCGACGGCGATCCCGATTGCGGCGGAAACCAGCACCGAGGCGGGCAGGGTGAGGCGCGTGTAGCCGAGTGTCGGAGCGGCGTTCTGCGGTTGCCTGCGCAGCGCAGCGGGTTTGGCGAAGCCGAAACCGCCGGCGCCGACCGTCGCCCCGAAAGTCTCGGCGACGGCTGCGTTCTGAATGAGGCTGGAGCCGATTCCGATGGCCGCTAGCCGGTCGTGGCGGCTACCGGACCGACCCCAGCGGTGACCGGCGAACATCCCCGACGCCAGTCTTCCTCTCCTTGGCATACCCCTTCTCCCCGTTCCGCATCCCGGGCCCCCGGTGCCAGGCGGAACGACGAATCCGCGGTGGTCGGTGAGCCGAATTTTGCTGACTTACCTTCAAGAACGAGATCAGCCGGGCAATCCGGACACGTTTTCCAAAACCTTTTCCAAGAAGGTTTCAGCGGGGGGGTGATCAGCGCCGCTCGATGCTCCAGCAGCGATGCGCGGGAGGCGGGCGCTTGAAGTCTTCGTCGAGCGTCTGGTGGCTGATGTCGGTGACCGCGAATTCGGCGGTCAGCGACTCGTCGAGCTTGAAGCGGCGACGGTTGGTGGAGAAGTAGAGCTTGCCGCCGGGGGCGAGCAGGGCGATGGCGTCGCGGATCATCTGGCCGTGATCTTCCTGCGTATCGAGCACGCCCTCCATCTTCTTGGAGTTCGAGAAGGTGGGCGGGTCGCAGAAGATCAGGTCGTAGCGCGGCGATTTGCGATCGGCCGCCTGCTCGCGCAGCCAGGCCAGGCAATCGGCGCGCGCGAGCCGGTGCGCGCCCCAGGCCGAACGGGTGTCGAAGCCGTTGAGCAGCAGGTTGCGGTCGGCCCAGTCCAGGTAGGTGTTCGACAGATCGACGGAGGTGGTCGATTCGGCGCCGCCGACGGCCGCGTGCACGCTCGCGCTGCCGGTGTAGCAGAACAGGTTCAGGAAGCGCTTGCCCGCGCTTTCCTTCTGGATGCGCAGGCGCATCGGCCGGTGATCGAGGAACAGGCCGGTGTCGAGGTAATCCTCGAAATTCACCCAGAGCTTGCAGCCATGCTCGACCACGGTCTTGAAGTCGCGGCTCTCGTCCTGCTTGCCGTACTGCGCGCTGCCGCGCTGCGACTTGCGCAGCTTGTAGTGAATGCGCCCGGCCGGCACTGCGAGAATCGCCTGCAGCTGGGCGAGCGCCTCGCGCAGGCGCTTCTCGGCCTTGGCCGGATCGATGCTGTCGGGCGCCGCGTATTCCTGCACGTGGACGTGCAAGTCCGGCGTCTCGTACAGATCGACCGCGAGCGCGTAGTCGGGCAGGTCGGCGTCGTAGAGACGGTAGTTGGTCACGCCGCTGCGGCGCGCCCATTTGCCGAGGTGCTTCCAGTTCTTTCGCAGGCGGTTGGCGAAGTCCTCGCCGCCGGTCGGCCCCTGCGACAGCGCCGATTCGATCAGCGAAGGCTCGCGCGCCGCCATCTGGAACTGCAGCAGCTTGCACTCGATGGCGCCGTTGAACAGCGTGTGCATCGCGCTCGCCCGCAGGCCCAGGCGCGGCGACAAGTCCGGACGCGAGGTGAAAACGGCCGCCTTCCAGCCGCCGAAGTGCTGCTTGAGCGTGGCCCCGAACAGCGAGTACAGCTTGATGATCTCGCTCTCCATGCCCATGCGCTCGCCGTAGGGCGGGTTGGTGACGAGCAGGCCCGGCAGATCGCCGACCGGCCGCGCGTCGAGCGCATCGAGCTGCGTGAACTGGATGCGATCGGCGAGCCCTGTGTTGGCCGCGTTCTGCGCGGCCTTGCGCAGCACGCCCGCATCGGTATCGCTGCCGGCCAGGGGCGGCAGTTTCGCCAGGCCCGCCGATTTGCGGCCCGAGGCCTCGGCGCGAATCTTTCGCCAGAGCTCGGCGTCGTGCTGCGACCAGCTTTCGAAGCCGTACTTCACGCGCTTGAGGCCCGGCGCGATGTCGGCCGCGATCAGCGCGGCTTCGAGCACCAGCGTGCCCGAGCCGCACATCGGATCGACGAGCCCGCCGCCGGCCGCCGCGATCTCGGGCCAGCCGGCGCGGATCAGGATCGCGGCCGCGAGGTTTTCCTTGAGCGGCGCTTCGCCCGCACTGCTGCGATAGCCGCGCCGATGCAGGCTTTCGCCCGACAGGTCGAGGCTGATCGTCGCCTGCGCCCGGTCGAGATGGACGTGAATGCCGATGTCCGGGCTTTCGGTATCGACATTGGGCCGCTCGTTGAAACGCTTGCGGAAGGCGTCGGCGATCGCGTCCTTGACCTTGAGTCCGGCGTAATGCGTGTGCGTGACCGCGGCCGAACGCCCGGCCACTTCGATCGCGAAGCGCTTGTCGAGCGCGAACAGCTCGGGCCAGTCGATGCTCGCGGCGCCCGCGTAGAGCGAATCGGCATCGGTGAGCGGGAAGGTCGCCAGCGGCAGCAGGATGCGATTGGCCAGCCGCGACCACAGGCAGGCGCGATAAGCGGATTCGAGCGTGCCCGTGAAGGCGATGCCGCCCTTGCGCTCCTTGGTGGTCTGAGCGCCGAAGCGGGTGAGTTCGGCGGCGAGCAGCGGTTCGACGCCGCGCGGCGCGGTGGCGAAGAACGAAAGAGAAGGCGTATCGGACATCGCGCAATGATCGCATGAGTCGCGGCGAGGCTCGGAGCCTGGGCGGAGTGAGCCTCTGCTCATGGCCGAACGGACTAAGGCCCCTGGGGTATTCCAGTCGATGAACCCTTGGTGAAGTATTGAACACCTAAGCCAGGTAAGGCACTCATTGGAATGCGAGCGCCGGTGGCCCGGCCGTGGCGCCTCGCTTTTGTTTTTCTGGTTCTGATAGGGAGATTGAAAGATGAAGACGTTATGGCGTGCCGCGATCGTCGCGGCCGGTTCCTTGTTGCTGTCCGCCTGCGGGGGCGGCGGTGGAGACGATGACGACACCGGCACCACGCCGGCGGCTCCTACCGTGACACTGGCAGCGAGTCCCGCGTCCATCGTTCTGGGCGCGTCGTCGACGCTGAACTGGTCGTCGACCGACGCCACCGCTTGCACGGCCAGCGGTTCCTGGACCGGCAGCAAGACGGCCAGCGGTACCGAGACCGTCACTCCGGCTGCCGTCGGCGATGCCGTCTACAAGCTCAGCTGCTCGGGAACGGGCGGCTCCACCGAAAAGCAGGCCACGGTCACCGTGACCGCGCCGGTCGCCACCGGCAGCATCAGTGGCAAGGTGGTGGACACCAAGACCGGCGCCCTGATCGAGGGCGCGAGCGTGCGCGTCGGCTCGGCGAGCACCACGACCAATGGCGAAGGCGATTTCACTCTGGCGGGCGTGCCGGTCGGTGAACGTGCATTGCTCCAGGTCAGCAAGGCCAATTACGAGACCAACCAGCGCATCGTTCCGGTAACCCGGGATGCGGAAAGCTTCGCTTCGGTGGTGCTGCTGCCCGTCGGCGCCTCGCAGACGCTCGATCCGGCTGCTGGCGGCGATGTCGGCATCGCCGGCTCGCCAGCCCAGGTGAGCTTCCCGGCCGGTGCGATCGATGCCACCAGCACCGTGCGCGTGACGATCACCGACGTGAACCCGTCGGCCGCACCGGACAACATGCCGGGCGATTTCACCACTGCGGGTTCGCCGATCGAAAGCTTCGGCGCGCTATCGGTGAATCTGTACAAAGAGGACGGCAGCCCGACCAATCTCAAGAGCGGCTCGACGGCGACGATCCGCATTCCGCTCGATACGCGCTCGTCGTCGCGTCCGGGAACGATTCCGCTGTTCTTCTATAACGCCACCACCGGCCGCTGGGTGCAGGAAGGCGAAGCCCGGCTGCTGACCGGCCCCGACGGTTCGTACTACGAGGGCACGGTTTCGCACTTCACGTACTGGAATGCGGATCAGGTCTACAACACGGTGACGCTGAGCGGCTGCGTGCAGAACGCGGATGGCAGCCGGGTGCCCGGCGTGCGCCTGCAGTCCACCGGCATCGATTACACCGGCACGTCCACGACCGTCTCGGACGCCAGCGGCAATTTCACCATCCCGGTCCGCGCCGGCTCCAATCTCACGATCGGCGGCTACATCGGCCTGCAGCTGACCTCGACGCAGGCGGTCGAGACCACCAACGTCGACCAGACGCTGCCGAGCTGCCTGCAACTCGGAACGGCCGACGGCAACGGCTTCACGGTGACGCTGACCTGGGGCCAGTTGCCCGAGGACATCGATTCGCACCTGCTGACGCCCGATGGCGAGCACATCTATTACCGCCGCAAGGGCAGCCTGACCGAAGCGCCGTTCGCGAGCCTCGACGTCGACGACACCGACTCGTTCGGCCCGGAAGTGGTCACGGTCCTGCGTCCGCGCGTCGGCACCTACCGCTACTTCGTCAACAACTACGACCGTGACCCGGCGCCGGGCATCAGCACCTCGCCGGCGCGCGTCGAGCTCAAGGCCAACGGCCTGACGCGAATCTTCACTCCGCCGGCCGGCGAAACCGCCGCGACCTATTACTGGAAGGTGTTCGACATCAGCATCGCGGCCGACTGCACCGCCACCATCACGCCGTCGACGGCGCCATGGTCGGCAGAGGAGCCGACCCTGCCGCAGGCCGAAAACCCGAGCGCTGCATTCTGCTCACGCTAGCGGCGTCTTCCGGGGATCTCGGAATAGCCTGATGTTCCAGGCGTGGAGGCCAAAACCTCCACGCCGTTCGCGTGCATGACGAGCTTCATTGCGATGCGCCCGCAATAAGTCATGAATCCGTCAGCAATCCGGCAGGTATCAAGCCTGGGTTGCCCGCACACTGACTTCGCAGTGCCGGGAGACCCGGTCAACTGCCGGTCGGATGATGTCGGCCGGATGCGGCGTAACGGTTTGGGGACCGCTACGCCGATCCGCATCGACCCTGGCTGTCGGGTCGTCGCGCTGCCGGGGGGCGCGCGACGGCTTTTTATGTCGTCATCCCAAATGACGAATCAGGAGGTCTTGCGCGCCGATTCGGCGGTCTTCGGGTCGGCCAGCATCGTGTCGATGACCGCGACCTGCGAATGCCCGTCGCCGAAATTGCGCACGAACAGGGCGCGCGCCTGGCGCAGCTCGTCGAAGCCTTCGGCGAGCTTGCGTTCGCGCAGCAGCACCCGGCCCAGACCGTAGTGTGCCCAGGCGACGCGGTTGTTGTGCGGCTGCAGGCGATGCGGGGCGAGGGCGAGCACTTCGCGCAGGTTTTCTTCCGCCCGCTGCAGCTGGCCGTCGGCCGCCCTGGCCTCGGCGAGCATGCGCTGCAGATCCAGCGTGTGCGGATGATCGGCTCCGAGCGTCGCCAGCGAGCCTTTCCAGAGCGCTTCGAGCTTGGCCAGTGCGGTCGCGGTGTGACCGAGCGCGAGCTCGGCCTCGGCGATGCGCATCTGCGTCATGCGCGTGGCGTAGTGGTTCGGTCCGAGGCGGGCCATGCGGCGGTGCAAGGCCTTGGCCAATAGCGGCAAGGCTTCTGCCGGCCGGCTCTGCTTGATCCGGATCATGCCGAGCATGTGCAGGCTGGAGGCGCTGACCGGATGACGCTCGCCGAGCGATTCGCCGGCCACGCGTCCGAGCTCCAGGCAGCGGCTCGCGGCCTCGTCGAGCCGCTCGCGGATCTGCAATGAATAGATGCGGCTGACTTCGAGCCAGAGCCGGTAGGTGCTGTCGACGACGAAGCCCTGCTTCTCGACGTATCGCTGGGCGCTGTCGAGACGGCGCTCGGCTTCGGCCCAGTCGTGGGTTTCGAACAAGGCCTCGGCCAGATCCCAGTCGATGTCCGCGATCAGGCGCTCGTCCCGGTGCGCCGAGTGCTGCAGTTCGTCGAGCAGCCCGCGGTAGCGATCGGCGGCCTCGGCGAAGTAGCCCATTTCGAAGCGCAGCCGGGCGAGCCCGTAGGCGGCGGACTGGCGATCGGCCGCGGCTTTGGCGTCATCGGCCGCGCTGGCGAGCGTCAGCAGGGTTTCGAGGTGGTTTTGCGCCTGCGCGTAATCCGCGGTCTCGATGCCGAGCCAGCCGAGCCGCGAGTGAATGCGCCGCAGCGTCGGGTGACCGGCACCGAGCCGCGCCTCATCCTGCTCGAGCGCGCGGACGAGCACGGCTCGAGCCTCGGACTCGAGCCCGAGGCTCGAATAGGCGCTGCCGATGGTATGCGCGAGTTCGGCGTGCACGGCCGGGGCGCCGTCGAAGCTGGTCTGCAGGCGCAGCCGGGCGGTGTCGAGCAACGAACCGACGGTGACGCTGCGCCCGCCGCCGATGCGCTCGGCGTCGGTGGCGCCGAGCAGATCCTCGTTGACGAAGCGGGTGACCGCTGAGGCGATCTCGGCATCGGTCTGCGCCTGCCGCTCGGCGATCCGGGCCTGGCGATAGAGCACGAAGGCGATCCCCAGGCCGGCGGCGAGGGCCAGCGCGACCACCGACTGCCAGCGCCGCACGAGCTGCGAGCGTTCGAGCTGCCGCTGGGCCTGCAGGGCCAGCCGCTGCTGCAGGCTGTCCTGCTCGCGCTGGCGGCGGCGCTCGTCGAGATTGCGCAGCCGCGCCGCGAGTTCGGCCGCCGAATGCAGACGGTGCGCGGGCTGCACGTCGGCCGCGGCGGCAATGTCCTCGCGCAGCAGCTCGTCGTCGATCTGGCGTTCCCAGCCCGGGCATAGCGGGGCGCGCAGGTCGCCGGTCACCAGCTGGTAGAGCATCACGCCGAGCGCATAGATGTCCGAGCCGGTCGTCGAGGCGTGCCCGGCGAGCAGCTCGGGCGCCAGGTACAGCGCGGTGCCGCCGGAGTCGTCGAGCGTGGCGCTCGTGCGGCTCAGGCCCAGGCGGGTGATTTCGAGTGCCTGCAGGCGCTCGAAATCGACGCGCCCGGAGCCGAAATCGCAGATCGCGATCTCGGGCCGGCCCTGCGGCGAGCTGCGGATCAGCAGGTTCGAGGGCTTGACGTCCTTGTGCAGCACGCCCACCGCATGCGCCTCGCCGATCGCGCTCGCGGCCTGGATCATCAGATCCAGGCGCGTCTGCAGCGGAATGTTCTTCAGGCCGCCCTGCGACTCGCTCCAATGCTTCAGGCTGCCGAGCGGCTCGTAGGCCATTTCGAGGAACCACGGGGCATCGGTGAGGTTCCAGTCGAGAATCTCGATGCGCCAGCGCGCTTCGGGCAGGGCGTCGAGCAGGAAGCGCTGCAGCGTGATCTCGCGCTTGAGCGCGCTGAGCTCCTCGGGCGTGAAGGCGAGCTTGAACACGCGCTGCTGGCGGGTCTTCTCGTGGCGGGCGAGCCAGACTTCGGTGCCGGCCTCGAGCCGGCGTTCGAGCATCCAGTGCGGGCGCATCGGCAGCCGATGTCCGGCTCCGATGCGCAGCGGCTCGGCGAGCGCCGAAGCGTGCACATGCTCGCGCTCGACGGCCGCATCGAGCCGGTAGCCGAAGCCGTGCACGGTGACCAGGCGCAGTCCGGGCGGTTCGCCGAGCACCTCGCGCAGCTTGGCGACGCAGCGCGCGATGACGTTGTCGGTGACCGGGCGACCGCCCCAGACCGCGGCGATCATCTCGTCCTTGGTGACGAGCTCGCCGGCGTGGCGCAGCAACAGCATCAGCGCGTCGAACGGCTTGGGCTCGAGCTTGAGCACCACGCCGTCGCGGCTCAGTTCGCGCCGCGATTCCTCGAGCACGAAGCCGGCGAAGCGCCAGCGCAGCGCTCCCGAAGAAGGCTGGCCGTCGTCGACTGCCGGGGGGAGCCGTTTCTTGGACATGCCAGATCATAGGGGCTCGCATGGCGTTCGCGACACGGGCCAAAAGCGCCCAGGGCCGCGAACGCACTCTTGAACGGCCGCTGAAAAGCCTTATGGCATAATCCGCCGCTCTTTTTCGGCCCCCTCAAGCCCCATCCCATGCTCGATTTCATTCTCAGCCCGGCCTACGCCCAGGCTGCCGCGCCTGCCCAGCCCAACGCCCTCGTGCAGTTCGCGCCGCTGGTCGTCCTGTTCGTGCTGTTCTACTTCCTGCTGATCCGTCCGCAGATGAAGCGCACCAAGGAGCATCGCCAGATGCTCGAGAAGATCGCCAAGGGCGACGAGGTGGTGACCAACGGCGGCCTCGCCGGCAAGGTCGCCAGCATCGGCGAAGCCTATGTCACCCTCGAAGTCGCCGAAGGCGTCAGCGTGAAGGTGCAGAAGGCGTCCGTCGGCAGCGTCCTGCCCAAGGGCACGCTCAAGACCCTGTAATTGAATCGATGCCGAAGCGGCCGGGCCGGTTCGGCCGCCGGCTGCTCCGGTTGACCGGAGTCTTTCGATGCGTCCCTACGCAAGCTGGAAGTACGTCGTACTCGTCGTCGCCCTGCTCGTGAGCGCCCTGTATGCGGCGCCCAATCTGTATGGGCAGGACTGGGCGGTGCAGGTTTCACTCGAATCGGGCGATCCGCTGCCCGAAAGTGCCGGAGCCCGTATCGACGCCGCGCTCAAGGAGGCGCAGATCGAGCCGGTGTCGAGCCGGCTGGAGTCCGGGCACTGGGTGCTGCGCTTCTCGACCGCCGAGGCGCAGCTGCGCGCCAACGAGGCGGTCAAGAAGGCGCTCGGCAACGACTACGTGGTGGCGCTGAACTTCGCCTCGAAGACGCCCGCCTGGATGGCCGCGCTCGGCGCCAAGCCGATGGCGCTGGGCCTGGACCTGCGCGGCGGCGTGCACTTTCTGCTCGAAGTCGACGTCAACGTCGTGCGCAAGAAGGCGATCGAAAACTACGTCAACGACATTCCGTCGGCGCTGCGCAAGGAAGACATCCGCTACAGCGGCCGTCGCCAGGCCGGTGACGGTGTCGAGCTCGATTTCGCCGACGCCGCCAAGCTCGACGCGGCGCGCAAGTTCATCGCCAAGGAATATCGCGAGCTCACGCTGAGCACGCCGCCGGATCGCCCGCTGACCTTGTCGGCGCGCATTTCCGACGCCGAGGCGCAGCGCATCCAGACCTTCGCGGTGCAGCAGAACCTCATCACGCTGCGCAACCGCGTGAACCAGTTCGGCGTGGCCGAACCGGTGGTGCAGCGCCAGGGCGCGAATCGCATCCTCGTGCAGCTGCCAGGCGTGCAGGACACTACGCGCGTCAAGGAATTGCTCGGCGCCACCGCGACGCTCGAATATCGCGCGGTCGACGAGAGTGGCAACGCGGCTTCGGCGGCGGCCAGCGGCATCGCGCCTGCGGGTACCGAGCTGTTCTACACGCGCGAAGGCCACCTTCCGTACCTGCTCAAGAAAGAGATCATCGCGAGTGGCTCGCAGCTCGTCGACGCCCAGCCCGGCATCGATCAGCAGAGCGGCACGCCGATGGTGTCGGTGACGCTCGACGGGCAGGGCGCCAAGCGCATGTTCGATTTCACCAGCAAGAACGTCGGCAAGCCGATGGCCGTGCTGTTCCGCGAGCGCAAGGTCATCACCACCTACAACGCCAGGGGCGAGCCGATGCGCGAGCACCAGGACGTCAACGAGATCATCTCGGTGGCGAGCATCCGCGGCGTGTTCGGCAAGAACTTCCAGACCACCGGCCTCGGCAGCAAGGAATCGCAGAATCTCGCGGTGCTGCTCAAGGCCGGCGCGCTCGCGGCGCCCGTCGACATCGTCGAGGAACGCACCATCGGCCCGAGCCTCGGTGAGGACAACATCCGCAAGGGCTTCCAGGCGGCGGCGCTCGGCCTGGGCCTCGTCGCGCTGTTCATGTGCTTCTACTACAAGGTCTTCGGCCTGTTCGCGATCGCCGCGCTGACGCTGAACCTGCTGCTGCTGATCGCCTCGCTGTCTCTGCTGCCGACGACGATGACGATGCCCGGCATCGCCGGCCTGGTGCTGACCATGGGTATCGCGGTCGACGCCAACGTGCTGATCTACGAGCGCATCCGAGAAGAATTGAGAAACGGCATGAGCCCGGCCAAGGCGATCGAAGCCGGTTACGACCGCGCGTTCCTGACCATCGCCGACGCCAACATCACCACGCTGATCGCGGCGATCGTGCTGATCGCGGTCGGCGCCGGTCCGGTGCGCGGCTTCGCGGTCGTGCTCGCGCTCGGTATCGCGGCTTCGCAGTTCACCGCCATCGTCGGCACGCGCGCGCTGGCCCATCTGGTGTTCGGGCGCCGCGCGCGCATGAACGATCTGCCGATCTGGTAAAGGAGCGCACCATGAAATTCTTCGCTCGCGTTCCCAACATCGACTTCATGGCCCAGCGCAAGGTGGGCCTGATCGTTTCCTCGGTGCTGACGATCGCCACGATCCTGCTGCTGGTCTTCCGCGGCCTGAACTTCGGCATCGACTTCACGGGCGGCGTGCTCGTCGAAGTGGCGTATCCGCAGGCGGTCGAGCTCGACGACGTCCGTACCCACCTCGAGAAAGGCGGTTACGAACGCGCGATCGTGCAGTACTTCGGCACTACGCAGGACGTGCTGATCCGCCTGCCTCCCGCGGCCAACGCCAATTCGGCCGAAGTGAGCTCGCGCATCCTCGAAGCGCTCGATGCGCGAAACGAGAACATCGAGCTGCGCCGCATCGACTTCGTCGGTCCGCAGGTCGGCGAGGAGCTGACCGAGAAGGGCGCGCTCGCGCTGCTCGTCGCTTTCATCGGCATCGCCGTCTACATCATGCTTCGCTTCGAGTGGAAATTCTCGGTCGGCGCGGTGTCGGCGCTGATTCACGATGCGCTGATGGCGCTGGGCTTTCTGTCGATCTTCTGGGTGGAGTTCGACCTGACCACGCTCGCGGCCATCCTCGCGCTGATCGGTTATTCGAACAATGAAACCATCGTCATCTACGATCGTGTTCGCGAGAACCTGATTTCGCAGCGTCGTTCGGACATCTTCGAAGTGGTGAACCTGTCGATCAACCAGACCGTGCTGCGTTCGGTGATCACGCACTTGACGACGCTGCTGGTGTTGACGGCACTGCTCCTGATGGGCGGCGCTAGCGTGCACAGCTTCTCGGTGGCGCTGATCGTCGGTGTGATCGTGGCGACGTATTCGTCGATCTATGTGTCGACGGGACTGGCGATCGTGCTGGGCATTTCGCGCGAGGATTTGTTGCCGCCGAAGGAAGAGGCGATCGACGAATCGCCGTGACGGTGGCGGGTTGGCTTTGTGTTCTTGAGCCTGCTCGGCTCTGAAGGTGTTTGGCCTTCCCGGCCGGGTCTTACTTTCTTTGCTCCTGCAAAGAAAGTAAGCAAAGAAAGCAGGCCCCGAAGTCCGCGCCCGTTCGTCGTTGCACGACGAACGGGTCCCCGGCTGGAGCGACGTGCTCGGGGTCGCTTCGACGCGACATCCTAGGGGAGTCGCCAAGCTGGTTAAGGCACTGGATTTTGATTCCAGCATGCGAA
This sequence comes from Hydrocarboniphaga effusa AP103, assembly GCF_000271305.1. Classification (GTDB taxonomy): domain Bacteria; phylum Pseudomonadota; class Gammaproteobacteria; order Nevskiales; family Nevskiaceae; genus Hydrocarboniphaga; species Hydrocarboniphaga effusa. The sequence goes on from NZ_AKGD01000002.1 coordinate 621,086, forward strand.
GGTTCGAATCCTTCCTCCCCTGCCATGGATGCCCGCCGAGTTTCGTCGCGACCAGAATGTTGCATCGCGTCGAAACTCCTGCCCCGAGCACGTGAGCAGCGCAGGGGACTTTCGCGCAGCGAAAGTGCGTCACCAGGGTGTGCTTTCTCCTGGTTACTTCTCGTTGCACAAGCAAAGAGAAGTAACGCCCGACCGGCGAGGTCAAAAGCCTCAGCGCTCAGCTAACCCCTAAGCGAAGCTAGCGCCACGGAAGCAGCCACCGAAGCGCAAGCTAATGCGGCAACCGCAACCCAATTTCCGTGATTTTCTCTCCCTCCATCCGCTTCACCACCAACTCCATCTCGCCGAGCCGCAGGCGATCGCCGACCACCGGCCGCGGAATCACCGAAGCGAAGAACTCCACCACGCTGCGATGCTTCGCCGAATCGGGCAACTCGAGCCCGTAGGCATCCGCGAGCGCCGTCGCCGGCGCTTTGAGGTCGATCACGAATTCGCCGAAGAACGGAACCTCGATGCCCCCGTCGCGCTTGGTCTTGGGCTTGAGTCCATCGGCGCGGAAGATTTCGTCGAGCGCCGGCAGCTCGTCCTGCGAGGCGAGCAGGGCGATGTAGTCGCCCGCGCGCAGCGTGCCCCATTCGCGGTAGCTGATGACCTTGCCGCGCCGCGCCAGGCAGACGATGCGCGAGAGATCGTTGATCGGCAGCTCCTTGGACTTGAGCCCGAGCAGCGGGCTGTTCTCGCCGATGTAGTAGCTCACGATCTCGTAGCCGCGCGTGCCGGGCAGGTCGAAGTCGCTGCGATGCACGAGCGCAGTGGTCGCGGGCATCTGCAGGCCGAGCAGGCGCGCGGCCGGCGCCACGCTCCAGCCCTGCACGACGAGCGAAACCAGCACGATGAAGAAGGCGACGTTGAAAACCACCGCCGCGTTCTCGACTTCGGCCAGATACGGGAATGTGGCGAGCACGATCGGCACCGAGCCGCGCAGCCCGACCCAGGCGATGTAGGCCTGCTCGCGCCACGGAAACCGGAACGGGGCCAGCGCAAGCGCGACCGAGACCGGCCGGGCGACCACGATCAGCACGAGGCTGATGATCAGGCTCGGAATCGCCAGCGGCAGCATTTTGCTCGGCGTGACGAGCAGCCCCAGGATCACGAACATGCCGATCTGCGAGGCCCAGGCGACGCCGTCGTGAAAGCGGCGAATGCCGCCGAAGGCGCGCACCTTGCGGTTGCCGAGCACCACGCCGGCCAGATACACGGCCAGAAAACCGCTGCCATGCAGCGACGAGGTGAGGCCGAAGATGAAGAGGCCGCTGAACAGGGCCATCAGCGGATACAGCGAATCGGACAGCTTGAGCCGGTTCAGCGACCAGGCCAGCGCGCGTCCGCCGAAGATGCCGATCAAAGCCCCGAGCCCCATCTGCTGCACGAGGAACAGCAGCGCCTCGAACCAGCGATAGGTGTCCGGTGCCTGCAGGTATTGCAGCAGGCCCAGCGTCAGGAACACCGCCATCGGATCGTTGGTGCCCGATTCGATCTCGAGCGCCGAGGTGACGCGTTCGTTGAGATGCACCGCGTTGGTGTGCAGCAGCGAGAACACCGCGGCCGCGTCGGTGGAGCCGACGATGGCCCCGACCAGCAGGCCTTCGGCCGGGGTCAGATCGAGGCACCAGGCCGCGAACAGCCCGACCACGGCCGTGGTCACGACAACGCCCACGGTGGCGAGCGAAACCGCCGGCGCGAGGCCGACGCGGAAGGTGGTCATGCGCGTGCGCATGCCGCCGTCGAACAGCACCACGGCCAGCGCCGCGGTGCCCGCGAGGTTGGCGAGCGCGAAGTCGTGGAACTGGATGCCGCCGGGCCCTTCCTCGCCGGCGAGCATGCCGACGATCAGGAACACCAGCAGCAGCGGGACGCCGAGGCGCGGCGACAGGATCGAAGCGAGGATCGAAACGATGAACAACAGGCCGCCGACGAGAATCAGGTGATTGGCGATTTCCATATCGGCCGCTGCGGTGTCGGGGTTCGTGTTTCGAGTGGGAGGTCAGCAGCCTCTATGCAGCAATCGTTCCTTGCGGTCGCCCAAAGCGCGATGCGCTTATTCGGCGTCCGGCGCCGCGGCGAAAGGCGCCGCGGCCTTGAGCATGTCCGCGAACTGGCCATGCAGCTTGGGATTGCCGACCAGGATGTTGCCGGTGTTGAGCGGATCGCCGTTGCCATAGATCTCGCTGATCATGCCGCCCGCTTCCTGCACCAGCACCATGCCGGCCGCGATGTCCCAGGGCTTGAGGCCGAGCTCCCAGTAGGCATCGAGACGGCCCGCCGCGACGTAGGCCAGATCGAGCGAGGCCGCACCGGCGCGGCGCACGCCGGCCGTGTTCTCGACGATGGTCGTCAGCATCGGCAGATAGGCCGGCAGCTTGGCCGCGCGGATCGGCACGCCGGTGCCGACCAGGGCCTGGTCGAGATCGCGGCAGTTGGAAACGCGGATGCGGCGGTTGTTGAGCGTGGCACCGGCGCCGCGGCTGGCGACGTAGAGATCCTGCGTACACGGGGCGTAGATCACGCCGTGCTGCAGCACGCCCTTGACCTGGATGCCGATCGAAACCGCGAAGTGCGGCAGGCGATGCAGGAAGTTGGTGGTGCCGTCGAGCGGATCGATGATCCAGGTGACTTCGTTCTCGCCGATCTGGCCGCCTTCCTCGCCGAGGATGGCGTGGTGAGGGTAGGCCTTGTGGACGGTGCGGATGATTTCGGCTTCGGCTCCGCGATCGACCAGCGTGACGAAGTCGTTGCGGCCTTTGTGCTCGACCTGAAGGGTATCGGCGCGCTCGAGATGGCGCATGATGAAGTTTCCGGCGCTGCGCGCTGCGGAAACGGCGATGTTCACCAGGGGATGCACGGTAGGGGCAAGGAGCGAAGGGGACGAACGTTAGAATAGCAAACCCGCCCGCCTCCCTCGTGCCGCCCGTGTCCGAATCGCCGTCCCCGTCACTGCACGAGGCTTCGCCCGAAGCCTCGACGAGCCCGCTCGACAACATCGTCATCGTGCTCAGCGGTACCCAGCATCCCGGCAACATCGGCTCGGCTGCGCGCGCGATGATGACGATGGGCCTGATGCAGCTGCGGCTGGTCAATCCGCACCGCTTTCCGCACGAGCAGGCCACCGCCATGGCCAGCGGAGCGCAGTCGGTCCTCGATTCGGCGCAGCTGTTCGAGTCGCTCGAAGCGGCGGTCGCCGACTGCGCCTTCGTCGTCGGCAGCTCCTCGCGTCGGCGCTATCTGGGCGACGAACCGCTGAGCCCGGCCGAGACCGCCAGCGTGCTGCTCGAAACCGCAGGCGCGGCGGAATCGGCGGCGCCCGTCGCCCTGGTGTTCGGTTGCGAGCGTACCGGCCTGACGGCCGAGGAACTCGATCGCTGCCACCGCCTGACGACGATCCCGTCGAACCCGGTCTATCCGTCGCTCAACCTGGCCGCGGCCGTGCAGCTGCTGTGCTGGGAACTGCGCCGGGCGGCGATCGCGCCGCCGAAGATTTCGCTCAAGGAAGACCCGGGCTACATGAACGGGCGCTTCGGGCCGCCGACGGCCGAGCAGATGGAGCAGTTCTACGAACACCTGGAGCGCGTGCTGCTCGGCACCGGCTTTCTCGATCCGCGCAATCCGCGGCTGCTGACGCGCCGGCTGCGCCAGCTGTTCAACCGGGCGCGGCCGGACACCAACGAGCTCAACATCCTGCGCGGCATTCTCAAGTCGGTGGAGCGGCCTAAAAAGCGCACGCCGCGGGTGAAGCCTGGCCCTGCGGCCGGGCCCGAGGCCGGGGGCTGAGTACCGAATCGGTACAATCTCAGGCCGTTCCGGTCTTGAACCGGGCCTGTTCACCCGCACTGGTTCTCCATGTTCGCCCGCATCCGCGAAGACATCCGCAGCGTTTTCGAACGCGATCCCGCCGCCCGCTCGGTCTGGGAAGTGATGACGTGTTATCCGGGCCTGCACGCGGTCTGGGCGCATCGAATCGCGAACTGGTTCTGGCGGCACGGCTTCCTGTGGCTCGGGCGCTTCGTTTCGCATCTGGCGCGCTGGCTCACGGGGATCGAAATCCATCCGGGTGCCAAGCTCGGCCGGCGCTTCTTCATCGATCACGGGCTCGGCGTGGTGATCGGCGAGACTGCCGAGGTCGGTGACGACTGCACGCTCTACCAGGGCGTGACGCTCGGCGGCACCTCGCTCGCTGGCGGCAAGCGGCACCCGACGCTCGGCAACAACGTGGTGGTGGGCTCGGGTGCCAAGGTGCTCGGCAGTTTCACGGTCGGTGACGGAGCCCGCATCGGCTCGAACGCGGTGGTGGTCAAGGAAGTGCCTCCCGGCGCGACCGCGATCGGCATTCCGGCGCGCATCGTCCAGGAGCAGCAGAAGCCGGTGGTGTCGGAGAGCGCCAAGAGCGTGGCCGACCGGCTCGGTTTCGACGCCTACGGTGTCACGCGCGACATGCCCGACCCGGTCGCCAATGCGATCAGCGCGATGCTCGACCACATTCACAAGCTCGACGCCCAGCTCGCCGATCTGCACGCGGCGCTGAACCAGGCTCGGCTGCCGGTCCCGGCCGCGAGCCTCGACAAGCTCGAGTTGCCCGATTTCTGCGCCGAAGACGCCGAACCGGTGAAGAAAGTCGGCAACGGCTGAGCTGCGAAGTCCCCCGATGCCGATCTACTTCGACCACAACGCCACCACGCACCTCGATGCGCGCGTGCTCGAGGCGATGATGCCCTACCTGTCCGGGCCGGCCGCGAACCCCTCGAGCCTGCATCGCTACGGCCGCCTGGCCCGCGATGCGATCGAGGCCGCGCGCGTGCAGGTGGCCCAGCTCGTCGGCGCCCAGCCGCGCGATGTCATCTGGACGTCGGGCGGCACCGAGGCCAACAACTACGCGATCAAGGGCGTCATGCAGGCCGTGTGCGGGCGCGTGCCGTCAAGAGTCCTGTACGGCGCGACCGAGCATCCGGCCGTCATGGAAGCGGCCGAATCGCTGCGCTCGAGCGGCTGCGAGGTCGAGGCGATAGCGGTCGACCATCGCGGGATCATCGATGCGAATGCGCTCGAGGCGCAGCTCGCGAAAGCGCCGACGCGGCTGGTCTCGATCATGCGCGCTAACAACGAAACCGGCGTGATCCAGGACATTCCGGCGCTCGCGGCCATCGTCCACGCGGCCGGTGCCTGGCTGCACGTCGATGCGGTGCAGGCGGCCGGCAAGCTCGCGGTCGACATGGACGAACTCGGCGCCGATCTGCTGACGCTGTCGAGCCACAAGATCTACGGGCCCAAGGGCATCGCCGCGCTGGTGGTGCGCTCGGACGTGGAGCTCGAAGCGCTGCAGCACGGCGGCGCCCAGGAGCGTGGCCGCCGCGGCGGCACCGAGAACGTCGCCGCCATCGCCGGCTTCGGCCGCGCGGCCGAACTCGCGATCGAAGAACTCGACCCGCGCACGCAGCACTACGCGCAGCTCATCGAGCAGCTCGACGCCGGGCTCCGGCAGATTCCCGAGATCGTGATGTTCGGCGACGGCGTCGCCCGGCTGCCGAACACGCGCCAGTTCGCGCTGAGCGGCTACGACGGCGAAGCCTTGCTGATGGAACTCGATCGCAAAGGCATTGCCGTATCGTCGGGCTCGGCCTGCGCCTCGGGATCGGGTGAGCCGAGCCACGTACTGCTGGCGATGGGCTTCGATCCGGTGACCGCCAAGGGCGCGATCCGCGTGAGCGTCGGAGTCGTCAACACCACCGATGAAGTAGCGCGGTTTCTGCACGTGTTGGCGGAGATCGCAGGGACGCTGAGATCATGATCGAATCGATTACCGCGGAAGACCGCGCCACCACGCTGCGAAACGCGGCGCACCGAGTCGAAGTGTCGCTGCTCGCGCTCGAAACCTACGACGCCAAGCACGCCGGTCTCGGGCTCACCGAAGAGCAGCGTTCCGATCGGCATCTGCTCGTCGACGTCGCCTCGCAGCTGGTCTGGGAGTACATCGTGCAGCGCGAGATGAGCGGCCTGCGCGATCACCGCGAAGCGCGCGAGCAGTACCGGATTCCGGACGAAGTCTGGCGCCGCATGGGCGCGACGCCGCGTCCTTCCTGATTCGTTTTCCGCCGCCGTGATCTACCTCGACTACGCCGCGACCACGCCGCTCGATGCGCGCGTGCTCGAGGCGATGATGCCGGCCTTGGTGGCCGACGGCCTGCAGGCCAACGCGGCGTCCTCGCATGCGCCGGGGTTTCGCGCGCGCGCCGCGGTGGAGCGGGCGAGGGCGCAGGTCGCCGAACTGCTCGGAGCCGAGGCGAGCGAGATCATCTTCACCTCGGGCGCTACCGAATCGAACAATCTCGCGATCAAGGGCGTGCTCGAATTTCGCGGGCTGCGCCAGGCGCATGTGGTGACCTCGCGCATCGAGCACAAATGCGTGCTCGACACCTGTCGCTACCTCGAGACGCAGGGCGCGCGCGTGACGTATCTGAAGCCCGGCGCCGACGGTGCGATCACGCCCGAGCAGGTGCTCGACGCGCTGACGCCCGACACCGCGCTGGTGTCGCTGATGTGGGTCAACAACGAGATCGGCGTGCGCAACGACATCGAGCGTCTGGCCCCGCTGCTGCGCGAGCGCGGCGTGCTGCTGCACGTCGACGCGGCGCAGGCCTCGGGGCGCATCGACATCAATCTAAAGCAGACGCCGGTCGATCTGCTGAGCGTCTCGGCGCACAAGGCCTACGGGCCCAAGGGCATCGGCGCGCTGTTCGTGCGCCGCAAGCCGCGCGCCCGGCTGGCGCCGCAGATGCACGGCGGCGGGCACGAGCAGGGCATGCGCTCGGGCACGCTGGCGACGCACCAGATCGTCGGCATGGGCGCGGCTTTCGAGATCCTGCGCCGCGAGGGCGCGGCCGAAGCCGAGCGCATCGCCGCGCTGCGCGAGCGCTTCTGGCAGGGCTTGCAGGGCCTAGACAGAATTCATCGCAACGGCGCGGGGCCGAGTGCACCGCATGTCCTCAACGTGAGCTTCGAGGGCGTGGAAGGCGAATCGCTGCGCGCGAGCCTGGCCGACCTTGCGGTGTCGAGCGGATCGGCCTGCTCGTCCGCGACCGCCGAGCCGTCCTACGTGCTGCGCGCGCTGGGCCGCGACGACGAACTCGCCAACGCCTCGCTGCGGTTTTCGTTCGGGCGGTTCACGACGGCCGGGGAAGTCGACGCCGCGGCCGAGCGCGTGTGCCTGCAGGTGAAGCGCCTGCGCTCGATCTCCGCGCTTTGGAACTGAAGCCATGAGCATCGAACACGGGATCGACCCGGCCAACCCCTTCGACTATCCGCAGCCGATCTGGAGCCGCTTCGAACGTTGTGTCGGCGAAGCAGCCGAGCGTGCGGGTCGCTTCGCCGACGGAACACCCGGCGTTGCCGAAGGCCGGGCCGGCACGCCGGCCGCCCGGTCGGTGCTCGAACTGCAACTGCGCTTCGACGGCGAGCGCGTCGCCGATGCGCGTTTCCGCGCCTACGGCTGCCCGAGCAGCATCGCGGTCGGCAGCTGGATCGCCGACTGGAGCATCGGCCGCAGTGCGTCCGAACTCGCCGGCCTGAACGCGCGCCAGCTGCGCGAGGTTCTTGAAATTCCCGAGGACCGGGCCCACTGTGCCCTCATGGGCGAGGACGCAATCAAGGCGCTGCTCGCCCGCCGCAGCCAATCGAGTACCCAGACATGAGCATTCAACTGACCGAGTCCGCAGCCCGCCGCATCGACGCCCAGATCGCCAAGCGCGGCAAGGGCCTGGGCCTGCGCGTCGGGGTCAAGAAGTCGGGCTGCTCGGGTTACGCGTACACGATGGACTACGCCGACGAGATCGGTGCCGAAGACCAGGTCTTCGAAGCCCACGGCGCCAGGCTCGTGGTCAAGGCCGAACATCTGCCGGTGCTCGAGGGCCTGACCCTGGACTGGCAGAAGCAGGGCCTCAACGAGTCGTTCAAGTTCCTGAATCCGAATGTGAAAGCCCAGTGCGGTTGCGGCGAGAGCTTCGCCGTTTGAGGCCTTAGACGCTGCCGCAGCCGCCGTCGATCGCCATCGAATGGCCGGTGATGTAGGCCGCCTCGTCCGAGCATAGATAGGCGACCGCGGAGGCCACGTCGTCGACGGTTCCGGGGCGGCCCATCGGCACGCGCCCGACCACGCCGCTGACGAATTCGGGCGCCTGGCTCAGCACCTTGAGCCCGAGCCCGCCGTCGATGAGCCCCGGGCAGACCGCGTTGATGCGGATGTTCTTGCCCGCGTATGAAAGGGCGGCCGACTTGGTGAGACCGACGATGCCGTGCTTGCTCGCCGTGTAGGTCGCCGACGGGCCGCCGTGCAGACCCCACAGCGATGAGTTGTTGACGATCACACCGCCGCCCTGGGCGAGCATGAGCTTGATCTCCTGCTTCATGCAGTAGTACGTGCCGGTCAGGTTGACGCGGATGCAATCGTCCCAGAGCGCGTCGTCGGATTCGTCGAGCGGTGTGCGTCCGCCGCCACGCCCGGCGTTGTTGAAGGCCGCGTCGAGCCGCCCGTAATCGCGCTTGAGCCGTTCGAACAGCTCGGCCACCGAGGCCGAATCGCCGACATCGGCGGCGTAGGCGTCGGCGAGTCCGCCGGCAGCGCGGATCGTCTCGGTGGTCTCGTTGGCGGCCGATTCGCGCACGTCGCAGACCGCGACCCGATACCCCTTGCCGGCGAAGCGCAGGGCGGTGGCGCGTCCGATATCGCCGGCCGCGCCCGTGATCAGAATGCTCGGCCGTGTGGCCATGTGGTGTTCCCTGAGTTCGGTGCGCGTCGCCTTTCTCCTTGGCCCGCACATCTCGTTGCAAACATGATGTCCCGTTCATGGCGGCAATCCCACGGGTAGCTTTGACCCAATCATTGCCGGGGGACGCAAGGCCGGCAGACCCGGCGGACGCTGCGATACCATGGCGCCATGCGCCAATACCTCGATCTCATGCGCCACGTGCTCGACCACGGGGCTACAAAATCCGACCGCACCGGCACCGGCACGCTGTCGGTCTTCGGTCACCAGATGCGCTTCGATCTGGCCGAAGGTTTTCCGGTTCTGACGACCAAAAAGCTGCATCTGCGTTCGATCATCGTCGAGCTGCTGTGGTTTCTGCGTGGCGAGACCAACATCGGCTGGCTCAAGGAAAACAAGGTCTCGATCTGGGACGAATGGGCTGACGAGGCCGGCGAGCTCGGGCCGGTCTACGGCAAGCAGTGGCGCAGCTGGCCGGCACCGGACGGCCGGCAGATCGACCAGATCCAGCTGCTGCTCGACCAGATCAAGGGCAACCCGGATTCGCGCCGGCTGATCGTCTCGGCCTGGAACGTCGGCGAGATCGACAAGATGGCGCTGATGCCCTGCCACGCGCTGTTCCAGTTCTACGTGGCCGACGGCAAGCTGAGCTGCCAGCTGTACCAGCGCTCGGCCGATATCTTTCTGGGCGTGCCGTTCAACATCGCATCCTATGCCCTGCTGACGATGATGATCGCGCAGGTCTGCGGCCTGAAACCTGGCGAATTCATCTGGACCGGCGGCGACTGCCACCTCTACAGCAACCATCTCGAACAGACCCGCCTGCAGCTCTCGCGCGAGCCCAGGAAGCTACCGACGATGACGATCAACCCCGAGGTGCGCGACCTGTTCGCGTTCAGGCTAGAAGACTTCGTGCTGTCGGATTACGACCCGCATCCGCACATCAAGGCGCCGGTCGCGGTCTGATGCCGAAGCTCGAACTGATCGCCGCGCTCGACGAGAACAATCTGATCGGCAAGAACGGCGACCTGCCGTGGCGGCTGCCGGCGGACTTGCAGCACTTCAAGCGGCTCACGCTCGGCAAGATCGTGCTGATGGGCCGCAAGACCTGGCAATCGCTCGGCCGTCCGCTGCCGCAGCGCGAGAACTGGGTCATCACGCGCGATGCGGGTTTCGAAGCGCCCGGCGCGACGGTGTTTTCGAGCCTCGATGCGGCGCTGGCAGCGGGCGACGGGCTCGACACGATCATGGTCATCGGTGGTGCCGAGCTGTATCGGCAGACCCTCGATCGCGCCGACGTGCTGCACCTGACCCGCGTACATGCGCATGTCGAAGGCGGCGATACCTGGTTTCCGCCGATTCCGCCCGGCTTCGTCGAAACCACGCGCGAGCCGCATGCGGCCGACGAGCGCCACGCCCACGCGTACAGCTTCATCACGCTCGAGCGCCGCGGCTGAGCCGACGCCTCGCCGCTGTCCGCACTGCCGTTGTGAGCGCTTCAGCTGCGCTGCTATAAGCTCGGCCATCCCACAACGACGCGCAGCATTCCACCATCCAAGGAGACGACGATGTCCGACCTCAAGGCACAGTTCGAACAGGCGCAGAAGGACGTCCGCAAGCTGACCAAGAAGCCGAGCGACAACGATCTGCTCGCGCTCTACTCGCTGTTCAAGCAGGCTACCGAAGGCGACGTCAGCGGCCCGCGCCCGGGCATGCTCAACGTCGTCGCGCGCGCCAAGTACGACGCCTGGGCCAAGCTCAAGGGAACCAAGAACGATGCGGCGATGAAGCAGTACATCGCCAAGGTGGAAGAGCTGCAGAAGAAGCTCGGCTGATCAGGCCGCGCCAACGAAAAAGCCCGGCGAAAGCCGGGCTTTTTCGTTGCGGCGAGAGTATGTTTCAGAGTTGCTGCAAGCCCTGCTGGCCCGCGTAATCGCGGGCGAACTGCTTGGCCACGCGGCCCGAACGCGAGGCGCGCGACAGGGCCCAGCGCAGCGCGAGTCTTTCGCCCTCGGGGCTCAGCACTTCGACGCCGAGCATGCGCAGGTGCGCACGCACCAGATCGAGATACTGCGCCTGGTTGAACGGCTGGAACGACAGCCACAGGCCGAAGCGTTCGGACAGCGAAATCTTCTCCTCCGCGGATTCGCCCGGATGCAGTTCCTCGCCTTCCCAGCGATATTCCTCGTTCTCTTTGGTGAACTCCGGCATCAGATGGCGGCGGTTCGACGTCGCGTAGATCAGCACGTTCTCGGGGGCTTCCTCGACGTCGCCGTCGAGCGCGGTCTTGAGCGCGGCGAGCGAGCGATCGTTCGAGGCGACCGAGAAATCGTCGACGTAGAGAATGAAGCGCTCGGGCCGCTTGCGCAGCGGGGCGACGATGTCGGGCATCTCGATCAGATCGTGCGGCGGCACTTCGACCAGGCGCAGGCCGCGGTTGCCGAACTCGTTCAGCAGCGCCTTGACGAGCGACGACTTGCCGGTGCCGCGCGAGCCCGTGAGCAGCGCGTGATTGGCCGGCAGGCCTTCTACGAACTGGCGCGTGTTGCGCACGAGCAACTCCTTCTGCCGGTCGATGCCGAGCAGCGAATCGAGCCGCAGGTTCTGCGGAAAGGAAACCGGCTGCAGCGCTCGGGAGCGCCAGCGGTAGGCGAGGGCGTCGTTCATGGCGCGCATCATAGGCCCGAAGCGGCGGACGATGTTGCGCCCACGAGCGCCCCGTCACGCGGCGAGCGTGCCCGTGTGTTTTATGCTTGCGCCATGATCGATTCATCCGCATACGACCGGGCGCTGGCCGAGCTCGGTTACTCCGCGTTTCGCGCCGGCCAGCGCGAGACCGTCGAAACGCTGCTGCAGACTCGCCGCGCCCTGCTTGTCGCTCCGACCGGCGGCGGCAAGAGCCTGTGCTATCAGCTGCCCGCGCTGCTGCTGCCGGGCACCACGCTGGTGATCTCGCCGCTGATCGCGCTCATGCAGGACCAGGTGTCGGCCTTGCAGGCGCGTGGCGTGGCAGCGACGTTCTTCGCGTCGACGCTCGACGCCGCCGAATCGCGCGCCCGGCTCGATGCGCTCTCGCGCGGTGAATACAAGCTCGCCTACATCGCGCCCGAACGGCTTGCGCTGCCGGGCTTTCGCGAGCGGCTCAAGCGTCTCGGCTGCCCGCTCGTCGCGGTCGACGAGGCGCATTGCATCAGCGAATGGGGCCACGATTTTCGTCCGGAATACGGACAGATCGGCGAGCTGCTCGCCGAGCTCGCGCCGCCGCACGTGCTCGCCTGCACCGCAACGGCGACGCCGATCGTGCGCGACGAAATCATCGTGCGGCTTGGCCTGCCCGCGGATACGCCGCAGCTCGTGCGCGGCTTCGCGCGGCCGAATCTCGCACTGCGCGCGGCCGAAGTCGGCGGCTCGCGCGAGCGCGCCGCGCGCGTCGACGCGCTGCTGTCCGAGGCGCTGTTCGCGCCCGGCGCCGGACGCGGTGCGGCGATCATCTATTCGCCGACGCGTCGCATGGCCGAGGAAGAATCCGAGCGCCTCGCCAGCGCGGGCTGGAAGGCCACGGTGTATCACGCCGGCTTGCCGGCCGATGCGCGCGCTCGTGCGCAGGCCGCGTTCACGCGCGGCGAGGCCGAGATCGTCTGCGCGACGAACGCCTTCGGCATGGGCATCGATCGCGGCGACGTGCGCGCGGTCGTGCATCTCGGACCGCCGGGTTCGATCGAGGCCTACTACCAGGAAGTCGGGCGCGCGGGCCGTAACGGCGGCGATGCGCTGGGCTTGCTGTGCTGGCAGCAGAACGATCTGCCGCTGCGCCGTCGCCTGCTCGAAGCGCCGGGCGGCGATGCGCAGAGCGACCCCGAAATCGTCGAGCACCGCTGGAATCTGTTTCTCGAACTGATCCGCTGGGCCGACGGCGCCGCCTGCCGCCACGACGCGATCCTGCGCTACTTCGGCGACGAGGCCGAAACCCTGCATGGCTGCGGCCGTTGCGACGTCTGCGTCGCCATCGACGCGGTCGACGAAGTGTCGGTCGAAGAAGCCACGCAGCTCGCGCGCAAGCTGCTGTCGGGCGTCGCGCGCTTGCAGAATCGCTTCGGCCTCAAGCAGGTCGTGCGCCTGCTGCATGGCGAATCCGAAGACCGGCTCGAACGCATGGGACTCACGCAGGTCGCCACCTTCGGCATCCTGCGTGAGCGCAGTGCGGACTGGATACAGCGTGCGCTTTCGCGCTGCGTGACCGCCGGCTGGATCGGCTTCTCGGGCGACCTGCATCCGGTGGTTCGGCTCACCGACGACGGTGTCGCGATCATGCGCGGACAGCGTGCGGCGCGCTGGTTGCCGCCGAGCGATGCGGCCAGCAAGAAGCCCAAGGAATCGCGCAGTGCGCGCGCGGCCCGCGTGGCGCCGGACGAGGAGCCCTTGGATGCGATCGAGCAGCTGCTGTTCGAATCGCTGCGCGAGGTTCGGCTCGAACTCGCCAAGTCCGAAGGCGTGCCGGCCTACGTGATCGCGCACGATCGAACCTTGCGCGAGATTGCGCGAATGCAGCCGCGCAGTCTCGACGAACTCGGCGCGGTTCCGGGCTTCGGCTCGCGCAAGCTCGAGCGCTACGGCGAGGCGTTTCTCGAAGTGCTCGAGAAATGATGCGGAGCAGCGAGCCATGAAAAATCCCGCCGATATCATCGAAACCGAGCGTCTCGCGCTGCGCCGTTTCACGCGCGACGATCTGCTTTGGCTCACCGAGCTCAACGCCGATCCCGAGGTGATGCGCTACATCGATGGCCCGATGAGTCCCGAGGCGACGAAGGACATGCTCGAAGGCCGCATCCTGCGCTACTACGACGAGCATCCCGGCCTCGGCATGTGGGTAACGGTCGAACGCGGCAGCGGCCGGATCGTCGGCTCGCATCTGCTCAATCACATTCGCGGCGAGGCGCCGATCCAGGTCGGGTATCGGCTGTTCAAATCGGCTTGGGGAAAGGGTTATGCGACCGAGATGTCGGTGGCCTTGCTCGAATACGGCTTCACGCAATTGAAGCTGCCGACGATCGTCGCGATCACCGATCTCGACAACACCCGCTCGCAGCAGGTGCTGCTCAAATCCGGCCTGCATCGCAACGGCGAGCGCCGCTTTGCGGCCTACAGCAACGGCGCGCCGCTGGCCTGGTTCGAGCGCGCTGCCGCCGACTGGCTCGCGGAGCGTCGTCCGTAGCGCGGGTTGATACCTGCCCTTTCATGCTGGTCGCGATCTCGATGGCGGGTTTCCAAGCCGCCCTGCCGAGAGGGCGCCTTTCGTCGAATTGGCAGCCGATGACCAAGGATTAAGATGCGGCGCATGAACAAAGCTCCCGCACTCTCCGTCCTCGATCTCGTCCCGGTGTCCGAAGGCACGGCGCCTTCCGATGCGATCCGCCGCGTCGGCGATCTCGCCCGGCTTGCCGAAAAGCTCGATTACGCGCGCATCTGGTACGCCGAGCATCACGCCTTGCCGTCGGTGGCGTGCTCGGCCCCGGAGCTGCTGATCGGGCACGCGGCCTCGGTGACGCAGCGCATTCGCGTCGGCTCGGGCGGCATCATGCTGCCGAATCATCCATCGCTGCGGGTAGCCGAGAACTTCCACACGCTGCGGGCGCTGTATCCGAACCGCATCGACCTCGGCGTCGGCCGCGCACCGGGCGGCGTGCCGAACGTTCCGCGTGCGCTGCGTGCCGCGCCGGGCGAGATGTTCGGCCAGCAGCTCGCCGAGCTTTACGCGTACTCGGCGCCAGACTGGAGTCAGGTGATGGACCCGTCGACCGAGGTTCACGCGGTTCCGGCCGATGCGGGCCTGCCGCCGATGTGGCTGCTCGGATCGAGCGGCGCTTCGGCGCGCATGGCCGGCGCGGCCGGCCTGGGCTACGCGTTCGCGACGCACTTCAGCCCGACGCCGGCCGCTCCGGCCATGCGCACGTATCGCGAGAGCTTCCAGCCATCCGACGAGCATTTCCCCGCGCCGCACGCGATCCTGTGCGTCGCGGTGATCTGCGCGCCGACCGATGAAGAAGCGCGCTATCTGGCCGGCAGCATGGAGCTGGCCTGGGTGCGTATGCAGTCCAACCAGTTTCCGCCGCTGCCGAGCCCCGAAGCCGCGGCGGCTTATCAGTACGGCTACGAGAGCGAGGCGCTCGAACGCTTTCGCAAGCTCGCGGTGATCGGCTCGCCGACCACGGTGCGCGAGCGCCTGCTCGACCTTGCACGCGACAACCAGGCCGACGAACTCATGCTGATCACCAACGTCTGGGATCACGTGCTGCGGCTGCGCTCCTACGAACTCGTCGCCGAGGCGATGAGGGCCTGATCGACGCGTTGTGCTTACGCCAGTTTCTTGTGCCGGTTGCGGCGGTTCACGCCGGGCTCGGCGCCGTAGCGGCGGCGGAAGTCGTCTTCGTACTCGCGGTAATTGCCTTCGAGGAACACGATCTCGCCGGAGTCTTCGAAAGCGAGGATGTGCGTGGCGACGCGATCGAGGAACCAGCGATCGTGCGAGATCACGAGTGCGCAGCCCGGGAAATCGAGCAGCGCGTCCTCTAGTGCGCGCAGGGTTTCGACGTCGAGATCGTTGGTCGGTTCGTCGAGCAGCAGGGTGTTGCCGCCGGACAGCAGCAGCTTGGCCAGATGCACGCGATTGCGCTCACCGCCCGACAGGTCGCCGATGCGCTTGCCCTGGCTCTCGCCCTTGAAGTTGAAGCGGCCGATGTAGGCGCGGCTCGGCATTTCGAAGCTGCCGGCGCGGATGATGTCGTTGCCGCCCGAGATTTCCTGGAACACGGTCTTGCTGCCGTCGAGCGCGTCGCGGCTCTGGTCGACGTAGGCGAGTTTCACGGTCTCGCCGATCGTGATCGTGCCTTCGTCGGGCTGCTCCTGGTTCAGCAGCATGCGGAACAGCGTGGTCTTGCCGCGGCCGTTGGCGCCGATGATGCCGACGATGGCGCCGCGCGGCACGGTGAAGTTGAGGCCCCTGTAGAGCCAGCGGTCGCCGTACTTCTTGCCGACGTTGTTGACCTGAATGACGTTGTCGCCGAGGCGCGGTCCGGGCGGAATGTAAAGCTCCTTGGTTTCGGAGCGCTTCTGGAACTCCTGGCTTGCCAGTTCCTCGTACGCGGCGACGCGCGCCTTGCTCTTGGACTGGCGGCCCTTGGGGTTCTTGCGCACCCACTCGAGCTCTTCCTTCATCGCCTTGGCGTGAGCGTCTTCCTGCTTCTGCTCGGTGGCCAGGCGCTTTTCCTTGGTCTCGAGCCAGGTCGTGTAGTTGCCCTGGTACGGAATGCCGTGGCCGCGGTCGAGCTCGAGAATCCAGCCGGCGACGTTGTCGAGGAAGTAGCGATCGTGGGTGACCGCGATGATCGTGCCCGGGAAGTCCTTGAGGAACTTCTCGAGCCAGGCCACCGATTCCGCATCGAGATGGTTGGTCGGCTCGTCGAGCAGGATCATGTCCGGCTTGCTCAGCAGCAGCCGGCACAGCGCCACGCGACGGCGTTCGCCACCCGAGAGCTTGGTGACGTCGGCATCCCAGGGCGGCAGGTTCAGCGCCTCGGCGGCCTTGTCGAGGATCACGTCGATGTTCTCGGCGTCGGCGGCCGCAATCCTGGCTTCGAGGTCGGCCTGCTTGGCGGCCAGCTTGTCGAAATCCGCGTTCTCTTCGCCGTAGGCGGCGTAGACCGCGTCGAGATCGCTCTTGAGCTTGAGGATGTCGGCCAGCGCCTCTTCGACGTTCTCGCGGACGTTCTTGGACGGATCGAGCTGCGGCTCCTGCTGCAGGTAGCCGACCTTGAGGCCCGGCATCGGCCGCGCCTCGCCGTGAAACTCCTTGTCGACGCCGGCCATGATGCGCAGCAGGGTCGATTTGCCCGCGCCGTTGTAGCCGAGCACGCCGATCTTGGCGCCCGGGAAGAACGACAGCGAAATATCGCGCAGGATCTCCTTCTTCGGCGGGACGGTCTTGCCCACCTTGTTCATCGTATAAACGTATTGGCTCATGGGATCTTCGAATCGCTGGAATCGCAGAAAAACGTGGGAATGCTGGGAGATGGCGGACCGGAGGTCGCCCGATGCGTCGCTCGGACGTGCATTATCGGTTACCGCGTCGGGAGCCGGCTAGGGGCGGGGCAAGGGCCGCTCTCGGCTTGAAGGTTTGCGCTTCCGTGCGCGGACGAACGCCGGGCCGCGAAATGCTGGATTCGATGTGCTGGGCGAGGCGCTGAAAAGGGCCTCGCCGCCGCATTTTTTTGCGATTCATGAGAAAAGTACTGCCCAAGCGGGGACGGTTCGGACGAAAATTCACGCACCCGGTGTCCGGCTCAGCCGTTGGCTTGAAAAAAAACCGCGCGCCTTTCCTGCGAATCCGACCATGACCGCTACCGCCTCGAACCTGAGCCCGCCGCCCGGCGTGCATGCCTTTGTCATCAGCATGCTGCGCAGTGCGGACCGGCGCCTGGCCATGCAGCAGAAATTGCAGCGCAGTGGCCTGCAGTTCGAATTCTTTGACGCCGTGGAGGGCGCGAAGATCGACCGCACGCAGTTTCCGGCCGGCCGGGCGCTGTCGAACGCCGAACTGGGCTGCTACCTGAGCCACGTCGGCGTCTGGCGCCGGGTCGCCGAGTCGCAGTTCGACGGCGTGCTGGTGCTCGAGGACGACGTCAGCGTCATCGACGATATCGAGGCCCTGTGCGGTGAACTCGGACGCCTGCCGGTGCAGCCCGACATGGTGCGCGTTTCCAGCCTCAAGCCTCCCCGCGGCCCGAAAATCTTCGGCCTGAGCGCAGGGCGGAACCTGCTGCTGGCGCGGATCAACCCGAGCGGCTCCCAGGGCTACTGGCTCACGCGAGCGGGCGCGCGGCGGCTGCTCGATTGCTGGGCGACGCCGACGCGGCCTTTCGACAAGGCGCTGGACCGCTATTGGCAGCACGGCCTCAAGGTCTTGCTGCTCGACCGGCCGGCCGTGTGGGAAACCCCGGGTTTCGCAAGCACCATCGCCCAGCGCAGCAGCAAGCCGCAGGCCTACCTGCCGCGCAAGCTCGAGAACGCCCGGCGGGCCTGGGCGGTGCGCCGCATTCGCCTGAAGCTGGAGCGCGAACTGCGGGCAGCGGCCGTGATTGCCGAGCCGGCCGCCGCTCCGGCGACCGCGCCCACCTAGGCCACCGCGGGCTGCGCGGCCTGCAGGCGCCCGCCACTGAGCCGGATCACCTGGTCGGAAACGCCGAGCCAGGCCGGGTGGTGGGTCACCGAGATCACCGTCAGGCCCTGCTCGCGCACCAGCCGCAGGACGTTGGCGATGATCATCTCCTCGGTCTGCGGATCGAGCGCGCTGGTGGCCTCGTCGAGAATCAGCAGCTTGGGCTGGTGCAGCAGCGCACGCGCCAGGGCGATGCGCTGGCGCTGGCCGCCCGACAGCGCCGAGCCGCGCTCTCCGACGACGGTGTTCGCGCCCTCGGCCAGCTGATCGACGAAATCCGCCCCGGCCGCGCGCAGCGCGCGTTCGATGTCGGCTTCGGTGAAGCGCGGCTCGCCGAGCGTCATATTGGCCGCGATGGTCTCGTGGAACAGGATCAGCTCCTGCGGCACGTAGCCGATCAGCGAGCGCCACTGGATCAGGTCGATCTCGGACAGCGGCTGGCCGTCGACCAGAATCCGCCCCGATTGCGGCTGGTGGAAGCCCAGCAGCACGTCCACCAGCGTGGTCTTGCCGGCGCCCGACGAACCGGTCACCGATACCAGCGTGCCGGTCTCGATCTGCAGGTCGATCGACTGCAGGATCGGCTTGCCGTCGTAGCTGAAGCCCACGCCCTCGAATGCGATCTGGCGGTCGAGCGTCGGCGTCAGGCGGCCGCGCTGCGATTCGGCCTGCTCGCGGGCTTCGGCGATCGCGTCCTCCACCGTGATCAGGCCGTTCTGGTTGGCGTAGAAGTTCTGCAGTTCCTGCTGGCTCTTGCCGATCACCATCACCGTCTTGATCAGCAGCAGGCACATCACGATGACCTCCGCGACGGGCATCTTGAGCACCGTCAGCGAGACGAAGATGCCGGCCGCCAGGCACAGCGCGAGGATCGGCTCCTGCAGCGCCTTGTTGACGTTCTTGGCGAAAGCCTGGCGCCGGTAGGTGCGCTTGATCTCCTTGAGGTCGCGGTCGAACAGCTGCGCGAAGCGGGCCTGGCGCGACATCGCCTTCATCGGCTTGATGCCGATCAGCACGTCGGTGAGCCGGCCGAGGATCACGCGCAGCAGCGCCGACTGGTTGCGCGCCATGGCCTTGGAGATCGTCAGGAAGCGGGCCAGCGTGCTGAGCATGATCGCGCTGACCAGCAGCGTGAACACCGCGAGCTGCCAGGACACCAGCGCCGCCACGCTGAGGTAGACCACCGCCTGCACCGACTGCGAGAGCATCTGCATCGAGGCCATGTAAGCCTCGCCGGCGCCGGTCGCCTCGGCCCCGAGCGCGGCCGAGAAGCGGCCCACCGGCTGGTGCACGTAATAGCTCCAGCGCGCATTGATCAGCGCGTCGACGAGCCAGAGGCGCAGCTTGGCGGAGACCTCGGCCACCGTCGTGCTGACCATGCGCGTGGTCAGCACCATCAGCACGCCCTTGAGGATGGTGCCGCCGACGACCAGGCCGAGCAGCACGACCGGATCGTGCGGAATATGGACCGAATCGAGCGCCCCGAGAATGATCTTGCTCATGCCGCTGGCCTTGGCCGCATCGTCTCCGAGCACCGACATGAGCGGCAGCAGGCTGGCGATGCCGAAGCCGTCGGCCAGGCTCGCGACGATCACGCAGAGCGCCACCAGAGCGGCGCGCCGCGTCGGGATCAGGCCCGAAAAGCGCAGGAACGGGATGCGGCCGAGCAGCGATCGGTCGGCTGCGCGAGCGGGCTGGGAAGCGGGTCGAGGCGAGGTCATGAGCGTACGCGCGAAGGGGCGTCACGATAGCGTAAAAAGACTGCCCGGTTGGGTGCGACCGCCGGGAAGCGGCGAGGCGGCGCGCTGCCGATTTGGCGGAATCAGAACCGACAGGGGTGGCCGAGGTCGTTATGCTAGCGCCCCGTCATCGCCTCCCGACCGCCGATGTTCCCCATCCCGATCCGCGTTTCGCCGCCTGCTCGCCGCGGGCCCCGCTGAGCATGCGCCGCTTCGCCGTCGTCACCACCTGCCATGCGGCGGGCTACGAAACCTACGGGCGCCTGATGGCGCAGACCTTCCTGCAGTACTGGCCGGCCGAGGTGACGCTCGACTTCTATACCGAAGGCTTCGACTGCGAACTGCGCGACGGGCGCCTGCGTACGCATGATCTGCTCGCGAGCAGCCCGGGCCTGGTCGCGTTCAAGCAGCGCCATGCCGACAACCCGGTCGCGCACGGCAAGAAGCCGCCGTTTCGCCGGCTGACGCTGCCGGGCGGCATCGCGATTCCGCTTCCGCTGCGCAGTCGCAAGAAGTCTTACCGCTACAACGCGGTGCGCTTCGCCCACAAGACTTTCGCCATCTTCGACGCCGCCCGCCGCGTCGATGCCGACGTGCTGATCTGGGTCGACGCGGACACGCGCTTCTTCGCCCCGGTGACGCTCGAGATGCTCGACAGCTTCATGCCGCCGGACTGCTTCGTCGGCTGCCTGCGCCGGCCCAAGTTCACCGAGGCGGGTTTCGTCACCTACAACCTGCGGCACCCGCAGACCGCGCAGTTCCTCGACGATTTCGAGCGTCTCTACACGCAAGACCTGCTGTTCGCCGAGCGCGAATACCACGACGCCTTCCTGTTCGACGTGGTCCGCGAGCGCGCCGAAGCGCGCGGGGCCCGCAGCTACGACATCGCCGAGGGCGTCGGCGCCAAGGCCAGCCACGTGCTGATCAATTCCCGGCTCGGCTGCTTCATGGATCACATGAAGGGCAATCGCAAGGAAAGCGGGCAGAGCCGGGCCGGCGATCTGGTGGTAGCGCGCGACGAAACCTACTGGCAAGAGTGCGGCTCGGCGCCCACGAAGCCGGGCAAGCCCTAGTCAGGGCGCCCGCAGCTCGCGCCGGATCGAAATCGGATTCGAGAAGCGCAGGAATGAAATGCGGGTGAAGAAGGGGGCGGTAGCGGATTCGGTCGCGGCGGGAACCGTGCAAGGCAGCGCAGCCTTAGCCGATTGAGGCAGCGATTGAGCCGACGGCCGAGTCGGGCGGTTTTCGCGTACGGCGCGGCCCGGTCGCAGCCAGTAAACTCGCCCGCTTGGCAATCCCGTGGCGGCGAAGCCCTGACGATTCATGCTGATCGACCGAAACCTGAGGCAGTACACCACCCGCGACACCGCTTCGATCCAGGAGGTCGCGCAGCTGATCGCGCAGAAAAAGGGTCGCATCGCGCTGGTGGTGGATCAGAACGGCGTGCTGCTCGGCACCATCTCCAACGGTGACCTGATTCGCTGGCTCGGAGCCGGCAGTCCCCGGGGTTCGCAGACCACCGCCTTGTCCATCGCCAACCGGGTATTCAAATCGGTCGGGCCGGACGATTCGCGCGACCGCATCGCCGCCCTGCTCGAAGATGTGCTGTACGTGCCGATCCTCGATGCGCGCGGTCGCCTGGAGGCCGTCGCCCGGCATCGGGTGGCGGCCGAAGGCGTGGTGCTCGACAACCGCCGGATCGCGCGCGACGCCCCGGTGTTCACGATCGCGGAGATCGGCAACAACCATAACGGCAGCCTCGAACTGGCCCTGCGCCTGATCGACGCCGCGGCCGATGCCGGCGCCGATTGCGCCAAGTTCCAGATGCGCGACATGGAGACACTCTATGGCGGCGCCAGTGATGGTCGCGGCGCGAGCGAGAACCTCGGCACCGAATACGTGCTCGACCTGCTGGCGCGCTACCAGCTGTCGACCGACGACCTGTTCCGCTGCTTCGATCATTCCCGTAAGCGCGGCCTGGTTCCGCTGTGCACGCCCTGGGACGAGTCGAGCATGGAGAAACTCGATCGCTACGGCCTGCCGGCCTTCAAGATCGCCTCGGCGGATTTCACCAATCACGGCTTCCTGAAATCGCTCGGCAGTCTCGGCAAGCCGCTGATCTGCTCCACCGGCATGACCACAGAGCAGGAAATCCGCCAGAGCGCCGATCTGCTGCAGCGCTGCGGGGCGCCGTACGTGCTGCTGCATTGCAATTCCACCTATCCGGCACCGTTCCGCGATGTGAACCTGAGCTACCTGCGGCGGCTCGAGCAGATCGGACAATGCACGGTCGGCTACTCCGGCCACGAGCGCGACATCTTCGTCTCGATCGCGGCGGTTTCGCTGGGCGCCCGGGTGATCGAGAAGCACCTGACCTTCGATCGCGGCATGGAAGGCAACGACCATCGCATCAGCCTGCTGCCGGACGAATTCGCACGCATGGTCGAAGGCATTCGCCAGGTGGAAGACGCCGTCGGCAGCGATGCCCCGCGACGCATTTCGCAAGGCGAGATGATGAACCGCGTCACCCTGGCCAAATCGGTGTTCGCCAACGTCGACATCAAGGCCGGCCAGGTGATCGAGGAAAGCATGCTCGAGGTGCGCAGCCCCGGTCGCGGGCTGCAACCCAACCGCAAGCTGGAGCTGATCGGCAAGCGGCTGACGCGGACCGTGCGCTCGGGCACGCCGTTCTTCGCTTCCGACCTCGATGGCCGCGCGACGCGCCAGGGCGATGGCAAGCGGAGCTATCGTTTCCACCGGCCCTGGGGCCTGCCGGTCCGGCATCACGACTACGCCAAGCTGCTCGACGCCAGCGCGCCGGATTTCGTGGAATTCCATCTGAGCTATCGCGACCTCGAACTCGAAGACGAACACTTCTTCTCGGGTCGACAGCCGCTGAACCTGGTGGTGCATGCGCCGGAGCTGTTCGCGGGCGATCACGTGCTGGACCTGTGCTCGCCGGACGAGGCCTACCGCCAGCATTCGGTGCGCGAAATGCGGCGTGTGATCGCCAAGACGCATTCGCTGCGGCGATATTTCGAGACGTCGGGCCCGACCGGCATCGTCACCAACGTCGGTGGTTTTTCGCTCGACCGGCCGCTGACACCGTCCGAGCGCCAGCAGCGGCGCGAGACGCTCAAGCGCAGCCTCGCCGAGCTGGACACCGCCGACGTCGAGATCTGGCCGCAGACCATGCCGCCCTATCCCTGGCATTTCGGCGGCCAGCGCTTCCACAACCTGTTCGTGGAGGCCGAGGAAATCGATGTGCTGTGCAGCGAGCTCAAGCTCGGCCTGTGCTTCGACATTTCGCACTCCAAGCTCGCCTGCAACCTGCTCAAGCATTCATTCGAGGATTTCACCACGATCGTCGGCCGCCACACGCGGCATCTGCACGTGGCCGATGCGGCGGGCATGGACGGCGAGGGCCTGCAGATCGGCGAGGGCGAGATCGACTTCAAGTCCTTCTATCGCCGCCTGGACCAGATCGCGCCGCAGGCATCGTTCCTGCCCGAAATCTGGCAGGGGCACGAGAACGACGGCGAAGGCTTCTGGATCGCGCTGGATCGCTTGCAGCAGAGCGTGACACCGCCGACTTAGGCGGGCCGGCCAGTACGCGCGAGCGCGTAACCATCGTCACGTTCAGGCCGGGCGCGACTTCTCGATCAAACGCTCGATGGTGGTCCAGTCTTCCGGTTCGTCGATTTCGGCCGCGCTGTCGGCGGCCATTTCGTGCACCACGATCTTGCCGCCCAGCCGGCAGCGCCCACTTTCGAGCACCGCGCGGCTCGAAAAGTAGAACGCCCCGTTTTCCATCAGCGTGCCGGCCCAGTCCTGGCGACGCGGCCGCTTGAGCGGGTCGTAGTTCAGCGCCCGGCCGTCGTCGGTCCAGAAGAAACGATGCGTGCGCACCGCGGTCACCAGCGAATCGGCCCGCTGTTCATCAAAACGCTGCTGCGCGCGCCGGAAATCTTCGACACGGGTCAGCGGCGAAGTCGCCTGGATCGTGCACAGCACGTCGAAGTCCACGGCGGTGGCGAATTCCAGCAACGCGCTTTCGGTGGAGGCGGCGTCGGTGCAGGTCTGCGCGCCGCGACGGAACAGCTTCACCTTCGGCCCGAATTCCTGCTCCACCGAGCGCCGGATGTCGTCGCTGTCGGTGCCGACCCAGATTTCATCGAAACAGCCGCTGTCGATCGCCGCGCCGAGCGACCAGGCGAACAGCGGCCGGCCGGCCAGCGGGCGGATGTTCTTGCCCGGGATCGATTTGGAGCCGCCGCGCAGCGGCATGTAGGCCAGCCAGCGCATTTCAGGCTCCTGCCGTAGCCGGCTCGAGCCGCGCTTCGAGCTTGGCCAGGAAGGCGAGGGCGTCATCGTGCCATTTCTCGTCGACCGCGAGATCGGACAGGGCGCCGGATTGCAGCGCCCGGTCCCAGCGCACCGGGCTCGGCAGCAGGCACAGGGTCGCGGTCAGCCGTGAGCCTCGAGTCGGGCTGATGCCCCGATGCAGTGCCCGCGAGGGCTGGAACAGCACCGCTTCGCCGGCTTCGCGCTCACGCAGTTCGGTGACCAGCGGACGGCCGGCGAGACGCGCGAGCTGCCCGGTATTGCCGGTGCGGGTTCGGGTCTTGTTGAAGACGTAGCCGCGCTCGGCGACCGCCAGGGTGCTGGCGATGTCCATGAACTCGGTATTGCCGCCGTGCTGCGCGGTCGGGTTCAGATAGACGATCAGCTTGAGGTGCCGGCTCGGGCCCTTGTCGCAATGCCAGCGAAACGAGACCGACTCCTGCTCGGGCGCCGCGCGCGTCAGCGAGAACGCGGCCCAGTGAACCAGGTATTCGCTGCTGAAAAAGCCTGCGACGGCCTGATCGACCGGGCCCCGCAGAATCTGGTCGAGCAGGGCTTTCAACCGGGCGTCGCTGAGCTTGAAGCCCTCCAGATGTCGGCTGTTCTTTTTGAGCAGCTGCGGGTGGCCGGCCTCGAGTTCGGCGATGCAGGCGGCAGCCGCGTCGGCGCTCAGGGCCCGCAGATACCGGAAGCCACACTGTTCGAGTTCGGCATCGGCCACCGGGACTGGCGAGCGGCCGAAGGCGGCGCGGCAGCGGGCGAGGTAGGCGTCGTAGTGGCGCTGCTCGTCGAAGGCGCGCCAGGTGTCGGTCGCTCGCCGGGCATCCTGCGCGCGCCTGTAGGACGGGCTCAGCAGCGCCAGCAGGCGGGACGGAAGGCTCGACGGAAAATTCATTGTCCGGCGCGAGATGTGGCGAACACCTCGAACAGATGCTCGCTGCGTGTGCGCACGCCGACCGAGCCGAAGCGGCCCAGTGTGCGGCCGAGCTTTTCGATCCGTCGCGCGACGTCGTCGGTGGACAGTCGCGGGAAGCGGTGATCGTGATAGTTGCCGGGTTTTTCGTGCTTGCGCCGCTTCGCCAGCGAGCGCAAACGCGTGTGCAGCCAGGCGCGCAGGCGCACCGGCAGCGGCGGTAGCGGCAGGCTGCCTTCACGACGATAAATGGCATCGAGCTGATCGAGGATGCGCTCGCAGGCGAGCCGGCCCGAGCGCGCGGTGATGTAGTGTCCGATCAGCTCGTCGCGCTCGGCGCTCGTCCTCGCTGCCTCCTGGTTTTCGATGATGCCCTTGAGGCTCGCGATCAATTCGTCGAGCGTGCGGCATTGCACACTCAGGCGGTTCGGCAGGCCCTGGAAATCGAGGTCGTACTCGGTATTGAAGGTCTTGAGATAGGTCACCGACGGCACGCCCATGGCGTAGCTCTCGATCGCCGTGGTGCAGCCGTTGTGCACCAGGGCGCGGCAGGCCAGCAGCCAGGGCAGCACGTTGCCCTGGTGCGAAACGACGATGCGGCTGCAGCGGCGGGCGAGTTCCTGGTAGACGGCGTGGTTTTCACTCGGATGCGGCCGCAGCACCAGTGTCACGCCCGGCAGCGCCTGCTCCAGCGCCGGCATCATGGCGAGGAAGTCGTCGAGGATGGATTGCTTGTGCGCGAGCAGGCCCTCGGCGAACGCGCGCGGCATGCCCTTGCCGGCCTGGCCCATCGGCGGCGGCTTGGTCGGGTCCGTCGACGGTGCGAACAGACCCAGGCCGGGCTGGAACGGGTTGACGTCCGTGAAGTTTGTGTTGATCAGCAGAAAGTCGCCGTACTGCTGCTTCAGCGCACGGACGTCGTCGTCGAAGTAGGCCCGCAGTTCGGGGCGCAGCATGTCGCCGCGCGGATTGCCGGTCAGGTGCATCGGCATGCCCTTGGGCAGATGCGGATAGCCTGCCAGCAGCTCACGGTTCTCCTCGCCCCACGCGAAAATGTGCGAGACGTAGGGCAGGGTGCCGGGCGACAGACGAAGTGGATAGAACACTTCCGGTGGCGGATGCACCAGCGCCTCTTCCTCCCAGGCGATGATGTCGTGGCCAAGCTCGCGGATCAGCCGGAACATCAGCTTGCTGAGGCCACGCATGCTCTTGGCGGCGTAGACGCCGCGCGGCAGCTCTGCCATCGCGAAATGCACGTAGGCGCGCGAGCCGATGACGACCCGATACCCGCGTTCCACCGCGCAACTGGCGAGCAGCAGCTTGGCGTCCATTTCGCGCACCTGGCTTTCCACCGGAATGATCAACAGCGGAGCGTCAGGCATGTAAGGGCTCGCGAAGCGGGAAGGGGAGGCGCGGTTCCGTGAAACCAGCCTGGACGCCGCGCGGAGCAGCGTCGGGCCAAGACAAGGAGCCGCCGCGCAGGCTCGGTGAACTGCTCTGCGACATGACTACGGCTGGCCCCTTTCAGGAGACGGTTGCCGCAGTGTGGTCCAGTGCCGGTCGAGTGCTTCGAAAACGTCGTCGTCTCGTGTGATGACGGCGAGTTCGTGATTCAGCCAATACGCCTGCGCCGTCCAGTTGAAGCTACCGAACACGGCATGACGTCCCTCTGAGTTCTCCAGCAATACGAACTTCAGATGCATGGGCACATTGGCATCGGCGCCAAGCCGCGTGAAGGCGATGCCCTCGCGGGCGAGCTGCAGTTCCACGGCCCGCGGTACGCGCCGTTCGGTATGTTCGGCGGCGATTTCGATGTTCGCGCCGCGCCGCGCGAGGCGCCTCAGGCAGGCAACCGAAGCCCGATTGCTGATATGCGAGGCCGCGATTCTCACCCGGCTGCCGGCGCCATAGCGCTTCAGCAGTCGCTCGACCGGGTGAGCGCCGAAACGAGGCCAGAAATGCAGCTGCGTATCCCCGATGTCGCAGTCCCGCACCGCCCGAGGCCCAAGGCCCAAGGGAAGCCACGGACCGTTGCGATGCAGCGAGCGCGCATGTTCGAGGAGGCAGTGCACGAGCCGTGGATCGCGGATTTCCACCAGCAGGTTGTGAGCGACGCGGTGGTCGCCGATCTCCGAGACGATGTCCGGAAATTCTTCGGGGCTGTCCGCCGACGGATTGAACGAGCCGACGAAAGCCGTCGGCACCGGATGGGAGAAGCAATAGATTTTCTCGTGCAGCCGCTGCTTGAACATCTGCAAGGGTCGCAGTCCGGCGCCAAGAGCTTCGGGGGGGGAGAGACGGTCGATCACCGCCCGATTGGCTTGTGTCGCGCGCGGGCGGGCTTCCATCGTCACTGCCACCTGCACGCCGCGCGCCCGAGCGCTCGCCAGGTCGCCTGCCAACGGGCGATCACGAAAATAGTAGGTGACCCAGTCGATACTTCCGGAGACAGGTGTGGCGGCCACCCGCGCGGATAGCAGATCACGTAGTGCGCCTGGGCGGTCTGGTCCGCCGAAATGAACTTTGAAGGAAGGCAGAGGCATCGCGTAGGGCTTCGGCCGGATCGTGCTCCGGAGTTGAATATTAACGATAGTCGTTCGGCCGATGGCGAGTGATTGCTGCATCCGGAGGCAGCATCCGCAAGAAGGGTCGCCCGGGACATCCCGGTGATCGGCTATTTTTGCGCCTGCGCACGGCTTCCACACCGGCTAAAATCGCGCCGAACCTACCCTGTCTGCGGCCGTTGGCCGTCATGCCTGACGATCCGAACTTCATGACCACGCCCGCGCAGGCTTTGGGAGCCTCACTACCTGACTACGGCGCCGAAGGCGACAATCTGGTCCATGCGCTGCACCGCGCGGCCACTGCCGCGACGGGTTTTTACTTCTATTCCGGGCGCGGCGAGCTCACCGAAGCGCTGCCGTACTCGCGCCTGCTCGAACAGTCGCGCTGCCTGGCCGGGCGGCTGCTGTCGACCGGATTGAAGCATGGCGACCGCGTCGGCCTGCTGGCCGACACCGATGGCGATTTCGTGCGCGCCTTCTTCGCCTGCCAGATGGCCGGGCTGGTGCCGGCGCCGCTGCCGCTGCCAGTCGCGCTCGGCGGCAAGCAGACCTACCTCGAGCACATCCGCCGCATGCTTGAAAGCATCGGCGCCACTGCGGTCATCACGCCGGATTCCTTCGAAAGCTGGATGAGCGAAGCGTCCACGGACATGGAGCTGGCCTTCCTCGGTGGCGTCAGCAAGCTCATGCGCATCGAGGCCCCGGAGATCGAGCTGCCGGCGCCGTCGGGAGACGATCTGGCCTACCTGCAGTTCTCGTCCGGCAGCACGCGCTTCCCGCATGCGATCGCGGTGACGCACCGGGCGGTGATGGCCAACCTGCGCGCGATCGGTCAGCACGGCCTGAAAGTCACCGAGCGCGATCGTTTCGCCGCCTGGCTGCCGTTCTATCACGACATGGGACTGGTCGGCTTCGTGCTGACGCCGATGGCCTGCGGAGTCTCGGTCGATCTCATGGCGACGCGCGATTTCGCCCGCCGCCCGCTGACCTGGCTGCAGCTGATTTCGAGCCATGGGGCGACGATTTCGTACAGCCCGAGCTTCGGCTACGAGCTCTGCGCGCGCCGGGTCGAAAACGGCGTGCCGAACGGGCTCGACCTGTCGCGCTGGCGCGCGGCCGGCATCGGCGGCGACATGGTGCGTCCGGGGCCGTTGCGCCGCTTTGCCGAGGCCTTCGCGGGCTCGGGCTTCAGGGCGCAGGCCTTCGTACCGAGCTACGGCATGGCCGAGGCCGCGCTGGCGCTGTCGTTCACCCCGCTCGACCGCGGCCTGCGCCTCGATGCGCTCGACTGCGATGCGCTCGAAAGCCGGCATCAGGCGGTCACGGCGTCGGCGCGGACCTCGCGCCAGCGCGAATTCGTGCGCTGCGGGCCGATCCTGCCCGAGCATGCGGTCGAGGTGCGCGACGAGCAGGGCCAGGTGTTGCCCGAAGGCGGCGTCGGCCTGATCTTCGTCAGCGGCCCGAGCCTCATGAAGGCCTATTTCAACGAACCCGAGGCCACCGCGCGCACCATCAGCGACGACGGCTGGCTCGATACCGGCGACATCGGCTATCTGGTCGACGGCGAGATCGTCATCACCGGCCGGGCCAAGGATCTGATCATCGTCAACGGCCGCAACATCCGCCCGCAGGATCTCGAATGGAGCGCCGAGGGCGAGGTCGACGGCCTGCGCAGCGGCGACGTCGCCGCGTTCGCGGTCGACGATGCCGAGGGCGAGAGCGTGGTGGTGCTGGTCGAATCGCGGCTGGCCGATCCGGCTGCCCGCGAGGCGCTCTGCAATGCCGTCGCCGGCGTGCTGCGCACGCGCCACGGCGTCGAGACGCGCGTGGTGATCGTGCCGCCGCGCTCGCTGCCGCAGACCTCCTCGGGCAAGCTCAGCCGGGCCAAGGCCAAGGCCTTGTTCCTTTCCGCCCAGTTCGAAGCGGGCTCCAACGTCGTCGCCGAGTCCGCCAGTGCCGGCTGATCGCGGCGTCGTCGCAATCACCGGCTCCACCGGCTTCATCGGTCGCCACCTGGTTCCGCTGCTCGCGGCCGAGGGCTGGCGTCCGCGCCTGCTGATCCGCCGCGACCCGGCCGACGTGCAATGGGGAGGGCTCACCGTCGAGGTGGTGCAGGGCGATCTGGCCGATGCGCAGGCGCTCGCCCGGCTCACGAGCGGGGCCAGCGCGGTCGTCCATCTCGCTGGGCTCATCAAGGCCACCAGCGAAGCCGAATTCATGCGCGCCAATCGCGAGGGCACGCGCAAGCTGGCCGAAGCGATGCTCGCGCACGCGCCGCGGGCGCATTGCCTGCTGGTCTCGAGCCTCGCGGCGCGGCATCCGCAGCTTTCGCACTACGCCGCGAGCAAGCGAGCCGCCGAAGAAGTGGCACGGGAACTGCTCGGCGATCGCCTGAGCATCGTGCGTCCGCCCGCCGTATTCGGGCCGGGCGACCGTGAGACGCTGGCCTTCTTCAAGATGGTGTCCTCAGGCTTCATCCCGTTGGTCGGCGGGCCGGCAGCGCGCTCCGCGGTGGTTCATGTAGAGGACTTGTGCAAGGCTTTCGTCTTCTTGCTCGCGGGGGAACCGACCCAGGCCGTAGGGGTCATTACCGACGAGCGTCCCCAGGGTTACAGCTGGGAAGAGATTCTGAGTACCGCGGCGCTGGCTCAAGGCATCCGGCCGCGCGCCACGCTGCAACTGCCCAAAATGCTGCTGTGCGCGGTGGCAGGGCTGGGCGATCTGAAAGCCCGCTTCGGCGATGCTTCGATGCTCACTTCCGAGAAGCTGCGGGAGCTGCTGCACGAGGATTGGGCAGTGCCGCCGGAGCAGCGCCTGAGTCCGCCAGGATGGGCGCCGGCCTACGATTTGCAGGCTGGATTCGACAGTGCCGTACGCTTTTACCGGCAAAGCGGATGGTTGCCGTAGAGGTGACGTAAGCGTTCCCCCTTACGTTAGTATTTGTTGCCACCACGTTACAGCGCTAAAGTGCGCTGTCCGGCTGGGATGCCGGATCACCACAACCCGAATCGAATGACTTCATCTTCCATCGACGTACGAGCCCAGGTGTTGGAGGCGCTACGCGTCGCAGTCAACCGCCCGGTCGAGATCGACGGCCACACCCAGATCGTGCAAGACCTCGGTCTGGATTCGCTGGCCGTCATGAACCTCATGCTGGCGATCGAGGACAGCTTCGATATTTCCATTCCGCTCAATCGGGTAGCGGAAATCGTGACGGTGGACGATCTCGTCCATGCGGTCGAGACTTTGGCCTGATCGGCCGTCGTGAAAGCGAGTAAACAGCGGGCATGAGCATTCTCTCCAAGTTTGATGCGTTGGCGCGGACCTTTGAAAAGCTGGGGCCGCCGGACGCCAATCCACTTCGAGTCACCTTCGACAAGATCAATTCTTCGACCGAAGGCGTAATCAACGGCAAGACGACGATCCTGCTGGGCACCAACAACTACCTGGGGCTGACCTTCGATGCCGATTGCATCGAGGAGTCCGTCAGCGCGGTGCGCCGTTTCGGCACCGGCACCACCGGCTCGCGCGTGGCCAACGGCAGCTATGCCGGCCATCGCGATCTCGAGAAGAACCTCGCCGAATATTTCGGCCGCAAGCACGGCATGGTGTTCAGCACCGGCTACCAGGCCAACCTGAGCATGCTGTCGACGCTCGCCGGCCACGGCGACTACCTGATCCTCGACTCCGACAGCCACGCGAGCATCTACGACGGTGCGCGCCTGGGCCACGCCGAAGTCATCCGCTTCCGCCACAACGATCCGGCCGACCTGCGCAAGCGCCTGAGCCGCATCAAGGATGCCCCGGGCAGCAAGCTGGTTGTCGTCGAAGGCATCTACTCGATGCTCGGCGATTCGTCGCCGCTCGCCGACATCGCGGCGGTCAAGCGCGAGATGGGCGCTTATCTGCTGGTCGACGAAGCGCATTCGATGGGCGTGCTCGGTGCCAAGGGCCGCGGCCTGGCCGAACATGCGGGTGTCGAAGCTGACGTTGATTTCATCGTCGGCACCTTCTCGAAGAGCCTCGGCAGCGTCGGCGGCTTCTGCGTTTCCGATATCGACGGCTTCGACGTGCTGCGCCTGGCCTGCCGTCCGTACGTGTTCACCGCAAGCCTGCCGCCGGCGGTGATCGCCTCGACCACGCAGGCCCTGCGTCGCCTCTCCGAAGACCAGACGCTGCGCGTGCGGCTGGGCGAAAACGCGCGCCGCCTCTATGACGGCCTGCGTGGCCTCGGCTTCCATGTCGGCCCCGAAGCGAGCCCGATCGTGTCGGTCGAAGTCGACAATGCCGAGATCGCGGTGAAGGCCTGGAACGCGCTGCTGGCGGGCGGGCTCTACGTGAACCTCGCGCTGCCGCCGGCGACGCCGACGAGCCGTCCGCTGCTGCGCGCGAGCATCAGCGCCGCGCACACGCCGCGCCAGATCGACACGGCCGTCGCGCTGTTCGCGCAGGTCGGCGTCGAGCTCGGCATCATCTCGCCGTCGTCGGTTCCGGTCGCGATGGTCGCCTGATCGGTCGCATCGCACAGCGGCAATGAAAGAAAAAGGGGCAGGTGAAAACCTGCCCCTTTTCATTGCGCTGTCACCCGACGAGTGCTTTTCTTTTTCGCCTCACGCCTCACGCCTCACGCCTCACGCCTCACGCCTCACGCCTCACGCCTCACGCCTCACGCCTCACGCCTCACGCCTCACGCCTCACGCCTCACGCCTCACGCCTCACGCCTCACGCCTCACGCCTCACGCCTCACGCCTCACGCCTCACGCCTCACGCCTCACGCCTCAGAGCACTTTCGCGCGTTTGAGCTTGACGAGCACGAGCGGTGCGGCGAGCAGCGGATGCCGGCGCTGCCAGTCGCTGAGTTCGAGCTTGTAGCCCGAATGTCGCTCCACCTTCCAGGCGATGTAATCGGCGCCGTTGTGAAAGGTGAAACTGGCCTTGAGGATGCGCGCCATGTTGAGCGGCTTGCCAAGCCGCTTGCGCAGGTTCCAGGCGCGCTGGCCTTGCTCGCGCTGCTGCGTGCTCAGGCGCGGGCTTAACTCGTCTGAGTGCACGCCAGCACGAACCCCGGCACGAACCCCGACACGAACCGTGTAGTCGATGCCGACGCTGCGCCAGGCCAACGGCAACAAGGCTTCGTAACGCGCCCGCTCGTGCTCGATGATGCTCTTCGAACGTCCGGCCGCACCTTCGACGCGCAGCTCGGCGGAGTAGGTGTGGCGAAACAGCGCGCTCCAGAATGCCGCGGGCTCGGCTTGCTCGGGGCCGAGCAGCGCAGCCCAGTGCGCGGCAGTGCCGATCGCATCGGCGATGATGGATTCGATGCGCCGCTTCGATGCTTCGTCACGAGTCCACGGCAGCCCGATTGGCTGCGCGAAGCGAGCCCACAGCGTGGTGTCGATCGAAGCCGTCTGCATGCCGCGCTCGAATTGATCGCGGCTCAGCACCGCCACTTTCGCGCGCAGGGTGCGGCCTTCGTGATCGAAGGTCTCGAACGAGACGTTCGGCGGCAGCCAGCCGTTGGCGATCGCAGCGATGCGCTGGCCGTGCCAGGCGGTGAGATCGTCGACGATCACGTAGTAGTCGAGCAGGCTCTCGAGATCGCCGGTACGCAGCGTGGAGCCGTAGAACAGCACCGCGCAGGCAGCGGATTTTCCGGCGACCAGATGCGCGGCGAATGCATCGATCGCGGTCGGCAGCGAGCGCTGCAGCTCCACATGCACGCGCTCGATCAGCGTTTCGCGTGCGGCTTTGCGGGTATCGACGCTCATGGTGAAACGAAGTGCACCATGGGGCCGGCTTCGACGTCCACGCGGCCCTCGCGATCCGGGGCGAAGGCTTCGCCGTCGACGATCAGCGGGCTGTCGAGTTTCAGGCGCATGCGCGTCGCGGCTCCGCTGCGATAACCCGAGCCGGCGCTGCGCATCCACTTGGTCGGCCGGCCGAACAGCAGCGGCAACAGCGAGCGCCCGAGCCTGCGCGGATGCGCATCGATCTCGACATAGCGCAGCGGCCCGGCCGCGTCGTTCCAGAACGGCCAGATGTGCAGCATGATCGTGTGCAGGCTGGTAGCGACGAACAGGAAGCGCCGGCCTTCGAGTGCGGGCCGATCGTCGAAGGCGATGCTCATCTTCGAACCGTCGAGCCAGTCGCTGCCGCCGAAGATGCAGCGATAGAACGTTGCGATCAGCGTGGTGATGACCGACCAGCGGCCGCCGGTTTCGACGTTTTCGCGTGCGTACTGTGTCGCCCGCGTGAGCGCCGCAGCGCC
Source organism: Hydrocarboniphaga effusa AP103 (assembly GCF_000271305.1). Taxonomy (GTDB): domain Bacteria; phylum Pseudomonadota; class Gammaproteobacteria; order Nevskiales; family Nevskiaceae; genus Hydrocarboniphaga; species Hydrocarboniphaga effusa. The sequence continues at coordinate 654,935 of NZ_AKGD01000002.1, forward strand.
CATGAAGAAGCCGAACACCGGCTCGCGCGATCCGTCGGGCCAGCGCAGCGTGATCGCCGGGCGCCGAATCTCGCGCGACCAGCGGTCGTTCTTCGCGGCGGTGAGCACGCGCTGCAAGGCTTTCGATCCGGGCGAAGTCGAGCCGACGTCGATCGCGACCGAGTTGGAGTTGCCTGCCGCGATCAGCGCGATGCGCGGCCAGTTCGCGCCGAAGGTTTCGGGCAGCAGCCCGAGAATATCGCGCAGCGTGCCGTCGCCACCGCTGACGATCAGCAAGCGGGTTCCGCGTTCGGCGAAACCGGCGAGCGCGGCGCGCAGTTCATCGGTGGTGGCCGGCACCGCCGAAGGCAGCTCGGGCGGAATCGACAGCTGGATGCTGCGATTGCGATGGCTGCGTGGGTTGTGGATCAGCGCTGCGCCCAGCGCTGCGGCTGTCAGCGACTCAGCCACGACGTGATCGGCCCGTGACGGCGCGCGATGAACGCTTGCACGATCTGCAGTGCATGCACGATGAAACCGACGACGGTCCACCACGCGACCCATTCCATGCCGAGATCCGGGCGGCCGACGATCACCGCGAACGTCAGCAGCAGCAGGTTCGGGTTGCGGCGCGCGGTGATCAGGCGGAAGAAGCTGTCGAACGGGCGCCAGATGTGCGGCTGGATGCCGAACAGCTTCTGGAACAGGCCTTCCTCGATGCGCTGCGCGACGTAGCCGCCGATGACGATCCACAGCATCAGCGCGGTGTTCTCGATCGGCAGCCCGACGACACCGAGGCCTACGACCCAGGCCCAGTACCAGAACGGCGGATGGATCAGGTCGATGCCGTGATCGAAGATGTCGCCGAACTTCGACGAGTTGAGCGTCACGCGCGCGAGCTTGCCGTCGACGGTATCGAGAAACGTCATGAACCAGGCCGCGAGCAGGCCCCAGGCGAAATGCCCGTGCCAGAACGCGTAGAACGCGGCGATCACCGCGAGCAGGCTCGTCGTCGTCACCTGGTTCGGCGTGATGCCGGCGATGCTGCAGGCCTTGGTCACGTGGCGCGCGGGCGTCGGCCAGACGTACTTGGTGACGATGTCGGTGACGCCTTTGTACGAGCCCGAGAACATGCGCTTCTCGATGCCGGTGAGCGTCTCGGCCGACAGCGGCAGCAGATACGGAATTTCGCGCTTGCGCAGCTTGTTGTTGTAGTGGTTCGCGAGCGTCGCCGGCGTGCGCGTGGCGAGCGTGGACAGATCACCACCGCCAGCGAGCGCCTCGGCGGTGGACTGCGCGGCGGCGGTCCGCACCTTGGCCGCCACCGGTTTGCCGCTGGCCTCGTCGAGCAGCAGCGTGTCGATCGGGCCGTCGCGCAGCGCGGCGACCAGCGGTTCGTCGAACACCCAGCCCGCATGCAGCACGAGCACTTCCTTGCCGCTGGCGCCTTCGGTGATGCCGAGGCGCTGGAACTGGCGCTGCAGGCGCTGGCGGGACGTGAGACCCCAGAGACGAACCGGAGCGTCGCCGACGATGAGCGCGCTCGGCGTCGAGGAAGGAGAGGACTGCGCTTGTGTCATGATCGGCAGGGCGAAAATAAAGTCCGCCATTATCCGCTATCCGCGACCCCGACTGTGACCGCGATCCGCCTCGCCCATTTTTCCGACCCGCATCTGAGCTTCACGCCGCGGCTGTCGCCGGCGCAGCGCTTCTCCAAGCGCCAGCTCAGCGTCTGGTCCTGGGCCAAGAACCGTGGCAAGGCCCAGCAGGGAGCTTTGCTCTCGGCCCTGGTCGCCGACGTCCAGGCGCATGCGCCGGACGGCGTGCTGATCAGCGGGGACCTCGTCAATTTCTCGCTGCCCGGCGAATTCCCGGCCGCCGCCGGCTGGCTCGCGAGCCTGGGGCCCGAGCACTCCGTCAGCGTAGTGCCCGGCAATCACGATGCGCTCGTCGCGGTGCCGGAGGAGCAGGGCCTGGGCCTGTGGCGGCGCTGGATGTCGAACGATGACGGCCGCATGGGCTGGCCCTACGTGCGCGAGCGCGCCGACATCGCGCTGATCGGCGTGAACTCCGCACTGCCGACGCCGCCGCTGCTCGCGAGCGGACGCATCGGCGAGGCCCAGCTCGCGGCGCTCGAAGCACGCCTGCGCGAGCTCGGCGAGCGCGGGCTCTGCCGCGTGGTGATGCTGCATCACCCGCCGGCCGACGGCGCGATCGGCAGGCGCAAGGCACTCGTCGATGCCGAGGCGTTTCGCGCCGTGATCGAGCGCGCCGGGGCCGAGCTCGTGCTGCACGGCCACTCGCGCGATCCGCGCTTCGACCGGCTGCGCGGGCCCAAGGGCCATCTGCCCTGCCTGGGCCTGCCTTCGGCCTCGGCCGAGCCGAGCGCGCACGACGCCGGAGCACGCTGGCAGCTGCTGAGCCTGCAGCGCGCGGGCGACGGCTGGCGCCTGCACCAGGCCGTGCGCCTGTGGCTGCCGCAACAGGCCGCGTTCGTGAGCGCTGGAACCTATGTCTTCGCGCTCGATCGGCAAGTCGCCTGAGCGGCGACGGGCCAGGGTCGGCAAAGCGACGGTGAGCGCGAAGTTTCCTTAAACTTTCGCCATCGTCCGGACCGAGCTCATGCCCAACGCCACCGCCCGCAAATTCGGCTATCCCGAAACGCTCGTCGCAGAACACGGCCCCTGGCTCGTGCTGCTGCGGCCCAAGCAGCCGACGCTCGGTTCGCTGGTGCTGGTCTGCAGCGAGCCGGTGCAGGCCTTCGGCGAGCTGAGCGCGCAAGCCTTCGCCTCGCTGCAGCCGGTCATCGCCGAGGTCGAGCGCGTGCTCAAGGCCGAGGTGCAGTACGAGCGCATCAACTACCTCATGCTGATGATGGTGGACCCGGACGTGCACTTCCACGTGATTCCGCGCAGCGGCAGTGCGCGCGAATTCGATGGCCTGAGCTTCGTCGACGCCGGCTGGCCCGGCGCGCCCAGGCTCGATGCGGCGGTCGATCTGAGCGCCGCGCAACAGCAGGCGCTGACCGCGCGCCTGCGCGAGCGCTGGTCGCTTTGAGCACGCGGGCTCATTGATGTCGGGCATCGTCGAACGTTATCTGCTCGGCCTGCTCGTGCGTCCGCTCACGGTGTCGCTCGGCACCGTGCTGATCGCGCTGCTGCTCGAGCGCCTGCTGCGCCTGTTCGACATCGTCGCCGCGAGCGGATCGGCCTTCGAGCCGGTGCTGCTGATGGTCGCCAACCTGCTGCCGCATTACCTCGGGCTCGCGTTGCCGGCCGCGTTCTTCGCGAGCATCTTCATGGTCGTCGCCAAGCTCGGCGAGGACAACGAGCTCGACGCGCTGCTCGCATCGGGACGCTCGATCTTCGAGATCACGCTGCCGTTCCTGGTCGTCTCGGTGCTGCTGTCGGTGTTCTGCCTCTACCTGTTCGGCTTTCTGCAGCCGCACAGCCGCTATCGCTATCACGTGGTGCGCTACGACGCCTTGAACGCGGGCTGGAACGCGAAGGTGCAGGAGAACGTGTTCGCCGACGCCGGCCGCGGCTTCGTGCTGACCGCCGATGGCGTCGACGGCACCGGGCGCAAGCTGACGCGCGTCTTCATCCGCCACAGCGCGGATGGACTCGACGAAATCACTACGGCCGAGACCGGCGAACTGGTGCCGAGCGCGGGTGGCAAGGAGCTCGTGCTGCTGCTGCAGAAAGGCCACATCGTGCGTGAAGACGGCAACGGCGTGATCGAGAACATCGCCTTCGAGAACGGCGTCGCGCACGAGAACTTCGCCATCGACACGCCGCCGTTCCGTCCGCGCGGGGACAGCGAGCGCGAGCTCACCTTGCCCGAGCTGTGGGCCGACCTGCATTCGGCGCAGCCGGCGCTGGAACCCTCCGAACTCGCGGGTGAAATGCATGCGCGCCTCGTGCGCTCGCTGTCGCTGCCGCTGCTGCCCCTGCTCGCAGTGCCGCTCGGCATGGCGTCCAAGCGCGGGCGCCGTGCGCCGGGCGTGGTCATCGCCTGCCTGATGCTGCTGCTGTTGCAGCAGGGCGTGCAGATCGGCGAGAGCCTCGCCGAGTCCGGCAAGGTCGCGGCGATTCCGGCGGTATGGGGCCCGCTGGCGCTGTTCTCGGCGTTCTCGATCTGGCTGTTCCGCGCGAGCCTTGGCAGCCCCGGCGAAAATCCGGTGACGCGCGCGGTGGGCACGGTGGAAGGGCTCATCGGCGGCATCAACCTCCGGCGCAAGAAGCCGGCCGCGAAGGCGGCCTCGCGATGAGCTTCGGCGGACCGCTCGCCGGCTATCTGCGGCGCCTGCTGCTCGCGCAGGTGATCGGCATCGCGATCGCGCTGACCGCCCTGCTGCAGATGCTCGAGCTGCTCGACGTCACTACCGACATCCTCAAGCGCAAGCTCGGCGTCGTCGGCGTGCTGCATTACGCGGCCTTGCGACTGCCGACCGAGTTCACGCTCGCGCTGCCGCTGGCGATGCTCGTCGGCAGCCTGTTCACGTATTACACGCTCGCGCGCAATCACGAGCTCGTCGCGATTCGCGCGTCGGGCCTGCGCCTGCGCTGGGTGGTCGGCACGCTGTTGCCGGTCGCGGTCGGGCTCGCGGCGATTCAGTTCGTGGTCTCCGATCGCGTGGTGCCGGTGACGGAAGCCTCGCTCGCCAACTGGTGGGCCGCATCCGAGCTGCCCGACGAGGACGACGAGCGCAAAGAGTCGAATCGCCTGTGGTTTCGCACGCAGGACGGGCTCACCGCGGTCGAGCGCACGAGTTCGAACGGGCGCATGCTGCAAGGCGTCACGATTTACCTGCGCGACGAGCAGGGCCAATACGCGGGCCGCAAGACCGCGCGCGAGGCGCAGTGGAGCGATCGCAGCTGGCGCCTGCGCGATGTCAGCTCGCTGCGGCTGTTCGACGATCACGCGGAGCGCGCGGCGAACGCAGAGGAAAACTGGCAGACCAATCTGCGTCCGTCGGATCTCGGCCAGGACAGCGCGCAGCTGCCGCTGTCGAGCACCGCGCTGCTCGGCGTGCTCGCGGGCAGGCGCGTCGGCGATCGTCCGGCGAGCTATTACCGCACCGTGCTCTACAAGGCTTATCTCGCGCCGTTCACGCTGGCCATCATGCTGCTGCTCGCCTTGCCGGCGACGCGTTCGGTGCAGCGCGGAGGCGAGGGCGGCGGCATGCTGCTGCTCGCGCTCGGCACCGGCCTCGGTTTCACGCTCACCGTCGGTCTGCTCGGCTCGCTCGGCCAGGGCGGACGCCTTCCTCCTTTCTTCGCCGCGATCGTCCCGCTGCTGCTGTTCGGCGGCCTCGGACTGTCTTGGCTCCATCGATACGACAAGCTATGACCACCGCATCCGCTTCATCCGCATTGCAGATCGTGCCGGTGAATTCGCCGGCCGAATTCAAGCGCTTCATTCGCTTGCCCGCGCAGCTGCACAAGCACGATCCGCTCTACGTCGCGCCGCTCGAGATGGAGCGCGCCGAATCGCTTTCGCCGAAGACCAATCCGTACTTCGAGCACGCGGAGGTGCAGTTCTGGCTCGCGGTGCAGGGCGGTCGCGACGTCGGCCGCATCAGCGCGCAGGTCGACAAGCTCGCCGCGCCGGGCACCGGGCATTTCGGCCTGATCGATGCGATCGACGATGCGGAGGTGTTCTCCGCGCTGTTCGAGACCGCCGAGAACTGGCTCAAGGCCCGCGGCTGCACGGTGGCGATCGGCCCGTTCAATCTCTCGATCAACGAGGAGACCGGCCTGCTCGTGCAAGGCTTCGACACGCCGCCCGCGGTGATGATGAGCCACGATTTTCCGTACGTGGGCACGCGTGTCGAAGGTGCCGGCTACGTCAAGGCCAAGGATCTCATCGCCTACAACTACGACGTCACCGCCCCGCTGCCCGCGGTGGCCCAGCGCATGGTCGATCGCAAACCGGCGAACATCAAGGTGCGCACGCTCGATGCGAAGCGCTATCTCGAGGACATCCAGACCGTCACCCACATCTTCAACGACGCCTGGGCCGACAACTGGGGCTTCGTGCCGTACACGCCGGCCGAGATCGATCACCTCGCGCGTGCGCTCAAGCCGCTGATCGATCCCAAGCTCGCCCCGATCGCCGAGATCGATGGCCGTCCGGTGGCCTTCGGCATCCTGCTGCCGAATCTCAACGAGGCGATTCGTGAATTCAACGGCAAGCTGCTGCCGTTCAACTGGGCCAAGCTGCTCTGGCGCCTGAAAGTCAGCGGCGTGAAGTCGGGACGCCTGCCGCTGATGGGCGTTCGTCGCGACATCGGCTCGCCGTATGCGGCCGCGCTCGCGCCGTTTCTCGTCATCGAGGCGATTCGTTCGCGCACTGCGGCGCTCGGCTACAAGACCGCCGAACTGTCGTGGATTCTCGAAAACAACCTGCCGATGCGGCGCATGATCGAAGCCGTCGGTGGCAAGCCGTACAAGACCTATCGCGTCTATCAGAAATCGCTCGTGCAGGCGCCCGCTTGAGCGCTGCGCCAGCATCGACTGCGGGGCTCACCGCGCTGATCCTCGCGGGTTCGCGCGGCCCCGGCGATCCGCTCGCGGTCTACGCGGGCGTCGAGCACAAGGCGCTCATCGAGATCGGCGGACGCAGCATGCTCGAGCGCGTGATCGCGGCGCTTGCGGCGGTCGAGGAGATCGGGCGCATCGTCGTGCAGATCGAGCGGCCCGATCTGCTCGATGCGCATCCGGCGCTGCGCGCGGCGGCCGGCGACAAGACGCTCGAGGTGATCGCAGCCGCGCACAGCCCGAGTTCGAGCGTGCTCGCCGCGCTCGAACGGTTGGGTACTCCGCTGCTCGTGACCACGGCCGATCACGCGCTGCTGTTGCCGGAGTGGGTGCGTTACTTCGTCGAGCATCGCGAGCGCGGCGCCGATGTCTGCGCCGCGCTCGCACCGAGCGAAGCGGTGCTCGGCGAACTGCCGCAGACGCGCCGCACCTGGCTGCGCTTCCGTGGCCGGCGCTACTCGGGCTGCAACCTGTTCTATTTCGCCACGCCCGCATCGGCCGGTGTCGCGCGCATCTGGCTCGAGATCGAAAACCAGCGCAAGCGGCCGGTCAAGATGATTCGCCGGCTCGGCTGGATGACCGCGCTGCTGTACCTGCTCGACAAGCTCAGCCTCGATGGCGCGCTGAGGCGGCTCGGCAGGCTCGCGGGCGCGCAGCTCGCAGTCGTCGAGATGCCGTTCGGGCTCGCGGCGGTGGATGTCGACAAGCCGGCGGATCTGGATCTGGTGCGTCAGATCGTCGCACGCTGACTAATGCGGTCCCCTCTCCCGCGTGCGGGAGAGGGTGGCGCGTCAGCGCCGGGTGAGGGAACACGCTGCGACGGAACACCTATTCCAAACGGCGCCTATTCCAATCATCCCGCGCGCGGGAGAGAGGAGCAACGAGCTCAGCCCTTGAGCCAGCGCTGCACCCAGCCCGCCGTGAGCGCGCGCGCGCGATCGACGTCCGGGTGGAAGTCCACTTCACCCCATTCGAGCCCTTCGATCGAGACGACGCGCACTTCGCAGCCGGATTGGGTCAGGCCGTTGATGGCCGACAGATACCAGAGCTTCACGCCTTCGGGCAGGCGCATGACGCGCTCGATCTCGGCGACGAAGCGGGCCGCGCCCTCGGCCGAGAAGCGCAGAAAGCCGATCGACTCGCCGTTGGTCACGTCGGCGGTCAGCGTCTTGCCGATCGCCTGCAGCTGGCTGCCTTCGGTGTGCACCTTCATGTCGTCGCTGTCGTAGGACGGCTTGCGGTCGATCGTCACCGTGATCGGCGCATCCGGCGCGGCCAGCAGGCGGCGCGCGATCTCGGGCTCGATCAGCGTGTCGCCGTTGAGGATCAGGCAGGGCCCCTGCATCTCGGCGCGCACCAGCCAGCAGGTCGCGAGGTTGTCGGCGAGCTTGTAGAACGGGTTGTAGAGCGTGCGCACGCGCAGCCCGGCCGGGGCGCGCTTGGCGACTTCGGCTTCGACCTGGTCCATCGAAAAGCCGGTGACGACGACGACTTCGGTGACGCCGGCCGCCGCCAGGGCCTGCAGCTGCCACTCCAGCAGGCTCAGGCCCGAGAGTTCGATGAGACATTTGGGACGGCTGACGGTGAGCGGCAGCAGGCGGCTGCCCTGCCCGGCGCTGAGAATGAGGGCCTTCATGTACGCGTACGGAAATCCAGCTCGAAAGTGAGAGCTATTTTACGGTGCGACGGCACCATCCCGCACAGACTTCTTCGGTCGGTGACCAATCGGGGAGAGCGCGCATGCGTGGCGAGACGAAGCGGTGGCTGGGGTTTGCGATGATGGCCGGTGTCTTGAGCCTGCGGGCAGAGGCGGCGGTCTACCGCTGCGAGCAGGCTGGCCGTACGGTCTACACCGATACGCCTTGCGCGGCCGGCAGCGAGCCAATGGCCGAGCGCCGCCCGCCGACGATCGCCGCAGGCGGCGAAGCCGATCTGGCCGCCGCCCACGACGAACGCCGAGAACGCGAGCTCGATTCGCGCGGCGATGCCGACGCGCAGTGGCTGCGACTCCACGAGGAGCGCAAGGCGGAGGCGGCAAGGGTGCGCCAGGGGCTCGTCGAAGGGCGCGTGGTGGCCGGCATGAGCGCAGCCGACGTACGCCACGTTCGCGGGGCGCCGGATTCGATCGAGCCCGGCGCGGGTGCGGGCGGCGAGCGCTGGGTTTATCGTCGGGACCGCAAGCGCGAGGTGGTGCAGTTCGAGAACGGCCGCGTGAAGGGGGCCGCGGCCCGCCCCGCCCCCAAGCCCCGGAAATCTCCTCAAGCGCCCGACAGGCCCAGAGACCGACAATAGAGCGATGAACGCATCCGCCACTCCCGCAGTCAGCTTCAACGACGTCAAGCGCGCCGCCGAGGTGCTCAAAGGCCAGGTCATCGAGACCCCGTGCCGGCGCTCGCGCGTGCTGTCGCGCATCACCGGGGCCGAGGTCTGGCTCAAGTTCGAGAACTTCCAGTTCACCGCCTCGTTCAAGGAGCGCGGCGCGCTCAACAAGCTCGAAAGCCTGACCGAGGCCGAGCGCGCCGCCGGCGTCGCCGCGATGTCGGCCGGCAATCACGCCCAGGGCGTGGCGTATCACGCGACCCGGCTCGGCATCAAAAGCGTCATCGTGATGCCCACCAACACGCCGTTCACCAAGGTCCGCAACACGCGCGAGCTCGGTGGCGAGGTGATCCTGCACGGCGAATCGCTGGCCGAGTCGCAGGCCTTCCTCGAGGAAGAGCTCATCGGCCGTCGCGGCATGACGCTCGTGCATCCCTACGATGACCCGAAGGTCGTCGCCGGGCAGGGCACCATCGCGCTCGAAATGCTCGCCGCGGCTCCCGAACTCGACACGCTGGTGATTCCGATCGGCGGCGGCGGGCTCATCGGCGGCATGGCGATCGCGGCGCACGGCATCAAGCCGGAGCTGCGCGTGGTCGGTGTCGAATCGGCCGGCTATCCGTCGGCCTATGCGGCGCTGCAGGGCGATCTGAATCTGGTCAAGGGCGGCCAGACGATCGCCGAGGGCATCGCCGTCCGCAACATCGGCAAGCTCACGATCGAGATCATCCGCAACGAGGTCGCCGAACTCATGCGCGTCGAGGAGGCCGCCATCGAACGCGCGGTCGGCCTGCTCGCGAATATCGAGAAGGTGATCGCCGAAGGCGCCGGCGCGGTCGGCCTGGCCGCATTGCTGAGCGATCCGGCCCGTTTCGCGGGACGCAAGGTCGGCCTGGTGATCTGCGGAGGCAACATCGATTCACGCCTGCTCGCCTCGGTGCTGCTGCGCCAGCTCGTGCACGAATCGCGGCTCGTGAGCCTGACCATCGACATCGAAGATCGTCCGGGCTTTCTGGCCCGCGTCGCCGGCCGCGTCGGCGAGAGCGGAGGCAACATCGTGCAGGTGCATCACGAGCGCCTGCACGCCGGCACGCACGCCAAGAACGCGAGCCTGGAGCTGCTGATCGAAGCGCAGGACGAGGCGCATGCCGAGCAGATCATCGGCGATCTGCAGGCGGCCGGGTTCACGGTCAGGCGGGGGGTGGGTGGCATGGAGTTCGACTAGGGGCGTCTCTCCGTAGCGCGCTGCATGCCTTTCCCCTCTCCCGCGTGCGGGAGAGGGTGGCGCGTCGGCGCCGGGTGAGGGAGCACCCCCGCATCGAGCGCCTTGTCCAAGCGAGGCTTCCTCACTTCCCTCGCTGGCGCGGGACTCTCTCGCGCACGCGGGAGAGAGGACGGAATGCAGCGCGCAAAGCGCCTTGCCACCGTTACAAACCCGCTTGTCACAAAAGCCCAGCCGCCCCGCAGCCTTAAACGAAACTGCAACACAGTTGCCATATTTTTGCGCGGCTCATGGCGGCCCATCCTCGCCGCGGATTCTTCTGTGTACAACGAACGCCCCCAGTTTTCCCGGCCGCAGCCATCGGGATTCGGATCGCCATCGGATGGCGACCAGATCAGCCTGCGCGAAATCTTCGACTTGCTGCGCGCGGGGCGATGGACGATCGCGATCGTGGCCTCGGTGGTGCTGCTGCTCGGGTTGTGCATCGCGTTCCTGGTGCCGCCGTCGTTCGTCGCCACCGGTGTCGTGCAGATCGACGATCCGGGCAAGACGGCCACTGCCGCCGCCAGTGCGGAGTTCCAGGCCCTGCCCACGTTTCTGTCCGGCGCGCTGCTGCAGACCGAGGGCGAGCTGCAGATTCTCATGACGCGCCTGGTGCTCGATCCGGTGATCGAGCGCATGAACCTCGAGGTGGTGGCGTATCCGCGCCACTTTCCGATCATCGGCTCGGCCTATTCGCGCATGATCAACGGCGGCAGCGCCGAGCCCGTGAAGGTCTGGAGCCCGTTCCGGCGCTGGGCCTGGGGCGGCGAAGACATCGGCATCGAATCGATGGAGGTGCCGCGCGGTCTGCTCAACGACGAGTTCGAGCTGCGCGCCACCGAAGACGGTTACTCGCTGTCGATCCCGTGGGGCGAAGAAGTGCTGCGCGGCAAGGTCGGCGTGCCGGCCGCGAGCGCCGACGGCAGCATCAGGCTGCTCGTGAGCCAGCTCAGGGCGCAGCCCGGAACGCTGTTTTCGGTCACCAAGTTCTCGCACGACGACACCGTCAAGAATCTGCTCGGGCGCATGACGATCGCCGAGCTCGGAACCGCATCGGGTGTCATCGCGATCAGTTTCTCGGGCCCCAAGCGGGCGATGGTGAAGGACTTCGTCAACGCGCTCGAAGCCTCTTACCTGCAGCAGAACATCGATCGCCGCTCGCTCGATGCGCAGCGCTCGCTCGAGTTCCTCGAAAGCCAGCTGCCGAAGCTGCGCTCGCAGATGCTGGCAGCGCAGGAGCAGCTCGCGCAGTACCAGCAAAAGCACGGCTCCACCGATCTCGGTGCCGAAACCCAGGTGCTGCTCGAAAGCTCGGCCAACCTCGAAACGCGTCGCCTGGGCCTCATCCAGCAGCTCGACCAGATCAAGCAGCAATTCACCGCGCAGCATCCGGCGGTGCAATCGATCGTCCAGCAGCTGCGGTCGGTCGAGCAGGACCAGAACCGGCTCAAGGGCCGCCTCGGCGCATTGCCGCCGACGCAGCAGGAGATCCTCAACCTGAGCCGCGACGTGCAGGCCTACACGCAGCTCTACAACACCATGCTGGCCTCGATCCAGAACTACCAGGTGGCCAAGGCCGGCACCGTCGGCAACGTGCGCATCGTCGATACCGCCAACGAGCCGTTCAAGCCGAGCTTTCCCAAGCTCATGACGATCGCGCCGATCTCGCTGGCGCTGGGACTGCTGCTCGGCGTGGTCTGGGTGTTCGTGCAGCGCGGCATGATCGGTGGCGTCGAAGACCCGTCCGAGCTCGAGCGCCGCACGCGCCTGCAGACGCTCGCGATGCTGCCTTACTCGCGCAAGCAGCGGCGCATCGCGCGCGCGATTAAGAGCGGTGACAGCGGCGGCGCGCGCGTGCTCGCGCAGCTCGAAGCCGAAGAGCCCGCCATCGAAGCACTGCGCAGCCTGCGCACCACGCTCGAGCTCACGCTGCGCCAGGCCAGCAACAACGTGGTGATGATGTGCGGCCCGGCGCCCGAGCTCGGCAAGACCTTCATCACCGTCAACTTCGCCGCCGTGCTCGCGCAGTCCGGGCGCCGCGTGCTGGTGATCGACGCCGATCTGCGTCGCGGCCGCCTGCACACGTATTTCAGCAACGAAGTGGGCCAGGGCGTGACCGACGTGGTGCGCCGCGAAACGCCTTACGACAGCGTGGTGCGCAGCACCGACATCGTCGGGCTCGATTACGTTTCACGCGGCGCGCATGCGCCCAATTCGGCCGAAACGCTGCTGCATTCGCGCTTCACCGAACTGGTGGAACAGTTGTCCAAGCGCTACGACTGCGTGCTCATCGATACGCCGCCGATCCTCGCGGTGACCGATGCGGCCATCGTCGGGCGTCATGCGGGCACCTCGCTGTTCGTCATCAAGAGCGCGACGCATCGCATGAGCGAGATCGAAGATGCGGTGCGCCGCATGGCCGCGGCCGATATCGAATTGCACGGCGTGCTGTTCAATCAGGTCGGCGCGCGCGCCGGCAGCTATGGCTACGGCGACTACGGATATCGCTACTACGAATACCAGGCCTGAGCGCCCGGCTTTTGGCTTATTCGCGTCGCTTCCCTCGACGAGTTCATTCGTGACCAGACCCAACACCTTCATCATCGGCGCGCCGAAGTCCGGCACGACCTCGCTCGTGCATTACCTGGGCCGGCATCCGGGCGCGTTCTTCTGCAATCCGAAGGAGCCGGGCTTCTTCGCCACCGATTTTCCGTGGCTCGCGCGGCGCAACGCGCTGCCGACGCAGGACAGCTACTTGCACCTGTTCCGCAACGCGGGCGAGGCGAGCGTGGTGGGCGAGGCCTCCACCATGTATCTGAGTTCGGAGGCCGCGGCCTCGAACATCCTCGGCTTCAACTCCGATGCGCGCTTCATCGTCATGCTGCGCAATCCGGTCGAAGTGGCGCGCGCGTATCACATGCAGAAGTTGCTGGTGTTCCAAGAGGACGTGCCGGATTTCGAAACCGCCTGGAAGCTGCAGGCCGCGCGTCGTCGCGGCGAGCACATTCCGGCCAATTGCCCCGATCCGTTCATGCTGCAATACGGCAGCATTCCGCGCTTCGGGCCGCAGGTGGAGCGCCTGCTGCGAACGGTGCCGCGCGAGGCCATCCTGTTCGTGCGCTACGACGACTTCAAGCGCGACCCGGGCGAAATCTATCGCCAGGCCCTGCAATTTCTGCGGATGCCCGACGATGGTCGCGCCGAGTTTCCGGTGATGGGGCCGTCGCGCATGCATCGCTTTCCGCTGCTCGCCAAGCTCTTCCACAGCCCGCCCGCGCCGATTCGCATTCCGGTCACGCAACTGCGCCGCCACCTCGTGCGCAAGCGCTATCCGGTGATCGAAAAGCTCAAGCGCCGCATGTACCGACAGCAGCAGCGGCAGATGCCGAGCCCGGAATTGCAGCAGGAGATGCTCGAACATTTCCGCCCCGACGTGCTCGCGCTGGAGCGCCTGCTCGGCTGGAACCTGCAGGACTGGCTCACGCCGCCCGTCGCGGGCCGCTGAGCGCCGCATGCACAGGCCCAACACCTTCATCGTCGGCGCGCCCAAGTGCGGCACCACCGCGCTCGCGCAATACCTTGCGGAGCATCCGCAGGTTTTCTTCAGCGACCCGAAGGAGCCTTTTTTCTGGTCCGCCGATTACAAAGGGCTTGCGGACCAGCACGCGCTCGGCACTCTCGACGACTATCTCGCGCTGTTCCAAAAAGCCGGCGAGCAGCATCGCGTGGTCGCCGAAGGCTCCACCAACACGCTGCGCTCCGATTGCGCGGTCGAGCGCATCGTCGCTTTCGACCCTCGGGCCCGCTTCGTCGCCATGCTGCGCGACCCGGTCGACGTCGCGCATGCGTTTCATATGGAGCAGGTCTACGTTCTCAACGAAGACGAGCCCGATTTCGAAACCGCCTGGCGCATGCAGGATCGCCGTGCGCAAGGCCATGCTATTCCACGTGCCTGCCGGGCACCGCAGTTTTTGCAGTACGGCGCCATCGGCCGTTATGGCGAGCAAGTCGAGAACCTATTGCGTCACGTGAGCCGCGACGCGGTGCTGTTCATCCGCTTCGAAGATTTTCGCGACGACCCGGCGCGCATCTATCGTCAGACGCTGGCGTTCCTCGGGCTGGACGACGATAGACGGAGCGAATTCCCGGTGGTCAATGCCTCGCATCGGCATCGCTCCAGGCTCGTCGCGAGCATGGTGCTCGATCCGCCGGCGTTGCTGAAAGTGCCGGTCTGGAGACTGCGCACGCATCTGCGCCGCGCGCGGTATCCGCTGATCGAAAAAATCAAATCGCATCTGCGCCAGCCGTCGCGGCGCGCCGCGCTCACGCCTGAGCTGCGCGCCGAGATGCGCGCCTACTTTCACGACGATCTGCTCAAGCTCGAACGCCTGCTCGGCTGGGATTTGCGTAGCTGGCGCGAGGGCGACGAAGCCACTGACTCGCTCGCACCATCAGCGAGGCGCTTCGCATGAGAGGCCAGGCAAACGAGTCGCCGCAGGTGTGGCTTGCGCCCGAGACCTTGTGGCCGAGCGCGGCGGGACTGCTGCGCTTCGATCACGTGACCCAGCGCTCCTTGATCTACCTGTGCCTGCTCGCCATCCCGGTGTTCGTGATCTCGCTGCCGATGCAGAACAGCGGCGCGCACGGCGTCACCGGCGACTCGCATGCGGGCTTTGTCGACCTGATCGGCTTTCCGCTCATGCTGCTGCTGATGCTGCGATTGCCGCGTTCGGCGATCTTCTTCGCGCTGTTCGTGTTCCTGGGGACGGCGCTGATCTCGGTGCTCAGCGCGCAGACCTCCAAGATCAAGACGCTGGCTTCGGTCTATCGGCTCATCGCCATCTACACGCCGTTCGCGATTGCGCTGAGCTTGAGCTGGACACCGCAGGCTGCGGAGCGCGCCGTGCGCTGGTTCTGGTGGAGCGGACTGGCCGGCGTGCTGCTCGGCATGTTCGTGTACTGGATATTCGGAGCGGTGCGCGAGCATCAGCAGGCGCTGCATCTGGGTGAATCGGGAGGCGTGGTGTATCGCGCTGGCGGCATGCTTGGAAACTCGGGCGGCTTCTCGCACCTCATCACCGGCTGGGCGATGTCAGCGCTATGCCTGCGCTGGCTGGGCTTCGGTCGTCTGCCGCGCTGGCAGTTGCTCGTCACGCTGGGGCTGTTGATCTACGGGATCATCGTCACCGCCTCGCGCGCCGCGGTGCTGCAGGTGGCCGCCGGCATGTTCTTCGCCCTGCTGTTCATGCTGCGTGCCGGCCGATCGAATGCGGGCCGCATCGTGCCGGTGGTGGGTGTATTCGCGATCGCCCTGCTGCTGTTGTTGCCGCTGGCCGCGATGCTGGTGGACGACAACTTCCTGCGCGGCGTGATGATGCGCTTCGGCCTCACCGACAGCCGCTCGCTCATGCAGACCTCGCGCTGGGACAACTGGGCGCAGCTCGTCAACTTGTTGGGCTGGACGCCGATCGGCATCGGCTACAAGACCACCACGGCGCTGACTTCGATCAACGTCGACAATTCGTATCTGCGCATCTTTTTCGAGATGGGTGTATTGGGCCTGCTCTCGTTCATCGCATTTTGGGGGCTGGTGCTGTTCAACCTGCTGGTCGGCGATTCGGACCCGAACGTTCGCCGCGTCAAAGCGGTGGCGGCCGGCATGCTGATGGGCGAACTCGCACGCATGTTTTTCTCGGATACGTTCACGATGTATCTGAGCATGCCGACGATGGCGCTGCTGATGGGCATCATGCTCAGGTTGCGCGAGCCCGACGACAAGGTCGGTGCTGCGGATGACACGATGGGCGATGCCCCGCTGCCAGCGCCTCGATCGAGGCCGGGTCCCCGGCTGTAACTCAATTGCCAATCTCTCGAAACCTGGCAGCGCTAATGTCAGTGTCAAGGGGATTTTCAAGGGGGATTGATCATGCCGCATATGGTCTGGGGGCGCGTCTCGAAGACGCCACTACTGCATAAATCGCTTCTCACGCTTTTCATCGGAGCTTTGCTTCCGCTGAGCGCGCAATCTGCCGAAGCTCAGCTCAGCATCGAAAAAGCTTCAGTTACTGAGGCCAACGTTGGCGCGTCGAGCCTCGACTTCTCCGTCGTTCGCAGTGGCGACACGGCAAGCAGTATCGTCGTTCCGTATTCGATCTCGCCCGACACGGCAACGCCCGATGTCGATTACGACTCAAAGCCCGGATTCGTGCGGATTCCTGCAGGTTTGATCCAGGGCGTCATCCGCGTTCCGGTGCTCGGAGATACGACCGAGGAGCCCGATGAAAGACTCAAGGTCAAGCTAGGAAAGCCGGCAGCGTTCAACCCGGCCATCGAGTTCAACTCCGCACCTGCGTATGCGGCCGGCGGCAGGCCGACTGCTGTGACCAGTGGCGATTTCAACGGTGACGGCCGAGAGGACATTGCCGTCTCGATATCTATCGACGGCAACATCGCGGTTTTGTTGGCCGATAGTGACGGCGGCTTCGCTGCGCCTGCTCTCTATCCGGCCGGCATCGATCTTCGAGGTATCACGCGAGCCGATTTCAACGGCGACGGAAAAGTCGATCTCGCGGTGGCAAATCAGATTCAGGACACCGTGTCGGTACTGATCAACGATGGGAGCGGTCACTTCGGTGCGCCGGTGGCATATCCAGTGGGATCTCGGCCGAGTTGGGTCAGTTCCTCCGACCTCAATGGAGATGGAAAGTCGGACCTTGTCGTCGCAAACATACTTTCAAATTCCATCTCCGTTCTTTGGGGAAATGGCGTCGGTGGGTTCTCGGCACCGCTCAATCTTTCCGGAGGATTCGCGCCGTACTTTGTCACCGCTGCGGATCTGAACGGTGACGGCAAGCTTGATCTGTTGGCTTCGGGTAGTGGAATCACAGCCTTACTCGGAGACGGAGTCGGCGGATTTTCCCCTGCCGTGTCGTCGATCGGTGATGCAAGGCGCGCTGCCCTGGCTGATTTCAACGGCGACGGTATTCCCGATATAGCGACCAGCGCGCCTGATGGGGATCGCATCACTATTCGTTTGGGCTCCGGGAGCGGCAGCTTCGTCGAATCGTCACAACTCCTGTTCGTGAATTCGGTGAGCTCCATTCAAGCAGCCGACTTCGATGGCGACGGTGATATCGATTTGGCCGCGAGCGTCGGAGGCGTTATCGCGCTATTCATCGGCGACAACACAGGCGGATTTTCCGTCGGCGACCGTTACCTGGCGGGTGCTGCCGTCTCTGGCATGACGCTCGCCAACTTCGATAGTGACGGCAACTTGGACATCGTTGCTTCAGACACGAAGAGCAGAGCTGTATCGGTGCTTCGTGGCAATGATGAAGGTCGCTTCAGCGCGGCTCTGGATTTTCGCGTAGGTCGCGGTGTCGCCGCAGGTGATTTCGACCGGGACGGCAAGCAGGATATTGCAGTGATCAGGGGCGGCAACGTCGAAATTCGAATGGGCGAGGGCCAAGGCCGGTTCGGAAATCCGACTTCGTTCCTGGGCGGCCGGCCGGAAAACCCATCACCGAACTCCATACGTTCGGTCGATCTCGACGCGGACGGCAAGCTCGACTTGGTGCTCACGAACAATGTCGGAAACTACGTTTCCATTTTGTTCGGAAAAGCCAACGGGACTTTCCAGAAAGCGATCACCTATTCCGTAGGCGAAACACCTATCGATAGTGCTACTGCGGATTTCAATGATGACGGATTTCAAGACTTGATCGTTGCCAATGTGGACAGCAACTTCGTTTCGATTCTGTACGGTAATGGCAATCGTGGTTTCGATGCCGCAGTGGATCAGCGCGTTGGTAGCAGCCCTCTATCTGTCGTCACAGCTGATTTCAATCGCGATGGCAAGATGGATTTTGCGGTTGCCAATACCAATGTAGATCGAGTTTCGGTGTTTCTCGGCGATGGTAATGGCGGATTTGGCACTGCCAAACGCTATGCGATGACGTTCCCCGGATCGATCGCGGTTTCGGATATCGAAAACGACGGCAATCTCGATCTCGTCGTGGGCGGTGTCGATAATCTGGCTGTTCTTTTCGGCGATGGTGTTGGCAACTTCAGTGCCCCCGTCAGTGTTCCCGTTGGGCTGGCTGCTGAAGCTGGGCGCTATTCCATCGGCAATATTGCCGTCTCTGATTTCAATGGGGATGGCAACGATGATATTGCGGCGACACTGGTGCTTGTCAGCGACGATAGTGCTGTCGTCGTCGCGATGATGAGCGGCGACGGAAAAGGTGGCTTTTCTCCCGAGGCCAACATTGCTGCGGGCACTGGATTTGGCCTGATAGCTGTTGCTGATTTCGACGGCAACGGCTCGCCCGACATCACCGTCAGCGGCGGAGCCTTGCTGCTCAACTCTCCACAATTTACCGCTTCGCTGCTCAAGACCACTGCAGTCGGAACGATCGTTGATAACGACGAAGCACCGGACTCGAGTCCTGATGATTTCAGCTTCGAGTCCAAGACGGGCGTTGCTCTCAAGAAGTGGATCGTCGCGCGCAATCAAACCCTGACCGGCTTCAATTCACCGGCCGCGATTAGTGTCAGCGGCGGTGAATATCGTCTCTCGACCAACGGCGTCTGGAGCGAATGGACCAGCGCGTCCGGTGTCATGCAGCCCGTGCAGAAAGTTCAGGTGCGCGTGCGCGCTGCGACCACGCCGGAAACGACGACTCAAACCACGCTCACCGTCGGCGGGGTTTCAGGCAACTTCAGCGTTACGACAGCGCCTTGAGCGGCATCCACTCCTTTTCATGCTGGGAGATAACGATGAGCAATATCGAGCGTAGACATTTGTTGCGTACAGGCGCGATCGGCGCGGTGGGAGTGGCGGCATTGGGATTGACCTCGACGCCGGCACTTGCGCAGACGACTTCAACTTTCGGTTACTTGATCACCAACGACGGAACAACGACGGACTATTCCTTGATCTTCGCTACTGCGATTGCAGCGGTGAAGCCGACCGGCGGCTACATTCTCGTAGCTCGCGGAACTTATCGCTTTCTGTCGCCTATCGTTCTTCCGAGCGGCGTCAGCCTGATCGGCGAGGCTTCACGCACCGAATCCGGTAAAGGCACCGTGCTCGCTAAGCGCGCTGGCTTTGTCGGTGATGCGCTCGTCAAGATCGTGCCGACGCAAGATCCGCTAACTCTGGCTTGGGATTTGCCGCGCGGCATTACGATCGATGGCATCGCGATCCAGGACCCGGGCGCTTCGTCCAACAAGCAACAGGGTGGCGGTCTTCTGATTCAGAAAGCCAGCCATGTTGTGCTGAACAACGTTCTGGTCAGCGGGCATGCGGGGTGGGGCGTTGTCGTGGAGGGGGGTTGCCTGTGCTCAATGTCAGGGCTAGTGTGCATTTCGAACGGAACGATCGATCCGAACACCGGCGGCCTCAAAATGGATGGCAGCAGCAATCTTGTCGAGCCGACCGGCCCCACCGGCGTGGGCGATTGCCGCATTTACGACAGCCTGATTAGCAAAAACATGGGCTCGCAGATCGTTTTGACTGGATCGGGTGGAAACTACCGTGTTTTCGGTTTGACCGTGGTCGGCACTCAGATTGAAACTGGTGGGTTGACGGGGCTTTCGAGTCCCTTGCTCAAGGCCGATTGCGCCGATCGCGTCGCGTTCATCAGCTGCAACTTCGCAGCCGCGCAGCAAAGCATTCGCTGCGTCAGTCTCGGAGGCGGTAATTCGACTCAAATCGTCGAAGACGTGACCTTCAGCTCTTGCCACTTCGGGTTCAATAGCAGCGCCAATCCGGCGGTTCTGTTGCTCTCTTACACCAACTCCGCCAACTTCATCGACATGCGCCACGGCGGTACCGGCACCAAGCTGATCGATGCGAGTGCGCTGTCGCTTGGAAGCCCGGCGCAATACAAAGTGCTCGCGAGCGCCATGCCGCCGATCAAGGCGGCCGATGTCACTGACCCTCAAGGTGTGATTCGAGTGCCGACCTTGCAGGCTCCGGTTTGATGATTTGAGGATGCTGCAGAGATAGCAAAGGGGCCGGCGATGCCGGCCCCTTTGCATTGCTTGGACTCCAGCGTTGTCGCAAAAAAGTCACGTGATTTTCACGCTCCGCCTTTAGCCTCCCATGTCATTTGTCGGTCGCCCGCAATGGGCGCGACATCGGGTTTCATCGGGATATGGGCTAAGGGGAGATACACATGTCGTACTGGCGAGTGGGTCGTCGCGCGATTGCGTGCGTGTCGGGTTTGAGCGTGATGTCGTTGGCGATTGCGGCCAGCTTCGACATCAGTGGCAACAACAACACGGCGCAGGCCTTGAATCCGGCTGCGGGCACGACGCAGACCGGCAATGTGACGGCAGCGGGCGATCTCAATGTGTCGTCCGCCGTTGCGGTGAACATCACCGGGACCGGTACGTCCAACCTCGTCAATAGCGGCAAGATTCGCCAGACCGGCACTGCACGCACGATCGACAACAGTGGCGGCAGCAACATCGCGACGATCAACATTGTCAACAACGAAGGCGCGGTGATCAGCTCGGCGGATGGCGACACCATTCGCGTCAACGTCGCGGGTAGCAAGATCGCACTCGACAACTCGGGTAGCGTGCTGTCGGCCAATCCATCCAAGGGCGGTAGCCAGGCGCTTGATTGGAACGCGATCACGGCCGTGGGCTCGAACCTGCTCAACAACTACGCCACGGGCTTGATTCAAGCGAATGCGGCGGACGCGGTGCGTCCAGGCATCAACGGCGTGATCTACAACGCCGGTCGCATCGAAGCGATTCCGACTGCGGAAACTTCCAGCGCTGTGACCAGCGCGAGCAGCAGCGACGGCATCGATGCGCAGAACAACACGGGCGTGCAGATCACCAATGAAGAAGGCGGCAGCGTTTCAGGCCGTCATGGCATCACGGGTGGAGCGAGTAACAGCACGTTCACCATCAACGTCGTCAATGAAGAAGGCGCGACGATCACCGGCCTGAATGGCTCGGGCATCAACATCGACAGCAACGGCAGCGTGATGGGCAATGCGACCGTCACCAATCACGGCACCATCATCGGCCAGTTCGATTCGGAGCGTTACAACACCGGCGACGGTGATGGCGTTGATGTGGACGGTATCGTCACGCTCGACAATTACGGTGTGATTCGTGGCGTCGGTGCTAGCGGTAACGGGTCCGATGGCTTGGGCAACAATCCCGAGGGCGTGTCGATTGGCGGCGGCGGCATCAACAACTACGAAGGCGCGGAAATTACCGGACAGAACACCAGCGCCAGCGGCACCAAGGGCCACGGCATTCTGGTCGATAACTCCAGTGGTGGTAATGCGTTTGCGGCGACCACGATCTATAACGAAGGCCTGATTCGCGGCTACGACAGCTATGCGATCCGCCTCACCGGCGATCGCGCGGATAGCATCGTCAATACTGCGGCCGGCCGTATCCACGGTGCGGGTAATGCGGCTGAAGGTGCCGTGATCCAGATGGGCGCTGGCAAAGACACGCTCACGAACTCCGGCGAGATCGCCGCTTTTGACAACGATCTCGCGATCGATATGGGCGACGGCGACGATACCGTCACTCTGCTGGGCGGCAGTATCGGCGGCGCAATCACCGGTGGTGCAGGTAGCAACAGCTTGGTGTTCGATGGCGATGTCGATTGTCGCTGCGCGCTTTCCGGTTTCGAAAGCGTGGAAGTGCGTAGCGGTCGAGTGCGTCTTGAGCGTGCAGGTAGCTACTCGGGTACGACCGTGGTCAGCGCTGGTGCGCAGCTGTATGCCAACGCAGCGCATGGAAGGACGAACGGCACGGGGGCACTGAGCATCGCCGATGGTGCGACCTTGGGAGGCAACGGCTTCGTCGGCAGCGCTACCGTTGCTTCCGGCGGCACGATTTCGCCGGGTGATTCCGCTGTCGAGGGTGGCATCGGTACGCTGAGCATCGAAAACACGCTGACGCTCAGCGGTGGTGCGCATCTGCGACTGGATGTCAGCAACCATCTGCCTTCAGATCGCCTGGTGGCGGATTCGCTGCAGATCGTCGGCAGTGGACCGGTGGTGGTTGACCTGCACAGCGCCGGAATCGAGCTCGCTGCGAAAAAGGACAGCGTTGTGCTGGCCAGTTTCGGCAGCGCTTCCGCTGTAGGAACGGCCAACTTCGTTCTCGGTGGCGCACCGACCGCATACAAGTTCAGGCTCGAATTCATCGGCACCGAACTTCTTGCTCATATCACCAATGCTCCACCGAGCAAGCTGCGTTTGACCTCTGACACTGTGCAGGCCAAGGAAAAGAAGGGCAGTGCGGTGTTCAAGGTTAATCGCAGCGGTGGCGTTGCGGGTACCGTGAGCGTGCGCTATCAGACCTCGGACGGCACCGCGATCGCAGGGCAGGATTACGAGGCCACTAGCGGCACGCTCGAATGGGCTGACGGTGACAATAGCCAGAAGCAGATCATGGTGCCGATTATCGACGACGCGCTCGTTGAAGATGTGGAGACGTTCACGATGACGCTGAGCGATGTGACTGGTGATGCCACCATCGAACGTGCTCAGAGCGTCGCGTCGATCACCAGCGACGATGTCGCCGGCGGCAGCTTGCAGTTTGCGGTCGTCAGGGCGCCTGTCGATGAAAATGCAGGTACCGTCAGCGTCATCGTGAGCCGCGGCAAGAGCAGCATCGGTGCGATCGGCGTGCACTACAGCACGGCGAACGATACGGCGATTGCGGGTGAAGACTACACGGCCGCGTCGGGTGATTTGAACTGGGCTGATGGCGACAGCGCCGACAAGATCATCACGGTTCCGATCACTTGGGACAGCGTCAAGGAAAAGAACGAGCAGTTCACGATCTCCTTGTCGAGCCCGAGCGGCGGCTCCGAAATCGGCAGGAAGCCCCTGCACACGGTGGTGATCCGCAACGTCAACCGCTGAGCGTGATGACTTGTCCCCCTCCCGCATGCGGGAGGGGGACATCAACTGCAAAAGCGATCGGCTCGTTTCGAGCCGTTTTCCAAAGTCCCAATAAAAAAGGACCGGCAATGCCGGCCCTTTCCGTTACGGCCTTGCGCTGGTTACTGGAACGTCACGTTCACCGTGCGCTCCACCGAGCCCGCATCGTTGCTGCAGGTCAGCGTGTAGGCGTAGA
Source organism: Hydrocarboniphaga effusa AP103 (assembly GCF_000271305.1). Lineage (GTDB taxonomy): Bacteria > Pseudomonadota > Gammaproteobacteria > Nevskiales > Nevskiaceae > Hydrocarboniphaga > Hydrocarboniphaga effusa. The sequence continues at coordinate 678,167 of NZ_AKGD01000002.1, forward strand.
CACCGGCCTTGGCGCGCTTGATCGAGGTGCTGTTGCCCTTGGCGTTCTTCTCGCCGCTCCAGGTGCCCGACGCCACACAGCTCTTGGCGTTGGTCGGCGCCCAGGTCAGCGTGGAGCTTGAGCCGGCGGGCAGCGTCATCGGATCGGCAGTGAGCGTCAACGTCGGTGCCGGTGCGACCACGTGCAAGGTGGTCGAGGCGGATACCTCGCCGTCCGGGCCCGTGCAAGTCATCGAATACATGGTATCGCCACCGCTGGTGTTCTTGTCGGTGATCAGGCGCGAGCCGCTGGTGGCGAAGCTGCCCTTGGTGAAGCTGGTCGGCTCGGTGCCGGCGCAGCGGGTGGCTTGAGTCGAAGTCCAGCTCAGCGTGGTGCTGCCACCGGCGTTGATGGTGTCCGACGAGAAGCTCAGTGTCAGGCTCGGCGGCTGGCCGTTCGACACGCCGTTGATGCGGAAGATTTCGAACGCGGTGGCGCCGTAGAGCATGTTGTCCGGAGCCGAGACCAGCCCGGTCACCGGATGCTTGAAGGTGCTGGTGATGTCGAGAATCTTCGTGAACACGCCGGCCGGCGTGATACGGAACACCGAGCCCAGGTTGGCGCTGCCGCCATCCTTGGCGGTGCCGTAGAAATTGCGGTCTGCGCCCACGGTGAGCTTGCTCGGCACTTCGCCTTCGGCCGAAGTCATGCTGTGCACCAAGGTGAACTGTCCCGTGGAGGTGAGCTTGAAGATGGTGCCGACACCATTGGCACCACCGAGCGCGGTGGTGCCCCAGAGCGTGTTGTCCGGGGCCAGCATCAGTGCCGATTGCGGGGCTGCGCCATTGCTGCCGTTGAAATCGTGCAGTTTGAGAAAGTCGCTGCCATCGCTGGCAACCGAGAACAGCGTGCCCTTGCCGAACTGGCCGCCGCTGTGCGTGCTGCCATACAGGCGACCGTCCGGGCCTTCGATCAGATCGGCCAGCGGGTTGGCTCCGCCTTCGCCGTCGGCGAAGCGATGCGTGAGCGTGACGAGCTGGCCGGTCGGAGCGGTGCTGTCGGCGGCGACGCGGAAGATGCTGCCGTTGTCGCGCGCGTTGGGCGAGTAGCCCGAGGTGGTGCCGATGAAGGCGCCATCGGGACGTACCACCAAGCCGCTGTAAGGGGCGCAACCGTATGCGGCGCGGCCGTCGAACAGAGCGTGGAGCGTGACGGCTCCGTTCTGCGTCACCGTGAACACCGAGCCGCAGGTATTCTGGAAGCGATTGCCGGTAGCGGTGGTGCCCGACAGCGAGCCATTGCCGTTGAGTACCAGCGAACCCAAAGGCCTGTAGCCATCGTTATCGCTGCCCGGAAAATCGTAGATGGTTTCGGGGTCGCCACCTGCAACGGGCAGGCGAAACAGCTTGCCGTAGCCGGTTTCACCGACCGTAGCGGTGCCGTAGAGCTTGCCATCGCTGCCGAGGATCAACGACTGGAATTCCCAGGATTCCGCAGGAGGAATGCGCGCGACACGCTCGATGGCGTAGGGCTCGGCATGTGCCGTGGCGACGGCACACAAGCCGATAGACGCCATCGACAGGTAGATGGCGTTGAGTGAGTTGCACGACATTTGAGACCCCCCGAGGGACAACGAATTGATCAACTCGTGGAGGGTGTGCGAAGAATGTGACCGCAGCGTGTAAACAGGGCGGCGTGGGGCTATTGGCCCACAGATATCGACCACTCCCACAAACAGTTCACGGCTGTCGCTCTCGAAGCTCAACGCTGAACCGCGCCGACATCGATGCCGATGCTGGTTTCACTTCATCCGGATCAGATCACACGCAAAGCCCATCTGCTTCTCGCAGGCGCGCGACACGATCACCGCACACAGGATCATGCCGAGCGAGTAGGCGCAGGCCGCGCCCCAGCCGCCGATCAGCGGAATGGTGGTGGCGCCGATCAGCGCTGCGGCGAGTACGCCCCATACATGAGCGCGCAGGTTGTCGTGCTCGTGTCCGGCTGCGCCGAGGATGGGCCCGCCATTGCCGAACAGCAGTCGCACCACCTGGCCCACGCCAAGCGCGACGAAGATCCAGCGGCTGTCGTCCGCATGCGCGCCTGCCACGGCCTGTAGCCAGCTGGCAGGCACCAGCGCGGCCCCGAGCACCAGTGCCACCACGCCGAGCCAGGAGCGCAGCGCAGCGCGCCGGAATGCGCGTTCGAGTTCGCGGCTGACGCGGCCGTGGCTCAGGTATTCGTCCACCGCGCGCTTTTTGGCTGACAGCGCCACCAAGCCGGTCGGTGCGACGAGCCACAGTGCGAAGCGCTTGCCCAGACCGTAGACACCGAGCATCGCGGGGCTGCCGAGCGCACCGAGCAACCACAGATCGATGTTGGCTTGAGCGATCTGCAAGCCTTGCGTGAGCGAGATCAGCGGGCCGCGATGCCAGAACTCGCGAAGCGTCTGCATCATGCTTGGCTCGCTTTGGCTGATCGCAGCGAGTCTCGGCAGCAGCAAGCCCAGCGCGAGCAGCACGCCGATCCATTGGCCCGCGGCCATCAGCATGAGCAAATCGGCCGGCGTCGCCGGCGGATGTCCGCCGATGAAGCTCGCACCGAGCAGCAGCGAGAACGCGGCGCTCGAAGCAAAACCATTGCCGCGACCGCTGAAATAATTCGCAAGGCCGACGCCCACTTCGATGCGCAGCAACTCGCTCAGAAAGCGATAGAAGCTCATGCCGAGCACGGAGGCGAGAGCGGGCAGAACCCAGGGGCGCAGCGCCTGCATCGATTCGGGTGCGAAATGCGACAGCGGCTTCAGCGAAATCGCCAGCAGTATCAGCATGCTCAGCGTCAGTGCGGCGATCAGCACTGCGCCGGCTTTGAGCCCCGTTCTCACGCTGGCCCCGCGACGCTCGCCGAGCAGGCCGAAAGCGGAGACATGCGTGCCCGACAAGGCCACGATGCTCAGTGCGAGCACGATGGACTCCGCCAGCACGAATTCGCCGTAATGCCTGGCGCCGAACAAGCGAATGGCGAGCAGGTGAGCGCTGGCTCCGCTCAGTGCCGAGCCCGCACGCGCGACGGTGGCGTGTGCGACCGCCCGATGCAGGTCACGCGCCACTGGCGGGTCCGGCGAGCGCGGGGTAGCTCATCGCTTTGGCGCCGCTGCCGCGCATGTCCTCGGGCTGCCGGTCGAAGTAGATCGAGCCGCGCGCCAGCGAGTTGTCGAAATCGAAAAGCCTGCCCTTGCCGTAGTTGCGCAGGCCTTGAAACGAAGCGCTCTGCACGCCCGGCAAGGCCTTGATCGCCGCGAGCTTGCCGTTGTACTGCACGCAGCAGGAGACGAAGGCCACGTCGCGCACGCTGCTCTTGCCTTGCGAGCCGCCCAGTTGCAGACAGGGGCCGTGTTTTTCCTTGGGCTGCACGAAATTGCAGCCGAAGAACGTGGTGCGATCGGTGGCTTCGATGCCGACCACCGGAACACGCTCGTCGTTGTGATCGGCCCGCTCGATCTGGCAGGCCCAGACGGTCAGGCCGACGACGCGATCCTTGCGCTCGTCGCCCGCGGCCAGGCGCAATTGCCAGCCGCGATTCTTGTTGGCGTAGCTGTCGAAGATGCGGCAGTCCGCGCATTCGCGCGTCTCGGCCGACAGTTGAATGCCGCCGCCGCTCGCGGTCTTGCCGTCGAAGCGGCCGTTGCGGATCGCCACCACGCCACGCAGCGAACACAGAAAACCACCATCGATCGCGATGCCCCAATCGCTGTTGCCGTCGACGATCACGGTGTCGAGCACCGCGTTGCCGACGCGCCGCAGGCTGATGCCCGAACCCGCGCGACCGCGTCCATCGACGGTGATGCCGGTGATCGACAGGCCGCTGAGCCGATCGCCTTGCGCGCCGCTGGCCTCGATCAGCGCGGAGCCGGAGAAGCCCTCGTCCTTGAACAGGATGCTGCCGGTTCCGGTTTCGCCGCGGCTGCTTTCGCCGACGATGACCAGGCCGGAGTCTTGAATCGTGATCGGCCGGCTCACGCGGTAGCGGCCCTTGGGAATCAGCAGCACGCCGCCGATGGCGCGCTCACAAGCGGCCTGCAAGGCTTGGGTCGAATCACGCGAGCCGCTCGGGTCCGCGCCGAAGTCGAGCGCCGAGAGGCCGAAGCCATCGCCACGAACGGCTGGCGGACGTCGCTGTTGTGCCTGGTCTTCTGCATAAGCCTGCGCAGCGAGTGCGCCGGTAGCGGCGAACGCGCCCGATTGCAGCAGAAAGCGGCGCCGATCGAAGCTCATGCGATGGCGCTCGCTGCAGGCACATCGGACCTGCGCTCGATGAGACGCGTATAGCAGGCGTCGACGGAATCGAGCATGGAACGCTGTCCGTAGTGCTGATGTACGAGTTGCCGGGCCTGCGTCCCGATGCGCTCGCGCAATGGCGCGTCGTCGATCAGCCGGGCAAGCCGCTGCGCGGCCTGCTTCGCATCGCCGATGTCGAAACCCATATCGGAGTCCTGGGTATCGAAGCCCTGGCGCAGCAGCTCCTGGTGTCCCGGCACGCGGCTCAACACGGCGGGCAGGCCGCTGCCCATGGCTTCGAGCACCGCGATCGGCAGGCCTTCCCAGTGCGAGCAGGACAGCAGCAGGTCGTAGTCGGGCATGCGTTCGAACAGCTTCGGCACGATGCCGCAGGCTTTCACGCAGTGAGCAAGATCGAGCTCGGCGATGCGCTGCTCGAAGCGTGCACGGTCCGGGCCGTCGCCGTAGACATCGAGCTGCGGCATGCGCTGTGCTGCTTCGGCTCCGTAGTGAGCGCGCAGGGCATCGAAGATGTCGAGCAGGCCGAATGCGTTCTTGCATTCGTTGAACTGGTTCGCGTTGACGATGCGCAGGCGCCGTGGCGCAGCGGGTGATTCGTGCGATCGCATCTTGAGCCGGCCCAGGTCGATGCCGTTCGGAATCACCAGCGCGCCGTGCGGCGAAAGCCCCGCCGCGCGGACCGCCTGCAGCTCGTCGTTGGAAACGAAAATGGTGGCGCTGGCCCGGCGTGCGAGCCCTCTTTCGACGAGCCGCTTGACGGCCGAAACCGCGTTGCGCTGCCAGAGGAAATGCACGCCGTGATGCGTGTGCACCGTGGGCACGTCGCGCAAGCCGCACAGCAGCCGGGCCAGCAGGCCGGCGCCGTAGCCGTGCGAGTGCACGATCTGGATGTTGCGCTCCTTGATGTAGCGGTGCAGTCCGAACAGCGTCACCGGATCGATCGATCGGCTCGGAATGCACAGCATGCGCTCACGCCCGACCGCGATGCGAAAGCGGCTCCAGTACGGCTCCTGCTGTGGGCAGGCGACATGGAATTCGTAGCGCTCGCCGAGCGACTTGAGCAGCTGGTGCATGTGCTCCGGCGCGCCGCCCATGTCGGCGCGCGAAGTGAGCATGAGCAGCCTGGGTTTTGCGGATGCCCAGCCGAGGCGTTTGTTTGCAGTCATGCGATTCGAAAAACTCAGCGCGCGTCGTCAGGCCGATTCAAGCTCAACAGGCCGCGCACCACGCCGCCCGAGAACTCCGCATACGGATCGTATTCGGGCTCGTCGACGCTGGCTTGCGGAATGTCGAGGCCGGGGTTGGCGTTGGTCGGAACGAGGTTGACGACGACGTCGACCGCCGTGCCGGGCATCGGATTGGTGCCGCTGCTCTGGGCGAGCGCGCCGGTGCTGGCGGCGAGCAGTGCGAAAGCGAAGGACAGGCGAATCATCTCGAGAACTCCTCGCGGACTCAGTAGCTCAGTGGCTCAGTAGCCGAAGCCCAGGCCCACGCTGAGCGCGAACTCGGTATCCAGGCCGAGGCGCTGGCCGAGGTTGGTCACGCCCATGGTGATCGTGGCCGGCCAGTGCGATACCGGCGCCACCGACAGGCCGGCATTGGTGAAGCGGCCGGTGTGCTCGACGAGCAGCGAAAATCGCGTGGTGTAGTAGAACGCGAGCGAGCCGATGGCCTGCACGCCGTTCTTGCCCGGATCGGCGTAGGCCTCGTTGCCGGCACCGAGATTGACGACCACGCCGTAAGGTCCGCCGAGGTTCAGGAAGCGGCTGAGCACGGCGTAATAGCTCTCGTCACTGTTGTCCTTGAGCTTGCCCCAGCGGCCGAAACCGTTCGCGCCGATCGCCACGCTCGTATACCAGGGCAGGTTGCGATGCAGCTTGATGCCGAACGAGCCGGAATCGCCGAAGCCGTCGCTGCCGCCTTCGCTGCGTGACAGCGAAGCCGAGCTCACCGCGAGATCGGCTCCGACGAGTTGATCCGGATCACCGAGCCCGAGCGCGAAGCCGAGCCCGCCGTCGACGTCGCTGTTGCCGGCCGGCGATTGCGCGGTCTGCCCATAGAAGCCGAAGCCGGCGGTGCGCCAGCGCGCGCGGTAGGCAACCGGCGTCTGGATCGACGAAGCGGCGATGCCGCGTACCGCGGCCGACACACTGCCTTGCTCGCTCTGCGCCTGCGCCAGCTGCGCGCATCCGCACAGCAGGCAGGCGCACAACGCTTTCATCAACCGACTCGAATCCGCTTGCATTCCGATCCCCCGTTGGAGCGGTGATGATGCTCAGGCCGCATGACAATGAATCGGCGCACTCGGGATCGGCGTATTCGATGCGCCGTACCAGCGTTGCCAGAGTTCGGTGCCGAGCGCGGCGTCGAGCGCCCGCGCTTCGGGCTCGGCGACACTGCGGATGCGCGCCGCGAGGTCGGCCGGCATGTCGGGCTTGTCGCGATCGGCCAGCGTCGAATAAAGCAGACGCTGCACGATCGGCATGCGCTTGACGAGCGCCACCGGCGAAGGCTGGCCGTTGCGCTTGAGCATCTTCGATGTGCGATTCACCCAGCGCGCGAGCCAGCTCATGCGCGGTCGCGCGGCCGCGTTGATCTTGGCTTGCAGATCATCCGGCAGCTTCTGCTCGCTGACTTGCAGGAAGCGGCACAGCCGCGCGTAGAAGCCTTGCGGATCGGACTGCAGGTCATCGAAGCAGGCCACCAGGATGCGCTCGCGATCGAAGCGCTGCAGATACGGTTGCAGCATCGTGTGATAGCTCACCGAGCGCGGATCGAAGCGGCGCTCCACCCAATCACGAATGCTGCCCGCGAAGCGGCCGTTGCGGCGGGCGAACAGGTAGTTGGACATCACGAACTGTTCGGGCCGGCGATAGAACACGATCAGGCGAACCTCGGGCCCCAGCGTGTCGAGGATGCGCTGTGCGCAATTGGGGTTGCGCAGGTAGCGATGGGCGATTTCGCCGATGCGTTGCTGCGGTCCGGCGCGCTCGAAGAAACGCTCGTACCAGGCCAGGCCGCGATGGAAATTCAGATCGAAGAAAGTCGTCTCCTTGACCGGCGAGACGTGGATCTGCGGATGCCGTTCGAGTGCCTGGAACAGCCAGGTGGAGCCGGCTTTTCCGGTGCCGATGTAGAGAAAGTCTGGAATCATGCGACGGAGCGTCGAAGGGCACCGATAGCGCGGGCCGGATGCCCGAAAACGCCGAAGGATAGAGGCGAATTGTGATGATCTCGTGATGCCCCTGCCGGCAGCGGAAAGCGAGCCCACGGCTGTCTCCAAGCTGCCATGTTCTAACCATAGAGTGCTTCGCTATCGAGTGTTGCAGCCATGGATTGGCGAGCACGCCAGGAAGCATCGACTAAAGCCGCCAATCCAGCAGCCGCGATCGGTGCTTCTCCATCCATGACCAATGGGGCGGGGAATGCGGGTAGCCATCATCCATTACTGGTTCACGACCTGGCGCGGCGGTGAGCGCGTCTTCGAAGAGCTGCTGCGCCTGTTCCCGGATGCGGACGTGTATGCGCACGTCGCCGACCAGAAGCTGATCGACAGCCGCGTGCCGGGCCTGCAGGTCCGCGAGACCTGGATCGCGAAGCTGCCGCTGGGCCGCAAGCTGTTTCGCCTGTACCTGCCGCTGATGCCGATGGCGCTCGAGAGCCTCGACCTGCAAGCCTACGATCTCATCATCAGCAGCGAATCCGGCCCGACCAAGGGCGTCATCAAGCGCCCGGACGCCTTGCACATCTGCTACTGCCATTCGCCCATGCGCTATATCTGGGACATGTCGGCGCAGTACCGTCGCAACGCCGGCCTGCTCAAGGGCCTGTTCCTGTCGCTGATCTCGACCTGGATGCGCGTCTGGGATGTGACCACCTCGATGCGGGTGGATGCCTTCATCGCCAACTCGCTGTTCGTCTCGCGCCGCATCTCCTCTTATTACGGACGCGGCAGCACGGTGATTCATCCGCCGGTGCGCATGCAGAGCGTGCGCGGGCTTTGCCAGCGTGATCGCAGCGCCCGCAATGGCCCAGGCGAAGAGCCGTATTACGTCGTGGCCAGCGAGCTCGTCGCCTACAAGCGCGTGGAGCTGGCGATCGAGGCGGCTCAGCAGCTCGGCCGCAAGCTCGTGGTCGTCGGCGAGGGCGAGCAGTTCAAGGCGCTCAAGGCGATGGCCGGTCCGAACGTGCACTTCGCCGGCCGCGTCAACGACGACGAGTTCGCCGGCTGGCTCGCCAATGCGCGCGCCCTGCTGTTCCCGGGGCTCGAAGACTTCGGCATCGTGCCCGTCGAGGCCATGGCCAATGGCACGCCGGTGATCGCCTATGCCCGCGGCGGCGCGCTCGAGTACCTGATGGACGGCGTCAATGGCGTGGGCTTCTCGACGCAGAGCGTCGATGCGCTGGCGGCTGCGATAAAGCGCTTCGAAAGCATCGAATCGAAACTGCGTCCGGAAGCGGTGCGGGCGAGCGTGCTGCGCTTTGGTCCGGAGCGCTTCCAGCAACAGTTCCTGCAGGTGCTCGACAGCCTGCTCGACCAGCGCGCCGACCTGCCACGCCCGAGCGCGGCGCCCTCGCATCCGCGCGTGTTTCCGATCAGCGCCGCGCTGCGCGATGCCGATATCGAACGGCTTCCGCGTCCGGTGCTGAGCTCGGTTCCCTGAGCCGGCCGGGCGGCTCGCGGGTTCACCGACACGTTCATGAAGTCTTCACGTGATTGCAACTTGCGGCCACCAGACTATCGAGAAGGCTGCCGTCGATCGCGCTGACGAACGACCGGGCAGCAACACACACGGGGATTCTTCTTTCGACACGGATATCAGGCGCTCCGAGCGAGTCTCGGGGCCGATGATGCGCGTGTCGCTTGCACGACTCGTCTATCCGAGAGGGGCACGCGCTTTGGGCTTGCAGGTCGTTACGCATCGCATCGCAGTGGCACTGCTGTGCACGGCTGTCCTGAGCGTCGAGGCAGCGGACCCTGCGCCGGCTCAGGCCCAGGAGAAAGCGGCGCCGGGCGCGCTCGATATCTGGGAGTTCGCGGTCGACGGCAACACGGTGCTCGACGAAGACACGATCGCCGCCGTCCTGCAGCCGTTCATGGGCGAAGGCCGCACACCGGAAGACGTCGACGCCGCGCGCGCCGATCTCGAAAAGGCCTACCGCGAACGCGGCTACAAGACCGTGTCGGTCTCCATTCCGCGGCAGACCGTCGCCGAAGGCGTGGTCACGCTGCAAGTCACCGAAGGCCGCATCGGCCATTTGAACGTCATCGGCAGCCGCTACCACTCGATCGACCGCATTCGCGAGCAGGCGCCTGCGCTGGCCGAAGGCACGGTGCCCAACTTCAACGATCTGCGCGACGACATCGTGCGCCTCAACAGCCAGGCCGATCGCCGCGTGACACCCGCGCTGAAGGCCGGCGCGCGTCCGGGCACCATCGATGTCGATCTGGCCGTCAGCGACGATCTGCCGCTGCATGGCTCGCTGGAACTCAACAACCGCCAGAGCCAGGACACCAGCGAGCTGCGCTCGCTTGCCACGCTTTCGTACGGCAACCTCTGGCAGCGTGGGCACAGCCTGTCGCTGTCGTACCAGACCGCGCCGCGCAATACCGACGACGCGAAGGTGTTCTTCGGCTCCTACCTCGCACCGTTCAGCGATGACTTCAGCCTGCTGTTCAATGGCCTGAAGTCCGACAGCAACGTCGCCACCGTCGGCGGCGTCGGCGTGGTCGGTGCGGGCAAGAGCTTCGGCGTGCGCGGCGTGTGGACGCTGCCGAGCCCGGATGACCTGTATCAGTCGTTCACCGCGGGCATCGACTACAAGCGCTTCCGCAACACCGTGAGCCTGTCGACCGCGAGCTTCGATACGCCCGCCACGTACTACCCGATATCGGGCGCGTATACGGCGGTGCTGCGCCAGGGCATCAGCACCACGCAGGTGGACTTGTCGCTCAACTTCGCATCGCAGGCCTTCGGCAGCGATACGCAGGAGCTGCAGCTCAACCGTGCATACGCACGCGGCCAGATGTTCTACGTGCGCGGCAGCCTCGAGCACAACGCGCCGCTGCCGGCTTCGTTCGAAGTCTCGATGCGGCTCGCCGGGCAGTGGACCGACCAGCCGCTGATCACCAACGAGCAGCTCAACGGCGGTGGCCTGGATACCGGGCGCGGCTATCTCGAGGCCGAATCGCTCGGCGATTACGGCTTCATGGAAAAGCTCGAAGTGCTGACGCCCGAGCTCGCCGACACCTTTCGCGTGGTCGACAGCCTGCGCTTCTTCGCGTTCTTCGACGGTTCGCTGCTGAGGCTGCGCCGCAACCTGCCCGAGACGCCGCCCGAAAGCGCGCTGCTGAGCACGGGTGTCGGCTTGAACCTGCAGTTGCTGAAGGTCTTGAACGGTTCGGTGGTCTGGGCGATGCCGCTCGACGACGGGCCCGCTACGCAATCCGGCGACAGCCGCTGGCTGTTCCGTGTCTGGGGAAGTTTCTAAGAGACGTTTATGATCATTCGCACGCTCCATCACTTCACTGCTTCGACGCGGCGCTTCGGCGCGCTCGCGCTTTCCGTGGTCCTTTGCGCCCTGGCGCTGGCGCCGTCCAGCGCGCAGGCCTGGTGGAACGGCGACTGGGCGTACCGCAAGGCGATCACCCTCGATCCGGTCGCCGCTGGCGTCACGGGCGAAGTCGGCACCGTGCCGGTGCTCGTGCGCCTGCACGAAGGCGTGTTCCGCTTCGCCGACGCGGCGCCCGAAGGCGCCGACCTGCGGTTTGTCGCAGGCGACGACAAGACCCCGCTCAAGTTCCACATCGAGCGCTACGACGAGGTGTTCAACCTCGCCTTCGTCTGGGTGCAGGTGCCGGTGACGGCCGGCAAGCCGACGCCGATCTGGCTCTACTACGGCAACCCGAAAACCACCGGCGAATCCGATTCGCGCGCCACTTACGACGCCGACCAGATGCTGGTCTATCACTTCTCGGAGCGTGGACAGCCGGCGATCGATGCGAGCGGCAACGGCAACTCGGCAACGGTTCCGTTCGCATCGGTGGACAGCGGCCTGATCGGCGGCGCGGCGCGCATCGGCCAGACCGCGCTCGCACTGCCGCTCGAACTCTCCGCTGCGCTGGCGCAGCGTCCGGCGACCACCTGGTCGATGTGGGTGAAGCCGGCGACGGCCGAGAGCGACGGCGTGGTCTATTCGCAGCGCGAAGGCGAGGCGAGCCTGCGCATCGCGCTGGCGCGTGGCGTTCCTTACGTGGCCATCACCGGCAATGCCGGCGAGGCCTGGCGCATCGACGGCGTCGCGGCGACCACGCCGGATCGCTGGACGCACCTGGCCGTGGTGTCGGGCCCCAACAACAAGGTCACGCTCTACGTCGATGGCAAGCCCGTCGGCAGCGCCGACGCGCGCGTGGTGCAGATGAAGACCGCTGCGGTGCTCGGCGGTGAAGACGCCGCGACGCTGGCCGCGACGTTCTCGGGCGAGATCGACGAGCTGCAGGTCTCGCGCACCGAACGCAGCGCCGCCTGGCTGCAGCTGGCGGCGTCGAACCAGGGCACCGAAGACAAGCTCGTCGGCTTCGCCGGCGACGAAGCGAAATCGACCTTCAGCACCGGCTACGTCGGCATCATCATGCACTCGGTCACGCTCGACGGCTGGGTGATCATCGGCGTGCTGATCGTGATGATGTTCATCAGCTTCGCGGTGATGGCGGCCAAGGGCTCGCAGATCAGCGCGGTGGCCAAGGCCAATGCCGCCTTCCTCGAGCTGTTCCGGCTTTCGCGCGGCGATTTCCTCGCCCTGCATCACAAGCTCGATGGCGACAGCCAGGAGATTCCGCGCGAGCAGCGACTGCTTTCGCGCAAGGCGCCGCTGATGCAGATGTTCCGCACCGGCGTCGAAGAGCTGCGCGACCGCCTGCACGGCGAAGCGCGCGGCGGCATGCGCAACGGCGTGATCTCGTCGCAGTCGATCGAAGCGATTCGCGCGGCGATCGACAGCAAGATGATTCGCGAGGTGCAGTCGCTCAACAAGCGCATGGTGTTGCTGACGATCGCGATCTCGGGCGGCCCGTTCATCGGCCTGCTCGGCACCGTGGTGGGCGTGATGATCACCTTCGCCGCGGTGGCGCAGGCCGGCGACGTCAACGTCAACGCGATCGCGCCGGGTATCGCCGCTGCGCTCGCGGCGACGGTGGCGGGTCTGTTCGTCGCGATCCCGGCGCTGTTCGGCTACAACTACCTGCTGATCCGCATCAAGGAAATCAACGCCGAGATGCAGGTGTTCGTCGATGCCTTCATCACCCGCATGGCCGAGAACTACAACTCGCCCGACGGTCTGCACGCGCTCGCGAACGACCGATAGGAGCCCGCCATGCAGCTCCAGGAAGACAAGCCCTACGACGACATCAACATCACGCCGATGCTGGATCTGGCGTACGTGCTGCTCGTCATCTTCATCATCATGACCACGGCGGCGGTGCAGGGCGTCAAGGTCAACCTGCCCAAGGCCAGCAACCAGCCGAGCCTCGCCAAGCCCAAGACCGTGGCGATCACCATCGCCGGCGACGGCAAGGTGTTCATGGATGCGGTGCCGGTAACGATGGCCGAGCTGTCCGAACGCCTGCGCCAGAAGAAGGCGCAGATTCCGGATCTGCCGGTGGTGGTGCGCGGTGACACCACCGCGCAATACGGCAACGTCGTGCAGGTGCTCGCGCTGTTGTCCGAGCTGGGCATCACCCAGCTCGGACTGGTCACTCAGCGCCTGGTGCAATAAGCGCAGATGAGCCGTCCATGAGCGACTTCGATCGCGATTCCGACCAGGCCAAGCCGAGCGCCTGGCGCAAGCCGCTGCTGGGCCTGGCCGCGCTCGCGCTGCTGGCCCTGGTCTTTTATGGAATCTATCGCTTCGTCACGAGCGATCCGGGCCCGCAGCGCAAGCCGGTTCCCGAAGTGGTGAAGCTGCAGCTGATTCCACCGCCTCCGCCCCCACCGCCGCCTCCGCCGCCGCAGCCCAAGCAGGAAGTCGAGCCGCCGAAGGAAGCGTTCAAGGCGGTGGTGCCGCAGAACGAGCCGCCGTCGCCGACGCCGAAATCCGATGCGCCTCCGGGCCCGCCGGCGCTCGATGCGCAGGGCGAAGGCCCCGGCGACGGCTTCGGCCTGGCCGGGCGCCCGGGTGGCGGCGACTGGCTCGGCGGTGGTGGCGGAGGCGGTGGCGGCAGCGCCATCGGCTGGTACGCCACGCTGCTGCAGCAGAAGGCGCAGGAAGCGGTGCAGAAGCAGCCTCGCCTGATCGGGCGCCGCTATCGCGTCGGCGTGCGCATCTGGTTCGAGTATCCGCAGGGCGTGACGCGAGTGGAGCTGCGCGAGAGCACTGGCGATCCGAAGCTCGACGAGCTGCTGCGCAGCACCTTGCGGTCGATGTCGCTGCCATCCGAAGCGCCGCCGCAAGGCGTGGTCCAGCCGATGGTGCTGCAGGTGACGGCGACGTGATTCCCTTTTTCTCCTTTCGATCTGCCGCGCCGTGCAAGGCCGCGGAAACCGTATCTGGCGTGGAGCTTGTTCCCATGATGGCATCCGAACGCAGTGGCGCTGGCCGCATGCGCGCACACAAGATGTTTTCGCTGACGCTGCTCGCGAGCGCGGCGTCCCTGTTCGGAGTGCAGGCGCAGGCGCAGGACGCCGCGCCGCAGCCGCCGGCCGAAGCGGCGGCGGCCCCGAGCGTGACCGAAGAGCTGATCCGCATGCTCGCCGAGCACAACGCGATCAAGAAGGAAGACGCCGAGAAGCTCATCGAGCGCCTGCGCGTGGAGCAGGGCGGTGCGCCTGCGGCTGCGGCCACCGCGGCGACGCCCGAGCCCAAGGGCCGCGTGCGCGTGTATTACCTGCCCGAATCGCAGAAGCAGAAAATGCGCGAGGAGCTCAAGCAGGAAGTGATGGAGACCGCCAAGGCCGAGAACTGGGCCGCGCCGAACCGCTTCCCCGAATGGGTCGATCGCATCAAGTTTGAAGGCGACGTGCGCGTGCGCGAAGAATTCGACCTGATGGATTCGAGCAACGATCCGTTCGTCATCAACTATCAGGATCTCAACAGCGGCGCGCCGTACAACGTCGGCCTGGCGGATACCAACCAGCCGCTGCCGCCGCTCATGAACACCACCGAGGACCGCAACCTGATGCGCCTGCGCGCGCGCTTGGGGCTGGCCGCGCAGATCAACGACGACATGACGGTGAACCTGCGCCTGGCCACCGGCAACACGGTGAACCCGGTCTCGACCAACCAGACGCTCGGCAACAACTTCAACCGCCTCACCTTCCAGCTCGAACGCGCTTACATCGCCTACAAGCCGATCGACGGCCTGTCGCTCTACGCCGGCCGCATGCCGAGCATCTTCCGCACCAGCGAGCTGGTGTGGGACGAAGATCTCAACTTCGACGGCTTCGGCGCGACGTACCAGGAGAAGTCCGGCGTGGTGCGCCCGTTCGTGAGCGTCGGCGCGTACTCGGTGCAGAACACCGCCTTCGATTTCCCGTCGACGCGCTCGGTCAAGAGCAGCAGCCGCGATCGCTGGTTGCTCGCGCTGCAGGTCGGTGAGGACGCCAAGATCACCGACGACGTATCGCTGAGCGCGGCCGCGGCCTACTACCACTTCACCAACATGCGCGGCGAGCCGTCTGCGCCCTGCTTCGCCCCGACCGCCGATTTCGCCTGCGACACCGACGATTCGCGTCCCGCGTTCATGCAATACGGCAATACGCTGTTCGGCCTGCGCAATCTCGAGCTCGAGAACGCCGACGATCCGCAGTTCCAGTATTTCGGGCTGGCCTCGCGCTTCCGTATCGCCAGCGTGAACTCGCGCCTCGACTGGGCCATGCCGAACGCGATGCACCTGCTGTGGGACTTCGAGTACGCCTACAACTTCGGCTTCGACAAGAACGACGTGCGTCGCCTCGGGCCGGTCAACAACTACGGCTACACCAGCGACCCGGGCGCCGCATCGCCTTACCAGGGCGGCAACAAGGCCTGGCTCACGCAGCTGCAGGTCGGCCATCTCGATGTCGCCGAATACGGCAAGTGGCATCTGCGCGGCGGCTACCGCCGCCTCGAATCCGATGCGCTCGTCGACGCCTACACCGATTCGGACTTCCATCTCGGCGGCACCAACGCCAAGGGCTTCTTCCTTGCCGGTGCGCTCGGCTTCACGCACAACGCCTGGCTCAGCGCGCAGTACTTCGGCGCCACCGAAGTGTCCGGACAATCGTTCGCGGTCGACGTGCTGCAGTTCGATCTGCATGCGCGCTTCTAGTTTCGGAGCCGAACATGAAACGCGAACTCAGGCCCTGCGTAGTTGAATTTTTCACCGGTCCCTCTTCGGAGTTCCCTCTCCCGCCTGCGGGAGAGGGTGGTCCGAAGGACCGGGAGAGGGGCGGCCCAGAAAGCGAGCCCGCTGTGCCGAGCGGGGGCTCTTAGCTCAGTTGGTAGAGCAGCGGACTCTTAATCCGTTGGTCGAGTGTTCGAATCACTCAGGGCCCACCAGGGGCGGCCCAGAAAGCGAGCCCGCTGTGCCGAGCGGCCCTCTCTCCCCCGCTACGCGGGGACTCTCTCCCGCAAGCGGGAGAGAGGAACGGCCAGGCGGGCTGGATCAGGGGATGCGAAGCGCATTTCTGATCGGTGCCGTGATGCTCTGCGCATCCGGCTCCGCCCACGCGCAGACGCCCGAAGCCAGGCTGCGCGACCAGTTGCGCCAGTCGGTGACCGAGCTGCGCCAGGTGCAGGACGAAAACGCCGCGCTCAAGTCCGAGCTCGACAACCTGCGCCGCAACGGCCCGGCTCCGGTTGCGGCGCCGACACCGGCGCCGAAGGCCGAGGCTCCGGCCGTCGATGCGGCCGAGCTGCGCCAGGCCCGTGCGCGCGCATCGAACGAAGCCGCACGCGCCAGGCAGCTCGAAGAACAGCTCGCCGCAACCCAGAAAGTGCTCGTGCAGTGGCAGGACTCGCAGAAGCAGGCGGCGCAGCTCGCCCGCACGCGCGATACGGCGGCACGCGAGTTCGAAACGCAGCTCGCGCAGACGCGTGAAACCGTCACCGCCTGCGAGGCCAAGAACGCCACGCTGGTATCGATCGCCGACGAACTCGTCGGCCGCTATCGCAACAAGGGCGCGCTCGCGAGCGTGAGCGATCGCGAGCCGCTGCTGGGCCTGTCGCGCAAGTACGAACTGATCGCACAGGAATATCGGGGCCGGATCATCGACGCCAGCGTGCAGCTGCCGTCGGTCGAAGAAACCCAACAGAAACCGCAATGAGTACCGCTGCCATGACCGCTACCGAACTATTGAATTCGCTGTCCCCCGACGACGTCGCCGAAGCGCTGCGCAAGGCGGGCTATCGCGCCAGCCTCGGCGACACGCCTTCGGGCCCGCAGATCCAGAGCGCGGCGCAGGGCCTGGGCTTCTTCGTCGCGTTCGGCAACGAGCTGCCGAGCGAGGTGGGGCGCTATGCCGATTTTTCGTTCCACTGCTGGATCGCGATCGAAGGCAGCTTGCCGGCCGGGCTCATCGAAGGCTGGAACGAAGGCAAGCGCTTCGCGCGCCTGTTCCGCCGCAACCAGCTGCTGGTGCTGACGATGGACGTGCTCGTCGCAGGCGGCGTGGCGCCCGGCAACCTGCAGGCGCAGATCGAAATCTGGGACCGCGTGATCCAGGACTTCTTGCATCACCTGAAGCGTCCGGTCTCGAACAGCGCATCGAGCAATGCATCGCATGGCGCGCCGGAAGCCGCACCGGCGTCGGCTGCTTCGGCCTGAGATGTCGCTGCGCCCGGCGCTTCGCGGCTTGGCGATCGTGGCCGCGCTGTTGCAGGCGCAGGCCGCGAACGCCGCCGACGTGTGCGTGAATCTGCCGGGCGACGTGTCGATCGCATGCCTGAACGCCGAACTCGCGACGCTCGCCGAGCGCAGTGCGGACCAACGGCAATGGGCGCCGCCGCTGGCCGGCGCGTCCGCACCGGAGTCGCCGACCGCGGCCGGGCTCTACAACCAGACTGCCACGCGGATCCGCATGGGCAGTTCCTTTGGCGTGTCGGTGATTCCGCACCGGCCTTCGCAGTACTACCGGCCGCCGCTGTTGCAGCCGTCTCGTTGACCGTCCGCGACGGAGTGACCCGAACATGAAATCCAAGCCGCGCGGACCCGTGTCCACCGAACTCGCCTCTCCGATGCGGCTGCATTTGTCCGTGCAGGGCAAATGGAAGCGCAGCGCCCTGCTGAGCGGCATGGGTCTTTCGGTGATGGCCGCCACCACCTGGAGCGGCGCGGCGCCAGCGGCCAACCCGCAGTTCGGCAGCGCGGCGTATTTCGCCCAGCGCACCGGCGCACCGGCGCCGACGGCCAAGGCCGACGCGGCCGCGGGCAACCTCGGCCAGAACGTCGGCAGCGGTGTCGTCACCACGCCCGAACAGGCGCGCATCCGCGCCGAGCGTTCGATCACCAACCTGAGCCGGGCGGTGCAGGCGATCAATTCGGCGCAGGTCGCGCAGTCGGCCGCGCGCCAGCTTGCGCTGCAGACGCCGGCCAACGTGCCCGATGGCCTCGGCGCCGGTGGTTTGCAGGTATCGGCTTCGGCCGCGCTCGATGTCGCCAATCCCAATGCCTGCGCGAGCACCAACACCTGCAGCTGGCAGAACGCCGAACTGCCGACGCAGACCACCTCGGGCAACGCGACCACCGTCACCGTCAGGCAGAACGCCGACAAGGCGATCCTGACCTGGGATTCGTTCAGCATCGGCCAGCACACCACGCTGCATTTCGACCAGAGTGCGGGCACGCAGCGCGACGGCACCAACAACTGGATCGCGCTGAACCGCGTGAGCGGCTCGGCCGCGCCGAGCCAGATCTACGGCAGGATCCTCGCCGAAGGCACCGTCTACCTGATCAACCAGAACGGCATCCTGTTCGCCGGTTCGAGCCAGGTGAACGTGCACTCGCTGGTGGCCAGCACGCTGCCGCTGTACCTGCCCACGGGCGCCACGAGCCTGAAGCCCGGCGACGACGCGGGCTACCTGGCCTACAGCAACAAGTTGTTCCTCGAAACCGGGATCACCTCGGTCGGATCCAACACCGCCTCGGGCCGCATCCTCGGCCTCGACAACGCCACCACGCTGTCCGCCGCGCAGGCGCTGAACCTGCCGGGCGACATCAAGATCGCAGCGGGGGCTTCGATCAAGACCGACACGCTCGGCTACTCGCTGATCGCGGCTCCGAACGTCGACAACGCGGGCGCGATCGCGGCGACCGAAGGGCAGGTGATCCTGGCGGCCGGCCTCGGCGTGACGCTCAACAATTCGGCGAGCGGCTCGAACCGGCTCGATCCGGTCCTCACGGGCCGCATCTTCGACGGCTCCACCGACGTCACCCCGCATTCCACGCTCACGCATTCGGGCCTCATCGAATCGCCGCGCGGCAACATCACCCTGCTCGGCAACCGGATCGAGCAGAACGGCGTGCTCGCTGCGACCAGCAGCGTGACGCGGCCGGGCAGCATCCACATCGTCGCGATCGACGAAGAAGGTCAGCGCACCGGCACCGTGCGCATGAGCGGCCGGTCGATGACCGCGCTGCTGCCGGACGCCAACGACGAAACCACCATCAGCACCGACACCGCGACGCAGACCTTCCAGCGCGGCGGCATCAGCCTGCGCGGCGGTGCGGTGACGATCGACAACGGCGCGCTGATCGAAGCGCCCGGACAGAACGTGACGATCTCCGCGGTGGCGCAAACCACCGGCGCGGTCCGCTTCGGCGGCGGCCAGGGCTGGGTCGCCGGACGCATCTACATCGACGACGGCGCGATCGTCGACGTCGCCGGCCTGGCCGACGTGCAGATGAGCATGGCCGACAATCTCGTCACCATCGCGCGCCTGGGCCTCAACGAATTCGCCGACATGCCGCTGCAGCGCGACGGCGTGCTGTTCGGCAGCGGCGTGACGGTGGATTCGCGTCAATCGGGCACGCGCGCGGACGGCTCGACCTGGGTCGGTACGCCGCTCGCCAACGTCGGCGGCTACGTCGACCAGGTTCCGCGCGGCATCAAGGAGCTGCTGCTCGACGGCGGCAACATCGCGCTCGCGGGCGGCGAAGTGATCACGCGCGGCGGTTCGACGCTGAACCTCGACGGTGGCTATCTGCACTACCTCGGCGGCGTCATCACGACGACGCGCCTGATCGCCGCCAACGGCGCGATCATCGATATCGCCGACGCCGATCCGAACCTTGCGTACATCGGCCTGGCGGGTGTGCACGTTTCGCAGCAGTCGCGCTGGAACCTCACCTCGTACTACGTCAATCCGCTGCTGACCGCGATGGGCGGGCACTACGAATCGTCGTACATCGAAGGCGGCAACGCGGGCACGCTGCAGGTCTACGGCAACAGCGCCACCGTGCTCAACGGCACCATCTCGGCGCAGGCGATGTCGGGTCGCCACCAGGTGGCCGATGCCGATCTCGCGGTCGGCGGCTCGTTCTACGCCGGGCAGGGCAACAACAATTCGCTCGGCTCGCTGGTCTATTCGGACGCGGCGTTCACGCCGGCCGGGCCGAGCTACGTGGTTCGCGACGAGGTCACGCGACTCGGCGCCGGCTTCGATGCGGGCAGCGCGCTCGACGACGTCGATGCGAGCCTGAGCGCCTGGACGCAGATTTCGGGCAAGGACCTGGGTGCGGGCGGTTTCTCGTCGGTCACGCTGGTCGCCGACAGCCCCGCGCAGACCGGCTCGGCCACGCGCACGCCCGAAGGCGGCGAGATTCGCGTCGAAGGCAGCGGGCTCGCGGTGCAGCCGCTCGGCCGTATCGAGCTGGTCGCGGCGCGCGTGACCATCGAAGGCGATCTGGTGGCGCGTGCGGGCGACATCAGCGTGATCGCCACCGGCCAAACCGGCGTCGAAGGCTCGACGCTGCCGACGCAGGCGGACGGCGCGCCGGTGGCCGGCGACATCAGCGTCGGCGCGGGCGTGAAGCTCGATACCAGCGGTGTCTGGGTCAACGATACCGGGCTCAGCGAAGACCAGATCAGCGGCGCTGCGACGATCGACGGTGGCAGCATTTCGCTGGTGACGCTGCAGAACGCGGCGCTGCAAGGCGATCGCGCGGTCGACACCACCGGTTCGATCAGGCTCGGCGAAGGCAGCCTGCTCGATGTTTCGAGCGGCGGCCGCGTGCGGCCCGACGGCAGCCTGTCGCAATCGGCAAAGGGCGTGCTCGACGGACGCGGCGGCGACATCGCGCTGCAGGTTTATGCGATCAACAACGGCTTCGTGTTCGGCGGTGAAGCCCTTCCGCTGCCGAGCTCGCGTCCAACGCAGGGCCAGCTCGATCTCGGTGGCGAACTGCGCGGCTACGGCTTTGCCGGTGGCGGCCGGCTGTCGCTGCGCGCGCTCGGCATCCAGATCGGCGGCAGCGACGACAGCGTCGGCGCAGGCACGCTGCATCTGGCCGGGGATTTCTTCAGCCAGAACGGTTTCGGTGCGTATACGCTGAGCTCGATCTACGACGCCACCATCGTCGACGGCGCTCAGGTGCAGATCACGCAGTCGAACTACGTCGCCGATCGCGAGGCGCTGCTCGGTGCGGCGGTTCCGACCGGAAGCGCGCAGTTCCTCGAACACGTGAGCATCGGCAGGCTCGACGACTATCGTCGCGAAGCCACCGACTTTTCGCTCTACGCGGGCGATCATCTGAACTGGCGCAGCGGCGGCCGTCCGGCCGACTACAGCGCCCAAGGCATTGCCGGCACGCTCACGCTCGGCGAAGGCGCGAGCCTGCTCGGCGATGCGCGCGCTTCGATCCTGCTGGGCTCGGTCAACCGGCTCACCGTTCGCGGCAGCATCGTCGCGCACGGCGGCCGCATCACGCTCACCGGCGATACCGCCAACAGCGGCTATTCGCAGATTCCGGGCACCGTCAACAACGCGGCCTACAGCAGCGGCAGCGATTCGATCTGGATCGGCCGCAACGTGGTGCTCGACGTTTCCGGCGTCAGCGTGCTCGATCCGCTCGCGGGCAGCGCCCACGTCGA
The DNA here is from genome assembly GCF_000271305.1 of Hydrocarboniphaga effusa AP103. Lineage (GTDB taxonomy): Bacteria > Pseudomonadota > Gammaproteobacteria > Nevskiales > Nevskiaceae > Hydrocarboniphaga > Hydrocarboniphaga effusa. The sequence goes on from NZ_AKGD01000002.1 coordinate 699,510, forward strand.
TGGAAAGGACGCGAGCGTGCGCAACGGCGACGTGCTCGACGGCGGCACGGTCACGCTGACCAACGACACCGGCACCATCATCACCGAGCGCGGTGCGGACGGCAGCAAGCCGAGCATCAACGCTTCGGGCACGCAGACCACGCTCGATCTGCCGAACACCGGCGACGGCACTCTGCATTCGCAGACGGTCTGGAGCGATGGCGGCAGCATTCGCATCGGTGCGGCGGCCGGGCTGTACTTCGACGCGCAACTCCATGCGGCAGGCGGGCATCCGTCGGCCGCCGGAGGCACGCTGGCGGTGACGCCGCTGGCCGGGCTGCGCTACACGACCTCGAACGGTTTCACCGGCGCCACGCGGCTCGAAGTGGGCAAGACGCCGGTGGCCCTGCCGGACGGCACCGGGGCGCCGGGGCAGCAGGTCGAAGATCAGGCCTCGGGCGTCATCAACTTTTCGACGAGCCTGCTCGACGGTTCGGGCATCGCCACCTTGCAACTCGGTGTCGATCCGACGCTCAGCGACAGCGGCGCGCTGCCGGTGGTGTTCGCGGACGGGGTGTCGATCCGGGTCGCCCGAGCGCTGACCATCAATGCCTCTGCGATCGTCTACGGCGGCGACCGCGACGACACCACGATCACGCTCGAAGCGGGCTATGTGAACCTGCACGGTTATGCGCCGGGTGCGATCTACGAAGAGATCGTCGCCCAGCCATCCAATAGCGAGGACGTCGATCTGGTCGTCAATGCGCAGTCCATCGACATGGGCGGCCAGTTCTCGCTGCAGGGCTTCGGCAGCGCGGTGTTCAACAGCGAAGGCGACATTCGCTTCATCACGCCGGCGCAGTACATGTATCGGCTCGATAGCACCGGATCGGCTACCGCGATTCCAGGTGTGCTCTACACCTCGGGCAATCTCACCTTCAAGGCCGACCAGATCTATCCGGCCACCGGCAATACCTTCATCATCGATGCCGTCGCCGACGACGGTTACGGCACCACCGTGAGCTTCGAGCGCAACGAAGGTGCTCCGCGCCACAAGGTTCCGCTTTCGGCCGGCGGTGCGCTGCTCGTCGATGCGACGCATATCGAGCAGTCCGGCATTCTGCGTGCGCCGTCGGGCCACATCGTCCTGGGCATCACCAATGCCGGCGACCAGAGCGCGCGCGAACTCTTCAGCTTCTTCGGCGTATCGGCGGACGGCCGCGACGGTACCCTGCTGTTGCCGCGTACGCGCACCGCGACGGTGAAGCTCAACGGCGGCAGCATCACCTCGGTTTCGCTCGGCGATTCGGTGATTCCGTACGGCGCCACCGTCGACGGACAGAACTGGCAGTACGACGGCACCGCCAACAGTCCGACACCGGCGACCTCGATCAGCAATCTCACGGCTCCGCCGGACAAGCAGATCGCGATCAGCGGAAGCAATGTCACGATCACCGCCAACGCGGTCGTCGATCTGTCCGGCGGCGGCGATCTGCAGGCCCAGGAATGGGTGCCCGGCGTCGGTGGTACGCGCAACGTGTTGTCGAGCACCAACACGGTCTACGCCGGCGGTAGCGAGCGACAGCAGCCGCTCTACAGCGATGGTCGCGCGGTCTATGCGGTGATTCCGGGCTATGCGAGCTCGGTTGCCGCCTACGATGCCGCGCTGGTGTCGGGCGATCCGCTGATCGGCAAGAGCGTGTATCTGTCCGGCGGCGGCGGGCTGCCGGCCGGCATCTACACCTTGTTGCCGGGTGAATACGCCACGCTGCCGGGCGCCTTTCGCGTGGTGCAGGACACTTCGGCGATCGATACGTCCGCCTCGCTCAATCAGCGCCTGGCCGACGGTACGCGCCTGCAATCGGGCTACTACGTGGATCACTACACGGGCGCTCGCGATGCGCGCAGCACGGCGTTCTACGTGCAGTCCGGTGTGGTCTGGAAGCAGTATTCGCAGTACTCGCTGACGAGCGCGAACACCTACTTCGCCGAACTCGCCGAAACCCAGGGCCGCGTGACACCCCGTCTGCCGGTCGATGCCGGCCAGCTGGTGCTCGCGGCGACGCGCTCGCTCGATGTCCGCGCCACGCTGCAGGCTGCGGCGGGCGAGGGCGGCGCCGGCGCGCTGGTCGATATCGCGGCCAACCAGATCATGCTGGTTCCCGAGGTCGTCGCCGTCGCCAGGGACGAGGACAACAAGGAAGATCCCAAGGATCCGCGCTACGGCTACGTGCAGCTCGATGTCGACCAGCTCAACGGACTCGGAGCGAGCAGCCTGCTGATCGGCGGCATTCGCTCGCGCACCGACCAGGGCGACTACATCGACGTGCGCGCCAGCGACGTGGTCGTCGACACCGGTGCCGGCGCCGCGCTGTCGGCACCCGAAATCGTCCTGGTCGCCAATGCGAATGGCAACGGTGTCGATGTGCGTTCGGGCAGCCGTATCGAGGCGGTCGGCACCGTGGCCGAAGGCCACAGCGTGAACCTGATCGTCGGTCGCACCGGGAATGCACGTACCGAGCAAAGCGGCGACGGCGCCTTGCTGCGCGTCTCCAACGGTGATTCGGTCAGCGTCATTCGCAACAACCTGCCGACTTTCGACGACACCTACGGTCGCCTGAACCTCGGCGAGAACGTGCGCGTGAGTGCCGAAGGCGCGATCACGCTTGAGTCGGCCGGAGACACGTTCGTCGATGCGACGGCTCGCTTCTCGGCAAAGAACATCGATGCGATCAGCCGTCTCATCAGCTTCGTTTCGAGCGCCCGCCAGGGCGAAGACATCGGCGGCCTCGTCATCGGCCCCGGTACGCTGAATCAGTTCGCCGATGCCGAGCGCATCAACCTGATCAGTCGGGGCAGCATCGATTTCGTCGGCAACCTCGACATCGATCTCGATGCGTCGCTGACGCTCAGCGCGGCGGTCCTGCAAGGCAGCGGCACGGTGAACTTGCAGGCCGGCGAGATCACGCTGGCCAACATGCTCGATGCGACGGTCGAAGAACTCGTCGCCGGCAACGGCTCGCTCAATCTGAGCGCCAACCGCGTGAACTTCGGCGATGGCGCGATCGCCACCGCGGGCTTCGGCGCGGTGAGCATCACCGGCACGCAGGGCTTGGTCGCGGTCGGTGACGGCAGCTTCGATAGCGGCAGTGCAACGCTGGCCCTGCACGCGCCGATTCTCGTCGCCACGGCGGGCAGCGACAGCCTGCTGCGCAGCGCCGCTGCATTGAGCTTCGACACTGTCGGTGCAGGCAGCTCGAAGGTCGGCGGCAGCGCCGGAGGCGCGGTCAAGCTGGAAGGCGCTTCGGTTTCCATCGACAGCCGAATCGAAGCCAGCGCCGGCCGTATCGATCTGGACGCGACCACAGGCGATGTCTCGCTCGGCAGCACCAGCGCGCTGTCTGTCGCGGGTGCCGCGGTGACCGTGCACGACGTCAAGCAGTACGCAGCGGGCGGCCGCATCGGCCTGAGCGCTGCGCAAGGCGACATCGCGCTCGCGCAAGGCTCGGTACTCGATTTCTCGGGCGCGCAGGGTGGCGGCAACGCCGGCGCGCTCGACATCGATGCGGCCCATGGCGACGTGAGCCTCGGCGCCAGCCTGCGCGGCGGCGCGGCCAGCGGTCGCAGCGGTGGTTCGTTCACACTCGACAGCGCAGGCGCGGTCGATCTGGATGCGCTGGCTTCGCTGCTGGGCAGCGGCGGCGTCAACGGCAAGCTCGCAATCCAGACCGGCAGCGGCAATTTGAGCCTGTCGGCCGGCCGCAGCCTGAGCGCCGATTCGATCAGCCTGTCCGCGACCGGCGGTGCCGGCGGCTACGCCGATGCGCAGGGCCACGTGGTGATTCTCGGCACGCTGAACGTCTCGGGCGAGAAGGGCGGCGACATCGCCTTGTTCGGCCGCAGCGGCGTCGATGTACAGGGCGCGCTGATCGCAACGGGTTCCTCGACGAGCGAACGCGGCGGCAACATCACGCTCGCCACGACCGGCAGCGGCAACGGCACGCTCAACGCGCAGTACGGTTATCAGAACGTCGATGCGGAAGATTCCGGCCGCATCACCATCGGCAACAATGCACGCCTCGATGTGAGCGGCGGCAGCTCGGGCGGTTTGTCGGGTGGACGCCTGAGCTTGCGCGCGCCGCTGCTGGCCGACGGCGATGTCGGTGTCGACGTCGCACCCAGCGGCGCGATCATCGGTGCACGCGAAGTCACGCTCGAGTCCTACGCCACCTGGAGTTCGGCCGACACCGGTGGCGGCGCGACGCACTTCGACGGCATCGTCGATCCGGCGGGCGGCTATACCGCGGCCGGCAAAGCGGCCGAGTCGACCAACGCCGATCACGCCGCGTTCTACCAGACCACGCTGCGCGACTTCGTGCAGCAGCCGGGCTTCGCGTTCGAAGAACGCCTGGGCTTCATCGATCATCTGGTCGTGCGTCCGGGCATCGACCTGGTCAATCCGAATGGCGATATCTCGGTGCTGTCGAACTGGAACCTCGCGGCCGGTACGCGCAACGCCGACGGCACGCTGAGCCTGCAGTACCGCTATCGCAACAGCATCGCGCCGGTGCTGAGCCTGCGTGCGGCGGGCGACCTGAACCTCGACGCGAGCATCAGCGACGGCTTCTTCCTGCTCGGCAATCCGATCGGTGGGCCGACCGACAACACGGCTTCACCGACCGCCAGCGCGCTGATCGCGGCGACGCTGGCGGGCGCCACGCGCGATGCGAGCGGCGCGATCACGACGGTCGATTCGACTTCGTATCGCTTCGTCGCCGGAGCGGATGTCGATGCGGTCGATCCGCTCGCCGTCATCGAGAATGCGGATGGCGACGTGTTGATCGACGGCCACACCGTCGTGGCGACCCTCGGTCGTCCGCTCTACGTGCCGACGATGATCCGCACCGGCACCGGCTCGATCGACATCGCCGCCGCCGGAAGCGTGCAGCTGCTCGACACCGAAGCGCCTGCGGTGATCATCGCCGCGGGCCGTCTCGCGAGCGGGCAGTCGCAGGCGACCAGCACGGTGGTGTACACCGTGCGCGGTGCGCCGACGCTCATCGATACCGGCTCGGTCAACGCCGAAGCGGCGGGCTCGATCCGCATCAGCGCGGGCGTCGACATCATCGGCGTGCAGGATGTCTACGACACCAACGGCACGCGCACCGACGTGCGCGGCGCGAACATTTCGCAGGCCTGGTGGCCCTGGCTCGAACGCAGCTGCCTGATCGCGCAGCGCGGCGGCTGTGGCGAGTATTCGACGGCGGCGATCAACTTCGGCGCGTTCAACCAGGGCGTGCTGAGCGTCGGCGGCGACGTGTCGGTGAGCGCAGGCAACGAGGTTCGCGATCTGTCGGTTTCGCTGCCGACCAACTGGAGTCGCAGCGGTGCGACGGTGTACGGTGGCGGCGATCTGAGCGTGAGCACGGGCCGCGATCTGGTCGGCGGCAGCTACTTCGTCGCCAGTGGTGCGGGCAGCTTCGACATCGGCGGCTCGGTGCTGTCCGCACGCAATGACGCGGCCGGCAGCGCGACGGGTGTGCTGCTCGCCCTGCAGCAATCGCAGCTGAACCTGCAGGCCATCGGCGACGTGGTCATCGGCGGTGTCTATAACCCGTCGTATCTGTTCGCGGGCTTCGATTCGCAGGCTTACGGCAGCGATTCGAGCCTCGAAGTGACTTCGGTCGCCGGCGATCTGCGCTTCGGCACCGCCTCTTCGCGCGTACTCGGCTACGGCCGCACCGCGCTGACTTCCGCTTATCCGTATGTGCTGCCGGCGAATCTTTCGCTGAATGCGCTCGCGGGCGGCATCAGCATCGAGAGCCGCGGCGAGTTGTATCCGTCGGCGACGGGCCAGCTCAGCATCATCGCGCGCGACGATGTGCGCTTCTTCCATCAGGGTGGCACTGGAACCTATTTCGGCCTGATCGACGCGAGCCCGTCGCTGCTGCCGTCGACTGCCAATCTGCTCGCCGCGACTTCGCTGCGCAACAGCTTCATCTACGACGGCGCCGCTTCGCAGTTCGAACTGCATGTCGCCGGTGGTTTGCATGCCAGGGATGCGGAACCGGTGCGGATCTACAGCGCACTCGGCGACATCGTCGACGGCGACGCCGACTTCCGTAACGCGGTGACGATCGCGACCAACAAGGAGACGCTGATTCGCGCAGGCCGCGACATCGTCGACCTGAGTTTCCGCGGCCAGAACCTCTACGAATCCGACGTCACGCTGATCGCGGCCGGCCGTGATCTGTACGACCGTCCGCTGGTGGTGCAACAGACCCTGCCGGTGATCGAACTCGGCGGCTACGGTACGCTGGTGGTGCAGGCCGGGCGCAACGTCGGTCCGATCACTTCGGCCAACGAAGCGCTGCAGCTGAACTATCTGGTCGGCCTCGATCCGGCGTATCCGGGCATCTACTCGGTCGGCAATCTCTACAACGCTTCCCTCGAACGTCGCGGCGCGGACATCTCGGTGGTGTTCGGCATCGGTCCGGGCATCGCGACGAGCGAGTTCGCCAATGCCTACGCCAATCCGTTTGCTCCGGCCGAAGGCTTGCCGGGCTACGGCGAATCGCTGATCGAGTTCATGACGGCCTACCTGTCCGACCAGCAACGTCGCGCAGGTGGTGCGGGCACGGTATCGCTCGATGAGCAGCAGGCTTGGGACGCCTTCCGGTTGCTACCGGACTATCAGCAGCAGCGCCATCTGTACTCGGTGTTCTTCGACATCCTCGATCGCACCGGTGTCGACTTCAACAATCCGGATGCGGCCGGCTACCAGCAGTTCTCGCGCGGTTACCGTGCGATCGAAACCCTGTTCCCGGCGGCGCTCGGCTACACCAGCAACTCGCTCAACGGCGGCGAGAATGGTGCCGAGGAGCTGATCGCCACGGGCCAGTTCGACATGCGCGGGTCGACGGTGCAGACACAGCAGGGCGGCAGCATTTCGATCGTCGGCCCGGGCGGCGACGTGCTCGTCGGCAGCGTGGCGGCACCGCCGTTCGTCGCATCGAATCCGCCGTTCTCCGCAGGCATCAGCCCCAACGTGCAGGGCATCCTGGTTCTGGAACAAGGTGCCATCAGCCTTTTCGCCGATCGCAACGTGCTGCTCGCCCAGAGTCGCATTTTCACCGAGCAGGGCGGCAACGTGCTGATCTGGAGTTCCAACGGCGACATCAACGCAGGCCAGGGCGTGAAGACCAGCACCGAACTGCCTCCGGTGACCTACATCTGCGACCTCGATCAGTTCTGCGTCGTCGACGCGCGTTCGCAGGTCAGCGGTGCCGGTATCGCGGTTCTGCAGACCCTTCCGGATGCGCCTTCGGGCAGCGCCAACCTGATCGCCCCGCGCGGCACGGTGGATGCCGGCGACGCCGGTATTCGCGTGGCGGGCAACCTCAACGTGGCAGCTTTGCGCGTCGCCAACGCCGACAACATCCAGGTGCAGGGCAACGAAGTCGGCGTGCCGACGGGCCTGGTCGACGTGAGTTCGGTCGCGGCCGCGAGCTCGGTGGCGGCGGCCGTGCAGCAGAGTGCCGATTCGGTGGCGGGCGCCAATCGCCAGAACGAAACGGCGGCCAATCTGATCACCGTCGAAGTGATCGGCTTCGGCTCCGAGGGTGCGCCGTAAAAAAAATCAAAAAAAACCTGAAAAAAGGCGGTTCGAACCGCCTTTGTCTTCAAAGTTTCAATTTGTTGCAAATATCGATCTCTACGATTCACCGCGTTGCATAGAGCCGACGGCTCGACACTTCCCTGCAAAAAAACCTCTCTGGAGAGTACCGATGCGCTTGAAGATGAAATCAATCGTGGTGGCCGCGTGCGCGGCGATCGCGGCTCCCGCGTTTGCGGCCCCGAGCACCACGCTGTACGGCGGCGGCGCCACGCTGCCGGCGATCGGCTACGTCGGCAACACCTGGCTCGCCCCGACTCCGGACAATCGCCTGAGCAGCCAGGGCGACGCCGGTTCTCTGTTCGGTCTCTACAGCGCGCTCGATCCGACCAATCCGACGGTTTCGTATTGCCAGACCGGCAGCGGCACCGGCCGCGGCGTGATCACCGGCGCCAACCAGGGCACCGGCACCTGCCCGACCTACGCGTCGTCGCCGACCGGCTTCGCCGCTCCGACGGCCGATGCGCACTTCGGCGCTTCGGATGCCCCGATCAGCGCTTCGGAGTTCAACCTCGGCGTGACCAACAAGGGCGCTACGCGCGGCCAGCCCGTGCAGTTCCCGGCCGCCGCCGGCGCCATCGCGATCATCTACAACAACAACCAGGTCGTGAAGAAGAACGGTGCGCCCGAACAGCTGAACCTGACCGAATCGCAGATCTGCCAGATCTGGGCCGGCCAGATCACCAACTGGAGCGACCTGGGCCGCCCGGCCAAGCCGATCAAGCTGGTCTACCGCAGCGACAGCAGCGGCACCTCGTTCGGCTTCAGCAACCACCTTTCGTATGTCTGCCCGAACCCGGCCTACGCGACTCCGACCACGGTTTCCGGCTTCAGCACGCAGTCGACCTTCGCCAACGCTTTCGTCGGCGGCTCGTCCGCGGTTCCGGCCGGCGCCATCGCTGCCAGCGGCAACGGCGGCGTGACCGCCGCGGTCAACGCCAATGACGGCGCCATCGGCTACGCCGAAGTCGCCAACGCCGTGCAGGTCGCCAAGCTCGATCCGACCGCCGCGGTCAAGTTCGCCTCGGTTTCGCTGAAGGCCGGCGGCAAGAAGAAGAGCCCGGACAAGAACCCGAAGGCCTTCAAGATCGCGGCTTCGGCCGTGAACACCGACAAGGTGCTGGGCTCGAACGACGCCAATGGCCGTCCGACGCTTGTCGCGCTGACCGCTCCGAACCCGGGCTGCGTGTTCGTGGTCGACCCGGCCGCCTACGCCACCTCGATCGTCGAAGCCGGCGACTACAAGCAGTACCCGATCGTCGCCGTGAGCTACCTGCTCGGCTACTACAAGGGCTACGGTGAAGACGTCACCAACGTCCGCAACTTCTTCGCGGCTCCGTACAACCCGGCCATCAAGGGCGCCTCGGCTCCGGAAGGTGGCGAGCTGTTCATCGGCGCCAAGACCGGCCTGTCGTTCCTCGGCGGCGTGAACCTGAAGAACAACATCACCGGCACCAAGAAGGCCCCGGCGGCCTGCATCAACCAGTAAGACGGGCTTCCCAACGATTGTTGCAGTTCGCGTCCGTCTAGGGCGCACTCCTGGAACCCGCCTCTCCGGAGGCGGGTTTTTTTGTTGCCGGCCCCGGGAGCTGGATCGGATTCGTGCTGGACCTGGGCCGCCAGGCCCTTGAAAATACGTCGCTGTTCCCCAAGCTGGGAGCATCCCGACTTTCCAAGAATCCTCCGGCGAACGCGATGCCTATTTACGAGTATTTCTGCACCGAGTGCGGTAAGCAGTCCGAGATTTCCCACCGTATGTCCGACCCGCCGGCCCGGGATTGCCCGGTCTGCGGCAAGCCGGCGCTGACCAAGCAGATGTCGGCGGCCGGTTTCCGGCTCAAGGGCGGCGGCTGGTACGAGACCGATTTCAAGTCCGGCGGCAAGCGCAACCTCGCCGAGGGCGGCGGTACGTCCTCGTCGGGCGACGCCGCGAGCCCCGCCGCGACCAGCTCCGGCGCGTCGCCCGCCCCGGCCGCGAGCAGCACGCCGGCGGCCTCGAGCTCGAGCTGAACCCGCAGCCGAAACGCCTGCGAGCTTCACCCTGTGCAGCGCCCCCTTTGCCGGGGGCGTTGTCGTTGATGAGGGCCGAAAAAGCCCGGCCTTCGGGCTTCGACCGCAAACGTCTCAGGCGCGTACAATGCGCGCCTCGCGCAAGCCCTCGCCGGGCCCGCTCCGTTCTCCCAATCCGATTCCAACCATGATGCGTTCCCACTACTGCGGCCAGGTCACCGAAGCGCTGACCGGCGAAACCGTCTCCGTCTGCGGCTGGGTTCATCGCCGCCGGGATCATGGTGGCGTGATCTTCATCGATCTGCGCGACCGTGAAGGCGTGCTGCAGTGCGTGTTCGATCCGGATACCGCCGAAGCCTTCGCCGCGGCCGATCGCCTGCGTTCGGAATACGTGGTCAAGATCACCGGCCGCGTGCGTCCGCGCCCGGCCGGCACCGAGAACGCCAGCCTGGCCAGCGGCAAGGTCGAGCTGCTCGGCAAGCAGCTCGAAGTGCTGAACCGCTCCGAGACGCCGCCGTTCCAGATCGACGACGACTCGGTGGGCGAGGACACGCGCCTGGCCTTCCGCTACATCGACCTGCGTCGCCCGCAGATGCAGAAGAACCTGCGCCTGCGCCACGACGTGATCCGCCGCATCCGCAACTACATGGATGCCAACGGCTTCGTCGACGTGGAAACGCCGATCCTCACGCGTGCGACGCCCGAAGGCGCGCGCGACTATCTGGTGCCTTCGCGTACCCACCAGGGCAGCTTCTTCGCACTGCCGCAGTCGCCGCAGCTGTTCAAGCAGCTGCTGATGGTGTCGGGCCTGGATCGCTACTACCAGATCGCCCGCTGCTTCCGCGACGAAGATCTGCGCGCCGATCGCCAGCCCGAATTCACCCAGCTCGACGTCGAAACCAGCTTCATGAGCATGACCGAGATCATGGCGATGATCGAAGGCATGTTCGTCGACCTGTTCCGCGAGGTCATGGACGTCGATCTCGGCACGCTGCCGCACATGAGCTACGCCGACGCCATGGGCCGTTTCGGCTCGGACAAGCCCGACCTGCGCAACCCGCTCGAACTCGTCGAGATCAAGGACCTGGTCGCCGATTCCGACTTCAAGGTCTTCGCCAACCCGGCCAAGGATCCCAAGTGCCGCGTCGCGGTGCTGCGCGTCCCTGGCGGCGGCGAAAAGCTGTCACGCGGGCAGATCGACGGCTATACGCAGTTCGTGACGCAGTACGGTGCACGCGGCCTGGCCTGGATCAAGGTCAACGAGAAGGCCAAGGGCCGCGACGGCCTGCAGTCGCCGATCGTCAAGAACCTGTCCGACGAAGCGCTCGCGGGCATCCTCGGACGCACACGGGCGCAGGACGGCGACATCCTGTTTTTCGGTGCGGACAAGTTCAAGGTCGTCTGCGACGCGCTCGGCGCGCTGCGTCTGAAGGTCGGCAACGATCTCGGCATCACGCGTGGCGGCTGGGCCGCGCTGTGGGTGGTCGACTGGCCGATGTTCGAGGAGGACGATGGGCGCTGGGTTTCGCTGCACCATCCGTTCACCGCACCCAAGCAGTTCGACGCGCAGGAAGTGCGCAACAACCCGGGCACGATCATCAGCCAGGGCTACGACATCGTGCTCAACGGCATCGAGATCGGCGGCGGCAGCGTGCGTATCCATCGTGCCGACGTGCAGCAGGCGGTGTTCGACCTGCTCGGCATCTCGCCCGAGGAGCAGCAGGAGAAGTTCGGCTTTCTGCTCGAAGCGCTGTCCTACGGCGCTCCGCCGCACGGCGGCATCGCGCTCGGCATCGACCGCCTGATCATGCTCATGGCGGGCGCCAGTTCGATCCGCGAAGTCATCGCCTTCCCGAAGACGCAGACCGCCCACGACCCGATGACCAAGGCCCCGGGCCAGGTCGATGCGCGTCAGTTGCGTGAACTGTCGATCCGTTCGACTGTCCAGCCCAAGGGCACCGCACAAACCGCTACAACTCCAGGTACGCCGGGCAACACCGGCGGCGCGGCGCCCGCCGGATCGGCCTGAGCCGATCCGCCGCACGCCATTCATCAGGTCACGAAGGAAGTCCGCCGCATGTCGAAGTCGATCCGCCGCCCCCTGTCCTCGCTCATGGCGGTATTCGCCGCATCGGCTGGAGCGCTCGCGCTCGGCGCTTGCAACGGCGTCGGCGACGGCAACTCGCTCGACCGGATCCACATCGTGCCGGCGGAGTTCTCGACCACGCTCGAAGGAATCCAGGAGCAGTACACCGATGTGGACGCCTACCAGTGCGCGCCGCGGTCGCTGAGCCTGTTCGGCACCTTCACGCGCGGCGATGACGACATCGGCGATTTCACGACGCGGGCGGACTGGAGCTCCGACAATCCGGCCGTCGCCCGCGTCAGCAACGGCGACATCGCCAGCCCGATCGATTCCACGCTCATGCTCGGCAAGGGCGTCATCGTGCCCGGCAGCGTCGGCGAGACGACCATCCGCGCGAACTATCTGGACCTGCAGGCCACGATCACGGTCAAGGTCGGCACTCCGACCGATTTCACGATCACGCCCGCCAACCCCTACCTCACCCTGCATTCGCGGCAGGGCCTGCAGCTCATGGCCAAGCTCGGTGGCGTCGAAACCAACCTGACGGCCGTGGGCGGCACGCAGCTCGTGAAGGCGGCGTTCAACCCGGTCAACGACACGCTGGCCAAGGTCGTCGTTTCGAGCTCCGTCCCGGTCGTCACCGCCCTGGGCGTCACGGGCAGCCCGCTGACGCTCGAACTCACGCTGCCGTATTGCAACCAGGTGGTCAGCACCACCGTGAACGTGGCGGTGCCGGAGTCGCTGACGCTGACGCACGAAGAGGGCTTCAATGGCGAGCTGATCGTCAACACCAACGAGCTGCTGACGCTCAAGGCCAACTTCGGCGAGGGCATCGAGCCGCAGGATCTGACTTCCCAGGCCGCGTTTTCCCGCACCAACGACTCGACCGACTCCGATGCCGCGTCGCGCTTGTCGGTCGGCACGGGCATCGTCACCGCCCTCAAGGCCGGCGCCGCGGTGCCGGTCCGGGCCGCCTGCTGTGCCATCGACCTCAACGGCGACGGCGATCAGGCCGACGAGGGCGAAACCGCCGCTTATACGAGTAACGCGCTGTCGATCACGCCGGTGGCGGGCGACCTGACCAGCTTCACGATCGCTCCGATGACGCCGACCGTGGTGTCGGGCGAGACCCAGCAGTTCACTGCGCAGGGGACGTTCGACAATGGAGCCCGGACGCAGCCGATCACGCGCCAGGTCACCTGGAGTTCGGACGACAGGACGGTTGCGGCGTTCCCCTCGGGCAGTCCGATCGGTCTGATGCAGTCCGCAGCGAATCTCACCGAAACCGATACCGCCGAGATCACCGCCACGCCGAATACGTCGATCGACGGCACCACGGTCACGGCGCCGATCAAGACCACGGTCACGATCACGCCGGCTCCGGCCGCCGAGTAAGTCCGGCGTCGACCCAGGCCCGGCTCGCGCTCAGCGCAGCCGGGTCAGCTGCACGCTTCCTTCGGCGAGCTGCAGTTCGACTTCGTCGTTCAACTTCACTCCGTCCGGGCTGCGCAGGATTTCGCCGTTGCGATCCCGGGCGATCGCATAGCCTCGGCCCAGCACGGCCTGCGGATTCAGGCTGGACAGCAGCGCATCGAGGCTGGCCAGGCGTTCCGACGGGGCTTGCAGCGCTCCGCGTATCGACTGGTGCAGGCGCAGCTCCAGTCCGTGGCGGCGGTCTTCGAGCCGCAGCAGATGCGCATCGAGACGCAGCGCGGCGAGCCGGGCCCGGTGTCCGCGCAGGCGTTCGTGCAGCGAGGCCACGAGCTGGCGCTGACGCTGGCTCAGACGCAGTTCGAGCTCGTCGAGCCGTTGTGCACGCTCCTGCAGCCGGCGGCCCGGATGCAGCTGGCGCAAGCGATGCTCCAGCTGTCGTAACCGGTCGCGGCGAGCGTTCTGCTGCTGGCCGAGGCTCAGCTCGATGCGGCGCTCGGCGACATCGAGTCGCTGCTCCCAGTCGGCCACGTTGGGGCTCGCGAGCTCGGCCGCGGCGGTCGGCGTCGGTGCGCGCAGGTCGGCGGCGAAATCGGCGATCGTGAAATCGACTTCGTGGCCGACGCCGCAGATCACCGGCTTGGCACAGGCCCGGATCGCACGGGCGACGGCTTCTTCGTTGAAGGCCCAGAGGTCTTCGAGCGAGCCGCCGCCGCGTACCAGCAGGACGACGTCGACCGGCGCGAGCGCGGGCAGTTTCTGCAAAGCCTTGACGATGGCCGGAGCCGCCTCGGCGCCCTGGACCGGCACCGGGTGCAGGTAAACCGTGGTCAGCGGAAAGCGGCGGGCGAGGGCGGTCAGCACGTCCTGCACGGCCGCGCCGGTAGCCGAGGTGATCAGCCCGATCGCGCGCGGAACCGGTGGGATCGGCCGCTTGATCCCGGCGTCGAACAGGCCTTCGGCCTGCAGCCTGGCCTTGAGCTTTTCGTAGGCCAGCAGCAGGGCGCCCTGGCCGGCGGGTTCCATCGCCTCGCAGATCAGCTGCAGGTCGCCGCGCGCGGTGTAGACGCTCGGCTGGGCGCGAACGCGCACCTGGTCGCCGTCGCGCGGCAGCGGACGCACGAGGAAGTTGCGGTTGCGGAACATCACGCAACGCATTTGCGCGCGCCCGTCCTTGAGCGTGAAGTACCAATGCCCCGAACTCGGCTTGGACAGGTTCGAAATCTCGCCCTCGACCCAGACCGAGGGCAGCGCGTCCTCGACGAGGGCGCGCAGGATCTCGGTGAGCTCGGAAACGGCGTAGACCGTGGTGGCGGTAGGCATCCGCGATTATGGGAGGGGTTCGCCGGATTATTAAAGCCGGTCTGCGGATGCCTTCTGCGGAGGCCCCATGCGGAAACCGCATCTGTATAATGTCGCTTTGCCGGAGCCGTTCATGTCGCGTCTTTCCCAAGACTCCCGCATCGATCTCGAAGCCCTCACTTTCGACGACGTGCTGCTACAGCCCGCGTACTCGGAAGTGCTGCCCAGGCAGGTCGATCTTCGTACCCCGCTGACTTCGCGCATCACCCTCAACATTCCGCTGCTGTCCGCGGCCATGGATACGGTCACCGAATCCAAGCTCGCGATCGCGCTCGCGCAGGAAGGCGGCATCGGCATCGTTCACAAGAACATGACGGCCGAGCGCCAGGCCGCCGAAGTCCGCGCGGTCAAGAAGTTCGAAGCCGGCGTGATCGTCGACCCGGTGACCGTGCATCCGGGCATGACCATCGGCGAAGTGCTCGCGCTCACGCGCGCGCATCGCTTCTCGGGCGTGCCGGTGGTCGAGGGCAACCAGCTCGTCGGCATCGTCACCTCGCGCGACCTGCGCTTCGAGACGCGCTACGACCAGCCGGTGTCGAGCATCATGACGCCGAAACAGCGCCTGGTGACGGTCAAGGAAGGCGCGAGCAAGGAAGAGGTGATCGCCAAGCTGCACCAGCACCGCATCGAGAAGGTGCTCGTGGTCAACGACGCCTTCCAGCTGCGCGGCATGATCACGGTGAAGGACATCCAGAAGTCCACCGACTTCCCGAATGCCTCGAAGGACGAGCACGGCCGCCTGCGCGTCGGTGCCGCGGTCGGCACCGGCGGCGACACCGACGAGCGCGTCGCCGCGCTCGTCGAAGCGGGGGTCGACGTCGTCATCGTCGATACCGCACACGGACACAGCAAGGGCGTGCTCGATCGCGTTCGTGCGATCAAGAAGCGCTACGGCGATCTACAGGTGATCGGCGGCAACATCGCCACTGGCGAGGCCGCGCTCGCGCTCGTCGATGCGGGCGCCGACGCAGTCAAGGTCGGCATCGGCCCGGGCTCCATCTGCACCACGCGGGTCGTTGCGGGCGTGGGCGTTCCGCAGATCAGCGCGGTGATGTCGGTAGCCGATGCGCTGCGTGGCCGCAACATTCCGCTGATCTCCGATGGCGGCGTACGCTACTCGGGCGATTTCGCCAAGGCCATCGCGGCCGGCGCGTACTGCGTGATGGTGGGCTCGATGCTCGCGGGCACCGAAGAAGCGCCCGGCGAAGTCGAGCTCTATCAGGGTCGCTCGTACAAGGCGTATCGCGGCATGGGCAGCATGGGCGCAATGTCGCAGGCCCAGGGCTCCAAGGATCGCTACTTCCAGGACACCACCAGCGAAGTCGAGAAGCTGGTTCCGGAAGGCATCGAAGGCCGTGTTCCGTACAAGGGCCCGATGGGCGCGATCGTGCATCAGATGATCGGCGGCCTGCGTGCGAGCATGGGCTACACGGGTTGCCTGAGCATCGGCGAAATGCGCACCAAGACGCGCTTCGTGAAGATCACGTCCGCCGGCATCAAGGAAAGCCACGTCCACGACGTGACGATCACCAAAGAAGCGCCGAACTATCGCGTCGGCTGAAGCTGAGAACCCGTTGATGTCCGCACCCGCTGCAAACATTCACGCCGACCGGATCCTGATCCTCGACTTCGGCAGCCAGCTCACCCAGCTCATCGCTCGCCGTGTGCGCGAGCTCGGCGTCTACTGCGAGCTGCACCCGTACGACATGGCCGACGCGGCCATTCGCGAGTTCGCGCCCAAGGGCGTGATCCTGTCGGGAAGCCCGGAATCGGTCGCCGCGGCAGGCTCGCCGCGCCCGCCGGCCGCGGTCTGGGAACTCGGCGTGCCGGTGCTCGGCATCTGCTACGGCATGCAGGTGATGGCGCATCACTTCGGTGGCGTGGTCGAGCCGCACGACCAGAAGGAATTCGGCTACGCGGAGGTTCGCGCGCGCGGACATTCGCAGCTGCTCAAGGGCATCGAAGATCGCGTCAACGCCGAAGGCCACGGCCTGCTCGACGTCTGGATGAGTCACGGCGATCGCGTGGTGCAGCTGCCCGAAGGCTTCAAGTGCATCGCCTCGACGCCAGACTTGCCGCTCGCCGGCATGGCCGATGAAATGCGCCACTACTACGGCCTGCAGTTTCACGCCGAAGTCACGCACACCAAGCAGGGCGAACGCATCTACTCGCGTTTCGTGCACGAGATCTGCGGTTGCGGCAATGCCTGGAAGCCCGACAGCATCATCGACGACGCGATCGCGCGCGTTCGTGCGCAGGTCGGCGATGGCCACGTGTTGCTGGGCCTTTCGGGCGGCGTCGATTCGTCGGTGGTCGCCGCGCTGCTGCACAAGGCGATCGGCAAGCAGCTGACCTGCGTGTTCGTCGATCACGGCCTGCTGCGGCATCAGGAAGGCGATCAGGTCATGCAGATCTTCGCCAAGAATCTCGGTGTGAAGGTCATTCGCGTGAACGCCGAGCAGCGCTTCCTCGAAGCGCTCGCGGGCGTGGCCGATCCGGAAGCCAAGCGCAAGATCATCGGCAAGCTGTTCGTCGATGTGTTCGATGAAGAGTCGAGCAAGATCGACAACGTGCAGTTCCTGGCTCAGGGCACGATCTATCCGGACGTGATCGAGTCGGCCGGTGCCAAAACCGGCAAGGCGCACGTGATCAAGAGCCATCACAACGTCGGTGGCCTGCCCGAGCACATGAAGCTCAAGCTCGTCGAGCCGCTGCGCGAGCTGTTCAAGGACGAAGTGCGCCGCATCGGCGTCGAACTGGGCTTGCCGCACGAAATGGTCTATCGCCATCCGTTCCCGGGCCCGGGCCTGGGCGTGCGCATCCTCGGCGAAGTCACCAAGGCCGCGGCCGATACGCTGCGCCTGGCCGATCACATCTTCATCGAAGAGCTGCGCAAGAGCGGCTGGTACGACAAGACCAGCCAGGCTTTCGCGGTCTTTTTGCCGGTGAAGTCGGTCGGCGTGACCGGCGACGGCCGTCGCTACGAGCCCGTCATCGCGCTGCGCGCGGTGCAGACCATCGATTTCATGACCGCGCACTGGGCGCATCTGCCGTACGAGCTGCTCGACGTCTGCTCGCGCCGCATCGTCAACGAGATCGCCGGTGTCTCGCGCGTGGTCTACGACGTCTCCGGCAAGCCGCCCGCGACGATCGAGTGGGAATAGAGCGAGCGGCTGTCTCCGAAACAACGAAAACCGCCGAAGTCCGGCGGTTTTTTCATGTCCGCACCACGGTAAATCGCTGATGGCCCTCAAGAAGTCCGAACTCTATTCCTCGCTCTGGCAGAGCTGCGACGCGCTGCGCGGCGGCATGGACGCCAGCCAGTACAAGGACTACGTACTGGTGCTGTTGTTCATCAAGTACGTCAGCGACAAGTACGCCGGCAAGCCCTACCAGCCGCTCACGATTCCGCCCGGCGCCAGCTTCGCCGACATGATGGCGCTGAAGGGCAAGAGCGACATCGGCGACAGATCAACAAGAAGATCATTGCGCCGCTGGTGGCGGCCAACGCGCAGCTCTCGCTGTCCGACTTCCCGGACTTCAACGACGCCGCCAAGCTTGGCACCGGCAAGGAGATGGTGGAGCGGCTGACCGACCTGGTGGCCATCTTCGAGAACAAGGCGCTCGACGCCGGCGCGTTCAATGCCGCTCGAACGGTCGCTCGCCAGCGACGCGCTTCGGCGGCAGATCCGGCGGGTTTGATAGGATGCGGTGTCGGAAAAGGCAGGGTTGGTTTGGTAAGCCCAACCCCTTTCGGTAACGAAAGCTCTGGTCTTTGGCCCCGTGCACGAGATCCCCGCGACGAACAGTGGACGTCACGCGCGTCCCGTCGTTCGTCGGTGCGGGCTTCGGCTTCGGGGAACGCTCCGGTGGAACGATCAATCGCCCACTTCAGGAGTATTTCCGTGCACGACACTCATCGCGTTTCGTCCGTCTACGACGTCATCATTGCCGGCGCCGGCCCCGTCGGATTGTTTCTGGCTTGCGAACTGCGGCTCGCGGGCGTTTCCGTGCTGGTACTGGAGCGCGACGAAAATCCGCATTCGCCACTGAAGCGACTTCCATTCGGCATGCGCGGTCTTTGGGGGGCGAGCATCGAAGCGTTTCATCGGCGCGGGCTGCTGGAGCGAATCGCAGCGCAACCTCGCAGCGACAGCCAGCCGCAGCCGGCATCGATGGCTTCGGCTTCGCCAGGCCGTGGCCCGGCCGGCCACTTCGCCGGTATCCAGTTCGACTATGCCAACATCGAGGCGTCGCGCTGGGCGTACCGGTTGCCGGGTCCGGCCGACGCGCAATTCGGCGTCGAAATGGCGCATCTCGAAGGCGTGCTCGCCGCGCATGCGCTTTCGCTCGGCGTCGAAATCCGGCGCGGTCAGGGCGTCGAAGGCCTTGAGTTTACGGACGATGAAGTCGTCGTCCGTGCCGGCCACGAAGTTTTCCGCGCGCCTTGGCTGGTGGGTTGCGATGGCGGGCGCAGCAGCGTGCGCAAGCTCGGCGGTTTCGAGTTCGTCGGCACCGAGCCGGAATTCACCGGTTATTCGGTGCAGGTCGATCTGACCGATCCCGCGATGCTTCCGCTCGGCCGCCATTCGACGCCGAGCGGCCATTACACACAGTGGCAGCCGGGCACGTTCGGCGTCGCCGATTTCGATGGTGGCGCGGCACATCGCGCGGCGCTGACGCGCGAGCAGGTGCAGGAGGTGTTGCGGCGCGTGTCCGGCGTGGACGTGAAGGTCAATACCTTGCATGTCGCCTCGACCTGGACCGACCGCAGCAAACAGGCCACGACGTATCGCAAGGGGCGCGTGCTGTTGGCCGGCGACGCCGCGCACATCCATTCGCCGCTGGGCGGGCAGGGCTTGAACCTCGGTCTGGGCGATGCGATGAATCTGGGCTGGAAACTCGCCGCGACGATTCGCGGCGAAGCGGCGGACGGCTTGCTCGACAGTTACAGCGCCGAGCGGCATCCGGTCGGCGCGCGCATTCTCGAGTGGACGCGCGCGCAGGTCGCGCTGATGCGGCCGGCATCGCGCGCGCTTCGGGCCGTCATGCGCGATCTGATCGATACCCGCGATGGCGCGACCTACTTCGCCGAACGCGTATGGGGTGTTTCCTTGCGTTACGACCTCGGCGGCCATCATCCGCTCGTTGGCCGCAGCGCACCGGATTTCGAGTTCGCCGACGGGCCCCGGCTCGGCGCCGTGTTGCGCGATGGCAGCGGCGTCCTGCTCGATTTCGACGGCCGTGCGGCGCTGCAATCGCTCGGCCATCGCCTGCAAGGGAAGATCAAGTACCAGACAGGCGAGGTGAAAGATCGTCTGGGATTGAGCGCGCTGCTGGTCCGTCCCGATGGTTTCGTCGCTTGGGCCAGCGATGGCGAGCCCAGTGCTGGTGAAGTCATTCAAGCGCTATCTTGCTGGCTTTCTCCCAAAGCAGTCGTAGCTTTGTGTTGAAACGGAAGAACCGGAACTCAATCAGCTTCCCCACCGACGACTCCAAGTCCAAGCTGTCGCTCCCGGTTTCAACGTCCACCACAAAATCCCTCGCCGCCGCCTTCGGCCAGGCGGCGACGAGGTGGGCGCGCAACGGCTTGCGCGCGGCACGGCGATCGGTGCCGCTGGCGCGGCGAGGTTTCGATGGCGCCCCGCCGCAATGGGCGGGGCTTGTGGGGCTACGCGCTATGCCCCGGCTTGCTGCGGCAGGTTGTACCAAAGCGTGCCGTCCTTGACGCTGGCGGTTCGCCGCCTGTAGGTCACGAAGGATGGTTCACGGACACGCCGCCAGACCTCGCTTATGGAGCTTCCACGTCACGCGTCAAGCCCGTCGCCCTTCGCGCTGCCATTGCCGAAGCCGATCGCACTACGGGCGGTCTTACTGCAGCCACTCAATGCCGGTTCGTGCGCAACCAGGACCTGTTTCCTAAAGATGTCCCGCCAGAGCCGCTGCCTTGGTCAAAGCCTGCTCCCGGGCGCTCGACGCCACATGGCCGTCATCGCGCTTGGCCATCACCGCGGCCCGGTGTGGCCAAGTCCGACACGGTCACCTTGTGCTCGAAGGCCGGTTCGAGCATGTCCAGGAAGGCGCGGACCGCTGGATTGCTGCGTCGGCTCTCGGGCCATAGCGCGGTGATATTCCGCCGTTCGATCGCGAAGTCGACGAGCACCGGCGACAGCTCTCCGCGCGCGATATGGGGCGCGGCGGCGAACGACGCGCCGATGCCGATCCCGCCGCCCGCGACGAGCGCGGCCATCACCCCCTCGCTTGTGTCCACGACGATGTCGGACCGTGGCAGCATCTCGATTTCCTGGCCGCCGATCCTGAAGGGCCAGCGGAACATCTGTCCCGTGCTCTGGTAGCGCAGGTTGACCGTGTCGTGGCCTTCGAGGTCGTGCGGATGCGCGGGCGCGCCGCGCTCGGCGAGGTAGGCTGGTGATGCAAGGCAGCACAGCCGGTACGGTGCCAGCTTGCGCGATAGCAGGCGGCTGTCCGGGAGGTCACCGATACGGACGGCGACGTCGATCCCTTCGTCGATCAGATCGGTCATCTGGTCGCCGAGCCGAAGATCGATCGTCACGTCAGGGAAGCGCCGCCGGAAGCCGGGCAGGGCCGGTGCGATCACGTGCAGACCGATTGGGAGGGAGGTGGCCACCCGCAGCGTGCCGCGAGGCGCCGAGCGCGCTGTCAGCGCCATCTGCTCGATTTCCTCGGCCTGGCGGATCAGACCCAAGGCTCGCTCGTGGAGGTCGCGGCCTTCTGGCGTGAACGCCAGCGAGCGCGTCGTCCTCGTGAACAGGGAGACCCCCAGGCGCTGCTCGAGTCGCTGGATGCTCTTGCTGACCGCCGAGGGGGATATCGACAGCGACCGCGCCGCCGCCGCATAGCTGCCCAGGGCGCCGACGCGCGCAAACGCGATCAAACCGGTGAGACGGTCAAGGCTTATTCGTTCCATGGCGGAACTATAAAACTGATTTCGGGCCTCATTATCAACCTAATTGCTCGCCGCTATATTGCCTCGCAAGGAGAAAGATCATGAGCGAGACGATGAAAGCAACTCGACTGCACGCCTTTGGCGGACCTGATGTGCTGACTTACGAAGATGCGCCCAAGCCCGACGTCCGCCCGGGCGAAGTCTTGGTCCGTGTCCGGGCCATAGGCCTCAATCCGCCGGACTGGTATCTACGCGACGGCTATCGCGCCCTGCCGCCCGAATGGCGGCCGAACGCCGACTTCCCGCTGATCCTGGGGACCGACATCGCCGGCGTGGTCGAAGCGACCGCTGCCGATGTCGACGGTTTCAAGGTCGGCGACGAGGTCTACGGCATGGTGCGTTTTCCCGAGGGTGTGATGACCGGCGGCGGTGCCTATGCCGAGTATGTCTGCGGGCCGGCCTCGCACCTGGCCCACAAGCCTGCCAGGCTGGATCATATCCACGCGGCCGCCGCGCCGATGTCCCTGCTCACGGCGTGGCAGTTCCTGGTCGAGCTTGGCCACGACGTGCCCAATCCCTTCCAGGACTTCCCGCATGAGCCGGTCGAGCTTGAGGGCCGGACGGTGCTGATCAACGGCGCGGGCGGGGGCGTCGGCCATCTGGCGGCGCAGTTGGCCAAGACGCGGGGCGCGCGGGTGATCGCCGTGGCCTCAGCCAAGAACGCCGCGATGCTCGGCGAGTTCGGAGTCGAGCAGTTCATCGATTACGGAAAAACCGCTGTCGAAACGGTCGTTCGGGATGTTGACCTGGTGCTCGATGCGGTGGGCGGTCCACGGATGGAGCGCTTCCTGAGCGTGATCAAGCCGGGTGGCGCCCTGTTCCTGGTCAATCCCCTGGGCTTCGAGGGCCGCGATGCGGCGGCAAAGCGCGGGATCAGGGTCTCGTCGACCCAGGTCCGCTCGAACGGCGCGCAGCTGGCGACGGCCGCCGCATTGCTCGACCAGGGGGCCGTTCGCGTGGTGATCGATAGCGTCTTTCCGCTGTCGGAAGCCTCGAGCGCGCACCACCGTGTCGCCGAGGGCGGCATTCAGGGCAAGATCGTCCTGACCGTCTCCTGACCCCGACGCGCCTGCTCGTCGCCGTGGGCTCCGTTTCCTTGTTCGAGCTTCTGGAGTCGCTCGCCATGATCATCGTCACTGGTTACGTGCAGGTTCCGCCCTCGGACCTGAAGGCCTTCACCCGCGACCTCGCCGATCTCGCCGAAGCCGCCCGCGAGCGAGACGGCGTCATGTCCTATGACGCCGCCGTGGTTGACCCGTCTCGCGGGCGGCTGCTCGTGATGGAGCGCTGGCGAGACCAGCAGGCCCTGAGCGCCCACTTGGCGGCCGCCGACACCATCGCCTTTGTGACGCGATGGGGACAGCGGCTCTCGGCGGATATCAGAAAGTACGACGCGACGCGCGAGCGAGCCTTGGCGGACGCCTGAACCTTCCAGGCGACCCGCACCGCGTTTGTGTTCGCGAGAAAGCGGCGCTCCACTATCGAGCCGATGTCTTGGAAAGCCGAGACAGGGCCGCCGTCGAAATCATGCAGCTTGTAGTTGATCGCCTTGAGACTGTTGATCACTTTCGGTCCCTGCCCAACATTTTCTCCGTGACATCAAGCATGGCTCTCAACCGGTCCATGTGCCTGAGGTCCTGGTGATATCCGACCCAGATGTCCCTTGTGGGCGGGGTGCCCAGTGCCTCGATGCGCTGGAGTCCCGCTGTTCCATCGCCTAGCGGCCGCGGCAGAACCGCGATCCCACGTCCACGCAGGCACATCTGGGCTTGCACGCTACGGCTCGTACTGGTGAATACACGCGACGAATCGGGAAACCGCTCGATAAGCCAGGCCACGTCCGGAAAATGGCTTTGTGCGGAGTTCATCAGGATGAGCCCCACAGACGCTGGATCGCCTCTCGCCGCCGCGACCGTATCCGCCGTTCCGTACAAGCCATAGGGCATCGTCATCAGGCGTCGCTGGACGATGTCGGGTTCGCTGAACGGGACGATGCGAAAGGCAAGGTCGGCCTCACGACGGCTCAGATCCAGGAGGCGGTAGCTCGCGATGACTTCCGGAACCACGGCAGGGTGAAGCCGCCCCATCTCCACGAAGACTGGAGCGAGAACGAAGGCTGCGAACCAGTCTGCCGACGACACCCGAAGGATGCCTTCGAGTCTTTCGTGGTTGCCCGTCAGGCGACGCTCCATGGAGAGCGCTGAGTTCTCCATGGACTCCGCGAGCGACAGCACGCGATCCCCCGCATCCGTGAGCACCAGGCCGTCCTTGGTCCGGCGGAAGAGTGGCTGCTCGGCCTCCTCTTCGAGCGCCTTTATCCGCCGGCCGACCGTAGGGTGGCTCACGTCGAGGCGCCGGGCCGCCTCACCCAGGGAACCTGCGCGTGCGACGGCGAGAAAGATCCTGACATCGCTCCATTCCATCGCCATTCAAGCCGTTCAAATATGTACGCGGAATATGCAGAAATGGCAGTGCACAAACAACACTGTCAGTCGCACTATGCGCGTCCTTGCATTGGCCGCTCCTTACACGGAAGCCAGGTCGGCCGACTCGGCATGGCTCTTCTTCTTCCTGATCCGCCATGCAAAGGGCCTTCGGCCGCCCTCGGCCGGCACCGCCAATCCCGGCGTTCCATCCGGAGTCAAAGAGCATGAGCAGGTTGAACGATAAAGTCGCCTTGGTGACGGGCGCATCAAAGGGCATCGGGGCGGGAATCGCCCGCCGACTGGCGAATGACGGAGCGCAGGTAGTCGTCAACTACGCAACCGACAAGAGTGCGGCGGAGAAGGTCGTCGCCGAAATCGAAGCTGCAGGTGGGCGAGTGGTGGCGGTACAGGCCGATGTCCGCAAGCGATCCGATGTCGAGGCGCTCGTCCAGGCGACCATCGACAGTTTCGGTCGGCTGGATGTGTTGGTGAATAACTCAGGCGTCTATCAGTTCGCCAAGATCGAGGCGAGCACGGAAGAGCTGTACCGCCAGCAATTCGACATCAACGTGCTCGGACCCATCCTCGTCACGGGCGTCGCATCGCCGTTCCTGCGCGAGGGCGCAAGCATCATCAATATCAGTTCGTTCGTCACACGCGTTCTTCCGGTGGAAAGCGCGATCTACAGTGGAACGAAGGGCGCAATCGATGCGATCACGGGCGTCCTGTCGCGCGAGCTCGGTCCGCGAGGTATCCGCGTCAACGCAGTCAGTCCCGGATTGATCGAGACGGACGGTACTCACGCCGCGGGTGTCATGGGTTCCGAGTTCCAGAAATGGAACGAGGAGCAGACGCCGCTTGGTCGCATTGGCCAAGTCAAGGATGTCGCGTCGATCGTCTCGTTCCTTGCGTCCGACGACGCGGGGTGGGTGACCGGCGAACGCATCATGGCATCCGGCGGCATGCGCTAAGGCGATCCTTCGCTACGGCCCGCAAGACAAGGTGCCACCCGATGAACACATCAATCGCAGGCTCGGAAGCGGAGCGTCCGGACTCACGTCGCTGGATCGCACTGGTGGTACTGCTCACCGGTACGCTGCTGCCGCCACTGGACTTCTTCATCGTCAATGTCGCGCTGCCGGCAATTCGGGAAGACTTGCGTGCCTCGCCGGACGTGTCCCAGCTGGTGGTTTCGGTGTACGCCACGGCCTATGCGGTCACCCTCGTTCTGGGTGGCCGCATAGGCGACATACTGGGTCGAAAGCGCGCGTTCCTGGCGGGCATGGTTGGCTTCGGGGTCACTTCTGCCCTGTGTGGGCTGGCACCCTCGGCCGAGGTGCTCGTAACAGGGAGGCTGCTGCAGGGAATATCGGCTGCGGTGATGGCGCCGCAGTCGCTCGCCTTCATTCATGCGCTCTTCCACACGAGCGAAAAGAATCGCGCGCTCAGTTGGTATGGTGCGACGTTCGGACTGGCATCGGTAACAGGCCAGCTCCTGGGCGGCCTGCTGGTTGCTGCAAGCCCATGGAACCTCGGCTGGAGGAGCGTCTTCCTGGTCAACCTGCCTGTCATCGCTGTCGCGATTCCCGCGGCACTCATCCTGCTTCCCGAGCGCAAAGCTTCGGCCCCTGACCGCTTGGATGTGCCGGGCGCGGCGTTGCTGGCGTTGGGCTTGCTTGCCCTCGTGGTGCCACTCATCGAGGGGCGGGAGCACGATTGGCCGCTGTGGAGCCTGGGCATTCTTGCTCTTGCGCCGCTGCTGTTGATTGCCTTCTGGCGCCACCAGAAGGCCCGGGAGCGGTCAGGAGCCTCACCACTGGTATCCCCCACGGCGCTTTCATCTCCGGCATTACAACGCACTCTCTTGGCGACCCTGTTTTTCTATGCCCTCGCGGCCTTCTTTCTGACCTTTTCGGTCTACCAGCAAGCAGGGCTGGACCACGGCCCCCTGGCTGCCGGCTTTGCGATTCTGCCTGTTGGTGTCGGACTTCTTTGGGGCGCGCTGAGTGGCCCTCGGGTAGCGCGGTGGCTTCATGCACGCGCAGCAGCTTTTGGCATGAGTTTGGAGGCGATAGGGTTGGCGATCACGGCCGTTCTGGTGGCCTGTGCAGAGCCATCGTGGCTGCCCATTCCCCTCGTCTTGATAGGCGTTGGACAAGGTATCGCGCACCCGGCACTTGTGCGGCTCAACGTGGACCAAGTGGAAGAGAAATGGGCTGGGCTCGCGGCCGGTGTGGTCAGCGCCGTGTTGCAGATCAGCGCCGCACTGTCGGTCGCCCTGGTGGGCGGCGTGTTCTTCTCGATGGTGCCTGACGGTGCGAGCACGAAAGAAGTCGCCAACGGGTTCTCGCTAGCGTCGATCATCATGGCGTTTTCGTTGGCTATCGCGGCAGTCCTTAGCTGGCGGCCGGATAGCCCGGACGCCAGGCGCGCTGCCATCGCACGGAGAAGCTCATGAACACGTACTCCGGCCGTGCAACCGCCGGTTGAACGGGTGATGGGCTGCTCCCTGCGGTTTTTTGAATGGCGCCCCTCCAAGGGCAGGCGGACGCCTGTATGCAGCGTCTCGGGCGATTCAACCGTCCGAACAACCGCCCCATTCGCCTGGCTGAGCGTTGGCATGGCGCCGCGTGACATAATGTCCCCCGCTCTCCCAGCGCGGCTCGCCGTCGAAAGCGCCGGTAGCCGCCCTGGATCTACACGCCGAGGGCTCGAAGAATTTCTGACAGACCCAGCGGTCGAACGGAAGCACGTGACCGGCCAGATCCGGTCATGCAGCCCTTCCACGCCGCGGGCTGGAACCCATTGAAGAATTCCAGGAGATCAGACGCATGAGCACGCAGCAGCCGACCATCATCTACACTCTGACCGATGAGGCGCCGCTGCTCGCGACCGCGGCCTTCCTGCCGATCATTCGCACGTTCGCGGAGCCGGCCGGCATCAAGATCGACACCAGCGACATCTCCGTCGCCGCGCGCATCCTGGCCCAGTTCCCGGAATACCTGACCGAGGAGCAGCGCGTCCCCGACAACCTCGCCGAACTCGGCAAGCTCACGCTGACGCCCGAGGCCAACATCATCAAGCTGCCGAACATCAGTGCATCGGTGAACCAGCTGATCAACGCGGTCAAGGAACTGCAGTCCAAGGGCTACAAGATTCCGAACTTCCCGGAAAACCCGAAGACCGACGAAGAGAAGGAGATCCGCGCCCGCTATTCGAAGGTGCTCGGCAGCGCGGTGAACCCGGTGCTGCGCGAGGGCAACTCCGATCGCCGCGCGCCCAAGGCCGTGAAGGACTACGCACGCAAGCATCCGCACTCGATGGCCGAATGGAGCCAGGCGTCGCGCAGCCACGTGTCGCACATGCACGGCGGCGACTTCTATCACGGCGAAAAATCGATGACGCTCGACAAGGCGCGCGACGTGAAGATGGAACTCGTCGGCAAGAGTGGCAAGACCTACGTGCTCAAGCCCAAGGTTTCGCTGCAGGACAAGGAAGTCATCGACAGCATGTTCATGAGCAAGAAAGCCTTGCTCGCGTTCTATGAGAAGGAGATCGACGACGCGCGCAAGACCGGCGTGATGTTCTCGCTGCACGTGAAGGCGACGATGATGAAAGTCAGCCATCCGATCGTGTTCGGCCACTGCGTGAAGATCTTCTACAAGGACGCCTTCGCCAAGCACGGCAAGCTGTTCGACGAGCTCGGCATCAACGTCAACAACGGCATGGCGCAGCTCTACGAGAAGATCAAGACGCTGCCGCAGAGCCAGTACGAAGAAGTGATGCGCGATCTGCACGCCTGCCACGAAAACCGTCCGGAACTCGCGATGGTGGATTCGGCCAAGGGCATCACCAATTTCCACTCGCCGAACGACGTCATCGTCGATGCTTCGATGCCCGCGATGATCCGCAACGGCGGCAAGATGTGGGGCGCCGATGGCCGTTTGAAGGACGTCAAGGCGGTGATGCCCGAGTCGACCTTCGCGCGCATCTACCAGGAGATGATCAACTTCTGCAAGACGCATGGCGCCTTCGATCCCAGGACCATGGGCACGGTGCCCAACGTCGGCCTGATGGCGCAGCAGGCCGAAGAGTACGGCTCGCACGACAAGACTTTCGAAGTGCCCGAAGACGGCGTCGCCAACATCGTCGACCTCGCCACCGGCGAAGTGCTGCTCTCGCAGAACGTCGAAGAGGGCGACATCTGGCGCATGTGCCAGGTCAAGGACGCGGCGATTCGCGATTGGGTCAGGCTCGCGGTGACGCGTGCGCGCCAGTCCGGCATGCCGGCCGTGTTCTGGCTCGACCCGTATCGCCCGCACGAGCACGAGCTGATCCAGAAGGTTGTGAAGTACGTGCAGGAGTACGACACCAGCGGCTTGAAGATCGAGATCATGTCGCAGGTGCGCGCCATGCGTTACACGCTGGAGCGCGTGATTCGCGGGCTCGACACCATTTCGGTGACCGGCAACATTTTGCGCGATTACCTGACCGATCTGTTCCCGATCATGGAGCTCGGCACGTCCGCGAAGATGCTGTCGATCGTTCCACTCATGAACGGTGGCGGCCTCTACGAAACCGGCGCGGGCGGTTCGGCGCCCAAGCACGTGCAGCAGCTCGTCGAAGAGAATCATCTGCGCTGGGATTCGCTCGGTGAATTCCTCGCGCTCGCGGTTTCGCTCGAAGAGCTCGGCATCAAGTTCAACAACGACAAGGCCAAGGTGCTCGCCAAGACGCTCGACGCCGCCACCGGCAAGCTGCTCGACAACAACAAAAGCCCGTCGCCGAAGACCGGCCAGCTCGACAACCGCGGCAGCCAGTTCTATCTCGCCATGTACTGGGCGCAGGAACTCGCCCAGCAGACCGAGGACAAGGAGCTCGCTTCCAAGTTCGCAACCCTGGCCGAAACGCTGGCCGCCAATGAGAAGAAGATCGTCGACGAACTCGCCGAAGTGCAGGGCAAGCCGGCCGACATCGGCGGCTACTACCTCGCCGACGCCCAGAAGCGCGATGCGGTGATGCGTCCGAGCAAGACCTTCAACGAGGCGCTCGCAACGGTGGCGTGATCGCTGCGTTTCACGCGGATGAGTCGGGAGATCGGCGCTTCGGCGCCGATCTTTTTTTGTGCGCTACGAAGGCCGGCGCAAGCGCTCGACGATCGCCTCGCTCAGCGCGAGTACCGAGCGCGGAGCCGAGCCTTCGGCCTTGTTGCCGATGGTGATGATCGCGGGATGGCCGGCGCTCGCCGTCGCGGCCGCGACGCGCGCGAGGGCCTGCCGCGTCTCGATGTCCGCATCGACGATGCGATCGAAGTTTCCGTAGAGCTGCTTGGCTTTTTCGTAACCATAGGCGCCGTGCTTGTGGTGCAGGTTCCAGCGGCAGACCAGCGGCCCGGGCCAGAGCGCGCGCAGGATCGGCAGCTGCGCTTCGATCGGCGGCATCTTGCCGTGCAGGCCGAGGCAATACGTGGCGCGACTCGCACGCAGCATGTCGACGAGTTGTCCCGACCATTCTGGCGCGACGAAGATCGGGTCGCGGAATTCCACCGCGATCACCGCTTCGGGCAAGCGCGCACGCACATCGGGCAATGCTTGCAGCATGCGGCCGATGCGCTCGATGACCTCGCCCGGGCGTTCGAGCAGAAACGGCGGCAACGGACTGATCTGGAACACCAGCGCGCCGAGCCGATCGCCGAGACCGGTGACCGCAGGCTCGACGAATTGCGTGATCGCGAGATCGGGATCGAGAAACACGCTGTTCTCGGCGAGCCCGCGGCCTTCTTCGCGGATCAGCGCGTCGGCGATCAGGCTTGGCGCCTTGACGGTGAAGCGAAAGTGCTCGGGCATCTGCGCTGCGTAGGCCGCGTACTGCGCGCGCTCCAGCGGTTTGTAGAAGGCCCGGTCGAGGCTCACGCTGCGCAGCAGCGGGTGCTGCGCATAGGCGGCGAGGCCGTGGCGCGAGAGCCTGGTTTCCTCGTAATCGCCATCTCAGACGAAGCCGGCCCAGCCCGGATAATTCCACGACGAGGTGCCGATCTTGAGTGAGGGCGGCAGCGCGGCGGCGAGCGCTTCGTGCTCCGGCACCGCGGCGACCGCAAGCACCGTGCGTTTGGAAGGCTTGCGCTCCTTCGGCTGCGGCTTGGCCTTGGGCGCAGGCTCCGGCGGATCGTCGTCGAAAAGGCCATTGGGGAAGTGGTCGTCCTGCATGCGCCCGATTCTAAGTCCGAGCACTACTCGCTTCGTGCGCAGGGTGGGTTGGGCCGCGGGCCGTAACCACCGCCTGCGAGCGAGAGCTCAGCGGCGCAGCTTGACTCCTCCCGACAGCGCCCAGACCAGCAAGCCGCAGAGCGCCAGTCCCACGCCGACCCAGCCCGTCGACGTCCAGCCGTAGCCGGCCGTGATCGCGAGGCCGCCGAGCCAGGGGCCGAGCGCATTGGCGGTGTTGAACGCCGAATGGTTCAGCGCCGCCGCGAGCCGCTGGCCCTCGCCGGCCACGTCCATGAGCCGCGTCTGCAGCACCGTCGCGAGCGCGGCGCTCGTGCCGATCAGGAACATCACCAGCGTGATGCTCCAGAGCGCGTGCGCCGCGAACGGAAACGCGGCCAGGCAAAGGGCGGCGTACAGCAGCAGAAAACCGGCGGTGGGCATCAAGGCGCGGTCCGCGAAACGTGGCACCACGAGATTGCCGATCGTCATGCCGACACCGAACACGGCGAGCACGAACGGCAGCGCGTGCGACGAGGCGCCGGTGACTTCGGTCAGCGTCGACGCCAGGTACGTATAGACCGAAAACAGGCCGCCGAAGCCGACGGCGCCCGTGAGCAAGGTCAGCCAGACCGCGCGGTTCTTGAGTGCTCCGAGCTCGCGCAAGGGGCTTGCATTGCTGTCGGCCTTGTCACGCGGCGCATACGAGGCAATGAGCGCCGCAGTGAGCAGTGCGAGCCCGCTCACGACGACGAAAGCCCAGCGCCAGCCGACGGCCTGTCCGAGTCCGTTCGCCAGCGGCACGCCGACGATGGTGGCCACCGTGAGCCCGAGAATCACGCGCCCGACGGCCACCGAGCGCTGGTTGACGGGCACCAGCGAGGCGGCGAGCAGCATCGCGATGCCGAAGTAGGCGCCGTGCGGCAATCCGCTGCAGAAGCGGAACAGCATCATCGCGTGATAGTTCGGCGCGATCGCGGACAAGCCATTGGCGAGCGCGAACAGCGTCATCAGCAGAATCAGCACGCTGCGCTGGGCCATGCGCGCGGACAGCACCGCAAACAGCGGTGCGCCGACGACCACGCCGAGCGCATACGCGCTGATGACATGGCCGGCGGCGGGCTCGCTGATCTGCAAATCGCGCGCCATGTCCGGGACCAGGCTCATGGTGGCGAATTCGGTGGTGCCGATGGCGAAGCCGCCGACTGCGAGTGCCAGTTGCACGAGCGCCGGATGAGCGCTGCGCAGCGTCGGCGTCGCCGACGCGAGAGGGATACCGCCTTCCATTACGTCCAGAACTCCGAAGCGCCCGCCCGTCCGCAACAGGCGGGGCGGGGGATCACCGCCAAAGATCGCGCCGCTGCGCGTGGTGCGGCGCACTATAAGCAAGTCGCCCGGCATCGCGGTGAACGGGCGCGATCACATTTGCCGGCGCCGGTGATCGATACGGTGAATCTCGATGTTCCCGATCTGCGTGCCGGAAACTTAGAGCAGGGCGAGCACCGCTTCGGGCGGGCGCCCGACTGCCGCCTTGCCATTGCGCACCACGATCGGCCGCTCCAGCAGTTTGGGATGCTCGGCGAGCACCGCGATCCACTGCGCATCGCTGTAGCCGTTGTCCGCGGACAGCCCAAGTTCCGAGAACAAAGCCTCCTTGGTGCGTACGATCTCGAGCGGCTTCTTGCCGAGCAGCTTGCAGATGTCGCGCAGCTCCGCGGCTTTGAGCGGATGCTGCAGATATTCGATCACCGGCAGGTCCACGCCGCGATCCTGCAGCAGCTTGAGCGCCTCGCGGCTCTTGCTGCAGCGGGGGTTGTGAAGAATGCAATCGCGCATGACCGGCTCCGGTTGTTGGCGGCGAAGTATAGGGGGCGGCCGGCGGATAGAATTCGCGCGTGATCGACCCACCGTCCCTCGTCCCGAATCCCCCGAGCGCCTCCGACGAAGCCTGGATGCGCCATGCCCTGCTGCTCGCGGCGCGCGCGGCCGAAGCCGGCGAAGTCCCGGTCGGCGCGGTGATGGTGAAGGACGGCGAGATCGTCGCGGAAGGCTGGAACCGGCCGATCGGCTCGCACGACCCGAGCGCCCACGCGGAGATGATCGCCCTGCGCGCCGCCGGCCAGAAGCTCGGCAACTACCGGCTGCCCGGCACCACGCTCTACGTCACGCTGGAGCCTTGTGCTATGTGCGCCGGCGCGATCATCCACGCCCGTGTCGAGCGGCTGGTCTACGCCGCCCAGGACCCCAAGGCCGGAGCCGTGCATTCGGTCTACGACCTGATCTCCAACCCTCGCCTCAACCACCGCCTCGACTGGATCGGCGGCGTGCTCGAAGCCGAAGCCGCCGAACTGCTGCGAGGATTCTTCCGAGCCCGCCGCCAGCGTTGACGCTCCCGACCCACGGCACTATGATTCGCGCCCCCGGATGGTTAGCTCAGCGGTAGAGCATCGCCTTCACACGGCGGGGGCCACAGGTTCGATCCCTGTACCATCCACCAAAAAATCGTTCGCGACTGTTCGCGACTGTACATAAGCCCCGGAAATACCGGGGTTTTTTGTTGGTTTGCCGTCCGCGACTGAGCGGGGCCGGCCCTTGACAGCCGGGGGCAACCGGGGGCAGCTTTGGGGGCAGTTGCCTGCTCTCACAGGGAGTTGCCCCCATGTCGTTAACCGAAATCGCCGTGCGCAATGCGAAGCCCGCTGAGAAGGCGCAGAGGCTTTTTGATGGCGGCGGCATGTATTTGGAAGTCGCCCCTGCTGGGGGCAAGTGGTGGCGGCTCAAGTATCGGATTGGGGGCAAGGAGAAGCGCATCTCCCTGGGCGTCTACCCCGACATCAGCCTAAAAGCCGCGCGCGAACGGCGCGAGCAAGCCCGCAAGCTCATCGCCCAAGGTGTTGACCCCAGCACGAACCGGCAAGCCGGCAAGGCGGCGCAGGCCGATCGCTCGGCCAACAGCTTCGAGCTCATCGCCCGAGAGTGGTTCGCCAAACATAAGCCCAACTGGGTCGGCAGCCACTCGGACAAGATTCTTGCGCGGTTGGAGCGAGACCTGTTCCCGTGGCTCGGAAAGCGGCCCATTGCGGAAATCAATGCCCCCGAACTACTAGCCGTGCTGCGCCGAATCGAATCTCGTGGAGCGCTTGATACCGCTCACCGAGCAAAGCAGGACTGCGGCGCAATCTTCCGGTACGCGGTCGCGACCGGGCGCGCAATGCGAGATCCGTCGGGCGACCTAAAAGGCGCGCTACCGCCTGCAAAAGGAGGTCACTTCGCCACGATCACCGACCCCAAGGCGATCGGTGAGCTTCTTCGAGCGCTCAAGGGCTATACGGGCTCTTTTGTGACGTCCTGCGCGCTGCAGTTGGCGCCACTGGTTTTTGTCCGGCCGGGCGAACTGCGGCACGCAGAATGGAGCGAGATCGATCTTGCCGCTGCGGAGTGGCGCATCCCGGCCAGCAAAATGAAGATGGGTGCGCCGCACATCGTTCCCCTTTCAAAGCAGGCTGTAGCGATTCTCCAAGAACTCAAGCCGCAAACTGAGAGAGGGCCGTATCTGTTCCCCAGTGAACGTACGCGAGCGCGGCCGATGTCGGAGAACACGGTGAACGCTGCCTTGCGGCGGCTAGGCTATTCAACCGACCAGATGACGGGCCACGGTTTCCGCGCGATGGCTTCTACGCTCTTGAACGAGCAAGGTTGGAATAAAGATGCGATTGAGCGTCAATTGGCCCACGCGGAGCGTAATCGGGTGCGTGCCTCTTATAACTACGCGGAGCACCTGCCTGAGCGGCGAAAGATGATGCAGGCTTGGGCGGACCATCTAGATTCCCTCGCAGCAAAAACTCTCTAGGCGTTATTGTTAGTTCGGGCATTATCCCTCCTGGGACCTATACAGGGGGAGGTGGGGCGTGGCATCAGAGAAGATTTACACCAGATGCAAAGAAGCTCTTGAGCGCATTCAAGCGTTCGACCCAACGTCATTGGGGCGAGTAGATGACCTCGGCAAAAGCCTCAATTTTGCCGCCGCCGTGCAGCCGGCCGAGGCTGTCATTGCGATCTATCGGCGAATCCCAATCAGCACACTGGAAGACTTCGCTGACAGCCAGTTAGAGGCGATCCTTGAAAACGCCAACGCCGATTTCAATCTCTTCCAGCAGATATTGGACTTTGATGCCTCGTCGGGAAATCCGGCAAGCACAAGAAGTAGCATCATTCAAAGCATTACCGGCAGACGTGACCATGTGTTCACTCAGCTTTGGCACTACGTTGCCTACGGCGTGGCTCGAATCACTGACACCAGCCTCCTAGAGACTCAGGCACGAGCAACTATTCAAGGCATCAAAGATGAAGCGAATAAGCTTACAACTCAGTTGAACGAGGCAAAGGCGGATGCCGACTCAGCGCTTGCCGCGATACGAGCTGTCGCATCTGAGCAGGGAGTTTCCCAGCAGGCCATATACTTCAAAGATGAAGCTCAGAATCAGGAGGCTCTTGCCGATAAGTGGTTGACGTTTACCTATCGGTTCGCCCTCGCACTTGGGGCGTTCGCTATCTTTAGCTTATTCCTCCATAAGTTCGCCTGGATCAAGCCGGAGAACTATGCGGAGACGCTCCAACTAGTCACTAGCAAGGTGCTGATTTTTGGTGTTCTGGGCTACATGCTCATCATGGCTGCAAAAAACTACACCACGCACAAGCATAACGCGGTGGTCAATCGACACCGCCAAAACGCGTTGCTGACTTATCGCGCGATCGTGACTGCAGCGGAAAACAGTGGAACCCAGGACATTGTTCTCGCGCACGCGGCTTCTTGCATCTTCTCTCCGCAAGAAACAGGATTTTCGAACGGGAAGGGTGATTCTACCGGCGGCTCTAAGTCGATTTTGGAGCTTCTAACAAAAGGTGCGTCGAAGTCAGGCGAGTAACTCTTGCACGCGATCGGCAAGCGCGTTCCCTGTACCTCGGGAACGTGCAAGCCAAGCGGCCTCATCCACGTAGGTCTGTTTGCCGATGACTTCGCCGGCTACGTGTCGCCTTTGAACCCAGGCGCGAACGGTTCGAAGGTCAGGTTCGCTGCCCGGTGCGAAGTATTTGGCCGCCCACTGGGATGCGAGCATGAGGCGCCCGCTCACCGCCGGTATGTTGGGTTGAACGGGGCGGCTGGTGGGGCTTTCAGCTTTGTGGAGCGAACCAATGCTTCGAACGCATCCACATCAACATACACGAGGCCCTTCGTTGCTGTGCCGGGCCAGATGCCCTGCACGACGTTCGTGCGAATGGATGCAAGGTCGGGTTCGCTGCCTGGTGCGAAGTATCCCGACGTACGGAATTGAGCGGCCTTCATGAGCTTCATCTGCGCCCCCCGCTCACGCTGCTGCGGCAAGATGGACAGCTTCCTGAAGTCCTTGGCACAAGCCCGAATCATCAAGTTCCGCATATACGGCTAGGCAAACGTCGCTTTCCTGCGGCGTGAGGCCCATCTCTGCGTGATCGCCGTCGGACGTTGCCGCTACGAGCTTGAACAGGCAGCTAACTTCGCGGGCGGTGAACAGCACGGCTCCATCGGGGTTGATTTGCATTGGTGGCTCCGAGTCGGGACGTCCATGTTCCCAGTGCAGAGAGCCATCCTGTGCCCATCAACCGGCCGGCTGATGAGACAACCGTATTTCCGCGTTTTGCCGGCAGCAAGTGTTTTCTCTAGGAAAACACGCAAGCTTCTGATGTTTTTGGATTTGGCAATAAAATTGCCAATTTGCGGTTTTCATGTTGTCAACAGCGCGCGCAAAAAACGAGAAAAGAGGGCGAGCCGAAGCACGCCCCGAGTGAGTTTCTCTATGCGAATCTCCGACGAGAAGGCCGCGTACGTGTGCCCTCGCGCGATTGCCGATACCGCGTCTCCGGCCCGACCGCTTCAAGATCGCGCATGCGATCCGACCGAGCGCCTACGCGAGCTTGATCGACGATAGCGGGCACTGCTTCAAGGGTAAGGACGTTGCCCATTAAGCTCTTCATGCGGACGTTCAGCGGTTCGCCGTGGTTCTCGATTCGAACCACGGGCGCGGGCGCTACAGCTGCAGCCGGCATCGACGAAGCAGGCGTCACACGGCCGTTGTTGCCGGGGATCATGTAGAGCTTGCCGTCTTGCTCGTAGAGCTCCGGCCGGCCCTTCTCGCCGACTTCGTAGAACGATCGCTCGTTCACACCGCCGCCAAGCTCGCGACCACCGCCGTATGAGAGCGATCGAATCTGCGCAATCTGCGCAATACCCGACGCCACCACAGCGCCCGCCGCAATGCCGCCCATGACCTGCCCGAACGGCGGCGGATACGTCTTGCTCGCCTGCGCGAACGCACCCACAGCGCCGCTAATCATTGAGGCGGTAGCCTCTGCGATAGCGAACGCCTTGTAGGCTTTGAACCCGTCCTCTCCGAAAGCCTGGGCGGTGTTGGCGAGGTTGCCGAAGATGCCGCCAATGATGTCGGCGCGGGCTCGCGTCAGCGCAACGCGGGCGTCTTCGCCGGCCATTGCGATCTCGGTGAGCTTCCGCTGATGGTCTTCATAGAGCTGCCGCTCAGCTTCTTGGCTGTTCTCGCCCGACAGCTCAAGCGATATCCGCTTCGTCAGATAGTCGCCGTTCTCTTGATCGATTAGCGCTCGCGTTTCGGCTTCGATCTCCTTATGTGAGCGAGACTGTCCCAGGTTTATGCCTGAGCTTCGTGAGGCGTCTAGCAGGGCTTCCTCGGCGATTTGCCGCGCCTCTCGCCGTAGATCAGCCTGCTTTTGGAGCTCTTCTGTGATGTCTGCTTCGGACTCTCGGCTGCGCCCGGTCACGTCAGCGATCGAATACAGCGCCTCAAGCTCGCGGCGGCGCACGTTTGTGATGCGCGCACCGGTGTTCAGCTCTTCCTGCAGGGCCGCGTTGCGGGCCATTTGGCCGCGAATGCCGTCTTTTATCTGCTCGTTGTGGGCGGCATCTGACGTTAGGAGTTCGGCCGCGTACCCGGCTTGAGCTTGGCTCAGCGCTTTAAGCTTCTCCTTTGACACTGTTGCTCTGTCGGCAGCTCTTGCCCCATCGGTTGCAATAGCTAGGCGGCGTTGCGCGTCGATGAGTGCCCGCTGTTGCCCCTCAAACTCGCCATTGGCAAGGCGTGCCTGGAAGCGCTGCTCTTCAGTGAGAGCCTTGTTAACGGTGAGTATTTGACGCTCGACTGTGAGAAGCGCTTTGCGATCTTTGTCGCTGAGTGGAGTTACCCCGCTGCTTAGTAAGTCAGCGCCCGACAGGCGCGCTTTTTCGCTGGCAGAGGGCCGTGGAATAAGCCCGGCAGTGAAGTCGAAGCCGCCTTCGCCCGTAGGCCCGTAGACTGTCGCAGTTTGCTGATAGAACGCCTCAATGCGTTTGCGGAAGGCGGCGTCGTTGGCGTTGAAGTACCGCGGGTCATTGCGCCCAACAGCCGCCGGATTGAATCCCTTGTCTAGGAACCCGTACTCCTGCTGGAAGCGAGCGCTTTCGCGAGCGTCCCGCATAAATCCTGCGATGCCGCCTGCTGCAGGGCTCGCCGCTGTATTCACCAGCTCACCAAAGGCACTGGCGGCAATTTTGATCTCGTTGGCGAGACGCGTGAAGTTGGATGCGGCGGTATCGATACGCGTGAGCGCGTCGGTATCGAACGTCCTGCGCAATTCCGCTGCGAACTTCGGGAGCGCGTCCTCCGCGAGCACCTCGCCTTGCTGCAGCATCTTGTCGAGCTGCGCCGTGCTGACACCCAAGGCGCGAGCCATGATGTTGAACGCGCCGGGCAGTCGGTCACCCAACTGGCCGCGCAGTTCTTCTGCCTGCACCTTGCCCTTCGACATCATCTGACCGAGGGCGCGCAAGGCGCCTTCGGTTTCCTCGCTGCGAAGGTTCAGCTTCTGCGCGGCTTCCGATACCGCGAGGAAAATGTCGCGAGTCCTGCCACCTTCAAGCGTTGTGCCCTTGCTCGCTGCCTGAAACTGCGACCAGGTTTTTGCTGTAGAGGTGACGCTGAGGCCCAATCGGTCTGCCTGCTCCTCAACCTTTTGCATCTCGGCTCGCGCAATTGCGAGGCTGCCGGTTGCGGCGGCGATGGATTGCTCAGCGCGTTCGAAGTCGACCGACTGCCGCGACGACGCCGCTGCGCCGGTCGTCAATGCGTATGCTATGGCGGCAACTGGACCGCCCAGGAGCCTTGAGCCGACCCCAACGGCGCTGAGCGCTCCACGCGCCTCCGCAGCCTTGGCCGCAGTTGCTTGCTCGCGGGCGCGGACAACGGCGTTTGTACGCGCCCGCTCGCGTGCAATGTCCTCCGCGATTGCAGCAGCATGGAGTCGATCAAGCCTCGCCTGCGCTGTGATTTCAGCATCGATCGCTTCGCCGATGGACTTGACTTTGAATGCACGTAGCGCGGCGGCGTTCTCGCGTTCCCAGGCTGCGCGCCGATCTAGCTGCGCTTTCGCGCTTGCGTTCGCAGCTTCCTCGGCAGCGATGTTCTCCCCAATAGTCTTGATCTTGAACTGCTGCAGCGCCGTTGCATTCGCCTGCCACTGACGCCGCTCGGCGGCTTGCTCAGCAGCGAGCTTCGCTTCGGATTTGCGTGCCGCTTCTGCTCGCACGATCTCTTGCTGCGCGATCTTGGCGCGCTCTTCTGCGGCGCGCACGGCCTCGCGGCCCCGGCTGCGTTGAAGTTCTAGGGAGTGCGCAATCTCGTCCGCTTCATTTGCCAACGCCGCCGCTGCGAACGTGTACTGGTTGTTGAGCGTCTTCTGCGCGTCTGCCATCTGTGTAGCGAGGCGCAGCTCGGTCTCTTTGAGCTTGAGTGCGCGCTGTAGATCCCGCTCGAGTGAGCGATTCTGCGTCTGAACGTCCTTGACTGCAGCAGATAGCCGCGCAGCCTCCTGCGTGTTGACGCGCAGGACGATGCCGATTTCATTCATCGTTGGTCGCCCATGAAAGCGGCTCGTGTGGCGTCTCCTCGTATTCCTGAAGGCCCGCGCGCAAAGCCTCGCGGGTTTCGTGCGCTTGCTGCCTCAACATCGCGATAACAGAGTCGTCCACCTTGCCGGTAAGCGCCAATCTCTCGATGTCAGATTCCCATTCGGTGATTTTCTGCTCTGCTGCAAAGCAAGCATCGCGCACTTGCGCGTCCAATAGGAGCTGTAATCCGGCTCGTTCTCTCATCGTCATACGCCCTCCGGTTCATTGTCGTCGGCGGATAGTTCGTCCGCCAGGTTCTGCCGCAGCTTGTCCAACTCGCGCTCGATGATCTCGACAGCGCGCCCGCTCAATCCGCAGTCGCGTTCGAGGATGTCCGGTATCTGGTCAAGCTTTTGCGCAACCAGCTTCAGGACTCGCGATATTTCGTCTTGCACTTCATCGGCGGGAATTACTTCGCCACGCTCGGCTGCGAGTTTCAGTTCCTCCCGCTGGCTTTGAACCAGCGCTTTCCGCCGGAATGCGTCCATAGACCCGATGTCGCTTTGCTCCTGTTCACCTCTGTAGATGCGAAGCAAGTCGCCGAGGGCATATCGGGGGTTTCCCTTCAACGTGTCGGCCGGCTCTATGCGAAGGCGGCTGATTTTGGTTGTCAGCGTGTGCCTATCCATGCGGGCGGCGGCGGCAAATGCGCTGATTGACAGAGGCGCCGGCCCTCGTGCTTTTGCGCGCGGTGCCCCTTTAGCCACTGCTCGCGCCTCTCAACTGGTGATGGGGGTTAGGAGCCCCGAAAAATGTCGAAAAATGCGGGCTCAACGCCCCCGCGGTGCTCAACGGGGGTAGGAAGGACCCGCTCGAATTCGATGCGCGAGAGTCGCGTAGTGGCGTTGCCTTGCTCATGCTTTGCCCCCGAACTCGACTATCACTGAAGCCCACGGGTCTACGGCTCTTGGGGCGTGCGCTAACAGGTCAATTGCTTGCTCGATACTGAAGGCGGTCTCGCGGGCCAGGAAGGACGCGAGTTCTTCGCGGCCCTCAGCTTCGGCGTGCAGTGTGATTGCGTTGAATCGTTCCATGGTCAGGCGGCCTTAGCCTTCTTGCCGGATAGCAGGGCGTCGATAACGGCGGCATCGTCTCGGCGCTTAGCCGCATAGATGTCCGCGTTCCAAAGGTCGGACTCATCGATTGCGAATCGGGGCAGCGAAACGAGAGATCCAAGTGGATCAAGGCGCCGTGAATCTCTGTCCGTCACCCGAACAGTGCGGGTTTTGAGCTGCGGCTCGTCGGTTCGAATTTCTGCATCGCGACCAAATCCGTAGATCACCTGTCGCGCCTTGGGTTTGTCCGGGGCGCGACCTTCGCTGCTCTGCAGCTCTTTGCTAGCGGGATTGCCGTCCGGCCAATACCAGCGGGCTACCGTCTCTTCGTGGTGGTCGCCCGCGTCATAACGAAAGCTTTGTCCCGGAGCGGCCACGCGGGCTTCATGCTTCTTATTGACTCTTTGGATGTATGCCTCAGCTGCCGCGACCTCTGAGAGGATTTGAGCGATTTCCTGCGCTAGCTGCGGGTACTTCTTCATGTGCGCTTCCGCAGCCTGCCGAACCAACTCGGCCTGCGCGATCTCGGCCTGTTTCGCTATCTCCGCTTCGTCCACAGCTGCCTGCTCGCGTGCAGCTTCCAAGATCGGCTCACGCTCTCGCATACGCGCGATCGTGTTCTGTGCGACGGTGATCTTTGCTTCCAGCTCGTTCAGCGTTTTGTCGTCGCCATCCAGAAGGGCGGCTTTTCGCTCGGCTTCAAGTGGGGCGAGACGTTCGGTTTCAGCGGCGATGTCGGCGCGCAACTTCTGCAGCTCTGCAGCGCGGTCGGCAGCGGATTTTTTAAATAGAGCCATGTTGGTGAATCTCCTTGGTTTAACAGCGATGGGTGCAGCGGGTGAAACTCAGGACGCGCACCACCGGACAAGACAGACAGCCCTATAGGCTGCTGTCGTGTCTGTCGGGAGTGGCGGGTGTGTCTGTCGGTACTTGTCCGACTTGTCGGGCTACTCTTTAAGCCCGCATCCCAATTGGGTTTCGAACGTGTAGCCGTCGGACAAAAGCGATGTCCGAAGGCGCTGGAATGCTCGGTCTGCCGACTCGTGTCCGACATCGCTTTTTGTCCGACCGATGGTGCTCTCTGTTCGCCAGGCATCGCGCCACACTGCAGGCGGGACGACCTTTCGCCCACCGTCTTCGATCGCCTCCTGTTCGCCCAGAAGGCGTTGCAACAGCAGAAGTCCGCGAGACGCGGCAGAGCCGACTTTTAATGGGCGCTGCGGAGAAGTAGGGGCCGCCGCGGGCAGCACGATGCATGAAGTGATGGCGTCGCCGTCTTCGTCGATTCCGATCGCTACCGGCTGTAACCGAAAGGCCATAGCCTCGTCGCGCGCTCCGTCGCGCTGCTTCACCACTCGGGCACTGTAGTCGGCGATTTCGATCTCGGTATCGATCGCGGCGCGCAGACTGCTGTGCCCTCGCGCGCCCTTCGCTCTGTCTTTGCCGGAATGGTGAACGACCAGAAGATGCGAGCCGGTTGCCGCTCGGATAGCGTCGAGATTCCCGATGAAGGTGCCCATGTCCTGTGCGCTATTCTCATCGCCGCCGGCCATCGCTCGTGCCAATGTGTCGACGACGGTAAGAGAAACCGGTCCGGTGTCTTGCGCGATGGCCTGCAACATTTCGATCAACGGCGAGCAGTCGGCGCCCACGCTGAAAAGGTCGACGCTCGATGCCAGGAGATAGAACGGTACGTCTGCGCTATCGAGCGCGTGATACTGCCGGAACGCCAGGAGTCTTCGACGGATGCCGCTACCACCTTCCGCGGCGACGTAGACCACCGGCCCGCCGTTCACACGCTTGTTCCGCCACGCCCGATTGAGTGCAACGTGCATCGCCATGTCAACGGCGAAGAACGTTTTGCCGCTATTGGATTCGCCGTACAGCACCGATAATGCGGAGGCTTCCAGTAATCCTTTGATGAGCGGGCGGGTGCTTCCTTCTTCTAGCTTGATGTCGCGCAGCGGGATCGGCGTCAGCTTGCGCCGGCCGTTCCCTGAGAGTGTCGCAGCTATCTGATCCGGCGGCACAGCCACGGGCGTGAATAGCCGCTCTGCGGCTTCCGCGCCATGCTCACCTGTTGCCGAGCGAAACGCGCGGTCTACCGCCTCGCTGAGGGCGTCTTCATCCCATGGCGGAATGCAGCGAGCATTCCAACCAGAGGCGACCATGAGTTCTGAAACGTCA
This sequence comes from Hydrocarboniphaga effusa AP103, assembly GCF_000271305.1. Classification (GTDB taxonomy): domain Bacteria; phylum Pseudomonadota; class Gammaproteobacteria; order Nevskiales; family Nevskiaceae; genus Hydrocarboniphaga; species Hydrocarboniphaga effusa. The sequence continues at coordinate 741,904 of NZ_AKGD01000002.1, forward strand.
GCCGATCCAAGACCGATGTCGCGCCCGCGACGAGCGAGGGCAAGCGTTGCCGCGCTGCCGTATTCGCCTTCAACCGCTGGCGACGCGGCTTCGCACATCGCTCGATAGCGATTGCGCGCCATGACGACATCGATACCGGGTGCCGCCTCTGTTTCGCAGTTCTGCGTTCGGTCGCGCTGCTCCTTCTTCGTGAGCAGTTCGACCCATGCGGCCGGCAACTCTTCGATTTCGGTAAGCCCCACATCGTCGGGGGCGGCAGTGTGCGGGACTGCGCGATACATCCCCGAGGCAACAACGGAGCCGGGTGCGACAACGTAGCCCCCGAGCCCGCGCACGTCGATACCGGGCGCGAGCTTGCCCGCGCTGTTCGCGACAGGTGAGGGCGTTGAGAAATACAGGTGAAGCCCACCACCGGCTGAGCGCACGCTATGAGTCGCGGGTAGCTTGCCGTGTGCTCTTTCGAGTTGACGTAGTGACTCATAGCCGTCGGGAGCGCCAGCGCGCTTTGGCTTGTCGATGTCGATGACCGTGAGGAACCCGCCGTAGCGAAGTTGCTTGCCCGTTGCAATGCCGAAGTTGCAAGCGGGGTTCTCTTCGATCCAGTCAGAGAGTTCGATGAGACTGCGTGACGCACGCTCGGGCCATGCTTTCAAGAGCGGTAGCTTTTCTCCGGCCCGCAGAGGGAAGACGTGCAATCCATAGTCGAGCACTGACATGGCCGCGCCCGTGGCAGCGGGGTGTTTTAGTGCGGCCTCGTGATTCGCTGCGGGCAACAGGCCCGCTTCTCTGTGGGCGGCGCGAGTGGCGAACATCGCTTCAAGGCCGTCAAGCATTGCGGTATCCATCATGCGCGCGCTGTTCTCTGCTTGAACGCACCGCACCAATCCAGCGGACCGACTTGGGGGAATGCGTACGAGTGCTTATCCGCGGGATTCGGTGCGCGGGCTCTACAGTCCCCGGCTTGATCCAGGAGCTTTGACGATGCCTTAAACCATTTGCAGTTTCCGCAGCGCTCCGGGCGTGCAATGCGAGCCAAGCGCGTTGAGCTGATCGCCATCAGGCGGCTTCCTTCGTGCGGTAGGCAGATGGATCAGCAAGCCAGCGGCGTAGTTCTCCGACTTGAACTCCGCTAGTTCTCGTGCGACCTAGTTTTTTGATCGGAGGGAAGGCTCCTGCTCGGGATGCGGTGTAGGTGGAAGTCCGGCCTAAACCGGCAAGGGCGCGAGCGATTTGAAGCTGAACCCAAGCGCTATCGGGGAGTGAATCAAAAGGAACGGCGTTCATAAAATACAAATCCATCCGGCCAACTGATCGGGCGGCCGCTCCCGGCCCTGAGCGACGATTCGCTAAGGCTGTAGGCGAGGGACTGCTTTAGGCAGTGGCCGATGCTTGTGGCGCGCGGGGGCACCGTATCGAGGGAGCAACTGCGGCGGCGTGGTCCGCAGAGGTGCCGAGGAAATAACCTACCTTCGGCTTAGGATTCGTCTGCGTCCGTAGCTGTACGTTTGTACGCTCCCGAACACTAGACTTAAATTACAAAGGCGTAACGGGCAGAGTCAAACGCGAAATACCCACCGAGTCCGTACGCCGGTATAAGACAGACAACAATCGTGTGGGGGCAACTTTGGGGGCAACTGATGAATCGACTTTCAGTTAAGGCCTTTAAAAATGCGCGTTTAGACGGAAAATTCGATAGCTGTACCACCACCATAGAATCAAGAAGTTGCGAAGCCCGGCCAAGTGCCGGGCTTTTTCGTAACAGCGTGGTAACAGCAACCCTTGCGCCATTTATCTCACTCCCCAGGTTCTCTTTGTCGCAGGCTTACTGCCTGTATGAGGAGGGGATATGGCAAGAGCGCAATATTTCGTCGTGCATCACCAGGGCCAATGGAAGATTTCATTCGATGGAAAGCATTACGGCCCCTACGACACGCAGAAGGCAGCGATCAAGGTCGCAGTAGAAACGGCTCATACCTCGGGGAAGAACGGCCACGACGCTCAGGTTTTGGTGCAGGGAACGGACAGTAAATTCCGCACTGAGTGGACATACGGCAATGACCCGTATCCGCCAAAGGGCTAATGACTTTTTCGCCTGGTAGAAACGGGCGAAACGCGCCTGCTTTGGGTGCAGGGTGTCGGTTCGAGCCCGTCTCGGGACAAGTAAGATCGCCGGCGGTATCAACCGACCGGAATGTCGTCGTCGACGTAGAGGAACCCGCCAAGCACGATATCGGCGTCTTCTGCGGAGGGACCATGAGCCGCGCTCCTTTACTGGCCGCGCGCGGCGCTGCACTACCGAGCCCGCCTGCAATCCGCTGTACATCGGGCCAGAGCGCGACGCGAGCTTGTGCTGCGACGGTGGAAACGGCAGCACTCACGCCCTGCTGCACGCGCTGGTTGATCCGAGACGTCCCCCCGCGTTCAGTAGCAGGCGGTTTTGGAATCCGAGGTTAATGTAACGGCCTTTGCGGCCAACTGCTTTGCATAGCTGGCGGGCGTCAGTCCGCCGAGCGCTTTCTTCGGTCGCTCCTCGTTGTACTCACGGACCCAGGCGTTGATCACCGCCTGCGCGTGCGCGAGGCTGACGAACCAGTGCTCGTTGAGGCATTCATCGCGCAGGCGTCCGTTGAAAGATTCGACGTAGGCGTTCTGATTGGGCTTGCCCGGTTCGATCTGTCGCAGCGTGACGCCGTTTCGATGTGCCCAGGTCAGCATGGCCTTGCCGATCAGTTCGCGGCCGTTGTCCGAGCGGATCACCGACGGCTTGCCGCGACGCGCGCAAACTTCGTCGAGCATCCGCGTGAGCTGGTGGCCGCCGATGCTGTGCTGAGCCATCACGGCAACCGCTTCGTGCGTCGCGTCGTCGACGATGACCAGACACTTGAGCGCGCGACCCGATGCGATCCGGTCGAAGATGAAATCGATCGACCAGATCTCGTTCGCCGCGCTGGGACGGATCAGCGGCTGACGGTTCGCTGGCGGTACCTTCTTTCGGCGACGCCGGCGCACATGCAGTTTCTCCAGTGCGTACAGCCGATCCACGCGCTTGTGGTTCACCTGCAGGCCATCCTGCCGCAGCTTCAGGTAGATCATCTCCGCGCCGTAACGCCGATATTTCTGCGCCAGCGCCACGATCTTCCGCCGAAGATCGACGTTGCGGTCCGGCGCTGGCACGTAGCGCAGCGAACTGGCACTCATGCCGATCGCCGTCAGCGCACGTCGCTCTGTCAGTCCCAGCGATTTCATCTCCCACACCGCCTCGCGTCGAGCCGGTGCGGTCATCACTTTTTTCGCAGAACCTCACGGATCACCTCCGTTTCCAGAAGGCTCTCCGCCAGCATCTTCTTCAGTCGCGCGTTCTCGACTTCCAGCGCCTTCAGCCGTTTGGCATCCGACACGTCCATGCCGCCGAACTTGCTCCGCCACAGGTAGTAGCTGGCGTCCGAGAACCCGTGCCGCCGGCACAGCTCCTTGATCGGCACGCCGGCATCCGCTTCCTTCAGAAATCCGATGATCTGCTCTTCGCTGAACCGCTTCTTCACGTCCAATCTCCTTGATGTCAGGGATTGGATTCCAAACCGGGCCGCTACTCAACTACGGGGGGACGTCGGATCTCATGGATGATCTGGCCATCGCTGAGCCGGCGTGTGTTCACAGCGACGCCGACATGATCGTTGAACGTGATCGCGACCCCGTCCGCGCCTGAGCCGGAGGCAGGAGGAGCTGTCGAGCTTGCTGGCTCAACGACGCCCGATTGCGATCCCATCATCAGTAGCGTCTTGTTCCCGTAGCGCAGCAACGCGGGATTTCCAGGCTCGGCGACTTCGTACATGCCGCCTGCAGAGACCGCGCCACCATCGGCGCCCGCTGAACTGCATGGATCTGATTTGCTGGACCTGCGCGAGTTGGAATGCCACGGCCGCCATCGCTGTGAATTCTCACGCAAAACTGAGCAGGTACAGGGCGCTCTGATCACGTAAAACTGAGCAGGCGCCAGACTCCTCTTCGAGACGATCGAAGGGGGATACCTGGAGTGCTATGCGTGGAGACGCTTGGCAAGATTCGGCGGTGGCATCGAATCGACAAACTCTCGATCACTGTAATTTCTTACAGGTTACGTCGGAGGTCTAGAGGGAAAGACTCGGAATGCCGTCGCGAGTCCCCAGGGACTCTTCGGCGGACATCCCTCCATTAGCCCCATCCTCCGGGGCTTTTTTTCTTCGACCGCGAGGCTCGGAATGCGGGCGATGGCCACTCGGGAGAAGGCACGCGGGCGGCGGCGGCTCAGCTGACACGCGAATCGTTCAGCCGACCGGGTGCACGCTGACGTCTCCACGGAAGGAGATTCGTCATGACGCTCGGAACCATTCTGCTGATCATCCTGATTCTGGCTCTACTCGGCGTGCTGCCAGTGTTTCCGCACAGCCGGGCCTGGGGGTATGGCCCCTCGGGCGGCCTGCTGGTTGTCGTCATCATCGTGGCGGTGCTGCTGTTCGGTGGGGTGGTCTAAGCCCATGAACATCAGGATTCAGTTCCTGGGCGCGATGGCCCGACTGGCGGGCGAAGACGAACGAACAATCGAGGTGCCGAATCCGGCTACGGTCGCCGACGCGGTTCAGAAACTGGCCGCCGATCCTGCAATTGCCGGAGCGCTTGCGAGCTGCACGTATTCCGTCGCCGGGAGCCCCGTGGGCGCGAGCTACTTGCTTCGGGAAGGTGGCGAACTCGTTTTGTCGCGCGACTGAGTCAGGTGCGCCGAACGTCCGACCTCAGGGGGTGAGGGTGCCGAGCAGCGCCTTGCCATCGTTTGTGTAATCGATGAACTCGTACGATGAAAGGTGCTCCTGCGGTTCCTCGAGCATGCTCTGGAAGCCGGTTCCGGCGGCGGCACCGTGGTGAGTCTTTGCGACTACGAAAGCAAGGTCCCGCTTTTGCGATCGTGCTCTGAACATTACGTTGGACTCTTTGCCGAAGGAGCGTGCTCCCTTGGCGGCGATGTCCATGAACTGCGCCTGGTCATAGCTGTCCACGACTATGGCCTGGGTGGCGCCGAAGGCATCGCGCAGGGACGGATCGAGGCATTGATCGATAAGCCCACTGGCCTGCGCCTGCGAGCATGCGACCACCGGTGCGTTCAGCAGCAGCTCGTAGCCTTCGTGCGACTGCGGGTTGAACGTGAACATGCTCGTCGTGGCCTTCGAATCCGCAGGTGTGGCGAGAATCACCGGAAAGCTGCGCCGGTCACGTAGCGCGCGGATCATTTCCTGGCTGGTGTAGCACTCGGGCGCCCCAGTACGCTGGCCGATGCCTTTGGCCGCCTCATATCGTCCGGGTTTGCAGCCGGCCCCGAAAGGATCCTGGGCCTGGACCAAGCAGGGCAATAGAGGAAGCAGGCATACAGCGATCGGTACAACTCGCATCCGAACCTCGTATCGATGATTCGCCGGAACCCCCCAGTTTCTAGGGAGCCGGGGTATAGGGCGACGACGGTGCGTCGCCAAGTGGGCGGAACGCAGAGGGCGCTGGAAGCGTGAGGCCAGAAACGCCAAGGCCCGACGACAGTTTGTCATCGGGCCCGTGTTCTCCCCCCGCACCTTGCTTCCGTCGTAGCGGAAGTTCTTTAAGGCGGGATTCAGCGGTTATGCCTATGCCCGCAATCAGCTGGGTGGATTGTGTCAGCTGCGGTGAACCAGGGCAAACGTAAAATTGTCTTTCGAATCCTGGTGTTGAAAAAACTAGGCCTTTTGGACTATTTACCTTTCAGTAAGTTTGTCTATACTGCACCGCAACATGAGTCGTTAGAGCTGCTTCCAGGCTCCGATTCATAACCAGTCTCCTCCAGAAGGGCCACGCGCCCTTCTCGCACTTTGGCCCCCTACTCGGGGGCTTCTTTTTGCCCGCTGTTTCTGCCGTCATGGCGCCTGCGCCGCTTGCTGCTCGCACAATACGCATTCGAGAGATTCGCCGAGCTTGGAAAGGCGACCGGCCTGCGTCGTCACCCACGGGCGGTTGATCCATGGCGGATCGTGGCGGACATGCTGGCCGTGGCCGCATTCGAGCAGTGCGACCCAATGCCGCTCTTCATCCTGCCGATAACCCACGATGCGTCGCTTCATGCCGTTCCGGGTTCGGGGCTGCGCCGTGCCATTGCGCGCACAAAAAAGCGGTCGCCGGGTGGACCGGCGACCGCGGGTAACGGCTTGCAGCCGATCAGGCCGGTCAAGCGGCCTTGGCGACCGGCACCGGCAGGCGGATCAGGTAGTCGAAGGCCGATAGCGCCGCCTTCGAGCCTTCGCCCATCGCGATCACAATCTGCTTGTACGGCACCGTGGTGACGTCGCCAGCCGCGAACACGCCCGGAATCGAGGTCTGGCCCTTGGCGTCGATCACGATCTCGCCGCGATTGCTGAGCTCCAGCGTGCCCTTGAGCCACTCGGTGTTCGGCACCAGGCCGATCTGCACGAAGATACCTTCGAGCTCGATGTGCTTGACCTCATTGCTGATGCGGTCCTTGTAAGTCAGGCCGTTGACCTTGGAACCGTCGCCGGTCACCTCGGTGCTCTGCGCGCTCACGATCACGCCGACGTTCGGCAGGCTGTGCAGCTTGCGCTGCAGCACCGCGTCGGCCCGCAGCTGGCTGTCGAACTCGATCAAGGTCACGTGCTCGACGAGGCCCGCGAGGTCGATCGCCGCTTCGACTCCGGAATTACCGCCGCCGATCACGGCCACGCGCTTGCCCTTGAACAGCGGGCCATCGCAATGCGGGCAGTACGCCACGCCCTTGTTGCGATATTCCTTCTCGCCCGGCACGTTCATCTCGCGCCAGCGGGCGCCGGTCGAGATGACCACCGACTTGGCCCTGAGCGCCGCGCCGCTTTCGAGCTTGATCTCGATCATGTCGTCGCCGCGCACGAGGCTCTTGGCGCGCTGCAGGTTCATCACGTCGACGCCGTAGCTGTCGACGTGCGCTTCGAGTTCGGCCGCGAGCTTCGGACCCTGGGTTTCCTTCACCGAGATGAAGTTTTCGATACCCATGGTGTCCTGCACCTGGCCACCGAAACGCTCGGCGACGACGCCGGTGCGAATGCCCTTGCGCGCCGCGTAGATCGCAGCCGAAGCACCGGCCGGGCCACCGCCGACGATCAGCACGTCGTAGGGCTCGCGCTCGTTGAGCTTGGCGGCTTCGCGTGCCGAAGCGCCGGTGTCGATCTTGGCCAGGATGTCTTCCACGCCCATGCGGCCGCTCGCGAAAGCCTGGCCGTTCAGCAGCGTGCACGGCACGGTCATGATGCCGCGCTTCTCCACTTCTTCCTGGAACACGCCGCCGTCGATCATTTCGACGTGGATGTTCGGATTCAGCAGAGCCATCACGTTGAGCGCCTGTACGACTTCCGGGCAGTTGTGGCAGGACAGCGAGATGAAGGTTTCGAAGCGGAATTCGCCCTCGACGTTCTTCACCTGCTCGATCAGCTCGGGGTCGAGCTTCGGCGCCACGCCGCCGACCTGCAGCAACGCGAGCACGAGCGAGGTGAACTCGTGCCCCATCGGGATGCCCGAGAAGCGGATGTCGATCGCGCCATCCGGGCGGCCCAGCGAGAACGACGGCTTGCGGTGCGCATCGTCCGTGCTCTCGCTGAGCCTGAATTTGGGGGAGAGGTCTTGCAGATCGTGCAGAAGCTCCAGCATCTCGCGCGATTTGTCGCCGCCATCGACGGAGGCAACGATCTCGACCGTTTCCGTGAGTTTTTCGAAGTGACCCTGCAGCTGGGTCTTCAGATTGGCGTCCAACATGGGAGACCTCTTTGTTCGGTTGATGCAGAAAGTTGAGTCTTGGGAATCTTTGAAAGTCCCTCTCCCGCTTGCGGGAGAGGGTGGTCCGCAGGACCGGGAGAGGGGAGGCTTGGAAAGTGCACGCACTTTGCTCAAAGCCCCTCTCTCCCCTCGCTGCGCGAGGGACTCTCTCCCGCGAGCGGGAGAGAGGAACCGCAGCCGGCTTAGATCTTGCCGACCAGATCGAGCGACGGAGCGATGGTCTTGGCGCCTTCCTTCCACTTGGCCGGGCAGACCTGGCCCGGGTTGGCGGCGGTGTACTGCGCGGCCTTGAGCTTGCGCAGTGTTTCCGTCACGTCGCGGGCGATTTCGTTGCTGTGGATTTCGAGCGTCTTGATCACGCCGTCCGGGTTGACGACGAAGGTGCCGCGCAGGGCCAGGCCTTCTTCTTCGATGTGCACGCCGAAGCCGCGCGTCAGCACGTGCGTCGGGTCGCCGACGAGCGGGAACTTGGCCTTGCCGACCGCCGGCGAGGTTTCGTGCCAGACCTTGTGCGAGAAGTGGGTGTCGGTGGTGACGATGTAGACCTCGGCGCCGAGCTTCTGGAATTCGGCGTAGTTCTCGGCGGCGTCTTCGACTTCGGTCGGGCAGTTAAACGTGAAAGCCGCCGGCATGAAGATGAAGACCGACCACTTGCCCTTGACGCTCTCGCTGCTCACTTCGACGAACTTGCCGTTGTGGAAAGCCTGGGCCTTGAAAGACGGGATTGGAGTGTTGATCAGCGACATGTTCGTAACGTCCTCTGTTGAGTGGTTTGGTGCATTGCGGGAGCAAGCCTAACGCCCGTCGATCATTGGCGAAAGTTGTAATTTTTTCGCTGATCGATTGAGTCGGGCTATCGTCTGGCGGCCACGCTTCATTCCCGTGGGGGCAAAAGGGCCGATCACAAGCACCCTTCATCGAACGGTCAAAAAAGAGCCCGTTCATCCGCCCCATAAGCTAAAATCGCGCCCCCTTCTCAAGACCGGGCACGCAAACCCGGGGAGTGCGGAGATGTCCGCTGCACTGAAAATCGACCAGTTCAGCCTGATGGACGACAGCGAATGCGATGCCCGCATCGCCGCCGCCAAGGCCATTCTCGGCAAGCGCCTCGCGATCCTGGGTCATCACTACCAGCGCAACGAGGTGTTCAAGCACGCCGATTTCACCGGCGATTCGCTCAAGCTCTCGCAGCTGGCGGCCGACTCGGACGCGGAGTTCATCGTCTTCTGCGGCGTCCACTTCATGGCCGAGGTCGCCGACATCCTGACCTTTGGCCAGCGCAACGTGATCCTGCCGGACCTTGCGGCGGGCTGTTCGATGGCCGACATGGCCAACCTCGTCAAGGTCAAGAAGTGCTGGGAGGAGATTTCCCAGCTGCTCGACCCGGACGAGCACGTCACGCCGGTCACGTACATCAATTCGGCGGCCGACCTGAAGGCCTTCTGCGGCAGCCACGGCGGCATCGTCTGCACCAGCTCCAATGCGCGTGCGGTGCTCGAATGGAGCTTTGCGCGCCGCGAGAAGATCCTGTTCTTCCCGGACCAGCACCTGGGACGCAATACCGGCCTCAAGATGGGCATTCCGCTCGAGCAGATGGTCACCTGGGATTTCATGAAGCCCCGCGGCGGCCTGACCGACGAGCAGATCAGGAACGCCAGGATGATCCTCTGGAAGGGCTTCTGCTCGGTCCACCAGATGTTTCAGCCGGCGCACATCGACAACTTCCGCAAGAACACGCCGAACGGGCTCGTCATCAGCCACCCCGAGAACGCCTACGAGGTTTGCCAGAAGAGCGATTTCGTCGGCAGCACCGAATACATCCTGCGCACGGTCCGGGCTTCCGAGCCCGGCACGCAATGGCTGGTCGGCACCGAGCTGAACCTCGTCAATCGCCTGGCCGACGAGATGAAGCCGCGCGGCGTGAACGTGCAGTTCATGAGCCCGACCGTCTGCATGTGCTCGACCATGTTCCGCACCGACCCGCAGCACCTGGCCTGGGTGCTCGACAACATCGTCTCCGGCAACGTCGTCAACCGCATCCGCGTGCGCGAAGACGTGGCCGATCCGGCGCGTAAGGCGCTGAATTTGATGCTGGAAGTTGTGGATTGATTTTGCTGTTCCCCTCTCCCACGCGAGTGGGAGAGGGTGGCGCGTAGCGCCGGGTGAGGGAGCGCCGTTTGCAAAAGGTCTTCCCTCACCCCCAACCCCTCTCCCGCTCACGCGGGAGAGGGGAGTACCACCTAGCCCCGAGATCGCTTGAACCCATGTGGACCAAAGCCCCCAGCCTCACCCAGTACGATCCTGAGCTCGCAGCCGTCATCGGTGCCGAGGCCCAGCGTCAGGAACACCACATCGAGCTGATCGCCTCGGAGAACTATGCCTCGCCGGCGGTGATGCAAGCCCAGGGTTCGCAGCTCACCAACAAGTACGCCGAAGGCTATCCGGGCAAGCGCTACTACGGCGGCTGCGAGCACGTCGACGTCGCCGAACAGCTCGCCATCGATCGCCTCAAGCAGGTCTTCGATTGCGACTACGCCAACGTGCAGCCGCACTCGGGCGCGCAGGCGAATGCCGCGATCTTCCTCGCGCTGGTGAACCCGGGCGACACCGTCATGGGCATGAACCTCGCCCAGGGTGGCCATCTCACGCACGGCAACCCGGCGAACTTCTCGGGCAAGCAGTACAAGATCGTGCCGTATGGCCTCGACACCGAGACCGGCCTGATCAACTACGACGAGATGGAGCGCATCGCGCTCGAAACCAAGCCGAAGATGCTGATCGGCGGTTTCTCGGCGTATTCGCGAGTGAAGGACTGGAAGCGCATGCGCGAGATCGCCGACAAGGTCGGCGCGTATTTCTGGGTCGACATGGCGCATGTCGCCGGCCTGGTCGCCGCGGGCGAATACCCGAGCCCGCTGCCGTACGCGCACGTCGTCACGTCCACCACGCACAAGACCCTGCGCGGCCCGCGCGGCGGCATCATCCTCACGAAGGGCCAGCCGGAAGACTTCAACAAGAAATTCCAGTCGGCCGTGTTCCCGGGAATCCAGGGTGGCCCGCTGATGCACGTGATCGCGGCCAAGGCCGTCGCGTTCAAGGAAGCGCTCGACCCTAGCTTCAAGACCTACCAGAAGCAGGTCGTCGCCAATGCGCGCGCGATGGCCGGCGTGCTGCTCGAACGCGGCTACAAGGTGGTGTCCGGCGGCACCGACAACCATCTGTTCCTGCTCGACCTGATCGCCAAGAACGTGACCGGCAAGGACGCCGAAGCGCTGTTGGGCCGCGCGCACATCACGGTCAACAAGAACTCGGTGCCGAACGATCCGAAATCCCCGTTCGTAACGAGTGGCCTGCGCCTGGGTTCGCCGGCATCGACGACGCGCGGATTCAAGGAGGCGGAGATGCAGCAGGTGGCGAACTGGATCGCCGATCTGGTCGACACGCTGTCGGTCGGTGGCGACATTGAAGCCGCAGCGGCCAAGGTGCGCGAGGAAGTGTCGGCGCTTTGTGCTCGGTTTCCGGTTTACGCAAAGCCGTGAGACGGGAAACGAGAGACGGGAGACGTAACGGCAGTTCAGCCGTGACGGGAGGGCGTGCGCCTTTTGCTTTCCGTCTCTCGTCTCTCGTCTCCCGTCTCCCGGCGTAAAAGCCCATGCAATGTCCCTTCTGCAAAGCCCCCGACACGCGAGTCATCGACTCGCGCCTTGCCGAGGACGGCTCGCAGGTGCGGCGGCGGCGCGAGTGCCCGGTCTGCTTCGGGCGCTTCACGACGTTCGAAAAGGCGCAGCTGGCGACGCCGAACGTCATCAAGCGCAGCGGCGACCCCGAGCCGTTCCGCGAGGACAAGCTGCGCCAGGGCATCGAGCACGCGATCTACAAGCGCCCGGTGTCACCCGAAATGGTCGATCACGCGGTCGAAAGCATCATGCGCAAGATGCGCGCGACCGGTGAGCGCGAAGTGCCTTCGCGGCAGGTCGGCGAATGGGTGATGGAAGAGCTGCGCGATCTCGACCACGTGGCTTACGTGCGTTTTGCCTCGATCTACCGCAGCTTCCAGGACGTCAACGCTTTCCGCGAAGAAATCGAAGCGCTGCAGAAGTTGCCCACGGCCGAGCAGCGCAAGCTGCAGCTGCCGCTGATCGACAGCACCGACAAGACGCCGCGCAAGCGCCAGAGCTGACGCCCGCGGCCGTCGCTCAGAAGTTTCAATTTGAACGCCCTCGATCCCGCTCACATGGCCCGCGCCCTGCAGCTTGCAGCGCTCGGCCGGCTGAGCACATTCCCGAATCCGCGCGTCGGCGCGGTGGTGGTTTCGCCTGATGGTGAGATCGCCGGCGAGGGTTGGCATCAACGTGCCGGCGAGGCGCATGCGGAAGTCTTCGCGCTGCGTGCAGCGGGCGAGCGCGCCCGCGGTGCCGATCTCTACGTCACGCTCGAACCCTGCTCGCATCATGGCCGCACGCCGCCGTGCGCCGATGCGGTGATCACCGCCGGAGTCCGGCGTGTGATCGTGGCGATGCGGGATCCGAATCCGCTGGTTTCGGGGCGTGGGCTCGATCGCCTGCGCGCGGCCGGCATCGTCGTCGAAACCGGCGTCATGCAGGCCGCGGCTTTGAACCTCAATCGCGGCTTCGTCTCGCGCATGGAGCGCGGCCGGCCATTCGTCACGCTCAAGCTCGGTGCGAGCCTCGACGGACGCACGGCGACGGCGAGCGGCGAATCGCAGTGGATCACCTCGTCCGAGGCGCGCGCGGACGTGCATCGCCTGCGCGCCGAAGCCGGCGCGGTGCTGACGAGTTCGGAAACCGTGCTTGCGGACGATCCGCAGCTGACGGTCCGTGAGTTCGCATCTGCTGTTCCCCTCTCCCGCTCGCGGGAGAGGGTGGCGCCGCAGGCGCCGGGAGAGGGGCAGCCCGAAAAGTTGGGCGCTCATTCTGACTCGACCCTCTCCCCCCGGCTGCGCCGGGACCCTCTCCCGCAGGCGGGAGAGGGGACAATCTTTTTGCGCCAGCCCGATCGCATCGTGCTCGATTCGTCGGCGCGTGTGCCGGCGAATGCGAAAGTCTGGAGTTCCGGCGCCCGTCGCTTCTGGGTGTCGACGCGCGATTCGGCGACGGCTCCCGAAGGCGTCGAGCTACTGACCGTTCCCGCGGATACCGATGGCCGCGTCGATCTGCCGGCCGCATTCGCCGCGCTCGGCACCGCCGCCGTCAACGAAGTGCTGGTCGAATGCGGCCCGCGTCTGGCGGGCGCGCTGTTGCAGGCGAAGCTCGTCGACGAACTGCTGGTCTACCTCGCGCCCTCGCTGCTCGGCAGCGAGGCCCGCGGGCTCGCCGCGTTGCCGGGCCTGGCAAGGCTCGATCAGCGCCTGCGCCTGCGCTACACCGACGTCCGGCAGATCGGACCCGATCTCAAGATCACCGCAGTACCCGAAGAGGGCTGAAACCATGTTCACCGGCATCGTCGAATCCGTGGGCCGCATCAGCGCGATCGAGCGCATCGGGGGCGATCGCCGCATGCGTTTCGAATCGTCCGACGGCTATCTGGCCGGCATCGGGCTCGGCGACAGCATCGCCTGCAACGGCGTCTGCCTGACCGCGGTGAAGTTGTACGAGCAGGGCTTCGACGCCGACCTGTCGGCCGAAACGCTCAACGCGACCACGGCCGGCGGCTGGACACAGGGGCAGGGCATCAACCTCGAGAAGGCGCTCACTGCGAACAAGCCGCTCGGCGGCCATATGGTCTCGGGGCACGTCGACGGCGTCGGCCACCTGGTCGAACGGCACGAGGACGCTCGCTCCTGGCGCATGACGCTCGAAGCGCCTGCGAGCATCGCACGCTACATCGCGCGCAAGGGCTCGATCACCATCAACGGGGTCAGCCTGACCGTGAACGAGGTCGAGGGCTGCCGCTTTGGAGTTAACATCATTCCGCAAACCCTGACCCACACCACGCTCGGCGCACTGGCCGCCGGCGACACGGTGAACCTCGAAGTGGATCTGGTTGCACGTTATCTGGAACGCCTGCTGTCCTTCCGTGCGGGCGAGGAGAAGTAAGTCATGAGCACCGCCGTTAAAAATCCCCCTGCGAACGAACCGATCCGCGAGCGCGGGCTGCATTCCATCGAAGAGATCATCGCCGACTTCAAGGCCGGCAAGATGGTCGTGCTGATGGATGACGAAGATCGCGAGAACGAGGGCGACATCGTCATGGCCGCCGAAAAAGTGCGGCCCGAGGACATCAACTTCATGGCCCGCTTCGCGCGCGGCCTGATCTGCCTGACGCTGTCGGACCAGCGCTGCAAGCAGCTGCGCCTGCCGCCGATGGTCACCGACAACGGGGCGCAGTTTTCCACCGCGTTCACGGTCTCGATCGAAGCCGCGCAGGGCGTGACCACGGGCATCTCGGCCTACGACCGCGCGCACACGATCCGCACCGCGGTCAAGCGCGACGCCAAGCCCGAAGACCTCGTGCAGCCCGGCCACATCTTTCCGCTGACCGCGCAGCCCGGCGGCGTGCTCGCGCGCGCGGGCCACACCGAAGCCGGTTGCGATCTCGCGCGTCTGGCCGGCCTGGAACCGGCCGCGGTGATCTGCGAGATCCTCAATGAGGACGGCAGCATGGCGCGCCGCCCGGACCTCGAAGTGTTCGCGCGCGAGCACGACCTCAAGATCGGCACGATCGCGGACCTGATCCGCTATCGCCTCGACAACGAGCACACCGTCGAGCGCGTCGCTGAAACCACGGTGAAGACCGAGTTCGGCGATTTTCGTCTCGTCACCTTCCAGGACACGGTCGACAACACCGTTCACCTGGCGATGGTGAAGGGCCACATCAAGCCGCAGACGCCGACGCTCGTTCGCGTGCACATCCGCAACACGCTGGCCGACGTGCTCGGCATCGAGCACGAGCATTTCGCCTGGCCGCTCAAGCGCGCGCTCAAGCGCATCGCCGACGAAGGGCAGGGCGTGCTGGTGCTGCTGCGCCGCCCCGAATCGCCGCGCGAACTCGTGCAGCAGATCGTCGGCCTGCACAAGAACGCGATCCCGGATATCGAGCACGGCCCGCACGATCCGCAGGTGCTGCGCACCTACGGCATCGGCGCGCAGATCCTGTCGGACGTCGGCGTGCGCAAGATGCGCGTGCTGTCGGCGCCCAAGCGCATGCAGGGCATCGCCGGCTTCGGCCTCGAAGTGGTCGAATACGTGGCCTGCGACTGATGAGCACTTCGCAAATTCCCGGCAAGACCGGCTACAGCGCCGAACGCCCGCAAGGGCTGGATGCCTCGAGCCTGCGCATCGGCATTCTGGCCACGCAGTGGAACCTCGACATCGTCGACGCGCTGGTCAAAGGCGCCTACGAATGCCTGCAGGATTGGGGCGTGGCGCCCGAACGCATTCGCGAATTCCGTGCGCCCGGCGCGTATGAATTGCCGCTCGCGGCCGAGCGCATCCTGGCCGGCGGCTACGATGGGGTGGTCGTGCTCGGTGCGGTCATTCGCGGCGATACGCCGCATTTCGATTTCGTCGCCGGCGAATGCTCGCGCGGCCTGATGGACGTGCAGCTCAAGCACGGCAAGCCGGTGGGTTTCGGCGTGCTGACGGTCAACACCTCGCAGCAGGCGCACGATCGCGCCGGGCCGGGCAAGACGAACAAAGGTTATGAAGCCGCGGCGGCGGTACTCGACATGATCCGCCTGATCAGGAGCGTGTCTTGACCGACCAGTTGCCTCAGAGCCGCCGCGGACTCGCGCGCCGGCTGACCGTGCAGGCCTTGTACCAGTGGCTCGTCAACGAGACGCAGCCCGACGCGCTGCTCAAGCAGTTCCGCGAACAGCCCGAAGGGCTGGGCCGCGCCGATGGCGACTACTTCACCGAGCTGCTCAAGGGCGTGGTCGACCAGGCGCCGGAACTGACGATGGCGATCGTGCCGCACATCGATCGCCCGCTGTCGCAGCTCGATCCGGTCGAGCACGCGGTGCTGCTGCTCGGCGCCTACGAGCTCACGCACAAGATCGAAGTGCCATGGAAGGTCGTGGTCAACGAGTCGGTCAACCTGGCCAAGGTGTTCGGCGCCGAAGAGGGCTACAAGTTCGTCAACGGCGTGCTCGACAAGCTCGCGCGCGACGCGCGCGGGCGGGAGATCGGGGCTTGAGATTTTTGCCCTCTCCCGCTTGCGGGAGAGCCGTCGTGGTGGAATTGGTAGACACGCTATCTTGAGGGGGTAGTGGCGAAAGCTGTGCGAGTTCGAGTCTCGCCGACGGCACCACGCGGTGGCTGAACTCAGCGCTCGTATCCGACCTCGCTCCCTCACCCCCGGCCCCTCTCCCGCACGCGGGAGAGGGGAGTAGAAGATCGCGATGCCCATGGACGAATTCACCCTCATCCGCCGCCACTTCGCCACGCTCTCGCCGCCGCGCGAGGACGTGTCGTTGGGCATCGGCGACGACGCCGCGCTGCTGGCCATTCCGCCCGGCGAAGAGCTCGTCGTCACCAGCGACATGCTGATCGCGGGCCGGCATTTTCCGGCCGAGACCGCGCCGGCCGACATCGGCTGGAAAGCGCTCGCGGTGAACCTGTCCGATCTCGCCGCGATGGGCGCGCAGGCGCGCTGGTTCACGCTCGCGCTGAGTCTTCCCGAGGTCGACGAACAATGGCTCGTCGAATTCACCCGCGGCCTGCGCGAGCTCGCGCAGGCAACTGGCGTCGCGCTGGTCGGCGGCGACACCACGCGTGGTCCGCTGACACTGACGATCACCGCGCTCGGCACGGTGCCGGCCGGACAGGCGCTGCGCCGCTCCGGCGCGCGGCCCGGCGATGCGATCTTCGTCAGCGGGACGCTCGGTGACGCGGCGCTCGCGCTGCGTCATTGGCAGGGCGGATCGGCTGCGCGCACCGCGCGCGAAAAGCAGCTGCGCCAGCGCCTCGACCGGCCGACGCCGCGGCTTGCGCTCGGGCTCGCCTTGCGCGGAATCGCGAGCGCGGCGATCGATCTGTCCGACGGCCTGGCCGGCGATCTTGGCCACATCCTCGCGGCCAGTGGCGTCGGCGCGAGCCTGGATGCGCAGGCGCTGCCGATGTCGGACGCCTTCGCCGACCTGGTTCCCGATGCGCTGCGCGACGAGTTGCAACTGACCGGCGGCGACGACTACGAGCTCTGCGTCTGCGTGCCGCCGCAACACATCGAAGCGGCCGGACGGCTCGCGCTGACCCGCATCGGACGCATCGAGGCTGAACCCGGCCTGCGCCTGGTCGACGCGGAGGGCCGATCGCAGGCGTTCACATCGACCGGCTATCGTCACTTTCCATGAAACGCTCAATGACCCCGAACAAGCCCGGCGCGGCCCAGCGCCAGCGCCTCAAGCAGCAGGCCATTCCGCGCCCGCCCGCCGCCTTGATCCTGAGCACGCCGGTCCACCTGATCGCCTTCGGCTTCGGTTCCGGGCTCGCGCGCCACGCGCCCGGAACCTGGGGCACGCTCGCCGCGGTGCCGATTTTCCTGCTCGCCTCGGCGCTGCCGTTCTACGCCTATGCGGCGCTCTGTCTTGCCCTGTTCGTGCTCGGCTGCTGGGCCTGCGGGGAGAGCGCGCGGCTGCTGCAGGTCGAGGATTACCCGGGCTTCGTGTTCGACGAGATCGTCGGCTTCCTGCTTGCCGCGGCCCCGCTGGTGGCCTGGTTCGGCTTCTGGGAACCGGGCGTCTGGGTCGGCCTGCCGATCGCCTTTGGGCTGTTCCGGGTCTTCGACATCGTCAAACCCTGGCCGATCGGCTGGTTCGACCGCCAGGTTCACGGCGGGCTCGGGGTGATGCTCGACGACGTGCTGGCCGGCCTGTTCGTGGCGCTGATCGGGACAGCCGCGCTGTGGCTGCTGCGCGGGGCTCCGCCGCTGTAGCCGAAGCAGTGAATGCGGATTTCGATAGGATACTGTTTTAAGCGCCCACGATCCGTGGCGCCGCAAGACCTTGGCCTGGGCCCGAAGGCGATGGGATAATGGACGACTTGCGGATTACGCCAGGCGTCCCGCGTATCGATCGGGGCGGTCCCAGATATCGAGTCCTTTTGGAGTAAGCAATGTCAGAGCCCGTTGAGCGGGACGTAATGGAGTACGACGTCGTCATCGTCGGCGGTGGCCCGTCGGGCCTGTCGGCGGCGATCCGTCTGAAGCAGCTGGCCGAGAAAAATGGCCAGGAAATCAACGTCTGCCTTGTCGAGAAGGGCTCCGAGGTCGGCGCTCACATCCTCTCGGGTGCGGTGTTCGAGCCGCGCGCGCTCGATGAGCTGCTCCCGAACTGGAAGGAGCTCGGCGCTCCGCTCAACGCGCCGGTCAAGCGCGACGAGCTGCATTTCTTCTACAGCCCGCAGAAGTCGTTCCGCTTCCTCGACTTCATGATCCCGACGCCCATGCACAACCATGGGAACTACGTCATCTCGCTCGGCAATCTCTGCCGCTGGCTCGCCACGCAGGCCGAAGGCCTGGGCGTCGAAATCTATCCGGGCTTCGCGGCCCAGGAAGTGATCATCGAAGACGGCGCGGTTCGTGGCGTGCAGATCGGCGATCTCGGCGTCGGCCACAACGGCGAGCCCAAGGAGGGCGTCTACACGCCCGGCATGGAGCTGCGCGCCAAGTACACCCTGTTCGCCGAAGGTTGCCGCGGTCATCTCGGTAAGCGCCTGATCGAGAAGTACCAGCTTGCCAGCGAAGCCGATCCGCAGCACTACGCCATTGGTCTAAAGGAGCTCTGGGAAATCGACCCCAGCAAGCATGAACTCGGCCTGGTCGTGCACGGCGCGGGCTGGCCGCTGCAGACGCTCGGCACCGACAGCACCGGCGGCTCGTTCCTGTATCACCTCGAGAACAACCAGGTGGTCGTCGGCCTGATCGTCGATCTGTCGTACACCAATCCGTACCTGTCGCCGTTCGACGAGTTCCAGCGCTTCAAGCACCACCCGGTCGCCGCCAAGTATCTCGAAGGCGGCAAGCGGCTTTCGTACGGTGCGCGCGCGATCGTCAAGGGCGGCCTCAACTCGCTGCCCAAGCTGGTGTTCCCGGGCGGCGCGCTGATCGGCGACGATGCCGGCAAGCTCAACTTCGCCAAGATCAAGGGCAGCCACACGGCGATGAAGTCGGGCATGCTCGCGGCCGAGGCGATCGCCGAGAAGCTCCAGGCGGGTTCGGAAGGCGCCGACCTGCTGACCAACTATCCGGAGAAGTTCAAGGCCAGCTGGCTCTACGAGGAGCTCTACAAGAGCCGCAGCTTCGGAGCCGCGATCCACAAGTTCGGTGCGCTGATCGGCGGCACCATCAACTGGATCGAGCAGAACATCTTCGGCGGCAAGGCGCCCTGGCACTTACGCGATCTCAAGAAGGACCACGAGACGCTCAAGCTCGCCAAGGATTCCGAGAAGATCATCTACCCGAAGCCGGACGGCAAGCTGTCGTTCGACAAGCTGTCGTCGGTATTCCTGTCGAGCACGAATCACGAGGAAGACCAGCCGGTTCACCTCAAGCTCAAGGATCCGTCGATCCCGATCGACCAGAACCTGCCCAAGTACGACGAGCCCGCGCAGCGCTATTGCCCGGCCGGCGTCTACGAAGTGGTGACCGCTCCGACGGGTGGCAAGCGCTTTCAGATCAATGCGCAGAACTGCGTGCACTGCAAGACTTGCGACATCAAGGACCCGGCCCAGAACATCGTCTGGGTGGCGCCCGAAGGGACTGGCGGACCCAATTACGCCAACATGTAGGTTTCCATAGCCGTAGATCAGTGGGTAATCCCCCGGCTTTGCCGGGAGGACTGACGCAATGAAGGTGAAAGGCGCTCGGAGGATGCATGAGCGCCTGACCCCAGAAACTTTGAAGCCGAGCGAGAGACAGAATGAAAGCATTGGTGAGCGTGAAGCGAGTGGTGGACTACAACGTCCGCGTGCAGGTGAAGTCGGATGGCAGCGGTGTGGTGACGGATGGCGTCAAGCACTCGATGAACCCGTTCGACGAAATCGCGATGGAAGAAGCGGTTCGTCTGCGTGAGAAGGGCAAGATCACCGAGATCGTCGCGGTGACGATCGGTGGCGCCAAGAACGAAGAAACGCTGCGTTCGGCGCTGGCGTTCGGCGCGGATCGCGCCATCCACATCAAGGAAGAAGGCGAAGTGCAGCCGCTGTCGGCCGCGCGCGCGTTCGCCGCAGTGCTCAAGAAGGAAGGCGCGGACGTGTTCCTGGCCGGCAAGCAGGCCATCGACGACGACGCCAACCAGACCGGCCAGATGGTCGCCGCGCTGCTCGACATCGCCCAGGCGACGTTCGCCAGCAAGGTCGAGCTCGAAGCGGGCAAGGCCGTGGTGACGCGCGAAGTCGACGCCGGCCTCGAGACGCTCGAAGTGGACCTGCCGGCCGTCATCACCACCGACCTGCGCCTCAACGAGCCGCGCTACCTGAAGCTGCCGGACATCATGAAGGCCAAGAAGAAGCCGATCGAAACGGTCAGCTTCGCCGACCTCGGCGTCGAGAAGGCCGCCGCGCTGAAGGCCACCAAGACCGCCGCTCCGCCCAAGCGCAGCAAGGGCATCGTGGTGAAGTCGGTCGACGAACTCGTCTCGGCACTCAAGGGCAAAGGCCTGCTGTAGAAACTTCGCCCAAGCTACTGCGCTCGGCATCTCGCACGAGGGCGGTGCTCGGAATCCTCACGTGCCATCAGCACGCTCCGGTTCCTCCGCTCCGTCCTCGCACGATCTGCCATCGCTCGCAACGCTTGAACGAAGTTTCCCAAACTGGATAGAGAGAAAGCATGAGCAAGATTCTGGTCATCGGCGAAATCGCCGACGGTAAGTTGAACTCGGGCGTCGCCAAGGTCGTGGCGGCCGCCAAGCAGATCGGTGGCGAAGTGGTCGTGGCGCTGTTCGGCGCCGACGTCGCCGGCCCGGCGGACGAAGCCGCCAAGCTCGACGGCGTCAGCAAGGTGCTCAAGGTCGAGCGCGCCGAGAACAAGGACATCCTCGCGGCGACCTACGCCCCGCAGATCGTCGAACTCGCGGCCGGCTACAGCCACGTGCTGTTCCCGGGCACCGCCTTCGGCAAGGACACCGCCCCGCGCGTGTCGGCCAAGCTCGGCGTGCAGCAGATCTCGGACGTCATGGTGGCGCACAGCGCCACCAGCTTCGATCGTCCGACCTACGCCGGCAACGCGATCGTCACGGTGGAAGCTCCGGCTGCCCCGGCGATCGTCGCCACCGTGCGTCTGGCCTCGTTCACGGCGGTCGCTGCCACCGGCAGCGCCGCAGTCGAAGCCGCCAGCACGAGCGCCGCGCTGCCGACGCACACGCGTTTCGTGAAGCTCGAAGCGCAGAAGTCCGAACGCCCCGACCTGCAGGCCGCCAACAAGGTGGTTTCGGGTGGACGCGCACTCGGCAGCAGCGACAACTTCAAGGTCATCTACGACTTCGCCGACAAGATCGGCGCGGCCGTCGGTGCGAGCCGTGCGGCTGTGGACTCGGGCTACGTGCCGAACGATCTGCAGGTCGGCCAGACCGGCAAGATCATCGCGCCGGAACTGTACTTCGCGATCGGTATCTCGGGCGCGATCCAGCATCTGGCCGGTATCAAGGACGCCCGCACGATCGTGGCGATCAACAAGGACGCCGAAGCGCCGATCTTCGAAGTGGCCGATTTCGGCCTCGTCGGCGATCTGTTCCAGGTCGTGCCGGAGTTGCAGAGCAAGGTCTAAGCAGCTTCTGAAGTCGCGAGCCGCACCGGGCTTTGCACCGGTGCGGCTTTTGCGTTTCTTGGCATGGATGCCGAAATAAGTTTGGACCCAGGAGGTCAGTCGCCGTTCATCGCTGCGATTTCTCCCTTGATCGGTCCGGAGCTTGCATCAAGCTCCATGCGTGTTTGACTGAGCCTTCTCAGGACTGTCTTCTCGCTCGCTCACCATGGGGCGCGAGGGCGTGATTGCTCAGCGCCAATCCAATAAAAAATGCTTTCGACACTGATCCGATCAATCCTACTGATCGGCTGTGCCTTGCTTTCGCTGGAATCGCAAGCGCAGTCGTTTGATGCGAAAGCGAGCCTCAAGCTCGCAGAATCGCTCGAATTCCGACCGATCGAAAATCCTTCTCGCGGTGAGCATGAGCCACCCGTCAGGTTGGAGGTCGCCGAAGACGTGGCCAACAGCGTGGCGATGCGCCTGGTGTTATCGACGGCCGACGCGCTCGTCGGCACGCCGTATCGCCTGGGCGGCGATTCCTACGATGACATCGACTGCTCCGCTTTAGTACAAAAGGCTTTCCGCGTCGCCGGGCTCGAATTGCCGCGTACCACGCGCGAACTCGCCAAGATCGGCGAGAAGGTCGATCGCGCGAGTCTTCGTCCGGGCGATCTGCTGTTCTATCGCTGGAACCGCAATCGTCTGCATGTGGCGATGTACGCGGGCAACAACGAGATCGTGCACGCCTCGCCGAACGCTCAGCAGGTGACGCGCACGCGACTCAACAGCGACTGGAATCGGCGACTCGTTTCGGTGCGCCGGCTGATCTGAGCCTCTATCGCGAGGTCAATCGCGCTCGGGCGCCCCGAGCGGAAAGTACTGCCGATACGGCCGTGCCTCATCGATCGCGCGTGCGAACGACGGCCGCGCGTTGAGGCGCTGGCGATAGGCGAGCACGTTCGCGAAGCGCGCGTCGATCTTGTGCACCCAGTCGACATAGAACAGAGACGGCGCGGCCGAACAATCGGCCAGCGTGAAGCGCTCGCCCGAAACCCACTCGCGCCCGGCCATGTGCGCATCGAGCCAGGCGTAGGATTGTTCGAGCATCGCACGCGCTTCTTCCACGCCTTGAGCATCGCGCCGATTCGGCTCGCGAATCGCATCGAACACGATTTTCTGCGACGGCGTGTGAATGTAATGATCGAAGAAGCGATCCAGAAAGCGCACGTCGAGCGCGGCCTCCGCATCGTCCGGAATGAAGCGCACCGGGGCCGGATACAGCGCGTCGAGCCGCTCGATGATGATGGTGGCCTCGGGCACCACCTTGTCGCCGTCGACGAGCACCGGAAAGCGCTTGATCGGCCAGAGCCGTCCGAGTTCGTCGGACGCGGCCTGATCGCCGATGGCGAGTTCCTTGAACACGAACGGCGTGTGGTTTTCGTAGAGCGCGATCAGCGCTTTCTGGCAGTAGGATGAAAACGGGTGCGCATAGAGTTTCAGCTGCGGCGAGGCCATCGGAGTCTCCTGCTCTCGGCTTGCCCGCATGATGCGTCGGCTGCGAGCCGATGCAAACCCGTGGTGGTCCAGGGCAGGCCGCTACGGCAGAAAGCACACGCGCCGCTCCCAGATCGCGAGCACTACGCAGCCGTCCTCGCTGTGCACGTGATGGTCGGTGCCTTCGCCGTGCACCATGAAGCTGCCGGCCTCGTGCCGTCCGCGCTCGTCGGTCTGGCTGCCCGACAGCACGAAGATATGCTCGTAGCCCTGGTGACGATGCGCAGGCGCCGTCGCGCCGGGCGCGTAGCGCAGCAGCATCGCGGCGGGGCCGCCATCGGCCGTTTCGTAGATCGGATAGCAATCGATGCCGGTGTGGAACGGCTTCCAGCCGTCCGCGGGCAGATTGGCGGATGCGTCGAACAGGCCGTTCAGTACGATCGGGGCCACTGGAACAGGTGAAGTCATCGCGCTCCGTGCTGATGCTGGGGAAGAATCAGCCTGGAACGATGCAACACCCGAGCCGCTATGGCCAGCCTCACGCGAGCGCGGCGAGCAGGGCCTCCGAATTCGACACCGCGCCGAACACGCCGCCCTGCATCTTGATCATCTGCTGCGCCGCCAGGTGATTGTTGTAGTCGGTGGCTCCACAGCAGTCCGCGAGCAGCACGCATTCGAAGCCGCGATCGTTGCCTTCGCGCATCGTCGTGTGCACGCAGACGTCGGTGGTGATGCCGGTCAGCACGATGTTGTCGATGCCCTTCACGCGCAGCATCAGTTCGAGATCGGTTGCGCAGAAGCTGCCCTTGCCGGGCTTGTCGATGATCGGCTCGCCGGGCAGCGGATAGAGCTCTTCGATGATGTCCCAGCCCGGTTCGCCGCGAACCAGGATGCGCCCGCAAGGTCCCGGGTCGCCGATGCCCGCGCCGATCTGCCGCGAGCGCCAGCGCTTGTTCGCGGGCAGGTCGGAGAGGTCGGGCCGATGGCCTTCGCGCGTGTGGATGACGTGAAAGCCGAGCTCGCGAAAGCGCGTCAGCACGCGCTTGATCGGCTCGATCGGGGCGCGCGTGAGCGAGAGGTCGTAGCCCATCTTGTCGACGTAGCCACCGACGCCGCAGAAATCGGTCTGCATGTCGATGATGACCAGCGCGGTGTTCTGCGGACGCAGGTCGCCGTTGTAGGGCCAGCGGTAGGGCTCGGCATCGATGGTGCGTTCGGTCATGCGCGCGTTCTCCTGACGTTGACGAAGCAGCAGCAACAAGCGCGCCTCATTGGATGATCCACTTGACCATCGCCTGGGCGACGTCTTCGTCCATGCCGTCGATGCCGTACTTGTTGCGCCAGATCTGGTACTCCACGCCGGCCTGGAAGTTACCGGGCTTGCCGAAGATCGAACCCACGTCGATCAGAAAGCGCGGCGCGGTGATGATGTTGTCCTGGTAGCTGCCGCCCGGCGTCTTCGGGTCTTCCCCCCAGGCGTAGTCGAAGAAGCCTTCGAACGAGAACGCGACGCTACCGATCTTGAACGGAGCGCCCCAGGCCAGCGTGATCTGCTGACCGGTCTTGAGTTCCGAATCCTGCGCATTGCGCAGATACCAGTTGAACTGGAAGAACTGGAAGCCCGGAATCTTGAGATCCGCCGCGAGGCCGTAGAGATACGTCTGCTCGACGCCGTTGCCCGGAATTTCTAGCGTCGTCGTAATCAGGAAATCGACGATCGGACCGAAGGCCAGTGGCGTGCCGAGAATCTTGCCGATCGAAAGCCTCGGAGACAGTTCTGCGTAGTAGGCGCCGGTGCCCTTGTCGGCGCTCGCAAAGCGGTCGCCTTCGCGATCGGGGTTGGTGATGTCGACGAAGAAGAAGTTGTCGCCATATTTCCAGACGTCGAAGTGTTCGATCGTGATGATGCTGGCCTTGTCGTCGTCGACGTAGCCGCTGAAGTCGTCGTTGAAATCGGCATAGGTGGTGCCGTAGAGATACTGCACGTTGGTGGTGCCGAAGATGGCGCTGCCGGCGTGGGCTGCGGGCGCTGCGAGTGCGAGCAGCGTCGCGGCGATGGAGAACGCAAAGCGTTTGGAAAACATGAAAGGAAGGCTCCAGGTGGAATTCGGGCAAGCCGCCACCGTCGCTCCCATCAGGGAGCGAGATAGCGTCAATGGAAGGAAGGTTTAAATCGTCAGCGCGTGCCGCATCACAAAGCGGCTTCGCCGCCCGGCACCGCGTCCTGCGGCCTGGGCTTGAACGCCATCGGCAGCGCATAGCGCGCGCAGCCGTAAAGCACGCCGGCCACGCCGAGATAGCTCAGGGCCACGAGCGGCGTCTTCATCACTCCGATCGCCTCGCTGTGCATGAAGCCGAAGAAGGTCAGCACTGCGCCCGCGATTGCGAAGCCCGCGGCCTTGGCGAAGGCGCGATCGATGATGCAGGCCGCGATCGCCGCGAGGATCAGGCTGCCAAGGATCGCGCCGCCACCGAGTAGTTCGAGCCCGTGATAGAGCACGCCCATTCCAGCGAGCTTGTCGATGCCGACCGTCGCCGCATTGGTGCCGGCCGCGCCGAGCGCGTTGTCGATCATCAGCTTGCCCCAGCCGGCGACCTGCGGAATCAGCGACAGGATCACCGCGGGCGCATGGCTCTTGGGTGTTTCCTGGAAGGCCTGCGCTCCGATCAGCATGCCGATGTAGAGCAGGATCGGCGAGATCGCGACGACCGGAATCAGTGCCATCATCAGCGCGAGAATGCCGAACCACGACAGCACGAGCACCATCACGCCGGTCGCGGCCGAATAACCGATGCGTCCGCCGATCGCCTTCCAGCCCGGATGGCCGATGTAGACCGCGTTGATGAATGGATTGCCGAGCAGGCAGCCGATCAGGCTCACGACGCCGTCGGCCGTCAGCACGCGCGTGGTCGGGTAGTGATCGCCGCCGGCTTCGGCCGATTCGACGTTGTCCATCGCCTCGACGAGATCGTAGATGCCGAACGGAATCGCGGTGACGAGGATCACGCCCAGGTATTCGAAGCCGCCGAACACGTGGCCGAACACCGGCAGCGGAAAGCTGAAGCCGAAGCTCGCGAAGGAATCGCCGAGCTTGGCGATGCTCATTCCGCCGAAGTTGTAGCCCAGCGCGAGCCCGCCCCAGGCGATCGCGGAGCCGACCGCGATCGCGACGAGCCCGGCCGGAATGCCCTTGAAGTAGCGCACGCCGCCGAACCAGCTCGCGAGCAGGATCGCGAAGCAGACGATGCCGATCACCGGGTCCATGTACATGTCGAGCGCAGGACGCAGCGAGATGAAGGCGATCGACACGCCCGCGAGCGCGCCGAGCAAGGCGGCGCGCGGCGTGATCTTCTTGATCCACGGGGCGACGAAGCCGCCGACCATGAGCACGAAGCTTTGCACGAAAACCCAGGTGAGGCCCGCTTCCCAGCCCTTGATCGGGTCACCGGCGCTCGCGGCGATCGGCATCATGATCACGAAGACGACGACGAACATGTGCGGCACGCTGATGCCCGAGGGCAAAGCGCAGACGTCGCTGCGGCCGGTCTTCTGCGCAAGCTTGTAGGCGAGCCAGGCGTAGTAGACGGTCGACAGGAACAGCATCAGGCCGGTCGCCGGCAGGATGCGTCCAAAGATGAGGTCGTCCGGCAGCTTGAGCACGTAGCGCATGAGCGCCGTGAGCGTGAGCAGGTTGACGAGAATGTTGGTGCCGAAGCCGAAGAAGGCGTTCCAGTCGCCCGGAACCCAGACCTTGGGCTTGAATGCCGCTGTTGCAGTGCTCATGTGCTGCCCCCTGTTGATTGCCGCAATTGCCGCCGTGTTTCGTGTGGTCTCGTCGCGCCTCAACTCAAAGCCGCGATCACGCTCGCCGAATCCGATACCCAGCCGAAAATGCCGCCCTGCGCGGCGATCATGCGCAGCGCGGTTTCGTGGAAGTCCGGGAAATACGAGGCCGCGCAATCGGCCGGGACCAGGCATTCGAAGCCGCGGTCGTTGGCTTCGCGCACGGTGGTGTGCACGCAGACCTCGGTCGTCACGCCGCAGACGATCAGCGTCTTGATGCCGCGGTTCTTGAGGATCAGCTCGAGATCGGTCTGGCAGAACGAGCCCTTGCCGGGCTTGTCGATCACCGGCTCGCCGGCGAGCGGATACAGCTCCGGAATGATGTCGTGCCCGGCTTCGCCGCGAATCAGGATGCGGCCCATCGGGCCGACGTCGCCGATTTTGGTCTCGCCGCGACCGCGTGCGAGCTTGCTCGGCGGGGCATCGGACAGATCGGGCCGATGGCCTTCGCGCGTATGCAGCACGAGCAGGCCGGCCTCGCGGAACGCGGAAAGCAGGGCGCCGATCGGCTCGATCGCCCGGCGCAGCAGCGAAACGTCGTTGCCGAGCATGGCCCCGAAGCCGCCCGGCTCGATGAAATCGCGCTGCATGTCGATGATCAGCAGCGCTGTGCTGGCCGGCTCGAAGGCCAGCTCGTAGGGCTGCGCCTGGATGACGCGGACCTTGGATTGAATGGGGGCCGTGCTCATGCTGCGACTCCGCGTGGCGCCGATACGCCTGGAGTCACTGAAAATGCAGTATCCATGCCTGAACTCATCGTTGCATGCAACAAAGAAAACAAGATTTCCCCAGCTGTCTGATTCACGACGGTTTTAAGTGCGGGCCTGCGTCGCGAGCCAGGCGCGCCAGCCGCCGTGGACGCTGATGTCCTCGGCTCCGGCGAGGGCGCCGTGCTCGCAAATGAAGCCGGTCTCGAGCGTGCCGTCGGCCAGCACCACCTTGCCGAGCCCTAGCGGCGCGCCGATCGCGGCGAGCAGCGAGCCCATTTCGGTGCTCAGCAGTTCCCAGACTTCGACTTCGATCGCCACGCCGTCGGCCGCGCGCACCATCGCGGGTCGCTGCGGCGGGCCGCCGGGCAGCGCGTAGAGCCGGTAGTTCGGCGCGCTGTGCGTGGCCCGCACGAGCCGGCCGCCACGCTCGACGAGCTGATGATTGAGCGCCAGACCTTGCAGGTGCGCCCCGCAAACGACCACGCGCATGCGATCGCCCGGCCGCGCGCTGCCGGCGATGGCTTTCGGCTGTTGGAACGCGGCTGCGAGCCCGAGCAGGTACTGATCGGTAAACGCGCGGCCGAGCAGGGTCACGCCCCAGGGCAGGCCGTTGCCGAGTTGGCCTGCGGGCACCGCGACGGCGGCGTAATCGAGCAGGTTGACGAAGTTGGTGTAGAGCCCGAGCTCGCTGTTGCGCAGCACCGGTTCGGCCTCGATCTGCGCCAGCGTCCAGGCCCGCGGAATGGTGGGGATCAGCATCAGGTCGAGCGCCTCGAGCGTTCGGTCGCAGAGGCGCTTGAATTCGGCGAGCTGCTGGTCCGAGCGCACGCGGTCGACCGCGCTGGCCAGCGCTCCCGGCGCGAGCACTTCCCGAATGACCGGCAGCACCTCGTCCGGATGAGCTGCAACGAAGTCACCGAAGCCGGCCTGGCGCTCGGCGGTGCCGGCCGGGGCGTAGAGCAGCGTGGCGGCGTCGAGAAACGGCTGGAAATCGACCTCGACCGCCGAGCCGCCGAGCGCTTCCAGGCGCTCGCGGGCCCGCTCGAACAAGGCCGGAGATTCCGTGCAGCCGAGCCATTGCAATTGCCCGGCGCGCGGAACGCCGAAGCGGAACGGCGCTGGAGCCCCGCCGATCGGACGGGCGTTCCAGGCCGGGTTGTGGCGGCTCCAGGCCTGCTCGGGATGATGCTGCGCGGCCAGTGCGAGCAGTTCCGCGGCCTCGGTTGCCTGCCGGGCGAAAATGCTCACGCAGTCGAGCGAGCGGCAACAGGGCACCAGGCCCTCGATTGACAGCAATCCCCGCGTCGGCTTGCAGCCGACCAGGCCGTTGAGCGCGGCCGGTACCCGGCCCGAACCGGCGGTGTCGGTGCCGAGTGAAAAGCTCGCCAGCCCGAGCGAAACCGCGAGCGCCGAGCCCGAGCTCGAGCCGCCGCTCGGATAATCGGCATGGAACGGATTCGGGCAGCCGCCGTAGGGCGAGCGCTGGCCGTTGAGGCCGGTGGCGAACTGGTCGAGATTGGTCTTGCCGGTCGGCACCGCCCCGAGTTCGATCAGGCGCTGCACCACGCTGGCGGAGCGTTCGGGCGCGTAGGCGTAGGTCGGGCAGGCGGCGGTGGTCGGCGCGCCCGCGAGGTCGATGTTGTCCTTGATCGCGAACGGAACGCCGTAGAGCGGCAGCGAGGCCGGGTCGCGTGCCTCGAGCGCGGCTAGGTAAGGTTCCAGCGCGGCTTCGTCGAGCAGGTGGATGTAGAGGTGATAGTGCCCGTTGAGCGTCCGGGCACGGGCCAGCAGTTCGTGCAGCAGCCGGCGCGGCGTCAGCGAGCCTTGGCGGTAGGCGCTGCGCAAAAAGGCCAGGGACAGGTCGACGGCCGGGGTGGCATCGGCGCTACGCATGAGCTCTCCTTTATCGGTGCATAACGTTGTATGCAACGTATATGCCCAAGCTTGGATGCAAGCGTCGGACGAGCGCCTACAATGAGGCCTCGCGAATGAGGCTTCGGATGACAGCTGCAAAGGGAAACCGATGAGTTCCACCACCCCGGCCCGGGCCGGCTCGGCGCAGGAAATCTACAGCCAGCTCAAGGCCCTGATCATGAGCTTCGAGCTGTATCCGGGCTCGCGGGTCACCGAAACCGAGCTGGCCGATCGCTTCAAGGTCAGCCGCACGCCGGTGCGCGAGGCCCTGCAGCGACTGCAACTCGAGGGATACCTGACGGTGCGGCCCAAGCAAGGCTGCTTCATCCGTGAGATCGATATCGAGGAAATCGACCAGCATTACCAGGTGCGCATCGCACTGGAAATGTGCGCCGTCGAGCTGGCCTGTACGCACATGCCGGATCGGGCGCTCAAGGAACTCGCGCGGCAGTGGGACCCGGCATATCAGCCGACCGACGAGCAGGACGTGCAGGCGATGGCCGAACGCGACGAGGGTTTCCACATCGCGCTCGCCGAGGGCAGCGGCAACTTCGTACTCGCCGATTACCTGCAGCGCGTGAACCACAGCATCCACATCATCCGCCGGCTCGATTTCACCAAGGACATGCGCGTCGACCTCACCTATATCGAGCACCACGCGGTTTGCCAGCACCTGCTCAAGCGCGATGCGATCGCGGCCCAGCAGGCGCTGACGCAGCACATCCGCCGCAGCCAGCAGGCCGCCAAGACCATCACGCTCGAGCAGCTCTCGCATGCGCGCGCCAAGGCGCGACAGCTGCAGCGGGATCGCTCGGTCGGTTAGTCCTCGGCTCGGCGGCTGCGTCCGGGCGCTGTCTCGGCCGACTTCGCGGCAAAGCCCTCGCCACCAGGCTGTCGGTGGCAAAATGCCGGGCGCTTTCACGCCCCGATCGCCCCTTTCGGCGTGCCTCCACGAGTCTCAGTCCAACCCATGTCCCATCGATTTGCCTCGTTCCGCCGTTTTGCTCCCGTCCTCTGCGGTCTCGCGCTCGGCGCAACGGCCTGGTCGCCGTTCGCGACCGCCATCGCGGAGGCTGCGGGGCCGCGTCCGGCGGCTCCGCTGAAGTCGGCCGCCAATCCGGAGTCCGAGCCGGCGCACGTGATTCCGGACACCTGCGCGCAGCCGGTGTATCCGCCCGAGGCGCAGGCCGCCGGCATCAAGGGCTCGGCCTTGCTGACGATCTCGGTCGCGATCGATGGGCGCGTCGAAAACGTGAGCGTCAAGCAAACCTCGGGCAACGCGCAGCTCGACGCCGCAGCGGTCGAGGCGATGAAGCAGTGCCGCTTCAGCCCGGCGACCAAGAACGGTGCGCCGGTGGCGAGCCAGAACGCGCTGCGCTACACCTTCCGCATCGATGAATCGACGCCCGAGCAGATCGCGGCGCGCAATCAGCTGCGCGCCATCATCGAGCTGCGCGGCATCGGCAAGCGCATCGATGCGGTGACGAGCCGCTGCGCCAAACTCGACGGCCTGGTTGCCGACAACGCCAAACAAGCCGCGCTGCAGTGGCACCAGCGCAACGACGAGATCGTGAAGCGCACCGTGCAGCTGCAGGCCAGCGTGCTCAAGAGTTTTCGCCAGGCCGACGATGCCAAGGCGGCCGATGAGAAGGAAGCCGCCTCGCGCACGGCGATCGAGGGGCTGATCGATCAGGGCGCGGCCACCGAGGCTGCCAGCATCGAAAGTGCGGGCGACGAAAGAGAAGAGCAGTGCCAGATTTTCAACAGCCGCACCGTCGGCGGCGAGTTCGATCTGCGTCGCCTGTATCCGGAGTTCGTGAGCCTGATCGAAGCCGCGCCTGCGCCGTCGGCGCCGGCCAAGAAGAAGTAGGGCCGGCGTCGGCGCACGCGCATGGCCACGCGCGCATCGTCCGCTTCGTCATCGAACCGCGCTGCGCTGCGCGTGCTGGCGATCATTCCGCCGATGACCCAGCTCAATACGCCGTATCCGTCGACGGCGTATCTGACCGGCTTTCTGCGCTCGCGCGGCATCGATGCGGTGCAGGAGGATCTGGCGCTGGCGCTCGTGCTGCAGCTGTTCTCGGCGCCGGGGCTCGACGCGATTCGCGAGCGCATCGACGAAGACACCGAGCCGACCGCCGCCATCGCGAACTTCTGCGAGCAGTTCGAGCGCTATCGGGCCACCATCGAGAGCGTGATCGGTTTTCTGCAGGGCCGAGATTCCACGCTCGCGCATCGCATCGCCAGCCGTCGCTTTCTGCCCGAAGGGCCGCGCTTTTCGGCGCTCGACGTCTACGTCGATGACGAAGGCGGCGATCCACTGGCCTGGGCCTTCGGCGCGCTCGGCATGCAGGACCGGGCGCGGCATCTCGCGACGCTGTATCTGAACGATCTCGCCGACGTGGTGCGCGACGCGATCGACCCGCGCTTCGAGTTCGTGCGCTATGCCGAATCGCTCGCGCAGAGCCAGTCGAGTTTCGATCCGCTCGCGGCCGCGCTCGCAGCCGAGCCGAACCTGATCGACGAGATCCTGCAGGCGCTCGCGCTCGATGCGATCGAGCGGCATCGGCCACGGCTCGTGCTGCTCTCGGTTCCGTTTCCGGGCGCGGTCTACGCGGCGTTTCGGATCGCGCAGACGATCAAGGCCCATCATCCGCACATCGTGATTTCGCTCGGTGGCGGCTACGTCAACACCGAATTGCGTGAGCTCGCCGAGCCGCGCGTGTTCGACTACGTCGACATCGTGAGCCTCGATGCGGGCGAGCGTCC
Organism: Hydrocarboniphaga effusa AP103; assembly: GCF_000271305.1. GTDB lineage: Bacteria > Pseudomonadota > Gammaproteobacteria > Nevskiales > Nevskiaceae > Hydrocarboniphaga > Hydrocarboniphaga effusa. Next base: position 774,145 of record NZ_AKGD01000002.1, read on the forward strand.
GCTGCTCGCGCTGATCGAGCATCTGCATGGCGAGCGCGGGCGCGACCGGCTCGTTCGCAGCTTCGTTCGCGACGATGCGGGCGTGGTGCGCTACGTCAACGCGGCCGAGCCCGACGTGCCGTTCAACGAAGTCGGCACGCCGACCTGGGACGGCCTGCCGCTCGACGGCTATCTGTCACTGCTCGACATGCTCAACCCGATGCACCGGCTGTGGTCGGACGGCCGCTGGAACAAGCTTACGATCGCGCATGGCTGCTACTGGAAGCAGTGCAGTTTCTGCGACATCAGCCTCGATTACATCTCGCGCTACGAAGCCGCGTCGGCGAGCGTGCTGGTCGATCGCATCGAGGCCATCGTCGCCGAAACCGGCCAGACCGGCTTTCACTTCGTCGACGAGGCCGCGCCGCCGAAAGTGCTCAAGGCGCTCGCGAACGAGCTGATCCGGCGCGGCGTTTCGATTTCGTGGTGGGGCAACATCCGCTTCGAAAAATCGTTCTCCGTCGAGCTTTGCGAACTGCTTGCGCAAAGCGGCTGCATCGCGGTGTCGGGCGGGCTCGAAGTGGCGTCCGATCGCCTGCTCAAGCTCATGAAGAAGGGCGTTTCGGTGCAGCAGGTCGCGCGCGTGACACGCGCATTTTCGGAGGCCGGCATCCTCGTGCATGCCTACCTGATGTACGGCTTCCCGACGCAAACCGTGCAGGACACCGTCGATGCGCTCGAATACGTGCGCCAGCTGTTCGAAGCGGGTTGCCTGCAGTCCGGCTTCTTCCATCGCTTCGCCTGCACGGTGCATTCGCCGGTCGGCAAGAATCCGCAGGAATACGGTGTCACGCTCGTGCCACCGCCGCCCGGCGGCTTCGCGAAGAACGACATCGGCTTCATCGATCCGACCGGCGTCGATCACGACACGCTCGGCCTCGCGCTCAACAAGGCGCTCTACAACTACATGCACGGCATCGGGCTCGATGCGGACGTGCGCAGCTGGTTCGGCGTCAAGGTGCCCAGGACCACGGTCGGCGTCGACTTCATCGCTTCGGCACTCGAAGCCGGCTGAGCGCTAACCCGATCAGGTCCAGGCGCTCGTGCGCCAACCGGCCTCGCTCGCGTCGAGGCGATGCGTGAGCCCGATGCGATTCAAAAACGTTTCGTCGTGCGAAACCACGATCAGTGCGCCGCGATATTGCCGCAGCAGCGATTCCAGCGCCTGGATCGCGGCGAGATCGAGGTGGTTGTCGGGCTCGTCGAGCAGCAGCAGTTTCGCCGGGTCGTCCGTGTAAAGAGCGTGGGCCAGCGCGGCCTTGAGGCGTTCGCCGCCACTCAGCGACCGCACCGGAATCCGAATGCCTTGCTCGTCGAGGCCGAGCAGGGCGAGGCGGCTGCGCAAGTCCGCTTCGTCCGACGTGGCGTTGAGCGCGAGCATCTGTTCGAGCAGGCTGCGTCCGGAGTCGAGCAGCGACAGGCTTTGATCGAGATAAGCGGCCTTCACCGAGATGACGCGGCGTGCGCCGGAGGGTGGCGAGTCAGTCGCGAGCAGCTTGAGCAGCGTCGATTTTCCGCTGCCGTTGGGGCCGGTCAATGCGAGCCTTTGCCCCTTTTTGAGCGTGAATTCGATGTGCCGGTATCGCGCCGCGACATGCGGGAGTTCGGCCGCGAACTCGACGATCGTGTCCGGAAGATGTCGATCGACCTCGGGCAGCAGCAGCGTTACTTCTGCATCGTCCTCGAGGCGCTGTGCGGCTTGCGCCACGCGCTGCGAAGCCGCCCGCCGCGATTCCTCGATGCGGGCCTGGGCTCGCGCCGCGCTGCTCTCGCTGCGACTTTTCTGCAGGCCGAGCAGGATCGGGGCCTGATTCGCCGTGGCCGCCTGTCTGGCGCCGCGAGACTGGCGCCGGTCCAGGCGCTCGCGCTGTTGCACGAGTTCGCGTTCCTCGCGACGCTTCTCGGCCTTGAGATGATCGAGCTGCTGCCGTGCCTGCTCGCGCTCCTGTGCCTTGGCTTGCGCATAGAACGTGTAGCCGCCGCCATAGCGCTGGAGCCCGAGATTCGACAGCTCGACGATGCAATCCATCGATTCGAGCAGGGCGCGATCATGGCTGATCGCGATGATTCCGCCGCTCCATCGGCGCAGGCGGTCGATCAGGGCCTTGCGATGCTCGCGATCGAGATGGTTGCTCGGCTCGTCGAGGATCAGCAGGTCGGCTGCAGAAAGGAAGGCTCCGCAAAGCGCAACCCGCATGGCTTCGCCGCCGCTGAGCCGGCTCGCGAGCGTGTCGGCGCCCAGATGTTCGAGCCCGCTGGCCGCGAGCTCCTGTTGCAGCTGCTGATGGATGTTCCAGCGATCACCGACGATGTCGAAATCCGGCTGCGCCGTGCTGCCGCGTTCGATGCGACGCAGGGCGTCGAAGAGCGGCCGCAGGCCGGCCAGATCGACGACGGTCTGCTGGCTGTCGATGCTGATCTGTTGCGCGACGTGGCGCACCTTGCCGATGCGCAGGCAGCGTCCGCTGCTGGGCTCGAGCGTGCCGGCGAGCATGCGCCCGAGCACGCTCTTGCCGACACCGTTGCGCCCGACCAGGCCGGTATGCCGGGCGTCGAATCGCTCGTCGAGATCGGAAAAAAGAAGGCTGCCGTCGGGCAGTTGATGGGTGACGCCGTGCAGCGTCAACGAAACGTGATTCGTCGAAGGCTTCGCCATGCGAGCTCCAGTTCATGCCTGCGGCTTCCGCTGCGGATTGCAGGGAAGGCGACCGTGAAACACACGGTGGGCATTACTGGCGCATCGGACGAAACCCTCGTTACTGGTGGCGAGCCCGCATTGTAGACCGGCCGCATGCGGCTCACTAGCCGGCCGAACGCGCTTGAAGATAGTGAGCACTATCTATGCGAGCGACCGCAGGGCGCCGGGGGTGCATGACAGAAACGGCAGCGCGACATGAGCGAGCAGCGATCCGCATCGATAGCGCCCTTGCTGAAGCTGACGGCGCAGACCCGACTGGCCTGCGGTATTCCCAAGACGTTTCTGGGCGATCGTTCAGTGTTCGATGCGATCGGCCTGAGCCAGCGGCGACCGAGGCTCAGCTGTTCCGCTACTACGGCTCGAAGTCGAACCTGTTTGGCGAAACCATCTTCAAGCCGCTCGACGAGCGCTTTCTTCGTTTCATCGACGCGCACAAGCCGATCACGCTTTCGGATGCAGAGATGAGCGAGCAGAAGGCCGTGTACACGAGCGAACTGCAGAGGTTCATCCGCACCAACTCGAAGATGTTCACATCGCTCGTCGCGGCCGAGATCTACGACGCGGGCACCGAGCACGGTGCAGAGCAGATGCGCGGGCGCCTGAAGGACAAGTCCGCGATTGCGCCCGAATTGATGGTGCGGCCGGTGTTCCTGTCCGTTCTTTCGGCGGTGATGTTCCGCGACTGGATATTCCCGAAGAGCCTCGCGAACCCGGCGCGCATTCGCCCCGGCCCGAGCGCTGGCGAACGATGCCGCACGGCATCGGCGCGGGCCGACATGCACCGGGAGCTCGACCACTATCTGCAGGCATAGCCTTAGCACCAGAACCGGTAGTGCCAATTCGGGCGAATGACGCTACCGTTCGCGGGCGCCCGAACACGCCGGGCATTCCGAACACGATGAGGATTGAATCGATGTGCGAAAACGACGATCTCGAATATTTTGCGCGGCGCAAGCAGGGGCTCACGCGTCGCAGCTTCGGCCTGACGGCGCTCGGTGCGGGCCTGTCCGTTGCGCTGCCCGGTATCGCGGCTGGGGTCGAGACCAAGGGCCGCGAGGTCGAGATCAAGACACCGGATGGCACCGCCGACGCGTACTTCGTGCATCCGGCCAAGGGCAAGCATCCGGCGGTGCTGATCTGGCCCGATATCTTCGGCCTGCGCCCCGCGTTCAAGGAGATGGCCACGCGGCTCGCGGAGTCGGGCTACGCGGTGCTCGTGGTCAACCCGTTCTACCGCACCAAGCGTGCACCGACCGCGGCCGAGCATGCCGACTTCAACGACCCGGCCACGCGCGAAGCGCTGCTGGCCCTGCGCGCGAGCCTGAGCCCGCAGACCGCGAAGACCGATGCCCAGGCTTTCGTCGCGTTTCTCGATCAGCAGAGCGCGGTCGACACCCGGCGCAAGATCGGCACCACCGGCTACTGCATGGGCGGCCCGCTCGTGGTGCAGACCGCGGCCGCGGTTCCGGAGCGCATCGGAGCGGGTGCCACCTTCCACGGCGGCGGCCTGGCGACCGACAAGCCCGACAGCCCGCACCTGCTGATTCCGGGCATCAAGGCGCAGTTCCTGATCGCGATCGCCGAGAACGACGACGCCAAGGAGCCCGAGGCGAAGAACACGCTGCGCGAGGCTTTCGCTAAGGCCAAGCTGCCCGCGGAGATCGAGGTCTATGCGGGCACCAAGCACGGCTGGTGCCCGACCGACGCGGCGGTCTACGACCACGATCAGGCCGAGAAGGCCTGGGCGCGCCAGCTCGCGCTGTTCAAGCGCGCACTCGCGTAGCGCGCGTGATCATTCGACGTGCGCTCCGAAGCCGCTGCGGCCCGGAGCCACGTCGTCGCGCAGCGTGAGCGCCGGAATCTCGTAGTCGCCGAAATTCTGGCGGCGGAATGCGATCGGCGGCGTGCTCGCCAAGCTGTCGAGCCGTTCGCCGAGTGCCTCGCAAATGGCAGTGAAGCGCACCGCGTCCGTGCGGCCCGCGCGATGAACCAGATACGGCGGCAGCACGCTGAAGCCCGGGTAATGCAGCACGCCGTGATGGATCGGAAACAATAGATCGTCGATCGGCCCGTTGATGCCGCGCGACGCGTAGTGCGATTCCCAGCCGCCGGTGGTGACGATCAGCATCGCCCGTTTGCCGCTCATACGGCCTTCGCCGTAGCGATCGCCCCAGTGCCGGTCCGAATGCTCGCCGACGCCGTAGGCGAACCCGCAGGCGTACACGCGATCGATCCAGCCCTTGAGGATCGCCGGCATCGTGAACCACCAGAGCGGGAACTGCAGGATCAGCATATCGGCCCAGCGCAGCTTATCCTGCTCGGCCGCGATGTCGGCGCTCTGCGTGCCGCTTTCATAAGCCTGCTTCGAGGCCATTGAAACGTCGAAGCGTTGGCCCGCTTCGAAGGCGAGGCTGTCCTGCGTGCCGATCAGCGGATTCCAGCGCATGGCGTAAAGATCGGACACCTGCACGCGGTGTCCGGCTGCCTGCAATCGGCGCACGGCGAAATCGCGCAGGGCGCCGTTGAGCGAACGTGGCTCCGGATGGGCATAGACGATCAGTACATTCATGGCGGCTCTCTTCAAAGGAAATGATGGGTCCCAGGCTAGGCGTGTCGCCGGTATAGTGGAAATGAATATCGTGAATATCCGCTATTGCCAGGGGCGATTCCCGTGAACAACTTGCGCCGTCTCGACCTGAATCTGCTGCTGACGCTCGATGCGCTGCTGATCGAGCACAACGTGACGCGCGCGGCGCGGCGCCTGAACCTCACACAGTCTTCCGTGAGCGTGCAGCTCGCCAAGCTGCGCCGGGTGTTCGACGATCCGCTGTTGTTGCCGGGGCCGCGTGGCATGTGGCCGACGGCGCACGCCGATGCCCTGCGCGAGCCCTTGCGCGAAGCCTTGCAGGCGCTCGAAGCCGTGGTCGCACCGGCCGCAAACTTCGACCCCGCAAAAGCGCGTCATGCCTTGCGCCTTGCTGCATCGGACTACACCGCCTCGACACTACTGCTGCCGCTGTTTCCGGCCCTGCGCGCTGCGGCTCCGCTGGCGAGTCTGGCCGTGCTTGGCCTCGATCCGGCCCGCATCGCACGCCAGGCCGAGCAGCGCGAAATCGATCTCGCGTTTCACACGCGTCACGACGCGCCGGCCAGCCTTCGCCAGCGCGTGTTGTACAAGGAGCGCTACGTGCTGGCCGGCCGTGTCGGTCATCCGCGTCTGCGGCGCAAGCCGACGCTGGCGCAATTCTGCAAGCTCGACCATGCGCTGGTCTCACCGGACGGCGGCGGTTTTCGCGGAGTGACCGATCAGGCGCTGGCCGCTCTAGGCCTGCAGCGCAACGTGGTCGCATCGGTGCCGCATTTCCTGCTGTTGTGCGCCATGCTCGCGACCACCGATCTCGTTGCCATGCTGCCGGAACGCCTCGCTCGCACGGCGCCCGGGTTGCGCGTGGTGGAGCCCCCGATCGAAGTGCCGGGTTTCGAAATCGCCATGCTTTGGCACGAGCGATCGCATCGGGACCCGGCTCACGTCTGGCTGCGTGAATTCATCGCGGCTTCTGTTTGAAGCAGCTCACAGGCAATGGGCTTGGGCAGCGATTAGACAAGGCCGAAGGGCGACGGAATGCGCGCCGGATCGTGGAGTCCAAAGTTCGCATGGGCAGACTCTCCCTTCCTCCCATGCACTCATCCAGTTGGAACATTGTTCGGAAAACCAGGAGGACTCTCATGGCCGACCAGAAGAACGTGCGATCGAATCAGCCCGACAACCCGGCGCCACCGAATCGATCGTCGCAACAGACACGGCAGAACCCTCAGCCGCAGGCTCAACAGCAGGCGCATTCGCTCCATCGTCAGCAGCAGCGTGCGATGCCGGGAGAAGTTCGCCAGACCCGGCAGGGCGTCGAAGACGCGCAGCGTTCACTGGCCGATCGCGAGCGGGAAGAGGCCGATGGCGGAGCGCCCGATGATCTGCTTCCGGGGCGCCAGCCCGCCGGCTGGACATCGCGCAATGTCTAGCGTTTGCGACCGGCATTGAATCGTTGGATTCCGAGTGGAGGCTCGCGAGGCTACGGCTGCAGTCGATGAGGCGTCAGCAGCGCCTTACGACCAGCACGGTGAAGTGCGCGGCAGTGCGCAGCCCCGGAGACGCTTCCAGTCGTGCTCGCCTTTCAGGGCGGGCCTTCCAGACGTAAGGGGTCATCGCCAGCAGGTCTCGCAAGGCCTGCTGGCCTAGATCGAGTTCGTTGCGGATGTTCAGGTGCCGATCGAGTGTGAAGCCGTCTCCGAGTTCGCCGAGGAATTTTTCGGGCTCGTGCGCTTGCACGGTTTCGAACAGACCGGCGCGCAGGCTCCAGAGATGGTCCGGGGCCGGCGTGACGATGACGAGATGCCCGCCATGCTCGATGACACGGCGAAGCTCGCTTACATGCAGTTGCGTGAACAGATTGGTGACGAGATCGAGCGACCGATCAGCGAACGGCAGTGAAGCCCCGCTGCCGACTATCCAGCGAATGCCACGATACCGCCTGGCTGCGAGCTGGATCGCGGGCTTGGCGATGTCGAGACCGGCGACTTCGACTTCGACTTCGCTTTCGGAAGCGCCGAGCGCACTCGTGTAGTAGCCCTCGCCACAGCCGAGGTCGAGAATGCGACGCGCACCGAGTTCGTCCGCGAGCGAGTGGAGGGCCTTGCGCAGCGGAGCGTAGTGTCCTGCCTCGAGAAACGCGCGACGCGCCCGCAGGCTTTCGGCGCTGTCTCCGGGTGATGGACTGTTCTTCTGCTGCGGGAGCAGCAGGTTCACGTAGCCTTCGCGCGCCACATCGAAACTGTGGCGATTGGTACAGGACCAGACTTGGGCGTGCTGCTCGAGTGGGGAGCGGCAGACGGGGCAGGTGATAAGCAGCATCGAACGGGTCGGCGCGGGCGAGGCGCGATTGTGCCGCAAGCCTGCACCGGCTTACATCGGATTCGATGGCATGCGATTCGATGCAGAGATGGCAGCGCCCATGAAAAACGGCGAGATCCCTGCGGACCTCGCCGTCGGAAACCACCGGCCTCGCTCAGAAGTTGTAGCGGGCGCCGAGTTCGAGACGATCATCGTCGCCGGTCTGCAGGCCGGCCACGAGATCGACCCGTGGAGCGATCGTGAACAGACCGGTCACGCGGAACGAGGTGAGCGAATCATCGAGAACATCGAGGTAGCGCACTTCCGGAATCAGCTGGATGGGCAGATTGGGAACCTGCCAGCGGAGTCCGGCGCGCAGGCCGAAGCCGGTGTCATCGTCGATGTCATAGTCGATGCGCTCGAAGGTTCCACCGGCGAAGAAATCGAGATCCTTCTGCAGGGGCGCATGATAGATCGCGCCGATCGAGAGTTGAGAGAGGTCATCCCAATCGTTGTATTCCGCGATCAGCGCGACCTGCGGCGCGATGTCGAAAGAGCCACCGAGCCGGAATCCGCTTTCGTCGTCACCGTAATCGAGATCGATACTGGTATAGCCGCCTTCGATGTAGGTGTAGTTGAAGGCCGAAGCGGCGGGTGCTGCAAGCAAAGCCGCAACGGTGGAGACCGCCGCAAGTGCATTGCGGATGGGGGTACGGACCATGTTCACTCCTTGGATCGTTGTTATGTCGACATCGGCGCCGCTTGTGTGAGCGGTCGGTCGGCAGCTTGCTCAGGGCCGCCTTAATTCATTCTGAATTTTCTATTGCGTCCAAGCACTTGCATGTTGGTCGCCATGTTGCTAGCGGGTGTATTGCGTCGGCGCAAATCCCGTTTGCGCGTTTCTTCGTGAGCCTTGCGAGCCAGTGGCGCGAATTCAGCCGCAGGCTCAGCCGGTCCTGTTTATCGTTCGCTCCACGGCTATCATCGCTTCACAACGCGACACGCACGGGAGATCGGCATGCAGCTGGCGGCATCCAATTCAATTGAGGATTCCATTCTGGTGGCCGACATCGGCGGCACCAATGCACGATTCGCGTTCACTCATGCCGGCCAGGAGCGCACGCCGTTGCTCGCGCAGCATCGTGTCGCAACTGCGGATTTCGCCACGCTCAGCGGTGCACTGCTCGATTACCTATCGCGCCACCCCGAGCAACGGCCGACTCGCGCGGTTCTGGCGGTAGCCTCGGCCGTCACCGGCGATGCGATCAAGATCACCAACAATCCCTGGGCGTTCTCGATCAGCCAGCTCGGTCGAGAGATCGGCATGCCAGTGGAGGTGATCAACGATTTCACCGCGATGGCGAGCGTGCTTCCGGCCTTGCAGATCGACGATCTTCAAGCGGTCGGCGAAGCCCGGCCTTCCAATCGCGCCCTGGCCACGAGCCGCTGCTACGCCGTCGTCGGGCCCGGCACCGGCCTCGGTGTCGGCGGCGTGATCGTGCAGAACGGTCGTGCGGTGGTGATTCAATCCGAAGGTGGCCATGTGGGCTTCGCTCCGGGCAACGCGTATGAGCTCGAGCTGCTCAAGGTGTTGCTGACGCGCTATCCACGGGTATCGGCCGAGCGCCTGATCTCGGGCAGTGGGCTCGGCAATCTGCTGCAGGCCGTGGCGTCGGTCGAAGGTCTGGCGACGCTCGAGCTCACGCCAGCGCAGATCACCGAGACCGCGGCGGCCGATCCGGATGGACTTTGCGCTCGCACGCTGCGCGTATTCTCGGAGTTGCTCGGCAGTTTCGCGGGCGACGTGGCGCTCGCACTCGGGGCCTGGGATGGCGTGTTTCTTCCCGGTGGAGTCACGCAGAAACTGCTCCCCTGGATCAGGGACGGGGGCTTTCGCCGGCGCTTCGAAGACAAGGGCCGGCATTCGGCGATTCTGCAGCGCATCCCGACGCAGATCATCACGCATCCGCAGGCCGGGCTGCTCGGCGCCGCGGTGCACGCCATCGGCTGAGGCGGCGAGGCGGCAGCCCGGTGCTATGCTCGCCGGGCACTTCTGCGAGGCCCGCCGTCATGTGCCGCAACATCAAGACGCTGTTCAACTTCGAGCCGCCCGCGACCGACGACGAAATCCACGCTTCTGCGCTGCAGTTCGTGCGCAAGCTCAGCGGTTTCAACAAGCCATCAAAGATCAACGAGGCGGCGTTCGAGCAAGCTGTCGAGCAAATCACCGAAGCGGCACGCACGCTGATCGAGTCGCTCGTCACGCTCGCGCCTCCGCGTGACCGCGAGGCCGTGAGCGCCAAGGCGATGGCCGATTCGGCACGCCGCTTCGGCCGCGCCTGAGCCGCTCCGCACCTCGTTACGAGACGACCGCGTCCATGTACGTCGTGATCTTCCGGGCTCGCGTGCGCGAGTTCGACGACGCATATTCCAGAGCCGCCGCGCAGCTGCGCGAGCTCGCGCTGAGCCAGTTCGGCTGCATCGAGTTCCATGCGCTCACCGAAGGAGCTGACGAGATCGCGCTGTCGTACTGGCCCGACGAGGCGAGCATCCGGGCCTGGAAGGCGCACGCCGATCATCTGCTCGCCCAGCGCCTCGGCCGCGAGCGCTGGTACGAGTCGTATCAGGTGCAGATCGCCCGGATCACGCGCGACTACCGACACGGCGACCGTGCAGCCCCGTGATGCGCGGACGCGCTACCATCGCGCACGTCATGGCAACGAGGAGATTCGGATGAACGGGCAAAGGATGCCGGGTGTGCGCACCGTCTACGGTGTGCTGCTGACCACCGCGGTGTTGACGATCGGCGCTACGCTCGCGGGCTGTGCGGGTAACGGACCGATCATCGACCGCACCGGTGTCGACGAGAAGCGCTACGCGAGCGACCTGTCCGAATGCAGGACCTACGCGAGCGAAGTCTCGACCGGCAAGGCCGCGGGCAAGAGCGCCATCGCGGGGGCGGTCGTGGGCGCCGCCATCGGTGCGATCACCGGCAACAGCACTTCGGTTGCGCGCGGCGCCGGTGTCGGCGGTGTCGCGGGCGGTGCCAGCGGTGCGGTATCGGGCGAGCAATCCAAGGATCAGGTCGTCAAGAACTGCCTGCGCGGCCGCGGGTACAAGGTTCTCAACTAGCAGTTCAACAGCGGGTTCTCACGCAGCCTCGCGACGGCGAGATCGACGAAGGCTCTCACCTTCGCTGGCGCCTGTCTTCCGGCTGGGTAGAGCACGTGGATCGGAAACGGTGGCTCTTCGTGTCGGTCGAGCACGATCCGCAGACGGCCTTCGAGCAGGGCCGGGCCGATCTGGTAATGCAGAACGCGCGTGATGCCCCAGCCTGCGACCGCGGCTGCGATGCCCGCTTCGTTGGAGTTGCTGAGCAGCGTGGGCTCGATGTTCACGCGCTGGTCGTCGCGAAAGCGCCACTCCGACGAGGCCCAGGCGCTGGTCGAGGCCGCGACGCGATGATGCTTGAGGTCCGTCGGCGTTGCCGGCACGCCGTGGCGCTCGAAGTAGCCCGGCGATCCGCAGACGACCCGCCGCACGGAGCCGACCCTCACCGCGCTGAAGCCCGAATCCGGCAGATGGCCGATGCGCACCGCCACATCGACGCCTTCTTCGACGATGTTGACCGTGCGATCGACGAAGAGGGTTCTCGCAGACAGCATCGGATGCAGGTCGAGGCATTCGAGCACGATCGGCAGCACGTAAAGCTGCCCGAACAGCATCGGCGCTGTCACCGTCAGGGTTCCCGAGGGCCTGGCGTAGGAGCCGGCCGCCGCGGCCTCGGCTTCGACGATGTCGGCGAGGATGCGCCGGCAGTCTTCGAAGTAGCGGTCGCCAGCTTCGGTGAGCTTGACCGCGCGTGTCGTGCGGACGAACAGCTTGGCCCCGATGAGTCCTTCTAGCGCCGCAACGGAGCGCGTGATGGCCGGAGCGCTCATGTGCAGCAGCCGCGCGGTCTCCGCGAAGCTTTTCGTCTCCGCGACTTTCACGAAAATGCGCATGGCGTGCCAGCGGTCCATCGATATCCCTTTGCGGCGGTGGGTTTCCAGCGTCGTCACCAGAACAATCGAGCGAGAGTCTCGGCCTGCAGTTCCGGATCATGGATCAGCAGATCCCGATAGGTGTCGTCTTGCTGCCCGCGGTGATCCTCGGGCCGCATCAGGCGACCGCGCAGCCATGGCCAGCACCCGACGGCCGACGGCGCGAGCATCATAGTGCGAGCTCGATGCGGTTCTCGACATCGGCTGGTGTCTGCGCCGGCACCGCGCAGCAGATCAGTACCTCGCCGTCGGGCACGCTCGCGCTTGGCGGCTGGGGATACGTCACGCTGCCGGCCAGCAGTTGGGTTCGACAGCTTCCGCAGCTGCCCGCGCGGCAACTGAATGCGGGGCTCAGGCCGCGCGATTCCGCCAGTTCGAGCAGCGTTCCGGATTGCGGTGTCCAGCGGGCTTCCTTGAGCGAACCGGTGAACACCACCGGCACATTCTTCGTCGAGGCGGGTGCGGAAGGAGGCGGTGTCGCCGCGAGCTGCGAGGTCCTGATCAGCGACGAAGGCCCGAAGGCTTCGGCGTGAATCCGCTGGTCCACGATCTGGTAGCCGCGCAGGCCGTCGTAGAGCGACTGCGTGAATTGTGGCGGTCCGCAGAGATAGAAATCGTAGTCGTCGAACGGCAGGAAACGGCTCAGCAGGGCCATGTCGATGCGGCCCGCCGCGTCGTAGTCGACGCCTGGCTCGGCGCCATCGGGATCGCTGAGCACCCGCACGATGCGAACCGCGCCGGCTGATGCATTCGCGAGCTCCGAAAGCTCCTGCCCGAAGGCCCGGTCCGCCTTCGACCGCGTGGAGTAAAACAGGATGCTCGGTCGTATGCCGCGCGTCCGCAGGCCTTCGTAGACCACATGCCGGAGCATCGCGAGCAGCGGCGTGATGCCGACGCCTGCGGCCAGCAGCACCGCCGGTCGTTTCTCGCGCGCATCGATGGTGAAGCTTCCGCCCGGCGCCCGCGCTTCGATGATGTCGCCCACGCGGACGACGTCGTGCAAATGATTCGACGCAAGACCCTCGCGCTTCACGCTGATGCGGTAGCTCGCATCCGAAGGCGCGACCGACAGCGTGTAGGTTCGGATCTGGGGCTTGTCGAGGCCCGGAATCGACAGCCGGATCGGCAGATGCTGGCCCGCCTGATGCGCAGCGAGACCGGCTCCATCGTTCGGCTGCAGGTGAAACGAGCGAATCGAGGCGCTCTCGTCGACGATCTTCGTCACCTTGAATGGCCGCCATTGCGTCGCGAGCTCGGCCGCGCGCAGGCGATCCGCGGCCTGCGTCCAATCGCCGGTCATCAGCGAGTTTGGAGACCAGCCGTCTTGACGGAAAGCCCAGCGCAGCGCGAGTGCCGCGGGCCTGCGCACGATGCGGCTCGCGCGAAACGTCCAGAGCCGCTCGGCACCCTGGAACGAGGCGATCTCCGGCGAGTCGAGCAGCACTTCGGCTTTGCCGGTCATCTGCAGCAGATCGCCGCTTTCGAAGTCGACGAAGACCAGACCGGCCTTGCCGTTCGACAGAATGTTGCCGAGCGTGTTGAAGAACAGGTTGCCGGCGAAATCGGGAATGGTCAGCGTGCCGTCGTCGGCGACGCGAACGAAGCCCGCCTTGCCGCCGCGGTGCGAGACATCCACCTGCCGACGATCCTCGCGCTCGGCGTAAGAGGCGACGAAGAACGTATCGGCCGCTTCGATCATGCGGCGGGCCTCCGCATCGAGCTGCGCGCTTTCGTGAACCTTTGCAGCGGACACCTCGCCCGGCTCGCGCACGAAGCGATAGTCGCGATGCTGGATGTATTGCGGGCAGTTGCCGTAACTCTGATCGACCTCGAAGTGCAGCGCTTCGTCGTCGACCGCGCGCAGAAGGCCGTTGACCCGATTGCGCCGGCGCGTGTGCAGCTCGATGCCGAGCAGGCCGATCGCAGCGCCGGCCTTCCAGCCGTCGCTCGCCGGGTCGCCGGCATCGCGTCGCAGCTGGATATCGAGCGTGGTCGGCGTCGGCGACGAGATGAAGCCCGGCGTGCCGGTGATCAAGGTTGCCCAGGCGTCGTCGCGGCGATCGACGCTGCCGACGACGACGAACGGAATCTGAGCGTAGAACGCGCGATGCTGGTCGGGCATGAAGTCGCGAATCACGCGCTGCCCGATGGCGTCCATGCGCTCGGCGACGCCGGCCCGGCTCTGGAGCGTTTTTTCACCGGCGTGCCAGGTTTCCAGCTTCTTTCGTGCCGGCGTCGCGTTCATGGCTTTGCCCCGCGCGTGGGCTTGGGACGGCTCAGACCGCGGCCGAGAGCCCGGCGCGGCTCTGTCTGAACGGCACAAAGCCCGGCAGTGCTTCGATCCTGCGCAGCAAGGCGTTCACGCGCGGATACGCGGAGAGATCGACGTTGCCTTCCGGGGCGCGGGCGACGTAGCTGTAGATCGCCACGTCGGCGATGGTCGGCCGGGTCCCGACGAGCCACTCGCGATCGGCGAGATGTGACTCGATCCTGCCGAGGATGACGTGCGCGCGGGCGATCACTTCATCGGTATTGAAGCTGGCGCCGAACACGGTCACGAGCCGGGCGGCGGCGGGACCGTAAGCGATCTCGCCCGCCGCGACCGACAGCCAGCGCTGCACCGCAGCGGCTTCGGCCGGCGCATCGGGTAACCAGTCGTTGCGGCGGTGCTTCTTGGCGAGGTAGACGAGGATGGCGCCCGAATCGGGGACTACGACGCCGTCGTCGTCGAGCACCGGCACCTGTCCGAACGGATTCAGCGCCAGGAATGCAGGCTGCTTGTGAGCGCCCGCCATGAGATCGACTTCCACCAGCTCGTGCTGCAGGCCGAGCAGGGAAACGAACAGCTGAGCGCGATGCGCATTGCCGGACAACGGATGGGTGTAAAGCTTCATGACGAGGCCTCCAGCGGCGTGTTCGGGGGATCGGGACCGTTCCCTTTCCGCCCGAACAGCTTGGCCCGCGGCGCGTACTGCGGGAATCACCGTTGTCGGCACTGGATCATTGCGTGGAACGCAACAAACGAACGGCCTGTGGCGAGTCGATCGCCACAGGCCGTTGAGGGGGCTCGCGACGACTCAGATCAGTTCGATCGCGAGCGCGGTGGCTTCACCGCCGCCGATGCAGAGCGTCGCCAGGCCGCGCTTGAGCTTGCGGTTCCTGAGCGCGTGCAGCAGCGTCACCAGCACGCGCGCACCGCTGGCGCCGATCGGATGGCCGAGCGCGCAGGCGCCGCCGTTGACGTTGACCTTCTCGTGCGGAATGCCGAGCTCGGCCATCGCCGCCATCGGCACCACCGCGAAGGCTTCGTTGATCTCGTAGAGATCGACGTCGGCCGCGGTCCAGCCGATGCGCGAGAACAGCTTCTGCATCGCCCCGACCGGGGCGGTGGTGAACCAGCCCGGTTCCTGCGCGTGCATGCTGTGGCCGAGCACGCGGGCGATCGGCTTCAGGCCGAGCTCGGCGGCCTTGCTCGCGCGCATCAGCACGAGCGCGGCGGCGCCGTCGTTGATCGACGAGCTCGAAGCCGCGGTGATGGTTCCGTCCTTCTTGAACGCGGGCTTGAGCGTGGGGATCTTGTCGAGCTTGATCTTGCCGGGGCCTTCGTCGACCGACACCACGGTTTCGCCGCTGCGATCGCGCACGGTCACCGGCACGATCTCGTCGGCGAAAGCGCCGTTGGCGATCGCGGCCTGCGCGCGCTGCACCGAGGCGGTCGCGAAGGCGTCCTGATCCTGGCGGCTGAACTTGTACTTGGCGGCGCAATCTTCGCCGAAGGTGCCCATCGAGCGGCCGGCCTCGTAGGCATCCTCGAGACCGTCGAGCATCATGCTGTCGAAGATCGGCGAGTGGCCCATGCGATAGCCGCCGCGGCCCTTGCTGAGCAAAAACGGGGCGCCGGTCATGCTCTCCATGCCACCGGCGACGACGATGTCGGCGCTGCCCGCGACGATCGCATCGTGGGCGATCATGACCGCCTTGAGGCCCGAGCCGCAGACCTTGCCGATGGTTGTGCAGGGCGTGCCGAGCGACAGGCCGGCCTTGAGCGCGGCCTGGCGTGCCGGCGCCTGGCCGACGCCGGCCGTGAGCACGCAGCCCATCAGCACTTCGGAAACCGAATCACCGGCGAGCCCGGCCTTGGCGAGCGCCCCGCGGATCGCCGTGGCGCCGAGCTCGGGCACCGGAACGTCCTTGAACGCGCCCTGGAAGGCGCCCATGGGCGTTCGGACGGCGGAGACGATGACGACGGGATCGCTGGACATGGCGGGCTCCAAATTGAGGTGCCGCACCATACCGCAGCAGTCGATTCCGCACAGTGGCGGTAGCCGCCATTATTCGCGCTGCGATGGCGGTTTTTGTCGTCAGGCCAGACGGTGGTGTCGCCCGGAAAGTTGGCTGGGCGCGGCTGCCGCGATGCTCAGAAACGGAGGCTCAGCGCAGCGAACAGCTGCCGCCCGGCGGCCTGCTGCGCGAAGTAGGTGCCCGGGAAGAAGCTCGCGTCGGCGACCTGGTTCAGCACGCGCTTGTCGGCCAGGTTGGTTCCACCGACGGCCAGCGACCAGGTCTGCTCGGCGTTCGAGACGATCAGGCGCGCGTTGTAGAGCGTGTAGGCCGGCACGTGCGTGTTCGGATCGAGATCGACGTCGGTGTACTGGTCGCCCTGGTAGATCACGTCGCCCGCGAGCTGGCCGCCGAGGCCGAAGAACAGCGGGAAATCCAGCGTCGGTGTCAGGGTCGCGGTTTGGCGCGGAGCGAAGGCGATGCGACGGCCGCCAAGGTCTTGCGTGGCCCCGAGCTGCAGCGCCCCGGTCTGCGGATTGCGGACCGGAGCGGGCGCCTCCGGATAGCGGTCGTAGCTCGCGTCGAGCAGGCCGAACGAACCCATGATGCGCAGCGGGGTGAACGGCGTGATCCACATGAAGTCGGCTTCGAGGCCCTTGGAAGTGGCCACCGCCGCGTTGCTGACGTTGGTGATCACGCCCTGCAGCGCGAGCACCTGCAGATCCTCGAAGCGCGTGTGGTAGAGCGTCGCGTTGAAGCGCAGCGTGCGATCGAAGAACGTGGTCTTGGCGCCGAGCTCGTAGGTCTGCGCCTTCTCGGGCTTGAACTCGAGATCCTCGCCCGTGTACGAGAGCGCGTTGAAGCCGCCGCTCTTGTAGCCGCGCGTGTACGAAGTGAACAGGTTGATGCCGTTGTCGCCGAAATACTGCAGCACGATCTTCGGCGAGACATCGGTCTCCGAACGCTTGAGCGGGCGCCGCTGGTCGGCCGACGGATAATCGTTCGCCCCGAGCAGCGCGGCCATGATGCACGCGGTGTCGGCGCGCCGCGGGCAATGCTGCGTGCCGGAGGCATCGACGGTCTTGCTTTCGCGATTGATGCGAATGCCCGGCGTGATCGCCCAGTGATCGGTCAGATACCAGGTCATCTGGCCGAACGCGGCATACGAGCTCACGTCCTGCTCGTAATCGAACTGGTAGTAGTCGGGGCCGAGCAGCGGTCCAATGATGCTGCCAAGAATCGGCAGGCCCGGCAGCTGCAGGCCCGGGACCGATCCCGGTGCGATGCCCGCGAGCTGGAAGAAATCCTGGGTGAGCAGATACGAGGCGATGTCCTTGCCGGCCTGGATGCTCGCATCGAGCACGTAGTTGGAGTCGTACCAGAATACGCCGCCGACGAACTCGACTTTCTGCCCGAGCCCGAACAGGCTGTCCGCGTCGGCCGAGAAGCGCAGCTCGGCCGAGAACTGCTTGTGGTCCTCGTGGTTGTCGAGGCTCGCGATGTCGGCCGGCGAGACATCGAGCTCGTTGAGCTGGTCGATGTAGAAGCGCGAGCCCGCGAGCATCAGCACGCTCTGCGCATTGCGCAGGCCGCCGAGTTCGCCGATGTCCCACTGCGTGCGCACGCCGAGCGTTTCGGAGCCTTTCT
Source organism: Hydrocarboniphaga effusa AP103 (assembly GCF_000271305.1). Classification (GTDB taxonomy): domain Bacteria; phylum Pseudomonadota; class Gammaproteobacteria; order Nevskiales; family Nevskiaceae; genus Hydrocarboniphaga; species Hydrocarboniphaga effusa. The sequence continues at coordinate 791,738 of NZ_AKGD01000002.1, forward strand.
CGATGAAGCCCGGCGTGTTGAACTCGGTCTGGAAATCCTTGGGGTTGTCTTCGATGTTCGGATCGAAGCCGCTCAGATAGGTACGCGTGTCCGCATCGAGCTTGTAGAGCTGGTAGGGCCAGAACGGAGCCTTGGTTTCCGAGCCCTGGATGAGCACGTCGGTGGTGACCGAATCGCTCAGCAGGAAGCGCAGCTTGCCGCGCGCGGCTTTCTGCTCGAGCTTTTCTTCGTCGCGATCGAGGAAGCTGTTGTAGAGCTGGCCGTCTTCGCTGCGATAAAGCCCGGAGACGCGCATGCCGAACCAGTCGTTGAGCATGCCGCCCGCACCGGCTTCGACCCGGTGCGAGTTGTTCGAGCCGTATTGATAGCGGCCATCGGACGTGAACACGTCGCTCGGGTTCTTGGTGGTTACGTTGAACACGCCGGCAATGGTGTTCTTGCCGAACAGCGTTCCTTGCGGCCCGCGCAGCACTTCCACGCGCTCGACGTCGAACATCGATTCGGTGAAATAGCCCGGGCGGCCGTAATAGATTTCGTCCTGCACGAAGCCCACCGAACTCTCGAAGCTCGGGTTGAACGCATTGGTGCCGAAGCCGCGGATGAACAGCTGCGGAGAGCCGAGATCGTCGGCATCGACGCGCACGTTCGGAATGTACAGCGAAGCGTCGGCCAGGTCGGCCGCGCCGGTTTCCTTGATGAAGTCGCCGCCGAGCGCGGTGACCGAAACCGGCACGTCCTGCAGCGATTGCTGGCGCTTCTGCGCGGTGACGACGATCTCGGCGATCTGCGCGGGCTCGTCGCTGGACGCCATCGGGGCCTGCGCTTCGGTAGCGGAAGGATCGACCGGAATCGTCGCCAGCGGAGGCTCGGCGGGCGCTTCCTGGGCGGTGACATCGTGCGCCGACATCAGCCCTGCGAGCAGGGCCAAGCGCATCGCACTCCTGCGCGTGATCGCCGCCAGCGGGCGTTCGCCCGCGAGCTTCACCTTTGCCTCAGCGGTTCGCTTGGCCATCGTCACTCCCATGACTTGCCCCACTCCGAGTCCTGCGTTTTTCCTAGTTGCCAGTGGACATCCGGCAATATGTAATCCACCCGACCAATGCGTCGAAGAATATGCGAAAACCGTGCTGCGACCGTCAGTCGAAACGGGTTTTCGTGTGGGAATACCAACTCAATCCGATGAGCGTCCAGATGCCTCGCACGCTTTGCCTGCTGATGTTTTGCGTCATGCTCGCCGCTTGCGGCAAGAACCAGGATTCGCCTCCCGCAGCGCCCGCGAGCGCCGCGGCGAACCTGCGTCCCGCCGATGCGGCGCTCGCGAGCGTCTACGACCAGAGCTGCAAGGCCTGCCACGCGACGCCGGCCAGCGGGGCGCCGCAGACGGGCGATCGCGCGGCCTGGGCTCCGCGAATCGCGCAGGGCATGGGCACGTTGCTCGAACATACGGTGATTGGCTACAAGGGCATGCCGCCGCTCGGCTCCTGCGGTGATTGCAGCGAAGACGAATTCGCCGCGCTGATCCGCTTCATGTCCGCGGAGCCCGGCCTGTGAAGCGCCGTGATTTTCTGAGCGCCTCGCTCGCCGCCGCGGCGCTTCCGCTCGCGGGCTGCGACGATCACGGCGCGGCCAACATGCCCAAGCCGCCGGCCGCGACCGTCGGCCCCGATGGCAAGCGGCTGCTGCCCTGGCAGAACTGGTCGGGCTACCAGCACTGCCTGCCTGCCGAGCGCCTGACGCCGAAGAACGAAGACGAACTCGCCGCGCTGCTGCGTTCGGCCAGGACCCCGCTGCGTCCGGTCGGAGCGGGGCATTCGTTCACGCCGCTGGTTCCGACCGAGGGCGGCATCGTGTCGCTGCGCCATTTCGATGGCCTGATCGCGCACGACGCGACTACGCTGACCGCCACCGTCGGTGCGGGCACCAAGCTCGGCCAGCTCGCCGAACTGTTGCAGGGCATCGGCCAGGCGCTGCCGAACATGCCCGACATCGACGAGCAATCGATCGCCGGCGCCACCGCAACGGCCACGCACGGCACCGGCGAGACGCTCGGCGCCCTGCACAGCCAGATCATCGGCCTGCGCCTGGTGACGCCGCGCGGCGAGGTGCTCGATTGCAGCCGCCAGAACAATCCCGAGATCTTCGATGCGGCGCGCGTTTCGCTCGGCAGCCTCGGCGTCATCACGCAGCTCAGCTTGCAGAACGTGGCGACGCACAATCTCAAGCGCCGCGTCTGGTTCGAACCGATCGAGCAGCTCATCGAGCGCTTCGACGAATACGCTGCCCGGCATCAGAGCTTCGAGATGTACTACCTGCCGTTCTCGGACCAGGCGATGGCGATCTCGATCGATCCGACCGACGAGCCGCTGCGTCCGCGTGGCGCCGAGCAGGACAACGATGCGGTCATGGGCATCAAGAAGCTGCGCGACTACCTGAGCTGGTTCCCGGCCGCGCGTCGCAAGCTCATGAACCTGGCGACCGAGGACTACGAGCCCGAAGAAGCGGTCGATGTCTGGAACCGCATCTTCCCGTCGAACCGCGCGGTGCGCTTCAACGAGATGGAATATCACCTGCCGCGCGAGCAGCTCATGCCCACGCTGCGCAAGGTGCGCGAGCGCGTCGAGAGCCAGCATCACGAAGAGTTCTTTCCGATCGAGATCCGCACCGTCAAGGGCGACGATGCCTGGCTCAGTCCGTTCTACGGCCACGCGGTGTCGGGTTCGATCGCGGTGCATCGTTACTACGTCGAAGATCCGCTGCCTTATTTCGCCGACATCGAGCCGCTGTACCAGCCGCTCGCCGGGCGGCCGCACTGGGGCAAGATGAACACGCTCAAGGCGGCCGATTTCGCGAGCCGCTATCCGAAGTGGAAAGATTTCCTCGACGTGCGCGCCTCGCTCGATCCCGATGGGCGCATGCTCAACCCTTATCTGAAACAGGTATTCGGAATTGGCTAAGTTCAGTTCGCGCCGGCGTTTGCTTCTGGGCGCCGCGGTCGCCGCTCCGGTCGCGGCCGCGGTGGCGCTACGTCCGAGCGAAAAGGGCGGGGCGCACGATGCCTACTTCATGCAGCTGCAGCAGGCGCTGCGCAAGGCCGGCTTGTTCCGGCCGACGCTGGTGATCGATCGCGAAAAGCTCGATCACAACATCGCCTGCCTGCGCTCGCACCTGCCGGCGAACAAGGGCTATCGCATCGTCGAGAAATCGCTGCCGAGCCTCGAGTTGCTGCGCTACGTGCGCAAGGCCACGGGCACCGATCGGCTCATGAGCTTTCACCAGCCGTTCCTGAACCTGATCGGGCGCGAGATGCCCGATGCGCAGGTGCTCGTCGGCAAGCCGATGCCGGTCGGGGCCGCGCAGCGTTTTTACGAGCGGCACGATCCATCCAGTGGTTTTGTGCCCGAGCGCCAGCTGCAATGGCTGCTCGATACGCCCGAGCGCATGGCGCAGTACCGCGAGCTCGCGCGTGCGCGCCATCGCGATCATGGCGAGCGCATGCTGGTCAATCTCGAGCTCGACATCGGCCTGCATCGCGGTGGACTGCACGGCCCGCAGGCGGTCGTCGAAATGCTGCGCGAGCTGCAAAAAGAGCCGTCGATGAAGTTCTCGGGTTTCATGGGCTACGAAGCGCATGCTTCGAAAATGCCGGATTTTCTCGGCGGCCCGCGGGAGGCGCTCGCCGAGGCGCTCGGCCTGTATGCGGATTGCGTGGCCGCTGCGCGTGAGGAACTCGGGGCCGCTTTCGACGACAGGACGCTGACGCTCAACGCCGGCGGCAGCAGCACCTATGAGCTCTACGACGAGTCCGCCCCGTGCAACGAAATCTCGATGGGCTCGGGCCTGGTCAAGCCGACCGACTTCGATCGCCCGACCCTGGCCGATCACGTGCCGGCCTGCTTCATCGGCACGCCGGTGCTCAAGGCGCTCGATCGCTCGGAGATCGCGGGCCTCGAATCGCTGACCGGCGCGTTCGCGGCCTGGGACCCGAACACGTCGCGCGCGTTCTATCTCTACGGCGGCTACTGGTACGCGGACATCGTTTCGCCGCCGGGCCTGCAGCACAACGCGATCTGGGGCCATTCGACCAACCAGGAGCTCGTCAACGGCTCACGCAAGGTGGAGCTCGCGGTCGACGATTTCGTCTTCCTGCGTCCGCACCAGAGCGAGTCGGTGTTCCTGCAGTTCGGCGACATCGCGGTCTATCACCAGGGCGACATCGTCGCGAGCTGGCCGGTGTTCGATTCCGCGGCTTGAGCTGCGCGCGGCGCGAAGTCCGCACGGTGTTTTCATGATGGCGCGTAGCGCGGCGATATGCGGATCGGCGATCGACGTCGTTCGCTTGTGCGCAAAGCGTGCGCTGCGCGCAAATCACAGTAGAATGCCGCGCACCCGCTAGCCGTCGCGCTTCCATTCAGCACGCGGGAGTCGAGAACAGTTGGACGCGACTGAATTTAAGGAGATGAAAATGGCAGCAGCTGATGTGGTTTCGACGACGGCCCTGATCGAGCAGATCTCGGCGAAGTCCGGCCTTTCCAAGGCGCAGGTGAAGTCGGTTCTCGGTCTGTTCGTCGAGAGCACCGCCAAGCACCTCAAGAAGGGCACCAAGGTTCGCGTGAGCGGCCTCGGTACCTTCGCCAAGTCGTCGCGCGGCGCGCGCAAGGGCCGCAACCCGTCGACCGGCGAGGCCATCAAGATCAAGGCCTCGAAGTCGGTGCGTTTCAAGCCGTCGACCACGCTCAAGGGCTCGCTCTAAAGCAAGCCCCGCGGTCAAGAAAAAGCCCCGAGATATCGGGGCTTTTTCGTTATGCGGAGGGCTGTTCCGGTCAGTTCGCGGCAGACGGCGTAGCCTTGAGGCAGGCCAGCGTCGCGGCCAGGAAGGCGCCTTCGAAAACCAGCGCGTAGACGATGTAGGACGAGGCTTCGCCGGCCATCGCGGCGCCGATCACGCGGCCGGAGAAAGTGCCGCCGAGCAGAAAGCTCATCGCGATGAGCACGCCGCGGCGCCAGGCGGCGCACAGCGCGCCGCCGATGATCAAGGCTCCGAACGCGATCTGCATGCCGCCGTAGATCGCGCGCAGCTCGGTGTCTCCGGTCGCGCCGGTGGAGACGATGCTGGCCATCGCGAGCGCCTGTGGTCGCACGAATACCCAGACGCCGAACGCGGCCCAGGACAGGCCGGCGAACCCCATGAAAGCGCGTGTCAGCATGCTGGCTTCTCCTCTTCGAATTTCGGGGTGAGCCGCATCATGGCATGCCGCATCCGGAGCGGGAATGCAATGTTGGCAAGCGCGGCGGTGCGACGTATCGTCTGGGCCCTTTTTCGCCGCAAGTCGACCACCTCGCATGGCTGCTTTTTCCGATTCCGTCGTCCGCCGCATCTACCAGACCATTGCCAGCGACATCGCGGCGCAGACCCGCCAGGTCGAAGCCGCCGTCGCGCTGCTCGACGAAGGCGCGACCGTGCCGTTCATCGCGCGCTATCGCAAGGAAGTCACCGGCGGGCTCGACGATACCCAGCTGCGCAACCTCGAAGAACGCCTCGGCTATCTGCGCGAACTCGAAGAGCGCCGCGCCGCGGTGATCGAATCGATCGGCGGGCAGGGCAAGCTCACCGACGATCTCGAAGCCAAGCTGCAGGCCGCGACGACCAAGGCCGAGGTCGAGGATTTGTACCTGCCGTACAAGCCCAAGCGCCGCACGCGCGCCGAGATCGCACGCGAAAACGGACTCGGCCCGCTCGCCGAACAGCTGCTCGAAGACCGCAGCCTGGTTCCGCAGACCGTCGCCGCGAATTTCGTCAACGACAAGGTCGCCGACGTGAAGGCTGCGCTCGACGGTGCGCGCGACATTCTGATGGAGCGCTTCGCCGAGAATGCCGAGTTGCTCGGCCGCCTGCGCCAGTATCTGCGCACGCAGGCGGTGCTGCGTTCGCGCGTGATCGACGGCAAGCAGGAGGCCGGTGCGAAGTTCTCCGATTACTTCGATCATGCCGAGGCCTGGAGCAAAGTCGCGAGCCACCGAGCGCTCGCGATGATGCGCGGTCGCAACGAAGACATCCTGATGCTCGAACTCGAGGTCGATGCGGACAGCACCGCTGCGATCAAGCCGATCGAGCAGATGATCGCCGATGCCGAAAACGTCAAGCCGGCGCGCGGCGCCTGCGATGCCTGGCTCATGGAAGTGGCGCGCTGGACTTGGCGCGTGAAACTGTCGGTGAGCCTGTCGGTCGACCTCATGATGGAGCTGCGCACGCGGTCGGAAGAGGAGGCGATCGACGTGTTCGCACGCAATCTCAAGGATCTGCTGCTCGCGGCGCCTGCGGGCTCGCGCGCGACGATCGGCCTCGATCCGGGCATCCGCACCGGCGTGAAGGTGGCCGTGGTCGACGGCACCGGCAAGCTGCTCGAAACCGCGACGGTTTATCCGTTCCAGCCGCGCAACGACGTGCGCGGCGCGCAGGCCGAGATCGCGCGACTGATCAAGCAGCACGACGCGCAGCTCATCGCGATCGGCAACGGCACTGCGAGCCGCGAGACCGAGAAACTCGTCACCGATCTGCTCGCGCTGCTGCCCGAGCCGCGTCCGCGCAAGGTCATCGTCAGCGAGGCCGGCGCTTCGGTGTATTCGGCGTCGGCCGCCGCGGCTGCGGAGTTCCCGAATCTCGATGTCTCGCTGCGCGGCGCGGTATCGATCGCGCGCCGCCTGCAAGATCCGCTCGCCGAGCTCGTGAAGATCGAGCCGAAGTCGATCGGTGTCGGCCAGTACCAGCATGATGTCGATCAATATCGCTTGTCGAAGGCGCTCGATGCGGTGGTCGAAGACGCGGTGAATGCCGTCGGCGTCGATCTCAACACCGCCTCGGCTTCGCTGCTCGCGCGCGTGTCGGGCGTGGGGACTTCGCTGGCCGATGCGATCGTGTTCCATCGTGATCGCCAGGGCGCGTTCCGCTCGCGCAAGCAGTTGCTGGAAGTGAGCCGACTCGGGCCGAAAACTTTCGAGCAGTGCGCGGGCTTCTTGCGCATTCGCGACGGCGAGGAGCCGCTCGACGCTTCGGCCGTGCATCCGGAAGCCTATGAGGTGGCGCGGCGCATCGTCAGCGCCTGTGGACGCGACCTGCGCTCGCTGATGGGCGATAGCGGCGCGCTCAAGAAGCTCGATGCGAAGCAGTTCGCCGACGAGCGCTTCGGCCTGCCGACGGTGCGCGATATCCTGAGCGAGCTCGAAAAGCCGGGCCGCGATCCGCGACCGGAATTCCGCACCGCGAGCTTTGCGGACGGCATCAACGAGGTGAAGGATCTGAAGCCCGGCATGGTGCTCGAGGGCACGGTGACGAACGTCGCGGCCTTTGGGGCTTTCGTCGATATCGGTGTGCATCAGGATGGGCTCGTGCACGTCTCGCAGCTGGCCGACAAGTTCGTGAAGAATCCGCACGAGGTGGTGAAGGCGGGCGATATCGTCAAGGTGCGCGTCGTCGACGTGGACCTCAAGCGGCAGCGTATTGCGCTGAGCATGCGCAAGGATGATGGCAGTGCTTCGATGCCGCGTTCTGCTGCGGGTGGCGATGCGCCGTCGTCGCGTGATCGGCGTGGGCCGCCGCCTGGCAAGGGTAAGCAGCAGGAAGTGAAGCCGCCGAGTGCGCTGGGGGCTGCGTTGTTCGAGGCTTTGAAGAAGTAGCTTGGTGTAGCGGCTGCCTGCCTGTTGCGGCTGCTCGCTCTTGCTTGGTGGTGGCCTGAGAGCTTTTGTCCTTCCCGGACGGGGGTTACTTTCTTTGCTCGTGCAAAGAAAGCACGCCCCTGAAGTCCGCGCCCCTCGCGATGAAGCCGCGAGGGGTTCCCGGCCGAATCGACGTGCTCGGGGTCGGCTCGACGCGACGTCGTGTCGCGACGAGCCTCAAGCGGCCATCCTTGGCCGCTTGACCCGCTGCGCGCGCCGCTTCGGCCGGCGCTGCCAAGGGGATCGGGACTGGCTCGCTTCGCGTCGCTGCTTGCGAAAGCGGGGCTTCTTATGGAATTACGCGCCTCTGCCTGAAGTCGTCGAAGATGCCCTTGAACATCGCCTCGGTATCGACGTAGTCGTGGAAGCCATATCGCCGGGCCTTGCTGCCATCGGCGAAGAAGTCGTAGTCCCAGCCGAACACGAAGTCGCCGAATCCCCACGATGACAGCTCGCTCCAGCGATGCGCTGCCAGGCCATGACGCTCGCGCATCGCGTTCCAGAGCGGCTCCTTGTCGGCCATGACGCTGGCGAGCGACATCGTCAGCGGTGGCGCGACTTCGATCTCGAAATGTTTCGCGATGCGCGGCCAGAGCTGGTTCCAGCGGAACAGGTCGCCGTTGGTGATGTTGAAGGCCTGGTTGGCGCAACGCGGTTCGGTCGCGGCCCAGACGGTGGCGCGGGCGAGCAGGCCGGCGTCGGTGACTTCCATGAGCGTGTCGTAGGCGCCGGGTTTTCCGGGGAATCGCAACGGTAAACCCAGTTCCTTGCTGATCGCGGCGTAGATGCCGATCACCATCGCGAGGTTCATCGGATTGCCGAGTGCGAAGCCGCAGACCACGCTCGGGCGGATCGCGGACCAGCTCCAGCGCTTGCCGCGCTGCTGCGCTTCGAGAAAGCGTTGCTGATCGACGTTGAACTCGGGCGGCATGTGGCCTGGATCGTCTTCGCGCGCGGGCGTCTTGAACGGGCCCAGATGTGCGCCGTAGACCTTGTAGCCCTGCATGAGGCTCACGTGGCGCAGGTCGTCGGCGACACCGGCGATGGTTTGCACGACGTTGCGCAGCATCGTCATGTTGGGCTCGACGAGTTCGGCCCAGGTCGGACGATCCTGATACGCGGCGTAGAACACGTGCGTGACCTCGCGAAGATTCGCGAGCTTGCTGCGCGTGTCGTCGGCATCGAGCAGATCGACGGCGATGTGGCGCAGTCGCGCCGTATTTTCTCCGCCGCGACGCGAGAGGCCGATGATCTGCCAGTCGTCGAGCCTGCGCAGATGCTCGATCAGGTTGCGCCCGATCACGCCCTGGGCGCCGACGACGAGTGCGGTCTTGTTCATGGCTCAGGCCTCCAGCGCGGCACTGCGGCGGGTGCTCGGCTTGCCGCTGCGCAGCCCGATCCAGGCGGTTGCGAGCGCGGCGAGCGGCATCAGCGCGCCGACCCACGGAAGTGCGGTCAATCCGAGCCCATGATCGATCGTCATGCCGCCGAGCCAGGCGCCGAGCGCGTTGCCGAGGTTGAAGGCGCCGATGTTGAAGCTCGAGGCCAGGCTCTGGCCGGCGCCGGACGCTTTCTCGAGCACCCACATCTGCAGCGGCGGCACCGTGGCGAACGCGGCCGCGCCGAGCAGGCCGACGAAGATCACGGTGAGTACCTGGCTGTGCACGACGAAGCTCATCAGGCCCATGACGATGGCGAGCGCCAGCAGCGAGCCGAGCAAGGTCGGGCCCAGATGGCGATCGGCGAATTTGCCGCCGAGCAGGTTGCCGATCACCAGGCCGCCGCCGAACACCAGCAGGATCGGCGACACCGCGGCGTCCGCGAAGCCGCTGATCTGCGTGAGCAGCGGGGCGATGTAGGTGAACACCACGAATACGCCGCCGAAGCCGACCACGGTCGCGAGCAGGCCCAGCAGCACGGCCGGGCGCATGAGCGCGCGCAGGTCGCTGCGCCAGTCGCTCAACTCGGGCTTGCCTGCATCGCGCGGCACCAGTGCGGCAATCACCGCCATGGCGGCGATGCCGACGATGGCGACGGCCCAGAAGGTCGCACGCCAGCCCTGCATCTGGCCGAGCCAGGTGCCGAACGGAACGCCCAGCACGTTCGCCACGGTGAGCCCGGTGAACATGATCGCGATCGCCGAGGCGCGTTGCTGTGGGGCGACGAGCTGCGTCGCCACCACCGAGCCGACGCCGAAGAAGGTGCCGTGCGCGAACGAGGTCAGCACGCGCGCGGCGAGCAGCGTGGCGTAGTTCGGCGCCAGCGCGCAGGCGAGGTTGCCGAGCGTGAACACCGCCATCAGCGCGAGCAGCGTCGCCTTGCGCGGCCAGCGCGCGGTCCACACGGTCATCAGCGGGGCGCCGACCATCACGCCGAGCGCGTAGCCGCTGATCAGCACGCCAGCGGTCGGCAGCGACACGCCGAAGTCGGCGGAGACCTGCATGAGCAGGCCCATGATCACGAATTCGGTCACGCCGATGCCGAAGGCGCCGATCGTCAGCGCGTAGAGCGCGAGCGGCATCTTGCGAGGCACGTCGCGGCTTGGGGTTGAAGACATCGCCAGCTCCTGCGGATTTCGAGGCTCGCTACAGTGCCGAGGTCTTCGATTGGTGATAAGAATGCGCGGAGGAAGAACAATCGTGCATTGGATGCATGAATGAAGGGGCTCGCGCATGGACAATCGCACCGGGGAAATCGAGGCCTTTCTTCGCAGCGTCGATGCGGGCAGTTTCGCGGCCGCGGCCCAGCAGCTGCGGCAGACGCCGTCGGCCGTGAGCCGCTCGGTCGGCCGACTCGAAGCACGGCTCGGCGTGCGTCTGCTGCAACGAAGCACACGCGCCCTCACGCTGACACCCGAAGGCGAGGCCTACCAGCGGCGAGCGCAGGCGATCCTGCACGACCTCGACGAACTCGAAGCGAGCTTCACGGCCGATCGCGCCGAGCCACGAGGGCGTCTGCGGCTCAATATGTCGGCGCCGTTCGGCCTGCATCGCGTGCTGCCGGTGCTGCCGGAATTCCTCGAGCGTTACCCGAAAGTCACGGTCGATGTCTCGCTCAACGACGCGCTCGTCAATCTCGTGGACGAACGCACCGACATCGCGATCCGCCACGGGCCGCTGCGCGATTCGAGCCTGCGGGCGCGCAAGCTCGGCAGCAGTCGATGGATCGTCGCGGCCGCCCCCTGCTATCTCGAGCGTCGCGGCACGCCGAACAAGCCCGACGATCTCGATGCGCACAACTGCCTGAACTTCAACTTCCGGCGCTCGATCGAGGGCTGGAGCTTTCGCGTCGCCGGAGCGCTGCAGCAGCGCAGCGTGAGCGGCAACTTTCTCGGCAGCTCCGGCGAGGCCTTGCGCGTCATGGCCGTGAGCGGCGCGGGTATCGTGCGGCTCGCGCATTTTCTCGTCGGAGCCGACATCGCCGCAGGCCGGCTCGTGCCGATCCTCGGCTCCTGCCACGACGGCGACACCGAGGACATTCATGCGCTGTATCTCGGCCAGGGCAGGCCTTCGGCGCGCGTGCGCGCGATGCTCGATTTCCTTGTCGAGCGAGCTTCGGTCACGGAATGAGCTTTCGCGACATCTGTCTTTCTTATTGACAAAAAAGAGACAAATGACATCATGAAGCCATGAAGCTCAAGCGCATCGACACCTATACCGAGACCGATCTGCCCGCCGCGCAACGGGTCGCCGACGCCTCGGCCCAGGCTTACGGCACCGACCAGCACGGCTCCGCGGTTCCCGCGGGCGATGCCGGCGCCGACTGGATCGTGCGCCGCAATGCGGTCGGCTTGCGCCAGGCTTTTGCGATCGCCGAGGCCTGGGAGCTGCCGCAGGCGGCGCTCGGCACGCTGCTCGGCACGGTGCCGCGCAACCTGCAGCGCTGGCGCCAGCAGGTCGAAGCGGGCGAGGGGCTCAACCTGTCGGCCGATACGGTCGAGCGCCTGAGCTATCTGCTCGGCATCTGGAAGGCGCTCGGCATTCTGCTGCCGACCCCGGCCAACCGGCTGCTCTGGCTGCGCAACGCCAACACCGACGCACCGTTCAACGGCCAGGCGCCGCTGGCTCGCCTGCTCGCCGGGCAGGTGGCCGATCTCTACGTCGTGCGGCATTACCTCGACGGCGCCCGCAGCTAGCCTCGGCCGGAGCTTTCTCATGGATGAGCCCGACTACGGCGCCCTGCGCACGCGCCGTATCGACGAGCCGCTGCATCGCATCGTGCCGAGCCGCTTTCCGACCGCGCTGCTGTTCGATGCGGCCCGCAACGAAGACGAGCTGCTGATGCTCGCCGAACTCGAAGGGCTCACCAACGATCGGCTGCGGCAGGAGCTCGGCCAGATCCAGCTGGTGCCGAGCGGCGAGGGGCTCTACGGGCCGGGCGCGACGCCGGTGATGGCCGCGTTCTGCCACCCGGCGCCTTCGCGCTTCACCAATGGACTGTTCGGCGTCTACTACGCGGGGCTCAGCGAGCAGACCGCGATTCTCGAAACCGTCTACCACCGCGAGCGCTTCCTGCGCGCCGCCGGCATTGCGCGCGAAGTGCTCGAAATGCGCTGTTACGTGACGCATCTGCAGCAGAACATGACGCTGCTGCCGAGCACCCAGCGCGACTCGCTGCTCGATCCGGACGATTACACGGCGGCCCAGCGCTTCGGCGCGGCCCTGCGCAAGCGCGGCGCCTGGGGCGTTTTCTACAGCAGCGTGCGCGATACGCCCGACGGCCGCTGCGTCGCCGTGCTGCGACCCAGGGCACTCGCCCCGGCGCGCCAGTCCTCGCACTTTCGCTATTGCTGGGACGGCAGGCGCATCGACCGGGTCGAGAAGATCGAGAGCTACGCGATCCGCGAAGCCTGACGCTGCTGCGTCTCGGGTATAAGCTCACGCCCATGTCCGCTCGCTATGCCCCTGTCGCCAACCCCTGGCCGGCTCCACCGGCCGAGCGCGGCTGGGCACAGCTGATCCGCCAGTCCTGGTTGCGCTGCCGCAGCCAGTTCGAGCTCAAGCCCGAGATCCGGCGCGAGCCCAGCGTGCTGGGCGCCGAGGAGATTCGCCGTCGTCGTCGCGCACTCGGCAGCCTGTTCGAGATCGCGGCGCTCGAAATGCAGGCCTTGCAGCGCAGCCTCGGCGTGCCGGCCGGACTCACGCTGACCGATGCCGAAGGCGTGATCCTGTACTTCCACGGCACCGCTTCGTTCACGCGCGAAGCCCAGCGCGCCGGCATGCGCGAAGGTGCGATCTGGACCGAGGCCGAAGTGGGCACCAACGGCATCGGCACCTGCCTGGTCGCCCACGCGCCGGTGCTGATCCACCGCGAAGAACACTTCCTGCGCCAGAACGCGGCGATGGTCTGCTGCGCGGCTCCGATCCGCGACGGGCGCGGCGAAGTGGTGGCGGTGCTCAACCTCTCGTATGGCCAGGGCGACTCGGCCGCGGCCACGCTCGCGCTGGTGTCGCAGACTGCGCGCTCGATCGAAATGCACGCCCTGTTGCAGCAATCGCGCGATCGCTACGTGATCCGCCTGCACGCGCATCCGGCGCTCGTCACGAGCGGCTCGGGCGCGCTGATCCTGGCCGATGAGGAAGGTCTCGTCACCGGACTCAACCAGACTGCGCGCGACTGGCTCGGCGAAGACAGTGCCGCGGCGCTGATCGGCCAGCCCGTGGTGCAAAGCATCGGGCTCGATCTGCGCCAGCTCGGCGATTGGGCGCGCCGCTCTCCGTGGCAGCCGCAGCGGCTCGGTGTCGACGAGCTCTACGTGCTCGTGCAGCCTCCGCAGACGGCCGTGCTGCCCGGAGCGGACGTGCTCGACCAGGCCGAGCGCCAGGCGCTGCTCGACATGGTCGAATCCTGCGGCTGGAACATCACGCAGGCCGCGGCGCGCCTGAACATCGACCGCAAGACGCTGCATCGCAAGCTGCAACGGCACCGCCTGACCCGGCCGCGATAGCCCGATAGTGGCCGGTTGCCGCCGATTGACGGCGGCTGGGGCACAAACGCCCCAGGTTTTGAACCCGCCCCCCGTATTTTTTTAAGCTGGCGGCCACCCGGCGTCGTCGGTCCTCGTGCCTGCGCGTCATTCGTCGAAAAAGTCCATCAGGAGACCCCATGAAAACCCGCGCCGCCGTCGCTTTCGAAGCCAAGAAGCCGCTGGAGATCGTCGAGCTCGATCTGGAAGGCCCGAAGGCGGGCGAAGTGCTCGTCGAGATCATGGCCACCGGCATCTGCCACACCGATGCATACACGCTCGACGGCTTCGATTCCGAAGGCATCTTTCCGTCCGTGCTCGGACACGAAGGCGCGGGCATCGTGCGCGAAGTCGGCGCCGGCGTGACCAGCGTCAAGCCCGGCGATCACGTGATTCCGCTCTATACGCCCGAATGCCGCCAGTGCAAGAGTTGCACCTCGCACAAGACCAACCTGTGCACCGCGATCCGCGCCACGCAGGGCAAGGGCGTGATGCCCGACGGCACCACGCGCTTTTCGTACAAGGGCAAGCCGGTCTATCACTACATGGGCTGCTCGACGTTCAGCAACTTCACCGTGCTGCCCGAGATCGCGGTGGCGAAGATTCGCGAGGACGCGCCGTTCGACAAGGCCTGCTACATCGGCTGCGGCGTCACCACCGGCGTCGGCGCGGTGATCAACACCGCCAAGGTCACGCCGGGCTCCAACGTGATCGTGTTCGGCCTCGGCGGCATCGGCCTCAACGTGATCCAGGGCGCCCGGCTCGCGGGCGCGGACATGATCGTCGGTGTCGACATCAACGACGACAAGGAAGACTGGGGCCGCAAGTTCGGCATGACGCACTTCGTCAATCCCAAGAAAGTCCCGGGCGACATCGTGCCGTATCTCGTCGAGCTCACCGGCGGCGGCGCGGACTACACCTTCGATTGCACGGGCAACACCACGGTGATGCGCCAGGCGCTCGAAGCCTGCCATCGCGGCTGGGGCGAATCGATCGTCATCGGCGTGGCCGAGTCGGGCAAGGAGATCGCCACGCGTCCGTTCCAGCTCGTCACCGGGCGTGTCTGGAAGGGCACGGCTTTCGGTGGTGCGCGTGGCCGCACCGATGTACCGAAGATCGTCGACTGGTACATGAACGGCAAGATCCAGATCGACCCGATGATCACGCACGTGCTCAAGCTCGAGGACATCAACAAGGGCTTCGACCTGATGCACGAAGGCAAGTCCATCCGCAGCGTCGTGGTGTTCTGAGATGAGCATCGAAACTCCAACCTCAGTCGAAATTCGCGGCGAGCACGCCTGCTTCGGCGGGCGCCAGGGCTTCTACTCGCACCAGGCCAAGAGCACCGGCACGAAGATGAACTTCTCCGTGTACCTGCCGCCGCAGGCCACGCAAGGCAAGGTTCCCGCGGTGTATTACCTCGCGGGCCTGACGTGCACCGAAGAGACCTTCATGATCAAGGCCGGAGCGCAGCGGCTCGCGGCCGAAGCGGGCCTTGCGCTGGTGACCTGCGATACCAGCCCGCGCGGCCTGAACCTGCCGGGCGATTCGGATGCCTGGGATTTCGGTGTCGGTGCGGGTTTTTATCTCGATGCGACGCAGGCGCCGTGGGCCGGCCACTACTGCATGGGCAGCTACGTGAATCTGGAGCTGCCGACGCTGATCGAGGTGAACTTTCCGGTGCTCGACGACAGGCGCGGCATCTTCGGCCATTCGATGGGCGGACACGGCGCGCTGGTGACGGCGCTGCGTCATCCGCAGCGCTGGCAATCGGTCTCCGCGTTCGCGCCGATCAGCAATCCGGTTGCGGTGCCGTGGGGGCAGAAAGCGTTCGGCAACTATCTGGGCGCCGACCAGGAACGCTGGAAGGACTACGACGCCAGCGAACTCATTCGCACGCGTGCGTATCCGGGCCTGCTGCTCGTCGATCAGGGCAACGCCGATCAGTTCCTGGAACGCGAACTCAAGCCCGAGGCGCTCGAAGCGGCGGCGAAGGTCTCGGGCCAGCAGCTCTGGCTGCGCCGGCACGAGGGCTACGATCATTCGTACTGGTTCATCCAGAGCTTCATCGCCGATCACATCGCGCATCACGCCGGTTTGCTGAAGTAAGAAAGACGCAGCAAAAAGCGCCGGTTTTTTGCTCTGTCACGGAGCAACGAACCGGCGCTTCGGTTTTGGCCACTGGAACGTTGTGATCACTGCGCGGCGCTGAGCCACTTGCGATAGTCCGCAGCAAACGTGCGATCCGAGTGGTAGCCCACCTGCAAGGCCACTTCGGTCGTCGGCGTTCCGTCGGCGAGCCTGTCGTGCGCCGCGCGCATGCGGCAGTTCATGAGCACCTGCCTGGGCGATTCGCCGAACGCGCGCTGGAACTCCCGATTCAGCAGGGGCGTGGCGAGGCCGACGTGCCGGGCGATGCGCGTGGGCGTGATCGGATGCGTGAAATGGGCCTCGATGAACGCGCGCGCCTCGAGCATGCGCAGGCTGGTGCCCGATGCGCGACGCGATGCGGCCACCGAAGCGCCCGGATCACCATCGAGCCGATTCACGTCGGACGCGCGGCGGTGCCGCCACGTCGATGCGCAGGCGGAAACAGCTTGCCCGGAGATTCGTTGTCGGAGCTCCGGCGGTCGGAGCGGGTCAGGGCGGTCAGTAGCAGGGCGATCAGCAGGCAACCTGCCAGATCCATCAGTACGAACCAGAACAGATCGTTCATGGCGTCCTCTCTCGTGTTTGCCGTGATGCGGGTGGCTTGCAAGTCGAGGCTGGCCGGGCATTGTCAGTTTAAATGATAATTCTTATCATTCACAACAAGACGCAGTCCGACCGATCATTTGGTTTCTCCCCAAGGCGCCGCGCTTCGCGGCGCTGATTTTTCCGGGAGAACGTTGCAGCCTGGCGTGATCGCTCGCCGGCCCCGACCCAGGAGAACGACCATGCGTTCGATCATCCGGCGCCACCGCGTCCGCGCGCTCGCCTTGCTGGTTCCGATGCTCGCGAGCGCCTGCGGCAGCAGCGGTGCGAGCCTCTTCGAAGACACGCCGCGCGCAGCGCCCGAAGCCGATCGCCGCGCGATTCTCGCGATGCTCGGCGACTACGACGTGAGCTTCGATTTCAATGAAACCGTGGTGCTGCGGGCCGGCTATGAACGCCAGCCGGGGCGACGCACGGGCGGGCACGAGGCGGTGATGCTCGTCGAAGATCGTCACGAACGCATCTCGCTCCAGCACGTGCTCGTCTCCGACGAAGGCCACGTGACCAAGCACTGGCGGCAGGACTGGCAGTGGCAGGCGGCCCAGCGTTTCGAATTCACCGAAGACCAGACCTGGCGAATACGCGAGCTCACGCCGCAGCAGCGTCGCGGCAGCTGGACGCAATGCGTGTTCGAAGTCAGCGATGCGCCGCGTTACTGCGGCACCGGCCGCTGGGTGCACGATGCGCAAGGCATCGCGACCTGGACCTCCGACCCCACGTTCCGTCCGCTGCCGCGCCGCGAATTCACCAAGCGCAAAGACTACAACGCGATCCTCGCGATCAATCGCCACACGGTCACGCCGCTGGGCTGGACGCACGAGCAGGACAACACCAAGCTCATCCGCGACGGGCAGAAGATCAGCGGCGCAATCGTGCGCGAGTTCGGCTTCGACAATTACGCGCACGCCGCGGGCAGCGGCGACGACGTCGTGAACTTCAAGCCCGCGCACGATTACTGGGCCGCGACGAAGGCCTATTGGGCGCAGGTGCGTTCGATCTGGGACGGGTACCTCGTGAACGGCAGCGGCGTGCGCCTGAAGACCGGGCTCGACGGCATGGCCATCATCATTCCGACGTTCGAACAGGCCGAGCAGGCGCAGGCCGGCAAGATGCCCGCGCGCTCCGAAATCCAGGCGGTGTTCGATCAGTGGGCTACGCAGCCCGAAAACGAGAGCACAACGGCTGCCGAGAGCCCATAGGCAAGGACGAGCAGCTACCGATTCGGCGGCGATGGCTTCGCCGCAACATCCGTAGGAAGGGAGTGATGAAGAGAACCTTGTTGGGCGCTGCGCTGTTCGGCAGCTTGATGAAATCGACCTCGGCCTGGTCGCAGCAGGAAGCGCCCGCTGCACCGGCGCAGGCTTCGGAGGACGCCACCGAACTGCCGACCGTCTACGTGATCTCCGAAAAATCGGGACGCTCGATGATGAACACGGCGACCAGCGCCGTCGTGCTTGACTCGGACGAGCTCGAAAAAAGCGCCGGACTGAACTCGGCCAAGGATGTGCTCGCCACGATTCCGAACATCGTCTATGTCGGCACCGGCAATATCGCGCCCGCGATTCGCGGTATCGATAGCACGGGCTCTGCGCAGGGCGGCGATGCGTTCATCGCCGGCACGCGTGCTCGCCTGAACATGCAGCTCGATGGCCGGCCGATGAGCTACAACGAAGTCGTGTTCGGTGACAGCGTGTTGTGGGATACGCAGCAGATCGAAGTCCTGCGCGGTGCGCAGAGCACTTTGCAGGGGCGCAATGCGCTGGCCGGCACGATCGCGATCCGCACCAACGATCCGACGTTCACACCCGAAGGCGCGTTCCGCGTCGCGGGCGGCAACTACGATCGTCGGCGCGTGTCCGGCCTGCTGAGCGGGCCGCTCAGCGACGGCGTGGCGTATCGCCTGAGCGCGGACTGGTCGAGTGCGCAGAGCTGGGTCGAAGGTTGGCCTTCGTACGCCGAGGTGCAGGATCCGCGCAGGCTCGAATCGCTGAACCTGCGCGGCAAGCTGCTGTTCGAGCCGTCTTCGATCGCAGGTCTGCGCACGCTCGTGACGATCAGCCATGCGGACTATCGCGGGCCGCAGACCGAAAGTGTGGATCGTCCATTCGACGATCGGCGCTCGACTTATCCGTTCGAGCCGGTGTTCGAACCGAAGACGAACAGCGCCATCGTCGATACGCAATACCGGATTTCATCGAAGCTTCGCTTCGAAGGTCTGCTCACCGGCACCGATGTCGACGTCCGGCGCAAGACGGCGCCGCAATACGGCATCGCGCACATCGATGCGCGCGAGTACGTGTTCGAGCCGCGCCTGCGCTACACCGGCGAAGAGCGACAGACGGGTGTCGTCGGCGTCTACCTGTTCAAGGCGAAGCAGGAAGAGTTCATCGATATCTACAACAATCTCGACTTCGACGACGACATTCGCACCGCCGCGCTGTTCGGCGAGGGTACGCAGCCGCTCGGCGACAAGCTCGATCTGATCGTCGGTGCCCGCTACGAGCAGGAAAAGCACAAGCGCGATGGCGGCCGCGATGCGGTCGCCGATTTTCCGTACGAAGTGAAGATCGATCTCGACGAGACCTATCGGGCCTTCTTGCCCAAGCTCGGCCTCGCCTGGCATGCCGGTCCGGCAAGTACCGTCGGTGTGCAGGTGGCGCGTGGCTACAACGGTGGCGGTGTGGGTGTGGCGGTGGAATCGCCCGACGACGATCAGAACGCCATTACGCGCGTGACCAACTACCAATATGACCCCGAGTACGTCTGGACCTACGAACTCTGGCTGCGCCAGACCTTCGCCGACAAGCGCGGTCGCCTGACCGCGAACCTGTTCTATTCGGACTATCGCGACATGCAGCTGAGCTACGATCTCACGCCGAGCGATCCGTCCGACTACGCGTTCGTCGTCGAGAACGCGGACAAGGTGAAGACCTGGGGCGCGGAAGCGGGCCTGAGCTGGCTGCTGGCTCCGGGACTCGAAGCCTTTCTCAATGCCGGTGCGCTCAGGGCCGAGATCGCGCGCTATCCGGGCTCGGGCTATCAGGGCAACGAGTTGCCGAATTCGCCGTCGTTCACGGCTTCCGCCGGCGCGCGCTGGACGCAAGGGCGCTGGGACGCGAGCTTCAACGCGCGCTACAGCGAATCGTATTACTCCGACATCGCGAATCAGGTGCGTGGCGAGGTCGATCCGTACTGGGTCGCCAACGCCGAGGCGGGCGTGAAGATCGGACCTACGCGCCTCTACACGGAAGTCACCAATCTGTTCGACGCGGACGATGCGCTGTCGATCTTCCCGGGCGCGACGGTCGAGAGCGACAGCGCCAACCTGCTCGCACCGCGCCAGTTCTGGGTTGGCATCGAGGCGCGCTGGTAGAGCCCGGCGGGTCTCGCCCCGCCTTGCCGAGGGACGTGCGGACGCGCGCCGGCCGACCGTCCGCAAAACTCGCTTGACAAGCTTCTAAAGTTTTTTTGCCCCCTTCCGTTAACTCCCATAGCAGCGGCGTGGCAACGGTCTTTCAAGGGCAAGACGCCGAGGCGATCCCAGCAGGATGCACGCGCTGCGCGCACCGGGGCCAACCATCACTTCAGGAGTCAATCGTCATGCAAGTCATCAACACCAATGTGGCGTCGCTCACCGCACAGCGCAATGTCAACGCCTCGCAGAGCTCGCTCAACACCGCCATGCAGCGCCTGTCCTCGGGCCTGCGCATCAACAGCGCCAAGGACGATGCCGCCGGCCTGGCGATCAGCCAGCGCTTCACCTCGCAGATCAAGGGCCTGGACCAGGCCGCGCGCAATGCCAACGACGGCATCTCGCTCGCTCAGACGGCCGAAGGCGCGCTGGTCGAAGTGACCAACAACCTGCAGCGCATCCGTGAGCTGGCGGTGCAGTCGTCCAACGCCACCAACTCCTCCACCGACCGCGCCGCGCTGCAGACCGAAGTCGACAGCCTCAAGTCGGAAATCGATCGCGTCGCCAACACCACCGCCTTCAACGGCGTGAAGGTGCTCGACGGCAGCTTCAACGGCGGCGTGTTCCAGGTCGGCGCCAACGCCGGCGAAACCATCACCATGAACAGCATCGCCGACGCCAACCTCGCGGCGCTCGGTTCGGTCAGCACGGCGTCGACGCAATCGGCGCAGATCGGTGGCCTCGGCACCGGTGCCGCGGCGGCCGGATCGCTGACGATCAACGGCACCGACGTCGGTGCGCTGGCCGCGGTCGGCACCGCCGCCGAGCGCGCTTCGCAGGTCGTCGAGGCGATCAACAAGGTGTCGACCACCACGGGTGTCAACGCGGCCATCGACTCGGCCACCAACCGCATCGTGCTGAGCTCGGAATCGACGATCACGGTCGGCGGCACCGACGACGGCACGCTGACCGGCTTCGACGGCGCCACCGGCGTCACCGCCAACGCGACGACGCAGACCGGCCTGACCGGCCTGAGCGTGGCCTCCTACGCCGGTGCCCAGCTCGCGATCAAGCAGATCGACAGCGCGCTCGGCCAGGTCAACACCGCTCGCGCCAGCCTCGGTGCGGTGCAGAACCGCTTCGGCTCGGTGGTGGCTTCGGTGCAGACCACGTCGGAGAACCTCAACGCCTCGCGCAGCCGCATCCAGGACGCCGATTTCGCGCAGGAAACGGCGAACCTCTCGCGCGGCCAGGTGCTGCAGCAGGCCGGCATCTCGATGCTCTCGCAGGCCAACAGCTCCGCCCAGGGCGTGCTGAAGCTGCTGCAGGGCTAAAGGCTGAGGCTGCCGGCTGGCTCACCTTCTCCCTGCGGGAGAAGGTGCCCGCAGGGCGGATGAGGGATTCGCCGGTATGGCGAGGCTTGCTATCACCGAGAGTCCCTCACCCCAACCCTCTCCCGAAGGGAGAGGGAGCCAGGCAGCTTCACGGTAGATCGAAATGCCGATCACTTCCGCAACCTCCCACCCGGCCGCGACGCCCGTCGCGGCCGGGTTTCGCGCGTTGAGTCCATTGTCCGGCGTCGATGCGACGCAGAGCGTGCGCGCCGATGGCGATGAAGCGGCCCCGCGACAGAATCCCGACGCGTCCGAGCCCGCGCTGCACGGCAAGGCCGAGCGCGATGCGCTCGAACAAGCCGCCGAAGCGCTGACTGAGCATTTCCAGCTGCGCCAGGTGGCGCTGCATTTTTCCGTCGACGAGGACAGCGATCGACTCGTCGTCAAAGTGGTGGACACCCACGACGGCACGCTGATCCGCCAGATTCCGAGCGAGGAAGCGCTGCGGCTGGCGCAGGGCTTGCACAGCGAGACGCCGCCTCTGCTCGACCAGATCGTCTAGGGCGGCGTTCCGCTCTCGTCCACGATCAAACCGGAGCCCGATCATGGCCTCGACTTCCGCCGTCACCTCGTCCGGCCTCGGCTCGGGGCTCGATGTCGACGGCATCGTCACCAAGCTCGTCGCCGCCGACCGCAGCGCGGCCGACAAGCGCCTCGATACGCGCGCGACCAAGGCCCAGGTGCAGATCTCGGCGCTCGGTTCGATGCGCTCCTCGATGAGCTCGCTGCAGACCGTGCTCGCGAGTCTCAACGTTTCCGGGCTCGGCAAGCGCACGGCGACGGTATCGGACAGCTCCCTGTTCACGGCCACCGCGGGCACCACCGCGCAGGCCGGACAGACACAGATCGAAGTGCTCTCGCTGGCCAAGGCGCACAAGATCGGTTCGGCGGCGTTCGCCTCGTCGTCGACCGCGGTCGGCGCGGGAACCTTCACGATCGGCGTCGGCAGCCAGTCGTTTTCGGTCGACCTGAGCGCGACGACGACGGTCGCCGGCCTGCGCGATGCGATCAATACCGCGACCGACAACAAGGGCGTGACCGCAACGCTCGTACAGGAAGACACTGGCGTGCGCCTGGTGCTCACCGCATCGAGCACGGGAACCGCGAGCACGCTGTCGGTGACCAGCAGCGCGACGAGCTTCAGCGATCTGCAGCTCGCCAGCGACGCGCAGATCAAGGTCGACGGCTATACGCGCACGAGCAGCTACAACACGATCACCGGCGTCGTCGACGGCGTGAGCATCAACCTGCTCAAGGCGCAGGTCGGCACCACCGCGACGCTCACGGTGGCGGCCGATACCGACGCGGCCAAGGCCGGGCTCAAGAGCTTCGTCGATGCCTACAACTCGTTGCTGAGCACCTACAAAAGCCTGTCGGCCTACGATGCGAGCAGCAAGAGCGGCGGCGTGCTGATGGGCGATGCGAGCACGCGCGCGGCGATGACCAACCTGCGCTCGGCGATGACCGGCACGGTCGAATCGGGCACCTACAAAATGCTTTCTCAGATCGGCATCAGCGCCAAGCTCGACGGCTCGCTGAGCATCGACTCCACCAAGCTCGCCGAAGCGCTCGCCACCGATGGCAGCTCGGTGCAGAAGCTGTTCGCGTCGAGCGGCGGCTTGATCGAACAGCTCAACGCCACGCTCAAGGCCTACACCGCCGACGACGGCCAGATCGACGTGCGGCTCGATGTGCTCAACGATCAGCTCGACAAGATCGCGGACGAACGCACCGCGCTCGATACGCGCATGGACAAGCAGGAAGAACGCTACCGCAAGCAGTTCAGCTCGCTCGATGCGATCGTCAGCAAGTACAACAACGTCGCGAGCTATCTCGACCAGATGGACAACGAGCGCTACAAGCTCAAGTCGTGAAAACCTTCGCAAAGCCTTCAGTTTTCGCCGAATCCGCCGATGTTTGAAGCATCGACGCATCACTGAAGGAACCGGGCATGTCACCCTCGATGGCCACCGCAGCGCGCATGCGCTACTACCACCAGACCGCTTCGGCCGCCGTCGCCGAGGAAGCGAGTCCGCACCGTCTCATCAGCATGTTGTACGACGGCGTGCTCGAGCGGCTGGCGATCGCACGCTCCTCGATCGCGCGTCGCGACGTGACCGCCAAGTTGCGCGCCATCAACGGTGCGATGGCGATCGTCGAGCATCTGCGGCTGGTGCTCGATCACCAGGCCGGAGGCGAAATCTCCGCGCGCCTCGATTCGCTCTACGACTACATGCTGCGCCGCATGACGCAGGCCAACGCGAGCCACGATGCCGATGCGCTCGCGGAGGTATCGGGCCTGGTCATGACGATCAAATCCGGCTGGGACCAGATCGATCCTGCCTTGCAGGAAAACCGCTGAAAAACTCCATGCCATGAACGCCGACGGACCATTGAGCTATCGCGTCGAGGCGCCCATGCGGTGGGTCGCGGTCGACGGCGCCTTCGACGCCGCGGCGATCGACTACTGGTCCGAAGCGAACCTGCGCGTGCTCACGCAGATCGCGCAGTTCGAGGAGCGCGGCGTGCCGGTCGAGCAGCCGACGCCGCAGGATCTCGAAATCCAGCGCCTGCACGCCAAGCTCGATCTGCTGCTCGGCGCGGTTGCCGAACTCGCGCCACGCTTTCTCGATCGCCCGCCGCGCCAGCCGCTGCAGCTGTCCTGGCGCAGCCTGAGCTTTCCGGCCGATGCGCAGACACCGGCGATCGGCAGCTTCGGCCTCGTCGAAGTCCACCTGCACGCCCTCGTGCTGCAACCGCTGCGCTGGCCCGCGCGCATGGAGCAGGTGAGCGCGGGCATCGCGCAAGCCGAACTGCTGGCCGCGAACGATGCGGCGCAACAGGCGCTGGAGCGTCACGTGTTCCAGCAGCATCGAAGGGCGATCGCGGCTGCGCGGCGCAGCTGAAAACTCAGGCAGCAACGGCCGCGGTCATGTTGCCGGCGTTCGAAGCCGAAAAGCGATTCCACAGCTTCTCGTGAAAGTAGAAACCCACGGTGTTGCAGCAGGGCTCGACGAGCGCGATGAGCCCGCCGGTGACCCAGCTGCCCGTCATCAGATAGACCACGGTGAACGCCACCGTGAAGTGCATGCAGGCGAAGGTGAGTGTCTTGAGCATGGTCTGCTCCCGCGGAAATGGAGTGACCTGGATGATAGATATTCTCAACAAGTACGCCAGCAAAAGCTTTTCATCGAGCCGATAGGCTCAGGCTGTCGAGCTCGATGCGGCTGCGCTGGCTTCGGCGCAGCGGCGGCAAATGCAGGCGCGCGCCTTGGCTTCGACCGGCACGCGCGCGAGCAGCGATTCGCTAAAGGCCAGCTTCGTGCACCAGCAGGTTTCGCTGCAGGTGGAGCAGGCCATTTTGCAATCGTTGCGCTGCCCGCACAGTGGGCAGCGTGCCGGATCGACGGACGTGGCGATGCTCACGCGATCAGTGCGGATGCTCGGGCGACTGCGCTTTCTTCTCGGCCGGCTTGGGCTCGACGATGGTGTCGTAGACCATCAGCGAGCTGCCGTCGCGCAGCGCTTCGGCATAGCAGGAGGCGAACGGCTCGTCGGTCTGCTCGGCGGCTTCGGGCGGCAGCGTGCCGGCCTTGGTGAAGTCGATTTCGGTCCAGCCGCCGCGCAGCACGGCGATTTCGGCGGCGTCGAAGTCGTGATCGCTGCCAGCGTGCTGGCGGAGCAGCACGAGCATCGGGTGATGCTCGCCGACCGGAAAGCGACCGCCCCTGGCCACGCGGGCCACGGCCATGAACATGTGGATTTCGAATTGGCTGGCCTGAGTCATTTGCTGGGTTCGTCGAAGTAGGGCACCACCACGTCGGACAGCCCGGCGCGCATCGCCTGCTGCGAGGCCTCGGGCATGCCGTGGAAATCGGTGCGCCGGTAAGGGCGGTTGGAACAGTTTCGATCGTATTGCGTGCGCACCGCGTTGATGTCGGTGATCTGCTGGCGCAGCTGCGCGATCCTGGTGTTGAACGCGGCGAGGTCCGCGTTGTGCTGCTTTTGCCTCTCGGCCAGCGCGAGCGAGCCTTTCATGTCATCGGGTTTCAGCGCTTCGGCTTCGGCCTTGAGCTGCATCGACTTCGCGTCGTAGGCGGATTTCTGCGCGTTGGCGTCGAAGCTCTCGCTCGTGAGGCGGGCCGATTCGCTGCGCAGCGTCTGCACTTGCGTCGCGCAGCGGTTGAGCTCGTCGCGCGTGAGCGCGCCCGCATCGGCCGCGAATGCGTTGGAACCCGCCTGCACGAGCAGCGTTGCGGCGATGGCGTGGGCGAGAGATCGAATCATGGCGGGCTCCGGCGTGGCAAGTGCGGCTTCGGTCGGGTTCGCATTATGCCGTGCGCGCCGGCCGGCCCGGTCAGTCCTGCAGGATCGCCTGCGCCGCATTGCGTCCGCAGGCGCCCATCACGCCGCCGCCTGGATGCGTCGCGGCCCCGCATAGATACAACCCTGGCAACGGCGTGCGGTAGTCGCTCCAGCCGGGCACCGGGCGGAACGTGAACAGCTGATGCAGCGGCATCGCGCCTTGGAAGATGTTGCCGCCCGTGAGTCCGAAGCGCGCTTCGAGATCGGGCGGCGCGAGCACCTGCCGATGCAGGATCGAACGCTCGAAGTTCGGTGCGTAGCGCGTGATCTCGGCCACGCAGCGATCGGCGAAGCGCTCGCGCTGCTCGTCCCAAGTGGTGCCCTTGAGCGCATATGGCGCGTACTGCACGAACAGGCCGACGATGTGATGCCCGGCCGGCGCGAGCGTGGTGTCGACGCTGCTCGGAATCGTCATCTCGATCACCGGGCGCTCGGACAGCCCGCCACGCCGAGCATCTTCGTAAGCGCGCTCGATGTACTCGGGCGTCGCGCCGATGTGGATCGTGCCGCGATGCTGCGGTCCCGGCGCGGAACCTTCGTTGGGGCGCGCGATGAAATCGGGCAGTTCGGAAACCGCGAGGTTGATCTTCACGCTCGCCGAGGCGTAGTCGATGCGTTTCACCGCGGCCGCGAACGGTGCGGGTAGATCGCCGTCGGACAGCAGCTGGCCGAAGGTCACGGCGGCGGTCGCGTTCGAGACCACGCGCCGCGCTTCGATGACTTCGCCATCCGCCAGCTGCACGCCGACCGCGCGACCCTCGCGCACGAGAATGCGGGCCACCGGCGCATCGCAGCGGATCTGCGCGCCGAAGCGCTGCGCGGACGCGGCCATCGCGTTCGTCAGCGCGCCCATGCCGCCTTCGACATAACCCCAGACGCCGCGCGCGCCACCGGCCATGCCCATGACGTGATGCAGCAGCACGTAGGCGGTGCCGGGCGCCGAGGGCGGAGCGAAGGTGCCGATGATGGCGTCGGTGGCGAGCGTGCCCTTGAGTTCGTCCGACTCGAACCAGCGATCGAGGATCGGCGTCGCCGGGCCGGTCAGCACCTCGATCGCCTCGGGCAGATCTTCGCCGAGCGATTCGAAGGCCTTGAGCACCGAGCGTCCGCGCAGCAGGTTGCGCAGCTTGTGCGCCAGCCCGCGTCGCCGCCAGCTGCCCGGCATCGGCAGCAGCTCGGGCGGGGTTTTCATGAGCGTCGGTTCGAGCGTTTCGGCGATGCGCGAAAGCCAGGCTTCGTAGCGCGGATAGGCTTCGGCGTCGCGCTTCGAGAACTTCGAAATCTCGCGATGATTGAGCGCCGCATCCGGTCCCATCAGCAGCGAGCGGCCGTCCTCGAAGGGCGTGAACGAAGAAGGCGAACGCGGCAGCACTTTGTAGCCATGCTCGCGCAGGCGCAGCTCGCGTTCGACCTCGGGCAGCAGCAGGCTGATGACGTAGGACGCGGTGGAGCAGCGATAGCCGGGCGCGAGTTCTTCGGTGACCGCGGCACCGCCGACGAGGCCACGGCGTTCGAGCACCAGCACGTTCTGTCCGGCACGCGCGAGATAGGCCGCGCAGACCAGGCCATTGTGGCCGCCGCCGATGATGAGGGTGTCGAGCATGGCGCACCGTATCACGCCTGCGGGACGGATCAGCGGCCTGGCCGCGTAACCCGCCGTTCGTTCGAGGATCGATAATGCAGGGCGGGTTGCCGGCTTCGGCTCAACCCGCGGGCACTGCTGAAACGAGCGCCTGGATCAGGCCGGCGTTTCATCCGCAGTCGCCCGGGCCTTGCGTGCCGCACGCTTGCGCGGCGCTTTCTTTGCCGCGGTCCGGGCGGCCGGGGTGCCTCGCTTGTTGCGGGATCGCTTGCTCGATGCGGTCTGGGCTTTCGCCGCCCGCTCGGCGGCGGCTTCGACTTCGACAAGCACCTCGTCGTCGTCCTTGGGCACGAGCACGTCGCGCAGGCGGCGCCAGCCTGGCGTGCGCTTGATCAGGTCGAAACTGCCCTGGATGACGGCCGACGGATCGAAATTCTCGCCCGCCTGGCTGACCTTGTTGCGCAGGAAGCGTACGACGTCGTCCTGCAGGCCGGCGACGTCGGGCAGGCCGAGGATGCGGCGCAATTCCTCGGGCTTGAGGTCGATCTCGATCTTGATCTGCATGCGGGCCGTCCTGGTTTGCGATGCGGCGAGACTACGCCCAGATCAAGCCGAAATCACGAACAGCGCGATCACGCAGGCCTGCGCACCGATCCAGGCGATCGAACGCAGCGTGGCCAGGTTGGCGAGGTAGAGCACGCCATAGACGACGCGCAGTGCGAGGAAGGCCAATGCCAGCGTATCGACGCGCCCCTGATCGGCGTGCAGCAGGTGCGCGACGATGACCGCCGCCGCGAACAGCGGAAACGCCTCGAAGCTGTTGAGCTGCACGGCATTGGCGCGCTTGCGCCAGCCGTCGAGCCCGGCAAGGAAGTCGCGCGGATTGTTGTTGTCGAAGCGGCCACCGCCGAACTTGGCGGCGCCGACGAAAGGCAAATGCAGGAAACCGGCCGCCAGGATGCACCACAGGGCAATCGTCATCGTCATCTCCTCCCCCTCCATCGTCGTGTCGAGCTGGCGGCTCAGGCGGTCAGCAGGCGCTGCGCCTTGCGGTACTGATCGCCGGTGTGCCGGATGACGTCGTCAGGCAGATGCGGCCCGGGCGCCTGCTTGTTCCAGTCCAGGGTTTCGAGGTAATCGCGGACGATCTGCTTGTCGAAACTCGGCGGGCTGATGCCGGGCTGGTAGGTCTCGGCGGGCCAGAAGCGCGAGGAATCCGGCGTCAGCACCTCGTCGATCAGGTGCAGCGTGCCGGCCTCGTCGACGCCGAATTCGAACTTGGTGTCGGCGATGATGATGCCGCGCTGCAGCGCGTAGGCCGAGGCTTCGGCGTAGATGCGCAGCGTGGTGTCGCGCAGCTGGCGGGCGAGGTCGGCCCCGATGCGCTTCTCGACTTCGGCGTAATCGATGTTCTCGTCGTGGCTGCCGACCGGGGCCTTGTCGGCCGGCGTGAAGATCGGTTCGGGCAGCTTGTCGGCCATCTTCAGACCCGCCGGCAGCGGGATGCCGCAGACCGCGCCGGTGGCCTGGTAATCCTTCCAGCCCGATCCGATCAGATAGCCGCGCGCCACGCATTCGATCGGCAGCGCCCTGAGCTTCTTGACGATCACGGCACGGCCTTCGCATTGGGCGAGTTCGTGTGGCTTGAGCCAATCGACGAGGCGCATTTCGGGCGCCATCTGATTGGGCAGCAGGCTGCTGAAACGGCGCATCCAGAATTCGGTCAGCGCGGTCAGCACCGCGCCCTTGCCCGGAATCGGGTCGGGCAGGATCACGTCGAAGGCCGAGAGCCGGTCGCTCGTGACGATGAGCATGTGCGCATCGCCGACGGCGTAGATGTCGCGAACCTTGCCGCGATGCAGGCGGGGCAGGCTGTCGATGGAGGATTCGAACAGCGCGGAAGCGGGAGCGTTGGACATGCTGAAGGCGTCGGCGGGCGAAAGAAGGGGCGAATGATAGCGCGCCCCGGTCGATCGCCGGTCCAGTTTCCGTCCGCTCGCATGGCGGGTGCCGGGCCGGGCAATCCGCAATAATGAGGGATCAATCAGGGAGCCATGAAACGATGCTGACCATGCTGTTGGAGATGGGGTTGTACGGGCTCGGGGCGATCGTGCTGCTTTATCTCGTGTACACGCTGTTCTTTGCCTCGGGCTCCAACAGCGAGGGTTCCCCGGAGCAAAAGAAGCCCAAGAGCACGCGTCGTTTCGAGCGACGTGAGGGCGAGCGCGGCGATCGTCGCAAGAAGGACATCGGCCCGCCGCCCGGTACGCCCGAGCGTCGCCAGGGCAATCGCCGCTCGCGCGACTGAGCGCGCCTGAAGGCCGAGACGCCGCCGCGCCGGGCGACTCGCCTGTCCGCATTCGCTACCCTATGCGCCTTTTCCGGCGCCCTCTCCGGCGCGCCGTAGCGGGCTCACAGGCGGGGATTACGGATGACGAAGGCAGCGATGAAGGTTCTGGTGATCGGTTCGGGCGGGCGCGAGCACGCGCTGGCGTGGAAGCTCGCGCAGTCTCCGAACGTCAACGAGGTGGTGGTCGCTCCGGGCAACCCGGGCACCGCACGCGAGGCTCGCTGCCGCAACGTCAACGTCGCCGTCGAGGACATCGCCGGGCTCGTCGCGCTCGCACGCAGCGAGCAGGTGGGCCTGACCGTCGTCGGCCCCGAAGTGCCGCTCTCGCTCGGCGTGGTCGATGCATTCGAGGCCGCCGGCCTGCGCATCTTCGGGCCCAGCCGCGATGCCGCCCAGCTCGAAGCGTCGAAGGCCTTCTCGAAGGATTTCCTCGCCCGCCACAGGATTCCGACCGCGCAGTACCAGGTCTTCACCGATGTCGATGCGGCGCTCGCCTACATCGACGAGCGCGGCGCCCCGATCGTGGTCAAGGCCGACGGCCTCGCCGCGGGCAAGGGCGTGGTCGTTGCGACCACGGTCGAAGAGGCCGCTGCCGCGGTGCGCGACATGCTCGGCGGCAGCCTGCTCGGCAAGGCCGGCGCCCGCGTGGTGATCGAAGATTTTCTCGACGGTGAAGAAGCGAGCTTCATCGTCGTCGCCGGCGAATCGCAGTACGTGCCGCTCGAAACCTCGCAGGACCACAAGCGCATCTTCGATGGCGACCAGGGCCCGAACACCGGCGGCATGGGTGCGTATTCGCCGGCGCCGGTGGTGACGCAGGCCGTCTACGAGCGCGTCTGCCGCGAAGTCATCGAGCCGACGCTGGCCGGCATGCGCGCCGAAGGCCGGCCGTTCACGGGCTTTCTGTACGCGGGCCTGATGATCGACAAGCAGGAGCGCGTGAAGGTGCTCGAATTCAACACGCGCATGGGCGACCCGGAGACGCAGCCGATCATGGTTCGCCTGGAATCCGACCTGCTCGATCTGCTGCAGGCGGCACTCGATCGCAAGCTCGATCAGGTGAACGTGCGCTGGAGCGCCGAGCCGGCGATCGGCGTGGTGCTTGCAGCGGCGGGCTATCCGGGCACGGTCGAGAAGGGCGATGTCATCAACGGCCTCGGCGCCGATCTCGGCGCCGCCAAAGTCTTCCACGCCGGCACCGCCGAGCGCGATGGCCAGGTGGTGACGTCCGGCGGCCGCGTGCTGTGCGTCGTCGCCAAGGGTCGCGATATCGCGACCGCGCGTGCGACGGCGTATGCGGCGGTCGACAAGATCAGCTGGCGCGGGTTGCAGTTCCGCCGCGACATCGCGCATCGGGCGCTCGGTCGCATCTGAGTTTTCTGCGCAGTGGCGGCCATCGCCGCCACTGCGATCCATCGCCATCCGGCACCGTCCGATCACCATGACTGTGATCGATCGCAGCGTATGTGCGATCGGTGCGGATCGACATTTTTGCCATTGCGCAGCGGCGCGAGAGTCAAACCGACTTTGCACTGAACCCGCCTAGAATCCGACGCTCACGAGAAGGAGACTCGGATGAAGGGAGTTCGCTTGAAGCGTCGGTTGATGCACGCAGGCGGCGCGGGTGCCTGCGCGATCGTTCTCGGAGTGGTGCTGCTGGGCGCATCGGGGCCGGCTCGCGCACTCGATGTCAGCCTCGGCGAGATCAGCGGCACTCTCAACACCAATCTCACGGTCGGCGCGGCCTGGCGCATGGAAAGCCGTGCGGACAACCTGGTCGCCAAGAGCAACCTCGATCCGAACGTCTGCGGCATCGTCGGCGGGGTCAATTACCAGTCCTGCCAGGCCGTGTTCCGCGACCAGATCTTTCCGGCCGAGAGGCTCGTCGCCGCGCCGGGCGCCTCGGGCATGCGCGCCGACGACGGCAATCTCAACTACGACAAGGGCGACGTCACCCAGGCCGTCGCCAAGGCCACGCAAGACCTCACGCTGCATTGGGGCGATGTAGGCCTGTTCGCGCGCTGGCTGTATTTCTACGACGCCGTCAACAACAACTTCGACGAAACGCGGCCCAACATCATCACGCCCGGAAACGCCGACCGTGTGGGTTTTTCGGGAACCGGCAACGTCGCCAACCGCTACTTCGATCGCGTCTACGGCCCGGGCGGCTACGAACGCATCAAGCGCAGCGACGGCGAGACGCTGCGGCAGATCGGCACCGATTTTCAGCTCATGGACCTGAACCTGTTCGGCTCCTTCGATATCTGGGAAGGCAAGACCATCAACTGGAAAGTCGGCCGCCAGAATCTGAACTGGGGCGAGAGCACCACGCTGGTCGTCAACAGCCTCAACCAGATCAATCCGCCGAATGCCAACAACCTCTATCGCGTCGGCCAGCAGCTCGAGGAAGTGTTCCAGCCGGTCGGCATGCTGACCTTCAGCGGCGATGCCTTCGCGAACATCCAGTACGAAGTGTTCTACCAGTTCGAATGGCGTCCGCTGGAAGCGCCGGCCACCGGCAGCTACATGTCGTTCGCCGACCTCGGCACCAACAACGCCGGCGATTACGCGAACCTGAGCTTCGGCGGCTCCGCCGACGACAGCGATGCGCTCGGTCATCCGCTCAACAGCCCGCTCGCGCTGATCACGCCGACCACCACGCGCGCGCAGCGCGGCCGCGATCTGGAGCCGCGCAACGGCGGGCAGTTCGGCTTCTCGCTCAAGTACTACGCCGAGAACATCAACAGCGGCACCGAGTTCGGCTTCTACTTCATGAATTACCACTCGCGCCTGCCGTACGTGAGCTTCAATTCGGTCGACGCGAGCTGCGCGCGAGCCGGCGGCAATGCCTACGGCAAGGACGCGACCAACACGCTCGAGTTCTTCAAGTACTGCAACAACCTGCCGGCGTACAACGCGCAGTCGCTCGCGGCGGTGTTGCAGCAGGCGGGCATCATGGTGGCGAGCAACCCGGCCTCGCTCGCCGATCTCGGCACCGATCTCGGCGGCCTGCTCGCGGCGATCGTGCCCAACCCCGGCCAGCCGATGTCCGACGCGGTGCCGCTCGATACCGGCGAAGTGTTCTTCGACTATCCCGAGAACATCCAGCTCTACGGCGTGAGCTTCAACACGGCTTACGGCGACTACTCGTTCCAGGGTGAAATCGCGTACCGGCCGAACCTGCCGCTGCAGGTGGCGATCACCGATCTCGAATTCGCCGCCGCAGGCCCGTCGCTGACGCGCTGCCACGACCGCGATCTCGGCTGCGCGGGCACCACCGCGGGTCGCGGCATCGACGCCAACGGCAACCAGATCACCTATGGCAGCAGCGACTTCATTCCGGGCCCGGGCGTCGAGGGTTACAACGACACCATCAACCTGATCGTCGGCGGCGCGCCGGGTTCGGCGCGTTCGTTCCCGAGCTTCATCATTCCGTATCGCGGCGGCGCCATCGGCAACAATCCGGCCAACAGCTATATCCGCGGCTACGAGCGCTTCGACGTGCTGCAGTACAACCTCGGCCTCACGCGTGTGCTGAGCTCCACCGAAAACCCGATCGGCGCGGACCAGATCCAGATCGTCGGTGAAGTGGGCGCGACGCACGTTCCGGGCTTGCCGTCCTACGATCGCCTGCAAATCGAATCGCCCGGCGTCTACTACCACGCGAGCGCCGGTGCCGACGGCAGCGGCGCGGATGGCTCGCGCCAGGCCTGTTCGACGAACCCGACCTGCAGCATCGGTCCGGACGGCGCGCGCTTCAACCCGCATCAGGCCAATCTCGACGATCTGGTCGACAAGTTCTCGTGGGGGTATCGCCTGATCGCGATCATCAAGTACGAAAGCGTGTTGCCGGGCATCAGCATCCAGCCGTTCATTTTGTTCGGCCACGACGTCAACGGCACCGCGCCGGGACCGGCCGAGAACTTCGTCGAGGATCGCAAGCAGGCGCAGGTGGTGGTCGAAACGCGCTATCGCGACGGCCTCTCGCTCGGGCTCGGCTACGCCTGGTTCTGGGGCGGCGGCTACACCAACCTCTATCGCGATCGCGATTATTCGCAGGCGTTCCTTCGGTATCAGTTCTGATCGTTCTGCGAAACCCTCTCCCTGAGGGAGAGGAATGCAGAGCGGCTCATTCCGTCTGCGGCTCCGGCGAACTGCGCAGCACTTCGGCGATCGAGGTATTGCCGGCGATCACCTGCTGTCCGCCGGCGATGCGCAGCGGGGTCATGCCGTCGCGGAACGCAGCCGCGCGCAGGGCGCCCAGGTCGGTGTCGTTGCCGATCATCGCCTTGATGCCGGGTGACAGCGGCATGATCTCGTAGATTCCGCAGCGGCCAAGATAACCGGTTTCGCGGCATTCGAGACAGCCCGCGGGCTCGTGGATTTGCGCGGGCAACGCGAGCGGCCAGCGGCCCGTGAGCTCGCTCCACTGCGTCGCGTTCGGTGCCACCGGCTTCTTGCAATGCGGGCACAGCTGGCGCACCAGCCGCTGCGCGAGCACGCCGAGCAAGGTCGCCTTGACCAGATACGGCGCGACGCCGAGTTCGAGCAGGCGCGTGACGGCGCTCGGCGCATCGTTGGTGTGCAGCGTCGACAGCACCAGATGCCCGGTCAGCGCGGCCTGGATCGCGTTCTCGGCGGTCTCCAGATCGCGAATTTCGCCGACCATGATGATGTCCGGATCCTGTCGAAGCAGCGCGCGCACGCCGGCCGCGAAACCGAGATCGATCGCCGCGTGCACCTGCATCTGGTTGAAGCTCGGCTCGACGAGTTCGATCGGGTCTTCGATCGTGCAGACGTTGACCTCGGGCGTGGCGAGCTGGCGCAGCGTGGAATAGAGCGTCGTCGTCTTGCCCGAGCCGGTCGGGCCGGTCACCAGGATGATGCCGTGCGGCTGGCGGATCATCTGCTGCCAGCGCGGTGCATCTTCGCTGGAGAAACCGAGCTGCGAGAAATCGCGCAACAGCACTTCGGGATCGAAGATGCGCATGACGATCTTCTCGCCGAAGGCCGTCGGCAGGCTCGAGACGCGCAGCTCGATCTCCTTGCCGCCCGGCGCGCGCGTCTTGATGCGTCCGTCCTGCGGCTTGCGCTTCTCGGCCACGTCGAGCCGGCCGAGGATCTTCAGGCGGCTGGTCACCGCCGGCATCACCGACGCCGGAACCTGATAGACCTCGTGCAGCACGCCGTCGATGCGAAAGCGGATGTTGCCGCGTTCGCGCCGCGGCTCCAGGTGGATGTCGCTCGCGCGCTGTTCGAACGCGTATTGCAGCAGCCAGTCGACGATGCCGACCACGTGTTGATCGTCGGCCGTGAGCTTGCCGCTGCGCCCGAGCTCGGTGAGCTGCTCGAGGTTCTGCACGCTGCCCGGCGCGAGGCGTCCGCGCTCGTCGGCCGAAGCCTTCACCGAGCGCGCAAGCGCATAGAACTCGACGATGTAGCGATCGAGCTCGGTGGGGTTGGCGAGCACGCGCTTGATCTCGCGCTTGAGCAGCGGGGCGAGCTCGCGCTCCCATTCCTGCCAGTACGGCTCGGCAGTGGCGATGACGACCTCGGTCGCGCTGACCTTGAGCGGCAGGATGCGCGCGCGCGCCGCGTAGGCGTACGGCACCAGCTGGGTGATGCGGGCGACGTCGAGCGACAGCGGATCGATGCGCTGCCAGGGCAGGCCGCTGCGCTCGGACAGCCAGCTCATGAGCCGATCGAGCGTGAGCCGCAGCGAAGGCTCGGCAGGCAGCGTCCAGTCGCACTCGGCGATGATCTGCAGCGGATGCCGTCGCTGCGGCGGCTGCTGGCGCAGCGCCTGCGCGGCCGAAGCGTCGACGAGCCCGTCGGCGACGAGCGCGTCGAGCAGCTCGCCGAGGTCGAGGCGGTGATCGCGGGCGGAGGTGGGCGTGGCGGACTTGTTCACCGCATTACGTTAGCATCCGGCCTGAAATTTTAAGCTTCGAACGCCATGACCTCTTTCGATTCCGGATGGAAAGCCGGCCTCTGCGCGGCGCTGTCCACACTGCTGCTGACCGCCTGCGCCTCGTCGTCGCGCTGGGTGCCCGAGATGCCTGATTTTTCGAGCTGGTTTTCGGCCAAGGAAAACCAGGTCATCGTCAGCGAAGTCGACAGCGACAGCTACTGCAACGCTCCGGGTGAAGCGAGCGCTCTGACCCTGCTCGCCGATTCGGCGGCGGTGAAGGCCTGGGAGGCCACGCGCGGCGTTTCGCTGAGCGGCGATGTCGAGTTGCCGCTTGGGCCCTACGTGGTGGCCGACCTGGGTCAGCGCAACAGTGGCGGCTACGGCATCGCGGTAAGCCGCCAGGCCGGGCTCAAGGACGACATCCTGGTGCTGCGCGCGACCGTGTTCGAGCCTTCGCCGGGTGCCGCCAGCACGCAGGCGATCACGAGCCCGTGCTCGCTCGTGCGGCTGCCGCAGATGAACTTCGCTTCGCTGCGCCTGATCGACCAGAGCGGCAAGGTGCGCGCCTCGCTGCAGCAGGGCAGCCAACTTCAGTAAGGTTTCGGCGAACCCGCCGCCCGGCTGGCGCGTCGGTTCATTCACCAAGCGCCGGACCACGATCCGGTGCCGCCGCGCCAGATCGCGGCGAAAGACGTTTCGAGGGGAATCGCATGCTCCGCTTTCTGCCCGGCTTTCTACTGGGCACCATCATGTCGCTGCTGCTGGCCGTCAATACCTTGTTCTGGGCGGTGCCGGTCTACGTCGGTATTCTGTTCAAGCTGCTGACGCCCGAAGGTTCGCGCGCACGGGATCGCATCTCGCGGCTGATGGCCTGGCTCGCGCAGCAATGGGCGTTCTGCAACACCTGGTTCATCCAGCACCTGATCGGCGTCGAGCACGAGTTGCGCATCCACGCCGACGTGAAGCCCGACGGGCAGTACCTGGTCTGCTCGAATCACCAGACCTGGAACGACATCATGGTGCTCGTCAAGGCCTTCGGCCGGCGCGCGCCGTTCTTCAAGTTCTTCCTGAAGCAGGAGCTGATCTGGGTGCCGGTGCTCGGCCCGGTCTGGTGGGCGCTCGACTATCCGTTCATGAAGCGGCACACGCCTTCGCAGATCAAGAAGAACCCCGCGCTCAAGGGCTCCGATCTCGAAACCACGCGCCGCGCCTGCGCACGTTTTCGCAACCAGCCGGGCCTAGTGCTGAACTTCCTCGAAGGCACGCGCTTCACGGAAGAAAAACGCGCGCGCCAGCAATCGCCGTACCGCCATCTGCTGCGACCCAAGGCCGGCGGCTTCGCGTTCGCGCTGTCCGCGCTCGGCGAGCGCCTGAACTCGATGCTCGACGTCACCATCGTCTATCCCGATGGCGTCGAGGGCTTGTGGGGCCTGCTGTCGGGCAAGGTGCGTCGCGTCGTCGTCGAAGTGCGCCAGCTCACGGTGCCGCACGAGTTCTACACCGGCAGCTACGAGAGCGACCCGGAGTACCGCAAGCGCTTCCAGCTCTGGCTCGGGGAAATCTGGGTGCAGAAGGATCAGCTCATCGAAGCGATCAAGCAGGAATACGCGTCCAAGCGCTGAGCTTGGCGATCAGGCGCCTCGGCGCCGCGCGAGCAGCTTGCCGATCGCCACCACGAGCAGCGCTCCGGCGGCTGCCGACGCGTAATGCGCCCATTGCGGCAGCGCGCCGATTCGTGGCGCGAGGTAAGCGTCGCCGAGCCACATCTCGCCGCCGATCCAGCCGAGCAAGGCACCGCCGAGCGTGATCACGAACGGGAAGCGATCCATCAGCGCGAGCACCAGCTTGCTGCCCCAGACGATGATCGGAACGCTGATCGCGATGCCGAATGCGACCAGGCCGATGTGTCCATCGGCCGCGCCGGCGATGGCGACGACGTTGTCGATGCTCATGACCGCGTCGGCGACGATGACGGTACGAATCGCGCCGAGCAGATGCGAGCTGCCCTGGATGTCGGCGTGATCGTCGTCGCCATCGGGTGCGAGCAGCTTGATGCCGATCCAGAACAGCAGCAGCGCGCCGACGATCTTCAGAAACGGCAGCGTGAACAACTGCAGCGCGAAGAAGATCAGCAGCACGCGCAGCGCGATGGCGCCGAACATGCCCCAGAAAATGCCCTTGTTGCGCAGATCGGGCGGCAGCCTGCGGCAGGCCAGGGCGATGACCACGGCGTTGTCGCCACCGAGCAGGATGTCGATGAGGATGATCTGCGCGATGGTCAGCAGCAGTTCGGAGTCCAGGGCCAACTGAGTCAGGTGTTCCATTTTTCTTTAGTCGATGGCGCGCGCCTGACGCTGAGGCATTGAAGCATCAGTAGTCGAGCTGAACGCGAAACGTCGCGGTGGTAGTGGCGTCGAGCCGGGCCTGGGCCACGGCATCTTCGGTGCGGGCGTGGGTGATGTCCAGCGTGAAGCGGACGAAGGGATTGCGATACCAGTTGATGACGCCCGACACCGCGTCGATATCGATGTCGCGCGTGAGCGCGGCGCCGCTCGGTCCCTGCTCGCCGTGCGCATGCTGATAGCGAGCCGCGATCTCGAACGCACCGTGCGAGCCTTTCGGTCGTACGCGCACATAGCGCCCGAGCTTGTGATCGTAGGGGCGGGTGTCGTCGGTGAGGAAATAGCTCACGTAGCCGTAGTAGCCGGAGAGCTCGCCTTCTTCGATGCCGTCGTCGTAAATGCCGCGGCCGTATTCGGCCTGATACGACCAGCGGCCGCGGCTGCCGGAGGTTTCGAGCGCGAACTTGTACGCATCGACGCGACGGCCGTTGTTGATCTCGATCATCGTCACGCGGCTGTCGGTGGCGATGCGTCCGGCCGGTAGCAGGCGCAATCGTACGCCCTGCGCTTCGTGCTCGCCGGTCTCTTCGTCGAGCGCGTTGCTGTAGCCGTATCGCTCGACCGCGAAGCCGCCACCGAAGTGCAGCGACGAGCGATCGCTGTAGGCCGGGTCGAAGCCCATGCGCGTGATCGCGCCCCAGCCGTCGGTGGTCTTGCTGTCGTCGTTGTCGAGGTTGTAGACCGACGCGTGATAGAAGGTTTTGTCGGTGAATCCGGTGTACGCCATGCCCCAGCGATAGATCGGCCAGAGCATGCTCGTGAGCAGTGCGCGCTCGGTGAACGTCACCTGCAACGAGCTGTTGCGCGCATCGAGCGTCATGTACGGCAGGATGTGGCCGATGCGAAATTCGGCTTGCCCGATCTGCGTCGAAACGAAGCCGAGCATGAGCTCCGGCACGTTATCGGCGAATTCCATCTCGGTCGTGAAGTTCCAGCCGTAGGCGCTGCCGCCGACTTCGATGCGCATCTGTCGCGCCTGGATGCCGGGCACGTTTCCGGGGCCGATGTCGTCGTTGTCGTAGAGCGCGCCGTCCATCAGGATGCGGCCGCCGACATAGGCGGAAAAGATGCCGTCATCGGATTGCACCCGGATGCCGGGGTTGGTCCGCACCTCGACTGCGTGCGCGTCGAATGCAGTGACCGAGATCAAAAATGACCCGCAAAGCGCCGCGATGCTGCGAATCTTCATCTGCCTTCTCCTCCAGACGCGCGACGTCTTTCGAAAAACTGCGTCGCTGCGGGAGGTGCCTAGACTAGGTTCGGAGTCTGTCACTAAGCTGTCGTCCATCGCAGGCGCAGCGGACAGGTCCGAACGTGAGAATCTTGTTGGTGGAAGACGCAGCCGAACTCGCCGGGGCGATCGAGACCCGCCTGCGCCGCGATGGTCATGCGGTCGACTGGCAACGCGATGGCGAAGGCGCGAGCGCGGTGCTGTCGTATCAGCGCTACGACGCCATCGTGCTCGATATCGGCTTGCCCAAGCGCGACGGCTCTTCGGTGCTGACCGAGTTGCGCTCGCGTGGCGACAAGACGCCGGTGCTGATGCTGACCGCGCGCTCCGAGATCGAAGACCGGGTGCAGGCGCTCGATATCGGAGCGGACGATTACCTGCCCAAGCCTTTCGATTTTCGCGAGTTCGATGCGCGCGTGCGTGCCTTGCTGCGTCGGCGGCAGGATGTGGCGGCGGGGATCACGCGTATCGGAGCGCTGGTGTTCGATCGCGCTTCCAAGCGCGCCCTGCTCGATGGACGCAATCTGGAGTTGCCGAATCGCGAATACCGGCTGTTCGAAATCCTGATCGGCCGCATCGGCAAGGTCACGAGCAAGGAGACCATCGCCGAGCACTTGTTCGGCTTCAACGATGAGGCCGGGCCGAATGCGATCGAGCTTTACATCGCGCGTCTGCGCAAGAGGCTCGAAGGAGCGCCCTTGAGCATCGTCACCGTGCGCGGTGTGGGCTATATCGTCGAAGCTGCGGCCGATCCGGTCAACGAATAGAGCGCGCGCGTTGCATAGCCCTTCGATAAGGCGAAGCCTGCTCACGATCATCGGCGGCGTGTTCGTGATCAGCATGCTGCTCGTGTTCGCCGCAGCACGCGCTTACGGCGCGCGCGCCGCGAACCTTTCATACGATCGCCTGTTGACCGCATCGGCGCTGTCGATCGTCGAAGCGCTCACGGTGATTCAAGGCGAGCTGAGCGTCGATCTGCCGTATTCGTCACTGAGTTCCTTGTCGCAGGCGCCCGAGGATCGCGTGTTCTATCGCATCGCCGGACCGCAGGGTGATCTGGTCACCGGGCAGGGCGATCTGCCGTGGCCAAAACGCACTCCGGCCGGTGAGGCGCCGTTGTTCTTCGATGCCGAATACAGCGGCGAAACCGTACGCTTCGCCATGCTGCGCCGCTGGATCGCAGCACCGGGCCTGCGCGGCTGGGCGACCGTGCAGATCGGCCAAACCCGGCGTGCGCGCGAAGCTTTCGCGCGCGACATCGTGTTGCGCTCGGTGCTGCCGATCGCGGCGCTCACCTTGCTCGCGCTCGGCGCGGTCTGGCTCGGTGTCTATCGCGCGCTGCGGCCGTTGCGGCGCATCGAACAGGAGCTGCTATCGCGTTCACCGTCCGATCTGTCGCCGGTGTCGGCGCCGGTGCCCGTCGAAATGACGGCGATGGTGCATGCGCTCGATCGCTTCATGGGCCGGCTCTCGCTCAACATCGCCACTCTGCGCGCGTTCATCGCCGAAGCCGCGCACCAGATCCGCACGCCGCTCGCGATCCTGCGTGCGCAGGCGCAGAACGCGCTCGACGAAGACGATGTCGAGCGGCAAAGACGGGCGGTGGTCGTGGTCGAAGACCAGGCCACGCGGCTCACGCGGCTGGTCAATCAATTGCTCAGCGACGCTGCGGTGATTCACCGTGCCGATCTGCGTTGCTTCGACGAGGTGCTGCTCGCCGATGTCGTGCGCCAGGCGCTGCGCGACAGCCTTCCGCGCGCCGATGCCGATTTGCGCGTGCGCTTCGATTGCGAAGCGGAGGACGCGCAGATCCAGGGCGATGCGATGATGCTGCGCGAGGCGATCAAGAATCTCGTCGATAACGCGCTGCGCTATGGCTGCGGCGAAGCACCCGCGAACGAGCCGGACCTGGCGCTGCGGCTCTACGCGCACGGTTCGGCTTATCGCATCGAAGTGGCCGATCGAGGGCCCGGTATCGCACAAGCCGAGCGCGCAACGGTATTCGAACGCTTTTCCCGCGGCAGCACGGCGAAACCCGGCGGAGCCGGCCTGGGCCTGGCCATCGTGCGCCGCGTCGCCGAGAGCCATGGAGGAACGGTGAGCTTGCACGATCGCGAAGGCGGTGGCTTGCGCATCCGCATCGAGCTTCCACGAGGCTCGGCATGAGGCGCGCGCTGGTCATCGTCGGGCTTGCGCTGTTGCCGCAGATGGCCGCCGCAGACCCGGGCGACGTGACGCTGTTCTCGCCAGCGCAAGGCCGGCCGACGACGACGCTTTCGTTGTTCGGCGCCAACGACACGGTCGATGTCGAGCCGATCGTCGCCGATTTTCTGCAGGCCAATCCGGATCTGGCCGTGCGCTATCACGAGTTCACGACGCTGAAGCTGCGCGAGCACTACCTGCGCGGAAAGGACAGCGAAGACGGTGCCGACGTGATCATGAGTTCGGCGATGGATTTGCAGGTCCAGCTCGTCAACGACGGTTGGGCTCAAACCTATGTCTCCGAGCAGACTCGGGCCTTGCAGACATGGGCGCAGTGGCGCGACGAACTGTTCGGCTACAGCTACGAGCCTGCGGTTCTCGTCTACAACCGCAAGCTCATGGACGTGAAGAAGCTGCCACGCACGCGTTACGAATTGCTGACCCTGCTGCGCGACCCCGAGCGTCCGCTGCGTGGAAGGATCGGCACTTACGACGTGCGGCGCAGCGGTATCGGCTACCTGCTTGCGAGCCAGGATGCGCGGCTCAGCAGCATTTCAGGCGCACTGACCGCGGCGCTCGGGGACAATCAGGCGGTGCTGCTCGATCAATCACGCGCCTTGCTCGATCGAGTCGCCCGTGGCGAGATCGTGCTCGCCTACAACGTGCTCGGCGCCTATGCGCAGAAGCACATCGACGCAGGCGCGCCGATCGGCATCATGCCGCTCGCGGACTACACGCAGGTGCTCATGCGCACGGTGATGATTCCGCGCACGGCCAGGCGCGTCGGCGCCGCGCGGCGTTTCGTCGACTACCTACTGTCGCTCAAAGGCCAGCGCTTCATGGCGGGCCAATCGCCACTGCCGCCGTTGCGCATCGATACCGACAGCCGCGATACACCGGCGGGCGCCGGAGCGACCGAACGCGCGATTCCGCTCGGCCCCGGCTTGCTCGTCTATCTCGACGCGCTCAAGCGCCGGCATTTCCTGGAAACCTGGGATGCGGCCATGCAGCACGAAGGCCTGCCCGCACAACGCTGACAGGTCGATGACAGGCAGCCGTTCCTAGACTCGCTGCAGACGCCGGAAAAAGCTGGCGCAAAATCGAGAGTGGCATTGCGTGCGAATACGTAATGGTGCTCATAAAGAATGGCGCGACGACGAGGAGACAAGACATGCTGACCGCATTGGGTTTCGGCATGGTGGCGACTTTCATGTTCCTGATCATGAGCAAGCGGCTGTCGCCGCTCACGGCTCTGATCCTGATCCCGATTCTGTTCGGGCTGGCGGCGGGGTTCCAGGCCGGGCTCGGCGACATGATGCTCGACGGAATCAAGAAGCTCGCGCCCACCGGCGTGATGCTCACGTTCGCGATCCTGTACTTCGGCATCATGATCGACGCGGGCCTGTTCGATCCGATCGTCTCGCGCATCCTCGCGGTGGTGAAGGGCGACCCGCTGAAGGTCGTGATGGGTACGCTGATCCTCGCGGCGGTGGTCTCGCTCGACGGCGATGGCTCCACCACGTACATGATCACGGTGTCCGCGATGCTGCCCTTGTACAAGCGGCTCGGCATGAACGCGCTCGCGCTGACCGGTGTGACGATCCTCGCGGGCGGCATCATGAATCTGCTGCCTTGGGGCGGGCCGACCGCTCGCGTTGCGGCGACGCTGCATCTCGATGCGGGCGAATTGTTCGTGCCGATGATTCCGGCGATGGGCGTCAGCCTGGTCGCGCTCGCGGTGCTCGCGTACTTCATCGGCCTGTCAGAACGCCGCCGTATCGCACGCGTTCGCCTGCCGCAGGACAGCGCGTATGCGCAGCCTGATGCAGATGAGTCGGGTGCCGCATCGACCGCCTCCGACAAAGCGCGATTGCGCCGTCCGCAGAATCTGTGGATCAACGCCTTGCTCACGATCGCGCTGCTCGCGGCGCTGATCATCGGCCGGTTGCCGCTGCCGGTGCTGTTCATGATCGGCTTCACGCTTGCGGTGATCATCAACTATCCGCAGCTCGATCTGCAGCGCGAGCGCGTGTCGTTTCATGCACAGAATGCCTTGCCCGTGGTGGCGATGATCTTCGCGGCCGGTGTGTTCACGGGCATCCTGTCGGGCACCGGCATGGTCGAGGCGATGTCGAAGAGCTTCCTCGCCGTGCTGCCCCAGGCCTGGGGGCCTTATCTGGCGCCGATCACCGCGATCGCGAGTGTCCCGTTCACGTTCTTCATGTCCAACGACGCCTTCTACTACGGCGTGCTACCGATCGTTGCGGATGCGGCCAGAGCTTATGGCATCAGCGCCGCGGAGATCGGCCGCGCTTCGCTGGTCGGCCAGACCGTGCATCTGCTGAGTCCGCTGGTGCCATCGACATATCTGCTCGTCGGCCTGGCCGGCGTCGAGTTCGCGGACCATCAGCGTTACACGCTCAAGTGGGCGCTGGGCATCTTCGTGGTGATGCTGATCGCTTGCCTCGCGCTGGGCCTGTTTCCGTTCTTCTCGGTGGCCGCGGCGGGCTAGGGTTTGCGCTTGGGTGAAACCCACATCGTGATCACCCCGCGAAACACCGCATCGCCTGCGCGATCGACGATCTCGACATGCGCAGGCAGCTCGAAGCCCTGATCGCCGAACACCGGCTCCTTGTCGAAGCGCGCGATGCCGCGCACGTCGGTGTTGGCTTTCTTGAGGTATTCCACCGTCATGCCTTTGGGAATCCAGCGATGCGTCGTCGGTACGCTGGCCTCGGTCATGATGCCGCCGACGAGTTCGGCCAGATTGCACAGCGCGATCGCGTGCACTCCGCCGAGATGATTGGTGATGGCGCGATGTTTCTTCACGGTCGCCACGCAATGGCCGAACGCGAGTTCGACGAAGC
Organism: Hydrocarboniphaga effusa AP103; assembly: GCF_000271305.1. Classification (GTDB taxonomy): domain Bacteria; phylum Pseudomonadota; class Gammaproteobacteria; order Nevskiales; family Nevskiaceae; genus Hydrocarboniphaga; species Hydrocarboniphaga effusa. The sequence goes on from NZ_AKGD01000002.1 coordinate 835,883, forward strand.
GCGGTTTGATGCTCGCGAAGTAGGGCGCTTTCATGCAGATGGCGCGCGTGAACAGCTGCGCACCGAGCGGCAGCTTCGACAGCGTGTTCCAGCTGCGCAGGGCGATCGGGGTGTCGGTCATGGTCGTCGGTGAGAAGAGAGCTGTGCCGATTGTGACGATGCGGGCGTGAACGGTGAACGGCAATAAAGGCGCGATGCGCTGGCGCGACGGTTACCGGCCTGCGGCCTGAGTTTGAAACCTGCTCGCTGCGGCGATCAGATCGCCCAGAAGCTCCGGTAATTCGGCCGAAAGTGCAGGCAGATGCGCGCGCCATCCGGCGCTGGCGTCGCGCATCGGCTGTGCTCGCTTGAGCCGATGCGCGATGCGCCGCAGCGCCAGGTCGATGCCCGCGGGTTCCGCGTAACTTTGCAGCAGGGCTGTGAAGCCCGGCCTGTCCGGTTTGCGTGGGCCTTCGAACCAGTCGCTGGCATCGGCCACTGCGATCGCGCATCGCTCGCAGAAATGCGTGAAATCGTCTGCTGAATAGCGCGCCCACTCGATTGCGAGCGCGTGATCGCTCAGCACGTCGAGGATCACCGGCGCATAGCGCCGCGGCCCCGCGATGAAGCGTCCGACGGCCGCGAGTCGCAGCGGATGATGGTCGGTCAGCGCATCGATGCGCCGGTGCAGGCGGATCGAATCGGCGATCGGCTGCGGAAAGCGGGCGAGGTCGGAGCCGCGCACGAAATCGCCGAGTACGGCGCCGGCCAGATCGGCACCGACGCGATCGGCGATCAGCAGGTGGACGAGGTAGTTCATGTGCTCGAACGCACGGCCCAGACGTCGCGCAGCAAGCCGGGTCCGACGCCGCGATCGAGTCCGACCACGAGCGCAGCGCAGCCGAGCGCCGACGCCACCGTCGAGACGATGAACACCAGCGTGTAGCCGCCGGCATCGCCGATCGCCGCGCCGACGAATCCGGCGACGCCTTGCACGCAGACGATCGCGCAGGCGTAGAGGCTGTAATCGGTGCCGGCGTGCCGCGCATCGCTCGCGTCCATCATCAGGGCGAACAGCGCGACCGTCGCCATGCCGCCGAGCAGGTGTTCTGCGATGCAGGCAGCCCAGATCATCGGCTCGCCGCCGATGCGCTGGGCCGCGGCTGCGTAGAGCGCCAGGCTCGCGGTCTGCGCGATGCCGAACGCGAGCAGCACCGTGCGCCGCGGCAGGCGGAACGCGAGCCAGCCGCCGAGCGCCGCGCCCGCCAGGCCACAGCTCGATCCGACGCTGCCCTTGATGATCGCGATCGCCTCCTTGCTCAAACCGTAGTCGCGCATGAACGGGCCGACCAGCGAAGCGCCCATGGTGTCGCCGAACTTGTAGGCCGCGATCAGCGCGACGAAGCCGATCACGCCGGGCTCGCGCAGGCGCAACCACCAGCCCCCCGCGAGTTCGCGTGCAGACGTGCGCGCCGCCGCCGCGTCGGCCTTGCCGAGGCGCAGCCACAGCACCGGCATCGAACTCAGCAGCAACAGCATGGACATCGACAGGAACATCGTCGCGGAGCCGAGCCTGGCGTAGACGTAGAGCAGCAAGCCGCCGCCGAACACCATGCCGATGCGATACGCGCCGACCTGTATGCCGTTGCCGAGCCCGCGCTGGCGCGAATCGAGCAGGCGCACGGCGATGCTGTCGGTGACCACGTCCTGCACCGAGGCGAACAGGCTGAAGACGAACAAGGCCGCGAACAGCATTGCGAAGCCCTGCGACAGATCCACGAGCGACAAGGCGGCGGCACCCCCTGCGGTGCACAGCTGCAAGGGCAGCAGCCAGCTGCGCGGCTTGCCGACCTGGTCGACGAACGGCCCCCACAGGAATTTCAGGGCCCACGGCAGGAACAGCAGCGAGCTCAGGCTGATCGCCTTGAGCGACATCCCGGCTTCGCGCAGCAGCACCGGCAGCGCCTGGCTGAAGAAGCCGAACGGAATGCCCTGAGCGGCGTAGAGCCCGGTCAGCAGCGCGAGCGTGTAGGCGGGCTTCGGAGTCAGCGTGAGCGCACGGCGGGTCGGTGTGCTCACGCGACGAAGGTGGTGCTCAAAGCTTTGGCGGCTGACGCGTAGGATTCGGGCCCGGCGTCGGTCCGACGCTTGGTGGCAGGACGATCGCCGATGTGCCCTTGCTCTCGTCGCCGACACGCGAAAGTCCTGCGGTGATCAGAAAGCGCATCGCATCTTCGAAGCTCATGTCGACTTCGGTGAGCAGCGAACGCGGCAGCATGATCGTGTAGCCGCCGATCTGATAGCTCATCGGCAGGTAGACGGCCACTTGATCGTGATCGTCCGCCAGACCGAACTTGGTGAGGTCTTCGACGGTGATGAAGCCGAGCATGCGAAACGGCAGGTTCGGCAGATTCACCATCACCACCTTGCCGAACGCGCTGTCGTCCTTCTTCGAGAAGAAGCCGGTCAGGTCGCGCACGGCGCTGTAGACGGTCTTGATCAGCGGCACGCGCTCGAGCTGGTCTTCGATCCACTTGATGAACTCGCGGAAGAACACCGCCTGCATGAGCAGGCCGATGATGAAGATCAGTACCAGCGACATCAGCAATCCGGCGCCCGGCCAGCTGCCGGCGTTCGGCATGAGCCAGCGCACGAAGCCGCCGAAGAAGGTATCCGCCGCCCCGATGAGCCAGAGGATCACGGCGAAGGTCACCATGATCGGCAGCACCGCGAGCAGGCCCGTGAAGAAGGTGCGCGAGAACTTGCGCCAGCTCGGGATGTTGGTTCCGGGCGTGAGCAGATTGATCTTGGACCAGTCGATCTTCATGTCGTCTCGCTCAGGCAAACGTCCATTCGTGGCGGCCCAGGCCGCGGCCCTCGAGTACCGCGCGATCGCCGGGCTTCAGCGGGGCCACGCCTTCGGGCGTGCCGGTATAGATCACGTCGCCGGGCTCCAGCGACCAGGTCTGCGACAGAATGTGAATCTGCCGCGCCACCGTGTAGAGCATCTCGCGCGTGCGGCCATGCTGGCGCAGCTCGCCGTTGACGTGCAGGGTGAATTCGAGCGCCTGCAGGTCCTGTTCGAGATACGGCTTGAAATCGCCGAGCGGAGCGGCGCCGTCGAAGGCCTTGGCGAGCTCCCACGGAGCGCCCTTGTTCTTGAGCGTGTTCTGCAGGTCGCGCGCGGTCAGGTCGAGCCCGAGCGTGATGCCGGCGACGCAGCCCATCGCGTCTTCGACCGCAATGTCGCGGCCGCCACCGGTCAGCAGCACCACGAGCTCGGCTTCGTGATGGATGGTGCCGATGTGCTTGGGCAGCACCACGGGTTCGCCGGCCTCGACGACGCAGGACGCCGGCTTCATGAAGATCACGCATTCGCCATCGGCGGCGTTGCCGAGCTCGGCAACGTGCTTGGCGTAGTTGCGGCCGATACAGAAGATGCGATTGACGTTCATGAGCGCTTCCGGGAGATCGGCCGCGAGTATAGAGCGCCGCAGATGAACGCCGCGTTCCGTCGCGGCGTCCGCAAATCGCGCTCATTCGAAGCTCATGTCCACCTGCACGCCGAACACGCGCGGCGAGCCGAAGGCGATGGCGCGGCCGGCCTCGATGCCGAAGCCGCCGACGTAGCTGGCGCGGTAGGTGGCGTAGTCGTCGTCGAGCAGGTTGCGGCCGAAGGCGACGATGGAAACGCGCGAGGTTTCATAGCCCAGGCGCAGATCGAGCAGGCCGTGCGCATCGCCGCGTTCGCGCGTGGTATTGGCCGGCGTGGTGTAGCTGGTGCCGGTGTAGGTGTAGGCGATCGAGCCGAACCAGCCGCGCAGCCAGCCGTCGACGAAGCGCGCGACGCCGCCCGCGCTGCCGGTCCATTCGGGCGCCTTGGCGAAGCGGTTGCCCGAGTAATCATTGCTGCCGGTCTCGTACCGGTCGAAGCGTGCGTGTGCGTAGCCGGCGTTGAGGTAGACGCTGCTCGCCGCGCCGAGGCGCAGGGAATTCTCGAGTTCGACGCCGTAGAGCGTGGAATCGGCCGCGTTCTGCGTGAGCAGGGCGCTGCCGTCGGCGTTGGGAACCTGCACCTGCTGGTCGGTCCATTTCGTGTAGTAGACATTGCCGCGCGTCTGCAGGCGGCGATCGAACCAGGCCGTGCGCAGGCCGGTTTCGACGGTATGCGTGTATTCCGGGTCGTATTGCACGATGTCGCCGTTCTGCGTGTCGACATCGCCGCCGCCCGCGCGATAGGCCTCGACGTAGGTCAGGAACAGGTTCACCTCAGGCGTCAGCGCATAGCGCAGGCCGATCTTGGGCAGCAGGGCGTCGTAGCTCGCCTTGATCTGGCGACCGCTGCCGGTGCCGGGCGTCAGGCCGCCGGTCTGGAACGCGAACAGCGCCGGCACGGTGATCTGCGCGAGCAGGGCGTCGAGCGGGGCCGCCTGCTCAGGCGCGACCACGAAGCCGTCGGCGCGCGTGATCTGGTAGTTGCTGTAGATCTCGGCGTGCTCGCGGTCGTAGCGCAGGCCGCCGATCAAGGTCAGGCGTTCGGTGAACTGGTAATCGAATTCGGTGAACACGGCGACGTTGTCGGCGTCGTTCTTCGAATCGAGGTCGAAGTCGACGCGCGCGGCGATCAGATCGCCGACCGCGGGCACCGGCAGCACTTCGCCGAGCTGCACGTAGAGGTCGCGGCCCTGGTTCGACGAGTCGTAGCGGAAGCGCCCCGCGTAGAGTCCGACCAGGCCGGTCAGGCCGTTCCAGTCGCGCACGTTGAGGCGCAGCTCCTGGGTCAGCGTGCGGCCGTTCTGGTCGAACTGGTAGCTGCCGTTGTCGGCCGTCGAGGTGTCGTAATCGGCGAACTCGTGGTTCCTGGAGCGGATCAGTCCGGTGGTCGAGCTCAGCTCGACGTGCTCGCCGAGCAGCTGGCGCAGCCGCAACGAGATCGGAACCGAGGTCTGGCCGGCGTCGCGCGGCACGTTGTCGGCCACCGTGCGCGAGTTGCCGTCGGCATCGTCCGGAATCCGGTTGACCGGCTGGGTCAGGCCGTCGCGATCCGACTTGCCGGCGGTCAGCAGCGCATCGAAGCCCTCGGCGAAGCTCGGGCGCCAGGCCAGCTTGCCGCGCAGCAGCAGGTCTTCGGTCCGGTTCCAGTCCGGATCGTCGAGCGTAACGTTGCGCACGAAGCCGTCGTCGGCGTGATAGTCGGCCGCGAGCCGGAACGCGAGCCCGCCGCCGATCGGCCCGCCGCCGGCAGCCGCGTACTGGCGCTCGTTGAGCTCGGCCAGGCGCATGCGCGTGACGAGGTTCCAGTCCTGCGTCGGCTCACGCGTGTTGACCACGACCGCACCGGCCAGCGCATTGCGCCCCTGGCTCGTCGACTGCGCCCCGCGCAGCACTTCCACCTGCTCGACGTCGAACAGGTCGAGCAGGTTGCCGGACTGGCCGACCTGGTCGACGGCGACGCCGTCGAGATACGTGCTGATGACCGGCTGGCCCGCGCCGAAGCCCTCGGCACCGCCCGCGCTGACCCCGCGCAGGCTGAAATCGCCCTCGTTGGTGATGCTCGCGTTGGCGGTGCGCGCGATGACCTCGGAGACGCTGTCGATGCCATAGTCGGTCGCCGCCCGGTTGTTGGTGATCGCGACCGAACTGGTGGTCTTGGCGAGCGTGCGGCCGAGCTTTTCGCCGAGCACGACCACTTCTTCGAGCTCGGCAAGATCGTCGGCCCGCCGCGGCAGCGGGGCAGGGGCTTGGTCGCCGACCGCGATCGCATCGTAGCTGGCCGCTTCGTCGCCCTGGGCGAGCGCCATCGAAATCGAAGCCGGCGCCATCGCCAGAACCGCCCAGCCCGCAGCCCAGCCACGTCCACCCAGCGCCTTGCCGCGCCGTTCGAAGTCACGCATTCGAGAAATCCCCCCGATTGAGATCAAATGATAAGGAATCTCATTTGAGTTGAGGGTGACGCACGGTTCATTGGGGCAAATACACCAGGGCGCCGCCGCCCGATGCGCCTAAAGCAACGAACCCCCGCCGGAGCGGGGGTTCGGAACAGCGGATGCCGCTTGAAGCCTTAGCTGCGTTCCCCGATGCCGAAGCTCGCGAAGCCCTTCTTCTTGAAGTTGTCGCGCGATCGAGGGTTGCGCAGCTTGATCGGCCTAGATGCGCTCCTCGATGCCGAAGCTCGCGAAGCCTTTCTTCTTGAAGTTGTCGCGGAACATGTCGCGCAGCTTGGTCGCGGTGGCGTCGTACTCGTCCTTGTTCGCCCAGGTGTTGCGCGGATTCAGGATGGCGCTGTCCACGCCCGGGCAGCTCTTGGGCATCTTGAGCTTGAGGATGGGCTGCACTTCGGTTTCGACGTTGTCGAGCTCACCGTTGAGCGCCGCGTTGAGCAGGGCGCGCGTGACCTTGAGCTTCATGCGCGCGCCGCCGGTGGTGGCGCCGCCACCACTCCAGCCCGTGTTGAGCAGGATGCAACGTGCGTTGGCCGTTTCCATCTTCTTGGCGAGCAGCTCGGCATAGACGTTCGGGCGCTGGGCCATGAACGGGCCGCCGAAGCAGGCCGAGAACGTCGGCTGCGGTTCCTTGACGCCGACTTCAGTGCCGGCGACGCGCGCCGTGAAGCCCGAGACGAAGTGGTACATCACGTCCTTGGGTTCGAGGATCGACACCGGCGGCAGCACGCCGAAGGCATCGGCGGTCAGCAGCACGATGGTCTTCGGCGCCGGGCCCTGGCCGTTCGGCATGACGTTCGGGTTGGCGTCGAGCGGGTAGCTGAAGCGCGTGTTCTCGGCGATCGAGCCGTCGAACAGGTCGAGCTCGTCGGGGTGGCACTCTTGCATCTTCTTGCCGGGCAGCGGCGGCACGTTTTCGATGATCGTGCCGGGCTTGGAAAGGGCCTGGGCGATGACCGGCTCGGCCTCCTTGTCGAGGTCGATCAGCTTGGCGTAGCAGCCGTCCTCGAGATTGCAGAGACCGTTGTCGGACCAGATGATCTCGTCGTCGCCGATCAGCTTGCGCGCGGCGTCGGCCGACAGCGTGGTCTTGCCGGTGCCCGACAGGCCGAACAGGATCGCGGCGTCGTTGTTCTTGCCGACGTTGGCCGAGCAGTGCATCGACAGGCGGCCTTCCTTGGGCAGCAGGTAGTTGCCGACCGTGAAGATGGTCTTCTTGTTGACGCCGCAGTAGTCGGCGCGGCCCGCGACGAGGCAGATCTTGTTGCGCACGTCGATGATGCAGGCGGCCTCGGCGCGGCTGCCGTCGATCTCGGGCTCGCAGACGAAGCTCGGCACGTTGAGCATGGTCCAGCGGCGCGTGTCGACGTCCTTCACGCCCTGCAGGTCCTTCGGGAACATGTTGTGGCAGAACATCGCGTGGGTCGCGTATTCGCCGACGAAGCGGTAGGGCACCGCGAAATCGGGGTCGGAGCCCATGAAGAGATCCTTGACGTACAGCGTGGCCTTCTTCTCGTTGAGGTGCGCGATCACGCGCGCCAGAAGGCCTTCGTACTTCTCGGGCTCGTAGGGATTCAGGTCGGCCTTGAACCAGATCTCGTCGGCCACTTCGGGCCATTTCACCGCGTAGGTGTCGCGCGTGCGGCGGCCGGTGCAATCGGGGTCGGTGTAATAAACCAGCGGGCCTTGGTCGCCGAGGATGGTCGGGAACGCCTTCTGGTCGTTGTTGCCGCCATCGCGCTGGGTGCGACCGCGGTCGTTGGCGATGGCTTCATGGAACAGCTCGGTCTTGCCGAGGTTGTACTTGTAGCTGACGGTCTTCAGACCGAACAGTTTCTCGAGATCGGCTTGGAAGCTCGCCTGAAACGTCATTCGTGATACCCCTGGCTGGCATATGGAAAACAGATGGATTATGGCTAAATTCATCCGCGGGCGCATGAACCTCTAGTGAAAATATCCATGCAAATTGCGCATTGCGAGTACGGCATTCGCGCATGCCGGCGACCTATACTGGGCGCTCATTTTGACGACGGCGTAAGCCGATCTGGACGGGCGGCAACATGACTTTCCCGGCATCTAAGCTTGGCCTCGGCGTGCTCGGAGCCGTTTTGAGCATGCAAGCATTGGCCCAGACCTCGGCCGCGATTCCGCCAGCCGCGTACGGAAACCGTCAGGCCGGCCAGTTCGGCGATCGCACGGCCGGGGCTTTCGGCGACATCGACCAGGGTCACTACGGTGATACCGCCACGGGCAGCTTCCGGCAGGAAAACTATTCCCGCGCCCAGGAAGGCCAGGTGCGCCCGATCACCGCCAGGCCACTGCCCGCGACGGTGTCCTCGCCGTACATCACGCTCAACAAGCCGGCCGACGAGCCGGCTGCCGACAGCAAGCCCCGGGCGCAAAAGAAAAAGTAAGCCGGGAGCCAAGTGCTTTCCAAGTCTGGGTCGGCGGCCACGCCGCGCGACCCGTCACGGTCTCAGGCGCGGCGGTAGACGACCTGTCCGGCGTGCAGCGTGAGGTTCACGCGACCCTTGAACCCGTAGCCCGCGAACGGCGTGTTGCGTCCGCGGCTGACGAATTCGCGCGGCTCGAGCGTCCACTGCGCATCGGGATCGACGAGCACCAGATTCGCCACCGCCTTCGACTTGAGCGCCGCAGCCGGGCGGCCGAGCACCTGCGACGGTCCCAGGCTCAGGCGGGTCGCCACTTCGAGCGGGCTCAGGATGCCGTCGTGGACCAGACGAAGGCTCAGCGGCAGCAGGGTTTCGAGCGCCGAAATGCCCGGCTCGGTCATCGGGAACGGATCGACCTTGGCGTCGGCCTCGTGCGGCTGATGGTCCGAGCAGATCGAGCCGATCACGCCGCGCTGGAGCGCATCGCGCAATGCGTCACGATCGTGGGTCGCGCGTAACGGCGGGATGACATGTGTCATCGCGTCGAAGCCCTCGACATCCGCGTCGGTCAGGAATAGCTGGTGGGCCGCGACGTCGGCGGTGATCGGCAGGCCGCGCGATTGCGCGGACTCGACGAGCATCGCCCCGCTGGCCGTCGACAGCCGGCAGAAGTGCACGCGCGCGCCGGTGTCTTCGACGAGCGAAATCCACAGCCGCAGGGCGGCCACTTCGGCGGCGACCGGAATCGGCGGCAGGCCCAGGCGCGTGCCGACCGGACCTTCGTGCGCGCAGCCGCCATTGGACAGCGCGGCGTCCTGCGCGAACACGTGGATGACCTGGCCGAGCCCGTGCGCATATTCGAGAGCCCGGCGGACGACCAGGGCATCGCGCAGCGGGGCGAAAGCCTGGCTGTAACCGACGCAGCCGGCGCGCTTGAGCGCGCTCATGCTGGCGAGTGCTTCGCCCTTCAGGCCCTGCGTGAGCGCCCCGAGGATTTCGATGTCGAGCCCGCCGCTTCGGGCCGCGATGCCGCGGATGCGGTCGACCATGGCCGGGGTGTCGACGACCGGCGAGGTGTCCGGCGGCAGGACCACGCAGCCGATGCCGCCGGCCTGCGCGGCGCGGGTTTCGCTCGCGAGGCTGGCCTTGTGCGTCGCGCCGGGCTCGCGGAAGCGCGCGGCGAGGTCGACAGCGGACGGCATCAGCCACAGGCCATGGCCGGAAATCGTTTCGTCGTAGCGCGTGCTCGGCAGCGAAGCGTCGTGATGGTCGATGCGGCCGTCGCGAATACCGACGCTGGCGATCGCATCGGTGCCGGCGACCGGGTCGAGCACGCGGACGTCGGTGATCAGCAGGGAGGTCATGCGCCGGCTCCGGTCGCACCGGCGGTCTCGCCGAGGATTTCCGCCATCACCGCCATGCGCACCGCGATGCCGTAGGTGACCTGGTTGAGGATCAGCGAGCGCTCGTCGTAGGCGAGGTCGCCTTCGAGCTCGACGCCGCGGTTGATCGGCCCCGGATGCATGATCACGGCGTCCGGCTTGAGCCGGGCGAGGCGCTCGCGCGTCAGGCCGAAATCGGCGTGGAATTCGGACAGCGAGGGCAGGAAGGCGCCGAGCATGCGTTCCTTCTGCAGGCGCAGCAGGATCACCACGTCGACGCCTTCGAGGCCGCGTTCGAGTTCGTGGAACACGCGCACGCCCATCGCCTCGATGCCGACCGGAACCAGCGGCGGCGGGGCGATCACGCGAATGTCGGTGCAGCCGAGCGTGCGCAGGCCGTGGATGTCCGAGCGCGCGACGCGCGAATGCAGCACGTCGCCGACGATCGCCACCGACAGTCCCGAAAAGTCCGGCCTGCCGGGCGCCTTGTGCGCGCGGATCGTGAACATGTCGAGCAGGCCCTGCGTCGGATGTGCATGGCGGCCGTCGCCGGCGTTGAGGATCGCCACGCCGGGCGCCGCGTGCTCGGCGAAGAAATGCGCTGCGCCGCTGGACTCGTGGCGGACCACGAACATGTCGGCCTGCATCGATTCCATGGTCTTGAGCGTATCGAGCAGGGTCTCGCCCTTGGAGGTCGAGCTCGCCGCGATCTGCAGGTTGATGACGTCGGCCGAGAGCCGCTTGGCGGCCACTTCGAACGTGGTGCGGGTGCGCGTGGAGGCTTCGAAGAACAGGTTGACGACGGTGCGTCCGGTCAGCAGCGGCAGCTTCTTCTCGGGGCCCGAGGTGGCCTCGGCGAGTTCGGCGGCGCGGTCGAGCAGCGACAGGATCAGCTCCCGCGACAAGCCTTCCATCGTCAGCAAATGCCGGAGCCGGCCGCGGCTGTCGAGTTGCAGGTTGGGGGTCTTCATGCTGGGGCGCGAGTCTACCAGCGGCGGCGCCGTCTCGCCCTATTGCGCGTGCCGTGAAATGTGTTCGTCACGGCTTCGCTACCATAGGCGGAAATGTCCGACGCCCACCCTTCTTTCGCCTCGTCGTCCCAGACGAGCTCCGGCAACGCCGATTTCCAGCCATTGGCGATCTACCGCCGCCTGCTCGGCTATACCATCGGCCACTGGAAGATCTTCATCGTCGCGGCGATCGGCATGGCCGCGAGCGCGGGCACCGAAGTGGCGTTCATGAGCCTCATGCGCCCGCTGCTCGACAAGACCTTCGTTTCGCCGGACCCACAGACGATCAGCTGGCTGCCGTGGGCCATCGTCGGCCTGTTCGTGCTGCGCGGCGTGGCCGGCTTCACCTCGGGCTACGGCATGTCGTGGATCGCGCGCAGCGTGGTGATGCAGCTGCGCGGCGAGCTGTTCGAGCATCTGCTCAAGATGCCCGTGCGTTTCTACGACCGCATGAGTTCGGCGCAGCTCGTGGCGCGGCTGACCTATCACGTCGAGCAGGTCGCCGAAGCCGCGAGCAATGCGCTGACCTCGGTGATCAAGGACGGCCTCACCGTGATCGGCCTGATCGGCTGGATGTTCTGGCTCAACTGGCAGCTCGCCGCCTTCTGCATGATCGTCGCGCCGATCATCGCGAGCATCGTCGGCTACGTGAGCAAGCGTTTCCGCAAGGTCTCGAAGCGCATCCAGGAAAACATGGGCCAGGTCGCGCAGGCCGCGGACGAATCCGTGAGCGGCCAGCGCATCGTCAAGATCCACAACGCGCAGGCGCACGAGCGCCGGCAGTTCGACGTCGTCAACGCGCGCGCGCGTTCGCTCGCGATGAAGATGGTCGCCACGCGTGGAGGCAGCGAGGCGACGATCCAGTTCATCGCCGCCTGGGCGGTCGCGGGCATCGTCTTCTTCGCCACGCAGCCCGAGCGGCTCGCCGAAATCACGCCCGGAACCTTCGTCTCGTTCGTCGGCGCGATGCTCGCGGTGATGAATCCGATGCGCAGCCTCGGCAACGTCAACGAGAAAGTGCAGCGCGGCATCTCGGCGGCGGGCGACGTGTTCCGCATCATGTCCGAGCCGGCCGAAACCCCCGGCGGCACGCGCCCGCTCGAACGTGCCAAGGGTGCGATCGAATTCCGCGACGTGCACTTCCGCTATTCCGAAGAGATGCCCGAGGCGCTGCGCGGCGTTTCGGTGATGATCGAGCCCGGCCAGACCGTGGCCTTCGTCGGTCGCTCGGGCTCGGGCAAATCGACGCTGCTGTCGCTGATTCCGCGCTTCTACGATGTCGACAGCGGCGAAGTGCTGCTCGATGGACACGACTTGCGCGAATACTCGCTGCACGACCTGCGCTCGCAGATCGCGCTCGTCGATCAGCAGGTGCGTTTGTTCAACGCGACGATCGCCGAGAACATCGCCTACGGGCTCGAAAAGCTGCCCGACCAGGCGCAGATAATCGAGGCGGCCAAGGCCGCGAACGCCTGGGAGTTCATCGAGAAACTGCCCGAAGGGCTCAACACGATGCTTGGCCAGAACGGCGTGAATCTGTCGGGCGGACAGCGCCAGCGCCTGGCGATCGCACGCGCGCTGCTCAAGAACGCGCCGATCCTGATTCTCGACGAGGCGACGTCCGCGCTCGACACCGAATCCGAGCGGCTGATCCAGGCCGCGCTCGAGCGGCTCGTCGTCGGCCGCACCACGCTCGTGATCGCGCATCGCCTGTCGACCGTGCAGAACGCCGATCGCATCATCGTCATGCAGGAAGGCCGTGCGGTGGAGCAGGGCGCGCATCAGGAGCTGCTCGATCGCGAAGGCATTTACGCGGCCTTGCATCGCATGCAGTTCCAGGAGCCGGCCACCACGGCCGGCTGACGCGGCCCTTCCATTGAGCGAGTTCCTGCAGCGGCTTTGGTACGAGCGAGCGCAGGCGCCGCTCGGGCTGCGTCCGCTCGCCGCGCTGTATGGGTTCATCGCGAATCGCCGGCGCGAGCGTCTGGTCGCGCAGCAGAAGACGCTGCCCTTGCCCGTGATCGTCGTCGGCAACATCAGCGTCGGCGGCACTGGCAAGACCCCGTTCTCGATCTGGCTCGTCGAACGCCTGCGCGAATGGGGTTTTTCGCCCGGCGTGATTTCTCGCGGCTACGGCGGCAAGGCGCCGCACTATCCGCTGCGCGTGCGCGCGGACAGCGATCCCGCGCACTGCGGTGACGAGCCTTTGCTGATCGCGCTGCGCACGGGCGCGCCGGTGGTCGTCGCGCCCGATCGGCTGGCCGCGGCGCGCTTGCTGATCGACAGCGGCGAGGTCGACGTGCTGATCGCCGACGATGGTCTGCAGCACTACCGCTTGCCGCGGCAGCTCGAGTTTTGCGTGATCGACGGCGCGCGCGGGCTCGGCAATCGCGCCTTGATTCCGGCCGGGCCTTTGCGCGAACCGCCCGCGCGACTCGATGAAGTCGATTTCGTCGTCGTCAACGGTGCGGGTTTCGATGAGCGGCCCGATGCTCTGCGCTTTCAGCTGCAGGCCTTGCAGACACGCTCGCTCGTCGGCGCCGCGGAGCGCCCGCTGGCGAGCTGGCACGGTGAAACCGTGCATGCGGTCGCCGGCATCGGACATCCGCAGCGCTTCTTCGCGAGCCTGCGTGCGGCGGGCTTGCAACTCATCGAACATGCCTTCGCCGATCACCATCGTTTTTTCGCACAGGACTTGCGGTTCGGCGACGCGCTGCCGGTGCTCATGACCGAGAAGGATGCGGTCAAATGCCGGGCGTTCGCCGATGAACGCGCCTGGGCCCTGCCGGTATCGGCGCAATTGTCGGCTGCGGACGAGGTGCGCGTGAGAGTATCCTGCATGGCCCTGCGAAGCGCGGCCCAGGCTGCGCCTTGCCAGACAAGGTGAACAAACTAGAGATGGATCAGTAATGGATAGGCGTCTGCTCGACATACTCGTCTGCCCGGTTTCCAAGGCGCCGCTGCAGTGGCACCCGGAGCAGCAGGAACTCTGGTGCAAGGCTTCGCGCCTCGCGTATCCGGTGCGCGACGGCATTCCGGTGATGCTCGAGGAAGAAGCCCGCGCGCTCGCGGACGAGGAAATCGAAGCATGAGCGCCGCCGATCCGAAGAAAAGCGCCGTGAAGTTCAAGGTGGTGATTCCGGCGCGCCTGGGTTCGACGCGTCTGCCCGGCAAGGTACTGCGCGACGTGCACGGCAAGCCGGTCATCGCGCATGTCTGGGAGGCCGCGCGCGTGAGCGGGGCCGAGCAGATCATCATCGCCACCGACGACGAAACCGTCGCGGCCGCCGCGCGCGGTTTTGGCGCCGAAGTGCGGCTCACCTCGGCGAGCCACAATTCAGGCACCGACCGCGCCAACGAGGTTGCGCGCACCGAAGGCTGGGACGACAGCACCATCGTCGTGAACCTGCAGGGCGACGAGCCGCTGATGCCACCGGCGCTGCTGCGCCAGGCCGCGACCCTGCTCGCCGAAGACCCGGTCGCCGATCTCGCCACGCTTGCGCATCCGCTGCATTCGGTCGACGAATGGCTCAATCCGAACGTGGTCAAGGTCGTCACCGATCGACGCGGCTACGCACTGTATTTTTCGCGCGCCCCGATTCCGTGGCGTCGCGATGGCGCGACGCGCGAAAAACCCGTGCTGCCCGAAGGGCTCGCGTTCCGCCATATCGGTCTCTATGCCTATCGTGCGAACCGGCTCGCCGAATTCAGCGGGTTGCCGCCGGCTCCGCTCGAGGACTGCGAGGCGCTCGAACAGCTGCGCGCACTGGCGCACGGCATGCGCATCAAGCTCGGCATCACCAACGATCCGCCGCCGCGCGGAGTCGACACCGAGGAAGACCTGGCCTTCGTGACGGCGGCGCTGGCTCGTCGCTGATCCTTTTGCTTGAAGCTGTGACGCAAACGAAAACGGCGCCTCGAGGGCGCCGTTTTCGTAGGTGAAGCAGAAAGTCGCTTAGGACTTCTTACGACTTCCGCTCGTCTTCGGGCTGGTCGCTTTCGAACGGATTGCTGCGCGTCTCCACCTGGATGAAGCGCGGCGCGGCCGGCTTCGGCGGCTGCGGCTCGGCCGGAGCGGTGATCGGCTGCTGCGCGGCTTCTGGTTCCAGCTGCCGTTGCGGTTCCGGCTCGGATTCCGGTTCGCTCTGCGGAGCGATTTCGGGTTCGGCGATCGTCACTTCGGTTTCCGAGACCGCGGGTTCTTCCGCAACCGGCGCGGGCGCGGCTTCGGCAGGCTCGGCCATTGTTTCGGCAGGCGGCGGCTCGACCGGGTCGGCGGCGTGAACCGTCTCGACCAGCTTCACCTGCTCGGACAACGCCGGGACAGGTTCGGCCGGAACTTCGGTTTCCGCGGCTTCGATCGGTTCGACGAGGGCGTCGATCACGGCAACCGGATCGGCGACCGGCACCTGCTCCTCGACCGCCGCGGGAGCAGCCTCTTCGAGTGTCTGCGGACGGCCGCTTTCCTCGGCGACGACCGCCGTTTCGACGGCCGCCGGTTCGGGGATCGGCTCCGGGGCCGCTGCCGAAGTCGGTGCCGCTTCCGCTTCCACTTTCACGACTGCTTGCGCTTCGGGTTCGAAGGCGACCGCGGCTTCCACGGGTGCGGGCTGCTCGTCGACCGGTTCGGCCGGCTCGAAGTCGGTGACCGGGAAGCGCGACTCGACGTTTTCGTAGCGCACGGCGTTCGGGGCAAAAGACTGGGAGGTGGCGGCGCTGGGCTGCGGCTCGCCGGCCTGCTGGCCCGACGTATTTTCCGGCTCGAAGGCGGGCAGGTCGGTCCGGCTTTCGCGAATGAGTTCGCCGACCGGCGGCTCGGCCGGAACCGGCAGCGATGCTTCGACCGGCTCCACCGCGTCGGCGATCGTCACCGTGACGGTCGTCGCGGCGCTGGCCCGCGTCAGTGCCGCTGCCAGATCGGCCGGCAGCGAATCGCGCGTGACCTCGGCTGCTTCGGCTCCATCCATGCCTTCGGCGCTCTCCGAACCATCCTGCGGACGGCGATCGCCACGATTGCGGTTACGACGACCGCGGCGGCTACGGCCGCTGCGCTCCTCGTCACCGGGCTGGCGCGGCTGGCCGCCGGGCGGCAGCTGCGGACGCGGTCCCGGGCTCTGGCCAACGGCGACTTCGGCGGCCAAGGCCTCTTCGACCGGAGCCGGGCGCTGCTGCTGAGGCTGCTGCGGGCGCGGGTTGTTGTTGCGATCGTTGCCGCGGTCCTCGCGGCGCGGCTGCTGCTGTTGCGGCTTCTGCTGCTGGGCGTTGCCGCCGGCGTTGCGGTTCGGGTTGTTGTCGCGGCGCTGGTTCTGATCGCGCTGCTGGTCGCGGTTCGAATCGCGACCGCCGTCACGGTTCTGGTCGCGGCCCTGGCGCTCGTCGCGACGGCCTTCGTTGCGCTGCTGACCGCCGCGGCGATCATCGCGGCGACCGCCCTGCTGGCGTTGGCCGCGAACCGGCTCCGCCGGCTTGGGAATTTCGACCGGCGCCGCGCCGATGCCGAACAGGCGCAGCAGCTTGGTCCAGAGGCTTTCGCCTGCGGCGCTCGGCTGCAGCACCACCGGCGCGGGAGCTGCTGGTGCCGGGGCGGGCGTGGCAGCGGCCGGAGCCGGCGACGAGGGCACGATCTGCTTGACTGCCGCCTCGGCGACGCGAGCCGGAGCACGGCCGCCCGCGGTGTCCTCGAGCGGCTTGGCGTCGAAGTTCTGCGCGAGCAGGTGGCTCGACGCCGCGTTGTTCTCCTGCTGCAGATGATCGGCGCGAACGCGCTTGATCTCGAAGTGCGGCGAATGCAGCGACGCGTTCGGGATCAGCGCAATCGAAACGCGGCAGCGGGCCTCGATCTCGCGCACCACGGCGCGTTTCTCATTGAGCAGGAAGGTGCCGACATCGACCGGCACCTGCGCGATCACGCGACCGGTGCGGTCCTTCATCGCCTCTTCCTCGATCAGGCGCAGGATCGATAGCGACAGCGACTCCACGCTGCGGATCTGGCCGCGGCCTTCGCAGCGCGGGCAGGCGATCTGCGTGTGTTCGCCGAGGCTCGGACGCAGGCGCTGGCGAGACATTTCCATGAGCCCGAAGCGCGAGATGCGGCCGAGCTGGATGCGGGCGCGGTCGATCTCGCAGGCCTTCTCCAAGCGGCGCTCCACATCTTTCTGGTTCTTGGAGCTGTTCATGTCGATGAAATCGATCACGACCAGCCCCCCCAAGTCGCGCAGGCGCAGTTGGCGCGCGATTTCGTCGGCGGCTTCCAGGTTGGTATTGAGCGCGGTGTCCTCGATGCTGCCGCCGCCGGTGGCCTTGGCCGAGTTGATGTCGATGGCGGTCAGCGCTTCGCCCATGTCGATGACGATGCTGCCGCCCGAGGGCAGGCGCACGGTGCGCTCGTGAGCGAGCTCGATCTGGCTCTCGATCTGGTAGCGCGAGAACAGCGGAACGTCGTCGGAATAGAGCTTCAGTCGCGGCAGGTTCTGCGGCATCACATGTTCCATGTGCTGCCGTGCCTGCTCGAAGATCTCGGCGTTGTCGATCACGACTTCGCCGATGTCCGGGCGCAGATAGTCGCGCAATGCGCGCAGGATGATGTTGTTTTCCTGGTAGATCAGGAAAGATCCGCTGCGTTCGGTGGAAGCCTTCTCGATCGCGGTCCAAATTTCGATCAGGTAGTTGGCGTCCCACTGCAGCTCTTCGGCGGTGCGGCCGATGCCGTTGGAGCGGACGATGACGCCCATGGTGTCCGGAATCTGCAACTGCTCGAGGGCCTGCTTGGCCTCTTCGCGATCCTCGCCCTCGGCGCGCCGAGACACGCCGCCGGCCTTCGGGTTGTTCGGCATCAGCACCAGATAGCGGCCGGCGAGGCTGATGAACGTGGTCAGGGCCGCACCCTTGTTGCCGCGTTCTTCCTTCTCGACCTGGACGATGATCTCCTGACCTTCCGACAGAAGATCGCGGATGTTGCCCGACGATTGCTTGAAATAGCTCTTGGAGACTTCCTTGAGCGGCAGGAAGCCGTGGCGCTCGGCGCCGTAATCGACGAAGCAGGCTTCGAGACTGGGTTCTACCCGAGTGATTCGGCCCTTGTAGATATTGGATTTTTTCTGCTCGCGGCTGGCGAGCTCGATGTCGAGGTCAAAAAGCTTCTGTCCGTCGACGATGGCCACGCGCAATTCCTCGCGCTGCGTGGCGTTGATCAGGATTCTTTTCATTGATGCGGTCTATGAGGGTGCGCTCGACCGCGGTACGGGTAATTTTCTGGCGCATGAGATTTCGAAGCGCTTTTCTGTGCCCGTCCCTGTGCGGGAGCGATGTTGACTAAAAGGAATCTGCGTCATCGGCTGCTTCATTGCAGCCACATGCCGCAGGCATGTAATACAAGCCCGGTAGAGCTTCAGAGAGTCACGAGATCTGATCGGATGGGTCGTGGCGCTGGTAGACTTGCGACACGCCGGCGCTACGGCCCGACCCTCAGGTCTCTCCTGGCGCAGGCGCAAGGCCGCTGCCGGGGCGAGAGACTCCGGTTACTAGAATGCACGGAGTTGTCACATTTTGCCAGCTGAGAAACCCCAGGTCCGGCACGTACGCGCCAAGGCGCAGGACGCCGGCCAGCGTATCGACAATTTCCTGCTAAAGCAGTTGCCTGGCGTCCCCAAGTCCCATGTGTACCGCCTGCTGCGGTCGGGCCAGGTGCGCATCAACGGCGGTCGGGCCAAGCCCGAACGCAAGCTGGAGGAGGGCGACGAGATTCGGATTCCGCCGGTTCGCGTTGCCGAGAAAGGCGAAGCCGTGCGCCCGCCCGACGAGGTGCTCAAGCGGCTCAAGGAGTCGATCGTCCACGAGGACGCTCATTATCTGGTGATCAACAAGCCGGCCGGCTATGCCTCGCACGGCGGCACCGGCTTGCCTTACGGCGTGATCGAGGCGATTCGCGCCTGGAACAGCTACGAGTTCATCGAACTCGCCCATCGCCTGGACCGCGACACCAGTGGCGTGCTGCTGCTGGCCAAGACGCGTCCAGCCCTGCTGCGCGCCCAGAGGGCGTTCATGCACGGCACGTCCGACAAGCGCTACTTCGCCCTGCTGTGCGGGCGCTGGAAGGGTGAGGCTCGCGATGTCGATGCCGCGCTCGTAAAGAGTCGGCTCGAGAGCGGCGAGAGTTACGTGGAGTTGGACGAAGAAGACGGAAAGCCGTCCAAAAGCCGCTTCACGCCGCAGGCGCGCTATAAGGAAGCGACGCTCTGCGAGGTCGAGATTTTCTCGGGGCGCACGCACCAGATTCGCGTGCATTCGCTTGCGCTTGGTCATCCGGTGGCCGGCGACCGCAAATACGGCGAGCGCGAAGTGCACAAGCCGCTGCGTGATCGCGGGCTCAAGCGCATGTTCCTGCATTCCCACTTCCTCGAGCTGCCGGCCGATGGCGAGTTCGCCAAGCTGATCGTTGCGGCCCCGATGCCCGACGAACTGCGTGATTTCCTCAACGGACTGCCGCAGGCGGCCCGATGAGTGCCGATCGCCGCTTCGACCTCATCATCTTCGACTGGGACGGAACCCTGGCCGACTCGGCCGCCCAGATCGTCACCGCCATGCAGGGCGCCATCGACGAGCTCCAGCTGCCATCGCGCACCGATCACGAGATTCGCGACCTGATCGGGCTCGGACTCAACGACGTGCTGACCCGGCTGTATCCGGAGCTCGATGCGGACGAGATCATGCAACTGCTGATCTCCTACCGCGATCGTTATCTGGCCAACCAGCCGCCCGAGGCGCCACTGTTCGCCGGTGCGCTCGAGGCGCTCGAAAAGCTCAACGAGCATCAGTACTTGCTCGCGGTTGCGACGGGAAAATCGAGGAAGGGAATGGTTCGCTCGTTCAAGCGTCATGAGCGTGTCGGGCAGCTCATGGCCTCTTCCCGCACGGCGGACGAAACCGCTTCCAAGCCGGATCCTCTCATGCTGCGCGAGCTGTTGGCCGAACTCGATGTGCCGGCCGAGCGTGCGCTGATGGTCGGCGATACCGAATACGACACCCAGATGGCCGCCGCGCTCGGCATGGCCGTGGTCGGGGTCGAATGCGGCGTTCACCACGGTGATCGCCTGCGTGCCGCCGGGGCCGAGGCGGTGATCGAGTACGTCGCCCAGCTGCCGCTCTGGCTAGGGCACCGCTGAGCCGGCTTCGGCGAGCAGGCGCCGGAGCGTGATCAGCGGCAGGCCGACGAGGGCCGTCGGGTCGTCGTTGCGGACCGATTCGAACAGGCTGATGCCGAGCCCCTCGACCTTGAAGCCGCCGGCGCAGTCGTGCGCGGGCTCGGCGGCGACGTAGCGCTCGGCCTCGTCACGGCTGAGCTTGCGAAACTGCACGACGGTCAGGTCGACCGCGATGAGTTCGGTTGCGCCCGAAACGAGCGCGATCGCGGTCGCGAAACCGGCTTCCCGGCCGCTCAGCGCGAGCAGCTGTTCGATATTGGCCTCGGGCGATCCGGGCTTGTGCAGAATCTGCCCGCCGCAGTAGGCGACCTGGTCGGAGCCCAGCACCCATTGGCGCGGATGCCGCTCGGCGACGGCCCTGGCCTTCAGCGAGGCGAGCCGGCGGGCCCGGGCCTCGGGTGCCTCGCCGGGCAGTTCGTCTTCGTCGACCTCGGGCGCTTCCTGCACGAACGGCACGCCGAACCGGCGCAGCAGTTCGGCTCGGTATCTGGAGGTGGAAGCCAGCACCAGCGGGCTGTCGGCACCGATCGCGACGCTGGCTTTGGAGAGGGTGTAGGGTGAGGCCATAACGGTGAGAAAAGCTTTGACTTCGTGAGGTCGGAACTCTATCATCCGCCGCCCTGGTGAAGCCCCCATGCCGATTCCGCAGTACATCAAGGCCAGCGCTGGACTGACTCGGTCAGCGCAATATGCCGGCGAAATCGACCCGGCTTCGCTGGAGCGCCTGAGCTCCGAGCTCGTGCAGCCCGGTTCCACGCTTAGCGCGGAACTGGGGCTGGAGCGGGATGCCAAAGGCAGCTGGTTGAGAGGGCGAGTCGAAGGCGGTCTGTGGTTGACCTGCCAACGCTGCCTGAACGACTTCGAGTGGCCCTTGGACGTCGATGTCGAGCTTCGGCTCGTGCAGAGCGAAGCCGAAGAGGCGCGGGTGCTGGAAGAAGCGGATCCGTTTCTGGTCGAGGACGATAAGCTGCCGCTGGTGGAGATCGTCGAGAATGAGGTGCTGCTGGCGCTGCCGATGATGCCGCGTTGCAGTGAATGTGAGGCAGCGGCCGCCGATGAGGCGGAAGCGCCTGCGAAGGACGCGGAAGCTGCATTGGAAACGGTGCAGAAAAAGCCGAATCCCTTCGCTCAATTGTTGAAGAAATAACGGACTCGAGAGTCCGCCTGAAGGAAGTCAGTCATGGCCGTCGCAAAATCAAAAAAGTCGCGTTCCTATCGTGGTCACCGTCGTTCGCACGACGCCCTGACCAAGCCCGCCCTGTCGGTCGATCCGACCTCGGGTGAGACGCACCTGCGTCACCACGTCACCGCCGACGGCTACTACCGTGGCCGCAAGGTGATCGAGAAGGCGGCACCGGAAACCACCGAGGAATAATCCTCGGCGCCGCCCGATGGCACAGCCCATCGTTCTGGCGGTCGATGCGATGAGCGGCGATCACGGTCTTTCGGTGACCGTGCCCGCCGCTTTGTCGTGTCTGGAGCGCCACAAAAAACTGCATATCGTGCTCGTGGGCGACCAGGTTCGCCTGCGCGCTTGCCTGCTCGATACGGCCTGGCAGGTCGGCAAGCGGCTCAGCATCCAGCATGCGAGCCAGGTCGTGGCGATGGACGAGCCGCCGTCCCGCGCGCTGCGACACAAGAAAGATTCGTCGATGCGCGTGGCGGTGGATCTGGTCAAGAGCGGCCAAGTCAATGCGGCGGTCTCGGCCGGCAATACCGGCGCGCTGATGGCCACCGCGCGCTTCGTGCTCAAGACGTTGCCGGGCATCGACAGGCCCGCCATCGTCTCCGCGCTGCCGGCGGTGCTGCATCCGGTGCACATGCTCGATCTCGGCGCCAATGCCGAATGCAACGCCGAACAGCTCGTGCAGTTCGCGGTCATGGGCTCGGCGCTGGTGACGGCGGTGAGAGGCATCGACAAGCCGCGCGTCGCGCTGCTCAACATCGGCGCCGAGGAGATCAAGGGCAACGACACCATCAAGGCCGCGGCGACGCGGCTGCAGGCTTCGGCGCTCAACTACGTCGGTTTCGTTGAAGGAGACGGCGTATTCCTGTCCGACGTCGATGTCGTGGTCTGCGACGGTTTCGTCGGCAACGTCGCGCTCAAGACCGGCGAGGGCATCGCCAAGCTCATCCGCCAGTTCATGCGCGAGGAGTTCGAGCGCAACGTCATCACGCGTGCGGGTGCGATGGCTTCGATGCCGGCGCTCAAGGCGCTGTCCAGGCGCATCGATCCACGCCGCTACAACGGTGCGAGCTTCGTCGGCCTGCAGGGCATCGTCATCAAGTCACACGGCGGAGCCGATGCGCTCGCCTTCGACAATGCGATCGAAATGGCGCTGCGCGAGGTCGAGAAGAACGTGCCGGCGCGCATCGCCAGGCTACTCGTCAGCGCGGGGCTCGATCAGCCGCTTTCGCCGGCCCGCTGAGGCAATTCGAACGCTCGCCCAGACGCGGCGAACGCTCTTGCGAGCTCACTTCACGAGCTGGTTCAAGTCGAAGATCGGCAGCAGAATCGCGAGCACGATCACGAGCACGATGGCGCCCATCGCGAGAATCAGCACCGGCTCGAAGATACCCATCACCGCGGCGACCAGGGTTTCGACTTCGCGCTCCTGGTTCTCCGCTGCGCGATCGAGCATTTCGTCGAGGCGGCCGGATGATTCGCCGCTCGCGATCAGGTGCACGGTGATCGGCGGGAACAGCTTGCTCTCCGACAGTGAGCGATACAGGCTCGCGCCTTCGCGCACCTTGCGGGCGGCGACTTCGATGGCGTCGCGCATCGGCAGATTGGTGACCACCTGCGTGCCGATGCGCATCGCCTCGAGTATTGGCACGCCGCTGCCGAACAGAATCCCGAGCGTGCGCGTGAAGCGGCCGGTGTTGGTCCCGCGCGTGAGCCGTCCGATCAGCGGCAGGCCGAGCTGGCGGCGATGCATCTTGCGCTTGAAGTTGTCGTTCTTCATGAGGCGGTTGAACACCAGGCCGCCGACGACGATCAGGGCGAGCAGGAACACGCCGTAGTTGCGCAAAAAATTGCTGACCGCGATAAGGCCTGTCGTCAGCGCCGGCAGGTCCGCCTTGATGTCCGCATAGACGCCGACCACCTGCGGAACGACGTAAGTCAGCAGCAGTACCACCACGCCGATCGCAACGAGCGTGAGGATCGCCGGATACACGGCCGCGAGCATGACCTTGTTGCGCATGACCTGGCGGCGCTCGACGTATTCGGCGAGCCGCTCGAGGATGTGATCGAGCTTGCCCGATTGCTCGCCGGCCTCGACGGTGGCGCGAAACAGCGGCGGAAACGCTTTCGGAAACTGATTGAGCGACAAGGCAAGCGTGCTGCCTTCGAGCACGCCGCTGCGCACACCGAGCGCGATGCGCTTCACGCGCTTGGATTCGCTCTGCTGCGACACCGCGGCGAGCGCTTCGTCGAGCGGCAGGCCCGAGCGCACGAGCGTCGCGAGCTGGCGCGTGAACAGCGACAGCTCGGTGCTGCTGATGCTGCCGCGCCGCGCCTGAAACGGCGAGGACTGCGCGATGCTGTTTTCGGCGACCTGCGCAACCGACATCGGCGTCAGCCCGCGATCGCGCAGCATCTGCCGCGCCTGGCGCGGACTGTCGCCCTCGATGAGTCCCTTTTCCTCGCGGCCTTTGGCGTTGAGTGCGCTGTATTCGTAGGCGGGCACTTGACCTACCGGGAGACGGGAGACGGGAGACGGGAGGCGGGACAAGCCGAGGCGGCGAAGTCGGAGAAACGGCGGCAGAGTACGAACACGCCGCGGTTACGTCTTCCGTCTCCCGTTCCCCGTCTCACGGCTACTCTTCCACCGTCACACGCAGCACTTCGCGCAGCGTGGTGTAACCCGCGATGACCTTGTTCCGGCCCGATTGCAGAATGCCCATGCTCATGGTGCGGGCGTAATCTTCGAGCTGCTGCTCGCTGGCGCCGTCGTGAATCATCGATTCGAGCTTGCGATCGACTTCGATGATCTCGTGAATGCCGCTGCGGCCCAAAAAGCCCATGTGCCGGCACTGCGGGCAGCCGACCGGCTTGTACAGCACCAGCGGCTGGGCGGGATCGAGGCCGAGCTGTTCCTTCTCACTCGTGCTCGCCTCGTAAGGCTGCTTGCAGTGCTTGCAGAGCGTGCGCACGAGGCGCTGGGCCATCAGGCCGACGAGCGAAGAACTGAGCTGGTACGGCTCCACCCCCATGTCGCGCAGACGCGTGACTGCGCCGACGGCGGTGTTGGTGTGCAGCGTCGACAGCACCAGGTGACCGGTCTGCGAAGCCTGCACCGCGATCTCGGCGGTTTCGAGGTCGCGGATTTCACCGATCATGACCACGTCCGGATCCTGACGCAGGATCGCGCGCAGGCCGCGCGCAAACGTCATTTCGACCTTGCTGTTGACCTGGGTCTGGCCGACGCCGTCGATGTAGTACTCGATCGGATCTTCGACGGTCATGATGTTGCGGCTGCGGTCGTTGAGCACCGACAGCGCGGAATACAGCGTCGTCGTCTTGCCCGAACCGGTCGGGCCGGTCACGAGCAGGATGCCGTAGGGGCGGAAGATGATGCGCCGGAGCATTTCGATCTGCTCGCCGGCGATGCCGATCTGCTCGAGGTCGAGCCGGTCGGCCTGCTTGTCGAGAATACGCATCACCACGCGCTCGGAATTCACGCCGGTGGGAATCGTCGACACACGCACGTCGACCTTGCGGCCGCCGAAGGCGCGGCTGATGCGGCCGTCCTGCGGCAGGCGCTTTTCGGCGATGTCGAGCTTGGCCATGACCTTGATGCGCGAGACCAGGCGCGGCGCCAGCGCACGCGGAGGCGACATGATCTCGCGCAGCACGCCGTCGACGCGGAAGCGCACGGTCAGGCGATTCTCGAAGGTCTCGACGTGGATGTCCGAGGCGTTCTCCTTGATCGCTTCGACGAGCAGGCCGTTGATGAACTTGATGACCGGCGCGTCGTCGCTCGATTCGAGCAGATCCTGGTTTTCCTGCAATGCGTGGGCGATGGCGTCGAGGTCGGCGTCTTCCTCGTCGTTGAGCCCCTGCATGAGGCTCGCGGTGGCCGCGGTCTGACCTTCGTAGGTGCGCGAGAGCAGGGCGTCGAACTCGGGCCCGGTGACGTTCTGCAGGCGCACCGGCCGGCCGACGAAGCGCCGCGTTTCCTGCAGCGCATCGAGCGTGGCGCCCGGGCGCGCGGCCACCAGCACGTGATCGACGCGGTCTTCGGTGACGATCAGGCCGTGGCGCTTGGCGAAAGCGAACGGCGGACGCCGCAACGGGGTTTCCATACGACGGACCGGCGCTTAAGGCTGCGTCGCCGGGATCGGATCGGCGGGCAGCGGCACCGGCAGCGCCGGCGCTGCGCCGGTCGGCGGGGTGGGGGCCGGCGGCGTTTCCTGGGCCGTCGGCGGCACGTAGGCGCCGTTGTTGGCGGACTGCGGGGCCGGGCCGGATGCCGGCTCGGGCGGACGCGGCTGATTGACCGTATCGAACGGCGACATGATCGGACGCTGGCCACCGATTAGCGGAATCGAGCCGGCGGAACCCATCAGCTGGGCCTCGCGCGAAATGTCGTACTTGCGGCGCGTGTAGTAATCGCCGTCGGCCTGCTTGTGCAGGATCGCCGGGCGGATGAAGACCATCAGGTTGCGCTTGGTGCGCGTGACCGAGCGGTACTTGAACAGCGAGCCGATCAGCGGAATGTCGCTGATGAACGGAACCCCCGAGCGCGAATCGTTGAGCGAATCGTCGATGAGGCCGCCGAGCACCAGGATCTGGCCGTCCTCGACCGTCACCGTGTTGTTGAGCGTGCGCTTGTTGGTCACGAGGTCGACGGCGGACGTCGCGGTGGAGGCGAGGCTCGAGATTTCGAGCTTGAGCTTGAGCTTGACCGCGCCACCGTCGTTGATCTGCGGGGTGATGCCGAGCTTCAGGCCGACGTCCTTGCGCTCCACGGTCTGGAACGGGTTGACCAGGCCGCTGCTGCTGGTGGTGCCGGTATTGCTGTACGAGCCGGTCAGGAACGGCACTTCCTGCCCCACCGAGAACTCGGCCTCCTCATTGTCGAGCGTCAGCAGCGAAGGCTGCGACAGCACGTTGGTGTTGCCGTCGCCCTTGAGCGCCCTGAGCAGCAGGGCGAAGCTGGTTCCGCCGCCGGTGGCGATCCTGCCGCCGCCGAGCGTCACGCCCTGGCCGACGACGCTGGCGATCGCTTCGGCCGTGCTGCTGGCCTGGGCCGCGCCGGCGATGGCGCTGAGCGAATTGGGATTCAGGATGCCCGCGGCCGCGATCTTGTCGCCGTTGTAGACGGCCCAGTCGACGCCGAGCTGGCTGGACTTGTCGGCCGAGACTTCGGCCACGATGCCATCGACGAGCACCTGGCGACGGCGGATGTCGAGCTGGGCGACGACATCGCGCACCATCCGCATCGCCTTGGGCGGGGCGGTGATGATCAATGCGTTGGTGTCCTTGTCGGCCAGCACCTTGACGCCGCTCGCATTGGCGCCCGCGCTGGCCGCGGTCGGAGCCGCCGCGCCGCCCTGGGCGCCATTGCGATCGCCCTGCGTCGCCTGCTGGGCATAGCCTTCGAGAATCGGCGCGAGATTTTCGGCGCTGGCGTAGCGCAGGTAGACGACCTGCGTCGCCCCGTCTTCGCCGATCTGGATGTCGAGCCGGCGGATGATGTCGAGCATCTTCTGGCGATCGGCCTTGTCGCCGCCGACGAGCACGCTGTTGGAGCGCTCGTCCGCGAGCACCACGGCCGGCTGGACGCTCGCGTCGGCCGCATTCTTGCTGCCCTGGGTCAGCGCGGTCAGCGTGCGGACCACTTCGGCCGCGCCCGCATACTTGAGCTGCACCATCTCGATCTCGCGATCGCTCGAGGTGTCGATCTGGCGGATCAGCTTCTCGAGGCGCACGACGTTGGCCGCGCGATCCGAGATGATCAGCATGTTCGACGGTGCATAGGCGGCCAGGTGGCCCCACTGCGGGACCAGCGGGCGCAGGATCGGCACGAGCTGGGCGGCCGAGACGTTCTGGATGTTGTAGACGTG
Organism: Hydrocarboniphaga effusa AP103; assembly: GCF_000271305.1. Classification (GTDB taxonomy): domain Bacteria; phylum Pseudomonadota; class Gammaproteobacteria; order Nevskiales; family Nevskiaceae; genus Hydrocarboniphaga; species Hydrocarboniphaga effusa. The sequence goes on from NZ_AKGD01000002.1 coordinate 862,863, forward strand.
GGTGACGACCTCGTCGATCGGCAGGCCGACGCCGCCCGAGTTCAGCCCGCCGCCGTCCCAGCGTGCGTTGGTTTCAGGGACGATCTTGATCGCCTCGCCGGCCGGAATCGCGGCGAAGCCCTGCACCTGCAGCACAGCCAGAAAGGTTTCATAAACACCTGCCGAGTCCATCGGGCTCGACGACACCACCGTGACCTTGCCCTTCACGCGCGGGTCGACGATGAAGTTCTTGCCCGTCACCTCGCTGACCGTCGCGATCAGCGTGCTGATGTCGGCGTCCTTGAGATTGAGGGTGACTTGCGCCCAGGCGGGCAGGGAAACGGCCAAGGCAAGCAAACCAAGGGCGGCGCGCCGGGCGAATGAGGAAGGCGTCATGTGATCGTCGGCGAAACCCGAGAACGGAGCTAAATAGATGATGAATGAGACAAGCTGAAGACTTGTACCGCTTTTTTGCCGCCTAGTGAAAGTTGACCACCACGTTCTGCTGCACGCCGCCGCGCTCGATGGTCAAGCTCAGGGTCGGCGAGTGGCTCACGTCGGCCAGCATCTGTAGTGCCTGTGCGGGATCGCTGAGCGGCGTACCGTTGAGCGAGGTTACGATATCGCCCGGGCGCAATCCGGCGTTGTTGAACAGGCTGCGGTCACGGCCCGGATAGATGCGATAACCGCGCTGTTCACCGTTGACGTTGGCCGGTTGTACGCGGATGTAGTCGGCAGCCTTGCTCGGATCCTGGAGCAGCTGCTCGCGGACCTTGGCAAGCATTTCGGTGGTCTCGTCGCTGACCGTCGAGGGGGGCGACGACGCCGGTGCCGCGTTCGCCTGAAGCGAGCTCGGAGCTTTTTCCTTGTCCAGCCGCAGGGTTTCGAGCTGGCCGTCGCGGGAGAGGATGACGCGGTCCGGGAAGATGGCTTGCAGCTTGACTCCCCCGGGCACCTTGTCGCCGACCGAGTACGGTTTTTCGTCTCCGCCGCCGTCGGCGATCAGGGCGCGGGAGCCTTTGTCCTGATCGGCCGCCAGAATGCCGAGCAGCGTCAGGTTCAGGCGGGTGTCCGGGGCCTTGTCCATGCGATCCAGGCTGGCATCTGCCGGGGCTTGGTAGTCGCCGAACAGATGGGCGCTGGCGATCAGCTGGGCATCCGGTCCTTTGGGGGCCGATGCCGCGGTTCCGCTCGCCGCCACCGGCGCGGGTTTCCATTGCGCCGATTCCGGGACCGGCACCCAGAGCCAGACGAATTGCGCCGCCAGCTTCGCGATTGTCGCGGTCAGTACGAGCAGGCCAGCCGTACGCAGCCAGTGGCCGTGCTTCTCGTAGGCACGGACAGCCGAGCCCTGAACGGATTCTGAAATGACGAGCATGGACCATCATAACCCGCTGATTGCTACAGATCACACCATGTTTCGAGAGGGTGGCCAGTGTCTGTAAACAACCGATACAAATGAGCGACGCCCCACCTTGCGTGCCGAATCGGGGGCACTCCGAGCGATTGCCCGCAGGTTGTTCCTCGGTGATCGGAACGGTGAACGGATCGCCAGTTTCTGCTGTCACAAACAGCTTAGGAAAAAGCGAAAAGGACTGGGTTCAGCACGATCGAGGGGTACTTGAATGCACCGCCGACGTATCCATTAATCGATCAGATGACCACGACCGCACGCCGCTGTAGAGCCCCCAGACTGTCCGCCCTGACGGCCCTCGTTTTTTGCAGGGGCAGCGCTACACTAGGATCATGAGCAGCAACACCAAGCGAGACGAAATTCGCGACCTCGTCGTCGAGGAATCCAAGCCGCGTCTGCAGCAGCCGCCCATGTACAAAGTGATCGTCGTCAATGATGACTTCACGCCGATGGAATTCGTGGTCCAGGTTTTGCAGCAGTTTTTTCATCATTCCCGGGAGACGGCGGTGCAGATCATGCTCCACGTTCATACCAAAGGTCGCGGTGTCGCCGGCGTATTTCCGGTCGAGATCGCGGAAACCAAAACGGCGCAGGTCAACGCCTACGCACGCAAGCATCAACACCCGCTGCTCACCGTCATGGAGAAGGCTTAATGCTCAGCGATGAACTCCAAAAAGCGTTGGATGCCGCCTTTCTCGCAGCGCGTGGCGAAGGCCACGAGTTGCTGACGGTCGAACATCTGCTGCTGGCCTTGCTGTCGGACACCAATGTTTCCGAAGTGCTGACCGGCGGTGGCGCGGACCTCGAAAAGCTCGAACAGGCGCTGCGCGACTACATTCGCCAGAACATCCACTCGAACCGCGATTCGATCGAACAGGTCGAGGTTCAGCCCACGCTGTCGTTCCAGCGCGTCCTGCAGCGTGCCATCTATCACGTACAGGCGGCGGGCAAGAAGCAGGTCACCACGCTCAACGTGCTGGTCGCGCTGTTCGCCGAAAAGGACACCCACGCGGTCTATCTGCTCAACGAGCAGGGCGTCACGCGCCTGGACGTCGTCAACTTCATCTCGCATGGCATCAGCAAGAACGGCAGCAGTCCCGCGCAGCCGCCGTCCGCGCCGGAATCGTCGCAGGATGGCGAGGACAAGGAAGACGGCAAGGCCAACGGAAAGACTGCGCTCGAGCAGTTCGCGGTCAACCTCAACGAGCGCGCCGCGCGTGGCCAGATCGATCCCTTGATCGGCCGCGAGCATGAGATCGAGCGCGTCATGCAGACGCTCTGCCGTCGGCGCAAGAACAACCCGCTGCTCGTCGGCGAAGCCGGCGTCGGCAAGACCGCGATCGCCGAGGGGCTGGCTTGGCTCGTGGTCGAAGACCGCGTGCCCGATCTGCTCAAGGGCAGCATCGTCTACAGCCTCGATCTCGGTAGCCTGATCGCCGGCACGAAGTACCGCGGCGACTTCGAAAAGCGTTTCAAGAGCGTGATGCAGGAGCTCACCACGCAGCCCGGTGCGATCGTGTTCATCGACGAGATCCACATGATCATCGGGGCCGGTGCGGCGAGTGGCGGCGTGATGGATGCTTCGAACCTGCTCAAGCCGCTGCTGTCGTCGGGCGAGCTGCGCTGCATCGGTTCGACCACGTACCAGGAATATCGCGGCATCTTCGAGAAGGATCGTGCGCTCGCGCGCCGCTTCCAGAAGATCGACGTGTCCGAGCCCACGGTCGACGACACCGTGAAGATTCTCGAAGGGCTCAAGCTGCGTTTCGAGGAGCATCACCAGGTGCAGTTCACACGCGGAGCGCTGCGCTCGGCCGTCGAACTGTCGGCGCGTCACATCACCGACCGTCATCTGCCTGACAAGGCCATCGACGTCATCGACGAGGCCGCCGCGCGCCTGCGCCTGCTGCCAGAGTCGAAGCGCCGCAAGACCGTGCAGGTCCGCGACATCGAAGAAACCATCGCCAAGATCGCGCGCATTCCTCCGAAGAGCGTGTCGTCGAACGATCGCGACAAGCTCGCCTCGCTCGAGCGCGATCTCAAGCTCACGATCTACGGCCAGGATGTGGCGATCGAGCAGCTGTCTTCGAGCATCAAGCTGTCGCGCTCAGGCCTGGGCAATCCGGACAAGCCCATCGGCAACTTCCTGCTCGCGGGTCCGACCGGCGTCGGCAAGACCGAAGTTACCAAGCAGCTCGCCTCGCTGCTCGGCATCGAGCTGATTCGCTTTGACATGTCCGAATACATGGAACGCCACACGGTCAGCCGCCTGATCGGTGCTCCCCCTGGCTATGTCGGTTTCGACCAGGGCGGCCTGCTGACCGAGGCCGTGATCAAGCATCCGCACGCGGTCGTGCTGCTCGACGAAATCGAGAAGGCGCATCCGGACGTGTTCAACCTGCTGTTGCAGGTCATGGACCACGGCAAGCTGACCGACAACAACGGTCGCCAGGCGGATTTCCGCAACGTGATTCTGATTCTCACGACCAATGCGGGCGCGGAAGAGTCCTCACGCCGTTCGATCGGCCTCGTGGAGCACAACCACACGATCGACGCCATGGAAGTGATCCGCAAGATGTTCACGCCGGAGTTCCGCAACCGTCTCGACGCGATCATTCCGTTCGCCCCCTTGGGGCCGGCCGAGATCTCGCGCGTGGTCGACAAGTTCCTCGTGCAGCTCGAAGAACAGCTCGCGAGTAAAGGCGTGCAGCTCGATGTCGACGACGACGCGCGTGCCTGGCTTGCCACGCGCGGCTACGATCCAAAGATGGGCGCTCGCCCGATGGCGCGTACGATCCAGGACAGCCTCAAGCGTCCGCTCGCCGAAGAGCTGCTGTTCGGCAAGCTCGCGCAGGGTGGCCGGGTGCATGTCGGCGTCAAGAACGACAAGATCGACTTCGAGATCGAGGCGCGCGAGAAGGCACCACAGCTCGAGCCGGTCTGAGCTATGTGACCAAGGCGAAAGCAACAAAAAAGCCCGCTAGGCGGGCTTTTTTGTTGTCCTGAGATTCACTGGCTTTTTAATCGTTTGATCTTGAGTCGATGCGCCCGAACCATCGGTGAACGGCCGGCCGATCCCTCGATCGTTATTTGTCGCGGAAGGTGATGCGTCCCTTCGTGAGGTCGTACGGCGTCAGCTGTACCGTGACCTTGTCGCCGGTCAGGATGCGGATGTAATTCTTCCGCATGCGACCTGAAATGTGAGCCGTCACCACATGACCGTTGTCGAGTTTGACGCGGAAAGTGGTATTGGGCAGGGTCTCGGCGACCGTGCCGGGCATCTCGATATGATCTTCTTTCGCCATTACCTGTTGAGCTGGGAGCTACAAATGTAGCCCGGCATTATCCGCGTTTACAGCCATTACAGCAACCGGATGTCAAGGGCTCCACGCGCGGCTCAGGTTTCGAGCGCCTGCCAGCCGCGACTGGACAGGATTTCGAGCGGTTTGAAGTTGCGCTTGTACTCCATCTTGCGGCTGCCCGGTACCCAGTAACCGAGATAGACATGATCCATTTGGGTCTGCTTGGCGTGCAAGACCTGGCGCAGCACGGCATAGGTGCCGAGGCTGCGATCGACCATGTCCGGATCGAAGAAGGTGTAAACCGCCGATAGCGCGAGTGGCGTGCGATCGACGACGGCGCAGCAGACTAGCCGGCCGTCCTGGCGGAACTCCCAGAACTCGGCCGTGCCCCAACCGCAGTCGAGAAAATTGTGAAAGCCCGGCTTGTCCTCGGGGTTCATGCCGCCACCGGCATGACGGCCGCGCAAATAGCGCTGATAGAGCTCGAATTGCTCGTCGGTCAGCTCCTGGCGAATGTTCAACTGCAGGTCCGCGTTGTTCTGAAAGCAACGACGCTGCGACCGATTCGGCATGAAGATGGCCGCTGGAATGCGTGCCGGAATGCAGGCTGCGCAGCCATTGCAGCGCGGACGGTAGACATGATCGCCGCCGCGGCGGAAGCCCTGCTGCAGCAACATTTCGTAACGTTGCGGGTTCAAGGCGAAGTCGGGATCGACGAACAGGCTGCGCGCGGTTCGCTGTGGCAGATAGCCGCAGGGGTGCTCCGTGCTCAGATACAACCGAATTCGTTCCATGGTGCCGCGTACTGTCTCGTGATGCTCGGTTTCCAACTGGAGTTTAGATTGCCAGATGCTCGCGCCCGGCGGGCGCTGGCAGGTCGAACCGCCAACGGCCGGTACGGCCGGGCAGATTCACGGCGGGGCGCAGCAGGTTCAGGAAACGCTCTCGGGAAACATCGACGGCGCCGAGTGTCTTGAGATGCTCGGAGGCAACCTGGCAATCCACGAGCCGGAAGTCCCAGGCCCGCAATTGCTCGCAGAGCCAGAACAGCGCGATCTTCGACGTATCGTTGGCTCGCGAAAACATCGATTCACCGAAGAATGCGCGCCCGAGAGCCACCCCGTAAAGACCGCCGACGAGCTCACCGCCACGCCAGACCTCCACGCTGTGTGCATAGCCGCGCCTATGCAGTTCCTCATAGGCCAAGCGCATATCGGGTCCGAGCCAGGTTCCGCGGCTGTGACGGCGCGTTCCGGCGCAGGCCGCCAGTACGCTCGTATAAGCCGTGTCGAGCGTGACGGCGTAGTCGTCGCGCCGAATGCTTTTGCGCAGCGAGCGGGAGACGTTCATCGCATCGGGCAGCAGCACCGCGCGAGGGTCCGGGCTCCACCACAGAATCGGCTCGTCGGGGTTGTACCAGGGGAAAATCCCCTGCGAGTAGGCGCGGATCAGCCGTGTCATCGACAGATCGCCACCGATGGCGAGCAGTCCGTTGGGATCGCGCATCGCCAGATGCGGCGACGGAAATGGCTGATGCGGGTCGCGCGGGTCCAACCAGTGCAAGCGGATCGGATTGTCCATGAAACTCCCCGGCGCGGAGCTCAAAGTGGGGTGAGCTGACGGTAAGGGCTATGTTGCATCAGTTCCCGCCGCCGGGCTTCCACGAGCTGACGTTCGCGCATCAGAAAGTCCTCAACGGCACTATGAAGGCGCGGATTGCGGAGCAGGTGGAAGGATCGCGTGACCACTGGTGTGAATCCGCGCGCGAGCTTGTGTTCGCCCTGCGTGCCGGCGTCGTAGCGCTGCAGGCCCTGGCGCAAGCAGAGCTCGATTCCCTGGTAGTAGCAGCACTCGAAATGCAGGCTGTGATAGTGATCGGCCGCACCCCAGTGACGTCCGTAAAGGGTATCGCCGGACTGCAGGGTCAGGGCGGCGGCGACGAGGCGGGGGCCTTCGTAGGCCAGGATTACGCGCATCGGCGTGCCCGCCGTGCCGCCGTAATCGAGCAGGAATTCAGGGGTCAGGTAGGGCGCCTGGCCGCGTTCTTCGTAGGTGTTCGCATAGAGCGCGTAAACGCTCATCCACTCGGACTCGCTGAGCGCATCGCCGGGACGGCATTCGAAGTGAATGCCGGCTTCGGCCACCCGGCGGCGTTCGCGCAGAATCTTCTTGCGCTTGTCGCCGGCGAGTCTCGAAACGAAGCCGGCGAAGTCGGTATCGCCCTGATTAAACCACTGAAACTGCAAATCGGTGCGTTGCAGCCAGCCTGAATCGGCGAAGGCGCTCGCGTCGGTATCGGCAGCGAACAAACCGTGGACCGAGGACACCCCAAGCTCATTGAGTTGTTGCTTGAGCGTATCGACGAGCACCGTCCTGACCGCAGCTGAAACGGCGCCGATGCGTGGGCCGACCGAGGGCGTGAACGGAATCGCATTGAGCAGCTTGGGGTAGTAAGGCTCACCAAGCCGGCGACTGGCGTCGGCCCAGCCGAAGTCGAAGACGAACTCGCCGTAGGAGTGCGCTTTGAGATAGAGCGGAACCGCTCCGACGAGCTGCCCCGTGTCATCCGTCGCGATCAGATGAAAGGGGCGCCAACCGGTCTCCGAGCCCACACAGCCGTAACGCTCAAGCGCGGCGAGGTAAGCGTATCGGACGAACGGAGAATAGCCTTCGAACAACGTGTCCCAGTCGTCGGCGGCGAGTGAAGACAGGGAATCGATGAAAGAAAGCCGCAGGCCGGCAACGGACGTACTCGCATCTTTCAGCAAGTCTCCGCCATCGTCTCGCGGCCTTGCTCCGGCGGGGGCAGTGGTCAGTGGAAAGTCGGGCCGACTTGCGGCCGATCACGTAGCACCCATTGCACGACAGCGTCGTGTTCGAAGCCGCTGATCTGCTCCTCGGGCTTCGCAGGGCCGGCTTCCAGCAGCCGGCCTTCGGCGTCGAAGCGAATGCTCGCCCCCGCGCTCTGGATGCGGATCTCGGTCTCGGTTTCCGCTTCGTCATCAAGCGTGAGCTGCAGATAGCGCACACAGGCGTCGGCGAATTCCGGCATCGGGCTCGCACCGCCTGCGACACGAGCGGCCAGCTCGGCAGAGAATTCACGAATCCGGCCATCGCCGGTCAGAACGAAGTGCCGCACATGGCTCGTCATGTCCGCCCTCCTGTTGAGAAATTCGATCCAGTAATGATCGCGTATGGATGGTCGCGCTGGCGACCTGTCTCCTATCTGAAGGTTGTGCAGTCCTTTTCAAGCCCGTTATCCGGTGCCTCCAGCCCTTCTGCGGCCCGCCATTGCAACCCGGTGCAGCCCGGATGAGCGGCGGAACTCGCTTGCTATACTCAACCCGTGCTCCACTCTTCTCTTACCGCGATCCGCCAGCCCGTTTTCGCGGAACGACGGATCGATGCTTCAAGTGCTCAAAAGCAAATCCCAGGCCACTGACCAGTACGCTGAAGCCGGCTGGCTGGAACGCCTGCCGCGCGAGGCCGCTCTGCTGGTCTGCGTCGGACTGACGCTGTTTCTGCTCGCCGCGCTGATCAGCTATCACGCCGATGATGCGGGCTGGTCATCGTCGGGCACCGGGGAGCCGGCGCGCAATCTGATCGGCGGCGTCGGCGCCTGGATCGCCGATGTCTTGCTGAGCCTGGTCGGTTACGTGGCGTTCTTCCTGCCGTGGGCGGTATTCGTGCTCGGCATTCGCATTTATCGCGGTGAGACCGATGCTCCGGCGATGCCCTGGCCGGTACGCGCCTTCGCCTGGCTCGCGCTGCTGCCGAGCTTCGCCGCCATCTGCTCCATGCACATCGGCGTGTTCGGGTCGTTTCCGCCGCAAGGAGCTGGCGGCATTGTCGGCCACGCGCTGAGCGGCTGGCTGGTCGGCTTGCTGAACACGGTCGGCGCGAGCCTGTTGCTGCTGACCGCCACGCTCGCGACCTTGCCGCTTGCACTGATGTTTTCGTGGGTTCGCGTGCTCGATGCCGTCGGCGCGATGGCGATGCGCCTGTGGACCTCGTCGCGCGGTCGCTTCGAACAGGGCGGCGGTGGCATCGAGGACACAGACGAAGCGGAGGACGAGCAGCCGACCATCGAGGCGCTGACGCCGCAAGCCGAAACCTCCTGGCTGCGCCGTCGCAAGATTCCCTTGCTCGATCGCTCGTCCGACATCATCGCCGAAGACAACCAGCTCGATCTTCCGGGCGTGGAAGGCGATGTCGAGCCGGCGCCGGTCGCTCCGCGTCGCCGCGAACCGCGGGTCAGCGCCAGTCCGCTGCTCAGCGAATACGGAGTCGAGCCGGCTGTCGAGCCGGGCCTCGGCTTGTCCGTCCCGCCGCCGGCGATGCTCGCCGAACTCGATTCGCCGGCCGAAGCGCCAAGGCCGCCGAAACCGACGCGCAAGCCTGCGAAAATGGAAGCGCCGGTGGTTCCGCCGTTCGACGGCGACCCGATTCCGCCGCTGACGCTGCTCGATCCGCCCAAGCCTTCGGGCAAGCGCTACACGCCCGAAGAACTTGACCGTCTGTCGCGTGACGTCGAGAAGCATCTGGCCGATTTCGGCATCAAGGTGCAGGCCGTCAACGCGATGCAGGGGCCGGTGATCACGCGCTTCGAGCTACAGCCGGCGCCGGGCGTGAAGGGTGCGCAAATCACCAATCTGTCGAACGATCTCGCGCGCTCGCTTTCGGTGTCGCGCGTGCGCGTGATCGAGGTCATCGAAGGCAAGCCCTTCGTCGGCCTCGAGATTCCGAACCAGAAGCGCGAGATGGTGTATCTGCGCGAAATTCTCGATTCGAGCAGCTACAACAATTCGACCTCGCCGCTGACGATGGCGCTCGGCAAGGACATCGCGGGCAACCCGATGTCGGTCGACATGGCGAAGATGCCGCACTTGCTCGTCGCCGGCACCACGGGCGCGGGCAAATCGGTCGCGATCAACGTGATGATCCTGTCGATGCTCTACAAGGCCACGCCCGAGCAGGTGCGCTTCATCTTCGTCGATCCGAAGATGCTCGAGCTCTCGGTCTACGCCGACATTCCGCACCTGCTGACGCCGGTGGTTACCGACATGAAGGACGCGGCCAACGCGCTGCGCTGGTCGGTGGCCGAAATGGAGCGTCGCTACCGGCTCATGACCGCGATGGGCGTGCGCAACCTCGCGGGTCTCAATCGCAAGGTCGAAGAGGCCGAAGCGGCCGGCGAGCCGATTCCAGACCCCACCAAGGCCACGCCCGAGCTGTTCGACGAAGTCGGTGGCGAGCCGGTGTACCTCAAGACGCTGCCGCACATCGTCATCGTCATCGACGAGCTCGCCGACATGATGATGGTGGTCGGCAAGAAGGTCGAAGAGCTGATCGCGCGCATCGCGCAGAAGGCGCGTGCGGCCGGCATTCACTTGATCGTGGCGACGCAGCGGCCGAGCGTCGACGTCATCACCGGCCTGATCAAGGCCAACATTCCGTCGCGCGTCGCGTTTCAGGTGGCTTCGCGCATCGACAGCCGCACGATTCTCGACACGCAGGGCGCCGAAACCCTGCTCGGTCACGGCGACATGCTGTACCGGCCGATCGGCGCTTCGAACGTGGCGCGCGTGCACGGCGCCTTCGTCGACGATCACGAAGTGCACAAGGTCGTCGCCTATCTCAAGCAGACCGGCGAGCCGAACTACATCGAAGACATTCTCGCCGACGAAGTCGTCGAGAAGCCGGTCAGCGACGGCGGCGACGATGTCGAGACCGACCCGCTCTACGACCAGGCCGTCGCGCTGGTGATCGAGACGCGCAAGGCCAGCGTCTCGTGGGTGCAGCGCCGGCTCAAGATCGGCTACAACCGGGCGGCACGCATGGTCGAGCAGATGGAGGCGTCCGGGCTCGTCGGGCCGAGTGGCCCAGGCGGCAATCGCGAAATTCTCGCGCCCGGTGGGCGGGATTAAATGCTGGCGCGGCGGTCTGAAGCTACGGTTTCCCAACTTTTGCGATCTTCCATGCTCAAACGACTCCAGCTTTGTTCAGCCATCATCTTCGGATTGCTCGCGAGCCAGCCGGCTTGGCCGGCCGGCGGCGCCGACGAGCTCAAGCGCTTCGTCAACGACACCCGTACGGTCAGCGCGAAATTCACGCAGATCCAGACCAACGAGCGCGGCGAAAAGCTGGCGAGCAGTTCGGGCGAGATGATTCTTTCGCGCCCCGGGCGTTTCCGCTGGAGCTATACGCAGCCGTACGATCAGCTGATGGTCTGCGACGGGGCGAAGATCTGGCTCTACGATCCGGACCTGTCGCAGGTCACCGTGCGCCCGGCCGCCGAAGCGCTCAGCGGAACGCCGGCTGCGCTGCTCGCGCAGAAGTCCACGCTGACGGATCAGTTTTCGATCGAGGAACTCGGCCAGCGGCAGGGCAGCGAAGGCGTTCGCCTGCGCCCGCTGAACGCCGACGGTGACTTCGAGGCGATCGAGCTCTGGCTGAGCCGAGGAGCGCCCGATCGCATGGTCTTCCTCGACCGCATCGGCAACCGCACCGAAGTGGCCTTCAGCCAGATTCAGGTCAACGGCAAGATCGACGAGACCCAGCTGCGCTTCAAGCCGCCCAAGGGCGTCGAAGTGGTCGAGTCGGGCGGCGGACCGCAGCGGACCACGGAATGACGGCTCGCGGCTCCGGCGGCTCAGCAGCTGGCGGGCGACGCGATCGCGAGGCGCCGAGTTCGGTGCCGCTGGCCGAGCGCATGCGGCCGCGCAATCTCGACGAGGTGGCCGGGCAGGGGCATCTGCTCGGTGCCGGAGCCCCGCTGCGAACGCTGCTCGAAGCCGGTCGCCCGCCGTCGATGGTGTTCTGGGGGCCGCCCGGCGTCGGCAAGACGACCATCGCCCGGCTCGTCGCCCAGCACGTCGAAGCGCGCTTTTTGACGCTTTCGGCCGTGCTCGCGGGCGTGAAGGAAATCCGCGAGGCGACGCAGGAAGCCAAGCAGGCGCTCGAGGGCCTGCACCCGCAGCGCACGGTGTTGTTCGTCGATGAAATCCATCGGTTCAACAAGGGCCAGCAGGACGCGCTGTTGCCGTTCGTCGAGGACGGAACCGTGGTGCTGATCGGCGCAACCACCGAGAACCCTTCGTTCGAGCTCAATTCGGCACTGCTGTCGCGGCTGCGCGTGTTCGTGCTGCGCGCCCTCGACGAAGAGGCGATTCTGCTGCTGCTGCGCCGGGCGCTCGTCGATCCCGAACGCGGGCTCGGCGAGCCGGCCGACGCATTGCCCGAAAGCTGGCTGCAGCGCATGGCCGAGGCCGCCGACGGCGACGCGCGCCGCTCGCTGATCCTGCTCGAAACCGCGGTCGAACTCTGGCGCGCCGAGAACCGCGCCGGCACGCCCAAAAAAGCAGACGACGCTTTGCTCGAACGTCTGCTCGGGCGCGGCTTTCGCCGCTTCGACAAGCAGGGCGAGAACTTCTACGACCAGATCTCGGCCCTGCACAAATCGGTGCGCGGCAGCGATCCGGATGCGGCGCTGTACTGGTTCGCACGCATGCTCGACGGCGGCGTCGATCCGGGCTACGTGGCCCGGCGGCTCGTGCGCATGGCGGTCGAGGACATCGGCCTGGCCGATCCGCGCGCCCAGCAGCTCTGCCTCGACGGCTGGGACACTTTCGAGCGCCTCGGCAGCCCCGAAGGCGAGCTCGCGCTGGCCCAGGCCGTGGTCTACTTGGCCGTCGCGCCCAAGAGCAACGCGGTCTACACGGCCTACAACACGGTGCGCGCGCTGGTCGAGCGCACCGGCACGCTCGAAGTGCCGATGCACATCCGCAACGCCCCGACCAAGCTCATGAAGGATCTCGGCTACAACCAGGGCTATCGCTACGATCACGACGAGGACGGCGCGGTCGCGGTCGGCCAGCAGTTCCTGCCGGACGCGCTCGTCGGCAGCGAGTTCTACGCGCCGACCTCGCGCGGGCTCGAGGCCAAGATCGGCGACAAGCTCGCCCAGTTGCGCGCGGCCAAGCGTGGGGCCGGCAAGTGAATTCGGGTGCTTTCGGCGTGTGGTTCGCCGTAATGTTCGCCGGGGCGCTCGGAACTGGCGCGCGCTTTGGCGTGAACCAGCTGCTGCGCGGCAGCCTGGGCCTGTTTCCGGCCGCGACGCTGGCGGTCAACGTCGTCGGTGGCCTGGCGATGGGCGCGATCGCCGGCTGGGTGCAGACGCGCCAGGAATTCTCTGAAACCCTGCGCCTGGCGCTCGCCACCGGCTTTCTCGGCGGCTTCACGACCTTCTCGGCCTTCTCGCTCGAAACCCTGACGCTCTGGCGCGACGGGCAGGGGATGCTCGCGCTGCTCAACATCGGCGCCAACGTGCTGCTGAGCATCGGCGCCTGCGCGCTCGGCTACTGGTTCGGGCGGGCGCTATAGGCTTTTGGCGCGGTTGGACGAGCCCCAGCGCTTATACTGCGCGCCCGTTTTTCGACTGGACCGTTCCCATGCTGGACCCCAAGCGCCTACGCGCCAATCCGGAAGCGATCGCTCAGCAGCTCGCTCGCCGCGGCTATGTCTTCGACCTGACGCGCTTCAACGAACTCGAGTCTTCGCGCAAGCAGCTGCAGAGTGAAACCGAGAAGCTGCAGGCGGAGCGCAACGCGGGGTCCAAGCGCATCGGCCAAGCCAAGGCCAAGGGCGAGGATGCGGCCCCGATCCTGGCCGACATGGAACTGATCAAGGACAAGCTCGCGGGCAACGAGCAGAAGCTTGCCGCGCTGCAGGCCGAATTCGAAGATTTTCTGCTGCGCGTGCCGAACATTCCGCAGGAATCGGTGCCCGAAGGCCGCGACGAGAACGACAACGTCGAAGTGCGTCGCTGGGGCACGCTGCGCCCCGCCGAAGGCGCCAAGGACCACGCCGATCTCGGCGAGGCACTTGGCCTGATGGATTTCGCCGCCGCCGCGAAATTGACCGGCGCGCGCTTCACCGTGCTCAAGGGTCAGCTTGCCCGCCTGCATCGTGCACTCACGCAGTTCATGCTCGACGTGCACACGCAGGAGCATGGCTACGAGGAGCTCTACGTTCCGTACATCGTCAATTCGGCGAGCCTGCGCGGAACCGGGCAGCTGCCGAAGTTCGGCGACGACTTGTTCACGCTGAGCGCGGGTGACGAAGGCAGCCTCGGCTGGTCGCTGATCCCGACCGCCGAAGTGCCGGTCACCAATCTGCTGCGCGATGAGATCCAGAGCGCCGAATCACTGCCACGCAAATGGGTCGCGCATACGCCGTGCTTCCGCGCCGAAGCCGGTGCGGCCGGCCGAGATACCAAGGGCATGATCCGTCAGCATCAGTTCGAGAAGGTCGAACTCGTGCACGCGGTGACGCCGGAGCGTTCGAACGAGGCGCTCGAAGAGCTGACCGGTCACGCGGAGAAGATTCTGCAGAAGCTTGGCCTGCCCTATCGCGTCGTCGTGCTCTGCACGGGCGACATGGGCGCCAACGCGGCCAAGACCTATGACATCGAAGTCTGGCTACCGTCGCAGAATCGCTATCGCGAGATCAGCTCCTGCTCGAACTTCGAGGACTTCCAGGCCCGCCGCATGCTCGCGCGCTATCGCACAGCCGCAGGCAAGAACGAACTCTTGCACACGCTCAACGGCTCAGGGCTGGCGGTCGGCCGAACCCTGGTCGCGATTCTCGAAAACTATCAGCAGGCCGACGGCAGCATTTCGGTTCCAGAGGCGTTGAAACCGTACATGGGATCGATTACCGCAATCCGCTAGGTTATCAATCGCCGACAAAGAAACGGCCCCAAAAAGGGGCCGTTTCTTTATGTAAGCGGAGAGTTTCAGCTCCCGCGTTCGCGCTCGGAGCTTTCGGAGTTGGCGCCGGAGAAGACTTCCACGACCAGCCCAACGGGCCCCGTCAGCGTGCTGCCATTGATAAACGCAACACCAGGGTTGTTGCTCGGGCTGGCACCAGCAAGAGCGCCGCCGGCACCCGTGTCAATGGTGGCGCCGGCACTGCCGGAAGCACCGCTACCACCGCTCTGAGCCGCGGCGACCGAAATTCCTGACAGCATCAGCGACATGACAGCCGCAACTTTAAGCGTGCCTGACTTCATCATTGCAATGCTCCGTGCAGATCAATCTGCGCTTACTTGAAGGAATAACCGATGCCGACGCTGCCACCGAACTCGACATCCTGACCATACTTCTCGGTCAGATTGATGGCGCCGAGGGTGATGGTCAACGGCAGATACTTGGGCAGCGGAGCGATCGACACGGCAGCGTTCGCGAAGCGTCCGCTGTACTCGCCGATGACCGACAGCCACTGGGTGAAGTAGAACGAGCCCGAACCGAAGACGCCGATGCCATTCTTGTCGGGAGAGTTGAAGACGTTGTCGCCGGCGCCGAGATTCAGGATCGCCACGTGGTTCCCGAGGCGGAAGGCCTTGGTCACCGCGGTGTAGACGCTCGAGCTGTTCGCATTCTTGAAGCCCGAGCTGCCCCATTCCTGAGCGCCCACGACGCCGATGGCGAAAGCGGCATTGCCCGGGAGGTTGGTATGCAGCTTGGCCGCGAACGAGCCGGAGTCACCGAAGGAGTCGTCGCTGTTGTCGCCGGTCAGCGAGGAAAACACCGCGCCGAGTTCCAGGCCGGCGTACTCGCTCGCATCGCCGAGACCGATCACGACGCCCGCGGCACCATCCGAATCGCCGCCGCCCGGAAGGTTGTCCAGCGTCTGCGCGTAAACGCCGGCGCCAACAGCGCCCCAGCTGGCGCCGAAACCGACCGGCGCCTGGAACGAAGCAGCTGCGAGTCCCAACGTCGGGCGGGCAGCAACAGTGGCTGGCGCGGCCGTCTGCTGGGCCGAGGCCTGGGTGGCTGCGAAGAGGCAGGCCATTCCAAGCGTGGCCAAAATCGTTTTCTGCATGCTGACTCCCTATTGCTATTAACTTTTATGAAAATCGACTACGCCCTATTGCAGCGATTATGCCGATCGGTTCTCGGGATTCGCAAGCGGACGCGAGCGAATTCGTGCACTGCAACAATATAGCCTGATAATACTTGCGGAAATTTCCCAGGCAAAGTGCCCGCCTCGGGCGAATTTGGACAGCTTGTTCCCCAGGTTACCGCGCCGCGGCCGTGCGCCGGCGAGCTCCGAGGACGCCCGGAAGATGGTCGGCCGCCGGCTGATAAGCCTGGCTGAAATCATGCAGGGCGGCGATGCATTCGGCGGCGTCCTGGTCTGCGCGAAGCTCGAAGGAATTGAAGCCGCAGCGTTGCAGGCTCTGCATCTGGTCGCGCACCACGGCGTTGCCGACCGCACGCAGCTCGCCCTTGAACCCCAGGCGATCGCGCAGCAGGCGAGCCTGGCTATAGGCCCGGCCATCGGCGAACGCGGGGAAGCTCAGCGCGATCATGGCGAGATGTTGCAACTGGGGCCATTGATGGATCACGTCCAGCGTATTGGGCAACTGCACGCCGAAGCGGGCCGCCTCGGAGGCTGGCGCGGACAGTTCCGCGCTCCAGCGATCCCAGCCGACCAGCACCTTGCCCGACAAGGGTATGGCGGCGTCATCGGCCAGGCGAACGAAGTCGTCTTCGGTGATTGCCCCTTCTCGAACGAGCGTCATGCGGATTCCGCCTCGCTGGCGTAGATGCGCGTCTTGAACGGGGCCATGCCGACGCGGCGATAGCAGGCGAGAAAGCTCTCGTCCTCGCTGTTGCGCAGCTCGAGGTAGATTTCGATGATCTTCTGGATCGCGTCGGCGATTTCGTCGCGTGCGAACGACGGGCCGGTGCGGTCGCCGAGGCTGGCGTCATTCTCGGCCGAGCCGCCGAGCGTGACCTGATACCACTCTTCGCCTTTCTTATCGACGCCCAGGATGCCGATATGGCCGACGCTGTGATGGCCGCAGCCGTTCATGCAACCCGACATCTTGACCTTGATCGGACCGACGTCGTGCTGGTCGTCGAGGTTCTCGAAGCGATCGAAGATTTCCTGAGCGACGCCGATCGAACCGGCATTCGCGAGTGAGCAGAAATCGAGGCCCGGGCAGCAGATGAGGTCGGTCAGCAGGCCGATGTTCGGCGTCGCCAGGCCGAGTTCCTTCAGGCGTTGCCAGACGACATAGAGATCGGCCTGCTTGACGTCGGCGAGCACCAGGTTCTGGTCGTGCGTCGCGCGGATTTCGCCGAACGAGTGGCGATCGGCCAGCTCGGCGACGGCGTCCATCTGCGTCGAGGTGATGTCGCCCGGCGCGACGCCCGAAGCCTTCAGCGAGACGAAGACAATGTGATAGCCCGGCACGCGATGCTCGACCAGATTGCGCTTGGCCCAGGCGGCGAAGGCGCTGTCCTTGGCGAGCTGCTCGGCGTAGGTCTTGTCGTCGGCCGCGCTGGCTTCGTATTCGAACTCGTCGAAGCGCGACTTCATGAACTCGATGTCGCCCGGCGCGAGCTTGAGATCGCCGTCCTTGATCTGTTCCCACTCCGCTTCGACCATCTGGCGGAACTTGTCGGCGCCGGTTTCCTTGACCAGGATCTTGATGCGCGCCTTGTACATGTTGTCGCGGCGACCGAGGCGGTTGTAGACGCGCAGCACCGCTTCGAAATACGACAGCAGATCGAGCTCCGGCAGGAACTCGCGCATCTTCACGCCGATGATCGGGGTGCGGCCCAGGCCGCCGCCGACGTAGACCGTATAGCCGAGTTCGCCGGCTTCGTTGCGGACGATCTGCACGCCGATGTCGTGCACGCGAATGGCGGCGCGGTCGCTCGTGGTCGCCGCGAAGGCGATCTTGAACTTGCGCGGGAGCCAGTTGAATTCGGGGTGGAAGGTCGCCCACTGGCGGGTGATTTCGCAGTACGGGCGAGGGTCGACGAGCTCGTCCTTGGCGACGCCGGCGAGGTGATCGCTGGTGATGTTGCGGATGCAGTTGCCGGAGGTCTGGATGGCGTGCATCTGCACCGAGGCCAGGTCGGCGAGGATGTCGGGAACGCGGGCCAGTTCGGGCCAGTTGAACTGCAGGTTCTGCCGCGTGGTGAAGTGGCCGTAGTCCTTGTCGTAGGTGCGCGCGATGTGCGCGAGCATGCGCAGCTGGGCGCTCGACAGCAGGCCGTAGGGCACGGCGATGCGCAGCATCGGGGCGAAGCGCTGTACATAAAGGCCGTTGCGCAGGCGAAGGGCGCGGAACTCTTCGTCCGGCAGTTCGCCGCTCAGGAAACGGCGCGTCTGATCCCGAAACTGGACGACGCGCTCGTCCACCAGGGATTGATCGTATTGGTCGTAGCGGTACATCGGGTTTCCAAGCTGCTGGTCGCGACAAGGGATGCAAGGCCAGCAGCGAGCCTGCGTCCCCTACAGGGGAGGCGGATTATAGGCCAAGACCTGGATCGACTCGGTTGGCTCGTCCGTTCATGTCAATCCGTCAAAGCGTATGCATTTCGTCGATCAGAGCGCGCGTCTTGGCCGCGCGCTCTTCGTGATCCGGAATTGAGGCCACCGAATCCACCAGCTCGCGCGTCAGATGCGGGGCGAAGGTCTGCATGAATTCGTACATGAATCCGCGCAGGAACAGGCCGCGGCGGAAGCCGATATGGGTGGTGCTCTGCTCGAACAGATGGTCGGCCTTCAGGCAAACCAGGTCGGCGTCGGTTTTTTCGTCGTAAGCCATGTCCGCGATGATGCCGACGCCGAGGCCCAGGCGGACATAGGTTTTGATGACGTCCGCATCGACCGCGGTCAGTACCACGTCCGGGCGCAGGCCGCTCGCGGCAAAGGCCTGGTCGAGCTTCGATCGACCCGTGAAGCCGAACGTATAAGTAATGATCGGGAACTCGGCCAGCTCCTTGAGCGTGAGCCGCGAGACCTGGGCGAGCGGATGATCGGGCTTGATCAGCACGCAGCGGTTCCAGTGGTAGCAGGGCAACATGACCAGCTGCTCGAAGTGTTCGAGCGCCTCGGTGGCAATGGCGAAATCGGCTTGGCCCTCGGCCGCCATCTTGGCGATCTGCGGCGGCGAGCCCTGGTGCAGGTGAAGCGAAACGCGCGGAAAACGGCCCTTGAAGCGCTGGATGACGGGCGGCAGCGCGTAGCGCGCCTGCGTGTGTGTGGTCGCGATCGACAGATCGCCGCGGTCGGTGTCGCGGAACTCCTCGGCGATATTGCGAATGTTCTCGACCTCGTTGAGCAGGCGGTCGGTGTATTCGAGGATGCGCTTGCCGGCCGGCGTGACTTCGGACAGGTGCTTGCCGTTGCGAACGAAGATGTCGACGCCGAGCTCTTCCTCGAGCATGCGGATCTGCTTGCTGACGCCGGGCTGCGAGGTATAGAGCGCATCGGCGGCGGCGGTGACATTGAGGCCGCGGCGGGAGACCTCGTGGATGTAGCTCAGTTGTCGGAGTTTCACGGCATCGTCCACATATTTGAGTCTGTAGAACTCGTTGCATATTCCACAACAAGGCGGTCAACACTGTGCCATATTCTTTTTTTCTTTAAAAGAACACTTGGTTATTCCGTTATGCCGGTTTGTTATTCAAATTTGGAATAAGCATAGATGTTAGTGGTTTTCTTCAAGATAAAAGGCTGTCCAGTTGTTAATGTGCGCGGCTCTTTCTCCTACGTCACACGACATGGATTTCGCATTTGCCTGGGCTGGCCTGGCGGTCGGCATCGCGGTGGGCGCCACGGGCGTTGGCGGAGGATCGCTGATGACCCCGATCCTCATCTTGTTCTATGGCATCTCGCCCACCGTGGCGGTGGGCACCGACCTGCTCTACGCCTCGATCAGCAAGGCTTTCGGCGTCGGCCTGCACGTTCGCAACCGCTCGCTCGACTGGAAGCTCGTCGGCTGGCTGTCGATCGGCAGTGTGCCCGCGGCACTGCTGACTCTGGGGTTCCTGCATTTGCAGCCGCAGGGCAAGGAGCTGGACCAGATGATCAAGCTGGTGCTGGCCGTCGCCATCCTGGTTACCGCGTTATTCACCCTGCTGCAGGAGCCTCTGCTCAGGCTGATCGAGCGCAGCGGGCGTCGACCCATGGCCCTGCCGGATCGGTGGCAGCGACCACTGACGGTGATTTGCGGCGTCGCCATCGGGGCGCTGGTGACCATCTCGTCGGTCGGGGCAGGGGTCATCGGCATGATGATGCTGCTCCTCATCTATCCGAAGCATCCGCCCATTCGCCTCGTCGGCAGCGATCTGGCTCACGCCGTCATCATCACGGCGATCGCCGGCCTGGGGCATGCCGGACTCGGGGCGATCAATTGGCCGATGCTGGCGGCCCTGCTGGTGGGGGCGATTCCGGGAATCTGGATCGGCACCCGCATCGGTTTTCGCCTTAACGAGGCTGTCTTAAAGAAGCTGATTGCCGCCCTGCTGATCCTCGTCGGCAGTATGATGCTTTATAAGCTTCTGTTTTGATTTGATTTTTATTGCCGCTTCAGGCTGAAATATTTCTGTCATCAAAGATTCATACGCTGTGCACGAGCCAATCCCACCATGGCGACGCTCCATAGCCACCTTTGAGGCAGTACATGAACATTAAATCGTTTGCAGTGAGCTTCGGCGCCGTCGCCGGCCTGATGACGGGCGCGGCATTCGCCAAGCTCGATCCCAGCCTTCCCGACTACAAGCCGGCTGCGGGCGTGTCGGGCAACTTCAGCAGCGTGGGCTCCGACACGCTCAACAACGTGATGACCCTGTGGGCGGAAGAGTTCAAGAAGCTCTACCCGAGCGTCAACATCCAGATTCAGGGCGCCGGTTCGGCCACGGCGCCGCCGGCGCTGACCGAGGGCACGGCCAACTTCGGTCCGATGTCGCGCCTCATGAAGGAGCAGGAAATCCAGGCATTCGAGCAGAAGTACGGTTACAAGCCGACCGCGGTCGGCGTTGCCATCGATGCGCTCGCCGTGTTCGTCAACAAGGACAATCCGATCAAGGGCCTGAGCCTGTCGCAGGTCGACGCGGTGTTTTCGGCCACGCGCAAATGCGGTGCCGAGAAGGATGTAACGCGCTGGGGTGATCTGGGCCTGACCGGTGCCTGGGCGACCAGGCCGATCCAGCTCTACGGCCGCAACTCGGTCTCGGGCACCTACGGCTACTTCAAGGAACACGCGCTCTGCAAGGGCGATTTCAAGACCAACGTCAATGAGCAGCCGGGCAGCGCCTCGGTGGTGCAGTCGGTCTCGACCGGTCTGAATGCCATCGGTTATTCGGGCATCGGCTACAAGACCTCGGGTGTCAAGGCGGTTCCGATTGCTTCCAAGGATGGTGGCGAGCTCGAAGAAGCCACCGAAAAGAACGCCATCAGCGGCAAGTATCCGCTGGCTCGCGTGCTCTATGTCTACGTCAACAAGGCGCCGAACAAGCCGCTGTCTCCGCTGGAGCTCGAGTTCTTCAGGATGGTGCTGTCCAAGTCGGGCCAGGCCACGGTCGAGAAGGACGGCTATATCGCGCTCCCGGCCAAGCTTGCGGAGAAGGAACTGGCCAAGCTCAAATAAGCTCGGTCGGCGCGCGCGCAAGAGCGTTCGTCGAGTCGACGGCAAGGCTTCCGCAGTCGTTTCGCAGCCCCCGCTTTTCGCGGGATGCCCATTGAAGACCGTGGCGATCAGGCCGCCGGTCCACGCCGTTTCGGGGCGGCGCCGGCAGGCTCCGGCGTCGCCTCGGCCTTGCACCCGTTCCCTCAAGCAGTTGCGGGAGAGTATCGTGAAGACACCCAGTGTGAAGAAGCTCGTCCCCGTTCCGGTCCTGGCGCTGTTGTGGGGTGCAGGCGTCGGTGCCGCGCAAGCGGCCACTCTCGATACCAAAGGCGGGTTCAAGGTCAAAAGCGATGACGGCGAGTTCGAGGCCAGCCTCGGCGGGCGCATCCAGTTCGATCTCTACGAGCTCAACGAGGACGAAAACGCCATCGCCACCGCCCCGGATGGTCGCTCCGCGGCCTTCGGCAGCGGCACCGGCGCCAACGACGAGCGCAGTTCCACTTATTTCCGCCGTCTCTACTTGACGCTCAAGGGCAAGGCCTACGGCTGGAGCTACAAGTTCGAGCCCGATTTCGCTGGCAACAGCACCAACAACGGCGTCGCCACCGGCAGCAGCAACAGCAGCCGCGACATCGCGTTCCAGGACATCTACATCAGCCACGCGCTCGGATCGGGTGACGTCTTCATTGGCCAGATGAAGCCCTTCCGCGGCATGGAAGAGCTGACCAGCTCCAACGACATCACCCTGATGGAGCGCCCGTTCGCCTCGGCCGCGGGCACTTACGGCGGCGGTTCGAGCCGTGAGTTCCAGGAGGGCATCTTCTACAAGGCGGATATCCGCGATTTCCTCGTCGGCGCGAGCTTCTTCGATCTGCGGCGCGACAATACGCGCCCGACCGAAGGCATCGGCTACAACGGCCGCGTCGTCTATGCCCCGCTGCATGCCGACGGCAAGGTGCTGCACTTGGGGCTGTCGTACAGCGACGAAAATCCTCAGACCAACGGCAACGACGGTTCGGATGACAACATCGGCAGCGCCGCGGCGTACGCAGGCCGTCGCGGTCCGACGGTCGTCCTCGGCACCACCAAAGATGGCGATCACGCACGCACCCTCGGCGTCGAGGTCGCAAGCGAGTTCGGGGCGGCAGAAGTGCAGGCCGAATACATGCTGCAGACCGTCGGCCAGGGAGATGGCGCGCGCGATCAGGACATCCCGGCCTGGTATGTGCAGGCCAGCTACTTCCTGACCGGCGAAAGTCGTCCATACAAGAAGGGCGAGGGTGTATTCGGCCAGCCCAAGCCGGCCAGCAGTTCGCACGGAGCGGTCGAACTTGCGCTGCGCTACGACCACGCCGAAAACAAAGACTCGAACGCGGGCTGCGACGTCGCCATCCCCGCGAGCACGGGCGCCAATCCTCTGCCCGCCACTACGGTCGCGGCCACGCACTGCGAGGCGAGTCTGATCACAGCCGGGGTCAACTGGTACGTCAACCCGGCGGTGCGCTTCATGTTCGACTATCTCAAGGGCGAGAACGACCGCGGTTTTGCCAAGGACAAGCCGCAGGCCTTCACCGCGCGGGCGCAGTTCGCGTTCTGATCGATGCCGCACGACTTTTTCCCGCAGTATTTTTCGCGTAGAAAGCGCAGCCTTACGCTGCGCTTTGTTTCTGCGCCCGCCCGTCATTCGTTGATCGATCCATGAGCGAAGCTCCCACGTCCGACCCCGTCGACCGCGTTCCCCGTTCCATCGTGGCCGGTCGCAGCGGCTATCAGCCGCGTTACCTGAAGGACTTGGCGGCCAAGCTCGTCGTGCTGGTCGGCGGCATCGGCGTGATCGTGGCGCTGCTGCTGATCTTCGTTTACCTGGTCTCGGAAGTGGCGCCGCTGTTCGCGGGCGCGCACTTCAAGGCGCGCCAGTCGTTTCCGGTGCCCGGCGATGCGAGCCCGACGCTGTTCGTCGCCGCCGAAGAGCAGGGCGAGGTCGGCCTGCGCGTGTCGGCCTCGGGCGAGCTGAGCTTTTTCGATCTCCACAACGGCCAGCCGCGCGACACCCAGCACCTGCCGATCGGCGATCGCCAAGTGGGTGAGGTGATCGAGGTCGCCCCCGAAAAAGCTTCGCTCGCGGCGGGGTTGTCGGACGGCTCGGTGCTGTTGTTCACGCCCGAATACAAGGTCAGCTATCCCGACGACCAGCGCCTGATCACGCCGGGCGTGGTCTATCCGAAAGGAGAGGCACCGGTTGCCTTCATGGATCGCGCGCCCATGCACCTCGCCGTGCGTGAGAGCGACGATGCGATGATGATCGCCGGCTCCGATCCGGACGGCAGCATTTCGCTGAAGTCGTTCGAGGTCACCACGGACCTGATGGGCGACAGCAGCGTCACCGAATCGCCGCTGCAGCGCTTCGTTCCGCCGCTCAAGCCCGACATCCTGCTGCTCGATCCGGGCATGCGCTGGCTTTACGCGATCGACAAGGACAGCGGCAGGATCGCGTTCTATCGCGTCGGCGGCGACAAGCCGGCCGAGCTCGTCGAAGTGGTCGACTCGAAGGGCCCGGTCGTCGGGGCGCACTACCTGGCGGGTGGCATTTCGATCGTCGTCGCGCATGCCGACGGCCGCATTTCGCAGTGGTTCCCGGCGCGTCGCACCGAGGGCGCGAACGCCGGCAAGACCTATCTGGCGCACGTGCGCGATTTTTCGCTAGCGGACGGCGCCAAGGCCACGTCGATCGGTGCCGAGCCGCGTCGTCGCGGCTTCGCGGTCGGCGACGACCAGGGCCATGTCTCGGTGTTCTACGCGACCTCGGGCCGGCTGATCCACGAGCAGAAGATGCTCGATTCGGCGGTGCGCTCGCTCGCGTTCAACCCGCGTGCGCAATTGCTCATGGCGCTCGGCGACGACGGCAAGATCGTCGCCTACGACGTCGACAACGAGCATCCCGAAGTCTCGGTCAGCGCGCTCTGGAACAAGGTCTGGTACGAGAGCTACGATGCGCCGCTGTGGCTCTGGCAGTCGTCGTCGGCGAGCGCCGACTTCGAGGCCAAGTTCAGCATGACGCCGCTCGCGCTCGGCACGCTCAAGGGCGCGTTCTACGCGATGATCTTCGCGATGCCGCTGGCGATCCTCGGCGCCATCTTCACGGCCAATTTCATGTCGCCCGAACTGCGCCAGGTGGTCAAGCCGGCGGTCGAAGTGCTCGCCGCGCTGCCGTCGGTGATTCTCGGTTTCCTGGCCGGCCTGTGGCTCGCGCCGTTCGTCGAAGACAACCTGCCCGGCATGTTCCTGGCGTTGCTGTTGCTGCCCACGTCGATTCCGATCTTCGGCTATCTGTGGCTGCGCATGCCGCGCTCGCTGCGCCTGCGCGTTCCGCAGGGCTGGGAAGCCGCGCTGCTGATTCCGGTGATCGTGCTGATCGTCTGGCTCTGCTTCGTGCTCGCCAAGCCGGTCGAAGCGCTCGCCTTCGGCGGCAACATGCAGGCTTTCATGGATCACACGCTCGGCATCGGCTACGACCAGCGCAACGCGCTCGTCGTCGGCATCGCGATGGGCGTGGCGGTGGTTCCGGTGATCTTCTCGATCGCCGAAGACGCGATCTTCTCGGTGCCCAAGCATTTGTCGCTCGGTTCGCTCGCGCTCGGCGCGACGCCCTGGCAGACGCTGGTCGGCGTGGTGCTGCCGACCGCAAGCCCGGGCATTTTCTCCGCCGTGATGATCGGCATGGGCCGCGCGGTCGGCGAAACCATGATCGTGCTGATGGCCACCGGCAACACCGCGGTGACCAACTTCAGCCTGTTCTCGGGCATGCGCACGCTCGCCGCGAACGTGGCGGTCGAGATGCCCGAATCCGAAGTCGGCAGCACGCACTTCCGCCTGCTGTTCCTGTCGGGCCTGGTGCTGTTCGTCTTCACCTTCCTGTTCAATACCGTAGCGGAGCTGGTGCGCGCGCGCCTGCGTCGCAAATACAGCAGCCTGTAGTTCGCACATGGCCAATATCGCAGACGAAATCGCAGCCGCGATGCCCAAGACCCTGGTCGCGCAGGACACGCGCGGCGTGGGCGCCTACGTGCGCTCGGGTGCGCCCTACGTGTGGGTGACGGCGGCCGCCATCGCCTTCGCGTTCATCATCACTTTGTCGCTGCTGATCCTGACGGCGACGCGCGGCCTGCCGCATTTCTGGCCGGCCGATCTCGTGCAGGGCCGTTATCAGGCGACCGGCGAAGAAGCGGTTCCGCTGCTCGTCGAAATCCGCAGCACCGAGGAAGTGACGAGCGAGCGCCTGAAAGGCGCGGGCATGCAGATCACCGACGACAAGCCCCTGCACGAGCGCCTGCTCGTCAAAGTGGCGAATCGCGATGTCTACGGCGCCGACTTCCGCTATCTGCTGTCGGACTGGTTCGTCGAACGCAGCACGCCCGAGAGCGCCGGCGTGTTCGAGCGCGTGGAGTGGGGCAATTTCCACGGGTTTCTCGAAGGCGTCGAAGAAAACGGTACGCGTGTCGCCGATGCCTCGAAGGCCTGGGACGCCTTCGATGAGCGCCTGGATCGCGCCGACGATTTGCGCGGGCAGATTCGCGACATCGAAAAAGGCGAGATCAGCAGCATCAACTACGCGCTCGAGCAGCTGCGCCTCGACGAGCGACGGCTGCAGCTCAAGGGCCGCACGCGCGAAAACGCCGCCGCCGATTACGCCGAGATCGATGACCAGCGCAAGCACGAGCAGGCGAGCTACGAAAAGCTGCGCGTCGAGCTCGACAAGCTCAAGCAGGAGCTCGCGCGCGATACGCTGGTCATCAAGACCGTCGACGGCAACGAGGTCAAACTGCCGCTCGCCAAGGTGCTCGATGGCTATCGCCCGAACGACATGGGCGTGTTCGCCAAGACGATCTTCTTCTTCCGCAAGCTCGGCGAGTTCGTCAGCGAAGACCCGCGTGAGGCGAACACTGAAGGCGGCATTTTTCCGGCGATTTTCGGCACCGTGATGATGGTCATCATCATGTCGATCGTGGTGATGCCGTTCGGCGTGCTCGCCGCGCTGTATCTGCGCGAATACGCCAAGCAGGGCTTCGTCACGCAGGCGATCCGCATCGCGGTCAACAATCTCGCGGGCGTGCCGTCGATCGTCTATGGCATGTTCGGCCTGGGCTTCTTCGTCTACTTCGTCGGAGCTGCCATCGACCGCGCGTTCTACGCCGAATCGCTGCCGGCGCCGACCTTCGGCACGCCGGGCATTCTGTGGTCCTCGCTGACGCTTGCGTTGCTGACGCTGCCCGTCGTCATCGTCGCCACCGAAGAAGGCCTCGCGCGCATTCCGCGCTCGGTGCGCGAAGCCTCTCTCGCTCTCGGTGCGACCAAGGCCGAAACGCTCTGGCGCGTGGTGTTGCCGATGGCGTCGCCGGCGATGATGACCGGCCTGATTCTCGCGATCGCGCGCGCGGCCGGCGAAGTGGCCCCGCTGATGCTCGTCGGCGTGGTCAAGCTCGCGCCTTCGCTGCCGCTCGACGGCGATACGCCCTTCGTGCATCTGGAACGCAAGTTCATGCACCTGGGCTTCCATATCTACGACGTCGGCTTCCAGTCGCCGAACGTCGAGGCGGCGCGGCCGCTGGTGTACGCCACGGCATTCCTGCTCGTGCTGGTGATCCTGGCGCTCAACCTTTCCGCCATCAGCATCCGCAACAGGCTACGTGAGCGGTACAAGGCGCTCGAAGCCTAGACTTCGACAAGCCGCCCTGTGACCGTTTAAAAAGGATTCACTTTGGACAACAAACCCATGACCGGCGTGCAAGACAAGACGCGTTTGACTCACGGCATCGACATGTCGTCGCTGGACCGCATTCCCATGGCCAGCCGCATCGAGAACGAGTCGATCGCGCTCGAGGTGGACAATCTCGATCTCTACTACGGTGCCAAGCACGCGCTGCACGGCATCAACATGAAGATCGCGCGCAACAAGGTCACGGCCTTCATCGGCCCGTCCGGTTGCGGCAAGTCGACGCTGCTGCGCTGCTTCAACCGCATGAACGATCTCGTCGATGGCTGCCGCGTCGAAGGCTCGCTGACGCTCGACGGCAAGAACATCTACGATCGCGATGTCGATATCGCCATGCTGCGCCGTCGCGTCGGCATGGTGTTCCAGAAGCCGAATCCGTTCCCGAAATCGATCTACGAGAACGTGGCCTACGGCCTGCGTCTCGCCGGCATCAACAAGAAGCGCGTGATCGACGAGACCGTCGAATGGGCGCTCAAGGGCGCCGCGCTCTGGGACGAAGTCAAGGATCGCCTCGACGATTCCGCGCTCGGGCTGTCGGGCGGCCAGCAGCAGCGACTCGTGATCGCGCGCGCGATCGCGATTCACCCGGACGTGATCCTGCTCGACGAGCCCTGCTCGGCGCTCGATCCGATCTCGACGCTGAAGGTCGAGGAGCTCATCAACGAGCTCAAGCACAAGTACACGATCGTCATCGTCACCCACAACATGCAGCAGGCCGCGCGCGTTTCCGACTACACGGCTTTCATGTACGTGGGCGATCTGATCGAATTCGGCAACACCGACCAGCTGTTCACCAAGCCGAGCAAGAAGCAGACCGAGGATTACATCACCGGCCGGTATGGGTGAGCCGGCAATAGACGGATTGCCATTGGGCCCTCCCGGCGAACGCCCGGCCAGGGATGGCCGGGCAGGGTTATCCGATAGGCACCGAAGTTGCGCCATGGATGGCGAGAGCTAATCGATCAAACAGGACTCACCATGACCACCCCCGGCTACAAGTCCCACATTTCCAGCCAGTTCAACGCCGAGCTCGAAGACGTGCGCCAGCGCGTGCTGGCGATGGGCGGGCTCGTCGAGCAGCAGATCATCGACGCCACGAGGGCGCTGTTCGACCTCGACGCGGAGCTCGCCGAATCGGTGTTCCGGGCCGACGACAAGGTCGACCAGCTCGAGGTCTACATCGACGACGAGTGCTCGCGCATCCTCGCGCGCCGCCAGCCCACGGCCAGCGACCTGCGCCTGGTGCACGCGGTCATCAAGACGATCACCGACCTGGAGCGCATCGGCGACGAGTCGCACAAGATCGCCAAGATGGCGCATGAGCTCTCCACGCAGGAGCGCATGTACGAAAACATGGTCGAGACGCAGCATCTGGCGCGCCAGGTTTCGAGCATGGTGCGCAACGCGCTCGACGCTTTCGCCCGGATGGACGCCGATGCGGCGCTCTCGGTGGTGCGCGAGGACGCGGTCATCGATCGCGAATACGAGGCCCTGCTGCGCCAGTGCATCACCTACATGATGGAGGAGCCGCGCACGATCGGCCGGGTGATCGACCTGATCTGGGCGGTCCGCGCGCTCGAGCGCATCGGCGACCACGCCAAGAACATCGCCGAGTACGTGATCTACTTCGTCAAGGGCAAGGACGTCCGACACGTTTCGATCGAACAGATGGAGAAGGAAGTCCGCGGTAACTAAAAAATCAGCCAACCGCCCAATTTCAGCGGCGTTCAGCTGCCGTCCGGTTATTTTGCCGGGCCAAGCCGGTATGATGGGGTCGCTCCATGGCGCCTCCCACTAGAAAAAAATCGCCCCTCGTTCCGCGGCAGGTCTGGCTCGGCCTGCTGGCGATGCTGCTTATCGCGGGCAGTGTCGGGCTGGTGGTGTTTTCATTCACCATCGTCAAGCTCGACAAGGACATCCGTACGCGTTTCGCCGGTGTGCGCTGGGCCCTGCCGGCCCAGGTCTACGCGGCTCCACTGGAGCTCTACGCGGGGCAACGCATCACCGGTGGGGCGTTGCGGCACGAGCTCGAGCGCCTTGGCTACCGCTCGACCGAGAACCTCGACGGGCCCGGCACCTTCTCGCTGAGCAAGACCGCGGCCGACATCTATATCCGGGCCTTTCACTTCTGGGACGGCCCGCGCCCCGAGAGCCGCATCAGCGTGAAACTGTCCGAGGAAGGCGTCTCCGACGTGCTCGACCTCGACACCAAGGCGCCGCGCGACATCGTGCGCATGGACCCGATGCTGATCGGCAGCATCTATCCGCAGCAGGGCGAGGACCGCGTGCTCGTCAAGCTCGACGAGGTGCCCAAGCTGCTGCGCTCGGGCCTGCTGGCGGTCGAGGACAAGAGCTTCTACGACCATTTCGGCATCAGCATCAAGGGCGTGTTGCGCGCCATGTTCGTCAACCTGCGCGCCGGCCACACGGTGCAGGGCGCGAGCACGATCACCCAGCAGCTCGTGCGCAACTTCTTCCTGACGCTCGAACGCAGCTGGACGCGCAAGATCAACGAAGTGCTGATGTCCGTTCTGCTGGAACGGCATTATCCGAAGGACGAGATCCTCGAGGCCTACATCAACGAGATCTATCTCGGCCAGGACGGCAACCGGGCGATCCACGGCTTCGGCCTCGCCAGCTACTTCTATTTCAACAAGCCGCTCGGCGAGCTGCGCGACCATGAGATCGCCTTGCTCGTCGGCGTGGTCAAGGGCGCTTCGTACTACAACCCGCGGCGCAACGCCAAGCGCGCCAAGGAGCGCCGCGATCTGGTGCTGCACGTGTTTCGCGACGAAGGGCTCATTAGCGATGCCGAGATGGAATCGGCGATCGCGCGGCCGCTGAGTCTGGCCGGCAGCGGCAAGGGCGGGGTCGAGCGCTATCCGGCTTTCGTCGACCTGGTCAAGCGCCAGCTGCGTGGCCAGTACGCCGAATCCGACCTGACCGACGAAGGCCTGCGCATCTTCACGACGCTGGAGCCGCGCGCGCAGGAAGAGCTCGAACGCAGCATCGGCCAGGGTCTGGCGACGCTCGAAAAGTCCAAGAAGCTGCCCGCCGGAACACTCGAATCGGCCGGCGTGGTGACGAGCGTCGACGGCGGCGACGTGCTCGCGGTCGTCGGCGGTCGCGATACACGCTACGCCGGTTTCAACCGCGCGCTCGATTCGCGGCGCTCGATCGGCTCGCTCGTGAAGCCCTTCGTGTATCTGACGGCCCTCGAGCAGGGCGACCGCTTCAACCTGCATACCTATCTCGAGGACGAGCCGATCTCGCTGCGCCTGCCGACCAAGCAGATCTGGGCCCCGAACAACTACGATCGCAAGCTGCATGGCCCGCAGCCGCTCTACATCGCGCTGGCCCAGTCCTACAACCTGCCGACCGTGCGCCTGGGCCTCGAAGTCGGCGAGAAGAACGTGCTGCAGACGCTCAAGCAGGCCGGCTACACGGGCAATACCGGGCTGGTGCCGTCGATGTTCCTCGGTGCGGTGGACATCGCCCCGATCGAGGTCGCGCAGATGTACGGCACGCTCGCGGCCAACGGCTTCCAGAGCCCGCTGTCCTCGATCCGGGAGGTCACGACCAAAGAGGGCGAGCCGCTCAACCGCTATCCGATCCGGGTCAAGCAGACGCTGTCCGAAGGCCCGGTTTATCTCATCAACTGGGCGATGACCCAGGTCATGCGAATCGGCACCGGCCGCTCGGCCTACAGCAAGATTCCGGGCGACATCGTGCTGGCCGGCAAGACCGGCACCACCGACGATCTGCGCGATTCGTGGTTCGCCGGCTTCGCGGGCGACCGCGTCGGCGTGATCTGGATCGGCCGCGACGACTACAAGCCCATGGGGCTTTCGGGCGCCACCGGTGCGCTGCCGATCTGGACCGACCTCTTCAGCAATCTGAACGTGCGCTCGCTGGACCTGATCCCGCCGCCGGACGTCGAGGAGCAATGGGTCGACACGGTCACCGGCCTCAAGGCCGACGAGGGTTGCCAGAGCCGCCTGATGCTGCCCTACTTGCGGGGTTACGCTCCGGCCAGCTGGGCGCCCTGCGCACGGTCCGCCGAATCCCAGCCCCTGCAATGGTTGCGCGAGATTTTCGAATGAGGATGCAAGGCTTCTACTGTTTTACCGGCCACAAGCTCGCCTCGCTGGGCCTGCTCATATTGGCAGGCTGCGCGAGCAGCACCGGCCAACGCACCGGCTACCCGGCAGGCGGCAGCCAACCCCAGCCGCCGGTCGGCACGGTCTATCCGGCGCCGCAGCAGCCGGCCCCGGCCGCCCCGCAGCAGCCCCGGCAGCCGGTCCCGATCTTGCCGGGTGACCAGACGGCGACGATTCCGCCGCAGAAGACCCCGCCGAACTATCCCAAGAGCGCGGCCGACATCAGCGGCGGCGCCGTGGTGTCGCTCATGAAGCAGGCCAGTCAGGCGCGCGCCGCCGGCCAGTACGATCAGGCCAGCGGGGCGCTCGAACGCGCCGTACGCATCGAGCCGCGCAACTACTTCGTCTGGTCGGCCCTGGCCCGCAACTACCTCGACAAAAAGCTCTACGACAACGCCGAGAGCATCGCGCTGAAGTCCAACAGCCTCGCGCGCGGCAACGTCTACGTTGAACTCGAGAACTGGAAGATCATCACCGAGGCGCGCCAGGCCCAGGGCGATGCCATCGGCGCCCTGCAGGCGCAAGGCCGACTCGACGAGATTCAGCGCAACCTGATCGGCAGCTAGTGGACGAGGTCGATGACTGGTTCGGCGACGAAGGCGTACTCGCGCGCGGCCTGCCGGGTTTCGTTTCGCGCGGCCCGCAGCGCGAAATGGCGCGAGCGGTCGCCGGCGTCATCGACAACGCCGAAACCCTGATCGTCGAAGCCGGCACCGGCACCGGCAAAACCTACGCCTACCTGGTTCCGGCGCTCGTCGCCGGACGTCGCGTGGTGGTGTCCACCGGCACCAAGAACCTGCAGGACCAGCTCTACCGTCGCGATCTTCCGCGCTTGCTCTCCGCGCTCAAGATTCCGGCGCGCACCGCGTTGCTCAAGGGGCGCTCGAACTACTTCTGCATCCAGCGCACGACGCGCGCGATGCAGACGCCCGGCTGGCGCTACGACGACCGCCTGAATCGCCTGCGCGCCTGGGCCAAGACCACCGATTCGGGCGAGCTGTCCGAATTCGGCGACTTGCCCGAGGACGATCCGCTGCATGCGCGCGTGAGCTCGACGGCCGACAACTGCCTGGGCGCCAAATGCCCGGATTTCGCCGAGTGCTTCGTCGTCAAGGCGCGTCGCGCGGCACTGGCGGCCGACCTCGTCGTCGTCAATCACCACTTGCTGTTCGCCGATTTTCTGCTCAAGGACGAGGGCTTCGGCGAGATTTTGCCGGGCTCGGACGCCGTGGTCGTCGACGAGGCGCATCAGCTGCCCGAACTCGCGACCCAATTCTTCGGCGTACGCGTGTCGACGCGCCAACTGCGCGACCTCGCCACCGATGCCCAGAACGAGGCGGACGAGTGGGGCGACCTGCCGGATCTGGTCTCCGCGAGCGAAGCGCTGGCCGACGCCGTGCAGTCGCTCGAAGCGGCTTTCGCCATGATCAACGGCCGGCTCAAGCTCGAGGATTTCGTCGCCAGGCCGATGGTGCCCAAGCTCATCGAAACCACCGAGGAGCGGCTGTTCGAGTTTCGCCAGACCGTGCGCGCCTACGAGGAGCGCTCGCCGGCGCTGTCGGGCGTGTTCGAGCGCGCCGCGGCCGCCTACGAGCGCTGGTCCCTGCTGACCGCGCCCGAGGTGCTCGAAGGCCGCGTGCGCTGGATCGAGGCGCGCGGTCGCGGCGGCAGCTTCCACCAGACCCCGATCGAGGTCGCCGAAAGCTTCGAGAAGCTGCGTCTGACCCATGCCGGCGCGTGGATCTTCACGTCGGCGACCTTGTCGGCGGCCGGCGATTTCGGCCACTTCCAGCGCCAGCTCGGCCTGGAGCGCGCGCAGACGCTCGCGCTCGACAGCCCGTTCGACTACGCCGAGCAGGCGCGGCTGCACCTGCCCAGCGACCTGCCCGAGCCGAACGCGCCCGATTACACCGCGCGCTTCATCGAGGCCGTGGTGCCGATCATCGAGGCCGCGCGCGGCGGCGCCTTCGTGCTCTGCACCAGCCACCGGGCGCTCAAGCAGGTCGCGCAGACGCTGCGGGCCAAGCTCACGCAGAACCTCTACGTGCAGGGCGAGGACGATCGCGCCCGCCTGCTCGAACGCTTCACGAAAGACGGCGACGGCGTGCTGGTCGGCACCGCGAGCTTCTGGGAAGGCGTCGACGTCAAGGGCAGGGCGCTGCGGCTCGTGCTGATCGACCGGCTGCCGTTCGCGGCCCCGGGCGACCCGGTGTTCGAGGCGCGCCTGGCCGCGATCCGCAAGGCCGGCGGCAATCCGTTCTTCGATTACCAGCTGCCCGATGCCGTGATGATGCTGCGCCAGGGTGCCGGCCGGCTGATCCGCGATTCCGGCGATCGCGGCCTGCTCGTGATCGGCGACCCGCGCCTGCGCGGCAAGCCCTACGGCCGCAAGGTGCTCGAAGCGCTGCCGCCGATGCCGCGCGTGAACCGTGACGAGGCCCTGGATTGGGCGGCGACGCTTTAAGCTGCTCCCCGATTTGCTGTTTTCCCGATTTCTCCGACTCCATGCGCCTGCTCGCCGTCGACACCGCCACCGAAGCCTGCTCCGTCGCCCTCTGGCTGGACGGCGAAGCGGTTGAGCGCTACGAAGTCGCCGGGCGCACGCATACCGAACGCCTGCTTCCGCTCGTGCAGCAGCTGCTCGCCGAAACCGGGGTCAGGCCGGCCCAGCTCGACGGCCTTGTCGCCGGCATCGGCCCGGGCAGCTTCGCGGGCGTGCGCATCGCGGTCGGCTTCGTCAAAGGTCTGGCGCTCGCGCTCGACCGGCCGGTCGTCGGCGTCAGTTCGCTCGCCATGCTCGCCCAGGGCGCAATCGAGGCCGGAGCCGAGCGCGTGATGGCCTGCATCGATGCCCGCATGAGCGAGGTTTACTGGGGCGCCTATGAGCGCGGGCCGGGCGGACTGGCACGAGCG
This sequence comes from Hydrocarboniphaga effusa AP103, assembly GCF_000271305.1. Lineage (GTDB taxonomy): Bacteria > Pseudomonadota > Gammaproteobacteria > Nevskiales > Nevskiaceae > Hydrocarboniphaga > Hydrocarboniphaga effusa. The sequence continues at coordinate 896,836 of NZ_AKGD01000002.1, forward strand.
CTGTTGCCGGATCGGGTCATGCCGCCAGGCGCCATCGAGGCCGATCTGGTGGCCGGGGTGGTCTGGGTCGCGGCCGGAACCGGCTGGGGCACTTACGAAGCTTTGTTGAAGCAGAGACTGAAGATCGAGCCGAGCTTCATCGACGGCCAGGCGCTGCCGCACGCAGCCGCAGCGCTCCGGCTCGCGCTGCCCGCCTTCGCGAGCGGCCAGGCTCTCAGCGGCGACGAACTCGCTCCAGCCTACCTGCGCGATCGCGTCGCCCTGACGCTGGTCGAGCAGCAGGCCGCGCGCGCGGCCAAGGCTGACGGTGCCGGTTCTGAGCCAGCGAATCCGGCGAATATCTGACCATTTCAGGCCAATCGCATTTTTCGGCACCTGAGCTGCGGAATTCGGCGATAATGGTCACTGGTCCGCGCCGGCCCTCCGCGACGGCAAGCCGTGAACCCCGCCAGGCCCGGAAGGGAGCAACGGTAGCGGTGCACCGGGCGCCGGAGTCAGCTGGCGCGGACCTTCTTCTCACCTTCCGGATCGGCTCCCGGTCCGGTTCATGCAGTCGGGGCACGCAAGGTGCACGGTTGTCGTGGTGTTTGATTTTGCTTGGTTGTGGAATTTAGTTTGATTAATCGTCACATTGAGCGGTTCAGCAGGCTGTACTTGGAAGCGCCGGCTTCGGCCACATTTTCAGTCTCGCCCCGTCGTCATAAGGCAGTGCCATGATGGAAGTCTTCGAGCAGCGGCTGCTGTTGAGCTGGCTCAGCAATTTCTCGGTCCGCGTCGACCGCTATCGCTGGGCCCAGGACGGCTACACGCGCTTCGTGCTCGACGAGGCCGAGCATCTCGAAGTCGATCTCGGCGACGAAAACCGCACGATCACCAACGACATCATCGTCGAGGCCCTGCGCTCGGCCGTGGCCGTGCGCGAATCGGCCGAACCGTCGGTGCTGGAGCTGAACCTGCGCGCGGTCGGCGAGCTGCTGCAGCTCTCCGAGCAGGAGCACGTGCTCATGGGCGCCCTGGTGCGCGCCAAGGTCTCGCCGCTGTTCGAGGACTTGTTCGAGACTCTGGAGCTCGACGAGATCCGCGCCGGCGATTCGACCGTCATGGGCGTGCTCGCGACCCTGCTCGGGCTCACGCGCGGCGAACTGCTCGACGCCATGTCGCCGCGCGGCCGGCTGCTCGGGTCGGGCCTGTTCACCATCGATTACCGCTCCGACTGCCAGCCGCTGCCGGCGCTGACGCGCTTTTTGCAGGCCCAGGCCGAGCCGCTGTCCGACGTGCGCGCCGCGCTGCTCGGCGATCCGCTGCTGCACAGCCTCGAGTGGGAGGACTACGAGCACCTGCGCGAAGACCGCGACCTGGCCGGCAACATCCTGTCGCGTGCGGCCAGCCTGCAGGAGCACGGTATCCATATCCTGCTGTACGGCGCGCCGGGAACCGGCAAGACCGAGTTCTGCAAGACGCTCGCGGCCAAGCTGGGCCTGAAGCTCTACGGCGTCGGCATGGCCGACGAGCGCGGGCAGGAGCCTTCGCGCGACGAGCGCGTGGGCTCGTTCCGGCTGTCGCAGAAGCTGCTCGAAAACCAGACCGATGCCCTGCTGCTGTTCGACGAGGCCGAAGACCTGCTGCGCGCCGAAGGCCACGACGAGTTCCTCGCCGAGCGCCCGGGCGGCTACGGCTCGCGCGTGTTCATGCACAAGCTGTTCGAGGAATCGCGTGTGCCGACGCTGTGGACGGTCAACGATCCGTCCGCGCTCGGACCGAGCGTGCTGCGCCGCATGACCTTCGCGATCGAAATGAAGGTGCCGCCGGCGCGCGTGCGCGAGCGCGTCTGGGCGCGCCTGCTCGAGCGCGAGCATGTCGACATTCCGCGCGACGAAATTCGCCGCCTGGCCGAGGACTTCGACACCGCGCCCGCGATCGCCGCCGGCGCGGTTCGTTCGGCGCGCCTGACCGGCGGCGGCTCGCGCGAGATTCGTCGCGCGGTGACCTCGATCGCCAAGGTCATGCGCGGCGCCGAGGCGCCGCCGCGGCCGAACAACGCGGTCGCCTACGAGCCGCAGCTGATCAACGCCGATCTCGATCTGGCGAATCTCGCGACGCGCCTGTCCGGGCTCGATACGCGTGCGTTCTCGCTGTGCCTCTACGGCCCGCCGGGTACCGGCAAGAGCGCCTACGTGCGCTGGCTCGCGCGCGAGATGGGCCTGGAGGTGATCCAGAAGCGCGCCTCCGACCTGCTCAGCAAATGGGTCGGCGAGAACGAGCGCAATATCGCCGCCGCGTTCGCCGAGGCGCGCGATGCTGGCGCGTTCCTGGTGTTCGACGAGGCCGATTCGCTGCTCGGTGACCGCCGCCATGCGAGCCAGGGCTGGGAGATCAGCCAGGTCAACGAAATGCTGACCTGGATGGAAAGCCACGAGCTGCCGTTCGCCTGCATCACCAATCTCATGAGCCATCTCGACGAGGCCGCGCTGCGCCGCTTCTCGTTCAAGGTGAAGTTCGATTTCCTCAAGCCCGCCCAGCGCGAGCTCGCGTTCCGTCATTACTTCGATATCGAGGCGCCGGCCGGCGTGCGCGAGATCGATTCGCTGACGCCCGGCGACTACGCGGTGGTGCGCAATCGTGCGAAGCTGCTCGGGGAACTCGGCAACGGCGCCGAACTCAAGAAAATGCTTGAGGCGGAAGTGGCCGTGAAGCCGCATGCGCGCAAGCAGATCGGCTTCCATTCACCACTGTATCCACCACTGAGTTCGTAGACATGCGTCTTGCCGCGTCTTTGCCGGGCCTGTTGTTCGCTTGCGTCAGCTTCGTTTCGACCGCTGCGGTCGTGCCCCAGGAGGCGATCGGAAAATGGGTCGAGAAGGGCGATGCCGGCTCCATCGGCTGGGAGTTCGCTGCCGAGCAAATCATCATTTCCCCGGCGGATGCGGCCGGCGCTCCACAAGGCGAGGCGAGCAAGCTCGACGTGCTCTACCAGGCGCACAACGGCGGCTGGATCATCGTGCTGCGCTCGCCCGAAAGCGGGGCCCCGATCGGTGAAGGTGCGATGCAGCTTGTCAAGGACGGGTCGCTGCTCGTGATGCTGCCCGGCATCGGAGAACACCAGCTGCAGCGCGCCGGCGCGGCCGCCAAGCCCAAGGCCAAGCAGTAGCCTTCGCCCCGCGCGAGCAGGCTGGCCTCGTCCGGCGGCATCGCCGACAATCGCGCTCCGGTCGGCGCCGCCGGCTTCACGTTTCGACGAATTCACATGAGCTATCTCGCACTCGCCCGTAAATGGCGCCCGCGCGTCTTCGCCGACGTGATGGGGCAGGGGCATGTGGTCAAGGCGCTGTCGCACGCGCTCGATGGCGACAAGCTGCATCCGGCCATTCTGCTCACCGGTACGCGTGGGGTCGGCAAGACCACGCTCGCGCGGATCATCGCCAAGGGCCTCAATTGCGAGACCGGCGTGTCCTCGCAGCCTTGCGGCACTTGCAGCGCCTGCAAGGAAGTCGATGGCGGCCGCTTCGTCGACCTGCTCGAAATCGACGCCGCGAGCAACACCGGCGTCGACAACGTGCGCGAGCTGATCGACAACAGCCAGTATTCGCCGGCGCGCGGACGCTACAAGGTCTACCTGATCGACGAAGTCCACATGCTGTCGAAGAGCGCGTTCAACGCGCTGCTGAAGACACTCGAAGAGCCGCCGTCGCACGTCAAATTCATCCTCGCGACCACCGATCCGCAAAAGCTGCCGATCACGGTGCTGTCGCGCTGCCTGCAGTTCAACCTGAAGCGCCTGCCGGTGGTGGTGATCCGCGACCAGCTCGCCAAGGTGCTCGACAACGAAGGCGTCGGCTACGAGCTCGCGGCCGCGACCGAGATCGCGCGCTCGGCCGATGGCTCGATGCGCGATGGCCTGTCGCTACTCGATCAGGCGATCGCGTTCGCGGGCGGCGAAGCGCTCAAGCGCGAGCCGGTGGCCGAGATGCTCGGCACGGGTTCGCGGCAGATGCTCGTCGAGCTGCTGCAGGCGCTCGCCAAGAGCGACGGCGCGCTGATGCTCGCCGCGCTCAGGAAGCTCGAATCGCAATCGCCCGATTACGCCTCGCTGCTCAACGACGTCGCCGCGAGCCTGCAGCGCATCGCCGTGCTGCAGTTGCTGCCCGATGCGCGCGATGACGACGACGATGCGGACATCGTCGCGCTCGCCGCTGAAATGACCGTCGAGGACGTGCAGCTCTGGTATCAGATCGCGGTCAACGGTCGTCGCGATCTGCCGTGGGCACCCGATCCGCGCCTGGGTTTCGAAATGAGCCTGCTGCGCATGCTCGCGTTCAAGCCCGACGAGGCCGGCGGCACGGCACCGAAGGCGCCTCCGGCGGGTGGGGCGAGGCCGACGCCGTCCGTGGCCGGCGGGTCGCGCCCGCAGACGGCGAGCGCCGGTGCATCGGGCGCCATGGCCGAAGCCGCTCCGACCTCGGCCGCCGAGCCGCCCACCGGTTCCGCCTCGACGCCTGCTGCATCGGCGACATCGGATCTGTCCGCCTTGCCCTGGGCCGAACTGCACGAGCAGCTCGGACTCGAGGGCGCCGCGCGCCAGCTCGCGCGCCAGTGCGCCTGGGTGTCACGCGAAGACAATCGCGTGCTGCTGTACCTGTCGCCCGACGCGGCGTTTCTGCTCGTCGAGGCGCGTCGCGCCGCGCTCGAGGCGGCGCTGTCGCGTGCCTACGGCGAGCGCATCGAACTGCGCATCCAGCTGCGCATGGCCGACGAGCCGGCGCCCGAGTCGTCGGCGGGCATCAGCCCGGCCGAGCTCGATGCGCGGCGCGCGGTCGAGAAGGTCAAGGCTGCGCAGGTTTCGATCGAAACCGATCCGGTGGTGCGCGCGTTTCGCGAACAGTTCGGGGCCAGCGTGCGCCCGGGCTCGATCCAGCCGCTCGATTCCTGAGAGCCATCCGGCTTTCGTCACCCAATCTTTTGAATCTTTGAGGAGTTACCCATGAAAGGTCCGCTAGGCCAGCTCATGCGCCAGGCGCAGCAGGTGCAGGACAACATCAAGCGCGCTCAGGACGAAGTCGCCAAGCTCGAAGCCACCGGCGAATCCGGCGCCGGCATGGTCCGCGTCACGCTCGACGGCAAGCACCAGGCGCGCAAGGTCGAAATCGCCCCGGCCGCGCTGCAGGAAGACAAGGAATTCCTCGAAGACCTGATCGCCGCGGCGATCAACGACGCCTCGCAGAAGATCGATGCGATCAGCAAGGACAAGATGGCGGCCGCCACGGGCGGCATGCAGCTGCCGCCGGGGCTGAATCTGGGGCTGTAGGATTTTGTTCCCCTCTCCCGCGTGCGGCGGGGTGTAGCTTAGCCTGGTAGAGCGCTACGTTCGGGACGTAGAGGCCGGAGGTTCGAATCCTCTCACCCCGACCAGGGTGGTCCGAAGGACCGGGAGAGGGGAAGCTCGCAAAGTGCGCGCGCTTTCCAGACGAACCCTCTCTCCCCGCCTTCGGCGGGACTCTCTCCCGCGAGCGGGAGAGAGGAACGGCGTAGCGCTCAACGAATGCCGGAACCTCGCAGCCCGAATCCACCATGACCTCTGACGGCAAATGGTCGTTCTTCCCGCTTTTCTTCCGCGTCGCCGACCGGCGCGTGCTCGTGGTGGGCGGAGGCGAGGTCGCGGCGCGCAAGGTCCGGCTGCTGGCGCGCTCGCGGGCGCGCATCGAGATCGTCGCGCGTGAGCTCAACGAGGAACTGCTCGCACTGAGCGAGGCGCAGGCGGTTCGTCATCTGGGCACCGAATTCGAAGCGTCCCGTCTCGACAGCTGCGCGCTGGTGATCGCGGCGACCGACGACCCCGAGCTCAACCGCCGCATCGCCGCCGAGGCCGATGCGCGCGGTATCCCGGTCAACGCCGTCGACGATCCTCAGGCCAGCAGCTTCGTCACGCCGTCGATCGTCGATCGTTGGCCGGTGGTCATCGCCATCGGCACCGAAGGCCTGGCGCCGGTACTCGGCCGCCGCCTGCGCGAGAAACTCGAAACCCTGCTGCCGGCCGCCTACGGCCGGCTCGCGCAGTTCATGGGCGAGCGGCGCGAGCGTGTGCAGCAGGCGCTCGCGCAGCCGCAAAGGCGCGGACTCTGGGAGCGCTTCCTCGATTCGCCGGGCGCCGAAGCGGTGCTGTCCGGTGCCGCCGAAGCGGCTGCCGACGCCGAACTGCAGAAGCTCCTCGACGGCGAACCGGTGCGCGGAGAGGTCTACCTGGTCGGCGCCGGCCCGGGCGATCCGGATCTGCTGACGTTTCGTGCGCTGCGACTCATGCAGCAGTGCGACGTGGTGCTCTACGACGCCCTGCTGCCCAGTTCCATCCTCGATCTCGTGCGCCGCGACGCCGAGCGCATCTATGTCGGCAAGCGGCGCGCGCGCCACACGCTGCCGCAGGAGCAGATCAACAGCGAGCTCGTGCGGCTGGCGCTCGAGGGCAAACGGGTACTGCGGCTCAAGGGCGGCGATCCGTTCGTATTCGGACGCGGCGGCGAGGAGATTCAGGAGCTCGCGGCGGCCGGCATTCCGTTCCAGGTGGTACCGGGCATCACCGCGGCCAACGGCTGCGCGGCCTACGCGGGCATTCCGCTCACCCACCGCGATCACGCGCAGGCCTGCATTTTCGTGACCGGCCACCAGCGCGCCGACGGCAAGCTGGCCTTGCACTGGGACGCGCTCGCGCGTCCAGGGCAAACCGTCGTCATCTACATGGGGCTCAATTCGCTGCCCGAGCTTTGCCAGGCGCTCATCGAACATGGCCTGCCGACCGACTGGCCGGCGGCCGTGGTCGAGCAGGGTACCTCGGTGAACCAGCGCGTCATCGCGGCCACGCTCGGCACGCTCGCCGCCGAGGTGCAGGCGGCACAGGTGCGGGGGCCGGCGCTGACCATCGTCGGCAGCGTGGTCAGCCTGCGCGATCAGCTGCGCTGGTTCGATAAAGCCTAGGCCCGCGGCCGCGCTCGCCCGCGCGGCGGCGGGCGCGTAGTGGCCCGCGACAGGTGTCACGCAAAGCGACGCCTGTAACAGAACTGTCATCGATATTTCATCAATTCGAAATCAGGTCTGAGTAACTTGCGGCCCGAATTCCCGTCTTCGCTCGCGCGAAAGAGGGAAATCGCGCCGCCAGAGCTGCAAAGAGCCCATCGAGGCTCGGTTCGGCGCCTTAACAGAGCTGTCATATCCGACCGAGTTTTGTGACCGAATGAAGAAAACGCCTCTCGCCGCCGCCCTTCTGCTGAGCAGCCTGTCGCCGATCGAGGTGAACGCAGAAAATCTCGATCTCTACGTCGACAAGAACACGCGGCAGATCTACTCCGAGCCGGGGCCGGATCGCGTCAAACTCGGTACCTTCAAGCAGGTCGAGGACAAGGTGCAGCTGCCTCCGCCTCCGCCCGCTCCGGCGCCGGCCACGGTGGCCTCACCGCAGCCGAAGACGCCGAGCGACAAGAAGTGGTTCGAAAAGCTCTCGCTGCGCGGCTACACGCAGATTCGTCTCGACGAGCCGCTGTCAGGCGATTCGCAGGAGCTGCGCGCTCCGGGCGACCGCTTCATCGGCGACAACCAGAGCCTCGGCATCCGCCGCGCGCGCGTGGTGCTCAGCGGCGATGTTTCCGACCATGTGTCGATCTACCTCCAGCCCGATTTCGCGAGCACGCCGAGCGGATCGAGCACCGGCAACTTCGCGCAGCTGCGCGACATCTACGCCGACCTGTACTTCGACAAGGATCGCGAATATCGCGTGCGCGTCGGCCAGTCGAAAGTGCCGTACGGCTGGGAAAACATGCAGTCGAGCCAGAACCGCCTGACGCTCGATCGCGCCGATGCGCTGAACTCCGCGGTGCGCGACGAGCGCGACCTCGGCGCGTTCTTCTATTACACGCCCAAGGCGGTCGGCGAGCGTTATCGCCACCTGATCCGCGATGGTCTCAAGGGCTCGGGCGACTACGGCATGTTCGGCCTGGGCGTCTACAACGGCCAGGGCGCCAACCGCGCCGAAGGCAACGACAGCTTCCACACCGTGGCGCATGCCACCTATCCGTTCGAGTTCGCCAACGGCCAGATCGTGGAACTGGGTGTCGACGCCTACACGGGCTATTTCAAGATCGGCACCGGCTCGATCACGGTCGACGGCAGCAGCTTCACGCCGGCCACCGATGCGCGCCAGCACGGTTTCAAGGACCAGCGCGTGGCCGCGCACTTCATCGTCTATCCGCAGCCTTTCGGCTTGCAGGGCGAGTGGACGGTCGGCCGCGGACCGGAACTCGACATCGACGCGCAGGAAGTTCGCGTGCGCTCGCTGAGCGGCGGCTACCTGCAGGCGATGTACAAGCTCGACACCAAGGAGCACGGCGTCTTCTTCCCGTACATCAAGGGCCAGACCTACGACGGCGCCTCCAAGTTCGACACCAACGCGCCGAAGATGAAGGTGGACGAAGTGGAAGCCGGCATCGAATGGCAGATTCGTCCGGAGCTCGAGCTCGTCGCCGCCTACGCGCACATGGAGCGCACCAATGTCGGCAGCGCGCCGTACAACGTCGTCGATGGCGATCTGCTGCGGTTCCAGCTGCAGATCAATTACTGATCAGGCCGATGTAAGCCCTCTCCCTCCGGGAGAGCGGTAGGGGTGAGGGATTCGCAGTCACAGCCCGGCCTGATTTGCGCCGGAGACTCCCTCACCCGGCGCTACGCGCCACCCTCTCCCAGGGAGAAGGCAAACTCAGGCTTGCCGAACCTTGCTTTCATCCAGATCGCGAGCGCGCAGGCGCTTCTGGATCGCGCGCAGGATGCCGGCGTCGTCGAGCCCGCACTGGGCCAGCAATTCCTCGCGCGTGCCGTGCTCGATGAAATGATCGGGCAGGCCGAGGTTGAGCACCTGCACCTTGTGGTGCTGGGCGACGAGCACCTCGTTGACCGCGCTGCCGGCGCCGCCCATGCGGGCGTTGTCCTCGATCGTCACGAGCAGGTCGCTCTCGTTGGCGAGTTCGAGCACGAGTTCGGCGTCGATCGGTTTGACGAAGCGCATGTCGGCGACCGTCGCATCGAGAATGTCGGCGACGCGCAGCGCGTTCTCGACCATGCAGCCGAAGGCGAGCAGGGCGACGCGCGGAAGCCGGCGGCCCTTGGCCTCGCGCACGAGGCAGCCCTTGCCGATCGCGAGCGGCTTGGGCTCGGCCTCTTTCGGCAAGCCCTTGCCGTTGCCGCGCGGATAGCGCACCGCGCTCGGCCCGGTGTGGGCGATGCCGGTCGCGAGCATGCGGCGGCACTCGTTCTCGTCGCTCGGCGCCATGATCACGAGGTTCGGAATGCAGCGCAGGTACGACAGATCGAAGGCGCCGTGATGCGTCGCGCCGTCGGCGCCGACCAGACCACCGCGATCGATCGCGAACACCACCGGCAGGTTCTGGATCGCGACGTCGTGGACCAGCTGGTCGTAGCCGCGCTGCAGGAAGGTCGAATAGATCGCGCAGACCGGCTTCAGGCCTTCGCAGGCCAGGCCCGCCGAAAAGGTCACCGCATGCTGCTCGGCGATGCCGACGTCGAAATAACGATCCGGAAAGCGCTTGGCGAAGTCGACCAGGCCCGAGCCTTCACGCATCGCCGGCGTGATCGCGACGATGCGCTCGTCGCGCGCCGCGGTTTCGCACAGCCAGTCGCCGAACACCTGCGTGTAGCTCGGCGCACCGGCCGGCTTCTTGGCCGGGAACGCGCCGGTGACCGGATCGAATTGAGTGACGCCGTGATACTTGATCGGATCGGCCTCGGCGGGCGTAAAGCCCTTGCCCTTGACCGTGATGACGTGCAGCAGCTGCGGGCCGCGCGCGTCCTTGAGCTTTTCGAGCGCTGAGGTCAGCGCATCGAGGTCGTGGCCGTCGATCGGCCCGGTGTAGTGGAAGCCGAAGGTGCGGAACAGCGCACCCGGATTGTCGAGATGGGTTTCGACGCGGTCCTCGCCGTCCTGCGGCAGGCGCACGAGATGCGGAGCGACCAGGCCGAGCTTCTGCACGAGGCGCGCGGAATGATCGCGCAGGCCGCCGACGTTCTCGGAGATCGACATGTCGTTGTCGTTGTAGATCACGAGCATGTCGAGACCGGCGTGGCCGGCGTGGTTGAGTGCCTCGAAGGCCATGCCGCCGGTCATGCCGCCGTCGCCGATCACCGCCACCGCGCGGCGCTTCTCGCCGCGCACGCGCGCGCCGGCGGCCATGCCGGCGGCGGCCGAGATCGCGGTGCTGCTGTGGCCGACGCCGAAGGCGTCGTAATCGCTCTCGGCGCGGTGGTTGAACGGCGCCAGGCCGCCGAGCTTGCGGATGGTTTCGAGCCGGGCGCGACGGCCGGTGACGATCTTGTGCGGATACGACTGATGGCCCACGTCCCAGACGACACGGTCGTGCGGGGTATCGAGCACGCGGTGCAGCGCCAGCGTGAGCTCGACGGTGCCGAGGTTGGCGGCGAAGTGGCCGCCGATGCGGCCGAGGGTTTCGATCAGGAAGCGGCGCAGTTCCACGGCCAGATGCGGCAGCTCGGCGGCGGGCAGCCTGCGCAGGTCGGCAGGGGTGTTGACCCCGCCCAAGAGCGAATATCCCGGGATGTCAGTCATGCTGGAAAGTGGAATAAGGTGTTGAAAGCATTATGGTGGAAGATCAACGGCTACTCATGTCGCCAGGGCCTGGGCTCGCTGGCCGACGCGTCATTGCCCCTTGCTTGCATGAGGTCCGCCGCATTTCAGTGCTTGCGGCCCTGGATGTGGTCCGCGAGCCAGACCAGAGGCTCCGCCCGATCGCCAAACACCGCCAGGGCGGTCCGCGCTTCGTCGAACAGCTGGGCTGCGCGGCGCTTGGCTGGATCGAGCCCCATCAGTGAAGGATAGGTTGATTTGTGCGCCGCAACATCCTTGCCGGCGGTCTTGCCGAGATCGGCCGAACTGCCCTCGATGTCGAGCACGTCGTCCTGGATCTGGTAGGCCAGGCCGATCAGCCGGCCATAGCGTTCGAGCGCATTGAACCAGCCGGCGTCCGCGAACGCCGAGGCCTGCGTGACGAGCATCAGGCTCGCCAGGATCAGCGCCCCGGTCTTGTGCATGTGCAGGCATTCGAGCTCGGCGAGCGTCAGCGAGCGCTGCTCGGATTCGAGGTCGACGGCCTGGCCGCCGACCATGCCGCACGATCCGGAGGCGCGCGCGAGTGTCGAGATCATCTGCAGGCGCTGGGCCGCGACGAGGTGCTGGCCTTCGCGCGCGAGCACCGCGAACGCGAGCGCCTGCAGGCCGTCGCCGACGAGGATCGCGGTGGCCTCGTCGTATTGCTTGTGCGTGGTCGGGCGGCCGCGGCGCAGATCGTCGTCGTCCATCGACGGCAGGTCGTCGTGCACGAGCGAATAGGCGTGGATCAGTTCGAGCGCGCAGGCCGGGGCGTCGAGCGCCTCGGGGTCGAGCGCGAGCACTTCGCCGGCCGCGTAGACGAGCAGGGCGCGCAGGCGTTTGCCGCCCTGCGTCGAATAGCGCATGGCCTCGTGCAGCCGCGCCGGATAGGTGCCGGGCGCCGGGATGCAACGGTCGAGCGCCGCTTCCACGCGCTGCCGATAGGCCTCCACGCGGGAGCCGAAAGAAGTGATGTTCAAGGCGTTTCTGAACTCAGCCGGCGCTGTCGTCGGAGGCGAGCAGGTTGCGCACCTTGAGCTCGGCGGTTTCGAGCGACTGGCGGCACTGGCGGGTCAGTGCGACACCGCGCTCGAACAGGCGCAGCGATTCTTCGAGCTTCAGATCGCCGCGCTCCATCTGGCCGACGATGGTTTCGAGTTCGCCAAGCGCGTCTTCGAAGCGCGAGACCTCGTCGGTCGCCGCAGCCGCGGCCACGGCCGGTTCCGGCTGAGCGCTGGGTTCTTCGTTGAAGAGCCCTGATTTATCGGTATTTTTCGGCATCGCGAGCGAGGTGCTGGCGTCGGGAAGCGCCCAGTCTAGCGTGGTTGCGGAGGCTGGGTTCATCGGCTACCGTCGCGGCCAACGAGCCGGCGGCCTCTGCCGCCCGGCCCTCTCGCATTCGACCTCCCAAGCATCAATGGCCGCTCCTTCCAATACGTCCAATTCGACCTACGGCGCCGCACAGATCGAGGTGCTGTCCGGCCTGGACCCGGTGCGCAAGCGCCCCGGCATGTACACCGACACCCAGCGCCCGAATCATCTCGCGCAGGAAGTCATCGACAACTCGGTCGACGAGGCGCTGGCCGGCCACGCCAGCCGCATCGATGTCGTGCTCTATGAGGACGGCTCGCTGTCGGTGTCCGACGACGGTCGCGGCATGCCCGTGGACATGCATCCTGAGCACAAGGTCTCGGGTGTCGAGCTGATTCTGACCAAGCTGCATTCGGGCGCCAAGTTCAGCAACAAGATGTACCAGTTCTCGGGCGGTCTGCACGGCGTCGGCGTCTCGGTGGTCAATGCGCTGTCGACCAAGCTCGAAGTACGCGTCAAGCGCGGCGGCACCGAGTACCAGATCGACTTCGCCAACGGCGACAAGTCCGCCGAGCTGCGACCGATCGGCAGCGTGCCGAAGTCGCATTCGGGCACCACGGTCCGTTTCTGGCCCGATGCCAAGTATTTCGACGTCGCCAAGTTCGCCATTCCGCGCCTGCGGCAGGTGCTGCGCGCCAAGGCCGTGCTGTGCCCGAACCTGCGCGTCTCGCTCGACGACCAGATCAACAAGGAGCAGCAGGTCTGGCAGTACGAGAACGGCCTGACCGATTACCTCAAGGATTCGCTCGCCGAAGCCGAGACGCTGCCGTCCGAGCCGTTCGTGGGCCACTTCAAGGGCGAGCGCGAAGAGGCCGACTGGGCCGTGCTCTGGCTGACCAGCGGTGGCGAGCCGGTGTCCGAGGCCTACGTCAACCTGATTCCGACCGCCCAGGGTGGCACCCACGTCAACGGTCTGCGCACCGGGCTGACCGAGGCGATCCGCGAGTTCTGCGAGTTCCGCAACCTGCTGCCGCGCGGGCTCAAGCTCACGCCAGACGATGCCTGGGCCGGTTGCAGCTACGTGCTGTCCGTGAAGATGCAAGACCCGCAGTTCGCCGGCCAGACCAAGGAGCGCCTGTCCTCGCGCGAGACCGCGGCCTTCGTGTCCGGCGTGGTGCACGACAGTTTCAGCCTGTGGCTCAACCAGCATCCGAACGAGGGCGAGCAGATTGCCCAGCTCGTCATCGCCAACGCGACGGCGCGGATGAAGCAGTCCAAGCAGGTGGTCCGCAAGAAGATCACCAGCGGCCCGGCGCTGCCCGGCAAGCTCGCCGATTGCGTGTCGACCGACCTGCGCCAGACCGAGCTGTTCCTCGTCGAAGGCGATTCGGCCGGCGGCTCGGCCAAGCAGGCGCGCGACCGCGATACGCAGGCGATCATGCCGCTGCGCGGCAAGATCCTGAACACCTGGGAAGTCGATCACGGCGAGGCGCTCGGCAGCCAGGAAATTCACGACATCAGCGTCGCCATCGGCGTCGATCCGGGCTCGCCCGATATCAGCGGGCTGCGCTACGGCAAGGTCTGCGTGCTGGCCGACGCCGACTCCGACGGCCTGCACATCGCCACGCTGCTGTGCGCGCTGTTCCTGAAGCATTACCGGCCGCTGGTCGAAGCCGGGCACATCTACATCGCGATGCCGCCGCTGTTCCGCATCGATGCGGGCAAGCAGGTGTTCTACGCGCTCGACGAGCCCGAGAAGAACGGCATCCTCGATCGCCTGAAGGCCGAGAACAATCGCGCCAAGGTCTCGGTGACGCGCTTCAAAGGCCTGGGCGAAATGAACCCGCTGCAGCTGCGGGAAACCACCATGGCCAAGGACACGCGTCGGCTCGTGCAACTCTCGCTCGATGAAACGCCGGCCGAAACCGTGGTCGACATGCTGCTGGCCAAGAAGCGCGCGGGCGACCGCAAGGACTGGCTCGAGCGCGAGGGCAACCGGGCCGAGGTCTGATTGGCCTGGGCAAGCATGCTCGCTATCATGCGCATGACTATGCGCATTGGTGATCCACATGGGACGTAACGACCGCCTCGCTGCCAGCCGGAAAGCGACCAACGTCAGCCTGGATTCCGAGCTGCTGCGTGACGCCCGCGAGCTGGACGTCAATGTTTCCCGCGCCTGCGAGCAGGGCCTGGCCGAGGAAGTGCGCAAGCGCAAATGGGCCAAGTGGCAGGAAGACAACAAGGAATCGATCGAGGCCTACAACCAGTTCGTCGAAAAGCACGGGCTCATGAGCGAATACTTCCACGATTTCGGCAACGGCCTGCGCAAGTGGGAGGACGATGGCGCAGTTTGATCTCTACGCCAATCCGGTTCCTGCTGCGAGGCGTCTTCGTCCTTACCTGTTGGAAATCCAGTCGGACCTGCTGACCGGCATGCAGACCACCGTGGTGGTGCCGCTGCTGGTGCTCGGAGCGGAGCGGTCGCGGTTCGAGCGGCTGACGCCGGAGCTCCAGATCGGAAACGAGCGCCTGCGCTTGTGGCTACCTGACATTCTGAGCGTTCATCGGCGCGCACTCGGGCGCCCTATCGTCAATCTTTCGAGCGAGCGCGACCGCATCATCGCGGCGCTCGACCATCTCATTTCCGGATTCTGATGAACCCCATCGACCCCAACGAAACCGAACGCCTGCCGCTGCGGCTTTTCGCCGAGAAGGCCTATCTCGACTACTCGATGTACGTGGTGCTCGACCGCGCGCTGCCGCACGTGGCCGACGGCCTCAAGCCGGTGCAGCGCCGCATCATCTACTCGATGTCCGAACTCGGCATCAACGCCACCGCCAAGCACCGCAAGTCGGCGCTGACCGTCGGCGATGTAATCGGCAAATACCATCCGCACGGCGACTCGGCCTGCTACGAAGCCATGGTCACCATGGCGCAGCCGTTCAACTATCGCTATCCGCTCGTCGACGGACAGGGCAACTGGGGCAGCGCGGACGATCCCAAGAGCTTCGCCGCGTATCGCTACACCGAATCGCGCCTCACGCCGTACGCCAACGCGCTGCTGTCGGAACTCGACATGGGCACGGTGGACTGGACGCCGAACTTCGACGGCATGCGCGACGAGCCGCGCCTGCTGCCCGCGCGGCTGCCGAACATTCTCGTCAACGGCACCATGGGCATCGCGGTGGGCATGGCGACGGACATTCCGCCGCACAACATCCGCGAACTCGCACGCGCCTGCATCCACCTGCTCAAGCATCCGAACGCGCAGATCGAATCGCTCATGGAGCACGTGCCGGGGCCGGATTATCCGACCGGCTGCGAAATCGTTTCCGAGCCGCACGATCTGCTGAAGATCTACAGCACCGGTGTGGGCCAGGTGCGGGCACGTGCGCGCTGGGAGAAGGAAGACGAAGGCGTGATCGTCATCACGCACCTGCCGCATCAGGTGTCGGGTTCGAAGATCCAGGAGCAGATCGCCGAGCAGATGCGCGCCAAGAAGCTGCCGATCGTCGAAGACGTGCGCGACGAATCCGATCACGAGAATCCCACGCGCATCGTCATCGTGCCGCGCAGCAATCGCGTCGATGCCGAAGCGCTGATGGCGCATCTGTTCGCCACCACCGATCTCGAACGCAGCCATCGCGTCAATCTCAACATGATCGGCCTCGATGGCCGTCCGCGCGTGAAGAACCTGCGCGACATCCTGGGCGAGTGGCTGAGCTTCCGCTTCAACACGGTGACGCGGCGTTTGAATCACCGCCTGCAGAAGGTCAACGATCGCCTGCACCTGTTGGAAGGCCTGCTGATCGCCTTCCTGAATCTCGACGAAGTGATTCGCATCATCCGCTTCGAGGACGAGCCGCGCGCCAAGCTCATGCGCACGTTCGCGCTGTCCGAAGTGCAGACCGATTACATCCTCGACACGCGCCTGCGCCAGTTGCAGCGCCTCGAGGAGATGAAGATCAAGGGCGAGCAGGCCGAACTCGAAGCCGAGAAGAAGGGCCTCGAAGAACTGCTCGGCGACGACGACAAGCTCAAGCAGCTCATCGCCAAGGAGATCAAGGAAGACGCCAAGACCTACGGCGACGAGCGTCGTTGCCCGATCAACGCCAAGCCGCCGGCCGTGGCGATGACGCAGGCCGAGATCACACCGGCCGAAGCGGTCACCGTGGTGATTTCGAAGGCCGGCTGGATTCGCGCGGGCAAGGGTCACGAGCTCGATCCGACCGCACTGTCGTACAAGGCCGGCGACGAGTATTTCGCGCACGCGGTCGGCAAGACCAACCAGCTGCTGATCCTGCTCGACAGCAAGGGGCGCTGCTACACGCTCAATCCGCGCGAGCTGCCGAGCGCGCGCTCGCAGGGCGAGCCCGTGACGACCAGGCTCGACCTGCAGGACGGCGCGCGCATCGTCGCGCTGCTGATGGGCGAGGAGAGCGATCGCTACGTGCTCGGCGGCACCGACGGCTACGGTTTCCAGACCCGGCTCGGCGAGCTGCAGGCGCGCAACAAGGCCGGCAAGGCGGTGATCACGCTCGAAGGCGCTCCGCTACCGCCGGCGATCACGCGCGACGTGGGCGATCGCTTCGCACTGGTGACCGCAGAAGGCCGTCTGCTGGTGTTCGCGATCGGCGAGCTGCCGGAGCTCGCCAAGGGCAAGGGCAACAAGCTCGTCACCTTGAAGGGCGAAGATCGCATCGTCGCCAGCTGCGTGGTGCCGGTCGGTGCCTCGATCGTCGTCACCAGCGGCAAGCGCACGCTGACGCTCAAGCCTTCGGACGTTGCGGCCTACACCGGCGCGCGCGCCTCGCGCGGCAACCATCTGCCGCGCGGTTACCAGACCGTGGAGCGCATCACGGCGGAGACCAAATCCTGAACCGGATTCCGGGCGCGATCTTGATTGAGGCGTTCCAGACCCCAAGACAGGGAAACCCGGACTCCTCCGGGGCCGCCTTCCACGTTCACAGCCTTCCAACGCCATGAAACGCATTGCTCTGTTCCTGATCACCAACCTGGCCGTGATGCTCGTGCTGTCGGTCGTCGCCTCGCTGCTCGGCGTCAACCGCTACCTGACCGCCAACGGACTCAACTTCGGCGCCCTGCTGGCCTTCTGCGCCATCTTCGGTTTCGGCGGCTCGATCATTTCCTTGCTGATGTCCAAGTGGGTCGCGAAGCGCTCGGTCGGCGCGCAGGTGATCACCGAGCCGCGCAATTCCGCCGAAATGTGGCTGCTGCAGACGGTCGAGCGCCAAGCGCGCGCGGCCGGCATCGGCATGCCCGAAGTCGCGGTCTACGACGCGCCGGAGCCCAATGCTTTCGCCACCGGCGCGAACAAGAACGCGGCCCTCGTCGCGGTGAGCACCGGTTTGATGCGGAGCATGAACCAGGACGAAGTCGAAGCCGTGCTCGGCCACGAAATCAGCCACATCGCCAATGGCGACATGGTGACGCTGACGCTGATTCAGGGCGTGGTGAACACCTTCGTGATGTTTCTGGCGCGCGTGATCGGCTACTTCGTCGACAGCATGCTGTCGGGGCGCAACCAGAACGAATCGCGCAGCTCGATCGGCTTCGGTTACTACATCACCGTGTTCGTGCTTGAAATCGTGTTCGGCATTCTTGCCAGCATGATCGTCGCCTGGTTTTCGCGGCAGCGTGAATTCCGCGCCGACCGCGGCGGTGCGCATCTGGCCGGCAAGCGCAAGATGATCTCGGCGCTGCAGAAGCTCGGCGGCGCCGCCGCCTCCACCTTGCCGCCGCAGCAGATGGCCTTCGGCATCGCCGGCGGCGTCAAGGAATGGTTCTCGACGCCCCCGCCGATCGAAAAGCGCATCGCCGCGCTGCAGGCGGCGACGGGCTGAGCGGTTCGACGATGCGGTAACGAAAAAGGCGGCCTTTCGGCCGCCTTTTTCGTTACCGCGCGACTACTGCCCGAGGCCGGCTTTGACCTCCGCTTTGAGCGCCGGGGCCTGGCCGAGGTTCGAGACCGTCGCCGCGTTCTTGAGCCCGGACGGCGGCACGATCGGTCCGGCTCCTGCGAGTGGGCTTTGCGGCGCCTGGGTCGGAGGCGTGCGGCCGCTGCTGTCGGTCGGTCCCTTGGCTCCGCCGCTGCCCTTGAGGCCCAGCTCCTTGAGATCGCGATCGGTCACCACGACGCCGCCGAGCTTGTCGCGGTTCGGGTTGATCAGGCCGCCGCCGGTGGCCATGCCGAGCCCGCGACGCGCGTCGTTCTGCTCCTTGGTCGTCAGCAGCACGCCGCTGCCTTTGTCGGACTGAGGATCGGGGTTCACGGTGCCGCCGCCATTGGCCTTTAGATCCACACCGCGTCGGGCGTTGGCCGCTTCTGTGCCGCCGAGCCGGCCGCCGGTGGCGGTCGACAGCTCGACGCCGCTGCCGCGCTCCTTCTCCATGCCGGGCGCTCTCGGGGTGCCGCCGGTCGATGCGGTGGGATGGCGCTCGCCGTTCATTTCGAACTCGCCATCGAGCCCGAGATGTTCGATGGGCTCGTCGTCGGCTGCCGTTTCCGTGCCGCCGCCATCGCCTCCTTTGTCGTTGCCCGAGTCGCTGTCGGATGAACTGCTCGACGACCCGCTCGAGCCGCTGCCACCACCTCCGCCACCGCCGGTGTCATCGGCCGGGCCGCCGGGCTCTCCGCCGCCGCCTCCATCGCCATTGCTGCTGGTGCCGTTGCCTCCGCCGTCGCCGGGGCGACGGCTGCCCGATCCCGTCCCCTGGTAACGATCGCTGGCGGCGGTCCTGCCGGATTCGCGGGTTCCCGCGCTCCCGCTTCCGATGCCGGCCGAACCGGGTTTGGCCGCGGCACGCGCGGCGGCCGACTGGGCGGCGGTGTGCTGATCGATGATGGGTTGGATCGTGTCCCGGATCAGGCGATCGGCCTGCAGACCGCCGGTGCCTTGGCGGACGATGCCGGCGAGCAGCGCGTCACCGATCGCGCTGCCGTCTTCGCCGACCAGCTGCAGTTCGCCTCTGGCCTTGACCACCGCGCGGGCGACCTGTCCGGCGCGCCCCGCCGCATTCGCCGGCAGCTGGGCGACGATCTTGGGATCGAGCACGGCCTTGAGTTCGGCTGCCCCGACCAAGGCATCGGCGGCTCCGCCGTTGGTGCCGTCGGTCAGTCGACGCCGGGCGATTTCTTCCGCGATGCGGCCGAAGTCTGCTTCTTCGGCTCCAACCGTTTGCAGGCGAGCGGCCGAATCGGCGATCAGCCGTCCGGTCGCCAGGGCTTCGGCGTCGCCGGCGACGATGCGGGCCGCCAGCTTTTCGGCGCTGGCCCGGCTCATGCCCACGCTTTCGAACTGCGAAATCAGCGTCGCCAGCTCGTCCTTGGACGACTTGGCATTGGCGCTCGAATCGTTTTTGGCGGCAGAAGCTGGGTCAGTCCAGGCTGCTGACAGGCAGCCCAAGGTGGCGAGCGCCATCACGCCAAGCAGGCGGCGAGGGCGAATGAAGCGGTGGTTGCGAGGGCTGCGGTCCATGCGGTTCTCCTGATCGAATCGGATGACCGCAGGCTAGGGCGGCGGAGTTCGGCAGTCCGGACGGAATCCCGACCGTTTTACGACCAATGACGATCGACGCTTCGCGGCAATAAAAAGCCCCGCGTAGCGGGGCTTTGATCGACGCTCGGAGCCGACCGCCATTTCAGCCGGGCGGCAAACGATCGGCGGCGGGTAGCGGAACCGCATCGGCGCTTTTGGCGGCCGGCACGTCGGGCGATGCAGACAGATTCGTCGTCCACGATTCACCCGGCCGCATCGGCGTGGGCGCCGGCAGGTTCGCGAACTGCGCCGAATAATCCGTGCCCGGCAGCAGGCGCTGGAGCACGAACTGCGCGGCGGCCGCCACGCGCGGTTCGCGCACGCGGCCGCGCACGCCCCAGGCGACGATGTAGTCGTCGCCGGACGCTCCGCTGTTGGCCGGGCGGTTGGTGAAGGCGATGTCGCGCTCGATGCCGTAGTGGAACTGCATGAGCGCCTCCTCGGCCATCATCGCGATGTCCTCGGACTGCGTGGAATAGTTGTAGGCGTCGGACGCGCGGTCGGGCGCGAAGGCGTCGGCGACCTCGGACGGCGTCATCGCCCGCTGCGCACTCGACGCCGTGCTGCCGCGATACAGCACGTCGGCGAGCGCTTTCCAGGTTTGCGAGGCCAGGGGATTGCCGGCGACGAGCTCGTCGGAGATGCGATGGCCGCGCTGGGCGTCGATCGCCTGCCTGAGCGTCTGGTTGCGCGCGAGCCCGTCCAGCGCCGCGGGCGGCATGTAATCGCCCGCATGCGTGAGTTCGTGGAACAGCAGCCGGGCGATCGGCAGCCTGATGTCGTAGACCGAGCGCGTGCCGGTGTAGCTGTCGGCGTAGGAGTAATAGGCGTAGCGGTTGTTGCTGACGTAGCGCCACAGCGAGACGAACTGCAGCGCGTTGCCGAAGCCGGCGCGATAGTCCTCCTCGTCGCTGATCGTGGCGCGCTCGGCCTGCGTGAGCCAGAGATATTCGGGGTCGAGGTAGATCGCGCCGGTGGCGGTCGTGTAGAACGAAGGCCGGATCTTGCTGCCGATGACCACCGCGGTCAGCGAGCGCGTCATCCGCAGCGCCGGCTCCGGCAATGTCTGCAGCACTTCGCGAAAGCGCTGCGCCATCCACGGATGCGAGGTGACGACGCGCTCCATGAGCTTGTCGACCGTCACGCTGCCGGTTTCCTGGCCGAGAAACGGCAGGCGTTCGAGCGTGCAGCTGTCGTCGCGCGCTTCGTTGAACGCGCAATCGGCGAGCACCGGCGCATACGGCGCGCCGGCCACCGCGGGCGTGACGGCTTCGTAGATGCCTTCGGTGACCTGCGAATCGGGCTCGCCGTCGCCACCGCCGCCGCAGGCGCTGATCAGACCGAACAGGACGAGCGCGGCCGGCAGACGCCAGCGGCAAGGCGGCAGAAGGGTCTTCATCTGTGAGCGGGAAGGATCAGGGACGCGCGACGATGACTTCGATCTCGACGAGCATGCCCTGCGCCGCGAGTCCAGCCACCTGCACGGTCGTGCGAGCGGGCAGCTTGGGCTGTTCGGCGGTGCCGAAGAACTGCGTGTAGCCCTCCATGAAGCCGGCGAAATCCATCGCCGCGCCGGGCGTGGGCGCGACGACGTAGGCGGTCATCTTCACCACGTCGCCGAGGCCCAGGCCAAGGCTTTCGAGCGTGGCCTTGGTCTTGGTCAGCACCGAAACCGTCTGCGCCTTGGTGTCGCCCCAGTATTCGGCGCTGAATTTCTCGGCCTCGGGATTCGCCGGATCGGGCGTGGTGCCGCTCGGAAACACCAGCACCTTGCTCGCCGGCACCTCGACCGCGCGGGCGATCGGGAACGTGGAATTGGGGATCGGGTAGCGCTGGACGGCCTGCTTTTCCGTCGCCGGCCCGGTCGCCTTGGGGTCGCAGCCGGCGACGCCGAGCAGCAGGATGGCGCAAAGGCTCAGGGCCAGCGGGCGCAAGGCGAAGGGCACGGTGGAAGTCACGCAAGTCTCCTCAGTCGCCGCTGGCGACACGGTGATGGATGTGTTCGACGGCTGCATGAGCCGAGCGTACCGCACCTTCCTGCCAGCCCGAGACGAAGCTCATCTGGTCGCCGACGAGGTAGTGGCGCTGGTTCGGGGTCTGCAAGGTGGGGAAGTGCCTGGCCCGGTCCTCGGGTGTGAATTCGGGCGAGCAGCCCATCTGATACGGCACCTTGCCCCAGGCGATCGAGATGCCTTTCTCGACCAGTTCGCCATAGCCCGGGTGCAGCTTCTCGCCCTGCGCGATCGCCGCGGCGAGCCGCTGTTCGGGCCGCAGCCGGCCCCAGGCCTCGCCTTGCTCGGGATCCCAGGTGTAGCTGCCGAGCAGGATGCCCTTGGCCTTGTGGAAGCCGTGAGCCGGATACCAGAGCTGCATGATCGGCTGGTCGGTCCAGCTGATGCCGCCGTAGATGCGGTCGTCCTCCTCCCAGAAGCGGCGCCTGCCCTGGAAGGCGATCTTGAACAGCTTGCCGGGATGCACCACGGCGAGCGCGTCCCGGTAGGCGCGGCTGAAGTTGTTGCGGATGTCCTTGACCAGGTAGGCCGGCGCGCAGTTGATGCAGAAATCGGCCGTGATCTCGTGCTCCGCGCCGTTATGCCGATACCTCACGCGCACCTTCCTGTCGCCATCGACGATGCGCGTGACCGGCGCCTTGCGGACGATCACGCCGCCGAGCCGCGACTCGAAGCCCTTGACGATCCTGTCCATGCCGCCGACCGGCTGCATCATCGTCGGATGCTGCTCCCAGCCTTCGGCGAATTCCATCTGGAACTGCCAGAACTCCGAGCGCAGCAGTTCGGAAAGATCGATCGGCGGACGCGGCTGGCCGGCCTGCAGGATCTCGTCGCCCAGGTGCCCGCCGCGCGCCGAGCCCTTGTAGAGCAGGTCCGCGTCGAGATCGCCCCAGGCGCGCAGCATCTGGCGCAGCAGCTCGGCGTCGTCGGCCGTGAGCCTGGAATCGAGCGCCGAGGTTTGCGTGGCCTTGGCCAGCAGCATCGGCGATGTGCCCGCGCGAATCGGCCTGGATGGTCTCGCCGCGTATCGGCTTGCCACCGAAGGCCTTGCTCGAATGGAAGTAGCTGCCGCGGTTGTCGTTGATGAAGGGTTCGAGCGCGATGTCGAAGGCTTTCACGTAGGCCAGGATCGCCTCGTGGTGGTAAGGCAGCCGCGCCGGGCCCGCGTTGAAATACAGGTGCGGCTCGGCGTCGAAGCCGCAGACCTGCTCGCTGTCGGTCTCACGGATCACATCACCCGAACGCAGCGTGCGATTGCGCCCGCCCGCGCGCTCGCTGGCTTCGAGCAGCGTGCAGTCGTAGCCGGCCTTGCCGAGTTCGTAGGCGGCGGACAGGCCGCCGATGCCGGCACCGATGATGACCACCTTCCTGCCACGCCCGGAATCCGCCGGCAGCTGCGGCGGCCCGCCCCAGGCGGTCGGAAACGCCAGCAGGCCCATCGCCCGGTAGACCGCGCCGCTGCCGGCGGCCTGGCCCAGGTGCATGAGGAAATCACGACGGCTGAAACCGGACGGCCCCGGACCTTGATTGCGTCGCATCGTCGAACTCCCCCAAGCCGATGTTGCGGTGGTGAAACGAGCCGCGGGTTTCCGGTTCTGCCCGTCGTTCCCGCCGTGGGCGGCGCGACGGGCAGAACCCAGGAATCAGCGGCGGACGGCGTCGGTCGCCAGCAGCACCACGTCGGGCTCCTGGATGTAGTAGCCCTGGATGTAGTCCACACCCATCTGCCACATCCGTGCCATCAGGTTGGCATCTTCGACGTGGCTGACGATGGTCTTGATGCCGCGCTGCTTGGCCGCGCGGATCAGATCGGTCATGCGCTGCTGCGTGTTGGGCTCACCGAACAGGCGCGTGAGCTGGGGAGCGAAGCGCACGAAGCGCAGCGGCAGCTCGTCGAGCAGCGGCACCGACTGCGCGCCGAGCCCGTAATGCTCGAGCGCCAAGCCGGCGCCAAGCTCGTCGAGCGCTTGGGCGAGCTGGGCCGCCTTGCCGAGCTGTCCCTGGGCGACGCTCTCCTGCAGCGTGAAGCAGAGCTCGCGATGCAGCAGCTTGCGCGGCCCGAGCGCGGTCGGAATCCACTCCAGAAAAGCGTCGGCCTCGCGCAGGGTTTCCGCCGAGAGACGGATCAAGAGCAGGGCTGGCAGCGGATTGATCTCGCGCTTGGCCAGCACGCCCAAGGCGCGACCGACGACCCAGCGATCGATCTCGGCCATCAGCCCGAGCTTCTCGGCGGTCGGCAGGAATTCGCTCGCGTGCAGCTCGCGGTTGTGCTCGTCGACCATGCGCACGAGCACGTCGGCGTGCATGCGCGCGTCGCCTTCGAGGCTCGCGATCGACTGGTAGGCGAGGCGCAGGCGATGGTGTTCGAGCGCGGCACGCAGCTGATCGCCGCGCTCCGCGAGGTCACGCGCCTCGGCGCTGTCGCGCGCGGTCTGGCCGAGCATGACCATCTGGCCCGGAGTTTCGGTCGACAGCCGCCGGCCTTCGCGAACCAGCGGCTCGATGACGGCGACCGCGTTCTCCTTGAGCCCGATCGGGTACGCGCAGACCGTCAGCGTGATGCGCGTCTGGTGCGAGCCCGCAGTGTAGAGCGGGGCGGCGAGATCGCGGCACAGGCGCTCGGCGAGCTGCTCGATGTCCGACACGCTGTCGCGATGCAGGATCGCGAGCCACTCGTCGTTCGAGAAGCGGAACAGCGTGTCGCTGTGGCCGAGCAGCGCGGTGATCGCCGAGCCGACGTGGCCGACGAGACGCTCGGCGTCTTCGAGCCCGAGGCTGGCCTCGAGCGCGGAAAAGCCGTCGACGACCAGCAGCAGCGCGGCGCGCGGGCGGCTGTCGGCGGCCGGCACGCCGAGATGGCGGAACAGCGCCAGCCGATCGCCGAGCACCGCGCGTCCGGTCTTGACCGGCGATTCCGGCAGCACGCGCCATTCGACGAAGTCTTCGCCGTCCAGCGAACCGAGCGCGATCTGCAGGCGCACCGGCAGGCTAGCGCCGCTCACGTGCAGCAGCGCGGTGTCGAGACTGCGATCGACGCGATGTCCGCGCAGGAACTGGCGCAGCTCCTCCTTCACGCGCGGCTGCTGTTCGACGGCGACCAGATCGATCAGCGGGCGTCCGAGCAGGCTCGCCGGATCGGCCTCGCCGATCAGCTCGGCGAAGGCCTCGTTGACGAGCGTGACGAGCCCGTCGCTGGCCTGCACGGCCGCGTCGACATTGAGCAGCAGCTGCTCGCGGTGGCGGGCTTCGAACGCGGCGAGACGTGGCCGCAGGCGCTGCAGTTCGCGGCCGAGCCGGCCGCGCTGCGATTCGCGGCGATAGACGTGGTCGAGGTGCTCGAGCGCGTGATCGTCTTCGAGCGTGACGCGGTCCGCCGCGCCGAGCGTGAGCGCGGCCAGCGTCGCGCTGGCGCTGGCCGACGGGCCGAGCGACAGCATCGGCAGGCCCGGCGCGAGGCTGGCGCACAGCGCGATGGATTCCTTCAGCAGGTCGCCGGGCAGGAATTCGAAACAGAACAACAGGTCCGGCAGGCCGCGGCCGAGCGCGTCGCCGAGCTCGTCGAGATCGGCGATCCAGCCGACGCGTATCGCGAGGCCGGCCTGGCGCAGGTCGGCCTCGATGATGCGGGTGTTTTCCTCGGGGCCGCCGAGCACCCAGGCGACGGCCGTGCCCTGGGCGGAAAAGGCGTTCAAGCCAGCACTTGCTTGGCCGCGTCGCCGGCGGTTTCGCGCGCCAGCCGGGGCATCAGATAGCCCGGCAGCTCGGACGCGAGCTCGCGCATGAGGCCCCGGGCGGTGTCTTCGTCGACTTCGAAGTGCGCCGCGCCGTCGACGCGGTCGAGCAGATGCAGGTAATAGGGCAGCACGCCGCATTCGAACAGGCGCTCGGACAGCGCCTTGAGCGCGTCGACGCGATCGTTGACGCGGCGCAGCAGCACCGCCTGGTTCAGCAGCGTCACGCCGATCTGGCGCAGCCGGGCGCAGGCATCGGCGACTTTGGCGTCGAGCTCGTTGGCGTGATTGGCGTGCAGCACGATCACGGTGTCGAGCCGCGTATCGGCGAGGCGCTCGACGAGGCCGTCGTCGACGCGCTCGGGCAGCACCACGATCTGCCGCGTATGCAGGCGCAGCCGTCGCACATGGGCAATGCGGTCGAGGCCGTCGATGAATTCGCCGAGCTTGTCGTCGGACAGCGACAGCGGATCGCCGCCCGACAGGATCACCTCGGTGATCGAGGTGTCGGCCGCGATCTGCGCCAG
Source organism: Hydrocarboniphaga effusa AP103 (assembly GCF_000271305.1). Classification (GTDB taxonomy): domain Bacteria; phylum Pseudomonadota; class Gammaproteobacteria; order Nevskiales; family Nevskiaceae; genus Hydrocarboniphaga; species Hydrocarboniphaga effusa. Next base: position 922,631 of record NZ_AKGD01000002.1, read on the forward strand.
CGCCTCGCGCCAGTGATCGCGCGCGGCGAGGGCTTCGGAATACGGAAAGTGGCGGCGGAAGCAGTAGCGGCAATGCACGCCGCAGGCGCCGGTGGTCATCACCAGCACGCGGTGCTGGTACTTGTGGACGATGCCGCCGGGCTTGAGCTTGGCCATGTCGCCGACCGCGTCGAGGCCGAAGCCTTCGACCGCGAGCGCCTCGGCACCGCGCGGCCAGACCTGCAGGAACAGCGGATCGTCCGGGTCGCCCTTGCGCATGCGCTCGGCGAAGCCGCGTGGCACCCGCAGCGGGAAATCGGCCAGCCGCTCGGCGTCGAGCACGGGCAGGGCGGGGTCCAGGTCGAGGAAGGCGAGCAGTTCGGCGGGCTTCGAAAAAGCGCCCCTGAGGGCGTGCTGCCAGGCGGGAGCCTGCCGGATTGTGTGACTAGGGGTTATCATGCGCGCCGCATTTTGGCCGCCAGGGTCTCCCCGGGCAACCGGCCAGACAAAACCAAACCGATTTGTTCCTCTTTGAAAGAAAGTGTGACTCGCCATGGCAAACGTCAGCACCAATGAAATGAAGTCCGGCACCAAGGTTCTGGTGGACGGAGAACCCTACGCTGTCGTCGACAACGAATACCGCAAGCCCGGCAAGGGCCAGGCGACCAACACGATCAAGATCCGCAACCTCAAGAACGGCCGCGTTCTCGAGAAGACCCTCAAGTCGGGCGACACCTGGGAGCTCGCCGACATCGAGGAAACCGACATGCAGTACCTGTATTCGGACGGCGAGTTCTGGCACTTCATGAACCCGTCGAGCTTCGAGCAGGTGCAGGCCGGCGCCACCGCCGTCGAAGACGCCGCCAAGTGGCTCAAGGGCGAGGAAAGCTGCAAGGTGCTGTTCTGGAACGGCGTGCCGCTGTCGGTGACGCCGCCGAACTACGTCATCCTGGCGATCACCGAGACCGATCCGGGCCTGCGTGGCGATACCTCGGGCGGCGGCGGCAAGCCGGCGACGCTCGAGACCGGTGCCATCGTGCGCGTGCCGCTGTTCGTGCAGCAGGGCGAGATCGTCAAGGTCGACACCCGCACGGGCGAATACCTGGGCCGCGCCAACAAGTGATGCCGGGAGACGGGGAACGGGGGACGGGAGACGCAAGCTCCTGGCGCCCTTCCGCCGGTCTCGAAACCATCAAGGCGCGGGCGGAGCTCAACGGCTCCGTCCGCGCCTTTTTTGCTGCGCGCGAGGTGCTCGAAGTCGAAACGCCGATCCTGTCCGCGCATGCGACGGTCGACCGGTACATCGACAGCTTTTCGACCCGCGACGGCCAGTGGCTGCAGACCTCGCCCGAGTTTCCGATGAAGCGCCTGCTCGCCGCGGGCTTTGGTGCGATCTTCCAGATCGCGCGCGTGTTTCGCGTCGAGGAGCAGGGGCGGTATCACAACACCGAATTCTCGATGCTCGAGTGGTATCGGCCGGGCTTTTCGATGCACGCGCTGATCGACGAGGTCGAGGCCCTCGTGGAGACGCTCGCGGGCCTGTCCGGGCGCTTCGAGCGGCTCAGTTATCGCGAGGCCTTTCTGCGCCATGCGGGGCTCGATCCGTTCTCGGCCGATGTGGCGAAGCTGCGCACAGCGGCAATCGGATTCGGCCTGATCCAGAGCGTTGATTTCACCGACGAGGTCGAGCCCGATTTCTGGCTCGACCTGCTGATGTCGCTGCGCGTTTCACCGCGGCTCGGTCAGCAAAACCCGAGCTTCCTGTACGACTTCCCGGCCTCGCAGGCGGCGCTGTCGCGCATTCGTCCGGCGCAGGGTAGCGAGCCCGCGGTCGCCGAGCGCTTCGAGCTGTTCTGGCGCGGGATCGAACTTGCCAACGGCTTTCACGAACTCACCGACGCCGACGAACAGCGCGCGCGCTTCGTCGCCGACCAGAACTGGCGCCGTACGCAGGGCAAAGTCGTTCCGCCCTACGACGCGCATCTGATCGACGCGCTCGCGGCCGGCCTGCCCGATTGCAGCGGCGTCGCGCTCGGGCTCGATCGCCTGCTCATGCTCAAGCTCGGCCTGCCCGAACTCGCGGCGACCCTGGCCTTCGATCGCAGGCGCGCCTGATCGCGCGCGGCCCGCTGCACTCGCCGGCGGCGCCCCCGATAATGGGCGCATGAACGTCTATTCCCCCCGCCTGAGCCGACTGATCGATGCCCTTCGCCGCCTGCCCGGCGTGGGCCCGAAATCGGCGCAGCGCATGGCTTTCCACCTGCTCGATCGCGATCGAAACGCAGCGCGCTCGCTCGCGCAGGCGCTCGGCGAGTCGCTCGACCACATCGGCCGCTGCCCGAGCTGCCGCATGTTCTGCGAGGACGAGGCCTGCCGCTATTGCAGCGCCGCGCGCACCGCGAGCGGGCAGTTATGCGTAGTCGAAGGGCCGGCCGATCTCATGGCGATCGAAGGCGGAACTTCGTATCGCGGACGCTACTTCGTGCTGATGGGCCGGCTGTCGCCGCTCGACGGCATCGGCCCCGACGAACTCGGGCTCGACCTGCTGCAGAGCCAGCTCGCGAGCGGTGATTTCAATGAGCTCATCATCGCCACCAATCCGACCGTCGAAGGCGAAGCGACCGCGCACTATCTCGCCGAAATGGCGCGCGCGCAGAACGTCGCGGTGTCGCGCATCGCGCACGGCGTGCCGATGGGCGGCGAGCTCGAATACGTCGACGGCGGAACGCTCGCGCATGCGCTGAGCGGCCGCAGGCCGGTCTGATCGCGGCGCTTATTCGGCCAGCAGGCGATCGATCTTCGCCGCGCAGATGAAGTCGTTCTCGGACAGCCCGTCGATCGCGTGCGTCCAGTAGCGGATGCGGACTTCCTGGTAGCCGAATTCGATCAGCGGGTGATGGTCTTCCTGGATTGCGATCCAGGCCACCGCGTTGGTGAACGCGAGCACGCGCGCATAAGTGCGGAACTCGATTTTGGTTTCGATCGCGCGGCCCTGGTCGACGATCTTCCAGCGCTCGTTCAGTTGCTCGTGAAGGCGAATGGCGGCGGCGAGGTCGAGCGGCGGAACGCCGCCTTCGCAGGGCACGCATTTCTTCTCGGACAACTGGGCCATGGCGCCTCCGCGGGGCCGACGCGGGAAGGCGTCGGGGCGCGCATGCTGCCGCGTCGTCCGGCGGAAGTAAACCGGGTCACGATCTGAGCCGGGTCTCTCGATGAAACGCTCCCGCATGCGCGTTACCGAATGCGCGAGCCGCGGGTGCCGGTTCGAGTTTCCCATCCGACCGGACCGCTGCCGACTCAGACCGCGCTCAAGGCCCGTTCGAGGTCGTGGCGCAGGTCGGCGATGTCCTCGATGCCCACCGAGAGCCGGCACAGCGAGTCGCTGATGCCGAGCGCGGCGCGATTCTCGGCCGGCACGCTCGCGTGGGTCATGATCGCCGGATGCTCGATCAGGCTTTCGACGCCGCCGAGCGACTCGGCCAGCGAGAACAGCGAGCAGGCTTCGAGAAAGCGCCGGCTGCCGGCCAGGTCGGTCGCAAGCTCCACCGAAATCATGCCGCCGAAGGCCGGCTCGCCGCTGCGCGGATCGCGCATCTGCCGGCGCGCGAGCTCGTGCTGCGGGTGCGAGGCCAGCCCTGGGTAATGCACGCGCGCGACTTTCGGATGCGCTTCGAGCCAGCGCGCGAGTTCGAGCGCGTTTTCGCAGTGGCGCTGCATGCGTACCGACAGCGTCTTCACGCCGCGCAATGCGAGAAACGAATCGAACGGCCCGGCGACCGCGCCGACCGCGTTCTGCAGAAACGCGAGGCGCTCGGCGATCTCGGGCCGGTCGCCCGCGATCAGCAGGCCGTTGACCACGTCCGAATGCCCATTGATGTACTTGGTCGCCGAGTGCATGACGAGGTCAAAGCCATGCTCGATCGGCCGTTGCAGGTAGGGGCTCGCGAAGGTGTTGTCGGCCGCCGCGAGCACGCCGTGCCGGCGCGCGATGGCCGCGATCGCCGAGAGGTCGGCGAGCTTGAGCATCGGGTTGGTCGGCGTTTCGACCCAGATCATGCGCGTGCGCGTTTCGATGGCGTTTTCGATCGCGGCCGGATCGCGCATGTCGACGAACGAAAAGCGCAGCCCGGCCGATTGATGGCGCACGCGCGCGAACAGGCGATAACTGCCGCCGTAGAGATCGTCGCTCGCGATGATGTGATCGCCCGGCGCGAACAGGTCGAGCAGGGTCGAAGTGGCCGCGAGGCCCGATGCGAACGCGTAGGCGCGCGAGCCGTGTTCGAGATCGGCGATGCAGCGCTCGTAGGCGAAGCGCGTCGGATTCTGCGAGCGCGAATACTCGAAGCCCTGGTGCACGCCCGGCGAGGACTGCACGTAGGTCGAAGTCGCGTAGATCGGCGGCATGATCGCGCCGGTCGAGGCATCGGGCTGCTGGCCCGCATGGATCACGCGCGTGGCGAAGGCCTGGGCCTGTGATTGTTTGTCGTTGGACATGTCGTGTGTGCGTTGTTTATTCGGGTATGCGCATCAAAGCTGCTTGCGCAGGTAGTTGAGCAGGTCGATCTTGGTGATCAGGCCGACGAAGCGCGAGCCGTCGGCGACGATGGCGACGTGATCGCGCTGGAACACGGGCAACAGGTCGGCGATCGGCGCATTCACCGCGATGGTCTCCACGCGCGTGACCATCGCGGTCGAAACCTTGTCGTTGAAATGCGTCGGGTCGGCCTGCACGTGCACGAGCAGATCGGATTCGTCGAGGATGCCGACGACGCGATCGCCGATCATCACCGGCAGCTGCGAGACGTCGAACAGCCGCATGCGCCGATACGCCTGCAGCAGGCTGTCGTCGGGCGCCAGCGTCACCGCTCCGCCTTCGTGATAGCGACGCACGATCAGGTCGAGCAGATTGCCTTCGTGCGGACGCGCGAGCAGGCCGTGCTCGAACATCCAGAAGTCGTTGTACATCTTCGTGAGGTACTTGTTGCCGCTGTCGCAGACGAAGGTCACGACGCGCTTGGGCGTGGTCTGTTCGCGGCAATAGCGCAGCGCCGCGGCGAGCAGCGTGCCGGTGCTCGATCCGCCGAGCAGGCCTTCCCTGGACAGCAGCTCGCGCGCGGTGTGGAAGCTCTCGGCGTCGTCGATCTCGTACGCATGCTTCACGCGAGCGAGATCGCAATTGGGCGGAACGAAATCTTCGCCGATGCCTTCGACGAGCCAGCTCCCGGCCTCTTTACGCGGCGCGCCGGTCTGCACGATGTCGGCGAGGATCGAGCCCTTGGGATCGGCGAGCACCATCTGCAACTCGGGCGCCACGCGTGCGAAGTAGCGCGACAGCCCGGTCAGCGTGCCGCCGCTGCCGACGCCGACGACGACCGCATCGAGACGCTGCTGCATCTGCTCCCAGATCTCGGGGCCGGTGGTGGTTTCGTGCGCGAGCGGGTTGGCCGGATTGGCGAACTGGTTGACGTAGAAGCTGCCCGGAATCTCGCGCGACAGGCGCTCGGCGATGTCCTGGTAATACTCGGGGTGGCCCTTGCCGACGTCGCTGCGCGTGATGTGCGTCTGCGCACCGAGCGCGCGCAGGTGCAGGATCTTCTCCTGCGACATCTTGTCGGGAATCACGAGGATCAGCTTGTAGCCTTTCTGCGCGGCGACCAGCGCGAGCCCCAGCCCGGTGTTGCCGGCGGTGGCTTCGATCAGCGTGTCGCCGGGCTTGATGCGGCCTTCGCGTTCGGCGCCCTCGATCATCGACAGGCCGATGCGGTCCTTGATCGAGCCCGTGGGATTCTGGTTTTCGAGCTTGACGAACAGCTGGCAACAGCCGGTGTCGAGCCGCGTGAGTTCGACGAGCGGCGTGTTGCCGATGGCGGCCAGCGCGCCCTTGGCGGCAGTGGCTGCGGTCTCGTGCGCACCTGGGGTTTTTCGCATCGCTGCTTCTCCTCGGGGTGTGCGGGCACGGTAGCACGCTCGCCGATCGGCAGGCTTTGTTATTGTTCGGCCCCAAAAGGAGCCTCATGAGCGCACACGCAAGCCACCTGATCTGGATCGATCTCGAGATGACCGGGCTGATTCCCGAGCGTCATCGCATCATCGAGATCGCGACCATCGTCACCGACGTGCACCTGAACATCCTCGCCGAAGGCCCGGTGATCGCAGTGCACCAGAGCGAGGAGGAACTCGCCGCGATGGACGACTGGAACACGCGCCAGCACGGAGGCTCGGGCCTCGCCAAGCGCGTACGCGAAAGCCACAGCACCGAGGCCGAAGCCGAGGCCAGGACGATCGACTTCCTCAAGCAGTGGGCCGTTCCGGGACGCTCACCGATGTGCGGCAATTCGATCTGCCAGGACCGACGCTTTCTCGCGCGCTACATGCCGGCGCTCGAACGCTTCTTCCACTATCGCAATCTCGACGTGTCGACGGTCAAGGAGCTGTGCCAGCGCTGGACGCCCGAGATCGCGCGCGGTTTCTCGAAGGAGTCGTCGCATCTCGCGCTCAACGACATCCGCGATTCGATCACCGAGCTGCGGTATTACCGGCAGCATTTTCTGCGCGTGCCGATGGTGTGAATTCGCTTTGCGTCCCTCTCCCGCCGGGAGAGGGATCGAGGGTGAGGCTGCCTTCGGGATAACCGTTTTTGCTATCCCGGCAAGTCCCTCATCCGGCGCTACGCGCCAGCATCGAACGGAGGGGGAAGGCCTTTTTCGACCGCTTTCAACCGCGCGGCTTGAAGCTCTCGAAGCGCCGCTGCATGTCGCGATAAAAAGCCTTGTCGGCCTCGTTGTCCGCGGCCGGCGTGACGATCTGGATCGTCACGAACTGGTCGCCCGGCGTCGAACCGGGCAGGCCGCGGCCCTTGAGGCGCAGCTTGCGGCCGGCGGCGGTTCCGGCCGGCAGGTTCAGCTCCACGGTGCCGCCGAGCGTCGGCACGTCGACCTTCGCTCCGAGCGCCGCTTCCCAGGGCGCGATCGACACCGTGGCGCTGACGTCGCGGCCGTCGATCTTGAACAGCGGATGCGGGCTGAACTCCATCTCGAGCAGCAGATCGCCACCGCGCGCGCCCTGCTCGGCGAGCCGGATGGTCTGGCCGGCCGCGATGCCTTTGGGAATCTGCACGTTGAGCGTGCGCCCGTTGGAAAGGCTGACCTGGCGCGAGCCGCCGTTGTAGGAGTCTTCGAGCGTGATCGCGAGCTTGGCGCGCTGTGGCTGGACCGCGAAATCGTCTTCGAATCCACTGCTGCCGAACCCGCTCATGCCCGGGCCGCCGGCACCGCCAGCGCCGCCGAACAGTGTCGAGAAGAAGTCCGAGAAACCGGCGCCGCCGCCCATTCCGCCCATGTCCTGGCCGCGACGGCCTCGACCCGCGCTTCCGCGGAACTGCTGCTCCCAGCCCGGCGGCGGGGTGAACTGCGAGCCGGCCTTCCAGTTGGCGCCGAGCGCGTCGTAGGAGCGGCGCTTTTCGGGATCGGACAGCACCTCGTTGGCTTCGTTGATCTGCTTGAAGCGCTCTTCCGCACCCTTGGCCTTGTTGCGGTCGGGGTGGAATTCACGCGCCAGCTTGCGATACGCCTTCTTGATCTCGTCGGCCGTAGCGGTCCGCGAGACGCCGAGTATCTGGTAGTAGTCCTTGTAGTCCATGACGCATTATCGAGCATGTGACCGGTCGCCGGGGCGGTGGCGAGGTCTGGAAATGGGCCAACGAAAAAGGCGCCTCAAGCGCCCGTCACTGACCCAGAATGTGGCTCGCGGCTGTGCTTTCAAGGGTCCGGCCCGGCGGGCAGATGGCCGATCCGCCGGGCCGATCAGGTTTCTGTGCATGTTTGCCCCACTGCCGCCTGCCTCGCCTCGCCCACTAGGGTTCGCCATCGAGGGGCGGGAAAGCGCATGGGGGATAGCCAGGCAGTGCAGGTGGGAGGGGCCGTCGTCACGGCCTTCAAGAGCCCATCCGGCAAGCGAGCCGAACCCCGCGTCAGCTTGCCGCTCGCCGTCGAGGTCTCGGGCCAGACGCTGCCCGCGCAGGACTGGTCGCTCGGCGGCCTGTCGCTGAACCAGCCGCTGCCTGCGCTCACGCGCGGCGACGTGGTGACGCTGAACCTGCGCTTCGGCGCCGGCGATGCGCAGATCACGCTCAACGGCATCGAGGCGCAGGTGGTGCGGGCCGCGCCCGACGTGGCGCCGGCCTTCGAATTCCTCACGCTCAAGCCTGCCCACCGTCGGCTGCTCGACCGCATCGTGTCCGAGTATCTGTCGGGTCAGCTCGTCAGCTTCGAAGAGCTGCTTGCGAGCGCTCCGCGCTACAACACCGTGGTGCGACGCGCGCCGCGCTCGGTGCGCGTGGTGCTGGCCTGCGTCGGCCTGCTGCTCGCGCTCGCGGCGCTCGGCTTCATCGCGTATCGGGCGCTGTTCACGGCGCGCTCGGACTATGCGGCGGTCAGCGTTCCGTTCGTCAACGTCAGCGCTCCGATCGCCGGCACCGTGGTGCTCGAAGCGCCGCCGCCGAACCAGATCTACGAGGCCGGCGCGCCGCTGTTCCAGATTCGCCCGCTGGTCGGGCAGAGCGAGGCCGATCGCCTGCAGATCGAGCGCACCGGTCTGCTCGCGCGGCGCACCTTGCTGCAGCGCCAGCTGCAGGAATCCGGGCAGATGGTGTCGGCGCTGCGCTCGGTGTATCGCACGCAGCGCGTCGCGGCGGACCGGCGCAGCCAAAGTCTCGAAGCCGAGCTCGAACTCAAGTCGGCGATGCTCTCGCGCATGGCCGCGCTCGCCGAGCAGGGCGATATCTCCAAGCTCGAACTGCAGAAGCAGCAGTCCGACGTGTCGATGCTGCAACGCCAGCTCGCCGACGCGTCCAGCGAGCGCAACAACCTCGATACGCAGATCCGGCTGTCGTCCGCAGGTCTGCTCAGCACGAGCCTCAACGATCTGTCGCAAACACCGGGTCGCCTGCGCGAAGAGCTGCTCGGCATCGAGCAGAACCTCGCCGCGATCGACGCGTCGCTCGCGAGCCTGCAGCTGCGCCAGACTTTCACCAGTCCGTGCTACTGCATGCTGCAGAGCCTGCAGCTGCGCGATGGTGCGATGGTGCAGCCCGCGCAGACGGTGCTGCAGCTGCGCAAGGTCGGAGAGCGCACGATGGTGCGTGCGCTCGTGAGCACGCATGCGGCGCGCCGGCTCAGGAACGGCTCGACCGCCGATGTCGAGCTCAGCGACGGCCGCGTCATCGAAGGCGGCAAGGTCGATCGCGTGAGTTACCGCGCCACGCCCGAGGACTGGGCCGCGCTGCCGATCGGCCGCGAAACCCTGCTCGGCATGGCGGCCGTCGACATCACGCTGCCGACGCTGCTGCCCGACAGCGCCGACGGCATGCTCGCCGATGTGCGCTTCCACATGCCGTTTTCGCTGCGCTGGCGCTGAGGACACTCTGATCAAGCGACTGCGCTCCGCATCTCGCCCGAGGGCGGTGCCCGGAATCCTCACGTACATCTGCGTACGCTGCGGTTCCTGCGCTCCGTCCTCGGGCGACCTGCGTGCGCTCGCGACGCTTGATCAGGGTTTCCCCAGTCATCCATGAGCGCGGACAGCGCCGCCGCGCGCACGCCGAGTTCACTCTCCGGATTCACCGCGGGCTCGACGTTCACACAAAGCCTGCCCGGCACACTGGTCTATCTGGCGCCGCTGATCGCGCTGCTGCTGCCGATCGCCTCGCACTGGTTCTCGCAGCACGGCGCGATGCTGCTCGGGCTCGGCCTGATCGGCATCTGGCGCTACAGCTGGGCCAGCGCGCATTACCTGCGTGCGTGGATCTATCGCGCGTATCGCTTTCCGATGATTCGCGCGGCCACCGACCCGCAGCGCGATCGCTTCGATCACGTCGCGGTGCTGATCACGAGCTTTCGCATCGATGCCGAAGTCAACGCGGCCGTCTATGCGGCGCTGTTCCGCGAGCTGCTCGACTACGGCGCGCGCGCCACCGTGGTCGCCTGCGTGACCGATCCGGCCGACGCGCAGCTGTTGCAGGCAGTGGGCCGCGCCTGCGGCTGCGACGGGCGCATGGACGTGATGGTGATGGCGCAGGCGGGGCTCGGCAAGCGCCATGCGATGGGCCGCGCGCTGCGCCATCTGGCCTCGCGATCCTTGCCGTCGAACGCAGCCGTCGTGCTCATGGACGGCGACACGCTGCTGCGCGCGGGCACGCTCGAGCGCTGCCTGCCGGTGCTGCAGCGCAATCCGCAGGTCGGCGCGATCACCACCGACAACCTGCCGCTCGTGCGCGGCACCGCGATCAGCCGCGAGTGGTACCGCCTGCGCATGGCGCAGCGTCACCTGCTCATGTGTTCGATCTCGCTGTCGAATCGCCTGCTGGTGCTCACCGGGCGTTTCTCGGTGTTTCGCGCATCGGTCGCCTGCCAGCCGGGCTTCGCCTCGCAGATCGCCGAAGACGAGGTCAAGCACTGGCGCTTCGGCAGCATCCAGATGCTGTCGGGCGACGACAAATCGAGCTGGTACTGGGTGCTCTCGCGCGGCTGGAAAATGCTCTACGTGCCCGACGTGACGGTGTATTGCCTCGAAGAATTGCCGTCGAAATCGTTCTTCGCAGGCACCACCTCGCTCATGAAGCGCTGGTTCGGCAACATGGTGCGCAACAGCGGCCGCGCGCTCGATCTGGGCGCCAAGCGCACCGGCGTGTTTCCGTGGTTCGCGTTGCTCGATCAGCGTCTGTCGCTGTGGACCGCGCTGGTCGGGCCGACGCTGTGCCTGGCGCTCACGGCGCTGCAAGGTCCGCAGGTGCTCGTGCTGTACCTGATCTGGGTGATCTTCGTGCGCAGCGTGCAGGCGCTGCTGATCGGCCTGTTCGCCGGGCGCTTCAACGTCTGGTTCCCGCTGCTGCTGTACTACGGGCAGATGGTCGGTTCGGCGGTGAAGATCTGGGCGACGTTCCACCCGAACGTGCAGAAGTGGACGCGCCAGAGCATCTCCGGCGCCGATGCCACGCCGCGCGCGAGTTCGACGCTGCTCATGTGGCTCACGCTGCTGGTGTTCGTGGCGGGCGTGATCGTGATCGGCGGCGTGCTCGACCGTGCGCTTTGAGAAGATTCGTGCCGGGCTGCGGATGAGTGACAAGGCACTTCGCGGTGTCGCGATCGCGCTGTTGTCGTTTCACGCCGCGTCTCAAGCTTGCGATGGTGCGCCGAGCGCGGCGCTACAAATGGGCGCTTCGAGGAACGGCACCGAACTCGCCGGGCTCTGGCGCGCTGCAGGTTTCGAGCGGCTCTGGGGCGTGGCCGAGAATCTCTCGCTCGTCGCGGGCGAGCCGCCCGTCTTGCGGCTGCGCTATCCGGCCGGCTCATACGCACCCTCGGCAACGGACGCACCGCGCGGCGGCGCCGGCTTTCTCGCGCCATTGCTGAAATCACAGGCTGCAAGCACCACGCGCGCCTGCCTGCATTACGAAATTCGCGTGCCCGAAGGTTTTCGCTACGCCAAGGGCGGCAAGCTGCCCGGGCTCTACGGCGGCGACGCGCCGAGCGGCGGCCAGTCCGCAGGCGAAGGCGGCTTTTCGATGCGCCTGATGTGGCGTGCGCAAGGCGCGCTCGAAGCCTACGCCTACGTCGCCGGCCTCAAGCCGGGCAGCAGTATCGGCCGCGGTTCGGCGAGCCTCGCGACAGGCCGCTGGACCGCGATCGATCTGGAGATCTCGCTCAACGATCCGCAGCAGGCGAACGGTTCGCTGAGGCTCAGCGTCGACGGCCGGCTCGCGATCGAGCGCCAGGATTTGCGCTACCGCGACAGCGCCGCGATCGGCATCGACGGGCTCATGTTCAGCAGCTTCTTCGGCGGCGACGATCCGGGCTGGGCTTCGCCGGTCGATCAGGCCATCGAATTCCGCGATTTCGTACTCTACCGACAGTAGCCGGTCGCGGCCCTATACTGCGGCCGCATATGAGCTCTCCAATCCAAGACTGGCATCCCCGCAGCTGGACCGCGCGTCCGGCCGTGCAGCAGCCCACTTATCCGAACCGCGCCGCGCTCGACGATGCGCTCGCGCGCCTGTCGAAGCTGCCTCCGCTGGTGACGTCGTGGGAGGTCGAGTCGCTGCGCGAGCAACTCGCCGAGGCCGAAGCGGGCAAGCGCTTCGTGCTGCAAGGCGGCGATTGCGCCGAATCGTTCGCCGATTGCGCGCCCGACACCATCACCAACCGGCTGAAGGTGTTGCTGCAGATGTCGCTCGTGCTCGTGCATGGCCTGCAAGGGCCGGTCACGCGCATCGGCCGCTTCGCGGGCCAGTACGCCAAGCCGCGCTCGGCCGACACCGAGACCAGGAACGGCGTGACGCTGCCCGCGTACCGTGGCGACATCGTCAACGCGCCGGACTTCACCGAAGCCGCGCGCGTGCCCGATCCCGAGCGCTTGCTGCAGGCGCATGCGCTGTCGGCGATGACGATGAACTTCACGCGCGGGCTCATCGACGGCGGCTTCGCCGACCTGCATCACCCGGAATACTGGGACCTGGCCTGGGTCAAGCATTCGCTGCTTGCGGCCGATTACCAGAAGCGCGTCGACGCCATCGGCGATTCGCTGCGCTTCATGGAAACGCTCGCGGGCGGTGCGATACACGAATTCAGCCGCGTCGATTTCTTCACGAGCCACGAAGCGCTGCTGCTCGACTACGAAGCCGCGCATACGCGCACGGTTCCGCGCAAGAGCGGCTGGTACAACCTCTCCACGCATTTTCCGTGGATCGGCATGCGCACGGCCGCGCTCGACGGCGCGCACGTCGAGTATTGCCGCGGCATCCGCAACCCGGTCGGCGTGAAGATCGGGCCGAGCATCGACATCGACTGGCTGCTCGGCCTGTGCCGCGCGCTCAATCCGGACAACGAGGCCGGCAAGCTCGTGCTGATCCATCGCATGGGCGCGGCCAAGATCACCGAGCATCTGCCGCGCCTGATCGAGGCCGTGCGCGGCGCCGGGCACAAGGCACTGTGGCTCTGCGACCCCATGCACGGCAACACGCAATCGACTTCCACGGGCATCAAGACGCGCAAGTTCGACGACATCCTCGCCGAAGTGAACCTGGCCTTCGATCTGCATCGAACGAACGGCTCACGGCTCGGCGGCGTGCATCTGGAGCTGACCGGCGAAGATGTCACCGAATGCCTCGGCGGCGCGCGCGACCTGACCGAGAAGGATCTCGAGCGCGCGTATCGCTCGACCGTCGATCCGCGCCTGAACTACGAGCAGGCGCTCGAACTCGCGCTCGAAATCGTCTCACGCCAGCGCCGCGCCTGAGGGCGACATGAGCTCCTTCGTCGATCATCTGCTCGGACTGCTCGCGGACTTCGCTCCGGTGCGGGCCAAGCGCATGTTCGGCGGGCATGGCCTTTTCATCGATGAGCTGATGATCGCGATCGTCATCGACGACGTGCTGTATCTGAAAGTCGACGACGACAATCGCGAGCGCTTCGTCGAGCGCGGACTTGCGCCGTTCGAATACGAGGCGCGCGGCAGGCGGGTTTCGCTGTCGTACTACCGCGCGCCCGAGGAGCTGTTCGACGAAGCCGAGATCGCGATCGAATGGGCGCGCTCGGCGTTCGAAGCCGCGCTGCGCTCGCGCGCCGCGCCCAAGCCGCGCGCGGCCCGCAAGGTCGCAGCCAAGAAAATCGCGCCCCGCAAAGTGGCGAAGCAGCCGACGAAGAAGCGCTGATCTCTTTATTGCCGTCATTCCCGCGAAGGCGGGAATCCGGTCGGCAGTCCGAGAAAAAGTACTCGATTCCCGCGATTCCCGCCTTCGCGGGAATGAGATGCAGTGTTTGCCGTGGGGCTAGACCAGCTCGCGCGCCGCGAGCTCGTTCTTCAGATACGCGTAATAGATCGGCGCCGCGATGAGCCCGACCAGGCCGAAGGCCGCTTCCATCACGAGCATCGCGATCAGCAGTTCCCAGGCGCGCGCCTGGATGCGCGAGCCGATGATGCGCGCGTTGAGGAAGTATTCGAGCTTGTGGATCACCATGAGGTAGACCAGCGAACTCGCGGCGATGACCACCGAGTGCGACAGGCTCACGATCACGATCACCGTGTTCGAGATCAGGTTGCCGAGCACCGGCAGCAGGCCGGCGACGAAGGTCACCAGCAGCATGGTCTTGATCAGCGGCAGTTCGACGCCTACCAGTGGCAGCGCCACGCCGAGATACAGGCCGGTGAAGAAGGTGTTGATCGTCGCGATGCGGAATTGCGCGAACACCACGCGGCGGAACGAGGTCGACAGGCGCTCGGCGCGTTCGCCGAGTGCGGCCGCGAGCGGGCGATGCACGATGTTGCTCTTGGCCTCGCGCAGTGACAGCAGGCCGCCGATGACCATGCCGATGAGGATGTGCACGATCGCGCGCACCACGTTTTGGCCGAGCCCCTGCAGCGCACCGGCGTTCTTGCGCAGCCAGCCCGAGACCGCGTTGCCGAGCTCGTCCGCAGTGTCCGGGACGTAGGGCAGCGCCCACTCGGGCAGGCGGCCGCGCGAATCGTCGAGAATCTGCGCGAGCCATTTGAGCAGGCTCGACAGGTTGCCGGCCTCGCTGCGAAAGAACGCGAGCAGACCGAAGATCAGGCCCGTGAGCGCCGTGACCACGAGCACCGCGATCAGCGCGATGACGATCACCTTGGCGAGCTCGGCCTCGCTGGGCCGCGAGCGGATGAACGGCGCCAGGCCGCGCACCAGTTCGTAGACGAGCAGGCCGCCGAGCAGCGCGGGCAGCAGATGCAGCTTGAGCACGCAGACCAGCGCGAGTCCGGTGAGGATCCAGGTGGCGATCTCGATGCGGCTGACACTGTGCGGATGCGGGCTCATGGCGGCTCGAATAGTCGTTATCGGTTTAGAGCGCTTTGGGGAAGAACAGCGTGGCGAACAGCTCGCGTCCGCCCCGGCGCAACAGGGCGACCACCGCGAGCAGCAGCAGCAGGCCCAGGCAGATCAGATGCAGCATGCCGGGCTCGGCGTGGGCGCGAGCGGACGGTACGGCGACGAACCGGTCGAGCAGCAGGCCGATGACGCAGGCCCCGAGGATGAAGCAGGCCGCATGAACGCTCGCGAAGCGGCGCCCGTGCAGGCTGCGCAGCAAGGGCCAGCGGCGCGGCAAGGCGGCGCCCGAGGCCACCAGCAGGCCGAGCGCGACGCCCGCGGGCGCGCCGGTGGCGAGCAGCATCGCGGCGATCGGCACGGCGCCGATCGCGGTAGCGCCAAGCAGCGCGCCGATGCCGACCGCGAGCGCGAGCTGCAGGCCCGGCGGCAGGCTCAGCCACAGGCCTTCGTTCAGATACGGCAGGCCCAGGGTGGCGACCAGCAGGCCGCAGATCAGCCAGGGCAGCTGCGATTCGAACGGCCACAGCCGGTCGGCGCTCGGCGTGGCCGGCGGCGCCGGATTGATCGAGCGCAGCGGCGCTCGCGCGGGGGCGGCGATCGTGAACGGCGAGACGTGGTCGTGAAGATCGCAGGCGCGGCCGACGATGGGCTCGGGCGCGAATTCGAAGCGCGGCTGGCTCGCATCGCGGAACAACCGCGGCAACACGAGCCCGGTGACCAGGCTCAGCAGCAGCACGCAGCCGGCCGCGAGCACGGTCATCGGCAGGCCGAGCAGGGCCAGCGACAGCGCCAGCCCGGCCAGCGTCAGCTGCGGCCCGGCGGCGAGCTGCAGCAGCCCGCGCAGCAGCGATTCACCGCTGGCCGCGTGCCGGCGATAGAGCGGCTCCGACGGCAGGCCGCAGAGCAGGTCGAGCCAGCCGGAGCGCCCGGCCGGACTGCGGCTGCGGCGCGCGTTCCAGACCGCCAGCGCGAGCGTCAGCGCGAACGCGGCGAGCAACGCGGGCGCGCTGTCGAGCACGAGGTCGACGAGCGGGTGCAGGTAGTCCGCATGGCCGGCGTGGCCGCCGTGTCCCGCGTGCTCCTCGGCCGGATGCAGGTTTTCGAGCAGCAGCAGGGCGGCGACGGCGATGACGTTGCCCGAGCCTTCGAATAGCGGATGCGTGAGCCGCTCGTTGGAGCCGCGCTCGAGGTGCGGACGGCCGAACACCACATGCAGGATCGAGCCGGCGACGAGCGCCTGCAGCCAGGCCCAGCCGGTGGCTCCGAGCCAGCCGCCGAGCGTGTCCGCGAAGGCGTAGCCGGCCACGGTGCCTGCGGCCATCGCCGCGATCGACAGCGCCGGCACCGCGTAGCCGAATACCGGGTACAGCAGCCACCAGACCGCCAGGCCGACCGGAATGCTGTGCACGCAGATGGCCAGCGCGAGCGCGAGGTGGATCTCGCCGTGGTGCTGCGGGGCCAGCGCGGTGCCGTCGCCGACGCTGTGCATGACCAGGCCGGCGATCGACAGCGCCAAGGTGGCGACATGCGCCCGGCGCGCGTGGTGCAGCTGGTTTTCGAGCACCGTGGGGCCCAGCGCGCCGAGCGCCAGGAACACCAGCGCCCAGAACCCGCCCGATTCGAGCGTGGCCGGCAGCACTTCGAGCAGCACCAGGCCGCTGATCGCCACGAGCACGAAGCCGTCGAGAAAGGCGAGCAGGCCCAGCCGCCGCCGCGCCGCCACATAGAGCACGGGGCCGGCCGCCAGCGCGAACAGGGATGCCGAAAGCAGAAGCAGGTTCATCGAGCTGGGGGCGAGCCTTGGGCCTTCGGTCGGAGCATGAAGAAAGAATCGGAAGCCATTGTACGCAAGGGGCATAATGCGCGGCATGACGACCGAGCCG
This sequence comes from Hydrocarboniphaga effusa AP103, assembly GCF_000271305.1. Taxonomy (GTDB): domain Bacteria; phylum Pseudomonadota; class Gammaproteobacteria; order Nevskiales; family Nevskiaceae; genus Hydrocarboniphaga; species Hydrocarboniphaga effusa. The sequence goes on from NZ_AKGD01000002.1 coordinate 939,347, forward strand.
GAATCGATGCTGGACCACGGACAGGAGCAGGCGAGCGGCCTGCGTCGCGTCCTGGTCACCGGAGCCGCGGGCTTCGTCGGCTTCCACGTCGCGCAGCGCTTGCTCGGACAGGGCGTGGAGGTCGTCGGGCTCGACAACCTCAACAGTTATTACAGTGTCGCGCTCAAGCGCGAGCGCCTGCGCTGGCTCACCGACAAGCCCGGCTTCGTGTTCCACGAACTCGATCTAGCCGATGACGCCGCGCTCGATGCGCTGTTCGCCGGGCCGCGATTCGACGCCGTGATCCACCTCGCCGCGCAGGCCGGCGTGCGCTATTCGCTGAGCAACCCCAAGGCCTACGTGCAAAGCAACCTGGTCGGCTTCGCCAACCTGCTCGAAGCCTGCCGCCACCACGGCCTGCCGCCGCTGCTGTATGCGTCCTCGTCATCGGTCTACGGGGCCAACGAGCGCCTGCCGTGGGCGGTGGCCGACAACGTCGACCATCCGGTGTCGCTCTACGCGGCGACGAAGAAGTCGAACGAACTCATGGCGCACACCTATGCGCACTTGTACGGGCTGCCGTGCACGGGCCTGCGTTTCTTCACCGTCTACGGGCCCTGGGGCCGGCCCGACATGGCGTATTACAGGTTCACCCAGGCGATCCTCGAAGGCCGGCCGATCGAGGTCTACAACCACGGACAGATGCGGCGCGACTTCACCTACATCGACGACGTCGTCGAATCGGTGCTGCGCCTCGCCGCGCGCCCGGCCGAGCCGAATGCGGACTGGAACGCGCTGAGTCCCGACCCGGCATCGAGCCGCGCCCCGTACCGGCTTTACAACATCGGCAATCACAAGCCGGTGGAACTGCTCGAGTTCATCGCCACGCTCGAGCGCGTGCTCGACAAACCCGCGCAGATCGAACTGCTGCCGATGCAGCCCGGCGACGTCGTCGCCACCTATGCCGATACCGAAGCCCTGCGGCGCGACGCCGGTTTTGCGCCGAGCACGCCGCTCGAAGACGGACTGCGACGCTTCGTCGACTGGTTCCGGCACTACCATGAAGCTTGAGCAAAGCTCGAGCGAAGCCTGAGCAACCGTGGCGGCGCCCGCACAACGCACGCTGTTCGAAGCCGCCACCACGCGTGCGCGCATCGTGCGGCACCTCGACATCGTCTGCCTGATCATCGACGCCGGCGGCGCGATGATCATCCCGATGCAGGATTTCGTGCAGGCGCAGAAATGGGCCTCGTCGCGCATCGCCAGCGGCAACCTGCTCAACGATCGCGGACGCTTCCTGGAGCGCATGCAAAGCCTCGTCTCACGCCCCGGCAGCCTCGCGCCGACACGCGGCAACCCGAAGCAACTCGAAGCGATCGTCCGCTCGATGCGGGCCGCGGGTTATGACATCGGAGAGTGGTCGCTGCCGGCGGAGATCAGGAATCCGCCGGTGGGGCGGTGAGGGCCTTGCTCTTTCTGGCCCACTGAAGAAAAGATTCCCCTCGTTGTTACGAAGAATCCACAGGTGCCAGATGGACGAAATCAGTGCTGAATTACGCGAAAGTCCGATCTGGGCAGTTGCTTATCTTCGAACTACTCCTGCTGAGCTGGAAACGAGTTGCCAGCTCAAGTTCGAGCGGCTTGTCGATGATTTAGGTCCACTGATTTTTTGTTCAGTCTCGCTTTCAGGCGCAGATGTCCTGTTAAAGCGATATGAGGAAGAAAAGCCAGAGAATGAATTGGGTGTGTTCATGAAGCTATACGCCGACTACACCCCACTCATGCGGGAGCTGTTGGAGACATTGAATTTGGATGATCGTGCCGTCGTGTGGAAGAGCACCGACCTGCCTTTTAGTGAGAGGTAAATCAAGCCTTGATGCATCGTCGGAGTCGCTTCGAAACCTTGCAACACGACGGCTGCGTGATCAGCGGCTGGGAAACTCTGGTCATCGGCTTCCGTGCGAGGCACTGAAGATGGAAGCATCCTCCTGAAGCTAAGCTGGTCTCCGAAGCCCCGCCGCTGCCCAGACGTCATTCACGGTCTGGTTCATGGCATCGTCAACGTCTGCCATACCGCACACCGATTGTTCGCAGGCATCGCTCGATCTTCCAGCAAGCCAAACCCAGCAGCTCGAGCGAGCGCATTGACATCCTCGAAGTCGCGAATGCCGCTCTGCGGATCGCGTGCCTTGAGCCAGCCGTCGAAGTCGCGATTGCTGTCGCTCGTGTGGCGGCCGTGATAGTTGAAGGGGCCGTAGACGATCAGTTTCGCGTCGGGTGTGACGATGCCCGGCAAGCGCTCGAACAATTGCTGCACCGATTCCCAGCTCATGATGTGCAAGGTGTTCGAGGTGAACACGAGGTCGTAGCGTGCCTCGGGCCATGTGCCGCGTACGTCGAGCGTGATCGGCGGCAAGACGTTGCTCAGGCCAGACTCGTCGATCCACGCGCGAATGCCGGCGTGGTGTTCCGGCAGCTCCGAAGTCTGCCAGCGCAAATGCGGCAGGGCGGCGCCGAAATGAACGGCGTGCTGGCCTGTTCCACTGCCGATCTCGAGCGCTTCGCGACGATCGGCGCAGTGATCGCGCAGCACGTCGAGGATCGGATCGCGATTGCGGTGGCAGGATGGAGCGTCGGGCTTGTTCATGGCGCATTGTAGTCCGCTTGGCTGGCTGTCCCCTCTCCCGTGGGCGGGAGAGGGTGGTGCGTCAGCGACGGGTGAGGGAATACGCTTCGACATGGTGCCTGTTCCCAGCAGCGTTCCCTCACTCCCCGCCTTCGGCGGGACTCTCTCCCGCTCGCGGGAGAGAGGACAGAAAATCTCAGCAGAGTGGTGGTGCTACTTCGACGGAGCCCTGCTCGACAAAGGCTTTGCGAGTGATTCGAGCGAGCGTCGTTCCGCCGCGAGGCCCCAACGCCAAGCCACGCCGGCCGCGATGATCATGAGCACTGCGCCGAAGCCGTAGCCGGCTGCGATCGCGGAGCGTTCGCCGGTACCGATCAGCGTGCCGAATAGCCATGGCCCGGCGATGCCGCCCGCGCCGGTGCCGAGCGTGTAGAACGCGGCGATCGCGAGCGCGCGAATTTCGAGCGGGAAGCTCTCGCCGACGGTCAGATACGCCGAGCTCGCGGCGGCCGAGGCGAAGAAGAACACCACCGACCAGGCCAGTGTCTGCGTCGTCGCGCTGAGCAGGCCGCGATCGAACAGCACGGCCGTGACGGTCAGCAGGATGCCCGACATCGCATACGTGAACGCGATCATCGGCCGGCGTCCGACGCTGTCGAACAGGCGGCCGAGCAGTAGCGGACCGAGGAAATTGCCGATCGCGAACGGCAGGATGTAGAGCCCGACCTTGTCGGGCGAGATGCCGTAGAAGGTGCCGAGCACGAGCGCGTAGGTGAAGAAAATGGCGTTGTAGAAAAACGCCTGCGAGGTCATCAGCACGAAGCTCACGGCCGCGCGCTGCGGATAGTGCTTGAACAGGCTTTCGAACAGATGGCGCACGCCGAAGTTCTCGTCGCGCGGATGGATCTCGACACGATGCGGCGGCACGTCGGCCATCGGCTCGTGTGCATGCGCAAGTGCTCGCGCCTCGATGCTCGCGACGATGGCTTCGGCCTCGGCGATGCGTCCGCGCGTCATGAGCCAGCGCGGACTCTCGGGCAGCATGCTTCGCAGCAGCAACACGCCCAGGCCGAGAACCGCGCCGATGCCGAAAGCGACGCGCCAGCCCATATCGGGCGGCAGCAGGCCGGGCTGCAGCAGCACGATGGCGCCGAGCGCACCGAGCGCCGCGCCGACCCAGAAGCTGCCGTTGATGACCAGATCGGTGTGGCCGCGATAGCGCGCCGGGATCAGCTCCTGGATCGCCGAGTTGATTGCCGAATATTCACCGCCGATGCCGGCGCCCGTGAAGAATCGGCAGAGCAGAAAAAACATGAAGTTGTTCGAGAACGCGGTCGCCGCCGTCGCGGCGAGATAGACCAGCAGCGTGATCGTGAACAGCTTCTTGCGCCCAAGCCGGTCAGCGAGCCAGCCGAACACCAGCGAGCCGCTCACTGCGCCGAGTACGTAGGCGCTCGCGCTGATGCCGACCTGCATGTCGGTGAACGCGAGTGCCGGGCTTTCCTTGAGCGCGCCCGACACCGAACCGGCGAGCGTGACTTCGAGCCCGTCGAGTATCCAGGTGATGCCGAGCGCAACGACGACGAGCGTGTGGAAGCGGCTCCAGGGCAGGCGGTCGAGGCGCCACGGGATATCTGTGGTAATCGCCGTACCGCTCGCGGTCTGGGTGGAACTCTGCATGCTCGCCGTCCTTGGCTCGATGGTGCGGATTGCGGTGCCGATCGACCGATGCATTCGCCGGCCGTTCAGAGGCGCATGATCCCGCCTACAAAGTGAACGGGGCCAGACCGCGCCAGACACAGAGCACCGCCGCGATCGCCAGCGAGGCGAAGGTCAGCAGGATGCCGGCCGCGCGACCGAGGAACCATTTTTCGGTGAAGGCCAACGCGATGCCGTGCAGCACGCGACCCACGAACAGCATCAGGCCGATCGCATGCAGCACCCATGGCGCGAGCACGCCGCCGGTTTCGAGCATCGCCATCATCAACAGCACGAGCGGCACGTACTCGGCGAAATTGGCGTGTGCGCGAATCGCGCGCAGCACCTCTGGCCTGCCGCCGTCGCCCAGGTTGATGCCGCCGGTGCGGAAGCGAACGACATGAATGCTCAGCACCAGAAACCACAAGGCCAGCAGGCCGGCGTAGAGCGGCGTGATCGTGAGCATCATTTTTGTTTCTCCCCTTTGCTTGGAAATGGTTTGGAAATGGATTGGACTGGACTCGAACCAGCCCGGAACGATTCGAGCCCAGACTCTACAATGCGCGCATGAAAAAGACCGTCGTCGCTTATGCGGCCCTGCCGCCTTCCTGCATCGCGCGCCTTGCCCAGACCTTCGACCTGCGCGATTTCACGGGTCAGTCCGGGTTGTCGCGCAAGCCCGCGTTCGCAACCGCGCTCGCCGAAGCCGAGGGCGTGATCGGCGCGGGCCTGCTGTGGGACAGGACGCGCATCGAGGCCTGCCCGAAACTGCGCGTGGTATCGACGGTGACGGTGGGCTACGACCTCTACGACGTCGAAGCGCTCACCGAGCGCCGCATCCTGCTGTGCAACACGCCCGACGTATTGACCGAGAGCGTCGCCGATCTGTCGCTCGCGCTGATGCTGAGTTGCGCGCGCCGCATCGGCGAACTCGAACGGATGGTTCGCAGCGGCCACTGGAAGCGCAGCGTCGATGCGCCGGAGTTCGGCAGCGATGCCTACGGCAAAACGCTCGGCATCATCGGCATGGGCCGCATCGGCGCGGCGGTGGTGCGTCGTGCGGCGCTGGGCTTCGGCATGCGCGTGCTCTACGACGCGCGCAGCGACAAGCCGCAGGTGGAGCGCGATTACGGAGCGCAGCGACGCTCGCTCGACGACTTGCTGCGCGAATCGGATTTCGTCTGCGTGCTGGCCCCGTTGACGCCCGAAACCGAGAACCTGCTCGGTGCGCGCGAATTCGCGCTCATGAAGCCGACCGCGTTCCTGATCAACGTGGCGCGCGGCAAGGTCATCGACGAATCCGCATTGGCCGTTGCGCTGCGCGAGCGGCGTATTGCCGGCGCCGGGCTCGATGTCTTCGTGCGCGAGCCGCTCGCGGTGGATTCACCGCTGATGTTGCTCGACAACGTCGTGCTCGTTCCGCACATCGGCTCGGCGACGCATGAGACGCGGCAGGCGATGGCGGACATGGCGACCGACAATCTGATCGCGGCGCTGACAGGCGGTGAGCCGCGGGCGATGGTGAATCCGCAGGTGCGTTAGGAAGCTGCCTGCGGCGGTTTTTTTGCGTGTCCCCTCTCCCGCTTGCGGGAGAGGGTGGTCCGAAGGACCGGGAGAGGGGACGCCCGGAAAGGGCGCTCACTTTGCGGATGAACCCTCTCTCCCCGCCTTCGGCGGGACTCTCTCCCGCAAGCGTGCGAGTGCCCCCCGGAAAGAAGCGCTTACTTGCCGATGAACCCTCTCTCCCCGCCTTCGGCGGGACTCTCTCCCGCAAGCGGGAGAGAGGAACGGCAGAGCGCTCCTTGAGTAAGAATCCGCGACGTTCGGCGAAAGTTCATCGCCCACGAACACTCTGTTGCACATGAGCAAGCAGACAGGCCGCGTTCGCATCGGGATTTCGGGTTGGCGCTACACGCCGTGGCGGGGAGTGTTCTACCCGAAGAAGCTCGCGCAGCGGCGCGAGCTCGAATACGCCTCGCGCCAGTTTCCGAGCATCGAACTCAACGGCTCGTTCTACGCGCTGCAGCGGCCCAAGAGCTACGCGCAGTGGTACGCTGATACGCCGGACGATTTCGTGTTCTCGATCAAGGGCAGCCGCTACATCACGCATATCCGGCGCTTGCGTGACGTCGAAGAGCCGCTCGCGAGTTTCTTCGCGTCCGGGCTGTTCGAACTCAAGGAAAAGCTCGGCCCGTTCCTGTGGCAGTTCCCGCCGAGCATGCATTTCGACGAAGCGCTGTTCGACTCGTTTCTGAGCCTGCTTCCGCACACGACGGCCGAGGCGCAGACGCTCGCGCGACGCCATGCGCGGCACATGGCCAAGGATCGAGTGAGTTTGGAGACCGATGCCGACCGGCCGCTGCGGCATGCGGTGGAGATCCGTAACGAGAGCTTCGTCGACCCGGCGTTCATTCGTTTGCTGCGCAAGCACCGGGTTGCGCTCGTATTCGCGGACACCGCCGGCAAATGGCCTTATGCCGAAGACCTGACGGCCGATTTCGTCTACCTGCGCCTGCACGGCGACATCGAGCTCTACAAGAGCGGCTATGGCGACGCGGCGATCGCGCGCTGGGCTAAGCGCATCGATCGCTGGCGCCGCGGTGAGGCTGCGGCGCAGGCCAAGACCATCGACGAGGCCAGCGGCCGGCCGCGCGCCAAGCGCGACGTCTACTGCTATTTCGACAACGACGTGAAGGTCAAGGCGCCCGTCGATGCGGCTTCTTTGATGCAAAAGCTCGGAGTCGAGTGGACGCCCGACGCCAAGCGCGAGGAAGCGGCCTGAGGCTCATTGCGGCTCGTGTTCGATCCACGGCGGCACCGGCGCGCTGAGCCGCTTGCCGTAGGGGTAGCCGTGAACTTCACCGAACTCGCCTTTGCCGGCGTTCCATTCGTGCACGGATTTGAGGATTTCGGCCTTCTCGCGTGCGACGAAATTCCACCACATCAGAATCGGTGATTCGAAAGGCTTGCCGCCGATCAGCATGAAGCGCGAGGGTTTCTCGCTGCGCAACGACAGCACATTGCGCCCGCTGCCGAGATAGACCAGCGCATTCGGCGCCAGCGTTTCGCCGCCGACTTCGGCCGATCCCGTGAGCATGAAGGCGGCGTACTCGAAATCTTCACGCAGGGGCAGGTCGAGCGCAGCGCCGCCGGCGGTGACGACATCGAGCCCGAGCGTTGGCCAGAAACTGCGTGCGGGCGATTGCTCGCCGAGCGCGTCGCCTTCGATCACGGTGAAGTGAAAGCCGCCGCGATCGACGATCGGCAGCTGCGCGTAGTGATCGAACATCGGCTCGACGTGACGCGATTCGTCCGGCAGCGCGATCCAGAACTGCACGCCATGCATGTTCGGTGAAGCCGGGTCGGGCGATTCCTCCGAATGCGAGATCGCGCGTCCGCTCGTCATCACGTTGAGCTGGCCCGGGCGGATCAGCTGCTCAGTGCCGAGGCTGTCGCGATGGAAGATTTCGCCTTCGATGAGCCAGGTCACCGTCTGCAAGCCGGTGTGCGGATGCGGGCCGACGTGCAGCGGGCCGCTCTGATCCAGCGTCGCCGGGCCGATGTGATCGAGGAAGCACCACGGTCCGACCATGCGGCGCAGGCGCGAGGGCAGCGCGCGATGGATCGGCATGCCATCGCCGACGATCTCGGCGCGCGCTTCGATGAGTTGCAGCTCGGGTCCGCTGGTCATGACGGTCCTCCTGGCGTGTGGGTTGTTGTCAGATCAACGCGGTCGAAATATCGATGCGCGCGCTCAGAATCTTGTGCACCGGGCAGGCATTGGCCACTTGCAGCAGGCGCTCGCGCTGCTCCGCGTCGAGTTCGCCGAGCAGCGTGATCTTGCGCGAGATCAGCGAACTGCCGTCGGCCGGCTTGCCGGCCGGATTCAAGGCCAGCTCCACTTCGACGCCTTGCAGCGGCCACTGCTTGCGATCCGCGTACATGCGCAGCGTGATCGAGGTGCAGCTGCCGAGTGCGGAGAGCAGCAGATGATCGGGCGTCGGGCCCAGATCGGCGCCGCCGAGGCTGGCCGGCTCGTCGGCGAGCCATTCGTGCGCGCCGCTGCGATTGGTCGCGGTGTAGGGCTTGCTGCCGATGCGGGTGCTGACTTCCACGGTCGCCATGGGTATGTCCTGTTTGGATGTTGAGCGGAATGGTGCCTCAGAGCGGGGGACGGCTGCATCCCACCATCCGTAAACGATGGCCTTGCCGAGTCACCAGCGGGTGCGCTGCGGCAGCAGGGAGCGCAGCTCATCGGCTGTCAGGTCGCGCCAGCGGCCGACTCTCAACGCACCGAGCCGCAGGTTGATGATGCGCACGCGCTGCAGCCTGCGCACTTCGTAACCGAACACCTCGCACATGCGCCGGATCTGCCGGTTGAGACCCTGCGTGAGCACGATGCGGAACGCGCGATCGGGCCGTGCCTCGAAGCGCGTGACCTTGCAGCGCTTGGTCGTCACGTCGAGTTCGGGCAGGCGCACGCCGCGGCTCATGCCGTCGAGAAACGCATCGGTGATCGGCTTGTCGACCATGACGATGTATTCCTTCTCGTGCTGGTTCTCGCTGCGCAGGATTTCGTTGACGATGTCGCCGTTGCTCGTCAGCAGGATCAGGCCTTCGGATTCCTTGTCGAGGCGGCCGATCGGAAAGATGCGTTCCTTGTGCTTGACGAAGTCGATGATGTTGCCGTCGATGTGGCGCTCGGTGGTGCAGGTGATGCCGACCGGTTTGTTGAGCGCGATGTAGACGTGCTGTTTGCTGCGCGCGCCGATGGCCTTGCCGTCGACGCGCACCTCGTCGCCTTCGTTGACCTGCGTGCCGAGCTCCGCGCGCTTGCCGTTGACGCTGACGCGCCCGCGTTCGATCCAGCTGTCGGCCTCGCGACGGGAGCAGATGCCGGTTTCGCTGATGAACTTGTTGAGGCGCATGCGCGGAAGGCGTGTTGGAGCAATCGCCATATTATGGGAGTCATGCCTTGTTGGCGCGTCTCTGCTCCAGCCGAGCGCTGAGAGAGTTGCCCTCTGTAAGGCCAAGGGTTCGCTTCGCCTTGTTTTTGTCCTCTCTCCCGCTTGCGGGAGAGAGTCCCTGCGAAGCAGGGGAGAGAGGGGCCGTTCGATGTACTAACCGCTACTCGTCCACAGTCGCTACTTGTGCGCAGCCCTCACCCCGCCCAGCGTCGCACGGTTTCGATCACCCACTCGCCATCGTCGAGCGGCAGATCGTGCCCTGCGCTCGGATGCACGATGAGCTCGCGGTTCCATCGCGCCGCGAGCCGCTCGGAACAGCTCGGATGCACGAGCGCATCGCCGGCTCCGCTGAGCAACAGCAGTTTTTCCAGCGGCGCCTGCCCGGGCGCCCGATAGCGCACGGCGGCCGCCAGCTGGCGCAGCGCGTTGGTTCGACTGACGGGATGCTCCCGGCGCCAAGCGACCCAATCGTCGATCACCGCTTCGGGGCGCGTGGTGGTGGTCAGCTGCAGGATGCCGCGTTCGATCTCGCGCTCGCTCGGCTTGCCGAGCGCGAGCCTCGCGAAGCCCGCATAGGCGCGCGGTTGCAGCCGGCGATAGAACGGCGAGAACGGGCGCAGGCTGGTGTTGACGAGCACGGCGCGTTCGATATCGTGCGGATACCGCTGCGCCCAGGCGACCGCGACCATCGCCCCCATCGACATCGCGAGCAGGTTCCAGGGCTCGCGCAGGCCGAGCCGATGCAAGGCGTCGCGCGCCGCATCGGCCATGCCTTCGATCGTGCCGGGACTGGTGTCGGCGTAGCGCTCGCCGTTGCCGGGCAGGTCGATCAGCACCACGCGCAGGCCGAGCGCTTCGGCGAAAGCCTGCGGGAACGCGCCCCAGTGACGCGCCTCGCGCATGAGCCCGCGCAGCAGCACCCAGGTGCCGGGCTCGCTCATATGTGGCCTCGTCCCCGATACCAGAGATCGAGCGCGGCGGCACGATGCTGCTCGCGCAGCTCCTGGGCCTGCGGCAGCCAGCGTTCGAAGCTGCTCGCGGCGCGCGTGAAGAAATCGAGCAGGCCGATCTGCCGGCGCATCACGCGCCGCTGCCGATGCGCGATCAGCGGGTTGAAGATGCCGTAGCGCGAGAACAGCTGGCGCGGGTTCTTCTTGATCCACAGCCACGAACCCATTTCGAGCGTGAGCGGCAGAAAGCGATGCTGCGTGTCTTCGATCGAGCGCAAGTAGATGTAATCCCAGAGATCGCCGTGCGTCAGATATTGCAGGCTCTGCGGCTCGAACACATACGGGTGATGCGCCTGGCTGCGCGCGAAGATGTCCCACAGCGCGTGCACATCGGCCAGGTGCGGAATCGGCTTGAAGGTGTGGGCGTACGGAAACCAGATGCGGTCCTGCACGCCGAAGCCCGAGTGGCAATCGATGGCGAGGCTGAACGGGCGTCCGAGCAGCTCCTGCTGCACGAACGCGCACAGCGCGGCACTCTCGGGTTCCATCGCCGAGCCCGCGGCCCCGCGATACCAGGGCAGGCCGGCGCTGACGCGCTGGCCTCCGACCATGAACGGCACCGGATCGGTCGCATCGACCGGCGCGTTGCGCATCAGATCCACGCCACGCGGATTGGCGCGCGTGCCTAGCGCCAGGCCGCCCGGATTGACCAGCGGCATGAATACCAGGCGCAGGTTCTGCAATTGCTGCACGAGCAGGGTGTCCCACGACAGCCGCGATACCAGGCTGGCCAGATAGGCGATCACCACTTCGGCGCCGATGCGCTCGAGTCCGTGCACGCCGCCGAAGAAGCCCACGGCCGGAACCTCCGGCGACGGATTGCCGAGCGTGATCGCGTGCACCGGCAGCTGGCGCTTGCCGGCCTTGACCTCGCAGAGTACGCGCGCCTCCAGGTGCGGTCGCCCGGCTTCGATCAGCCGCTCGATCTCGTCGAGCTCGGGCGTCGGACGCTGCAACAGCTGAAGGGGAACGGCCATCGGGTCGGGAAGGCTCAGGTATCGAAACGGTGCAACGTAAGCGGCGCCTGTTGCAGTGTGTTGACGTGCGCCGTCATGAAGCCGCCATCAGGCTGTCATCCCGGGGCACTAGCCTGAGCCCTCGTGATTCGTTCAGCTTCCGCGTCGGGAGCCGGTGAGGAGAACCACATGAGCCGTCTCGTCCGCAAGATCAGCGTGTCCCGCCCGGTGACGCTCGGCGCCGTCGTGCTGCTCGGCGTGGTGGAATTCGTCGCCCTGCGCCGTACCCAGCTACTCGGCCAGCAGCAGGCCTGAGCCGCATCGCGGACCTTGGTTCGCGGCCCTGACCGGGTCGCTTGAGACCGGGCGCCGATCCGATCAAACGGTCACCGCGCGTAGAATGCGCGCGTGCATTGCTCCCATTTCACCGCCCGCCGCTGCCTCTCCTGCACCGAGCTGGCGACCGCCTATCCCGATCAGCTGAGCGCCAAGCAGCGGCATTGCGCCGGCCTGCTGTCGGCCTGGCCGCGCATCGATTGGTTGCCGCCTGTCGCGAGCGCCGAGTCCGGCTTTCGCAACAAGGCCAAGATGGTCGTCAGCGGCAGTGCGCGGCGGCCCGTGCTCGGCATACTCGGAGCCGATGGCAAGGGCGTCGATCTGCGCGATTGCGGCCTCTACTCGGCCTCGCTGCAGGCGAGCTTCGAGGCGATGGCCGATTTCATTCGCGACGCCGGCCTGACGCCTTACGACGTTGCCCAGCGCCGCGGCGAACTCAAGTTCCTGCTCGTCACCGAATCGCCCGATGGCGAGCTGATGCTGCGCCTGGTCATGCGGTCCGAGGCGCAGCTGCCGGCCCTGCGCGCCGGCCTGCCGGCGCTGCTGCAGCGGCTGCCGAAGCTCGCGGTGGTGTCGGTGAACCTGCAGCCCGAGCACAAGGCCGTGCTCGAAGGCGAGCGCGAGATTCTGCTGAGCGAACATGGCGACCTGCGCATGCCGGTCAACGATCGCGTGCTGCACCTGCGTCCGCAGAGTTTCTTCCAGACCCATACCGACATCGCCGCTGCGCTGTATCGCCAGGCACGCGATTGGGTCGAGGAGATCCGGCCCACGTCGATCTGGGATCTGTACTGCGGGGTCGGCGGCTTCGCGCTGCATTGCGCCGGACCGTGGCGCAAGGTCACCGGCATCGAGTTGAGCGCCGAGGCGATCGCGAGCGCGATCCGCAGCCGCGATGAGCTCGGGCTCGCGCGCATGGAGTTCATCGTCGGCGATGCGACTGACTACGTGCGCCAGGCGAGCGAGCGGCCGGATCTGGTCATCGTCAATCCGCCGCGCCGCGGCATCGGCGAGCCGCTCGCCAGGCTGCTCGACGAATCGCCCGCCGTGGAATCGGTGATCTATTCGAGCTGCAACGCCGAATCGCTCGCACGCGACCTGCGCTCGATGCCCGCGTTCGAGCCCGTGCGGGCACGGCTGCTCGACATGTTTCCGCACACCGGGCACTACGAGGTGATCGTGCTGCTGCGGCGTCGCGAGGTGTCGTCGACTTAGGGCTTGTTGTCGAGCAGCCAGCGCGCGGCGGCCAGGCCGGCGCGATGCCCGCTCGCGAAGCAGGCCGTCAGCAGATAGCCGCCGGTCGGCGCTTCCCAGTCGAGCATTTCGCCTGCGCAGAACAGTCCCGGTTGCGTGCGGCTCATGAGCGCGTCGTCGAGCGCATCGAGGCGCACGCCGCCGGCGCTGCTGATGGCTTCCTCGATCGGGCGCGTGCGCAGCAGCGTGAGCGGCAGGCGCTTGATCGTCTCGGCGGTGCGCTGCGCATCGCCCAGGCCGTCCTTGCCGAGCACTTCGAAGAGCAGGCCGACACGCAGCGCATCGAGGTGCGCGGCCCGGCGCAGGTGTTCGCTCATCGAGCGCTTGCCGCGCGGGCTCGCGATCGCGCGTTGCAGTTCGGCGGCGCTGCGCTGCGGCGCGAGATCGAGCACGAGCTGCACCGAGCCCTGCGCTTCGAGCAGATCGCGCAGGCCCGCCGACAGCGCATAGAGCAGCCCGCCTTCGAGCCCCTGCGCGGTGATCATGAGCTCGCCCTGCTGAGACTGCTCGACGCCGCTCGCATCGCGGTAGCGCGCGGCCACGGGCTTGATCGGCGCGCCTGCGAAGCGCGTCGAGAAGTGCTCGCTCCAGTCCACTTCGAAACCGCAGTTCGCGGGCCGCAGCGCCCGAATCGGCAGGCCTTGCAGCCAGCCGGTCCAGCGGCCGTTCGAGCCGAGCTCCGGCCAGCTCGCGCCGCCGAGCGCGAGCAGCACCGCGTCCGCTTGCGCGAGGTGCTCGCCCGCGCTCGTGCGCAGGCTCAGCTCGTAGCCGTCGGCGAGCGCGCGCAAGCCGGTGCAGTCGTGCTCGACGTGAAAGCGCACGCCCTGAGCGCGCAGCCGGCGCACCCAACCGCGCAGCAGCGGAGCGGCTTTGAAATCGGCCGGAAACACGCGGCCCGAGCTGCCGACGAGGGTCTCGACGCCGAGGCCGCGAGCCCACTCGCGCAGGGCCTGCGCGTCGAAGCCGTCGAGCCAGCGGCCGACGGTTTCACGCTGCCCGTAATAGCGCGAATCGAACGCGGGCCGCGGCTCCGAATGCGTGAGGTTGAGCCCGCCCTTGCCGGCGATCAGGAACTTGCGGCCGACCGAGCCCATGCGCTCGTAGAGATCGACCTCGATGCCCTGCGCACGCGCGACCTCGGCGGCCATGAGGCCGGCCGGGCCTCCGCCGACGATGGCGAGGCTGGGGGTTTTCGAAGCGGGGACGGGCATGGCAGCCGATTATCGCCGATCGCCGCCGGGCGCTGGCTTCGCGCTCCGCGTGAATTCATCGGATGGCGCTAGGCTGCGCCGCACGACCCGCGCTTCGAGAGCCGCCATGATCCGCACGATGACCGCGACGCTGCTGACCTGCCTGGCGCTGCCTGCATTCGCGACGCCGCCGCCCGACAATCCGCCGGCCATGCGCGCCGAGGCCCAGCCGAGCCCGGCGCTCGGCATGGAAGGCTTCGCGTATCCGTTCCTGGTTCGCGGCTTCGCGTTCGAAACCCAGCGCCAGGGCCTGCAAATGGCGTACATGGACGTGGCACCGACCGGCAAGCCCAACGGTCGCACGGTCGTGCTGCTGCACGGCAAGAACTTCTGCGCCGCGACCTGGGAGGCGCAGATGCGCTCGCTGCTGGCGGCGGGCTACCGCGTGGTGGCGCCCGACCAGATCGGCTTCTGCAAATCGAGCAAGCCGGCGAGCTATCAGTACAGCCTCGCGCAGCTCGCGGCGAATACGCATGCGCTGACGCAGAAGCTCGGCCTGCAGCGCATCACGCTGATCGGCCATTCGATGGGCGGCATGCTCGCGATGCGCTATGCGCTGATGTATCCGCAGCAGCTCGAAAAGCTTGTGCTCGTGAACCCGATCGGGCTCGAAGACTGGCTGGCCGAAGGCGTGCCGTACCTGGGCATCGACGCGTACTACGAGAAAGAGCTCAAGACCAGCGCCGAGAGCATCAAGCAGTATCAGCTGAAGACCTACTACGACGGCAAATGGAAGCCCGAGTACGACCGCTGGGTGCGGATGCTCGCGGATCAGTACGACGGCGTGGACGGCAAGCTCACGGCCTGGAACCAGGCGCTGACCACCGACATGCTGCTCACGCAGCCCGTGATCCGCGAGATCGATCGCATTCGCGTGCCGACGCTGCTGATGATCGGCCAGCGCGACAACACCGCCATCGGCAAGGACGCGGCGCCGGCGTCGGTGGCGAAGCGGCTCGGCCAATACCCGAAGCTCGGACGCGAGGCCGCGCAGCGCATCGCGGGCTCGGAGCTCGTGAGCTTCGACGATCTCGGCCACTCGCCGCAGGTGCAGGATGCGGCGCGCTTCGATGCGGAGCTGCTCAAGCGACTGTGAGGCGGGCTCGCAGTGCCGCGACTCAGCTCAGATCGCCGTCGACGTAGAACCAACGCGCGTCCTCGCGCACGAAACGGCTGACTTCGTGCAGCCGCTGCGCGCTGCCGCCGCCGAGCTTGAACTTGGCGACGAACTCGACGATGGCCGTATCGCCGTGGCTCTCGTGGCGCAGAACCTTGAGTGCCAGCCATTTCGGCGGCGGCGTTTCGGCCGCCAGGTCGAGACTCGCCGGCCGCGTGCTCGCATGCCAGCTCGCGAGCAGATAAGGCTCGAGCCTGAGCACGTAGGCGCTGTAGCGCGAGCGCATGAGCGCTTCGGCCGTCGGCGCCGCGGCGCCCTGATGAAAAGGCTCGCAGCAGCGCGCGTAGAGGCGCTGCTCGTCGCAGGGGCATTTCATCCCGCGACGCTCGCGCCCGATACCAGGCGGAGCATCAGCGCCCGACCAGCGAGCGCGCGATGATCTCCTTCATGATCTCGCTGGTTCCGCCGTAGATGCGCTGGATGCGCGCGTCGGTCCAGTAGCGGCTGATCGGGTATTCGGTCATGTAGCCGTAGCCGCCGAACAGCTGCAGGCAGGCGTCGGTGACGCGGCCTTCGAGTTCGGTGGTGGCGAGCTTGGCCATCGCGCCGGTGACCGGGTCGAGCGTGCCTTCGGCGTATTGCGCCGCGCATTTTTCGATGAAGGCGCGATGCACTTCGATGTCGGTCTTCATCTTCGCGAGTTCGAAGCGCGTGTTCTGCAGGCTGGCGATGCTGGCACCGAAGGCCTTGCGCTGCGTGACGTAGTCGATGGTCTTGTCGAGCGCGCCCTGCGCATGCCAGACCGCGCTGATCGCCAGCGCCAGCCGCTCGCGTGGCAGCTCGTCGATCAAGTGGCCGAAGCCGCCGCCGACGCGCCCGAGCACCTCGCTCGCGTGGATGCGCAGGTTGTCGAAGAACAGCTCGCTGGTGTCGGCCGAATGCAGGCCGATCTTGTCGAGATTGCGACCGCGCTTGAAGCCCGGCAGCGCGGTGTCGACCGTGAACAGCGTGGTGCCCTTGGCGCCGGCCTTCGGATCGGTCTTGGTCGCCAGCACCACGACGCCGGCGTGCTGGCCGTTGGTGATGAAGGTCTTGCTGCCGTTGACGACGAAGTGATCGCCATCCGCGGTCGCGCTGGTCTTCATGCCCTGCAGGTCCGAGCCCGCGCCGGGCTCGGTCATGCCGATCGCGCCGATGCATTCGCCGCTCGCCATGCGCGGCAGGTACTTGCGCTTCTGCTCTTCGCTGCCCAGATGCAGGATGTACGGCGCGGCGATGTCCGAATGCACCGTGAGGTTCGACGCCAGCGCCAGAAAGCCCATGCGCGAGACTTCTTCGATCACCACCATCGAGAACGCGAACGGAGCGCCCGAGCCGCCGTATTCCTCGGGCTGGTCGACGCAGAGCAGGCCGTTGGCGCCGAGCGCCAGATACAGCTCCTTCGGAAAGATGCCCGCCTTTTCCCAGCTTTCGTAATGCGGCTCGACCTCGTCGGTCAGAAAGCGGCGCACGTTGTCGCGGAACAGATCGAGCTCTTCATTGCCGGCCGTCATCGTCTTCATCCTCCAGTCCAATAGCGAATGCAGCGATTATCGCGATGACGGCCCCGCGCGTCGCCCTTCGGATGGGTGGGGTGCAGTACGGTCTAGAGGCTTCGACTCAGCAGGCCAGTGGCAGGATCACGTAGGTGGTCGGATCTGAGCGTGCGGATCGGTAGCGCCAAGCTTGGCGAAATCCCGGCAGGCGGTGATATACAAGCGAAGTCTTCATGCGATCGGGGGATCGTGCATGCGGTGTTTCGTAGGGAGCCTCATCCGCACCGCCGTGCTCGCGAGCGTTCTGTTTGTGCAATCGACCGCCGCTTTCGCACTGGAGTTTCCTGAGCAGTTGGCTCCGGTTGCCGAAACCGATCGTGCAGATGTTCGCGTCGAGATGAAGCTCGCGGCGGATGGCAGGGTGCTGCGCGTGAAAGTGCTGTCGTCGAGTCAGCCCGAATTGGATAAGGAAGTGATCGAGACGCTGCGCGGATGGCACTTCTCCCCGCAGGTCAAGAATGGCGTGGATGTCGAGGCGACGGTGCTGCGTGGCTTCGTCTTTGCGGAGGGTGCGCCGGTTGATAGCGAGCCCAGGCTGTCGCAGTCGCCCGGGGCCTTGTCGTATCGACGAGGGGACCCGGAGCCGCAGCGGACTTATCCGATGCAGTCGATCTTCATCGAAGACGATCCGGCCGATACGCCCGTTGCACTGCCGAACGAGATCTGGCTCGGGTACTCCCTGAAGAGCGCGAGCGCAGAACGCAAACTGGGCCAGGGCGTGCTACTCGACGTGGTGACGGACGCTTCGGGAGCCGTGATGGCGGCCCGCGATGCGGGCAGTGCGCCGGCGATACTGTTGAAAAGGGCGCTGCCATCCGGCTTCTGGAGGAATGCTCGTTTTGAGCCTGGATATCGTGGAACTGCCCCAGTGGCGGCGCGAGTCCGTGTTCCCGTGCGTTTCTATCTGCCAACCAACCCGATGCGTCTCAAGGAGCCGGAGCATCCGCGAGAGATGAACGGTGTCGCAGGCAGGGTGGCGTTCAGACTCATCGTCGAGGCCGACGGGCAAGTTCACGACCTCAAGATCCTGGCTTCGACGGACCCGCGATTCGAAGCCAGCATCATCGAAGCCTTCAGCCAACGCCAAGAGCCAGCCGAGCGCCTCGGCAAGCCCGTGGCGATGTCGGTGGAGCTTCGATATACCTTTCGCCCTCGGTCGTAGAGCTTCGATTCCGGGCTCGAACGACCACGCCGCTGTACTCTCGGCGATCAGGCTCATCGCCACATGACGGTCAGGCAAAACGATCGCGGAGCTTGTTGACCCGGCACTCGGCCTCGATCAGACCGTCGCCGACCGGACCGGCGCTTCGGGCAGCGTCTTGTGCTTGTACTCGCACAGATCGACGATGCCGCAGCGTCCGCATTCGGGCTTGCGGGCCTTGCAGATATAGCGGCCGTGCAGGATCAGCCAGTGATGCGCATCGCGGGCGAATTCGTCGGCGGTGAACTTGACGAGCCGGTCTTCGACCTGGCGCACGTTGCTGCCGGGCGCCAGCCCGGTGCGGTTGGCGACGCGAAAGATGTGCGTGTCGACCGCGATGGTGTGTTCGCCGAACGCGGTGTTGAGCACCACGTTGGCGGTCTTGCGGCCGACGCCGGGCAGCTTCTCGAGCGATTCGCGATCGCGTGGCACTTCGCCGCCGTGCTCGCGCAGCAGGATCTCGCACAGCGCGATCACGTTCTTGGCCTTGGCATTGAACAGGCCGATGGTCTTGATGTGCTCGCGCAGGCCTTCGAGCCCGAGATCGAGGATTTTCTGCGGCGTGTTCGCGACCGGGAACAATCGCGCGGTGGCCTTGTTGACGCCGACGTCGGTGGCCTGCGCGGACAGCACCACGGCCACCAGCAGCTCGAACGGCGTGGTGTAGCGCAGCTCGGTGGTCGGGTGCGGGTTGGCTGCACGCAGGCGCTCATAGATCGCGCGGCGCTTGGCTGGGTTCATCGTGGCGGGCTTTCAGGTGACAAGCAGCGGTTCTGTCTCGGCAGGCGATTGTGGCAGTTCGCGGCGGGCCTTGTCGGTGTTCGCGGCCTGCGACGACGCGAGCTCCGAACGTGCGACAGCGGCCAGCGCGAGCGCCTGCACCGCGTTGAGCCGCGGATCGCAATGCGTCTGGTAGCGCAGCGGCAGGTCCTGCTCCGACAGTTGCTGCGGCCCGCCCGTGCATTCGGTGACGTTCTTGCCGGTCATCTCCAGGTGCAGGCCGCCGGCGTGGCTGCCCAGCGCACGATGCACTTCGAAGTAGCCGCGCACCTCTTCGGCGACACGCTCGAAAGGCCGCGTCTTGTAGCCGCCGGTCGCGGTTTGCGTGTTGCCGTGCATCGGATCGCAGATCCAGACCGCGGGCCGGCCTTCGCGTTGCAAGGCGCGCACGAGCGCAGGCAGCTGGTCGCGAACGCCATCGGCGCCCATGCGCGAGATCAGCGTGATGCGTCCGGGCTCGCGCCGCGGGTCGAGCACGTCGAGTACGCGCAGCAGTTCGTCGGGCGTCATCGAGGGCCCGCACTTGAGCCCGAGCGGGTTGGCGATGCCGCGGCAGAACTCCAGGTGCGCGCCGCCGAGCTGGCGCGTGCGATCGCCGATCCAGAGCAGGTGCGCGGAGCAGTCGTACCAGTCTCCGCTGACGCTGTCTCGATGCGTCGACGCGGCTTCGTACGGCAACAACAGCGCTTCGTGGCTCGTGTAGAGACGCGATTGCCTTGCGATGGAGGCTCCGTCGAGCGCGCGCAACAGGTTCAGCGTGATCGCCGATTGCTGGTAAGCGCGCAGCATGCGCTGCGGATCGGGCGCCCGGCTTTGGGCGTCGAAGGCCGGGCCGTTGACGATATCGCCGCGATAGCTCGGCAGTTCGACATCGCCGATCTTTTCGGCCGCGGACGAACGCGGCTTGGCGAACTGCCCGGCGATGCGACCCACCGTGACGACGGGCAAATGTGTGCTCAGTGCGATCGCCATTTCGCGCAGCGTGCGATGTGTATCGCGCAGGCTGCTGGCCGAGAATTCGGCGAAGGATTCGGCGCAGTCGCCGCCCTGCAACAACAGTGCTTCGCCATGGGCGACGCGAGCGAGCTGCGCTTTGAGCGCACGAACTTCATCGGCGAGCACGAGCGGAGGCAGCTGTCGCAGCTGCGCGATCACGCGCGCATGCGCATCGGCATCGGGATATTCGGGCGCCTGGCGAATCGGATGCGCCTTCCAGCTCTGCGGGTGCCAGGCGTCGGCGCCGCTGCCGGGTGATCGTCTTCGCGGCGTGGAAGCCGCGTCGGCGGCGGCGATCGAATCGCCGGTGATGACATCGTGGTCTAGATTGAACACTGCCTTTGCTCCAGGTGTGGAGCCGCTTCCGCGGTGGCAATCGTTCGAGATGAGTTCGTTGGAGCTCGGACCTCTGGAAACACGAAAGCCGCCTGTTCGGAGGCGGCTTTCGTTGAACAACGGAAATCAGCCGCCGGCTATCGATACGGGCGGTAGTACCAAAATCGTGCGGTGTGGGCGGCGAGGGCCGTCGGGTTCTTCATGGCGGCGCACAGGTTAGTCAGGCCTTCCGCAAACGGCAAGCGGAAATTCTTCATCGACGCGATAGCGAATGCGAATGCCGAAGATCGTGTCGGCCCATCACGGCGACTGCGCGTCCGAGAAGCCGCTCAGGATCTGGTAGCGAATGCTTTGATTGTCGGCCTGCAGCACCTTGAAGCGCGCATCGCGATAGCGGATTTCGGTCGGTGCTTTCGGGTCCAGCGTATAGCTCAGCGTCTGCTCGTAGCTCGGCAGGCTCAGGCTGTTGGCGTAGTCGCGATAGCGCAGCGTCAGCACGTCGCCGGCGCGGCCCTGATAGATCAGCTCGGATTTGAAGCCGCGCATCGTCGAGCCCGGGCCGAGATCGTATTTCACTGCCGGCTCCAGCGGCTGCTTGGAGCTGACGATGCCGAGGTTGCTGACGAGTACGTGATCGAGATCGCCATTGCGGTCGAGGTCGTAGAAGCAGGCGAAGCTCGACTCGATCGGCGTGCAATAGGCGCGTTCGCCGTCGACGTCGCGGGCGACGAGCCGCGTGCTGATGGCGACTCCGCGTCGCCCCGGAGCCGGCGGAATGCTCGCCCTGGTAAAGGCTTCGGGCGCCGACGTGTAGCGCGCCTGATCGAACATCACCTCGCCGATGCGCGCGGTTGCCGTTTCGCCGACACGGTAGCGGCCGCCTTCATGCGAATCGGAGACGTCGCGGATGGTGGTGCAGGCCGCGAGCGCGAAGCAGGCGGTCGATAAAGCCAGAAATCGTTTCATGGTTATGACTGCATCATCATGCGAGCGCCGCTCGCGGACTCCAGCTGCAGACCGCGACGGCGCCCGGGCGTTCAACGCTGGCGCGCACGCGCGAGTGCGGCCGCCACGGGATCGAGCGCGGCGCTCGGGCTCGGGCGCAAGCGGCGACGGCGCTCGGCGTCTTCGTCGGCCCAGTGCTTCAACCGCGCCTTGCGAGCCTCGTGGAGCGAACGGAATTCGCCGCTGCGCGTGCGCGGCAGCGGTAGCGCCGGTGCCTCTTCCATGACGATGCAATCGACCGGGCAGGGCGGAATGCAGAGCTCGCAGCCCGTGCACTGCGCTTCGATGATCGTGTGCATGAGATTGGCGGCGCCGACGATCGCATCGACCGGACAGGCCTGGATGCACTTGGTGCAGCCGATGCAATCGGCTTCGACGACGCGGGCGACGCGCGCCACGGGCCAGTCTTCGCCGCAATCCCGGTCGAGAGCCAGCGCGGGCTTCTGCAGCAGCGCGGCGAGCGCGGCGATGGTTTCGTCACCACCCGGCGGGCAGCGATTGAGTTCGGTCGCATCGCTTGCGAGCGCTTCGGCATACGGACGGCAGGCGTCGAAGCCGCAGCGCGTGCATTGCGTCTGCGGCAGCAGGGCGTCGATGGCGTCGGCTGTCGCGCCCATTCGTGTCGTTACTTGACGCGCATTCCGGGTTGCGCACCGGAGTCGGGCGACAGCAGGAACGGCGCGCCGCCTTCGGCGCTCGCGGCGAGCACCATGCCTTCACTCATGCCGAACTTCATCTTGCGTGGGGCGAGGTTGGCGACGCAGATCGTCAAGCGACCCACGAGCGTTTCGGGCGCATACGCGGACTTGATGCCCGCGAACACCTGGCGCTTGCCGAGTTCGCCGAGATCGAGCGTCAGACGCAGCAGCTTGTCGGCGCCTTCGACGTGATCGGCGGTTTCGATGCGGGCGATGCGCAGTTCGACCTTGGTGAAATCGTCGATCGAGATGGTGTTGTTTTCCGCTCCCCCGCTTGCGGGAGAGGGTGGTGCGGTAGCGCCGGGTGAGGGAGCGCTCTTGGCCGACTTCGCAACGCCGGCTTTGCCGGCGCCCCCCTCATCCTGGCCCTCTCCCCCCGCTGCGCGGGTGGAGATGGAAGTTTCGTTTGCCGGCGGCGCTTCTTCTGCGAGCATCGCGTCGATCGCCTTCTGCTCGATGCGCAGCGCGAGCGGCTGGTAGGCGTTGATCGGATGATCGAGCAGCGGGGTGGCCGCATCGGCCCACTGCAGCGGCGCGACGCCGAGAAACAGTTCGGCCTGCGCGGCGATCTTCGGCAGCAACGGCTTCAGATAAATCGTGATCTGGCGGAAGGCGTTCAAGAAGCTCGTGCAGACGCGATGCAGTTCGGTCGCACGCTCGGAATCCTTCGCCATCGTCCACGGCGCGAGGCGCTGGATTTCGGCGTTGGCGTCATCGGCCATCAGCATGATCTCGCGCACGGCGGCCGCGTAGTCACCGGCCTCGAACAGCCCGCGCAGGCGATCGGCTTCCTCCGCGAAGTCCTTGAACAAGGCATCGTCGTGCAACTGGTCGGCGAGCCGGCCGCCGAACAGCTTGTGAACGAAGCCCGCGCAGCGGCTCGCGATGTTCACGTACTTGCCGACGATGTCGCTGTCGATGCGCGCCTTGAAATCGGCGAGATCGAGATCGAGATCGTCGACGCCGCTGCCGAGCTTGGCGGCGAAGTAGTAGCGCAGATAATCCGAATCGAGATGCTTCAGATAGCTGCGCGCCTTGATGAAGGTGCCGCGGCTCTTGCTCATCTTGGCGCCGTTGACGGTCAGGTAACCGTTGACGTGCAGCTTGGTCGGCGTGCGGTGGCCCGAGCCTTCGAGCATCGCCGGCCAGAACAGGCCGTGGAAGTTGACGATGTCCTTGCCGATGAAGTGATGCAGTTCGGTGGTCGAGCCGGCGTTCCACCAATGGCCGAAGTCGAGATTCTGCTGCTCGCACCAGCGCGCGAAGCTGCCCATGTAGCCGATCGGCGCATCGAGCCAGACGTAGAAGAATTTGCCGGTCGTGCCCGGAATCGCGAAGCCGAAGTACGGCGCATCGCGCGAGACGTCCCAGTCCTTGAGGCCGGCCGCGAACCATTCCTTGAGCTTGGCGACGACGGACGGCTGCGCCACCTCGGCATCGCCGCCCTGCGATAGCCAGCCTTCGAGAAAGCCCTGGAACTTGCCGAGCTCGAAGAAGTAATGCTCGGAATCGCGCATCACCGGCGTCGCGCCCGAGACCACCGAGCGCGGGTTCTTGAGATCGGTCGGCGAATAGGCCTTGCCGCAGACTTCGCAGTTGTCGCCGTACTGGTCGGGCGAGCCGCAGTTGGGACATTCGCCCTTGATGTAGCGATCCGGCAGGAACATTTCGCGCGTCGGATCGTAGAGCTGCTGGATCGTGCGCGCGGCGATCACGCCTCGCTCCTTGAGGCGGCTCCAGATCAGCTCGCTGTAGCGCTGCGTCTCGGGCGAGTGCGTGCTGTGGTAGCAGTCGTGGATCACCGAGAAGTCGCGGAAATCCGCCTCGTGGCTGGTCTTGATCTCGGCGACGAAGGCCTCGGGCGCCACGCCGGCCTTCTCGGCCGCGAGCATGATCGGGGTTCCGTGCGCGTCCTCGCCGGCGACGAAGTGCACCTCGTGCCCGCACATGCGCTGGAAGCGCACCCAGATGTCGGTCTGGACATAGCCCACCATGTGGCCGAGGTGCAGCGGACCGTTGGCGTAGGGCAGGGCGTGGGTGACCAGGATTTGGCGCATGGCGGGGGCGTGGCGGCGGGCTTTGCGAAAGGGGTCGCGATTTTACACCTCGGGTGGTGACACGCCGCCTCGCCGTCCCGGTGCACGGGCGGAACGCGCGACCGCGTTGCGACTGGTGGAATGAATACTCAATAATGCTGAGTATCTTTCGACGCTGCCCGCCCGTGCCCGACTCCCATCCCCAGGCGCCCTCCGCGTTCTCCCTGCCCGCCGAGTTCAACGGCCACCTGGGCGTGCTGCTGACGCGCTGCCGCCAGCGGCTGATCGAGCGGCTCGACTCGATGCTCGAGTCCGATCGGCTCGGCATCCGCCACTTCGCGGTCGTCAGCCTGCTCGAGCGCGCCGAGGGGATCAGTCAGGTCCAGATCGGCGAGGCGATGGGTTATGACCGCACCACGACGATGAAACTCATTGACGAGCTGCAGCAGCGCGGCATGGTCGAGCGGCGGCGCCAGCACCGCGATCGCCGGGCCAACGCCATCGCCCTGACCGTCCAGGGACGGCAGTGGTGGGAATCGAAAAAGCCGCTCGTGATGGGGCAGGAGGCCTTGTTCATGGCGGCCCTGACACCGGGCGAGCAACTGCTGCTCAAGGAACTGCTGAGCCGGCTGGTGTACGGGCCGACGGCCAAAACGTCTTGAAACCGTTCATAGGGGATCGTCACCATGGCTGAACATTCGAGCTGGAGGCCTCGCCTCGCGGGCCTGTCGCTGCTGGCGGCTTCGCTGCTCGGCGCGCCGGCTGCCGTGCTCGCCCAGCAGGACACGGCGGCGCTGAGCCTCGCCGAGCTGATCGAGCGCGCACTGCAGAATTCGCCGGTCCAGGGCCTGGCCGACCGCGGGCTGGCGCTCGCCCAGGCGCAGCGCGACATCAGCCGCGGCGCGCTGCTGCCGCAGCTCGACCTGCAGGCCATGCAGGCGCGCCAGACCAGCAATCCGGCCGCCATGGGCTTCGAGTTTCCGGGGCTTCCGGAGCTCATCGGCCCGTTCTCGGTGTTCGATGCGCGCGTGCGCCTGTCGCAGAAGCTGCTCGATCTGTCGACGATGAGCGAAGTCAGCAGTCGCAACTTCGCGGTCGATGCGGCGCGCGCGCAGGTCGAAGTGCAGCGCGAGCAGCTCGCGGCCCAGGTGGCGGTGTCGTTCATTCGCGTGCTGGCCGGCGAGCAGGCGCTGGAGTCGGCCAAGGCCGATCTGGCGCTCGCCGAAGACCTGCTGGTGCAGGCGCGCGACCAGCGCCAGGCCGGCGTCGCGGCGGGCGTGGATGTATCGCGCTCCGAAACCGCGGTGGCGCAGGACCGCTACGCGGTGTCCGAAGCGCAGACCGCGATCGCGCAATCGCGCCTGCAATTGCAGCGGCTCGCGAGCCTGCCGATGGGCCAGGCGATCGTCTTGTCGGGTGACCTGAAAGCCGATGGCTCGCTCGCTCCAGGTGCCGACGACGCGCTCGCCGTGGCGCGCAGCGATCGCGCCGATCTGGCGCTGGTGCAGGCCCAGCTCAAGCAGGCCGAAGCCGCGCTGCAGGCGGCGCGGCGCCGGGTGTTGCCGACCGTTTCGGCCTTTGCCGACTATGGCCTGTCGGCCAACACGCCGAACAAGAACGAGCAGGACACCTACCGCTACGGCGCGCAGATCCAGATGCCGCTCTACGCGGGCGGTGCGGTCAGCGCCGGCAAAGCCGCGGCCGAGCTGCAGGTGGAGCAGCAGCGCCTGCGCCTCGACGACCTGCGCGAGCAGATCGAGCAGGACGTGCGCCTGGCCGTGGTCACGGTGGCCAACACGCGTGAGCAGATGGCCGCAGCCGAAGCGGCGCTGGCCTTCGCCGAGCGCGAGCTCGAACTCGCGCGCGACCGCTTTCTGAATGGCATCGCCAACAACGTCGATGTCGTCACCGCGCAGGCCAACCTCGCGCGGGCCCGCACGCAGGTGGTGTCCGCGCAGGCCGCGTACCAGCAGGCCCGCGTGAACCTCGCCTCCGCGCAGGGACATGCGCGGCAGTTCCGTCTTTGAGTTTCCCGAAACCATGAACGACAGCACCCCTCCGCAGAAAACCTCCAAAGCCCCGATCGCCATCGCGGTGCTCGCGGCCGCCGCCATCGGTGCCGGCATCTGGTGGTGGACTTCGCGCGGCTACGAATCCACCGACGACGCCTTCATCCAGGCCGACGTGACGATGGTCGCGCCGCGCGTTTCGGGTACGGTGACCAAGGTCTACGTCAGCGACAACCAGATCGTCGCCGCAGGCGCGTTGCTGTTCGAGCTCGATGCCGAAGATTTCAAAGCCCGGCTGCGCCAGGCGCAGGCCAATCTCGCCGCCGCCAAGGCGCAGGCGCTGTCGGCGCAGGCCGATCTCGAGCTGACGCGCACGCGCGCTCCGGCCGGCGTGACGCAGGCGCAGGCGGGCCTCGCCGCGGCGCGCGCTCAAGCCGATCGGGCGAAATCCGACGTCACGCGCTACGAGGCGCTCTACGCCAAGGACGAAGTCTCCAAGCAGATTCTCGAACAGGCGCAGACCAACTACCGCGCGATGCGCGCGCAGGCCGATCAGGCCGTCGCCGCGCTGACCTCGGCCCGAACCACGCCCGAGCAGATCGCCGCCAAGGAAGCGCAGCTCGCGAGCGCGCAGGCCGCCGAGGCGCAGGCGCAGGCCGCGGTCGACCAGAGCGCACTGCAGCTCGGCTACACGCAGGTCAAGGCGCCGAGCGCGGGCCGCGTCACGCGCAAGAACGTGCAGCTGGGTTCGCAGTTGCAGGCCGGCGCGCCGGTGCTCGCGCTGGTCGGCAACGCGCCCTGGATCGTCGCCAACTTCAAGGAAACGCAGCTCGAGCATCTGCGCGTCGGCCAGCCGGTGGACGTGAAGGTCGATGCGTATCCGGGCCAGCATTTCACCGCGCGCGTGCAAAGCCTGCAGGCCGGAACCGGCTCGGCCTTCAGCCTGCTGCCGGCCGAGAACGCCACCGGCAATTTCGTCAAGGTGGTGCAGCGCGTACCGGTGAAGCTGGTGTTCGATCCGGCGCCCGACGCGGCGCTGCATCTGGCTCCGGGCATGTCGGTGGTGCCGCGCGTGGACGTGCGGCACGAAGATGGAACCCGGCTGGCCGCCGCGCAGTGAGGCAACCCGCTGCCGCCGCGTGGAACCCACGGCCGAAGCTGCTCGCGGCGGTGGTCGGCTTCGCTGCGTTCATGGAGGTGCTCGACACCTCCATCGCCAATGTTTCGCTGGCGCACATCGGCGGCTCGCTGTCGGCGAGCCAGGACGAGGCGACCTGGGTGCTGACCTCGTATCTGGTCGCCAACGCCATCATCCTGCCGATGACGGGCTGGCTCGCGAACAGCATCGGCCGGCGCCGCTACTACATCCTCTCGATCATCCTGTTCACGCTGGCCTCGGTGCTTTGCGGGCTGGCGCCGTCGCTGCCGGTGCTGATCGCCGCGCGCATCCTGCAGGGGCTCGCGGGCGGTGCGCTGCAGCCGGTTTCGCAGGCGATCCTGGCCGATGCGTTTCCACCCGAGAAACGCGGCGCCTCGATGGCGATCTATGGCATGGCGATCGTCTGCGGGCCCGCCATCGGCCCGCCGCTCGGCGGCTTCATCACCGACAGCTACAGCTGGCACTGGATCTTCCTGGTCAACGCGCCGATCGGCCTGCTGCTCGCGTTCGCCGCGATGCGCCTCGTGCACGATTCGCCGGCGCAGCTCGAAGCGCAGCGCCGCCGGCGCGAAGAGCCGTTTTCGGTCGACTATTTCGGCTTCGCGCTGATCGCCATCGGCATGGGCGCGATGCAGGTCATGTTCGACAAGGGCCAGCAGGAAGACTGGTTCGATTCGGCGTTCATCCGCGGCTGCCTGACGGTCTGCGTGGCCGCGCTGGCGACGCTGGTCTGGTGGGAGCTTCGCCACCCGCATCCGATCATCAACCTGCGCCTGTTCCGCAATCGCAATTTCGTCGCGGCCAACGTGCTGATCTTCGGCGTCGGCGTGGTGATGTTCGGGGCCATCGTGCTGTTGCCGCAGTTCGCGCAGTCGGTGCTCGGCTATTCGGCGATGGACGCGGGCCTGGTGATGTCGCCGGGCTCCCTTCTGCTGATCCTGCTGATGCCGCTCGGGGCCCGGCTGGCCGCCAAGCTTGATCCGCGGCTGATGGTCTGCCTGGGCTTCGTCTCGACCGGCATCGCCATGATCGTCAGCGCTCACTACATGAGCGCATCGGCCTCGCAGGGACAGATGGTGATGTTGCGCTGCCTGCAGAGCTTCGGCATGGCGTTCCTGATGGTGCCGATCAACGTGCTCGCCTACGTCGGCCTGCCGCCGACCGAAGGCGGCAACGCGGCCGCGCTGATCAATCTCATGCGCAACATCGGGTCGAGCGTCGGCATCTCGCTCGCGGTGACCTGGCTTGCGCGCGGAATGCAGCTGCATCAGTCGCAGCTGGTCGATCGCGTGAGCGTGCTGGACCCGGCGTATCAGCAGACGATGGCCGCCATGAACGGAAGCTTCGACACGGTCTCCGCCCAGGCGGTGATCGCCGGCCAGGTTGCGCAGCAGGCGGCGCTGTTGAGCTATGCGGACGATTTCTACTTCTTCGGCGCTGTTGCGCTGCTGATCGCGCCGCTGATCTGGATGTCCAAGCGGCCGCCGGCCGGGGCGGTGGCGCCGCCTCCGGAAGCTCACTGAGCTAGACTCGGCGCCCGCTTTTTCGGGTTTTTTTCAGGGCGCCGCATGTCTCAGGTTCATCAGCAGCTGCAATCCGCACTCTCCTCGTTCGTCGACCCGCTGATCGGGCGTGACCTGATGTCGGCCGGCGTGTTGCGCCGTACCGAGATCGCGGGAAAGCGGGCGCTGATCGACCTGGAGCTCGGCTTTCCGGCGCAGCGCCACGAACAGGCCTTGCGCACCGCGCTGGCGGCGCACGTACAGCAGGCGACCGGGCTCGACGCGCAAGTCACGGTGCGCTGGAAAGTGAGCGCGCACGCGGTACAAAGCAATCTTCAGCCGCTCGCGCAGATTCGCAACATCATCGCCATCGCGAGCGGCAAGGGCGGTGTCGGCAAGTCCACCGTCGCGGTCAACTTCGCGCTCGCGCTGCAGGCCGCGGGTGCGCGCGTCGGCCTGCTCGATGCCGATATCTACGGCCCGAGCCAGCCGCGCATGCTCGGCAGTTCGGCGCGCCCGAGCTCGCCGGACGGCAAGATCAT
This sequence comes from Hydrocarboniphaga effusa AP103, assembly GCF_000271305.1. Taxonomy (GTDB): domain Bacteria; phylum Pseudomonadota; class Gammaproteobacteria; order Nevskiales; family Nevskiaceae; genus Hydrocarboniphaga; species Hydrocarboniphaga effusa. Next base: position 968,399 of record NZ_AKGD01000002.1, read on the forward strand.
GAACCCGGTCGTCGCGCACGGACTGCAGGCGATGAGCATCGGCTTTCTGGTCGACGACACCCAGCCGACGATCTGGCGCGGACCGATGGTCACCTCGGCGCTCATGCAGCTGCTGACGGAGACGCGCTGGCAGGATCTGGACTATCTGATCATCGACATGCCGCCGGGTACCGGCGACATCGCGCTGACGCTGTCGCAGCGCATTCCGCTGTCGGGCGCGGTGGTGGTGACCACGCCGCAGGACATTGCGCTGCTCGATGCGCGCAAGGGCCTCGAGATGTTCAAGAAGGTCAACGTTTCGGTGCTCGGCGTGGTCGAGAACATGAGCGTGTTCTGCTGCCCGAATTGCGGCCATCAGACCGCGGTGTTCGGCACCGGCGGTGGCGACAGGCTTGCGCAGGACACCGGCGTCGAAGTGCTCGGCCGCCTGCCGCTGGACGCGCGCATTCGCGAACTCGCCGACAGCGGCAACCCGACCGTCGCCGCGGAGCCGGATTCCGATGCGGCCAAGCTTTATGGCGAGATCGCCTTGCGGGCGGTGGCACGGCTCGCGCACGGAGCGGTCGAGGCGTTTCCGAGCATCGAGATGTCGGACGACTGAGGCGCTCTTCGATGAAGCGCCGAACGCTGCTGCGGAGCGTCGCTGCGATGGCGGCGTTACGGCAGATCGGGGCCTGGGCGCAGGCATCCGCAGAGCCTTTGCTCAAGCGGCGCATTCCAGTCTCGGGCGCGGAGCTTCCGGTGATCGGTCTCGGCACTTCGGGGGCCTTCGAAGTCGGCGATTCGGCAGCCGAACGCGAGCCGCTTGCCGCGGTGCTCGATGATCTGCTGAAGCAGGCGGGCAGCGTCGTCGATACGGCGCCGAGCTATGGCAGCGCCGAAGCGGTACTCGGCTCGCTGCTCGCCGCAAGGGCCCAGCGCGAGCGCTGCTTTCTGGCGACCAAGATCTCGTCCTATTCACCGCAGGCCGCCAAGGCGCAGTGGCAGAATTCGCTCGCGCGTCTGCGCACCGACAAGGTCGAGCTGCTGCAAGTGCACAGCCTCGTCGACCTGCAGTCGAACCTGCGCTTCTTGCGCGAGCTGCAGCAGGCCGGCAAGACGCGCTACATCGGCGTCACGCACTACCGCGACGAGGCGCACGCGGAACTCGTCGACGTGGTGCGCAGAGAGAAGCTCGACTTCGTGCAGATCAACTATTCGGTGGTGTCGCGCTCGGTGGAGCGCGAGCTGCTGCCGCTGTGTGCCGATCGCGGGGTCGCCGTGCTCGTCAATCGCGCGTTCGAGGACGGGCGCCTGTTCGCGCAGGTGAAGGGCAGGCCGTTGCCGGAGTGGGCCGGCGAGATCGATTGCGAGTCCTGGGGCCAGCTCATGCTCAAGTTCGTGCTCGCGCAGCCGGCGGTCACCTGCGTCATTCCGGCCACGGCCAAGCCCCGCAACCTGCTCGACAACCTCGGCGCCGGTCGCGGGCGCATGGCCGACGCCAAGCAGGCGCAGCGGATCGCGGCGCTGTTCTGAGTTTCGGCTGCCGAGCGATCGCGAATCAGGGGCTCGGCCGTGGCTTGGCCCCGGCAGCCCGCTGGCTCACAATGCACGTCCCGAGCCGCCCGCCGGCTCTTTCCCGAAGCAGACCGCATTGACGATGAGCATCAAATCCGACCGTTGGATCAAGCGCATGGCCCGCGATCACCGCATGATCGAGCCTTTCGAGGAAGGCCAGGTGCGCACCCACAACGGCGGCCGCATCGTCAGCTACGGCACCAGCAGTTACGGCTACGACGTGCGCTGCGCGGACGAATTCAAGATTTTCACCAACATCAACTCGACGATCGTCGATCCGAAGGATTTCGACTCGAAGAACTTCGTCGACTTCAAGGGCGAGGTCTGCATCATTCCGCCGAACTCGTTCGCGCTTGCGCGCACGGTGGAGTATTTCCGCATCCCGCGCTCGGTGCTCACGATCTGCCTCGGCAAGAGCACGTATGCGCGCTGCGGCATCATCGTCAACGTGACCCCGCTCGAACCCGAGTGGGAAGGCCACGTCACGCTCGAGTTCTCCAACACCACACCGCTGCCCGCGAAGATCTACGCCAACGAAGGCGTGGCGCAGATGCTGTTCCTCGAATCCGATGAAGTCTGCGAAGTCAGCTACAAGGATCGTGGGGGCAAGTATCAGGGTCAGACTGGCGTGACGCTGCCGAAGACCTAAATTCGCTGCGGGTTTGCGCCGCGAAACCCACGATCGGGCGCCACTCGCTTAACGCTCCGATCCCGCGCGTTGCGCGGGGCCCTCGTCGCTGCTCGCGTCGCCACCGCTTGGGCAAGTACCAGGGCCAGACCGGCGTGACGCTGCCGAAGACTTGAAGCGCCGGGAATCGTAAAAGCGGGCTCCGGCTTCTACGATTCCCGTCTCCCGTCTCCCGTCTCCCGTCTCCCGTCTCCCGTCTCTTAGCGATAGCGCCGCAGAATCCGTTGGAAGAACTGGCTGTTCGGAATCTGCAGCATCGCCGCCGGCTTCTGCACGCCCTCTTCGTGGACTTCCTCGAGCGTGGTGTAGATCAGGTTGATGTCGATCACGCGGCCCTTGGCGCCGGGCTTGTCGCTGGCTTCGACGAGCTCGATCTGGTCGCCGATGCGGAACGAGCCGGTGATCGCGATGAGCAGCGTGCAGAAGATGTTCGACAGCACGCTCCAGGCCGCGAAGAACGCGACGGCCGCCACCGCGGCGAAGCCGGTGAACGCGGTCCACAGGACCGAGCCCGAAACACCGAAGCGCCCGAGTGCGGCCAGCACTGCGGCCAGGTAGATCAGAAAGCCGCTCAGGCGGCGCGTCATGATTACGACTTCACGCGGCAGGGCGTAGCGCTGGCCCAGGCGCTGAATGAGCTGGCGGACCAGCGTGCGTAGCAGCCAGGCGCCGACCAGGATCAACAGCACTTGAGTGGTCGGCACGATCACGTCGAGCCAATCGTGCGCCCAGGCGGGAAACCATTCTTTCATCGGTGAGACGCCGGTATTTGCAGCGGGCGCGCATTTTAGGCCGGATGGACCGGCTGCGTCCGTTGCCGAGGCCGCTCGCCGATATGGAGCAGGGTCCGGCCTGGAACGGCTTTCCCCGGCGGGTTCATGCCGTGCCTGCCTAGATCGTGATCGAGCATCAGGCCGGTCGGCAGCCGGGCCACTCGCGAGAGCGATCCATTTCCTGGGGAACTATGTCGAAGGCGCTCGGCACGACGACCGGTCCGCGAGTTCCATCGAGCGAGTTCGGGGGGCAGGTCGATGCCGCAGAGCTCCTGAAAGCCGCCAGGCATCGAGCCCCCGCTCCAATCAAGCGCCGTCGAGCCGCGCGATTGGTCGACGTGCCGCGTGGCGAGGTTCAGGTCGTCGAGCCCCACGGCGATCCCATGGCCTTCGCGCGCGGGTGTGATCCGGCAGGAAAACCCCGTCGCGGCAGGGCCCTGCTTCGGCTAGCCTCGCGCGCTTACTGATCATCCAACGAAGGTCTCGAATGTCTTGCAGCGGATTGCGTCGCCTGGCGGTGGTCGTCGGGCTGTCGTGCGCCGGTTTCTTCGGTTTCGGCAGCAGCGCGGCCTGGGCCGCGCCCGAGGAATTCGAGGTGCTGTTCCAGGGCGAGGTCGCCGGTTCGATGAAAGTCGAGCGCAAGGCCGATCGCATCGCGGTGGATTTCCGCTATCGGGACAACGGCCGTGGCCCGGATTACCAGGAAACCATCCGGCTCGACGCCGCCGGCCACCTGCTCGAATACCGCATCCAAGGCACTTCCACATACGGCGCCCCGACGCGTGAAAGCTTTGCGCGCACGGGCGCGCAGACGCGCTGGACCTCGATGGTCGACAGCGGCTCGGCCGTCACCAAGGAGCCGGCCGGCTACGTGCCGGTGGAAGCTTCGCCGTACATGACCGCGCTGCTCGTGCAGCAGGCGCTGACGATGCCCGAAGGCCGTATGGGCGTACTGCCGATGGGTTCGCTGCAGGTGCGCCGGCTGAAGGCGCTGCCGGCCAATGGGGCGATACCGGCGCTGGTGATGGTGGAAATGACCGGCCTCGATCTGCAGCCCGGTTATCTGTGGTTCACCGACGGCCCGCTGCCGCGCTTTTTCGCGATGGTCTCGCCGGGCTATGTCGCGATCCTGCCGCGCGGCAGTGCGAGCCTGGTCCAGGTGCTCGAAGCCGCGCAGCTCGAAGCCGAAGACGCCTGGGCCGGCGAGCTCGCGAACACGCTGCCGCACCATCTGCCCGAGCCCATCGTGATCCGCAACGCGCGCGTGTTCGATTCTGAAAACGCGCGCCTGTTGCCGGATCTGCACGACGTCTACGTGTTCCGCGGGCGTATCGCCGAGATCAAGCTCGCGGGCTCCGATGCGCGCGAACCGGGTACCGAGATCGATGCGCAGGGCCGGACGCTGTTGCCGGGGCTGTTCGATCTGCACGCGCACGAAGATCCCAACGCGAGCGCCCTGCAACTCGCGGCCGGCGTGACGACGGTGCGCGACATGGGCAACGACAACGATATGCTCGATTCGCTGGTCCGGCGCATCGAGGTCGGCGATCGCATCGGCGCGCGCATCGTGCCGGCCGGTTTCATCGAAGGACGCAGCGAGTTTTCGGCGCGCGGCGGCTTCGTCGTCGACAGCCTGCAGGAAGCCAAGAACGCGGCCGACTGGTACGCGCAGCGCGGCTACAAGCAGCTCAAGCTCTACAACTCGGTGAAGTCCGAATGGGTCGAGCCGCTGGCGACCTACGCGCACGACCAGGGCCTGCGCGTGAGCGGGCACATTCCGGCTTTCATGCGCGCCGAGGAAGCCGTGCGCGCCGGCTACGACGAGCTCACGCACATCAACCAGGTGCTGCTCAATTTCCTCGTGCAGCCCGGCGACGACACGCGGACGCTGCAACGCTTCTACCGCATCATGGAGAACGCGCATGCGCTCGACCTGAACTCCGAACCCGTGCGGCATTTCATCGACCTGCTCAAGCAGCGCGGCATTTCGGTGGATGCCACGCTTGCGGTGTTCGAGGACATGTATCAGCGCCAGGGACAGATGCACCCGAGCTACGCGATGGTGGCCGATCACTTTCCGCCCGCGATGCAGCGCACGCTGCGCAAGAGCTCGTTCGATGTCACGCCGGCCAACGTAGCGCGCTACAAGGCCTCGTACGACAAGATGGGCGAGATGGTCGTCGCGCTGCATCGCGCCGGGGTGCCGCTGGTCGCGGGCACCGATTACATCCAGGGTTTCACCTTGCATCGCGAACTCGAGCTCTACGTGCGCTACGGCATTCCGGCCGCCGAAGCGCTCAAGATCGCGACCTACAACGGCGCGCGCTACACCAACACACTCGATCGTCTCGGCACCATCACGCCCGGCAAGCTCGCCGACCTCGTGCTCGTCGACGGCGACCCGACGCGCGACATCAACGCGATCCGCTCACCGATGCTGACGATGCAACAGGGTGTGGTGTTCTTTCCGAACGAAATCTATCCGCGCTTCGGCATCCAGGCCTTCGTCGGCCAGCCGCTCATGAAGATTCACGAGGATCGGAATTCCGCCGAATCCAGGCCCTACGCACCGATGCGCCATCGTCATCACTGACGGGACGGCGCATCGGGCGGGCGACAGGAACGCTCAGGCTCGGTAGAGCTTCAGATACTCCGCGGCCGCGCGTTCCCACGAGAAATCGCGCTCCATGCCGGCGAGCTGCATCTGCTTCCAGACGCGCGGGTTGTTCTGCTTGAGTTCGATCGCGCGCTCCACGCCCCAGAGCACGCCGCCGATGTCGGCGTTCTCGAAATGCACGCCGGTGGCGCTGCCGTTGGCGATATTCTCGATGCTCGCATCGGTGACCGTGTCCGCGAGCCCGCCGGTGCGGCGCACGACCGGGATCGTGCCGTAGCGCTGGCTGTACATCTGGTTGAGTCCACAGGGTTCGAAGCGCGACGGCATCAGGAAGATGTCGGCGCCGGCCTCGACGAGATGCGCGAGCCGCTCGTCGTAGCGCAGGTGCGTGCCAACGCGGCCCGGATAGCGCGCGGTGGCGTCGCGCCAGCCTTGTTCCTGCTCCTTGTCGCCCGAGGCGAGCACCGCGAACTGCAGCCGCGGATGGCGGATCAGCAGTGCGTCGAGCGCGCCGAGCACGAGATCGCTGCCTTTCTGCTCGGCCAGCCGCGTGACGATGCCGACGACGGTCGCCTCGCTGTCCTCGGCGAGCCGCAGCTCGTGCTGCAGCGCCTTCTTGTTGGCGTTCTTGCCCTGCTTGAGGCTCGCCGGTGAAAAGCGCCGCGCGATGAGCTTGTCGGTGGCGGGCGACCAGGCCTCGGTTTCGACGCCGTTGACGATGCCGACGAGCTGGCCCGAGCGCCAGCGCAGCAGGCCGTCGAGCCCGTTGCCGTACTCGGGCGTCTGGATTTCGTGCGCGTAGTTCGGGCTCACCGTGGTGATAACGTCGGCGGCCGAAAGCCCGGCCTTCATGAAGTTGAAGCCGCCATGCATTTCGACGCCGTCGATGGACCAGAGCTGGCGCGGCAGGCCGAGGAAATCGAAGGCCTCGCGCCCGAACCAACCCTGATACGCGATGTTGTGGATCGTGAAGATCAGGCGTGGACGCGGGTTCTCGGTCGACAGCCAGGACAGCGCCGGGCCGGTCTGCCAGTCGTTGGCGTGCACCACGTCGGCGCGCCAGCCGGCAGCGCCGAGCGCAAGCCCGTGCACGGCCTCGCAGAAGCAGCCGAAGCGCCAGGCGTTGTCGGCGAAATCACGGCCGAACTCGTCGCGGTACGGATCGCCCGCGCGGTCGTAGAGATACGGCGCGTCGACCAGCCAGATCGTCAGCGAGGTGTTCGGGAGCTGGCCTTCGATCACGCGGAAATGCTGGCCGCGCAGGTGCAGGCTGCCGATCTCGCGGATGTTTTCGAGTTTGCCAGGCAGGCCGCGATAAGCCGGCAGCACCACGCGCACGTCGACGCCGGCACGGGTCAGGGCCAGCGGCAGGGCGTAGGCCACGTCGGCGAGACCGCCGGTCTTGATCAGCGGCCAGCATTCGCTGGCGGCGAAAAGCACGCGCATGAGGTGATCCGGGTCCTGGGTTCAGTTCATTGGGGCGGGGTTGCCCGTAGGATAGTGGCCGAGGGCTCGCCCTGCGACCCAAACCACCGCCGATCTCAGGCAAGGACTTCGACCGCGTGACCTCCAAAGTGCCCGCTGCGCTCGCCGATTTCGACCTGCATCTGTTTGGAGAAGGCCGGCACTGGCACGCCCAGGAATTTCTCGGGGCGCATGCTTCGGAGGCGCATGGCATCGCGGGAACGCGTTTTGCTGTCTGGGCGCCGCATGCCAAGGCCGTGAGCGTCGCGGGCGACTTCAATGCCTGGAGCCACACCGCGCATCCGCTGCGCGGCAGCGACAGCGGCGTCTGGGAAGGCTTCATCGCGGGCATCGGCTCTGGCGCGCTCTACAAGTTCGCGATCCAGACGCCGCACGGCGAATGGCTGCTCAAGTCCGATCCGTATGGCCGCCTGTTCGAAATGCGTCCCGCGACTTCGAGTGTGGTGGTCGCGCCATCGGCGCATGCCTGGACCGATGCGGACTGGATCGCGCGTCGCCGCGAAACCGATTGGCAGCGCGAGCCGGTTTCGATCTACGAGCTGCACCTGGGCTCCTGGCAGCGAAGTGCCGACGGCGCGTTTCTGAACTATCGCGAGATCGCGCGGCGGCTCGTTCCGTACGTGGTCTCGATGGGCTTCACGCACGTGGAGCTGCTGCCGGTATCCGAGCACCCGTTCGACGGCTCCTGGGGCTACCAGACCATCGGGCTCTACGCGCCGACGCGCCGCCATGGCGAGCCCGACGATTTCCGCTGGTTCGTCGATCACTGCCATGCGCACGGCATCGGCGTGATCCTCGATTGGGTGCCCGCGCATTTCCCGAAGGATGCGCACGGCCTGCGCCGCTTCGACGGCCTGCCGCTCTACGAGTATCCGGAACCGCATCGCGGCGAGCATCCCGAATGGGGCACGCTGATCTACGACTACGGTCGTCCGCAGGTGCGCAATTTCCTGATGTCCAACGCGCTGTACTGGATCGAGGAATTCCACCTCGACGGCCTGCGCGTCGACGCGGTGGCCTCGATGCTCTACCTCGACTACGGACGCAATCCGGGCCAGTGGCAGCCGAATCGGTACGGCGGCCGCGAGCATCTCGAAGCCGTGCAGTTCCTGCGCGACTTCAACCAGGCGATGCATGATGTGCATCCCGGCGCGCTCGTGATTGCGGAGGAATCCACCTCGTGGCCCGATGTCTCGGGCGCCGTGGAGTACGGCGGACTCGGCTTTTCGATGAAGTGGGACCTGGGCTGGATGCACGACTCGCTCGACTACTTCAAGCGCGACCCGATCCACCGGCGCTACCACGCCAACCACCTGACTTTCGGCTTCATGTACGCCTGGACCGAGCGCTTCGTGCTGCCGCTCTCGCATGACGAAGTCGTGCACGGCAAGAGCCCGCTAATCTACAAGATGCCCGGCGACGAGTGGCAGAAGTTCGCCAACCTGCGCCTGCTGTTCGTATTCATGTGGACGCGGCCCGGCAAGAAGCTGCTGTTCATGGGCGGCGAGTTCGCGCAGACGCGCGAATGGGATCACGACCGCGAACTCGACTGGTGGCTCGATCGGCAGCCGCTGCACGCCGGCGTGCGCGCGCTGATCGGCGATCTGAACCGCCTGCATCGCGAGCTGCCGGCGCTGCACGAGCTCGATGCGGAGCCGCAGGGCTTTACCTGGATCGACTGCAACAACGTCGACGAATCGATCTTCGTCTACCGGCGGCGCGACTCGGCCGGGCGCGAGGTGGTGATCGTGATCAATGCGACGCCGGTGGTGCGGACGAATCATCGGATCGCGTTGCCGAGCGCGGGCGTCTGGATCGAGCGGCTCAACTCCGACGCGCTGGCTTATGGTGGCAGTGGAGTGGGCAACTCGGGGCGCGTGGTGGCGGTCGAGGAGCCGTGGATGTCGCTGGACTGCAGTGCCTGGATTACGGTGCCGCCGCTGGGGGCTTTGGTGCTCGAGGGGCCGGGATGAGCTCTGTTGTTTGTGTCGTTGGGGCTGTTGTGAGCTGAGGGCTTTTGGCCTTCCCGGCCGGGGCTTACTTTCTTTGCTCCTGCAAAGAAAGTAAGCAAAGAAAGCAGGCCCCGAGTCCGCGCCCGTTCGTCGCGGAGCGACGAACGGGTCCCCGGCTGGAGCGACGTGCTCGGGGTCGCTTCGACGCGACATCCTGTCGCGACGAAGCTCAGGCGGACGTCCTGTCCGGCTGCCCCGCTGCGCGCGCCGCTCCGGCCGGCGCTGCCAGGGGGTGAACATCTACGCAACGGCACAACGGCACGCAACGGTGCTGCCGTTGCTTTTGACTTTGATCCCTTGTGAGGCACCGAGCAGCGGAGCGCGCGCAGGGGTCGGCGGGCAGGGATGTCCGCCGAGTTTCGTCGCGACCAGAATGTTGCCTCGCGTCGAAACTCTTGCCCCGAGCACGTGAGCAGCGCAGGGGACTTTCGCGTAGCGAAAGTGCGTCACCAGGGTGTGCGCTCGATGCCTACTTTCTTTGCACAAGCAAAGAAAGTAGGGCCCGACCGGCGAGGTCGAAAGCCATCAGGGCACAGCTGGCCTAGCCACCAGCCGCCAGCGCCCAAACCTCGCTAAAGTCCGCCGCCGTCTTTTTGACACGCCCTCCCCAGCACCCCTGGCCCAGGACTTGTACTGGCAGGCCAAACGCCGACTCTCCGGCGTGCGGAGCCGCCACATGAACTCAGCCCTCTGGGTCGCCAAGACCGGTCTCGATGCGCAGCAGACGCGCATGGCCGTCGTCTCCAACAACCTCGCCAACGTCAATACGACGGGTTTCAAGCGCGGGCGCGCCAACTTCGAAGACCTGCTCTACCAGAACGTGCAGACCGCCGGCGCCCAGAGCAGCACGCAGACGCAGCTGCCGACGGGGCTGTCGATCGGCACCGGCGTGCGCATCGGGGCGACCGAGAAGATGTTCGCGCAGGGCAATCTGCTGCAGACCAACAACTCGCTCGACCTGGCGATCAACGGCCGCGGCTTCTTCCAGATCCTGATGCCGGACGGCACCATGTCGTACTCGCGTGACGGCAGCTTTGCGCTCGACAGCCAGGGCCAGGTCGTCAACGACCAGGGCTTTCCGCTGCAGCCGGGCCTGCAGATTCCGCAGGGCGCGCAGGACGTCAGCATCTCGGCCGACGGCATCGTCTCGGTGACGCTCGCAGGGCAATCGACGCCGCAGCAGGTCGGTTCGCTGACGCTGGCCGATTTCATCAACCCGGCCGGCCTGCAGCCGCGCGGGGACAATCTCTATGCGGAGACCGCGGCTAGCGGTTCGCCGCAGACCGGCACGCCGGGGCTCAACGGCATCGGCTCGCTTGCGCAGGGCTCGCTCGAATCCTCGAACGTCAACGTCGTCGAGGAAATGGTCAGCATGATCGAGACGCAGCGCGCCTACGAGATGAACTCGAAGGCGATCTCGACCACCGATCAGATGCTGCAATTCATCACCAGCAATCTGTAAGGCCATGCGCGCTTTGCTCCTCACCGCGATCGCCCTCGCGATCAACGTTCCGCTGGTCGGCTGCGCCGCGAATGCGAGCCGGCCCGTGGTCGAGACCTCGGCACCGAGCTTGCCGGTGGCGAGCGTCGAGCCGGGCGCCATCTACTCGAGCGGCGGCGGACTCGCGCTGTTCGAGGACAACAAGGCGCGCAACGTCGGCGACGTGCTGACCGTGGTGCTCGTCGAGAGCACGCAGGCGAAGAAATCGGCGGCGACGAGCACGAGCAAGAAGCAGGATGTTTCGCTCGGCGACATCAGCGCCTTCGGCAAGGACCTGACCTACGGCGTCGGCTTCAACGGCGATCGCAGCTTCGCCGGCAAGGGCGATACGAGCCAGAGCAATTCGCTGTCGGGCAGCGTCACCGTGACCGTGGTGCAGCGCTATGCCAACGGTAACCTGCTGGTGCGCGGCGAGAAGCAGTTGCAGCTGAATCAGGGCTCCGAAGTGGTCAAGCTCGAAGGCCTGGTGCGCGCGGCCGACATCAGCACCGCCAACACGGTGTCGTCGGATCGCGTCGCCAACGCGCGCGTGACCTATGCGGGGCGCGGAGCGCTCGCCGATTCGAATGCGCAGGGCTGGCTCGCGCGCTTCTTCTCTTCGCCCTGGATGCCGTTCTGATGAACAAGCTCAAGATCATCATGAGTGTTGCGCTTGGCGTGCTCGCATCGAATGCACACGCCGAGCGCGTCAAGGATCTGGCGAGCGTGCAGGGCGTTCGCACGAATCATCTGGTCGGCTACGGCCTGGTCGTCGGCCTCGACGGCACCGGCGACCAGACCACGCAGGCACCGTTCACCGTACAAAGCCTCAAGAGCATGTTGCAGCAGCTCGGCGTAACGGTTCCGCCCAACGTCAATCCGCAGCTCAAGAACGTTGCGGCGGTTGCGCTGTCCGCCGAGCTTCCGCCGTTTTCCAAGCCCGGCCAGATGATCGATGTCACGGTTGCCTCGATCGGCAATTCGGGTTCGCTGCGCGGCGGCGCGCTGCTGATGGCGCCGCTCAAGGGCGCGGACGGCCAGGTCTATGCGATCGCGCAGGGCAACGTCGTCGTCGGGGGCCTCGGGGTGTCGGGCAAGGACGGCTCGCGCGTGAGCGTGAACGTGCCGAGCGCCGGCCGCATTCCGAACGGCGCGTCGGTGGAACGCTCGGTGCCGGGCGCCTTCGATGGCGCCGGCGATCTGCTGCTGAACCTGCACACGCCGGATTTCACCACCGCCGCGCGGCTCGCCGACGGCATCAACAACGCGCTGCATTCGCCGGTGGCGCGTGCGCTCGATCCGGTGACGGTGTCGGTGCAGGCGCCGAGCGATTCGAACCAGCGCGTGCTGTTCATGGCCTCGCTCGAAGCCATCGACGTGAGCCCCGGCGATGCGCCGGCGCGCGTGATCGTCAACTCGCGAACGGGCACCGTCGTCATCAGCAGCCTCGTCACCGTGAGGCCCGCCGCAGTCGCCCACGGCAGCTTGTCGGTGACGATCGCCGAGCGTCCCATCGTGAGCCAGCCTTCCGCGTTCTCGGATGGCCAGACCGTCGTCGTTCCGCAATCCGCGATCGAAGTGACGCAGTCGGGCGGAACGATGTTCAAGTTCGCCTCGGGCGTGAATCTCGACGACATCGTGCGCGCGGTGAACCAGATCGGCGCCGCGCCGGGTGATCTCGTCGCGATCCTCGAAGCGCTCAAGCAGGCCGGCGCGCTGCGCGCTGAGCTCGTGGTCATCTGAGCGCCGATCGCCATGTCCGCCCAGCCGGTCAATGCACTCGATTTCTCGCAGTACGCGGGATTGCGTGCGGCCGCCCAGCAGAACGATCCGGCCGCGCTCAAGCAGGCGGCGCAGCAGTTCGAGGCGCTGTTCATGCAGATGATGCTCAAGAGCATGCGCGACGCGCTGCCGGGCGATTCCACGCTCGGAAGCCAGGGCGATTTCTACACGGGCCTCTACGATCAGCAGCTGTCGACGACGCTGGCGAGCGGCAAGGGCATGGGCCTGGCCGACCTGCTCGTCAAGCAGCTCGCGCAGTCCTCGAGTGCGCCGGGCGCGGCTTCGGCGTCGGTGAATTCCGCCAGCTCGATCGCGGCGTATACGAAGACCGCGAAGAGCGCCGGCATCAGCGAATCCGGCGAAGCCGGCGCTTGCGAATGGACGCCCGGCGATGCCGACAGCTTTCTCGATGCGATCCGTCCGCATGCCGAAAAGGCAGCGCAGGCGCTCGGCGTTCCGACGCGCGCGATCATGGCCCAGGCCGTGCTCGAGACCGGCTGGGGACGCCGCATTCCGCGCGACACCGACGGCCGGCCGACGCTCAATCTGTTCGGCATCAAGGCCGGTTCGAGCTGGAGCGGCAAGACCGTCGAAACCGCAACGAAGGAATACGTCGACGGTGGGTTCCGCAACGAATCCGCGAGCTTCCGCGCCTATGGATCGCTGTCCGAAACCTTCGACGATTACGTCCGGTTCCTGAGCCGCAATCCGCGCTACGTCGACGCCCTGCGCGAGGACAGCGTCGGCGGTTTCGCGCAGGGCCTGCAGAAAGCCGGCTATGCGACCGACCCGGCCTACGCGCACAAGATCGTCGATGTCGCCAACAGCCGCGACATGAGTGCTGCGCTGACGCGTGGCAAGCCGCGCCTCCATAGCGTCTAGGAGAACACATGAGCTCCGATCTGCTCGGTATCGGTTCTTCCGCGCTGATGGCGTATCGCGCGGCGCTCAACGTCACGGGCCAGAACGTCGCCAACGCGAACACCGCGGGCTACACGCGCCAGCGCATCGAGCTGCAATCGAGCACGCTCGGCACGACCGCGGCCGGCGTCAGCGTGCGCAGCATCGCGCGGCTCGGCGATCAGCTCGTCACGCAGCGGCTCATCGCGCAGGACAGCGGCCATTCGCGCATCGCCACCTTGTCGTCGCAGGCCGCGCAGACCGACGGCTGGCTGTCGGGTTCGACGACGGGCCTGTCGCAGCCGCTCGAGAATTTCTTCGACGCGATCAACAGCCTCGCGGCAAGTGCCTCGTCGACGGCGTCGCGCCAGGTGGTGCTGCAGGGCGCGCAGACGCTGGCGTCGCGCTTCAACGATCTGCAGGCCAGTTTCAACACCAGCGATCGCGACGTCGATGCGCGCCTGGTCGATGCGACCTCGACGATCAACGTGCTGGCCAAGCAGGTCGCGACACTCAACCAGCGCATCAGCGAAGCGACGACGACCACCCCGGGCCGGACGCCGAACGAGCTGCTCGACCAGCGTGACCAGCTCGTGCGCAAGATCGCCGAGCAGGTCGGCATCGAGACGAGCACGGCCGACGACGGCTCGGTCAACATTTCGCTCGGCAGCGGGCAGCCGCTCGTGCTCGGCAACCAGGCATCGACCTTGAGCGTCGCGAACGACGAATTCGGCCGTCCGCGCGAGCTGATGCTGAGCGGCGGTGGCGGCGCTCCGGTTTCGGTCAGCAACCAGGTTTCGGGCGGCGTGATCGGCGGCCTGCTCGATTATCGTCGCGAAGTGCTCGATCCGGCGATGGCGCGGCTCGGCAGCATGGCGGCGGCCTTCGCTTCGGCGATCAACGCGCAGCACGCCGAAGGCATGGATCAGTTCGGTCAGATGGGTGGCGATCTGTTCACGATGCCGACCGGCACGGTCAGCGCCGCGAGCGCCAACACCGGCACCGCGAAAATCGCGGCCGCCTTGAGCGACGTCGACACCGCGGGCGCCCAGGACTATGTGCTGGGCTACGACGGCGCGCGCTGGAACATGAGCAGCGTGAGCAGCGGTGCTTCGATCGCGCTGAGCGGCAGCGGCACGGCCGACGATCCGCTCGTCGGTGGCGGCCTGAGCCTGACGCTGAGCGGCAGCGCGAACGCCGGCGATCGCTTTCTCGTGCAAGCCACGCACAGCGCGGCCGGCCAGCTCAAGCTCGCGATCAGCGATCCGGCGCGGCTCGCGGCCTCGAGCCCCGTGCGCACGAGTGTCGGTGCGACCAATACGGGCGTTGCGACGATCGGCACGCCCGAAGTGCTCGATGCGGGCAACGCTTCGCTGCTGAGCGATGCGACGATCGCGTTCACCTCGGCCGATCGCTTCACGATCAATGGCGGTGGCGACTACGCGTACACATCGGGCGGCGCGATCGAATTCAACGGCCTGCGCGTGCAGATCAGCGGAACGCCCGCGAGCGGCGATACGTTTTCGCTGAGCCGCAGCGACGGCAGTTCGGGCGACAACGGCAACGCGGTGTCGCTCGCGGCGATCGCCGACCTCGGCCTGCTCGACGGCGGCCGCTTGAACCTGGCGGGCGCCAACAGCGCGCTGGTTTCGAAAGTCGGTTCGCAGGCCGCGCAGGCGAGCGTGCAGCTCGATGCGCAGACCACGCTGCGCTCGCAGCTGCAGAGCGAGCGCGATTCGCTGTCCGGCGTGAATCTCGACGAAGAAGCCGCCGATCTCATGCGCTATCAGCAGGCCTACCAGGCGGCCGCGCAGGTGGTGTCGATGGCGAACACGCTGTTCGATTCGCTGCTCGCGGCCGTGCGGCGATAAGGGAGTTCAACGATGAGCATTCGGGTCACCAGCGCGGGTATGGCGGAGCAGGGCATCGCGGTGATGCAGGCGCAGATGCAGGCGCTGTCGAAGGTGCAGACGCAGCTCGCGACCGGCCAGCGCTTCCAGCGCGCGGGTGAAGATCCGGTCGCGGCGGGGCAATCGCTCAACATCGAGAAGGCGCTTGCGGACATCGGCCGCTGGAAGAGCAACATCGGTTCGGCGAACGACCGCTTGTCGCTCGAGGAGACCACGCTCGCGAGTTCGGTCGCCACGCTCGATCGCGTGCGCCAGCTCGCCTTGCAGGCCAACTCCGACACGCTGAGCGATTCCGATCGCGCCTCGATCGCCAAGGAGATGAAGGAGCGCCTGAGCGAGCTCGTGGCGCAGGCGAATACGCGCGACGGGCAGGGCGTCTACCTGTTCTCGGGCAGCCGCAGCGACAGCCGGCCGTTCGAGCGCACCGCGGGCGGCGTGCGTTATCAAGGCGACACCCTGAGCGCCTCGCTGCCGATCGGCTCCAATCGCAACGTCGCGCTGAGCGACAACGGCCAGGACGTCTTCATGACCTTGGCGTCGGGCGACGGCCGGCTCACGGTCGGCGCGGGAACCGCGAACAAGGGGCTCGCGAGCGTGCAGGACGTGCACTTCACCGATGCGAGCCAGTGGGACGGCGGCCGTTATCGCGTGCGCATCGACGATGGCCAGTACAGCGTGCTCGATGCGAACGACGGCGTGGTGGCCGGCGGCCGCTACGAATCGCAGGTCGCGATCCAGTTCCGCGGCGCTTCGATCACGCTCGTCGGCGAGCCGTCCGATGGCGACGAATTCACGCTGGGCCCAAGCCGGCAGCAGGACGTCTTCAGCACCGTGCAGAACCTCGTCGACCTGGTCTCGAGCGGCGGCCGCAGCCCGGCGCAGCGCACGCAGGACCAGACGCGCATGTTCGACGCGCTCAAATCGCTCGACACCGCGATCGATCATCTCGGCAACGTGCGGGGCGGCGTCGGCGCCAGGCTCAATGCCATCGAAGACGCCGAGGCCCAGCTCGACACGCGTTCGACGCAGTTGCAGGAGCGGCTGGCCGGCTTGCGCGAGGCCGATTACATCGAAACGGCGGCACGCCTGTCGCAAACCGAAACCGCGTTGCAGGCCGCGCAGCAGAGTTATCTGAAGGTTCAGGGGCTCAGCCTGTTCGACTACATGAAGTGACCCCTTCGTTCCGGGCGGTTGGGGTGGCGGCGCGCTCGTCGCTACTATGGCGGCATGAACGATAGAACCAGCTCAGGCGCCGTGTTCGAAGTGCGCCGCTACCCCGTCCCGGGCGGCATCGCAGTCACCGCCGACGTCGGCGGCGACCCGCGCCACCCGGCCGTCATCCTGACCCACGGCGGCGGCCAGACCCGGCATTCCTGGCACGGCGCGATGCGCGAGCTCATCGCCCAGGGCTACCACGTCATCAATCTCGATGCGCGCGGCCATGGCGACAGCGACTGGTCGCCGGATGGCGTCTATTCGGTCGAGCTGCTTTCCGACGATCTCAAGGCGGTGATCGCCACGCTGCCGAACGCGCCGGCGCTCGTCGGCGCCTCGATGGGCGGCATCACCTCGCTCCATGCGGTCGGCACCAGCGATCGGCGCATCGCCAGCGCGCTGATCCTCGTCGACGTGGTGCCGCGCGTGGAGGCGACCGGCGGCGCCAAGATCATGGCGTTCATGCGTGCCAGGCCCGAAGGCTTCGCGAATCTCGAGGAAGCGGCCGACGCGGTCGCCGCCTACAACCCGCATCGTCCGCGCCCGCGCGACATCTCCGGGCTCATGAAGAACCTGCGTCTGCGCGAAGACGGCCGGCTGCATTGGCACTGGGACCCGCGCTTCCTGAGCATGGACCCGCCCGAGCCGCCGATCGTCACCGAGCGCCTGCTCGAGGCCGCGGCCCGCGTGCGCGAGCCGACGCTGGTGGTGCGCGGCCTGCAGAGCGACATCGTGTCCGAGGCCGGCATCGAGGAGTTCCGCCGCTACCTGCCGACGCTCGAAGTCTTCGATGTGCCGGGAGCCGGGCACATGGTCGCGGGCGATCGCAACGACGCGTTCAACCAGGGCGTCACCGACTTTCTGCGCCGGCATCATCCGGCGCGCTGAGCGCCGGGGCGTTTTGCACTGGACTTCGAGGCCGGCCAGCAGAATGCCGGGCCCGGCCCGGTCGCCGAAAAAATAGTCAGGGTCCCGGCGCCGTCCGCCGATGCGGCTCCCGACGCAGGCACCGCTTTTGCGTATGGAGGTGACGATCCTGCCGAGGCGACGCCATGACCACCCTGCGCGAAAGCACCCATACCGACCTTCCGATCGCCATCGGCCTGCTTCCGGTTCGCACCAACGGCCAGCTCGGCGACGGCGTCGACGCCAGGGCCCTGGTCGACCTGATCGATCGCTGCCTCGAGCACGGCAGCGCCGAGAAGCGCCGTCATTACATCGATGAAATCGTCGTTCGCACCGAAGCCTGCGTAGACGCCGGCGTGATCGAGGCGATGACCTCCGACGATGCGCTGCCGATGCATTGGGCTCACCTGAAGGACATCACCGACGAGATGACGCGCGTGCCGCTGGGTTCGCGCCGGCTCGACCAGTGCCTGGGCCGTCTCAAGCTCGCTCTGCGACATATGTCCGGCGGCCCGTTCTCGGCCTGAAAGCAGCTACGGGTGCCGGTCGTCGGCCGGCTTGGAGCCCGCCAGCGCCGTTGTGACAAAAGCATTGACGATTGGTGGCACGCTCACTAGAATCCCGCCTCCCTACGGCAGCCCCTGACTTTCCGAAGTCTGCTGCCACCGCTCGGAAACGTCTTTTGGAGCAGCCGATGTACGCCGTCATCAAGACCGGAGGCAAGCAGTATCGCGTTGCCGCTGGCGAACAGCTCAAAGTGGAAAGCCTGGTTGCCGAAGTCGGCGCGACCATCTCCTTCGAACAGGTTCTCCTGGTCGGCGAAGGCGAAAGCGTCAAGGTCGGCGCTCCGTTCGTTTCGGGTGGTGTCGTGACCGCTGAAGTGGTCCGTCACGGCCGTGGCGACAAGATCCGCATCATCAAGCACCGTCGCCGCAAGCACTATCACAAGGAACAGGGCCACCGCCAGAACTTCACGGAAGTGAAGATCACCGGCATCTCGGCCTAAGTCCAGACTCAAGATTTCGGAGCACAGTCATGGCACACAAAAAAGCAGGCGGTAGTACCCGCAACGGTCGCGATTCCAAGTCCAAGCGTCTTGGCGTGAAGCTGTTCGGCGGTCAGGCCGTCATCGCAGGCAACATCATCATCCGTCAGCGTGGCACGCAGTATCACGCTGGCACCGGCACCGGCATCGGCAAGGATCACACGATCTTCGCCAAGGTCGATGGCAAGATCGCTTTCGTGGCCCGTGGCCCGAAGAACCGCACCTACGTGGACGTCGTCGCGGCTTAAAGCCCGGCGCCACGCAAGGTGCAAAGAGCCCCGTCTCGACGGGGCTTTTTTGTGGTCGGAGTATTGCAATGAAATTCGTCGACGAAGCGCTCATCGAGGTTTACGCCGGTGATGGTGGCAACGGCTGCGTGAGCTTTCGGCGCGAGCGCGCGATTCCGTTCGGAGGACCGGACGGCGGTGACGGCGGTGACGGCGGCAGCGTCTACGCGGTGGCCGATTACAACCTCAACTCGCTGGCCGATTTCCGCTTCACGCGCGTGTTCCGCGCCCAGCGTGGAGAGAACGGCCAGACCTCGGAATGCACCGGCCACGGTGGCGCGGATCTCGAAATTCCGATGCCGCTCGGCACGCTGATCTACGACACCTCGACCGAGGAACTGATCGGCGAGCTCACGCGTCGTGGCAGCCGCATCAAGATTGCGCAAGGCGGCTTCCATGGCCTGGGCAACAAGCGATTCAAGTCGAGCACCAACCGGGCTCCGCGAAAATCGACGCCGGGTTCTCCGGGCGAACAGCGCGAGCTGCGGCTCGAGTTGTCGCTGATGGCCGATGTCGGGCTGCTCGGCATGCCCAACGCGGGCAAGTCGACCTTGCTGTCCTCGGTGTCGGCTGCGCGCCCGAAGATTGCGGACTATCCGTTCACGACGCTGTATCCGCAGCCCGGCGTGGTCGCGGTCGGCGAGCATCGCTCGTTCGTGATGGTCGACGTGCCGGGGCTCATCGAAGGCGCTGCCGACGGCGCGGGGCTCGGCATCCGCTTCCTCAAGCATCTGCAACGCACGCGACTGCTGCTGCACATGGTCGATGTGATGCCGCCCGATGGCAGCGACATCGCCGAGAACATTCGCGTGATCAACGCCGAGCTCGCCGAGTTCAGCGAAGAACTGTCGAGCCGCGAGCAGTGGCTGTGCTTCAACAAGATCGACGTGCTCGCGCCCGAAGAACGCCAAGAGCTCATCGACAGGACGCTCGCCGAACTCGACTGGCAGGGCCGCTGGTTCGCGATCTCGGCGGCGACGCGCGAAGGCTGCGACGTGCTCGCCCGCGAGGCGATGGCCTGGGTCGAGGCGCATGCGCCGGTCATCGAAGACGAGCCAGAAGACGAGCCGGAAGTGATGCCGGAGCGTCCGCCGCACGAGCAGCAGCTGTCCGACGAAGACGACGACAACCAGTAAAGGCTGCATGGACCGTCAAACCCTGACCCGCGCCAAGCGCTGGGTGATCAAGATCGGCAGCTCGCTGGTGACCGCCAAGGGCCAGGGGCTCGACCGCGAGGCCATCGCCGACTGGTGCGCGCAGATCGCCGCATTGCGCGCCGAAGGCCGGCAGATCGTGCTGGTGTCATCGGGCGCGGTCGCCGAGGGAATGGCCCGACTCGGGCTCAAGAAGCGCCCAAGCATCCTGCACGAGCTGCAGGCGACGGCCGCGGTCGGGCAGATGGGCTTGGTGCGTGCCTGGGAGCTCGGTTTCGAGGCGCACGGCCTGCGCGCGGCGCAGATCCTGCTCACGCATGAGGACGTGGCCGATCGCGGCCGCTACCTCAATTCGCGCAGCACGCTGACGACCTTGCTCGAATTCGGCGTGGTGCCGGTGGTCAACGAGAACGACACGGTCTCGACCGATGAAATCCGCCTCGGCGACAACGACACGCTCGGGGCGATGACGGCCAACCTCATCGAGGCCGACCTGCTGGTGATCCTGACCGACCAGGAAGGCCTGTTCGATGCCGATCCGCGCAACAACCCGGACGCCAGGCTGGTGTCCGAGGCTTCGCTCGCCGAGCCGCAGCTCGCGGCGATGGCCGGCGACAGCAAGGGCGTGCTCGGTCGCGGCGGCATGCGCACCAAGCTTTCAGCGGCTCACATCGCGGCGCGCAGCGGTGCGGCGACGGTGATCGCGCACGGTCGCGCGCCCGAGGCGCTGCTGCAGATCGCGCGCGGTCAGGCGATCGGCAGCCTGCTCAAGCCCGCGCAAACGGTGATGGCGGCGCGCAAGCGCTGGATTGCGGGCCAGCTGCAGGTTCGCGGTCAGCTGCATCTCGACGAGGGCGCCGTGCAGGTGCTGCGCGCGCAGGGCAAGAGCCTGCTGCCGGTCGGCGTGAAACGCGTCGAAGGGCAGTTCGATCGTGGCGACCTGGTCGCCTGCCTCGATCCCGAAGGGCGTGAGATCGCGCGCGGCCTCGTCAACTACGGGCACGTCGAAGCGCTGCGCATCCTCGGCGCCAAGCGTGAAGAGCTCGCGCAGCGGCTCGGCTATCCGGGCGAGCCCGAGCTCGTGCATCGCGACAATCTGGTTCTGGTCTAGCGCCCGAAAGCGAACGTCGTCGTCGAGACGACGTATCCTTGGGCGCTCCGGCACTTCGCTGCCGCTGCATCGACTCCAAGATCCAAGGATGAAAAAGACGCTCCTGCTGCTCGCCGGCCTGCTGATCTCCTCGCAGGCTTTGGCCGAAACCATCACGCAGCAATCCGGCTGGGCCGGCTGGAACGGCAGCTTCAAATTCAGTGAGCACTGGGGTTCACTGAGCGACGTTCAGATTCGCTCGGGTGACAACTGGGCCGACACGCAGAACCTGATGTTCCGGCCCGGGCTCACGTACTTCATCAATTCGCGCAGCAACTTCACGGTCGGCTATCTCTGGAACGGCACCTTGAACACGCCGGGCCACGATCTGGTCGAACACCGCATCTGGCAGCAGTACATTTACACGCAACAGCTCGGCTCGGTGCCGCTCACGCATCGCTTGCGCCTGGAGCAGCGATTCATCGAGCAGGCTTCGGGCGGTGACCGGCGCTTCGCACAGCGCCTGCGTTACTTCGCGCGTTCGGTGATCCCGCTCGGGCACCCGGACGGCGCGTTCACGCGCGGGCCTTTCATCGGGCTGCAGAACGAAATCTTCTTCAACGTCCAGCACCGCGATGCAGTCAACGGCGCCTTCTTCGACCAGAATCGCGCCTACCTTGCGGGCGGCTATCGACTCAGCAAGCAGATCGATCTCGAGCTCGGCTATCTGAACCAGTACATCAACGGCCGCGTCAACGACACGCTCAACCACGTCGTGCAGTTCGCGCTGTATACGCGATTTTGACGCGGTTTTGAGGCGGCTCTGACGCGCCGATGGCGTGCGCGCATTGCGCGAGCACGCCATCGATTTGCAGTATCGATCAAAAGCGCAAGGTCGCTCCCGCCATCACGGAACGCTCGGCGCCCGGGCGCAGGCCGTTGACGTGGTCGGTGACGTAGAGCTTGTCGCTCAGGTTGCGTCCCTGCAGCCACAGCGTCGTGCGCGGCTTGCTGCCGAAGCTGTAGCTCGCGCGCGCCGAGAAAATCGTGTGGCTTGCGACTTCGCCGAGTACGGCGGGTTCGCGGATTTCGATGTTGTCGCCGGCTTGCAGTGGAACGCCGTCTTCGTCGGCGAGCGTGCGGTTGCGCGTGTTCGCCAGATCGGTGAAGAAGCTGCCGAAGTGACTCGCGGTGGCGCTGATCTCCCAGCCCGCACGATGCGCGATGCCGAGCGTGAGGCTGCCCGCATTGAGCGGCACTTCGGGAACGCGATTGCCGTCGAGTTCACCTGCGGTGAATTCGGCGCGCGTGTAGTTGTAGGCGAGTTCGGCGAACGGAGCGAGGCCGCTGTGCGTGTCGGCCGGTGAAAGCCCGAGACGAAGGCCCAGGTCGATGCCGTAGGCGATCGAATCTTCCGCGTTGACGACCAGGTTTTCGCCGTCGATCGTGTATGGCTCCTGCACCACGGTGTCGCGAATCACGTTGTAGAACACCGCGCCGTCGATGCGCAGCGAGCGCGCAGGCGCGGTGCGAAAACCGACCTGCGAATTGATGCCGGTCTCGGGCTTGAGCGGAAATTCTTCGGCCGTGCGAGCGAACGCCGGCGTGTAGCCGCGCGCGACGTTGCCGTAGAGCTGCGTGCGTTCATCGAGATCGTAAAGCGCCGCGATACTGGGCAGTACGAGCGTGTGATCGTCGGCTTGGCGCTCGTTGATGAGGGTGTCGGCTTCGAACTTGAGATCCTTGCTCTGCGTGTAGTGCTCGACGCGAACGCCCGGTGTGATCGACAGCCGGCCGAAGCGCAGGGTGTCCTGGAAAAAGCCGGAAACCGCCGAGGCCTGGTACTTCTCGAGCATCGCTTCTTCGAACTCGTTCTCGCCGAAGTAGTGGCCGCGATTGTTCACGTTGAGCACTTCGCCGACGTCTCCGAAAGACTCCGCGTTGTCGAGGAAATGCCGCTCGAAGCGTATGCCCCACTGCAGGTCGTGGCGGGTGCCGAAAGCCCACAGGTCCGAGAGCTGCATGCGCGAATCGACGCCGTAGGTGTTGTACTGGCGGCTGCGGCTGATCATCACGCCGCTTTGTCCGCGTACGAATTGGCGCGCGGGATCGTCGTAGACGAAGTCGGGCAGGGCATCGAGCTCGATTTCATCGGGGTCGACCGTGAAGCGCGGACGATCGATGTCGGTGGCGAACAGACTCGTCGACATCGACAGCCGCTCGCTGATCTGGAAATCGTGCGTGAGCGCGTACTTCTGGTAGTCCACCGCCATGGTGTTGTACTGCTGGCCGAAGCGATCGCGCTTGCGGCGCGGGGCCAGATCGAACTCGATCGGCGTCAGATTGCTCTCGTCGTAATGCGAGCGCTCGCGCAGGTACGTGGCAGAGGCGCTGAGCGTCTGCCGCGACGACAAGGCCCAGTCGGCGCGCGCGTAGAAGTCGTCGAACTGCGTGTCTTCGGTGTCGAACACGCCATCGGCATTCATGCCCGTGTACGAGAACACGGTGCCGAGCGCGCCGTCGGTGCGCGAGTGCATCAAATGCCGCTTGAAGCTGCCGAGATTGCCGCCGGCCGCTTCGACCGTGGTCTGCGGCGTCAGCGTCGGGCGCTGGTTGATGAAGTTGACGATGCCGTGATTGTTGAGCGGACCGTGCAGCACATGGCCGGCGCCCTTGAGCACGTCGATGCTCTGCAGGCGCTCGACCGGCGGCGTGTAGTGCGCGCTCGGATCGAGATAGGCCGAGGCGTTGATCGGCACGCCGTCTTCGAGCAGCAAGGTCTTGCGCGAGCGACGCGACGGGGCGCCGCGAACGCCGATGCTCGATCGGCGGCCGAGTGCGTCGTCGTCGATATGGCGCAGGCCCGGAATGAAATCGAGCGCATCGTGCAGCGTGTACGGACGCAGGGCGTCGATCTGCTCGGCGCTCAGGCGCGCGGCGGCGCCGGGCGTTTCATCGATATGGTCGGGCAGGCTGCCTTCGACGTTGATCGGCGCCAACAGAACCGTTGGAGGCTCATGGGTCGCGCCGGACTGAGCCGGCGTGGCGGCGGCGCGTCTGCGGCGGTCTTCCGATTCCTGGGCCGAGGCCCCGTCCATTGCGCCGCACAGTCCGGCGAACATGACCAGCGCCCCACGCGTGGCGAGTGACATCGCTTCCTCCCTTTGCCTTGCGGCATCTCATCGGTTCCTTGACGAGGGGCAGAGTAGGAAAGCGGGGTGCGCCGGTAATCGGGAAGTTCTCCCGATTTGGAATCCGGGACAAACGCCGGACAAACGAAAACGCGGGCCTTGCGGCCCGCGTCGTACCACTTTCAGCAGAACGGCGTCAGATCAGGCGAGAGCCTTGATGTGCGCGATCAGGCGGCTCTTGTGGCGAGCGGCCTTGTTCTTGTGGATCATGCCGCGGTCGGCGTAACGATCGAGAACCGGCACCATTTCCTTGTAGGCGGCTTCGGCAGCGGTCTTGTCCTTGGCGTCGAGGGCCTTGACGACCTTCTTGACGTAGGTGCGGATCATCGAGCGCTGGCTCGCATTGCGGGCACGGGCTTTCTCGGACTGACGTGCGCGCTTGCGGGCGCTAGCGGTGTTGGCCAAAGTGAAACTCCAAAAATGAGGCGACAAATCGAAGGGGCGCTAGTATTGTGATCGACCCCCTGGTTGTCAATCTTCCCGACGGCCGAAAAGCTCGTCCAGACGGCCTCGCATGTCCCGATCCCTGCTCAAATCCACGAGTATCGTCAGCGGCCTGACGCTCGCCTCGCGCGTGCTCGGCCTGGTTCGCGAGATTACGCTCGCCCGGGCTTTCGGCGCCGGACCGCTGCTCGATGCCTTCTTCGTCGCGCTGATGCTGCCCAATCTGGGCCGCCGCATCTTCGCCGAAGGCGCGTTCTCGCAGGCCTTCGTGCCGGTGTTCACCGAGACCCACAAGAGCCAGCCGCACGAGGAGGTGCGCGATCTGGCCGCGGTGGTCATGGGCACGCTCGGCGGCGTGCTCGCGCTGGTGACCCTGATCGGCTGCCTCGCGGCTCCGCTGCTGGTCTGGGCCTTCGCGCCGGGCTTTCGTTCCGACCCGGCGCAGGAAGCGCTCGGGGCCGATCTGCTGCGCTGGACCTTTCCTTATCTGATGTTCATTTCGCTGACCTCGATGGCGGGCAGCATCCTGAACAGCTATGGGCGCTTCGCGGTTCCGGCCGCGGCGCCGGTGATCCTGAACCTCTGCATCATCGGCTCGGCCTGGATTTCGGCCGATTCGGTCATGGTGCTGGCCTACGCGGTATTTCTGGCCGGGGTGCTGCAGCTGCTGTCACAGCTGCCTTCGCTGGCGCGGCTGCGATTGTTGCCCGCCCCGAAGTTTTCGCTGCGCGACGCGCGCGTGAAGCGCATCGCCGGTCTGATGCTGCCGGTGGTGATCGGCTCGTCGGTGGCGCAGGTGAGCCTGCTGCTCAACACGAGCCTGGCGACGCTGATCGCCGACGGCGCGGTGAGCTGGCTCAATTTCGGCAGCCGCCTGATGGAGTTCCCGACCGGCATCTTCGCGATCGCGGTCGGCACGGTGATCCTGCCGGCGCTGTCGGCCAGGCACACCGATCGCTCGCCCGAGCAGTTCTCGGCGACCCTCGACTGGGGCCTGCGCACGATGCTGCTGCTCGGCCTGCCGTCGGCCGCGGGCCTGATCGTGCTCGGCGGGCCGCTGACGGCGACCCTGTTCGGCCACGGCCGCTTCGGCGCGCACGACGTGCTCATGACGACCTGGACGGTCTGGGCCTACGGCTTCGGCTTCATGGGCTTCGCGCTCGTGAAGGTGCTGGTGCCGGGCTTCTACGCGCGCCAGGAGACCAAGCTGCCCGTACGTTTCGCGACCATCGGCCTGTTCTGCGGCATGGCGCTGAGCCTGACCACCTTCCTGGTCTCGCGCCGGCTCGGCGTCGAGGGCGCGCACGTCGGCCTGGCGCTGTCGACCTCGCTGACGGCCTGGGTCAATTCGATCCTGCTGTATCGCCGGTTGCGTCGCGACGGCATCTACACGCCTTCGGCCGGCTGGATGCGGTTCGGCGCGCAGCTGTTCGTCGCCACCGCGCTGATGGCGATCGTCGCCTGGGCCGGCGCGCGAACCGACTGGATGGCCCTGCCGGTGACCGGCCGCGTGCTGCGACTGTCGGCGACGGTGACGGTCTGCGGGCTCGCCTACTTCGGCAGCCTCGGGCTCATGGGCCTGCGCCCGCGGCATCTGCTGATGGGGCGACGCGGCGGAGCGGTATAATTTCGGCCCTTCCTTGTTCCGGCACGCCCGAAGTCCCATGGAGCTGATCCGCGGCTTTCACAATCTGCGTGACGAGCATCGCGGCTGCGTGCTGACCATCGGCAATTTCGACGGCATGCACCTGGGCCATCTGGCGCTCGTGCGCAAGACGCAGGAGCTGTCGCAGCGCTTCGGGCTGCCCGCCACGGCGCTGACCTTCGAGCCGTCGCCGCGCGAATTCTTCCAGGGCGACAAGGCGCCGCCGCGCGTGACGACCTTCCGCAGCAAGGTCGCAGCCCTGGCGGCGAGCGGGCTCGATCGCGCCGTGATCGCGCGTTTTTCGGGCGAACTTTCCAAATGCCCGGCCGGCGATTTCGTCGACGAATATCTGGTGCGCCGGCTCGGCGTCGCGGCCATCGTCGTCGGCTACGACTTCCGCTTCGGCCAGAAGCGCGAAGGTGACGAAACCGTGCTGCGCAGCCGCCACGGCCACGAGGTGCATGTCGTCAGCCAGGTGCTCGTCGGCGGCGAACGCAGCAGTTCGACGGCCTTGCGCGAAGCGCTCGCGGAACCCGATTTCGAGCGCGTCGAGCGCCTGCTCGGTCGCCCGTACGCGCTCCTCGGCCGCGTGCGCCACGGCTTGCAGCTCGGCCGCACGCTCGACATGCCGACCGCGAACATCGACCTGCATCGCCCGCTGGCCTTGCGTCACGGCGTCTACGCGGTGCGCGGCAAGGTGCGCGGACGCTGGTGGGATGGCGTCGCGAGCATCGGCGTGCGCCCAACCATCGGCACCACGCGCTGCCTGCTCGAAACCCATCTGTTCGGCGACTGCGGCGATATCTACGGCGAGGAGATGGTCGTCGAATTCCGCGCTTGGCTGCGGCCGGAGCTGAAGTTCGATTCGCTGGCCGAGCTCGCCGCCCGCATGCAGCAGGATGCCGAAGACGCCCGCCGAATCCTGGGCGCCGCCGCCTGAGACTGGCGGCCGGCGCCTTATCCCGATTTTCTTGAAGTGACCACCGTGAACGACGCGACAAAAGACACGACCCAAGCCGGGGCCGAATACAAGACTACCGTCAACCTGCCGGAAACCGCGTTTCCGATGCAGGCCAACCTCGCCAAGCGTGAGCCGGACTGGCTTGCGCGCTGGGAATCGCAGGGTCTTTACGCGCAGATCAGCGCGGCCACCGCGAAGCTGCCGGCGTATCACTTCGTCGACGGCCCGCCGTATGCGAACGGCGACATTCACATCGGCCACGCGGTCAACAAGGTACTCAAGGACATCGTCGTCAAGAGCGCTCGCCTGGCCGGCCATCACGCGCCGTTCGTGCCGGGCTGGGATTGCCACGGCCTGCCGATCGAGCTGCAGGTGGAAAAGAAGTTCGGCAAGGTCGGCGAGAAGCTCGACGCTGCCGCGTTTCGCGCCAAGTGCCGCGAATACGCGCTCGAGCAGGTCGAGCGCCAGCGCGTCGATTTCAAGCGCCTGGGCATTCTCGCGGACTGGGAAAAACCCTATCTGACGATGCAGCCGGCCTACGAGGCCGAGCAGCTGCGCGTGCTCGCGCGCATCGTCGACAACGGTCATGTGGTGCGCGGCTTCAAGCCCGTGCACTGGTGCCTCGATTGCGGATCGTCGCTCGCCGAGGCCGAGGTCGAATATCAGGACAAGCAGTCGACCGCGATCGATGTGGCGTTTCCTGTCGCAGACGAATCTTTGGCCAAGTTCGCTCGGGACTTTGGTGTTTTAGAGGCTCCCGCCGCATTTGTGATCTGGACGACGACGCCTTGGTCGTTGCCCGGTAATCAGGCAATCAGTGTTCACCCTTCGCTGCAGTACGTACTCGCCGACTTCCATTTCGAAGATTCTGAAGTGCGCCGTCTTGTCGTGGCCGAGGGCTTGCTCGAAGCGTGCGCTGCAAGATGGAAGGTTTCCAAGTGGGAGGTTCTGGGAAAGCTGAGCGGCAACGAGTTATTCGGCCTCAATGCGAAGCATCCCTTTGCCGATCGTTTCAGCCCGATCTTGACCGGTGAGCATGTCACGCTCGATGCCGGCACCGGCCTCGTTCACACCGCGCCCGCTCACGGCGTCGATGACTTCGTTGTTTGTCGAGCGCACGGAGTCGAAGTGCTTAATCCGGTAGCGGTGAACGGGACATACAAAGCCGACACCCCAGTGGTTGGCGGCATCTTCCTACGCAAGGCAGAGGGTCCCATTCTCGATGCGCTACGCACTGGCAACGCGCTCGTACATGCCAATTCAATTTCGCACAGCTATCCGCATTGTTGGAGGCACAAGACTCCGCTAATCACGCTGGCGACGCCGCAGTGGTTCATCGCAATGGACATCGCCGGCCTGCGCGGCGCGGCGCTCGAGGCCATCGACCAGACGCGCTGGATTCCGGGTTGGGGCCGCGACCGCATCCACGGCATGGTGGCCGACCGTCCCGACTGGTGCATCTCGCGCCAGCGCACCTGGGGCGTGCCGCTGTCGCTGTTCGTGCACAAGCAGACGCAGGAAAAGCATCCGAAATCGGGCGAGCTGCTGCGCAAGGTCGCCGATGCGATCGAAACCGGCGGGCTCGAAGCCTGGTTCGGTTCGACGGTTGCCGACTGGTTGCCGGCGGGCGAAGCCGAGCAATACGACAAATGCCCCGACACGCTCGATGTCTGGTTCGATTCGGGCAGCGCCTTCCAGTGCTCGTTCAAGGCGACCAATCCCGCTGCGCTCGACGCCGACGGCCTCGCGCCGCAGGCCGACATGTATCTCGAAGGCTCGGACCAGCATCGCGGCTGGTTCCATTCCTCGCTGCTCAACTGCGTCGCCACGCGCGGTGCGTCGCCTTACAAGGCCGTGCTCACGCATGGTTTCACGGTCGACGAGCAGGGTCGCAAGATGAGCAAGTCGCTCGGCAACGTCGTCGCGCCGCAGCAGGTGCTCAAGACGCTCGGTGCCGACGTGCTGCGCCTGTGGGTTTCGGCCAGCGATTACAGCGGCGAAATCGCGATCAGCGACAACCTGCTCAAGCGCATGGCCGATGCGTATCGCCGCATCCGCAACACCGTGCGCTATCTGCTCGGCAACCTGCATGGCTTCGACGTGACGAGCGATCTCGTCGCGCCGAGCGAGATGCTCGCGATGGATCGCTGGGCGATCGCGCAGGCTGCAAAGCTGCAGGATGAAATTCGCGATGCCTATGCGGTGCAGCAGTTCCATTCGGTCTATCAGAAGCTGCACAACTACTGCGTCGTCGATCTCGGCGGCCTGTATCTCGACGTGCTCAAGGATCGCCTCTACACGACGGCGCCGAAGAGCCTCGCGCGCCGCTCCGCGCAGACCGCGCTGCTGCACATCGCAGAGGCAATGGTGCGCTGGATCGCCCCGGTGCTGTCGTTCACGGCCGACGAGATCTGGCAGCTGCTGCCAGGCGATCGCTCGCAGTCGATCTTCGCGCAGCAGTTCTACCAGCTGCCGAGCGTCGATCTGTCGGGCGACGGCATCGACTGGACTCGCCTGGCAGCCGCGCGCGAAGCGGTGAAGAAGCAGCTCGAAGAGCTGCGTGCCGCCGGCATCATCGGCTCGGGTCTCAACGCGAGTGTGCAGCTCTACGCTGACGGGGAACTCGCGCAGACACTCAGCAAGCCGGGCGACGAGCTGCGTTTCTGGTTCATCACTTCGGGCGCGAGCGTGCGTCCGTTCGCCGATGCGCCTGCGAGCGTAACGACGGTGACGCTCGAGAACGGCGATCGGCTCGCGCTGCAGTCGCAGGCCTCGCCACACGAGAAATGCGAGCGCTGCTGGCACCAGGTCGCCGATGTGGGCTCCAATGCCGAGCATCCGACGCTTTGCGGACGCTGCGTGAGCAACGTATTCGGTGACGGCGAAAGCCGTCGCGTGATCTGAGCGCCGCGCCGTGACTTTCCAGTTCCGCAACGTCTATTGGCTCTGGCTCACGGTGCTGACCTTGCTGCTCGATCAGGTCAGCAAGCAGCTCGTCGCCAAGAACATGCAGCTGTTCGACGAGATTCCGCTGCTGCCGTACCTGAACCTCAAGCGCATGCACAACACCGGAGCCGCGTTCTCGATGTTCAGCGATTCGTCGCCACTCGTGTTCGTGGCCATCGGCGTGGTCGTCAGCGTGGGCATCCTGATCTGGCTGCGCCGCAATCCGCGCGGGCAGACGCTGGTCGCGGTGGCGCTGTCGCTGATCATGGGCGGCGCGCTCGGCAACGTCATCGATCGCGTCACCCGCGGCTATGTCGTCGATTTCATCGATTTCTACATCGGCGGCTGGCACTTCGCGGCCTTCAACATCGCCGATACCGCGATCAGCGTGGGCGCCGGCTTCATGGTGCTCGACATGCTGCTCGAAATGTTCCGCAAGAAGCCGCAAGCGCAGCCGCCCGCTGCGAACGGCTGAGTCGCCGAGGATCTCGCCGTGGAAATTCTGCTCGCCAATCCTCGTGGTTTTTGCGCCGGCGTCGACCGCGCTATCGAAATCGTCGAGCGCGCGCTCGAACAGCTCGGTGCGCCGATCTACGTGCGCCACGAAGTCGTGCACAACCGCTTCGTCGTCGAGAGCCTGCGCAACAAGGGCGCGGTGTTCGTCGAGGAAGTGGACCAGGTGCCCGAAGGCGCGGTCTGCATCTTCTCGGCGCACGGGGTCTCGCAGCAGGTTCGCCAGGACGCGAGCGCGCGCAAGCTCACGGTGTTCGACGCGACCTGTCCGCTCGTGACCAAGGTGCACATCGAGGTCAAGCGCTACTCGCGCGAAGGCCGCGAGGTGGTGCTGATCGGCCACGCCGGGCATCCGGAAGTCGAAGGCACGATGGGCCAGTTCGACGAGTCGCAGGGTGGGCGCATCCATTTGGTCGAGACGCCTGACGACGTGCAGACGCTGCCGATCCGCAAGCCCGAGCACATGGCCTACGTGACCCAGACCACCTTGTCGATGGACGACACCGCGCGTGTCATCGATGCGCTGCGTGCACGCTTTCCGATGATCAGCGGGCCGCGCAAGGACGACATCTGCTACGCCACGCAGAACCGCCAGGATTCGGTCAAGGATCTGGCGGCGCAATGCGATGTGCTGCTGGTGGTCGGCTCGCGCAACAGCTCCAACTCGAATCGCCTGCGCGAACTCGCCGAAAGCCGCGGCACGCCGGCCTGGCTGATCGACGGTCCCGACGATATCCAGCCCGAATGGATGAACGGCAAGCTGCGCGTCGGCGTCACCGCTGGTGCCAGCGCGCCCGAGGTGCTCGTGCAGCAGGTCGTCGGCCGGCTCAAGGAACTCGGCGGCAGCGTCGCCAAGGAGCTCGCGGGGCGCGAGGAAACCATCGTGTTCTCGCTGCCGCAGGCTCTGCGCAAGGCCACCGGAGCGGTGCGCAGCAGCTAGGGACTCAGCGGCTCCAGCAGGTCGCCGCGGTGCCCACCGAAGAAAGCCGGATGCCGGTGGAAGTCAGGCACAGGTTCATGCACGTGCTGTCACTGGTTTGGGTGCCGACCGGCTTTGCCATCACCATGTAGCTGGTGCCGACCGCACCGCTCTTGGCTGCGCAGCTGCTCGAATCCATCGCTTCGATGGAGAGCTGGTAGATGGCGTTGGTCGACGCATCCGCGGTGCTCCCGTCACGCGAGAGGTACTGCTGCAGCTGGATGTCCGACAGTGTCCTCGTATAGCTCTTGTGCACGATGAAGTAGCTCTCGAGCCGAGAAGACGCATCGACGAGCGCCGTCTTGGCGACGGTGCGATTCGCGCGCATGACGTAGCTGCGGTAAGACGGCACCGCGATCATCGTCAGAATGCCGACGACGACGACCGTCACCATCAGTTCGATCAACGTAAAGCCACCTTGCGTCCTTGCTGTGGTCATGTCGTTCACGGTTGTCTGATCGCCTTTTCTTCGTCGCCACGCCGCTCGCGCCAGAAGTAAGGGTAGGTGGGAGGATTGATCGTGCTCATGGTCTGCGCGTTGGCGGTCAGCGCGCTCGCGGTCAGCGGACTGAATTCGCCCGGCAGCCCGGGCGATACACCGGCGCCCTGGCGCAGATCACCGAAGCTGTCGGTCATGAATTGGCTGTAGCGCGGCCGCGAATCGCTTAGCGCGACGCCGTAGAGACGGCTCGATCCTTCGGACGGTTCGCAGGATTGCGTGGTCGTGTCGGGCGGCACGTAGGTGCTGAAGAAGCTCGTGCCGTCGGTGCTGAGCGGCTGCGACAGCAGCTTCTCTCCGCTCGCCGACAGCCGCAGTCTCCAGCCCGTGCTGAGGTCGGAGGAGTTCGAGCAGCTGTCGCTGGCGGTGGCGCAGGCGGTGGTCAGATCGGCGAACGCGCTTTGCCCCTTGAGCCCGGCTTCGGTGGTGATGACGTCGTCCTTGGTCAGCGAGCTGGCGGTGCGGAAGTCGCGATAGGCGTAGAGATAGTTTTCGGTGGTGACGTTGAGCGGGTCTTCGCGATCGCCGGAGCCGAACAGCACGACGTCGAAGCTGCCGACGATGGCGGTGCGATACGGCGCGTAATCCGGTGCGTGGAAGAAGCGGCGATCCTGAGTGACGGTGCTGGTGCTGGCGTTGTGGCGGCCGACGCTCGCGAGTGGCGTCGCCACCCACTTGCTGCGATCGCTGCCCGGAAAATCGGCGCGCCACAAGCGGCCGCCGGTGTCGGCGACATAGAGACGATCGGTGATGCCGTCACCATTGGTATCGACGATGGTGACATCGGCCGGAATGCTGTTGACGAGCAGCGGATGCTGGAATGCCTTGGTGCTGCTGTTGTACGGCGTGCTGCTGCTGAACGTGCCTTGCCTGGCCTTCCAGATGAGGTCGCCGGTTTCGGCGTCGACGATGTACAGCGCGTTGCCGACGCTGTCGTCGGTGCCGATGCGTCCATCGCTGCCGCGTGCGTAATCCTTGCCGATCCTGTTATTGCTGCTGTCGCGGCCGCCGTTGTAGCCGCCCGCGAAGATCAGCACCGGCTTGGTCGACGTGCTGCTGCCTTCGGTGACGCTCATGCGGCCGATCTGCGGCGACGAGAAGGTGAGGCCGAGCTCGCTGTAGTTCGATGCCGTGCCCGAAACCAGACCGCTGCTTCGATACAGGCCATCGGGTCCGATGCGCCAGAGCAGCGACGGCGAGTCGGGGTTGGTGACGTTCATGCCGTAGACGTAGCGTCCGCTGCGGCGCAGTCCGAAGAACATCCAGGCGCGGTCGTTGGCGTTGCCCGATTCGATCCTGCCGTCGGCGGGGCCGCCGCTGCTGCTGCGATCCTGCACGAGCACCGCGGGCGCACCGTCGACGCCATACGGGAACTGCGCGGTCGCCACGTTCTCGCGCAGCACCTGCTGCTGGTTCATGACCACGCGCGGCATGAAGCCCCAGTTCTCGACGCCGTCGCTGTTGCGGACCATGCGCAGGTAGCCGTCGGCGGCACCGTAGACGACGCGAATGTCCGGGCTCGCCGCCGTGTAGCCGCCGCGCGCGCCGTAGTTGATCGCCACCGGCCGCGAATGCAGCAGCGCGCCGTGCATCCAGCTGCGACCCGTCACGCCGGTGACGCTGGTTCCGCTGCCCTTGGGCGTCGCGGCGGTGCCGACGTCGAAGCCGCGCGCGTAGAGCAGCAGCGAACGGCGCAGGGTGTCGTCCGCGGTCGCGGTGCCGGTGACGCCGAGATCGGCCTTGAGCTCGTCGCGCACGGTCTGGCTGTCGGCGTCGAGTGCGGCGAGCGACAGCTGCCCCGAGGTTCCGAGCCGATCGAAGAACAGCTGGCGCTGGTTGTCGCCGTTGACGCGCCCCGGGTTGCCTCCGCCGGCGAGCGCGAAGCCTGGAATCTTCTGCCCGGCGCCGCCGAGCGCGGTCGCGCGCCCATCGGCGGACAGGGAGCCGAGCAGGCCCGTGTTGGTCCAGTAGGTCACCGCGCTCGACTTGATGCGGCCGTCGCTGCTGTCGATCGCGAGCGCATTGCGCGCGTCGTAGTACTGATAGTTGTTGCTGCCGTCGACCTTGACGTTGAGCTTCTTGAGATTGCCGTCCCAGCGCGGCGTCTTGTCGACCGAAGGCTTGAACAGCGTGAAGAAAGCCTCGGGACGCACGATCGACGCCTGCGTGAGATCGGCCGTCAGCGTCGGCGTGTTCAGCGAGGCATCGACGCGCAGCACCGGCTTGAGCAACTGCGCCGCGGTCTGCCCGAGGCCGAGCAGGCCGAGGCTGTCGACATAGGTGAGCAAGGTTCCGCCGGCATTGGCGAGCGAGCTCGTGCTCGTCAGCAGGTCCTGGATCAGGAAATACGAATTGAGGCTGATGTCGCGGCCGGTGATGTCCTTGAAGCCCGGGCTCTTGGCCTGCTGCACGACATCGGCGAGCGTGATCGCACCGCTCGGCAGGCCCGGGAAATACGAGCGCAGCGTCGCATCGGACTCGGTGTCGCGAATGTTGTTGGTGAGCATGATGTTGAGCACGTTCGCGGTGCGGCATTCGAGCGGCGGCTGCACGTAGTTGCCGTTGGCGAGCTCGATGCTCGTGTCGCGCGTGAGCAGGCCCGTGAGCCCATCCCAGCGGGCCAGCGGCGCGTTGTAGACATCCTTACCGGCGAGGTAATGCGTGAGCTCCGCATAGACTTCCTTGCCCTGGTACGGCGGCAGCAGCGAGGCCGGCGTGGTCAGCGCGGTGCCGACGAGCGCGGTCGTCGAGTTGAGCAGGTTGGTCGGGTTCAGCGTGTTGGTCAGCAGCGTGGTGACGCGGCTCAGCAGCTGCGTGATCGAGCCTTGATCGACCAGCGAGGTGAAGCCCACGAGCATGTAGGCGCCGTTGCTGCATCCGCTGGTGCTGCGTCGGGGGCCTGGAATGCTCGCGCTGTCGGCGAAGCTGCAGTTGGCGCCGGGCGATCCGGTCAAATTGCTGCGGTCGGCATGCGACAGCATGATCGCGACTTTCGAATTGATCAGGTTGTTGAGGATCGATTCGAGCAGACCGAGCAGTCCCACCTGGCCGAGATTCAGGATGCCGCTGAACGTGCTGTTGAGCAGGCCGAGAATCGCGGCCGGCAGCTGGCCGACGACGGTGGTCAGCAGGGGGCTCACGAGCCCGGTGACGAGCTGGCCGACGAATCCGCCGAGCAGGCCGTTGACGATGGTGCCCAGCAGCGGAATGCCGAGCAGGAAATTCAGGGTGCCGCAGGTCAGGGTCGACACGCCGCCGAGCAGCGGGGCCAGCAGCGGACCCAAGAGCGGCAGCTGCACGACCGGCGAAGTCACGCCGAGCAGTCCATACAGGTCGCACAGGGCCGTTGCGCTGCCGCTGCAGGTCGTGCTGCTGGTGCAGGTGTAGTTGCCGATGAGCAGGTTGGTCAGGAACTGCGCCGGATTGCTGGTGATGCCCGCCAGCAGATCACTGAGCACCATCGTGTTGGTGATATTGAGGCAGAGCTGCGGCGCGCTCGGATTGTTCGGGTTGCTGGTCTGCGTCAGCACGCTGTTGCAGATGCCGAGCAGGTTCAGGTCGAGCACGATCACCGTGTACGGCGGCTTGATGCTGTTGTTGGCCGGATTGGTGTAGATCTCGATGTCGTCGGCGACGGCGTACTGCGTGCAGACGATCAGCCCGAGCAGCAGCGCGCAAAGACGATGCACCCATTTCTTCATGGCCGATGTCCTCATCATTGCTGTGTCAGACCCTTGATCTGCGCCACGCGCACGTAAATCCCCTGCGCTACTTCGGCACCGCCCTGCGGGGCAGAGCCATCGTTGGTCGAGACCCGGTCGTAGCCGGCGATCAGCGTGAACGATGCAAGCTGGAAGCGATCGCCGCTGTCGCCGCGGCGCAGCGCGTTCACCGGAGCGTAGTCTCCGCTGCCGACCGACTCGCGGCGCAGCGCGGCGTACGAATAACCCTTGTGGATCGTCGCGGGCAACAGGTTCACGTCGACCTTGTCGGACGGGCAGCTGAAACCCTGCTGGGCCGACAGATCGCTAGAACTCAGCTTGTCCCCGATCGCGCAGCCCTGCACGTAGTTGGAGCCCGGCAATACCGGCAGGCGATCGACCTGGGTCTTGCGATAGGCCCACATGCCATCGAGCGCGGTCTGTCCGTTCTGCAGCGCATCGACGCGCCCGACCTCGTTCTGCGCGAGTCGCAGGTCGATGTTGCCCGCGCGCATCGCCGCCAGTCCGAGCAGGGTGATGATGACGAGGAAGAACACCGCGGTGGCGAGGGCCGCGCCGTGTTCGTTGCGGGATGGCGGTCGGGCGTGCGCGTGATGGTTCATGGCGATGTCTCGGCCCCCGGGTTGCGCAGATAGACCGTGGTGGAATAGACGCGCCGATAGTAGCGCTTGGCCGTGGTGTCACTGTCCGACGCGGGCGCGTAGCTGTCCGCGTCGCCGAGCTTGTAGGTCTTGTCGTCGGTGTACGAGCCGTCGGACGTCGACGAGCGTACGCGTAGGGCGATCTGCGCGGTGACGGCGTTGACGGCGATGCTTCGATCGCTCGGCGTATCGGTGAAGCTGTCCGGCGCGCCGTCGTTGTTGGTATCGAGCCCCCAGGTGATCTGCAGGTCTTCGATGCCTTCGGCTAGGCACTCGGTGTAGAAGCCGAGCGCGCTGCTGCTGCCGCTGCAGCTCGCGGTTTCGCCGCTGCCCGAGTAGCCGCTGCTGCAAAGTTCCTTGCGGCACAGCGAAGGAATTCCGTCACCATCCGTGCGCGCGTAGTTACGCACGTAGTAGATGCGCGGCAGAAAGCGCGAGTAGCTGCGCGGTGCGGATATCGGTGGATTGATGCCGGTAGTGAATGCCGCGTCGCTGGCGTTGTCCGCGGCGGTCGCGGCCGAGGGCCAGCGCACGAGCGCGCCGGCGACGCCATTGGTCATCAGGTAGAAGCCGTAGGGAGTGCCGGTGATCTGCGAGGCGGAAGACGCTTGGGTGAGCGAGACTTGGCCGACCGCGCGGCGGATCGCGACCGCGTCGGTACCGCTGCGATAACCGCCGACGCAACGCCATTTCGAAGCGATGCCTGCGGTTTCCTTGTGATTGCGAAACTCGACGCGGTTGCTGCGCACGCCGGTGCTGTCCCTGACCTTGAGCCTCAGCGCCCAGCGATCGGTGGCGGCGGCTCCGCAGTCGAGTGCGGCGGTCAGTGCGGTCGAGGCCGAGGTGTCGCTGAACGCGGCGGCGTCGAAATCGGGTTGCACTTCCTCGACGCGGCCCATGCCGCCCCAGTAGCCGGCCATGCTCAGCTCGCGCGACAGCGTCGACAGCGCGAAGCGCGCCTGGTCCTGCATGCTCGCGAGCATTTCATTCTGGCGGTTGCTGCGATTGGTGTAGACGAACAGCGTGCCGACGCCGACCAGCAGCACGAGACCCAGCGTGAGGCTGATCATGAGCTCGACGAGCGTCAGGCCGCGTTGCGAGTGGAGCGAGCGTTTCATACGAACTCGATGACGATGTACTGGCGGATCGCATCGGCCGTGCCGCTGGCCGGATCGGTGTAGCGGCCCAGGCCGGTGCCGCAGCTGTCGTAGCCATCCTCGCTCGACAGCAACTGCGTCTGCGTGTTGTTGAAGCTGCGCCAGGCCACAACCACGCGATATTTGCTGCCGATCCTCTTCACGCAGCCGGTCGGCGAAACCAGACCGCCGACCGCGTCGCTGCCGATTTTCTCCTCGCTGCCGAGCAGCTTCTGACCCCATTGTTTGAGATCCCAGCCGGCCAGCTGGCTCAGTGTGCAGACCGAGCTCGAGCAGTCGGTTGAGGAGGTGATGGCGGTCGCGTCGTTCGTCAGCACGCCATCGAGATACAAGGCTTTGTTCGCATCGGAGACCAGGGCATTGGAGGATACCGCGCGGATGCGCTCGATCATGTCCTGGGCCAGCGCCGCGGCCGCCGTCCGCTGCGTGGTTTCGTAGCCCACTTTCTTCGAGGCCGCCTGCAGGCCGGCCACGGTGAGCAAGCCCACCGCAGTGACGAAGATCGTGATCAGCACTTCCACCAGCGTGAAGCCGGCGGCGCCTCGCGGTCTGGCGGGCGGGATCAGGCGCATGCGCCGGTGGTGTCTGCGGTACCGATCGCACGCAGGCTCACGTAACCGCTCAGCGCGATCTCGACGCGCCGGCTGTCCTTCAGGCGCCCGCTTTTGTCGCAGAGCGTGAAGTTCAAGGACTGCGCGGTGCGCCCGTTGCTGCCGAACTGCACGACCGGCGTGTCGGCGGTGGCGCTGAGCTTGATGGTGAAGGCATCGCCGCTGCCATCGGCAGTCACCCGGCCCACCGGATCGAACACGCCGATGATGTCGTCGGCGCTCGCGGGTTCGCTCGCGTCGACGCTGCCATTGGTGTCGCGATAGATGATCCAGCCCTGCGACCACCTGCCGCTGGCGATCGCGCAGCTCGGTGTGGAGCCGGTGGTGAAGTAGTTGCGCCGGCAGACGCTGATCGTGGTGTTGCGCGCGATCGCTTCGCTGCGCGCCTGGTTCAGCGCGGCCATCAGCAGGCGTCCACCCTGAGCCCGTGATGCGCCGAGCCCTTGCGTCTGGAACTGCGGAACCGCAATCGCCATCAGGATGGCGGCGATGCTCACGGTGACCAGCAGCTCGAGCAGCGTGAATCCGGAGTGTCGAGGGATGAACGGCATGTCACCGTTATACCAACGGCCCAAAGGCCGACCGTAGAGCCCTGACGGGCGGTGTTGCTTTGCAGGCTCAAGGGAAACTGCGGACAATTCGCCGCGTTTTGTGGCCCGGGGCGCATGCAACGGCCCCGGGCCGCTCCTTCGATCGAATTGACTTGCGCATTTCGTTCCGCACTCCGAGTCGAGTCTTGGCACTGTCTCCTCCGCAACACGTCATCATCGTCGGCGCCGGTGCGCTCGGCATGCTTACCGCGCTCGAGCTGCATCGCCGCGGCCTGCGCGTCAGCCTGGTCGAGAAAGGGCGGGCGGGGCGCGAATCTTCCTGGGCTGGCGGCGGCATTCTGAGCCCGATCCTGCCCTGGAACTACCCGGAGCCGATCTGGCGGCTGAGCCGTCGCAGCCTGGACCTCTACCAGGCGCTGGGCATCGAGCTGGCCGGGCGGACGGGCGTCGATCCCGAGCTCAGCGCGAGCGGCGCCATTTCGCTCGACCCGCAGCCACGCGCGCAGGCGTTCGCCTGGTGCGAGCGCGAGCGGCTCGAAGCGCGGCCCTGGCGCGGACCGCTCTATATCGGCGGCCCGGAGCAGTCCGGCGTGGCGCTGCCGTGGATCGGTCATGTGCGCAATCCCCGGCTCTGTCGCGCCTTGCGTTCGCATTTGCTGCAGCTCGGAGTCGAGTTGCTCGAGCATTGCGCGGTGACCGGCTGGTACATGAAGGCCGGTCGGGTCGTCGGCGTGCGGACCGCTGACGGCGAACGCCGTGCCGATGCGGTGGTGCTCGCGGCCGGGGCCTGGAGTGCGCAGCTCGAAGCGTCGCTGCCGGTGGCGCCCGTGCGCGGCCAGATGCTGCTGCTGGCCTGTGAGCCCGGGCGACTCGCGAGCATCGTGTTTCGTGACGGGCGTTACCTGATTCCGCGCCGTGACGGGCGCATCCTCGTCGGCAGTACGGTGGAGCACGGTGGTTTCGACACGGCCGTCAGCGCACAGGCACGTGAGGAACTGCTGGGCTTCGCGGTCGAAGTCCTCGGCCGCGAGGTGGCCGGCAAGGTCGAGCATCACTGGGCTGGCTTGCGTCCGGGAACCCGCGACGAGCTGCCCTACATCGGCGAGCACCCCGATCTGCCGGGGCTATTCCTGAATACCGGACACTATCGAAACGGACTCATCATGGGCCCGGCGTCGGCCGAGCTGCTCGCCGATCTGATGCTCGGCCGTCCGACGCGCATCGACGCCGCGCCGTACCGTGCGGAGCGTGCCCGGCGGCGGGCCTGAGCGGCGGAGCCTCAGCGCCAGCACTCGTTCGGATGGTGCTGGCCGCTCTGGTCGACTTCTAGCACCTTGCAGTCGATCGGCCCCTGATGGTCCTGGTTCTGCGCCCCGATCGACGTCGCCGTCGCGCGCAACACGTAGCTTGTGGCGTTGGCGACGGGAACCGACCACTCGTAACGACCGTCTCTCGACTGCTGGGCCAGGCCCAGCTCGCTGGCGTCGGCATAGCTGGGATTCACTGCGCGCCAGCGCTCCTGCTGCAATTGCAGTTGCGTCAGGCTGGCCTGCGCCTCGCTGCGTCGTGTCTTGATCAAACCGTCGCGATAGCTGCTGGCGGCCATCGACGCGAGCAAGCCGATCACGAGCAGGGTCATCGCGAGCTCGACCAGGGTGTAGCCCGGCGAAAGGGAGGGAATTCGGTTCGTGTGCATCCGTGGCTCCGTGTTTGAACGGATTCTGCGTGCGGATGCGCCGCGAATCGGTGAACTCGCGCGCATTTGAATGCGACGGCGACGTTTAGATTGATGCGCATCGCAAACGGATGCGCCATGAGATCGTTCCCTGAACCCTGCGACCGCGTCGTCGGTTATTCGCTGATCGAGGCGATGGTCGTCGTGGCGGTGATCGCGATCGTGTTGTCGATCGCCATTCCGTCGTATGCCGCCATGACGGCGAGAGCACGGCTGCGCTCCGCGGCCGACCATCTGCGCAACGATCTGGGCGAAGCCAGAACCCAGGCATTGCAGCGCGGACAGCCGGTTTACCTGAGCTTCTCGCGCAGCGAGGACGGAGCGAGCTGGTGTTGGGGCATGAGCCTGCAAAGCGGATGCGACTGCACTCGGCAGGACGAGAGCTCGGCCCGCTATTGCTATCTCGACCTCGACGCCACGCGCTCGCCGGCTCGCCGTTTGTCTCGCGTGGTCGACAGCAAGCGCTATCCGCAGGTTCGTCTCGACGGCTTGCCGTTCGGAGGCTCCTTGCGATTGAGCCCGGTGCGGCCGGAAACACTGGCCGGCAACGCGAGTTTCAGTGCACGGGGACAAAGCCTGCGCCTCGTCGCGAGCCGCTCCGGGCGTTTGCGCCTCTGCTCGCCAAGGGGGGCGCAATACCTGGCAGGGATGCCCACATGCTGAGGCAAGGTGGCTGGACGCTGATCGAGCTCATGCTTTCGCTGAGCCTCGGCCTGATCGTCACCGGCAGCGCCCTGGCGCTGCTCATGACCACTTTGGCGACGAGCCGCGATGCACTGGATCTGGTTCGCCTGAATCAGGACGTACGTCACCTCGTGAACAGCATGCAGCGCGATTTTCTGCGGGCCGGATACTGGCAGGCGATGGACGCGGTCGCGCATGTATCGGCTCGCTGTGATCTGCAGATACTCGATGCCGGAGCAGGCAGCCTCACGGTTCGCGCGATCGTCTCGGGTGGCGGTTCACCGTGTTCTGCATTTGGTGCGCCACTATCCGCCGACCTGCTGCCGGGACGCGGCCTGGTGATCAGTCAGCTCGATCCGCAGGGCCAGCCTGTCGTGAAAAAACTGCGCATCGAAACGGTGGTCGATGCCAGCCGGCTCATGGTCGCGGGTTCGCTGGCCCTGCCACTGGTCGCGGCCGGCAGCTGGACCATCGACAATCCGTTCTCGACGATCGCCCAAACGGGTGATTGCCTGGTGTTCGGCTACGACGAGGACGGCGACGGCCGGCGCAGCGATCAGGAGTGGTTCGGCTATCGCCTCGATGCGGGTGCGCATGCGGTTCGCGGCGTCAACAATGCACGTAACTGCCAGTCCGGCGATTGGGAGAACATCAGCGACGAGCGAACCGTGGCGGTTTCCGCGTTGAGACTGCAGCTTCCTTTCTCCGTGCTGCAGACGGGAGCGGGAACCGACTTGCGCCGCAACGTGGCGACGCTGCAGATGGAAGCCAGCCTCAAGCGCGATGCGCGGGCCGATCGACAGCCGCAAGCGCGTGCGCGGATTCGCAACGATGCTCAGGCCTGGTAAGCCTGCGATGTTTCAACGTGGAGCGGCCGCGCTCGCGAGCGTGATCGTCATGCTCGGCCTGATCAGTCTGGTCACGCTCGGATTCGTCGTCGCCCTGCTCGGGGAGCAGCGCAGTCTGGCGAGCGAGGAGAGATCGCAGCTGGCCGCGATGCTCGCCGACTCCGCGCTCGATCAAGGGATCGCCTACCTGCGCCGCAATGCCTGGGACATCACGGGGCAGGGCGGAGCGGGTCCGGTTCCGGCGCACTGGAGACCGTGTTCGGCATCGAACATCGATCCGCCTTGCGGTGATGGTACTCGCAACCTGTACGACCACCGCTGGCTCGCCTACGCCGATGTTCCAGGTCTGAGACCGGTCTCGTCGGGATCGTGCCGCGTTCACTACCTGGTACGGGTCGTCGACGGCGACGCTGCCGCATTCGAAACCGTCACCGTCTTATCGCAGGGATCGACACGGGATGGAATGGGGCAGGCCCGGCAGCGCGTTTCCATTCGATTGAATCCCCGCGTATCCGCCGTCGCGGCGGCTCCGCTGATCGCGGCAGGCGCGCTGACGGTGAGCGACGATGTGAGCGTCGTCGTCGACGATGCGCTCGGCAAGCCGAGGTCGGCCTGGGCTTCGGCCGATGCACGCTTCATCGGTGCTTCCCGAAGCTGTCTGCGCAGTGAGTACCTGGCGGGCGCGCAGGAGCCGACCGCCGATTGCGGCGCCTGCCGCTGTCCCGACGAACCTACGCGCTTGCTCAGCAAGGCGGCCGCGGAAGGCGCTGATGTCTTCGATCGCGACGGCAATGTGGGACACAACCCCGATGTCACCTCGTACATTTCCGATCCGCTGCTGCAGTTTTTCGGCCTGTCGCGATCCAGGGCGGCGCTGTTGTATGGCGAAGCGGTCGCAATCGCCGGCTGCGCTGCGTTGACCGAGGCTTCTAACGGACT
This sequence comes from Hydrocarboniphaga effusa AP103, assembly GCF_000271305.1. GTDB lineage: Bacteria > Pseudomonadota > Gammaproteobacteria > Nevskiales > Nevskiaceae > Hydrocarboniphaga > Hydrocarboniphaga effusa. The sequence goes on from NZ_AKGD01000002.1 coordinate 1,011,366, forward strand.
GTTCTGGATCGATGGTCCTTGTTCGATACCCGCGAACCGGCTGGCCGGTGCATCCGACGCGCCGCTGGTCCTGATCGTCGGGGGCGGAGATTTGAGCTTGGGAGCGGGCAGTCGTCTGCATGGCCTCGTGATCATGCTGCCCGCGCCGGGGATCGCCGCGCAGATCGACTTGTCCGAGAGCGCAATCTTCGTTGGCGCGCTCGTTTCGGCCGGGGGCATGACCGTTTCGGGTGCCGGAGCGCTGATCCATGACGTGCCCCTGCTGCGCAAGCTCGCACAAGGGCGTGGAGGCCTGATCGCCCTGGCGCCGGTTCCCGGCAGTTGGCGCGACTGGTGATGGTCTCGATCGAACGACAGCGCGGACTCGGCCTCGTCGAAGTGCTGCTGGCGCTGCTCGTGCTCGGAATCGGCATGCTCGCGCTCGGCCGACTCACGGCGCTGGCCTTGCGTGAGATCGAGATCGGGCGGGCGCGGGCCGTGGCAGTGCAGCTGGCGCGAGAGAAACTCGAAGATTTACGAAGTTTCGCGCAACTTGAGGCGGGGCCTGCCGGAATCTTCGGTTTCGACGAGATCGGTTCCTCCGACGGTGGTGCGGAAACCGAGCTGGGCAATCTGCAGTTGCCTGCCGGAGGGCTGGAAATCGACGGGCTGAAATTCACGCGAGAATGGACGATCCGCCCGTTCTACCTCTGTGATGCAGAAACGGCCGCCACGGAAGAAGCCTGCATCCCCGGGCGACGTGCCGACCTGCTCTGGATCACGATGACGCTGTCATGGATCGATCTGAGCGGCGCTGCGGGTTCGGTGATCGTCGAGGCCGCTATCGCTGCATTCGAGCCGGCGCTCTCCTCCCAAGCCCTTCTGCGCCCATCGCCCGTTCTTGCACCGTAATTAGACATGCCGGGAATACTGAAATAACGTCACTGGGTGACGGAACGTTGTCGCCCGCGGATCACCGCCCTATAATCCGCGCCCCTGCCGGGATAGCTCAGTCGGTAGAGCGACTGATTCGTAATCAGTAGGTCGGAGGTTCGATTCCTCTTTCCGGCACCATCGATGAAAAACTTAGAAAGCCGCTATCGTTTCGTATAGCGGCTTTTTTTGTTGGGCCGAAGCAAAATCAGTGCACGCCGGTTTGAAACCGTATAGTGGACTGGCTATCATCGGTGACGGGTATTGCCGAAGATGCTCAATCTTGGCTAGACCTGTCGGTTCAAAAGTTCAACAATCAAGGTAGATGGCAGTCTTATGCCAATCAGCCGGTAATAAATGAAGCGCTTTTAAAAGTGGCTTCATATTGAGACTGCAATAGTCACTTGGAGGAGCTGGATGGAATTCGGTCAACGTCGAGATCCTACTCGGCGCGTTGTCGGGCTTGTCGGTGTGGTGCTGTTCCACGTACTGCTGGTTTGGGGCCTCGTGAGCGGTTTGGCACGCAAGGCCGTAGAGCTGCTGCCTGCACCGATTGAAACCAAGATTCTCGAGGACGCTCCGGTCGAGGAAGAGCCGCCGCCTCCGCCTCCGCCCCCGAAGCTGGACGTTCCGCCGCCGCCGTTCATCCCGCCGCCGGAAATCACGATCCAGACGGCGCCGCCACCGACCAATACGATCACGACGACGCAAACCCCGCCGCCGCCGACCCCGGCTCCGCAGCCGGCACCGCGTCCCGCGGGCGTCAGCAAGGCTCCGGTCGTCAAGGCCAAGGCCTGCCGCGAACCCGAGTATCCGGCCGTTTCCGAGCGTCTCGGCGAGACCGGCACGGTGCTGCTGCAGCTGCTCGTCGGTGTCGATGGCAGGGTCACTGAAAGCAAGATCGAAAAGAGCAGCGGCTTCGAGCGTCTGGACAAAGCCGCGCAACAAGCGTTGTCACGCTGCAAGTTCGAACCCGGTACGACGGACGGTCAACCGACCGCGGCCTGGGCTCAACTCAAGTACACATTCCGCAAGCAGAACTGATCACGATTTTTTTGAGGAGCCAACAGATGTCTTTCACGAAGCACCTGCTGCAGGCCCTGACCGTCGCCGGTCTGATGGCCTTGTCGCCCACCATTCTGGCCCAGGATCCGGCTCCGGCCGCCCCGGCTGAAACCGCCGCTCCCGTTGAAGCGGCTCCCGCAGAGGCCGCCCCCGCAGAGGCCGCCCCGGCTGCTCCCGCAGGTGACCACGAGACGATCGCCGTCGAAAACCCCTACGGCATCGGCGCACTGTGGGCGCAGGGCGACTTCGTCGCCAAGGGCGTACTGGTGCTGATGCTGATCATGTCGGGTGCCACCTGGTACATCATGATCGTCAAGTTCATCGACCAGCAGAAGCTGAGCAGCCAGGCCAAGGCGGCCAACGCCACGTTCTGGTCGAGCCGCTCGGTCGAGGAAGGCGCCAAGTCGCTCAAGGCCGGCACGCCGTTCTGGTACATCGCCGACCGCGGCATCGCGGCGAGCAACCATCACGAAGGCACGCTGGTCGAGCAGATCGACCTGTCGAGCTGGATCACGATGAGCATCAACCGCGCCGTCGACGAGATCCAGAGCCGGCTGCAGGGTGGCCTGGCGGTTCTCGCCACCGTGGGTTCCACCGCACCGTTCGTGGGTCTGTTCGGCACGGTCTGGGGCATCTACCACGCACTGACCGCCATCGGTATCTCGGGCCAGGCCTCGATCGACAAGGTCGCGGGTCCGGTCGGTGAAGCACTGATCATGACCGCCATCGGTCTGGCGGTCGCCGTGCCGGCGGTCATGGGCTACAACTGGCTGGTCCGTCGCAACAAGGCGGGAATGGAGACGGTGCGCAGCTTCAGCGCGGACCTGCACTCGGTGCTGCTGTCGGGCACGCGCGTCGGCGAAAAGAAGTAAGGCCTAGAAAACTCCCAGCCAGAAGCAGGAGAACGCCATGGCCATGCAAGTAGGCGGAGACGACGAAGGCGAAGACGCCGTCGTCTCCGCGATCAACACCACGCCGCTGGTCGACGTGATGCTGGTGCTGCTGATCATCTTTTTGATCACGATTCCGGTGGTGACGCAGACGGTACCGGTGAAGCTGCCGAACGAGCGCAACCAGGCGCTGCAGACCAAGCCCGAGAACATCGTGATCGCGATCGACAAGGACGGGAACATGTACTGGAACGTCACGCGCATTCCGGATACCAACGCCCTGTTCGAGAAGCTGAAGGTGGAAGCGGTGAAGGTCCCGCAGCCGGAAGTGCACATTCGCGGTGATCAGACGAGTCGTTACCAGGCTGTTGGGCAAGTGATGGTGACGTGCCAGCGTGCGGGTATCGCGAAAGTCGGGTTCATTCTCGAACCGCCGCCGAGAGGCTAAGCAACAAGATTGTCCCCTCTCCCGCGTGCGGGAGAGGGTGGTGCGAAGCACCGGGAGAGGGGCTGATCGGAAAGTGCGCTCACTTTTCAGGCGAACCCTCTCTCCCCTTGCTCACGCAAGGGACTCTCTCCCGCAAGCGGGAGAGAGGACCAATCAAATCGAACGGAGCAATCCCAATGGGCATGAACGTAGGAAGCGGCGGTGGCTCCGGTGATCCGGAAGTCGTTGTCGACGTCAATACCACGCCGCTGATCGACGTGATGCTGGTGCTGCTGGTGATGCTGATCATCACGATCCCGATCCAGACGCACGCGGTGAAACTCGACATGCCACAGGCGAACAGCCCGCCGAGCGACGCGCCGCCACCGCCCGCGGTGGACCTGGAGATCGACTTCGACGGCACGATTCTGTGGAACGGCTCGCCGATGGACCGCGGCACGCTCGAAGCGAACTTCCGTCGCGAAGGTCATGCCGACGTCGCCAACCAGAGCGAGTTTCACATTCGTCCAAACAAGCTCGTGGAATACAAGTACGTTGCGGGTGTCTTAGCCAGCGCACAGCGCAACGGCGTGACCAAGATCGGCATCGTCGGCAACGAACAGTTCATGTAGGTATAGACCATGACTCAGACTTTTAAGCGAAACCGTCTTTCGGCCCTCGTTCTGCTCATGGCGGCTCAAGCCGCAGTGAGTGGCGTGGCATTCGCGGCCGGCAAGCAGACCATCAGCGCCGAAGTGGGCGCTCCGCTGCAGGAGGCACAGAAGGCACTTCAGTCCAAGAACTACAAGGAAGCCTCTGCCAAAATTTCAGCCGCCGAAGCAGCCGGCAAGGGAAAGCTCACTTCGTACGAAAGCTTTGTCATTGAACAGCTGAAGTCTTCGGCCGCGTTGGGGCAGGGCGACTACAAGTCCGCGTTGGCCGCTTACGATCAGATCCTGGCTTCGCCGGAACTGCCGGAAGGCGAAAAGGTTCAGCGCCTCGATGCCTACGTGAAGATCGCCTATACCGCCAAGGATTACGCCAAGACGGCCGAAGCGATCCAGAAGTACAAGGCGGCTGGCGGCACCAGCCCCGACACCCTCGGCCTGTACGCGCAGAGCCTGTATCTCGCCGGCAAGTACAAGGAAGCCGGTGCCGAACTGACGAGCCAGATCAATGCGCTCGAGGCGGCCGGCAAGAAGCCCACCGATACGCAGCTGCAGCTGCTGGCCTCGTGCGCGCTCAAGCAGAACGACATGAACGCGTACGCGGCGGCGCTCGAGAAGATCGTCACCTTCACGCCGAAGCCCGAATACTGGCTCGACCTGATCGTGCGTACGGGCAACAAGGCTGGCTTCTCGCCGGCGCTGACGCTCGACACGTATCGCCTGCGCAAGGCCACCGGCACGATGGAAAAGACCGGCGACTACATGGAAGCCGCGCAGCTCGCGCTGCAGGCCGGCTATCCGGCTGAAGCCAAGGGCTTCGTCGACGAAGGCTATTCCAAGAAGCTGCTCGGTGAAGGTGCCGATGCGCCGCGTCATCAGCGCCTAAAGGATCTGGTTGCGAAGAAGCTCACCGAAGATCAGGCCACGCTGGCCGAAGGCGAAAAGGCCGCTGCCGCGCAGGCCACCGGCGACGCGCTCGTCGCCACCGGCTTCAACCTCGTGACCTACGGCCAGAACGACAAGGGCCTGCAGCTGATCCAGCAGGGCATCGCCAAGGGCGGTCTGAAGGCTCCGGAACAGGCCAAGCTGCATCTCGGCGTGGCGCAGGTGCTGGCCGGCAAGAAGTCCGAGGCGAACAAGACTTTCGCAGGCGTCGGCGGGACCGATGGCTCGAAGGATCTCGCCCGTCTTTGGACGCTCGTCCGCTAGGACTGGGACTTAAGCCTTCGACATAAGGAAAATGGCCGCGAGAGCGGCCATTTTCTTGTGCTGCGTTCCGGAGAGGCTGATCCGGCCGACCGCACGCAGCCGGATCAGCGCGACCGCCGACGATCAGAACGCCTGGTCCGAGATTTCGAGCGTCCCCCCAGCTCCGTTGACGACCGCATGCGCCAGGCCCGGGGCTTGCGACAGTACGTGGTCGGCGTAGAAGCGGGCGGTGATGAGCTTGGTCTTGTAGAAATCCGAGCCCTTGCCCGCCGCGATATGGCCGGCCGCAATCGAAGCCGAGCGCGCGAGCTGCCAGCCGCCGGCGACGATGCCGAACAGCTTCAGTAAGGGCACCGAGCTCGCGAGCACGCTGCGCACGTCCGGGCCGTAGTTCGCCACGACGTACTGCACGCTGCGATCGAAGGCATCGATACCGGCTGACAGCGTCTCGCGCAGGGCGGCGAATTCCTCGCCCTTCAGCGACTCGGCCGTCTCGCGCATGCTCGCGATCACGGTCTTGGCGGCATGGCCATTGTCACGCGCCATCTTGCGGCCGACGAGGTCGGCGGCCTGGATGCCGGTGGTGCCTTCGTAGATTGCGGTGATGCGTGCATCGCGCAGGTGCTGGGCAGCGCCGGTCTCCTCGATGAAGCCCATGCCGCCGTGGATCTGCACGCCGAGCGAGGCGATGTCGATCGAATTCTCGGTGCTCCAGCCCTTCACGATCGGAATCATGAGGTCGACGAAAGCCTGCGCCTTGGCCTTTTCGGCCGCATCGGGAGCCAGTTGCGCGGTGTCCATTGCCGCGGCGACCACGGCCGCGAGCGCGCGCATGGCCTCGGTCTGCGCCTTCATGAGCATGAGCATGCGGCGCACGTCCGGGTGGCGAATGATGGCCGCCTTGCCGCCGCCCTTGACCCCGGCCTCGGCGCCCTGGACGCGATCGCGCGCATAGGCCAGGGCGCGCTGGTAGGCGCGCTCGGAGATGCCGATGCCTTCGATACCGACCGAATAGCGGGCCGCGTTCATCATGATGAACATGTATTCCAGGCCGCGATTCTCTTCACCGACCAGATAGCCGACGGCGCCGCCGGCCTGGCCGAAGGCGAGCACCGCGGTCGGGCTGCCATGGATGCCCATCTTGTGCTCGATCGAGACGCAGCGGACATCGTTGCGCTCGCCAAGGCTGCCGTCCGCGTTGACCATGAACTTGGGGACCACGAAGAGGCTGATGCCCTTCACGCCTTCCGGCGCGGTCGGCGTGCGCGCGAGCACGAGGTGGATGATGTTGTCGGTCAGATCGTGCTCACCGTAGGTGATGAAGATCTTCTGGCCGTCGATCTTGTAGCTGCCGTCGCCCTGCGGAACCGCGCGCGTACGCACCGCGGCGAGGTCCGAGCCGGCCTGCGGCTCGGTCAGGTTCATCGTGCCGGTCCATTCGCCGCTGACCATCTTCGGCAGATAGGTTTCCTTGAGATGCTCCGAGCCGCGCAGCTCGATCGCCTCGATCGCGCCTCGCGTCAGCATCGGGCATAGGGCGAAGGCCATGTTCGCGCCGTTCCACATCTCCTCGACCATCGCCGAAACCAGGCGCGGCAGGTTCTGGCCGCCGATCTCGCCCGGGCAGGCGAGCGCGTTCCAGCCGCCTTCCACGAACTGGCCGTAGGCGTTCTTCCAACCCGGCGTGGTGGTGACTTCGGTGTCCTTCCACCTGGCGCCGTTGGTGTCGCCGGCGCGGTTGAGCGGGGACAGTACGCCGCCAGCGAACTTGGCGGCCTCTTCGAAGACGGCTTGAACCAGGTCGGGCGTCGCCTCCTCGTAGCCGGGCAGCTTGTTCACGGCATCGAGCCCGGCGAGCTCCTCGACGACGAACTGCAGATCGCGCAGTGGGGCGGTGTATTCGCTCATGGGAAGTCCTTGGCGGATTGAGGGTAGGCCGTTACGAACGGCTAAGGCAGCGAACGATAGTGGGCGCCTGGGTTGGAAGCGACACCCATCGGGGTAGCCCCCGCGTTCGCGATAAGGCGACAAGTTTAAAAAGCCTCCATTCGCCGGCGAATGTCGAAAACCGCCATCCGCGATGAGAGAATTGGTCATTCCTATGGGAACCCAGAAAAACGAGACCGTGCAGGACCATACCGCGGGCACCGTGTCGATCGCCTTCGTGCGCGAGGTGATCGCCTCGGCGGCTCGGCGTGGCCAGCCGGCTGCTCCGCTGCTGGCCGCAGCGCAGATTCCATCCAAAGCGCTCGAGAACGACGCGGCGCGCGTCTCGCCGGGCCAGTTCGGTGCCCTCTGGCTCGCCGTAGGCCGGGCGCTCGACGATGAGTTCTTCGGCCTCGACTCGCGTCGTGTGAAGGTCGGCAGCTTCGCGTTGATCGCACGCAGCGGGCTGCAGGCGCGGAATCTGCGCGAAGTGCTGGTCGGCATCTCGCGTTTCTTCCGCATCCTGCTCGACGATATCCGCATCGATTTCGAGACGGGTGCCGAAAGCGCCGAGTTGCGGCTCGTCGATCTGCTGCCGCGCGGCCCGGCTGGCGAGATCGACCGAGTTCTCGCCCACGAAACCCTGCTGACCCTGATTCACGGCCTGGCCTGCTGGCTGATCGCGCGGCGCATTCCGGTTCGGCGAGCGCTGTTCGCCTATCCGCGCCCGCCCTGGGGCGAGGAGTACAAGGCGGTGTATTCGAGCGACTCGCAGTTCGATGCGCCCGTCACGCGGATGATCTTCGATGCCCTGCTGCTGGAGACGCCGGTTGCCCAGACCGAGCGCACGCTCGGGGATTTCCTGCGCGGTGCTCCGGGCAACTTCATCCTCAAGTACAAGAACGAGAACAGCCTCTCGAGCCGGGTGCGCCGCCATCTGCGCTCGCGGCCGCCGTCGGACTGGCCGAGTTTCGAGGTGCTGGCCGATGAGTTCCACATCGGCGCGACCACGCTGCGACGCCGGCTCGAACGCGAAGGCACCAGCTTCAGCGCCATTCGCGACGCGGTGCGTCGCGATCTGGCGATTTCGCATCTGCAGCGCTCGGACGCCAGCATCGCGGATATCGCGCTGACGCTCGGATTCGCCGAGCCGAGCGCCTTCCATCGCGCGTTCAAGCAGTGGACCGGCGTCAGGCTATCGAGGCGACGGAAGGCAGGCCAAGGCGCGCGAGCCGATCTGAGCGAGGACGCCGCAAGTCACTGCTCATTCAGTACCTACCGACAGACTAGGCCCCGAATCCCTGGGTCGGACCTTGCTCGGCATGGACAAAGCAAAGTGGCAGCAACGCGGCAAGCTGATCCTGTCGATCGTGTTCCTGGTGGCCGTCGCGTGGATCGTCATCGATCGGGGTTCTGAGCTCGACTGGAAGGAAATCACCACCTCGCTGCTGCGCTACGACGCGCTGACGATCGCGGGCGCTTTCGGGCTCGCCTTGATCGGCTATGTCGCGTGCAGCGCTTACGATCTGCTGTCGAAGCATTACGTCCATCACGACATTCCGGCCCCGACCGTCATGAGTATCGCGTTCGTGAGCTACGCGGTGAACCTCAATGTCGGCGCCCTGCTCGGCGGCCTGGGCTTTCGCTACCGGCTGTATTCCCGCTACGGCCTCGAGACCGCACGCACGACGCAGATCATCGGTCTCTCCGTACTGACGAACTGGGTCGGGTTCATCCTGCTCGCGGGCCTGGTGCTGCTGATCGCCCCTCCCAAGCTGCGTGATTCCTGGCACATGGGGTCGGCCGCGCTGCAGGGACTCGGCTTGCTGATGCTCGGCATCGTCGCGGCTTATCTGGTGTTCTGCGCGAGTTTCCACGGGCGTTCGCGGGAGATCCGGGGCGTGCATTTCGAATGCCCGACGCTTCCGTACGCGGGCGCTCAACTGGCGCTCTCGTCGGTGAACTGGCTCGCCGCATCGGCAGCCGTGTATCTGTTGCTGCCGCGCGAGGTGGCGTTTTCGCAGGCGATGATCGCGTTCATGGCGAGCGGCCTGGGCGGGCTCATCGTGCGCCTGCCGGCCGGCATCGGCGTGCTCGAAGGCACTTTTCTGGCGATCCTGGGCGGCACGATCGGCCACGGACGCCTGCTCGCGGCGCTGCTGGCGTTCCGGGCGGTGTACTACATCGCGCCATTGATCGCAGCCCTGTTGCTGCACTTCTGGCTCGAGATCCGGGCCAAGCGCTCGGCCGCGGCGGCTGCCGCGCCCGGCTGAGCGCCCCGCCTCGAACCGGAATCTGCTCGCCTTATCTAAGGCGGCGCCTTGAGCGTGACGCCCAAGATGCCTACTCTTGTCAGGTTACAGAGGCCTAATAACGACGAGAGAAGGGTGCAATGACGACAGAGGAAACGTCCCAGCCGGTGTTGATCGTGGGGGCTGGTCACGCGGCGGGCGAGATGGCGACCGCGCTGCGCATGAATGGATACAAAGGGCCGATCACCCTGATCGGCGAGGAACCGCATCTGCCGTATCAGCGCCCGCCGCTGTCGAAGGCGTTTCTGTCGGGCGACATCACCCACGAGCGTCTTTATGTGAAGGGGCCGGCGGTCTACACCAACGCTGCGATCGATTTCATTCCGAACAGCCGCGTCACCGCGATCGACAAGGCCGCCAAGACGGTCACGCTCGAAGACGGGCGCACGCTGTCGTACAGCAAGCTCGTGCTCGCCACCGGGGGCCGTCCGCGCCAGCTCTCGCTCGGCGACGAGCGCGTCAACAAGGCGCCGAACCTGCACTACCTGCGCACGATCGGCCACGTCGACAACATGCGAGAGCAGTTCAAGCCCGGCAACAAGCTCGTCATCATCGGCGGCGGCTACATCGGCCTCGAAGTGGCTGCGGTCGCGCGCAAGAAGGGCATCGACGTCACCGTGTTGGAGGCGATGGATCGCGTGCTGCAGCGCGTGACCGCGCCGGAAGTTTCGGCCTTCTACCAGCAGGTGCATGGCGAAGCCGGCGTCAACATCCTCGTCAACACCGCGCTCACCGGCTTCGAGTTCGACGCCGAGGGCAAGGTCACCACGGTACTGACGGCCAATGGGCACAAAATTCCGGCTGACGTGATCATCGTCGGCATCGGCCTGATTCCGAACGTCGAACTTGCCGAGCAAGCGGGCCTTGCGCTCGAGAACGGCATCGCCGTCGACGAGTACGGCCAGACCTCCGATCCGGACATCCTCGCCATCGGCGATTGCAGCAGCCATCCGAACGCCTACGCGGGCCGCCGCCTGCGCCTGGAATCGGTGCCGAGCGCGCTCGAACAGGCCCGCTCCGCGGCCGCCCTGCTCGTCGGCCAGAAGAAGCCGTACAACGCGGTGCCGTGGTTCTGGTCGGACCAGTACGACCTCAAGCTGCAGATGGTCGGGCTCAACCAGGGTTACGACACCGTGGCGCTGCGCGGCTCGCCGGCGAATCGCAACTTCCTCGCGTTCTACCTGAAGGACGGCGTGGTGCTGGCGGTGGATTCGATCAGCCGTCCGCAGGAGTTCATGGTCGCCAAGAAGCTCGTCGCCGAGCGCGTCAAGGCGGATCCGATGGTGCTCGTGGACGAGTCTCAGCCGCTCAAGGCCCTGGTGCCCGCAGCGCCGGCTCCAGCGGCTTCCTGAACCGCATCGAGTGACCAGAGACGGCCCGGAATTCCGGGCCGTTTTGGTTTTCGCGCTCGTCGGGCCAGAGCTTGCGGCAGGTCGGTTCACGCGCAATTCAAGCGGCGACGGTCCAATGGGCCGATGGCTCGCCAGATCGAATCGCTCACCGGCTTGCGCGGCATCGCCGCGATCGCCGTCGTCGTCCATCACGTCAACGTCTTCGTCATCGGTGGGGACATCGTGCTGCGCGGCCAGCCGTTCGTCGATCTGTTCTTCGTGCTGTCGGGCTTCGTCATCGGCCTCGCGTATCTGAAGCCGGGCTCCAGGCATTTCGATTGGAGCGGGTTTTTCCGTGCGCGCTTCGCCCGCATCTATCCGCTGCACCTGGTGACGACGCTCGCGATGGCGGCCGGTGTCGCGATGCTCGCGTATCAGCACGGCGAGCCGCTCGACGAGCGTTACTCCGCAATGTCGGCGCTGCGCGAACTCACGCTGCTCGGCGCGATGCCGATGATCGCCGCCGAGCGACTCTGGAATTATCCGTCGTGGTCGATCAGCGTCGAGTGGTGGAGTTACTTCACCGTGTTCCCGCTGATCCTGTGGCTGCGCGGCTCAGTCACGCGAACGCTCGCGATCGGCTTTTGCGTGCTCGCCTGCGGCGTCGGCGTCGGGCTTCATTTCTTCGATCCGACGCGTGTCTTCATCGGCTGGCCCGCGTTCCTGCGTGCCGCCGTGGGCTTCGGCCTGGGTTGGGTGGTGTGGGAAATCTGGCGACGCGGCGCCCAGCCGGTTCGAGCGGGCTATCCGCTCGCCTTGCTCGCTGCGATGCTCGTCGCGATCTATGCGATTCCGGCGATGCGCGCGGACGATCACGATGCCTGGTTCCTGATTCCGCTGTATCCGCTGCTGATCTACGCGCTCGCGAGCGCCGATCGCCAACCGGGCAATGGGCTCAATCGCAGGGCTGCGGTCCGGCTCGGCGAGATCAGCTATTCGATCTACCTCGTGCATCCGCTCGTGCTGCTGCTGTTGCAGACGCTGCACCCGCGCATCGCGGCGCTCGCATCGCGCAACGAGCTGCTGGTGATCGAAAGCCTGCTAGCGCTCGCGGCGACGGTCCCAATGGCGGCGATGACCTATGCGCTGATCGAAAAGCCAGCGCGTCAGTGGCTGACGGACAAGGCAGGCAAGCGCATCGGCAGTCCGGACGCCCCAAACGCACATCGCGCCTGATGGCTCAGGCGCGATGTGGTGTAGAGCGGCAGTGGCGACTGCGCTGAAGCTCAGCCCTTGAGCTTGGCTTCCAGTCGACGCTGATGCAGCAGCGGCTCGGTGTAGCCATTCGGCTGCGAAGTCCCCTTGAACACGAGGTCGCAGGCCGCGGCGAACGCAACGCCATCGAAGTTCGGCGCCATCGGGCGATAGAACGGATCGCCGGCGTTCTGCTTGTCGACGACCACGGCCATGCGCTTGAGCGTCTCCATGACCTGCGCCTCGCTGGTCAGGCCATGGCGCAGCCAGTTGGCGATGTGCTGGCTGCTGATGCGCAGCGTCGCGCGGTCTTCCATGAGGCCGACGTTGGAGATGTCGGGCACCTTCGAGCAGCCGACGCCCTGGTCGATCCAGCGCACCACGTAGCCGAGGATGCCCTGCGCGTTGTTGTCGAGCTCCTGCTGGATCTCTTCGGCCGTCGGACGCGCATCGCCCATCAGCGGAATCGTCAGGATGGTATCGACCTTGGCGCGACGGCCGCCGGCCGCGATTTCCTTCTGGCGCGCGAACACGTCGACCTGGTGATAGTGGATCGCGTGCAGGGTCGCGGCGGTCGGCGAGGGCGTCCACGCCGTCGTCGCACCGGCTTTCGGGTGGCCGACTTTCTGTTCGAGCATCGCCGCCATGAGGTCCGGCATCGCCCACATGCCCTTGCCGATCTGCGCCTTGCCGGGCAGGCCGCAGGCCAGGCCGATGTCGACGTTCCAGTCTTCGTAGGCGCTGATCCACGGCTGCGACTTCATCACCGCCTTGCGCACGACCGGACCGGCTTCCATCGAGGTGTGGATCTCGTCGCCGGTGCGATCGAGGAAGCCCGTGTTGATGAACACCACGCGCTCGGACGCCACCTTGATGCAGGCCTTGAGGTTCACCGTCGTGCGGCGTTCCTCATCCATGATGCCGATCTTGATCGTATTGCGCGGCAGGCCGATGAGGTCTTCGATGGCGCCGAACAGATCGACCGCGAACTGCACTTCCTCCGGGCCGTGCATCTTCGGCTTGACGATGTAGATGCTGCCGGTCTTGGAGTTGCTGAGCGTGTTGAGCTTCTTGACGTCGTAGGACGAGATCAGGCTCGTCACCACGCCATCGAGAATGCCTTCCGGAATCTCGCGGCCCTGGCCGTCCAGCACCGCCGGGTTCGTCATCAGGTGGCCGACGTTGCGCACGAACAGCAGGCTGCGGCCCGGCAGCGTGAACTCGCCGCCGCTGGGCTTCACGTAGGTGCGATCGGTGTTGAGCTTGCGCGTGATCGTACGGCCGCCCTTCTGCAGTTCTTCGACGAGGTCGCCCTTGATCAGGCCGAGCCAGTTCGAATACGCCACGACTTTGTCGGTGGCATCGACCGCCGCGACGGAATCTTCGCAGTCCTGGATCGTGGTGATCGCCGATTCGAGCACCACGTCCTTCACGCCGGCCGCATCGGTCTTGCCGATCGGGCTCGCGCGGTCGATTTCGATCTCGACATGCAGGCCGTTGTGCTTGAGCAGGACCGAGGTCGGCGCGGTCGCATCGCCGGTATAGCCGACGAACAGCGACGGCGTGGCGAGCCCGGTCTTGCCGGCGGCCGTCGTCACCGACAGCTGGCCGCCCTCGATCGTGTAGGCGGTCGCATCGGCGTGGCTGCCGCTGGCGAGCGGAGCGGTGGCATCGAGGAAGGCCTTCGCATAGGCGATGACCCTGGCGCCGCGCACTTCGTTGTAGCCCGGGCCCTTGGTCGCGCCGCCTTCTTCGGAGATCGCGTCGGTGCCGTAGAGCGCGTCGTAGAGGCTGCCCCAGCGCGCATTGGCGGCGTTGAGCGCGTAGCGCGCGTTCATCACCGGCACCACGAGCTGCGGGCCGCACTGCTCGGCGATTTCGGCATCGACGTTCTGCGTGCTGATCTTGAAGTCGGCCGGCTCGGGCAGCAGGTAGCCGATCTCGGTCAGGAACTGCTTGTAGGCCGCCGCATCGTGCGGCTGGCCGGCGCGCTCGCGGTGCCAGGCATCGATCTGCGCCTGGATGGCGTCGCGCTTGGCGAGCAGCTCGCGATTGCGCGGGGCGAAGGTATCGACCAGGCTTTCGAAGCCCTTCCAGAACGCGCCGCTGTCGACGCCGACGCCCGGGAGGATGCGCTGTTCGATGAGATCGTGGAGGACCTGGGCAACCTCGAGGTTGCCTTTGCGAATGCGGACGGTCGTGCTCATGCGGCTTAAGCTCCGGCAGGCGTGGAAGAGGGGCAGGCATTCTACACATTTAAGCTGTCAGTCCGGCGAATGGATAGCACCAGTTTTGCCTATAACGTGCGGACCTAGACCAAAGGCTAGTGCGCCGTACCCGACGAGGAATTTCCGCATGCGACGCAGCATTCTGATCACCGGGGCGAGCTCCGGCCTGGGCGAAGGCATGGCTCGCGAATGGGCTGCCAAGGGCCGCGATCTCGCGCTCTGCGCCCGTCGCCTCGACCGGCTCGAAGCCCTGCGCGACGAGCTGGTCGAGCGCCATCCCAACATTCGCGTCAGCATCCGGGCTCTCGACGTGAATGACCACGAAGCCGTGTTTCGCGTATTTCGCGAATTCCACGACGAATTCGGCACGCTCGATCGAATCATCGTCAACGCCGGAGCCGGCAAGGGCGGGCCGGTCGGCACCGGGCTCTTCGAAGCCAATCGCCACACGGCCGAAACCAACTTCGTCGCGGCGCTCGCCCAGTGCGAAGCGGCGATGGAAATCCTGCGCGAGCAACGCCAGGGCCACCTCGTGATCATCTCGTCGATGAGCGCGATGCGCGGCATGCCGCGCATCATGGCCACCTACGCGGCGACCAAGGCCGGCGTCGCCGCGCTGGCCGAAGGCCTGCGCATCGAAATGCGTGGCAAGCCGATCAAGATCAGCACGATCTACCCGGGCTACATCGACACCGACATCAATCGCAAGATGAAGAGCCGGCCGTTCGTCGTCGACACCGTCACGGGCTGCAAGGCGCTCGTCAAGGCCATCGAACGTGAGCCCGACAAAGCCTATGTGCCGGGCTGGCCGTGGACGCCGATCGGCTTCGTGATGCGGCGGCTTCCGCTGTCGGTGCTGGGCAAGCTGAGCTAGCCACGCCCTCAAGGAGCGAGGCCGCCCCTGGCGTCGATCGCCTTCCGCATCGCCGCGATGGTCTTGGTCGCACGGAACTCGGCGACGTCCCTGGCCCACTGCGCCATTGGCTTCTTGTCCTCGATCCAGACGCCGTCGGTCGTCGCGAGGTTCGCCTTCACACGCTCCTTCGCGGCATCCGGGTCGGCACCCCTGACTTCGATCTCGACCGCTGGGGCGTCATGCACGTGGTCGCTGGCCTGGCATTCCTTCATTACGCCTTTGCTGCGCAGAAAATCGTAGACGCTGCGGTATTCGTAGTATTCGGCAGATGGGCGACCAGAGGCGCCGCGTTCCACTGTGCGTTGAGCTTGCGGGCCACCGCGTCCAAGTCCTTATCCAACAGTCGCTCCGTACTTTTACCGATGGCCTTGAAGCACGGAGCCAACACCTTCGTCGGGTTCCCTCATCAACGGCAGTGTAGGACGCCCTCGACTATGCCGGCGGCAGCCGCTCGCAGCTTCAGCAATTGCCGATCTGGCGAATGTTGCTGCTGAACTGCGGCCCCAGATAGAGCGATCGATGGTGCCGTGCGTGCAAACCGTGCCGGAATGAATATTTCGGTATCACCCTCGATTTCAGGATCGAGATCGATCGAAAAGCGGAATACACCTTCATCCTGCGAGTAGTGGACTTGGAGAATCCGGCCTTGGGCGCGCTGGAGGTAGGGCCGGCAGAATCCCGCTACGGCGCGACCTCCGTCGTCGTCGCCAGGCTGCTGGTCGCACGAGAAAATCGACAGATCCTCCTGATTCCAGCCGTCGCCGACGCGAAGATCGTTGCGGTTGGATGCGGTGTAGTTCCATTGCGTGGACGACAGCAGCAGCGTGTCGAGCGTGTCGTAGACACTCTGCAATGCCAGCGCCTGGGCCTGCCAGACTGCGCTGTTGCGCTCGCCTGCGCTCCAGCGGTGGAAGGATTCACCGTCGTTGAGGTCGAAGGGCACGCCGAATTCGCCGATCAGCGTCGGCGCGCCGCCGTTGAGTCGTTCGCCTATGGTGCGGAAGTAGGCGAGTTGCAAGCCGTAGAGCTTCCTTTTTTCTGTTTGATGCGCGGCATTCGGCGTCGATGGGCTGCGCTTGCTCCATAGCAGTGCCAGATCGTACCAGTGGCTCGCATTGATGGTTGCCGGTGGCATGTCTTTCGGAAAGCTGCGCCCCTGCGCGATCAGATGCGGATTGATCTCGGCGAACAGCAGCCAATCCGGATTGTGGCTGCGGATGGCCGCTGCCATGCGATGAAAGAACGGCTGCATGAAATCGCGTTCGTGATCGATACGCTGCCCGGCGTTCTTGATGAAGAAATCCTCGTCGACGACCTGCGCTGCGGTTTCGCCTGCGCGCCAGGCACCGGCCTGCTCGAACGGATCGGAGCCGTCCGACAGCCAGATCGATGTCCTCGAGCTGTTGTATTCGACTTCGTGTACCGCAATGCTTCCATCCGCGGCGCGCGAATAAAACGGAACCTTCGTCGTCAGCCCGCGTGCTGCCCTGAGTCCGTCGAACGGCGTCCACATCGGGCCCAGGCGCAGCGGCGAGTGATCGCTGATCGGTGGCGGTGCCGGACGCTGCGACATCTTCTGCCCCACCCAGCCGATGCCGGGCTCGTTGAGACTGTCGAAACCGATCACGTTGGGTAGCGAGGCGACACGCTTTGCGATCGCGGCGACAGCGCCGAAATAGTGGCGCTGCAAGTAGTGCTGCACGTTTTCGCCATCGACCTGCCATTGCGGCGTCAGGGTGGCGCCGGCGAAGAACGCGGTCCACATGATGCCGTTGGCTGCCATGCGATAGTTCACCGGCCAGCTCATCGCCGGATAGCGCGATTCCTGGCGCCGTTCCGGGTTCGAATAGTCGTAGCGATACTGCATCACGTGCGCGGCCGCAGCGGCATCGAAGCGGCGGAAATCGATCCCGAGCTTTTCGAAAGTCCAGCCGGGCGCGCCGCTGCCGCCCGACATGCGGCTCCACGCGTCCTGATGAAAATCGATGAACACCGCGAGCCCGTGCGCGGCCGCGCGTTCGCAGATATGGCCGACGTAGTCGACGTAGTGGGCATCATGCTCGCCAGGGCCGGCGTGCTCGACGGCTTCCCAGGTGACCAGCAGGCGCAGTGTGTTGAAGCCCCAGCGCGCGATACGCCCCAGATGCGTGTCGGCTTCGGCGAGTGGAAATGGGCGCCCGACGAAACTGACGCTGCGATGATCGCTGAAATCGGAAGGACGATCGGTGCCGCCGTCGGGATAGGGCAGCTTGCAGTCACCACCCAGATTGACCCCGCGCAGGATCAGGTGCCGGCCTTGCCGATCGACGAAACGCGTCCCTTCGATTCTCACCCAGAGCTTTGACATTTTGATGTGATCCCCCATACTTCGGAAAACTCATTATACAAATGGTGAGTGAAAATGCATGCACATAATCATGAGAGCTCCCGGGAGAGAGTCGACATGGAACTCAACATGGGTCTGGGGCGCCGCTTTGCGCTGGGCGCGGGTGACTTCGGCTTCAATCTGTATTGGCAGACGGCGTCGATCTACCTGCTGTTTTTCTATACCGACGTGCTCGGTCTGGCGCCTGCCGTCGCGGGTGCGATCTACATGGCGGCTCTGATCTGGGATGCGGCGCTGGACCCGTTGATCGGCTCGCTGGCGGATCGCACGCGTACGCGCTTCGGCCGCTATCGCCCGTATCTGCTGTTCGGCGGCTTGCCGCTGGCGGTGATCTTCGCGGCGATGTTCGCCGGTCCGGCGGGTGACAGCACCGCAGGCATGGTGTTCGCCGCAATACTGCATGTCGGCTTTCGCAGCCTGTATGCGGTGATTTCGATTCCCTATGCCTCGCTGTTCGCGCGCGTGACCCGCGATGCGCGCATTCGGGCTGATCTCGCCGGCATTCGCATGGTGTTCGCGACGGTCTCGGCACTGCTGGTCGCCAGTCTGACTTTGCCGTTGGTGAAAGCGCTCGGAACGGAGGATGCGCCGCGTCGCGGCTGGGTGATGCTGGCGCTGATCTTCGGCGTGATCGCGAGCTTGAGCCTACTGCTCGCCGCTTGGGCCGCGAAGGGCTACGACAAGATCGAGGATCAAGCTCAGCAGAAGCCGCCGATGAAGGCGCTGCTGCGCTCCTTGTATCTGAATCGTCCGCTGATGCTGGTACTCGGGGCGGTCATGATCGCGTCGATATCGTCGACGCTGTTCGGAAAAAACCTGCTGTACTACTTCAAGTACGTGGTCGGTCGCGCCGAACTCGGCAGCGCGGCGATGGGTGTGGTGGCGCTGGTCGCGGCATTGTCGGTCCCGATCTTCACCTGGTTGGCACGCACCTACGGCAAGCGCCGCGCCTGGCTTGTCGGTGCGGTTCCCGCGATCATCGGTATCTGCTGCTGGCATTGGTCCGATGGCATGCCGCTGCCGTTCCTGTTCGTATCGCTGGCGCTGTGTGCGATGGGCACCGGCGCCTACGGTGTCTGCTTCTGGTCGATGCTCCCGGATACCGTGGAATACGGTGAATGGCGTAGCGGCGTGCGCGCCGAATCACTGATTTTCGGTTGCGGCGTGCTCGCGCAGAAAGTCGCGCTCGGCGTCGGTGCAGGCGTGCTGGGCCTTGCACTGAAGCAGATCGGATACGTGCCCAACGAGCTGCAGTCGGCGGCGACCTTGAACGACCTCAAGCAGTTGATGTTCTGGGTGCCGCTGATCGGCGGCCTGGTATCGGCCGCGCTGGTCTATTTTTATCCGATCGGGCTCAAGGAGCATGCGCGCATCGTCGAGGAAATCGCGGCGCGCAAGCTGCCGGTCAGCGAATGAAAACGCCCAGCACCGCTTCGATGTGTGCTTCGATGACGGCGTCGTCTGCCGGATCGATGTTCCAGACGCGCCGCACTTCCGGCGCCAGCGTGTAGAACGACTGCGCGGCGCCAACGATCACGTAGACCAGTGCCGGGGCCGAGGCTTTCGGCAGAATGCCTTCGCCCTGCAGCATGCGCACGAAGCGTTCTGCGGAACGCGAGGTTTCGCCGATGAAATGATCGGCTGCCCAGTGCAGCCTTTCGCTGTCGCGCACGCTCTCCTGGACCATGAGACGCGCATGCTCGGGATGGCGCGCGCAATACAGCACGTAGCGGCGCAAAGCCTCGCGCGCGAACTGGCGCCGGCTTTCGCGTGTGCGCAGCTGCACCGTGGATGGCGGCGCCGACAGTTCGGCGAATTGGCGCGCGAACAGAAACGTCACCGCTTCGCGCCACAACGCGTCCTTGCTGTTGAAGTAGTACTTGATCAGCGCGTGATGCACTCCGGCCAGCTCCGCAATATCGCGGGTCGAGCTGCCAGCGAAGCCGTGCTCGGAGAACACCTGCAACGCAGCCTGCAGGATCGCGGCGCGTGTCGCTTCTTTCTGCTGCAAACGCAGGTTGACGCGCGGTTCATCCGGCTGCGCACTGGCGTGAGAGGCCGTTTTTGCTTTCGGCTTTGCTTTTTTTTTCTTCTGAGCGGTCTTGAGGGCTTTTGACATCGGTGTGGCCTGGGTTATGATCGATCTCATTATACAACTGGTGAATAAGAGGCGTGACTCTTTCCGAGAGTCTAAGCCGCGAACTGGTGAGGAGAGTTGGATGCGCGTTTCAAGTCATCATTTGTCGATGTTCGTGTTGTTGGGCAGCTTGCACATTGCCAGCTCCTGCGCGGCCCCGCAGTCGACGACCGCGGTGGAGCGGCAGGCTGCCGTTGCGGTACCGGGCACCGGTCAGACCACAGCCACGGTGCGTGTCGAGACCGGCGTGTTGCAGGGCGCGGTCAGCGAAGCCGGCGTCTCGTACAAGAACATTCCGTACGCCGCACCGCCGGTCGGTGATCGCCGCTGGCGCGCCCCGGCGCCGGCCGAGCCTTGGGACGGCGTGCGTGATGCAACGCGTTACGGCCGTGACTGCATGCAGAATCGGCAGTCGTGGGACTCGATGGCGCCAACGCAGCCGCAAAGCGAAGACTGCCTGTATCTCAACATCTGGTCGCCCGCCTCGGCCGGCGAAAAGAGCAAGCTTCCGGTGCTGGTCGCGATTCATGGCGGTGGCTTCGTTGCCGGCGCCGGCAGCCAGGCGGTACTCGACGGCAGCAAGCTCTCAGCGCGCGGCGCGATCATCGTCACCTTCAACTATCGGCTCGGACGTTTCGGCTTCTTCGCGCATCCCGCATTGAGCGCGGAGAGTCCGGGCAGCGCGGTCGGCAATTACGGCTTCATGGATCAGATCGCGGCGCTGCAGTGGGTCCAGCGCAATATCGCCGCGTTCGGCGGCGATCCGGCGAACGTGACGGTGTTCGGCGAATCCGCCGGCGGTGAATCGATCAACTATCTGATGCTCGCCGCCGATGCACGGGGTTTGTTCGCCAAAGCCATGGTGCAGTCCGGCGGAGGTCGTTCGCCGTGGCCCAAGCTGAGCGAAGACCGGCCGAATCTGCCGTCGGCGGAAGCCGTGGGCCGCAAGTTCGCGACGAAGGCCAAGGTCGCCTCGGACGATGCGGCCGCACTGCGCGCGGTGTCGGCGGCCAAGGTGCTCGGCGGCATCAGCCTGATCGACAACGACGGCGGCACCTACAGCGGCCCGATGATCGACGGACGCATCGTCACCGCTGCGGTCAGCGACGGATTCGCGCAGGGCAGGCAGGCCCAGATTCCTTACTGGATCGGCAGCAACAGCAACGAGTTCGGTTTTCTGCCGGGCTTCTTGCTCGGCCGTTCGAACAGCAAGCTCGTCGAGCAGTTCGGTTTCGACGAAGCACAGCTGATCGCGGGCTACGGCAGCAAGGACGCGTACGAAGCGAATTTTGCCAGCGACGTCACTTTCACGGAGCCGGCGCGTTATCTCGCGACCGCCGCGGCCGCGAAGCAGCCGGTTTATCTGTGGCGTTTCGCCTACGTGGTCGAATCCAAACGCAAGTCATCCAAGGGGGCGGCGCATGCCACCGATCTGCCGTTCACGCTCGGCAATCTCGCGGCCAACGGCGACAAGATCGGCGATGCGGATCGGCTTGCCGCTCAGCAGTTCGGCGATGCATTGATCGCCTTCGCCCGGACTGGCGTGCCGGCGATCGAGGGTCAGCCGGCGTGGCCACGGTATGCCGCAAAAGAAGGGCGAATGGTGGAATTTTCCGAGAAGGGCATCGTGATCACCAGCGCTGCGTCCCTCGCGCTCGATGCGATCGCTCAGCAGTTCGCCAAGCGCACCAGCGCGCCTTAAGTCGCGCCTCTCAGGAATCGACATATGAAAATCATTGCAAAAACGCTGACGATGTTCGCTGCGCTGTCGGCATTTTCACTGCCGCAACAGGCGCACGCTGCGGACGACGCCTGCCTGGCTCTGAAGGATTTCAAGCTCGCTGGAGGTCGCATCGACAGCGTCGGTACGATGACACCGCCGGAGCCGCTGGACCTCGGCATCAAGGGCGTGCCGCCGCTGCCGGTGTTGAACACGTATTGCCGCGTACAGGGCCGGCTGACACCCACGCCGGGGTCCGATATTCGCATCGAAGTCTGGTTGCCGCCGAAGGAGAAATGGAACGGCAAGTTCCTGGGTGCCGGCAACGCCGGTTATGCCGGCAATTTCACCTCGCCGTACCTGTTCATGGGCAATGCCGTCGGTCACGGTTATGCGTCGGCCGGTACCGACACTGGACACGTCAACGGCCAGATGGGGGATCGCGCCGCCTCCGGCGCAGGCTGGGCGCTGGGCCAGCCCGAAAAAGTGATCGACTACGGCAACCGCGCCAATCATCTGACCGCCGCCGCGGCGAAATCCCTGGTGCAGGCTTACTACGGCAATGCGCCGAAGTATTCGTACTTCCAGGGCTGCTCGAATGGAGGGCGCGAGGCGCTGATGGAAGCACAGCGCTATCCCGAGGACTACGACGGCATCATCGCCGGCGCGCCGGCCTACGATTGGATATCGCTGGTCGCCGGCATGGCCTGGAACACCTTGGCACGAGACGCCTTGCCCGACGGCATGCTGCCGGTCGCCAAACTCACCGTGCTGCAGAACGCGGTGCTCGAGCAGTGCGATGCGCTGGATGGTGTCAGCGATGGCTGGCTCGACGATCCGCGTCGCTGTGCGTTCGACCCGGGCACCGTGCAGTGCAAATCCGGCGACAGCGATGATTGTCTGAGCGCGGCCGAAGTCGTTGCCGTGCGCAAGATTTATTCGGGGCCGAAGACCGCGGCAGGAAAGCAGATCTATCCGGGTTTCCCGCCGGGCTCGGAGGCCGCGCAATGGAACCAGTGGCTCACCGGTGCGGAAACCGACGCGGCGATGTTCTCGACCGAATACTTCCGCAACATGGTCTTCGAGAAGCCGGATTGGGAACTGGCGCAACTGAACCTGGATCGCGATCTGCCGATCGCGCGCGCCAAGCACGACAAGATCATGGTGTCGAACAATCCGGATCTTCGCGCGTTCGCCAAGCGGGGCGGCAAGCTGATCATGTATCACGGCTGGGGTGATGCCGCGATTCCGGCGCAGAGCACGATTGCCTATCGCGATGCCGTACGCGCCAAGCTTGGCGCGGCTGAAACCGACAAGTTCATGCAGTTGTACATGGTGCCGGGCATGAATCATTGCCTCGGTGGGCCCGGCCCGAACGACTTCGACATGATCGCCGCAATGGAGCGCTGGGTCGAAACCAAGACCCCACCGAAGGAAATCATCGCGGCCAAGTACGCCAACGAATACGCCGGTCTGCTCGGCCTGCCTCCGGGCGATCCGGTAGTGTCGCGCCCCTTGTGTCCTTACCCGCAAGTCGCGCTGTACAAGGGACAGGGCTCGACCGACGAAGCCGCCAACTTCAGTTGCGGTCTGCGCTGAGCGAGAACCGCGATGAGCGCGAATCAGCAGGCACGCCATCTCGATGCCGCTGCCGACAGGACGATGTCCGGCAGTCAGGTACGCGGCGTAGCGACATTGCCGCTGCTGGAATACACCATCGGTGAAGCATTGCAGCGCGCAGTGCAACGCTGGCCGGAGCGAGAAGCCTTGGTATCGGTACATCAGGGCATTCGCTTGAGCTACGCGCAATTCGGTGCGCGTGTCGACGAAATAGCGGCGGCATTGCTGGCGCTGGGGCTGTCGCCGGGTGATCGCGTCGGGGTTTGGGCCTGCAACTGCGTGGAATGGACCTTGGCCCAGTTCGCGACGGCGAAAGCGGGCTTGATCCAGGTCAACATCAACCCGGCGTATCGGCTCAGCGAAGTCGAATACACCTTGAACAAGGTCGGTGTGAAAGTGCTGATCGCGGCCGAGTCTTATCGCAGCAGCGACTACGTCGGCATGATCGAGGCGCTGGCGCCTGAAATCGCGGACAGCACCGCTGGCATGCTCGATGCGGCGCGCCTGCCCACGCTCAAGACGGTGATCAAGATCGGTGGCGCCCCACGCGCCGGATGGTTGCGCTTCGACGATCTGCCGCAGCTGGCGCGGCCGGTCCAGGTCGCGAAGCTGCTCGCGTTGCAGCCTTCACTGCATGCGCGCCAGGCGATCAACATTCAATTCACCAGCGGCACTACCGGATCGCCGAAAGGCGCGACGCTTTCGCATCGGAACATTCTCAACAACGGTTACTTCGTCGGTGCCAGCATGGATCTGCGCGAAGGTGACCGCCTGTGCATTCCGGTGCCCTTGTATCACTGCTTCGGAATGGTGATGGGCAATCTCGCCTGCATCACGCGTGGTGCCACGATGATCTATCCGGCGCCGACTTTCGACGCACTCGCAACGCTCAAAGCCATCGAATCCGAACGCTGTACCGGCCTGCATGGCGTGCCGACAATGTTCATTGCGCAGGTCGAGCACCCAGAGTTCAAAAGCTTCGACCTGTCGTCTTTGCGCAATGGCGTGATGGCGGGTGCGCCCTGTCCCGAGGAAGTGATGCGCAAGCTGATTGCGCACATGAACCTGCGCGATATCACCATCGCTTACGGCATGACCGAAACCAGTCCGGTGAGCTTTCAGAGTTCGCCCTCTTCGCCGCTGGATCGTCGCGTCAGCACGGTGGGGCGTGTGCAGCCGCATCTGGAATGCAAGGTGATCGACAGTGACGGCAAGGTGGTCGCCCATGGTGAGCGTGGCGAGCTGTGTACGCGCGGCTACTCGGTGATGCTGGGTTACTGGAACGATGCCGAGAAAACCGCCGAGGCGATCGATGCCGACGGCTACATGCATACCGGTGATCTGGCGACGATCGACGCGGAGGGTTACTGCGCGATCGTCGGCCGCATCAAGGATCTGGTCATTCGCGGTGGCGAAAACATCTATCCGCGCGAGATCGAGGAATTCCTGTTCAAGCATCCGCTGATCGAAGACGCGCAGGTCGTCGGCGTGCCCGACGAGAAGTACGGCGAAGAAGTCTGCGTGTGGGTCAAGCTGCGTGCCGGCGCGACCATGAGTGAGGCGCAGCTACGCGAGTTCTGCCGTGAGCGCATCGCGCACTACAAGGTGCCGCGCTACGTGCGCTTCGTCGAAGAATTTCCGATGACGGTCACCGGAAAAATCCAGAAATTCATGATCCGCGACGCGATGACGCGCGAGATCGCCAGTACCAGTCAACCGATGTACAGGTCGCAGGGCTGATGACGGCCCGCTTCCTGTAGCACGCCGAGCGCGTTCACAGCGCGCTTTTACACGGGCCGACCGCGGACGACAGATCCGCGCGGCTTGTCGTTGGGGAGGAGAACCCATGTTCCGAGCGAACTACTCGCATGCTTTGCCTGTTGCGGCCGGTTTTGTGGTACTCGGCAGTAGTCTTCATCCACCGCTCGCCCATGCACAGACATCGGCGGCGGTTTTCGAGGAGGCTGTCTACACGGGTGCCGCTGCGGATGCATCGACACAGCCTTTGAAGGTGATTCCGGTCAGCCAGGAAGTGACGGCCGATCCCGTGCCAGAAAAGCACGATAGGGAAGAACCGGTACTGGAAGAAGTCATCGTCACCGCACAGAAGCGCGAGCAGAAGCTGCAGGACGTGCCGATCGCGATCACCGTGGTCAGCGGCAAGCAGTTGCAGCAGCAGAATATCGGCAACGTGCAGGATCTGACGCGTACCGCGCCGTCCGTCGAAGTGTTCGGCCAACCCGGAAACCCGGATACGCGCACCAGCATTCGCGGTATCTCGACCAACTCCTTCAGTGTCACGGCCGAGCAGGCGGTGTCGTTCGTCGCGGACGGTGTCGTGCTCGGCAAGACGCCGGCGGTCAGCCTGTTCGATGTTGCGCAAATCGAAGTGCTACGAGGGCCTCAGGGCACTTTGTTCGGCAAGAATTCTTCGGCCGGCGTCATCAGCATCACCACGAACAAGCCCGATCCGACGGCGTTCGAAGTGATTGGCCATGCCGATCTGTCCAACTCCTACGACTATCGATTGGTGCAGGGCACCGTGAACGTGCCGCTGGGCGACCATGCTGCGGTACGACTCAGTGGCGGACAGACTTACCAGAAAGGGTTCATCACCAACGTGGTGCGCGATGAAGACAGCGTGGCCGACATCAAGGGCGGACGCATGCGTTTCATGTGGGAGCCCAGCGATGTGCTCACCTTCAACGTGATCGCCGACTACGAAAAGGTGCTGACGACCGAGCAGCTGTACCTGCAGTACGCGCGCTACGACGACCCCGATACCGAGGGCCCGGATCCGATCCCGGGTTGCAAGGGCACGTTCGCCTCATCGGGAAATCGCCGCTCCTGCGCGGCCGATCCGACCACTTACGATAACGAGAGCTGGGGCTTTTCGGGGCAGGCGGACTGGCTCATCGGCGATCACACGGTCACCTCGATCAGCTCGTTCCGTCGTTATCTGCAGCAGGGCGAACTCGATGTCGATGGCATGCCGGGCAACTACTACAACAACGGCAACGTGTTCGACAACCGGGTTTTCACGCAGGAAGTGCGCATCGCATCGCCAGGCGGCGAAGATCTGGAGTACGTCGCCGGCGTGTTCTATTCGAGCTCCGATGTGCACAATTTCCTGACTCAGATCATCGGTGCCGATGCGCTCGCGTCGGTGGCGACGTCGGGCAACCTCGGGCTGTCGCTCTGCACCAATCTCGGCTTGTGCTTGAACGATCTGGTCTCGCTGAACAATCCGAACCAGTACGACGCTTCGCTGAAAAGTTCGGCGGTGTTCGGGCAGGTCACCTATCGCCTGTTCGATTCGCTGCGTGTGATCGGCGGCTTGCGCTACACGCACGACGACATCTCGATGACCTCGGTTTCGCTGATCGGTGTCGGGCTTTCGCTGATGCCGACGCCACCGGCATTGATTCCGATGAACGATCCCTTGAGCGGTGCCGACAAGGTCGACAATCTGTCCTGGCGTGCCGGCCTGCAGTACGACGTCACGCCGGTGTCGATGGCTTATCTGACGGTCTCGCACGGCTACAAGGGCCCGCAGGTGGTGTTCAATCCGCCGGGCATCCTGCCGACCTTGAATCTCGCGCAGGGCGAAGCCGCGCTGCCGGCGCCCGCGTCGATCTCGATCGTCAAGCCCGAGTATCCGATGGATTACGAGTTGGGCTTCAAGACGCTGCTGTGGGGAGGCTTCTTTGCGAACCTCAATCTGTTCCACACCAGCATCAAGGATTTCCAGTCGTCCACGTTCAACGCGCAGGGCACCTCGACGCCGAACAACATTCCCAAGATCGTGACGCAGGGTATCGAGATCGATTTGTTCGGCAAGCCGATTGCGGGGCTGACCCTGACCGGCGCCGCGCTGTACAACCCGGTGGAATACCCGCGCTACTACGTGCAGTGCTCGACGACGGTGCCCGGCCCGCAGTGCGGCGACAACCCGGAGACCGAGCCCGAAGAAGACGATCAGGAGAACGTCAAGGGCACGCAGCTTACCGGCGCACCACGCTGGAAGTTCACGCTGTCGGGTGAGTACGAACATGCGCTGCCCTACCTGAAGTGGAACGGCTTCGTCTCCAGCGACGTGGTGTATCGCTCGAACATCCGCTTCGTCGCCTCGCGCAATCCGGAAGCCGAGTCCGGCGCGCACGCGATCGTGGGTGCCCGCATCGGGGTACGCAGTCCGCAGAATGCCTGGAGCGTCGCACTGTTCGCGCGCAACCTGTTCGACGAGCGCTATTCGCAGTTCACTTACGCGCCTTATCTGCTGTCGGCGCTGAGTTCGCCGGGCATCGAGACCTCGGGGCATGCGCTGAGCACCGAGTCTTTCCGTTTCGTCGGCCTGACGCTCGATGCGCGCTTCTGAAGTCTTCGCAATGAAGGAAACCGTCACCGTGAAAAAAACGCTGCTGATGGCATTGGTCATCACCTTGCTCGCAGGCTGCATGGCGACTGCGACGCAACCGGAGTCCAAGTCGGGACCGGCACAGCCTGCGCGTCCCGCGCAGGGCACTCGCATCATGCTGTCACCGGACGCAGCCGGTACGGCGTCCAGCGAGCGCGACACGCAAGCGCCTTGGGGTGAGGCTATCGTGCGTAACGTCACCGCGGCCAGCCTCGAAGTGCACTGGCCCGATCCGGCGATCGCCACCGGTGCGGCGATGATCGTGGCACCAGGGGGTGGCTTTCGTTTTCTGAGTATCGACAGCGAAGGCGAGAAAGTTGCGCAGTGGCTCAATGCGCAGGGTATTGCCGCGTTCGTGCTGCGGTATCGCGTCATGGAGACGCCGGTGAGCGACGAGGATTTCAACGCCAGACTCGGCGTGCTAATGGCGCCCTTGTTCGGGCCGGGCATCGTGCAGGAAATGCAAAAGCTGGCACCACCGGCGATCGCCGACGGCGTTCAAGCAATGAAGCTGCTCAAGTCCAAGGCGCAGTCGTGGTCCCTGAAGCCGGAGCGCATCGGCATGATCGGTTTCTCCGCGGGTGCGGTGGTCACGCTCGGCGTCTGTCAGCAGGTCGACGCGGCCGACCGGCCAGCTTATGCGGCGGCGCTGTATACCGGGCCTTGGGCGATCGACAAGCTGGTCGAGGATGCGCCGCCGCTGTTCATCGCCGCAGCGAAGGACGACGTGCTGACCGCGTTTTCGACACCTCCCGTGGTCAAGGCCTGGAAGCAGGCTGGCCGGCCGGTCGAATACAAGCTCTACGACAGTGGCGGACACGGCTTCGGCATGAAACAGCAGGGCAAGGCCAGCGATCGGTGGACCGACGACTTCCGCGTCTGGCTGCAGGCGCAGGGCGTTGTCGGTGCAGGCGGCTGAGCCGCTCGGGAGCTCACGATGACTGATCGACGAATTCCGTGGCTGGCGATCGGGCTTGTCATGACGATCGGATCGCTGCTGCTGGGCTGCGCCGTCGGCTCGACTCGGCAGCAGAACCCTGCGGAAGCCGTTTCGGCGACCGCGCCTTACGCACTGAGTACCGAGTACGCGGCGAACCCGCTGGGACTGGATTCCCCGCAGCCGCGACTTGCCTGGAAGCTGCCCACGAATCTCGGCGGCGGACAACAGACCGCATATCGTATCCGTGTCGCAGCCTCCGCTGCGCAATTCGACAGCGCGCCGTTGTGGGACAGCGGTAAGCAGCTGTCGGCGAATGGGGTGCAGGTCGCGTATTCCGGCCCACCGCTGGAATCACGCCGCCGCTATTTCTGGCAGGCGCAGGTTTGGGATGCGAACGATCGGGTCTCGCACTGGAGTGAGCCCGCGTATTGGGAGATGGGACTGCTGCAGTCGTCGGACTGGTCTGCGCGATGGATCGCCGGCCGGCAAACGCTGGATCACGAGTGGAGCGATGCCCGCATCGCCGTCGATTTCACCTTGACCGGCAAATCGCTGGGCCTGCTGTTTCGCGCGCGCCCCGTCGGCAAGACTTATGGCGATGCGTACTTGTGGAATATCGGTGTCGACAATGGCCGGCCGGTGCTGATGACGCAACAGCGGCGATATTCCGGTGGCAGCGCGGCGAAAGTCGATGTCGTCAACCTGCGTACCGTGCCGGTCGCGGACGCGCCGGCGGATTGGGCTTCGCGTCGCCATCAGCTGATCATCGAAGCGCGCGGCAACCGCATCGTCACGACGCTCGATGGCGCGGTGCTGGACACGTACAACAATGCGCGTAGCGATGGCGGCACGATCGGTTTCGTTTCCAGCGAGCCGAATGCGGCGATCGTGCATGCGGTGAAAGTGGAGGCAGAGCAGGGTTTCGCCACCGACTTTGCGGATGGGGTGAATCCTTTCAGCGGCGGCAGCCTGGTCGCGGATGGCCTGCAGATCGCGGCCGGCGTGCCGGACAAGGATCTGGTTCTGCCGATCGCAGCACCGGCGCCATTGCTGCGCCGTGTGTTCGATGCGCCGGGCAAGCCGGTTTCGGCACGTTTGTATGTCGCTGCCGGCGGCCTGCCGAAATTGCAACTCAACGGCACGCAGGTCGGCGAGGCCTTGCAGGACGGCTACACCGACTATGGCAAGCGCGTGCTGTATCGCAGCTTCGACGTGACCGCGCTGATTCGTTCTGGCGCGAATGTGATCGGCGCAGAACTCGGTCGCGGCTGGTACAGCGTGACCGAACCCAATGAATGGTACTGGCACATGGTGCCCTGGCGTGCTGCGCCGACGCTGCGGGCACAACTGGAACTGAACTACGCCGATGGCCGGCGCATCGTCGTCGCCAGCGACGAGAGCTGGCGCAGCATCGATGGGCCGACACGTCATGATTCGGTTTATGCGGGTGAGCGCTATGACGCGCGACTCGCGCCCGAGCATTGGCTCGAAGCCGGTTTCGATGACAAGAGCTGGGCACCGGCGGCGCTGGTATCCGGGCCGCGAGGCCGGCTCGTTGCGGCCACGCAAGAGCCGATCGCAGCCGTTGCGACGCTGCGACCAATCGCGATGCGCGAACTGCGCCCCGGCGTTTTCGTATACGACTTCGGCCGTATCTTCGCCGGACGTCTGAACCTGAAAGTGTCGGGCCCGCGTGGTCACACGGTGCGCATGATCCAGACCGAACGCGTCGGCGCCGATGGTGGAGTCGAGATCGCCAGCGGCCTGGTCGACGCGCAACTGCAAACAGACCAGTACACGCTCGCAGGCCGCGGCATCGAGCATTGGAGTCCGGCTTTCAGCTACAAGGGTTTTCGCTACGTGCAGGTCGAAGGCTGGCCGGGCAAGCCCACGCTGGAGGCCTTGAGCGGTGAGATCGTGCACTCCTCGGTGGCTTCGAACGGTCGTTTCGAAAGCTCCAACGATCTACTCAACAAGATCCAGGCGGCGGCGCGCAACACCGTGCTCAACAACATGCACGGCAACCAGACCGATACGCCGACCTACGAGAAGAACGGATGGACCGGCGACGCCCAGGCTTCCGCGCTGGCTTCGGCGCTGAATTTCGATACCGCGCGTGTCTGGAGCAAGTGGCTCGCCGATTTTCGCGATGCGCAATCGGACAAGGGCGAAATGCCGGTGATCGTGCCGGCGACACCGTTCTACGGTTACGAGAAGACGCCGGGCTGGGGCATGGTCTGGGGTGCGATCCCGTCCTGGGATGCGGCCACGTTCGTGCTGCCCTGGGATCTTTATCAGCTGCGCGGTGACCGCCGCATTCTCGAAGACATGGCGGCGACGCAGAAGAAACTGCTCGATTACACCGCGAACTACTTCAGCAGCGCGCTCGCGTACAAGAACGCGGGCAACTTCCTGCTCGGCGAATACGCCTACCCGATGCCGCAGGGCGGCATCATCGCCGCGCTGCGTTCGCAGCCGGTCGGGCCTATCGATGCGACTGCGGCGGCGTACTACTTCCACATGCTGGATCTGTATGCGCGCAGCGCGGCGCTACTCGGCCGCGCGGATGAGCAAGCGCAATACAGCGCCTTGGCGGCGCGCGTGCGTGAGGCCTACAACCAGCGCTACTGGGATGTGCAGGCGCAGATCTACCGCATGCCGGCGATCGCCGGCACACCGGCGAAATACGCGCAGACGCCGAACATCCTCGCGGTCGCCTTCGGCCTGGTGCCGGACGGACAGGCGGTGGCGGTGATGCAGCATTTGAACGACGACGTCGTCGCGCAGGGGTATCAACTTGCGACTACGGGTGTCTACGCGGGCCGTTACGTGATGACGCTGCTCAGCGACTACGACCATGCCGACACGGCGTATCGGGTCGCGACACGCACCACGTTCCCGGGTTGGGGTTACTGGATCGACAATGGCTTGTCGACGATGGCCGAAGGCTGGGAGCTGTCGTCGCGCTCCTACGATCATCACTACTGGGCATCGATCAGCTCCTGGTTCTATCAGAGCCTCGCCGGCATTCGTCCGGGCAGCCCCGGCTATGCGCAAATCGTGATCCGCCCACGCTTGCCCGACGGGCTCGATCGCGTCAGCGCGAGCCTGGAAACGCCTTACGGCACGGTCTCGTCGCAATGGCAGCGAAGCGCAGAGGCGTATTCGCTGGAGGTCGAAGTACCGGTCGGAGCTGTCGCAGAAATCTGGGTCGCGACCGCCGGTGCGCAGCCGAAGACCACACCCGCTGGCGCGGAGTTTCTTCGCATGGATGGCACCGAGGCGGTCTATCGCGCCGCGGGTGGGCGCTATCGCTTCGGTTCGTCGCTGAGCCTCAGTCCTCGAGGCCGGCCATGATCAGGCGCACACCGGCCTGCTCGAGCATGCGCGCATGCTCATCGCGGATATTGCGGTCGGTGACGACGATGTCGACCTCGTCGAGCGTGCAGATGACATGGCCGGTGGGCGCTTCGAATTTGCTGCTGTCGACCAGCAGTACGAGTTCGTCGGCGCGCTCCAGCAGCCGGCGTTCGGCCTGCGCGAGGATCACGTCGGACTGCATGACGCCGTGGCGGCCGACGGCGGCCGCGCCCATGAACATGCGCGACGCACGATAGCGGCCCATGCCGTCGTCCTCGAACGGCGACAGCACGATGTTCTGCTCGCGAAACACCGCGCCCGCCGGGATCGCGATTCGCGTTCCAGTCTGCGGCAGCAGCGCATCGATGATATGCAGCGAATTGCTCAGCACCTGCAATTCGAGTGATTCCAGATGCGGGCACATGCACAGCGTGGTCGAGCCGCCGTCGATGATCACCGATTCGCGCGGCTTGCACAGTGCGGCGGCTGCGCGGCCGATCGCCAGCTTGGCCTCATGGTGGCGGGCGACGTTCTGGTGGAACGGCACGCCGCTCAACTTCGGAATCTCGGCAGTCGATGCGCTGCTGCTGTCGCCGACCAGCCTGGCGCCACCACGCACACGAACGATGCGTCCGGCGTTTTCGAGTTTCTCCAGATCGCGTCGCAAGGTTGCCGGTGAAGCCTGCAACTGGCGATCGAGCTCCTGGAACGCGACGAAGCCGCGCTGCTGCAGCAGCTGGAGGATCATTCGTTCACGGTCGGCGGAATGCATGTGGGTGATCGGTGAGGGCAGAGTGGATTCAGACGATGCCGGCGCCGGCCGATGTCGCGCGACGCTCGCGTGCCTTGCGTGGGCGCCAGCCGCTTTGGCGATAGGCCGCGATCGTGTCGATCGCGCCGCCGCGTTCGTAGCGTGCCATCGCCACGATCGGCGTGACGTCGACATTATAGGCGCGGCGCAGGGTCTGGAACGCCATCATCACGTCGTTGCCCTGCTGGTACTCGGTCAGCGCGGCGCGATCCACCAGCAGTGCGCGGGCGTAAGCGCCGGCGATGGCATCCGCACTCGACAACAGGCTTTCGATCGGATCGGTGACGTTGTGGGACTGGTCGATCATGTAGGCGGGGTCGAAGTCGGCGGGCGAGCGCAGCTCGGCTTCGACCAGCTCGTTGAACACCAGGAACAGCTGGTGCGGATTGATCGAGCCGGAATCCAGGTCGTCGTCTCCGTATTTGGAATCGTTGAAGTGGAAGCCGCCGAGTTTTCCGAAGCGATGCAGACGGGCGACGATCTGCTCGATGTTGACGTTGGGTGCGTGGTGTCCCAGATCGATCAGGCAGCGCGCCTGTGGTCCAAGCTGCTGTGCGGCGAGCATGCTGGAGCCCCAGTCCGAAATCACGGTGGAGTAGAACGCCGGCTCGTAGAGTTTGTGTTCGAGCAGCATGCTCCAGCCGGGCGGCAGCGCCGCGTAGATCTGGGCGGCGGACTCCAGATAGCGATCCAGCGACGAGGCCAGCGACTGCTGGCCCGGAAAGTTGGTGCCGTCGCCGATCCAGACCGTGATCGCCTTCGAGCCCAGCGCCTCGCCCACGCGGATGCATTCGATGTTGTGCTCGACCGCCTGTGCACGCACCGCTGCGTCGGTATGCGCCAGCGAACCGTGACGGTAGCTCAGCGCCTGTCGCGGGGCGTCCTGGAAAGTATTCGAGTTCACGGCGTCGAAGCGCAGCCCCAGGCTCGTCGCCCGTTCGAGCATTGCGCGCGCATCTCCGATCTTGTCCCACGGAAAATGCGGAGACACGCGCGGCGTGATGCGCGACAGTTGCTGCACTACCGCGCAGTCTTCGAGCTTCTCGTTGAGATGGGTCGGTTCGCCGGCCAGCGGAAAGCGCGCGAAGCGGGTGCCGCCCACGCCCGTGCCCCAGCTCGGTTGTGCGAGCGAGAAGCTCAGCAGGCGCTGCTTGATCGCGTCGATGGCACAGCCGCGGCGTTCCAGTACACGGCCGAGGCTGTGGTATTCGTCCTGCAACGCGGCGAGGTTCTGCGCGTTGAGGCTGTCGATCAGATCGCGGCTGAGGGGCGGGGCGGTGGGGCTCATGAGGTCTCTCTCCTAGCGCGTGAACGCCTGGGCGTTGCCGGCGTCGACGTTGATGATATTTCCGGTGGACTTTGCCGATGCGTCGGATGCCAGAAACAGGACGGCTTCGGCGATGTCCTGCGGCAACACATCGCGCTTGAGCAGGCTGCGTTCGCGGTAATGCCGTTCGAGTTCGTCGCCGGAATCGACGCCGTAGGCCTGTGCGCGTTCCTTGCGCCAGTCTCCGTCCCAGATGCGCGAGCCGCGGATCACCGCGTCCGGATTGACGACGTTGACGCGAATGCCGCTGGCCGCGCCTTCCAATGCAAGACAGCGCGCCAGATGCACCGCAGCGGCTTTCGCCGACGCGTAGGCCGAAGCGTTCGGTGTGGCCGACAGCGCGTTCTTGGAGCCGATGAATACGATCGCGCCGCCCTGCTGTTTCATCAGCGGGAACGCGGCGCGCGCACTGAGGAAATAACCTTCGGCGAGTACGCCGTAATTGCGTCGCCACAGATCGATCGTGGTTTCTTCCAGCGGCGCGGACGAGGCCAGGCCGGCGTTGGCGACCAGGATGTCGAGGCCACCGAATTCGCGTGCACAGCTGGCGAAGCTCGCCGCGATCTGACTTTCGTCGGTGACGTCGCAGGTGGTGGCGCGCACCGGGTCGGCGCCGTATTGCCTGGCGAAGCCGGCGCGCACTTTCTCGAGCGCGACCGCATCGCGATCCGCCAGCATCAGGCAGGCGCCCTCGTCCAGCAGTCGTGCCGCGGTTGCTGCGCCGATGCCGCCGGCCGCACCGGTGACCAGGGCGATGCGGCCCGCCAGCGGCTTGGGCTTGGGCAGGCGTTGCAGCTTGGCTTCTTCGAGTGCCCAGTATTCGATGCCATAGGCCTCGCGCTCATCGAGGCCGACGTAGTCGCCGATCGCACCGGCTCCACGCATCACATTGATCGCGTTGCCATAGAACTCGCCGGCCAGCCGCGCGGTGGTCTTGTCGGCGGCGAAGCTGAAGCGGCCGACGCCGGGCAGCAAGACGATGACCGGGTTGGTGTCGCGCATCGCCGGATCGCCGGGTTTTGTGCAGCGCTGGTAATAGGCGGCGTAGCCGGCGCGGTATTCGGCGATCGCGTCGCGCAGATACGCACTGTCGTCGATGCGCTGCGGATCCAGGGTCAGAGGCGCGATCTTGGTGCGCAGGAAGTGATCGGGGCAGGAGGTGCCGATCGCGGCCAGGCGGCGGAAGTTGCGGCTGCCGGTGAATTCCAGCACTTCGGCATCGTCGCTGAAATGCCCCACTTTCGGCCGCTCCCGGCTCATCAGGCCACGCAGCTGTGGCATCAGCTGCGCTGCGATGCGTGCGCGCTCGTCCGCAGGCAGCGGCGCAATGGCCGCGCCGCCGAACGCCGGGCCGCTGGAAAGACGGGCGTTCAGATACTCCGCGGCGCGCGCGATCAGCGCGATCGAGTTGTCGTAGCAGGACTCGGCGCTGTCGCCCCAGCAGATCAGGCCATGGCCCGCCATGACCACTCCGCGCAGGCCGGGCCGCGTCGCCACGTAATCGCGCAGGCGCAGGCCAAGGTCGAAGCCGGGACGTTTCCAGCCGATCCAGCCGACTTCGCCGCCGTAGGCCTCTTGCGTCGCCGCTTCGCCATTGCTGGATGCGGCCAGCGCGGTCACCGAATCCGGATGCAGGTGGTCGACATGCGCGAACGGCAGGAAGGCGTGCAGCGGCGTGTCGATCGAGGCCGCGCGCGGGTTCAGTCCGAACGTGCAGTGCGGCAGGTAGCCGACCATTTCGTCCTCGTGTTCGACGCCCCGGTACAAGCGCTCAAGTCCGAGCAGTCGCTGCTGATAGAGCGTCGCGAAGCCATCGAGCCGCATCGAGCCGATGTCGCCGCCGGACCCTTTGACCCACAACACCGGTACGTCGGCGCCGGTCAGCGGGTCGCGGCCGACCAGCTTGGCCGAGGTGTTGCCGCCGCCGAAATTGGTCACGGTCAGATCGGAGCCGAGCAAATTGGATCGGTACAGCAGCAAGCCCTCCGGCGTCAGCCCGGCGGCGTCTTGCGCCGACCAGCGATGAGAGGGAATGGCGAAGGCGGTGGCGATGGTGGCAGTGCTCATGCTTCAAATTTAATCTTTTAACTTGCCTTTATCAATCAAATTAAATAAAAATAAATCAATAACAATCATTAAAATGAAAGGAGGACCTGTGCTGCCGGGCCGAGTGATCGTGTTGGATGTCGGCAAGACGCTGGCGAAACTCAGTCTCTGGGATGCTCAGGGCCGTCTGCTGGAGCAACGTGCGCGGCCGAATTACCGTTCACTGGCGGCGGCCGGCTATCGCGCGCTCGACACGGAGGGCATCGAGGCCTGGGTTGCTGACGTGCTGGTCGAGTTCGCGAAGCTCGGCCCGGTCGCCGCGATCGTTCCGGTGGGGCATGGCGCTGCGGCGGCCGTGATTCGTGACGGCCGGCTGGCCTGCGCAGTGCCGGACTATGAAGACAAGCCGCCGCCGGCCATGCGCGCTCGCTACGATCAGGATCGCGACGCTTTCGCACTCACTGGCTCTCCAGCGCTGCCCTGCGGGCTGAACCTCGGCGTGCAGCTGCACTGGCTGGAGTCGCAGTGGCCGGATTTGTTGAGCGGTGACGCGCTGATCCTGCCGTGGCCGCAGTTCTGGGCATGGAAACTCAGCGGCGTGGCGGTGTCCGAAATCAGCAGCTTCGGCTGCCACAGCGATCTGTGGATGCCACTCGCTGGACGGCCGTCGATGTTGGCTCAGCAACGCGGCTGGGCCGCGCGCTTTGCGCCGCTGCGACATGCCCGCGATGTGATCGGAACCCTGTCGGCTCAATGGTCGGCGCGCACCGGCCTGTCGTCCGACGTCCAGATTCTCTGCGGCCTGCACGATTCCAATGCCGCGCTGCTGGCTGCGCGCGGTCATGCCGAAATTGCCGGGCATGAAGCGACGGTCGTCTCGACCGGAACCTGGTTCGTCGCGATGCGACTGCCGGCTACCGCCGCCAAGCTTGAGATCGCCTCGTTACCCGAGCGGCGAGACTGCCTCATGAATCTCGACGTCGACGCCGGCTTGGTGCCTTCGGCGCGTTTCATGGGCGGGCGCGAACTGGAAGTGCTCGGCGGTATCGGCGAAACGGATCAGCAGGCCGCGGCGCTGGATGCGATTCCCTCGCTGCTGGCTCGCGACGTCATGGCGCTCCCCAACTGGGCACCCGGCGTCGGGCCTTATCCAGCGCATCGGGGGCGTTGGCTCGTGGAGCCCGCGTCGGCCTCTGAGCGATGTGCGGCGGCGGGCTTGTATGCGGCGCTGATGACCGACGTCCTGCTGGAACTCATCGATGCGCGGGAGTGCCTGCTCATCGAGGGCCGCTTCGCGCAGTGCGACGTGTATGTGCGCGCACTGGCGACGATGCGTCCCGATTGTCCGGTGTATGTCGGCGGAGCACACGACGGCGTGGCCTACGGCGCACTGCGTCTGCTCGCCGCTTCGCTGCAACCTGTGATGTCGCTGCAAAAAGCCGTGCCGCTGCCGGTGGACCTGTCTGCATACAAGACACGCTGGCGCGCCAGCGCCGAACGCCCGCAATAAGACGAAACCCGTCCGCGCGGATCACTCGATCACGCACCGACGAACGAGGAGAGAGCTGCATGCTGCCGAATCCGCTGCTGGGCGTGATGTTCCATTGGCTGGGCGGGCTCGCATCCGCCAGTTTCTACGTGCCCTACACCGGGGTGCGTCGCTGGTCCTGGGAGATTTTCTGGCTGGTCGGCGGAATTTTCAGCTGGGTATTGTCTCCTTGGCTGTTCGCTGCACTCCGCACTCAGGATCTGTATGCGGTGCTGGCCTCGACGCCCGGTCGCAGCTTGCTGATGTGTTGGTTCTGGGGCGCGCTGTGGGGCTTCGGTGGGCTGACGTTCGGGCTGACGCTGCGCTATCTCGGGATGTCGCTCGGGATGGCGGTGGCGCTGGGCCTGACGACGGTGATCGGCACCTTGGGGCCGCCCATCATGGAGGGGCTTTTCGGTGCGCTTGTCGCCAGCGCCAGCGGTCGCGTGATTCTGTGCGGCATCGCGGTTGCCGTGCTCGGCATCATCGTCGTCGCTTCCGCGGGGCGCGCCAAAGAACGCGAATCCGCACACGGCGCTACAAGCTCGGGCGTCACCGATTTCAATTTCCGCAAGGGTATTGCGGTCGCCATTTTCTCGGGTGTGATGAGCAGTTGTTTTGCGTTCGGACTGGCGGCGGGCGAGCCGATACGCCAGCTGAGCTTGCAGGCCGGCACCGCGCCGATCTGGCAAGGCCTGCCGGTGTTGTGCGTGGTGCTGCTCGGCGGATTCGCGACGAACTTCGTCTGGTGCTTCTACCTGATCCTGCGCAACCGCACGGGTGGTGAGTTCCTGCGGCGCAGCGCAGGTGATGAGCCGCGTCCACTGCTTCGCAATTACGCACTCTGCGCGGCTGCCGGCACGCTGTGGTACTTCCAGTTCTTCTTCTACACCATGGGCGAGAGCCAGATGGGGGCATACGGCTTTTCGAGCTGGACGCTGCACATGTCCAGCATCATCGTGTTCTCGACGCTGTGGGGATTCGCGCTCAAGGAATGGGCGGGTTCCAGTCGTTTCGTGCGTCGACGCGTGTGGATGGGCATCGCAATGCTGATCGCTTCGACGCTGGTGATCGGCTACGGAAATTCATTGGCAATACTGTCGACGGATGCCTGAACGCGTCTGACTTTCTGCGCCGGGGATCGCCTGCCGGGCAGGCTGCCTCACTTGCCCATGATGCGCTTTCGCACCGGCTCGAAATCCGGCGGAGCCGGGCCGGCCTTTCCGCTCGCGTAGACATCGATTACGCGTTGCAGCGCCTGCCGCGCTTCGACGCTGCGCTTCTCCGCGAACAAGACCTCGGCTTCGACCGTCGATGCCATCAGCCAGGTCGGTGAATCGGGCTTGTAGCTCTGAGCTACGACCGGCTGTGCGCGATCGAACACGCGCCGCGCTTCGCCTGCATTGCCGAGCCTGGATTCGACGCGCGCACGCGACAGGCTCATGCGCAGCATGCCTTCGCTGTCGGGCTTGAGCGTGACGCCGCCCTGGGCGAGCAGGCCTTCCACTTCGTTGATCGCGTCGAGTGCTTCGCGCGTCTTGTCCTGCATGAGCTGGGCGACGACCAGATTGAAGTAGAGCGCGACGAGCCTCGCCGAAGGCCCGTACAGCGTGCGCATCGTCGCGATCGCCTGATGCAGCACGGCTTCGGCCTGATCGGGCTTGCCGGCTTCGCGCAACACGATCGAGTAGCCGTTGGCGACCGCCAGGCCCATCACCGTGTTCTGCTGCTGCGTGCGCTCCATGATGGACCAGGCTTCGCCACCGGCTTCGAGCGCGGCCTGCGGACCTTCGGTGTCGAGCAGGCGCACGGCGAGCGAATTCAGATAGCCCGCGGTGCGATAGTGATCAGGCCCGTTGACGAGCCGGCTCAGGCTCACCATGCGGCGCCAGATGTCGATCGAACGCTCGCGCTCGTCGCGTTCCCACAGCAGCTTGGCCTGGATGTCATAGGCGCGCAGCAGGTCGACTTCGGCCTTGGGGGCGGGCGAATCCGCGAACCAGGCGACGGCCGCTTCGATGTTCTGCTGACCTTCGTCGAGCCGGCGCATGTAGAGCTGGCAGGTCGCGAGCTCGAGCTGCGTGTGGGCGCGTTGCTCGCCGGGCTGGTCGCCGAGGCTCGCGAGCAGTTCTTCGAGCAGCGGCGCGGCTGCGTCGTGATCACCGATCTCGATGTAGAAGTCCGCGATCACGCTGAGCGCGGCGGCCTTCTCGTCGGGTTTGCCTTCGAACGAGGTCGCGAGTTCGTTCGCGCTGCGCTCGAGCACCTGGCGCATGCTCGCGGGCTGATCGGACGGTGCCGAGCTCACTTCTCTGAACATGTGCTGCAGGTACGACAGCACGGCGACGATGCGATCGTTCTCCTGCTCGGCGTGGATGCGGGCCTGATCGGCTTCGCGCGCATAACGCAGCGCTGCGAGCAGGCCGATGCTGATGCTCAGCACGAGCGCGAACGAGAACGCCGAAACCACCCAGTGCCGGCGCAGGAAACGGCGCAGCAGGTAGCCGGTTTCGCCGCTGCGTGCGAGCACGCCCTGATGCTCGCGATGGCGGCGCAGGTCGTCGGCGAGCGCGGCCACCGAATCGTAGCGGCGCTCGGGCTCGCGGCGCAGGGCCTTGAGCACGATGGCGTCGAGATCGCCGCGAATCGCTTTCGCCGGGACGGGGGGCGATTCCTGTTGAGCCGCGATCTTGCTCGGCGCGGGTGGATCGCCCGCGAGGATGCGGCGCACGAGCGCCGGCATTGACGAATTGCGCGTGGCCCAGGGACTGACGCCGGCGAGCAGTTCGAACAGCAGCAGGCCGAGCGCGTAGACGTCGGTCGCCAGGCTCACGGGCTCGCCTTCGAGCTGTTCTGGCGAGGCGTATTCGGGCGTCAGCAGCGGTTGTGTGCGCGCCGCGTCGGACTCGGCTTCGAGCATGCGGGCGACGCCGAAATCGAGCAGCTTCACGTCACCGCGCGCGGTGACGAAGATGTTGCGCGGCTTCAGGTCGCGGTGCACCACGAGCCGCGAATGCGCGTAGCGCACGGCCGCGCAGACCTTGTTGAACAGGGACAGGCGATCACCGAGATCGAGCCTGCGGTCGCGGCACCAGCTGACGATGTCCTGGCCGTCGACGTATTCCATGACCATGTACGGACGAGCATCCGCCGACACGCCGCCATCGAGCAGGCGTGCGATGCCCGGGTGTTCGAGGCTCGCCAGGATGCGCCGCTCGGCGTGGAAGCGATCGAGATGCGCGACCGCGTCCGGACTCACGAGCTTGATCGCGACCTGCTGCTCGAAGGCGCCGTCGCTGCGCGCGGCCAGGTAGACCTCGCCCATGCCGCCGCGGCCGAGCAGGCGCTCGATGCGCCAGCTGCCGACGATCGCGCCTTGGGCGAGCGAGGCCGGGGCGGACGCATTGGACCTGGGCGCGGTGATGGCCGATTCGAGGTAGTCCGGCGAGCCTTCGAGCGCGGCGAGCAGATCGCGCACGCGCTGGATCACGACCGGGCTCGCGCTGCTGCGCGCGAGCGCCTGGGCGCGCAGGTCGGCCGGCAGGTCCAGCAATTCGTCGAGCAGCTGCTGGACCGGTGTCCATTCTCCCGACGGGTCCGCTTGATGTTCGTCCATGCGCCTCGATTCCCCTTGGCTCCCCACGACCCGCCGACAACTCCCGGTGGCGAGTGTCTGCAAAGCAGAACGAGGTCTCAAGCAAAAAGCGGACGCCCGAAGCCAAATCGCTTCGGACGTCCGCTCGGAGAACCGGCGGAAACGGCGCGACTGCCTAGGCTGCGGCGCGGTCTTTGCCGGAGCCGTACTGCAGGCCGCCTTGCTCGGTCACGGTCGCGAAATACTGCTCGGGCGTGAAGCTGTCCACTTCGATCGCCTCCATGCGCGCGGCCAGCGCGGCCTTGAGCTGGTCGGCCTGCGCGGCGTCGATGAGCCCGGCCTTGAGCGCCTCGTCGGCGATTTCGGCGGGCAGGTAGCCGCGCGGCAGCTTGCGCGCCCTCTGCGCCTTGATGATGGTCTCGGCGGCCGGATGCGCGATCGAAACGAGCCTGAAGGCCTTGAGCAGGCGGCCCATGCCGAGCTTCTCGTTCTTCGGCAGATAGACCGCGTAGGCCAGGCGCTGCCATTGCTCGTTCGCGTTCTGGATGCACAGCGCGGCGCGGCGGCTCTGCTCGTCGGTCGGCGCGCTGCCCATCGGGTTGAGGCGCAGCCAGAAACCGCCGAAATACTTCAGGAAAAAGCCGACCGGCCCGCCGAAGTTCCGATAGATGCCCGAGAACGCCTCCTGCACCTGGTGCAGCGCATGCGTGAGCGCGTAATGCACGAGCGGCAGATCTTCCTCGCGCCGGCCTTCGGCCTCGAAGCGGCGCAAGGTCGACAGGCCCAGCAGCATCCAGGCGAGGGCATCGCTGTAGCGGCCCGTGAGCTTGCCGCGAATCTTGAGCTTGCCGCCGATGGCGAACATCGCCAGGTCGGTCATGAAGCCGAAGCGCGAGCCAGCCCAGCCGAGGCGGCGGTAGTAGCTGCGCGTGGAGGGCTCGACATCGGGCACCGAGACCGTGAGTCCACGCGTGAGTCCGCGTACGACCACGCGCAGGATGCCCATGATGAAATGGCCGATCCAGCCGAGCAGGTTGGCGCGGAACAGCGCGACGTCGTTCTTCTCGACGCCTTCGACGACTTTGAGCGCATACGGATGGCAGCGCGTGGCGCCCTGGCCGAAGATCATCAGCGTGCGCGTGAGGATGTTCGCGCCTTCGACCGTGATGCCGACCGGCGCGCTCTTGTAGGCCATGCCGAGGATGTTGTTCGGCCCCTGCATGACGCCGGCGCCCGAGAACACGTCCATGCCGTCGATGATGATTTCCTGGCTGATGCGCGTCGTGTAGGCCTTGAGCACGCCGGAGACCACCGGCGGATGCTCGCCGTTGTCGATCGCCGAGCAGCCGTAGATGCGCGCGGCCTCGATCATGTACGCGAGTGCGGCGACGCGGCCGACACGCTCTTCGACGCCTTCCATGCGGCCGATCTGGATACCGAACTGCTGGCGCACCATCGAATACGCGCCGGTCGCCACGGCGGCGGCCTTGGCGTTGCCGACCGCGCCCGCAGGCAGCGAAACCGCACGTCCACCGGCCAGCTGCTGCATGAGCATGAGCCAGCCTTTGCCGGCGTATTCGGGGCCGCCGATGATGTTGTCGAGCGGCACGACCACGTCCTTGCCGATCAGCGGGCCGTTGTAGAACGGATCGCCGATCGGTTCGTGATGGTCACCGTTCGTGAAGCCCGGCGTGCCCTTGTGGATCATCACGCAGGTGATGCCCAGATCGTCGTGCTTGCCGTCGTTCTTGCCGAGCAGGTTGTCCGGATCGCGCAGCTTGCAGGCCAGCGTCGCGAGCGTCGCCACCGGTGCCAGCGTGATGTAGCGCTTGCGGAAGTTGAGCTTGATCTTGATCTCGCCGTCGTTGTCGCGAAACACCAGGCCGTCGGCCTTGATGCTCGCCGCGTCCGAGCCGGCGGTGGGTTCGGTCAGGCCGAAGCACGGTACGTATTCGCCGCTCGCGAGCTTCGGCAAATAGTGGTCCTTCTGCGCCTGCGTGCCGTAGTGGATGATGAGCTCCGCAGCGCCCAGCGAATTCGGAATCGTCACGAACGTGGCGACGGCCGAGTTCCAGGTGTTGAGCTTGGCCAGCACCGTCGACACGCCGAGCGTCGACATCTGCCGGCCGCCATACTGCTTGGGTATCAGCAGGCCCATGAAGCCGTTGCGTTTGATGAAGTCGATCGCCTCGTCGGGGATGCGACGCGTGCGCGCAACCTCGTAGCGATCGACCATATTGAGCAGCTCCTCGACCGGCCCATCGAGAAACGTCTGCTCGTCGGCTGGCAGCGTCGAATAGGGCTCGCGCAGGGCGCGTTCGAAATCGGGGTTGCCGCGAAAGAAGTCGCCGTCGATCCAGACCGAGCCGGCCTCCAGCGCCTGGCGTTCGGTATCGGAGATGGAGGGTAGGATGCGCCGCGCCTTCATCCACTTCATGAGCATTGCGAACATTGCTTACTCCAATGTAAGGGATCGCACCGTTCGCGGGTCGGAACTGCCAAAGCGAGCCCGTATTCCGGGGCGAATCAGGCGATCTTCAGGAAGGTGTCAATACGGTGCCGGGCGCCGCCTGCGCCCCCGCGTACTGTCCCAGAGGTAGCCCGATGCAGGCTGAACGATAAGCGGGCTTGTCGTTTGCCTTGCGCTCTTCCATAGTTGCTCTCGAGGAGCTGGTCATCACTACTACTAAAGAATCCATCCATGCAAAACGCCATCGATTTGCCGGACCTGACGAGGCTCGATCCCGATACCCGTACGCGGATCGACCGAACCGTTCTCGAGATCTTCTCTTCACGCGAGTTCCACCGCATCGGTCTCATCGAGATCGCGCGTGGGGCCAACGTGAGCCTGCAGACGATCTACAAGTACTACGGAAGCAAGGAAGCGCTGCTGTTCTCGGGCCTGGATTTCTGGCTCGGCCAGCTGACCGATGAGCTGCTTCCGCATCTGGAGCGCTCCGGAGATACCAGGACGCGGCT
This sequence comes from Hydrocarboniphaga effusa AP103, assembly GCF_000271305.1. Lineage (GTDB taxonomy): Bacteria > Pseudomonadota > Gammaproteobacteria > Nevskiales > Nevskiaceae > Hydrocarboniphaga > Hydrocarboniphaga effusa. The sequence continues at coordinate 1,055,370 of NZ_AKGD01000002.1, forward strand.
GCGCGGCTTGTTCGATACCGCGCTGAGCTTCTTCGAGCGCAATCCCAAGGTCATGCAGATGATCATGAGCTCGATGTATCTGAACACCTGGCGCGAGTCGAAGACCTATCGCAATCACGAGGCCTTCGGCCCGTTGATCAAGCTGCTCGCCGAGGGCCGCGCCAACGGCGAGCTGCGTACCGACGTCAGCGAGATCATCCTGCTCGATTACCTGCAGGGCATCATGTTCCGGCTCGTGCAGGCCTACGTCGCCGACGACCAGCGCGAATCGCTGACCGCGCAGAGCAATGCCTTGTTCGACATGCTCTGGCGAGCGGTCGAGGCGCCCACATCGATGAAGGCAGCCGCCTAGGCGAGTCTCAAGATCCCGTGCCGACATGGCGCGGGATTTTGCTATGGGGCGGTCGAAGTCGAGGCGGGTGCGCGCAGCAGGCTCACGCGCACGGGCTCCCTGAGCGAGCCCGCCCGCAGGTTGCGAATCCGTTCCACGAGCCCCGCGTTGACGGTGAAGCCTCTTGGCACGAGGCGCTGGCCGGCCTGCGTGTACAGATCGTCGCAAAGCACCATGCCGGCTTGCAGCAGGCGCACCGGCAGGCTGCGAATTTCGACATGATCCGCTTCGGCGCCCTTGAGCTTTTCGAGCGCGGCGAGCAGCTCGGGCTGGTCGACGTGTCGCGCGCGCATCTCGGCGAGCGCGATGCCCACCGAATCGCCGCGTGACTCGCGGTCGACGTAGTCGGTCGCGAGCCGCAGCACGCGTCCGCAGCGTTGCCAGTGCCGTTCGTCCGGACCTTGGAGGGTGTCATCCACCACGGATCGCGTCGCGGCGAATAGAACCGAACGCACCGGCTCCAGACGTGGAATCGGCGCGAGCAGTCCTTGAGTCACTTCGGCGACTTTCGCGAGTGCCGCGCGCTCGCTCGTCGTCAGCGGGTCGCCGCGTTGTTCCTTGTGGTGGATCTCGGGTGGCAGGCTGACCCGCCCGAGCGGAGCGAGCAAGGCCGCGAGTTCGAGTGGCCAGATGGGTATCAGGCCGAGCTGCCGCGCCAATGCCAACGCGAGCTTCTGCACACTGATCGCGTGACCGTAAGCGACCGCGTCGGCCAGTGAAAGCACTTCGGCGAGCGCTTGCACGGTGCCGCGCAGCGTGCGTTCCAGCAGCTCGCGTTCGGCGGTGATCAGGCGATACTGCGTGACCGCATCCTGCAGTGCGCGCAGCAACACCGGCGGTGTGCAGGGCTTGATCAGGAAGCGAAAGACCTGCCCTTCGTTGACGGCCGACGCAGCGGCTTCCATGTCCGCGTATCCCGTGAGCAGCAGACGGACGCTGTCCGGGTGCCGCTTGCGGACTTCGGCGAGCAACTCGGCTCCGCTCATCTGCGGCATGCGCATGTCGCTCATGACGATCGGATAGTCCTGCGCATCCAGCCGGCGCAAGGCTTCGGCCGCGCTGTCGGCGATCGTCACGTCGAAGCTGCGCCGCAAGGTCAGTGCGAGGCCATCGAGCACCGCAGTATCGTCGTCGACGCAGAGCAGGCGAGGGCGTTGTTCGTTCATGAAATGACGCTTGGCGTTTCGGTCGAGGTGGGCGGTGCGTGGTGCAGCGGCAGGCGAATGAAGAACGTCGTGCCGTGGCCTTCCTCGCTGTCGAAGCTCAGGCTGCCGTGGTGATGGTCGACGACGACACTGCGCGAGATCGAGAGCCCTTGTCCGGTGCCTTTGCCGACTTCCTTGGTGGTGAAGAACGGATCGAACACGCGGTGCCGTATCTCGCGGGGAATGCCGCAGCCGTCGTCGGCGATCGCGAATACCGCGGTGTCGTGCTTGCGCCAGCTGCGCACGTGAATGCGTCCGCGCCGCTTGTCGTCGCCGCGCTGGCGCGTTGCGATCGCATGCGCGGCGTTGACGATGAGGTTCAGGAACACCTGGTTCATGTCGCCGCCATTGCAGACGATGGGCGGTAGTTCGCCGAGTTCGCACCGCACGTCGGCGACGTATTTGTACTCGTTGTGGGCCACCGTCAGCGTGTCCATCAGCCCCCGGTTGAGATCGACCGCAGTCTTCTCGGTCTGCGGATGCGAGAACGCGCGCATCGCCTCGACGATGTGGCTGACGCGCTTGACGCCGTCGAGCGCACTGACGATCGACTTGGGCAGGCGCTTGCGCAGAAATTCGAGATCGGCCCGTTCGCTGAGCTCGCGCAGGCGTTGCGCGCTCTGGGCTGGCAGCTCCGATTCGAATTCCGGCAAGGCATCGAGCAGGGGCCGCAGGCCTTCGAAGGCCTCGCAGACGTAGTGCAGGTTGTCGCCGATGAACTGCATCGGCGTGTTGATCTCGTGCGCCACGCCGGCCGACAGCTGGCCCAGCGATTCGAGTTTCTGCGCCTGGCGCAGCTCGATCTCGAGACGCCGCCGCTCCGAGATGTCGAGCGCGACGAACACCAGCGACAGCACCCGGCCCTCGATATCGCGCTGCGTCGCCGCCGAAATCAGCACGGGTATTGCGCGATCATCGTGCGTGATCCATTCGGCTTCGTCGCGCAGCACCTGCGCGCCGGAGCTCAGGCAGCGCCGGATGAAATCGGTGGCCGCCGGCCAGATGCGGCCCAGCGGCATGCCCGACAGCGCCGTGGCCGGGTAGCCGAGCAGCTCCTGCGCGCCGCGATTGGCGCGCGTCACCAGGCCCGAGGTACTCGCCCCGATCAGCGCGCCAGGCAGCACGTTGTTGAGCCCGAGCAGATAGGACTGGACGGCCGAAGCCTGCTCCTGGGTGATGGCCAGGTCGCGATTGCGCTCCTCGACGAGCCGGTCGAGCAGTTCGATGCGGCGCTCGGCCCGATGCCGGCAGAAGGCGGCCGCAGCGCTCATGCAGCGAGCGTCTCGGGCAGGCCGATGCGAAAGCGGCAGCAGTCGTCGCCGCGGCCTTCGCATTGGACATGCTCGATGCGCCACCGCACGTCGAACTGCTCGCCGAGGCCCTGCAGCGCACCCTCGAACAAGGCGCACAGCTCCCCGCGAGAGCGATAGGCGAGCTCGGCCCGGGTCTCGCCGCATTCGAGCTCGATCTCCGGCTGTTGCATGAGCAGCAAGCTGCGCTGGAGCTGCGGCAGCAGCCGCTCGGCGAGCTCGGGCAACAGGGCTTTCGGCGAACCGCTCTCCAGGCCCAGCAGGGCGTAGCGGCGCAGCAGACGGGGCATGGCCCATCGCCCGAGGCGAAGTAGCAAGGCTTCGGACGAGCACTGGTCGACGGCCGCACAGGATTCGATCCAGCGGTCGAAATCCGCGTCGGCGTAGTCGAGGGAGTCTAGCCAGGGTTCGGCAGCGGAGAGGCCGGATTGCTGCAGCGCCGCCACCAGGGCCTCGTCCCCGTGCGTCTCGAGCAGGTAGCGCTCGGCGAAATTGAAACCCAAACCGATCATGCGTCCTCCGCGGCGGCTCGTATCGGTCTGAGCCGCCTGTTCGCCTTATCGGCCCCTGCGCATGCTTCTGTAGGGCGCTCGCACGGAGATGAAAACGTCAAGGGCGCAAGCGAGTACAATGCCGCGCCGCGTCACGCCAGGACCCCTCATGGCTACTCAGCCAACCGACGAATCCCTCTCTGCGGCCCAGACCGTCCGCTTTGCCGATCTGCAGCTCGCGGCGCCGGTGCTCGAGGCCTTGTCCCGTGTCGGCTATGAATCGCCGAGTCCCATCCAGGCGCGCACCATCCCGCCGCTGCTCGAAGGCCGCGACGTTCTGGGCCAGGCCCAGACCGGCACCGGCAAGACTGCCGCGTTCGCGCTGCCGATCCTGTCGAAGCTCGACCTGAAGCAGTCATCGCCCCAGGCGCTGATCCTCGCGCCGACGCGCGAGCTCGCGATCCAGGTCGCCGAGGCGCTACAGACCTACGCCGCCTGCATGCCGGGCTTCCACGTGCTGCCGATCTACGGCGGCCAGAGCTACGAGCCGCAGCTGCGCGGACTCAAGCGCGGAGCGCACGTCGTCGTCGGCACGCCGGGGCGCGTGGTCGACCACATCAAGCGCGGTTCGCTCAAGCTCGAAGGCCTGCGCCATTTCGTGCTCGACGAAGCCGACGAGATGCTGCGCATGGGCTTCATCGAGGACGTCGAATGGGTGCTGCAGCAGGCCCCGGCCGAACGCCAGATCGCCCTGTTCTCGGCCACCATGCCTTCGCAGATCCGCCGCGTGGCGACGACCTACCTGCGCGAGCCGGTCGAGATCAGCATCAAGGCCAAGACCACCACCGCGACCAACATCCGCCAGCGTTACTGGATGGTCAGCGGCATGAACAAGATCGAGGCGCTGACCCGCTTCCTCGAAGCCGAAACCTTCGACGCCATGATCGTGTTCGCGCGCACCAAGGCCGCGACCACCGAACTCGCCGACAAGCTCGGCGCACGCGGCTTCTCGGCGGCGGCGCTCAACGGCGACATGCAGCAGAACGATCGCGAGCGCACCATCGCCAAGCTCAAGGACGGCCAGCTCGATATCGTCGTCGCCACCGATGTCGCGGCGCGCGGACTCGACGTCGAGCGTATCAGCCACGTCGTCAACTACGACATTCCGACCGACACCGAATCGTATGTTCACCGCATCGGCCGCACCGGCCGTGCCGGGCGCAGCGGCGACGCGATCCTGTTCGTATCGCCGCGCGAGCGCCACCTGCTCAAGGCGATCGAGCGCGCCACTCGCCAGCCGATCGAAGCCATCGCCGCCCCGAGCAGTGAGGCGATCAATCGCCGCCGCGTGCAGCGCTTCAAACAGTCGGTGGCCGATGCCATCGAGAAGGCTCGCAACGATCGCGAGGCTGGCGGGCGCTTCGAAGCCTTTCGTGGCGTGCTGGCCGAGATCGAATCCGAATCCGGTGCTGCGCTGATCGACATCGCGGCCGCGCTGGCCTCGATGGTGCAGGGCGATCGTCCGTTGCTGATGGCGGCTGACGAACCCGCGCAGCCCGAGCGCCGCTCGGAGATTCGCATCATCCCATCGCGCGAGGCGCGCGCTTCACAGCCGCCAGCGGCTTCGTCGTTCCCGATGCCGGCCAAGCTGCGCGAGCGCGCCGACAAGGAAAGCAAGGCGTCGTTGGACAAGCCGCAGGATCGCGCCGACAAGCCGCGCAAGCCCAAGCCGGCGGACGAGGAAAGCGAGACCTTCCGCATCGAAGTCGGCCACCAGCACGGCGTGAAGCCATCGAACATCGTCGGCGCCATCGCCAATGAGGCCGGCCTCGAAAGCCAGCATATCGGCCGCATCGAAATCTACGACGACTACAGCACCATCGACCTGCCGGTTGGCATGCCGCGCTCGGTGTTCCGCGATCTGCAGAAAACCTGGGTTTGTGGTCGCCAGCTGCGCATCAGCAAGTTCGAGGGCACGCCGCCGCCGAAGAACAAGCGCCGCTAGGGATTGCCGAGATCGCTACGGCGCGGCTCTGACCGGCACTCCGACGTTGCAGACATCGGCGTGGCCGGTGGGTTCGATGAACCAGGCATCGCGCCGGAACCGGCGCGTCTCGACGTAGGCTTTCCACGTTGCCGTGTCGGTGCGCAGCACCTGCAGCGCGACGCGCTCGCTCTCGGGCAGGTCGGCCGCCAGGCGTAGGGAGCGGATCTTCACGTACTGCTCGGGCTTCTCGTAGAAGCCGAGCGTACCGGTGCCGCGTGGCAGCGCGCTCAAGTGCTCCATGCCCTGCAGTACGCGGCCTGCGAGCGTGATGTTGCGGTCGAGGTGTCTCGGCGCATGGCCGATGACCACATAAAGCTCGGTGCCGCCGCCGCTGTCCGCGCCCATCGCGCGGCCGACACCGAGCGCCGCGTAGCAGTGCGCGAGCCAGGCTTGGCCGCGCTGTCGATCGCGTGCCGCCGGAAAGCCGTCGACGTAGCCGACCTCCGGCGCATAGACGTCGGCGTCGGGTAGCGCGCTGAAGTTCAAGCCGCTCGCGGAACGAAAGAATTCCCCCGGCAGAGTGCGCTTCGCCGTCCTGACCTCGCGCTTGTCGCCATCGGGATCGCCCCACTGCACTACGTAATTCTCTTGAACTCGCATGATGGCGAGGCCGTCGAAGTAGTGTTCGCGTGCGAGCGCGCGAAGATTGTCCGCATGCTGCGGCGCGAACGCCGGGGCGAGTTCCATCACCACGCGCGCGCCGTCGTCGTCGTCGAGCGTGAGGATCAGTAGATCTACGGCGTTCGGCGTGCGCCAGTCGGATGACTGGCTGTTGTCGAGCACGTCGCTCGTCGTCAGTGGTTTTGCGCTGGGTGCCGCTGCGGATGCCGTTGCGGACATCGTGGCCAGAAGGGCGAACATCGCGGTGAAGCAGGTTTTTCCGATCGATTGCATAGGAATTTCCCGTTCGATTTTGCAAGCTTGCAGCGTTAAAGTTTGGGAGTATCCACAGAAAGATCAGCAGGAAACCATGAGCAATCTTATTCGCGCAACTCTCATTCCAGGCGATGGCATCGGCCCCGAGATCATGCAGGCGACGCTCGCCGCACTCGAAGCGCTGGACGCGCCGTTCGAATGGGATTGGCAGGTTGCGGGCCTCGCCGGCATGCAAGCCGCCGGTGATCCGGTTCCGCAGGCCACCATGGATTCCATCCGCAGCACGCGCCTGGCGCTCAAGGGCCCGCTCGAGACGCCGTCCGGCGGCGGATATCGCTCCGCCAACGTGCGCCTGCGCGAAGCGTTCAAGCTCTTCGCCAATGTGCGTCCGGCCAAGACCATCATTCCGGGCGGTCGCTACGAGAACATCGATCTGCTGGTGTTCCGCGAGAATGTCGAAGGCCTCTACATGGGCTACGAGCATTTCATTCCGATGGACGGCGATCCCGAAGCGGTTGCGATCGCAACAGGCGTGAACACGCGCCAGGGTTCGCGCCGTCTGCTCGAGTATGCGTTCGAGAGCGCGATCGCGTTGGGCCGCAAGAAGGTCACCATCGTGCACAAGGCCAACATCATGAAGGCGCTCACGGGCATCTTCCTCGATGAGGCGCGCAAGCTCTACAAGGCCAAGTACCAGGGCAAGATCGAAATGAACGAGGCGATCGTCGATGCCTGCTCGATGAAACTCGTGCTGAATCCGTGGCAATTCGACACGCTTGTCACCACCAACCTGTTCGGCGACATCATTTCCGATCTGGTCGCCGGTCTCGTCGGTGGCCTCGGCATGGCGCCGGGTGGCAACATCGGTGAGGACGCGGCAGTGTTCGAAGCGGTGCACGGCTCGGCTCCCGACATCGCGGGAAAGGGCATCGCCAATCCGATCGCGCTGATGCTCGGAGCGGCGATGATGCTCGACCATGTCAAGCTCAACGACAAGGCTGCGCGTCTGCGCAAGGCCATCGACGATACGCTCAATATCGACAAGATCCGCACCGGCGACCTCGGCGGCACCGCGAATACCAAGACGTTCACCGACGCGCTGATCGCTCGCATTCACAACGGTTGATGCGCTGATCAAACAAAAAAGCCGGTTGGCGTTTACGCGCCAACCGGCTTTTTTGTTGACATCATTTATTTAGATGTTTTGGTTACATGCTGGGTTGCAGCGGTCTGTTGGCAACCGTCTGGACTCAGGCCGCGACCGCGTACAGCGTTTCGGTTGCTTGGGCTTCCGGTACTTCTTCGGTCCAGACCTTGAAGCTTTCGAGAAACGCCGAGCCGTAGGACGTGCTGATCGCGACATCGGCTGCATCGCGTCCATGGGCAATCAGCACGCGGCCGATGCGACGCGCGCCGTTGCGCGGATCGAAGAAGTGCCAGGCATCACCGACATAGGCTTCGAGGCAGCCTGCGAAATCCATCGGCGCGTCGACCGGCGGAACGCCGATGTCGCCGAGGTAGGTCGTGCAATAGCGCGCCGGAATGTTGAGTGCGCGCAGCATCGCGATCGCCAGATGCGCATAGTCGCGGCACACGCCCTGTCGTTCGTTGAACGTTTCGAGCGCCGTCTTGGTCGGGCGGGCGTATTGATAGCCGAACTGGATCGAGTTGTGCACCCAATCGCAAACGGCCTGTACGCGAGCCCAGCCTTCGGGAACCTGCCCAAACAGCTGCCACGCCGTTTGCGAAAGCAGATCGCTCTCGCAGTACCGGCTCGGTAGCAGATACATCAGGGTTTCCGGCGGCAGCTCCTGAATCGGAACCTGGCGCGCATCCGGAAACGCGGGCTCCGGAAGCCCGGAATCGCGAATGATCGTATCCGCCGTGATCTTCAGGCGACCGGCCGGAGCGAGCAGGCGCGTGCACTGGTTGCCGAAGCTGTCGGGATACTGGGCCAGCGGAATCGGCGGCTCGGTGACGATCAGATCGGGTTTCGTGAGATCACGAACGCGGGCCTGGTCGACATTGAGATGCAACACCATCGGAGTGGGTTGCGGGCACTGGAAGACGATTTCGTAACCGAGTCGGATCAGCATGGTCGAGTCCTTTCGATTTACCGCATGCGCGGTCCATCAGTCAATTGACAGGCGCGAATCTTGAATTCTCCAGCTTGCCTGGACCTGAAGTGTGAGGCGTCATTTTCAGATGCCCGTGGACTTCAATGCCGTGGCGAGCGTTCGCGCCCATAGGTCTTGTCCGCTCGCATTGGAGATCAAGTCTTGTCTAATTTCGAGCTCGACCACGGGCAGGCCGCGTGCTTCTCCGTGATCGATCAGCGCGACATCGGTGCCATCCTGCGCCGAATACGGCTCGTTGTCTCCGATGACGAAATCGGTTTGCTCCGCCAAGGCCTTCAATAGCGGTCGCGCCAGGCGTTCGTCACGGTTGTAGAGCACGCCGGCATGCCAGCGTCTCGTGATGCCGCCGAATACCGGCGTGAAGCTGTGCAGCAGGACCAAGGCGGTGCTGCGCTGCGACCGCGGGTCGAGGAGCGCCGTGATGGCTTGGTGATAAGGCGTATAGATTTCGCGCCGACGCACTTCGATCTGCTCATGCGCAAGGCCGATGTTGCCTGGAATGCGGGTTCCATCGCTGGTGTGGGGAATGCTGTCTTCTGCATCGGGACGCCGGTTGCAGTCGATGACGAGGCGCGAATAAGTCTGGCCGATGCAGGCCGCGTCGAGTTCGCGGGAGAGCGCAACGGCCAGACCGGCGACGCCGATGTCCCAGGCGATGTGGCGCTCACGTTCGTGCAGCGGCAGTCCAAGCTCGTTCAAGGCTGACGGAACACGATTGCCTGCGTGATCCGCGATCAGCACGAAAGGCGAGCTGCCGCGCTCGTTCTCGATCCACACCGGCGCAGGATCGTCGGCGCCCAACAAGCGCGGGCGGTTGCGATTTTCGGTGGCTTCTATTGTATCGGCAGGCTTATTCATGTTTCGATCAGCTCGGCTACGCAGTATCGCGGCCGACGCGTTCAGCCGTTGTCATGAGCGTGCGCCGCACCATACAGCAAGCTCATGCCACGCCGATCGCCGAGCTGCCGTCTCCTGACTCCGACTCATCTTCCCGGTAGAGCGCCATGAAAGTCTTTCACTGCCAGAACTGCCAGCAAACGGTGTTCTTCGAAAACACCAACTGCACCAACTGCGGTCATGCACTCGCGTTTCTGCCCGATACGCTCGAGCTGGCGACCCTCGACCCGCACGAGGGCGACCACTGGGTTTCGATGTCGCCGCTCTCCAAGAACCAGCACTACCGGTTGTGCGCGAATTATCTGCAGCATCAGGTCTGCAATTGGGCGGTGCCTGCGGACGATCACGACACGCTCTGCGTGTCCTGCAGACTGACGCGCGTACTGCCCAATCTCGACATCGAAGGCAGCCTCGAAGCCTGGCGCAAGCTCGAAACCGCCAAGCGCCGGCTGATCTACAGCCTGCTCGATCTGAAGCTGGCCCTGCGCAACCGGCGCGAAGACCCGCAGCATGGTCTGGCCTTCGATTTCCTGAGCGACGAGCTCGCGGCCGAGGGCCCGGTGCTGACGGGCCACGACGAGGGTGTGATCACCATCAACGTGGCCGAGGCCGACGATCTCGAACGCGAGAAGCGCCGGCTTTCGCTGCACGAGCCGTATCGCACGCTGCTGGGCCATTTTCGCCATGAGGTCGGCCACTATTACTGGGACGAATTGATTCGCGACAGCACGCGCATCGAAGCGTTTCGCGAGCTGTTCGGCGACGAGCGCCAGGATTACGCGACCGCGCTCAAGCAGCACTACGAGAAAGAGGTCGGCGGCGACTGGGCGCAGGAGTTCATCAGCCACTACGCGAGTTCGCATCCCTGGGAAGACTGGGCCGAAACCTGGGCGCATTACCTGCACATGATCGATTCGCTCGACACCGCCGCCGCCTGCGGCCTGCGGCTGAAACCCAAGCGCGAAGACGAGCCCACGCTCAAGCCCGACCATGCGCCGCTGCCGCAGCGCGATTTCAACCAGATGATCGAAGATTGGCTGTCCTTGACCTACGCGCTGAACAATCTCACGCGCAGCCTGGGCCAGGCCGACAGCTATCCCTTCGTCATCACGCCGCGCGTGGTCGAGAAGCTGCGCTTCGTGCACGAGAGCCTGGTTGCTCCGGTGCAGGAAACGGCCGAGGCTCCCGAGGGCGGCGGGACGGCCGCGGAGCCTGTAACCGAGCCTGCACCGCCGCGCGGTATCGCGCCGGGCCAGGTCCCGAGCATGCAGGAGCCCAAGCTCGCGCCGGTGGCCGCCGCCGCGTAGGGACGCCCGGGTTGGCCGCCGGTTTCTGGCGGCTGGGGCCTGGACCTTCCGTCCAATGGCCTCGCCGGTTCCCCTCTGGCAATATGCGCGCCCCGTACGACCTCCGATCGGGGAGGTCGCGGTTGCCAGGGCATCGTTGAGCCATGAAAAAAACCTCGTTCCCCAAACAGGACATCAAGGTGTTGCTGCTCGAAGGCGTGAGCCGCACGGCGCTCGACACCTTTCGCTCGGCCGGTTACACCAACATCGAATTCCACGAGAAGTCGCTGCCCGAGGCCGAGCTGGCCAAGGCGGTGGCCTCGGCGCACATCGTCGGCATCCGTTCGCGCAGCAACCTGACGGCTGAGATGTTCCAGAACTCGCGCCGGCTGATGGCGGTGGGCGCGTTCTGCATCGGCACCAACCAGATCGCGCTCGACGCGGCGCAGGCGCGCGGCATTCCGGTGTTCAACGCGCCGTACTCGAACACGCGCTCGGTGGCCGAACTCGTGGTCGCCGAGGCGATCATGCTGATGCGCCGGATTCCCGAAAAGGACAAGCAGTGCCACGTCGGCGGCTGGTCGAAGTCGGCGGTCGGCAGCTTCGAGGTGCGCGGCAAGACGCTCGGCATCGTCGGCTACGGCCATATCGGCACGCAGGTCGGCGTGCTGGCCGAGAGCCTGGGCATGCGCGTGATCTATTACGACATCGAGACCCAGCTCGCGCTCGGCAATGCGCAGCCGGTGGGCTCGCTGCACGAACTGCTCGGCAAGAGCGACATCGTGACCCTGCACGTGCCCGAAACGGCCGGTACGCAGTGGATGATCGGCGCGCCCGAACTCGCGGCGATGAAGCCGGGCGGTCTGCTGATCAACGCCTCGCGCGGCACCGTGGTGGTCATCGAGGCGCTCGCCGAGGCGATCAAGAGCGGTCACGTGGGCGGCGCGGCGGTCGACGTGTTCCCGGTCGAGCCCAAAGGCAATGCGGAGGCCTTCGTTTCGCCGCTGCAGAACCTGCCGAACGTGATCCTCACCCCGCACATCGGCGGCAGCACACTCGAGGCGCAGGAGAACATCGGCTTCGAAGTGGCCGCCAAGCTCGTGCGCTACAGCGACAACGGCTCGACGCTGTCGGCGGTCAATTTCCCCGAAGTGTCGCTGCCGGAGCACCCGCGCAGCCGCCGCCTGCTGCACATCCACCGCAACATGCCGGGCATGCTCACGCAGATCAACAACCTGTTCTCGGACCAGGCCGTCAACATCGACGCGCAGTTTTTGCAGACGGCCGGGCAGGTGGGCTACGTGGTGATCGACGTGTCGGCATCCGAAGAACAGGCCGAAACGCTCAAGGACAGGCTCGCGGCGATTCCGGGCACGCTCAAGACGCGCCTGCTGTACTGACACTTCGGAAGGTGGGTTGACCGCGAGGCGGCCAACCCACCGTTTGTTCGGCTCGCTGCATACGGCGGTTACGCGCTTAACGCCAACCCGTCCTACGATGTGCGCATGAGTGCATCGCCACCTGCGCAGCGCAAAATCATCCACGTCGACATGGACGCCTTCTACGCGTCGGTGGCGCAGCGTGACGATCCGTCGCTGCGCGGCAAGCCGGTGGTGGTGGCCTGGCGCGGCGGGCGCTCGGTGGTCTGCGCGGCGTCGTACGAGGCGCGCAAGTTCGGGGTGCGTTCGGCGATGCCGGCCGTGCGTGCCGAACGCTTGTGCCCCGACGCGATCTTCACCCCGCCCGACTTCACGCGCTATCGGGCGGTGTCCAGACAGGTGCGCGAGATCTTCCTGCGCCACACCGACCTCGTCGAGCCGTTGTCGCTCGACGAGGCCTATCTCGACGTCACCACCAACAAGACCGAGCTGCCGACCGCGACCGCGGTGGCCCAGTGCATCCGCGAGCAGATTCGCGAAGAGCTGTCGCTGACGGCCTCGGCCGGCGTCGCGCCGAACAAGTTCCTCGCCAAGATCGCGAGCGACTGGAACAAGCCCGATGGCCTGTTCGTGATCCGGCCCGGCGACATCGATCGCGTGCTGCCTCCGCTGCCCGTGGGGCGCCTGCCGGGCGTCGGCAAGGTGATGGAAGGCAAGCTCGCCGAAATGGGTATCGGCAGCGTCGGCGACCTGCGTCTGCGCACCGCGGCGGAACTCGAGGCGCGCTTCGGTCGCTACGGCCTGCGCCTGCATCAGCTCTCGCTCGGCATCGACCACGGCGAGGTCAAGCCCGATCGGCCGACGCAGTCGATCTCGGCCGAAGACACCTTCGAGCGGGACATTCCCTTGTCCGAGCTCGAGCCGCATATCCGCCGCATGGCCGAGAAAGCCTGGAACGCGGCGCGCAAGACGCCCCGCATCGGTCGCACCGTGGTGCTCAAGCTCAAGACCGCAGACTTTCAGATCCTCACGCGCAGCCTCACGCCGGGCCGGCCCCCGGAGTCACTCGAGCGGTTCGCGAACATCGCCGTGGAACTGCGCGACCGCGTGAACCTGCCGGCCGATCGGCTTTATCGGCTCGTCGGCGTGGGCCTGGGCAATTTCTGCGATGCCTCCGAGCTCATGGACACGCCCGAGCAACCACCGCTGTTCTGAGCGCCGGCTGAATCGGACTGCCCGAAAATTCATATCCGGCTCATTGCGCTGCGGCACTCTGCGGCCGTGACAGGAAGTCACGATAAAAATATCGATCCAGGAGTGCCCCTCATGAACAAGATGACTGCTGTGATGGCTGCCGCCCTGACCGCTGCCGCGGCGATGCCGATGTCGGTGCTGGCCAATGAAACCGGCCAGCCCAGCGCCATGGACAAGGCCGCCGCCACCACCAAGGACGCGGCCACCACGACCAAGATCAAGGCCAAGCTCGCTGCCGACCGCAACCTGAGTGCCACCGACATCCATGTGGAGACCACCGCCGGCGTCGTCACGCTCAGCGGCAAGGTCGACAACGAAGCCCAGGTGGCGCTGGCCGAGAAGACGGTCAAGGGCATCAAAGGCGTCGTCGATGTACACAACGAGCTCGGAGTGAAGGGCGCCGACTGATCGGCGTCACGTTCGAGCCACGGCGCTAGAATTCCCGCGCCGCAGTGCAGAAGGCCCCGTCCAGAGGCTCTGGACGGGGCCTTTGACGTAGGATGAAGGGGAAGCGGGCAATGAGCGAACAGCACGAAGTCTTGGTGAAGCAGAAGGGGGCGGTCATCGGCCTGGCGCTGGGCAGCGGTTCGGCGCGCGGCTGGGCGCATATCGGCGTCATCGAAGGGCTCGAGAAGATCGGCATTCATCCGCAAGTGATCGCCGGCACATCGGTCGGCGCGCTGGTCGGCGCGGTGTATGCGGCAGGGCAGCTCGGCGAATTCTCCGAATGGGTGCAGACGCTGACCTCGCGCGATGTCTTCAGCCTGCTCGATTTCACGCTCTCGGGCGGCATGGTCAAAGGCCAGCGACTGTTCGGCTTCTTCGAAGAGAAGCACAAGAACCCGAATATCGAAGACCTCGATCGCCGCTATGTCAGCGTCGCCACCGACATGAAAACCGGCCGCGAGGTCTGGATCAGCAAGGGCCCGATCCTGCCGGCCGCGCGCGCCTCGTGCGCGATCCCGGGCGTGTTCTCGCCGGTGAAATACGGCGACCGCTGGATGCTCGACGGCGGGCTCGTCAACCCGGTGCCGGTGTCACCCGCGCGTGCGATGGGCGCGGACATCGTCATCGCGGTGAACCTCAATGCGCAGCTGGTCGGGGCGCATGTCTCGATCGCGAGCCAGAAGGAAGGTCTCGAAGAGGCCAGCACGCGCTCGGACAAGACGTTCTGGCAGCGCGCGACGGAGTATTTCCTGAGCAGCAGCGACGAGCACCCGAGCGTGTTCGACGTGATGGCCTCGAGCGTCAACATCATGCAGGACCGCATCACGCGCAGCCGCATGGCCGGCGACCCGCCCGAGCTCACGCTGGTTCCGATGCTCGAAGATTTCGCGCTGATGGATTTCCACCGGGCGAAGGAAGCGATCAAGGAAGGCCATCGGCTCGTCGAAGAGAACGCCGCCCAGATTCGCGCCTGGGCCGGCGTCGCGGCCGCGGAAATCAAGCCGCTCGATACGCGGGCCGAATCTCCGCTGGTGGGTGCCCGAAAAGCCTGATCCGCGTCGGTCTCGCGGCCCGCGAATCGCGAGCTCCGAGCTCACTGCGAGCATGCCGAAGATCAGCGCGCGCCGAAATCCTGTTCCCAGAATTCGAGTTCGCGTCGCGCATCGCTGCTGCGCGCAAGCTCCATGCGCCGCAATTCGGCACGCCGGATCTTGCCCGAGATGGTCTTGGGCAGATCGTAGAACTCGAGGCGGCGTATGCGTTTGTATGCCGACAGGCGGGCCGCCGCAAAGCTCAGGATGTCGGCGGCGAGCTCGCCCGATGGCGCGTAGCCGCTTCGTAGCGACAGGAAGGCTTTCGGAACCGACAGGCGCAGCGCATCGGGACTCGGCACCACGGCGGCCTCGGCCACGGCCGGATGCTCGATCAACGCGCTTTCGAGCTCGAACGGACTGATGCGGTAGTCCGACGACTTGAACACATCGTCCGCGCGTCCGACGTAGGTGTAGTAGCCATCTGCGTCGCGGCTCGCGACGTCGCCGGTCCGGTAGTAGCCGTTGCGCATGACGGCAGCGGTCTTATCGGGGTCGTCGATGTAGCCCTGCATGAGGGCGAGCGCTCGCGGTTCGAGTGCGATGGCGATTTCGCCTTCGTCGGCCGGATTCCCATCGGCATCGAGCAGCGCGATGTTGCAGCCCGGCAGCGCGCGGCCCATCGAACCGGGCTTGAGCAACTGGCCCGGCGTGTTCCCGATCTGCGCGGTGGTCTCGGTCTGGCCGAAGCCGTCGCGGATCGTCAACTTCCAGGCCGAGCGAACGCGTTCGATGATTTCCGGATTCAGCGGCTCACCGGCACCGATCAGCTCGCGTAGCTTCACGGGATACGCAGCCAGATCCTGTTGCACGAGCATGCGCCAGACCGTCGGCGGGGCGCAGAGCGAACTCACACCGCAGCGTACGAGCACGTCGAGAACGGTCGGCGCGTCGAAGCGGTTGTAGTTGTAGATGAAGATCGTCGCACCGGCGGACCAAGGCGCGAAGAAGCAGCTCCAGGCGTGCTTGGCCCAACCCGGCGAGCTGATGTTGTAGTGCAGATCGCCGGGCCGCAGGCCGATCCAGTACATCGTCGTCAGATGGCCGACCGGATAGCTCGCGTGCGTGTGCAGCACGAGCTTGGGTTTCGACGTGGTGCCCGACGTGAAATAGAGCAGCGCCGGATCGTCCGCATGCGTCGGCGCATCGGGCGTGAATTCGCTGGCTTGGTCGTAGGCGTTTTCGTAGCGCTGCCAGCCTGCGGTTTGACCGCCGACGCTGATGCCGGTGAAGCGGCCTGCGTACTGTGCGAACTTGGCGGTCTGAGATGCGCTCGCGACCACGTAGCGGGCGCCGCCACGATCGAGCCGGTCTTCGAGGTCTTCGGGCGACAGCAGCAGTGTGGCCGGAATCATCACCGCGCCGAGTTTCATCGTCGCGAGCATGGTTTCCCAGAGCGCGACGTGATTGGGCAGCATGATCAGCACGCGATCTCCGCGCCGCACACCAAGCCCTCGCAGGTGGTTGGCGACCTGATTCGAGCGCGCCGACATCTGCGACCACGAAAGCTGGGTTTCGCTGCCGTCCTCTTCGACGATCCACAGCGCAGGCGCAGTGTTGCCGAGCGCCTGTGCGTCGAAGTAATCGAGCGCCCAGTTGAATCGGGTCAAGGCCGGCCAGCGAAAATCGCGCTTGGCGGCGATGTAGTCCTCGCGATGTTGCAGCAGAAAATCGCGGGCCTCGAGAAAGGCGTCGAGTGCGCTCAAAAGTCGGCTCCGTATTGCATTGTCTTCAGATTGATTCGATTCATGAGGCACGGCCGTCCGATGGTTTCTCGGACAGGCCCAGCCGGTCGCTCATCGCCTGGCGCAGGGCGAACTTCTGGATCTTGCCGGTCACCGTCATCGGAAACTCGTCGACGAAAACGACGTAGCGCGGAATCTTGTAATGCGCGATTTCTCCGCGGCAGAAAGCGCGAATATCGTCTTCGCTGGTGGCCTCGCCGGGCTGCGCGATCACACAGGCGCACAGTTCTTCGCCGAATTTCGCGTCCGGTACGCCGACCACCTGCACGTCGCGAATGCGCGGATGGCGATAGAGGAATTCTTCGATCTCGCGCGGATACACGTTCTCGCCTCCGCGAATCACCATGTCCTTCGCGCGCCCGAGAATGCTGGCGTAGCCCTCCTCGTCGATCAGTCCGAGATCACCCGTGCGCATCCAGCCTTCGGCATCGATCGTGTCGGCCGTGCGCTGCGCATCGTTCCAGTAGCCCAGCATCACCGAGTAGCCGCGCACCAGCAATTCGCCGCGCTGGCCACGCGGCAGCGTGTTGCCGCCCTCGTCGACGATCTTGACCTCCAGATGCGGCTGCACGCGTCCGATGGTGGAGACGCGCCGCTCCAGCGGATCGTCGGTGGCGCTCTGGAAGCTCACCGGCGAAGTCTCGGTCATGCCGTAGGCGATGGTGATCTCGCGCAGGTGCATGCGCTCGATGGCCTTGCGCATGACTTCGATCGGACATGGCGCTCCGGCCATGATGCCGGTACGCAGGCTGTCGAGCGTGTAGCGCGAGAAGTCGGGGTGATCGAGTTCGGCGATGAACATCGTCGGCACACCATGCAAGGCGGTGCAACGTTCGTCCTGCACGGTCTGCAGCACCGATGCGGCGTCGAAGGAATCTGCCGGAAACACCATGCAGGCTCCGTGCGTGACGCAGGCGAGGTTGCCCATCACCATGCCGAAACAGTGATAGAGCGGCACCGGAATGCAGAGCTTGTCGTCGTGCGTCAGGCGCATCGCGCGGCCGACGAAGTATCCGTTGTTGAGGATATTGCGATGCGTGAGCGTCGCGCCCTTCGGCGAGCCTGTGGTGCCCGAGGTGAACTGGATGTTCACCGCGCTGTGCGCATCGACGGCGCTCGCGATCGCGTCGAGTCGCGCGCGTGCTTCGGCCGCCGGTTCGCTCAGCAGGGACGAGAATCCGAGCATACCGGGCGATACTTCGTCGCCCAGGCGAATCACCAGGCGCAGCTGCGGCAATCGCGCAGCGTGCAGTTGTCCGGGCGCGCACTGCGCGAGCTCGGGCGCGAGGTCTTGCAGCATCGCCAGATAGTCGCTCGACTTGAACGCGGCAGCGAGGATCAAAGCCTTGCAGCCGACGTGCCTGAGCGCGTATTCGAGTTCGTGTCGGCGATAAGCCGGGTTGATGTTGACGAGGACGAGCCCGGCTTTGGCGGTCGCGAACTGCGCGATCACCCACTCGGCGCAATTCGGCGCCCAGATGCCGACCCGATCGCCGGGCTCGAGCCCCTGTGCGAGCAACTGCGCAGCGGCGTTGTCGACCCGTTCGCCGAGCTCGGCCCAACTCCAGCGTATGCCCTGGTGACGGACCACGAGCGCGTCGCGCTCGGCCTGCCTGCGCACGGTGGTGTCGAAGGCTGCGCCGATGCTGCTTTCGAGCAGCGGCACATCGGTTGCGCCGCAAACCACGCTCAGCGCGGTAGCGGGCAGGGCGGATTCGATTCGACTCATGCGCGATTTCAGATCTTCATGAACACCGACTTGGTTTCGAGGTAGGCATCGAGCGAGACGCGTCCCATGTCACGGCCGAAGCCCGAAAGCTTGTAGCCGCCGAAAGGTACCGCAGGATCGAGCATGCTGTGGCAGTTGACCCAGACCGTTCCGGCCTTGAGCTTGGGCACCAGCCGCTGCACGCGCGACAGATCGCTGGACCAGATGCTCGCACCGAGCCCGAACGGCGTGTCGTTGGCACGGCGCGCGACCTCGTCGAGATCGTCGTAGGGCAGGGCGACCACCACCGGCCCGAAGATTTCTTCGCGCACGATGCGCAGCGATTCGTCGTCGCTCGCGAACACGGTTGGCTGCACGAAGTAGCCCGTACGCTCGGAGCGGGCTCCGCCGGTGAGCATGCGCGCGCCCTGCTGGCGCCCGAGCTCGATGTAGTGACAGACGCGATCGAGCTGCTCCTGCGATACCAGCGGGCCGAGCTGCGTCTGCGCTTCGAGACCCGATCCCATCGGCAATGCGGCGGCGTGGCTGGCGAGGCCGTCGACGACTCGATCGTAGAGGCGCTTGGGCACGTAGAGCCGCGAGCCCGCGCAGCAGACCTGGCCGTGGTTGAAGAAGATCGCGTTGGCCGCGCCTTGCGCGGCGAGATCGGCGTCGCAATCGTCGAGCACGATCATTGGCGACTTGCCGCCGAGTTCGAGCGTCACGCGCGTCATGTTGTCCATCGCCGCCCGGCCGATCAACTTGCCGACTTCGGTCGAGCCCGTGAAGCTGATCTTGTGAATGCCCGGATGCGAGACCAGCGGTGCGCCCGCGTTGGGTCCGTCGCCGGTGATGATGTTGACGACGCCCGGTGGAAAGCCGGCTTCGATGATGAGCCGTCCGAGATAGATCGCCGACAGCGGCGTCTGCTCGGCCGGCTTGAGCACCACCGTGCAGCCTGCGGCCAGCGCGGGCGCGAGCTTCCAGGTGGCGACCAGCAGCGGGAAGTTCCAGGGCACTACCGCGGCGACCACGCCGACCGGTTCGCGCCGCGTGTAGGCGAAGAACTCGCTGCCCGGCGCATACGGCACCGAGACATCGACGGTGGAGCCTTCGATCTTGGTCGCCCAGCCGGCCATGTAGCGGAAGAAATCGACGGTCAGCGCAATGTCGACCGCGCGCGCGACCACTGCCGACTTGCCGTTGTCGACCGATTCGATCTCGGCGAGCACTTGCGCATCGCGCTCGATCAGATCGGCCAGCTTGAGCAGCAGGCGCTGGCGTTCGGCTGGTCGCAGGTTCGGCCAGGCGCCGTGTTCGAACGCCAGCGTGGCGGCTTGTACGGCGCGTTCGACGTCGGCGCGCCCGGCCGAGGGAACGCTGGCGATCACCGACTCGTCGGCCGGATCGATCACGTCGAATCGTGCGCCGTCGATGGCGTCTACCCAGGCGCCGCCGATCAGCATCGGATGATTGCGGCGGTCGATGAATGCACGGGCTCCGCTGCCGAGCAGCGCGGTATTCGGCGTATTGGTCATGGTGTTCTCGGTTCGCGCATCGATCGCGCTGTTGCAATGAGGAAATGAGCTTGCGCATCGGGGCGCAGGCATTTGCCCGCGCCCCGATGCCCGGCTCAGGGCGTGGTGCTGGCGGCCTTCGGACGGACGGCGTCCGCGGTGCCCTGGATGAAGGCCTTGAGCTTGGGCACGTCGGCCGGCTGCAACTTGCCGGTGAAATCGGGCATGCCCTTCGACACGAACGGGCCGGCGAAGACGAACTTGTCGAGGTTTTCGATGATCGCCTTGTCGACGTAGCCGAGGTTTGGAATGTTGCCGCCCTTGTCGACACCCGGAACGCCGTGACAGAAGACGCAGTTGCTCACATAGAGCGCGGTGCCTTCGGCGACGTCCTTGGGATCGTAGGCGACGCCGGCGACGAGCGAGCCGAGCTGGTACTTCGTGAACGCCGGCAGCGGCGTCTTGCCGTCGAGCACGAAGGTGTAGACCGTACCCGGAGCGGAGCCGTCGGAGGCGCGCTGCGATTGTCCGAACACGCCGCCCCAGCCCGCGGCGATCGTCACGTACTGCTTACCGTCGAGTTCGTAGGTGATGGGGGCCGCGATCACGCCGGTGCCCATCGCCGAATTCCACAGCGGCTCGCCGTTGGTCGCGTTGTAGGCCACCAGACGGGCGTCGGCCGTGCCCTGGAACACGAGGTTGCCCGCGGTGACCAGCGTGCCGCCGTTCCACGGCGCGACGTTCTCGTGGGTCCAGGCCGCCTTCTGCTTCACCGGATCCCAGGCGATCAGCTTGCCGAAGGGTTTGCTCTTGGGCGGCTCGGCGTTGATCTGCATCGCCGTGTTCCAGCCGATACCGCTCATGGGCTGGCCCGGAACATTGCTGTTGTGGCCCTTCCAGCGCTTGTCCTCGGCCAGGTTCAGCGGAATGTTCTGCGCCGGGAAATAAGCCAGGCCGGTGATCGGGCTGTACGACATCGAATGCCAGTTGTGCGCGCCGAACGGCCCCGGAATCGCATCGAAAGGCTGGTCGGGCGAGCGTGCTTCGGGCACTTCGATCGGGCGGCCCTTGGCGTCGTAGCCGGTGGCCCAGTTCACGTCGACGAAGTTGTTCGCCGAAATGAACTGTCCGTTGGTGCGATCGACGACGAAGAAGAAGCCGTTCTTCGGCGCGTGCAGCACCACCTTGCGGGCTTTGCCGTCGAGCTTGATGTCGGCGAGGATCAGGTCCTGCACCGAGGTGTAGTCCCAGTTGTCGCCGGGGGTTTCCTGGTAGTGCCAGACGTAGGCGCCGGTGTCCGGGTCGAGTGCGACGATCGAGGCGAGATAGAGGTTGTCTCCACCTGCCGGGCTACGCTGGCGATGCGACCACGGCGCGCCGTTGCCGGTACCCACGTACATCAGGTTCAGCTCGGGATCGAACACCATCGAGTTCCACACGGTGCCGCCGCCGCCGTTCTCCCAGTACTTCGCGCTCGGATCCCAGGTCTTGGCGGCCTTGGCCATCGACTCGTCCTCGAAAGGCTTGGACGGATCGCCCGGCACGGTGAACCAGCGCCAGCGCTGCTTGCCGCTCGCGACGTCGTAGGCGGTGATGTAGCCGCGCACGCCGAACTCGGCGCCGCCGTTGCCGATGATCACCTTGCCCTTGAACACACGCGGCGCCCCGGTGACGGTGTAGGCGTGCGTGTGGTCGATGATGGTGTCCTGCTCCCACAGCTTCTTGCCGTTGCTGGCGTCGAGCGCGATGAGCCGTCCATCGAGCGAGCCGACGAAGACCTTGCCGTCTTCGACCGCGACACCGCGATTCACCACGTCGCAGCAGGCTTTGTAGGCCTTGTCGCGCGGCACCTTCGGATCGTAAGTCCACAAGCGCTTGCCGCTGCGCGCATCGATCGCATGCACGACGCTCCACGACGCGGTCACGTACATCACGCCGCCGGTGACGATGGGCGTCGCTTCGACTCCGCGTGTCGATTCCAGATCGTAGGACCAGGCCAGGCCGAGTCGCTTCACGTTGTCGGCGTTGATCTGCTGTAGCCGGCTGAAGCGAGTGCCCGAGTAATCGAGCCCGTTCGCCGGCCATTCCTTGCCGGTGGCCGCATTGGCGACGATCTTGTTCTGAGCCGAGCTGCCGGCCGCGGTGGCGCCGATCGATGCGCCGAGCATGCAGGCCAGCGCCGCAAACACCCATGCGGGTTTGCGCAGGCCGAGCAGGGCCCTCCCGCCCGTGGTGGGATCAAAGCTCATATCGTTTCTCCTCGTGTTGTTTTAGTGCTTGATGTGCGGTGCTCAGAACACCATGAGCACACGCAGGTTGAGACGGTTCTCTTCGCGGAAGCCGTTTTCCACCGACACGTCACGACCGTAGTTCGCGATCAGCTGCAACGTGGGCAGTGCGAACCAGGCGGTGCCGACGGTGAATTTGGCCGTCTCGATCTTGTCGTCGCTATCGGTTCCGTCGACTTCGGTTTCGCCGCCGAACGAATACGAGAAGCCGGTGCGCAGATCCCAGGTCGGCTTGAGCTTGTAGCGCAGGAAGCCCTGTAGCTGCACGACCGCATCCTGCTTGAGCGTCGCCTTGGCCGCGGTGTATTCGTCGTTCTTGCCGAAGAAGGTCACGTCACCGACGAGGTCGATCGAAACCTTGTCGGTGAGGCCGGTGATGTAGCCCGCCTGCAGCGCGAGTTTCCAGCGGTTCTCGCCGATGTTGAGCGCATCGTCCTTGTCGTAGCTGCCGATCGGCACGTAGAGAAACGGCGTGATGCCGAAGTAGGTGTCGGTCTTCGGTTGATTGACCAGCCAAACGGTTGCCGCGAGGATCAGATCGCCGACGCCGCTCGCATCGCCCAGTGCGCTGATGTCGTCCTTGGCCTTGAGCTGGCCGAACGGCAGCAGGAACTGCGGATCGACGATGTAACCGCCGATATCCATGTAGTGCACGCCACGCGCGATGCCGATGTTGGAGTCGAGCGTCGCGTTGTCCGCCACCTTGTGTCCGTCAGCGTAGATCGAATCGCGCGTCGCGTACTGGTAATACAGCAGGCCAAGATTGGTGCCGTCGGGCAGCGCGGTGTAATCGCCCGCATCGACGTCCACGGCTTGCGCCATCGTGCTGGCGAGCGAGCCCGTCAGCAGCGTGGTGACGCACAGCATGGCTTTGAGCAGGGTATTGCATGGGCTGTTCTTGATCGATGCATCCATGATGCTTTCCTCCAGTTCGTTCTTATGAATAAATGCCCCGCGAGGCTTTCTGACGAAGCCTCGGATCCAAGAGGTTTGCCTTTGGACCGATTGAGACTAGGCAGTCTCTGTGCCATTCTTTTTCAATCACGGATCGCTGCGGAAATACAGCAGTGGATCAAGGTGTTAAGTCGCCGAGAAAAGGCTCGCGAGAGGGCCGCGCATAGAGCGACTGTTTTATTTCGAAACAGGTGTGGTGACGCACCGTATTGAAGTAGATCGATGTACTGGAGGAGTCATGCGGACGAACGACACAGAGTTCGAGCGCCGGCTTACGCTGGCGCGCAATTTGTTCGAAGACGGCAGAGAGGTGCCGCAGCAACTGGTTTCGGATGCGGTTTTCAGGTCATGGGAGCGATCGCGCAGCAATGGTTTGGTGGCTTCCCACCGCGCACTCTTCAACGCCGTATCGGTCGGTGACCGCCGCCGCGTGCAGGAACGCAATCGTGTGCTGCTCGATCATGCGGAGCCCGAGATGCAACGCCTGTTCGGCGTGCTCGAAAACGCGAACTGGGTGGTGGCCTGTGTCGACGAACGCGGTTTCGTGGTGCGATCGATGGGGGAATCGAATCCGGCTTGCCGTGATCTCGGCAACGTGTTTCGTCCTGGCGTGAACGTGGGCGAGCGGGCCGCCGGAACCACCGGCCCGGGCTGTGCGCTCGCCGACGGGCGTCTGGTGGCGATCTGCGGCAGCGAGCATTTCCTCGAAGAAGCACGCCCGTTCTCCTGCGCGGCGGCGCCGATCTTCGATCCGAAGGGACAGTTGATCGGAGCGCTCGATGCTTCGCGCCTGCACGACGGGCGACCGATCGGTGTGCTCGAGGCGATCGCCTTGACCGCGCGCTCGATCGAGAACCGCATGGTGACCGCGCTCGGCGGAGCGTTCTGCCTGAGCTTTCATTACAGCGCCGAATTCAGCGGCTCGTCGTTGCGCGGCCTGCTGTCGTTCTCCGAAGACGGCTTGCTGCTCGGCGCCAATCCGGCGGCCCGGCAGATGCTGGATCTGGCTCAACTGCCGGAATGGACGTTCGAGCATCTGTTCGGCGAATCGCTCTCGCGCACGCTCGACAGGCTGCGCCGCAATCGCAGCGAGCCGACGCTGATCGAAGCGGCCAATGGTTTGAGACTGCAGGCACGCGTCGATACGGTGAAGCGTGTCGGCGACGCCGACCGATCGGTGCTGATGCCCGCCGGAGCGCAGCAGCCCGCGGCGATGCACGTCGATCCGACCGTGGCGCCTTTGCTGTCGATGGCGCGTCGCGCCTTCTTTCACGATGTCCCGATTCTGATCAACGGCGAAACCGGAACCGGCAAGGAAATGCTGGCTCAATCGCTGCACGCCGAGGGTCCGCGCCGCAACGGGCCCTTCGTTGCGGTGAACTGCTCATCGATTCCGGCGAGCCTGATCGAATCGGAGTTGTTCGGTTACGAGCCGGGAGCCTTCACGGGTGCGCGCCGCGGCGGCATGGCGGGCAAGTTCGAGCAAGCCAATCGCGGCACGTTGTTTCTCGACGAGATCGGCGACATGCCGCTGGAGATGCAGGCCCGGCTGTTGCGCGTTCTGCAGGAGCAGCAGCTGACGCGGCTCGGCGGCTCGCAGACCATTCAATTGCGGTTCTCGTTGATCTGCGCGACGCATCGCGACCTCGCCGAGCGCGTGGGGCAAGCCAGCTTTCGCGAGGATCTCTACTACCGCATCAATGGATTGCGCGTAGAGCTTCCGCCGCTGCGCCAGCGCAAGGACATCGATGCATTGATCGAAGCCCTGCTGGCTCTCGAAGCCGGAGCCCGCAAAGCGCCGAGACTGTCGGCACAGGCGAGGCAGGCGCTGCGCGATCACCCATGGCCCGGCAACGTGCGCGAACTGCGCCACGCGCTGCGACTCGGTGTCGCCCTGTGCGAGCACGGGGTGATCGAACTCGAGCATCTGCCCGCGACGATCGGCGTGGCTCGGCCTGCTGCGGCGTCGGCAACGGCCGACGGCTCGCTCGAACAGGCCGAACGAGAGGCCGTGCGCCTCGCGCTGGCCCGTCACGAGGGCAATGTATCGGCCACGGCGCGCACGCTCGGCATCGCGCGGGCGACGCTTTATCGCAAGCTCAAGCAGTTCGGGCTGTATGAGGAAGCGTCCACCCCCGACGAGGACTGAGGAGAATCCCTAGCCGAGAATGTTGTAAGGCCCACCTTTCTCGAGCGCTCGCCGATACGCCGGCCGCGACTGGATGCGTTCGACGAAGGCCTTGATGCGCGGACGCGGTGCGCCGCCGCCGGCACGCGCGCTCGCGGCTTCGAGCGGAAAGCTCATCTGGAAGTCGGCGCCGGTGAGGTCGTCGCAGACCAACCACTGGCTCTTGCCGAGTTCGGCTTCGACGTAATCGAGATGCAGCTTGAGCTGCGGTCCGAGAAAGGCCTGCTCGACGCCGCCGACGATGGCCCGGCCGATCGGCCGGATCAGCGCGGGCGTGCGGCCCGGAACGGTCGACAGCACGAGCTTCATGACCAGCAGCGGCATCAGCGAGCCTTCGGCGTAGTGCAGCCAGTAGCGATAGCGCAGGAACTCCGGCGTGCCGGCGGCCGGCAGGAACCGGCCGTGGCCGTAGCGCTCGAGCAGGTATTCGATGATTGCGCCCGATTCGGCGATCACCAGGCCGTCGTCGGACAGCAGCGGCGACTTGCCGAGCGGATGCACGGCCCTGAGCTCGGGCGGTGCGAGCATGGTCTTGGCGTTGCGCTCGTAGCGCTTGATCTCATACGCAATGCCGAGCTCTTCGAGCAGCCACAGAATACGCTGCGAACGCGAGTTGTTGAGATGGTGCAGCGTGAGCATGACGTTCTCCTGCGTCTGTATTTTGGGGAGGTCAGCGGGGTTCGCGATGGTGCTGCATCTCGTGTTCGCTTTCCTTGACGGCTTCCTTGACCGCGATCGTGCTGCGAATCTGGTCGAGCGTCTCGAACAGCACGTCGGCGACGAAGCGATCCGCGCGCGGATCGCGCAGCAGATCGCTGCTCACGCGCAGAGCCGCGTCGACCGCAGCTTCCATGATGTCGTCGTAGAACGGGATCCGACGGAAGCGTCCGGCGGTGGGGTCCTGCTTGACCTTGTCGAGAATCAGTCGGCGCAGCTCGGGCCTGTTGCGATCGAGCGCCTTGACCACGTTGGCCGTGTAGGTGCCCTTGTGCAGCACCTGCTCCACCTCTTCGAGCACCGCGAGCGTCACCGCGCCGCTGATCGAGCTCACGAGATCGCGCTTGAGGCGGCTCGTGAAGCGATAGAAGTACTCGTCGCCGAGCGTGCGGTCCACCGCCATGCCGACGCGCGAGACCAGCACCACCACGCGCAGTACCCGCAGCAAGCGGAACGCGCGCAGCGCCGGGTGCTGTACCGGAATCATGCCGAGCACGTCGTACCAGTTGCGGCGCACGTAGGCCCATGTCCAGCCGGCCCGGCGCCAGCGCCAGAGGAACTCGAGCGCAAACACGGCGCAGATGGTGGTGTCGGCCCCGAACACGAAGTACAGCTGTGCTTCGTCGAGCGGCCAGAGCCATTCCCAGCCAAGCAGCCCGAGCGAGGCCACTGCGAGCACCAGCATGACCCAGTCGAGCGCGGGGATGCGTCGCAGCACTTCGGCCAGCGAAGCGGGGGGAGCCGATGGCTCAGGCGTGGCCGGATCGGGAGTCATCGAAGGGCTCACGGGTGATCGCCAGTAGCAAAACAGGCTTTGAACGCAGCTGAACTGTTCATTTTTGACATATAAGAATCGCGAAATATTCCTTCGCAAGCTTACAGGGCTTGCCTAGAGTCGCCGCTTTCCGAGCCGGGAGTCAGGTCGATGGAAGCGGCGAACCGCGCTGCACGTTCAGCTTGTGCCCTGCTGATGGGAGCGCTGTCATTGACCGCGCTGTCCGCCTGCGGTGGCGGAGCCGACGAGGGCCTGCCGCTGCGCCTCGAGATTAGCCACGCCCTGGCCGGACAGCCGCTGAAGCTCGGCCAGGAAACGGCGCTGCCGACCAGCGAGCACCTGAGCGTCGATCACCTGCGCTATTACCTGAGCAACTTCCGCCTGCACGGCATCGATGGCCGCTGGTCCGCGGCGGCCCACAGCGATGCCGATGCGCGCGGCTATTTTCTCGTCGACGAAAGCCAGCCCACGTCCAAGCTGTTCGACATCGCCGGATTCGGCAAAGGCGAGTACGACGGCATCGAGTTCGTGATCGGCGTCGACGCGGCACGCAACTCGGCCGGCGTGCAGGGCGGGGCGCTCGATCCGGCGCAGGGCATGTTCTGGACCTGGAACACCGGCTACATCTTCTTCAAGCTCGAAGGGCATTCGCCCGAGTCGAGCGCGCGCAACCAGATCGTGGAGTACCACATCGGCGGCTCGCGCGAGCCGACGCCGGCTCGAACGGTGGTCCTGCCGCTCGGCGTGAAACCCGTGAAGCTCGATCCCAAGCTGGTCGCCACCGTGCACCTGCAAGGCGAGCTCGCGACGCTGTTCGAAGGCGAGCCCGGCCTGCGTATCGCCGACAAGCCGACGATCATGGACCCGGCCGCAGGCGCAACGGTGGCCGACCGCTATGCCGGCATGTTCCGTGTCGATCACATCCATCACGAGCCGCGGCGCGATCGCTGATCCATGCGCCGGCTGCTGCTGTGGTCATTCGTCGCGATGAGCCTCGTCGCCGCCGGCGCCGCGTTCGCGGCCCGGCATGAGCCGATCGCGCGCTGGCTGCTGCAATGGAAAACGCCGCAGCTGCGCGTGCCCGAAGGCTGGCCACAGCCGGTCTACGACGCGCAAGACAACCCGATCACACGCGCCGGCTTCGAGCTCGGGCGCAAACTGTTCTACGACCCGCAGCTGTCGATCGACGGCAGCGTTTCGTGCGCGAGCTGTCACCAGCAGTTCGCCGCGTTCGCGCACTACGACCATGCGCTGAGCCACGGGCTCGGCGGCGTCAACGGAACACGCAATGCGCCTGCATTGTTCAATCTCGCCTGGCAGCGCAGCTTCATGTGGGACGGCGCGGTGACGCATCTGGAGCTGCAACCGCTCGCGCCGCTCGGCAATCCGGTCGAAATGGGCGAAACGCTGCCGCACGTGCTCGAAAAGCTGCGCGCCGATGCCGCGTATGCGCCGCTGTTCGAAGCCGCTTTCGGCACGCCGGCGATCGACTCGCAGCATTTTCTGCGCTCGCTCGCGCAGTTTCTGTCGACGCTGATTTCGGATCAATCGCGCTACGACCGCGTGATCGCCGGCAGGCAGAGCTTCAGCGCAGAGCAAGCACGCGGCCTGGATGTGTATCGCGCGCGCTGTGCGGGTTGCCACGCCGAGCCCTTGTTCACCGATGGCGCGTTTCATCGCAACGGCATCGCGAGCGACGACCTGGGCCGTTCCGCGATCAGCGGCGATGCGCAGGATCGTGGTCGCATGCGCACGCCGAGCTTGCGCAATCTCGCCAACAGCGGGCCGTACATGCATGACGGTCGTTTCGACACGCTCGAGCAGGTGCTCGCGCATTACGCGCACGGTATCCGCGATGCGGCATCCCAGGACGCGCTGCTCGAACCCGCTTCCCGACTCAAGGACGAGGAGATCGGCGATCTGCTCGCCTTCCTCGACACGCTCAATGACGAGAAATTTCTCGATGATCCGCGTTTCGCCGAACCGCGCTGAACCTGCCTTGCCGGCACGCTGGCGTTCGACCGCGTGCCTCGCCTTGCTTGCATGCGCGGTATCGGCGACGCCTGTCTTCGCCCACGAAGGCCACGATCACGGTGACGGGCCCGTCGTGCAGCAGCAACAACTGGCGCCGAGGCTCACGCACGCATCCGCCAGGCTCGAAGTGGTTGCGCTGCTGCACGGGCACGATCTGCTGATTTATGCGGACGACTACGCGAGCAATGCGCCGGTTCCCGGTTTGCGCGTCGATGTGCGCACGTCCGGGCGTCTCATTCAGGCGCTCGAAACCGAGCCCGGACTCTACCGTGCGAGCTTGCAGATCGAGCCGCAGGAAGCCGAAGTTCAGCTCGAAGTGAGCTTGAGCGGCGAAGGCATTGCCGAACATTTCGGCGGCAGGCTCGCAGTCGATGAACGCGCTGGCGAAGCTGCGAAAACGACATCGGGCAACACGCTCATCGCGGCGACGGTAGCGGGCATGGCGGCATTGTCCTTGCTGATCATCGGCGCGCTGGTGCTGCGCAGACGACGCGCCGCGTGAGACGCGCATGATCGCCGCCCTCGTCGAATGGAGCCTGCGCCAGCGCGGGCTTGTGCTCGGGCTCGCCGTGGTTCTGCTCGTGCTCGGCGTGACGCGGCTCGCACAGGTTCCGGTGGACGTGCTGCCCGAACTCGCGCGGCCCACCGTCAGCGTGCAGGCCGAGGCGCCCGAACTCGCGGCCGAAGACGTCGAAGCGCAAGTCGCGGTGCCGATCGAAACCGCGCTCGCCGGCCTGCCGGGCCTGCAACGCCTGCGTTCCACTTCGACACCGGGCCTCGCGCTCGTGCAGGCCGAGTTCGAATGGGGCGCCGATCTGTATCGCCAGCGCCAGCTCGTGACCGAGCGGCTCGAAGCTTCGCGCAATCGCTGGCCCGCCGACGTGCAGCCGAGGCTGGGACCGGTCAGTTCGCTGATGGGTGAGATCATGCTGATCGCGGTGCGCTCGCCGAAGCAGGCGACCGACGCGTCCGCGCTGCGTGACTGGGCCGATTGGGTCGGTCGCCCGGCGCTGCTCGCGGTGCCCGGCGTGGCGCAGGTGCTCGCGATCGGCGGCGAATTGCGGCAGTACGAAATTCGTCCCGATGCCGAACGCATGCGCCTGCACGGCGTGCGCCTGAACGACATCACCGAAGCGGCGCGCGGCTCCGGCCGCGACGGCGGCGCGGGCATCGTTGAATCGTCGTCGGGCGATGAAGTGGTGTTGCGCACCACCGGCGGGCGCTTCGATTTCAAGACCCTGCGCGACCTCGCGGTGGGCTGGCGCGACGGCGCGCCGATTCGTCTGGGCCAGGTCGCCGAAGTGGGCGAGGGCTACAAGCTCAAGCGCGGCGATGCGGGCGTCGACGGCGAGCCCGCAGTGATCCTGTCGGTGCAGAAGCAGCCCGATGTCGACACGCTGACGCTCACGCGGCGCATCGAGCAGCGCTTGCGAGAGCTGCAGGCTTCGCTGCCCGGCGATGCGATCGCGACGCCGGTGTTCGAGCAGGCCGATTTCATCGCCGCGTCGGTCGGCAACGTGCGCGATGCGCTGTTGCATGCGGCGATCATCGCGACGCTCGTGCTGCTGCTGTTTCTCGCCAGCGGGCGGGCGACGCTGGCCGCCGCGGTCGCGATTCCGCTGTCGCTGGTGTCGGCCGTGCTCGCGCTGCAGGCACTCGGGCTGACGATCGACACGATGAGCCTCGGTGGCCTGGCGATCGCGGTCGGCGAACTCATTGACGACGCCGTCGTCGGTGTCGAGAACGTGATGCGACGCCTGCGCGAGAACCGCGAGGCTTCGTCACCGAAGCCAGCCTTGCGCATCATCGCGCAGGCGACCAGCGAAGTGCGCACCGGCATTCTGTACGCCACCGTCATCATCGTGCTGACGATCGCGCCGGTGCTCGCGCTCGGCGGACTCGCCGGGCGCCTGTTCGAACCGCTCGCGCTCTCGTACATCGTCGCCATTCTCGCGAGCCTGCTGATGGCGCTCACGGTGACGCCGGCGCTGTGCCTGCTCGGTCTCGGCGAGCGGCTCGTCACCGGCGAGCCGCGCTGGCTGCTGCGGCTGCGCTGCGTCTACGAGCGTGCGCTGGTTCGCGTGCTCGATGCCTCGCGCAGCCTGCCGGCGCTCGTCGCGCTGCTGCTCGCGATCGTCTCGGTGGTCGCGCTGATGGTGCTGCCGCGCAGCTTCCTGCCGGCCTTCAGCGAGCGCACGCTGACCGTGAATCTGGTGCTCGAACCCGGCATCGGCCTGCCCGACTCGCAGCGCGTCGCGCTGACCGCCGAACGGCTGATGCTCGAAATTCCGGGCGTGGCATCGGTGGCGCATCGCACCGGTCGCGCCGAAGCCGACGAGCATGCCGAAGGCGTGCACTACTCCGAGTTCGACGTGCATCTGCGCGACGCGAGCATCGCGCGCGATCGAACCGCTGATGCGATCCGCGAGCGGCTCGCGGCCCTGCCGGGAAGCGTGTCGATCGGCCAGCCGATCACCCACCGGCTCGATCATGTGCTCTCGGGCGTGCGCGCCCCGCTCGCGATCAAGCTGGTCGGCGACGATCTGCCGACGCTGCGCTCGCTCGCGAGCGAGTTCGCC
This sequence comes from Hydrocarboniphaga effusa AP103, assembly GCF_000271305.1. Lineage (GTDB taxonomy): Bacteria > Pseudomonadota > Gammaproteobacteria > Nevskiales > Nevskiaceae > Hydrocarboniphaga > Hydrocarboniphaga effusa. Next base: position 1,086,687 of record NZ_AKGD01000002.1, read on the forward strand.
ACGCGACTGGCCGACGACGAGAGGCTGACCGATGTGCAGATCGAAAAGCAGAACGAGATCAGCCAGTGGCAGGCGCAGGTCGACAGCTCCCGCGCTGGCGCTTACGGGCTTTCGGCAGCGCAGGTGCAGCGCACGCTCGCCAGGCTCGTGAGCGGCGAAACGCTGGCGCAGATCGTCGATGGCGAGCGCCGTTTCGATCTCGTGCTGCGCCTCGGCGAAGCCGAGCGCGAACCCTCGCGGCTCGGTGAACAACTCATCGACGCGCCGGCCGGGCCGGTGCCGCTGTCGTGGATCGCGGACATCGAGCGCAAGCCGGGACCGAACCAGATCATGCGCGAAAACCTGCGCAGACGACTCGTGGTCTCGGCGTCTGCGGCAGGCGATCTCGATGCGGCCGAGCAGGCCTTGCGCGAGGCGGTCGAGCGCATCGCCCTGCCGCCGGGCAACGAGGCGCGCATCGAGGGCGAGTTCGCCGAGCGCCGGCAAAGCCTGCAGCGCCTGTTCGTGCTCGGCGGGCTGTCGTTGCTGCTGATGGCGATGGTCATCCACCTGCGCTACCGCGATGTGCGGCTCACGCTGATCGTCATGAGCGTGGTGCCGTTGTCGGCGGTCGGGGGCCTGCTGGCCTTGCTGATCACCGCGACACCGCTGACGGTGGCGAGCGCCGTGGGCTTCGTGACCTTGAGCGGCATCGCGGCTCGCAATGCGCTGCTCAAGATCAGCCACTGCCTGAACCTTTCGATCGAATCGGGAAGGGCTCCGGATCGCGCGCTGCTGCTGCGGGCGGCATCCGAAAGGCTGGTGCCGGTGCTCATGACCGCATCGATCGCGGCGGCCGCACTGGCGCCGTTGCTGGTCTCGGCCGATGCGCCCGGCAAGGAGATTTTGCATCCGGTGGCGGTCGTGGTGTTCGGCGGATTGCTGTCGGCGACGCTGCTCGACAGCTTTCTGACGCCGTGGCTGCTCGAGCGTTATGCCCTGGCCGCGATCGAGCGATTACGCCTGCAAAACCAGCATAAAAGCGTGGTGCCGCTGGCCGACACCGGCGTTGATTCGCGCTTTTAGAAAGTACGCGGTGGTACGGGCCAGCCCTTAGAACCAAACGCGTTTTTGCCGCGCTCAAAAAGTCTAATTGAAGGTGAACCAACTGTCGGGTGCTGAGGTTATCGTGGCGCCACCGCAGGGAGCGGCAGGCGAACGAAGCCAGGCAACCTCACGAGAGGAGTGAGTGCTGACGATTGCATCCCATTCGAATTGCCAATCAGACACTCAAGGAGTCTTCACAAATGAGCGTTACCAAACGCCGCACCCGAAGGGGGGTGCCAAAGGCTTGGACCACGGTAGCGAGCGCCGCATTCGGCGCCGCGCTGCTGTCGGCCAATGCCGCATCGATCGCCGCACCGGTGCAAGCTTCAGCGCTGCTCGGTGGCCTCAGCAATGCGGTCAACAACACGCTGGGCACCGTTGCCTCGAACCTCAACGGCAGCAAGCAGAGCACCAGCACGCGCGACGCCGTCGCCAAGGCTACGGGCGGAGCCGCGCAGCCGGCCATCAACAAGTACACCGGCGCCGTGATTCCGAACGGATCGGTGCTGCTGCTGTGGACCGGTGACGGTTGCGCCTCTCCGGTCTGCAACCCCTCCACCGCGCAAGACTTCCTCGCCGTCGTCGACGCCGAACCCAACTCGACGACCTACGGCAACGTGATCTGGACCGCGGAGCTTCCGAGCCTGCTGCTCGGCAGCATCGGCGGTGGCATCCCCAACGCGCTGCGCACGGATTCGCACAACGATCCGCATCACATGCTCGCGTACACCTCGTACATCTCCGATGGCAGCGACGGCCTTGCGGCCGGCCGCAAATACACCTTCGCCGGCGGCGTGATCACCAAGAACGTGTTCCGCTACGACATCACCAGCGTCCGCAGCATCAAGAAAGCGGAGCTCGCGGTGTGCGGGTCGCAGGTGAAGCGCTCCTCGCTGACCGACGACTTCATCGTCATGCCGTCGCAGGGCGGCGGTCACAAGATCCTTTACACCTACATGGGCAACTACGCCTATGCCCCGGGTGGAACGGTCACCGAAATCGAGCCGAGCCGTACCGCGCCGACCGCGCTGGGTGCCTGCTTGCCGGCGGTGCCGGACGTGGTCGCCCTCACCACCGAGACGATCAAGCAGTTCGGCATTCTCGGCGCGCTGCCGCAGAGCCCGGACGACGGTCCGCTGCTCGGCCACGCGGGCATCACCGAGTATCCCGGCACGGTCAAGGCCGATCAGCCGCGCAACCCGACCAACTACACGAGCTACCCGGATCAGCGCGCTTCGCGCCAGTCCAATCAGGGCCTGTTCTTCCTCGGCAACTACGACGCCGGTCTGGAATCCGTGCCGCACGGCATGGCGCTGACCTACGACGGCAAGTACCTGGCGACCTCCGACTACGCGGTTCCGGCTTCGATCGGCGCTGCGGCCGTCAACGGTGCACTGGGCGCTCTGTGCGGACAGGATCAGCAGCTCGGCGGCATCGGTCCGCTCGGCATCTGCGGTTCGAGCTTCGGTGCGTCGGTGCGCGTCTGGGAGACCAGTGGCACGTACACCAAGGGCAAGACCAAGGATTCGCTCAAGCCGGCCAACGTCTACAAGAACAATCCGTACCTGCGCTCGGTCAGCGCGGTGCCGGATGGTCCGCGTATCGAGCCGATCCTGATCCATGAGGAAAACGAAGGCCTGATGGCGTTCGGTCTTCCGCACCAGTCGCATCACTGCGTCGGTCAGAAGGGTTGGATCAACAACGGTGACGCCAGCTACGACGCCGCCGTGTCTCCGGCCGGTGTCGCGGCCAACGCGGCTTCGAACGTGAATGCCCAGGGCTGCTCCGAAGGCTCGAGCAACCACGTTCCGCACAAGGGCGCCTTCACGGCGAGCATGTGCGGTGGCGTGCTGTTCTACAGCCCGGACATCACGCTGCGCGGTGACGAGTACAACGTCTACGGTGGCAAGGGTCCGTACTGGCGCCCGATCTACGACGTGGGTCCGTGCACCGGCGTTTCGTACTTCTCGATCTCGGATGACGACCGCTTCCTGATCCTGCCGATCTCGGGCATAGAAAGCCCGGCTTCGATCGATCCGGCCGGCAGCGTCGATTTCGATCGCGACTATCCGCGTGAACACAGCCGTCGCGTGCTGACGGTCGACGTTCGTCCGCTGCTCGCCAAGGGCAAGGCCGATACGCAGGCCACCAAGATCCAGTGCGATTTCCCGGCAGCCGATGCTTCGCGTACCGCCAACACCACGCTGGGTCTGCGTGCTGCGCGTCTCGATAAGTCGGGCGGCGTCAGCGGCCGCTTCAACGTGCTCAAGCACAACAACGAAGCGGATGATTGCCCGCGTATTCGCGGCGTGATCGGTCAGTTCGAAACCGGCCCCAACGGCGAAGGCGCGATCACCTCGCTGTCGTCCAACGTCACCCAGCCGGGCACCGGATACGCGCGTCTGGCCGAACTGGTTCCGGAGCTGCGCAACCTCAATCTCGGCGGCATCTTCCTCGATGCGACCAAGACCGGCGGCGAGCCTTCCGGCACCGGCGGCGCTCCGGGCAGCGGCAACCTCAACTCGCTGCAGAACATGTACACGCACGGTGGTCCGCACTTCACCAACATCGACCGCGTCGGCTACCAGAAGCTGCCGAACGGCGAGGGCGGTTACAAGGATCTGCGTCCGAGCGCGCTGGGCCTGCCGCGCAACCAGGTGGAAGGCGGAGCGGAAGTCAGCGGCGTCGATCGCTACCTGTTCATCCAGTACTTCGTCGAGCTGCAGCACGTGCCGCTGCCGGGCACGGGTTCGGACGGCGATCGCACGGTCTGCATCGGCAAGGTCGATCGCACCACCGGCGCGACGGTGCTCGACACCTCGTTCACCGACGAGCTGCTCGGCACGCCCTGCCTCGACTTCGACAGCGCGGCGCGCGATGCCTGGTACTGGCCTGGCGAGCGTGGTGCCAAGGGCGGCGCCAAGCCGCACGCGGGCATCTTCGAGCGTGACGGCGCCAACCTGTTCGGCCCGGGCTACTTCCCGGCCAAGCCGGTGAACCCGGACGGCGATCTGTAAAGCCGGTTTCTCGTTGAAGTTTGTCGCAATGGCGTCATGCGCCAGCCTTGCCCGCCCGCGAGTCTTCGCGGGCGGGCAAGCGCTTTAGACGAATTTACTCAGGAGTCACCCGTGGTCCGAGTTCCCGATTTTCGAACTGTGAATTTTCGAACTGTGATTAAAGTCGTTCCGATGGCGGCTGCAATGAGCGCCACGATCATCGCCGGCGCCGCGCTGGCGGACGACCAAGCCGTATCCCCGAATGCAGGGCTCGCCGCCGACATCGTCGTCAACGGCCAGCCGATCAGCGTCAATCACGTCAAATTGATGGCCGGCGGCCTCGACGTGAATTCGCAGGGCGAGCGCGTCGCCTCTCCCGAGGATGCGCAGCGCGCCGCGCGCGCCGAGCTCATCACCGAAGAAGTGCTCGCACAGGCCGCGAAGAAGAAGGGCATCGACAAGCGCGCCGACGTCGTCGACCAGCTCGCGTATCAGCAGCGCGCGATTCTCTCGCGTGCCTATCTCGAAGATTATTTCGAGCAGAACCCCGTCAACGACGCGACGCTCAAGGCCGCTTATGAATGGAAGCGCGCCAACAACAAGATCGTCGAGTACAAGGTGCGCCAGATCCTGGTCACGTCCGACGCCGTCGGGCGCGAAGTGATCGCCGCGCTCAACAAGGGCGAAGACTTCGCCAGCGTCGCCAAGAAATACACGCAGGATCCGGGCGGCCAGAACAATGGTGGTGATCTGGGCTGGTTCCGCCCGGACATCTTCGTCGACCATCACTTCACCGACGAAATCGAATCGCTCAAGAAAGGCCAGTACAGCAAGGCTCCGGTGCGCAGCCGCTTCGGCTGGCACATCGTCAAGATCGAGGACGGCCCGCGCGTGATCGCCAAGCCGCAGCCTTACGAGGCGCTCGACGACAGCGTGCGCGAAGCCCTGCGCCAGCGTGGCGCACAGCAGCAGATCGAAAGCCTGACCACCAAGCTCACCGCCGAGGCCAAGGTCACCGGCCCGGGCGCTGCGGGCTCCGTCAACCAGAAGAGCGCCAAACGATGAACCGCCCGTTTTCCCTCGCCTTACCGCTGATCTCGAGCGCGCTGGCGCTCGCACTCGCCGCCTGCGCGCATGCGCCGGCCGAGCCGTCCAAGTCCGAGGCGAAGAACGTCGCGGCCGCCGAGCCCGAGCTGTCGCCGCACGATCGGCAGATCTTCTTCATCAACGATGTGCGCCGTGGCAACTGCGATGCGATCGCGCCTGCGCTCGCCAGGGGCGCCGACATCAATGGCTACGATTCGCTCGACCAGACCGCGCTGATCGCCGCCGTGAGCCAGGGCCACCTCGACTGCGTCACCCAGTTGCTCGACAAGGGCGCGGACGTGAATCTCGCCGACCACGCCGGCTGGAGCCCGCTGATCCATGCTTCGTACTTCGGCGCGAATCTCGACTTGATGGTGCTGCTGCTCGACCGCGGCGCCAACGTCAACGCGCAGAACGGCCGCGGACTCACCGGGCTGTACCTGGCGACCGCTGCCGGCCACGAGCTCAGCGTGCGCCTGCTGCTCGCCAAGGGCGCGGACACCCAGCTCGCATCGCAGTCGGGCTACACGCCCTTGCGCGTCGCGCAGCTGCGCGGCCTCGATCGCATCGCCGCGCTGCTCGAAGGCAAGCAGGTTCCGCTGCAGCCGACGAACGCCGCGGCTCCGGCTGCGAGCACGGCCAAGCCCGCTGCGACGACGGCTCGCTAAAGAGAACGGGCTGGCTCATCGCATGCGCGCGGCGACGCTGCTGATCGGATGCTGTGCGCTTTGGCCGGTGCCGGGGTCGGCTGGGGCACCCGCTGCGCTCGATATCGACAAGGCGCAGCAGCGTCGCCTGCAGCTGCGCACGGTCGAGGCGGTCGATAACGAAAGCCGCGCCATCGCCGCGCGCGTGATCGCCAACCCGCGCTCGCTCTGGCGGGTGTCGGCCGACCAGCGCGGTCTCGTCGAGCCGCCCGAGCGCGGCTTTCCGAATGCCGGCGATCGCGTCGAAAAAGGCCAGTTGCTGGCCTGGCTCAGGCCGGCCGTCAGCGACGGCCAATGGCGCGATCTGCAGGGCCAGCACGCTGCTGCGCAGCGCCAGTTCGAAATCGCCGACCTGAAGATCCACCGCTTCGACATGGACGTGGCGCAGCAGATCGACATCCAGCTGCCGACGCCGTCGATTCAGCTGATCGCCGACTACCACGGCAGCGAGGCACGCCGCGCCGTGCTCGACAAGGCGCTCGCGCATCGCATCGCGCTCAAGGCTCCGGTGTCGGGGCGCCTGCTCGATACGCTCGCGCAATCGGGCGGCGTCGCGCTGGCCGGAACCGCGCTGTTCGAAGGGCTCGTCGAAACCGATGCGGCGGCATCGAGCCTGCTCGTCGAAGTGCTTTGCGATGCTGATGCGCTCGATACGCGCGCAGCCAGGCAGGCCTTGCGTGCGGATGGCTCGGCGCTCGCGCTCGAATGGGTCGGCGAGGCTTTCGATTCCACGCTGCGCCGGCAACGCGTCTGGTATTCGGCTCCGACTTCCGACCTGCAGGTCGGCGAGCCTTTGCGCATCGAACTCGCAGCGCGCCAGGCGCAGCCCCGGCTGCCGCGCAGCAGTGTGTTTTCGTCCGATGGAAACCGCTGGGTCTGGGTGCACGAATCGGCCGAGCGCTTCGTTGCGCGTGCGGTTTCGCTGGCCGAGGCCGACATGGGCTCGGTGGCGGTGAGCGCAGGCTTGAGGCCCGGCGATCGCGTGGTGGCCGACGCCGGCGCGCTGCTCAAGCGGAGCGCCTCGCGGTGAAATTCATCGTTCTGATTTTGCTCGGCGCCTTGTTGCCGGGCGCCGCCGCGGCTGCGGAAGCGGCGCCATCGGCAGTATCGCTGAGCTTGTCCAAACCCTTGCAGCGCTCGCTCGCGATCACCACGCTGACGATCGCCGCGGATGCCAAACCCACGCTGCAGCAGGCCTGGGGCGAAATCGTTTCTCAGCCCTCAGGGCCGGGCTTCGTTCAGGCCGCGCAGGCCGGAAGGCTCGTCGCCCCCGCGACCGGCTGGCCCTTGCCCGGCGACGCATTGCGCGCCGGCCAGACGCTGGCCCTGCTCGAGCCCGTGCTCGACCTGGCCGAGCGTTCGCGCCGCGAGGCCCAGCTCGCCGAGCTCACGCAGCGGCAGTTCATCGCCAAGATCAACGTCGATCGACTGGCCTTGCAATCGCAGGCGCGCATGGCGGCCGACGACAAGGCCAATCTCTATTTCGAAGAAGCCAGGGCCGAGGCGAGGTCGCTTGAAGAACAGATCGGCTTCCTGAGGCAAAGCCTGCAATCGCGCATCGAGATTCGCGCAGCCGAAGCGGGCGTCGTACAGCGCAGCCTGGTGTCCGCAGGGTCGGTCGTCGAAGGCGGGCAGCGCCTGTTCGAGCTGCGCGTGCAGGCGGCTCCGCGTTTGGCCTGGCGCCGCTACCAGGCGCCGAACGGCGAGCTGCAAGCCCAGGCGCTCATGCTGCAAGGCGATGCGATCGCCCTCAAGCCGGCCGGCTACGGCGTGGCCGCCGATGGCCTGGGCTGGACGCTGTGGATGGACTTCGCGAGCGCGCCGAAGACTCCGCTGGCAATCGGCGAGCTCGTGCGCCTGCGCTACAGCGAGCCGGCCGGATCGACACGCGCATCCGTCGTGCTGCCGCGTCGCTGCGTGCAGGGCAGCGGAAACAATACCTTCGTCTGGCTGCATGTCGGTGCCGAGCGCTTCGAGCGCCGCGCGGTGCAGCTGCGTTCGCAGGATGCTGGCTCCTTGAACGAGGACAGCGTCGCAATCGACTCAGGACTGGCTCCGCAAGATCGCGTCGTCGATCGCGGCGCTTCGCTGTTGACACAATATCGAATCCCTACAAGCACGCCATCATGAACTCGTTTCGTCGCCTTCCCAGCGCTTCCGTCGTCCCGATGTTGCTCGCGCTCGCCACTCCGGTTGCCGCGCAAACCGAAAATGCAGAACCCGCGCAGGCGACTTCATCCGAAGTGGGCACCGTGCCGGTCGAAGTGGGCGAGCAGGCGGCTCCGTTGCAGCAGCCCGACAGCGACACGCCGACCACGCCGGTGTTTCTCGAGGAAGTGATCGTCACCGCGCGCAAGCGCGAAGAGCCCTTGCAGGACGTGCCCGTATCGATCTCGGCGTTCTCGGGCGCCCAGCTCGATGCGCGCGGTGTGGTCGATGTGCGCGATCTCGCGCAAGCCGTGCCGGGCCTGCAGTTCAGTGATCTGGGCGGCTACAACCTGATCTATCTGCGCGGCATCGGCACCGACATCTTCATTCCGTCGGCGGAGCCCAGCGTGGCGACGTATCTCGACGGCGTCTACTTTCCGTCGGGCCATAGCATCGCGCAGTCGTTCGGCGCGATCGAGCGCATCGAAGTGCTCAAGGGCCCGCAGGGCACGCTGTTCGGGCGCAACTCCACGGGCGGTGCGATCGCGATCTTCTCCGAGCAGCCCGGGCCCGAGACCACCGGATCGGTCCAGACCAGCTACGGCAATTTCGGCGACACGCGCACGCGCGGTCACCTCAATCTCGCGCTCGGCGAAGGCTTCGCAACGAGCGTGTCGGCGTTCTACAACCGGCGTGACAGCTACTACGACTGGGACAACGCCAACGGCGACGAACTGCCGTCGGAGATCAACAAGGGCGCGCGCGTGCGCGTCGGCATGGAGTTCACCGACAACCTCAAGCTCACGCTGACCGGGCTTGCGGCGCAATCGCGAGGCACCAGCACGACGGTGGCGGCGAACGTCGACCCGACCGGTTTTCTCGGCGCGACGCTGCCGGCCGAGACGCGCGATTACGTCATCACCGCGAATTCGCAGCCCAAGCTCACGACCGATACCTACGCGTACTACGGGCAGTTCGATTGGCACCATCCGGGCGTCGACATCAAGCTGCTCGGCAGCTTCTACAAGGTGCGCGCCTACGATTACGTCTACGACTTCGACGGCACCCGCCAGCCGATCGCGACCTACGGCGCAGACAGCGAATTCCAGCGCTTCACCACCAGCGAACTGCAGTTCACGTCCAACGACGAAAGCTGGGGTTCGGACTGGTTCAAATGGGTGGGCGGCCTGTATTACCTGAAGAGCCGCGGGGGTTACGATCCGGGCTATCTGCGCCTGCTCGACTTCGTGCAGCTGCCGATCGACAACCTCGTCGGCGCGCTGCCGGAGCCGGTGCGCGGGCCGCTCGATGCCTTGCTCGGGGGGCTGCCGGATTCGCTGACCTTCTACTTCACGGGCCTGCTCGACACCGAATCGTATTCGGCCTACGCGCAAAGCACGGTGAGCCTGACCGATTGGTTCGATGTCACGCTGGGCGGCCGCTGGCAGCACGAGACACGCGAGCTCGTCATGTCGAGAGTCGATGTCGGCACGCCCGACGCCAGCATCAACTACTCGTTCAACCCGGCCAAGACCAGCGCCAACAACTTCTCGCCGAAGGTGTCGCTGGACTTTCGTCCGGTGAAGGACGTGCTGCTCTACACCTCGTTCCAGCAGGGCTACAAGAGCGGCACGTACAACATCATCAACATCTTCGCCCAGCCCGAATACGTGAAGCCCGAGCGCGTCACGTCCTACGAACTGGGCCTCAAGTCGGATTGGTTCAAGCGCACGCTGCGCTTCAATGCGGCGCTGTTCCAGAACGACATCAAGAACCTGCAGTCGGGCTTCATGTCGTTTACCTCGGGCGGCGCGGTGAATCTCGAAAACGCGGGCAAGGCGCGCATCCGTGGCGCCGAGATCGAACTCGCGTGGCAGCCGCTGCCGAACTTCGATCCGGGCCTGACGCTCGGCGGCAATGCGAGCTGGCTCAAGGCCAAGTATCGCGACTACACCAACGCGCGCGGCTTCTGCGAGCGCGACGGCGAAGTGGAGAACCAGCCCGAATCCTGCAACGCCCTGCCGGACGGCCTGGCCTACGACAACGGCGACTTCTCGGGCAACCGCATCGTCCGCACGCCCAAGTTCAGCGGCAACTTCAGCCTGAGCCAGAGCTTCGAGATTCCGGGCGGCCCGATCGAAATCGCCGGCGATTACTACTACAACTCGGGCTATTACTACCTCGCGCAGAACACGCCGAACACCTTCGAAGACGCCTTCGACATCATCAACGCGCGGATCAGCTATCTGTATCGTCCGTGGTCGCTGCGCGCGACGGTGTTCGGCGCCAATCTGGGCGACGAGCGCTACAACCTCGCGCAGTTCCATACCGATTTCGGCCGTCACGATTCGCTTGCGCCACCGCGCACCTGGGGGCTACGGCTGAACTGGGATTTCTGAGCGCGGTCTCAAGATCAAGGGTAACGCGCCGCGAGGCACACCGAGGACGACGACATGCTGTTCCGCCAATTCTTCGAACGCGAGTCGAGCACGTATACGTACCTGCTGGCCTCGCGCGTCGGCGGCGAGGCGCTGATCATCGATCCGGTGATCGAGCAGGCTCCGATGCTGCTCGAAACCATCGGTGAGTTGGGCCTCAAGCTCGTCGTCGCCATCGACACGCACACGCACGCGGACCACATCACCGCGCTCGGCTCGCTGCGCGAATCCACCGCCTGCATGACGCTGATGGGCGATCGCACGCGGGCCGATTGCGTGAGTCATCGCTTTGCGGACGGCGAGCGCATCGCCATCGACGGCCTGAGCCTGCGCGCGATCTATACGCCGGGGCATACCGACGACTCGTTCAGCCTGCTGACCGAAGGGCGGGGCCCGCAGCGGGTCTTCACCGGCGACGTGCTGCTGATTCGCGGTAGCGGCCGCACCGATTTCCAGAATGGCGATGCCCACGCCGCCTACGATTCGATCTTCAACCGCCTGCTCACGCTCCCCGACGACACCTTGCTGTACCCGGCCCACGATTACCGCGGCCGCACGGTGTCCACGATCGGCGAAGAGCGTCGCCACAACCCGCGCTTGCAGGTCGGCAGCGCCGGGGAGTACGCACGCCTGATGGACGCCCTCGACCTTGCTCCACCCAAGCTCATGGATGTGGCGGTGCCGGCGAACCTGCGTTGCGGGCGCCTGAGCTGATGCGGACGGGGTTCAGCCCCCGTGCGTGGACTTCATCGGGCATTGGTCTTCTGTGATCGAATGCCGGCCTGAGCTCGGCGGCCCCTTATAGAGTCCAGTTTTACTGGAACAGGGGAGCCCCGATGGATCTGCTGGACAAGCTGCGCGAGCTGTCGGCTCGCGCCAATCGCATCCGCGCGAGCATTCAAACCGAAGAAGCCTGCAAGAACGCTTTCATCATGCCGTTTCTCGGGGCCCTGGGTTACGACGTCTTCAACCCGGAAGAAGTGGTTCCCGAGTTCGTCGCGGACGTTGGAATCAAGAAAGGCGAGAAGGTGGACTACGCCGTGCGCAAGGACGGCAAGATCATCATGCTCGTCGAATGCAAATGGAATGGCCGCATCCTGAGCGTGGAGAATGCCTCGCAGCTGTTCCGCTATTTCGTGGTGACTTCGGCGCGTTGCGCGATTCTGACCAATGGGCTGGTGTTTCAGTTCTACACGGATATCGATGAGCCCAACAAAATGGACACTCATCCTTTCTTCGTCTTCAACCTGCTCGATTTCACCGAGGCGCACGTCGATGAGCTACGCCGCTTCGCACGCGACAGCTTCGACATCAACTCGGTCATCAGCGCCGCAGCCGCAATGAAGTACACCAACCAGGTGAAGCGCCTGCTGAGCGATGAACTCGCGTCGCCTTCCGATGGCTTCGTCAAACTGTTCACCGCCAGGATCGTGCAGGGGCGCAGCACGCAATCGGTGATCGAGCAGTTCGGGCCGATCGTACAGCGAGCCTTCAACGAGTTCATTCGAGACCGCATCAGCGATCGGCTCAAATCCGCGCTGCGTGACGAGGCGCCACAGGTACTCGATAGCCAGCCGCTGGAGCAGGCGGTCATCGCCGCAGGGCCGGCAGCCGAGACGACGCCGGCGGAGATCGTGACGACCGACGATGAGCTCGAGGGCTATCGAATCGTGCGTGCAATCTGCCGCGAACTCGTCGATGTCAAACGCGTGGTGATGCGTGACGCCAAGAGCTACTGCGCGATCCTGCTCGACGACAACAATCGCAAGCCGATCGCTCGCCTGCATTTCAATGCGCAGTCGAAACGCTATATCGGAGTGTTCGCGGCCAAGGTCGAAGAGCGCATCGAGATCACGGGTCTCGACGATATCTACGCCCAAGCCGATAAGCTCAAGGCCGCGGTCAAAGAGTACGAGTCGGGCACGGCTTGAGTGAAGTACTGTTGTATGAGGGCATTTTGCGATTCGCAGACGGCTCGCCGTTCGAGATTGCTTCGGCAAAGATGATCTGTGATCCGGTTGCAAGAAAATAAGGCGCCGTGCGACGGAAATGCGTGTGAAAGAAGGGCCGGCTGGATCTGGCAGCGAGGCTTTTCCTTCTGAGATGGTGAAGGCGCGAGAGACCGTTGAAACCGTGACCGGCCGGGTCACGCCGGCTTGATCCGGGCTTGATCTCGCCGCGTCACATCCTCCAGTTGCTAAAGAAGACGCTGTTGCCGGAGCGAAGAGTATCGAGTCGATGGCTGCAAGCATCGACCGTTAGGGAAGAGGGAACGACATTGATCGCCATCATTTCGTCGCCAAGGTTTGGCGGTTGGATGAACCGAGGCGCGCTACAAGCCAGTCGATCAGCATCTGTCCAAGTTGCTCGGCCCGTGACGACGCGCGAGCCGGAACGCCGAAGGAAAGACTCGCCATCGGCCGGTTATGCTGGCGCTCGTCTTGCTACGCATACGGCGGGCATTCGGACGAGCAAGGAGTAATCACGTGGCGAAAGTTCATCCCGGCGTCGGACCGCGGTTTCCGCAGGTGGTGGTGCTGATCGGTGCCACCGGCGATCTGTCGCGGCGCAAGTTGCTGCCGGGGCTGTTCCATCTGTCCAACGCGGGCTTCATTCCGGGCTGCCGCATCATCGGCGTCTCGCTCGACGAGATCGATGCCGAGGGCTTTCGCGGCATCGCCCGCCAGGCGCTCGAAGATTTCTCCACGCGCAAGCCGAGCGCCTCGGAGTGGGAGGCCTTCGCGGCCACGCTCGATTACGTGCCGCTGTCGTCGGCCGAGCGCACGCTCAAGGGCGCGGTCGAGCGCGCGCAGCAGTCGCTCGGGGGCGAGACGCGGCTGCTGCACTATCTCAGCGTGCCGCCGAACGCGGCGCTGCCGGCGGTGCGCATGCTGCACGCCGCAGGGCTGTCGCAGGGCTCGCGCATCATCATGGAAAAGCCCTTCGGAACCGACCTGGCGAGTGCGGTTTCGCTCAACGCGAACCTGCACGAAGTCTTCAGCGAGCAGCAGATCTTTCGCATCGATCACTTCCTCGGCAAGGAGCCGGCGCAGAACATCCTCGCGTTCCGCTTCGCCAACGGCCTGTTCGAGCCGATCTGGAACCGCAATTTCATCGACCACGTGCAGATCGACGTGCCCGAGACGCTGGGCCTGGGCAAACGCTCGGCGTTCTACGAGCAGGTCGGGGCGTTTCGCGACATGGTGGTGACGCACCTGTTCCAGATCCTGGGCTTCATGGCGATGGAAGCGCCCACCTCGCTCGAGCCGGCGCCGATCAGCGAGGAGAAGAACAAGGTCTTCCGCAGCCTGCTGCCGCTGGAGCCGGCCAACGTCGTGCGCGGCCAGTACGCGGGCTATCGCAGCGAGGAGGGCGTCGATCCGGCGTCGGAGACCGAAACCTTCATCGCGCTCAAGTGCCACATCGACAACTGGCGCTGGGCCGGCGTGCCGTTCTACCTGCGCACCGGCAAGCGGCTCGCGGAGGGCCAGCGCATCATTTCGATCGCGTTTCGCGAGCCGCCCAAGCGCATGTTCCCGCCGGGCTCCGGCGTCGGCGCGCAGGGACCGGATCATCTGACCTTCGATCTGGCCGATGCCTCCAAGGTTTCGCTGTCGTTCTACGGCAAGCGGCCCGGCCCCGGCATGCGGCTCGACAAGCTGAGCCTGCAGTTCGCGATGCACGACACCGGCCTGATCGGCGATGTGCTCGAAGCCTACGAGCGCCTGATTCTCGATGCCATGCGCGGCGACCACACGCTGTTCACCACGGCCGACGGCATCGAGCGCCTGTGGGAAGTCTCCGCTCCGCTGCTCGAAAACCCGCCGCCGGTGCGCTTCTACGAGCCCGGCTCCTGGGGGCCGAAGGCGATCCACCAGCTGGTGGCTCCGCATGCCTGGCGGCTGCCGTTCGAACGCGCCTGGCGCGATCCGAACCGCGTCGGCGCCTGAGACCGCTCAGGAGCCTGGAGCGTCGAGCGGAGCGCTGACTGGCGCGTCGACGGGAAAGCGCAGGCCGAAGGGGGTGCCGGCCTCGCCCGAGTCGACGTCGATGCGCCCCTCGTGCGCGCGGGCGAGCTCCGCGGCGATGAACAAGCCCAGCCCCAGTCCGTCGGCCTGCGCCTTGTGGGTACCTTCGAGGCCTTCGCCGAGCATTACGGGCGGGTCGGCACTGTGGGTCATCCGGGGGCATGACGCTCCAGCCGTGGGCCGAGAGGGTTCAGGGCCTGGAGTGTAGTCGCGCTCCCGGAGCAGGTCATTGATGAAGCGAAATAAAGCGCCTGGAGTCAATTCGGGGCCGGCGCCGCTCCCGTCCCCGATGCCGCGATCGGCGCCGGCGGCGGCTCGTGCGTCTGCGGAGCCGTCGGCGTCGGCGAGCTTTCCGGCGCATGCGGCTCGGGGATCGGCGAGGGCACGGCCTCGGGCGCTTCGCCTTTCATGATCTCGGCGCGCAGATGCGGTAGGTAGAGCGGGTATTCGCGCGCGATGAAGGCGATGAGCCCTTCGCGTACGCGGCAGCGCAGGTCGAAATTGCGCCCCGAGTTCTCCGATGACAGCAGCACGCGCAACTGCATGGTGCTGTTGCTCGTATCGGTCACCTGCACGATGCCCACGCGGCCGTCCCAGTCCTTGTCCTGCTCGCAGAGCCGCGTCACTTCGGCGCGCACCGGGTCGACCGGCAGCCGGTAGTCCACCCACAGCATCACCGTGCCGAGAATCTGCGAGGTCTTGCGCGTCCAGTTCTGGAACGGCTTCTCGATGAAATACTGCAGCGGCACCACGAGCCGGCGCTGGTCCCAGATCGCCACCACCACGTAGGTGCCGTTGATCTCTTCGACGCGGCCCCATTCGCCTTCGAGCACGAGCACGTCGTCGATGCGGATCGGCTGCGTCAGCGCGATCTGCAGGCCCGCGAGCATGTTGCCGAGCACCGGCTTGGCCGCCAGGCCCACCGCCAGACCGGCGATGCCGGCCGACGCGAGCAGGCTCGCGCCCACCTGGCGCACGCCCGGAAACGTCATCAGTGCGATCGACGTGCCGATCAGCAGGATCACGCCGTACAGCGTGCGCGTGAGCACCTTGGTCTGCGTGAGCAGCGATCGCGCGCGCAGGTTGTCGGCCGCGTCGTAAGGGTTCATCGCGACGATCGCCTCGCCGGCCACGCGCACGCAGCGCAGCAGGAAGATGGTCATGGCGGCGATCAGCGTCACGCCGATTCCATGTCGCACCGGGCCGATGGCCGTCAGATCGTTCGGCGCCGCCTGCAGCACCACGTTGAGCGCGATCATCGACACGACGAAAGTCAGCGGCACCTCGGTGCGCCGCACGATCAGGCCGAGCACCGAGTGATGGCTGGTGGCGCGCGTCGCCGCGAGCCGGAAGATGCGCATGACCAGCAGCACGACCAGCAGCGCGACCGCCGCCGCGAATCCGGTCCAGGCCCAAGGCGGTGCCTGGTTGCGCAAATAGTCCAGCAGTCCGTTCATGAGATTCCCTTCTCGTGTTGAAGCTTTGGGTTTTGCGTTTCGACCTCGGCAGCCGGCGTGCCCGCGTGGCTTTGCCGAAGTTTCAGATGAAGCTTCCCGATGTTTTCAGCCGATGTCGAGGCTGTACTTCTCGATCGCCGTGCGGCCCTTGCCGAAGGCGATCTCATTTCCGAACTCGATGCTCGCGATAAGTTCGCTTCCATCGAGCTTTTTTCGTGCAAGAAGCTCGCGCACGAAGATCATCAGGTCGATCACGCCCGCCGGCATTTCATCGCGCAGCACGTACGCGTAGTAGCGCCAGTGCTGCATGGCGGCTTCGAACAGATCGGCTTTCCCGTACGGGGTGTCGATGGTCGCGACGCAATCGCCTGCTGGTGAAAGACCGCGTTTTGCAACCCACACCATGACCTCGGCCTGAACGTGCTCGGGCCTGGCTTGCGCATCATCGACGAGCCAGAGTTCGAAGGCCGCGTTGTAGCGGCCCTTGGCGCGGGTCTGCGTGACGTAGGCGATGCGAATGCGCTCGATCGCGGCGAGCGGCGCAGGCAGCGTCTCCAGCGTCGAATGATCGAGAAAGGGCTTCTTGCCGTGGATGATCTCGGGATACGCGACGACTTGGGAGGCATCGTGCCCGGCACTCGCGGGCCAATCCCACTGCCAGCCGAGCTCGTCGCCGGGCGGCGTCGAGGCGCTCTGCGGCGGATCGTCGCCCGCGTAGCCCCAGGCGTTGTTCTGCACGCAGCCATTGCCGTAGGGCAGCAGCGCATGGTTCTTGTGGATGCGGGGCATGCCTCAAAATTCGACGATCAGATTCGCCGACAGCCTTCGGCCGCGATCCGCGCGCGACGCCACGTAGTTTCCCGCCGCGAGCGGCTGGTCGAGCACCTGGTCGACGATCACTTCGCGCGTGAGATTGCGGGCGGCCAGGCTCAAGGTCCAGCCGCCGGCGCGCGTGCCGAACACGAGGCGTCCGTTCAACTCCGTGGTCGCCTTCTGCAGCGTCACCGGGTCGAGATCGACATCGACGTAGCGCTGGCTGCGATACAGCGTTTCGATCGCGAGCGTGGCGAGCAGATCGCGCGGCAGCGGCAGCGTGAACGACGGAATCGCGGCCGCGGTCCAGCGTGGCGCGTTCGACAGCGTGCGGTCGCCCAGATCCTGCGTGGAGTCTTCCGACGTCGCAGGCGCGGGCGCATCGGGATAACGGCGGTAGTACGCGTCGGCGTAACCGGCCGAGCCGTAGAAGGCGAGGCCGCGCAGCGGCAGCATCCAATGCACTTCGAGTTCACCGCCGCGCGAGCGCGCGCTCGCCGCATTCAGAAACACCGGTGCCGCGGCACCGCTGTCGGTCGCGAAGGTCGAGACCTGCAAGTTGTCGAAGCGCGTATCGAACAATGCCGCGCTCAAGCGCAGCGAGCCTTGCAGCAGGCGCGCCTTGGCGCCGAGTTCGAGGCTCGTCGCGCGCTCGGGGTCGAACTCCAGGTTGCGATCGTTGAGCGGCAGCGCGTTGAAGCCACCGCTTTTGTAGCCGCGTGTCCAGGTCAAGTAGGTGTTGGCGTTCGGAAGCAGCTGCCACTTGAGCCCGAGCTTGGGCGAGAACTCGGTTTCGGTGCGGCTCAGGCGCGTGTCGTGATCGTTCTGATCGGCGATCAGCGGAATCAGGAAGCCTTCGGCCGTGCTCGTGAAATGGCCCTGCTTGTGCTCGCGTCCGACACGCGCGCCGGCGATCAGCGCCCAGTCGTCGAGGATGAAATATTCCATCTGCCCGAAGATCGCCTGCGTGCTGGTCTTCTGGTCCAGCGTCACGTAAGCGGCCTGATCGCCACCGAGCAGCGGATTGAGCACCGGGTTCAGCAGATCGACGAGCCGGCCCACCGGAAACGCCAGCCGCGTGAGCGGCATGCCGAGCAGTTGCAGCCCCGCATTCGCGTTCGGAGCGCCGCTTTGCGCGGCAGTGACGTAGGACAGCGCGGCGCCGAGGTCTTCGACGCGGAAGACGTCGTTGGCGTTGAGCGTGGATTCGTACCAATAGCCGCCGATGACGAAATCGATGGAGTGGCCAAAGCCGAGCACGTTGTCGTCGTGCCCGGTGAAGCGGAATTCCTGGCTCAGCTGGCGAAACGGGCTCGGGTCGATCAGCGTGTCGCGGATGAACGGGACCGGGCTGAAATCCGCATCGATGTCGCGGTCTTCGATCACTTGCCGCGCATAGGCGCTGATCGCGGTGAAGTCGAGCTTGTCGATGCCGCGGAGGCCATCGAGCGGATAATCGACCGTCGCGTTGGCGCCGGCGAAGCGCGTCGCCCCGCGTGCGGGCACGTTGGCCGAGTTGCGAAAATCGAGCCGGCCTTCGGCATCCGCGTCGTACTGCCGCATGAGCTGCAGCATCGGATCGGAAACTTTGATGAGCTGGAAGTTGTTGGCGTTGAGCCGCTGATCGGAATAGAAGGCGCCGATGTCGGTGCGGATCTTGTCGGAGTCGTAGCGCACGCGCAGGCGCAGCGTGTCCTGGGCCACGTTCACTTCGTCGCGATCGAGATCGGTGTTGAACAGCTCGCCCTGGTCGTCGCGCGAGAAATTGCCGGACAGGCGCGCGGACCAATGCTCGTCGAAGACCATGTTGAGCACCGGTCGCACGGCGTATTCGCCGCTGTCCGAAACGAATGCTTCACCAACGCCGCCATTGCCGGAATCGGGGGCGCGCGTGACGAGGTTGAAGACGCCGGCCGTGCTGTTCTTGCCGAACAAGGTGCCTTGCGGCCCGCGCAGCACTTCCATGCGCGAGACGTCGTTGAAGAACACCGAAAGGAAATTGGATCGGCCATAGAACACGCCGTCGACGACGGTGCCGACCGAAGGCTCGAAGCCCGCATTGGTCGACAAGGTGCCGAAGCCGCGCACGAAGAAATCGCCACCGGTCGGCGACAGCGCAATGGTGACGTTGCCGACGTAGCCCTGCAGATCCGCGAAACCGGTGGCCCCGCTCTGCTGGAACAGTTCACCATCGACGGTGCCGACCGACAGCGGAACGCGCTCGATGCTTTGCGCGGTTTTTTGTGCGGTGACGATGATTTCGGGCAGTTCGGCTGCTGGCGCATCGTCATTGGCCATCGCCGCAGGTGATGAGCAGGCGAGTGCCAGTGTGGCGATGCAAAGACGAGCTGGCCGATTCGAGACTGGCATCCACTTCCCCAGAAAAAGCAGGGGCGGATTGTGCCGAATATGAGGCTTGGATGCCCTCTCCCGCTTGCGGGAGAGGGTGGTCCGAAGGACCGGGAGAGGGAAGACCCCAGAGAAACGCTCATTCTCCAGGCCGACCCTCTCTCCCTGCGGCGGGACTCTCTCCCGCACGCGGGAGAGAGGAAAACACAACCTCAACCCGCAGCGAAAGAAACCTTGCCGTCGCTCACGCCGACCGCGATCCGGTCACCCGCCGCAAACCGCCCATCCAGAATCTGCAAGGCCAGCGGGTTCTCGACCAGCGTCTGGATCGCGCGCTTGAGCGGGCGCGCGCCGTACACCGGGTCGTAGCCGGCCTCGGCGATCTTGTCGAGCGCCGCATCGCTGAACTCGATCGCGATGTTGCGCTCGGCGAGCCGCTTGACCACGTTCTGCGACTGCACCTTGGCGATCGAGCGAATCTGCTGCGAACCCAGTGGATGGAACACCACCGACTCGTCGATGCGGTTGATGAACTCGGGCCGGAAATGCTGGCCGACCACGGTCATCACCGCCTCGCGAATCGCAGCGTAATCGTTGCTCGAAGACTGCGTGCTCATCATGTCCTGGATCAGGTTGGACCCGAGGTTGCTCGTCATCACGATGACCGCGTTGCGGAAGTCCACGGTGCGGCCCTGGCCGTCGGTCAGTCGCCCATCGTCGAGCACTTGCAGCAGCACGTTGAACACGTCCGGATGC
The DNA here is from genome assembly GCF_000271305.1 of Hydrocarboniphaga effusa AP103. GTDB lineage: Bacteria > Pseudomonadota > Gammaproteobacteria > Nevskiales > Nevskiaceae > Hydrocarboniphaga > Hydrocarboniphaga effusa. Next base: position 1,106,551 of record NZ_AKGD01000002.1, read on the forward strand.
GCCTTCTCCACTTCATCGAGCAACACCACGGAGTAGGGGCGGCGACGCACGGCCTCGGTCAGATAACCGCCTTCCTCGAAGCCCACGTAGCCCGGAGGTGCGCCGATCAGGCGAGCCACGGAGTGACGCTCCATGAACTCGCTCATGTCGATGCGCACCATCGCTTCCTCGGTGTCGAACAAGAAGCTCGCGAGCGCCTTGCAGAGTTCGGTCTTGCCGACGCCGGTCGGGCCAAGGAACAGGAACGAGCCGATCGGCCGGTTCGGATCGGACAGCCCGGCGCGCGAGCGACGAATCGCATTGCTGACTGCGGTCACCGCCTCGTTCTGGCCGACCACGCGCTGATGCAGCGCCTCTTCCATGCGCAGCAGCTTGTCGCGCTCGCCTTCCATGAGCTTGGCGACCGGAATGCCGGTCCAGCGGGCGACGACTTCGGCGATTTCCTCCTCGGTCACGTTGTTGCGCACGAGCGTGGCCTTGGTCTGCTTCTGCTCGGTGCTCGCGGCCGCGAGGCGGCGTTCGAGCTCGGGCAGCTTGCCGTACTGCAATTCGGCCATGCGCGACAGATCGCCCGCGCGACGCGCGGTTTCCATGTCCAGGCGCACGCGCTCGATCTCTTCCTTGATGTGCGCGGAGCCCGACACCGTGGCCATTTCGGCCTTCCAGATTTCTTCGAGATCGGCGTACTCGCGCTCGAGCTTGACGATGTCCTCTTCGAGCGCGGTGAGCGAGCGCTTGGCGCCTTCGTCCTTCTCCTTCTTGAGCGCTTCGCGCTCGATCTTGAGCTGGATCAGGCGGCGTTCGAGCCTATCCATCGCCTCGGGCTTGGAATCCTTTTCGATGCGAATGCGCGAAGCGGCCTCGTCGATCAGGTCGATGGCCTTGTCGGGCAGGTTGCGGTCGGTGATGTAGCGATGGCTGAGCTTGGCCGCGGCCACGATCGCGCCGTCGGTGATGTCGACGCCGTGATGCAGCTCGTAGCGCGCCTTGAGCCCGCGCAGGATCGCGATGCTGTCCTCGACGCTGGGTTCGCCGACGAGCACCTTCTGGAAGCGGCGTTCGAGCGCCGCATCCTTCTCGATGTACTTGCGATATTCGTCGAGCGTGGTGGCGCCGATGCAATGCAGCTCACCGCGCGCGAGCGCCGGCTTGAGCATGTTGCCCGCGTCCATCGCGCCATCGGCCTTGCCGGCACCGACCAGCGTGTGGATCTCGTCGATGAACAGGATCACGCCGCCTTCGGCCTTCGACAGATCGCCGAGCACGTTCTTGAGGCGCTCCTCGAACTCGCCGCGGAACTTGGCGCCCGCGATCAGGCTGCCGAGGTCGAGCGAGAGCAGGCGCTTGTTCTTGAGCGACTCGGGCACTTCGCCGTTGACGATGCGCTGCGCAAGGCCTTCGACGATCGCGGTCTTGCCCACGCCGGGCTCGCCGATCAGCGCCGGATTGTTCTTGGTGCGGCGCGAGAGCACTTGAATGAGCCGGCGGATTTCCTCATCGCGGCCGATCACCGGATCGAGCTTGCCCGAGCGCGCGCGCTCGGTCAGATCGATCGTGTACTTCTCGAGCGACTGGCGGTTTTCCTCGGCGTTCTGCGAATCGACCTTGGCACCGTTGCGCAGCTTGTCGATGGCGGCCGACAGCGTTTCCTTGCGCGCGCCGGATTCCTTCAGCGCGCGGCCGAGCGCGCCCTTGTCGTCGAGCGCGGCGAGCAGGAACAGCTCGCTCGAGATGAACTGATCCTTCTTCTCCTGCGCGAGCTTGTCGGTCAGGTTGAGCAGGCGGTTGAGCTCCTGGCTCACGTTGACGTCGCCGGTGGCCTGGCCCAGGCGCGGCAGCGCCTCGACGGCCTGGTTGAGCCGGCTGCGCAGGCCGTTCAGATCGACGCCCGCGTTCTGCAGCAGCGGCGTCACCGCGCTGCGTTCGAGATTGAGCAGGGCGAGCGCCAGATGCACGGGCTCGATGGCCGCGCTGTCGCGGCCGACGGCCAGGCTCTGCGCATCGGCGAGCGCCTGCTGGAACTGCGTGGTCAGTTTGTCCATGCGCATTGCACGGTCCTCGTAGTGGCTGGATGCCCTCTATCTGCGGTGTCCAGCGCAGCTTTCAAGGGAAGTGGGCGGGAGCATGCCGTCGCGAGGCCGGCCTCGCCTTGACCGGGATCAGCTTCCGGGGCGGGTGAGGGAATAAAGCCGCGGCGGCAGGCGTATACGCAGTGAAGAGCCATTGCTTCGACCTGGAAACCCAAGCTTGAAAGACCGCAGCAATTCGCCCCTGAAGCGGGGCCTGGGCCTGCTATGCCTGTTCGTCGGAACCGTGTGCTGGGCCGATGGCGGCGGCCGCGATCACGCCGCTTACCCGGTGATTCCGGAGCCGATGGTGTTCGACATGATGAGGCCGCTCGGCGCGGCCCGAGGCGAGACGGAGATCAACGCGCTCGGCACGGTCCCGCTGTCGGGCGAATCTCGCGAGATCGCCTGGGCCCCGGAGATCGAATACGCCTTCGCCGACGGCTACGCCATCGAGTTCGAGCTGCCGTTCGGCAATTCGCAACTGCTCGAATACAAGCTCGGCCTGCAGGCCGCGTTCGGCACCTTCGATGGCGGCCGTTCCGCGCATGGCGTGCAGTATCTGGGCATTTACGAGCGCGATGGCGGCGACTACCTGAGCAGCCTCATCTACATGCTCGGGCATCGCTACGGCGGCGGCTGGAGCAGCATGAGCATGATCGGCCTCGGCGACATCGGCGGGCTCAGCGCGCGGGCTCGCAACGATGTGATCCTCAACCATTCCACGTTCTGGTCCACCGACCAGACCACGCTGGGCCTCGAGGTCAATTACCGCGACGGCGAGCACGAGAGCGTGCTGCTGATGCCGCAGCTGCACCGCAAGCTGCCGGCCTCGTTCAACCTGCAGGCCGGCGTGGGCAGCGAAAAGCGGCGCGGCGACTCGTTCCGCCCCCAGATCGGCCTGCGCCTGGTTCGCGAGCTTTGACGCCGTGCGCGGGCGATGGAATAAATCCGCCCTCGCATGCGTATAGCTCCCATGTCGGATTCCCTGTTCGCCCACATCGCCGAAGACCTCGCCGCCATGCGGCGCTACGCGCGCTCGCTGTGCGCGGACGCGAGCCGGGCCGACGACGTGGTGCAGGATGCGCTGCTCAAGGCGATCGAGAAGCGCACGAGTTTCGATGCGCAGCGTTCGCGTCGCTCGTGGCTGCTCGCGATCGTGCACAACGTCTTCGTCTCGGGGCTGCGTCGCCAGCAGGCCGAGGCGCAGCGTGACCAGCGCTTCGCCGAATCGCTGATCGAGCGGATGCAGGTGGAGCCCGAGCAGCGCGGCCGCCTGGCCGAGGTGGCGCGCAGTTTCGCCGCGCTGCCCGAGGCGCAGCGCGAGGTGCTGCATCTGGTGGCGGTCGAAGGGCTCAGCTACCAGCAGGCGGCCGAGGTGCTCGGCGTGCCGATCGGCACCGTCATGTCGAGGCTCAGCCGGGCGCGGGCGGCCATGCGGACACTCGATACGCCAGAGCGTTGCGCCTCGCTGCGCATCGTCGGAGGAGGACGACACGATGACTGATCCGATCACGCCGGCCGAGCTCGACGCCTACGTCGACGGCCAGCTCGATCTCGAGCGGCGCTTCGCGGTGGAACATCATCTGGCGGCGCATCCCGAGCTCGCGGCGCGGGTCATGACGGACCTCGGCACGCGCAGCGGCCTGCAGCTGCTGCACCAGGGCCTGGCGCCGGCGCGCGCCGAGATCGCCGGGCTCGCGCAACGCCTGCAGGCTCCGCGGCGGCGACGCCTGTTCGGGCCCGCCGCGATGGCCGCGGCGTTCGGCTTCGTCGCGATCTCGGCGCTGCTGCTGAGCCGATCGTACGCGCCACCCGATTACGTCATCGATGCGGAAATCTCGCATCGCGCGGCGATGCTGCGCGCGACCATGGATTCGCAGCTCGAAAGCCCGGGCTTCGATGCCGAAGAGATCCTCAAGGCCACGCAGATCAGCATGCCCTCGCTGCCCGAAGGCTGGCACGTCACCGACGTTCAGCTGTTTCCGAGCCAGCGCGGACTCGCCTTGCTGATCGCGGTCAAGACCTCGGCCGGCCAGCCGTTGTCGATCTTCGCGTTGCGCCAGCGCAGCCGCGCGCCGGCGCGCCCGGATGCGGTGCGCGAAGGCACGTACTCGGTGGCTTACTGGAGCGAGAACGGCATGTCGTACGCGCTGACCGGCGACGACGAGCCGAGCGCGATCGATGCCACCGCAGAGGCGCTCGCGGAGCTGTGGAAATCCTGACGGAACGTCGATCGGGCGGCGGTGCTCGGCAGTTTGCCCGCACAGGCGTTCACCCGCGCGTGCATACCCGTACGCTCCGGCTTCTGCGCTCCGTCCTCATGCGACCCGCGTGCGCTCGCGACGCTTGATCGGCGTGTCGTTGCGGCGGCCCGGTCAAGGCTCCTGACTCACCAGCCGGCTCATGAGCGCGCGCAAGGCGGCGGGCTTCACGGGCTTGGGCAGCAGCGCGAAGCCGTGCTCCTGCGCGTCCTTGCGTGCCTGCTGGGTGTGGTCCGCCGTGAGCACGATGCCCGGCACCGAGCGCCGCCAAGCCTGGCGCAGGCGTTCGGCGACCGCGACGCCACTGACGTCCGCGTCGAGGTGATAGTCGACGAGCATCAGCTCCGGTACGCGATCCGCGCCGACGTCGCGCGCGCCGGCTTCATCGGTCGAGGCGATCACGTCGCAACCCCAGCTCTGCAGCAGCGCGACGAGCCCAGCGAGCACCGCCGGTTCGTTGTCGATGCACAGGATCAGGCGACCGGCGAGCGCATGGCCCGAAGGTGCGGGCCGCACGGGCGCGGAGCGCAGGCGCGAGCGCGTGCCGAGCGGCACCGTCAACGCGAACACGCTGCCGCGACCGGGCCACGATCGCAGGCCGATCGGATGGTCGAGCATGCGGGCGATGCGATCGACGATCGCCAGGCCCAGGCCCATGCCGCGCTCGCCGCGCGCGTCCTGTGCCTGCAGGCGGCGGAATTCCTCGAAGATCACCTGTTGCTGTTCGGCTGCGATGCCCGGTCCGGTGTCCCAGACCTCGATGCGCAGATGACCGTTGCCGATGCGCCGGCAACCCAGCAGCAAGCGGCCGCTCACGGTGTAGCGCAAGGCGTTGGACAGCAAGTTCTGGACGATGCGTCGCAAGAAGCGCGGATCGCTCTCGATCACCGCGCTGCTGCGCCGGTAGCGAAAGCGCAGGCCACTCTTGGCCGCGAGCGCGCGGAACTCGGCGGCGAGCGGATCGAGCACGTCGGCGACGACGAAATGCTCGCGTCTCGGCGCTTGCGAGCGGGCATCGAGGCGCGACATGTCGAGCAGGCCCGAGAGCAGGGTTTCGGCCGCAGACAGCGAATCCTCGGCTTGCTTGACCAGCGCGCTCTGCGGCTCGGCGAGCGCTGCGCGGTCGATCGCCGACGTGAACAGGCGCGCCGCGTTGAGCGGCTGCACCAGATCGTGCGAAGCCGAGGCCAGAAAGCGCGTCTTGGCCTCATCGGCCTGTTCGGCCGCGCGCTTGGCGGCTGCGAGCTGGGCGTTGAGCGCGGTCAGTTCGGCGGTACGTTCGGCGACGCGCGATTCGAGCGTTTCGTTGATCTCGCGCAGGGCGTCTTCGTTGCGCTTGTAGTCGCTGACGTCGGAGTAGCTCGTCACGAATCCGCCGCCCGGCATCGGGTTGCCGCGAATCTCGATGACCATGCCGTTGGGTAGCTCGCGCTGGTGCATGTAGTCATTGCCGCGGCGCATGTGATCGAGCCGGCGCGCGATCGCTTCGTGCGTGGCTTCTCCGCCGCTGAGCAGCCCGCGCTCGGCGTTGTGGCGCATCACCTCTTCGATCGGCCGGCCCACCGTGATCAGTTCGGGCGGGTACTCGAACAGATCGAGATAGCGCTGGTTCCAGGCCACCAGGCGCAGGTCGGCGTCGACCACCGATACGCCCTGCGCGAGATGTTCGAGTGTCGCGCGCATGAGCTCGCGGTTGAACTGGATGACATGCGAGGTCTCGTCGAGCAGGCGCACCACGTCTTCGATCTGCATGTCGCGTCCGCGCAGCGTCGAAGCGAGCACCAGGCGCGCGGACGAGCTGCCGACCGCGCTCGCGAGCAGGTGCTCGACGTAGCGCGCCTGCGCGGGCTCGATGCGCGCATCGAGTTGCAGCACGCGGCCCGATCGCGCGCCGTACTCGGCGATGTAGCCGCGTGCACGCTCGGCGCCGAAGAAGCGTTCGAGCAGGGTCTGCAGATCGCCGACGGTGGCGTTCGAGCGCGGCGGCACGATCGGCAGATCGGGCTGCTGGTTCTCGTCTTCGAGAAAGCGCGAGGTACTCAGGCGGTCACGCAGGCCGGGCGTGGATGCAAGCGAAACGACGACGAAGACCAGCAGGTGAAGTGCGAGGCTGACGAGCGTTCCATGCGTGATCAGATCGAGCCCGTCGAGCCCGAACATCGCCACCGGGCGCAGCCAGCCGATGCCGAGCGGCCCTTCGCCGAGCAAGGCGATGCCCAGCGGTGAACCCTGCATGACGGTCGGCAGCAGCAGCACGTAGCACCAGCTCGCGAATCCGGCGACGAGCCCGGCGATGGCCCCTTCGTAGGTCGAGCGCCGCCAGTAGAGGCCGGCGACGAGCGCGGGCAGAAAATGCAGCACGGCCGAGAACGACAGCAGGCCGATCGACGCGAGCGAACCCGGTCCCGTGAACAGCCGGTAGTACAGGTAGGCGAGCATCAGCAGGGCGACGATGGTCGCGCGGCGGATGGTTTTGACGATGCGCGAAAGATCAGTGCGCCCGGCCAGGCCCAGGCGTTGCCAGCTCAGCAGCAAGGGCATCGCGACTTCGTTGCAGATCATCGTCGACAAGGCGACGCTCGAGACGATGACCATGCTGGTTCCGGCCGAGAAACCGCCCAGATACGCGATCAGCGCGAGCCACGGATGGCCTTGCGAAAGTGGCAGCGCGAGCACGTAGGCATCGGTCGGCGTGGGGCTCGGAAGGTAGTGGACGCCGGCGGCCATGATCGGCATCACGAGCACGCTGATCAGACCCAGATAGAGCGGGAACATCCAGCGTGCGGTGCGCAGGTCGGCGGTACCGGCGTTCTCGACGACGGTGACATGAAATTGCCGTGGCAGACACAGCGCGGCAGCCCCCGCGAGCAAGGTCTGCGTCGCGAAACCGAGCTGCCAGTCGGCCTGTTGCAGCGATTCCGAAACCTGCGGCAGCGCCAGCGCCTGCGCATACGCATCGCCGATTCCGTCGAAAAGGCCGTAGCAGGCGTAAAGGCCGACGGCGATGAACGCGAGCAGCTTGCAGATCGATTCGAACGCGATCGCCAGCATCATGCCGTGATGGTTCTCGGTCGACAGTACGTGCCGAGTGCCGAACAAAATCGCGAACAATGCGAGCAGGAACGAGATCAGCAGGGCGTTGCCGTCCGCGCGTCCGGCCGGTGCCGGGCCGACGAGCACGTCGAAGCTGAAAGCCACCGCCTTGATCTGCAGTGCGATGTAGGGCAGCACGCCGAACACCGCGATCAAGGTGACGAGCATCGCGAGCTTCTGATGGCGCCCATAGCGGGCGCCGATGAAGTCGGCGATCGAGGTGATGTTGTGGCGCTTGCTGATCGCAACGATGCGACGAAGCATGGTGTAACCGAATACGAACAGCAGCGCGGGGCCGAGGTAGATCGGCAGGAAATCCCAGCCGCTGGTGGCCGCGCGGCCGGCCGCGCCGTAGAAGGTCCACGAGGTGCAGTAGACCCCCAGGCCCAGAGCGTAGACCCAGTGCTTGCGCACCGGCTTGCCGAGCCTGCGCGCCCTGCGGTCGCCGTAGAAGGCGATGCCGAACAGCAGGGCGACGTAGGTCGCCGAGGTCAGAAATAGCAGCCAACTGGGGAGCAAGGGGGGTCCTGGTTTTATCCGGCTCGCGGGCATTAGACCAAAGTCTTCATGCGGCACGACATTTTTAAGACCAACGTCGCATGGCCCCGGCTCGCGGGCCGCGCCTATTCTGGCTCGCATAGCAGTTCATAAGAACCGAGAGGAGAAAATCATGAATGCCCCCGCAGCGCCCGTGGCCGACGTTCTCACGGCGGAAGAATCCGCCGCCCTGCCGCCCGATGTCCGCCGCATCTACCAAAGCCCGGCCTTCGCACGGCTGCGCGCCCGCCGTGGACGCTTCGCGATCGTGCTGACCGTGCTGATGTGCACGATCTACTACGGCTTCATCCTGACTGTCGCGTTCGCGCCGAAGCTGCTCGCGATCAAGATCGACGACGTGATCACCATCGGCATGCCGGTCGGGCTCGGCGTGATCCTGTCGGCCATCGTGCTCACGGGCATCTACGTCTGGCGCGCCAACGGCGAGTTCGATCGCCTCGCGGCCGAAGCGCTCAAGGGGGCCAAGTCATGAGCCGCCTTCGACTCTTGCTCGCGGGCCTCGTCGCACTGCTGATGCAGCAGCCGGCATTCGCCGCCGCGCTCGAAGGCCAGGCGCAGAAGCAGCCGCTCAACCTCACCGCCATCATCATGTTCTTCGCGTTCGTCGCGGCGACGCTCGGGATCACCTATTGGGCGGCACGGCGCACCAAGTCGCGCGCGGATTTCTACACCGCGGGCGGCGGCATCACGGGCTTTCAGAACGGTATGGCGATCGCGGGCGATTACATGTCTGCGGCTTCGTTCCTGGGCATTTCGGCGCTCGTGTTCGGCTCGGGCTTCGACGGGCTGATCTACTCGATCGGTTTCCTGGTCGGCTGGCCGGTGATCATGTTCATGATCGCCGAGCGCCTGCGCAATCTCGGCAAGTTCACCTTCGCCGACGTGGCGAGTTATCGGCTGCAGCAGAAGCCCATCCGCATGCTGTCCGCGGCCGGAACGCTGGTGGTGGTGTCGTTCTACCTGATCGCGCAGATGGTCGGCGCGGGCCAGCTCATCAAGCTGCTGTTCGGGCTCGACTACGACATCGCGGTCGTCATCGTCGGCGTGCTGATGATCGTCTACGTGACCTTCGGCGGCATGCTCGCGACCACCTGGGTGCAGATCATCAAGGCGATCCTGCTGCTCGGCGGCGCGAGCTTCATGGCCTTCATGGTGATGGCCAAGATGGGCTTCTCGTTCGACACGCTGTTCCGCAGCGCGGTGTCGGCGCACGCGGATGGCGAGGCGATCATGGCGCCCGGCAAGTTCGTCAAGGATCCGGTCTCGGCGGTGTCGCTGGGCCTCGCGCTGATGTTCGGCACCGCTGGCCTGCCGCACATCCTCATGCGCTTCTTCACGGTCAAGGACGCGGTCGAGGCACGCAAGAGCGTGCTCTACGCGACCGGCTTCATCGGCTACTTCTACATCCTGACCTTCATCATCGGCTTCGGCGCGATCGTGCTCGTCGGCACCAACGCGTTCTATCTCGACGGTACCGGCCTGCGCGGCGGCAGCAACATGGCGGCCGTGCACCTGGCACATGCGGTCGGCGGCGATCTGTTCCTCGGTTTCATTTCGGCCGTGGCCTTCGCGACGATTCTCGCGGTGGTCGCCGGGCTCACACTGTCGGGGGCGGCGGCGGTCTCGCATGACCTGTACGCGAACGTGTTCAAGCGCGGCAAGGCCAACGATGCCGAAGAATTGCGTGTCTCGCGCTACGCCACTATCGCGCTCGGCATTCTGGCGATCGGCCTGGGCATCGCGTTCGAGAAGCAGAACGTGGCCTTCATGGTCGGCCTGGCGTTCGCGATCGCGGCGAGCGCGAACTTCCCGATCATCCTGCTGGCGATGCTCTGGCGCGGCCTGACCACGCGCGGCGCCCTGATCGGCGGCGGGCTCGGCCTGTTGACCGCGGTGATGCTCACGGTACTGAGCCCGGCGGTCTGGGTGAAGGTGCTTGGCAACGCCGAGGCGATCTTCCCGTACGACGCGCCCGCGCTGTTCTCGATGACGGTGGCCTTCGTCGGCTGCTGGCTGGGATCGATCAGCGACCGCAGCACGGCCGCGCGCACGGAAGCCCTGCGCTACGGCGAACAGCTGGTGCGCTCGGAAACGGGTTACGGAGCGACGGGGGCTTCGAGCCACTGAGTCCTGCGGCTGCCCGCCCGGCGACACTCTGTGATTCACGTCGGGTGACGATACCGCCCCGATCATGGTCGCGAGTCACAACCGCGTAGCGATTCGCTCCAGGAGCGGCGGCACTGAGATGCGAAAATCCATGATGATTCGAGCGGATCACCTCCGCTCGAATCGCCACCAAGGATTTCCATGTTTCGTGCTGTCATCGCGTTGTTTGTCAGCGCCTGCCTGATCGGTTGTACCTCGATGAAGGCGGTCGAGGTGCCGGCTCCGGGTGCGCCGCAGATTTCCGTAGGCGACACCGTCCATGTGACGACCAAAACCAATACGGCCTACACGCTCCAGATCACGGAGATTTCGAACACGTTCATGGTGGGAAAGGATGACGCCGGCAGGCAATCCAAGATCGGATTCGATCAGATCAAGGCGTTGGAAGTGAAGAAGAGCGCTGCGGCAAAAACCGCAGGCGCAGGGCTTGGAGCCGGCGTGTTGGTCGCGGTGGTTCTCTTCGTCGTCGGAATCATCGCTTTCGGAAAAGCGATGGAATCGTCGGGCAAGAATTGAGCTTGGTTTCCGCGTGTGCTGAAAGGTGCTCGATCTTCGTCGTCGAGCGGCCTATCCGACCTGCGTATTCGGTGAGTTCAATTCACCGGCAACAAGCTCAGTAGCCCGAGCCCAACCAGCAGCACGCCCATGCCGCGATCGATCCAGTGCGCCTGTTTTTGCAGGCGCTCGCGCAGGGCCTGGTGCCCAAGGCCCCAGGCGACCAGGCTGAACCAGAGCATCGTCGTTCCGGCCATCCAGGCGCCGAGGCCCAGGCGCAGGGCGATCGAGGTGTCGCGGGTGATGACGGTGGAGCACAGGGCGACGAAGAACATCATCACCTTCGGGTTCAGCAGATTGGTCGCCAGGCCGATGCCGAAGCTGCGCGCCGAGCCCGGCACGGCCCCGGCGGCGCTGGGCTCGGCCGGCGGCGTCGGCCTGGCACGCAAGGCCGAGACGCCCATGTAGAGCAGGAAAGCCGCGCCGCCGTAGCGCAGCAGCTCCAGCAGCAGCGGAAAGCGCTCCACCACCCAGCCGAGCCCGAACATCGCCCAGGCGACATGGAACGCGATGCCGCTGCCGATGCCGAGCGCGGTCCAGACCCCGGTGCTGCGCCCATGCGCGAGCGTCTGCCGGGCCACCATCGCGAAGTCCGGCCCGGGCGAGCTGACCGCGAGCAGATGCGCCCCGGCGACGAGTGCGAACAATGATTGCGGCGATTCGGACAAGGTCGCGCTCATGCGCTGCGGCGCGCGCCGGGCCAGGGGCCGTCGGGCTCGCCGACCTCGGGCACGATCAGGCTCTCGGTCTTGTAGATCGACAGGCCGCGCGCCTCGTAATTGGCCAGCGCATGCGGGCCGTCGAGCGTGCAGGTGTGCACCCAGACGCGCCGGGTCGGGCCCATCGCCCAGGCACGCTGGATGCCTTCGGACAGCAGCCAGCCGCCGAGCCCCTGGCCGATGAATTCGGGCAGCAGGCCGAAATAGACGATCTCCACGTCCTCGCCGCTGCGCTGCAGCTCGAGCTCGAGGTAGCCGGCCGGCGTGCCGCGCCGGTAGAGCACCCAGGTCTGCACTTCGTCGCGGTTCAGGTACTGCATCCAGCGCTCGTAGTTCCAGACCAGGCGGTCGCGCCAGTACCAGTCGCCGCCGACCGCGGTATAGAGGAAGCGGTTCAGCGGCGGGCTCGGCACCTCGGCGCGGATCAGGGCGACGTCGTTGGCCTGCGCGGACGCGGCGGCCTTGAGCTCGGCCGGCGAGAACGACTGCAGGTAAGTGATGGTGACGGTGGTGGCCATGCGGCAAGCTGCTCCGGATCAGCGCGTCGCCTATTGTAGGTGCGCGTAAACCTTCGGCCGGGTTCGCGCATCAGACCTGCAAATGATGTCGACCATCGCCTACCGCCAATTGGAGACCGCGCCCCTGTCGCCGCCGATGCCGCAGCCGACCCAGCCCGCCGCCGCTGCGCCGACCGCCGATGACGTCACCGATCTGGGGCTCGCCCGCACGGCCGCGGCCGGCGATGCGCGCGCCTTCGAGCAGCTGTACCGGCGACACGTGCGGCGCGTCTACGGCCTGTGTTGCCGGCTCGTCAACGGAGACGAGCGCAAGGCCGAGCAGGCCACCCAGGACGCCTTCGTGCGCGCCTGGGAGAAGCTCGGCAGCTTTCGCGGCGACAGCCAGTTCTCGACCTGGCTGCACCGGCTCACGGTCAACCTGGTGCTCGGCGAGTACCGGCTCATGCGGCGCTGGGTGTCGTTCGACGATCTGCTCGTCGACGCCGCCGGCGAGGCTGAAGGCGAGGGCGACGCGGCCTTCGGCGAGCATCCGCAGCAGCGCATCGGGCAGCGCCTGGACCTCGAACGGGCGCTCGCCAAATTGCCGCCCGGTGCGCGCAGCGTGCTGCTGCTGCATGACATCGAGGGTTACAAACACGAGGAAATCGCGGAGCTGACCGGCATCGCCGTCGGCACCTCGAAGGCGCAGCTGCACCGCGCCCGCAAGCTCATGAAGGAGTGGCTGGAATGAACATGCACGACGACGAAGACGACCACCCGGTCGATCGCGTGCCGGGACTCGAACGCCTGACGATGGAGCGCGAGCCCTCGCGCGACCTGTGGGCCGGCATCGAGGCCCGACTCGATGCGCGTGAAAAGGGCCGCGCCGAGCCGGCGCCCCCACAGCGCCCGGCGTTCGGGACGAAGACCCTGCGCCCGCGCCGCCGCAGCTGGCTGCCGATGGCCGCGGCAGCGAGCTTCACGGCCGCCATCGTCTCGCTGATGCTGGTCGGCAAGCTGCCCGGATCGATGGCCGACCCGGACGGCGCGTCGCAGCCGCCGGTCGCCTCGGCCGAGCCGGCGACCACGAAGTTCGCCCGCAGCGTCGCGCCCTCTGCAGCCGCGTTCGACGGCGGAGCCCAGGCCGTGCCGGCCAGCTGGCGCTCGGCTCCGGTGGAGCTGCGCAAACAGAATCGCGGGCTCATCAAGGCCAACCTCAAGCTCGTCGACAACGCCGAGGCGCAGCTGCGCCGGGCGATGGCCGAAGATCCGCAATCCGCTTATCTGCAGCGTCTGCTGGTGACCACACAGGGCCAGCAGCAGAACCTGCATCACCTGCTCGACAAAGCTCAGCGCTGAAAAGGCCGCTTCGCGGCTACGGAGTCCTTATGTTCAAAATCCCATTCCCCCACACGCGGTCGCTCAATCCGGCGCTGATGCTGGTCGCCGCCGCGCTGCTGTCGGTCACCAGCGCCTGGGCCGAAACGCCGATCGACGAGCGTCATCCGCTCGATGCCGACGGCCAGCTGCACGTCTCCAATGTCTGCGGGCTCATCGAGGTCAGCGCCTGGTCCAGAAACGAAGTGCAGATCAGCGGCACGCTCGGCGACGGCGTCGACAAGCTCGACGTCAGCGGCAACAAGAACAAGCTCGAAGTGCTGGTGCGCAATCCGAACAAGCGCCGCGACGTCGGCGACACCACGCTGACGATCAAGGTGCCGGCGAACGCGCAGCTGCAGCTCGACGGCGTGAGTTCCGACATCGTCGTCAACGGCTCGCGCGGGGCAGTGACGGCGGCGACGGTGTCCGGCGACGTGCGGCTCAAGCTTGAATCCACGCGTCTCGAAGCGCGCACCGTCAGCGGCGACATCGACGTGCAGGCCCCGAGCCGCGACAGCAAGCTCAACACGGTCAGCGGCGACATCAACGCGCGCGGGCTGTCGGGCAAGCTCGTGCTCGAAACCGTGTCGGGCGATGCCGAGGTGGCCGGCGCGGCTGCCTTCAGCGAGCTCAAGCTCAAGTCGATCTCGGGCGATCTGGAGCTCGACGGCGAATTCACGGCCGATGCGCGCGTCAGCGGCGAGACGCTGTCGGGCGACCTGCGCATGCGGGTTCCGGCCTCGGTGTCGGCCGCGCTGAACGTCAACACCTTCAGCGGCGGCTTCAACAACCGCATCGCCGGAGCGGTCGCCACCAGCGGTTCCAAGGGCAAGCGCGAGATCAAGCTCGGCGACGGCAAGGCGCGCGTCGATCTGTCGAGCTTCTCGGGCGACGTGACGATCGAGAACCGCTGACAGAGTCGCCGGCCGTTCGCTTCAGTCCGCGCGGCGGCCGCCCAGTGCCTGCCGCTGCGGCGCATCGGCAAGACGATCGCGCCAATGCTTGACGAGCCCGAACGGCAGCGCCAGCAGCAGCCAGGTACGCGATTCGATTTGCCCGCACTGTGCGCGCAAGCCGATGCCGGCATTGCAGGCATGGCGGACATACTGCAGATGCGCCTCGAAGCGCTGGCCCGGCGAGAAGCCGACGGTGTGGCGATTGGCCTCGTCGCGATAGCACAGGGCCATGCCGCGTGGCGATGAAACGCGCAGCCTGCGCACCGAAGCCGACAGGCCGTCGCGCTGATACTCGAACAACTGAAAACTCTCGTTGACGAAGCGCGTGCGGTACCGCTGCGCGAGCTGTTTGATGACAAACGATTCGCGCATGAAGCGTTCGCCCTCGAACACCGGAAACGGATGCCGCATCAGCAGGTCGCGCCGATACGCGCCAGGCTTGTCGCCGCTGATTCCCCAGCGCTGTTTCATCTGCAGGAAATCCGAATCCCAGACATCGTGCGGATACGGATCGCCGGCCAGGCGGCGGCTCGACCAGTGCAATCCGTGGCCGAGCACGGCGCAATAAGCCTGCTTTTTCGCAGCCGGAATCGAAGCCCACGCATCGGCCATTTTCCGCAGCGCATCGGGCAGCAGCTGATCGTCCGAGCCCAGCACCACGATGTATTCGCCGCGTGCCTGGCGAACGCCGAGGTTGTAAGCCGAGTGCGCTCCGCCGTTGGGCTTCCAGATCGAAGTCACCGGCAGCCCCGTCCGTTGCGACCAGCGACGGACTTCGCCGAGTGTGCCGTCGCTCGATCCATCGTCGACCACCACGATCTCGAAGTCGCTGAACTCCTGGGCGGCGACGCTGTTCAACGCGCGAGTCACCAGATGAGCCCGGTTGTAAGTCGGAATCAGAACGGTGAACAGCGGTGGTGGTTTGCGTGGTGCCGAGACCGGCGGTGGCGGATGGGCCGGTTTTCGGTGCGGACCGACTACCTCGGCGACCGGTCCGCACCGTCTCGCCGTCCTTCCATGGCTCATGTTTTTCCCCGACTACCCTGAGTGTCGGGGCAAGAAGTGCAATTACCTTGCGGTCAGGCGTCAGCCCTCGCCAGGGCATCGGGTGAGCTGTTCGCCCGAGTCGACGCAGGCCATTTCGCACTTAAAGTGAACCTATCGTCACATTGCCGATGCCAGGTGTCTCATGTCGTACACTGGCGGTTCGCCCTTTGCTTGGTCCCCGATGTCCGTTCTTCACGACAGCCTGCTGCTCATCGTTGCGTTTCTGCTGGTTTTGCTGAATGGATTCTTCGTTGCCGCCGAGTTCGCGATCGTCAAGCTGCGCCGTACGCGCGTCGAAGACCTCGCCAAGGCGCACGGCTGGCGCGGTCGCATGCTGCGCCGGGTGCACGATCAGCTCGACGCCTACCTGTCGGCCTGCCAGCTCGGCATCACGCTGGCCTCGCTGGGCCTCGGCTGGGTCGGTGAGCCGGCGTTCGCGCACCTGCTCGAAGGGCCGCTGACCGCGCTCGGCGTCGGATCGCCGGCGGTGATCCACAGCATCGCCTTCGTGTTCGCGTTCGCGGTGATCTCCTACCTGCACATCGTGCTCGGCGAACTCGCGCCCAAGTCGCTCGCGATCCGCCAGCCCGAGCAGCTGTCGCTGATCACGGCCGCGCCGCTGTTTCTGTTCTATTGGACGATGTTCCCGGCGATCTGGGTGCTCAACCACAGCTCGAATTCGGTGCTGCGCCTGTTCGGCCTGGGCGGCGACGGGGCCGCGCATGGCGGGGGCGATTACTACAGCCCCGAAGAGCTCTCGCTGATCCTGCATCACAGTCGCATGGTCACGCCGGAAGGCCCGGAGATCGAGATCAAGACCATCGTCGCGCACACGTTGGAACTCGCCGACCTCGAAGCCGGCGATCTCATGCGCCCGCGCCGAGAGCTCGTGACGATCGCCACCGACGACAGCGCCGCCGAAATCCGACGCATCATCCAGAACCATCGTTTCAGCCGCTATCCGCTCGTCGACGCCGAAGGGGAAGGCGAGCGCATCCTCGGCGTGCTGCACATCAAGGACATCCTGCTCGAGCCTTCGGGCGAGGATCTGCAGAAGCGCCTGCGCAATAACCTGCGCGAAGCGCTCGAAGTGGACGAGACCGAATCGGCGCTCGAACTGATGCGTCGCTTCCGCGGCGGTGCGCCGCACCTGGCGCTCGTCAACGACGCCGACGGCAGCCTGGTCGGCTTCGTGACCATGGAAGACGTGCTCGAAGCGATCTTCGGCGAGATCACCGACGAGCACGAATCCCGGCGCGGCAACCGCACCGACCGGCGCTTCGTCTGGCTGCCGGACGGCAGCTTCATCGTGCCGGGCGACACGCCGGTCTACCGCATCGAGCGCGAGCTCGGGCGCGAGATCGAGGAGGCCGAGGAAGAGGAAGTCAGCACCGTCGGCGGCCTGATCATGTCCAAGCTCGATCGCGTGCCGGCCGAAGGCGATACCGCCGAGTTCGAGGATTTCACCGCGCTGGTTCGCCGCACCAAGGGTTTGCGCGTGGAATTGGTCAAGATCACGCCGCACGTCGTCTCGGAAGACACCTGACGGCGGCTGGCCGGCGCATCGCGGCGGGCGCGGGCGCCAGAATGCCCGCGAGCAAATCCGCCGGAGCCAGTAGAATCGCGGCCTTCCTCAAGCCGCCACCAGCAAACCCATGCGCCTGTCCCGCTTTCCGATCGCCACCACCAAAGAGACGCCCGCCGACGCCGAGATCGTCAGCCACCGGCTGATGCTGCGCGCGGGCCTCATCCGCAAGCTCGGCGCCGGCCTCTACACCTGGATGCCGCTGGGCCTGCGCACGCTGCGCAAGATCGAGAGCATCGTGCGCGAGGAAATGAACCGCGCGGGCGCCGTCGAGCTGCTGATGCCGTCGATCCAGCCGGCCGAGCTCTGGCAGGAATCGGGCCGCTGGGACGTGATGGGCGACGAGATGCTGCGCATCAAGGATCGCCACAAGAACGACTTCTGCTACGGCCCGACGCACGAGGAAGTGATCACCGCGATCGTGCGCGCCGACGTGCGCAGCTATCGCCAGCTGCCGATCAACTACTACCAGATTCAGACCAAGTTCCGCGACGAGCGCCGTCCGCGCTTCGGCGTCATGCGTGCGCGCGAATTCCTCATGAAGGACGCGTACTCGTTCAGCACCACGGCCGAGGACCTGTCGCAGCAGTACGAACTCATGCGCGAGGCCTACATCCGCATCTTCACGCGCGTGGGCGCGGATTTCCGTCCGGTGCAGGCCGACTCGGGCAACATCGGCGGCGCCAAGAGCGAGGAGTTCCACATCCTCGCGCTCGCGGGCGAGGACTTGCTCGCGGTGTCGACCGAGGGTTCGTACGCGGCCAATGTCGAAGCGGCCGAAACCAAGCCGACCGGCACGCGCGCCGCCGCTGCTGCGACGCTCGAAAAAGTCAGCACGCCGGGCCAGAAGACCTGCGAGCAGGTCTCCAAATTCATGAAGGTGCCGCTGACGGCCAAGGTCAAGCTGATGGTCGCCAAGGCGGCCGACGGCGGGCTGATCGGCATCGCGGTGCGCGGCGATCACGAGATCAACCCGATCAAGGCGGCCAAGCATCCGAAGGTGGCGAGTCCGTTCGAGATGGCCAGGATCGAGGACGTGCAGAAGGCCTTCGGCTGCGAAGTGGGCTACCTAGGCCCGGTCAACGCGCCGATTCCGGTCATCGCCGATTTCGCGGCGGCCGAAGTCGCCGACTTCGTCTGTGGCGCCAACGAAGTCGACCATCACCTGAAGGGCGTGAACTGGGGACGCGACTGCGCGGAGCCCGAGACCGCCGACCTGCGCATGATCGTCGAGGGCGACCCGTCGCCCGATGGCGTCGGCACGATTCGCCTGCTGCGCGGCATCGAAGGCGGGCACATCTTCCAGCTCGGCCAGAAGTATTCCAAGGCGATGAGCCTGACGGTGCAGGGCGAGAACGGCGAGAGCATCACGCCCGAAATGGGCTGCTACGGCATCGGCGTCTCGCGCATGGCCGCGGCCGTGATCGAACAGAGCCATGACGCCAACGGCATCATCTGGCCCGACGCGATCGCGCCATTCCGCGTCATCGTCACGCCGATCGGCACCGACAAGTCGCCGACCGCCAAGCAAACCGCCGAGACGCTCTACGAGCAGCTGATCGCGGCGGGCGTCGATGCGCTGCTCGACGATCGCGGCCTGCGTCCGGGCCCGATGTTCGCGGACGCCGACCTGATCGGCATTCCGCATCGCATCGTCATCGGCGACAAGGGCCTGGCCGCCGGCCAGTTCGAGTACAAGCACCGTCGCGCGGACAAGGCCGAGATGATTCCGGCCACGCTCGAAGCGGTTCTCGAAAAGCTCGGTTGAGCTTGGAAGGCCCGCGCAAATCTCGCGAAGCGGTTTGCCTTCTCCCTCCGGGAGAAGGTGCCCCAAAGGGGCGGATGAGGGTGTCGCGGTGATAGCCGAGGCTGGCCATGATGGCGAGTCCCTCACCCCTCGCCCCTCTCGCAGTGGGAGAGGGGTTGGCCATCGTTTCATCCGCTTCACCGGTGGACTCTGGCTGTTGTTCGCGAGCGCCAGCGCCTTCGCCGGCCCCACCGGCGAGCCCGAGCCCGAACTGCGCGCGATGCTCGCCAAGGCCATCGCAGCGGCCGACAGCTTCGACGACCGCTACACCGCCGAAGTCTGGCTCATGGACATGTCGGGCCGGCTCAAGCGCTATATCAAGAACGATGCGGAGCGGCTCGAATTTCTGCGCATCCTGCATCGCGAGGCTGCGCAGGCGCGGATTCCGCCGGAGCTCGCGCTCGCGGTGATCGAAACCGAGAGCCGTTTCGACCGTTATGCGATCTCGGTCGCGGGCGCCCAGGGCTACATGCAGATCATGCCGTTCTGGCTACGCGAGATCGCCGGGCCGGACGAGAATCTGTTCCATACCCGAACCAACCTGCGCATGGGCTGCACGATCCTGCGCTTCTACCTCGACCGCGAGAGGGGCAACCTCGTCAACGCGCTCGCACGCTACAACGGCAGCCTCGGCCAACCGCAGTATCCGGACCACGTCATCAAGGTGCTCAACAAGCGCTGGTATCGCGGTTGACGCGCGGCTGAGCCATTCGGTGGCTAGGGCTTGCCCGATTCCTGGATCTCGCCGATGCGCGTTTCGCTGCGCTGGTTCTTCTCGCGCGCGTAGGTCACCGCGTCGACCACTTCCTGGATCGTCGGATTGGGCCGGATCTTGAGCTGCTGGCCGGCCGCGAGCTTGTCCGGATTCGGCAGCACCTGCAGGTTCGATTGCCAGATCAGCGGCCACAGCCACGGGTTGCCGTAGACCTCGGACTTGCCCGAAATCACCCACAGGCTGTCGCCCGATTTGACCACGTAGGACTTGTTGCCCGTGCGCAATTCCTGGTTGAGCCGCTGCAAGGCCTGCAGCGCCGGCTTGCTCTGGCCTTGCACGAGCAGGGCTTCGGCGCTCTTCTGCTGCGCGAGCTGGGAATCGGAGAGGCCGGTGAACTGATACGACTGCTGCAAGGCTTCCTGCGCTTGGCGCATCGTCGTCGCATCGCCTGCGGATGGCGGCAACGGCACCGATGAAGACGGCGCCGTGCTTGCCGGCGGAACGCTGCGAGATTCGGCGGAAGCCTGAATCCTCGGCAGCACGGTCGGCGGTGGATTCGCCATCGTCGGTAGCGGGGGCAAGGGCGGAGGCGGCCGGCGGATCGGGTCGCGATCGAGCCGCGTCGGGGCGGCGCAGGCGCCCATCAGGGAAACGCAGAGCAGGGCGGGAGCGAGCCTCGAGAGCATCGGCAAAGCGTTCCTTGTGCGGAAGGGGCAGCGTCGGAGCTGCGATGATCGCCCAAGCCCGTCTGGCGATGCCACTGTCGAGGCGAGGCCGCCTCGCCGGCACGGAGAGCGATGACCGAGTATCGAGTCGGCACGCCCGATGGCGCGCGGTGCTTCGAGTTCATGCCGGGCGCGCCAACTCAATACAATCCGCAGCCAATTCATCTTCGAGCGGGAAACCAAAGAGTGAGCGACGTCCTGGTGCTGTACTACTCGCGCAACGGTTCGGTGGCCGCGATGGCGCGCGAGATCGCGCGTGGCGTGGAAGCGGCCGGCGCGGTCGCGCGCTTGCGCACGGTGCCGGCGGTGTCGACGGTCACCGAAGCCGCTGCGCCGGCGATCCCGGAAGACGGTCCGGTCTACGTGACGCACGACGATTTGCGCGAATGCTCGGCGCTGATCCTCGGCAGCCCGACGCGCTTCGGCAACATGGCCGCGCCGCTCAAGTATTTTCTCGATTCGACCTCGGGTCCGTGGCTGTCGGGCGCACTCGCGGGCAAGCCGGCCGCGGTGTTCACATCGACGAGCACGCAGCACGGCGGCCAGGAAAGCACGCTGCTGACCATGCTGATGCCGCTGCTGCATCACGGCATGCTCGTGACCGGCATTCCGTACAGCGAGCCGGCGCTGTCGACGACGCAGAGCGGCGGCACGCCTTACGGCGCTTCGCACGTCGCCGGCACCGACGCCAAGCCCAGGCCGCTCAGCGCGGACGAGCGCGCGCTGTGCCAGGCGCTCGGCCGTCGCGTCGCCTGGTTCGCCGCGAAGCTGTCGTCATGAAGGTCAGGCCGCTGAGCCATTGGATGCGCCTGCTCGCATCGGGCATGCACCTGCTGCTGATCGTGCTCGTCACGCTGCGCGGCGATTTCGGCAAGGGCAGCTTGCTGGCGCTGCCGCTGTTCCTGCCGCTCGCCGGCATTCTGCGCGGCCGTCGCTACACCTACAGCTGGGCCAGCATGATGCTGGCGTTCTACGCGGCCGGTTATCTGTCGGCGGGTTATGCGGAGCCGCAGAACAAATGGGCGGTGTTCGGCATCGCCACGGTTGCGGCGCTCGAATTCGTCGGACTGGTGCTTTACGTGCGCTTCCTGGCGCGTGAGCGCATCGCGCAGGGTCTGCGGCCGTCCTGATTCAACCCAAGGTCTTCTGCACGAACGGCAGCGTGAGCCTGCGCTTGGCGCTCAGCGAGGCGTGATCGAGCGTGTCGAGTGCGGCGATCAGGCTTGCCGCGTCGCGCGGCAGATGGTGGATGAGCCAGCGCGCGGCTTCGTCGGGCAACTCGAGCCCGCGAGCCAGCGCATTCTCGCGCAGCCAGCGACTGCGATCGGCATCGTCGAGCGCGCGCAGGCCGAAGCGGGCGGACTGGTGAAGCCGCGTGCGCAGGTCGGGGATCGCGCAATCGAGCCGGTCGGTCGCGTGTGACGCGGAAACCAGCCAGCGACGCTGGTTCGCACGCAGCTTGTCGAAGCGGCGGATCAGCGCATACGCCCAATCGCGATCCGCGCTGACGATGTCGAGATCGTCGAGCGCGAGCAGGTCGGCCTCGTCGGCGCCGTCGAGCAGCTCGATGGGCCGCTCCGCAAAGTTCGCGAGCGGCAGGTAAGCCACGCGCAAACCCTGCTGCTGGAAATGCCGCGCGGTCGCCAGCAGCAGATGACTCTTGCCGACACCATCCGGCCCGAACAGGTAGATCCCGCCGATCGGTGAATCGTGCAGCTCGCGCAGCGCGGCGAGCGCGGCTTCGTTCGGGCCGGCGAAATAGGTGTCGAAGCTGGCGGTGCTACGGAGCTGGACCGACAGCGCGAGCTGCTCGCCCTTCACGCGTCTTCGCGCAGCGCGGGGAGGGAGGCTTCCGCGGGCGCCTCGGGCGCCGGATCGAGAGCCGGGTCCAGATAGAGCCGGCTCTGGAACCAGTGCGTGAGCGTGTGCCGCAGCATCACCGCGAGCACCGCGGCCACCGGCAGCGCGAGCAGCACGCCGATGAAGCCGAACAGCTGGCCGCCGGCCATCACCGCGAAGATCACGGCCACCGGATGCAGGCCGATCTTGTCGCCGATCAGCCAGGGGCTGAAGACGTTGGATTCGAGGAACTGGCCGACCGCGAATACGACCGCCAGCCAGATGAAAGGCGTGAGCTCCTGCGTCTGCACCGCCATCGCGATCACCGCGGTGACGATGCCGATGATCGCGCCGAGATACGGAACGAAGCTGACCATGCCGATGATCAGGCCGACGATCAGCGCGAGCTTGAGCCCGGTCAGCCAGAGCGCGAGCCAGTAATAGGCCGTCAGCGCGGTCATGACCGTGAGCTGGCCGCGGAAGAAGGCGCCGAGCACCTCGTCGGTTTCGCGCGCCAGGCCATCGGCGGTCGGACGCCAGCGCGGCGGAATCACGCCGCGTATCCAGGCGACGAGACGGTCCCAATCGCGCAGCAGGTAGAAGGTGACGATCGGGATCAGGAACAGGTTGGCGACCGTGGTCATGATCGCCCCGGTCGAGTCCGAGGCGCGCTGCCAGATCGCCGGCAGTACGTTGCTGGCCTTGGACCAGTTGTCCGTGATCAGCGTCTTGAGGCCTTCGGCGTCGAGGCGGATGCCTTCGGGCAGGCTCACGCCGAGCTTGGGCAGCGCGCTGTCCTGCAGCCAGACCAGCCAGTCCGGAATGTTGTGGATCAGCACCCCGAGCTGTTCGCCGAGCATCGGCACGACCAGCGCGATGACCAGCAGCGCGAACACCGTCAGCACCACGAACACCAGGCTCACGCCGGCCGTGCGCGAGAGCCTGAGCTTTTCGAGACGGTCGACGAGCGGGTCGCCCATGTAGGCCAGCCCGGCGCCGACGACGAAGGGCGTCAGGATCGGCGACAGCAGCCAGGTCACCACCAGCAGCAGGATGCCGATGGCGATCCAGGGCCAGTTCTCGCGCAGCGAGGAGGTGGCCGGGTTGGAGCTGGCGTCGTCGCTCATGGAGGTTTCAGGAGGGGCAGGAGGCCATTATCCGGTGCCTGGGCGGGTTTTCACAGGTTAGAATCCGCGCCCTACCGCGTTCACCGATCCCATCGTCCGCTCGCGAGGCGGCGACGCACCCGTAGCGCTCCCTACCAGATCCCGTATCAGATCAAGCCCCATGACTTCCTCGAAAGGCCTGTCCTACCGCGACGCCGGCGTCGATATCGACGCGGGTGACGAACTCGTCGACGACATCAAGAAGATCGTGCGCAGCACGCGCCGGCCCGAAGTGCTCGCCGGTGTCGGTGGCTTCGGCGCGCTGGTCGGCCTGCCGAAGAAATACAAGAAGCCCGTGCTGGTCTCGGGCACCGACGGCGTCGGCACCAAGCTGCGCCTCGGCATCGATTCGGGCCGCGTGCAGGGCCTGGGCATCGACCTCGTCGGCATGTGCGTCAACGACGTGCTCGTCTCGGGCGCCGAGCCGCTGTTCTTCCTCGATTACTACGCCACCGGCAAGCTCGACAAGAAAGTCGCCGCGCAGGTGGTCAAGGGCATCGCCGAAGGCTGCAAGCTTGCAGGCGCCGCGCTGGTCGGCGGCGAAACCGCCGAAATGCCGGGCATGTATTCCGAGGGTGATTTCGACCTCGCCGGCTTCTGCGTGGCGGTGGCCGAGCAGAGCAAGATCATCGACGGCAGCGGCATCAAGGTCGGCGACGTGCTGATCGGCCTGCCGTCGAGCGGCCCGCATTCAAACGGCTATTCGCTGATCCGCAAGATTCTCGCGGTGAGCGGCGCCAGGCTCGAAGACGCCTTCGGCAAGGGCACGCTCGGCGATGCGCTGCTCGCCCCGACCTCGATCTACGTCAAGCCGGTGCTCAAGCTGCTCGACGCCAAGCTGCCGATTCGCGGCATGTCGCACATCACCGGTGGCGGCATCGTCGGCAACCTGCCGCGCTGCTTCCCGAAGGGCACCGCCGCGGTCGTCGACACCGCCAGCTGGACGCGTCCGGCGATCTTCGACTGGCTGCAGGAACAGGGCAAGGTCGAGCAGGACGAGATGTGGCGCGTGTTCAACTGCGGCGTCGGCTTCGTGCTCGTGGTGCCGCGCAAGGCCGTCGACAAGACCCTCACCGAACTCAAGAAATCCAGGCTCAAGCCCTTCGTCATGGGCGAGATCGTCAAGGGCAAGCAGGACGTGCGCTTCGCGTGAGCTTGCCGCGGGGCAGGCTCGTCGTGCTGATCTCCGGCCGCGGTCGGAACCTGCAGGCTTTCATCGACGCGACACGTGACGGCCGCATCGAGGCCGACATCGCGCTGGTGGTGTCGAATCGCGCGGATGCGGCAGGGCTCGGGCTCGCGCGGGATGCGGGGATTCCGACGCGCGTCATCGCGCATCGCGACTATCCGACGCGCGAGGCCTTCGATGCGCAGCTGATCGACGCGATCGCGCCGCTGCAGCCCGATCTGGTGCTGCTCGCGGGCTTCATGCGCATCCTGACGCCGTCCTTCATCCGCGCTTTCGAAGGGCGGCTGCTCAACATCCATCCCTCGCTGCTGCCGCGCTATCCGGGCCTCGACACGCACGCGCGCGCGATCGCGGCCGGCGACGCCGAGCACGGAGCGAGCGTGCACCTGGTCACCGAAGAACTCGACGGCGGGTCGGTGCTGATGCAGGGCGCGGTGCCGGTGCTGCCTGACGACGATGCAGCCAGCCTTGCCGAGCGCGTGATGCGCGACGTGGAACTGCGCATTTATCCGCAGGTCGTGAGCTGGTGCCTGCGTGGCGTGCTGACGGTTGCGGCCGATGGCTTGCGCTACGAAGGCGAGCGCGTCGGCGCTCCACTGGGCCTGGAGAAGCTCGAGCCCGCGTTTCGCGGCTGAGGAGTCGGTTACCTCGGAGCGGGACCGTTGCGGCTCGCTCGTCGAATTGACGCATACGGAAACGAAGAAGGCGCCTCACGGCGCCTTCTTCGTTTTTTAGCATCAGCTTTTACTCGGTCGTTTCCGGCAGCGGCGCGACGGTGCCGCAAGCGTTGTAGACCTGCAGCGAGCTCAGCGCCGTGGCCAGACCCGAGTTGTAGGTCAGGCGCACGCCGTTGAACGGCTGGGTCGGCTGGAAGAACACGGCGGCGGCTTCGTTCGGAATGTTGCCGATCGGCAGCAGCGGGAAGCCGAGCAGATCGACCTGCAGCGTATTGGAAGCGGCGTTGCCGGTTTCCACTTCCTCGCCGTTGAGCAGCGTGGTCACGGTGACGGCGGAAAGCACGTCGGCCGCAAGCAACTGACCCGCCGGGCTGCCGACCACGAAGCCGACCGGCTGCGTGCCCGGGAAGGTCGTCGCCGCGCCCGACGGCGTCACGTCGACGCTGAGGCTGTCGCCGAGCAGGCTCACGGTCAGGTTGAGATCGAGGTGGTTGCTGTCATCGGCATCGATGACGAATTCCGGCTCGCCCGTGGTGGAGCAGAGCAGACCGAGGCCGCCGAGCGCGCCGCAGATCAGCCCGCCCCGGGACGTCGACGCCTCGTAGGCCGGGGTACGCAGCGGGGTGGTGCAGACCGCGTCGGAGATTTCGAGCGTGGCGGAAGCATCGCGAGCGGCGGGGTCGGTGATCTGCGGCTGGGCGCCAGCCTTGAGCGTGGCCGTGATCGTGGTTGTGCCCTTGGTGACCGCGGTGACCGAGCCTGTGTTGTCGATGGTCGCGACCGCCGGAGTGGCCGAGGTCCAGTCGATCAGTTCGTTGCTGATCTCTTCCTCGTCGTTGTTGCTGTAGCGGCCGATGGCGTGGGCCTGCGTGGTCGAGCCGATCGGCAGCGGAGCCTGATCGAAGGTCACCGAGATCACTTCGACGAGTTCGCGGTTGCTGGCGGTGATCGTCAGCGTGGTGCTGACCTCCGAGGCCTCGGTCGAGGTCACGGTGATCGCTGCGGTGTCATCGTTGGTGGCCGTGAGCGGAACGCGGATGGCCTTCTCGGTCGCCGGGCCGGGCAGTGCGGGCGTGGCGACGGTGTCGTCGTCCGAGACCCAGGTGGCCGTGATCGGACGCTCGGTCGTGTCGCTGTAGACGCCGACAGCACGGTAGCTGCGCTGGGAGCCGCGTGCGATGGTGTCGGCGGTCACCGTGGTGTTGTCGAGGGTGCGCACGATCTTGATGCTGTCGAGTGCCGCGGGGCCGACGGTGATCGTGACCGTGTTGCTGGTCTTGCCGTCTTTGCTCGCGGTGATTCGCGCAACGCCGGTGTTCACTGCGGTGACAAGGCCAGCCGCATTGACCGTAGCAACCGAAGTATTGTCGCTACTCCAGTTGGCGCTGGTAGAGCGTTCGACCGGCGTTGCTTCATCAGGCGGCGGTTGGGTGAAGCTGCCGATAGCTTCCAGCTGCTCCGTGCGCCCTTTGGGAACGAGAGCGGTCTCCAGTTGGGTCGCTTTCACCTGTGCGGAAAGCGCCACGAGATCCTCCGTGAATGCAGGACTTTGAATAGACCCATCACCGCAGGCCGCCAGCACCAACGTGGCTAGCACCGCCAACGCGCGCATCGCTTTCATCCACTACTCCCAAAATTAACGGCAACTCCCGAAGAACTCCCAAGTAAGACTTTTCCGATTGTCTTACTCACCCGGGCATCTGAATGTTGTGTCACGGCCCCTAGGCGGCATAATCTACAGGGAGCCACTTGCGCTGAACAGCACCCTGACATCGCAATCAGGGGCTACGCAAGCTGGACAGGGGATGTTCGCCACGTGGCGACACGGTCGATCGATAGGGATCGGCAAGTCCGAAAGACTTTGTAAGGTCGTTCGCTGTTGTTAAGGGAGAGTGTAAATGCTGAAGAAGCTTTGCTTTGCTTTCGCTGCGCTGCTGTGGGCGGGTGCCGCCACCGCGCAGGAAACAGAGATCGACACCCGTTGGTACATTGCACCGTCCATCGGTTTTTCGTTCGCTGATTCCGACGTGGGCCCCGGCGGCTCCCTGTCGATCGGCAGGTCTCTGAACGAGTACTTCGGCATCGAACTCGAGGGTTCTTACACCAAGCTCGATGTCAGCGACATCCAGTCGAAGTACGACTACAGCAGGCCGACCTTCGGCATCAACGCGCTGTTGTACCTGCTGCCGCAGGATGCTTCGGTGCGTCCTTACCTGATCGGCGGCGCCAACTATCACTTCGTCGAGTTCCTCGACGAGAAGCTCAACGGTCCGGGCGTGAGCGCCGGTGCTGGCGTGCTGTTCCCGCTCAACAGCCACTGGTCCTTCAAGCTGCAGGGCCGCTACAACCTCGACTTCATCAAGGAGAAGGGCATCGTTCCGGACGATACCTACTACCTCTGGGATGTCGGCCTCGGCGTTGCCTACAAGTTCGGCGCGTTCCCGGCCGACGATGACGGCGACGGCGTGCCGAACAGCCTCGACAAGTGCCCGGATACGCCTCGCGGCGTAGCGGTGTACTCCGACGGTTGCCCGGTCGACCTCGATGGCGACGGCGTTCCGGACTACCTCGACAAGTGCCCGAACACGCCCAAGGGTTCGCCGGTTGGCGCCGATGGTTGCCCGCTCGACACCGATTCCGATGGCGACGGCGTTCCGGATATCAACGATCGCTGCCCCGGTACTCCGGCAGGCGTGAAGGTTGGCCCGGATGGTTGCCCGCTCGACAGCGACGGCGACGGCGTGCCGGACTACCTCGACAAGTGCCCGCAGACGGCGCCGGGCCAGGCGGTCGATGCCGAAGGCTGCCCGATCCAGGACAGCGACGGTGACGGCGTGCCGGATCACCTCGACAAGTGCCCGAACACCCCACGCGGCCAGAAGGTCGGCCCGGATGGCTGCCCGCTCGACAGCGACGGCGACGGCGTGCCGGACGACATCGACCAGTGCCCGAACACCCCGCCGGGCCTGAAGGTCCTGCCGGACGGCTGCGCGCCGGTCGGTGACTGCCGCAAGCCGCGTCCGGGTGAGCCGGTCGATGCCCGCGGTTGCGCGCTGGATCGCCGCTTCGTGCTGCGTGGCGTGAAGTTCGAGTTCGACTCCGACCGCCTGCTGCCGGAATCGAAGGTCATCCTCAAGGAAGTCGCCGAGACGCTGAACGCGTATCCGCAGATCAAGGTCGACGTTGAAGGGCATACCGACTCCATCGGTACGGATGCCTACAACCTCGGTCTGTCCGAGCGTCGCTCGATCGCGGTGCAGCAGTTCCTGAGCACCAATGGCGTCACCAAGGGTCGCCTGCGCCCGGTTGGCTACGGCGAATCGAACCCGATCGACACCAACGAAACCGAAGCCGGTCGTGAGAACAACCGTCGCGTCGAGTTCAAGGTGACCGAAGGCTGATCCCGATCTAGCGATCGGAATTCAAAAACCCCGGCGGAGCGATCCGCCGGGGTTTTTCTTTGTGCGATGAAAAAACTGGAAAGTGAAAGCGCTCGCGTTTTTACGAGCGCTTCGTGAAGCCTCAGCCGCTCAGCAGCCCTTCGGCTTCGAGCTTCTCGAGATGGCTTTCGATGTTCTTGCGAGCCAGCGGCAACAGGCGCGGATCGACTCCGACGTAGATCGCATCGAGCATCTGCTGGACGCTGTTGCCTTCGCGATGCAGGCGCAGGATGTGCTCTTCGCGCAGCTTGCGATGGCGCAGCGTTTCTTCGAGCCGGAACGTGCCGCCCAGGCCCTGGCCGTGCGACGGGAAGATGCTCAGCGGCGCAAGGTCGATGATGCGCTGCATCGAGTCGAAGTACTGGCGCATGTCGCCTTCGGGCTTGGCGATCACCACCGTGCCGATGCCCTGAATCAGATCGCCGACGATGCACCAGGTGCGCTGGCTCGTCATCAGGGCGATCTGCCCATCGTCGTGTCCCGGAATTTCGAGCACGCGGATCGGCTCCTCGTGCCAACTCGCCACACCGTCGCCTTCACCGACGAGCTGCAGCTCGATGCCTTCGAAGAAGGCTGCACCCTTGCGATCCCGAATGCGCTGCGCAGTTCGCGCGCTCATGAGGATGGGCCAGCCATGACGGCGCGCGAGTGCATCGGCGCGCTCGTGATGATCCGGATGGTGATGCGTGATCAGCAGCGCATTGACGCCCTGCGCAAGCAGCGTGGCCGACAGCCGGTCGAGCTCGGCGTCGTCGCAAGGCGAAGGGTCGATGGCCAGCCGCTGGCCCGGCAATTCGCCGGTGACGTAGCAATTGGTGTGTTCGGCCGGCGGCAGCGTGTGCGAGCGCACGGGAATCTGGATGAGCCCGGCGACGCTTTCGATCGCCATCAACTGTCCTTCCGGTGCGACCGCGACGAGGTTGCCCATGTGACCGCACTGCGGATCGCGTGCGAGTGCCCGGATGGAGGCGATCGTGGGCGGGGCGATGATGAATTGCCCGCGCTCGAATTCGGAGAGCCAGTCCTGCGCGCTGGCCCATTTGCTCGAGATCGCCTCGGGCTGGTGCAACACGAAGTCCGGCCTGCGCTCCAGATGCACGGCGAAGAAGTGCGTATTGAAGCGCCGCGGGATGTGCATCGGAGTGAGCGCATGGCCGCAGGCGCTGATGCTGCGTACGCCGCCTTCGTCGGCGAATTGCACGAGATCGAAATCGAGTTCTTCCTTGAGCTCCCGGCACAGTGCGCGGGCCAGGCGCGCATCGATGCCGTCGAATACCGGATGCTCGAACGCCGCGCCGTCGGTGTCCTCGGGGTCGACCTTGCCGCCCGGGAAGGCCTGATGGCCTGCGAAGGTCTGTAGCGCCGGGTGACGGAGGGCGAGAAAAAGCTCGCCGTCGTGCATCAGCAGAGCGGTGACCGAATCGATGGGAGCAGGCATGCGGGAGCCCCGGAGGAATAGGCGCCCATTGTACGACGCGTGTCCGTGCAAGCCGTCGCAAGCAGGCCGGTGCGCTGGCTCAACGAGCGATTTAGCCGCGCACGAGCCGAGTCTGTCCGAGGCGGGGCGTGGGCTTGCGCAGCAGCTGAGTGATGTCGTCCATCCAGGCGTTCACGCGCGGGGCCGGCGGCGTAGCGTGGGGCAGTCGTTCGGACTTCGGAACGGCGATGGCAACGGCTGAGCGCGGCTTCATCGAAGACCTTTGGATATGACAGGAGTGCCCCGCATTCTTTTGCCAGCCAGTGAAGGCCTCCTGAACTCAGGCGCGAGGCTTCGCGCGCGCCGGGCTCAGCGCTTTTGTATGCCGAAGGCTTCGAGCAAATCGTCGATCATCGGCCCGACCTGGCCGGTCATCAGCGTGAACTCGGCCTCGAACTGACGAGCCGGATCGAGCCCCGGATCCTCTTCGGCTTCGTCCATTTCCATGAACTTGAGGCGTTTGATCTCGAGCTTGTCGTTGACGACGAGCGAGAGCCGGCCGTTCCAGGTCATCGCAAGCTTGCTCGCGCGCAGGCCTTCCTCGAGATGACGCTGAATCTGCTGCACGTCGAGGTTGTGGCGCACGTAGCGCACGACGGATTTGGCCGCGTC
This sequence comes from Hydrocarboniphaga effusa AP103, assembly GCF_000271305.1. Lineage (GTDB taxonomy): Bacteria > Pseudomonadota > Gammaproteobacteria > Nevskiales > Nevskiaceae > Hydrocarboniphaga > Hydrocarboniphaga effusa. The sequence goes on from NZ_AKGD01000002.1 coordinate 1,137,084, forward strand.
CCCGCTCGTGAGTTCGCATTCTTCCCCGAGGTCGAAGCGACCCGGTGCACGGCGCGCGGACAGCCAGTCGGTGAGCTTCTGCCCCGGCGAGGCTTCGGTCTGCGGCATCGAGACCGGCAGTTCACCCCCGAGTGTCTCACGCAGAAATTCCACGACTTGCTCGCCGCGGGTCGGCGACGAGGCATCGACGATCAGCCGGCCCGCCGCCGGATCGATCCAGGCGCGCGTGGTGTTGCGGCGCGTGAAGGCGCGCGGCAGCAACTCGGCCGCGATGATCTCCTTGAAATCGCGCAGCTGCTTGCGTCCGGGCTTGAAGCCCTTTTCGCGCTCGAACTCGATCGCACGCTGCTTGACCGCGTCATTGAGCACCGAAGACGGCAGCAGCTTCTGCTCGGTTCCGAGGGCGATCAGCAGATGCCGCTCCAAACCCTGCACCAGCTGCACGTCATCGATCGGAGCGACCCAGCCGCGGCTTTCGGTGCTCATCGCGCTGCACGGCAGCAGCGGGCGCGCGGCCAGTTTTTCTTCGAGCTCGCCGGCCGGGAGCGACCAGTCCTGTTCCAGACGATAGATCAGCAGATTCTTGAACCACATGGCGGTGCAGGCGCGGCAAGGGGGCCGCGCATGGTAGCGGCTCCGGCCGGGTGATGCAGTCGGGCTAGGTCGCGGTGACCGCCGTTGCCGGTCTCGGCAGGCGCAACCCGGCGAGCACGAGGCAGACCAGGCTCAGGACGCCGACGTAATGGGCCGGAGCGAGTAGCGGGCTGGCCTTGAGCAGCAGGCTCACGATGAGCGGGGTGAGGCCACCGAAGATCGCGTAGGCGAGGTTGTACGAGAGCGACAGCCCGCTGAAGCGCACCGGCGCCGGGAAGGCGCGCACGATCACGCTCGGAATCACCCCGACGATGCTGACGCAGAAACCGGTCAGGGCGTAAGTGGCGAACAGCGGCAGCGCGTGCTGTTGGCCGAGGTAGAGCAGGTAGATCGAGCCGAGCAGCGCGAGGCTGCCGAGCGCGAGTACGCGCGACGCACCGTAGCGGTCCGACGCCGCGCCATAGAGCACGCAGCCGATCGTCAGGCAGAGCGTTGCCAGGCTGTTGGCCTGCAGGGCGAGCGGGGCGGGGATCGCGAACATCTTCTGCAGCAGCGTCGGTGACAGCAGCACCACGACGACGATGGCGGCGGTCAGTGTCCAGGTCAGCAGCATCGATTGCAGCACCGAGCGCCAGTGATCGCGGATGACGGTTTTCACGGGCAGCTCGCGCGAAAGCGCCTTGCGTTGGCGCATGGCCTCGAACACCGGGGTTTCTTCGAGCCAGCGACGCAGCCAGACCGCTAGCAGGCCGAACACGCCGCCGAGCAGAAACGGAATGCGCCAGCCCCAGGCCAGGATTTCGTCGGCGCTGAGACTGATATTGATCAGCGCGGCCACCGAAGAGCCCAGCATGATGCCGAGCGTGAGTCCGGCCGTGAGCACGCTGCAGGCCAGGCCGACGCGGCGCTCGGGCACATGCTCGGCGACGAACACCCAGGCGCCCGGCACTTCGCCGCCGATCGCCGCGCCTTGCAACAAGCGCAGGCCCAACAGCAGGACCGGAGCGAGCACGCCGATCTGCTGGTACGTCGGCAGCAGGCCCATGCCGAGCGTCGGCAGCGCCATCAGGAACACCGACAGCGTGAACATCTTCTTGCGACCGATGCGATCGCCGAAATGCGCCATCACCACACCACCGACCGGGCGCGCCAGATAGCCGGCCGCAAACAGCCCAAAGGTCTGCATCTGCGCGACCCAGTCGGCGGTCTCGGGTGGAAAGAACAGCTTGCCGATGGTGATCGCGAAGAACACGAAGATGATGAAATCGTAGAACTCGAGCGCCCCGCCGAGCGCGGCCAGCAGCAGGGTTTTGATGTCGTGGCGGTCCAGCGGGCGATCGGCGGCTTGGCTCATGGCACCGGGAAATGGCGGGCGTGGGAGTGCAGAACGCCTATGCTACTGTGAGGTGTTGATCGCAGCTTCACCCCCGGTTCCTTCGGCACGAATCCCCCCAGATTTTCCATGAGCCAGCTAGACGGCAAGCCCGCTTCCTCCAACGACAGCGCCCGGGCGGAACCGCCGGCTGCGCGCAAACCGGGCGCGGCGGCCTTGCGGCAGTTGCTGCCGCTGCTGTGGCCGTATCGTGGACGTATCGCCATTGCGCTGATCGCGTTGCTGATCGGTTCGGCGACGATGCTCACGGTGCCGCTCGCGTTCCGCGATCTGATCGACCAGGGCTTCGTCGCCGGTGCCGCCGTCGGCTGGCATTTCGTCGCCCTGTTCTGCATCGCCCTGTTCTGGGGCGTCACCACCGCGGCGCGCTATTACACGGTGAGCTGGATCGGCGAGCGCGTGACCGCCGACCTGCGCAGCGCGGTCTACCGGCGCATGCTCGAGCAATCGCCGCAGTATTTCGAAAGCACGCGCACCGGCGAGGTGCTGTCGCGACTGACCGGCGACACCACGCTCGTGCAGACCGTGGTCGGTTCGTCGATCTCGATGGGTTTGCGCAGCCTGCTGCAGTTCATCGGCGGGCTGCTGATGCTCGCGATCACCAACGTCAAGCTGTTCGGCATCACGCTGTTGCTGTTGCTGATCGTGGTGCTGCCGATCGTGTTGATCGGCCGGCACCTGCGCAAGCTTTCGCGCGAATCGCAGGATCGCGTCGCCGACAGCTCGGCGCTCGCCGGCGAAATCCTCAACGCGATGCCGACCGTGCAGGCGTTCACGATGGAGCGCGCCGAAGCCGAGCGCTTCGACGTTTCGGTGGAAAGCAGTTTCGCCACGGCGGTGAAGCGTTCGGGCGTGCGCTCGCTGATGACCGCCGGCATCATCGGCGGCGTGTTCGGCGCCATCGTTTTCGTGCTCTGGCTCGGGGCGCAATCCGTGTCGGCGGGCACCATGACGGCCGGCGAACTCGCTTCGTTCGTGCTCTACGCGGTGTTCACGGCGGGCGGCGTCGGCGTGCTCGCCGAAGTCTGGGGCGACGTGCTGCGCGCCGCCGGTGCGACCGAGCGCCTGATGGAACTATTGTCGGCCGAGCCGGCCATCGCCAGCCCGGCTCAGCCCGCCACACTGCCGAGCAAGCCGCAGGCGCGTCTCGATCTCGAAGCCGTGAGCTTCCGCTATCCGTCGCGGCCCACGCAGCTGGCGCTCGACGACGTGAGCCTGAGCATTCGCGAAGGCGAGACGGTGGCCGTCGTCGGTCCGAGCGGAGCCGGCAAGACCACACTGTTCCAGCTGCTGCTGCGTTTCTACGACGTCGGCGCGGGCTCGCTGAAGTTCGACGGCATCGACATCCGCGATCTCGATCCGCGCGAGCTGCGCTCGCAGATCGGCCTGGTGTCGCAGGAGCCCGTGATCTTCTCGGCCAACGCGATCGAGAACATCCGCTACGGTCGTGCCGGCGCGAGCAACGAAGAGGTTTACGAGGCGGCCCGCGCGGCGCTGGCCGACGAGTTCATCGCGCGCCTGCCCGAGGGGTATCGGACCTTTCTCGGCGAGCGCGGCGTGAGGTTGTCGGGTGGGCAGCGCCAGCGCATCGCGATCGCGCGGGCGATCCTCAAGAATCCGCCGCTGCTGCTGCTCGACGAGGCCACCAGCGCGCTCGATGCGGAAAGCGAAGTGCTGGTCAGCGCCGGCCTTGAGGCGGCCATGCGCGGACGCACCACGCTGATCATCGCGCACCGGCTGTCGACCGTGCAGCGCGCCGATCGCATCGTGGTGATGGAGCAGGGACGCATCATCGAAACCGGAACGCCGGCCGAACTGCTGCGCAGCGGCGGACTCTATTCGCGACTCGCGAGCCTGCAGCTGGTGGCCTAGGCGGCGGCCGGCGCGCGGCCTAGAGGTGCAGGCCGCACTCGGTCTTGGGTTTGCCGAGCCAGCGCCCGCTGCGGCCTTCGCCGGCCACCGTGCAGTGCTTGCAGCCGATCGAGGAATAACCCTGCGCCACGAGCGGGTGGAACGGAATGTCGTGTTCGGCGATGTAGCGATCGCGCTCTTCGCGCGAGACGTCGATCATCGGGTTGAACTTGATGATGCCGCGGCGGATTTCGAAGATGTCGAGCCCCGCGCGATGCTCGCTCTGCCAGCGCATCAGACTCGATACCCAGACCTGATACTGACCCTTGATGGTCTCGAGCGGCTCGACCTTGTTGACCGAGCAGCAGAAATCCGGATCACGCTTCCAGGTCTGTTCTTCGACCGTGAACTGGTGCTGCCAGTCTTCGGCGCGCACGTCGGACACCTGCAGGCCGAGGCGCTCGACGAGATGGTCGCGATACTTCAGCGTTTCCTCGAAGTGATAGCCGGTGTCGATGAAGTGCACGCGCTGTTCGGGGCGAATGCGCGAGACGATGTGCAGAAAATAGGCCGAGGTCGCGGCGAAGGAAGACGTCAGCAGGATCTTGTCGGCCGGAAAATCGCGGTACAGCCGACGCAGCCGCTCTTCGAAAGCGAGAGTCCGGTACTCCGCATTGAGCCGGACGATGGCCTGATCGTCGATGATCGGGTTCGGCGCGGCAGGGTGGCCGAGGACTGAAGCGGCGGAGATCGTGGCGTTCAAGGGCAAAGAGGCGGCGGAGACCGGCGCGGCGCGAGGCTCCGATGCCGAGACTGGTGCGTTTAGGGATGACATAAGTTTATAACTTTCAGCAATTGTCAGCATCCACTGATAATCGCGTAGGCGAATCGTTTGGGAGAATAAGATTCATACTCAATTCAGTTCGCTTCTCTAGTCTGGACTCACGATCAATCGCGCCAAGTTCTGCGCATGGATGCGCAGCGAGGAATCGGCAGAGCAGGCAGGGAAGGCCCGGCTCTCCCACTTCCAGGTTGGTATGGATGATCGTCGCAGAAGCCGTCGTCTCCCCCCAGACGACGGCTTCTGTCGTTATGGGGCCCAAATCCAGCGAAGCTCAGTGGTCGTGGCCGGTATCGATCAGGGTCCGTCGCAGTTTTTCGAGCAGACGGCGCTGGCGCTTGTCGGGCCTGACCGAATCGAACGAGGCGGCTTCTATGCGCTTCTGCTCGGCCATCGCCTCGCGCTTTCTGCGGCTGGCCTCGGTTTCCTCATAGAGCGTCCGCGCCAGCGTGGCGTTGCCGCGGTGCTCCGACAAGGCTTTCACCACCACTTCCAGATCGTCGTAACCCTGGCGCAGCTCGATGCGCGCTCCGACCTGCACGGTTTTCGAGGCCTTGGCGCGCTCGCCTTCGTAGCGCACCTTGCCGCCGTCGATGGCCTCCTGCGAGATCGTTCGCGTGCGGTAGAACCGCGCGGCCCACAGCCATTTGTCGAGGCGGACCGGCTCGTGTCCGGCTTGCCCTGAATTGCTTTTGTTGCCCATGCGAAAAGCTTGGGGGCTAATGGGTCCGACTCAAGCGACCGACTGCCGAGCCGGCGCGGCGCTGCGGCGGGTGACCTGCAGCGCTATGAGCAACCCGACCAGCACCAGGCAGCAAGACAGCCAGAACGGCGCGCCCGGCCAGACCGCGCGCAGCGGGTTCGGTGCAATGAAGTAGGCGAAAGTCAGGTTGAACAGGCTGGGTCCGACCACGCCGGTGATGCCCATGATGCTCGCGTTGGCCCCCTGCAGCCGGCCTTGCTCGCTGGCGCCGACATGGCGCGTCATGAGCCCCTGGGCCGATGGGCCGAACAGGCCCATCAGCGAGATCAGCGGCAGCCCGATCCAGAACAGCGTCGGGGTCGTGGCCGAAGCCCAGAGCGCGAGTCCGACGGTTCCGAACGAGAGCCCGAGCAGCAAGGTCGGACGTTCGCCGAGGCGCTTGACCGCCTGCCGCACCAGCCCGCCCTGGACGACGATTCCGCAGACGCCCACGGCGGTGAGCGCCCAGCCGACCTGGCGGATGTCCCAGCCGAAGCGGTAGCTCGCGTAGAGCACGAAGGTGTTCATGAACACCTGGTGGGCCAGGTGGAACAAGAAATACACGGCGGCGAGCCCGGTCAGTTCCGAATGCGAGCGCAGCAGCTTGAGTGCCCCGATCGGGTTCGCACGCGACCAGACCAGTTTCGCGGTGCGCTGCGCGCGCGGCAGCGATTCGGGCAATACCAGCAGGCCGTAGGCGAAGTTCGCGAGTGCGAGCGCGGCCGCGACCCAGAACGGCAGGCGCGGATCGACGGCGCCGAGCAGGCCGCCGACCGCCGGCCCGATGACGAAGCCGACGCCGAAGCCGGCGCCGATCACGCCATAGCCGGCCGCGCGTTTGGACGGCGGCGTGCTGTCGGCGATGTAGGCGCCGGCGGTCGCGAAATTGGCCGCGGTGATGCCCGAGATGAGCCGGCCGACGAACAGCCAGCTCAGGTTCGGCGCGAGTGCCATGAGCACGTAATCGAGCCCGAGGCCAAGGCAGGAAACGAGGATCACCGGCCGCCGGCCGAAGCGATCCGACAACATGCCGAGCAGCGGCGAGAACAGGAACTGCATGAGCGCCCAGGCGGTGCCGAACAGGGCCAGCATGCGCGCCGCCTGCGAGGTATCGCCGCCGCTGAAGGCTTCGACCAGCTTGGGCAGCACCGGAATGACCATGCCCAGACCGAGCACGTCGATGACCACGGTGATGAAGATGAAAATCAGAGCGTGGCGTTTGGGGCCTGTGCTCGTCGGTGCGGTCGAATCCATCGAATCCATGTCGCTCAGCTTACCATTCGGGTCCAGAGGCACCTGGGCTCAGGTGCGCTCATCATCAATCCATCGGCTCCGGCATGCCGGAGCCGATTCGCATGCAAGTTTTGCTCAATGACCGACTCGTCCGATACCCAATCCACTGCCCAAGCCGCTTCCGAAACGACGAATTCCGCGCCGCGGCTGTTCGACCTGCTCGGTGGCGAACCCGGTGTGCGCCGGCTCGTCGACGCCTTCTACGACCGCATGGACCACGAGCCGGCCTATGCCGGTATCCGTGCCCTGCATCCGCCGACGACGGAAGGCTCGCGCAACAAGTTCTTCTGGTTCCTGTGCGGCTGGTCGGGCGGGCCGGATCATTTCGTTGCGCGCTTCGGTCATCCGCGCCTGCGTGCCCGGCACCTGCCGTTCGCGATCGGCAGCGCCGAGCGCGATCAGTGGCTGCACTGCATGCAGCAGGCGCTCGTCGACATCGATTTCGATCCGGTGCTGGCGGATCGCCTGCTTGCCTCGTTTTTCCAGACCGCGGACTGGATGCGCAACAAGCCCGACTGAAGCTCCTCAGTATCTGGCGAGCACCGCCTCGATGTCGTTGCGCGCCGCCTCCATCGATTTGTAGAGCGGAATGCGCTTGACCTTCGGCCCGCCGTTGACGATCACCGCGAACGCCATCCAGCCGCCGTTCTTCTTGCGCAGGTAGCCGGCGATTCCGCAGACCGAGCGCGGGTCGTTCATGGTGCCGGTCTTGAGCGTGACGCGATCGAGCCAGTCCGCATTGCCCTGGCGCACGAACGCGAACGGCGCCTGCCTCGGCACCACGAACTGGCCGTAGAACACCGGGAAGGTCTGCGTGCGCCGGTACTGGTTGGCGAGCAGGCCGATCAGGTCGTCGGCCGACAGCTCGTTCTCGGGCGTCAGCCCGCTGCCGCTGAGCAGCCGTGGCTTGGCCTTGGCGCTCGCCCCGGCGAGGCTGTTGCTGGCGACGAAGCTGGCGAGCGCGTCGCCGGCCTCGGCGAGCTGCGACGGCGGCTTCGGCAAGCGCGCGGCACCGAGATTGAGCGTCAGCAGGTCGGCGATGTAGTTGTTCGAGTAGCGCATCATGCGGCCGAGCTGCTCGCGCAGGGCCAAGCCCTCGACCTCGGCGATGACGTGCGTGCTCGCGGCCGGCTGGCCGTATTGCAGGCGTACCGGGCCCGCGAAGTTCACGCCGAGTTCGCCGATCATCTCCTTGAGCAACAGGCCCACGCCGAGGGCCGGGCTCGACATGGCGCGGTAGACGCGCTGGTCTTCGCCCATCGGGATGTTGCCGCCGACGCGCAGGGTATCCATGCCGTCGCGGGTCACGCGCTCGACCCAGAAGGTGTTCTTCTGCTTGGCGGCGACGGTCTTGATGCTGCCTTCGACCGCGATCGGCAGCCGGGCGACGCCGCAGCCGCGCACGTTGGCCGGATCGCCGACCGCCGAGGCGCGCACGTTGACGCACCAGGTGCCGTAGTCGACGCCGATGGCGGCCAGCGGCACGTTGTAGGCGGTGTCGCTGCGCTCGGTGGCCTCGCAGCGATCCTGATTGTCGCAGGTCAGCGGGCCGTAAGCCGGGTTCACCATCATCCCGCCCGTTACGGTGTCGATGCCTTCGCCCTTGAGCTGAGCGGCCAGCAGCCAGAGCGATTCGTGATCGAGCGTGGCATCGCCTTCGCTTTGCAGGATCAGGTCGCCTTCGAGCACGTTCTGTCGCGGTGCGCCCAGGCCCAGCAGGCGGGTCTTGAACGATTTGTCGGCCGGCCAGGCGTCGAGCGAGGCGGCGGTGATCGCGATCTTGGTCACCGAAGCCGGCGCCAGGCGCTGGGCCGGGTTGAGCGTCTGGATGAGCTTGTTGTCGTCGAGGTCGTAGACCGCCGCGGTGATTTCGGCACCCTGCGATTGCAGCTTCCGCAGATGTTCGAACTCGGCGCGAGCCGGGCTCGCGGTCACAAGGGAGAACGCCGCCAGGACGAGCGCGCAGGCGCGGCGTCGCGAGGCTATGAAACAATGGGATGCCGAAAGCTGGTGTCGAGCCAACTCGATGGTCCTCCTGAGGAACGATGCGAAAAGGGATGCCGCAGACGCCATTGGCGATAAGACGCCGCGACGGCCGGCGAGTTTCAGACGAATCTCAAAACCGAGCGTGGCCGGGCACGGCATAGAATCTTCAATGGCACTGATTATCTTCGATCTCGATGGAACGCTGGTCGATTCGCGGCCCGACCTCGTGCGCACGGTCAACGCGGCGATGTCCGAGCATGGGTTCGCCAGCGTCGGCCCCGAACTCGTCACGCCCTGGGTCGGCCGCGGCTCGCGCGTGCTGCTCGCCGCGGCGCTGCGTCATCACGGTGTCGATCCGCAGGCTCCGGGCTTCGACTTCGAAGCGGCCTTCGAGCGCTTCCTGTATCACTACGGACAGAATCTCACGATCGACACCACGCTCTATCCCGACGTGAGCGAAACGCTCGCGCAGCTCGGCGAGCAGGGCTACGAGCTCGCGGTCTGCACCAACAAGCCCGAGCGCTTCGTTGCGCCGCTGCTGCAGCATTTCGGCATCCGCGATCGCTTCGGCGCGCTGCTCGGCGGCGATTCGCTGCCGCAGCGCAAGCCCGATCCGGAGCCGCTGCTGCATCTGGCGCGGCACTTCGGCGAGCGCCCCGAGCGCTGCGCGATGGTCGGCGATTCGCGTCACGACGTCGAAGCCGCGCGCGGAGCCGGCATGCCGGTGGCCGGACTGCGCGGCGGCTACGGCAGTGCCGAGGAATTCGAGCTGCACCCACCCGATGTTCTCATCGACACGCTGGCCGAACTGCCCGCATGGCTCTCACGCATCACCATAGCCGCCTGAGCGTCGCCCGCATCGGCGTCGTCGTCTGCGAGCATTGCGACGCCGCGTATCAGCGGCGCCGGCTGCTGCGCGGCGAGATCGCGTACTGCGAGCGCTGCGGCGGCGAGATCTATCGGCGTCGCAAGCTCGACGTCGATGCCATGCTCGCGCTCACGGTGACCGCGCTGCTCGTGCTGATCGTCGCCAATGTCTATCCGATCGTGACGATGCAGATTCAAGGGACGGTGCGCGATGCGACGCTGCTCGACGCGGTGCTCGTGACCTACGACACCGGCGTCGCGCTGGTGGCTTTGCTGGCGGCGCTGACCGTGTTCTTGTTTCCGCTGATTCAATTGCTGATGCTGCTGCACGTGCTGATCGCGGTGCGCATGAGCGAGCCGGTGGCCCTGTTCGTGCCGGTCATGCACACACTGCGTGCGATGCAGCCCTGGAGCATGGTCGAAGTGTTCATGCTCGGCGTGCTGGTCTCGGTGGTGAAACTCACGAGCCTGGCCGCGATCAAGCCCGGTGTCGGAATGTGGGGCTTCGCGCTGCTGACGGTCCTGCTGACCGTGCTCAACAACTTCGATCTCGATCAGCTGTGGGACTGGGGCGTCGGCGACAACGAAAGCGAGTTCGAGGAAGACAGCACTTGAGCGAGCCGACCGTCATCACCGCCGCGCAACTCGGCCTGATCCGCTGCTCGGCCTGCAGTCTCGTCGTGCAGGCGCCCGAGGCCGGCCGCCATGCGATCTGCCCGCGCTGCGAAGCACCGTTGCATCGGCGCCTGCCGCATTCGCTCGCGCGCACCTGGGCACTGCTGCTGTCGGCCGCGCTGCTCTACATCCCGGCCAACCTGTTGCCGATCATGCGCACCGCGAGCCTCGGCGAAGTGCCGCAGAGCGATACGATCCTGTCGGGCGTGGTCGAGCTCTGGGTGCGTGGATCGTGGGATCTGGCGATCATCGTGTTCGTCGCGAGCATCGTGGTTCCGCTGCTCAAGATCGCCATCCTGATGACGCTGCTGATCACCGCCGGCCGGCATTCGAGCTGGCGCCGCAAGGAGCGCGGCAAGCTTTATCGGTTCGTCGAGTTCATCGGACACTGGTCCATGCTCGACATTTTCGTCGTCGCGCTGATGGCGGCGCTGGTGCGTTTCCAGAGCCTGGCCGACGTCACGCCGGGGCCCGGAGCGGTGGCCTTCGGCGCCGTCGTCGTGCTCACCATGCTCGCCTCCAAGAGTTTCGACGAACGCCTGATTTGGGACCCGCCCGAAGGATCTGACGCCCCATGAGCGACAACGAAGAAAATCCATCATCCGGGCCGCAGGGCGAGTTGCCCACGCCGCGCTACGAGAGACCGCGCCGCTGGACGATCTCGGTGATCTGGGTCGTTCCGCTGATCGCCGCGCTCGCAGCCGCCGTGCTCGGCGTGCGCAGCTATCTCGGCTCGGGCCCGAACATCACCATCACCTTCAAGACCGCCGAAGGCATGGAAGCCGGCAAAACCGAGGTCCGCTACAAGGAAGTGCCGATCGGCAAGGTCGAGCGCGTGGAGCTCTCCGACGACAAGCAATCGGTGCGCGTGCGCATCGCGCTGATCCACGACGCCGAGCACGTCGCGGTCGAGGATTCGCGCTTCTGGGTCGTGCGTCCGCGCATCGGCCTGGGCGGCGTTTCCGGTCTCGGCACCTTGATCTCGGGCGCTTACATCGGCGTCGATGTCGGTGAGTCGAAAATCGAGCGCCTGCAGTTCGAGGGCCTCGAAAAGGCGCCGACGGTGACCAACGATCAGCAGGGCCGCCGCTTCGTTCTGCATGCGGCGGACGGCGGTTCGCTCGACCTTGGCTCGCCGATCTATTTCCGCCGCATTCCGGTCGGCCGCGTCGTCGGTCGCGAACTCGATGCGGAGGGCAAGCGCGTCAATTTCGAGCTGTTCGTCGACGCGCCGTACGACAAGCTCGTCACGCGCAACACGCGCTTCTGGAACGCGAGCGGCGTCGATGTCGAAGTCGGGGCCGCGGGCTTCAAGGTCGACACGCAGTCGGTGGCCAGCATCGTCGCCGGAGGCATGGCCTTCCAGGCGTTTCCCGAAGACGAGCCCGGCGAGATCGCACCCGAGAATACCGACTTCGAGCTGTTCGACGACCGGCTTGCCGCCGCTGCGCCGTCGGCGGAGGAGTCGATGCGCCTGCGGCTGCGCTTCTTCCAGAGCACGCGCGGACTCGGTGCCGGCGGACCGGTGGTGTTCCAGGGCATCGAGATCGGCCGCGTGAAATCGGTCGAGCTCGCCTACGATCGCGATCGCCGCGATTTCTGGTCCGACGTCGAGATCGACGTCTATCCACGCAACATGGGCCGTGCCTACAAGGGCTGGCAGCAGAACACCGAACGCGAGCCGAAGAATGCCGACACCTTCTTCCGCATGCTGATCGAACGCGGGCTGCGTGCGCAGATGCGCACCGGCAACCTGCTCACGGGCCAGCTCTACATCTCGCTCGACTTCGATCCCAAGGCGCACAAGTACGCACCGCCGGCCGGCCAGCAGCCGCTCGAGATTCCAACCTCGCGTGGCGAGTTCGACCAGATCCAGGAGCAGATCAGCAACATCGTCACCAAGATCGAGGCGATGCCGCTCGACGAGATCGGCCGCAACCTCAACAGCACGATCAAGTCCACCGACGAGCTGCTCAAGCGCTTCGACGGGCAGGTTGTCCCCGAACTGACCAAGGCCGTGCAGGAGGTGCAGCGCACGCTGCAATCGGTCAGCGAGCAGCTGTCAGACGACGGCCGCCTGCAGCGCGACGCGCGCGGCACGCTGGGCGAAGTGGAACGCGCGGCGCGCTCGCTGCGCTCGCTCGGCGACTACCTGCAACGGCATCCGGAATCGCTGCTGCGCGGCCGCCCCGAGATCAAGGGCGACCCAGAAACCACGCAACTTCCCGATCCCACCACCGCGGCGCCGCAACCGGCGGCACCGGAGACGCCATGAACGCCGCCAAGCTGCTGCTGTCCCTCGTGCTGCTCGCCGTGCTCGCCGCCTGCGCGAGCAACCCGAAGCTGCGCTACTACACGCTGGTCCCGCCGGTCGATGCGAACACGCCCAAGCCACGGCTGCCGTCCTCGGTCGACCTGCTGCCCGTCAAGGTGGCCGCGCAGGCCGATTATCCGCAGCTGGTGCTGCGCGAGGGCGCGGAGCGCTTCACCCTGGTCGAGAACCGGCTCTGGGTTGCGCCGCTGCCCGAAGAATTTCGCGCCGCCTTGCTCGCGCGCCTCGCGACCGCATTGCAGGCGCCGATCGGCGACGAGCGCGTGCGCATCGCCGTCGAGGTTTCGCGCATGGACGCGGTGTTCGGTCGCTATGCCCTGCTCGAAGCCAACTGGGAGCTCAAGAGCAAGAAGACGACGCTCGTCTGCTCCACGCGCTCGACGCAGACGGTCGGCGAGGGATTCGATGCGCTCGTCGCCGGGCATCAGCGCACCGCGCAGGCGCTGGCCGACGACATCGGTCGCGGATTGTTGAGCCTGAGCGGCCCGCAGCCGAGCTGTCCCGCGTCGCTCTGAGCAGCCGTAGGGCGGGTCGTGACCGCCATTGCGTTTTCGCAGGTACTAGGGGCGGATCATGGCCCGCCCAGCGGTCTTCGCGAACTGGTGGAAATCAGCGCGTCGCACTGAGGAATCTCCCCGCGAACCCTCGGTGCATGATGCGGTCTGCAAACGATCGCAGCTCGAACTGCGCCGATCAGAAAACCGAGAGTTCACCAAAACCATGAAAAAAGCCCTGATGGCCGTTGCCGTCGCCGGCTGCTTTGGCCTCGTCGCCTGCGCCGCGAAATCGCCTTCCGCCTCCACAGCCGAGAAGCCCATGCCCGCCAGCCCAGCCGAAACGGCGAACCCGCTGCTGCAGCTCAGCGAGCTGCCGTATCACTATCCGCAGTTCGACAAGATCAAGGACGAGCACTTCGCTCCGGCCTTCGAGATCGGCATGAAGCAGGGCAAGGCCGAAGTCGAGGCGATCGCCGACAGCAAGGAGGCGCCGAGCTTCGACAACACCATCGTCGCGCTCGAAAAGAGTGGCCTCGCGTTGAACCGCGTGAACTACATCTTCTTCAACCTCACCGCGACGAACACCAACGACACGCTGCAGAAGATCGAGGCCGACGTATCGCCGAAGCTGTCGGCCTACAGCGACTCGATCCTGCTCAACGAAAAGCTCTTCGCCCGCGTGAAGACGCTGCACGACAACGTCGCGCAGCTGGGCCTGGACGCCGAAAGCGCGCGCCTGCTCGACCGCTATTACACCAACTTCGTGCGCGCCGGCGCGCAGCTGTCGGATGCCGACAAGGACAAGCTGCGCGATTACAACGAGCAGCTCGCCAAGCTCAACACGCAGTTCCAGCAGAACGTGCTCAAGGACACCAACGAATCGGCCGTCGTCGTCGACAGCGAAGCCGAGCTCGACGGCCTGGATGCGAACGAGATCGCCGGCGCCCGCGATGCGGCCAATGCGCGTGGCCTGAGCGGAAAATTCCTCATCACGCTGCAGAACACCACCGGCCAGCCGCCGCTGACCAGCCTCAAGAACCGCGCGCTGCGCGAGCGCATCTACAAGGCCTCGCTCGCGCGCGGCAGCCACGGCGGCGATGCGGACAACACCCGAATCGTCGCGCAGATCGTCGAGCTGCGTGCCAAGCGCGCGGCGCTGCTCGGCTATCCGAATCACGCGGCGTATCAGCTCGAAGACGGCACGGCCAAGACCACCGACGCGGTCAACCAGCTGCTCGCCCAGATCGCACCGGCGGCCGTGGCCAACGCGAAGAAAGAAGCCGCCGACATGCAGAAGCTGCTCGACAAGCAGAAGGCCGGCTACAAGCTGCAGGCCTGGGATTGGGCCTACGTCGCCGAGCAGGTGCGCAAGCAGCGCTACGATTTCGACGAATCGCAGATGCGTCCGTATTTCGAGATGAACAACGTGCTCGAAAACGGCGTGTTCTTCATGGCCGAGAAGCTCTACGGGCTCACGTTCAAGGAGCGTAGCGACTTGCCCAAGTACCACCCGGACACACGCGTGTTCGAAGTGTTCAAGGACGGCGTGGCGTTCGGCATCTTCATCTTCGATCCGTTCAAGCGCGACTCCAAGCAGGGCGGCGCCTGGATGAACTCGTATGTCGATCAATCCGACCTGCTCGGCTACAAGCCGGTGGTGGCGAACCATCTCAACATTCCGAAGCCGCCCGCGGGCGAGCCGGTGCTGATGACGGCCGACGAGGTCAACACCGCTTTCCACGAGTTCGGCCACGCCATCCACGGCCTGCTGTCGAACGTGAAGTACCCGATGTTCTCGGGCACCAATGTTCCGCGTGATTTCGTCGAGTTTCCGTCGCAGGTGCACGAGATGTGGGCCACCTGGCCCGAAGTGCTCGCGCATTACGCCAAGCATTACAAGACCGGCGAGCCGATGCCGCAGGTACTCGTCGACAAGATGAAAGCCACCGAGAAGTTCAACCAGGGCTTCGCGACCACCGAGTATCTGGCCGCGACCCTGCTCGACCAGGCCTGGCATCAGTTGCCGGTCGACAAGGCCAAGGTCGACGACGTGCTCGCGTTCGAGGCGGCCGCGCTCAAGCAGGCCGGCGTCGATTACGTGCTGGTTCCGCCGCGCTATCGCACGACCTACTTCTCGCACGTGTTTTCGGGCGGTTACTCGGCCGGCTACTACGCCTACATCTGGAGCGAGGTGCTCGACGCCGACACCGTCGAATGGTTCAAGGAGAAGGGCGGCCTGTCGCGCGAGAACGGCCAGTGGTTCGCCGATCACCTGCTGTCGCGTGGCGGCGCGGTCGATGCGATGCAGCTGTATCGCGAGTTCCGCGGTCGCGACGCCAGGATCGAACCGCTGCTCGAACGCCGCGGCCTCGCGGCGCCGGCCAAGGGCAAGGCCGGCAAGTAAGAAAATCCAGCTGGTAACAGGGCCCCGGTAGCAATGCGCTACCGGGGCCCTTTCGTATGTAAGGGTTTTCTTTCAGCCGAAAGCTGGGCAGTTGTCAGGATTGCCTGAAATCTGACTGGTGAGTCATAAATAAAGGTAGGAAATGTCCTACGCCGCGCAGGGATGCGCATCACCAAACTGCTCAAGGCTCTCAATGAAGGCCCGTGTCTTTGCGTTGTCGCTCGTCCTCGCCGCCGCCAGTGCCAGTGCGGCGCAGTCGGCTTCCGCTCCCGCCAATTTCGACGCGCTCAGCGCGACCGGTGGCTTGCGCTCCAGCAGCTTCGCTTCGCTGCAAAAGCGCGCCGAGGCGCTGCGCAGCCCGCTCGGCTACACCTCGCACGTCGATGCGCTGCGCGGAGGCTCGGGCTTCCTGTGGGCGCCCGCCTCGATCCCGGTGCCGAGTGTCGGCGCGCGCAAGGCCGCGGCGATTCCGGCGGCACTGGGGCGTGCCTACCTGAGCGCGCAGTCTTCCTTGCTCGGGCTCGATCGCCAGGCGATCGAACAGGCCAAGGTCACCGATGCGCAGCAGACACGCTCGGGCAGTATGGTCGCGCGCTTTTCCCAGCGCGTGGACGGCATCGAAGTGTTCAATCGCAGCCTCAACGTGCTGACCGATCGCGAAGGCAGGCTCGTCGCGATCTCGGGTGGTTTCGAGCGCTCGCGTCAGATCGACGGCAGCTTCGCGCGCACCAAGGCCGATGCGATCAGCGCCGCCATCGGCAATCTCGGCGGCCATCTCGCGGCGGCCCTGTTCAGCAGCTTCAAGAGCAGCGGCGACTACGAGTGGTTCGTGTCGTCGAGCAATCGCAGCGACTATCGCCTGGGCCGCGCGGTGCGCGTGAAGCCGGTTTATTACCCGGGCGCCGACGGTCTGGTGCCGGCCTACTACGTCGAGCTGTTCGGGGCTCCGGCGAACGCGGACGGTCGTCGCGATGCCTACGCCTACGTGATCTCGGCGAGCAGCGGCGAGCTGCTGTTCCGCAAGAACCTGGTCGCCCACGAAGGCGGCAACACCGCGTTCTCGTATCGCGTGTTCGCCGACAACAGCGGCACGCATCAACCGATGGATTCTCCGCTCGGCAACGGCTATCTGCCGTTTCCGGGCAGCACGCCGGACGACGAGCTGCCGCGCACGAGCGCGGTGGCGAATCTGGTTTCGCTCGTCAGCGGCCCGATCAGCACCGGCGACGCCTGGCTGCCGGATGGCGCGACGACCACCACCGGCAACCACGTCGATGCCTTCCTCGACAGCAGCCTGCAATTGTCGCTGCCGATCAACCTGCCGGTCGGTGGTGAACTCACGGGCGACGGCTATCTGCCCGGAACCGGCGACGTGCGCGCCGCGCTGAGCGGGCCGAACAGCTTCGATTATCCGATTCACGGCGACGACGATCCGTCGACCGCGAACGCGCAGCAGGCTGCGGTCGTCAACCTGTTCTACATGAACAACTGGCTGCACGACTGGTGGTACGACCATGGCTTCAACGAAGCCGCGGGCAACGCGCAGACCCTCAACTACGGGCGTGGAGGCGAAGAGGGCGATGCGGTTTCGGCACAAGGCCAGGACGGCTCGGGCCGCAACAACGCCAACATGGCGACGCCGGCGGACGGCTCGTCGCCGACGATGCAGATGTACTTGTTCGATGGCGCGTTGCGCGGCGAAACCTGCCAGCGCTCGCCGGACGGCAACTGCGCCGATAGCGGTGGCAGCGGTTATCGCTTCGCGGGTGCGAGCTTCGGCCCGCAGACCTTCGACGTCACCGGCGATCTGGTCCTGGCCAACGACGGCAGCGCTCCGACCAGCAATGGCTGCAACGATGCCGTGCCGGCCGATCCGACCGGGCTGCTTCCGGAAGTGCCGGCGCTTCCCGATCCGCGCCTGATCGGCAAGATCGCACTGATCGATCGCGGCACTTGCAGCTTCACCACCAAGGAGAAGTTCGCGATGCTGTCGGGCGCCAAGGCGATGGTCGTCGTCAACAACGGCGAGGGCAATCCGGGCTCGATGGGCAACGCCGACATTCCGATCAACATCGGCATCACCACCGATGCGCTCTACACCGCGCCCGCGGTGATGATCCGCAAGGACGTCGGCGAAATGCTCAAGGCGCAGCTCGCCGCGGGCCAGACCGTGAGCCTGCACGTGAAGCGTGAAGCCTCGATCGACTACGACGGCACCTTCGACAATCTGGTGATCGCGCACGAATACTTTCACTACGTCAGCAACCGCCTGGTCGGCAACGGCTCGGGCCTGTCGAACAACCAGGGCGGCGGCATGGGCGAGGGCTGGGGCGACATCGATTCGATGATGCTCGCGGTGCGCGAGGAAGATCGCCTGGTGTCCGGCAACGAGCGGTATCAGGGCGCTTATGGCACCGGCTACTACGTGGTTCCGGCTTACTACTACGGCATTCGTCGCATGCCGTACTCCTACGACTTCGCCAAGAACTCGCTGACCTTCAAGCACATCCAGGACGGCGTCGCGCTGACCGACGTCGAAGCTTCGCAAGGCCAGGTCGCGGCTCCGGCTGCGTTCGGTGTCGACGGCGCCGGCAACTCCGAGGTGCACAACACCGGCGAAGTCTGGGCCAACATGCTGTTCAACGTGTACGTGGGCCTGCTCAACGTGCCGGGCCGCAGCTTCGCCGACGCCCAGGCGCGCATGAAGGACTACATCATCTGCGGCCTCAAGATGACGCCGTCTTCGCCGACTTTCGTCGATGCGCGCGACGGCATCCTGGCCTGCGCGGCCGCGAACGATCCGGTCGATTTCAACGTGGCGGCGCGCGCGTTCGCACGTCGCGGCATCGGCCTCGATGCGGTGGCTCCGCCGAGCAACAGCAGCGACAACGTCGGCGTGACCGAAAGCTACGTCGCGCTCGCCGCGTCGGCTCCGACGCTGGTCTCCGGCATCGGCAGCGGCGAGGGCATCGACGGCTGCGATCACGACGGCGTGCTCGATTCGGGCGAAACCGGCAGGCTCAATTTCGCGCTGCTCAACAACGGCGGCTACACGGCCGGCCAGACGCTCAGCGGCACCATCAGCAGCACCGCCGCGGGCCTGAGCTTCCCCGACGGCAATCGCCTGAGCTTCACCGCGGGCGAGGTCGCACAGACCGCGCAGGCGAGCGTCAAGGCGGCGCT
The DNA here is from genome assembly GCF_000271305.1 of Hydrocarboniphaga effusa AP103. GTDB lineage: Bacteria > Pseudomonadota > Gammaproteobacteria > Nevskiales > Nevskiaceae > Hydrocarboniphaga > Hydrocarboniphaga effusa. The sequence continues at coordinate 1,155,742 of NZ_AKGD01000002.1, forward strand.
CGCATCGGGCATCGGCGGCGTCGTCAGCCTGCCGGTCAAGCTCACGCTCGACGCACCGTCCGACGCCGATGCGGCCGTGCGTTATCCGACCAGCATCAGCGCCACGCTGATCGGCAATGCCGACATCGCGCGCACTGCGGCCAAGGACGGTTTCGATCATCCCGATCTGTCGACGCCGGATTGGTCGACGGCCAGCACCGGCACGACGCAGGTCTGGACCATCGGCGACCAGAACGCGACCACCGGCAGCGGCAACGCCTGGTTCGCGCCCGATCTCGGCAGCGCGACCACGCTCTCGCTGGTCACGCCGAGCTTCAGCGTTCCGGCCGGCGGCAGCTTCGCGCTCGCCTTCGATCACTACTACGACTTCGAGGCGGACCTGTTCGCCAAGTACGACGGCGGCGTGATCGAAGTGAGCGTCGACGGCGGCGCCTGGCAGGATGCGGCCGACTTCGGCGCGACTTTCGCGGGCGGCTACAACGCCAAGCTGCGGGCCAACGGCCGCCGCGGCTACGGTGGTGAATCCGGCGGCGTGCTGCACGAGAAGCTCGACTTCGGAACCACGCTCGCGGGCCACAGCGCACGCCTGCGCTTCGTCGTCGCCACCGACTCGGTTTCGGCCGGCTTCGGCTGGATCGTCGACAACGTCGAAGTCAGCGGCGCAGGCACGCCGTTCCATGCGGTTTCGGCCGAAGACGGAAAGTGCGACGGGCCCGGCGGCGGCGATCCCGAAGACCCCACCGAGCCGAACCACACGCCGGTCGCCAGACTGACGGCGACGCCGACCAGCGGCACCGTGCCGCTCGTGGTGAGCTTCGATGCCTCCGCTTCGAGCGATGCCGACGGCGATGCGCTGAGCTACACCTTCAACTTCGGCGACGGTGCAGTGGTGACGCAGACTTCGCCGATCGCGCAGCACACCTTCGAAGGCGTCGGCAGCTATTCGGCCAGCGTCACCGTGAGCGATCCGGATCGCGCGTCGGCATCGGCCTCGGTGACGATCCAGACTTCGGCTGCGCCGCCGGCCAGCAACAGCGCGCCTTCGGCCTCGCTGACCGCATCGAGCACCTACGGCCAGATTCCGCTCGCGGTGAGCTTCGATGCCGGCGGTTCGCACGATGTCGATGGCGACGCGATCGTCGAATACCGCTTCGACTTCGGCGACGGCAGCGCGGCGGTCACGCAATCGCAGCCGACGACGAGCCATACGTATCGCGCGGCCGGAACCTTCGTCGCCTCGGTGATCGCCCAGGATGCGCGCGGCGCGGCGTCGCCGGCCTCCAAGGTCACGATCAAGACCACCACCGCGGTCGTCGTCACGCCGCCGGGCTCCGGTCCGGTGGCCGCGCTCACGGTGTCTCCGCAGAGCGGCCGTGCGCCGCTGCTCGTCACCTTCGACGGCTCGCAGTCCTTCGATTCCGACGGCGGCAGCATCGAGCTCTACATCTTCGACTTCGGCGACGGCTCGCCGGTGGTGTCGCAGTCGACTGCCGTCGCCACGCACACCTACACCGCGGCCGGCAGCTACACGCCGTCGCTGCAGGTGAAGAACACCGCGGGAACCACTTCGGCCAAGACCTCCTCGGGCACGGTGAAGTCGACCGCGCCGGATGCTCCTGGCGATGGAGGCGGTGACGGCAGCGGTCGCCGCGGCGGCGGCGCGTTCGACGGCTTGCTGCTGTCGATGCTGGGCCTGGCGGGCCTCGTCGGCGCGATCCGCCGGCGCGCTCGCTGATTCGGATGCCGACGAGCCGGGACGCGATGTCGGCGTCCCGGCTGTTTCAATCGCCCGATTCGGTCACTCGATCACGGGCTTGCCGCGGTCAGCAGTCGCAGGTCGCGCACGAAGTCGCGATACGCCTGCGCACGCTCCTGCTCGCCCGGAACCCGCAGCAGGTAAGACGGATGCACGGTCGCGAAGGCGCGTCGCCCATCGCCGAGCTCGTGCCATTGGCCGCGTTGCTCGAGCAGCTTGAAGCTGCTGCCGAGGATCGCGCTGGCCGCCATGCTGCCGAGGCAGACGATGGTCTCGGGCTGCAGCTTTTCGAGTTCCGCATCGAGCCAGACGCGGCAGGCGTGCTGCTCGCGTGAATCCGCGCGCTTGTGCAGGCGGAACTTTCCACGCGGCTCGAACTTGAAGTGCTTGACCGTGTTGGTCACGTAAAGCTGCTTGCGATCGAGGCCGATCTCTACGAGCGCCTGGTCGAGCATGCGGCCTGCCGGACCGACGAAGGGCTTGCCGGCGAGGTCTTCCTGATCGCCCGGCTGTTCGCCGATCAGCATGATCCGCGCGTCGCTCGGACCTTCACCGAACACGGTCTGCGTCGCCGGCTTCCACAGCTCGCAGCGCCGGCAATCGTGGGCCTGCTTGCGCAGCTCGCGCAGGCTGCCATGCGGCAGCGCTTCGTCCGGCGTGTCGACGCGACGGCTCACGCGCTTGCGCGGTGTCGTCGGCGCGGCCGCGACCATCGCCTGCATGCGCGGCTGCGCTTCGCGGATGAGCTCGGGAATCAGCATCGCCTCGGGCAGGTTCTTCCAGTACTTCATCGGCATTTCGCTCTTCATCGCCGTCACCTTGAGCCGGGAGGGATTGAAGATACTGCGGTAATACTGGCGCCAGAGTTGCTCGAGCGCATCGCCGTCGGGCGCGTCGGAGCGCGAGGCTCCGCGATCGAAGCGCAGCGTCTCGCCATCCCAGTGCGCCGAGCGATCGGGCGTCAGGATCGACCAGTGCATGCCGGCAAAGCGGCGCATGAAGAACGGCGCCACGAGCTTGACGGTGTCGTGCTCGGGTTCGAACCAGGAGACGAAGACGGGCTCTTCGTTTTCGCGCTGGACTTCGCGAAAGCGCACGAAGGCTTTCATCTTGTGCAGATCGCGGCCCACCGACTTCGCCCAGGCGCGGGCGCGCACGACATCGTCGTCGGTGATGATGTCGAGCAGCCTCGGCTCGCCGTGCGCGAGTCGCCAGAGCAGCCGGTAGAGCAGGGCGTGGCGCTGCGGATCGCGATGCGCGAGCACGTTGTAGGCGAGCGACAGAAAATCCTTCGGCACATTCACGCTCGGCACGGCCGTCGCCTGCAGCGGTGCTTCGGGCGAACTTGGTTCGGTGAACAGATCGCCACCGTCGTTTCCGACCCGCCAGCTCACGCGCTCGGGCTCGATTCGCGCTTGCAGCAGCTCGCGGGCCTGTGCTCGCCATTGCACGAAATCGGCGCCGTCGTCCAGGCGCGCGACGACGAACGTCTGCGATGCGGACATGCTCAGGTGAACAGGTCGGCCTGCCGTGGCCGCGTCGCCGTGAGCGTGTTGCGGAGTTGCGCGCTGTCGGTGTCGGATTCCGCGCGCGGCCGATGATCGATCGTGATGACGAACGGCGCGACCTTGCGCGATGAAACCCGCAGGCGCGTGAGATCTTCGAAGCGCAGCCGCTTGTGCCGGCGCAGATCGACGAGCTTGTCGACCGTTTTCACGCCGAGCCCCGGAACGCGCAGCAGCTTTTCGCGCGGAGCCGTGTTGAGGTCAACCGGAAACTGCTCGCGGTTGCGCAACGCCCAGGCCGTTTTCGGGTCGACTTCGAGGTCGAGATTGGCCTGCACGTCCTGCGGCGTGATGTCGTCGATCGAAAAGCCGTAGAAGCGCAGCAGCCAGTCGGCCTGGTACAGGCGATGCTCGCGCACGAGCGGCGGCGCGACCAGCGGCAGCGCTTTCGACGCATCGGGAATCGGGCTGAAGGCGCTGTAGTAGACGCGGCGCAGCCGATAGTTGCTGTAGAGATTGACGCTGGTTTCGAGCACGTCGCGATCGCTCGCGGCGTCGGCGCCGACGATCATCTGCGTGCTCTGGCCGGCGGGCGCGAAGCGCGGCGCCTTGGCGGTCTTGCGGCTCTCTTCCTTGTTCTCGTCGATGGCCAGGCGCAGCGAGCCCATCGCGGCGCGGATGTCGCGCAGGTTCTTCTCGGGAGCCAGACGCTGCAGCCCGGTTTCGGTCGGCAGTTCGACGTTGATCGACAGGCGGTCCGCCCAGCGCCCGGCCTCGGCGATCAGCTCGGGCGCGGCGTCCGGAATGGTCTTCAGGTGGATGTAGCCGCGAAACGCATGCTGCGTGCGCAGCGTCTTGGCGACGAGCGCGAGCTGCTCCATGGTGTAGTCCGAGTTGCGGATGATGCCGGACGACAGGAACAGGCCTTCGATGTAGTTGCGCTTGTAGAAGTTGAGCGTCAGCTCGACGACTTCGCGCACCGAGAAGCGGGCACGCACGACGTTGCTGCTGCGCCGGTTGACGCAGTACACGCAGTCGTAAAGGCAGAAGTTGGTCAGCAGGATTTTGAGCAGCGAAATACAGCGCCCGTCGGGCGCGTAGGCGTGGCAGATGCCCATGCCTTCATTGCTGCCGATGCCGCCGGTGCCCAGCGAATCGCGCCGGGTTCCGCCGCTCGACGAGCACGAGGCGTCGTACTTGGCGGCGTCGGCCAGGATGGCGAGCTTTTCTTTGATCTCCATGTACTGAGTGTGCGGCGGGTCGGGCCTGGAACAATGGCGGTAGAAAGGCCTGGACGATGTTCGTCCAGCGCTTGTAGAGCTTGGGCGAACCCGGGTTCAGCGAGGCGTGGCGGCCGCGCCGCGCAAACTGCGGCGTATGGAGCGCTATCGCAATCTGAGCGGGGAATCCGGCGTCGTCGCCTACGAGGCCGGTGTCGATTTTATTCGCGTTCGCTTTGCGGGCGGGGACATTTATCGCTACGACCGGACGCGACCCGGCGCACGCCACGTGGAGCGGATGAAGCGGCTCGCGCAGTCGGGCCGCGGCTTGAGCACCTACATCTCGCAGCACGTGCATATGGCCTACGCGAGCAAGGAATGATCAGAACTTGAGCGCGGCCCGGAAGTAGATGTTGGCGTCGGCATCGTCGAGCGTCTGCTTGTCGATGTCCCGCTCGTGGAAGGACTCGGCATAGGCCAGGCTCGCGTCCAGCCAGCCCGAATACGAGAACGCGAGCTCGACGCCCGCATCGGCGATCGCCGGTGTTCCGCCAGGCAGGCCGGCCTGCGGGTTTTCGAAGCGCGCGTAGCCGTATTCGACGAAGGCACGCGGAACCAGCGCATGGCGCTCGCCCTTGCCGAACAGCCGGTAGTCGACCTGCAGGCGCGCGAGCCCACCCGAGTCGCCGACCGCCACGCCCGGCAGGTAGGAGGCGACGTTGCCGAGGCCTCCGAGCACCCACTGGCTTTGCTCGGGCACGCTGTCGCCCGTGAGCTGGGCGTAGAGCTCGAGCCGCGTGCTGAAATCGCCCCGGCTGAGCCGGGCGCTGAGCTGCGGGCGCCAGAGCAGGTAGCCGAGGTCGGCCAGCGAGGTGGCCTCGTCGGTTTCGTCGCTGCCGAGGCCCTTGCGCAGCGCGAGGCCGCCGTCGAGATCGAGCCGCCGCTCGCCGATGTCGATCGTGCGCCCGTACGCGGTGCCGGCCTCGATCGAACCGTATTCCTGGTGCTGGATGCGCGCGTCGGAATCGCGCAGCTCCAGTTCCTTGAGCGTGTAGTCGAGCTTGGCGTTGACGCTCCAGCGGCTGTGGAAATCCGCTGCGAGCGGATAGGCCCAGGCCGCTTCGATCTGCTGGATGTCGCCCTTGATGGGCTGCTCGCCGGTATTCGGGGGCAGGAACGGCAGCAGGTTGCGCAGCAGCCGGTACAGCGGCCTGTCGGATTCGGCCCGCAGGTCGATCCGGTAATCGACGTTGCGGCCGGACAGGCCGAAGATGCCGTAGCGCGTGACCCGGCTCCAGCTCAGCATTTCCTCGTCGTAGCGGTCGGCGGCCTCGTCGTCGTTGAGGCCCTTGAGGCCGGTGCGCCAGGTGGCGTTGAATTCGTCGCCGCTCGCCAGGCCGTGGCGCAGGTCGAGATCGAGAAAATGGCGGCCGACGAAGCGGTTGCCCGGGTTGCCGACTTCGACCTTGAAGCGAGTCGGATCGGGTGCTTCGGGTACCGGTTCGAGCGTCATCGTGTAGGCGTCGCCGGATGGGTCCGGGCGGAACACCGGCTCGACCTGCAGGCCCGCGCGATCGGCATGCGCGGTCGCCAGCACGCGGCGCTGCTCGAAGGCCGAGTCGGTCAACGGATCGAGGCCGGCGAGGTCTTCGAAGTAGGACTTGAGCGCTTGCGGGCCTTCGATGCGCGCGAGCTTGCCGAGCGTGGCGACGACGTAGAGATCGGAGCCCGCGAGGCCGTAGCGCAGCTGCGCGGCCGGATAGCCCGCTTCGTAGTAGCGCGCCGCGAGATTGCGCACCACGTCGGACAGCGTCGCCGCCTCCTGAGTCGCGCTCGCGAGCGTGTCGCGATCGAGCACCGCGGGGCCGAGCACGTGCACGCGCCAGGACTGGAAATCGAACGCGGCGGATTCGGCGCCCTGCCGCTGCAGCTGCGCGACCTCGGCCTGCTGCGGCGGAATCACCGGCGGAAGCGTGACGGCCATGTCTCCCCTTGCTGGCGTCTTGATGAATGATGAAGACGCACAGCCTGTGGGCGGCTGGATGATCGCCCGGTGAATGTCGCAAGCCACGTACCCGCGCGCGCCGCGCTCGGGTGACAATAGCGGCCTCGGCATTCATTCAAGCGACCCGTCATGCCCTCATTCGATATCGTCTCCGAAGTCGACAAGCACGAACTCACCAACGCCATCGACCAGGCCAAGCGCGATCTCGACAATCGCTACGACCTGCGCGGCACCGATGCGCGCTTCGAGCACGAGGGCTTCGTCGTCACGCAGTTCGCGCCCAGCGAATTCCAGCTCGACCAGATGCTCGAAATCCTGCACAAGCGACTCGCCGGCCGGCACATCGACTTGCGTGCGATCGAGCTCGGCGACGTCGAGACCAACCTCGCCGGCGCGCGCCGCAAGATCACCATCAAGCAGGGCATCGAGCAGGTTCAGGCGAAGAAGATCATCGCCAAGATCAAGGAAGCCAAGCTCAAGGTCGATACGCAGATCGCCGGCGAAAAAGTGCGCGTGATCGGCAAGAAGCGCGACGACCTGCAGACCGCGATCGCGCTGTTGCGCAAGGCCGATGTCGAGCTGCCCCTGCAGTTTGAGAATTTCAGGGATTGACGCGATGCCGAAGCTGCATCGAGGCCATGGCGACCGCCCGGTCTCGGGCGGCGAGCGATGAGCCAATTAAGCGATGGCCGGCTCACGGCGCTGGCCGGCGCTGCGGTATTCAAGCGAGGGCTCGATTATCGGCGCCAAGGGCGCGTGCGACTGCTCAAGCAGACCGACTCCGATCTCGAAGCCGAGGTCAGCGGAACCGAGCCGTATCGCTTGCAGTTGCAGCGGCAAGGGGATCGCCTGAGCGGCTGGTGCGCATGCCCGGCCGATGGCTTCTGCAAGCATTTGGTGGCCGCCGCGCTAACTTGGCGCGATGGTGACGCCGTGCCGCAAGCGGCAGGGCCTGGCGACGATTTGCTGAAGCTGCTGCGCGCGCAGCAGGCCGAAACGCTGGCGCGCTGGCTGCACGAGATCGCGCTGGAAGACCCGCAGGTGGGCAAGCGCCTGCGCCTGCTGGTGGCGAAGGACGATGTCGGGGAGTTCGGCAAGTCGCTCGCCGATATGCTCAAGGTCTCCGGATTTCTCGACTGGCGTCGTAGCAACGAGTACGCGAAGCGACTGGCCATGCCGTTGCAACTGCTGGCCGAGCGCCTCGACGATGATCCGCTGCAATGCTTCTCGCTCTGCGGCGCAACGCTGGAGCGACTGCTCAAGATCTATTCCCGTTCGGACGATTCGGGCGGGGCGCTGCGCGATCGCATCCACCAGTTCGCCGACCTGCACCGGCGAGCCGCCGCCGCGGCCTGCGCCGGACTGGACGCCAAGGCTTTCGCGCGGAATCTGCTGCGCTGGCAAAAAATGGACGAGTGGGGTTTTTTTGCCGCCGCTTCGTACTGGCAGGCACTCGGTGAAGACGGCAGGGACTGCTACGCAGCGCTGGTGGAGGCGGAGTTCGCCAAGCTGCCGGCGAGTCGCGGTGGAAGGGGAACGGAGGCCTGGTTGAAGGAGTTCGGGCCGGTGCATCGCATGGAGGAGCTGGCCCTGTTGCGCCGCGACTTCGATTCCCTGCTGCGGGTGCTGACGAGAGACCTGTCGTCGGGCCACGCCTACGTACGCCTCGTGGAGGTCAGCCGTGAGTTCGGGCGTGAGCGCGACGCGCTGCAATGGGCCGAGCGTGGCGTGAAGGCGCATCCCGATTGGCCGTCGCTGCGAAGCCTGCTCGCCGAGGAACTGCTGCGTGCCGGCTTGAATGAAGAAGCGGTCGCGGTGCTGTGGCGGGATTTCCAGCGCCACCCGATGATCGAGGCGTGGCAAAGGCTCAAGAATGCCACCGGAGCTGAATGGCCCGCATATCGGCAACGCGCGCTCGATCACGTGCAAAGCAAGGAGCGCGCGGTGACCGATGGGCTGAAAGATGCGAGCCCACGGTTGAACCTGCTGCTGGCCGATGGCGACATCGCCGGCGCGCGCGTCCTGGTGACGTCGACTGTCGCGCGTCCCGCCCTGCTGCATGACCTGGCTTCACGTTTGGAGCCGGACCACCCGGTCGAGGCGGCCTCCCTGTTGCGGCGCATCGTCGATGCGGAGCTGCCCGCGGCCAGCGAAGCCAGGAGCTACGCCAGACAGGTGGAACTCATCGCGGCCGTGGTCAGGCTCGTGCCGGGACCGGACGTGCGGGCCTGGGTCGGCGAACTCAAGCTGCGGTATCGCGCGCGCCGAAAACTGCTGGAGCTGCTCGCGGCGCGCGGGCTCTGAGCATCGGCGCGTGCAGCGGCCGCCTGCTGGCCGGGCCGGCCGCCGCGCGATTCACCGGTTCGCGGCGTAGCCCAAATAGTGTTTCAACAGCGCCGGGCGCAGCGCGTGCACGCGGCGCCTGGCATTCGACTCGCCACCGCTGGCGATCAGCGCAAGCACCGCGCGGTACAGCTCGCCGGCTGGTGTCTGCGGAGCCTGCTCAGCCGGCACGCTGAAACGCTGGCCCGGATCGACGATCAGCGTCCAGGCCGGAAACGTGTCGGTTTCGTATGCCGCCTCATCGGACTGGAAGTCGCTCCAGTGCTCGAGCAGCGAAGGATCGGCGCGCGATTCGTCGAAAGCCTGTTCCGCCGCGTGCGGATGCAGCCAGCACAGGCGCATCCAGGCCAGGCGCGCATCGCCGCTGCGACCGCAGCCGGCGCTGGCTTGCGCCATGCGCGCGAGCAGTGGCGCGTCCTCGTGCCACCCCGGTTCCATCGCGATCACATCGACTGCGCGGGCGGCTTCGCCGGCCTGCAGCCAGGCGTGGCTCGCGTGGTCCTGCGGACGCTGCGGATCGAAGCGCAATCCGGCCCGTCGCTCGGCCAGCGCGCTCCAGAGTCCACGCAGATACGCCGCCGCGTTGTCGCCGAGTCGACGGCGAGCCAGCGGCGCGAGCCGGTTTGCGATGCGCTCGGCATCGTTGTCTTCGCAGCGTGCCGTCGCGGCGTCGATGAGTTGCGTGAACTCGCCACGCGCATTCGCATCGTCGACGCGAGCGAGCAGCTCGCGCGCGGCATCGAAGCGCCGATCGAGCAGCGCGTCGCGCAGCTGCGTTTCGGCGTAGAGGCCCTGGTTGTCGCGCAGCAGATCGAATTGAGATCGCGGCGATTTGCTCATGACGACGCGACAGCGCGCCGGCAGCGGCAGGAACATTGCTCCGCTCGCGGCGCGCAGGCCTTGCTGCGAGGCGTAGGCGTGCGCGGCATCGAGCGTGTCGGCGGCGGCGTCCGGCGCAGCGAGCCAGCCGCCGCTCGCGTCGATGAGCTTCAAGCGCAGCAGCAGCTCGAAGAAATCGAGCTCTCCACGTTCGAGCAACAGTCGATCGACTGCCGCCGCGAGGTCGGCGGCGGTCGCCACGCTCATGCTCGCCTCATTCGGGGCGATAGACTTCCGCGCCCTGCTTGAGGAATTCCTGCGACTTCTCGGCCATGCCTTTCTCGAGGGCTTCGGCTTCGCTGGCGCCGACCTTGGCCGCGTAGTCACGCACGTCCTGCGTGATCTTCATCGAGCAGAAATGCGGACCGCACATGGAGCAGAAGTGCGCGAGCTTGGCGCCTTCCTGCGGCAGCGTTTCGTCGTGGAATTCCTGCGCTTTTTCGGGATCGAGGCCGAGGTTGAACTGGTCTTCCCAGCGGAACTCGAAGCGCGCCTTGGACAGCGCGTTGTCACGCACCTGCGTGCCCGGGAAACCCTTGGCCAGATCGGCCGCGTGCGCCGCGAGCTTGTAGGTGATGATGCCTTCGCGCACGTCGTCCTTGTCGGGCAGGCCGAGGTGCTCCTTGGGCGTGACGTAGCAGAGCATCGCGCAGCCGTACCAGCCGATGTTGGCCGCGCCGATGCCGGAGGTGATGTGGTCGTAGCCCGGCGCGATGTCGGTGGTCAGCGGGCCGAGCGTGTAGAAGGGCGCCTCGTAGCAGTGCTTGAGCTGCTCTTCCATGTTCTCCTTGATCAAGTGCATCGGCACGTGGCCGGGGCCTTCGATCATCACCTGCACGTCGTGCTTCCAGGCGATGTCGGTGAGTTCGCCGAGCGTGTGCAGCTCGCCGAACTGCGCCTCGTCGTTCGCATCGGCAATGCTGCCCGGACGCAGGCCGTCGCCGAGCGAGAAGCTCACGTCGTAGGCCTTCATGATTTCGCAGATCTCTTCGAAATGCGTGTAGAGGAAGTTTTCCTTGTGATGCGCGAGGCACCACTTGGCGAGAATGCTGCCGCCGCGCGAAACGATGCCGGTGACGCGGTTCGCGGTCCACGGGATGTAGCGCAGCAGCACGCCGGCGTGGATCGTGAAGTAATCGACGCCTTGCTCGGCCTGCTCGATCAGGGTGTCGCGATAGATTTCCCAGGTCAGTTCCTCGGCCTTGCCGTTGACCTTTTCGAGCGCCTGATAGATCGGCACGGTGCCGATCGGAACCGGCGAATTGCGCAAAATCCATTCGCGCGTTTCGTGAATGTTCTTGCCGGTCGACAAGTCCATCACGGTGTCGCCGCCCCAGCGCGTGCTCCACACCATCTTCTCGACTTCTTCGGCGATCGAGGACGTCACCGCGCTGTTGCCGATGTTGGCGTTGATCTTCACGCGGAAGTTGCGGCCGATGATCATCGGCTCGAGCTCCGGGTGGTTGATGTTGGCTGGAATGATCGCGCGGCCGCGTGCCACTTCGCTGCGCACGAACTCGGGCGTGATCTGCTTCTGCAGCTGCGCGCCGAACGAATTGCCCGCGTGCATGCGGCGCAGGTAGCCGGCCTTCTCATATGTCTCGCGCAGCTCTTCGAGCCGGGCGTTTTCGCGGATCGCGATGTATTCCATCTCGGGCGTGATGATGCCGCGGCGCGCGTAGTGCATCTGCGAGACGTTGGCGCCGGCCTTGGCCTTGCGCGGGGCGCGGATGTGCTCGAAGCGCAGGTTCGCGGTCTTGTCGTCGGCCGCGCGGATGCGGCCGAACAATGAACTCGGACCCTTGAGCTGCTCGGTGTCGCCGCGCGCCTCGATCCAGGCGTCGCGCACGTTCGGCAGGCCCTGGCGCAGGTCGATCGTCACGCTCGGGTCGGAATAGGGGCCCGAGGTGTCGTAGACGGTGATCGGCGGATTGGCGATCGCGCCCTTCTCGGTGCGCGTGTCGGTCTGGCTGATCTCGCGCATCGGCACGCGGACGCCGGCCGAGCCTTCGACGTAGATCTTGCGGCTGTTCGGGAACGGGCGGCGCACATCGGCCGACAGTTCGTCGGCGAGGCGGAACAGCTCGGAGGCTTTGGGATCGAGCGGCAGGTTCATGTGCATCCTCATGCAAGGAGGGGATGCGCTGCCGGCGCCGCGGACGGGCGAGTGCGAGAGCCATCCCTACGCCGGTTTCCCGGCCAGGTTCCTAGGGTGTGATCTCAGCCAGCGCCGCTGTTGATTCAGCGGCACGGGCACCCCCGGCTAGGCGGCCACCTTACGCGATCGGCGTGCGTGCGGGCAATGCCGCTCAGCTGCCTGCAGCGAGTGGGCGCGCAGTAAAGCGATGCGCCAGCCAATGATCCAGGCTCACGCGGCCGGGACCGGCGATCAGCAGCCACAAAAACACCAGCACGTAGAGCACCTCGTCGAGTTCCACGAATTCGTCGAGTGTGGAGACGCCGGGCAGCACCACCACCAGCAGGGCGACGAGCATGTTGACGATCATCGGCAGCATGGTCAGGCGGGTGGCGAGGCCCAGCATCATCAGTGCGCCGCCGCCGAACTCGACGATCGCGCAAGCCAGCGCGCTGAGTTCCGGAAACGGAATGCCCCATTGCGCGAAACGCCCGGCGAAGCCGTCGAGGTTGTGCAGCTTGGCCCATCCGGTTTCGAGCCAGAAGTAGCCGAAGACCAGTCGTACCGCGAGCGGCGCGAGCCAGTCGAGCGCGGCCGCGAGTTCGCGTGAGCGTTCCAGCCAGAGCGTGAGCCGGCTGGCCGGCGAGATGTTTTGCATGGGATGTCCTTGTGAGCGGGAGAGTGGAAGCGATCAGCGCATTGCGGGGTGATGAAGGCTTGCGACCAGGCCATCGACGATCCAGCGCTTGAGCAGACCGGCCGCGCGCTGGGCGACGTGCTCGGGCGGATGCCATCGGCAAAGCTGCTCGCAGAGCGCTTCGAAACTGGCGCCGGCCCTCGCGCTGCGCAGGCACGCGGCTTCGTCTTCGGACAGCACGCGCCAGCGCGTCTGGCGCCGATGCCGCCAGACCAGCCAGTCCGCGGCGTCGGGCCGGCGTTCGATCGGGCCGTGATGCTGTGGTGATTCCGCCGCCAGTAAGGCGGCGAGCTCGGTCTTGAGGCTCAGCAGCCGCAGGCTCGGATCGAATGCGAAACCGAGCCCGGCCCAAGCATCGGCCGGTAGTCCGGCCAGATCCTCGATCACGACGGCATCGGCGTCCGCCGCATCGAAGGCTTCGCCGAGTGCCCATTCGAGGCAGGCGAGATCGCCGTGCGCCGAATCGCCGAGCATCGCGGGCAGGTGGCGGCCGTACCAGCGCGCCGACGGATGCCGCGAGGGATGCGCGCGCCGATAGCGCTCGGCGATGTCGGCGAAGGTTTCGCCGGCGACGGCGGCCAGCACCGGATAATCGTTGGCCAGCACCTCGTCGAGGCGCAGCCGATAGGCCGTGTGATAGATGCCTGCACGCTGCGCTGCCTGCTTCGGTTCGTCCGCGATGAGCTTGAGCAGCGCGCGCGGTGGCATGGCGGTCCGATGCGGCGAATCGCTCAGAATCCAGCGCTGCAGTTGGCGCTGCGTCTGCGCCAGCGTCGGCATGGAGCTGCTCATGCGGCCAGCGCCAGGCTGCCGACGATGCGGCGTGCTCGGTCGAGTTCGTCCAGCAGCTCGGCCAGCGGCGGAATGCGGTCGTCGCGCTCGATCATCACCGGCACCGGGCCGAAGCGCCGCACCGCGTATTCGTAGAGCGACCAGACGGCTTCGGCCACCGGCTGGTCGTGGGTGTCGATCAGCAGCGCGCCGTCGGCCGAGCGGCTGTGCCCGGCCAGGTGAATCTGCTTCACGCGCCGCGGCGGCAGCGCATCGAGATAGCGATGCGCGTCGAAGCCGTGGTTGACGCTGTTGACGTAGACGTTGTTGACGTCGAGCAGCAGGCCGCAATCGGCCTGCTCGGCGACGGCGACCATGAAATCCCATTCGCTGAGCGTGGAATGCGCGAACCGCAGGTAGCTCGAAACGTTTTCGAGCAGCAGCGGACGGGCGAGCGCATCCTGTACCTGCCGCAGGCGTGCAGCGACGTGATTCACTGCCTCCTCGGTTTGCGGCAAGGGCAGCAGATCGTGCAATTGCGCGCCGTCGATGCCGGTCCAGCACAGGTGGTCCGAGACCAGGCGCGGCTGGATGCGATCGGCGAGCTTGCGCAACTCGCGCAGGTAGTCGCGATCGAGTTCGTCGCTGCCGCCGATCGACAGCGAAACCCCGTGCATCGCCACCGGATAGCGCTCGGCGATGCGGTCGAGAAAATGCAGCGGCGCTCCGCCGGCCACGAGATAGTTCTCGCTGAGCACCTCGAACCAGTCCACCGACGGATTTCCGCTCAGGATGGCCTCGTAATGAGGTGGCCGCAGACCCAGGCCGAAGCCTCGCAATGGTGGCGTGCGTGATGTCATGACGATTCCCCGGAGACCTTGGCCTGGCGTGTGCCGTCCGACGGTGCAGGCGAGCAGCCCACGCCGTCGGCGGCAGGTGGTTCGCTTACTTCTTGGACGGCTTTTCGAACTTGCCGCCGCTGGCCGTGCAGTCCTTCTCGCTGGCTTCGGTGAAGCCCTGGCCCTTGCAACCGTTCTGCCCCTTGCAGGCATTGGCGGCGGTCTTGCACGCGCCCTGTCCCTTGCAGGCGTTGGCGCCCATGCAGTGGCCGGCGGCGGTGCCGCTGCCGGCGCTCTCGGCCTGCGCCATCGGCGCGGTCAGGAACAGGGAAGCGGCGGCTGCGGCGAGCGCGAAGCCCGAAGTCTTGGCGGTACGGCTGGCGATGTTCGACATGTGGAATCCTCTGTTGGGTTCGGACGAGCCCGGCGGCGCCGCGCTTGCGTCTGTGGCCATGTTCGATTCCTCGCGCCTGCGCCGATATTCCCGGCCGTTCCACCTTCATGCCCGATCGTCCGTCCGGCGATGCGGGTGGACGCTTGCGCATGAAATGGCGGACGGACGAGCATGGGAGCCTGTTTCGCGGGTCACTAGGCTTGCCGCCATGAACTCCAATCCCATCGATACCGTGCTCGAGTCGGTGCTCGGCTCGTACCAGCTGCGGGTCGAAATCACCGCCAACGTGCGCTACTGCGGCAGCTGGTTCGAGCAGGAGCCGGCGACCCGCTACGGCCAGTTCCATCTGCTGACCGAAGGCGAATGCTGGGTTCAGGGCGATGCGGACGGTTTGCCGCAGCGCCTGCAGAGCGGTGACCTGATCGTGTTCCCGGCCGGCATGCGGCATTCGCTCGTCGCGGTCGCCGAATCCGGTGCCGCGCAGCCGCAGGCCGAATGCGAGACGGCGATGCTCTGCGGCGAGCTCGAATTCATCATGGGCAGCCGCCATCCGATCTTCAACGCGCTGCCGGCTTACTTCGTCGTGCGCAGCCAGGACAGCAGCGACGGCTTCCGGGCGCTGGCTTCGATGCTCGCGCAGACCTCCACCGATCGCCGCTGGGGCCGGCAGATGGTGCAGAACAAGCTCGCCGATTCGCTGTTCACGATGGCGGTTTGCGAATACGTGCGCGCGGCGCCCGACCCGCGCGGGCTGCTGGCGGCGCTGGCCGATCCGCGCCTGTGCCGGGCCTTGTCGGCCGTGCACGCCAGGCCCGGCGACGACTGGACGATCCAGTCGATGGCCCAGCAGGCGGGCATGTCGCGCACTGCCTACGCCGAGCTGTTTTCCGAAGTCCTCGGCGTGCCGCCGATCCAGTACCTGGCGAACTGGCGCGCGATCGAGGCCAAGCGGCTGCTGCGCAATCGCCGCCTGTCGGTGGCGTCGATCGCCGAATTGCTCGGCTACAAGAGCGAGGCCGCGTTCCGGCGCTTCTTCAAGCGCCTCGAAGGCGTGGGCCCCGGCAAGGTGCGGTCCGAAGGCGCGGACGACTGAGCTTCCGCGTCTTCGGAAATTGCGTCCTCAGAACTGGTAGCCGAAGAACATCAGCAGGTTGTCGCGGTCGCGCAGCGAGTCGAGCTTGGTGTCGGCGTACCAGGTGTAGCGAATGTCGAAGTTGTAGGTGTTGAGATAGTCGAAGCGCACGCCGCCGATGGCGGTGACGCGGCCTTCGACGAAGTTCTGGCCCAGGCCCGGCGCCACGCCGTAGACGTCGTGGAAGATCGCGGTCAGGAACTCGACGTTGATGCCCAGGAACAGGTTGTCGTAGCGCGTCTGCGCCACCGCGCGATAGCCGGCCGAATCGGCGGTGCCGAAGCCGTAGCGTCGCTGGCGCGTCGGGTTCTGCCGCGTGCCGCTGTCGCTGACGTTGGTGGACGGATCGTTCGGATCGCTGCGCACGTCGACCGGATTGATGCCCAGCGAGCCGTCCGCGCCCGAGCTGATGTGCGTGTTGACCTCGGCGCCCTGGAACTGCAGCTCGTCTAGGCCCGGCATGTTGAACACATGGGTCCAGCCGGTTTCGAACAGCAGCAGGATCTGCGTCGCCCCGAGCCAGTTGCCGCCGCCGATGGTGTTGATCGCGGTGAGCCCGAGCTGGCCGACCTTCATGCGCTCGTAGCCGCGAATGTACTGGTTGGCCGTCACCGGCTCGCCGCGGTAGGTGGTCTGCACGAAATCGGGCACCGCCGAACGGCGCCCCGGAATCGTCGCGATGCCGAGGTTCACGTCGGCGGTCGGAAACGCCGGCTGCAGCGCGGCGAAGGTCAGGTCGGTGGTGTGGATCTGGATCGGCAGGTTGCTGCGGAACGCGTATTCGCCCGATAGCGCCCAGTTGCCGACGTTGGTATTGAACGAAGTCCCGAACATGTGGATGTCTTCGGGATATTCGGCGAACAGTTTTGCGCTGCCGACCGGCAGCGGCTCGCCGCCGGTGGCGCGGCAGGTCAAAAAGTTCGCGAGCGCGTTGCCGGTGGGCCCCGACAGGCAGGTTTCGTCGGCCGCGATGAAGCTCACGCTCGGAATGCGCGAGTGGTAGTTCGCGTAATAGAACGCCAGCTCGGTGCCACCGTTGAAGTTCTCAAGAAAGGTCTTCAGCGAGACGCCGTACTGGCCGCCGTCGTCGGGCCGACGGCGACGCTCCTCGTCGTAATCGCGGATCACCGTGCGGTCGCTAGCGGAGCCGAGCAGGCCGGTGGTGTCCTGCGGATTGCGGTTCGGGGCGTAGTACTCGTAGGGATCTTCGGGCGCCTTGCTGAACGACAGCATCGCGTAGGTGCCGCCGGCGCCGAGCGTGTCCGAGGTCGAGAAGAAGCTGCCGACCGGGTCGATCAGGATCGGCTTCCAGTCGTACTGATAGAACAGCTCGAAGCCGGTGTTCTCGGTGATCTGGCCGTTGAGCGAGACCATGCCGAGCGGCTGCGACAGCTCCTTGATGTCGAAGCCCGGAATGCGCAGGCGCGACTGATCGGGTGGGTTGATCGAGTTCAGCGAGTTGAGCACGAGGAACGAGCTCTCGCCCCAGTTCAGAACGTGGTTGCCGACCTTGATGCTGAAGTCGCGATCGAAGGCTTCGAACGGCTTGGAGACGAAGTAGTCGAGGAAGCGGAAATCCTGGCCGAGCGCCTTCTTGCCGCCCTTGGAGAATTCCTCGCGCGCGGGCTGCAGGGTGGTGTCGGGGTGGCGGATCTCGTGATCGTCGTAGAGCGGGTCGTAGAACAGCAGCGTGCGCGCGAACAGGTTGTAGCCGCCGATGTTGGTGTTGAAGTCGGTGGTCAGCTTGGTGGCCGCGTGCACGACGTCGCCCTTGTCGAACGACAGGTTGCCGTTGTCGCCGTTGGGGTTGTACGAGCCCGGCGCGTCGACGAAGCGCTGGTTGGCCTCGGCGTTGTTGGAGGCGCAGGCGTCGCCGGTGAACAGCGTGGGTTCGCCGGCAGCGTTGCGTGCCGCGGTCGAGACGCAGAGCCCCGGCTGCAGGCTGCTCTTGCCGACCAGCGAATCATCGCGACCCTGCGTGCGCATCAGCGCGCCGACGGTGACGAGGCTGTCGATGCGGACCGACTTGCCGCCGACTTCGAACTCGAAGGCTTCGGCCGGCATCGCCAATACGCCGAAAGCGATGCCCGCGGCAGCGCGCCCCGTGCGCGCGACGGGTTTGTCGTGGTTGTTCATATTCTCCCTTTCGGCACTGCGATGCGTGCCGATCTGTTATCTGCGACTGCGATCTTGCCTGGCCCGCTGCTGCGATCAGCGCTCCGCCATGCGCTGTACGGAGCCCGTCGAGAAGTGATCAATGTTGAACTCGACGTCCTTGAACAGCGGCGCTTCGTTGCTCATTTCCTGCAGCAGGTAGCGGTTGGATTGCAGGTCGTAGACCGAGCCGCAGACCGGGCCGACGCGATCGAGCCAGGCGAGCTGCACCTGATGCGTCTCCTGCACGCGCCAGAGCGTGCCGCGCTGGTCGTAGTTGTCGACCGCGAGGATGGTCCAGGTGTCCTCGTCGACATAGAAGCTGCGGCGCTTGTAGACGTGCGAAGTGCCCGGCTTGAGCTCGGCCTCCACCACCCAGACGCGGTGCAGCTCGTAGCGCGGCAGCTCCACGTTCATGTGGCCGGCCTTGGCGATCTGCGCATACTTGAGCTTGTTGTCGAGCAGCTTCACCGAGTTGTACGGCACGATCATTTCCCTCTTGCCGAGCAGCTTCCAGGTGTAGCGGTCGGTGGCGCCGTTGAAGGCGTCGAGCTGATCGTTGGTGCGCAGGCCGTCGGAGCCGGTGCCCGGGTTGTCATAGGCCACGTTCGGCGCGCGCCGGATGCGGCGCTGTCCCGGGTTGTAGAGCCAGGCGCGGCGCGGCTCCTTCACCTGATCGAGCGTCTCGTGTACCAGCACCACGTTGCCGACCTGGCGCTCGGGCGCGGTGGTGAACTGCAAAAAGTACAGCGCCACGTTGTTGAGCGACTCGGGCGTGATGCCCGGCTTGTTGTACTGGAACAGCACGTCCTCGCGCAGCACGTAGGGCTGGAAGGCGCCGTTGGCCTGCACCGCGAGCTGCGCGTTCCAGCGCTGCAGCGAGGTGCCGCGATAGCGCAGCTTGTGGTTCCAGATCACCTCGATGCCGGACTTCGGGATCGGAAACGGAATGCCGGTGACCGCACCGACCAGGCTCTCGCCCTGGTTGCCGAGTTCGGCATCGACCGCGTTCTTGGCGGTGGCGGCGTTGATGAAATTCGGCGTCCTGGCGGTGCGGCGCGTCGGATACACGTTCATCTTGTACGAGGACGGGAAGCGCGCGAACAGCGCCTGCGCGCCGGCCGTGAGCTTGCCCTTGTACTGCGCGAGGTTGGCGCTGCTGATCGTGTACAGCGGCTTGTCGTCGGACAGCAGCTTGTAGCTGGCCGGATCGCGTTCCTTGCCGGCCGCGGGCTGCGGCATCGAATAGCCGCCGTCCCAGGCCGGAATCGAGCCGTCGGCGTTGCCCTTCTTCTCGCCGCCGAGCGGCGTCAGATCGGTACCGAGGCGGCGCGCTTCTTCCGGGCTGACCTTGGCTTCGGCCATGCCGGGCATCAGCAGGGCGCAGCTCAGCGCGGTGGTTCGCAGCAGGCGCGAGGTACGGCTACGCGCAGCAAGAGCGCGCCGCGAAACGAACCGTGAGCCATGATCGGACGGCAGCGCGTGCGCCGGTCTGGTTTGCATCGAACTTCTCCTCGTCGTTTTTATCGAGACGGACAGACCTGAACGGCCCGTCTGCTTGAACGGAGGAAGCTACCGTCATGGCCGCGTCGGCGGCTAGGGAGAAATCGAGCCCAACCAGCGGGCTTGCCGGGCTTGCCGGAAAGCCCTCGGCAGGCCCTCAGCGGCGTTCGCGGCTCAGCAAGTGCAGGGCGGCGAAGATGCGCGCATCCACCTGCAGGCCGCGGGCCTGCTGGGCCGCGACGAAGTCGTCGACCTCGGACACTTTCACGCAGTGCACGGTGATGGCCTCGTCGTCGACGCCGCCGCCTGCGCTCACGCGCGTCAGACCGGTGACGCGCACGAAGTAGCTCTGCTCGGCCGTGAGCCCGCCCGCGGTCGGGGCGGTGAAGATCAGCCTGGCGTCGCGGCCGCGAAAACCGGTTTCTTCTTCGAGCTCGCGCAGGGCGCTGGTGGCCGCGTCCTCGTCGGCGAAGGCTTCGCTGTCGCCGATGATGCCGGCCGGCAGCTCGATGGTGTTCACGCGCAGCGGCCAGCGGTATTGCTCGACCAGCACGAGCTCGTCCGCATCGGTGACCGCGATCACGAAGCAGGCCCCGCTCGAGTTCGGGCGAATCACGTACTCCCAGTGCTCGCGGCGCAGCAGCAGCAGGAACTCGCCTTGGTGCAATACGCGAACGTCGGGGTCTAGCTTTTTAGGCATTGGTCTTCGGTCTTGAGCCATTGGGAGGTCACGGCGGCGCCGGGACCGAGCGCGAGATGGCGGCGCATTTCATCGAAGGCGGCCTGCAGGCTTTCGAGCAGGCGGAACGGCGGATTCACCACCAGCATGCCGCAGACGTGCATCTGGCCTTCGGCCGGCTCGCCGTTGTCGAAGCGGATATCGAGCACCGGACGCGCCGAATCACGCCCCACGCGGCGCACGAAACGGTCGGCCTCGAAGCGGTTCTTGACCGGATACCAGGCCACGTACTGGCCTTGCGCGAAACGCGACTGCGCGCTCGCGATCAGCTCGGCGATGGCGTCGTACTCGTCGCTGCGCTCGAACGGCGGGTCGATCAGCATCAGGCCGCGCTTCTCCTTCGGCGGCAGCAGCGAGGCGGCCTCGTAGCCATCGCGATGGTGGACGGCCCAGTCCGCGAGTTTGTTTTCCCCGCGTGGCAGCGCGCGCAGCGTGCGTTCGAGCGTCTCCGCCACCTCGACCACTTTCTCGCAGAGCGCGAGCCGATCGCCCGGCCGTGCGAGCGCGGCCGCGATCAGCGGCGATCCCGGATAGCGCGCCGGATCGGCCGCGAGCGTCAGATACTCGGCGAGCACCGGGTCGCTGCTGCCGAGTCCCGTGAGCCGGCCGATGCCGTCACGCCATTCGGCGGTCTTGGCGGCGATGTCGTGGCGCAGGTCGTAGCTGCCCGCGCCGGCGTGGGTGTCGAGGAAGAACCAGGGCTTGTCCTTGCGGTTGAGCGCCTGGATCAGGCCGATCAGCAGCAGATGCTTGAAGACGTCCGCGAAATTGCCGGCGTGGTAATGGTGTCGGTAGTGCATGAGCGTAGTGTGCCATTGCGCGCAGCAAGTCGGTCCCGATGCGTCACGGCGCCGATCGTGCACTGGTTTCCGCAGTCCGATCTTCCCGGTCCGTCATTCGTCCCGAAGCTGCTTCCACAAGATCGGCACGCGGCAGACGCTGGCCTCGAACTTCATCGATCGAGCCGGACATGAACAGCACTTCTTCCTTCGGCGACACCGGCATCGCGGCGGCGTCGCGTCCGCAACGGCGCATCAGCGCGCGCTCAGCGCTGCGTGCCAGCGGAACCCTCTGGCTGCTGGTCGCGGTGCTGGGCCAGCTGCTGCTCGCGATCTACGTGGTCGGCTTCTACGGCCTGTCCGCAGCGCAGGGACGGCTGGAAGACTGGGCCAAGGTGTTGCCGCAGGGCGTGGTGCCGGGCCAGCGGTTTCTGAATACCGTGCTGTCCCTGCATCTGCTGTTCGTGGTGGTCATCATCGTCGGCGGCGCGCTGCAACTGCTGCCCTGGTTGCGGCGCACACGCCCCGGGTTTCATCGCTGGAGCGGACGCCTGTATTTGCTGGCCGCCGGCATCCTGAGCGTCGGTGGCCTGATCCTGGTGTGGGGACGCGGCACCGTCGGCGATCTGTCGCAGCATCTGGCGATCAGCCTCAATGCGCTGCTGATCCTGGGTTTCTCGGCGATCGCCTGGCAGCAGGCGCGGGTGCGGTGCGTGGAGGCGCATCGGCGCTGGGCGCTGCGCCTGTTCCTGGCGGTGAGCGGAGTCTGGTTCTTTCGCATCGGCCTGATGCTGTGGATCGTGGTGAACCAGGGGCCGGCGGGTTTCGATCCCAAGAGCTTCACCGGACCTTTCCTGACGTTTCTGTCGTTCGCCCAGTACCTGCTGCCGCTGGCGGTGCTGGAACTGTATTTCAGGACACTGGAACGCGGCCATGCGCCTGCCCAGGCGCTGATGGCCGGCGCCATGCTGGTGATGAGTCTGGCGACCGTCGGCGGCATCGGCGCGGCGACGGCGATCATGTGGCTGCCGAGGTTCTGACGCCGGCCAACTGGGTCGACTGGATTATTCTGCTGCCATGCCCGCTTTTCCCGTTTCCGACAAGCCTCGCGGCCTGGCACTCCTGCTGGGATGGCCGCGGCTGCGCTTCAGCCTGATGCTGTCGGGCACTTTGGGCCTGATGATCGGCCTGGGCTGGGATTCGGGTTTTTTCGCCGGCCTGATTCGTAGCGTGATCATCGGGCTGGTGGCGATGCTGGCCTTCGGTCTGTTCGAGCAATGGCCCAGGCGGCTGCCGTCCTGGCTGGCGCGCTGGGCGCTGCAGGTCTTGTGCGTCGCCATCGCCATCCCGGTCGCCGCATACGGGATCTACGTCGCCTCCACGGCAGACGGTGCGCCGCCGTTCTGGAAAGACAGCGATCGCATGGGCGGGTTTGCGATGTTCACGATCATGGGTTTGCTGATCGCGCCGTGGGCCGCATTAGCCGCGCTGGTTCGGCAGAAAGAGGCGCTGGCGCGCGAGCAGGCCTTGCGCTTCGATCTGGATCGCAGCGAGCTGGAACGCCAGGCACTCGATGCACGCCTGCATCTGCTGCAGGCGCAAGTCGCTCCGCACTTTCTGTTCAACACCCTGGCCAACGTGCAGGCACTGGTCGATGCCGGCTCCCCACGAGCGGCCGCCGTGCTGCGCAGCCTGGTCGCCTATCTGCGCGCCGCGGTTCCGCGCCTGCACGAACAGGCGATGACGCTGGGGCAGGAGCTGCAGCTGGTGCAGGCCTATCTGGAACTCATGCACATGCGGATTCCGGATCGCCTGCAGTTCAGCGTGCAGGCCGAGCCATCCACGCTGGGCCTGCATTGCCCGCCGATGAGCTTGCTGACGCTGGTGGAGAACGCGGTGCGTCACGGCATCGACCCCAGCGAGGAGGGCGGTCGTATCGACATCACCGTGCATCGTGACGAGGGACGCTGCCGGATTCGCGTGAGCGACACCGGCGTCGGTTTGCGCGAGTCCGCCGACGGTCTGGGCACCGGCTTGTGGACCCTGCGCGAACGCCTGCGCCTGAGTTTCGATGGTGCGGCGCAGCTGCGGGTGATGGCGCAGATGCCGCGCGGCGTCTGCGCAGAGCTGGATATTCCCGCCCGCGAGGCGCAGCGATGAGCCGGCATCCGACTGCCTTGATCGCCGACGACGAGCCACTGCTGCGCGAGGCCCTCGCCAGCCAGCTGGCCGTGGCCTGGCCGGAGCTGGACGTGGTGGCGCAGGCGCGCAACGGCCGCGAGGCGGTCGAGAAGTTCGATGCGCTGGAGCCGGATGTCTGCTTTCTCGACGTGCACATGCCGGGCATGTCGGGCGTCGAAGCCGCACGCCATATCGGCAGCCGCGCGCATCTGGTGTTCGTCACGGCCTACGATCATTACGCCGTGCAGGCGTTCGCCGAAGGCGTGCTCGACTATCTGGTCAAGCCGGTCGAAGCGGCGCGGCTCACCGCGACGGTCGCACGCCTGCAGGAGCGCATGCGCCTGGCGCAACCCGCACTCGATACGCAGGCCTTGCTGCACAAGCTGGCGATGCAGCTGCAGCAGGGCGGTTCCACCACGCCATCGCTGCGCTGGATACGCGCGCAGGTCGGGCAAACGCTGCGCTTGATCGCGGTCGACGAGATCGACTACCTGCGCTCCGATAGCCGGTACACGCGAGTGGCTTGGCAGGGCGACGCCAGCAAGGCAGGTGAAGCACTGGTGCGCACTGCGCTCAAGGATCTCGTCGCCCAGCTCGATCCGCAGCAGTTCGTGCAGGTGCATCGCTCGGTGGTGGTGAACCTGCGCGCCGTCAGCCATGTCACGCGTGGCGATAACGAAACCGCCAGCGTGCATCTCAAGCAGCGTAGCGAAGTGCTGCCGGTGAGCCGCCAGTACCTGCATCTGTTCCGGCAGATGTGAGGGCCAGGCTCGCTTTTTTCAGAACGTGTATTTCGCCGAGAACTGCAGGCGCCACAGGTCGCCCTTGAGCCCGGCCAGCGTTTCGCGCTCGGCGTAGCGCAGCTCGGCGCCGACCCAGAACGGCTTCACGGGCGCGTAGATCAGGTTGACGAAGGCGTTGCTGACTTTCTTCGTCGTCGCCCCGCCGAGGTTGCCGCCGCCGACGTCGGCATCGAAGTGCGAGATGCCTTCGTTGCTGCGGATCTTCGGCGTCCAGACGTGGTGGTGAACGAGATAGCCGTTGACGATGCGCAGGGTTTCGAGATCGCCCTCGTCGTCGATCACCGCGTCGCCGACCGTGTTGAGCGCCAGGTAGCGGCCCACGCCGTCGCCGCCGTTGAGCATGAAGCGAAGATCGTCGCGCTCGCCGAGCTGCACTTTGCCCGCGAACGAGGCGCCATAACCCCAGGCCTGGTCGTCGCCACCCTCGAGCGCGCCCTTGTCGACGATCTGCCTCGCGAGGCCGGCGATCGACAGGTCCGCTCCTCCGATTTTGAAGTTGTAGCGCGCGATCAGATCGGGGATCGAATTGTTTTCGTCGGTGTTGGTGAACGCCGGGCCGCCGCCGTTGGGCGCGATCGTGCTCTCCGGGTTCTCGACCGAGAACATGAAGCCGCCGTAGGTGTAGCGCAGCATCGGCTGGCGAATGAACACCGTGCCTTCGGTCGGAAAGTTCACGAGGTCGAGCACGTCGGGCAGGGCCGTCATGTTCATGAACGTGGTCCATTCCTGGCCGAGCAACCAGTTGTCGAAGGTGATGAAGGCGCGGCGCAGGCCGGCGTTGTAGGCGTTGCTCGTGATCTCGTTCGCCGCGCCCTGGTTGACGATGAAATCGAACTCCACGTGGCCGCCGAGCTTGTGCCCTTCGACGAGCGTCTCGGCCTTCAGGTACAGCCGCGTTTCCTTGGCGTGGAAGTCGACGTAGCTGCGCGGCTCGCCGTCCGCACTCACCGGAATCTGGTTCGGAATGTAGGCGTCGCGGCCGAGGTTCTGCGCGGCCGGTCCATCGGAATAGCGGCTGTAGAGCGTGTCGAGCTTGATGTAGCCGCCCCAGGTGAACCTGACGTCGCCGAGATCGGTGCCGCCGGCTCGGGCATCGCTTGCGAAAGTGAGACTCGAAAGCAGAACAGCCGTGCCGATCAGGCAGGCGGGGACGCGCATGGCGCGTGGGCGCAGCGAAGCGTGCATCGTGTTTCTCCTCGTCGTTGGGCCGTTCTATTTGCAGCGGTCGGCCTTGTTGGACTCAGCATGGTCACGAGGCGCAGCGGCGCCCATTCACCCTTGGTCGAATCGCGACCAAAGTCGAAGCGGCTGGCGAGTGCCGAGAACATCGAATAGCCTGCAACGCATGAATCCTTCTCTCGTCATCATTGCCGACGATCACCCGCTGTTTCGCGCAGCGTTGCGTGAGGCGCTCGGCAAGCTGCTGCCCGGCGTGCGTGTGATCGAAGCGGCCGGCGTTCCCGAACTGCAAGGCGTGGTCGAAGCGCATTCCGATGCCGATCTGTTGCTGCTCGATCTGCGCATGCCCGGAGCGCAGGGCTTTTCGACCCTGATCGAACTGCGCGCGCAGTACCCGGCGCTACCGGTGGCGATCGTGTCGGCCGAAGAAGATGCCGGCGTGATTCGCCGTGCGCTCGACTTCGGTGCGAGCGCGTTCATCCCGAAGTCGTCGAGCATGGAGGCGATCGCGCAAGGCTTGCGCGTGGTGCTCGACGGTGGCACCTGGGTACCCGAGGGCCTCGATTCCGTCGAGTCGACGGTCGATGCGGACGCGGATCTCGCGGCGCGCATCGCGAGTCTGACGCCGCAGCAGTTCCGGGTGCTGACGCTGTTGGCGGATGGTCGGCTCAACAAGCAGATCGGGGCGGAGCTCGATGTGTCGGAGGCGACGATCAAGGCGCATGTGACGGCGATACTGCGCAAGCTCGGCTTGTATCGGCGCACGCAGGCGGCGGTGCTCGCGCAGCGCTTGCTCAGTGCGGAAAGTGGGCGTCTGGCGCCGCCGGATCTCGGTGCTGGAGAGGATGTGGAAGCGGAGTAAGCCTTCTGGGTCCTCTCTCCCGCGTGCGGAGAGAGTCCCTCGCGATAGCGAGGGGAGAGAGGGGCTTGTTCGAGTTGGCGCTCAGCTCGGAGTGTATTGGGTGATCTGAGGATTTTGACCTCGCCGGTCGGGCCTTACTTCCTTTTTTGCTCGTGCAAAAGATAAGCAAGAAAAGCACGCCCCGAAGTCCGCGCCCGTTCGACGGCTGCGCCGACGAACGGGTCCCCGTCTGGAGCGACGTGCTCA
>NZ_AKGD01000003.1 GCF_000271305.1 Hydrocarboniphaga effusa AP103
GGGTCGCTTCGACGCGACATCGTGTCGCGACGAAGCTCTGGCGGACATCCTGTCCGCCTGCCCCCTGCGCGCGCCACTCCAGCCGGCGCTGCCAGGGGTTGAACGTCAACGGCTATTGGCTCGCTACGCCTCGCTGCTGGTCTTGAATTTAGAGCTGCCCAATGCAGTCCCCTCTCCCGCGTGCGGGAGAGAGTCCCGCCGAAGGCGGGGAGAGAGGGTCAGCCCGATAGAAAAACATGCTGGCCGATGCAAGCCGCCGGGCGCGGTAAAATCCAGCCCGTCACCTCCGAGAGGCTCGCCATGACCACCCCCGCAACCGACCGAGGCCGCAGCGCGATGCTCGGCATGCTGTCCGATTCGCTCGCGCTCAAGCAGCGCATGCTTGCGGATGTCCAGCTGCAGAACACGCTGCTCGACGTGGTCGATCTCTGCATCGAGTCGTTGCAGGCCGGCGGCAAGATCCTGATCGCGGGCAACGGCGGCAGCGCGGCCGATGCGCAGCACATCGCGGCCGAACTCGTCGCGCGCTTCGAGTTCGATCGCCCGGGGCTCGCGGCGATCGCATTGACCACCGATACCTCCGCGCTGACCGCGATCGGCAACGACTACGGCTACGAGCGACTGTTCTCGCGCCAAGTCGAATCGCTGGGCCGCGCGGGCGACGTGTTCATCGGGCTGAGCACTTCGGGCAATTCGAAGAACGTGCTCAAGGCGATGGAGATGGCGCGCAGCAAGCAGATTCATTGCGTGGCGATGTGCGGTGAGGGCGGGCGCATTCACGAACTCGCCGATCACGTGCTCGCTTCTCCGTCTTCGCATACGCCCCGCATCCAGGAGGGGCACGGCCTGATCGGCCACATCCTGTGCGCGCTGATCGAAGAGCGCCTGTTTGCGGCGGAATATCGCAGATAGCGCGAGCGGTTCGAGCCGCGCGTCCTTCGCAATGATCGAATCGAGCTCCGTTTGAATCCTTCATCGAATCGCTCTTCGCGTCTTCGGCGTTTCCTGCCGCGGTGTGCGCTGCTCGTGGCGATGCTGCTCGCGGCCTGCGGCGGTTCGCGCTCCGATGCTCACGAGTCGGCCGAAGCCTGGAAGGACTGGAACCGCTTCGCCGAGCATTACATCCAGGCCGATGGCCGTCTGATCGACTGGACCTTCGAGGAGAAGAGCACGTCCGAAGGCCAGTCCTACGCGCTGTTCTTCTCGCTGGTCGCCAACGACCGTGCGCGTTTCGACCAGGTGCTGCGCTGGACTTCGGAGAACCTCGCGGGCAATGCGCTCGGCGACAAGCTGCCGGCCTGGCATTGGGGCAGGAAGGACGATGGCAGCTGGGGCGTCAAGGACGGCAACTCGGCGGCCGACGGCGATCTGTGGACCGCGTATTCGCTGCTCGAAGCGGCGCGGCTCTGGAGTGCGCCCGAGTACGAGGCGATCGGCCGCAAGCTGCTCGCGCAGGTCGCCGCGCAGGAAGTGGTCATGGGCGTTGTGGGCGGGGCCGTGCTGTTGCCGGCGCCGTATGGTTTTCGCATCGGCGAGCAGCGTTTCAAGTTCGATCCGTGCTACGTGCCGCCGTTCCAGTTCCGCTACTTCGGCACCGTCGATCCGAAGGGACCGTGGTTGTCGATTCTCGACGGCTACATGACGCGCTCGGCGAAGATTTTCCACGCCGGTGTCGCGCCAGACCTGATCACGCTCGACGCCGGCGGCGGCGTCGAGGCCGATCCGGATCGGCCGACCGCGAGCTACGACGCGATCCGCGTCTACCTGTGGGCCGGTATGTCGGAGCGCGACGGTCCCGGGCAGTTGCAGCTGCTGCGCCCGTTCGCCGAGCTGATCCGCAAGAACGGCGTGCCGCCCGAGAAGGTCGATACGCGCACCGGCCAGGCGGTGCCGCAGGATTGGACGCCGAGCGGCTTCATGGCCGCGAGCCTGCCGTTTCTGCGGGCGCTCGGCGAAGACGATCTGCGCAAGCAGGTGCAGTCGCGCATGGAGCGCGAGCGCAGTCGCGCCTGGGCCATGAACAAGGCGAACTACTACGACGAGGTGCTCGTGCTGTTCGGTCTCGGCTGGATCGAGAAGCGCTTCCGCTTCGATCGGGAAGGGCGCCTGCAGCCGGCCTGGGCGAAGCAGCCCGCAGCAGGCTGAGCCCGGCCGGCTCGAAGCACCCGGGACGGCATCCGCTGGCTTGCGCTCGTCGCCAGGACGCGCAAAAAAAACCGGCTCAGCGCGTGGCGGCCAGCACGGTGTTGTGCATGAGCATGGTCACGGTCATCGGACCGACACCACCCGGGACCGGGGTGATGCGGGCGGCGCGCTGGCGCGCGACGTCGAACTCGACGTCGCCGCAGAGCTTGCCGTCGGGCAGCCGGTTGATGCCGATATCGACCACCGTCGCTCCCGGCGCGATCCAGTCGCCCTTGATGAAGCCCGGTTTGCCGACCGCGACGATGACGATCTCGGCGCGCGCGACCTCGTCGGCCAGGTCGCGAGTGAAGCGATGGCAGACCGTGGTGGTGGCGCCGGCGAGCAGCAGTTCGAGGCCCATCGGCCGGCCGACGTGGTTCGAGGCCCCGACGACGATTGCCCGGCGCCCGTAGAAGGTCTCGCCCGAGCGCCGCAGCATCTCGATCACCCCGAACGGCGTGCAGGGGCGCAGCACCGGTTGGCGCTGGGCCAGGCGGCCGAGGTTGTAGGGGTGGAAGCCGTCGACGTCCTTGTCGGGGCGGATCGCCTCGATGATGGCGGTCGAATCGATCTGCGCGGGCAGCGGCAGCTGGACCAGGATGCCATCCACTTCGGGATCGTTGTTCAGGCGCTCGATCTCGGCGAGCAGCTCGGCCTGGCTGATGCCGGAGCCGAATTCCAGCGGCAGGGAGCGAACGCCGATGCGCTCGCAGGCCAGGCGCTTGTTGCGCACGTAGACGTGTGAGGCCGGGTCGGCGCCGACCAGCAGCGTCGCCAGCGCCGGGGCGCGGCGGCCCGAGGCGGTGATTCCGGCCACGCGGCTGCGGAGCTCCTGCTGCAGGGTGTCGGCAATGGATTTGCCGTCGATGAGTTTCGCGCTCATGAGTCCGGAGTTCGGCTGCCTGCAGTGGCCAGATTGCGGGAGTAGATGATGCCCGTGCGGCGCCAATAAAAAAGCCGGCACTGGCCGGCTCTAATGGTACAGACAAGTGGTGGGCTGCCAGGGACTCGAACCCCGAACCTACTGATTAAGAGTCAGCTGCTCTACCATTGAGCTAGCAACCCACTTGTTGAAACTTGCCTCCACCCACTGATTGTGGGGTGACCGACGGGGCTCGAACCCGCGACAACCAGAATCACAATCTGGGACTCTACCAACTGAGCTACGGCCACCGCTGAGGGCGCGCATCATACCAAAACATTTTCGTAAAGAAAGGGGTTCGCGAAAGTTCGTGAGGGTTTTTGCGAGGCGCGGCCGGGTGCCGGGCCGCAGCGGGCGTCGCGAAAAGGGGTGGCTCCCGTCCGACCCCAGGAGCCACCAAAGCGCTCTGTACTCCGGGAGACGGAGAACGGGAGACGGCAGACGCAAAAACTGCATCCTGCTGCGGTCGAGGCGGCGCTCGCACCGCCTGCTTCGACGTCTCCCGTTCCGCGTCTCCCGGCCTCTCAAGCCTTCAGCACGCCCGATGCCTTCGCCACGTGGGTGGAGATCGCGTCCATCAGCGGAGGCGACAGGCAGTCGTAAGGCGTCAGCCCGAGTTCGGTGAGCCGGCTGCGGACCGCGCCCATGTTCGCCGGGTCGGCTCCCGATTCGATGATCGAGGAGACGAAGGCTGCAAAGGTCGGGGCCGACCAGCCCGACTCGGATGACAGCTCGGTGTGCACGAAGTCGAGACCGTAGAACGGATGGTTGGTGTTCTCGATGCGACCGTACAGGTGAACGCCGCAATCCTTGCAGGCGTGGCGCTGGATGGTGGCCTTGCTGTCGACGATCACGAGCTTGTCGGCGTTCTCGATGACTTCGACTTTATCGCGCGGCACCACCGCGACCACCGAGAACAGCGCGCCGGCCGGCTTCCAGCACTTGGTGCAGCCGCAGGCGTGGTTATGCGCGGTCTGCGAGGACAGCTTCACCTTGACCGGATTCTGCGTGCACTTGCAGCTCAGCGTGCCGCCGGTGAAGTTCGGCGAGGTCGGCTTGATGCCGTTGTCGATGGACGGGTGTAGCGAAAGGGCGCCCATGGCTCAGCGTCCCGAAAGATCGGCGTGAGCGCGCTCGGCGCGGGGTGCTCCTGAAATCATGGCAACTCCTCCAATGGATCGTCGTTTGAGTGATCACTTGAGCGATCACTGCGTGGATTGACTGCATTGCAGTCTCCCGGCGCCTGCTTTCGCCAGGGTCTTGCTCGATGGCCGGCACGGATGCGTGGAGGCGCGCACCCATGTCGATAGCATTGGCCGATCGAGCATGGATGCCTCTAGCTGGGCGTGAGCCCGGCTCCGGCGTGAGGGGGGTCGCCTTCCGCGCCCTGAAGCGAATCAAGGCGCTGGCCATGGCGAATCAGGCCGTGGCGATGCATTTTTCGGTAGAGCGTCTTGCGGCTCACGTGCAGGCGTACGGCTGCTTCGCTGACGTTCCAGCGACAGGCTTCGAGCGTGCGCAGCAGTGCGGCGCGTTCGGCGTCGGCGAGCACGTCATCGTCGTCTTCATCGTCCGCGTCGGCTTCGTGATTCAGGCGCGTGACGGCATGGGCTTCGATGCGGGCCTCGGCCGGTGCGCTCGCGCCGAGTAGCCAGCGCTCGTCGAAATCGGTCAGCGAGAGCTCGTCGGTTTCGCTCAGTGCGAGCAGGTTGCGGATCACGTTGCGCAACTGGCGCAGGTTGCCGGGCCAGCTGCAGCGTAGCAGCCGCTGCATCAGCGCATCGCCGATACGGATGCTGCGGTCGCCCGCTTCGAGCTTGATCAGCGCCTGCACCATCTCGGGCAAGTCCTGGCGCTTGCGCAGCGGCGGCATCGTCAGCGTGATGCCGTTGAGACGGTAGTAGAGATCGTCGCGGAACTGGCCGCGCGAGGTCATTTCGATGAGGTCGCAGTGCGTGGCGCTGATGATGCGGATGTCCACCGGAACCGGCTTGCTGCCGCCCAGCGGCATCACCTCTCGATCTTCGATCACGGTGAGCAGTCGAGCCTGCAGCGACAGCGGCATGTCGCCGATTTCGTCGAGGAACAGGGTGCCGCCGTTGGCCTGCAGGATGCGGCCCGAATGGCCTTGTCTGGCCGCGCCCGTGAACGCGCCGGGCTTGTAGCCGAACAGCTCGCTCTCGATCAGCAACTCCGGAATCGCGGCGCAGTTGACCGAGACGAACGGCTTGTCAGCGCGTTCGCTGGCCGCGTGAATGCTCTTGGCGAAAAAGCCCTTTCCGGTACCGGTTTCGCCGAGCAGCAGAATGGAAATGTCACGGTTCATCACCCGCCGCGCGACGTGATGGTTCGAAGCCACCACCGGATCGCGGGACGGCGTCGGATCGGTGTTCCTGAGCGTCAGCACGGGGCTGCCGCTCGGCCTGTTCGCGCCGAAATCGGAGGCCGGAGCCTGCACCACGCCGAACAGGCGCAAATGGCCCAGATGCGCCGCGATCGGCTCGGGCCTCATGCCGGGCCGCGAAGCGAGCTGCATCAGGGTGCCGAGACTCGTTTCGAGGACGCTGCCGATGTTCTCGCCGCAAAGCTCGCCATGTTCTCGATAGTTGAGCAGGTCGAGTGCCGCGCGATTGCAGCCGACGATCAGGCCGGCTTCGTCGAAGGCGATCACGCCTTCGCCGGGTGTGCTGACGAACTCCGGAAACGGATGGAAGCGCAGCGCGTGATACCCGCGCGCCGCTTCGAGCACCGCGCGGTTCTCGATGTTCTTGGCTGCGATCTCGACGAGCGCGAGCGTGTGCATCTGCGGCTCCGACGAGCTGCCCGAAATATCGAGCGCCGCGAGCAGCTTGCCCTGCATGTCGAAGATCGGCGCGGCGGTGCAGGTCAGCGCGGTGTTCTGCAGCAGGAAGTGCTCTGAGCGATGGATGATGATCGAGCGCCGCATCATCAGGCAGGTGCCCATGCCATTGGTGCCGAGTTCGCGCTCGCTCCAGACCGCGCCTTCGCGAAAGCCGCTGCGGCGCGCGGTATCGGCAAACGCCGGGTCGCCCGTGTAGCAGAGGATCACGCCGTCAGCGTCGGTCAGCATGATGCCGAATTCGGAATGCTGCATCTGTCGCGCAAGACCGAGCATCTCGATGCGTGCGATCTGCAGCATCGTGCCGAGGCGTTCGCGCCGGGCTTGCAGATCCACGCGTTCGACCACGATCGGCTGCTTGGTCTTGAGCGGATCGAGCGAGTAGTTGCCCAGACAGCGGCTCCACGAGTGGCGCACGCTCTGGTCGATGTCGATCGCGGTGGGCTGTCCTTTGACGGCCGATTGGATCAGGCGTGCATGGCCCGTTCCGTCCTGTCTCAGAACCATGATTTTCTCCTCCATCATGTGGTCCTCATGCAATCCTGCACGGGATCGGTCTTGCCGATGGAGAAAACCGCGCGATGCGGGTCTGCGGCCCGCTTCGGGTACGCGCGGCAGCACCATCGCTGCCGAGCGCTGAGACTACTGAACAATTGCGCCGCAGAAAAGCGGCCGGTAAGTGGCCGTTCCCTGAAAAATTCTTCATGAGCGCGCACGGCCCCGCGGCCGAAGCCGCGATGCATGAGTGCAGGGTCGTGCATGTTCACGAAACAGGCGCTCGATCAGTAGCGGATGACCGAGCGGATCACCTTGCCCTCGTGCATGAGATCGAAGGCTTTGTTGATCTCGTCGAGCGGCAGAACCTCGGTGATCATTTCGTCGATCTTGATCTCACCCTTGAGATAGAGATCGACGTAACCCGGCAACTGCGAGCGACCCTTGACGCCGCCGAAGGCCGAGCCGCGCCACACACGACCGGTGACGAGCTGGAAAGGACGCGTACTGATCTCCTGTCCGGCGCCCGCGACGCCGATGATGATCGACTCGCCCCAACCCTTGTGACAGCACTCGAGCGCCGAGCGCATGACGTTGACGTTGCCGATGCACTCGAACGAAAAATCCACGCCGCCATCGGTCAGATCGACGATGACCTGCTGGATCGGCGTATCCGGGTAATCCTTCGGGTTGACGAAATCGGTCGCGCCGAGCGCTTTGGCCATCTCCCACTTCGACGGATTCATGTCGACCGCGATGATGCGCCCGGCCTTGGCCATCACCGCGCCTTGCACGACCGAGAGTCCGATGCCGCCCAGGCCGAACACCGCGACACTGTTCCCGGGCTGCACCTTGGCGGTGTTGAGCACCGCGCCGATGCCGGTCGTGATGCCGCAACCGAGCAGACAGACTTTTTCGAGCGGCGCCTTCTGATTGATCCTGGCGACCGAAATCTCCGGCATCACCGTGTATTCGGAGAAGGTGCTCGTACCCATGTAATGCAAGATCGGCTTGCCCTTGTACGAGAAGCGCGAGCTTCCGTCGGGCATCAGGCCCTTGCCCTGCGTTACCCGAATCTTCTGGCACAGATTGGTCTTGCCCGACAGGCAGAACTTGCATTCGCCGCACTCGGGCGTATACAGCGGAATCACGTGATCGCCGGGCTTGACGCTGGTCACCCCCGGTCCGACCTCCTGCACGATGCCACCGCCCTCGTGGCCGAGAATCACCGGAAACAAGCCTTCGGGGTCGGCACCCGACAGCGTGAACGCATCGGTATGGCAGACGCCGGTCGCCACGATCTTGATCAACACTTCACCGGCCTTTGGCGGAGCCACATCGATCTCTTCGATCGACAGCGGCTTGCCGGCCTCCCAGGCGACTGCTGCTCTTGATTTCATGTCGTCTCCTCTTCGATGTGCTGGGCTTCTGCGACCTTTTGCTTCCGAAGCGCCGCCTTGTTCGGCATTCGATTCAGTTGGTGGCCGGCGCGTCTCCGTACTTCTTCGCCTCGCTGCCGCGATAGTTGGAGCGGATGAAGGTGATGATCTTCCACAGGTCGTCGCTGCTCTTGACGATGGCTCCGTGCGGCGGCATCGGTCCGACCACGTTCTCGCGGCCCTTGCGCGCGTAGCCGTCCTTCTGCAGTGCGTCGGTGCCTTCGGAGATCAGGCGGAACAAGGTGTCGTCGTCACCACCGTAGACCCAGGTTTCGTTCGACAGCGGAGGGCACATGCCGCCACCACCGGTTCCGCCGTGGCAGCCGTTGCAGCTCGTGCGCATGTAGAGCTTGCGGCCCTGTTCGACGATCTCCTTGTCGGTGTCCTGGTAGGGATTCTTGAGCTTGCCCTTGGGCGTCGCCTTGACGGTATCGAGCGGCTTTTCCGCGGCAGCGGAAGCGGGGGCGGCCGAAGCCTCGGCCGGGGCCGCAGCGGCACCATCGCCATCGGCGAGGACGTGGAAGGAAAATGCGCTCGTCAGCAGGGCCAGAGACGCGGACACCAGCTTGAAAGTGGTGCTGCCGAATACGGTGTTGCTCCTCATTGCGGGGTTCCTTTGTATGAAATGAAAGGTCTGGCTGATCCTGCTCAGACTTTGTCGTGCGTATCGGCAACCGAAGCGCCGGCTCTCGATGCTTTTTGCTGCAAGACCTCGACGACGTCGTCGTTGCCGCGCTCCTGCGCGATGCTCAACGCGGTGGCGCCGGCATCGTCGCGCGCATCGAGCTTGGCGCCCGCTGCGATCAGCGCCTTGGCGGCCTCGGCCCGGTTGCTCGCGGCCGCGATCATCAGCGCGGTGATGCCGGCTCCGTTGCGAGCTTCGACGTTGGCTCCGCCTGCGATCAGCGCTTGCACGATCGAGTCCCAGCCGCCGGCGGAGGCCAGCATGAGCGGCGTGTAGCGCGCGCCACCGACGGCGTGGTCGAGGTCCGCACCGGCCTTGACGAGCGCAGCCGCCGAATCGGATTTGCCGTACTGAGAGGCGATCGAGAGCGCGGTCATGCCGCGGCTGTTGCGCGCCTCGCGATCGGCACCCTTGCTCGCGAGCAGGTTCACCGCATGGGCGTTGTCGCGCCAGGATGCATGCATCAGCGGCGTCCATTGATCGCTGTCGCGCACCTCGATGTTCGCCTTGTGATCGAGCAGATAGGCGGTGATCTCGTCGAAGCGCATGCGTACCGCATTGTGCAGTGGAGCATAGCCTTCGCCGTCGAGCCGGTTGATGTCGGCCTGTGTCTGTTCGACCAGATAGCGCACGCGCACCAGATCGCCTGCGAGCGCCGCATTGGCGAGTTCGCGCGTCGGATCGGCGCCGTCCTTGAGCCACTGCTTGAGCTGGGCCAGCGTGGCGTCAGGACCGTAGCCCGCCGGCTGCGCCGCAGTCTGGTAGCGGTGCTCGAACCGGTAAGGACCGTGCGAGGGCAGGCTGCCCTGGATCACGCAGGCCTGGCACTGCACGAGTGGAACACCGTAGTCGTTCAGTATCCGCTCGATCTTGTCTCTGTTGTCCACGAGCGCCTGGTTGAGCCGCTGCTGCAGGCCCTTGTCGCCGCGACGGACCGCGAGCGCCATGTCGAATTCGAGCTGGCGGTCGTCGTCCATGAGATTGACCGGCTGCAGCGTGATGTCGGCCTTCTTGATGGTCTTGTAATAGCCCGCGAACGGGCCCCAGATCGCCGCCATGTCGAGCTTGCCGTCAACGACCTGCTGCACCTGATACGAAGGCTGGTTCTCGGGAACGCGGTCGCCGTCGTAGCTCAGGAAATGCGTGACCGTGTTGTTCTTGACGTCGCGCTGGCCCAGCGACTCGCGAATCGCCGAGGTCTGGTAGACGCCGATCTTGAGCTTCTTGAGCAGCGGGTCTTCGAGGCTGTTGACCTGATAGTGGCGATCGCTGCGATACGCGAGCACGAAGGCGCTCCTGTAGAGCGGCTGGGTGACGAGCACGCGCTCCATGTCGGTGGGCACGTCGAACATCACGTCGCAGGCGTTGGCGTCGAGCGTGCCACGCAGCAGTCCGCGTTCGATCGAGCTGCGCCAGTCATACGAAACGCCGGTGCCGAGTGCTTCGCCGAGCACTTCGGCGATCTTGTTCTGGTAGCCCTCGCCACGCTGGTTCGACAGCGGCATGTTGCCGGGGTCGGCGCAGACGCGCAGGCTGCGGATTTCTCCCGCTTGCGCGGGCAGGGTGAAGAGCGTCGCCACCGCTGCGAATGCAGCCAGGGCGAAGCCTGTGGAAACTCTTGCAGCGATGGTCGATGCGATCTTCTCGTGTCGATTCACGATGATCTCCTTGCGCTGTTGGAACCTCTGGCCGGGATGCTCGTGTCCGCGGCGGAACACGAGCATCCGGCGTTTATTGGCGGTCTATCCGCCTTGTGTGTGCATCTGCAGCGATCAGTTCACGCGGAAGGTATAGAGCGTGCCGCCCTGCGGAATCTTGTCGAGGTTGGCCGCCTTGGTCATGGCGGTTGCACCGATGGCGCCGAACTTGTCTTCGAGATCGAGACCCGCGGTCACCGGCAGGCCGATCCAGCCGCCGATGCCGGACCACACCGACACGTACTGCTTGCCGCCCACCTTGTAGGTGATCGGGTTGCCGATGATTCCGGAGCCGAGCTTGCGCGACCACAGCACCTTGCCGGTCTTGCGATCGACGGCGCGGAAGTCGCCGCCGAGGCTGCCGTAGAAGGCCAGGCCGCCATCGGTGACGAGCGCGCCGCTCCAGTTCGGATACTGATCCGGAATCTCCCAGACGGTCTCGCCGGTCAGCACATTGAACTTCTTGAACTTGCCGGTGGTGCCGGGCTTTTCGGGATACATGAAGACGTTCGCGAACACGTACACGGTGCCCTGCTGCGTGTGCGAGCGCTCCTGCGGTTCCAGTTCCATGCACCAGTTGTTGGTCGGGCAGTAGGCGACGCCGGGTTCGTTCGGATCGAGCGCGCAGGGCTGCTGATCCTTGCCGCCCATGGCGGACGGGCAGGCCTGCACGTTGTTTTCGAGGCCGAACGGAGAGTGCTCCTTGACCTTGACCGGACGGCCGGTCTTCATGTCGATCTTCTCGGCCCAGTTCGCGGTGACGAACTTGTTGGCGCGCAGCAGCGTGCCATCGGTGCGGTCGAGCACGTAGGCGAAGCCGTTGCGATCGAAATGCACGAGCACCTTGCGCTTCTTGCCGTCGATGGTCCAGTCGGCCAGCATGTTCTCGTTGATGCCGTCGTAGTCCCACTGGTCGAACGGCGTCATCTGGTAGGCCCACACCGCTTCGCCCGTATCGATCTTGCGCGCGAAGATCGTCATCGACCACTTGTTGTCCTGCTTGCCGGTGTTGCACTCCTCGTGCGTCTTGAACGAGCAGCGATAGAACGGGCTCCACAGGCCGGGGTTGCCGGTCGAGTGATAGACGAGCTTGAGTTCCGGGTCGTAGCTGTAGAAGCCCCAGCTGGTTCCACCACCGCGCTGCCATTCGTCACCCGGATAGCTCTTGATCGAAGCGTCCGTGGTGCCGTAATGCGGGTTGGCCTTGTTGGTGTTCTTGGTGATGCAGATGTCCTTGTCGGTGCCGGTGGAGCTGCACTCCCAAAGCTTCTTGCCGTCCTTGATGTTGTAGGCGGTGAAGCGGCCACGAGCGGCGAATTCGTTGCCGCCGAAGCCGATCAGCACCTTGTCCTCGGCGATCAGCGGAGCCGGCGTGATGGTCTCGCCCTTGTCCGGGTGCGCGTGCTTGACGACCCAGGCTTCCTTGCCGGTCTTGGCATCGAGCGCGATCAGAAAGCCGTCGAGCGTGCCGAAGATGACCTTGCCCTGCGCATAGGCCAGCCCGCGATTGACGGTATCGCAGCAGGCGCGCGGAACCGCGGATTCGTCGCGGTCGGACTCCTTCACGTATTTCCAGATCGCCTTGGGATTGTCCGGGTCGGACAGGTCGAGCGCCTGCACGATATTCGGCCAGCCGCTGATCATGTACATCATCGGCTTGCCGTCGTCGGTGATCACGAGCGGCTGGCCTTCGTGGCCGCGCAGCGTGCCGCTGGATTGCGACCAGACCATCTGCAATTTATCGACGTTGCCGGTGTTGATGTCGGCCAGCTTGCTATGTCGCGTCGATGCGAGATCGCCGCTGGGCGATGCCCAGTTCGCCGGGTCGCCCTGGCGCTTGATGATCTCCGAATTCCCCGTCGCACTTCCGCAGGCCGCCCCCAAAATCAAGGCGGCACAGACCAGCCTGAATCTCTGGACATTCATGTGCTTACTCCTCGCTACGCGTGTGTGTCGTTCTGTTCTGGTTCGCCCGTCTCCGTTGCGGAGGCGGGCGCCGTTTCCGTTCTTGTGAGTCAAGGTCGAACGGTTCGCGATAGAAGGAGCAGTGGTCGTGCCAGCCTGGGCACTGCTTATATGTATTTAAAAATCAATTATTTGGGGCTGCCATGTTTTGCTGCGCCGCGGCAGGCGGGTGTGCGCGGGTCGCCTGCGCCACGGCCCTTGTGTCGCATGTGACCCATCGGAGCGAGAGCCGACGGCCGCGGCTGCGAATCGCAGGCACAAAAAAAGCCGCAGCCCGGAAGATCGCTTCGGGGCTGCGGCGGGTAGCGGCAAACGCCGGATCGGCGTTGCGGCGCGGTGGCGTGTGGCTGTCGCCTACAGTTTGACTTCGCTGATCTGCAGGATCGGCTGCACGTTCGTGTAGTTCGGAATGTCCGCCATGATCTCGGGCGCGTGCGGGCCGAAATGGGTCTGGAAGGATTCGACCGAATCGAAGTACAGATGGCACAGCGCGACGAACGGCGGCTCGCTGCCCGGTGCGCCACCCGACAGGCCCAGTTCGCCGTCGACCTTGCGCAGCGCGGCGCCGACCTTCCGCTGCACGAGCGGAAGATGCTTTTCGAAGTAATAGGTGGCGTCGAACTTCGTGTCCTTGCCGCCCGGGTACAGCACGTTCACCTTGATCATCTGCGCTCCTCGATTGTTGATTTGTTGCTGGACTGCTTGATGGGACCGAACGCGGTCGCCCGCTACGGTAGCCGTAGTCCGTGCCTCGCACAAACGGAAAAAATCCCGGCCGTCGATCGGGACTTTCGATCGTGCAACAAGTGTTGCAGCGCGCGCCCGCTCAGTGCACGGCCGCTCGCAGATCGCCCTGGTCATAGCGCGCCGCCATCGTGTCGAGCGCGAGTGGGCGGATTCTTGAGGCGTGCCCGGCACTGCCGAAAGCCTCGAAGCGCAGCCTGCAGACGTCCCGGGCCGCGGAGGTCGCTGCCTTCAGAAAAGCCCGCGGATCGAACTCGTCGGGCTTTTGCCCCATCTTCTGCCGCATCGCGCCCGTCATGGCGAGCCGGATATCGGTATCGATGTTGACCTTGCGCACGCCGTGGCGGATGCCCAGGCGTATCTCCTCCACCGGGACGCCGTAGGTTTCCTTGATCCGGCCGCCGAATTCGCGAATCACCGTGAGCCATTCCTGCGGCACGCTCGACGAGCCGTGCATGACCAGATGCGTGTTCGGAATGCGCGCGTGGATTGCCTTGACGCGGTCGATCGCGAGGATCTCGCCGGTCGGAGGCCGCGTGAACTTGTAGGCTCCGTGGCTCGTGCCGATGGCGATCGCGAGCGCATCGACGCCGGTCGCCGCGACGAACTCGGCGGCCTGCCCAGGGTCGGTCAGCAGCTGCGAATGATCGAGCACGCCGGCCGCGCCGACGCCGTCCTCTTCCCCGGCTTCGCCGGTCTCCAGCGAGCCCAGGCAGCCGAGTTCGCCCTCCACCGACACGCCGACCGCGTGCGCCATCTCGGCGACCTTGCTCGTGACCTTGACGTTGTAGTCGTAGCTCGCCGGCGTCTTCATGTCTTCGCGCAGCGAGCCGTCCATCATCACGCTCGAAAAGCCGCTGCGGATCGACGCCTGGCACACCGCAGGCGAGGCGCCGTGATCCTGGTGCATGCAGATCGGAAGATGCGGGTAGCTCTCGACCGCGGCCTCGACGAGACGACGCAGGAAGGCTTCCCCGGCGTACTTTCGCGCCCCGGCGCTGGCCTGCAGGATCACCGGACTGTCGCATGCGTCGGCGGCCTGCATGATCGCCTGGATCTGCTCGAGATTGTTGACGTTAAACGCGGGCAATCCGTAGTCGTGCTCGGCGGCGTGATCCAGAAGCTGGCGCAGCGATATCAAGGCCATGATGCGGTTTCCTCGTGTTGTATCGGAGAGTCGGTCGAGCCGGCATCGCAGCCCTGTGCGGCGCGGGCAACCGAGGACAAATCGTCGATGAGCCGGTCGGGCGCGCAATCGCGAATCGGCACGCCGCCGTTGTAGCCGTAAGGCACCACCCAGCAGCGTACGCCCGAGTTGCGGCCGGTGATGATGTCGATCGTCGAATCGCCGACCAGCAGGGCTCGCCGTGGTTCGACCCCATGCTCGCGCAGGCAATGCATGACCGGCAACGGATCGGGCTTGCGCGCAGTCAGCGTGTCGCCGGCGATCACCGGATCGAAGAAATCCTGCAACTGGTGGCGTTCGAGCACGAGGCGGGCGAAGCGGGTTTCCTTGTTCGTGAGCACGGCAAGGCCGATGCCCAGATCGAGCAAGATCTGCAAGGTTTCGCGCACTTGCGGGAACACGCGGCTGTGCTGGCCGCAGCGCTGTGCATGAAAGCGCGAGAACACCTCCATCAGCGAATCGCCGCCGGCGCAGCGACGTACCGCGTCGAGCGATGCGCCGCTGGCGTGCGAATACGCATGAACCATCAGCTCGCGGCTGCCGTGGCCGATCCAGTTTCGAAGCTGCGCATGCGGCAGCGGTGCGTAGCCGATCGATTCGAGCACGTCGTTGGCGGTGTTGGCGATGTCGGTCGCGGTATCGACGAGCGTGCCGTCGAGATCGAACATCACGAGATCGAACATGTGATTTCCCCTGGCTCCGCCGATGTGGTGGCGTGCGGTTTCATTGATTCGGCGAACTAGTTGCAGGACAGCACGATCTCGAAGTCCTCGACCGGCGCGCGGGGATGGGCCTTGGCGTGTTCGAGCACCAACTCGTGTGCGCTCGTGGCGACGTCGCCCGCGGTGAGCTTGAACCACCGATAAAGCTCGGCCGCCGGTGCGGATTCACCGAAGCGATCGACGCCCATCACCGCGCCGCAGCGACCGACGTACTTGCGCCAGAAATCCGGATGCCCGGCCTCGATCGCGAGCGCCGGAAGCTCGGGCGGCAACACGCGACGGCGGTAGTCCGCGCTCTGGCGATCGAAGCGGCTCGTGCACGGCATCGACACCAGCCGCGAGCCCACGCCCTGTTCGAACAGCAGCTGCTGTGCCGCGCTGGCGATGCCGACTTCGGAGCCGGTGGCCATCAGCAGCACGCGCGCGGTGCCGAGCTCGCGGAGCACGTAGCCGCCACGCGCGATCGAGTCGGCCGCGTCGCCTGCATGTTCGAGCACGGCGGTGTTCTGACGCGACAGCAGCAGGGCGCTCGGCGCCTGGCGTTGCTCGATCGCACAGCGCCAGGCCACCGCGGTTTCGACCGCGTCGGCCGGACGCCAGACATCGAGCCCCGGAATCAGCCTCAGCGAAGCCGCGTGCTCGACCGATTGATGTGTCGGCCCGTCTTCGCCGAGGCCGATCGAGTCGTGCGTGAAGACGTGGATCACGCGCAGCTTCATGAGCGCGGCCATGCGCACGGCATTGCGGCTGTAGTCGCTGAAGGTCAGGAAGGTGCCGCCGTACGGAATGTATCCTCCGTGCAGCGCGATGCCGTTCATGGCCGCGGCCATGCCGAATTCGCGCACGCCGTAGTGCAGATAGTTGCCGGCATGGTCGCGCGTGAGCGAACGGCTGCCCTTGAACTGCGTGAGGTTCGAGCCGGTGAGGTCGGCCGAGCCACCGAGCAGCTCGGGCAGATGAGGGCCGAGCGCATCGAGCGCCTGCTGCGAGGCCTTGCGCGTCGCGGTTTCGGTCGTCGCGGCCAGCTGGCGATCGAGCAGGGCCTGCACCTGATGCCCGAAATCTTCGGGCAGCTCGCCGCGCTGGCGGCGCATGAAGTCTTTCGCAAGCTCCGGATGGCTTTTCTCGTAGCGTGCGAACAGCCGCTGCCACTGCGTCCGGGCATCGGCGCCTCGTTCACGAGCGTCCCAGGCCCGCCGCAGGTCGTCCGGTATTTCGAACGCCGCATGCGGCCAGCGCAGTTGCCCGCGCGTCTGCGCGATCTCGTCGGCCCCGAGCGGCGCTCCGTGCACGGCCTCGGTTCCGGCCTTGTTCGGCGAACCCCGGCCGATGATCGTGCGACAGCAGATCAGCGTCGGCTTGCCGTTCGCATCGCCGGCTTGTGAGCGCGCCTGCCGCAGGGCCGCATCGATGGCGTCCGGATCGTGGCCATCGACATCGGCGATCACGTTCCAGCCGTAAGCCTCGAAGCGGCCCTGCGTGTCGTCGTTGAACCAGCCGTCGACTTCGCCGTCGATCGAGATGCCGTTGTCGTCGTAGACCGCGATCAGCTTGGAAAGCCTGAGCGTGCCGGCGAGCGAGCAGGCCTCGTGGCTGATGCCTTCCATCAGGCAGCCGTCGCCGACGAAGACGTAGGTGTGATGGTCGACGATGGCCAGGCCCGGACGATTGAATTCGGCCGCGAGCAGCTTTTCGGCGAGCGCCATGCCGACCGCGTTGCCGAGCCCTTGCCCGAGTGGCCCGGTGGTGGTTTCGACCCCGGGCGTGATGCCCACCTCGGGATGCCCGGGCGTCTTCGAATGCAGCTGGCGAAAGCGCATGAGCTCGCTGATCGGCAAGTCGTATCCGCTCAGGTGCAACAGCGCGTAGAGCAGCATCGAAGCATGGCCGTTCGACAGCACGAAGCGATCGCGATCGGGCCACTGCGGCTCGCCCGGGTCGTGCTTGAGATGCCGGGTCCACAGCGCTTGCGCGATGTCGGCCATGCCCATCGGGGCGCCCGGATGTCCGGAGCGGGCACGCTCGATCGCATCGACGGTGAGCAGGCGCAAGGCATTGGCCATGCGAGTCTGCAATGCGATGTCGTTCATCGTCTTTCTCCTGGTGTGGCGCGTCTAGGCGCGCCGCTTGAGATCCATCAGCCGCAGGATCATCGGCGTGAAGATCAGCTGCATCGCCAGGCCCATCTTTCCGCCCGGAACCAGAATGGTGTTCGGGCGCGTCATCATCGAGCCGTGCAGCATCGAGATGAGATAGGGGAAGTCGATGCCCTTGGGGTTGGTGAAGCGAATCACCACCATGCTTTCGTCGGGCGATGGAATGTCGCGCGCGATGAACGGGTTCGAGGTGTCCACCGTCGGCACGCGCTGGAAATTCACATGCGTGCGCGAGAACTGCGGGCAGATGTGCGTGACGTAGTCCGGCATGCGCCGCAGGATCGTCTCGACCACCGCTTCCTGCGAATAGCCGCGCAGGTTCTGGTCGCGATGCAGCTTTTGTATCCATTCGAGATTGATGATCGGCACCACGCCGATCAGCAGGTCGGGGTGCCGGGCGATGTCGATGCCGTCGTATTTCGCGGCCCCGTGCAGGCCTTCGTAGAACAGCAGGTCCGAGCTGCCCGGTTCGATATCGCGCCAGGGCGTGAAGGTGCCGGGCGGCTGTCGGTACGGCGCGGCTTCCTCTTCGTCGTGCAGATAGTTTCGCAGGCTGCCGCTGCCGTTTTCGCTGTAGCGCGCGAACAGCTCGTGCAACTCGGGCAGCAGATTGGCTTCGGGGCCGAAGTGCGAGAAATGCGTGTTGTGAGCCGCGTCGGCCTCGCGCATCGCCTCGCGCATGGCCTTGCGATCGTGGCGATGAAACGCATCCCCTTCGACGATCTCGGCGCGAATCTTCTCGCGCCGGAAAATATGCTTGAAGCTCTGCAGCACCGTGGTCGTGCCCGCTCCGGAGGAGCCGGTCACCGCGATGATCGGATGTTGCTTGGACATGGCTGTTTCCCTCAAGCAGGCTCGGGCCGGTACAGCGATCGCTCGTTGAACAGCGGGGAGATGTAGGGACGGTCGGCTCCAGAATCGTGCTCACGGTGATAGCGCTCGATGCGCTCGACCTCGCTGCGCGAACCCAGAATCACGCTGCATCGCTGGTGAATGTCTTCGGGCTCTACATCGGACAGACGCTGGCGTCCCGTGCTCGCCAGGCCCCCGGCTTGTTCGATCAGCATCGCCATCGGCGCGGCTTCGTAGAGCAGCCGCAGGCGTCCGGCGCGCAGAGGTTGGCGGTTGTCACGCGGATACAGATAGACGCCGCCTCGCATGAGGATGCGATGCACGTCGGCCACCATCGCCGCGATCCAGCGCATGTTGAAATCGCGCTCGCGCACGCCGCTGCGTCCGGCCTTGCACTCGGTGACGTAGCGCATCACGGGCGGCTCCCAGAAGCGCTCGTTCGATACGTTGATGGCGAATTCGCCGGTGTCGGCCGGCACCATCAGGTCCGGATGCGTGAGCACGAAATTGCCGGTTTCGCGATCGAGCGTGAAGCCGTGCGTGCCGCGGCCGACGGTCAT
Organism: Hydrocarboniphaga effusa AP103; assembly: GCF_000271305.1. Taxonomy (GTDB): domain Bacteria; phylum Pseudomonadota; class Gammaproteobacteria; order Nevskiales; family Nevskiaceae; genus Hydrocarboniphaga; species Hydrocarboniphaga effusa. The sequence goes on from NZ_AKGD01000003.1 coordinate 18,468, forward strand.
CACGAGCATCGTCGAAGGGCCGTAGATCGCATAGCCCGCGGCGACCTGCTCGCGACCGGGACGCAGGAACGATGCGGTCGTCGGCGTCGTGGCCTCGCGCTGGTGCAGGATCGAGAAGATGGTGCCGACGGCGGCGTTGACGTCGATGTTCGACGAGCCGTCGAGTGGATCGAAGCTCAGCAGGTAGGCGCCGCGCGGGCGGTCGCCCGGAACCACGAAGGCGTCTTCGAGCTCCTCGGACACCATGCCCGCGAGCAGGCCGCCCCATTCGCATTGGCGCAGCATGATCTCGTTGGTGATGACGTCGAGCTTTTTCTGCTGCTCGCCCTGGACGTTCTCGGTTTCGAGCGTCCCGAGATGATCGCCGAGCGCGCCCCTGGATACGACGGCCGAAATCGCCTTGATCGCAGCCGCGATGTCGACGAGCAATGCCGACAGGTTCTTGCTGTCGGCGTTGCCGTCGAGTTGTTCGATCAGGAATTTCGACAGCGTGGTCTTGGCTTTAAACATGTCCGTTCTCCTCCGGCCATGGACTACTTGAGTGTCTACATCGGCGTCATCGCTCCGCTGTCGCCGTGACCGGATTCGAGAACACGCGGCTCGCACGGATGTCGCGGCCCTCGATCGTCATGAGCGCTTCGCGTCCGGCGTCGCCGCTGCGCGCTTTCATCGCCGAGCGGAACAGGCGCGCGGCCTGGCGCAGGCGTGCGCGATCGAGCGCGTTGCGGATCGAGCGTGCGTTGGCGAAGTGCGCCTGTCGCATGCGCCGTTCGATGTAGTCGCGCATCGCGCTCGCGGCATCCGCGTCGAAGCGATAGTCGATGCGCGAGACCATCAGGTTCGCGATCTCGAGCAGTTCGTCGGCCGAGTAGTCCGGAAAGTCGATGTGATGCGCAATGCGCGAGGCCATGCCCGGATTGCTCTGGAAGAACACGTCCATGCGCGACTTGTAGCCGGCCAGGATCACGACGAGATCGTCGCGCTGGTTCTCCATCACCTGCAGCAGGATCTCGATCGATTCCTGCCCGTAATCGCGCTCGTTCTCGGGGCGATAGAGGTAGTAGGCCTCGTCGATGAACAGCACGCCACCCATCGCCTTCTTGAGCACTTCGCGCGTCTTGGGCGCCGTGTGGCCGATGTACTGGCCGACCAGATCGTCGCGCGTGACCGAGACGAGCTGATGGTTCCGGATGTAGCCGAGCCGGTGCAGGATGTCGGCCATGCGCTGCGCGACCGTGGTCTTGCCGGTGCCCGGATTGCCGGTGAAGCACATGTGCAGGCTCGGCGCACCCGTACGCAGGCCTTGGGCCCGACGCGCCTTGTCCACGATCAGATAAGCCGCGATCTCGGCGATGCGCTCCTTCACGGGCGCAAGGCCGATGAGCTCGTCATCGAGCTGCGCGAGCACCTCGGCGATGCCGGTTTGCTCGTAGAGCGCGCGCAGGTCTTGGGCGTTTTCTCCGCTCGCGGGTTCGAGATTCGTACTTGATTGCCCTCTCCCGCAAGCGGGAGAGGGGACGGCCGATCGATGGTGGTGATCGACATGCGTACGCTCAATACCGCTCGCCGGCCGGCTTGTCGGCCGCGTACGAATGCACCGAATAGCGCTGCACGCGGCCGGCCATCTCGGTGCGATCGAGCCTGAAGCCGGGCTCTTCGACCGGGCGATTGACGATGAAGGACATGCGCGGCGTCTCCCAGCCTCGCGTCGCGTCGAAGGCGGTCACGCGCACGTAGTGGTTCGCGAAAGTCTTGCGGCAGGCGTCGATTTCCATCATCACGCCGGCCGGATCCTTGAGGTCGAACATCGGCAGGCCGAACATTTCCCAGTAGGTGTTGCGCGGATGCGGATCGTCGGTGTACTCGACGTTGACGGCCCAGCCCTGATGCAGCGCATACGCCACCTGAGCCTTGATCTGCGCATCGCTCAGGTCGGGCAGGAACGAGAACTGGCCCTGCGTGAGGCGGTTGCCGTAGTTGGTCATCATGATGTGTTCTCCTTACGCGCTCGCGGTGGCGGTCGGAACGAAATCGGCCGTGTCGGTCGATTCGTAGTTGAAGGTGATGTCGCCCCAGGTATCGAGCGCGGCCTTGAGCGGCGAGCAGTGGCGCGCCGCGGCCTGCAGGATTTCCGGGCCTTCGCGCAGATAATCGCGGCCTTCGTTGCGCGCCATGATCATCGCTTCGAGTGCCACGCGATTCGCCGTCGCGCCGGCCTGGATGCCCATCGGATGGCCGATGGTTCCGCCGCCGAACTGCAGCACCACGTCTTCGCCGAGATAATGGATGAGCTGGTGCATCTGTCCGGCATGGATGCCGCCCGAAGCCACCGGCATCACGCGGTTGAGCGAGGCCCAGTCCTGCTCGAAGAACAGGCCATGCTCGAGCGACTGCCGGGTGTGCGATTCGCGCAACGTGTCGTAGAAGCCCTTGATCATCAGCGGATCGCCTTCGAGCTTGCCGACCACGGTTCCTGCGTGAATGTGATCGACGCCGGCCATGCGCATCCACTTGCAGATCACGCGGAAGTTCATGCCGTGGTTCTTCTGCCGCGAGTACGTGGAGTTGCCCGCGCGATGCAGATGCAGGATCACGTCGTTCCTGCGCGCCCACTTGGCCATGCTTTGAATGGCCGTGTAGCCGACCACGAGGTCGATCATGATGATGCCGGTGCCGAGTTCCTTGGCGAAATCGGCGCGCTCGTACATGTCCTCCATCGTGCCCGCGGTCACGTTGAGGTAATGGCCTTTGACTTCGCCGGTTGCCGCGCTGGCCTTGTTGACCGCTTCCATGCAGTAGAGGAAGCGATCGCGCCAGTGCATGAACGGCTGGCTGTTGATGTTCTCGTCGTCCTTGACGAAATCGAGTCCGCCCTTGAGCGCCTCGTAGACCACGCGGCCGTAGTTGCGGCCCGACAGGCCGAGCTTGGGCTTGGTGGTGGCGCCCAGCAGCGGACGGCCGAACTTGTCGAGTCGCTCGCGCTCCACGACGATGCCGGTCGCCGGTCCCTGGAAGGTTTTCAGGTAGGCGACCGGAATGCGCATGTCTTCGAGGCGCAGCGCCTTCACGGCCTTGAAGCCGAACACGTTGCCGATGATCGACGCGGTGAGATTGGCGATCGAGCCGGGCTCGAACAGGTCGAGGTCGTAGGCGATGTAGGCGAAGTACTGCGCCTCGGTCTTGGTTCCCGGTCCGGTGTTCGGCACGCGGTCCACGCGATACGCCTTGGCGCGATACAACTCGCAGGCCGTCAGGCGATCGGTCCAGACCACCGTCCAGGTCGCGGTGGACGATTCACCGGCGACCGCAGCGGCGGCTTCTTCCGGATCGACGTTTTCCTGCGGCGTGATCCGAAACAGCGCGATCACGTCGCTGTCCTTGGGCACGTAATCCGGCTGCCAGTAGCCCATCTTCTTGTAGGGGATCACGCCGGACTTGTAGCGGGCGTTGGTATTGCCGGTCACGCGTTGGCTGGTCGCTGCACTCATCTGATGTCTCCTCTCCGTGCGGTACGCGATGTCGTTGTGGAGCCATCCTTGCGTTCGGCGTATCCAAAGTAAATTCAAACTTTCTTTCGTTTTATTAAGCGATCGCTTATGGTTTGATCGTCATGAAACTCACCCGGCGCATCACGCTGCGGCAGCTCGAGGTGTTCTGCGAAGCTGCGCGCCAGCTCAATTTCTCCGATGTCGCGGAGACGCTGTCGCTGACGCAGCCGGCGATCACGATGCAGATTCGGCAGCTCGAAGACGCGATCGGTCTGGCGCTGTTCGAGAGGAACGGGCGGCGCAAGACCTTGACCGAAGCGGGCAGGCGCATGCTCGAGCATGCGTCGCGCATCCTCGGTGAAGTGCGCGACACCGAGCAGTCCCTGCTCGCGCTGAAAGGCCTGTCGGACGGCAGCATCACCGTCGGTCTCGTGAGCACCGCGAATCACTTCGCCCCGAGGTTGCTGGCTGCCTTCAGCCAGTTGCATCCGGGCATCGAGGTGCGCTTCGTCGTCGGCAATCGCGAAGCGCTGGTGACGATGCTCAAGGAGAACCAGACCGACCTCGTGGTGATGGGCCGGCCACCGGAGGAGCTCGAAACCGTTTCGGAAGCGCTCGCGAAGAATCCGCATCTGCTGGTTGCGCCGCCGACGCATGCGCTGTGCGGCAAGCGGCGCCTCGCTTTGCAGCGCTTGCGCGACGAGACTTTTCTGCAGCGCGAATCCGGGTCCGGAACGCGCGGCGTGATGGAGGAGTTTTTCGCCGCGCAGGGCTTCAGGCCCCGGCGGATCCTGTCGCTGGGCAGCAACGAGACGGTGAAGCAGGCGGTGATGGCGGGTTTGGGACTCAGCGTGCTGTCGCTGCATACGTTGGCCCTGGAACTGCGGTCCGGTGAGATCGCATCGCTCGACGTGGCGGGCCTGCCGCTGCAGCGCACCTGGCATGTGGTGCATTTGCGAAGGCGGCCCTTGTCGCCGGCGGCGGCTGCGTTTCGGCAGTTTCTGATTGCGGAGACGGCGCGCTATCTGAAGCGCGAGTTCGCGGAGTTGCTCTAGCGGCTTCGGCCGCGGGGTGTCGCGGCGGAGAGCCCGCAGCAAGTGGCCTATCGCCGCTCCGGAAACGCCTCGCTCACCGTCATCACGGTTCCGGCCTGCATGCCGTCGTATCCCGCGAGCGCATTGATCGCAGCCTTGAGTTCCGGGCTGCGCAAGCTCGCGAGCACTCTGGTCATCGTTGCGCTCGACAGGAACTCCGCGCTGCAGGCGAAGAAGTAACGCTCGCTCGCGAGCGGCAGGAACTCCAGCCCGAAGCGCTTGGCCGGCGTTTCGACGCCGAATCCGGCGTCGGCCATCCCGCTCGCGACGAAGGCGGCGACCGCGGCGTGGGTGTATTCGCTGGTGTCGTAGCCTTCGATGTGCTGGGCCTGCAGTTGCTCTTTGCGCAGCAGAAGGTCGAGCAGCATGCGCGTGCCGGAACCGGTCTGGCGATTGACGAAGCGAACGTCGCCGCGCACGAGATCGGCAAGGCCGCGTACGCGCTTGGGATTGCCGGGCGCGACCATGAGTCCCTGGCGGCGCGTGGCGAGCAGCACGAGCCGATGAGTGGGCTGCAGCCACTGGCTGTACTGCTGCAGGGCCTCGCGCTGGAACTCACCGAGGGGCACGTGAAAGCCGGCGAGGTCGCAAGCGCCCGCGTTCAGTGCGGCGAGTGCCTCAAGGCTGCTGCGGTACTTGAGATCGAGCGGAATCTGCTGGCGCGCGAACCAGTCGCGCAGCAGCTCGACCGCGAAGCCGTGGCTGGCCTGCAGCCGCAGGATGCCCTGCGCATCGGAGAGCGCGCGTTCGAGTTCGACTTCGAGCTCGGAGGCGAGGCTGTCGAGCACCGGCGACAACCTCGCGGCGATGCGACGGTCGGCCCAGACCAGTTTTTCGCCGAGCGGCGTCAGCGCCGCGCCGCGACCGCGACGACTGTCGACCAGCGGCACGCCGAAAGCCTGATGCCCTTCCTGGAGAATGCCCCAGGCGTAGCGATACGAGAGGTTCATGCGCTCGCAGGCGCCGACCAGCGTGCCGGTCTCGTCGATGCCGACGAGCAGCTCGACGACGCGCGGCAGCAGATGGCGGGCGTCGCCACGCACCAGTTGCCACTGCGGCTTGATCGAGAGCTTGAACATCGGCCTTGAGGGTCTCCAGGTGCGCAGATTAGGCTTTTATGAGCCGATTTAAATGGATATTGAAAGCCGATTGTTCTGGCTATCGGCTCCCCAATGCTAGCGTATCCACCACCAAAGTCTGCTTCGCTTGTCCAGCTTCATATGTTCTAGTCAACCTATAAGGCTAGAGCCGGTCCGGCAAGGCCGCCCGTGCGACGACGCCGTGCGAAAACTGAGGAGCGAGAGCAGACATGGCCAGCCCATCCAACGCCAGCCGAGATGTCGACAGCACAACGCCAGCGCCCTTCCTGTCACGACTTCTGTCGAAGGAAGCCAGCATCGCCGGGCCGGGCTACAGCCGCTGGCTGGTGCCGCCCGCGGCGCTGTGCATTCATTTGTGCATCGGCATGGCCTACGGTTTCTCGGTGTTCTGGCTGCCGCTGTCGAAGGCGGTCGGCATTGCGCAGCCGATCGAATGCGAGGCCGGCATGAGCTTCGGCGCGCTGCTCGTCGCCACGCATTGCGATTGGAAGATCAGCCAGCTCGGCTGGATGTACACGCTGTTCTTCGTGTTCCTGGGCTGCTCGGCCGCGATCTGGGGCGGCTGGCTCGAACGGGCAGGGCCGCGCAAGGCCGGCGTGGTGTCGGCGCTGTGCTGGTGCGGTGGCCTGCTGATCTCGGCGCTCGGCGTGTATCTGCACCAGCTCTGGATGCTGTGGATCGGCTCGGGCGTGATCGGCGGCATCGGGCTCGGCCTCGGCTACATCTCGCCGGTGTCGACCTTGATCAAATGGTTTCCGGATCGGCGCGGCATGGCGACCGGCATGGCGATCATGGGCTTCGGCGGCGGCGCGATGATCGGCGCGCCGCTGGCCGACCAGCTCATGGCGCATTTCGCGAGCGCGCATTCGGTCGGCGTCTGGCAGACCTTCGTCGCGCTCGCCGCGATCTACTTCGTCTTCATGATGGCCGGTGCGCTCGCATACCGCGTTCCGCCAGCGGGCTGGCAGCCGCCGGGCGCAGCGCCGCCCGCGAACGCGGCGGGCGCGATGATCACGCGCCGGCCCGTGCACCTGCGCGATGCCCACAGGACGCCGCAGTTCTGGCTGGTCTGGGCGGTGCTCTGCCTCAACGTCAGCGCGGGCATCGGCGTGATCGGCATGGCTTCGCCGATGCTGCAGGAGGTATTCGGCGGCCGGCTCATCGGCATCGATGCCGGCATCAACGAACTCGGCGCCGGACAGAAGGCGCAGATCGCGGCGATCGCGGCCGGTTTCACCGGCTTGCTGAGCCTGTTCAACATCGGCGGCCGGTTCTTCTGGGCCTCGATGTCCGATCGCATCGGTCGCAAGGCCACGTACTGCGTGTTCTTCGCGCTCGGCATCGCGCTGTACGCAGCCGCCCCGTGGGCAGGACATGCGGGCAGCGTGGCGGTTTTCGTCGCGATCTTCTGCGTGATCCTGTCGATGTACGGCGGCGGCTTCGCCACCGTGCCGGCCTATCTGGCCGACCTGTTCGGCACTCAGTTCGTCGGCGCGATACACGGGCGCCTGCTCACGGCCTGGGCCACGGCCGGCATTCTCGGGCCCGTGCTCGTCAACTACATCCGCGAATACCAGCTCGCGCACGGCGTCGCCAAGGCGCAGGCCTACGACAGCACCATGCTGATCCTCGCCGCGCTGCTCGTGCTGGGGCTCATCTGCAACCTGCTCGTGAAACCCGTCGACGCACGCTTTCACATGAGCGATGCGGACATCGCCGCGGCCAGGCAGGCGGCGCATGAGACGCGCCCCGCGCTGCTGGCGCAGCCCGGCGCCACCGCTGCGCAATCGAGCCTCGCGATCACGCTGGCCTGGCTCGCCGTCGGCCTGCCGCTGCTGTGGGGCGTGTGGATCACGCTGCAGAAGGCGGCGCTGCTGTTTCATTGAACAAGAAAGCAAAGGACCCGCTCATGAAAGCGCGAAGCATCATTCCGATCCAGCCCGAGCCCGGCTCGAAGCTGCTGCCCGCGCAGCGCGCCGCCGTGCGTGCGGCCGTCGATCGCCATCGTGAAACGCCCGGCGCCTTGCTGCCGGTGCTGCACGCGGTGCAGGACGCGCTCGGCCATGTGCCGAAGGATGCGGTGCCGCTGATCGCGTTCGAACTGAATCTGTCGCGCGCCGAGGTGCATGGCGTGGTGAGCTTCTATCACTACTTCCGCCAGCAGCCGCCCGGCCGCCATGTCGTGCATCTGTGCCGCGCGGAAGCCTGCCAGTCGGTCGGAGCCGTCGCGCTCGAAGCGCATGCCAAGCGCAGCCTCGGCGTCGACTACCACGAGACGACGCCAGACGGCGCGATCACGCTCGAACCGGTTTACTGCCTCGGCAATTGCGCGCTCGGCCCTGCATTGATGATCGACGGCCAGCTGCAAGGCCGGGTGACGCCGCAGCGTTTCGATCAGCTGATGGCGCGGGCTCGCGTTGATGCGGAGGCCAGCGCATGAGCATCGTTCGGATTTACGTGCCTTGCGATGCGTCGGCGCTGTCGGTCGGGGCGGACGAGACTGCGGACGCGATCGCGCTCGAAGCGTCCAGGCGCGGCATTGCGATCGAACTCGTGCGCAACGGAACGCGCGGCATGCTCTGGCTCGAGCCGCTCGTCGAAGTGCAGACGCCGCACGGACGCATTGCCTACGGCCCGGTGCTGAGCGAAGACGTCGGCTCGCTGTTCGATGCGGATTTCCTGCAGGGCGGAGCGCATGCGCTGAGTCTCGGCGTGACCGAAGAGATCGCCTACTTCAGAAACCAGCAGCGGCTGTGCTTCGCGCGCGTGGGCTTGAACGCGCCGACCGATATCGAGGCGTACCGGGCCAATGGCGGCTACGAGGGCCTGCGCAAGGCGCTCGCGCTCGAGCCCGCCGAGATCGTCGCGGCGGTCAGCGAATCGGGCCTGCGTGGTCGCGGCGGCGCGGCGTTTCCGACCGGCATCAAGTGGAAGACCGTGCTCGATGCGCAGGCCGATCGGCCAGATGACCAGAAGTACATCGTCTGCAACGCGGACGAGGGCGATTCGGGCACGTTCTCGGACCGCATGCTCATGGAAGGCGATCCATTCACGCTCGTCGAGGGCATGACCATCGCCGGCATCGCGGTCGGCGCGACGCAGGGCTATATCTATCTGCGCTGCGAGTATCCGCATGCGCGGCGCGCGCTCGACGCGGCGATTCTGAAAGCCTACGAACACGGTTTTCTCGGCGACAACGTCGGCGGCAGCGGCAAGCACTTTGATCTCGAAGTGCGGCTCGGCGCGGGCGCCTACATCTGCGGCGAAGAAACCGCGTTGCTCGAATCGCTCGAAGGCAAGCGCGGGCAGGTCCGCTTCAAGCCGCCGTTGCCCGCGCTCAAGGGCCTGTTCGGCAAGCCGACCGTCATCAACAACGTCATCACCTTCGCCTCGGTGCCGGTCATCTTCGAGCGCGGCGCGGACTGGTACAAGAACTTCGGCATGGGCCGCTCGCGCGGCAGCTTGCCGATCCAGCTCACGGGCAACATCAAGCACGGCGGCCTCGTCGAACTGGCATTCGGTGCGACCTTGCGCGAGCTGCTCTACGACTACGGCGGTGGAACGCTGAGTGGCCGGCCGATTCGCGCGGTGCAGGTCGGCGGTCCGCTCGGTGCTTACCTGCCCGAATCGACGTTCGACACGCCGCTCGACTACGAAGCTTTCGCCGCGATCAAGGGCATGCTCGGCCACGGCGGCATCGTCGTGTTCGACGACAGCGTCGACATGGCCGCGCAGGCGCGCTACGCGATGGAGTTCTGTGCCGCCGAATCCTGCGGAAAATGCACGCCCTGCCGCATCGGCTCGACGCGCGGCAGCGAGGTGATCGACCGGCTCGTCGCCGGGCTCGATGCGCCGAAGCAGGAGCAGCTGCTGCGCGATCTTTGCGAAACCATGACCTACGGCTCGCTGTGCGCGCTGGGCGGACTCACGCCGTATCCGGTGCTTTCCGCGCTGGATCATTTCCCCGAAGATTTTCAGCCGAAAGTCGCGCCCGTGCGCGTCGCCGGCTAGGAGCAGACATGCAATCGATCGCCGAAAAGGATTTGGGAACGCCGGCTCCGCGTTGGAAGAATGTAGGTCTCAAGACTTCCATCGCAGAACCCGCGCACAAGACCGTCACGCTGAACATCGACGGCCAGGAATGCACGGTTGCCGAAGGCACTTCGGTGATGCGCGCCGCCGCGCTCGCCGGCATCAGCATTCCGAAGCTCTGCGCCACCGATCAGCTCGAGGCCTTCGGCTCCTGCCGCCTGTGCCTCGTGCAGATCGACGGCATGCGCGGCTATCCGGCCTCATGCACGACGCCGGTCGCGCCGGGCATGAAGGTGACGACGCAGAACGCCAAGCTCGCCGAGTTGCGCCGCGGCGTGATGGAGCTCTACATCTCCGATCATCCGCTCGACTGTCTCACCTGTCCGGCCAACGGACATTGCGAGCTGCAGGACATGGCCGGCGCCGTCGGCCTGCGTGAAGTGCGCTACGGCTATGAAGGCGACAATCACGTCCACGCCAGGCGCAATGGCGAGGTCAACGAGCGCTTCGTCGCCAAGGACGAAAGCAATCCGTACTTCACGTTCGATCCGTCCAAGTGCATCGTCTGCTCACGCTGCGTGCGCGCCTGCGACGAGCAGCAGGGCACGCTCGCGCTGACGATCCAGGGACGCGGATTCGATTCCAAGGTGTCGCCGAGCGCGGCCGAGAATTTCCTCGAATCCGAATGCGTATCGTGCGGCGCCTGCGTGCAGGCTTGCCCGACCGCGACGCTGTCCGAGAAATCGCTGATCGCAATGGGGCAGGCCGAGCATTCGGTGGTGACGACCTGCGCGTACTGCGGCGTCGGCTGCAGTTTCCGCGCCGAGATGAAGGGCGAGGAGGTGGTGCGCATGGTGCCGAACAAGGACGGCCATGCGAACCACGGGCACTCCTGCGTCAAGGGCCGTTTCGCGATCGGCTACGCAACGCACAGCGACCGCATCACCAAGCCGATGATCCGCGCCAGGATCACGGACCCCTGGCGCGAAGTGAGCTGGGACGAGGCGATCGCCTATGCGGCCAGCGAGTTCAAGCGCATCCAGGCCAAATACGGTCGCGATGCGATCGGCGGCATCACCTCGTCGCGCTGCACCAACGAGGAAACCTATCTGGTGCAGAAGCTCGTGCGCGCCGGCTTCGGCAACAACAACGTCGACACCTGCGCGCGCGTCTGCCATTCGCCGACCGGCTACGGACTCAAGCAGACCCTCGGCGAATCGGCCGGCACCCAGAATTTCGATTCGGTGATGCAAGCCGACGTCATCATGGTGATCGGCGCGAATCCCACCGACGGCCATCCGGTGTTCGGCTCGCAAATGAAGCGTCGCCTGCGCGAAGGCGCCAGGCTCATCGTCGCCGATCCGCGCCGCATCGATCTCGTGCGCACGCCGCACGTGAAAGCCGAGCATCACCTGAAGCTCAGGCCCGGAACCAATGTCGCGCTCATCAATGCGCTCGCGCATGTCATCGTCACCGAAGGCCTGGTGCAGGAAGACTTCGTGCGCGAACGTTGCGACATGGAGTCGTTCGACAAATGGCGCAACTTCGTCGCCGATGCGCGTCATTCCCCGGAGAGCACCGAGTCGATCACCGGTGTTCCCGCCGCGACGATGCGCGCGGCCGCGCGCCTGTACGCGACCGGTGGCAACGCGGCGATCTACTACGGCCTCGGCGTCACCGAGCACAGCCAGGGCTCGACGATGGTCATGGGCATCGCGAACCTTGCGATGGCCACCGGCAACGTCGGCCGCGAAGGCGTGGGTGTGAATCCCTTGCGCGGGCAGAACAACGTGCAGGGTTCCTGCGACATGGGCTCGTTCCCGCACGAGTTTCCGGGCTATCGCCATGTCTCCGACCAGAGCACGCGCGACCTGCTGCAACAGGCCTGGGGCGTCAACCTGCTCGACGAGCCGGGCCTGCGCATTCCGAACATGTTCGAAGCCGCGCTCGACGGCGAGTTCATGGGCCTGTACATCGAAGGCGAGGATATCGCGCAGTCCGATCCGAACACGCAGCACGTCACCGCGGCACTCACGGCGATGGAATGCATCGTCGTGCAGGACCTGTTCCTCAACGAATCGGCCAAGTTCGCGCACGTGTTCCTGCCGGGCAGTTCCTTCATGGAAAAGGACGGCACCTTCACGAACGCCGAGCGCCGCATTTCGCGCGTTCGCAAGGTGATGAAGCCCAAGTCCGGCTATGCGGACTGGGAGATCACGCAGCTGCTCGCGAACGCGATGGGCTACCCGATGAACTACGCGCATCCGGGCGAGATCATGGACGAGATCGCGCGGCTCACGCCGACGTTCCAGAACGTGAGCTACCGACGTATCGATGAACTCGGCAGCATCCAGTGGCCCTGCAACGACGAGCATCCGCTCGGCACCCCGACCATGCATGTCGATGCCTTCGTGCGCGGCAAGGGCCGTTTCATGGTCACCGAGTACGTGCCGACGCAGGAGAAGGTCAACGCGCGCTTTCCGCTGATCCTGACGACCGGGCGCATCCTCTCGCAGTACAACGTCGGCGCGCAGACCCGTCGCACCGACAACGTCCACTGGCATGCGGAGGACAGGCTCGAGATTCATGCGGCCGATGCGGAAGCGCGCGGCATCGTCGATGGCGATTGGGTCGGCGTCGCAAGCCGTGCGGGTGAAACCGTGCTGCGCTCGCGCATCACCGATCGCGTACAGCCCGGCGTGGTATACACGACCTTCCATTTCCCCGAATCGGGCGCCAACGTGATCACCACCGACAACTCGGATTGGGCGACGAATTGTCCGGAATACAAGGTCACGGCCGTGGAAGTCACGCGCGTGAGCCAGCCGTCCGAATGGCAGAAGCGCTATCGCGAGTTTTCGCAGCGGCAGGACGAGTTGCTCAAGGCCAGAGACGCGGCCGATGCAAGCTGAGCCTTCGATCGCAAGCGTGCAGCCCGGGCTGGTGCGTCGTAGCGTTCGGCGTCTGGTCGGACGCGAGCTCATCGAGCGTGAGGAATGCATCGCCGAGGAGGTGGCGGTGGCGCTCGTGTACAACGAGCAGCCGCACGCGGTGATGATGCTCACGCCGCTCGATCTCGAAGCATTCGCGCTCGGGTTTTCGTTGAGCGAAGGCATCATCGAAAATGCGGACGAACTCCTCGAGGTTCGCGTGGTGCCGCTCGAGCAGGGCCTGCAGCTGGCGATGCGCATTGCGCCGCGGCGCCTCGAACGCCTGCTCGCCCGTCCGCGTTCGCTCGAAGGGCGCAGCGGCTGCGGTGTCTGCGGTACGCGGCACATCGGCGATGTCTTGCGCGCGCCCCGGCATGCCTCGGCCGGTTTCGTCGTCGATGCGGTGGCTTTGCGGCGGGCTTTGCAACAGCTTTCCGAGATGCAATCGCTCAACGCGATGACCGGTGCCGTACACGCGGCTGCGTGGGCGACGCCCGAAGGCGACCTGCGCTGGCTTTGCGAAGATGTCGGCCGTCACAACGCGCTCGACAAACTCATCGGCCGGCTCGCACGCGAAGGCGTGCCGGCGGCGCACGGCTTCGTCGTGCTGACCAGCCGCGCAAGCTTCGAGATGGTGCTCAAGTCCGCCAGCGCAGGTATCCCACTCGTGGTCGCGATCTCGGCTCCGACCTCATTGGCGGTCGAAGTCGCCGACGAGGCCGGCATCACCCTCGTCGGCTTTGCGAGAGACGATCGCTTTACGGTTTACACGCGGCCGGCGCGCGTCAGCGTTCCGGCGGTCGCGGTGGCCACGAACGGAGAAGGATCATGAGCGGCGAAGCAGGGCAGCTCGTCAAGATGGCGGACGACATCGCGCGTTTCTTCGCGGCCGATCCGGATCAGTCCGCCGCGATCGAAGGCGTGGTCGGACACATCCAGAAGTTCTGGGACCCGCGCATGAGACGCAAGCTCGTCGCGCATTGGCAACGCCATCCGAACGACTTGTCGCCATTGGCGGCCGCTGCCGCCGAGCGCTTGGCGCATTCGACGACGGCGGCGTAAAGCGCTCGTCGATGAGCCCGCCGCCAAACAGGCCGTCTCGTGCGCGAGGCGGTTGGCGGAGGCTTGCCGGCGTCGCGATGACGCGCGCTGAGCGACCCCTCGACCAGTCTGGAGCTGCGCTGTTCAGCGCTGCGGAAGCCGGCGCGATCTAGCGTTCGCGCACCGCCTGCGCGCAGAGGGTTCTCGATGGACGCACTCGATCTCGACATGTTCGCGAGGCTGGCCTTCGCCACGCTCGCCGGGGGCGTGCTCGGTCTCAATCGCGAACTCAAGAACAAACCCATCGGTCTGCGTACGCTGAGCATCGTTTCGCTGGCCTGTTGCACGCTCACGCTCGCAAGCCTGCGATGGGGTGAGCAGCATGGCGAGGCGCCCGAAACCGTCGGCCGCGCAATCCAGGGCCTGCTGGCCGGCATCGGCTTTCTCGGCGGCGGTGTGATCTTCCGGACCGGGCTCCATGATGTTCGCGGCCTCACGACGGCTGCGATCGTCTGGCTGACCGCGGCGCTCGGCATCGCGAGCGCGCTGGGGTCTTACTGGCTGGTCGGCTCGGCGGTGGCCATTGCGCTGCTGATCGTGATTCTGGGCGGTCCCCTCGAGAAGCTCTTGCACAAGAGCGACGACGATCGATCCTGAATCGAATGCAATCGGTGACTGGCGATGTCCCGATGCGGGCGCCTGGATTGGCTTTGCTGTTGATGCTGTTGGTCAGCCCGATCCGTCGGTTCTCGAATCGGGAGACGGGTTTCTCTTGAACCCGGGCATCGAAGATGGAAATGGTCGGGGTAGACGGATTCGAACCGCCGACATCCTGCACCCAAAGCAGGCGCGCTACCAGACTGCGCTATACCCCGATATACCGCTGAAGACTTGCAAGGCCCGGAACGAGCCGGGGCGCGATTATCCTCGTCGCTGGTGTGAGCGGTCAATCAAAAAGAAGGCCCCGCTCGGCGGGGCCTTCATCGTTTCTGCGTCAGCGGGCGACGATTACTCGACGATCTTGAGCTCCACGCGGCGGTTGAGCTCGCGGCCGTCGTCGGTCTCGTTGTCGGCGACCGGGTGGCTTTCGCCGTAGCCCTTGGCGCTCATGCGACCGGCGTCGATGCCCTTGCCGATCAGGTACTGCATGACCGACTGCGCACGGTTCTCGGAGAGCTTCTGGTTGTAGCTGTCGCTGCCGCGCGAATCGGTGTGGCCGCCCACTTCGACGCGAATCTCGGCGCGGGCGGTCAGCGCGTCGGCGACGCCGTCGAGGATGGTCTTGGCGTTGGCCGTCAAACGGGCCTGGTTGAACTCGAAGGTCACGCCCTGCAGCACGATGGTGTCGCCGGCCGCGCAGCCTTCGAGCGTGATCGCCTCGCCCGGCGCCGGGGTCTTGCAGCTCGGCGGCGGGGCGACCGGGGCCGGCAGCGGGCAGCCGTTCTCGTCGACCGTGGTGCCCGGTGCGGTGCCCGGGCAGCGGTCGAGACGGTCGACCACGCCGTCGCCGTCCTCGTCGCCTTCGGCCGCGACCGGAACCACCGCCGCCGGTTCGGTGTTGGAGGCGGTGACTTCGGGCTGCGGCACGCCGCCGAACGGAATCATCAGGCCGATGTTGCCGACGATGTCGCCGAAGTCCTTGTAGCCGGCGTCGCCGTCGTCATGAGTGTCCCAGCGGTACAGCACTTCCGTGCGCAGGGCGGTGCCGGCGTCGGTGAGCTTGTACAGGTAGCCCAGGCCCGCGCCGTAGACCACGCTGTCGTAATTCTTGAGCGAACCGGGCAGGTCGTCGGTGCGGCCGTACTGCACGCTGCCGATCGCGTAGAGATCGCGCAGGCCGCTGAACGGGGAGACCAGCAGCGACAGGCCGCCGCCGTAAAGGGCGGCCGAGCCGTTGCCCTGCACATTGTTCGAGAAGCGGTTGTAGTAGCCGTTCAATTCGATCGCCAGGGCCGAGCCGAGCTTCTTGCCGAGGGCCAGCGTGGCGCCGTAGCCGTCGTCGGTCGGTCGATCCTTGTCGCCCCAGACGTAGGTGAACATCGGGGCGACGTACCAGCGGTCGCCGATCGTGTCGTTGGCTCCGTTGCGGCCGCTGCGGCTTTCCTCGACAGGCGGATTGGCCGATGCCTCGTCGCTCGCGACGGTTTCGGCCGCGGGCGCTTCGGGCGCAGCCTCCATCGGCGCGGCTTCGGTCGCGGTGGCTTCGACCGGAGCGGTTTCGACGGGGGCCACGACGGCGGCGTCGGCCGGCGGGACCTCGGCTGCGAGCGTTTCCGCCGGAACGGATTCGGTGGCCGGCACGGCATCCTGGGCAAGCGCCGGTGTGGCGACGGACAAGGCGGCCAGGCCGCCCAGCAGTACGGAACGGATCATGTGTTGTTAACTCCCCTCGGAGGGTTTTAGTTCGTGTCGACGTTGGTGATGCTTTCTGAACGACCGCCGCGTCTACGGTCGCCCACCCTGATATGACGTTTTGTTCACGTCCGCCGGGCTTGTAGCACGCAGGCCCAGGCCCCTCAACCGCGGCCCCGGCGATCCGTCATGTCCCGATCGTGCGTTTAGCGAACGCGCGCCGGTATACTGCGCGCCCTCTGAAGTACCCCTGAATCCCCTTCCGCACACGCTCCCCAGCGAGCCCCGAGTGATCATGGAACTCAACCAGATCAAAAGTGAGATTACGGCCCTGCGAGCGCGTTTCGACGCGCTCCGGGGCTATCTTTGACTACGATGTGAAGAAGGACCGGCTCGTCGAAGTCAATGCCGAGCTCGAGTCCGCCGATGTCTGGAACAAGCCCGAATACGCCCAGAACCTCGGCCGCGAGCGCGCCAAGCTCGAAGCGGTCATCGAGCCGATCGACAAGGTCACGGCCGGCCTGAAGGATGCCGAGGAGCTGCTCGAACTCGCCGAGATGGAGAACGACACCAGCCTGATCGCCGGTGTCGAGCGCGACGTGCTCGCGTTCATCGCCATCGCCGAGGACATGGAGTTCAAGCGCATGTTCTCGGGCGAGCAGGACACCAGCAACGCCTTCCTCGACATCCAGGCCGGCGCCGGTGGCACCGAGGCGCAGGACTGGGCCGAAATGCTGCTGCGCATGTACATGCGCTGGGCCGAAGGCAAGGGCTTCAAGGTGGAACTGCTCGAGCGCTCCGACGGTGAAGTCGCCGGCATCAAGAGCGCGAGCATCAGCGTCGAAGGCCCGTATGCCTACGGCTGGCTGCGCACCGAAACCGGCGTGCATCGCCTCGTGCGCAAGTCGCCGTTCGACTCGGGCAACCGCCGCCACACGAGCTTCTCGGGCGTGTTCGTGTCGCCCGAAATCGACGACAACATCGAGATCGACATCAACCCGGCGGACCTGGAAGTGGACACCTTCCGGAGTTCCGGCGCGGGCGGCCAGCACGTCAACAAGACCGAGTCGGCGATCCGCATCAAGCACGTGCCGAGCGGCATCGTGGTGGCCTGCCAGACGCAGCGCAGCCAGCATGCGAATCGCGACAAGGCGATGAAGATGCTGCGCGCCAAGCTCTACGAGCAGGAGCTGTCCAAGCGCACGGCCGCCGCCAAGGTCGTCGAAGACAGCAAGGCCGACATCGAGTGGGGCAGCCAGATCCGCAGCTACGTGCTCGACCAGTCGCGCATCAAGGATCTGCGCACCGGTGTCGAAATCGCCGATACGCAGAAGGTGCTCGACGGGCACCTCGATCCGTACATCGAAGCCAGCTTGAAGCAGGGTTTGTGATGTAAAACCCCTCTCCCTCCGGGAGAGGGCGGGGTGAGGGCCTGGCCGTGACGGCGAACGTCGTTTTCGCGGCAAAGGGGGGGGGGGGGGGGGTCTTGGCCGTGACGGCGAACGTCGTTTTCGCGGCAAGGCCCTCATCCGGCGCTACGCGCCACCTTCTCCCGGAGGGAGAAGGCAACAGCGTTACGAGACAGACAGATGAGCGAAGAACACGCACCGCAGCCGGCTCCGGCCGCTGAAGAAAACCACATCATCGCCGGCCGACGCGACAAGCTCGCCAGGCTGCGCGCCGCCGGCAATGCCTTCCCGAACACCTTCCGCCGCGACACGCTCGCCGAGCAGCTGCACGGCTTCTACAGCGAGCGCGACGCCGCTTCGCTCGAAGGCGAAACGCAGGAATACAAGCTCGCGGGCCGCATCATGGCCAAGCGCGGGCAGGGCAAGGTGTCCTTCGTCGAGATCCAGGACAGCTCGGGCCGCGTGCAGCTGTTCGTGCAGATGAACGCCATCGGCGCCGAAGCCTACGAAGCCTTCAAGAGCTGGGACATCGGCGACATCGTCGGCGCCACCGGCACCGTCATGCGCACCAAGGCCGGCGAGCTGTCGCTGCGCGTAAGCCAGCTCGAGCTGCTGACCAAGGGCCTGCGTCCGCTGCCCGAGAAGTGGTCGGGCCTCACCGATACCGAGACGCGCTATCGCCAGCGCTATGTCGATCTGATCGTGAACCCCGAAGTGCGCACGGTTTTCGCCAAGCGCACGACGACGCTGCGTTTCATCCGCCAGTTCTTCGATGCGCTGGGCTTCATGGAAGTGGAAACGCCGATGCTGCAGCCGATCGCGGGCGGCGCTACCGCGCGGCCGTTCGTGACGCATCACAACGCGCTCGATCGCGATCTGTTCCTGCGCATCGCACCGGAGTTGTACTTGAAGCGCCTGGTGGTCGGCGGCTTCGAGCGCGTCTACGAGATCAACCGCAATTTCCGCAACGAAGGGCTGTCCACGCGGCACAACCCCGAGTTCACGATGCTCGAGTTCTACCAGGCCTATGCGGACTACAAGGACGCAATGGATCTGGTCGAAAACCTGATCCGCGACACCGCGATCGTCGTCAACGGCAGCGGCAAGCTGCGCTATGCGGATCGCGATTACGATCTCGATGCGCCGTTCAACCGCTGGACGATGAAGGAGGCGGTGCTGCGCTTCAATGCGGACGTGACAGCCGATCAGCTCGAAGACCCGGCCTTCCTCGCGAGCTTCGCGAAGAAAGTCGGCGGCGATGTGAAGCCCGCTTACGGTCCCGGCAAGCTGCTGACCGAGATCTTCGAGAAGACCGTCGAAGCCAAACTGCTCGATCCGACCTTCATCACCGAGTACCCGACCGAAGTCTCGCCGCTGGCGCGCCGCAACGATCACAACCCGGAGGTCACCGATCGCTTCGAGTTCTTCGCGGGTGGCCGCGAGGTGGCGAACGGCTTCTCCGAGCTCAACGACGCCGAAGACCAGGACGCGCGCTTCAAGGCGCAGGTCGCGGCCAAGGACGCCGGTGACGACGAGGCCATGCATTACGACGGCGACTACATCCGCGCGCTCGAATACGGCCTGCCGCCGACCGCGGGCGTGGGCATCGGCATCGATCGGCTGGTGATGTTTTTGACCGACTCGCCGAGCATTCGCGACGTGCTGCTTTTCCCGCAGATGAAGCCCGAGCATTGATCAGACCTTGCACGAGCGAGCCTTGAAATCCCCGGCTCACTCCCGCAGATGAGGCCCGAACATTGATCGAGCCGAACTAGGCACCCGGTTCGGCTCGCAACAAGCAGCCGGAGCTTGAGCGCTCACGCGCAAAGCTCCGGCACCGATGGAATCATGAAAGACCAGGCGGCGCATCGCCGTTTCATTCTGTCGCTGGGCGCGATCATCGCGCTCGGCCCGCTGTCGATCGACATGTATCTGCCGAGCCTGCCTGCGATCGGGCGGGCGCTCGCGGCCGATGCGGCTTCGGTGCAGATGTCGGTGTCGGCTTATTTCGCCGGCCTGGCGATCGGCCAGCTCGTGTACGGCCCGATCACCGATCGCTTCGGACGCAAGAAGCCGCTGCTGTTCGGGCTGGTACTGTTTTCGATCGCCTCGTTCGGCTGCGCGCTCGCGGGCAACATCGATCAGCTCATCGCGTTTCGCGGCCTGCAGGCGCTCGGCGGCTGCGCGGGTATCGTCGTGAGCCGTGCGCTCGTGCGCGATCACTACGCGGGCAACGAGATGGCGCGCGTGCTGTCTTCGCTGATGCTGGTGATGGGCGTCGCGCCGGTGCTCGCACCGATGCTTGGCGGCAAGCTGCAGCTCTGGTTCGGATGGAACAGCATCTTTCTGCTGCTCGCCGTGTTCGGCGTGGCGTGCCTGCTGATCACCGCGTTTCGGATCGCCGAGCCGCAACGCGAGCGTGCTCCACCGCTCAGCGTGGCGGGCATCGCGCAGGATTACGTGCGCATCCTCAAGCATCGGCGCTTCATGGGCTATTCGCTCGCGGGGGCCTGCGGCCAGGCCGGCATGTTTTCGTACATCACCGCATCGCCGTTCGTGTTCATCGACTATTACGGGCTGGCACCCGATCGGTACGGCATGCTGTTCGGAGCCAATGCCTGCGGGCTCATCCTCTGTACGCAGCTCAACGCGCTGCTGTTGAGGCGGCTGCGCGCCGAGAAGGTGATGCGCGGCGCCCTGCGGGTGCATCTGTTCGGAGCTGCGGTGATGGCGGTTTCGGCTTTCACCGGCTTGGGTGGAATCTGGGGCGTGGTGATTCCGCTGATCGTGGTGTCGAGCTGCATCGGTTTCACGTTCCCGAACGCGCAGGCCGCGGCGATGGAACCTTTCGGCGGTCGCGCCGGAACCGCTGCGGCGATGCTCGGGACTCAGCAGTTCGTGCTCGCGGGCTTTTCGAGCCTGGTTGTCGGCCAGCTGCATACGCCCGGTGCTTCAGGCATGGCGATCGCGATCTTCTGCTGGTCTCTGCTCGCGCAAGTGGCCTTGCGCGTTCTGGTCAAGCCGCCCCAACAGGCGGTTTGATCTTCAAGCTTCAGGCGGCTTCGCGCCCGTCTCTTGCAGCGGTCGGTGGTGCTGTCCGCCGCGCGGTCTTGCGGTAGAGGCTGATCTCGCCATCGGGCCGGCGCTTGAAGCGCATGTAGCCCCACCAATACTGCTCTGGATGCGCCCGCACGCAGGCTTCGGTGCCTGCATTGATCGCGGCGGCCGCCCGCTGCAGATCCTCGCTGTCGTAGCCGGCCGGCGGTTCGACGAAGTGCATGACGAAGCCCCGCGCCTTCGGCAAGCGCTCGCCGTAGCAGATCAGCACGCGCGCACCCGTGGCCTGCACGAGCTTGGGAATCAGCACCGGCGAATGCGCCTCGATGCCGAAGAACGGTGCGAACACGCCCTGACCACGCGGCGGATCGCGATCGGGCACCGCATAGATGATTTCGCCGCGCTTGAGCGCACGCAGCAGCTGGCTGCCGACCGCTCGCTTGCCGTTGCGCTTGACGATCGGCACCACCTGGCCGCCGAAGCGCGAGCGCCCCTTGAGCGCCAGATCGGACAGCGCCGCATACTTCACCGGCTTGAACAGGCCCGTCATCGTGTAGCGCTCGGACATCGGAATGGCGCTGACTTCGAACGAGCCGAGATGCATGGCGGCCAGGATCACGCCCTTGCCTTCGGCAAGCGCCTGATCGAGCAGATCCTGCCCGCGAATCTCGACCGTGAGTGCGCGCAGCCGGTCGGCATCGCCGAGATAGATCAGCGGGTACTCGGACAGGGTCTTGTAGTAGTGCCCGAACGAGCGGTAGACGATGCGCCGGCGTTCGGCGGCGGAAAGTTCGGGAAAGCACAGATCGACGTTGAGCAGCGACAGGCGCTTTCTCTCCCCGCCGAGGTGCCAGGCGAACCAGCCGACGATCGCGGCGAGTCCGTGCACGAGGCGCAAAGGCAGGCGAGCGACCAGCCTGAGGATGAAGTTCAACACGGTGGATGCGGTTCCGGGGCGGGGCGCCCCATGACGACGGCGGGAAAGCTAGTTTGCCAGCCTGTCATGCAATCGCAAACTGCCGCCGACTCTGGACGATGCGGGGATGCTTTGCGGCGTCGCGAGTCGCATGCGAGCGCCCCCGCAAGCGCC
Organism: Hydrocarboniphaga effusa AP103; assembly: GCF_000271305.1. Classification (GTDB taxonomy): domain Bacteria; phylum Pseudomonadota; class Gammaproteobacteria; order Nevskiales; family Nevskiaceae; genus Hydrocarboniphaga; species Hydrocarboniphaga effusa. The sequence goes on from NZ_AKGD01000003.1 coordinate 40,061, forward strand.
GTGGCCGGGATGCAGCCCGGGCGTCATGCTCTGGGCTGGGAGTTCCGTTCCGTCAGCCATGGCGCGCGCGCTCGCGATATTCCGCCGGCGCGTTCGGCACCACGTCTTCGAGCGTGCGCCGCGGCGTCGAGCCTGCGCGCAAAACGGCCGGAGACTCGGTCGGGGATGCAAGCGGAAATACGCTGAACTGGTTCAGGCGCAGGCGCACGTGCGCTCCGGCCAGCAGCGCGGGCACGTCGCGATGCAGATGCGGAAGCTCGATTTCGAGCTTGGCGCCCGAGGCGCTCGCGATGGCCTCGCTGCGTACGATCGGCCCGGTACGCTGGGTGCTCGAAACGATGGCTTCGATCCCCGGATCGCCGGGCTCGGCCAGGCGCAGATCGCTGGGGCGCACGTAGATTTCGACGGCCTCGTCGGCCTGAGTGCGCGCGCTCGCGATCGAAGGAATCAAGCCGTCGACATGCACCTTGCCGTCGCGAACCTGGCCGGGCAGCACGTTGGTGTTGCCGAGAAACTCGAACACGAACGGGGTCGCCGGCTTTTCGTAGACCTCGTCGGTGGTGCCGACTTGCTCGATGCGCCCGCGATTCATCACCACCACGCGATCGGCGAGCTCCAGCGCCTCTTCCTGATCGTGCGTGACGAAGATCGTGGTGTAGCCGGTCGTCTCGTGCAGCTCGCGCAGCCAGCGGCGCAAGTCCTTGCGCACCTTGGCGTCGAGCGCGCCGAACGGCTCGTCGAGCAGCAGCACGCGCGGCTCGATCGCGAGCGCCCGTGCGAGCGCGACGCGCTGGCGCTGGCCGCCCGAAAGCTGCGAGGGATAGCGCTTTTCGAGCCCGCCGAGCTGCACCAGATCGAGCAGTTCGAGCGCCTTCTTGCGGATCGCCTCCGCCGACGGCCGCTCCGAGCGCTTCTGCACGCGCAGCCCGAACGAAATGTTGTCGAGCACGGTCATGTGCCGGAACAGCGCGTAATGCTGGAACACGAAGCCGACGCGGCGCTGCTGCACCGGCAATCCAAGCGTGTCTTGGCCGCCGAACAGAATCCGCCCCGAGTCGGCGAACTCGAGCCCCGCAATCGTGCGCAGCAGCGTGGTCTTGCCCGAGCCCGACGGGCCGAGCAGCGCGATCAGCTCGCCCGAGGCGATGTCGAGATCGACGCCGGCCAGTGCCGGGAAATTGCCGAAGCCTTTGTGAATGCCGCGGATTTGGATGTCCATGTTCTTACGGGAGAGACGGGAGACGGAGGAAGGGAGACGCAGGAAGGGACCGAGTTTTGTGCTTCTGCGTCTCTCGTCTCCCGTTCCCCGTCTCCCGGCGTTTCAATGCCGCCGCGAGGCCGCGAGTTCGGCGCCATAACGCCATTCGAGCAGGGTCTTGGCGCCGAGCGTGACGAGCGCGAGGATCGCGAGCAGCGAGGCCACCGCGAACGCGGCCGCGAAGCTGTATTCGTTGTAGAGGATCTCGACGTGCAGCGGCAGGGTGTTGGTGAGCCCGCGAATGTGGCCGCTGACGACCGACACCGCGCCGAACTCGCCCATCGCGCGCGCATTGCAGAGCAGCACGCCATAGAGCAGGCCCCATTTGATGTTCGGCAGGGTCACGTGCCAGAACACCTGCCAGCCCGACGCGCCCAGCGACAGCGCAGCCTGCTCGTCGTCGGTGCCCTGTGCCTGCATGAGCGGAATCAGCTCGCGCGCGACGAACGGAAACGTCACGAACACGGTCGCGAGCACGATGCCGGGCCAGGCGAACAGAACCTTGATGCCGTGATCGGACAGCCAGGGCCCGGCCCAGCCCTGGGCGCCGAAGATCAGCACGTAGATCAAGCCCGAAACCACCGGCGAGACCGAGAACGGCAGATCGATCAAGGTGACGAGCAGCTGCTTGCCGCGAAAGCTGTGCTTGGTGATCGCCCAGGCCGCGACGATGCCGAACACGACGTTGAGCGGGACCGCGACCGCGCAGACCAGCAGCGTGAGCCGGATCGCGGCCATCGCATCGGGCTCGACGATGGCGTCGAAGTAGGCGCCGATGCCGTTGCCGAGCGCTTCGTAGAACACCGAGACGAGCGGCAACAGCAGAAAGCCAAGCAGGAACAACAGCGCGAACGCGGTCAGCGTGCGACGCAGCCACGGCGCTTCGGTGATGACCGCGTTCTTCTGGATCAGCGGCTCGAACGGGAGTTTGGGCGGGTCTTGCAGGCTGTGGTCGGTGGTGGTCATGAAAGAAGCTCACCGCTGGTTGCCGTTGCTCTCTCCCGCTTGCGGGAGAGAGTCCCTGCGAAGCAGGGGAGAGAGGGGTTGTGGGGAAGGAGCGCGCACTTTTCGGGCTGGCCCTCTCCCGGCGCTACGCGCCGCCCTCTCCCACCAGTGGGAGAGGGGACAGGCATGGAAGCGCTCACGCCTTCGCCCCCTGCCGCTTGCGCGTCCACGCCTGCAGCAGATTGATCAGCAGCAGCAGCCCGAACGAAATCACCAGCATCGTCGCGGCCACCGTGGTCGCGCCGGCGTAGTCGAACTCTTCGAGCTTGATGATGATCAGCAGCGGCGCGATCTCGGATATTCCGGGCAGGTTGCCGGCGATGAAGATGATCGAGCCGTATTCGCCCACCGCTCGCGCGAACGCGAGCGTGGTGCCGGTGAGCAGCGCGGGCAGCACGGCGGGGAGAATCACGCGCGTGATCGTCTGCCAGCGCGTCGCGCCGAGCGAGGCGGCGGCTTCTTCGAGCTCTTTTTCGGCTTCTTCGAGCACTGGCTGCACGGTGCGCACGACGAAGGGAAGGCCGATGAAGGTCATCGCCACGATCACGCCGAGCGGAGTGAAGGCCACCTTGATGCCGAGCGGTTCCAGAAACTGGCCGACCCAGCCGTTGCCGGAATACAGCGCGGTCAGCGCGATGCCGGCGACCGCGGTCGGCAGTGCGAACGGCAGGTCGATCGTCGCATCGAGCAGTTTCTTGCCGAAGAAGTCGTAGCGCACGAACACCCACGCCACGAGCAGGCCGAAGAAGGCATTGACCGTCGCCGCGACCAGCGCGGCGCCGAAGCTCAGTTGCAGCGCGGAGGCCACACGTGGCGAGGTGACCACGTTCCAAAGCTGCTGCGGCCCGAGATCGGCGGCCTTGAAGAACACGCCGGCGAGCGGAATCAGCACGATCAGGCTCAGGTACAGCAGCGTGTAGCCGAGGCTCAGGCCGAAGCCCGGCATCACCGAGCGCTGCCGGGGCGTCGATCGGTCGATGATCGACTCAGGTGCCGCCAAAAAGGTCATGGATCTGAGGTCCGTAGAAGCGGCCCGAAGCGAAAGCCGGTCGAATGGAGGCGAACTAGATGAATCGCAAATGCTCGGTCAGCAGGCTGCGCTCCTGGCGTTGTGGCGCCGCCGGAACCGCGAAGTGACGCTCGTCGATCCAGCGCGTGCTGCTGCACCAGAGCCCGTCGATCTCGGCTCCGTGCCGGCGATTGAACACGTGGATGCGACGGCTCGGCGCATGCAGCAGCACCGCGCGGTTCTGCGGCCCGAGCGCGAGTTCGACGAGCTGCGTGAACGCGGGCTGCTCGATCAGCGCCGGATCGCGTTTCAGCAGCGGACGCAGCACCGAAGTCGCCAGATGCCAGCTGTCCGAGCGCCCGCAAACCGGCGTCTCGAGTCCGTCGACGGTGCCGTTGTGCATCAGCAAGCTGTGCTCGTCGACCGGCAGCGGATGGAGGTTCGCCGCATGCGTGGAGCCGCGCGTGAGCATGCGCAGGTGCATCACGATCTCGACGTCGCGGTAGCGCTGCTCGGCTTCGAGCAGCTCGGCGACATCGACGCGTGGATTGCGCTCCAGCAGCAGGCCGCCGGTCGCATCGAAGCCCATCAATCCCCAGCCGTCGCGATTGAGCGAGGCCGAGGCGGCCAGCAGCGCGGGCGGAATCGCGACGCCGGCCGGTTTGTGGATGATCACGCACATCGCGAGAAGCGCCTTTGCAGTCGCCTGCGACTCAGCCCAGCTTGGCGACGAGCACGTCGGTGGCCTTGAACATGGCCAGCGCTTCTTCGCCGACCTGCAGGTTGATCAGGTCGATCGACGAGGTGGTGACGACCGCCGAGATGATGCCGTTGGGCGTCAGCACTTCGATCTCGGAGACGACGGAACCGCGGCGAATGTTGGCGACTTTGCCGCGGAACTGGTTGCGCGTGTTGACAGCTGCGATAGACATGGGATGAAGAACCTTCAGTCGTTATTGCGTGTGGCAGTAAAGGAAGAGGGCGCGGCCTGAAGCGTTATCTGGCGCCGTAGATCTGGTCGAACACGCCGCCGTCGGAGAAATGCGTGGCCTGCGTCTTGGTCCAGCCACCGAGGTCGGCGATGGTCTTGAGCTCGATCTTCGGGAACTTGTCGGCGTACTTGGCCGCCACCACCGGATCGATCGGGCGGTAGTAATTCTTGGCGATGATCTCCTGCGCTTCGGGCGTGTACAGAAACTTCAGATACGCCTCGGCGGCCTTGCGCGTGCCGTGCTTGTCGACCACCTTGTCGACCACCGCGACCGGCGGTTCGGCGAGCACCGAAATCGACGGCGCGATTATGTCGAACTTGTCGGCGCCGAATTCTTCGAGCGACAGGAACGCCTCGTTTTCCCAGGCCAGCAGCACATCGCCGAGACCGCGCTGGGCGAACGTGGTGGTGGAGCCGCGAGCGCCGCTGTCGAGCACCGGCACGTTCTTGTAGAGCGCCTTCAGGAAGTCGCGCGACTTGGCTTCGTCGCCGTTGTACTTCTGCAGCCCGTGCACGTAGGCGGCCAGGTAATTCCAGCGCGCGCCGCCCGAGGTCTTCGGGTTCGGCGTGATCACGCTGATGCCCGGCTTGATGAGATCGTCCCAGTCCTTGATCTTCTTCGGGTTGCCCTTGCGCACCAGAAACACGATCGTCGAGGTGTACGGCGAGCTGTTGTGCGGCAGGCGCTGCTGCCAGTTCGCCGGCAGCAGCTTGCCCTTGTCGGCGAGTGCGTCGATGTCGGCTGCGAGCGCGAGCGTGACGACATCCGCCTCCAGGCCATCGATGACCGCGCGGGCCTGCTTGCCCGATCCGCCATGCGACTGCTGGATCTTGAGGGTGTCGCCGCTTTGCTGCTTCCACTGGGCGATGAACGCCGAATTGATGTTCTTGTAGAGCTCGCGCGTCGGATCGTATGAGACGTTGAGCAGTTCGCTGGAGGCCGCCTGGGCGACCACCGGCAGGGCCGCGATGAGTCCAGCCGCGATGAGTTTCTTGAGCATGGTTGTCTGTCGTTTGGAAGGCGGACGCCGCGATTTCAGCGGCGTGGCGTGGTTGATTCTTCGTTGCGATCGAAGCGCACGCGTTCACGGCGCTCGAACTGCACCACCCGGCCGTCGTGGACCACGATTTCCACCGAGCCGTAACGCAGGCCGCGAATGGCTTGGACGATGCGCTCCGCGAGACGGGCTTCGGTTTCGTCCAGACGATGGATTTGAGCGTTCATGAAGGCAGCTTCTTCGGCGGGTGCACCCGGGATTGGCCTGCATCCTAGAAGGCTGGGGTTATTTCTAAAAAGAATATGTGGAGATTTAAAAAGGCCCTAAATGCATATGAAGGCCCGAATAGCACAACGCCCGCGCGAGGGCGGGCGTTGGCTTGCAAAACGGGCAGCGCGTGACGCGGCGACCCAGCCTTCGATGCTTACTGTGGTGGCGGCGCGGCGTCGTTGTCCGCACCCGACGCCTTGCCGACCTTGGCCAGCACGCCCAGACGAGGGCTGTCGAGGTGATGAATCTCGTCGCGGCGCATGCGGCGACGCTCGTCGAGCGCCCAGGCGCTGCCGTCCTCGACGTACTGCAGGTCGACATCGAGGTGCAGGTAGCGGCTCAGCAACAGGGCCACCGAGCCCTGGACTTGCGGGCCCGAGCCCGCCGAATCGACGGCGGCTGCGCTGGTGTCGCCACCGCCAGCTGCTCCGCCGACCTGGATGCGGATCGCCGGGCCGCGCTCGGTCGGCGGGTTCCTCTGCGTCCAGGCCAGCCGTACGAGCGGCTTGAACTGCTTGCTGTAGCGCAGGTTCTTCCACTCGGCGTCGAGTCCGAACTGCTCGTCCGGCAAGACCTCGATGCCGGCCGCACGCAGCGCGGCGACGTCTTCGAGCCGGATCGCGTTACTGAGGTTGGGCGAGCCGGGCGCAATGCCGGCTTCGTCGCCCGAATGCCAGAGGTCGACGAACACGATCAGGTCGACGCGATAGGTGGCGTCGGCGGCGATGGCGAAGTGGGGCAGCAGCGTCATCAGGCCGAGCAGGGCTGCGGCCAGCTTGCGTCTCACGTCTCTCGTCTCCCGTCTCTGGGTACTCGTCACGGCTTGTCGCCGAGTGTAGTCAGCAGGGCCGCGATCTGGTCGCCGCGGGCTTCGGGCGCTTCGAGCGGGGCGTTGATGTTGAGCCGCTTCTGGCCTTCGAGCTTGTAGACCTTGGGCTGCTTCTGGATCAGCTTGATGAGCTTCATCGGATCGATCTTCGGCTGCGTGCCGAAATCCAGCGTCGCGCCCTTGGCGCCCGCGCGGATGCGCGTGATGCCGAGCGCTTCGCCAATCACGCGCAATCGCGCGGCATCGAACAGGCGCTCGGCCGCCGGCGGCAGCAGGCCGAAGCGATCGATCATCTCGATCTTGAGTTCCTTCAGGCGCTCGTCGTCGCCGGCCTCGGCGACGCGCTTGTAGAACACCAGGCGCGTGTGTACGTCCGGAATGTAGTCGTCCGGCAGCAGCGCGGAGACCGCGAGGTCGACTTCGCAGGCCGCGACGCCGAAGGGCTGATCGTCGAGCTTGCCCGAGCGCAGCGCCTTCACCGCGCGCGCGAGCAGCTCGGCGTACATGGTGAAGCCCACTTCCTCGATCTGGCCGGACTGGCCTTCGCCGAGCAGCTCGCCGGCGCCGCGAATTTCGAGATCGTGGGTGGCGAGCGCGAAGCCCGAGCCGAGATCGCCGAGCGTTTCGATGGCCTCGAGGCGCTTCTCCGCATCGGCCGACAGCGCGCGCTTGCTCGGCACCAGCAGGTAGGCGTAAGCACGATGATGACTGCGGCCGACGCGACCGCGCAGCTGATGCAGCTGCGCGAGGCCGAGGTTGTCGGCGCGATCGATCAGGATCGTGTTCGCGGTCGGCAGGTCGATGCCCGATTCGATGATCGTCGTGCTCACCAGCACGTTGAAGCGCTGGTGATAGAAATCGAGCATCACCTGCTCGAGATCGCGTTCGCGCATCTGGCCGTGGGCGAAGCGCACGATCGCCTCGGGCACCATCTTCTGCACGTCGTCGGCGATGCGCGCGATGTCGGCGACTTCGTTGTGCAGGTAATACACTTGGCCGCCGCGACGCAGCTCGCGCTGGATCGCCTCGACCACCAGATTGCGTTCCCACTCGGCGACGAAGGTCTTGATCGCGATGCGCGACGCTGGTGGCGTGGCGATGATCGACAGGTCGCGCAAACCGGACATGCTCATGTTGAGCGTGCGCGGGATCGGCGTGGCCGTCAGCGTGAGCATGTCCACTTCGGCGCGCATGTTCTTGAGGCGCTCCTTGTGGCGCACGCCGAAGCGATGCTCTTCATCGACGACCACGAGGCCGAGGTTCTTGAAGCGCACGTCCTCCTGAAGCAGGCGATGCGTGCCGATGATGATGTCGAGCGAGCCTTCCTCGATCTGCTTGAGCAGCGCGGTCTGTTCCTTGGCGGTGCGCATGCGCGAGAGCGCGGCGACGCGGATCGGCCAGTCGGCGAAGCGGTCGCGGAAGTTCTTGGCGTGCTGCTCGACCAGCAGCGTGGTCGGGGCGAGCATGCAGACCTGGCGGCCCGAGCGCGCCACCGCGAAGCAGGCGCGCAGCGCGACTTCGGTCTTGCCGAAGCCGACGTCGCCGCAGACCACGCGGTCCATCGGCTTGTCGAGCTTCAGGTCGGCCAGCACGGCGTCGATCGCGGACTGCTGGTCGGGCGTGGTGTTGAACGGAAAGCCCTCGCAGAAGCGGCGGTAGTCGTCCTCCTCGAGCTCCAGCGCCATGCCGGGCTTGGCCGCGCGGCGCGCCTGGATCTGCAGCAGTTCGGCGGCGACGTCGTGCGCCTTTTCGCGCGCCTTGCTCTGCACCTTTTCCCAGCGATCCGAGCCGAGCGAATGCAGCGGCGCGGCCGCTTCTTCGGCGCCCGTGTAGCGGTGGATCATCTGCAGCGATCCGACCGGCACGTAGAGCTTGTCGCCGCCCGCGTATTCGAGCAGCAGGTACTCGGATTCGATGCCGCCCGCGTCGAGCCGCTGCAGGCCGCGGTAGCGGCCGACGCCGTGCTGCGCGTGCACGACCGGCGAGCCGATGGCCAGGCTCGACAGATCGCGCAGGATGGTTTCCGGGTCGCGCACCTTGGCGCGGCGTGCGCGCGATTCCACCGGCGCGCGGCGGCCGAACACCTGCGCCTCGGCGATCAGCGCGAGCTTTTCGCCGGCGAGTTCGAAGCCGAGTTGCAGCGGGCCGATGACGATGCCGTAGCGGTTCTTGTCGGTCTCGAAATCGAGCCAGCTTTCGTGCACGCGCGGCAGCACGCCGAAGCCCTTGAGCCAGCCGAGCAGCGATTCGCGGCGGCCGGCGGATTCGGCGACGAACAGGATGCGATCTTGCGTGGCCTTGATCCATTCCTTCAGATCGGGCTCGCCGGCCGGCAGCGGTTTGCTGAGCGTATTCGCACTGCCGCGCAGCGCGAGCGGCGCATCTACATGCGGCAGCGTCGCCAGTCGCGCCAAAGCCTGCGCAGGCTCGACGTACAGGTCGGCCGGCTTCATCAGCGGGCGTTCGATGTCGCCGCGATGGCGCTCGTAGCGCTCGTCGATCTGCGCCCAGTCGGCCGCGGTGGCGTGAATCAGATCCGCCAGTTCGACCACCTGGGTTTTCGCCGGTAGGTAATCGAACAAGGTCGCGGTCTGGCCGAAGAACAGCGGCAGCCAGGCCTCGATGCCGCCCGGCATGAGTTTCTTGCTGACTTCGCTGTAGATGCGCGAACGCGCCGGATCGCCCGGAAAATATTCGCGATAGCGGCGGCGGAAGGTATCGACGCCTTCCTTGTCGGTCGGGAAATCGCGCGCGGGCAGCAGGCGCACTTCGGGCACCTTGTCGATGCTGCGCTGGGTTTCCGGGTCGAAGCTGCGGATCGACTCGATCTCGTCGTCGAACAGATCGATGCGGTATGCGGTGTCCGAGCCCATCGGGAACAGGTCCACCAGCGCGCCGCGCACCGCGAATTCGCCCTGCGTCTGCACCTCCGAGACGCTGGTGTAGCCGGCGGCGACGAGCTTGTCGCGGAAGGCCTGCAGGTCCAGCTTCTCGCCGGCCTTGAGCAGGAAGGTGCGGCCCTCGATGTAGCTGCGCGGCGGGAAGCGCTGCAGCAGCGCATCGGCCGTGATCAGCAGAATGCCGCGCTTCTGCTGCGGCAGCCGGTACAGCGCCGCCATGCGGTTGCTGAGGATTTCCTGGTGCGGCGAGAACTGCTCGTAGGGCAGCACCTCGGAATCGGGCAGGTGCAGCACCTCGATCTCGCCGCCGGCGAAGAAGCGCAGCTCGTCTTCGAGCCGATAAGCCTCCTGCTCGTTGCCGGCGACGGCCAGGATGAGCCCGTCGTGCGCCTGCGCCGCGCGCACGGTGGCGAGCGCGGCGACGGCGAGGGGCGGAAAGGTCGGGTCCGTCGCGTTCGTAGTCATCGGGGCGTCAAATGCGAAGGGCGCCGCTGGCGCCCTTCAATGAGCCGCCATTTTACATGCGGACGCCCGGCTGTCGGTTCCGCGCCCTGCCCAGGCGCGAACCGACAGCCGGGCGGGGCGAGCCCCGTATCTGTTCATGCGCGCGAAACCGGCCGTGAAAGGGCGGGGTCACGACCTGCCCACCATTTCATCGGAGTGGCCGGCCTGATTCGTGGGAAAGCGGCGGGCGATACAAAAATTTTATCGCCAAAATATACACTGATGTATATTTCAGTAATGTAATATTTTGCGATGAAACCGAAAGCTCTCATCGCCGCGCTCTGCGCTTCGTCGCTGTTCGCGGCCTGTGCCGACACCGGCGGCATCGCCCCGCACCGCAAACCCGTGGAAATTTCGAGCCTCGACGGCGGCCGGGTGCTGAGTGCCTCGCTGCCTGCGGCGGGCTGGCCGCAGGAGCGTTGGTGGACTACGTTCGGCGACGCCCAGCTCGACGCGCTCGTCGCGCGTGCCGTCGCCGGCAACCCGAGCCTCAAGCTCGCGATGGACCGCGTCGAACAGGCGCGAGCCGCGGCCGAAGGGGCCGAATCGGCGATCGGCTGGGACCAGGACATCGAAGCGCTGAGCCGTCGCACGCATTACTCGGCCAATCACATTTTTCCGGCCCCGCTCGGCGGCGGATCGTTCTGGGAGAACCAGGCCAATCTCAAGCTGCGATACGCCTTCGATCTCTGGGGCGGCGATCGCGCGGCCTGGGATTCGGCGCTCGGCCGCGAGCGGGCGAGCGAACTCGAAGCGCGCACCGCCCGCCTCGCGCTCGAGAGCGCGGTGGTGCGCGCCTACGTGAACTACGCGCTGGCCTGCGAGCTGCACCACGAGCTGCAGGCCGAGGTCGAGCAGCGCCAGCAGATCATCGACATCACGCTCGAGCTGCGCGCGGCCGGCATGGTCGCCGAGTTGCAGCTGAGCCAGGTGAAAGCCCAGCTGCCGCTGCTCAAGGCGCGACTCGATGCGAGCCAGAGCGCGATCGATCGCGCGCGCTACGCGCTCGCCGCACTGGCCGGCGAAGGTCCGGGCGCGGGCGAGTCGCTGAAGGCGCCCGAACTCGCCCTCGACCGCGCGATCGAGCTGCCGCAGGCGGCTCCGGCGATGCTGATCGGCCGCCGCCCGGACGTGGTCGCGCATCGCTGGCGCGTCGAGGCGGCGAGCCGCGGCATCGATGCGGTGCAGGCGCGGTTCTACCCGAACGTGGATCTGCATGCGCTGATCGGCTTGCAGTCGCTCTCGTTCAACAAGTTCCTGCTCGCCGATTCGGCGGCCTGGGAAGTCGGCCCGGCGGTGAGCCTGCCGATCTTCCGCGGCGACGAACTGCGCGCCCAGTTGCACGGGCAAACCGCCGCATTCGACGCTGCGGTCGACGCCTACGATGCCTCGGTGATCGCGGCCCTGCATGAAGCCGCCGACGCGCTGTCGCAGCGCCGCAGTGCCGAGGCGCAGGCGCAGGACACCAACGAAGCGGTGGCGGCGGCGCAGCGCGCATTCGACCAGGCGCATGCCGGCTTCAAGGCCGGGCTCACCGGCTATCTCGACGTGCTGCAGGCGCAGACCGCGCTGTTCCTCGCGCGCGAAGCGCTGGTACGCAGCAGCGCGCAGCGGCTGGCTTCGCAGGCCGCGCTGATGCAGGCGCTCGGCGGAGGCTTCGATCCGGCCGAAGAGCCAGCAGGCGAAGTGTGGAGCAGCGTCGCCAAGCACGCCGACGCGCCGCCTCCGGCAACCGAGACGACCCGGAACGGAAGCGCCTCATGAGCACGAACGACGACATCGACGGCAAGGGAAACGAAGACAGCTTCAGCCCGATCGAAGCGCGTCTGCGGCATCGGCGCCAGCAGCTCGGCCGGCTGCCGTACGAGCGGCTCGCACTCATGCGCCTGCTCACGCATCTGCACAAGCGCACGCAGGAGGCGCTGTCGGTGGTGCTCGCTGCGCACGGGCTCACGCCGGCGACATACGAAGTGGTGATGGCGCTCTACGACCAACCCGATCAAACCCTCACCGCGAGCGAGCTTTGCCAGGCCAGCGGCGAAAAACCGGCGAACCTCACGCGCATCTGCGACGGTCTCGTCGCGGCCGGCTGGATCGTGCGCAAGCCCGACGATGCCGATCGCCGCGCGGTGCGCGTGAGCCTGACGCCCGCCGGTCACGAGCATGTGAGCCGGGTGCAGCCCGAGGTCTGGCCGGTCATCGAAAACCTCACGGCGATGCTCGACGCGCAGGACGTGCTGCGGTTGACCCGGCTGCTGCGCCCGATGGTCGCGCGGCTCGATAGCACGCGCGCGCCGAGCCGGGTCAGGTGAGCCGGCGATGAGCTCCGCATTACCTGGCCACTCGATCGCGCAACTGCGCCGTCTTGCGCAAGAGGCGCTCGCGGACTGGCGCAGCCGCGATGCCCTGCGGTTGCTGTTCGTGCTGCGCACGGTGCTCGCGGCGATCGTCGCGCTCGGTGTGTCGATGGCCTTGAGTCTCGGCGCGCCGAGCACCGCGATGGTGACCGTCTTCATCGTTGCCGCTCCGCGCTCGGGCGATGTGATCGCGAAAGGCTTTTATCGCATCAGCGCCACGCTGGTCGGTGCCGTCGCCGCGGTCACGCTGGTGGCCACGCTGGTCGAACATCGCACGAGCTTTCTGGTCGCGCTGTCGCTCTGGATCGGCCTGTGCACGACGGGCGCGGCCTACGTGCGCGGCTATCGGGCCTACGGCTTCGTGCTGGCCGGCTACACGGTGACGATCATCGCGGTGCCGGCGATCGCGGCACCCGACCTGGTCTTCAACATCGCGGTGATGCGCGCCACCGAAGTGCTCGTCGGCATCGTCAGCACCGCCCTGATCGCCGATCTGCTGCTGCCCGAATACGCCTCGCACACGCTGCGCGATGCGGTGAGCAAAGCCTACGCAGACCTGGCTGCGCACGCGCGTTCGGTCGCGAGCGGACGCTGGCAGCCACAGCAGCGGCTCGCGCGCGGACTCGCGCTCGCCGAAACCGCGATCGCGCTCGAACTGCGTCGCGAAGCCGCGAGTTTCGAAAGCGCGGAAATTCGCCTGCACGGCCCGCAATTGCGCCGTTTCGCCGATGCGATGAGCCGCGCCGATTCGGAGCTGCATGGCTGGAGCCTCGCGGTCGATCGCCTGCGCGCGGCGCAGGCGCAAACGCCCAACCCGGCCGCGATGACCGCGCTGAATCTGCTCGGCGGTCTCGCCGAAGAATTCGGCCGGCTCATCGCGCCGAACCAGAGGCTGCCGCGCTCGTCCGTCGATGCCGCCGCGATCGAGCCCGCACTGGCGGGCTGGCGCGAGCAGCTGAGCGAGCGCGCCGAACTGCTGCGTCCGCTGGTCGCCGATCCGCAGAACGACGAAGCGTCGAACCTGCGGGCGAGCATGGATTTCGATGCACTCGCCGAGCGGCTCGCGACCCTGGTCGATCGCTACATCGAGTTCACCAGCAGCTACGCGGATTTCACGCGCGTGCAAGCCAGAGCCAAGGGCGCGGGCATCGGCTGGCTGCCGCATACCGATGGCATCGAAGCGATCTTCATGGGCCTGCGCGGGGCGGTCGGCATCGGTCTGATGTCGATGTTCTGGATCGCCACCGACTGGCCGCGCGGGCCTTCGGCGCTCGTGCTGACCGCGGTGAGCTGCACGCTGTTCGCCACTTTGCCGCAGCCCAAGGCTGCGGTGCGCGGCCTGATGATGTCGGTCGTGCTCGCCGGCGTCCTCGCCGTCGTCGTCAAGTTCGGCATGCTGCCGCATGCGGATGACTTCGTCTCGATGGCCCTGGTGCTCGCTCCGTTCCTCGCGTTCTGCGCCTGGATCACGGTGATTCCGAAGACCGCGACGATAGGCCGCGGCGTCGGCATGTTCTTTCCGGTGCTGCTGGGCATGCAGTCCGCTCCGGACTATGACCTGGCTGGCACGATCAACGAAGTGCTCGGCGCGCTGACCGCCTGCGCGCTCGCGATCGCGGCGTTCACCGCGATCGTGCCACTGGCGACGGACTTCTCGGGCCGCCTGCGTCGCAGCCTCTGGCGCTATGCGGCGCGTACCTGCGACGGCGATATCGATCGGCGTCGCCATCGTCTCGATCACGGGGTGCGCGAACTGCTGACGATCCTCGTCGGCCGCAATGGCCCGCAACGCCCGGAGTTGCGTCCGCGCCTGACGGCCTGCGCGCTCGCGGTGCTCGAAGCCGGACATGCGGTGCTCGCGGTGCGCGAGGCGGCCGCGCGGCGCGTCGCTGCCGGCCTGTCAGCCGCCCTGCTCGAAGGGCTCGCCGAGTTTCTCGCCGACCCTCGCAACCGATCGCGCGCCCGCAGCATCGTCGAGCTCGAAGCGCAGGAGCAGGCGCTGCTGCGCTCGCAGCCGACCGATGCGTCGAAGCGGGGGGCGGCCCACGAGCTGCCTGCCGCGCTGCGTCAGTTGCGCCTGCTGCTCAGCGACGAGCGCTGGTACGCGGATCTGTGTGCACGATCCAGTCGCGATGCCGCCGACGCGCTGCACAGTCCTCTCGCCCACGACACTCAAGCCATCGGAGCCCCTCATGGCGCCTGAACTCGCATTCGACGGCGTGCTGTTTCCGTCGCTGCTGCCGGTCTTTCTGATCAGCGCGCTGATCTTCTGGCCGCTCGAAACCCTGCTCACCCGGGCAGGTGTCTATCGCTGGCTCTGGCATCCGTCGCTGGCCCGGCTGAGCCTCTTCATTCTGCTGTTCGCTGGCCTTGCGCTCGCGCGTGGTTTTTCCGGAGTTTGATGATGAACGCTTTGAAATGGATGCTGCGTCTGGGTTTGACCGCTGCGCTGGTCGCGGTTGCGGCGATCGCCGGGCTGCGGCTCTGGCAGCATGAGATGAAAGAGCCGTGGACGCGCGACGGACGCGTGCGCGCCGATGTCATCAATCTCGCGCCCGACGTCTCGGGCCTCGTCGCCGAAGTGGCGGTGCACGACAACCAGTTCGTGCGCAGGAACGAGGTGCTCATGCGCGTCGATCCGGAGCGCTACGAGCAGGCGGTCGCTCAGGCCCGGGCGACACTGGCCTCGCGGCGTGCCGAACTCGCGCAGCGCCAGGACGCTGCGCGTCGCCGTGCATCGGTACAGAGCATCGTCGTCGCCGAAGAGCAGGTTCAGGCCGCCAACTTCGCGCTGACCGCCGCACAGGCCCAGGTCGCGCAGGCCGAGGCCGCACTCGATGCGGCCGAGCTCGATCTGCAACGCACCCAGGTGCGTGCACCGGCCGACGGCTATGTCACCAACCTCACGACTTTCACGGGCGATTACGCGAGCGCGGGTCGTCCGGCGCTCGCGCTCGTGCGTGCAGATTCGTACTACGTCTACGGCTATTTCGAAGAAACGCGGCTCGCGCGCATGAACATCGGCGATGCGGCCGAGATTCGCCTGCTCGATGGACGCAAGCTGCAAGGCCACGTCGACAGCATTTCGCGTGGCATCACCGATCGCGACAATCCGAATGGCCCGGCGCTGCTGTCGAACGTGAATCCGACCTTCGACTGGGTGCGTCTGGCCCAGCGCGTGCCCGTGCGCGTCGCACTCGATGCGGAGTCGCTGAAGGCCACTCTCGTGGCCGGAACGACCTGCTCGGTGATCGTGCATCCGGGCGCCGGAGTATCTACGGCGCGGGCCGCGAGCGAGAAGCGCAAGAGCTGACGTTCTCAGTCAGCGGGCAATCGCTACACTCGGCGCTCCCATGCAAGGAGATGCGCCGACGTTTCGCTCGATGCCTTGGATTCTTGCTGCCGGCCTGCTCGGCTTCAGCGCCTTCGCGATGGCCGACGCGGTGGCCTTGCGCCATGTTCGCGTCATCGACGGGCAGGGCGGCGCGCCGGTCGAAAGCGCGACCCTGCTCATCCAGGATGGCCGCATCGCCGCGCTCGGTTCCGATGCGGGCGTGAGCATCCCCAAAGGCGCGCGCGAGATCGACTTGAGCGGCAAGAGCGTGCTGCCCGGCCTGATCTCCAATCACTCGCACGTCGGCCTGACCGACGGCGTCGTCGTCGGTCCGCAGAACTACACGCGAGCCAACGTCGAGCGCCAGCTCAAGCAATGGCAGCGTTTCGGCGTGACCACGGTGACTTCGCTCGGCATGAATGCGCCGGCCTTCCTATCCATGCGTGAAGCCGCGCACGAAGGCCGCATGCGCGGTGCCGATCTGTTCGGGGCAGACCGTGGCTTCGGCGTCGAACAGGGCGCCCCGCCGGTCAAGGTCGGCGCCGACCAGCTCTATCGTCCGCGCACGGTCGAACAGGCGCGCGCCTTCGTGCGCGACAGCGCCAGGCGCAAGCCCGATGTGCTCAAGATCTGGGTCGACGATTTCAATCACACGCTGGCCGCGAAGATGAAGCCCGAGATCTATACCGCGATCATCGACGAGGCGCACCGGCTCGGCCTGCGCGTGGCCGCGCACGTCTACTACCTCGACGATGCGCGCAAGCTCGTGGATGCGGGCGTCGACATTCTCGCGCACGGCATCCGCGATCGGGACGTGGATGCGGCGCTGATCCAGGCGATGAAAGCCAATGGCACCTGGTACATCGCCACGCTCGATCTCGATGAAGCGTTCTACATTTACGCGCAGCAGCCCGAGTGGATGCGCAGCGCGTTCTTCAGGGAAAGCCTGCAACCGGCGCTTTCGGCGCAATTCGACGATGCGGGCTGGCGGCAGAAGATTCTGGCCGATACCAACATGATCGAGCACGAGCGGGCTTCGCTGGCGACCAACCAGCGCAATCTCAAGGCGCTGTTCGATGGTGGTGTGAAGATCGGCTTCGGCACGGATTCGGGTGCGAATCCGCTGCGCATTCCGGGCTTCGCCGAGCATCGCGAATTGCAGTTGATGGTGGCGGCCGGATTGACGCCGATGCAGGCGATCGGGATCGCCACTAGCCAGGCTGCAGCCTTGCTGGGTCTGGACGATCGCGGCGTACTCGCGGTGGGCAAGCGCGCCGATCTGCTCGTCGTCGATGGTGATCCGAGCAAGCGCATCGAGGACTTGCAGCGCATCGATTCGGTCTGGCAGCGCGGAGCGCAGGTGGCGGTGCCGATTGCGCCGTAGTTGTTGCGCCTTGGTTGTGGTGGGGCGCTGTCGCACTTGAGCGGAATCGTTGTTCCTCTCTCCCGCGTGAGGGAGAGAGTCCCTCGCGAAGCGAGGGGAGTGAGGGGAGCGGATGGGAATGTGTGCGCTGCCGGAGTGTGCTCCCTCACCCGGCGCTGTCGCGCCACCCTCTCCCGCGCGCGGGAGAGGGCAAGGCAAGCCGCGTAGGTTGCTGTGAGTTCAGCCCTTCGTCGCACTCCGCGTGAACTGCCGCCCTGCCGCCTTCAGCGCCGGAGTCAACGACAAATCCACACGCAGGCCGGCGATGAACGCATTCGGCAAATCCTGCGTGCGATCCGGTTCGGCGAACTGGTCCGGATGGATCGCGTAGATCAGGTTCGGGGCGATGCGCAAGGCGGGCGTGAGCTGGATGCCGTAGCTCAGCTCCATCATGGTCTGTGAATGATGCGGACTTCCGCTGCCTCCATTGGCGGCGCGCGTGAGGCGCAGATTGTCGATGGCTTCGTCGCTGTAATGCTGCTGGGTGATCACGAAGGCGACACTGTCGAGCGGGCGGTTGCGGAAGGTGCCCTTCTGCACGAAGCCGAGGTCGATGAAGTAGTCCTCTATCGCTTCGCCGTCGACCTGCCGGAGTGCGTTGCCGAACACGATCAGGCCGCGATCGTCGTTCACCGAGGGCCGCGTGAGCTGTTGTTCGAAGCGCAGGTAAACGCCGCTGCGCCGGTCGTGCATCGCATACGGCAGGCCGCTGCTCTGCGCCGGATCGCCGTTGGCGTCGGCGAGCGGATCGGTGTAGTCGGAGCGATCGTGCCAGCCGCCGAATTCGACCATGGAGGGCAGGCGAGCGGTTTCGGGCGTGGTCTTGTAGCCGAGCGCGAACGGCAGGATCACGCCGGTGCTGTCCTTCGTGTTCCAGGTCAAGCCATGCTGGCCGTTGTCGGCCTGATGCGGGTTCACTTCATAGGCGCCGAGGTGCGCGTAGACCGTCGGCGTGATCCAGGCCTTGGCGTGCGCGCCCCAGCTCGACACCGGCCACCAGGTGAAGCTGCTGGTGCGGAACACGAAGGTCGGATTGCCGCAGGCCGCGTTGAGCTGGAAGTAGCTGCACAGATCAGAGCCGAGAAAGTGGATGTTCGCGACCGTGCGGCCACCTTCGAGCACGAGGCGGTCATCGAACAGTTTCTGTTCGAGCGTCAGATTGGCGAGCCGCTCGCCCTGTCCGCCGAAGATCTCCTGCACCGAGGTGCTGTTGCCGATTTCGTCGGTCGCCAGATTGTCTCCGTGGCGCGATGAAATGTTCAGGTGCACCGCCGCTCCGTTCCAGCCTGCCAATCTGGCGAGGTCGAGATCGGCCCCGACATGGAATTGCCCGGCGTAGGCATCGCCTCGATCCTCGCCTCCATCGAGCAACACGGCGAATTCGCCGGTGTAGCCGGCCTTGGGCGTGAGACTGTCGGCCAGCGTGGCCGCGAATGCGGAGCCAGGAAAAGCGGAGCAGGGGACGCAGAACGCCAATGCCGCCAGCGCGTGGCGACAAAACCGGGACGATGACATGGGGCACTCCTCGTGCGGATCGCGGTCCGCGTCAGCAGCAAAGCAAATGATTCAGGTGGTGGTGCCTGCGACGATCGGCGCAGGTTTCTTGAGCAGGCGCAGTGCAACGGCGGTCAACACCGTGCCGACGACGAGCGCGACGAGATAACCGCCCAGATGCGTGACCGCATTCGGAATCGGCAGCACGAACACGCCGCCATGCGGAACCTTGAGTTCGGCTCCGACAAGCATCGAGATCGCGCCGGACACCGACGAGCCGAGCACGAGGGCCGGAATCACGCGAAGCGGATCACGCGCCGCATACGGAATCGCCCCTTCGGTGATGAAGGCCAGGCCGAGCACCGCTGCGGCGTTGCCGGCTTCGCGCTCTTCTATCGTGAAGCGATCGGCGAAGACCTTGGTCGCGAGCGCGACGCCCAGCGGAGCGGTCATGCCGGCCATCATCGTCGCCGCCATCGGGCTGTAAACCTCGCTCGCGAGCAGGCCCGTGGAGAACGCATACGCGGCCTTGTTGATCGGCCCGCCCATGTCGAAAGCCATCATGCCGCCGAGCAGCAGGCCGAGCAGGATCGCGCTGCTGCCTTGCATGTCGCGCAGCCAGGCCGTCATCGCGGCGAGCGCTTCGGCCACCGGAACGCCGACGACGTAGATCATCAGCAGGCCGGTGAGCAGCGTGCCGAGCACGGGCAATATCAGAACGGGCTTGAGTCCTTCGAGATTGCGCGGAAGCTGGATCGCCCGGTTGAGCCAATACACCCCATAGCCCGCGATGAAACCGGCCGCGATGCCGCCGAGAAATCCGGCGCCGAGATTGGCCGCGACGAGCCCGCCGATCATGCCGGGCGCAAGGCCTGGACGGTCGGCGATCGAGAACGCGATGTAGGCCGCGAGCGCGGGCACCATGAGCACGAAGCCGGCCTTGGCGCCGATCTGGAACAGCGACCAGCCGAGCGTGCCTTTATGGGCGTCGTCGAACACGTAGATGCCGCCGATCGCGAACGCGAGTGCGATCAGCAAACCGCCGGCGGTCACGAACGGCAGCATGAACGAGACGCCGGTCATCAAATGCTTGTACGGGCCGCTCCTGCTCGTGGCTTGTTTGGGCGCACTGGAGCCGGTATTTGCAGCAGTGGCTTCGGCGCGATACGGCTGCGCCTCGGCGAGCGCTTTGACGATGAGCGCCTTGCCGTCGTTGATCGCCGGCTTGGTGTTGCTCTTGAACAGCGGCTTGCCGGCGAAGCGCGACAGATCGACTTGCGTATCGGCCGCGATCAGTACGAGATCGGCTTCTCGGATCTCGTCGGCCGTGAGCGTGTCGCGCGCACCGACCGAGCCCTGCGTTTCGACGCGGACCTGATGGCCGAGTGCTTTGGCCGACTGCTGGATGCCTTCGGCCGCCATGAAGGTGTGCGCGATACCGGTCGGGCAGGAGGTGATCGCGACGATGCGCTTGGGCCGGTCGCTGGTGGCCCCGCTCACTGCCGGGCTTTGCGTCGCCGCACGCAGCACCGCTCGCGCATCGGCCAGCGCTTGTTCCAGCGAAGCTTCGCTGCGCGGCAGGCCGGCGAATCGCTCGGCCTCGAAATCGCCATCGCCGATCAGCAGCAGATGCTGCGCTTCGGATGCCGAGCCGGTGTCGCCCAGGGTGCCGAGCGCGGTGCGGACTTCCACTGCCAGATCGAGCGCCGCGTCGGCCGCGGCCCGGCGCAGCGCTTCGGCCGCGAGTACCGCTTCGGTGCTGCGTTCGCCTGCGGAAATCACGGCGATCAGCCGGGTGGTCGATGAGCTCATGATGGTTCTCCTCGTGATTCTTCTGTTCAGCGCAGGCGTTCGATGCGCGTTGCGTCGGCGAGCGCGAGCACCTGCTCGCGCGCCGGCAGGTTCGGGCCCGCAAGGCCGAGCTTGGCGGCGGCGAATGCGGTCGCGAGCCGGGCGAGCGATTCCGGATCGCGCCGCTCGATCATCGCCGCCGCGATGCCGGCGACCATCGCATCGCCCGCTCCGACGGTGCTCTGCGTCCGGATCGCCGGCGGCCGGGCGATCAACGCCTCGCGATCGCTGCCGACGAACAGTGCGCCTTCCGCGCCCATCGAAATCACCACGAGCACGATGCCGAGGCTCTGCAGCTCACGCGCGGCCGCGAGCAGCCTGGCCGGTGTGTCGAGTTTGCGCCCGCACCAGCCTTCGAGCTCGTGGCGATTGGGTTTGATCGCGTAGGGGACGGTTTCGCTTTGCAGGGCGGCCGTGAGCGGAGCGTCGCTGGTGTCGAGCAGGCTGCGCATACCGCAGGCTGCGGCTTGCCGCAGCAGGGTGACGTAGGCATCGGTGTCGATTCCAGCCGGCAGGCTGCCTGCGAATACCGCGATGCCCTGGCGATCGCAGAGTTCGCCGACGGCGGCATGCACCTGCGCGAACGAGTCTGCGTCGGCCTGTGCGCCAGGCAGGTTGATGTCGGTGGTGTCTCCGCAGTCGGCGGCGACGATCTTGAGGTTGGTGCGCGTCTGGCCGGCGATGCGCACGAAGCGATCGGCGATGCCCTTGCGCGCGAACAGCTTTTCGAACTCGCTCGTGTTGTCGCGCCCGAGCAGGCCGGTGGCGACCGTCGGCAGGCCCCAGTCGGCCAGGCACGAGGCCACGTTGACGCCTTTGCCGCCCGCATCGAGGCGCACCGAATTCGCGCGATTGACCGCGCCGGGCCGCAGGCTGTCGAGCAGCACGGTCTGATCGAGCGCCGGGTTCAGCGTGACGGTGACGACCGGCGCGCTCATGAGCTCGGCTCCGCTGCGAGGTCGAGCTTGCGCACGTCGGCAGCGGTTTCTGCTTTCAATGCCCGTTCGGCGAGTTCGCGCAGCTCCGACAGCGTGCTCGCACGCAGGCGTGCCTTGACGGCCGGAATATCGCGCGGCGTCATCGACAGCTCGCTGACGCCTAGGCCCGCGAGCAGTGCGGCGCCGAAGGCATCGCCGGCCAGCCCGCCGCAGACGCCGACCCAGCGGCCATGGCGTTCGGCGCCGGCGACGGTCTGTCGGATCAGCCGCAGCACCGCCGGATGCAGGCTGTCGGCTTCGGCCGCGAGCTCGGGGTTCTGGCGATCGATCGCGAGCGTGTACTGGGTGAGATCGTTGGTGCCGATCGAGAAGAAATCGACATGCTGTGCGAGCGCATCGGCCTGGATCGCGGCCGCGGGCACCTCGATCATGATGCCGAGCGCAAGCGCGGGGGCATCGAGTTCGGCGCGAATGCGTTCGCAGGTTTGGCGCAGGGCGATCACTTCGGACACCGAGGTGATCATCGGAAACATGATCGAAAGCCGCGCACCGTCTTTTGCCGCGCGATACAGCGCGCGCAGCTGCGGCTCCATCAGGTCGGGCCGGCGCAGCAGCAGGCGAGCGCCGCGCACGCCGAGGAAGGGGTTCTCCTCGCGCGGCAGCTCCAGATGCGCCACCTGCTTGTCGCCGCCGATGTCGAGCGCGCGCACGATCAGCGGACGGCCTTCGAGCGCCTGAGCCATCGCCTTGTAGGTTTCGTACTGCTCGTCTTCGCTCGGCGTGCTGCCGCGTTCGAGGAACAGGAACTCGGTGCGCATCAGGCCGACGCCTTCGGCGCCTTGCGAAAGCGCGAGCGCGGCCTGATCGGGCAGGTTGATGTTGGCGGAGACTTCGACGCGATGGCCGTCGGTGGTCTGCGCGGGCAGCGCGCGCTGCTCGGCTTCGCGGGCCCGGATCGTCTGCTGTTCGGCGATCCAGGCGCGGGCCGAGTCGAGATCGGCCGGCGACGGGTTCAGGTACAGCCGGCCGTTCTGGCCGTCGATGATCGCGGCCGAACCCTGTTTGAGATCGAGCAGGGCCGCACCACCTGCGACCAGCGCGGGCAGCCCCAGCGTGCGCGCGAGGATCGCGGTGTGCGAAGTCGGCCCGCCCTGGGCGGTAGCGATGCCGGCGACGCGCTCGGGATCGAGCGTCGCGGTGTCCGAGGGCGACAGGTCGGCGGCGACGAGGATGCTGTTGTCGGGCAGCTCGCCGGTGGCGACCTGGCGCAGGCTCGGGTCGATGTTCGCGAGCACGCGGCGACCGACGTCGCGCAGATCGGCTGCACGCCCCGCGAGCACTGCGTTGCCGAGTGCCGACAGCTTGCCGGCCATGCGCTCGACGGCCTGGTTCCAGCTCCAGGCCACGCCATGGCCTTCGACCATGAGCTGGCAGGTCAGCGTGATCAGGTCGGTGTCGGCGAGCAGTTCGCCGTGGGCCTTGAAGATCGCCGCATCGGCCGCGCCGAGCCGGCGCGCGGTGTCGTCGGCGACGGCCTTGAGCTGCAGCCGGGTCGCGGTGATCGCCTCGTGCAGCTGGGCGCCGCCTTCGGTCAGTGGAACCGGATGATCGGGCACTTCGGCGTCGTGGCTCGCGAGCCGGTGGACGATGCCGATCGCCAGCCCCGGGCTTGCGCCGATACCGACGATCGCGGCCTTGGCCTGCGGAGGCGTCCAGCCGCTGCTCGGCGCGGCGGCGCGCTGGGCGGCGAGTTCGGCGTCGCGCTTTTCCTGCGCGCTCAGGCTCTCGACGACGCTGCGCAGCTTGGCGAGCGCGGCCGCGGCATCGCGGCCTTCGGCCGAGAGCATCGCCACGTCGCCGGCGCGCAGGCCGAGCTGCAGCAGCGAGACCAGGTTCTTGGCATCGGCCACCTGATCGCCGTTGCGCACCTGGATGCGCGCCGAAAAGCCGCGCGCCGTTTCCACCCAGCGCGCGGCCGGGCGCGCATGCAGGCCGGACGGATAGCTCACGGTCCAGCGGAAACGCTCGGCCAGATCGGTGGCCGGGCCGCTGGAGGCGGCGGCCGGCGCGTCGTCGGACAGCGCGGCGACGATGTCCTGGGCGTTGTCGGTGACGAACAGGCTCACCAGTCGCGATTCGTCCTGAATCAGCCGCGTGAGCCGGCGCAGGATGGCGATGTGCGCGTCCGATTGCGCGGCGATGGCGACCGCGATATGCGCGGTCTGGCCCGGGTTCCATTCGACGCCGCGCGGTATCTGCAGCACCGCGATGCCGTTGCGCCGGACCAGATTGCGATCCTCGCCGAGCCCGTGCGGAATCACCACGCCGTGGCCCAGGAAGGTGTTCGCCACCGCCTCGCGGCGCAGCATGCTGGCCTCGTAGCCCGGGTCGATGCAGCCGGCGGCGATCAGCAGCTGCGCGGCCTGGCGGATGGTGGCTTCCTTGTCGGCCGGCGCGGCGCCCAGGCGCACGAGTTCGGCGGACAGCAGGGCGGGAGTGGTGGTGACGGACATGGATGCTCCTCCGGGTGTCGTCTTTCTTTATGCTGCTATGAAAACGTTTTCAAGCGCTCTCGTCAATACCCCTCGACCCACTATCTGCACCGCAATGATCGTTTGCAGAGCGAGAACGGCATGCTGGGCGCATTGCGTTAACCTCGCCTGACGGTAAAGAATGCTGTCTGGAGTGGAAACGTTTTCCAATATTTTCATCGAGGTGCGCATGGGCGTTGGAATCAAGGATGTCGCCAAGGCCGCCGGGGTTTCGCCGGCGACGGTGTCGCGCGCGCTCGGCAAGGGGCCGGTCAGCGAGGAGCTGCGCGCCCAGGTCGAGGCCGCGGTCCGCGCGACCGGCTACCGGCCGAATCTGGCGGCGCGGCGCCTGCGCTCGCAGGATTCGGGAACCATCGGGCTGGTCGTCGCCGACATCCGCAACCCGTTCTTCACCGCCGTGAGCCGCGCGGTGGAAGACAGCGCCTACCGCGCCGGCATGCGCGTGATCCTCTGCAACACCGGCGAGGATCCCGAGCGCGAGGCGCTGTACCTGCGGCACATGCAATCCGAGCGCATCACCGGCCTGATCTTCGCGCCCACGCGGAGCACGCTCGATCAGCTGTCGAAGAAAGCGCTCGATTTTCCGGTGGTCTTCATCGATCGCTGCGGCCCCGGCGGCCTGCACGACGCGGTGGTGCTCGACAACCGCGAGGCGATGGGCGAACTGGTCGCGCATCTGGTCGAGCGCGGCTACCGGCGCATCGGCGGCCTGTTCGGCAATTCGAGCAGCACCGGAGCGCAGCGGCGTGACGGTTATCTGGAGGCGATGGCGCGCTTCGGCCTGAAGCCCGAGTTCAGGCTCGTCGCGCCATCCGCCGAAGCGGCGCAAGCCGAGGCGCAGGCCTGGCTTGCCGCGGACGAACGGCCCGAGGCCCTCGTCGTCAGCAACAGCCTGCTGCTGATCGGCGTGCTGCGCGCCGCGCGGGCTCGCGGGCTTGCCATTCCGGGCGATCTCGCGCTCGCCGGCTTCGACAACGAAAGCTGGACCGAACTCGTCGAGCCGGGCATCACCGTGATCGAGCAGCCGGTCGAGGAAATCGGCCGCGCCGCGATGAACCTGCTGTTCGAGCGGCTCAAGACGCCGGGCTTGCCGGTGCGCAAGGTGGTGTTGAGCGGCCGCTGCGTGCTGCGCGGTTCCACTGCAACGAGAACCCCATGAAAAAACCGCCGATCGGCAGGGACACGAAGCTCTGCATGTCGCTGTCCGCGCGTCCCGGGAACTTCGGCTCGCGCTTTCAGAATCATCTCTACGAAGCGCTCGGGCTCGACTACGTCTACAAGTCGTTCACGACCACGGATTTGCCTGCCGCGATCGGCGGCATCCGCGCGCTCGGCATTCGCGGCTGCGCCATCTCGATGCCGTTCAAGGAAGCCTGCATCGCGCTGATCGACGAGCTGATGCCGTCGGCGAGCGCGATCGATTCGGTCAACACCATCGTCAACGACGACGGCCTGCTGCGCGGCTACAACACCGACTATGCGGCGGTCGTGCAACTGCTCGAGACGCATGCGCTGCCGACGCGGACGCGCTTCGTCGTGCGCGGCAGCGGCGGCATGGCCAAGGCGGTGGTCGCGGCGCTGCGCGACTCGGGCTTCGGCGACGGCCTGATCGTCGCGCGCAACGCAGCGGCCGGGTGCAAGCTCGCTGCGACTTACGGTTTCGACTGGCGGCCGGAGTTCGATGTGGCGTTCAAGGCCGGCCTGCTCGTCAACGTCACGCCGATCGGCATGGTCGAAGGCGCGGACAGCGAGGCGCTCGCGTTTCCGCGTGAGGCGATCGAGGCCGCCCATACCGTGTTCGACGTGGTGGCGCGGCCGCCCGAAACGCCGCTGATTCGTGCGGCACGCGCCGCGGGCAAGCCCGTCATCACCGGAGCCGAGGTGATCGTGCTGCAGGCGCTCGAACAGTTCGTGCTCTATACGCAGCGGCAGCCGACGCCTGAGCAGGTACAGGCTGCGGCGGCGTTCGCGCTCGCGGGCGGTTGAGCGAGCCGATCGATCGATGCCACGCAAGGCCTACATCGGTGGCGATGGCCTGGTGTACGCGCAATCGTCCACGGGCCAGCGCGTGCGTTATCGCTGCCGCGGCGTGAAGGCTCCGCTGTAGCGGGCGCTGCGAAGCTTTACCGAACGTGATCGATGAGGCGCGGGTTTTTCGCCATCGCGGCCGATGGCGCGGCACAATCCGCACTCTTCGCCGGATCAAGGAATTTTGGGATGTTCTGGGTCGCTTCTTCGCTGCGGCAGTCGCTTGGGGGCCTGCTGGTCGCGAGTCTTTTTCTGTTGCCGGCGAGCGCGTTCGCGCTCGATGCGGCGCTGGTCGACAGCTACCTGCAGCGGCTGCGCCAGGAATCGGGCGCACCGGGTGTGTCGGCGGCCGTGATGGTCAAGGGCGAGCTGGTGTATTCGGGCGGCGCCGGCTTTGGCGATCTCGAGGCCGGCACGCCGCAGAACGGCCTGTCGGTGCACAACATCGGTTCGATCTCGAAGACCCAGGCCGTCATCGCGGTGATGCAGCTCGTCGAGCAGGGCAAGGTGAATCTCGATGCCGAGATTCAAACCTACGTGCCGTGGTTTCCGCGCAAGCAGGCGCCGATCACGCTGCGCCAGATCCTCACTCACACTTCGGGCATTCGGCACTACAAGAGCGGTGAATTCGGCGAAGGCGATGTGCTGCGCTATCAGCAGTTCGACGACATCGAGCAGGCTTCGAAGCGCTGGATGAACGATGAGCTGGTGTTCACACCGGGCCAGCACTGGCTGTACTCCTCGTACGCGACCAACCTGCTGCAGGCGCTCGTCGAGCGCGTGAGCGGCGAGCGCTTCGAAACCTATCTGCGTCGTCACGTCTGGGAGCCTGCGGGCATGCTCGACACGCAGTTCGACGTGCCGTCCCGCATCGTGCAGCGTCGCAGCCGCGGCTACGTGCTCGACAAGAGCGGTGGCCGGCTCGTCAACGCGCAGCAGGAAAACGTCAGCTACAAATACGCGGGCGGCGGCGTGATCTCGACCAACGAAGACATGCTGCGTTTCGGCGATGCGCTCAACCGCGGCCTGCTGCTCCAGCCGGCGACGATGCGCGAGATGCTGCGCGCCCAGCTGGCGCCCGACATCGAATATCCGTCGGTGGCCATCGAAGAAGAAAAACTGCTCGATCCGCTCAAGGCGCCATCGAGGCCGCCCGTGCAGGCGCTGATCTGGCGGCTCGGTACCGACCCTTGGGGCGGTCGCTACATCGAGCATTCCGGCAGCGTGAAGGGCACGTATTCCGAGCTCGTCGATTATCAGGACGACGAGATCATCGTCTCGCTGCACGTCAACGCCTGGGCCACGAAGCCCGACCTCAAGCAGGCGGCCGAAGCGCTCGCGCGTCTCGCCAAGCTCGATTTTGCGATCGAGACGAAGAAGAAATAAGCGAGCGAGCTACGGCTGACGGAGGGCCTGCGCCGATGCAGGCTTCCGTGGCGCGGGTCGGGGGCGTTTGTTCAAGGCCCGATCTGCCGCCGCAACTGCGCGACCAGGATGTCGACGTAGTCTTTCAGTGCGGACTGCTGATCGGCCGATAACGCAGTGGTCTGCAACGGCTGCAGCAGGTTGGGGACCGTCGACAGGGCGGCGATGCGCGGTCGATCGCTGTCACCGGTCACGCGGCTCTTGATCTCGAGCTGGCCATCGACGAACCCGTAAACCTCGCCGATCGCCGTATCCCATCCCGCGGTGCCGCCGCAGGCGTACGCGCCGGTCTGGGGTGCCGCGCCGCCGGCGCGGACCTCCATCGCGATCGCATAAGCCTTAGCGCCGACCGCATCCAGGAACAGGTGCATGACCAGATGGTCGAGCCCCGAATGGGTCCACGGCTGGCCCCAGGGCATGGTCGCCTCGGTATCGCGATGGCTGCCCGGTTCGCTGCTCGGTTCGATCAGCACCCGGAGCAGCGGATCGCAGCGTCCCTTGGGGCCGGCTTCGGCGAGCTTGGCGCGGAACAGGTCCAGGGTGTCGTCCGTCATCTGGCGGACATGTTGTTTGAAGGCGTCGGTGGTCATCGTGCTGGCCGTGCTGCAGGCATAAAAAAGGGCCTTCTTTGCAGAAGGCCCTGATTTATCTGGCTCCCCGAGACGGGCTCGAACCGCCGACCCAGTGATTAACAGTCACTTGCTCTACCGACTGAGCTATCGGGGAATGGGCCGCGAATTCTAGGGACTTGTTCCGGGGGGTGCAAGCTTTTCTTTCGAAGAACGTGGTTGAGGAAAAAATGACCGGCAGTCAAGCAGTTCCGTCATGCGGAGCGTGCTCCGCATGGATTCGTCCGAGGGCGTTTGCTTGCGGCATGATGGCGGCAGGAACGCCGCATGCCGGCCTTCCGATCACACAAAAGATAACGAGGAGACGTAGATGATTGCTTACACCACGTTGGGCACCAACGACCTGCAGCGCGCCGGGGCTTTCTACGACGCCTTATTCGCCGAACTCGGCGCCCAGCGTGTGCTGGATATCGGCCGGCTGGTGCTGTGGGGCTCGAGCCCGAAGGCGCCGATGTTCGGTGTCTGCACGCCTTACGACGGCAAGGAAGCCTGTGTCGGCAACGGTTGCATGGTCTCGCTCGGTATGGCCGGTCAGCAGCAGGTCGATACGATCTACAACAAGGCGCTCGAACTCGGCGCCAGCAGCGAAGGCGCTCCCGGCCTGCGCGTGCCGGGCTTCTATCTGGCCTACGTGCGTGACCTCGACGGCAACAAGCTCGCGCTGTTCGCGGCCGTCTAGTCGGGTCTGGCGCTCATCATCGCCGCGAGCAAGTCGTAGGCGACCGGCAGCGTGGTGAAGCCTTCTCTGCCGAGAAAGTGACCGCCTTCTTCGACCGTCGACAGCTGCGCCTGCAGCTGTCGGCTCAAGTCCACCGTCAGCGCATACGGCACGGCGTCGTCGTTGCGCGAGGCGATCACCGCGCGCTGGTTCGACAGGCCGATGATGCGATCCGCATCGAGCGCCGGCGAGCGGGTGAATGTATCGAGCTGCGGAATGGTGGGCAGCGAGGCGGAAAAGCCCGCGACCAGCAGCAGTCCGCCGATATGCGTGTCGGCCGGAAGCGATTGCAGGTAGTGCAGCAGGGCGATGCAACCGAGGCTGTGCGCGACGAAGTAGCTGTCGCTGTCCTGGCGCTCGACGCTTTGCTGCAAATGACGCTGCCAGGCGGCCGGATCGGGATCGCTCGAATCGGGCATCGCGAGGATCGTCACGCGCGCTCCGCGCGCTTCCAGCTGCGACTTCAGCCAGCCGAACCAGTGATCGCCCGGCGAGGCCATGTAGCCGTGGACGATGTAGACCTGCTTGCCGCCGAGATCGCCACTCATGTTTTCAGTCGTCCTTGGTGCAGGTTGCCACAGCATGACGAGCGCACAGATCACTGCGAGCACGCCCAGCAGCACGAAGCGCGGCCACAATTTCGGTGGCGGAGCTTCGCGCTGCCGGCGTCGCATTGTCCGGCCCGACGACTTACTTCTCGACGAACGCGCGTTCGATCACGTAATCGCCGGGCTGGCCGATATGCGGCGAAATGCGCAGGCCGTGGGCGTCAAGCAGGGCGCTGCTGTCCTTGAGCATGCTCGGGCTGCCACAGATCATCGCGCGGTCCACCGCCGGATCGAAGCGCGGCAGGCCGATATCGCTGAACAGCTTGCCGCTCTCGATGAGGTCGGTCAGGCGGCCGGTGTTCTGGTAGTCCTCGCGCGTGACCGTCGGGTAGTAGATGAGCTTTTCCTTCACCTGCTCGCCGAGGAATTCATGCTCGCGCAGCTCTTGCCGGAAGAACTGCTGGTAGGCGAGTTCGTTGACGTAACGCACGCCGTGGATCAGCACGATCTTCTCGAAGCGCTCGTAGGTTTCCGGATCCTTGACGAGCGACAGGAACGGCGCGAGCCCGGTGCCGGTCGACAGCATGTACAGATGCTTGCCGGGCTTGAGGTCGTGCAGTACCAGCGTGCCGGTGGGCTTGCGCGACACCAGCAGCTCGTCGCCGACCTTCAGGTGCTGGAGGCGCGAGGTCAGCGGGCCGTCCTGCACCTTGATGCTGAAGAACTCGAGATGCTCTTCGTAGTTGGCGCTCGCGATCGAGTAGGCGCGCATGAGCGGCTTGCCGTTGACTTCGAGGCCGATCATGACGAAGTGGCCGTTCTCGAAGCGCAGCGCCGGATCGCGCGTCGCGGTGAAGCTGAACAGCGTGTCGTTCCAATGACGAACGCTGAGGATCTTTTCTTTGCCGATGGCGGCCATGGCTTGCTGCGCCTTTCTGTAAAAAGGGATCAACGTTGCGGCCGATGATCCGGTGATGTGATACCTGGCGACGGCTGGGTGCCGATGATGATGCGGTGATTCCGGCGATGCATCCCGGGTGCAAGCCCGGGATGCATCACTTGTTCCGACCTCGGGAGCGGGCGCTTCAGACCAGCGCGCGAATGCGCTCGACCGAGCCCTTGAGCACCTTGTCGCTGGTGGCGAACGACAGGCGCACGTGGCCCGGCGTGCCGAAGGCCGAACCTGGAACCAGGGCGACGAGGGCCTTCTGCAGCAGCAGGTCGGACAGCTCCAGGTCGTCCTTCACGCCGAGCCTGGCGATCAGGCCCTCGACGTTCGGGAACACGTAGAAGGTGCCGTCGCCCGCGGCGCAGGAGACGCCCGGAATGGTGTTGAGGTCGGCGACGAGGTGGTCGTGGCGCTGCTTGAATGCCTTGACCATCTCGGTCACGCAGCCCTGGTCGCCGTTGAGCGCCGCTTCGGCCGCGACCTGGGCGATCGAGGTCGGGTTGGAGGTGCTCTGCGACTGGATGTCGGCCATCGCGCCGATCAGCTTGGCCGGGCCGCAGGCCCAGCCGATGCGCCAGCCGGTCATCGAATAGGTCTTCGACACGGCGTGGATGATCACCGTGCGGTCGTAGAGGTCCGGGCAGGCGTTGACGATGTTCGCGTAGGGCTCGCCGGTCCAGAGGATCTTCTCGTACATGTCGTCCGAGGCGATCACGATCTGCGGGTGCTTGCGCAGCACCTCGCCGAGCGCCTGCAGTTCGGCCTTGGAATAGGCCATGCCGGAGGGGTTCGACGGCGAGTTCAGCCAGATCATCTTGGTGCGCGGGCTGATCGCGCGCTCGAGCTGCTCCGGCGTGATCTTGAAGCGGGTTTCCTGCGTGGTGTTGATGAACACCGGGGTGGCGTCGGCCAGCAGCACCATGTCCGGGTAGCTGACCCAGTACGGGGCCGGCACGATCACTTCGTCGGTGGCGTTGAGCAGGGCCTGGCAGAGGTTGTAGCAGGCCTGCTTGCCGCCCACGGAGACCACGACCTGGTTCGGCTTGTAGTCCAGCCCGTTGTCGCGCTTCATCTTGGCGATGATCGCGGCCTTCAGGCTCGGCGTGCCGCCGACGGCGGTGTACTTGGTGAAGCCCTTGGCGATGGCGCCGCGAGCGGCTTCCTTGATGTGCTCGGGCGTGTCGAAGTCCGGTTCGCCGGCGCCGAGCGACAGCACGTCCTTGCCGGCCGCCTTGAGTTCATTGGCCTTGGCGGTGACGGCCAGGGTGGGAGAGGGCTTGATGCGGCCCACGCGTTGGGCGAGCGACAGTTCCACGGCGTTTCTCGGTTGCGTCAGGGGGTATGCGATTACGGTTCAGGCCGAATCGAAAATTCGGGCGCGCGATGATACGGCACCTTAGGGAAATTACCCAGACGAGCTGCTAGCCTGCGGCCTCCCAGGACGCCAACCGCACCGCCGACCCGCCGATGAGCCTGCGCAGCCTGCTATCGCCCCAGCCGCGGCTGCGCATTTTCGGCCAGCTGCTGCTGGCGTTTCTGCTCGTGGCCCTGCTGCCGCTGGCCCTGTTCTGGCAGTTCGAGCGCCTGCGCATCACCGAGAGCGGGCAGGCCGCCGCCGAAAGCCAGCTGAGCCTGTTCTCGCAGCGCGTGGTCCAGCAGGTCGACGACTGGACCGCGCTGAACCTGTCGGTCATGAAGCTCGCGGCCGACCAGCCCGGCATGCGCTCCTTCGATGCGGCCGCCCAGCGCCGGGTGATCGCCTCGGTGGAGCCCCGGCTGCCCTGGGCCTACCTGATCCATACCGCCGGGCTCGACGGCAGAAATCTCGCGCGCAGCGACGACGGTCCGCTGTCGAACTACAGCGACCGGCATTACTACGGCGAGATCCTCGCCGGAGCCTCGCAGTCGGTGGAAATCGGCCTGGGCCGGACTTCGCACCGGCCGGCGTTCCTGGTCGCGGTGCCGATCAAGAGGGTCGACGGAAGCCTCGGCGGCCTGCTGATCCAGGCGGCGCAGCTCGACGAGGTGACGCGCGCGGTCAGCTCGGCCGCGCTCGGCAGGACCGGCCACGGCTTCCTGATGACCGCCGAGGGCCGGCTGATCGCCCACGCCGACGAGCAGCTCAACCGCGAGCTCAAGGATTACAGCCGGCACCCGGCCTTCATCGCCGCGCGCGATCACGGTGATGGCCTGCAGCGCTACAGCATCGACGGCGTGGCCCGCATCGCCGACATCCGCCACACGCGGCTCGGCTGGATCGCGGTGGCCGAGCAGGACGAGGCCGAAAGCCGCGCCGTGGTCGACCGCGCCAACCGCAATGCGCTCGCGCTGCTGGGCCTCACGGCCGCGCTCGTGAGCCTGCTGTCGCTGGCGGTGGCGCGCGGCTTCGCGGCGCCGATCGAGCGCGTCACGCGCGTGGCCGAGCAGATCAGCCGCGGCGATCTCGACGTGGAGGTCGAAGCCAGCGCGCGGCGCGACCAGATCGGCGAACTGCAGCGCGCCATGCTCGGCGTGCGCGACACCCTGCGCCGCTTCATCGACAGCCAGGGGCGCATCGCGAGCGCGGTCGCACGCGGGGATTTTTCGCAGCGCGCGGACGAATCGGCGTTCACGCGCGTCTACGCCGACATGGTGCGCCAGCTCAACCAGATGACCGAAACCGCCGATCGCGGTCTCTCCGAATTCGCGCGCGTGCTCGCGGCGGTGGCGCGCGGCGAACTCGACGTGGCGGTGGAAGGCGAGTTCGAAGGCACCTTCGCGCAGTTGCAGCGCGATACGCGCGTGACGGTGGAATCGCTCGCGCACCTGATTGCGCAGCTCGAACTCAATCGCGGCCTGCTGCGCGCCGCGCTCGAACACCTGCCGCAAGGCGTCAGCGTGGTCGACCTCGATCTGCGCCTGATCGCGTGGAACCGGCGCTACGCCGAAATCTTCGACTATCCGCCCGAGCTGCTCGCGGTGGGCACGCCGATCGAATCGCTCATGCGCGTCAACGCCGGGCGCGGACTCATGGGTCGCGGCGATGCGGAGTGGCAGGTGCAGCGGCGCCTGCAGCATCTGCAGAGCGGCAACCAGCACGTCAACGAGCGCGAGCTGCCGGATGGCACGGTGCTGGAGATTCGCGGCAGCGCGCTGCCGGGCATCGGCTACGTCACCTCGTTCTCCGACGTCACCGCGTACAAGCAGACCGAAGCCGAGCTGCGCGCGCTGACCGCGACGCTCGAGCGCCGCGTCGACGCGCGCACGCGCGACCTGGCGAGCGCGACCGCGGCGGCCGAGCGCGCCAATCGCTACAAGACGCGCTTCGTGAGCTCGGCCGTGCACGACCTGCTGCAGCCGCTCAACGCCGCGCGCATGTTCGCCTCGGCCCTGCTCGCGCAGCTGCAAGACGCGCAGGCGCAGCAGCTCGCGCGCAGCATCGACGGCGCGCTCGCCGCGCAGGATCAGATTCTCTCGAGTCTGCTCGATATTTCGCGGCTCGAATCGGGCACGCTCGAAGTGCAACTGCGCGATTTCGTGATCGCGCCGCTGCTCGATGCGCTCGCGCGCGAATTCGGCGTGCTCGCGCAGGCGCGCGGCCTGATGCTGCGGGCGCGCAGTTCGAAGGCGATCGTGCGCAGCGATCCGATCCTGCTGCGCCGCATCCTGCAGAACTTTTTGTCGAACGCGCTGCGCTACACGCCGCGCGGTCGCATCGTGTTCGGCTGCCGTCGCGTGCCGGGCGCCTTGCGCATCGAAGTCTGGGACACCGGGCCGGGCATTCCGCAGCACCAGCAGCAGCTGATCTTCGAAGAATTCCGCCGTCTCGATCCGGGCCCGGACGTGCACGAGCGCGGATCGGGGCTCGGGCTTGCGATCGTCGATCGCATCGCCAGGCGGCTCGAACACCCGATCACGCTGCGCTCGCAGCCCGGACGCGGCAGCGTGTTCGCGGTGAGCGTGCCGCTCGGCGATGCGAGCCGCGTCGAGGCCGAGCCTGGCGATGCGCCGCTCGTGAAGCACGACGACGACAGCGCCTCGCTGCGCGATCGGCTGATCTGGTACATCGATGACGATGCGCACGTACGCGAGGCCAATCGCAGCTTGCTGCGGGCCTGGGGTTGCCGCGTGCAGCTGTTCGACGGCCCGGCCCAGGCGCTCGCGCAGGCCAATGCGCAAGACGTGCCCGAGCTGCTGCTGCTCGACAACCGGCTCGGCGAAACGCGGGGCCCCGATCTGCTGCCCGCGCTGGTCGAGCGCTGGCAGGCACAGCCGCCGGTGATCCTCGTCACCGCCGATGCCGATCCGGCCTTGCGCAGCGCGGCGCGCGAAGCGGGTTGGGGCTTTCTGGCGAAGCCGGTCAAGGCGCCCGCCTTGCGTGCCTTGATGACGCGTTTGCTGAGCTTGCGCGGCTTCGATCGCTGAACCGCGGTGGCTTGCGGCCGCAGGCCTATAACTCCCTGCGAATCCCGGCGAAAACCCGGGCCTGGCGCGCCTACGTAGAACTACTAACTCCATCGGGTTATTTCGCCTGCGGCGACGCACGGTGATGATGCGCCAACCCGAAAACGGTGCGGCGCCCAGACGCTTGCGCCGACTTTTGAGAAGACGATTCCAGCTCGATCGCACAGCTCCGTTTAGCGGGGCGGGGCGAAGCCTTGCCGGAGCAAATCGCAGCACAACATTGCGAGGAGAGCCGCATGATGCCGTCGATGAAAAGCGCCTTGCACGGTGTCGCCGCCGTGGCCTGCGTGAGCGCGTCCGGCGCGATGGCGCAGACCGATCCCGCCGATTCCACCGTCGCTCGTGTCGAGAAGCAGCCGTACACGCCGGCCGCTCCGGCCAAGACCAGTTATCCGGCCGCGGCCGCCGGCTATGGGGCGACCGCCAACGGCTACAACCCGGCGCGCTGGGTGGAGGACTGGAGCCGCATGCGCGATCCGCAGCAGCGGCGCGATTTTCTCGACCGGCTCAAGTACCTGCCGCTCGGCAGCGACGAGGTGTACCTGACGCTGTCGGGCGAACTGCGCGGGCGCATCAACTACACCGAGCATCTGCAGCTCAGCGGCGATGCGCAGCGCCAGGACATCTATCGAATCTTCGGCGGTGCCGACCTGCATCTGGGCAAGCACGTGCGGCTCTATGGCGAGCTCGCGCGCGGTGTGATCGAAGGCCGGAACATCGGCACGCCGTCGGGTTCTTTTCGCAACGACCTGTTTGTGCAGCAGCGTTTCATCGACGTCAACGACCGTTTCGCCGGGCTGGATTTCGGCCTGCGCTACGGACGCCAGATCTTCATCGACGGCCCGAACCTGCTGGTCGCCTCGCGGGACAACAACACCCTGCTGTTCACCGTCAACGGAACGCGCGCCTGGCTCAGCAGCGGTCATCTGCGCGCCGATTTCTTCGACTTCGATTTCAACAAGCTCGGCAACGAAGGCACGCACGACGACGAGATCGATCGCGATCGTCGCTTCTCGGGCGTGACCACCGGTACCTGCCTGCCCACGACCTGGTTCGGCTCATCGAAGCTCTATCTCGAACCGTTCCTGTGGCGTCAACGCCAGCGCGCCGTGGCCTGGGGCGACAGCCGGCAGCGCGAGGAGCGCTATTACGGCGGCACGCGGCTGTGGGGCGATGTCGGCGCGCTCGCGATCGACTGGACCGTCGATCATCAGTGGGGCGATTACGGCGATCGCGAGATCGACGCCTGGCAGCTTCTGTTCGCGCAGAGCTGGAGACTCGGCCGCGATGCGGGCGCTCCGCGCATCGGCGCGCACTTCGATTACGCGAGCGGCGGCGCCTACGAGGGCGGCACGCTCGGCAACGCGGGCACGCCCTACGGCAACAACATCTACTACGCCTACGGCCTGTTCCTGACGCCGACCAACCTGATCGCGTTCGCGCCGAACTTCAGCTTCGCGCCGCTGCCGGACCTGCGCCTGACGCTCGAATATCAAATGACCTGGCGCGAGGACACGGACGACGCCATCTACCGATCGAACGGCACCGCCTACGCGGGCACGCCGGGCTCCGGCGGCAGCAAGACCGGTGACGTCGCGCGCCTGCAGGCGGTCTGGACGATCACGCCGCGGCTTTCGATGACCCTGCGGCTGGAGCACCTCTCGGCCGATGGCGGCCTGCGCGACAACGGCTACCGCAGCTCGGATTTCGCCGCGGCGCTGGTCAACTACCGGTTCTGAGTCCGGGCGGCGCGAGCCTTGCCGGCCCGGGCCGCCCGAAAGCGTCCGCCTACTGCCGCAGGCCCAGTTCGAAGCTCGGCTGGGCCGCCGCCGTCGTGCCCGGAACGAATCCATACAGTCCCGCGCCCTGCAGCAGATACCCGGTGAACGCGCCGGTGGCCTGGGCGACGCCGGACACCGGGCTGTCGTAGCTGAGCGTCGCCGCCGCGCCGTTGCGGTTCAGGCTGGTGCCCGACCAGGTCGCGGTGCCATTGATGCCGTCGCTGTCGACACTCGTGTAACTGCCGTCCGCATCGCCCGCGACGAGCGCGCTCTGCGCGGTGTACAGCAACAGGCCGTAGCGGCTCGCCGATTCGCGGATCAGCTGCAGCGGAACCGCCGTGCTGCCAACCATTCCGATGATCATCGAGCCGCTCAGCGTGCCGCCTGTGGTCACCGCGCCGCCGCTGGCCGGCGTGGTGTAGACATCGAAGGCCGCGTGCGCGCCGTTGTAGCTCAGATAGCCTTTCGCGGTCTGCGCGCAGGCGGCGTCGTAGACCATGAAGCCGCCGTTGGCGGCGTCCTGGCAGAGCTGGAAGGTGCCGGCGTTGCGGATGCGGCCGGAGCCGCCGTAGCTCGATTCGACACTGCCGGCGGTTTGCGCGCCGATGGTGTTGAAAATCGCGGCGATGTCGTTGAAGCGTGTCGGATCGGCGCTGTTCTCGAACTGGCTCGCGAACGCGATCATCGGCACGAAGCCGCTGCCCACGACCTCGCGCACGCCGCCGTGCACGACACCGTTGGCGCCGATCGTGAAGACCGCGCCGGATTCGTCACTCGCGTACGTGCAGCCGTCGAGTGCGACGAGCGTGCCGGCGAGTTCGGTGCCGGCGCTGCGTTGCAGGCTCGCATCGACGCGCAGCGTGTAGGCCAGCGTGGAAGGATTCAGCGTGAGGCTCAGCTCTTCGCCGAGCGTATCGCCGCCCTTGTAGGTCGTGCTTTGCGGGGGCAGCCGGCTGCACGCGCCTGGGGTGCCGCCGCCGCCGTCGCCACCACCGCCCTCGTCGGCGGGCTTGTCGCGATCGATGCAACCGGGCAGGGCGAGCGCGGCCATCACGGTGAACGCGAACGGTCGTGCGAAGGAGCGGCGAAGCTGCGTTTGCATGGAATTCATCTGCATGGGATTCGTCCTTGTCGTCATGGCGCGTGCAGGCTCAGAACACGACCTGGGCACGGAAGCCGAAGGAGTTGCCGGCGTCGAAGCCCCGATAGCTGCCGACGCGGTTGTCGGTGGTCCAGTTGACGTAGTTGAACATCAGGCGCGACCAGTCGTTGATGTACCAGTTGAGCCCGACCGTATCGCTGCGGCCATCGCCGCCGTTGGGCGCGTCGCGGAAGTCGTAGCGATCGAAGCGCACCGCGATTTCCCAGGCGCCCCAGCCGCCCGAGGTCACCGGGCTCAGCACGCGCGTCGAACCCCAGATGCCCGAGCGGGTCGAGAACCCGGGCTTCTCGCCGGTGATGAGCCAGCCGGCCGAGATCGAGGTGGCGGTGCGCTCGACCACGTCGATGCTGTCGGAATCGATGCGCCGCTTGGTGTATTCGCCGAAGCTCCAGAAATTGCGGAACACGCCACCGACTTCGTAGCCCCAGGCTTCGTCGCGCGTCGGATCGGCGATCGCGCCGGAGGACACGCGCAGGTTGTCGTTGAAGCTCTGGCCGATGCGCGGCGCATTGTTGATCGTCGCGACGTCGTCGCCGAGCGTCTCGTAGTAATACCAGCTGCCGAGGTGCACGAAGCCCTGCCGCGCCTTGATCGGGTTGACGTGCCCACGGATCGAATAGGTGATCGAATCGCTGGCCGTGCCTTCGTTGTCGACACCGTCGCCGGTGATGCTCGCGCCGAGGTGCCAGTTGTTGCCGAAGGTGCGCACGTAGCCGCCGAGTCCGAAGTAGCCGTTGTACGCGGCGCCGACGGCGGCCACCGCGTTGCGCTCCATGAACGGCTCGCGCGCGAGCATGCCGGAGCCTTCGATGCTGCGATCGCGCAGGCGGTTGCCGAGGTAGTACTCGGTCGGCAGGCCGAACAGCGTGGTGTCGTACGACAGGTAGGCTTCGCGCACGCCGGCGGCGTTGTCGGCGAAGGTGACGTCGAGCTTGTAGCCGAGCTTGCCGATGGTGCCTTCGGCGCCGAGGCGCAGGTCGGTGGCTTCGGTGCCGTAGATGTTGCGCGCATCGAAGCGTGAACCGTCGGTGCCGGACCAGTCGAGGCTCAGGCGGCCGCGTGGCTTGAACGTGAAGTAGCCGTCGGCGCTGCGGAACACCGGCGCTCCGCGCCAGCGCAGGTTGCCGGAGCCGCCGCCACCGTTGCCGCCGCCGGCGTTCCCCAGCGCGGACAGCTGCGCGAGCTGGGCTTCGAGCAGGCCTTGCTGGGTGTCGGCGATGGCGGCGCGGACTTGCATGGACTTGTCCGTTGCATTGCCCGTTGCATTGTCCGGAGCCGGACCGGCGGCCTGCTGCGATTGCGCGTCGCCGATCGTTTCATCGGCCGTTGCGGTCGCGGTGGTCGCGGCGGTGGGTGATGCCGGTTGCTGGCCTTCGAGCGTGGCCAGGCGTTGCTCGAGCTTCTTGATCAGCTCGGCCTGCTGCTTGAGCAGTTGCAGCAGTTCGGCGTTGCTCGCCGAATCCTGTGCGGCGGCGATGCCGGCGTTGAGCAGCAGCGGGCTGCCGACGGCCGTGGCTAGCACGGCCATGCGTAGACGATTCATGGCGTTTCTCGAAAAGAAAAAGGGAGCGCGAGCGCGCGACAGTTCAGACGTCGCTGTCTTCGGCGTGATCGTCCGGGTCTTCGGCGCGATCGTCCGCACGGTTGGCGGCGGGCGCTCGCGGTGCGTGCTGGATCATCGACGGTGGCAGGATGGGCCGCTGGTCGAGCAGGCGATGCTGGCGCGCCCACAGCGCGAACAGTCGCGGCCATGAAGCGGCGAGCGTTCCGGGCCGCCCGAGCGTCCAGCCGTGGCCGCCGTTTTCGAACACGTGCAGTTCGGCGGCGACGCCGTGCTCGCGCAGCGCGGAGAACATCAGCAGGCTGTGTCCGACCTTGGCGATCGGATCGTCGGCCGCATGCACGATGAAGGTCGGCGGTGTGGCCTTGGTGACGTGTTTCTCGGCCGAATAGGCTTCGACCGCATCTTTCTGCGTGCCGAGTTCGCGGCGCGTACGCGTGGTGTCGTACGGAGGCTGCAGCGACACCACCGGATAGATCAGCGCCGAGAAATCCGGGCGCGACGAGACCTTGTCGGCCTCGTCGACGGCCTGATAGAAATCGGTGTCGAAGCGGGTTTCGGCGATCGCCGCGAGATGGCCGCCCGCGGAGAGGCCGAGCACGCCGATGCGCTGCGGATCGATGCCGTGATCGGCCGCGTGGCTGCGCAGCAGGCGCAGCGCGCGTTGGGCATCCTGGAACGGCGCTTCGGCCTTCCAGCCGTCGACCGGCAGGCGGTAGTAGAGAATCACCGGCGTGATGCCCATCGCGGCGAGCCATTCGGCCACCGGACGGCTTTCGTTGGCGATCTGGATGCGGAAGTAGCCGCCACCGCCGAGGATCAGGACCGCGGTGCCGTTGGGCTGCGCGGGCCTGATGATTTCCATGCGCGGCCGGCTGATGTTGGACACCGCGCCGATGCCGTTGCCGTCCTGGCCGAGTCGTTCAGGTCCGCGAACCGGGTTGTCCGTCAATGCGCCTTGCGGCCACAGATCGACCACGCTCGGTCCCGCATGGCCAGCGCTCGCCTGCTGCGCCTGCGCCGGAGCCGCGAGCAGCAGCCACCACAGCGCGCACAGCGCCATTCCTCGAATCGTCATCGGTGCTTCTCCTCCACAGGGTGTCGTCGCGATCGGGTGAGCGCTCTCACCGTCCGCCCGTCCTGCGCGATTCGAAAGCGGGGCTTTCGTCGTGCGATGGCGGGTCGATCGCCTGTGCACTTGTACCGCAGGTGTTTCAGGACACCAATAACCCGATGGTGTTAGTGGCCTGCGCCATCGTCCGCAAAGTCACCGATCACTCAGGCAGCGTCGCAGCGTCGTCTCCGCCCTCGGCCTGCAGCGCTTTGACGAGCACTGCGGCCTGGGTGCGGCTATGGCATTCGAGCTTACGCAGAATTGCGGTGACGTGGACCTTGACGGTGTTCTCGGCGAGTCCGAGTTCGTGCGCGATCTGCTTGTTGAGCAGGCCGTCAGCCATGCACATGAGAACGCGGAACTGCTGGGGCGTGAGCTGCGCGAGGCGGGCGGCGAGCTGCGCGTCCTCTTCGCTGCGCTCGGCCTTTTGCGCGGGGAACCAGGCGCCGCCGTCCATGACGGCCTGCACGGCCTCGCGGATCACCGCGACCGGGGACGATTTGGGCACGAAGCCTGCTGCACCGAACTGCTGCGCGCGCCGGATGGTGCGCGGATGATCGTTGGACGAGATGACCACGACCGGCACTTCGGGCCGTTCGCCGCGCAGGAAGACCAGCGAAGAAAAGCCGTTGGCGCCCGGCATGCTGAGGTCGAGCAGCACGAGATCGAGCGTGTCCTGCTCGCGCACCATCGCTTCGAGCGTGCTGAAGCTCGAGGCTTCCAGCGTACGGCATCCCGGCAGCGAGGCCTGCAGAGCCAGTACGATCGCATCGCGGAACAGCGGGTGATCGTCGGCGACGATGATCTGGAGCGCGTCGGGCATGAGCTGCCTGGGGTTTTGAGCGGTCGCCGGAGTTTCTCACGAGCCGGCCCGCGCGTAGTTCCAATTGGTTATGGGCAGCGCGCGGGCGGGCTGACAAAGTCGCTTTATCGGAAGAATTCGAGTCGAGACATGCAAGAGCATTCGAAGAAGGGGTCGGGGTCGCGGTTCTACCTGCTGGTGCTGGCGGCGATCGTGCTTGGCGCCTGCATCGGCCATTTCGCTCCGGACGTCGGCGTGGCGCTCAAGCCGCTCGGCGATGGTTTCATCGCGCTCGTCAAGATGCTGATCGCGCCGGTGATCTTTTTGACCGTGGTGCTCGGTATCGCGGGTGTTTCGGACGTGAAGAAGGTCGGCCGCGTCGGCGCCAAGGCGATCCTCTATTTCGAAGTGGTGTCGACCTTCGCACTCGCCATCGGCCTGCTCGTGGTGAACCTGCTCAAGCCCGGGGCGGGCTTCAACGCGGACCCGGCGACGCTCGATGCGGGCGCGGTCGCCAAGTATGCGCAGGCGGCGCACGAGCAGGGCACCGTGCAGTTTCTGCTGCACATCATCCCCAAGACCTTCACCGACGCGTTCACGGGCGGGGGCGACCTGCTGCAGGTGCTGCTGCTCGCGGTCATGTTCGGCTTCGCGATGATGGCGATCGGCGACAAGGCCAAGCCGGTCATGACGTTCTTCGAAGCGGCCTCGCAGATCTTCTTCCGCATGATCGGCATGGTCATGAAGCTAGCCCCGATCGGGGCGGGCGGCGCGATGGCCTTCACGATCGGCAAGTACGGCATCGACAGCCTCGGCCCGCTCATGAAGCTCATGGGCAGCTTCTACCTGACCTGCGCGCTGTTCGTGCTGATCGTGCTCGGCACGATCGCCAGGTTCACGGGTTTTTCGATCCTCAAGTTCCTGGCCTACATCCGCGAGGAACTGCTGCTCGTGCTCGGCACCTCGTCGTCGGAGTCGGCGCTGGTTCCGCTGATGCAGAAGCTCGAACGCCTGGGCTGCTCCAAGGGCGTGGTCGGTCTCGTCGTGCCGAGCGGTTATTCGTTCAACCTCGACGGCACCAACATCTACCTGACGATGGCCGCGATCTTCGTCGCCCAGGCGCTCAACGTGGAACTCACGCTGACGCAGGAGATCACCCTGCTCGCGGTGGCGATGCTGACCTCGAAGGGCGCCTCGGGCGTGACCGGCGCGGGCTTCATCACGCTCGCGGCGACGCTGGCCGTGGTGCCTTCGGTGCCGGTCGCGGGCCTGGCGCTGATTCTCGGCGTCGATCGCTTCATGAGCGAGGCTCGCGCGATCACCAACATCATCGGCAACGGCGTGGCGACCATCGTCGTCGCCAACTGGGAAAAGGAGCTCGACAAGGGCGCGCTGCATCGCGAACTCGCGGCCGGCCCGGCGTCGACCGTCGAAACCCTGAACGAGGCGCAGACCTCGGCCTGATCCGGACCCGAAACTGAACGCGATCGGCGAAATATTGCGTAGCGCCGCGCATTGAAAAACCGGCGGTCCGGGCGCATCGTGAGGGGATGAAAGAAGCCCCCAGAGACGAACTCAAGGACCGCCGGCTCAAGCATCGTCGCGAGGAGATGTTTGGCCTCGCGGCGGACTGGGCACCCGCGGGCGACCAGCCCACCGCCATCGCCTCGATGGTCGACAACCTCGAAGCCGGCGTCGCCCACCAGACCCT
The DNA here is from genome assembly GCF_000271305.1 of Hydrocarboniphaga effusa AP103. GTDB lineage: Bacteria > Pseudomonadota > Gammaproteobacteria > Nevskiales > Nevskiaceae > Hydrocarboniphaga > Hydrocarboniphaga effusa. The sequence goes on from NZ_AKGD01000003.1 coordinate 82,645, forward strand.
GCTCGGCGTGACCGGCTCGGGCAAGACCTTCAGCATCGCCAACGTGATCTCGAAGGTGCAGCGTCCGTGCCTGGTCATGGCCCCCAACAAGACGCTCGCGGCGCAGCTCTACGGCGAGTTCAAGGAGTTCTTCCCGAACAACTCGGTCGAGTACTTCGTCAGCTACTACGACTACTACCAGCCCGAGGCCTACGTGCCGAGCACCGACACCTTCATCGAGAAGGACAGCTCGGTGAACGACCACATCGAGCAGATGCGGCTGTCGGCGACCAAGGCGCTGATGGAGCGTCGCGATGCGATCATCGTCTGCTCGGTCTCGGCGATCTACGGTCTGGGCGATCCCGAGAGTTATTTCAAGATGGTGCTGCACCTGGTCAAGGGCGATCGCATCAGCCAGCGCGATCTGATCCGCACGCTCACGACGATGCAGTACACGCGCAACGAAATGTCGCTGGACCGCAGTACCTACCGCGTGCGCGGCGATGTCATCGACATCCATCCGGCCGAATCCGACGCCGAGGCCGTGCGCGTGGAGCTGTTCGACGACGAGATCGAGAGCATCAGCCTGTTCGATCCGCTGACCGGCGAAGTGCGCCAGCGCGTGCCGCGCTACACCATCTACCCGAAGAGCCACTATGTGACCCCACGCGAGCGCGTGGTCGCGATGTTCGACGACATCAAGAACGAGCTGCGCGACCGCCTCGAATACTTCCGCGCCAACGGCAAGCTGCTCGAAGCGCAGCGGCTCGAGCAGCGTACGCAGTTCGACCTGGAGATGATCCAGGAACTCGGCTACTGCAACGGCATCGAAAACTACTCGCGCTACCTGTCGGGCCGCGGTATCGGCGAGCCGCCGCCTTGCCTGTTCGATTACCTGCCGCCCGACGCGGTGGTGGTGCTCGACGAATCGCACGTCACGGTTCCGCAGATCGGCGCGATGTACAAGGGGGACCGGGCGCGCAAGGAAACGCTGGTCGAATACGGCTTTCGCCTGCCGAGCGCGATGGACAATCGCCCGCTCAAGTTCGAAGAGTGGGAGCGCCTGGTTTCGCAGGTGATCTACGTCTCGGCAACGCCGGGGCCTTACGAACTCCAGCATTCGGGATCGGCGATCGTCGAGCAGGTGGTGCGGCCGACGGGCCTGGTCGATCCGCCCGTCGAGATTCGTCCGGCGCGCAGCCAGGTCGATGACGTGCTCGGCGAGATCCGCATCCGCGTCGAGCGCAAGGAGCGCGTGCTGATCACCGTGCTGACCAAGCGCATGGCCGAGGACCTCACCGACTACCTGCACGAGAACGGCGTGAAGGTGCGCTACATGCATAGCGACGTCGATACCGTGGAACGCGCCGAAATCATTCGCGACCTGCGCCTCGGCGTGTTCGATGTGCTCGTCGGCATCAACCTGTTGCGTGAAGGTCTCGATCTGCCCGAAGTCTCGCTGGTCGCCGTGCTCGATGCCGACAAGGAAGGCTTCCTGCGCAGCGAGCGCTCGCTGATCCAGACCATCGGCCGCGCCGCGCGCAACCTCAACGGCCGCGCCATTCTGTACGCGGATTCGATCACCGGTTCGATGCGCAAGGCGCTCGACGAAACCGATCGCCGCCGCACCAAGCAGCAGGAATACAACACCGCGCACGGCATCACCCCCAAGGGTGTGCAGAAGCGCATCGCCGATGTCATGCGCCTGGGCTACGAGGACGGCGTCGCCGACATCAAGGCGCTCAAGGCGGCCGAGACCAAGAAGGCCTACGAGTCACTGGCCTCGCCGGAACTCGTCGGCAAGCGGATCGCCAAGCTCGAAAAGGAGATGAAAGCCGCGGCGACCAATCTCGAGTTCGAGAAGGCCGCCAAGCTGCGCGACGAAATCCGCAGGCTGCGCGAGGCCGCGCTGGTCAGCCCGATCTAGTTGCGAAGCTGCGTATGAAGATCGCCGTGATGGGCGCGGGCGCGGTTGGCTGCTACTTCGGCGCCCTGCTGGCGCGCGCCGGGCACGAGGTCGTGCTGATCGGACGGCCTGCGCTGGTCGACAAAGTGCGTCGCGACGGCCTGTGGCTGGAATCGGCCGCTTACACCGGCGCCGTGTCCTTGCAGGCCGACACCGACGCCGCAGCGGTCGGCACAGCGCAGCTCGTGCTGTTCTGCGTGAAATCGGGCGACACGCAAAGCGCGGGCGAGGCGATCGCCCCGCATCTTTCAAACGACGCGTTCGTGCTGAGTCTGCAGAACGGCGTCGACAACGCGCAGCGCCTGTCCGCCGTGCTCGGGCGCGAAGCCGTTGCCGCGGTCGTCTATGTTGCGACCGCGATGGCCGGCGACGCGCATGTCGTGCATCACGGGCGTGGTGAATTGCTGATCGGCGCGTCCCGGCACAGCGCCGGGATCGCGACGCTGCTCACGCAGGCCGCGATCCCGACGCAGGTTTCCGGGCGCGTCGTCGAAGCACTCTGGAACAAGCTCGTCGTCAACTGCGCCTGGAATGCCTTGTCCGCGATTTCGCGGCAGCCTTACGGCCGCCTGCTCGAAAGCGAAGGTGTGATACCCCTGATGCGCCAGGTCTTCGACGAATGTCTCGCGGTCGCGGGCGCCTCGGGCATCCCGCTCGGCGAGCCGCTGTGGAAGGCCGTGCTCGACATCGGCATGAGCATGCCCGGCCAGCACTCGTCGACTGCCCAGGATCTCACGCGCGGCAAGCGCAGCGAGATCGATCACTTGAACGGCCACGTCGTGCGCCTCGGCAAAATCCACGGCATCCCCACGCCCGTCAACGCCACGCTGCATCGGCTCGTGAAGCTGCTCGAGGAGGAGCGCGACGGGCGCTGAGAGCGACGCTCAATGCGTGCGCGCAGGCTGTTGCGCGATGCCCGCCAGCCTGCGAGCCGGCAGCGGTCGCGCGCCGAATACCGATGACTGCGGCGCCGGCAGCATCGGATCGCGGCCTTCGGCTTCGCGCGGGGGGACGCAGATCAGCAGGCAGGGCGAATCGGCAAGCTTGCTGTTGAACGAAGCCTGCATCAGGCGCTTGCGCATCACCGCGCCGCGATCGACCACCAGGATGCTCGCCTGCGTGCGTTTGAGCAGTTTCCTGAGCACGCTTTCGGGTTCGCCGGTACCGATATGCAGACGTATCGGCAGCTCGTTCCCGAGCTGCGATGCGATGTCGGCGAGGCGCTGGCCCGCCACCGATTCGGACAGCGGACGATCCGAATACAGCGCCTCGATCAGCATGCCCTCGCTGACTTCGGGCAGGGCATGCATCAGGTGCAGTTCGGCACCGCGGCGCTGTGCGAGCGCGGCGGCTTCGCGCACGTGATCGAGCCGGGTTTCCTGGCCCGAAATCCAGCAGGCGACGTGGCCGCCGGTGCTCGGCGGCTCCGGAATCCGATCGGTGTGCGGCAAGGTGAGCATCGGCGTGATCACATCGTGCAGCACTTTCGCGCGCAGCGAGGAATGCAGCGGACGCGGCAGGCTCGAGCGCGTGCTCGGCGGCATCACCAGCAGCGAATTGGGCTGGCTGCGGCAGTATTCGGCGATGGCTTCGGCCGGCTTGCCGCTGCGCAACACGCGCTCGCTGTTCGGATAATGCGCGGCTTCGGCGAAGAACGAATCGAGCGAGCGCTTGGCCTGCAAATGCGTTCCGGCCGCGTGCACGTGCAGCAGCGTGAGCTTGGCCTGCAGCGAGTCGACCCACTGCGCGACGAGCGGAATCGCGGCGTGGCAGGCCTCGGAGAAATTGGTCGCGAAGACGAGCTGGCGCGGGAAGGGATGCTGATGCAGGGCCGAGTTGAGCGTGGTCATGTCGTTCTCCTTAGCGGGTAGGTCAGTAGACGAAACCGTCGATGGCGGTCACTTCGGGCAGCGCCTGGCGCTGGTTGATCATTTCGCGCAGCGTCAGTTCGATGCCGCGCGAGAGGGCGGTCATGGGGGTGTCGTTGACGGTGTTCTCGAACGGGTCCTCGATCGCGCCGCTCGAAGCGTCGAGCGCGATCAGAATGAAGCTGATCAGCGTCGAAGCCACCGGCGTGACCAGGCCCATGCCGGCGACCAGGCCAAGCGGCACCAGCCAGCAGAACGCGTCGACGAGCACGCTCGGCAGGAAGCTGAACTGGCGCGGCAGCGGCGTGTTCTTGATGCGCTCGCAGGCGCCCTGGATGTTCGCGAGCGTGGTCAGGCTGCCGTCGAGCGCGGTCCAGCGCAGGCTGTCGATCATTCCGCGCACGCGCGCTTCCTGCAGCAGCTCGCCGATGCGCAAGGTCAGCACGTTCGGAATGTTCTTGTAGAGACGCAGCGCATCGGCGCGCTCGGGACCGAGCAGGCCGTAGAGCTCGGGCAGCGGATTCTGCTTGCGCAGGTGGCAGCGCAGCGCATGCACGAAGGCCACCTGGTGGATCACGATGTCGTCGCGCAGTTTCTTCTGCTCGCCATCGTGCGGATCGACGTCGAGCGCCGTGAGCGCCTGGCGGGCGAGGGCGCGCGAGGTGTTCACGAGCGAGCCCCAGAGCTGGCGAGCCTCCCACCAGCGCCCGTAGGCCGCGTTCGCGCGAAACGCCAGGAAGATCGCGAGCGCCGAGCCGAGCGTGCCGATCGGCAGCGCGTCGAGCGACAGCCATTTCCAGTCCCGGAACACGTAGAGCCCGGCAACCGCGCAATCGAAGGCGAGCAGCACGAGCAGGCGCTTGTAGGTGCGGGGCCACAGACGTTTCAGCGGGAAGCTGTCACGCAGGATCATCGATCGGAACTCCAAGTCGGTGAGGCATTAACCTGGCTCCATTACATCGGTGCGGCGGTGGCTTGTCTGCCTATCGATCCGCCATCGGTCGTCGGCTCGCGGATGGCCGAACGGCTGCGGAAATCTATCTTTCGATAGCTTGGAAACTCCGCGCCAGAACCGCATGTCACTACCCGAATAACGACGAACAGCGGCGACGCGCATGGAACGATTGAGACTGCCCTTCAGGGTCAGCGGGCAGGTGGTCAAGCTCAGCAAGCGCACGACGCTGTGGACTTCGGCGACGATGCTGGCCGCGCTGGTGCTCGCCGAATGGCTGTCCAAGCTCAGCGTGTCGCTCGGGCTGCTCTACATCCTGCCCGTGGTGTTCGCGGCCACCGTGCTGTCGCGCTCGCAGATCCTGCTCGCCGCCATCGCCTGCGCGGGCCTGCGCGGGCTGTTCGTGACCCACGAGAGCCTGCTGGAGCAGGCGCTGCGCTTTTCGATGGCGACGGTCGCCTATGCCGGCTGTGGCTTGCTGATGGCCGAGATCAGTCGCACGCGGCGCGTGGTGCTCGGCCACTACGCGCGCCTGCGCGCGGAGCAATGGCTGCGCCGGCGCGCCGAGCGCCAGCTGCGCCTGCTCGCGGAGAGCAGCCCGGCCGCGATCCTGACCGTCGGCAACGATGGCCGCATCCTGGCGGCCAACCGCGCGACCCAGGAGATGCTCGACTTGCCCGAGAACGCGACGCTGATCGGCCTGCCGGTGCGCGAATGCCTGCCGGTGCTCGACGACGCGCTGTCGGCGAGCGCCAACCTCGGCGACATGCGCACCTCCACCTCGACCTGGGGGCGCCGGCTCGACGGCAGCCCGTTTCCGGCGACCACCTGGTTCTCGGTCTACGCCGATCGCAGCGGACGCAAGCTCGCGGCGATCGTCGTCGACACCTCGGAAGAAGTTCGCGAGCGCGAGCACGCGCATTTCCAGGATCTGCTCAAGTACAACCGCCTGCTCGCGGGCGCGGTATCACACGAGATCCGCAACCTGTGCTCGGCCGCGAGCGTGGTGAGCTCGAACCTCGCGCGTCACCCGGCGATGCAGAGCGACCCGGATCTCGCGGCTCTGCGCAGCCTGGTCGCCGCGCTGCTCGAAATCGCGTCGTTCGACCTGCGCAAGCAGGCCAAGCCGAGCATCAGCGCCACTTCGCTGCAGACGCTCTGCACCGAGCTCGACGTCATCGTCGGCCCCGACTGGGCCGACCTCGACGGTGAAGTGATCGCGCAGATCCCGCAGGATTTTCCGCCCGTGCGCTGCGATCGCCACGCCCTGCTGCAGGTGCTGCTGAACCTTGCGCAGAACGCTTTGCGCGCGGTCTCCGCGCAGCCGCGGCGCCAGCTCACGCTGAGCGCGCGGCTCGAGAGCGGTCGCGCCGTCCTGAGCGTGCGCGATTCCGGCCCCGGCGTCGCCGAGCCCGAGCATCTGTTCCAGCCGTTCCGCACCGGCGCCGACGGCTCGGGCCTGGGCCTCTACATCTCGCGCGCGCTCATGCACAACCAGGATGGCCAGCTGCGCTATGTCGCGGGTGGTCCGGGCGGCTGCTTCGAGCTGCACCTGCCGCTCGCACACGAGCAGGCGATCGAAGCCGAGGCCGCGAATGGCTGATTCGATCTTCGATCCGATCCGGCTCTACCTGCTCGACGATCACACGCTGTTCCGCGAAGGCCTGCTGCGCCTGCTCACCGCGGACACGCGCTTCGTGGTCGTCGGCCAGTCCGGCACGCTCGCGCAGGCGCTCGGCGAGATCGAGACCCTCAGGCCGGACGTGGTGATCCTCGATCACGACCTCGGCGAGCACACCGCGCTCGATTTCATGCGCGAGCGACCTTCTGCGCGCAAGAGCGCGGTGCTCGTGGTCACGGCCGGCCTGCCCGAGCGCGATGCGCTCGAGTTGATCCGCCTCGGCGTCTCGGGCATCTGCCGCAAGGAAGTCTCGCCCGACGAGCTCAAGAACAGCATTCACGCGGTCGCGCTCGGACGCGTGCTGATCGAGCAGCGCTATCTGCAGGCGATCGTGGCCACCAGTTCGCAACCGGATCGCGTGAGCTTCACCGAGCGCGAGCGCGCGGTGCTGCGCGGGCTGCTGCAGGGGCTTTCGAACAAGCTCATCGCGCGCCAGCTCGGAAGCTCGGAGAGCGCGGTGAAGGCGATCTTCCAGCAGCTCTTCAACAAGCTCGACGTGCGTTCGCGCAGCCAGCTCGTGCTCGTGGTGATCCAGAGCTATCGCGATCTGCTGTAGCGATCTGCTGTAGCGATTTGCTCTTGGATTAACCTTGTCTAGAGCCGCTTAAAGCAACAGGAACGCGGCGACCGTCACGAGTGTCGGCCCGAGCGCGGCGACGAACAGCCCGCCCGCGCTGATCGCCCCATCGTCGAAGTGATCCTTGAGGATCGAGAAGCCCGCCGGGTTCGGCGCGTTGGCGATCACCGTGAGGCCGCCGCCGGTCACTGCGCCGGCGACCAGCGCGTACTTGAAAGCATCGTCGATGCCCTGCACGAGCGAGCCCAGATAGGTCAGCGCCGCGTTGTCGGTGATGGCGGTCAGCGCGGTTGCGCCGAAGAACAGCACCGTCGGGTCCAGGCCCGTCAACAGATCCTGAAGCCACCAGCGCTGCTGGGCTCCGAGCGTGACCAGGCCGGCGAGGAAGAACGCGACGAGCAGGCCTTCGCGCAGCATGAGCCGATCGTTGTGGCGCTCGTAGGCATCCGCCACGCCGAGAAAGAACAGGAACATGGCGATGAACACCGTCGGGTGATGGGCGAACACGACGACACCCGCCAGGAATGCCAGATGCACGAGGATCAGCAGGACCGGTACCCGCGCTCCGATCCTGCCGGCCAACGGCAGGCCCCGCAGTTCGCCGCGAAACAGCAGCGTGGCGGCGGCGGCGTTGACGACGACGGCGATCGCCGCCTTCCAGCCGAAGGTGCTCATCATGTGCGTGATGTCCCAGCCCCACACGCCCGCCACCATGAGGACTGGCGGCGCCGCGTAAGGCGTGAGCGTTCCGCCGATCGAGACGTTGACGAACAGCACGCCGAGCGTGGCGTACTTCAAACGAGCCGAAACCGGCTGCGAATAGACCTGGTCACGCAGCATCAGCGCCGCCAGCGTCATCGCCGCGGGCTCGGTGATGAACGAGCCGAGCAGGGGCACCACGGACAGCAGCACGAAATAGGTCGCCACGTTCGTCGGCATCGGCAGCACGAACGACAGCATGCGCACGAGCGCACCGGCGGCCACCAGAATCGGCCGGCTCGCCGCGATCACCATGATCACGAAGACGAACATCGCCTCGGTGTAGTTGAGGCCTTCGAGATAGTGCGTGGCCGATTCGGAGCCCGCGTAGAGAACCAGGAACAGCGTGAAGACGAGCGCCCAGAAACCGAATACCGCCTCCACCTCGCCAAGCAGATGCCAGATGCCCGCATTGGCCGGATTGCGCTCCGCGAGCTTCTCGAATCTGGAGGCCAGGAACGTGTGCAGGATGGCGACGGCAAACAACGCGGTGCCGATGATCTCGGGGAGGCTGGGGTTCATCAGTCTCGGTCGTGGCGTGAAGGAGGGGGCATTATTCCACAGTGCTTGCGTATGCCGGCGCGGCCTTGTATCTTTCGCGCCCCTGCAGTTTCGCAGCAGGTTCTTCAGCAGTTCAGCAGGCGCGTAGCTCAGCTGGTTAGAGCACTACCTTGACATGGTAGGGGTCGGAGGTTCGAGTCCTCTCGCGCCTACCAATTCGATGAGTCGACGACTCTTGGGTTGGTAGATCGAAACAAGCCATCCAACTTTCTCCTGGCAACGCTCATAGTGCCGCACGGTCTTGCGCGTGCTCGGCAGCGCTTGGCGCGGCGCTTGCGCGTCCGGTGGCGGGCTCCGGCAAAATGGCCGGCGTCGGAGGATGGGCAGGTAAGGTTTTCCGACATACATCCGGCAAGGGGCAGGGCCAGAATGCGGGGCCGTGGCGCCTGGGTCGGTTCATGGCCGATCTGCGGTGCGGAGGTTCCAGGCGCTGCGGCGAGCCGGACGGGCTCGGTCCGGCGTTCGTTATTGAGGGGTTCGGCATGCTCGATTCCATTTCCTGGCGTCTGCTCGGCAAGGGCCAGCAGAAGCACGCGGATCATCCGCGACGTGCTTTCGTGCACGCCTTGCTCGATATCTACGAGCGCTTCGGCGTTTACGTGGGTGGCCAACTGCTCTACAGCGACCTGGTACGCGAATGGCCGCTCACCAATTTCCGCCGCGGCGACCTCGAAACCGCGCTCGACGATTCGCTCGAGTGGCAGCTGGTTTCGCTCGCCGATGGGGCGGGTGGTCCGGCGGTGGTGCTGTTGTCCACTGATGTTCCGGCCGACCCGGACGCCAGCATGGGGCAGCGCCTGCGCGAAAAGGCGGCCGACCGGGCGCTGCGCCTGCAGCGCGCCCGTCTGTCGAACAAGCAGCCCTGGGATGGCGTCGAACGCCGCCGCCCGCACCAGAAACCGACCGAAGGCTGAGCTGTTTTTACCCTGGCCGATGGCCTGGGCTGTCACGAGGCGGTGATCTGGGCTTCCGAGACTGGGCGAAGACCTTTTCTTCGCGCCGTCCATGCCGCCTTTCTCCCGACGCGAGCTGCTGCTCGCCGCCGTTTCCGTGCCGTTGCTGGCTGCCTGCGGCGCCGATAGTGATGAAGATTCCGCCGCTGCCCTCGACGAGGCGCAATTCACGCACGGCGTCGCGAGCGGCGACCCGCTAGCCGACGCGCTGATCCTGTGGACGCGCGCACAACCGGCTTCGGGCACGGTGACGCGAGCCCGGGTTCGCTACGAAGTCTCGCTCGATCCGTCGTTCGCGAGCCTCGCCGCGCAAGGCACGGCGCTGGCCGAGGCCGCGGCCGACTACACGCTCAAGCTCGACCTGAATGGCCTGCGCCCGGACACTGCGTACTACTACCGCTTCGTCTCGGCGAGCCAAACGTCGCCGGTCGGGCGTACGCGCACGGCTCCAGCCGCGGGGTCGACGATCGACCGCCTGCGCCTGGCCTTCGTCACCTGCTCGAACTATGTCGCCGGCTACTTCCACGCCTATCGCCGCGTGGCCGAGCGCCATGACCTGCAGGCCGTCGTGCATCTCGGCGACTACATTTACGAGAATGGCTCGACCGATCGCGTGAGGCCCCACGAGCCGCCGCGCGAGATCGTCACGCTCGCCGACTATCGCCAGCGCTACGCGCAATACCGGGCCGACGAGGACCTGCAGGAGCTGCACCGCCAGCATCCGATGATCTGGGTCTGGGACGATCACGAAATCTGCAACAACGCCTGGAAAGACGGCGCCGAGAGCCACGATCCGGCGCTCGGCGACTACGCGGCGCGCCGGCTCGACGCGGCACGGGCGGCCTTCGAATGGCTGCCGATCCGTACACCGGACCCGTCCGATCCGATGCGCGTCTACCGCGCTTTCGGGTTCGGGGATCTGGCCGATCTGACGATGCTCGATACTCGCCACATCGGCCGCGACCGGCAGCTGCCGCCGAATACGCTGTTCGAAGAGGCGGTGCCGGTGTTCACGCAGAGCGGCGATTTCGTCGAGCCGGCGCGCCAGCTGCTCGGCGAGGCACAGGAGGCGTGGTTCGCCGAGACCCAGCCGAAGCGCAGCGCGACCTGGCAGCTGATCGGCAATCAGGTGTATTTCTCGCCGATCAAGCTGCTCGGCGCTCCGCGTGCGGCCGGTGGCGGCGGGCTGTACCTGTCGAACGACAAGTGGGACGGCTACGAGCCGGCACGCGATCGCCTGCTCGCGCAGCTGGCCGGCCAGCGCAACCTGGTGTTCCTGACCGGCGATGCGCACGAGGCCTATGCGTTCGAAGTCACCGCCGACCCGAACGGCCCGGGTTACGGCGCGCTGACCGGCGAGGGCGCCCTGGCGGTGGAGTTCGTCGCCACCTCGATCACCTCGCGCGGCGATCCGGACAGCGGCGGCGGGCTCTCGTCGGTACTCGATGGCCTGGCGACCCATGCCGAGCAATTGCTGCGGCTCAGCAATCCGCACCTGAAGTACTACGAGAACATCCACAACGGCTATCTGCTGCTCGACCTGACGCCCGCGCGCCTGCAGGCCGAGTTCTGGATGGTGCCGAGGGTGTCGGTGCGCAGCGACGAGCAGTGGCTGGATCGGGCGTTTTCGGTCGCGAGCGGCCGCTCGCGGCTCGTCGCTGCGAGCGCGCCGACCGAGGCGATCGCCCGGGCCCCTGCGCCGGCGCCCTGAGCGGGCGTCGGCGCCGAACCGCGATCAGGGCGTGAACCAGGGACCTTCGACCGCATAGGTGATGCCGGCGGAGCCCGCGCCTTTGCCGTCTCCCGGGCCGCGCTGGGAGCTGAAATAGAAGAAGCGCCCGTCCGGCGAGAACGCCGGGCCGGTGACTTCCGAGCCCATGTGGCCGACCAGCTGGATCATTGCCGCGATGCTGCCGTCGGCCTTGATCGCGACCGCCTGCTGGTTCGGCTCGCCCTTGTCCTCGACCACGATGATGTCCCCGCCCGGCGTCATGACGACGTTGTCGACCGAATCGAGGATCGGGTCGGGCTGATGGAAGGCGTCGTCGTAGAGCACTTCGAGGGTCTGCGCAGCGATATCGAGCGCCCAGACGCGGCGGTCGCCCTTGGTCGTGAAATAAACCATGCCGGCCTGGTACCAGATGCCTTCGCCGCCGTTGAACGCGGTGGTCTGCTCCACCTGGTAGCGCGTCTGCTGCTGCAGCACGGTGCCGATCGCGCCCGGATTCGGTCTTGGAATGTCGTGCCAGTCGACTGGCCAGGGGCCGCGGGCGGTTTCGAGGTTGAGGTCGTCGCCGGTGATCACGCGCAGGGCCTGCAGCTTGCCGGTTTCGCTCGGCCGGCCGCCGACGTTGGCGGCGTCCGGGACGAAGCGGTAGAAGCGGCCGTCGGGGCGATCTTCGGTTTCGTAGAAGACGTTGGTGGTGTCGTCGACGGCCACGGCCTCGTGATAGAAAGTGCCGAGCCCGCTCCAGCGCGTGACGTTGCGTCCGGTGGTATCGAAGGGATCGCACTCCCAGACCACGCCGAGATCGTATTCCTCGCCCGACAGCCAGGTGCCCCAGGGCGTGACGCCGCCGCCGCAGTTCAGGCGAGTGAGCCGACCCGGCAGGATGTTGTAGGCCGAGACGATTTCGCCCTGGGCATCGAAGCGGATCGCATTGACGCCGCCGACGAGGAACTCGCGATTGCTCGCGTAGACCCAGCCGCCGTCCGGCGCCGCGAACACCGCCGAGCCGTCCGGGTCGGTGTGCCAGCGAAACCCGGTGCTGCCGACCGCCTGGTTGGCCTGCGCGATCACGCGGCTCTTGAAGCCCTTCGGAATCAGCAGGCCATTTTCGTCGGGCGTACTGTCGAGCTCGGGAAAATCGAGTCGTCCCTTGATCGGCGTGACGCTGCCGCCGCCTTCTCCGTCCCGCGTGCCGCTGCTGCCGCAACCCACGAGGCCTCCGCCGATGCCCATGAGCCCCAGGCCCATGAAGCTCGATTGCAGAATCTCGCGACGCGTAAGGCCGCGGCGCTGACTGCGCCGGAAGTTGGAGGGCTTGGGCATGGACCTGGCTCGGGAGGAAAAGGCTGATCGAGTGCCGATGCTAGGCAGGCGCGATGTCGTCGATGTGACGACGGAGCGGCCCTAGCCGATCGAATGCTCGGCGTAGCGTGCCGGCTCGACGTGGATGGTCGCGGTTACCTGCCCATAGCGATCGGCGAGCTTTTGCTCGATCTGCTCGGTGATCCGGTGCGCGGTGTCGAGATCCGGCGTCGACACCGTCAGGTGCATTTCGACGAAGACCTGGCGGCCGACCAGGCCGCGGGAATGAATCGCGTGGCAATCGATCACGCCCGGGATCGAGGTGGCGATCGCCTCGATTTCGGCGGGCTGGATCGCGGTCTCGTCGACGAGCCAGGGCACGTTGCTGCGCACCACCGTCCAGCCGCTCCAGAGCACCGCGAGGGAGACCGGAACCGACAGCGCCACGTCGATCCACCAGGCCCCGGTCAGCCAGACGCCGGCCGCGCCGGCGATGACGCCGAGCGTGACCCAGATGTCGCCGAAGGTCTGCTGGGCATCGGCGAGCAGCAGGTTGCTCTTGAGCCGTTGGGCGGCGCGCCGTTCGTAGACGGCGACGAACAGGTTGATCGCGAGCACCAGCACCAGCAGGGCCAGCGAGAGCGGGGTGATTTCCACCGCCGCGGCCGAAGGGTCGAGCAGGCGTCCGACCGCGGACTGGAGCACCTCGAAGCAGGCGATGCCGAGCATGGCGGCGATGCCGAGCGCGCCGATGGCCTCGAACTTCAGGTGCCCATACGGATGCTCATGATCGGGCTTGGGCGTGGCCCAGCGCATGATCAGCAGGCCCATCACGTTGTTGAGACTGTCGGTGAGGCTGTGCATCGCGTCGGCGATGATCGCCAGCGATCCGCTGGCCAGGCCGACTCCCGCCTTGATGGCGCAGACCAGCAGGTTGAGTGCCAGCGTGAGCCACAGAATCCGGCGCACTTCGCGCTCGTAGGGCACGGCTCCAGGGAGAGGGTCGATCATCGAGTCAGTGTTGCATGCCGATGCCAGCGACAGAAGCGGGTCATTCCGATTCCGCATGAGGGCTTCGCTTGGCGGAAAGTGGTATTGACTTGTCGAAGCGGTCTTGATTCGGTTGGCCGACGATAAACCCAGATGGCGTGCCGATCAGTAAACATGTGGGGGGTCATCCAAAAACCGGAGCGCCCACTTGTCTGCCGAAGCTATATACTCCGGCGGATTCGCGGCGCCCGTCCGTGTACCTGGCTGGCAGACCCGTGCGATTCGTCGCCGGTGTCGTCACGCTACAAGCCGGTGCTTATCGGGCTCCACAACACCCCGAAGGGCCGAGCTCGTAAGCAGCAAAGACGCTGCTTCCGCCAGGAGCAGAGAGGCGTTTGCCGATGATCACTTCGCCAGAATTCTGGTCAACCGTCGTTTACGTCGTCGCCGTGTTCGGCCTGTGCGCCGTGATGCTGGGACTCTCCGTCCTGCTCGGTGGCCGAAGCGCCGCCCGGGCGCGCAACGAGCCTTTCGAATCGGGCGTCGTCTCCGCGTCTCCCGAGCGCCTGCGCTTTCCGGCCAAGTTCTATCTGGTGGCGGTGTTCTTCGTGATCTTCGACGTCGAGGCGCTGTTCCTGTACGCCTGGGCCGTCAGTGTTCGCGAAGCCGGATGGGTCGGCTTCGTCGAAGCCCTCGTCTTCATCTTCATCCTCGTCGCGAGCCTGGTGTATCTGGCCCGCATCGGGGCGCTCAGCTGGGCGCCGGCCTATCGTCGCCAGCTGAATCCGAATCGTCTTCTCAACAAGACTGTTGCGCCTGACGTGCGCTGATCACGCGCCCGTCGCCAGCCTGAGGCCAGCATGGAATACAAACTCACCCGTCTCGACCCGTACCGTCCGACCGGCGTCTCGCCGCTGAATCGCGACATGGTCAAGGAAGACAAGCCGCAGCTCGGCGACACCTTCACCGAAGAGCAGATCAGCCGCAACGTGATGACGGCCAAGCTCTCGGACATGGTCAACTGGGGACGCAAGAACTCGATCTGGCCGTTCAATTTCGGGCTGTCGTGCTGTTATGTCGAGATGGCCACGGCCTTCACCTCCGTGCACGACATGGCGCGCTTCGGCTCCGAGGTCATTCGCGCCACCCCGCGCCAGGCCGATCTCATGGTCATCGCCGGCACCTGCTTCATCAAGATGGCGCCGGTCGTGCAGCGGCTCTACGAACAGCTGCTCGAGCCGCGCTGGGTCATCTCGATGGGCTCCTGCGCCAACTCCGGCGGCATGTACGACATCTATTCGGTAGTGCAGGGCGTCGACAAGTTCCTGCCCGTCGATCTCTACGTGCCGGGCTGCCCGCCTCGTCCGGAAGCCTTCCTGCAGGGTCTGCTGATGCTGCAGGACTCGATCGGCAAGGAGCGTCGCCCGCTTTCGTGGGTGGTCGGCGACCAGGGCGTCTACAAGGCGCAGATGCCGGTCGAGCGCGACCGCAAGCTCGCCGAGCGCCAGGCGCAGACCATTCTGCGTTCGCCCGACTCGCTCTAAGAGCCAAGAGAGAGACATGGCCGACGGAACTCCCGAGATCCTGCCGGAGATCGTGCGTGAGCTGATCACGCGCTTCGGCGAAAACCTCTTCACCGTGCAGAAGACGGTCGATCGCATGCCCACGCTGTGGGTGCCGGCCGATCGGCTGCACGAGGTGCTGCGCTTTCTCAAGAACGAAATCGCGAAGCCCTACAGGATGCTGTACGACCTCACGGCGGTCGACGAGCGTCTGCGCAAGCATCGCGCGGGTCTGCCGAAGGCCGATTTCACGGTCGTCTACCAGCTGCTGTCGATCGACCGCAACGCCGACATCCGCATCAAGGTCGCGCTGACCGGCGAGTTCCCCAAGCTCAAGACCATCGTCCCGATCTACGCGAACGCCAACTGGTACGAGCGCGAAGTCTGGGACATGTTCGGCATCGTCTTCGAAGGGCATCCGCACCTGCGGCGCATCCTGCTGCCGCCGACCTGGGAAGGCCATCCGCTGCGCAAGGAATACAACGCGCGCGCGACCGAATTCGATCCGTTCCAGCTCGATGCGCTGCGCCAGGACCAGGAGCAGGAAGCGCTGCGCTTCGTGCCCGAGGACTGGGGCATGGCGCGCAGCGCCGGCGATCACGATTTCATGCTGCTCAACTTCGGCCCGAACCACCCGGCCGCGCACGGTGCCTTCCGCATCGTCGTGCAGCTCGATGGCGAAGAGGTCGTCGATTGCGTGCCCGACATCGGCTACCACCACCGTGGCGCCGAGAAGATGGGCGAGCGCCAGAGCTGGCACAGCTACATTCCGTATACCGATCGCATCGACTATCTCGGCGGGGTGATGAACAACCTGCCGTACGTGATGGCGATCGAGAAGCTCGCCGGCATCACCGTGCCCGATCGCGTCAAGACGATCCGCGTGATGCTCTGCGAGTTCTTCCGCATCACCTCGCACCTGCTGTTCTACGGCACCTTCGCGCAGGACGTCGGTGCGATGTCGCCGGTGTTCTTCATGTTCGTCGACCGCCAGAAGGCCTACGACGTCATCGAAGGCATCACCGGCTTTCGCATGCACCCGGCCTGGTTCCGCATCGGCGGCCTCGCGCACGATCTGCCGATCGGCTGGGAAAAGAAGGTCCAGGAATTCCTCGACTGGATGCCCAAGCGTCTCGACGAGTACCGCAAGGCCTGCCTCGAAAACGCGATCCTGATTTCGCGTTCGCGCGACGTTGCCGCCTATACCACGGCCGATGCGCTCGAGTGGGGCGTGTCGGGCCCGGGCCTGCGCGCCACGGGCTGCAACTTCGACCTGCGCAAGGCGCGTCCGTATTCGGGTTACGAGAACTTCGACTTCGAAGTGCCCGTCGGCCATCTCGGCGACGTCTACGATCGCGCGCTGCTGCGCGAGGAAGAGATCCGCCAGTCGCTGCGCATCATCGAACAGTGCATGAAGAACATGCCGTCGGGCCCGTACAAGGCCGACCATGCGCTGACCACGCCGCCGCCGAAGGAACGCACGCTCAAGGACATCGACACCTTGATCCCGCACTTCCTCGGCGTGTCCTGGGGGCCGGTGATGCCGGCCGGCGAAACCTCGCAGATGATCGAGGCGACCAAGGGCTTGAACAGCTATTACCTGACCAGCGATGCCAACACCATGAGCTATCGCACGCGCATCCGTACCCCGAGCTTCGCGCATCTGCAGCAGATTCCGAGCGCGATCCGCGGCCAGATGATGCCCGACCTCATCGCTTACATCGCGTCCATCGATTTCGTGATGGCCGACGTGGATCGCTGACATGTCCGAGACTTCGAATCAAACGGTCATCAAGCTCGCTGACCTCGTCAAGCCCGCCGAGCCCTTCGTGCTCAGCGAGCAGGAGCGCCACGAGATCGAGCACGAGCTGCATCACTATCCCGATTCGCGCGCCGCGAGCATCGAAGCGCTCAAGATCGTGCAGAAGCATCGCGGCTGGGTTTGCGACGAGGCGATTCCGGTGATCGCGCAAGCCATCGGCATCAGCGCGGCCGATCTCGAAGGCGTGGCGACCTTCTACAGCCTGATCTTCCGCCGTCCGGTCGGACGCAACGTGATCAAGGTCTGCGACAGCATTTCCTGCCATCTGACCGGCTACGAAGAACTGCGCGACGCCTTCGTCAAAGAGCTCGGCATTCGCTACGGCCAGACCACGGCCGACAACCGTTTCACGCTGTTGCCGATCTGCTGCCTCGGCGCCTGCGATCGCGGCGCGACGGTGATGATCAATGACGACCTGCATGGCCCGGTCGAACCGGCCGATGTCGCCAAGCTGCTGGAGGCGTACGTATGAGCCACCGGGCGAGGGCCCCGCGCAGCGGGATCGACCGCAAGGTGAGTGCGTGCCATCACCGTAATGCATCGCTCTCAGTCACCGCGAATTCTTGGAAGGTGATCGCATGACACTTCGCAGTGCAGCCGACCCGCAGTACCAGAAGCCGCTGACGCGCCTGATCGATCGCGCGGCCGGTCCGCTCGCGATCGATGCCTACGAAGCCGAGGGCGGTTACGCCGCGCTCAAGAAGGCGGTCAAGGAACTCGAACCCGCTGCCGTGCAGGCCGTGGTCAAGGATTCGGGCCTGCGCGGTCGCGGCGGCGCGGGCTTCCCGACCGGCGTGAAGTGGAGCCTGATTCCGATGGGGCCGGACGCCGGCGAGAAATATCTCGTCTGCAACGCCGACGAAATGGAGCCCGGCACGTTCAAGGATCGCCTGCTCATGGAGCAGGCACCGCACCAGCTCATCGAGGCGATGGCGACCGCGGCGTTCGCGATCCAGGCCACGCGCGGCTACGTCTTCCTGCGCGGCGAATACGTGGTCGCGGCCGAGCGCCTGAACGCGGCGCTCGCCGAGGCGCGCGCCAGAAACTACATCGGCAAGAACATTCTCGGTGGCGCGTGGAGCTTCGAGCTGTTCGTGCACACGGGCGCGGGCCGCTACATCTGCGGCGAAGAAACCGCGCTGATCAACTCGCTCGAAGGCCGTCGCGCGAACCCGCGCGCCAAGCCGCCGTTTCCGCAGATCGCGGGGCTCTGGGGGCGTCCGACCATCGTCAACAACGTCGAGACGCTGTGCAACATTCCGCACATCGTGTTGAACGGTGGCGATTGGTACAAGGCGCTCAACCAGGGCAAGAGCAAGGACGCGGGCACCAAGCTGTACGGCTGCTCGGGCCCGGCCAACAAGAACGGCATCTGGGAACTGCCGATCGGCACCACGGCACGCGAGCTGCTCGAAGTGCATGCCGGCGGCATGCGCAACGGCAAGAAGCTCAAGGCCTGGCTGCCGGGCGGCGCGTCGACCGACTTTCTGACGCCCGATCATCTGGATCTGGCGATGGATTTCGACACCATCGCCAAGGCCGGTTCGCGCATGGGCACGGGCCTGATCACGGTGGTCAACGAAGACCAGAGCATGGTCTCGGCCGTGCGCAATCTCGAAGAATTCTTCGCCCGCGAATCCTGCGGCTGGTGCACGCCGTGCCGTGACGGCCTGCCGTGGAGCGTGAAGATCCTGCGCGCTTTCGAAGCCGGGCAGGGCACGCCCGAAGATCTCGAGGTGCTCGCCAAGCTCACGCGCTGGCTCGGCCCCGGCAAGACGTTCTGCGCGCATGCGCCGGGCGCGATGGAACCGCTGCAGTCGGCACTGAAGTACTTCCGCCACGAGTTCGAGGCGGGTTTGGCGAAGCCGGCACAGGCAGCCTGAGGAACACATGGCAACCATTCACGTAGACGGCAAGCAGTACGAGGTCGACGGCTCGGACAATCTGCTCCAGGCCTGCCTCTCGCTGGGCCTCGATATTCCTTACTTCTGCTGGCACCCGGCGCTCGGCAGCGTCGGCGCCTGTCGCCAGTGCGCGGTCAAGCAGTTCGCCGACGAGAACGACAAGCGCGGCCGTCTGGTGATGTCGTGCATGACCCCGGCCTCCAACAACGCCTACATCTCGATCGAAGATGAAGAGGCCAAGGAGTTCCGCGAGACGATCGTCAGCTTCTTGATGACGAATCATCCGCACGATTGCCCGGTCTGCGAAGAAGGCGGCCACTGCCACCTGCAGGACATGACGGTCATGACGGGGCATCACAGCCGTCAGTACCACTTCACCAAGCGCACGCACCTCAACCAGGAGCTCGGCCCGTTCATCGCCCACGAGATGAACCGCTGCATCGCCTGCTATCGCTGCGTGCGCTACTACCGCGACTACGCGGGTGGCACCGACCTCGGCGTGTTCGGCTCGGCCGCCAACGTCTACTTCGGCCGTGAAAAGCCCGGCACCTTGCAGAGCGAATTCTCGGGCAATTTGTCCGAGGTCTGCCCGACCGGCGTATTCACCGACAAGACCCATTCCGAGCGCTACGTGCGCAAGTGGGACATGCAGTTCGCACCGAGCATCTGCACGGGCTGCGCGGTCGGCTGCAACATCTCGCCGGGCGAACGCTACGGCGAAATCCGCCGCATCGAGAACCGCTACAACGGCGAGGTCAACGGCTACTTCCTGTGCGACCGCGGCCGCTTCGGCTACGGCCACGTGAACCTCAAGGATCGGCCGCGCAAGGCGCAGATCAAGCGCGCTGGCGTATTCGCCGAAATCGAAGCCAATGAGGCCGTCGCCCACGTGCGCAGCCTGCTCGCCTCCGCGAGTTCGGTGCTCGGCATCGGCTCCACGCGTGCGAGCCTCGAGTCGAACTTCGCGCTGCGCGCCCTCGTCGGCGCCGACAACTTCAGCAATGGCCTGTCCGCGCAGAACGCAGCGCTGACGGCCTTCGCGCTCAAGGTGCTGCGCGAAGGCGCGGTGCCGGCGGCGACGATCCGCCAGATCGAGCAGGCCGACGCCGTGCTCGTGCTCGGCGAAGACGTGCTCGCCACCGCCTCGCGCGTGTCGCTCGCGCTGCGCCAGGCCGCCAAGGGCAAGACGCTCGAAATGACGCGCGAGAAGCGCGTGCCTGATTGGCAGGCCTACTCGGCCGCCGACATCGGCCAGCACGAGCGTTATCCGATCATCATCGCCACGCCGGCGGCGACGCGCTTCGACGACATCGGCAGCACCGTGCTGCGCCTGGCTCCCGATGCCATCGCCGCACTCGGCTTCGCGGTCGCGCATGCGATCGACGGTTCCGCTCCGGCGGCATCGGGCCTGTCGGATGCCGATGCGGCGCAGGTCGCGAAGATCGCCGAGACGCTGGCCAAGGCCAAGCGTCCGCTGATCGTGTCGGGCACCGGCTGCGGCTCGCTGGCCGTGATGCAGGCCGCCGCGAACCTCGCGACCGCGCTGCACAGGCAGAACGCCGAAACGCTCATCAGCCTGGCGATTCCGGATTCCAACAGCATGGGCATGGCGCTGTTCGAAGCGAACGATCTCGAAGCTTCGCTCGCCAAGCTGCCGTCTTCTGGCGCTGTCGTCGTGGTGCTCGAAAACGACCTCACGCGCCGCCTGCCGGCTGCCGCGCTGAAGAAGCTCGAAGGCGCCACGCTGATCGTCGTCGATCACCAGATGACCGCCACCGCGCAGGCCGCCGACGTGATCCTGCCGGCCGCGAGCTTCGCCGAAGGCGACGGCACCGCGGTGAACTTCGAAGGCCGTGCCCAGCGCTACTTCCAGGTCTTCGATCCGGCTTACTACGACCGCACCGTCGACACGCTCGAATCCTGGCGCTGGCTGTCGCTTCTGGCGGACGGCAACGACGTGATCCTCGACGACGTGCTCGCCGATGCCGAAGCCGCACTGCCGCAGCTGGCGGGCATCGCCGCGGCCGCGCCGGATGCGACGTTCCGCGTGCAGGGCATGAAGATCAACCGCGCTCCGCCGCGCCAGTCCGGCCGCACCGCCGCGCGTGCCAACGTGTTCGTGCACGAGCCGCGTGCCACGCAGGACAAGGATTCGGGCCTGGCCTTCTCCATGGAGGGCTACAACGGTGTGGGCAGCCAGGATCGTCCGGCCGCCGTGGTGCCGTACGCCTGGGCTCCGGGCTGGAACAGCCCGCAGTCCTGGAACAAGTTCCAGGACGAAGTCGGCGGCGCGCTCAAGGGTGGCGACGCGGGTGTGAAGCTGTTCAAGCCGGCCGCTTCCGGGCTGGCCTATTCGCCGGCCGCTCCGGCGATCGGCGGCAACGGCCTGGTGGCGTTCCCGCTGTACCAGACCTTCGGCTCCGAAGAGCTGTCGGGCAAGGCCAAGCCGATCCGCGAGCGCAGCAACGCGCCGTTCGTCGAGCTTTCGCTGGCCGACGCGCAGCGCCTGGGCATCGAGCACGAAGCCAGGGCGACCGTGAAGGCCGGCGACGTCAGCGTGACCTTGCCGGCCAAGGTTCGCGTGGACTTCCCGGTCGGCCTGGTCGGCCTGCCGGTCGGTCTTCCGGGTGTGCCGACGATCGCTTCGGGCGCCGCCGTCGATGTCGTGAAGGGGGCCTGATGATCGAGCAGATCTACTCGCTGCTTCCGCCGTTCGTCTGGGAGATTCTCTGGGCGGTCGTCAAGGCCGTGATCATCCTGCTCGGCGTGGTGATCTCCGCCGCCTGGATGATCTGGCTCGAGCGTCGCCTGCTCGGCCTCTGGCAGGACCGCTACGGACCGAACCGCGTCGGCCTCTGGGGCCTCGGCCAGGTCATCGCGGACATGCTCAAGATCTTCTTCAAGGAAGACTGGACGCCGCCGTTCGTGGACAAGTTCACGTTCACGCTCGCGCCGGCGATCGCGATGAGCATGATGCTGCTGCCGTTCTGCCTGATTCCGATCACGCCGAACTGGGGCGTCTCCAACGCCAGCCTCGGCCTGCTGTTCTTCTTCGCCACCGCAGGCCTTGCGGTCTACGCGGTGATGCTCGGCGGCTGGTCGTCCAACAGCAAGTATTCGCTGCTCGGCGGCCTGCGCTCGACTGCGCAGACGATCAGCTACGAAGTGTTCATGGGCATTTCGCTGATGGGTATCGTGGTGCAGGCGGGCAGCTTCAACCTGCACGAGATCGTGCGCTGGCAGCAGGAGCACGTCTGGTTCATCTTCCCGCAGTTCTTCGCGTTTCTGACCTGGGCGCTGGCCGGCGTCGCGGTCACGCACCGCACGCCGTTCGATCTGCCCGAAGCCGAATCCGAACTCGCCGCCGGTTATCACACCGAATATTCGGGCATGAAGTTCGGCATGTTCTTCGTCGGCGAATACGTCGGCATCGTGCTGGTTTCGGGCCTGACCACCGCGCTGTTCTTCGGTGGCTGGGAAGCGCCGTTCGGCGACTACCTGCCGTTCCTCAACGCGGTGCCTTTCGTCTGGTTCGCGTTGAAGTCCTTGTTCTTCATGTCGTCGTTCATCCTGCTGCGCGCGGCGCTGCCGCGTCCGCGCTACGACCACATGATGTCCGCCGCCTGGAAGGTCTGTTTGCCGATGTCGCTGCTGAATCTGATCGGCACCGCGGCCGTCGTGCTGTGGACGGGAGCCTGATCCGATGAAAACCTTCTTCGCCGTGCTGCACGGCATTTGGACCCAGTTGCGGTCCATCGGCATGATCTTCATGCACTCGTTCCGTCCGCGCGACGTGATCCTGTATCCGGAAGTGAAGCCGCCGGTGCCGCCTCGCTATCGCGGCCGCATCGTGCTGACGCGCGACCCCGACGGCGACGAACGCTGCGTGGCCTGCAACCTCTGCGCGGTGGCCTGCCCGGTGGGCTGCATCTCGCTGCAGAAGGCCGAGCGCCCCGAGGATGGCCGCTGGTATCCGGAGTTCTTCCGCATCAACTTCTCGCGCTGCATCTTCTGCGGCCTCTGCGAAGAAGCCTGCCCGACCAACGCGATCCAGCTGACGCCCGACTACGAGCTCTGCGAGTACGACCGCCAGAACCTCGTCTACGAGAAGGAGCATCTGCTCATCTCGGGCGTCGGCAAGTACCACGACTACAACTTCTACCGGGTGTCCGGCATGGCCATCAAGGGTAAGGGCAAGGGCGAGGCGCTCAACGAATCGGCGCCGGTCGACGTCAAGTCGCTGCTGCCATAAAGGACTTGGGACGCATGATCGAACCACTCGTTTCCGCTGCTTTCTACGTCGCCGGATTCGTCGCGCTGTTCTCGACGGTGATGGTGGTCGTCAACACGCACCCGGTGCACGCGCTGCTGTACCTGGTGCTGTCGCTGCTATCGATCGCGATGGTGTTCTTCACGCTCGGCGCTCCGTTCGCGGGCGTGCTCGAGATCATCGTCTACGCGGGCGCCATCCTGGTGCTGTTCGTGTTCGTGGTGATGATGCTGAATCTGGGCAAGGCCACGGTCGAACAAGAGAAGAAGTGGCTCAAGGGCTCGGGCTGGATCGGTCCGGTGGTGCTGGCCGGCGTGCTGCTCGCCGAGCTCGTGCTGATCCTGTGGCCGCAGGCCGGCCTGACGCCGATCAGCGGCAAGGTCGTGGGCGCCAAGGAAGTCGGCGTGGCCATGTTCGGGCCCTATCTGCTCGCGGTCGAACTCGCCTCGACGCTGCTGCTCGCCGGCCTCGTGGCCGCCTACCACCTGGGACGTAGCCAAGACTCATGACCACCATTCCCATGGAGCATGGGCTGCTGCTCGCCGCAGCGCTCTTCACGCTGGGCTTCGCCGGCCTGGTGGTTCGCCGCAACGTGCTGTTCATGCTGATGTCGGTCGAAATCATGATGAACGCGACCGCGCTGGCCTTCGTCACCGCCGGCGCGCGCTGGGGCAACGCGGACGGGCAGGTGATGTTCGCGTTCGTGCTCTCGCTGGCCGCCGCCGAAGCCTGCGTGGCGCTCGCGCTGGTGATCCAGCTCTACCGTCGCTTCCGCACGCTGGACGTGGATGCGGCCAGCACGATGAAGGGGTAAGACGGCATGCTGAATCTGCTACCGCTCGTTTTCGTCTTCCCGCTCGTCGGCTTTTTGCTGCTCGCGTTCTCGCGCGGCCGCCTGTCCGAGAACGCCGCCGCCACCATCGGTGTCGGCGCGATGGGCTTGTCGGCGCTGACCGCGCTCGTGGTCGGCTACGACTTCCTGGCGCATCCGCCGGAAGGCCACGCGTACACGCATCTGCTGTGGACCTGGATGGACGTCGGCAACTTCGCGCCGACCTTTGCGCTCAAGCTCGACGCGCTGTCGCTGACGATGCTCGGCGTGATCACCGGCGTGGGTTTCTTCATCCACCTGTTCGCCTCGTGGTACATGCGCGGCGACGACGGCTACGCGCGCTTTTTGAGCTACATGAACCTGTTCGTCGCGAGCATGCTGTTCCTCGTGCTCGGCGACAACCTGCTGTTCCTGTACTTCGGCTGGGAAGGCGTGGGCCTGTGTTCGTACCTGCTGATCGGCTTCTGGTACAAGGACCCGGCCAACGGCGCCGCGGCGCGCAAAGCCTTCGTGATCACGCGCGTGGGCGACACCTTCATGGCGATCGCGCTGTTCATCCTCTATCGCGAATTCGGCACGCTCAATATCGATGAGCTCGCTCGCCTGGCGCCCGAAGCCTGGGCGGTCGGCAGCACGGTGGCGACCGCGACGGCGCTGCTGCTGCTCGGCGGCGCGGTGGGCAAGTCGGCGCAGCTGCCGCTGCAGACCTGGCTGCCGGACGCGATGGCCGGCCCGACGCCGGTTTCCGCGCTGATCCACGCGGCGACCATGGTCACCGCCGGCGTGTACCTGATCGCGCGTACGCACGTGCTGTTCGAGCTGTCTCCCTTCGCGCTCGAATGCGTCGGCGTCATCGGTGCGATCACGCTGCTGCTCGCCGGTTTCACGGCGCTCATGCAGACCGACATCAAGAAGATTCTCGCCTACTCGACCATGAGCCAGATCGGCTACATGTTCCTGGCCGAAGGCGCCGGCGCGTATCAGCCGGCCGTGTTCCACCTGATGACGCACGCCTTCTTCAAGGCGCTGCTGTTCCTGTCGTCGGGCTCGGTGATCCTGGCGATGCACCACGAGCAGGACATCTTCCGCATGGGCAACCTGCGCAAGCACATTCCGTTCGTGTTCTGGTGCATGCTGATCGGCACGCTCGCGCTGTGCGCGTTCCCGTTCACCTCGGGCTTCTACTCGAAGGACGAGATCCTGCACGAGGCCTATCTGGCCGGGCACTACGAGCTCTGGCTCGCGGGCCTGTTCGGCGCGTTCTTGACCGGTGTCTACAGCTTCCGACTGATCTTCATCGTCTTCTTCGGCCCCGAACGCTGGCGCCAGGTTGCACATCATGCGCACGGTCACGATGACCACGCGGACGATCACGCGCATCACGGCCTCGGTCCGAAGGACGAGCCGCATGGTGCGAAGACGCTCGATCACCACCTGCCGCTCGCGGTACTGCTGATCTTCTCGATCCTCGGCGGCTTCATCCACCTGCCGCTCGAGACCGTGCTGCCGGCTGCGGGCCACGGTTTGGAAGCGGGGGCGGACCACGGCCCGGCCTGGATCGCCTATCTGCCGATTCCGGTGTCGCTCGCGGGCATCCTGGTGTCCTGGCTGCTGTTCGTGCAGGCCCCGCAGATTCCGGCCGCGCTCAAGAACGGCGCCGCCACCGCCTGGCTCGGCAAGCTCTGGAAGAACGCCTGGGGCTTCGACTGGCTCTACGACGTGCTGTTCGAGCGCCCGTTCGTGTGGATTTCGCGCACCAACCGCAATGACTTCATCGACCAGCTGATCGGCCTGATTCCGGCCAGCCTGCGCGCTGCGAGCACGCTCGCGACGACCACGCAGACCGGCGGCCTGCGCTGGTACGCGGCGGTGGCCGGCGCCGGCATCTGCGTGCTGATCGCCGTCGTGGCGCTGCACTGATCAAAGCCCCAGGAAACTAGAGAACGACACGATGATTCTGGCCTGGCTCATCCTCATTCCCTTCATCGGCGGTCTGCTGAGCTGGCAGAGCGAACGCTCCTCGCGCGGCACGCCTCGCTGGATCGCGCTGATCACCATGCTGTCCACGCTCGGCATTTCGCTGTGGCTGTGGGCGACTGGCGACTATTCGATGACCGGTACCGGCTTCGCGGCCGCCGCGGGTCAGGCTCCGCAGTGGACCGTCGAGTTCAAGGTTCAGTGGATTCCGGCGATCGGTGCGAGCATCCACCTGGGCCTCGACGGCCTGTCGCTGCTGCTCGTGGTGCTGACCAACCTGATCGGCGTGCTCGCGATCGCCTGCTCGTGGAAGGAGATCGAGCGCAACGTCGGCTTCTTCCATCTGAACCTGCTGTGGAACCTCGGCGGCGTGGTCGGCATCTTCCTCGCGCTGGATCTGTTCCTGTTCTTCTTCTTCTGGGAAATGATGCTGGTGCCGATGTTCTTCCTGATCGCGCTCTGGGGCCACAACATGCCCGGCGGAAAGGGCAGGGTCCACACGGCGATCAAGTTCTTCATCTACACCCAGGCCTCGGGCTTCCTGATGCTGATCAGCATCCTCGGCCTGGTGTGGTTCAACCACCAGGCCACCGGCGTCTGGAGCTTCGACTATCACGATCTGCTCGCCACCAAGCTGTCGGCGAACGCCGAATGGTGGCTCATGCTCGGCTTCTTCCTGGCCTTCGCGGTCAAGATGCCGCTGGTGCCGCTGCACAGCTGGCTGCCCGATGCGCACAGCCAGGCGCCGACGGCCGGCTCGGTCGACCTCGCGGGCATTCTGCTGAAGACCGCGGCCTACGGCCTGCTGCGCTTCGGCATTCCGTTCTTCCCGAACGCCTCGGCCGAGTTCGCGCCGGTGGCGATGTGGCTGTCGGTGCTCGGCATCGTCTACGGCGCGGTGGTGGCGTTCTCGCAGACCGACATCAAGCGCCTGGTCGCCTACAGCAGCGTGAGCCACATGGGCTTCGTCGTGATCGGCATCTACGCGGGCACCGAGCAGGCGCTGCAGGGCGTGGTCGTACAGATGATCGCGCATGGCCTGTCGGCCGCGGGCCTGTTCATCCTCTGCGGCGAAATCTACGAGCGCCTGCACACGCGTGACCTGACCAAGATGGGCGGCCTGTGGGCTCGGTTCCCGAACCTGCCGCCGATCATGCTGTTCTTCTGCGCGGCCTCGCTGGGCCTGCCGGGCCTTGGCAACTTCGTCGGCGAATTCCTGATCCTGGTCGGCAGCTTCCCGGTCGCGCCGGTGGTGACGATCATCGCGGCCTCCGGCCTGATCCTGGCGGCGGTCTACTCGCTGATCATCGTGCAGCGCGCCCTGCACGGCGCTCCGCAGGAGCTGCCGCCCGGCGCGCATCTGCACAACGGCAAGCTCAAGGACCTGTCGCGTCGCGAACTCGTGATGATGTTCTCGCTGATGATCCTGCTGCTCGGCCTGGGCCTGTATCCGCAGCCTGTCATCAACGCCGCCAAGGCGCCGGTGCAGGCCGTTCACGCCATCTATAGCGCAGCCGGGAAGCCCGTCGCCGGCCCTGTCGCAGCCAGCACCGGAGTCGCCGAATGAACAGCAGTCAACTCTGGGCACTGACTCCATTGTTGCTCGCTACCGCGACCGTCGTCGCGGTGATGCTGACGATCGCGGTCAAGCGCCATCACCGCCTGTGCGCGCTCGTTGCCGTGATCGGTACCAACCTCGCGCTGTTCTCGGTGCTGCCGGCCGTGTTCGGCGGCAACACCGAAGCCATCGCCGTGACCGGTCTCATGCAGATCGACAGCGCCGCCCGCTTCGGCATGGCACTGGTGCTCGCGACCACGCTCGGGGTGCTCACGCTGTGCCACGCCTACTTCGAAGGCTTCAAGAAGAACCGCGAAGAGATCTACCTGCTGATCAGCCTCGGCACGCTCGGCGCGCTGACGCTGGCCTGTGCCTCGCATGCCTCGACCCTGCTGCTCGGCGTGGAACTGCTGAGCCTGCCGATGGTGGCCGGCGTCGCGTATGCGTTCGACGATCGTCGCTCGATCGAAGGCGGCCTCAAGTACCTGATCCTGTCGGGCGGCGCCTCGGCCGCGCTGCTGTTCGGCATCGCGCTGGTCTACGCGCAGATCGGTTCGCTCGATATCGGCGCGATGGCCAATGCGATCGTCGGCGCGAGCGCCGATCAGCCGCTGGTGCTCGCGGGCACCGCCATGATGCTCTCGGGCCTCGCGTTCAAGCTCTCGCTGGTGCCGTTCCACCAGTGGACGCCCGATGTCTACGAAGCGGCGCCAACGCCGGTCACGGCCTACATGGCGACGGTGTCCAAGCTCGGTGTGTTCATCGTCATGCTGCGCCTGTTCCATGCCGACAGCGGAGCCGCCGCGTCTCCGTTCATCCTGAGCGCGGTGGTGGTGATCGCGGTCGCCTCGATGCTCGTCGGCAGCGTCCTCGCGCTGCGCCAGAACAATCTCAAGCGCCTGCTCGCGTACTCTTCGATCGCGCACTTCGGCTATCTGGCGATCGTGCTCGTGGTGCCCGGCGAGGCTTCGCTGCGTTCGGCCGGTGTATATCTGGCGACCTATCTGGTCACCTCGCTCGGCGTGTTCGGCGTGATGGCGCTGGTGTCGAGCCCGATGTCGGATCGCGACCAGGAGGATATCGCCGACTATCGCGGGTTGTTCTGGCGCCGTCCGTACCTGACTTCGATCCTGACCGCGATGCTGCTGTCGCTCGCGGGCATTCCGCTGACTGCGGGCTTCATCGGTAAGTTCGCGGTCATTGCAGTCGGCACAAACTCGGCGCAGTGGCTGCTTGTCGGCAGCCTCATCGTCTCGAGCGCCATCAGCATCTATTACTACCTGCGCGTGCTGAGCGGTCTGTTCAGTGCGGTCGACAAAGGCTCCGAACGGGTCAGCGAGTCGCTCGGCTGGGCGCAGAGCGCCGGTGGCATCATGCTGCTGCTGGCGATGATCGCGATGCTCTGGATGGGCGTTTACCCGCAGCCGCTGTTCGAACTCAGCGGACAACTCGCACTGCACTAGCAAGGACCGTTGAATGGCCACGACCGCCCCCGCTCCGACCAACGCCACCCGCGAAGTCACCGAGCTCGGGCGCATCCTGCGTCAGCTCGATGTTCCGGAGTTCTGGCAGGCCTGGCTCGAACCGGCTATCCGTCTGCTGCTGATCCTGGTCGTCGGGTGGACACTGCTGCGGCTGCTCAAACTGTTGATCAGTCGCTTCGAGAAGCGATTGATCGCCGCAGCCGATCACAATATCGAAACGCAGTTCGATGCGCGCAAGCGCATCGGCACCCTGGTCGGTCTGCTGCGCCAGGTCGTCAACATCGTGATGTTCGTGATCCTCGGGCTCATCGTGCTGACGCAGCTCGGGGTGCAGATCGGCCCGCTGATCGCGGGTGCCGGTATCGTCGGCGTTGCGGTGGGTTTCGGTGCGCAGTATCTCGTGCGCGACATCATCACGGGCTTCTTCATCGTGCTCGAAAACCAGATCCGCGTCGGCGACGTGGTGACGATCAACGGCACCGGCGGCCTCGTCGAGGCGCTGACGATCCGCACCGTGGTGCTGCGCGACGGCAACGGCGTCGTCCACGTGTTCACGCACGGCAACATCAGCACGCTGAGCAATGCGACGCGCGACTGGTCGGCCTACATCTTCAACTTCGCGATCCAGCTCAAGGAAGATCCCGAAGAAGTCATGCAGGCGATTCGCGATGCGGTCGCCGAGCTGCGCCAGGATCAGGTCATCGGCCCCAAGATCATCGCCGACGTCGAGCTCTGGGGCGTCGACAAGCTCGACGGCGGCGGCTTCACGATCCAGGGACGCATCAAGAGCCGGCCCGGCCAGCAGGCCGACGTCGCGCGCGCTTTGCTGCGCAAGCTGCGTGTGCTGTTCGGCGAGCGCTCGATCGAAATGTCCTCGAGCACGCCGACGATCCAGTTGTTGCCCGCTCCTCAGCCCGTCAAGCCCTGAGCTATCAGGCGGGCAGGCGCGCGTCCGGATTCAGCGCGAGCTTGGCGAGT
The DNA here is from genome assembly GCF_000271305.1 of Hydrocarboniphaga effusa AP103. GTDB lineage: Bacteria > Pseudomonadota > Gammaproteobacteria > Nevskiales > Nevskiaceae > Hydrocarboniphaga > Hydrocarboniphaga effusa. Next base: position 112,349 of record NZ_AKGD01000003.1, read on the forward strand.
CCGAGCAGCGAGGGATTCGGATGGTGGATGCGAAACACCGGCACCGCGCCGATGTCCGCCGCCATCGGTGATTTGTCTTCCATGCCTTTGCGGAACGCCGGCTCATCGAGCGCATCTTCGAGTTCGTCGAGCACGCTGCCGACCAGATAGACCCCGTTCCAGGCTCCATAGGCAAGCGCCAGGTTGCCGACCGCCCGGCCTAGCCAGGTCGAGAACACGATCATCGCCTTGCGTGCCGCCGGCTCGCCAGCAAGCGCGCGCTGGCCGATCGTTCGCGCGCTTTCGTCGGGCAAGCCGCTGCAGATCTCGTAGAGGCGGGCGAGGCCGCCGACGGACAACAGACCGTCGACTGACAAACGACCCAACGGAGCGAGCCGGTTGAGCCACTGGCGCTCATCCGCGCTGACCGCGGCCAGATCGAGCTGTCCGGCTTCGGTCTCGAGCAGTGAGCCTTCCGTCGTCAGCACTGCGGCGCCGAAGCTGGCCCCGACTCCGACCACCAGTCGAACGCCGGTGCGCTCGGGCCGCGCGATGCCGAAGGCCACGCGCTCATCGGGCCGCAGCAAGGGCAGGGCGGCGGCAACGGCGGCGAGATCGTTGACGAGCATCACGCGCGAGGCGCCCGTGGCCCGGCTCAGATCATCGAGTTCGATCGTCAGCTGGGCACTGCCCATGCGCACCACGCTGCGTTCGGGCAGGCGCACGACACGTCCGGCCGCGGCGACCGCGCAGGCGTTCACCGATTGCAGGCCGGCGTTGTGCAGCTGTTCGGATAACGCGGGTTGCAGGCGACCGTTCGGCGTGGGCAGCGGTCGCAGGGCTTGCAGATGAGGCCTCGCATCGCCGTTCAGGTGGGCGAGCGCTGCGTGGAGTTCGGTGCCGCCAACATCGGCGACGAGTGCTACCCGAGTCGAATCCAAAGCCAAAATTGATTCCTCTCTCTCATTCCGTTGTAAGTGCCTCGAGGAAGCGGCGGGACCATTGGGCGACGTCGTTTTCCAACAGGCCGCGCATGAGGCTCTGGTGGCGGCGCCGACGTTCGTCGACCGCCATGGTCCGCGCGGTTTCGAGCGCGGTGGCGACTTCTTCCGTGTCGTAGGGGTTGACCAGCAAGGCGTCGCGCATTTCCTGCGCGGCGCCGGCGAAGCGAGACAGGATCAACACCCCCGGATCGGCCTCGTCCTGGGCTGCGACGTATTCCTTGGCCACGAGGTTCATGCCGTCGCGCATCGGCGTGACCAAGCCGATGCGGCTCGCGCGATACAGACCGGCGAGCCGGCGGCGCGGGATCGCCTCGTTGACATAGCGCACGGGTACCCAATCGACCCTGCCGAAGCGTCCGTTCATGGAGGCCGCGTGCTGCTCGAGCTCGCGGCGAAAGTCGCGGTACGCGGTGACTTCGCCACGACTGATCGGCGCGACCTGCAGGTAGGTTACGCGTCCATGCGATTCCGGGTGCCTGTCGAGCAGGAGCTCATAGGCATTCATGCGCCGGACCAAGCCCTTGCTGTAATCGAGCCGGTCGACGCCGATGATCTGGTCGCGATCGCGCAGAAACTCGCGCATGCGCTGGTATTCGCGTTCGCCGTGAGTCGAGAAGCCGAAATCGTGGAAGCGCGCCGTGTCGATGCCGACCGGAAACGCCTGGATGCGCAGGCGCTTGCCGAAGGCTTCCATCCAACCATGACCGACTTTGCCGCCGAGATCCTGTTCGACGTACGCAGCGAGACGCTTGACGTCGTCCTCGATCTGGAAACCGACCAAGTCGTACTCGAACAGGGCTTTGACGAGCGAAAGATGCTGCGGCAGCGTCGTCAGCAGCTCGCGCGGCGGAAACGGGATGTGCAGGAAAAAACCGAGTCGCTGCTTCGCTCCGAGCTTGCGTAGCTCACGCCCGATGGGGAACAGGTGGTAGTCGTGCACCCAGACCAGATCGTCTTGCTCGAGTAGCGGCAGCAGCGACTGCGCGAAACGCAGGTTGACGCGCTTGTAGGCTTCGTAATGCGCCCGGTCGTAGCCCGTCAGGTCGAGCCGGAAGTGAAACAGCGGCCACAGGCAGCGATTGGCGAATCCCGAGTAGTAGGCGTCATGATCTTCCTGCGTCAGATCGACGGTTGCCGAAGTCACTTCGCCTTCGCGTGATACGTGCGGCTCGTCGTTCGCGACATCGACCGTCTTGCCGCTCCAGCCGAACCAAAGTCCGCGGTTTTCACGCAGCGCGTCGGCCAGCGCCACGGCCAGCCCGCCCGCGAGCGGGGCCGCGCGCAATGAGCTCACGCGGTTCGAAACCGCAACCAGCCGCCTCATGGAGCCACCGCCTCGAATCGATCGAGACTGGCGCGCAGCCAGTCGAGGACAGCGGAGACATCTGTCAGCCGGTGACGCGCAGCCGTCTGGGCCGCGCCGACACGAATGCCCACACCGCCCAGACCCTGCACGGCTCGGATCGCATCCTCGTCGGTGGTGTCGTCGCCGATGAAAAACAGCCTGCGTCCGGCGAACGGCTCGGTCTCGGCGAGTTCTCGAAGCGCAGTGCCCTTGTCGATGCCGGCCGGCCGGGCCTCGAAAACGCAATGCCCACTCAGCAGGCTGAATCCGAGATGCCGGGCGACGTCACGCATCGCCTGTCGGCATTCCTCGCGTCGATCTGGTGCGAGCCGGTAGTGCAGAGCGATCGCAGCCCCTTTGTTCTCGACCAGAATGCCGGGCACGTCGGCGTACCGGGCCTCCAGCTCGGCAACTTGCGCGACCAGTTCCGGAGTGACCCGTGGAGAGGGCGCCGGGCCGGCGCTCAACCGCATCTGGGTTCCATGCAGGCCGCCGCCGGGAAGCTGCAGGGGCGCGAGCCAGCGATCGATCGATTCGAGCCTGCGCCCCGAAATCACACCGAGTGCGCCGCCCAGTCGATGACTGAGAGCCTGCAGCAGGCCAACGAGATCGTCGGCCGGTTTCAATTGTTCCGGACTTTCCGCAAGCTCCACGAGCGTACCGTCGAAGTCGACCAAAAGGCCGTCTCGGGCGGTCAGCAAGTCCGGAGCGACTCCCTGCGTGGTCGGATTTGGATCCGATGGGTGCGGATTGAGCGTCCTGTCTGGTACGTCATCCATGTTTTCAGGGTAACCCGAAAACGCCGGCCGATGACTGAATCGACGACGGCGCGCGCGGAGCCGGGCCGGATTTGCCGGAAACGCTTGAGCTTTGAAGAAGCGCTGCCTAAGATACGCGGCTCTAAGAATGGCATGGGCCTCGTTGTCGAAGTCCCGGCCGTTCGCGGAGAATGGGCTCTCGACATGAACGCGGAGCCCGGCTTGCCCGCCCGGAAGTAGTCCGGGTCAACTGGAGATAGCAGCATCGCCTTAGAACGTGAAGACCGGCGCAACGAGCAGATCACGGCGCCGCGTGTGCGAGTCATCGGGGACGACGGTTCTCAGGCCGGCATCATGCTGACGCGTGACGCTATCGCCAGGGCCGAAGAATTGGGCATGGACTTGGTGGAAGTCTCTCCTAATGCCGATCCGCCGGTCTGCAAGATCATGGACTACGGCAAGTACATCTATCAGAAGGACAAGGCCCAGCACGCTGCCAAGAAGAAGCAGAAGCAGATCCAGGTCAAGGAAATCAAGTTCCGTCCCACCACGGAAACCGCTGACTACGAGACCAAGATGCGTGCAGCTCAGCGCTTCATCGAGGAGGGCGACAAGGTGAAGGTCACGGTTCGCTATCGCGGTCGTGAAATGGCCCACCAGGAAATCGGCATGCAGTTGATGGATCGCGTCAAGGGCGACCTCGATGCGATCGCGGTGGTAGAGCAGTACCCCAAGATGGAAGGTCGTCAGGCTGTGATGGTCCTGTCGGCCAAGAAGCGCTGAGCAGTTTCCAAAAACTGCTTGGACGCTGCGATGGTGAGCTTCTCTCGCCGTCGCCCATAAGAAGCCCCACCTGCGGTTAGGTGGGCCCGGTCAGCTCGGCAGGCATGCCGATGTGAAGCCGGCAACACAAACTGGAGTTATTCGATGCCCAAGATGAAAACCAACAAGGGCGCGGCGAAGCGCTTTTCCAAGACTGGAAAAGGCGGTTTCAAGCGCAGCCACGCGTTCAAGCGCCACATCCTGACCAAGAAGAATGGCAAGACGGTTCGCCAGCTTCGCGGCGAGGCTCAGGTGCACGCCTCCGACGTCAAAGAAGTGAAGCAGCTGCTTCCCTACGCCTAAAGGAGACGAACGATGGCACGTGTCAAACGCGGCGTGACGGCTCACGCCAAGCACAAGAAGCTCCTCAAGAAGGCCAAGGGTTATTACGGCGCACGCTCACGCGTGTTCCGTGCGGCCAAGCAGCAGGTCATCAAGTCCGGCCAGTACGCCTATCGCGATCGTCGCGTGAAGAAGCGCGAGTTCCGCGCTCTGTGGATTCAGCGCATCGGCGCTGCGACCAAGGAACTGGGCCTGTCGTACAGCCTGTTCATCAATGGCCTGTCGAAGGCCGGCATCGAGCTGGACCGCAAGGTTCTGGCCGATCTCGCCGTCAACGACAAGCCGGGTTTTGCGGCGCTCGTGGCTCAGGCCAAGGCGCAGCTGGCCTGATTCGCCGAAGGCGCGGGCTGTCGGTTTCAAGCCTGGCTTGAGCCTCGACCGCCTGACGTAACGCCGAAGGGGAGCGCCGCAAGGTGGCTCCCCTTCTTCATTTTGTTCGGACGATTCGATGACGCCGTCGCGAAGCGCTTGCACGGCAGTCGGATGATCCAGGGAGTTTCAATGAGTGATTCGCTAGAGCAGCTGCAACAGCAGGCGCTCGCAGATATCGCCGCCACCACCGAATCGCGCGTGCTCGAACAGCTGCGCATCGACTATCTCGGCAAAAAGGGACAGGTGACCGAACTGCTCAAGCAGCTCGGCAAGATGGCGCCCGAGGAGCGCAAGGTCTTCGGCGACCGCGTCAACAAGGCCAAGGACGCGATCTGGCAGGCCGTCGAGGCGCGCTCGGCGCATCTGGCCGAAGTGGCGCTCGAAGCGCAGCTCGCCAGCGAGACGCTCGACGTGACGCTCCCAGGCCGCGGCGAAACCGCCGGCGGCATCCACCCGCTCACGCGCACGATCGCGCGCATCGAGAGCCTGTTCAACGAGCTTGGTTTCGAGACCGTCGAAGGCCCCGAGATCGAGGACGATTTCCACAACTTCGGGGCGCTGAACATTCCCGAAGCGCATCCGGCCCGCGCCATGCAGGACACCTTCTACGTGCGCGACGGCGCCCAGGTGCTGCGCACGCATACGAGCCCGGTGCAGATCCGCACGATGGAGCGCTACGTGCGCGCCGGCATCAAGCCGCCGATCCGCATCATCTGCCCGGGACGCGTCTACCGGAAGGATTCCGATCGCACGCATAGCCCGATGTTCCATCAGGTCGAAGGCCTCTACGTGGCCGAGAACGTGGCGTTCTCCGACCTCAAGTACGACCTCATGACCTTTTTGTCGCGCTTCTTCGAGCGCGACGCCGAAGTGCTGTTCCGCCCGAGCTATTTCCCGTTCGTCGAGCCCGGCGCCGACGTCCACATGAAGCTCGAAGGCCGCTGGCTCGAGCTGCTCGGCTGCGGCATGGTCCACCCGAAGGTGTTCGAAGCCGTCGGCCTCGATCCCGAGCGCTACACCGGTTACGCCTTCGGCATGGGCGTCGAGCGCCTGGCGATGCTGCGCTATGGCGTGACCGACTTGCGCCAATTCTTCGAAAACGATCTGCGCTTCCTCGAAGCCTTCAAATAAGGGATCGCGAGACCATGAAAATTTCCGAAAACTGGCTGCGCGAGTGGGTGAACCCGCAGGCAAGCACGCAGCAGATCGCCGAGCGCCTGGTGATGGGCGGCCTGGAGCTTGAAGTCGAGCCGGCCGTCGCCGAACTCGCGAGCAAGGTCGTCGTCGGCCGCATCGTGTCGATCGCGCCGCATCCGAACGCCGACAAGCTGCGCGTCTGCCAGGTCGATGCGGGCCACGCCGGCATGCCGACCATCGTCTGCGGCGCCGCCAACGCACGTGCGGGCCTGCTCGCGCCGGTCGCATTGCCGGGCGCGAAGCTGCCGGGCGGCATCGAGATCAAGGTCGGTGAACTGCGCGGCGTCGAGTCTCAGGGCATGTTGTGCTCGGCCAAGGAACTCGGCCTGGCCGAAAAGTCCGAAGGCCTCATGGAGCTCGACAACGACGCCCGACCCGGCATGCCGATCGAGCAGTATCTCGACCTCAAGGATCAGATTCTCCACCTCGAACTGACGCCGAACCGCGGCGATTGCCTGTCGGTGCAAGGTCTTGCGCGCGAGATCGCGGCGCTCTACGGCCTGCAGCTGACGCGCCCGCGCATCAAGCCGGCGGTGGTCGTGCGCGAAAGTCGTTTCGCGGTCGAAATCGAAAACCTCGGCGACACCGCCAACTTCGCGGGCCGCGTCATCGAAGGCCTGAACCCCAAGGCGCGCACGCCGGACTGGATGCGCGAGCGCCTGCGTCGCAGCGGCATCCGCGCGATTCATCCGCTCGTCGACATCACCAACTACGTGATGATCGAGCTCGGCCAGCCGATGCACGCCTACGACGCCGACAAGCTCAAGGGCACGGTGAGGGCGCGCCGGGCCAAGGCCGGCGAGCGCGTGACCCTGCTCAACGACGCCGAAATCGAGCTCACGCCGACCGATCTCGTCATCGCCGACGACAACGGGCCGCTGGGCCTGGCGGGCGCGATGGGCGGCGCGGCCTCGGCCGTCTCCGGCACGACGACGCGGGTGTTCTTCGAATCGGCCTGCTTCAACGCGCTCGCGGTCGCCGGTGTCGGCCGCCGGCACAGGCTCAGTTCGGATGCGCTGTATCGCTTCGAGCGCGGCGTCGATCCGGAGCTGCAACGCGCCGCGCTCGAGCGTGCGAGCGAGCTGGCGATCCAGATCTGCGGCGGCGAAGCCGGGCCGATCACGCATTCCGGCCGTACCCAGCCCGAGCTGATCCAGGTCGGGCTGCGCCAGGCGCGCCTGAACCAGTTGCTCGGCCATGACATTCCAGCGCGCGAAGTCGAAGCCCTGCTCGCAAGGCTCGGCATCGGCGTCGTGCAGACCGAAGTCGGCGCCTGGCGCGCCAAGGTGCCGAGCTGGCGCCCGGACCTGCGCATCGAGCCCGACTTGATCGAAGAAGTGGCCCGCCTGTACGGCTACGACCGCATTCCGGCCAAGGCTTACGCGGCCCGCCTGCCGGTTTCGCGTCCGTCCGAAACCCAGCGCAGCGTCACGCGCGTGAAGGACCTGCTGGTTGCCCGCGGCTGGCAGGAGATCGTCACGCTGGCGTTCGCCGAGCAGAAGCTGCAGCAGGCGCTCGCGCCCGAGGTGCAGCCGATCCCGCTCGATAACCCATTGGCCGATACCCACGCCTACATGCGCGGCACGCTCTGGAGCGGGCTCGTAAGCGCCTGGCTGCACAACCGGGCGCGCCAGATTCCGCGCGTGCGCCTGTTCGAATCGGGCGTCGTTTTCAGCGAAGAGAACGGCCAGGTCGTCGAGCGCTCGCGTCTGGCGGGTCTCGCCGCCGGTCCGGTCGCTTCGCGCCAGTGGGGGCAGGCGGCGCGGCCGGTCGATTTCTACGACATCAAGTCCGACGTCGAGGCGCTGCTCGCATCGAGTGCGGGCGAATGCCGTTTCGAAGCGGCGACGCATCCGGCCTTGCATCCGGGTCAGACGGCGAAGGTCCTGCTCGACGGCGCCGCCGCCGGCTGGATCGGCCGCGTGCATCCGCGCGTCGCCAAGACGCTCGATCTGCCCGAGCAGCCGATCGTGTTCGACCTCGACTGGAGCTTGCTCGGCAGGGCGCCGATGCCGCGTCTGCAGGCGCTCAGCGAGTTCCCGTCCTCGCGCCGCGACCTCTCTCTCAAGGTGCCCGTCGCGGTATCCGCGCAGGCGCTTTGCGATGCCGTCCGGGACAGTGCCGGAGCCGAGCTCCAGCGCGTCAATGTCTTTGATGTATATCGGGGAACCGAACTTGGCGTGCACGACAAGAGCGTTTCCCTGGAGTTGATTTTTCAGGACGCGTCACGCACCCTTACCGTAGAAGAGGTCGACTCTTTCGTGGCGGAAATCTCAAAGCAGCTGCAAGAAAAATTGGGCGCCGCGATCAGGGTTTGATGGGGCTTTAATGGGCAATGTCGTGCGTGCAGGGAGTGGATCGTGGCGTTGACCAAAGCAGAGCTCGCTGAGGCGCTCTTCGACGAGTTGGGCCTCAACAAGCGGGAAGCCAAAGAGTTCGTCGATCTCTTCTTCGAAGAGATTCGCGGCCGACTGGAAGAAGGCAAGGAAGTCAAACTGTCCGGTTTCGGGAATTTCGAGTTGCGCAACAAGAACCAGCGTCCAGGACGCAACCCCAAGACCGGTGAGGAGATTCCGATCTCGGCACGCCGCGTCGTCACTTTCCGTCCGGGTCAGAAGCTGCGCCTGAGAGTCGAGCTCGATGCGTCCAGCTGAACTCAAAGCCGAGGCCGAGCTTCCGGAGATTCCACGCAAGCGCTATTTCGCCATCGGCGAGGTCAGCGATCTGTGCGACGTGAAGCCGCACGTGCTGCGCTATTGGGAGCAGGAGTTCCCGCAGCTCAAGCCCGTCAAGCGCCGTGGCAACCGCCGCTACTACCAGCATGACGACGTCATGATGGTTCGGCGCATCCGCAGCCTGCTCTACGAACAGGGCTTCACGATCGGCGGCGCGCGCCTGCGTCTCAAGGAAGTGAGCAAGGCAGCGGCTATCGAAGCGGTGCGCCGTCCGGCGCCCGCAGTCGAAACGAGCACGCGTGCGGCCAACGAGCCGGCGAGTCGCAACAACAAGATCAAGGCCTTGCGCGACGAGCTCGAAGATCTGCTGCGCCTGTTGCCGGAATAGCGGTTCCGGGTTCCTAGCAGCCGCGCTTTCCGTTAACATGCGCGGCCTTATCCGACGGTTCCCACTCGCGTGAGCCGTCAAAACGTTTTCATCGGTCGGGGCGTAGCGCAGCCTGGTAGCGCATCTGCCTGGGGGGCAGGGGGTCGCAGGTTCAAATCCTGTCGCCCCGACCAACTAATCGAGCACTGAGGTCGCAGGTAACTCCGCCGCGTCCTTATGTCATCCCTGATGCGCGCGAAGACTTGCGCATCTGCCGTGGTCGTCGGCGTTTTCAGCCGTCCGGGTAAGTTCGGGGCTCGCTCAGAGCTCAACACCACGGCCGCGTGATTCGCCTGCTCGCCGGTCAGCGGGGCGTACTCAAAGGCGCGGCACTCGACTCGGCTCCGCGGACCAGGCAGCAGCGGTCTGTCTGCAGTGAACCGGATCCTCATCGGTCCGCCGAGACTCGCCGTTGGTGAAGAAAAATACCCGCCAGGCTGGGGTGAACTTGGCGGGTTGAAGACTCTGCTTAGAGTGTGCCCGCACGGTTGAAGCGAGCAGGCTGATGATCGGGCCGGATCGCTGTCAGAAAGCTGAGCCCCAGCTTGCAGAATTGTTCGTTCGGGCGGTTGCCGGCACCGGCTTCTCTTCAGAAATTGGTGAATCAGCGATCCGCTCTATTCGCTGGTTTCTCGCGATGATCCTTTGCTTGCGGATCCCCCGAGCGCGACGCGCCGATCGGGAGGACCGGGAAGAGCCCTGTTGGTCAGCCGACCCTGGTTGGAGAGGACGGCGTGCGTGAACCGGGGTGCTGACGCGCATGTGACCCGTCTGCATCCGTAGGGGGCGCTGGCGGCTTTCCGGCCGGATTCTTCGTGCTTTTTTTCAGGCTTCCAGCGTTCGGCGGTGAGCACGTTGATGATTCTGCCGCCGCTTGCGAGGCGACCGCAGCATCGGCGTCGTCACCCAGCCAGATTCCGAGCCCTCTGGCCGCAGCGAGCAACGGGCTGTTCTTCTCAAGCTTGCGTGGTCCCGTGATGACGGCTTTGAGTGGCACATCGAGCACGGCGCCTTTCGTCCAGCACACCATCCGGTTCGTGTTTCCATTGGCGAGTAGTTCGACAGCGCGCAACCCGAAGATTGCAGCGAGACGACGATCCTCCGCGCACGGAGAGCCACCGCGCTGCAGGTAGCCGAGGCTGGTGCAGCGAGCTTCGATTCCGGAGCGCTTCTCCAACTCCTGCGCAAGCCATGTTCCGACACTTTCATACGGACCGAGTCCCGCAACCTGGGCGCGAACGCCTTCCGCCACGACGATCAAGGCATGGCGTCGTCCGGATGAAAACACGCGGCGGATGTGCGCGATGAGACTTTCGACGTCCATCCGCAGTTCGGGGACCAAGATGGCATCCGCCCCTCCGCAGAGACCGCCGTGCAACGCGATATGACCCGAACTCCGGCCCATCGTCTCGACGACGATCACCCGATGATGGCTCGCGGCCGTGGGTTGCAAGCGGTCGAGCGCGTCGCTGACGACCTGCACGGCGCTCGCAAAACCGACCGCACTTTCCGTTTCCGGCACATCGTTGTCGATCGTTTTGGGAATTCCGATCATGGGCAGGCGCGCGTGGCTGCACAGCTCGTGCAGAATTCTCATCGAACCATCGCCTCCAATGGCGACGAGCGCATCGAGGCCCAACTTTCGCGCACCGTCGGCGAACGCTTCCTTGCGATCAACGAGTTGCTGGCCGCTGCCGGGCTCGCCGTGGCTGATCGAGCCGAGGAAGCTGCCCCCACTGTGCAGCAGCGGAGCACTGAGGCGCTCGGGGCGCAGTTCGCAGTACTGGCGTGGCACGGCCGTCAGGCCCAGCGTGCCATCGGTGATTCCGAGCACGCGCCACCCATATGAATCCACTGCGTGACGAGTGACCGCACCGATGACGGCATTGAGTCCTGCGCAGTCGCCACCGCTCGTGAGAACACCGACGGTTTTCGTTGGATTGATCACATGATATCCATCATTGAGGGTTGATCGTCCGGCTCTGATCTTCCGAGGCCATCTGCCGTCCGGCGATGCAGCGCCTCCACTGCTTGCATGCGTCGGCTCAAGCTGAACCGGGTTTGGTAACGAGCACGTCGCAAGGTGCTGCGTCGATGATGGATTCGGCCACGCTGCCCATGAGGGCTCGATGTACGCCTCTACGGGCATGGGTGCCGACGACGATCACATCGGCGCTCACCGAGTCGACGAAATTGGCGAGCGCGTGAGGCGTCCAGCCAGAAAGCGCTCGCACGCGATCCTCGGGAATGTGGTGGGCCTGCGCGTATGACCGCAACGCTGTGGCATGATCCTGATGCAGATTCTCGTAGAGATCCGGAGCCCAGCTGTCCATCATGCCCTGAGCATCGGCCCGCAAGAACTGGTAATCCACCGAGGAGACGAGATACAGGTCTGCCTTGCACTGGATCGAGAACGCCAATGCCTGCTGCACGATCTGATCGTTGAAGTCTTCGTCATCGCCGGTGACCGGGCTGGCATCGATCGCGACGACCACTCGGCGAGGCAGCACGTGTGTCGGTTTGCCGACCAGCAGGGTCGGTGCTTCGACGTGAGTCAGCAGGTGCCAATCCGATGGTGTCAGCCAGGGTCTTCTGATGAAGGCTTCGTGCCGGACATCCTTGACGATCAGGTCGGGCTTGAACTCGTTCGCATACTCGACCATTTCCTCCCGCGGACTGAGTGTCCATACCGCGTTGGAGCTGACCTCGATTCCTCTTGGCTTCAGTGTCTCGGATTGCGCGATCAGCCATTGCTGCTGGATTTGCAGCCAGCCCTCTTTCGCCTTCGTCGAATCGTGAAGACTCGATCTCGATGCGTACTCCAGCAAGTGGTTGCAGCCAATGGTCACGATATGCAGCTTGCTATCGGTGGCTTGTGCCAATGCGACCGCACGATCGTAAGCCGGCGTTCGCAGCATCGAGGGATCGGCGAACAGCAAGATGTTCCGATAGGGGCCCATGGCGTGTTTCCTTGAGTGACGCCGGCAAAGAGTCTCGTGTCGGCCGCGGAGCGTCATGACCCGCGTCAACGATCGCGTTGGCGCCAGGTCCGGCTCCGCGTCGGCGAATTGATGCGCGTCAATACCGGCGGGAGCTTCAAGGTGGACCATGTAACGGTCAGCTGGAGACACCGATGAAGAAGCCGCACTTGCTTTCCTTGGAAGATTTCAATTCACTGGCGCAGGCGCGCGACGAGCTTCTTTTGCAGGCGCATCTGTTCAAGGCGGAGGCCGGAGACCGATGGCAGCAGGCAGAGCAGAGCTGGGCGACCTTGCGTGAAGAGCTCCGCGTAGCGCGGGAGTCGATCGACCGCTCGAGCCTCGAAGTGGCCTACGCAACGCAGTTGCTGTACGAGAGCTTGAGAGATGGCTACGCCGATCTGCGAAAGGTTCTGAAGCAGAATGTGAAGAGGTAGGCGCAGCCCAAGGATGAAAGCACCGGGCTTTCGCTTGACGTGCTGCTTGACCCTGTTCGCGGGCACCGCGACGGCGATTCCATCAAAGGGCGCGAGCAACGAAGAAGTCGTCACTTACAGCGACGGTGCATCGAACGTTTCGATCACATGCCCAACTCCTGGTGGTGCAGGTCTTCTGCGCCTGCGATTCTGGGTGATGATTGCTGCGTATCGATCCGGGACCGATGTCGTTGCAGCTACATGCTGGGGCGACCGCCCTCGCGGCGCGTTGACGAACGTCAAGGCGTCGCACATTGCGCTGTACGAAAGTGGAATTCCCGTGGGGCGCAATGCGGAGAACCGAGATGGCAATGAAGATGAAGGCGGCGATATTCGTCGAGCCCAATCGCATCGTGCTGGGCGAAAAGCCCATTCCGGATGTCGGTCCGCTCGATGCGCTGATCCGTATCACCACCACGACGATATGCGGCACCGATGTCCACATTCTCAAAGGTGAGTATCCGGTGAAGTCCGGGCTGACCGTGGGTCATGAGCCGGTCGGCATCATCGAGAAGCTCGGCTCGGCGGTTCGCGGCTATCGGGAAGGCCAGCGGGTGATCGCCGGCGCCATTACGCCGAGCGGGCACAGCATGGCCTGCCTGTGCGGTCGGCATTCGCAGGACGGCGCCGATACGCCGCACGGATTCAAGGCGATGGGAGGCTGGCGGTTCGGAAATACGCTCGATGGAGCGCAGGCCGAGTTTCTGCTGGTTCCCGATGCGATGGCGAATCTCGCCGCCGTGCCCCAGGGGCTCACGGATGAGCAGGTTCTGATGTGTCCCGACATTCTGTCCACCGGCTTCGCCGGTGCCGAAAGCGGCGGTATCCGCATTGGCGATACGGTGGCGGTATTCGCACAGGGGCCGATCGGCCTCTGCGCCACCGGTGGGGCGAGACTCATGGGCGCCACCACCATCATCGGCGTGGACCGTGTGCCGGCGCGCCTCGAAGTGGCGCGCCGCATGGGAGCCGATTACGTCATCGATGCCCGAAGCCAGGATCCTGTGCAGGAAATCCTCCGCCTCACGGAGGGCCGCGGCGTCGATGTGGCTATCGAAGCGCTCGGGAGTCAGAGCACTTTCGAAGCCGCTCTGCGCTCGTTGCGCCCGGGCGGGACCTTGTCATCGCTGGGCGTCTATTCCGAAGATCTTCGCATTCCGGTCGACGCGTTCGCGGCGGGACTGGGGGATCATCGAATCTGCACGACGCTTTGCCCTGGAGGCAAGGAGCGCATGCACAGGCTCATGTCCGTGATTCGATCGGGCAGGCTCGATACAAGACCGCTGGTCACGCACCGCTTCACGCTCGATCGCATCGAGGAAGCCTACGACTTGTTCTCGCACCAGCGCGACGGTGTGCTCAAGGTCGCGATTACGCCCTGAGGCGCGAGGTGGTTCGGGCGGGTATCGGGACGCCGATGCCCGCCACGGCCAGGGATGCATTTGCCGATCGATCGCTAGGCCTTGCGCGGTCTGGTGTGCCGCGATGCCCTGGTCTTCGGCAGCCGGTCGATGACGCCGGCGGCGAGCCCCCCGAGCAGGGCCAGCGCCGAATCTTTCTGGGAATCCCAGGGATCGCCCTGCGTGCCCAGATACGCCTGACCGAGTTCGCCCCCGAACGTCTCGGCCGCAAGCCATTCCATCAGCTCGTAGCTCAGGGAGATGGACGCGATCATCGTCAGGGGTGCCCAGCGTGATGCGGGTGACCTGGCGACCAGCTGAGGCGTCAGCATCTCGCGAAGTGGCCGGTGACAAAGCAGGCCGAAAAGAAAGTGCACCAGACGATCGTAGTGGTTGCGCTGCAAGCCGATCGTCTCGCCGAGCGAGCGGCCCAGCAGTGCCTCCGACCAGGCGGCATAGGGAACTTCCGCATACGTGTAGTGCGAGCCGATCTCGTGGGCGATCCCGAACACCGTCAACAGGGCGTACGAAGCGGTGCTCAAGGGCATTCGTCGGTGCCTGCGCAGGAGCCACCATGCCGACAGCAGTGGAAGAACGTTTTCGAGCGCCCAGTCTTGCGGGAACCAGGGCTTCCATGCGCAGACCAGCCAGGCTCCCATGAACGCGGCGACCATCAGCGCAGGCGCCGACGCGAGCGACGGGCTCCTGCCCGGTGCGGGAGGCGAGGCCGTCATCGCAGGCTCAGCGTCGCCGCGTGCGGGTAGGAAACCGGCGTCGCCGATGGGAGGGTATGCGACGCAGGCGATGCGGCGAAGGAGCACCGTGTGCCGGCTCGATGCGTTCCCACTGCCTCACGGATCAGGCTTCGGCCAGGCGACTATCGACGCCTGCGGCGATCATGCTGTCATGGATCCGCGAAATGGCGCGGTTCTGTATTTGTCTCATGCGCTCCATCGAGATGTCGTACTGCTCGGACAGTTCGCGCAGCCCTGCTTTGTCGTTCTGGATCCAGCGTCGCCGGACGATGTCCTTCGAGCGTTCGTCGAGTTGGGACCAGGCGGCATACAGTGCTTTCTTCTGCAGCTCGCTCCACTGTGCCGCCGCCGCCGCAGTGGCTACCACGTCGTCGTCACCGGGCAGATCGAGCCTGTCATGCATTTCATTCATTGCATGGTCCAGGGACAGATCGGCGCTGCCCAGTCGAAGCTCCATGGTGTAGACGTCGGCGCAATCGACATGAAGTTCGTCGGCGATGGCGCTGGCCTCCAGGTCTCGCAGGGATCCGGCTTCTGCCCGCCGGCTTCGCAAGCCGAAGAACAGTCTGCGTTGTGCCTTGGTGGTCGCGATTTTGACGATGCGCCAGTTTCGTACGATGAAGTCGTGGATCTCGCTGCGGATGTGATAAGTAGCGAAGGTCATGAGGCGCACGTCCATGCCTGGATCGAAACGCGACATCGCGCGCAGCAGGCCGAGGTTGCCCTGTTGAATCAGATCGGCAAGAGGCAATCCATAGCCCGCATAGCCACGGGCGATGTGCACCACGTAGCGCAGATTGGCGTGTACGAGCTCGTCTCTGGCGGCTGCGTCGTGTCCGTCTCGCACGCGCGACGCGAGTTCGAGTTCCCGGCATTTTTCCAGGCGCGGAACCCGGTTGACCGATCGAACATAGGAGTCGAGGTTGTCGGCGCGTAATGGCGGGATCGAACGCCGTCTCGAACTTTGAAGATTCAGGGTCATGGCGCGTCGTCACCTGGTCGGCGATATCAGCGTACGCCGACGAAGTTGTCGAAATGATGTTCGGCGTTGCGGACGTTCCGCTTGACAGCCGCGAAGCTCGAAGGGCTCACCGAGATCGAATCGATGCCGGCTCGGACCAGCAAGCCGGCGAAATCGGGCTGGCTGCTGGGGGCTTCGCCACACAGCCCGACCGGGATTTTCAGCTCGTGAGCGCGACGGATGACATCCTTGATCAAGCTGATGACGGCCGGACTGCGTTCCGAAAACAGCGGCGCGAGCTCGTCCGAGTCGCGGTCCACCCCCAGCGTGAGCTGGGTCAGGTCGTTGCTGCCGATCGAGAAGCCATCGAAGCGCTTGGCGAACTCTTCCGCGAGGATCACATTGGAAGGTATCTCGCACATGACATAGACCTTGAGCCCGCCCTGGCCGCGCTGCAGCCCGTTGAGAGCCATGACCGTCAGTACCTGATCCGCTTCTTCTGGCGTGCGGCAGAAGGGCACCATGACGATGACGTTGGAGAATCCGAGCTTCTCGCGCAGTTGCTTGATCGCACGGCATTCGAGAGCGAAGCCGTCGCGGTACCGCGGCGAGTAATAGCGTGAGGCACCGCGCAGGCCGATCATCGGATTCTCCTCGTGCGGCTCGAAGTCGCGACCTCCGAGCAGATCGGCGTATTCGTTGGTCTTGAAATCCGAGAATCGCAGGATCATCGGCTTGGGGTAGCAGCTCGCGGCGATACGCCCCAGGGCTGCCGACAGACGCTCGACGAAGTACTCGGTCCTGTCGGCGTAGCCACGTGTGAGCTGTTCGATCTGTCGCCGCTGCTCTTTGTCGGTGACGCGATCCAGATGGACCAAGGCCATCGGGTGGACTTTGATGGTGTTGCTGATGACGAATTCCATGCGTGCCAGGCCGATGCCATCGGCGGGCAGGCGCCAGGAGCGAAGCGCCGAAGCGGGATTGGCGATATTGAGCATCACCTTGGTTCGGGTGATCGGAATCTCGTCGAGCGCGAGATGATCGATCTGGATTTTCGACTGCCCTTCGTAGATGTGGCCGATATCGCCTTCGGCGCAACTGACGGTGACATCCTGGCCGTCATGAAGCAGGCGCGTGGCTTCGCCGGTACCGATGAGCGCGGGCACTCCCAGCTCGCGACTCACGATGGCCGCATGCGAGGTTCGCCCGCCATGATCGGTGACGATCGCGGCCGCCTTGCGCATGAGGGGAACCCAGTCCGGATCGGTGTTCTCCGCGACCAGGATCGAGCCGGAAGGAAAATCCTCCACTGCGCGGGGGTCGGTGACGAGACGAACCCTTCCGGCTGCGGCGGCCTCGCCGACGGCGAGCCCCGACAGCAAGAGGCGGCCCGGCAGGACCACGCGGTGCGTTTCGAGTGCGAATCCCTGCTTGCGTTGAGACTGAGCGGTCTCGGGGCGTGCTTGCACGATGTAGAGCTGCGCCGTGTCGCCATCCTTGGCCCACTCCATGTCCATGGCAACGCCGTAGTGCTTCTCGATGATGCAGGCCCAGCGCGCGAGTTGAAGGATTTCACTGTCGCTGAGCACGCTGCTTTCGCGCTCTGCCACCGATGTCGTCACCGTACGCGTGGTCGCACCGGTCTCGGCGGAATAGATCATCTTCAAGGCCTTGCCGCCGATCTTGCGCTCGATGATCGGAACCAGTGCCGGTTCCGTGAGCAGGGGCTTGAAGATCACGTATTCGTCCGGGTCGACGCGTCCTTGCACGATGGTTTCGCCCAGGCCCCATGACGCATTGATGATCACCACGCGATCACAGCCGGTTTCGGTGTCGACGGAGAACATGACGCCCGAGCCGCCGCTATCCGCGCGTACCATCAGCTGGACTCCGACGGACAGCGCGACCGACTGGTGATCGAAGCCGCGGGCCTGTCGATAGCTGATCGCCCGGTCGGTATAAAGCGATGCGAAGCAGTTGCGGCAGGCGTTCAGGAGTGCGGTTTCGCCGACGACGTTGAGATAGGTCTCCTGCTGGCCGGCAAAACTTGCGTCGGGCAGATCTTCTGCGGTTGCACTCGAGCGCACCGCCACCGCGACGCGAGTGCCGTTGTGCTGCTGGCAAAGCCGCTGATACGCACTGCGGATGGTCGCCGCCAGATCGTCCGACCAGATTGATCTCGAAAATGCGGTGCGGATGCGCTCGCCGGCTTGTGCGAGCGTGAGCGCTCCGGACGAGAGTGCAGACAAAGCCTCGCTGATCTCCGGAGCCAGCCGATTGGTCTCGACGAATCGTCTATAGGCATGGGCGGTGAGCGCGAAGCCGCCTGGTACGCGCACCCCCTGATCCGCGAGCTTGCGGATCATTTCACCGAGCGAGGCATTTTTTCCGCCCACCAAAGGCACGTCTTCGCGGCCCACCGATTCGAGAGGAACAACTTCAGGCAGAGACTGGCTCATGTTGATTACCTGTGCGCTTCAGTGAATAAAATTGCGAATGGATTTTTTAAACCGTGCGCTAGAGATAGTGCGTGAGCGAAGCTGCTGCCATGACCCGCGTCAATGGCGATATCGCGCAGCCGCGGGGTGAGGTCGATGCAGTCGAAAGCGAGAGGTCGGAAGCGGAGTGCGGGGCTGCTCGCCTATCGCAGGCGAGCCGGCCTCGTCGAAGTCTTCCTGGTTCATCCCGGCGGGCCGTTCTGGCGGGGGAAGGACGAGGGAGCGTGGAGCATTCCGAAAGGGGAGTGCTCCGACGACGAAACGGGAATGGATGCCGCAGCGCGCGAGTTCCGCGAGGAAACAGGCTTTGATGTTGGCGCCGGCCCTTTCATCCCCTTGGGAACGGTGCGCCAGCCCGGAGGAAAGCTCGTCGAGGCCTGGGCGGTGGAGTTCGATCTCGACGAGAGGGAACTGGTCAGCAACAGCTTAATGATCGAGTGGCCTCCAGGATCGGGAATGCAGCGCAGATTCCCGGAGGTGGATCGCGGTGCCTGGTTCAGCCTCAAGGACGCGAATGCGAAGCTGCTCAAGGGACAGCTCCGTTTGCTCGATCACTTCGGGAAAGCAGTGCCCGCCTGAGGAACGACAGGACGCGCTATCGCGAAGCTTCGATGCGCGTCGGGCCGATGAAGCCGATCAGGACAAAGAAGCGCGCGTTGAATCGGTCCGGTCGCTAACGGCGCGGGACATCGCTGCCGGCCGTGACTGTCTGCTTCGTCAGCAAGGATCTGGAACACAGCAGCCCAGGGATCATGGGCAGCCAGAAGCTCAGCCCTCTGAAGAGCAGCGTGGCCGATAGTGCGGCGGCTGCGGAGACGCCGGTCCATTGCAGGGTTGCGAATGAGGCTGCTTCGAAGGCGCCGATTCCCCCAGGCATGAAGCTGAGGCTGCGAACGATGGAGGAGATCATGAAGCTGGCGAAGACTTGAGCGGGCGATGCTTCCACGCCGAGCGATCGGAGCAGCGCCCACAAGGTCAATGCATCGAGTGCGACGATCGACAACTGCAGGACCGTCGCCCTCAGCAGCACCGACGGCTTCCGGAGTAGCCCCGGGTCTGCTTCTCTCAAGCTCTTGAGGCTTCTATTGAGCCAATCGAGCCTGTGCAGGGCCGGCGGCAACCGGACGGCTCTGCCGACGAGCAGCCATGTCGACGCGATCAATCCGATGCTGGCGATGGTGAACAATCCCGAGAGCATCAGGACCGGCGTGACGATCTGGCCGGTCCCCAGCGCGATCAGCATTGCGGCAGCCAGAGCAAGCAGATACGCGGTGAAGTACGACACGATGCTGACTCCGACGCCGCCCATGACGATGGAGGCTGACAGTCCTCGGTTTTTGAGTACGGAGGCCATCATCGTGGTTCCGCCGATGCCCATCAGCGGAATCGTTTGATCGACGAATAGCTTCGCCAGGCTCACCTGGAGCGCAAGGCCCAGTGAGAGCCGATGTCCGGCATGGCGGGCCAGATCGCGCCAGATCTGTCCTTGCGAGCAATAGGTGGCCGCCTGTAGCAGCACCGTTAGCGTCAGCCACTCGGGCCGGACCTCTTGCATGAGCCGTATGAACGCCTTCTCCTCGGATTGATGGAGCGCGACGCCGATCAACGCCGCCAGAATGCCGAGGCCCAGTAACCACGAGAGGAGCGCCAGCTTCTGATGTCGGCCCGTCTGCAGGGGCTGTTCGGCTGCTTGCGGGGTGCCTTCCGTGGTCTGCGCTTGATCAGCGCGATCTTTGCGCTGTTCCATCTCGAAATACTCCGCATTGCTGGAGCAGGGGAATGACGCTGAAGCTCTGCCGGTACCTGGAGTATCCCGGCGAGTGCCGGCTTCGGGTCAGCGGGAGCGACGTGCTGGCGCCGATGAGTCGTCGCTTCGCCACAGAGCGGCGACAGCGAGTGCCACTATCAGCACATAGAGGATCAATCCAAACGTATACAGCGGGTATCCCAGGAAAACTTCCGCTGTGCGACGGATGCGCAGGCTTTCGATGCTTCCGACGTCAGCCCGCGCCAAGTCCAGTATCCGGAAAGTGCGACTCCGGACAACGCGAAAAGCAAAATGAGCTGAAGCACCGTGTTCATTGATTTCTCTCCGTCGGCATGACGAAAAGACTCATGAACTTCGAAGGTGGCTGCAATGACCTGGGTCATCGCCGCGCGCGTGATCGCTACGCCGGCAATGCGAAGCATCTGGCGCATCGGGTGCCAGTCCGCGAGGCGATTGAGCGGCCTCCGCGACAGACTGAAGCGGCCTCTCTCCGGAGGCGAAGGTTCACCAGCGGGTGTCCCGTAGTCCGAGCCGGTAAGCGAGCCGGTTGACGACGAGGTCGGCGACGAAGCTCATCGATACCACCATGAGAACATCGGCAAAGCTCAGCCGTATCCAGAAAGAAAGCGCAAGCAAGCCGCCGATCACGAAGTCCAGCTGATCTGCAGGCACCCATCGGCTACCCGGCTTCTTTCCGAGGCGCCGCTTCACAAAGCTTTTGAGACAGTCTCCCCCCCAAGGCGCCGGCACCGGAGCAGACGCCCAATGTCAGCCATGCGTCGTAATCGAGGAGGCTCGCCTTCCAATTCAGCCAGTGCTGCGTTGCAGTGGTCGCCACGGCTGCGATCAATCCGAAGACGAAACCGATCACGGTCTTGTGATCTCCCAATGCCCGGCGGTGGATCGGCGGGTTCCACCATGGCCAGAACCTCACGAGCGGAGGCGCCATGTTGGCGAAATAGACGGGAGCCATCAGATAGGCCAGTTCGACCAGGCGTTGCATGCGCCGAAGGATCGCGGATCCGCACGCGGACTGCGCTGACCTGCGTCATTCGGCCGCTGGTTTCCGTCTTGTTTTCTCCATGGCCGATCCTGCTCTGCAGGAGCAGGGAATGGGCCGCCCGTCCGCCTGCAGAGGGTCTCGGCCCGGGTTCGAGGAACGGGGAGGCGGGCCCGAAAAAAGTTCTCGCATATCCCGAGATGCGTCTATATAATCGCCGCCCCGGCCGCTGCAGACGCGGACGGGGGATCGGAGTTTCATCAGTTCCATCAAGGATGTAGGCAGCATTTCCTTGAAGTGGTGGCCTCAGGTCCTATATACTGATCGTCTGTCTGGTGCGGGGTGGAGCACTCATAAGCCGAACTTTGTAGTTGGCGGTAACTGGGTTGAAACGGTGTAAATTGACCTAAGTAGCCGTCCCAGAAGGCAGAAAAATTCGAACGCGCTGGTTTCGGCCAGCGCGTTTTTTGTTGTTTAACGCCGATTAACCACGATCGTGTGAGACACTGAAAGTCTACTCATCATGACCGTCGGTGTGCCTTGGCTGAAGCCCTGCGCCGCGATCTCCTGGACGCCCTGGCTGCCGATCTGACGGCAGAGAGAAAGCTGCTTCCGTGTGGCGTACTTCGGAGGCTGATCGAGGGCGCTCCCTTGCCGAGAGTGGCGCCGGAGCAGCGGGAGCGCGCGCTACTGTTGGCGGCCGTATATCGAGGGTTGGTCAACAGCTTCTCGTCCGATTTTCCGGAGCAGGTTTTGCGCGAGCCACCACCCATGCGGTGGAGGCGGGACCGCCACTCGGCCCCTCAGATCCCGGCGTTTCGCCTGGAACTGGCAACCTTCAAAGTGGAAGGGCCAGTCCGTGTGCCCCTTGCGACTTACAAGTTCCTCTCGGCGCTACCTGCTGACTTTGTCGCGCGCCTTGTCAGCTGGGCACCTCCGGTGGTGGGGAGGATCGAGGTGGAGGATGCGCCTGTGAGCGTCCTGGAGAATGTCTTGTCCGGGTTCCTGGCCGCCCAGGTGCTTCCGCATCGGCAGGTGACCGTCAGGACGCTTATTGCCAAGAGCGAGTCCCGATTCGGCGTCGCAGACTTGGCTCAGTTCGCCCAGGGTGCGCTGGCCCCTCTGTTTGAAGCGCACCGTGATCGCATCGTCTGCGCGGCTCCGAATTACGAGGTGGCTCAGACCCTGACCGGTTTGGGGCGGGCCATGGTCGCGAGGATTCGCCAGAAGGGGAGCGCGTGAACCCCCGGTTCGAACAGCTGAGCGCGCTGCTGTCGGATCGATTGGGCGTCGGCCAGCAGGAAGTCCTCGATGTGCTGTTCATGTTGCGGGCGCACCAAAATCTTGCGGCGATCGTCTACTGCTGCCGCCGTCTGGTAGAGCTTCTGGAGGCTGTGCCCGAGTTTGATGAGGCTGAACCGGCGTTTCCTGACCAAGCACAACGACTTCGGCTGATACGTCAGATTGCGTTGCTCGATGAAAAGGATGTCGATCCGCACTTCCTGAATGCGCATATCGATCGCAACCGCGCTCGGAAAACCCCACTGCGTCCCCACACGGGGGACAGCGGGCTGTGCGATCTCCTACTGATTCAACCTAAAGAACGCGCGTCCGAGGAGCAGAAACGCGCCTTCGAGTGGTTGCAGGCCTGGTTCGCTTGGCAGATGTTCCAGCACCAGCGCCGGGTGCACGCTCCAAAGAAGTACGAGCGGTACCTAAACGGCGAGGTGCTCGACCTGAAAGACGGTTTGGCCACGCGGGTGTACGGCGCCCTGCGGGTCCTGCGTGAGCTGGCGGATATTCGACACGCCAGCAGGGCTGTCGAAACCGCCAGCCAACTGCAGGGGCTGACTGCGAAGGCGTCGACCCAACTCAGCCAGATTCTGAAGCTTGCCCATACGGAGTCCGGCCTTCCGTCAGTTCGAAAAGCCTTGAGCGATTCTGGAATGGGCGAAACCGATCTCGATGCCCGTATCGAGGGGGCGCGAAAGGTGAGTGCGGAGATCGGCCGGCTGCTCCAGCTGATCTGGATGCGGAGCTCGGCGGTGGAGCGCGACCAGACCGCACTGCGCAAAGACATTGCCAGGCAGGTCCGTAAAGTCGAGGTTGACCTGTATGGCCACGTGACCATCATCGGCCATGAACTGGATGTGGGTTCGGTTCACGCGGGGTTTGCGATCGAAATCGTCGAGCACGAACCGCTGCGGCCCGAAGATGAGGTGAAAGACCAGGGCAAAGGTGCCCCCGTGGATAAGGGGAAAGATCGGGGCAAAGGCGCCCTCGTGGATGAGGAGGAAGACCAGAGCAAAGACGACCTTGGGAATGAAGGCAAAGCTAAGCGGTCGAAGAAGCTGATCGTCGATCCTGGTGATGGGGAAGGGGTCGAGCCCTCCACCGTGCTTTTCCTGGCCAAGGGCGAGCCGATGGCGGGCTGGTACGCGGCTAAATCCGCCCTGCATCACATCGAGCGCGCCAACGCGCTCCTGCCCTGGCCAGATTGGCGTCTATCGGTCGCAGCAATAGAAGCGGTTGTGGGCTGCGTGGTCTTGAAGCCGGCAGACAGCTCGATCGAACAGCGGGCGCGCCTGTCCATTGGACTCAGCCTGCTGACGGGCCGGTCTCTCGACTTCGTGTCTGGCTTGGCCATCGGTCGGTCCTCTCCATCAGCGGGGGAACTGAAACAATCTGTGGTCATCAGCAAGCCCGACTATATGGTCCATGTCCTTGCAGGTCTGCCGGAACTGGCGGACTGTCCTGACTTGCCGGAATTTTGTGCGCCAGCCGTCAAGACCTTGCGTTTGCCGTTGCCGGTCGCTTGGCGTCCCTTGGTCGACGTACTTGATGAAAAGCCGCACCGGCGCCACTCAACGATCCTCGAACAAGCGCGATCCCTGATCGCCACACTGCCCAAAAGTCTGGGTATCACCCCGCGGGCCATCGCCGGTGCTCTGAAGCTGGCCTTGCTGGAGCGTGGACGCGACGACCTGGCGTTGGTCAAGGTCTTGATCGACGCGAACGACGCCAATCTCAACAACCTCATTCACTACGCGTCCTATGAGCGCAAACAGGTCGAGCAGTTGTGGCGGGAGATCGTTGCGCCGTGGGCAGGGCCGTTAGGCGAACCGCCTTCAGTCGAGGTCGCTGGCGAGAGGGTCGGTTGTCCGCAAGGGTTCGAAGTCGCCAAGGTCGCCGCGCAGATCGCCAAGCTCAAAGCGCGTTTCAAATCGGCCGTTAGAGAACAGCGTTGGCCGGCGGTCTACAACAATCTTTCCATGTACCTATCGATCTGGCTGGGGTTGGCGACAGCCGGCCGGCGAAGCCGGGAACCCGTCCCCGGAATTATCACGGCCGATGGCTGGGCGCTGGTGCGCGATAAAAGCCGGCCGGATGGCTCGACCGATCGCTATGTCCCGCTGGGCCGGGGTGTTCTGGAGCAGCTCGACGTGCTGCGCTCCCTGGCCTCGGCACTGTCCATCATCGATCCGGGTTTTGCCGGATTGAGCCGAAATCCGGACCACATTCTGAGCCTTCGTATATTCGATACAGTACGAAACAGCGTGCCGTTTCAACCCCGGTTCATGGACTTGTCCAGCACCTTGAAGAAGCTGCCCGGCAATTGGGGTCGCAAGCTGGTGCGTTCTTGTGTGAACGAGTTGTCGGGCCGAATGAAAGACGCCGGTCTGGGCCACTGGGTGCGAGGACGGCATCCGTGGACGTGGACCTCGACCTTTCCGTCGGCGGAGTTTCGCGCGCAGTGGCTGGCGATGCAGGAATCTTTGGAGCGGGATCTGGGCTTCGAAGTCCTTCGGATCGAAGATTTTCCGGATCCCAGGCCGTGGCCGAATCTTTTACCGGCGCCACCCCGACTAAGCTCGGCACCTATACCGCCGCCGGTGCTTAGCGATGAAGCGGTCGTCTCCCTGCTCAGAGAGGGGCCGGAGGACCTGTTCGAGGCCGCGTTCGAGTGGGAGCCGCCGTCGCCAGAGGCGGCACTCGGGCTGGTGCGAGATGTTCTGCGCACGGTGGCAGATCGGCCGGGCGTCGATCTACCCGCGTATGCCGAGCGCATTTGCGAATACATTCGAATTAGAACCAACATCCCGTTGTTCGCCAGCCGTCCTCGCTCGCGATTCCAGCGCAACTGGCTGGTCAGCAGTCACGAATTCGGGTGCTTGGCCTATCTTCAGCAGTCCCTGCTGCCCGCCATTGCCCATGATTTGGCGCATCTGCCGGCGGTGGCCGACGGGGAGCAGGCGCTGCAGATCGACACGGGCCGGCTGATCGTTGCCGCAGCATTGCGCGGCGGTCTTCTTTGCGTTCCGCATCTGGATGCTTTTCTGACATTCATTGCTGGCGATGAACCTGTCCAGGCGGTCGGCGATGTGCGCCTGATTGAATTGAAGGTTCGGGCCGTGCGCACCGGCGACTTGATGCGCCGGACGGTGCTGTTGGATCCCTATCTGTCAGCGCTCATCGCGGTTGAGCGCGTGAGGGTGGCGGATGCCTTGAGGCCTTTGTTGAAGTCTTTGTCCTCGAAGCGACAGGAGCATTGGAACAACGCATTTCGTGCTTACCTGCGATCGCTGGGCCTTCCTGATGAGATGCGACTGCCGGATTTTCTGCTGGGGCTGCGTCAGCAGATGCAGCTTGCTGCATCGCCCGTATTGGCGGCCTATGCGAGCGGTGAGATTCTGACGGAGGACTTGGCGGTCCGTGAGTTTCGTCGGCTTGCCGGCCTTGGTCCGGTAGCGAGCAAAGACGAAGAGGAGACGCAGGCCGAGGCTGACCCGGACTCCGAGTTGGGCGAGCCTCTCCCGTCAGATCTGAAGCAGCGCGACTACGCGCGGACAATCGGTGACCGCACCGACGTTCTGACCAGCGAGTGGCTTGGCTTGCTGAGCAAAGACATCGAGGCCAGCCAGTCTTTATCGCAGAAGCTGCTGTGCCGGTTTGCTTACTTCATGGTTGAGGAATACGAGCGAGAGCACGGTCCCAACCTCAGCAAGCGCGCCAGAAAGATGAACGCACGAATCCTGCGCGTGGTCTGGCATGGCTT
Source organism: Hydrocarboniphaga effusa AP103 (assembly GCF_000271305.1). Classification (GTDB taxonomy): domain Bacteria; phylum Pseudomonadota; class Gammaproteobacteria; order Nevskiales; family Nevskiaceae; genus Hydrocarboniphaga; species Hydrocarboniphaga effusa. The sequence goes on from NZ_AKGD01000003.1 coordinate 138,162, forward strand.
AGTGGGCTTTGCCGACACGCGGGAATCGTGGACCCAGATTGATGAGGCGATCCTGCAAACGCTGTGGGATCTGACGTCGCCGCATTTCCCTGCCCGGACGCATCACGGGGCTTGGACTCGCTTCCGAACTTTCCTGACGAACCGTCAGGATGCCTTGGAGAAAGACGGCTTCATCATTTCGAAAATCGCTGATTCGGCCCGGCGGGTCGTCAGTGCAAAGATCCTGTCGGCGGTGGAGATTCGCCGAATCGAGGAGCGACTGAAATCGGTGAGCTCCAGGATCGGTACGGCAAAAAATCGCGTGTCGGCCAGCCGCCACTTCAGGTTGACGGAAGCAACCGGCGCGCGCAGGGCCGAAACCGAGAAGCTGCGCTGGGCCGACTTGGATGGAGACATGATCCGAATCCGGGAATACGAAGGAAGGACGCTCAAGACGGCCTCGTCAGAACGTGTCGTCCCAGTGGCCCTGGCGGGGGACGCGCTCCTCGAATTGCTTGAGGCCGCGCGTGCCATTGGCGCCGCGAAGCCACTGGATGCCGGGCCGGACCATGATGCAAGCGGCGACAACTTTTTCGATCGCGTAGCCAAGTCAATGAAGTCGGCCACTGGGGATCCCGACATCGGGCCTCATCACTTGCGGCACACCAAGGCCAGCGTGCTGCTGCTATTGATGCTTGCCAACATCGTCGATTTCGATCTCCTGAAAGACTTGCCGTGGGTGGCGGAGCTGATGCCGACGCCTGCGCAGCGGGAAATATTGTTGGCGTCGGCGGGACAGTGCGGGCAGGGGCTCAAAGCGATCTGCGCACTGCTCGGGCACCTGCACGAGACCACCACGCTGCGCCATTACATCCATACCCTTTGCGTGGCGTTGTACGCCTATCAGGTCGGTCTGCCAGAAATTTCTTTGAAGGCGTTTGCACTTCGTAGCAGTAGTCGTGCGACCTGGTATCGACTCGCCAAACAATGCGAAGAAGAGGGTGTCGATGCTGCAACGACTCAGCGTCGCTTGCGCGACCGTATCGAGCTGGATCAGCAGAAAGAGTGTGCGCGGGGAGATTCCAGCTCAGCAACGAGGCTGCTTGTGTTTCGTGACGAAACGCCGCTGCAGTTGATCGAAACTGCATCTGAGCATGAGCCAAAAACATTGGCCGACGCAGAAGGCTTGAAGCTGTACTTCGAACACGCCCATCAGTACTTGATGGGTGAGCGGGGCGATGCGCCTGATGGCGTCGATGCGCTTCGGGGATCCCTTCAAAAGATCGCTGAAATTCCGTCGGGGAAGCGGGGTTCCAATCTGATGCGTCATCCGATGGAGCTTCGCACTCCGGAGGGCTCGCCGATGCCGGACATGATTGGGACGGGCGCTCGGTTGGAGCGTGCGACTGACTTGCTGTGCTGGCTGTTGAATCTCAAAAAGCAGCAGGATGCTGACTACCGTTGGTTGCTCGACAAATGGCTGTATGCGAGCGAGGCACTAGAAGGGTCGATGCGCCTGGATGGTTCTGACGAGGTACGCATCCAATCCTTACCGGCGGATGAGCGCATTCACCTCGAGATTCGAAATCACCGGTTGCGGATTCGATTCCCGGGCGACCCGCTCGAAACTGGGAGAAAGAGCGTTTTCAAGGGGCAGGCATCTAGCGTGATTCGGTGGGTGATGACCTGGATGGCGGCCAGTGAGAATGCGCCGAAGTGATCTACGCCTGCATGGGGGGCACAGTGACGTAAGCCCTGCATCTATATGCACACCCACCCTAAGCCTTCCAGCCGCCGATGTCGTCCCACGCAAATTCGACGAACCGTCCCCAGTTCGATGCGTCTGCTGTGCCTAGCTCCTCGCTGAGGACGCGTAGCGCACGGCGCATCTGCTGACGCCCGCCGATTTCGAAGAAGAATCGCCCAATTGTCCGAAGCTGCGAGTAGTGGGGGTATTCGCGTGCAGCCGGAAAGTCGTGAGACTTCCCCCACTTCCTGCATTCGCGTACCAGATAGATGAGTGCATCCAGCTCTTTGTTCTGCTGCGCAAGCTGGGGGGCGGTTTTCGCGATGGGTAGGTCGGTGTCGCAGATGCTGCAGCGTCCATCTACGCAAACCTCGTTGTAGTGCATGTCGCAGTTCGGGCAGTACTCTTGTTTTATGCTTTTCATTTCGGACCCTATCGGCGGCGAAAAAACAAAAAAGGCCCTACCCGTTGCCGGGTAGAGCCTCCTTGGTTGACGCCATATCGTAACTCAGCGCACGGCGAATGGGAGAGGGGTATCGGATGTCGGCCACCCATCCGGTGATGAATAATGAAAGTCACTTTCCTTGAGCCCGATCCGTGAAAATTACCCGCATTCAAGAGATCAAGGGGTATCGCATTTTTCGCGATTTCACATGGCCTACCGAGGGCCTATTGGACTTCGCACGCTACAACGTTATCTATGGGTGGAATGGCGCTGGAAAAACCTCGCTCTCGAATCTCTTTCACCACCTGCAGACGGCAACTCCACTCGATCCGGGGATTGCCAAGGTGCTAGTTGGTGACACTTCCATCTCATCTAACGAATTCAAGGACGCGACGCTCCCACAGGTTCGGACATTTAATCGGGACACGGTCATCAGGAACGTGTTCGAGTCAGCCACCCAGCAGTTCCCGCCCGTTTTTTTTCTCGGAGAGGACAGCGTCGAGAAGCAGAAGCAGATCGAAGTGCTGAAAGCGGAGTTGGCCGTGGCAGAAGAGGAAGAAGGTCGATGGAGTCGAAAGCTGGTAAGAGCTAACGCCGCGCTGGAAGCCTTTTGCGCCGAAGAAGCCAAGAGCATTAAGAATCTGCTGACAGTGGCGGGGGGCGGGCCTTACAACAACTACAACGCCGGAGATTTCAGGCAATCCATGCGCACGCTTGCGGGCGTGGCGCCTCCGCCGGAACCCTTGTCTGCCGACGCACGTAATCGGCTGTTAGAGATCAAGGACAGCAAGCGGATGGACAAGTTGTCGTATCCGCCGATCAGCTTTCCGGACGTCAAGTCACTCACGGAGCGGTCAGCCGCCATGCTCCAGCGCTCTGTCGTATCGACCGTCGTCAACGCCCTGGCCGAGAACCCTGATCTAGCGGCCTGGGTATCCACGGGGCTCAAACTGCACGCTGGTTCGCCGCCATTCACGACATGTCAGTTCTGCTCTAACCCCCTACAGCAGCAACGGCTTGCAGAACTCGAAGCTCATTTTAACGACGAGTTTGAGCAATTTCATAGTGAACTGGACGGGCTCATCTCCGAGATACATGCCGCTAAGTCCTTTGGACGCGAGTTCAACCCGCCGGCCAAAGAGACTTTGTACGGCCATCTGAGATCTCAATACGAAGAAGCGGTCAAATCCTTGAGGTCAAAGGCAGTAACAGTTTCGATATCGTTGGATATGTTGATTCGTGGTCTTGAAGCAAAAAAGAAAGCTCCCTTTAAGCCATTGAGCCTTGACGAATACACGACCGCTCTCGGGACACCTGAAAAGCCAGCTCCGACTCTTGTCACCTTCTTCAAGATGCTGATGAGTGGTATCGCTGCGATTGAGGCGGCTACAGGAGTTACGGCTTTCGGGCGGCTCAAGGCTTTGATTGACCAACACAACCAACATACCGATTCATTCGACAAGGCGTTGCCTGCGGCACGACAGAGCCTAGCCGAGCATGAGCGGATTAATGTCTTGGCGCAGTGGAACAAGATATCTGTAGAGATCGACGAAGCACGGGCAAAAGCGAGCGAACAGAGAGCCCTGGTGGTACGGGTAAAGGCGAACATCGCCGAGATCGAGATGCAGATACGCCAGCACTTGCGGCCAGCGGAGGAGCTCAATAGGGAGGTTGCGAGTTACTTGGGCAGAGATGAACTTCGCTTTGACGTAGATAAGACGGGATATCGGATATCAAGAGGAGGTCAGCCCGCTCTTCATCTCAGCGATGGCGAACGTACCGCGATCGCGTTTCTATATTTCCTCAAGTCGCTGGAGGACGCTGACTTCGATCTCAAGACCGGGATCGTCGTGATCGATGATCCCGTCTCCAGCCTTGACGCGAATTCACTGTTCAATGCGTTCGCCTTCATGAAGCAACGGACAGCGGATGTTGGGCAACTGTTCGTGTTGACTCACAACTTTGCTTTCTTCCGGCAGGTTCGTAACTGGTTTAACCACATGCCCGGACAACAAAAAAAGAACAAGCCGGATCAGCAGCCCGCGCGGTTCTACATGCTGTCCTCATCGTTTGTCGAAGGTCAACGGCGCTCCACAATTGGCGCCCTCGATCCCTTTCTGCATCAGTACGAGTCGGAATACCACTACCTATTCAAGCGGATCTACGAAGAGTCTACGAAAGACGCTCAAGTCAGTATCGAGGCTTATTACGTTCTGCCTAACATCGCCCGACGTCTTCTCGAGAGCTTCTTGGCATTTCGACTACCGGATCGGGCTGGAGAGCTGTTCAAGAAATTCGAGGGAATCGATTTCGACACAGCCAAGAAGACGCGCATCCTGCGCTTTCTGCATACCTATTCGCACTTCGATTCCATTGCAGAGCCTGATCACGACGTTTCTGTGCTCAGCGAATCGCCCGCTATCTTGAAAGATGTAATTGCGTTGATTCGGCACTGCGATGAAGCGCATTGCAAAAGCATGATCGATCTGGCCGCGGCAGCTTGATTCTCATCTGCTTCAGATCAAGATGCGAAGGGATTGCTTGTTCAGCATGGTGAAGGGGAGGGTAGATGGAGTTGCCGAGCAAAGACACTGCAGAGACGATTCAAAGTCTCGTCACTTCATTGGGGATTTTTGTTGCTGGTGTATGGGCATTCTGGCGCTGGTCTCTCTCAGAGTTTTTGCGCAGGCGGGGAGAGATTCCGTCGTTTGACGGAACTATTTCGGCTGAAAGCGTCGCTGTGAATGAACAGCAAGAGGTAATTACCGTCATATGCCACTGGCGAAATGTGGGAACGGTTCCTCTTGATGTCAACACAAAGGAGACGCGAATAACCGCGTATCTGATCCCCAAGCAAACGCCCTTGGCCCGATAGGCCCTCGCTTAAACAACTTGCAAGAGCTTTACATCAGGAAACCATGGGAGCATTGGCCAAGTACCGTTCTTGAGCCGGGCACCACTAGTGAGATTCGAGCACATTTCCTGGTGGAGGCGCGCTGCCCCTACATCTTTTCATGCAGGCTCGAAGCGACGTCGAAGCCTGGGGCAAAATTGAAGTAGGTATGGGCTCGTGAACTAGTCTGGACGACGTCCCCCCGCAGTTGAGTAGCGGATCGGTTTGGAATCCAATCCCTGTCATCAAGGAGATTGGACGTGAAGAAGCGGTTCAGCGAAGAGCAGATCATTGGGTTTTTGAAGGAAGCAGATGTAATGACCCACTGAAATTCTGCTCAGGCGATACTTTGAAAGGAGTAAGACATGAGCGTTGTGATGGAAGACGAAATCAAGCGGTGGACAGCCAAGCGCAAGGGTGCGCTGGTGCTGGAGATCATCCAGGGGAACAAGACAGTGGCGGAGGCGTCTCGGCAGTTCGACCTGCCACCGTCGGAGCTCGAAGATTGGGTTGATCAGGCCAAGGCCGGGATGGAAAACGCGCTAAGGGCCAAGCCCGAAGACGTTCGCGAGCAGTACGAGCGCAAGCTCAAGGACCTGCAGGAAGCCTACGGCGAGGCGATGCTGGAGCTGCGGGCTCGAAAAAAATTGCAGTCCCTGCTGGGCGAGGACGAGAAGTGATCGAAGCGATCCGCCAGGGACTCAAAGCCGATGGCTTCGAGGTGTCGATCAGCCAGCTGTGCCGCTGGTTCGGGTTCTCACGACGGACGATCTACTACCGATCGCAAAAGGCGGCGCCGAAGGTGCAGGCGCGCTTCGCCGAGCCGATCAAAGCCTTGATCGAAGAAGAGCCGTCGTTCGGCTATCGCACGGTGGCCGCACTGCTGGGTTTCAACAAGAACACGGTGCAGCGGCTGTTTCAGATCAAAGGCTGGCAAGTGAAGAAACGGCCAGTCGGACACCGACCGCGGATCGAAGCCCTGCCGTCGAAGGCACAGGCGCCGAATCAGCGCTGGGCAACGGACTTGTGTCGGGTTTGGGCAGGCCGGGATGGCTGGGCCAGCTTGGCGGTGGTCATCGATTGCCACACGCGCGAACTGCTGGGCTGGCACTTGTCCCGCACGGGCCGTGCGACGACGGCCAGTGCTGCCCTGGAGCAAGCGTTGATCGCTCGGTTCGGTACGCTGGGGCGCGTTCCGATGCCGTTTCTGCTGCGATCAGACAACGGTTTGGTTTTCACGAGCCGGAAGTACACGGCACTGGTTCGCAGCTACGGCCTGCAGCAGGAATTCATCACGCCGCACTGCCCGCAGCAGAACGGCATGGTGGAGCGGGTGATCCGATCGCTCAAGGAACAGTGCGTGCATCGGCATCGCTTCGAAACCCTGCAGCATGCCAGCCGCGTGATCAGCGACTGGATTGTCTTTTACAACCATCGGCGCCCACATCAAGCGCTGAAGATGAAAACACCCGCTGAGGCATTTGCCTTAGCGGCCTGACCTGTGCAGATTTCGGTGGGTCATTACAAGCGCGACGATCTGCGTCTCGCTGAATTTTGAAGTCCGCATAAAACCTCCTGGCTAGGAAAAATGCCAGAAAGTTCTACCTTTCGTTTGTCCGGTGAGCGGGGCAGCTTACGCAATGAAGTCTCCGGCATCAAAAACCTTCATCTCGTGGAGCTTGGATGAGATGTCTTCAATAAATTTGTCAGTCGGGCATCGCTCGATTGCGGTCGAGAGGAGAGAGTTAACCTCCGAGTGTGTCTCTTCGAATAAATCCAGAGTGTTTCTGCACTCGTTTTGAATAAACTTCAGGTCCAGGAGTCCTGCGTCGGCTTCAATCGCCTTGACGACGTCGTCATATCGATATTCCTGCCACTCGCCCGCAGTCTCATTGCTGAAGGTCTGCATGAATCCCCATTCCTGGCTAAAGCGCGCGCGGTGGCGGTTCATTCAATCCTTTGTAGTAGACGCGCGACTGGTACCCAATCCACGAACCACTCCACGCTTTTCCTGCACGTTCCGCCGCACGCTCCAGGGCTTCAAGCGATACCGAGGAATCCGTGGTGCTCAGCTTTTCTGCGCGGTCCGCGAGCTTTTTCGCAGCGTTAAATAGGTCAGTGGATAAACTCATATAGTCTCTCGCGATTCGTAGTGTAGAAGCTGTGCTTGGCGGCACGCTGCTATATGCATGACACCTTCGGCCGCAACCTGGCTCAAGTGATTTAAAGTTTTCGCGGACTGACGCTAACTGGAGAGGCAAGCATCGCCTGCCAAAGCGGACGTTTTATCTTGTACCCCGGCAGGCAAGAGCAGCGTAATGCTCGCTCGACACCAATAAGACTCACAGTTTCGTCGCAGCGATCGTGGTGAATGCGCATGCGCCCATCGTGAAGGGCAAAATAGAGGGCTTCAACGGCATCCGAGCCTAGGGCTATTAGCGCATGTGGATGTCTAAAAAGATCAAATGAGCAACCTATTACTGTGGAGCGGCATCGTTCTTCTGCGACAAGCTGACCCTTTTGCTCATCGATGATCGGTGAAAGCCCTCGTGCTGCGGCGAGCGCAATTGTTGCTGCTTCGCCGTCATCGAGAGTAGAGACCAGCTTCAGGTATTCAACGGACTCGTCATCGGTCAAGCTGGCAAGGGTTGCTGCTCCGGTAGTTATCAGCTCCTGAACAAATTGATACTCGCCAGTCGATCTACTTCGGTCGTTGTCGAGCTCTAATTCGACAACATTTGGAACGATGATCTTGTTCGGCAAAGCAGATAGCAAGCGCCTTCCATGGCGGCTCGCGTGCAGATTTATTAGGACACTGGTATCCAATACCAGGGGAAACGGGCTGTCAGAGAGGCAGCATGAGTAAGTCATTTGATTCACTTTCCTCAAGCTCAATCTGATCGATTAACGCCCGTAATTCGATGCGCCGAACTTTCAAAAGCTCGGAAAGCTGCCCCTCTGAGAAGAGTCCGCGTTTCCAAGCCGAGTGCGCCATCAAACTCATTCGATGCGATACGACGCGGTCGGCATCTCCTTTGGCAGCATCGACCTTTACTGCCGCATCGCCAAGAACCTCCCGTGCTTGCGCATCTTTTATTCCGCCATTGGATTCAAACCAAGCCCAAATTCCCTTTTTTACAAGCTTCAGCTCTTCAAGCCTGCGTACGCAAGCTTCGCGAGAGATGTGATGCTGATGGGCAAGAATGATCACGTGCCGCCTCGTGAGCTTCTCCGATCCTGCAGTTAGTCGACGAAAGCTCTCCTCGAAGTCCTTGCGCGGAGTCAAAAATGCGCGCCCGAAACTATTGGCGTACCGCTCTTCTCGAGAAAGAAATTTTTCGCTTTCTTCGAGGACCTCCGGAACTTGCCTCGTGCCCATGAAGTGCCCGAGTTCATGCGCGGCTGACTGAATGCGGCGTTCAAGTGGATGGTTTGCATTTAGGAGAATGCACGCGCCCACGCTTTGCTCATAAGTAAATAAGCCCGCCACTTTTGACCCTGAAGACAGGCGTCTTTGGTATAGGCGGATGCCTAGATCCAGTTCGATTAAAGTGAAGATGTCGGTGATGGGGCCAGAGCCTTGCCCCAACCATCCCCGAAGATCTTCCGCATGCTGTTCGGCAAGATCAGTAACGTCACCGGTGCTGATTCCACGTTCGGGGGGGTACTTTGCTTTTCTTTCGATTCCTAGGGCGTTTTCCAGTTCAACTTCGGCTCTGACAAGCTCATTGAGCAATCTCACCGCTTCAGTGATGTAGTCATCCTCGGTCTCTCTCAGTCTTCGAAACCGAGGCACGAGATCCGTGTGTATGGCCCCGCGTCGCAAGAGAGCATTGACAGAAGTTCCGTAGTGATGGGCAAGCGCTTGAAGTTCTAGAAGGCGTATCGGGCGCCCCCCTTTCTCAATCGCGACAAGAGTGGGGCGTGATACATCAATAATCTGTGCTGCGTCCTCTTGCCGAACGTTTGCACTTTCTCGGGCTAGTCTTAAGCGGCGTCCCATCTCCTGTGCACTGATCTCATTTAAATCAGCCATAGAGCTCTCCTCCAGTCCAGCGAACCAGGAAGCTGGCCGGACCTTGTGAATTGACGAACTCTCGCCACTCTTTCGAATGCTGCGTGAGCAGTCGTTTGAGGTTGAGCAGGGTCTCTTCCTCCGGGATGGAAAGTACTCGCGCTAGTTCGTAGCTGTGACCGCGAAGCTGTGCATCGGGCACTTCTGCCAAATTTGCTAGTTGGTGCAGGTGCCGGGCTCCAACGCTTCCATATTCGAGCATGGTGCGACTCGTCTGTTGAGCGGACCCTTTGTGCTTCGACGCGCTCAGATCACTGAAAATGTAAGTGTCGTCGGTCTCTTTCACACCTGCTGCATGTAAGCTCATTCGTCTCAATAAGCACGCGGCGCATAGCCCGCATTGGCGCAATTTTCCTTCTGATCGCGTATTCCAGCGTTGTTGCCAGCAGGAGCGCGTGTCGCTCAAAGACTGAGCGCTTTGGCCGGGTTGCGAAATAAACTCAAAAATCGTTTGTCCTTTAGTGTGCCAAAGACGAGGCTGCTCATAGGAAAGCTCATATTGCAAAGCTAGGCGTATGAAGCGCTCCATCTTTCGGAAGAAAGTCGGATGATTTCGGTAATCTGCGTATATGTTGTGCAGTGGTAAAAGGGCAGGGCCTAAGGCGCCTTGGCCACTCTCGGGGACAACGATTCTTTTGACGTTGGATATCTGCGCGGCGATGGCGGTGACTGAGGCGAACTTAAATCCTCTGCTTCGTACACTGCTCTCTGGAGACGACGGTACCTTGACCGAGAAAGGAATCAAATCAAAAGGGGCTTCGCTCGATTTTATTCGCCCTTTGTTCTTGGTGACTCGCACGCGGATAGCAGCATCACCGACGCTATGTATGCCAGACACAGAACGAGAATCCAGGCCATCGCTATAGGCGATGACGAACTGTTTACTGTTGCCGAAATCCAACGAGCGCTGTCGTGCGAAGCTTTCGTCTTTCGCTACACTTGGCGTAAATGCGAAATCCCAATCGTCGCCGGTGAGGTGACGGAGCGTATCGATAAGGCTGAGCGTGACTTCTGAACGCTGCCAAAGCGCGGGCTCTCGGACGGGAATAGTGAGCTTGAATGATCGAGCCCACTGCCCAATCCTCCTGGCGCATCGGCGATCTGCATACTCAGCCGCCGCACAAATGACGAGTAGGTCATGGTGCGCGGACTTCCAGCCGCTGTAGTGATAGGTGTCGAGCACCTTGGGATCGAAGGTGATCTCGCTTCCAATTCTCGCGATCTCTCTGTTGCCGCGAGCTTTAGAGCGATCGGCTTCCTCTGCAACATGCAGCGTTAACCCGTATTGAGCTTGTCTGTCGCTATTGATCTTCACAGCGGAGGTCCTTCATCAAGTCCGTCTTTTTTGGATGCAGCCAATTTGAAGGCGTTGGTATTCCCGGATCGGACCGCTCGGCAAAGCTCTTCCAGATCAATGGATCTCAGGGTTGCCTTTGACTGAGTAATCGTTCGAGTTAGCTGGCTGCGATTCATTTGATCCGATTCATAAGATCGAATGCACTCTTCTACGATTCGATTTCCCACTTCGCTGATATGCCCACTGATGGCGGCGGTTATCGCTTCGTCGTAAGCGGCAGCGGGTGCTTGGCTGTCCAAACGAAAAACAAGCTCTCGCTGCAGAGAGTCTGCAAAGGGGGATTTGCTGTAGCGGCTGAAGATGCCCTCAACAGAGGCAATCGCATCGAAATCCTGCTGCGCCTGACTCACATGGGTATCGACGGCGTTGAGGAGGGCTCGGTTGCTTCCAAAGAGCACGTCACGAACGATCGCATTGCATGCCATGGCTCGCACGGTATCGCGCGCTACCAAATGGTTCTGCACCGCTTCGGTATACCGTTTCCATCTGTTAGCCAGCTGCAAATTTTTAAACGGGCCGTCAGTCATTGCGCTCCCCTGTTTCATATACTATTTCATAATCTGACAAAGTCAACAATTAGTTATAAATTTCTGACATTTTCTCATGTAGACGTTGGGCGGGGCCGGCCGATTCGGCTAACGATGGACCTATCCTTACCGCTTCACTTGCGGAGTTCGGCTGATAGATCGCCGTCTCTGGAGTTCATGAGTACCGGATTGGAGGAATTTCGAGGTTCTATCAGGTGTCCGATGCTATTCAGTGTCGGGGTGTGAACCTGAAAGCGAGGCAAGGCTTCCTGCATCGCGTAATGGCGTAAACATCGCCGCTCAATGAAGGCACCGCTGCCTGATTACGTGCCGCCGAATAGTGGTGCGTGCGCACTTGCGCACTGAGTGTCAGGCGGACTGCGGCACAGCCTTTCGGCAGGCGTTAGTTCTGCTCAGTGTTTCGAAGGGTGTTGCCCGTATGCAGATCCAGTAACGTCATCGGCTCGACCAAAAGCGCATCGGCGATGCGGGCGATCATGTCGAGCTGCACCGCGGCGACACCACGCTCGATCTCGCTGAGGTGAGATTGAGTCGTCGCAACCAGATGGGCAAGCGCCTCCTGTGAGAGGTCGCGGCGAACCCGCTCCACGCGAACATTTTTCCCAAATACACGCCGTAACGCGACGGCTTTCCGGTCTGAAGTCATGCCGGAAAGGGTCGAGCCGCCGCGCCATATCGTCTAACTGCTTTGGGATATTAAATATATGCTGTGGCATATAAAATAAAGCCGGGCCGATTGGTAGGGGGTGAAAATGCCTAGGTTGAATGTGCAGCAAGGAATGCGGGGTTTGGGGTTGGTGCCGGTGGTTGCCGGCGTGGTGCTGGCGATGGCGGGCTGTGCCTCGTCGCCGTCGCAGAAGGCGCCGGACGGGGTGCAAGACCTCTACGCGCGGCTGGCGAAGCGGAACGAGACCTACGTGGTCGAGGGGATCTGCCGTTTGGGCGGGAGTAGCGTCTCTAAAGGTGAGTCCCAATATGGCAGTTGCCCGTACGGCTACGAGCGGGCAGGCCGCTTGTACTTCAGCCTGGCGACGCTGGAGCCCGTCGAGACGCATATCAGCTGCAAGGTTTACAACATCAACGAGAAGAACAAATCGAGCACCTGCGACGAGTTCGTGTACGCCGATCTCTACTCGTCGAGCGCTGCGCAGAAGACCGCTGCCTTCGTTGGGGCCGCTCTCAAGTTCGGCACTCAGATGTCGATGCCGCAGTCGCTCGATGCCGACTTGTTCAAGCGGTATGTCGAGTCATCGCTGCCGACGCAGCAGCGCCTAAAAATTTTGCGGGATGACGAAACCTATCGCGCAGGTTTTCGGGCGAGGCTCGCCGAGGAGTCTCGACAGGAGGAACTGGCGAGGGCCAATGCCAAGGCTGAGGACGCTCGCAAGCGGGCGCAGTTCCGCCAAAGCGTCGCGGAGGCGAATTCAACCGCTGATCGGTCCTTCGCTGCGCTGAGCGCGACGCAAAAGAACGTGGGCAGCACGGTGTGCTCTCGTGACAACCGCATCGGCTACGTCGAGCAGGCGACTGGAGCGAAGATCAAAGTGCTCTTGCGGGGACGTGCTGTTGCGCAGCGCGATGCGGTGTTCGGGCGTAATCCGCTCGGTCCCTTCGAGGTCGACAAGACCGGTCTTTCGTTCGAACAGGTCCATGGACCTAACAGCAGCAACATCGAGCTGCCGGTCGTCGATCCCAACTTCCTGTTCAAGCCTCACCAGACGGTGCGAATCGCGCCGGTTGCCGCGTCCCATATCTGGGATGAAGGCCGGTTTTGGGCGCCCTGCGACTGGCGGGTGTCGTAATGCGCCTGAAGAGTGACGATGCGGTTCTGCTGCTCGCCTTGCGATCGCGGGCCAGCTCGGCTGTGGTCTGGGGTGGCGACCGCGGATTTTGCGTCCACGTGACCCCGCTTCTTCTGATTGGTCGCATCTGATGCTCAAGCCCTCCTTTCATACTTTTGGGCTCTTCGCGACCCTGAACCTTGGAGTTGCGATCATCAGCTTTTCGATTGGCGATTTTCTGGTCTACATGGGGCTGGCGGCCATCGTGGTATCGACCGTGCTGGTTCTCGGCATGTATGGCTTGGATCAACCAGCGACCGAAACCTACGTCCAACGCATCGGTGGGGCGTTGATCGTGGTTGGAATCTCAATGGGGATCTTAGGCTTCAAGAGTGTGGGCACCTGTTGGGGCTGCGTGCTGGGCGGCCTATTCCTGAACTACTGGGGATGGCGATTTCGATACCTGCGCCAGAACTACGCTTGGTATGTCGGCACGCATCCAGGCGTGATTCGAGGTGGACGTCTGCACTGCTACTCATGCGGCGGTGGGCGTGTGCACACCGAACGAATGATGCGGCGGCAGTTCCTCCGCCGTCATTTCTGCGCCCAATGTGGCGACACGCTGTACTTCAGTCGCGAGTGACACGCTGACGGCTGGCAGGTATTGGCATCGAGACTAATCTCTTAGCAGATTCGAGAAAGGCCATGATTGAAGGGCATCTGTCTATCGCGGAAGGACAAAAGACATTTGCATAGTAGTGTCCATCCTGCGGATTGCGACGCTTCTACCTCGATGGTGATGACTCTGGTCCACGTGGACCAAAAATTCGATAGTCGTTGAGGGGGCGCCACTGCTTTCAAAGGCTGCTTTGCGGCAAGAAAGCGGGCTCTCCCTGCAGACGGGCAAGCAGGTTTTCGCGGATCTCACACCGCCATTTGGAGGGCGCAATGGCTATTCGACTCGCAATCGCGTTCGCAGGGTTGCTTGGCTGGGCGGTAATCCTGATCGTGCCGTTCCTCGTTTCGGATCGCGCGGCAAAGCGTTGCCGAGAAGAAGAAGCCCGTAAGCGGGAAATTCGGGAACGGCTTTGATTGCGGAGATCTGTATCTTCCTAAGGGACAGACGGACAATTGTAAGCAGTGCTCGTCTGTCTGCGGACGACATATCCGGTTCGGATTTTATTTTTCGGGTCCACGTGGAACATCAATCCCTGATCGGTCTGCCCTTCGCAAGGTGGCCGTAAACATCTTCGATGAATCGTGTATCGGAAAGCGAGCGGCACACCGGTGCCGGCGGAATTCCAGGAGCCGGCATGGCGAGAGGCATACATTGTTCGCACCCGTCCTTGGCATGCGAGTGATCTGGATGTGGGCGGGGCGGGGAAGCCTTCGCTGGCCGACGTAGATCGCTTCATAGAAGAGCGGCGCGCGTTTCGACTAAAGCACTGCGGCGCCTATCTCTACCCTCGGTTTCAGTTCGATGTGTTGGGCAGGCCGCTGCCAGTTCTCAGTGAACTTATCGATGCAATCGCCACTGCGGAATTGACGTCATGGCGCCTTGCATACCTTCTCGACACTCCAAACGATTTTTTTGGGGCGGTGCCAGGACGAGAGGAGGGGCTAAGAAGAGCTCCGCCTGTGGATTTCTTTATAAGCGCGCCCGCACGGGTTTTGAAGGTTGTAAGGCGTGAAATAGGACTGACCGACGACATCTGAAGCAAGCTTGGCTGGCGAGCCCTGTCGGATTGACGGTACTAAAGTGAAAGCCTTCGTTTAACTAGGCGCTACCACCTGGATGCTGAGCAGCACGCGTCGCCTATGATGGAGCCCTGAGTCGGATATTTGTTCGGACGCGGCGCTGGCCCAATAGAATGGGTGTGCTGACCCGCCAGGGCTATGGATTAAACAGAGGGGCGGTGCCGTCGAGCAAAGTAATCCTCCGCTCGCAGCAGCAGTTACGAATCAATTCAAGGGGGGCGTTGTCGGCGGCTGAGGCATCTCGCTGGGAACGAGGTGTCCCACCATTCAAACCAATCGGGCTGATGAGGGCAACAGGGCACAGATAGATGTGAACGAGATCAAGGCCGAATTCGGCTTGCCCAAAACAGCCGAGTTTCGCGGTTTCATAGTGCATCTTCCGGATTCGGACGAGTTCGTGGTCTCCATTGAGGTCGAGCCGTCCGCAACGCGCCGTGTTTTCGCTGCCACTCCAGAAGCCGCCAAGATCTACGACAGCGAGTCAGCCGCTGCGGATGATGCAGCGCGTTGCAAGCAAGACACCCAGGTGGCGATGTTGTTCGGAGAGGATGGCCAGCTGTTCGTCGTCTATCCGGAGTGATCTCTGGGGCGCACAGGCAGTTTGAGCGTCTCGTAGGCGGGTGGGCGAATGGGGCGGCCTGCCTTGAGCGTAAGGCTCGATGGTAGAGTTACACGGCTCGCAAAAAGAGCATTGCAATTTTCTTGAGATTGACCGCCCTGGTCGAGTTGCGTCCGGAGATTGCGATGAAAGTAGTGAAGGAGATCCATTCCCTCAATCACCAAGTGCTGGCGGTCCGATGTGACCGTTGCAACTGTCTGGTTCCCCAAGATGCTCCGCCGAGCGAGTCGCCCGCGAGAATCGACATCGATTTCGGGCGCCATGCCGCGATGTTCGCTGCTGATCTTTGCCCTCGGTGTGCAAAAGACTTTCTGAGCTTCTTGGCGGAGTGGCGCGAGGTTCTGCGTACCGTTGCAAAGTTCGATGAGAGCAAAGGGTATCGCTACTTTGAGTTTCAGATGCTCGACGTAAGCCTGAGCCCGATACGTGTCCAGTCGCTGCTCGACGAAGCAGACCTGCGCTAATCGATGCGCCGGTGCTTATCGTCTTCTGAGGAAGCTTTGAGCACCGCTTTCTGATTTATCCGGCATATTTTCCAACAGCAGGAGATGCGTATTGGAGTCATCGATAGGTGGAGTACGTGCTTGACGTCTTTTGCTATCGATCAACGCTATCAGTGAGTCTGGTGTCGCGGAGCCCTTGTCGGCCGTCGCACGCTACTCAATCCGGAGTAGCCGTGGCGTTAGGAGGTGTCAATTAACTGTGCAATCTGAATAAAGCAGCTCGCGATTGTCGACTCGGCTATGCTCCGCGCTTCTTAACGGCTCGAGCTCACTATGAATATTGCTGCGGCGTTCAAAGCAGAAGTGCTGCGTGTATCGAAGAAAGCGATTCGAACGGAAGTCGATGCCTTGCGAACGCAGCTCACCCAGCAACGTAAGCAGATCGCCCAGCTCAAGAAGGAAATAGCGGAACAGCGCAAGCTGATACGTGAGGCCGGTCGCTCGAAGCGAGAGAGCTCTAGAACGGAAGCGAGCGTGCGCAGCCGGCCCCCGCGATTCAGCGCTGCATTGGTTAAGCAGCGTCGTACCAAGCTAGGCCTTTCTCAGGCGGATTTCGCCAAGCTGCTCGGCGTGAGCTCGCTTACGGTTTACAACATCGAAAAGGGCGGTAAGCCCAGGCAAAAGACGCTCGCCGCGTTCGGCGCAACCGCTGCCCTGGGTAAGCGCGCGGCGCAGGTCAGGCTGCAATCTCTGAATGCGTAGGCTCTAGCTGTAATACGTATTCAGGTGCCTGTAGCGGCTGGAACTCGATTTCCAACTGGCTCGAAGCAGCTAGGATCTTTCACTTTGTCGCCGGTGTCGTGACCGAAACGGTCGTTGATGGATTTGAAATGATCGAGATCGCAAATGGCGATGGACACCGGAAACTTATGCCGCTCCATCCCAGCCTGTATCGGCACCCACACTGCAGATAACTGACGACGATTGGCCAGGCCCGTTAACGGATCGGTGGTGGCGTAGGTCTCCAGCATCACTTGCTGCTCAGCAACAAGACGGAAGTAGTGCATAAGCAGGAAAGCGAGATTGCACAGCGTTAGGCCTATGTTGATCGTTCGGATCACATGCAGTTGCGTTGCTGTGAGCGGAATCCGCCCTCCGACAGACGCAATCTGCGCATCCAGAAGAACGAAGGACAGCACCAACAGCACAAGGACGAACCGCTTTACTGATAAGCCCAGCCGACCAGCCATCGTGAGCACCGGCACGGCTACTAGCAGCTTCAAATGAAAGGCAGCTTCCGCGCCATAACGCAGGCCCATAAAACTGTAATACAGCATGATAATCGCGCTGATCATGACCAGACCCGCGAAGAACAACCAGTAAGTTCTTCGGACGGAGCAGAGTGGAATGATGGGCAGGCAGGCGACGGACAGAACAACCGACCACAGCCACCAAGGATCATTCACCCAATACTGAAGCGCCGCGTTGAGCAGGCAGGTGGCGCAGAAAAGCCCGGTTCCCCGCTGAATGGTCCGCCGATAGGTCTTCTGGACCGCTTCGGAGTCGAAGGTCAGGTAGTCGAGCGATGTCTTTTTAGCTTCAAGCGATATCTTGCGCATCAGTCTCCCCACTTTGGAGCCCGAGCTGGCGGTCCCCTCCGGCCATGCTTGGGCTGCCAAAGAATAGGCTCTGCCACCACTTTTAGGTACGGTAAAAGACAATCAGTTCAACCGCTGGCTATTCGTCTTTAGCCAAGATCAAAACCGGATGGGGGCAGGTTTGGGTCGAACTGGATTAGTGCTGATCGGCGAACGCGCGTGCTCCGCTACGCTTTTTAAAGCTGCTTTGCATGGAAGAAGCAATTGCGCTCAACATCGCGCAGGAAATGGGCGCTCCTGGTCGTGGATGCTGATACGCGATCTTCGGTTTCGGATGTTGTGGTGTGCGGACGATTCTTGGACCATCTGAAGAGGTCGTTTATGTATTCATACGAGATCGGCTTCGTGCTGTGCCGACGTCCCCCCGCGTTCAGTAGCAGGCGGTTTTGGAATCCGAGGTTAATGTAACGGCCTTTGCGGCCAACTGCTTTGCATAGCTGGCGGGCGTCAGTCCGCCGAGCGCTTTCTTCGGTCGCTCCTCGTTGTACTCACGGACCCAGGCGTTGATCACCGCCTGCGCGTGCGCGAGGCTGACGAACCAGTGCTCGTTGAGGCATTCATCGCGCAGGCGTCCGTTGAAAGATTCGACGTAGGCGTTCTGATTGGGCTTGCCCGGTTCGATCTGTCGCAGCGTGACGCCGTTTCGATGTGCCCAGGTCAGCATGGCCTTGCCGATCAGTTCGCGGCCGTTGTCCGAGCGGATCACCGACGGCTTGCCGCGACGCGCGCAAACTTCGTCGAGCATCCGCGTGAGCTGGTGGCCGCCGATGCTGTGCTGAGCCATCACGGCAACCGCTTCGTGCGTCGCGTCGTCGACGATGACCAGACACTTGAGCGCGCGACCCGATGCGATCCGGTCGAAGATGAAATCGATCGACCAGATCTCGTTCGCCGCGCTGGGACGGATCAGCGGCTGACGGTTCGCTGGCGGTACCTTCTTTCGGCGACGCCGGCGCACATGCAGTTTCTCCAGTGCGTACAGCCGATCCACGCGCTTGTGGTTCACCTGCAGGCCATCCTGCCGCAGCTTCAGGTAGATCATCTCCGCGCCGTAACGCCGATATTTCTGCGCCAGCGCCACGATCTTCCGCCGAAGATCGACGTTGCGGTCCGGC
The DNA here is from genome assembly GCF_000271305.1 of Hydrocarboniphaga effusa AP103. GTDB lineage: Bacteria > Pseudomonadota > Gammaproteobacteria > Nevskiales > Nevskiaceae > Hydrocarboniphaga > Hydrocarboniphaga effusa. Next base: position 156,580 of record NZ_AKGD01000003.1, read on the forward strand.
GCTGGCACGTAGCGCAGCGAACTGGCACTCATGCCGATCGCCGTCAGCGCACGTCGCTCTGTCAGTCCCAGCGATTTCATCTCCCACACCGCCTCGCGTCGAGCCGGTGCGGTCATCACTTTTTTCGCAGAACCTCACGGATCACCTCCGTTTCCAGAAGGCTCTCCGCCAGCATCTTCTTCAGTCGCGCGTTCTCGACTTCCAGCGCCTTCAGCCGTTTGGCATCCGACACGTCCATGCCGCCGAACTTGCTCCGCCACAGGTAGTAGCTGGCGTCCGAGAACCCGTGCCGCCGGCACAGCTCCTTGATCGGCACGCCGGCATCCGCTTCCTTCAGAAATCCGATGATCTGCTCTTCGCTGAACCGCTTCTTCACGTCCAATCTCCTTGATGTCAGGGATTGGATTCCAAACCGGGCCGCTACTCAACTACGGGGGGACGTCGGTGCAGATATACATCAAGCAGGGAAAGCGAGTCGGCTTGATCATTCGCCAACTCGGCTACCCGAATAAGAACTCGCTCAAAGGTTGGTATCGAGAGTACCGAGCAGCGTCTTGATCTGCGCGCTGGCTTCGTAAATCGGGCGAAGTAGACGCAGGCGCAGAAGGGACGGGCGGCTAATCATTACTCTAAGAATGGTCCGCTGCCTCGCGCATACGATTCGGGCGCTCGGCTATCCATCGAGGCCATGCTTTCTGCGTGGGTTCAAGCTGGGGGGGCGCGGCAGGCCTAGTACTCTGGATAGAGTTTGCCCGCACGGGTCGGAGAAGGCGTGCGAATGATCGGGGCGTGAATCAACAGGATCTTCGGCTGATCTTTAGGCGGCACGGCGGATGACCTTGCCGCGACGGGGCGCCGGTGCGGCGAGGGTCTCGAGACGCGTATCCGCGATCGGGGTTTGCATCATCATCTGTTGATCCTCTTCGTAGTCGTGGCGAACGGTCCACGGGGCGCTGCGCCCCTGTCGCGGCAGCAGATGATTGGAGCGCTCGATGTAGCCGGCACTGAGCGCATCCAGCACGCTTTCTTCCAGGCAGCTGTTCTCGTCATCGCGCGGAATCACAACGGCCTGCTGGTGCTGCTGCATGTGCTTGAACAGCCGGCACAGATACAGACTCGACATGTCGGCCTTCATCGTCCACGACAAATTCACGTAGCCGAGGATCCACGCGAAGTTCGGCAGATCCTGGAGCAGCACGCCCTTGTAGATCATCTTCTTCGAGACATCGTAGGGCTTGCCGTCGATGCTCAGCTGCATGCCGCCGAACATCTGCAATTCGAGCCCGGTGGCCGTCACCACGATGTCGGCGTCGAGTTGCCGACCCGAGCGTAGTTCGAGTCCCTTGGCGGTGAAGCGCACGATGCCGTCGGTGACGACGTCGGCCTTGCCGGAACGAATCGCCTTGAACAGATCCGCATCGGGCACCGCGCACAAGCGCTGATCCCAGGGATCGTAGCTCGGGTTGAAATCTTCCATGCGGAAGCGATCGCCGATGTGACGCCGGGCTTGCCCGACAAAGAACCACCGCATCGCCTTGGGATAGCGCTGGCAGAGCTTGTAGGTGCTTCTCCAGACGAACAGATTGCGGCGACGCGCAATTGCATAGCAGCGCTCGGCGGGCAGCACTTTGCCGAGCACCTCGGTCATGCGATCCCAACCCGGCAACGAGAAGATATAGGTCGGTGACCGCTGCAACATGGTGACTTGCGCCGCGCTTTTCGCGATCGCGGGAACCACCGTCACCGCAGTGGCGCCGCTGCCGATCACGACTACCTTCTTACCGGCGCAGTCCAGGTCCTTCGGCCAGTGCTGCGGATGCACGATCTGGCCCTGGAAGGCCTGCTCGTTCGCAAAACGAGGGCGATAGCCCTGGTCGTAGCGATAGTAGCCCTGGCCACTGACGATGAATCGCGCGGTCCACTGCCGGGTTTCGCCGCTCAGCTCGTGCGTCGCCGTAATCGTCCACAGCTGGCGCTGGGTATCCCACTCGGCTGCGGTGCAGTGCATGCCGAATTCGATGTGCTCGTCGACGCCGTAGTGACGGGCAGTGTCTTCCACGTAGTTCCGAATGCTGTCGCCGTCGGCCAGCGTGCGGCAGTTGGACCACGGTCGAAACTGAAACCCGTATGTGAACATGTCGGAGTCGGAGCGCACGCCCGGATAGCGAAACAAATCCCAGGTGCCCCCGGCCCGCTGTCGCCGTTCCAGGATCACGAATCGGTGATCTGGCGACTCCACGCTCAAGCGACTCGCCATGCCAATGCCGGACACACCGGCGCCGATGATCACGACGTCAAAAGGCTTTGCCACGTGCTCTCCTCACCTGTTTTAAATGGTTCTTATGAGCCGTCAGGATGCGGTGAAACGCGCGTGTGCTCTTGTCTTCTGGAGACAATAACTTTGTAATTGGAGACATGACGACCTTCGTGCGAGCAGCCGGCATGCGTGGCACCGCCGAATTGCTGCGCGAGCTCGGATTGAGCATGGAGGCGCTGCTGGACGAGGTCGGCATCCCGCGCGCTGCGCTGGCCGATGAAGAGCTGCGAATTTCCTTGCCCGCGATCTGCGTGCTGCTTGAACGCGCCAGCGAACGCAGCGGCTGTGGAGACCTCGGGCTGCGCATCGCCGAGCGCCAGGACATCGGTATCCTCGGACCGCTGGCCATCGCGATGCAGAACGCCTCCACCATCGGCGATGCGATGGCAGTCCTGAGTCGCTATCTGCATTCCCATAGCACCGGCATTCGCATGAGCATCCACGCAGACTCGCCGAAAAAGGGCGACACCAGCCTGCGCCTGAACCTGATTACGCCGAGCTGGATGCCGCGCCGCCAGGTCACCGACCAATGCATGGCCGACCTCTACCATTTCCTCGTGTGGTTGCCGAAAGTCCAACCGCTGAGACTCGACGTGGCGCTCCCGCATCAGCCCATCGCACCGGCAAAGCGCTATCAGCAGGTCTTCGCACGACCGGTGTCCTTCGGTGAGCCACATGCGCAGATTTCGGTCCCCAGCGCGGTTCTCGACAACGAGCTCGTGGGCGGCGAATCGAGCCTGCATCAGCTCAGCCTCGACTATCTGCGGCTGGTCTTTCGCCCCGGAAACCACTCGGTCAGCGAGCAGGTGGCGGACATCCTGCAGCGCGCGCTGTCCAGTACACGCGGTCGACGCGAGGTCGTCGCCAAGCTGCTCGGCCTGCATCCCAGAACGCTGCAACGACGCCTGGAGGCTGAAGATCAGCAGTTCTCCAGGATCCTCGATGCGGTGCGTCGCGAACAGGCCAGTCGCTGGCTGATCGAATCGACGATTCCGCTGGCGCACATCGCTGACATTCTCGGCATGGCCGATCAATCCGTGCTGTATCGATGCTGCGAACGCTGGTTCGGGCGCTCGCCTTCCCAGATCCGGCGGCTCGGACTTCCCGGCTGAGACCACCGGCTCCGCGTCAACTGCGGATCACGACAGCGACATGCCGGCGTCGCGGACCGCACGCAGCAGGGAAGTTCGATTGCCCACCCCGAATTTTTCGAACAAGTGGTGCAAGTACCATTTCACCGTGCCTTGCGAGATGAAACAGCGCTCCGCCAGTTGCGTGTTGCTCAGACCTTCATTGAGCAACGCGATGATTTGTCGCTCGCGCTTGTTGAGTGAAACGGTGGTGCGCGACTCGCGTCCTTTCTCGCCGGTCTGCCGGGTTCGCGCGGAAAGCTTGCGGGCAAGGAAATCGGCCGGGCGACTGCGCGCCGGGTTAGGCAAGGCGAGGAAGCGATCGAGCAAGGCGTGAATGGCGCTGCCTTCATCGACGAATAGACGCGTGTAGCCCTCGACGTGCCCGATCTCGAGCGCTTCACTGAGCGCCGCCATCGCCAGCTTGGGGCGTCCGCTCTGCTCGTCGATGATCGCCTGCAAGGTGAGCGCTTCGCAGAGTCGGGCGGATCGTCCGCGCTGCCGGGACGCCGACAGCGCGAGCGCATTCAAATCGCGAGAGGCAGCCCCATTGCCGTCACCGATCTCGAGCCGCACGCAGAACAGCAGATGCCCGAGGTTGGCTTGGGTCGGCGCCGGCAGGGCCTCGGCGATGGCGCGTGCTTGCGCAGGTGCGCCGCTGCGCAGCAGCAGCAGGCCGCGTTCCGTGCGCAAAGCCAGCGTCAGGCGCGGATAGTGCTGATGCAGACTGATCTGTTCACCTTCGGCCAGGATGTCGAGGGCAGTGCCGATATCGAGCGCGTCCGCGCGTTCGCGCGCAGCAGCCGTGTAGCCCAGCACCAGTGCATCGACGACGCCTTGATCGGCCAAGGCGGGCAAGGCCTCCGACAGAATTTCTCGTAGCCTCGAGACTTCATTGCGCTCGTACCGCAGGAAGGCTTCGATCGAGCGTAGGATCGCGCGCACCGGCCGGAACGTGGGTTGCGAAGCACACTCCTGCAAGCCGCGCTCGACACGCGCCAGCGCGGATCGATAACGACCGGCCTGCAGATCGGTCACGGCGCCGACCACGTGGACCCAGGCCATCGCATAGGTCGATTGCGATTCACCGAACAATTCGGTCGCGTCCCGCAAGGCAAGATGTGCCAGATCGAATCGATCCGTGCACCGCTCGCTGAAGGCCTGCACGGTCTTCGCTACGCCCATCAGGTAGCTGCGGCAGTCGCGGTTCCGATCGATCCATTCGCTCGACAGGGCATTCGCACTCGCAAAATCGTCCTCCAAGGCATGGAGCACGCTGCGGTGTAGCGCGGTCGACAAATTCTCGCCGTCGATACGGTTCAAGCGGGCGCGCGCCGCGGCCGCCTCACGGCGAAAGATCAAAGCCCAGCTCGTGAGATCGTCGATCGCCGCGTCGATTAGTCCGTTGCGGCGTTCCCACCGATCCGAAAGCTTGATCACCGACAGATGTTGGGCATCACGAAAGATCAGTGCAGGGCCGATTTGCACGAGCCGCTCGCGCACGACCGGCGGGGTCGGCCCGAATCCGGATTCGAGCAGCACCTGGGCCGACTCGATGCTCCATCCATGTCGCCAGTACCAATCGCTCGCGGCCTCGACCGCGAGATCTCGGGCGCGTTGGCGATCGGTCGTCAGCATTGTGGCCGCAGCGCTGCGGATCAGCGGATGCAATCCGACCACCGAGCGCTCGCCGTGCTCGAAGTCCTGTATCAATCGCAGTTGTCGGAAATGCCGCAGCGCACTGTCGACCGCCTGGGCGCCGGGTTCGAGAGAGGCCAGCAAGGCAATCGGAGCCCGCCCCAAACAGCACAGCATCCACAGAACGTCGCGCTCGCTTGCGCTGAGCACGGAAATGATCCGCTGATGGATGTAGCAGCGAATCGCGCTGATGCTCGGCACCGCATCGAGCCGGGTGACCTTGGGATCGATCGGAGTCGCTAGTGCGATCTGCGTCAGCACCGGCCAGCCCAGGGTCATTCGAAAAATCCAATCCAGCGAGTTCGCGGACGCATCGTGACCACACACGCGGACGAAGGCATCCGACTCGGCGCGCGTGAAGGCCAGTTGTGGCGCCCCGATCCAGCTCAGGCGACCATCGGCCGCATGTGGATTCAGACCGAGCCGCTCCGACTCCACGGAGGTCGTAATGCAAATCCGTTTGTGCAACGACGCCAGCTGCAGCAGCGCCCGAAAGTAGGCTTGCGATTCCGGGTCGGCATCGGCCAGGCAATGCGCATTGTCCACGACCAGCGAGGAGGGGCCCTGCGTCTCGCCGAAATACGAGGAGATCACGCCGAACAGCTGGCGGCGACCGACCAGCGTTCCGAGCTGTCGCTCGGAGAGCACGCGCGGATCACTGCCAATCCCGCGCCACAGCTGCTGAATGAAAGCCGCAGGTTCGCAGGTGTCGCGTGTCAGGCTGATCCAGCCGACCTGGGCTTGCAGGGATCGCTGGCGCTCGAGCCAGAGCTCGGCGAGCACCGTCTTTCCGAAGCCCGCAGGACCCTCGACGACGAACAACGGCAGCCCGCGGTCGACTCTCAGCAGTCGATCGCGACGCAGCAGGAAGGGGCGGGTGGTGTCGGGCAGTTCACCCAGCAGTTTCCGGGGCGATGAGGTGTCCATGTCGTGGGCCAGTGGCAGTGCCTGCAGGACATCGATCAGCGAACGCCGCTTCAATCCTCATTGAGCGGTCGATTCGGCCCGGCGTTGCCGTTCGGGGCACAGCGCCGGCGCGGATGTCGAAGTGCAGGCAGGATGCAGCGCCCGCCTCGACTCAACTTGTTAATTTGCGCCAACCTCTTGTCAAAACACGCCAGCGACCGGGATACCCCGGGTCGTGCCCCCTCGGAAGGCCGTGTCTGCCGGGGGCGGAATCAGCGCTTACTGGGGATGAAGGACATCGCGCGCTCGGCCAGCGCGGTGATCGTCAGGCTCGGATTCACCCCGAGATTGGCAGCGATCATCGAGCCGTCCACGACATAGAGATTCTGATAATTGAACACGCGGTTCTGCGCATCGATGACGCCATCGCGGGAGGAGCGGCCCATCGCGCAGCCGCCCATGCAATGCGCCGTCATCGGCACATTGAAGAAGATTTCAAAGAAGGAGCTGCCGCCGATTCCGCCGGTCGCCTTGGCGGCCACTTCGGCGAAACGATTGGCTTCCGGAATGAACGTCGGAATGCGATCGCCTTCGCTGACCAGCGTGCGCGAGAACGGCCAGTACCAGCGGCGCCGCAGCTTCATGTTGATGTGGCCATCGATGGTCTGCATACACAGCAGGATGACGGTCTGCATGGCAAAGCCGAATGGCAGCAAGAAACGCAGAGCTTTGAGTGGGTGTCGCAGCAACAGCGAGACCATCGCAACCACCCAGGACAAGGGCCGCGACCAGCCAGGCTTGCCGTGGGTCAGCACGGTAAACAAGCTCCCCATCATGTCGGAGCCGGCCGGGTAGCGAACCGCTTCGACATGCGTGTGTTCGTCGATGTAAATGCCCGAGCCGATCGCGATGCCCTTGGACAGATCGTGCTTGGATCCGGGATAGCGGATCGTCAGGATTGACTCGGCGTTGGTCCGCACCTTGCGGCCGAGCTGGTCCGAAATCTTCGGCAGCGAGCCGTCTTCGCGCAGCCGCAGCAACAGCTCCTGGGTGCCCAGCGACGAGGCCGAAAACACCACGTTGCGCGCGGTGAGACGACGCGCGTCGGCCGCGCGGCCGTAGGTGGGGCGAACGTGCACCGCATAGCCCTCGCTGCCGTCGTTCGACAAACCCAAGGGGTGCACGTCGGTCACGCGCGTTTCGGCGAACACCTGCGCACCGAGCCGCTCGGCTAGGTACAGGTAGTTCTGATCGAGCGTGTTCTTCGCCCCGTGTCGGCAGCCGACCATGCAACCGCCACAGCCCATGCAGGCGCGCCGTTCCGGCCCCTCGCCGCCGAAGTAGGGATCCGGGTGCACGCTGCCTGGCTCGCTGCCGGGAGGGCCGAAGAAGACGCCGACATCGGTCGGATAGAAGGTATCGCCGACCCCGACCACATCCGCCATTTGGCGCAGCCGCAAATCGCCCGGACCGAGCATGGGATTGCGCGTGACCCCAAGCATGCGTTTGGCGGTGTCGTAGTGCGTCGGCATGACGTCGGTCCAACGATCGAGGTCGGCCCACGAGCCTTCCGACCACACGCGATCGGGCGGCACCAGAAGCGTCTGGGCGTAGGTAATCGAGCCGCCGCCTACCGCATTGCCATGCAGGATCATGACGTGCTTGAACAAGCGCAGGCTCAAGAAGCCGCGCAGGCCCGCGAAGGGCGCCCACAGGAAGCGCCGCAGGTTCCAGTTGGTCTTCGGCAGCGTCTCGGACGACCACCGGCTGCCCATCTCCATGACCGCGACGCGATAGCCTTTTTCGCTCAGGCGCAGCGCCGACACGCTCCCGCCGAAGCCGGACCCAATGACCACGAAGTCGAAGTCGAAATCCGCGCCCATCTCGGAATCAGCAGGCGGCAACACGGTCGTCATACCCGTTATCCAACGCAGTGATGGCCTGCCAGTGCGCGAAACAGCGCGGGTGGGCTGTCGCTCGTCGTCAACACGAATCGCGAGCGGCCACTCATCGCATCCTCCGATGCGTTCTTCTCTCTCGGGCCTGGCGGCTGGAAGATGACAAAATCCTCGCGCGCAGGCCACGTTGCCGCACCTATCGATAGTTCGGAATTCAGCACGGCTCCAAAGAGCATCGCAACCGGCTCGGGGTAGTCGCAACCCACACCCCGACACGGACCAGGGCGTTCGATCACCGATCCTACGACGCGAATCGAGTGCGCAGGATTTTCTTGTCGAGTTTGCCGACGCTGGTCTTATCCAAAGCATCGACGATTTGAAATTTCGACGGAATGGCGTAGCGCGAAATCAGCCCCTGCACCACGAAGTTCATCAGAAAATCTCGCAGCTCCGATTCGTTGAGCACACCGGCGGTACGCGGAACGATGAGGGCCACCGGGCGCTCGCCCCACTGCGTATCGGGCACGCCGATCACCGCCACCTCGGAGACGCTGTCATGGCGCGACAGCAGGTCCTCGACTTCGAGCGACGACACCCACTCACCGCCGGTCTTGATGACGTCCTTGATGCGATCCGTGATCTTCAAATAACCGCCGGTCAAAGCTCCGATATCGGCCGTGTGCAGATAGCCCCCTTGCCACAGCGCCTCTGAAGCCGATTCATTGCCGGCGTAGCCTTGCGTTAGCCACGGTGCGCGCACCACGATTTCGCCACCGCTGGTCACATCTTTGAAGCTGTCATCAACGGTACGCAGAGCCACCAACGGAACCGGCGCACCGGCGCGGCAACGCAGCGACAGCTCTTCGGCTTCACGCAATCCATCGTGCCGCGGCCGAATCTGCGCGAGCGTCAGGATCGGGCAGGTTTCCGACATCCCGTACCCGGCGAAGATATCGATGCCCTGCGACACGGCCTTTCCCGCCAAAGCCTCAGACAAGGCCGAGCCGCCGATCACCACCTTCCAGCCGCGAAGATCGACGGAACCGGCCGCAGCGGCGTTGAGCACCATCTGCAGCACGGTCGGCACACAGTGCGAGAAGGTCACGCGCTCTTTCTGAATCGACCTCACCAACGCATCCGGGATGTAACGCCCGGGATAAACCTGCTTCACGCCCATCTGCAAAGCGACGTAAGGCATGCCCCAGGCATGGACGTGAAACATCGGCGTCAGCGGCATGTAGACGTCGCCGGTGTGGAAACGCTGACCGCTCGCCGGACTGGAGATTGCCGCCATCGTGACCAGCGTATGCAAGACCAGTTGCCGATGTGTGAAGAACACGCCCTTCGGCAGGCCAGTGGTGCCGGTGGTGTAGAACGTGGTGGCGACGGTGTTTTCGTCGAAGTCTTCGAACGTGAAGTTTGGGTCGCTGTTCGCCATCAGCACTTCGTAATCGCCTGCCGTATCCGACGGCGCCTGCACGCCATCGTCACTGATCCAGACGATGCGATGCACGCTGTCCAGGCGCCCCCGAATCTCATTCAAGATCGGCGCGAAGTCCGAGTTGACGAGCAGCACCTTCGGACGTGCGTGATTGAGCGTGTAGAGGATCTGATCCGGTGACAAGCGAACATTCACCGTTTGCAGCACGGCGCCCATCATCGGAACGCCATAGAAGCTCTCGAGGTAGCGGTGGCTGTCCCAATCCATCATCGCGACGGTGTCGCCGAACTGGACGCCGAGTTCTTGCAATAGGCTCGCCAGCCGACCCACACGCTCGCGCAATCCACGGTAGGTGTAGCGGACCTGATCGCGATACACGATCACCTGATCCGGCGAATGCACGAGCGGCGCATTCCATAGCTGACGAATCGTCAGAGGAAAGGCGTAGGCGTTTGCGGCTGGCGCGCGGGTGCTCATTAGTCTGGGTGGTCTCGTCGTTGATCTATAGAGTGGCGTCTGCAGGAGCGGGTGATGACGCGCCGCAGCGCGTCTTCAGGCTATAGATGATTGATGGGCGCATCACCAACCGAAAGTTGGGAAGTGATCACGAAGTCTTCGACGCCTTAATGCACTGATCATTTGATAGGTACATTCCCGCACGTTCCCTGCGAAGATAATGTGCCGGATCCTGGCGCGTTCACGAGTGCAGATGCGCTCCCACCGTGGCGCCGGATTCGATCTTATCGTTGGAGAATCGTGTGTTGGAAGCTGAGGCGCAGCAGCTCGTATGTTCGAGCGCGGCATCGTGGATTCAAAGTCGGTTGGGAACGAGCCCCGCGGCCATTCTGGGCGCGCGATTGGCTACCCCAAAGACCGGATCAATGCGATTCGATTGCACCTGCAACGCGCCCATGCGGTCCGATCAACTGCTGGCCTTACTTGAAGCCGTCGGCAGTTACTTCGCGAATATCGAGAGCGGCTTCGAGTATCCCATGCGCATGCTCGAGGTGAAGCTTACGGTTCCCTTGGCCATCGAATCCCTGCGCGGCTCATTCAAAATCGAAGCGAAGAGCTTGTCGAGCGGAACGCAGGACGTTTACGTCGAAATGCAGCTCAAGGACCGCTTGGGCTATGTTTACGCCTCGGCGGTGGCGCGACTTATAAAGCCCGGCACCTATCGGCCGCGATCCTTGCGCCGACACTAGCGCAGCGTCGCGGCGCCGAATTCAGGCGCGTGCGCGATACACGCCCGGACTACAGCCTTCCCGGCTGCGAAATGCCCGCGTGAAATTGGACGTATCGTTGAAGCCGAGTGAATACGCGATCTCGGTGACGCTCATGTCGGTCGTCGCCAGACGCTCGCAGGCGAGTTCGTGATTCACACGGCCGGCGATTTCTCGAAAGCTAGTCCCCTCACGCTCCAGATAGCGATTGAGGCTCCGTGCTGACATGTTGAGCATGCCGGCGATTTCGGGCAGCGTCGGCAAGCCATCGCCGACTTCGCGCAGCGTCATCGCGATCCATTCGCCAAACTGACGCACACCTACGACCTGATCAACGAGGGCACGACAACGCTCGTCGGCGACCTTGAACGAATTGGGATCGAACATCATCAGCGGATGGGCCGTCAGGCTGGCGGCGAAGCGCAGGCGCGTGCCGAATCCCCATTCGGAACCAAAGCTCGTGCGAACATCTTTGAGCTCCGAATATCGCGCGACATGCGGTGGCGGCAGCATCGAAATCTGCAGTCGGCACGGCGGTCGCGCACCCGCAAACATTTCGTGCAGATTGCGCAGCGCCGCCGAGCCGATCAGCTCGAGGTGAAACAGCAGGCATTCGTGGCCCATCGCCGTGGTCGGCGTGAAATGCAACTCCGCGTGTTCCGGCGTCAAGGTGTCCCGCAACTGGAATGTCGGCATCACGAGTCGGAAGTAGCGCGATACAAATCGAATCGCCTGGCCGACATTCGCACAACTCAGCATCCCGAATCCGACGATGCTGTGCGCACTGACCGACAACAGCTTGCCGAGTTCAAGACCCAAATCGGTACGCCCACTTTCCTTCAGCGCAGCACTGACCAATCGCTCGACGGTCGAGAACGGCAACAAAGCATCGGGTTCCTGCAGTTTTTCCGGCGAAAGCCCAACGCTCGATGCAATGCTCAGTATGTCGACGCCTTGCGGCCGCAACACTTCATCGAGTCGCAAGTAATAGCGCGCCGGTACGCGAACGTCTTTTGATTTGGCCATCGGCTTCTCCTCCGTGACTGGCGCATTATGACCATAGGTTGGCTGAATTTGACAAGAGCGAAATAGGGCATGTCGGTAGTATGTGCACGCTGCTAAGCCTTACTAGAGAGAGAGGAGAATTCAAATGGATGGCATTGCTCGCATGCCGACCAACAACACGTGGGTTGACGGTAAACGCTACTGGTGGTTACTGAGCCCCGCATTGCCGCTGATTGCATTGGGGTCAGTCTTTGCTTCGCTCTACGGCGCTCCGGCCTGGACGCTGTGGATTTTGCCGGTCGTTTTCTACTGTGGCGTTCCGTTGTTCGATTGGCTGATTTCGGAAGACCGCGTCAACGCGCCGGAATCGGCGGTGGCCGGACTCGATCAGGATCGCTACTACCGTCGGATCGTTTATCTCTACATTCCGACGCAGTACGTGATCACGATTCTGGGTGCCTGGTACGCCGTTCAAGGCACGCTGGACATCTGGGGGCTCGCCGGCCTGACCATCACGGTGGGCATGATCAACGGCGTGGGCATCAACACCGCACACGAGCTGGGTCACAAGACCAATTCGCTCGAGCGTTGGTTGGCGCGCATCACGCTGGCGCCGGTGGCCTACGGCCATTTCTTCATTGAGCACAACAAGGGTCATCACAAGAACGTTGCAACGCCGGAAGATCCCGCGAGTTCGCGAATGGGCGAGTCGTTCTGGACGTTTTTGCCGCGATCGGTGATCGGCAGTGCCCGCTCGGCCTGGCACATCGAGGCCGAACGTCTCAAGCGTATCGACCGTCCGGCCTGGTCGATGAAGAACGAAAACCTGCAGTCTTGGGCGATGACGGTAGTAATGTTCGCCGCGCTCACCGCGTGGCTCGGTTGGGGCGCTCTGTTGTTCCTCGTCGTGCAAGCCATCTACGGCTTCTGCCTGCTCGAAGTCGTGAATTATCTCGAGCATTACAGCCTGGCACGAAAGAAGGACGCCAATGGACGCTACGAGCGGTGCCAGCCGCGTCACTCGTGGAACAGCAACCACGTCGTCACCAATCTGCTGTTGTATCAGCTGCAGCGTCATTCGGATCACCACGCCAACCCGACGCGCCGCTATCAAGCGCTGCGTCACTTCGAAGATAGCCCGCAGCTGCCATCAGGTTACGCCGGCATGATCCTCGTGGCCTACTTTCCGCCGCTGTGGTTCAAGCTCATGAATCCTCGCGTCGTCGCGCATCACGGCGGTGATTTGCTCAAGGCAAATCTGCATCCGCGAGCCCGCGAACGCTTGCTCAAGCGCTACATGCCGAACTACGTGCCGGAACGCGAAATGGGGACCGTCAAGAAGGCTGAAAAGCCGACCGCTGAACAAGCCAAGCCGGTGAGCGCGACGGATCGCTACGAGTGCCCGAATTGCCAGTACATCTACGTGGAATCCGTCGGTTGCCCGGCTGAGGGCTATCCAGCAGGCACCACTTGGGCTTCGCTGCCAGCGGACTGGCCTTGCCCTCAGTGTGCGGTGCGCGAGAAGCCCGACTTCAAGCCGGTTCCGGCACAGCAGTAACTCGCGGCACACCGCAGCAGTACCTAGAAAAGTAGAAAAAGCAGCCCACGCCGACAGCCTGTCGGCGTAGGGAGCGTGCGGCTCGCGTTCGCAGCGCGAAGTCCAACAAGTAAGCCGGCGCAAGCACCGGCGTTTCATGCGAGGGAGGAAACTATGGTGATGCAGACGGCGCCTCGCGCGCTCAAGCGGTTCGCGTCAATCGTGGCGTTCGGCATGCTCGGGGGGCTGAGTAGTGTCGATGCCGCATCGTTCAACGTTCCGGTGTTGGGCGAGAACATCAACGTCAATACAAACTCGACCGTGATCGTCGGTGCGGCGATTCGTTCGGAACCCCGCGCTGATAGCGCCATCGGCAAGAACAATCTCAACCCGGAAGTCTGCGGGCGCACCAACGAGAACGTCAGCTACTACCAGGCCTGCCAAGGTCTGTTCACCGAACAATACTTCGCAGCGCAGCATCTGGCGGAAGCGCCAGGATCGTTCAGCACCAACTTCGATCACGGCAACCTCAACTACGATCAGTGGGACTTCACCCAGGCTGCCGTTCGCTTCAATGGCGACCTCACCGCCACCTGGAAGGACTGGTCGTTCTTCGGAAAGATCATCGCGATCTACGATCCGGTGAACTACGACTTTCAGGAGACGTATCCGAACCTGATCACCAAGGACAACTACCAGCAGGTCGGCTATCGCACCCTGCCCGGCAGTATTGCGCTGCCGGTGCTCGGCGCACGTACGGACTCGGTGCCCTGCCCGGCGAACCGCAATCCGCTCGGCCTGCCGTGCGGCATCGTCTACGGCCCCGGCGGCCGCGTGAAGCAGAAGCGCACCGACTCGAAAACGCTCGAAGAAATCGGTCTGGGCGTACAGCTGCTCGACTTCAACATCTCCGGCAACATTGAGCTTCCCTACGATCAGGATTTGCAGATTCGTGTCGGTCGCCAACAAGTGATCTGGGGTGAATCGACGGTCGAGTTCTTCGACTCGATCAACGTGCTAAATCCGCCGAACCTCAACAACTTCTTCCGCATCGGAGGCAACGGTCTCGACGATTTCTATCAGCCCGTCAATGCGATTTCGTTCGGCATCACGCCGGTCGATGGCATTAACTTCTCGGGTTGGTATGCTCTCGAATTCCGTCCGGTCGAATTACCGGCCGAGGGCGGCTTCTACTCGCCGGTGAACCTGGGCACCGAGAACGAAGGCCCGGACTACATCACTGTCGGCTTCGGTAATCTGACACCTGATCCGGATAACGTCGGTCGTCTGATCGACAATCCGCTGACGCTGATCACCAACACCGGCACGCGCGCTCAACGGCTGCGTGACGACAACCCGAAGAACATCGATAACAACTTCGGCTTGAAGTTCGCATACGCCGCCGACTGGCTCAACAACGGCACCAATTTCGGCTTCTACTTCGCGAACTACACCTCGCGCATTCCGATCGTCAGCATCTACTCGACGGAAGAGTCCTGTGCCAAGCACGCGACCAACACGGTCGAGTTCCTGGCGATGTGCCCGGACATCCCGTTCCTGCATTTGCCGGCGAACGATCCGGCAGGCGCGACGGACAGCGCACTGTCGCTCGATGGCATCAAGGCGCAGCTCGAATATCCGCGCAATATCAAGATGTATGGCATCAGCTTCAACACGAGTTTTGGCGATGTCTCGGTGCAGGGCGAAGCCGCCTTCCGTCCGAACGAGCCCTTGCAAGTCGATGTCGTGGATTTGGTATTCGCTGGTCTTGGTCCGTCGATGACGAACTGCCACATTGCCCCGGGCTGCTCGGGTAGCACTGTGGGTTCCGGCACGCAGGCCGATGGCACCACCGGCATCTACGGACCCAGCGATTATCAAACGGCGGACGGCGCTGGCGCCTACAACGACACCTTCGATCTGATCGTCGGAAATCTTCCGGGCTCGGGCCGCTCGTTCCCGAACTTCATCATTCCGTATCGCGGCGGCGTGATCGGCACCAATCCGGCGAACTCCTACATTCGCGGCTGGGAACGCTTCCAGACGCTGTCGCTGGACTTCGGCGCGACCTACGTCGAAGGCAACACCGACTTCACGCCACGATTGCTCGGCGCCGACCAAGTCATCTGGCTACCGGAAGTGGGCTTCCGCGGCATTCTCGATCTGCCGCCGCTCGATCAGCTGGCGCTAGCCGTTCCAGGTACGACGACGAGCCCCACCGCCGGTGCGGACGGCTCAGGTGCGGACGGCTCGCGTCAGGCGTGCTCGACCAATGTGGCCTGCCAGTACGGACCGGATGGTCTGCGCTTCAACCCGCATCAAGCCAACCTCGATCTGTATCCGACCAAGTGGTCGGGCGGCATCGGCTTGGTGCTGCTGATGCGTTGGGAGAGCGTGGCGCCGGGCATCAGTATCAACCCGACTTTCATTTTCAAGCATGACGTCTTCGGTCATTCCCCGGGCTATCTCTCGAACTACGTCGAGGGTCGCACCTTGTGGGACACCAACATCGAAATCCGCTATCGCGAAAAGACGTCGTTGAACATTGGTTACCAAATGTGGGCCGGTGGTGGTGCTGCCAACCTGTTCCGCGACCGCGACACGATCAAGGTGTTTGCGAAGTATTCGTTCTAACTAGAGTCAGCACAGAGGAGCTCAATCATGAAGTCCAATCGTCTGTTGTTCGAAGTTTTGCTAGGGGCGAGCGCGCTCGCCCTCACTTTCAACGCTCACGCAAAAGCGCCAGCCGATCAAGTGGCCAAGCTGGGTAAGGAATTGACGCCCGTCGGTGCCGAGGCCGGCCCGAGTGCCGATGGTCTGGTTCCGAAATGGACGCCTGTCAAGCAGCAGGGAAAGCTGTCGGGTGAATTCGCTTCCGATCCGACGATCGAAGCCGAAAAACCGCAGTTCACCATCACCGCAGCGGAGCTCGCCAAGTACGGCGACAAGCTCAGCGAAGGTCACAAGTACCTGCTCAAGACGTTCAAGACCTACAAGATGCAGGTGTATCCGAGCCATCGTAACGTCGCTTGGCCGGACTTCATCTACAAGTCCACGGCCGAGAACGCCGCGAACTGTACGCTCGAAGGCACCGACAACCCCGACAACTGCAAACAGGGCTTCCCGTATCCGATTCCGCAGAACGGCGCTGAAGTCATCTGGAATCACCGACTGAAGTGGCGCGGAGACTCCGTGCGTCGCCAGAACGACCAGATGATCGTCGAGGCCGACGGACGCTTCCAGCTCGCACAGCTCGTCGAAGACGTGAAGTTCCTTTATGCCAATGAGAAGGACCCGGTGCCGTTGACGCAAGGCAAGGGCCTGTTCCTGTACTACCTCTCGAAGATCATCGCGCCGACGCGTACCGCTGGCACCATGATTCTGGTGAACGAAAGTGCAGGTACTGGCGCGACTGGTCGCGCCGCGTGGCTCTACGCACCAGCGCTCAAGCGCATTCGCCGTGCTCCGGCGGTTTGCTGCGACAACCCGTACGAAGGCACCGACGGTCAGCAGTTCTATGACCAGGTCGATATGTTCAATGGCGTGCTTGAGCGCTACACCTGGAAGCTGGTCGGCAAGCGCGAAATGATCGTGCCGTACAACAACTTCAAGGCCTCCCGCACCAAGTACGCGGAACTCGCCAAGCCGAACCATCTGAACACCGACGTGCCGCGTTACGAGTATCACCGCGTCTGGGTGGTCGAAGCTACGCTGCGTCCTGGCGAGCGTCACACCTACGCCAAGCGCGTGTTCTACATCGATGAAGATTCCTGGAGCGTGTTGATGGTCGACTGCTACGACGGCCAAGGCAAGCTGTACAACTTCCAGGAAGGTATGGCGGCACCGCAGGCCAACGTGCTCACGCACTTTACGGTTCCGGAAATCATCTATCACTTCGATTCCGGTCGTTACTTCGTAACGGCCCTGCAGGCCGAAGGTGCGCCGAACGACTACAGCGTGCGTTACCCCGAAGGCTTCTTCTCGGATAACGCTGTTCAGCAGCGCGCCTCGAAGTAAGAGCTCCCTCGAGATGGCTACGGGCTGACCTCTGTCAGCCCGTAGCACCTATCTGGAATCGCCCATGCACAGTGACTCCCGCGGCTGGTTCTCGACGTTATTCGTCAAGATCACCGAGCCTCTGATTTTCTCGAAGCGCCCCCTCACGCTCACCGTGATCGCGCTCATGACCCTGCTTCTGGGCCATCAGGCGTCGCAGCTCCAGCTGGACTCCGGCTATGAGAAGCAGTTGCCCAAAGATCATCCCTACATTCAAGTCCTGAAAGAGCATCAGCAGCAGTTCGGCGGCGGTAACTCCGTCCTGCTGGCCGTCTCACAGAAAGATCCCGCCAAGACGGTCTATGACGGATCGTTCCTCGACACCCTCAAGTCAGCGACCGACGCCGTGTTCTTCCTTCCGGGCGTCGACCGGACTCGTGTGAGCTCGCTGTTTACCCCCAACACCCGCTTCCTCGAAGTCGTCGAAGGCGGCTTCCGCGGCGGCAATGTCATCCCATCGGGATTCACGCCCTCCGGAGAATCGCTCGCGATCGTTCGCGACAATGTCGCCAAGGCGAGCATCGTGGGCCGCCTGGTGTCCAACGATCAGCGCTCTGCGATGGTCGTCGCCGAACTCGTCGACATCAACCCGCGAACCCAGGAGCAGTTGGACTACATCAAGACCGCGCACTTGTTCGAAGACATTCGTTCGCGCTTCACACGCGATACTCTTTATGAGCTCAGTCTCAAAGAAGATCATCCGCCGTTGAAGGCAGGCACGATCATCGCGCGCACTTACGAAGATCCTCGCGGGCTTCTGTTCCGCTTCAAACCGGTGGCCGGTTCGGCGACTGCAGACGATGGGGAAACCGTTGAAGGCCGTTACTTCGGCAGTTCGCTCGACGTCGCGTCCAAACCCAATCCCGACTACAACGCCAATGTCGATGTGCAGATCATCGGCTTTGCGAAGGTCATCGGCGACGTGGCGGATGCCTCGTTCGAAGTGGTGGGTTTCTTCGGTTTGACGGTCTTCCTGGTTTGGCTCGTGCTGAGCTGGTACATGGGCTCGTTCATCATCGCCCTGTATCCGCTGTCCTGCGGTCTGCTTGCCGTCATCTGGGAGCTCGGCATCCTGCACCTAGCCGGCTACGGGCTCGATCCCTTCGCGATTCTGGTCCCGTTCCTGGTACTGGCGATCAGCGTTTCGCACGGCATTCAGATCACCAGCTTCTGGCTGCTCGAAGTCGCCGACCATGGCCTGTCGAGCTTCGATGCCTCGCGGGCGACGTATCGCCGACTCGTCATTCCGGGCATCACCGCCCTGATCACCAACATCATCGGCTTCGGCACGATTCTGCTTATCCCGATCGGCATCGTGCAGGAAATGGCGATCAACGCCATGTTCGGTTTGGTCGCTGTGGTGGTGTGCAAGAAGATTCTACTGCCGTGTCTGCTGTCCTACGCCAAGATCGGCAACCCGGAGCGCTTCCGTCGCTATCAGAACGACCGCGATCGCAAGCTAAAGCCGGTGTGGTGGCACCTGTCGGTGCTGACGCTCAAGCCAGCGGCCGTCACCGTGCTGTTGCTGGCAGCAACCACTTGGGCCGGTGCCTGGTGGATTGCCCGCGATCTGCAGATCGGCGAGCTGCACGAAGGCGTGCCGGCACTGCGCCCCGACTCGCGCTACAACACCGACTCGGCCTTCATCGCCGCCAATTATTCGATCGGTGTCGACATCCTGCAGGTCTACGGCCGCACTCAGAAGGACGGCTGCATCGACTACGACGTGATGAATCGCATCAACCGCTTCGGTTGGTTCCTTCAGAACACGCCGGGCGTCGTATCGACCGCCTCGATGGCCCAGCTCGATCAAGTCGTCTGGGGCAAGTACAACGAAAGCAATCCGCGATGGACGCAGCTACCGCGATCACCTGATGGCCTGGTGCTGGCGGGTCAGCAATTCACCACATCGACGGGTTTGCTCAACGAAGACTGTAGTGTGATGCCGACGTATGTCTTCACCAAGGATCACCGCGCGACCACGATCGATGGCGTGATTGCGGCGATCAACCGCTTCAACGCTGATGCCAAGCCCGACGATCCCGTGCGGTTCGAGCTAGCGGGCGGCAATGTCGGCGTGCTCGCGGCGACCAACGACGTCATCAAGAAAACCGAGTTCACGGTGCTGTTCTGGCTTTACTTGGCGATCATCGTGTGCGTGGCTGCCTCCTTCCGTGGCTTGGCGGGCGTGATCTGTGTGGTCGTGCCCCTGGCGGCTGTGTCCGTGTTCACTTACGCGATCATGGTCTTCCTCGGCATCGGTCAAACTGTCGCGACGCTACCCGTAGCGGCCTTTGCGGCAGGTATCGGCGTCGACTACGGTATCTACATCTACTCCGTGCTCGAGGAGAACGTGCAGTCGAAGGGCATGTCGATGCGCGAGGCTTACGCCGACACGCTGCATCAGACCGGCAAGGCGGTGGTAGTGACCGCGCTGGCGCTGTCGGCGAGCGTCGCGACCTGGATGTTGTCTGGCCTGCAGTTCCAGATCGACATGGGCATCCTGCTGACGATCATGTTTCTCGCCAATGCCGCGGCGGCCCTGCTGATGCTGCCGGCGTTCTCGACGTTCCTCATCAAGCGCAGCACGCCCAAGTCGACGGAGGTCTACGCCTCATGAAACGCATTCTTTTGGTCAGTCTGATTGCCTTGCCGGCATTGTCTTCGACCTACGCTTGGGGAGTCGAGAGTGCGGCACAGCCTCCGAAGGGGGCGGGGGTTGTGCCGGCACTTCAGGTGGCGCACGCCGAACGCGGCCTGCTGCTGGACGTGGCTCAAGCGGGCAATCATGTCATCGCCATCGGCGGGTTCGGCTCGATCCTGCAGTCAACCGACGGCGCCAACTGGAAGCAAATCAACAGCCCAGTGGATGTAGCGCTGACCTCAATTCGCTTCGCCGACGAGCGCAATGGCTGGGCTGTCGGTCACGACGCCGTCATCCTGCATACCACGGATGGTGGAGCCACCTGGAAGCTCCAGAGCCGCGAGCCCGATCTGTACTCGCCCCTGTTCTCGATTGAGGTGATCAACAGCAACCAGGCCATCGCAGTCGGTGCGTTCGGCACAATCAAGCAAACGCAAGATGCAGGCGCCACCTGGACCGATGTAATGGCACCCGCGATCTCGGACGACAAGCTGCATCTCAACGCGATCACCAAGCTCAACGGTGGCAGCTTCGCGGTGGCCGGTGAGCGCGGGCTGCTGGGTTGGTCGGCCGACGGCGTCGCATGGAAGCGCGTCGAAAGCCCCTATGAAGGCTCGTTCTTCGGAATCGTTCCGTGGGGAGACAAGGGCGCGATCGCATATGGCATGCGCGGAAACGTCTACGTCGCGACCGATGCATCGACGGGGCCGTGGAAGAAGATCGAAACCGGCACCACGTCCAGCTTCTTCGGCAGCCAGCTGCTGCCGACCGGTGCCTTGATGCTAATGGGCAGCGACGGCCATGTTGCGATTCTGTCCAAGGACCTGAGCGTGTCGCGCTGGCCCGCGAAGACTGAAAAGTCGCCGAGCGGAACTGTCACCGGCGGTACGGTGTTGGCGGGCAAGGTCGTGTTGGTGGGCGACGTCGGCGCCTACAGCGCGACCTTGCGCTGAGCGGCGCCAGATGCATCTGACGGCTGATTCCATGCCTACGCGGAATCAGCCGTCGTATCCGTTTTCATCGTGGGATGTGCAGGTTCATTAGAGGAGACATCATGGCCATTCAAGAACTCGATTCAACCGAAGCCAAAGCCGTGTCGGGCGGCTTGATCCCGGTGGTCGATGGTTTGCTGAACTCGCTGACACCATTGCTGCAAACCCCGCTGGTCAACGGCCTCATCAACACCGGGATGGGCATGCTGAGCGGCCTCGTCAAAACGCTCTACAGCGGGTTGATTGTCAAACTCAAACGCAACTGAGATCACGCCCGCTGTTGACGCTCGCGGCGCGGGTCGGAAAGCCCGCCGCGAGTCCTGCCAGTCGCTGCAGATTGGCCGCCGATATAAACGCCAATGACGAGCTCCTCCTTGTCGTGGTCGGCGGTTCCTTTTTTCTGCCTGGACTGCATGGGATCATGCGGCGATCCTGAAAGATCGCCAGGAGCGGGAATAGTCGTATGGCCCTATACCGCAAGGCGGCGCTGGAGGCTCAGGCCGCGAACCCATACGGCAAGGTTCTGCTGACGCAACCCGCGTCGATGCTCTTTCCGACACTGTGCTGCGTCGTGTTCGCTGCTGCGTTAATTGCGTTTCTGGCCTTTGGTAGTTTCACGCGACATCAAACCGCACGAGGCCATCTGGAGCCTGCTTCCGGGCTCGCGAAAGTGTTCTCGCCTCATGCGGGCCTGGTCGTCGAACAGCGCGTGCAGGAAGGCCAATCCGTTGCCAAAGGCGACGTGCTGTTCGTTGTGTCCAGCGACTACGCCCCGGGCACCAACGGCTTCAAACCGCCGCGCAACGGTACTGACTACAGCGTGTCGAAAGTAGCCGAGCTGCGCGGTCAGCGGGTGCTGCTGGATGAGCAGATCGCGAGTCAACGAGCAAGGCTGAGCTTGAGCCGCCAATCCGTCGATACCTATCGCGACCTGCTACGTAAACACTATGTGTCGGCCGAGCAGTTGCAGGCGAAGCAGGCCGATCTGCTTGAGCAGGAAGGCCGGCTCAAGGCCCTGGATCGGGAGCGCTTGGCCTTGTCCCGCGCGCTCGCCGAGCAGTTCGTCTCCATCACCGCCACACAATCCGGAACCGTCACGGCCTTGTCGGTGGCGAACGGCCAGCACGTAGACCCGGCGCGACCGTTGCTCAGCATCGTGCCGCAGGACTCGCCCCTGCAGGTCAGTCTCTACGCGCCGAGTCGTGCGGTGGGCTTTGTGGCTGCCGGCGACGGCGTTCTGCTGCGCTTCGATGCCTACCCGTATCAGAAATTCGGACAGTACGGCGGCGTGGTGTCCTGGGTCTCCCGTACCGCGTTGTCGCCGCGCGAGATCGGCGCCTTGGGCGTCAGCCCGGAGTCGGTCGAACCGCTCTACGAGATTCGGGTGCAGCCCGACGCGCAGACCGTTCGAGCCTATGGCGCAACACACCCGTTGCAACCGGGCATGGCGGTGGAAGCCGACATCCGCATCGAGCGACGCCGCCTCTACGAGTGGATCCTGGATCCGCTCTACGCGCTGACGCGCAGTACCTGACGCCGATGCTCGATCACCTGTCGTTCGCGTTCGGGCAGCGTCTGCCGATGATGCTGCAGACCGAAGCGGCCGAATGTGGCTTGGCCTGCATCGGGATGATCGTGAGCTATCACGGCATGCGTTTCGACCTCTACACGCTTCGGCAGCGCTTCTCGATTTCGTTGAAGGGCACCACCTTGCACACCCTGGCCCAGCTGGCCGAGAGCCTGGGGATGATCGCGCGCCCGGTGAAACTCGAGCTGGATGATGTGCGCCAGTTGCGAACGCCCTGCGTGCTGCATTGGAACTTCAATCACTTCGTCGTGCTGAAGGCCTGCGATGCGCGCGGCGCGACGATCCACGACCCGGCCTTCGGCGTTCGTCGTCTCGGCTGGAAGGAGTTGTCGGATTCCTTCACCGGAGTCGCGCTGGAGCTGTGGCCCGGGTCGCGCTTCGAGCGGATCGCAACGCCACCCGCGATCCGCTTGCGCCAATTGATCGGGCCGGTCGTCGGACTGTACCGCGCACTGGGACAAACGCTGCTGTTGGCAGTGGGCGTGGAGGTTTTCGCGATCACCGCGCCGCTATTGCTGCAATGGGTCGCGGACTTCGTCCTGGTGTCCTGGGACAGAGCGCTACTGAACCTGCTGGTGATCGGATTCGCGCTGCATTTGTTCATGCAGCAGTTCATCGTCTTCGTTCGCGGATGGCTGCTGATGATCCTCGGTACGACCTTGAAGATGCAGTGGCACGCGAATGTGTTTTCCCACTTGTTGCGGCTGCCGCTGCCGTTCTTCGAGAAGCGCTATCTGGGCGACATCGTGTCGCGATTCGGATCCATCGAAACGATCCAGAAGACGCTCACGACGTCGCTGCTCGAAGCGATCCTCGATGGCCTCATGGCGGGGCTGACGCTGGTCTTGATGTTCGTGTACAGCCCGCGCCTGGGCGCAATCGCGCTCGGCACGATGGTTCTCTACGCAATCGGCCGCTGGCTCTGGTTTGCGCCGCTGCGCCACGCGACCGAAGAGCAGATCGTGCATGCCGCCAAGCAGCAGAGTCACTTCCTGGAGACGATGCGCGGAATCCGCACGATCAAGCTCTTTCAGCGGCAGCCCGAACGCCAGTCGGCCTGGCTGGGACTGCTCGTCGATCAGACCAATGCGGAGCTGCGCGCCAACAAGATCGCGATGGTCTACCACGCCTTCAACGGCGTGCTGTTCGGCATCGAGCACCTGGCCGTCATTTGGCTCGGCGCACATCTGGTGATGGAACAGCACTTCACGATCGGCATGCTGCTCGCGTTCCTCGCCTACAAGAGTCAATTCGATCTGCGCGTCAGCTCGCTGATCGACAAGGTCGTCGAGCTGCGCATGCTTGGGCTGCAGGGCGAGCGCCTGGCCGATATCGTGCTGACCCCGACCGAAGCGGATCACGGCACCGCCACTCAAATCGATAGGGTGTCTCTGCGAGCCCCGTCGATCGAAGTTCGGGGACTGCGGCTGCGCTACTCCGATGCCGATCCGTACGTGTTAGATGGCTTGTCGCTGTCCATCACCGCAGGAGAATGCGTGGCAGTCGTCGGCCCCTCTGGCTGCGGCAAGACCTCGCTGCTCAACGTATTGCGGGGCCTGATTCCGGCCACCGAAGGTCAGGTGCTCATTGGCGGTCGATCCCTGGAGCAACTCGGCCTGAATTCTTTGCGGCAGATGACCGCGTCAGTTCTGCAGGACGATGCGCTGTTCGCCGGCTCCATCGCGGACAACATCGCGTTCTTCGATCGGCACCCCGACCGCGAGCGCATTGAGCACTGCGCCCAGCTCGCGGCGATCGACGAGGAGATTAGCGCGATGCCGATGGCCTACGGCACGATGATCGGTGACATGGGCGCGGCGCTCTCGGGCGGTCAGAAGCAACGCCTGCTCCTCGCCAGGGCGCTTTATAAACAGCCGCGCATCCTGATCCTCGACGAGGCGACGAGCCATTTGGATCTGGCCTGCGAAGAACGCGTCAACCAAGCGATTGCGCAACTGCGCATGACGCGCATCATCGCGGCGCATCGACCGCAAACAATCGCCTCAGCCGATCGCATCATTCGTATCGAAGACGGCAAAGCCTTCGAGGCCGCGGCTGACGCGGAGAGCGAATCGTCCGCCGGTAGACCTTCGGCGTGAAGCGCCTCGGCCACTTCCAATTGCCAGTGACGCTGTGCCTGTGCCTGACCACAGCAAGCGCGCCGGCCCAGCCGACCACATCGAGCACACCTGCCGCACCATCACGCCGGGCTGAAGACCTCCCCGAAAGCCCCGACGCATTGGAGCTGGCGACCAGCCGATGCGGCCGCCCGGGGAGCGATTCGCCGCTGACCTTGCTGGACGCCACACGCAGGGCGCTCTGCGCCAATCCACGCACACGGCAGGCCTGGGCCAGTATCGAAGCGCAAAGGGCTGCTCTGGGGGCTCAGAAGGCCGAATACTGGCCCACGGTGACCGCCGGCGCGGCACTCGGTCGCGTCACGGCGGATTCGAGGTTCCCGGACAACGCGGACTTCAACTCCTCGTTCAGCGGCACGAGCAACGAGCTGCGGCTCGACGTGAACTGGCTGCTGTTCGATTTCGGGGTGCGGAATGCCAGCGTGAGCTACGAAGCCGGGCTACTGACTGCGGCAACCGCATCGCTCGAACGGGCCGTGCAAACGGTCTTCCTGGAGACGGCGGAAACCTACTTTGAGGCACAGGCGGCCTTCGCCGCTTTGAACTCGGCCACGCAAGCCGAACAGCTGGCACGCGAAGTCTTCGAGGTCGTCCAGACCAAGGTCGGCGCTGGAGTGGGGCTGGAATCGGACCGACTGCAGGCGCGCACCGCATGGGCGCAAGCCTCACTCGATCGGGTCAGCGCCGAACGCCGCTCCCGTGCGGCCCTCGGCGTGCTTGCCGTTGCCCTGCATTTTCGACCGAACGTGAGCCTGATCCTGGCGCCACTGCCATCGAACATCGTCCAGACGGCAGAAGCGCTTCCTGAAATTGAAGCCCTGATTGGACGAGCCTTGAATGCCAACCCCGGAGTCTTGGCGGCCAGGGCCCGGCTGGAGGCGGCGCGACGGGCAGAGCGGGTCGCGCAGGCCGCAGGACGTCCGAGAATCTCACTTGTCGCGGTGGGCGTGCGCAGCGACACGCCGGTGGATCGGGTTGCGACAAGACAGACGATCGAAACCACCAGCGTGGGGGTTCAGCTGAGCGTTCCGATCTTCGATGGTCATCGCCGGCGCTCGCGCATCCAACAATCGCATGCGGAGGCGCTCGATCGGGATGCCGAGCTGTTCTCGGCCAGCCGGCAGGTCGAACGAGACGTTTGGGACAGTTACGTAGGCATTCGTAGCAACTGGGATGAACTCGCGGTTTGCCGGGAACTGGTTGACGCCGCCGACGCGTCCTACGCGCTCGCGCTCGGACGCTACAAGAGCGGGGTCGGCACCATCCTGGAATTGATGTCCGCACAAGCCAGCCTCGCATCGGCGCGCACGCAGCAATCCGATGCGATCTCGCGAGAACAGTTGATGCGAGTACGCCTCGCGGCGGCGCTCGGCGTGATTGACTCGACACCGTAGCGAGCGTCGCAGAACGCGATCGACAATCTGGGGCACAAGCCCAGCTGCAGCAAGAAAAAACCAATCAAAGGGTAGGTGAGAACCGTGTCACCCTTGGCTACATTCGGACCCCAAGGCGCAATCGACAGGTCGTTCCGACCGCTCATCTCGTGACCTGAATCGTTCGAAGACCGCGAATAGCGGTGTTCGAGAGCATCCGATTGAGTTGGCGCCCGGGCCGAAGCCGGCTCGAACCATCGTCCACGCATCGCTCAGAGATCAGATAGTCCCGAATGGCAAGCTACAGTGCACCCGTATCAGAAATTCGCTTCGTCCTCGACGACGTTCTCGACATCGGTCGACTCAATGCGCTGCCGGCCTTCGCTGACGTCGGCCTCGATACGATTCATGGTGCGATCGAAGAGGCCGCCAAGCTGCTCGAAGAGCAGCTGGCTCCGCTGCATCGCAGTTCCGATCAAGGCTGCACCTGGGCCTACGGCGAGGTGCGAACGCCGACCGGCTATCGTGAGTTCTACGAGCGCTTTCAGCAGGGCGGATGGATCGGCATTTCGCAAAGCCCCGAGTACGGCGGCTCCGGCTTCCCCTACGTGGTCGGCAAGGTCATCGAGGAGATGACCTGCTCGGCCAATGTCTCGTTCGCGCTGTATCCGACCTTGACCACGGGCTGCTACGAAGCCATCGAGTCCTGCGGAGACGAAGAGCAGCATCGTCTCTATTGCACCAAGCTCGCGACCGGCGAGTGGGGCGGCACCATGTGCCTCACCGAACCCCAAGCCGGATCGGACGTAGGCGCCATCAAGACGCGCGCGCTGCCCGAAGCCGACGGTTCGTATCGGATCGACGGCAACAAGATTTTCATCAGCTCGGGCGAACACGATCTGACCGAGAACATCATTCATCTGGTGTTGGCGCGGCTGCCCGACGCCCCACCGGGTGTGCGGGGCCTGTCCACCTTCGTAGTGCCCAAGTTCCTCGTCAACGCCGACGGAACACCTGGAGAACGCAATTCAGTTCGGTGCGTGTCCATCGAGCACAAGATGGGCCTGCACGGCTCGGCGACCTGTTCGCTGGCCTTCGAAGCGGCCAAAGGATGGCTGGTCGGCAAGCCCGGTCACGGCATTCAGAACATGTTCGTGATGATGAACTTCGCGCGCATCGGTGTCGGCATCCAAGGCCTCGGCCAATGTGAGCTCGCCACCCAGAACGCCATCCGCTACGCCCGTGATCGCAAGCAGGGCAAGTCAGAATCCGGCAGCGAGCTGATCGTGGATCATCCCGATGTGCGCCGCATGCTGTTGCACATGAAGGCCATCACGGAAGGGGCGCGCGTGCTGGCATACGAGACCGCCACCTACGTCGATATCGCGCGCAATCATCCGGATCCCGCCGTGCGCGAAGAAGCCCAGGATTGGGTGGAGCTGGGAACGCCGCTGACCAAGTCTTTCTGCACCGACAGCGGTTTCGATCTCGCGTCGATGGCCCTCCAGGTCTATGGCGGTCACGGCTACGTGCAGGAGCATGGCATCGAGCAAATTGTTCGCGATGCCAAGATCTTCTGCATCTACGAAGGCACCAACGGCATCCAGGCACTCGACCTTGTGCGCCGCAAGCTGACCCTGCGTGAAGGCCGATTGCCGTCACGGTTTATCTCCGCCGTCCGCGGCGAGCTCGAAAGCAGCGAGGACTCGGTTTCATCGGATCGCCCCTGTCCACCGCGCTGGAAGCCCTGGAACACGCCACAACGGAAATTCAGAAGCTCGGCCTGCAAGGTGCGACCGACACCGCGTTTGGTAGCGCCGACTACTTGCGCGCGTTCTCGCTGACCTGGCTCGGATACAACTGGCTGCGCATGGCGAAGGCCGCCAGCAAGCAGCCGCAGAGCCTAATGGCGCAAGCCAAGCTCGCCACCGCCAAATACTTCGCAAGCCGCGTGCTGACGAGCGTTCCATCGCTCTGCGCCAACGCCACGATTCCGGCGGCGTCGTTGATGGCGCTGCCGGCCGAAGCGCTTTGAAACCCAACCGAAACGCATGCCGATTGCACAGCCCATGCGTTCGACGAGGTTGCACATAACGAAATCGCAGCGGTGCTGCACCCCAGCCCCAGCTGCCGTGCCTGAGGAGAGCCACTATGCGCAAGAGTGGAGCGGGTCCAAATGGACGTAAGAAAGCCAGTCAACCGGACGACAAGAAGGAAGTTCGCGAACTCATACGCGAGCGAGCACAAACGGATTGGTCGGTTCGCGGCGCCAACCCAGAGTTCATGAAGCGCATCGAGCCCTTCATCGATTTCACGCTGGACCGCTATTTCCAAGTCGAAACCAGCGGCTGGGAGCGCCTGCCGAGCGGGCCGTGTTTGCTGGCTGGCGTGCACTCAGGCACCTGGCTGACGATGGATGCCTGGTCGTTCGTGCTGTCGTGGTGGCGCCAGTTCGGCACCGACCGAATCCTGCATGGCACCGCACACGACGCTCTGATGGCCTTTCCTGGCGTCGGGCCGTTCTTCCGCAACGTCGGGGTCATTCCGGCCTCGCGTGAGCCCGTCACGGCCGCGTTGGCGGCGGGCAATAGTGTGATCGTCTGGCCGGGCGGCGAAGTCGATGCCATGCGCAGCTGGCGCCGCCGCAACGAAGTCGTTCTCGGCGGTCGCCGCGGCTTCGTCAAACAGGCGATCGCATCTGGCGTGCCGATCGTTCCGGTGGCCACCATCGGCGGGGCCAACACCGTCTTCGTGCTGTCCGAAGGTCGTTGGCTCGCCAAGCTGCTGCAGCTCAAGAAACGCGTGCGTTCGGAGAACGCCCCGATCGTTGCAGGACTTCCGTTCGGCATCTGGGTCGAGCTGCTGCCGTCGCACATTCCACTGCCGGCAAAAATCGTCAATGAAATCCTCGAGCCGATTCCGGTGAGCACCGATCCGAAGGCGATCGAAGACTGCGCCTACATTGACGAGATCTACGGCAAGGTCGAGCGTGCGATCCAAACTGGCGTCAATCGGCTGGCAGCGGGACGCGGCAAGTGGGTGCGCGGCCGATGACGGCATGCGGAAACCTCGAGCCGGGAGGTCTGCGCCGCTTGTCGCTTGTCGATGCGGCGTTCATCAATCTCGAACGCCGCGAGACGCCGATGCACGTCGCGGGCTTGATGATCTACGAGCTGCCGCCCGATGCCGCACCGGACTTCATCAAAAACCTGGTTCGTCGGTTCAGATCGCCAGTCAAACTGGGGGCTCCTTGGAATCAGGTACTGGCCAAGGCGCCGCTGTCGCGACTCGCACCCGCGATGACGGCCGTCTCTCAGATCGACTTCGACTACCACGTGCGCCATTCGGCGTTGCCGGCCCCCGGCGGCGAGCGCGAGCTCGGTGAACTGATCTCGAACTTGCATGGGGTCTGGCTCGATCGGTCCCGCCCACTGTGGACCTGCCACATCGTCGAAGGCCTGGAGCACGGCCGTTTCGCGATCTATCTGAAGATCCACCATGCGCTCGCCGACGGCGTGCGCTGCATGCGGTTCGTGGAAGCCTGTCACGCCATGACACCGGACCAAGCGATCCGCGCACCGTGGGACGGCACCCCCACGACCAAACGCAAGCCGTGCGCACCTGCCGATCCTGCGATGACGCCAAGGTTGGGATTAGGCGATGTCGCGGCCGCCGTCAGACATACGGCGACCTCGATGCGCTGGTCACGCGATCACGATCCTGAGCTCATCAGACCGTTCTCGGCGCCGCGCTCCAAACTCAACGGATACGTCACCAACGCGCGACGCGTGGCGACGCAGCAGCTGGAAATCGATCGACTCAAGCGCATCGCCAAGCACGCCGGGGTGTCTTCAAACGACGTCTACCTCAGCGTCATCGGAGCGGCCTTGCGCGCCCATCTGAGTGCGCAGGACGGATTGCCCGATCGCAGTCTGATCGCCGCTGTGCCCTTCAGCTTGCGACAACTCGGAGACGATGCGAACGGCAATCAGGTGGCCTTCAGCTGGGCCACCTTGGCTACCGACATCGACGAGCCGGCGGTCCGGCTGAATCGCGTTCACGCATCGACGTTCGCGGCCAAGCGTCACATCGAGGCGATGCCGGCACCGTTGCGTCCCTTGCTCACCGCAGCACTGGCGGCACCGGCCACGCTGGCCGGCGCCGCCGGTCTCACCCAGTGGTTGCCGCCGCCGATGAACCTGGTGGTCTCGAACGTTCCGGGACCCGCCTCGACGCTCTACCTCGGCGGCGCTCGCCTGGAGGCGCTGTACCCGGTCTCCATTCCGATGCAAGGCCAGGTTCTGAACATCACCGGCGTGAGCTACGGCCGGCATCTGAATGTGGGCTTCACGGGCAGCCGCGATGCACTGCCGCATCTGCAACGCCTCGCCTTGTTGTCCCGCACCGCGTTGGACGAGCTCGAACGCGCCTACGAAAACTAGAGACCCAGCACGGGAGGAGCAACGCATGATCCAAGACAACCAGTACCGCATGTCCACCGTTGCGCAGTTTGTCGGGAATGAACTCGGCGTAAGCGATTGGGTCGAGGTCGGCCAAGATCGCATCAACACCTTCGCCGACTGCACCGGCGATCACCAGTGGATTCACACTGACGTCGAGCGTTGCCATCGCGAAAGCCCGTTCGGGGCGCCAATCGCGCACGGGTTTCTGAGCCTGTCGATGCTGGCCAAGCTGTTGTTCGATGTCGGCGTCGTGCCGAGCGACGCCGGTCGCGCCATCAACGCGGGACTCAGCGAAGTCCGGTTTCGCGCGCCGGTGCGCGCGAACAGTCGCATTCGAGCACGCGTGAAACTGGAGTCCGCTGCACCGAAGTCCGAGGGCCGACTGCTGTTGCAGGTCTCCGCAGTGCTCGAGATCGAGAACGAGAAGGAACCGGCGCTACAAGCGCAGATCGCCGTCATGTTGTTGCCGTAGGAGGTGCCATGACCGACTCCACCGAACGGCTGGGCGCCCACAGTGCCGAAGCGATCCTGGGTCACAATCCCATCGTCGGCTTTCGCGCTCGCGATGTGCTTCGAGAAGGCATGCGAACCCTCCGGGTCGCCGCCGCGCAACCCTACCTGACCGTCAAAACCGTCGGCCATTTCGCGCAGGAGATGCGCAAGGTTCTGGCCGGCGCATCGAAACTCGAACCATCACCGCGAGACCGGCGCTTCTCGGATGCCGCGTGGAAGAGCGATTCGCGGTATCGCCATTGGCTCCAAAGCTGGCTCGCACTCGAGAAGTCCTTGGCGGAATGGGTGGAGGGCCAAGACCTCAAGCCGCACAGTCGAGCGCGGCTCGAATTCATGTTGTCGCTGCTGACCGATGCGATGGCCCCATCGAACTTTCCGTGGCAGCCTGAAGCCGTACGCCGCTTTCGTGACAGCGGCGGCCTGAGCGCGTTCGAAGGCCTGCGCAATCTGGCGCGCGACCTTCGCGAGAACAAAGGCTTGCCGGCGCAGGTCGACAAGCGCTCGTTCAAGGTCGGTGGCAATCTCGCGACCACCGCTGGCGACGTGGTGCTCCAGACAGAGGTGATGGAGCTGATCCAGTACCGGCCGACGACGCCTCAGGTACATGAGATTCCGGTGCTCATCGTGCCGCCGCAGATCAACAAGTTCTACATCTTCGATCTGACGTCGGAGAAGAGCGTGGTGCGCGGCCTGCTGGATGCCGGCCTGCAAGTGTTCATCGTCAGTTGGCGAAACCCCACGACCGCCTGCGCTGAATGGGGCTTGGCCGAATACGCGGCCGCGATCGACATGTCGATCGCCACGATCTGACAGCTGGCGCACTCGGCGCGCGTAAACCTGATGGGCGCCTGCGCAGGAGGCATCACGCTTGCCGCCTACGTCGCCGCACGGGCCGCGGCGCGCGATCTTCGCGTCAACACCCTGACGCTGCTGGTGAGTGTGCTCGATGTCGGTGAACTCGGCGAAACGCCATTGGGCCTGTTCGCAACGCCCAGTGCGATCGAAGCCGCACGTAAGAAATCCGCAAGGGCTGGTGTACTCGACGGACGGGCAATGGCGGCTGCTTTCGCTTGGTTACAATGACCTGATCTGGAACTACTGGATCAACAACGTGCTGCTCGGCAATGCGCCGCCGGCCTTCGACATCCTGTACTGGAACAACGACTACACCCGCCTGCCGGCGCAGTTGCACAGCGAATTCATGGATGTCTTCTTAAACAATTCGCTGAGCCAGAATGGCGCGCTGCGCCTGCATGGCGTGCCGGTCGATCTTCGTAGGATCACCTGCGACAGCTACGTGCTGGGCGGCACCACCGACCACATCACCCCGTGGAAGGCCTGCTATCGCAACACCCAACTGTTCGGCGGCAATCGCAGCTTCGTACTGGCCAACGCCGGACACATGCAAAGCATCCTGAGTCCGCCCGGCAGCAAGAAGGCCGAGTTCTGGACCGGCGGCACGCTCACGGAAACGGCGGATGCCTGGCGAGCGTCAGCGGAGCACCACGGCGGAAGCTGGTGGCCGCACTGGCATGGCTGGCTGCACGAACGATCCGGCACCTTGCGTGCAGCCCCCTCTTCATCTGGGAATGAGGACTATCCCGTTCTCTATAACGCACCAGGACGATACGTCTACGAATGAGCTCCGCTCGCCCCGAAAGAATCAAGAGCATTCGCCCCCTGCGCGCGCGCCTGGATCGTCATGCCGCGCCGGTCTCCAGCGGCGCGATCGAAGTCGGTTACCTGCATGTCGACGGTGTGCGTCTGCGTTACGCGCGCTCCGAGGGCACGGGCGATCCGATTCTGATGTGCAACGGCATCGGGGCGAATTTCGAGCTCTTAATGCCCTTCGTCGAAGCGCTCAAGGGACGTCGCATCGTACTGTTCGACGTGCCCGGATGCGGACAATCCGAGGCAAGCCTGTTCTGGCCGACCCTGAGGCGTTATGCGAATTTCGCGGTGGGCCTGCTGGATGCGCTCGGGCATTCCGGCGCCTTCAGCGTGGCGGGCGTTTCCTGGGGCGGCGGATTGGCCCAGCAGATTGCCCGCGATTATCCGGATCGCGTGCAGCATCTGATCCTGATGGCGACAAGTCCCGGCATCCTGATGGTGCCGGGCCGACTCTCGGCACTGCTGTTGATGATGTCGCCGATTCGCTACTTCTCGCCGCGATTCATGGCACGCAATGCGAGCACCATCTACGGTGGTGAAATGCAGGGTCATCTCGGCCGTGCGGCGCGCTACGCCTCGAAGGCTCGGCCACCAGCAGTCCACGCCTATTTTCAGCAGCTCTACGCGATCTTTCGCTTCACCAGCCTGCCGTGGCTCCACAAGCTCAAATGCCCGGCGCTGATTCTGTGCGGCGACGACGACCCGCTGATCCGTCCGTCCAACGCCTACATCCTCGCCGCATTGCTTCGCGACGCGCGCCTGCATTTCATCCGCGGTGGTGGGCACCTGTTTCTCGACATGCAGGCGGACGAAACCGCTCGGGTCATCGAACAGTTTCTCGTCGAGAAAACTCCAGGCGCCAAGCGATGACAGCGCAACCCGGGCTGCGCGCGAGTCACACTCACTGGCAAGCTAACGTCGGGCTCGTCGTGTCTCGCGCCAGTTCGACGAAAGACCGAAGCGCCCGATGAATGATTCACCGGAGCTCCGCGACATCGTCTACACCGGCTTGCAGCGCGCCGGCATCGATGTGTCGGCCGTCAGCCAGCGATTGCGGTACGAAGTCGCGCCGGGCGTCGAGCTTCAAACTCGATTCCCGCATGCCCAGCAGCCGGATTTTTGGCTGGCGGTGGAATCGATCGCTGGCGACGGTGATATCGGGCTGCACATCTGTCCGTACATGCCCGAGCTTCGAGCCGGCGTGTTGGCTTACGTCATGCTGAGCTGTCCGACCTACGCGGACGGATTCGACCTCTTTTGCAGGTCCTCGCGCTTGCTGTCCGATGCACTACAGCTCTCGATTCGCCGTTCGTCTCGCGACGCAGAGTTGTTGCTGCAGTCGACCGACGTCAGCGCACCGCAGATGCGCCACACCGAAATCTGCATGACGTTCGCGTTGGTTCGATTCTTTCGCCACGTCACAGACGGCGCGTTCAAACCGACCTCGGTTTCCTTGAGTTGCACGCAGCGTGCGCCGCTAAGGCACTACGAATCGGTGTTCGATTGCAAGGTCAGTTTCGGGGCAGAGCGCAGCACGATCGAATTTGAACGCGCGCTGCTCGATCGGATGTCGCCCCATCACATCGCTGAACTGTGGAAAGCGCATCGCAAGGAAATCGACAAGCGACTCCTTAAGTTGCATCGCGCGGATCTCGAAGAGCGAGTCCGGCAAGTCCTGGTGGCCTATCTCCCGCATCGACGCTGCAGCTTCGACCAACTCGCTGCCGAACTGCAGATTCCCAATCGCACCTTGCGCCTGAGGCTCGATGCGCTCGGCACCACCTTCTCTGATCTCCAGGAAGGCGAGTGCCTGCGCATCGCCAAGCGCATGCTCCGACGTGAGCGCAGCCGCCTGGAGGATGTCGCCGAAGCGGCGGGTTATTCGGAGCTGTCCGCCTTGTGTCGCGCGTTCAAGCGAAAGACCGGGCTCACACCCTCCGAGTACCGGGTGACCCGTGGAACCTACTGATACCGAGTCGCATCGCATCAATCGAAATGGCGACACGCAGAGACAACGGAGCACTGAATGAACATGATGTCGTCCCCCCCCTCGCGTCGCAAGCTGCGCTTCTGCCCAATCAGGACATACAACACATCTGCAATGACACACTGAAAACCTGCTCAGCCAATACTTCGAAAGGTGAAAGCCATGAGCGTTGTGATGGCCTCAATCCTGAAGCCTATCTGCGATACGTTCTCGAACGCATCGCAGATCACAGCACCAACAAGCTCGATGAGTTGCTGCCTTGGAATGTCGCCGATCAGATTGCACAACAGGTGAGTTTAAGGCGCTTAAAAATGCGATCACCTATTCGCCGACCGCAGTACCTGTTGGGTGTGGTTGAAGATTTCGCTCATTGCCGCAATGCGTCCGCGCAGTTCGCCGGCGAGTCCTAGCGCTTCGGCAGTCGCTCGACGTTCCTTTTCAATTGCCAGGTCGAGTGCGTCAGCGCGCTCCAGGGCGATTTTACGCTCCGCGTCCATCCGCGTCACAGCTTTGAGTGCGCGTTTTTCCGAGTCGCGCGAGGCGACCAACTCTCGGGCGAGTTCGTCGAGCTGCTTCTCATAGTCGCCGCCTTCCGACAGCGCGGCGTCACGTTCGGCTTCAGCATCGAGAATCCGATCTTGGCAAGCCGCTTCGATGGCTGCGATCCGCTCATCCGCAAGCCGCCCGGCAGCTGCCCAAGCGTTGAGGTTGGCAGCTTGAAACGCGTTAAGCACTTCTGCGGGAATGGTGGCGGCGATGCCTTCGGCCTTGCGACGCGATTCGCGCCAAGCGCGCAGGGCGGGGCAGATGTCCCGCAGGCTGCCATAGCCAATCTGGGCACGGACGGATTCGGCCGTGACTTTCCGGCCCTCGGCGACGATCTTGTCTGCTGCCGCCGGCACCAGATGGTTCCAGTCACTCATGGTTGGATTCCTTGGTAAGGATTACCGGTAATACCGGCATTACCAGCATCAATTCGAGGAAGGCGCTGGTCCTAGCCTGCATCTCGCGTCTCTGCGATTTGAGCGCTGCTATGGGCAAATCGATGCGCAGCAGTCGATGTGTCGATGCGCTTCTGTTCCGGAGAAAGTAGAGACGCGAGGTCGCGGCGGTTGTGGCTTGCTGCGCTCCACTGATCCAGCGTTGCCACGATTTCGGCGATGACGTAACGCGGAATTTTTCGAGCGCTGAACGGCGTGGCGAGATGGTCGAAAACGGCGCGCAAGCCGGTTGCCAATCGAAGATCGCGCAACTCCAGCCAGCGCAGGTGCGGCGCCAACAGCTCGATCGTCACCATCTCGTGACGAACTGCTAACGCGTACATCGGGCGGCGAACCTCTCCGACTGAGCGAAGCTTTCCGAGGTCGTGAAATAGATAACCCAGCTGCGCGAGATGCGGGGACCAAGCATCATCGGGAGCCAGGAAGCGCGCTGCTTCGGTAGCCAAGTCCAGCAACTCAGTGCTGTGGGCCAGCAGACCGCCGACAAACGCATGGTGATGCTGCACGCTGCCGCGGCACTTCAGGAACGGAATGCCAACCATTGGATCAAGCAGTGCCTCACGCAGAAATCCATTGAGCGGCGAAGGCAGCTCGCTTTCCAAGCGGGCCAAGCGGTCGAACGCGGGCAGTACGGCTTCCGGGCAACGGTGCCGCGGCAGCAGCGATGTGGCGCGTTCCACTTCATGGCTCGCCAGCCCTGCAAGGCACTGCACTTTCAGCTGAGGCTTGTTATCGAAAATCTGGACGCAAGCCAACACCGAGACGGGACAGGGTAGGGGCGGGATCACAACCGAATCGCGCGTCTCTGGCCACACGAAGGCCGTAACACGCCCGGTGGCATCTTCCAATGTGAGCTGAAGGCGCAACTGACCGCTACTGCCTTCTCTCTCCGAATATTCGGTTAGCAAGTAAGTGCCGTGGCCCGTCATCCCGGCCTTCAGGGGAAGTGTCGCAACGGTCCCGAGTTCAACGGTCTCGATCACCACGGCTGTGAGGCCTCGACCTGTGCCAGCAGACTCTCAAGCTGATGAGCCAGCTTGATTGTAGTCTCCGCGCTGCTCATCGACTCGGCGCAGCTGGGATCGGCC
Source organism: Hydrocarboniphaga effusa AP103 (assembly GCF_000271305.1). Taxonomy (GTDB): domain Bacteria; phylum Pseudomonadota; class Gammaproteobacteria; order Nevskiales; family Nevskiaceae; genus Hydrocarboniphaga; species Hydrocarboniphaga effusa. The sequence goes on from NZ_AKGD01000003.1 coordinate 193,249, forward strand.
AGCTGCGCTTCGATCCAATCAACCAAGGCCTCCGCATTGGTGCGGCAATGATTGCTTGTGAGCCAGGGCACGAGATTCACGCCGTGTGGGAAGATGCCGTAAACGCGAGCCAGCTCCGAAGCCAGATGGCGAGCGAACTGCATACGAGCGACGTCTTCCAGTTCCATTTCAAGCTGGGCAAGGAGCTGCTCGTGAGTGAGCAAGCGCAGCGCTTCGGGACGAATGTCAGGAAGCATTCGACACCTCGGGATGCAGGGCGCCGGTGACGAACCGGTCGAAAGCCGAGCCGTCGCGGCGCGTGAGATTGGGCACGAAGCGCGAATAGGTCTTGAACAGCATCATCGTGTTGGCGTGGCCCAGCTGACGGGCGACCCACTCCGGGTTTTCGCCAGCAGCCAGCCACAGCGTCGCGCAGGTGTGGCGAGTTTGGTACGGCCGGCGCTTTTCGTAGCCCAGGAAACTTAGTAGTGGATACCAGACACGGTTGGTGAAATTGTCCGTGTCGATCGCTTCACCCTCGCGATTGCAGAACACGAGATCTTTGTCGCCCGTCGCCTTCTTCTGGGCGAGCAGGGAGTCGTACACCGGCTGGCTCATCTCGATTTCGCGTTGAGAGCCGTCAGTCTTGGTGTACTCCGCATCGCCGCGGACGATCGTTTCGCGGATCAGGATCTGCCGGCGCTCGAAGTCGATGTACTTCCACTTCAGGCCATTGATCTCACCGGTGCGCATACCGGTGAAGAAGCGGACGACCAAGTAGCTGCGATAATCCGCCCGAACCGTCTCAAGAATCTTGCGCACTTGATCCATCGTGAAGGGATGGATATCTACCCGCTGCTGCTTGAGTCGCTTGATCTTGTCGATGGGGTTGACGAAGTTATAGCGCTCAGCCGCTTCCGCCAGGATCTGGCCCAGGAGCTGAATCACGCGGTTGATCGTCTTGGCAGCCAGCGTGGTGTTGCCGTTGCGGCCTTTGGCTTGAGCCAATAACGCACGGAACTGCAAGATGTCTGACTTGCTGATCTCTCCGACCGGCTTTTCGCCAAAGGCCGGGATCAGGTGCCCGTTAACCGTCGATTCCACCGTCGCAAGATGCGAGCGGCGCCAGGACGGCTTGAACTCGGTCATCCAGGTCGGGGCGAAGTCGCGGAACAGCGGGGTCGGCGGTTTGGCGTCGATCGGAGGGATCGGCGCCTTCTCAAGCTTGGCTGTGAAGCGTTCCGACATGGCGCTGCCGGGGAACTGCCGGGCGTAGTCGAAGTTGCCGGTTGCGATGGCTGCTTCGATGGTGCCAAGCACCTTCTGCATCAGTTTCCGGTTCGCCGGGGTGTCCGCCAACTTGGTGTACTCGCGGCAGCGCACCCCCTGGTAGCGGAAATCGAAAAACAAGGCGTCGTTGCGAGAGTTGATACTACCCACGGCAAACACCTCCGTTCGCCATGGGGATCGAGATGGGGCTTAGTCCCGCATTTGCGAGCATGTCCTGTTCGATGGCTTCCCAGATATAAAGAATCTTTCGGCCGCCGAAGGGGCGGATGTAGTGCTTCCCCTCAAAAAGAACGGAATCTTTCAGCCGCTCCCTTATGGTGCGAGCGTCGTACTTGATGCGCCCGGAAAGCTCCTCGGTTGTCATATACGTCGTAGCCACTTACCCTCCTATGCAGCAGATCGGATGCATGTGTAGCGTAAAAACTACACGTGAAGCCAATTATATGCATCAAGAGATGCCTGTCAACTACATATGTAGCCGATAATAAACATGCCGATAAAATTCAAACTCAAGGAGCGGATCGCAGATAAGGAGTTCCGGGAGCGACGGGTGGTGCAATTGAAGGAGATCGCAGAGGCGACCGGGGTTCACAGGGTCACGCTCTCTAAGTTGGCTAATAACAAGGAGTACAACGTCGGCGTCGATACGATCGAAAAGCTGTGCGCGTACTTTCAATGCGGCATTGGAGAAATAGCTGAGTACGTTCCCGAGCGTTCCTGAAGGGGCGGGTGGTCTCAGTATCCGAAGGTCAATATTCGAGGGGCTGAAAAATCGATGGTCCCCGATAGTCTCGCCATGGTCTCAAGTTGGTCTCAGGCGGGTTTGGCGGACTTTAAAAAAGTTCTCGCTTATCTCGAAATGCCTCTATATACTCGCCGCCCCGGACGCCGCAGACGTGACCGGGGGAACTAAAGTTTCACCAGTTTCATCAAGGACGTAGCAAGTATTTCCTTGAAGCGGTGGTCTCTAGTCCTATATACTGATCGTCTGTCTGGTGCGGGGTGGAGCAGTCTGGCAGCTCGTCGGGCTCATAACCCGAAGGTCGTAGGTTCGAATCCTGCCCCCGCTACCAATTTTATCTGCGTTAGCAGTTGGACCAGGCCCCTCGAGGGCCTTTTTTGTTGCAAATGCGCTAAGGCGCACTGGAGGCTGTATTGCTGCGGGATCGACTGCAAGAATTGCTTGAGCCTGTGATCGAGGATCTGGGCTATGAGCTGGTGTTGTTGGAGTTCGCTCCTCAGACCGGCTCGGCATTGTTGCGTCTGTTCATCGACAGCGAAGAGGGCATCACGCTCGAGGATTGCGAAACCGTCAGCCGCGAGGTGGCCGGGGTACTCGACGTGAACGATCCGATCACCTCCGCCTATCAGCTCGAGGTGTCTTCTCCCGGCCTCGATCGGCCTCTCACCAAGCCGCAGCATTTTCTACGTTTTCTGGGTGAGGACGCACGCATTCAGCTGCTCGCCCCGCGCAATGGCCGCAAGCGTTTTTCCGGACGCATCGACGCGGCGACCGATTCCAGCGTGACTTTATTTACCGACCTTGGCGTCGTCGAGCTCGAGTATTCGACGATAGAACGAGCCCGACTGATCCCGGATTTCGATAAGGGGAAGCCGTGAACAAAAATATCCTGCTGATGGCAGACGTCGTTTCCAACGAGAAAGGCGTCGATAAGGACACCATCTTCGCGGCCTTGGAGGCTGCGCTGGCCTCGGCGACCAAGGAGCGCTACGGCGACGAAGCCGACGTGCGTGTTTCCATCGACCAGAACACCGGCGACTACGAGTCTTATCGTCGCTGGACCGTTTATGAAGACGACAGCGAAGACTTCGAGTTCCCCGAGCGTCAGATCAAGCTGACCTACGCGCGCAAGGACTATCCGAGCATCGAGCCCGGTGAAGTGATCGAGCAGAAGATCGAGTCGATCGATTTCGGCCGTATCGGCGCGCAGCGCGCCAAGCAGGTCATCGTGCAGAAGGTGCGCGAGGCCGAGCGTGCTCAAGTGGTCGAAGCCTACAAGCATCGCATCGGCGAACTGCTCACCGGTCTCGTCAAGCGCCTCGAGCGCGGTGCGGTGATCGTCGATCTCGGCGGCACCGCCGAGGCCATCATCCCTCGCGAGCACATGATTCCGCGTGAACCGGCGCGTCCGGGCGATCGCATTCGCGGTTACTTGTTCGAAGTCGGTCCGCAGGTGCGTGGCCCGCAGCTGTTCATGTCGCGTACGCTGCCGCAGTTTCTGATGGAACTGTTCAAGCTCGAAGTGCCCGAAATTGCGCAGGGGCTCATCGAGCTCAAGGGCGCGGCACGTGATCCGGGTCTGCGCGCGAAGATCGCGGTGCAAGCCAAGGACAAGCGCATCGATCCGGTTGGTGCTTGCGTCGGCATGCGCGGCTCCCGCGTGCAAAGCGTGAGCAACGAACTCGCTGGCGAACGTGTCGACATCGTGCCGTGGGATGAGAATCCCGCCCAGTTCGTCATCAACGCGATGGCGCCCGCCGAAGTCGAGAACGTGGTCATCGACGAAGATGCCCACAGCATGTCGATCGGCGTGATCGAAGAAAAGCTCGCGCAGGCGATCGGTCGCGGAGGGCAGAACGTGCGCCTGGCGTCCGAGCTCACCGGCTGGACGCTCAACGTGATGACGACGGGCGAGCTCGAATCCAAGAAGGATGAAGAGAACAAGGGCATCCTCGAAGTCTTCATGAAGGAGCTCGACGTCGACGAAGAACTCGCGGGCGTTCTCGTGGACGAAGGGTTCACGAGCCTCGAAGAAGTGGCTTATGTGCCACCCGAAGAGCTGCTGCAGATTGAAGAGTTCGACGAATCCATTGTCGAAGAACTGCGCAACCGGGCTCGCGACGTGCTGCTCACCAAAGCGATCGCCAAGGCCGAACAGGCTGCGTCGGTCAAGCCCGGAGACGATCTGCTGTCCGTCGATGGAATGGACGAAGAGACGGCTTACCGTCTCGCCGAGGCGGGCATCCTGACCGCCGAAAATCTTGCTGACCTGGCAACCGATGAACTGCTTGAAACCGTGGAGCTCGATGAAGCTCGCGCCCAGGCGCTCATCATGGCGGCCCGCCAGAAGCTCTACGCCTGATCGGAAACCGATAGGGCGCACACCACAAAACGAGTCGATTCATGTCCATGGTTACCGTTCAAGATTTCGCCGACGAGCTGAAGAGGCCGGTGGCTGAAATTCTGGCTCAGTTCAAGGAGGCCGGCGTCTCGGTCGAAAACGCTCGTTCGCAGATCAGCGCCTCCGACAAGGTCTCGCTGCTCAATTACCTGCGTACCAAGACGCGAGCGCCGGTGACGGCGCCTGCTGCGGCTCCGGCCAATCGCGGCTCGATCACGCTCAAGCGCAAGGAAACCACCGAGCTGCGTCTCGGCGGTGCTCGCGGTGCACCGGCCAAGACGGTCAGCATCGAAGTGCGCAAAAAGCGCACCTTCGTGAAGTCGGAGCTCGAAGAAACCACCGCGGCCGCAGCCAGTGCTGTCGCCCAGGCTGCCGAAGAAGCGGCCATCCTCGATGAGGAGGCTCAGGCGCTGCAGGCCGAGGCCGCCGAGCGCGCTCGCATCGAACTCGAGGAAGCCAAGGCCAAGGCGGCTGCCGAGGCCGAAGCCCTGCGCCTGCGCGAAGAAGCCAAACTTCAGGAGCAGGAGGCTGAGCTTGCGCGTCAGCGCGAAGCCGCCGAAGAAGCCGATCGTAAGCGCAAGGAGCACGAAGACCGGCTCAAGACCGATCCGATCTATCGCGCCAAGATGGACGCCGAGTCCGCCCGGCGCCGTGCGCAGGAAAACATCGCACGCGCTGCCGAAGCCGCGCGCCTGTTGCGCGAAAGCCCGCCCCCGGCGGCTCCGGCCACACCTGCTGTTGCGGCTGCTGCGGCCAAGAAGCCGCCTGCTGCTGCGGATACGCGCAGCAACGATCGTGATCGCGGTCGCGGCGGCCGTACCGAGCTGCATATCGCCGAAGGCAAGGGCGGCAAGCGCGACAAGAAGAAGCGCAAGCCCACTGGACAGGTGCGCGTGGAGAACGCGCACATGTTCGAGCGCCCGGTGGCGCCGATCGTGCGCGAAGTCGACGTACCCGAAGCCATCTCGGTCGGCGAACTCGCCAACCGCATGGCAGTGAAGGCGACCGAGCTGATCAAGATCATGATGAAGAACGGCATCATGGCCACGATCAACCAGACGCTCGATCAGGACACCGCGGCGCTGATGGTCGAGGAACTCGGCCACAAGGCGCGCTTGTCCAAGGCCACCGATGCCGAAGACAGCCTCGTGCAGGCCGTCGAAGGCGCCAAGCAGGATGGTCCGCAGGAGCAGCGCCCGCCGGTGGTCACGATCATGGGGCACGTCGATCACGGCAAGACTTCGCTGCTCGACTACATTCGCAAGACCCGTGTCGCCGCAGGCGAAGCCGGTGGCATCACGCAGCACATCGGCGCGTATCACGTGAAGACGGCCAAGGGCGTGGTCACGTTCCTCGATACGCCGGGCCACGCGGCATTCACGCGCATGCGTGCCCGCGGCGCGCAGATCACCGACATTGTCATTCTCGTCGTGGCTGCGGACGATAGCGTAATGCCGCAGACGCGCGAGGCCATCCAGCACGCCAAGGCCGCGGGTGCCCCGCTGGTCGTGGCCATCACCAAGATCGATAAGCACGATGCGAAGGCCGATCGCGTCAAGAACGATCTGCTCCAGGAAGAAGTGGTCGCCGAAGATTTCGGCGGCGACGTGCAGATGGTCGGCGTCTCGTCGGTCACCGGCCAGGGCATCGACGAGCTGCTCGACGCCGTTCTGCTGCAGGCCGAAGTGCTCGAGCTCAAGGCGCCGATCGATGTTCCGGCGCGCGGCAGCATCGTCGAGTCCTCGCTCGAAAAGGGCCGTGGCCCGGTGGCGACGGTTCTGGTTCGCGGCGGCACGCTGCGCCAGGGCGATGTGATCCTGACCGGCCCGCATTTCGGGCGCGTTCGCGCGATGTTCGACGAAGCCGGCCGTCCGGTGAAGGAAGCCGGTCCGTCGATTCCGGTCGCCGTGCTCGGTCTGTCGGGCGTGCCCGATGCGGGCGACGACGTGGTGGTGGTGGCGGATGAACGCAAGGCGCGCGAACTCGCGTTGCTGCGTGAGACCAAGCTGCGCGACCAGAAGCTCGCCGCCTCGCAGGCGGTGCGCATGGATCAGATCTTCGCGCAGATGGGCGATGGCAGCAGCGGCGACGCCAAGCAGCTCAATCTGATGATCAAGACCGACGTCCAGGGTTCGGCCGAAGCGCTCGCCGATGCGCTGCGCAAGCTGCCCAGCGCCGAGGTCAAGGTCAACGTCCTGGTGTCGAGCATCGGTGGCATCAGCGAGTCCGACGTCGATCTGGCGCTCGCGTCGAAGGCCATCATCATCGGCTTCAACGTGCGCGCGGATAGCCAGGCGCGCAAGCGCATCCAGGATTCGGGTGTCGACGTGCGCTACTACTCGATCATCTACGAGGTGATCGACGACGTCGCGGCAGCCATCGGCGGCTTGCTCGGAACCGAGACGCGCGAACAGATCGTCGGCATCGCCCAGGTGCGCGACGTGTTCCGCAGCTCGCTGCTCGGCAATATCGCTGGCTGCCTGGTCATCGAGGGCTCGGTGCAGAAGAGCCTGCCGATCCGCGTGCTGCGCAACCAGACCGTGATCTACGAAGGCGTGCTCGAATCGCTGCGTCGCTTCAAGGACGACGTCGCCAAGGTCGAGGCCGGTACCGAGTGCGGAATCGGCGTGAAGAACTACAACGATGTTAAACCGGGCGACCAGATCGAGTGCTTCCAGCGCGTCGAAGTACGTCGCACGGTGAAGGCGGAGGCCTGAGGCTTTGCCGAAGGACTACTCCCGCACTTCGCGAATCAATGTTCAGCTGCAGCGTGAGCTCGGTGAACTGATCCGTGACGAGCTGACCGATCCGCGCGTGACCAATACCACGGTCACGCGCGTCGATGCAGCGCCCGATCTGCGCAATGCTCGTGTTTTTATCAGCGTGATGGGTGACGACACGCGCGCAGAGCCTGCGGCCAAGGCGCTCAACCACGCGGCGGGCAAGTTGCGCTACGGACTTGGCGTGCGACTCAGCCTTCGGCACGTACCGCAGCTGCATTTCGTCGTCGATGCCCAGCTCGTGCAAGCGAGCAAGCTCAATTATCTGATCCGCGACGCGGTTCGCAACGACGAGGCGAATCACGCCTCGGAGCCCAAAGACGACGGCAAGCCGTCGGACGACCAGGGCGCATGACCCAGCGCGGTGAGCGTCGTCCGCCGCTGCGACCGGTGGACGGCATCGTGCTGCTCGACAAACCCTTGGGGCTCAGCTCCAACGATGCCCTGCAGCGCGTCAAGCGGCTGTTCCGCGCCGAAAAAGCGGGCCACACCGGCAGTCTCGATCCGCTCGCGACCGGGCTGCTGCCGATTTGCCTCGGTGAAGCCACCAAGCTGTGCGGCCTGTTGCTCGAGGGGGACAAGCACTATCGGGCCCGCGTCCACGTCGGAGCGAGCACGACCACGGGCGACGCCGAAGGCGATATCGAGCACCGATCCGATTGCAGCTCGCTCGACCGCTCGGCGCTGCTCGACGCGATCGAGCGTTTTCAGGGAGACATCGAGCAGATTCCGCCGATGTATTCCGCGCTCAAGCATCAGGGCAGGGCGCTCTACGAGCTGGCGAGAGAAGGCCAGACGGTCGCTCGCGAGCCTCGTCGCGTCACGATCCGCCGACTCGCTTTGCTGGAAGCCCGGCAGGACGAGATCGTCATCGAAGTGCTCTGCTCCAAGGGCACCTATATCCGCACGCTGGCCGAGGACCTGCTCGCGAGCGTCGGCCAGCGCGCACACCTGCTGGAATTGCGACGCCTCGGTGCAGCCCCATTCTCTGATCCGGCAGGCATGTTCACGCTCGATCGGCTCGGCGAGCTGGCCGAGCTCGGAATGCAGAGCCTCGATGGAATCCTGCTGCCGCCGGTTGCCGGCATCGCCGATTGGCCCCGAGTGCCGGCCGACGCCCCCGAGATCCAGCGGCTGAACAACGGTCAGCGTATTCGCCTGCAGGCTTCCGCCGCCCATGGGCGACTGGCGGTGCTGGACCTGTCGGGCAGGCTGCGCTTTCTTGGCCAGGTCGACGCCGCCGGTGTTTTCCACCCGGAGCGCCTGCTGCACGTTCGCGACTAGCCTGGGCGGCCGCGATTTACTTGTGACGCTCTTCGTAAGGGCGCTAGAATGGCGGACTTTAGTGCCGGAATCAGGCACGTCACACGACGCATCCGGGGTGCTTGAAAACTCCTGGAGCGTTCGTCTTTTGGAGCTTGTAAGCATGACCCTCAGTGTTGAACAAAAGCGTGAAGTGGTTGAGAAGTATGCTCGCGGCAAGGCCGATACCGGTTCGCCGGAAGTCCAGGTTGCCCTGATCTCCGCCCGTATCGCCGATCTGTCCGGCCACTTCGAGAAGCACTCGAAGGATCACCACTCCCGCCGTGGCCTGCTCAAGCTGGTCAATCAGCGCCGTAGCCTGCTCGACTACCTCAAGCGTAAGGACGAAGCGCGCTACACCAAGCTGATCGCCGATCTGGGCCTGCGCCGCTAAAGGCGCGCCAATCAATCAGCACCAGATGGGGTCATGAGGTGCTTGGAATCGAGGCCAAAAGCCGAGGTTCCAGGTACGGCATGACCCCATTGTCGTTGGCGCCGGCTGGCCCAACGGCTCCGAAACATTAAAAAAGCGAGCAAAAACATGGCAATTCATGCCACCCCAGCACCCGTTATCAAGAAGAGTTTCCAGTACGGCGACAAGACCGTTACGTTCGAGACCGGCCACATGGTTCGCCAGGCGACCGCCGCGGTCATCGTGTCGGTCGATCAGACCGTCGTTATGGTCACCGTCGTCGCCAAGAAGGAGGCCAAGGCCGGCCAGGACTTCTTCCCGCTGACGGTCGACTACATGGAGCGCACCTACGCAGGCGGCCGCATCCCGGGCGGTTTCTTCAAGCGTGAAGGCCGGCCGACCGAGAAGGAGACGCTGACCTCGCGCCTGATCGATCGCCCGGTCCGCCCGCTGTTCCCGGAAGGCTTCTACAACGAGATCCAGCTCGTCGCGACCGTGGTCTCGCTGAATCCGGAAGTCGATGGTGACATTCCGGCCATGCTCGGCGCCTCCGCCGCGCTCGCATTGTCGGGCGTTCCGTTCCAGGGCCCGATCGGCGCCGCCAAGGTCGGTTACGCCAACGGTCAGTACATTCTCAACCCGAGCAAAACGCAGCTGACGACCTCCCAGCTCGACCTCGTCGTCGCCGGCACTGCCGATGCGGTGATGATGGTGGAGTCCGAAGCCAAGGAACTCTCCGAAGACGTCATGCTCGGCGCCGTGCTCTACGGGCACACGCAGATGCAGGCCGCGATCAGGGCCATCAACGAACTCGTCGCCGAAGCCGGCCGCCCGCGCTGGAATTGGCAACCGACCGCCGAAGCCGCCGACCTCACCACTGCCATCGGCGCCTACGAGGCTCGCGTGGTCGACGCTTATGCGGTCACCGACAAGGGTGAGCGCTATGGCGCGCTCGACGCGATCCGCAAGGACGCCGTCGCCGCGCTGATCGCCGGCGAAGACGCCCGTTACGACGAAGGCAGTGTCAAGGACGCGTTCTTCAACCTCGAATCGCGCGTTGTGCGTAACCGCATCATCGACGGCCAGCCGCGTATCGACGGCCGTGACACGCGCACGGTTCGTCCGATTAGCATCGACGTCGGCGTGCTGCCGCGCACCCATGGTTCGGCGCTGTTCACGCGCGGCGAAACCCAGGTGCTCGCAGTGGCCACGCTCGGCACCGGCAAGGACGCGCAGCTCATCGACGCCGTCGGCGGCGAATATCGCGACACCTTCATGCTGCACTACAACTTCCCGCCGTACTCGGTGGGCGAAACGGGCCGCCTGAACGCGCCGAAGCGCCGCGAAATCGGCCACGGCCGCCTCGCCAAGCGCGGCGTCGCCGGCGTACTGCCGGACCTCGAGAAGGATTTCCCGTACGTCGTGCGCGTGGTGTCGGAAGTCACCGAATCGAACGGCTCGTCGTCGATGGCCTCGGTCTGCGGCTCCTGCTTGGCGCTGATGGACGCGGGCGTGCCGGTCAAGACGCCGGTCGCCGGCGTCGCCATGGGCCTGATCCTCGAAGGCAACCGCTACGCGGTGCTGACCGACATCCTCGGCGACGAAGACCATCTCGGCGATATGGATTTCAAGGTGGCCGGTTCGCGCAACGGCATCACCGCGCTGCAGATGGACATCAAGATCACCGGCGTCAATGGCGAGATCATGAAGCAGGCGCTGGCGCAGGCCCTCGAAGCGCGCCTGCACATCCTCGACCAGATGGATCAGGTGCTGCCAGCTCCGCGCAAGGAAATGTCGAACTGGGCGCCGCGCATCACCACGATCAAGATCCATCCGGACAAGATTCGCGAAGTCATCGGCAAGGGCGGCGTCACTATCCGCAGCATCACCGAGGAAACCGGCACCACGATCGACATCGACGACGACGGAACGGTCAAAGTCGCCGCAGTGGACAAGTCCGCTGCCGACGCCGCGATCGCCCGCATCCTGTCGCTCACGCGTGATGTCGAAGTCGGCACCATCTACGAGGGCAAGGTTGCCAAGCTCATGGACTTCGGCGCATTCGTCACGATCCTGCCGGGCAAGGATGGCTTGGTTCACATCTCACAGCTCGCCGACAAGCGCGTCGAGAAGGTGGAGGACGTGGTCAAGGAAGGTCAGGCTGTGCGCGTGAAGGTGCTCGAAGTGGACAAGCAGGGCCGCATTCGCCTGTCGATGAAGGCGGTTGATCTGGGCGAGTAAATTCGCCCTGCGGTTGCAAAAAAGCCCCGACGAGTTCGGGGCTTTTTTTTGGGTCTGCGTCGAATTCACATGGAATAGCGCATTGTGCGGCGCAACAAAATACACTGACGTACATGTCAATTAATACTTTCCGACTCAAGGATTTGCGCTCGCAATACCGCTCGTCGTCTAGGCCAATCCTGTCGGTAAAAATGCTTGCTTCACGTCGGGGGAGGGAGCAAAATCGTCTTAGCTTATCGCGGGGATTAACTAAACCAATGTGCCGGCACGACTGACACACCCGCAAAAAAGAACCCCCGGATTAACCGGGGGCAAGGTGCGAGAAAGGCGCTTGGCCTTTCTGGAGGAGACCCTAAACCCGGCAACGTCGCCCGATGTTGTCGGGTTTTTGCGTTGGGGCTTCGATAAGTTGAACTCTACGTACTAACTTACCTTTATGTCAATTAATTCGAGTTTGTCGGCTCGGGTTGATATTGATGCTGGAAATAAAGCACGGCCTGTGCCAAATCAATCCCCGGGCTTGGCTCTGCTCAGGTTTTTAAGAAATTCCTTTCGTACCGTGCGCCATATCGGCACTTGCCGGTCGGCAAGCTCCTTGAGCGCAGCCAGTGGCTGCTGCGCTTGGCCCAGCATCTGACGCAGTTGTTCGGTGAAATTGCCCTGCTGGTCGAGGAACAGCCGCATCGACAACTCAAGATAGCGACTGAAGCTGTTCTGCATCGGGTCGCCGTAGAAACGGATGATGAAAGTCAGCAGATCGCTCGTGAAGATCGGGTCGCCGCCTTCTTCTTGTTCCGCGATGACCTGCAGCAGAATGCTGCGCGTGATGTCCTCGTGGCTGCGCTTGTCCTCTACCTTGAAACGAACGCCTTGCAGCACGAGTTGGCGCACTTCTTCCAGGGTGATGTACCGGCTGATCTCGGTATCGTACAGCCGCCTGTTCGGGTACTTCTTGATGATTCGGATGTCGCTCATGGGCTCCACTGCTTATGTTGCAGTGCATTAAGGATAGCCCGCCGGGCCTCTCCTACAAAATGTTGATCACCAAGATGGGGCGCCGTGGGACGTTTTCGACGCGCCAGTGGGCCTGCGCCCAGGCGATCAGTTCGGGGACCTGCGCACGGCGCAGTGCCGGAGCGGGGGTCTGTCCGAGCAATTCGAGGCAGAGATGCAGGTTGCCCGCCGCGCTGGATTCCTCGATCGCACGCGCGTGATTCTGTTTGCTGAGCTTGCGATCGCCCGGGCTCGCCAATACCGGCAGGTGCCGGTAGTGCGGAACCTGCAATCTCAGCTGGTGCATGAGGTGAATCTGAAAAAAGGTAGAAGACAGCAGATCGGCACCACGAACAACCTCGGTGATCCGCTGCGCATGTTCGTCGACCGCGCAAGCAAGCTGATAGCCAAAAATGCCGTCGCGGCGGCGCACCACGAAGTCTCCGAGATCGATATCGAGCCGGCGACTCTGTGCTCCCTGGCTGGCATCGACGAACTGCAGGCTTTGATCGGGCATGCGCAGGCGCAGGGAACGGCCGTCGGGCGCCAGCTTCCGCTGTCGGCAGGCGCCGTTGTAGACCGCGCCGTCCGGGCCGGGCAGCGAGTTTTGCGCCAGAACAGCGCGTGTGCATTCGCAGGCGTAGACGAGTTCCCGGCGATCGAGCGAGTTCAGAGCGTCCGCATATTCGTCGCGATGCTCGCTCTGCCGTCTCGGCGCCTCATCCCAGAACAAGCCGTGAGCTTCCAGTTGCTTGAGGATGCGGGTTTCGGAGGCGGCATCGACCCGAGTGGTGTCGAGGTCGTCGATGCGCAGCAGCCAACTGCCGGCCTGGCGACGCGCCTCGAGGAAACTCGCAAGGGCGGTCAGCAAAGAGCCGAGATGCAGGGGGCCTGAAGGAGTAGGCGCGAAACGACCCCGGTATCGGGGCGCGGGCGAGCCGCTGAAAGGTGAGGCTTTGGTCATGAACGGCGAAAGTCGACGGCAAATATTCAGTCCGCTTCTTTACACTAGCGGATCAGAAAAATCTGACTTCACTCTCATGGACGTAAAGGTAGCCGACGATTCGGGCGTGCAAGCGCCCCGATCCCGGTCATTTATATGACGCTCCGGGCGCTGCTGCTCGACGTCGACGGTACCGTCGCCGACACCGAAACCTTCGGTCACCGGCCGGCTTACAACCGTGCTTTTCGCAAGCTGGGCCTCAAGTTTCGCTGGGGGCCGAAGCTCTATCGCAAGCTGCTGCTGCAGCCGGGAGGGCGTGAGCGCTTGCTCCATTATCTGCGGCGCTACACGCCGCAGCTCGGCGACCAGCAGGAGCGCTTCGACGAAGATCCGGGCCGCTGGATCGACGAGGTCCACGAACTCAAGAGCCGCTACTTCCGCAGCTATCTGCGCAAGGGGCGCGTGCCGATGCGTCCCGGTGTCGCCCGCCTGATTCGCGAAGCCAAGGCCTCCGGAATCAAGGTGGCGCTGGTGACCAATGCGAGTCCGGCCAGCCTCAAGGCCATGCTGCGTCATGGGCTCGACAAGAGCCTGTCCGAGCAGATCGACCTGATCGTCGGCAGTGGCGACGTCGCGCGCAAGAAGCCGGCGCCGGACAGTTACCTGCACGCGATGAACAAGCTCGGCCTGCAGCCCTGGCAATGCGTGGCGGTCGAGGATTCCGCGACCGGGCTCAAGGCGGCGACGGCGGCCGGCATTCCGACCATCATCACGCTGAACCCTAATACCGAAGCTGATGATTTTTCGCACGCGGCGCTCGTGCTCGATGGCCTAGGCGAACCCGACGCGCCCGCGACCGTGATCACCGGCCACCTACGACATCAGTACCTGACGCTCGAAGACATCGAGCGAATGCTCGAGGCCAGACTCAAGGCCGCCTGATCGCGGCCCTGTTCCGCAGCTCGTAATCGACGCGGCTTACTGCTTGATCCACTCACCTGGCGGCAGGATGACCGGCTCGGCCGGTTTCCAGCTGGCGGCTCTGTGCTCGGCGACCACGTTCGTGAAGATGCCGCCGCGCACGCCGAAATCGGCGGTCAGGCGGGCGAAGCGCGGCTGCATGAGCGTGACCAAGTCGTCGAGGATCTTGTTGGTCACGGCTTCGTGAAACGCACCCTGATCGCGGAAGGCCCAGATGTAGAGCTTGAGCGACTTGAGTTCCACGCAGAGCGATTCGGGAATGTATTCCAGGTACAGCGTCGCGAAATCCGGCTGGCCGGTCTTGGGGCAGAGGCAGGTGAATTCCGGAATCCGCATGCGGATCACGAAATCGCGGTCCGGGTTCGGATTGGGAAAGGTTTCGAGATCGGTGCTGGGCTTGGTGGTCATCGACAGGACCGGCGCGGCGGATGCGCCGTAGCAAAGATGGCCGCGTAATTTACACTATGGCCTTGGACGCCGAGGCCTGACCGGCGCCACAACCCGGACCCTCGAACTTCTTCTAAATGCGTCTATCCGGAATCAAGCTGGCCGGTTTCAAGTCTTTCGTCGATCCCACCCAGCTCCCGCTGCCTGCGAACCTGACCGGCGTCGTCGGTCCCAACGGCTGCGGCAAATCCAACATCATCGATGCGGTTCGCTGGGTGCTCGGCGAAGCCAGCCAGAAGCAGCTGCGCACGCAGGATTCCGAAGACGTCATCTTCAACGGCTCCAAATCGCGCAAGCCGGTCGGGCGCGCGATGGTGGAACTCACCTTCGACAACAGCGACGGCCAGATCACCGGCCCGTACGCGGCCTACAGCGAGATCGCGGTGCGCCGCGAACTGCTGCGCGACGGTAATTCGCAGTACTACCTGAACGGTCGCAAGTGCCTCAAGCGCGACGTCACCGACCTGTTCCTCGGTACCGGCCTGGGCGGCAAGAACCAGTACGCGATCATCGAGCAGGGCATGGTCTCGCGCATGGTCGAGGCCAAGCCCGAAGAGCTGCGTACCTGGCTCGAGGAGGCCGCCGGCATCTCCAAGTACAAGGAGCGCCGCAAGGAAACCGAGAGCCGCATCCGCCAGACGCGCGAAAACCTCTCGCGCCTGTCCGACCTGCGCGGTGAGCTGCAATCGCGCCTGGAGGTGCTGCGCAAGCAAGCGGCCAATGCCGAGAAGTACAAGGAATTCAAGCAGCAAGAGCGCGTTCTGAAAGCCGAGATCCTGGTTCTGCGCGAGCGCCTGCTGGTCGACCAGAGCCGCGGGCACGAACAGGGCATCGCCGATCTGGCGGCCGCGCTCGAAGCGCGTCGCGAAGCGCTGACCGAGGCCGAGGAAAAGCGCAGCCAATCCGAAGTCTTGCAGCGCGAACTTCAGGCCCGGCTTTCGGACGAGCAGACGCTCGTCTACGAAGCCGAAGCCAGGCTCGCGCGCCAGGAACAAGGGCTGCAGCACGCCCGCGAGCTCAAGAACCTCAAGCTGCGCGAGATCGAGCAGATCACGCGCCAGCTGTCCGATGTCGAGCGCCGTCGCCAGAGCGAACAGGCCCGGCTCGAAAGCCTGAACCGCGAGATCCAGTCGCTCGAAGCCCAGGCCGAGCAGGCCGAGCGCAACGTCGCCGAAACCCAGGAGCACCTCGTCCGCATCGAGGAAGAGGCGCAGGAACAGCAGCAGCGCTGGGACGAATTCCAGACGCGTTCGGAAGAGCCGCTGTTCCAGACCGAAGGCGAGCGCGTGCGCTTGCAGGGCCTCGAACGCGCGCAGTTCCAGATCGACGAGCGCGTGAAGCGCCTGGTCAACGAGCAAGGCGCGCTCAACGCCGGGCCGATCCAGATTTCGCTCGAAGAGGCCGATCTCGATCTCGAACAGCTGTCCGCCGAGCAGGCCGAACTGCAGGACCGCCTGCAGATTCTCGATCGCGATCTGCAGGTCCAGCGCGAGCAGCGCTCGGCGCTCGAAAGCTCGCTGCACGAGACGCGGCAGCTGCTGCAATCCGCGCGCGGCCGCCTGGCCTCGCTCGAAACCCTGCAACAGGCGGCGCTGCGCCAGGACGACGCCGATCTCGCCAACTGGCTGAAGTCGCGCGGCCATGCGCAGGTGCAGCGGCTCGCGCAGGTGCTCAATGTCGATTCGGGCTGGGAAGCGGCGGTCGAGCAGGTGCTCGAAGGCTGGTTGCAGGCGCCATTGCTCGGATTCGCTCCTGCGAGCTTCGAGGCGGCCAGCGAACTGCCCAAGACCGGCGCGGCGCTGATCTTCGATCGCGCGGCGACCGGGGGTAGGTAGTAGCCGGCCGGGCAGGGCTGGGTGCGTTATCCGCGTCGCGATTCCGATCGCAGCGGCGTGCTCGCGCGCGAACAGCTGCTCAAGCAGCTGCGCTCGCAGGTCGACGAACATCAGGAGCGCGTGAGCGAGGGCGAGCAGGCGCTGTCCGAACTGCGCGAGCGCCAGCAGAAGCAGGAATCCGAGCGCCGCGAACTCGCGCCGCGCTTCGAGGGCGTGCGCAGCCGGCATGCGCAGCGGCTGGCTTTTCGCCAGGCCCAGGCCGTGCGGCTCGAACAGACGCTCGGGCGCATCGAAGCGCTCGGCAAGGAAATCGACACGCTGCGTGCGCAGCGCGAGCAAGGCGCGATGGAACTCGAAGCGTCGCGCGCCAAGCTCAGCGAGCTCGAGGGAATTGCCCAGCGCCTGCGCGACGAGCGCATCCAGCTGCAGCAAAACCTCGCCAGGACGCGTGATTCCGCCAACCGGGCGCGTGCCGCGGTAACGCAGGCGCAGCAGTCGCGCAACCAGGTGCAGGTGGCGCTCGCCGGCAAGCGCAGCGCCGTCGGCGCGCTGAACCAGACGCTGCACGATCTGGCCGAAAGCCACGAGATCGTCGCCCACGAGCGCGAAGGCCGTCTGCGCGAGGCCGAGGAACTCGAAACGCCGCTCGAAGAACAATCCGGCGAACTCGAAGCCGCCCGGGCCGCCGTGCAGCAGGCGCGTGAATCGCAGCGCGCGGTGCGCGAAAAGCTCGCGGTCGCCGATGCGGCGATGCAGGCCGTGCACCAGGCGCTGCGCATGGCCGAGCAGAACAAGGACGCTTCGCAGGAAGCGCTGCAGCAGGCGCGGCTGGAGTTCGAAAACCTGCGCGCGCGTCGCGAAGGCCTGGATCAGCAGATCGCCGAGGCCTGCGAGGAAAGCGGCTTGGCGCGCGAGGCGATCGTCGCCGGCGTGACTGAGGACGCCAGGCTCGATGCTTGGGAAGAAAAACTCGCCTCGACCCTGCGCCGCATCGATCGCCTCGGCGCGATCAACCTCGCCGCGATTCAGGAGCTCGAAGAGGCCGACGCGCGCGAGAAGTATCTGTCCGACCAGAACGCCGACCTGACCGGCGCGCTCGACACGCTCGAAGAGGCGATCCGCAAGATCGACCTCGAAACCAAGGAGCGCTTCAAGCAGACCTTCGACCAGGTCAACGGCATCTTCATGGACCGCTTTCCGAAGCTGTTCGGCGGCGGCGAGGCTTATCTCGAACTCACCGGCGACGACCTGCTCGACACCGGCGTGCGCGTGATGGCGCGGCCGCCGGGCAAGCGCAATTCGTCGATCCAGATGCTGTCGGGCGGCGAGAAGGCGATGACCGCGGTGGCGCTGCTGCTCGCGCTGTTCCAGCTCAACCCGGCGCCGTTCTGCCTGATGGACGAAGTCGACGCCCCGCTCGACGATGCCAACGTGGTCCGTTTCTGCGGCATCGTCCGCGAAATGGCGCAAAATGTTCAGTTCATTATCATCACGCACAACAAGATCACGATGGAGCTCGCGGCGCATCTGCACGGCGTGACCATGCAGGAGCCGGGCGTATCGCGCCTGGTCAGTGTGGACGTGCAGCAGGCGGTCGATCTCGTCGGTGATGTCCCGCCGCGCCCGATCGCGGCCGAAATCCAACCGTTCCAGACCTGATGACGACCCTCCAGCAGCCAAGGACCAGCGCATGACCGCATTGCAGTGGGCATTGCTCATTCTGAGTGTCGCGATCGTCCTCGCGGTGGTGGTGATCAGCCGTCGCGAACGCCCGCAGCGTTCCTCGCGGCGCTCGTCGCGCTCATCGTCCGGAAGCCGTCGTGCCAGCGCACCGCCGCCGCCGCCGGCTCCGGTCGAGCAGGACGAGGTGCGCGAGCAGCTCGACATCTTCGATCCGCCGCGCTCCGAGCCGGTCGACGAAGAGCTGGAACCGGACGACGAGGTGGTGTCGGCTCCGCGCCCGTCCGCCGCGCCGCCGCGCCGCGCGCCCGAGCCGGTCGACGAACTGCCGCCCGAGCCGATTCCGGTGGCCAGCCCGCTCGCCTCGCCGCAGTACGACGAATACGGCGTCGGCCGTCCGCGCCGCCGTGTGATGCCCTCGCTCGAGTCCGAGCTGTCGCCGCCCGGCGCCACCGAACCCGCCGCCAACCCCGATGCGCCAATCGCGCCATGGCTCAAGACCAGCGCGCCGGCGACGCCGGTGGTTCCGCCGCCTCCGGCTCCGGTCGTGCCGCCACCGGCGGCGTCCAGGCCCGCGGCTCCGCGCATCGAGCCGAAGCCCGGGCCGCGCCTCGAGCCCAAGCCGGCGAGGCCGGCCGCCGCGGCGGTTCCGCAGAAGATCGTCTCGCTGCTGCTCGTCGAGCGCGATGGCGGGGCGATCGCCGGGACCAAACTGCATCCGGCGCTCAACGCGCAGGGCCTGCAGTTCGGCGCCAAGCAGATCTATCACCGGCTCGCGCGCAACGAGGCGGTGTTTTCGGTGGCCAGCCTGGTCAAGCCCGGCGTGCTGCTGCCCGAGGCGGCCGATCAGTTTTCGACGCGCGGCTTGCAGGTGTTCATGGTGCTGCCGGGTCCGGTGAAGCCGCTGACCGCGCTGCACGACATGCTCGCGACCACGCAGTCGCTCGCTCGCGCGCTCAACGCCGACGTGTTCGACGGCAGCAAGCAGCCGCTGAGCTCCGAGGCCATGCGCGCGCTGCAGGCCGATGTCGAGGAATGGGCGAAGACGGCTGGGCTTTAGAGGTCGGTGACGGTGGCCAGCGTCAAAAAACGCATCGCCGAGCTGCGGCAAGCGCTCGAAGAGCATAACTATCGCTATTACGTGCTCGACGATCCGAAGGTCTCGGACGCCGAGTACGATCGTCTGTTCGAAGCGCTGCGGAAGCTCGAATCCGAGCATCCCGAACTGCTCACGTCCGATTCGCCGACGCAGCGCGTCGGTGGCGCTCCGCGGCCCGGCTTCGAAGAGGTGCAGCACCGGCTGCCGATGCAATCGCTGCGCAAGTGTGCGGATGAAGGCGAGCTGCGCGATTTCGATCGCCGCGTGCGCGAGACGCTCAACGTGGAATTCGCGACCTACGCTGCCGAACCCAAGCTCGATGGCCTCGCGGTTTCGCTGACCTACGAAAATGGCGTGTTCATGCGCGGAGCCACGCGCGGCGACGGCACCACCGGCGAAGACATCACCGAAAACCTGCGCACGATCCGGCGCATTCCGCTGCGCCTGCGCGGCGACGCGCCGCCCGTGATCGAAGTGCGTGGCGAGGTCTACCTGCCGCTCGCGGGTTTCAAGCGCATGGTCGAGGAGGCCACGGCCAGCGGCGACAAGGTGCCGGTCAATCCGCGCAACGCCGCGGCCGGCAGCCTGCGTCAGCTCGACTCGCGCATCACCGCCAAAAGGCCGCTCGCGTTCTACGCTTACGGTGTCGGTTACAGCGAAGGCTGGAAGGCGCCGAAGCTGCATTCGCAGGCGCTCGAACAACTGCGCGGCTGGGGTTTTCCGGTTTCGGAGTACGTGAAGACGGTGCAGGGCGTCGAAGGCTGCATCGCGTTCTTCGAGGACATCGCACGCAAGCGCGCCAAGCTCGGCTTCGACATCGACGGCGTCGTCTTCAAGCTCGACGATCTCGCGGGACGTGAAGAACTCGGCAGCGTCTCGCGCGAACCGCGCTGGGCCTGCGCGTACAAGTTCGCGGCCGAAGAGGCGCAGACGCTGCTCGAGGGCATCGAATTCCAGGTCGGCCGCACCGGCGCGATCACGCCGGTCGCGCGGCTCAAACCGGTGTTCGTCGGCGGCGCCAACGTCAGCAACGCGACCCTGCACAACATGGACGAGGTCAGGCGCAAGGACGTGCGCGTGGGCGACACCGTGCTGGTCCGGCGCGCGGGTGACGTGATTCCCGAAGTGATCGGCGCGGTACTCGAAGACGATGCCGCTCGCGCCGCGCACCTGCAGCGCCCCGAACCCGAGATGCTCACGCAATGCCCGGTCTGCGGCGGCAAGGTCGAGCGTGTCGAAGGCGAGGTCGTCGCGCGCTGCGCGAACGGTTTGTCGTGTCGCGCGCAGCTGCATGGCGCCTTGATCCACTTCGTGTCGCGCAAGGCGATGGATGTCGAAAAGCTCGGCGAGAAACTGCTCGCGCAGCTGATCGACCAGAACATCGTCAGGTCGCCAGCCGACATCTACGACACGAGCAAGGTCAACGCCGATGTGCTGACCGATCTCGAGCGCATGGCCGAGAAGTCGGCGTCGAACGTGATCGCGGCGATCGAGGACAGCAAGAGCACCACGTTCCAGCGCTTTCTGTACGCGCTCGGCTGTCCGCAGGTCGGCGAAACCACGGCGCGCGATCTGGCTCGCCACTTCGGCACGCTGGACGCGCTTTACGCCGCGACCGAAGCCGACGCGCCGACCGAGCACGACGAGGCGCTCAAGGACAAGGACCGCTTCCCGCAGCTGCGCGCGGTGCCCGATGTCGGCCCGACCGTGGCCGCGCATGTGGTGCACTTCTTCAACGAGCCGCACAACCGCGAAGTGATCGCCAAGCTCGTCGAGGCGGGCGTGAACTGGCCGGCGCCGAAAGCGGCGGCGACGGGGAATCTGTCCGGCAAGACCTTCGTCATCACCGGCACGCTGCCGGGTGTTTCGCGCGAAGAAGCGTCCGCGCTGATCGAAGCCAACGGCGGCAAGGTGTCGGGCAGCGTGTCGAAGAACACCGACTTTCTGCTCGCGGGCGAGGCGGCCGGTTCCAAACTCGCCAAGGCCGAGAAGCTCGGCGTCGCCGTGCTCGATTGGGCGGCGCTGCAAAACCTCATCGAGAACGGCCTGTGATCGTGCAACCTCGCGCCCGTGCCGATGCATGGCCGGCGCGAGGCGTTTGCGGCAGAGTGCGGACATGATCGCCTGGTTCTCCCTGCTGAGTTCGATCGCGCGCATCGCCATTGCGGTCACGCTGACCTGGCTGTGCGCGCAGGCGCTGCCGATCTGGGATGCCTGGCAGGCCTTCGATGCGCTGCCCGATTACGACTACGCCCTGCAGGCCGATAGCCTGCGCAGCCAGCAGCGCTATTCCGAAGCCTTGCTCGTCGCCGAAGCCGGGCTTTCGGAGTCGAGCGACAGCTTTCGGCACGAACAGCTCGGTGAACTGCGCCAGCGCATCGTCGATGAGCGTGACGACTGGCGTCGCAGGCTCGCCGACGCCGGCCAGGGCGCCTTGACCGGAACCGGCAATACGCCCGAAGCGCTCGCGGGTGCGGTGGTCGCGGACCTGTTCGTGTTCGGCGACATTCGCGACCTGGTCGTGCAGGGCGGCAAGGGGCTGCAGGGGCAGGAGGTCGACGAGGTGATCGTCGGCCTGTCGGCGGTCGGCATCGCGCTGACCGCGGCGCCGGCTTTCGATCTGGGCACCGCGCTGCTCAAGTTCGCGCGCCGGGTCGGGGCGATGACCGATGCCTTCGCGCATCAGGTCGCGAGTCTTGCGCGCCAGGCGATGGGCAGCCGCAGCGTGCTGCCGCTTGCCGAAGTCGCCGAGGACGCGGCCAGGCTCGGCAAGCGCGCCGAGCCCGCGGCGACGATCGCGATCCTCAAGAACGTCGATGACGCCGCGGCCCTGAAGTCGGCAGCGCGCGTTTCGGAACAGCAGGGCGGCGCTTTCGCGCTCTGGGTCGGCGAGCGGCCCGCGATCGAACTCGCCCAGGCCGGCGCCGACGGCGAAGCCTGGCTGCTGCGCTCGGCGCGCAAGGGCAAGGCCGGCATCGAATACGCCGCGCGCGAACTGCCCGTGCTGGCCCGCACGCACCCGCTGCTCGGGCTAGCCAAGGGCATCTACAAAGGCAACGTCCCGCGCCTGCTCGACGAAGCGCTCAAGCGCCACACGCCGCAACTGCTCGGCTTCCTGTTCGGCTGGGTGGTGTTCGAGGGCTTGCTGCTGATGTGGCGGATCAACCGCTTCGACGATCCGGCGCCGGCGTCCAAGTCATCGTCCGACGACGAGGCCGCGCCGAGGACGCGTGCCGAGCCGTCGATGCGGGCCGAGTCGAATGCGCCTCCAACCCGGCCTTCGCGCAAAGAACCCAGCCTCTAGGCAGCTTCTGAGAACCAGCTCACGGCGATTGATCGGCGCGAATGTTAACTGTTGATCACGTCTCTGTCTTTGCGGCGTCCAGGTGTGAGCGGGTCGTTAGGCAGACGTCGTTTGGCAGAAGTGTTATTGGTTGCGCTGCCGATTGCCGATCAAATCTGACTTGGGGGAGTCGATGGATGCAGGTTCTTGGACGGCGCTGAGCGCCGAGCAGATTCAGTCCGTTCGTTTTGGTGGCGAGCGCGTTTATGCCGGGGCGCTTTCAGCGCTGACACCTGCGCTCAACGTCGGTGCCGGGGACGGTGCACGTATCCGCCGCTTGTTGCTGGCCCGATCACTCTTGCTGTCCGAGGGCATGGCGCCCGCACCGTACACGGCGGCCAGACAATGCGCCGCCACGCTCGGAGTGACCGAGCCCATCGAGATTTATCAGGCGGCCGGGGCGGAAAACGCGGCCATGCACCACTGCCAGTCCCCCGTGCTGCTTGAGATTCAAGGGCGCCTGCTGTCACTGCTCGACGACAAGACGCTCGCTGCGGTGATGGGGCACGAACTCGGACATTACCTCGCTCACGGAGTGCACCACCCGCATGCTGCAGCGGCGCATACGGCGCGTCGATTGTTGCTCAACGAGTCCACGCACGACGACGGGGTGCTGGATCAGGCGCGTCGCCTGAGCATGGCGATGGAGTTGACGGCGGATCGTTTCGGCTTGCTGGCCTGCCGCGATCTCGATGCTGCGCTGAGGCTCGAAATGGTGGTTGTCACCGGCTTGCCGGCCAGCGAGCTGACTTGGGATACCCAGGCTTATCTCGAGCAGAGCCGCAGCCTGATCGACAGCATGCTCAGCGATGGCGAAACCGCGCTCGGATACAGCCATCCGGAGCACAGCTTGCGGGCTTATGCGCTGTGGCTTTTCAGCGAGTCCGATCTTTACCGGCAGCTCACTGACGATGGGCCGGGAACCCGGCCCATCGCGGAAGTCGACGAGCAGCTCATGCGCGTGCTCGGGCATTCCGAAGTCGAATTCGGCAACGCCACTGTTTTCGAAGAACCGCAGATCGAAGTGCAGGAATGCGCGCTCGCGGCCTGCGTGCTGGTGGCCGCCGCCGACGGCGAAATCCACGATGCGGAAGTGCAGGCGATCGAGCGCGTGTTCGCGCATTTGTTGCCGGACTGGCGCGAGTTGCTAGACCCGGCCGAAGCGCTTGCGCGCTTCCAGCAACTGGCTCCGGTGCTGTACGCCACCGGGCCTCGAGCGCAGCGTTCGCTGTTTGCCTTGCTCACGCACGTTTTGGCGGCCGATGGCGAGTGCGCGCCCGAGGAGATCGATCAGATTCTCGCGATCGGTTCGGCGCTTGGGTGCATTGGCCTTTTTCGCAGCCTGTTGCCTTCGGTGCTTGCGGCTTCGACGCTGTCGGTCGATATCGTCACCGAGGAGCCGGTGCGGTCCATTCCAATGCCCGCCGAGGCCAGGCAGGCGCGAGCTGCGTTGAAGGTTTACCTCGATCGCGTCGTGCGCCGTGGTGGCGATACGGTAACCGTGCGGCGACTCATGCGCTTGATCGGGGCTCCGAAGAATTCGGAAGACGTGCGCCGGGAACTCGAAAGCGCGGCCCGTGAGGCTGGCTTGCTGATCCAGCCGGCGATCGGAGATGAGCTGGACGCACTGCTCAAGTTGCAACTTGTTGCGGGCCCAAGCGCGGAGGTCAAGCAGGCTCCTGTGCAGACCGAAGACCCTGGCAGCCCTGCCGCTCGCCTGCGCAGAGCCATCACCCGCATGCGCGACAAGCTCGTCTCGGGAGACGGTCGCAGCCCTTCGATCCGACTGAGGGTTCCACGAGCGGGGCGCGCCTTTGACCTGCATCAGCTGGAAGACGTTTCGAATGGGTTGGCCGAGCGAGCCTTGGAGTTCGTGACTTCTGGTGGTTCGATCGTGGTACTCGACGGCGCTGATGCCGATGCCCACGAAGGCTCGCACCGGGCCTTGAACTCGCTCGTTGCGCTCGATCGCGAGCGTCAGAGCCGAACCGAAGAAACCGGGGCGGACGAGCTTTATCTGGGTTATCCGTTCCTTACCGGAACCGTCAACGGCTATCTGTTGCGTGGCCCGCTGGTTCTGTATCCGGCCGTGATCCAGCGGGATCGCGGGCGAGTTCGCCTGGTGGCGACCGCCAACGAAACGCCGATCGCGAACCAAGCCTTGCTGCGGCTGTTGCTGCGGCAAAAGCAGATCCCGTTCCCCGAGACTCTCGTCGAAGAATGTGATGCCGCGGCGGAGAGCGGCCCGAAGATGGTCGTCGAAGTGCTCGATCGTCTAGGCATCAAGCTGGTTCCGACCTGGGGACAGCTGCTGCCTTTCAAGGACCGCAACCAGGAACTCAATGGCTGGATCGACGATCGCCTCGAAATCGAGGAGTGCGCGGTACTGGGGCTGTTCCCTCAGTCGAGCTCGGATTTGTTGCACGACTATGACGAGTTGCTGACTCATCTGCAGGAAGGCAAGTCGCCCGGTTCGCTGTTCGCATGCGCCGGCGAAGTGTTACCTGCCGAACTCAAGGCGTTGTTGCCGGCCGAACCGCATGCGCCGGTTCTGGATTCAGTTGGCAGCGCACCGATTCCGGCGATTCATGCCGATCCGGTGCAGCGCGCGGTGCTCGAAAAAGCGCGAGCGAGTCGGGCGCTGGTCATTGATGGCCCTCCGGGAACCGGCAAGAGTCAGGTGATCGTGAACCTGGTTGCCGATGCCTTGCTGCGTGGCGAAAAAGTGGCTGTGGTCTGCGAAAAGCGCGCCGCGCTCGACGTGGTCGTCAATCGTCTAGAAGCTCTGGATTTTCGCCATCTGCTGGCTCTGGTGCATGACGTTCACGAGGACCGTCGCTCACTTTATCAGCAGGTGGCGGCGCGCATCGAAGAAGAGATCCAGCGCCCACGGCCCTCGGTTTCGATCGAGGCGCTGCATGCCCAGCGGCTCGAGATCGAACGCGATCTGTCCACGTTTTCGGAACGTTTGCGTTGGAGCAAGTCTGGCGTTTCGCTCGGCCAGGCTTATGTCTATCGATCGAGCTTCGACGTGCCGGCGATGCCGCTCGATCTCGGCCTGGAGGAGATTCCGGCCGAGGCCATTGAAGCGTTTGCTTCTACGCTGCAGGCATTGGCTCCGTTCGCCGACTTGTGGCGGCCGGATTCGGTGTGGCTGGCGCCCGGCGATGAGCCCAAGCGCCCGAATCTCGACACTCTCGATTCGCGCCAATCGGCGATCTATCTCGAAGCCTTGCAGCAGGCACAGCGGAACCGGCAGAGCTTTGAAGAGGCCTGTGCAGCGGCCGACATGGCGCCGGATGCACACTCGCTCGTGCGGATCGGGGCGGCGAGAATCGGCATCGAGGCAGTGCTAGCGAGTGCAAAGCTTCGTGAAGCCGCGTCGGACTTTCGCGTTTTTGCGGATTTGCTGGGGGCTGTGGAATCGTCAGCCGAGGTGTTCGGCTCGGTCGAATCGACGCTGGAGTCCATGCGATCACTGGAGATTATCCTGGCGAACGCTGGGCTGGAATCGACGCGCGATACGCATCTCCTGCTCCGGCGCTCGCAGATGCCGCTGGAGCTGGCACGCGCAGCGCTCGCATCGGCCAGCACGCCGGTTGCGCGTAGCGCGCTGTCGGCTTGGTGCAAGAACGAGGATTCGTCCGCCATCACGCTCCAGATTCAGGCGCTGACGCAGGCCTGGCAGCAACACGAAGTTCATGTCCAGGGTTTTTCGACACCAGTGGATTGGAGCGATACCCCGCAGGCGATAGCTGCCGGTTCCGTGCTAGCCGCCACGAGCAGTAGTCCGCTGCGATTCTTCAAGCCGTCCTGGTGGAAGGCGAAGAAGCAATTCACGGAGCACTTGGCGCAGCAATGGCCTGAAAAGGCCGGTGCATCGCCAAGTGCCGATCTGTTCGATCAAATCGACAAGCGCCGCTCAGCCGCCAAGGGCTGGGTGACGATCAAATCGCTGGCTGCACTGATTTCGCATTCCTCAACGCCCGCCGACGCTACTGAGGCCAGCTTGGCAGTTCGGCAGATCGTGGCGGCTTGCGATCAGGCCGCTTTGATCGCGCAAGCCAAGATGGCGTTGCAAGGCCTGGGCTTGTGGCCGGCGCCGATGCTCGCCGTGGGGTGGGCCAGCTGGGGGCAGCGTGTCGAGGCTTGCCTTGCGGCATTGCCGGCGATCGCGGAGGCTGAAGAGCGCTATGTCGGTTTGCGCAAGCTGCTGCCGCGATCGGAATTGGCGATGAGCGTTCCGGCGCTCGAACAGGTGCAGCGCATCGCCAAGGGGGTGGTCGCGATCGCTTCGGAACGCATTGCTTTGCAGGCCGTGCGGTGCTGGCCCGAATCGACGCAGGAAGTCGCGGCGATCACCGCTTGGGATCGGCGGGTCAGCAGCTTGCTTGCCGTGCTTGCGGCTTCGGCCTCATTGAATGCCGTACTGAGTCCGGCTCAGGTGCTGTTGCCCTGGCTCGGCGCGGAGACATCCGCGGCGCAGTGGTCTTCTCGGGTCTCCGCTTGGCGGCAGCATGCGAGCCGGCTGGCCGAATCGGATCGCTTGCTGCTCGCTGCCCAGGCTCAGCATCGTTCGGCTCGCGGGCTGTTGGTCCAGCTTGCGCAAAGCGCCGATGTGACGCCGGGGCAATGGACGGAATCAGTGCTGAAGACCTGGGCCGCCGGTGTCGTCGCCGCGCTCGACCCGGTTCCGGACATCTCTTTGTCGGAACTGCTCGAACACGATGCGGAAAGCGAACACGCGGAGCGCTACCGCCGACACTCCGGTGAAGCGACCGACAAGATCGCTTCGCTGGTGCTCGCCAAGCAGGACGAAAACGGCTGGCTGCGTACGCCTGCGGCGGCCAAAGGTGCGCGGCGGACCGACGTGCAGGCGACCAAGGAAGCGATGCTCAAGGAGGCGCGCAAGCAGCGTGCGCTGCTGCCGTTGCGCACCTTCGTCCGCCGCTACGTCGGCCAGGGGCTGCTCGACGCGCTGCCGGTCTGGCTGCTGTCGCCAGAGACGATGGTGCAGCTGTTCCCGCGCGAAGCGTGTTTCGATGTCGTGATTCTCGACGAGGCTTCGCAATGCACGGTCGAAAACGGGCTGCCGGTCTTGATGCGGGCCAAGCGCGTGATCATCGCGGGCGACGAACGGCAAATGCCGCCGAGCAACTTCTTCAAGGCCACCAGCGACGACGAGGATTCCGTTGAAGCGCAGCAGGCTCCGCAGGACGTGCTGGACGCCGAGTCGTTGCTCGTGCTTGCACGCAGTCGCGTCGCACACGCCGGATTGGCCTGGCATTACCGCTGCCAGCAGGAGGAACTGATCGCATTCTCCAATCATGCGATCTATGGAGGCGGTCTCATGACGATTCCGTCCGTCATGAGCCGCAAAGCGCCCGCCGCTGTGTTCTGGCATGGCGTGCAGAACGCGCACTACGAGGAAGGTGTCAATCAGACCGAAGCGATCGCGGTGGTCGAACTGCTCAAGCGGCTCATGGAGCGGCTCAATCCTCCGACGATCGGAGTGGTGACGTTCAACCTCGCTCAGCGCAAGGTGATTCTCGACGCCATCGATCAGGTTCGTGCAGCGGATACGGCATTCGCGGCGTTGTACGACTCGCAGATGGCGCGCGAGCGCATCGACGAAAGACCGTTCGTGAAGAACCTCGAGAACGTGCAGGGAGACGAGCGCGACATCATCGTCTTTTCGCTCGGCCATGCGCCGCGCGAGCGCGTTAAGCGCAACGGCGGCAAGGAGCTTTATGTGCCTGCGCGCTTCGGTCCGGTTGGCCAGCGTGGTGGCGAACGCCGGCTCAACGTCGCGGTGTCACGGGCCAAGAAAGAGATTCACGTCGTTGCTTCGTTTGATCCCTCGATGCTCTCGGTGGCGACCAGCAAGAACGACGGGCCGCGCTTGTTCAAGGGTTTTCTGGAGTTCGCCAAAGCGATGGCGCTTGGGCATCGCAACGAAGCCGAGCGCGTGCTCGATCTCATGCGTGGGGCGCCGTTGAAGCGGTCGGCCCAGCTCGGGCTGGCCGAGTTGCCGATGTACGTTCCGCTCAAGGCTCAGCTGATGCTGGCGCTCGAACGAGAAGGCTTTCGCTGCGAACTCGATGTCGGCGCTTCGGGCTTTCGTGTGCCGCTGGCTCTGGTCAGTACCAGCGATCCGCACCGCTACTGCCTGGGATTGATGTTCATCGAAGGCGATCAGGCCGAAAGCCCGATTGAAGCCCACCTGCACGTGCCGGGTGTGCTGAATCAGCGTGGCTGGAAGCTCATGCGCATCAATGCGCGCGATTGGGGGCGGCAGCCGGCTGAGATCGTGCGGCGGATCAAGGCCGCGGCTACGGCCTGAAGCGGATAACGAAAGCCGGCCTGATCGGCCGGCTTTCGCACGAGAGCGGCTGGTGTCTCAGGTCACCACGTCCGGCGCCTTGCGCCCGGTGATCTCGCCGATCCTGATGAGCTGATCGGCGATCGCGGCCAGCGGGGCGAGCGCCTCGCCGGTCTTGTAGCCGAGCTTCTCCGCCGCCGTCTCGTAGCGCTCCAGGTACAGGCGCAGGGTCGCGCCCTTGGTGCCGGTGCCGGACAGGCGCAGGATCAGGCGCGCGGCCTCGCCGAAGACGATGCGGATGCCCTGCGACTTCGCCACGCTGCCGTCGACCGGGTCCTCGTAGCCGAATTCATCGGCCTGGCTGACGGTCCATTCGCCGAATTTCTGGCCGGCGAGCCGGGGCAGCGAGGCGATCAGCGTCTCCATGACCTGGTTGGCGACGGCGGTGGGCAGCTCGTCGTAGTCGTGGCGCGCGTAGTAATGGCGGCCGTACTGCTTCCAGTGGGCGTCGGCGATCTGCTGCATCGACAGACCGGTTTCGGCCAGCACGTTGAGCCAGGCGAGCACCGCCCAGACGCCGTCCTTCTCGCGCACGTGGTTGGAGCTGGTGCCGAAGCTCTCTTCGCCGCAGAGCGTGATGCGGCCCGAGTCGAGCAGGTTGGCGAAGAACTTCCAGCCGGTCGGCGTCTCGTAGCAGGCCAGGCCGCGACCCTTGGCGACCATGTCGAGCGCACGGCAGGTCGGCATCGAGCGGGCGACGCCGGCCAGGCCCTTCTTGTAGCCCGGCAGCTTGTCGAGGTGCGCGGCGAGCATCGCCAGCGAATCGCCCGGCGAGATGAAGATGCCGCGGCCGAGGATCATGTTGCGGTCGCCGTCGCCGTCCGAAGCGCCGCCGAGGTCGGGGGCGTGGTCCGAATACATCAGGTCGACCAGCGGCTTGGCGTAGATCAGGTTCGGGTCCGGGTGGCCGCCGCCGAAGTCTTCGAGCGGCGAAGCGTTCATTACGGATTTCTGCGGCGCCCCGAGCAGGTCGACGAAGATGCGCTGCGCGTACGGCCCGGTGACCGCGTGCATGGCGTCGAAGGCCAGCGAATGGCCTTTCTTGAACCAGTCGCGGATGCGGTCGAAGTCGAACAGGGTCTGCATCAGCGCGGCGTAGTCGTCCACGCAATCGACGACTTCGATGTCCATGTCGCCGAGTTTCTGGCTGCCGCGGCGATCGAGGTCGACCCAGACGTTCTCCTCGATCCGGTAGCGCGAGATGCTCTTGCTGGCCTCGTATATGCGGTTGGTCAGCGTCTCGCTGGCCTGACCACCGCCCGCGATGTTGAACTTGAGCCCAAAATCGCCGTCTTCGCCGGCCGGATTGTGGCTGGCGGTGAAAACGAGGCCGCCCGCGGCCCCGCTGATGCGGATCATGTGGCTCGACGCCGGGGTCGACAGAATGCCGCCCTGGCCGACGATGACCTTGGCGACGCCGTTGGCCGCGGCCATCGCGATCGCGGTCTGGATCGCCGTGCGGTTGTGGTAGCGGCCATCGCCGCCCATGACCAGGGTCTTGCCGCGCAGCGAGGTTTCGACGTCGAAGATCGACTGCAGAAAGTTTTCGAGATAGTGCGGCTGCTGGAACACCGCCACCTTCTTGCGAAGCCCCGCCGTGCCGGATTTCTGGTCGGAGAAAGGTTTTGTGGCGATTTCGCGAACGGGCATGGCGTTACGTGGTCCTATCGAAGTTGTGGGAGCGAGGCACTTTATTTCCAGTCACCTGACTCTAGCCCGCGTATGGGCCGACGGGAAGTTTGTTTTCCGCCTGTTGTGCCCTGAAGACGGTGCCCTTCTCCGCAATCGCCCCAGCCCTTGAATCAGCCCAGACAACCCTTATAGTCGGCCAATGCCTGCGATCTCTACTTCAAACCCTGCCGTCGTGGGTGGACAGACCCGGCGGCTCGCCCAGCTCCTCGACCTCTATGAGCGCAATTACAAGCTCATCGAGCGGCTGATTCCCGAGCTGGACCTGCCGTTCCAGGACGCGGTTTCGAACTCGAAGTCCGACCTGCCGCTGCATCTGTCGGTGCAGGAGCGCGATCGCTATACGGTCACGTTCAAGCTGACCTATGAGTTCATCGACGCCGACGGCGTGCGCCGCCACCCGGACATCTGGGTGCGCGTCTACCGCGACGCGGCAATGGCCGAGGCGCTCGAATGCAGCCACCGCCCGCCCTGGCAGGCCGAGGACGACGCCGATCCGAGCGCCTGGCGCTTCTTGAGCGAGCAGTGGAGGCGCAACCTCATGCTCGGCAAGTGGCTCGAATACCTGCTCGAGCACGGCCACGGCTTCACGCTGACCGCGCGTCCGCGCTCACGCTCGAAGTCCTCGGCGGCCTCGTCGGCGGCCTGAGCTTTGTCTTCCTCTCCCTCCGGGAGAGGCTGGGGTGAGGGATTCTGAGTACCAGCGACCCTGGGCGTTTCGGCGAATCCCTCATCCGGCGCTTGGCGCCACCTTCTCCGGGGGGAGAAGGCAAAAAACTAGAACTGCTGCCCCGACAGCCCGCGGCTGTCCGGCCCCAGCAGCCAGAGCAGCTGCGGCACCACCTTTTCGGGAAAATCGACCGGCGTCAGCGATTCGCTCGCGTAGCCCTTGCCGCGCAGCAGCGTGCGCATCGGCCCCGGGTGCCAGCTGTTGAAGCGCAGCCCGCTCGCCGACTGCGCCTCGTTGCCGAGCTCGAGCGCCCAGGTCTTGAACATCGCCTCACCGGCCGCCTTGGTCACGCCGTAGGCGCCCTGGTAGGGCTTGGGCGCACGACCGGCGTCGTCGGTCACGAACACCACCGATGCATCCTTCGAGGCTCGCAGCATCGGCAGGCACAGGCGCGTCAGCGTGTACGGGGCGGTCAGGTTGATCTGCAGCGTATCGAGCCAGTCACGCGGGGGCAGGTCTTCGAGCCGGATGAAGCTCTTGAAATGCGCGGCCGCGTGGACGATGCCGTCGAGACGGCCGAAGGTCTGCTCGATGGTCTGCGCGAGGTTCTCGTACTCGGCCCAGGTCGCGGTCATGAAATTGAGCGGCACGATCGCGGGCTGCGGGCCGCCGGTGGCTTCGAGCTCGTCGTAGAGCTTCTCGAGCTTGGGCACGGTGCGGCCGACCAGGATGACGGTCGCGCCGAGTCGGGCGAGGGCGAGCGAGGTGGCCGAGCCGAGGCCGCCGGTAGCCCCGGTGACGAGGATCACGCGGTCGCGAAAACTGTCGGGCTGCGGCGTGAAGCCGGCCGGAATGGCGTTGATGGACAAAGAAAAATCCTTAGGAAAGTAGGGCGCCGAGCTCGGCCACGGTGGCGGCGATCGCATCCGCGCCCCAGCGTTCGATCGGCGTGCCGGGGCTGATGTAGCCCCAGCCCGCGGCGATGCTGCGCATGCCGGCGGCCTTGGCCGCCTCGATGTCGCGCAGGTCGTCGCCGACGTAGACCGTGCGCCCGGCGGCCGCGCCGGTGCGCTGCAGCGCGAGATTGATCGAATCCGGCGCGGGCTTGGGCGCGGGTACGTGATCGGCGCTGATGACGCAGGCGGCGCGAGCGTAGAGCTGGAGCTCGCGCATCAGCGGGTCGGTCAGAAAGCTCGGCTTGTTCGTCACCACGCCCCAGCGCCGGCCGCGCAGCTCCTGGGCCAGCAGCATCTGGGCGATGCCCGGAAACGGCGCCGAACGCTGGGTCAGCCGGGCGCGGTAGTAGGCCAGGAAGGCGTCGCGCCGAACCGGGAATTCCGGGTGATCGGGCGTCAGCTCGAGCGCGACCTTGAGCAGCCCGCGCGCGCCGGCCGAGGCCACCGGCCGATACAGCACGTCGGCGAGCGGCGGCAGGCCGAGGTCGGCGCGAACCTGGTTGGCGGCGCCGCCGAGGTCCGGCGCGGTGTCGACGAGCGTGCCGTCGAGGTCGAACAGCACGAGGTCGAGATCGGCGATCGGCTTCATCAGGCGGGCTTGCGACAGTGCAGCAGGTAGTTCACGTCGATGTCGTCGCCGACGGTGGCCGACTTCAGCAGCGGGTTGTAGCGCAGGCCGCGCAGTTCGACGGCGGTGAGTCCGGCTTCGCGGCTCCAGGTTTCGAGTTCGGACGGCTTGATGAACTTGGCGTAGTCGTGGGTGCCGCGCGGAATCAGCCCGGCGACGAGTTCGGCGCCGACGATGGCGAGCGCATAGGCCTTGGGGTTGCGGTTGATGGTCGAGAACACCACGTCGCCGCCCGGCTTCACGAGCGTGGCGACGGCGCGGATCACCGAGGCCGGATCGGGCACGTGCTCGAGCATCTCGAGGCAGCAGACCAGGTCGAAAGCGCCCGGCATTTCGGCGGCCAGCGCTTCGGCCGCGATGCAGCGGTAGTCGGCCTTCACGCCCGATTCGAGCCCATGCAGCCGGCCGATTTCGAGCGAGGCCTCGGCCATGTCGATGCCGAGCGCACTCGCACCCTTGGCGGCGAGCGCTTCGGTGAGGATGCCGGCGCCGCAGCCGACGTCGAGCGCGCGCTTGCCGCGCAGGCCGCCCGCGACGCGCTCGATGTAGCGCACGCGCGCCGGATTGATGTGATGCAGGGCGGCCATCTCGCCGCGCGGATCCCACCAGCGCGAGGCGAGGGCGGAAAAGCGGCGGATTTCGCCTTCGTCGACGTTGCTCATGCGGCTATTGTCCCAGATGACAAGGGTCGGATGCATGGAGTCTGGAGAGAGGGGCAGGGGTGAGGGAGTGCGGCTGGATCGGATTGGCTCCGTCATCGACCTGCGCTCCCTCACCGGCGCTTCGCGCCGCCCTCTTCCGCAAGCGGGAGAGGGCAAGGCGTTTCAAGGGCGAATGATGTCGCGCCACTCGCGCGCCTTCGCCAGCAGCTCGTCTTCGACGAGCGTCTGCAGGCGGCCTTCGCTGAGCAACGCGCGGCCCGCGACGTAGACGTGGTCGACCTGCCGGCTGTTGACCGCGTAGGCCAGGTGCGAGAGCACGTTGTAGAGCGGCTGCGTGTTGACCGCGCTCATGTCGACGGCGATGAAATCGGCCGCCTTGCCGGGCTTCAGCGAGCCGATGGTGTCGTCCCAGCCGAGCGCGCGGGCGCCGTTGATCGTCGCGAGTTCGAGCGCGGTCGCGGCGGGCAGGGCGCGCGCGTCGCCGGCGACGGCCTTGGCGAGCAGGCTCGCGGTACGCAGTTCGCCGAACAAGTCGAGGTCGTTGTTGCTCGCCGCGCCGTCGGTGCCGATGCCGACATTGGCGCCGGCCTCGATCAGCCGATGCACCGGACAGAAGCCGCTCGCGAGCTTGAGGTTGGATTCCGGGCAGTGCGCGATGTGCACCTTGTACTGGCCGGCCTCGGCGATCTCCTCGTCGGTCAGCTGGGTCATGTGCACGGCGATCAGGTCGGGCCCGAGCAGGTCGAGTTCCTTGAGCCGCTGCCAGGGCCGCTTGCCGCTCTGCGCGACGGCCATTTCGACTTCGCCGGCGGTCTCGTGCACGTGCATGTGGATGCCGATGCCGAGTTCGGTCGCGTACTGGCGAATCTGCCGCAGCGGTTCGTCCGACACCGTGTACGGCGCGTGCGGGGCGAACACGGTTTTCACGAGCGCTTGGTTGCGCAGCCTGTCGTGCAGATCGAGCCCCTTGTGGATGTATTCGCCGGGCTGCGCCCAGGCGGTCGGGAAGTCGATGACGATGAGCCCGACGGCCGTGCGCATGCCGGCCGCGATCGCGGCCTCGGCGGTGGCCTCGGGGAAGAAATACATGTCCGAGAACGTGGTCTGGCCGCCGCGGATCATCTCGGCCATCGCCAGCCGCACGCCGTCGCCGCAGAACGCACGGTTCATGTGCTGGCCCTCGGCCGGCCAGATGTGCTGCTGCAGCCAGTCCATCAGCGGCAGATCGTCCGCCAGACCGCGCATCAGGCTCATCGCCGAATGCGTGTGCAGGTTCACCAGGCCGGGCATCACCGCGTGCCCGGGCAGGTCGAGCAGTTGCCTCGCCTTGTATTTCAGCCGCGCCTCGTCGGCCGGCAGGATCGAAACGATGCGGCCGTCGTGCACCGCCAGCGCATGATCGAGCAGCACGCTGCCGGCGGGCTCGATCGGCACCAGGTAGCCCGGGAGGACGAGAAGGTCGATGGATTCGACTTGGCCGACGATGTCAGGCGATTGCATGAGGTTCACGGGCTCGGAGGTAGAATGCGCCCCCAAATTCTAGCGATTCTGGCGACTGGTCTTTTACGGCTGGGCGCGGGCATCCAAGCTTAGGAAAACTTCATGACCGCGAGCAGTTCCGCGACGGGCATCCGCCCGATCATCTGGGCCGACGACCATCTGAAGCTCATCGACCAGCGCGTGCTGCCGAACGAAGAGCGCTGGGTCGACTGCCGCAGCGCCGCTGAAGTCGCCGACGCCATCCACGGCATGGCGGTGCGCGGCGCGCCGGCCATCGGCATCGCCGCCGCCTATGGCTTGGTGCTCGACGCGCTCGCCGGCCGCGACTACGAAGCCGCCGATCGCGTGCTGATGGAATCGCGCCCGACTGCGGTGAACCTGCGCTGGGCGCTGCTGCGCATGCGCGAGCTCAAGAGCCAGGGCGCCGACGCGAAGGCGCTGCTCGCCGAGGCGATCCGCATTCACGAAGAAGACCTCGCGCAAAACCTCGCGATGGGCGAAGCCGGCGCCGCGCTGCTGCCGCCGAATGCGGTCGTCATCACCCATTGCAACACCGGCGCACTCGCCACCGGCGGCCACGGCACCGCGCTCGGCGTGATCCGCAGCGCCTGGGCGCGGGGCCGGCTCTCGCAGGTCTACAACGGCGAAACGCGTCCGTGGCTGCAAGGCGCGCGACTGACCGCCTGGGAACTGCTCTACGAAAAGATTCCGGCGCGCCTGATCGCCGATGGCGCGGCCGCGCATCTGATGCAGCGCGAGAAGATCGATTGGGTCATCGTCGGTGCCGATCGCATCGCCGTGAACGGCGACACCGCGAACAAGATCGGAACCTATGCGCTGGCGGTCGCGGCCAGGCACCACGGCGTCAAGTTCATGGTCGTCGCCCCGAGCGGAACCTTCGACCTCAATTGCCCGAACGGCGCGGCGATTCCGATCGAGGAGCGCCCGCCGAACGAACTCACCGAATTCCGCGGCAGCCGTATCGCGCCGGAAGCCATGCAGGCCTGGAACCCGGTGTTCGACGTCACGCCCGCGAGCCTGATCGACGCGATCGTCTGCGAACGCGGCGTGATCGAGCAGCCGACCGAGCAGAAGATACGGGCGCTGTTGGGGTGAGCCGAAGCCCCTCACCCGGCGCTGTCGCGCCACGCGGGAGAGGGGACTGCATGAGTCCGCTGCGACTGTGGTGGAAGTTCAGCTGTTGATGTCCTCTCTCCGGTGTGCGGGAGAGAGTCCCTCGCGTTAGCGAGGGGAGAGAGGGGTTTTGGTCGCGCGGCTGGCGACGTCAACTGTCAACCAAGAGCCCCGCAAACTTCCTCAACGCCGCTCCCGCGCATACGGGTTGTAGTTGCGCGGCAGCGCTTCGCGAACCTCCGCACGCCGGGCCGCCATGCGCGCCCGGTCCTGTTGCGACAGGCTGTCGAGGCGCAGGCCGGCGTCGAGCTGGGCCAGCGCGCCGCCGTAGTCGCCGCGGTAGTAGAGGTAGTTCGCCATCTCGTAGCTCGCGGTGCCGGTGTCCTTCATGTCGCGCGCAGCGTTCGACAGCAGCCGGTAGGTTTCCATGCGCGTGCCGAACGATTGCTCGGTCGACAGCAGCAGCTGGCGCGCTTCGGCCGGCTTGCCGGCCTGGATCAGCGCCGAGGCGTAGCCGAGGATGGCCGGCGTGCTGCGCGGATAAAGCTCCTGCGCCTTCTTGGCGAGGGCCAGGCCTTCGGCCTGCTGGCCCGCGTAGAGCTTGAGCTCGCTCATGAGCAGCAGCAGGTTGACCTGCTTCGGGTTGGCGTCGAGCACCGGCTTGAGCACCGCGATGCCGCCCGGAAAGTCGCCGCTCTCGCGCAGCGACAGCGCAAGCCCGTAACGGTTGCCGGGCGTATCGCGGCCGGCCTTGAGTTCGGCGGTGTAGAGATCGATGCCGTCGGCCGGGCGGCCGAAGGTCAGCACGCGGGCGCGCTCGCGCATGAGCCCGTATTCGTAGGAGTTCTCGACCTTGCGCGTCTTCATCGAGGCCGCGCGGGCGCGCGCCTCGGAGATGCGCACGGTGTTGACCGGGTGGGTCAGCAGAATGTCCGGCACGCCCGAGCCGTAAAGGCGCGACTGCTGGGCCAGGCGCTGGAAGAAGCTCGCCATGCCTTCGGGGTCGAAGCCGGCTTCGTGCATGGTCTGGATGCCGATGCGATCGGCCTCGAGCTCGTTGGCGCGCGTGAAGTTGACCTGCTTCTGGTACAGCGAGCCCTGGCCGACGGCCAGCGCGGCAAGGATCACGTCGGGGTTCGCCGAGCCGGCGATGATCGCGGCCAGCACCGCGGCCCAGGTGGCGAAGGTTCCGACGCCGCCCTGGTCGGCCTGCGAGCGCGCGATGTGGCGCTGGATCACGTGCGTGAGTTCGTGGCCCATGACGCCGGCGACTTCGCTCTCGGTGGAGCTTGCGATCAGCAGGCCGGCGTTGAAGCCGATGTAGCCGCCGGGCATCGCGAACGCGTTGATGCGCGGATCCTTGACGACGAAGAACTCGACGTGCGGCGGCTTCTGCGCGGCCGCGGCGACCAGCCGGTAGCCGATCGTAGTCAGGTAATCGGTGAGTTCGGTGTCTTCGAGAATGTATTCGTACTGATACAGCTGCGACATCACGCTCGCGCCGATCTGGGCTTCCTGCGTCGGCGACAACGCGGCGTCGGCCGGTTCGCCCATCTGCGGCAGGTTCAGCGGCGGCTGGGCTCCGCTGCCGAGGCCGTCCGAGGGCACCGTGTCGATTATTTGCGCCGAGGCTGCGATCGAAACGGTCAACGCCGCGGCCAGGCCGGCGGATACGAGAGAGGCAATGGGGCGCATGCGCTAGCGGTTCGGGGCGGCCTGGGGTCGGTGAGATCGGTGGGTCCACCGTCTCTTATGGTAACGCCGCTTGGAAACCGGACGGAGCCCGAAGTTCGGTTCGCTGCAAAACTACTTACGACGGCTCACGAACCGTTGCGCGCAGCGCCCGCCGCGAGCGCCGCGAGTTCGGCGCCGGTGATGCGGAACATCGTCCAGTCGTCCAGTGGGCGCGCCCCGAGCCGGCGGTAGAAGCCGATCGCCGGCTCGTTCCAGTCGAGCACCGACCATTCGAAGCGCCCGCAGCCGCGCGCCACCGCCAGCGCCGCGACGCTCGCCAGCAGCGCCTTGCCGATGCCCTGGCCGCGAAACGCCGGGCGCACGAACAGGTCTTCGAGGTAGATGCCGGGCTTGGCCAGGAAGGTCGAGTAATTCGGGAAGAACAGCGCGAAGCCGGCCGGTTCGCCGCCGGAACGGGCGACGAGCACCTCGGCGGCGGGGCGTTCACCGAACAGACTCGCGCGCAAGGCGGCTTCGGTGGCGCTGACCTGGTCGGAGAGTTGCTCGTAGTCGGCCAGCTCGCGGATCAGGGCCAGGATCAGCGGCACGTCGTGCGCGGTCGCGGGCGCGATGGTCAGCGCTGCCGGGCCGCTCATGCTTGCCCGGCCCCGAGCTTGCGGCCGATCGGCCGGCCCATCGTCAGTGGCAGCGCCGGACGCAGCTCGGCGGCCCATTCGAGCGTGCCGCGCGGCGCGAGCAGGATCACCGTCGAGCCCATGTTGAAGCGGCCCATTTCGGCTCCGCGTTCGAGCCTGACGGGCTGCGCCGGCTGGTAGCGCGAAACGGTGTTGCCGCGCCGGTGCGGCGGGGTGACCAGACCGGACCAGACGGTTTCGATGGAGCCGACGAAGAAGGCCCCGACCAGCACCATCGCGAACGGCCCCAGCTCGGTATCGAAGATCGCGACCACGCGCTCGTTGCGCGCGAACAGGCGCGGCATGGCGCGCGCGGTGGCCGGGTTGACGCTGAACAGCCGCCCGGGCACGTAGACCCATTCGCGCAGCGTGCCGGCCAGCGGCATGTGCAGGCGGTGGTAGTTGTTCGGGGCCAGATAGATCGTGCAGAACTCGCCGTTCTCGAACGGCTTGGCCAGGTCATCGCCACCGAGCAGTTCGGCCGCCGTATAGCCCTGGCCCTTGGCCTGGAAGATGCGCCCGCCCTCGATGGTGCCGAACTGGCTCACGGCCCCATCGACCGGCGAAATCAGGGCCGACGGGTCTTCGTGCAGCGGCCGCGCGCCGGGCTTGAGCGCGCGCGTGAAGAACTCGTTGAAGCTACCGAAGCGCTCCACCTGCTCGATCTCGGCCTCGGCCAGGCTGATGCGGAAACGCGACATGAAGAAGCGGATGAACGCGTTCTTGAATGCCGGGTTGCGGATCCGCGTGATCTTGAAGATCAGCCAGGACAGGAAGCGCGTCGGCAGCACGCGCTGCAAAGCGGAGAACAGCAGGTCGCCGGTGCTGGCGTCGGTTGCGGCCATGATGGGAGCGGTGCCTTGAGTCGAAGCGGAGTCGGGAGGCTTAGTTGGAGCCGGGCGGCTGGTACTTGAGCACCTGCGGCGGGCGCACCGGGAACTTCACCACCGCGCTGGTGGTGTCGCAGCGCAGCTCGATCAGACTTTCGTCGCCACTCGCGAGCGGGCGCGAGGCCTGCATGAGCATCAGGTGATAGCTGCCCGGTTCGAGCCGCACGACCTGGCCGGGGTCGAGCGTCAGGGTCTCGACATGGCGCATGCGCGCCTGGCCGGCTTCGAGCGAGCTCAGGTGCAGCTCCACGCTGGCGAAATCCGGGCTGCTCGCGCCGGTGATCGTCAGCGGCGTCGTGCCCTTGTTGGAGAGTTGCGCGAAGCCGACCCTGGTCATCGCGCCCGGAGGCGCTTCGCGGATCCACGGGTCTTCGATTTTGAGGTTGGCGCAATTGGCCCAGGCGGCGGCCGGCAAGCCCAGTGCGAGCAGCGCGATCGAGGCGCGCCGGGTCGTGGTCATGATCATGTTGAGGAGCAGGGTCATGGCGAGCCTCCGGTGATGACTTTGGTCAGGTCGCGCGTGAGCGCGTCGATGCGGTGCGGAGGCAGGAAATATCCGGCCACCTGCGCCTGCGGATTGATCAGCACCAGCGCGGCCGAATGATCCATCGTGTAGGTCTCCGGCGTGCTGCCGGGCACCTTGGCGTAGACCAGGCTCAGGCTGCGCGTGAGCGAATCGAGATTATTGCCGCTGCCGGTCGCGCCGATGAATTCCGGGCTGAAGTAATGCGTGTAGAGGCCGAGCTTCTCGGGCGTGTCGCGCTCCGGATCCACCGAAACGAACACCACCTGCAGCGGGACCTTGGCTTCGTCGAGCTGGGCCTTGACCGCTTTGAGCACGGCGAGCGTGTTCGGACAGACGTCCGGGCAATAGGTGAAGCCGGTGAAGATCAGGCTCCACTGGCCCTTGAGCCGCGACTCGTCGAAGGCCTTGCCGCTGCTGTCGACGAGCTGGAACGGGGCGATCGTGCGCGGTTTTTCGAGCAGCGTGCCGGATTCGATTTCGACGGTGCGCGGGGCGAACGCGAACTGCGCCGCCACCAGGCCTGCCACGGCGGCCACCGCCGCGACCACGCCGATCAAGATGGATTTGGAAGCCGACATGAGGATCCTGAGTCGAGAAGCTGCGTCATCCCCGGTGGCTGCGGGCGCGTGGCCGTCGGGAACAGTTTAAAATTGCGGACTTACCCACCGTCCGTGACCTCTTTTGTCCGCCGATTATTCCATAGCGATGGTGCCCGCATGAGCCAGACCTCCGTTGGCGACGAGACGATCGCGCTCGAAACGGTGCGCGATCTCGTGCGCTGGGGCGCCAGCGAGTTCGCCCGACAAGGCCTGATTTTCGGCCACGGCACCGACAACGCGCTCGACGAGTCGTTTCACCTCGTGCTGCATGCGCTCAAGCTGCCGGCCGATCTGCCCACTCTGTATCTCGAATCGCGCGTCACCGCGAGCGAACGCGCCAGCGTCGTCGAGCTGCTGCGCAAGCGCGTCGAAACGCGCCAGCCGGCGGCCTATCTGATCGGCGAGATCCAGTTCTGCGGCCTGCCGTTCTACGTCGACGAGCGCGTGCTGGTGCCGCGTTCGCCGATCGCCGAACTCATCGAGGCCCAGTTCGAACCCTGGGTCACGCAGACGCCGACGCGCATCCTCGACCTTTGCACGGGCAGCGGCTGCATCGGCATCGCCTGCGCGGCGGCGATCGAGGACGCCGAGGTCGATCTCGTCGACATCGACGCGGGTGCGCTCGAAGTTGCCCAGCGCAATATCGACCGCCACGGACTCGGCGATCGCGTCAAGGCGATACGCTCCGACCTGTTCGCCGGTCTCGGCAAGCGCCAGTACGAGCTCATCGTCAGCAACCCGCCGTACGTGCCGACCGCCGAATGGCAGGCGCTGGGCCGCGAATTCCACCAGGAACCCAAGCTCGCGCTCGAAGCGGGCAGCGACGGCATGGACATCGTCGAGCGCATCCTGCGCGAGGCGCCGAAATACCTGTCGGCCAAGGGCCTGCTGATCTGCGAAGTCGGCGGCTCGGTGCCCGAGTTCGAAGCGCGCTGGCCCGACATTCCGGTGAGCTGGCCCGATTTCGAACGCGGCGGCGACGGCGTGTTCGCGATCTCCAGGGCCGACCTCGTCGGCTGGCTCAAGGGCCGCTGAGCGCGGATAAGGCCTTATGTATCAGCCGCGCCACTTCGAGGTTCGTGACCGTGAGGCGATGCTCGCGCTCGTTGCCGCGTATCCGCTGGCGACGCTGGTGATGTCCACGGACGATGGGCTGCAAGCCAATCACGTTCCGCTGTACGTACACATCGGCGAAGCCGGCGATCTGCAGCTGCACGGACACGTTGCGCGTGCCAATCCCCTGTGGCGCGATGGGCGTGCCGATCGCGAAGTGCTGGCCGTGTTCAATGGCCCGCAGGCCTACGTCACGCCGAGCTGGTATCCGAGCAAGCGCGAGCACGGCAAAGCGGTTCCGACCTGGAATTACAGCGTCGTTCATGCACACGGCTCGCTACGCGTGCACGACGACAGGCACTGGCTGCGCGCACAGGTCGATGAACTCACGAAGCGTCACGAACGAGCGCGCGATCCGGCCTGGTCGATCGACGACGCGCCGGCCGATTATCTCGACGCCATGCTGGGTGCCATCGTCGGCATCGAGCTGCGCGTGAGCCGGCTCGAAGGCAAGTTCAAGCTCAGCCAGAACCAACCGGCCGCCAACAAGGCCGGTGTGTTGGCCGGCCTGTCCGCCGAGGCCGCACCCCAAGCACGAGCCGTCGCCGACGCCATGCGCTCGATCACCCTGAATTCAACCTTGTCGTAGCCGAGATTGCGATGTCCGGAAACACGTTTGGCAAGTTGTTCTGCGTCACCAGCTTCGGCGAAAGCCACGGCCCTGCGATCGGCTGCGTCGTCGACGGCTGCCCGCCGGGGCTCGAACTGTCCGAAGCCGACATCCAGCCCGATCTCGATCGGCGCAAGCCCGGAACGAGCAAATACGTCACCCAGCGCAAGGAAGAGGACAAGGTCCGCATCCTGTCGGGTGTGTTCGAGGGCAGGACCACCGGCACGCCGATCGCGCTGCTGATCGAGAACACCGACCAGCGCAGCTACGACTACGCCAAGATTTCGCAGGTGTTCCGCCCGAATCACGCCGACTACGCCTATATCCAGAAGTACGGCATTCGCGATCATCGCGGCGGCGGGCGCAGCTCGGCGCGCGAGACCGCGGTGCGCGTGGCGGCTGGCGCCATCGCCAAGAAGCTGCTGCGCGAGAAGTTCGGCATCCGGGTGCGCGGCTATCTGTCGCAGATGGGCGATATCGAGATCGCGTTCAAGTCCTGGGACGAGATCGACCGGAACGCCTTCTTCGCGCCCGATGCCTCGCGCGTGCCGGAGCTCGAAGCGCTCATCGATACGCTGCGCAGCGAAGGCGATTCGATCGGTGCGCGCATCGAAGTGGTCGCGACCAACGTGCCGCCGGGCCTCGGCGAACCCGTGTTCGATCGGCTCGACGCCGATCTCGCGCACGCGCTCATGGGCATCAACGCGGTCAAGGGCGTCGAGATCGGGGATGGCATGAAGGTGGCCGCGATGCGCGGCACCGAGCATCGCGACGAGATGACGCCCGACGGCTTTCTGTCGAATCACTCGGGCGGCGTCGCTGGCGGCATCAGCACCGGCCAGGACATCGTCTGCGCGATCGCGATCAAGCCCACGTCGAGCATCACCACGCCGGGCAAGTCGATCGACAGCGAGGGCAAGGCCGTGGACATGCGCACGACCGGCCGGCACGACCCCTGCGTGGGCGTGCGCGCCACACCGATCGCCGAAGCGATGGTCGCGCTCGTGCTGGTCGATCACTGGCTGCGCAATCGTGCCCAGTGCGGCGACGTGGTGCCGGAAACGCCCCGCATCACCGGCTGATCGGAGCTCCACC
The DNA here is from genome assembly GCF_000271305.1 of Hydrocarboniphaga effusa AP103. Classification (GTDB taxonomy): domain Bacteria; phylum Pseudomonadota; class Gammaproteobacteria; order Nevskiales; family Nevskiaceae; genus Hydrocarboniphaga; species Hydrocarboniphaga effusa. Next base: position 236,540 of record NZ_AKGD01000003.1, read on the forward strand.
CGAAACCGGCGAATCGACGACAGTGGCGGCGCGGCGAGGCCGCCGCTTCGAACCCGCCTTCAGCAGCGCGAACTCTGCGCCGAAAGCTCCGGACTGGTTCATGCCGTGCGGGCTTCAGGCGTACTGGCCGTCGGATCGCGGCGACTCCGCCTCGACGCCGAGGCCGGGCGGCAGACAGCTCTGTTCGATCGTGTCCTGAGGGTCTTCCGAGTTGCGCCGCGCGCTGGAGACTGTTGCAGTAGCCCGACGATCAAGGGACAAAACCTCGGGAGGGTTGCATGTCCGAATGGCATTTGCGCCCCGGCCGCCTGCGGCTGCGGGAACTGCGGCATCTGCTCAATGGCCAGGCGCGGCTGTCGATCGAGGCGGACGCCTGGGACGCCGTCGAAGCGTCCGCCTCGGCCGTGCAGGTGGCGGTCGCGCGCGGTGAGCCGGCGTACGGCATCAATACCGGCTTCGGCAAGCTCGCCAAGACCCACATCGCGGCCGACCAGCTTCGGCAGCTGCAGACCAACCTGGTGCGCTCGCATGCGGTCGGCACCGGTCCGCTGCTCGACGACGAGACCGTGCGGCTCATGCTCGTGCTCAAGGCCGCGAGCCTCGCGCGCGGCGCCTCGGGCGTGCGCAGGCTGGTCATCGAATCGCTGCTCGCGCTGTGCAACGCGGGCGTGCTGCCCTGCGTTCCGGCCAAGGGCTCGGTCGGCGCCTCGGGCGATCTGGCGCCGCTCGCGCACATGACGCTGGCGCTGATGGGCGAGGGCGAGGTGCGCGTCAACGGCGTGATCGGGCCGGCAGGCCAGGCTTTGCAGCGCGCCGGCATCAGCCCCTTGCAGCTCGAAGCCAAGGAAGGGCTCGCGCTGCTCAACGGAACCCAGGCGTCGACCGCGCTTGCGCTGCGCGGCCTGCTCGAAGCCGAAGACCTGTTCGCCGCCGCGGTGGTCGCCGGCTCCGTTTCGGTCGATGCGGCGCGCGGCTCCGATGCGCCGTTCGACGAGCGCATCCATCTCGTGCGCGGCCAGCCCGGGCAGATCGCGGTGGCGGCGGCGTATCGACGCCTGCTCGAAGGCAGCCAGATCCGGCGGTCGCACCTGGTCAACGACGATCGCGTGCAGGACCCGTACAGCCTGCGCTGCCAGCCGCAGGTCATGGGCGCCTGCCTCGATCTGCTGCACAACGCGGCGCGCACACTGACCATCGAGGCCAACGCGGTCAGCGACAACCCGCTGGTGTTCGTCAATGGCGCGGACTCCGAAGTGCTTTCGGGCGGCAACTTCCACGCCGAGCCGGTCGCGCTCGCGGCCGACACGCTGGCGCTCGCGATCGCCGAGATCGGGGCCTTGTCCGAGCGTCGCATCGCCCTGCTGATCGACGCGAGCCTGTCGGGCCTGCCACCGTTTCTCGTGCGCGAGCCCGGCCTGAACTCGGGCTTCATGATGGCGCACGTGACCGCCGCGGCGCTGGCGTCCGAGAACAAATCGCTCGCGCATCCGGCCAGCGTCGACAGCCTGCCGACTTCGGCGAACCAGGAGGATCACGTCAGCATGGCGACCTTCGCCGCAAGACGGCTGCTGGAGATGGCGGCGAACACGCGCGACATCGTCGGCATCGAGCTGCTCGCGGCCGTGCAGGGCATCGATCTCCACGCGCCGCTGCAAACCTCCGAGCCCCTGCAGCACGTGCGTGAAGCGGTCCGCGAGCGCGTCGCCTTCTACGATCGCGATCGCTACTTCGCTCCGGATATCGCGGCCGTGCGCGGCTTGCTGCTCGAGGAGGCGCTGACGCCGATGGTGTCGGAACTGCTGCCGAGCTGGGCGCCGGCCTGAGGCCCGCGGCGCTGCGGCCTCAGTGGAAGTCGCGGGAAAGCGACGGAATCTCGGACAGCAGGTAACTCACGTCGCGGAACTTCTCGACCATGACGTGGATGACGCCGCTGGTCGACTGCACTTCGCCGGTCACCACAGCGACGCGCGCGCCGAGCACTTCGGCGCGATGGTTCTCGACGAACTGCGGCCGCAGGATCAGGTTCACGCTGCCGGTTTCGTCTTCGATGGTCATGAACATCACGCCCTTGGCGGTCGGCGGCCGCTGGCGAAACATCACCATGCCGGCGACGCGCAGCTTGCTGCGGTCCTTGGCGTCGACGACATCCTTGGCGGTGCTCACCTTGCGCGTGCTCAGGCGCTCGCGCAGCAAGGCCAGCGGATGCTGGCGCAACGAAAGGCCCAGGCTGCGGTAGTCGTCGAGCACGTCTTCGCCGGGTGTCGGCGCGCGCAGATCGCCGGCGCCTTCGAGCTGCCGGTCCATGTGCAGCGCGGTATCGGTTTGATGCGCGGCGACGTTCCAGCGCGCCGCGTGACGATGACCACTGAGGCTTTCGAGCGCGCCGGCATTGGCGAGCACGAGCAGCTCGCGACGCGAAAGACCGGCCCTGCGCGCGAGATCGTCGGTGTTCTTGAACGCGCCCAGCCGGCGTGCGTCGGCGATGGAGGAGCTGGAAGTTTCCGACAGGCCTTCCACCTGCAGCAGGCCGAGCCGCAATGCGGGATGTTCGCTGCCTTCGACGCGTTCGAGCGTGCATTCGTAATGGCTGTGCTGCACGTCGACGGCGCGCACCTCGACGCCCGAACGCCGCGCTTCGGCAACCAGCATCGATGGCGGATAAAAACCCATCGGCTGGCTGTTGAGCAGCGAGCCGATGAAGGCCGCCGGGTGATGACACTTGAGATACGAGGACGCGTACGCGAGCAGCGCGAAGCTCGCCGAATGCGATTCGGGAAAGCCGTAGGAGCCGAAGCCGAGGATGCGTTGGTAGATTTCCTCCGCGAACTCGCGCGTGTACTGGCCCTGCCTGTTATTGAGCATGCCGTTGATGAGCTTCTCCTTGAGATGCTCGAGTCCGCCATGGCGCTTCCAGGCCGCCATCGAGCGGCGCATCTGATCGGCTTCTCCGGGCGTGAACTGCGCCGCGGTGATCGCGATCTGCATGACCTGCTCTTGAAAGATCGGCACGCCCAGCGTGCGCTGCAGAATGCCGTGCAGTTGCGACGGGTAGTAGCGATCGAAGTCGTTTTCAGGCGGCAGGCCCTGTTCCTTGCGCTGGCGCTGCTCCGCGCGCCGCTGCAGATACGGATGCACCATGCCGCCGGTGATCGGACCGGGGCGCACGATCGCGATCTGGATCACCAGATCATAAAAACTTTCCGGCAGCAGACGAGGCAGCATGCTTTGCTGCGCGCGCGATTCGATTTGAAACACGCCGATCGTCTTCGCCTGCCGGATCATCTCGTAGGTCGGCTCGTCGTCGCGCGGAATGTTCGCGACCGTGTAGCGCTTCGCCGGATCGAAGCCTTCGACGAGATCGAAGCATTTGCGCAGCGCCGTGAGCATGCCGAGCGCGAGTACGTCGACCTTGAGCAGGCCCAGCGATTCGAGATCGTCCTTGTCCCATTGAATGACCTGCCGGCCTGGCATCGCCGCGTTCTCGATCGGCACGAGCTCATCGAGCGGGCGCTGCGAAATCACGAAGCCGCCGACGTGCTGCGACAGGTGGCGCGGAAAGCCGGTGAGTTCCGAAGTCAGCCTGAGCCAATGCTGCAGGCGCGTTGCTTCGGGATCGAAGCCTTGTTCGACGAGGCGATTCGCGAGCTCTTCCTTCTTGTCCCACCAGGCCAGCGCCTTGCTGACGCGATCGATGTCCTCGGGCTCCATGCCGAGCGCGCGGCCGACATCGCGCAAGGCCGAACGCGTGCGATAGCTGATGACAGTCGCCGCAAGCGCACAGCGATGGCGTCCGTACTTTTTGAACACGTACTGGATGATTTCTTCGCGTCGCTCGTGCTCGAAATCGACATCGATGTCGGGTGGCTCGTTGCGCTCCTTCGACAGGAAGCGTTCGAACAGCAGCTGCTCTTCGGCCGGATTGACCGAGGTCACGCCCAGCGCATAGCAGACCGCCGAATTCGCCGCGCTGCCGCGACCCTGGCACAGAATGCCGCGCGCGTTGGCCTCGCGAACGATGTCCTCGACCGTCAGGAAGAAAGCTTCGTACTGCAGCTCGGCGATCAGCGCGAGCTCCTTGTCGATCTGATCGCGCACGGCGCGTGAGGCGCCCTGCGGCCAGCGTCGGCGCATGCCCCGTTCGGTCAGTGCGCGCAGATAGGACGTCGCGTCGTGGCCTTGCGGCACGAGTTCGGAGGGGTAGTCGTATCTGATCTGCTTGAGATCGAAGCGGCAGCGCCCGGCGATGCGCAGCGTCTCGTTGAGCATCGCCCGCGGATACAGCGTCAAAAGCTCGTCGAGGCTGCGCAAGCGCCGCTCCGCGTTCGGCAGCAGCGCCTTGCCGCATTCGGACACCGGCTTGCCGATGCGAACGGCGGTCAGCACGTCGTGCAGCATCTTGCGCGCGCGATCGTGGAACAGCACGCCGCCGGCGGCGACGCAACCTAGCCCGCTTGCTTGCGCCAGTTGCTGGCGATGCGCGAGCAGGGCTGCGTCGTCGGGGCCGCGATGCAGCTCGACGGCGAGCCAGGTTTGCGTGGTGCGCTCCGCGAGCCAGTGTCCGTGCTCGTTCGTGCTGTGCTCGTCGGCGAGCCAGAGCGCGAGGCAGCGATCGAGCGCATCGCAATCGCGCCGATGCAGTTCGTAGCGGCCCTTGGGCTGCGTTTGCCGGCCGCGCGTGATGAGCCGGCTGATCTGCGAATAGGCTTCGATATCGGGCGCGAGCAGCACGAACGACGGGCCGTCGCGCAAATGAAATTCGGCCCCGACGATCAGCGCGGGCTCCGGCGGCCATTGGCGATGCAGTTCATCGAGCGTGGAGGGAGTCGCTTCGCTGATGGCTTTTTCGCGTTGTTCCACGTAGGACCTGATCGCGTCGCGTGCCCGCACGATGCCGGCGAGCGAGCACTCGTCGGTGATCGCGATCGCCGCATAGCCGAGCCTGGCCGCGCGCGTGACGAGCTCATCCGCATGCGAGGCGCCGCGCTGAAAGCTGAAATTGCTCAGGCAGTGCAGTTCGGCATAGGCGGCGGGCGGGCTCATGACGCTATTGTCCGCCAGCCCGTTGCATCCGTGTGGCATGCGAAGCCGTATGATCGCGCGTCTTCAACACGTCGTCGGCCAGGCCGTCGACATCGACCGAGGTTCGCCATGGCTGTTTCCGCAATGTTGGGTGTGCGCCGCATCGCCGCGGCGGTTCTGCTGACCGGCTGCGTCGCGCTGCCGGCCTGGGCCAGCCTCGACATCGGCGCCGCCGCGCCGGATTTCACGACCGAGGCGTCGTTGAACGGCCAGCTGTTCACGTTCTCGCTTGCCGATGCGCTCAAGCAGGGGCCGGTGGTGGTGTATTTCTACCCGGCGGCGTTCACCAAGGGCTGCAACATCGAGGCGCGCAAGTTCGCCGAGGCGATCGACCAGTTCAAGGCGCTCGGAGCGCAGGTGATCGGGGTTTCGAAGGACAACATCGAGACGCTGCACAAGTTCGCGGCGAGCCCGAGCGAATGCAACGGCAAGTTCGCGGTGGCGGCCGACCCCGGGCTCAAGATCGCGGAGAGTTACGACGCGACCTTGCTGGTGTACCCGGGGCATGCGGATCGCACGTCGTATGTGATCACGCCGGATGGGAAGGTGCTGTATGCCTATTCGGCCTTGAGTCCGGACAAGCATGTCGAGAATACCTTGAAGGCCTTGCGGGAGTGGAAGGCGGCGCAGACGCGGGGGTGATTCGGTTGCGGGGCTTTTATTGCTGCTGCTGCAGCTGAGCGCTGAGGGTTTTGGCCTTCCCGGCCGGGGGTTACTTTCTTTTCTTTTTGCTCCCCGGCCGGGGGTTACTCACACTGCTTGGACTAGGCACACTGCCGAAGAGCGCTCCCTCACCCGGCGCTGACGCGCCACCCTCTCCCGCGCGCGGGAGAGGGGACAGCAAGCCGCAGCTGCGATCTGTTTTTGCTTTGCCGTTTGCCTTCCCGGCTTCCCTTGTGACGCATCGAGCATCGCCCGGCGAGGTCAAAAGTTCTTGGCGAAGAGCTGGCTCATCGCGAAGCTAACGAACACCGATCTCGCCCCCGGCATCACCAAACTCCAAGCCCTGCAAATACCACTTCCCATCGCGCCGATCCTGATAAACCCACAGGCTTTCACCATCGGCACCGGCGCTGCGGTAGTAATCGCGCTCCACCGGATCACCATCCCACCATCCGCCACTGATGCGCTCGGGCGCCGCCAATGGCGTACGCGGCGTCCACGGACGCGGATGCCGCAGCAGCCATAAGGGTCTCGGCGGCAAGGCATTCGCAGCGGCCGGTTTGAGCGATCCGTCCGGCGACCAGGCCCGCTCGGGCCGATGATCGTCGGCCAGCCCGGGCTGCCAGATCGCGGTATCGCCCAGGCGTGCGCGCAGCCGGTCGATCAGCCCGTTCCAGGCTTCGCCTCCACTGCTTTCGTCATCGTCGAACAAGCCGGCCTGCGGCGGCGCGAGCGCGGCGAAGCGGTCGGCGCTCAGGCGCAGTTCGGTGGCGGCGGCGCTCGGACCGCGTGCGGTCCAGCGTTCGCGCAACAGGCGGTGGAAGATGGCCGCGCTCTGCGTCGGCGCGGTGGTGCGCAGCACGAAGCGTTCGCCTTCGCTGCGTCGGCGCGCGAGCGTCAGCGTGAGCTGGCTCGTAGTGACCTGGCGGGCGCGCAAATAGGCCTCGAATTCGTCGAACAGCCGGCGCAGCGGAAACAGCAGGGCCTGCCAGTCGTCGATCTCGGCATCGAGGTCGAAGCGGCGCCGGTAACGTGCCGGCGGCACGAACCACGGACGCGGATCGGGCAACTGGCCGAACAGGCGCTGCAGGGCGCGCGGGAACTCCTGGCCCAGACGCGCCGCGAGCGCGGAAGCGCCGTGGCGACGCACGTCGGCGAGCGTCTGGTGGCCCGAGCCGGCGAGCACCGATTCGGCGGCCAGCGGCCAGCGCAGCATCGGGATCGGCAGCGGCGACAACTGCCGCGTCCAGTCGCCATCGCCATCGCCATCGCCATCGTCGTCATCGGTGATCGGCGCAAGCCCGGCGCGTGCGGCGACCGCGGCGGCTTCGAAGCTCGGCGCGATGCCGATGCGCGTGCTGTAAGGCAGCGGCGCGAGCAGCGCTTGCGCCCGAGCCATCAGCCCGTCGATGCCACCGAACAGTTTCAGGCTCGGGCCGACATCGACGCTGACCGCGAGCCAGGGCGTGTCGAACAGCCCGCGCGGGGCTTCGCTGACGATGGCGATGCGATCGCCGAGCCCGTAGGCGGCGAAGGCCACGGCCTGCAGCGCCGCGGCTTCGGCCGCGGGGTCGCGCGGCAGTACGCGCAGATCGGGAAAGCGCGCCTGCACGCTGCCGAGCGCTTCGCCGAGGCCGATGCGCGCCTGCGTGCCGCCGACCACCCAGCGCCGCGAGCCGTGCTGGGCGTAGACGACGCTGCGGCTCGCGTCCGCGTTCAAGGCTTCGAGCGGCAGCTGCGGCAGCTGGATGCAAAGCCAGAGGCTCATGCGGCCTGCCCGGCGAGCTTGAGACTCTGGCCGCTGCGTCCGCCGCGGGCCTTGAGGATGTCGATGCGCGGTCCGCCGGCTTCGGGCCGCAGGCCCAGGCGCAGGGCCGAGACCGAAGGCTGCTGGTGCGCACCGGGCGGACGCAGCAACAGGCCCAGCGGACCGCTGCCGGCCTGCTCGGCCGCGAGCTGCAGACGGCGCTGGACGCGCTCGTCGGCCGCCTCGCACCAGCCCACCACGGCGCCGAGCGCGCTGCTGCGCAGCAGCTGTTCGATGGCCCAGACGCCGTCGGCGGCCGACTCGGGCTGCACGATCCAGCAGCACTCGAGCGCGATGCCCGCGCCGGCGAGCGCGGGTGCATACGGCAGATGCGGCGGGGCGACCAGGGCGATGCGCTTTCCGGCCTGGCTCAGGCGCACGAGTGCCGGCAGCAGCAGTTTCCATTCACCGACGCCCGGCCGCGGCAGCAGGATTTCGCTGATCGCCCCGCGCGGCCAGCCGCCGCCGGGAAGCAGCGCATCGAGCGCCGCATGGCCGGTGGGCTCGGCCGAGATGCGCTGCGCCTTGTGTCCGAGCCAGAGGTCGGAGCGCTGCAGCAGGCTGTCGGGAAGCGGACGCAGGGGCACGGCAGAGAGACGGACGGCGACCGCGAAGGGTCATGGACGGATACGGTAGCGCCGCCGGCGCGCGGCGCAAACCGAGGCATACGCAGCTTCGGCGGAAGTGTCGGAATCGCTTCGGAAATTAGTTCGGAGTCGAGCCGAAGTGCTTGATCCGGCTCGCGTTTGTGATTTTTTGTTGGAAAGCGTCCGAAAAATCCGGGAGGGCTGGCTTGCGGCGCGTAGGGCCTGCGCTTGCCGTCGCACCGCCAGCTTGTTGACGCCCGCCCATCACCCGGCGGCGACAACACTTCGTCACCTTCGCCGCGGTGACAAAAAACCGCTGCTGAAGGGCGGCGAATCGCCCGCCAAGCCCTGGAACGGCGGTTGCACCTGCCGCCCGCCCGAAGGAATCGGTCCTTCGTGGCGGACACAACGGGTGTTGCCACGCGTATGAAGATCAAACGATTCCAGGCCACCACCATGCGCGAGGCGATGCGCCTGGTGCGCGAGGAGCAGGGGGGCGATGCGGTCATCCTGTCGAGTCGCCGCGTGCCGGGCGGCGTCGAGGTGGTGGCGGCGACCGATTACGACGCCGCGCTCATGCACAGCGCCGCGCGCCAGCGCAGCCAGGCCAGCCCCGACGGCGATCCGCCGCCGCCCGCGACGCAGGCGGTTCCGCCGGCGCTGCGCCCGAAGACGCAAGTCGTGGCCTCGCACCTCACCCCGCAGGCCTCGCACGCCGAAAGCCAGCCGCCGGCGATGCAGGCCGAGGCGCAGGCTCCGGCGCCGCAGAACTCCCCTGCCACCGCGATGGCGGCCGCCGCCGGCATCGAAGCCGCCGAGCAGCTCAACCGCGAAATCCAGACGCTGCGCTCGCTGCTCGAAGAGCAGCTCGCCGGCCTGCGCTGGGGCGACATGCAGAAGCATCGCCCGCGTCAGGCCGCCGCGCTGCGCGCGCTCGCCAACCTCGGGCTCGAACCTGAGCTCGCGCGCTCGATCGCCGAAGAACTGCCCGAAGGCTCCGACCCGGAGCGCGCCCGCTTCCTGCCGCTGGGCCTGCTGTCGCGCCGGCTCGCGGTCGATGCGAGCGATCCGGTCATGCAGGGCGGGCTGATCGCGCTCGTCGGCCCGACCGGCGTCGGCAAGACCACCACCATCGCCAAGCTCGCGGCGCGCTATGCGAGCGAGCACGGCGTGCGCGAGATCGCGCTCGTCACCACCGACCAATACCGCATCGGCGCTCAGGAGCAGCTGTTCACGTATGGCCGCCTGCTCGGCGTGCCGGTGCATGCGGTGACGGCGCAGGACACGCTGGCCGCGGTGCTGGCGCGCGTGGCCGATCGCGGCCTGGTGCTGATCGACACCGCCGGGCTTTCGCAGCGCGACAAGGCGCTCGCCGCGCAGAGCCAGCAGCTGAAGATGGCCGGGCGCGGGCTCAAGAGCTGGCTGGTGCTCGCCGCCAATGCGCAGCCCGGCGCGCAGCACGACATCGTCGAGCGCTTCGGCGGGCTGACGCTCGACGGCTGCGTGCTGACCAAGATCGACGAGGCGCACCGGCTCGGTGGCGCGCTGTCGGTGACGATGCGCCACGGCCTGCGCGTGAACTATCTCGCCAACGGCCAGCGCGTTCCCGAAGACCTGCTGCCGGCACGCGCCGACCGCCTGGTGCTGCACGCCACCCAGCTCGCTCGCCAGAGCGAGGCCCCGGTGGACGAATCCTTCCTCATCTCCAGCTTCAGCCAGACGGCGCAGGCCCATGCCCTCTAACTTTCATGATGCCCCCGCTCACGATGCACAAGACCAGGCCGCGGGATTGCGGCGACTGCGTCCCCTCAAACCGGTGCAGGTGCTGGCCGTCACCAGCGGCAAGGGCGGCGTCGGCAAGACCAACGTTTCGGTGAACCTGTCGATGGCCATGTCGATGGCCGGCAAGAGAGTGGTGCTGCTCGATGGCGACCTCGGCCTTGCGAACGTCGACGTCATGCTCGGCCTGCAGCCGAGCTACAACCTCGCCAACGTGCTCGCCGGCGAATGCACGCTCGACGACACCCTGGTCGAAGCCGCGCACGGCCTCTGCGTGGTGCCGGCCTCGAGCGGCAAGCGCCACATGGCCGAGCTGTCGCCGCTGCAGCACGCGGGCATCGTGCAGGCGTTCTCGGAGCTGCGCCGTCCGCTCGATGTGCTCGTCGTCGACACCGCGGCCGGCATCGCCGATTCGGTGATCACGCTGAGCCAGGCGAGCCAGCAGGTGATCGTGGTGGTGACGCAGGATCCGTCGTCGATCACCGATGCCTACGCGCTGATCAAGGTGCTCAACAAGGGCCATGGCGTGCAGCGTGTGCAGGTGCTCGCGAACATGGTCGCCAACGATGCCGAGGCGCGCGAAATCTTCGAAAGCCTGCGCCGCGTCGCCGAGCGCTTTCTCGACATCACGCTGAGCTATCTGGGCTCGGTGCCGCAGGACGAATGGCTGCGCCGCGCGGTTCGCCGCCAGCGCGCCGTCGTCGATGTGTATCCCAACTGTCCGTCGTCCGCGGCGTTTCACCAGCTTGCCAAGAAGGCGCTGACGTGGAGCTCGCCGACCGGCGCGCGCGGCAATCTCGAATTCTTCGTCGAACGTCTCGTTCAAAGGAGCGCGGGATGAGTCTCGCCACCGCCTACACCAGCATGAAGCCCGCGCGTGATGCCTCGGCCGAAGCCGCGCTTTTGCAGCAGCACGCGGACCTGGTCAAGCGCATCGCGTATCACGTCGCGGCGCGGCTGCCGCCGAGCGTCGACATCGACGATCTGATCCAGGCCGGCGTGATCGGGCTCATCGAAGCCTCGCGTCACTACAACGGCGAGCGCGGCGCTTCGTTCGAAACCTACGCGGGCATTCGCATCCGCGGGGCGATGATGGACGAGCTGCGCCGTGGCGACTGGGCGCCGCGCTCGGTGCATCGCCGCCATCGCGAAATCTCCGGCGCGATGAAGCAGATCGAACAGCGCGAAGGCCGCGAGGCGCGCGAGGACGAAATCATCGCCGCCCTGAACCTGACGCCCGAGGCGTATCGGGCCGCGATCCAGGACGCCGTGCAATGCCAGGTGCTCTCGCTCGACGAGCCGCCCGATGGCAGCGACGACCCGTTCGAAGCGCCCGATCCGAATTCGTCGCCACTCGAAGCCATCGAGCGCGACGAATTCCACAGCCGTCTCGCGCAGGCGATCGCCGCACTGCCCGAGCGCGAACGCCTGGTGTTGTCGCTGTACTACGACGAAGAGCTCAACCTGCGCGAAATCGGCGCGGTACTCGACGTCACCGAAAGCCGCGTCTGCCAGATCCACGGCCAGGCTCTGCTGCGCGTGCGCTCGCAGCTGCAGGAATGGGCCGGCGCTTCGGCTGCGATGCCGCTCAAGAAGGCCGGGCGTCCGCGCAAGAACGCGGCCGTCGGCGTCTCGGCCCGCGCCGCCTGATGTTTGCGATGGTTGCCGTAGCCGTCATTCCCGCCAAAGCGGGAATCCCGTTCGGCGCCAGCCGCACGAAGAAAAGCCTGGATTCCCGCCTTCGCGGGCATGACAAAACTCTCTGAAGAAAGCACCTGCCATGGACAAGAACGCCAAGATTCTCATCGTCGACGACTACTCCACGATGCGCCGCATCGTGAAGAATCTGTTGCACGACCTGGGCTACACCAACACCAGCGAGGCCGACGACGGCCGCACTGCCTGGCCGATGCTGCAGGCCGGCGATTTCGAGTTCGTGGTCACCGACTGGAACATGCCGGGCATGACCGGCATCGATCTGCTGCGCGCCATCCGCGGTGACGCGCGGCTCGCCAAGCTGCCGGTGCTGATGGTCACCGCCGAAGCGCAGCGCGATCAGATCATCGAGGCGGCGCAGGCCGGCGTGAACGGCTACATCATCAAACCGTTCACCGCGGTCACGCTCAAAGAGAAGATCGACAAGATCTTCCAGCGCGCCGCCGCTGCGGCCTGAGCCTGGCGATGAGTGCGAACGATCAGACGCGGGCCGCCGTCGAGCTCGCAGCCGGGCTGCGCGCGGCGCTCGCCGCGCTCGAAGCCGGCGACGAAGAAGCCGCGCGTGCCTTGCTGAGCGAGTTGCATCGGGCGGAGCGGCATCCGCTCGCCCAGGGCGTGGTGCGACTCGCGCACGAAGTCAGCGCCGCGATGCGCGAGCTCGACCTCGACAGCCGTATCGCCGGGCTCGCCCAGGGCGAGATCAAGGACGCCTGCACGCATCTCGATCACGTGGTGCGCATGACGGAGGACGCAGCGCATCGCACGCTCGATCTCGTCGAAGACAGCCGGCGCATCGTCAACGATCTGCACGAGGCCGGCGGCGCGCCGGTGGCCGATGCGGTGGAGCGCCTGCGCAGCAATCTGCTGTCGCTCGCGCTCGCGCAGGAATATCAGGATTTGTCGGGCCAGCTGATCCGCCGCGTGATCGCGCTCGTGCGGCAGGTCGAGAGCGCGCTGATCGATCTGGTTCGCGTGGCAGGGCCGATGCTCGCGTCGGCCGGCGAGGCCGATCTAAAGAATGGCGCTCGGCGGCCGATAGAGACGCATCAGCCTTCGCTCCCGTCTGAGTCGAGATTCGATCTCAAGGGGCCGGCGGCGGCGAACGCGGCGAGCCAGCAGGATGCCGATGCCTTGCTCGCGGATCTCGGCTTCTGACTCGGCGGCGACGCACACGGCTATACAGGCGATACGGGCGACATGGCCATCGAAATCGACAACGAGCTCAAGACCGACTTTCTGAACGAAAGCCTCGATCTGATCGAGCGCGTGTCGGAGCAACTCGTCGGCCTGGAGCGAACGCCGGACGATCGCGAACTGCTCAATGCGATCTTTCGCGGCTTTCATACGATCAAGGGCAGCGCGGGGTTTTTCGAACTCGATGCGGTGGTCGAGCTTGCGCATGCGGCGGAGGACTTGTTCGGCCTGCTGCGCTCGGGGGTTCGCACGCTGACGCCCGATCTGCTCGACGCGATTCTCGAGTCGCTCGACCAGCTGCGCGGCATGCTCGAACTGGTGGCGATGGAGGGCGTGCCGGAGCGCAGCGATGAGCTGGTGATGGTGTTGCGGCAGATGGCTTCCGCTGCAGGCAGCTCCTCTCTCCCGCATGCGGGAGAGAGTCCCTCGCGCAGCGAGAGGAGAGAGGGGCTGACTGAAAACGGAGTGTCTTCTCCGGTCTTTCCCTCTCCCGGTTCTTCGAACCACCCTCTCCCGCAAGCGGGAGAGGGGACAAGCAACAGCGATCCATTCTCCGACGACGAGTTCGAGGCGCTGCTCGATCAGCTGCAGGGCAAGCCAGCGTCGGTTTCTGCAACGCACACCAGCAGTACGCAACCGGCCTGTCTTTCCTCTCTCCCGCTTGCGGGAGAGAGTCCCTCGCGTAGCGAGGGGAGAGAGGGGCTGACTGAAAACGGAGTGTCTTCTCCGGGCGTGGTGAAGCCGATCCCGAGCGCCTCGAAATCCGCGTCGACACCCAGCGCCTCGATCACGTCATGGACCTGATCGGCGAACTCGTGCTCGTGCGCAATCGCATCAAGCGTCTCGGTGCCACTCCCGGGGTGGCGATCGGTGAACTGCGCAAGACGTTTTCCGAACTCGACGTCATCACCTCGGGCCTGCAGGCGCAGGTCACGCGCATGCGCATGCAGCCGATCCGCAGGCTGTTCGCCAAGTTTCCGAAGCTCGCACGCGATACCGCGCGCAAGCTCGGCAAGCAGGTCGAAGTCGAGCGCATCGGCGAGGATACCGAGCTCGACAAGACGCTCGTCGAAGCGCTCGGCGATCCGCTCATGCACATGGTGCGCAATGCGGTCGATCACGGGCTCGAAACGCCCGGGGCGCGCATCGCGGCGGGCAAGCCGGCCTGCGGGCGCATCGTGTTGTCGGCCGAGCAGGCCGGTGGCCAGATCGTCGTCACCGTGAGCGACGACGGCGCCGGCATGAACGCGGATCGCCTGCGCGCCAAGGCGCTCGAACGCGGACTGATCGGCGAGGCCGAGGCCGCGCGCATGACGCGCGAGGAATGCCTGCAGCTGGTGTTTCTGCCGGGCTTCTCGACCAAGGAGCAGATCAGCGATCTGTCCGGTCGCGGTGTCGGCATGGATGTCGTGCGCTCGAACATCGTCGCGCTCGGCGGCGTGGTCGCGATCGAATCCGAGCCGGGCCGCGGCAGCACCATTCGCATCCGCCTGCCGCTCACGCTCGCGATCCAGCCCGTGCTGATGATCGAGCGTGCCTCGCGCCTGTTCGCGCTGCCGCTGCAGGCGGTGCAGGACGTGTTCACGCTCGATGCCTCGCTCGTCGGCGCCAGCGACGACGGCTGGGAACGCGTGCCGTATCGCGACCACTCGCTGCGCCTGCTGCGGCTTGCGCGCTGGACCGGCGACGAGCACGACGGCGAGCGCGAGCACGTGGTCGTCGTCAACATCGGCAGCGAACGCTACGGCCTGATCGCCGGCAGCGTGCGCGGCCGCGAGGAGATCGTCGTCAAGCCGCTCGGACGCCTGCTCAAGGGCCTGTCGGGTATCGCGGGCGGCACCGTGACGAGCGAAGGCCGCGTCGCCCTCATCGTCGAACTTCCCGGCCTGTTGGCCGCCTACGAACGCGATCTGTCGAGGACTCGCTGATGGATATCCTGAGTCTGGTCGCCGCGATCCTGGCCTTCGTCGTGCTGATCGTCGGCACGATTCTCAAAGGCGCCAACCCGCTCGCGCTGCTGTCGCCCGCGGCTTTCGTCATCGTCATCGTCGGCACCTTGTCGGCGGTGATGATGCAGATGCCGCTGAAGACCTTTCTGCACGGGCTCAAGCTCGGAAAGTGGATCTTCAAGCCGCCGCAGCAGCAGCCGAACGATCTCATTGCGAAGATCGTCGAGTGGAGCAATGCGGCGCGCAAGCAAGGCCTGCTCGCGCTCGAGCCGAGCGTCGAGAGCGAATCCGATCACTTCACCAGGAAGGGCCTGCAGATGCTCGTCGACGGCGCCGAGCCCGACGTCATCCGCGGCACGCTCGAAGTGGAGCTCTCGGTATCCGAGCATCACGACCTGGCCGGCGCCAAAGTGTTCGAAGCCTTCGGCATCTATGCGCCGACGCTCGGTATCATCGGTGCGGTCATGGGCCTGATGGCGGTGATGGCCAACCTCGCCGATCCGTCCAAGCTCGGCCACGGCATCGCGGCGGCTTTCGTCGCGACGATCTACGGCATCGGCTCGGCGAACCTGTTCTTCCTGCCGATGGCGGCCAAGCTCAAGTCCGTCATCAGCGACCAGACGCGCGTGCGCGAGATGATCATCGAAGGCCTGATCGGCATCAGCCAGGGCGACAACCCGCGCAACATCGAGGTGCGCTTGCAGGGATACGTGCACTGAGGGGTTCGGCTCAGGCCTGCGCAGGCCTCGCCGGGCTTTTTTGCGGGCCTGCCGGCGCTACTTCGTTCGCAGAACCAGCGGCACCAGTTCCGCCTGCCGACGAACGCCCGTTTTCTCGAAGCAGCGGCGTAGCTGGGATCGAACGGTTTCGTAGCTCACCTGGTTTCGGATGGCGAATTCCTTGAGCGTTTCTCCGTCCGCGATCGCCTGCACCAGCCGGGCTTCGCCGGGACTGAGCTTGTAGGCCTTGCGAAGGGCGGCACTACGATCCACCGGATGCCCGTCGGGATCGGCGATGAACAGCAGTGCGACGGCGTTGAAGGCGCCCGCCAGCTCCTTGGGAAGCGGTTGCAGGGTCAGGATCAGCGAGCGACCCCGCGGCCTCGAAACGGCGATGCGCACGGGAGGCATGACGCCGGCGCCCGGCGTCCACAGCAGCGGGCTCGCGCATTGGGCCAGTGCGGCCGCCAATGCGGTTCGCGCCGGGCTCGTGGACACCAGCAGCCGGCCGTCCGCCGCCCGGTCCACGCCGCCCGCGGTGCGGATGAGCGCTTCCGCCGCCCGATTGGCCCGCACGACTCTGCCGCCGCGGTCCAGCAGCGCCACGGCGTCGGCCACGTGGTCGAGGGCCTCGGCCAGCGCCTCTTTCTCCTTTTGAACGCGCTGCAAACGGGTTTCGGCGGTGATCGCCCGACGCACGTGCGGGAGCAGCATGCCGAGCCGCTCGCGCACGAGTGCCTGCTGCGGGGCCCTGCTGCGGAAATGAGGGGCCAGGTAAGCCCAGGGTGCGTCCTCGGTCTTGCTGACGCAGCCCATGAGGCATTCGCCGCATTGAACGAGCGGGTGGTAATACTCCTGGAAAAACATCATCCGCTTGCGAGCCGGCGCATCCCAGAAGTCGATGTCCGCCACCACCTGGCCCTGCCGCATTTCCAACGCGATCGGGACGCGCGGCTGGACCTCCGCCCAGTTCGCCGCCATGTAGGTTCGGGTGTATTCCTCGACGGTTTGCGTATCGAGCCGAGCCTGTTCCCAGCGCGTGAGCTGCTGCAGGACCGGATCGGAGAACGTGAGGTCCGCGCACTCCGCGCCGAGGTAATCCGCGATGGCGGTCAGTGCCGACGCCCAGGTGGATTCGCCGAACGGCACTTGATGGATGCTTTCCAGAACGAACGACAACTGCTGTTCGAAGCGACGCGGCCCGCCCACCATCTTTGCTTCCCCCGAGAATCCCCTGAGGTAAACGGTATCACCGGATCGGCGATCGGCGTACTGCGTCCCTCGTACGGTTTCAGCGCAGGGCCCGGCCGTGTTCGGAAGGGTCTGCGCAAGCGGGTGAAGAATCCGGGCACGTCGAGAAAACCACGATCTGCGCAATGGAGCTCAAGATCGGGCGGGTTCGGCCGAAACGCTTCAAGCGATTGCCGATTCCCGCCCCATGGCCCGCAAGAAACCCCACGAAGACCACGTCAACCACGAAGCCTGGGCCATTCCGTATGGCGACATGCTCGTGCTGCTGCTCGCCCTGTTCGTGGTGATGTACGCGGTGTCGTCGGTCAACGAGGGCAAGTACCGCGTGCTCGCGGATTCGCTGCAGGCCGAGTTCAGCGGGGCGCCGAAATCGATCAATCCGATCCAGTTCGGCGAAAAGCAGCGCGGCGCCGAGCCCGACAGCCAGTCGAGCATGATGCGCCAGCGATCCGCGCTGACGGCCGGCGGCCCGGTGGCGAAGAAACCCGACGTGGCGCAGATGATCCAGGCGCGCCTGCCGATGCCGCTGCGCGCCTCGCCCGACACCATGACGGGCAGGGGCAGCGGGCGCGCGGTGTCCGAGCGCCAGGCGCTCGAGAAGATGGGCCAGGACATCGAGAACGCGCTCGGTGACCTGGTCCAGAAGAAACTCGTCCGCATCCGCTCGTCCGAGCAGACGCTAGAAGTGGAGATTCGCGCGGACATCCTGTTTCCGAGCGGCTCGGCCACGCTGTCGGACGAGGCCAGGCCGGTGCTCGGCACCGTCGCTGGCATTCTCGCCAGGTTCCCCAACCCGATGCGCGTCGAAGGCCACACCGATTCGATGCCGATCAGCACGCCGGTGTATCCGAGCAACTGGGAGCTTTCGGCCGCGCGTGCGGCGAGCGTGCTGCACCTGTTCGCCGCCAAGGGCATCAAGCCTTCGCGGCTGAGCCTGGCGGGCTTTGGCGAGTTTCGGCCGGTGGCGGACAACGCGGCGCAGGAAGGGCGCAACCGCAATCGCCGCGTGCTGATCGTGGTGCTGGCCCGCGGCGGCGAAAGCGTGCCGATGATGCCGACGGCCGAAGCGAACAGGCCCATGGAAAAAGACAAGATCGCCGCGACGACCCAAGGCATCGTTCAAGCCGAGCTGATGCCTTAGTCGTTTCGTTTTTCCCTCGCCTGCGTGAGGGAGAGGGAGCGCGGGTCGAAGAATGCGCTTGGATTCACGATCGTGCTCCCTCACCCCGAGCCCTCTCCCGCACGCGGGAGAGAGGCTTGCCGCATCACAGCGATCAGCGACCGGTCGCGCTCATCTGGCCGTGCTGATGCGTTTCGGCAGCACCGAGCTGATTGCTGCCGTTCTCGATCACGAGCGCGACCCGGCGGTTGGCCTGGCCGCGTTCGCCCCAGGCGCCCGGGGCGAGCTGCTTGTCCTTGTCGTCGCCATAGCTCACGGCGGTGACCTTGTCGGCCGGCAGGCCGCTGGCGACCAGATGCTCGCGCACCGCTTCGGCGCGGCGCTGGCCGAGCCGCTTGTTGTACGCGGCCGAGCCGGCGGAGTCGGCATAGCCTTCGACCGTCACCTTCATGTCGGGACGCTTGTTGACCACGCTGGCGACGTCGTCGAGCGCCTTCTCGTCCTTGGCGCGCAAGTCGGCTTTGTCGAAATCGAAGTGCGCCGTCATGTTCAGGATCAGCTTGTCCTGCAGATCGTTGATGGCGACTTCCTGGTTCTTGAGCTTGCCTTCGAGATCGCGGCCCAGCGCGGCGATCTGTTCGCGGTTCTCGGCGCGGGCGGTTTCGATGTTGCCGCGCAACTCGGCGACGGTGGAATCGAACTCGTCGCGTTTGACGTAGTTGTGGCAGCCCGCGAGCGTGAGTGCGGCCAGTCCGAGGGCCACGCTGCCGGCCCGTGCATGCATCTTCATCGTGCGATCTCCTTCGCTTGATGTGTGACTTCCTTGTCGCGTCCACCAGAAGCCGCGCGTGGCGGGCTTCCTGACACCTCACTGATCGCCGTACTCGGTGCGAAAGCGATCGATGCCGGTAAACGCGTGTACCCAACAGCAAACCCGACCGTAGGTTTGGGCGGATTAAGTTCAGCTGAATCCAAAAAAGGGTGGCGGGCTCAAGTTTTTGCCGATCCGACCGCTAAGCGTTCGAGACCGCATGCGCGAAATCGCGCCGGGGGTGAATCCATGCAGCTGCAGGGCAGGCGTCACGATGACGGCGACATCAGTCGCTGGGTCGGATTCTCGATCGGTGAGCAGGCGTTCGCGCTGCCGATCCACTGCGTGCGCGAGGTGAATCCGTCCGCGCGCTACGAGGCGGTGCCGGGGGCTCCGCGCTTCGTGCTCGGTGTCGCCGCGCTGCGCGGACGCCTCGTCACCGTGATCGACCTGCATGGCCGACTGCAGATCGAGCGGCCGGCCGACCGCGCACGCGATCCGGCGCACTGCCTGATCGTCGTCGAATCGGCCGGCGAGATGCTGGCCCTGCGCGTCGACGCGATCGGCGAGCTCTATTCGCTGCCCTCGTCGCTGATCAAGAAGCCGCCGGCGGTCGCCATTCCAGGCACCGACGATGCGGTCTGCGGATTCGTGAGCCGCGCGGCCGGCGAGCGCCACATGCTGAGCCTGCTCGCGCTCGATCCGCTGATCGATGCGGTGATGCCCGCATGCGTGCACTGAGCCCCCGCATCGAGCCGTCGACGACGGGTTTCCGCCGACTGCGGCCGGGCACGGCGCTTGCCCTTGCCGCTGGCCCTCGTTCGCTGTCCGGAGAACCCTCATGAGCCCAGCCAAGCTCGACACCGATATCGGAAACGCCGTCATCAAGCTCGATGCGAATCTCGGCATCGAACAGGCCGCTGCGCTGCACGAAACGCTCAGGCAACGCGTCGACGACGCCGAGCTCGTGCAGTTCGAGGCGTCTGAGCTGCAGCGCATCCACACCGCGGCGCTGCAGCTGTTCTGCCTGTTCTGCCGCGACCGCCGCCGCGCGGGGCACAGCGTCGAATTCCTGCGCCCTTCGGAAAGCCTGCGCAAGGCCGCGGCCTTGCTCGGTGCCACCACCTTGCTCCAACTCGCCAAGGCCCATCCATGAGCGACGCCTCGCATCGCATTCTCGCCGTCGACGATTCCAACTCCATGCGGCAGATGGTCGCCTTCACCTTGAGTTCGGCCGGTTTCGACGTGACCGAAGCCGAGGACGGTGTCGTGGCCTTGTCGATGGCGCAGACGCAGAAATTCGGCCTGGTGCTCGCCGACGTCAACATGCCCAACATGGATGGCCTGTCGCTCGTGCGCGCCCTGCGTGGCATGGCGGACTACAAGTTCACGCCCATGCTGATGCTGACCACCGAATCGACGCCCGAGAAGAAGGCCGAAGGCAAGGCCGCGGGCGCGACGGGCTGGATCGTCAAGCCGTTCAACCCCGATCAGCTGATCGCCACGATCAGGCGGGTTCTCGCCTGAGGCGATCCCCATGTCCATCGATCTCGCCCGTTTCCACCAAGCCTTTTTCGACGAAAGCTTCGAGCGCGCCGATGCGATGGAGCAGGCGCTGCTGCGGCTCGATGTGCAGGCCGACAACGGCGAGGTCATCCACGACATTTTTCGCGCCGCGCATTCGATCAAGGGCGGTGCGGCGACCTTCGGTTTCGCTGCGGTCGCCGGCTTCACGCACCACCTCGAAACGCTGCTCGACAGCGTGCGGTCGGGGCAGCGCGGCGTCGATGCGACGCTCGTCGAACTGATGCTGCGCGCAGCCGATCACGTGCGCGGCCTGCTCGTCGCCGCGCGCGACGGCGGTGCGTGCGACGAGGTGCTGGGCGCTTCGTTGCAGGCATCCCTGCAAGCCGCTCTGAATGTCGGGCCGGCCACGGTTGCGGCGCAGGCTGCCGGGCCTGCGCAAGCGACCACGGGCTGGACGATCCGCTTCGTGCCGCGGCCCGATCTGTTCCGCAGCGGCAACGACCCGCTGCGCATCCTGCGCGAACTCGCCGAACTCGGAACCCTGCATTCGGAGCTCGAATTCGCCGACGGGATTCCGGGCTTCGGTGCGCTCGACGCCGAGTCCTGCTACCTGGGCTGGAACCTGCGGCTCGAAACGCTGGCGAGCGAGATCGAAGTGCGCGAGCTGTTCGCCTGGGTCGAGGACGAATGCGAGCTGCGGATCGAGCCACTGGCTGTTGCGGCCGCAGCCGTCGAGCCGGTCGCGGTTGTTTCCGAATCCGCGACGCCGCCGGCGCCCGCCCATGGCGAGGACAAAGTCGTGCCGATCGGCGTCGCGGCTCCGGCGCGTCCGCAGCCGCAGCGCAGCGCGGCCGCCGCACTCGAAAGCTCGATTCGCGTGTCGACCAACAAGATCGACGGCCTCATCAACCTCGTCGGCGAACTCGTGATCACGCAGGCGAGCCTGTCGCAGTACGCCCAGGGACTCGATCCGCTCGGACACGAGCGCCTGCTGTCCGCCGTGCAGCAGCTCGAACACACGACGCGCCGCCTGCAGGAGTCGGTGATGTCGACACGCATGCTGCCGATCGATGCGGTGTTCAGCCGCTTTCCGCGCATGGTGCACGACCTCGCAACCAAGCTCGGAAAGCAAGTGCGCCTGCAGACGGTCGGCGAGGGCACCGAGCTCGACAAGAGCGTGATCGAACGCATCGGCGATCCGCTCACGCATCTGCTGCGCAACGCAATCGATCACGGCATCGAATCGATCGACGATCGTGTTGCCGCGGGCAAGCCGGCGCAGGGCACGGTGACCTTGCGCGCCGCGCATCAGGCCGGGCAGATCGTCATCGACATCGCCGACGACGGGCGCGGGCTGTCGCGCGCGCGCATCCTCGAAAAGGCGCGCAGCAACGGCATTGCGGTCGCCGACAACGCGAGCGATGCCGATGTGTGGAATCTGATCTTCGCGCCCGGGTTCTCGACCGCATCGGAAGTCACCGACGTCTCGGGCCGGGGCGTGGGCATGGACGTGGTCAAGCGCAACATCCTGAGCCTCGGCGGCCAGGTGGAACTGTCGTCGACCGAAGGCCAGGGCGCGACCGTGCGCATCCGCCTGCCGCTGACGCTTGCGATCGTCGACGGCATGAGCGTCGCGGTCGGAGAGGACACCTACATCGTGCCGCTGTCGTCGGTCGTCGAATGCCTGCAGCCGACGGTCTCGCAGATCAAGCGTATCGGCGTCGACGCGATGCTGGTCGCGGTGCGCTCGGAATACCTGCCGCTGCTCGATCTGCACACCTTGTTCGGCTTGCCGGGCGCGGGCCGCGACGCGCACGAGTCGATCCTCGTGATCGTCGAGGCCGAAGGCCGCAAGGTCGCCCTGCAGCTCGACGAACTGCTCGGCCAGCAGCAAGTCGTGATCAAGAGTCTCGAAGCCAATTACCGGCGCCTGCCACTGTTCTCGGGCGCCACCATTCTGGGCGACGGCCGCGTCGCGCTGATACTCGACATCGTCGAGCTCGTGCGCGGCGCAGGCCGCGCGATGGCCGCCTGAAGGAGTCGCCATGAGTCTTCCGCAAGCATCCGCAAGCGCAAACAGCAATGCCGCCAACGCCGGCGAGGGCGTGCGCGAGTTCCTCACCTTCACGCTCGGCAGCGAGGAGTACGGAGTGGACATCCTCAAGGTTCAGGAGATTCGCGGCTACGACACGGTGACGCGCATTCCCGATACGCCGGATTTCATCAAGGGCGTGATCAATCTGCGCGGCACCATCGTGCCGGTGGTCGACATGCGCCTCAAGTTCAAGCTCGCACAGGCCCAGTACGACGTTTTCACGGTGATGATCATCCTCACCGTGGCGCAACGCGTGGTCGGCATGGTGGTCGATGGCGTGTCCGACGTGCTGCAGCTCCCGGCCGAACGGATCTGCCCGGCGCCCGAGCTCGGTGGTCAGCTCGGAAGCCGCTTCATCACCGGCATCGGCACGCTCGATCAACGCATGCTGATCCTCGTCGACATCGAAAAGCTCATGAGCAGCCACGAAATGGCGCTCGTCGACGCTGCCGCTTTGCATTGATCCGCCGCCCGTCGCAGCGAATTCAGAACCAAGGAATCCCATCATGAAGAAGAAATCCTCCGCAGCGGCCAAGGCCTCCTCGAAAGCCAAGCCGAAAGTGGCGTCCAGGGCTGCGAGCCAGCCGAAAAAGAAGCTTGCCTCCAGGCCGGCTGCGCGGGCGAAGTCGCGCCCTGGCCCGGTCGGCGGCGCGAAGGCCAGAGCCGCGGGCGGTGGACATGCCGGGAAGCTCGCGCGCGAAGTCGCCGAGCTGCGTGCGCACATCGTCGCCATTCGCAGGCTGCGGGCTTATGCCGAGCTCAGCATGATCGGCGAGATCGTCGATCTGAACGACAACTTCGCGCAGCTGATGGGGTATGCGCGGGCCGATCTGCTCGGCCGCAACATCACCAGCTTCATGGAGGCAGGCTGGCAACGCAGCGAGGCAAGGGGGTTCTGGGAGCAGCTCTCGCGTGGCGAGTCGGTGGCCGGGCGCTACCTGCTGCAGGTCGGCGGCGGTCGCGAGATCTGCATGCAGGCCAATTTCAACCCGGTGGTCGAATCGGGCGCGCTGCTGCACATCGCGGTCTACGCCACCGATGTCACCGACCAGGCACGGCAGATGGCGGAATACGCCGGGCAGCTGCAAGCCATCGGCCGATCGCAGGCGGTCATCCACTTCACGCTCGACGGGCACATCCTCGAGGCCAACGACAATTTCCTGACGACCACCGGCTACCGGCTCGACGAGATCGTCGGACAGCATCACGCCATGTTCGTCGATCCGATGGAGCGGTCCAGCGCCGGCTACAAGGCATTCTGGGACAAGCTCAGTCGCGGCGAATACGATGCCGGCCAGTACCGTCGTGTCGCCAAGGGCGGCCGCGAGCTCTGGTTGCAGGCCTCGTACAATGCCATCCTCGATTCGTCCGGGCGGCCGATCAAAGTCGTCAAATACGCCAGCGATATCACCGCGCAGGTGCAGGCCAGTCACGCGCTGACCGCTGCGGTGGAACAGACGCAGGCGGTGGTGATGGCGGCAGGCGAGGGCGATTTGTCGCGGCGCATCCCGCTCGACGGCAAGGACGGCATGATCCGATCGCTCTGCGACGGGGTGAACACGATGCTCGACGGCATCGAGTCTGCGACGCATCGCGAGCGTGTTCAGGCCGCCGAGAATTTGCGCATCCGCATGGCGCTCGACAACGTCAACACCAACGTGATGATCGCCAACAAGGATCGCGAAATCATCTACGTCAACAAGTCGATCGAGCAGATGCTGCTGGTGGCCGAAGCCGATCTGCGCAAGCAGCTGCCGCAGTTCGATGCGCGGCGCCTGCTCGGAGCCAATATCGACGTGTTCCATCGCCACCCCGAGCACCAGCGCCATGCGCTCGACAATCTGCGCGACACCCTGCGTTCGCAGATCAAGGTCGGCGGACGGACCTTCACGCTGACCGTCAATCCGATCGTCGGTGAGGCCGGCGAGCGACTCGGTACGGTGGTGGAGTGGGCCGACCGCACTGTCGAGGTCAGCATCGAATCGGAGATCGGCGGCATCGTGCAGGCCGCGGCCAACGGGGACTTCAGCCGCCGCGTCACGCTCGACGGCAAGGAAGGCTTCTTCCGCCAGCTCGCCGAAAGCATGAATCACCTGCTCGAAACCAGCAGCAGCGGGCTCGACGAAGTGGCGCGTGTGCTGGGGGCACTGGCGCACGGCGACCTGACGCAGACCATATCGGGCGGCTATCAGGGAACCTTCGGCAAGCTGCGCGACGATGCCAACCAGACCGTCGAACAGCTCACCCAGATCGTGTCGCAGATCAAGACCGCCACCGACACCATCAACGTCGCCGCCCGCGAGATCGCCAACGGCAACAACGACCTTTCGGCTCGCACCGAGCAACAGGCCGCTTCGCTCGAAGAAACCGCATCGTCGATGGAGGAGCTCACGAGTACGGTCAAGCAGAATGCCGAGAACGCCAAGCAGGCCAACCAGCTCGCGATGGGCGCCTCCGAGGTGGCGCGCCGCGGCGGGTCGGTGGTCAGCGAGGTGGTGACGACGATGAACGCGATCAATGAATCGAGCAAGAAGATCGTCGACATCATCAGCGTCATCGACGGTATCGCGTTCCAGACCAACATCCTCGCGCTCAACGCGGCGGTCGAAGCGGCGCGTGCGGGCGAGCAGGGGCGCGGCTTCGCGGTGGTCGCGGCCGAAGTGCGCAGCCTCGCGCAGCGCAGCGCGGCTGCGGCCAAGGAGATCAAGGGCCTGATCGGCGATTCGGTCGAGAAGGTGGGCAACGGGTCCAAGCTCGTCGAGCAGGCCGGACGCACGATGGACGAGATCGTGACGAGCGTGAAGCGAGTGACCGATATCATGTCCGAGATCAGCGCGGCCTCGCAGGAACAGAGCCAGGGCATCGAGCAGGTCAACCAGACCATCACGCAGATGGACGAGGTGACCCAGCAGAACGCGGCGCTCGTCGAAGAGGCTTCGGCCGCGGCTCGTTCGCTCGAAGAGCAGGCTTCCGGGCTCGCGGAATCGGTCAGCCAGTTCCGGCTCGAGGAGGGCGCCGCCGCGGCCGCCAAGCCGCAGCCGCGGGTGGTGGCGAGTTCGGCGCCGCCGAGGCCGGCCGCCCGTCCGCCGGTGGGCAAGCCGGCGGCGGCCAAGCCTGCGCCGGGTCGATCGAACGGCGTGCACTCGCTCAACGGCAAAAGCAATGGCAAGGCGCACCCGATCGCGGGCAGCGGAGCGGAGCAGTGGACGGAGTTTTGAGACGTCTGGACTGAGTCATCAAATCGCTCTGTAGCGTACTGCACGGCCGTGTCCTCCCTCCCGCGTGCGGGAGGGAGCCTGCGCCGAAGGCGGGCAGTGAGGGAGCACGGTTTCAGTTTGCGCTCCGTTCGGAGTCTGCTCCCTCACCCGGCGCTGTCGCGCCACCCTCTCCCGCACGCGGGAGAGGGAGCTGCAAGGCTCAGTTGATTGAATCAGGACCAAGCCCATGTCCCTCACGCTCGACCGCGAATTCGACTTCACCGTCCGTGATTTCGAGCGCATCCGCAAGCTCATCCACGGCCGTGCCGGCATTGCGCTCGCCGACAGCAAGGAAGAGATGGTCTACAGCCGCATCGCACGCCGCCTGCGCTCGCTGGGGCTCGATTCCTTCGGCGATTATCTCGATCGCCTGGAGCGCGGAGGCGATGCGGACGAATGGCAGGCCTTCACCAATGCGCTGACCACCAACCTGACTTCGTTCTTTCGCGAAGCGCATCATTTCGATGTGTTGCGCGAGTTGCTGGCCCAACGTCCGCGTGGCCACAGGGCGCGCATCTGGTGCGCGGCAGCGAGCACCGGCGAAGAGCCTTACTCGCTCGCGATCACGGCTTGCGAAGCGCATGCCACGCTGGCGCCGCCCGTCGATATCCTGGCCACCGACATCGATACGCAGGTGCTCGCCACCGCCGAACGTGGCGTCTATCTGGTCGAGCGCATCGACAAACTGTCCGAGTCGCGGCGCAAGCGGTTCTTCCTCAAGGGCAAGGGCTCCGCGGAGGGCCTGTGCCGAGTCGCCCCGCCGCTGCGCGAGCTGCTGACGTTCCGGCCGCTCAATCTGCTCGATGCCGCGTATCCGATGCGCGGGCCGTTCGATGCGATCTTCTGCCGCAACGTCATGATCTACTTCGACAAGCCGACACAGCTCGCGGTGTTGCAACGGATGGTGCCGCTGCTGGCGCGCGACGGCCTGCTGTTCGCGGGGCATTCCGAGAGCTTTTTCCACGCGGGCGATCTGATCCGCCCGGTCGGTCGTACCATCTACCGCAGGGCGGACGCTTGATGCACGAGATCCGCAAGCTGCGAAGCGAGCAGGCGCCGGCCGAGCCCGCCGGCTACTACGACAGTCGCTTCTGCGCCCAGGCACTCAAGGTGCTGCCGGGCGAGTATCTGGTCACCGCGAACGACGTCATGCTGGTGACGGTGCTCGGCTCCTGCGTGTCGGCCTGCATTCGCGATCCGCTGGCCGGTGTCGGCGGCATGAATCACTTCATGCTCCCGCAAAGCGAAGGCGACACTCCGGAAAGCCGCTGGGCCAACGAATCGGCCCGTTACGGCGGCTATGCGATGGAAATACTCATCAACGAGCTGCTCAAGCGCGGCGCCGCACGCGGCCGGCTCGAAGCGAAGGTGTTCGGCGGTGGATCGGTGCTGCCGGGCTTCACGATCAACAACGTCGGCGACCGCAACGGCGCGTTCGTGTTGCGTTATCTCGAACAGGAAGGGATTCGCCTGGTGGCCCAGGACCTGTTCGATACCTGCCCGCGACGCGTGCACTACTTTCCGAAGACCGGCCGCGCGATGGTCAAGCGCCTGCCGACCGCGAACGACAGCGAGGTGCTGGCCAGCGAAGGCCTGTATCGCTCGCGGTTGAGGGCCGAACCCACGCAAGGCTCGGTCGAGCTGTTTTGAGGAGAACCACATGAGCGCACGAATCAAAGTGCTCGTGATCGACGATTCCGCGCTCATGCGCAAGCTGCTGACCGAATTGCTGACGCGCGATCCGCAGATCGACGTGGTCGGTGCGGCGCCCGACCCGTTCGTCGCGCGCGACAAGATCAAGGCGATGAACCCGGACGTGCTCACGCTCGATGTCGAGATGCCGCGCATGGACGGGCTCACGTTCCTCGAAAACCTCATGCGCCTGCGGCCGATGCCGGTGGTGATGGTGTCGTCGCTGACCGAACGCGGCGCCGAAACCACCCTGCAGGCGCTCGAGCTCGGCGCCGTGGACTTCGTCACCAAGCCCAAGATCGATCTCGAAGCCGGGCTGCGCGAATACGCCGACGAACTCGTCGCCAAGATCAAGGCGGCCGCCAAGGCGCGCGTGCGCGGTAGTGTCGGCGCACCGGTCGCACCGGCGCATGCGCCGGTGCGACGCAGCCTGTTGCGCACGACCGAAAAGATCATCGCGATCGGCGCTTCGACCGGCGGCACCGAAGCGATCAAGCAGGTGCTCGAAGACATGCCAGCCGATGCACCCGCGATCGTCATCGCCCAGCACATTCCGGCCGCCTTCTCGGGGCCGTTCGCGCAGCGCATGAATCGCAGCTCGGCGATGAGCGTCCGCGAGGCCCGTGACGGCGAGCAGATCGTGCCCGGGCACGTCTACATCGCGCCGGGCGACTGGCATCTGCGGCTCGCGCGCGATGGTGCCCGCTACGTCTGCAGACTCGATCAGAGCGCGCCGGAGAACCGGCATCGCCCGAGCGTGGACCTGCTGTTCAAGTCGGTCGCCCAGCAGGCGGGTGCAAACGCCGTGGGCGCGATCCTGACCGGGATGGGCGAGGACGGCGCGCGCGGTCTGCTCGCGATGCGCGAGGCCGGCGCGCGCTGTATCGTGCAGGACGAAGCGAGTTCGGTGGTCTGGGGCATGCCGGGCGTCGCGTTCAAGCTCGGCGCGGCCGAGCAGGCGCTCGACATCGCACTGATCGCCGATCGCCTGCTGGCGCTGTGCAGTGGCGAGCGTGCGGCGGCTTGAGCCCGGCTGGTACTCCTCTCCCGCGTGCGGGAGAGAGTCTCTCGCGTCGCGAGAGGAGAGAGGGCTCGTCCGGAAAGTGCGCGCATCTGCCGAGCTTCCCCTCTCCTGGTCCTTCGGACCGTCGTTGGCTTGACTCGGACAGGCATCGAGTCAGTCCTCGCCTGGGGCCAACGACCTCGCCGCACGCGGGAGAGGGGAATGAACCAAGCTGCATTCACCATTCAAGCTCCGCAGCGCGCGGCCGATAAACCACCCAGCCGAAGCCGCAGATCCCCCGGTCTCGAGGACCGTACGAATGACCAAGATCGACTCCATCCCCTCCGTCCTGGCACAGGTGCACGTGCCGGCGCTTGCGGGCTCGCTGGCGCTCGCCGTCGCGGCCATGACCCGCTTGCCGCCGTTCGCGGACGGGCTATGCGTGGCGGCCGCGGCGGCCGGCTGGGGCTACTTCTTCTGGCGCCGCAATCGCGAGCGGAGCGAACGCGCGCAGCAGCGCGGCGCGCTGAGCCGGCAGCAGCAGGATCACGATCGCCGGCTCGCGGAAATTCGCGAGGGGCTGGCCGGTGAAGTCGGTGGGCTTGCGCATGAGATCACGCGCGTACGCGGCCTCGTGCAGTCCGCGATTCGCCAGCTGACGACGAGCTTCGAGGCGATGAACCAGCACGCGCGACAGCAGAACGCGGTGGTCGCGCGCATTCTCGACCAGGCCGATGCCGATGGCGCGCAGAACGTCGGCGTGCGCCACTTCGCCGAACTCGCGGGCCGCCTGACCGGCGATCTCGTCGACACGCTCGCCGAAGCCGGCCAGCAGAGCCTGGCCAGCGTGCAGCAGATCGACACCATGGTGCAGCACCTCGACGCGATCTTCGAACTGCTCGGCGACGTGCGCTCGATCGCCGATCAGACCAATCTGCTCGCGCTCAATGCGGCGATCGAAGCCGCGCGCGCCGGCGAAGCGGGCCGCGGCTTCGCAGTGGTGGCCGAAGAGGTGCGCAATCTGTCGGAGCGTTCGAACAACTTCAACGAGCAGATCCGCAAGCGCGTCGCGAGCTCCAAGGAGGCGATCGCCAAGGTGCGCGAATCGGTCGGCGGCATGGCGTCCAGGCACCAGGACCGCAGCCAGCAGGCGCGCAGTGAGGTCAACCGCCTGCTCGAGCGGATCAAGGACATCAACCAGTCGCTCGGCGACGGCGTGCGCGAGGTTTCGACGAGTTCCGAGCGCATCGGCAAGGCGGTTTCCGAAGCCGTGCGCTCGCTGCAGTTCGAAGACATCGCCACCCAGGCGCTCGCGGCTGCGGACGCGCATCTGACGCGGCTGTCGTCGATCCACGACGAAGCCGGCAGCCTGCCGCTCGTGCGCGGAGCCGACGCGGTGCATGTGCCGAAAACCGCAGCTCAAGCCGCGCCGGTGATCGCGCCGGCCGCGGCCAACGCCGCGAACGCCGGCACGATGCCGGCCGGCATCAACGGCAACCTCGCGGTCGCCGACTGGCGCCAGCCGCAGCACAAGCCGGTGGCGCAGGTGTCGATGGAATCGGGGGCGGTGGAGTTGTTCTGAAGCCGGGCCGCTGGGTGGACGATGCCGCTATCCCAGCTCAGGACGGCTCGACGACCTCGGCCTCGTCCGCGCCGGTCGGCGCCGCCGGGTCGATCTTGCCGACCAGCTCTTCGTAGATCGGCCGCATGCGGTTGACGAGCAGGCAGAACAGCTCGGCGGTGCGCTCGGCGTCGTAGATGGCCGAATGCGCCTCGCGGTTGTCGTAGGGCAGGCCGGCGCTCACGAGCGCCTTGGCGAGCACCGTCTGGCCCAGCGCGACGCCGCCCAGGGTCACGGTGTCGAAGGCCGAGAACGGGTGGAACGGGCTGCGCTTGATGCCGGTGCGGGCGATCGCGGCGTTGAGGAAGCCGAGGTCGAAGTGGGCGTTGTGCCCGACCAGCACGGCGCGCGTGCAGCCTTGTTCTGAAACCGCCTGGCGGATCGGCTTGAAGATATGGCCGAGCGCATCGGACTCGTTGCGGGCCAGCCGCAGCGGGTTGTCGACCTTGATGCCGTTGACCTCCATCGAGGCCTTTTCCATGTTCGCGCCCGGAAACGGCTCCACGTGGCTGAACACGGTCTGCCGGGGCACCAGCCTGCCGCTCTCGTCCACGCCCAGGATCACCGCCGCGATTTCGAGCAGGGCGTCGGTATGGGAGTTGAAGCCCCCGGTCTCGACATCGACGACCACGGGCAAGAAGCCGCGGAACCGATGGCCGACGCGGGGCAGGGCAGGAGACTGGGGCATGGGCAGCAAGCGAAGAGGTCGAGTCGAATGATAGCGCTCTGAACGTGGGGACGGCTCGCGGGCGCACAAGCGCGATTTCGGTATTCGCGCGGCCTGCGCGAGCCCCGTGGCGCCATCGCAGGACGATATAATCCGCGCCCGCCGTCGCCGTACGCCTACTTCCACCGTCGTTTTCCACCGGTTTTCTCATGAGCAAGCCCCGCAAAGTCGCGCTCGCCTATTCGGGCGGCCTGGACACTTCCGTCATCCTCAAGTGGCTGCAGGACACCTATCAGTGCGAGGTCGTCACGTTCACGGCCGACATCGGCCAGGGCGAGGAGCTCGACCACGTGCGCCCCAAGGCGCAGCAGTTCGGGGTCAAGGAAATCTTCATCGACGACCTGCGCGAAGAATTCGTGCGCGATTTCGTGTTCCCGATGTTCCGCGCCAACGCGATCTACGAGGGCGAATACCTGCTCGGCACCTCGATCGCGCGCCCGCTGATCGCCAAGCGTCTCGTCGAGATCGCGCGCGCCACCGGCTGCGATGCGATCAGCCACGGCGCCACCGGCAAGGGCAACGACCAGGTTCGCTTCGAGCTCGGCGCCTACGCGCTGTGGCCGGAGGCCAAGGTCATCGCGCCCTGGCGCGAGTGGGACTTGAACTCGCGTGAAAAGCTGCTGGCCTACGCGGCCGAAGCCGGCATTCCGATCGCTAAGAAGAAGGACGGCGGCTCGCCGTACTCGATGGACGCCAATGCGCTGCACATCTCGTATGAAGGTGGCGGTCTGGAAGATCCGTGGTGGACGCCGGACGACAGCATCTGGCGCCTGACGACCAACCCGGAAGAAGCCCCGAACGAGGCCGAGTACGTCACCATCGAGTTCGACAAGGGCGACGCGGTTGCAGTCAACGGCGTCAAGGGCACGCCTTACGAAATTCTCGAAGTGCTCAACAAGCTCGGCGGCAAGCACGGCATCGGCCGTCTCGACCTGGTCGAGAACCGCTACGTCGGCATCAAGAGCCGCGGCTGCTACGAAACCCCGGGCGGCACCATCCTGCTCAAGGCGCACCGCGCGATCGAATCGCTGTGCCTGGACCGCGAGCAGGCGCATCTGAAGGACGAGATGATGCCGCGCTACGCCAAGCTCATCTACAACGGCTACTGGTTCTCGCCGGAGCGCCGCATGCTGCAGGCGCTGATCGACGACACCCAGGTGCGCGTCAACGGCGAGGTCAAGCTCAAGCTCTACAAGGGCGCCGTCTACAACGCCGGCCGCCGTTCGAAGGACACGCTGTTCGACGCCACGCTGTCGACCTTCGAGGACGATCGCGGCGCGTACAACCAGAAGGACGCGGAGGGCTTCATCCGGCTCAACGGCCTGCGCCTGCGCACGGGTGCCAAGCGCGACGCCCGCTGAGAGCTTGGCGCGGCGATCACGCCCTCTGGCGACCACTCGCTGATCCGGACGATCCCGCTGCGCGGGGCCCTCGTCCGGGCTCGGGTCGCTGCTTCATCCGGCTCAATGGCCTGCGCCTGCGCACGGGCGCCAAGCGCGACGCCCGCTGAGAGCTTGGCGCGGCGATCACGCCCTCTGGCGACCACTCGCTGATCCGGACGATCCCGCTGCGCGGGGCCCTCGTCCGGGCTCGGGTCGCCGCTTCATCCGCCTCAACGGCCTGCGCCTGCGCACGGGTGCCAAGCGCGACGCTCGCTGAGAGCTTGGCGCGGCGATCACGCCCTCTGGCGACCACTCGCTGATCCGGACGATCCCGCTGCGCGGGGCCCTCGTCCGGGCTCGGGTCGCCGCTTCATCCGCCTCAACGGCCTGCGCCTGCGCACGGGTGCCAAGTGCGTGCCCGCCGAGGAAGGACGCCAACAGGAAGCCCCCGGTACACCCGTACCGAGGGACTTTTGCTCGCGGCGAATGCCTACTGGGGCGCGAAGTCGCCGTCGACCGCCGCCTTCATCGATGCCCGCACGAGTTCGCCGCCCCCGACGATGTCGAGCTGGCCGAGTATCGCCTGGCGGCGGCGGTCGGCCGACTCGTACCAGCGCCGATAGTTGGCCATCTGCGATTCGTAGTCGGTATGCAGGCTCGCGAGGCGTGATTTGTCGGAGACCTGGGCCTCCATCATCTTCAGGTTGAACGAGCTGACCTCGAGCCGGTACCGGCGCTCGATCATCTGGATCTCGAGGCCGCGCAACTCGGCGAGCCTGGAATCGCCGGTCGGCAGATTGCCCTGGTTGTCCCAGGGCTTCATCTGGCCGTAGCCGGAGGCGACGCTGAGCTTTTCGGCCTGTTCGTATTCGTAAGCGCCGGCCGGCAGGCTCGTCAGCGTGGCGAGGCCCAGTACCGCGACGGCCGCACGGCGAAGGAGAGGCGATCGGTTCATGGGCGTTCCGGCGTGGCTCGATGTTGTCGAGACATCGTGAACCCCCGTGGGCCGGGCGCCCCATAGACAAGACAGTCGAAACGACCCGACTCGCCAGTCGGGCGATGATGCCTGCGAGGGGCGCCCGTCGCCGCCCCGCGGGCGAATGGTCAGCCTTGACCACAGCCCGCTGGGCCGATCTCACCGCCTCAGGGCTCTTTCCGGAGCGGCCCGAAGGCCGGCGGTGGGCGGCGCGCCTGGGTCGCCGATTCGAAGGCCGCGGCGATCTTGAGCAGCAGCGGTTCCGAGAACGGCCGTCCGGCGAAGTCGATGCCGACCGGCAGGCTGGCCCGCACCGGGCCGACCAGCCGGGTGCGATCGTCTCCGGCGAGCCGGTTTTCGCCGCCGCCGCCGCCACCTCCACGCCCCCAGGCTTCTTCGGGCGTCTGCGGAGCGCTCGGGTCGCGGATCAGGTCGTAGACCTCGGTGGTGAAGCCGGCCGGCACGGTGATGACCGGAAAGCCCTGGGCGCCCATGAAGGTCCAGACGCCGCTCGCGCTGCGTCCGTTGACGGGCGGGCCGCCCGGAGCGCCGAGCTTGGTCGGCGGCAGGTTGCTGGTCGGGTAGACCAGGGCATCGAGTTGCTGCTCGGCCATGCAGGCGAGCAGGGTCTGCTGCACCGAAAAGCGCAGCAGCAGGCGGTCGCCCATGTCGAGTTCCTGGGCCTTTTGCACGTTCTCGCGGCCCTTCAGGCGATCCGGGAAGGTCGGATCCTGATGGAAGCGGGCGTAGGTGATCAGGTCCGCATTGGTCTTGATTTTGGCGTCGCCGCGCTCGCGCAGGTAGAGGTCGATGAAGTACTTGCTCTGGCCGTCGCCGCTGGAGCTGCCGAACTCGCGCAGCGTGAGCTGCTGCGGCACCTGATCGGGATTCATCTTGAAGTCGATCAGCCTGGCGGTGTGATCGGCCGTCGGCTTGCCGTGCTCGTCGACCGGGAACAGCTCCGGAAAGCGCCGCGTGAACAGCTTGTTGCTGTCCTGCGGGGCGTACTTGCGGATGCAGGCGCCCAGCAAATCGCCCTGCGGCCCCGGATCGACCACGGTGGCCCCGAGCTTCGACAACTGCGCGATGCCGGCGTCGACGAGGTCGATGGTCTGCTCGTCGGCCTTGGTGAACAGCGACTTGTTCATGTACTCGCGCAGCACGCCGATGCGCAGGCCGTCGAGCCGCTGCGGCTGGGTGTAGCTCACGTAAGGCTGCGTCGGCATGCGGCCCACCGTGAACGCCGTGAGCTCGTCCTTGGGGTCGTAGCCGGCGATCACGTCGAGCACGCGCGCCGCGTCCGCGACCGTGCGGCAGATCGGCCCGACGCGCGTGTTGATGCCGATCTGCACCATGCCGTCACGGCTCACGAGCTCTTCGGTGGCGGCGATGCCCACCGCGCTCGCGGCGCTGGCCGGGCCGCGGATCGACGAGCCCGATTCCTCGGCAATGGCGCACATGACCAGGTTCGCACCGACCGCGGAGCCCGAGCCCGAGCTCGATCCGCGCGGGCTGCGCTCGGTGTCGTAGGGGTTGCAGAAGGTGCCGCCGTAGGAACTGCGCGGAATGCCGGAGGCGTATTCGCCGAGGTTCGACTTGGCGATCACGATCGCCCCGGCCTCACGCAGGCGCTTGACGAACGTGGCGTCGTCCGGCGGACGATCGTTGGCGTAGTCGACGTCCGCGCCCGAGGTGGTGCGCATGTCGAAGGTGTCGTACTGATCCTTGATCGCCATCACCACGCCATGCAGCGGGCCGACGAGCTTGCCGGTGCGGGCGAACGCGGCGTCCTGCGCGGCGGCGATCTCGAAGGCATCGGGCATCGCCGGATCGGCGTCCTTCTTGTCGGTGAGGCTGCGCGCCTTGCGCTTGTCGAAGCCCCATTTCTTGAGTGTGGCCGGACGCAGGTTGAGCGTCGCGAGCGAATTGATCTGGCCGGCATTCGGGATCGTGGTGATCGGACCGAGGATGCCCTTGGGCTGGCTAACACAGACGCCGTCGTAGGCCTTGATGCGCTTGAGATACAGCGAGACGAGCTCGGTGGAGCTGATCCGCTTGTCGAGAATCGCCTGCTGAATCTGCGGGATCGTCGCCTCTTCGAGATGAAAGCCTTTGTCGGCTGCGGACGCCGGGGCGGCCGTCGTGCCCGCTGCGATGCAGAAGGCCAGCAGCCAGCGCCAGCGGGAGTTCGCGCGGGGCGCGCTTCGATACCGATTGCTCATGGGCCATGTCCGATTGGGTAATGAGAACGCTCGCGGCCCTCATCAAAATGGCCGCTCGTGCTTTGCAGACGCGAGATGAGCGCTCATCCCCTACCGGCAGGTGGGGTTTGAGTGATCGCTGCCGTCATCAGCAACAGACGACGCGAACGATCTCCGAAGGAAGCACGATGAGCATGAGTGGATGGACCCTGCGATTCGCAGCGCGCTGCATGGCGCTGCTGTTGTCTGCATTGGTGATGACGGCCGCCGCGTTCGACATCGAAGAATCGACCATCGATGGCCTGCACAAGGCGATCAGGAGCGGCGAAACCAGCTGCTACGCCGCGACGCTGGCCTATATCGAGCGGGCTCGCGCCTACAACGGGGTCTGCACCGCGCTCGTCACCGCGGACGGTGCTTCGATCGCCGATGCGAGCGGCACGCTGCGTGCGCGCAGCAAGCTCGTGTTTCCGACGCAGACCGTGAAGGCCGCGAGCATCCTGCCCGATCTCGATCGGTTCAAGGGCAAGGTCGAATACGGCCACATGCAGGCGACGCTGTCGGAGCCCGGTGCGCAGCAGCAGTACGGCATGGTCGTCGGCATTCCGGGCAGCAACCAGGTGAGTGCGCTGTCGACGCTGAACCTGCGCGGCGAACGTTCCACGACTTGCCCGGCCGAATGCGATACGCCGCCGAGCCGCGGCGCGCTGCCGGCAAGCTGTCCGCGTGCCTGCGAAAGCTTGCGCGCGCAGCCCGATGCGCTCGAAACCGCGCGCTCGCTCGATGCGCGCTATGGCCGCAAGCCCGATCTCGCCAAAATGCCGATGTACTGCGTGTCGTTTTCGTTCAAGGACGTCTACGACACCCGCGACATGCGTTCGACCGGCGGCGCCGACGTGGCCTACGCGATGGACGTGCCGCGCGCCGATTCCACGGTCGTCTCCGAACTGCGCAGCAAGGGCGCGATCATCCTGGCCAAGGCCAATCTGGCGGAGTACAACGGCGGCGCCGGCGACCCGGGCGGCGATGCCAAGGCGGCGACGAAATCATTCGGTGCGGGCGCGCGTTCGACCTGGGGCGGAACCTCGTGCAACCCCTTCGATCCGACGCGCGAAACCGGCGGATCGAGCGCGGGTTCGGCCGCTTCGGTCGGCGCCAACCTGGTCGCCTGTTCGATCTGCGAGGAAACCGGTGGCTCGTGCCGCCAGCCGGCCTGGCGCAACGGCGTCACCGGCCTGGTCACCACCAAGGGCCTGATCGGTTACGGCGGTGCGATCGGCGCCGATCCGTATCTCGATCGCGCGGGCATCAACTGCCGCAGCGTGCGCGACACCGCGCAGGTGCTCGATGCGCTCAAGAGTCCGCGTCGCGGCTACTTCGATCCGCGCGACATCTACAGCGCGCTGCCGAGCGGAACCGCATCGGACACGCCTTATGCGGATGCGACCAAGCCCAGCAAGAAGGCCAAGCCGCTGGCCGGCATGCGCATCGGCATCGTGCGCGAATACATGGTCAAGCACAGCGCCAACGACGTGGCGATCAGCGATGCGATCAACGACGAAATCAAGCGCGTGCTCGGCGACGAGCTCGGCGCCACGCTCGTCGAATCCTATGATCCGAAATATCCGGACGATCCCAAGATCGCGAACATGCCGTACAACTTCCAGCACGCGCTGGCCGAAGTGCTGCCGCCCTTGATGCCCGAGCTGCTCGCGAAGAAGGACAAGCAAGGCAAGCCGGTGTTCACGCTGCCGGGCTACGACCTGAGCTCGCGCGATTACATGGTGAAAGCGGCGGAAGGCCGTGCGCCGTGGCCCGAGAACCTGAACCTGCGCAGCATCAACGACTCCGATTCGAGCTACGCCTTCAGCTATCACTTCGCGCAATACCTCATGCGCCGCGCGGACGATCGCGTGATCGACTGGGCCAGCCTCAACGCCAACGCGAGCTATTACGTGGAGACGCGCAAGGCGGCGATGAAGAACTGGGAGAACAAGATCGACATCGTCTCGCTCGGCAACACGCAGGACATCAAGATGCGCGAAGTCGGCCGACTGGCCGTGCTCAAGGTGTTGCGTCAGAACGACATCACGGTGTTCGTGAACCCGACCACGACGGTGCCCGCGGCACGCATCGGCTACGCGAGCCAGCCCGCCGTGAACAGCCGCCCGGTCGGCCGCTTTCCGACGAGTGCGAACCTGGGCATTCCCGAAATCACCGTTCCGGCGGGCTTCAACAGCACCGTCTACGAACCGAGCTTCGCGCTCAAGGCCGACAACAGCGACTACGAATCCGTCGCCAACGAAACCCAGGCGAGCACGAGCGCACAGCCGATGCCGATCGGCCTGTCGTTCTGGGCGGGGCCGGGCGACGAAGCGGTGATCCTCAAGGTCGCCGCTGCGTATGAAAACGCCACGCATCACCGCAAGGCGCCGCCGCTGTTGCCGAAGCTGGCGAAAAAATAAGACGGGCTTCGTTGTCCCTCTGCAATCGAAAGCCCAGGCCTTGAACCTGGGCTTTTTGCTGTCGAGAACACGATGCGCGTAGGGGCTCGTCGATTCCCGCGCGTCTGACTGCATATCTCCGCGACGGAT
Source organism: Hydrocarboniphaga effusa AP103 (assembly GCF_000271305.1). GTDB lineage: Bacteria > Pseudomonadota > Gammaproteobacteria > Nevskiales > Nevskiaceae > Hydrocarboniphaga > Hydrocarboniphaga effusa. Next base: position 274,290 of record NZ_AKGD01000003.1, read on the forward strand.
TGCAATCATGCGCCTGCGTCATTCGAAGTCGATCGTTCGCCCGATCATTCCGCTGTTCGCTGCCTGCCTCGCGATGTTGCCGATCGGCGTCGCTCGCGCCGATTTCGCGGTCGAGGAGGCCACCATCGAGCAGATCCAGGCGGCTTATCTCAAGGGCACGACCACGGCACGCGAAGTCACCGCGGCCTATCTCGCGCGCATCGAGGCCTACGATCAGCAGGGGCCGATGCTCAACGCGATCATCACCGTCAACGAGCAGGCGCTCGCGCAGGCCGATGCGCTCGATGCGCAGCTCAGGAAAACCGGCAAGCTCAGCGGCCCGCTGCACGGCATTCCGTTCGTCGCCAAGGACAACATCGACAGCGGCGACCTGCCGACCTCGGGCGGCTCGGCATCGCTCGCGAACTTCCAGCCCGAGCGCGATGCGACTTCGATAGCACGCATGCGCAAGGCCGGCGGCATCCTGATCGCCAAGGCCTCGCTCGCGGAGTTCGCGAACGGAGGTTTCGACAGCATCAACTCGCGCTCGCCTGGCTATATCCGCAACCCCTACAACACCGCGTATGCATCGGGTGGATCGTCCGGTGGAACCGGTGTTGCGATGGCGGCGAATTTCGCGGTGCTGGGCTTGGGCACCGATACCGGCATTTCGGTGCGCGCGCCGGCGTCGATCAATAGCGTCGTCGGCCTGCGGGTTTCGCATGGACTCGTGAGTCTCGACGGCGTGATGCCGCTCAACGTGTTCTGGGACACCGTGGGCCCGATGGCGCGCACCGTGCGCGATACCGCGATCCTGCTCGAAGCCATCGCGGGCCCGGACGCGCGCGATCCGATCAGCCAGAAGAGCAAGGGCCATGTGCCCAAGAGCTATACGGCGGGGCTCAAGCCCGGATCGCTCAAGGGCAAGCGGCTCGGCGTGTTGCGGCAGATCGTGCCGGCCGACAATTCCGACCCGCGCGTCGTCGCGCTGATGGATCGGGCGATCGAAGACCTGCGCAAAGCCGGCGCGGAAATCGTCGATCCGTTCGCGATGCCGGAGTTGCCTGAACTCACCCAGGGCTGGACCGGCTTCACGCGCCTGCGCGACGACTTCGACGGCTATCTCGCGAAGCATCCGAACGCGCCGTACAAGTCGTTCAAGGACATCGTGGCATCGAAGCAGTATCTCGCTCCGCGATTCGAGACTGCGTTCACCCATCAGGCCAACTATCAATACAAGGCCGACGAAGACCCGACCACGCCCGCGAAGCAGAAGCGCAGCGAGGAAATTCGCCAGGCCTTCCTGAAAGCCTTCGATGCGGCCAGGCTCGACGCCATCGTCTATCCGCAATTCAATTTTCCGCCGAAGAAGAACGGCGACACCTACACGCCGCTCGGTCGCGATCAGAACCTGTACTCGTCGGTGACGGGGTTCCCGGCGCTCGTGGTGCCGATGGGCTTCGTCGCTCCGGGCCTGCCGATGGGCCTGCAATTCTTCGGCAGGCCCTGGAGCGAAGCGACCTTGTTCGAGATCGGCTACGGCTACGAGCAGGCCACGCATCACCGCGTGCCGCCGCCGACCACTCCGCCGCTGGCGGACAGTTTCGCGAGCAAATTCATCGGCACCTGGAAGCTCATCGCGATCGCCGATCGCGACCCCGGTACCGGCGTGCAAACGCCCGCCGAACGCGGCGCGGCCGACGGCCAACTCGTCTACGCCCCGAACGGACGCCTGTCGGTGCAGATCGTGCGTACTGGGCGCGACAAGATTCCGGTGGGTTCGGCCGATGGTTTCAGCAGCTATTTCGGCCGCTGGGAACTGCTGGTGGCCGAGGGCTGCATGGTGCATCACCAGGATGGCAACTTGAATCAATCGCGGATCGGCGAAGCCGGCAAGCGTTACTACGGATTCGATGCGCAAGGCCATCTATCGCTGACCACGCCGCCGAGCAAGCGGCCCGATGGCAGAGAGCTGTCTTCGGTGTTCGTTTGGGAGCGCATTCCGTGAAGCGGTCTGCATGGTCCGGTTTGTAGCGAAATGTCGTGATTTCCCACATAAGCCGCATCTCGGCCTGCTTGCGGATGCGCGCGCAGTACGCCTTGTGCTTGGCGTCTACCTCTCTCCGCCGGGTGAGACCGGACTTCATGGAAACCTCCTTCACTGTCCCGTAGTCGGATTGGCTGTGCGCACAGTGTGCGGAGCCGGAACATTCGGACGATCGTCCCAGCTAGCGTCTCTGCAGGCACCTGAGCCGACTCGTCAATTATCAGCCGCCTGCCGGCAGGCACCCCTTGCCGAAACGATGTGATCTGCTCCTCCTTCACTCAACAAATCTTGTAGATTTAGGGGACGCTAGGAGGGGAAAGATGAAGATTGCATCTGTTCGCGTAGAGAATTTCCGGAGTTTTCGCGATGAGACCATCTATCTGAATAGCTATAGCTGCTTTGTCGGCCCGAACGGAGCAGGTAAGTCCAACGTACTCGGCGCGCTGAATGTTTTCTTCCGAGAGCAGGGTAATTCCCCAACCGATGTAACGAAGCTGACGGAAGAGGACTTTTTTCACCGCGATACCACCATTCCGATTGAGATCACAGTCACATTTACGGACCTGAACGATGAGGCACGAGACGCGCTGAAAGATTACGTCCGACAAGGCTCTCTCACAGTGAAAGCAACAGCCGCGTTTGATAGCGAAACCGGCGTTGCGCAAGTCAAGCACTTCGGCCAGCGTCTCGGTATGGAGGCGTTCCGCAGATATTTCGAAACAGAAAAAGCTGGGGCGAAAGCGGCCGATCTAGCCGGCATCTACAACCAGCTGCGAGAGTCGCACCCCGAGCTAACCGCCGAAAGGTCGGGTCCGGCTCGTATAGAGGCGCTGCGAGCATTTGAGGCGGCCAATCCAGAGCGATGTACATTGATTCCTAGTGAGGATCAATTTTATGGAAGTAACAGCACCGGCAAGCTAGCTCGCTTTATCCAGTGGGTGTATGTGCCGGCCGTAAAGGACGCGACTGACGAAGGGTTGGAGGGACGCAACACTGCTTTGGGGCGCCTTATCGCGCGTGCGGTACGGAGCAAAACAAACTTCGACTCGCAGATCGAAGAGCTTAGAAAAGCTACATTGGAGAGCTACAAAAAGTTGCTCACCGCCAATCAGGAGGGCCTAACCGAGATCGGTGAGGCGTTGCAGCGTCGGCTAGGCTCGTGGGCTCACCCAAATGTTCGATTGGGAATCGAGTGGCTGAGCGACCCGGCGAAGTCCGTCGTCCTTCAGCAACCGGTTGCGGGAATAAAGACTGGCGAAGGCGACTTCCTTGGAAGTCTTGCGAGGATGGGACACGGCCTCCAAAGATCATACCTGCTCGCGCTCTTGCAGGAATTGGCCGCAGCTGATGACGCCACTGCACCGACACTGATTCTCGGGTGTGAAGAACCAGAGCTGTATCAGGGGTTCTACCCCGTTTCCACGGACGGTTTAGAAAGAGCTGAAAACTTCTGATCCTGCTTGGCGACTCTACGCCGCATTCTGGGGTTGTGAAACCGCTCGATATAGTTGAACAGATCAGCCTTGGCGATATCGAGCGTCGCGTACTTCGTGCGATGCACGCGCTCGCGCTTGAGCATGCCAAAGAAGCCTTCGCAGGCTGCGTTGTCGCCACAGTGTCCGGGCGCACTCATCGAACACAGCAGCGTGTTCTTCGTCAGCAGACGCTGATAGTCGCTGCTGCGAAACTGGCTGCCGCGATCCGAATGCAGGATCACCGACCAGCCGCCCTGCCGCTGCCAGATCGCCATCTCGACGGCACGCATCACCATCTGGCGATCCTGCCGATGGTGCATCGACCAGCCGATCACCAGCTTGCTGAAAAGATCGATCACAACACACAGATACAGCTTGCCCTCGTCGGTAGCGATCTCGGTGATGTCCGTCACCCACTTGGTTTCGGGTTCCAAGGCATCGAAATCCCGCTCCAGCAGGTTGCTGACGCCTGGTGGCGGCAGACCCGGATCGGCACGCTGGCCCCGGCGCTTCTTCCGAGGCCAGCCTTGCAATCCGTTCTTTGCCATCAGGCGCGCCACACGATTCAGGCTCGCCGTTTCGCCTTCCTCGGCCAGGTCTTCGTGCATGCGGGGAGCGCCCAGAGCGCCTCGGCTGTCTTCATGCATCGCGCGAATCCGGGTGAGCAGACGCTCATTGTCGAGTTGCCGCGGACTCGCTGAGCGACCGCTCCATTCGTAATAGCCACTCGGCGATACCTTCAAGCAGCGGCACATCAGGCGCACAGGAAACTCCTCGCGGCAACGCTCGATCGCCTGATATCTCAGGACGATGTCTTGGCAAAGAACGTCGCCGCTTCGCGCAAAAAATCCCGCTCCTTGGTCACGCGGGCCAGCTCGCGCTTGAGCCGGGCAACCTCTTCGTCGCGCGCCGTGCCAGTCCCAACGAAGGCCTTGGGCTGGCTTTCCAATTCCCGCTTCCAGCGCGTCAGCAGGCCGTCTCGTATCCCCAATTCCCGGGCAACCTGCGCGCAGCTGACGCCCGGCCGGCGGGTCTGCTCAACCGCTCCCCGCTTGAACTCCACGCTGAACTTCCTTCGCTTCGACATGAACACTCCTTTCGGCCAGTATCGACCTTCTCAGATGTGTCCGTGAAAACGGGGTAGAACCCCAGCATCCCCCGCAGGCCCGACATTTGTCCGGGGTACTTCAGCAGCTTGCAAATGGGAATAACCAGATTCTGGTGACGACCCATTCGCCGTATTTCGTAAGCGGGAACGGGTTCGAGAACATACGTTTAGTGAGGAAGCCATCGGCAAACGACCCTACTGCTGTCAGCGGCCTGAAGTTCGACGATCTATGCCAAACCATCCGTGATGCCCGAGGCGACAATCCATCGCGGCGAATCGAGGGGCTTGTTGCAAAGCTGCATCAAGCCTTGCAGCCCAATATCGCTGAAATGTATTTCGCCAGAGTCCCCGTTCTTGTTGAGGGATTGGAGGACATCGCCTACATCACGACTCATCTGATTTTGTCGGATCGGTGGGATGAGTTTCGGCGCTTAGGATGTCACATGGTCCCGGCGAACGGAAAAGACAAGCTCCTGCAGCCCATCGCCTGTGCGAAACACCTTCGGCTGCCTATCTTCACGATTTTTGATTCGGACTCAGATGTAATTCGTAACCGCGGCGCCCATGAATCTGACAATCGCGCAATTCTTCGTTTACTCGGTAAGGCGGAGGCAGAGCTTTTCCCTGTCATCCATGTCTGGGAAAGCAATCATGTTTATTGGTCGACCAATCTAGGGGAGGCCATCAAAGCGGACTTCGATTCCGCCGACTATGAGCGTTACCTCGAAACAGCACGAAGACACCATCCAGACGAAGGGAACTTGAACAAGAACAGCCTCTTTATTTCCGACTGGCTGTCCATCGCATACGATGAAGGCCGTTCGTCGGTGACCCTCCAACGCCTTTGCGATGCAATTTTGAATTTTGCTCGTTCAACTTAACTCGGCCTGGAACTGACTTTCGTCTTCGGCAGGCGGTCGGGACTGCCGAGGCTGCCTCAGACGGGTATAGGGTAAAAACGCGTCGCGATTCTCGATGCATCCGTCTCGGTCATCGTATCGTGGATGAACTTTCGCTTGCCACATAGCGCATGCAGTGAAGATTCGAGTCGTTGTATATCAACAATTCGGACAACCAATATTTCTATGTGTTGGCGCCACCAGTACGTGGCTTCCTTGCTATCCAAGGCCTCATTGCTCGCGGTATTAGTCGTTCGAGCTGTTCAAAGGTCCACGAAGGATTTGCGCGCATTACGAAGGAGCTTTGCGTCGTATGAAAAATTAACAGGAGGAAAATGTGGCGAAAAAACCGCTCGTGATCGCGAGGGAGCTTTTCGATGCCACCAACCGCAGGCTCAATACTCGAAGCGCTCACCGGCCAGTGCCGGCGTGGTCGCCGGCGGCACCAGATGGTGCGTGGCCTGTTCGTAGCTGTAGGCGTAGCTCAGCAGGCGCGGCTCGCTCCAGGCCGGGCCGAAGAAGCTGATCGTCACCGGCATCTTCTCGTTGGTGAGGCCGGCCGGCACGATCACGTCCGGGAACTGGGTGACGTTGGCGATGCTCGTGAGCGAAGGCGCGCCCTGGCGATCGACGACGTTGGCGACGTTCGGATCGATGATCTCGGGCTGGCGCGAGCGCGTGGGATAGACGATCGCGTCGAGCTGGTGGTGCTCGATGAGCCCCAGCACCGCGCCTTGCACGGCCTTCATGCCGTAGAGCTTGGCCGAGGTGTAGCTGATGTCGGTGATCGGCTCGCGTTCGCCGAGCGCCTTGAAGCGTGTGAACACCGATGGATGCGGCATGAACTCACCCTTGGGCTGTGTGAGCTTGATGCCGAGCGCGGCGAGCTCGGTGACCGTCTTCGGCAGGCCCGGCTTGAGCGTGCCGAGATAGGCGACGTAGTTGTCCTTCACCTCGGCGCGCATCGGCTCCATCACGTTGGCGCGGTTGTTGAGCGCCATCGCCGGATAGTGCAGGCCATCGACGACGATCGCGCCCTGTGCCTTGAGTTCGGCGAGCGCCGCATCGAAAACGCGATCGACTTCCGCATCGGTGCCCTGATGATCGCGGATCGCACCGAGCCGCACGCCCTCGAGCGCATCTTTCTTGAGGAACTGCGTGTAGTCCTTGTAGAACAGGCCGGCGCTCGTCGAAGTGAGCGGATCCTTCGCGTCGATACCGGTCATGTAGCCGAGTGCGAGCGCGGCGTCGTAGACGCTGCGCGCCATCGGACCGCCAGTGTCGAAGCTCAGCACGCAGGGCATGATGCCGCTGCGCGAGATCAGGCCGTTGGTGGGCTTGATGCCGACGACGCCGTTGGCCGACGACGGCCCGCGGATCGATCCGCCGGTGTCCGAGCCCAGGCCCAGCGGCGAAAACCAGGCCGCAAGGCCCGCGCCGGTGCCGCCCGAAGAACCGGCCGGATGGCGTCGCGGATCGTGCGGGTTGTGCGTCTGCCCGAGTCGAGACGAATAGCCGATGCCGCCATGCGCGAACTCGTCCATGTTGACCTTGGCGATGATGATCGCGCCGGCTTCGCGCAGCTGCCGGATGCTCGGCGCATCTTCGTACGGCACCGAATTGGCGAGCACGAAGCTGCCGCCGCTGGTCGGCATGTCGGCGGTGTCGTAGTTGTCCTTGGCGAGAATCGGAATGCCCATCAGTGGCGAACGCAGGCCCTTGCTCTTGCGCTCCTGATCGAGCGCGCGTGCGGTGGCGATCGCGTTCTTGTTGAGCGTGATGACGGTGTTGAGCGCAGGGCCTTTCTTGTCGTACGCGGCGATGCGGGCCAGATAGAGCGTAACGAGCTTCTCATAGCTCAGCGCGCCCGCATCGACCGCGGCCTGGATGTCTTCGACACCTGCGCTTTGCAGATCGAAAGTCTTGGCCTGCGCGACCGATGGAAACGCGAAGGCGATCGCGGCGCTGATCAGCAAGGGCCTGAAGCTGGAGCGCCGCAGGGATTTGCGGCCGAAATTTTGCAGATTCGGATGGACGAGTCGCATGGCAATGTTCTCAAGGGGTGAGAGATCAGAACTCGATCCGATCGCTCGGTAGCGAGGGTGTGTTCTTGGGCAGCACGCGCGCATGCGTGGCCTGCTCGAAGTCGTAGCCGTAGCCGAGCAGCTTGGGTTCACTCCAGGCCGGGCCGAAGAAGCTGATTGTCACCGGCAGTCCATCCTTGGTGATGCCCGCTGGCACGATCAGATCGGGATAGCCGGTCTGGTTGGCGATGTTGGTCGGGCTGTTGGCCGCGCCGGGCGGAGCCGCCGCCGGATCGATCGGCTGCGCCGGACGCGGGTTGGTCGCGTAGACGATCGCGTCGAGTTGGTTCGAACTCAGCACCGCATCGACCGAGGCCTTGACCAGTGCCAGGCCTTCGTTCTTCGCGACGAGATAGATCGGATCATCGAGATCGAGCGCCTGCGTCGCCGTGTAGGTCAGCGCGTAGGCTTTTTCGGGCTGGCGATACTTGGTCTTCGGATCGTTCGAAAGCCTGACGACGTCGTCGAAAGTCTTCGGAAATCCGGGCTTGAGCGTTCTGAGATAGTCGGTGACCTGCGCCTTGAACTCGCTCGCCATGATCAGCGAATAGCCCGGCTGCCGCATGCCGAGCATGTAGCTCGGATAGCGCACGTCGATCACGGTCGCGCCGAGCTTCCTGAGCGTAGCGATCGAAGCTTCCATCACGCGATCGACTTCGGCGTCCTGGCCGAAGAAATCGCGCGCCACGCCGATGCGCGCGCCTTTCAGTGAGCCGGTTTTGAGATACGGCGTGTAGTCGGTCTTGAACTGGGCGGCGCTCGGCTGCGTGGCGGCGTCTGCCGCATCGACGCCGGTCATCGCGCCGAGCGAGATCGCGACATCGGTGACGTTGCGCGCCATCGGTCCGCCGGTGTCGAACGAGAGCGCGAGCGGGATGATGCCGTCGCGGCTCAACAGGCCGCGCGTCGGCTTGAGCCCGGCGATGCCGTTGACCGACGAAGGGCTGCGGATCGAGCCACCGGTATCGGTGCCGAGTCCGAATTGAGCGAACGCGGCCGCAAGGCCAGCGCCGGTGCCGCCCGACGAACCCGCAGGGCCACGCGACAGGTCATGCGGATTGCGCGTCTGCCCGCCTGCGGTCGACGAGCCGTTCGGCACCGCACCGCGTTCGAGCACCAGCGGATCGGTGGCACCGCTGACGCTGCCGCCGCCACCGGCCCATTCGGACAGGTTCACCTTGGCGACGATGATCGCGCCCGCATCGCGCAGCTTCTTGACGACGAAGGCGTCATCGGGCGGAACACTGCCGAGCAGCAGCTGCGAGCCGCCCGTGGTCTGCAAATCGAAGGTGTCGTAGTTGTCCTTGAGAATCACCGGAATGCCGTGCAGCGGGCCGCGAATCTTGCCGGCCTTGCGTTCGGCGTCGAGTTTCTGGGCTTCGGCCTTGGCTTTCGGATTGAGCAGGATCACCGCGTTGATCGTCGGCCCTTTCTTGTCGTAGGCCTCGATGCGCTTGAGGTAGGCATCGAGCAGCTTTTGCGAAGTCAGGCCTTGCGAAAACGCAGCCTGTACTTCGGTGATGCTCGCGGTGCTGATGTCGAGCGTCGCTGCGTTGGCGGCGGGAAAGCTCAGCGCCAATGCGCAGGCGAGGGCGGTGGAAGCGAACAGACGCGAAGCGAGCATGGCGGCACCGATTGCGAGGATGTATCGATGCAGACGCGGTGCTGGAGGACGCACCCTACGTGAGCGATGCGGGCTTCGATTTATCGATTTACGTGTTGGAGCAATGCTTCATGCAACGAGCAGCAGCCGCTGTTCCTCTCTCCCGCGTGCGGGAGAGAGTCCCGCCGCAGGCGGGGAGTGAGGGAGCCCCGTTGGGGAGCGGCAATCTGCCCGAGCGTGCCCCGTTGGGGAGCGGCAATCATTGCGCGCGCTTCGGTAACTGATCACGTCGCTAGAGCACCGGCGTGTTCTTCGGCAAGCAGCTCGCATGCGTGGCCTGCTCGAAGTCGTAGCCGTAGCCGATCAGCTTGGGCATCGCTGCAGACGCAGGCGAGCGCAGCCGCTGTTCCTCTCTCCCGCGTGCGGGAGAGAGTCCCGCCGTAGGCGGGGAGTGAGGGAGCACCGTTGGGAACAGGTAATCTGCCTGAGCGTGTTTCCTCACCCGGCGCTGCTGCGCCCCCCTCTCCCGCACGCGGGAGAGGGGACAGCCAACATCGCGGCTCAGTAGCTGATCAGGTCGCTCTTGAGCGCTGGCGTGTTCTTCGGCAAGCGGCTCGCCTGAGTGGCTTGCTCGAAGTCGTAGTTCTAGACGATCAGCTTGGGCATCGCTGCAGACGCAGGCGAGCGCAGCCGCCGTTCCTCTCTCCCGCGTGCGGGAGAGAGTCCCGCCGTAGGCGGGGAGTGAGGGAGCGCTGTTGGGAAAGGCAATCTGCCCGAGCGTGTTCCCTCACCCGGCGCTGTCGCGCCACCCTCTCCCGCGCTGCGGGAGAGGGGACAGCCAAGGTCGTGCCTCACCTCAATAGCTGATCACATCGCTCTTGAGCGCCGGCGTGTTCTTCGGCAGGCGGATCGCATGCGTCGCCTGCTCGAAGTCGTAGCCGTAGCCGATCAGCTTGGGTTCGCTCCAGGCGGGGCCGAAGAAGCTGATCGTCACCGGCAGGCCGTCCTTGGTCATGCCGGCGGGCACGATCAGATCCGGGTAGCCGGTCTGGTTCGCGATGTTGGTGGGCGACAGGCCGGCCGCGCGCGCGGTGGCTTCATCGGGAATGATCGGCGTCGCCGGTTTCGGCGACGTCGGATAGACGATCGCATCGAGCTTGTACTTGGCGAACACCGCATCGACGCCGGCCTTGGTCGCGGCGAGCGCCTGGTTCTTCGTCGCCAGGTACAGCGGATCGTCGAGCGTGAGCGCAACCGAGTTGGTGTAGTTGAGCGCGACCGCTTTCTCGGGGCTGCGGTATTTCGTCTTCGGGTCGTTGACGCGGGCGACCACTTCGTCGAGCGTCTTCGGATAGCCGGCCTGGGTGGTCTTGAGATACTCGGCGAGGTCGTGCTTGAACTCGGCGCTGACCACGGTGTTGTAGATGCCCTGGCGGTTCTGCAGCACGAAGTCCGGATACTTCACGTCGAACACGGTCGCGCCGAGCTTTTTGAGCGTGGCGACGGACTGTTCGACGACCTGGTCGGTGCCTGCGTCCTGGCCGAGAAAATCACGCGCGATGCCGATGCGCGCGCCCTTGAGCGAGCCCTTCTTCAGATACGGCGTGTAGTCGGTCTTGAACTGGCTTGCGCTCGGCGTGGTGGCCGCATCGGCCGCATCGACGCCGGTCATCGCACCGAGCGAGATCGCGATGTCGGTGACGCTACGTCCCATCGGCCCGCCGGTGTCGAACGACAGGCCGAGCGGAATGATGCCGTCGCGGCTCATTAGGCCGCGCGTGGGCTTGAGCCCGACGATGCCGTTGGCCGAAGAAGGCCCGCGCACCGAACCGCCGGTGTCGGTGCCGAGCCCGAACTGCGCGAAGCCCGCAGCGATCGCAGCGCCGGTGCCGCCCGACGAGCCCGAAGGCCCGCGCGTGAGGTCGTGCGGATTGCGCGTCTGTCCGCCGGCCGAGCTGAAGCCGTTCGGCACGCGGCCCTTCTTGGCGATCTCTTCGGGCGCTCCGGAAACCGAGCCGCCGCTGCCGGCCCATTCGGACAGGTTCACCTTGGCGACGATCACCGCGCCGGCGTCGCGCAGCTTCTTGACGACGAAGGCGTCGTCCGGTGGCACGTGGCCCTCGAGCAACTGCGAGCCGCCCGTGGTCTGCAGGTCGAAGGTATCGAAGTTGTCCTTGAGCACGATCGGCACGCCATGCAGCGGGCCACGCACTTTGCCGGCCTTGCGCTCGGCATCGAGCCTGGCCGCCTCGTCCAGCGCTTTGGGGTTGAGCAGGATCACCGCATTGATGACCGGCCCCTGCTTGTCGTAGGCCTTGATGCGTTCGAGATAGGCGGCGACGAGCTTCTGCGAGCTCAGGCCGTTCTTGAACGCGGCGTCGATGTCGGGAATGGTGGCCTTGTCGATGTCGAGCGTGTAGGCCTGCGCATTCGCCGCGGTCAGCGAGAGCGCGGCGGCGAACAGGCTGGAAGCGGCGAGGCGTGAAAACCGGGAGACAGTGAGTTGAGGCACGGCGGATCTCGTCGTTGGAGGATGCCAATCAAGACGTGCTCCGATCGCCGCGCCCCTACGTGCGATGCCCGATCAATCTTCGAGCCGACGCGTCGGCTCAATACTCGAAGCGCTCGCCCGGCAAGGCCGGCGTCGTCGGCGGAAGCTTGCGGACCTGCGAGAGCTGCTCGTAGGCGTAGGCGAGCTTGAACAGCGTCGGCTCGCTCCACGGCCGGCCGAGAAACTCGATCGCGATCGGGCCGTTTTCCTTCTTCGTGTAGCCCGCCGGCACCAGCACCGCAGGCAGGCCGGTGACCGAGCTGAACGGATTGTCCTGGCCGTTGTTCGGCGAGAAGCCGGTTTCGATGTGGCGCGTCGCCGGCAGCGACTTGAACGGATGCACGAGCGCATCGAGCCGATACTGTTCCATCAGCTCGATCGCGAGCCGCTTGAGCATCTCCTGCGAATCGCGGCGCGCGAGAAACTCGGGCTGGTGCGTGAGCGAGTTGAACTCGCGGTAGGCCTTGACGATGCTCGGCTTGACCAGATCACCGCCCTTGGCGATGAGCTCGTCCATGTTGTGAATCACCGCGTCCGGACCAAGGCGGCGAAAGTACAGGTCGTACGAAAACTGTGCCTCGTAGTAGTTGGTGCGGGTCTCGTCGAGCAGCGGAAACAGATCGAGCCCGGTGGACACCGGATCGATGATGGTCGCGCCCGCGGCTTTCATCTGCGCGATCGCGGCCTCGATCATCGCGATGCCTTCCGCATGCTTTTCGCCCTTGCGGAACAGATCGCGAAACACGCCGATGCGCGCACCGCGCAGGCTGTCCTTCAACAAGCCCTGCGTGTACGAAGCCTTCGGCATGCGGCCCGGCGCATCGAGCGTGAGCAGGTCTTCGGCGTCGAAGCCGGCGACGACGTCGGTCATCGCGGCGACGTCGTAGACCGAGCGCGCCATCGGCCCGGCGCGCTCCTGCGTGAACGAGGTCATCACCTGTCCCGCACGCGGAATCAGGCCGCGTGTCGGCGCCAGCCCGACGAGGCTGTTGTTCGAGGTCGGATTGCGGATCGAAACACCGGTCTCCGAACCCAGGCCGATCTGCGCGAAGGCGGCGGCGAGCGCGGCGCCGGTGCCTCCGCTCGAATAGCCCGGAATCAGATCGAGGTTGTACGGGTTCGAAGTGCGCCCGAGCACGGTGCTCTGGTCGCCGGCTTTCGGAACGCCGAACCAGTCGCTCATGTTGACCTTGGCGAGGATCACCGCGCCCGCGTCGCGCAGGCGCTTGACCACGGTCGCATCGAGGATCGGCCGCGAGTTCTTGAGCGGCAGGAAGCCGGCCGACGTCGGCATGTCGCGCGTGTCGTACAGATCCTTGAGCACCACGGGCACGCCGTGCAGCGGCGAGCGTGGCCCCTTGGCCTTGCGCTCGGCATCGAGCTCGCGCGCGATCTTGACGGCATCCGGCTGCAGCGTGATCACCGCGTTGATCTTCGGCCCGCGCTTGTCGTAGGCCTCGATGCGCGCCAGATACAGCTGCGTGAGTTTTTCGGAGCTCAAGGCGCCCGCGTCCATCGCCGCATTGATGTCGGCGATGGTCGCGGTCTGCAGGTCGAACGTCGTGGCCTGGGCGAACTGAGGCCCAGCCAGACCCCACATCAGCGCGGCGGCCGCGCCGATGGCTTTCTTGGAAAGGCGCATGGCTCAGTTCGGCGAGAGCGACGCGGTCTGGCTCTGCTGGGCCGCGAGTTCGGCGGACAGGCTCTGCATCCAGTCACCGGCCTGGCGCCGGGCCTCGTCGTACTTCTGCGCCTGCTGCAGATCGCCGATCGCCGAACGCAGATCGTTCATGCGGTAATCGGCCAGGGCGACGCGAAACCAGACATCGCCCGGCTTCTTGAGCCCGCCTTTCTGCAGCGCGAGCTGCAGCATCTCCTTGGACTCCTTCCAGCGCTCCTGCTCGCCATACATGGCGCCGAGCTTGAAGTAATACTCGCCCTTGTCGGCCACGCTGGCGACCTTTTTCAGCGCAAGCTCGGCCTTCTCGGATTCGCGTGCGTTGATCCAGGCGTTGGCGATGGATTCGAGCGTCTTTTCGTCCTCCTGCACCTTGCCTTGCGCCAGCGCGTTCTCGAGCAGCTGGCCACCTTTCATCGGAACGTCGATCACCATGTAGATGTTGTACAGATTCATGAGGTCGGCCGGTCGCTGCAGAAAGCCCTGGCGTTCGGCCAGCGCCATCACCGCGAGCGATTGATCCTTGTCGTCCATTTCGAGCAGCACGCCCGACAACTGCTTCCAGTAGTCGGCCTTGTCGGGCTGCATGGCGATCAGCTCGAGCAGGGTTTCCGCCGCGGCCTGGTATTGCCTGAGTTCGTACTGCACGCCGAGCTTGAACTGTATCCAGTTCTCGCGCGGCTTCTTGCTCTGCGCGAGCGCGGTTTCGACTTCGGGCAGCGCCTGGTCGTAGAGCTTGCGCTCGGTCAGTGCGCTGGCGAGGAACATGTGCGCCTCGGGCGTCGGCACCGTGCAGCTCTGGGCCATGTACCGCTTGAGCGCGGCGATGCCCTTGTCGTGGTCGCCACCCGCCACGTAGAGCTGCCCGATATTGAACGTCAGCTGGTCGCTCTGGTTCTGCGGCAGCACGTCGAACGCGAGCGCGTTCTCGAACGCATGCGCCGCTTCCAGGAACTGCTGCTTGTCGCTGTAGGCGACGCCGAGGTTGTACTGCACGCTGGCCTTGTCGAACGGCTGGCCACGCGTCTCGAAGGGCTTGAGCTTGGCGATCGCCTCGTCGGGCTGCTTCTGCGCCACCAGTTCGCTCGCGCGGCGGATGGCATCGGAGGTGGCTTCGCCGAGCGTTCCGGATGCCTGCCGCGGCGCAAGGCACTCCGGGCGGTTGGCGATCTGCGGTGCGGTCGCGGCGCTCTCGGCGGCCTTGGCTGCCTGCGCGGCCTTGGCGGCTCGTGCGGCGGCCTGGCGCGCCTTCAACGCCTCGATCTTCGCCGCCTCCGAGCCCGCGGGCACCGGTTTTTTGGCCTCCTCCGCCGCGGTCGCCTGCATCGCGAACATCGAGACGGCGAGTGTGGCGACGCGGCACAACCGCCACTTCGAAAGATGATTGCCGTGGGAAGTCATCGGCTGCTCCGTGCGCGTTTGATGGCGCTCACTTGTTGATGGTGAATTCGATCTTCTGCACGCCGCGCTGCTCGACGGCCTTGCCGTCGACGGTCTTGGGCTTGAAGCGCCACTTGAGAACCGCCGTCACCGCGGAAGCGTCGAACAGGCCCTTGGGCTTGGCATCGACGACCTTGGCCGAGCGCACCGAACCATCGGGCGCGACGAGCAGATCGAGCTTCACGTAGCCCTCGATGCGATTGCGTCGCGCATCCTGCGGATACGCCGGGTTCACGCGCTGCAGCGGCACCAGTTCGCTGTCGAAGCCGCCGCTGGCCACGCCGCCACCACCGCCGCTGCCCGCGGACAGATCGAGGCTGCCGGGCACGGTGATCGCCGGGCCATCGCTGGCCGCTTCGGTGGCCACCGTCATCTTCGAAGCCGGTGGCGGCGCCTTCGGCGGTGGAGGCGGCGGCGGCTTGCGGCGCTCGTTCGGCGTGACCTGCGAATCGCGCTTGAGCCGCACGAAGTCGATCGTCGGCAAGGTTTCGGGCTTCTTCGCGCCGTGGCCCGAGACGGTGATCAGCGCGTGCATGCCGATGAACATGCCGAGCGAGAGGGCGAGCGAGGCGGCGAGCGCGGGCACCCAGCCCCGCGGCCGGCGCACGTCCTTCGAGCGCAGCATTTCGGCGAAAGTCATCGGCCGCGTCGGAACCAGCAGATGCTCGCTGTTGAGTTGCAGAGCCATGAGTGAGTGAACTCGTCGGAGAAAATCGTCAGGAGGGGAAAGTGCGATGCCGGCTTGCGATCAGCCCGGTGGCGGCGCGGCGGCGATCGACACTTCGGCGACGCCGCCGAGCTTGACCTGGTCCATCACCTTGGTCAGCACGCCGGTCTTGGACTCGCGGTCGGCGATGATCACCACGGTGTCTTCGGGACGCTCGATGTGCAGGCGTTCGATCGCGCTGCGGACATCGCGCACGTCGACCTTCTGCTTGTCCATCCAGACGTCGCCGTTGGGACGCACGGCGATCAGGATGTTGCCGTTCTCCTTGCTCTCGGCGGTCAGCGCCTCGGGACGCGTCACCGTGACGCCGGACTCCTTCACGAAGGAGGTCGTGATGATGAAGAAGATCAGCAGGTTGAGGACGAAGTCGAGCATCGGCGCGAGATCGATGCCGGTGTCTTCGCTTTCCTCGATGCTGTGTCGATGCGAACGCATGTCGGTTTCCTTGAAGTCGGGCGAGCAGGTCAGGTCGAGCTTTCGCCCGGTGCGATCGAGACGGCCATCACGCCGCCCTGGCGCACCTGGTCGATCACCGAAACCAGGATGCCGGTCGGCGCACCGCTTTCGGTGACCACCACCACCGCGTCTTCGGGGCGCTGCGCATGCAGGCGCTCGATGGCGGCGCGGACGCTGCGTTCGTCCGTGAGCTTCTTGTCGACGACGATGTCGCCGGCATCGTTGATGACGATGACGATGCTGCTCGACTCCTTCTTCTCGGTGCTCGACGAAGCATTGGGCCGGCTTACGGTGATGCCGACTTCCTTCATGAACACCGCGGTGATGATGAAGAAGATCAAGAGGTTCAGGACGAAGTCGAGCATCGGCGCGAGATCGATGCCGGTCTCCTCGACGTTGGCTTCCGACATGCGGCGGTTGCGCAGGCGCATAAAAGGCTTCCCGTGGTGTCAGCTGAGATGGGGGCGGGTTCAGAACAGGAACTTGTCGGCGAGACGCTCGGTCTCGTGACGGATGCGGCGGCGGAAGTAGTACACCGGGTAGAGGCCCGAGATGCTCACGGCCAGGCCCGTCAGCGTGCAGATCATCGCCTCGGACACGCCGTTGGCCATTGAGCGCGCATCCGCAGAGCCACGTGCGGCCATCGCGTCGAACACCGCGAGCATGCCCGACACGGTGCCGAGCAAGCCGAGCAGCGGACTCATCGGAACCAGCACGCGCAGCAGCTGGATGTTCGCGTTCATGCCGGCGTTGAGCGTCGAGATCATCGCCTTGCGGATCTGGTGCGCACTCCAGCTGTGACGCTCGGGGCGGGCGTTCCACTCCCGCAGCAGGCGATTCGCCTGCCGCGGGAGCACGCCGGTGAAGAACCAGAAGCGCTCGATCACGATCGCCCACATCAATACGCAGGCGCCGAAGATCCACAACACCACCGGGCCGCCGAGCGCACGCATCTCGCTCATGATGTGCAGCGGCATCGCGAGCGTCTCAAGCATGGCGGGTGGCCTCGAGACGGCCGGCCAGCAGACCGGTGCTCTGCTCGTCGAGAATCTGCAGGATCGACTTGGAGATCGACGACAGCCAGGCGTGGGCGAACAGCAGCGGAATCGCGATGCCCAGGCCCAGCACCGTCGCGATCATCGCCTGCGAGATACCGGCGGCCATCAGCTTGGGATCGGACGATCCGGATTCGGTGATCGACTGGAAGGTCACGATCATGCCGACCACGGTGCCGATCAGGCCGAGCAGCGGACCGGCCGCGACCGCGAGCTTGATGAAGGACTGGAAGCGTTCGAGCGCCGGCACTTCCTTGAGCACCGCTTCGGAGATGCGCAGCTCGACGATCTCGGCGTCCTCTTCGAGCTTGGCGTGGTTGCCCTGGAAGGTCGACAGCACGCGGCCGAGCGGATTGTCGGTGCGCGGCACTTCGATCGAGGTGAGCTGCTTGCGGACCTTGGAGCGGGTGATCAGCAGATGCACGAACTGGAAGAGCGCGAGCAGGGCCCCGATGACGCCGACCGCGATGATCACGTAGCCGACCGCTTCGCCATGATCGATGCGTTCCTTGAGGTTCGGGCGCTGTGAATAGATCGACAGCAGCACGCCGCGCGTCGGGTCGATGCTGGTCTTCACGTAGCCGGAGCGCGAGCTTTCGAGGCGCTTGGCGGCATCTTCGAACTTTGGCCCGGGTTGGCGTGCCATCGCGGCGAGCTGGCCCTGGCTCGGCAGATACTGCAGGTACTGGCCGTCCGAAACCGCCGTGAACGGTCCGACCCGCGTCACGGTGGCATCGACCGAGTCACCATTGGGCTTGACGATCTTGGTCTTGAACTTCACCACCTTGCCGCTCTCGGTCATCTCGCGCTGCAGCTCGAACCAGAAGCGCTCGAGCACCTGCGTCGACGGCAGCTCCTTGGTCTGCGCGAGGTTGACGATGAAGTCCGATCGCCCCGGAAACTGCGCGCTGATGATCGAAGAATTCACCACCGAAGAGAAATCGTTGGCGACCTGGCGCACGACACCGAACAGTTCGCCGAGATTGCCCGAGCGTGATTCGAGCGAAGCGCTCGCTTCGGTGATGGCCTTCTCGTTGACATCGAAGCTCGTGGTCAGGCCCGCGCCGCGCTTCTGCTCGTTGGCAAGGCGGGCCTTGGCTTCGGCGAGCAGCGCAGCCTGGTTGTCGAGTTCGCGTTTGAAGCGCGCTTCGCGCTCGGCATTGGCCGCCGCTTCGGCGGAGCGCGCCGATTCGGTCTCGGCGAGCAGTTCGTCGAGGTTCTTCGGGTCGGCCGCGGTGGCGAAGCCACTCGCGCTGGCGAAGCTCAGCGCGAGAACGGCACAGGCCAGCAGCTGGCCCAGCGCGGAATGTTGAGGTTTCTTCGGGCTATCCATCGAGGGTTTCATTACTTGGCCTCCATCGGAGAGGAAACGGCGACGGTGACGAAATCGGGTGCGGCCTGCTTCTTGGCGACCTTGATCGCGGCCTTGATTTCTTCGCGGAACGAGTTGTCGGAAACGAACTTCTTGGCGCTGGCATCCCAGTAGCCGGTCTCCATGCCGTCGAGCGTCTGGTACAGCAGCGAGACGCGTCCGGCGCGCAGGAAATCGACGGTCTTGTCGCCGACCTTGCCCGCGTACGACTCGAGCGTGCGGCCATACTCCATCTCGATCTGATAAGCCTCGACGATGCGGCGGTACTTCTCGGACAATGAAACGTCGGCGCGGGCCATCATGTCCTTGAGTCCCTTGATGCGCTTGGTGCGCTCTTCGGGAAGGAACGGCATGTCGAGCGAGACGAACTTCTCGAGCGTGGCCACCATGCGCGTGAGCATCGGCAGCACCTGATGCGCGGTGGTGTCGATCTCGCCGAGCTGCAGGTTGATCGCGTCGATCTCCTGCTGCTGCGAACCGACCTGCACGGCGAGCTGATCGTTGTAGGCCTTGAGCGTGTCGTACTCGGCGAGCGCCTGCCGGTACTCGGCGAGCATGCTGCCGGTCTGGTCGTCCATCCTGGCGACGTTCGACTGCGAGCTGCGCGCAGCCTGCACGGTCTTGGTCTGCTCGCCGATGACCGCCGTGACCTGCGCTTTCTCGGCGGCTCCGGCGGTGGTGGAGACAAGGGTGGGAATCGCCAGAGCGGCCGAGGCGGCCACGATCAGGCAAAGACGGAATCTGCGTGGGTCGGACATGAATCTTTCGCTCCTAGAATGAAATCTCTCAACCATTCGATGCCGCCTCATCAGAAATCCAGCTTGACGGTGAATTCGTAACGGACACGCGGCATCACCGAAACCAGGTTGGTGCCGGTGTCGCTGTTGCGGGCGCGGAAAATGCGCTCGTCGGTGATGTTGTAGCCGTTGACCTTGAGGTGCCATTTGCCGACGTCGTAGGTGACCGCACCATTGATGGTGGTCGACGACGGAATCTTCAGCATCTCGAGGCGATCGGAATACGTCGACGAGAACCAGTTGCCGCCGAGCAGCACACCGACGCCATTGCGGAAGCGGTAGTTCATGTTCAGGCCGAGCTGCGTCTCGGGCGAACCGTTGCGGGCGTTGTACTGCTCGAGGATCGCGGTCGGAATCGTCATCTGCACGCGGCCGCCGTAGAGGAAGGCTTCGGCCGGGTAGATCACGTTGCCGTTGTCGTCGAGCACGTCCTGGAAGCCCAGATCGCGACCGTTGAACTCGTAGGTGCCCGATTGCGGAATGATGTATTTGGCTTTGGCGAACAGGGCGTAGGCCTGGATCGACGCGTTCGGAACCGGCGACCACTTGAGCTCGGTTTCGATGCCCTTGGTTTCGGTCGAAGACACTTCGGCCGAGGCGGTCGGGTCCGACGCGCTACTGATGTCGGTACGCGTCTGCTTGAAGTGCGAGAGCGTGAAGAACAGCGTGTCCTGCAGCCAGCTGCCCTTGACGCCGTACTCGAGAAGTTCGGCCTCGCCGATGTGCCCGCCCGGCGCATTCACGGTCTCGTAGACGATGATGTTGTTGGCACCGTCGAGCGCGACGCTCGACAAGGCCTTGGTGATGTAGGGACGGATGCCACCCGGCAGCTTCTGCGAAAGGCTGACGCTCCAGGAGGTGCCGTCGTCCCAGCTGCGCGTGGTGCGCTGGGGCAGCCAGACGCCTCCGTTGACCGCGTTGCTGGCGTTTTCGTTGAAGCGGTCGTAGTCGTTGGCTTCGGCCTTGGAATTGTCCCAGCGTGCGCCGAGCACCAGGTTGGTGTTGGTGAAGAAATCGATGTCGAACATCGTGCCGACACCCATTTCGCTGAAGGTGCTGTCACGCACCACCGTCGTCGGCGCGCCGGTGTCGTAGCTCGGATTGTCGAGCCAGTTCCAGAAGATCGTGTTCGGATAGTGATTGCCGTTGTTGAACATCACGTCCTGGCGATAGTCGTAGTCGCCGCCGGAGCTGGTGATCTTGCCGAAGGTTTCGCGATAGTTGACCGAGGCCAGCGTGTTGATGCGCAGCCACTCGGGCAGCTTCTCGTCGGGGATGCGATAGGTCGCCGTGATCTTGTCTTCCCACAGGTGAATGTCCTGCTTTTCACCGTAGGGCAGATAAGAGTTCTTGTACGAATCGAGGAAGTCGTGGAAGAACTGGTTCTTGAGCTGGAAGTCCGGATCGGCGTCGTAGACCAGGTCGGCGTAGATCACGGCCAGGCGCGCGTTCTGTTCGGTTTCGAAAGCCCCGTTGCGACGCTGGTCGACCTTGACCTGCTGCACCGTGCGCGGGTCGAGCACGAAGCCGATCGGCAGCTGGCCGGAGGTCGGCACAGGTCCGCCGATGCCCTGGTTCCGCAGGTACCGGTCCGGATCGAGCGTGGGGTTGGCTTCCAGATAGTTGTACATCGTCTCCGGAATGCCCGCGATCTTCGGAAACTCGTCGGGCTGGCACGGCACGCCGTTGCACATCGGCCAGGCGAAGGTCTGGTTCAGCGGTCGGTTCGAGCCGCCGACATTGCCCTTGATCGGCGACATCTCATGGGTTTCCTTGAAGCCGATCGCGCCATCGCCGTTGCGGTCGAGGTTGATGAGCGGCTGGCCCGAGATGTAAACGCCATCGTCGAGCAGGCGCTGCGTCACGCGGTTCATGTAGGCGCCCGAGGTGATCGAGTTCTGCGCCTGCGTGCCGACTTCGAGCCGAAACGGGCCGATGAAATTGTCGAGCGTCGAAGTCGCCTGGATGATGCGCTGGGTGACACCGACTTTCTTCACATAGCTTTCGGAATCTTCGAGCAAACCATAGACGTAGTAGCCGCCGGTCTTGTTGCCGATGGTCATCGGACCGCCGGCGCCGGCCGAGATTTCGGACTTCATGTAGTCGCCGCCGACGACCTGCGCGAAGCCTTGCGCCTGCTCGAGATACGTGCCGATCTTGGCCCGGCCGGACTTGGGCGTGAGGTTGCTGTAGCCACCGATCTTGCCCATGCCGAAGATCGGCGAGGGCGGTCCTTTGATGACCTCGATCGAATCCATCGCCGCGAGCGAGGTGCGCGCGTGGCCCTGCATGTTGATGCGCTTCATGCCGCGGAAATACATGTCGGCCGCTACACCGCGCACGTTGATGCCGCCCTGCAGGCCGTAGCGCGTGGTGGTGAAAGTGCCCGGTACCACGCGCGTGAGATCGTCGACCGAGCTGATGCCGAGCAATTGGATCTGCTCGGAGCTGACGAACGAAACCGAGCGCGGCGTATCGAGGATGGGCTTGGCGAAGCCGATCGACGAGCCCGTGGTTTCATTCGCGATCGACGCCAGCGGGTCTTCGCTGACGACGATGTCGGTGAGCACGGCGGCATCGGATTCCGCCGATGAGCCACCCGCTTCTGTGCTCTGGGCATGTGCACTCGTCGCGAGAAACGCAGCGAGGGCGATCGCCAGATCGGTTGCTTTGAAGCCAAGCGCAGGCATGTTGCGCTTGCGCTCGTTTGGACTACGCATGAGCTCTCCTGTTTAGAAACCCCGCCAAGCACTTGCGTGCGGCCTGTCGAAGAATCAGACGTGAGCTTTTCGTGTTCCCCCTACCTGACAAGGAGGTAATGATTCGCGAACGAGGCGTGAGGCGTGAGGCGTGAGGCGTGAGGCGTGAGGCGTGAGGCGCAGGAACAAAGATGCTCGGTGACGCTCTTGCGCCTCACTCTTCACGAGCAGACATTCAGAAGCGATGCGATACCGTGAACTGGAAACGCCGATCGGGCATTGCGGAGACCGGAAGATCGGCCAGCGTGTCCCCGGTGCGCGCACGGAAGTAGCGTTCGTTGTTCAAGTTGAAGACGTCCGCGCGCAACTGCCACGGGCCACGATCGTAGAAGGCGCCGGCGTTGAATATGGTGGAGGCGGGGAGTTCGATCAGTTGCAATCGCCCGGCCGCGACCGCAGAGAAGTGATTCGCGCTGAGCGTGAATCCGAAACCCGAAGCCAGGCGCGCGGTCAGCGAGGCGCCGATCTGCACGTTCGGGTTGCCCTGCTTTTCGCGATAGGCCTCGACGCCGGGCGGCAACTGGATGAAGGCGCGGCCACCGAACAGAAAGGCTTCGGCCGGATAGACCACTTCGCCGGTGGCGGGATCGACGACATCCTGGAAGCCGAGCGAGCGCGCATCGATCAGCACCACGCCTCCACGGTTCGGCTCGTACAAGGTCTTCTGCGACAGCGCGTAGAACGAAGCGAACAGCTTGGGCGTCGGAACCCATTTGATCTCGCTTTCCCAGCCGCGCGTGACGGTGGACGAAGCTTCGACGGTGATGGTCGGGTCTTCCGGATTGTTGACGTTGATGCGGCGCTGTTCGTACAGCGCGGTGCTGAAGAACAGGTGGTCGTCGAGCAGGCTGGCCTTGAGTCCGAGTTCGCGCAGGCGAGATTGACCGATGTGACCGGCTTCGACGATGGCGTTGGATATGCGATTGGCGTTGTTGTCGAGCGTGAGGCTTTCCTGCGCGATCGTGAAGTAGGGACGGACGCCCGGCAGCACTTCGTGCGAAAGACTGAACGTCCACGACACGCCGTCGTCCCATCCGCGCGTGCGCGTCGACTGGGCGACGATCGCGCCCGGTTCGCTGGCGGTTCCGGTATTGACGTTGATCGTGCCGGCGTACTCGATGTTGTGCACTTCGGAGCCGTCGATGCGCCCACCCATCAGCAGGTTGGTCGAACGCGCGATGGCGACGTCGAGCAGCACGCCGAGGCCGAATTCGCTGAAGCTGGTCTTGCCGTGGTCGGTGTACGGAAAGCCGGTTTCGTAGCTCGAATCGACGAGACAGTTCGTGAACGTGGTGTTGGGCGTCATCCCGCCGCTGCTGTCCTGCCAGGTGTCCGCCATCGCATCGGTGCGGTGGGTGCTGAAGTCACCGAAGCATTGCCCGGTCGGAGACCTCGTATGGCGAAAGTTGATCGAGGCCAGGCTGTTGACGTCGAGCCAGGAGGGCAGCTGCGGCAGGCGGCGCGTGATCGTGAACTTCTCCTCGACGATGCGCGGCTTCTGCTCGGTGCCGAACGGTTGCTCCGAAATCTTGTACTGATCCATGCCGTCGAAGAACAGCTGGTTCTTCATCGTGAAGTCCGGATCGCGATCGTCGATCAGGTCGATGTAGGTGGTCGCGAGGTTGGCGTGCAGGTCGCGCTCGAATGCGGCGAAGCGCCGCAGATCGAGCTTGTCGTAGCCCACTGTGCGCGGATCGAGCATGAAACCCAGCGGCACGTAGCCGCTGCGCGGCAGCGGGCCGCCGATGCCCTGGGCGCGCAGCAGCCCGCCCGGATCGGCCTCCGGATGCGCCTGCAGGTACTGGAACATCGATTCGGGGATGCCCGAAACCTTGGGGAACCGGTCGACCGTCAGCGGCTTGCCATCGGCGTCGAGCGGCCAGTCCCAGCGCTGCGAGAGCGGCTGGTTGGAGAGCGACAGCGCGCCGCGCACGGCCGAGGCGGTGTTGTACTCGCGATACGAGATCGTGCCGTTGTGGTCGAGGTCGAGATCGATCAGCGGCAGGCCGCGAATGTAGCGCCTGCTGTCGGCGAGTTCCTGGGTGAAGCGGCCGATCAGCGCGCCGCCGCTGCGCGACTTCTGCGCGCTCAGGCCGGCTTCGAGCCGGAAGCGCGGCAGCAGGTCTTCGACGCTGACGCTGCCCTGCAGCATCGAGGCATCGAGCGGTACGCCGCGAGCATAGGTCTGGCTGTCGATGATCATGCCGAACAGGTGATATCCGCCATGCGCAGAGGCGATCTTCATCGGCCCCTGCAGCGACGCGCTCAAATCGGTCGCCTGGTAGTCGCCGACCATTGCGCTGACCCGGCCGTGCGACCGATCCAGATAACTGCCGTCGGCGGCCCGTCCTGAGCGCGGAATCATGTCGGTGTAGCCGCCGATCTTGCCCATGCCGTAGATCGGCGAGGGCGGCCCGCGGACCACTTCGATCGAATCCATCGCCGACAGCACGGTCGGCGCGTGTCCCTGCAGATTGAGGCGCTTCATGCCGCGGAAGAAGGTGTCCGCCGGCACGCTGCGCACGTCGATGCCGCCCTGGATGCCGAAGCGGGTCGGGGTGAAGGTGCCGGGCACCACGCGGACCAGGTCTTCGATCGCAGAGAGCCCGAAGCGATCGATGGTCTCCTGGCTGATCAGCGACACCGATCGCGGTGTCTCGAGGATGGACTTGGAGAAGCCGAAGCTCGTATTGGCGACTTCGATCGGCAGCCCGCGCAAGGGATCGGCGCTGACGCGGATGTCGCTGAGTATCACCACGCCGCCGTGCCGCGGGTCGTCGGCGGCCGGGGCCGCGACCGCCGGCGCGATCGACGGCGGCAAACCGGGCGGCTCGGTGGCCCTGCGAATGGCGACCGTGTGGCCGTTGATCAGCGTCCAGTGCAGGCCGGAGTCGTCGAGCAGCTTGCGCAGCGCTTCCTCGGCCCGCATGCGGCCGAGCGCCGCCGGCGCCATGCGGCCTTGCACGGTGCCGGCGTCGTAGACGATCTGCAGTCCGGCCTGCTCGCTGAAGCGATCGAGCGCATCGTCGAGGCGCCCTTGCGGAATGGAGAAATCGATGGTCGCCGCCAGGCCTTGCCGGTGCTCGGAAGCGTGCGGTGCCTGTGCATGCGTGGGCTTGTGCGAGGCGATCGTCGCGGCGGCAAGCGCGGTCGCCAGCACGTGCATCATGGGTCGGAATGGCCGGCCCGTCGTTGGACTCGACTTCGGTTTCAATGGCATCCCACGGTCGGCGCGCAGGGCGCGGCCGACTCAGTACCAACTTCCGCCCGTTGCTCGGCCGGATCTTCGGATACCGCTCGCTCTCGTCGCTCGCGATGCCCCTGCGCAGAGCCGCTTTGCTCCACGCTGGCGTCGCTGAACCGGGCATCGAAACTCGGCTTGAAGACCGTGGTTCAGTCGCCGCTTCCGTAGAGTCCGAACAGCAGAATTTCGTCGCCGCTTTCGATCGGCCTCAACGGCAGTACCGACGCGATCGCCGATGCGATCGAGCGGTTGTCTCCCGGAATGAAGTTGCCGCTGACGAGCAGCCGGCCCAGATCGGGATCGCCGAGATGGACCTGCACCCTGGAGTAGCGATTGATTTCGGTCAGCGCTTCGGACAGCGGTGTGCCACGAAACACCAGGCGGCCGTGGGACCAGCTCGTCACCACTTCGGAATCGACGCGGCGCCGGACCCAGCGGCCGTCGCGCTCCGGCGCGATGCGCAGCTGATCGCCGGGCTCCAGGCGCTCGCGGTGCCGATCGCGCGAGCCGAGGCCTTCGACCGCGACCGAGCCTTCGGTCAAGGTGACGGTGACGGTGTCGGCATCGTTCTGCACCTGAAAACGCGTGCCGAGCGCGGTGGTGCGGGAGCGGGCGGCCGAAACCGCGAACGGCCGCGTGCTGTCGTGCGCGACTTCGAACAGGGCGCGGCCCCTTTCGAGATCGATGCGGCGTTCGCGCGGCGTCAGCTCCACGCGCATTTCACTGCCGACATCGAGCTGCACGATGGAGCCGTCGGCAAGCTCGATGCGCCTGGCGGCATCGACCGCGGCGTAACGCTCGCCGGAAGGCGCCCCGTGATGCGGCTGCATTGCGCTCAAACCGATGACGGCCGCGACGACACCCGCCGCCAGCCCCGCGGGCAGGGTCCAGCGGCGCCGCTGCGGAGCGCGTCGGAGCTGCTGCGCGGTTCGTGGCGGCGCGGCCACGGCGACGGCCGGATCGCCCTCGGCGCCCATGGCGTAGGCTTCGTCGGCCATCGCCGCGAGTTCGGCATCGGCGTCGGCGAGCAGGCCGACACCATCGGAAAGCAGTTGGGTGGCTGCGAAGGCGTCCGCGTGCGACTCGTCCGCCAGCATCCAGCGCTCGAAATCGGCGCGGTCGCGGTCGGAACAGTCGGGCGCGCACAGCCGCGCGGACCAGCGCGCGGCTTCCTCCAGCGTTGCCTCGGTCGTTGTTGTGGTGTTCATCAACCCTGAGACGCGCCTCCCTGGCAACCCCCTACCTTCTTCAGACAAACGGCCAGTGCATGGCTGATGTGCTTCTCGACCATCTTGACCGAGATGCCGCAATGACGGGCGATCTCCGGGTAGGTCATGCCGCGCGCGCGGCTCAGGAGAAACACCTGCTTGCACTTGGGAGGCAACAGGCGGATCGCGTCTTTGAGCTGGGCCAGCTCCTGCTGGCCGGCAACCTGCCGCTCGGGCGAGGGCGTATCGGCGACCAGCTCGACGTCATCGACGCTGACCTGATCCGAGGCGCGGCGAACCTGCTCCGCGCGCTCCAGATCGTTGGCCACGTTGATGGCGATGCGAAACAGCATCGACGACGGCGACTGGATCTCGCGCGAGCCTTCGTACTGCAGCAGGCGGATGTAAGCCTCCTGTGCGACGTCGAGCGCGTCTTCGGGCCTGCGCAGACGCTGGCGCAGGAAATGGACCAGCGAATCGTGATAGCGGCGGATCGTGCTCTGGACCGACAACGCGTCGCGTGACAGCGACTGCGTGAGGTCGAACGCGATCTCCCCGCTGGCAATTACATCTTCTGGTCCGCCGCTCATCCCCAAGAATCCCTAAGAATCGCGCTTCTGGTTCGAGAACCGAAGACTCGAACCGGCTTGGTCCGTCGACTTCATCGTGGATCGTTGAACAGCTGCCGATCGCAGAGGGCATCGAGCAAATCCCATGCCGATGAGTAATGTGGATTGCAGTTTGAGCTGGATTTTTTTTGCTCAGAACGCCCCGATCCAGCGTGCGTATCGGTGATCGCAATCCACCTCGTGATTCAGACGGGACGCAAGCCCGAGCCCCTACCGTAACAGTTGCGTTTTCTTGCGTAGGCAAAAGACCGGAAAGCGGAAATCAGTGTCGATCGATCAAAACCAGTTCGTGCGTCGCAAGCTCGAGCAGCACCGAACGCAGCGCGCCGGACGGCACTTGCGGAAGCTGCTCGGCGAGCTCCTGCAGGCTGCTCGGGCTTCGACTAGACAAAAGCATCACGATGGCGCGGGCGATTCCGTCTATGCGCAGTTTTGAGCCATTGCCGACCAGCTCCAGCTGATCGCCGGTGGCGCACAGGCCCGCGACCAGCGCGATCCGGGTCGAAGGATGCAGCCGTGACGCCGCATCGCGTGACAGGAACAGTTCGGTATCGAAACCGGCGGAGCGGGTTTCGCGTTCGCCGCGCTCGGCGTGGAAACGCGCCAGCCACTCGGGTTTGGTCGCCTGCGAAAGCAGGGCCTGCAGGCTCGCGGCGACGTTCCCGCCTCCCGCAGCGGGCAGCAGGCTGCGGCGCGCGTCCATGAGTCCGGGCAACAGCTGCTGGCTCGCCCAGACGATGTAGTCCTGAACGGTTGGGGCATAGCTGCCGATCGAGAGATGAAAGCTCGGCTCGTCGCCCGGCAACACCTCGTGCCACCAGCCGCGCGGCAGATACAGCAGATCACCCGCCTGCAGCGTCACGTCGAGAAGGGGCTGGGCCGGACAGGGGAGAGGCGAACGCTGGCTGGTCTGGTCGGCGAGCGGCAGCGCGTATGTCGGCTCGAATACACGCCAGCGCTTGGAGCCGATCAGCTGCACGGCGAATACATCGTGAGTATCCCAATGACGGCCGAACGTGCCGGCACCTCCGATGCTCAGGTAGGCGTTGCCGCTGGTGGGCAAGCTGCAGAAGCGCGCGACATCGGAGCACAACCGCTGCATCGTGCTCGACTGATGTTCGAGCCGATTGAGCACCACGCTCGCTCCCGAATGCAGCTGCGCCCAGAAGCGCCGCTTGTGCAGGCGGCGACGGTGCAGGCCCATCGTGGCCGATTCGAGGGTGTATTGCGCTTGCGCAACCAGGCCGTTGCGGAAAAGCTGAAACCCCGCCTCGGTCGGTTCGATGTGGTGCAGCAGCTCGTCGAGATCGCGCCATGAAAAAGCGGGCGATTGCAGCGCGGCCCTGCGCAGCAGGGGCGCGCGCTCGAAATGCTGCCGCAGGAAGGCTTCAGTCGTCAGGCCGAAATCGAGCATCGGTGCACTTGGCGGTGGCGCATGCCTCGCACGATGCACGATCCGATCCCGAAAGCGGGGCTCGGCGCGCCGGCGTCAGGCGGGAATCACACGGGCATCGCGCCGGCTTCGATGGCGGCTTGCAGCGGCTTGCGCTTGCGGGCGCCGAGCAGCACGTACATCGCCGGAATCACGAACAGCGTCAGCACGCCACCGCCGATCAGTCCACCGATCACCGCGATGCCCATCGAGGTGCGGCTTTCGGCGCCGGCGCCGAGTGCGAGCGCGATCGGCAGGATGCCGAGGATGGTCGCGAGCGTGGTCATCAGGATCGGGCGCAGGCGCGCGGCGGCCGCGTCCTGCACGGCGGCCAGCGGGCTCGCGGCTCCGTCCTGCAGGCGCTGATTGGCGAACTCGACGATCAGGATGCCGTTCTTGGTGACCAGGCCGATCAGCATGATCAGGCCGATCTGCGAAAAGATGTTGAGCGTCTGATCGAAGTACCACAGCGCCGCGAGCGCTCCGGCCAACGCCAGCGGAACCGTCAGCAGGATCACGAACGGATCGACGAAGCTTTCGAACTGCGCGGCGAGCACCAGGTAGATCAGCAGCAGCGCGAGCACGAACACCCAGCCCAGCGAGGACGAGCTTTCGACGAAATCGCGCGCCTGGCCGGTCAGCGAGGTGGTGAAGCGCGTATCGAGCGTGGCCTTGGCCACCGCTTCGAAGGCTTCGATGCCGTCGGCGATCGTCGCATCGCCGGCGAGCGTGCCCGAGACGGTCGCCGAGTTGTAGCGGTTGTAGCGATAGAGCTCCGGCGGAGAACTGCTTTCGGTCAGGCTGACGAGATTGTCCAGTCGCACCGGAACGCCGGCGGCCGTCGCGGCGCGGTCGGGCAGCACCGCGATGCGCCCGAGATCGCGCGGGCTCGAGCGAAAGTCGCGCGTGAACTGGCCGATGACGTCGTACTGCTTGCCGTCGAGCACGAAGTAGCCGTAGCGCTGTCCGCTCAGCGCGGCCTGCAAGGTCTGTCCGATGTCGAGCACCGAAACGCCGAGCGTCTGCGCCTTGTCGCGATCGATGGAAAGGCGAACGTCGGGCTTGCTGAACTTGAGATCGGAATCGATGAAGGTGAATTCCGGACGCTTGCGCGCCTCGTCGAGAAAGCGCGGCAACGCATCCTGCAGATCGGCGAGCGTGGGTGCCTGCACCACGAAGCGCACGCCGGTTTCGCTCGAGCGGCGCTCGCCAATGGTGGCTTCCTGCGTGATGTTGACGCGCGCCCCGTTGAAGCGGCTTTGCAGTACGCGCAGCTCTTCGGCGATCTGTCCTTGGCTGC
The DNA here is from genome assembly GCF_000271305.1 of Hydrocarboniphaga effusa AP103. GTDB lineage: Bacteria > Pseudomonadota > Gammaproteobacteria > Nevskiales > Nevskiaceae > Hydrocarboniphaga > Hydrocarboniphaga effusa. The sequence goes on from NZ_AKGD01000003.1 coordinate 304,133, forward strand.
GCTGGCGATGCGCCTTATCGCTCAGGAACATGCGAATGAATCCGCTGTTGATCACACCCTGCACGCCATTGCCGCCGCCGGTGCCCGGAACCTGCGTCATCAGCACCTGCGCTTCGGGAACCATGGCGGTTGCGGCCTCGGTGAGGTCGTCCATGAAGCCCTGCATGTACTCGTAGCTGACGCCTTCGGCGCCGGTCGCGCGCAGCCAGATGCGTCCGCGATCCTCCAGCGGCGAGAGCTCGCGCGGAAGCTGCGTGAACAGCGCGACGATGATCGCGCCCGCGGCTCCGAGTATCGCCAGTGCGATCCAGCCGTGACGCAGAAAGCCCGCGAGCTTGCGCGCATAGCCGCTTTCGAGCCCCACGAAGAAAGGCTCGGTGCGCGTGAACAGCCAGCCGTGAGCCTGATGCGGCTTGAGCAGGCGAGAACTCAGCATCGGCGTCAGCGTCAGTGCGACGACGGCCGAGATCAGCACCGCGCCCGAAATGGTGACGCCGAACTCGCGGAACAAGCGACCCGACAGGCCCCCCATGAACAGCAACGGCAGGAACACTACGGCCAGCGTGACGGTGGTCGAGATCACCGCCATGAAGATTTCGCGCGTGCCCTGGATGCCGGCCTGCATCGGCGCCATGCCGTTCTCGATCTTGGCGTAGATGTTCTCGAGCACGACGATGGCGTCATCGACGACCAGGCCGATCGCGAGCACGATGCCGAGCAGGGTCAGCACGTTGATCGAGAATCCGGCCGCCGCCATCACCGCGAACGCGCCGACGATGGAAACCGGAATCGCGAGCACCGGGATCAGCGTGGTGCGCCATTCGCGAAAGAAGGCGAACACCACGAGCACCACGAGCACGAAGGCGATGAAGATGGTCTCGGACACTTCGAGCAGCGAGCGGCGCACGTACTCGGTGTTGTCGTAGGCGATGTCGATGCGGATGTCGTCCGGCACATCCTTCTCGATCTGCTCCAGGCGTGCGCGCAGGCCGTCGACGATGTCGATCTGGTTGGCGCCGGGCTGCTGCTTGAAGTAGAGCCCGGCGATCGGCTTGTTGCCCATCTTCAAGGCGCCGCGCTCGTTCTGGGCACCGAGCTCGGCGTAGCCGACGTCGCGCAGGCGCACGATGCGATCGCCATCGCGCTTGAGCACGAGGCGGTCGAACTCCGCGGCCGTGTTGAGGCGCGACAAGGTCTTCACGGGCAGTTCGATCGATTCGCCTTCGATGCGTCCCGACGGCAGCTCGATGTTCTCGCGCTGCAATGCGGAGCGCACGTCGAGCGGCGAAATGCCGTAGGCGACGAGTTTCTCCGGGTCCATCCACAGGCGCATCGCGTACTTCTTCTCGGCCGGCTGATCGACCGCCGCGATGCCCGGCACCGTCTGCAGGCGTTCCTTGAGCAGGTTCGCATAGGCGCCGAGTTCGAGCTGCGAGCGCGACTCGCTCGACAGCGCGATGCCGAAGATCGGCGAGGAATCCGCATCGGCCTTGTTGAGGATCGGCGGGTCGGCATCGGCGGGCAGGTTGCGCAGCGCACGCGAGAGCTGGTCGCGCACGTCGCTCGCGGCGGTTTCGAGATCGGTGTCGAGCGAGAATTCGGCGTTGATCTGGCTCGCGCCTTCGCGGCTCGTCGAGGTTAGCGAGACGATGCCGGCAACCGAGTTCACGGCTTCCTCGATCGGCTCGGTGATCTGTGCCTGCACCACTTCGGCGGCGGCGCCCGGATACGAGGTGGTGATCGAGATCGAAGGCGGATCGACGGCCGGATACTCGCGCACGCCGAGCTTGCCGATCGACAGCAGGCCGGCGAGCAGGATCAGGATCGACAGCACGATGGTGAGCACCGGCCGGCGGATGCTCAGCTCGGCCACGCCACCACCGCTCGCGAGCTTGTTCATGGCGCGCTGCGCAGCTTGGCCGCGGGGGCGACGGCGCCTGCGGCGGCGTTCGATGCCGGAGCGCCGCTGAGGGCGACGGCATCGATGGCAACCGCCTGGCCCGCGCGCAGGTTCTGCAGGCCCGAGGTGATGACGACATCGCCCGCCGCGAGGCCCGACAGGATCTGCACCGTGGTCGCGGTGCGCGTGCCGGTTTCCACCTTGCGACGCTCGGCGTGGCCGTCGCGATAGACGAACACGTTCTTTTCGTTGAGCCCTGGAACCACCGCGACCGCCGGCACCAGCAGCGCACCGGACAGCGTGTCGAGCACCAGCTCCACGTTCGCATAGGCGCCCGGGAGCAAGCGATGCTCCGGGTTGTCGGTCTGCGCGCGGATCAGGATCGAGCGCGTGCCCGAGTCGATGCGCGGATCGTAGGCGTAGATGCTCGCGTCGAAGCGACGTTCCGATCCGGCGACACTGAACTGCACCGGGCTGCCGATGCGGATACGGCCCGCATACTTCTCGGGCACCGAGAAATCGATCTTGAGCTTGTCGAGGCGCTGCAAGGTGGCGACACGCGTGCTCGCGCCGACGAAAGCGCCTTCGCTGACGTAGCGCAGGCCGATCACGCCGTCGAACGGAGCGCGGATCTCGGTCTTGTCGATCTGCGCGCGCGTGAGTTCGATCTCGGCCTTCTGCACGTCCACTTCGGAGGCGACGATGTCGTAATCCTCCTGGCGCACGAGCCCTTGCCTGATCAGCGGCGCGAGCCGGCGTTCGCGGGTTTCGGCGAGCGCGAGCTGATGCTGCGAGCGCGCGAGCGTAGCGCGCAGCTCCGCATCGTTGAGCTTGACGAGCAGGCTGCCCTTGGCGACGCGCGCGCCTTCGCGAAAGTTGATCGCGATGACCCGGCCGCTGGTCTCGGCCTGCAGCTCGACGCCTTCCTCGGGGATCAAGGTGCCGGTCGCGCTGAGCGTTTCGGTGAACGCCACCGGATCGATGCGCACGGCCGACACCTTGAGCGCCGTCGATACCGTGCCCGTCTTCTTCGGTGTCGCCGCCGCCGTTGTCGTATGCGGTTTCAGCAAGGGCGAGAGCTTGGGCCAGGCGAGAGCGCCGACGGCGCCGATCAGCAGCAAGGCGAGCAACACGGATTTCATCCGCATGCGAGGCTCCGGAGGCGCCTAAAGCGCGATCTGCATTTCCTCTCTAACGCTGGTGGGAGAGGGGACTGCAGAGTGGTGGTCGTGCTTCGCGATTTCCGCTGATGTTCCTCTCTCCCGCGTGCGGGAGAGAGTCCCGCCGCAGGCGGGGAGAGAGGGGCCATCTGAAAACCGAGCTCGCTGTCCGAGCTTCCCCTCTCCCGGTCCTTCGGACCACCCTCTCCCGCAGGCGGGAGAGGGGACGAGCGAGCGCAAACCAGGCTGTGCTGGAGTTCCATATCGATTCAATGCGTGTCGAACACGCGCTGGTACTCGGCGATGCGCGCCTTGATCGCCTTGAGCTCGGCTTCGGTCGGCTTGTACGGGTCGGCCGCGGCAGGCAGCGCGCCGAAGCGCATCAGGCAGGCCATCAAAAGCATGCGGGCCTTGGTCGAGCTGAGGTTGCTGCCTTCGATGAACAGATTGTCCGGGTTGCTTGCGAGATAGCCGATGGTCGGCCCGCGCGAAACCTTCACCACCGGAATGCCGCTTGCCGCCGCGAGTGCGAAAGCCGCGTCGTAGGCCGGAACGAAGCTGCCGCCCTGGTTGCCTTCGGCCGCGATGCCGCTGAGCGGCTCGCCGTCGAGCGCCTGGTCGATCTGCGCGAGCACGTCGACGGCCGCGTCGGCCTTGCGCGATTCGTCGACGATGGACCAGCGCGATCCCTTGACGATGACGACGTTCGGAATCGCCGTCGGCAGCAGCTCGCCCTTGGCGTTCTTGAGTGCCACGTCGATGACTTTGACGCCGCCCCGCGGATTGCGCTGGATGCCCTTGACCTTGGCCGGAATCAGCGTGCTGCGCACTTCGCTGCGATAGGTGTGCAGGCGGTTCGGCACGTAGGCCACGGTCAGCGGATCGGTGTCTCCGAGATAGCCGCCGAAGCCGCCGGTGGGTACGTAGCCGCCCGGACGCGCATCGCCCTTGGTGATCTCGCGCGCGGTGTAGAGCACGTCGTCCTGGATCGCGATCGCACCGAGCTGGTTCTTGCCCTGCGCGTCCTTCCAGACATCGGAGACGATGTATTCGACCGAGTTGATGATGTTGGCGTCGCCGTCCGGCGAGATCTTGCCGCGCGTGCGCTGGGCCGCGTTGAACACCAGCGGCTGCGGCGTGTCGATGAGCAGGTTCATCCAGTACGCCGAATCCTCGATGTTCGGCGAGCCTTCGAACCAGATGCCGCCCGCGTAATCGCCGCTGCCCATCGCCGATTGCACGACGTTGGTGGCTTTGGCGAGCGCGGCGCGCGTCGGCGAAGTGCCGTAGGCGCCGTACTGGAAGAAATCCACGCCGGGCTTTTCGGGCGCGATGTCGCCGCTGCCGACGTCGGTGCGCTGCGCGGCTTTCAGGCCCTTGGTGTAGCCGCCGGATGGCGCTGCGCGGTAGAAGTCGAAGCTCGCGAGCGCCTGCAGGTTCGCGCCTTCGCGCTCGATCTCTTCGAAGATGCGCGAGGCGTCCGGGTAGAACGTCTGCCTCGATTTGGCGAACACAGCGCCGGGCTTCGTCGCATTCGAATCCCAGGCCGAGCCGTCGACCTGGCGCGCCATGTACGGCAGCGGGTAGAGCCCATCCTCGGGCTTGAGTTCCACTTCGTAGACGGCCTTGTCCTCGGGCGAGCGACGCTCTTTGGAGAACGTGCCGCTCGCGTCGAGATAGCCATCGGGCGGGCCGTAGAGTTCGGCGACGTCGCGCTCCAGCGGATGCGCGGAGAATTGCTCGACGTAGACCTTCACCGGAGCCGCGAGCCGCTGCGGCCTGAGCACGTCGACGTTCGCTTCGTGGCCGTGCGCATCGATCAGCCCGGGCAGGCCGTATTTCTCGCGTGCCTTGATGCTGGTGACGAAGGGCTCGTTGTTCTGGATCGTCGCGGTCGGGCCCGAGAAGATCGCGATCTTCGGCTTCGCCGGCGCCTGGGTTTCGGCGCCGTAGGCATCGAGGCTGAAGACGCTGAGCATCGCGGCGATGCAGAGCAGCGTCGGCATCTTGTGTTCGTCGGGATTCATTTGGCGAGGCTCGCAACGGCGGGGCTCAGCGGCGGCACGCTGGCCGGCGCATGGCGGTAATGCGTGGCCTGTTGGTAGGCGTACGCATAGCGAATGATGCGGGCTTCGTCCCAGGCACGACCGAGAATCTGCAGGCCCACCGGCAGGCCTTCGCCGAGGTAGCCGCTCGGCACCGACAATGCCGGCCACTGCAGGCTGCTGCCGACGAAGGTGAGGCTGCTGCCGAGCGCGGTCGGACCTGCGTTCGGAGCGGGCTTGGGCTCCGCGATCAGCTGCGTATTGCGATCGCCATTGATCGCCGGCAGCTGCGCCCAGGTCGGAAAGACGAGCGCATCGACCTTGGCCGCATCCATCGCCTTGGTGAAGATCTCGCGATAGCGCTGCTCGTTGGCCGCGCCTTCGATGGTTTCGGCATCTTCGGCCACCGGCTTGGCGATCACGGCCACATCGAAGCCGGCCTGATGCAGCGGATGCAGCAGCTTGGACTTGGCGATCGCCTCCACCGACGGAAACGGAATGCCCGGATGCTTGGCGATGAACTTGGTCAGATCGTCCTTGAGCCGCGCCTGCGTCTGCGGCGGACGCGGAATCTGCTCGAAGCCTTCGACCTTGAAGTCTTCGATCACGGTGGCACCGGCGGCACGCAGCTCGGCGATGGTCTGGTCGAAGTGCGCGATCACGCGCGGATCGGCGACCTTGTCGGTGAACACCTGCCTGAGCACACCGAGCCGCGCGCCCTTGAGCGCATCGGGCTTGAGCACTGCGCGGTAGCTCTTGGCGATGTGGCCCTTGGCGCGCGCGGTGGCGGCGTCTTCGGCATCGATGCCGGCGATCACGTCGAGCAGGATCGCCATGTCTTCGACGCTGCGCGCCATCGGGCCCGCGGTGTCGCGCACGCTGTTGAGCGGCACCATGCCGCTGCGCGAAACCAGGCCCACGGTGGGACGCAGGCCGGCGAGCGCATTGTGCGCGGCCGGCATGCGCACGCTGCCGCCGGTATCGGTGCCGATGCCGACGACACCGAAGCTCGCCGCGAGCCCGGCGCCGGTTCCACCCGACGATCCGCCGGTCGCGAACGCGGTGTTGTACGGATTGCGCGCGTAGCCCGAGACCACCGAGTTGATGTTGTCTCCGCCGCCGCGTGCGAATTCCGACAGCGAGGCCTTGGCGATGATGATGCCGCCCGCCGCCTTGATCTTCGCCACCACCGGCGAATCGGCCGGCGGGTAGTAGTTCTTCCAGCCCTGGAAGCCCGAGGTCATCGGCATGCCGGCCGCATCGAGGTTGTCCTTGATCAGCACCGGAACGCCGTGCAGCGGGCCGACCGGCTTGCCGGTCTGCTTGAGCGCCGCATCGAGCGCGGCCGCGTCTTCGAGCGCCTTCGGGTTCACCGTGATCAGCGCATTGATCAGCGGGCCTTGCTTGTCGTACGCGGCGATGCGCGCGAGATGCGCCTGCACCACTTCGACGGCGCTGGCTTTTCCGCCGAGATACGCAGCCTGCAGTGCCGCGATGCTGGTTTCCTCGACCGGGAAGGCCGCTTGTGCGGCGGACGAGGCGGCGTAAAGCGCCGTCGCAGCGATCAAGCTGCGCGCCGCGCACAGCAATGCGGGGTTTCGCGTAAGAACCATGAGGCGAGGTATCCAGGCGGGTGTCGCAGAATCAGACGGGCTCCATTCGCCGACACCCCACCTCGACTCATCCCGCTGCATCGGTGCAGTGGGGTAAGGCCCCGATGTCCGCGTCTGATTGCAGACACACCTGCACACGATCCGACGATGAAGACTCCACGCGCGCTGTCGAAATTGCTGCCAGACAAGACCCGGCTCTGCTGTGCGGCCGCGCTGCTGTGCGCCGCATCCACGCTCGATGCGGCCGACAAGCGCTTCGTGCTCGAAGAGGCGACGATCGCGGACATTCAATCGGCGATGCAGTCCGGCGCCCTGAGCTCCGAGCGTCTCGTGCAGCTGTACCTTGCGCGCATCGCGGTCTACGAAGACGGCGGGCCGAAGCTCAACGCCATCCTCAGCTTGAATCCACGCGCAGCCGAGCAGGCTGCGGCGCTCGATCGCGAACGCGCGGCCAAAGGCCCGCGCGGTCCGCTGCACGGCATTCCGGTACTGCTCAAGGACAACGTCGACACTTTCGATCTTCCGACCAGCAACGGCTCGGCGATTCTCAGGAACGCAATCCCACCCGACGACGCGGCGATCGCCAAAGCCCTGCGCGAAGCCGGCGCGGTGATCCTCGGCAAGGCGGCGATGGGCGAGTTCGCCGGCGGCAGCTACAACTCGGTCGGCGGGCAGACCGTCAATCCGTACGACTTCAAGCGGCACACGGGCGGATCGTCGAGCGGCTCGGGCGCGGCGATCGCGGCGAACTTCGCGGTGCTCGCGGTCGGCACCGACACCAGCACGTCGGTGCGGGGACCGGCGGCCTACAACGGCATCGTCGGCCTGCGTCCGACCACGGGGCTGATCTCGCGCGACGGCATCGCGCCGAAGAATCTCAACTTCGATTCGGCCGGGCCGATGGCGCGCAGCGTCACCGACATGGCGCAGATGCTGAGCACCATCGCATTCAAGGATGCGGCCGACGAACTCGGCCTGCGCGTCTGGGACGAGATGGGGAAGCGCTATCCGGTCAAGAGCGGCCATCTCGATTTCACGCAGTATCTCGACGCCGGTGCTTTGAAGGGCAAGAAGCTCGGCATCGTGCGCGATTTCTTCGGCGGCGATCCGGAGATCGACGCCCTAGCCGAACAGGCGATCGCGCAGATGCGCAGGCTCGGCGCGACGACGGTCGACATTCGCCTGGATGCCTCCTTCGTCAAGCACTATCTGGGCGGGGGCAATCGCGACATCCGGCGCTTGTCGGACTATCGCTTCAGGGCCGATTGGGAGCGCTACCTGGCGACGTTCAAGGATCCCAAGCTGCCGAAGACCGTGGCCGAGATGGTGCGTCTCTACGAGACGGAGGTGATGAAGTCACCGCTGCCGGTCGAAGACAGCGTGATGCGCCTGCTCAAGACCTCGCTGACCACGTCGACCGACGCGCCCGAGTACAAGATCTTCCTCAACGAGACGATGCCGAAGGCGACGGCCGACAAGCTCGCCGTATTCGAGCGTTACGGCGTCGATGCGCTGGTGTTTCCGTACTTCAGCAGCTTCGCTCCACCGATCAAGAACCCGGTTTATGCGATCGAGGACAAGGCCTACGTGAGCTCGGAACTGCCGCAACCGGCAACCTTGTCGGGCTACAGCTCGGTGGGCTTTCCATCGGTGGTCGTGCCGATGGGCTTCGGCGGCCTGGGCCTGCCGATGGACATCACGATCTTCGGCAAGCCCTACGACGAACCCAAGCTGATCGGCATGGCCTACGCGTACGAACAGGCCACGCATCTGCGCAAGCCGTCGCCGCTCATGAAGCCGCTCAGCGGCGAGACGATTCGGTACTAGCGGTCACGAGGCAGGCGGCAAGCAACAAGCGGCAGCAAGCAAAGTACGCGATCTGCCCTCGTCACCTGGCAGCTTGCATCGGCCGTTCCTCTCTCCCGCCTGGCGGGAGAGAGTCCCCGCGTAGCGGGGGAGAGAGGGTTGCTCTGCAAGGTGAGCGCACTTTCCGGCCAGCCCCTCTCCCGGCGCTACGCGCCACCCTCTCCCACGAGTGGGAGAGGGGAACGGCGCAGCGAGTCCTGGTATCTGCACAGGCCGTCACCCCTCATGACGTCGCTCGCAGGCGAGACGATTCGGGATGGGTGATCGCAAAGCACGCGAGCCATTTCGTTCGCGTATCGGCGACAGCATAAAAAAGAACCGCAGCCCGGCCTGTGTTCCGGACTGCGGTCGATCTAAAGCAGTGGAGTCGCGATCAGATCGTCGGCTTCTGCCAGCCGCCGAATTCGCGCTCGATCTCGGACATGGCGGCGAGCACGATGTCCTCGCGCCAGGGCTGCGCGGTCAGCATCACGCCGAGCGGCATCTTCTCGGGCGAGGTGCCCGCGCGGACCACGCCGCTCGGCCAGCCCGCGATGTTGTAAGTGGTGGTGAAGCCGGTGCCGCGCTTGCCTTCGCCGTCACGCGAACCGATCACCGGCGCCGGTCCGGTCGAAGGCGGGCAGACGATCAGGTCGTAGTCCTTGACCCAGGCGATCATCTTCGCGCGCCAGGCGTCGCGCTGTTCGAGCAGTTCGGTGAATTCGGCCGTGCCGATCAGCGGATAGTCGAAGCGGCGATTCGGGCCCGGCACCGTGGTGTGGTACTTCTCGGTCAGGCGCTTCTGCCAGGCGTTGCCGTCGCCTTCGCGCAGCTTGGTCGAAATATCCGCGATCGCCATCATGTCCGGCGGCCGCGATGCGGTGACGCTGCAGCCGAGTTTTTCGAGATGCTTGACGCAGCGCGTGATGGTCTCGATGACTTCGGCGGTCGGCTTCGTCGCCTCGCCTTTGTCGTCGCTGCCCATGTCGGTGTACCAGGCCACGCGCAGTCCCTTGAGCGCGACCTTGCCCGGATCGGCCCAGGGCATCGGCATGATGATGGCGTCCTTGTTGTCGGGGCCCGCGAGGATCGGCATCAGCAACAGCAGGTCTTCGACGCGCCGCGCCATCGGCCCGCCTTGCTGATACGAATCGAACACGCCGCCGTAGTCGACGATATGACCGGTGCGCGGCACGCGGCCCGTCGTCGGCTTGATGCCGGCGATGCCGTTGGCATGCGCAGGCCCGCGGATCGAGCCGCCGAAGTCGGTGCCGATGTCGAACGGTGAGCCGCCGGCCGCGATGATCGCGCCGCCACCGCCGGTCGAGCCCGAAGTCGAGCGTGTCTGATCGTAGGGATTGCGCGACATGCCGTAGATGATGTTGACGGTGGTGCCCATGCCGCTGACGCCGCCGAGCGTGAATTCCGGCGTGTTGGTCTTGCCCATCAGGATCGCGCCGGCTCCGCGCAGTCGCGCGACCACGGTCGCATCCTTGTCGGGAATGAAGAAAGCGCGGCCCTGCGTGCCTCCGGTGGAGATCACCTCGGCGGTGTCCCACGAATCCTTGATCGTCATCGGCACGCCGTGCAGCGGCCCGCTGACCTGGCCCCTGGCGAGCGCCGCGTCGGCCGCATCAGCCTCTTTGTAGGCGCGATCGCGGCAGAACTGCACGACCGCGTTCAACTTGGGATTCACCGCGTCGATGCGTGCGTAGCAGGCGGTGAGCAGCTCGCGCGCGGAGATTTTCTTGTCGCGAATCATCTGCGCCATCGTCGTCGCCGAGGCGAACACGATCTCGCTGTCGACCGGCGTCGTGCTCGTGGTCGAAGCGACGCCCGCGCTGCCGGCGGGAACGGCCGCATCTTTGGACTTGCCGCAAGCGGCGAGCGCCGCGCTGGCCGCTGCGGCTCCGAACAACAGCGCGCGGCGCGAACGCGTCCTGCTGCTTGCCGTGCTGTCCTGCGCTGCGGATTCCACATCGGATTGCAGGTGCTCCGCAGGTGCTTCATCGCGATCAAAATCGTTCATGGCTCGCTGGTCTCAAGAATGGGGCTTCGTGGTGAGCGCAGCTCAGATCGTGGGCTTCTGATAACCGCCGGTGCCGGCTTCGACGAAGGCCGCAGCCGCGAGCGCGACGTCTTCGCGCAGCGGCTTGGCGATCATCTGCACGCCGATCGGCAGGCCTTCGGGCGAAGTGCCGGCGCGCACGACGGAACCCGGCCAGCCGGTGTTGTTGTAGGTGGGCGTGTAGCCGTAGTTGCCGGGCGGCGGCGTGAGTGCCTTGGGCTGATCGGGCCAGGGTTCGGCCGGCGTCGGGTTCACCGGCGCGATGATCAGATCGTACGGCGCGAACCACTGCGCGAACTTCGAGCGATTGGCGTCGAAGGCTTCGGCCAGGCGCGTGAATTCGGGCGTCGGCGCACGCGGCGTGTCGACGAGGCTGATCACCGGCGAGGCGGTCATGGTGCCGTACTTGGCGAGCATCCGCTTGACCCATTCGCGACCATCGGCGGTCGACAGCGCGTTGCGCAGTTCGTGCGATTCCTTGATCAGATCCTTCGGGCAATCTTCGACGACGCTGACGCCGAGATCCTTGAACAGCCCGACCACTTTCATCACCGCGGCGCGCGTCTCGGGCGTGCAGGGCTTGGCGCTGCCGTTCTCGACGTAGTACGCGATCCTGATCTTCTTGAGGTCGATGGACGAAGCCGGCGTCCACGGCGCCGGGAGAATCGCAGCGTCGAGATAATCGGGGCCCGCGATGATCGAGGTGATCAGCTCCAGATCCTCGCTCCAGCGCGCGAGCGGGCCGACGACCTGGAAGGCATCGAAATAGCCGCCGTAATCGACGATATGTCCGGTGCGCGGTACGCGGCCGGTGGTGGGCTTGAGCCCGGTGATGCCGCAGAAATGCGCGGGCCCGCGGATCGATCCGCCGAAGTCGGTGCCGATGTCGAACGGTGAGCCGCCGGCCGCGATGATCGAGGCGCCGCCGCCCGTCGAGCCGCCGGGCTGATAGCCGATCTTGTACGGGTTGTGCGTCTTGCCGAAGATCAGGTTCGTGGTCATGCCGGACAGCGTGAGTTCGGGCGTATTGGTCTTGCCCATGACGATGGCGCCGGCCTGGCGCACGCGCGCGACCACGGTCGCATCGCGCACGCCGACATATTCGGTGCGGCCGGTGGTGCCGCCGGTGCTGCGCACGCCCTGTGTCTCGAGCGAATCCTTGATCGTGCACGGAACGCCGTGCAGCGCGCCCATGCTCTTGCCCGCCGCGAGCATCGAATCGGCTTCGGCGGCTTCCTGCAGCGCGCGCTCGGCGCAGAGCGTGACCACGGCATTCAACTTCGGATTCACCGCTTCGATGCGCGCCAGATAGGCCTTGGTGAGCTCCACCGACGAAATCTGCTTGCTGCCGATCATCGCCGCGAGACGCGTCGCCGAGGTGTAGAGAATGTCGTCCGGAATGCTCGCTTTCGCGGCCTGCGCTTCGGCGCGCAGGGTTGCCGCAAAGCCGCTTGCCGCCACCGCGGCCGCGCCGGACTGGATCAGGAACTGACGTCGCGTGCTGCGGCCCAACCGCATCGCGCGCCTGTCGTTCGTTGCGCTCATCGACCCTCTCCCTTGCTCGTTGCCATCGAATGCTGATGTCGGACATCGACGCCACGCAGGCGCGTTCCGATGAATCAGACGACGGGCCTGCGGCTTCCCCTACCACCGCGCTTTCGCGCCCGGGCGAAACTTCGAGCGGCCCGCGCCGAACTGCGAACGACGAGCGGGTAGGGGACTGCGATTCGTAATCGTCCGATTCGTTGGATGCGGAAAAACAGCAGTGCTCATCGGGGAGGAATCGGGATGCCTACAGTTTCAACAGTTTCATTGTTCGAGCGGTCCGGCTGGCGCCGGAATCTGTTGTTGCTCGTGGCGATGGCTTGCGCGGCGGTCAGCGGCGCGGCACAGGCCTTCAAGCTCGAAGAGACTTCGATCGAGCAGATCCACGCCGGCATCCGCGCGGGCGAAACCACTTGCCAGCAAGTCGTCGAGGCTTATCTCGCACGAGCCAAGGCCTACAACGGCGTCTGCACCCGGCTCGTCACGGCCGATGGCGCGGCGGTCGACGCGGCGCTCGGCACGCAGCGCGCGGGTTCGCCGATCAAGTTTCCGACCGAGACCGTCGGCATTCGCACGCTGGTGCCGGACTTCGATCGCTACAAGGGCAAGACGCCGGACTACGGGCACATGGAGGCGACGCTGTCCGATCCTTCCGTGAAGCAGCAGTACGGCATGGTCGCCGGCATCGCGGGCGCCAGGCAGATCAACGGGCTCGACACGATCAACCTGCGCGGCGAGCGCTCGGTGAGCTGCAAGGCCGAATGCGATGCGGCGAGCGGCAAGCTGCCCGCGCAATGCCCCAAGGCTTGCGAGGCCTTTCGCAAGCTACCCGATGCGATCGAAACCGCAGCCGCGCTCGACAAGCAGTACGGACGCAATCCCGATACGCAGAAGATGCCGCTGTACTGCGTGCCGATGTCGTTCAAGGCCGTCTATGACGCCAAGGACATGCGCTCCACGGGCGGTGGCGACGTGAAGTACGCCACCGACTTCGCACCGCGCGACGGCACCATGGTGTCGCGCCTGCGTGATTCCGGCGCGATCGTCTACGCGCACGCGGTGAATTCCGAATACAACGGCGGCAGCGGCGACCCGGGCGGCGACGCCAAGGTCGAGAAGCCCAACTTCGGCACCGGCGGCGCGCGCGAAACCTGGGGCGGGGCGACCTGCAACCCCTACGACACCGAGCGCGAAACCGGCGGCTCCTCGGGTGGCTCGGGCACTTCGGTCGCGGCCAACCTGGTGGTCTGCTCGATCTGCGAAACCACCGGCGGATCCTGCCGCAATCCGGGCACGCACAACGGCGTCGTCAACTTCGTGCCGACCAAGGGCATGATCTCGTATGGCGGCGCGATCGGCGCCAATCCGTACCAGGATCGGCCGGGCATCCTGTGCAAGTCGGTGAAGGACGCGGCGACGGTGTTCGATGCCTTCCGCGATCGCAAGACCGGCGAATACTTCGACGAACGCGACCCGTATACCGCGCTGCCGCCTGCGTTCACGTCGAAAGCCTCGTACGTGTCGGCGATCACGCCGGCCGGTGCGAGCAAGCCGCTCGCGGGCCTGCGCATCGGCGTCGTGCGCGAGCTGTTCGTCAAGATCGCGCCCAGCGACGCGGCGATCATCGATGGCGTCGACGGCCAGCTCAAGGTGCTCAAGGATCTGGGCGCCGAACTCGTCGAGACCACCGATCCGCAGTTCAAGGACGATCCGACGATTCCGAACGTGAAGTTCGGCTTCCAGGAGGCGATGGCCGAAGTCATTCCGTTCCACATGCCGGAGGTTCTGTCGTGGAAGGGCGCCGATGGCAAGCCCGAATTCAGCGTGCCGGGCTGGGACGTGACGAGCCGCAAGTACCTCGTCGCCGCGGCGAACCACAAGGCCCCGTGGCCCGCGAACCTCAATCTGCGCCGCATCATGGGCAATCCGCCGGAAGGCCCGGACAGCGTCACCGGTTATACCTTCGCGTTCGACATGGAGAAGTATCTCAACGCACGCGGCGACGCCACCGTCTACGACTGGGCCACGCTCAACGCCAACGCCAGATACTTCACCGATGCCAAGCGCGCCTCGGCGAAGAACTGGGAGAACAAGGCGATCGATCCAAAGACCTACGACACCACGTACACCATGAAGCGCCGCGATGCGATGCGCATGGCGATGATCAAGCTCATGCGTCAGAACGATATCGACGTGCTGGTGAATCCGCCCCTGTCGACCTTGCCCGCGAAGATCGGTGGAGCCAACGAGCCGAATCGCGATCTGCGTTCGGGCTTCGGCTACGGTGCGCGCCTCGGCATTCCCGAAGTGTTCGTGCCGGCCGGCTTCGCGACGAGCATGATCGAGCCGAAGTATGCGCTGAGCGCCGATGGAACGCGCTACGACACCGTAGCCGGCACCAAGCCGACCGCACTCGCGAATCCGCTGCCGTACAACATCGCGTTCTGGGCCGCGCCGGGTGAGGAAGCGCTGCTGCTCAAGGTGGGTTCCGCGTATGAAGCGGCGACGCATCATCGCAAGCCACCGAAGGACTTCGGCCCGCGCGCGGGCGAGCCTTAAGCACTGCGCCGTTCCTCTCTCCCGCGTGCGGGAGAGAGTCCCTCGCGCCAGCGAGGGGAGTGAGGGAGCACCGCTGGGATTGTGCGTGCTATCGAAGCGTGATCCCTCACCCGGCGCTGTCGCGCCACCCTCTCCCGCACGCGGGAGAGGGGAACAGCAGCGACGAGCATCGCTTTCTAATCCGATCTCACCGAGCCAGGGAGAGCATCTTGAGCAGCTTTCATCGATCGTCTTGCCGGATCAGTGTCGCCATGGTGCTGGTCCTTTCCGCGGCGAGTTGCGGAAAGCCACAGGCACCGGAATCCGCCGCGCATGCGCCCGAGACGGAATCGGGCGGCATCAACGCCACGCCGAAGCAATTCCACGTCGAAGAAGCCACGATCGCGAGCATCCATGCGGCGATCCAGTCCGGCGAAACAACGTGCCAGCAGGTCGTGCAGGCCTATATCGATCGCGCACGCGCCTACAACGGCGTCTGCACCGCGCTCGTTACGGCCGATGGCGCGGACATTCCGGCCGCGACGGGCATGGTGCGCGCCGGCTCCGCGCTCAGGTTTCCGACGCACACGGTGAAGGCCTCGACCGTGCTGCCCGATCTCGACCAGTACAAGGGCCTGCCGCTCGATTACGGTCGCATGGAGCCGACGGTGTCCGACCCGAGCGTGATGGCGCAGATGGGCCTGCGCGTCGGCATTCCGAATGCCGGGCAGGTCAATGCGCTCGAGACCATCAACATCCGTGGCGAGCGCTCGGTGACCTGCAAGGGCAAGTTCGACGCGCATCCGTCGACCGGTCCGCTGCCGGCTGGCGCGCCGGCGGCCTGCGAGGAATTCCGCAAGCAGCCCGACGCGCTCGAACGCGCGGCCGAACTCGATGCGCAGTACGGCAGCAAGCCCGATCTCGCCAGGCTGCCGATGTATTGCATCACCACCGCGGTCAAGGACGTCTACGACACGCGCGACATGCGCAGCACCGCGAACAACGACGTGAACTTCGCGATGGATGCGCCGCCGTTCGACTCGACGATCATCGCGAGGCTGCGCGCGAAAGGCGCGATCATCTACGCGAAGTCGCAGGCGCACGAATTCAATGGCGGGCCGGGCGACCCGGGCGGTGCTTCGAAGCCCAGGACCAACATGGTGAGCGGCGGCCAGGCCTTCGGCTCCTGGGGCGGGCAGTCCTGCAACCCTTACGACACCGAGCGCGTCACGCGCGGATCGTCGGGCGGATCGGGCGCGGCGGTCGGTGCGAATCTGGTGACGGTGGGCATCTGCGAGCAATCCGGCATGTCCTGCCAGGGCCCGGCTTCGCGCAACGGCGTCACCACGCTGCTGACGACCAAGGGCCTGCTGCCCGACAACGGCGGCATCGGCTATCAGTGGTTCAACGATCGCGCGGGCATTCACGCGCGCACGCTCGCCGATGCGGTGCTCGTGCTCGACGCGGCGAGGGACGACGCGCAGGGCTATTACGACACACGCGATCCGTTCACCGCGCTGCCGAAGGCGCTGATACCCGAGCAGCCGTATGCGAAATCGGTGATCGACGACGCGGGCCTCGGGCGCGAAGCCAAGCCGCTCAAAGGCCTGCGCATCGCGATCCTGCGCGAGCACATGGTCAGGAAGACCGCGAACCACGAGGCGATCTCCGAGCAGATCGATCGCGAGATCAAGACCGTGCTGCGCGATCGGCTCGGCGCGGAGCTGGTCGAGACGGTGACGCCGGATTATCCCGACGATGCGGAGATCGACAATCTGCGCTACGGCTTCTCGGACGCGCTGTCGGAGATCCTGCCGCGGCTGATGCCCGAGATCTTCTCGCGACGCGACGCCAAGGGCGCGCTGGTGTTCGCGGTTCCGGGCTGGGATGTCACTTCCTACGATTACCTGCTCAAGCTGAGCCGCCGCGAGGCGCCGCTGACCAGGGCGGTGAACATCGTCAACTTCGCGAACTTCGGTGCCGAGCCCTGCCATTCCGCCCTGTGCGCCGACCTCGCGTTCGACGTCGACCGCTATCTGGCCGAGCGCGGCGATGCGCGCATCAAGGACTGGGCCGCATGGACCGCCAACGCCAAGTTCCGCGAGGACGAATCCCGCGCCGGTGCCGAGAACTGGGTGAACTTCAAGGGTCATTTCGCCGACGGCAAGAGCGACCGCCTCGCGCGCAGCTACATCGCGCGCCTGGCGCTCGAACGCGTCATGCGCGAGAACCACATCGACGCCTTCGTGCATCCCGAAAACACCGTGCCGACGCCGAAGATCCTCGGACCGAACGTCGGTGCGATCAGCCTCGACGGCATCACGCCGTTCTTCCAGGTGCCACGCATCGCGGTTCCGGCCGGCGCGACCGAAGTCGTCGTCGAGCCGCAGTACGCGCTCGACGACGATGCGCGCGATTACATCTCGGTGCTCAAGCCCGGCACGCCGCGCTCGAGACTGCCGCATCCGATGCCGATCTCGATCACCTTCTTCGCCGGCCAGGGCGCCGAGCCGGTGCTGATCAGGATCGGCACGGCGTACGAATCGGCGACGCATCATCGGTTCGCGCCGCCGGGGTTCGGGGCGGTGGACTGACGGTGCCCGCTGCCTGCGGAAAGCAGGTGGCGGGCGCGGGCAACGCTGATCCGGATCCATGTTGTGCAGGCACCCCAGGAACGCCACGGAATTTGGGGTTCGCCGCGCCCTTCAGCCCAGGTGCTTGCGCAACCAGAGATAGCTCGCGAATGCAGCGGCACACCAGAGCGCCACGATCACGGCAGCGGCGTAGTGGTTCGTCGGCCGGTTCGCGATTGTGGCGGCTTTGATGTCGGCATCGGCCAGGACTTGCGCCGGAATCATGCGGACGGCCAGCCACAGGCCCAGCGGAACGAGCAGCAGATCGTCCAGGTATCCGAGCACGGGAATGAAATCCGGAATCAGGTCGATGGGGCTCAGCGCATAGGCCGCGACCACCAGCGCCACCAGCTTGGCTGCGAACGGCGTTCTTGGGTCGCGCGCGGCGAGGTAGACCGCAATCACTCGCTGCTTGAGCGCAGTGGCCCAGCGCCGGAGCCTGGAGATCGCGCTCATCGGATCGGCTGCCGGCGAGGACGAGGACTAAGCATGGCGGTGGTCGCCGGGATCGCCATCGTGTCCGTGTCCATGTCCGTTTGCTGATAGCGAGCAGTTGTCCGCCGTTGCGCAGGGCTCGAATTCGCATTGCAGTGTCGTATGCGCGACATCGTGTTCGGAGCGCAGGCGCGCTTCCGTACGCCGCAGGAAGGCGTCCACCGGCGCGCCGGGCGCGAGTAGCACATGCGCGGCCAGGCTGACTTGCCCGCTTCCGAGCGCCCAGACATGCAGATCGTGCACGTCGCGGGCGTCGGCGTCCGATCGAATCGAAGCTTCGATCCTGTCGATCTCGACGCCCTCGGGAACGCCTTCGAGCAGTACGTTGGCGCTCGCCTTGAGCAGGATGTACGTGCGCGGCAACACCCACACCGCTATCAGCACGGCGATCACGGGATCGACCCAGGTCCATCCGGTCAGGTGGATCGCGGCGGCACCGACGATGACGCCGAGCGACCCGAGCATGTCGCTCCAGACCTCGAGATAGGCGCCCTTGACGTTGAGGCTTCTGGACCGGCCGCCACTGAGGATCCGCATCGCCGCGAGATTGACGATCAGGCCCAGGGTGGCGATTACGAGCATCGGAATCGACTGGACTTCGGGTGGCAACCGGAAGCGCTGCCAGGCTTCGTAGAAAATGTAGCCAGCGACCACGAACAGCATGCCGGCATTGAACGCCGCCGCGAGGATTTCGATCCGGCCATAGCCGAAGGTTCGCTGTCGATCGGCGGCCCGCTTGCCGATGCGGATCGCCAGCAGGGCGATCGCCAGGGCGAGGGTATCCGTGAACATGTGCGCGGCGTCGGAGAGCAGCGCCAGGCTGCCGGTCAGCCAGCCGCCGACCGCTTCGGCGATCATGTAGGTGCCCGTCAGGCCCAATGCGATCCACATCGAGCGTTCGTTGGCGCCGCGCCCGTGGTCGTGTCCTGCACTCATCGTCTTCTCCTTCGGATCGAGGCCCGGCCGCCGGAACGCTCCTGCGCCCCTGCGAACCCGCGGTGGGCCGGCCTCGGCATCGACCAGCGCTCCCCCGCGAGCCGCTTCGCAACGTCCACCGGACGACCCCCTTCGAAAAATAGTCCAGATGGCGCGCCTGTACTAAGCCGCTTCGGGAATCGCCGCCGGAGCGCCGTCATGACGCGTCTGTGCTCGTTTGCGCGGACGCGATCGCCGACCCGGTTCGCCGCTCGCGTCCATGCGCCAGGCGATACAAGCCCGGCAGTACGAGCAAGGTCAGGAGGGTGGACGAGATGATGCCGCCAATCACCACGGTGGCCAGCGGGCGCTGCACTTCGGCACCGGTGCCCGTGTTCAAGGCCATCGGGACGAAGCCGAGAGAGGCGACGAGCGCCGTCATGAGGACGGGACGTAGCCGCGTCAGCGCACCTTCGATGATCGCATCGTCCAGCCCGGCACCCTGCTCGCGCAATCCGCGGATGAAGCTCACCATCACCAAGCCGTTGAGTACCGCGACACCCGACAGCGCAATGAATCCGACCCCCGCGGAGATCGACAGCGGAATGTCGCGTATCCACAACGCGAGAACGCCGCCCGTGAGCGCCAGCGGCACGCCCGAGAAGATCACCAACGCGTCGCGCAGGTTGCCGAACGCGAGTACCAGCAGGCCGAGGATCAAGGCCAGCGTCACCGGCACGACGATCGCGAGTCTCCGGCTGGCCGACTGCAACTGCTCGAAAGTGCCGCCGTAGTCGATCCAGTAACCCGGTCGCAGCGAGACCTGGCGAACGGCGGCCTGCGCATCCGCGACGAAGCTGCCGAGATCACGGCCGCGCACGTTGGCGGTCACCACGATGCGCCGTTTTCCGTTTTCACGACTGATCTGGTTCGGTTCTGGCGCAACGATGAGCTGCGCGACTTCGGCCAATGGCACGGTGCCGCCGCTCGGAAGACTGATCGGCAAGCGATCGAGGTTGCGCAGATCGTCGCGCTGAGCCTCCGGCAGGCGCACGACGATCGCGTAGCGCGCATCGCCCTCGAACACCTCGCCCACCTCGCGGCCCCCGATCGCCGCCGACACCGCCGACTGCAGGTCGGCCAGCGCCACGCCGTAGCGCGCCAGGGCGTCACGCCTGGGCTGGATCGACAGCACCGGCAGCCCCGACACCTGCTCGACTTTCACATCTTCGGCGCCGGTGACGCCGCGCACGGCGGCCGCCAGCCGATTGCCCGAACGCCGCAGCACGTCGAGGTCGTCTCCGTAGAGCTTCACCGCGAAGTCCGAACGCACGCCGGAGATCAGCTCGTTGAAGCGAAGCTGGATCGGCTGGCTGAGTTCGTAGGCGTTGCCGGGAAGCTGCTCGAGCGCGGCCTGAATGTCGGCTTCGAGGTCGGCCTTGGACTTCTTCGGATCGGGCCATTGGTCGACCGGCTTGAGCATCACGTAGCCGTCCGAGATGTTCTGCGGCATCGGGTCCGTCGCCACTTCCGCGGTGCCGGTGCGCGCAAACGCCGTCAGTACTTCGGGGAACTGCAGCAGCCGCTGTTCGACCTGCTTCTGGAACTCCACCGATTGCGTGAGGCCGGTTGCCGGAATGCGCAGCACCTGGACTGCGATATCGCCTTCGTTCAAGTTCGGAACGAACTCGCTTCCCATGCGGCTCGCGATGGCTCCGCACGCCAGCACCAGCGCCACGGCGCCGGCAACGAAAGCCCAGCGCGCCCGCAGCGCGAATCGCAGCAGCGGCTGATAGCCGCGGCGGGCGAGATCGAGCACCACGTTGTGCTTCTCGCGCACGGGCCCGCGGAACAGCAGCGCCACGCCGGCTGGCACGAAAGTGACCGACAGCAAAAGTGCCGCCGCGAGCGCCATGACCACGGTCTGCGCCATCGGATGGAACATCTTTCCCTCCACCCCTTCGAGCGCGAAGATCGGCAGATACACGGCCGTGATGATGAACACTCCGAACAGGCTGGGACGGATGACCTCGGCGGTGGCTTCGTACACCCGCTTGAAACGATCGCGCGGCGCGAGCGGACGCGCGCCGGTGTTTTCCGACAATCGTCGCAGGCAGTTCTCGACGATGATCACCGCGCCATCGACGATGAGGCCGAAGTCGAGCGCGCCGAGACTCATGAGGTTGGCCGACACGCCGGTTTCGACCATGCCCGTGATCGTCATCAGCATCGCGATCGGAATCACCGCAGCGGTCAGCAGTGCAGCACGCAGATTGCCGAGCAGTACGAACAGAATCACCACCACCAGCAATGCGCCTTCGAGGAGATTCTTCTGCACGGTCGCGATGGCCTTGTCGACCAGCACCGTGCGATCGTAAGCCGGAACGGCTGTCACGCCTCCGGGCAGCGAGTCGTTGATCCGGTCGAGCTGGATCGCGACGGCTTTGGCGACAGCCCGGCTGTTTTCGCCCACCAGCATCACGGCTGTACCGAGAACCGTTTCGTGCCCATCGCGCGTTGCGGCACCGGTGCGCAGCTCCTTGCCGAGCGCGACTTCCGCGACGTCGCCAACGGTGATCGGCAAGCCATCGCGTGTCGCCACGACGATGCGACGCAGATCGTCGAGTCCTGCGACCTGACCCGGAATACGAACGAGCAGCTGCTCCCTGTTGCGTTCGAGATAACCCGCGCCCCGATTGGCGTTGTTGCGCTCGAGTGCTTCGGCGACCTGATCCATCGTCAGGCCGTAGGACAGCAGGCGCCCCGGATCGGGTAGCACATGAAACTGCTTGGCGTAGCCGCCGATGCTGTTGACTTCGGTCACGCCCGTAACCTGCAGCAGCTGCGGGCGTATCACCCAATCCTGCAGCGATCGCAGCGCCATCGAGTCGTAGGGCCTGCCGTCTGCCTGCCGCGCGTTGCCGTCGGCCTCCACCGTATAGAGAAAGATCTCACCGAGCCCCGTTGCGATCGGCCCCATGGCGGGTTCGACTCCGTCGGGCAAACGGCTGCGCGCCTGTTGCAGACGTTCGTTGACGAGGTTGCGCGCAAAGTACAGGTCGGTGCCGTCTGCAAACACGACGGTGACCTGCGAGAGTCCGTAGCGGGACAGCGAGCGACGATAGTCCAGGCCCGGCAAGCCGGTGAGGGCGGTTTCGATCGGGACGGTGATGCGTTGCTCGACCTCCAGCGGTGTGTAGCCCGGAGCCTGCGTGTTGATCTGCACCTGCACGTTGGTGATGTCGGGCACCGCGTCGATCGGCAGGCGTTGATAGTTCCAGGCGCCCAGGGCGATCAGGGCCAGCATCAGCACCATGACGACGCCGCTTCGGCCGATCGAGAATCGCAGCAGTTTCTCAAGCATGCTCGAGCCCTCCGGCGATGGCGGTGGCGGCAGGTCGAGCGTGCGTGTGGCTGCCGGAGATCCGGTCAGTGGTCATGTTCGGCCTCTCCCTTGCCCAGTTCCGCCTTCAACACGAAGCTGCCTTCGCCGACGACGGCGTCACCGGCGGCGAGGCCTTGCAGCACCTCGACGACGAGTCCGTCGCTGCGGCCGACCCTGACCGGGCGCGCGACGAATCCTTCGGCGGTATCGACGAACACGGAGGTACCGCCTTCGAGCTCCTGCAAGGCAGCCGCGGGCACCACCAGCGCGGCATTCGATTCGCCGATGGTGACTTGGCCGCGCACGTAAAGCCCCGGGGACCAGAAGCCATCGGCGTTGTCGAGCAGCACGCGAGCCGTGAGGCTTTGCGTGTTCGAGGCGCCCAGCGGTGAAACGAACACGATCTTGCCTTCGCGTACGGGGCCGCCATCGGCGGTCTGCACGCGCACGGCCTGGCCCGGCTTTACGCGGCTGCGATCACGTGGGAACAGCGCCAGTTCGACCCACACGGTGCCCAGATCGGCAACCGTGAACAGCGACGCCTGCTCCGCCTGTTCGCCAGGGTTGGTGGCGCGCTCGGTCACCACGCCGCCGAGCGGACTGACGATCGGGTACACCTGCAGGCTTTCGTTGCTCTCGACCGTGGCCAGCGTCTGGCCCTGCCGCACCGTGTCGCCCACCTTGGCAGCGACGGAGCGCACCACGCCCGGAAAGCGCGCGGTAACGCTGCGGATGCGTTCGGCGTTGGGCCTCACCACACCGTAGAGCTGCAAGGTTTCGCGGAGGGTGCCCGGCGCTGCCGGCGCGATCGCGAGCTTGGCGGCTCGTCGAGCTTCGGGGCCGAGTTTCACGACTTCGCCGTGCTCGCCGGATTGGCGGTCACCGTCCTGGTGCTGGCCGCGAGTGCGGCCTTGCTCGTCTTCGTGGTCTTCGGGAGTGGAGGAGCCGCAGGCCGAAAGCGACAGCAGACCCGCCAGCAGCGCGGAAAGGAGAATGGGATGGCGCATGGTGCGATGTCCTTCAGCGACTCAGGCCGTTGCCGGTGAGTCGTTCGATTTCGATGAGGGTGAAGTGGTATTGCGCGGCCGCTTCGATCGCCTCGCGCTTGAGCTCCAGCAGTTCGCGCTGGGCATCCACCAATTCGAGATAGCTGTAGCGGCCGCGCTCATAGGCGTAGTCGGTGTGGGCGAGCGCCGACTCCATGCGCGGCAGGGCCTTCTCGCGAATCAGCCCGACCTGCCGCTGTCGATCGAGCAGCTCGCGGTAGTAGCCGAACAGCTGGGTGCGCGCCTTGATCAGGGTGGCTTCGCGCTCCGCCGCCGCGCCCTCGCGTCGAGCTTCAGCCTCTGCGATCAAGCCCTGGTTGCGATCACCGACCGGCAGCGGCATCTGGAACGAGAACACCAGGCCCGTGTCGCGGGTCTGCTCGAGCCGACGTACGCCAGCCCCGATCTGCAAGCCCTGCCGACGGCCTGCGATGGCGAGCGCGATCTCGGCATCGCGCAGCCGGGCTTCCGACAGATAGCGAGCCAGATCCGGCGTCGCTTCGAGTGCGGCGAGCAGCTCGTCGTAGGAGCGCATCGTCGGCAGCCGGTAGAGATCGGCCGAAGCGGAGACGAAGTCCGGCTTGCTCGCCGCCCAGCTTGCGGCCAGCGCATAACGCGCGGTTTGCAGCTCGTGCTCGGCGTGGGCGTCGTCGTTCTGCGCACGCTGCAGGGCCACCGCAGCGCGGTCGCGTTCCGCCAAAGGCGACTTCGCGGCGGCGACCCGCTTTTCCACTGCGGCTGCGGTTTTCTCGGCGAGCTCCACCGCAAGGTGGGTGAGCTGATGCTGCTCCTGCTGCGAGGCCAGCGAGACGAAGCGGCGCGCGGTTTCGGCAATGGTGTCGAGCCGCCGGATGTCGCCTTCGGCTTGCAGGCCATCGCGTTCGCGCCGGGCGACGTCGATGCGCCGCTCGCGGAG
Organism: Hydrocarboniphaga effusa AP103; assembly: GCF_000271305.1. Classification (GTDB taxonomy): domain Bacteria; phylum Pseudomonadota; class Gammaproteobacteria; order Nevskiales; family Nevskiaceae; genus Hydrocarboniphaga; species Hydrocarboniphaga effusa. The sequence continues at coordinate 328,237 of NZ_AKGD01000003.1, forward strand.
CCCGCCGAGTTCGATCACCTGGCTCAGCATCAGCGTGAGCTCGGCGTATTGGCCGCCGCTGGCCAGCCCGGTGCCGAGCACGTTCTCGACTGTGCCGGAAAGCGTGGGGTTGGGACGCAGGCCCGACTGCGTGATACGACCGTCCTGCGCTTTCAGGGTATAGGCGTAGGCGGCCAGATCGGGGTTGGATTGCAGCGTGCGCGAAATTGCTTCGCGCAGCGTGATGACGGGCTCTTGGGCCCTGACCGAAGTCGAGGCGCCCAAGGCCAAAAGCGTCGCAGCAACCGGCAGGCTGCGACCCAGACGGGTGAACATGGAAATCTCCAGGACAGCATGAACGACCGCCCGAGACGGGGCGGAGCAGGGTTCAGGTCAGGGAGATCGACGGCGGGCCGCGCAAGGGCGGCGTGAAATAGGAAGGCCGAACCGCTGCCGTAGCGGGTGGGCCTTGCGGAACGATGCTGCTGAGCCAGCCGGCGGCAGCCGACAGGGTGAGTCGATCGGGACCGGGCAGTGCCACCGGGTCGAGGTCCGCGAACGACGGCGAGCTGGCGATGGACGCGACCAGATCGACCTCGCGGTCATCGGCATGATCGCTATCGTGTGACTCGCCGAACAGGAGGCCCGCATCCGCGTAGTGCGGCTGCTCGTGCCCGCCCGGCTGCTGTTCGAGCCCTGCGCAAACATGGACGTGCACCCCCAGCAGCCTCGTGATGACGAGGCCCAGGCAGAACATCCAGGTGGCGAGCAGGCGGGACATGCGAGCGACAGGGTAACAGGTCGAAGCGGCCGTTTAGCGAATCAGGGGTGCGTTGCCCCGAGTGCAGGTTTTTTGCGCGCGAATGATGGACCGCGCCTTTCTTGCGGCCAGCAAGGGGAGCGAAGGTCGGGGGCAGATGAAGTCGTGTGCTTGTGGCGACTCTGTGTGTGGGCTGCTTTGTGCCATGAGCGGTCGTTTAACGTTTGCGTCCAGACCGCAAGCCGTCGCGCTTGCAAAGCTGGCTAGGCGATGCCCATGGTCGATAGGCTTAGTTGGAGCCACTTATGCCGAGGCTATTAAGGGTCGCAGTGCTGAGCGTTCCGTCGACCTTGATGCCGTTGTCGGCCTGGTACGCTTTCAATGCGCTCTTTGTACTGGACCGGCCAGAGTTTCGTAGCCACTCAAGAGCCGTGTAGCGCGTATCGCCGTTCATCCTCTCGCGCTGACAGACAGCGGTCCGTAACCAAGTCCCGGCTGTCGCTATATCCCCGGCATCCGCCATCCGCCCGTCTGCTTCTCGATATGCGCGAGCGCGGCGAGCACGATGTCGTCGCGCCAGGGTTGCGCGACGACATGGATGCCCAGCGGCAGGCCCGGCGAGTCCTTCGATGTTCCCGCGCGCACGACGCCGGCCGGCCAGCCGGTGGTGTTGTATTCGCTGGTCATGCCGCCGTAACCGGCGCCCCATTCGGGCGGCATCAGGTACTCGCTAGTCACTTTCTGCGGTGCGCGCCAGGTCACCGGGCACAGGATCAGGTCGTATTGCTCGAACCAGGCGAGCTGCTCGCTCTTGATCGCGTCCATCTGTTCGCACAGGCGCGTGAACTCGCTGCTCGGCAGTTCGCTGCCCTTGATGTTCAAGCCCGGTGAAGGCTGCGTGGTGCCGTGCTTGCGCATGAGGCGGCGCATGAACTCGCGGCCGTCGGCGCCCGAGAACGCGGCGCGCGCATCGGCGAGTTCCTTGAAGCGTGGAGGCCGATCCTGCCTGGCCTTGCAGCCGAGCTTGGTGAAATAGCCGACGCAGCGTTCGATCATCGCTTGCACTTCGCGGCTCACGCGGATGCTGCCGTTGTCGATGTACCAGGCGATGCGCAGCTTGCTCAGATCCACTTGCGCCGGATCGCCGAGCGGGACCGGGGCCATCGCGGCGTCGGAATCATCCGGGCCCATGATGATCGGCAGGATCAGCGACAGATCGGCGACGCGTCGTGCGAGCGGGCCGATCTCCTGAAAGTTATCGAAAGGCCCGCCATAGCCGACGATATGCCCGGTGCGCGGCACGCGTCCGTAAGTGGGCTTGATGCCGGCGATGCCGTTGGCGAACGCGGGGCCGCGAATGCTGCCGCCGTAGTCCGAGCCGATGTCGAAGTACGCCCCCGCGGCCGCGACGATGGCGCCCGCACCGCCCGACGATCCCGAGCACAGATAGCCTTCGCCGTAAGGGTTGTAGGTCTGCCCGTGCAGCAGGTTGTAGGTTTCGCGTGCACCGCCGCCGAGCGTGAATTCCGGCGTGTTGGTCTTGCCGAGCAGAATCGCGCCGGCGGCGCGCACGCGGGCGATCGCGGTGGCATCGCGCCCGGGCACGAAATCCTTGCGGCCGAGCGTGCCGCCCGTGGAGACCACGCCGGCCGTGTCGAACGAATCCTTGGCCGTGAACGGCACGCCGTGCAGCGGCCCGAGCAGCCTGCCTTGCGCGAGCAGGGCATCGGCCTGACCGGCTTCGGCGTAAGCGCGGGCACGGCATTGGGCGACCACCGCGTTGATGCGCGGGTTCACCGCATCGATGCGCGCATAGCAGGCATCGACGACTTCGCGTGCGCTGACTTTGCGCGCGCGAATCATCGCGGCGATTTCGCTGGCCGAATATTCGATCAGCGCGTGGGGCGCAATCGGCTCCGCGCTCGCAGGCGCGATGCTTCCGAGCGCGCCGATGCTCGCCGCAGCAATGCCGGCGCCGAGCAGGTCGCGACGTTTCATCGGTAACGGCGAGCGCATGGCGGCGCGCTCAGATCGGCGGCTTCTTCCAGCCGCCGCTGCGGCTTTCGAGATAGCTCGCGACGGCCAGGCAGATGTCCTCGCGCCACGGCGCCGCGACCACCTGCAGGCCGATCGGCAACTTGCCGTCGGCCGACGATCCGCAGCGCACCACCACCGATGGCCAGCCGCTCGAATTGAACACGCCGGTGTACGGCCAGCCGCCGTCCTTGCCCGCCGGCCAGGTCGGGCCTTCGGCATCGATCGGCTGCGCCACCTTGTTCGAAGTCGGGCAGATGAAGACGTCGTACTGCTTCATCCAGCCGAGCATGCGCGACTTGGCTTCGTCGTGCTGCTCCCAGGCTTCGACCATCGCCGCGCTGCTGATCGGCTTGGCGTTGGCCATCGCCTCCTTGCGCGAAGGCGAGAAGTTCACCGTGCCCCATTTGTCCGCGAGCCGCTTGTAGAAGGCCCAGCCGTCGCCGTTGGTGAGCGTGTTGCGTGTCTCGCGCAGGGTTTCGAACTGCGCGAGCGGCGCATCTTCGGTGACCGATTGCGTTGCGCCTTCGAGCCACTTGGCGACCTGGCGCACAAGGTTCTTGGTGTCGTCGTCGGTGGCCCAGCGGCCGATGCCGCCGTTGTCGGCGCAGAACGCGACCTTGAGTTTCTTGAGCTCGACCTTGGCCGGATCGGCCCACGGCACCGGTGCGCAGCTCGCGTCACGAAAATCCGGGCCCGAGATGATCGGCGTGATCAGCGTGAGGTCTTCGACGCGACGCGCCATTGGCCCGAGCTGCTGCCACAAATCGAAGATGCCGCCGTAGTCGACGATATGGCCGGTGCGCGGCACGCGAACGCTGGTCGGCTTGATGCCGGCGATGCCGTTGTTGTGCGCGGGCCCACGAATGCTGCCGCCCCAATCCGAGCCGATGTCGAAGGCCGAACCGCCCGCCGCGACGATCGCGCCGGCGCCGCCCGAAGAACCCGCCGTCGAGCGCGTCAGATCGTAGGGGTTGTGCGAAGAGCCGTAGAGCAGGTTGCTCGAGGTGCTGATGCCCGCGAGGCCGCCGAGCGTGAACTCCGGCGTATTGGTCTTGCCGAGCAGGATCGCGCCGGCCTTGCGCACGCGCGCGGCGACGGTCGCGTCTTTCTTCGGCACGTACTGCTGGCGGCCGTAGGTGGCGCCGGTGGAGATCACGCCTTCGGTGTCGATCGAATCCTTGAGCGTGATCGGCACGCCGTGCAGCGCGCCTTTCCAGTCACCGCGCGCGGCGGCGGCGTCGAGCGCCTTGGCTTCGGCGCGTGCGCGGGCGTAGCAGTTCATGACCACTGCGTTCATGAGGTCGTTCACCGCGAGCTGGCGCGCGATGTAGGCCTCCACCGCTTCGGATGCGGAGACCTTTTTCGCGCGGATCAGTCCGGCGAGCTTGGTCGCCGACATGTAAATGATCTCGTCGCTCGTGTCGGCCGATTGCGCGGGCGCCGACATCACCGCAGCGTTGGCTGCCGCGGCGAGCCCGAGCAACGTGCGCCGGCTCAGGCTTTCGCGGTTCTGCGGATTCGGAACCAGATGCTGGGAGACGAAATTCTGCGGGTGCTGCGGCGTGCCATCGTTCATCGGATTGCTCGGTGCGTTGCGGCAGGAAAGAGGGAAGGGTTCAGAGCGTCGGGGCGTGATAGCCGCCGGTCTGCTTCTCGATCATCGCGAGCGCGGCGATCACGACGTCGTCGCGCCAGGGCTGGGCGACCACTTGAATGCCGAGCGGCAAGCCGGCCTCGTCCTTCGATGTCGTCGCGCGTACGACGCCCGCGGGCCAGCCCGTGGTGTTGTACTGGCTGTTGTAGCCGCCGCCGGGATTCGGCCCATTGGGTGGGCGCGTGAATTCGGGCGGCACCGGCTTGGGCGCCGTGGCGCTGCTCGGGCAGACGATGAGGTCGTACTGCTCGAACCAGGTCAGCTGTTCGCTCTTGATCGCGTCCATCGCCTCGCAGGCCGCGGTGAATTCGGCACTGCTGATCTCGTCGCCATCCAGCCGCAGGCCCGGCGAGGCTTGGAGGCTGCCGTGCTTCTTGAGCAGCCGACGCATGTTGTCTCCGCCGCTGGCGCTGCTGAAGCGCCGACGCGCGTCGGAGAGCTCCTTCATCTTCGGCGGCATGTCCTGCGTGACCTTGCAGCCTGCGCTCTGGAAGTAGCCGACGCATTGCGTGACCATCGCCTTGATCTCGGCGCTCGGCTCGGTGACGCCGTCGCTCAGGTAATACGCGACGCGCAGCTTCTTGATCTCGACCTTTCCGGGATCGCCGAGCGGAACCGGCGCCATCGCCGCATCCGAAGCATCGGGTCCGGCGACGATCGGCAACAGTAGCGCGAGGTCTTCGACATAGCGCGCCATCGGACCGGTCTCCTGGAAGTTATCGTAGGCGCCGCCGTAGCCGACGATGTGCCCGGTGCGCGGCACGCGTCCGTACGTGGGCTTGATGCCGGCGATACCGTTGAAGTTGGAAGGCCCGCGAATGCTGCCGCCATAGTCCGAGCCGATATCGAAGTACGCGCCGCCGGCCGCGACGATCGCGCCCGCGCCACCCGAAGAACCCGCCGGCGAATACCGCTGGCCGTAGGCGTTGTAGGTCTGCCCGTAGACGAGGTTGTAAGTGCCGCGCGCACCGCCGCCGAGCGTGAACTCGGGCGTGTTGCTCTTGCCCAGCAGAATGCCGCCGGCTTCGCGCAGGCGCGCGACCACGGTGGCGTCGGCGCCCGGCACATATTGCTTGCGGCCGAGCGTGCCGCCGGTGGAAACCACGCCGCCGGTGTCGAACGAGTCCTTGATCGTGAACGGCACGCCGTGCAGCGGACCCTTGGTCTTGCCGGCTGCGAGCATCTTGTCGAGCTCGGCCGCTTCGGCGTAGGCGCGTTCGCGGCAGGTGAAGACTACCGCGTTGAGCGTGGGATTCACTTCGTCGATGCGCGCATAGCAGCGCTTGACGAGTTCGGTGGCGCTGATTTCGCCTTTGCGCAGCTTGGCAGCAACGGCGGTGGCCGACAGCGTGAGCACGTCGCCGGACGCGAGCGCAGCGAACGCAGGCGAAAATTGAGCCAAGGCCAGCGCGCCACCGGCGGCGGTGACGCTGCTGCCGAGAAATCGTCGGCGCGAAAGCGAGGGTGTCGTGTTGGGCTTGAACATCGTCGGCGGGCTCCGTCGTGTTGGTGTTCTGCTGGCCATGAGTCAGACGCGCGGGGCATGCGAAACCCCACGCCGTTCGTCATGAACAGCGCTGTTCGGTTCGATAGGGAATGCGAAAAAAAAGGCCGCCGGCCGTTTCACTGGAGAGTGGAAGGAGCCGGCCGGCGGCAGGGGCTGGGAAGCTCGGCTCGGACACTCGTGACATCCGGGCCCAGCGTCCACTGACGCTGCAGGAAGTTCAGCGCCCTTTGGGCGCAGGCGCCCAAAACGGGTTCTTGTCCTTGAGGAACAAGCTTTTCGGAATCATCGCGTGGATGCCCTTGGTGTCGTCGACCACTTGCGTCACGCGAAAATCGATGCCGATGCTGCCGAGCGCGAACGCGCGTTCGAACGGCAACTGCTTGGTCTCGGCGAGGAAAGCATTGGTTTCGCGGATCGCCATCGTCATCGCGTTGTCGAGATCCGGGTCGAGGCCGAAGCTGATGTAGTGCGTCGGTGTTTCGGCACGCGGAACCTTGAGCCCGGTGTTCTTGTGCAGGATGAACTGCAGCACCGCCGTGTTGGCGGTCTCGATCGCGTTGACGGTGATCTCGCCATCGCCTTGCGCCGCGTGCGCATCGCCGGTGTAGAACAGCCCGCCCGGATGAAACACCGGCAGGAACAGCGTGGTGCCGTCGACGAGTTCCTTGCAGTCGAGATTGCCGCCGAACAGGCCCGGCGGACCGCTGCGGCGATTCGCACCTTCGCTGGCGGCCGGAAGCGTGCCCATCACGCCCATGAACGGCGCCAGCGGAACCGCGATGTCGGGCATGAACTGTCCGATCGTGCGCTTGGCATCGAAGCCGACGACGAAGCTGAAAGGCTCTCTGACGTCATCCGGAATGCCGCCGCGTCCGGGCCGTCCGCCGACGGTGCCATACGGAATGCGCGGCACCACCGACTTGATGCGCACTTCGAGCGTATCGCCGGGCATCGCACCTTCGACCGCGATCGGGCCGACGATCAGATGGCCGCTTTGAATGCCGGCCTGGCGCGGTGTTTCCTTGACGACGCGGACGATCTCCTGGATCGCAACGGTTTCTTCGGCATTGAGCTTGATGCCTTGCTTGGCGATCCAGCTCATCGCGTCTTCGTCGCCCCAGCGATTGCCGCCGCCGGTGTCGATGCGCACGGTGGCGCCCGACTTGACCGTGAGAATGGGCTTTTTGTCGGCCGGATAGTTGCCGATCACCGAGTTGTCGGGTGTCAGCTTGACGTGATGCTCGTAGGCCGGCATCGCGGCGCTGCTCGCACCGCAGAGCAGCAACAGGCACAGCGCGAGCGGGGCACGGCGCAGGCGATCAGTATTCATTGAAGATTCTCGTGATTTCGTTGATGTCGCTGGTCTTGGTGAGCGCGAGTTGCAGCAGGATGCGAGCCTTCTCGGGCTTGAGGTTGTCGCCCGGAACGATCTTGGCATCACGCCTGCGCGGTGTGTCCTGCACACGGCCGCCATGCGTGCGCGCGGTGGCGACCACGATCACGCCCTTTTCCTGCGCGCGCTTGATCGCATCGTTCTCGCTCGCGGTCGGGCTACCGGCGCCGGTGCCTTCGACGATGATGCCCTTGGCGCCGTTGGCGACCATCGCATCGATCAGGTAACCGGGCGCTTCGCGATACGCGTAGGCCACTTCGACGACTGGCAGACTCGGATAAGCCTTGCCGGCGAACTCGGAGCCATCGGTGTGGCGGCGCACGGGCTCGCGGTAGAACACGATGCGATCCGGATCGGCGTAGCCGAGCGCGCCGACATCGACACCGATGAAGGTGTTGGTGCGATACGCGCTGGTCTTGTCGACATCGCGCGCCGTATTGATGAGCTGGTTCATCGCGTGCAGCACGCCCTTGCCCCAGGCTTCTTTGGACGCGGCCACGCGCACGGCGTCGTAGAGATTGCGCGGGCCGTCGCCCGACAAGCCCGTCCACGGACGCTGCGATCCGACCAGCACGATGGGCTTGTCGGTCTTGACCACCAGGTTCAGGTAATACGCGGTTTCGGCCATCGAGTTGGTGCCGTGCGTGAGCACGATGCCCTTGATCTTCGGATCGCGCACGAGCTCGTTCATGCGCTTGGCGATGCGCGCCTGATCGTCGTAGCTCGCGGGCTCCTTGGCGTCTTCGGCAGGACGCTCGTCGTCGATGACGATGTTGGCGACGCCGCGCAGCTCGGGCAGGTCGTCGACCCAATCCTGCGGATCGACGCGCTTGTTTTCCTTGCCGCCGTAATTGGTGACGTTGAGGCGCGGCGTGCCACGGCTCGCGATGGTGCCGCCGTAGGACATCAGCACGATGGTCGGCAGCCTGGAGACATCCGCCGGCATCGCCGGCGGTGGTGCGTGGCGCGGAATTTCCTGCGCGAATGCGGCGGAGCAGAGCAGCGCGCCAGCGAGATTCAGTGCGGCGACGAGTGAAAGATTGCGAGTCATGATCTGTTCTCGTCCCGATCAATACTGGTTGAACATGCGCTGGATTTCCTTCGGATCGCTGGTCTTGGTCAGCGCCAGGCGCAGCAGGATGCGCGCCTTCATCGGCAGCAGGTTGTCGGAGGTCACGCGCTTTTCGGCAGCGGCTTTCTCGCTCTCGACGACGCGGCCGGAACCCTTGCGATCGCTGCTGACGATGAGCACGCCTTTTTCCTGCGCGCGCTTGATCGCGTCCTTGTCTCCGCCCGTCAGCACCAGGCCTTTGGCTCCGGCGGCGACGAAGGCATCGATCGCGGTGCCGTCGTCCTCCTGGTAGCCGTAGGTGATGTCGACGCGCGGCAGCGTGCTGAGCTTGGAGACATCGAACTCCGACTTGCTCGTGTGCCGGTACGTGGGCTTGCGGTAGAACACGATCTGGTCGGAATCGGCATAGCCGAGCGGGCCGAGATCGCGCGCGACGAAGGTGTCCGTGCGATAGGTGTTGCCCTTGGTGGTATCGCGCGCCGCGTTGATCTCGTCGTTGAGCAGGATCATCACGCCCATGCCGCGCGCCTTCGGCGAGCCGGCCACGCGCACTGCGTTGTAGAGATTGAACGGGCCGTCGCGGCTGACGGCGGTGAACGGCCGCATCGCCCCGACCAGCACCACCGGCTTGTCGGACTTGACGACGAGGTTGAGGAAATACGCGGTTTCTTCGAGCGTCGCGGTGCCGTGCGTGACGACGGCGCCGGCCGACTCGGGCTTGGCCAGCCAGGCGTTGATCTCCTTGGCGAGCCTGAGCTGGATCTCGGTGTTCACGCTCGGCGAGCCGACGTTGGAGATCTCCATGTATTCGAGCTGCGCCACTTCCTTGAGCTCGGGCAGATCGTTGACGAGCTGCTCGGGCGTGACCTTGCCGTCGCTGTATTCCATGAGCTTCTGGCGATGCGCGCCACGGCTCTGGATGGTTCCGCCGGTGGTGAACAGGCGCACTTTCGGCAGCGGGCCTGCGCTGCTCTGTGCGGACGCGGGTGCGGATGCCAGAGCGGTGGCGATCAGGGCCAGGCTCAACAACAGGTTTCGGATCATGTGAGAAGGCTTGGTTGCAAGCGTTGATGTGATGAGTCGGTGGAGGGCGGACAGCGGGGGCCTGTCGGCACCGCGTGGGCGGAGCCGCCTCGATGGAAGGCAGAGGTTTCGGTGCGGGGCGCAGCGGCGGCGCGGTGAGGCGCTAGTGCGGCACGCTGCGCTCCGGTTCGATCTCGCGCAGCCAGGCCGCGAGTAGCCGGCGCCCACCGTCCGCGTTCATCTGCGGGCGCCCCGCATGCGCAATCGGATCGCCGCTGTCGAGCGCCAGCTGCAACCAGTTGGCCGCTTCACGCACGTGATCGCGATGCTCCGCGAGCCCCGATGCGTCGGGGCTGCGATGCGCCAGCGTGGGCAGTACCAGATGCTCGAGCCGCGATTGGTTGTAGATCAGCAAGGCCAGCTTGGCCTGCCGGTCCGCACTCGGATGCAGCTCGACCAGGCGCCGTTCGATCGGCAGTTGCCCGTTCATGAGCGCGAAGGCGGAGCGTGCTTCGCTCGCGGCGCCGTTCGCCTGTCCGGATTGCGAAAGTTTCTGTGCCTGAAGCAGATGCGCGAGATAGTCGCTCTGCGCACCCTGCCAGACCGAGACGGCGCCGACGCTCAGTACCCCGAGCGGAATGCCGAAATAGGCCAGCTGCCGCAGCGCGACGCGCGAGGCCGGAGCTTGGTCGCGGGTCGTCGATGGCTGCGTGTTCGCAAGCGCGGGCAAGGCCAGTGGGCCGCGATTGTCCGGCTGGCGCAGCTTCCAGATGAAGCCGTCGAAGTAGTAGTGCATGAGCGTCGAGGTCAGGCCCAGCGAGATCAGCAGGGCCATGAGCCAGCGGCTGTCCCAGTTCGTCGTCAGCAGCTCGCCATAACCAAGACACAGCGCGACGTAAGCGGCGCCGATGATCCAGCCTCCGCGTGCATGCACGCGCAAGAACCAGCCGGCACGCGCGCGCTGCGGCTGCGCGGCGAGGCCGCGGTTGTAGCGCCAGACGATCGCCAGATATTGCGTCATGTGCACGATGCCAACGGCCGCGAAGCCGGCCTTGAAACTCCAGCCCGGAGCGAGTTTTTCGATCAGTGCGTTCGGCGTGTACGTGAGCAGCATCACGCCGAAGCTGCTCGCGAACAGCGCGAGCTTGCTGCGGCTGACGAAGTAGTGGTGGCGCCTGCACCAGAGCAGGTACACCGCATACGCCGCGGTCGCCGCGAGCGCGACGAACAGGCTCAGCTGCTGCAGCGCGGAGATCATGTGCGGCGGAAACGCGAGCAGCAGCGGCAGGCCGGCGCTCTGATACAGGTCTTCGAGCAGGCCCGCGAGCCATTCGCCCGCGGCGAGCATGATGGCGATGAACCAGCTCGCGCACAGCAGCAGGTCCATGCGCGCGGCGAGCTTGCGCGGAGCCGCGTTGTGGCGATCGTAGAGGCGCATGAAGCCGTAGTGCTGCATCAGGAAATGCCACGGGTCCCAGATCACCGCGAGCAGGAACACGTACAGCAGGTTTTCGATCGGCAGGTCGTGCGTGATAAGCCAGACGCCGGCCGCCATCGACAGCGAGAACGGCAGCAGCGGGGCGATGACGAAGGTGGCGCGATGGCGGCGGAACAGTTCGACATCGCCGTAGATGCGGATGAAGGTCGGCAGATGGTGCGCAACCGTCATGACGATGTGCGTGGTGACGATCAGGGCGGTCGCCGCAACGGCGCCGAGCGTTGCGAACATGATCAGCGCAACGGCCAGCACGAGCAGCGGCGCAAGAATGATTGCGGCCATGTCCTGGGCCGGATCGAGGATCCAGTTCTGCCGGGGCGCCCGCTGCGCCGGGGCGGCAGTCAGCGGCAGCGCATCGACCAGGCCCTGGCTGTTGGCCATCTCACGTCCTTCGCGTCGGGTTCCTAACTTCTGACGAACGCCGAAGCGGTCACCCTACGTGTGCGCGGAATGCCTCGTTCAGCGCACCGACGCCATGCGCTGCAGCGCTTGCCTGATCGCCTGCCACGAAGGCCCTTCCGGCGCCACCGGATCGAAGTGGCCGCTGCCGATGCGGATCAGCCGGGCCTCGTCGCCGGCCGCCTGGGCCGCTTTGACGTAGCGCTCGACCGAGGCGGAATCGACGATGGGATCGCGCTCGCCCTGGATCAGCCATTGCTCGGCCTGCAGCGGCAGCAGCTCGATCGGCGAGACCTGCGAGTAGCGTTTCGGCACGGCCTGCGGCGAGCCGCCCATGAGCGGTTCGACCGAGCCGTGGCAGCTGTCGGCCGGGCCGTTGCGGTACTGGGCGAGGTCGGTGATCGCGGCGAGGCCGATCACGCCGCGGATCGGCACCGCGCCGTCCGCATGCAGCGGGCTGCCGAGCCCGAGACGCGGGCGGCTCGCGGCCCAGAGGGCGAGCTGGCCGCCGGCCGAGTGGCCGAGCGTGACGACGCGGCCCAGGTCGAGCGCGCGCGTCGTCGCCAGGCCGCGCAGCTGGTCGATCGCGGCGCCGACGTCGTTGAACGTGTTGGGCCAGCCACCGCCGTCTTCGCCGAGCCGGCGATATTCGATCGTCCAGGTCGCGTAGCCTTCGGCGCTCAGCGCGGCCGCGAGATGGCGCATGTAGGCGTAGTCGAAATCGGCGAGCCAGCAACCGCCGTGAATCAGCACCACGACCGGGGTGGGGCCTTTCGCCTCGACAGGCAGCCGGAGCTCGCCGAACTGCGAGGTTTCGGGGCCATAGGCGATGCGTTCGCCGGCCGGCGGCAGCGGCCGCGCAGCGAGTTCGGACCAGCTCAGCAGGGGCGGCTCGGATGCGGTTTTCGGCGGCGTGGCCGGGTGCTGGACGCAGGCTGCGCAGATCGAGGCGAACAGCAGTACGGGTACGGGCAGGTGCTTCACGTGACTTTGGCTCGCAGCTGGAATTCCTCGCGCTGCCACTCGCCCGAGCGCAGCACCTCGGCGAGCGCGGACACCGCGTCCCAAACATCGGTGTATCGCAAATACAGCGGCGTGAAGCCGAAGCGCAGGATGTCAGGCGCGCGCACGTCGCCGATCACGCCGCGCGCGATCAGCGCCTGCATGACCGGCCAGGCCTGCGCATGCCGCAGGCAGACCTGGCTGCCGCGTCGCCCGGGCTCGCGCGGCGTGACGAGCTGGAGCCCGTGGCCGGCGCAGTGCTGTTCGACGAGCTCGATGAACGCTGCGCTCAGCCGCAGCGATTTCTCGCGGATCTGCGCCATCGGAGCTTCGAGCATCAGGTCGACCGAGGCTTCGAGCGCGCTCATCGACAGGATCGGCGGCGTGCCGACGAGCAGGCTCGCGATGCCCGCCGCCGGCGCGTAGTGGCCTTCGAACGCGAACGGGCGCTCGTGGCCGAACCATCCGGTCAGCGGCGAGCGGACCTGCGCGTGCAGGCGCTCGGCGACATGGATCCAGGCCGGCGCGCCGGGCCCGCCGTTGAAATACTTGTAGCCGCAGCCGACCGCGAAATCGGCCCCGCAGGCCGCCAGCTCGATCGGCAGCGCGCCGGCCGAATGGGCGAGATCCCAGAGCATCAGCGCTCCGCAGTCGTGAACCTTGCGCGTGATCGCGGCCATGTCGAACAGCTCGCCGGTGCGATAGTTGACGTGGCTCAGCGAAACCACGGCGACGTCCTCGCCCAAGGCCGAATCGAGCCGGTCGAGCGCCACCGTGCGCAATTCGACGCCGTCGCCGAGCCAGCCCGACAGCCCCTGCGCCATGTACAGGTCGGTCGGGAAGTTGTCCGCATCCGAGACGATCACACGCCGGCCCGGCCTCAGTTTCACGGCCATCGCGAGCGCCTTGAACAGGTTTACCGAGGTCGAATCGCAGGCCACGGTTTCGCCGGGCGCGGCACCGATGAGGCGGCCGATCTTGTCGCCGAGGCGCTGCGGCAGATCGACCCAGCCGTGCCGGTTCCAGCTGCGCACGAGGTCTTGCGACCATTCCTGGTCGACGACCCGACGCATGCGCTCGGCGCTGGCCTTGGGCATCGCCCCGAGCGAATTGCCGACGAAGTAGAGCTGCCCACGCGGCAGCGCGAAGCGCTCGCGGAACGGGGCGAGCGGGTCGGCGCGATCGAGGGCTTCGAGGTCGGGGCGCGTGGTCATGTCGGTGTGTTCAAGGTCATCGTGGCTTATACGCCTACAATGCCGCGAACGGATGCTCGACAGACTGAACCCAGGGATCGCATGAGCAAACTCACGCCGCAGCAGGGCACCATCGTCGCCAACGGCCTGGAGTTCGCGTTCCTCGAACTCGGCGAAGGTCCGCTGGTGCTCTGCCTGCACGGTTTTCCGGATCGCGCCGAGAGCTTCGTGCCGCTGCTGCGCGCGCTCGCCGACGCGGGCTATCGGGCGGTGGCGCCGTATCTGCGCGGTTATGCGCCGAGCGGCTTCGCGCCGGACGGCGACTACGGCATCGGCATGCTCGCCCAGGACGTGATCGCGCTGATCGACCATTTCGGCGCCGACCGCGCCAGCGTGGTCGGGCACGACTGGGGCGCGGTCGCCGGCTACGCGGCGGCGAACCTGCGGCCCGACCGGGTCGATCGCCTCGTCACCGCGGCGGTTCCGCATCTGCGCCGCTTCCTGCTGCGGCCGAGCTTCGCGCAGCTGTCGCGCTCCTCGTACATGCTCGCGTTCCAGTGGCCGAACGCCGAGCGCAAGCTCATGCGCAACGACTTCGCCGATCTGGAGCGGCGCATTTCGCGCTGGTCGCCGGGTTGGATGTTCGCCCAGCAGGACTGGTGGATCGCGCTCAAGAGCGCGTTTCGCGAGCCGCGCCGGCTGTCCGCGGCGCTGGCGTATTACCGGGCACTCGGACGGCTCGTCGTCGATGCCGATCTGTGGCGACTCGCGACGGCGCCGGTCAGCGTGCCGACGCGCGTCATCTACGGCTCGCGCGACGGCTGCATCGGCGCCGAGATGTTCGCCAACCAGGATCACCTGTTCACCGCCGGGCTCGATCTGCAACGCGTCGAGGCTGGGCATTTCATGCATCAGGAGCGGCCCGAGGAATTCGCCCGGCTGGTGCTCGAGTTCCTGCGGCCCGAAGCGGCCGCCTGATCCAGGCCAGTTCGCAGGGCGGGCCCAGACCGGCCGTCATCGCTCGGGTCTACCGCAGCAGCGGCGGGTCTCGACCGCCCTATTCCGAGGGCGCTTCTTCGCCGCCGAGGCCACCGAACGCGAGCTGGCTCGCGTGCTCGCGCAGGTCCGCCGGCCAGCCGGCGATGAGGTCGCCGAAGCGCTGCGCGTCGTTGGCGAACAGGGCGCGGGTGGCCTCCTCGTAGCCGGGCAGATCGCCTGCCAGCGCGAGCATGAAGTGATAGGCGCGCTCCTGCGCCCGGCGCTGCCGATCCTTGTCGCCATTGGCCCGGCGTGCGGCTTCGACGAGTTTGCGCAGCGCCACCGACGCGCCGCCGGGCTGGGTCGCGAGCCAATCCCAATGCCGCGGCAGCAAGGTCACTTCGCGGGCGATGACGCCGAGCCTGGGGCGCCCACGGCCCCGCGCTTCGGCTGCGGGCTCGCGGGTGGCGAAGCGGGCCGCGACCTGCTGGTCGGAGCCGCGCGTATCGACTTCGACCGTTTGGCCGGTCCGGTCGTCGAAAGTCAGTACCGAGGCGGCGGCATTGGACTCGATCGCCTGCTTCACCGCGAGCGCGTTGGCCTGCAGCGAGCCACTCGCGATCCGGCGATGGCCGTCGAAACTCGTATAAGTAAGTACAGGGGCCACTTTTTGCTCCGGGTAAAAATTTCGGAGCGGATATTGCCCGGGTGAAAATGTCCTGTCAATTACATCCGGGTGTAAATGAGCGTTGCCGACGTTCCCGCATTTGAGGCCGGGAAAGTCGATGAGCCTGCGCCGCTCGAGCGGCTACGGGCTCAGCACGTGGGCGCGCCGTTCAAACATTTGTTGGGCGCGGACGGCGGACCGGAGTGCCTAGAGTGTGGCGGATGCTTTCAGGGATGAAGTCGTGCGCAGATTCGGCGGGTGTGGGGCTGGGTGCGGGATATCGATCGGACTGGTGTTTGCGGGTCTGCTCGCGACCTTCGCGACCTTCGCGACCGCCGCGCAGGACGAGCCGCTGGAGACGATCGCAGTGAGTCTGCCGGTCGAACAGGCGCCACCGGGTCGCAGCGAGGTATCCAATGCCGCCGTGCTCGAAGAAGTGGTGGTGACCGCGCAGCGGCGCGAGGAACCGCTGCAGGACGTGCCGGTGTCGGTCAGCAGTTTCAGCGCGGAGCAGCTGCAATCCGCCGGCGTGGTGAGCACCAGTGATCTGGGGCGCATCACGCCGGGGCTGCAGTTCACCGACATCATGGGCGCGAGCAATATTTTCATGCGCGGGGTGGGCACCGATTCGTTCGTGCTCTCGGCCGATCCGAGCGTCGCCACCTATGTCGACGGCGTTTACGTGCCGGCGCAGCTCGGCTTGCTGACCACGCTCGGCGGCGTCGAGCGCATCGAAGTGCTCAAAGGTCCGCAAGGCACCTTGTTCGGGCGCAATTCCACGGCCGGCGCGATCAACGTGGTGTTCAAAACGCCCGGCGCGGAGCGCGAGCTGTCGATGATGGCCGAGCGGCGCAACTTCAACGGCACGCTGCTGCAAGCCTATGCGGCGACGCCGATCGGCGATGATTTTTCCGTCGGCGCGGCCTTGCAGTGGGTCGAGCAGGATTCGTATTTCCGCATGGCCGGCGAGCCGCTGGGCTTGCTGGAGCTGCCGCCTGCAGGTGGCGTGCCGGGCGACCGGATTCGCGCCGGGCGCATCAAGCTGCGCTGGACTCCGCGTGACGATCTCGATGTCGTCGTCGCCGGTTTTCGCACGATGATGTCCGGCACCAGCAGTACGGTCGCGGAGCTGCGCGATCCGAGCCTGCTCGCGACGCTGCTCGGCATTCGTGCGGGCCAGACCGATTACGAGCTGCATCGCAACGAGCCGATCGAAGCGGCGGTGAACCACAGCTCGATCAGCGCCGACCTGCGCTGGCAGGCGCGGCTCGCCGATGTGCGCCTGATCGCCGCGTATCAGAAGCTCGTCACCGTCGATGGGCTCATCGACTACGACTACTCGCGCAAGGACATCATCTCGTTCAACTCGGGCAACTCGCCGACGCGGCAGACAACGGCGGAGCTGCAATTCGCATCGAACGACGCAAGCGCGTGGTCCGACCGGCTCGACTGGATCGCCGGCCTTTACTACCTGCATGCGCAGGCCGGTTTCGATCCGGTGGACGCGGAGTTCTTCGGCAGCGGCATTCCGTTGCCGATCATCAACCAGATGCCGGGCTTGCAGGACCTGCTGTCGCCCTTGGCCTTGGGCTTGCAGGCCGCGGCTTACAGCGTGCTCGAAACCAACAGCTACTCGGCTTACGGACAAGGCACCTGGCACTTCGACGATCGCTTCTCGATGACCGTGGGCTTACGCTACCAGGACGAAAGCCGATTCCTGATCAAGCAGAAAACCTCGGTGTTTTCGCCATTGCCCGATCACACCGAACTCACGCCGCTGAATTTCAACGCGCCCGAAGTCTGGCAGGACAGCACCTCGCAAAAACTCTCTTTGCAATGGAAGACCGGCGTGGACAGCCTGCTGTTCGTGTCCTATGGCAAGGGCGTCAAGAGCGGGACGTACAACCTCGGCAATCTGTTCGTGCCGCCCGAGTACGTGCAGCCCGAGCGCGTGCAGAGCTACGAGATCGGGCTCAAGTCGCTGCTGCTCGATCGCAGCCTGCGCTTGAACGCGGCGCTGTTCTGGAGCGAGATCGAAGATCCGCAGACCTCGTTCATCGCCATCTTCGGCAGCGGATCGATCATGCTCGAAAACGCCGGCCATGCGCGCTCGCGCGGAGCCGAGCTCGAATTGCAGGCGCTGCCGATGCCTCGGCTCGATCCGGGCTTCTCGCTCAAGCTGAGCGCCTGCCTCGTCGATGCCCTCTACACCGACTATCGCCACGCCAGCGGCTACGATCCGACCACGGGTTTGTTTCGTCGCAACGCCTTCGATCTGAGCGGCAACCAAGTGCCGCGCTCGCCGCGACTGAGCGGCAATCTGGGCCTGGTGCAGAACATCGAAGTGGGCAGCAACGGCGAGATCGAGATCGGTGCCGATGTCTATTACAACGGCGGCTTCTATTACACCTCGCAGAATTTCGAGAGCGGGCAGCAGAAGGCGTATTCGCTGCTCAACGCGCGCATCGGGTATCGCTATCGGCCCTGGGGGCTCGGTATCACCGCGTTCGGCATCAATCTCGACGACGAGACCTACAGCTACGCCGGCATCACCGCCGATTTCGGAACCGCGATCACGCTGGCTCCGCCGCGTACGTACGGTCTACGGTTGAATCTCGATTTCTGAGACTTGGGGGGAAGTGGATGGAACGCGATGCGATTTTCTGGCCGATGCTGGCGCTCGTTGCGCTGACATTGGGCGTGCTGCTGATGATCCCGTTTCATCGCCTGCGCTCGGGCTTTCGCGGCGAAGTGTGGTTCGACGACTTCAAGCTCGGCGAATCGGAGCGCGTGCCGGACCGCGTGCGCCTGCCCAATCGCAATTACATGAACCTGCTGGAACTGCCGCTGCTGTTCTACGTGTTCTGCCTGGCCAGCTATGTTCGTGGCCAGGTCGACGAGGCGGCGGTGACGATGGCCTGGATCTACGTCGGGCTACGCGTGCTGCACAGTGCGGTGCATTTGAGCATCAACCATGTGCCGCTGCGCCTGATCGCGTTCGCTGCGAGCAACGTCGTGCTCACGCTCATGTGGCTGCGATTCGCGCTGGCGCTCGCCGCGTCATGAGCCCTTGGTGCTTGGTGCTTGGGGTGCGCGACGCGCCGTAAACCACCATCAAGCAATTCAGCCGCTCAATTCGGGCGCCTGCTCGACAGCCGCTGCGCGGCACCCAGCCGGTTGCTCACGCCGAGCTTCTGAAACAGTTTCCACAAATGCCAGCGCACGGTTTGTTCGCTCAGGTGAATGCGCTGGGTGATCTGACGGTTCGACAGGCCTTCGAGCAGCGCAGCGCCGATCTGTTCTTCGCGCGGCGACAGCGGCTCGGCCGGCGCCCCGGCTTCGGCGGCCGCTTCGACCGCCACTCCGGTGAGCCGGGCCAGTCGCAACAGTCGCTCGTCGCGGTTGCCGGATGCTTCGAGCAAGCCGCGCAAGGCATCGCCGAACATCGGCTGCAAGGCAGGCGCGAGCGAGGCCAGCGAGCCCAGGCGCTCTCGCAGCATGGGCGCGGTGATCAGCCGGGTGACGCTGCGCCGGGCCTGTAGCGAATTGCCGGTGTGCTGTTCGACGCGCGCCTTCATGAGCAGCGCCATGAACAACCGGCTTTCCTGTTGGCGGTCCTCGGCCTCACGCACCATTTTGCGAAGGGCCGCGAGCGCGATCGCCGACGGATTGCGCTGGGCCAAGGTGAGCAGCTTGAGCAATGCCAGCACGTCCGGCGGCCCGTCGATGCCGCTGTAGTCTCCGCAGACGGCGGCGACGCGCACGCGTTCGAGCGTGAGCAGCTGGTCCCAGAAACGCCAATCGCCCGCGGGTCGTTCGAGATCGGGCCGGGCGAGCAAAGCCGCAGCCTGGTGCGCGCGTCCAAGCGCCATCAGCGCGCGTGCGGCGACGAAGCGGTCGATCAGCAACATCACCGGCAGGCGCGGCGAAGGACGCCGGCCTTCGATGCGGTCCATCGCGTCGGCCAGCGCGGCTTCGATGTCGCCGCGTTCGAAAGCCGTGAAATTGCGGGCCACATCGAGCGAGGCTCGCGTCTCGGGCGCCTGCGCCAGCCGCGGGGCCGCTTCGTCGAACGCGGCATCGAGCAGGGCGGCGGCGTCGTTCACGCGGCCGCTCAAGGCCTTCATGCAGCCGGCGCAGACGGCGGCCGAGACCATGCCGTGTTCGAAGCGCACGCGACGAAAGATGCGCAAGGCCGCGAGCGCTTCGCGTTCGGCCTCGCGCGTGCGATCGAGCATGGACAACGCGAGCGCTTCGTTGACGGCGACGGTGGCGAACTCGTGGTCGGGCGCGCGCGCAAAGCGCGTTCGCCAATCGTCCGCGAGTCGCAAGGCGTCTTCGGAGCGACCGCCGAACGCGGCCTGCGCCACGCGCATCATGGCGATCCAGCTGTACATGCCGTCGCGCGGATCGGGCCGGTCGAACGGCGCGCGCTGATGCTCGACGAGAAAGCTGCGGTTTTCGCGCAGCAGGGCCGGAACACGTTGCTCGAGTTCATCGAGCCGCAGCGCGGCGATGCGCAGGTGCAGCTGCATGGTCAGCGCGTAGATGCTCGCGGCTTCGAGCTGTGGCCAATGCCGGTAGCGCTGGCTGCCGATGCGCTCGATCGCCTCGAAGAAGCCCTCGAACTCGGCTGCGCCGCAGACCATGCCGACCCAGCCATGAGCGAGCAGTTCGGCGGCCAGATCGTCGAGCCCATGATCCAGCGCCAGCCTCACCGCCTGGCCGACCCGATCGCGCGCGAGCAGGCCGCGGGCCTGGGCTTGGATGTCGGCGGAGGTCATCAGGCTCATGCGGAAATCGCCAGCAAGAGCCGTGCACGAATCGCAGAAAGCAAAACGGCGCCGGAGTGCCGGCGCCGTTTGTACAGCTTGCTTCCGATGCTTGAGTCAGCGTCTTACTTGACGGTGATCGTGATCACTTCCGACTGCACGCTCGGGTTGAACGGCTGGTGCTTCCAGTCGCCGAGCACGAGTTGCAGCTTGTGCGTGCCGGGCTTGAGCGCGAGCTGGGTTTCGGTCTGCCCCGCGCCGAAGTGCTTGATCTGGTCGGTCATCGGCAGCGGGGCGGCGAAATCGACCGTCGGCGCATCGATCAGCAGGTGATGGTGACCGACGTTGGCGACGTCCTTGATACCGGCCGGGGCGACGCCCATACCGGACAACCCGAAGACGACGGTCACCGGGCTGGTGACGGTGTCGCCATCCTTGGGCGAGATGATGTAAGCCCTGGCGCCAGCCGGCGATGCGGTCGGCAGGTTGAGCTTCTCGGCCGCGTAGTTGCCGGCCTGCTGCTTGGCCATGTTCTTGTAGTCGGCGTACTTGTCGGTCTTCTCGGCCGCCAGCACGGGCGTGGCGAGCAGCGTCAGCAGCGACAGCGTGGCGAAGTAGGACTTCATCCGGCACTCCTTGGATCGGGGTTGGGGGGAATTCGGTGGGGGACGTGAGAAAGGCATCATACCGATGCCGGCCGGCGCAGGTCGCAGACCCGCCCTGAAGGGCGTGCGGAAGCACCCCGATGTCGGACCGGTAATTTTGTCAATAAGCGGACATCTGTCTATACTGCACCCCACTTGTGTCAGGCGCCCACCGGTTGGCGCCACGAGCAAAGCCCCAAACCACGGGCCTGCTCACTCCACGCAAGGCTCGCGGTCCGCTCCTTTCGCGGCTTCCTCGATACCCACTCATTGCGGCCTGAACCGGTTCGCCCACGCATCAGTCGTGGCCCAGGCGCGTTCAGGAGTTACCAACTACATGCTGTTCACCGATCTGGGCCTCGACGAAGGCCTGCTGCGCGCTGTTGCTGCCGAAGGCTATACCCAGCCGACGCCGATCCAGGCGCAAGCCATCCCGGTCATTCTGCAGGGAGGCGATCTGCTCGCCGCCGCGCAGACCGGCACCGGCAAGACCGCGGCCTTCACGCTGCCCTTGCTGCACCGACTCATCCAGCGCCGCGCCCAAGGCGTTTCCGGCGCGCCGAAGAAGCCGCTCGCGCTGGTGCTGACGCCGACTCGCGAACTTGCCGCGCAGGTCGCGCAGAGCGTGCGCACCTACGGCGGCCATCTGCCGCTCAAGACCACCGTGATCTTCGGCGGCGTGAGCATCAACCCGCAGATCGACGTGCTGCGCCACGGCGTCGACATCCTCGTCGCCACTCCGGGCCGCCTGCTCGACCACGTCGGCCAGCGCACCATCGATCTGTCGGCGGTCGAAATGCTGATCCTCGACGAAGCCGACCGCATGCTCGACATGGGCTTCATCCACGACATCAAGCGCGTGATCGCAACGCTGCCGAAGCAGCGCCAGAACCTGATGTTCTCGGCGACGTTCTCCGACGACATCCGCAAGCTCGCGCACGGCTTCCTCAACAACCCCGCCACCATCGACATCGCCCCGCGCAACGCCGCGGCCGACACCGTCGAGCAGCGCGTGGTCTACGTCGACAAGGGCCGCAAGAGCGAGCTGCTGTCGTACCTGATCTCGAGCGGCAACTGGCAGCAGACGCTGGTCTTCACGCGCACCAAGCACGGGGCCAATCGTCTCGTCGAAAAGCTGCAGAAGTGGAACATCAGCTCGGCCGCGCTGCACGGCAACAAGAGCCAGAACGCGCGCACCAAGGCGCTCGCCGAGTTCAAGGCCGGAACGGTCCGCACACTGGTCGCCACCGATATCGCGGCGCGCGGCCTGGACATCGAGCAGCTGCCACACGTGGTCAATTTCGAGTTGCCGAACGTGCCGGAAGACTACGTGCACCGCATCGGCCGCACCGGTCGTGCGGGCGCGGGCGGCGAGGCGATCTCGCTGGTTTCGGCCGACGAGATGGACGAGCTCAAGGCTATCCGCAAGCTGCTCAGGAAGGAGCTGCCGGGCTTCATGGTCGAAGGCTTCGAACTCGGCAGCAAGAGCCTGAACCCGGAGCCCGAAGAAGCCCCGCGTCCGCCGATGCAGCCGCGTCACGGCCAGCGCCGCGGCGGCGGTCAGGGGCAGCGCAGCGACCAGCCGCGCCGAGCCCACGGTGGGGGTGGCAACGGTGGCGGTCAGCGCCAGGCCGAGGGCCGCGATGGCCGCGGTGGCGAGCGCCGTCATGGCGAGCAGCGGTCGGATCGGCGCTCCGAAGCGCGTCCGGGTGGGCGTTCACATGGGCGTCCCGACGGCCGCCCGAACGCGAACGGCCGTCCAGGTGGTCGCCCGCCGCAGCAGAACACGGCTCCGCGGGCGCAGATCGACGACGACAACATCGGCAATACGCGTCTTCCCGAACCGGTGTTGCAGGACGAAGGCCTCGAGAGCGGGCCCAGCATCAACGTGAACCGGGCTCCCGAGTGGGATCACGCTCATCGCCCGTTCCGCGGTCGCGGTGGCCATGGCGGCGGTGGCGGCGCTCCTCGTGGAAACGGTGGTGGCGGACAGCGCCGCGGCAATGGCGGTGGCCAAGGGCAGGGGCGTCCGCAGGGTAGTAACGGCGGAGGCGGCCAGGGCCGCCCTCGCGGCGAGGCGGATGGAAACCGTGCCGATGGCGGCAACTCGCGTCCGGGCGGTGGCAATCGCGGCAACTACCGCGGCCCGCGCTGAGCGAACGCGCCAACAGAAAAATGGCGGCCCGATGGCCGCCATTTTTCTGTCCGCCGCAGGGGTGGGCCAGCGCGGAAGCGCGCAAGCCCCCGGTCGGGCTTCAGCTCGGCATCACTTCGCGCACGCCATCGGGCGAGCCCAGAATGAGTCGATCCGCCGGACGATGCGCGAACAGGCCCACCGTCACCACGCCTGGAATCGCGTTGATCGCCGTCTCCAGCGCTAGCGGCTGGGCGATCTGCAGGTCGTGCACGTCGATGATCGGATTGCCGTTGTCGGTGACCACGTTCTCGCGCAGCACTGGACGGCCACCGAGCTTCACGAGTTCGCGCGCGACGAAGCTGCGCGCCATCGGGATCACCTCGACCGGCAGCGGGAACTTGCCGAGCGTCTTCACGAGCTTGGATTCGTCGGCGATGCAGACGAAGGTCTTGCTCGCTCCCGCGATGATCTTCTCGCGCGTGAGCGCCGCGCCGCCGCCCTTGATGAGCTGCAGCTGGTAGTTCGACTCGTCGGCACCGTCGACATAGACCGACAGCGGGCCCGCGCTGTTGAGTTCGATGACCTTGAAGCCATGCTTGAGCAGGCGCTGCGTGCTCGCTTCGGAGGAGGACACGGCGGCCTGGATGTCGAAATGGCGCTCGGCGAGCAGATCGATGAAGTGATTCACCGTCGAGCCGGTGCCGACCCCCAGCATCTCGCCCTGGACGACGTACTTGAGCGCCGCTTCGGCGGCCTTGCGCTTGGCCAGATCCTGACTCATCGGATTTCCTTGGGATGTGTTGTTGTGACGTTGTTGAAGGGATATGAGACGGTCTTACGAATAGTCGCGCTCGCCGAACAGCGCGGTGCCGATGCGCACCAGCGTGCTGCCTTCTGCGATCGCGGCTTCGAGATCGTCCGACATGCCGGCCGAAATCGTGTCGAACTTCGCCGCAGCCTCGTCCGGCAGTGTGGATTTTATCTCGTCGAACAGCCGGCGCAGGCGCGCGTACGGGGCCCGGGCGTCCCGTTCGTCTTCGGCCGGAGCCGGAATCGCCATCACGCCGCGCAGGGCCAGCCGCGGCAGCGCCGCGATGGCCCGGCAGAGTTCCCCAGCCTCGGCCGGTCCGCAGCCCGATTTGCTCGCCTCACCCGAAATATTCACCTGCACGCAAACCTGCAGCGGCGCGAGTTCGGGTGGGCGCTGATCGGACAGTCGCTGGGCGATCCTGAGCCGCTCGATGCCGTGCACCCAATCGAACTGCGCCGCGATCTCGCGCGTCTTGTTCGACTGGATCGGCCCGATGAAATGCCAGCAGGCGCCGCGATCGCGCAGGGCCGCGATCTTGGGCAGCGCTTCCTGCAAATAGCTTTCGCCGAAATCGCGCTGGCCGGCGGCGAGCACTTCGCTCATCGCCTGCACGGAAAACGTCTTCGATACCGCGAGCAGCCGAACCGAGCCGGGCGCTCGTCCACAGGACTCGCGCGCGGCGTCGATGCGGCCCAGCACGGCGGCCAGGCGCTCGCTCGCGGGGGCAGTCGTCGAGTCATTCGGATGGGCGGTCGGATCGGACATCGGCAGCGGAGCGGCTTGAAGTTGCGGGGGCGAATTATTGCCGATAGTGTCCTTGCAACGCTTATCGCCCCCAAAAAGACGTTCGACGACCCGCATGGATATCGCGCAATTGCTGACTTTCGGGGTTCGCCAGGGCGCGTCCGACCTGCATCTGTCGGCTGGCGTCGAACCGATGATCCGCGTCGATGGCGACGTGCGCCGCATCGATCTGCCGCCGCTCGATCACAAGCAAGTTCATGACATGGTCTACGACATCATGAACGACAAGCAGCGCAAGGCTTACGACGAGTTTCTGGAGACGGATTTCTCGTTCGAGATCCCCGGGCTCGCGCGCTTTCGCGTGAACGCGTTCAATCATGCGCGCGGTGCCGGTGCGGTGTTTCGCACCATTCCGTCGAAGATCCTCACGCTCGACGAACTCAAGGCTCCGTCCATCTTCAAGGATCTGGCCGATACGCCGCGCGGGCTGATCCTCGTTACCGGGCCGACCGGCTCGGGCAAGTCGACCACGCTGGCGGCGATGGTCGATCACAAGAACGAAACCGAACACGGGCATATCCTGACGATCGAGGATCCGATCGAGTTCGTGCATCAGTCGAAGAAGTGCCTCATCAACCAGCGCGAAGTGCACCGCGATACGCTCGGCTTTTCGGAAGCGCTGCGCTCGGCGCTGCGCGAAGACCCCGACGTGATCCTCGTCGGCGAAATGCGCGATCTCGAAACCATTCGCCTTGCGCTGACGGCCGCGGAAACCGGCCATCTGGTGCTCGGCACGCTGCACACGTCGTCGGCCGCCAAGACCATCGATCGCATCGTCGACGTGTTCCCGGCGGCCGAAAAGGAAATGACGCGCGCGATGCTCTCCGAAGGTCTGCGTGCGGTGATTTCGCAGACGCTCATGAAGAAGAAGGGTGGTGGCCGCGTCGCCGCGCACGAGATCATGATCGCCACGCCGGCGATCCGGAATCTGATTCGCGAAAACAAGATCGCGCAGATGTATTCGTCGATCCAGACCGGCCAGCGCGACGGCATGCAGACGCTCGAGCAATGCCTGCGCGAGCTCGTCAAGCGCGGCCTCGTCGATGCGAACGAGGCCAAGCGCAAGGCCAACAAGCCGCTGGAGCTGGCGTGACGACGGCCGAGAGACGGGAGACGAGAGACGTGAAACGAAAAAGCCAAAACTCTTGCCGAGACAGCCGCTGCGTCTTGCGTCTCCGGTTCCCCGTCTCCCGGTAAAAGCCATGGAACGCGAACACGCGATCAAGCTGGTCCAGCAACTGCTCATGCTCATGAAGCAGCGCAACGGCTCGGATCTGTTCATCAGCGCCGGCTTTCCGCCCGCGATCAAGCTCGACGGCGCGCTCACGCCGGTGATGGACGAGCCGCTGAGGGCCGAGGATTCCGCCGCGCTGATGCGCGCGATCATGAACGATCGCCAGCTCAAGGAGTTCGAAGCGACCAACGAGTGCAATTTCGCGATCGCCCCGCCCGCGATCGGGCGCTTTCGCGTCAACGCCTTCGTGCAGCAAGGCCGCGTCGGTGGCGTGCTGCGCACGATCAATACCACGATTCCGACCTTCGACGACTTGCAGCTGCCGGAGCAGCTCAAGGACATCGTCATGGCCAAGCGCGGGCTGGTGCTGATGGTCGGCGCGACGGGCTCGGGCAAGAGCACCTCGCTCGCGGCGATGCTCGGTTATCGCAACGCGAACTCGAAAGGCCACATCATCACGATCGAGGATCCGGTCGAGTACGTGCATCCGCACGACGGTTGCATGATCACGCAGCGTGAAGTGGGCGTGGATACGCAAAGCTGGGAGATGGCGCTCAAGAACACGCTGCGCCAGGCGCCCGACGTGATCCTGATCGGTGAGATCCGCACGCGCGAGACCATGGAGTACGCGATCAACTTCGCCGAAACCGGCCATCTCGTGCTGTCGACCTTGCATGCCAACAGCGCGAACCAGGCGCTGGATCGCATCATCAATTTCTTCCCCGAAGAGAAGCGCGAGCAGTTGCTGATGGATCTGTCGCTGAACCTGCGCTCCATCATCAGCCAGCGTCTCGTGCGCAAGGCCGGCGGCGGACGCGCGGCGGCGATGGAAATTCTGATCAACTCGCCGCTGATCTCCGATTTGATCTTCAAGGGGGAAGTGCATGCGATCAAGGAAGTCATGGCGCGCTCGAACGAGCAGGGCATGGTGACTTTCGATCAGTTCCTGTATCGCCTTTTCGAAGACGGCGTCATCGGCATCGAAGAAGCGCTGCGCAATGCCGATTCGCAGAACGAGCTGCGCCTGCGCGTGAAGCTCGAATCCAAGCGGGCACGGCAGAACCTGCAGGAGGACGAAGGCGTACTGAGCCTGCAGATGAAGACCGAGTCCGGCCAGAAGCTGCGCCCGTAGGATCGTCGATCGCATGCAAAGCCTGCTGCCTTATCTGAAGCTGGCCTTCGAGCGCCAAGGCTCGGATCTGTTCTTCACGCCGGGCGCTCCGCCGATGCTCAAGATCGAAGGCGAGATGCACGCCGTCGGTCGCACGGTGATGACGGGCGCGATGCTCGCCGACATTTCGGCCGAGCTGCTGACGCCCGACCAGCTGGCGCGCTTCAGTGCCGAACGCGAACTCGACTGCGCTCTCGAAGCCGGCGAGTTCGGGCGTTTCCGGCTGAACTTGTTCTTTCAGCGCAATCAGGTCGCCTTCGTGCTGCGGCACGTCAAGGCCAGGGTGCCGCGACTCGACGAGCTCAACGTGCCCGAGGTGCTCAAGTCGCTGGTCATGCACAAGCGCGGGCTGGTTCTCGTCGTCGGCGCCTCAGGCTCGGGCAAAAGCACAACGCTCGCTGCAATGCTCAATCATCGCAACGAAGAAGCCAGCGGCCACATTCTGACGATCGAGGACCCGATCGAGTTCGTGCATCCGAACCTGCGCTCCATCGTCAACCAGCGCGAAGTCGGCCAGGACGCGCTGAGCTATGAGCGCGCGCTAGTCGGTGCGATGCGCGAGGCGCCCGATGTGATTCTGATCGGCGAAGTGCGTACGCGCGAAACCATGGATTCCTGCGTGCAGCTCGCCAACACGGGGCATCTGGCGCTGTCCTCGCTGCATGCCAACAACGCCCCGCAGGCCTTGCAGCGCATCGTCAACCTGTACCCGCAGGACCGGCGCGATCAGCTCTATCTCGACCTGTCGCTGACCCTGCGCGCAATTGTTTCGCAGCGCCTCGTGCGCCGTCGCGACGGCCGGCGCTGCGCCGCCGTCGAAGTGCTCGTCAACACCCCGCTGATCCAGGATCTGATCGTCTCGCGGCGCATCGACGAAGTCCGCACGGCCATGGAGCAGAGCAGCAGCCCGGGCATGCAGACTTTCGACCAGTCGCTCTACCGGCTCTACAAACAAGGTCTCATCGAGCTCGACGAGGCGCTCGACAATGCCGATTCCAGGACCAACCTGGAGGCCAAGATCAACTTCGGCGGCTGATGAATCGGCTGCCGTACCCGGCATCTCGCGGCAGGGCGGGGCGCGAAATGCTGATCGGACACCGTGCCGGGCTCGAAAGAAATCTTGCTTTTTGCGGGGGCACTCCCCTAAAATTCGCGCCCTTCGAGGTTTCCCGTTGTCATGGCGTTGCCGCTGTAGGGCCGCGTCGGGAAACTGAACTATAACGACCCACGTACCGTGGGCTAACTGAGATTGAACGATGAAGACCTTCATGGCGAAGGGCGAAACCGTCAAGCGCGAATGGTATGTCGTGGATGCCGACGGCAAGACGCTGGGCCGACTGGCCTCCGAAATCGCGCGTCGCCTGCGCGGCAAGCACAAGCCCGAATTCACCCCGCACGTCGACACCGGCGATTACATCGTCGTGATCAACGCTGCCAAGATCCACGTCACCGGCAACAAGCTCGACGGCCAGAACGGCAAGATCTACTGGCGCCACACCGAACACCCGGGCGGCATCAAGAAGACGGCTCTGTCCGACCTGTTGGCCAAGCATCCAGAGCGCGTGCTCGAGAAGGCCGTGAAGGGCATGCTCCCGCGCGGCCCGCTGGGCTACGCGAACTTCCGCAAGCTCAAGGTGTACGCCGGTGCCGAGCACCCGCACACCGCGCAGCAGCCGCTGCCCCTCAACATTTAATCGGTCTGAACGAACATGGCTACCACCCAGAATTACGGTACCGGCCGCCGCAAGACCGCCGCGGCTCGCGTCTTCCTCAAGCCGGGCTCCGGCGCGATCACCATCAACAGCAAGTCGGTCGAAGATTATTTCGGCCGTGAGACCAGCCGCATGCTGGTCCGTCAGCCGCTCGAACTCGTCGACGCGCTGACCCGCTTCGATATCTATGTGACGGTTTCCGGTGGCGGCCCCTCGGGCCAGGCCGGCGCGATCCGTCATGGCATCACCCGCGCCCTGATCCAGTACGACGAATCGCTGCGCAAGACGCTGCGTGACGCCGGCCTGGTCACTCGCGACGCGCGTGAAGTCGAGCGTAAGAAGGTCGGTCTGCACAAGGCCCGCCGCGCTCCGCAGTACTCCAAGCGTTAATCGCGGTACTCGCCAAGCTCTTTCTGCTGTTGCAGAAAGAGCTTGGGAAGAGCGTGCAAGGGCTGTAGAATCGCGCGCTCCGCAGGTCCCTGCTGGGGGATCGTCTAATGGTAGGACCCGGGATTCTGATTCCCGTTATCTAGGTTCGAGTCCTAGTCCCCCAGCCAATATCCAAACCCTTCGCAATCGTCAGCTTGCGAAGGGTTTTTTGTTTCTGGCCCGACTTCAGGGCGCGCAGATGACGGCAAGCCGACGCTGCGCCTATGCTCAGGGCTTGTTCGCTTCGGTTGATCGATTCGCCATGCAGGCGTCACGTGCCCGTCGGTTTTCTATGGCCATCTGCCTTACGGCCATGGCCTTGTCGGCCTGTGCTGCCAAGCCGGTCATTGCGCCCGAACAGCCACCTGTGCCGCCTCTGCCGCTTGACTGGCGGTTCGCGCCACTCGCTTCGACACCCTTGCCGCCGCCCAGCACCCAGACCGTGCTGCCGCTTTGCTCGCCGGGCCGGCCAGCCGGGACGGTCGACTGCTCGAACGACGCGCTTGGGCCGCGTATGAGCTTCGATCAGTTGCAGAACTGCGCGACCCAGGCGCTGACGCTGCGCCGGGAGTCGATGCGGCTGATACAGCTCAATGGCGCGCTCGCGGTTCAGCGCAACGCCATCAACCAGCGTGGGGCCGCGATGGCGGCCGGCAACCGCCTGCCTCATGCGGTGGCTCAGCAATTCGAGCGGGAGCGCCTGGCGTTCAACGCGCAGGCGGATCAGTTCGGTCGCCAGGTGCTCGCGATCGGCCAGCTGCGGTCCACTTACGAGCGGAGCTGCTCGCGCCGGCCTTATCGCCGCTCGGACCTCGCAAGCCTGTCGCCGGAGCTGCAGATCGCGATGCGCATGGGCCTTGACGATGTGACCGTGCCGATGCTCGCTACGAACGAGGCGCCGTTTGCGGCGTCCGATGCGCAGCCCCGGCCGAACCCGTCGCCGGATGCCGGCCCGCAGCTGCAGCGGATCTCGCGGTGACCGAACGCATGCTCGAACGGTCTGGGGCAGCCTACGCCTTGCCCAGAAACACCTCGACGTCCTTCACGAAAGCCTCGGGGTCGACCGGCTTGGCGAGATAGCCGTCGAAGCCGGCTTTGAGGATGCGATCGCGGTCACCGACCATGGCCAGCGCCGTCACCGCGACCACCGGCAGATCGGCGGTGCCCGGGTCGTTCTTGAGCCTGGCCAGCACTTCGTAGCCGCTGGTTCCGGGCATGTTGATGTCGCAGAGAATCAGGTTCGGCCGTTCGCGCTGGGCGATCTCGATGCCGCTCGCCCCATTGGTCGCGGTGAGCGGCTGGTGCTGAAAGGCTTTCAGCACGTACTGCATCAGGTGCAGGCTGGCCGGGTTGTCTTCGATCACGAGGATGCGTGCCATGGCTCAGGCTTCCGGAAGGGCAGTGGGTAGGAACAGGGTGAAGACGCTGCCTTCGCCGTAAGTGCTCCGGCACTCGATGCGGCCGCCGAGCAGCGCGGCGAGTTTCTGCGACAGGTGCAGGCCCAGGCCGCTGCCTTCGCGTGCACGCGCGGTGTCGCCGCCAAGCTGGGCGAACGGTTCGAACAGGCGAGCCACTTCCTCGGTCCGGATGCCGATTCCGCTGTCACGCACGGCGATCTCCACCTGGCCGCCGTGCCGCACGAGGCTCACGACCACACGTCCATGCTCGGTGAACTTGATTGCGTTGTTGGCGAGGTTGATGACGATCTGCGATAGCGCCCGGCGATCGGCCCTGATGTGCAGCGGCTCGGCCGCCTCGAGCTCGAAGTCGAGCGCCTTGGCCTCCGCGAGCGGGCGCAGGGTGGCGGCCACTTCGTCGAGCACCGCGCGGCAATCGACCGGCTCCAGGTGCAGCTCCACCTTGCCCGACTCGATCTTGGCGAGGTCGAGCAGATCGTTGATCAGCGAGAGCAGATGCGCCGCGCTCGACTTGATCAGTCGCAGCTGCTGGTCCTGCTCGTCGGTGAGCGGGCCGGGCAGGCGCATCAGCAGCATGCTGGTGAAGCCGATCACGGCGTTGAGCGGCGTGCGCAACTCGTGCGACATGCTGGCGAGAAAGCGGTCCTTGGCGAGGATCGCGTTGTTGAGCTCGACGTTGCGCTCCTGCAAGGCATGCTCGATGCGCTTGCGGTCGGAGATGTCGCGGATCGCGCTCGACACCAGCACGCCTTCCTCGGTTTCGAGCGGCGACAGGCTGATCTCCACCGGAAACTCGGTGCCGTCGCGGCGCAGCCCGAACAGTTCCAGGCCCGCGCCCATCGCCCGCGGCGCCGGGTGCGCGAAGAAGTTGCCGCGCGCTCTCGGATGCGCGTCACGGAAGCGCAGCGGAACCAGCACGTCGACGCGCTGGCCGAGCAGCTCTTGTCGCGGATAGCCGAACAGGCGCTCGGTCTGCGAATTCACCAGCACGATCTCGCCGTTGCGGTTGACGATGACGATCGCATCGGGTGCCGATTCGAGCAGGCCGCGGAATTTCTGCTCGGCCCGCTTGCGGTCGGAGATGTCGCGAATCGCGCTCATCACCAGCATGCCTTCCTCGGTCTTGAGCGGCGACAGGCTGATTTCGACCGGGAACTCGGCGCCGTCCTTGCGCACGCCATAAAGCTCCAGGCCGGCGCCCATGGTGCGGATGCGCGACTGCGAGAAGTAGCTCGACCGGTGGCCGACATGGGCGCCGCGATAGCGCTGCGGCAACAGGACTTCGATCGGCTGCCCGCGCAGCTCGCCGGGCTGGTAGCCGAACAGGCTTTCGGCCTGCTTGTTGGCGAGCACGATGCGACCGGTCGGATTGACCATGACGATTCCGTCAGGTGTGGAATCGAGCAGGTCGCGAAACTGCGCCTCGACCATCTTGGCGTCGCGCTGCAGCTTGAGCAGCGTGATGTCCTTCTTGGTCGACAGCACGTAGTCGGTATTGCCTTCGGCGTCGTGAATCGCCTTGCTCGAGATGTCGACGTAGACCAGCGAGCCGTCCTTGCGGCGGCGCAGCGATTCGTACTGGCACAGGCCGTTGGCCAGCGTCTGCCGGTGGATGTTGCGCTCTTCTTCCTTGCGATCGGCCGGGACGACGAGATCTTCGAGCAACTGGCCGACCGCCTCGCCATCGGTGAATCCGAAGATCGCCTCGGCACCCTTGCCCCAGTAGCGCACGCGCCCGTCGGGCAGCGTGAGAATCACCGCGTCGGGTGTCTCGCGCAGCACCAGGTCGTCGAACGACCGCTTCGCCGGGTCTCGATCCATTTCGCTTTCGCCTCTTCACGACACCCGGTCCGTGGGCGATTCAATTGCTCACTTCATATGGGAATTCCGGCGACGAAAACGAATCAGCCGACACATGGTCGCCATGTGCCGGCTGAGCGTTGCGTCGTAGCGGGTTTCGGCGCCGTGGCGGGCGCCGGAGCGCCGCCTCAGCTGCGTGCGAACTGCGTCGTGAAGGCCTGCGTGAACGCGCCGAGCTGATCGTCCGGCAGGTGGTTGATGCCCGCCGCGGCCGCACGGCCGCCGCCGGTCGGGAACTGGCGGCACAGCTCGTCCGCGCCTTTCTTGCGGTTGAGAGGGGCGCGCACGCTGATCAGATAGCCTCCGCCGGCCTTCTCGGTGAGCACCGCGTGGGCGCGATCCGGGAACAGGTTGACGAGGTCATTGCTGTAGACGCCGCTGACCCGACGCGCCCAGGGCTCGTCGGGCAGCACGAGCAGTGCGGCGTCGTCGGTGGAGCCGGCGATCGGCTTCGTCGATTCGGCCCTGCCCATGTCGGTCTTGTAGCCGTCGGCGAGCTTTTCGAAATGCTCGCGCGCATCGGCGATGAAGCCGAACGGCGATTCATGGCGGCTGACGAGCCGGAACAGCGCGTCGGGCGCGAAGTGCAGGTCTTCGATGCGCTCGCCGTAGCCGTTGTAGTTCAGGTAGGTGCCGAGGTCTTCGAGCTGGCCGAGTTGGGTCGGCGTCAGCGCGAGCGGCTTGGCGACCGTCTCGGCGGACTTCCTGAGGTTGTCGCCGTAGGCGCCGACCACGGCCCAGGCCACGAAGCGATTCTGCAGCTCGCCGTTGACGAGCAGGCTCGTGCAGACGTCGGGCGCTTCGTTGATGTGCGCCTTCAGGCGCGGGCTCTGCGGAATGTCGCCGGCGAAGTGGTGATCGACGTAGAAGACGTCGGCTCCGGCTTCTAGCACTTTGATCAGCGCAGCGCGGTTCTTGTCGAGCGACACGTCGAGCACCGTGACGGTGTCGCCGGCCGCGGCAGTGACCTGTTCGAGCAGCTCGATGTCGCGCTTCACGCCGGTGACGAGCCTGGCGTCACGCGGATGGGCGAGATGCAGCTGGGTCAGCGCGCAAATGCCGTCGGCATCGCCGTTGAAAACGTCGATGTAGGCCATGTTGGGTTCCCCTCGGATTTCTTTTGAATCCCTCTCCCGCGCACGGCGGGTGAGGGAGACAGACCTCAGCCCTGCTTGGCGTCGAGGATCTGGTAGTAGTTCATCAGCACCTTGGCCACTTCCGGACGCGAGAATTCCGGCGGCGGGGCGATGCCCTGGCCGAGCATCTGGCGCACCTTGGTGCCCGACAGCGCGATGAAGTCTTCCGGCGTGTGATCGGGCGCTTCGCGCATCATCACCACGCGGCCGAGCTTCTTGCTGAAGGCGGTGTTGTCGGCGCGGAAGATCTGGATCTTCAGCGCATCGGCGGGCACGCGCTCGTCAAAGATGGTCTGCGCATCGAAGGGGCCGTAGAAGTCGCCGACGCCCGCGTGGTCGCGGCCGACGATCAGGTAATCGGCGCCCATGTTCTGGCGGAATACCGCGTGCAGCACGGCCTCGCGCGGGCCGGCGTAGAGCATGTCGAAGCCGTAGCCGGTGATCATCACAGAGTTCTTCGGGAAGTAGTGCTCCACCATCGTGCGGATGCAGGCGTCACGCACGTCGGCCGGAATGTCGCCTTCCTTGAGCTTGCCGAGCAGCATGTGGATCACGATGCCGTCGGCCTGCAGGCGCTCGGCCGCCATGCGGCAAAGCTCCTCGTGCGCGCGGTGCATCGGGTTGCGCGTCTGGAACGCGACGACCTTCTTCCAGCCGCGCGTTTCGATCTCCTTGCGGATCTCGACGGCGGTACGGAAGGTGTCCGGGAATTCTTCCGGGAAGTAGCTGTAGTTCAGCACCTGGATGGGGCCCGAGACCACGGTCTTGCCGAGCTTCAGGAAGGTCTGCACGCCCGGATGCTTGGCGTCGAGGTTGCCGAAGATTTCCTTGGCGATGAACTGCAGTTCCTCGTCGCTGAAGGTCTCGACGGCCTGCACGTCCTGGATCGCGATGATCGGGTGACCCTCGACGTTCGGATCGCGCAGCGCGAGCTTGCCGGGCTTGATGCCGGCTTCGCTGGTCAGGTTGAGGATCGGCACCGGCCAGAACAGGCCCGAGGTCGTCTTCAGATCCTTGGCGACGGACAGCGCGTCGGCCTTGTTCATGTAGCCCGCGAGCGGGTTGAAATAGCCGGCGGCGAGCATCACCGCGTTGGCGGCGGCAGCGGAGTTGAGCAGCAGGCTCGGCAGGCTCGAAGCTTCGGCGAGCAGTTCTTCGCGCTGCGACTTGTCGGCGACGTAGAGCGGATTGAGCGTGTCGGAGCCGTGGGGCTTGATCGTCATGTGTGAGTCTCGATTCGTTTGATTTGTCATTCCCGCGCAGGCGGGAATCCAGTTCTGGAAGCTCTGCGCAACGGTCGGGGCTGGACTCCCGCCTGCGCGGGAATGACGGCCCTCATGGAGCGTCTTTAGAGGACGCCGCGCTCTTTGAGCAGCTTGAGCAGCACGTCGACTTCCTGCTCCAGGCTCAGCTCATGGCTCGGCAGCACCAGTTCGGGGTTCTCCGGCGCTTCGTAGGGATCGCTGATGCCCGTGAAGTTCTTGATCTCGCCGGCGCGGGCCTTCTTGTACAGGCCCTTGGGATCGCGCTTCTCGGCTTCGGCGAGCGGCACGTCGACGTAGACCTCGATGAAGTCCATGCCGCCGGCCTCGTGCAGTTTGCGCACCACGTCGCGATCGGCCTTGTACGGCGAAACGAAGCTCGACAGCACGATTACGCCCGAATCGACGAACAGCTTGGCGATCTCGCCGATGCGGCGGATGTTCTCGGCGCGGTCTTCGGCCGAGAAGCCGAGGTTCTTGTTGATGCCCAGGCGCACGTTGTCGCCGTCGAGGCGATACGACAGGCGGCCCTGCGCGAACAGCGCCTTTTCGAGCGCGACCGCGACGGTGCTCTTGCCCGAGCCCGACAGGCCGGTGAACCAGATCGTGGCGCCTTTCTGGCCCAGCAGCTTGGCGCGGTCGGCGCGGGTCACTTCGCCCTCGTGCCAGTGCACGTTGGTGGCTTTCTGTTCGGTCATGGGTGTCCTTCGTTGCGCCCGTCGGCGGGCTGTCGTGAATGCGGTGGATCGAAACGCCGGTGATTCTAGGCGCCTCGCTTCCATATTGAAAATGCAATATAACCATGCAAAGCATCACTTTTATTCATGTTTGAATGAACCTGAATCATCTATCGATATTCCAGGCCGTGGCCCTGAGCGGCAGCATCAGCGGAGGAGCCCAGCGCCTGCACATCAGCCAGTCCGCGGTCTCCAAGCAGCTCGGCGAATTCGAGGGCACCTTGGGACTCACGCTGTTCGATCGGCTGCCGCGCGGCGTGCGCGCGACCGAGGCCGGACGCCTGCTGCTCGGCTACGCGAATCGCCTGTTCGCGATCGAGGCCGAGGCCGAGCGCGCGCTCGGCGATCTCAAGCAGCTCGCGCGCGGGCGCATCGCGATCGGGGCGAGCCGCACCATCGGCGCCTACC
Source organism: Hydrocarboniphaga effusa AP103 (assembly GCF_000271305.1). Classification (GTDB taxonomy): domain Bacteria; phylum Pseudomonadota; class Gammaproteobacteria; order Nevskiales; family Nevskiaceae; genus Hydrocarboniphaga; species Hydrocarboniphaga effusa. Next base: position 363,934 of record NZ_AKGD01000003.1, read on the forward strand.
TGCTGCCGCCGCTGCTCGCCGAATTCCGTCGCCGCCATCCGGACGTGGGGCTTTCGCTGCGTGTCGAGAACACCCAGGCCATCGAAGCCAAGCTGGTCGCGGGCGAGATCGACATCGGCTTCGCCGAGGGCGTGGTCGGCAGCGAGCTGGACTACAAGCTGTTCGCGCAGGACGACCTCGTGCTGATCGCGGCGCCGACGCACCCGCTCGTCGCGCGCGCTCCGATCCCGGTTGCCGCGCTCGCAGATCACGCGCTGCTCATGCACGAGGAAGGCTCGGGCACGCGAGCGGTGACCGAAGGTGTGCTGCGCGCGCGCAAGCTCGACATTCGCCCGGCGATGACGCTCGCGAGCAGCGAGGCGCTCAAGCAAACGGTGGCGACCGGCGTCGGCGTGGCGTTTCTGTCCTCGCTGGCGATCCGCACCGAAGTCGCGGCCGGCATCCTGAGCGTTGTGCCGGTGAAAGGTCTGCGTATCCAGCGGCCGCTGTACCGCGTGCAATTGCGCAATGCCTGGCCGAGCCCGGCGCTCGAAGCCTTTACGCAGCTGCTCGAGGAGCACTGAGCCGGTCGGTCGGCGCTCCGGTACGCGATTCATTCCTCGTTCGCCGGCGCTGGTCATAGTTCGCCGATCCAAAAGACGATCGATGTCTGCAAGGGAGCTTCGATGAAACATCTCGCCTCGCTGAGTCTGATTCCGGCCCTCGTCGCCGCCAGCGCCTTGAGCGCCTGCGGAGGCAGTGCCTCACTGCCGATCGAATCCGGATACGGGGCCAATCCGACGCTGCCGGAGCCGAAGAAGTCGCTGATCCCGGTCGTCGAGATCGCCAAGGCCAAGGGCTGGCCTGCGAACGGCAAGCCGATCGCGGCCGAAGGCGCGACCGTGGCGGCGTTCGCGCAGCAGCTCGAGCATCCGCGCTGGCTCTGCGTGCTGCCCGACGGCGGCGTGCTGGTGGCCGAAACCAACGCGCCGCCCAAGCCCGAGGACGAAAAAGGCCTCAAGGCGCGCATCCAGAAAATGGTGATGAAGCGCGCAGGCGCCGGCGTGCCGAGCGCCAATCGCCTCACGCTGCTCGTCGATTCCGATGGCGACGGCATCGCCGACCAGCGCTCGGTGTATCTCGAAAATCTCAACTCGCCGTTCGGCATGGCCGTGGTCGGCGATTCGCTGTACGTCGCCAACACCGATGCGGTGCTGCGCTTTCCGTACGTGGCCGGCGCCAGGCAGATCACCGAGCCAGGCAGGAAGATCGTCGATCTGCCGGCCGGGCCGCGCAACCATCACTGGACCAAGAACCTCATCGCGAGCGCGGACGGCAGCAAGCTCTACGTCACCACGGGCTCGAACAGCAACGTCGGCGAGAACGGCATGGAGGCCGAGAAAGGCCGCGCCGAAATCTGGGAAGTGGATATCGCGAGCGGCGAATCCCGCGCCTTCGCGACCGGCCTGCGCAATCCGAACGGCCTGGCCTGGGAGCCCACGAGTGGCGAACTCTGGACCATCGTCAACGAACGCGACGAAATCGGCAGCGACCTGGTTCCCGACTACATGACTTCGGTGAAGGACGGCGCGTTCTACGGCTGGCCTTATTTCTATTACGGCGATCACGCCGACGCGCGCATTCCGGTGCCGGACAACGTGCGCCTGAAAGCCGCGACGGTGCCCGATTACGCGCTCGGTCCGCACACGGCCTCGCTAGGCCTGGCCGCCGCGAAAGGCTCGTCGCTGCCGGCTTTCAGCGAAGGCATGTTCATCGGACAGCATGGCTCCTGGAACCGCCGGCCGCGCAGCGGCTACAAAGTGATCTTCGTTCCGTTCGCGAACGGCAAGCCCAACGGCATGCCGGTCGACGTGCTCGCCGGCTTCGTCAACGCCAAGGGCGAGGCGCAGGGCAGGCCGGTGGGCGTCGCGCTCGACGGCAAGGGCGCGTTGCTGGTGGCCGATGACGTCGGCAACACGATCTGGCGCGTGACCGCGGCGCCTGCGCCGAACGAGATTCCGGCCGACGAGGCGCAGCCGGCTTCGACGACGGACATGTGATTCGACTCGCCGCGCTGCGCGTCGATGCACGGCGCGGCGAGTCGAGGTTTCGGCTCAATACTTGTAGAAGCCTTCGCCGCTCTTGCGGCCATAGCGGCCGGCCGCGACCATTTCGCGCAGCAGCGGAGCGGGGCGGTACTTGGTATCGCCGAAATCGCGATAGAACACTTCCATCACCGACAGCAGCGTGTCGAGACCGACGAGATCGGCGAGCGCGAGCGGGCCGATCGGATGTCCGCAGCCTAGCTTCATGCCGGTGTCGATGTCCTCGGCCGTCGCCACGCCTTCCTGCAGCGTGAAGATCGCCTCGTTGATCATCGGGCACAGGATGCGATTCACCGCGAAGCCCGGGCTGTTGCGAACCCCGATCGGCGCCTTGCCGATCGCGCGCGCGAATTCGGCGATGCTCTCCTGCGTCTGCTGCGAAGTCGCCAGTCCGCTGATGACTTCGACGAGCTGCATCAGCGGAACCGGATTGAAGAAATGCAGGCCGACGAAGCGATCCGGGCGCGTGGTGCTCGCGGCGAGTTCGGTGATCGAGATCGACGAGGTGTTGGTCGCCAGGATCGCATCGGCCCGCATGACGCCATCGGCCTGCTTGAGGATGCGCTTCTTGATCTCGAGGTTTTCGGTGGCCGCTTCGATGACCAGATCGGCCGTCGCGAGCTGGCCGTAGTCCGTGGTCCTGCTGATGCGGGCCAGTGTGGCTTCACGCTCGGCCGCGCTGATCTTGTCTTTCTTGACGAGCTTGTCGAGGCTCGCGGCGATGCTCGCCAAACCGCGTTCGAGCGCTGCGTCGTTGATGTCCACCATGATCACGTTGAGGCCCGCCGCCGCGCTGACCTGCGCGATGCCGTTGCCCATGATGCCGGCGCCGATGACGCCGATGGTCTTGCTCATTTCTGTCCCTTGCTTGTTCGTTACGTTGTTCGTTGCGCTGGCCCGGCAGCCTGATTACATGTTGCGGCGATAGCGGCCGCCGACTTCGAACAGTGTCTGGCTGATCTGGCCGAGCGAGCAGACGCGCACCGCGTCCATCAGCACTTCGAACAGATTGCCGCCGGCCACCGCCACATCGCGCAGGCGCTGCTGCATCGCCGTCGACTGATCCGCATTGCGCGACTGGAACTCGGCCAGGCGCTTGAGCTGGCTCTGCTTCTCGTCGTCGGTCGAGCGCGCGAGTTCGATCTCCTGCAGCGCGTCGTCGCCGTTCGGGTTGCGGAAGGTGTTGACGCCGATGATCGGCAGCGAGCCGTCGTGCTTCTTGTGCTCGTAGTACAGCGATTCTTCCTGGATCTTGCCGCGCTGATAGCCGGTTTCCATCGCGCCGAGCACGCCGCCGCGAGAGGCGATCGCCTCGAATTCCTTGAGCACGGCTTCTTCGACCAGATCGGTCAGCTCGTCGATGATGAAGCTGCCCTGCAGTGAGTTCTCGTTCTTGGCGAGGCCGAATTCGCGGTTGATGATGAGCTGGATCGCCATCGCACGGCGCACCGATTCCTCGGTCGGCGTGGTGATCGCCTCATCGTAGGCATTGGTGTGCAGCGAGTTGCAGTTGTCGTTGATCGCGAGCAGGGCCTGCAAGGTCGTGCGGATGTCGTTGAAGTTCATCTCCTGCGCGTGCAGCGAGCGGCCGGAAGTCTGCACGTGGTACTTGAGCTTCTGGCTGCGCTCGTTGCCGCCGTAACGGTTCTTCATCGCCACCGCCCAGATGCGACGCGCGACGCGGCCGATTACCGTGTATTCCGGATCCATGCCGTTGCTGAAGAAGAAGCTCAGGTTCGGCGCGAAGCTGTCGATGTGCATGCCGCGCGCGAGATACGACTCCACGTAGGTGAAGCCGTTGGCGAGCGTAAACGCGAGCTGGCTGATCGGGTTCGCACCGGCCTCGGCGATGTGATAGCCCGAGATCGACACCGAGTAGAAGTTCTGCACCTTGTGATCGACGAAATACTGCTGGATGTCGCCCATCATCTTGAGCGCGAATTCGGTGCTGAAGATGCAGGTGTTCTGGCCCTGGTCCTCCTTGAGGATGTCGGCCTGCACGGTGCCGCGCACGGTCGACAGCGTCCTGGCCTTGATCTGCGCGTACTCTTCGGAATTCGGCTCACGCTGGCTCTTGCTCTTGAACGCCTCGACCTGCTGATCGACCGCCGTGTTCATGAACATGGCGAGCAGCATCGGCGCCGGGCCATTGATCGTCATCGACACCGAGGTCGTCGGCGCGCACAGATCGAAGCCGTCGTAGAGCACCTTCATGTCGTCGAGCGTCGCGATCGAAACGCCCGAGTTGCCGACCTTGCCGTAGATGTCCGGGCGCAGGTCGGGGTCTTGTCCATAGAGCGTCACCGAGTCGAAGGCCGTCGACAGGCGATGCGCCGGCATGCCCTGGCTGACGTGCTTGAAACGGCGATTGGTGCGGAAGGCATCGCCTTCGCCCGCGAACATGCGCGTCGGGTCTTCGCCCTCGCGCTTGAACGGGAAGGTGCCGGCCGTGAACGGAAAATAGCCCGGCACGTTCTCGCGCATCAGGAAGCGCAGGATTTCGCCTTCGTCCTCGAAACGCGGCAGCGCAACCTTGCGGATCTTGGTGCCCGACAGCGATTCGGTGGTCTGGCGGGTGCGGATCTCCTTGTCGCGGATCTTCACCACGTCTTCGTCTTGCTGATAACGCGCAAACGTCGCCGGCCAGGCTTCGAGCGCCTGCTTGGCCCAGGTCGTCAGTTCGCCGTTCTTGGCGTCGATCAGCTTGTCGAAGCCCGAGGGCTTCTCGCCGCTGGCTTCGAACAAGGCCTTGGCGGTGATCAGCGACTGGCGCTCGCGCGCCGCGCGCGACTGGCGCGCGATTTCCTTGTGATAACCGCGCACGGCATCGGCGATTTCGGCGAGATAGCGCACGCGATCCGGCGGCACGATCGCGCGGCCGGCCGACGAGGACTTCACCGTGACTTTCGGCAGCTTGCCGTCGGCGAGCTTCAGGCCGATGTCCTTGAGCTTGACCGCGATGGCCTGGTACAGCGCCGTCACGCCGTCGTCGTTGAAGCGCGAGGCCATGGTGCCGTAGACCGGCATTTTCTCGGTGCTTTCCATGAAGCGCTCGCGATTGCGCTGGTACTGCTTGCGCACATCGCGCAGCGCATCGTCCGCGCCCTTGCGATCGAACTTGTTGATCGCGACGAAATCGGCGAAGTCGAGCATGTCGATCTTCTCGAGCTGCGAAGCCGCGCCGAACTCGGGCGTCATCACGTACAGGCTCGTATCGACGAACGGCACGATCGCCGCGTCGCCCTGGCCGATGCCCGAGGTCTCGACGATCACCAGATCGAAGCCCGAGAGCTTGCAGGCGGCGATGACTTCCGGCAGCGCGGCCGACAGCTCGCTGCCGGTGTCGCGCGTCGCGAGCGAGCGCATGAAGATGTTGTTCTTGCCTTCGGTCCACGGCTCGATCGCGTTCATGCGGATGCGGTCGCCCAGCAGCGCGCCGCCGGTGCGCTTGCGCGACGGGTCGATGGAGATGATCGCGACCTTGAGCGCATCGTCCTGGTCGAGGCGCAGGCGCAGCACGAGTTCGTCGGTCAGCGAGGACTTGCCGGCGCCGCCGGTGCCGGTGATGCCGAGCGAGGGCGTCTTGATGCCGGCGGCCGCGTCGCGGATCGCCTGCTTGACGTCGTCAGAGTAGGCGCCGTTCTCGATCGCGGTGATCGTGCGCGCGAGTGCGCGGCGATCGCCCGAACGCAGCGCGGTGACCGCGTCCTCGGCCTTCGGGGAGAACTGCGTGAGATCGTAATCGCAGCCCTGCATGACGTCGTTGATCATGCCCTGCAGGCCCATGATCGCGCCGTCTTCGGGGGAATACAGGCGCGTCACACCGTATTCCATGAGTTCCTTGATCTCCTTGTTGACGATCACGCCGCCGCCGCCGCCGTAGACCTTGATGTTGTCGCCGCCGTTGGCGCGCAGCAGGTCGATCATGTAGCGGAAATATTCGTTGTGGCCGCCCTGGTAGCTCGTGATGCAGAGGCCTTGCACGTCCTCCTGCAGCGCCGCGTTGACGATCTCGCCGACCGAGCGGTTGTGACCCAGGTGGATCACCTCGGCGCCAGTGCTCTGCAGGATGCGGCGCATGATGTTGACGGTGGCGTCGTGGCCGTCGAACAGCGAGGCGGCGGTGACGAAGCGGACCTTGTTCTTGGCCTTGTAGGGAACCGGTTTGGCGTGCATCGAGAGGTCGGTCATGGCGAGTCCATGGCGGGCAGGGTGTCAGCCTCGCAGTTTAGAAACCCGCCGCCCTGCGGCGAATGTCGGAAAGCGCCATCCGTCTTGGCCGATTCGGTCACCCGGCCCGCGCGTCGCAACTGACTGACGCCGCTGAGGAATTAGGGGCCGGGCGAACAGCGTTTCCGTGTTCCGTCAACTACCCAAGGTAATGCCCGCGTAAGCGGGCAGCTTGCATCCGTTGCCAATCAGCGAGGCTTGAGCGCCTCGCCCTCGAAGGCCACGCCACTCCAGCCGGAGTGCATGAAGTTGCGGATGTTCTGGTGATCGACGGCATCGGGATGCTGCAACACGTCATCGCGGTAATAGCGGCCGAAGCAGGCCAGTGTCTCGGCTTGCGATAGCCCTTGCAGCCTGGCGAACGCGAAGATCTTGCAGGAGCCGCCGTTCTGTCCGGCCGCGTTGTGGAGCTCGCCGTTGCGGAACGCGGTCGGCGCGTAGTGGTAGGCGCTTTCGATGGCGGCGATGGTGTCGGCGAACTCGATTCGTTCGGGTGTCGCGCGCAGGCGCTGGAGGAAGTCGGGCAGGGCCATGGAGCTTTGGGGAAGGGTGAAAGAGGGCACGCAGTTTAGCCCGTTGCCTGCGCAGCAGCGGTGCTGCAACCGCAGCAGCCAGCTGGATCGCAGTCAGCACAGAGCCGATCCGGGCGAGCCGCAATGGCGGCTCATCAATGCGAAAAGTGCAGGTGGAATAAGGCTTCCCGCGCAAGCGTCCTGCAACGGTATGGCCCTTGCTCCCATTGCCCCGAAAACATTTTCCAAGCCTCCCAAGGAGGGGCAATGAACGGGTCCATGAAGAAGGCTGCGGTTGGTTCACTGGCGGTTGCAACGATGCTCGCGGCGGCGGGCTGCTCGAAGAAACAGCAGGATCCGGTGCAGGCGGCCGCGCAGGCGCTCGATATCGCCAACACCCAGTCGATCGAGTACGCCGGAGCGGGCAGCTGGTATCAGTTCGGACAGGCGCCGGCGCCGTCGCTGGCCTGGCCGCAGTACGAGCTGAGCCAGTACGTCGCCGACGTGAATTTCGAGACTTCGAGCGCGCAGGTGCAGATCGCGCGCAAGCAGCTGGTCGAGCCCAACCGCGTGCGGCCGGTCGCGGTCGAGCAGAAGCCGCAGCAGTTCGTCAGCGGTGACGTGGCCTGGAACCTCGCGGTGCCGAACAACACTGCTCCGGGCACCGCGCCGACGGTGAGCCCCCAGTTCGCGGCGGTCGAAGAACGCCAGGCCGAAATCTGGGCGACGCCACATGGTTTCCTGAAGGCCGCGATCGCGAACCACGCGATCGCCAAGGCCATCGACGGCGCGACCGAAGTGTCGTTCACGCTCGATGGCAAGTACCACTACGTCGGCATTCTCAACGCCAAGAACGAAGTCGAGCGCGTGCAGACCTGGATCGACAATCCGATCCTCGGCGACACGCTGGTGGAGACGCGCTACTCGGCCTACAACGACTTCGACGGCGTGAAGTTCCCGTCGCACATCGAGCGCACCCAGGGTAGCCACAAGGTGCTCGAACTCGACGTCAAGCAGGTCAAGCGCAACCCGAGCGTCGACATCGCAGTGCCGATCGAAGTGGCGCAGGCCAAGGCCGTGCCAGTGGTCGATACCGAAATCGCCAAGGGCGTGCACTACCTGACCGGCGGCTCGCACCACAGCGTCGCGATCGAGCAGAAGGATCACGTCGTCGTCGTCGAAGCGCCACTCGACGAGGCGCGTTCGCTGGCCGTCATCGCCAAGGTCAAGGAGGTGATCCCGAACAAGCCGATCAAGTACCTGATCAACACGCATCAGCACTTCGACCATTCGGGCGGCCTGCGCAGCTATGTCGACGAGGGCTCCACCATCGTTACGCACGAGGGCAACGTCGAGTTCTACAAGACGGCCTGGGCGGCTCCGCACTCGATCCATCCGGATCGTCTGTCGGAATCGAAGAAGACCGCGAGCTTCGAGCCTTTCACAGCCAAGCATGTGCTGAGCGACGGCGCGCGCACGATCGAGGTTCACGAGATCGCGGGCAATACGCACAACGACGCATTCGCGCTCGTCTACCTGCCGGCCGAGAAGATCCTGATCGAAGCCGACGCCTACACGCCGCTGCCTGCGGGCTCGCCGGCTCCGGCGAACGCGAACCCGTACTCGGTCAACCTCTACGAGAACCTGCAGAAGCTGTCGCTCGACGTCGAGCAGATCGCGCCCCTGCACGGCCCCGGCGCAGTGGCCTTGAACGATCTGAAGCTGGCGATCGGCAAGTCCGATTGAGTCGCCCGGATCCGGGTGCATCCGATATTGCGATGCGCCTGGGTCCGGATGGGCGAGGGCCTATAATCGCGGCCCGTTTTCGCCGGTTCCGCCGTGTCCAACGATGTTTCTTCCGCCGCCCCGCGGCCGTCCGCCGCGCAGCTGAGCGGCCTGCTGCTCGCGAGCGTGGGCGCGGTGTTCTTCTCGGGCAAGGCCATCGTCGCCAAGCTGCTCTACCAGCACGGCAGCGATGCGGTGACGGTGATCGGCCTGCGCATGCTGCTGTCGGTGCCGTTCTTCATCGCGGTGGCGATCGCCACCTGGCGCAGTGGACCGAAGATCGGCGCCAGCGATTTCGCGCGCATCGTCGCGCTCGGCCTGCTCGGCTACTGGGCGTCGAGCATGCTCGACTTCATGGGCCTGCAATACATCAGCGCCGGGCTCGAGCGGCTGATCCTGTTCCTGACGCCGAGCTTCGTGCTGCTGCTGGGCGTGCTCGCGTTCAAGCGCAAGGTCAGCCGCATGCAGTGGTTTTCGCTGCTGTTCGCGTACGCCGGCATCGTGCTGGTGTTCTGGCACGACGTGAACCTCGGCGGTTCGGCGGTGATTCTCGGCTCGGGCCTGGTGATGGCGAGCGCGCTCTGCTACGCGCTGTATCTGCTGCTGTCGGGCGAAGTGGTGCGCCGCATCGGGCCGATGCGCCTGGTCGCCCTGGTGATGCCGGTGTCGTGCGTGGCCTGCCTGATCCAGTACGCGCTGCTGCGTCCGTGGCCGACGCTGTTCATGCAGTCGGCTCCGGTCTGGGGGCTTTCGCTCGTCAACGCCACCGCCTGCACGGTTTTGCCCGTATTCCTGACCATGAGCGCGGTCGCCCGGGTCGGGCCCGGAACGGCGGCACAGGCCGGCATGATCGGGCCGGTGTCGACGGTGTTTCTGGCTTACTGGCTGCTCGGAGAGCCGATCGGTGTTCTGCAGATGGCGGGAACGGGGCTCGTTCTGGCCGGAATCTGGTTGTTGTCCAGGCAAAAAGCGCCTGCCGGCCGGTAAAGACTATTGGGTCGCCCGGCGACGCTCGGTAGACTGACCGTGCTTCCAGTTGGCCCCTCATCCCTCTCTGGAGAGAGATGAGGGGCCGGGGTACTTTGCTCAGCCGACCAGTTGCCAGATCATCCAGGCCATCAGCAGCACCTGCGCGAAATAGAAGGTGGCGCGCAGCAGCACCTGGATGAAGCTCGTGCCGGTGAGGTGAACCAGGCTTTGGCCGACGCGTGCATACAGCACGTAGGCGGCCAGCGGATCGACCGCGTCGGCGCGGTTCATCAGCATGGCCATGGCGACGATGGCCGCGAACACCGGCAGGTTTTCGACTGCGTTGAGATGCGCATGCTGGGCGCGCACCAGAATCGCCGGATCGGTATTCGGCTTGCCGCGCGTCCATGAATCGGCCGGCTTCTTGAACAGCATCACCGGTGGCACGCGCGGCACCACGTAGATCATCGCAAGCAGCAGCGTCCAGGCGGCGAACAGCAGTACGGCGACCATTGCAGTCACGTTGTTTCTCCCCTTGTTGTGGCAGTGTGTTTTTCGGATCGGGACGAGCCCGAGGCGAGCATAGCGCCCCCAGGCGCGACTGCGGACTTGCGGCAGCGCCAGTGGTCGTGGACGATTACGCCCTCCCCACGTTCACTTTTTCGTTCGCCATGAGTCTGTCACTGCGCGACCAGCTGTTCGCTGCCGGTCTGATCAACGAAAAGCAGGCCAAGCAGGCCGGCAAGCACCAGGGCCAGCAGCGCCGCGAACAGGCCAAGAACCCGGCCGCGGCGGCCGCCGAGCAGCAGCGCATCGCCGCCCTCCAGGCGGCCGAGGCCGCCAAGGCGGCGCGCGATGCGGAGCTCAACCGCATCGCCCAGGAAAAGCTCAAGCAAAAGGAGATGCGCGCCCAGATCAAGCAGCTGGTCGAGCAGAACCGGCTGCCGATGCCCGAGGGCGAGGACTACTACAACTTTATCGACGGCAAGAAGATTCGCCGCATTCCGGTCAACCCGGCGCTGCGCGCGCGCTTCGGCAAGGGCGAGATCGCGATCGTGCGGGCCGATGGCCGTTATCACATCGTGCCGGCCGCGATCGCCGAGCGGGTGCGCGAGCGCGATCCGCACTCGGTCGTCGCCAAGCCGGAGGCGGTCGAAAGCAAGCCCGTCGACGACAACGATCCATACAAGGATTTCGTGGTGCCCGACGACTTGATGTGGTGAGCCGGCAGCGCGGACCTGACGGGCGCTTCATGGCTTGATAATTGCTTCATCGTGATCTACCCACCGACGGGAGATCACGAATGCGATCACGCATCCGTAGCCGCCGGTCGCGGCTCATCATTGGCAGCTGGATTCTGTTGCTGGCGATTTCGCCGGGCGCGAATACGATCGCGCAGACCCCGCAAGGGCAGGTGCGCAACAGCGTCAACCCGAACCGGGTCATCTACACCCCAACCAACGGCCAGACGATCTACCTGGATCGCTGTGCGCTGTGCCACCAGCCCGACGGCAAGGGCAAGACCGACGGCAGCAACGGCTTTCCGCCGCTGACCGGGCTCTCCGAATGGATGAGCCTGCGCGAAGGCCAGCTCTACGTGGCCCACGCGATCATCTATGGGCCGTATTGGGGCGATGTGCTCGTCGGCGACCAGTACTACTTCGGCATGATGCCCCGCTTCGGCCCGCGCTTCACCAACGAGCAGATCGTCGCGGTGATCCGCTATGTCGCCGAAGAACTCAACACGCCGCTTCCGGGCTACAAGCCGATCACCGTGCAGCTGGTCGAGGAGGCGCGCAGGCTGCCGGACACGATGGACGCGGTGCGCGAAGAGCGCTCGATGCTGCCGTTTCGCTGAGCGACTTCGGGATTCATAGCGTGTTCAAGCGGGCCGGTCGAGCGTAGCGTCCGTCGTCGCGCCCGCCGTTCCTGGCGCCCTGCCGCGACCCCAGGAGAAGACTATGCACCGATCTTTGAAGATGGCCGGCCTGGCCTTGCTCGCCGGTTTGGCGGCCTGCTCGGGGGGCGGCTCAGACGATGGCGTGGACGATGGTCCCGGTATCCCGACCGGTCTCAACAAAACCTCGGTCGCCCGATTCAATCAGCCCTGGGCGATGAGTTTCCTGCCCGATGGCCGCATGCTGGTGACGGAGCGCCGCGGAACCTTGCGCCTGGTGACTCAGGATGGAACCAGTTCCCGAACGGTCTCCGGCGTGCCCGCAGTGTCTTATGGGGGGCAGGGAGGATTGGGCGACGTGGTGCTGCATCCGCGTTTTTCCGAGAACGGTTGGGTTTACCTGAGCTATGCCGAGGCCGGCGAGCGCGGTACGCGGGGCGCTGCGCTGGCTCGCGCCAGGCTCGAACTCGCGTCCGACGGTGGAGCCGCGCTGCGCGATCTGCAGGTGATCTGGCGCCAGACCCCGAAAGTCGGCGGCACCGGGCACTACAGCCACCGCCTCGCGTTTGCCCCGAATGGCGATCTGTTCCTGACTTCGGGCGAGCGCCAGCTCGGTAGCCCCGCCCAGGATCTCGCGCAGAACCTTGGCAAGGTGCTACGGCTCAAGGACGACGGCACGCCGGCGGACGGCAATCCGTTCGCCGACCAGGGCGCGGTCGCGGCCCAGGTCTGGAGCTATGGACATCGCAACCTGCTCGGCATCGCCTTCGACACCGACGGCCGCCTGTGGACGCACGAGATGGGACCGCAGGGTGGCGACGAGCTCAACCGCATCGAGCGCGGCAGCAACTACGGCTGGCCGATCGTCTCCAACGGCAACAACTACGATGGCTCCGACATTCCCGATCACGACACGCGCCCCGAATTCAACGCGCCCGAGGCGAGCTGGAACCCGGTCATCGCCCCGGCCGGTTTCATCATCTACAGCGGTTCGATGTTTCCGTCCTGGCGCGGCGACGGCTTCATCGGCGGGCTGGTTTCGCACGGGCTCGTGCGCATCGACTTCGATGGCGACAGCGCCCGCGAGGCCGAGCGCCTCGATTTCGGCGAGCGGATTCGCGAGGTGGAGCAGGGCCCGGACGGGGCGATCTGGGTGCTCGAAGACGGCGATTCGGCTCAGCTGTTCAAACTCACACCCAGCGGGTAACCGGGCTCCCGGGCTCCCCGCGGCTCGCGAACTCGGGCCTGGCGGCCCGCTGCCGCCCGGCATCGGCGCGAAGCGGCGCGGCATGCGGCTCGATGCGCGGCGTGCCGCTCAAGGGCCGATTCACATCCGGTAAACCTCAGCATGCGGGGTTCGACGGACCCACCCGATGACCGCAGTCATTGGCTTTGGCGGTAGCTTGAGACGGCCGGGCACTGATCGTGGCGGAGTGAACCCGGCAAAGCGCGAGTCATCTTTCTGGTGATTGTTCTATTGATAGGACGGACAGTCGTAGTTGAGGCGGCTTATCTCGGCTTTGTTCCGCGTTTACTTTGATCGCAGGTTTCAAACGTCCCCAGCGGACCCGCAATCGAGGTGATCGCCATGACCCGCACGCAATTCGGCGCTTTCAGGTTCAAGCTCGCATCGGGGCTGCTGGCCGCTCTGCAGCTGAGCGCTTGTGCGAGCACCGGCCATCCGTCATCGGCACTGCCTTACGAGGCTGCAGCCGAGCCGACGACCCGGCAAACCGTCTGCCGTATCTGGGGCAATGCCGATGATGCTTCCTACTGTGCCCCGGCCGCCATCGGTACCGAGGTATCCCGCCGCAACTGATATCGGGAGGCCGGGGCCGAGCGCTCCGCCGTCGGAGCCGCCTCAGTCCGGCTGCGGCAACAGCGGACCGATCTGCTCACCCAGAAAGCGCAGAAACTCCTGCACCGCCGGAATGTTCTGCCGGCGCGAGAAGTAGGCGGCGTGGATCAGGTCGTGCTCGGCCTTCCAGTCGGGTAGCAGGATCAGCAGCCGCCCGTCGGCCAAAGCGTCCTCGCAGAGCAGCTGCGGCAGCTGCACGAGCCCGACGCCGGCGATCGCGGCTTCGCGCAGCACCGTCATCTCATCCGTGATCAGGCGCGGGTGATGCTCGACGCTGACCGGCTCAGGGCTCGAGCCCGCTTCGGAGCCCGGCCCGCTGAGCTTCCAGAAATAGCGACCGTCGGCCGAAGTCTGCGCCAGGCTGGGGAAGCCTTGCAGGTCGGTGATCGTCTGCGGTGTTCCGATCGATTCGACCAGCGACCGGCTGGCGACCAGGTAACGCCGCGAAACCCCGAGCGGCTTGGACACCAGTTCGGCCGATTGCGCCGCTGCGGCTCGCGCCCGGATCGCCACATCGATGCCTTCGGCGATCACGTCGACCCGCCGGTTGGTGGCTTCGAGTTCGATCTGCACTTTCGGAAACCGCGCCTGGAACGCCGGCAGTGCGAGGGCGAGCGCGCCCTGGGCGAGCGAGATCGGGCAGGAGATCCGCAAGCGCCCGCGCGGCTCGGCGACGCCGCGCTCGATGAGTTCCTGCGCGGCCTGTGCCTCGATGACCATCGCCTTGCAACGCGCCAGAAAGTCTTCGCCGATCGGCGTCAGGTGCAGCCGGCGTGTCGAGCGCTGCATGAGCCGGGCTCCGAGCCGCTGTTCGAGCTCGGCGATGCGCCGCGACAGCCTGGACTTCGGAATCTGCAGCACCCTTGCGGCAGCCGAAAAACCACCGCGCTGGGCCACTTCGGTGAAGTAGTAGAGATCGTTCAGATCTTCCATCGGTCATCGTTCCATCACTGTTCTGCAGGTGGAACAGATTGTCGTGATCTGGCCGGCTTATCAAGGAATTGTCCCGAATCTATCTTGCTCGCCACGCAGCAACATCCATCCAACTTTGAGGGAGACCGCCATGACCACCGCAACCGCCGCCGCCGCCGCGAGCAGCTACAAAAACCGTCCGATCCGCCAGCCCTACATCAGCAACGCCCTCGACGTCGCCGGCCGCGCCGGCTTGGCCGCCATCTTCCTGATCTCGGGCTTGTCCAAGCTCGGCCAGTACGCCGGCACCCAGGGCTACATGGAGGCGATGGGCGTTCCGGGCGCGCTGCTGCCGCTGGTGATCGTGGTCGAAGTGCTCGGCGGCGCGGCGATTCTGGCCGGTGCCTATACGCGTTGGGCCGCTTTCGTCCTCGCCGGCTTCAGCGTCGTTTCGGCACTGATCTTCCACGCCGATTTCGCCGATCAGGTGCAGGGGATCATGTTCTGGAAAAACATCGCGATCGCCGGTGGCTTCCTCGGCTACCTCGTCCACGGCACCGGCGCCTGGAGCGTCGACCGCCAGCTTCGCAAGGTTTGAGCGCTTCTGGCTTCACCCATGAAAACGCCGCCGAAAGGCGGCGTTTTCATGGGGGTCTCGCACGGGGCGATTCACCTTAAGCCGCCGCGGCCCGGCGCGCTTTCTCGATGCGGTCGTAGGCCGCGGTGATCGCCCGCGTCTTCTGCTCGGCCATCGCCCGCATGCTTTCGGGCAGGCCCTTGCCGGCGAGCTTGTCCGGATGGTTCTCGCTCATGAGCTTGCGATAGGCGCGCTTGAGCTCGGCGTCGCTGGCGGCCGGTGCAACGCCGATCACGCGGTAGGCATCGTCGAGCGCCGAAGCCTGCGACGCACTCGACGCGCCGCCGCCCGCGTAGCCGCCGCCACCGCCGCGCAGCATCGCCTCGAGCGCCTGCAGCTCGGTTTCGGACAAGCCCAGGCCGCGTGCCACGCGCAGCAGCAGCGCGTGCTCGGCCGGGTGGATCTGGCCGTCGGCCGCGAGCGCGGCGAGCTGCATCTGCAGGAACATCTGGTGCAGCACGCGCTGGCCGCGCGCGGCGGCGGCGAAGCGGGCGACTTCGGCGTCGAGATCGAAGCCCGGCGACTTGCCGCGATTGAACGAGACCTTGGCGGCCTCGCGCGCCTCGCCCGACAGCCGCAGCTGGTCGAACAGCGCTTCCACGGCGCGGATTTCCTCGGCCGAGACGCGGCCGTCGGCCTTGGACATGGCGCCCATGACCGCGAAGGTGGAGTCGAGGAACAGCGATTGCACCTGATTGATCTTGCCGACCGCGAAGCGCACGAGCAGCAGCGGAAGCAGGCGACCGAGCGCCAGACCGATCAGGGCGCCGATGAGCAGGCCCCGCCAGCCGCCAGACAGCAGGCCGATGAAGCCGCCAAGCCAGATGAGGAAGTTCATAAGCCGCTTATGGTAACGGCTGTGACGCCCGCGCAGGATTTTCGCGCCGCGGATGGCCTCCGTCGCCCGCTCGGCATCGGCTCTCGGCCCGGTCCTGTCGCATTCCCCATTTGGGCAATGACCGCTCGCGGGCGTCTGGCTAAGTTGCCCCGGTTTTCACGCCGCGAGGGCGCAGCGTCGCTGTGCGCTCCTGCTGGCTAATCCGATAACGAAGGAGGGGGCTCATGTCATTCATCAGAACCATGCGGGCGCGGATCGGCGTTGCGCTGGCGGCGATCGCCGTCGCGGCCTGCGGAGGCGGCGGCGGAGGAGGCAGCGATGCTCCGGACACGGCCGCGCCGCGCGTCACGCTGACCGCCACGCCGCAGACCGTCGAAGGCGGCGCCTTCGTCGCGCTCGCCGCGAGCGCCGTCGATGCGGCGGGCGCCGCGCTGACGCCGAGCCTGTCCTGCGATCGGGGCACCCTGCAGGGTTCGATGCTGCTGACTCCCACCGTCACCGAAAACGGCAATGTGGTCTGCACCGCGACCGCCACCGATGCGGGCGGTCGCAGCGGCACCGCGCGCGTCACCATCGCCGTCACCGCGACGGCGGCCTCGCTGTCGCTGGGCGAAGGCCAGCAGCGGCTCGTGCCGGGCCAGGTCGCGGTGCTGTTCGCCGATGCGCTGCCGCTCGAAAGCGAAAGCTACGAGGCGACGCTCGGCAGCCGCGCGGTGACGCTGCACAACGCCGGCACCGGCCTGCTGTGGTTCGAAGTGCCGGCCGACGCCGCCGCCGGCAACACCACGCTGCAGGCCACGCTCAATGGCCGCCCATGGCAGTTCGACGTCGAGCTGGGGGGCTCGGCGAACGTCGCCAACCCGCGCGCGATCGTGCGCGCCGCGCTCGAATCCACGGCCGCCGATCTCGCGCAGCTCGAAGCCGACGACGGTGCGGGCATGAGCGCCGCCGAACTCGAGGCCTTGCGCGCGCGCCGCGCCGACGTCGCCGACTCGCTGTCCCTGCTCGAAACCACCGACGACTCCGTGCTCGGCGCGGTCGCGCAGCGGCTGATCGCCAACGGCTACGCGCAGGGCGACACCGCCACGGCGACGGCCGGCCTGTCGGCGGCCAAGGCGTTTTCGGCCTCGGCATGCGCTTCGGCGATCGCCGGGGCGAGCGGGGGGCTCGCACGACTGGCCGCCGTGGTGGTGCTGGCCGGAGTCGGGCTCGAAGCCGTCGTCGTCGGGCCGGACCCGGCCTCGCGCATCATCGGCGCGGTCCTGGCCGGCGGCGGCTTCGTCTATATCTGGAAGCAGGCCGACCAGGGCTCCGCGCTCCAGAACGGCCTGAGCGCGATCCGTGGCAATTGCAGGGTGGAGTTCAGCTTCACGCTGTTTCCGGCATCGGCGCCCGACAACGACGACGATGCGCGCGCCGCGAACCTCATGCGCGTCAAGGCGCTGACGGCCAAGGCCACGCAGAAGCTGGCCTTCGAAAACGGCGAGCCGCTCTACTTCCGTCCGCAGAGCCTGCTGCGCATCCACGAGAGCCAGCTGGCCACCGTCAGGAGCCTGTTCAACCGCATCAGCTCCACGATCGCCAAGCTGCCGCTGGTTCCGGCGCCGCTGTCCGCCGTGCTCGAAGGCCTGCTGACCGAGGAAACCCAGGACGTGCCGGCCGGCAGCATCGGCATCGGCTCGATCTCCTCGGGCGACGTCGCGGTCGGTGGCGAGGCGTCGGCGGCCGGCGAGCTGCTGCGGCTGGAGTTCTCGGCGGCGAACGCGCCGCGCGAGGAAGTCGACTTCAGCTTCACGCTGACGCGTCCCGATGCCGAACCCAAGCCCTTCGAGGCCACGTTGTCGATCGATCTGCCCGAGGCCGAGGACGCGGCGATCGAGGTCATCCAGGGCGTCGCCGCCGGCTCCACCCTGACCACGGTCGGCGCCGATACGCTCGAGGTCGTGAACGCCCCGGCGCACGGCAGCGTTCGCATCGAAAACGACGGCGACTTCGTCTTCACGCCGGCCGGCCAGTATTTCGGCCCCGACCAGTTCAAGTACCGGGCGCGCAACGAGAACGGTTACTCGCGCGTGGCCACGGTCGCCGTCAACATCAAGCGCAAGTTCGATGGCGCATGGAGCCTGCAGATCGACCGCTCGTTGACCTCGAGCAACCCGCGCGGCCTGTGCTCCGAAGAGGCCGACACGACCGAAACCGTCGGTGTCTCGAAGATCACCGATACGCATTACCAGGCGAGTTACGCGGGCCAGACCATCAATCTGAACATGGGCTCGGTGGACGACGCGGGCGGCCTGTCGGGCTCGCTGAGCGTGACCTATCCGGACGGCCCGGAAGACAAGGGATCGACCACCGAGTCGCTCAGCGTGCGGATTCCGGACAGCACGCATTTGTCCGGCACGCTGACCTGGAACTATTCCGGCCCCAACGGCAGCTGCTCCGGCAACAGCGTGATCACCGGAACGCGTCTCCCGGGATCGTTCTGAGCGAGCGACGGACCCGGCCGGCGGCCGGGTCCGTCAGAGCTGCGCCAGGCGGCTCACGAGTTCGGCCTGCCGCCGGACGCCGCACTTGGACATGGCGGTCTTGAGCTGCGCGCGGATGGTGCCGACGGCGACCGTGCGCACGGCCGCGATTTCCTCGGGAGACTGGCCCGCGGCGATGCGCACGGCGACTTCGGCCTCGGCCGAAGTCAGCCCGTACACGGCCTGCGCGAGCGTCTGCATGCGCTGGGTCCGGCTGGCCTGCTGCATGCGTCCGACCACCAGCACGCGCGGCGTGAACGTGAACTCGTGCGCGAGCCCGGGCAGGCGGACCACTTCGAGCACGAGCGCCTGGGGTGACGCCTTGCCGCGCAGCACGACGGTCGAGGCGGCCGGCGCGCCGGGCACGGCGATGCCCAGCGCGGCGGCGTCGATGGCCTTCGACAGCGCCGCGGCATCGTCCTTGCCGGCGGCCTCGAGTTGCCCGCGCCGCAGATGCAGCGGGCCATTCGCGCCGACGAGGTCTTCGGCCGCGGGCGTCATCGCCTGCACGCGACCGCGGCCGTCGCAGACGAAGGCGATCATCGACAGTCCCTCGAAAGCCCGGCTCAGCAGCCGGGCGCCCTGGTTCTCGAGCGCCATCTGGGTCCGCACGGCGACGCGCACGTGCGGCGCGAGCGTGGTGAAGACGGCGCGCTGTTCGTCGCTGATCGGGCCATTGGCGCGCGAGCGCCCGACCGCCAGCCCGATCACGGTCGCGTCGCGCCGCTCGAGCGTGGTCAGGCAGATGTGCGGGACGTTCCAGGGCAGCAGGAACTCGTGATACCAGGCATTGCGCCGGTAGTCTTCGGCCGACATGAAGTCGGGATCCGCGAGCACCTGCAGCACCGGCGCCGAAACCCCGGCGCGGACGTAGGGGTTGATGCGCGGATCGCCGCCGCCATCGGCCGCGAAAGCGGTCAGGAAATCCGGGTCGATGTTCGTCATGAGGTTGAACGGAACCGCCGCGTCCGACCCGAGGCCGATCAGCTCCCCGGTCTGCGATCCGGTCGCCTCGGCCAGGCCTTCGAGCGCCCCGTACCAACCCTGTCCGTCGAGCGCGGCGGTCTGGAAAGCGTCCGCCAAAGCCTGTATCCGAGCCTCGTCCCAAGCCACCATGCGCCGCATGCCCCCGCTGTGATTGCGCCGGGCCTTTCCTGGCCCAGGGGCAATCCGGAACTCATCCGCCGTAATCGACAGAGGGCCGCCGTCCTGGCCAGGCGCCGGCAGGTTACTTCAGTAGGCCTATGACAACAATGGGAAAATCGGCGTCGGACCGGCTTGTCGAAGTCCTGCTCCGCAATCGCGGCGAGCGCCGCCTTCAGCTCTTCCGGCTCGCGATCCACTGATCGACGCGGCGTTCGAGCAACTCCAGCGGCAGCGCGCCGCCGCCGAGCACGGTGTCGTGGAAGCCCTTGATGTCGAACTTGTCGCCGAGCTCGGTTTCGGCCTTCCTGCGCAGCTCCTGGATCTTGATCATGCCGACCTTATAGGCGGTGGCCTGGCCCGGCATGATCAGGTAGCGGCGCACTTCGGACTTGACCGCGGTGAGCGGAATCGAGGTGTTGGCGTCGAAGAATTCGACGGCCTGCTGCTCGGTCCAGCCCTTGGCGTGCAGGCCGGTGTCGACCACCAGGCGCACCGCGCGCCACATCTCCGAGCTCAGGCGGCCGAAATCCGAATACGGGTCCTGATAGGTGCCGGGCATCTGCTTGGCGAGCCATTCGGCATACAGGCCCCAGCCCTCCTGGTAGGCGGTGAAGCCGGCCTGGGTGCGGAACAGCGGCACGCTCGTGAGCTCCTGCGCGATCGATATCTGCATGTGATGGCCCGGCAGGCCCTCGTGATACGCGATCACTTCGAGCTCGGTCTTGGGCATCGCGTTCATGTCGGACAGGTGCGCGTAGTAGACGCCCGGACGCGAGCCGTCCGGAGTGCCCGGAAAGTAATGCTGGGCCGCGCCGTCCTGCTCGCGGAACGGCTCGACGCGCTTGACCACGAGGTCGGCCTTGGGCAGCACGCCGAAGAAATCGGGCAGCGACTTTTTGATGTTCGCGAGATCGGCCGTCGCGGTATCGATGTAGGCCTGGCGGCCGGCGTCGGTATTCGGGAAGCGGAACTGCTTGTCGCTGTCGATGAACTTGAAGAAGGCCTCGAGATCGCCCTTGAAGCCGACCTTGTCCTTGAGCGCCGTCATCTCGCCGCGAATGCGCTCGACTTCCTTGAGCCCGAGCTCGTGGATCTGATCGGCGGTCATGTGCGTGGTGGTGTTGTCGGCCAGCGCGAACTCGTAGTACGCCTTGCCGTTGGGCTGCGTCGTGCCGACGCCGCTGGCGTTCTCGGGCGCGTTGACCATGTCGGCCTGTTCCCAGGCGATCAGGCGCTCGTAGCCAGGCTTGAACCTGTCGACCAGCGCGGTCCTGGCGAGCGCCTGCAGCTCGTCGCCGCGCTTTTTGTCGATCGCGCCGGATTTCACGAGCTCGGCGATCTTGGCCTTGGCGTCGGCCCAGATCGCCGAATCCTTGCCGGGGCCGAACGGCGCGCCCGCGATGACTTTCTTCGATTGGTCGATCACGCCTTCGAACGCGAACTTCGGCGGACGGATTTTCTGTTCGGCCGCTTTCTTGGCACGCTCGACGAGCTGGTCGAGCCCGACCGGTGCGGCCTCCAGGCGCGCGATGTAGGCGAGCATGTCGGATTCGTTTTCCACCTTGTGGAAGCTGATCAGCAAGGTCGGGATGAACGACTGCGCGCCGTTCATCTGGTCGAAGACGTAGCCGTTGAGGCGGAAGGCTTCGCCGGCCGCGAGCTGCTCGCTCTGGTACTTCCAGATGTCGTACGACATCTTCGCCTCGTCGCTGAGCTTGGCGTAGGCGAACTGCGACTGCAGCTCGTCCAGCGTGCCCTTGCGCCAGGCGCGCTTCTTGTCGTCCGCGTCCTCGGACATGTCGTCGAATTTGTCGTACTGCTCCTTGCGCCCGAGGAAAGTCAGCGCGATCGGGCTGAAGGCCAGCTCCTCCTCGTACTTCTTGCCGAACCACTCGTTGATGCGATCGGTCTCGGCCTTGATCTCCTCGGCCGTCGGCGCGGCGGTCGCGCTCGCCTGGGGCCGGGCCGCGGGCGGCTCGGCGCTCTTGCCGCAGGCGCTCAGCGCCAAAGCGGCCGTGAAGGCGAGCGTGGCGGCACACAGCGCGGTCGGGGCCAACGGAAGGGCAAGGCGCATGAGGGGTTCTCTCCGGGATTCTGGACGGTGGCGCGGCCGGCGGCGGCCGCGCAATGCCGCAGCTTAACGGCGCGCCCGATCGAGCGAATCGGGGATTTCCCTCTTGTGCGTGACTCGGGTCGCGCGGATCAGCCGGCCGGAATCGTGACGATCGGCGCCTTGCTGCTCTGGCTCGTCTCGGCGAGCGCGATGAGGTTCTGCACCACCGAGAACGCGAACTTGGAATCGAAATCCCGGCGGTCGATCCAGTAGCACTGCGCCTGCGGGCCATTGCCGTAGACGATGCTCGCATAGGCGTCGGGCGGAGCCTGCCTGCCGACGTGGACGATGATCGTCGGCCGCGTTTCGACTTCGAGCAGGCGCACGGTCGGGGTCGTCGCGCCGGCGACGATATCGGCCTCGGGCACTTCGATCTGCGCGCCGATCTCGGTCAGGATGCCGATCACCGAGCGTGTGACGATGCCCACCTTGGCGCCGCGCTCGGGCACGGCGCCGTAGACGATCTCGAATTCCCTGGTGCCGTCGGCGATATGCAGCAGCTTGCGCGCCGTGACCGCATCGGCGGTCACGGCGTCGTCGTCGCTGCGTGTCGGATCGATCGCCAGAAACACGCGGTTGCCGCTTTCCGCGCGCTCGAAGCGCACCGTCAGCGCGCCCTTGAGCTGCAGGCGCCGCAGCGTGTGGATCAGCTCGAAGAAGCCCAGCGAGCCCGAGTTGTTCGCACCCGACAGCGCCGCGCTGTTCTGCAGATCGCCGATCGACTGCGCGACGATGCGCAGCAAGAGGTCGATCGGCACGCCGCTTTGCACGAGCGGCAGCACCAGCGCCGGCGCGAGCGGGCGGATGTAGCCGGCCGCGAACTCCTCGCCCGTGGTCGGCGTGAACGTGAAGGTCGGATGGTTCGAATAGCCGATCGACGCACCGGCCGTGCCGGCGGTGCCGCTGCCTTCGATCGTGCTGCCGGTGAGGCTCGCGTTGGCCGAACCGTCGAACGAATACGCGGCGATGACCTGGGTGACCGGCAGGAACGAAGGCGTGTCGGCGTAGCGCAGGTTGACGATGTTCGAGAGCGTCTGCCGCTTCTGCGCGCGATCGAGCGAGCGCGCGTAGTCGACCTGATCGTGCTCGAGCCGCTGGCTGCCGAGCGTTGCGCAGCCGCTCGTCGTCACCGCCATGCACAGCACCGCGCCCCAGGCGGCGTGCTTCGTCCCTGCCACTCCCGCCATGCCGTCACACTCCTTGTAGCCTGTACGTTCCGTCGTACCCGCTCATCCATGAACCCGTCGTTCCCGTGAACGCGGGAATCCAGTCTGGCAGGCCTACATGAACGACACCGAATGCCTGCATCCGCCAGAGCGTGATTCAAAACCGCATTTGAGGTACTGACCTCCATCGATGCACCACAAGGCTGCATCGTCAAAGCTTGCGACCTGCATTGATGGAGCTCGGTACGTCCACCGATGCATCAAATAGCTGCATGCATGAAGCTCTGGTTTGCGCGGGAGCAGGTCTCGAGCTCAAGGCATGAAGGTCCAGACCTTCGGTGTTAAAGGTAGCCACCCGTTCCCGCGCAGCTCCAAGGTGCATCGATGCAGCTCCGCTGCTTCTGCCGTGCACCTGAAAGGGTCACACGTGGAGCTGAAGAGCTTCACGGGTGAAGGTCCACGGCTACTGGGGCGCAGAAGCGCCCTTCGCCTTCATCATTCGTCCGCACCCGGCGTAGGGTCGCCTTTCTTGCTGCGCTTGCGCTCCCAGCGAACGGAAATCTGGTTGAGAAGATCTTCCAGACCCTCATCCTTCCCCGCAATGCTCAAATAGCGATAGCCGATGGCGCTCGCAACCATGACATCGCTGCCCAGCGCCATCTCGGTGTCTTCACCGATTCGCACGAGTTTGGTCAAACGCATCAGGCGCGGGCGCAAAGCATCCACATTGGCCAGATCACTCTGCATCTCCACCACGTCCAGGCTCGGCGGCACCACCGCAGGGTTCTGCTGTAACAGCGTGAGCGTCTGGCGACAGAACGGCTACGACTTGTCGCCCATCTTCCGAATCGACTGCCGCACGTCAGGATCGAGCGTGATGAACGATGCGAATGCCTGTTCGATCGTCGCGAGCGACGCGTCGATATCGGGAAGGCTGGGGATGAAGTTGGGAAGGGAGACGAAAGTTTGTGACATGGAAGGCCCTTTGGCTAAAGAAATGCGGAGCGAATCGCGCGGGCGACTGCAAAGCCATCCTAGCGATAGTAAGACGTCACAAAAGTGAAATAGAGCTCAAAATGAACTCCGCAGATTCAAATGTGGATGCACGCAGCACGTAAGCTGCGATTCTGAGGAAATAATGCTGCTCTTCGTCGAGGTCTAGCTTTTGACTAGCTCTTCGGTAGCCACCTGTAATTTCTTACAGGTTACAGACGCACTGGACTGGGATACGTTGATCCACGGGGAACGGCGAGCGTGTAAGTGCAGGCAATGTGACATTGAAAAGTGGGGAAAGGGGATGCGTAACATGAGTGGGTGTTACCGTTGGCGACCGCTGCATAGCCTGTTGGTCGGATGCACGGTGCTACTTTCCGCCACTGCGAGTGGGGCGGGCCCGTCGGGAATTCGAGAGATTAATTCAGTCCACATCGAAGGCGGTGATTTCGTTTCGGTGGAGCCGACGGTGCCTTTTGACAATCCGGATGGCTGTGGATCATCTACGCGAGCATTCTTCATGGCGAGTGCTCCTGGATACCGAGAGAAACTGAGTCTTGCGTTGAGTGCTCAGGCGACGGGACAGAAAATCAATGGCTGGCTTAACGGCTGCGTGAATACGCCCTGGGGATATTCGGTCCCGGCGTTGTTCTCAATCGCCGTTACTAGATGATGCTCGGGCTGTTTTAAGCGTCTAAGCAGAGGGTACTGGTGGACCGGGATCGGGGGCTGGTGTTCTCTAGGCCAGCTAAAAGTTAGCAGTTCGAATCGGTTCATTCGATCGTTTTTTAAGATTTCTGCCCACCGCATCTGACGGTGGGTCAGGGGAGAGGTAAATGGGGATGGTTAAAGCCGTCGCTTCGGTGAAGCGCGCTCGCGTTCTGATATTCGCTCTGCTGTCTTTCATATGGTTCTGGACGAATCCGGCCAACGCCGATGTTCCTCCGCAGTACCAAAATGGGCTTCATGACGCCGGTTACGAAGTCTATAGCGGCGATTACAACGGTGACGGCTATCCCGATTTGCTGTTGCGCGCCAAGCACCAATTCGTGCTGGTTGATTACGAAGTTCCGTTTCCTGTGCTGCTGCGCTGGCGCCAAAGCTTCATGGTGCTCTCCAATCCGGATGGGACTTATTCGATCGTTCTGAGCCCCAGTGCGGCTGTTCTTTCCAGCTCCGTTTGGCAGCCTGATACCCATGACTTGATCTTTGGCGATACCGACGGCGATGGTTCGCTGGAGTTACTGCTTCGTTCTCATGCGGCCAACGGCGTAAACGTCATCATCACTACGTCTCCGACTGACGGCACGCCTCAGTTGCGTCAGCGCGTAAACGCTGCCGATATCGGCATCGATATGGGTGGTGCAGGCCTGGATGCTGATCTGCTCGATACCAATGGAGATGGGCGTGCCGATCTGCTGGTCGGTACGCGGTACGGTCTAGTGCTGCAAATTTCAGAAGCTTCCAGCTCTGGCGCATTTGCTCCCGCACCATCGAATGGCGGCAGTGGTCCTACGCAGGGAACGGAAGTCGGCAGCACGGCGGGCGCTTTCGAAGTCACCCCCTCGGGCTCGGCCAGCTACACAATCCCGATCACGATCCCGCCCGGATTAGGCGGTATCGAGCCCAAACTTGCCATTTCCTTTGACAGTCAAGGTGGCGACGGCCTGCTCGGTCCGCGCTTCGCTATCTCGGGCCTATCTATCATTTCGCGTTGCCCTGGGACTCCATCGCAGGATGGCGCATATAGCCCGGTGGCCTTCAGCAGTTCTGATCGCTATTGCCTGGATGGCGCCCGGTTGGTTGCTGTCCCAAGCAATACAGGACATTTCAGAACAGAATTGGATTCGCTCAGCGATATCGAGAAGTTCGGTTCGTCGGCCGATAACCCTGATCGCTGGCGTGTTCGTAATAAGGCCGGCCTCATCATGGAGTTCGGTGGCGCTGTGACGTCCTGCGGCACGTCCACCAGCAAAATTCTGCACCCGAGCTACAGCAACAAGACTGCTACTTGGTTGCTCAGCAAGGTATCGGATACCGCTGGCAACTGGATGGAGGTTTGCTACGACTACGATTCTAGCAATGGGGAAAGCTGGCCCCGGGTTATCAACTACACCGGCAACAGCCTGGGCGACTCCCCATTTGCATCAGTGAAGTTCGTGCCCAAGGCTCGTATCGGTGTGCAGCAGGTCGCTTACAGCAAAGGTTGGAAGACGACCCGCACACGGGTTATCGATCGCATTGAAACCTCATTCGAAGGGCGCCGGATTCGCACTTATAAGCTGTTCTATACCGCATATGGAACAGCACAGCGGGACACGCTGACGGCTGTCCAAGAGTGCGGTGGAGAGGCGTCTTATGAGAAGTGCCTGCCAGCGACGAGCTTCGCGTGGAATGCAGCGCCCGAAGGTTTCTCTCCGACCTCAACGGTCAACTACGCGGCGATTAATACGGACTACCAGCATTTCACTGGTGATCTCGATGCTGACGGCAAGACCGATATCGTCTCAGCCAAGATGCAAAGCTCGGGGCAGCTCAAAGCTGCTGTGCTTCTGAGCACTAGCGCGAATGCCTCCGCTGTTTTCACAGTTGGGGCCGAAGTCAACGTTCCCCCAACAAATTCAAACTTGGCGGGTGCCAGTCTGGCTGCCGGGGATTTCAATGGCGATGGCCGGCTCGATATCGCAGCGGTCAAGGTGACGTCTTCAGCTCAGTACGTTGAGATGTACACAGGGAATAGCAGTGCTACTACGCCATTCAGTGGTATGCAACTCCAGTCGATTACCACTAATAGATTTTCGAAGACTCCGTTCCAAATCTTTTCCGCGAATGTAAATGGTGACTCGCGTGATGACTTGCTCCTCGTCTATCTGTCTCAGACCGAGGGCATCTATATCCAGGCATTGACGGGAAATGCCTCCTCTTTTTCTGCGCTTCCCGTTGCACGTCCAGTCACATCTCTGGACAGCGCCTATTACAGAGCTAGTGTCGGCGACTTCAATGGCGACGGATTTTCCGATGTGGCCGTTCACAGGCTGCTCGCGAGTGCGTTGACCATTACGGTTTATGCTGGAAATGGAGCAGGAAGCTTTACTTCATTAGGCGTGAAGAACCTGGCTGTTTCTGCCAACCATCTCCAAGCTGCCGATTTCAACGCGGATGGAGTTACTGATTTAGTTCTGGTCAAGAACGGAAGGACAACATGCGTTGATTCTAAATGCCTTGAAGTCATTACAACTTCTGATGTGATATATCCGGTCATTTGCGATGGGCAAGGCGGGTTTACCATCTCTCCGGGATATGTATCTGACTTTGTGAGTGCAACTGCCACTAATCCTCTAGTGATAGGAGATTTCAACTCCGACGGGATTACTGATGCAATCTCGTGGGTTAGTTATAGCAGTTCGTTTCTGATGCTTACTGGTAAGCCGAATGGAACATTTGCAGAAAGCACAATCCAAGTCGGTACTAGCACCGGTACAGATCGATCTGTATTAAGCGGGGACTTTGACGGCGACGGTAAGGCCGATGTTGCAACCTACCTCACTAATAGCAGCACGAGGCGAGTCGAATTGGCCACGGCCCAGCAAGGCTTGCCAAGCTGGCTATCCTCCATCACGAGCGGTATTGGGGCGCGCATTGAACTGAGCTATGCACCGCTCACCGACTCTTCGGTCTACAGCCATCCCGGCCAAGTTTGCGGCGGAACTGTAACGAGGGTCTTATGCGGCCCCATTAGTGTCGTGTCCGCGAGCCGGATCAGTGCTGGCTCCAGCATGCGGGAAGTGAAATACACGTACGACACTGCCTATGCAGACATTGGCGGCCGTGGTTTCCAGTCTTTTGCCAAGACAAGAAACATTGATCAGACAACGGGGATCGTGGAGGAGTCCACATTCCTGACCAGTTGGCCGCTTTCAGGACTGCTGCAGAAAAAAACCGTTCTGCCTTCGGCTTCGTCTTCATCGAAAGTTTCGGAGACGACGGTCGAATACGAAGCAAGGGCGACGGTCAGCGGCACCACCACGCCGGCTGTCCAGACCGTTCAGCCGATCTATACCACCACGCAAAACTGGGAAGCAGGCGCGTTTGCCAATAGTACGGCCCACGTCACCACGGTCGACAAATCCATTTACGGAAGCTCGACGCCGTTCTATCAGGACGCGACCACGGTTGCGCATTACACCTGTGCAGGCAATCAAACGCGCACCGCGTGTGAAGCAGCTCCCGACTTCTCTACCGTCACTGTCAACGAATACAAGCCAGCGGATACCACAAACTGGATTCTGGGCCGGCTGAAAACCTCGACCGTAACGCATGGCGGAGCCGGCCTTGCGAGCATTGCCCGCTCGAGTTCGTTCGACTACGACCTGGCAACCGGCTTACTTAAAGAAGAGACCGTCGAACCGAACGCGCCGGCCGACAAGCCTTACTTGAAGTCGTTGACGACACATGTGCGTGACTCGACCGGCAACATTTATCAGGAAACCGTGCAGGCCAACGCGCTGGCGAGCGTGATCGCTACGGCGCCTACGCTGCAGTCGCGATCCGTCAATTACATATTCGATGCCGGCACCCCTAACTACCGGCGCTTCAAGAATATGAGCTGCAGAGGACTCGGTCAGACCGAATGCAGCTCTTCGAGCTATGACGGTTCAACCGGCCAGCCGATATCGGTTTCCGATGCCAATGGCCTGACCAAGACCTACGGTTACGACATCTTTGGACGAGCCAAGATCGAGTCGTTCGAAGACCCGGGTACTGGTATCCAACAAGCCAAGCTGATCACGCGACGCTGGTGCCAGAACAACTGTGCCGTTTCGAGCGCGGTTTACGCCATCGAAACCACGGACAACACCGGTGGCTTCTCGGCGATTCAATACGACCGTGATGAGCGCGAAGTCGCTCGTCTTGCCAAGGCAGCCGACGGACAGATCTACAAATCGCTGACGATTTATGACTCCGCGGGGCGCATCTATGCCAAGAGTTTGCCATTCGTTGGCACTGCGCCGAATTGCGCGGTAGCGGGTACATCAGGCTGCACACAATACACATACGACGTACTGGGCCGCGTCACGATAGAAACCAACCCCGCTGGCAAAACGCGCAAGGTCGAGTACAAGGGGCTGACCACGGTCAGCTATGACGAGCTCAACCGTGCGACCACGCAACTCAACAATTTGCTAGGCAAGCCTGTCACCGTTACCGACGCCATCGGCGGCAAGATCGACTACGGCTATGACGCGACCGGCAACCTGACCAGCACGCTCGATGCGGGAACCGACGGTACCAACGGACGCGCGACGACGACCTTGGAGTACGACCTGCGAGGGCGCAAGACCAAGCAGATCGACCCCAGCTCCGGCACTTGGCAATACGCCTACGACGGCTTCGGCCAACTGTTCCGGCAGGAGGATGCCAAGGGCCAAGTAGTGCGCATGAGCTATGACGACCTGGGCAGGATGGTGCTGCGCAAGGAACCGGAGTTTCTGACGCAATGGCGATACGACAATAACGACACGGGCCAAAGCTGGAAGGGGGCTCTGTTCTGGGTGGAGCAGCGCGTCGATTCCAATGGCAACGGCGTTTTCGAACCCAGCGACAGCTTCGTCTACAACCGCATTTACACCTACAACAGTGCAGGCCTGCCGCAGACGCAGACCGAATCGCTAGCGGGCCGTGGTACCTACGGGTATGCCTACAGCTACGACGGGGCGGGTCGCCTCAAGCAGCTTACGTATCCCTCAGGCTTCAGGATCCAGAACCGCTACAACATTAATGGAGCGCTAGACCAGGTCTCTCGTCTCAATAGCGACGGCAGTGAAGGCACCGCCTACTGGCGTGCGGACAGCTGGGACAAATGGGGCAAGACGCTAAATGCCGTCTACGGCAATGGTCTGACGACGATTTATACGCGTGACCCGCAACTCGGTCGCTTGACGGATATCAGTACCGGCACTGGTAGCGTGCAGAAGCTGCATTACGACTGGAACGATGCTGGCAGTCTCACGGGCCGACAGGACAGCCGGACCTCACTCAACGGGCACAATCAGAGTGAAACCTTTAAGTACGACAACCTGGGCCGCTTGAGAACCGTCACGCTGGGGATCACCGGCGTTTTAAGTCCGACCCAGATACAGGCTGCGACTTATTACAACAACGGCAATCTCAATACCAAGACCGGCACGGACGGTATCGGCACCATTGCTTATGACCCCGCGCACCCGCAATGGCTTTCCACGAGTACGACCAGTGGCAAGGCCTACATTCACGACGGTAACGGCAACCTCAAGACCATCACCACCAACGGGGCAACCACCTCGTCGTACACCTGGGCCAGCTACAACTTGCCAACCCAGCTGAGCCGCAGCGGCAAGACCGTGAACTTCACCTACGGTCCGGACCGCCAGAAGCTCACGCAAACCATCGCCTTGAGCGGCAAGACCATTGTCTACGCCGGTGATCTGTATGAAGACAACATCACCGGCAGCAATCACGAGAAAAAGCACTACATTCCGACGCCGGATGGCGTGGTGGCTATTTATACAGAGACCGGTAGCAGCACCAAGACCGAGTACCTGCACAAAGACCATCTAGGCAGCGTCGACGTGGTGACCAACACCAGCGGTCAGGTACTCGAACAGTTGTCATATGACGCCTTCGGCAAGCGGCGATCCTCGAGCTGGCAAAACGCCCTGAATCCCACGCCGACCAATTTTCTATCGGTGAAAGGGTTCACGGGGCACGAGATGCTGGACGAGGTGGGGCTCATTCATATGAATGGGCGCGTCTATGACCCGCTGATTGGACGGTTCATTAGCGCAGACCCAACACTGACCAATCCGTTGAGCACGCAGGGCTATAACCGCTATGCATATACCGAGAACCAGTTTCTAAATGCGACCGATCCGAGTGGGTATTCATGGCTTGGAAAGAAGTTGAAGAAGATCGGAAATTGGATAGATGACAACTGGCGAACGTTGGCGGCGGTTGCAATTGCGATAGCTGCTCCCTACACAATTTCGTATTTCGGATTGCAGGGAGTGGCGGCTTATGCAACAGCAGCCGCATTCGGTTTTGCTGGAGGAATGGTTGCAAGTGGAGGGGATTTACGCGCAGGGCTACTCGGCGCTGTAAGTGCTGCGGCCTTTTATGGGATTGGGCAGAGTCCGATTGGTAAGAATGCCTCGTGGGGAAAATGGGGCACCTTAATGGCGAAAGGCCTCGCACACGGCGCGGTCGGAGGCATCTCTACCGAAATTCAGGGCGGTAACTTTGCAAAAGGTTTTTTATCAACAGGAACGGCGGCATTCTTAGCTCCAGGTATTGATTTGGCTGCTGACGGGAATTTTGCGATCGGAGTTATTGCTTCTGCAATCGTAGGTGGAACAGTATCCGAGATTGGTGGTGGGAAGTTTAGTAATGGCGCAATAACAAGTGCATTTAGCTATGCGTTGAATCAAGCTGTGCACGATAAAATAACAAACCAAGAAGTCAAAAATATCATAAATGAAGCCGATAGAATACTGAAAGTGCTCGACTCAGATGGCATTGAGGGTATGCTGCGTGAGTTCCCTCATTTGGGGGGGCTATCTCCAGAGGATCAGCAATTAACTTTAATGTCCCTTTCGATTGACATAGCAACTTATAAGGTAGAGGCCGCTGCTTTGCTATCTGCAAGAATAGCGTACGATAATCATGGCATAGCTAGTTTAGCTGGTGCCAAGCTTTATCAAATACTTACAAAGCCTTTTTCTGTCCTTTTTAATTTATCATCTACTCAAAGATATTTATCGCCGGAAGCTTCAAGATCAGTTGGTTTCGCATGTGGAAATAGGAGCTGCGATCTTTATCTGGGGGGCGATAAAGTTGATATAACAAGTCTAAGGAATTAATGTGAAGAAAGACTCGGTGCTGTCCGCTTTTTTTTATTTTATGCTTGTGCCGCTAGTTAGTCATGCGGATCCTGTTTTGGAGAATGATTTTGGCTCGCTTGCGGTTGCGAAAGAGCAAGCAGGCTGTCATGAGGATGAAAGAAATAAAAATATAGCAATCAAGATCGACAGTAGATTTTTTCATGTTTCAAATGACTTTGTATTTCGGGGGCTCGATAACGGATTTGCTAGGTTTGTTAAAGGCGACGCATCTGTGCCGAATGAGTTTGCTATCTTAATGATCGGGCTATCTGAATCTTTTGATCGAACATATAGGCAGGATGAAAAAATAATTAAAATACCTGACGGTGAGGTTAGGTTTTATTCGCAAAAGCCCGATGGCGGAAAAATAATTATGTATCAAATGGTTATTCACACGGGGAAGCAGGCTCTTAGTGTTGTGTCGGCCAATAAAAAATTAGTGGACAACACCTTTTTTTGTAGCGTGATTATAGGTAGTGAGTGAACGTAGATTATGGATGTGAGCAAATATTAAGCGAGTATAATTCGGATAAAATTCGGGATCGAGTAATAAGCGAGCGTAACCTGGATGGAGATGGGTGGTGTGAAAAACACTGACGGATTCCGATGGCGCCAGGGCCTTTAGTTTTGCTCGAAAGTGAGAATAATAAGTGACTAGCAATCGAGTGTGTCGCATATCGCTTCTTGCCCTCGCGATGAATTTGTTTATTTTTTTCGTGCAGAGCGCTAGCGCTTGGGCTCTCGAAAACACTGTTGCACATGTGGTGCGTCTAGAAGGCACATTTATGCCGTCGTATATTAAATTTCAGTTGGATGGTGGAACCAGCACTTGTGGTCCCTATACTTGGCTTACATGGCAAAAGGATGCGGATAACAATAAAGCAATCTATGCCACATTATTGGCTGCTCTTAGTTCAGGTAAAAGAATAGAGCTGTATCTCAATAATGGAGATACATCTTGTACAGGCCAGTATATCCATTTTCTGGAGTAGAAATGGGTTGAAATTTTTGGCTTGGAATAAGCTTGCATTAGAAGCAATCTTTGGAACGTCATCGTCTTGTATGCAACTGAGGTCAGCCCAATGCACCACCTGAAATCGTGCCTATTTTTATTGGGATCCGTGCTTCCATTTTCTTGTGTGGCCGCCGTTTATCAAGGCTATATATCGAATATAAGCGCATCGAATGGAAAAATTTACATTGTCTTATCTGATGGTGGATTTCAGGGTGGTAATAGTGGCTCGTGTCCTCTTTCGCCGTCAACAATGTCTTTTTCGATTGATCCCAATACGGCTATCGGCCGCGCTCAGATTTCCCTTGCGCTTACAGCATATTCGGCCAAGAGTTTGGTATGGACAACTGGAGACGGTATCTGCGCTACCGGCTCTATTTATGGAGCAGCCGCCGAGGGACTTTCGTATATTGATCTTAAAACATGAAGAACCTATTGAGTTTATGAAGGAAAAATCGCGCGCACGGAATGAAACTGTGGCATGGTTATGGTGATTTTGTTTTTTTGTGCAGAAAGAATTTTGGATTTTGGAATAAATGGCGGCACGGACTACTGGGAATTAAAGGGGTGGTATGTCACAAGCTAGAAGCAGCAAGTTTTTAAGTGTTGGATTTGGGGCGATTTTTATACTGTTCTCTATTGAGAGCTTCGCATGGACTGCGCAGGGCGACGCTACGATTACAAGAATTGTTTCATGGGAAAGCGTCGATCGCATGCAGTTCCAAAGATCGGATGGAGTTTGGTGTTACGCTCCGGCGTCCGACAAAATCAACCAGACACTGATTCTAAGTCTGTACTTGGCGGGGAAATCGGCTGAGATTTACTGTTATGACGCAGAGGAGTTCCAAAATTCAGGAATGCCTCCTGCTCATAAACTTCATAGAATTCAGGCTCAATGACGAGAAAAACTCGATAGAGATAAGATTCTATCGATATTGATTTTGTGAAAATTGAAAGGGTTTTTCAAGTTTTGCCGGTGGTATTATTATATTAAATATGATTTAACGATAAAAATCTGAATAATTTAAATTGTCATATATAAATTATATTCTTAAAATCAATATAATGAGTTCACCGAAAGGGTTGCTAATGTTTAGGTTTTTATTCATACTCTCCTTTCTTAATGTTTCTATTGTCTTGCCTGCACATGCTGCTATTGATTATGAAAAGGAAATACTAAAGTTAGGGGTGCAAGCAACTTCGTCGGGAGACCAGATATATTTTACCGTGGTGGGTGGACTTTCTTATGCCTGTCCCACCCAGCACATCTACTCCCCACTGTCTTCTAATTTTGGCAAGGCTGCTTATGCGCAATTGTTGGCTGCAAAAACAGGTGGCAAAAAACTTTCGCGCATGCATTGAGAGCTTCCGCTTCGCGAGCGATGGCATGTTCGGCGTCTCGCAACCCCGGATGAACCGCGCTGGATCGCCGTCGCGGCCTCGCGCGGCACTCGCTCAGACGTTCGGGGCAAATTCCTCGGCCCCGGCGCGATACAGCCGCCAGCTGCCCTTGCCGGCGAGCTTGGCGACGTACATCGCCTCGTCGGCCTGGCGCATCACGGTGGCGGCGTCGGGGCTGTCGTGGCGGATCAGGGCGATGCCGATCGAGGCGCGGATGCGGAACGGCTTGCCCTGGATCGTGAAGGTCTCGCCGAGGCTGGCGATCAGCGCGTCGGCGAGTTCGTAGGCTTCGGCCGCCACCTCGATGCGATCGAGCAGCACCGCGAACTCGTCACCGCCGATGCGGCCGGCGGTCGCGCCCTCGATCGGCACCAGCGCCGACATGCGCCGGGCCGCGTACTTGAGCAGCTCGTCGCCGAAGGCGTGGCCGTAGCGATCGTTGATGAGCTTGAAATCGTCGAGGTCGATGTAGAGCAGGGCGCCGAGCTGGTGCGGCGAGCGCGCGGCGCGCACCACGCGCTGTAGCGATTCGTTGAACAGGCGCCGGTTGCCGAGGCCCGTGAGGGTGTCGTAGTTGGCGAGCTGGGCGAGCTTCTGCATCGCGAGCTGCCGGCGATTGGTCTCGACCGCGAACTGGTCGAGCACCGCGTTGTAGAACACCGCGATGCGCGCCGCTTCGGTTTCGGGCTCGACATCGACGCGCGTGGAGAAATCGCCACGCCGGGCCTGGCGGTCCATCTGCACGATCAGATCGAGCACCGCGCTGCTCGCTCCGTGCTCGGCGATGTTGAGCCCGATGCGCTCGTCCTGCGCGCTCACGCGCAGCGGCAGCACGAGGTTGAGCAGTCGCAGCACCGTGTACGAAAGCCCGAGCGAGAACACGCCCACGCTGACGACGCCGATGGCCTGCGTGCCGAGCTGCTGCCAGCGGCCGACGCCGTCGCCCCAGCTGCCGTCGGGCGCGCAGAGCGCCACCGCGAGCGTGCCCCAGATGCCGCCGAACAGATGCACGGGCACCGCCCCGACGGCGTCGTCGATCCGCAGGCGCTCGAGCCCGAGCGTGCCGACCACGCAGACCATGCCGCCGACCGCGCCGACGAACAGCGCGGCCGGCGGCGTCAGCAGATGACAGCTCGCGGTGACCGCGACGAGCCCGGCGAGCACGCCATTCATGATGCGATCGACCGCCGGGATGCCGAGCAGCTTCCAGGTCAGCAGCGTCGCCGCGA
This sequence comes from Hydrocarboniphaga effusa AP103, assembly GCF_000271305.1. GTDB lineage: Bacteria > Pseudomonadota > Gammaproteobacteria > Nevskiales > Nevskiaceae > Hydrocarboniphaga > Hydrocarboniphaga effusa. Next base: position 399,157 of record NZ_AKGD01000003.1, read on the forward strand.
GGCCGCCAGCGCCGCCCGCGAGCGCGGTGTTGACGATGATGGCCGGCACCTTCGGCGTGAGCGCCATCGCGCTGCCGCCGTTGAAGCCGAACCAGCCGACCCAGAGCAGGAACACCCCGAGCGTCGCCACCGGCAGGTTGTAGCCCTCGATCGAGCGCCCTTGGGCGCCGAAGCGGCCGACGCGTGGCCCGATGATCAGCAGGCAGGCCAGCGAGACCCAGCCGCCAACCGAGTGCACGACGGTCGATCCGGCGAAGTCGATGAAACCGATTTCGGCGAGCCAGCCCGCCACCGTGTGATCGAGCGCGCCCCCCCAGGCCCAGTGACCGACGATCGGATAGACGATCAGCGAGACCAGCACCGCCGACCAGCAGTAGGCCGCGAAGCACATGCGCTCGGCGACGGCACCCGAAACGATGGTCGTGGCAGTGCCGCAGAACGCGACCTGAAAGAAGAACATCGTCGACAGCCAGGTGCTGGTCGGTCCGAACAGCATCTCCGGCTCGGTGCCGATGAGCCCGTACCAACTGGCTCCGAACATCAGGCCGAAGCCGGCCAGCCCGTAGAGTACCGAGGCGATGCAGAAATCGATGAGGTTCTTGAACGCGACGTTGATGCTGTTCTTGGCGCGCACGAGGCCCGATTCGACGCAGGTGAAGCCGGCCTGCATCAGCACCACCAGCACGGCGCAGGACAGGACCCACAGAAGGTCGACGGGTTGGTGCGTACTGGCCATTGAACAAAAAGCGATTCGGCGCGCGGGCCGCGAGAACGCGCCATTATCGGGCGCGCGCCCGGTGTGCCGGGGGCGCTCGTCCGGCCAAGCGCGCCGTTCATCAACTGCCCGCAAGAATCACAGCAGCGGGTCGGCGCGTATTTCTGGTTTCTCGCGATGCGGGGTGAGGCTAGACTGCGGGGCCCCGTCGATTTCCGGAGCTGGTCTGTTGCGCAAGTCCCTCGTTGCATCCGCCGTGATGTTGTCGCTCAGCGCTGGCTGCGCCAGCTACGTCACCCCGGGCGGGCCGGTGAAGCTCGCCGAGATCAGCCGCGTCGGCGACGACATGGCTTCGCGCCAGCCGTCGCCGAAGTTCCCGGCGAGCATCGGCGTGGTACGCGTGCAGGCCCCGCGCTACGCCTCGGCGAGCACGCGCGGTTACGGCAAGGGTGTTTTCAGCCTGGTGACCGCGCAGGAGCTCATCGGCGATCCGCAGCTGGCGGCCATCGGCGGCTGGGCTTCGGTCGGCAAGGTGCAGACGCTCGACACCAGCCTGCTGCCATCCAAGTTCGATTCGCTGGACGACCTGCGGCTGGCTGCGGCCAAGTTGCAGATCGACGTGCTGCTGGTGACCACGGTCGATACGGTGTTCGAGGCCGGCGGCAAGACTTTCGGCCCGTCGTCGGATTTCAAGCTCGGCAAGTCCGACACCGACGCGGCGATCCGCTCGACCGCCTCGGCGGTGTTCGTCGACGTGCGCACCGGTTTCAGTTACGGGCAGGCCGAAGCCGGCGCGCGCGCCGCGGACCTCGCAGCGGCCGGGAATTCCGAAAAGTCGCTCGACAGGCTGCGCCTGCAAACCGAGCGCCAGGCCTTCGAAGCGTTTCTGGTCGAAGCCCAGACCACCTGGGCTGGCATCGAGCGGCGGTACAACTGAGGAAGCCGGGAAACGACAGACGACAGACGGGGAACGCAAAAGCGGGTGAGCTGGTCTTGCCATGGCCCGCAACCGGAATTCCGCTCGCCGTCTCCCGTCTCCCGTCTCCCGTCTCCCGTCTCCCGGCGTTCATCCAGCCTGACGCAAACTGAATTGAAGACCCCAACACCGATTGCCATGTCTCTGCGCGCGAGTCTGTTCCGAGCGTTTCTGCCTTTCTTCGCCCTGCTGCTGAGCGGCGCCGCCCAGGCCGCCGGGCCGGCGCCGTTCGATCTGGTCGGGCCGACGCTCGACATGGTCGTCACGCGCGGCAAGACCATCCTGCCGGCTTCGGAAGTGCCGAACCTGGCCGAAGGCGACCGCATCTGGGTGAAGCCGGAGTTTCCGAAGTCGCAGTCGGCGAACTATCTGCTCGTGATCGCGTTCCTGGCCGGCTCGACCAATCCACCGCCCGAGAGCTGGTTCTTTCCGTGCAAGACCTGGACGGGCAAGTGCGCCAAGGAGGGGCTCACGGTCACGGTGCCCAAAGGCGCCCAGCAGGCGCTGGTGTTCCTGGCGCCGGAGACCAATGGTGATCTCAAGGGCATCGTCGCGGCGGTGCGGGGCAAGCCGGGTTCGTTCGTGCGGGCGACGCAGGATCTGAACCAGGCCACGCTCGACCGCTCGCGCCTGAACCGCTATCTCGACGCGATCCGCGTGCTCAATCAGGGCGACCCGGCGGTACTCAAGCAAACCGCGCCGCTGCTCGCGCGCAGCCTGGCGATCTCGGTCGACGAGAAGTGTCTCGACAAGATTCCTCAGCTGCAGGCGGCCTGCCTGACGCAAGGGCAGGAGGCGCTGATCCTCAACGACGTGCACAGCACCACGCTGGCGCAGGCGCTCACCTCGGGCCCGGCGGCCGACCTCGTGATGGCCGCGAGTTCGACGCCCGAGCTCGGCTACGGCATCTACAGCCCGTACATCGCCTCGGTGCTCGACATGGTGCGCATCTTCGATTCGTTCAGCACCGCGCAGTACTCGTACATTCCGGCGCTGACCTCGCACAAGGGCGACAAGCTCGAACTCACGCTCAATACGCCGCCGTCCTTCAGCAACCCGAAGTCGGTGATGGTGGTGGCGCTGCCGGCGATCGAAAGGCCGCAGCTGCCGCCGCTGCACGCGGTGAACCCATCGGACATCTACTGCGCGAGCCGCAACGACCTCGTGCTGCCTGTGCAGGGCGCTCCGCTGGCCTTCTCGACCAATTACGCACACGACATCGTGCTCGCGGTCAGCGGCAAGGACGGCAAGACCTACCGGCTGCCGGCGCGCGCCGATGCGGCCGAAGGCGGCTACGTGGTCAACACCGCAGCGCTGCAGTCGGTCAACCTCGGCGACACCGTGCGCGCCTCGCTGCAGGGCTATTGGGGCTTCGAGCCCTACACCGGCCCGGGCTTCTCGCTGCGCAACGCCAAGGCCAACGCCTGGTCGCTCGCCCAGGGCGACCAGGACGCGCTCGTGGTCGGCCGTCCGGACACCATTCACCTGCGCACCGATGCGGTCAGCTGCGTCGACAACATCATGCTGCGCGATCCGGCCGGCAAGGAGCTCAAGGCCGAGTGGAAGGCCGTCAAGCCCGGCGAAGTCGAGGTCAAGCTGCCGCTGACCGACGCCCAGCCCGGCGCGATGACCTTGCTGATCGGCCAGTACGGCGTATCGACGCCACACCCGATTCCGATCCAGGTGTTTTCGAGCGCCGCTCGTCTCGACAGCTTCGTGCTGCATGCCGGTGACTCGCAGGGCGTGCTCAAGGGCAGCCGGCTCGACGAGGTCGCGAGCCTGGCGATCGGCTCGGTGGTGTTCACGCCGGGCGAGCTGTCGGCCCAGGGCAGCAACGATGCGCTTGTGATGATCGCGCAGGACGCCTCGGCGTCGGCGGCGCTCAGGCCCGATCGCGGCATCGCGGCGCGCGTCACGCTCAAGGACGGCCGCGTCTCCAAGGTCAACGCCACGGTCGATGTGCCGCGCCCGAGCGTGACGATGATCGGCAAGAGCGTGCGGCCCTCGCAGTCGAGCACCGAAAGCAATATCCAGCTCACCGACCAGGACGTACTGCCGCAGGATGCCAAGCTGACCTTCTCGGTTCGCGCGCAGACGCCGGCCGGTTTCGGCCGCGACCAGGCGATCGAAGTGGCGACCGAGGACGAGGGCTTCAGCACCAGCCTGTCGATCGGCAACGGCGGCATTCGCCTCGAGAACAGCAAGGTCGCGCTGATCACGCTCGATCCGGCGAAGGCTTTCGGTTTTTCGGCCTTCGGTCCGCTCAAGTTCCGCGCGGTCGCGGGCGGTGTCGCCGGCGACTGGCAACCGCTCGCCACGCTCGTGCGCCTGCCGGCCCTGCGCGAACTCAAGTGCCCCGAGGACACCGCGCGCGCCTGCCGGCTCAGCGGCAACGACCTGTTCCTGATCGAGGCGATCTCGGGCAGCCCGCAGTTCGACAAGCCGGTGCAGGTCTCGCACGGCTATCCGGGTTCGAGCCTGCCGGTGCCGCACCCGACCGCGGGCAAGCTCTACGTGAAGCTGCGCGACGACCCGAGCGTCATCAACAGCGCGACGCTGACCGTGCAGCCGCTGCCGCCGACGCCGGAGGAGCTCGAAGCCGCGGCGGCGAAGCAGGCTGCGACTCAACAGACGCAGCAGCAGGCCCAATCGCCGCCGCCGACACCGGCCCCGAATGCGGAAGCGCCTACGCCGCCTGCGCCGGCCGCTGCGCAGCCCTGAGCTGAAGCTTCGAGTTCGAGGCTTCACGCGAAAAGACCGGCGCAAGCCGGTCTTTTCGTTTCTGTGGCCACCTGATCGAGTTCAATCGTGCAGCTGGATCGTCGCCTTGATGTGCTTGAGCTGGGCGACGATCGAAAAGGTCATGATCACGAGCAGTGACCACGATCCCCACTTGCCGAGATGCACCGTGGCCCAGGCGCCGAACTGGTTCGGGTACTGCCAGATGCCGAAGAAGGTGCCGAAGTTTTCGGCGAGCCACAGGAAGAATCCGATCAGCACGAAGGCCAGCACCAGCGGCATGCGGCGGTCGCGATCGAGCGGCCGGAACACCACGCCGCAGCGCGCGTAAAGCCCCAGCGTGAGCGCCGCCAGCGGAACACGGATGTCGGCGATGTAGTGATGCGTGAAGAAGTTGAGGTAGATCAGGATCGAGACGGTCCAGGTCATCCAGTACGGCGGATGGCGCTCGATGCGCAGATCGAGCAGTCGCCAGGCCTGGATCATGTAGCTGCCGACCGCGGCGTACATGAAGCCCGAGAACAGCGGCACGCCGAGCAGCTTGCTGTAAGCCGCATCGGGATAGCGCCAGGAGCCGATCGCCGCCGACACCTTGAAGGCTTCGAGCGCGAAGCCGAGCGCATGGAACACCATGATCGCCTTGAACTCGTCGACGCTTTCGAGCCGGCTCCAGAGCAGCCAGGCCTGAGTGACCAAAGCAATCACGAGCAGCAGGTCGTAGCGCGCCAGGCCGAACAGCCCGGCCTTCGGAACCAGCACGACGGCACCGAAGATGATCACCGCGAACAGACAGGCGCGGGCCTCCTTGATGCCGAACCAGAGCAGTTCGAGCAGGCCGCGGCGCCAGCCTTCGACGATCGAACGGCGGTCGGGATCGAGCAGGACGCGGTCGAGGCTGGCGAGCATGCGCGAATGATGCCTGCGGAGCGCCTTGCGCGAAACGCGCGACAATGCGCCCATGAGTGAACCGATCCGTTTGTCCAAGGCTGTCATCGCCCTCACGGGCTGTTCGCGGCGCGAGTCCGAGCTGTACATCGAAGGCGGCTGGGTAACGGTGGATGGCGAAGTCGTCGACGCGCCGCAGTTCATGGTCGCCGAAGGCCAGCAGGTGGAGCTGCTGCCGGGCGCCAGGCCGGATGAAGCCGAGCCGGTGACGATCCTGCTGCACAAGCCGGCCGGCATCGAGTCCGACAGCGGCGAGCAGCGGGCCGCGAGCCTGCTGGGCGCCGACACCCGCGTGAGCGAGCACACCGAGCCGCCGATGCGCGTGCTGCGCCGGCATTTCACGCGACTCGACGTGCCGATGCCGCTGACGCGCCAGGCCAGCGGCCTGCTCGTGCTGACGCAGGACTGGCAGGTCAAGCGAAAGCTCACCGAGGACGCGGGCCGGCTCGAGCAGGAGTACGTTGTCGACGTCGGCGGAACGATCGCCGAAGGCGGTCTCGAGCGGCTCAATCGCGGCGAATCATCGGGCAAGTGGAAGCTGCCGGCCTGCAAGCTCAGCTGGCAGAGCGAGAACCGCCTGCGCTTCGCCGGCAAGGACTTGTCGGCCGAACGCATCGAGGCGATGTGCGCCTCGGTGGGGCTCTCGGCGAGCGCGATCAAGCGCATTCGCATCGGCTCGATCGCGATGGCCAGGCTGCAGCCCGGCCAGTGGCGTTACCTGCACAAGGGCAAGCGCTTCTGAAGCGGCGCCTCAGTGCTTCCAGGGGCGCAGCGAATGCCCGAGCCTGAGCGTCGCCAGGCGCCCGCGTTCGCAACGCAGGCTCGACAAGGCCCAGCCTTCGACGAGCGCAGCGGCGGGCGCATCGGTGTTCGTGAGCACCGGGTCGCTCGCGAGCTCACGGGCGACGCTTTGATCTTGCAGCTGGCCCAGATGCGATTGAATGAGCTTGAGCTGCTTCACGTAGCGCGCCGTCGCGGCTTCGTCGAATAGCGGGCCGAAGAACTCCGCCGTGTAGCGCAGCTTCTTGAAGCGTTTGCGCAACTCGTGCAGATCCAGGTCCGACAGCTTCGCGCGTTGCCGCCAGAGCTTGCGAACCCGGCGATGCTGCTTGCGCAGCAGTTTCAGTGCGTGCTGCTCAAGCGTGACTTCGGAGCCGTCGATCGTCGCACGCGCCTGGTCGCTGCCGAGTTCGCGCAGTGATTCGATCACGTGCCTGAACGCCGGTTGCGAGATCGCATCGACGCAGGCCTGCAAGGCCTGTTCGCCCTGTTTCTGCGCCGCCCGGCGCAGCCGGGTGATCGGCAGGCTCGACGGTTCCCGGGCGAGGACGTCGAGGGTTTCGTCGACGAACACGTGCCAGTTGCGTGCGATGCCGCTTTGCCGCGAAAGCAGCCTGAGCTCATCGAGCAGGCCTGGTTTGAGCGCCGGCGACGAAGCCGCGCAGTAATTGCGTACGGCCACGCGCAGGCGACGCAGCGAAATCCGGTAGTCATGCAGCGCATCGGCCGTCGGTTCGCGCAGGAGTGCTTGCGCGAGCGCTGCGAATTCGGACGTGCAGGCCTGCGTCACGGCCAGCGAGCCGCTCACGGCGTCGACGTTCGGTTTCGGCGATTTCATCGCAGGCTCCAGTCGAAATGAGGCCATGAGGCTAGCAAAGGTTCTTTCGGCCTGAGCGGCCGTGAACACCTCCGAGCATCAATGCGCGATCGGCATCGCGGCATCGGGCGCCTGCGGCCTGGGCCTCACGAACACGCCGCCGATCGCCGCGCCGAGCAAGGTCATCGCCGCGCCGATCTCGAAGGCCAGCTGGTAGCCGGACTTGAGCGCGTCGCGCTCGTCGCTGCCGGAAGCGAGCAGCTCGCTCGTCGCCGCATCGGCCAGGCTCGCGAGCACCGCCAGGCCGAGCGCGCCGCCCATCATGAAGGCGGTGTTGGCGATGCCCGAGGCGAGACCGGACTGGCTTTCGTCGACATCGCTCATCGCCGCGAGCAGCAGCGGGTTGAAGGCCATGCCGCCGCCGATGCCGAGCAGCAGCATGCCGGGCAGGATATGGGCGACGTAGCTGCCGGACAGCGGCGCCTGCGAGATCAGCAGCAGGCCGCCGCCCGCGATCGCGAGCCCGACCCACAGCGGCGTGCGGATGCCGAAGCGGATCACCAGCTTGGCCGACAGCCCGAGCGAGAACACCGCCATGAAGAAATCGGCCGGCATGAACGACAGCCCGACCTGCAGCGGCGAATAGCCGAGCACGCGCTGCAGATACAGCGCGGTGATGACGAACCAGGCGAACATGCCGGCCGACCACAGGATGCCGACGATGTTGGCGGTGGCGAGGTTGCGCAGCCTGAGCAGGTGCAGCGGCATCAGCGGATCGCGCACGCGCGCTTCGACGACGAAGAAAGCCAGCAGCAGCGCCGCCGCGATCGCGAGCAGCGTGATCGTCTGCGTCGAAGCCCAGCCGGCCGCGTTGCCGCCGATCACCGCGTAGACCGCCGCCATCAAGCCCGAGGTCACCAGCACCGCGCCGGCGATGTCGAGCCGCTGGCGCTGCTCGGGCTGCGCGTCTTCGGGCAGCAGCTTGAGGCAGAACGCATAGACCGCGATGCCGATCGGCAGGTTGATCAGGAACACCCATTCCCAGCTCATGAGCTCGGTCAGCACGCCGCCGAGAATCTCGCCGAGGCTGCCGCCGGCCGCACAGATGAAGCCGTAGACGCCCATCGCTTTCGCGCGTTCGTCCGGGTCGGTGAACAGATTCATGATCAGCGCGAGCGCCACCGCGGTGACCACGGCCCCGCCGACGCCTTGCACGGCCCGCGCGACCACCAGCAGCCACTGCGTCTGCGCGACCCCGCAGGCCAGCGAGGCCACCGTGAAGACGACGAGCCCGCCGAGAAACCAGCGCCGGTTGCCGTAGAGGTCGCCGAGCCGTCCGCCGAGCAGCAGGAAGCCGCCGAAGGTCAGCATGTAGGCGTTGAGCACCCAGACCAGCGTGGTCTCCGAGAAGCCCAGGCTGGCCTGGATCGAGGGCAGCGCGACGGTCACGACCGTGGTGTCGAGCACGATCATGAGCACGCCGAAGCAGAGCACGTAGAGTGCGAGCCAGCGCTGGCGCAAGGTCAGGTTCTGGGGCATGGGTTTGGGTCTTTTTTTGGGAGCTTGCCTGAACGTCGAACGGGATGGGGCGGAATCGACAATCCTGGCGCGTATCAGCGCGCAGCGCGTAAACCGCCCTTGACCGCCAGCACCCCATCGCCTTCGAGCTGGGTCGCGAAGCCGGCTTTCTGCAGGCGATTGGCGACTTCGCGCTGCACGTCGCGGCCGCTTGTGAGCTTGTTCGGCGAGCCGGTGTAATGGAACAGCCGGCCGCGCGGCCTGAGCACGCGCGCGAGCTGGTCGTAGAAGGCCTGCGAATAGAGCTCGCCGGCGATGCCGAAGCGCGGCGGATCGTGCAGGGCGGCGTCGAACGAGGCGCTCGGCAGCGTGGCGATCTGCTCGGAGACATCCGCATTCGTCAGCGAGAACGCAGGATTCGCATCGGCGCCGGAATGTGTGGGCGACCACGGATTGAGCGTCCGCAGCCAGATCACGTCCGGGTTCTTCTCGAACGAGGCGACCTGCCGGGCGCCGCCGCGCAGGCACCAGGCGGCGAAATAACCGAGCCCGCCGCAGGTATCGAGAATCGCCTTGCCGGCCGGCTGGATCAGCCCGACCTTGCGCTCGGCGTCGGCGTACGGCGACACCTGCGCGGTCGGCAGCATCTTGATGCCGTCGATCTCGAAGGTCGGCGGGCCCCAGTCGGTCGGCACGAGCTTGATCAGCGAGCCGGAGTAGCGCGACACCGGCTCGAAGCCGGCACCGGTCCACCAGTAGACCGTGCGCTCCTTGCAGGCGGCCATGAACGGGAAGTCCCGGCCGTCGCAGCGCCAGGCGTCTTCGCCGACGTCGACCGAGACCCGGCTCAAGCCCAGGTCGAGCGAGCATTCGAGCGTGCCGCCGCCAGCCGAGCGCGCCTTCAGCAGCGCCTCGTGCACGGCCAGCGTCAGCAGGGGAGTCTGGAGGGTGTTCATGCGGGCCGGCAGCCGAAGAAACGGGCGCCGGATCATATAGAAAAACGCCGTTGTGCCCGGCCGCCCGCATAACCGGCGGTTATGCGGCGGCACGATCAATTCATTGGTCGCGACCGGCTGCCGCTGGCTAAGTTCGAGGACGACCGCGCGGACCGCGAGAGTCCGCTGGCCGCCTTCCGATCGCCGAGCACAGGAGTTCACGCATGCGCATGCCCGTTCGTTCCGCCGGGGCCTTCTGCCTCTCTGCTTTGACTGCGGCCCTGCTGCTCGGCTGCGCGAGTTCCCCGCCGCCGATCGTGGCGGGCGAGCGGCCCTACGACATCCTGATCCAGAACAGCCGCGTGCTCGACGGCACCGGCGCGCCGTGGTTCCGCGCCGACGTCGCGGTGCGCGACGGGCACATCGCCGCGGTCGGCAATCTGGCCGGAGCGAGCGCGAAGGAAGTCATCGACGCTCGCGGCCAGGTGCTGTCACCGGGCTTCATCGACATGCATGCGCATTCGGACCTGTCGCTGCTCAAGGACGGTCGCGGCATGAGCAAGATCATGCAGGGCGTGACCACCGAGGTGATCGGCGAGGGTGTGTCGGTGGCACCGCGTCATGCCGATGACGACGACGGCCAGTACGGCATCAAGCCGGACTGGACCACGCTGAGCGGCTATTTCGATCGCCTGAGGGCCACCGGCACTTCGGGCAACGTGATGTCGTACATCAGCGCCGGCCAGCTGCGCCGATACGTGATGGGCGAGGGCGCGCAGCGCCGTCCCACGGCCGGCGAACTGGAGCAGATGAAGCAGCTGATGGCCGACGGCATGAAGCAGGGTGCCGCCGGCCTGGTGATGGCGCTCGAGACGCCCGGCTCGGTGCAGTTTCCGCCCGAAGGCGATCTGAGCCCGGCGATGCCGACCACCGACGAGCTCATCGAGATTTCCAAGGTCGCCGCGCAGTACGGCGGCATTTACGCGACGCACCTGCGCGACCAGGGCGAACACTTCGAAGACGGCGTGCGCGAAGCCGCGCTGATCGGCGAAAAGGCCGGCATTCCGGTCGAGATCTTCCATCTCAAGGCGGCGGGCCGGCCGAATTTCGGCAAGATGGCGCCGGCCCTGGCGACCCTCCACGAGGCGCGCGCCCGCGGCATCGACATCGCCGCCGATGTCTATCCGTACATCGCGGCGGCGCATCCGCTGTCGGTGGAGATTCCGCGCTGGGCGCACGAGGGCGGCACCGAGAAGATGCTGCAGCGCCTGGCCGATCCGGCGCTGCGCCCGCGGCTGCAGGCCGAGGTCAGGAAGTACATGACCACCAAGTACTACAACGAGCTCACGGGTGCCTCGGGCGCCGACGCAGTGATCGTCTCGTCGGTGCCCAAGTCGCCCGGAAAATACGTCGGCAAGACGCTCGGCGACATCGCCCGCGAGCAGGGCAAGGATCCGTACGAGCTCGTGCTGGACCTGTCGATCGAGCAGGACAACAAGGTCGGCATCGTCATGTACTACATGTCCGAGAAGGACATGGTGCTGGCGCTGCGGGATCCGTTCATCAGCTTCGATTCCGACGGTACCGCGGCGAGCCCGGAGTTCGGCGGTCGCCCGCATCCGCGCTGGTACGGCACCTTCCCGCGCGTGCTCGGCCACTACGTGCGCGAGCAGAAAGTGCTGAGCCTGGAGGACGCGGTGCGCCGCATGACCTCGCTGCCGGCGCAGCGCCTGGGCCTGATGGACCGCGGCATCCTGCGCCCGGGCATGTGGGCCGACCTGGTGCTGTTCGACCCCGATCGCGTCATCGACAAGGCCAGCTTCGAAAGCCCGCACCAATACCCCGAAGGCATCAGCCATGTGATCGTCAACGGCGTGACCGTGATCCGCGAGGGCGAGCACAGCGGCAAGCTGCCCGGACAGCCGTTGCTCGGGCGCGGGGCGGGCAGCCCGTAAGGGCTATCGCGCGAAAATCATCTGAGCTCATCGAGGATTAAGCCGAGAAATTCAACGATGTCTCCGTAGCCATCGCACGACGCAGGGACGCGGCGGACGCCACTGGACAGGGACGTTCAACCGGCATTCGCGTGGATACCGCAAGAGCCGCCCCTCGGGGCGGCTTTTGTCGTTCCGGGTCCTGGATGATCCCATCGCCGCATCGATTAGCATCGCCCGGATGACCCGCATCGGACTGATCTCGGATACCCATGGACTGCTGAGGCCGCAGGCGCTGGCGGCGCTCGCGGGCTGCGCGCACATCGTCCATGCCGGGGACATCGGCGACCCGGCCATTCTCGACGCGCTCGCGCGCATCGCCCCGGTGAGCGCCGTGCGCGGCAACAACGATCGCGAGCCCTGGGCCGAAAACGTGCCCGAGCAGCTCGGTTTCAAGGTCGCGGGCCTGCGTGTTCACCTGCTGCACGAGATCGCGCATCTGCGGCTGGAGTCCTTGAGCCCGAAGCCGCAGGTCGTGATCTACGGGCATTCGCACAAGCCGCTGGTCGAGCGCCGCGACGGCCTGCTCTACGTGAACCCGGGCAGCGCGGGGCCGCGACGCTTCAGGCTGCCGGTCAGCGTCGCCGAACTGCTCGTCGATGAAAGTGGAGCTCCGAGCGCACGCATCATCGAGCTGGTTTCCGATTGACCGGCGGATTTCCTACGTCAGAATGCGTAGCGGCCGATCACGGATTCGGCCGATCTCTGGGGAGAGAACGCATGTCGCATCGTATGGGAGTGCTGGTACTGGCCTTGGCGCTGGCGTCGGGACTCGGTAGTGCCGTTCAGGCGGCGGAGTCGCAGAAAGCCAGGACGCAGGCCTTGCCGACCGTCAGCGCGGACGACATCGACCTGTGGGCGTTCTCGACGGTATCCGCCTCGGTTTCGGCGAAGACGGTCGCCGAGTTCCGGGCGATTCCGAACCTGGCTTCGGAGTCCAAGGACGATTTGCGCGGCCTGAAGGAAGACAACGCCGAAGCCCAGGCGAGCTACGGCCCGGTGGGCTATCGCTTCACGTATTCGGATGGCCTCGACCTGCGCGTGCTCGATTACGGCGAAAGCGCCTTCGTCACGCGCATGCGCCTGAGCGGTGCCGATCGGGTGGTGAAGGACGAGGTGAAGATCGGCGGCCCGCGTTCGGGCATCGAAGCCGCGCTCGGCCGGCCTTCGCGCGGCGGTGGAAGCTACGCGGTCTACGAGGGCAAGAACGACGTGGTCCGCGTGTTCTACACGCCGACCGGTTTGATCTCGGCGGTCGAGGTCGATCGCGGCGGTTGAGCGTCGATCGGGCCGCAGGAACAGCAAAGGCGCCTCTCGGCGCCTTTGCTTTTTACCGCTCCTGCTCGAACTTACGCAGCGTCCTTGTCCAGGGTCACGACGTTCGGGCGCGACTGGACCGAAGCTTCGGCCGACACTTCACCATTGATCGCGATGCGGCGCGGCTTGGCGGCATCGGGAATGCGGCGGACCAGATCGACGCTCAGCAGACCGTTCTGCAGCTTGGCGCCAGTGACCTCGATGTGGTCGGCCAGGCGGAAGCTCAGCTTGAACGCGCGCTGCGCGATGCCCTGATGCAGGTACTGCACGGACTCGGCGGTCTTTTCGCGACGGCCGCCGGTGATGGTCAGCACTTCGCGTTCGACCTGGATGTCGAGGTCGCCATCCTGCAGGCCGGCGGCCGCCACGACGATGCGATAGTCGTCGGCGCCGTGCTTCTCGACGTTGTAGGGCGGATACGTGGTGGACTCGGCGCGCAAGGCCGTTTCGAACAGATCGTTGAAACGGTCGAAGCCGATGGAGGAACGGAACAGCGGGGCGAGGGAAAGCGTATTCATCGTCAAAGCTCCTGTTTGATCAGCGAGGTTGGTTTTCACCGGAACCCAGACTTCGGCATCCCGGTGCAACTCAATCTGGAGAGAGGCAAACGCTTTTCAAGAGCATCGAAAATTCGACGAAATTTAGACGCCGGCCAGTCGGCCGACTATGCTTTCGGGCCTTCGCAGAGCGCCCTTCATCGCCGCATGTCCATCGTCATCACGCCTTTCGCCAAAGCCCGCCTGTTCCCGCGCGACGGCCGGCTCAACGCCATTCAGGACATCACGCCGGCCCAGTTCGAGCAGCATCTGAACGCTCACGCGCCGCTCAAGGTTCTCGACGGCTATGCGCCGTTCTGCAAGCTTCACGTGCATCGCAACTGGACCTCGACGCGCTGCCTGACGATCCCGATCACCGACGACAACCGGCACCAGCTGCGTTCGGCCTACGAGGCGCGCAACAAGTCCGAACTGCCGGTGCTCGTGCGCTGGTTCGAAGGCCTCGAAGCGCCGGTGGCGAACTACCTGGTCGTGATCCTCTACAGCCGCGAGCAGCTCGAAAAGGAAGGCGAACGCATCGACGGCGACTGGGGCATCGTCGGTTGTCTGTACACCGCCGAACCCGACGAGATTCCAATGGCGCCGATCACGATGATGCGCAATGCGCTCGGTGTCGAAGAAGGCGGCTCGGGCGTGCCGATCGATCGCGAGGCCTACCGGCGCAGCGCCGAGTTCTGGCAGCGCAACGCCAACTGGCGCGTCTGAGCGCTTGATGCACCCGGCGGCTGCGACGATGATCGCGCCCTTTCGATGTCGCCTTCAGGAGAACCAGACGATGGCAAGCGAATCGAGACTGCTGTTCATGATTCTGCCTCCGGCCGAGATCCGCGAGGCATTGTCGGCCGCGTTCGAGCGCACCGGCCTGATGTCCGAGCTGGGCGACGCCCTGTTCGCTCCGACCAACTGGCATCAGTCCGTATCCGATCGTTATGCGGACATCGCCGCCAACCGCGAGCGCCTGCGCGATGCGGGCGCGGCGGTGCGTGCCGCCCCGTTCCTGATGAGCTTCGAGCGCCTCGGCAGCCGTGGAAAAACCGCGGGCGTCGACCTGCACTGGGAGTTTCAATCGCGGCGCAAGAAAGTCGACGGGCTGATCCAGCTCATCGACACGCTCAACGCGCGGCTGGCCGAGCAGCAGATGGATGCCGGCGGTGGCCACACGCCGCACATCACCGTGAGCTATCGCGCGCCGCGCGTGCTCGAAACCACCGAACTCGGCACGCCGGTGCTCTGGCGGGTCGAAGACTTCGTGCTCGCGCGGGGCGGTGGCTTCCCGTATCGCTATGAAGTGCTCGATCGCTGGCCGCTCACGGGCGTGCCGCAAACCGCGAGCGGACAGCAGCTGCTGTTCTGAACCCTCGGCTTTGCCATCCTTCGCTCATGCGGGCGCAGAAAAGCGCCGAGCGCGAACGCTCACCGGCGGCGAGCTACGTTCCGTTACGTTTCTCGACGTGACTTTACAGAGGCAGGGGGCAAGCTAAGCGCCTCGCTTCCATGCCCAGTCCCATGTCGATCTCGACCGCCGCCCGAACGCGCACTCGCCACGCCCTTCTGCTCGCCACGCTGCTCGTGCTGACCGCCTGCGGCGGGCGCGGTGGCCCACGCGGAGGCTGCGATCGCGAAAGCCCACAACAGCAGCGGTATTCCGAGAAGGCGGTGATGCGGGCGCTCGGTCAAGTCGAGGCCGACGAGCAGCAGCGGCTGGCCGTGCTGAACGCCTTCGATCGCGACGACGCCGAGCGTCGCAGGCTGGTCACCGACGGCGAGCAACTGCGCAGGGACATCGCGTCGCTGTCGAAATCGCAGCCCGATTATCTGGCCCGCATCGAGCCGCTGGCCAAGCGCAAGGGCGAGCTCGTGACCGAAGAACTGTTGATCCAGGCGCGCTTCGATCAGGCCGTCGTCAATACGCTGACGCCCGAGCAACTCGAGCGCTGGGACGAGCAGTTCCGCCAGGGCGTCGAGCGTGGCGGATTCGGCGAGAGCGGCGGTGGTCGCCGCGGCCGCCGCGGGCCGATGGGTTGAGTCACCGTAGCGCCGCTCCGTCATCCGGACGGCGTTGCAGGCGGCTGAACACTCAGCCGCCCTGCGGGTTCGGCGCTAGCGGCTTGTGCATCGCATAGCGACGGAACACCAGGCCGCGCCGCTCGACGCGCTGTTCCTCGACCACGTGAAAGCCCTGGCGCGTGAAGAACGGCGCCGCGACGAGGCTCGCCTCGGTGTACAGCCGCTTGGCCCCCAGCGCGATGAGCCGATGCTCGGCCTCGCGATACAGCGCGGAGGCCACGCCGCGTCG
This sequence comes from Hydrocarboniphaga effusa AP103, assembly GCF_000271305.1. GTDB lineage: Bacteria > Pseudomonadota > Gammaproteobacteria > Nevskiales > Nevskiaceae > Hydrocarboniphaga > Hydrocarboniphaga effusa. Next base: position 414,746 of record NZ_AKGD01000003.1, read on the forward strand.
TGCCGCATGCGGAGCGACGTAGAGCAGATCGACGTGGCCGTCGTCTTCGAACGACAGAAAGCCGGCGAGCTGGCCGGCATCTTCCGCGACGAGCGTGGTCAGCGTGCTCAGGCGTTGCGTCCACTCGGCGAGATCGGGTGAGCGCGGCGCCCAGGCCGCGCGCTGAGCTTCATCGTAATGCTGCCTCGCGAGCCCGTGGATGGAATCGCCGAACAGCTGGACGATGTTCTCGACATCGTCGGCCTGGGAGAGTCGAATCTGCATGTCGTGTGGTGGCTGCGCGGGTCCGTCGATCGAGACTTGGGAACGATATTGGAGATGCTCATATCGTGCTTGAGTTTAAATCATTGGTTGTAGCCCTCGCGATGAGCGCTAATGCGCGAACGCTTTTCAAGCGAAACCGTGCGACATGAGCGAGATACTGAAAATGGGCCGTTATGCTGCGAACCGGGAGACGGATCGGCCCGTGGCCCGCGAGCCGGCGAGCGCGAGATGAAAAGCTACGGCCACTACGACTACCTCATCGTCGGTGGAGGCAGCGCCGGCTGCGTGCTCGCCAATCGCCTGTCGCAAGATCCCGGTGTCTCGGTGCTGCTGCTCGAAGCGGGCGGCAAGGACAACTGGATCTGGATCCACATTCCGGTCGGCTATCTGTATTGCATCGGCAACCCGCGTACGGACTGGTGCTATCGCACGCAGGACGAAGCCGGGCTCGGCGGTCGCAACATTCTGTATGCGCGTGGCCGCGTGCTCGGCGGCAGCTCGTCGATCAACGCGATGATCTACATGCGCGGCCAGGCGCGCGATTACGACGAATGGGCTCGGTTGACGGGCGATGCGTCGTGGTCCTGGAACCATGTGCTGCCGCTGTTCAAGCGCAGCGAAGATCACTGGCGCGGCGGCGACGCGAACCACGGCAGTGGCGGCGAGCTGCGTGTCGAAGAGCAGCGCCTGCGCTGGGACATTCTCGATCGCTTCGCCGAGGCGGCCGAGCAGGCCGGCATTCCGCGCACCCGGGATTTCAACACCGGCGACAATACCGGCTCGGGCAAATTCGAAGTCACGCAGAAGCGCGGCACGCGCTGGAGCGCTTCGCGCGCGTTTCTGCGTCCGGTACTCAAGCGGCCGAACCTGCGCGTGGTGACGGGCGCCCTGATCGAGCGCGTGAGCCTGCAAGGTGCGCGCGTGACCGGCGTGGAGTTCACGCTCGGCGGCGAGAAGCTGCATGCGGGTTCGCGCATCGAGACCGTGCTCGCCGCAGGTTCGATCGGCACGCCCGCGATCCTGCAGCGCTCGGGCATCGGCGATGCGCGGCGGTTGTCGGCGCTCGGCATCGGATCGACGCTGCATGCACCGGGCGTCGGGCGCAATCTGCAGGACCATCTGCAACTGCGCTCGATCTACAAGATCGAAGGCATCCGCTCGCTCAACGCGATCGCCAACAGCTACCTCGGCCAGATGATGATGGGCATGGAATACGCGTGGCGACGCGGAGGCCCGCTGAGCATGGCGCCGAGCCAGCTCGGCGTGTTCACCCAGTCCGACCCTGCGCAGCCGAGCGCGAACATCGAGTATCACGTGCAGCCGCTTTCGCTCGACAAGTTCGGCGATCCGCTGCATCGCTTTGCGGCCTTCACCGCGAGCGTCTGCAACCTGCGGCCGACCTCGCGCGGCTCGGTCGAGATCGTCTCGCGCGAGGCGGCCGATGCGCCGAGCATCGCGCCGCGTTATCTGTCGACCGACGAGGACCGCCAGGTCGCGGCCGACAGCTTGAGGCTCACGCGACACATCGTGTCGCAGCCGGCGCTCGCGCCGTACAAGCCGGTCGAATATCTGCCGGGGCCTGCGTACCAGACCGACGAGGAACTCGCGGTCGCCGCGGGTCTGGTCGGTACCACCATCTTCCATCCGGTCGGCACCTGCCGCATGGGGCGCGGCGACGATGCGCAAGCCGTCGTCGACGAGCGCCTGCGCGTGCGCGGGCTCGAAGGCCTGCGCGTGGTCGATGCCTCGATCATGCCGACGATCACTTCGGGCAACACCAACGCACCGACGATCATGATCGCGGAAAAAGGCGCACAGATGATTCGCGAAGATAGACTGGCGAGCCACGGCCCTGCGCAATCGATCGCCACGGGCAATCAATCGAATTCCACGGCGGCCGGCGCGCAGCGCAAAGCGGCCCTGTCTGAGGTGCAGATGGAAGCTGCAGTTCTGTTTCGCGAGCACACCACGCCGGGCGGCCATCGCATCGGCTACGCCGAGCTCAACTCCGAGCGCACGCTCAACTCGCTCACGATCGAAATGATCCGGCTGCTGCAACCGCAGCTCGACGCCTGGGCAGCGGATACGGGCATCGCGCTCGTGGTGCTCAGCGGACGCGGAACCAAGGCGTTCTGCGCGGGCGGTGACGTGCGCCGCCTGCAGCAGACCATCGTCGCCGATGCCCAGGCCGGCGCCGACGCGGCGCTGCAATTCTTCACCGAGGAATATCGGCTCGACCACGCCATCCATCGCTACACCAAGCCGATCCTCGTCTGGGGCAGCGGCGTGGTTATGGGCGGCGGGCTCGGCTTGATGGTCGGCGCGAGTCATCGCCTCGTCACGCCGAGCTCGAAGATCGCGATGCCCGAGATTCGCATCGGCCTGTTCCCGGACGTCGGCGGCAGTTACTTCCTGAGCCGGCTGCCGCGTGGCTGGGGATTGTTCGTCGGCATGACCGCCGCGCTGCTCAATGCGCACGACGCGATCGTCTCGGGCCTGGCGACGCATCTGCTCTCCGAGCAGGATCGCGACGCGCTCTTCAGCCAGCTCGAAAGCACGCGCTGGCACGATGCTGCCCAGGACAACCACCGCCAGCTCGATGAGCTGCTGCGGCCGTTCGCAGAAGCCGCGAAGCCGCTATGGCCCGAATCGAACCTGCTCAAGCATGGCGATCATCTCGAGCGGCTCGCCGCGAGCGCCGACTTCCGCAGCTTCTATCGAGGCGTGACCGGCTACGACGGCGACGATCACTGGCTCGCGGCGGCCGCAACGACGCTGCGCGCCGGCTCGCCGACGACCGCCGTGCTGGCCTGGGAGCTGCAGCGTCGGCTGGCGAACGCGAGCCTCGGCGACGTATTCAGAACCGAACTCGTCGTCGCCGTGCGCTGCTGCGCCGAAGCCGATTTCGTCGACGGCGTGCGGGCGCTGCTCGTCGACAAGGACAACCAGCCGAGCTGGTCTCCGGCGAGCGTCGATGCGCTGACGCCGCAATGGGTCGGGCATTTCTTCGAGTCGCCGGATTGGCCGTCCGTCCGGCATCCGCTAGCCGAGCTCGACTAGCGGAGCAGGCCGTGCTCGCGGGACGCATCGGCGGCCGGATGCGACACACCGACCGGCGCGGGTTACCCTTCGCGGCCTCATCGCTTCCCGATCGCCGCACGTGACCACCTCAGAACCCGCCACCGAACAGCCCAGCCCGCAGACCGCGGCTTTTGCCAGCCTGGCGCTCAAGCCCGAGCTGCTGCAGGCGCTCGAGTCGCTGGGCTTCACCCGGATGACGCCGATCCAGGCGCAGAGCCTGCCGCCGATCCTGCAGGGCCGCGACGTGATCGGGCAGGCGCGCACCGGCAGCGGCAAGACCGCCGCGTATGGCCTGGGCCTGCTGTCGCGCATCGACCCGGCGATCGAACAGGTGCAGGCGCTGGTGCTGTGCCCGACGCGCGAACTGGCCGACCAGATCGCCAAGGAAATTCGCCGGCTCGCGCGCTGCCTGCCGAACGTCAAGCTCAGCCAGCTCAACGGCGGCATCTCGCAGCGCCCGCAGCTGGCTTCGCTGCAGCATGCGCCGCAGATCATCGTCGGCATGGCCGGCCGCGTGCTCGAACATCTGGAGCAGAGCTCGCTCGATCTCTCCGGCCTGCGCGTGCTGGTGCTCGACGAGGCCGATCGCATGCTCGACGGCGATTTCGAGGCCGCGAGCCAGGCCATCGTCAAGCACACGCCCGCCCAGCGGCAGACCTTGTTCTTCTCGGCCACCTACAACGATTCGGTGCGCGCCCTGAGCGCCCGCATCCAGCGCGATCCGCTGAGCATCAGCGTCGACACCGTCGCCAGCGCAGCGCAGATCGAACAGCAGTTCTACGAGGTCGATCCGCTGCGCCGCGTCGATGCGCTCGCGCAGCTGCTGAGCTCGCGCCAGCCCGAATCCGCACTGGTGTTCTGCCATACGCGCGGCGATGCGCAGACGGTGGAGCAGCAGCTCGCCAAGCGCGGCTACGCGGTGCTGGCCTTGCATGGCGACATCGACCAGCGCGATCGCGACGAAGTGCTCGTGCGCTTCACCAACGGCAGCGCGCGCGTGCTCGTGGCCACCGACATCGCGGCGCGCGGGCTCGACATTCCGAATCTCGCCGCGGTGATCAGCTACGAACTGCCGGCCGATCCGGACGCCCACGTGCATCGCGTCGGCCGTACCGGACGGGCGGGGCGCAGCGGTTTGGCCCTGCACCTGTTTTCGCATCGCGAACATGCGCGCGTCGCCGCCATCGAAGCCAAGCTCGGCAAGCGCATCGAGACGCGCAAGCTCGGGGTGCCCGCCAAGGTCACCGACAAACCGGTGCCGGCCACGCGCGTGACGATCTGCATCGACGGCGGCCGCCGCGACAAGCTGCGTCCGGGCGATCTGCTCGGCGCATTGACGGGCGATGCGGGGCTACCGGCCGAGGCGGTCGGCAAGATCAGCAGCTTCGACACGCGCACCTACGTCGCCATCGACAAGAAACTCGCGACCGTCGCGCTCAAGCGGCTGCGCGAGGGCAAGATCAAAGGCAGGAACTTTCGCGTGCGGCCGATCGAGTAGGGAAGCGTCGCGCAAGCGGCCGCGCTGTGCCTTTCGCGCGAGGGCGGTGCCCGGAGAATGCTCACGCACGACTCGCAGGCTGGGCCTGCTGCACTCCATCCTTGGGCGAGCCGTGTCACTCACAACACCCGATCTGCATCCTTGGAGAGCCGCGAACCCGCAGGCCCGATGCGTCGTCGGCCCGGCTTGACGCAGGTGGCGGAGTGCATCACTCGACGATGCGCCAGCCGCCCTGCTTCTCGCAGGCGGTGCCGCTCGCACGCGTGCGCCTGTCGTCCGCCTTGGCCTCGATCTCGAATTCACGGCATGGGCCTCGGGCGGTCTTGAACACCGGAGCCAGGATCATCGTGTAGTCGATATCGCGGTCGCTATTGCTCCAGCGGACGGTATGGCGGCCCGGGCCGCCGGCGAAGGCGTCGTCGATACGCTCGCGATCGGCATCGGTCATCAGCGTTCCGAGCCGGTTCTCGGTCTGCGTCGAGCGAATCACTGTTTCGGTGCTCGCATCGACGTACATGGACGAGACGCCCGCCAGCAGCAGAACCGCCACGGCGAAGGGCAACAAGCCCCGATGCCATTCCAGTGTGTCCATCTCGTCGCTCCTTCGGCGGGTCTTCGCAGTCCAGCCTGCATGCTCCACTTCATGAGCAGGACCCGCCTTGACGATGATCAATCTTTCCCGATTCGCGCCGGATTGATTCGCGTCAAGGCCGGTGCGGTCCAGGCGAGGCAGGATGAGCGCATCTCGACCAAGGACGCCACGCCGTGAGCCAGTACCGCAGAATCCTGCTGATCGCCGATCCGGCGATGAAGCGCACGCCGGCTTTCGAGCGCGCGGTCTGGCTCGCACGCACCTGTGGCGCTGCCCTGCACATCGCGCTGTTCGATCGCAACAGCGTCATCAAGGGCGCCGCCCTGATCGACCGGGATGCGGCGGTCGAGGCGCGTAGAATCTGGATGCTCGAACGCGAGCACTGGCTTCGCGTCGAAACCGCCACGCTGCAGGCCGGCGGTGTGGTCGTGACGAGCGAAGTGGTGTGGGCCCGCCCCGTCGCGGACGATATTCTGAACGTCGCCGCCGACCAGCAGGCCGATCTCGTCGTCAAGGACGTGCACCTGGAAGGCGTGCTGCAGCGCGTGCTGCTGACGCCTCTCGACTGGCAGCTGCTGCGCCAGTGCGCGGTGCCGCTGATGCTCGTGAATTCGCTGGGCCATGCGCTGCCGCGCCGCATCGTCGCCGCCGTCGATGCGAGCCACGACTACAAGGCCGGCGATCTCAACGATCGCGTGATCCAGGAGGCGCTGCGGCTGGCGATTCCATGCGACGCGGAACTGCACCTGATCTACGCCTTCTCGGGGCCGCAGCAGCTCATCGATCCGAACGGCGCCGGTGTCGGTTCCATCGGTCAGCTGGAACGCATCCTGTTGCCGACGCATCAGAAGAACTTCGCTGCGATCGCCGATGCGCACAGCGTTCCGGCCGACCGCCGCCACTTCCTGCGCGGCACGCCGGTGCAGGTCATCAGTGACTTCGCCCGGCGGCAGCACAGCGACGTCATCGTCATCGGCTCGGTTCGCCACAATTTCATCGACCGCCTGATCCTGGGCACCACGGCCGAAGCCCTGCTCGACAAGGCGCCGTGCAATCTGCTGGCGGTGAAGCCCTGAAGTCGGGCTCGCAGCGGTAGCGGTTTGAGCTCGACGCCGGCGGTTTCCGCCGGTTGGGCCGAGCGCAACCGGGCGCTGGTCACGCCGTCACGATGCTGGCTTGTGCGCGGGTTCCGCCAGCAGCGATGGCGACAGCGGCAGCCGCGTGGTGTTGACGCCCTGGCTCATCGAGATCGACGAGTGCACTTCCTGCACGCCTTCGATCTGCGAGAGCTTGCGCCAGACGAAATTCTCGTAGGCCTCGAGCGAGGGCACCACGATCTTGAGCAGGAAATCCACCTGGCCCATCAGCGTGTGGCATTCGAGTACCTGCGGAAACGTCTTGATCGCCTTGATGAAGTCGGGCAACGCGTCCTTGCCGTGACGCGCCATCTTCACGTGGGCGAACACCATCACCGAATAGCCGAGCTTGCGATGGTCGAGCACGGCCACGCGCTCGCGAATGATGCCGCTGCCGAGCAGGCGCTGGATGCGCCGCCAGATCACCGTCTTCGACGACGAGAGCGTCTTGGCGATGACTTCGTGCGAGGTCGTCACGTCCTTTTGCAGGATCTCGAGGATGCGCAGGTCCAGGGCGTCGAGGGGCTGGTCCAGTGTTTCCATTATTGGCCTTTGATGGGAACTTAAAACCGAAAAGGAGGCTGGAAGCGCCCAAAATAGGACCGCGATTCCCCCGGTCCGAGAATACATTGTTCCCACACTCTGGAGGGGGCGGTGATGTTCGACAACGAAGGATTCGACGGCCACGAAGCCGTTACCGCATTCAACGACGAGCGCAGCGGCCTGCGCGGCTTCGTCGCCATTCATTCGACCGCGCTCGGGCCCGCGATGGGCGGTTGCCGCGTCTGGCAATACGCCGATGCCGGCGCCGCGCTGACCGACGTGCTGCGGCTGTCGCGCGGCATGAGCTACAAGAACGCGATCGCCGGCCTGCCGCTCGGTGGCGGCAAGGCGGTGATCATGCGCGAGCCGAACACGCCGACGAACGAAGCGATGTTCGAAGCCTTCGGCGACGTGGTCGAACGACTCGGCGGCCGCTACGTGACGGCCGAGGATGTCGGCGTCAGCGAACAGGACATGGTCAGCGTCGCGCGTCGCACGCGCTACGTCGGTGGTCTGCCGCGCGACGGTGTCAGCGGCGATCCGTCTCCGAAGACCGCGCTCGGCGTCTTCCTGGGCATACGCGCGGCGGTGAAGGCGCGCCTCGGCCGGCGCGAGCTCGCGGGCCTGACGGTGGCCGTGCAGGGCCTCGGCAACGTCGGTCGGCATTTGTGCACGCTGCTGCACCGCGCGGGTGCCAAGCTCATCGTGGCCGATCTCAACCCTGCCGTGGTCGACAGCATCTGCGAGCGCTTCGGCGCGGTGGCGGTCGATGTCGACAGCATCCTGAGCCAGAAGGCCGATGTGTTCGCTCCGTGCGCGCTCGGCGGTGTACTGACGGCCGACACGATCGCGCGCCTGTGCGTGCCCATCGTCGCGGGCGCGGCGAACAACCAGCTGCGCAGCGACGAGGACGGCCGCCGCCTGTTCGACGCCGGCATCCTTTACGCGCCCGACTACGTCATCAACGCGGGCGGCATCATCGCCTGCGGCCTGGGCTATCTGCAGCCCGGCGACGATGCGCTGGTGAACGATCGCGTCGCCGGCATCGGGCGCAGCCTGTCCGAGCTGTTCGAGCGCTCGGCCAGTGCGCGTGTTCCGACCAACCTCATCGCCGACGCGCTCGCGCGCGAGCGCCTGGGCCTGCCTGCGAAATCCGCGCTCCGGAGGGCCGCCTGATCATGGGAGCCTCACCGCTGCGCCTGCACGTTCCGGAGCCCAAGGCGCGTCCGGGCGACGCGCCGGACTTCGCCCTGATCCGGATTCCGAAAGTCGGTGCGCTGCCGCGTCCGGCGATCGATGCGCCCGCCGCCGAGCTCGGCGCCTACGCCAACGGCCTGATCCGCGTGCTCGACGACGCAGGCCGCGCGAGCAGCGACTGGAACCCGCAGCTGCCGGCCGACGAACTGCGCGTAGGCCTGCGCTACATGATGCTCACGCGCGCCTACGACGAGCGCATGGTGAAGACGCAGCGCCAGGGCAAGACCTCGTTCTACATCAAGTCCACCGGCGAAGAAGCCATCGCCATCGCCGCCGCGATGGCGCTCGACGAGCGCGACATGTGCTTTCCGAGCTATCGCCAGCAAGGCCTCTACATCAAGCGCGGCTGCTCGCTCGTCGAGATGATGTGCCAGGTCTTCAACAACGAGGGCGATCGGCTGAAAGGGCGGCAGATGCCCATCATGTATTCGTCGCGCGAGCACGGCATGTTCTCGATCTCGGGCAATCTCGGCACCCAGTTTCCGCAGGCCGTGGGCTGGGCGATGGCGTCGGCGATCAAGGGCGACACGCGCATCGCCGCGAGCTGGATCGGCGATGGCACCACGGCCGAGGCCGACTTCCATTACGCGATGACGTTCTCGTCGGTGTACCAGGCGCCGGTGGTGCTCAACGTCGTCAACAACCAGTGGGCGATCTCGTCGTTCCAGGGCATCGCGGGCGGCGATCGCGCGACCTTCGCGGCGCGCGCGATCGGCTACGGCATGCCGGGCCTGCGCGTCGACGGCAACGATTTTCTCGCCGTCCACGCGGTGACGCGCTGGGCCGCGGAGCGTGCACGCTGCAATCTCGGCCCGACCCTGATCGAGCTCTATACCTATCGCGCGGCTGCGCATTCGACCAGCGACGATCCTTCGGCCTACCGGCCCAAGGACGAGGCGAGCCGCTGGCCGCTCGGCGATCCGATCGAGCGCCTCAAGCGGCATCTGATCGCGATCGGCCAGTGGAGCGAAGCGCGCCATGCGGAGCTCGCCGCCGCCTGTGACGACGAAGTGAAGAGCGCGCTGCGCGAGGCCGAAAGCAAGGGCACGCTCGGCAGCCGCCGCGACGCCGAAACGATCTTCGAAGATGTCTTCAAGGAGATGCCCGCGCATCTGCAAGGTCAGCGCGAGCAGCTGCGCAGGAGCCCCAAATGAGCTCGATGAACATGATCCAGGCGCTCAACTCGGCGATGGACGTCATGCTCGGCCGTGACGACAACGTGGTGGTGTTCGGCGAGGACGTCGGCTACTTCGGCGGCGTGTTCCGCGCGACCGCCAACCTGCAGAAGAAATACGGCAGGACGCGCGTCTTCGATACGCCGATCGCCGAAGGCGGCATCATCGGAACCGCGGTCGGCATGGGCGCCTATGGCCTGCGTCCGGTCACCGAGATCCAGTTCGCGGATTACATCTATCCGGCCTTCGACCAGCTGGTGTCCGAAGCCGCGCGCCTGCGCTATCGCTCGGGCGGCGACTACTGGGCTCCGCTGACCGTGCGCGCGCCTTGCGGCGGCGGCATCTTCGGCGGGCAGACGCACAGCCAGAGCCCCGAAAGCATCTTCACGCACGTCTGCGGCATCAAGACGGTGATGCCGTCGAATCCCTACGACGCCAAGGGCCTGCTGATCGCCGCGATCGAGGACGACGACCCGGTGGTGTTCTTCGAGCCCAAGCGCATCTACAACGGTCCCTTCGATGGCCACCACGACAAGCCGCTGACGCCCTGGTCCCAGCACGCGGCGAGCGAAGTGCCCGAGGGTTATTACGCGATTCCGCTCGGCAAGGCCGCGGTCGTGCGTGCGGGCAAGGAAGCCACCATCGTCACCTACGGCACCATGGTGCACGTGTGCCTTGCGGCCGTCGAAGCCAGCGGCATCGATGCCGAAGTGATCGACCTGCGCACGCTGATTCCGCTCGACATCGACACCATCGTGGAATCGGTCAAGCGCACCGGCCGCTGCGCGATCGTGCACGAGGCGACGCGCACGAGCGGCTTCGGCGCCGAGCTGTCGTCGCTCGTGCAGGAGCATTGCTTCTGGCATCTCGAAGCGCCGATCGAGCGCGTCGCGGGCTGGGACACGCCGTATCCGCATGCCTTCGAGTGGGAATATTTTCCGGGCCCCGCACGCGTGGCTCAGGCGTTGAAGAACCTCATGGAGCCGGTCTGATGGGCGCGTACGTGTTCAAGCTGCCGGACATCGGCGAAGGCATCGCCGAATCCGAGATCGCCACCTGGCGCGTCGAAGTCGGCGACCGGATCAGCGAAGACCAGCCGCTGGTCGACATGCTCACGGACAAGGCGGCGGTGGAAATTCCGTCGCCGGTGACCGGCAAGGTCATCGAACTGCACGGTGCGGCCGGCGACAAGATCGCGGTCGGCGGCCGGCTCGTGACGATACAGCTCGACTCGGCGACGATCGAAGTCGACGAGACGAAACCCGCTGCCACGCAATCGAGTGCGAACGAGGTCGCGTCGCGAGCCAGCGCTGGCGAGCCGGCTTCGTCCCGGTGGGTGCCGGATGCGGTTGCGGACTCGACGCCGGTTCCGGCCGCGCCGTCGGTGCGCAAGCTCGCGCGCGAGCGCGGCATCGATCTGCGCGAGGTCAAGGCCAGCGGGCCCGCGGGCCGCGTGCTGCGCGACGATCTCGATCGCCATGCAGCTGCCGCGCCTGCGCCGGTCGCGGTTGCGGTCGAAGACCTGCGCGAGCCGGTGGTTTCGGCGCAGCCGGCGGTGCAGGGCGACGACGGGATCGAACAGATCAAGCTCATCGGCCTGCGCCGCAAGATCGCCGAGGCGATGCAGCGCGCCAAGCAGCGCATTCCGCATTTCGCCTACGTCGAGGAAGTGGACGTCACCGAGCTCGAAGCGATGCGCGCGCGGCTCAATGCGCTGTATCCGGACCGTCCCAGGCTCACGCTGCTGCCGCTGCTGATCCAGGCGCTGGGCAGGGCGATCGCCGATTTCCCGATGATCAACGCGACCTACGACGATGAGGCCGGCGTGGTGTCGCGCCATCGCGCCTTGCACGCGGGCATCGCCACGCAGACGCCGGCCGGGCTCGTGGTGCCGGTCATGAAGGATGCGCAGCGGCTGTCGCTGTGGCAGCGCGCCGCGGAGCTGCGCCGGCTCGCCGATGCGGCAAGGGCGGGCAAGGCCACGCGCGCGGAGCTGTCGGGCTCGACGCTGACGATCACCAGCCTCGGCGCGCTCGGCGGCATCGTCACCACGCCGGTCATCAACGCGCCCGAAGTGGCGATCATCGGCGTCAACAAGATCGCGCAGAAGCCGGTGGTGATCGACGGGCAGGTCGTGGTGCGATCGATCATGAACCTGTCGTCGAGCTTCGATCATCGCATCGTCGATGGATTCGACGCCGCGAGCTTCATCCAGCGCGTGAAAGCCCTGCTCGAAGCCCCGACCCTGATGTTCATCGAAGGGGCTTGAGCCGGGCGGTGCCGTCGCCGAAACCGCGATCGGCTCCCGAACTCGAACTGAACCCGAACCCGATCCCAAACGTGGATCGGCTCAGGCTGGTGTCGCGGCATCGGCGGGCTTATCGTGCTTGGCGCGCCGGGGCTTCGGGCGCGAATGTCATGGGGGATGGCGTGAGCACGACCGGTTCGGCGGCTTTTTCGGAAAGCTTTCATCATTTTCATTTTCGCCAGTCGCGCTGGATCATCGCGGCGGCTTTCCTCGTGCTCGGCCTGAACTACTTCCTGAGCGACTGGTATCCGGCGTCGACCTTCGGCCTGTCGCCCGATGTTCCGGTCGGCGTGCTGTGGGCCGAGCGCGGCGTGATCATGCCGGTTTCGTTCGTGCTCACACTCGCGCTGGCGATCTGGGGCGAGCGGCGCTGGATGGAGTGGGTGGTGATCGTCGGCGCGCTCATGGTGGGTTGCGCGATGGTGCTCGGACGCCGGTTCTGGCAGGTCACGGGCGGCGACTTCTCGGTCGACTACTCGGTTTATCTGCCCTGCGCGCTCGCCGCGCTGACCTCGTTCGGTCCGCGCATCTGGCTCATCGCCGCACCGATGCTGCTGCTGGATCTGGCGAGTGCCTACTATGTTTTCGGTCCGGCTCCAGCCGCGCACTTCGAGACGATCAACATCGTGGCGTCGGCGACCGTGATCGCGACGATCAACTGGCAGTTGCGCCGCGTGGTCGGCCTGATTTGGGACGAGCGCAAGCATTTCGAAAGCCTTTCGCTGATCGATCCGCTGACCGATCTGTACAACCGGCGCGCATTCGAGACGCGCGCCGAGACCGCGATCCGGCAGGCGATTCGCCAAAGCGAGCCGATTGCGCTGGTGATGGTCGATATCGATTGCTTCAAGCTCTACAACGATCGCTACGGGCATGCCGCCGGCGATCGCGCGCTCAAGGCCGCTGCGGTCTCGATGGCGACCTTCAGCCGCAGGCCCATGGATGTGATCGCCCGCATGGGCGGCGAAGAATTCGCTTGCTTGTGGTTCGGCGTGAGCCGGCAAGGCGCCCGGCATCTCGCGGACGGACTGATCGACGGCATCCGCGACCTGGGCATCGAGCATGAGGCTTCGTCGGTCGGCGCTTTGCTGACCGCCAGCGCCGGCGTCTACTACTGCGTGCCGCAGCAGGGCCAGACCTTGTCGTCACTGCTGCATGAGGCCGACGCCGCGCTCTACGCGGCCAAGCTCGAAGGCCGGGATCGAGCCGTGATGATGCCGCGCTGATGCGGTTGCGCGCTCAGCGTGGCCGTCGCTCGAGCGAGCGCAGGATGTCGTGGCAGGCGCTGAACGTGTGGTATTCGGACAGGCATGAGAACGGCGCCGCCTCGGGCCAGACGCTGTTGTCGGGCCCGCGAATCCGGTACCAGCATTGCGTGCGCGCGTCGACGAACACCCGCTCGCAGTAGTCGGCGAGCCTTGCTTGCCATGCGGCGTATCGCTCGTCGCCGGTGCGTTCGTGCAACAGCGCGGCGGCGGCCATCGTCTCGATCTGCACCCAGCCGTACTTGTCGCAGTCGTAGGGCGCACCGCCGGGTTCGTAGCCGTAGATCATGCCGCCGTGTTGCGCGTCCCAGCCCGATTCGACGGCGGCCGAAAACAGCTCGCAGGCGCGCCGCAATCGCCAGGGTTCCGGGGCATGCCGATCGATCTGGACGAGCAGCTTGGCCCACTCGACCTGATGTCCGGGCTGGAGGCCCCAGGGGCGAAAGATGTTGCTGCGATCGTTCCGGCTGTAATCGCGGTCGATCCGCCAATCGCGCTGATAGTGTTCCCAGATCTGTCCGCCGCACTGCGCGGCCTGGCGATTCACCATGTTGTCCGCGAGCAGGCCCGCGCGATGCAGGAAGCGGGCATCTCCGCTGGCTTCGGACGCGGCGATGAGCGCCTCGCACAGATGCATGTTGGTGTTCTGCCCGCGGTAGTCGGAGACGATCCAGTCCGCGTTCGCTTCGTCCGCGTAAAGGCCATGCTGCGGCTCCCACAAGTGTTGCTCGAGCAAGGCCCAGGTTTCGTCGAGGTGTTCGCGAACTTCGCTCACGCCGGCCTGCAGGGCCCTGGCGTAGGCGAGCAGGACGAAGGCCAGGCCGTAGCCGTGATTCGTCGCATCCGCGATCGTCTTGTCGCGCACGATCCAGGCGTAGCCGCCGCTGCGCGGCTGGCGATGCACGCCGCGCAGGAACGCGATGCCTTGGCGTATCGCCGCGAGATATTCGGCGTGGCCGAATTCCAATGCGCAGCAGGCGTAGTTGACGATTGCCCGGGTGGTGCCGATCAGATGCTGGCTGCGGCCGTCGTGTACGGCTCCGTCTTCGCTGAAGAATCCGAAGTAGCCGCCGGTCGGATCGAGGCAGCGTGGATGGTAGAAGCCGATGATCCGGGCCAGATGCCTGCGCAGTCCCTCGCGTGTGCGCAATGAAAGAACGTGGGCGGACATCGCGGCCGCTACCGCCTGGGCCTGTGCGATGCGGGCACGCCGCGCTCGCGGATGATGCTCTGGTAAGTTTTAACCGCATCGGTCGGTACGCGCGCGAGCGTCGGGTCGGTGAGCACGTCGACGGTGTAGAGGCCGAAGCGCGGGCCGTAGCTGCCCCATTCGAAATTGTCGGTCAGGCTCCAGTACAGGTAGCCGATCACGTCGATACCGTCGGCATGCGCGCGCTGGGTCCAGTAGACGCAGTCCTCGAGCGCCTCGCTACGCGTGACGCCGTCCGCGCGAGGCTGGGCGTTCAAGGTCGGCATGCCGTTCTCGGCGATCAGGATCGGCAGTTGCGGATATTTCTTCGCGTATCGCTTGAGCGCGCGGTAAAGCCCGTCGGGCGCGGGATCGCATTCCCACATGCGGCCCTTGAGCAGGGTCGGCGTGACGCCGCGATAGTAGTAGTCGATGGCGATGCAATCGAGCTTGTCGAGCACGCCGTCGAGGAACAGCCTGTCGGTGTGGCGCTGAAGAAACCAGGAGATCAGGCCTTCGCCGCAGCAGACCACGTTCGAAGACACCATCGCATCCGCTCGCTGCGCATGAATCAGATCGTAGACGCTTCGATGCGCTGCGATCAGGTGATCGCTCATCGCGCGCACGCCGCTGCGATCGAGCTTGCGGTACTTCTTCTCGATCATGACGAAGAAGCCGGCCTCGTTGAACGTGAGCCAGAGGCGCACCTGGTGGTGATAGCGGCGCACGATGAGGTCGCAATAGCGGATGAAGGCGTCTGGCGTCCGCGGATTCGTCCAGCCGCCCTGGCGATCGATCCAGCCCGGGTAGACGAAGTGATCGAGCGTGATCAGCGGCTGGATGCCGAGGTCCAGCATCGTGCGCAGCACGTCGTCGTAGTAGGCGAGCTCGGCTTCGTCGAATTCGCCCGGGCGAGGTTCGACGCGCGCCCAGTTGATGCCGATGCGGAAGGTATCGACGCCGAGCCGCTTGGCGAGCGCGATGTCTTCGCGATAGCGATGGCGAAAGTCCACCGAAAGGCCGTAGCGATCCTGCTTCGGTGTCTCGGCGTTGTAGCGATCCCAGTTGGAATCGACGTTGCCGCCTTCGCTCTGGTAGCCCGATGCGGAAACGCCCCAGATGAAGGACGGCGGTAGCGGTTCTAGGGGTTTCATGTCGTGGCCTTGGTTCTTTCTGCCAGTTGGCGCAAGGTCTTTTCGTGAATCTCGCGCGTGATCGGATAAAAGCTCAGTGCGATGAGCGCGAGGATCACGAACACCGTCAGCGAGACGACGAAGATCTGCGCGAGCTGCGTCACCACCGCGGGGTCGACGGTCGCCGGATCGGCCTTCTCGGGGAATCCGATGCCCGACAGGATCGCGCCCGACAGGAACACGCCGACGCCCGACACCGCCTTGCTCGTCATGATCATGGCCGCGAACATCAGGCCCTCCATGCGCCGGCCGGTCTTGAGCTCGATGTGATCGGCGACGTCGGCCACCATGGACTGGCTCACGACCAGCGCGGCGAACACGCCGGTGGTCATCAGCAGGTAGCTCGCGATGAGACAGGGCAGCAGGGTCTTGGTGCTTTGCGGCATCAGCCCGGCCAGGCCGAGCAGGACCGGCGATGCGCCGGCCAGCAGGGCGACCGAATACAGGCTCACGGCGACGCGCTTCTTGCTGAGGCGCCTCGCGAAGTGCAGGACGATCAGGGCCAGCAGCAGCCCGCCACCGGCGCCGCCCGCGACCGTGCCGATATCGTTGGCGCTCAGGCGCCAGAAGTAAGTCGAGATGTAGACGCCGAGCGTGGTCGCCACGCCGGTGGCGATAGCGAACAGGAACACGCAGAGCAGCACGCTCACATAGGTCCGGTCGGTCACCAGCACGCGCAGCCCGGACAGCAGGCTGCCGCCATCGCCGCGTTCGATCGAGATGGCCCGCAAGGACGGAATGCGGTGATGCGTGCCGGCCGTGGAGATCAGGATCGCGAGCACCATCACCACCGCCGCCACGCTCGCGTAGCGCAGGTAGCCCGCGGGGTTCAGCTGTCCTGTCGGATACTCGGGCGTCGGCACCAGCATGACCTTGAACACCAGCACCGCCATGACCAGGGTTCCGATCGCGAAGAACAGCGTGCGGAACGTCGACAGGCTGGTGCGTTCTTCGTAGCGGCTCGAGAATTCCGACAGCAAGGCGGCGGATGGAATTTCGTAGCAGCTGATCGCGGTGCGGACGATGATCGAGACGATCAGCAGGTGCGCGAACAGCAGTTCATTGCTGCCGGCGGGCGGCATCCACAGCAAAAAGTAGGCGACCGCGACCGGAATCGCCGAGGCGTACATGAACGGATGCCGCCGTCCCCAGGCCGATTTGACGCCGTCCGACCAATGCCCGATCAGCGGATCGGCCACCGCGTCGATGAGCATCGCCAGCATGATCGCCAGCCCGACCCAGGAGGCGGGCAGGCCGATCACCTGGTTGTAGTACAGCATCAGCAGCGTGTTGAAGCCGTGGTCCTTGATGCCGAATGCGATGGAGCCCAAGCCGTACGAGAGCTTGGTCGGGAAGCTCAGGCTTGCGGGCGCGGCGGGGTTGGCGGTGCTCATGGTTTTCTCGCGAGCGCAGGATCGGTCAGGACGCCTTCGCCGGCGCCGGCAAGCGCTCCCACACCTCGCGCCGGTAGCGGGCTTCGAGATCGTGCTTGACGCTGCAGCGGTCGCCCGAAACCCATAGCGAGGCGCGTCGCAGGGGTTCGTGCGCGGGCCATTCGCCGAGCGCATCGCCGGGCTCGCCGTAACGCGCGAAGTGCCCAAGCATCGCCACCCAGCGCCGCGCGAGCGGCGTCGCGTTCGGATGATCGGCGAACATCGGCACGGTGGCTTCGGGATCGTCGCCGGGGTTGAAGGTCAGCGCCACGTCGATGCCGTGGCTCGAGGCGATGGTGCGGCCCGCGAAGCGCATCGGAATGTCCATCGCATAGACCCAGGCCCGGCTGCCGGCGCGTGTGGTCATCTCGGCGTAGTCGACGGCTCCGCGGCGAAAGCCATCGGTCCAGATCAGGTTGCTGAACGCGCTGCCGAAGCCGATTCCGCCCGAGACTTTCCTGAGCAGCCGCAGGTAGCGTTTGACGTTGGCCTTGCCCTTGGCGCCATGCATGGCGATATGTCGCGCGACGATGTGGGCGACGATCGTGACGACAGGCTGCGGGTAGCCGCTGGCGACCTTGAGCATCAACTCCATCGACAGGCCTTCATGCGTCGCGTAGCCCGCGATCAGCGGAACCGCCTTGCCGCCGCGCGCTTCGATGAGTTCTTCCATGCTGCCGGGCAGCAGCGGCGTGCCGGCCACCGGCAGCGGAGACAGCATCTTGCTGCGCTTCTGCAAGGCCGTGAGCTCGGCGGTGGTGGCGGTTTTCAGATATTCGATCGTCTGCGCACGCGTCTTGCCGCGCGTCTTGGCGACGGCTGCGACCACATCGCGCGAAGGCTCCAGCACCAGGTAGCCGGCGCTGCAGGCGACCGCACGATGCACGAGCCCTTCGGCCTGCGGAGCGGCGCACAGCGCGGCCACGGAGACGGCGCCCGCGGATTCGCCGATCACGGTCACGCGGCCCGGGTCGCCGCCGTAGTCGGCGATGTTGTCGCGCACCCATCGCAGCGCGGTGATCTGATCGCCGAGCCAGAGCTGGCCCTGGCCGTCGCGCTCGGTGCCGAGCCAGTCGAGATCGAAGGCCGCGAACAGCCCGAGCCGGTAATTGATGCAGACCACCACCGCGTCCGCCCCGATCGCGAGCGCGGTGCCGTCGTAGCAATGCGCGCTGCCGGTGGTGAAGCTGCCGCCATGGATGAACACGATCACCGGCCGCGCTTCGGGGGCCGGCGCCTTGGGCGCGTGGATGTTGAGCAGCAGGCAATCTTCCGCATAAGCCGCTTCGGGCACGGGCCCGTAGACATCGGCCGAGATCGGAGGCTGCACCGCGACCGCCTTGCAAGTGGTGGCGTCGTAGACATCCCGCCACGGCCGGGTCGCGAGCACGGCGGCGCGAAAGCGCTGCGCAGGCTCGGCGTAGCGGACGCCGCGATAGGTTTCGACGCCCAGGCGATCGATGCCGCGAATGCGGCCCAGCCGCGTGGAGCGTTCGATCGTCGAGGCGCTCGTGGTTTGTCGTGCTGCCTTGTTCTTGATCGGCTGAGGCATCGCTTGTGATCCTGTGGGGTTGTCGCTCAACGGGGCATGCGCTCGGCACGCAATGCGGAGCGGCGAACCTTACCGTCGTCTCCGCGCACGGGCTCGCTCGAGAATTCGAACGAGGCTGGAATCTTGTAGTTCACGAGCCGGCTGGCGAGATGCGCTTTCAGCGTCTCGCCGCTCAGCGCCGTGCGCGCATGCACGATCGCGTGGATGCGCTGGCCGAGATCGTCGTCGGGCAGGCCGATCACCGCGCTCGAATGCACGGCCGGATGCTCGTCGATCGCGGCTTCGACCTCGGCCGGATAAATGTTCGCGCCGCCGCGCAGGATCAGGTCGGTGCGACGATCGGCCAGGTACAGGTAGCCGTCGGCATCGAGGCGACCGATGTCGCCGAGGCTGTCCCAATCGCCGATGCGCTTGGGTTCGGCGCCGATGTAGAAGTAACTCGGCGGCGCACCGGGCGCGGAGCGCATGACCACTTCGCCGATTTCATCGCGGCCGAGTTCGTTGCCGGCCTCGTCGACGATCCTGATCTGGCCGTGCACGCAGCGGCCGACCGAGCCGCGACGCTGCAGCCACTCGTCGCCGCGAATGATGGTCAGCGCCTGCATCTCGGTGCCGCCATACAGTTCGAAGATGCGTTCGGCGCCGAGCCATTCGATCCACGCGGACTTGAGCCAATCCGGGCAGTGCGAGGCCATGTGATAGACGACCTTCAGGGACGACAGGTCGTGGGCCTTGCGCTCGGCTTCGTCGAGCTTGTAGATGCGCGACATCATCGTCGGCACGAACAGCACGGCGTCGATGCGATGGCGCTCGATCAGCGCGAGCGTCTGCAGCGGATCGAAGCGACGCATGACGACGACGTGATTGCCGCGGAACAGCGCCTGCAGGCAGGTGGTGAACGGGGCGTTGTGATACAGCGGGCCCGGAACCAGCACCGCGCCTTCGCGCGGCAGCAGCAGCGGCATCGCATACGGCGGCGCCTGCTCGTCGAGTTCGGCCGCGGCGGTGGCGACGATCAGCTTCGGCCGCCCGGTGCTGCCGCCGGAGGTCGGCGCCTTCCAATACCGGACGGTGCGGATCGGCAGCGGATCGTCCGACAGTTCGGAAGCGGCGACGAAGCCCGCTTCGATCACCGCGCGCTGGGGGAAATCCGCAGGATCGGCGCCGACGATCAGCGCAGGCGAGGCGAGTTCGACGATCGCGGCGAGCTCCGCCATCGGCAGGCGGCTCGACACCGGTTGCGGCGTGGCGCCGAGCTTCAAGGCGGCGATGACGCTTTCGACGAAGGCGATGCCGTTGGGCAGCGCGATCGTGACGAAGCTGCCTTCGCGCACGCCGCGTTGCTCGAACGCGCGTGCGAGCCGGTTGCTGCGGCGTTCGAGCTCGGCACGCGTGAGTGTTTCGCCGTCGATGGTCAGCGCGGGACGGTCGGGATGCGCCTGTGCGTAGCGTCGCATCGATTCGGTGGCGGCAATGATCGCCATTTCAGAACTCCAGGCCCAGGCGCACGGTCAGCGTGCGCGGTGGATTGAGCAGGTAAACGGTTTGCTCCTGGCGCGTGACGATCACGGTGCCGGACGAGCCGGCCACCGGCCGCGTGGTGTCGAGGAGATTGATCATGTTGAACGCGAGCTTGGGCTTGCCCGGCATGTTTTCCGCTCCGAGCACCAGACCCGCGTTGAGCGTGCCGAGATCGTTGATCTCGACGTCGTGCGTGATGTTGCTGTAGCCCTTGCCGACGTAGGTGTAGCTCAGGTTCGGCGCGAGCGTGAACTGATCCCAGACGTGCAGGTATTGCAGCGATGAGCTGTACTGGAACTTCGCCGAGCCGGGCATGCGCGCGCCGGGTTCGACGACATCGCCGTTGGCCGCGGTGAAGCTTTCGGTGATGTGGGCATCGGTGTAGCCGCCGGAGAGCGAGGCGGTGAGCCCGCGGATCGGCGTGTTCCACAACAGGCTGGCTTCGACGCCCCGGCTGATCGCCGCCGAGACGTTGGTGTTGTAGTTGATCGGAATGCCCTGCGTCTGCTGGGTGATGATCGGGTTGTCGTAGCGAATGTAAAAACCCGTCAGATCCGCGCGCAGCGTGCGATCGAGCCAATCGCTGCGCAGCCCGATTTCGTAATTCCACAGCGTGTCCGACTTGAACGTCGGCGGCACGCCGTTGGTCGGCGTCGACGGCAGCGCCTGCAGGCCGCCGAAGCGAAAGCCCTTCGCCGCCGCTGCGTAAATCGAGAAATCACGATTGAAGCGATACGTCGCCGACAGCTTGGGGTTGAAGCCGCGCTCGTCGAGCTTGGCGACGGTGTTGCTGCCGAGCCCGTCGTTCTGGTTGCCGGTGATCAGCAGGCCCGAGCCGACGAAGCCGCCCTTGACTTCGGTTTCGTAGAAGCGCCCGCCCGCGGAGAGGGTCAGGCCGTCGAGCAGCTCGTAGGACACATCGGCGAACAGCGCGCGCTCCTGCGACTTGGCGTCCGAGGTGCCGTCGAGCAGGGAGGTGAGCGAACCGAGGTTCGGTACGCCCAGGGCGCCGAACAGCGCGCCGAGCAGCGGATTGCTGCCGAGCAGGCTGCCGGGGCCGAGCAGGCTCTGGTTGAGCGGCGTGTCGATGAGGATGTTGAAGTAGCCGTCGTAGGCGAAGAAGTACGCGCCGACGAGCCAGTTGAAATCGCCGCCGCCGGTCGATTGCAGGCGAATTTCCTGCGAGGTGCTCTTCGAATTGTTGGTGACCTTCGACAACACCGCGGCGGTTTCCGGATAGCCGGGCGGCGGAGTGCCGATCAGCGAGGTCGTGGCGTCACTCGTGAACACCGCGTCGCGGCTCACGTGCGAGGTCAGCGAGATCAGGCGCACGCTGTCGAAGTCGTAGCTGACTTCGAGGCTGTGGAGAGCGAACTCGTTCTTCGACGGCATCGCCAGCACCGCGCGATCGGTCTCGCGCGGGCCGCGTGGGGAATCGACGGCCTGCAGCAGGTTGTCGCCCGAGAAATCCTGCGCCAGATGCGTGAGCTTGAGCTTCCAGGCGCCGGGCTGCCAGAGCAGTTGCGCACGCAGGCCGTCGCCGTCGGAGCGATCGACGTTCTTCTTGTCGTGGCGCAGATCGTCGACGGTGCCGGAGTATTCGCGGCTCACGTAGTTCAGGCGTATCGCGAGGTCGTCGCCGATCGGCGCGTTGCCGGCGACGCCGTAGGTGAACGCGGTGCTGCCGCCCTTGGGCTGCGCGAGCTGCGTAAAGCCGCGCAACTGCCATTCGCGCAGCACCGGCTCCTGCAGCTGATAGCGCACCGCGCCCGACAATGCGGAGCCGCCGAACAGCGTGCCTTGCGGGCCTTTGAGCACTTCGACGTCGGCCAGATCGAAGGCGCTCAGGTCCGGAACGATGTTGGCGATGTACGGATCGGTGAACGGCGTGTCGCCGATGAAGATGCCGACCGGCTGCGCGTTGCCCGCATACGGATTGGTGTCCGTGGAAATGCCGCGGAAGGTCAGTCGCGTGTAGCCCGGCGCGCCCTGCGCCGCGGTGACGCCCGGTGTTTCCTGGATGAAGTCGTTGAGACCCAGCTTGCCCGAGCTCTCGAGCTTCTCGCCCGAGTACGCGGTGATCGAGGCCGGAATCTCGCGAATGCTCTGCTCGCGCTTGGTCGCGGTGACGATCACTTCCTCGATCTGCAACGGCCGGTCCTGGGCACGCGACAGCGCCGGAGCGTTGGTGTCGTCGCCCTGTTCGCCGACCGCAATCGCCTTCAGCGGGTCGGTCGAGGCATCGGTAGACGAATCGGTCGACGAGTGGGTGCCGAGCGAAGCATCTTCCGGGGTTTGGGTCTGTCCGAGAGCCGGCGAGGCCGGGTACAGCAGGACAACGGGCATGGCGATGGCCGTGCACAAGGCAGCCGGCCGCATCGCGCTCGAATGGCAGCGCATTTTCTTCTCCTCCGTTTGTTACGCACGTACAATTTCCCCAGCGGTCTGTCGCCGCCGGTGATGAACCGCTAAAACCCGCGCTTTTCGCCTACACCGCAGCTCCGACGAGCCGGCAGGCGAACTGCGCGAAGACATCGGCGATCTGCTCCGGTGTCCTCTTGTTGTCGGGCGCATACCAGTGCGCCACGCGCACGCCCATGGCGGCGATCGCGGCGAGCGCGAGTTCGGCGTCGGGCACGTTGAATACGCCGAGCTCGGTGCCGCGGCGGATCACGTCGAGCAACTGCATCTCCGAGTTGCGGCGCACTTCGAGAATCGGCGTCGCGAACTCGGCCGGCAGCGCGTGCATCTCGGCGCTGGCGACGACCGCGAGCATCGGGTATTCGGCATGCGCGAACACGTGCGCACGCACGACCGCGATCAGCTGCTGGGTCGGCTCAGGGCCGGCGGCCAGCAAGGCGGCGCGCATGCGGCGGAAATGTTCTTCGTGGCCGATGCGCAGCAGCTCGGCCAGTACGTGCGCCTTGGACGGGTAGTGCGAGTACACCGAGGCGCCCTTGATGCCGACCTGCTGGGCGATGTCGCGGATCGACGCGCCGCCGTAGCCATGTTCTGCGAACAGCCGCAGCGCCTCGCTCAGGATCAGGCCGCGCGAGCCCTCGGGCGTCATGCCGGGCGGCAGCAGCGTGGTCACGGCGGCCAGGCGGCGATTGGTGTTGGTTTCGTTCAAGCTAACACTCGTTAGGTTGGCATGGGTGGATTTTAAAGCGATGTTTTCAGGAAGTGCAAGCTATCGTTCGTTAGCTTTTTCTCGATTTATCGAGGCTAAAGAAATGTTCAGGCGGTCATCGAACGGACGGCTGATAAGCTCCGGAGTCCCCGATCCATTTTTCTCCCGCAGACATCGAACTCATGAAAACAAAAAGACTGCATCTGCCGCTCGCCGCATTGCTGTTGCTGACCGCCACCGCCGCGCAAGCCAAGGGCGAGTCCACCCAGGCCGATCCCAAGCTCAAGGCGGCGATCGCGAGCCAGGAGCGTCCCGAAGCCGATCGCGCGCGTGATCGCTACCGGCATCCGGCCGAGACGCTGACCTTCTTCGGCCTCAAGCCGGACTGGACCGTGGTGGAGATTTCGCCCGGCGGCGGCTGGTACACCGAGATCCTCGCTCCGTACCTGGCCGAGCGCGGCCACTACTACGCGGCCGGCCCGGCGACGAGCCTGCCGGATTCGTCGGAAGGCGCGAAGAAATCGGCTGCGGCGCTGGCCGCGAAGTTCAGCGCCAATCCGGCGCGCTACGGCAAGCCCACCATCACCGAATTCCAGCCGCCGCTGCGTACCGAAGTCGCACCCGCGGATAGCGCCGACCTGGTGGTGACGTTCCGCAACGTTCACAACTGGATCTCGCGCGAAACCGAGCTCGCGGCGTTCAAGAGCTTCTACGGCGCGCTCAAGCCGGGCGGAACGCTGGGCGTGGTCGAGCATCGCGGCAAGCCCGGCGAAACGCTCGAGGAGATGAAGAAGAGCGGCTACGTCAGCGAGGCCTACGTCAAGCAGCTCGCCAAGCTCGCGGGCTTCGAGTTCGTCGCCAGCTCCAAGGTCAACGACAATGCCAAGGACACCAAGGATTATCCCGATGGCGTCTGGACGCTGCCGCCGACGCTCAAGCTCGGTGCCCAGGATCGCGAGAAGTTTCTGGCGATCGGCGAGTCCGATCGCATGACCTTGAAGTTCATCAAGCCGAAGTCGTAAGGCTCGATGCACGCACGTCGCGGGCTCGCCCTTCAGCGGCCCGCGGCGCGCACCAGGCAGCGTTCGTAGCGTTCCTGCACGCGCTCGGCGAACCAGGCGGTGGTGAGCTTGCGCGTGATCTTGGGGCTCTTGAGCCGGATCTGCGGCAGCAGCGCGCGCGCTGCCGGTTTGCCTTCGAGCCGGTCGGCGAGCTCGAACACGCGCTCGTAGAGCCGGCTGCGTTCGAAGTCTGCGCCGTCCCCCTTTTCGAGATCGCGGCGGATCGCGCCGTCGCTCAGCTCGAGCCGCTTGCCGAGCACGCGCGCCGCGCGCTCGGTGGCGCCGGGCTCGCTCGAATTCGGCAGCACCAGATCGCCATCGAGATCGAGCGGAATGCCCGAGACGAGCGTCAGCGCGCTCTGGAACGCTGCGTTGCGGCTCGCGTAGTGGCCGGCGTTGTAGTCGGCGAAGCGATACAGCGGGCTGTCGTAGTTCGCCGGATAGTCGAGCAGGTGCGCGATGCCGAAGTACAGGCCGCCGCGACGCGTGAACACCTCACGGCGCACGCCGCCGTTCTCATCGATCACATAAGGGTAGGGACGCTGCTGCGCCTGCGATTGCGCATACGCGATGCCGACCTGCATCGGGCCGCCCGTGCGTACCGGATTGCGGTCGGCGAAGAAGCGCCGGCCCAGCGGCACGCGCGCGGTCAGCTCGTCGAAGATCTCGCTCAAGTCGCGTTCGGTGCGCGCCGCATCGATGCGTGCCGAATAGGACTTGCCGGTGGACGACGGCAGCTTGAGCGCGGTGCGCACCACGGTCTTCGGAACGCCGTGCTGCGCGGCCTGCTCGTCGATCTGCTTCCAGGCGATCGCCGGCAGATTGGCCACGGTCGGGTCGGCCTGGAAGCTCGATTCCTGCTCGGTCACCGCGATCACGCTGCAGACGTTCTGCACGCTCGGCTGCAGTTCCATCGCGGCGAACGCGGCGTAGATGTCGGTGGTCCAGCCGTCGCGATCCTTCGCCGATGCCGGCAAGGCGCGCGCGATCAGCGCGCGCGCCTGCGTCGGGCTGACCGCCGGTTCGATGCTGCGCTGCTCGCTTGCGCATCCGGCCGCGATCAGGGCGCACAGCGCTGCGAGAAAGCCTCGGTATCGAAAGCGCATGTCGTGGCGAGCGCTCAGCCCGCCTCGCGCTGGGCGCGGCGCATTTCGAGCATCGCGCGACGCTCGGGCGTCAGTTCGCCGACACAGTGCGGGCAGTGCACGCCGGGCACGAAGTCCGCAGAGGCCTGCTCCTCGATCGACAGCGGATCGCCGCAAGCCTCGCAGCGCCGCGTCCGGCCCTGCTTGAGGCCATGGCCCACCGCCACGCGCTCATCGAACACGTAGCACTCGCCGTTCCAGCGGCTTTCGGCTTCGGGAACCTGCTCCAGGTATTTCAGGATGCCGCCACGCAGGTGATAAACCCGTTCGAAGCCTTGTTCGCGCAAGTACGCGGTGGCTTTCTCGCAGCGGATGCCGCCCGTGCAGAACATCGCGATCGGCCGCTGCTCCTGGCCGCGCAACTCGCGCTCGACGTAGGCCGGGAATTCGCGAAAGCTCTGCGTCTGCGGCGACACCGCGTTCTCGAAGCTGCCGACCTTCACTTCGTAGTCGTTGCGCGTGTCGATGACGAGCACCTCCGGATCGGCGAGCAGCGCGTTCCACTGCCGCGGCTCGACGTAGGTGCCGACGATGCGGGCCGGATCGATGCCCGGCACGCCCATCGTCACGATCTCGTTCTTGAGCTTGATCTTGAGCTTGCCGAACGGCAGCTCGGCGGACCGCGATTCCTTGTGCTCGAGCGCGGCAAAGCGCGCATCCGCGCGCAGATGCGCCAGCACCGTGTCGATGCCTTCGCGCGTGCCCGCGATGGTGCCGTTGATGCCTTCGGAGGCCAGCAGCAGGCTGCCGCGAACTCCCGCGCGTGCGCAAACCTCGTGCAAGGGCTCGCGCAGGTCGGCGAAATCCGGAACGGCGGCGAAGTGATACAGCGCAGCGACAACGTACGGGGGCATCGATCCGGGCATCTCGTGAGGAGCCCGGATTGTAGTGCCCCACCGCTCGCGTCGCTCCGCCCGCGATGTCGGGCGGGATGCGAGGCGCTGTGTCTCAGCCCGACTTCGTTCGAAGCGAAGGTGTCGCGCCGCCTTCGTCGCGAGGGCGGAACGTGGCTCGCTCGCGCTTCGGGTTCAGCCGCCGTCGCTCCGCGTCCGATGACGGCTCGCTAGCGTCCGCTGATGCGGAGGCCTCGAGATGCTGGGCCTCCCGACCCCGCTGGGCCCGGGGCCTGAATCCGGCCTGTTCCTGTGCGGCGAGGTCGGGCGCCTTGTCGACGTCCTGCGGTTGGGCTCGGTCCAGCAGATCGCGGCGGTTCATGGTGCTTCTCCAGTGTCCGGTGGGGCATTCATCGCGGTTTCGAAGCTTCGAGCAGCACGATGCGCGGGCCGCTGCGACGCAAGGCCGCCGTGACCGACAGGCCTGCGATGCCGACACCGACGATGACGACGTCGGTGTCGGGCTTCGTCACAGGCCCGCCGGTCGCCGCCGCGACCGCGCTTCCGGTTCAACCCACCGAGTCAATGATCCTTGCGCTTCGGATGGCGTGCGGGCGTTGCCTTGGAGGCGCTGCGCGCCGCCTTCTTCACGGCGCTGGCACGAGGCTGGCGCTCGGCTGATTTGGCGGTCGCGCCGCGTTAGACCGGTGCCGCCTTGACGCCGCGCGCGGGCCCGTTGCCGACCCTCGCGCCACCGGCTCCGTCGCCGTCCGACAGCACATCGGCCACCGAAGCGAGCAGGCTCGTCTCGCCGAGCACGCTGGCCGTGTGCCAGGCCTTGATGCGTGCGAGATGCGCTTCCTCCTGCGCGAGCGCGCCCGCGAACTGTTGCGCGAGATCGTCCTGCCCATAGTGCTGCGCGAGGTCGATCAGCAGTTCCCAGCCCGCGTTGTCGGCCAGCTCGGCGGTCAGCAGCGCATGCAGGCATTGCGTCGGCGTGGTGCGCGGATCGCTGAGCGCCTGCAGCAGGCCCATGCCCTCGGTGCCGACGAGATCGGCCGAGGGCGTCTGCGCGGTCGGGTCGCCGCCGAGACGTTCCATCGCCTCGACGAGCAACTGCGCGTGGCTGATCTCGTCGAGCCGGATCTGGCGCAGGCCTTCGATCATCGGCGTTGCATCGGCGGCATCGTCGCTGGCGTCGGCCAGCACTTCGCACTTGGTGATGATCTGGTCGTAGAGCCGGGTGCCGGCGCGTTCGAAGGCCAGGCGCTCGGCGATCTTGTCGAGCAGCACCTGCGCGCGATTGCCCTTGAGCGCCTGCAGGCCGGCCTTGGCCATGCCCTTGACGGTGCCGGGCGGCGGAATCGAGCCGAGCGCATCGGCATCGACGATGTACTCGCCGCGCAGCGCGGCCGCATCGGTGGCGGCGACCAGGCGCGGCTCGCGCAGGCTCGCGGGCACCGCGAGCTGCGCCTTGGAATCGATCGGAGAACTCTGGATGCCCGTGCGATTGGCCGGGCTCATGGATGTGGACAGCGTCATGGAATCACCTCGATTTGATCTGGGTTTGCGTCGCGCTCAGGCCGCCCTGCGGACCCCTTCGCCGCCGGGCTGCCAGTGGTAGCCCGCTGCCACGGCCTCGGTCGGCGAGCCCTGCGAATTGAGCTGGTCGCGATAGATCTGCGAGGCCTTGCCTTCTTCGTCGGGGCCGACGAACTCGCTGCCGAGCGCACGCAGGTCCACTTCGTTCGACAAGGTCTGGCGCACGAACTCGCGCTGGCTCGCGAACGGCACCGGGTCGGGCAATTTGTCGGTGATGATCTCCTGCGGATCGCGCTGCTCGTAGCGCTTGAACATTTCGGCGACGACCTGGAAGTGCCCGAGCTCGTAGTCGAGGAAGCGCTCCCACAGCGCCTTGATGCGCGGATTGGTTTCCTGCTGCACGCAGCTGTAATAGGTGTAGCACTCCATCGCTTCGTGCATGAGCCATTGCTCCATCCAGCTCTGCGTCGGATCGATGATCGATTCGTACTGCGTGATGTGCTGCTCCTCGATCGAGGCGATCTCGGCGTAGACCTGGCGCGCGAGCGGATCGGCGAACAGCGGGCCGATGTTCATGTAGTAATTGTGCGTCTGCTGCTCGGCCGACATGATCATCAGCGCATGCAGCTTGGTCAGCGGCGCGGCCGTGGCCTTGTCGAAGGGCTTGCGCAGCTCGTCCTGCGGGGCGCGATGCTGCACGATCGTCGGCCGGCCCGGCAGGATGTCGGTGTAGCACTGCAGGATGTTGTTCGCGTCCTTGCCTTCGAGCCGATCGAGCAGCGCCGAGTAGCGGTGCATGTGGTCGAAGTCTTCGAGCAGGCCGAAGCGGTAGACCTGCGCGAGATACGGGTCGGGCTCCTTCTGCGCGACCGCGGCGGTCACTTCGATCGCCACCTGTTCGTAGGCGATGGTGGTTTCGAGTGGAGAGTGATCGGCTCCGATCAGCCAGTTCACCATCGTCGCCTGGTGTTGTTCCACGCGGCGGATCGTGGCGAGTGGCAGTTGCAGATCGCGGTTCATGCGTGCGCACGCATGCGAAAAGCGATGCGCTTCGAGCTCGATGCCATTCTGCAGAATGATGTGCACGCGCGTGAACGCGTCGTCGTCGAGTTTGCTATTCGGCTTTTGAACCAGATCGCGCCAGGTGAATTTCTGGTTCGCGAGCGGGCAACCCTTGCTGTCGAATAAGGACAGTGACATGAGTGGTTCCTTCCTTGGAGGTGGGTCTTGCGGCCGCATCCGCGACCGCCGTCCAAGGCTGGGAGCAAGCGCCGTTCCCGGCTTGCGCCGGCTTTGGCTCAGCAGCTTTGACGTAGCGCGAGAGCGGGGCGCTCTACGGAGCCGGGACGAGCGGTGCCAGCACCGCCTTGAGCGCGTCGTAGGCGGCCGGCTTGACCAGATGGAAGTCGAAGCCCGCTTCCCTGGACCGGCGCTTGTCCTCATCCTGGCCCCAGCCCGTCAACGCCACCAGCACCACATCGTCGAACTCGGGCAGCGCACGAATCCGTCGCGCCACCGTATAGCCATCCAGATGAGGCATGCCGATGTCGAGGATGGCGACGGAGGGCTTGTCGGCCCGTAACGCGTCGAGCACTTCTTCGCCGTCGTTCACCACGCCACACACGCCGCCGAGCATCTGGATCAATTGCCTCAGCACCGCGGCCGCGTCTTCGTTGTCGTCGGCGACCAGTACGCGCAGGCCTCGCAACGAGAACGCCGACTCCGATTGTGGAAACGTCTTCGAGGAGCCGTCGATCGGTGTCAGCGGCAGGTGAACGATGAAACGGCTGCCGCAGCCGATGCCGTCGCTTTCGGCGACCACCGAGCCCTGGTGCTGCTCGACCAGCCGCTTGACCAGGGTCAGGCCGATGCCGAGCCCGCTCGACGGCTTCTGGCCGCCTTCGCGAATCTGCCTGAACATGTCGAAGACTTCGGTCAGCATCTCCTTGGCGATGCCGATGCCGTCGTCCTCGATCACGATGCGGGCCTGGCGATCGGCGATGTCGACACGGATCGCGATCTCGCCCGCCACGGGCGTGTATTTGGCGGCGTTGTTGAGCAGGTTGGCGAACACCTGCGCCAGGCGCAGCGGATCGGCCCGCATGCGAACCGGGTCCGGTGGCAGCTGGGTGCTCAGACGGTGCCTTCCCGCCGCGATCAAGGGCTGGCTGATCTCGATCGCGCTGCGGACGATCTGCCGCAGGTCGACGATCTGCTCGTCGAGATCGGTGGTG
This sequence comes from Hydrocarboniphaga effusa AP103, assembly GCF_000271305.1. Classification (GTDB taxonomy): domain Bacteria; phylum Pseudomonadota; class Gammaproteobacteria; order Nevskiales; family Nevskiaceae; genus Hydrocarboniphaga; species Hydrocarboniphaga effusa. Next base: position 444,698 of record NZ_AKGD01000003.1, read on the forward strand.
CCGCGGGCGATGCGCGAGACGTCCAGCAGGTCGTTGACGAGGCGCACCATGGTTTCAACCTGCCGCTCGATGATCTCGTGCAGGTTCTGCCTCGTCCCCGGCTGGGTTTCGCGCTTGAGGATGTCGAGCGCGGTGCGCACTGGCGCCAGCGGGTTGCGCAGCTCATGCGCGAGGATCGCGAGGAACTCGTCCTTGCGGCGATCCGATTCGCGCAGCGCCAATTCGGCGCGGCGCTGCTCGGTCAGGTCGAGAATGGCGGCCAGCGCGCCGCGCGGCTCGCCGCGCAGATTGCGCAGCGGCGTGGCCCACACCATCGCGTGGATCACGCTGTCGTCGATGCGCAGATCGACGTGCTCGGCGACCACGTTTTCTCCGCGCGCTGCCCGCGTCAGCGGATGACGCTCGAACGGCACTTCGGTGTCGCCATCGAACACCCGCACCCGACCGTCGAACTTTTCGCCGGTGCGCACGCGCAGCAGAGCATGGGCGCGGGCGTTTCCGGTGATACGGCTCGTCTCGGTGTCGGAGGTCATGACCACGCCGATCGGCAGGGTATCGAGCAGGGTGCGCACTTCCTCAACGGTCTCGCGGAGCTGGGTTTCGGTGCGTTCGCGCAGGACCAGATGCTCGCGGAGCTGGTATTGGCGCCTGCGCGCGCGAATCGCCGAACGCACCACGCTGACGAGCGTTGCGATTCGCGTGGGACGGTCGATGACGGTGACGTTGGAAAGCTGCTCGACCGCGCGTGTCAGTGTTTCGGAGTCCGATCCCGGACGCGCGAGCAGGATGATGGGTAGATCGGACCACGGTTCCTGCCGGGCCAGCCAGGCGGCCAGCAGGCCGGAATGATCGACGGCGTAGATCTCTTCGGCGATCAGCAGCGCCGCCACGTCGCGATCGAGTTCGGCGGACAGCTGTTCGAGGCCCGGACAGGGGGTGCAGGTGACGCCGGCGCGACCGAGAATTTGCTCGCTGAGCTGCGCATCGCGGCTGGTCGGCACGAGCAGCAGCAGGCGATCCTCGGCCTGCGTGCCGGAGCCGGGCTTCACCTGGAAGCCTCGTCCGGTGGGGTTTCGACCGGCACGCCGGTCAGGATGCCCCGGTAATGGCGCAAAGGCGGGCCGACATGGACGCCGTCGGCGCTCAGCCGGAAATCGCGGATCGAACGCTCATGCGTACCGCTTCGCTTCTTCATCACCGAAATCGCCTGGCGGACTTCGCCACGAGTTTCGTAGTAGCGCATCAGCACCGCGGTGTCGGCGAGATAGCTGGCATCGACCGGCGAGGTCATCTGGCTGCCGATCAGACCCTGGTGCGCACTGATCAGGATCGTGGCGACGCCCGCATGGCCGAGATAAGTCAGCAGCTCGTGCAGCTGGATCACCAGAAAGCGTTCTTCGGGCATCGCATTCAGATAGCCGTTGAGGCTGTCGATGACGATGACGCTGGCTTGGCGATTGTCGACCTCGTGGCGCAGCCGGTGGATGAACTCGCCGGGCGACATTTCGGCCGGATCGATCTGCTGGATCACTAGCCTGCCGGCCGAGACGTGGGATTGCAGGTCGAGACCCATTCCAATGCCGCGGGTCATGAAGGTCTTGACGCTCTCATCGAAGATGAACAGCGCGGCGTTCTCGCCTTTTTGCGCGGCCGCGCAGGCATAAACCGCGGCGAGAGACGACTTGCCGGTGCCCGGTGCGCCGATGATCAGCGTGCTGCTACCGCGATCGAGCCCGCCACCCAAGAGGGCGTCAAGCTGGGGAATGCCGCTCGCGATGCGCTCAAGGCGGGGCTCGACCTCGCGCTCGCTCGCGATCAGCCGAGGGAACACCAGCAGACCTCCACGCCGGATCAGGTAGTCGTGGTAGCCGCCACGGAACGCCATGCCGCGGTACTTGAGCACCATCAGCCGTCGGCGCTCGGCGCCGTATTGCGGCGCCAGCTGTTCGAGCCGGATCGCTCCGTGCGCAATGCTTTGTACTTTGTACCTGCACGTCATGATTCGCACTGGTCATGTCGTCGAGCATCAGGACCGTGCATTTGCGTCCGGTGAAGAACAGCTTGAGCGCGAGGATCTGGCGGCGATAGCGCAAGGCGGAGCCTGCCAGCAGCCGCAGTTCCGACAGCGAATCGAATACCACTCGGGCCGGGTTGATGCGCTGCACGTCTTCGAGGATCGCCTTGGTCGTCTCGCCGAGCTCGACCTCCGACGGATGGAACATGGTGTAGTGATCTTCGACCGTCAGGCTGTTGCCCGCGGGGTTCAGCTCCCGGATGGTGATGCCGTCGAGCGACCAGCCATGCGAAGCCGCGACGTCGCGCAGTTCCTCTTCGGTTTCCGACAGGGTGACGTAGAGCACCGGATCGCCATTGCGGACGCCCTCCTGCAGGAACTGCAGAGCCAGCGTGGTCTTGCCGGAGCCCGGCGCGCCTTCGAGCAGATAAAGACGATTCGGGGTAAAGCCCCCGCCGATGACCGCATCGAACCCCGGTATTCCGGTTTGGGCGAGGCGCGGGGCTGGTCGCCGGGCTGAATCGTCGAATCGGACATCGAGGCCTCCACCGGCTCCCATGAGCCGCTAGCATCCGCAATGGAATCAATGCGTTGCCGTTCCTGTATCAGGTGGTGAAGGCAACGATCTCGTATTGAAGCTCGACCACGCAGGCCGAGCCTTGAGCCACACCGCGGCACTTTATGAGACCGTGGCTGATTCCGTCGTGACTGCCGGCCGCGCGATCCGCCGCAGTGCTCAGATCAAAGCCGCCTCCGGCGCACTCCCGGGACGGGCACTGCAGTTCGAAGAACGCCTGCATGTCGCCGGTGTAGATCTGCTTGTACGGGGACAGCAGTGGCTTGCCGGCTTCGCCCTTGAACCGGAGCTCGAACACCAGCTCCCGCACTCGTGGGAATCGTTCGGAGATGGTTCTCGAGGCGGCGTAGCCGCGCTGGCGCCGCTCTCGTTGTTGAAGGTCGGTGACACGTGGTTTTAGCGCCATAACGGAAATGTCTCGGGGCAAACGATGGAAAGTGGACCGCGTGGGCTGCGCGATGGCCTCGACAGCCGACTCCGACCGGCTCACGCAGGCATGCCCGGTTGAAGTCCCGAGGCGAGCCGCAGATGCACCGCCGGTAGCGTGAGGGCGACGATTCGCCAGCCCACGCGGTCATGAGCCGATTGGCGCAGGTGACCGGGCATTACGCCCGGCGAAGCAAGGTCACAGCAGATTGTCCAGGGAGTCGAGTTCGAGCTTCGGCGCTTCGACGAGGGGAAGATCGGCTTGTCCGAGAATGGAGGCGTCGACGAGGCCGCGTGCGATTTCCTGAAGCGCCACCACGGTGGACTTGTGGTCTTCGAAAGGCAGTTGCGATGTTGCGCCGCGCGCAAGTTGCCGGGCGCGCTTGGCCGCGACCTGCGTGAGGGTGAAGGGGTTGGAGATGTGAAGCTGGCAGTCTTCGGTAGTGACGCGTGCCATGGGGTTCTCTGTCGAGCCGCAAAAGCACGGTGGAGCCACTATACGCTCAAACGTCGAAGCCCGAACATGATCGCTGCGAGGGGGCCTCAGCAGCGGCTGCGCGCACCATCCCGTTTTCGCCTGGGCGCGGAGCGCGGGGGGAAGGCGGTGCCGGAGCGGCGCTGTGCCCTCGATGCGGCCGATTCGCAGCCGGGTAGGGGCTTACTGGGGCGGTCCCGGGGCGTCGGTCGCGATGTCGGTCGCGCTTTCGGTGGGCAACTCGGAAGGCGTCCCTTCGTCTTCGGCCGTGCCGCGCGCGAGCTTCTTCAGGCGCTTCTCCTCCTGCTCCTTGGCCTTCTTCAGTTCGCGTTGACGCTTATCGAAACGGTAATTGGGCTTTGGCATGGAGTTCACGAAGCAAGGGCGCTCCAGTGTAGACCCAATGCGACATCACCGGGCCGACGCGGCGCCGCGACCGGCCACGCGTTACTCTGGCCTGCCACCACGGACGGACGCGTTTTCATGATCATTGCCCTCAGCCGCTTCAGGATCACTCTCGGTCGCCTGGGCGGGCGGGGCGCTCGCTTCGAGCGTGATCTGGGCCACCGTGATGCGCTTGGGGCGCGCCGGCCGTGGGTGGGGCGAAGCCTGCTGTGTCCGGGCCTGCTGCTGTGGTCGGCCTGCTGCAGCGCGCAGTCGCTGCCCCCGGCGCAGCCTGCGCAGCCGGCCGCCTCGCGGCTTGCCCGCTACGCTTTCGTGGCGCAGTCCGACACCGTGAAGGTGCTCGATGGCCCTGCGATTCCGTTCACGGCCGAAAGCGGCCCTGTGTTCGACATCACCAATCTGCATATCGTCGCGACGAAACAGGCCAACGGCGTGTTCGTGGAAACGCGCTTCACGGGCAGCCCGTACAAGCGCCACTCGGCCGAAAGCGGCACGCCGCTGGTGGTCACGCTCAAGTCCGGCGAGCGCACGCTGGCCGCGCTGTCGGCGATCGACTGGACTGTCACCTGCTTTCGCACCGATATCTTCGGCGCCAAGACGCTGCTGCCGGGCGTGGAATTCGAGCGCATCGAGGCGGTCGAAATCGCGCCGATGCAAGCCCTCGCGCGGGTTTGCGTGAGTCCGCCGGTGCATCGCGAACGCAAGAAGAAAGGAAGCTGAAACATGATCAAAGGCAGTGAAAAGCGGCAGGCGGATCACCCGGTCGAAGCGCTGTTCGTCGACCGCTGGTCTCCGCGTGCGATGTCGGGCGAGGCGCTCGACGAAAGCCAGCTCATGAGCCTGTTCGAAGCCGCGCGCTGGGCGCCCTCGGCCAACAACAACCAGCCCTGGCGCTTCGTGTACGCGCGCCGCGATACCGCGCACTGGCCGACGTTCCTGGGCTTGCTGGTGGACGCGAACCGCCTGTGGGCGGACAAGGCCGCGGCGCTGATCGTCATCGTCTCGAAGACCACCTTCGATCACAACGGCAAGCCTTCGCGCACGCATTCGTTCGACACGGGCGCGGCCTGGCAGAACCTGGCGCTGCAGGCCTCGCAGAGTGGGCTCGTCGCGCACGGCATGCAGGGCTTCGATTACGAGCGCGCGCAAACCGAGCTCGGCATTCCGCAGGAGTACGCGGTCGAGGCGATGGTGGCCGTCGGCAAGCCCGGCGCGATCGAAGACCTGCCCGAGAAGCTGCGCGAGCGTGAATCGCCGAGCCCGCGCCGGCCGGTGGAACAGATCGCCTGCGAGGGCGCGTTCCGGCTCTAGCACTGGCAGCGGATCGCGATCGGGTTCAGAGGCGGCCTGGGTAAAGCCGACGTACAGTTTTGCTTCAGCTTCGCGGTTCTAGCGTGCAGCGGCCTTTACCCGGAGAACGACCATGAATCGAGCCAATCACTGGATCGCCGTCATCGCCAGCGCAAGCCTGCTGGCGAGCGCAGCCGCGTTCGCGGACCCGCCCGAAGGCAAGGGCAAATCGAAAGGCAAGGGGCATGGCAAAAGCCATGGGTCGCAGTCGTATGGCGACGATGCGCTGGTGCATGTCTCGGTGAATTTCTCGGACGCGCGCCGGCTCGCGGTCGATCACGGCTATACCGGCTACGCCTCGCTGCCTCCGGGCATTCGCAAGAACCTCGCGCGTGGCAAGCCGCTGCCTCCGGGCATCGCCAAGAAAGTGGTGCCGGGCCCGATGCTGCAGGGGCTCCCGCGCTACGACGGCTACGAATGGCGCGTCTACGGCGCCGACCTGATCCTCGTGCAGGTGGCCACGGCGGTGATCGCCGAGGTGCTGATCGACGTGTTCAGCTGAGCGCGCAATCGTGGACAACAGAAAACCCCGCCGCGGCGGGGTTTTTGTTGTCTGCTCGATATCCCTCGAACGCCCGGAGGGCAGCGCCTAGAGCGGCTTGGGGTTGCCCGTGCTGCTGGGCGGCCGGCCGTCGGATTTCACGGGCTTGAACTCCTTCTTGCCGCCCGATCGCTGGGCATCCTGCTCGCGCGCGGTGCGCTTTCTCGCGCTGCCGGGGTTGTCTTCTGCCATGGTTAGCTCCTGCGGATGAGTCGCTAGCACCCTACGCCGGGCCCCGGTCCGTGCGCTGAAGCAAAAGGACGCGGCCGCCGCGTCGGCCGCCTCGGACGCGATCAGCTGCGCCTGGGATTTGGAGGCCGCCCCTGGGCCTTGAGCGGATGGTGATCGACGATGCGCGCAAGCTCCCGCCGCGCGGCGCGAATCTGCTCGAGGGTCGATTTCATCTGCACGCGCTGCTGGTACAGCTTCTCCAGTTCCGCTCGTATGGGCTCATCCGACATGGCGTTCTCGCGTCGACAGGCACCTGCATGACTACGGCGCGGGTTCGCTTCGGGATGCATCCGCCCCGCCGATCACTGTCATTTCTTACAGGTGACAGTCCGGTCGGGTCTGTTAGCTTCGACGTCCGAGAAGAAGGGTAGGAGCGAGCGCCGCCGAGTACGGCGCATCTGCTCGGAAAGCCGGCCGATCCGGCCGATTCGAGCGAATGGCTTCGGCGCATTGGGAGATGCGCCACCTGTCGTGAACCTGTAGCCGACCCGGCGAATCGTTTTGCAACGCCAGCCGAGCGCATTCGCGTCGACCACGCGAGTGCCGGCGTATCGCGGTGCGCAGCTCGGGGCTACGCAGCGTGGATTCCAGCAACCGAGATCGGCATGTCCCGTCCGGCATGCCGCGGAGTCGTGCGCCCGGCAGCAGCCACAGCCCGAAGTGGGAGGCCTTCGGAAGTGGATCGCGGGGCGGCAGGCAAGGTCGCGGAAAAAAGCTTCCGCGCCAATCGTTGTCCAACCCAGGAGGGAATCATGAGAACAGCAATTCGCCGGCTGATCGGCGTGGGCGTCATCGCGGCTGCGGCTGCGGTCGTGCTGGGCAGTGCGGGCTGCGGCAGCTCGGGAGGAGCGGCGCAGGGCGGCAGTCCCGATGCGGGCGAGGCAGGCAATGCCTCGGTGATCTTCTTCAACGCCAACGTCATCACGCTGGACCCGAGCCAGCCGATCGCGCAGGCGATCGCCGTCCGAAACGGGCTGATCACGCTCGTCGGCAGCAACGAGGCGGTGAAGGCGCAGGCCGGCGTCGGCACGCGGCGCATCAATGCCGACGGGCAGACGATCCTGCCGGGCTTCATCGACCCGCATTCGCATATGTCCGGCTATGCGTACTACAACGACCCCGACAACTGGCTCGATGTCTCGAGCATCAACATCCTGTTCAAGCCCGCGCCGGACGATGCGCGCTGCGCCGCACCCAAGGATCCGCAGCAGTGCTTCATTCCGGTGACCAGCCACGACGAGGTGATCGCGCGGATCAAGGCCAAGGTCGAGGAGCGGCGGCAGCAAAAGCGAACCGACCCGGTCATGGCGTTCAACTACGACCCGTCGCGCCTCGGCCGCGGGCCGAGTTGTCCGAACCTCAACGGCCTGGGCTTCGACTGCCCCAACTTCGAAGACGGCAGCGCCCGCCAGCAGCTCGACGCCATCGCCCAGGACATGCCGATCTACGTCACCAGCGAGTCGGGGCACATTTCGTACGTCAACTCGCAGGCGCTGGCGATGCTCAACATCTGCCCACCGGACAACCAGTCGCAACCGCTGCAGTGCCACCAGCCGACCACCAACATCAAGCAGGAGAAGGCGCTGGCTCTGATGGGGCAGCTCGACGAGGACCTGTCGCTGTACGCCACCTCGTATTTCGAAGGCCAGCTGCTGAGCCGGCCGGGCAACGAAACGCTCGCGCTCGACCTGCTCAACAAGGGCGCGCACATCTACGCGCAGCACGGTTACACGCTGGTGCAGGACGGCGCGGTCAGTGCGGGTGTCATGAAGATCTACAAGGCCGCGATGGCGGTGCCCGAGCGCTTTCCGGTCGCGGTCGCGCTGGTGGCCTATGACGCCAACAGCGCCAACTTCCAGGACACCATCAACGCCGGCCTCGAAGGACGCAAGCTGTTCGGCGACAGCGATCCGCTGGCCTCGGTCGCCGCGCTCAAGAGCTTCAGCGACGGTTCGGCGCAGGGCTACACGGCGGACCTGCTGCAGCCGTACCAGCAGTGGTATGCGCCGTTCAAGGATCCGCTGCTGTTCCAGCAGCCTTACACCGGCTTGCCGGATCTGAGCACGGCGCAGATCGCCGAGCGCCTGAAGGCCTCGCACGCCAACGGCTTCCCGATGGTCATTCACCAGATCGGCGATGCGGCCATCCAGAGCGCCATCGACGCGCTGCTGGCGACCAAGGCGTCCCGGCCGCCGGGCAGCACGCGCGACGTCGTGCTGCACGCGCCGATGATCAGCGGCGAGAACCTGGACGTGCTGCAGGCCCTGGGCACCACGGTGGTCAGTGAGATGTCGCCCAACGTCTACTACTACTCGCTGCCCGAATGCCAGCAGGTGCTCGGTCCGGCGCGCACCTGGCAGATCTATCCGTCGCGCGAAGTGCTGCAGAAAACCGGCAGCCTCACGCTGCATAGCGATTCGCCGGTGACGCCGCCGTATCCGCTGTTCGAAATCTGGGCCGCGGTCACGCGCAAATCGCAGCAGCCGGCCTGGTATCCGAACCGCGATACCTCGAAGTGTCCGACCGTGATGATCGACAGGACCGACCCGGTCAATGGCGACCAGCGCATCGAGCTGCTCGACGGCATCAAGGCCTTCACCACGTATGCGGCCCAGCAGTACGGCATGGAGAGCGTTCGCGGCTCGATCACGGCCGGCAAGTACGCCGACCTCGTGCTGCTGTCCGAAAGCCCGCTGTCGGCGGAAGTGATCGCCGACCCGGACCTGCTGAGCCGCATCCGCGTGATCGGCACGGCGCGCTACGGCAAGTACTTCCCGAACCCGAACGCGGATCAGCCGCCGGTCTGGCCGAAGTGAGTTAAAGGCTGCAGCGGCCGGAGCTTTCGCCGCGCCGCTGCAGCGACTTTGCCGAGCTGCGCTGCTCGCGCGGAGGCAGGATGGAGCGCCGCGAGCGGAACAAGACCGAGGCGGCGTAATCATCGACTCTCGGGCGCCGGCGGAGAGAGAGGGATTCGACCCCCCGGAACCTGGAGTTCCAGCGATTTCCTTACTGCGCCGGCGAGGCGCTCGCCTGCGCTTCGAGCTTGGTCTGCAGGGCCTGGAATTCGGCGATGCGACCGTCGCCGTCGATGTCCTTGAGCACGTCGCGCCAGACGTAGCTGTTGGCCTGCGTCTGCTTGATCAGCGCGTTGACGCCGCGAGCGCAGGTGAGGTTGTTCGGTTGCTCGGCGAGGCAGCGCTTGTACTGCATGTAGGCCAGGCGGCGATAGTCGTCGATGTCGTACCAGTAGCTGTACGAATCGAATTCCTTGAAGTCGTAGTAGGTCTTGTCCTTGTAGCGCTTGGGCGGCTGCCAGCCGAGTTCGGCTTCGCGCTCGTAGGCGGCGACGATGCCGTTGACGATGGCGTTGTCGTAGGCCTGCAGAATCAGCGTCTGCGGCTGCTTGCCGAGCAGCTTGTCCACGCCCGGCGCGGCCTTGTTGCCGTCCTCGTAGATGCGGCCGAGCCAGTAGCAGGTGCCACCGCAATGCGCATCGCAGCCGGCCTTGGCGATCGCGAAGCCCTTTGCCGGGTCCTTGGGCTCGCCGTAGACGAGCGTGCGCGCGAGCTCGCTGGAGACCTCGCACATGCGGCGGTTCTGCAGCGGATCGCTGCCCTGGACCCAGGGCTGGTCCGCCCGCGCGGCGATGTCCGCGTAGCGGCTCAGCAGCGTGCCGGCCTGGATCGCCGCATCGATCTCGCTGCGCAGCGCCGCGCCTTGCTCGGGCGTCACCGAGGCGTTGGCGTAGACCTGCACGTCGGTGCGGTAGTTGGACGGAATCACCGCGTGCGCGGTGGATTCCTGCAGGTTCATGAAGCGCGTGCGGTCCCACTCGTTGACGCTGTCGCGCGTCGCCTCCACGCGGGCCCGGAATGCCGCCTGCTCCTGCGCTTCTTCGGCCTGACGACGCTCGATCATGCCCTGCATTTGCGAGCCGACCGCGTTGATCGAGCCGTAAGTGTCGGCCGGCCCGCCGGGCTTGCAGGCGACATAGTCGGAATTGCGGGCGTCGCCGTCGGAGTAGCGGCCTTTCTTCGAGTCGGTGTTGAGGCAGTTTTCGGCCAGCGCCTGGCCGCAGCTCAATAGGGCCAGCACGAAGGCGGCGGTGCGCAGCGCTGGACGGGAAGCGGCGGAAAGGAGCATCGGCGAAACTCGGCAGGCAGGATCGGTATCGCCGATATGGCGACAGCTCATGCTAGGCGGCCGATCGGCAGCGAAGCTGCCCCCTGTTCAGGGGGGCGAGGATGCCGACTCCCGCTGGCAGCGGTGGCGGGCTGATCGGCGCGTCAACGTAAAGCAGGCATGAGCGAAGACGGGATCCCGTGCACGAAGCCAAGCGGCTCTTCCAATAATCCTGAGTATCGGTATCGTCGGTGCCGGCCGAGAAATCGATCCCTCGGCCAGCCCAGCAACCTACTGGGTGCCTCATGGGCGGGCCTCGGCCCGCCTCTCTATTGACCGATCCGAAAAAGCACTCGCCCCCGAGGATGCGCCGGCACCCAACAAGTCCGCGCGCTGCATCTGTGCGCACCCCGCAGGGCGGTAGGTGACCTGCCATTTGCGGCGGGCTCGGCAAAACGGTGGCTTACGTCTTGGCCCAGCGGCCCGACGTTGCTAACGAGTTTTAAGAGGGGCGGCGACGTAAGCGCTCTGAGCGGCCATCAGCTCGCGAAGCAGGGGGACGCTCGGTCGACTTCGAAGGGCGCCGTCTCGTCGATGCTGGGCGGCCAGTCGAACGGTTTGATGCCACGGAACGAAACATCTTCTCCGAAGGTGTCCCGTTGCGGCAGGGCGCGCAGATCGTATTGACCGGGCTCGATGAGGCTATAACGCACGGCCAGCATCGCGAAGGCATTGTCCAGGCCCATCGGGCTCTTGGTGTAGACGCCGGTGCCGCGCCCGCTGGGCCACTGGTAGTAAGGGGGCCTGTTCCCTCGGCGATCACCAGCACGCGCCCCATGCCGACTCGCGCTCTGTCGAAGCCGGCACGCCATTCTTTCTTCAATGGAAGGGACCAGCCCGTCGAGGTCAAGCGATCTTCATTGGCCGCTTTGAGCAACTCTTCGGATGGCGTCAGCACCACCACGTCGCAACCCTTGGCTTTCAAGGTCTCCACGAGCTTGGCTCGCACCTCTTGCGCGAGCGGCGCGGGTGGAGCGGCGTGATGGAGGAAGCTGTTGAAGATCGTGGTTCCGAAGCGGTAGCGCACATATTTTTGTCTACCGCACTTCTGGCTTTGCCGAAGCCCAAACCCTGCCGGGCGAGCGTCGCGAACCGCGCCGGAAATGTGCACGGCGGCCAGCTTGGCTGCCACCGCAACACCACGGCACATGGCAGGCGCGATCGAATGATGCAAGCATCTTTGGCCCAAGAGCGGCGTATCGATAGCGAGGGATCACATGGCAAGGTTCGACAGCATTCTGGAAACCATCGGCAACACGCCGGTGGTGCGTATCAACCGGCTGGCGCCCAAGGGCGTCAATCTGTTCGTGAAGGTGGAAGCCTTCAATCCACTGGGCTCGGTCAAAGATCGCCTCGCGCTCGGCGTGATCGAGGCTGCTGAACGATCCGGACAGCTCAGGCCCGGCCAGACCGTGATCGAAGCCACCAGCGGCAACACCGGCATCGGCCTGGCGATGGTCTGCGCCGCCAAGGGCTATCCGCTGGTGGTGACCATGGCCGAACAGTTCAGCGTGGAGCGCCGCCGGCTCATGCGCTTTCTGGGCGCCAGGGTGGTGCTCACGCCGGCCGCAGGGCGCGGGCTGGGCATGGTCACCAAGGCCGCCGAACTGGCCGAAAAGCACGGCTGGTTCCTGACCCGCCAGTTCGAGAACCAGGCCAACGCCGACTTTCATGCCCGTACCACGGCGCAGGAAATTCTCAGGGATTTCGCAGGCGATTCGCTGGACTACTGGGTGACCGGCTACGGTACCGGCGGCACGCTCAACGGTGTCTCGCGCGTGCTGTCCAAGGAGCGGCCGGATACCAAGATCGTGGTCTGCGAACCGGCCGACGCCCAACTGCTCGGCAGCGGCCTGGAACAGGCTCGCAAGCCCGATGGCTCCGCCGCCGCCCCGCACAGCGCCTTCAACCCCCACCCGATGCAGGGCTGGACGCCGGACTTCATCGCCAAGCTCGTCGGCGATGCGGTGCAGAGCGGCAGCATCCATCGTGTGATTCCGGTGCCGAACGCCGAAGCGCTGCGGTATTCGTCGGAGCTGGCGAAGAAGGAAGGCATCTTCGTCGGCATCACCTCCGGCGCCACGTTCGCGGGTGCCCTAAGGATCGCCGCCGAAGCGCCGCAGGGCAGCAACATCCTCTGCATGCTTCCAGACACCGGCGAGCGCTACCTGAGCACGCCGCTGTTCGCCGACGTGCCGCAAGACATGACGGCGGCGGAGCTGGAGCTGTCGCGGTCTACGGAGAGCTGGCAGTTTTCGAGCTGATGGCGGGGGCCGTCTTACGCTGGGTCGAGGCGAGCAGCTTGATCGCGATGTAGTGCAGGCCCGCGCGAACGCGCGGCTCGCCCGAGCCATGCAGCACCAGGCCATACGAAGCCGCGAGCATGTCGCTTGAGGAGGCGGCGCAGCCGCTTGAACTGCCTGGCATGCGTATAGCCAGCAGCCGCGCGACGCCGCAGCGTCGGGCCTTCGCGCTCGTAGCGCTGCCGAAGCGTGATGCCACAGCGCAGCGCCAGCCGCACCAGCTTCTTGCGTACCACTTCGAGCAGGCGGCTGTCGGTGGGATACGCCACAGCTTTCTCTTGCACCGCGGTGTCGACGATCACGCGCGAAAGATCAGCCGGCTTGATCGCATTCAGCTCCTTGGCCGCGGCGATGCTCTGCGCCAGCAACTCTTCCACCCCGGCTTCGCCCAGGCGCTTGCGAAAGCGCGTCAGCGACGAGGGATCGCAGGGAAAGCGGGTTTGAAAGAACACTTCGCCGCAGAAGAACTGCCAGTACGGGTTTTCCAGCCAACGCTCGCAGAGAGCTTCGTCCGACAAGTTGTACGCATGCTTCAGGTACAGCAGCCCGCACATCAAGCGCAGCGACAGAGCAGGACGGCCGCCCGCCTTGGGCTCGGCTGGCAACAGGCTCGACAAACGCTGGGCCATGGCGTCCCAGGGCATCACCGCCGAAAGCTTGCACAGCGAATGCCGCAGATCGATCTGCGCATCCAGGCGATTGCGAAACAGGTCGGTCGAAACCGACGCGGCGCTCTGAGCGGGAGTGGGCTGATGCCGCATGCGAAAACCCTTGCTGAAATTGCCAGGAATCCATCAGCCGGCATTATCTTTCCGGCAATTTCAGCATGCCATTTCCGCGCCTATCTGGCTGTCTGGGAAAGACTTTTCGGATTCTTCAGGGACGACGAATTCGCCTCACGCTTGCCTGTTACAACTGCGGGGCGCGGCTTGTCCAGGGCCTGCTGTCTGAATCCGTCAGATAAATTCCGCGGTCTGCGAAAACCGCTTTAAGTGGATGTAATCGGCATGGGCACCGATTCCACTCATCCAGCACCCCGTGCTCCGAGAACTGCCGCCGCCAGATGCCATGGCGCGGAAGCGATACCTGTAATTTCTTACAGGCGCCCCCTGGATTCAACTTTGACATGCTGTTTCATCAGCGTTGCAGTCGATACGACGCGGCTTCTAGCGACATGGCAATAAATTGGGGGAAAAATGGCTCTCGTTGCAAAGGTCTCAAAGCAGTTCATCAGACCAATCGGAATTCAGAAAAAAGTACTTTTCCATCTGCGCTCCGCGCTACTTGCGTCTATCCCGTTAGGTATGGCGCATGCTGATTTTGACAACAGGCCCATAATCCTTACGGACGGCGGTGGTATTGACACCGTCTATGTGACCATGAGCGGGCTGGGAGCTTGGGGCTTCATACCACCTTCCGTCGGCACAGTTAGCCACCCAAGAACCACTGGCCATTCCGATGGCGGCGCTACCCGGCCTAGTAAAAATCCGGGTAACACTCCCAACGATGAAGAAAAACCGGGCCCGGACAAAAAGGGCGCCTGTGAGGTTTCGGATAACCCGGTAATCATTGCAAGCGACACGAAGGTGAAGTCGGAAGTCGACTTCCAAACTGCGCATTTGTATCCACTTGAATTACGTCGCGTTTACAACCAAACCAACGACATAAAGGGGATATTTGGCGATCGTTGGTCAACGGAATTCGATAAATCTTTAGGCTTCGGCCTGAGCGGCGGCGCAATATGCAATGCCATACCCGGTCAGTCTACGGCTTGTGTCAATGCGTCCACTGTAGTGGAGAAAGTTGTCGCCAAACGTCCTGATGGTGGCCAACAGACGTATAACTGGTCTCCTACAGCTCAGCGATATGAAAATCCGGCACCTGATGCCGATGATTGGATCATTCGAAATGTCGATGGAACGTGGACACTGCAAAATAAGTCGGGACCCTACGAGAATTATTCAATTACTGGTTTCATCACTTCGTCGAGGGACGATACCAATATTGGCTGGACATTTTCGTACGCATCAAACCGCCTTCAAACCGCAACGCACAGCAATGGCCTATCTGTGCAGTTCGGGTGGACAGGTAATGTCGTCACCTCGGTATCTGATCCGGCAGGGAATCTCTACTCGTACGCGTATAACAGCTCCGGATACCTCTCGTCAGTAACGTACCCAGGCTCGCCGACAAGTGTCCGTGTGTACCACTATGAAAATGGCAGCTTTCCGTGGGCGCTGACTGGCATATCAATCGATAACAAGCGGTACAGCTCGTACGCATATCGTAGCGATGGACGCGTTAGTGAGAGTGGATTGGACGGCGGCTTCGAGAAACTGACATTCGCTTACGGATACAACCCCAACAACATCATGCATGTGACCAATGCAGCTGGAGCGAGGGCCACCTATTGGTATGATTTGACAAACGGAAGGAAAAAGCTGGTTCGAATTGACACCACGGGCATCACAAGCTGTCCTGACACACAGTCGAGCATTACCTATGACGTTAATGGCTTCCGTGGTGAATCAGTAAACGAACGTGGGGTAAAGACCGACTATTCCTACAGTGCGAATGGTCTGCTTCAGAGTGTGACTACGGGCATCGATGCTTCGAACCCGGGAGAGGAGCGCACCACCGTCAATGACTGGGACGTGACGCGAAACCGCCTTAACTGGACTAAGAAACTAGGCCCGAACTCCTCGCCGATTAACATCACCAACTACTCATATTTTCCAGATTCGTCGTCTCTAAAAAACAGAGTCAGCTCAATCTCTGTCACCAACCTAACGAGTAACGGCACGCCTAACCAAGTTCAGTCGACGAGTTATACCTATACCCTTCACTCCAATGGCATACCGCAAACGATTACAGTCGCGGGGCCCAGTGGCACTATTACTCGTACCTATGACTCATATGGGCGCTTACTTTCCGTTCGAGACGCAGTCGGGTCGCAGACCAACTATTCAAACTTTAATAATCTTGGTCTGCCAAGCACAATCAGTTATCCCCCGGGTGTTGTCGTCAGCTATACGTATGATGCTCGGGGTCGGGTAAAAACCGTTTCTCGAAATGTGGACGGTACACTGGCGACTACCACCTTTACGTACAACGGCATGGGTAAGGTAACTAAGTATCAATCACCGACTGAGACTACGAATTTCACTTACGATAATGCTGGGCAAATGATCAGTAGATCGGGAGGCAGTCGGAGCTATGCAACTACAATTGTGGGCTCCTCAATGCCAACTACTGCTATCGCCACCTCTTCGCTTAAATACTCGTACAACTTACTTGGTAAGCTGCAGAAGATCACAGGTGTCATCGATACGATGCGAGAAGAGTGCGCTCCACCCTCGAGCGGAGCTAATTGCGAACCGATCGACGTTACTCGCCAGTCCACGTTCTATACCAAGGAGTGGGTATACGATTCTTTGGGACGGGTAACTAACGTCAAGGGCAATAATGGCCAGAACACGCGGTACGCTTATGACAGTAATGGCAATGTGAGCAAGATTACAGACTCGTTAGGTAGGGTATCGCTCTATACCTATAACGCGCACGATGAGGTGAAAACCGCAAAAGACCCACTCAACAAGACAACGTCATATGAATACGACGGCCTTGGCAACTTAGCCTCGGTGACCGATGCTCGGCTTAATCGAACTGACTATTACCGTGATGGCTTCGGCCAAGTAGTAACTGAATCAAGCCCGGATCGAGGCATCATTAGTCGTGTATTTGATGAAAAAGGACGTCCTTACAATATGACGGCGGCTGACGGAGTTCTGACAGTTATCAACTACGATGGTGCGAACCGCCCTACTAGTTTATCAGCTGGCTCAGTAACGCAATCCTTCAGCTATGACACGTGCACCAATGGACAAGGAGCTCTATGTTCTGATTCGGATTCCAGCGGTAGTTCAACCAGCTATAGTTACCGTCCCAATGGACAAGTCGCATCTTTAACAGAAACGGTTAACGGCACTGCTTATACAACGGGTTACACGTACGATGCTGGGGATCGTGTGAGCACTATCACTTATCCAGGCGGAAATGTTGTGACCTACACCTATGGCCCGCTGTCGCAGGTCGCGTCGGTGAAAGTAAAAATCGGCAACGTCACTTCGAATATCCTTACAAGTTCACTTTACGCAGGCGTAGGTTTCGGCCCTTGGTCAAGACTGGACCTCGGAAACGGTGATTCGCTAAGCAGAGCGTTCGACCTCGATCTGCGCCCTACTACTACATATGCGTCGCCGTCGAATGCAATTTCCATGAGCTTCGCTTACAACGCAGCCAACGAGGTCACCAAGCGGACGGACAACGTCAATAGCAATCTGACCCAGACATATGGATATGACCCGCTGTCACGATTGAAATCGGTGACTTCTACGGCTGGCAATCAGTCCTGGACGTTAGACGATGTTGGCAATCGCAACACGCACGTATGGGGAGGCAGCACTGATACTTACACTGTGGACGGGACAAGCAATAGAGTTTCTGCAATCACTGGTAGCCGAGCCAAATCGTTTGGATTTGATGCCGACGGAAATGTAACCACGAAGTCCGGAACCGGAGGCAATTACGGCTACGCGTATGATGGACTTAACCGTCTAAAAACGCTCACTAGTGGCAGCAGCCAGACAAACTATTCTTATAACGTGAAGCATCAACGCGTGCGTAAGGCTGGGCCTGGAGGTTCGTTCTCATACGTGTACGGTGGATCAGGAACCCCGCTGGGCCAGACGTCGAGTGGAGGGACTACCCTTACGACCCAGTACATCTGGCTCAACGGCAGCGCTATCGCAATGATCCGAAATGGAGTCATTTACTATGTTGCGAATGATCAGGTCGGAAGGCCAGAAGCAATAACTAATTCTTCTCGCACTGTGGTGTGGAGAGCGAATAATTTCGCTTTTGATCGAACCGTTACCACTAATAGTATTGGTGGATTCAACCTTGGATTTCCAGGCCAGTACTATGATGCCGAATCAGGACTCTGGTACAACTGGAATCGATACTATGATTCGAGTATCGGGCGGTATTTGCAGAGCGATCCGGTCGGATTACAAGGCGGGCTTAATACCTATGCCTATGCTGGCGGGAATCCAATCAGCTTCGTTGATCCATATGGACTTTATTGCCTCTCCGAATCGGAACTGGATGCCGCGGCCGCAGCAATCGGAGGAGGACTTGCGGGAGCAATAGATGTCGGAGCTAAGGGGTTTGCTGTTGGCGGTATTCCTGGCGCGATCGTTGGCGGTGTTTTGGGGGGAGCAAGAGGCGCCGCCGTTGCAGTGGGCACAAGCACGGTCGCAAGTGGCATTGGATTGAATTCGTCTGCGCTAGGAAGTGGTCTTGCTGAGCAGGGCAATTGGAGAGCGCGTGGCGTGGCGGCGGTGGGCGGATACATTGGAGGTGCCTTAGGTGAAGCGGGGAGCATGCACGGTCCTAATCTTCCCGGGTCTATTGTCGCAGGCGCTATCGGCGGTGCGATTGGCGGAAATCCAGTAGCAGGGGCTGTCGGTGGTGTCGTTACAGCACTTGCGAAAGAAGCACTGGCGGCGGGCAATAACTGCGGATGCGGACAGTAGGGGGGCGTTATGGGTTGTCCAGTATGTGGGAAACGGCTTCCATTGGGTGTGCAGATTTTTGAGAAGCGGGGGGGCAATTTTCCTTGCCCTCACTGTAAAACCACGATATATCGCCGTAGCGAGTACGTCGTGTTGGAATGGGTCATCTTTGGCGTAGGGTTGCTATTGCTAATGCTGTTGGACCGGATAGAGGCGACGCATGCAACTAGACTTGGGATCTTTTCGTTGTATGGAATCTTTTACGTCGGTGGGTTGATGCTTTTCCAACGCGTTGTCCGCTACTCTGTGAAAGGTAAAGAGCGGGGCTAGCGCTTATAGGTCGACAGTGGATAATCCGATTCAAAAATAAACTGGATAGTCGTCGTCCTGTGCATAACCAAGTGACAAGTGCAGTCGAGCAAAGCAGCCGGGCGAAGAAGAAAGTTCGCTGGGAATTATGGATAGCTATCCTGCAAAAGTGAAATATTACTATCCGGTATTACATTAAGTGCCTGCCAGACCATTCTATGTATTTTGATTCGATTGCATCGTGAAGCTTCGCCAATGGAAATTTTTGGCTGATCTTTCCATGCCCAACACATAGCATCATTTGAGTCGGTCTTTATTCCAAGAATGCCAACTTGATATAAGGTCTGAATTATCGTCCGGAGAATATCATCTCTAGTTGCATTAAATGTCGAGTCCCCTAGCTTTAAAGCATCTCTAACGCAAGGATCAGTAGGGTTTCCCTCCCAAAGCTTTGTAATAGTATCTTCAAGTTTGTACTTCTTTATGTATTCTGGATTTAGTTGGCTCGGCGCGCCTCTAAGTATTTCGACTGTGATATCCAAGGATGGATATATGTCTGCCCATTCTTCTTGTAGGGACTTTATTCGCTTTTCGGAGTAGACGTTTTCGGCTTTTCGTATGTCATTGATTGAGATTTTCGACTTATCCGAGGCGATTTTGAAGGTCTCATTAACAAATTGTATTATATCTCGTGGCCTGCGGAGAGTTCGTTGTATCATGTAGTCAAATGGTGTTACGCCGCCACCACTGCTTTTAGGAGTTGGGAAGAGATCATCAAATGTTATTCTTTGACGAGAGTATTGTCGCTCGAAAACTGCAGTTACTCTTTTGTTTACTAAGCTTTTCAAACTAGATTCTGTCCAGTTAAGTTCAAGTAATAGGGCTTCGTATTTTTCTTCCTGGAAACCACTGTCTCGAGTTTTATCATAGACCAATGCAAGAAGGTCGCGACGTAAAGCGACTACTATTTTTACCGAATCAAGTTGCCTAAATGTTTTAATTTCTTCTATAAGTGCTCTGATAAGTCTGCATCTAGTATCGGTTCCGGCCCAGTTATCGTCTAGGCCATCAATCAGCACGTAGAATTTTTTCTGCGGATCTCCTAGTAAATCTTCATCAGCTAGAAGTTCTAGTACTTCTCCTAGCTTTCTGATTTGAGCATCATTAACTATCCGCTTTGCACGCTGACTTAGTTCGTTTTTTTGCTCTTCTGAAATTACGCGTTTTGCATTGGCCTCTCCTTTGATTTCGCTAAAATCAAGGCTTAATGCTCCGCCAAGCTGATTCTCCAGCTTGCGTGTTACTTCTTTGACTCTTAGTTCAGTTTCTTCCCAGAATTTTTCTCCCCACTCTTGAAGATAGCTGAGCGCCTTCTTTTTTTTCTCATTAGAGGAGAATTTTTTAGCTAGAGTGTCAAATATTGTATGTTGCTTTAGAGAGTCTGTTATCTTGAATCTACACTTTAATAGTTCTACAACTAAGACATGTCGCCAAAGAAGTTTAAAGAAAGTATTTAAATTGACATCCAATTGCTCAACAAATTGCAGGATTGTAGAGTTTTCGATGTAATGAAAAGACAATGTTTGCGGATCAAGATAAACTGATTTTTCGCAATCTTCCTTTAGTTTTAAGATAAGGGCACTTTTCCCTGATCCGACTCGTCCTAAGGCAATGGATTTTGGATTAGCACAATCTTTGGCGCTGATATATTCGTCTGATTCAATGAAGCAGTCAGATAGTAGGGCTTTGTCGGATTCAGCGTCGAGCTCCCCGATCTTGGTGTGTTTTTTTAGCCTGATAGGATTAACTTCAATATCCATGTTCGTATGTCGTCGAGAGGGCAAAAAAAAGCCCCTGTAAAGGGGCTCAAGTTTCAGTCCCAGCTGAGTGCACCACCGGTTTGATACTCGGTGACTCTAGTCTCGAAGAAGTTCTTCTCCTTCTTGAGATCGATCACCTCGCTCATCCACGGGAACGGGTTCTCGGCGCCGGGGTAGATTTCCTTGAGGCCGATCTGGTTGCAGCGGCGGTTGGCGATGTACTGCATGTACTCGTTGAACATGCTGGCGTTGAGGCCCAGCACGCCGCGCGGCATGGTGTCGTGGGCGTAGCGGATTTCGAGTTCCGTCGCCTCGACGATCATCTTGCGCGCTTCTTCCTGGAACTCAGCGGTCCACAGGTGCGGGTTTTCGATCTTGATCTGGTTGATCACGTCGATGCCGAAGTTCATGTGCATGGCTTCGTCGCGCATGATGTATTGGATCTGCTCGGACGCGCCCACCATCTTGTTGCGGCGGCCGAAGCTCAGCAGCTGCACGAAGCCCACGTAGAAGAAAATGCCTTCGAACACCACGTAGAAGGCGATCATGTCGCGCAGCAGGCGCTGGTCGTTCTCGGGCGTGCCGGTGTGGAAGTTCTCGTCGGCCAGGCTCTGCGTGTACGGCAGGCTCCAGGCGGCCTTGTCGTGGATGCTCGGCACTTCGCGGTACATGTTGAAGACTTCGGCTTCGTCGAGGCCGAGGCTTTCGATGATGTACTGGTAGGCGTGGGTGTGGATCGCCTCTTCGAAGGCCTGGCGCAGGATGTACTGGCGGCACTCGGGGTTGGTGATGTGCTTGTAGACGGCCAGCACGAGGTTGTTGGCCACCAGCGAGTCGGCGGTGGAGAAGAAGCCGAGGCTGCGCTTGATGATCATGCGCTCGTCTTCGGTCAGGCCCTTGGGGTCGTTCCAGAGCGCGATGTCGGCGCTCATGCCCACTTCCTGCGGCATCCAGTGGTTATTGCAGGCGGCCAGGTACTTCTCCCAGGCCCACTTGTACTTGAAAGGCACCAGCTGGTTGAGGTCGGCGCGGCAGTTGATGATCTTCTTGTCGTCGACGTGGATGCGGCCGGCACCCATCGTCAGGTCTTCGAGACCCGTTGCACCGGCGACGCCAGGGTTGGGGGCGGAAGCCACTACGGCCGCCGGAGCGGAGCGGGGGGCGGAGACAGGCGCGGACTGCTGGGCGAGCAGGCGCGGGTCAGGCTTGGCGGCGGAGCTAGCGGGGGCATCGTCCCATTCCAACATCGTTCAATCCTTTTTGTTTGAGTTGCCCAGGGCCAGAAGATTCAACGCGCTGGCGGGCAGGTTTTTCGATTCATGAGAGCCGGCTGGCGGGTATGCACCGGGCATTGGAGCCGGGTGGACCGCTGGCGACGGACGTGGCTCTAGGTTGCTCCGCCACGCCGGGAGCGTCAAGGGGAAAAACACTATTGGTAGTAGTGCTCTGTGTGGCTGGGCACTCGATTCATGAATGAGATACCCCCTGAGTCGCTTCGCGCCCTCCCCCTGGAAGGGGGGCGCCACCCTCGCTGCGGGGCGGCGCGGCCGGCCCAGGCCCTTGCTCGGTGGCAACTGGCTTGGTGCATGCCGGCTGCATACGTGGCGCCATGAAAGTTTGAAAGGCTAGGCAGCTTGAGCAGGTACATCTGCGCGAACACGGCGCCGACGAGCAGGAAGACGGCGATGTAATGCAGCGTGGCGATGATGACGGGGACGAGCATGTCGGGCTGGCGGTGGCTGGCTGAAGGTGCGGGGAGGTTCGGGGGTATTGGGGCGGGGTGCAAGGGGTGGAGAGCGTGGGATGCTTCTCCGGCCGACCCTCTCTCCCCCGCTGCGCGGGGACTCTCTCCCGCAAGCGGGAGAGAGGAACGGTGGGCTCGGTCGGGCCGGGCAGGCCGGCGTCGACGGCTTTCTTCCAGCGCCGGTAGCGGATCGTCGGGCCTATCGACAGCAGGGCCGAGACGATGAACAGCGTGAGCGCGAGGTGAAAGGCGCCATTGTGGAAGTAGTAGGCCATGCCCTTGGCATGCGCCGCGTTGCCGAAGCCGGAGATCAGAATCGCCACGGCGCCGATGCCGAAGACGATGTCGGCGCGCGCGATGCCGCGCACGGCATCCGCGCTCGGCGGCAGCTTGAGCAGGTACATCTGCGCGAACACGGCGCCGACGAGCAGGAAGACGGCGATGTAATGCAGCGTGGCGATGATGACGGGGACGAGCATGTCGGGCTGGCGGTGGCTGGCTGAAGGTGCGGGGAGGTTCGGGGGTATTGGGGCGGGGTGCAAGGGGTGGAGAGCGTGGGATGCTTCTCCGGCCGACCCTCTCTCCCCCGCTGCGCGGGGACTCTCTCCCGCAAGCGGGAGAGAGGAACGGGGGGCGGAATGTAGCGCAGCCTGGTAGCGCACTTGCATGGGGTGCAAGGGGTCGCGAGTTCGAATCCCGCCATTCCGACCATGCATGTCCCCTCTCCCGCTTGCGGGAGAGGGTGGTCCGAAGGACCGGGAGAGGGGCCGCCTGGAAAAGAGAACAGACCCTGCCGGCCCATTCCTTCAACCCCCGGCCTGCTCCTTCACCCCAACTCAACCCCCGGCGCCAACTCCTTCGGCAACTCGCTGCGATCCGCCGCCATCATCGCCACCGGATACGCGCAGTAATCGGCCGCGTAATACGCGCTCGGCCGATGGTTGCCCGATTGCCCGATGCCGCCGAACGGCGCGGCGCTCGAGGCGCCCGTGGTCTGGCGGTTCCAGTTGACGATGCCGGCCTTGATCTCGAGCGAGAACTGCTCCCACTGCGCGGCCGACTCCGACAGCAGAGCGGACGACAGCCCATAGCGCGTGCGGTTGGCGAGCCGGATGGCCTGGTCGAACTTGTCGTAGCGGATCAGCTGCAGCAGCGGGCCGAAGTATTCCTCGTCGGGCAGATGCTTGATGGCGGTCACGTCGAGCAGGGCCGGCGAGACGAAGGCCGCACCGAGCGGCAGGCGCTTCATCGTGACGAGTGCCTGCGCGCCTTGCGCGATGAGCTGCGTCTGCGCGGCGAGCAGCTGGTCGGCCGCGCGCACCGAGATCAGCGGGCCCATGAACGGCTGAGGCTCGTCGTCCCAGGCGCCGATGCGAATCTTGCCGATCGCCGCCACCAGCGCTTCGATCAGCGCATCGCCGGGCTTGCCCTTGGGCACGAACAAACGCCGCGCGCAGGTGCAGCGCTGGCCCGACGACAGATACGCCGATTGCAGGATGTCGTAGACCGCTGCTTTCAGATCACCCGGAGAGGCGCCGAGCTCGCCGACGATCAGCGGATTGTTGCCGCCCATTTCGAGCGCGAGGATGCGCCCCGGATGCGCGGCGAACTGCTGCTGCAACAGCAGGCCCGTGCGCGAGCTGCCGGTGAAGAACAGGCCATCGAGATCGTGATGCTGCGCCAGCGCTTCGCCGGTGGCGCGCTCGCCTTGCAGCAGCTGCAGCACGCCGGGCGGAATGCCGGCTTCTTCCCAGTATTTGACGGTTTCTTCGGCCACGCGCGGCGTGAGCTCGCTGGGCTTGAAGATCACGCAATTGCCGGCGAGCAGTGCCGGCACGATGTGCCCGTTGGGCAAATGCCCCGGGAAGTTGTACGGCCCGAACACCGCGACGACGCCATGCGGTCGATGACGCAGCGCGGTGCGCACGTTGCCGGCTTGTCCGTCCTGCGAGCCCGTGCGCTCGTGATAGGCCTTCACCGAGATGTCGACCTTGTTGATCATGGTCGTGACTTCGGTGCGCGTCTCCCACAGCGGCTTGCCGGTTTCCTGGCTGATGATGCTCGCGAGCGATTCCGCATTGGCCTTGAGCTGTTGCGCGAACTTGCGCGTTATCGCTTCGCGCTCGGCGAAGCTCGTGCGGCCCCAGCTCTTGAACGCGGCGCGTGCGGCGTCCATCGCGCGCTGCACGTCGGTGGAACTGGCGGCGTTACCTTCCCAGACCGCGTCCATCGTCGCCGGATCGAGGCTGACGAATTCACGGCCGCCGCCGGCGTGGCGCTGGCCGTCGATGAACAACCAACCCGAGCTCACAGGGCCACCACGCGCACGGATTCGCGGGCCTGCACGCCGAGCGCCTGCGCGAGTTCGGCGCTGATGCTCACGCTGTTCTCGCCCGGCGTGAGTTGGGCGAGTGCGCAGCGGAACCCATGCAGGCGATCGTTGGCGATCAGGTGCGTGTTGCCGCTGCTGGCGTCGGTGATCTGGCAGGGCAGCAACTGCGATTTACGGATCGAGCGGATGTCCATGAGCGGCGCTTCCACGGTCGGGCCTCCGTCGAAGATATCGACATAGTTCTGATAGCGGAACCCTTCCTGCTCCAGCAGGTGCAGCGCGGGCGCGGTCTGCGGATGCACGCGGCCCATCACGGCTTGCGCTTCGGGCGGCAGCAAAACGGAATAGATCGGATGCGGCGGCATGAGCTCGGCGATGAAGGCCTTGTTGCCCATGCCGACGATGTGCTCGGCGGCTTCGTAATCGATGCTGAAGAAATGCCGGCCCAGGCCTTCCCAGAACGGTGATTGGCCTTTTTCGTCGGAGACACCGCGCATTTCGGCGATCACTTTCTCGGAGAAGCGGGCAGGGAAGTTGCCCATGAACAGGAAGCGGCACTTCGACAGCAAACGCCCCGCGCCACCGCTGCGGAACTCCGGGCGCAGGTAGAGCGAGCAGAGCACCGAGGTGGCGGTGTAGTCGTTCGACAGATGCAGCGTCGGAATGCGGTTGTAGACGCCGAGTTCGCGATTGGCGTGCACGGTGACGCCGACGTGATAGTTGTAGAACGGCTCGTCGAGCCCGCAGGCCGCTTCGATCGCGCAGCAGCCGCCGATCTCGCCGGTGTTGCTGTCTTCGAGCACGAACATGTAGCGCTCGTGGCCGGCGGTCTTCACGTCGGTATCGAAGGATTGCACGGAGAGCGCAATCTTCTTGGCGAGGAAGTCCTTGTCGGGCGGCAGCGAAGTGAAGCCCGCGCCGGCGGTCTGCGCCATGTGGACGAGGTCGTCGAGATCGTCGGGGCGGATGGGGCGGATGAGTTTCATGGTTTGGTTATGGACATTTGTTGTTGCATCGATTTGATCCCCTCTCCCGCGTGCGGGAGAGGGTGGCGCGTAGCGCCGGGTGAGGGAGCGCTCTCCGGTAACGCGCCTGCCGTTTGCGACCTTTGTTCCCTCACTCCCCGCCTGCGGCGGGACTCTCTCCCGCACGCGGGAGAGAGGAAAAAGCGAAGACTCACGTCCAAACCAACTCCCCGCTCGCAAGCCTCAGCAGCAGCAGCGCCGACAACTTCGCGCGCTCGCTCAAGCTCGAAACCCGCATCCATTCGCGCTCCGAATGAATCTCGCCGCCGACGACGCCGAGGTTGTCGATGTTCGGCAGCCCATGCGCGGCGAGGTTGTTGCCGTCGCAGCAGCCGCCCGTGGGCTTGAACTGCAGGTCGAGATTCAGCTCGCGACCGCAGTCGCGAATCATCTCGGCGAGCCGCTGATGGCGTTCGTCGAAAACCTTGGGTGGACGCGTGAAGCCGCCGCGCAATTCCACGCCATAGCCCTCGCGCGCGTTGAGCCGCGTGAGCAGCAGGTCGAGCTGATCGTGCAGCCAGCATTCGTCGGCTGGCTGCGAGGTGCGGACGTTGAACTTGAAGATGCACAGATCCGGCACGATGTTGAGCGCGCCGCCGCCGCGCACGTAACCCGGATTCAAGGTGAGGCCTTCGCGCTGGCCGTTGAGCGCTGCGATGGCGCCGATCAGTTCGGCGCTCGCGGCGATGGCGTTGCGGCCCTGCTCGGGATTGCGGCCCGCATGCGCGGCGCGTCCATGCACGATCAGGTCGAAATTGCCGCTGCCCTTGCGTGCGGAGGCGAGATTGCCGTCGGCGTAGGCGGGTTCGTAGATCAGGCCCAGATGGTGGCGCCGAGCGGCCTCGGCGAGCAGCGGCGCCGAGCCGCGGCTGCCGATTTCCTCGTCCGGGTTCAGCAGCACTTCCCAGCCGATGCGGTTGCGCAGCGGCGAGCGTTCGAGTGCGGAGATCGCGGCCCACATCACCAGCAGGCCGCCCTTGAGGTCGGCGACGCCGGGGCCGTTGAGGCGATCGGCGCCCTGTTCGGTGGTGTGCTGGAACGGGCTGTCGGCCGCGTAGACCGTGTCCAGGTGCCCGCAGAAGAACACCTGCAGCGGCGCCTCGGGCCGCTTGCGCAGGCGCAGGGCGTGGCCGATGGGGCGTTCGCGTTCGCTGCCGTCGTCCGCAGTGGAGCGGTAGGCGGGCAGGGCGAGCCTTTCGGCCTGCGCCTGCAGCGGCGCGTAGAGCGCCTGCATGCGCGCGCCCACCGCATCGACGCCCGCGGCGTTGAAGCTGCCGGAGTTGATGGCGCAGAGCTGCAGCAGTTCGGCGCGCAGGGCGGGCAGCTGCTCGTCTATCCATTGCAACGCGGCACGATGATCGGCCATGGCGGTGACGTTCGGGATGACGGCCCATGGTAGGCGAGGCGGATCGCCACCGCCTGGGTGGAATCACCGGGTCACGATCCGGCATGCCGGATGCTAGGCTTGACCGGTTGATTCCACGATTCGATCGAGAGTTGCATGAGAAAAGGCTGGCGGGGAGGCCTGTTGGCGCTGTGCGCCGCGCTGCTGTGGCTGCCGGCCGCGGTGGCCTGGGGCCAGGACGCGTCGACGCCGTCCGGGCCTTCGGTGCTCGACGAGATCAAGGCGCGCGGCGAGCTGCGCGTGGGGCTCGAAGCGGGCTACATGCCGTTCGAGATGCGTGACAAGCGCGGCGGCATCATCGGCTTCGACGTCGACCTGGCCAAGCTCATGGCGCGCAAGCTCGGGGTCAGGCTCACGCTCGTCAACACGCAGTGGGACGGCATCATCCCGGCGCTGCTGACGGGCAAGTTCGACGTGCTGATGTCGGGCATGACGATCACCGAGGACCGCGCCAAGCAGGTCGACTTCGCCGACCCGTACATCATCATCGGCCAGAGCGTGATCATGCAGCCCAAGCTCGCCGCGACCGTCCACGGCGTGGACGATCTGAACAAACCCGAATACATCGTCGCGACCAAGCTCGGCACCACGGGCGATACCGCCGCTGCGCAATACATGCCGCGTGCGCAGATCATGAAGTTCGAGACCGAGGCCGAAGCCTTGCTGCAGGTGCGCAGCGGACGCGCCCACGCCTTCGTCTACGACCTGCCGTACAACGCGGTCTACATGGCGCGCAACCCCGGCACGCTCGCGCATCTGTCCAAGCCGTTCACGCGCGAGGAACTCGGCTGGGCGATCCGCAAGAACGATCCGCGCTGGCGCGCCTGGCTCAACGATTTCCTCGCCGGCGCGCATCGCGACAAGGCCTACGATGCGCTGTATGGCAAGTGGTTCGAGCGCACGGCCTGGCTGAAGCTGGTGAATTGACGATGAGCCACGTGCAAGCTGTTTTGCTCCCCTCTCCCGCGTGCGGGAGAGGGTGGTCCGAAGGACCGGGTGAGGGAGCATTGTGTGGAGTGGTCGCTCTCTTTTCGACTCGCGAACCCTCACCCCCCGCTACGCGGGACCCTCTCCCGCACGCGGGAGAGGGGACAGCCTGGACAGCGTCGATCGGTGCTACGCATGTCTAACCCCAACAACCGATTCGCCTGGACCGCCGTCTACTTCGCCATCATCGCGCTGATCATCGGTGGCATCTACGCGATGTCGACGCGCGTGAACTACGACTGGAACTGGTCCGACGTTCCGCAGTATCTCGTCAGCACCACCGGCCAGGAGCTGCGCGCTCCGTTCGACGGCTACGTGACGATCGCCGAGGACGGCAAGTCGCTCACGCTCGCCGAATACGAAGGCGAGCGTAAGCAGACCTACACCGATTTCGCCGACACCTACGCGGAGAGCGGAGACCTGGTGTTCCGCGACGATCTGCTCGCGTATCAGGCCGGGCTCAAGCCGGGCATTCTGCTCGTGGGCCTGTGGATGACGCTGAAACTGTCGGCGGTGTCGCTGGTGTTCGCGCTGCTGCTCGGGCTCGTCGCCGGGCTCGGCCGCGTGGCCGACAACCCGGCCGCCAAGCGCCTGTCGTCGACCTACGTCGAGCTCATTCGCGGTACGCCGCTGCTCGTGCAGATCTTCATCGTCTACTTCTTCATCGGCACGGTGCTCAAGCTGTCGGCGTTCACGGCGGGCGTCGCGGCGCTCGCGGTGTTCACCGGTGCCTACATCGCCGAGATCGTGCGCGGGGGCATTCAGTCGGTGCCCAAAGGGCAGATGGAGGCGGCGCGCAGCCTCGGGATGAGCTACACGCAGGCGATGCGCCACGTGATCCTGCCGCAGGCGCTCAAGAAGACGCTGCCTTCGCTGGCCGGGCAGTTCATCAACCTGATCAAGGATTCGTCGCTGGTCTCGGTGATGGCGCTGACCGACCTGACCAAGGCCGGGCGCGAGATCGTGAGCTCGAACTTCCGTCCGTTCGAGGTCTGGTTCACGGTCGCGATCATGTACCTGCTGCTCACCGGCAGCCTGTCGTGGCTGGTGCGCCGGCTCGAGAAGAGGATGGCGCATGACTGAGTCCGACCAGGAGATGCTGATCAGCGCCACCGGCGTCGACAAGTGCTACGACAACGGCACGCAGGCGCTCAAGAACGTGGATCTGCAGGTGAGACGCGGCGAAGTCGTCTGCATCGTCGGGCCGAGCGGTTCGGGCAAGAGCACGCTGCTGCGCACGCTCAATGCGATGGAGACGATCACCGGCGGCGAAGTGATCGTCGACGGCATCTCCGTGCATGCGCGCGGCACCGATCTGAACCGGCTGCGCACGAACGTGGGAATGGTGTTCCAGCAGTTCAACCTGTTCCCGCACATGACCGTGATCGAGAACGTGATGCTGGCCCCGATCAAGGTGCTCAAGTGTTCGCCGGCCGAGGCGCGCGAGCGGGCCGAAAAGCTGCTCGCCAAGGTCGGCCTGGCGGAGAAGGCCGATGTGCATCCGGGCCAGCTCTCGGGTGGCCAGCAGCAGCGCGTCGCGATCGCGCGGGCGCTCGCGATGCAGCCGGCGATCATGCTGTTCGACGAACCCACCAGCGCGCTCGATCCCGAAATGGTCGGCGAGGTGCTCGACGTGATGAAGACCCTCGCTCGCGAGGGCATGACCATGTGCGTGGTTACTCACGAGATGGGCTTTGCGCGCGCGATGGCCAACCGCGTGATCTTCATGGACGCCGGCCAGATCCAGTGCGAGCAGCCGCCTGCTACTTTTTTCACCGAACCGAAAAACGAGCGCCTGCGCAGTTTTCTCGGGCAGGTGCTCAAGTAGCGCCGGTTGCCGGCCGCTGCTGACGTGGCTGACACCGGCAACGAAATATCGGGCCGGCGACTTTAACTTTATGTAAGTGGATCGCCCCCGTTAAACTAGGCCGATGTCCCCGTAGCTCAGCTGGATAGAGCGCACGCCTCCTAAGCGTGAGGTCGCAGGTTCGACTCCCGCCGGGGACGCCATCTCTCGAACGCATGCGGCCGCCCAGATGCCGCCGCCCGCCCATCGCGCCATCGGCCGCGCCCATCGAACCGAAAAGTTTTGCGACGAACCTCTCGGCGAGCATTCGCGCTGAGAACGGGTGCGTTATCCCTCGCCCCGCAACGGCGGTAGCATCCGCCTGCACAAGCCGCCGCATCGTCGGAGCGATCATGAAACAACTCAAAGCCACCGCCTTGCTGATGTCCTTGCTGCTGGCCGCCTGTGGCGGCGGCGGTGGATATAGCGATGACGATGATGGAGGCGGCGATGGTGGCAGTGGAGGCGGTAGCGCTACGGTTTCGCGCGTGATCCTGCTTTCGAGCTCTCCGCAGCTGCCTTCTGCGGCCGACCAGCCGACCGAGGGCATCACGCTGTCGGCGCAGGCGCTCGACGCCAGCGGCAACCTGATTACCGCTTCCACGATCAACTTCTCGATTCCGCCGAGCAGTGGCGCGTTGATTGTCGCGGCCGACGACGGTTCAGGGACGCGCACGGCCACGCTGACCACGGCGGGAGACCCTACGCCGCGCACGATTACGGTCACTGCAACTGCTGCCACGACCTCAGCGGCGGGAGTGAGCGCTTCGCGAGACATCCCTGTAACAGGCACTACGCTGACGCTGACCGGGCCGGACGCCATCGGATTTGGTCGGGGTGGTCAGTACGTTGCGACCCTGCTCGATTCCGCTGGTGCGGGTATCGGCGGAGCACCGATCACTTTCAATTCGTCAGCCGGCTCTTTGTCGGTGATGAACGCGACGTCGAACTCGGTGGGCGTTGCCCAGACCACGCTGACCGGAAGCGCCTCGGGCAATGTCACCGCGCAGGCGCTGGGGCTGTCGGCTACTCGCAGCGTGGCGATTTCGTCCGACCAGTTCAGCATTCTGGCGCCGACCGAAGCGAGCAATATCGCGCTCAATACCCCACAGCCGATCAGTGTGCAGTGGTTGCGGGAGGGCTCCGCTACCGAGACTGCCGGAGCAACAGTGAATCTATCGGCATCGCGCGGAACGGTTACGCCCAATACGGTGACTCTTGACGACAGCGGACGCGCAACGGCTTCTATCACTTCGGCCAATGCCGGTGGAGCCGTTATCGTTGCGAGCAGTCCTGCGCTAACGCAGCCCTCGACGTCGGTTTCGGTGGAGTTCGTCGCTACGACGGCCTCGGCTATCAACGTCCAGGCCTCGCCCGCGACGCTTCCAGTTGGAGAGAGCAGTGTGGTGACCGCTACCGTGCGCGACGCGGCCGGTAACCTCGTCAAGAACAAGACTGTTGACTTCACTTTGACCGATGTTTCGGGGGGAACTTTGTCGGCTCCGAGCGCGGTCACAAGCAGCCAGGGCAAGGCATCGGTGACCTACAACGCATCAAGCGTGTCGTCCGCTGACCGAGGCGTGCAGGTGCGAGCGGTGGTGCGCGATACGCCATCAGTGTTTTCGACCGTCGCCTTCACCGTTCGCGGTCAAGCACTGCGTATCACCTTGGGCACCGGCAACGAAATTTTTGAGCCCAATGAAACAACCTACCAGCTCCCCTACACGGTACTGGTCACCGACTCATCGGGTAATGCGGTGACCGACGCGACATTCCGGCTCAGCGTGCTGCCGGTGGCATATCGAAAGGGCATGTATGCTCAGGTTGACGTCGATGGCGATGACACCGCTGATGCCTGGGCTCCAATAGTCTCGACATTCTGCGACAACGAAGACGTTGACTATGACGGTGTGCTCGATCCCGGTGAGGACTTCAACGGCAATACGCGACTCGATCCAGGCAATGTGGCGTCTGTCCCCGCGACGCTCGCGCTGGATAGCACAGGCGCCGGTCAGTTCAACATCACATATCCGCAGGATCGGGCCAGCTGGGTCGTGGTGGAGCTGCGGGGTGTAGCCACTGTCGCGGGAACGGAGTCAACCGAAAGCGCCATTTTTGTATTGCCGGCTTCCGCGCCGGATCTCAGCAATCTGGATGTTTCGCCGCCAGGCGCGACCAGTCCCTATGCCACAGCTGGTAGCTGCGCATCCCCCAATTAACCCCAGGAATTCACTTCAGGCGTCAGCCGATCAGCCCATGAAATACTGCAGCCGTCCTAAATCCCGGAGGCTGCAATGCTCATCGGCACGCCCAAAGAAATCAAAGTTCACGAGTACCGCGTCGGGCTGACGCCGGCCGGTGTCAAGGAGCTCAAGGCTCACGGGCATCAGGTGATGGTGCAGGCTGGCGCCGGCAGCGGTATCGGAATCACCGACGAGGTGTTCCGCGCCGCGGGCGCGGAGATCGTTTCCAGCGCGCAGGAGATCTTCGCGCGCGCCGAGATGGTCATCAAAGTGAAAGAGCCGCAGCCGGTCGAGTGCAAGCTGCTGCGCGAAAACCAGCTGCTGTTCACCTATCTGCATCTGGCCCCCGATCCCGAACAGACCCGGGCGTTGGTCGACTCGGGTTGCATCGCCATCGCCTATGAAACCGTGACCGATCCGCGCGGCGGCCTGCCGCTGCTGGCGCCGATGAGCGAAGTCGCCGGCCGCATGTCGATACAGGCCGGGGCGCATGCGATGGAGAAGGCCCAGGGCGGCAACGGCGTGCTGCTCGGCGGCGTTCCGGGCGTGGCGGCGGCCGAGGTGCTCGTGATCGGTGGCGGCGTGGTGGGCTACAACGCGGCGCGCATCGCGGTGGGCATGGGCGCCAACGTGACGGTGCTCGATCGCTCGCTGCCGCGTTTGAACCAGCTCGACTCGCTGTTCCAGGGCCGGCTCAACACCATTTATTCGACCGTCGACGCGGTGGAGCACTACACGCAGCAGGCCGACCTCGTGATCGGTGCGGTGCTCGTCCCGGGCGCTGCGGCACCCAAGCTCGTCAATCGCCAGCATCTGCGTGCGATGAAGGACGGAGCGGTCGTCGTCGACGTGGCGATCGACCAGGGCGGCTGCTTCGAAACCTCGCGCCCGACCACGCACCAGAACCCGACTTATCTCGAAGAAGGCGTCGTGCATTACTGCGTCGCCAACATGCCGGGCGGAGTCGCGCGTACCTCGACGTTCGCGCTGACCAACGCGACGCTGCCTTTTGCGCTCGCGCTTGCGAACAAGGGCTACAAGCAGGCGCTCAGGGATGATGCGTATCTGCGCGAAGGCCTCAACGTGCATACGGGCAAGATCACCTACAAGGCTGTGGCCGAGGACTTGGGCTACGCGTATACGCCGGCCAGTGAGCTGTTGAATTGATTTGTTGACGTTCCTCTCTCCCGCGAGCGGGAGAGAGTCCCGCCATCGGCGGGGAGTGAGGGAGCACGGTCTGGAATGTGTGTGATGTCGAAGGGTGCGTGGCTGTAGCTCAGTTGGTAGAGTCCAGGATTGTGATTCCTGTTGTCGTGGGTTCGAGTCCCATCAGCCACCCCACCCGCGAGCGGGAGAGGGGACACGCGATATCAATCGCGATACCGTTTCACCAGATCCTCATACGCATCGATGCGCCGGTCGCGCAGGAACGGCCACCAGCGGCGCACGTTTTCCGAACGCGCGAGGTCGATGTCGACGACGAGCGTCTCGGCTTTTTCGGTGCCGGCCTGGGCGATGAATTCGCCCTGCGGGCCGACTGCGAAGCTCGATCCCCAAAAGGTCGCGCCCTTGAGCGATCCGGTCGGGTCCGCTTCGTGGCCGCAGCGATTGGCGACGATCACGGGCAGGCCGTTGGCGACCGCGTGCGAGCGCTGGATGGTGATCCAGGCGTCGCGCTGGCGGGCCTGTTCTTCCTGCGTGTCTTCGGGGTTCCAGCCGATCGCGGTCGGGTAGAACAGCAGGTCGGCGCCGGCCAGTGCCATCAGCCGCGCGCCTTCGGGATACCACTGGTCCCAGCAGACCAGGATGCCGAGCTTGCCGAGGCTGGTCTCGATCGGCTTGAAGCCGAGGTCGCCCGGTGTGAAGTAGAACTTCTCGTAGTAGCCCGGATCGTCCGGAATGTGCATCTTGCGATACACGCCGGCGAGGCTGCCGTCCTTTTCAAGGACGACGGCGGTGTTGTGATAAAGCCCGGGCGCACGGCGCTCGAACAGCGAGCCGATGATGACGATGCCGAGTTCTTTCGCAAGCTCGCCGAGAAACTTCGTCGACGGCCCCGGAATCGGTTCGGCGAGGTCGAACAGCTCGGTCGATTCGTGCTGGCAAAAGTAGAGGCCCGTGTGCAGCTCCTGCAGCAGCACGAGCTGGGCGCCACGCGCGGCGGCGTCGCGCACGGCGGCGGCGGAGACCGAGAGGTTGTGTTCGCGATCGTCGGTGCAGGCCTGTTGGACGATGCCGATGCGCAGGGTTTTCTTCGATGCCATCTGTCTTGTGCCTCTCGAACTCTCGTGAGCGGACTCAGCCGCGTGCGGGCGCCTGCGGAATCTGCATGGTGACGCAGTGCAGGCCGCCGTACTGCAGGATGAGGGCGCGGCAATCGATGCCAATGACCTGGCGATCCTCGAAAACCTCACGCAGCTTCGACAGCGCGGGCTCGTCGTTGGCGTCGCCGTAGATCGGCACGAGCACGACGTTGTTCATGATCAAAAAGTTCGCATAGCCGGCCGGCAGGCGCTGGCCGTCTTCATCGTAGATCGGCGCGGGCAGCGGCAGTTCCACGAGGTCGTATGGACTGCCGTCGCGCGTGCGCAGCGCCGCGAGTTCTTCGGCGAGGCCCTTGAGGTCTTCGTAGTGCGCGTCGCTCGGATCGCTGCAACCCTGATACGCGATGGTGTGCGCGTCGCAGAAGCGGGCGATGGTGTCGACGTGGCCGTCGGTGTCGTCGCCGAGCAGATCGCCATGCTTGAGCCAGAGCACGCGCTCGATGCCGAACTCGCGCTTGAGCACGGCTTCGATGCCTTCGCGCGTCAGCTGCGGATTGCGCGTCGGTGCGAGCAGGCAGCGCTCGGTGGTCAGCAGGGCGCCGCAGCCGTCGACTTCGATGCCGCCGCCCTCGAGCACGAAATCCACCGTCTCGACTGGCGCGCTCCAGGCGCCGAGCCCGGCGAGCTTGCGCGTGAGCTGGTTGTCGCGCTCGGCCGAGAATTTGTTGCCCCAGCCGTTGAAGGTGAAATCCAGATGCACGAGCCGGCCGTCGCGAATCACCGTGATCGGCCCGTGGTCGCGAGCCCAGACGTCGTCCGATTCGACGCGATAGACGCGCAGCCGGGCCGGATGCGCCCCGGCCTGGATCAGCCGTTCGCGCAGATTGGCCGGATCAAGCCCGTAGTTGATGTGCACTTCCTGGTGCTGGCTGATGGCGACCGCGATGGCGACGAAATTGGCTTCCACGGCCTCGAAATGACGCGCGAAGTCACCGTCGGCACGCGGCCAGGTCAGCATCACGGCGGACTGGGGAGCCCATTCGGGCGGCAGGAAATTGCGGGGCATGGCCTTGAATCGGGGAGGCGGCGAGGGCCGCGACCTTACACCGGAATGATGTCAGCGGGAATGCGGCCGGCGCCGGCCGGAAACCGTTCAGTTGTGCGAGGGCATGCTGCCGCCGGGCATCGAGCCCATCACGAAAAGAAGCACCCAACGAAAGGACTCGTCATGAAAACCTTCAAACCGCTGTTCGGTACTGCCGCGACCCTGCTGCTGCTCTCGGGCTCGCTGTTCCTGACCGCCTGCAACACCATGGAAGGCGCCGGCAAGGACATCGAAGCGGGCGGCGAGGCGATCCAGAAGTGCGCCGATACCACGGATCCGTCCTGCAAGCGCTGAGCAGTCCGAGCTGGACCGCAGGGCGAATCATGCCTGCCACTGCCGTCGCCCGACCTGCACAGGCGAACGGTGGGTCGTGACTCGGCCTACTCCTAGCCTCCGCTGAGACCGTCGCGCCGGGCCAGCGGGGCCGGCGCGTCCGGTCGCACCGCGTGGATCACGTGCTGATTCTCGAAGAACACCGAGAAGCCGTCGTAATCCCAGCGCGTGATCGGGGGATGCCGGGGTGAATCCCCTCCCACCGCCGCGTGACGCTGCCTGGGCTCGCCGAATTGCCGGCTGACGGCCTGCATGCTCTCGCCTTTGTCCGGCAGGCCGCCTGACGCGGGTGCTGCAGTCGCAATCGGAGTGGGCTGCGAGCCTGCCGGCATCACGAGTTCCTCCGCCTGGGCCGACATCACGGCGAGCATCGACAACAGGGCTGCGGGCTTGATCATGGCAAGGGCTCGTCGAAGCGCATGGCCGAACTATAACCATTGCCAGCCGCAACGAACGGGACCCGCGCGACACCTGGGCGCAGGACGGTGATCGACGGCGTGCTGGGCCTTCACCTCGTCCCGATTTCGCAGCAGGTGCCTTCGCTCGCGACTGAGCCGAGGGCTCCTATGATCTAATGCCCGCCCATGCGACACCCCTACGAACTCTTCGCCGGCCTGCGCTATACGCGGGCCAAGCGGCGTAATCACTTCATATCGTTCATCTCGTTCGCGTCGATGCTCGGGATCGGCATCGGCGTGACCGCGCTGATCACCGTGCTCTCGGTCATGAACGGCTTCGAGCGCGAGCTGCGCACGCGCATTCTCGGCATGGCCTCGCACGCGACGATCTCGGCCTTCGAAGGCGGGCTCGCCGATTGGCCCGGCGTCGCCGACACGGCGCGCAAGAATCCCGACGTGGAAGCGGTGGCTCCGTACGTCGAAGGCGAGGGCATGCTGCGGCTCGGCAGCGGGCTGTCGGGGACGATGCTGCGCGGCGTGCTGCCGGACGAGGAGCGCGGCGTGTCCGACATCGGCGACAAGATGGTCGCGGGCTCGCTCGATGACCTCAAGGCCGGCTCGTTCAACATCGTCATCGGCTACGAGCTCGCGCAGGTGCTCGGCGTGACGCCGGGTGACAAGGTCGACCTCATGATTCCGCAGGCCAGCGTGACGCCCGCCGGCGTGCTGCCACGCTTCCGGCGCTTCACCGTCTCGGGCATCTTCAAGGTCGGCATGTACGAGTTCGATCGCACGCTGGTGCTGATCCATCTCGGCGACGCGCAGTCGCTGTACCGCATGGGCGACACGGTGACCGGCGTCCGCATCAAGCTGCACGACATGTTCAAGGCGCCGACGGTGTCGCGCGAGCTCGCCGGACAGCTGCAAGGCATCTACTACGTCAACGACTGGACGCGCAGCCACGCGAATTTCTTCAGCGCGGTGGCGACCGAGAAGATGGTGATGTTCATCATCCTGTCGCTGATCGTCGGCGTGGCCGCGTTCAACATCGTGTCGACGCTGGTGATGGTGGTGCAGGACAAGCAGGCCGATATCGCGATCCTGCGCACGCTCGGCGCGAGCCCGCGTTCGATCATGGCGATCTTCATGGTGCAGGGCTCGCTGATCGGCATCATCGGCACGGTGATCGGCGTGGTCGGCGGCGTCAGCCTGGCGCTCAACGTCGAGCGGCTGGTGCCGCTGCTGCAGGCGCTGACCGGGCATCAGTTCTTGTCGCCCGAGGTCTACTACATCAGTGATCTGCCGTCCGAGCTCAAGTCCAGCGACGTGATCCGCATCAGCATTCTCTCGCTCGCGCTGGGCCTGCTGTCGACGCTGTATCCGGCCTGGCGCGCCTCGCGCGTGCAGCCGGCGGAGGCGCTGCGCTATGAATAGGAATCCGACGACCGTGACCGGCGAAACGCCCATCATCCGTGCCAAAGGCCTGTCGAAGACCTTCGACGACGGACGCCTCAATCTCAAGGTGCTCGACAACGTCGACTTCGAGCTGCGTCGCGGCGAACGCGTGGCCATCGTCGGCGCTTCGGGCAGCGGCAAATCGACGCTGCTGCACGTGCTCGGCGGGCTCGATTCGCCGACGGCGGGCGAAGTGTTCGTCGCCGGCGAACGCATGTCGGCGCTGTCGGATGCGGCGCGCGGGCAGCTGCGCAATCAGCGGCTCGGCTTCGTCTACCAGTTCCATCACCTGTTGCCCGAGTTCACTGCGCTCGAGAACGTGATGATGCCGCTGCTGATTCGCCGCACTGAGCTCGCCAGTGCGCGCAAGCAGGCCGGCGATCTGCTCGATCGCGTCGGCCTGGGCCAGCGCCTGCAGCACAAGCCCGGCGAGCTGTCGGGCGGCGAGCGTCAGCGTGCCGCGGTTGCGCGTGCGCTCGTGACCAGGCCCGATTGCGTGCTCGCCGACGAGCCGACCGGCAACCTCGATTCGCGCACGGCCGATCGCGTGTTCGAGCTCATGCTGGAGCTCAATCGCGAACTCGGCACCAGCCTCGTCGTCGTGACCCACGACCTCGGCCTGGCCTCGCGCATGGATCACATCTGGACGCTCGATACGGGCCGCCTGCAGCGGCACGACGAGCTGACCGGCACTTCGCCGGGCTGAGCGAGGCCTGCGGCTTTCTACGACGGAATCGTGAGCCCGCGAACCACCGCAGGCCGCGCGACGAAGGTATCGAGCACGCGACGCACGTTCGCAAAGCCATCGAAGCCGACGATCTCGCCGGCCCCGTAGAAGCCGACCAGGTTGCGCACCCACGGAAACACCGCGATGTCCGCGATCGTGTATTCGTCGCCGATGAGCCAGCTGCGCGATTCGAGATGGCGATCGAGCACGTCGAGCAGGCGCTTGCTCTCGGCCACGTAGCGATCGCGCGGACGCTTGTCCTCGTAATCCCTGCCGGCGAACTTGTGGAAGAAGCCGAGCTGCCCGAACATCGGGCCGATGCCGCCCATCTGGAACATCAGCCACTGCAGCGTTTCGTAGCGCTTGGCCGCGTCCGACGGCATCAGCTGGCCGGTCTTGTCGGCCAGATAGACCAGGATCGCGCCGGATTCGAACAAGGCCAGCGGCTGGCCGTTGGGGCCGTTCGGATCGAGGATCGCCGGAATCTTGTTGTTCGGATTCAGCGACAGGAACTCCGGTGAGAGCTGGTCCTGGGTATCGAAGCTGACCTTGTGCACCTCGTAGGGCAAGCCGGTTTCTTCGAGCGCGATCGACACCTTGACGCCGTTGGGCGTGGGCAGCGAGTAGAGCTGCAGGCGCTCGGGATGCTGGGCGGGCCATTTCCGCGTGATCGGGAAGGCGGAGAGATCGGTCATGTCGGCGCTCGGGTCCAGGGATGCCCCAGAGTGTAGTGGCCGCTTGAGATGCTCGCTCGATTACGGCTTGTGATGTGCTGCGCGATGCGTGTCGCGCAGCCTCGCTACGCTCGCGTGATGACGCTGCGTCGTTCCGCCCGAAGTCCGTTCGCGCTGGCCTTGCCGTTCACGCTCGGCATTCTGGCCGTGCATGCGCTGCGCGAATTGCCCGCACCGTGGATGCTCGGACTGTTCGCGATTCCGGCGCTGCTGCCGTGGCGCGGGCGGGCGACCCATGCGCTGTTCGTGTTCGGCGTGCTCTGGTGCGTCTGGCGCGTGCAGGACGATGTCGCGCTGCGATGGCCGCTGTCGCGGCACAACGAAACGATCGAGTTGCGCGGCCATGTCGCGGCGCTGCCGGAGCCCGACGACATCGACGGCGAGCGCCGCTGGCGTTTCCAGTTTCGCGCGGACGATGCCTCGATTCCGCTGATTCGCGCCTCCTGGTATCGCGCGCCCGTGGAACTCAAGGCCGGCGAGTGCTGGCTTCTGACGCTGCGCATGCGAACGCCGCATGGCTCGCTGAATCCGGGCGCCTTCGACTACGAGGCCTGGCTGTTCCGCGAAGGGGTTGGAGCGCTCGCAAGCGTGCGGTCGGGCGAGCGCTGCGAAGCCCTGAGCGGCCCGCCTTGGCTGCTCATGCGCCAGCGTCTGCTCGATCGTCTGCACGCCGCCTTGCCTGGGCATCCGGGCCTGCCGCTGCTGGCGGCGCTGACGATCGGTGACGACTCGGCCATCTCCGCGCACGACTGGGATGTGTTCCGACAAACCGGGACGACGCACCTTGTGGCGATATCCGGCTTCAACGTCGCCATCGGGGCGAGCGTGGCGTTCTTCCTCGGCCGCTGGCTCTGGGCCTTGTGGCCGCCGCTGTGCCTGCGCTTGCCCGCGCAGAAGGCCGGCATGGTCGCGGCAGCGGCGGCCGGTGTCGCCTATGCGTTCCTGGCCGGCTGGGAGCCGCCGGTGCAGCGTGCGGCGCTGATGCTCGTTTTTCTGCTCGGAGCGGCCTGGTTCGATCGGTTGCAGCATCCGTTTCGAGTGCTCGCGCTGGCCTGGATCGCGGTGCTGCTGGTCGACCCCGAAGCGGTGCTGAGCCCCGGGCTGTGGCTGTCGTTCGGAGCCGTGGGGCTGATCTTCTACCTGACCCTGCATCGGCTCGCGGCCGCGCCGTTCTGGCTCGAAGCCCTGCGCGTGCAGGCGGCGCTGACGCTCGGGCTGCTGCCGCTGAGCCTCGGCTGGTTTCAAGGCATGGGCTGGAGCGCGCTGCCGGTGAACCTGATCGCGGTGCCGCTGGTGGCCGTCGTCACCCCGATCGCGCTCGCGGCCTTGCTGCTCGACTGGATCTGGCCCTGGTTCGGAACGCCGCTGCTCGGGCTCACGGCCTCGGCGTTGTCGGAACTCCAGCGCTACCTGCAGGCGCTGGCCGCGTGGACCGAAGCCGGCTGGTGGGCCGCGAGCCCGCCGTTGCCGGCGCTCGCGCTGGCCCTGCTCGGCGCCCTGTTGCTACTCGCGCCGCGCGGTCTGCCGACGCGCCCGCTCGGCCTGCTGTGCCTGCTGCCGCTGCTATGGCCGCCGCAACCGGCGCCCGCGCGCGGTTTCGAAGTCGCCGTGCTCGATGTCGGCCAGGGCCTGTCGGCGGTCGTGCAAACTGCTGGCCACACGCTGCTTTACGACGCCGGTCCGGCGATCGAAGAGGGCTTCGACGCGGGCGAAAGCGTGGTCGTGCCGTATCTGCTCGGGCGCGGAATCCGCAGGCTCGATGCGCTCGTGATTTCGCACGAGGATCGTGATCACGCCGGTGGCCTCGAGGCGGTTCGGCGTTTCGTTGGCGCGAAGGCCGAA
This sequence comes from Hydrocarboniphaga effusa AP103, assembly GCF_000271305.1. Lineage (GTDB taxonomy): Bacteria > Pseudomonadota > Gammaproteobacteria > Nevskiales > Nevskiaceae > Hydrocarboniphaga > Hydrocarboniphaga effusa. The sequence continues at coordinate 485,347 of NZ_AKGD01000003.1, forward strand.
TACGGTGCGCTGACGGCCCAGCCTTGCCGCGACGGCCAGGCCTGGAACTGGGACGGAGTGGAGTTCCTTGTGCTGCACCCGGACGAAGGGCCGTGGTCGGACAACGAGGGCTCGTGCGTGCTGCTCGTGAGCGATGGAACGCGCCGTCTGCTGTTGGCCGGTGACATCGAACGCAAGGCCGAGCGACGGCTGATCGAGCGGCATCCCGAAGAGATCGCCGCCGATCTGCTCGTCGCCCCGCATCACGGAAGCAAGAGCTCGTCGTCGCAGGCTTTCGTCGAGGCGGTGAGGCCGAAAGTGGTGCTCTACGGGGCCGGCTGGCGCAGCCGCTTCGGGCATCCGCGCCCGGAAGTCGTGGCCCGGTATGCCGCGATCGGGGCCGAACAGCGGGTCACCGGCGTGGAGGGCGCGTTGTTCGCAATACCGACGGACGACGGCTGGGCCGTCGAAGGCTACCGCGAGCAGGCCTTGCGCTGGTGGAACGCGCCCGCGGAGCCTTGAGAACCACTGACTTAGAGGATCGTCGGGTTCGGCGCGTCGCCGTAGATGGCCTTGGGGTCGAAGGCCTTCTCGTGCTCTTCGAAGTTCAGCTCGCCGGCTGCACCGCGCGCGTCGGTGGGCACCGAGCGGTAGAAGCAGGAGCGATAGCCGACGTGGCAGCTCGCATCGCCGTTGACCGACACGCGCAGCCAGATCGCGTCCTGGTCGTCGTCGATGCGCAGTTCTTCGACCTTCTGCACCAGGCCGCTGGTCGCGCCCTTGTGCCAGAGCACCTTGCGCGAGCGGCTGTAGTAGTGCGCTTCGCCGGTCAGGATGGTCTTCTTGAGCGCCTCGACGTTCATGTAGCCGAGCATCAGCACTTCGCCGGTGCCGTAGGCCGTCGTCACGCACGGAATGAGGCCGTGCTCGTCGAACTTGGGCGCGAGTTCGTGGCCTTCCTCGACCTGTTCGATGGAGAGACGGGGGAAGAAACGGACGTCGTCGGCGGAGCTCATGTCAGCTAAGAGGCAGAAAAACGGGCGCGCATTATTCCACAGTTGGAAATGCGCGCCCTTGGACGGCTGCGTTCAGCGGTCGCGGCCGTTGCGGGCCTTGTCGCCCCAGCCGCTGCCGCGAGAACGGGAGCCCGAATCGGAGCTCGGCCGAGGCGGCGGCGACGGACGCGGGGCGCTGTCCTGGCGGGGCGGCGAGCTGATCTGCGGGCGAGGGGGAGAAGGAGCGCTCGGGCGGCTGTCGTTGCCGCCCGTCACGCGGCCGAGCCAGCCGTTCGACCGACCGCTGTCCGAAGGCGGAGACGGCAGGTTGGGGCGCGGGTTGCTGTTGCCCTGATTGCCACGCGGACCGCCCCAGGAGCTGCCCCGATCCCGATCGTCCCGGTTCTGGTTGCCGCCGGCCTCTCGCGCCACATCACCCCAACCCCGGCCGCGATCGCGATCGTGGTCATGATCGTGGCCATGGTCATGGCCCCCGCGCGGCGGCGGAGCCGGGTAGTAGTAGCCGTAACCCGGACGGTAGGCGTACCCCGGGCGGAAGGCGTCGTAATAAATCGTCGTCGAGTTGTACGCTGGGTAGCCGTAGTAGCCGCCCGAATAATACGGGTCGTAGTAGCGATCCGAGTAAACGGCGCCAACGCCGCCTCCGCCGTAGTACGGGCCGGAGGATGGATACGAATCGGGGTAATAGGTCGCACAACCGCCGAGCGCCAAGGCACCGGCCAGCGCCGAAACCAAGCCGAGGAAGCGGCGCGGTTTGAAACTGGAGTTCAAGACGGGGAAGGACTTGTTCATGGATGCCACGCTGCGCGTCAAGCGCTGAATAAGGTGTGAATTCTGCCGGCTTACGAATCGCCGTTCTTGCAACTTGCAATGGCGCCTTTCATGACGCCTTCGTAAGCCTTTGCTTGGACCGTCTGTCCGCCTTTGACGTTCCCGCTCATGCGCTTGGCGATCCACTCGGCGAGCTTTTCGACGGTGGTATCGCTGTCGATGAGTTCGACCCGGCTTTCGGGCAGGCCGAGTTCGAAGCGTCCCTCGGGCGAGCGGTATGCGAAGCGCAGCCGGCCGTCGGCCGCTCCGACGACGTCTTCGCGTGTGGCGAGATAAATGTCGGTCCAGCGCGCCGCGAGCGCGGCTTCGAGCGCCTGTGACCGGATGCCGTCGACCCGGATCTCGATGCGCGAACGGTGCCCGTGGGCGATGCGCTGGCACTGGCCCTGATGCTTCTTGAGCCCGTGCACGTAGTGGTAATAGGCGCCATCGATGCGCTCGGTGCGCAGGTTCAGGTGGATCTCGGCGACATTCGCCGGCACCACGGCTTTCAGATGCGGCAGCAGGTAATCGGTGACGGCCTGCGCATCGATGGATTCGGCATCGACCAGGCTCACGGCCACGGACGGCGAGCGATGCTCGATCAACCCGGCATTGGAGTGGAACTGCAGCTCGATATCGCCATCGCGCTGCCCGATCGTGAGTTCCGGCGCGAGCTGGGGCACCAGCAGCGTATGGTCGACCGAGCCGTCGATCGCGCGCTTGAGGCGCTTCTTGACGTCGCCGAAGTCGAGCACCATCGACTGCTCGTCGAGGTCGCCGTGCAGCTCGACGTCGACGATCCAGCTTTCACCGACCAGTCCGCGCCGCGCGTCGAGGTAGGCGCAGTCGATGACGGTGAGTTGTTCCACGAAAAGACAGTTCATCCCGCATTTTAGTCTGTGCGCGGGGCTCGGGTGCGGTTGCCGCCACGGCTGCTGTAGAACGCCTGCTGTAGAATTGCCGGCCTCTAAAAAGACCCCCAGCCGCCGCCATCATGTCCGCCGTCACCCGCTTTGCCCCCAGCCCGACCGGCTTCCTGCACATCGGCGGGGCGCGCACGGCCCTGTTTTCGTATCTGGTCGCCAAGAACCTCGGCGGCAAGTTCCTGCTGCGCATCGAGGACACCGACCGCGAACGCTCCACCCAGGAGGCGGTCGACGCCATCTTCGAGGGCATGGAATGGCTGGGCCTGAAGTCGGATTTCGACTCGGTCTACCAGACCCAGCGTTTCGACCGCTACAAGGAAGTCATCGCCCAGATGCTCGCGGCTGGCACCGCCTATTACTGCTACGCGACCAGGGAGGAGCTCGACGCGATGCGCGCCGAGCAGATGGCGCGCAAGGAAAAGCCTCGCTACGACGGCCGCTGGCGCCCCGAAGCCGGCAAGACCTTGCCGGAGCCGCCGGCCGGCGTGCCGCCCGTGGTCCGCTTCAGGAACCCGGTCGAGGGCGAGGTCGTGCTCGACGACCTCATCAAGGGCCCGATCGTGTTCGCCAACACCGAGCTCGACGACCTCATCATCGCGCGCGCCGATGGCGTGCCGACCTACAACTTCTGCGTCGTCGTGGATGACTGGGACATGGGCATCACCCACGTGATCCGCGGCGACGACCACGTCAACAACACCCCGCGCCAGATCAACATCCTCAAGGCGCTCGGTGCCGAGCCGCCGGCTTACGCGCACGTGTCGATGATCCTCGGCGCCGACGGCGCCAAGCTGTCCAAGCGCCACGGCGCGCTCGGCGTCATGGAATATCGCGCGATGGGCTTTCTGCCCGAGGCGCTACTGAACTACCTCGTGCGCCTGGGCTGGAGCCATGGCGACCAGGAGCTGTTCACGCGCCAGGAGATGATCGAGAAGTTCGATCTCTCCAAGGTCTCGTCGAGCGCCGCGCGCTTCGACATGGAGAAGGCCTACTGGGTCAATCACCAGTACCTCAAGAGCGTCGATCCGGAAGTGGTCGTGCCCGAGTTCGAATGGCATCTGCGCCGCATGGGCCTCGATCCGGCCAATGGCCCGTCGCTCGTCGACGTGATCCTGTCGCAGCGCGAGCGCTGCCGCACGCTGCTCGAGATGGCCGAGAAGTCGCACTTCCTCTACGCGGACCTGAGCGGTTACAACGAGAAGGATGCGGCCAAGCATTTCAATGCCGACGGCCTGCATGCGCTCGCCGGGCTCTACAAGACGCTCAAGGCGCTCGGAACCTGGGACGCGCCGACCTTGCACGCGGCCGTCAATGGCTTCGCCGAAGCCGAGAAGCTCGGCCTCGGCAAGGTCGCCCAGCCGCTGCGCGTGGCGATCGTCGGCATGGCGGTGTCGCCGCCGATCGATCAGACCCTCGCGCTGCTGGGACGCGAACGAACGTTGGCGCGGCTCGACGCCGCCGTGGCCTGGGCGCGGTCGCGCGCCTCGGCCTGATCGGGCTGCACATGGGCCTGACGGACGCCATTCGCCTCGCCGCCGAAAACGGCTGCGAAATCGTCCCCACGGAAAACGGTCGCGTGATGATTCGCGCGATCTCCTACGACGCAGACCCTTACGAACTCGAAGAACGCCGCCTGCTGAGCATGAGTCGCGAAGAGTTTCTGACGGAGTGGCTGCCGCCACGCTTCGAAAACTGATCGTTCGCTTCAAGCCAGCCGCCGTTCGCACCAAGGCATGACCGGGCGCGAAACACGCGCCCGCAGAGAAGGAAAGCCGATGTCCATTCAAATCACCTTCCCCGACGGCAACGTCAAAAGCTACGACGCGCCGCCGACCGGCCTGTCGATCGCGCAGGGCATTTCGCCTGGCCTGGCCAAGAAGGCCGCGCTGATCAAGCTCGACGGCGAGCTCTACGATCTCACTCGCCCGATCGAGCGCAGTGCTGCGATCGAAATCGTCACGCGCGACAAGCCCGAAGTGCTTGACGTGATTCGTCACGATGCCGCGCATGTGCTGGCCCAGGCCGTGCAGGAGCTGTTCCCCGGAACGCAGATCACCTTCGGTCCGTCGACCGACGTGGGCTTCTACTACGACTTCGCGCGCAGCGAGCCTTTCAGCGAATCCGATCTCGAAGTGATCGAGGCCCGCATGCGCGACATCGTCAAGCGCGATCTGCCGATCACGCGCGAAGTCTGGCCGCGCGAGCAGGTGATCGAGTTCTTCGAAAAGAGTGGCGAGAAGTTCAAGGCCGAATGGGTTTCCGAAGGCATCGCGGCCGGCGAAGAGATCAGCATCTATCGCCAGGGCCAGGATTGGCTCGACATGTGCCGCGGCCCGCATCTGGCGTCGACCGCCAAGCTCGGCACCGCGTTCAAGCTCACCAAGGTCAGCGGCGCTTACTGGCGCGGCGATGCCAACAACGCGCAGTTGCAGCGCATCTACGGCGTGGCCTTCGCGACCGACGATGAGCTCAAGGCTTATCTGAAGATGGTCGAGGAAGCCGAGAAGCGCGATCACCGTAAGCTCGCCAAGCAGCTCGACCTGTTCCATCAGCAGGAGGAAGCGCCCGGCATGGTGTTCTGGCACCCGAAGGGCTGGGCGATCTGGCAGGCGGTCGAGCAGTACGTGCGCGGTGTTTATCGCCGCAGCGGCTATCAGGAAGTGCGCGGCCCGCAGATCATGGATGTCTCGCTGTGGAAGCGTTCGGGCCACTGGGACAACTACCAGGAGAACATGTTCTTCACCGAGTCCGAGAAGCGGACCTATGCGGTGAAGCCGATGAATTGCCCGGGCCATGTGCAGATCTACAATGCCGGCCTGCGCAGCTATCGCGATCTGCCGATCCGCTACGGCGAGTTCGGCGGCTGCCATCGCAACGAACCGAGCGGCGGCTTGCACGGCATCATGCGCGTGCGCGCGTTCACGCAGGACGACGGCCACATCTTCTGTACGCCCGAGCAGGTCGAAGGCGAAGTGACCGCCTTCCACCAGCAGGCGATGAAGGTCTACGCCGACTTCGGCTTCGACACCATCGCGGTCAAGCTCGCGCTGCGTCCGGACAAGCGCCTGGGCACCGAAGAGGCCTGGGATCACGCCGAGAATTCGCTGCGTGCTGCGCTGCGCGCGGCTGGCGTGGAATGGGAAGAGCTGCCGGGCGAGGGCGCGTTCTATGGCCCGAAGATCGAGTATCACATGAAGGATTCGATCGGCCGCAGCTGGCAGGTCGGAACCATGCAGTTCGATCCGATGATGCCCGAGCGCCTCGACGCCGAGTACGTTGACGAGCATTCGCAGAAGCGCCGCCCGATCATGCTGCATCGTGCGATCGTGGGTTCGATGGAGCGCTTCATCGGCATCCTGATCGAGCATCACGCCGGTGCCATGCCGCTGTGGCTCGCGCCCGTGCAGGCCGTGGTCGCGCCGATCGTGTCGGATGCGGATGGCTATGCGACTGAAGTGTGCGAGGCACTGAAGGACGCGGGCCTGCGTGCGGACACCGATCTGCGCAACGAGAAGATCAACTACAAGATCCGCGAGCACTCGGTGCACAAGGTGCCGGTGATCGTCGTCGTCGGCCGCAAGGAAGCCGAAGAGAAGACCGTCACGCTGCGTCGTCTCGGTGTCGAGTACCAGAAGACCATGCCGCTGGCCGAGGCGATCGCGCTGCTCAGCGCCGACGCCAAGGCGCCGGCCTGATGACTCTCGTAGGGCGGATCGTGAGCCGCCGTTTGCTGTCGATGGGCAAACAGCGGCGGGTCTCGACTCGCCCTACGGTTCTGTTCGCGCTGCTGCTGTCTGCTTCCAATGCGATCGCCGCGTCGCCGCAGATCGAAGGCCAGTGGAGGCAGGGCGAGTTGCTGCGCGGGCATGTCGAGCCCGGCTCCCAAGTCCGCTTCAAGGGCCAGCGCGTCAACGTCGGAGGCGACGGGCTTTTCATCATCGGACTCGATCGCGACGAGCCGGCCAAGGTCGAGCTCGAAGTCGTCGAGCCCAGCGGCAGCGCGCACACGAGCACGCACGCGGTCGCGACGCGTCAGTACAAGATCCAGCGCATCGACGGTCTGCCGCAGGACAAGGTCAACGCGCCGCCCGAGCTGAGCGCGCGCATCGAGCGCGAAGCCGCGCTCGTGCGAAAAGCCCGCTTTCGCGACACGCCGCGCACCGATTTTCTGCAGGGCTTCATCTGGCCGTGCACCGGCCGCATCTCGGGCGTCTACGGATCGCAGCGCATTTTGAACGGCGAGTCCAAGCAGCCGCATTACGGCGTCGATGTCGCGGCGCCGACCGGAACGCCCGTGAAAGCGCCGGCCGGCGGCGTCGTCACGCTCGCCGAGCCCGACTTGTACTACACCGGCGGCACCCTCATCATCGACCACGGCCACGGATTGGCCTCGGCGTTTCTGCATTTGTCGAAGCTCAGGGCCAAGGTGGGCGACGTGGTGGAGCAGGGACAGGTCGTGGCCTCGTCCGGGGCAACCGGGCGTGCGACCGGGCCGCATCTGGATTGGCGCATCAGCTGGCTCGATGCACGCATCGATCCGCAGCGCCTGGTTCCCGCAATGCCGTCCACGTCATCCAAGAAAGAATCGAAAAAAGCCAAACCATGAAGTTTTTGCTGCGCTTGATCGTGCTGGTGCTGCTGGTCGCCGTTGCCGGCCTCGCGGTAGGCACCTATTACACGCTGACGCCGCCGTCCGATCTGTATCTGAGCAAGGGCGAATTCAGCGGTTGCCCCAAGCGGCCGAGCTGCGTGTCCTCGATGGCCAAGGACGATCTGCACAAGGTCGCGGCACTCGGTTATACGGGCGACATGGGCATCAACTACGTGATCATGCACGAGGTCGTCGAGCGCCTTGGGGGCCAGATCCAGCAGGAGCAGTCGGGCTACATCCATGCGGTTTTCGCCGCGCCGCGCTTCGGCTTTCCGCTGCGCGACGACCTCGAAGTGCTGATGCTTGCGAACGGCCGCGTCGACGTGCGCTCGGCTTCGCGCTTCGCCTACGACGATGCCGGTAGCAATCGGGCCCGGGTCGAGCAACTCCGGCAGGCATTCGAAGCGATGCCCTGAGTGGTTCGCAACTTGCCGTCCTACTGTGAAATCGACACCTGATTCAGGAAATGCGTTTTTGTAAGCTGCCTGCTTCATTGCACTGCCAGACTGACGGGCTTGGACCCCACCGCCGGCGCAGCGCCAGCCCATTTCTGTTTTGAAAGAGCGCCAGAACTAAGAATGCCCATCGCACTGATCTTCGGCGGCACCGGCTATATCGGAACGAATCTCGCCGAGAGCCTGGTCGCCGATGCCGGCACCCGCGTCGTTGTTGCCGACATCAAACCGCCCGAGCGGGAGATTCCGGGTGTGAGCTATGTGCACTGCGATGTGCGTAAGCCGATCGATGCGAGCCTGTTCGCAGGCCTGCAGATCGACTGGATCTTCAACTTCGCGGCCATCCATCGTGAGCCCGGCCACGCGGCGCACGAGTATTACGACACCAACCTCGCCGGCGCCGAAAACGTCTGCGCCCTAGCCGAGGCGATCGGCTGCGACCGTATCCTGTTCTCGTCGAGCATCTCGGTTTACGGTCCCACGCCCGCTGCGACGAGCGAGCAATCGACCAAGCTGCCGAACACGCCCTACGGCGTCACCAAGCTGATCGCCGAATACATGCATCGCGAATGGTTGGCGCGCGGCGCTTCGCGCAAGCTCGTGATCGTTCGTCCCGGTGTGATCTACGGCCCGGCCGATCCGGGCAATATCCTGCGCATGATTCGCGCGATCCGGCGCGGTTATTTCGTGCTGCCGACCGCGAGCACGATCAAGAAATCCTACGGCTATATCTACGGGCTGATCGACAGCATGCGCTACGCGATGTCGTTGCCCGAATCGCTCGTGCTCTACAACTACGTGGAGCGCGAGACGATGCCGCTGGGGCAGATGATCGCGACGATCAACGAAGTCTTCGGAAGCTCGGGCCGGCTGATTCGTGCGCCGATGAGCCTGCTCGTGCTGGCCGCCAAGCTCATCCAGTCGGTGAATCCGAACCTCAACGGCATCCACCCCGACCGGGTGCGCAAGGTCGGGCGTCCGACGCATATCGTGCCGGGCTTCCTGATCGAGCGCGGCTTCGATTTCCGCTACGACTTCAAGAGCTCCCTGCAGCACTGGAAGCAGGCCAGGCCCAGCGATTTCTGAGCGCGGCTCAGCCCTGCTCGGCGAGCCACTGTTCGAGCACGATGCGTGCGGCCTGGCCGTCGCGGTCGCCCTTGCGTACGCGGCGATTCATGCGCCCGCTCGAGCGCGCGTCGCGCAGCTCGTAATCGGCCGCGCGTGAGGAATAGCGCTCGTCGATCAGGTGCACCTGCAGGCCGCTGCGCTGTTGCAGGCTGCGGGCGAAGCGCCGCGCCGGTTCGGTGATGGCCTGTTCGCTGCCGTCCTCGTCGAGCGGCAAGCCGACGATCAACGCGACCGGCCGCCATTCGTGGATCAGCTTGTTGACCGCGGCCCAGTCGGGTTGCGCATGCACGGCGATGGCTGCCAGCGGTCGCGCCGTCTGCGTGAGGCTGTCGCCGACGGCGGTGCCGATGCGCTTGGAGCCGTAGTCGAACGCCAGGTAAGTGCCGCCGCTCAAGCGTGACCGGCGGAGGCCGTGAGCTGGGTGACGTCGACGCCGAGCAGGCGCGTCGCAGCCTGCCAGCGATCGCGCGCGGGCAGCGTGAACAGGATGGACGAATCGACCGGCGTATTGAGCCAGGAGTTGTGCAGGATCTCGTCTTCGAGCTGGCCTGCGCCCCAGCCGGCGTAGCCGAGCGTGACGATGTAGTGCTCGGGCCCCTCACCGCTGCCGATCGCCCCGAGAATGTCGCGCGAGGTGGTGATGTAGAGATCGTCCTGCACCTGCAGGGAAGATTCCCATCCGCCGGGCTCGCGATGCACGACGAAGCCGCGCTCGGGCTGCACGGGTCCGCCCCAGTAGATCGGTCGGTCTTCGCCCATCTTCTCGTGATCGACGCCCATCTGGTCGAGCATCGCGGTCAGCGCGAGTTCGGTCGGGCGATTGATGACCAGGCCCACCGCACCCTGGTCATTGTGCTCGCAGAGCAGCGACACCGTGTGGTTGAACTGATCGTCCTCGAGGCCGGGCATGGCGACGAGGAACTGGTTCTTCAGGAATTCACCGGAGCTCATGATGCGAGTATTCCTCTGGACGTTTGGTCGAAGCAAGCGCTGAGTCCTTGCGAACGGACCGGTCCGTCGGTAATGCGGAAACCACCGCAGGATCGATGAAGCGGATCGCTTGCGGCGCGATCAGGGCAGCCGCTTCTCGATCGCCTGGATCAGCAGCCCGCCGATGTCGGTGCCGAAGGCCGCGTCGATCTCGCGCGCGCAGGTCGGGCTCGTCACGTTGATCTCGGTCAGGTGTTCGCCGATCACGTCGAGGCCGACGAACAGCAGGCCCCGGCGCTTGAGCTCGGGGCCCACGGCCAGCGCGATCTGGCGGTCGCGCTCGGTCAGAGGGCGCGGCTCGCCGCTGCCGCCCGCCGCGAGATTGCCGCGCGTCTCGCCGGCCTGCGGGACGCGCGCGAGGCAATACGGAACCGGCTCGCCGTCGACGACGAGCACGCGTTTGTCGCCGTCGCGGATGCTGGGCAGATATTGCTGCGCGACGATCGTTCGGGTGCCGAGCAAGGTCAGCTGCTCGATCACCGAGCCGAGGTTCATCCCGTCGCTGGCGACGCGGAAAATGCCCATGCCGCCCATACCGTCGACCGGCTTGTAGATCACGTCGCGATGCTCGGCGTGAAACGCGCGCAGGATCGCAGAGTCGCGCGCGAACAGCGTCGGCGGCACGAGTTCGGGGAACCAGGCCGTGAACATCTTCTCGTTGCAGTCGCGCAGCGACTCGGGCTTGTTGACTACCAGCGCGCCCTGGGCTTCGGCGCGTTCGAGCAGGTAGGTCGTCGTCACATATTCGAGATCGAACGGCGGGTCCTTGCGCATCGCGATCGCATCGATTTCGCCGAGCTTGACGGCGGTCGCTTCACCGGCGAATTCGTACCAGTGCTTGCTGTCGTCGAACACGGTGACCGGTCGCGCACGACCCAAGGCGATGCCGTCGCGCAGCCACAGGTCGGCCATCTCGAGATACAGCAGCTGCCAGCCGCGCTTCTGGGCGGCGAGCATGATCGCGAGCGTGGTGTCCTTGTACGGCTTGATGGACCCGATCGGGTCCATGATGACGCCGAGCCGTCGGGCGCTCATCAGGCGGCCTTGGCGAGCATGCGGCTCGCGGCGACTTCGCGTGCGGCCGCGAGCAAGGCCAGGCGCGCGACGATGCCGTAGGCGTAGGAGCGATTCGGCAGCGCATCGGGCGCGAGCGTGCGATCGGGGTGGCTGCAACAGCTCTCGAACGCGAGCGGCTTGAACGACATGCCCGGCGAGTTGAGGTTCTCCTGGTTGCCGCGCTTTTCATTGACGCGGTAGAAGCCGCCGACGACGAAGCGATCGATCATATAGACCACCGGCTCGGCGGTGTGATGTTCCGGGCCCCAGGTTTCGAAGGTGTAGACGCCTTCCTGGATGATCGCGCCGGTGACGTCGCGGCCTTCCTTGGCGCTCGCCATGTGGGTGCGCGCCTTGCGGTTCATCTCGCGCACGTCGTCGACCGACTTCACCGTCATCACGCCCATGCCGTAGGTGCCGGCATCGGCCTTGACGATGACGAAGGGCTCTTCCTTGATGTCGTACTGCTTGTACTTGGCCTTGATGTCCTCGAGCAGCAGCTCGACGTTGCTGACCAGGCATTCCTCGCCTTCGCGCTTGAGGAAGTTGATCTGCCCGCAATTGCGGAACAGCGGGTCGACGAGCCAGGAGTCGATGCCGGCCACTTCGCCGAAATCGCGCGCCACCTCGCGGTAGAAGCCGAAGTGATGCGACTTGAGCCGCGCATGCCAGCCGAGCGCCTGCGGTGGCAGCACCTGCTGTTCGACGCCATCGAGGATCGGCGGAATGCCGGCCGACAGATCGTTGTTGAGCAGCACCACGCAGGGATCGAAATCGGCGAGATGCACGCGATTGCCGGTGCGCTGCAGTGGTTCCAGATGCAGCGTGCGTCCCGAGATTTCGAGCGTCAGATCGGTGGGCTCGCGCAAATCCGGAATCACCGAGCCGATGCGCACGTGGAAGCCGGCTTTCTGGATCAGGTCGAACAGCGTCGCCACGTTTTCGAGATAGAACTTGTTGCGCGTGTGGTTTTCGGGCACCAGCAGCAGGCTCTTGGCGTCAGGACACACGCGTTCGACGGCCGACTGGATCGCCTGCACGCAGAGCGATTCGAATTCGGGGTTCAGGTTGTTGAAGCCGCCCGGGAACAGGTTGGTGTCGACCGGAGCGAGCTTGAAGCCCGCGTTGCGCAGGTCGACCGAGCAGTAGAACGGCGGTGCGGTCTTGTGCCACTGGCTGCGGAACCAGGCCTCGATGTCGGCCGACCGTTGCAGCAGCTGGGTTTCGAAGCGCAGCAGCGGCGCGGTGTTGCCGGTGCTCAGCGAGGGGGCAGTTCCAGTCATAAATCGTCCTGTGGTCCGGCCCGAGGGCGGGTGCGGCATGGTAGCGTCATTCGCAGGTGGGGACCGCCGGCCCGATTGCAAGGCCGGACGGGTTGCCGATGATCGGCGGTCCGCCGGAATGGCCGGGCAGAGGGCTCACGAGCGACCCCATGCAAATTCAATCGGGTACAATGCCGGCCGTTTTTTGTTTCTCAATTTTGTATTCACGAAATCTCAGCCGCCGCCATGACCTTCGTCGTCACCGAAAACTGCATCAAGTGCAAGTACACCGATTGTGTCGAGGTGTGTCCGGTCGACTGTTTCCACGAGGGTCCGAACTTCCTCGTCATCGATCCCGAAGAGTGCATCGACTGCACGCTCTGCGAGCCCGAATGCCCGGCCGAGGCGATCTTCGCCGAGGACGACCTGCCCGAGAACCAGGGCGAGTTCAAGCAGATCAACGCCGATCTCGCCAAGACCTGGCCGGTCATCACCGAGAAGAAGGACCCGCTGCCGGAAGCCAAGGAATTCGACGGCAAGCCCGGCAAGCTCGGACTGCTCGAACGCTGATCCGGATTTTCGCGGGCGCTGCGGTCGTCGCCGAACGACCGGCAGCCACCAGACCCGTTGCACCAGGCCATCGAAGCCGCAAGCATGCGGATATCGATGGCTGAGAACCTCTCCTTCGCGAACAAGCCTGACACGCTGACGCTCACCGCGAGCGATCGGCTGGCGCGCGCCTTGCGCGAGGACCACAGCCTGCAGGCGCGTGGCCAGGGCGCCCAGGTCTGGGAGGCGCCGGCGATCCAGAGCCTGCGCCAGTGGATGCAGGACGCCTGGACCGCGAGCTGGCCGATCGAGCAGCTGCTGCACTCGACCCAGGAGCTCGCGCTCTGGCGCGACGCGGTCCAACAGGACGCCCAGGGCGCCGCCTTGCTCGCTCCGCTGTCCGCCGCCCGCGAGGCGCGCCGGGCCGAGCAGCTCGTCGCCCGCTACGAGCTCTCGCTGCCGCGCCCGCAGAGCGAGGACCACCAGGCCTTCGCACGCTGGCGAGCCGAGTTCCGCGATCGCCTGCAGCGCCGCGGCTGGCTGGTGTCGGCCGATCTGCCCGCGCAGGTCATCGCGGCCGTCCGCGCCGGGCGCATCCGGGCGCCGCAGCGCATCGTGCTCGCCGGTTTCGGCGCGACGCTTGCGCCCAGCGAACGCAGCCTGTTCGCCGCGCTCGAAGCCGCCGGCAGCCGTATCGAGCGCTGGCAGCCGCCGCGCTTCTCCCCGGAACTGCAGCGCCTGCGCCATGCCGACGCGCAGGCGCAGTTCCGCGCGATCGGGGCGGACATCCGCCGCCGGCTGATGCCGTTCGCCGATCACAGCAGCCCGCCGCCGCGCATCGTCATCGCGATGCCCGATCCGGACGGCCGGCGGGAACTGCTCGAATCGATCTTCCGGCCATTGCTCGCTCCGTGGCTGCAAGGTCTGGAGGCCAGCCACCAGCGCCCGCAGCCCTGGCGCTGGGAGGCGGGCGGGGCGCTGGCCGATCAGCCGCCGATCGCCGCCGCGCTCGCACTGGCCGAGCTGCGCCCGCGCGACAACGCGCCGGGCCTGGTCGGGCGCGTGCTGCTGTCGTCCGCGCTGTGGGACGAGTTCGACCGTGGTCTCGGCGCCCGCGCCGAGGCCCGGCTACGCGACGAAGGCTGGCCGCGCATCAGCTTCGAGCGCCTGACCGCGGCGCTGCCCGAGCGGCTCCAGGCGCGTTATCTGGCCCTGCGCGATGCGATCGCCGCCGCCCCGTCTCGCGCGCTGCCGAGCGCCTGGAGCCAGCACTGGCAGCAGCGCCTGCGGACCGTGCAGGGCCCGTGGTCGCCGCAGTCGGATTCGGCCGGCTTCCAGCTGTATCGCGAATGGGAGCGCCTGCTCGCCCGGTTTTCGTCGATGGATGCGCAGCTCGCCCAGGTCAGCGCCGGCGAGGCGCTGAGCTGGCTGCGCGAACTCGCGCGCAGCGCCCGCTTCGATGCGCGCGTCGAATACACCCAGCCGGTGCTGATCCTGCGGCTCGACGAGGCCATGGGCCTGCCGTGCGACGTGCTCTACCTGGTCGACCTGTCGGCCGACGGCTTTCCGGGCCGGCCGCGCGGTGCCGAGGCGCATTCGGATTACCTGCCGCTCGACCCGCAGATCGCCGCCGGTGTGCCGGGCGCCGCGCCGGCGCTGCTGCTCGCGCGCTCGCGCGAGCTGGCGGCCGAACTGCTCACGCTGGCGCCCGAGGTCTCGCTGCACGTCGTCGCCTTTGATGAGCGCGGGGCGCAGGTCACGCCGTCGCCGCTGTTCGGCACGCCGGCCGATTGGGTCGAAGCGCCGGCGCTCGCCGAGCTCTCGGGCCTCGACCGGCACGCCGTCGCCGCTGTTCGGCACGCCGGCCGATTGGGTCGAAGCGCCGGCGCTCGCCGAGCTCTCGGGCCTCGACCGGCGCACCGCCCAAGGGCCGCAGTGCACGCGACCGGCCGACGATCCGGTGCCGGCCGTCGGCGCCGACGAGCTCGGCCGGCTGCGTGCCGGCGCGGCGCTGTTCCAGGCCTGGTTCGAATCGCCGTTCTTCGCGTTCGCGCGTTCGCGGCTCGGCATCGAAGCGCTGCGCGAGCCTTCGCGCTGGCTCGACGCCGCGCGCCAGGGACACGTCGCGCACGCGGTGCTCGAAGCGGTCTGGGGCGAGCTGCGCAGCAGCGCCGAACTGGCCCGGCGCAGCGACGAGGAGATCGCCACCGCCATCGCCGCCGCGCTCGATCCGGCGCTCGATCAGCACATGCCGCCGGCCGATTACGGCCGCGTGCCGGTGGCGCTCGAGCGTGCGCGCCAGGCCGACGTGCTCGGGCAATGGATGCGCCACGAGCGCCGCCGGCTCGATCCGTTTTCGGTTGAGCACATCGAAGCCGAGGTCGAGATGCGGCTTGCCGGCCTGCCGCTCAAGCTGCGCATCGACCGCATCGACCGCGTGCGCCATCCGGACGGCGATCGCTGGCTGGTGCTCGACTACAAGACCGGCCGCAACGCCGATCCGCGCGGCTGGAGCGCCGACCGGCTCGCCGAGCCGCAGCTGCCGCTCTACGCGAGCCATGCGGCGGCCGAAGTCATGGGTGTTCCGCGTGTCGACGGCATCTGCTTCGGCCATCTCAAGGACGGCCATCCGACCTTGTCGGCACTGACCGACTGGCGGCAGAAACTCATCGAAGGCGAGCTGCAGGATCTGCGCGACGACTGGGCGAACAAGCTGTCGGACTGGCGCCAGCAGCTGATCGCCGCGGCGCGCGGATTCCTGGCCGGCGAGGCCGGCATCGGCAAGGTCAATGCGCGCAGCTTCTATGCGGACCTGCTGCTGTTCGTCGACGCGGACGCGCAGTCCGACGAGGACGAGTCGTGACTTCGCCGACCGAGATACGCAAGCCCTTGCCCGACGCCGAGCAGCGCCGCGCCGCGCTGAACCTCGATCGCAACGTGCTCGTGATGGCGCCGGCCGGCTCGGGCAAGACCGGCCTGCTCGTGAGCCGCATGCTGCTCGCGCTCGCGCGCTGCGAGCAGCCCGAGCAGGTCGTCGCGATCACCTTTACCAACAAGGCCGCGGCCGAGATCCGCTTTCGTCTGCTCGAACTGCTGCAGGCCGCCGAGCGCGGCGAGCCCGGCGAGCACATGCCGGCCGCCTACGAGGCCGCGCGCGAGCTGCTCGACCACGATCGCCGCCGTGGCTGGAACCTGCTCGACCAGCCCGACCGGCTGCGCGCGCTGACCATCGACAGCTTCAACGCCCAGCTCGCCGGACGGCAGCCGCTGCTGTCGCGGCTCGGCGGTCCGGTGCGCGTCGCCGAGGATGCGCGCGAACTGTATTCCGAAGCGGTCATGCGCCTGTTCGCCGAGCTCGAGGACGACGAGCTGCCGGTGGCCGATCGCGATGCGCTCGCGCTGGTGCTGAGGCTCGCGGGCAATCGCATCGACCGGCTCATCGGCCCGCTGAGCGAGCTGCTCGCACGCCGCGAGCAGTGGCTGTCGCCGGTCGTGAGCTACGACGAATCCGTCTGGGACGAGGCCGAAGCGGCGCTGCTGCGCGGTTTCGTCGAACAGGGGCTCGGCGATTTTCATCGCCTGCTCGGCGAAGCCTCGGGCTGCGAACTGGTGGACCTGCTGCGCGAAGGCGCGAGTCAGCACGAGCTGCTGCGCTGGGCCGAGACGCTGAGCGCCTGGCCGCCCGCGACGCTCGAACACCTGCCGACGTTCCGCCAGCTCATCGAGCTGCTGATGACCAAGGACGGGCGCCTGCGCTCGGCCGGCGGCATCAACGTCAAGAGCGGTTTCGTCGCCAGGCAGGCTTACACGCAGCGCATGAAGCAGCTGCTCGAGTCCCTGGCCGGAGACGAGGCGCTGGAGGCCGCCTGCCAGCGCCTGCGCAAGCTGCCGCATCCGCATTACCCGCCGACGCTCAAGGACTTCCAGCGCGCGCTGCTGCGCTGCCTGCGCCGGTTGTCGGCGCATCTGCTCGCGGTGTTCGGCGAGCGTGGCGAGACCGATTTCTCGGAGATCGCGCGCTCGGCGCTGGTCGCGCTCGAAACGTCCGACGAAGGCGTCGGCGAAGGCCTGCTGTGGGCCGATCGACACATCCGCCATCTGCTGGTCGACGAGATGCAGGACACCAGCGAATCGCAGGTGCAGCTGCTGCTGCGCCTCACCGCGGCCTGGGAAGACGGCGACGGGCGCTCGCTGTTTCTGGTCGGCGATCCGCAGCAATCGATCTATGCGTTCCGCAAGGCCGAGGTGCGGCTGTTCCTGCAGCTCTGGGGCGAGCGCCGGCTCGGCCACCTGCCGCTGTCCTGCCTGCGGTTGTCGGCCAATTTCCGCAGCAGCGCGGCGGTGGTCGACTGGTTCAATGAGGCCTTGTCGGCGGTATTCCCGAAGAACACCGACGCTGAGCGCGGCATCGTGCCGTTCGCGCCTAGCGACGCGCAGCGTCCGGCCGCGGACGGACGCGTCGACATCGCCGCGTTCGGCGCGGACGAAGGCGCCATCGCCGCCGAGGCGGCGGCCGAGCAGGCCGAGCGGCTCGTCGCGAGCGGTGCGAGCGTGGTCGTGCTCGGACGTGCGCGCCCGCATCTGGCGCCGGTGATCCGCGCCTTGCGCGCGCGCGGGCTGTCGCCGGCCTGCCAGGACATCGATCCGCTCGCCACCCAGCCGGCCGTGCGCGATCTGGTCGCGCTCGCGCGCGCTCTCTGGCATCCGGCCGATCGGCTGCACTGGGCGCTGCTGCTGCGCGCTCCGTTCGTCGGCATGAGCTGGGCCGATCTGGTCGCGATCTCGGCCGGGCGCACGCGCTGGAGCTGGCCGGACCGGATCGAGGCGGCGCTGAAACCGGTCGAGCCGTTCTCCTTGCCCGATAGCCCGGAATTCGGCGAAACCGGCGATCTGTTTGCCGCCCCGCAGGCCGTTTCCGATCCGGGCCCCGATCCCCAGCCCGAGGCCGTGCTCACGCTGAGCGCCGAAGGCCGCGCCCGCCTGCAGCGCCTGTGGGACGCGCTGGCCGCGAGTGCAGCCAACCCGGGCCTGCGCCTGAACCTGGCCGATCGCACCGAGGCGGTCTGGCATGCGCTCGGCGGCGCGGCCTGTGTCGGTGCCGATGGGCTCGCCGACGTGCAGGCCGCGCTGCGCCTGCTGCGCCGGCAGACGGCGGGCGACGGCATCGCCGACATCGCCGCGCTCGACCGCAGCCTGGCGCAGCTCTATGCCGAGCCGCGCGCCGGGCAGGTGCAGGTCATGACCGTGCACAAGGCCAAGGGCCTGGAGTTCGATCACGTGCTGCTGGTGGGCTGCGAGCGCAAGCCGCGCGCCGAAGACAAGCCGCTCTGGCATTTGCGCAGCTGGCAGGCGGGCGAGGGCAGGCACGATCGGGACGGTCATCTGCTGGTTCCACGCCCGCCGGAATCCTTCGACGAGACCGACCCCGCGCACGCGCTCTACGACTGGCTGCACCGGCAGCACGTCGCCGAGCGTCGCAACGAGGCGCTGCGGCTGCTCTACGTCGCGGTCACGCGGGCCAAGCGCAGCCTGACGCTCTACGCCTGCGCGGACGTCGGACCCAAAGGCCCGGAGTTCGCGGCCGAATCCTTCGCCGGCCTGCTGCGGGCCCGCTTCGCGCCGGCGTTCGAAGGCCGCGCCTCCGTCGTGCCGCGGTCCGCCACCGCCACCGCCACGCTGAGCCCGCCGCCGCGCAGCCCGCGGTTGCCGATCGACTGGAAGCCGCTGGCCGACGCCGACGACGCGCTCGTCTATCGCCCGCAGGAGCGCCGCACGCTCAAGCCCAGCGAAGGCGTGCTCAACGCGGCCGAGGACAAGCGCGAGGAGCGCGTGGCCGCGCCGGGCGATCTCTATGCCCAGCTCGTCGGCACGCTCTATCACGAGGCGCTCGAGCGCATCGCTGCGGAAGGCATCGAAGCCTGGGCCGACGGCGGAGATTCGCGGCGCGGTGCCCTGAGCTCGGGCTTCCGGCGGCTCGGCCTGCCCGAGCCGCAGGTCGAGAAGGCGGTCGACCGCGTACTCGAACTCGTTCGACGCACGCTCTCGAGCCCGCGAGGACGCTGGCTGCTCGGGCCCAAGCCCTGGGCGCGCAACGAATATCACCTCGCCGGTTACCAGGGCGGGCAGTGGGTGGCGGCGGTGATCGACCGCTGCTTCGAGGACGACGACGGCACGCTCTGGATCATCGACTACAAAACTTCGGCGAGGCCGATCGAGGCCGGGCAGGTGGCGGCCTACGTGGCCGAGGGCGTGGAGCGCTATCGCAGCCAGCTGCGGGCCTACTTCGGCCTGCTGCGCGAACTCAGGCCCGGAAAAATCCTACGCACCGGCCTCTATTTCGCCGAGGCCGACCGCTTCGAGGAAATCGCGCTGAGCTGAGTGCGCGCGCCTCTGTGGTGGGGTGATCGGCAGGATCAGGCAAGAAAGCGGTAGGAACGATTCACCGCTGGGGTCGGACGGGCCATTACGCTGCGTCGCGCCGCTGCTTTACCGACATGTAAGTAACTAAAAAATAATTCATTTCGCAGGACCGCATTTGTAAGCGATTTGCCGTTGCGGCTCGCGCTTGGAATTATCGATAATCGATTGATGACTGATCGCAATGCCGATCAGCTCGTTAGCCGGAGCTTCGTGGCTTCGCGCCCTGTCAGGAACGCCTACCGCATGTGGATTGTCCGAATCGCCCTTTCGCGGCCCTACACGTTCATCGTGATGGCGCTGTTGCTTCCCTTGCTCGGCGCCCTCGTGGTCATCGGCACGCCGATGCAGAAGGGCATGGCGACCGACATCTTTCCGGACATCAGGATTCCGGTCATCGGCGTGGTCTACAGCTACACCGGCCTGCCGCCCGAGGAAGTCGCGGGGCGCATCACCTCGAACTTCGAGCGCCCGGTCACCACGCTCGTCAACGACGTCGAACACGTGGAATCGCAGGCGTATCCGGGCGTGACCGTCATCAAGGTGTTCTTCCAGCCGGGCGTCGACATCAACCTGGCGATGTCGCAGGTCACTGCGTTCGCGCAGACCACGCTGCGCAACATGCCGTCGGGCATGACGCCGCCGCTGGTGCTCAAGTACAACGCCTCGACGGTGCCGATCCTGCAGCTGGCGCTGTCGTCGACCAAGCTCGGCGAATCCGAGCTGTTCGACTTCGGTAATTCGTTCATCCGCGCCCAGCTGGCGACCGTTGCGGGCGCTTCGATCCCGTTTCCGTTCGGCGGCGCGACGCGCCAGATCCAGGTCGACCTGATGCCGGCGCGCCTGCGTGCGCTGGGGCTGTCGGCGTCCGACGTCAACACCGCGATCGGCAACCAGAACCTCATCATTCCGGCCGGTACGCAGAAGATCGGCGGCATCGAATACAACGTGAAGCTCAACGCGAGCCCGATCGACTACCAGAAGCTCAACGACCTGCCGGTGCGGCAGATCGGCGATTCGGTGGTCTACGTGCGCGACGTCGCCCACGTGCACGACGGCCATCCGCCGCAGACCAACATCGTGCGCGTCGACGGCAAGCGCGCGGTGCTGATGTCGATCCAGAAGACCGGTTCGGCTTCGACGCTCGACATCGTCAGCACGATCAAGGAACGCCTGCCGTTCATTCGCGAGCAGCTGCCCGAAGGCGCGCGCATCGCCGACACCGGCGACCAGTCGATCTTCGTCAAGGCCGCGGTCAAGGGCGTGGTCACCGAAGGCCTGATCGCGGCCGCGCTCACGGCCTTGATGATCCTGCTGTTCCTCGGCAGCTGGCGCTCGACGCTGATCATCACGATCTCGATTCCGCTGGCGATCATCAGCTCGATCCTCGCGCTCAACGCGCTCGGCGAGACCATCAACATCATGACGCTCGGCGGCCTGGCGCTGGCGGTCGGCATTCTCGTCGACGACGCCACCGTGACCATCGAGAACATCAACCGCTTCCTCGAGGAAGGCATGGACGTCGAAGCCGCCATTCTCGAAGGCTCGCGGCAGATCCTGGTGCCGGCGCTGGTGTCGACGATGGCGATCTGCATCGTGTTCGTGCCGATGTTCCTGCTCTCGGGTGTCGCGCGCTATCTGTTCGTGCCGATGGCCGAGGCGGTGGTGTTCGCGATGATCGCCTCGTACATCCTCTCGCGCACGCTGGTGCCGACGCTCGCCATGTACTGGCTCAAGAAGCACGACCCGCATGCGCACGAGCAGCCGGCCAAGGGCCCGCTGCAGCGCTTCCAGCGCGGCTTCGAGGCGCGCTTCGAGAAATTCCGTGGCCGTTATCACGAAGTGCTGCAGTCGGTGCAGGAGCGTCGCGGTGCGTTCGTCGGCGTGTTTCTCGGCGCCATGCTGCTGTCGACGCTGCTGTATCCGCTGCTCGGCCAGAACTTCTTCCCGAGCATCGACGCGGGCCAGATCAAGCTGCACATTCGCGCCGCCACCGGCACCCGCGTGGAAGACACCGCGATCCTCGTCGACCACATCGAAGCGGCACTCAAGAAGGTGATTCCGGCCGAGGAGTTCGAAAGCATCGTCGACAACGTCGGCCTGCCGGTTTCGGGCATCAACCTCACGTACAGCAACTCGGGCCAGATCGGCGTGGGCGACGCCGATATCTTCGTCGCGCTCAAGGAAGGCCACGGCTCCACGCCCGACTACGTGCGCGAGCTGCGCAAGCGCCTGCCCGAGGAGTTTCCGTCGACGAGCTTCGCGTTCCTGCCCGCCGACATCACCAGCCAGATCCTCAACTTCGGCCTGCCGGCTCCGATCGACATCCAGGTGGTCGGCGGCAGTCCGAAGAATCGCGAGGTGGCCTACAAGCTGCTCAACGCGCTGCGCGGCGTGCCGGGGCTCGTCGATCTGCGCGTGCAGCAGGCTTTCAACCAGCCCGAGCTGCGCGTCGCCACCGATCGCAGCCGCGCCGAGCAGCTCGGCCTGACCCAGCGCGATGTCGCCAACAACCTGCTCATCACGCTGTCGGGCAGCCTGCAGACCTCGCCGACGTTCTGGCTCAACCTCAACAACGGCACGCAGTATCCGATCGTGACGCAGGCGCCGCAGAACCAGCTCGCGACGCTGCAGGATCTGCAGAACCTGCCGGTGGCGAGCAGCAGCGGCGAGCCGCAGATCCTCGGCGGACTGGCGACGATCGAACGCGGCTTCGGTTCGAGCATCGTCAGCAAGTACGACGCGCAGCCGGTCATCGATATCTACGGCGCCGTGCAGGACCGCGATCTCGGCAGCGTGAGCCGGCGCGTCGACGAGATCATCGCCGAGCACAGCCAGGATCTGCCCAAGGGCACGCGCATCGTCGCGCGCGGCCAGATGCTGACGATGCAGCAGTCATACACCGGCCTGCTGATCGGCCTGGCCGGCGCCATCGTGCTCGTCTACCTGCTGATCGTCGTCAACTTCCAGTCCTGGCTCGATCCTTTCATCATCATCTCGGCCTTGCCGGCCGCGCTCGCGGGCATCGCCTGGATGCTGTTCGTCACCGGCACCACGCTGTCGGTGCCGGCCCTGACCGGCGCGATCCTGTGCATGGGCGTGGCGACCGCGAACTCGATCCTGATGGTGAGCTTCGCGCGCGAGCGTCTGGCCGAAGGCGCCAGCGCCGCGCAGGCCGCGCTCGACGCGGGCTACACGCGATTCCGTCCGGTGCTGATGACCGCGCTCGCGATGATCATCGGCATGCTGCCGATGGCGCTCGGCGTCGGCGAAGGCGGCGAGCAGAACGCGCCGCTCGGCCGCGCCGTGATCGGCGGCCTGATCTTCGCCACCATCGCGACGCTGCTGTTCGTTCCGACCCTGTTCTCGATGCTGCACGGCCGCGATCACGCGGCCCACACTCCCAGCGCTTAAGTGGCCGTCATGAAGACCAACTTTCATCTTTCGCAGAAACCTTCCGCGCAGCAGGGCTTTTCGCGCGTCGGCATCGTCATCGGCCTCGTCGCGCTGATCCTCGTCGCCTGGGGCCTGTTCTCGCGCCAGCGCGCGAGCGCCAGGCTCGAGGAAGACACCCAGGCGCAGATCGCGCTGCCGGTCGAGGTGGTCAGGCCCAAGGCCTCGGGCGGCGAAGTCGCGCTGGTGCTGCCGGGCAGCGTGCAGGCCAACTACCAGGCGCCGATCTATGCGCGTACCGCCGGCTATCTGAAGCGCTGGCTGGTCGACATCGGCACGCCCGTGAAGGCCGGCCAGGTGCTCGCCGAGATCGAAGCGCCGGATCTCGACGAACAGCTGCACGCTTCCGAAGCGCAGCTCGCGAACGCCGAGGCCAACCTCAAGATCGCGCAGGTCACCGCCGAGCGCTGGCGCGACCTGCGTTCGACCGATTCGGTCTCGCAGCAGGAGGCCGATGAGCGCAGCGCCACCGCGGCCGCGAGCCTCGCCGCGACCAACGCGGCGCGCGCCAACCTGCAGCGCCTGCGCGAGCTGTCGGGCTTCAAGAACATCGTCGCGCCGTTCGACGGCGTCATCACCGCGCGCAACACCGATCGCGGTGCGCTGATCAACAGCGGCAGCAGCTCGGGCGCCGAGCTGTTCCGCATCGCCGACACGCGCTCGCTGCGCCTGTACGTGCGCGTGCCGCAGACCTATGCGGCGAGCATGAGCGATGGCCTGCAGGCCGAAGTGTTCTTCCCCGATCGTCCGGGCAAGTCCTACACGGCCAAGCTCGACAGCACCTCGAGTGCGATCGACGCGAGCTCGCGCACCTTGCTCGCGCAGCTGCTCGTCGACAACGCCAACAACGAGCTGCTGCCGGGTTCGTATGCCGAGGTGCACTTCAAGCTCGGCGTCGCGAGCGCGGCCTCGATGCTGCGCGTGCCGGCCAATGCGCTGCTGTTCAGCGGCGACGGCCTGCGCGTCGCTACCGTTGCGGGCGACAAGGTGGTGATGAAGAAAGTCACGCTCGGCCGCGACTTCGGTACCGAGATCGAGATCGCGAGCGGCCTGACGACGCAGGACCAGGTCATCGTCGCGCCGCCGGATTCGATCACTGACAGCACGCAGGTGCGCATCACGCAGTCCGAAGACACCCGGCAGGCGCAGCAGGCGCCGCAGAAGGATGCGAAGTCGTGAGCAGGCCGATGTCCGCCAAGTTACCGCTCGATGCGAATGCGATGGCGATGGCAGCGCTTGCCGCGCTGCGGGCTCCGGTTTTGACGGGAGCGCTTGCCGCGCTGCGGGCTCCGGTTTTGACGGGAGCGCTTGCCGCGCTGCTGTCGGCCTGCTCGCTTGCGCCCGAGTACGAAGCGCCGGTGATGCCCGAAGTTTCCGGCTACAAGGAAAACGCCGGTGACTGGAAGCCCGCGCAGCCGGCCGACGCCGCGCCGCGCGGTCCCTGGTGGGAGGCTTTCGGCGATGCGCAGCTCAACGCGCTCGAAGCGCAGCTCGCCTCGTCGAGCCAGGATCTGCGCGCCGCGTTCGCGCGCTACGAGCAGGCACGAGCCCTGGCCGGGCAGACGCGTTCGAACCTGTTCCCGACCGTCGATGCGAACGCCGGCGTCACCCGCGCCCGCGTGTCCGGCAACGCCCCGGGCAATGGCGGCGATCCGGCGATCGGCAACGATTTTCTCGCCACGCTCAGACTCTCGTGGGAGATCGACCTGTTCGGTCGCCTGCGCAACGCGACCGCGGCCGCGAACCGTCGGGTCGAAGCCAGCGCGGGCGAGCTCGCCGCGCTCGATTTGAGCTTGCAGACGCAGCTCGCTTCGACTTATTTCCTGCTGCGCGGCAGCGATTCGACGATCGCATTGCTCGAGGACAGCGTGCACGCCTTCGAGCGGGCGCTCGAACTCACGCGCAACCGCTATTCGGGCGGCATTTCGGCCGAGGCCGACGTCGCGCAAGCCGAGACGCAGGTGCAATCGACCTACGCGCAGCTCGCGGCCGCACGTTTGCAGCGCGCGCAGTACGAGCATGCGATCGCGGTGCTCGTCGGCCAGTCGGCGTCGACGTTCACGCTCGCACCGGGCGCGTTCACGGTGGAGCCGCCGGCGGTCGACATCGGCCTGCCGTCGAGCCTCATCGAACGCCGTCCGGACATCGCCTCGGCCGAGCGCGCGGTAGCCGCTGCGAACGCCGAAATCGGCGTCGCGCGTGCGGCCTGGTTCCCGGTTTTCAGCTTCGGCGCCGGCGGTGGCTACGAGGCCACGCGCAGTTCGGACTGGTTCGATGCGCCGAGCCGCCTGTGGTCGATCGGCCCGTCGCTGGCGCTGCCGCTGATCGACGGCGGAGCGCGTGCCTCGCTCAACCAGCGCACGCGCGCAGCCTATGACGAGGCGGTGGCGAATTACCGCAAGGCGGTGCTCGTGGCGTATCAGGAAGTCGAGGACAATCTCGCGGCGCTGAACCATCTGGCCGAGCAGGCCAGGCGCAGCGATGCGGCTTTCGAAGCCGCCTCGCGCTCGCTGTTCCACGCCAACAAGCGCTACGCGGCCGGCGTTGCCGACTATCTCGAAGTGACCAGCACGCAGACCACCACGCTCAACGTGCAGCGCGCCGCGCTCGATGCGCGCGTCAATCGCGTGGTCGCGGGCATCGATCTGATTCGCGCGACCGGCGGCGGCTGGACGCGCGAGCAGCTCGGCAAGGCGCCGACCGAGCAGGCGAGCCCGCCGTCACCGGTCGTCGCTCCGTGAGTTCGGGCATGCGGGCCCCGGCGACGGGCCAGACCCTCGATCGGGCCTGCATGCGGACTCGTATTCGCGAGCTGCTGGTCTCGCGCATCCTCGACGGCGCCTATCCGGCCGGTTTCCATCTCAAGGAACTCGCGCTCGCGCGCGAATTCAAGGTCAGCCAGGCGCCCGTGCGCGAAGCCTTGCGCGAGCTCGAGACCCTGGGCCTGGTCATCGCCGAGCCGTATCGCGGAACGCGCGTGCGCAGCACCGACGTCGCCGAAATGCTCGATGCCTACGAGCTGCGCGCGACGATCGAAGTGCGGTCGGTCGAACTCGCGATGCCGTTCGCGGACTCGGTTTGCGAAGCGCTCGCAGCGGACATGGAACGCATCCGCCTGGGTTTCGGCTCGCCTGAAAAGGACACCGCGTATCTGCCCGCGGTGCTGGCGTTCCATCGCAGGCTCGTCGAGGCCAGCGGCAACCGGGCTTTTCTGACCACCTGGGACAGTTTCCACTGGGACGTGCGCGCGCGTCTGCTGCTGCGTCGCATCGCCGAAAGCGGCAACGATTATTCCGCCGCCGTCGGATTCCACCAGGCGATCCTCGATCGCGTGCGTGCGGCGGACACGGCCGGCGCAATGGCTGCCATTCGCGTGGCCTTCGCGAGCTTTCTGTCCGCGTTTCGCCAGGCGCTCGACCCTCACGGGCCTTGACGCCGCTACCGCCGCGTCCTGGGTGGCCGCCGGCACCTGAAGAAATCGAGGCTTGCGGCCAACTCCGCGACAGCTTCGGCATTCCAGCCGCCGTTTCGGGCGCCGAGCGCCTGCGGATGCCGTGACGGACGGCAACGAGCATCGGCGGGCACATGCTATTTTCCGGCTTGAACGGGGTGCGCAGGTTTGCAGAGTCGCTCGAGCGGCCAAGGGAGCGAGCCACCGTCCCGCACAAGGATGAGGAGACGGATGTGCCAGTGTTCCTTCTCGCCGTTTCGATTCTGCTCGTGCATGGACTGCTCATCGGATTCTTTCCTGCGCAAGGACAATATCTCTCGCTGCTGATGCTGACGCTGCTCCCGGCAACTGCGGGGCTCTCGAGCCTGTGGCGGGCTCGTGCCCATGGCCCTCTCCACGAGTGGAGGGCGCTGAGTCTGGGCATGGCGCTGTGGTCCGCCGCAATGGCAGTCCATCTCGTTTCAACGCGATATGACGCTGCCTGGCTCGACGTGGCGAGCCTGGCGTTGTTCGTGCTCTATGGCGTTCCGCTGACGTTCGTGCTCGCGACTCCGGAGAGCGGGCGAAGCTCCGAACGTGTGATCGACGGCGTTCTGGCGCTGGGGCTCGGAGCGCTGTTTGCGGTGCATACCCAGGCGTTCGCGACCCTGCCCAAGTCAGATCCGCGGGGAATTCTGAGTCTGCAGCTGCTGTTCGACATCGAGAACTTCTACATCCTGCTGTTCTCGTTCATCCGCTGGCGCTCAAGCCGGGATCCGCGGCTCCGGGAGTTCTTCTGGCGGCTCACGCAGTTTTCGTTCGTCTATTTCCTGACGGCGTTCTACATCAATCATCTCGAGTCCGAGAGCGCCGGCTACGGCAGCTATTCGGACCTGTTGATCGACGTGCCGTTCCTGCTGCTGGCTGCATCGGCGCTGCGCCGGGGCAGCCACGACGACGAGGTGCCCGAGCCGAATCGCCGGCTGGTTCGTATCGTGGCGGCGGTGAGCCCGCTGGTGCTGCCCTTGAGCCTGCTGGCGACTTCCGCGCTGCTGGCCGGGCAGCATCTGCGCCTGGCGATCGTCGGCTTCGCCTTTGCGATCGTCGGCTACGGATCGCGTAGCGTGGTGACGCAAGTGCATTCGTCCGAAACGCAGGAGCAGCTCGACGAACTGGCGCACACCGATGCGCTCACCGGCGTGGCCAACCGACGCCGCTTCGATGAAGAAATTCGGCGGCAATGCCGGAACGCCTTCCAAAGCGGACAGAACCTTTCCCTGCTGATGATCGACATCGATCACTTCAAACGACTCAACGACGCAATGGGCCATCAGATGGGGGACCGGCGATTGCGCGAGGTGGCGAAAGAACTTGCGGCACTGTCGCGGCGAAGCGGGGACCTCGTCGCCCGCTACGGAGGAGAGGAGTTCGCGGTGATCCTGCGTACCGCTTCCGGCGAGGCGGCAGCCCAGTTCGCCGAGCGCTTGAGATCCGGCATCGAGCGATTGCGTCTGGACGCACCGCCGCCGGCCTCGAACGTGACGATCAGTGTGGGCGTCAGTTGCTTGCACCCGGCGATGAAGGGAGAGCCGGCAGCCTTGATCGCCGATGCCGACGCCTGTCTTTACGAAGCCAAGCGCCGTGGGCGCAATTGCGTGGCGTTCGGGAGCCAGATCGTCGGCGGGCTCACTCCGCCGGTTTTCAAGCAGCTGGGTTGATCTAGCATAAGCCCAGGCCGATATGGCGAAAGCCCGTGTGCCGAAGCCGGTCCGGGCCGCCAAGGCGGCCGTTTCGCCGATCCCGGCCTTGAAGTCCCGGCTCAGCGACCGGCGGTTTCGACCGGCGCGGGCACCGTCGCCACCGGGTCGCCGATCGACCATCCGCCGCCGAGCGCGCGAATCAGCCCAACGCTCGCGCGCAGCCGGTTCACCGAGATCGTCACGAGATCACGCTGCGCCTGCAGCGAGGCGGTTTGCGCGCTGGTGACTTCGAGGTAGTTCACCGCGCCCTGGCGATAGCGGATCGTCGCCAGATCGACTGCCTGCTGAGCCGCGGCGACGGCTTCGGTTTCCTCGTGCGAGGCGTCGCGATAGTGATCGAGCAGGGCCAGCTGGTCTTCGACCTGGGCGAAGGCCTGCAGCACGGTCATGCGATAACTCGCGCCGGCCTCGTCGAGGTCGGCCTTGGCCTGGTCGCGCAGCGAGGCGCGGCGCCCGCCGTCGAACAGATCGAGCGCCAGCGACGGGCCGATGGCCCAGAACAGGTTCGAAGCCTTGAACCAGTCGCTGCCCCGATAGCTCTGGTAGCCGACCGAGCCGCTCAGGCTCAGGCTCGGAAACCAGGCCGCGCGCGCCACGCCGAGGCTCGCGTTGGCCGCTGCGGTGCGCCGCTCGGCCGCGGCGATGTCGGGCCTGCGCTGCAGCAAGGTCGACGGCACCGACAGCGGCAGCTGCGGCAGATCGATCTTGGCCGTGCTCGGCGCGATCGAAAAGCTCGACGGCGATTCGCCGATCAGGGCTGCGATCGCGTGTTCGAGCACCGCGCGCTGGCCGAGCGACGTCGACAGCTCGGCCTTGGCGGTCTGCAATTGCGTGCGCGCGCGCGCCACGTCGAGGCCCGAGCCGATGCCGCCGTCGCGACGCGACTCGGTGACCTTGAGCGCGTGCGCGAACGCGTCGACGTTGTCGCGCAGCAGCTGCACGGTGTAGTCGTAGCCGCGCAGCTGCAGATAGCGATCGACGAGATCGGAGCGCAGGCTCAGCCGCGCGGATTCGAGGTCGGCCGTCGCCGCATCGAAGTTCGCGCTGCCGGCCCTGACCGTGTTGCGCACGCGGCCCCACAGATCGACTTCGTAGCTGGCCTGCAGGCCCAGCGAGTTGTCGTCGAAGTAGCGCGTTTCCGAGCCGCTCGGCGGGCGCATGTCGGAGCCGCGATTCGGCTCGTACTGGCCGTTGACGGACAGGCGAGGGAACAGCGACACGCGGCTGCGATCGTAGATCGCGCGCGCCTGCTCGAAGCGCGCGAGCGCGGCGGCCAGGTTCGGGCTGTTGCGATCGAGCGTGCCGATCAGCCCGCTCAGCGTTTCATCGCCGTAGAGCGTCCACCAGCTGCCGCGATCGAGCGCGTCGGCCGGCATCGCGGGCGCCCATTCGCGATCGTGCGCGGCCTCTTTGTACTGCTCGGCGATCGCCACCGACGGCAGCTCGTAGCGCGGGGCCGCGCAGCCGCCCAGCGACAGCGCGAGCGCGAGGCTCGCGGGCAATGCGAGCCGCTCAGCTCTTGTTGGCGACATCGGTCTTCTTCTCGGCCGCGAGTTGCACCCGATCGCCGCTGGCGAGCGATTCGGGCGGGTTGTCGATGACGCGATCGTGGGCCTGCAGGCCGGTCACTTCGACGGACTTGCCCATGTCGCGATCGATGTGGATCGGTTTCATGAGCACCTTGCTGTCGGGCCCGAGCGTGGCCACCTGCAGGCCTTCGCGCGCGAAGATCAGGCTGCTCGCCGGAATGGCGACGCCGTTCGCGTTCGCCGGCAACAGCAGCTTCACGTCGGCGTAGCCGCCCGCGAGCAGGCTGCCGTCGGCGTTGTCGACCACCAGCTGCACGAGCCCGCCGCCGGAGCGCGCATTGATGGTTCCGGCCGCGCTTTGAACGGTCGCCTTGAACTTGCGGCCCGCGTGTTCGGGCACGCTGAGCTCGGCTTCGCCGCCGAGCTTGATCGACGGCATGTAGCTCTGCGGAACCTGCACGTAGACGCGCAGCTTGCGCGTGTTGGCCACCGTGAACAGCGCCGGACCGTTGTTGCTGGTGCCCGCGCTGATCAGCGCACCGATGTCGGTCGAGCGCGAAGTCACCACGCCGTCGAACGGCGCGACGATGCGGCGAAAGCCCTGCGTCGCCGCAAGCGTGTCGACGGCCGCGCGCGCCGCGATCACGGCGGCTTTCTTGGCTGCGTAGTCGCCGGCTTTTTCGTCGACTTCCTGCGTCGACACCGCTTCGGTGCCGAGCATCGCCTGCCAGCGCTTGGCGGTGGTTTCGGCGAGCCGCGCATCGGCTTCGACGCGCAACAGGTTGGCGCGTGCCTGCGCGAGCTGCTGGTCGAGATCGGGTGTTTCGATCAGCGCGAGCAGGTCGCCGGCCTTGACCTCGGTGCCGATGTCGGCGTACCAGGTTTTCAGATAGCCGTCGGCGCGCGCGTAGATCGGCGCGTTCGAGAACGCTTCGAGCCGGCCCGGCAACTGCAGTCCATTGCCGATGCCGAGCGCCTTGGGCTCGGCGACGACCACGCTCGGAACGGCGTTCGCCTCGGTCCATTCACGCAGCTCGTTGCTGCTGCGGGCGCGTTGCATGACGCCGATG
The DNA here is from genome assembly GCF_000271305.1 of Hydrocarboniphaga effusa AP103. Taxonomy (GTDB): domain Bacteria; phylum Pseudomonadota; class Gammaproteobacteria; order Nevskiales; family Nevskiaceae; genus Hydrocarboniphaga; species Hydrocarboniphaga effusa. The sequence goes on from NZ_AKGD01000003.1 coordinate 515,831, forward strand.
GTGACGATGCCGATGGCGGCGACGGAAGCGACGATGCCGGCGGTGCGCAGGCTGCGCATGGCGCTGGGAGTCGCGTTGTCAGTCGTAAGCTTGTGAGTGGGCGACATGGGGATGTCCTGAAGCCAGATTCGAAGAAGGAGTCGATGCAGCGGCGCGGCCGTAGCGCGCATGCACGATGCTGAAGACCACGGGTACGAAGAACAGCGTCGCGATCGTCGCGAAGATCAGGCCGCCGATCACCGCGCGGCCGAGCGGCGCGTTCTGTTCGCCGCCTTCGCCGAGGCCGATCGCCATCGGCGCCATGCCGATGATCATCGCGAGCGCGGTCATCAGCACCGGGCGAAAGCGCGTGTAGCCGGCTTCGAGCGCGGCCTGCGTCGCATCGCCGACGACGAGCAGGCGCTCGCGCGCGAAGCTGATGACGAGGATCGAATTGGCGGTCGACACGCCCATGCACATGATCGCGCCGGTCAGCGCGGGCACCGACAGCGGCGTGCCGGTGGTGAACAGCATCCAGACGATGCCGGCGAGCGCGGCGGGCAGGGCGGTGATGATCACGAACGGATCGGACCAGGACTGGAAGTTCACCACGATCAGCAGGTAGATCAGCACCACCGCCCCGAGCAGGCCGAACAGCAGGCCCGAGAACGCCTGGTTCATCGTCGTGACCTGGCCTTGCAGCGTCACCGTCGTGCCCTTGGGCGCGGATGGCATGGCCTCGTCGATGATCGCTTGAATGTCGTTCGCGATACTGCCCAGATCACGGCCCTGCGGCGACGCCAGAATGTCGATCACCGGCAGGATGTCGCGATTCGAGATCACCGCCGGCGTCATCGTGCGGCGCAGCTCGCCGATGCCGCCGAGCACTTGTGTCTCGCCGCCGGTCGTCGCGAGCGGCAGGCTTTCGAGCGCCGGCAGCGAATCGAGCTTGTATTGCGGAATCTGCGCGACCACCTGGTAGGCCACGCCGTTGTCCGGATTGAGCCACCAGAGCGGCGTCACCTGGCTCGATCCGGCCAGCGAAATCACCATCGTGTTGGTCACGTCGCGAGAGGTGATGCCGAGCTGCTGCGCGCGCGATCGATCGATGTCGACATTGAAGGTGGGATACCGGCCGGACTGCTGGATGCGCGCATCGGCGACGCCGGGCACCCGGCGAATCTTGCGCAGCAGCTCGTTGGCGAAGTCGCGATTGTCTTCGAGCAGCTTGCCGCGCACCTGCACCGCGATCGGCGACGGGCTGCCGAAGTTGAGGATCTGGCTGGTGATGTCGGCCGGCAGGAACGAGAAGCTCATCATCGGAAATTCGCGAGGCAGGCGTTCGCGCAGCTCGCGCATGTAATCGGCGGTCGGACGATGCCCGTGCCTGAGCGTGATCTGGATGTCGCCGTCCTGCGGGCCGATGGTGCCGGTGTTGTTGTAGGCGTTGTTGATCTGCGAGATCGGCAGGCCGATGTTGTCGGTGATCACCGCGAGTTCGTCGGGCGGAATCACCCGGCGGATCACCTCCTGCACCTGCGCGAAGTAGCGCGAGGTCTCTTCGACGCGGGTTCCGATCGGCGCTCGCGCGTGCAGCAGCATCTGGCCGGTGTCGACGGTCGGGAAGAAGTTGCGCCCGAGCATCGGCACCAGCAGGAACGAGCAGGCGATCAGGCCGAGAAAGGCCGGCACGAACAGCTTGCGCTTGGCCAGCGCGAACGCGAGCCACTGTTGATAGACGGCGCGCGTGCGCTCGAAGCGCGCTTCGAAGCCGCGCTGGAACCGAACCAGCGGGTTGCGCGAAGCCGGCAGCGATTCGTTGTTGCCGTGCAGGTCGGTATGCGGTGCATGCGGCCTGAGCAGGAACTTGGCCATCGTCGGCACCAGCGTGCGTGAGAGAATGAACGAGCAGACCATCGCGAACATCACGCTCATCGCCATCGGCACGAACAGGAACTTCGCCGTGCCTTCGAGGAAGAACATCGGCACGAAGACGATGCAGATGCACAGCAGCGCGACGAAAGCCGGAGCGACGATCTGCTGCGCGCCGTCGAGAATCGCGGTCTCGACGTCCTTGCCCTGCTCGAGATGCCAGTTGATGTTCTCGATCGTCACGGTCGCGTCGTCGACGAGAATGCCCACCGCGAGCGCCAGCCCGCCGAGCGTCATGATGTTGAGCGTCTCGCCGAACGCCGACAGCAGCATGATCGCGCCGAGCACCGACAGCGGAATCGAGATCGCGATGATGACGGTCGAGCGCCAGCTGCCGAGGAACAGCAGGATCATCAGGCTCGTCAGCGCGGCCGCGAGAATGCCCTCGTGCATCACGCCCTCGATCGCCGCGCGCACGAAGATCGACTGGTCGCCGATCAGGTTCACTTCGAGCGCATCGGGCAGCAGCGGCTTGATCTGCTGCAGGCGGGCGCGAATGCCGTCGACGATGTCGAGCGTCGAGGTCGCGCCGTTCTTGAGCACCGACATCAGCACCGAGCGGCTGCCGTCGACGTGCACGACGTTGGTCTGCACCGCGTTGCCGTCGTGCACGTAGGCGATGTCGCGCATCAGCACGTTGGTGCCGTTGACGAACTTGATCGGAATGGAGTTGAACTCTTCGAGCACCGAGGCGGTGTTGTTGACGCGCACCGAATAGTCGAACTCGCCGATCTTCTGCGTGCCGGTCGGCGTGATCTGGTGCTGCGCCGCGAGTGCGTTGGAGACATCCTGCGGCGACAGGCCGCGCGCCTTGAGCGCATCGGGATCGACGTCGACCATGATCATGCGGGTCTTGCCGCCGAACGGCAGCGGTACGCCGGCGCCCGGAACGGTGACGAGCTGCGGACGCAGCGACTGCATGCCGATGTCGTTGAGCGCCTGCTCCGACAAGCCCTGGCCGGACAGCGTGAGCTGCAGGATCGGCACCGTCGCCGCGTTGTAATTGAGGATGGCCGGCGGGTTAGTGCCCTGCGGCATGTTCTTGAGCAGGCTCTGCGCCGAAGCCGTCACCTGCGCGTTGGCGACCGCGATGTTGACGCCCGGCTGGAAGTAGATCTTGGTGACGCCGAAGCCGGCCACCGAAGTCGATTCGACGTGCTCGATGTCGTTGACCATCGTCGTCAGCGAGCGCTCGAACACCGTCGTCATGTAGCCCGCGAGCTTGTCGGGCGGCTGACCGGCGTACTGCCAGACCACCGAGATCACCGGGATCCGGATCTCGGGAAAAATGTCGGTGGGCGTGCGCAGGTAGGCGAGCGGCCCGCCGATCAGGATGAGCAGCGCCAGCACGATGAAGGTATATGGGCGAGACAGCGCGATTCTGACGATGCCGAGCATGCGGCCGATCCTGCGGCGAAGAAGCTTGCCGGATCGCAATTAACGCACCGACAGCAGGCGCGGGGCATGAAGATAAATTCACTATGCAGGATCGGCCTATGCGATGCCGGCCGCGTGATCGGTGAAGGTTATCGGCTCATTCGCGCGAGTTATGGAAATGACCCCGAAAAATGTCGCTCTCGACACTCGCAGCGAACGCCGCGCCCCCACTATCCAGGCTTGGCGGCGGCCGCCCCGACCAGTTCCTCGGGCCAGCAGCGCAGGCTGACGCGCGTTCCACCGCCATCGTGCGCGGCTGCGATTTCGAGCTGGAAACCGTGCAGCCGGACGATCGCCGCCACGATACTGAGGCCGAGGCCGAAGCCTTCGACGTCGCGGCAGTTCTCGCTGCGATAAAAGCGCTGCAACACCGAATCACGCTCCTCGGCCGGTATGCCCGGACCGCTGTCGACGACGTCGACGCGCACGCCGGCCGGCGTCAGGCCGGCGCACAGGCGCACGTCGCCGCCGGCCGGCGTGAACTTGATCGCGTTGCTGACGAGGTTGCTCATCGCCTCGAACATCAGGCCCGTGTCGGCGCGGACCTCGAGCGGCTCGACGATCTCGAGCGAAAAGCGAACCCCCTTGTCTTCGGCCAGCGGAGCATAAAGCTCGTGCAGCTGGCGCAGCGTGGCCGACAGGTCGGTGCCGTCGAAGCCGGCGCGGCGATGCAGGTATTCGAGTTCGGAGATGCGCAGCAGGGCGCGGAAGCGATCGAGCAGGGCGTCGGTGTCGGTGATGCAGCGCTCGAGTGTCGCGGAGCGAATATCTTCGGCCGGCGTCTGCTGGCGCAGCCGGTGCAGCTGCGCGCGCAGGCGCGTCAACGGTGTGCGCAGGTCGTGCGCGATGTTGTCGCAGACGCCCTTGATCTCGCCGACCAGTCGCTCGATCTCGCCGAGCATGCGGTTGACGATGCTCGTGAGCATGTCGAGTTCGTCGTGCCGCGAGGACACCGGCAGCCGCTGCGAGAAGTCGCCGCGAATGATCAGCTCGGTGGTCTGGCCGATCTTCTCGATGCGTCGGCGCGGGCCGCGCGCGAGCAGCAGGCCGCCGACGACGCCCGGGATGATCGTCAGCGAAAGCCCCCACAGCAGCGCGCCGCCGATGATGTTGCCGATGCGGTCGACCACCCGCGCATCGCGTGCGAGCACCACGAGTTCGCCGCTCGGCATCCGCTTGGCGACCGCCCGCACGTGCGGAATCACGGCCGGCCCGGCACCGCCGTAGGCCGTCGTCGAGACGTTGCTGAGTTCGACGATCCGGCCGTCGATCGCCAGACCTTCGGGTATTTGCCGCAGGCCGCCGGCGAGGTGACGGCCCTGCTGATCGAAAACCCCGCCTTGCGTGAGATTGCCCATGGCGGTGATCGCATTCATCGCGCCGGTCAGCTGGCCGGGCGCGACGCTCGAGAGATAGCTCATGCGCTGGGCGATGATCTCGTCGATCACCGTGCGCAGATAGCGGCTGCTTTCCCAGTAGATGAAGCTGATGACCGCGCTGCTCCAGAGCACGAACAGCAGGCCGTAGACCGCGATGATGCGCGTGCTGGTGGCGCGCAGGAACAGCGTCCGCAGCCGGCGCTCAGTGCTTTTCGGCAAGTGCTGTGCTCGCACTCAAGGTGTAGCCCTGGCCGCGGACGGTATGGATCAGCGGCGTGAGCCCGGGCAGGTCGATCTTGCGGCGCAGGCGGCCGATATGGACGTCGATCAGGTTGGTGCCGGGGTCGAAGTGATAACCCCAGACGGTCTCGAAGATCATCATGCGCGTGAGCACCTGGCCGTTGTTGCGCATGAGGAATTCGAGCAGGCGGAACTCGGTGGGCAGCAGGCTCAGCTCCTGGCTTCCGCGACGGGCCGTGCGGCTCATGAGATCGAGCTCCAGGTCCATCACCTTGAGATCGAGCACGGTCGGCGTGCTGCCGCGGCGGCGCATCAGCACCTCGATGCGCGCGGCCATCTCGTCGGGTGCGAACGGCTTGGTCATGTAGTCGTCGCCGCCCGCGCGCAAGCCGCGGATGCGCTCGTCAACGTCCGACAGCGCGCTGATCATGAGCACCGGCGTGTCGACGCCGGCCTCGCGCAAGGCCTTGACCACGGCCAAGCCGTCGAGCCCGGGCAGCATGCGGTCGAGCGTGATCGCGTCGTAGCGCGTGCCGGAAGCCTTCTGCAGTCCCTCGTGGCCGTTGGCGGCCCAGTCGACGGTGATGCCGTGCGCGGAGAGCTCGGCGATGATTTCTCGCGCCGTGATCTCGTCGTCTTCGATCGTCAGAACCTTGATCATGGGACGGGATGATAGCGGCCTTGGCCGAAGCGGGCCCGAATCGACCGGGTTTGGCGAGCCGAGCGAACGCCGGTCGAGCGAGGACGCAGCGCGGCAGCTCGGTCAAGGTTTCGCCTAGTTGGGCGTCCGCACGCTGAAATTCACGCTGTCGAGCACGCGGCCCTGGGCGTCGACCAGGTCGAGCCTGTGCGGGCCCGGCAGCGGCGTCCACAATCGCGGCCGGGCCGCGTTGCCGACAACGCGCCCGTCGAGCCGCAGGCTCAGGTCGGCCGACGCCGGTTCGGCGCGCAGCGGCAGGTGCTGGCGCGGCAGCGGAATGTCCGGATCGAGCGCGATGAAGCTGCCGGCGGCCGGCGAGACGATGCGCGCACGCGCCGCGAGCCCCGGCGCCGGGGCGACCAGCGCGGTCTGGGTGCCTTCGGTGAACCATTCCTCGCGCTCGGGTTCGAGGGCGCCCGCGTAGCGCACGCGCTGGTGAACGAGGCCTGGCGGCGGCGTCTCGGGCTCGCGCGGCGACGCGGCCAGGGTCTCGAGCGCATCGAGAATCTCGCGCCAGGCCGGGGCCGCGCCGGTGATGCCCGAAACCGTGCGCATCGGCTCGCCCTCGAAATTGCCGACCCAGACCGCCACGGTGTAGCGCGCGCTTCCGCCGATGCACCAGTTGTCGCGCAGGTTCTTGCTGGTGCCGGTCTTGACCCAGGCGCGATAGGACGTCGACAGCGGGCCCTCGAGATCGAAGGTCACCGCTCGCGCGCCGCGGTCGGCCAGGATGTCGCGAATGATGAAGGCGGCCTGCGCGGACATCGCCTGGCGCGGCGGCGCAGTTTCTTCGTCGAGGCGATAACGCAGTGCCGACCAGCGGCCGCCATTGGCCAGCGTGCGATAGGCGTTGGCCTGTTCGAGCAGGCTCACCTCGGCTGAGCCGAGCGCGAGCGAATAGCCGTAGAACTCCCCCGATTCGGTGAGCCCGTCGACATAGCCGAGCGCATGCAGGCGCTCGCGAAACGCCTCGGTGCCGGTCAGGACGAGCGTGCGCACGGCCGGAATGTTCAGCGAGCCCGCGAGCGCGGTGCGCACGCTGACCAGGCCCTGGTAGTCGTGCTCGTAGTTCTGCGGCCGATAGAGCCCGGCGCCGGCCGCCAGCGCCACCGGCGAATCGTCGAGCAGGCTCGCGGCCGTGAGCCAGCCTTTCTCGATCGCCAGACCGTACAGGAAGGGCTTGAGCGTGGAGCCGGCCTGGCGCAGCGCGCGCGCGCCGTCGACCTGCGCCGCGCGGCTGCCCGGACCGGCCGAGCCGACGTAGGCCAGAACGTCGCCGCTCGCGTTGTCGACGACCACGGCCGCACCATCGCGCACGCGCTCGCCGACGAGCGAACGCAGCTGGTTCTGCAAGGCTTGCAGCGACAGCTGCTGAACGCGAGCATCGAGCGTCGAGCGCAGGCGTTCGCCAGGCTCGCGCAGCAGCCGGCGCGCCAGGTGCGGTGCGAGACTGCGTTCGAGCGCGATCGCGGGCGGACGCGCGAGCGCGGCGAAGGTCAGCGCCCGCTGCGCATCGCAGTCGTCGCCGCGCAGCGAGCCGATCGCGCAGCTGCGTCGCGCCACGGCTTCGGCTTTCGCGCCGGGCGCCGGCAGCAGCGCAACGAGCGTGCGCGACTCGGCGAGGTTCAAGGCCGAAGCCGGCTTGCCGAACAGCTGTGCCGAAGCCGCCGCGATGCCCTGCGTCTCGCCGCGAAAGCTCACCTGGTTCAGATAAGCCTCGAGCACCTCGTCGCGCGACCAGCTGCGGGCGAGCGATCTGGCGGCGCGTATCTGCCGGAGCTTCTGCAGCAGGCCGCGACGCCGGGCGCTAGCCGCCAGCGCCGGATCGAGCTGGGCGACGAGCTGCATCTGCAAGGTGCTCGCCCCGCGATACGCGCGATCGAGCAAGCGATCGCGCATCGCGCCCGCGATCGCGAGCGCATCGACGCCCGCATGCGAGGCGAAGCGCCGATCTTCGGCCTTGATCAGCGTGTCGATCAGCGCGGGCGAAATCTCATCGAGCGCCACCCAGCCGAGCCGGCGTCGTGACAGATCGAGCCGCTGCGCCTGCAGCAGCACGCCGTTGCGATCGAGCAGCTGCGCCTCGGACGAGCGATAGCGCTCGCGCACGCTCGCGAAATCCGGCGACGGCTGGGGCCGCGTGTCGCGCCAGATGCGCAGGGCGAACAGCAATGCGATCAAGGCCAGCAGCGAGGCCAGCGCGATCGCCGAGCGTCCGAACGTGAGCCTCGGAAGTCGCATGGTTCAGAACAGATGTGGAACGAAGCGGCTGGTGTTGCGCGTGATCGGGCCGTCGTCCTCGCGGATGCCGATGCCGGCCGCTTCGTCACCGATGATCCAGGAACCGATCACCGGCCTGCGTCCGCCGAAGTCGGGCAGCTCGTGCAGGCGCTGGTAGATCCAATCATCGACCTGGTCGCCGTCCCGCTTCGGCAGCAGCAGACGGCTTTCGAAAATCTGCGTGTCCTGGCCTTCGCGTCCGAGGCGCGGCTTGCGTACGAGCGGGCCGCTGAGCGTGTCCGGCGAGTTCGATGCGGGCAGCAGGTTCGGATGGCCCGGAAACCACTGCCAGAGCAGCGGCAGTACGGCCTTGTTCGACAGCAGCATCTTCCAGGCGGGCTCGATCCAGCGCGTCGGCGCCTTGTGCAGATGCTCGCCGAAGGCCTCGACGAGCATCCATTCCCAGGGATAGAGCTTGAACAGCTGCGCGATCGGACGCTCGTCGAGATCGGTGAATGCGCGCCCGTTCCAGCCGACGTCGGTGATGTCGAGCGCCACGGTTTCGAAACCGGCCTGCACGCAGGTGTCGCGCAGGTATTCGCAGGTGACGCGATCTTCGAGCGCCTCGTGCACGCTCGCGAAATGCACGCGCGGCGAGGCGAGCCCGATCTCGTTCCAGGCTTTGACGAGCTTCTCGTGGATCGAGTTGAACTGGTCCCGGCCCGAGCGCTGGTCCTGCAACCAGAACCATTGCACGACACTGGCTTCGAACAGCGCGGTCGGCGTGTCGGCGTTGTATTCGAGCAGCTTCGGCGGCTGGCGGCCGTCGTAGCTCAGGTCCATGCGGCCGTACAGCGCGCGTTCGCCCGCGCGCCAGCTCTGCTCGACCAGCGCGGACGCGTGGAGATTGAGTCCGAGCCTTTCGTAGTCGCCGCGCTCGACGACGCGATCGACGAGTTCGAGGCTCATGTCGTGCAGCGCCTGCGTCGCGGTTTCGAGTTCGTCGATCTGCCCGCTGTCGAAGCGATAGCAGGCGTCTTCGGTCCAGTACGGCTGGCCATCGATGCTGTGAAACTCGAAACCGATGGCCGCGAGCCGCTGTTCCCAGTTCTCGCGCGGTGGAATCGACAGGCGTTTCATCAGCCCATGTGACCGCCACTGTGCGAGCCGAAGCCGGATCGCGTCGAGCGCGTGCTTTGCTCGGTTTCGACCGGGCCCCGATAGCGGCCGGCGGCCGAGCTGCCGTGCGTCGAACCGCAGCGCTGGCCCGGCCCCGCATCGTACGGGGCACGCGAGCGCTCGTCGGGGTCACGCAGATACCAGGGGCCGACCCAACGGCCGAGCTGGCTCTCGTAGCTGCACTGCGCGCTGCTGTAGGCGCAGTTGCAATCGTCGAGATTCGCGTACTGATTGCGCAGATGCGGTAGTTGCCTTTCCGGCGGCAGTCGGGAACGTTGGCCCCGCTCGGCCAGAGCCAGACTGCCGAGTACCGCGCCGCCGAGCAGCATCAGCACCACGGTTTCGCTCGATCGGCTCATCGTCAGTAAGTCATCGCCGCCGCGTTGAGAACGCCGGCGCCGACCCCGATGGCCGCGCACAGGATCGCGACGCTCAGGCGATCCTGTTCGATGAGCTCGTGCAGCGGTCTGAACGACAGTCGCAGCGCCAGATAGACGATCAGCTGCACGACCAGCGCGACGACGCCCCAGACCGCGAAGTCGGCCAGATTCACACTGTGCGCGAGCGCGCTCGCCACCGGCAGCACGAAGCCCAGCAGCGCGCCGCTGAGCATCACCGCGGCGCTGACGTTGCCTTCGCGAATCAGCCGGAATTCGCTATGCGGTGTGATGAGAATGTAAAGCCCGACGAAGACGCCGCACTCGACGAGCGCGAGCAGCCACCAGGCGAGAAATTGCGGCAGGGTCAGCAGGTAGTCGAGCACGGGCTCTCCGGGGCGTTCGTCATCGTGACAGGTGAAGGTCGAGCGAGCGGCATCTCAAGGCTCCTTCACCTCGATCACCTCGTTCGGCGTTTCACCGAACATCTCGGGTGCGTACATCGCCTCGACGCGCGTCGCCGGCAGCGTGAAGCGTCCGGCGGCGTTGAAGCGCAGCGTGTATTCGGTCGAGAAGCGGCCCTTGGGCACGTATTCGTAATAGGCGCGATACGCGTCGAAGCGGCGCTCTTCGAAGCTCGGCCAGGCGTTGCCGCCGGCCTGTTCTCCCGCAGCGAGCAAGGCCGAATCGCGGCCGAGGTTGCCGACGATGCTGCTGCCCGCGGGCACCGGATCGTCGACGGCGACCCAGCCCATGTCGGATGCGGCTTCGACTTCGAGCCTGATGCGCGCGACGTCGCCGCTGCTCCAGCGATCCTGGTGTTTGCGCTCGACCGCCGTGATCGTGCGCTTGATGCGATAGCCGGCCGAGAACGGCTCGCGCAGCGGCACCGCGGCGCGCGTCTGCACGATGGCCCAGGGCGCGCCGCCGCCGTCGTGCGCGAGTTTCAGTTCGCCGGATGCGAGCGGCCAGGGCAGGTCGAGCGGCGGCGGATCGGCGCCCGCTTCGACGCTGTTCCAGTCGCTTTGCTGGATAGCCTCTCCAAGTTCGGCACGCGTGCTGCCCGTGACCTTGCCGCGCTCGAAGGCGGCGGCGAACTGTTCGAGCGCGAGCGAGCCCCAGGCGTTGGCGGTGCTCAGGTCCCAGTGTCCACGCTTCTGCAGATCGACCGCGCCGCGCACGAGCCGAGGCAGGTCGGCCTTCCAGTCGGCCTCCTTGAGCAGGGCGAGAATCGCGCGGTTGATGTTGCTGTCGACCGAGCCCATGAGCCACCAGGACAGCGAATCCTGGTCGGACGAAAGCCCCAGCCTCGTGCCCTGCAGATCGAACCGGGCCCGCAGCACCGACTTCGCCTCGGCCAGACGCTCGGCCTTGCGCGGCAGCTTGTCGACGCGCTGCAGAATGCCGATCCAGTCGATCAGCGCCGAGGTCGGCAGCAGCGTGGGATCGAAGCTCATCGATTCGAGCCATTGAGGCTTGGCGCGATCGTGGCGCGACAAGGCTTCGATCGCGGCGAGACGACGCGGAACCAGCACGGAGTTGCCGATCGCGCCGCCACGGCGGATGCGGCCTTCGGCATAGCGTTCGAGGCCGCCGAGCATGCGTTCGCGCGTGTCGTCCGGAATCGGCCAGCCGCTGGTGTCGGCGAGCTGCACGAGATAGCTCGTGAGCACGTCGCTGCCTTCGAGCGTATCGATCGCCCAATACTTGGCGAGGCCGTCGCCATCGAGCGCGGTCGGCAGGCGGCTCATGAGCGTGTTCCAGGCTTCGCGGTTGTTCGTGGCGATCGCGCGTGAGGCCTGCTGCTCGTTGCAGCTGTACGGATAGGCCTGCATCCATTCGCGCACGCCGGCGAGGCTGGCCGTGAGCGAAGGCGAAAGCGCGACGCGCACGCCGCCGCGGGCAGCAGACTCGGGTGTGGTGCCGCGCAACGCGTCGGACGGCGCCGCGACGGGCAGCGATTGCGGGCCGTCGATTTGCAGCAGCGTGGCCTGCTGCACGCGCACCGGCACGGCCGCCGCCACCTGCTGCGTCACGCGCAAGGCGTCGAGCGTTTCGCCGCTGCCGCTCTTGGCGCTGACGGTCCAGCTCAAGCCGCCGATGCCGTAAGGCACGCTGACGGTGAAATGCACGGGCTGCGCGGATTGCGCGGGCAGGCTGATCTGCTGCGAAGCCGGAGCGGGCAGCTCGGCATCGGATTGATCGCGCAATGTCGCGCTCAGTGCGATGCTCTGCGGCTGGTCGCTGGTGTTGCGCAGCGTGAACTGTGCCGCGTATTCGTCGCCTTCGCGCACCAGCGGCGGCAGGCCCGACAGCAGCTGCACGTCCTGCGTCGTGCGCACGCTCGCATGGCCTTCGCCGAAGCGATCGCTGCCGGCGCTGGCGACCGCGGTGAAGCGGAACTCGGTCAGCGCATCGTTGAGCGGCACTTCGAGCTTCGCGCGGCCTTGCGCATCGAGCGGAACGCGCGCCTGCCAGCTCAGCAGGCTGTTGAGCATTTCGCGCGGAGCCCCGCGACCGCCGCCACCGCCGGGCGCCGCGGACTTGCGACCGTAGTGACGTTTGCCGACCACCTGCATCTGCGCGGTCGAGGTCAGCACCTCGATGCCACGCCGCTGCATCATTGCCTCGAGCACATCGACCGAGCGATTCGGCAGCAGGTCGAGCAGGGCCTCGTCGACCGCGGTGAAGGCGAGCTCGGCGCCTTCGGGCAAGGGCTTGCCGTCGGCGGTCTTCACCTCGATGTCCACGCTGGCCTTGTCGCGCGTCTTGTACTGCGGCTGCGCGGGCTTGACCTTGACCAGCAGGCGATGCGCATCCCAGCCGACGTCGACGGCGGCGATGCCGAGCCGATACGCGGGCTTGGACAGGTCGACCATCGCGGTCGGATTGCCGCCCTCGATGCCGATGAAGCGATCGAGCCTGAGCCAGCGCAGGAAGCTCGCGAGCCTGGAGCGGAAGTCGCTGACGCGCGGCCGCAGGGCGAGCACGGAGACGTAGACGTTGGGCGCGTAGCGGTCGAGCATCGGCACCTCGATGGTCGGATCGCTGCCCGAAATCTCCGTGACGAAGGCATCGAGCACGCCTTCGCGCTCGATGCTCACGAGCGCGGTGGCGTGGCGGAACGGGCTGCGCACCTGCAGTTTCAGCTTCTGGCCCGGCGCGAGCTGGCGCTGCTCCGGAATCACGTCCATACGATCCGAATCGCCCTGCGCGAACCAGTCGTCGTCGCTGCCCGAAATCCAGGCGCTGCTGGTCGCGCGCGAACGGCGGCCTTCGTCGTCGCGCGCGACCGCTTCGATGGTGATGTTGCCCGTGGCTTTCGGGGCGATGCTGCATTCGAACCGGCCTTGCGCATCGCTGCGCCCGCTGCAATCCGCGCCGAGCTTGCGCGTCTCGGTGCTGCTCGAATACGCATAGAAGCCGCCGACGAGGCGCTTGCGATAGCCATGCGACTTGCGCTCGTAGAGCGTCACCGACACCGGGCGATTGGCTGCCGGCTTGCCGTCGACGCCGAGCACCACGGCCTGCACCTTCAGCGCATCGCCGGCCTTGACGTTGCCCGATGCGACGCCGACGACCACGCCGGCCGGCCACAGCGCGACCGTGCCGCGCACCGAGGCGATCTGGCCGTTGGCATCGGGATATTCGAGCTCGGTGACGAGCGTCCTGGGCTCGTCGAGCTTGGGCAGATCGTCGATGACCGCATGCGCCGAGCCGTTGGCGTCGAGCACCAGCGGCTGCGTGCGGCTGCTCGCGGGCTTGCCGCCTTCGTCGTTCCCGTCGTCCCCATACTCGCCATTCTCGACGAGCCCGAGGGCGATGCGCTCCGCGCCGAAGCGATAGCCGTCGTAGCCGGGAAAGTCGAGCGCTTTGGGCTGCAGCTGGCTGCGCAGCTTCACGCCGAGACCGCCTGCGCCACCACCCGAGAAGTAGCCGACGTAGAGATCGAGCGGCAGCGATTCGAGCGCGATCGCGGGCTGCTTGGGCGGCTCGACGAGCGCGCGCATGAGCGGCACGCGGTATTGCTCGACGCGGAAGCTGCCGCTGTCCGCGCTGATGCGCTCGCCATCGGGCTTTTCTGGCCCTTCGAGCCGCAAGTTGTATTCGCCCAGGCGCGCCGAATCGGGAATCTTCCATTCGCTCGTCGCGATGCCGTGCGCATCGAAGCTGAGCGGCAATTCCACGCGCTGCTCGCCGCCGATGTGTTCGACGACGAGCTTGTCCGGCGCTTCGGCCGGCACGCGCAGGCCTCCGGCGTCGTGACGGCGCCAGTAGTGCTTCATCGACACCGTTTCACCGGCGCGGAACAGGCTGCGATCGAGCACCGTATGGCCGATGGTGGGTGTGTCCCAGAGCCCCATGCTCAGGTTGAAATCGTAGGGCGAGATGCCTTCGTTCCAGCTCGACAGCACGAACGAGAAATCGCCGTCGTGACGGGCGCTGACGAGCAGCGGAGCGCTGTCGCCGCCGTTCTCGCAGCTGCTCCAGGTCTGCGGCTTCGGCAGTGTCGCGGTAATGCGCACGATGCCGTTTTCGTCGCTGCGTCCCTGCCAGATCGGGCTCGCATCGCAGCCATCGACGACGCGCACGTCGGCGTTCGCAACCGGCTTGCCGCGATCGAGCGTGGTGACGAAGGCGAGCGAGGATTCGCGCCCCCATTTGAAATGCACGGACAGGTTGGTAACGAGCGCGGTGGTGGCGACATAGCGTGTCTTGCCCGGGCCGATCAGCGCTTCGCCGAGCCGCGGACTGGCGATCTCGACGACATGAAAGCCCGGTTCCCTGAGCGGAATGCCGACCACTTCGAAGGCCTTGCCGCCGACCGGCCGCTTGAACTCGAAGCTCGCGACCTCGCTGTCGCCCGCGAACACCGAATCGACGCCGGGCTGCACGAAATTGCGATCTTCCCAGCGCCCGTTCGCTGCGCGATGCACGCGCGCCATCCAGTCGATGACCTGCGCCTCGTCGTCGATGCGCTTGCTCTTGCCGCCGATGGCGAGTGCGTTCACCGGGTCTTCGATGTCGCGCAGCGTGACGGGCAAGACGCCGCCTTGCTTGAGCTCGAGAATGCCGAACTCGGACGGGAACTTGGCGAGTGGCGGCGCCGCGTCGGTGCCGATCGCGAGCGGAAAGCTGCCGGCGTTCGACAGCGGGCGTCCGGCGTCGTCCGCCAGATCGTCCGGCAACGCGACGCTGAGGCTCGCGCTCTCCGGAAACGGAGCCGCGAACTCGATGCGGTCGACTACCACTTCGCCGTCGTCGAAAGCCTTGGGTTCGAACTTCCTGCCGCCGCCTTCGATGCGAACTTTCGCCGCGAGCCTGGCCGGCACCGGCGCCGAGAAGCGCAGGCTCATCGGCAGCACCGGTACGCAGCCGGCCTGCGGATTGAGCCGGTCGCACGAAAAGCTTGCGGTGAACGCGGAGCGCGTCTCGAACTTGAGCACCTGGTCGGTCCGGGTCGCCGCGCCGCCGGCCGCCGCGATGCCCGCGCCCCAGACCAGGTCGACGCCCGAGGCATCGGGCAGTGGGCGCGCGCAACGCAGCAGCACCAGGCGCTGTTCGCGCTGAGCCGTCTGCTCGGTGGACAGCTTGGTCCAGGCGTCTTCGCCGTCATCGCGCAGCAGCCGCCGGTACTGGTAGCCGAGCTGCTCGCGCTGATCGAGCACGGCCTTGCGCTCTGCGCCTTCGAGCAGCTTGACGGGCAGGCGCTCGGACAGGTTGTCGACCGCGCACCAGGCGTGCTGCTCGATGCTTTCGCGCGTCGCCGGCGCGTCGAGCGCGAGCAGGAACAGCTGATCGGAGTCGATGCCGCTGGCGCCCTCGTAGGGCATCGAGCGGCGCACCGCCGGGCCGCCCGTGTCGAACGCGAATTCGCGCTTGCCGGTGATGGCCGCGCCGGCCTCGGTCTTCAGCTCGGCCTTGAGCTTGACGCTGCAGCGCAGTCCGGCGGGCAGGGTGTCTTCGAAGTCGTAAGCCCAGTTGCGTGCATCGACCCAGCGGCCGCTGCCCTTGGCGCCGCCGCAGACGACGTCGGCCGGAGCGGGCAGGCGAGGATCGCCCATCGGCACCATGGCTTCGTCGAAGCCGATGGTGACTTGGGCGACGTCGCGGACGCTGCCCTGAGGGGACACGCGGGTGACGGTCGCGGCGCTGGCGGGGCCCGGGCCGGCCAGCAGGCCGACGAGGAGCAGGACGGTGGGGACGAGGGCTGCGCGCATGTTCCTTTCCTGGAATCTGGTTGTTGTTTGTGGGAGCAAAGATAGCGTACGGGCATGCGCAATGGCTCGCCCGCTGGCGAGTCCGCCCGGCTCGTCAAAGCGCCGGGCTCGCCGCCGCAAGCCCGCCGAGCTCTACAACGAGCCCCCGCAAAACCTCAACCCACCAGCACCCAGCGCTGCGAATCCGCCCACAGGGATGCAATCCGATGCAGGGTCTCGCTGCGGCCCAGAATGCCGAGCCTCGGATAAAGCGCCCGCAAGGGATCGCGCAGCGCGCCCTGATGCTCGATCGATTCGATCCGCGCGGCCGGGCATAGCCAGCGCAAGCTCAGCAGCGCCGTGCTGAGCGAACCGATCACGTGCGCCTGCTGCAACCACGGCGCGTAAGCCTCGATCGGCAGGCGCGGATCCCATTCGATCAGCTCGTCTCTCGGCGCGTCCAGCAACCACTCGCGACTGCGCGGGTGACGCTTGACCGCGACACGACGCCCGGCCGCGCGCGCTTCGGACAAGCGCTGCGACAGGGCCGAGCGCAGCGGCCGGTCGACCCTGAGCAGATGGTCATGCGGAAGCAGCAGGAGCTCGTCGATGGCCTGGGCCGGCGGCTCGCCGTCGCCGATGGTGCGAATCAGGCGCTCGCTGATCGAGCGCAGTTGCGGCGTCCGATACCACTCGGCGCGCAAGGCCCGGCGCGGCCTGCGCGACAGGCCCTCGTGCGCATGTTCCGGAAACGCGAGCCAGGCGCTCTGCGACCAGTTCGAGAGGCCGAGTGCGAGCGGCTTGCGATACCAGAGGCCGTAGCAGAGCCAGCCCCCGAGCGCTTCGAGCGCCTGGATCAAGGCTTCGGCCCGGCGTGGACGCAGGCTGACGAGACCGGAGTACGAAAAGCTGCCGTCGTCGAGATACACGCCGCGCGCACCGAAGCGCTTCTGCGCGATCTGCGCCGCGTACTGGAATTCCGCACGACGGTCGTTGCCGCCGACGACTTCGTCGGGCTCGCATTCGAGCACGAGCTTGCGCACGCGGCGCAGCACCGGACGCGTGCGCAGCACTTTATCGAAGACCGATTTGCCGATGCGCGGAAGCTCGACGATCCTGAGTCCGGGCTCGGCCAGGTGCGCGAGCGCATCGAGCCAGCGGTTCTCGCGACCCGGTCGCTGATCGATCAGCGCGAGCGTGCGACGCGCATCGCGATACGGGCCGAACAACAGGCCGAGCGCGCAGAACAGCTGCCACGGCGTGGAGACGAGCAACAGCACGCTTCGCGGCGCTTCGTGATCGGGTGGGACAGGCATGGCGCCGGACCGTCATTGCGGGATGGCGACTCTAGCGGCGCGAAGCGGCCTTGGAGTGCGCGATCGCGGCGGCGGCGCGATTGTTCTATCGATACACCCGATGCGCCTGGCCGCGCGAAGCCGGAAATGCCTCAGACCAGATGCGGCTTGGCCAGGTATTCCTGCGACTGCATCTCGCGCAGGCGCGATTGCGTGCGCTTGAACTCGAAGCGCAGTTTCTTGCCCGTGTAGAGCTGCTCCTGCGGAACCGCGGCGGCGATCAGCAGCTTGACGCCGCGGTCGTAGAACTCGTCGACGAGGTTGATGAAGCGGCGCGCGGAATCCTCGTGCTCGAAGCTCAGCTGCGGCACGCGCGACAGGATCACCGCGTGGTATTCGCGGGCGAGCTGGATGTAGTCGGCGGCGGCGCGCGCGCTTTCGCAAAGCTCGGAGAAATCGAACCAGGCGACGCCGTCGGCGCGTCGGCGCGCCTTCACCGGGCGGCCCTGGATCTGCAGCGTCACGTCTACGATGCCCGGCTCGGGCGCGATTTCGCCGAACCATTGCGCGAGCTTGGCCTCGGCCTCGGCGTCGCTGCTGTCGAGGTAGAGCTGCACGCGCGTGAGCGCGCGCAGGCGGTAATCGACGCCGCCGTCGACGTTGAGCACCTTGAGGTTCTGCTTGAGCCGCTCGATCGCCGGCACGAAGTTCTGCCGCTGCAGGCCGTCCTTGTAGAGCTCGTCGGGCGCGCAGTTGCTCGTCGCGACGAGCGTGACGCCTTCGTCGAACAGGTATTGGGTGAGCTTGCCGAGGATCATCGCGTCGGCGATGTCGGAGACGTAGAACTCGTCGAAGCACAGCACGCGCACCTGATGCGAAATCTCGAGCGCGACGAGCTTGAGCGGATCGCGCTTGTGCGAGAAATGCCGGCGCCGCTCGTGCACTTCGAGCATGAAGCGGTGGAAGTGCGTGCGCTGCTTTTGCGCAAAGGGCAGCGAGTCGTAGAAGGCATCCATCAGATGCGTCTTGCCGCGACCGACGCCGCCCCACATGTACAGCCCTTCGACCTTGGGCCAGTGCAGGCGATCGCTGAGCAGGCGCTTCTTCGGCGGATTGGCGAGCAGCGCGCGCTGCACCTGGTCGAGCGCATCGACGGCGGCGGCTTGCGAGGCGTCGGCGACGAAGCCGCTCTTGGCGAGGTCCTGTTCGTAGCGTTGGCGCGGGGAGAGATTCGAATCGGTCATGTGCGGGTTCAGACGAGCTCGACGGGCTCGTCCTTGGGGATGGGAGAGGCGATGGGTGCGGCGGGCGGTTGCAGGTCGGGCTCGCCGCACATCGAAAGAATCTGCGCGCGTGCCGCATCGCGCAGCGTGGCGACATCGAGATCGGAGACGATCGGCTGGCCGATCTCCACATCGATCCAGCTCCAGCGCAGGCGCCAGCTGCCGCCGCCGAGCAGGCGCCGCGAGCCGCGGATGGCGACCGGAACCACCGGCACGCCGGCCTTCCTGGCGAGCAGGAAGGCGCCGTTCTTGAACGGCAGCAGGCCCGCTTCGGCCTTGAACGTGCCCTCGACGAAGATCGCCAGCGACTGGCCCTGCTGCAGCACCTTGAACATCTGCCGGGTCTGCATCGCCCCGGCGCGCGCGTTCTCGCGGTTCACGAACAGGTGCGCCATGCGCTTGAGCACGGCCCCGGCGTAAGGCCAGTTGGCGACCCCGTGCTGGATCACGAAGCAGAAGTCCGGAGGCAGCGCGGCCGTCATCAGCAGGCCGTCGTAGTAGCTCGCGTGATTGGAGACGACGATGCAGGGCGTCCGCGGCAGGTTTTCGCGCCCTTTGACGGTGAACGGAATGCCCATCAGCAGCAGCCCGAGCCGGGTGCCGAAGGCCCCGAGCCTGCGCCGGCGCTCCACGCCCGGCACCACCAGGATCAGCGGGCAGACGAGCAGGAAGGTGACGACGCAGAACACCAGAACCGAATAGACGCTGTGGAGCAGCCCGAACAGCGGGGCGAACAGGGACGGGGGGGCTTGGCGCATGGGGCGTCATTATAGGTTCAAGCCCAATGAGCCCACTCGCGGCGGCCGGCAGGGTGTTCCATGCGGGATATCGCCGTGAACAACGGAGCTTGTTTGGTGTCATCATTTCCGCCTTCGGCCATTGCCGCCGGCTCTTTGCTGTCCCACCCAGATGGATCGCGCTGTGATCAAACTCCGCTACTGCCTGTCGCTCCTGATTCTGTCCCTGGCCGCCTGCGCCCCGCCGGCGCCCGAAGCCGGCAAGCAGCAAGCCGCCGCCGAGCGCATCGACGGGGCGCCGGCGTCGGCGGGCGACATCGAAGCCGTCCGCAGCGCGATCAAGGCGCACGTCCCGGACCTCGACCCCGAGCATGTGCGCGCCACTCCGCTGCCGGGGATCTACGAGATCCAGATCGGCATGAACTTCGGCTACGTGACGGCCGACGGCCGCTACCTGATCGCGGGCGATCTGACCGATCTGCAGACGCGCAAGGAAATCACCGAGGATTCGCGCCGCGTGGCGCGCGCCACGCTGGTGTCGAACCTCGAGAAGGACGGCTTCATCGAATTCGCG
This sequence comes from Hydrocarboniphaga effusa AP103, assembly GCF_000271305.1. GTDB lineage: Bacteria > Pseudomonadota > Gammaproteobacteria > Nevskiales > Nevskiaceae > Hydrocarboniphaga > Hydrocarboniphaga effusa. Next base: position 535,363 of record NZ_AKGD01000003.1, read on the forward strand.
CCCGAAGCGACCAAGGCCAAGTACACGGTCACCGTGTTCACCGACATCGATTGCGGCTTCTGCCGCCGCCTGCACAGCCACATCAAGGAGTACAACGACCAGGGCATCGCGGTGCGCTACGTGTTCTTCCCGCGCTCGGGCGCGGACACCGATTCGTTCTACAAGGCCGAGCAGGTCTGGTGCTCGGCCGACCAGAAGGGCGCGCTCACGCAGGCCAAGCTCGGCGCGCCGATCGCCGGCGACCGCTCGTGCAAGAACCCGGTCGCCGAGCAGTTGCAGGCCGCCGGTGACCTCGGCCTGCGCGGCACGCCGTCGATCATCCTCGCCAACGGCGACCTCGTGCCGGGCTATCGCCAGCCGGCCGAGCTGCTCAAGCTGCTGCAGGCCGCAGAGGCGACGCCGACGGGCTGACCCGCGGCATGCGGACGATGCCCCGCCTCGGCGGCTGGCTACGGACCTTGGCCGGCCTGCTTTGCACGCTGCTGGCCGCGAGTGCTCCGGCACAGCAGCCCGACCCCGAGCTCGAGCAGATTCGCGACAAGCTCGCCAAGAGCCTGCCCGACGTGCAGCGCCAGAACATCGTGCGTTCGCCGGCTCCGGGGCTGTACGAAATCCACCAGGCGCATGCCTTCGGCTATGTGACGGCCGACGGGCGCTACCTGGTATCGGGCGACCTGATCGACATGCAGTCGGGCGCGCGCCTGACCGATCAGCGGCGCAACCAGGAGCGCTTGCAAAGCGTGCTCGACCAGGCCGGCAACGCCATCGTGTTCGCTCCGCCGCCGGGCCAGGCGCGGCAGTGGGTGACCATCTTCACCGACGTCGATTGCCATTACTGCAAGCTGCTGCACAAGGAAATCGACGCCATCAACGACGCCGGCATCGGTGTTCGCTATCTGTTCTTCTCCAAGGACGGCAAGCCGTCGCAGGCCTTCGACGAGGCGCAGAAAGTGTGGTGCGACGTCGATCGCCAGGGCGTGCTGAGCACCGCGCTGCTGACCGGCAAGCTGCCGCGCCGGGCGGCCGGTGCTTGCCCGAACCCGGTCGAGAGCCAATACGAGCTCGCCAAGGCGATGGGCCTGCGCGGAACGCCCGCCACCATCCTGCCCGACGGCAGCGTGCTGTACGGCTTCGTCAAGGCGCGCGAATTCGTCAAGCAGGTCGACGAGCATCCTGCGCGCTGAGCGCGCTGCGCGCGTGGACCGGCGATTCAGTCGCCGGCCATTGCGTCTCTCCTACGGTTCGGCAACGGAGGGGACGACACGATGATGGAGCGGATCAAGGACCGCCTGCGGCGCTTCAAGCAAAGCGCACCGGGGCACCGCTTTCAGGATCAACATGCAGACCGGCGAGAGGCGCACAGCAGCGCCTTCGGCCGGGTGTTGCGCCTCGGAGCGGGCATCGTCGTCACCGTGGTCGGCATCATCGCGATGCCGGCGCCCGGGCCCGGGATGCTGATCACCGCGTTCGGGCTCGTGATGCTCGCGCATGAGTCATTGGTGGTCGCCAGGCTGCTCGACGCGGCCGAACTCAAGCTGCGGCCGATCGCGCTGGCTGCGCTGGCCTGGTGGAAGCGGCGCGGCACGGGCGCGCGGATCGCGCTGGGTGCGCTCGCGCTGGTGATCGCCGGAGCTTGTGTGCTGATCGGGCTCAAGCTGATGCAGGTCGTGGCCTGAGAAAAGACCAGGTCGTCATGCCTTCGAGACGAACTGCTTGCGTAGCGGTCGTCGGACGATAGCGGCTCGTTCCGAGGGTGCGGTGCCTGGGCCGATGAGCGCCTATTGCGTGAGGTCTTCCGGCGCAACCGGTCCGCAGATATCCGGCCGGGACTGGATCTGAACACAGGCCTGCTTGGCCGAATCGAAAGCGGCATCCAGTTCGGTCAGGCGCTTCTTGAAAGCCTCGGCGTTCGCGCATTCGCGCAAGGCGTTCGCCTGTTGGCTGGTTCCCCACATGACGGCTTGCAACATGGGCGTCGCCGTGCCGATCTGTTTGCCGGCGGGTGATTCAAGGAAGCGTGCAAGACGCTGGTCGATCTGTTCGAGTGTGCTGTTGATCGAAGCCGATTGCGCTGCTCCGCATTCCGCCACGGCAGCTGGCGACGGTGAAGCTGAGGCGGCGGAGGCTCCTCCGGAAAGTTCATTCTTGCGTGCCTCGAAGAAGCAAATCTGCATGCGTTTCTTGGCGACGCCTTCCTGATAGGTTTCGGGGCTGAACCGGTTGTCGCAACAGCCCCCTTGATACGGCCTCGCCTGGAAGGTGTCGAGTTCGACCTGATCTTTCTGCATGGATTTGGCGAGACTCTCGATCACCGCTTGGGCATCACGCGCATTGCGGATGTTGCGAGTGTCCGCGATGTGCCAGGCGATGCTGTCGTTGGTTTCTGCTCCCGAAAGATAGTGGTTCCTCCACATATCCTCCCGCTCCTGGACGTATCGGGAGGGCAGGCTCGAGCGATTCTTTGGAGGGATGTCTTTGTCGACGACGGCCTGCAAGAAAGCTTCCTGCTCCTGCACACAATCCGACTGCGAGACAGCCCAGGCGTGGCTGGCGGATGCCGCCAGGAAAATCGCCGCTAAAACGCGCGCCGGTTGGATTTTCATTTCGCGCTCTCTTTCATGCGCTTGATGAGCGCATCCAGATTTGGGCTGCTCACGGGTTTGCGCGCCTGACTGGCCGCCGTCACTTCCTGCTGGCGCGCGGTGGCTAGCAGCGCCTTGCGCTGGGCTTCGGCAGCGACGCGGTGCTGTTCTTCTGCTGCGAGCCGTTCCGCCTCGGCTTTTTGAGATTGGTACTCCGCCGTCAACGGCCCCAGCAAGCGTTCCGTCGGTTGTTTGGCAGACGCGACCTCAGCCGCGTGTGCACGCTCCAGCTCGTCGAAGGCGGCGACCAGCGGCGCGGCGAGCTTCTGCCACAGCTCGAGGCATTTGCGCGGCTTGCAGTAATGATGGGTCTTGCCATCCCCGTAATTCCCGGTCGGCGATTGGCGTGACTCCTGGATGCACGGCTCATCGTGGTGGTTCGAGTCGGACTTCTTGAGTGCTCCGCATTTCGAGACCAGGGCGAAGTTCACGTACTGGCTGGCATCCTGCGGCGTACGCGTCACCGACAGCGATTCCTGATCTTCCCAGGGCTCCTTCGGCTCCCGGCTGCTGATGCTGCGCGAGTAGCCCTCGCCATTCCACGCGATGGATTCGCGCCGGCTTCCGGCGTAGACGTTCTTGACGCCGTACATCTGCGTGAACGTGCGCCCGATGGGTCTGCCGTCCAGCATCCACATGTCGGAGTAGCCGATGAGTTCGCCGTTGTCTCTGAGGTAGATCAGCCGGCCCGGGCCAAGGGCCAGACCATCAGCGCAAACTCCATCCCATACGCTCTGTTTCGCCGCATCGATGGCGCCCTGCCGGTATTTCGGATCGACTCCGCCGAGTGCGATCCGCCCGCAACCATCGGCACCGCGCAGGATCTCTTCGCCGGTCTGAAATTGGATTGAGCCTGTCGTGACCGAGCGCTTTTGGCGGGTTGCGGCACTGAGCGTCGCGGGGACGGTGCGAACGGTGACGGGTTGCGCCGCGGTTACCTTGCTTCCGTTATTCGCGAGTTCTGGCGGCAGCGAAACTTCTACCCCCGCATTGAGCAAATTGTTCAACCTGTCCCGCGCGCCAGGGTAATTGTGTTCAGCCGCTTTTTGGTACCACCAGGCGGCATATGAGTCATTCCTTTCAACACCCGAGCCGCTTTGATACATACGACCAAGGCTCGTTTCGGAAGGAGGCGCGCCCTGCATTGCGGCCTTTCTGTACCAATAAACCGCTTTTGAGAAATCACGGCGTGTGCCCCAGCCGTTCTCATACATGTAAGCAAGTACATCCTGCGCAGATGCGTCGCCTTGTTCGGCCTGGTTTTCCAGAATGGGAAGGGCGACGGTGTAATCGCCGCGGTTGAAGGCGTCCAGACCTTCTCGCACGGTCGCTTCGCGGGTTAGAACGCCGTCTTCTGTTCCGTTCTCCTGCAACTTCGTCCCGGCCCCCGCCATGCGCGGCAACAGGCAAAGACAGCACGCCAACGCAAGCCACCACGACATTTTGCTCATGCGACGCCCCCGCGCCTCTAGCCCCACGCCTGATCGTATCCCAAGGGAAGACGGAAAAATCGCGTGCAAAACAATTAAAGGCGCAGACCACGGTATCGAGCTTCAGCGCGCTCCGTAAGCATCGTCGCAGAGCCGGTGCAATTCGTCGAAGGCGTCCTTGAGCTTCGGCAGATCGTCCGGCTCGGGGGCGAGCACGGGCGTTTCGCTCAAGTGGCTGGAGCTCACCACATCGCCCGGATTGGTCACCTGCATGTCGATGCAGTTGAGCCGCGACTGGCAGTACAGGCCCAGCGAGCCGGTTCCCATCCAGAGCGGGATCACGTCGGCCAGCGGAACCTCCTGCCGGACCACCTGGCCGCCTTCGATCGCCTCGCGACGGATCTCCAGGTCGCAGCCGTTGCGCGAGAAGCGATAGCTCCACAGGAAGTAACGCCCGCTGCGGCTCCAGCCTTCGCCGCTCTGGCGATTGAGCTTTTCGAGCACGAAGCGGTTGGCGTCGCGGCGCGCCTCGGACGTCGAGTCGCGGCTGCCGAAGCCGGTGATCGTGACGAAGACCAGGCCGATCAGCACGAGCGAGGCGAGCGCTCTCATGTGGCGGACTCCGCGGCCAGGGCTTCGAGCCTGGCCTGGCGCTCGTTCGGCGACAGCGCGCCGAGCCGGGCGGCGGCCTCGTAGAACGCGGCCCAGTCGCGATTCTGCTCGCGCCAGAGCGCGGCGAACGCCGGCACCCACTGGTCGTAGAGGCCGAACGGCAGCAGGCGCGCGTTGTTGAGCGGTTCGGAAAACCAATCGTCGTAGCCCGCGTAACCGCCCCAGGTTTCATCGCGCAGCACGCGATAGCGCGCCCGCAGGTCGTCGAACACCGCCTGCTTGGCCTGGCGCATCGCATCGGCTTCGAGCGGCTGGGCGTAGAGCGCCTGCAGCTGCTCGCGCGTCGCCAGGATCAGCTCGACGAACTGGTGATTGCGCTGCTCGCGGCGCAGCTCGGCGGACTCGTCGATGCCGGGCACTTCGTTGAGTGCGAGATAGTCGCGACGGCCTTGCTCCTCGACGAAGCTCGCGAAGGATTCGTTGAACGCGGTGTCGTTCTTCACGTAGAGCCGCTGGTGCGCGAGCTCGTGGAACAGCGTGCCGATCAGGTGCGCATCGGACCAGCGCATCATCGTGTTGATGACCGGATCGTCGAACCAGCCGAGCGTCGAATAGGCCGGCACGCCGCCGACTTCCACTTCATAACCCTTGCTCTTCAACTTGGCGGCCTGCGCTTCGGCTCCGGCCCGAGAAAAGTAGCCGCGATACGCCAGGCAACCGGCGATCGGAAAGCAGGACTCGACCGCGGCGAGCGAGAACTCCGGCGTCGCGAACACGTTCCAGACCACGTAATCTCGCTTGAGATCGGCGTACAGCGTATAGCTGCCGTTGTCGGGCAGGTGCAGATACTCGGAGGCGAAGCGGCGGGCCTGCTGGAGCTGGCTCAGGCGTCCGCGCAGCTTGGGGTCGCGATTGGAGTCGCCGACGATGCCGGCGATCGGCTCGCGGCTCGACAGCAACTGCATCTGCCCACGCGCAAGCTGCCAGTAATAACCCGCAGTGGTGCAGCCGGTCAGTCCCAGGCACAGGCAGCCGGCAAGAAGGAGCGAACGCATGGCCGTGATTTTAGCCGGGCCGCCGCAGAGCCTGGGCATCCGATCGTAACGGGGACCGCCGCCGGCCAGCGCCGCTCAGCCTGCCTTGTCGAGCCAGACTTCGAGGCCCTGGGCATTGAGATCCATGTCCATCGCGAGCCAGTCGCGGGCGAAGGCCTCGCTGGCCGGCGCATGCTTTTCGCGCAGGGCTTCGAGGCTGTGCTCGAGCAGGGCGGCCTTGAGTGCCCGATGACGTGCGTCGCCATCCGCTGCGCCGCCACCCAGTCCGCGGGCGAGGCGCTGGTAGTCGCGCAACCCTTGCCGCAGTTCGGCGGCGAGTTGAACCACATTCTCGACGCAGCCGTAATGCGTCAGGTACATGCGCTGCGGATCGAACGATAGATAGCGGTCGAGCGTCTGCTCCCAGGCATCGGGCTCGAACTGCACGGGCGTGGTCGTCGGCAGCAGAAATGCCCCGGCCGGACCGTCGAAGACGCGATACGACAGGCCGAAGGTATCGCCCGTGAAGAAACCGCGGCTCTGCGCGTCCCAGACCGAGAAGTGATGGCGTGCATGGCCGGGCGTATCGACGAACAGCAGCTCGCGATCGCCCAGGGCGACGCGAGCGCCATCGTCGGCCTCGATCACGCGCGAGGACTCGATCGGCAATATCTCGCCGTACATCGCGCGCACCACTTCATCGCCGTAGACGGCGGTTGCACCGGCGATGAGCTTCGACGGATCGATCAGGTGCCGGGCTCCGCGCGGATGCACGACGAGCCTGGCCTGCGGCAGTTCGCGCATCAGCAGGCCGGCGCCGCCGGCATGGTCCAGATGCACGTGGGTCGGAATCAGATAGCGAATCTGCTCGCGGCGCAGGCCCAGCGATTCGATCGTCGCGAGCAGCCCGGGCACGCCGGGCGAAGTGCCGCACTCGATCAGCGCGGCCTCGCCCTGGTGTTCGATCAGGTAGCAGCAGGCCAGCCCGGGCCTGTCCTGCAGCGTGTCGATGCAGTGAATGCCGTGGCCGAGGTCTTCGGCCTCGCGAATCGCCGACAGATTCATGATGGGCGGGCCTCAGCGTGCGGCAGCGGTGGGCGGTGCCGCATCGCTGCTGTTGGCGGCCGGGCGGCGCACGAGGTCGACCAGGTCTTCGCGGCGGTAGATGCCGAGCTTGCGGTAGATGCGCGAGGCATGGTTGGCGACCGTCGATACCGCGATGTCGTACTGGCGCGCCACGCTCTTGAAGGTCTTGCCGTTGCCGAGCGCGCGCGCGATCTGCTGCTCGCGCGGCGACAGACCATCGAGCGGCAGCGGCTTGCGCGCATACATCTGGAACACGCCGCCGAGCGGAGAGACGCGGAAATGCAGTGGGCCGAGGACGAAATCGGCGGTGCCGTCGAGTTCGAGGTTGGGCAGGGCGAACGGCAGCTCGGTGAAGTCGGGCGAACCGTCTTCGGCGGCGACCAGCTCGCGGAAGCGCTTGCTCGCCGCATAGATCACGCCGCCCGAATCGATCACCGCGGCGGTGCCGCGGTTGCTGCGCCCGAGCGCGAGCAGCCACTCGTCGCGCTGAATGTACTGGTGCAGCGACAGGCTTCCGGCCTCGACCAGATGCCCGACCGCGCGGCTCAGCAGAGCGGGGGGCTGCGTGTTGCCGCGAAAGTAGACCAGCACCACGCTGTCGAGCGCAGTCTTGCGATGCGAGTAGCGCTGCACTTGCACGCGCACGGTGTCCGCGAGCTTGGGCGACTGCAGCTCGGAAGGAACCGGCGAGAGCAGCTTTTCGACGAAATCGCCGGACTTGGTGAGCTTGGTCACCGTCGAGCGGCTGATGCCGAGCTCGGCCGGGAATTCGGTGAACTCGCCGATCACGCTGCTGTGCGACAGCGTGATCCAGACCGCGCCCGAGGCGCCGGCCCATTCGCACAGCGCCGACAGCCCGCAATTGCGGAACTCGGACCACTCGCTGATGACGGCCTGGCCGTAGAAGTCCTGGATCAGTTCGTCGAAACGAGACTCTCTGACGCTCTCGGGCGTGCTCATCTGCAATCCTTGCGTGTCGGGTGGTTCCGAAGACTTCACAGACCAAAAACTGGCGCTAAACCAAAGCCTTCGGTCGTCTGAAGATCAACTTGTAGATATACCGGTAGATATACCACAGACCACGGCGACTCCGGGCCCGATCGATGGATCAGCGTGTGCCGGTGCGCGGCACCCGGAACCAGGCCGCATAGAGCGCCGGCACGAACAGCAGGGTCAGCAGCGTCGCCGCGATGAGCCCGCCCATGATCGCCACCGCCATCGGGCCGAAGAATTCCGAGCGCGACAGCGGAATCATCGCCAGCACCGCGGCCGCGGCGGTCAACACGATCGGCCGCAGGCGGCGCACGGTGGCATCGACGATGGCGACCTGCGGCGGGTGGCCATCGGTGATGTCCTGCTCGATCTGGTCGACCAGGATCACGGTGTTGCGCATGATCATGCCGGCCAGCGCGATGGTGCCGAGCATCGCGACGAAGCCGAACGGCTTCAGCAACAGCAGCAGCGCCACGGCGACGCCGATGATGCCGAGCGGAGCGGTCAGGAACACCAGCACCGTACGCGAGAAACTCTTGAGCTGGATCATCAGCAAGGTCAGCACGCAGAGCAAAAACAGCGGCATGCCAGCGTTGACCGAAGCCGATCCCTTGCCGCTGTCCTCGACGGTGCCGCCGGTTTCGATGCGATAGCCGCGCGGCAGCTCGATCTTCTGGATCTCGGGCAGCAGCTGGCTCACCACCACCGGGGGTTGCACGTTGGCGTAGATGTCGGCGCGCACGGTCACGGTCGGGATGCGGTCCCGGCGCCAGAGAATGCCGGGCTCGAAGCTCTGCTCGATCTGCGCGAGCTGGGCCAGCGGCACCGAGCCGCCCGCGGTCGGAATCGACAGCGAGCCGAGCAGGTTCAGATGCTTCTGCTCGGCCACCGGGCCGCGCAGGGTGATCGGGATGAGCTTGTTCTCCTCGCGGAAATCCGACAGCTGCGCGCCGTCGAGCGAGCCCGAAATGGTCTGCGCGATGTCGGACGAAGTCACGCCGAGCGCGCGCGCACGGTCCTGGTCGACCTTGACCTTGATGACCTTCGACGGCTCGTAGCTGTCGAGATGGATGCCGGCCGGGTAGGGATTGGCGCGGAAGATCGCGGCCACCTTTTCGGCGATCTGCTGCGCCACCGCGCGATCCGGCCCCATGACGCGGAACTGCAGTACGTAGCCGACCGGCGGGCCGTTCTCGAGCCGGTTCACGCGCCAGCGCAGGTCCGGGAACGCCAGCGGCAGCGCTTCGAGCAGCTTGGCTCGCAGGGCTTCGCGGGCCTTGATGTCATGCGTGTTGATGACGAACTGCGTGAAGCTCGCGGCGGGCAGCTGCTGATCGAGCGCCAGATAAAAGCGCGGCGTGCCGGAGCCGACGTAGGCCACGAAGTTCTCGATGCCCTCCTGCTTCTTGAGCAGGGCTTCGAGCCGCTTGGCGGCCTCGTCGGTCGCATCGAGCGAAGCGCCTTCGGGCAGCTTCAGGTCGACGAGCAGCTCGAGCCGCGTCGACGACGGGAAGAACTGCTGCGGCACCATGCCGAACAGCACGATGGCGCCGACGAAGATGCCCAGCGTCGCCACGATGGTCGTCCAGCGCGCATCGACGCAGGTTTGCACGGCCTTGCGAAACGCGCGGTACATGCGCGTGTCGTAGATGTCGTGATGCTGCTCGTCCTCGGATTTGCGGAACGCATGCTCGGGCAGCAGGTAGTAGCCGAGCAGCGGCACGAACACCACCGCCGCGATCCACGACAGCAGCAGCGCGATCGTCACCACCTGGAAGATCGAGCGCGTGTATTCGCCGGTGCTCGACGCGGCGGTGGCGATCGGCAGAAAGCCCGCCGCCGTGATCAGCGTGCCGGTGAGCATCGGGAACGCGGTGCTCGTGTACGCGAAGGCCGCGGCCTTGAGCCGGTCGTAGCCTTGCTCGAGCTTCACCGCCATCATCTCCACCGCGATGATCGCGTCGTCGACGAGCAGGCCCAGCGCGAGTACCAGCGAGCCGAGCGAAATCTTGTGCAGGTCGATGCCGAACTGGCGCATGGCGACGAACGTCGCCGCGAGCACCAGCGGAATCGTCAGCGCGACGACCAGGCCGGTGCGCACGCCGAGGCTGATGAAACTCACTGCGAGCACGATCGCCACCGCCTCGATCAGCGCATGCGCGAACTCGTCGATGCCACGCGTCACCGCACGCGGCTGGTCGGCGACGCGCGACAGCTCCATTCCGAGCGGAAGGCCTGCGCGAATGTCCTCGATCTCCGCATCGAGCGACTGGCCGAGCCGGATGATGTGCCCGCCTTTTTCCATCGACACCGAAATGCCGAGCGCGCTCACGCCGTTGACGCGCATGCGCGTGGCCGGCGGGTCTTGATAACCGCGATAGATGTCGGCGATGTCGCCGAGCCGCACGCTGCGCCCATCGGCCGCGATCGGCAGGTTGCGCAGGTCGTCGACGGACTGCAGTCGCCCGCTCACGCGGGTATAGATGCGCTCGAGCGGCGTGTCGAAACTGCCGGTCGCGACGATCGCGTTCTGCGACTGCAGGGCGTTGACGACGCTCGTGAGCGGAATGCCGAGCTGGCCGCGCTTGGCGTTGGCGAGGTCGACGAACACGCGCTCTTCCTGGGTGCCGAGGAAATCGACCTTCGCCACCTGCGGCACGCGCAGCAGACGATCACGAATGCGATCGCCGTAGTCCTTGAGCTCTTCATAGCTGAACTCGGGGCCGGTCAGCGCGTAGATGTTGCCGAAGGTGTCGCCGAACTCGTCATTGAACAGCGGCCCGACGATGCCCGCGGGCAGGCGTCCGCGAATGTCGCCGATCTTCTTGCGGATCTGGTAGAACGATTCCTGCATCGCCGAAGGCGGCAGGTCGTCGCGGATGATGATGGTGACCACCGATTCGCCGGGACGCGAGTAACTGCGCACGAAATCGAGCGTCTCGAGCTCGAGCAGCTTTTCTTCGATGCGATCGGTGACCAGGCGGTCCATCTCGTCGGCGCTCGCGCCGGGCCAGTAGGTCTGGATCACCATCACGCGGAACGTGAACGGCGGATCTTCGGATTGGCCCAGGCTGGTGTAGGCGCGCACGCCCATCACCGCGAGCAGCACCATGAAGAAGATCACCAGCGGGCGGTTGGCGAGCGCCCATTCGCTCAGGTTGAAGCGCATGGCGGCGGTTCCTTAAAGACCGACCGGCGCGCTGCGATCGATCGCCTTCACGGCCATGCCCGGAAGCAGCAGGTGCACGCCGGCCGAGATCACCTGATCGTCGGGCTTCAAGGGGCCGCGCACGATCGCGTCGCGCTCGAGAAACTGCAGCACTTCGACGTTCACCGGCTGCGCCGTGAGCGGATCGCCCTGCGCGCGCCAGATCGTCGGCTTGCCGTTGATCTCGGTGACCGCCGTCAGCGGCAGGCGGAACGAGCCGGCGACCGCGGAGGCTCCGACGATCACGCTGGCGGTGGTGCCCAGGCGGATGTCGTCGTCCGGATCGACGATGGTGATGCGCGCCTCGTGCGTGCGCAGCTGCGGATCGGCCGAGGCGGATACTTCGCGAATGCGGCCTTGATACCGCTTGTCCGGCAGGCTCCAGAGCGTGACCGTGAGCGTGGCCGAGTTACGCAGTGCGGCGACCGCGCCGCCCTCGGGCACGGTGATGCGCACCTCGCGCTCGCCGTCACGCGCGAAGTTGAGCACCGCCTGGCCGGCGGCGACGTTCTGGCCGACTTCGGACAGCAGTTCGGTGACGGTGCCCGGCGCGTCGGCGACCAGGCTCGTGTAGCCGGCCTGGTTGCGGATCACCGCGAGCTGCGACTTGGCCTGATCGAGCCGGGCCTGCGCGGCCTCGGCCTCGTTGCGGCGCAGGTCGACCAGCGACTGGCTCACGAAGCCCTTGGCGAGCAGGTCTTCGTGGCGCTTGTACTCGCTCTTGGTCAGCCGTGCCTCGGCTTCGGCGGCTTTGACCGCCGCGTTGGAGGCTTCGACATTGAGCCTGGCGTCGATCGGATCGAGCACCGCGAGCACGGCGCCCTTGTCGACGTGCATGCCGATCTCGGCGCGACGCTCGATGATCTTGCCGGCGACGCGGAACGACAGCGCCGACTCGACGCGGGCGCGCACGGTGCCCGGATAGGCCTCGCCGGCGAGCGCATCGAGCCCGGCCGGCTTGACCACGGCGACCGGCCGAGGCGGGGCGGGCGGGGCCTCTTTGTCGCCGCAGGCGCTCAGGCTCAGGATCAGGGTGAACGCCAAACTCAAACCGGCCGCCGTGTGCGGGCCGAAGCTGCGGTGCATGAGGTCTCCCATTCGCGGCCGGCGGCCGCCCACTCATTTCTGAACTTGATAGTACATTAAGTGAATGTCACGCTGCCCATCCCCCCCCTCAAAGCCCGTCACGCCCGAGCGCGAAGCCCCTTCGCGCGGCCGTCCCAAGGACCAGGACAAGCGTCTGGCCGTGCTCGAATCCGCCAAGACGCTGTTCTCCCGCGACGGTCTCGAATCCACCAGCATGGAGGCCATCGCCAAGCTCGCGGGCGTCTCCAAGGTGACGCTGTACAGCCACTTTGTCGACAAGGACGAGCTGTTTCGCGAGGCGGTCGAACAGGTGTGCCGGGCGCACACGCCCGACACGCATTACGAGTTCGCTGCCGGCCAGAACCTGCGCGAGCGCTTCACGATGATCGCGGAAGGCTTCTTCGACCTGATCATCGGCGAAGACTCGCTACAGCTGACGCGGCTGATGGCGAGCAGCCCCGAGCGACATCGCAAGCTGTCGGCCCTGTTCTGGCAGGCGGGCCCCGAAAAGACCATCGCCCTGCTCGCGAAGATGCTCGTCGCCGCCACCGACAGCGGCGAGTTGCAGGTGACCAACCCGGCCGAAGCCGCCTCGCAGTTCTTCTGCCTGATCAAGGGGCCGTATCACCTGCAGATGCTCGTCGGCGCGATCGAAGCCGTGCCCGCCGCCGAGCGCCGGCAGCACATCGATGCTTCGGTCGACGTGTTCTTGCGGGCGTATTCGAAGGCGGGCGGCAGGCGCTAGCGGAAGTCCGCCTCACGAGTGGGCGGACCTGCGTAGAGTTATCCCAAGCCGGCGCTCAGGCCAACTCGGCCCTTTCGAGCCCGAATGCCTTGTCGAGCGAGCCCGGCACGTTGCGGAACGCGATGTTGAGCCGATTCCAGAGATTGATGATGCCGACCGCGAACGTCAGGTCCGACAGCTCCTTCTCCGAGAACTGCTCGAGCGCGGCGGCGTAATCGGAATCGGAGACGCCATGCTCGCCGAGCCGGGTCAGCGCCTCGGTCCAGGCCAGCGCCGCGCGTTCGCGCTCGCTGAACAACGGGGACTCACGCCAGATGGCGACGTGGTGCAGGCGCAGTTCGCGCTCGCCGCCGATCTTGGCCTGCTTGATATGCATGTCGAGGCAGAACGCGCAGCCGTTGAGCTGCGAGGCGCGGATGTCGACCAGATACAGGATGCCGCTTTCGATGCCGCTGGCCTTGACGCCCATGCTCAGCGTACTGAGTTTCTTGAACAGGTCCGACGATTGCTGCATGTAGTTGAGGCGAGGTGACATGGCGATGCTCCATTGATGAATGAGGACTTCACTCACCAGACGGGGCAGCCTCCGCGTTTGTGACATCGACCGTTCGCAGCCCGAGCTTCGATGCGATGCGCCTGAGCTTGTCCGGGTTGCGCTGCACGAGCATGCGGGTCACGCGCTGGCCGTCGGTCTCGATGCTCTCGACCGAATGCAGGCAGTCGCCGACGATGCGCAGCAGCGCCCATTCGCCGTTGACGAGCGCCGGCTCCAGGCGCTGCAGTCCTGCCGCGCGACGCATGGCCGCGATGAACAGCTTCACGAGCCTCCAGGCGCCGATCATCGGCCGGCCGAAGCTCGACACCTTGCCGCCGCCGTCGCCGATCAGCTCGGCATCTTCGGCGAGCAGCGCCTGCAAGGCGGTGGTGTCTCCACGCGAGAGCGCGTCGGCGAAACGATCGAGCAGGCGGCGGTGCACTTGGGGCGAAACGCTCTGCCGCTGCTTGCCTTCGCGCAGCTGCGTCTTCGCCCGGCTCACGAGCTGACGCGACGCGGCCTCGGTCTTGCCGATGCAGCGTGCCACTTCGTCGTAGCCGAGATCGAACAACTCGCGCAGCACGAAAGCGGCGCGCGCATCGGGCGTCAGTCGTTCGAGCAGCGCGAGAAACGCGATCGAGACCTCATCGGCGCGCTCGGTGGCTTCTTCGGGCGTCGGCTCGTCGCTGAGCGTCGGCTCGGGCAACCAGAGGCCGAAATATTCCTCGCGCTCGTTCTTCGCCAGGCGCAGCCGGTCGATCGCGAGCCGAGTGGTCACCGTCACGAGCCAGGCTTCGGTGGATTCGAGCGTGGCCCGCGGCGCCTCGTACCAGCGCAACCAGGCGTCCTGCACCACCTCCTCGGCCTCCGCGACCGAACCGAGCATGCGATACGCGATGGCTTGCAGGCGGGAGCGGTGGCGATCGAAAGCGAGTAGCGAAGCGTCCATGTGGGCGCTCAGGGTTTGGGTGAAGTGCAGTAGGCCTCGACGCTGGCCTGGCTGGCTTCGAAGCCCTGCGCCTGCGCGAGCTCCCATGGGCGCTCGCAGCGAGCGGACTTCTCGCACCACAGGTAGCCAGCGGACGGAATGCAGCCGTGAGCGTCGCGATCGGAACCGGGCATCGGCGGGCGAGGCGAGTCGGCGCTTGCTGTGGGCTGGACGGTCGCCGGTTTGTGGCAGGGGGGGAGCCATATCGTCAGGGCGAACGCAGCAATTAGAGCGCGCATACAGGAGGGTAGTTAGACGAAGCAGCTTTGGTCAGATAGATGGTCGTCAACCAAGATCGTCTGGCTCCCAGCGCCGATAGACAACATGTTCGAGCGGGACTAGGCTGTTAGGAAAAGGAGCGGATACATGCTGCTCGTCAAGATTCCAAGGTCCGGGAAAGTCCGCAATCACCTCCGTGGCAGCACAAGAACCACTTTCTCGCACTGCACCCTTAGTATCGCCATCGTACTCAAAACGGACGCGAACTATGCATGCGCGTTCGTCGACCTCGATGGATGCCTGACGCAGTTGAGGATGGACTTCGCCCTGCAGGGCGCGGACCAACGACAGCACGAGCGACTGGTGGGATGTGGGGCTATGCATGTGATTCGCTTCACCACTTCATCATCGGCGCGGGGTTGAAGGGGTGCCGAACAAACCAGCTCAAGGCCGTGCGCACGAGCATCTTGTGAAAGCCAGCGTTTGGATACTGGGCCTTGACCTCGCGCACGTAATTCCTCGAAAGACCGAACTTGACGAGGCCTAAAGAGAAATCGACAAGGTCCGCCTGGCGAAACGCTTCAACGAGCGGGTAACGCGTATCCGTATACGGGCGAAGCTTGTGATGCTCGGTGATCAGCAGGCTGACTTCCTCGGCCCAATGCTGGAGGCCCCGAGCTTTCAGGCACTCCATCGCCGGCGGCACGGAAGGCGGCAGATAGTCCATCGTCCTGGCTGTCCACAGCCCGATGTCGTGATAGCAGGCCGCAATGGCCACTTTTTGCCGTTCTTCGTCGGTGCAATGCCGAAGCGCGAGACAGAACGTGACCATGCGATGGCAGTGATTGCTGTAACCCTGGAAGTCGGAGCCGATGACGACTTTCCAGGGTTCAAGCAGGTCGGTTAAAAGCTGATGGGGGTCAGCGTTCGTCATTGCATTGAACTCTTGTCGAATGTGTCCGTGTTAGCGGGGTTGAACCCAGCCCAAGGATACCGACCAAGAATCGAGCGATCTTCATGCTGCCCAATGCTCAAGTTAAGCGGCGGGCACAGCCCGTCCGCTTGAATGCCCTGTTAGGCGTCATTCGCCACAGCCTCCACTGCGTGGTTGATGATGCCGGCCAGCGCTCCGATGGGCAACGTAATCAGCGCGCCAACGAAGAATAGGTAGAGGGCGCCAACAAGAATCTCTGGAGCGCGGGCCAGCGATGTGAATAGGTCCAGGTTGCTGTTCCAGGTAGCCTGGAGATATGCCAGGGACGCGAGAACAGGATGAGTCGCTAGCGCAACGATGACACCACGGAGAGACCCACCGAGAAGACGCGGCTGCACTACGGAAGGCCACTCAAAGCGCCGCGTGAGTAGGTACGCGAGCAATGCCGAGAACGCTGCAAGCGCAGCAAATCCATACGGACTCGTCGTGCCAAGCCGACCATAGTCAACGGGTGGACCAAGTACTAAGCGAGCAGCACAAAACGCTGCAGCCATGTATATAAACGCTTGAAGGGCGGTCGTCATGACGCCTAACGCCGAGGTTCAGCCGCGGCCTCGCCAGAGGGCCGAAGGCCCGGAGGCGAGGACGTCAGCTGGAACCTCTTGTTCGGCTGCGTCGCAACGAAGCAACGAATCCGATGAGCGCGAGAGAGGTTGACCATCATTCATTTGGCTCTCTCGCAGATGGCCCGGGTCTGTCGGCATTGGACCCAGTGGCCCTCGCATCGAACTTGCGCAGGACGAAGATGCAGAGCAAAGCAATGCCGGTTGCGACAATAAGCCAAAAGGATGCGCTCATGAGGAACCAGCCCACGAGAAATGACGTGTTCCAGTTCTCCGGGATGTCTGGTCTATACGCGCTGACCATGCCGCTAACTCCAAGCATCAAGCCTGCAAGCAACGCAACAAGATATAGGGCCCGATCCGGCAGCGGCCCCGTGAGCGTCCTGTAGCTCAACCAGGCAAACACACCGAGACCCGGCAGAACGATAAGAAGTGCGATTTCGGAGCCCATCAATACTCCCTCGAAGTCGCCGAACGCGGAGTTAAGCGGCGGCCCGCGAGCTGCCGTTGCAGAACCCAAAGCGGTTTCGGGGCCGTCCGCTTGAACGCCTGGTTATAGCGCAACGAATGCCAGCTACGCGGCACCACTGAGAAAACCGACGTGAGCTGGCCGAACCGCACCAGACCAAACGACCGCAACAGCAATGCCAGAAACCCAGCTGCAAGCGACGAGCACAACGGCAAACTCAGGGCGCTTGCAGAGCCGAGCTGAAACTCGGTTCGCTGCAAGCTTGAAAGATGCGCCATGTCGGTGACTTTGAGCACGTTATGCCTTTGCGTCTTTGCCGCTATAACGCGGGGTTAAGCGGCGGCCCGCGAGCTGCCGTTGCAGAACCCAAAGCGGTTTCGGGGCCGTCCGCTTGAACGCCTGGTTATAGCGCAACGAATGCCAGCTACGCGGTGCCACTACGCAAGCCGACGCGAACTCCCCGAACTGCGCCAGACCCAACGACCGCAACAGCAACGCCAGAAACCCAGCTGCAAGCGACGAGCACAACGGCAAACTCAGGGCGCTTGCAGAGCCGAGCTGAAACTCGGTTCGCTGCAAGCTTGAAAGATGTGCCATGTCGGTGACTTTGAGCACGTTATGCCTTTGCGTCTTTGCCGCTATAACGCCCCCGCATCAGCCGCGGATTTGCCGCAGCGAAGCGAAGGCAAATACGTCGGCTGGATGCAATGGTTGGGCTTCACTGCGGATAGACCAAACGGCATTGCGACCTCCTGCCGGCAAGATGAAGGCGCACATATATCTTTCTGTTCTTCAGGGCTCCATGGCCCCAGTCAAAGTACGTAGCTTCCGTGAAGTGCAGGGTAAAAGTGCTGTGTGGAGCAATTTGTCGATCTCCCGAATCGTGCTCTGCAGACTCAATAGGCTCGTCTTTGTGCTTGAACCAACCTGACCGGTAGAAAAGCTCCCAATGAGTGAGGATGACTGGCTTGGCAGATAGGTTCCGAATGAGAACTTCGTTTCCAATCTCGACGCTGCTAGTGAAGTTGTAGCTGACCTCAAGTCGAAAGCGCGTTTGCCAAAGCTCGAACAGCTTCACAAGTGCCAGAGTCGTTGAGAGCCCAGCGCCCCACCACGCCAAGAACACAGATGTCGAATTGCCGTCAGCCATTCTGTGAAGCCCAACGCCCTAGCTCAGCCGCGCTCATGCCGGCGCGAAGCGGCGGCATGAACGTCGGCTGGAGCTGATGGTTGGGCGACTAGAGGCAATGGCGGCTATTCCTGAATACGCTTTGCATGTTCCGAATATGGAGTGCGCGCATTGACCAAGCATGCGTCACGCTCCGATATAGACAGTTTCTCGCAGTCCTGCACCCGCAGCGATTGCGTGCTGTCGTAGACCTGCTGCGAGCTACACCCAACAAGAAGAAGGATAGTGGCCGCATAAAAAGATGCTTTCATAGAGTTCCCTGCTTTTCCTTTACGCCCAACGCCGGCGTTAAGCCGCCGGACTCGCCGCAGCGAAGCGGAGGCGAGGACGGTCGGCTTCAACAGCTTGTTGGGCCGAGCCCCTTGCTACGAACATTTCAGTCTCCTACGAAGAGAATCTCAGCGACGCGGTCATTGGAGTCGCACCGTACGCTGAGCTGAAGATCATCAAGGAGGCTGAGATCGTACAGCGACAGACCCCTACTAGGAGGTACCGACATGGTGTTCAATAGATCACTCGTGAACGTAGGCTCCGAATACTCCAAGTCCGGAGAACTATGGGCGGCGGCGTAGCGATGGAATTCCGCGCGCACCTTCTCGCAGCTGTCTCCTTCTGCCACCTGACGAGACAAACGTGCGAGTGGGTGTGCAAACTTGTTGTGGATGTACGGGTACATCACCGCCACGCCGATGAGGCCTGCAGCGCAACCTAGTGCGATCGATCCGCGCATGTCACGACATATGGGCCCAACGCCGAGCATAAGCCGCGGCCACGCCGGAGCGCAGCGGAGGCGTGGACGTCGGCTTGATGCTCTGGTTAGCGCGGGCCGGGTTGGTGGGCGCCAGAAACCCAGCTGCAGGCGACGAGCACAACGGCAAACTCAGGGCGCTTGCAGAGCCGAGCTGAAACTCGGTTCGCTGCAAGGTTGGAAGATGCGCCATGTTGATGAACTTGAGCACGCTATGCCTTTGCGCCTTTGCCGCTATAACGCCAAAACTCACGCGCGGCGAAGCCGTCGCGTGGAGTGCCTTGTTGGGCGGGACATACCCTCAGCCCTGTGGGCTGAGCCGAACGGTGACGCGTCTGTTCCAGCACTGCAAAATTTCTCCCGATGCATTGCGTTGCATGATTATGTTCTTTGGATGCCGGACCTCAAGGGTTGTGTCATCAAGCCACCTGATTTCCAAACCAAGATCTACACCACCTGCGCTAACTGCGCCTGCGCCACACTTGCCCCCATCGAAAGACAACAAGACTTGGGTGTGACTTCCCATCGGGCCCCAGCGCGTTTCAACAATCTCGGCGGTGCACCAGCCAGGCGGAGAGACCGACTGCGAAATCACTTGAGACGGCAAGTGATCGCCGCCGCTGCGTCCGCAAGCAACAAGGGCAAAGGCCGCGCTCAAATTTGCAAACCGCTTTATAAGCCTGACGTCCGAGACGCCCAACGCCGCAGTTCACCCGCGGCCCCGCCGGAGCGGCGAAGCCGCGGAGGCGGGGTCGTCGGGTGCAACTGATGGTTGGGCGCGTGCCTTGGGCATTGCGACTTCAGTGATATGTACATCCCTGAGCTTCAACATATCGAATATCCGGGAGCTTCTGTCGCCGATGAATCCGCAATGCACTACCCGCTCTTTCGGGTTTTCCCAAGTACCGAACATCAGATCCCACAATGGGAGCCCGTAGTTATTCGCATGGAAGTCGGTTTTGTGATGAACACGGTGCATTTCCGGGCGCGCCACGATGTAACCCAGCCAGTACGGCGTTCTCTTGTCGGCATGAATGAACAGGTTATAGAGGGCGGCGAAGAGGAGCGCCCAAGCGGCCGCATTAGCGTAGCGCCGTAGATCAGGTACGCGCACAGACTGCTGATGAATGTCGCAGCGACTCCGTCAAGTGGGTGCATATAGAAAGAGGTCAGCGCTTCGATGCGGGTGGGGCTGTGATGAAGCTGGTGAAACACACGCCAGAGGAAGTCGAATCTGTGCATTGCCCTGTGCCACCAGTATGCGACGAAGCTGCTGGTAAAGAAGCACAGAGTCCCAACCGCAACTTCTGGCCACGTGGCTGGCAATGTGACCAGAGAATTAGTGGAAAACCACCGATGGAAGACAACGCCGGCGGCTAGCGTGAATCCGACTTGAACGATATTGAGGACGCCGGCACTGCGCATCCAGCGCCTATCGCAACTCGCCCCTGTGGCAGGAGCAATCACTTCGAGCGTAAAGACCGCACAGAACGCGAAGAGCACTACAAAGTAGAGAGCTATAGTCATCGCAGACCTCTTTGTGCCCAACGCGGAGTTAAGCGGCGGCCCGCGAGCTGCCGTTGCAGAACCCAAAGCGGTTTCGGGGCCGTCCGCTTGAACGCCGGTGCCAGAAACCCAGCTGCAAGCGACGAGCACAACGGCAAACTCAGGGCGCTTGCAGAGCCGAGCTGAAACCGGCTTCGCTGCAAGCTTGGAAGATGCGCCATGTTGATGAACTTGAGCACGCTATGCCTTTGCGTCTTTGCCGCTATAACGCCGAGCTTAAGCCGCGGGCCCGCCGGAGGCGGGACCGTCGGCTTGAAGCGTTGGTTGGGCATGAGCGCCCGAAAGTAGCTGCCGCAACTGCTCCGTTGTGTACGAACCGTGGCCTTGCGCAATGGCTTTAAGTGCAGGTACCAACGCCGCAGCTCCAGCCCGACCAAACTGCTTTTCAAGCTCTGACCTGTCTTCTGACTTAAAGAACTTGGCGGGAGTGAAGTCGTAGTAAAGCTCAGAAAATGACGAGCCGTAGCCAACCTCAAACCAGTGTTGCCCACTCTCCATGCGATGGGCTATCTGGAAGTCCCTGAAGTGGGATGGCCCACAAAAGATGATTGTGCCTTTCATGCCCAACGCGAATTAGAAGACACGGGATTGTCCAATAAACTGGCAATGCTTTTCGATAAGCTCGTCACAGTCTTTGCAACCCCTTGAATGTTATGAATCCCCATCGCTCGATGGGAATTCTCATGTCCAATAAACCGGCAGGCCCACAGAACCCGAAGCTGCTCGATCTGGTGCGTTTCCGAATTCGCGCCAAGCATTACAGCCTCAGTACTGAAACCAGCTATGTCGACTGGATTAAACGCTTCATCTTGTTTCACGGCAAGCGGCATCCGGTGGAGATGGGCATTGCGGAGGTCGAGGCATTCCTGACCGACCTGGCGGTGACTCGCCACGTCTCGGCCAGTACCCAGAACCAGGCATTGGCGGCCATTTTGTTTCTGTATCGCGATGTGCTGGGTCAGGAGTTGCCCTGGTTGACCGAGGTGGTGCGTGCCAAGAAGCCGCAGCGGTTGCCGACGGTGCTGTCGCGTGGCGAGGTCGAGGCTTTGCTGCGAGCTACACGCGGGGCCACCGGGCTGGTGGCTCGTTTGCTATACGGAACCGGCATGCGGCTGATGGAGGCCGTTCGGCTGCGAGTGAAGGATGTGGATTTCACTTGCAGCGAGATCGTCGTGCGCCAAGGTAAAGGCGGAAAAGACAGGGTGACGATGCTCCCGCAGAGCCTGAAGGCTTCTCTGCGCGAACAATTCCGAGCTCGGCGCCACCTGTTCGACCAGGATGTGCAGGCTGGCTGAGCAAACGTATGGATGCCGGATGCTCTGGTAATCAAGTATCCGAACGCAGCAAAGGAGTGGGGTTGGCAGTACGTGTTCGCTGCTCAAGCCTTGTCGGTCGACCCGCGCAGTGCTTCGGTGAGGTGGCACCATTTGGACGAGAAGCTGGTGCAGCGTCATCTTCGCATTGCGGCATTGTCCGCGCAGATCACCCGCCCGGTTTCGCCTCACGTACTGCGGCATTGTTTTGCCACGCATCTGCTCGAGTCGGGCTATGACATTCGCACGGTGCAGGAGCTGCTAGGCCACAGCGATGTCAGCACCACCATGTCTACACGCACGTGCTCAATCGCGGTGGGCGTGCGGTGAACAGCCCGCTCGACGGTTTGGAGTGAGGTGGGGTCTGCAAAAATCACCAATCCATCGTGAGGCTGGCCAAAAGGGACGGGCTCCAGGGTTCGTGGAGGCAGGCTGTGCAGCCGTGTGAGGCAATTTTGAATAAGGGACAGGCCGATGAGGGCGTCCCCAACTTGCACCCCGTTCCGGTTCCCGATACAACGCGCCCCTCTTGCCGCAAGCGGATCGTCGATCAGTGGAATTCCAGCTTCTCAGTACCTCGGGGGCCGCTCGCCGTGGCCGGTTGACGTTCGAGCGCGGGGTGGTGGAGACGCCCATCTTCATGCCGGTGGGCACCTACGGGACGGTCAAGAGCGTTTCGCCCGAGGAGCTGCGCGCGGTCGGTAGCCAGATCATCCTCGGCAATACCTTTCACCTGATGCTGCGGCCGGGTGAGCAGCTGATCCGCGACACCTTCGGCAGCCTGCATGGCTTCATGAACTGGACCGGGCCCATCCTCACCGACTCGGGTGGCTTTCAGGTCTGGAGCCTGGCCGAGCTGCGCAAGATCAGCGAGGAGGGGGTGAAGTTCGCGTCGCCGCTCAATGGCGATCGCATCTTTCTGACGCCCGAGCGCTCGATCGAGGTCCAGCATGCGCTGGGCTCGGACATCATCATGCAGTTCGACGAGTGCACGCCGTACCCGGCCACGGAGAAGCAGGCGCGCAGCTCGATGGAGCTGTCGGCGCGCTGGGCCGCGCGCTGCAAGACGGCTCACGGCGACAACAAGAATGCGCTTTTCGGCATCGTGCAGGGCGGCATGCATGCGCATCTGCGGCTCGAATCGCTGCAGCACTTGGCCGGCATCGGCTTCGACGGCTACGCGGTCGGCGGGCTGTCGGTCGGCGAGCCCGAGGTGGAGCGCTTGCAGGTGCTCGACGCGGTGGGGCCGCAGCTGCCGGCCGATTGCCCGCATTACCTGATGGGTGTCGGCACGCCGCGCGACATCGTGCAGGCGGTCGGGCGGGGCATCGACATGTTCGATTGCGTGATGCCCACGCGTAATGCGCGCAACGGTCATCTGTTCACGAGCCAGGGCGTGATCAAGATTCGCAACGCGGCGCATCGCACAGACCCGGCTGCGCTCGATCCGAATTGCGATTGCTATACCTGCCGCAACTACTCGCGTGCGTATCTGCATCATCTCGACCGCTGCGACGAAATGCTCGGGCCGCGGCTCAACACCATTCACAACCTGCACTATTACCTGAGCCTGATGCAGCGCATCCGCAAGGCGATCGAGGACGATCGCTTCGAGACTTTCGCTGCCGATTTCCTTGCCTCTCCTGAAGGGCGGCCGGCCAAATCCAAGTTGTCGGTCGCGGTGGCGGATGCAGCAAACGGCAGTACAGCGAATACCGGCGACACTGGCGACAACTGATGATCCCCTATCCACCGGAGTCCGGGCATGAAATGGCGTGAGGGCAGGCGCAGCGGCAACGTCACCGGTGGTGGCGGCGGCGGTGGCGGTTTGAGGCTCGGGTTGGGTGGCGTCGCGGTGGTCGTGGTGCTCGGGCTGTTGTTCGGCAAGAGCCCGATGGAGATGCTCGGGCTCGTCGCCCAGCTCGAACAGGGCGGGGCGCCGACGCAGCAGCAGCCGCTACCCGACAACGAAACCACCGATTTCGTGCGCGCCATCCTCGGGTCGACCGAAGATGTCTGGAGCGCCTTGTTCACCCAGAGCGGTTCGCAATATCAAGCGCCGACCCTGGTGCTGTTCTCGGGCTCGGTGCAGACGGCTTGCGGCGGCGCGAGCTCGGCGAGCGGGCCGTTCTACTGCCCGGGCGATCGTCAGGTCTATCTCGACACCAGCTTCTTCGACGAAATGCGCCAGCGGCTTGGTGGCGGCGGTGACTTTGCCAACGCCTACGTGATCGCGCACGAGGTCGGCCATCACGTGCAGACGCTCACGGGTACCACGCAGAAGGTGCAGCAGGCGCGTGCGGCCGGGCAGAGCGTGGAGGGCGACGGCGGCCTGCTCGTGCGCCAGGAATTGCAGGCCGATTGCTACGCGGGCGTGTGGGCCCACGTGGCCGAGCAGCGCCTGCACTGGCTCGAAGAAGGTGATGTCGAACGGGCGCTGGCCACCGCAAGCGCGATCGGCGACGACCGCCTGCAGCGCGAAGCCCGCGGCACGGTCGTGCCGGATGCGTTCACGCACGGGACGTCCGAGCAGCGCGTGCGCTGGTTCCGCAGGGGCTTCGAGTCTGGAGAGCCGCAGCGCTGTGACACGTTTGCGGCGGCAGACCTCTAAGACGAGTCGGGCGGGGTAGCGCGAAAGCGCGTAAGCCGCCTTCGGCTCATGGCTCAGGCATCAACGCAAGCGGCGGGTCACGGCCTTCGGCCTGACCCGCCCCACGAACGGCCGATCTGTTCCTACTGCTTGAGCAGCCCGATGAACGAGTCGACCTTCTGGTCGATCAGCGCTTTCACGTTCTTCTCGAGCGTGAATTGCAGCGGCTTGGAGAACGGCTCGGGAATGTCGTTGGGCATGCCGGGAATTTCCACGTAAAGCCGTTCGCCGGGCGCTTCCACCGGTGCCTGCAGCTTGCCAGGCAAGCCGACGATGCGATGGAAGCGAATGGTGGAAAACGCGGCGTTCTGCGTCTTGCCCATCCCGCTGCGGTTGTAGAGGCCGTTGCCGAGCAGGGTCTGCGAAGTGCCGGTCACCCCATCGTCGAGCTCGTAAGGTGAAACCACGATCAGCATCTGCAGGCGGTTCTGCTTGATGATGGCGTCGAACTCGTTCTGCCATTCGCCGAAGTTGCCGGACTTGCCGTTCCAGCTCTTTTGCCATTCGGACTTGTAGCGCAAGAGCCGGGCGCTCGGGCGGATCAGCACTGGCTGGTAGGGCACGCCGCCCAGGATGCGCTTGCGCAGGGATTCGGTGACGTAGCCCGGAAGATCGAAGCTCGGGATCAGCGTGCGGCGAAAGTCGCCACGCCCCAGCGTGCCCGCGTGCGTGAGTGCGATCTCGTTGTCGAGCGCCACCATCAGGCCCACGCGGCTGCCGTTGGGCAGGCGGGTGCTGACGGGCGGCTTCCAGGCCGGGTCCTTGATCGACGCCTGATCGTATCCCTGCTCGGCCGAACTGAAGATCTTGACGCCGCCGATCTTGTCGTCGGGGCTGGGTGTCGACGAACAGGCCGACAGCAACAGGCACAGCAGCGCAGCAACTACACCGTAGCGTTTCAGCACAAGCATCCATTCTCTCCGGGGGCGTGGGCGACACCCGTCGCCCGGTTCAGGTCCTGACGACCCGATTGTGATGAGGCTCGGGTTCTTCGAACGTCGCGAAATGACCAAGGGTCGAACTCGCCGCCCGGATGGTCCCTGATGCCATCTTCGAAGAGCTTTTTGCTCGCTTGCGGAAAGACTTACCTCTGGCTTGCGGGCGACGTTATCGCACAGTCCGACGCCGGCGTCAGCATTTCTGCGTACGAAAATTCCGGGTGGGACTGTCGGCGTCGGAGACGAAGAAGGCCCGCGCCGGGGGCAGGCCTTCGCTCGCGCCGAAACGAGAAGCGCCGCGGTTAGTGCGGCTGGCGGACGATGAGAACCGATTGCTTGCCGTGGCTCAGCAGATGCTCGCTCGTGCTGCCGACCAGAAAGCGCTCGAGCGCGCCGCGGGGATGATGGCCGGCCACGATCACTTCGGCCCCGATCCGCTCACTGAGCTCTTCGAGCGCGATGTCGACGCTGCCGAACACCAGGTGGCGTCGCGGCTCCGGCACACGGTAGCGGTCGGCCAGGATGCGGAAGCGCTCGCGATGCAGGGCCTGCAGCTCCTCGGTCAGCACCGGCGTGGCCGCCACGCCCTGTAGGCCCGCGTCTTCGGGCATGTTGATCACCGGCTCGACCGCATGCGCGACATGCACTTCGGCTCCGGTCGCGGCGGCCAACCGCTCGGCCTGCGCGATCACCCCGGCGTTCAGGTCATCGGCTCCTGCGGCCTCGACGATGTCGACCGCGGCGAGCACCCGATGGGGGACGTGATCGCCCCGGCTGCCGACCACCATCAGCGGGACCGGGCACTGGCGTGCGAGCGCCTGATCCTCCGGTGTCGAGAACAGCCGCCGCAGAGCACTGTTTTTGCCGGGCTGCTTGATGACGAGATCGGGAGCGAACCTGCCGATGTCCGCGAGCAGGGCGTCGGGCTTCAACGGGCCGGCGAGCAGATGGCCGCTGGCTTCGATGCCTTCGCCCCGCAACAGGGTCAGCGTCGAGGCGAGCCAGCTCGCGGAATCGGCATCTGCGTCGCCGGCCTCTGTGCAAGCCTGAAGGATGATGCGGGCCTGCGTTCGCCTGGCCAGCGCGATACCCTGTGCGAGCGCCGGGCAAGGGCCACTGCCTGCCGGAACCATGAGCAGAATGCGTTGGTAGGAAGCGCTGTTGTTCGTCATGACCAGCTCCTGTCTGGGAGTCGTCGCACCATAGGCGTGGCCAACTGTCTGCCCACGGAATGGGCACCCGGGTCGGCGCCGTGCGAATTTGCACCTTGAAGGGTGTGCAAGCTCGCGCTTTCCCATTAGCCTATCCGGATGCATCCAGTTCTGGCCGGCCGCCGAAAAGCCCAATGACATCCGAGCTGCCCGACAAGCTGCTCGAGCGTGTCGCCAAAGGAGACCGTTCGGCGACCCAGGAATGCATCCGTCGCCACGGTGCGTTGGTCTGGTCGCTGGCCCTGCGCTCGACGCATGGGGACAGGGCCGAAGCCGAGGATGCGGTCCAGGAGATCTTCATCGAAGTGTGGCGCGCAGCAGGCAAGTACGATCCGGCCAAGGGCAGTGAATCGCTGTTCGTGGCGATGATCGCCCGGCGTCGCCTGATCGATCGTTTTCGCGCCAGGGCTCCCGAGACCACCGATATCGAGGATGTCGAGATCGTGGCCGATGATGATCCGGCGCAGGCCGCCGAGCTCGGCGCCGATTTCAATGCGGTGCGCGCCGGTCTGACGCAGCTCAAGCCCGAGGAGCGCAAGGTGCTCGATCTGGGCTTCGTCTACGGCATGACGCAGTCGGAGATCGTGGAACGCACGGGCATGCCGCTAGGCACCGTCAAGTCGCATATGCGCCGTGGCCTGATCCGGCTGCGCGAATGGTTGCAGGCCGGCGGAGCCGCCGGCCGTACGGGCGAGGGGATCTGACATGACTCAGAAACCCAATCACGGTCCCGATCGCGTCGAGCTGGACGACGAACTGCTGAGCTGGCTCACGCAGGACAAGCGCAAGACGCTCGACTTCGACAGCCTCGACGAGGAGCAGCGCGAGCTCGAAGCCGCCGCGGCGCTGTATGCGCTCGGCAGTACCGATATCGAGCCGATGCCGGCGCACTTGCAGGACAAGCTCGTTGCGCTGGCCGATCAGCATCTCGATCCCGCCAAGGCGCTCCCGGCCGCCTCGAAGCCGAAGCCCGAGGGCTGGTGGAGCAGCCTCAAGCTGGCCTGGGGCACGGCTGCATTCGCGACCCTGGCCGCGGTTGCGCTCGGCGTGAGGCTCGTGAGCCTGCCGGTGGCCGAAGCGCCGCCGAAGCTGGCCGACCTCATCGGCACGCACATCCCGTTGCAGCCGGGCCCGGATCAAGCCGGCCAGGGTGTGCGGGGCGAGGTGATCTGGGATGCGCAGCGCGGCGGCGGCTACCTGAAGCTGGCGGGATTGCCGGTCAACGATCCGCAGCGCGAGCAGTATCAGCTCTGGATCTTCGACGGCACGCGCGACGAGCGCTATCCGGTCGACGGCGGCGTGTTCAACATCGTGCGCAACGGCGAGGCCGAGCTGTGGATTCGCGTGCCGGTGCCGGTGCGCCAGGCCGCGCTGTTCGCGGTCACGGTCGAGAAGGCTGGCGGCACCGTCGTGTCGGATCGCGGCCGCATCGTCGCGATCGCCAAGCCAGGGGCTTGAGGAGCCGGGAGACGGGGAGCGAGAGACGGGAGACGCAACAGCGGTTTTGTTTCGCACTGCGTTTCTTGCTTTTGCCTCTACGTCTCCCGTCTCTCGTTCCCGTCTCCCGGCTTCTCACAGCGTCAATGACTGAATCAAGGAACTGAGCCGGTCGAAGCCGACCGGTTTGGTCACGTGCGCGGTGAATCCGGCCTGGCGGCAGCGCTTGACGTCGTCGTCCATGCCATAGCCGGTCATCGCGATCGACGGGGCGTTCTGATGCGTGACGAACACCTTGACCACGTCGGTGCCGTCGCCGTCGGGCAGGCCGATGTCGCTGATCAGCAGATCGAAGCGGGCGCTGGCCGATTTTTGCTTGGCCTCTTCCACGTTCGCGGCCGATTCAACCGTATGACCCGATAGCGTCAGCAGCGTGGTCATCGCCAGCGTGGTGTCCTCGTTGTCTTCGACGAGCAGGATGTTGAGCGAGCGGTTGGCGGCCGGCTGCGACTCGACCGGCGTGTCCGCGCGCTCGTCGAGCCGCTCGGTCAGAGGCAGCGTGAGCGTGAAGCTCGCGCCCCGGCCGTCTCCATCGCTTTCGGCCACCAGGTCTCCCTTGTGCTTGAGCGCGAGCGCATGGGCGATCGCCAGGCCCAGCCCGAGACCGCCGAACTGGCGATTGATGGTGCCGTCGGCCTGCTCGAACGCCGAAAAGATGCGCGGCAAGGCGGCCTCGGTGATGCCGATGCGGCTGTCGGCGACCCGCAGGGCGAGCGTCCGTGAATCCGGATTGAAAGTCTCCACGCTGATGCGCCCGCCGGCCGGTGTGAACTTGATCGCGTTGCGCAGCAGGTTGGAGACGATCTGCTGCAGCCTCATCGAATCGCCGTCGACCTTGGCCGGATCGGCACCAAGCCTGATTTCGAACTGATGGCGCTTGTCCGCCGCGTCGACCTGGGCGCCGGCCAGGATCGGCTCCAGCGTCTCGTGGAAATCGAGCGGGCGCAACTGCAGGCTCATCTTGTCGTGCGAGATGCTGGTGAGATCGAGCAGATCGTCGATCAGCCGCGATTCAAGCTCGATGTTGCGGCGGATCAGCGGCAGCAGCTCGGCGAGCTTGGGCGGCAGGTCGCCGCGCTGCTCGATGAAGCTGGTCGCCGCGAGGATCGGCGTGAGCGGAGTGCGCAGTTCGTGCGAGAGCATCGCCAGAAAGCGGTCCTTGGCCGCGTTGGCGGCTTCGGCCTCTTCCTTGGCGGTGCGCAGGGCATCGGCAGCGCGCCGGGCTTCGGTGGTGTCGCGGATGATCTTCGAAAAGCCGATCAGCTCACCGGCGTCGTTGCGAATGGCGGTGGTGACGATGCTGGCGAAGAACTCCTCGTTGTCACGGCCGTGCATCCAGGTTTCGCGCACATGGCTGTCCTGATGCTCGGCGATGCTGATCGAGGCCATGACCTCGCGATCGCCGCTTTCGTCGTTCGCGAACAGCCGGCCGGCCGACTTGCCGACGACATCGTCGGCACGGAAGCCCAGCAAGCGCTCGGCCGCGCCATTCCAGCTCAGGATGCGGCCGTGCCGGTCGAGACTGATGACCGCGTAGTCCTTGAGCGCGTTGACCAGCAGCCGAAAGCCGGTTTCGTATTCACGCAAAGCACTTTCGGCCCGGATGCGATTGCGGCGCTCGTCGGATTCGGTGACCGCGCGGCGCACCGTCATCGGCAAGCGCTGCAGGCGTTGCTTGATGACGTAATCGGTCGCTCCCTGCTTGAGCATTTCGACTGCGTGCTCCTCGCCGAGCACGCCGGATACGAAAATGAAGGGCGTCTCGGGGGCTTCGGCGCGGGCGATCGAAAGCGCTTCGGCACCCGAGAACGTCGGCAGCATGAAGTCCGACAGGATCACATCGAAGTGTTTGCTCGCGAGCTGGGTGCGAAAGGCGGCTTCGGTGTCGACGAGCGTCAGTTCGAGCTCACAGTCGAGCATCATGAGCCTGGCCTCGTTGAGCTCGGCGTCCAGGCGATTGTCCTCCACCATCAGGACGGACAAGCGTCTGGGCCATATCGCTGACGACGGGGGGTTCATCGCGTCCGGGGCCCTGGCCTAGCTCACGCCTTTGCGCAACACGCGGGCCGAGCCCGGCGGCGGCTCGTTGAGTACGGCCCAGAAGATGCCGAGATCGGCGATCGCCTCGACGAAGTCGCGAAAGGCGACCGGCTTGACCACGTAGGCATTGACGCCGAGCTCGTAGCTGCGCAGCAGGTCGGGCTCTTCGCGAGAAGAGGTCAGCATCACCACTGGAATGCTCTTGAGCGACTGCGTCGAGCGCACCGTCTGCAGTACTTCGATGCCATCGACCTTGGGCAGCTTGAGATCGAGCAGGATCACCGCCGGGTTGCCGGCGATGCGGTGGGTGAACTCACCGCGACTGTGCAGGTAATCCAGCGCTTCGGCTCCGTCGCGCGCGACGATGACTTCGTTCGCCAGCTGGCTCTTGGCCAGCGCGATCAGGGTGAGCTCGAGGTCCTTGGGATTGTCTTCGACGAGCAGAATGGGTTTGAGCATGGAGGTCATCCACTAATTTCCTGAAACCGTTCTGGTTGCCGGCGGATTGGGGCCGGCGACCGTGTTCTTGTTTGTTTTGGGTAACGAAAATGAAAACGTGGCTCCCCGGTCGGGTTCGCCGGCGGCCCAGACGTGGCCATCGTGGCGCTCGATGATGCGGCGTACGTTGGCGAGGCCGATGCCGGTGCCTTCGAAGTCTTCCATCCGATGCAGGCGCTGGAACACCCCGAACAGCTTGTTCGCGTAGTTCATGTTGAAGCCGACGCCGTTGTCACGTACATGAATCACGTGATAGTCGGGCTGATCCTCGGCTTCGATCCGGATCTCGGCGGCCGGGCGCTTGCGCGTGTACTTGACGGCGTTCGACAGCAGATTGCGCAGTGCCAGCTGCAGGAAGGTGGGGTCTGCGTTCACGCTCGGCAGTTCGCCGATGTGCCATTGAATATCGCGCCCCGCGGTTTCATCGTCCAGATCGGCGATCGTGCGATCGATCAACGATCGGAGCGGAAAATCCGAGCGGCGCAGGGCCGAGCGCCCCATTTGCGAAAAGCTCAGCAGGTTGTCGACCAGCGTGCCGGCGAAATGCGCCGACTCCTCGATGTTGTGCAGAAACCGCGTGCCGCGCTCGCTGAGCACGTTGCCTTCGAATTCGCGCAGCAGATCGGCATAGCCGACGATGTGCCGCAGCGGAGCGCGCAGGTCGTGCGAGACCGAATACGAAAACGCTTCGAGCTCGCGGTTGGAACGCGAAAGCTCTTCTGCGAGCGAGGCCAGCTCTTCGGCGCGGCGCAGCACCACCGCGAGAATCGCGCCGCGGAATTCGAGCGCGCCTTCGAGCTCGCTGCGCCGCCAGGGCAGCGAGCGGCCGCGGACGGTTTCGACCCAGCTTTCGAAGCTGCTGCGCGGGCGCAGGCGCTGCACGGTTTCGGATGACGATTCCGGGTCCACGGCCTTGGCCGGGTTGCCGGCCCAGCGCACGGTCTGCACGACTTCGGGACGGAACCAGATCAGGAAGTGCTGGTGCAGCTGCGAGATCGAGATGGCGAGCACGCCGGCGATGTGATGTCCGAGCGCGGCGGCACCGTCGTATTCGCTGGCGAGCTGATGCGTGCTGAAGATGCCCTCCAAGGCGCGATCCCCGATCCAGTCCACCAGCGCGAAGATCGCCGGTTCGTTCGGCGCGTCGCCGAGCCGCAGGCAGCGGCCGCCCGAGATGATCGCGGCACCGCTGGCTTCGGCGAAGCCCAGAAAAGCCTCCGCATTCGCGGCCAGACCGCTGACGAAGTTGTCGCTATCGGTCATCGAGGACAGCAGCGACACCATCTTGCGGCGCAGCTCCAGGCTGTGCGTGGCTTCGCTGCGCTCCTCCTTGGCTTCGATCTGCAGCGACAGGATCTGCCCCAGGTGCTCGCAGGCGGTGCGGATATCGAACGGCGGCTTGCGCGCGCTTTCGTGATGGCAGGAGATCAGACCCCAGAGTTCACCGCGCACGATGATCGAGATCGACATCGATGCGAGCGTGCGCATGTTCTTGAGGTACTGCACATGCACGGGCGAAACGCTGCGCAGGCCCGAGTAGCGCAAATCGGTGGGCTTTTTGGTGATCGGGTTGAGCGCCGGAACCAGCGGTGAGGGCACGTAATGGGCATCGGCGATCAGGCGGATGTGATTGCTGCGGTACAGCTCGCGCGCCTGCTTGGGAATGTCCGAGGCCGGGAAATACAGGTCCAGGTAGGACTCGTAGCCCGGCTCGAGGCTTTCGCCGAGCACATGGCCGTGGCCTTCGTCATTGAAACGGTAGACGAGTACCCGGCCGAAGCCGGTTATACGGCGCGTTTCGCGGGCCGCCAGCTCGCAGAGCTCGATCACCGATTCGGTCTGCTGCAGGCTCGCGACGAACGAGCGCACCAGTGGATACATCGTGCCGAAACTGCTTTCGTCGTCGCTCGCAGCCGGCTCGATTTCGAGGATCAGCAGGCCATCGTGACGATGCACGATCGCGTCCATGAGCTGTTCTCGGACGCTCATATGGCCGAGGTACAGCGGTCTATCGAGCAGGCCGCCCGCGGTCACCGCACGATGCAGGCGCTCGAGGCTCGATTGCGAAAGCAGATCGGCGATCGGCCGGCCGAGCAATTCGTCCGCTGCCTTTCCAGCCAGCTCGCGGACGTTCTCGCTGAGCTGGGCGATGGTGAGCGCGAACTCATTGAGGCAGAACCAATAGCCGTGCGGCTGAATGGCGCCCGGAACATGGATGGGCTCGCGGTCGCAGGCATCGAGCAGATCCTGCGGCAGGGCATCGACTGCGGTTTGCGGCCGCACACTCATGCAACGCCCCGCAGAGGCTGGGCGAACCAACGGCCGAGATCGACGAAGCAATCGCGTGCCGCAGCGATGGTGGCTGGGTATTCAGCCCAAGCCAGACTGTCGGCCATGCGCTCGCGGAAGGCTTTCC
The DNA here is from genome assembly GCF_000271305.1 of Hydrocarboniphaga effusa AP103. GTDB lineage: Bacteria > Pseudomonadota > Gammaproteobacteria > Nevskiales > Nevskiaceae > Hydrocarboniphaga > Hydrocarboniphaga effusa. The sequence goes on from NZ_AKGD01000003.1 coordinate 568,033, forward strand.
ACATCGGTCCGGTGTGGGCGCCGTGGCCCAGGAAGTAGGCGTTGCCGGCCCCCGGCGCGAGATTGAGCTGGCGCGCGACATGCGGGCCCAGCACGCGACCGCCGAGCGTCGAGCCTTCCATCACGTAGAAGCGACCGAACCAGCGCGCCTTGTCGCCCATGTCGGTGAACGCGGAATGACGCGACAGCTCATCGATCACCCCGGGACTGACCCCGAGCTGCAGCAGATCGGCCACCAGCTGCGAGCAGCGCAGGCGAGGCTTGACGAGGTCTGCGAGGTCGGGCGGGGCAAATTGCTGCAACGCACGTTCGTAGGGCTCTACGTAGCCGAGAAAATGCTGCAGCGTCCCGATGTAATGCTCTCGCGTCAGCCCAGGTCGCATCAGATCGAGCTGATCTTCGAGGGCCTGATGTTCGACTGCCGTTTCTTCCTTGAGACTGGCAAACAGGTCCATGCATGGGCCACAAGCGAGTGTTGTCCGAATGATAGCGGTCCGATGTTTCTAATACGAATTGGATTAACGGAAAGATGCAGAAGTGCGCAATGTCGAACTTTTGTCTACTGCGTGAACGGAAAGGGCCGGCATGGCCGGCCCTTTTTTACAACATGGCGGAGCCACTCGGATGCTTAGTTTTCCCTCGGCGGTACCGGGCGCTTGGCGAGCTCCGCGGCGAGCTCGCTGCGCTGGGCCGGGGTCAACACGCCGTAGACCTGGCTGCGCAGGCTGGCCATCTGTTGTACCCGGTTGCGGGCTTCGGTGGCCTCGGCATCGGCGAGTTGCTGGGTCAGCGATTGGAACTGCGCGGTGCCCGGCGTGGCGAGCTCGAAGCTCCGGCGCAGCTCGAATTGCGCCTTGCGATCGGACTGGCCTTGCTCGCGCTGGGCCTTGAGGAAGCCGCGAATCTGCTCGCGCTGCGAATCGCTCAGCTCGAGATTGCGCAACTCGTGCATGAAAGGTCCGCCGCGATGCGGTCCGGGACCGTGGCGGCCAGGACCGCCTTCCTCGTTGGCGAAGGCGGCGGAAGAAAGGGCTAGACCGGCCGCCAGAGCGGCGATGGTGATGGAACGACGCATGATCAAACTCCGGTTGCTGCGGGATGAGAGCCTGGCCGTCGCTTGAAGTGTCGATGGCCCGGGCTGCGGGAGTATTGAAACGCGCCCCACCATCGAGAAACGTTGCGAGCGCGTAAAGATGAGTAAACGGCTGGCCCTGCGCCGGCTTTCGCCTTGCGACAACGGCAAGACACGGCAAAAGTAGCCGCATGAACCGAATACTCATCGCAGACGACGATCGCGAGCTGTGCCGCTTGCTGAAGGACTACCTGGGCCGCGAAGGCTTCGATGTCGACACCGTGCACGACGGCCAGAGTGCACTGGCCCGGCTCGCCGACCCGGCGCGGCGCCCGGACCTGCTGATCCTCGACGTGATGATGCCGGGACGTGATGGCCTGCAGACGCTGGCCGAATTGCGTGCGCGCCATGCGCTGCCGGTGATCATGCTGTCGGCTCGCGGCGAGCCGGTGGATCGTGTGGTCGGCCTCGAACTCGGAGCCGACGACTATCTGGCCAAGCCCTGCCTGCCGCGTGAGCTGCTCGCCCGCATTCGGGCGCGCCTGCGCCAGGCGGTGCCGAGCGTGCCGGCCGCTTTGCAGATCGGGCTCATGCGCTTGCAGCCGGCCGAGCGTCGTGGTTTTTACGCCGATACCGAGCTGGAACTCACGGGCGCCGAATTCTCGCTGCTGCTCGCGTTGGCGCAGCGTGTGGGGCAGGTGGTCGACAAGGCCGTGCTCACGCGCGAGGCGCTAGGCCGTGAGATCGAGCGCTTCGATCGCAGTGTCGATGTGCACCTGTCGCGCCTGCGCCGCAAGCTCGGCGATGCGTCGGAGCAGCAGATCCGCATCGAAGCCATTCGTGGTGTCGGCTATCAGCTGGTGGTGCCGGGCATCGAGGAGCGTGCGAAGTGAGCCGGCTCTATCTGCGATTGCTGCTGTGGTTCTGCATCGCCAACGTGCTCACGCTGTTGATCAGCGTGTTCCTGACCGAGCGGCTCACGCGCCATGCCTACGGCATCGAACCCGATTGGCCGGCGCTGGCCGCGCAGGCCAATCGCGCTTATGAACGCAAGGGTCGCGAAGGTCTGGAGCACTGGATCGACGAGCGCCGCGAGGCCGGCTTCGAAGCGACCTTGTTCGAGGGCGAGCGCAATTTGTCGGGCCGTCGTCCGCCGGCTCCACGCTTGCTGTACGAGTTGATGGCTTCGGACAACGTCGAGATCCGGCTGCGGCCCGACGTGCGCGTGATCGGTCAGCGTGTCGTCGGCCGCGACGGCGTTGCACGGCAGTTCGTCGCTTTGCGCCGACCGCCGCCGCCGCCGCGCCTCGAACAACTGCTGGCGATGCAGATCGGCCTGTCGGTGCTCGTGATCGGCATCATCGGCTGGTGGCTCGCGCGCTCGATCGCCCGGCCGGTCGCGGCGGTCGGCCAGGCGGCCCGGCTGGTGGCGGCGGGCGATCTGTCGGCTCGCGTGCCGGCGCGCTTTTCGCGCGGTGCGGACGAGGTCGGCGATCTGGCTCGCGATTTCGATCGCATGGCGGCTCGCATCGAGGCGCTCGTCGTGCAGGAGCGCGGCGTGCTGCAGGATGTTTCGCATGAGCTGCGGTCGCCGCTGGCGCGTTTGCATCTGCTGATCGATCTCGCGCGCGGCGCTCCTGCGGCCGAGGCCGAAGCGCATTTCGCCCGTACGGAACACGAAATTTCGCGACTCGACCGGCTCATCGGCGACGCGCTCGCGCTGTCGAGGCTCGAGTCCGATCTGCCCGGAGCCGAGCGCGAATCGGTCAATCTCGGCCAGCTCATCAACACGCAGGTCGAGGATTTTCAGCTCGAGGCCGATGCTCGGCGCATCCGTCTCGATGCCGATCCCGCGTTCGGTGTTTTGGTGTCCGGCAGCACGGTGTTGCTCGGCCGTGCGCTCGACAACCTGATCTCGAACGCGATCAAGTTCAGCCCGGACGAAGGCCGCGTGCGCGTCTCGCTGCGCACGAGCGGCGCGTATGCGGAGCTATCGGTGCGCGACTGGGGACCGGGCGTTCCGGACGATGAACTCGCCATGCTGTTCCGCCCGTTCTTCCGTGGCAGCAACGCGGCGCGCGCCGAAGGCCACGGGCTAGGCCTGGCGATCGTCGAGCGCATTGCGCAGGCGCATCGCGGCAGCGTGGAGGCCGTCAATGCCGAAGGGGGCGGACTCGAGGTGAAGCTGCGGCTTCCGCTGTGATGCGTGAGGGCCCGATCGGGCCTCACATCATCGGCAATTCGAAATGCAGCGCTGCGCCGTGCGGAATGACGTTCTGCGCCCAGATGCGTCCACCATGGGCCTCGACGATGCCCTTGGTGATGTAGAGTCCGAGCCCGGTTCCGCCGCGACGGTCGGCCGTCGTCGAGAAATAGGCCTCGAACAGGCGCGGCAGATCGGCTTCGGCGATGCCGGGGCCGGAATCCTCGATGGCGAAGTGCAGCACGCCGGTTCCCGCATGACCTTTGACGCAAATGCGGGAGCCTTCGTCGCAGAACTTGATCGCGTTGCCGATGAGGTTGCCGAAGACCTGCAGCAGGCGCTGGCGATCGCAGTTCAGCAAGTTCGGCATTTCGCCGAGCTCCATGTCGAGCGTGAGCTTCTTGGCGGCGGCCCGACGTTGCTGATGCTCGACCGCCTCGAGCACGATCTCGCGAATGTTGCAGGGCTGGCGATTCACCGACAGCCGGCCGCTGCGCAGCGTGGCCATGTCGAGCAGATCGCTGATCAGCCGCTGCATGCGGTCGACCGAGCGGTTGAGGATGCCCGCGAGCTCGAGTGACTGCGTGTCCTGGCGAATTTCGCCGACCTTCTGCAGCAACTGGGCGGTCATCGCCACCGCGTTGAGCGGATCGCGCAGGTCGTGCGAGACCACGGCGAGCACGTCGTCACGCAGTTGCACGGCGCGGGCGAGGTCTTGCTTGCGACGATAGAGGCTGAAAAAAGTATCGGCCTTGTGCCGCAGGATGTTCGGATCGATCGGCTTGAACAGAAAATCCACCGCGCCGCTTTCGTAGCCGCGAAACACGCGCTGCGCCTCGCGCGAGGCTGCAGTGACGAAGATGATCGGCACGTGCCGCGAACGCTCGTTTCCGCGCATGAGCTCGGCCAGCTCGAAGCCGTCCATCTCGGGCATGTGCACATCGAGCAGGGCAAGCGCGACGTCGTGCTTGAGCAGCAGTTCGAGCGCCTCGTAGCCGGACTGGGCGCACAGCACATCGACGTCGTCGGCTCGCAGCAAGGCTTCGAGTGCGACGAGATTCTCGGCAACGTCGTCGACGATCAGGCACTTGATCGGCGGCAGCTGCGATTCGCGCCGGGCCGGAGTCATTCGCCTCGCGAGCTCGGCTGGACTGTAGCGAGGGTGAACGAACGGGATGGAGTCAAGGCTTTCACGCGCTGGGGTTTCACGGTGGACGACGGGCTGCGGATGCGCCCGGCCGACGATGGTAACGCGCGGAAGCGAATTAATCGTCCCATCCGCCACATCCGTGGCCATATGCGGGGGCTCGATCAAGGGCAGTAGAAAACGTAGCGGCCTCGCCGACGGCAGCGAGGCAGGCCGGCGCGCACGGAATGCAGTACGCCGAAACCGACATCGCGTGCGTGGAAGCCGGGTCTGGACGGAGGCAGGCGCCGCTGCATCGGCGCGGTCTGCTCGGTGGGTTCCTCGAACTTGCGCTCGGCAACCAGCTTCAACTCGCGCGTTGCCGGCCCGTGGTATTCGGCTTCTGTACTCATGGAGCCCCTTCTGAGTTCTGGCCGGGAAACCCAAATTCCGTGCCGCGCGGCCAGGGGCTCAAATGGCAATCAAATCAAGGGAATCGGCCGAGCTGCAAGCGTTTTGACCATGCAAAATGCGAGCGGTCTGCGCGATGGCTTGCAAATTGCCCGAAAACTCGCGGAGACCGGCCCGGTAGGAGCCCGAAGCAGGCGAGTCGTCCGCAGGGTGTCCGCTGCGGTGTCCGCGGACAGCCCGGCGGACACTGCGGCGGCTCCCCTGGCCGCGTCCGGCGTTAGTGGCGGTGATGGCGGTGACGGTGGTGGCGATCGTGGTGATGGGGATGACGATCGTAGTGGCGCGGAGCTGGACGATAGACCACGACGTCGCGGTGGCGATGGCGCGGCGGGGCGTAGTAGTGGCGCGGACCCCGATCGTAGCGGCGGTCATAGCGGGAATGGTGGCGATGGTCATAGCGACGATCGTGATGGCGATGATCTCGGCTGTCCGCGACCGCGACGCCGAGCGCGGCGCCCGTCACCGCGCCGACGACCGCGCCTTGATTGCCCGCCACGCTATGGCCGATGACGGTTCCGACACCGGCGCCGATGAGGCCGCCGGTGGTCTTGTCTCCAGCAAAAACCGGCATCGCAGTGCTGGCGAGCAGCGCGCCGGTGATGAAGAGAATTTTCCTGTCCATGTGAATTTCTCCGTTTCTGGCCTCGATCGAGGTCGGTCTCAGGCTGCCGTTCCAGTGTGCAAACACTGTGGAGCCAGCATGGAGTTTCACTCTTGCCGCAGCGGCTCGAACCTGCATAGCTGACTATCGAATGAATCCAGGCCCGTTTCGTGCCTGCTGACGGCCTGTCCGCTGTTTTTCGCAATCGAATGTCCGCACTCAAACGAAGGAGCACGCATGCTCAGACGTGATTTCATCAAGATGAGCGGCGCCGGTGTCGGCGCGCTCATGCTGCCGATCTACGGCAATGCCGTCGCCGCCGATATTCTCGGCACCAAGATCGACGTGGCGCTCAAGAAGCGGTTCGCCGACGTGGCGCTCAATACCGCGAAGAAGGGCGGAGCGAGCTATTGCGATGTGCGCATCGGCCGCTATCTGCGCCAGTTCGTGATCACGCGCGAGAACCGCGTCGAGAACGTGGTGAACACCGAGTCGATGGGCACCGGCATCCGGGTGATCGCCAACGGAACCTGGGGTTTCGCTGCCACCTCGGACTTCAGTGAAGACGGCATCGCCAAGGCGGCCGCGCAGGCCGTCGCGATCGCCAGGGCCAATTCCAAGTTCCAGGGCGAGCCCGTGCAACTCGCGCCGAACAAGGGCGTCGGCGACGTGTCCTGGGCCACGCCGATCGTGAAGAATGCGATGGAAGTGCCGCTCAAGGAGAAGGTCGACCTGCTCATGGAGGTGAACGGGCAGGCGATGAAGGCGGGCGCGGACTACATCAACTCGATCCTGTTCCTCGTCAACGAGCAGAAGTACTTCGCGAGCACCGATGGCTCGTACATCGACCAGGACATCCATCGCATCTGGGCGCCGACCGAAGTCACCGCGATCGACAAGGCGTCGGGCAAGTTCCGCACGCGCGAAGGCCTGTCGGCGCCGATGGGCATGGGTTTCGAATATCTCGACGGCAAGCCGGCCGGCAAGATCGCGCTGCCGGGCGGCGCGGTGGCGTATTCGAGCTCGTACAACATGGTGGAAGACGCGGTCGCCGCGGCCAGGCAGGCGCGCGCGAAGATCAAGGCGCGCTCGGTGAAGCCCGGTCGCTACGACCTGGTGCTGGACCCTTCGCATCTGTGGCTGACGATCCACGAATCGGTCGGCCATCCGACCGAACTCGATCGCGTGCTCGGCTACGAGGCCAACTACGCCGGAACCAGCTTCGCCACGCTCGACAAGTGGCGCAGCAAGAGCTTCAAGTGGGGCAGCGACAAGGTCAACATCGTCGCCGACAAGACGCAGCCGCTTTCGCTCGGTGCGGTCGGCTACGACGACGAGGGCGTCAAGACCAAGCGCTGGGATCTGATCAAGAACGGCGTGCTCGTGAATTACCAGGCGATTCGCGACCAGGCGCACATCATCGGCGAGAAGGAAAGCCAGGGCTGCTGCTACGCGGATAGCTGGTCGAGCGTGCAGTTCCAGCGCATGGCCAATGTTTCCTTGCAGCCGGGCGGCACCAAGCTGGCGGTCGAGGAGATGATTTCGAAAGTCGAGAACGGCATCTACATCATCGGCGACGGCAGCTTCTCGATCGACCAGCAGCGCTACAACGCGCAGTTCGGCGGCCAGCTGTTCTACGAGATCAAGAACGGCAAGATCACCGAGCAGATAGAGGACGTGGCCTACCAGATCCGCACGCCGGAATTCTGGAACGCCTGCTCGGCTGTCTGCGACGATCGCGACTACCGCTTCGGTGGCTCGTTCTTCGATGGCAAGGGCCAGCCCGGCCAGGTGTCGGCGGTCAGCCACGGCTCGTCGACGGCGCGCTTCGATGGCATCAACGTCATCAACACGGCTCGCAGCCTCGGCTGATTCCGCTCGATCATCAAGGAAACCCACATGACGATTTTCACTGAGCAGGAAGCCAAGGCCCTGCTGGACAAGGTCATCAAGCTGTCGAAGGCCGACGAATGCATCGCCACGCTCGAAGGCGCGATCGACGGCAATGTGCGCTTCGCCCGCAACAGCGTCTCCACCAGCGGCATCGTCAGCAATTGCGATCTCGCCGTGCAGGTCGCGTTCGGCAAGCGCGTCGGCACCGCGACGATCAACAAGTTCGACGACGCTTCGCTCGAACGCGTCGTGCGGCGCGCCGAAGAACTCGCCCGGCTCGCACCCGAGAATCCGGAGTTCATGCCGGCGATCGGCAAGCAGGCCTACACGCCGACGAGCACGTTCGTGCAGGCCACGGCCGATATCACGCCGGATTACCGCGCGCAGGTGTCGGCGGACTGCATCGCGCCCTGCAAGAAGGACAAGCTCACGGCCGCGGGTTTCTTCTCCGACGGCCAGCGCTTCTCGGCGATCGCCAACAGCAAGGGCAACTTCGGCTACCAGAAATACACGGTCGCCGATTTCACCTGCACGGTGCGAACCGACGACGGCAAGGGCTCGGGCTGGGTGGCGCGCAACGTCGCCGACGTGAAGCAGTTCGATGCCAGGAGCGAAATCCAGATCGCGATCGAAAAGGCCAAGCGTTCGAGCGAAGCCAAGGCGCTCGAGCCGGGCAAGTACACCGTGGTGCTCGAGCCCGCCGCGAGCGCCGGGCTGATCTCGTTCATGATGGTGGGATTCGATGCGCGCCAGGCCGATGAGGGCCGCAGCTTCCTGACCAAGAAAGGCGGCGGCAACAAGGTCGGCGAGAAGGTGTTCGACGAGCGCGTGACGATGTACGCCGACCCGGCCGACGCGAATGCGGCCGTGCTGCCGTGGGACGAAGACGGCTTGCCGCGCGAGCGCACGCCCATCGTGACCAAGGGCGTCGTCGACTACCTGCAGTATTCGCGCTACTGGGCCAAGAAGCAGGGCAAGAAGAGCGTGGGTGCGGTTGGCAACCTGATCATGGTCGGCGGCGACAAGTCGACGATGGACCTCGTCAAGAGCACCAAGAAAGGCGTGCTCGTGACGCGCACCTGGTACATCCGCATGGTCGATCCGCAAACCGTGTTGCTGACGGGGCTCACGCGCGACGGCACGTTCTACATCGAGAACGGCGAGATCAAGTATCCGATCAAGAACTTCCGCTTCAACGAATCGCCCGTGATCATGCTCAACAACGTCGAAGAATTCGGCAAGCCCGTGCGCGTGGCCGATGACGAGTCGCCGTTCATCATGATGGTCCCGCCGATGAAGCTGCGCGAATTCACGTTCACGTCGCTGTCGGATGCGGTGTAGCTTGAGCTTGCGGCGCGCCAGTCGAACGGCTGCCGGCTGTTCCTCTCTCCCGCGTGCGGGAGAGAGTGCCCCGACAGGGGCGAGAGAGGGGCTGTAAGTGAAGCGGCGCGAACTTCTTCGCTCCTCTGTCGCGACGATGGCAAGCGCGCTGCTGCCCAGGGTTGCATTCGCCACCGAAGCAGCGAGCGCCCCCTACGACTTCTGGTTCACCCGGCTCATGTACGAATCGGGCGACTGGGACGTCGACCAGCGCATGCCGTCGAACATCATCGACTCGCTGCTGCAGTACACGACGCTGCGCGTCGACGCGACCGAGCATGTGATCCCGCTGGCCGATTCGCGCATGCTGTCGGCGCCGTTCTGTAATCTGGCCGGACACAAGCTCGTCGAATTCAACCCGGAGGAGCGGGCCAACTTCGAGCGCTATGTCCGCAACGGCGGCTTCGTCTTCGTCGACGACTGCAATCACGACATCGATGGCTTGTTCGCCAAATCGTTCGAAGCCGAAATGGCCACGATCTTCGGCGACAACGCGCTCGTGAAGCTACCGAAGACGCACGCGATCTACCGCAGTTTCTTCCGCTTCGACGGCCCGCCGAACACGGCCTTCGAACTCAACGGCTGGGGCGACGACCTGGTTCACGATTATCTGAAGGGCATCGAGATCGGCGGTCGCCTGGGCGTGCTCTACAGCAACAAAGACTACGGCTGCGAATGGGATTTCGACTGGCGCAACAAGCGTTTCCAGGCCGAAGACCTCACCAGGTTCGCGGTCAATATCGTCACTTACGCGCTGACGGCCTGACGCGCCGGCGCTCATCGAACGCTCATCCAATCGGCAATCATGGCTCCCGATCCCGCTACGAACTCACCGCTCACAGAAGACGAAATCCGCCAGCGCCTCGACAAGCTCGCGCAGGTACGCAGCGCCATCGGCCAGGCCATCGTCGGCCAGCGCGAAACGGTCGAGCAATTGCTCATCGGCCTGCTCGCGGGTGGGCACTGCCTGCTCGAAGGCGTGCCCGGGCTCGGCAAGACCTTGCTCGTGCGCTCGCTCGGCCAGGCGCTCGATCTCGAGTTCCGCCGCGTGCAGTTCACGCCGGACCTGATGCCGAGCGATATTCTCGGCACCGAGATCCTCGAAGAAGATCACGGCACCGGCAAACGGCACTTCAAGTTCCAGAAAGGCCCGGTGTTCACCAACCTTCTGCTCGCCGACGAGCTCAACCGTACACCGCCGAAGACGCAGGCGGCGCTGCTCGAAGCGATGCAGGAACATACGGTGAGCTACGCGGGCACCACCTGGGCGTTGCCCGAACCTTTCTTCGTGCTCGCGACACAGAATCCGCTCGAACAGGCCGGCACTTATCCATTGCCCGAAGCGCAGCTCGATCGCTTCCTGTTGCACGTGCGCGTCGATTACCCGAGCGAGGCCGAGGAGAAGGCGATCCTCGCGCAGACCACCGGCGCCACGAATGCGCGCATCGACGCGGTGATGCGCGGCGATGAAGTGCTGGCCTTGCAAAGGCTCACGCGAGAAGTGCATGTCAGCGATGACGTGCTGGGCTGGATCAACCAGCTGGTGCGTGCGACGCGCCCGCAAACCAGCGAGCTCAAGATCGTGCGCGAATGCTTGCGCTGGGGCGCCGGACCGCGTGCCGGGCAATCGCTGGTGCTCGCCTCGAAGGCGCGGGCCTTGCTGCACGGCCGCTTCGCGATCACGCGTGAAGACGTGCGTGCGCTCGCGGCGCCGGTGCTGCGTCATCGCCTGCTGCTTTCGTTCGCGGCCGAAGCCGAGCAGCGATCGACCGACGATGTCGTGAGCGCACTGCTCGACGCGGTGGCGTTCCCATCCTGATTCGATCGCGCCGTCTTCGCATGCTGATTGTCCCCGATCTGCTCGCCAGCCTTTCCGGCATGCGCCTGCGCGCACGCCGGCCGAGCCTAGGGCAGGGCATAGGCCAGCATGCGAGCCGCAGTCGTGGCGCGGGGCTCGAGTTCGCGCAATACCGCGCCTACGAGCCCGGCGACGAATTGCGGCGCATCGATTGGAAGCTCTACGGACGCTCCGATCGCTTCTTCGTGCGGGACGCCGAGCGCGATAGCCCATTGACCGCGTGGGCGATCGTGGATGCGAGCGCCTCGATGGGGCAGGCCGACACGCTCGTACCCGAACGCACGCGCCTGGCCGCCGCGCGCACGCTCGCGGCCTGCCTGTTCGAACTCGCCTTCAGGCAGGGCGATCGCTTCGGCCTCGTGCTGATCGCGCAGGATCGAGTGTTCGTCACCGACGCTGCGAGCGGACGGCGCCATCGTGATCGCCTGCATTTCGAGCTCGCTCGCGCCGAAGCGGCGGGCGGCTGGCCGATCGAGTCGTCGCTGCATTCGCTCTGGCAATCGATAGCGCCGGGCGCCGTGGTGATGATGCTGTCCGATGGCTTCGAAGAGCGAGCGCTCGCCCTGGCCGAACGCTTGTCCGCAGCGAATCGCGATGTCTCGTTCGTGCGCCTGCTGACGATGGAAGAGCGTGAGTTTCCGTTCGAAGGCGGGCCGCGTTTTCGCGATCCGGAGTCCGCGCAGGAACAGCGAGTCGATGCGGCTCGCGTACGCGCGGACTTTCTGCGTCGCTTCGGCGAGTCCCGGCAAGCCTTGCTCGCGCGGCTCGCCGCATCGGGCGTACGAGCCTGCGAAGCGTTTACCGGCCAGCCGCTCGATCTGCCGTTGCGACGCTTGTTCGGTGGCCGGGACTTCGCCTGATGAGCGTGCTGTTTCCGCTGGGGCTGCTTGCGCTCGGTGCACTCGCGCTGCCGATCGTGCTGCATCTGCTTCGCAGGCCGGAGGACCGCATCGTTCCGTTCGCGGCCTGGCGATACCTGAGCCGCGCAGGCCTGCCACGCGAGCGCGTGCACATTCGCCGCTGGCTGTTGCTCGTCCTGCGCTTGCTGCTGATCGCGACGCTCGCCTTGCTCGTCGCGATGCCGGTTCGCCAGGCCGATGCGGGCCCGAAGCTGCAGTGGGTCTTGGTGTCTCCACAGCTTTCGGCCGAGGCCGCGCATGCCGCACTGAACCGGCCGGGCGCGCAGTGGCGTTGGCTGCAGGCTGGCTTTCCGTCGCTCGACGAGCCGTCGTCGCCTGCGACTGATCCGGGTTTGTTGCGCGAATTCGATGCGCAGCTCGCGGCCACCGACCTGCTCACCGTGATCGTTCCCGAACAATTGTCCGGGCTCGACGCGGTGCGTCCCGAATTGAGCCGCGAAGTGGAATGGATCGTGGTGAGCGGCGAGCCGACGGAAACCCGTCAAGCGCCCTTGGTCGTCGTGCGTCACGACCATGCGGCCGCTGTGGAACTCGGCACCCTCGAGGCTTTGCGCTCGGCGTGGCAGGCGGCGGGCAAGCCGGTGAATTTCGACATCGCGGCGCAATCGCAGGCCATCGATGCGCGTGCGCAACTGTTGGTCTGGCTCGGTGGCGAACCGGATGCCGAGGCCCTGCGCTGGGTGCGCGAGGGCGGAACCCTGCTGCGAACTCGGGCAAGCGAGGGAGCCTGGCCCTTGCGCGAAGCGCCGTTCGGCCAGGGGCGAATTTTTTCGATCACCACCGCGCTCGATCCTGCTGCGACGCCGGGCGTTGCGGACGCCGGCTTCGCCGCACAGTTGCGCGAAGACCTGTTGCGCCCGGCGCGTCCGCCCGATCGTGCCGATGCACAGGGTTTGAAGCCGGTGCGGGCCGAACTGCCTGCGATCCCGAGGAGCGAGCCTATCGACGACTGGCTGATCTGGATCGCGCTGGCCTTGTTTCTCGCGGAGCGTGCCGGTGCGGCGTGGCCGAAGAGACGGGCGCATGACTGAGCCGATCGTCGTCCACCTGCTCGGCCTCTTGAGTGCTGCGCGTCGTCGCACGCTCGTGGTGGCTTTGCTGTGGGCCTTGCCTGCACTGTGCGTCGTGTCGTTCGCGGTGTGGCAATCGGGCTCCATGGTCATGTTGGGCGCGGCCTTGGCTATCGTCATCGCGTGCGCGGTGCTGGCCCGGCGGCGATTGAAGCCGCTCGATCGCCACTGGCTCGTGCGCCAGCTCAATGCGCGTATTCCTGCCGCGGATGACAGCCTCGATCTGCTGCTGTTCGCGCCTGAGCAATCGGGTCCGCTGGTTCGCCTGCAGCAACAGCGCTTGCGCGAGCGGCTGCGCGAGGCGCCATTGCCGGATCTGCGCCCCGCCTATCCGTGGAGCCGCCTCGCGCTTGCATGGCTGTCGGCTGCAATCGCCTGTGGCTTGCTGTTGTGGCAGCCCTGGCACGGTCATTCGTTGCCGGTAGTTGCGAACGAGGCGGGCGATGGCGCTGCCGGTATCGCGCGGGGTTCGTTCGAAGCGCGCCTGCGCATCGAGCCGCCGCCTTACACGGGCTTGCGTGCGTCGGACGACACCAGCCCGGAAGTACGCCTGCCCGAAGGCAGCCGGCTGCAGTGGACGCTGCGCTTCGGCTCCCAGCCGACGGCGGTTTCGCTGCAGTTTCACGATGGCTCCTCGCTCGTCTTGCAGCGCAAGGCAGAAGGCTGGATCGGCGAGCGCCGAGTCGAAGCGTCCACGCTATATCGGGTCGTCGCCGTCGGTGCGGGCATCGACGAGCAGCGGCTTTATCGGCTCGACGTGATTCCCGATCGCGCACCGGAGATCGTCGTTCGCGCTCCGCAACAGACGCTCAACGAACTCAGCCCCGACCAGTCGCAATGGTCGCTGTCGTTCGAGGCTCGCGACGACTACGGCTTGGCTATGGCCGAGCTTTCGATCTCGCTCGCACAGGGCTCGGGCGAGCAGATCGAAGTCAGGGAACAGAAGCGCGTACTCGAAGGCAGCGGCGGCGCACGCGAGCGCCGCTACCAGCAGACGCTCGATCTGCAAGCGCTCGGCTTCGCGCAGGGCGACGATCTGATCGTTCGCCTGAGCGTGGGCGACAACCGCGAGCCCGAGCCCAATGTGAGTCGCAGTGCGAGTTTCATCCTGCGCTGGCCGGCCGAGGCGAGCGAGCAGGGCGAGGGCCTGCAAGGCGTGGCGCAGAAGACGATGCCGGCTTACTTCCGCAGCCAGCGCCAGATCATCATCGACACCGAGGCGCTCATCGCGCAGAAGCCTGGGCTCGACGAGTCCGAATTCGAGAAGAGGGCCGATGCGATCGGTTTCGATCAGAAGATGCTGCGCCTGCGTTACGGCCAGTTCCTCGGCGAGGAATCCGAAAGCCCGGGGCATGAAGAGGGAAATGAAGCGGAGCATGAAGATCACGCGCAAGCGCGGCGCTCCGCGGGCTCGCGAGCCGACGAGGTGATGCGCGAGTTCGGCCACACGCACGACATCGCCGAAGCCGCGACCTTGCTCGACGACCAGACCAAGCAGCTGCTGCGCCGTGCGCTGGCGGCGATGTGGGCCGCCGAAGGCCAGTTGCGAATGGGACAACTGCAAGCCGCGCTGCCGCACGAACACGAGGCGCTCGAAGCGATCAAGCAGGTACAGCAATCGACGCGCATCTATCTCGCTCGCATGGGGCTGGATCTGCCGGCCGTCGATCCGGCACGGCGCCTGACCGGTGATCGCACCGGGCTCAGCGATCCGCAGCCGATCGCGCTCGGCGACGATGTGGCCGATGCGGCGCCACTCGTCGAAACCTGGCGGGCGCTCGACAGCGGCGCGCTGCCGGAGATCCGCGCGCTGCGCGAGTGGCTCGATGCGCATCCGCAACCGGGCGATCGCGCGATCGCGCTGCTGCGCAGCGCCGACGAGTTGCGCCGCTCGCCGGCCTGCGTCGAATGTCGCGAGCGCTTCAAGGCGCAGCTCTGGCCGTTGTTGCCGATGCAGCGTGCCGCCTTGCGTGCGCGCAGCGCGCCCGATGCGGAGGCGCAGGCCTTTGGGCGTGGCCTGCGAGGCGCGCGGCCATGAGCGCGCCGATGCTGGTGGCTGCCGCGCTCGCGCTTGCGACGCTCATGGTCATTTGGCGCAGCCTGCGCCGCGAAACCGGCGTCAAGGCGCGGCTGCTGTGGAGCGCGATGTCTTTGCTGGCCGCGGCCGCGTTCTGGCTGCTGCTGTATCCACCGCAACGAGCGTGGCGCGAAGACGCCTTGAACGTGATCGTTCCAGGTGGCGACGCCGCCGTATCGTCGCTGCCTTCCGGTCAAAGCATCGTCGCCTTGCCGGGAGCCGATGCGCCAGCGCGCGTCGAGCGCGTTCCCGATCTGGCGACGGCCTTGCGGCGTCATCCACAGGTGCGCGAACTCGACATTGCCGGCGACCATCTGCCGCTGCGCGACCGATCCGTGGCCGCCGCCTTGCGGCTGCGCTTGCATTCGGCAGCCGAAGCGCCGGGCTTCCGCGATCTTCATTGGACGCAGCGCAGCGCCGCCGGACAGCAATGGTTCGTCGTCGGCGGCGTGTCCGCCGAAGGTGCGACGGTCGAGCTGCGCGATCCGGCCGGAGCGCTCGTGGACGCCGTCGCTGTCGAGTCCGGTGGACGCTTCAGCTTGTCCGCCCCCGCGCGCATCGCCGGACTCGCCCGCTTCGAACTGAACTTGCTCGATGCGCGCAAGCAACGCATCGACAGCGCGAGCCTGCCGCTCGAGGTCGAAAGCGGCATCGCACTGAGCGCGATCGTGCAGGCCGGAGCGCCGAGCCCCGAACTCAAGTACTGGCGGCGCTGGGCCAGCGACGCCGGCATGAGGATCGACTCGCACATCGCGCTGAGCGACGGGCTCGGCGTCGGCGATGCGAGCGCGATGTTCGATCCGGCAGCGCTCGCCGCAGCGGACTTCGCGGTGTTCGACGAGCGCAGCTGGCTTGCGCTCGCTCCGGCTCAAAAAGCCACGTTGCTCGCGGCGGTCGATCAGGGACTCGGGTTGCTGCTGCGGGCCAGCGGGCCACCCGATGCGGGCGTGCTGGCGGAATGGAGTGCGCTGGGTTTCGCGCTCGCTTCGGAGGGCTCGGCCGTGAGCGCCAGCATCGATGGGGCGCTGTCCTTGCGCGAGCATCTCGACTTCCGCGCCGCGCCGCTCTCGATCACCGGCGGCTCCGCAGCACCGCTGCTGAGCGACGATCATGGTCGCGTGCTGATCGCCGCGGTTTCGCGCGGGCAGGGACGCATCGCGCTGTCCACGCTGCTCGACAGCTTCCAGCTCGTGCTGCGGGGGGATGCGGGCCGCTATGGCGGCCTCTGGGGCCGTCTGATCGCAGAAGTGGCCAGGCCTCGGCAGCCTGCAATGAGGAGGTCGCCGATTCCGGTCGGCTGGGTCGGCGAGCGGCAAGTGCTCTGCGACCTCGGCGACCAGGCTCGCGTGATCTCCGCGAGCGGCGCCGAGACCCGCCTGATCGTCTCCGAGCGTTGCGCGGCTTATTGGCCCGAGGAAGCGGGCTGGCACCGCCTCGCCGACGGCGATGCACGCGAGCCCTTCTACGTGCGGGCTTCCGGTGATGCCGAAAGCCTGCGCAATCACCGCGACCGTGTCGCCACCCAGGCGCTGGCGTCGGCCGGCGAATCCACCGTAGCGGCGAGTCCCGTAGCGGGCCGTCGGCCGATGGACCGCTGGCCCTTGCTGCTGTTGTGGCTGCTGCCGACGGCCCTGCTGTGGTGGCGAGAACGCCGGCCGCTATCGCCGCGCTGACCCGCTCCGCTTGGCGAAAATTTGATCGTTTACGCTGCAGCTTCAATCGTTTATGATGCGCGCCCCCAAGATGGTGATGTAGCTCAGACGGTTAGAGCGCGGCACTCATAATGCTGAGGTCGGTGGTTCGATTCCACTCATCACCACCAGTAACTCCTTGAATATAAAGAAGCCCCTTCAGTCGCTTACGAAGGCTTCGCAAGGTTGCTGGTGATTTGCCGGGCTTGTCCGGCTTCTTCGTTGATCCTTTCTTTCGCAGTCCCTCGCTCATCGGCGTCGCCGATGCTGCGGGTCACATGTGCTCAGGCTGCCGGCGGATTCGTCAGCCAATCGAGCAGTGCTTGTGGATCGTCGCCGCTTCGGTGCACCCGAAGCTTCTTGCGCTCATTGGTTGCGAGTTCGCTGCCGCGTGCGAGCGCTACGCCGCGCTTCGGGCAGAGGTCGAGGCAGCTGCATTCGACGACACGAATGCGCTTTTTGAGTCCTCGCGATTTGAGCTCACGCTTGAGCCATTTTCGCAGTGAGGCGGATTCGTCGTCGTCGCTGCGATGCAGGCACTCGACGCAGACGAACACGATGTCCTGCCAATCGGACGCTGCGCGAATCGGGAGTCGCTTGGGTTCGTCGATCGTTTGCATGAGGTGAGTGTGTTGCAGCGGCATGAGAATCGGATGAAGGAAATTTCATCTGCAGCCCTGCGCAGGCGCCAATATTGAGTTCTGTAGACAATCGATACAAACCGACATCTTAATCACGAAAAGCCGAGTTAGAATGGCTTCGCGTCGAGGAACTCCCCCAGTCCTCACGCGAGCAGCACAGGACATCCCCCCTATGTGTTCCTGTCTGCGCAGGGCACCTGACTTTCTCCCTAATGTCAGTGTCCGCGCCGCGGCGACCGCCCCCACGGTCCCGCGGCTTTTTATTGCGTGACGTTCAGTCGGGGCGCGCCCACGCTGCATCAAAAAAAGAATGCCGCAGCGATGATGCCTGCGGCGAAGTACAGGGTTTCGTTGCCTTCGCCAGCGGGATTCGAGCGCTGGCGATGACTCAAAGACTCGCGCCGATCGTCAGGCGTACGGCACGCGGCTCGACCGGATGGAAGTGATAATCCGCCACGCCTTCCGCTGGTTCTCCGGGCAGGCGCGATTCGTAGTAGTAGGTGATGTCGTTGTCGTCGCTGTCGAACACGTTGAGTATCGCGAGCGAGACCAGGTAGCGCTTCAGGAAGCGATAGCTGCCTTGTGCGTTGACCACCGTGGTGGGCTTGGAACGCGCGCTGTTGTCTTCGATCAGGGCGGCCTCGCCGAGACGGCGCAAGCGCAGACCGGCGCTCCAGCCCTGCGTTTCGGGCACTGTGACGCCGACCGAGATCACATCTTCGATCGAGTTCGGAATGCGGTCGCCGTCTGCGGCGCGGACCTCGGCGGGAACATCGAGCCGGCCGTGCGAGTACGCGTAGTCGGCGTCGATCGCGAGCCAGGGCAGCGGCTCGTAATACGCGGAGAGTTCGACGCCCCGACGCGTGCTCGGCGGCCCGGCCTCGCTGTTGCCGGCGTCACCGATGTAAACCAGTTCCGAATCCGACTTGAGCTGCCAGAGCGTAGCGGTGAGCTTGGTGTGCGGAATCATGGCGCTGGTCAGGCCCATTTCGGCTCCGCGCACGCGCACCAGGGGAGTGACGCGGTCTGCGGGTGTCTGATGGGTCGGGTCGGTGGGATCGAGCCTGATGGTGGTTCCGCGTGCGTCGTTGCTGTGAAAGCCTTCGCCGTAGTTGAGATAGAACTCGGTGCGCTCGAACGGGCCGAAGATCATCGCGGCCTTGGGTGTGACCAGATGATCGTCGGCCTTGCCGGAGTTGGCGGCCAGATCGCTGTCGACGTCGAAGTCGTAGAAATCCGCTCGTGCGCCAAGCTCGGTCCGATACCAGTTGGTCCACTGCTGGCGGCTGCTCAAGTACCAGCCGAGGCTCGCTTCCTTGACCTTGTCCTGGCGGACGGTTTCGGTGCGCTCGCGACGCTGCGTCAGATACAGGCCGACCGGAGAAATCCGGTCATAGCGGCTTTGCAGGCCGGTTTCGATGTCGATCGGAATCCGCGTCGACAGCTGCCAGTAACGCAGCAGGCTGGCGCCGAACACCTTGCGATCGTCGTATTGCTCGAACTGATCGTCCGGCAATGCATCGGTGTCGTTTGGGTCGGTGAAGTAGTACGTGAAATCGGAGTACAGCTGCATCTTGTAGCTCAGCGCGTAGGCGGCGGCTTTCCAGTGGCCGAGCGCGGCGGGCTTGCGCAGCTCGGCGTTGAGGCTGAAGCGGCGCACGTCGCCGCCGTCGGTCGGATCGATGAAGCCGAGTTGGTCGATCTGCCCGCTTTGCACCGCACGCAGCGGAATCTGGTCGGGGGCGAAGTAATCGATGGCGTAGGCCTGGAAGCCGATCGTGTAGCCGTCCTCGTCGGTCCCGCGGTTGTAACGGGCAATGCCCTTGTAGATCTCGGCGTCCTGCTTGAGGTCGTAGGCGCCGTCGTAACGCGTGGCTTCGCCGCCGAGCAGCAACGTGCCGCCGGCGAGCTTGGGCGACGCCGCGACCAGTGCGCTGCGATAGCCGTATTCGCCGATCGTCAGGCGCGCCATCGGCGCCGGCAGCTCGTCGACATAGCGCAGCCGGGCCGAGCCGGCGGCGCCGAAATCGCCGACGTCGGCGTAGTAGGGGCCCTTGCGGTATTCGAGCGAGCCGATCAACTCCGGGATCATGAAATTGATGTCCGCATAGCCCTGACCGTGGCCGTGCGTACGCATGTTGACCGGCAGGCCGTCGACCTCCGAATAGAAGTCGGTGCCATGGTCGAGATTGAAGCCGCGCAGGAAATACTGGTTGGCTTTGCCCTCGCCACTGTGTTGGGTGACGATGAGCCCCGGCACGAATTCGAGCAGCTCGCCGGCCCGCGAGATCGGGCGCTCGGCGAGCTGGTCGGCGGTGACGTAGCCCTCGGTGGATGAGCTCGCCGAATCTTCGAGCGTGACTTCGCCGGTGACCTGCATCGCCGGTAGCTCGACCACGGGAACCCCACCTGCCCATGCGGCGCCGCTGCAGAACAACGAGGCCAGCGTGAAGCTTGCGACGAGCCGCTGCTGCATGGTGTTTTTCATTGCGGTTCGGGTGTATGAAGAATGATGCCTTCTTCATATTGAATTTGTGTGTCAGCTCCGTACAAATGAAACATCGGATGGCGGACATAACCGGGCGTTATCGGTCGCCGCGCCAGCGACCGCTGCAGGTCGGCTCGGGCTCGTGTCTAATTCCCTCCTGTGGTCATCTTCAACTCCGGTCGACGGAAGGCTTTGCATGCAGCGCTACACGATCTCGCTCGAGGACTCTCTGGCCGAGAAGTTTGATGAATGGATTCGCAAGCATCGTTACGAGAATCGCTCCGAGGCGGTTCGCGATTTGCTGCGCAACCGCCTAGGCGAGGAAGCGCTGGGCGAGACGATCGCTTCGGGCGAATGCGTGGCCTGCGTGTCGTACACCTACGATCACCACCAGCGCGAGCTCGGTCGCCGGCTCACCGAAGATCAGCATGCGCACTACGATCTCGCGGTCTCGACGCTGCATGTGCATCTCGATGCGGATCAGTGCCTGGAAGTCACGCTGCTGCGGGGTGAAGTCGGCCGCGTGCGTGAACAGGCCGAAGGCATGATCGCCGAACGTGGCGTTCAGCACGGCAAGGTGAATCTGGTTCCGGTGAGCGCGAGCAAGGGCCACCACCATCACGGCCATTCCCATCACCACCACGATGGCGATCACGTCAACGTGCGCCTGCCCGCCAGAAAGGCGCCGCGCTGACGGCGCCGTAAGCTTGGACGCTGCCAGCTGACATCGTCGTAAGCCACATGCGGCGCAGGTGCGTTCTGCCGTTCGCCTCTGCTCCGTAAAGGTACGCAGAAAACGCTCGATTACCTGCCTGGTTTGCTTATTGCTGTGGTAATCGAGTGCGCAAGAAAATCTTTTTCCGATCCGCCTGTTATCCGCGCCCGGAGCTTACGGGGCGGGGCTGTGTCGCAAGCCCCGACGAGCTCGCCACATCCTGCATAACCTCCAGTTATGCGGACTCTGGATCAATTCATTAGCTCCTGTAGTTTCCGCTTCATATCTTTACGATGAATCCAATCTTGAAGACAGCCGACCAGTGGCTGCTTTCGATCGCTTCTCCCTGTGCATGCAAAAGCCCCTGGCCTCGTCATGCCCCCTGCATTCGCTTCGTAACGACACTCAACACCGATGAGCGCAACTTCCATTGAAACCGTATCGAGCGCTTCCGTCGGAGCGCAGTGGGCCTCCCAGCTGTCGACCGAGATCGGCAAGGCCGTTCTCGGTCAGTTGCACATCATCGAGCGCCTGCAGATCGCATTGCTGACCGGCGGTCATGTGCTGCTCGAGGGCATGCCGGGTCTGGCCAAGACGCTGCTTGTGAAGTCGCTCGCCGATTCGCTCGGCGTGAACTTCGAGCGCATCCAGTTCACGCCCGATCTTCTTCCGAGCGACATCGTCGGCACGATGGTGTATTCGCCGGGCGACGGTAAGTTCTCGCCGCATCTCGGCCCGATCTTCGCGAACCTCGTGCTCGCGGACGAGATCAACCGCGCGCCGGCCAAGGTGCAGAGCGCGCTGCTCGAAGCGATGCAGGAGCGCCAGGTGACGCTCGGCGGCTCGACGTATGCGCTGCCCAAGCCCTTCCTGGTGATGGCGACGCAGAACCCGGTCGAGCAGGAGGGCACCTATCCCTTGCCCGAAGCGCAGCTCGATCGCTTCCTCTTCAAGCTGCTGCTCGACTACCCGAGCGTCGAAGAAGAAATCGAGATGGTGCGTCGCTGGGGCTACGTGACGAGCAAGCCCGAGCTGTTCGCGGTGTCGAGCGGTGAAGAGCTGCTGAGTCTGCGCGGACAGGTCGATGCCGTGCACATGGCCGAATCGGTCCAGGCCTACGTGGTCACGCTGGTGCGAGCGACGCGCGACATCGCGGCCGGCAAGGGCGCCACGCCCGGCGCGCTGCGCACGCTGACCTATGGCGCTTCGCCGCGCGCCTGCCTGGGCTTGTTCCAGGCGAGCAAGGCGCTGGCCTGGCTGCACGGTTCGGATTTCGTCACGCCGGCGATGGTGCAGGCGGTGTTCGCGGATGTCATGCGTCATCGCATCGGCCTGACGTATGAGGCCGAAGCCAGCGGTTTGAGCGCCGACGCGGTACTGGCCGAGATTCTCAAGAAGACCGCGGTTCCCGAGACGGCCAAGGCTGCGGCCTGAGCCGGTGATCAGCTCCGTGATCGGTTCCGTGCCCCATTCGACCGCGTCCGCGACGGCTCCCGCCTCGCTGCCGAGCGCGTCTCCGGCGGTGTTGCGGCGGCTCGAATGGCGCGTTCGTCACGCGGTCAACACGAGCCTGACGGGCGATTATCGCTCGTCGTTCCGCGGCCGTGGAATGGAGTTCGACCAAGTCGTCAAATATCAGTGGGGCGACGATCTTCGCGACATCGACTGGAACGTCACTGCGCGTCTCGGCGAGCCGTATCGCAAGAAGTTCGTCGAAGAGCGCGAGCTCGCGCTGATCTTCCTGTTCGAAGATTCGCCCGCGTTGCAGTTCGGCTCCGCGGGCCGCACGCGACGCGATACGCTGCTCGAGATGGCCGCGCTGCTGATGCTGGTGGGTTCGATCAATCGCGATCGCGTTGGGTTGCTGTACAGCTCGCCGGTCACTTCCTGGTATCAGAAGCCGCTGCCGGGACACAAAGGCGTGATGCGCACGGCATCGCGCCTGCTGAGCCAGGAGCCGCCTCCGCTCGATGGTCCGTCGGAGTGCAAGCTGCCCTGGCAGTTCCTGCGCACGATCGCGCCCAAGGGCAGCATCCTGCTGTGGTTCGGACCGTTCACCGCCACCGATGAGCAGCCCACAGGCTGGAAGGGCCTGCAGCAGCGCTATCAGACCGTCGGCGTGCGCGCCGACGATCCCTGGGACCGCAAGCTGCCCGAACGCGCCAACTTCACCGCCTACGATCCGTTGCAGGGTCGGCTGGTGTCGATCAACACCTCGTCGCCGGCCGAGCAGGCAGCGCATGCGCGTTGGCGCGACCGGCGCGACGCCTACTTCGACGATCTGTTCCCGCAGCTCGATGATCGTCTGCAGGTCAACAACTCCGACGATTCGCTCGACACGCTGGTCCGCTACTTCCATCGCCATTCGCATCACGGCATCCGAGCCTGAGATTTCGCCAACGCCATGACAGGCTGGACTTTCCACGATCCGCTTTGGCTGTGCCTGCTCGCGCTGCTGCCGCTGACGGCCCTGTTGCGCCGCCGTCGCAGCGTCACCGCGCTCGTCGTTCCGAGTGCGGCTGAGTGGCATGCGCCCGGCACCACGCCGACCGCAGCCTGGCCGGTGCTCTGCGTCTACGCGGGGCTGGCGCTGCTGATCGTCGCCATGGCGCGGCCGCAGTTTCTCGAGCCGATGAAGGATCACAGGAAGAGCGGCTACGACTTCATCATCGCCATCGACCTGTCCACCAGCATGTACGCCGAAGATTTCCAGCGCGGCGACGTGTTCATCAATCGCCTGCAGGCGATCAAGCCGATCATCTCGGCTTTCATCAACGAACGTCCGGACGACCGCGTGGGCATCGTCACGTTCGCGGGTCGCGCTTACACCTTCGCACCGCTGACTTTCGATCACGAATGGCTGCGCAAGCAGACCTCGCGGCTGTCGATCGGCCTGATCGAAGACGGCACCGCCATCGGCGACGCGATCGGCGTTTCGCTCAAGCGTCTGGCCGAAGGCTGGAAGGAAAACGAACAGCCGCGAGAAGGCGCTTTCATCGTGTTGCTGACCGATGGATCGAGCAACAAGGGGTCGCTCGATCCGCGTCAGGCGGCGAAGTTCGCGGCCGACGAATCGGTGGCCGTCTACACGATCGCGGCAGGTGCCGAAGGCAAGGTGCCGATGCCGATCTACGATTACCAGGGCAACCGCACGGGTATCGAAATGCGCGAGTCCGACATCGACGTGCTGCTGTTGCGCGACATCGCCGAAACCACTGGTGGCGCGTTCTTCCGCGCCACGGACCAGAACGGCGTTGCCGAGGCATTCGAGAAGATCAATCAAGCGGCCAAGGTGGACTTCGATGCACCGCCTCCGCTCGTGAGTCACGAGGCGTTCTACATGTTCGCCTTGCTGGGCATTGCGCTGATGGGCCTGGGGCTTTATGCCGCCAACTATCGGCCTGGGCAGGAGCAGGCGATCGCCTGAGCGGTACGACAGAAATCCGGTAGTCGGTTCGATGCCGTCAACAAGATTCAACATTGAAACAAGGATATCCAATGGCCATTTCCAGACGCGCGATATTTACGCTCGCACTGAGCGTGTTGTCGATGTTGCCCTTCGCCGCCGAAGCTCAACAGACGGCGAAGAAGGCAGCATCCTCCTCCACCGGGTCCAATCAGAAGCCGATCCGTATTGCAGTCATGCAGTTCTCGCACGAGACGGTGACCTTCCTGCCGTACGAGACCACCACCAACGACTTCATCTACGAAGGTTCGCCGGCCCGTGGTGAAGCGCTGCTCGAATCGTCGCCCAACGGCTACATCGGCGGCTTCGTGAAGGTGGCGCGCGAGCATGCGAACGTCGAACTCGTCGGCATCGAATCGCCGCTCGGTTCGAAGAAGGGCTCGGGCTCGGGCTGGATCACCAAGGAGGCCTTCGATCACTTCGTCGACAACATGATCAAGGACCTCAAGGCGCAAGGCCCGTTCGACGGCGCCTACCTGTCGCTGCACGGCGCCATGGGCGTGAAGGACGTCGCCAAGCCCGAAGCGGTGATCGCGCGGCGCGTGCGCGAAGCCATTGGTCCCAAGGCTTACATCGTCGGCACTTTCGACCCGCACGGAAACGAGGACGACGAGTTCCTCAAGTACGCGAACCTCGCGTTCACGATCAAGTACTACCCGCACTATGACGGATCGCTGCAGGGCGAACGCGCTGCGCGCACGCTGATCCGCTCGATCCGCGGCGACTACAAGCCGACGACCGCGACGCGCAAGCCGCCGATCATCACGGCCTCGGTGCTGCAGTGGACGGGCGCCTCGCCGTGGATGGATCTGGTGCAGCGTGCGCTGGTCTGGGAAGCGCGCTCGCCGGACGTCTACGTGAACTTCTACTACGGCTTCGCGTTCGCCGACGTGGTCGACGCGGGCATGACCTTCCAGGTGATGACCAACGGCGATCCGGAGCTGGCGAACAAGATCGCCGACGACATGGCGAACACCGCCTGGCGCTTGCGCGAGCAGCTGGTCTCGGGCACCAAGGTCTATTCGATGACCGAAGGCGTGAAGCTCGCCAAGGAAGCGATCGCCAAGGGCAAGACGCCGTTCGTGCTGGCCGATCACAGCGACCGTTCGGGCGCCGCGACCTGGCTGCTCAAGCAGGTCATCGACCAGAAGCTCAGCAAGACGCTGATCGGCACTGTGGCCGACAACGACGTGATCGAAGAGCTGCGCAAGAAAGGCGTCAAGGTCGGCGACAAGTTCGACATGATGGTCGGTGGCAAGCTCGACGAATCGGCCGGTGACCCGGTGCGCGTGGTCGGCACCGTCAACACCGTCAGCGGCGGCCTGGGCCGTCGCGGCAGCGCTGCGTCCTCGCAGCTCTGGGTCAGCGTCAAGTTCGGTGACGGCAACGTGCTGATCATCAGCCCCTACCTGCACCAGAACACCGATCCCGAAGATTTCATGAACCTCGGCATCAACATCAAGGACTTCAAGGGCTTCGCGATCAAGTCGCGCGTGCACTTCCGTCGCGGCTACGACGACAACGGCTTCGCGCCGACGATCCTGCTCGTCGAGCCGGATCAGCCCTTCCTCGGCACGGTTCGCCTCGAAGGTCTGAAGTACCAGCATCTGAAGCTCAACACCTTCTATCCGTACAACAAGAGCATCGTCTATCCGGCAAAGAAGTAAGCGCTTGAGCGAGTCGTAACGTTGATTGAAGGCGGCGCGAACTTTCGGGTTCGCGCCGTTTTTGTTTGGAGCGGCGATTCCCGCCTACGCGGGAATGACAAATGAGATGATGTCGCCACGCCCATATCGAGTCGTCACATGAGCATGCTTGGTTTGCCCACCTATCAGGATGTCGTTGCGGCTTCGGCGCGCTTGCAGGGCTACGCGCACCGAACGCCGGTGATGCGGTCGCGCCTGCTCGACGCGGAGATCGGGGCCGAGCTGTTCTTCAAGTGCGAGAACCTGCAGCGCATCGGCGCGTTCAAGTTTCGCGGTGCGGTCAACGCGCTTTCGCAGTTCGACGAGCGCCAGCGCAGGGCAGGCGTGGTCGCGTTCTCGTCGGGCAATCATGCGCAGGCGATCGCGCTGTCCGCGCGGCTGCTCGGCATGCCCGCGACCATCGTGATGCCGCATGACGCGCCGCCGAACAAGATCGCGGCAACCCAGGGCTACGGTGCGAGCGTGCTGATCTACAACCGCTATACCGAAGATCGCGAGCGGATCGGGCGCGAGCTCGCCCAGGAGCGCGGCATGACGCTGATTCCGCCCTACGATCATCCGGACGTGATCGCGGGGCAGGGCACGGCGGCCAAGGAACTGTTCGAAGACGTCGGGCCGCTCGATGCCTTGTTCGTGAGCCTCGGCGGTGGTGGCCTGCTGTCGGGCTCGGCCTTGTCCGCTCGTGCGCTCGCGCCGGACTGCAAGGTCTACGGCTGCGAGCCCGAAGCCGGCAACGACGGCCAGCAATCGTTTCGCTCAGGCGAGATCGTGCACATCGAAACACCGAAGACGATCGCCGACGGTGCGCAGACGCAGCATCTCGGTCATTACACGTTTCCGATCATTCGCCGCGACGTCGACGACGTGATCACCGCGACCGACGACGAACTTGTCGACGCCATGCGTACATTCGCGTCGACGATGAAGCTTATCGTCGAGCCGACCGGTTGCCTGGGGCTGGCGGTCGCACGCCGAATGAAGGCGCAGATTCAGGGCAAGCGTGTGGGCGTCATCATCAGTGGCGGCAATGTCGCGATCGAGCGGTTCTGCAGTTTGCTGGCAGGCTGAAGTTGCAGCTGCCGCAATGAAAAAGGGCCGCATTTCCGCGGCCCTTTTAATAGCCGAGAATCTTTACGAAGCGCGCGCGTAAAGCGGCATCACCGCCGTGCGGCGCACCCAGCCGACATGATCCTGATCCACGGCGATCTGCGACCAGGTCAAAAAGCTGCGGCGCGTCTGCACGATGGTGCCGGCGTTGGCGGGCGAGGTTTCTTCGCGCGGGACCAGATCGGTCGGCGCCGGGCTCAGATTGATCGGCTGCAGCAGAATGCAGGCGGTCGCGTCGTGCAGCTTGCCGTAGGCGTTCCAGCTGCTGATCGCCACCGTCATCACGATCAAGCCTGCTGCGAGGCCGCCGCCTCCGCCGATCAGCAGCGGTTTGCGCATCGGCAGGTAGATCGACAACACCAGGGCCGTGAGACCTGCGGTGAGCAGCAGGCCCGCGAATAAGCCGAGCCGTTGCCAGCCCGAGGCCGAAAGCAGCACCGGAATGCGCTGGTACCAGCTGCCGAACAGCATCGGCCTCAGCGTCGAATCCATGGTCTGCGCCTGCGTGATCGCATAGCGCAGGTTGTCGCGTGTTTCCTTCGCCGACGGATTGAGCAGGAACGAGGCGGTGGCATGCGCGATCGCGGCGTTCCAGTTTTCGTGCTGGATGTTGTAGGCGGCGACGTTGTAGTGCGCGGCCCAATCGTTCCAGTTGGCTTCGAGCGCCTTGAGCGCGGCTTCGTTCGCCGTGGTCAGATCGACGATCGCGGCAGCGGCTTCATCGACGTCCGCGCGGGCGGGCTGCACGCTCATGAAGCAGCTCAGCGTAAGCGTGGCGGCGGCGAGCGATGGAATCCAGTAGGCGAGGCGATTCGGGAACAGGCGTTCGCGACGCGGCGGCACGACGGCGGCCGCGGCTCTGGAGGCTTCGTCGAGCCAGCCATTCGGCGTCCGTCCGCCAGCGGCGAACAGCCCGCGCTCGGTGGCCTGCCAGAGCTCGCGCCAGTTGCGCGTCACTGCTTCGTCGCCCGTGAGCGAAAGCGTGGCCTGCGTGACCTGCTTGCCGGTCGGCGCGGAAACGCCGACGCCCCAGGTGCGCGCCGTGGCGCGCAGCCAGGCGTGCAGATACTGCGGCTCCGGCGTGCCAGGGGCTCGACGCATTCTGGCGAGCAGCTTGCGCAGCTCGCGCACTCCGGAGCGGCGCAGGCGTGTCGGATCTTCGTCGAGCGCTCGCTTCCAGGCCATGCCGACCCAGGTCGCGGCGGGCAGCACGAGCGCGAGCAGCAACAGCCAGGCCGGATCGAGTGCGGCGGGTGTGCGACCGTTGCTGCCGAGCGGCAAGGCGTCGTAGTGCACGGGTGGCGGCGCCTCGGCGGTGGCGATGCTGCTCTCGCTCGTGTTCGCTGTCGCTGTCGCGGCTTCGTCCGCAGCGGCCGCAATCGAATGGTGCGCCATTGAAGTGCACAACAGACTGCCGCAGAGCAGCCAGGGTTTCAGGTGGTCGCGAGCACTGGCGAAAAAGGTCATGGTCACAGTGGTCTGATGATGATCGGGGCGGGCGCTCGTCGAGTGATCGGGTCGATCACCAGTCGAAAGCATTGGTGTCCTGTTGTTCGAGGCTCTCGGCGAGCAACTGATGCAGGCGGCCCGGAGAGTCCTTCTTGTTCACGTCTTCGAGTCGCTTCATGTTGAGCGCGAGAATCGGATCGTTGCTCACGTCGTTGCCGCCAGAGCCCGAGCTGGCTTTGGCGGTCATGCGCGCACGCTTCGGCGGAGGCGGCAGCTTCTTGGGGCGCGGCGGGGCGAGCTTCTGATCCGTCGTGAGTTCACCGAGTGCCGCATCGGTCTTGGCGGACGAGCCCTGGCCGAACGAATCGCTGGCGGCTTGCGAGCTGCTCTGTCCGGTGACCGTCGGCGGATTGTCCTCTTCGTCGAGCTGCTCTTTCTTGGCCTGCGATTCTTCTTCGCGCTTGGCTTCTTCCTTCTCGATCGGCTCGAGCATGGCGGTGAGCTGGCTGCGGTAGTAGTTCCAGTCGGCGACGGAGGTATCGAGCTTTTCGCCCTGGTAGGTCGCGTCGATCGCATCGCGAATCACGCCTTCGGAGACTTCGGTTTCGGTGCGCTGCGAATCGAGTCCGTACTTGATGGTTTCCTCGACGAGCAGGCGCAGGTCGTAGGCATCGTAGTCGTACTCCGCGAGATGCTCGGTGATCGCGCGCACGCGCTTGATCGGATTGCTGTCGAAGACTTCGCGCACCTCGAAGCCGGCATCGGTATCGAAGTGTGCTCGCGCTGTGGGTGCCCCCGCTGCGATCGCGATGCAAAGCGATACGCCCATCGCGAGCGCGGATCTGACGTTGCCGTTGGAGCCGTATTGTTTCTGGCGGATCTGACGCGGACGCGGGCGCTGCTGAAACTCCTTGAACAAGCCGTAGAAGCCCAGCAGGATCGCGGGAAGCAGGATCCACTGGAAACGCTCCTTCTGCGTGTTGCCCGATTCCTTGTTGAAGCGCCCCTTGCGGCCTTTCTCCACGGTATCGGCGAGCAGCGCCTTGACATCGCCGATCTCGCTCAGCGAGCTCGCATTGACGTATTTGCCGTTGGTGCGCTTGGCGATCGCCTCCAGCGTCGTCGTCGTGAGCTTGGAGTAGATGGTGTCGCCATCCTCGTTGACGAGATAGCCGCCTTCACCATCCGGAATGAACGCGCCTTTCTCGGTTCCCAGCCCCATCGAAACGATGTGCACGTCGCGCTCGACCAGCGCATCGAGCTTGGCATTCCAGCCGTCGGTGCTGCTCTCGCCGTCGCTGAGCACGATCAGGTAGCGATCGGTGTCGGCCGTATCGCTGAAGCCATCGAGCGCCGCCTGCAGCATGCCGGTGTAGTCGGTGCCGCCCTGCGGCAGGTAATCGGTATCGAGTATCGGCAGGAACTCGCGAATGATGTGGTAATCCGGGCTCAGCGGAACCTGCACGAACGAGGTGCCCGAAAACACGACCAGCCCCACGCTTTCGCCGTTGAGGCTGTCGAGCAGATCGGTGGTGATCTTGCGCGCGTGTTCGAGCCGTGAAGGCTCGACGTCCTCGGTGAGCATGCTGCGCGAGAGATCGAGCGCGATCATGACTTCGCGCGTGTTCACGAACATCTCTTCGGTCTGCTCGCCCCAGCGCGGCTTGGCGAGCGCGAAGATCACCAGGGCGATGGCGCCGAGCGTGATGAAAGCCGGGCGCATCGCTTGCGGCGAGGCCAAGCGCACGCGGTTTCCGAGAATCGAGACGCGCCGCATCACCTGCCAGCGTGGCTTGGGCGCCTGCATCGTGAGCCGCCGAATGCCGATCGCCGCGATCAGCGGAAAGACCAGCGCGAGCAAAAACCAGGGGTTGCCGAAACTCATCGATGAAGCTCCTGGGCGGCGAGCAGTTACGCGCCCATCATTGATCTCAGGAAATTATCCGAAAGCGCGCTGTACGAACCAGACGGCGGCGCACAGGCAGGCGAGGGCGGAGCCCACGTGCAGCACGCCGATGCGATAGAACGCGGTCCTGCGCAGTGCGAATGCGATCGGAAGAAATGCGGCGACGATCGCGAGTTGGCCGAGCTCGACGCCGAGATTGAATGCGAGCAGTGTGCGTCCGATCGGTCCCGCGTCCAGATCGAGCTCGCTGAGCGCCCCGGCGAAGCCGAACCCATGCAGCAGGCCGAACGTGAATGCGAGCCAGGCGCCACGCCCGCCAGCGGTCGTCGGCACGAAGTTGTGCAGTGCTGCGAGCGCCACCGACGCCGCGATCGCCGATTCGACGAACCGGCCCGGCAGACGGATCCAGTCGAGCATCGCGCAGCTCAGGGTGATGGAGTGTGCGACCGTGAAAGCCGAGACGATGATCACGACGCGCAGCAAGGCGCCGCCGAAGCTGGAAGCCGGCTCGCGTCCGTCTCGAGTGCGCTGATAGACGGCCGGAATCAGCAGCACGAGCAAGAACAGGATGTGGTCGTAGCCGATCCAGATATGCCAGACGCCGGAACGCAGGAACTCCATGAAGCCGCCGTCGAGCGCATCGTCCGCCGCGAACGTCTGCATGCCGGTTGCGGCCGAAACCACGGCATTGTTGCGACGCTTGTCGGGCCAGACGATCTTGAGATGGCAGGAGTGCCCGGCGTTCAGCTCGGACAACAGCGTGTAGTCGACCCCGAGCGCGCGCGTCTGCTCGGGAAGCGGTGACTTGATGCGGGTCAGAATGAAATCTTCGCCGTTCTGGCTGCCGAACAGCAGGCGATCGAACGACAGGCCCAGCTCCAGCTGATCGACTGCCACGTGCAGGTGCGAGCGCAGGTAGTCTTCGATGTCGGCCTTGCGGGCGTTGATTTCGTCGCCTTTGATCTCACCGTCGCCGTTGGCGTCGAGCTGCAGGGCGATGCCGAGGTCGGCCAGCTTGATTACCCATTCCCCGCTGAGGCTGGCCTCGTGTATCTCCAGGGTCAGATATGCCTCGTTGGCCACGTGCGCGCTCGCCACACCCGAAAAAAGGATGGTCAGAGCGCAAAGAGCCCGAAACAGAGATTTCATGAAATTTTATTTAATTCTGTCTCTATCGGCGATTTCGGGTTCCGACGAGCACTTTAATACGAATTCGCCGATCTTCTCGCAGTCGGTTCTCAAATAGGGCCCCAATTTGGATTCCCAATCTGGATCGGCTACCCTCGTCGATAGTGCACCAAATAAGTGCGGCTCGATGAAGCGCCGTGCCGTCCAGGACTCCGAGGGTATGGACGGCGGCGACGATCAACGCGCCAGGGCAAGCTTGGGCATCGTCGGCTGGATGGCGCCGATGCAGTCGCTGGCGACGCTCTTGACGCACTGCATGAAGCTGCGCTGCACGCTGTTGAGCGGACCGTCGATGCGATAGACCGCGTAAAGCGGAACCGGCACGGCCGGCTCGACGAGACGCACCTGCAGCTCGGGGCCGCTGTTGGCCGCGGTGAACGGATCCACGAGGGCGAAGCCCTCGCCGTTGCAGACCAGATCCTTGGCGATCTGATAGGTCTGCACCCAGATCGACACGCGTGGCGGCGGATCGAGCAGTTCGAGGTGGGTCTGCAGCTTGCGGCCGAAGCTGTCGGCGGTCGTGATGCCGACCATCGGCGCATCTTCCAGATAGTCCATGCCGATCGGCATGCAGGCTTCGCGCGGGCTCCAGGTGCCGGCCGGCGCGATCATCGCCAGCGAGCCCGTGCACAGCGGCTCGCAGCGCACGTCCGGGTGGTTGAGTTCCTGCAGCGTGAAGCCGACGTCGACCTCGCGCAGCACGATGGACTTGAGCATGTCCGGGGAGTGCTGGGTGGAGAGTTCGACCGCGGTCTGGCCGAGCTGGCGGCGCAGGCGGGTGATCGACTTCGGGATGATCGCGTTCGCCAGCGTGGGTGTGCTCACCACGCGCAGCAGATAGTTCTCGGCGCGGGCGATGTTCGACGCCAGGCGTTGCAGGTCGCGCAGCTCATCGAAGATGCGCTCCATCTGGCCCTTGAGCATCTGGCTCTCGGGAGTCAGGTGCAGGCGACCCTTGGCCCGCACGAACAAGGGGAAGCCCAGGCGCCGCTCGGCCTGCTGCAGCAGCTTGGTTGCCGCAGGCTGCGAAATATTGAGCAGCGAGGCGGCATCCGTGAGGGTGCCCGCCTGCACGATGGCCTGGAACATCTCGATGTATCGGAGATGCATCGTCCCGATGGTCGAGACAGGAAAATCAGAGGATTGCGTCTTTGCGTCCATATTGATTTCACCGATTTAGTGAATCGGAAAATTGCAGCATTCATGCCACGGACAGTCCGGGCACGACGACATGGGCCATGACAAATTCGCATAGCGCGGCCGGACCGGGACAGTACCGGTTCCAGGACCGTCGCTGGGGCTTCCTGGACGGGTAAATTCCTATAAACAGATCGAATAGTACACCTGATCGGGCCGTCACTCGTGGGGGCGGCACCGATATGGAACGGCGATTACCAGAACCGGGCGCGGTTGTTGCCTAGTGGGGCAAGTGCATAACAACAGGTTATGAACTTTCGCGTCTTTTTCATTGGTCGGCCTGAAAACCGCTTGCTAGCGTGAAAAAAGGGTTGAGGTAGCCGATCGTCGTTGAGACATGGCAGCGAGCGATGGCTTTCAACAACGGATGCAGATGACCGCATTCGCCGCTGGTTTCCTTTCCAACGATGCTCTGCCGGGTGGCTTCGGTGGAACTACGTAGGGAAAGCGCTCAGCCCCGTTCGCATAAGGGTTTGGCTCTCATGCAACTCGTCACGTCAGCAGTGACGCTTCGTTCTTGCGTAGTGGTAGTGGCTGTAGTGATGCGCCGGCATCAAACCAATAAATCTGTTGAGAACCATCGATCATTATTTTTGGGGGCTGTCCTGTGTTCATACCGAAGAAAACCTCTGTTTCCGACCGCAGCGAGCTAGGCGGCCGGAGCTGGAAAGTAGCCGCCGGATCGGCCAAGCATCTGCTTGGAGCGCTCGTCATCACCGGTGCCGCACATGCGCAGGAAGCGCCCGTTGCAGAATCCGCAACCGAAGTGGCTCAAACCGAAGTCGCTCAAGCCCCGGCCCCCGCCGCGGCCGACACGTCGGTTCAAGTCGAAGAAATCATCGTCACGGGTTCGAGCATCCGTCGTGAAGACGACGCCGCGCTGCCCGTGACCGTGGTCAGCAAGGAAGAGATGGACCTGCGTGACGCCGGTTCGCCCGTCGACCTGCTGACCTCGCTGCCGGCCGTTGCCAACGTGCCGCTCAACGAATCCACCCAGGGCGGCGCCGGTGCGCGTGG
Source organism: Hydrocarboniphaga effusa AP103 (assembly GCF_000271305.1). GTDB lineage: Bacteria > Pseudomonadota > Gammaproteobacteria > Nevskiales > Nevskiaceae > Hydrocarboniphaga > Hydrocarboniphaga effusa. Next base: position 601,274 of record NZ_AKGD01000003.1, read on the forward strand.
CGACATCGCCGCGGTTGCGTTGCGTGGCCTGGGCTCGGGCAGCACGCTGGTGCTGCTCAATGGCCGTCGCATGGCTGCTCACGGCATCTCGACGAACGAGAACGGCGTGCCGGCGATGTCGGTCAACGCCAACGTGATGCCGGCGCGCGGCCTCGAGCGTGTCGACGTGCTGCGCGACGGCGCTTCGTCGATCTACGGCTCCGACGCGGTCGCAGGCGTGATCAACTTCATCGCCGACCGCAAGTTCGTCGGCAATGAAATCGAAGCCCAGGTCGGTATCACCGAGATCGGTTCGGGCGACGAGCGTCGTATCACCGCCACGCACGGCGGGTTCTACTTTGATGACAAGCTGCACTGGATCAGCACGCTCGACTGGTTCGATCGTGACGAGACCGAGAGCGGCGACATCATGGGCGATTCCGACAAGTCCTCGCGCGCCAGGCCGGGCTTCATCAACGCCAACGGCAGCGGTCCATTCTTCGATCGCAACGCGTCGGGTGCGTATCCTTCCTTCCGCTACGCCGGAGCGAACGGAACGCAGTACCTCGTGCCGAACGAGGCGGGTGGCGCGAGCCTCACCAACGTCACGCCGTCGCGCACGGGCGTTCAGCGCGATTACTACTACGACATGAACACCGGTTACGCGCTGCCGCAGTCCTCGCGCATCAACTGGTTCAATCAGGTCGATTACCAGGTCAACGACAAGCTCACGCTGTTCGGTGAAGCGCTGCTGTACTCGGCGTCGTCCCGCATGGTGCGTCCGCCGGTGGCGTACACCTCCAGCACCGACAAGCCGATCGTGGTCGCGGCGGGCAACAAGTTCAATCCGTTCGGGCAGGATGTGACCATCCTCTCGCATCGCTTCGTCGATGCGGGCAACGAGAAGGTCGATATCGATACCACCGCCTATCGCTTCGTGCTCGGCGGCCGCGGCAACATCACCGACAAGTGGAACTGGGAAGCCGCGGGCATGTACTCGCGCTCGGGCACCGAGGACGTGTCCCTCAACGCCATCCGTGAAAGCGACCTGCAGCGCGCCGTGGCCGAGGAGCGCTACAACCCGTTCGGTTACGAGTTCTCCAACGTCAACGGCGTCATCACGCCGACGACGCGCTACATCAATCCGCAGTCGGAAATCGATACCTTCACCGAGCACTTCATCCAGAAGGGTCGCAATATCCTCGCGAGCGTCGATGCGCGCGTGACGGGCGAAGTCGTCGATCTGTGGGCCGGCCCCGTCATGCTGGCAGTGGGCGGCGAACACCGTTGGGACGACTACGAACTGACGCGCCCGCAGTATCACGGCCTGAATGGCGAAGGCAACGATCTGGGTCTGTCCCCGACCGACAACGACTTCGTGCAGGCATCGCCGGTCGGCGACATCATCGGTGATCGCACGGTGGCGGCGGCATTCGCCGAAACCATCATTCCGCTCGCTGCGCCGTTCAACGAAATCCCGTTGCTGCACAGCCTGTCGCTCGGTGCGTCGGTCCGTTACGAGCGCTACAGCGATTTCGGCAGCACCACCAACCCCAAGTTCACGCTGGACTGGCGCCCGATCAAGCCGATCATGATCCGCGGCTCGTACAACGAAGGCTTCCGCGCTCCGAACCTCGCGATGACCAATTATCCGTCGCGCGCCACGGTGGGATCGTACGACGATCCGTATCGTCGTCCGCTCGGCGGCACGCAGGATTTGCAGTTCCAGCGCCTGACGACGATCAACGGCAACAGCGATCTCGATCCCGAAACCTCCAAGGGCAAGACGCTGGGCGTGGTGGTCGATGTGCCGTTCGTCGATGGCCTGCGCTTCTCGGTCGATTACTTCAACATCAAGCAGAAGGGTCTGATCGCGGGTCCGGATGCATCGCAGCTGCGCAACAACGATCGCGACCTGCTCCTCGCCGCGATGAACGCGCAGCTCGCCGCCGGCGTTCCGATCGATCAGATCGACCTCGGCAGCGGCACGGCGAACTATGCGGGTAACCCGTACATCGTCCGCGATGCGCTGACGGCCGAGGATCGCACCGCGTTCGCTACCTACAACGCCGCCAACCCGGACAACCGGCTGGCTCCGGTCGGTGTGCTGCGCAACACCTTGACGCCGTTCTCCAACCTGAACTCGTCGGAGATCACCGGTTACGACTTCAACATCACCTACAACCTGCCGGCGTACGAGTGGGGCAAGGTCAATGTCTCGACCGACTGGACCTATCTGAGCCGCTTCCGCCGTGTCGGTGGTTTGACCGGTGCTTCGTCGACTCAGCTGGGCCTCGACGGCAACTCGCGTGTGCGTGGTTCGTTCAACATGGTGTGGGCTTCCAACGAAGGCCAGTGGTCGGCAGGTTGGAGCGCTTACTACATCGGCGCCTACGCGGATAGCCAGGCTTCGATCAGCGATGCCACCTACCTGGGCCTGTTCCGTGACGCCGATGGCGGCTGGTCGGGTGAACCGAGCTACGTGAAGACGGTCGACGGCGTCCACTACTGGAAGATCGACGATTCGATCACCTACAACGCGTTCCTGTCGAAGGGCTTCACCTCCGAGAGCAATCAGTTCATCGATGGCCTCAATGTCCGCCTCGGCGTTCGCAACCTGACCGACGAGAAGCCGCCGCTCAGCACGCACGTCGCGGGCTACGACGCTTCGGTCTACAACAGCGTCGCCGTGGGTCGCGTCTGGACCCTGCGTCTCTCCAAGTCGTTCTAAGCAGTCGTCCACGCACTTTGCAGTCCACGCCCGCAAGGAGTTCGATGCCGCTTTCCCGCACGAGCTCCTTGCGGTCCGTCATCACTCGGATCATTCGAGTCACTTTCGAACAATGACCATGAAACAGAAAAAAAACGTACTCGCGAATCTGATCGTGGGCGCCGCGCTCATGCAGGCGGCACCGTCGGCTCTCGCGGCCAAGCCTTCGCCGGGGTGGGAGTCCGCTGCGGGCAAATCCGATGAAATGGTGTTCGCGCTGACCGGCGACTCCATCATCAACCGTCGCATCTCGGTGCAGGCCGTGCCGGGTGGAGACGATCTCTATGGCGTCATTCGCGGTGCCGACGTCGCTTTCACCAATTTCGAAACGCTGATCCACGGATTCACCGAAGCGCCGGCCGTGCACAGCGGCGGTACCTACATGGGTTCGCCGGCGTTCATCACCGACGAACTCAAGTGGGCTGGCTTCGATCTGCTCGGCGCCGCCAATAACCACGCCAACGACTACGGCGTGGAAGGCATGCGCAAGACGATGGAAGCGCTCGACAAGACCGACTTCACCTACGCGGGCATCGGCGAGAACCTCGCGCTCGCGCGCTCGCCCAAGTATCACGACACCTCCAAGGGCCGCGTCGCGCTGATCGGACTGTCTTCGTCGTTCCCCGATGAAATCGCAGCCGGCGCCCAGCGCAAGGACATTCGGGGTCGCCCGGGCCTGAACCCGCTGCACCACGAAACCACGCACACGGTTCCGCAGGCAACCCTGGACACGCTCAAGCAGCTCAAGGGCCCGAGCAGCTTCACGCTCGGTGGCGCGGACAAGGGCTTCAAGTTCGGCGAAGACTTCTATGTCGTCGGCGACAAGGTCGGCACCAGCACCAAGGCCAACGAGCGTGATCTGAAGGAACTCGTGGCGAGCGTCAAGGATGCGAACAAGATGGCCGACTGGGTCGTCGTGAGCATCCACGCGCACGAAGGCATCACCGGCGATCGCAGCAAGCCGGCCGAGTTCGTCGAAGAGTTCGCCCACGCGATGATCGATGCGGGCGCCGACATGGTGGTGGGCCACGGCCCGCACATCCTGCGCGGCATCGAGATTTACAAGGGCAAGCCGATCTTCTATTCGCTCGGCAACTTCATCTTCGAGAACGATCTCGTCGAGTTCCAGCCTTCGGACAACTACGAGAAGACCGGCCTGCCGGCCGATGCGCTGCCGGGTGATTACTTCGCCGGCCGCACCAAGAACGACACCGTCGGCTTTCCGGCCGATCGCAAGTTCTGGCAGTCGGTGGTTCCGGAAGTGATCTACAGCAAGGACCGCACGCTCAAGTCGATTCGCCTGCATCCGGTTGCGCTCGGCTATGGCACCTCGCGCGCCAAGCGCGGCCAGCCGTATCCGGCGACGCCGAAGGACGTCGAGGAAATCTTCGGCGACCTCAAGGCACTCTGCGAGCCGTACGGAACCAGTATCGCGGTGAAGAACGGCGTCGGCACGCTGTCCTGGAAGTAAGCCTGGAAGCGGCGCTCATCGCCACACTGGAAGCAAGAGCAGCGGACATCAGCTGCATCGTGTGATTCATCGGCCGGAGCCGGCGCGGTCCGGCCGATGAGACCCGGGAACGGAAGTCGGATCGTGATGGATCGGCCTCCGTTGACGGATGTAGTGCAGCGGCAAGGAAAGCAAACGGCCTGGGGACCGTGAGCTGAGGGTGGACGCGCCGAGCGGTGCGCCATCCAGTCAATCGTCGAATGGTCGCGATGGCAGCCTCGAGGCTGCCAGGGGCGCGACTTGCCGGCGGCAATTCAGTCATCGTCTCTAACTCAAGGGGGCTGTTGTGTCATCGCAAAACGTTTCATCCCGTTCCGATCAGCGCGAAGCGAGCGCTTCGATCTGGAAGCTTTCAACCAAAGGCCTGCTGAGTGCGCTGGCGCTGGCCACCATGGCCAGTGCGCATGCTCAGGAGGCTCCCGTTTCTTCCGATCCGGCCGATGCGTCGCCGGGGCAAGTGGAAGTCGAAGCCAACGCTCCGACCGGTGAGACCACCGCCGCCGAAGCGCCCACCACTCCGACGGCCACAGCGGACACCACCGCAGAAGTCGAAGAGATCGTCGTCACCGGCTCGCGCATCGTGCGCAACGGCTACGACACGCCGACGCCGGTCACCGTGATCGGTGAGGCGGACCTGCAGGCTTCGGGCCGCTCCAACGTCGCCGACTTCGTCAACGAACTGCCGTCGGTTGCCGGCAGCACCGCTCCGGCAACGTCGAACCGCAGCATCAGCGGCGGCACCGCGGGCATCAGCTCGATCAACCTGCGCAGCCTCGGCAACAACCGCACGCTCGTGCTGCTCGATGGCAAGCGCTCGGTGGGTTCGATCGCCAACGGCACCGTCGACATCAATACGTTTCCGCAGGCGCTCGTCAAGAACGTCGAAATCGTCACCGGTGGCGCTTCGTCGGTGTACGGCTCCGATGCCGTCTCGGGCGTCGTCAACTTCATCCTCGATCGCAAGTACACGGGCCTCAAGGGCAGCGTCGAAGCCGGCGAGACCACCTACGGCGACGATCGCAGCCTGCTCGGCACGCTGACCTTCGGTACCGGCTTCGCCGACGGCCGCGGCCACTTCCTGATCAACGGCGAAAGCTCGCGCCGCGACGGCATCTTCGGCGTTCCGCGCCAATGGGCCGAGAAGGGCTGGTACATGGTGCAGAACCCGGACTACCGAGCCGGCAATGGCCAGGCCCAGTACATGCCGACCAGCCAGGCCGGCATGGCGGTGATGACGCCGGGCGGCATCATCACGTCGGTGACGGTTCGCGATCCGACGCCGGAATTGCCGAACCGAACTCGGGTGCTGACCGATACCGCGCTGCAAGGCAACTATTTCGGCGGCAACGGTGTCGTCAACCAGTTCAACTACGGGGCGGTCGGCGGCCAGTGGACCGTCGGCGGCGACTGGAAGCTCGGGCAGTCCTACGACCGCACTTCGCTCGAGCCCGAGAGCAACCGCGACGGTCTGTTCACGCGCCTGAGCTTCGACGTCGCCGACAACCTCAACGTGTTCGCGGAAGCCTCGTACAACAAGAACGAGGCCTATCAGTGGGGCGGCACCAACTCGGACAAGGGCAGCGTGGTCATCCGCTCCGACAACGCCTTCATTCCCGACGAGATCAAGTCGCAGCTCGATGCACTGGGCGCGACGCAGTTCAACCTCGGCACCTCGAACGCCGACATCCCGACGCGCATCACCGACAACGAGCGTGAAGTGCAGCGCTACGTGCTCGGCTTCGAAGGCAGCTTCGATGTCGGTGCCCAGGGCTTCAAGTGGGATGGCTACTACCAGAAGGGCATCACCGACGCGCACGAGGGCCTGTACGTCTACAACACCCAGCGCCTGGCCTGGGCGCAGGATGCGATCGAAGTCGACGGCCAGATCGTCTGCCGTGCGACCGCCAACGGAACCGCGGGCGCCGAGAACTGCGTGCCGTTCAACCGCATGGGCGTGGGCATGAACAGCCAGGAGGCGGTGGACTACATCATGGGTTCGCCGTTCCGCAAGCAGAAGTTCGAGCAGGACGTCGCCGCGGTCAACTTCAGCACCAACATCGACAATGCCTGGTTCAATCCGATCGGCATCGCCTTCGGCGCCGAGCACCGCATCGAAAAGATTTCGGGTGAAGTGGATCCGCAGTATTCGAGCGGCTGGGCCTTCGGCAACTTCCTCGTCACCGATGGCAAGTACGACGTGACCGAGGCCTACCTCGAAGCGCTCGTGCCGATCACCGACAGTCTCGAATTCAACGGCGCCGTGCGCGGCACCGACTACAGCGAATCGGGCTACGTGACGACCTGGAAGACCGGCCTGACCTGGTCGCCGTTCGACGACCTCAAGCTGCGCGTGACGCAGTCGCGCGACATTCGTGCGCCCAACCTGCAGGAGCTGTTCCAGGCCGGCCAGCGCCGTACGAACTTCCTCGGCAACCCGTATCAGCTGGATGTAAATGATCAACCCAAGTCGATGCGCTTCACCGAAACCACGATGGGCAATACCGACCTGAAGCCCGAGAAGGCCGATACGCTGGGCCTGGGCCTCATCTATCGTCCGTCGTTCGTGCCGGGCCTGGGCTTCTCGGTCGACTACTACGACATCGAGATCAACGACGCCATCGGTACGGTGGTGGCGCAGGACATCGTCGACCGCTGCTTCTCGGGCATCACGCAGTTCTGCGGCCAGATCGGCACCGTCGACGGTCGGGGCCTGGATACGACGCAGAGCGACATCCTGATCACCAACCAGCCGTTGAACTTCGTCTCCCAGCGCGCCCGCGGCCTCGACCTCGAAGCGAGCTATTCGGTGCCGATGGCGATGATCTCGGATGGACTGGAAGGCATGCTGTCGTTCCGCGCACTGGCGACGCACTATCTCGAAATGTCGTCGAACAACGGCGTGGATGGCGAGATCGACCGTGCGGGCCAGAACAGCGGCGACGGCCCGCCCGACTGGCGCTATCGCTTGTCGGCGACGTACAACCTCGATCGCTTCACCTTCATGCTCACCGGCCGCGGCATCAGTGCCGGCACGTACGACAACACCTACGTCGAGTGCAATGGCGATTGCCCGACTTCGACTGGCCGCAATCGCACGATCACCAACAACAAGATCGCCGGTGCGTTCTACGTCGACACCTTCCTCTCGTACAACGTCGGCGCGAGCGGCAAGTCCAACAACCAGGTGTTCTTCAAGATCATGAACTTCTTCAACGAAGATCCTGAAGCCGTGGGCCTCGGCCCGTCGGACAGCTCCAACGTCGAGCCGGGCGTCAACCGCGCGCTCTACGACTACCTGGGCCGCACCTTCCGCCTCGGTTACCGCTTCGAATTCGGCGCGTAACAAACATCGTGTAGAACCTAGCAAGGGTTGGAGGTGCCCAGCTTGACCGGGCACCTCTTTTTTTCATCATTGGGTCATACAAAAGTGAAAAACTTCTTACGCCGGGTGCTGGCTCTGGGGCTGCTCGCTTCATCGGGTCTGGCGCAGGCGCACAACGTCTCCGAGCTCGCCAAGCAACGCATGCTGGATGGCGACTACCTGGATTTCGCGATGGTGGGCGCCGAGCACATGCTGACGGGCTACGACCATCTGCTGTTCCTGCTCGGCGTGCTGTTCTTTCTCAAGAGCTTCATCGACATCGTCAAGTTCATCACCGCGTTCACGCTGGGCCACACGCTCGTGCTGATCTTCGCGACCAAGGCGGGCGTCGGAGCCAACCCTTACCTGATCGATGCGGTGATCGCGCTGACGGTGATCTACAAGGCGTTCGAGAACCTCGATGGCTTTCGTCGCTGGTTCAAATTCAATGCGCCGAGCCTGTTGCTGATGGTGTTCTTGTTCGGACTGATTCATGGCTTCGGCCTGTCGACTCGCCTGCAGCAGATGACGCTCGCCAAGGACCCGATGCTCGTATCCAAGGTGATCGCGTTCAACGTCGGCGTCGAGCTCGGGCAGATCGCGGCGCTCACGGTGATGGCCGCGGTGATCCGCTTGTGGCGCGAGACCTCGGCCTGGCCGCTGGTCTCGCGTGTCGCCAATACGGCGCTCATCTGCGCCGGTGCGGTGTTGTTCGTGCAGCAGTTGCAGGGCTATGCCGGTACGCGCGAGCCGGCGATCGAGCGGTCGAAGGTTTCGATCGATTCGGCCGGTGAAAAGCTTTAGAAAATTTCATCGGGCCTGAGGCCTGCAAGAAACTCACTTATCAAAATTCCAATGATCAAAACCGAAAATCCGATAGCAAGCGCTTCGTCTTGCCCGCCGTTGCGCAAGCGCGGCATGGCGATCGTCGCGAGCCTGATGCTGGCTCCGGCCTATGCCCAGAGCTCGGGCGACGCGAACGATATCCAGGTCGCCGCCGCCGAGGGGGGCGTCATGGAAGAGGTCATCGTCAAGGGCCAGGCCTTGCGTCGCGAGGACAGCGGCTATTCGTCGACGACGCTCGACCAGCAGCAGATTCGCGATGAGCGGGTCTCACAGGCGCAGGAACTGTTTCGCCAGGTGCCGGGCATGAACGTGCTCGACTACGGATTGCCGGGCGTGGGCAGCGCGGTGGTCATCCGTGGCTTCGGTGGCGGGGGCCACGGTGGCGATCTGGGCACCGTGCTCGATGGCATTCCGCTCAACGAGGCGATGTCGCACGCCGACGGCTATGTCGATTTCAGCGTCGTGGTGCCGCTCGAGATCGATCAGATGACGGTGTTCAAGGGCCCGGTTTCGGCGCTCTACGGCAACTTCAACCGTGGCGGCCTCGTGAGCCTGGTCACACGCAAGACCGGCGATTACCTGCAGGCCGACCTGGCGCTCGGCGCTTTCGACACCTTCGATGCGCAGGCCGCGATGGGAACGCCGATCGGCGAACGCCAGCAGCTCAACCTCGCCGCGCAGGCGTATCACAGCGACGGCTTCCGTCCGCAGTCGCGCACCGATCGCGGAACCTTCGCGGGACGCTGGAGCATCGCGGCGACCCAGAGGCTACAGTTCGCGGTCTCCGCGCGTGTGCACGAGGCGAGTTCGGCCGGTCCCTCGTACATGACCCAGGCGCAGTTCGACCGCGATCCGTATGGCATCGATCCGAACGTGCAGAACGACGGCGCGGACAAGGGCTTCTCGACCTTCAGGCTCGACGCCAACTACGCCCTGAGCGAGACGCTCAAGCTGCTCAGCTTCGCCTACACCACGCGGCAGGACTTCACGCGCTGGTTCACGCGCCCGGTCAGTGCGACCGAATGGCGGCAGCGAGAGGAAACCTACGATCGCGAAGTCTATGGCCTGGGGACGAGCCTCAATGGCCGGCAACAGCTGCTCGCCAAACCGATCAACTGGGTGGCCGGTGTCGAGGCATTCACCGAGCGCACCGACTACGCGTACTACGACGGCCTCGATCATCGCGAGCGCCTGAATCCGGCGATCAACGACCGTCGCGCCGAACTCGACAGCCTGTCGGCGTTCGCCGAGGCGGACTGGGCCTTGCATTCGCTGTTCATGCCGTCGCTGGGCCTGCGCGCCGATCGTTTCACCGGTGATTGCTCGCTCAACGGTCCGGAGACCAGCACGAGCCCCTGCGGTGATCTCAACGAGCTCGACAACCTGAGCCCCAAGCTCGCGCTGCGCATGCAGCCCTGGAGCTGGCTCGGATTGCGTGCGAGCTGGGCGCAGGGCTTCGCACTGCCGAGCGGTTTCATCAAGTACGCGGCCTCGGCCAGCTCGCTCGATCCGAACGTGTTCAAGCAGACCGAAATCGGCGCCACGCTCAAGCCCGTCCAGGGCCTCGCCTTCGACATCGCCGCATTTCGCCTGAGCTCGACCAACGAGGTGCGCACGCTCGCGACCGGCGACTACGACAACTTCGGCGCGACCTTGCGCCGTGGCATCGAAACGAGCCTGCAATGGCATCCGCTGGCCGCCTTGGAGCTGTCGGCGGTCTACGCCTACACCGATTCCGAGATCAGGAAAAACGGTAACGCCGCGCTGGTCGGCAACGAGGTGGCGGGCGTTTCGCGCGATACCGCGACGCTCAACGCGCGCTGGCTGCCGGACCAGGATTGGGCCTTCGATGCCACCTGGCGCCTGGTCGGCGACTACGAGATCGACGCGGCGAACTCCGAGCGATCTGCCAGTTTCACCACGGTGGATGTCGGCGCGACGCGCGCCGTTCGCAGCGGATTGCACGTGTATCGCTTCTACCTGAGCCTCGACAACGTCACCGACCGCGTCTATTCCGCGTCGACGACGCGCATCGGCGGACAGACACTTCACGCCCCGGCCGCGCCGCGCACGCTGCGCGCCGGCGTTCAATTCGATTTCTAAGGAGACCTTCATGTCGATGAACCTCGTTCGACCCATGCGCGCGCTGGCCGGCTTCGGCCTTGCCGCCGCAACGCTGTATTGCGCCAGCGCATCGGCGCACACGGTCTGGCTGCAGCCCGATTCGACGCCGGGCGTCTATCGTGTCTACTTCGGTGGCCATGCGGGCAAGCTCGAATCGTATCCGGCCGACAAGCTCAAATCCGCCGATGCCTATGACGCGAGCGGCAAGCGCATCGACATGATCAGGACCGATGCCGCCGACGGCGTGCGCCTGCGGCCGGTGCGCGAGCCGGCGCTGATCGCGATGCATTACGAAAACGGAATCTGGACGCGCACGCCCGAAGGCCGCAGCGTGAACAAGACCCTGGATGAAGTGCCGGGCGCCAAGCAGGCGACCAACGCGGTCAAGTATCACAAGACCATCCTGCAGTGGACGCCGTTCGTGACGCAGACGCTCGGCCAGCCTTTCGAAGTCACGCCGCTCGAGGCCAAGGCCCCGCGCGCCGGCCAGCCCTTGCGCGTACGCATCACGATCGACGGCAAGCCCGCGGCTGGCATCAAGATCGGTCGCGACGAAGAAGGCAGCGAAGGCATCAGCGATGCCGATGGTGTGGCGAGCTTCGTTCCGACCAAGGGTTTCAACAAGCTGTGGTCCGGCCAGCGCACCAAGGTGAGCGGCAACCCGAAGTTCACCGAGTTCAGCTACGAGTACCTGTTCGGCTTTCATGCGGAGTGATGCGATGCGACAGATCAAGCCCAGGATCAAGCTGATTTGCGCGGGCCTGCTGGTGTCGGTGGTCTCGCTTGCGGTGCACGCACACGGATTGCTGGTCAGCGTCAAAGGCGAGGGCAGCAGCATTGTCGGCACCGTCTACTACTCGGACGGTGCGCTGGCGGTCGGCGAGTTCGTGCAGCTCATCGATATCGACGCACCGGCCGAACAGGCGCGCACGAGCAATGCCGACAGCGACGGCCGCTTCCGCTTCGATGATGCGACGGTCGGGCATCGCTATCGCATCATCGTCGAAGGCGAAGAGGGGCACGTTACCGAAATGGAGCTGCTGCTGGCCGAAGGCGAAAAAGCCAGGCTCAACGATGCGGATGGTGCAGCCGAAGAGGAGGGCGGGTTTCCGGCCTGGCTCGTGATCGGCGGCCTGCTGTTGCTGTCTGCGATCCCGGCGTGGCTGCTGAGAAAGAAGAAACCATGAGTGCCTGAAAAGCCCCGGAGCGTGCTCCGGGGCTTTTGTGCCTGCTCGACCGACGCGCGCTTTTCGAGTTGGCTCAGCCACCGCCCCAGACATAGCCTTCGGGCGCAACGAGCTGGCCATCGCGCAGATAAGCGCCGCCCTTGTAGTCCTGCTCGAGCCAGAGCGGACCGTCGAGGTCGACGTAGCTGGCGTGGCGTGCGATGTGAAACGCCGGGGCGATGCCGAGCGAGCTGCTGATCATGCAGCCGCTCATGATCAGCATGCCGGCCGACTGCGCGTTCCACAGCAGTTGCAGGGCGCCCGTGAGTCCGCCGGCCTTGTCGAGCTTGATGTTGATGGCCTGATAGCGGTTCAGCAGCCTCGGCAGATCTTCGGCGACGTGGCAGGACTCGTCGGCGCAGATCGGACGCAGCGGAACGAAGCCCTCGAGCACCGCGTCCTCGTCCGCGGGCAAGGGCTGTTCGACCAGATCGACACGCGCTTCGACGAGGATCGGCTGCATGGCCTTGAGGATGTCGAAGGTCCAGCTCTCGTTCGGATCGACGATGAGCCTGGCATCGGGTGCCGCCGCGCGCACCGCGAGCAGCTGGGTCTCGGGATCTTCGGCGTCGACCTTGACCTTGAGCAGCGGGGCATTGCGAAGCTTAAGCGCCGCTGCGTGCATGGCCTCGACGGAGTCCAGGCTCACGGTCAGCGCGCTGACGAGCGCAGGCAATGGTCCGAGGCCGAGCTGATCGTGGACCGGCTGGCCGATCTGCTGGGCGGCCAGGTCCCAGTACGCGCAATCGATCGCGTTGCGCGCGGCGCCCGGCGCGAGCGCCTCCTGCAGCTGCGATTGCGAAAGCCCGCTGGAAATCGCATCGGAAACCTCGTTGATCTGCTCGATCACCGAGTCCACGGTTTCGCCGTAGCGTGCGTACGGAACCGCTTCGCCGCGTCCGCGCCGATCGCCCTGGCGCAGCTCGACGACGACTACGTCGGCCGCCACCTTGACTCCGCGCGAGATTCGAAACGGAGCCGTGAGCGGCAGCGACTGACGGATGACGCTCAGCGTGGGAAACATTGGAGAAGTTGGTTGGTGATGCGTTCGACGCCGCTGGCGACCGGATCTTCGCAAGGCAGTCCCAGGGCGTCCTCGGCGGCCTTGCAGGCGTCGATGGCGGCCTGCGGCGTGAGCCTGGAGGTGTTCAGCGCGATGCCGACGGCGACGACATCGGGCTGGGTGAGGCGGGCTTGCTGCAGGTTGGATTCAAGCGTGGCCTTCAGGCTCGGCAGCGAGTAATGCGGCAGGCCGCGCATGTGCGGACGCAGCGGCTCGTGGCACAGCACGAGCGCGTCGGGCTGGGCGCCGTGCAACAAGCCGAGCGAAACCCCCGCGTACGAAGGATGGAACAGCGAGCCCTGGCCTTCGATGAGATCCCAGCCGTCGTCCTCGCGGCCCGGCGTGAGCCACTCGGCGCCGCCCGAGATGAAGTCGGCGACGAGCGCATCGATCGGAACGCCGGAGCCCGCGATGAGAATGCCGGTCTGCCCGGTGGCACGGAAATCGGCCGGGATGCCGCGCTTGCGCAGCTCGCGCTCGATCGCCAGCGTCGTATACATCTTGCCGACCGAGCAATCGGTGCCGACCGTGAGCAGGCGACGGCCCGGACGCGGCAGCCCTTTGCCGACCGACAGTTGATACGGAAAGCTGCGCGCATCGAACAGCGCGCGCCCGCTGCGTCGCGCCGCTTCGGTGATCTGGGCGACCGAATCGAGCCGCTGATGCAGGCCCGAGGCGACGTTGAGCCCGGCGTCGAGCGCGGCGACGATGTCCCGCACGTTGTGGGCGCTGAGCTCGCCGCCGGCGTTGGCGAGCCCGATCACCAGGGTGTTCGCACCGGCTGCCCTGGCCTCGGCAAACGTGAGCTCCCGCAGGTCCAGGCTTGCGTGGCAATCGGGCCCGCGGAACTGTCCGATGCACCAGTCGGGCCGCCAGAACGCAAGGCCGCGAGCCGTCTTGATGGCGAGATCATCCGACGCGTCGCCGAGGTACAGCAGATAGGGCGGCCCCCAGTCTGGCGCGGGGGACGGGTTGAGGATCATAAGGTCAGGCTTGGCTGGAGCAGCGTGGGTATCCGAAGAATCACTGAAGTCCTGGGCGTACCGCTGGCGATGAGCGCAGTGGAATGTCGCGGCGGGATGTCGAAGCGAGACCGGGCCGATGCTTGAACGATAGCCGTCCCTACGTAGACCTATCTAATCAAAAGACGGAGGGCAAACATAACCGCCAGTTATTCGCGCGAAGGCCATGGTCCGCCGACGCTGCGACGATTCAGTCCGAGCGGCTGCAGACGCTGAGCTTGTAGTCGACGAACCGCCGTGCGAACGATTTCCACAACTCGCCCGGAACGCCGTGGCCGATCTTGCGCGTATCGACGCTCACGATCGGGGTGATGTCCTTGGTCGAACTGCTGATCCAGATCTCGTCCGCATCGTAGAGCTCGGCCTTGGCGATTTCGCGTTCGACGAGCGCGATGCGGTGACGATCACACAGCTCGATGATCAGCTCGCGCGTGATGCCGTTGAGGATGCGCGTGCTGCGCGGCGGTGTGCCGATGCGTCCATCCTTGATCAGGAACACATTGGTCGATGCGCCTTCGGTGACCAGGCCGTCGCGGATCAGGATCGCCTCGGCCGCGCCCATCGCGTAAGCCTGTTGTTTTGCGAGCACGTTCGGTAGCAGCGAAACCGATTTGATGTCGCAGCGTCCCCAGCGTATGTCGTCGAGCGTGATCGCGGCGAAGCCGAGCGCCGCATCCGGATCGTGGGTCGGAGACCGCGTGATCGACGTGGCCGACATGAAGACCGTCGGCGGCACGACCGGATATGGAAAAGGATGATCGCGCTTGTCGGGGGCGCCGCGCGTCACCTGCATGTAGAGGCTCAGTTCACCGCCGCCGTTGCGGCGCACGAGCTCGCGACAAAGCTCCATCCATTCGGGAACGCTGTGAGGCGAGGGGATCTGCAGGCCATCGAGCGAGCGTTCGAGCCGGCGCAGGTGCTGCTCGGCGCGGAACAGCACGCCATTGAACACCGGGATGACTTCGTAGATGCCGTCGGCGAACAGGAAGCCCCGGTCCATCGGAGAGATGCGCGCCTGGCTGGCTTCGATGAAGCTGCCGTTGAGGAAAACCTCGCTCATGCGAATGGAGACGAAAACTGTTCGGGAAGATTGGCGGCGACGCGCAAATCATATCAGCAGGCCGCGACCGGCCTGCCTGGAACATGGGCATTAGAAGGCGCCCGGGCACATAACCGAAAGTTATGCCGGAAGCGAATCATTTCATTGGATCGATGGGGAACCGAAACCTACTTTCCCAAGCCATGGACCGCGGGGCCATGACGATCACATGACGATCAGCGGACCCGGCGGCCGAAGCTTTCTCCACACCGGACAGAACCTAAGTGAAAATGTTCCAGCGCTTCACGGCCGTGCTCGCCTTGGGGGCGGTCGCCTTGCTGTCCTCCCTGCAGGCGCAAGCGGCCACCGCAAGCTCAGCGAAATCGGGCTCGGCACAAAAGCCGCTGCGCATCGCGGTCATGCGCTTCGAGCACGAGACGGTCACTTTCCTGCCGTTCGATACCGTCAAGGACGATTTCATCTACGAAGGCTCGCCTGCACGCGGCGACGCGCTGCTCGAGGGCAGCAGCTACGACAAGAGCCGCTCTTCGATCGGCGGCTTCGTGAAAGTGGCGCGCGAGCATGCGAACGTCGAACTCGTCGGCATCGAATCGCCGCTCGGTTCGAAGAAGGGAACCGGCTCGGGCTGGATCACCAAGGAAGCCTTCGACTACTTCGTCGACAACATGATCAAGGACATCAAGGCGCAAGGGCCGTTCGACGGCGCCTACCTGTCGCTGCATGGCGCGATGGGCGTCCGCGACGTCGCCAAGCCCGAAGCCGTCATCGCACGCCGCGTGCGCGAAGCCATCGGCCCGAAGGCGATGATCGTCGGCACCTTCGACCCGCACGGCAACGAGGACGAGGATTTCCTGAAGTACGCGAATCTTGCGTTCACGATCAAGTATTACCCGCACTACGACGGCTATCTGCAGGGCGAGCGCGCGGCGCGCACGCTGATCCGTGCGCTGCGTGGCGACTACAAGCCCACCACCGCGACGCGCAAGCCGCCGATCATCACGGCCTCGGTGCTGCAGTGGACGGGCGCCTCGCCGTGGATGGATCTGGTGCAGCGTGCGCTGGTCTGGGAAGCACGCTCGCCGGACGTCTACGTGAACTTCTACTACGGCTTCGCGTTCGCCGACGTGGTCGACGCGGGCATGACCTTCCAGGTGATGACCAACGGCGATCCGGAACTCGCGAACAAGATCGCCGACGACATGGCCAGCACTGCTTGGCGCCTGCGCAAGGAGCTGGTTTCGGGTACCAAGGTGTACTCGCATACCGAAGGCGTGAAGCTCGCCAAGGAGGCGATCAAGAGCGGCAAGACGCCGTTCGTGCTGGCCGATCACAGCGACCGTTCGGGCGCCGCGACCTGGCTGCTCAAGCAGGTCATCGACCAGAAGCTGTCCGGTACGCTGATCGGCACGATCGCGGATCCCGAAGCCATCGAGACGCTGCGCAAGCAGGGCGTCAAGGTCGGCGACAAGTTCGACATGATGATCGGCGGCAGGCTCGACGAATCGGCCGGCGATCCGGTGCGCGTGGTCGGCACCGTGAACACGGTCAGCGGCCCGGCCGGCGATGCCAAGGGCGCCCAGCTCTGGGTCAGCGTGAAGTTCGGTGACGGCAACGTCGTCGTCATCAGCCCGAACCTGTTCCAGGTGCGCTGGCCCGAGGTGTTCAACGACATCGGCATCAACCCGGCCGACTTCAAGGGCTTCGCGATCAAGTCGCGCGTGCATTTCCGCCGCGGCTTCTACGACAACGGCTACGCGCCGACGATCCTGCTCGTCGAGCCCGACCAGCCTTTCCTCGGCACGGTTCGACTCGAAGGGCTCAAGTACCAGCATCTCAAGCTCGACAAGTTCTATCCGTACGGCAAGAACGTGAGCTATCCGGCCAAGTGAAGACGAACCCCTCTCCGGAAAGGAGAGGGGCAGGGTAGCCAATGTCGCCGCTGCGATGACGGAAAAGCGATAACCCACGGTTATGCACTCCCGGCATCAATTCATTGGATCGCAGCGGGACGCGGCCCCTATCGTCGACCGATCATCGATCGAATCAGGCCCTCGCTGGCCTGGCCTCCTCATCAGCAGCAGGAATCAGGAACCGCTTCATGAAAATCACGCGTAGAAAAATGCTGTCCGTCTCGACCGTCGCAGGCCTTTCGGCCACCGGTCTGGCGAGCGGCGTGCAGGCGGCCGAAAAGAAGGCTGGCAGCAACAGCAAGCCGATCCGCATTGCGGTGATGAACTTCATGCACGAGAACGTCACCTTCCTGCCGTACGACACCGTGCTCGACGACTTCATCTACGAAGGCTCGCCGGCGCGCGGCGAAGCGCTGCTCGGCTCGGGCTTCGGCACCATCACCGGCTTCGTGAAAGTGGCGCGCGAGCATGCGAACGTCGAAGTCGTCGGCATCGAATCGCCGCTGTTTCCGAAGCGCGGTTCGGCCTCGGGCTGGGTGACGAAGGACGCCTTCGACACCTTGATGGCGAACATGATCAAGGACCTCAAGGCGCAAGGGCCGTTCGACGGCGCCTACCTGTCGCTGCACGGCGCCATGAGCGTGCGTGACGTGCCGCGCGCAGAAGCCGAGATCGCGCGCCGAGTGCGCGAAGTGATCGGCCCGAAGGCTTTCATCGCCGGCACTTTCGATCCGCACGGCAACGAGGATCAGGAGTTCCTGCGCTACGCGAACTTCGCGTTCTGCATCAAGTATTACCCGCACTACGACGATCATCTGCAGGGCGAGCGCGCCGCGCGCATGCTGATTCGCAGCATTCGCGGCGACTACAAGCCGACGACGGCGACGCGCAAGCCGCCGATCATCACGGCCTCG
Source organism: Hydrocarboniphaga effusa AP103 (assembly GCF_000271305.1). GTDB lineage: Bacteria > Pseudomonadota > Gammaproteobacteria > Nevskiales > Nevskiaceae > Hydrocarboniphaga > Hydrocarboniphaga effusa. The sequence goes on from NZ_AKGD01000003.1 coordinate 619,059, forward strand.
GTGCTGCAGTGGACGGGCGCTTCGCCGTGGATGGACCTCGTGCAGCGCGCACTGGTGTGGGAGGCGCGTTCGCCGGATGTCTACGTGAGCTTCTACTACGGCTTCGCGTTCGGCGACGCGGTGGATTGCGGCATGACTTTCCAGGTGATGACCAATGGCGATCCGGAACTCGCGAACAAGGTCGCCGAAGACATGGCGATGACGGCCTGGCGCCTGCGCAAGGAGCTCGTCTACGGCACCAAGGTGTACTCGCATGCCGAAGGTGTGAAGCTGGCCAAGGAAGCGATCGCCAGCGGCAAGAACCTGCCGGTGGTACTGGCCGATCACAGCGATCGCTCCGGCGCCGCGACCTGGCAGCTCGAACAGGTCATCAGCCAGAAGCTCAGCAAGACGCTGCTCGGAACCGTCGCGGACGAGCAGGCGATCGAGGCGCTGCGCAAGAAGGGCGTCAAGGTCGGTGACAAGTTCGACATGGAGATCGGCGGCCGTCTCGACGAATCGGCCGGCAAGCCGGTGCGCGTGACCGGCGTGGTCCACACCGTGAGCGGTGGCATCGGGCGCTTCGGCGGTGCGGCCAAGTCGCAGCTCTGGGTCAGCGTCAAGTTCGGCGACGGCAACGTCGTCATCATCAGCCCCTACCTGTACCAGAACCTCGAGCCCGACGAGTTCCTGGACCTGGGCATCAACCCGGCTGACTTCAAGGTGTTCTGCATCAAGTCGCGCGTGCATTTCCGCCGCGGTTATCACGACAACGGCTACGCCAAGACGATTCTGCTCGTCGAGCCCGAGCAGCCCTTCGTCGGTACCGTGCGACTCGAAGCGCTCAATTACAAATACGTCAAGCTCGACAAGTTCTACCCGTACGGGAAGAACGTCACTTATCCCTGAGCGAGATCGCCCGCGGCAACAGCACCGAGGGCGTTCTCTTTGGGTGTCGCGAGCGCCACGAGTCGGTTGGGGAGCCGGCGAGTGGCGTTTTTTCTATGTGCATCACGTGCGGTTCGAACCATTCTGAAACTACGTCACTGAGTACAAGGGAGCAGCATGAAGATCACTCGAAGAGAAATCATCAAGGCCATCGGCCCGGCGTCGCTGGCTGGGGTTTCGCTGGGGTTCACGGCGCAGGCGGCCGAGAAATCGGCCTCGTCCAAGCCATCGGCCAAGCCGCTGCGGATCGCGGCGATCTACTTCGTGCACGAGACGGTGACGTTCCTGCCGTACGACACCACGCTCGAAGATTTCATCTACGAAGGCTCGCCCGCGCGCGGCGAAGCCCTGCTGTCTTCGGACCCGCAAGGGGCGATGGGCGGCTTCGTCAAAGTGGCGCGCGAACATGCGAACGTCGAAGTCATCGGCATCGAATCGCCGCTGATGCCCAAGACCGGCTCGGCCTCGGGCTGGATCGACAAGACCACCTACGATCATTTCGTCAACAAGATGATCGATGAGCTCAAGGCCCAGGGGCCGTGGGACTGCGTCTACCTCGCACTGCACGGTGCGATGGGCGTTCGTGGCGTGGAGCGCCCGGAAGCCGAACTCGCCCGGCGCGTGCGCGCGGTGGTGGGACCGAAGGCTTTCATCGGAGGCACCTTCGACCCGCACGGCAACGAAGATCCGGAGTTCCTGCGCCACGCCAATCTCGCGTTCTGCGTGAAGTATTACCCGCACTATGACTACTACCTGCAGGGCGAGCGCATGGCGCGTGCGCTGATCCGCTGCGCCCGCGGTGATTACAAGCCGACCACGGCCACGCGCAAGCCGCCGATGATCACGCCGTCGGTGCTGCAGTGGACTGGCCAGTCGCCATGGATGGACATGGTGCAGCGCGCGCTGGTCTGGGAAGCGCGTCTGCCCGACGTCTACGTGAGCTTCTATTACGGCTTCGCGTTCATGGATTCGGCCGAAGCCGGCATGACCTTCCAGGTGATGACCAATGGCGATCCGGAGCTCGCGAACAAGATCGCCGACGACATGGCGCTCACCGCGTGGCGTCGCCGCGAAGAGTTCTACGCCACCAAGGTGCTGTCGATGAAGGAGGGCGTGGCCAAGGCCAAGGAAGCGATGAAAGCGGGCAAGACGCCGATCGTACTGGCCGACCACAGCGACCGCTCCGGTGCGGCGACCTGGCTGTTGCGCGAAGTCATCGACCAGAAGCTCAGCAACACGCTGATCGCGACGGTCGCGGACAAGGACACGATCGAAGCCTTGCGCAAGAAGGGCGTCAAGGTCGGCGACAAGTTCGACATGCTGGTCGGCGGCAAGCTCGACGTTTCGGCCGGCGAGCCGGTGCGCATCGTCGGCACCGTCAACACAGTCAGCGGTGGCTCGGGCGGGCGGCGCGACGGACGCGTCAGCGCGGCGGCTTCGCAGCTCTGGGTCAGCGTCAAGTTCGGTGACGGCAACGTGCTCGTGATCAGCCCGTACCTGCACCAGAACACCGAGCCGGACGCTTTCCTCGACATCGGCATCAACCCGGACAGCTTCAAGGCGATCGCGATCAAGTCGCGCGTGCATTTCCGTCGCGGCTACTACGACAGCGGTTATGCCAAGACGATCCTGCTGGTGGAGCCCGACCAGCCCTTCGTCGGCACCGTGAGGCTCGACGCGCTCGACTACAAGCATCTCGACCTGAAGAAGTTCTATCCGTATGGAAAGAACATCTCGTATCCGTAGCAAGGGGCCCAGAAGGTCGGGGTGCCACAAGGCTATATAATTGCAAGCCGCAGTGGCGCCCTGCTCCGCATGTTGATCGCGTTCGTCAACCTGTAACGCGATCACTCTATTTTTGTTAAAAAAGTTTGAGATAGAAATACATAACTTCGAGTTATGTCGGCAGTCGATCAATTCATTTGATAGAGGGCTGCCGAAACCCTATCTTCTGGCTGTCACGATTCATTTGGCCCTGAGTGTGAAAGCACACATCAGAACCCGATTAAAATTTTTTCATCATTGCGATTTATGTGATCCATCCAAAAAACAGCGGAAGAAATAACAGAGCCCACCCGTAGGAGCGGCGACGGCTTGTGAAGCACCTTTGGGAAAGCACTCTTCGCTTTCCGCCATGCAGGAGTTAAATGATGGAATTTGGCAAACGCCAAGACCCCAAGAAGCGGTTGTACGGCATCGTGGGCGTGGTGCTTTTTCACGTTTTGCTGGTTTGGGGTCTCGTGTCGGGTCTGGCTCGCAAGGCGATCGAAGTGCTGCCGTCGCCGATCGAAACCCAGATCCTCGAAGACGATGTTCCGCAAGAGGAGCCGCCACCGCCGCCGCCTCCGCCGGATCTCGACATTCCGCCGCCGCCGTTCGTGCCCCCGCCTGAAATCAATATCGCGACGCCACCGCCGCCGTCACAGAACACGCTGTCCGCTGTGTCGACGACGCCGCCTCCGCCGGCCCCGCCGCCGGTCGCCGCCCCCAAGCCCGCTGTTCGCGTTGCGCCCGTCGTCAAGGCCAGCGCCTGCCGTCAGCCGGAATATCCGCCGGTCTCGGAGCGCCTGGGTGAAGCCGGAACCGTGGTGCTGCAGATGCTGGTGGGCGTCGACGGCAAGGTGACCGAGAGCCGGATCGAGACGAGCAGCGGTTTCGAACGTCTCGACAAGGCTGCTCAGCAGGCGCTGTCGCGCTGCCGGTTCACGCCGGGCTCCGTCGACGGCAAACCCGAGCCGAGCTGGGCCCCGCTCAAGTACACGTTCAAGCCGCAGTCCTGACACGCAGTCCTGATTCCTATCATTTGGAGATATTCGATGTTGTTCAAAGCCTCTCTCAAGGCGCTGATCCTGAGCGCCACCGTGTTGCTGCCGACGGCGCTGATGGCGCAGGACGCTCCCGCCGAAGCTCCGGCCACCGAAGCGCCTGCCGAAACGGCCGCTCCGGCGCCGGTCGCTGCCGAAACCGCCGCTCCTGCCGAAGCTCCGGCCGCCGGTGACAAGGAGACCATCGCCGTCGAGAACCCTTATGGGATCGGCGCGCTGTGGGCGCAGGGCGACTTCGTCGCCAAGGGTGTTCTGGTGCTGATGCTGATCATGTCGGGTGCGACCTGGTACATCATGATCGTCAAGCTCATCGACCAGACCAAGCTGTTCAAGCAGGCCAAGGAAGCCAACGCCACGTTCTGGACCAGCAAGTCGGTCGCCGAAGGTCTCTCCAAGGTCAAGACGGGCACGCCATTCTGGTACATCGCCGATCGTGGCGTCGCCGCGAGCCAGCATCACGAAGGTACGCTGGTCGAGCAGATCGACCTGTCGAGCTGGGTGACGATGAGCATCAATCGCGCGGTCGACGAAATCCAGAGCAAGCTGCAGGGCGGCCTCGCCGTGCTCGCCACCGTGGGTTCGACCGCTCCGTTCGTGGGCCTGTTCGGCACGGTCTGGGGCATCTACCACGCGCTGACGGCCATCGGCATCAGCGGCCAGGCCTCGATCGACAAGGTCGCCGGTCCGGTCGGTGAAGCGCTGATCATGACCGCCATCGGTCTGGCGGTCGCCGTGCCGGCGGTCATGGGCTACAACTGGCTGGTTCGCCGCAACAAGGCGGGCATGGAGACGGTGCGCAGCTTCAGCGCGGACCTGCACTCGGTCCTGCTGTCCGGCACCCGCGTCGGCAACAAGTAAGGTCCCAGGTTGTGAAGGGCAAGATACGCGAGGCGAGTTTCACTCTCCCCACGTCTCAAACGGCTTGTCCTTCACTTTTTATCCGGGAACCGGAACTCGGGAATCGGGAGTGAAGGGTCGGGAATCGTAAAAGCCAATGAACGGCTGCGCGATCCCGCTTCAACGATTCCCAAGGCCCCATTCCAGATTCCCCAAAAGTTCGGAGAACTTTTCCGATGGCGATGCAAGTAGGTGGAGACGACGAAGGCGAAGACGCCGTTGTCTCCGCGATCAATACCACGCCGCTGGTGGACGTGATGCTGGTGCTGCTGATCATCTTTTTGATCACGATTCCGGTGGTGACGCAGACGGTGCCGGTGAAGCTGCCGAACGAGCGCAACCAGGCGCTGCAGACCAAGCCCGAGAACATCGTGATTGCGATCGACAAGGACGGGAACATGTACTGGAACGTCTCGCGCGTTGCAGACACGAACGCCTTGTTCGAGAAGCTGAAGGTGGAAGCGGTGAAGGTGCCGCAGCCGGAAGTTCACATTCGCGGCGATCAGACGAGTCGCTACCAGGCTGTTGGGCAAGTGATGGTGACTTGCCAGCGCGCGGGTATCGCGAAAGTCGGGTTCATTCTCGAACCGCCGCCGAGAGGCTAAGCAACAAGATTGTGCGAAGCACCGGGAGAGGGGCTGATCGGAAAGTGCGCTCACTTTTCAGACGAACCCTCTCTCCCCTTGCTCACGCAAGGGACTCTCTCCCGCAAGCGGGAGAGAGGACCAATCAAATCGAACGGAGCAATCCCAATGGGTATGAACGTAGGAAGCGGCGGTGGCTCCGGTGATCCGGAAGTCGTTGTCGACGTCAACACCACGCCGCTGATCGACGTGATGCTGGTGCTGCTGGTGATGCTGATCATCACGATCCCGATCCAGACGCACGCGGTGAAGCTGGACATGCCGCAGGCGAACAGCCCGCCGTCGGATGCGCCGCCGCCGCCGGCAGTGGACCTGGAGATCGACTTCGACGGCACGATCCTGTGGAACGGCTCGCCGATGGACCGCGGCACGCTCGAAGCGAACTTCCGTCGTGAAGGTCATGCCGATGCAGCGGCCCAGAGCGAGTTCCACATTCGTCCGAACAAGCTCGTGGAATACAAGTACGTTGCGGGTGTCCTGGCCAGCGCACAGCGCAACGGCGTGACCAAGATCGGCATCGTCGGCAACGAACAATTCATGTGAGCCTGATGACCATGAAAACGCACTCCAACCGTATTCGCCTGTCGGCTTTTGTATTCCTGCTGGCCGTCCAGGCGCCTTTTATCGGCTCGGCGTTCGCCGCCGAGAAGCAGAGCCTGCGCGCCGAAGTCGGCGCTCCGCTGCAGGAGGCGCAAAAAGCGCTGCAGGCCAAGGATTACAAGGGCGCGCTGGCCAAGATCAACGCGGCGGAAGCCGTCGGCAAGCTGACCTCGTACGAGTCGTACATCATCAACAGCCTCAAGGCTTCGGCCGCGCTCGGCGGTGGTGATTACAAGACCGCGCTGACGGCCTTCGAACAAGTGCTCGAATCGCCCGAGCTTCCGCCCGCCGAGAAGCTGCAGAAGTACGATGCCTATGTGAAGATCGCGTACGCCAGCAAGGACTACAACAAGACTGCCGAAGCCATCGAGAAGTACAAGGCCGCTGGCGGCAGCAACGCCGAAACGCTCGGCCTGTACGTTCAGAGCCTGTACCTTGCCGGCAAGTACAAGGAAGCCGGCGTCGAACTCGCGAGCCAGATCAAGTCGCTGGAGGCGGCGGGCAAGCGCCCGACCGATACGCAGCTGCAATTGCTCGCCTCGTGCGCGCTCAAGCAGAACGACATGGTTGCGTACACGGCGGCACTCGAAAAGATCGTCACCTATACGCCCAAGCCCGACTACTGGCTCGATCTGACGCTGCGCACGAGCAACAAACCGGGCTTCTCGCCGAATCTCACGCTCGACGTCTATCGCTTGCGCAAGCGCACCGAAACGCTGCAGAAGACCGGCGATTACATGGAGGCCGCGCAGCTCGCTCTGCAGGCCGGTTTCCCGGGCGAAGCGCAGGCTTTCGTCGATGAGGGCTATGCCAAGAAGCTGCTCGGAGAAGGCGCGGACGCTTCGCGTCACCAGCGCCTGAAGGATCTCGTCGCCAAGAAGCTCGCCGACGACAAGGCCACGCTCGCGGAAGGCGAGAAGGCCGCTGCCGCGCAGGCCACGGGCGATGCGCTCGTCGCGACGGGTTTCAATCTCGTCGCCTACGGTGATTTCGACAAGGGCATCGCGCTGATGGAGCAGGGCATCGCCAAGGGCGGGCTCAAATCAGCCGATCAGGCCAAGCTGCATCTGGGCTATGCTCAGTTGCTCGCGGGCAAGAAGACCGAAGCCAAGAAGACGCTTGCCGAAGTCAAGGCCACCGACGGCAGCGCCGACATGGCGCGCCTGTACACGCTGGCTGGCTGAAGAGGAGCGGTTTTCAAGAAAAACCTCTGAGTCGGCCGCTGCGTTTCCGCTCGCTACGCCGATCACCGCAGACTCAGAGGTTTTTGCCGGATGAAGATCATCGTCATGGGGGCGGGAGTCCTCGGTGTGACTTCCGCCTGGTATCTGTCCAAGGCGGGACACGAAGTCGTGGTGCTCGATCGCAATGCGGGCCCTGCGCGCGAAACCAGCTTCGGCAATGGTGGGCAGATATCCGTCAGCCATGCCGAACCCTGGGCCAACCCGAGCGCGCCGCTGAAGTTGCTGCGCTGGCTCGGCAAGGAAGATGCGCCCTTGCTGTTCCGGTTTCGAGCCGATCCGTCGCAATGGGCTTGGGGTTTGAAATTTCTGCGTGAATGCGGCGCCGCCAGGACACGGCGCAACATGGCGCAGCTGGTTCGACTGGGCACCTACAGTCGAGAAAGCCTGCAGGCGCTCAGAGCGGAAACCGGCCTCGAATACGAGCATCTCGAACGCGGCATCCTGCACTACTACACCGGTGCGAAGGAATTCGACGCAGCGCTCGCCGCGGCTCGCGTCATGCGCGAACTCGGTTGCGAGCGGCGCGTGATCGACAACGACGAGCTGCTGCGTATCGAGCCCGCCTTGGCACACATCCGCCCCAAGTTGGCCGGCGCGACCTACACGAGTGCGGACGAGTCCGGCGACGCGTATCTGTTCACCAATCGACTCGCTGCTTTGTGCGAACAGCGCGGTGTGCGATTTCGTTTCGGCGTCAGGCTGCAGCGCCTGCATCGGCAGGACGATCGACTGGTCGGCGTGGAATTGGCTGATGAGAACGGTGCTTACCAACTCGAACGGGCCGATGCCTACGTGATCGCGCTCGGAAGCTTCAGTCCGCAGCTCGCGAAGACCGCCGGTGTTTCGCTCGACATCTATCCGGTGAAGGGCTATTCGCTGACCTTGCCGATCGCCGATCCGGCCAAGGCGCCGACGATCAGCCTTACCGACGAAGCGCACAAGATCGTTTTCAGCCGTTTCGGCGATCGCCTGCGCATCGCGGGAACCGCTGAATTCAACGGCTATTCGATGCAACTCAACGCGGTGCGCTGCAAGGCACTGCTGGATCGCACGCTCGAAGTTTTTCCAGGCGTCGCAGAGCCTGAACATGCACGTTTTTGGACCGGGCTTCGCCCCGCGACACCGGGCAACGTGCCCTATGTTGGTCGCAGCGCGGTTCGCAATCTGTATCTCAACACCGGCCACGGAACGCTGGGTTGGACGCACGCCTGCGGCTCCGGGCGAGCCGTCGCGGAGATCGTCGACGGACGCGTGCCCGACTGCGATTTCGAGTTCATGGGCGTCGGACGAGGTTCGCAATCTGCGGTCGCGGCGACCTAGGGAAACACTCTTTCGCTCGCGGTCTGCTTCGGTAAGATCGTTTCATCGGACAGTTTCCGGTTTATGAGTAGGCGCCATGGATCTCAAGTGGTTGGAAGACTTCGTCAGCCTGGCCGAAACGCGCAGCTTTTCGCGTTCGGCCGAGGAACGTCACGTGACGCAGCCGGCGTTCAGCCGGCGCATACAGGCGCTCGAAATGTGGCTCGGTGCGCCGCTGATCGATCGCACCACGTATCCGACGACACTGACCGAATCGGGCCGGCGTTTTCGCGAAACCGCCGAGGAGATCATCCAGCTGCTCGGCACCGCGCGAGCCGACCTGACCGCGGAGAATCGCACGCGTCGTCGCAGCGTGAGCATGGCCGCGTTGCACACGCTCGCGCTGACGTTCTTCCCGCGCTGGTTCGGCAAGATCGAAGAAGCGACGGGCTCGATCGGCAGCCGCCTGCTCGCCGACGATTTCCACAATTGTCTGCAGGCGATCGCCGAGAACGGTTACGACTTCCTGCTCACGTATCACCATCCCTGTGCGCCGGTTACGCTCGATCCGTCCAAGTTTCCATACCTGGTCGTCGGCACCGATGCGCTCGTCGCAGTGCGCAGTCCGCGCTTGCCGGAGGAGTCGTCGCTGTTTCTCGATTACGCGAGCAACTCCTTCCTCGGTCGCGTCGCCACGTATGCGCAAGCGATGTCCGGCCTGGAGTCCGCCATCGTGCACACGAGCGAGAACGCGATGGCCGAAGCGCTCAAGTTCATGGCGCTCGAAGGACATGGTGCGGCCTGGCTTCCGCGCAGTCTCGTCAAAGTCGAGCTCGAACGCGGAGAACTGGTGACTTTCGGCGCGGAAACTGCGTTGGAGATTCGGCTTTATCGCGCATTGGAGCGTCGTCGGGGGGCCGTCGATGCGGTGTGGAATGCTGCTTCCGCGCTGGTTGCCAAACCTATGTTCGAGGCGCATAACCCAGGCTGAGAAGGCATTGGACCCTCTCTTGGCTCGAGCGCATCGTAGCGAGCCGAATGAGGAGATTGCTGATGCTGGGCGTGTTGGGTGGAATGGGGCCGGCTGCAACGGTCGACTTCATGGAAAAAGTGATCGACTGCACGGGCGCCGATACCGATCAGGAAAACATCCCGATGATCGTCTGCTCGGCCAGCAACATTCCCGATCGCACCGCTTACATCCTCGGCAACGGTCCGGACCCGCTACCCGACATGATCGTTGCCGTGCGCCGCCTCGAAGTTGCCGGCGCGACACGCATCGCCATTCCGTGCAACACCGCACACTACTGGCATGCAGCGCTGCAGGCGGTCACGTCGCTGCCGATCCTGCATATCGTCGAAGTGGTCTGCGACGTGCTCGAGCGCGAGCCGAATGCGAAGGCGCGCGGCCCGATCGGCATACTCGCGACTCACGGCACGCTCGCGGCGGGAATCTATTCGCAGCATCTGGCGGAGCGGGGATTCAGCAGCCTGCAGCCGCAGGGCGACGATCAGCACGAAGTCATGCGCGCGATCGGCCTGGTCAAGGCGGGTTGCACGGCCGAGGCCATCGAGCCGCTGATGCGCCAGGCGCAGAAGCTGTGGGACCGTGGCTGCAGTGTGGTGGTGATGGCCTGCACCGAAATTCCGATCGCGCTCGCGCATCGTCCCGAGGTGGCGCAAGGCCGCCTGCTCGATGCCACCGACGAGCTCGCCAAAGCCTGCGTTGCGATCTACAAGTCGGCTTTGGGCGAGAATGAGCCCGATGTGGAGTCGGGCGCACCCGGCGCTCCGGTGCCCACGCTTCATGGCGCTTCGATCTACGGCGGTACGCTGCAGGCCTGACGGCGGGCTCACCATCGTCGGACGTTCGCAGCCAAGGCCCGCTACCATGCGGGCCTTGTGCCGTCCGGCCACCGGGAAACTCGAGGAGACCGAAAATGGAAATGCGAGCGCTCGGCCGCAGTGGCCTGCAAGTCGCGCCGCTGGTTTTCGGCGGCAACGTGTTCGGCTGGACATGTGATCGCAAGACCAGCTTCGATCTGCTCGATGCTTTCGTCGATGCGGGCTTCAACGGCATCGACACCGCCGATTCGTATTCGTACTGGGTGCCCGGCAATCGCGGCGGCGAATCCGAAACCATCATCGGACAGTGGCTCAAGGCCCATCCGTCCAAGCGCGGCAAAGTGCTGCTGATGACCAAGGTCGGCATGAAGATGGGCGAGGGCTGCGTGGGCTTGTCCGCGCGCTGGATCGAGCGTGCGGTCGAAGATTCCTTGCGCAGGCTGCAGACCGACGTCATCGACCTGTACCAGTCGCACAAGCCCGATGCGGAAACGCCACACGAAGAAACGCTCGCCGCTTACGACAAGCTGCTCAAGGCCGGCAAGATTCGCGCGATCGGAGCCTCCAACCTCGATGCGCAACAGCTGGTCGCCTCGCTCGATGCCGCTGCCAGGCACGGCCTGCCTCGCTACGAGACGCTGCAGCCCGAATACAACCTCTATGATCGCGCCAGGTTCGACGGGCCTTTGCGTGATCTCGTGATGCGCGAGCAGATCGGCGTGATCACCTTCTACAGCCTCGCTTCGGGCTTCCTGTCGGGCAAGTATCGCTCGCAGGCCGATCTCGCCAAAAGCCTGCGCGGGCCGCGTGTCGCTCACTATCTCGATGCTCGCGGCCACCGGATTCTGGCGGCGCTCGATGCGGTGGCGCAGTCGCAAGGATCGGTGCCGGCCGAAGTCGCGCTGGCCTGGATCATCCAGCGAGAAGGCGTGACGGCGCCGATCGCCAGCGCCACCGACTTGAGCCAGCTCGACAGCCTGATCCGCTCGGTCCGGCTGCGCCTGACGGCAGACCAGATCGCCGCGCTCGACGCCGCGAGCGCGCCCGCGACATGAAGCGTCGACAGTTCGCGCGCGGCCTGGCCTTGGCCGGCTTCGCACTGTCGCCGCTGGCCGGCCTGGCCGCGCAGCGTCCGGTGCAGGGCGACGGCGATGGCGAGGCTTTGTGGCGCGGCATCGAGGACGAGGTCGGTGGCCGCTTCGGCGTGGCCGTGCTCGACACCGGCAGCGGTCGCCTGGCCGGGCATCGGCTCGATGAGCGCTTTCCGATGTGCAGCACTTTCAAGTGGGTCGCGGCCGCGCTGGTATTGCAGCGTGTCGATGCGGGCCAGGAGCAGCTTCAACGTCGCATCCGCTTCGGGCGCGAGGTGTTGCTGTCCCACTCGCCGGTGACCGAGCAGCACGTACGCGGCGACGGCATGACGCTCGCGGAGCTTTGCGCCGCCACGATCAGCGTCAGCGACAACGCGGCGGGCAATCTGCTGCTCGACAGCTTCGGCGGCCCGGCCGCGCTGACGCGCTACGTGCGCGGCCTCGGCGATTCCGTGACACGCCTGGATCGCAACGAGCCGACGCTCAACGAATCCCTTCCGGGCGATCCGCGCGACACCACCAGCCCACGCGCGATGGCCGGCCTGCTGCGAACGCTGTTGCTCGGCGATGCGCTGTCGGCTGCGAGTCGCGCGCAGTTGCGCCGCTGGATGGAGGCGACCCAGACCAGCGACCGCCGGCTCCGCGCCCGCTTGCCCGCAGGCTGGCGCCTGGCCAGCAAGACCGGCACCGGTCCGCGCGGCAGTACCAACGACATCGGCGTCTACTGGCCGCCCGGCGCTCGACCTCCGCTGGTGGTGGCGGTCTACCAGACCGGCTCCGCCGCTCCGCTGTCCGCGCTCGAAGCGGCGATCGCTGGCGTGGCGGCGCGAGTCACGGGCACCTGATCGGCGGTTCGAGATCGTCCGCGGCCAACCGGCTAAGCTGTCGCGCAAAAGCGGAGCGCCGGGGAGAGCGATGCGAGCATACGAGACGACCAAGGCCGCGCTGGCGGTCCTGACCATGCTGTTCGGAGGCGCGGCGTACGCGGCCGAGCCCAGCGTCGCCGAGATCGAAAGCTGCATGCGAGCCAATGTGCCGGCCGCGATGCAGGTGCGCGAGTTCAGCCTGAACTCGATCGACAGGAATGGCGGCGAGCGCAAGCTGCAGGGCCGGCTGTTCGCCGCGCGCGAGAACGGCCAGTTGCGCAGCATGATGAAGATCGAGATGCCGCTCGACCTGCGTGGAGCCGCGTACCTGCTGCGCGAAGGCAAGCCCGGCGAGCAGGACGCGATGTACGTGTTCCTGCCGGCGCTCAACAAGACCCGGCGCATCGTCGGCGGGACACAGGATGCGCCCTTGTTCGGCACCGACATCTCGTATGCCGACATCAAGCAGATCCACAGCGCCTTCGTCGGCGGTGCGATCGAACTCGAGAAGACCGAGGCCTACGAAAAACGCGAGAGCGTCGTGCTGATGCTGACGCCCGACGCGCAGCAGCAATCGCAATTCAGCGGTATCCGCAGCTGGGTCGATCGACAAAGCTGCGTGCCGCTCAAGGTGGAGTTCATCGGCGAACAGCAGGTGCGCAAGCGCTACACGGTCAGGCCGGCCGATCTCAAGCAGGCCGGGTCGCATTGGTATGCGAGCAAGGCGCTGATGGAGGACATCGGCGGCGGAACGCGCACGCAGATCGAACTCTCGGGCGTGAAGAGTCTCGACTCGCTGGCGAACAACTACTTCAACCCGCGCAGCTTCCAGCTCGCGAACTAGAAGACAAACGCCTTGCTGGAGCGCATCGCCGAACGCATTGCACGCTGGCCTTGGGTGCCGCTGCTGCTCGTGGCCATCATCACGGTTTTCGCCGCGCTTTCGTGTTTCGACGGGCACGGTCGGCTGCGGCTCGGCATCGACCCGTCGACCGAGAAGCTGCTGCCGGCCGACGACACCGATCGCCTCAATTACGAGCATCTGCGGCAGACCTTCGGCGATACCGATGCGGTGCTGCTCGCGGTGCGCTTCGATCCGGTCTGGACGCCCGAGAACCTCGCGGCGATCGCGCGGCTCAGCGATGCCCTCAAGCGACTGGGTGGCGTCGCCTCGGTGTTCTCGATCGCAACGGCGCCGAATCTGCTCGCCACGGGCGAAGAGATCGAAGTGGGCAGCTTCACCGAACAGGCCGCGGCCGATCCGCGGAGTGTCGGAGCGCTCGAGCAGGCCTTGAAGGCCAACCCGATCTATCGCGGCAGCCTGGTCTCCGACGACGGGCGCTACGCCGCTTTCGTGATCTCGTTCGATGGCGTCGACGAAACCCGCTTCCTGCACGAGCATTACGCCGATCGCATCCGACAGCTCGCGGCCGAGCAGACGCGCAGCGCCGAGATTCGGGTCACCGGCGCCCCGGTGATCCGCAGTGCCACGACCACCGCACTGATCGACACCCTGTCGTTCACCATCCCGACCATCTACGCATTGATCGTCGGCTTGCTGCTGTTCGCGTTCCGCTCGGTGCGCGCGACGCTCGCGGCGCTGGTCTGCGTGAGCACCGCGCTGGTGTGGACGCTCGCGAGCGCCGCCGCGCTCGGCATCCCGCTCAACGTCGTCACCGTGATAACGCCGCCGCTCGTGATCACGCTCGGTCTGGCCTACAACATTCACCTGCTGTCCGATTTTTTCGCCGAAGCCGCGCAGACGCCGGACGAGCGCCGCAAGCGCACGCAGCACGTGATGCGCGAACTCGCGGCCCCGCTGTTGCTTGCCACCGCGACGACGATCGCGGGCTTTCTAGCGCTGCTGTTCAACGCGCTGCCGGCGATCCAGCAGTTCGTCTGGCTGTCGGTGCTCGGCGTGGCGTATCTGTTCGTGCTGACGCTGTTCTTCATGCCGGCGATGCTCGCGGTGCTGCACTGCGGGCGTCGCGAGCATCGCCAGCTCGGTCAGCGGCTTGCGGAGCGCTTCGCTCCGATTCTCGCGCGCTTCGATACGCGCTGGCGCGGACGCATCATCCTGGTCGCGCTGATCATGGTGCCGTTCGACCTGTGGCTCGCCACCGGCATTCCGATCGGCACCGACTACGTCAAGGGCTTCGTCGCGGGCCATCCGGCGCGGCAGGATTACGAGGCGATCAACCGCATCTTCAACGGCGCGAATCTGGTGTCGGTGCATATCGACAGCCATCTCAACGATGCGCTGACGCAGCCCGAACTGCTGCACGCGATCGATGGCTTGCAGAGCTGGCTGCGCGAGCAGCCCGAAGTCGGGGCCGCGGTTTCGTACGTCGATCACGTCAAGCTCATCAACCAGAGCATGAGCGAAGGCGATGCGGCGGCCTATGCGATTCCCGACTCGGCCGCTGCGATCAAGCAGCTGCTGGTCTTCGGCGGAGGCGAGCAGATTCGCCGCTTCGTCGATCCGCGTTATCGCGAGGCACTGATCTCGGTTCGGCTCAACGTCAACGATTCGGCCGAGATCGCGCGCTTCGTCGAGCGCACCGAGCAGCGCCTGCGCGAGCTGCCGCCCGCGCTCAACGGCCAGCTGACCGGAAGCTCGGTGCTCGCGACGCGCACGGTCGAAGCGATCGGCAGCGGGCAATGGGTGTCGCTCGCGGCCGCGAGCTTCGTGATCTGGGCCTTGCTCGCCTTCATGTTCATGTCGCCTCGCGCCGGGCTCTGGGCCTTGCTGCCCAACCTGCTGCCGGTTGCGGTGTATTTCGGCCTGCTGCGGTTGCTGGATATTCCGCTGAACCCGACCAACAGCCTGATCGCGAGCATCGTGCTCGGCATCGCGGTCGACGACACCGTGCATTTTCTCGCGCGCTTCAACAGCCTGGCGCGCAGCCTCGGCAACGAACGCAAGGCGATGGAGGCGGCGCTCGCGCATTCGCTGCGGCCGACTTCGCTCAACACGCTCGCGCTGTGCGCGGGCCTGCTGATGTTCGCGGGCAGCGAGTTGCGCAGCCAGGTGCAGTTCGGCCTGCTCGCATCGTTCACGCTGTTCGTCGCCTGGGTGTCGGAGATCACGCTGACGCCGGCGCTGGCCACCAAGCTCAAGATCGTTACGCTCTGGGACGTTCTGCGAGTCGACCTCGGCCAGTCGCCGCAGCACACCATTCCGCTGCTGGCCGGGCTTTCGCTGCGGCAGGCGAGGGTATTCGCGCTCATTTCCAGGCTCGAGCGCCACAAGGCCGGCGCGACCGTGATCCGCCAGGGCGACCAGGCGCGCGACATGTACGTGATCGTCGACGGCGAGATCGAAGTCTGGATCGATCAGGCGAGCCAGAAAAAAGTCCTTGCCCGCTTGGGGCGAGGAACGGTGCTCGGAGAAGCGGGATACTTCGGCCAGCGGCGCACGGCCAATGTGCTGGCGGCGACGCCATTGCGCGTGCTGCGCTTCGACTCGCAGGATCTGGAACGCCTGCGCCGGCGTTATCCGCGTATCGCCGCCACCGTGTTCCGCAACCTGAACCGGGTCCAGGCCGAACGCCTCGCGCGCGCGACCGCGATGCTGCAGGACGGCGAGCCGCGGCCGAACCTAGAACCGAATTTGCCTACACCCACTTGAGGAGAGACGTACATGAGCACGAACGACAAGCCGTTGGCGGGAAAAACCTTGTTCATCACCGGCGGCAGCCGCGGCATCGGCCTGGCGATCGCCGAGCGCGCCGCGAAAGACGGCGCCAACGTGACGATCGCGGCCAAGACCGCCGAGGCGCATCCCAAGCTCGAAGGCACGATCCACACGGCCGTCGAGGCGATCGAGAAGGCCGGCGGCAAGGGCCTGGCCGTGCAGTGCGACATTCGCGACGAAGACCAGGTGCAGGCCGCGATCGCCAAGACCGTCGAGCGCTTCGGCGGCATCGACATTCTCGTCAACAACGCGAGCGCGATCTCGCTGACCGGCACGCTCGAAACCGACATGAAGAAGTACGACCTCATGAACGGCATCAACGCGCGTGGCACCTATCTGGTCGGGCGTGCCTGCATTCCGCATCTGAGGAAATCGGCCAACCCGCACATTCTCACGCTGTCTCCGCCGCTGGAGATGAAGACCAAGTGGTTCGCTCCGCATGTGGCGTACTCGATGGCCAAGTACGGCATGAGCCTGTGCACGCTCGGCTGGGCCGAGGAGTTTCGCCGTGACGGCATCGCCGCCAATTCGCTGTGGCCGCGCACGGCCATCGCCACCGCCGCGATCAACCTGATCGGCGGCGATGCGCTCATGAAGCAGTCGCGCACGCCCGAGATCATGGCCGACGCGGCGCACGTGATCCTGTCCAGGCCCAGCCGCGAATTCACGGGCAATTTCTGCATCGACGATCTGGTGCTGTTCGATGTCGGCGTGCGTGATTTCTCGCGCTATGCTGCGGTGCCGGGCAATACGAAGTTCATGGTCGACTTCTTCGTTCCCGACGATCTGCCCGAAGTCTGAAACAGAAAAACCGATGAGCCGCTGGCGTCCCCCGAACGAAAAATCCTCGCTGTACATCACGCCCGAAGGCTATGCGCGCCTGCGTGCCGAATACGAAGAGCTCTGGAGCCGGCGCCGGCCTGAAGTGGTCAAAGCCCTGGCCGCAGCGGCGGCCGAGGGCGATCGCTCCGAGAACGCCGAGTATCAGTACCGCAAGAAGGAACTGCGCGAGATCGACCGGCGCGTGCGCTACCTGCAGGTTCGGCTGCCGGATCTGAAAGTGGTCGAGCGCGTTCCCGACGAGACCTCGCGCGTGTTCTTCGGAGCGCGTGTCGAGGTCGCGGACGAAGCCGGCGACAGCCGGCACTATCGCGTCGTCGGGCCCGACGAGGTCGGGATAGCGCCGGGCGACATCAGCGTCGATTCGCCGCTCGCGCGAGCCTTGCTCGGCAAGGCCGAAGGCGATGTGTTCAAGGTGCTGCTGCCCGGCGGTGAATCCGAGATGGAGGTCGTGGCCGTAACGTATGGTCATGGCGGGCCATGATGGCGTAGCGGGCGCTAACTAAATTGCAGCTGAACCGAAACCCCGGGCAGCTTGGCGCTGTCAGATAATCGCCACATGGCACTTCCGCCACAGCGACGAAAAGCTTTCTCAGGAGTTCTCCATGCGTACCTTCTTCTCCGGCGCACTCACAACCAGCCTTGCCTTGGCGCTAGCGGCTTGCGCAACCGCGACGCCATATCAGCCGGTGGGCAAGAGCGGGAGCGGCTATGCCGAGCAGCGGCTCGAATCGAACCGCTACAAGATCACCTTCGCGGGCAATTCGATCACCCCGCGGCAGACGGTCGAGAACTACCTGCTGTACCGCTCGGCCGAGGTGACGCTGCAGAACGGCTACGACTACTTCGTGCTCGCCGACAACAACACCGATTCACAGACCAGCTATTCGCAGACCTTCGGCGGCGGTTTCGGCTCGTACTACTGGGGGCCCTGGGGCGGACCGGGTTGGGGCTGGGGAGGCAGCACGGGCACCTCGATTCCGCGTACGGAATACCAGGCCCAGGCCAACATTCTCGTGTTCAAGGGCGAGAAGCCGGCCAACGATCCCAAGGCGTTCAATGCGCACGAGGTCAAGGCCAATCTCGAGAGCGTGATCGTGAGGCCGCAGACCAAGGGCTGAGCGTGTTGCCATAAACCCCGGCTGCCTCAGGTAGCCGGGGTTTTATGTGTATGGGGTCAGCCGATGCTATGGCTTGACTGCAGAAAGACCTTGAGCTTTGCGCTGCTCGATCTCCAGAGCGTACTCGTGCGCCCGCTGGACGTAGCGGTGATCGGCTCCGAGCAGGGATTCGAGCCGTTCGCTCGCCTTGGACAGCAATGCTTGTGCCTCGGGGTACTGAGCCAGCATGGCTTGGCTGCGCGCCATCGCCAGATCGATGGCCCAGGGCAGGAAGTGCTCGTCGCCGAGCGCTCGATGGGCCAGTGCCGACATCGGTTTCTGCATTTCGAGCGCCTCGCTCCAGCGGCCGAGGTCTTGCAGGCTGCGGGCGATGTTGTGTGCGGTGGTCAGCGTTTCGCGGCGATCCTCGCCCAGCACCGCTTTCTGCGTCGTGTAGATCGCACGGTACAACACCAGCGCTGCATCGTGATCGCCCTTGTTCGCATACATCGTGGCCAGGTTGGCGCGCTGCTGCATGGCGTGGGAGTTCTGTTCACCGTAGCGCTCGACCAGCGCTTGGATGGCGAAGCTTTGCAGTTCGATGGCGCGGTCGAGCTGCCCCAAATGCTGCAGCGCGAGCGTCAGCTGGTTGATGGTGGCCAGCGTTTCCATGTGCGTCGGGCCATAGATGCGCTGCATATCGACGTAGAGCGGGGCGAGGATGGCCACGGCCTCCGCATCCTGGCCCTGCGTTGCCAGAGCGCCGCCCAGGTTGCGGCGAAGATTGGTGGTGTTGTTGGCGTAACGGCCTTTGACGCGCTCGAAGCGTGGCAAGGCTGCGCGGTAGACCTCGACGGCTTCCGGACGATTGAGTTCGCCGAGCAGATCGCCTCGAATGACGGCATAGCGCAGAGCGGCGTCAGAGTCGGGGTCGATATGGGCCAGCTCGGGCGCGAGCGCGTCGAGCTGGGCCAGGCCATCTTCGGCATGGCCTAGCACGCGTTCGAACTCGGCCAGGTAGACGCGGGTTTCGAAGGCGAGTTCAGGCATTTTCGCCCGTTCGACCTCGGCCAGCGCCTCGCGATAGAGCGCGCGGGATTCCTCGTAGCGATCGAGCTGCGACATCGCGTCGGCCAGTTGCACTTGGGCTTCCCACCGTGTTTTCAAGGCGTCCGCCGGAAGCAGCGTGAGCGCGCTGCGGAACTGCGTGATCGCTTGCTCGAACTGCGCCAGGCCAACGAACACCGTTCCCAAGGACATGCGCACGCGTGCTTCGAGCTGCGGTTGCTCCATGCCGGAGTCGATGCGTCGTGCCGCCGCTTCGACGACTTCGCGAACGCTGATGTCGCTGCGGTCGTTGCCGCGCGGATCGGCGGCTTCCAGCAGGTCGTGCTGCAGGAAATCGTTGACGGCTGCGGTCTCGGCCTGCGCGAGCCTGGCCTGATCGCGCGCCCGACGTGCATCGAGATAGAGCCATGTGCTCACGGCAAGGCCGATGGCCAGGATACCGACCGCTGCCATTTGCCAGCCGCGCCGGGCCTGGAGCCGATCGAGTTGCTGCTGCGCATACTCGGCCTGCACGCGAGCAGCTTCTTCGGCCGCCCTTTGAGCGCGTCGCTCGTCGAGTCCGCGCAGGCGCTGCGCCAGCGCGGCCGCATCGGCCAGCCGGTGCGCGGGATCGAGTTCGGCTGCGGCGGCGATGTCCTCGCGCAGCAGCGGGTCGGTGACATCGCGCTCCCAGCCCGGAGCGAGCGGGCGGCGAAGGTCGCCGACGATGAGCTGGAACAGCAGTACACCGAGCGCATAGACATCGCTCTTGAGCGTGGCCGGCTGGCCGGTGACGACTTCGGGCGCCAGATACAGCAGCGAGCCGGAGCCGCTGCTGGCCTCGTCGTCGCTGCGCGTGAGCCCGAGGCGGGTGATCGACAGGCTCTGCAGGCGCGTGTCGTCGATCAGCAGGCCGCTGCCGAAATCGGCGAGCCGGACCTGCGGCTCGCTGCCGGCTTCGACGATCAGCAGGTTCTGCGGCTTGACGTCCTTGTGCAGCACGCCGACCGCGTGCGCGGCCGCGAGCGCTTCGGCGGCCTGGGCCACCAGATCGATGCGCGTCTCGACGGGTGCCTGCGCGTTGGTGGCGAGCCAGCGCTCCAGGCTGCCGCCCGAGCACCACTCGGTTTCGATGAAGTAGGGGGCTTCCTGCAGGTTCCAGTCGAGCACCGGCACCACCGCCGCCTGGTCGCCGAGGCTTTCGATCAGCAGGCGTTGCAGCGTGATCTCGCGCTTGAGCGTCGACAGGCCGATGCCGTCGCCGGCGAACTTGAATACCCGGCGTTCGCGCGTCTTGTCGTGCACGGCGAGCCAGGTTTCGTTGCGCCCTTCGCCGAGCCGCTCGACGAGCTGCCAGTTGGGACGCAGCGGCGGGTTCTGCCCGGCCTGCAGATGCAGCGTCGGCGCCGATTGCGTCTTCACCGGCGTCAGCCGCTCGACCGGCGCGTCGAAGCGATAGCCGTAGCCGTGCACGGTGCGGATCAGCGTCTGCGAGCTGTCGCCCAGCGCCTTGCGCAGCAGCGAAATGGCGCGAGCGAGCACCGATTCGCTGAGCACGCGGCCGGGCCAGACGGCCTCCATGAGCTCGTCCTTGGTCAGCACTTCGCCCGGATGGCGCACGAACTGGCGCAGCAGCTCCAGCGCCTTGGCCTCGAGCGGCACGACATCGCCGAGATGCAGGATCTCGAGGCGAAACTCGTCGAGCTCGCTGTCGCCGAAGCGCCAGCGGGCGGGTTGCAGATTCGGATTGGCGGGCGCCGGAGACGTCATGGCGATCGGCGGCGGCTTACTCGACCGGCAGCAGATCCTTGAGCGCGCGCCAGCCGCCATCGACATTGACGACCTTGTCGTAGCCCATGCGCTTGAGGTTGTCGGCCGCCAGCGCCGAGCGCGAGCCGCCACCGCAATACAGGTAGAGCGGGGTGCTGCGATCCGGATACTTGGTTTCGATGTCGCGCTCGATCACGCCCTTGCCGATGTGCTCGGCGCCCTTCAGATGGCCGGCGGCGAATTCGCTTTCCTCGCGCGTATCGATGAGCTTGGCGCCCGGCGTGGCCGCGAGTTCGGCCGCCAGTTCGGTGGGGCGGATTTCGCGAACGCGGCTGCGGGCCTCGGCGACGAGGTCGGAAAACTTGAGAGGGCTGCTCATCGGGTGATCCTTGGCGTGGGGGCGGGGCTGGAATTCTAGCGGCAGCCAACACTTGCATGCGTTTCTCGGCCGCTGCGTATGCGTTGACAAGCCTGGACAGCAATAAGAATCTTGCCCGATTGCAGAGCCCGACGCGCCGGATGCATCACCGAAGAGCGCGATGAGGTGTGCGTCGAAGCGAGGAAGCGCAGTGTTGGCGAAACCCCGAGTGGCGGCTTGGTGCGGCGTTCTGGTGAGCTTGGCGATGGCCGCGCCGATGACGGCGGCCGGCGCCGATCCGGTCGGGCAGGCGATCAATGCGACGGTCGAGGCCAACCGCGGCGCCCGGGCCTCACAGTCGCGCATCGACGCGCTCGACGACCAGACCCGGCAGATGCTCGAACGCTATCGGGCCGCCACCTGGCAGTCGCAGCAGCTCAAGGTCTACGCCGAGCAGCTCGAAGAACTCGCCAGCGGCCAGGAGGCCGAGCGCGATTCGCTGCAGCGCCAGCTCGCCGAAGTGGATCGCACCGAGCGCGAGCTGCTGCCGCTGATGCTGCGCATGACGCAGGGGCTCGAATCCATCGTTGCCGAAGACCTGCCGTTTCTGCAGCAGGAGCGTCGCGATCGCATCGCCGGCATCAAGCGCCTGATGGCCGATCCGTCGGCGACCAACCCGGACAGGTTCAAGCGCATTCTCGAGGCCTACCAGATCGAGGCCGAATACGGCCGCACGCTCGGAGCCGAACGCACGCAGGTCGAGAACCGCTCGGTGGACGTGCTGCGCGTCGGCCGCACGGCGCTGTATTACCTGAGCATCGACGGCCGCGAGGCCGGCTGGTGGAATGCGGCGCAAAAGCGCTGGGACAGACTCGACGGCGGCGAGATCGCGCAGATTCGCCGTGGCCTGCGCATGGCGCGCGAAACGCTGGCGCCCGATCTGCTGCGTCTGCCCGTGCCGACGGCGGCGATGCATGCGGGAGCCCAGCCATGAGCCTGCGCAACGCAATGTTCGCTTTCGCGCTGTGCGGCCTGGGCATCGGCTCCGCGCTCGCGCAGAACGCGGCTCCGGCTCCGCAGGCGGCTCGGCCGGCGCAAGGCCTCGATCGACTGCTCGACCAGATTCGCGAAGGCTCGCAGCAGATGTCCAAGACCAATCAGGAGCGCGAGGCGCGCTTCCTGCGCGACAAGAACCAGCAGGCGCAGCTACTCGCCGAAGCCGAGGGCGCGCGCAACGCGGCCGATGCGCGGGCCAAGCAGGCCAAGGCGCGCTACGACGGCGCGCAGGCCGGCATCGCCGCGCTCAAGCAGCAGCTGCAGGGTCGCGTCGGCGACAGCGCGCAGATTTTCTCGGCGGTGTCCGATGCGGCCGGCGCGCTCAAGGCGCAGGCGCAGGATTCGCTCGTGACGCCGCAGCTTCCGACACGCAGCGCCGAGCTCGACCAGCTCGCTCAAGCCCGCGAATTGCCCGGCGTCGATCAGATCGAGAAGCTGTGGTTTCTGTATGCGCAGGAGATCGCCGAGAACGGCAAGGTCGCGCGCTTCAAGGCGCAGGTGTTCGACGACGCTGGCCAACCGCAGCAGGCCGAAGTCACGCGCATCGGCGCGTTCACTGCGTTCGCGGACGGACGCTATCTGGCGATCGAACCGGGCACCGGCCAGCTCACCGCGCTGCCGCGACAGCCATCAGATTTCACCGGCTTGATCCGCAGCTTCGGCAAGGACGCGGATGACCAGATCCGCGACATCCTCGTCGATCCTTCGCGCGGCGCGCTGCTGCGGCTCGCGGCCGAGCGGCCTGCGCTGTCCGAACGCATTCACCAGGCCGGAGCGGTCGGCTACGTGATCATCGCCATTGGCCTGGTCGGTGCGGCGCTCGCGATCCATCAGCTCGTCTATCTGCTGCTGGTCGGCCGGAAAGTCGGCGCGCAGCTGCGCGATCTGGGCAGGCCGCGCGACGACAATCCGCTCGGTCGTGTGCTCGGCTGCCTGCGCGGCGAATCGCCCGACAGCCTGCGCGCGCTCGACACCGAGGCGATCGAGACTCGACTGGCCGAAGCGGTGCTGCGCGAAACGCCCAAGCTCGAACGCTATCAGGCGCTGCTGCGCATGATCGTCGCGGCGGGCCCGCTGCTCGGCCTGCTCGGCACCGTGGTCGGCATGATCATGACCTTCCAGGTCATCACCGAACTCGGCTCCGGCGATCCCAAGGTGATGGCCGGCGGCATCTCGCACGCGATGGTCGCGACCGTGCTCGGCCTGCTGATCGCGATTCCGCTGCTGTTCGCGAACAGCTTCCTCGGCGCGCGTTCGCGCGTGCTCACGCAGATTCTCGACGAGCAGGCGGCCGGCATGCTCGCGCGTCAGCTCGAGGCGCGGCGCTCGCGCAATGCCGATGCTTGAATCGCTGCTCGTTCCGTATCGCCAGTTCGACGAGTTCCTCGATCTCGGCGGCTGGGTGGTGGGCTGGATCGTGCTCTGCGCGCTGGTGATGTGGACGCTGGTGCTCGAACGCAGCTGGTTTCTGCTGCGCATTTATCCGCAGCTGCGCAACGACTGCGTGCGGGAGTGGCGTGAACGTGAGGAGCGTACTTCCTGGACCGCGCAGCGCATTCGCACCGCGATGGTGTCCGAGTTGCGGCTGGCGATGGAAAGCGGCCTGCCGATCATTCGCGTGATGGTGCCGATGAGTCCCCTGCTCGGCTTGCTCGGCACCGTCGTCGGCATGCTGCAGGTCTTCGATGCGATGACGGCCGCGCGCAGCGCCGATACGCGTGCGATGGCCGATGGCATTTCGCACGCGATGATCGCGACGATGGCCGGGCTCGTCGTGAGCCTGCTCGGCCTGTTCTGCGCGCACCTGCTCGGCTCGCGCGTGAAGCTCGAAACCGCGAAGCTCAACGATCTGCTGGATGCGGCGCCATGAAGTTGCGCAGACGCAGCGAGACGCACGAAGAGTCGGCGATGGACCTGGCGCCGATGCTGGACTTCGTCATGAACCTGCTGATCTTCTTCATCATCGCGGCGGCCTTCGTGCACGAATCCGGCATCCGCGTGAACCGGCCCGCGGCCAAGACCGCCAAGCCCGAAGACAAGGGCAGCATCTTCGTCGCGGTGTCGGCGAACAATGAAATCTGGATCGATCGCGAGCACGTCGACATCCGTCGGCTGCGCGGCGAGATCGAGCGCATGAAGCGCGAGCGACCGAAAGCCGCGGTCGTCGTCCAGGCCGATCGCGACGCGCGCGCCGGCGTGCTCGTAGAAGTGATGGATCAGGCGCGCCTGGCGGGTGTCGCGGACGTCGCGATCGCGGCGACTCCGCAGTGATGCGATCGTCGGGCGGCGCATGCTGATCGAACATCGCTTGCCGGCTTCCGCGCGCAGGCGCTGGCTCTGGTTGCCGCCGCTGGCACTCGCGCTGACCTGGCTGCTGTTTCTCGCGCTGTATCAGGCGATACGTACGGACGAAGTCGCGATCGAGCCGAGTACGCTGATCGACGCGGTGCGCGTGGTTCAGACCCAGCGCAGCGAAGCCACGCCGCAGCAGGCGATGCGCGCGCTCGAATCGCCGCCGCCACCGCCGCCTTCGGCCCCGCCATCGCTCGCAGGCGGTGCGATGCCGACGCTGTCGCTGCCGGCGATGGCGGTGTCGCCGATCGAAGTGGGCAACATCGCGGTGCCGCTCGGAACCACGATCGGCGGCGGGCCTGGCCTGGGCTCCGGAAGCTTCGGCGGCTTTGCGCGTGGCGGCGGAGGAGGCGGCGGTTCGGGCGGGGCGGGTGGCGGCAACTACAGCGGCGGCAAGTGGAAAGGCAAGCCGCTGGTTCCGATTTCGACCGCGCGTCCGCAGATGCCCGAGTGGGCCTGCAAGCAGAAGATCGCGGGTTGGGTCGAAGCGGTTTTCACGATCACCGCCAATGGGCACGTGCGCGACGTGAAGATCGCGGATGCCGATCCCAAGGGCGTCTACGAAGCCGCCGCGATCGAAAGCATTTCGAACTGGCTCTACGAACCCACGGGCGCGAACCTCGAAATTCGCCAGCGCGTGCCGATGGACCCGGCCGACTGCGCGTTCAACTGGCGCTGAGCGATGAGCTCGCTCGACAGAGTCGTCGCCTGCGTCGCCTTGCTGTGCGTTTGTATCGTCGCGAGTGCCGAGCAATACAAGAGTGAAGTGCGCGAGCTGCCGAGCAACGCGGCCGACTCCAAGCCGGTCGATACGAAAACGCTGCTCAAGCAGACCACCGATCCGTACGGCAAGGCGCTGCTGCTGCGCGACCTGGCCGCACAGGCCGCGCAGAAGAAGGACTACAAGCAGGCCGCGCAATTGCTCGAGCAGGCCATCGCGCAGAAGTCGCTGTCCGGCCCGGCCGAAACCGCCATGCGCCAGGATCTCGCGCAGCTGTACATGGCGACCGGCGACACCAAGCAGATGGTTCCGCAACTCGAAGCGCAGGTGAAGAGCGGCAAGGCTTCGCCCGAAGCCTACGTCGCGCTCGGCGCGGCCTATGTCGAGCAGAAGCGCTACGCCGACGCGGTGCCGCTGCTCGAAAAAGGTGTGCGCGCGGTCAAGCAGCCCGATCCGAGCTGGAAGCAGGCGTTGCTCGCCGCGTATCTCGGCGCGGGCAAGGACAAGGAAGCCCTGCCGCTGCTCGAAGAGGCCGTGCGTCGCAGCCCGGCGCAGCGCGAGCTGTGGATTCAGCTCGCGGCCGTGAGCCTCAAGGCCGGCGACAAGGAAAAGGCGCAGGCCGTGCTCGAGCTCGCGAGCCGGCTCGGCCATTTGCGCGACGACAACGATCGCCTTCGCCTGGTCACGCTGACCGGGCAAATTGGTGCTCCTTTCGAAGCGGCTTCGCTGCTCAAGGGCTGGATCGCGGGCAGGCAACTGCCGGACAACGCCGAGAATCGCAAGCTGCTTGCGACGCTCTGGCTCGCGGCCCGCGAAAAGAAACTCGCGCTCGACGCGATCGACCAGGCGCTCGCGGTGGCGCCGAGCAGTGACTTGCTGCAACAGAAGGCGCAGCTGCACATGGAGCGCGAGGAATATCCGCAAGCGATCGCGGTGCTCGAGAAGCTCACGGCCGGCAACGCCAGGTCCGGATCGCTGTGGCTCACGCTCGGCATGGCGCGCTATCAGCAGGCCGATGTCGATGGCGCGCTCCTCGCGTTTCGCCAGGCCCAGGGATACACGCCGAATCGCAAGCTCGCCGACGAGTGGGTGAAGTATCTGGAATCGGGCAGGGCGCGCGAGCAGGCGATGATCGCGCTCGAGCAGACGCGGCAGCGCAAGCAGGAGGAATCGGTCGAAACGAGCGATCGGCTGCTCGGCGATTCGGTTGCGGTCGGCAATGCGGAAGGCGCGGCGGCGCCTGTCGCAGCGGCTACGCGCAGTAGTGGCGCGCTGACGCCGGTTGGCGCCCAGCGCGAGGGCAACGCGGCCGGCACGATTCCGGCCTGGACCGGCGGCATCCAGCGCTCGCAATGGCCGGCGGGTTTCGCAGCGGGCCAAAGGCTCAAGGATGTCTACGCTCAGGACAAGCCGCTGTTCACGATCACTGCCGCGAACGCGGCGCAATACGCGAACCAGCTGTCCGCCGGTCATCGGGCGTTGCTGCGCAGGAGCGGCTATGCGATGCCGGTGTATCCGTCGCGGCGCAGCGTCGCGTATCCGCAGGCGATCTACGAGGCGAGCCAGGCCAACATCGGCCGCGCCGCCTTGACGGGAACCGATTCGCTGCAAGGCGCCCGGTTGGGCGTGCCGTTCCCGAAGCCGGACAGCGGCGTGAAGATCATGTGGAATCATCGGACGCGCTATCGCGGTAACACGATGCAGGCGCAGAGCTCGCAAGCCGTGGTGCAGAAAGACGGCAGCGCGACCTGGCTCAAGCAGATGGAGCGCGTGCTGTATCGCTATGCCAACACCGATGATCCGATCGACCTGTCGCAACGCAATATCCTGCTGTATTACCTGAGCGCATTCGGACGCAGCCTCAACCGGCTCGACTTCGTCGCGCTCGTGCACGAGACCGCGAACGCCACGCAGAACGGTCGCAACGTCTGGGCGCTGCCGCTCGACATCGGCAAGCTGTTCCGCATTCCGCCAGTGGGCTACGACCAGCCGTTTCCGGGCTCGGAAGGCCTGTACTTCGTCGACATGGTCGACATGTACAACGGCGGTTTCGACCGCTATGTCTGGAAGCTGCAGGGCAAGCGCGAACTGTATGTGCCGTACAACAACTATCGCATCGGTGACGGACGCTTTCGCTATGCGCAGCTGGTCAAGCCGGGTTACCTGAATCCGGAAGCAACCCGCTACGAACTGCACCGGGTCTGGGTCATCGAGGCGACCGAGCGCGGCGGCAAGAAGCACAGCTTCGGCAAGCGCGTGTTCTACGTGGACGAAGACAGCTGGAACGTCGTGCTCGTCGAGAACTACGAGCACGACGATCAGACGCTATGGCGGTTTCAGGAAGGCCACTTGCTGTCCCTCTACGATTCACTGTCCGCGAATTGCGCGCCCGTGGTGACTTACGACTTCAAGGACGGGCGCTATTTCATCAATCGACTGACGGCGGAAGACGCACCGGCACAATTCAATGTGCCGATGCGAGAGCAGGATTTCACGCCGGACGCCGTGCGTACACGCTACAACCGTCGCTAGGCTTCCGAATACGCCGCTGCGCTCGGCATTTCGCGTGCGGGCGGTGCTCGGAATCCTCAGGTACTTACAGCACGCTGCGGTGTCTTCGCTCCGTCCTCACACGACCTGCCGTCGCTCACAGCGCTTATTCGAAAGCCTGGTTGCAGGCTTACTGCGCGCGCACCCATTCCTGCGTGCGGCCCAGCATCGAGACGCCCATGTAGCCGCGGACCTTGAGCTTCTGGCCGCCGGCCTCGGGCTCGAGCTTGGCGCCGTAGACCTTGCCCTTTTGCGGGTCGAGGATCTTGCCGTCGCCCCAGCCGTCGCCCGTTTTCTTGACGCCCCAGAGAATGGTCATGCCCTGGATCGGCTTGTCCTTGCGATCGCCTTCGCATTTCTCGCAGGTCGGATTCGGCTTCGACGGGTTGATCAGTTCGACGACACTGCCCTGCAGTTCGCCGTTGACCTCTTTGATCTCGACAACGGACTTGGGCTTGCCGGTTTCGTCGTCGATGGTCTGCCAGCGTCCGACCGGCGATTCGCCTGCCGCAAATACCGAACCCGCACTGAGCGCGAGCGCTGCGATGGCCGCGGCTTTGAGCGAGCGACAAAACAGATGAGGCGAGGTCTTCATGGCGGTCTCCTCCGCAAGTTTTTCAATAGGTCAAGCCGGTCGGACCGTAGTCCCGACCGACTGAACGCTCCATGAGCTTCCCATCGCTGGGGGCCAAGGCCGTTCCGAAGCCGTCATGGCCTCCGCAGAGGGGGCATCGGTGCAGCCGATCAGTTCAAGTAGCCGGACAAGGTTTTCGAAAGCTCGGGAAACAGCGTCTCGATCTCTTCATGGAGAGTGCTGCGCAGCTTGCGATAGGTCGATTTCGCCGCCTCGTTCGAACTTTCTGCCGCGCGCCCGTCGATCTTCCTCCTCAGAGCCTCGATGGCCTCATCGGCGTTCTTGCGCAGGAACAGGCTGAAGTCTCGATCGGAGGTTTGGCCGAAGCGCGCGTAGAGCGGTTCCAATGCCTCGACGAGATCAGGCAACAAGCGGTTGATCGCGCGAGGGATCAGATCCGGCCTGGTTGCCTTCAAGACCGCGAGTCCGGCCTTGAGCGCAAGACCGCGCAGGCTCCGCAAACTATTCAGATGATGTTCGACTATCCTCACGCAGTCTGCGGTCAGCGCTTCTTTCCGGTGCGGGGCCAGCAGAATCTCGGCAAGCGTGGACATATTTGCTCAGGGGCCTTGGTTGGATGGTCAAGAATAATGATGATGCCTCGTTGTTGCAGGGCAGCAAAAGGGGCCTGGATCGGCTCAAGACACGGCCGTTCGAACGCAATCTGGCATTGACCAAGCTCGGTTTCGGTGCCGGCAGCAAGATCGTCGCTCATGGCATCCGCAATATGTTCCGCGGCGAGATCGAGCGTGATGAAGCCAATCGCGGTTTTTACGAACGTCAGGCGCGCGTACTCGCCGACGAACTAGGGCAGCTCAAGGGCAGCGTGATGAAGGCTGGCCAGATGCTGTCTCTTTGGGGCCAGTATTTTCTGCCTGAGGAAGCGGTCGACGTGCTGGCGAGCCTGCAGGACGACACCGCGCCGGTGGCCTGGAAGTACATCGCCCCGGCCCTCGAGAAGGAACTCGGTCGCGCCAGGTTGCGTGAACTCGAAATCGACGAACAGCCGCTCGCCGCCGCTTCGCTAGGGCAGGCGCATCGGGCACGCCGGAAGTCCGACGGCTTGGACGTTGTGGTCAAGGTGCAATACCCGGGCGTGGCCGATGCCATCGACAGCGATATCCGTACGCTGTCTCGACTGGTATTGATGTCCAAGCTCACGCCCAAGGGGCTGGACGTCAATCCGATCTTCGCGGAACTGCGCGAGATGCTGTATCAGGAGGTCGACTACAAGGCCGAGCGTCGCTATACGGAAGCCTTCTGTGCCAAGCTTGCGGACGACGATCGCTTCGTGGTGCCGAAGGTGATCGCCGAGTATTCGAGCGGTCGCATCTTGACCACCAGTTATGAGCGTGGCGTCAGTGCCCGCCACGCCTCGGTCGCGGCGTTATCGCAGCCGCGGCGCAACAGGCTCGGCAGCGCGTTCATGGAACTGTTCCTGCGCGAATTCTTCGACTGGGGCATGGTGCAGACCGATCCGCACTTCGGCAACTATCGCATTCGCATCGACGAAGGCGGTGAAGACGACCGCATCGTGCTGCTCGATTTCGGTGCCACCAAGCGCTTCGAACGCAAGTTCATCGATTCCTACACCTGCATCGTGCGCGGCGCGCTCGAACACAAGCCCGAGCTGATCGAGAAGGGCGCGCTGCGCATCGGGCTCATGCAGCCGAACTTTCCTCGTGCGGTGCACGAGGCTTTCGCCATGATGTGCGAGACCATCGTCGAGCCCTTCACCGATCCGTCGGAGGGGCGCGTTCCCCCTCAATTGTTGAATGAGACAGGGGGTTATCGCTGGGGGGCCAGTGATCTGCCGATGCGGGTGACGCAGACTGGCGCTCGCAATGCTCTGTCCGTCTATTTCCGCGTGCCGCCGCGGGAGATCGTGTTTCTGCATCGACGCCTGGCCGGCGTATTTGTCATGCTGGCCCAGCTGCGAGCCGAAATCTCCACACGAGCCACGCTGCTGAGGGCGATCGAAGGGCTGGGTACGTGATGGCTTTCACGCAAAAAGCAGTACGCATGGAAGCGCTTGCGTCTGGTTGTTTTTTATGGTTTGCAGTCGGTTGGAAATTCGCTAGCATCGGCTCGTTTTTATTTCAAAAAATGACTCAGCACTCACGTGCTCGAGTCCTGTCGAGGAGATGATCCATGAAACAGCGCATCGCGCTAACGCTCGGCGTCGCCTGTATGGCGTACGCCGCACTCGCATCAGCCAAAGTCGGTCCCGACGAGGCTGGCAAGCTCGGCAAGGACTTGACGCCGGTCGGCGCCGAAAAGGCCGGCAACGCCGATGGTTCGATTCCCGCCTGGGAGCCGGCTCCCAAGCACGGCAATCTGAGCGGCGAATTCCCGCACGATGAGAAGATCGACGCCGAAAAGCCCAAGTTCACGATCAACAAGGGCAACCTCGCGCAGTACGAAGCCAAGCTCACCGAAGGTCACAAGTTCCTGCTGAAGACCTACGACAGCTACAAGATGAACGTCTACCCGACGCATCGTCAGGTCGACTATCCGGCCGAGGTCAAGGAAGCCACGGTCAAGAACGCCGGCACCTGCGAAATGATCGGCACCGACACGCTCGACAATTGCAAGCTGGGCTTTCCGTTCCCGATCCCGAAGACCGGCGCCGAGCCGATCTGGAATCACAAGCTCAAGTTCCGCGGTGATTACGCCAAGCGCTACAACAACCAGATGATCGTGCAGCGCGACGGACAGTTCGTGCTGACCAAGATCATCGAAGATGCCGCGTTCTACTACGGCTCGCCAAGCAAGCAGGTTCCGCTGACCAAGGATTCCGGCGAGTTCCTGCGCTATCTGTCGCGCACGATCGCGCCGCCGCGTCTGGCCGGCACCTTCATTCTCGTGCACGAAAAGGCCGGCACCGGTGAAGCGGGTCGTGCGGCCTGGCTCTACACGCCAGCGCTCAAACGCATTCGCCGCGCGCCCACTGTCTGCTGCGACAATCCGTACGAGGGCACCGACGGCCACCAGTTCTACGACCAGGTGGACATGTTCAACGGCTCGCTCGAGCGCTACAACTGGAAGCTCGTCGGCAAGAAGGAAATCTACATCCCGTACGACAGCAACAAGATCGCGGGCAACACCATCAAGTACAAGGATCTCGTTCGTCCGAAGCACTTGAACCAGGATCTGCCGCGCTACGAGCTGCACCGTGTCTGGGTGGTCGAAGCCAACATCAAGCAGGGCACCAGCCACACCTTCGGCAAGCGCGTGATGTATCTCGACGAAGACAGCTGGAACATCGTCGCCGAGGACGACTACGACAACCGCGGCCAGCTCATGCAGTTCCACGAAGGTCATCTGGTGGTTGCGTACAACATCCAGGCCGCTTCGACGGTTCCGGAAGTGATCTATCACTTCAACTCGGGCCGCTACTTCATCACCGCCGCGTTCAACGAAGACAAGCCGTACGACCTCTCGGTCAAGTACAACGACGACTACTTCAACGCGAGTTCCGTGCAGAAGATGACGACCAAGTAAGTCGGCATCACCGTCTCAAACTCAGCCGCCGGGTTTCGCTCCCGGCGGCTTTTTCATGCCAGAGCAATGAACTTCAGTATCGAATTGCAGTACCCCGCCGCAGCCGAAACGGTGATGAAGATGATCGTCGACAGGCACTACTTCGAGCGCAAGTATCAGGCGCTGGAAGTCGCTGATTTCGAGATTACGGATGACCGGCTTTCTGCCGATGCTTTCAGCATCGATTTTCGCTTTCGTGCAGCCGGGGCGACGAATATTCCGGAGTTCGCGAGAAAATTCGTCGGCGATGCGATTCGCGTGAAGCAGACCGAGCGCTGGCGGATCGCGCAGCGCAGGGGTGCGATCGAAATCGATATCGCCGGCGCGCCCGTGAGCGTTCAAGCAGATATGCACCTGCTGGCGAAAGGCGCAGACCAGTCGACGCTCAAGCTCGACTGGACGATCCGCTGCGGTGTTCCGCTGCTCGGCGGCAAGGTCGAGAAGCTCGTCGCCGAAGACGTGCGTCGACGCGCCGAAGCCGACGGCGCGGTCTCTGCCAGGCTCGTGGGCGACTACGCATGATCGAGCGGCTGCTCAAGCCGAATCGCATCAAAGTCGCGCGCGACCTGTCGAGCGTGACGACGCGCGATCCGGCATTCGAAGTCGATCCGGCCTCGGTGCAGATGAGCGAGGCGCAGGTCGGTCTGATCTGGCGACGCATCGAGCAGCTGTATCAAGGCGGTTTGCAGCCTGCGATTTCATTCGTGCTTCGCCGACAGGGGCGCATTGTCATGCGCCGGAGCATCGGCCATGCGGCACTCGGCACGCGTGGACCGCGAGCCGCTGCACTGTGTACCCCGGAGACACCGATCTGTCTGTTCTCCGCATCCAAGGCTGTGACCGCGATGCTGGTGCACAAGCTTGCCGAGCAGAGGCATATCGGCCTCGACGATCGTATCGAGCGCTACATCCCGGAATATGGCGTCGAGGGCAAGGGGAGCACGACGGTGCGGCATCTGCTCGCGCATCGGGCCGGCATTCCGCGCGTGAAGCCGGGCACCGATCCGTCGATCCTGTTCGACTGGAAGGCAGTCGTGAAAATGCTCTGCGCCGCCAAGCCGATCAACACGGAAGGCGAGGTGCAGTCCTATCACGCGATCACCGGCGGCTTCATTCTCGGCGAGCTCGTGCAGCGCGTTTCGGGGCTGTCTTTGCAGGACTTCCTGGCCGAGTACATCAGCAAGCCGCTGGGGCTCGACGTCTTCCATTACGGCCTGCCTGAGTCGAAGCGCTGCGATGTGGCGATCAACTACCTCACGGGTCCACGACCGTGGTTTCCGCTGACGACCTACGTGCAGCAGATTCTCGGTGCCTCGTTCGAGCGCGTGGTGGACGTTTCGAATTCGCCCGAGTTTCTATCGGCGGTGATTCCGGCCGGCAATCTGTATGCGACAGCCGATGGCATCGGCGCTTTCTTCGAGATGATGCTGAGCGGCGGGCATTGGAACGGCAAGCAGATCTTCAAACCCGAGACGATCGCCGAAGCCGTGCGCCCGGCCGGGCCGATTCACGTCGATCGCACCTTGTTCGTGCCGGTGCGTTTCAGCGCTGGCATGGTGCTCGGCGAATGGCCTTTCGGTTTGTACGGGCGTGATTGCCGCAGCGCTTATGGCCACCTCGGCTTTCTGACGACGATCTGCTGGGCCGATCCGGCACGCGATATCTCGGTGGCTTTTCTGAACACCGGAAAATCGATTTCGACGGATCAGCTGCGTCCCCTGGCTCGTGTGCTAGGCACCATCAGTCGGGTTTGCAAGCCGCTCGCGCACTCGCGGCGCGTCGTTGATTGACACCACGCGACGTTCGGCCGTCTCGATGTCGGCGATGCCGAGCGCCCGCTCGAGTTCATCGAGCGCTTCTCCGGCGTAGATCGCCAGCTTCTGCACGCGCGGCAGCGCATCGCGGCAGGCCGTGAAGCTCAGCGTGAAGCTCTCCGCGTAACCGAGTGCGGTGATGTTCAAGGCCTGGCCGCGGAACAACACCGACAGCGGGAAGATCCCTTCGAGCTCGGCGCCGTCGAAATACAGCTTGTTGCGCGCGGCCGGCACGTTCGAGATCAGCACGTTGAACAATGGCGGCAGGCTTCCCGAGAGTCCGCTGACCTTCGCGAGCGTGAGCGGCGCCATCAGCAGCAGGCTGTACTGCGCGAGCGCGGTCGGCGACAGCTGCTGTATGTGGCGCTTGCCCGCCTGCGTCGAGACATTGATTGCGTGGAGGCGTTCGACAGGGTCGGCGATCTGGGTTTCGAGATCGGTCAGCAGGCCGCACAGCGAGTTGCCGCCCACCTGATTGCGGCGCGGACGCAAGGCGATTGGCACGAGCGAGACCAGCGACGAGCGCGGCAGCGCATCGAGCTCGGACAGATAGCGGCGCAAGGCTCCGCCGCAGACCGCGAGCAGCACATCGTTGGTCGTTGTGTGGGTTTGCTCGGCGATGCGCTTGAGCCGGCTCAGTTTGAGCGCCTGCGTCGCAAAGCGCCGCTGTCCACCGATACGTCCGTTGAGCAGGCTGGAAGGCGCCTTGAGCAGGGCAGGCAGGCTGCCGTTGGGATACTCCAGGCGCGCACGCACGAGACTGCGATATACCTCGGGAACTGCACGCAATTGCGCGCGCAGCCCGGTCAGACGTTGCTGGGCGGCAGCGAACGGTCCCGGAGCCGGTGGACGCACGCTGGTTGGCAGCGGCATCGCCCACGGCGGCGGTTGGTTGAGCGCATCTGGCTTTTCGGAGAGCCAGCTCTTGATGAGCTTGAGTCCGCCGAGGCCGTCGACCGCAGCGTGGTGGCCCTTGAGGTAGATTGCGAAACGATTGTGTTCGAGCCCTTCGATGATGTGGCATTCCCAGGGCGGCCGGCTCAGGTCCAGCGGGTGCGAATGCAGCCGCGAGATCAGCACGCCGAGTTCGCGCTGGCCGCCCGGCTTGGGTAAGGCCGAATGGCGCAGGTGATAGTCGAGATCGACGTGCTGATCGGTTTCCCAGTACGGCGCAATCGCCGCGAGCGGTCCCTGCGCCAGCACGTGGTTGAACGGCGATCGGCTGACCGGATAACTGCGCAGCCGGGCGACGAGCTGGCTCAGATACTGACGCCCGATCTTCGGTGGCAGGCGAAACGTCAGTAACGCGCCGACATGCATCGGCGTGTCGGGCGATTCCATCTTCAGAAAGCAGGTGTCGATCAGGCTCAGCCTCTTCATCATGATCCTTGCGTCGTGTGGCCGCAGTCACGTCGGCTGCGTACGGTTGAGCATCAGGTCGTAGGGAAGCCTAACGGCTGAGGGCGGCTTGCGATAGTCGGGCCTATCGCTCGATTCAGCTGCCTGCTGCGGGCATCAGGCGCTTGAGCATTTCGTGCGCGGGCCAATACAGCAGCAGCGGCCAGCCGACCAGCGTGAACAGAAGCCAGACCCAGGCCGGCATCCAGGTCTGAGCGGCATCGTCCGAGAGTCCATGGACGTAATTGATGTTCACGGGCTCGATGCCGCGCGTGGGCGAGGGCGGTGGCATGAAGAAGTAGCAGATCAGCAGCAGCGCGCTCGCAATGGTCGTCCAAAGCAGCAGAGCGCGGACGTCGTAGCCCGTGCGGCTCAGCAGGTACAGTAAAAACAGCGGTAACCAGCCATGGAACAGCGAAAGGCCGCGCAGGCCGAGCGAGCGCTTGGAGTCGAACATGTAGTCGGTCATGCCCGAGAGCCGACCCCCCACAGCCCCGACCGCAAAGTCGAGCAGCCAGAAAGTTTGCGGTAGCAGGATGCCGACGGTCGCGATCGACAGCAGCAGCGCGCTTTCGGTCCAGATGCCGACCAGGGTCAGCAGCAGCGCCACGTCGCAGAAATAGAGAAAATTGCGAGGTCCGTACTGGCGCAGATAGATCGGCACGAGCACGGCCATGAAGGTCGTGTAGGCCAGCTTCCAGGGCAGCGGGATGAGTGCGGGGGTCGCGGTTTCCATGAGGCTCCGGCAGCGTGCCGAACGCAGTTCGACGAAACGGCGTTTATATCAGCCTTACCTCGATCCGGTTTTGTGAAGCGATCGATCGCTGGCACGGCCCGTGCAATTGCGGCAGCGGACGGAGACGTTCGCACATTCATGCAACAGGAGTTGGATTTTGGAAGACAACAACACGCAAGACCCCGACGTGATTCGCGAGGGAAGCCTGCTGTTTCCGGTCGTGGGATTCGGGCTCGCACCGGTGCAGAACGGCATCGGCGTGCTCAAGCTGCGTTACTTCGAATCACCGGGCCAAGCGGTGCCGAGCGAGACGCCTGCGTACTCATTGAACATCAGCACGCTGCGCCGCATGGGCGAACAGTTCCTGGTAATGGCCGGCTATCTCGAAGCCGCACAGGAAAAGCTCGCTGAAAAGGCGCAGAAGGCGGAGTGACGAAAAGCCTTCGGGCAACAAAAAAGCGAAGCCAGGTGGACCGGTTTCGCTTTGCTTGTCCGGCTGAACCGGAAACATCAAGCCATTCGAAGATGGCGTCCCCACGGGGATTCGAACCCCGGTTACCTCCGTGAAAGGGAGGTGTCCTAGGCCTCTAGACGATGGGGACTTAGGAACGAAAATTTGGTGGAGCTAGTCGGGATCGAACCGACGACCTCCTGCATGCCATGCAGGCGCTCTCCCAGCTGAGCTATAGCCCCGTTTCAACGTGTTGCCCGTTGCAGCGGGCGCGCAGTATAGGCGGAACAAAATTGGCAAACAAGCATTTTTTTCAAATCGATGATGGTGCGGTGCAAGTGGATAAAGCCTGCCCGAAGCGAGGCTTACATCGGCTGGTTTGTCTCGTCGAAAGGGGCCTCGTGCTTTAATCACCAGACCCACTTTCAGGAGGCCGTCATGCACGACGCCCATCGCTTCATCACGCACACCGTCACCAACCAGCCTCCGCCTCTGCAGGACTACAACGCCTTCGAGCTCGACACCGCGCTGAAGTCCGCGGTGCTGCGCGAGGCGGGCGACTGGGGCGCGACGGACTTGCAGATTTACGGCGGGATCGCGGGCGGTGAGCTGCTCGAGCTCGGTTTCGCAGCCAACGAAAACAAGCCCAGACTCCGGACTTTCGATCGCTACGGCCACCGCATCGACGAAGTCGAATTTCATCCGTCCTATCACCGGACGATGTCGCTCGCGATGCAACATGGTGTGCATAGCTACGCTTGGCGCAATCGGCGTCCCGGAGCGCAGGTGGTGCGATCGGCGCTGGCCTATCTGCACTATCAGGCCGAGGCGGGCACCAGCTGTCCGCTGACGATGACCTATGCGGCCGTGCCCGCCTTGCAGCACACGCCGGTGCTCGCCGCGCAATGGCTGCCGCGCATCACTTCGCCACAGTACGACGCGCGCGTGCTGCCGGCCGATCGGAAGGGCGGCTGCACCATCGGCATGGGCATGACCGAAAAGCAGGGCGGTTCCGACGTGCGCGCCAACACGACGCGTGCGGTCTCGCGTGGCGATCACTACGAGATCGTCGGCCACAAATGGTTCTTCTCGGCGCCGATGTGCGACGCCTGGCTCGTGCTAGCGCAGGCCGAGGGGGGGCTGAGCTGCTTTCTGATGCCCAAGCTGCTCGCAGACGGCACGCGCAACGCGATCCGCATTCAGCGGCTCAAGGACAAGCTCGGTGATTGGAGCAATGCGTCGAGCGAAGTGGAATTCCACGGCGCCCAGGCTTGGCTCGTCGGGGCCGAGGGCCGCGGTGTGGCGACGATTCTCGAGATGGTCGCGCTGACCCGGCTCGACTGCATGACCGGCTCGGCCGGGCTCATGCGCCAGGCGCTCGTGCAGGCCATTCACCACGCGCGGCATCGCACGGCGTTCGGGCGACTGCTCGTCGATCAGCCGCTGATGCAGAACGTGCTGGCCGACATGGCGCTCGAGGTCGAGGCCGCGGCCTCGCTCGCGATGCGCACCGCCCGCGCGGTCGACGAGCAGGACACCGCGCTCGCGCGCATCCTCACCGCGGTCGGCAAATACTGGAACTGCAAGCGCGCTCCGGCGCTCGTCAACGAGGCGCAGGAATGTCTCGGCGGTGCGGGCTACGTGGAGGAATCGATCCTCCCTCGGCTTTATCGGCAGGCGCCACTCAATTCGATCTGGGAAGGTAGCGGCAACGTGCAGTGTCTCGACGTGCTGCGCGCGTTTTCGCGCGAGCCGGTTTCGCGCGAGGCGGTGTTCGCGGAACTCGGTTCGGCCCGTGGAGCGAACCGCGCGTACGACCGCGAGTTGTCCGCGCTCGCGGCGCTGCTCGGCGACGCCCAGCTGGTCGAATCTCAGTCGCGAGCGCTCGTCGAGCGCATGGCGCTGATGTTCCAGGCGGCCATTTTGATTCGGGCTGGCGACGCGACGGTGTCGGATGCCTTCGTCGCGAGTCGGATCGATGGCGGTCGCGGCCAGGCGTTCGGAACGCTGGCGGCCGATCTGCCGCTACGTGGGCTGATCGATCGCGCCTGGTGCGGCTAGGAGCAACTCACCACGACCGACTCACCACAATGTAAGGACGCGCGCCTTTGCGTGTCTGCGCGACTTCGACACGAATGCCGTACAGCTCGCTGAGTCGTTCGGCGGTCAGCACATCGGCAGGCGGGCCGCTCGCGATCAGCTCCCCCGAGCGCAGCAGACTCACCCGATCGGCGAAGGCCATGGCCTGATTCGGGTCGTGCAGCACGGCGAGCACTCCGCCGCCGCGGTCGGCGAAGGCGCGCGCCTGCGACAGACAGTCGTACTGATGCGCGAGGTCGAGGCTGGCGGTGGGTTCGTCCAGCAACAAATAGGCTGGCGGGCCGGGCCGATCGTTCCAGATTTGCGCGAGCACGCGGGCGAACTGCACCCGCGCTCGCTCGCCGCCCGACAGTGTCGGATAGCGCCGCTCGGCGAGGTGGCTCACGCCAGCGGCGCGCAAGGTTTGGTCGATGATGCGGTTTTCTTCGTCCAGCCCGGTCGATGCGCTCGCGAGCCGGCCAAGCTGCACGACCTCGCGCGTGGTGAAACCGAAGCGCAGGTTTTCCTGCTGAGGCAACACCGCCCGGCGTGCCGCCAACTTGGCGATGGGCCAGTCCGACAGCGGGCGATCGTCGAGGCTGACGCAGCCAGTGCTGGGGCGCAGGTCGCCACAAAGCAGTTGCAGCAGAGTCGACTTGCCCGCTCCATTGGCGCCGAGCACCGCATGGACTTCGCCCGGACGCAACTCCATTGACAGCCGGGCGAGCCGGCGCTGTCGGTGTTGCCCCAGACTGATGTCGATTGCCCGGAGCATTTACCAGGACTCGACGCGGTTACGGTGCCGCATCAGCAGAATCAGGAAGAACGGAGCGCCGAGCACGGCCGTCAGGATGCCGACCGGCAGTTCCTGCGGGGCGAAGCTCGTGCGGGCGATGACGTCCGCAGTCGCGAGCAGCGCCGCCCCGCAGAGTGCGCTGGCCGGCAGCACCGTCCGATGGTCCGGCCCCGCCCACAGGCGGATCCAATGCGGGGCGAGCAGTCCGACGAAGCCGATCAACCCGCTCAGGGCGACGCAGCAGGCGACGGCGAGCACGACGCCGGCAAGCACCCGACGCTTGAGGCGTTCGACGTCGATGCCCAGGTGGCGCGCTTCGGCTTCGCCGAGCTGCAGCGCATTGAGTGCATGTGCCTGGCGCGGGAGCCAGAGCAGCAGGGCGATCAGAATCGGGGCGATCAGTGCTATCTCGCGCCAGCCGGACTTGGCCAGCGAGCCGAACATCCAGAAGCTGATGTTGCGCAGGGCGCTCGGATCGGCGATCGACACGATAAAACCGATTCCCGCCGCGAACAGCGCGTTCGCCGCCAAGCCGGCCAGCAGCAGGGTGGTGACGCGCGTGTGGCCGTCGGATCGGGCCAGGCCGGAGGCGAGCGCGGCGCTCAGCAGTCCGCCAGCGAAAGCGGCGAGCGGAATCGACACGATCCGCATGGATTCGGGCGCCTGCCGCCCGAGCAGGATCGCAAGCGCGGCTCCGAAAGCGGCCCCGCTGGCGACGCCGATCAGGCCGGGATCGGCCAGCGGATTGCGAAACAGACCCTGCATCGCCGCGCCCGATTGCGCCAGGCTCGCACCGACCAGCAGGGCGAGGACGACGCGCGGAAGCCGCAATTGCAGGACGGTGCCGATCTCGAACGCCCCGGGCGGCGGGTCGAGACCCGCCCCGATCGCGGGGATCAGACTGCCAATGACCCGGGACAAGGCGATGGAACTGCTGCC
The DNA here is from genome assembly GCF_000271305.1 of Hydrocarboniphaga effusa AP103. Lineage (GTDB taxonomy): Bacteria > Pseudomonadota > Gammaproteobacteria > Nevskiales > Nevskiaceae > Hydrocarboniphaga > Hydrocarboniphaga effusa. The sequence goes on from NZ_AKGD01000003.1 coordinate 659,178, forward strand.
CAGGCAGAGCCCCAGCATGGCTGCCGCGACGACGGCGACTGCCAGCAGGAACATCAGCGCCAGGCGCGATCGGAGGCGGGAAGGTGCGGACATGGCCGCCTATTGTGTCATCCCGAGCGCTGCACTCGGGCCGATGCGAGGAACTACTTTCCTATTTGTTCAGGATGAGTTTGTCGTTTCGAGTCAGGCGCAGGCGGTACTCCTGACCCTGATGTTCGATGATCAACTCGTGCGTGCCACGGAACAGATCCTGGCTCTTGAGGCGGGGCTGCACGGAGGTGCGGATGACCGGGCTGCGACGCGGCATGCTGAGGGTGGCTTCCATCGGTGACTCCTGCGTAGTGGGTGCGTTTAATGATAATCATTATCAATAACGCGTCAATGGGATTCGGCAATCGGGTGACGAACGGTTGCATGCCGACGCGGGTCCGCCGAACGGGCAGTCTGCGTACGCACTGATATACTTCCGGGCTCGGTCGCGTAGGCGAGAGTGGCGGAATTGGTAGACGCCCGGGATTTAGGTTCCCGTGCCGCAAGGCGTGCGAGTTCGAGTCTCGCCTTTCGCACCATCACCTTCGGGTGAGACCGACCGATCAAGAGTGCCGCTTGGCGGCGCTCCCATACAAACCACTACACACCAATAAGAGTCATCTTCAATGGAAGTCCAACTCGAAACCCCGGGCGGCCTGCTCCGCCAGCTGAAGGTCCGCATTCCCGCCGAGAACGTCACCAAGGCGGTCGAACAGCGCCTCAGGCAGCTCTCCAGCCGTGCCAAGGTGCCGGGTTTCCGTCCGGGCAAGGCTCCGCAGAAGGTGATCGAACAGCAGTATGGCGCCTCTGCCCGTCTCGACGCGGTCAGCGATCTCGTGCAGAAGAGCTACCCGGAAGCCCTCGGCAAGGCCGGCGTGAACCCGGCCGGCATGCCGAAGATCGACATCACCGCCGAAGCGCCGGGCCAGCCGCTCGAATACACCGCCAGTTTCGAGGTGTATCCGGAAATTGCGCTGCAGGGCCTGGACTCGTTCAAGATCGAAAAGCCGTCCGTGCTGATCCAGGATTCGGACATCGATAAACTCATCGAGAACCTGCGCAAGGGCCGTCGTAGCTTCGAAGCCGTGTCGCGCGCCGTGGCTTCGGGTGACTCGGTGAGCATCGATTTCGAAGGCAAGCTCGATGGCGTGCCGTTCGACGGCGGCAAGGGCGAAAAAGTGGAATTCGAAGTCGGTGCCGGCCAGTTTCTGCCGGACCTCGAGAACGGCATCGTCGGCCACTCGGCCGGCGAAACCTTCGACGTCTCGGTGAGCTTCCCCGAGGACTATCGCGCCGAGAATCTCAAGGGCAAGACGGCGGTGTTCACGGTGACCGTGCACGAGGTCAAGGAAGCCAAGCTGCCAGCCCTCGACGACGCCGATTTCCTGACCGCTCACAATGTCGATTCCGCTGCGACCCTGCGCGACAAGGCCAGATCGGCGCTCGAAGGCGAGCGTGACAAGGCGATTCGCAACCGCCTGAAGTCGCAGGCGCTCGAGCAACTGCTTGCGCAGAACCCGATCGAAGTGCCGACCGCACTGATCGAGCAGGAAATTCCGCGCCTGCGCGAAGATGCCGCCAGCCGCATGAACCTGCGCAACGTGCCGCCCGAAAAGCGTGACGAACTGCTGCCGAACTCGCTCTTCGAGCAGACCGCGCGCCGTCGCGTGGCCCTGGGCCTGCTGATCGGCGAAGTGATCAAGGCGCAGAACATCCAGCTCGACGCCGCCCGCGTCGACAAGGCGCTCGACGAACTCGCCGCCGATTACGAGCAGCCCGAAGAGGTCAAGCAGTATTACCGTAGCAATGGCCAGATGATGCAGAGCCTGCGCGCGGTTTCGCTCGAAGACCAGGTGGTCGAGGCACTACTCGCCAGCACTACGCCGATCGAGCAACCGATGAGCCTGGAACAGCTCTTGAATCCCCAGGCGCAGGCCTGATTTCCATCAAGACCCGTTCCCAATAAACGCTCCTACATTCAGTCGAGGATCAATGACCGACATTCGCGCCCGTGCTACCGGACTCGTCCCGATGGTGGTCGAACAGACCGCCCGTGGCGAGCGCGCCTACGACATCTACTCCCGGCTGCTCAAGGAGCGGATCATTTTCATCGTCGGCCCGATCGACGATTACATGGCGAACATCGTGGTCGCGCAGATGCTGTTCCTGGAATCGGAGAATCCCGACAAGGACATTCATCTGTATATCAATTCTCCGGGTGGCATCATTACCGCAGGTCTGTCGATCTACGACACCATGAAGTTCATCAAGCCGGATGTGGCGACGATGTGCATCGGCCAGGCGGCCAGTATGGGCGCCTTCCTGCTCTCCGCCGGAACCAAGGGTAAGCGTTATTCTCTGCCGCACTCGCGGATCATGATTCACCAGCCATCGGGCGGCGCTCAAGGAACGGCTGCAGATGTCGAAATACAGGCCAAGGAAATCCTGTACTTGCGTGAGCGCCTGAACAAGCTGATGGCTGACCATACCGGACAGCCTATAGAGCGTATCGCCAAGGATGTAGAGCGCGATTACTTCATGAGTGCCGAGGCGGCCAGGGACTACGGAATGATCGACCGCATTCTGGAAACCCGGTTACCCTCAGCTACATAGGCGTTTTTTGATCATTTTGCGCTCGCGCAAGTGCGTGTTATATGTAGGTCGACCCGGTCCTGGGCCCGTTGCCCAGGCTGGAATGAGGAAAGATAGATGAGTGGAGATTTGCGCGGAGGCTCCCACAACGGTCGGGTTCTGTACTGCTCTTTCTGTGGCAAGAGCGAGCACGAAGTCCGGAAGTTGATTGCGGGTCCGTCCGTCTACATCTGCGACGAGTGCGTCGACCTTTGCAATGACATCATTCGCGAAGAAGTCCACGCCAAGCCGCAAACCAAGGGTTTGCCGAAGCCGCAGGAGATCCGTGCGGTTCTCGATGAGTACGTGATCGGCCAGGAACAGGCCAAGAAAGTGCTGTCCGTCGCGGTCTACAACCATTACAAGCGGCTGTCGACCAAGGGTTCGCAGGACGGCGTCGAGCTCGCCAAATCGAACATTCTGCTGATCGGGCCGACCGGTTCGGGCAAGACGCTGCTGGCCGAAACGCTGGCCCGCCTGCTCGACGTGCCGTTCGCGATCGCCGACGCCACCACGCTGACCGAGGCTGGTTACGTGGGCGAGGACGTCGAAAACATCATCCAGCGTCTGCTGCAGAAGTGCGATTACGACATCGAAAAGGCACAGCGCGGCATCGTCTATATTGATGAAATCGACAAGATCGCCCGCAAGAGCGAGAACCCGTCGATCACGCGCGACGTCTCGGGTGAGGGTGTGCAGCAGGCCCTGCTCAAGCTGATCGAAGGCACCATCGCGCAGGTTCCGCCGCAGGGCGGTCGCAAGCATCCACAGCAGGAGTTCCTGCAGGTCAACACGGCCGGCATCCTGTTCATTTGCGGGGGTGCGTTTGCGGGTCTGGAGCGCGTGATCCAGCAGCGTACCGAGCGCACCGGCATCGGCTTCTCGGCCGACGTCAAATCGCAGAAGGACACGGCTCAGCTCAACAAGATGTTCTCGTCGATGGAGCCGGATGACCTCATCCGCTTCGGCCTGATTCCGGAATTCGTCGGCCGCCTGCCGGTCGCCGCCATTCTCGAAGAACTCGACGAGGCCGCGCTGATGTCGATTCTCAAGGAGCCAAAGAACGCGCTGGTCAAGCAGTACGCCAAGCTGTTCCAGATGGAGGGCTGCCAGCTCGAACTTCGTGAAGACGCGCTGCGTGCTGTCGCCCGCAAGGCCAAGGAGCGTCGTACCGGCGCCCGTGGTCTGCGCACCATTCTCGAAAACATCCTGCTCGACGTCATGTACGACTTGCCGTCGATGCAGAACGTCTCCAAGGTGGTCGTTGACGAAGCGGTGGTGAAGGGTGAAGCCAAGCCGTTCATCGTCTACGAGAACGCCGAGAAGCGCGAAGTCAAGAACAGCGCCTGAGCCTGCCCTGCCGTTGCTCGAATTGAACGCCCCGCTCGATGCGGGGCGTTTTCGTTGGTGCCGATGAATCGGTGGGTGCATCGGAATAACTTGAAACCACCGTACCGACCCTCATCTGCAATAATCAGGCATCAACGCCGCCAACGAGAGTGCTAAGTGGAAGCGACCCAAGACCGTCAAGCGCCTGTTCTTCCTCTGCGTGATGTGGTGGTCTATCCCCACATGGCGATACCGCTGTTCGTCGGCCGAGAGAAATCCATTCGCGCGCTCTCCGCCGCCATGCAGAACGACAAACGCATTCTGCTTGTCGCCCAGCGCACCGCGGATACGGATGATCCGAGCGCCAACGACATCTATCGCGTCGGTACGCTCGCGAGCATTCTGCAGATGCTCAAGCTGCCCGACGGCACCGTGAAGGTCCTCGTCGAGGGTGTGCAACGCGCGCAGATCCTGAATCTCGACATGGACGGCAACTACGCGGTTGCCGATTGCAAGCCGCTGCCGGTCGACGAGGTGCCCGCTGCGGGCCGCGAAGTCGATGCACTCGTACGTTCGACGCTGGCGCAGTTCGAGCAGTACATCAAGCTCAACAAGAAAGTGCCGGCCGAATTGCTGCCATCGCTCGCGAGCATGGATGCACCGGGCCGCCTGGCAGACACCATCGCTGCGCATCTGAATCTCAAGCTCGAAGACAAGCAGCAGGTTCTCGAGATCGACGATCCGCATGCGCGACTCGAACATGTGTTCTCGCAACTCGAAAGCGAAATCGACGTGCTGCAGATCGAAAAGAAGATCCGCGGCCGGGTGAAATCGCAGATGGAGAAGAATCAGCGCGAGTACTACCTCAACGAGCAGATGAAGGCGATTCAGAAAGAGCTCGGTGAAGGCGAGGACGCGCCAAACGAGCAAGAGGAATACGCGCGCAAGATCGAAAAGAGCGGCATGCCCAAGGAAGCCAAGGCCAAGGCCAAGGCGGAATTGAACAAGCTCAAGATGATGCCGCCGATGTCGGCCGAAGCCACCGTCGTCCGCAACTATCTCGATCACCTGACCACGGTACCGTGGAAGAAGGCGACCAAGACGCGCATCGATCTGAAGGTCGCACAGGACAAGCTCGACGAAGACCACCACGGGCTCGAGAAAGTCAAAGAGCGCATCCTCGAATATCTCGCCGTGCAGAGCCGCGTGAAAAAGCTGCGCGGCCCGATCCTGTGCCTGGTCGGTCCGCCTGGCGTCGGCAAGACCAGCCTCGGGCGCTCGATTGCCGAAGCCGTGAATCGCAAGTTCGTGCGCATGTCGCTCGGCGGCGTGCGTGACGAGGCCGAGATCCGCGGCCACCGACGTACCTACATCGGCGCGATGCCCGGCAAGATCGTGCAGAACCTGACGAAAGTGGGGGTGAAGAACCCGCTGTTCCTACTCGATGAAATCGACAAGATGAGCATGGATTTTCGCGGCGATCCGTCGGCCGCGCTGCTCGAAGTGCTCGATCCGGAGCAGAATTCCACGTTCAACGATCATTATCTCGACGTCGACCTCGATCTGTCGGACGTGATGTTCGTGGCCACCGCGAATACGCTGAACATTCCGGGTCCGTTGCTCGATCGCATGGAAGTCATTCGCCTGTCGGGTTACACCGAAGACGAAAAGCTCAATATCGCCAAGCAGTATCTGATTCCGAAGCAGCTCAAGAACAATGGGCTCAAGGCCGAAGGCGAACTCGAAATCAGCGATGCGGCGATTCGCGCTTTGATTCGTCATTACACGCGCGAAGCCGGCGTGCGCAATCTCGAGCGTGAGATCAGCAAGGTCGCGCGCAAAGTCGTGAAGGAAGTGCTGCTCAAACCGACCGACAAGGCGCTCAAGGTCACCGACAAGAACCTCGACAAGTATCTTGGTGTACAGAAATTCCGCTATGGCCGCGCTGAAGAGAAGAACCAGATCGGCCAGGTCACCGGCCTTGCCTGGACCGAGGTTGGCGGCGAACTGTTGTCGATCGAAGCTGCGCTTTCGCCGGGCAAGGGCAAGCTCACGCAGACGGGTTCGCTCGGCAACGTCATGCAGGAGTCCATCCAGGCGGCGTTGACTGTCGTGCGTTCACGCGCCCGCGGGCTTGGCATCGACCCCAGCTTCCATCAATCGAACGACATTCATGTGCATGTGCCCGAAGGTGCGACGCCCAAGGATGGCCCGAGCGCTGGCGTCGCGATGTGCACGGCAATGGTTTCGGCGCTGACCGGCATTCCGGTTCGAGCCGATGTCGCGATGACGGGCGAAATCACCTTGCGTGGCGAAGTACTGCCGATCGGTGGTCTCAAAGAAAAGCTGCTCGCGGCTCAGCGCGGCGGTATTCGCACCGTGGTGATCCCGCACGAGAACGTGAAGGATCTCGCGGACATTCCTCCGAACATCAAGAAAGAGCTCAAGATAGAACCGGTCCGTTGGATCGAAGACGTACTCAAGATTGCGCTCGAAAGCATGCCGGAGCCCAAGTCGGCCGAGACGCCGTCGCCTGTTCCTGCTTCGCAGAACGATCTCGTCAGGCCGCACTGACGGTATCGGGGCTTTAGGCCAGCGAAAGTTCAGTGCGTAAAAGACCGCGTTCCGGGCAGGTGTTTTCCTAGCCCGCAACGCGGTTTTCTTTATTGACGCTCAACTCAGGCGCTTGCTATAAAAACGACCGTCCTTCCTCGCGCACAACTCACATTACATCGCTGCTAGGGCATCCAGGCTGGCTTGATGTCGGGCGATATTGCGCGTGGCGTGGTTCTTACATCGCCAGAGTCGACACCACCGTTCGTGTTGGCCAGCAGCGGCATCATTTCCCAGGGATTTTCAGATGAACAAGGCAGAACTTATTCAGGCCGTCGCCGACAAGGCCGATTTGTCGAAAGCAGACGCAACGCGTGCGCTTGATGCTATGATTCTCGTCATCGGCAAAGCGCTCAAGAAGAAGGATAAAGTGGCGCTTGTCGGGTTTGGTACCTTTCAGGTTCGTGAGCGAGCGGCTCGCGTTGGTCGGAATCCCAAGACCGGTGCAGCGCTCAAGATCAAAGCCAGCAAAACGCCTTCATTTAAAGCTGGCAAAGCTCTGAAAGATGCTATAAAGTAGCGGACTCGGTGGGGCGATTCGGTTAGCGCGAAAATCTTCTCCGGCATCACCTGACGGGTGCTTAGCTCAGCTGGTAGAGCGTCGCCCTTACAAGGCGAATGTCGGCGGTTCGAGCCCGTCAGCACCCACCAAAAAATAGTGGAGCGGTAGTTCAGTTGGTTAGAATATCGGCCTGTCACGCCGAGGGTCGCGGGTTCGAGTCCCGTCCGCTCCGCCACTTGTTGCAACAGATGGGGCACCTCAAGAGGGTGCCTTATTTGTTTGTGCCGCAGAAAAATTGGCGGCAATACTTCTTATAACTCCGCCAGCAAACTCATCATCGGAAGACCTCCATGCTGCAGTCCATTCGCGATCGCCTGTCCGGTCCCATCGTCTGGTTTGTGATCGGTCTGATCTGTATTCCGTTCGCGTTCTGGGGAGTTGAATCGTTTCGGGGGGGCGGGTCCGATCCGGCGGTGGCGAAAGTCGGCGACAAGGAGATCACCCAAGCCGAATTCCGTCAGGGCTACGAGCAACGCTATCAGCAGCTCGTTTCGCTGATGGGCGAGAACTTCCGTCCCGAGATGATCGACCAGGCACGCTTCCGCCAGAACGTCATCAACGACATGGTGCAGGAATCGCTCATGCGCCAGTACACGCAGGCCGAAGGCTATCGTGCGACCGATGCAGCGGTGTTCGATTACCTGAGCAGCGTGCCGGCGTTCCAGGAGAACGGAAAATTCTCAGCCCAGCTTTATCGCGATCTGCTCGCTCGACGCGGCATGAATCCGCAGACCTTCGAATCGCAGCTCAGAAGCTCGCTGGTGATCGATCAGCTGCGTGAAACCATCGTCGATTCTGCTTTCGTGAGCAGCCAAGAAGCCGCGCTGGCCTATCGCCTCGAGGCGCAGCAGCGTGACGTCAGCGTGGCCTTGTTCTCGGTCGAAAAGCTCAAGGCTGCCGCGCAAGTGACCGATGCGCAGGTTTCGGAGCATTACCAAGCGAACAAGTCGCGTTACACGGCACCCGAGCGTCTCAAACTGTCGTATGTCGACCTCGATGTTTCGCAGTTGCCGAAGGCCGAGAACCCTGGCGCCGACGTGCTCAAGACGCTCTACGACGCCGAGAAGGACAGCCGCTTCGCGAGCCCTGAGGAGCGTAAGGCGCGTCACATTCTCGTGAACTTCGGGGCCGACAAATCCGAAGCCAAGAAGAAGATCGAGAAGTTCGCCGAACAGATCAAGGGGGGCGCCGATTTCGCCACGCTCGCGAAGGAGAACTCCGACGATACTGGTTCCAAGGCGGCGGGTGGCGACCTGGGCTGGGTGCGCCGCGGCGTGATGGTCGGCAAGTTCGAAGAAGCCTTGTTCGGACTCAAGCAGGGACAGGTCAGCGACCCCGTCGAAACCGAATTCGGCTGGCATCTGATCCAGCTCGAAGAGCTCAAGGCACCGGCGATTCGTCCGTTCGAGGACGCCGAAGTGCAGGCCGAACTGCTCGATGTCTATCAGCAGCGCGATCTGCAGAAGCGCTTCCAGGAAAAGTCCGAGAAGCTCGGCGAACTCGCGTTCGAGAACCCCACTTCGCTCGATGCGGTCGCCAAGGCGCTCGATCTCAAAGTGCAGACGACCGATTGGTTCACGCGCGAAGGCGGTGCCGGCATTCTCGCGGACGATGGCGTCAAGCAGGCCGCTTTCTCGACGGAAGTCCTGACCGACAACGAGAACAGCAAGCCCTTGCCGCTTGGTCAGGAGCGCGTCGTGGTGATTCGCAAGGCCGAATACGAGGCACCGCGCGAGCGCAAGCTCGAGGAAGTGGCCGAGACGATCAAGGATGAAATCAAACTCGAAACCGCCAAGACACAAGTCGCGTCGAAAGCGGACGAGCTGATCAAGGCGCTGCAGACCGGCCTGACGCTGCAGGCCGCGGCCGATGCTGCCGGTGCCAGCGTCGCGTACACCGGCACGGTCAAGCGCACCGATGCGCAGCCCGATCGCGCCACGCTCGATGCCGCTTTCCGTCTGCCGCGTCCGGCCGACGGCAAGACCAGCACGGGCAAGGCGGTGCTCGCCAATGGCGACGTGAGCGTGGTCGTTCTCAGCAAGGTCACGGAGCCATCGGCCGCCGATGCCTCTGCCGCCAGCAGCGAGCGTTCGCGCCTGCGCGAGCAGGTCGCCGGCGCCGAGTTCGGCTCCATGCGCAAGGCGCTCGAGAAGGAGATCAAGGTCGAGATCAAGCAGACCGAGGTCGACGAGGCTGCGACGGAAGGCGAGGGCGTCGCGCCGTAAGGGCGCCATGCGACTGCCCGCCCTCCACTGGCAGATCGTCATCGCCCTGGCCCTCGCGGCCGGGGCCGGTTTCTGGTTCGGCGATGTCGCGGGCTTCATCACGTTCTGCGACTTCGTCGGCAAGTTTTTTCTCAACGGACTGAAGCTGCTCGTGGTTCCGCTGGTGCTTTCGGCGATGATCGCCGGCATCGGTGCGATCACCCAAACCAAGGCGCTGGGCCGCTACGGCCTCGTCACGCTGGGCTTCTACGTCGGCACCGGATTCATCGCGATCCTGACCGGCCTGCTGATGGTCAACCTGCTGCAGCCCGGCATCATCGGCGGCAAACCCGCGGGGCCATTGCTCGGGCTCGACTCCGATGTCGGCGACGTGATGTCGACGGTCCAAGGCAAGGGCGCCGGCGATCTGCTCGACGTGCTGCTGCGGCTCGTTCCGGAGAACCTGTTCGCCGCCGCCGCGGCCGGCGACATGCTCGGGCTCGTGCTGTTCGGCTTTCTGTTCGGCTATTTCGTTTCGCGATTGCCATCGGGGCTGCACAAGACGCAGCGCGAATTCTGGCAAGGTCTCTACGAGATCATGATCAGCATCGCCAACGTGATCATGCGATTGGCTCCGCTCGGCGTGTTCGGTCTGGTTGCGCCGATCATCGCCAAAACCGGTTGGAGTGCGTTCAAACCCCTGGCCTGGTTCTGCGTCGCGGTACTCGGTGCGCTGACGATTCACGTCACCGTGACCTTGCCGCTGGTGCTGCGCTTCGTGGCGCGCGTTTCGCCGATCAAGCACTTCCGTACGATGGGGCCGGCGATGCTGACCGCGTTCTCGACGAGTTCTTCGGCCGCAAGCCTGCCGGTGACCATCGATCGACTCGAAAAACACGGCGGTGTGCCTCAACGCATCACCGGCTTCGTGCTGCCGATCGGGGCGAACGTCAACACCGACGGCACCGCGCTCTACGAGTGCGCGGCCGCGATGTTCATCGCCCAGGCCTACGGTTTGCCGCTCGATCTGCCGACGCAGTTCATCATCGTACTGGCGGCCTTGCTGACCTCGGTCGGCGTGGCCGGCATTCCGTCGGCGAGCCTGGTCGCGATCGCGCTGATTCTGGGCTCGATCGGCCTGCCTTTAGAAGGCGTCGGCCTGGTGCTTGCGGTCGATCGCATCCTCGACATGTGCCGAACCGCCGTGAACGTATTCGGTGATTCTTGCGCGACCGTGGTCGTGGCCCGGCTCAACGGCGAAGGTGGCGTGCATGGGGAGCCGGCCTTGGGTTCTTCAGTGAAATAAAAGCCATGAAAAAGCCCGCGGTCGACGCGGGCTTTTTCATGGCTCAGGTCGAACTACTCGATCACATTGGCGATCGGCGTCACCGGATCGACGTCGGCCTCGTAGTCGACGCCCGCGATGTCGAAACCGAACAGGCGCAGGAATTCCTGACGATACGAGGCGAAGTCCGTCAGCGTGTTGATGTTGTCGTTCTCGACGAGGTTCCAGGTCTTCTCGATCTCGTCCTGCACGGCCGGTTCGAGTTCCTTGTAATCGGTGCGGATGCGGCCTTCTTCATCGAGACGCGGCGTGGCGCCGTAGAGATTGTCCTTGTAGAGCTCGACGAGTTGCTCGATACAGCCCTCGTGCGTGCCGTTGGCCTTCATGATCTTGAACAGCATCGCCAGATACAGTGGCATCACCGGAATCGCCGAGCTGGCCTGCGTCACCACGGCCTTGAGCACGGCGACACGCGCGTCGCCGCCGCTGGCGCCGAGCTTGGCGCGAATGTCGAGCACCTTCTTGTCGAGATCCTTCTTGGCGGCGCCGATGGTGCCGTTCCAGTAGATCGCGCGTGTGACCTTCTCGCCCAGATAAGTGAACGCCGTGGTCTTGGCGCCAGGGGCGAGCACGCCCGCGGCGTCGAGCGCGTCGATCCACATCTGCCAGTCTTCGCCGCCCATGACCGCGACGGTGTTGTCGATCTCGGCCTGCGTGGCCGGCTCGAGCGTGATCTCCTTGATGATCACCTTGTCGGTGTCGAGTCCGCGCTGCGTGAGCGACTGGCCGATCGGCTTGAGCGTGGAGCTGAACACTTCGCCGGTCTTGGGATGCTTGCGGCGTGGAGAGGCCAGGCTGTAGACGACCAGGTCGACCTGCCCGAGATCCTGCCTGATGACCTCGATGGTCTTCTGCTTGATCTCGTCGGAGAACGCGTCGCCGTTGATGCTCTTGGCGTAGAGGCCCTTGCCTTCGGCGAACTTGTGGAATGCCGCCGAATTGTACCAGCCGGCGGTGCCGGTCTTGCCTTCCTCACCCGGCTTTTCGAAGAACACGCCGAGCGTCGCCGCGCCGTAGCCGAAGGCCGCGGTGATGCGGGCGGCGAGGCCGTAGCCGGTCGAGGCACCGATCACGAGCACTTTCTTGGGGCCGGCGCCGAACGCGCCCTGGGCCTGCACGTACTCGATCTGCTGCTTCACATTGGCTTCGCAGCCGGCCGGGTGAGCGGTCACGCACATGAAGCCACGGATACGGGGTTTGATGATCATCGGAACGGAATGTCAGTTGGGGATCGGCCCCCCATGATACGGGGGCCGATGCGCAGGCCCAATACGCCGGGCGATGAGACCGAATCGAGCCGCTTCCCGGTTGCTAGGCCGGGAAGAAGGTCAGCGGATAGTTCGGATAAGTGAAGGCGGGGACATTCTTGGCCCCGAAGTTCAGCAGCATGACGCGCTGCACGATCTTGTTCTCGAGCTCGGGATCGCCGAGTTCGGACGAGACGATGTTGCAGGCCGTGACCGCGCCGCTCGGGGCGATCGTCAGGCTCAGGATCACCTTGCCGCGCAGGTTCGGATTGTCGCGCACGGCGCGCGTGTAGAGCGCGTAGAACGCCGACTTGTTGCGATCGAAGGTCAGCTGGATCTCTTCGAGCGTGCGTGCCGCGAGCGCCTTGTCGCCGCTCTGGCCGGCCTTGCTGCGTTCCGGGCCCGCGCCGATCGGGCTTTCGACCGTCGTCGTGCGGCGCTGGCCGAGGCCGGCGCCCGACTGCGAGCGGCGGGTTTCGCCCGTGCCGGCGCCCGAAATGCCGCCCGAACTCGCGGCAGCCGAGCCGGCGATCGCGCCTCCGCCGGCCGCACCGCCCGAAGCGCCGGTGCCGGCCTTGGCCGTCACCACGTCCGAAGACAGCGGGCGCGCCGAATCGAGTCCCTGCAGCGAATTGTCGCGCAGGGCCTTGAGCTGATCGGCCATCGCCATCACGCCGGTCTGGGCGGCCTTTTCACGGGCGCTTTCGACCTGCTGTTCGCGCGTCGGCTCGGGCTTGGGTTCGGCCTTGGGCTTGGCCGGCTCGGGCTTCTTGGCTTCCTGCGGCTTGGGCTCCTCGGCCGGCTCGGGCGAGTTGTCCTCGCTTGGCTTGGGCTCTTCGACCTGATCGGCGACCTCGGCCTCGGGCAGCAGGCTCACGTAGCGGCGTTCGAGCGTATCGCCGCCGCCACGCTGCAGGCCGGCGAGTTTGAGGAACGGCACGACGATCGCGAGCACCAGGAACAGCCCCACGGCGATGGCGGCCACCTTGCGGAACCGGCGATCGGTCTCGTCGACGATGCCCCAGGAGTCGAGTCCGAGGGGTTGGTTATGGAAGGAGGCGGAAGTCATAGGGCGTGATTACGTGGTGCTGACGCGGCTCAGAGACTCGAACCTTTCTTCTCGACGACAGCGAGCGAGAT
>NZ_AKGD01000004.1 GCF_000271305.1 Hydrocarboniphaga effusa AP103
AAGCTCCATGAAGCTCGCTCCTATGCGGGTCTTTGAGTGACAGGACTACGGTGAAGAGGGGGACGGCGCCGCTGCAGCGGGAGCCGGGGTTTTGGCACGCTGCGCTGCTGCAAGCGCCTCGTAATACTCGACTTGGCGCGAAAAGACACGCTTGTCGACCGGCTCGAGGTCGAGACTCAGCAGACGGGCGGGACGATCGATGTCGACTTCAGCCGCCGCATTGCGCCAGGGGGTGATGTAGAGGCCGATCGGCGATTCGCGGTCGCCGATGATGGTGGTGCCGTCGCTGCCGGGCTTGGGCGCGGCTTTGGCGGTATCGACGGCCGGCGCTTCGGGCTGCGCGGTGTTGACGGCGGGTTTCTCGTTCTGCGCCTGGGCGGGGCCGCACAGCGCCCACAGCAAGGCCGGAATCAGGAGGCGGATTCGGATGCTCACTTGGCGGCGCCTCCGCTGGTGGCGGCCGGAGCCGGAGCGGCGGGCGCGGCGGCTTTCTGCGCGGCCTCGATCTCGGCGATCCAGGCCAGCACCCGCAGGTCTTCCTTGCCGTACTGCTGCAGATACTGGCGATAGTGTGGAATCGCGTCGGCCGGGCGCTTCATGTACTCGTCGAGCAGGATGCCGAGGTTCAGGTGCACGGCCGGGTAGTTCGGCTTGACCGCGAGTGCCTTCTCGTAGGCTTGTTGGGCCATCGGGTAGTTGCCGCTCTCGCGATAGACGATGCCGAGCCAGTTGAACGCGGCCGCATTCTGCGGGTTGCTCGTCGCCGCCTTGTTGAAGGCCGAAGTCGCGATCTGCAGGCGGTTGGACTTGGCGTAAATGATGCCGAGGTTCATCTGCGGGCCCGTGAAGTCCGGGAAATCCTGCGCAAGCTTCAGGAAGGCCGCTTCGGCTTCGGCGGTCTTCTTCGTGCGCATGAGTTCCAGCGAGGCCTTGAAGCGGTCCTCCGGATTGCCTTTTTCGGCGGCAGCCTGGTCGGCGGCCGTTTTCTCGGCCTCGGCGGCGGCCTTGTCCGCAGGCGTTTCGGCGGCCGGCCGCGCCGGCTTGCTGGACGGACGCGTGCCGACGCTGCCGCCGCAGGCGGCCAGCGTCAGCATCAGGGCGGCTGCCAGCAGCCGGCTCGCGACCGTCATGGTCTTAGCGCAGGGTTTCATAAATCTCCTCGCCCTGTTCGCGTTTGGCGTACTTGCCCGGCGCGATCTGGGCCAGCGCCTTGTAGCTCTTGGCGACCCATTCGTCGTAGATGCCCTGCGGAATGCGGCGCAGATTGGATTCGTGGGCCTCGATGGCTTTTTCCTCGAACGGGAAGGCCTGCTCTTCGAGCAGCAGGTTGTACTGCTCGAGTTCCAGGCCCGACAGGTTGCGCGGACGCTCGGAATCGTTCAGCGACTTGGCGAAATCCAGCTGCAGCACGCCGAGCTCGTAGGTCGCGGCGGTGGTCACGTCGGCGAAGCCGTAGGTGCCGGCACGGTTGAACGACTGGATCGCCGCTTCGACGGCCTTCTGTTTGGCCGGCAGCGATTTCTCGATCGGCAGCGTGATGCGCAGCGTCTTGGCCTGGGCCGCGCTGAGGCGGCCGATTTCGAGGCTGGACTTGGCGGCCAGGGCGCGAGTCGCATCCGTGCGTTCGCCGCCGGCGGCCGCGTCGGCATTGACGATCTCGCGCAGCCAGAACAGCTCCTGCTCGCTGTTGCGGCCGTCACGTGCGATTTCGACGAGGCGATTGCGCGCCTGCATCGAGCGATCGAGCGGGCGAGGGAAGGCCCCGACGTAGGACTGGTACGCAGGCCCGGACTGGGCCGGCAGCTTGGCCTCGTCGTAAAGCGTGGCCGTAAGCCAGGCCGCTTCCTGGCGCACCTGCGGGGACTCGGTCTGGCGCTGGGCGATGCGCGCGTACGCGCCCGCGGCCTGCGCCGGCTTGTTGTCCTTCTGGTAGGACATCGCGAGCTTCTTGTCGACGTCCGGGACCAGGTTGTTGCTCGGGAAACGCGTGCGGAAGTTCTCGAGCGTCTTGGCGGCCGTGGGCCAGTCTTCCATGTCGACCAGGCTAGAGGCCGCGTCGTACTCGGCGTTCGGGCGAATGCCGGCGTCCGGCACCACTTCGCCGAGGCGCAGGAAGTGGCCGACGGCGCCGCGCAGGTTGCCCGCGGCGCGCGCTTCTTCGCCCTGCTTGTAGATCGAGGCGGCGAGCTGATCGGACACTTCGCGGCGCTGCGGCGCATTCGCGGCCGTGAGCTTGAGCTCCGAGGCGAAGGCCGCTTCGGCCTCCGGGTAGCGCTTTTGCGCGAACTGCGAGTCGCCGATCACGCTGTAGGCGATGCGCTGCAGATCCGAGGTGGCGCTCGGCTTGTTCGTGAGCACGCGCTGGGCGACGCCGATGGCTTCGTCGAGCGCCTTGAGCTCGTACAAATCCTCGGCCGCCTGGGTGAGCACCTTGAGCTTCTCGGGGTGGTACTCGAAACGATCGGCGAGCTTGACGCCCGAATCGACCGCCAGCCGCAGAGCAGCCGGGCGCTGGGCGGCCGGCACTTCCTTGGCATGCTTCTCATAGGCCTGGAACGAGGCCAGCGCCGCATCGGCCGTCTTCGGATGCGGCTTGTAGTCGTAGGCGGTGCGCGCGTACTGCTCGGCCGCCTGCTGCGTCTTGCCGCCGTCGAGCAGCGCGTCGGCGAACAGCATGTTGATCTCGGGCGCCTTCGGATCGGTCGGGAAGACCTCGAGAATGCGCTGGTACCACTTGGCCGCGACGAGGAAATCGCCCTGGCGCTTGGCTTTGTCGGACTGTGCGAGCGCGTGATAGTGGCGCGCCAGATCCTCCATGTGCTTGCGCAGCTCGGTCAGCACCGCCTCGGTGGCGGGACGGCCGCTCCAGTACGCGGCCTGCGGATCGTAGACGGTGGCGTAGCGTTCCTTCTCGCGGATCACGAGATCGCGGAAGCCGCCCTGTTCGTACGCGGTGATGACCTGCGACTGGAACACCGGCGCGAGCGCATGCGTCGGATAGCGCTGCGTGAACGCGGCGAAGGCCTCGGCCGCGTCGGTGTAGCGCTCGCGTTCGAGCAGCAGCTTGCCGAGCGCGTCATAGACCAGCGGGAAGAAGCGCGCATCGCCGTGCTTCTGGAAATACTCGTTTGCCGCGACGCCGCCGCCCTGGGCGGCCAGCGACAGCGAGACCACGCGCAGCGAATCCTTGACGAGGTCACTCTTGCCTTTCTTCGCGGCGGAGACGGCGGCTTCGCTGTCCTTGAGTTCGCCGGGCGGCAGCTCGCGATCGAGCACTTCGAAGAAGTTGCCGATCGCGGCGTCGTACTTGGCCTGGCGATACAGCGACCAGCCGTACTTGTACTGCGCGGGCTCGTAGAACGGCGTCGCCTCGCGCAGATCCATCACGATGCGGTATTCGCCCTCGGCCTCGGTGAAGCGCTCGCGCACGAACAGCAGCTCGGCACGGCGAAAATGCGCGTCGCCGCCGAGCTTGGACTGCGGGAATTCGCTGTTGAGCTTGGCCAGCGTCTTGATGGCACCGTCGGTATCGCCGCTGTTCTGCTGCGCACGGGCGAGCTGGTACAGCACGCGATCGTTGTTCGGATCGCCCGGACGCTCCTTGAGCAGCTGCTCGTAGGTGCCCATCGACTTGGCGAGCTGGGCCGCGCTGTCATCGCCGCCACCTTTGAGATCGTCGGTCTGCACCTGCAAGTCGGCCATGCGACGCATCGCCTCGGCGCGCGTCGCGTCGTCGGGTGCGAGTTCGAGCAGCTTCTTGTAGTTGGCGATGGCCTTGTCGGGATCGGGCGCAACCGGATCGCTGCGCTGGATGTGCAGCTTCTGCGCGGCCGGCTGCTCCTTCTTGATCGTCTCGCGGATCGACGGAGCCGCGTCCTTGACCACGGCGGGCGTGCCGCCGCAGGCCGACAGCAGCAGCGCGGCGCTCGCCGCGCCGATCAAGGGATGTGCCGAAACGGACAGCAACGGTCGAAGGCGCATCATTTCTTGATCTCGTACTCGTCGGGTTCGTCGACGCTGCCCAGCGGACGGTCATAGAGACGGGCCAGCGCGAAGCGGGCCTCCACCAGATACTTCTCGATCAGCGTCTTCTGCGACTTGAGTTCGGTGCTCGCCATCTCCTGCAGCAGGCGGCCCTGCTCGTCGCCCATCTTGATCAGCGCCGGCTTGAGCGAGTCGAGGCGCTTGCGCAGGTCGCCGACCTGCTCGAAGGTTCCGCGAAACACCTGCGGATCGGGTGGATTGGCGAGCTTGAGCTCGGGCGCGCGCAGCGGCGGCATGACGACCGCGCGATCGTAGCGCCCGGGCTCGGCGAGGTTGATCTCAGTGGCAAGCTTGATGTTCACGCCGCTGCGCAGCTCGGTCCGGTTTTCCTTGGCGCGCGAGAACAGGATGCCGGTGTCGACGGTGCCACGGCTGGCACCCGTGGAATAGCCTTTCTCGACGTCCGTCAGGCGCTTTTCCCAGGCTTCGAGATTGCGTTGCAGCAGGCGCGCATCGCGATAATTCTTGAGCGCTTCGGCGAAGCGATGCTCGGCGAGCATCGTCTGCAGGTAATAGGTCTCGGGCGCGTCCGGCAGGTCCTTGAGTTCCCAGTTCCAGCCCGATTCGGCGTCGACTTCGCGCTTGATGATCGTATCGATCATGCGATTGCTGCGAATCGCGGCGAGTGCCTTGTCGGTGCGCTCGCGCGCGGCTTCGAGGCGTTCGATGGCCTGCTCGTAATAGCTGCGCGCCTGCTCGTGGGCGCCGACCTGGTCGAGCGCATACGGAACGGCGAGCCAGCTCTCCTGTACGGCCGGGTCCTGCGGATCGCGGTCTATCAGCAGCAGCCAGACCGACAGCGCACGATCCATCGCCTCCGCCTGGTCGCTAGACCCGAGCGAACGCCTGAAATGGCGCTTGCGCATCGAATCGTCGTCGACCTGACCGCGACGCAGCAGCACGCCGAGCGTCGAGAACGAAGCGAACGGATCGCGCTGCTTGTCCGAGCTGCCGTCTTCGAGATCGACGCGCTTGGCGCGCTCGCCATTGGGCAGCAGCTCCGCCCAGCCCAGGCCGAGCAGGGCGCGGTTGGAAAACGGGCCTTCGACGCGCACGCGCTGCAGGATCGGCTTGGCGGCGGCCGCCTGCTGGTTCTGCAGAAAATCCCAGCCCAGCGTCAGGTTGGCCTTGTCGGCGAGCGCGAGCGTGTCGCGATCGCTGGGGGCGAGCTTGCCGACGCGGTCGAGCACGGTGTGGCCTTGTTCCGCACGTTTTTCACGCAGCAGGCCGACGCCGAGGTTGTAGCGCGTGTACTCACTCTGGTCGTCGCCGTTCTTCGGCGCGGTGAGCACTTCGACGGCGTCGGCATTGCGGCCCTGTTCGAGCAGCACCTTGGCGAGCAAGTCCTGCCATTCGATCAGCAGTTCCTTGGGCAGGCCTTCGCGAATCCTGAGCAGGCGGGCGCGCGATTCGGGCAGGTAGCCGCGCGTATATTCGAAGCGCGCTTCCTTGAGCTGGGCGCGCGCGAGCTGCAGCGGGTCGGAAGTACCCTGCGAGAGTGCCTCGTAGATCGCATCGGCGCGCTCGCGCAGACCGAACGACAGGTAGTTGTCGGCGAGCAGCCACGGAAACTGCACGTCGCTCGATCGTCCGGCCTCGGCCTGCACGCGCAGCAGTTCGACCGACGCCGACATGTGGCGCTTGTCTTCGCCGAGGAAACGGGCCGAGCGGATGCGTGGATCGTTGTCGTCCCCGGGCTTGTAGAAGTTGGCCGCGGCCTGGGCGCTGCCGGCCGAGAGCACGAACGCGCCGAACGCGAGCGCGAAGCGGTTGCGACGCAGGTTCATCACTTGGATGCTCTCCACTCCTGCAGGCGCAGCACCGGCTTGCCACCGCGACGGGCCTTGCCGACGACGAGTTCCAGCGTGGTCGCGCTCAGTGCCTTGTCGAACACCGCATCGATGCGATCGGCGATGACCGGCTCGCCCTCTTTGGCGTCGGCGTACTGGGCAACGAAATCGGCGCTGATCTTGTGTGCGCCCTTGGAGACGTTGAAGCGGCCCAGGCGCTGCAATCCGCGGCTGCGGACCAGCGCGCGCGAATCCGAATCCTTGTAGGTGTAGGTGACCGCTTCGCCGCCGTCGATCGAGACCGTGATGCGCTGCAGCAGCAGGGCCTGCGTCTCCACGCTGACGTAGACCTCGACACGGGAATGCTCGGGATACAGGTAGTTCTCTTCGGCGATCAATGCGTCTCGGTTGAACTGCAGCACCTCATCCTTGAGCGCCTGGATGTTCTGGTCGAGCAGCAGGGCTTTCTCGGAGATGGGGTCGGCCGCCATCGCGATCGCGACCGGAGCCAGGACCAGGGCCAACGTCGGCACAAGCGCAGCACAGCGGCGTCTCAAGGTCGTTAGACCGCGAACAAGAGGCATCAGGAATGGGGTCTCGAAATTTGGCCCGAGTGTATCAGGGGGCATATCGGGCTGGGCATGCATATGCTGCCGCAGTCAGGTCTTGTCCGCTCGCTCCTCAAAGCTCGCCGGGCGGTCGGAAATGATCCTTCCATCGGCGCAAACTTGCAAAGACCTGCACCGGATCGCCGGAGCCTGGAGGCTCGGGCGCATGGTCTGCAATTCCGGGGCGGGCCGAGCGCAGGAAAGGGTTCACGCGGCGCTCGCGTCCGATCGTCGAAGGCAGGGTCGGGCGGTTGTGCCGACGTAGATCCTGGGCCTCGCGAATCGCTGACGCGATGTCAGAATTTTCTGACTCCACGGCGAGCGCAAATGCCAGGTTGGAGAGCGTGTATTCATGGGCGCAGTAAACCGCCGTGCGCTCGGGCAGCGCGGCGAGCCGGGACAGCGACGCGTGCATCTGCTCGGGCGTGCCTTCGAACAGCCGGCCGCAGCCGCCGTAGAACAAGGTATCGCCGCAGAAGAGCGCGCCGAGATCGGCAAAGTGATACGCGATGTGCCCGAGCGTGTGCCCGGGCACCGCGATCACCTCGGCCCGATGGCCGAGCACCTCGATGCGGTCGCCGTCGTTCAGCAAATGCGTGAGCGTGCCGATGCGCGGCTGCTCCGCCTGCGGGCCGTAGACGGGCACCGCGCGACGCTCCAGCAACTGTGCAATGCCGCCGACATGATCCCCGTGATGATGCGTGACGATCACCGCATCGAGCGCCAGCCGGCGCCGATCGAGCTCCGCGATCACCGGTGCCGCATCTCCTGGGTCGACGACGACGGCCCGGCTGCCGCGAGCGAGCAGCCAGATGTAGTTGTCGTTGAAGGCCGGGATCGGCGTGATTTCGATCGGCGTGATCTCGATGGCGGGCGTCGACATGGCTAAGATGGTCTGTGTATCAATCGCATGAGTCAATGATGCCGTTTTCGTCGTTGCGTCCAGCCCGGGTTCCGTTCAATCGCTACACCTTGTCGCTGTGGCTGCGCTCCTCGCGCGGCAAACGGCTGATCGAGCTCGAATCGGCCGAACTGCGCCGCGTGCTGCCCGAGGTGTTCGGCCGGCATGTGCTGCAGATCGGCTCGTGGGGCCGTGGCGACGAACTGCTCGAAAGCTGCGAAACCCTGCATCACGCGGTGATCGGCACAGTGGCCGATTTCGGCGAGCAGGCACGTTCGCTGCCCGAGGAGCTGCCGGTGCTCAGCAAGAGCGTCGACGGCGTGCTGCTGCCCCACACGCTCGAATTCAGCCAGTCGCCGCACAACGTGCTGCGCGAGGCCGCGCGCGTGCTGACCGATCGCGGCCGCCTGTTCGTACTCGGCTTCAATCCCTGGGGCGGCTGGGTGATGCGTCAGCGCATCGGGCTGGGCTATCGCGCGTTTCCGCCGCCGACGCGCTACTACGGCATCGGCCGTATCAGCGATTGGCTCGAGCTGCTCGATTTCGAAATCACCGAAGTGCGCCGCTTCAGTGTCGGCTTTCCCTGGATCGCCCCGCGCAGCCAGCACCAGAGCTGGAGCGTCGGAAGCCTGCTGTCTCCGTTCGCCGAGAACTATCTGGTGGTCGCGCGCAAGCGCGTATTGCCGGTGAACTTCGTCGGCAAGCTGCAGCGTGCGCAGGTCAAGCCGATCATCGGCGCCGCGGTGCAGGGCGCCGCGCAGTCGACCGTCTCGAGTCAGGCGGTGAACCTGTGAAGGCCATCACCATCTACAGTGACGGCGCCTGCAAGGGTAATCCGGGGCCGGGCGGTTGGGGCGCGGTGTTGCGCTACGGCGCGGCCGAGAAGCGCATCAAGGGCGGCGAGCCCGGGACGACGAACAACCGCATGGAGCTCACAGCCGCGATCCAGGCGCTCGATTCCCTGCGTGAAGCCTGCGAAGTCACCTTGTTCACCGATTCGACCTATGTCATGAAGGGCTTGAACGAATGGCTGTCGGGCTGGAAGCGGCGCGGCTGGCGCACGGCCGACGGCAAGGCGGTCAAGAACCAGGATCTGTGGGAGCGCCTGGACGCGGCCTGCGCCCGTCACAAGATCGAATGGCGCTGGGTGAAGGGGCATAACGGCGATCCGGGCAACGAGCTTGCCGACCGGCTCGCCAACGAAGGCTGCCTGGAAGCGACGTCGCGGGTCGGTGGCGGTTAAGCTTCAGGCATCTTCCGTATCCCGTCTCCCGTCTATGCGCCAGATCGTTCTCGATACCGAAACCACCGGCCTGGAAGTCATTCAGGGCCATCGCGTCATCGAGATCGGCTGCGTCGAGCTGGTGAACCGCCGGCCGACCAACAACGATTTCCACCGCTATATCCACCCGGACGACAAGGACATCGATCCGGGCGCCGAGCAGGTGCACGGCATCAGCATGGCGTTTCTGGCCGACAAGCCGAAGTTCGTCGAACTCGGCCGCGAGCTCTGGGACTATCTGGCCGGCTCCGAACTGGTGATCCACAACGCGGCCTTCGATATCGGCTTTCTCGACGCGGAGTTCCAGCGCCTGGGCATCAACCGGAAGCTCTCCGAGGTCTGCTCGGTGGTCGATACGGTAGCGCTCGCGCGTCGCCTGCATCCGGGCCAGAAGGTGAACCTCGACGCGCTCTGCCGGCGCTACGCGGTCGACGCTTCGCATCGCGATTTCCACGGCGCGCTGCTCGACGCCCGCCTGCTCGCCGACGTCTACCTGGCGATGACCGGTGGCCAGTCCGCACTCGGTCTCGACGACAGCAGCGCGCAGGCCGGCGCGCAGCGGCGCTCGCGCTTCGTCGAACTGCTGGGCGCGATCGAGGCCCCGCTGCGCGTGATCCGCGTCGGCGAGAACGAGCAGGCCGCGCATCTCGACCGGCTCAAGACCATCGACAAGAAATCGGGTGGCAAGCTGATCTGGGCGGACGAGTTGCCGCCCGCTGTCCACTGAGCTGGCGCGGGGGCTATTTGCGGCCGAGCGCGGTGACCACTTCGAAATAAGGCGCGCGCGTTTCGCGCGAGCTGATCCGGCAGGATTCCACCGTCAGGCCCGCCATGCGCATGAGCTTGCCGAGCTGCTCGGGGCTGATGCCGAGATTGACGTGATCGTAGGCGCGCATCGCTTCTTCGTGGCGATGTTCGGCCAGCGTCGCCACCACCAGGCGCCCACCCGGACGCAGCACGCGGGCGGCCTCGCGCAGCACTTTTTCGGGTGCCCGGCTGTAGGGCAGCGCATGCATCGCGAAGACGTGATCGAAGCGGCCATCGGCGAACGGCAGCGCGTGCATGTCGGCTTCTTCGACCTCGACGTTGGCGAACGCGGCGAGCCGCTTGCGCGCCGCGGCGACCACGGTCGGGCTGACGTCGACGCAGGTGACGCGACGCGCGTGGCCGGCGATCAGTTCGGTCAGCACGCCGTCGCCGGAGCCGAGGTCCAGCACGTCGCCGAGTTGCATGAGGCCGATCAAGGCCCGAGCGGTGGCCTCCCAGGTGCGGCCCGGCGAGTAATGCAGTTCCATGCGCCCGGCGACCGACTCGGCCCAGGTCTGGCCATGCTTGCGGGCGAGCACGGCCTGTTCGGCGCGTTCGAGATCGATGCGGGTCTGGGCGTCGCTGATCTGCATGCGCAGATGGGCCCAGAGCTCGCCGGCGGCGCCGCCGTTGCCACTCGCCGAGTAGAGCGCGGCGCTGCCGACGCGCTTGTCCTGCACCAGGCCCGCGCGCTTGAGCCGCGCCAGGTGCGTCGAGACGCGGCTCTGCGCCAAGCCGGTGATATCGGTGAGTTCGGCGACCGAGAGCTCATGGGCTTCGAGCAGGATCAGCAGCCGGCAGCGACTCGGGTCGGCCAGCAGGCGGCAGAGTTCGGTTCCTTGTTCGAGCGAGAGCGACATGGGGCGGGCTGAGTCGGGGTTTGCAGGCCTGATCAAAACGAAGGCCCGTCCGCTGGGCGCGGGCGGGCCGCTGAAAATGCGAGGAGCGGTGAGCGGCTTTCCTTGCCGTTGCACTCCGAGGCGATGCCGCGGCAGCGGCGGTGCGGCTGCTTACTCCGCGGCGTCCGGCGTCACGACGATCGCAGGCTCCGCGGCGGCGGCTTTCTTGCCCGTTTTTTTTTGGGCGCGGCCTTCTTGGCGGCGGCTTTCTTGGCCACTTTCTTCGCAGCAGGCTTCTTCGCCGCCGGCTTTTTCGCGGCCGGGGTTTTCACCGGGGCGCTTTCGCTTTTGGGCTTGCTCCTCGCCGCCGAGGCTTCGCCGGCCTTCGAAACCGTCTCCAGCGATTCGCGCGCGTTGGCGATCAGCGAGTTGAAGGTGCCCTGCATCAGATCGAACTGCGTGAGCACCACCGATTTGATGTCCGCGCCGCTCTTTTTCTGCGACTTGAGCGAGGTCAGCGCGCTGTCGTAGTAGTTGTGCAGGGCCTTGAGCTCCTTGTCCGCGAACTGCTGAAGCCCGCTGTAGATGGCCTCGTTCGTCGTGCCGACGGAAGCCAGGGAATCTTTGCGCAGCCGGTCGAACTGCTTCTTGAGCTGGTTCAGGCGTTCCTTGGCTTTCATCGCGGGTTCCTCATCGTGAAGTGATCATCGAAAGAGCAGGCAGTCTGCCGGAGTGTAGGTGCTGCCTGGAGCCGAGTCATCCCGGAGTCGCTTCGGCCTCGCTCGGCGGATCGCATGGGCGTCCATTCGCCAGCTGCCCATTGCGTGTTGTTGTCGGCGATGCAAAGCGAACGCTATGATGCAGGCCCTTTCCATACCGCTGAGTATGGAATCGTTCGCGACGCTCAGGATTCGCGGACGATGCGAGACACAGAATTCAAAACCACCAGGAGGGCTGCTTCCGCCATGTTCGAAGGACAATCCATTCGCGTGACGAAACTGGACGGCGGTATCGCCGAACTGTGTTTCGATCGCCAGGGCGATGTGATCAACAAGTTCGACAAGCGTACCGTCGAGGAACTCGCAGCCGCCGCCGCGGCGATCAAGGCCGACAGCAGCGTCAAGGGCCTGCTCGTGACGAGCGCCAAGGACGTCTTCATCGTCGGCGCCGACATCACCGAGTTCGGCAAGAACTTCGAAATGTCGGAAGCGGAGCTTGCCGCCTGGGCGATTCACGCGAACCAGTCGTTCAACGCGATCGAGGACCTGCCGGTTCCGAGCGTCGTCGCCATCAACGGCTTCGCGCTCGGTGGCGGTTTCGAAATGTGCCTGTCGGTCGACTATCGCCTGATGAGCGCCGCGGCGCAGATCGGCTTTCCGGAGGTCAAGCTCGGCCTGATCCCGGGCTTTGGCGGCACCACGCGCTTTCCGCGTCTGGTCGGCGCCGACAACGCGATCGAGTGGATCGCCGCGGGCGGCCAGCACAAGCCCGAAGCCGCGCTCAAGGTGCACGCCGTCGACGGCGTGACGCCGCCCGAAAAACTGCGTGAGAGCGCTCTGAAGCTGCTGAACTCGGCCATCGAAGGCAAGTTCGACTGGAAGGCACGCCGCGCCCAGAAGACCGGCAAGCTGCATCTGAACCCGCTCGAAGCCGCGATGGTGTTCGAAACCGCCAAGGGCCTCGTCGCCCAGCAGGCCGGCCCGAACATGCCGGCCCCGATGACCGCCGTCAGCGTGATCCAGAAGGCCGCCGGCCTGGGCCGCGACGAAGCGCTCAAGATCGAAGCCGCCGGTTTCGCCAAGGTGGCCAAGACCACGGTCGCCGATGCCTTGATCGGCATTTTCCTGAGCGACCAGCTGCTCAAGAAGAAGGCCAAGACCGTCGGCAAGACCGGCAAGCCGGTCAAGCACTCGGCCGTGCTCGGCGCCGGCATCATGGGCGGCGGCATCGCCTACACGAGCGCCGTCAAGGGCGTGCCGGTGACGATGAAGGACATCGCGCCCAAGCAGCTCGATCTGGGCATGTCCGAAGCCAACAAGCTGCTGTCGAAGGAAGTGGAGCGCGGCAAGCTCAAGCCGGCCAAGGCTGGCGGTGTGCTGGCTTCGATCCGTCCGGTGCTCAGCTACGGCGAATTCAAGGACATCGACGCGGTCGTCGAAGCCGTCACCGAGAATCCGAAGATCAAGAAGATCGTGCTCGCCGAGGCCGAAGCCGCGGTCGCGCCGGGCACCGTCATCGCCTCGAACACCTCGTCGATCTCGATCGACGAACTCGCCACCGCGTTGAAGGCCCCCGAGAATTTCCTCGGCATGCACTTCTTCAATCCGGTGCATCGCATGCCGCTGGTTGAAGTCATCTACGGCGAGAAGACCAGCAAGGAAGCCATCGGCACGATCGTGGCCTATGCGAGCGCGATGGGCAAAACGCCGATCGTGGTCAAGAACTGCCCGGGCTTTCTCGTCAACCGCATCCTGTTCCCGTACTTCTTCGGCTTCATGGGCGCGATTCGTGACGGCGCCGACTTCGTGAAGATCGACAAGGCGATGGAGAAGTTCGGCTGGCCGATGGGCCCGGCCTATCTCGAGGACGTGGTCGGCATCGACACCAGCCATCACGTCGGCGAAGTGCTCGCGGCCGGTTATCCGGATCGCATGGCGCCGAAGGACAAGTCGGCGCTCGACGTCATGTACGAGAACAAGCGCTACGGCCAGAAGAACGGCGTCGGCTTCTACAAGTACGAAACCGACCCCAAGGGCAAGCCGAAGAAGATCGCCGATCCGGCCAGCTACGAACTGATCAAGTCCGTGCAGCCGAACGGCCAGGTCGAGATGAGCGAAGAAGAGATCGTCGATCGCCACATGCTGCCGATGATCATCGAGACCGTGCGTTGCCTCGACGACGGCATCGTCGAAACGCCGACCGAAGCCGACATGGGCCTGATCTACGGCGTCGGCTTCCCGGCCTTCCGTGGCGGCGCACTCAAGTACGCGGACACCGTCGGGCTCAAAACCATCATCGAGAAGTGCGCCAAGTACGCGCACCTCGGCAAGCTCTATGAGCCCACCGAGTCGATGAAGAAGATGGCCGCCGAAGGCAAGACTTTCTATTCGAAGTAAGCCGAACGCTTACAAACAGGCTTACGAAGGAGTGACACAAACAATGGCTACCAAAGCAGTCATCGTCGATGCGATCCGCACGCCCATGGGACGTTCCAAGGGCGGCGTGTATCGCAACGTTCGCGCCGAAGTGCTGTCGGCGCATCTGATGCAGGAGATCCTCAAGCGCAATCCGGCGGTCAAGCCCAGTGACGTCGAAGACGTGATCTGGGGTTGCGTGATCCAGACGCTGGAGCAGGGCTTCAACATCGCGCGCAACGCCTCGCTGATCGCAGGACTGCCGCAGTCGGTGTCGGGCCAGACCGTGAACCGCCTGTGCGGCTCGTCGATGACGGCGATCCACATCGCGGCCGCGCAGATCGAAGCGGGCATCGGCGATACCTTCTTGTGCGGCGGCGTCGAGCACATGGGCCACGTGCCGATGACGCACGGCTTCGACGGCGCGCCGGAAATGTCGATCAACACCGCCAAGGCCGCGGCGATGATGGGCCTGACCGCCGAGATGCTCACGCAGACGCACCAGATCGATCGCAAGAGCCAGGACGAATTCGCGCTCGCCTCGCACCAGAAGTCGTTCGCGGCCTGGAAAAATGGTGAATACAAGAGCCAGATGGTCGGCACGCCGGGCCACGATGCCGACGGCACGCCGATCGTCGTCGACTTCGACGAAGTGGTGCGCCAGGACGCGAGCCTCGATTCGCTGCTGAGCCTGCGGCCCGCGTTCAATCCGAAGGGTTCGGTCACCGCCGGCAACAGCTCGGCGATTTCCGATGGCGCCTCCGCGACGCTGATCATGAGCGAGGAGAAGGCCAAGGCGCTTGGCCTGAAGCCGCTCGCACGCATCATCGGCATGGCCTCGGCGGGCTGCAATCCGTCGATCATGGGCATCGGCCCGGTGCCGGCGACGCAGAAGGCGCTCAAGCGCGCCGGCGTCGACATCAAGGACGTCGATTACTGGGAGCTCAACGAAGCCTTCGCCGCGCAGTCGCTCGCGGTGATCAAGGATCTCAAGCTCAACGATCGCATGGACCGCATCAACATCAAGGGCGGCGCGATCGCGCTCGGTCATCCGCTGGGCTGCTCGGGTGCGCGCATCACCGGCGCGCTCGCACACGTGCTCAACGAGAAGAACGCGCGCTACGGCGTGGCGACGATGTGCATCGGCATGGGCCAGGGCGTGGCGACGGTGCTCGAACGCGTGGCCTGATATTGCGTGATGCGTAACGAAAAAGCCCCGCAACTCGCGGGGCTTTTTCTTTGAAGCGATCGGCTCAGCTGAACTTGCTGAAATCCGGCTTGCGCTTCTGCATGAAGGCGCCCATCGCCTCGAGCGCTTCGGGCATCTTGAGCATCGGCATGAACTCGGCCGCTTCGCTGCGGATGACTTCGGGCATGCGGTCCTGGGTCCAGCGCTTGAGCAGCGCCTTGGTGGTGCGCAGCGCGTTCGGAGGCTGGCGCGAGAGTTTCTCGGCCTGGGCGCGGGCGAGCGCCTCGAGTTCCGCGGCCGGCGCGACGCCGTTGACGATGCCGGCGTCCTTGGCGGTCTGGGCGTTGAACATCTCGCCGAGCAGGCACAGTTCGGAAGCGCGCGCCGGGCCGATCATCATCGGCAGCAGCAAGGTGGAGCCGAACTCCGGGCAGATGCCGATGCTCGCGAACGGCAGCTGGAACCGCGCGTTGTCGGCCGCGTAGACGAGGTCGCAATGCAGCAGCATGGTGACGCCGACGCCGACCGCGATGCCGTTGACGGCGGCGACGATGGGCTTCTTGAAGCTCGACATCGTACGCATGAAGACCATCACCGGCGCCTGTTCGGCATCGCTCGGCGTGTTCTGCAGGAAGTCGACCAGATCGTTGCCCGCGCAGAAGCTGTCGCCGCTGCCGGTGATCAGCACCACGCGCACGCTGCTGTCCGCCGTCGCCTGGTCGAAAGCCTCCGCGAGCGCGGTGTACATGGTCGCCGTCAGCGAATTCTTCTTGTCGGCGCGATTGAGCCGCAGCGTCATCACGCCGTCCGTAATCGAGGTTTGAATCAGCGCTTCGCTCATGCAGGGCTCCGTGTCGGCACCAAGGTTGTTTTCGGTATGGCTTGAAAATTCGTCGAACGGCGATTCTAGTCCGCTTGCCGTCGAGGCATCACCCCAGAATGCATGAGGCCGGCAAGCGCCGGCCCGATGCGAAGTGTGCTGTCGACCGCGCTGCGATCAGAACAGATCGGCCTTGTCGACCTTGCCGACCGGCTTGGACGTGGCCTGGCGCGTCGGAATCCAGTCGCCCGTGATCATCTGCTCGTAGGCCATGCCGGGACCGACCATCGGGTACACGCTGGCGATGGGATCGATGATCACTTCGAGGAAGGCCGGGCCATCGAATTCGATGAAGGCCTTCACCGCGGCGTCGAGGTCCTCCTTGCGCTCCACGCGCACCGCGAACTGGAAGCCGTCGGCCTCCGCGGCCTTGATGAAATCCTTGCGATGCAGGCCCTTGTCCGAACCCGCGTAGCGCGATTCAAAGAACAGGCGCTGCCACTGCTTGACCATGCCGTCGCCGAAATTGTTGAGCACCACGATCTTCACGGGCAGGCCGTAGGTGGTCGCGGTTTCGAGCTCGCCGAAGTTCATGCGGATGGACGCGTCGCCATCGATGTCGATGACCACGCGATCGCGCGCTGCGAACGCGGCGCCGAGCGCGGCTGGCAGGCCGAAGCCCATCGTGCCCATCGAGCCCGAGGTCAGCCACAGGCGCGGTTCGGCGAAATCGAAATACTGCGCGGCCCACATCTGGTGCTGGCCGACACCGGTCGCCACCACCGCGCGCCCCTGGGTGATCTGGTTGATCGCGCGGATCACCGCGTGCGGCTGGATCGCGACCGATTCGCGGTCGTAGTTCAGCGCGTAGGTCTGCTTGAGATCGGTGATGTGGCGATGCCATTCGGCATAGCGGCCATCGGCCGCCGGCTGGTAGCCGCGCGCCGTCGCGAATTCGCGCAGCCCGTCGAGCGTCACGTCGAGCGCGCCGATGTGGTGCCACTGCACGCGCTTGACCTTGCCGATCTCCGAAGGATCGATGTCCAGATGCGCGATGGCCTTGGCGTTCGGCGCGAACTTGGACGGCACGCCGGCGACGCGATCGTCGAAGCGCGCTCCGACCGCGATGAGGAAGTCGCAGTCATCGACCGCGTAGTTGGCGAACGCCGTGCCGTGCATGCCGAGCATGTGCAGCGACAGCGGGGCCGTGGTGTCGACCGCGCCGATGCCCATGAGCGTGGTCGTCACTGGAATGCCGAAATCGTCGGCGAAGCGGCGCAGGCTCGCCGAAGCCTCGCCGTTGATGACGCCGCCGCCCGCGTAGATCAGGGGACGCTTGGCGGCGTTGAGCAGCTCGTAGAAGGACTGCGCGGCATCGACGCTCAGCGCGTTGCCGTAGGCCTCGCGCAGGCGCGCACGGAAGCCGGGCAGGGGCAGCAGGCCTTCGCCACGGTAGCTGCCGGACCAGTTCTGCACGTCCTTGGGAATGTCGACGACCACCGGGCCCGGACGGCCGCTGCGCGCGATCTCGAAGGCCGTGCGCAGCGTGGCTTCGAGCTTGAGCGGATCGGTGACGAGGAAGATGTGTTTGGCGCAGGGGCCCATGATCGAGCTGATCGGCGCCTCCTGGAAGCCGTCCGAGCCGATCGCCGCGGTCGGCACCTGGCCGCAGATCACCACGATCGGAATCGAGTCCGCCATGCTGTCGCGCACCGGCGTGACCGTGTTGGTCGCGCCCGGGCCCGAAGTCACGAGCGCGACGCCGACCTTGCCCGACGCCCGCGCGAACCCGGCCGCCATGAACCCCGCGGCCTGCTCGTTGCTGGGCACGATCAGCGGCATCGGATCGGCGCCCTCGGCGCTGCGATGCGTCTGGTTGTAGCGGAACACCGCGTCGTAGGTCGGCAGGATGGCGCCGCCCGAGTAGCCGAAAATGACGTCCACGCCCTCGTCGGCGAGCACCTGTACGACGATCTCCGCTCCGGTCATGGTGGTACCGGAAAGGGGATGGCGGGCGGTGGGATGCGCAGCGTTCATGACGGGACGGTGACGACCGGCTGGTTTGAAGGGCGCGAATTATAGGTGGTAAACCCTCAGGTAGACAGGGCCAAGGTTGCGTATAGGGGGACCGCCGATTATCCTGCGCGCCCCTCGGGTCTGCGCCCTCCGGCGCCGGCCTCGTGTACGCCCAATCACTCATCAATCAATCGGTTGCCGCGCCGGCTCAATGCGCCACATCATCTCGATCCTGCTGCAGAACGAGGCGGGTGCCCTTGCCCGCGTGGCCGGCATGTTCTCCGCGCGTGGCTACAACATCGACTCGCTGTCGGTCGCGCCGACGCATGACCCGACCGTTTCGCGCCTGAGCCTGGTCACCACCGGCTCCGATGCGGTCGTGCACCAGATCATTCAGCAGACCCGCAAGCTCGTCGACGTGGTCGAGATCGTCGATCTCGCCAGCCTCGATCATCTCGAGTGCGAGCTGTTGATGGTCAAGGTCGAGGTCACCAACGGCGCGGCCCGCGAAGTGGTCGAATGCGTGCGCCGCCACCACGGTTCGATGCTCGACGAGACCGAGAACACGCGCATGGTGCAGCTGGCCGGCACCGGCGCCGAGATCGACGCCTTCGTCACCGAGATCGGCGGCATCGCCCGCATCCTCGAACTCGTGCGCAGCGGCGTCGCCGCGATGGGCCGCGGGCAGCAGGTGCTGGCGCTGCCGAGCTGAAGAACAAGCACACAACATCGTCTCAACCAGGGCGGCCTCACGAGCCATCCACAAGCAAAAGAGAGTAGAGCCATGAGCATCAAGGTGTATTACGACAAAGACGCCGACCTTTCGCTGATCCAGGGCAAGAAGGTCGTCATTCTTGGTTACGGTTCGCAGGGCCACGCCCACGCGCTGAACCTCAAGGATTCCGGCGTCGATGTCACGGTCGCCCTGCGCAAAGGCTCCAAGAGCTGGGCCAAGGCCGAAGGCTCCGGTCTCAAGGTGCTCGACGTGGTCGACGCGGTGAAGATCGCCGATCTGCTGATGATCCTGGCACCCGACGAAGGCCAGGCCAAGATCTACAGCGAAGTCATCGCCCCGAACATCAAGCAGGGCGCTACGCTGGCCTTCGCTCACGGCCTCAACATCCACTTCGGCCTGATCGAACCGCGCGCCGACCTCGACGTCATCATGGTCGCCCCGAAAGGCCCGGGCCACACCGTGCGCGGCACCTACGTGCAGGGCGGCGGCGTGCCGACGCTGATCGCGATCCATCAGGACGCCTCGGGCTCGGCCAAGCAGACCGCGCTGTCGTACGCCTCGGCCAACGGCGGCGGTCGCGCCGGCATCATCGAAACCAACTTCCGCGAAGAGACCGAAACCGATCTGTTCGGTGAGCAGGCCGTGCTCTGCGGCGGTACCACCGCGCTGGTCCAGGCCGGTTTCGAAGTGCTCGTCGAAGCGGGCTACGAGCCCGAGATGGCGTACTTCGAAGTGCTGCACGAGCTCAAGCTCATCGTCGACCTGATGTACGAAGGCGGCATGGCCAACATGCGCTACTCGATCTCCAATACCGCCGAATACGGCGACTACGTGACCGGCCCGCGCCTGATCACCGAGGAGACCAAGAAGGAAATGAAGCGCGTGCTCGCCGACATCCAGACCGGCAAGTTCGTGCGCGACTTCGTGCTCGAAAACGCCGCCGGCCAGCCGATGCTGAAGGCCAAGCGCCGCATCGGTGCCGAGCACCCGATCGAGGAAGTCGGCGCCAGGCTGCGCGCGATGATGCCGTGGATCGCGAAGAACAAGCTGGTCGACAAGACCAAGAATTAAGTTCTCGTTCCGCAATCTCGATAAGGCCGGCCTCAGCTGCCGGCCTTATCGTTTCTGCCATGCGAAATTCCTACAACCCCATCGTCGGTATCGCGCCCGAGGGCTGGGTCGTGATGTTGGCGGTCGGCCTCGGTGGCTGGGGCATGCTCTGGGCCGGCTGCTGGATCGCGGCCTGGGGGCTGTTCGCTCTCGAACTGCCACTACTGCTGTTCTTTCTCGATCGGGCCCGGGATATCCAGGCCAGGCCACGCGGGGTGCTGGCACCGGTCGACGGACGCATCGTCTACCGCCGGGAAGCGCACGATCCGTATCTCGATCGGGAAGCGGTGCGCATCGGCATTCGCGTGAGCTTCTGGGGTGCCTACTCCTTGCGCGCTCCCAAGGAGGGCGAGGTCGATGTCGTCGACGATTCGCGTCATCGCGCTTCGATCATTCGAACCGACGAAGGCGAAGGGTTCGTCATTCAGGTGCGACGCGGCAGCCTGCTCGGCGCCTTGCCCATCCGAGTCCCGGCCGGAGAACGCGTCGGCCAGGGACGCCGCTGCGGCCTGCGCCGGCTCGCACGTGAGATCGATCTCTACATGCCGGCCGGTGCTCGCGTGGAAGTGCCGCTCGGTAGCCGCGTAAAATGCGGACAGACCCTGATTGCGACCATAGTGCGGAGAAACGCCGAATGAGCGAGGAGCTTCCGCCCGAAGCGCCAACAGCAGTGCCTGCGGCTCGCAAACGCCGCAAGGGCATTTATCTGTTGCCCAATCTGTTCACCACCGGCACGCTGTTCGGCGGCTTCTACGCCATCATCATGGCGATGAACGGCCGCTTCGAAGCGGCTTGCGTCGGCATCCTGATCGCGATGATCGCCGACGGCCTCGACGGCCGCATCGCACGCATGACCAACACCGCGAGCGATTTCGGCAAGGAGTACGACTCGCTGTGCGACATGGTCGCTTTCGGTGTCGCCCCTGCCATCGTCGTCTATGCGTTCAGCCTGCGTTACCTGGGCGATTATCAATGGCTCGGCGGCAAGCTCGGCTGGGGCATCGCCTTCGCCTACGCGGCCTGCGCCGCGCTGCGTCTGGCGCGATTCAACGTGCTCGCCGCGATCGCGAGCAGCAACAAGGATTTCTTCGGCGTTCCGAGTCCTGCGGCCGCCGCAGTGGTGACCTTCTTCGTCTGGAGTTGCGTCGACGACAGCCGTTCGCTGTTCGCCTGGATCAGCGGCCGCGTGCCGTTTTCGGGGCCCGAAGTGCTCTGGCTCGCGGCTCCGCTGACATTGCTGACCGCGTTGTCGATGGTCTCGAGCATTCGCTACAACAGCTTCAAGAAGCTCAATCTCACCGGGCCGGTGAAGTTCGCGACCTTCGCGGGCGTGGTCGGCGTGCTCGTACTCGTGGCGATCGATCCGCCGCGCGTGCTGTTCCTCGGCTTTCTGGCGTACGCGGTGTCGGGTCCGGCGGCGGTGATCTGGCGCCGCGTGCGGCGCAAGCCGGCGTCCGCGGCCTGATCGATCTTTGACGCGGGCTGGTTTTGTTTTCTAGAATCCGCGCCCATGAAAGCCGCCCGCAACATCGTTGCCTGCCAGAACCGCGAGATCGTCTCGCGCGTCTCGGCTGCGTCGGCGCTGCTTCTTTCGCTTCTCCTTCTGCCGTAAGGCAGACAAGAACGCACACGGCCGCACGGGGCTCAAACCGTGACCACCCAGACAAGACACCGACCGCCCCGCCTAGGCAGGCGCGGTCACGAGCCTCATATCGCACGCCCCGCATCATCCCGGTGTTCGTGCACAACGTCGCAACGCGGCAAGCTCATCACCGAGCGCGTTCGACCTAGCCTGGAATCACCCTCATGGCCATGCTGAAAAACCCCGCTACCAAATACCGTCCGTTCGCGCCGGTGCGTCTGAAAGACCGCACCTGGCCCGACGCCGTCATCACCAAGGCGCCGATCTGGTGCAGCGTGGACCTTCGCGACGGCAATCAGGCGCTCATCGAACCGATGAATGCGGAGCGCAAGCTGCGCATGTTCGAGACGCTCGTGAAACTCGGCTTCAAGGAGATCGAGGTGGGCTTCCCGTCCGCCTCGCAGACCGATTTCGATTTCGTGCGCAGCCTGATCGAAGAGAACCGCATTCCCGACGACGTGACGATCCAGGTGCTGACGCCGGCGCGCGAGCCGCTGATCCGCCGCACCTTCGAAGCGCTGAAAGGCGCGCGCCGCGCGATCCTGCATTACTACAACGCCGTGGCGCCGATCATGCGCGACGTCGTCTTCAACATGAGCAAGGACGAGGTGCTGTCCGAACTCGCGGTCAAGCACGCCAGGCTGGTGCAGGAACTGGCTGCCCGGCAGCCCGATACGCAGTGGGTGTTCCAGTATTCGCCCGAGATGTTCTCGGGCGCCGAGCTCGAATTCTCCAAGCAGATCGTCGATGCGGTGACCGAAGTCTGGCAGTCCTCGCCGAGCAATCCGTGCATCATCAACCTGCCGTCGACCGTCGAGCATTCCACGCCGAACATCTTCGCGGACATGATCGAGTGGATGCACCGCAATCTGCAGCGTCGCGACGGCATCATCCTGTCGGTGCATCCGCACAACGATCGCGGCACCGGCACGGCCGCGGGCGAGTTCGCGATCATGGCCGGCGTCGATCGTGTCGAAGGCTGCCTGTTCGGCAACGGCGAGCGCACGGGCAACGTCGATGTGGTCAACATCGCGTTGAACCTGTACACGCAGGGCGTCGATCCACAGCTCGATTTCTCCAACATCGACGCGGTGCGCGAGACCGTCGAATACTGCAACCAGCTGCCGGTGCATCCGCGCCATCCCTACGTCGGCGATCTGGTCTACACCTCGTTCTCGGGCTCGCACCAGGACGCGATCAAGAAGGCGTTTTCGGCGCGCAAGGAAAGCGATATCTGGGTGATGCCGTATCTGCCGATCGATCCGAAGGATCTCGGGCGCAGCTACGAGGCGGTGATCCGGGTGAATTCGCAGTCGGGCAAGGGTGGCATCACCTACCTGCTCGAGCACGAATACGGCTTGTCGCTGCCGCGTCGCCTGCAGATCGAGTTCAGCCAGGTCGTGCAGGCCGACATGGACGCCTCGGGCAAGGAAGTCACCGCCAAGGACATCTGGCGCATCTTCGAGCGCGAATACCTCGCTTCGGCGCAGCCCTACGCCTACGTCGCGCATCATCTGGTCGAAGACTCGACGCGCGATTCGGTCGAGCTCAAGTCCGAGATCAGCGTCGGCGGCGAGCGCAAGCAGGTCGTCGGCAGCGGCAATGGGCCGATCGATGCGTTCGTGGCCGCGCTGTCCAGGCTCGCGGGCGTTCCGATCGCGGTCGTCGATTACCACGAGCATGCGATCGGCGCGGGTGCCGATGCGGCCGCGGTGACTTACATCGAATTGCGCGTCGGTGATGCTTCGTCGTCGCAGCGTACGCTGTTCGGTGTCGGCAAGGACGCCAACATCGTCACCGCCTCGTTCAAGGCGATTCTTTCGGGCTTGAACCGCGCGCTGCGCGATTCGGCGGCGGACCGCGCGGCGGCCTGATCGGCGTCGGCCTGCAAGCAAAAGGCCCGGCTTTCGCCGGGCCTTTTGCTTTGCGGACAGGCTCAGAAATCGTCGTCGCCGTCCTCGTCGTGCGGCGTCTCCTGCCGGGCCGCGTCGAGTTCGGCGCGCAACTTTTCCGCGTCCGCGATGAAGGCATCCAGCGTCTGCGCGGGAGCGAGACGCATCGCCGGAGGCAGCAGCTCGTCGACCACCACTGCAGGCCCGGTGCGTTCGCGCGCATCGCGCTGCGAAAGCGCGCTGGCCCCGACGCCGAGCAGCGTGAGGGCCGCGACCACCGCGAGCTTGAAGCGCCGATAGTCGCCGCCGATGAGCCGCAGATGCCCTGCGCAGAGCAGGCCCGCAGTGAGCCAGAACACCAGGTAGCGGTAGCGTGTCACCGACGGCCACGACAGCGAATAGGCAGCGGTTTCGAGCGTCAGCGTGATCAGCGAGCTGACGACCGCCGCCGCATACGTCAGCGCCAGGTGCCGGGAAAACTGCATGGCCCCGGCGAACAGGCGATTCACCAGCGACCAGACCAGGGCCCAGACCACGCCCATGATCAGGGCCATCACGGTCACGGTCAGGTATTTGCTGATCGCCGGCTCGCCGGTCTGCTGCAACCACAGCGAGAGCATGATTTGGGCGGCGATCAGCAGCCCCAGCAGCGGCGCGATCCAGGCCGAGGCGAGACCTGAGCTTCCGATCGGCCGTTCCTCGGGCACCGCGTGAGTGCTGCCGCGCAGGCGCAGACGCGTGTCGCCGATCGAGTAGACCGCATCGGCTCCGAGTTCGATCACGCAACGCTCGACGCGCTGCCGATTCGCAAGGCACAGCCCGTTGCGGCTGCCGAGATCCTCGGCGACGAGTTCGCCGCTGTCGTTGCGGCCGATGCGCAGATGGCGCGCCGCCAGCGTCGGATCGTCGATCAGCAGATCGCTCTCGTAACCGCGACCGATGACGATGGGAAGGCGCTCGATCCGATGACGGGACAGCACCTCGCCATGAGGGGACAGGCGCTCGATCCAGATCACGCGATCCGTTTGCGGATCTCTCTCGGAGATCATCGCTTCGCCCATGAGATCGCTCCGAGATAATCGCGTGCGAGTTCGAGTGCCAGCTCGTAAGGCGCAGCTTCCATCGTCAGGCGCAGCGCCATCGCTTCCTGGTTGGCGTCCTGCGTCACCGCGGTCACGGTGACGTCGTAGAGCCCGTCGAAATCGCGATAGGCACGCGCACAGATGCCGGCTCGCAGCAGTGGCTTGTCATCGCCGCCGCCGGTCTGCGCGACGAAATCGTCGTGGCAGCGCGGCGTCGCCTTGCGCGAAGCGCTCCAGTGCATTGCGCCTTGCAGCGGCTGGTAATAGGCGCTCAGGAAACTCGCGAACTGAAAGCCGTTTAGCTTGACGCTACGCAGATGATCGTGACGCAGCTGCACGCTCCCGGGCTGCAGATCGCCAGCGATGAAGAGGTCGGTCTCGGCGCTGCACTGCGTGGTATCGACTCGGGCGCGCGGCTTGGGCACTTCGTCCGCGTTGGTGCTCGCCCAGCACTGAAACCAGGGCGCTTCGCTTTCGGGCGCCTCGTAGCGGCCGGCGACGCTGTTGCGAAAGCCATGCCCGATCATCTGGCGATACAACTCGCTTTGGCGTTCGAGCAGCTGGCGGCCGATTTCGGCCTTGGCCTGCGTGGCTTCGGCGAACGGCTTGTTGCGTGCCCTGTCGATCAGCGCAGCGCTGAAGCGGACCGGCACCAGAAAACTCACGAGCTCGCCGTCGAGCCGCTTGGCGACGTTGATGCCGACGACGCGCCCGGCCTCGTCGACGGCCGGGCCGCCACTCATGCCCGGATTGATCGCCCCGGTGAAATGAAAGCGATCGCTGTAGCTGCGCTCGGTCAGGCCGTTGTAGGTGCCTTCGACAATCGTGAAGCCGATGTCGAGCGGATTGCCCATCGCGTAGAGCCGCTGGCCCTGGCGCAGTTCGGTGCTGACGGGTTCGAGTGGCAGCGTGCTGCCGGCTGGTTCGTCGAGTTTCACCACCGCCAGATCGTGAGCGACGTCGACCGCGAGCAGGTGCAGCTTGCCGCGCTTGCCATCGGTGCGGATGTACTCGAGCCGATAGGTGCCCGGCTCGAGCGCATGCTCCGAAATGACGTGATAGTTGGTCACCGCCAGGCCGCTCGCATCGACCTGGAAGCCCGAGCCGATCGACGACTGGCGTCCCGAGGCATCGACGAGGCTGCGAATCTGCAGCAAGCCGGCGCGAGCCGCGTCGTAGGTGCGGTGCGTCTCGTCGCCTACGGGCGCGGCGAGAACGAAATGTGGACTCAGGGCCGCGGCGGCGGCGATCAACAGGGCGGCGGTCGTGCGACGCATGCGAAAGTCGTGGAAGAGGTCGGTCGTCGCCGGGGTTTCGGCGGTGCCCGGCGATCATAACGGCGGACCGCGGCGACCGCTGCGGGATAAACTGCGCCCATGAATCCGACTCGCCGCCGTCGCTATCTCAACGCCTTGTCCATCGACAGCTACCGCTCGCGGTCCGGCGTCGCCGAGGAAGCCGTCGAGCAGATCGCGGTCGAGGCGGTGTCGAACGACGGGAGACGTTTCCCGGCAGAGCCGCAAGTGCCGTCGGCGCCGACGCGATCGCGGGTTCCGCCGCCAGCGCCCCCCCCTGCGCCCGAAGCGAGCCCGATCATCGCCTCGACGCCGGCGGTCGAAGTGCCCGCCGACTGGTCCGGCCTGCGCGCGATGGTCAAGGATTGCCCGCGCTGCAAGCTCTGCGCGACGCGCACGCAGACCGTGTTCGGCGTGGGCCCGCAGGACGCGCCGCTGATGATCGTCGGCGAAGGCCCCGGCGCGGACGAGGATCTGAAGGGCGAGCCCTTCGTCGGCAAGGCCGGCAAGCTGCTCGACCAGATGCTCGCGGCCATCGGCCGCTCGCGCGGCGAGAACACCTACATCGCGAACGTCGTCAAATGCCGTCCGCCCGGCAACCGCGACCCCGAGGCCGACGAGGTCGCCGCCTGTAGGCCTTATCTCGATCGCCAGATCGAGCTGCTCAAGCCCAGGCTCATCGTCGCGCTCGGCCGCGTCGCCGCGCAGCGGCTGCTGCAGAGCGATGCACCGCTGTCGCGCCTGCGCGGCCCGCTGTATCAATACGGGGCCGAGCGCACACCGGTGCTGGTGACCTATCACCCGGCCTACCTGCTGCGCAGTCCGCGCGAAAAGTCCAAGAGCTGGGACGATCTCAAGCGCGTGCACCAGCTGCTCGCCCAAGCCTCGTCAGCGGCCACCGCCCAGGCCTGATCCGCGTGCCGAGTCTGCAGCCCATGCAGGCGCATCACCTGCCGCAGGTGCTCGCGGTGGAGCGCGCGGCCAACGCACATCCGTGGAGCGAGGCGAACCTGCGCGATTCGCTACAGGCCGGCTATCCGGGCTGGGTGCTGATCGATGGCGAGCGCATCATCGGCTACGCGATCCTGATGATCGCGGTCGGCGAGGCGCAGGTGCTCAACATCGTGGTGTCGCCCGAGCGTCGCCGCGAAGGCCTCGGCCGCGTGCTGATGGAATGCATGATCGAAGCCGCGAAGACCGCGCAATGCGAACTCATGCTGCTCGAAGTGCGTCGCTCCAACGCGGCGGCGATCGCGCTGTATCGCGCGTATGGCTTTGCGCAGATCGGCCTGCGCCGCCATTACTATCGTTCGGATGACGGTGTCGGCGAAGACGCCTTCGTACTCACGCTGCCACTTGCCCAGCCAGGATGACCCGATGACTCCGGAACGCCGCCGACAACTCGCCTGGGCCAGCTACGACTGGGGCAATTCGGCTTTCGCTACGACGGTCGTCGCCGGCCTGTTTCCGATCTTCTTCGAGCAGTACTGGGCGAGCAATCTCGATTCGGCGAGTCGCACGTTCTGGCTCGGCGTCGCGAGCTCGGTGTCGAGCCTGGCCGTGGTGATGCTCGCGCCGCTGCTCGGCAGCATCGCCGATCGCGGCGGGCTCAAGAAGCGCTTCCTGGCGGTGTTCACCGCGCTCGGCGTGCTCTCGACCGCGGCGTTCTACTGGGTCGGCCAGGGCGAGTGGCTGATCGCGACCGTGCTGTTCACGCTCGGCTCGATCGGCTTCCAGGCCGGCACGAGCTTCTACGATTCGCTGATCGTCAACGTTGCGAGCGATGCCCAGATGGACCGCGTCTCCGCGCTCGGCTACGCGCTCGGTTATCTCGGCGGCGGCCTGCTGTTCACGCTCAACGTGCTGATGGTCCTGCATCCGGATTGGTTCGGGCTCGCGAACGCCGCTTCGGCGACGCAGGTTTCCTTCGTGCTCGTTGCGATCTGGTGGGCGCTGTTCTCCTTGCCCTTGTTCCTGAAGGTGCCCGAGCAGCGTACGCGCGGGAACGGTGTGCTTGGCGATGTCGCCGCCGGTCTTGCGCAGTTGCGCGATACGGTTCGCGCGCTGTCCAAGCTCAGGCCCGTGTGGATGTTCCTGTTCGCGTACTGGCTCTACATCGACGGCGTCGACACCATCGTGCGCATGGCGGTCGACTACGGGCTCGCGCTCGGCTTTCCGTCTTCGAGCCTGATCACCGCGCTGCTGATGGTG
Organism: Hydrocarboniphaga effusa AP103; assembly: GCF_000271305.1. GTDB lineage: Bacteria > Pseudomonadota > Gammaproteobacteria > Nevskiales > Nevskiaceae > Hydrocarboniphaga > Hydrocarboniphaga effusa. The sequence goes on from NZ_AKGD01000004.1 coordinate 27,399, forward strand.
CAGTTCATCGGCTTTCCGGCCGCGATCGCGTTCGGCTGGATCGCGGGCAGGCTCGGCACCAAGCGCGCCTTGTATCTGGCCCTGAGCGTCTACATCGGCGTGACCGCCTGGGCTTACCTGCTGCAGACGGTCATGCAGTTCTATCTGATGGCGGCCGCGATCGGGCTCGTGCAGGGCGGTGTGCAGGCGCTTTCGCGATCCTATTACGCGCGGCTGATTCCGCCCGACAAATCCGGCGAGTTCTTCGGCTTCTACAACATGCTCGGCAAGTTCGCTGCCGTGCTCGGCCCGCTCGCGGTCGGCTTCACCAAGCTGCTCACGGGCGATGCGAGGCTGTCGATCCTCGTGCTCGTGGTGTTCTTCGTCGTCGGCATGCTGCTGCTGTCGCGCGTGCAGGAGCCGCCGGAACGCGGCTTTACGTGAGGGCTTTGACCGCTGCGCGCAGCTCGCCGAGCAAAGCCGCATCGGGATCGCGTTCGTAGCGCAGCCGCAGGTAAAGCTTCACCACCTGCTGAATGCGCTGCGCAAGCTCGGGTTGCTCGCGCGCGACGCGCATCGCGAAATCGCGTGGGCCTTCGGATGGAGCGCGATGCAGGCCGCGCCGGGCGAGACGCGCTTCGGCGAGCTTCCATTGCTTGAGCGTCGGGTCGTTCATCGCGGCAGGGCGCGCCTTCCACAGCAGCACGCCGCCGAGTATCGCGAGCCCGATGGTGATCGCCGCAGTCAGCGCGAGCAGCATGCGGCCGAAATCGCCGAGTCCGATGCGATCGAGCAGCAGCTGCTGCTGCTCGGTGCCGTAGCCGAGCACGAGGCCGTTCCACTGCGCATCGACCCAATCCCAGGCGTTCTGCGCACGCGCGTAAGCCGAGCGCCAGTCGAGCGAGCCGAGCAGGCCTTCGCGCGGCCCGTCGTTTCGCGCACCGCTTCGCGAGAGCGTCTGCTCGATCCGGTTCGGTGACACCGCCGCGGTCGGATCGACGCGTATCCAGCCCTGGCCGGCGATCCAGACCTCAGCCCAGGCATGCGCTTCGGATTGGCGGACGCTGTAGTAATCGCCGAACAGATTCTTCTGCGCGCCGAGATAGCCGGTGACGACGCGCGCCGGAATGCCGGCCGCGCGCATCAGGAACGTGAAGCTGCTCGCGTAGTGCTCGCAGAAGCCGCGCCGCGTCGTGAACAGGAACTCGTCGATGCTGTCGCGACCGAGCCTCGGCGGTTCGAGCGTGTAGTAGAAAGCCTGCTCGCGAAACAGGCGCAAAGCCGCATCGACGACGGCCTGATCGTTACCTGCGCCCTGTCGCCATTGCTGGGCGAGCGCCAGCGCACGCGGGTTGAAACCGCTCGGCAACGCGAGCTGCAGCGCGCGCTCGCGGGCGCTCAGGGAGGCGACCTGCAGCTTCGCATCGGGCTCGGAACGCAGGCGATAACGAAGGCGATCGCGTAGAGGCTCGAAGTACAGCAGCTCGTAGAAGCCGCTGATGCGGCTGCGCTCGGGCAGATCGCGCGCATCGGGGCGGTCGAGCGCGAGCAGCCAGGGCATGTGATGCGCTTCGAGCGTGATTTCGTAGCGGTATTCAGTCATGCCTGCTTCGGCCGCGGGCGCATTGAACGAACGCGACGGAGCGCTCCAGGTTCGTCCATCGAAGGCCCACAGCACCGGGCCACGCCAGTAGCGCTGATCGGGCGGCGGCGCGGCGCCCTCGAAGCTCACGCGGAACGCGAGTTCGTCCGAGGCCGCGAGCCTGGCGATGTCGCCCGGCGCCATCGTTTCGGACAGGCCCGAGCGCGCGCCGCCCGAGTCGTCGGGCATCGTCCACAGCGGCCCCGGAATGCGTGGGAACAGCACGAACATCAGCAGCATCAGCGGCAAGGACTGCGCGATGAGCTTGCCGCCGGTGGCCAGTACGAGCCGCGCGGGCAGGGCGCCTTCGGCGTGATGCGTATCCGCGAGCACCGCGGTCACCGCGACGACGCAGACGAGCAGGTACAGCAGCGTCCAGATCTCCTGCGAGAACAGAAAGTGCGTGAGCAGCAGGAAGTACGATAGGAACACGGTAACCACCACATCGCGCCGCGCGCGCAGTTCGGTGAGCTTGAGCGCGAGCATGATGACGAGCAGCGCGACGCCCGCATGCTGACCCCAGATGCGACCGTAGCTCGCATAGACGCCGACGAAGGCACCGATCGCGAGCGCGCCCTTGATCGCGCCGTGCGGCATGCGCCATTGATGCAGGGTCGCGGCGATGCGCCAGACGCCGATCGCGAACACGGCGGCGGTTTCCCATGGCGGCAGTCGCAGCAGGTGAGGAGCGATCACGAGCAGCATCACCGCGAGCAGGCGCCAGAGGCTGCGCTGCGGCAGCGGGTCTTTGCCGTCCGGCCGCTTCATCGCGGGCCTCGCCCGGCGTCGCGCGCGTCGCTGCGCCCATCGCTGCGTTCGTCGAACAGGGCGAGCGCTTCGAGACAGAGGCCAAGATGCGCGGCGCCTGCGTTCGGCGGCAGCGCGAATCCCGGCAAGCGCAAGCCGTAGCGCGATCCCGAAGCGTCGGCATCGAGCACCCAGCGCGTCAGCTGCGACAGGCGCTGCTCGGTATCGAGGTCTTCGAGCGCCTGCCAGTCGAGCCAGATCTCGGAGGCGACGCCATCGTCGAAGCGCTGCACCAGCGCACGCCCGGTGCGCGGCAGGCTCTTCCAGTGGATCAGACGCGGCGAATCGCCCGGCACGTAGTCGCGAAAACCGGCGAAGTCCTCGCTGCCGATGCGCGGCAGCGGGCTCATGAGCTGGCCCTGCGACCACGGCGGAGGCAGGCGTCCCGCGGCAGCGGGCTTCGGGTAGACCAGCAGGCGCGCGTCGACCGCGAGCCAGGTCCAGGCTTCGAACAGGCCGAGCGGCGCCTGCGTGCTGAGCCGCAGCTTGGGTGCCTGCAAGCGACCGCGCCGTGTCGTCGGCAGGCGCAGCGCGAAGCTGGTGCTGTCTTGCGCGGGCAGATCGTGCCGAACGCCGTCGGTCTGCGCAGGCCAGCGCAGCTCGAGGCTCAATCGCGGTGCGAGCGAGGGGTTGCTCGCGATGAACTGCAGCGGCGCCTCGTCGCCGGCGAACACCGCGTGGCCGCTCGTTCCACCGAGCGAGCGCAGCGAAACGCCGACCAGGTTCGCATGCGTGTGATGCATGCTCACAAGGCCGAGCGCGGCGAGCAGAAACGTCAGCGCGAAGGCCATGCTGTTCGAATAGTTGATCGCGGCGACCAGCATCACCAGCGTCATCAGCGCGAAGCCGGCCCCGAATCGCGTCGGCAGGATGTAGATGCGCCGCCGCTCGACCTGCGCCTCGCGCCTGAACGCACCGGCGCGCCTCTGTCCCCACAATTCGGCGCGCGCGCGCAGACCGAGCAGAGGATGCTGGAGCCGGCCGCCGCGCATGAGTCGGCGGCGCGCTATGGAATGGCGACCGCGGCGAGCAGCTCTTCGGCCGACGGCGGCCGGGCGGCGGCGCTGCGTTCGCGCGGCTGCAAGCGATGCGTCGCCACGGCGGCGAACACCGCCTGCACGTCCTCGGGCAGCACCGACTTGCGGCCATCGATGTACGCCCAGGCCTGCGCCGCATGCCGCAGGGCGAGCGCCGCGCGCGGAGACAGGCCGTGCGTGAACGCGCTCTGGGTCCGCGTGTGCTGCACCAGCGCGAGGATGTAGTCGACCAGCGCGGGCGCGGTGTGCACCTGCAGGACTTCCCGCTGCAGCTGTAGCACGCTCTCGGCCTGCAGCACCGGACGCAGGTCGAACAGCAGATCGCGCCGGTCGGGCTCGATGAGCAGCGCACGCTCGGCGGCGACGCTCGGATAGCCCATCGAAATGCGCATCAGGAAGCGGTCGAGCTGCGATTCCGGCAGCGGGAACACGCCGACCTGTTCGGCTGGGTTCTGCGTGCCGATGACGAAGAACGGCTGCGGCAACGCGCGCGTTTCGCCGTCGACGCTGACCTGCTGCTCGGCCATCGCTTCGAGCAAGGCGCTTTGCGTCTTCGGACTCGCGCGATTGATCTCGTCGGCGAGCAGCAGCTGCGTGAACACCGGGCCCGGGCGGAAGCGGAAGCTGCCGTCGCGCGTCTCGTAGATCGAGACGCCCAGAATGTCCGCCGGCAACAGGTCGCTGGTGAATTGAACACGCCTGTACGACAGCCCGAGCACCTGGGCCATCGCGAGCGCGACGGTGGTCTTGCCCATGCCCGGAATATCCTCGACGAGCAAATGGCCGCGAGCCAGAAGACAGCTCAAGGCAAGGCGCAATTGCCGATCCTTTCCGAGGACGACGCGGGACAGGCTGGCGAGGGACGCCTGCAGATCGGCTTGCGGACTGGAGCTCATGTCGTTGTCGAGGCGGGCATCGCCGGAGTGTCTCATGGTGTTCGTCGGGTCAAGCGCTTCGTGTATCGACTTTGGTTGTAGGCAAGGCCGTCGATCGCGCCAACGGTAGAGCATGACCGATGAGTGCATTTTTTACCGATTGCGGCTACCAGCTGAATGAACGACCATTCAGCCCGAAATGAAGCCGCCAGAACGAGAGGACCATCCATGAGTGCCGAGCTGCGATCAGCGCAACAGGCCATGCTGGATGCCGTTGACTACAAGAGCTGGCGCGAGGCGGCAGCCGAGCTCGACCGCATCCAGGGTCTGGCCGAGTGGAAACTCGAAGAGGCCAGCGAGGAGTACGACTGGCGCCTGATTCGCAGTCGCCTGCGGCAGATCCGCCAGCTGCGTAACGAGGGCAACGCGATTCGGCTCGCGCACCATTTGCGCCAGGGCCTGCACTGGAACCTCGGCAACATCGGCAACCCCGAGCTCTACCGCGTCGCCCGCATCGGCACCAAAAAGCTCATTCACGACTACGTTCAAGAGGTTTGTGACGCGCTCGAATGGCTCGTCGACGCGGAGGCCGAAGGCTGGGCGCTCAGCGACAAGCTCAAGTTCTTCCACGACGTGGCCTTGAGCTACGGCCGCTCGGCGCTGATGCTTTCGGGGGGCGCGACGCTGGGCCTGTTTCACGTCGGCGTGGTGCGTGCGCTCTATCGCGAAGGCGTGCTGCCGACGGTGATGTCGGGCAGCAGCGCGGGTGCGATCGTGGCGAGCACCGTCGGCACGCGCAAGGTCGAAGACCTCGAAGACCTGCTCGATCCGCAGAATGCTTATTACCACTTCTGGCGCGTGCTGCCGTTCAGACAGATGTTCAAGCGCGGCTCGGTCATGGACCAGACGCAGCTGCGCCGGGCAGTGGCCAAGAACATCCGCGACCTCAATTTCGAAGACGCCTACAAGGTGTCGGGACGCGTGCTCAACATCACCGTCTCGCCCGCGGGCGTGAACCAGCAGCCCAAGCTGCTCAATTATCTGACGCTGCCGTACCTGTTCGTGCGCGAGGCGGTGCTCGCGAGCTGTGCGGTGCCGATCCTGTTTCCGCCGGTCATGCTGATGACGGCAGACGAAACCGGTGCCCGCGTGCCGTACATGCCGCTGTTGCGCTGGAACGACGGCTCGCTGAAGTCCGACCTGCCGATGCTGCGCCTGCGCCGTCTGCACAACGTCAATCATTTCATCGTCAGCCAGACCAATCCGCACGTGCTGCCGTTCATGAGCGAGCGCGAGCCGGGCGGTCGCGGGTTGTTCAACTCGGCTCGCGATTACACCTATTCGACGGTGCGCTCGCAGGCGACGAGCCTGATCAGCTTCGCGCGCGCGAACGTGCCGATCAAGCAGTTCCGCCGTCCGTTCGACGTCGCCACGAGCATTCTCGATCAGGACTATCGCGGCAACATCAACATCACGCCCGAAGCGAGTCTGTGGCGCTATGCCAAAGTCACGAGCAACCCGACGATGGACAACGTCTATCGCTTCATGCTCGAAGGCGAGCGTGCGGCCTGGGCGCGCATCGAAATGATCCGCACGCAGACCGCCATCAGCCTCACGCTCGAGCGCTGCCTCGAAGCGGTGGAGCTGCAGGCCACGCAGGGCGCGGGCAATCGCCGCACGGCGACCCGTGCCCGCCTGCACGTCGTGCGCCGCGGCTGAGGCACCGTTCGTTTCGCTTGCTTGCCTAGCGAATGAGCGAGCTTTCGGAACTCGAAGCGATACGCCGCCAGCGCGGCTACGGCCGTGTGTTTTCCCTGCCGCTCGAAAGCAGTTACCGCGCGACCAAGCGACGCGACTATCGGCTCTCGCGCAGCCTGCTGTTCGCGATCCTCGGGCTCATGCTGGCCCTGATGCCGGGCTTCTGCCCGGTCTTCCGCGTCAACGACCCGGTGCTGTGGCCACTGCGTCTCGGTGGGTTCGCGCTGGCTGCCTTGCTGTTCGTTACCGCCTGGGCGACCTACTACCGGCGTGATCGCATCATGCTCGTGCAGGTGTTGCAAAGTGCTTCGATCGTTGCTGCGGGCCTTGCGCCGGTATTGCTGCGCGGGCTCGCACTCGCCGGCCAGATGTCGTTTCCGATGGAGCTCGTGAGCTCGGTGCTGCTGTCGATCGCCCTGTTCGGCGGCTTCGGCTGGAAGCGCATCGCCACCGGACTATCGACTTGCTTCCTGTTGACGGCCTGGCTGCAGTACGCGATGACCGAGCCGGGGTCCGAAACCGGGATGCAGCTGTACGCGCTCGCCGTGCTCACGCTGATCGCGGTCGGCGGCGTCTACATGAATGAGTACATTTCGCGCATCGCCTGGGTCGCGAGCGCGCATGCGGCCGCGATGGCGCGTACCGATCCGCTCACGGGGCTGTCGACTCGCGCGGAGTTCAACCAGGCTTTTCTGAGCCGTCTCGCGCAGGCCCGGCGCGACAAGCGCCTGGTGGCGCTGATGCTGCTCGATATCGATCATTTCAAGCAGGTCAACGACGGCCACGGGCATCTGTTCGGCGACGAGGTACTGCGCGCCGTCGGCGGGCTGATCCTGGCCGAAGTGGCCCGCAGGCCGCTCGATCTGCGCGTGCGCTACGGCGGCGAGGAGATTGCGGTGCTCTGGTACGACATCGAGCTCGCGAGCCTGCCGATGGTCTGCGAGCGCCTGCTGCGCAGCATCCGTTCGCTCGACCTGATCGATCCGGTTTCGGGTGAGCGTGTGCCGATCAGCGCGAGCGCAGGCGTGACCTGGGTGGAGCCGGGCAGCGCGGTCGAGCCGATCGCGGTGCTGCAGCGCGCGGACGAGCTGCTCTACAAGGCCAAGCGCGAAGGGCGCGATCGCTACATTCTCGGCCCGTTCACCGAATGAAAACCCAGGGTGGGTGGGCCAGGGGCCGTGACCCGGCTTGCGGATTCTGGAGATGGACAACCGGGTTACGCGGTTAGGCCGCCAAGCCTCCTGCCGACACCCATCGATGAATCTCGGCGCCTCAGGATTTGCGCCGGTATTGACCTTCGAGCGTCACCGGCTGCTTGAGATCGGGACGCGCCTTCGCCATGCCCTCGCCGAGGCGCATCGCGAGCCGCTTGCGCAGCCCGAACAGCAGCAGCGACAGTCCGACGAGGTCGGACAGAAAGCCCGGCAGCACCAACAGGATTCCGGCGATCAGCACGATGAGTCCTTCGAACACGAGCTGAGTCGGCAGCTCGCCACGCGCCACCGAAGCCTGCAGCTCGCGAAACACGCGCAAGCCCTGGCGCTGGATCACCAGCACGCCGATGACCGCGGCGCCGACGATCCAGGCCGCGACGGGCCATCCGCCGATGCGCTCGATGGCCTGCGTGACGAGCCAGGCTTCGAGCGCGATCCAGACCGCCATGACCAGAAACGGCATGTCGCTATCTCGTCGAGATCAAAGGGCTGCGATGCGCTCGCGCTGGTCGCGCAGCGCGGCGAGATCCTGCTGCTGCTTGGCGAGCAGATCGCGCGCCTGCTGCTGCACGGCTTCGGGCGCCTTGCCGAAGTTCGGGTTGTCGACGCGGGCCTGCACTTTCACGACATCGCTTTCGAGCTGCGCGATGCGCTTTTCGAGACGCGCGATCTCGGCGTCCTTGTCGATGAGACCGGCCATCGGCACGAGCAGCTTCATCGTGCCGAGCAGCGCGGTCGCGCATTGCGGCGCTTCTTCGGTGCCGAGCACGCGCGGTGTCTCGACGCGCGCGAGGAATTCGATGCTCGCGCCCAGGCGCGACAGCCGATCGGCATCGGAATCCGACGCGTTCTGGATCAGCAGCGGCAGGACCTTGCCGGGCGGAATGTCCATCTCGCCGCGAATCTGGCGCACGCCGAGGATGAAGGCCTTGAGCCATTCGATGTCGGCTTCGGCGGCTTCGTCGATCTTGTGCGCGGCGCTGATCGGATACGCGCTGCGCATGATCGTCTCGCCCTCGGCGCCGGCGAGCGTCTTGACTTGCTGCCAGACCTCTTCGGTGATGAAGGGCATCAGCGGATGCAGCAAGCGCAGCCAAGCTTCGAGCACGCGCACGAGCGTGCGGCGCGTGCCGCGCTTGGCGGCTTCGTTCTCGCTTTGCAGCGCGGGCTTCGAGAGCTCCAGGTACCAGTCGCAGTACTCGTTCCAGACGAACTGGTACAGCGCGGTCGAGAGCAGGTCGAAGCGGTAGTTGCGGAAGTGTTCCGCAGCCTCGGCCTCGACTTTCTGCAGGCGCGAAATGATCCAGCGATCGGCCGCCGACAGTTCGATCGGCAGCGCGTCGTCGAGGCCGGTGTCCTGGCCTTCGCAGTTCATCAGCACGTAGCGCGCCGCGTTCCAGATCTTGTTGCAGAAGTTGCGATAACCCGCCGCGCGCGCCGCGTCGAAGCGCACGTCGCGGCCTTGCGTGGCGAGCGCCGCGAAGGTGAAGCGCAGCGCGTCGACGCCGACGGCTTCGATGCCCTTCGGATAATCCTTGCGCGTCTTGGCTTCGATCTTCGGCGCGGTCTCGGGCTTCATGAGGCCGGTCGTGCGCTTCTTCACCAGGTCATCGAGTGCGATGCCGTCGATGACGTCGAGCGGATCGAGCACGTTGCCCTTGGACTTCGACATCTTGTTGCCTTCGGGATCGCGCACCAGGCCGGTGATGTAGACCTCTTTGAACGGCACGTCCTTCATGAAGTACTGGCCCATCATCACCATGCGGGCGACCCAGAAGAAGATGATGTCGAAGCCGGTGACGAGCACGCTGCTCGGGTAATACTTGGAGAGCGCTTCGTTCTTCGTCGGCCAGTCGAGCGTCGCCATCGGCCAGATGTCGGACGAGAACCAGGTATCGAACACGTCTTCGTCCTGACTCAGGCAGAAGCGCTCGTTGCCGCTCTCGCGCAGCTTGTCGTTGATGGCATCGGTGCTGTCGTCGCTCGCGACCTTGAGCAGCGAGAGCAGCGCGAATTCGCCTTGTCCGCCCATGGCCAGGTTGAAGGCATCGAAGGCGCTGCGCGCCACAAAGACCTTGCCGTCGGCGTCGTACCAGGCCGGAATGCGATGGCCCCACCAGAGCTGGCGGCTGATGCACCAGTCCTGGATGTTGTTTAGCCACTGGTTGTAGGTGTTGATCCAGTTCTCGGGCACGAACTTGATGCGCCCGCTCGTGAAGGCTTCGAGCGCGGGCTGCGTGATGGCGGTGTAGCCACCCGGACGGCCGTCGGGCTGCGACTTGCGGGTGAGATCGACGAACCACTGGTCGGTCAGGAAAGGCTCGACCACCGCACCGCTGCGATCGCCGCGCGGCACCTTGAGCTTGTGATCGTCGATCTTCTCGAGCAGGCCGAGCGACTCGAATTCGGCGACGATCTTCTTGCGCGCATCGAAGCGATCGAGGCCCGCATAGGGCAGGCGCGAGAGCTGCTCGGCGAACTTCGCATCGTCGGTCTTGTGCTCGCCGCGCAGATGGAACTCCGCGTATTCGCGAATCTTCGCGTCCGGCGTCAGCACGTTGATCATCGGCAGCTTGTGCCGGGCGCCGAGCGCGTAGTCGTTGAAGTCGTGAGCCGGCGTGATCTTGACGCAGCCGGTGCCGAATTCGCGGTCGACGTAGTCGTCGGCCACGATCGGAATCTCGCGATTCACGAGCGGCAGGCGAATGCTCTTGCCGATTAGCGCGGCGTAGCGCTCGTCTTCGGGATGCACGGCCACGGCGGTGTCGCCGAGCATGGTTTCGGGGCGCGTGGTGGCGACCACGAGATGGCCCGAACCATCCGCGAGCGGATAGCGGAAATGCCAGAGCTTGCCGTTCTCTTCTTCGCTCACCACTTCGAGATCGGAGATCGCGGTCAGCAGTACCGGGTCCCAATTGACGAGGCGCTTGCCGCGATAAATGAGGCCGTCTTCATGCAGCTTCACGAAGTGTTCGACGACGGCCTTGCTGTAGCCCTCGTCCATCGTGAAGCGGTTGCGGCTCCAATCGACCGAGCTGCCCATGCGGCGGATCTGGCCTTCGATCGTGCCGCCCGAATACCGCTTCCATTCCCAGACTTTCTCGAGGAATTTCTCGCGTCCGAGGTCGAGCCGCGCCGGCTCGCCGGCGAGCTTCAGATTGCGCTCGACGACCATCTGCGTGGCGATGCCCGCGTGATCGGTTCCGGGTTGCCAGAGCGTGTCGCGGCCGAGCATGCGGTGATAGCGGATCAGCGCATCCATCACCGTGTGCTGGAACGCGTGACCCATGTGCAGCGTGCCGGTGACGTTGGGCGGCGGGATCATGATGGAGTAGGGCTCGCCCGCGCCGCTCGGCGCGTAGCAGCCGTTCTGTTCCCACCACTGTGCCCAGCGCGATTCGATGGCGCCGGCTTCGAAAGTCTTGTCCATGGGGCTCGTTGCGCCGAGATGGCGCGATGAAAACGTCAGAGATTATGCGTGGAGAGTTCGTAGCCGCGGTCGCGGTAGAACTTGAAGCGGGTGCGCGACGAGCTGCGATCGGCGGCCGTGGCCGGCACGATCTCGAGCACGCGGTCGAAACGCGAAAAATACAGCGGAACGTCCTCGCCGAGATTCACGAGGATGCCCAGATGCGATTCGGGCGGCTCGCCATCGCCGATCAGCACGGCCGGATGCGGTTCGCCGGTCGGCTCGCCGCGATGACGCTCGTGCGAGATGAAGCTGCCCTGGTTGAAGGTCCACAAGCTGCTGTCGATTTCATCGGCCATCGCCGGCTGCGTCACGCGAACGTAGACGCGCGCTCCGCTGCGCGTGGCCTTTTCGCAGAGCTTGCTGATGACGAAAGCCGGGGCGGAAGTTCCGCCTTCGCCGTCGGGCAGGATGTAGAAATCGATGCGGGTCATATGACGGGGAACGGGAGACGGGAGACGGGAGACGTAGAAGCCAAGCCAGAGCTTGCGTCCCTGGTCTCCCGGTTCCCGTCTCCCGGCTTCATCAGTCGTCTTTCTTCGCCGCGACGTTGATGAGGTATTGCACGATCAGCGGCACCGGGCGGCCGGTCGAGCGCTTGCCTTTCCAGGCGGTCGCCGCGATGTCCAGATGCGCCCACTTCATCTTCTTCGCGAACCTGTGCAGGAAGGTGGCGCCGATGATCGCGCCGCCGCCGTTGCCGCCGCTCGTGGCGATGTTGGCGATGTCCGCGAATTCGCTCTTGATGTGCTCCTCGTACTCGGGCCACAGCGGCAGCTCCCAGACGCGGTCGCCGATCTGCTCGCCGGCCTGCGTGAGCGCGCGCGCAAGGCCCGCGGTGTTCGAGAACAGGCCGCTCGGGTAGGCGCCGAGCGCGACCACCACGGCGCCGGTCAGCGTCGCCATGTCGATGCAGAACGAGGGTTCGTACTGCTGCTCGACGTAGGTCAGCGCGTCGCAGAGGATCAGCCGGCCTTCGGCGTCGGTGTTGAGGATCTCGATGGTGATGCCGGCCATGCTGGTGACGACGTCGCCGGGTTTGTTGGCGAGGCCATCGGGCAGGTTCTCGCTCGCCGCGACGATGCCGACGAGGTTGATCGGCAGGCCGAGTTCGGCCACCGCCTTGAACGCGCCGAGCACCGCCGCGCCGCCGCACATGTCGAACTTCATCTCGTCCATGTTCGCGGCCGGCTTGATGCTGATGCCGCCGGCGTCGAAGGTCAGGCCCTTGCCGACCAGGGCGATCGGCTTCTCGCCCTTGGGACCCTTGAAGTACTCCATGACGATGAGCTTGGGCGGCTGGCGGCTGCCGCGCGCGACCGACAGGAACGAGCCCATGCCGAGCTTGCGCATCTCGGGCTCTTCGAGAACCTTGACCTTGAAGCCGTGCGCCGCGCCGAGCTGCTCGGCGCTCTGGGCGAGGTAGGCCGGGGTGCAGATGTTGCCGGGCAGGTTGCCGAGGTTCTTGGCCACCGCGACGCCCTTGGCGATCGCGAGCGCTTCGGCCAGGCCCTGCTCGCCGGCCGGCAGGTCGGAGCGGCGCGGCACGTCGAAGGTCAGGCGCTCGAGCTTGTAGCTCGGCAGGTCCTCGCGCGCCTTTTCGCCGCGGCAGTCGTCGAAGCGGTAGTAGGCGTCCTCGAAGCTCAGCGCAGCCTGCAGGACGTTCCACTGGAAGTCGCGGCCCTTGAGCGGCAGGTGCGTGAGGTAGGAGACGGCGTCGATCGAGCCGGTGTTGCGCAGGGCCTTGGCACTCGCCGCATTGGCCTTGCGGAAGGCGTTTTCGTCGAAGCTGCGCTCGCGGCCAAGGCCGACCAGCATGACGCGATCGGCGAAGGTGCCCGGCACGTTGTGCAGCACCAGCGTCTGCCCGAGCTTGCCGTCCAGATCGCCGCGACGCATCACCGCGCCGATGGCGCCGTCGCTGACGCCATCGATGACCTGCGCCGCCTCCGTGGGCGAACGCCGGTCGAATATCCCCACGATCACGCAGGAGACGCGCTGCTTCTCCGGATTGCCGCTCTTGACGAAATATTCCATCGCTTCCTCGGGTGTAACCCTGCGCTGAAAGTCGGATTATGTGAACCTGAACAAGCCGCCGGGAAGCCTTGTTTTTAGAGGCTTCCCGCCGCGCTCCACCAACTCAAGACTATTCCTCGATGGCCTTGGCCGAGCAGCGGGCGCAAAGTGTAGCGATAAGTGAAGAATGTCCCAAGCCCGGGCTGCCGGTGGACAGCCTTGAATGCCCAAGCGTTCACAAAAGACAGCGTTCACGTAAACCCCGCATAATCGCGCCCTCATGAACGGCACCACCCTTGATCGCTATCTGCTGCGCGACGCCGCTGCGTCGTGGCTCGCGGTCATCGTCGTGCTGTTGCTGATCATGCTGTCGACCCGCTTCGCGAGCCTGCTCGCCGACGCGGCAGCCGGTGAGCTGCCGCGTGATCTGCTGTTCAAGATCGTCGGCCTTACGAGCCTGCAATACCTGGTGATCCTGGTTCCGGTGTCGCTGCTGCTCGGGGTCATGCTGTCGCTCGGCCGTCTTTATAAGGACCATGAGGTGGCTGCGATGACCGGCTGCGGCGTCAGCCTGCTGCGCCTGTACCGACCCTATCTGGTGCTCGGCGGCCTGCTGGCAGTTTTCACGGCTCTGCTGGCCTTTCAGATCGGGCCCTGGGCCGGGCGCACGGCGGACTACCTCGTCAAGGATGCGCGCCGTCTGATCCAGTACCTGCCCTTCGAATCCGGACGCTTCAACAGCGTCGCGGACGGTCGCGGGGTGTTCTACACGGCAGAGACCGACCAGGACCGCGAGAAGCTCAACGCGGTGTTCGCCCAGATCGAGCGCGGCGAGAACGGCATCTCGATCATCATCGCCAACGAGGGCCGGCAGCGCCTCAACACGGTTACCGGCGATCGCGAGATCACGCTCTACGGCGGCTGGCGCTATGACGGCCAGCCCGGCAGCAAGATGTACGAGATCGTGCGCTTCGACGAGTTCATGACGCGCGTGACGCCGCCGCAGTTCATCTACTCGAACAACAAGCGCCGCGTGCTGAGCACCTCGGCGCTGCTGGCCTCGAGCGATCCGCAGGATCGCGCCGAGTTGCAGTGGCGCATCGCGGCGCCGATTTCGGTGTTCCTGCTGACGCTGCTTGCGGTGCCGCTCTCGCACGTTGGACCGCGCCAGGGCCGCTACGGCAAGGTGGTGCTAGGGCTGGTGGTCTACCTGTTCTATTCGAACCTGATCGGCCTGGGCCAGTCCTGGATCGGCAAGGGCAAGATTCCCGAGGCCGTCGGGCTTTGGTGGATCCACGCGATCGTGCTGATCTGGGCGGTGGCGCTGATCGGCAAGCGGCTCAACTGGTGGGCGCGCAAGCCCAAGGCGCCGCAAGCGGTGGCGGCCGCTTGAACCGCATCGACCGCTATCTGGTGCGCAATATCCTGACGCTGAGCGGCATCGTCGCGCTCGCGCTGGTGACCATCTATACGTTCACGAGCTTCGTCGCCGACCTCGGCGCGACCGGCAAGGGCGACTACGGTCTCAAGGAGCTCGCGGTCTACACGCTGCTGAACATGCCGGCCGGTCTGCACGTGCTGCTGCCGATCATCGCCATGCTCGGCACGCTCATGGGCCTGGGCAATCTGGCCGGGCAGGGCGAGATCACCGCGATCCGCGCGGCCGGGGTTTCGAACCATCGCATCGGCTTCGCGGCGCTGATGGCGGGCGTGGTGCTCGGCATCATGGGCTGGGTGATCGGCGAATGGATCGCTCCCGGCAGCCAGCAGTCGGCCGAACGCTACAAGAGCCGGGCACGCTACGGCGTCGACGTCGGCGAGGCGCGCAAGCCGGTCTGGCTGCGCGACGGCAATCAGATCGTCAACGTGCGCAAACTGATCTCCGAGGATCACATCGGCCCTTCGGTGATCTACACGCTGGCCGACAACCTGAGCCTCAAGTCGATGATGAGCGTCGAGGACGGCCGGTTCGAAAACGGGCACTGGACGTTCTCGAACGTGCAGCGCACCGAGTTCGAGGCCGATCACGCCGAAGTCAGCCAGCTCGAGCGCTACGAATGGGACGGCGGCGTGCAGCCCAAGGTGCTGCGGCTGTTCGTGCTCGAGGCGCGCAGCCTGTCGACGACGGGCCTGATCGAGTTGATCGCGTATCTCGACAACAACCAGCTCGATTCGTCGGAGCAGCGGCTGACGCTCTGGCGCAAGCTCATCGAGCCGCTGACGGTGATGGCGATGATGTTCTTCGCGGTGCCGTTCGTGTTCGGCTCGCTGCGCAACAGCGGCGCCGGGCTGCGGCTCATGATCGGCGTGCTGATCGGCGTGGGTTTCTACGTCATCAACGAGATCACCGCCAATTTCGGCCAGCTCTACGGCTGGCCGCCGGTGCTGGCCGCGAGCGCCCCGACCGTCGCGCTCGCTTCAATGGGTTGGTGGCGGCTCAACAAGGTGGGTTGATCGTCGGCGATTCAAGCGGTTTTCTTCGGCAGCTCGACCACTTCGGTTCCCGCTGCCCAATCGCAGAGTGCCCGACGCCGGCTGTCGAGCACCATCACCACGGCCGCGATGAGCGCAACGATCACCGCAATCGCCGTCGCCTTTCCGGCCTGCACGTGCGAGGCGATCTGCGGGCTCTGCATGAGCGCCGGAACCACCACCGCGACCCAGGTCAGGATCATCACGCTATAGCGCACCGCCGCGATCGGCCAGCGCAGCGGCGAGCCGTCCGGCCGGCGCACCTGCAGGCGCCAGACGCGCATCCCGAGCGTCTGCCCGCCGTGGATCCAGAACCAGCCGAAGAACAGCAGACCGATGCTGAATTCGAGCACCTGCAAGGCCGCGAAATTGCGCGCCAGGTTCACGGCATCGCGGATCATCACGTCGAACAGCGACGTGACCATCCACAGCGCGATCAGCAGCAGGCCGTCGTAGAGCGCGGCGGCGAGCCGGCGCCAGACGGGCGCGGGCCGAACGGTTTCGGACATGGAGTTCAGGGATCGAATGAAAAAGGCGGCGCATTCTAGCGCCGCCTCCCGGTACGACGGTCCCGACGACAGCGGACTACCAGCGGGCCAGTACCGCACCCCAGGTCATGCCGCCGCCGACGGCTTCGAAGATCACGTTGTGGCCGGGCTGGATGCGCCCGTCGCGCACCGCGATGTCGAGCGCGAGCGGGATCGAGGCGGCCGAGGTGTTGCCGTGCCTGTCCACCGTGGTCACCACCTGTTCGGGCGACAGGCCGAGCTTCTCGGCGGTCGAGCGGATGATGCGGATGTTGGCCTGGTGCGGAACCATCCAGTGCAGGTCGGCGCCCGTGAGTCCGTTGGCGGCGAGCGCCTCCTGCGTCACTTCGCCGAGCACGCGCACCGCATGTTTGTAGACGGCCTGGCCGTTCATTTCGACGAAGGGATTGCCGACCACCACGCCTTTCTGCACCTGGCCGGGCACGCAGAGAATGTTGTTGAGCCGGCCATCGGAATGCAGATGGCTCGACAGGATTCCGGTCTCCTCCGACGGGCGCAGCACCACCGCGCCGGCGCCGTCGCCGAACAGCACGCAAGTGCGGCGATCGTTCCAGTCGAGGATGCGCGAGAAGGTCTCGGCACCGACCACGAGGGCGCACTTGGACTGTCCCGAGGCGACGAACTTGTCGGCCGTGGCGAGCGCGTAGACGAAGCCGCTGCAAACCGCCTGCATGTCGAAGGCCGCGCCCTGCCTGACCCCGAGTTTGGACTGCAGGATGCAGGCCGTGGCCGGGAAGATCATGTCCGGCGTCGAAGTAGCGACGATGATCAGGTCGACCTCGTCGGCCGTCACTCCGGCCGCCGCGAGTGCACGCTGAGCGGCCTTCAACGCGAGGTCGCTGGTCTGCTCGCCATCGGCGGCGATGTGGCGCTGGCGAATGCCGGTGCGCTCGAAAATCCAGTCGTCGCTGGTTTCGACAACGGCTTCGAGATCGCGATTGGTGAGGACTTTCTCCGGCAGGTAGCTGCCGGTGCCGACGATGCGGGAATAGGGCATGGATGCGATCGAAATGCCGGCCAGCCGGGGCTGCCGGAATCGTTGTGGATACGGTGCGAGGGGCGACAGTTTGGCGGTCGTCCGACCTGAACACAACTTTCAGGTGCGGCTGCGGATCGTGCCCGGCACGGTGCTTCAGGCGGCCCCGAACGGCCCGCCGAGGTCACGGCTAGCGTCGTTTGTTACTGTAGTCGCCTGCGCCCGCCCACTGGACTGGTGCGCAGCAAACCACCCGTAGACGATGGCGCCGGCGCTGCCGGTGCGCGGAGACCTGTTCCGATGTTGCTGAGAATGGCCAAGTTCCTGGTGCAGGTCGTCATGCTGTTCACCGCGATCCTGTCTGCCGGCCTGCCGGCGGCCCAAGCGGCCGAGGCGCTCTACGGTCCGGTGCGTCCGGGCGAGAGCTTCTGGATCATCGCCGACACCCTGCGCGAAAAGCCGCGGGTGAGCCAGGAGCAGGAGATGCTCGCGCTCTACCTGTACAACACCGAGTCCTTCACCGGCGGCCTCGACGGGCTGCAGAAGGGGGCGACGCTGCGCGTGCCGACGGCCGAGCAGGCGCTCGAGATTTCGCAAGAAGATGCCGCGCGCTATATCGCCAATCTGCATCGCTACAAGGGGGTGCCGCCATCGATGCGCCATCTGGTGCGCAAGGCGGGCGCAGCGGCGCCAGTGGCTGGCGCCGAAGACAAGACCGCTGCGCCGCGGCCCGAGCCGCCTGCCGCGTCGCTCCCGGCATCGCCCAGCCCGAGCGTCGCCGCCGCTGCCGAAACGCCATCGGCACCGGCGGCTACGGCGACACCCGATGCCCAGAACCCAGCCGCGCTTGCCGAAGCCGCGCCCGCCGCGGAAGAAGCCAGCGCCGTCGAGGTGCTGGCGGTGGATCAGGCGAGCGCATCGCCGGCCGACGCCGGGCCGGAGCCCGTTTCCGGGAATTCGGCGCAGACCGAGCCGGCGACCGCTGCGGCGGCCGTGCCGCCGGATGAGGCGCAAGGCACCGACATTCTCGGTGTGCGCATTCCGCTGCCGACGGACTGGCTGATCCTGATCGGGCTCGGCCTGGTGTTTCTGCTGCTGATCCTGGCGCAGGCCGCGCGCGTTCGCCGCTCGCTCGGCGAGAAGGTCGAACGGGTGCCGCCGGCGCCGCCGCGCGCGCCGGTTGCTCCGGTGCTGGCGCCCGTCGTGGCGAAGCCCGAGCCCGTCGAGCCGGTGCCGGAGCCGAGCCCCGAGCCGGTTTTCGCCGCGGCCAAGGCTGCGCCCGTCGTCCCGATGAGGGCGGTCGAGGCGCCCGAGCCGCTGCCCGAAGAGCCGCCGGCGCTGAATGACCCGATCGCCGACGCCGATTTCCAGCTCGGCTACGGGCATTGGGACGAGGCGATCACCGGGCTCGAAGAGGCGCTGCTGATCGCGCCGATGAGCCGCGACGTGATCATGAAGCTCGCCGAGACCTATGCCGAAGCCGGTCGCGCGGCCGAGTTCGAGCAGCTCGTCGCCCGCTACAACGGCACGTTCGGCGATTCCGACTGGATGCGCGTGCAAAGCCT
This sequence comes from Hydrocarboniphaga effusa AP103, assembly GCF_000271305.1. Classification (GTDB taxonomy): domain Bacteria; phylum Pseudomonadota; class Gammaproteobacteria; order Nevskiales; family Nevskiaceae; genus Hydrocarboniphaga; species Hydrocarboniphaga effusa. The sequence goes on from NZ_AKGD01000004.1 coordinate 45,757, forward strand.
CGGCCGGCAGTTGCGGCCGGAGTCGCAGCTGTTCGGCGGCTGGGTTCCGGTGCCGCCCGCGCCGGCTGGCTGGCTACAGCCCGTTCCGGACGATGCGCTCGACCTCAGCACGCCGGCGGCTCTGGAGGGACAGGCGATTCCGGCCGACCAGCTGCCGCCCGAATTCGGCGAGTTCGATCTCGACAGCCTGGAGACCGAGGACGGCCCGTTCACGACCGACGACGTCGGCACCAAGCTCGACCTCGCGCGCGCCTACCTCGACATGGACGACCAGGAGATGGCGCGCAGCCTGCTCGACGAGGTGATCGAGCAGGGCAACGATGCGCAGAAGCAGGAGGCGCAGGAACTGCGCGACCAGCTGCCGCCGTCGAGTCCGTCGAGTCCGGCCCAGAATTCGCTTCGGGACGCATGACGCGCTGGGCGGCGGCGGTCGAATACCTCGGGACCGCGTACTCGGGCTGGCAGTCGCAATCGCATGCGCCGTCGGTGCAGGCCGCGCTCGAAGCCGCTTTGAGCAAGGTGGCGGCACACCCGGTGGCGGTTTCGGCGGCCGGCCGCACCGATACCGGCGTGCACGCGTTCTCGCAGATCGTGCACTTCGACAGCGAGGCACGGCGCAGCGACTACGCCTGGCTGCTCGGCACCAATTCGAACCTGCCCGAAGACGTTTCGCTGCGCTGGGTGCAGCCCGTGCGCGCGGATTTTCATGCCCGGCACAGCGCGATCGCGCGGCGCTATCGCTACGTGATCCACAACAGCCGCTCGCGCTCGGCCCTGCTCGAGAAGCGCGCGACCTGGATCAACTGGACGCTCGACGCCGAGGCGATGCATCGGGCCGCGCAGGCGCTGGTCGGCGAGCTCGATTTCTCGGCCTTTCGCGGCTCCGAATGCCAATCGAACACGCCGATGCGCTGCGTGACCGACATCGGCGTTCGCCGCGAGGGCGATTTCGTGCTGCTGTCGATTCGCGCGAATGCCTTTTTGCATCACATGGTCCGCAACATCGCCGGAACGCTGATCGAAGTCGGTCAGGGCAAGCAGCCCGAGGCCTGGGTGGCCCAAGTGCTCGCCAGCCGTGATCGCACGCTGGCCGGAATGAACGCTCCGGCCGCGGGTCTATACTTCGTCGCCGCCGATTACCCCGACGAATTCGGGCTGCCGGCGACGCCCGATTTCTGGCTTCCCTGACTCCAAGATCACTGTGCGCACCCGCATCAAATTCTGTGGCCTGACCCGCCCCGACGATCTCGATCTCGCCGTCTCGCTCGGCGTGGACGCGATCGGCCTGGTCTTCGACGGGCGCAGCAAGCGCGCACTGTCGCCCGAGCAGGGCCGGGCGCTGCGCGACCGCGTTCCGGCCTTCGTCTCCTGCGTGGCCCTGTTCCGCGATGCCGAGGCCGGCCGGGTCGAGCGCGTCGTCGAAGAAGTACAGCCCGACCTGCTGCAGTTCCACGGCGCCGAGACGCCCGATTTCTGCCGGCGATGGCGGCGCTCCTACGTCAAGGCCGTGCCGATGGGCTCGCCGCAGGATCTCGAGGATTGGCGCCGCCAGTTCGCCGATGCCCGCGGCCTGCTGCTCGACAGCCACGCGCCCGGAGAACTCGGCGGCACCGGCCAGCGCTTCGACTGGTCGCAGGCGCCGAAGCACTTCGGCCACTTCTGGGTGCTTGCCGGCGGCCTTTCGCCGGGCAACGTGGCCTCGGCGGTTACAATGGCGCGGCCCGATGCAGTGGACGTTTCCAGCGGTATCGAATCCGCTCCCGGACTCAAGGACGCGCAAAAAATGCGCGCCTTCGTCGACGCCGTTCGCGGCGCCGATTCGCTTTGAACAGAACATGACCAACGAAACCCAAGAGCAGTATCAGGATCAGTACCCCGACGCCCGCGGCCACTTCGGCCCCTACGGCGGCCGCTTCGTCGCCGAAACCTTGATGGAGCCGCTGCGCCAGCTCGAGGAGGCCTACGCCAAGCTCAAGCACGATCCGGCCTTTCTGGCCGAACTCGACAAGGACCTGAAGCACTACGTCGGCCGGCCGTCGCCGCTGTACCACGCCGAGCGTCTCAGCGCGGCCTGGGGCGGTGCGCAGATCTGGCTCAAGCGCGAAGATCTCAACCACACCGGCGCGCACAAGGTGAACAACACGGTCGGCCAGGCCCTGCTCGCCAAGCACCTCGGCAAGACCCGCATCATCGCGGAGACCGGCGCCGGCCAGCACGGCGTCGCCAGCGCGACGATCGCCGCTCGCCTGGGGCTCAAGTGCGTGGTCTACATGGGCGCGGACGACGTCGAGCGCCAGTCGCCGAACGTCTATCGCATGAAGCTGCTCGGCGCCGAAGTGGTGCCGGTGACCTCGGGCACGCGCACGCTCAAGGACGCGCTCAACGAGGCGATGCGCGACTGGGTCACCAACGTCGACGATACCTTCTACGTGATCGGCACGGTCGCCGGCCCGCATCCGTATCCGATGCTGGTGCGCGACTTCAATTCGGTGGTCGGCCGCGAAGTGCTGGTGCAGGCGCCTGCGCAGATCGGCCGTCTGCCCGATGCGCTGGTCGCCTGCGTCGGCGGCGGGTCGAACGCGATCGGCCTGTTCTATCCGTTCATTCCGTACACCCAGGTGCAGATGATCGGTGTCGAAGCGGGGGGCGACGGCGTCGAAACCGGGCGCCATGCGGCTCCGCTGTCGGCCGGCAAGCCCGGCGTTCTGCACGGAAACCGCACCTACATCATGGCCGACGACAACGGCCAGATCCTCGGTACGCATTCGATCTCGGCCGGCCTCGACTATCCGGGCGTCGGTCCCGAACACTCCTGGCTCAAGGACATCGGCCGCGTGCAGTACACGGCGATCAACGACGACGAGGCGCTCGCAGCGTTCCACGAGCTCACGCGCCGCGAGGGCATCATCCCGGCGCTCGAGTCCTCGCACGCGGTCGCCCACGCCAAGAAGATGGCGCCGACGATGAGCCGCGATCAGCACATCGTGGTGAATCTCTCGGGCCGCGGCGATAAGGACATCTTCACGATCGCCAAGCGCGAGGGCATCTCGCTGAGCTAGCGCCGCGCCCCGGGTGGAGGAGCCCCACGTAGTGGGGCTCTTGGCGTCGGGAGTCGGCGTTCGCCCAGCGGCCCAGCTAAGGCGTGCCGGCCTTGGGCGCCGCCTCGGTTTCCCATTTCGGCTTTTCGACCGGCTTCGCGGCTTCGGCCATCGGCGCGTCGACCACCGCAGTGGTCGACGGCAGATTCTGCATGTCGATGGTCGCGCGCTCGATCTTGAGGGCCACGCGCTGCACTTCCCCGGCGGCGAAGCTTCCGCCCATGGTGGAGCCGAAGTTCTTGTCCTTGTTGCAATCGTCGATGCCGGTGCGTCCGAGTTCGAGCTTCTGCCGGCCCGCGGGCAGGTGCAGCTCGGCGGTCTCGGCCTCGGCGAGCACGGCGGCCGGCGTGCCGCCGACGCTGACGATGATGAAGCATTCGGAGTCGCGATCGCCGGGCTGGCGCACGAGCACCAGCGTTGCGCCGCCTTCGATCGGATCCTGGTAGGCGAGCAGGCGATCGGCCGGCACCGGGCGGGCATTCAGGGGCTGCTGCGGGGCGCTGGCGCAGGCGCCGAGCAGGGCGGCGGCGCAGGCGAGGGCGATAGGGTTTTTCATTGGATTGAAGCTCGTCCTTTTCATGGGTGACGCGGCCGTCAGTAGCAAAACTCGGCCCAAGTTCTCGTGCCTCACTAATAAGGAGTGCGCGCCCGACTGCCCGTGTTACAATTTAGCGGATATTATTTACTCCTCCCTTTGGACCGCGCGCGGTGTCCGGACCCTGATCCGTCACGCCGCCGAGCCTGCTTATGACCGAATTCGCCAAGGAAGTTCTTTCCGTCAATCTCGAAGACGAGATGCGGCGCTCGTATCTCGATTACGCCATGAGCGTGATCGTGGGCCGGGCGCTCCCTGACGCGAGGGACGGCCTCAAACCGGTGCATCGCCGCATCCTTTATGCGATGAGCCAGCTCAACAACGTCTGGAACCGCCCGTACATCAAGTGCGCGCGCGTGGTCGGCGACGTCATCGGCAAGTACCACCCGCATGGCGACTCGGCAGCCTACGACGCCCTCGTGCGCATGGCGCAGGACTTTTCGATGCGCCACGTGCTCGTCGACGGCCAGGGCAACTTCGGCTCGGTCGACGGCGACCCGGCCGCGGCGATGCGCTACACCGAGTGCCGCATGGCGCGGCTGACCTCGGAGATGCTCGCCGACATCGATTCCGAAACCGTCGATTTCGTTCCGAACTACGACGAGAAGGACGAAGAACCCGTCGTGCTGCCGACGCGCGTGCCGCAGCTGCTCGTCAATGGCAGCGCGGGCATCGCGGTCGGCCTGGCTACCAACATCCCGCCGCACAATCTCTCGGAAGTCATCGACGGCTGCATCGCCGTGATCGACAACCCCGACATCGACATCGCCGGCCTCATGCAGCTGATTCCGGCGCCGGACTTTCCGACCGCAGGCCTGATCCTCGACGCGCACGGTCTTGCCGAAGCCTATGCGACCGGCCGCGGTCGCATCGTCATCCGCGCTCGCACGAGCTTCGAGACGGTCGGCAACGACAAGCAGGCGATCATCGTCACCGAGCTGCCGTACCAGGTGAACAAGGCGCGCCTGCAGGAGCGCATCGCCGAGCTCGTCAAAGAGAAGAAGATCGAGGGCATTTCGGAAATTCGCGACGAGTCCGACAAGGACGGCATGCGCGTCTACATCGAGCTCAAGCGCGGCGAGAACGCCGACGTGGTGCTCAACAACCTGTTCCAGCAGACGCAGCTGCAGGTGACTTTCGGCATCAACATGGTCGCGCTCGACGGCGGCCAGCCGAAGACGCTGTCGCTCAAGAGCCTGCTCGAAATCTTCGTGCGCCATCGCCGCGAAGTGGTCACGCGCCGCACGCGCTATCTGCTGCGCAAGGCGCGCGAACGCGCCCACATTCTCGAAGGTCTGGCGGTGGCGCTCGCCAACATCGACGAGATGATCGAGCTGATCCGCAGCTCGCCGAATTCCGCCGAGGCCAAGCAGCGCATGATGGCGCGCACCTGGGATGCCGGGCTGGTGACGACGCTGCTCGCAGCGGCCGACTCCTCGGTGTCGCGCCCCGAAGATCTGTCGCTCGAGTTCGGCATCGTCGACAACGAAGGCCAGGCGGTCTATCGGTTGTCGGACGCGCAGGCTTCGGCGATTCTCGAAATGCGCCTGTCCCGCCTGACCGGCCTGGAACAGGACAAGATCCACGACGAGTTCAAGGAGCTGCTCGCCTCGATCCTCGACTACCTCGACATCCTCGCTTCGGAACCGCGCCTGCTCGGCGTGATTCGCGGCGAGCTGCTCGCGATCAAGGAACAGTACGGCGAGGAGCGTCGCACCGAGATCACCACGGCCGCGCTGAACATGGCGCAGGAAGATCTCATCGCGCCGATGGACATGGTCGTCACGCTGAGCCACGAGGGCTACGTGAAGTCGGTTCCGCTGGCCGAGTACCAGGCGCAGAAGCGCGGCGGCCGCGGCAAGCTCGCGACGGCCAACAAGCAGGAGGACTTCGTCGATCGCCTGTGGGTCGCGCATACGCACGACTGGCTGCTGTGTTTCGGCTCGACCGGCAAGGTCTACAAGCTGCGCGTGTTCGAACTGCCGACGGGTTCGCGCGGCTCGCGCGGCAAGCCCTTCGTCAACCTGCTGCCGCTGGAGCAGGGCGAGAAGATCAGCGCGGTGCTGCCAATCAAGAAGTTCGAAGACGAGCCCGAACAGACGCGCTACATCTTCATGGCGACGCGCCTCGGCACGGTCAAGAAGACCGAGCTCGGCGCCTTCGCCAACATTCGCAGCAACGGCATCATCGCGCTCGATCTGCGCGTCGACGATTCGCTCGTCGGTGTCGCGCTGACCACCGGCAACAACGACGTGCTGATGTTCAGTGACGCCGGTCGCGTGATCCGCTTCAGTGAAAACGACGTGCGCAGCATGGGCCGCACCGCGACCGGCGTGCGCGGCATGCGCCTGGTGCGTCGCGACGAATCGTCCGAGGAATCCAGCGAGGCGCCGGTGATCGATGGCGATATCGAAGTCGCCGAAGCCGCGGAAGACACCGCGCAGGCGCAGATCATCGCGCTGATCGTGGTCTCGCCCGAGACCGAAGGGCAGGCGGCGCCGGACATCCTGACGGTGTCCGAGAACGGTTACGGCAAGCGCACGCCGATCGAGCAGTTCCCGCTGCGGGGGCGCGGTGGCATGGGTGTGATCGCGCAGGCGCTGACCGACAAGACCGGCAACCTGATCGGCGCGATCGAAGTCGGCGACGAGCATCAGGTCATGCTGATCTCCGAATCGGCCAACCTGATCCGGTTCAAGACCACCGACGTGCGCAGCATGGGTCGCAATACGCAGGGCGTTCGCCTGATGAAGCCGAACGCGGGCGATCGCCTCGTGAGCGTCGATCGCATCGCCATCGAAGCCGACGACGAAGCGGCCGCCGACGACACCGCGGCTCCGCTCGAAGGCCCGGCCAACGACGCCAGCGAGTAAGTTGCTTTGCCTCCCTCTCCCTGCGGGAGAGGGCCGAGGACGAGGGCTATCCGCCGCCACGACCCGGATTGCCGATCGCTGCGAAACCCTCGCCCGGCCCTCTCCCGGAGGGAAGGGGAGTTAGAGGGCTGTCGTCATCAAACTGCCGCGTCGCCGTTGGCAAGATGGCGGTTTGGTCGCCGGCGAACGCGTCAGGGGCCTGCAACTCCAGGGAGTCTGTCGATGTCATCGATGCCTGTCGCGCCCGGCGTCTTGAACGCCGAGTCGAACCGCCGCCGTTTCCTCAAGGCGCTGTTCTTCAGTGCCGGCTCGGCGAGTCTGCCGGCCTGGCTGGTCGCTTGCGGCGGCGGGGACGATGATTCCGATGCCGGCGGGCGCGGGGTCGAGGGCTTGCAGGGCCGCTTCGCCTCGCTGGGCCCGCTGCGTGCCGAGCCCGACGCCAACGGCGTGCGCACGCCCGAAGGCTTCTCGACGCGCGTCGTTGCGATCGCGGGCGAATTGCCGCGGGCGGCCGGTATGTCGGCTTCCGGGCCGCGGCTCACGGGCGGCGTCGGCTCGCGGCCCTGGCACATCCTCAACGACGGCGGCGGCGTGATCGCGCGTCCCGGCGGCGGCTGGATCTACGTTTCGAACTCCGAAGTCCCCGGCACCGGCAACCTGTCGCAGCTGGGCTCGCAGTTCTCGGTCCTCGGCAACCTGCTCGAATCGCTGGTTCCGGGGCTCGGCGGCGTCGGCGTGCTGGTGTTCGATGCGGACGGCACGATCGTCGATTCGTACTCGATCCTGCGCGGCACCACGTTCAACTGCTCGGGCTGCATCACGCCCTGGGGAACCTGGCTGTCCTGCGAGGAATTCTCGGGCGGCCGGGTCTGGGAGTGTGATCCGTTCACGCCGGGCCAGGGCGTGCCCAAGCCGGCGCTCGGTTTCTTCGATCACGAGGCCATCGCGATCGATGCGCAGCGTCGCATCCTCTACCAGACCGAAGACCGGCGCGACGGCCGCTTTTACCGCTTCGTTCCGGATGCGGCTGACTGGCCGGCCTCGGCCGCGCGTCCGGCGCTGGAGTCCGGCCAGTTGCAAGCGATGGTCGTCGGCGGCGCCGGCGTCGCGGGCGCCTTGACGTCTCCGCAGCCCGTGAGCTGGAAGAACGTCAACGATCCGCAGCGCGCCCAGGATCAGGTGCGTGACCCCGAAACCGCGGTGTTCGACGGTGGCGAGGGCATCTGGCTGTTCCGCGACGTGGTCTATTTCACGACCAAGAACGACGAGCGCGTCTGGGCCTACGACACGGTGGCCGAGACCGTCGAGGTGATCTACGACCTCGCCACGGCCGAGCCGCCGAACGCCATCCTGTCGGGCGTCGACAACCTGATCGTGACCCCGCAGGGCGACATCCTCGTGGCCGAGGACGGCGGCGACATGCAGGTGGTCGTGATCCTGCCGAGCGGCGAGCTCAAGCCGCTGCTGCAGATCGTCGGGCAGGACATTTCCGAGATCGCGGGCATCTCGTTCACGCCAGATGGCAAGCGCATGTATTTCACCTCCGATCGCGGCGGCCGCAACGGCAGCGGCGGCTACGGGCCGGGCCTGGGCATGCTTTACGAGCTGACGCTGCCGGACACCCTCTGAGGTTCGCGGGCTTTCAAGCAAAAGCGGCGGGCCAGAACCCGCCGCTTTTTTGCGTCAGGATGGTTTCATAACATGTCCTGTTATGTTCTAATTCGCGCCCATGAATTTCAGCCTTCACCTCGACGACGACACGCTCGAACGCCTGAACCGGGCGGTCGAGCGCAGCGGGCAGACGCGTAACCGGCTTATCGGCGTGGCCGTGCGCGAATGGCTCAATCGCTTCGAATCGGCCGACTGGCCACCGGCCCTGCGCGAACACTTCCGCAATCCGGCGCCCGAACTGCAGGCCGGAGTCGTCGACTTCCAGGTCTGGAAGCCGGGCGAGGATCGCTAGCGATGGGCGTGCTGCTCGATGCGACGACGCTCGCCGCGGTCGCCAAGGGGCGGCTGCCGGTGGTGCTCGAACTCGCCAAGCTCAAGCCCGGCGAGGTGAACCTGTCGGTCGTCAGCCAGCTGCAGGCCGAGACCGGGCTGCGGCTGGAGCCTCGGGCGCAGGCGCGATACGGCAGCCTGCTCAAGGATTTCATCGGTGCCGTTCGCGTAATCGACTTCGGTCGCGTCGAGGCCCAGCAGGCGAGCCAGCTGGCCGGCTATCTGGCCCAGCAGGGCGAGACGCTGAGCGGCTTCGAGCTGATCCTCGCCGCGACCGCGCTGGCCCACGGTCTCACGCTGATCACCGACCAGACCCAGCGCTACCTGTCGGTGCCGGGCCTCAACGTCGACAACTGGCTGCGGGCGGGGCGGGCGGTGAGCCAGTCCGGGCCACTGCCCTGATATTCAAAGCCTTCACCGTTGTTCCAACACCCCAGAAACATCCACAAAACGGAGCTTCCCATGAGCCGTATCTTCAACTTCAGTGCCGGTCCCGCCACCTTGCCGCTGCCCGTGCTCGAACAGGTGCAGGCCGAGCTGCTCGACTGGCATGGCTCCGGTATGGGCGTCATGGAGATGAGCCATCGGGACAAGGAATTCACCTCGATCGCGCAGGCCTGCGAGCGCGACCTGCGCGAAGTGCTCGGTGTGCCGGCCAACTACAAGGTGCTGTTCCTGCAGGGCGGCGCGACCGCGCAGTTCTCGGTGGTTCCGCAGAACCTGCTGCGCGGCAAGACTTCGGCCGATTACATCGTCACCGGCGATTGGGGCAAGAAGGCGTTCAAGGAAATGGGCCGCTACGGCCGCGCCAATCTGGCCGCGACGAGCGAGGCCGAGAAGTTCACCACGATTCCCGATCGCGCGAGCTGGAAGCTCGATCCGGACGCGGCCTTCGTGCATATCACCTCGAACGAGACGATCCACGGCGTCGAATTCCCCGATGCGCCCGAGGTCTGCGGCGTGCCGCTGGTCAGCGACATGTCGTCGAGCTTCGCCTCGCGTCCGATCGATGTCGGCCAGTACGGGCTGATCTACGCCGGCGCGCAGAAGAACGTCGGTCCGTCGGGCATCACCATCGTCATCGTGCGCGACGATCTGATCGGCCAGGTGCTGCCGGGCACCTTCGCGATCCACGACTACAAGGTCGTGGCCGAGAACGATTCGATGCTCAACACGCCGCCGACCTTCGCCTGGTACGTCTGCGGCCTGGTGTTCCAGTGGATGAAGAACGAGGGCGGCCTCGCCGCGATCGGCGAGCGCAATGCGCGCAAGGCGGCGCTGCTCTACGACTATCTCGATGCGCAGGATTTCTACCGTAATCCGGTCGCCAAGCCTTATCGCTCGAAGATGAACGTGCCGTTCGTGCTCGCCAACGCCGAACTCGACGCCGAATTCCTCAAGGGCAGCAAGGCCGCGGGCCTGATCGGGCTCAAGGGGCACCGCTCGGTCGGCGGCATGCGCGCTTCGATCTACAACGCGATGCCGGAGGCGGGCGTGGCAGCGCTCGTCGATTACATGAAGGAGTTCGTCAGAACCAAGGGCTGATGCTGACGCCGTTCCTCTCTCCCGCTTGCGGCAGAGATTCCCTCGTAGCGTGGAGAGAGGGGCCGTCTGCACGAGGCGCTCACTTTCCCCCCGCAGCCCCTCTCCCGGTCCTTCGGACCACCCTCTCCCGCACGCGGGAGAGGGGAACATCAGGACGGCACGATGACGACTTTTCGTATCCAGACCCTCAACAACATCTCCCAGCAGGGCCTCGACCGCCTGCCGCGCCCGCGCTTCGAGACCGGCGCCGAAATCGCCCAGCCCGATGCCTTGCTGGTGCGCTCGGCCGATCTGCACAAGGCCGAGATTCCGGCTTCGGTCAAGGCCATCGGCCGCGCCGGCGCCGGCACCAACAACATCCCGGTCGCGGCGATGACCAAGCGCGGCGTGCCGGTGTTCAACGCGCCGGGCGCCAACGCCAATGCGATCAAGGAGCTCGTGCTCGCCGGCCTGCTGATCGCGGCGCGCAATCTCGCGCCGGCGCTCGACTTCGTGCGCAAGCTCGATAGCGACGACAAGGCGATGCACGAAACCGTCGAAGCCGGCAAGAAGAAGTTCGTCGGCATGGAGTTGCCGGGGCGCTCGCTCGGCGTGATCGGGCTCGGCGCCATCGGCGTGAAGGTCGCCAATGCCGCCGTCGAGCTCGGCATGGAAGTCTGGGGCTTCGACCCGGCGATGACGGTGCAGAACGCCTGGAAGCTCGATGCGCGCGTCAACCAGGCACTGTCGGTCGACGAGGTCATTTCGCGATCGCAGTTCCTGAGCCTGCACGTGCCGCTGATCGAGGCTACGCGCGCGCTCGTCAATGCCGATCGCATCAGGCGCCTCAAGCCCAAGGGCGTGGTGCTCAATTTCGCGCGCGAGGGCATCGTCGACGAAGCCGCCGTCATCGAGGCGCTAAACGAGGGCCGCCTGCAGGCCTACGTCTGCGACTTCCCGTCGAACGCGCTCAAAGGGCATCCGCGCGTGGTCGCGCTGCCGCACCTGGGCGCCTCGACCAACGAGGCCGAGGACAACTGCGCCGTCATGGTCGCCGACCAGCTGCGCGATTTCCTCGACACCGGCAACGTCACCAATTCGGTGAACTTCCCCGAAGCGGTGCTCGGCCTGCTGCCCGGCAAGCACCGGCTCTGCATCGTCAACGAGAACGTGCCGAACATGGTCGGGCAGATTTCGACCGCGCTGGCTCGCCGCAACCTCAACATCGCCGACCTGCTCAACAAGTCGCGCGGCGACCTCGCGTACTCGCTCGTCGATGTCGATACCTCGATTCCGGCGGCGGTGGTCGATGAGATCGCGTCGATTCCGGGGGTGATTTCGACGCGCGTCATCTCCGCGCGCTGAGCGCAGGCCAGGCCGCCGACGAGTCCCCAGCCCGGCCGGCTTGGCGTATCCTTCGCGTCCTTTTTGCGATCCCGACCATGAAACCGACGACGCTTCCCGAAGCCCGAGTCCGCATCGACGCTCTCGACGAGCAGATTCAGGGACTCATCAACGAGCGCGCCCGGGTGGCCGAGGCGATTCGCGACATCAAGGCCAAGGCCGGCGACGTCGGCGACCATTACCGCCCGGCCCGCGAGGCCGAAGTGCTGCGCAAGGCAATGGAGCGCAACGCCGGCCCGATCTCGAACGAGACCATGGCCAAGCTCGTGCGCGAGATCATGTCGGCCTGCCTGGCGCTCGAATCGCCGCTCACGGTCGCCTACCTCGGCCCGGAAGGCACCTACACGCAGGAGGCCGTCTACAAGCATTTCGGCCATGCGGTCGAAGCGCGCGCCAAGCGGGCGATCGACGAGATTTTCCGCGACGTCGACGCCGGCCATACCGCCTACGGCGTGGTGCCGGTGGAGAATTCGATCGGCGGCGTCGTCACCAACACGCTCGATGAACTCGCCTCGGCGACGCTGACGATCTGCGGCGAGGTGCTGTTGCCCGTGCATCACCATCTGATGGCCAAGGTCGATCGCATCGACCAGATCAAGGTGGTGTTCTCGCATGCGCAGTCGCTCACGCAGTGTCGCAACTGGCTGCATCAGAGCTTGCCGCACGCCACGCAGGCGGTGGTTGCGAGCAACGGCGCGGCGGCCCAGCAGGTCGCCGAAACCGGGCAGGGCGCCGCCATCGCGAGCAAGGCCGCGGCCGAGCGCTACGGTCTCAACGTGCTCGCCAGCAACATCGAGGACGATCCGTCCAACACCACGCGCTTTCTGATCATCGGCCGCAAGCTGTCCGACCCGACCGGCCGCGACAAGACTTCGCTGGTGTTCTCGGCGCAGAAGGGCGCGCCGGGCGCGCTGTTCGAACTGCTGCAGCCGTTCGCCAAGGCCGGCATCAACCTGACCAAGCTCGAATCGCGTCCTTCGCGTCGCGCGGCCTGGGATTACAACTTCTACGTCGACATCGACGGCCATTGCGAGGACGCGCAGATCAAGCCCGTGCTCGACGAAATCCGCTCGCGCGCGGCGCTGTTCCGCGTGCTCGGCTCTTACCCTCAAGCGGTCATCTGACATGTCCGAAAATACGACGGCCGCCGGCGCGGCCTCCGAAAACCTGTTCCGCAACGCGCTGCCCGGCATCCTGTCGCTGCATGCCTACACGCCCGGCATGCCGATCGAAGAACTGCAGCGCAAGCTCGGCATCGCCGACGTCATCAAGCTCGCCTCGAACGAAAACCCGCTCGGCCCGAGCCCCAAGGTCAGCGCCGCGATCGCCGAGGCCACCAAGGGCAATCTCGGTCTGTATCCCGACGGCAGCGGCCACAAGCTCAAGAACAAGATCGCCGAATATCACGGCATCTCGGCCGACCGCATCACGCTCGGCAACGGCTCCAACGACATCCTCGAGTTCCTCGCGCGCATCTACGCCGGCCCGGGCCGCGCGGTGATGTTCTCGGACTACGCGTTCGCGGTGTATCCGCTCGCCACGCTCGCGCAGAACGCCGAGGCCGTGGTGGTGCCGAGCCATGGCGCCGATCACCCGACGATGCCGTTCGGCCACGATCTGGCCGCGTTCACGCGCGTGCTCAAGACGCGCCCGGACGTGAGCCTGGTGTTCATCGCCAATCCGAACAATCCGACCGGCACCTGGAACACGCCGCAGGAAATCGAAGCCTTTCTCGACAGCGTGCCGCCGCACGTGATCGTCGCGCTCGACGAGGCCTACTTCGATTATCAGGATGTGGAACTGCGCTCCGATGCGCGCGTCTGGCTCGATCGCTATCCGAACCTGCTGGTCTGCCGCACCTTCTCGAAGGTCTACGGCATTGCCGGCCTGCGCGCGGGTTATGCACTGTCGGACGCCAAGGTGGCCGATCTGCTCAATCGCGTGCGCCAGCCGTTCAACAACAACTCGCTCGCGCTGGTCGCGGCCGAGGCGGCGTTGGCCGACCAGGAACATGTGAAGAAGTCGGTCGAGCTCAATGCCAGCGAGCGCATTCGCGTCGGCGCCGAGTTGCAGAAGCTCGGCCTGCGCGTGCTGCCTTCGCAGGCCAACTTCCTGACCGTCGATTTCGGCCGCGACGCGGCGCCGATCCACAAGGGTCTGCTCGAGCGTGGCGTGATCGTGCGCCCGATGGGTTCCTACGGCATGCCGAACTTCCTGCGCGTGAGCATGGGCACCGTGCGCGAGGACGATCGCTTCCTGTCTGCGCTGCGCGAGGTGCTCGCCGAGGGCCAGCGCTAAATGCTGGCGAAGCGGCTTGCGGTCATCGGCCTCGGGCTGATCGGCGGATCGGTCGCCCGCTCGCTGCGCGCTTCGGGCGCGGTCGGCAGCATCGTCGGCTTCGATCCGGATGCGCGCCAGCGCACCGCGGCGGTCGAACTCGGCGTGATCGATGTGGCGGCCGACAGCGCGTCGTCCGCGGTCGCCGAAGCCGATCTGGTCATCGTCGCGGTGCCGGTGCTGCATACGGCCGAAGCCTTCGCCGCGATCGCCCCGGCGCTGCCGGCCAACTGCGTCGTCACCGACGTCGGCAGCACCAAGCAATCGGTGCTCGCCGACGTGCGGCGCGTGTTCGGCGAATTGCCGGGCTGGTACGTGCCGGGGCATCCGATCGCGGGCACCGAGAAGAGCGGTGTCGCCAATTCGCTCGAAGGCCTATTCCGCAAGCATCGCGTGATCCTGACGCCGCATGCGCAGCAGGCGCCCGAAGCGCTCGCCAAGGTTCGCGCGCTCTGGGAGCTCTGCGGTGCGCGCGTCGTCGAGATGGAACCGTCGCTGCACGATGAAATCTTCGCCGCGACCTCGCATCTGCCGCATCTGCTCGCCTACAGCTTCGTCGACACGCTCGCGGGCATCGATCGCAGCGGGCAGATTTTCTCCAATGCCGGCGGCGGGTTTCGCGACTTCACGCGCATCGCGTCGAGCTCGCCGCAGATGTGGCATGACATCGTGCGCGCGAACGCGGCCTCGGTGTCGACGATCCTCGCCAAACAGATCGCCGAACTGCAAGCCATGCAGGCGATGATCGACGGCGGTCGCTGGGACGAACTCAAAACCGTTTTCGAACGCGCGCGCAATGCGCGCGAGCACTATCTGACGCAGATCGAATGAGCGCTTCGCCTCGAACCGAATTCCTCGATCTGGCGCCGATTCGCGCCGCGCGCGGTGAGCTGAAACTTCCGGGTTCCAAGAGCGTTTCGATACGCGCGCTGCTGCTCGCCGCGCTGTCCGAAGGCCAGACGCGGCTGACCGGGCTGCTCGATTCCGACGACACGCGCGTGATGCGCCAAGCCCTGAAAGCCTGCGGCGTATCGCTCGAACAGACCGGCGACGCCTGGCGGGTCGGCGGTGCAGGGCGCTTTCCGCTGCGCGAGGCCGACATCTTCGTCGGCAATTCCGGGCTCTCGGTGCGCACGCTCGTCGCGGTGCTCGCGTTCATGGAGGGCCGTTACCGACTCTCCGGCGTGCCGCGCATGCACGAGCGTCCGATCGGCGATCTGGTCGATGCGCTGCGGCCGCTCGGGGCGCGGATCGCCTACGAGCAGAACGAAGGTTTTCCGCCGCTGCTGATCACACCGGCGCAGGCGCGTACGACGCAGCCCGTGCGCGTGCGCGGCGATGCATCGAGCCAGTTTCTGACCGGCATCCTGCAGTCCGCTCCGCTGCTCGCGCGCGAGCACGAACTCGTCATCGAAGTCGAAGGCGAGCTGATCTCCAAGCCCTACATCGAGCTCAGCATCGCGCTGATGCGGCGCTTCGGCGTCGAGGTGCAGCGCTCGCAGACGGCGACCGGCGCGCCGCGATTCACAGTCGCAGCGGGATCGCGCTATTCGGCACCGGGCAACTTCGCGGTCGAGGGCGATGCCTCGTCGGCGTCCTACTTCCTTGCGCTCGGCGCGCTCGCGGGTGGGCCGATCCGCATACACGGCATGGGCCTGACGACCTTGCAGGGCGATGTGCGCTTCGTCGATGTCGTCGCCGCGATGGGTGCCCATGTGACACAGGGCGACGACTGGACCGAGGTGCGTTCGGCCGGTCTGGCCGCCGGCTTTCGCCCCAAGGCCTTCGACACCGATTTCAACCACATTCCGGACGCCGCGATGACTGCGGCGGTGCTCGCCCTGTTCGCCGACGGCCCTTGCGTGCTGCGCAACATCGGCAGCTGGCGCGTCAAGGAAACCGACCGCATCGCGGCGATGGCGGCCGAACTCGCCAAGCTCGGCGCCGAGGTCGAAGCGGGGCCGGATTTTTTGCGCGTGGTGCCGCCACCAGCGCTCAAGCCGGCAACCATCGACACCTACGACGACCATCGCATGGCGATGTGCTTTTCGCTCGCGGCCTGCGGCGGCGTGCCGGTTCGCATCAATGATCCGGGCTGCGTGGCGAAGACCTTCCCGGATTACTTCTTGCAGCTCGCTGCATTGACCTCCGGATCGACTGCGGGCTGAGAAATGACCTCTTCACTGAACAAGGGCGCGAGCGTTCCCGTCATCACCGTCGACGGGCCTTCCGGCGTCGGCAAGGGCACGGTCTCGCGCGGGCTCGCGGCCCGGCTCGGCTGGCAGCGGCTCGACAGCGGGGCGCTTTACCGCATTCTCGCGCTCGCGGCGGTCGACGCCGGCATCACCCTGAGCGACACCGATGCGGTCGCCGCGCTCGCGGGCGGCCTCGACATCCGCTTCACGGGCGATCACGAGGACAACGAGGCGATCTGGGTCAACGGTCGCGACATCAAATCCGCCGTCCGCGCCGAAGCCACCGGCGGCCTGGCCTCGCAGATCGCAGCCGCGCCGGCGGTTCGCGCCGCGCTGCTGCAACGTCAAAAGGATTTCCGCGTCGCGCCGGGGCTGATCGGCGACGGCCGCGACATGGGCACCGTGGTGTTTCCGGACGCAGCGCTCAAGCTGTTCCTGACCGCGTCGGCCGAGGAGCGGGCCCGTCGCCGGCTGCTGCAGTTGAGGGCCGCCGGGCAAGACGCTATATTGGCAGACCTCTGCACCGAAATTAGCACCCGCGATGAGCGGGACCGCACTCGCACCGTGGCGCCATTGGTGCCTGCCAGTGACGCGATCCTGATCGACACCACGCACCTGAATCCCACGCAAGTGGCTGAGCGTGTTGAAGGTTTAGTCAAGGATCGTGGTTTGCTCTGAAGCATTCCTTCGAGAGCTTTCTAGTTTCGTGAAGCGGTATTGCAGAGCCTGGGCCACAAGCGGAGGCGGCCTTCGATAATTTGACTGACTGCCTTTCTCCGTCGCGGGCAGGATTACCGAGACACCATGAGCGAATCTTTTGCTGAACTTTTTGAAGCCAGCCTGACCGGCGGCCAGTCCATGCAGCCGGGCACCATTGTCCGTGCCATCGTGCTGGAGCTGAAACCCGACGTCGTCATCGTCGACGCGGGCCTGAAGTCCGAAGGCGTGATCCCGATCGCAGAGTTCCTCGTCGATGGCGAGCTGAACCTCAATGTCGGCGACGAAGTGGAAGTGGCGCTGGAAACCGTCGAAGACGGCTTTGGCGAAACCAAGTTCAGCAAGGAAAAGGCCGAACGCATCAAGACCTGGGAGCGCCTCACGAAGGCCTTCGAGGGCAAAGAGACCGTCATCGGCATCATCACCGGCAAGGTCAAGGGCGGCTTCACGGTCGACATCGGCACCGTCCGCGCCTTCCTCCCCGGTTCGCTCGTCGACGTTCGCCCGGTTCGCGATACGTCGTATCTGGAAGGCAAGCCGCTCGAGTTCAAGGTCATCAAGCTCGATCGCCTGCGCAACAACGTCGTCGTCAGCCGTCGCGAAGTGCTCGAAGCCGAGTACAGCGCCGAGCGTGACAGCCTGCTGGCCAACCTGCAGGAAGGCATCGTGCTCAAGGGCGTGGTCAAGAACCTCGTCGAGTACGGCGCGTTCGTCGACCTGGGCGGCATCGACGGCCTGCTCCACATCACCGACATGACCTGGAAGCGCATCAAGGATCCGGCGGAAGTCGTGACCGTGGGCCAGGAAATCGAAGTCAAGGTTCTCAAGTACGACCGCGAGCGTCGCCGCGTGTCGCTGGGCCTCAAGCAGCTGGGCGCCGATCCGTGGGTCGACATCGCCCGCCGCTACCCGGAAAAGACCCGCCTGTTCGGCAAGGTCACCAACATCACCGATTACGGCGCGTTCGTCGAAATCGAGCCGGGCGTCGAAGGCCTGGTCCACGTGTCCGAAATGGACTGGACCAACAAGAACATCAACCCGAACAAGGCCGTCACCATTGGCCAGGAAGTCGAGGTCATGATCCTCGACATCGACGGCGAGCGCCGTCGTATCTCCCTGGGCATGAAGCAGTGCGTGCCGAACCCATGGGAAGAGTTCAGCCAGAACTACCAGAAGGGCGACAAGGTCAGCGGCCAGATCAAGTCGATCACCGACTTCGGCGTGTTCATCGGCCTCAACGGTGGCATCGACGGCCTCGTCCACCTGTCCGACCTCGACTGGAACGACGACGGCACCAACGCCGTTCGCAAGTACAGCAAGGGCATGGAAGTCAACGCCGTGGTTCTGGCGATCGACTCGGCCCGTGAGCGCATCAGCCTGGGTGTCAAGCAGGTTGCGCAGGACCCGCTCACCCAGTTCATGGCTGAGAACACCAAGGGCCAGATCGTCAAGGGCATCGTCAAGGCGGTTGAAGCTCGCGGCGCCAACATCGAACTCGCCGGTGGCGTCGAGGGCTACATCAAGGCCAACGACCTGTCGCGTGAGCGCGTCGAAGATGCGACCAAGGTGCTCAAGGTCGGCGATACGCTGGAAGCCCGCTTCATCGGTGTGGATCGCAAGAGCCGCATCGTGACCCTCTCGGTTCGCGAGAAGGAAATCCAGGAAGAAGCCGAGATCGTGACGGAATACAGCCGCAACGCCTCCACCGGCAAGACCTCCCTGGGCGACCTGCTCAAGGACCAGCTGGGCGGCAGCGGCGAGTAAGCTGTCAGCTGTATCTACCCAAAAAGATTGGGAAAAATCGAAGGGCCGCGCTTGCGCGGCCCTTCTTTTTTATCTATCGTTCATGAAGGGGCGGCCATTTATCAACCTTTATGACGAAGTCTGAGCTGATCGAACGTCTGGCTGCGCGACAGACGCATTTGATGCACAAGGATGTGGAGTTGGCGGTCAAGCTCATTCTCGATCGAATCAGCATGGCGCTGGCGCGGCAGGATCGCGCCGAGATCCGCGGCTTCGGCAGCTTTGCACTGCATCACCGCCCCAGCCGGGTCGGCCGCAATCCCAAGACCGGTGAATCGGTGACGATTCCGGCCAAGCATGTGCCGCACTTCAAGCCAGGCAAGGAAATGCGCGAGCGAGTCAACGAAAAGGCTGAAGAAGACGCCAAGCGCACCTAAACGGTCTCTATAGACCCAGCAGGTCTCATCCACTCCGGCGACCTCGTTCGCCGTGTGGCTCGGAAACGCTGCTCAGACCCCCAGGGACAGCCCTCATGTATCGAGTCCTGCTCACCGTCCTGCTGCTGATCGTGCTGTGTGTCGGCGCGGCGGTCGGTTATTTCAACGCCCAGACCATTCGCTTCGACTATCTGGCCGGGCAGGTCGAACTGCCCTTGATCGCGCTGGTGGTCGCCGAGTTCATCCTGGCCGTGCTGCTGACGCTGATCGTCTGCTCGACGCGCATTCTGTCGCTCAAGTCCGAAGCGCGGCGCCTGCGCCGGCAGCTCGCGGACGCCGAAGCCGAACTCAAGACCTTGCGGGCCATTCCGATCACCGAATCGCCGCTCAAGGATGGTTGACAGCCTGTCGGTCTGGCTGGTCCTGCCGCTGGGCATCGCCCTCGGCTGGTACCTGCGCGCCCGCGGGCCGGCCGATCCGACGCAGCCGGCGAGCACCTCGGGCGCCTCCGGGGTCTCGCCGGATGCGCTCGCAGGCATGAGCCATCTAGTCAACGACGATCCCGATCAGGCCGTGGCTTCCTTGTTGCGGGCGACCGAACTGGACACCCAGGCCGTCGAGCTGCACCTGACGCTCGGCAGCCTGTTCCGCAAGCGCGGCGAGCTCGACCGGGCGCTGCGCGTGCACGAGTCCCTGGCCGATCGCGCCCAGCTGACCAGCGAGCAGATGGAGCGCACGCGCTTCGAGCTGGCCCAGGACTACTTCAAGGCCGGCATGATCGACAAGGCCGAGGAGCTGTTCGAGCAGCTGAGCCATCGCGGGCTGTATGCCACGGCGGCGCTCGAGGCGCTGATCTCCGTGCACGAGCAGAGCCGCGAATGGCGGCGCGCGATCGAAGCGAGCCGGCGCCTGCAGGCCGTCGGCGCCCAGCCGCGCCAGCCCGTCATTGCCCAGTATTACTGCGAGCTCGCCGAACAGGCGCGCATGGGCAAGGACATCGACGAGGCCATTCGCCTCGCCAACCGCGCGCTCGAAGAAGATGGCGGTTGCGTGCGCGCCAACCTCATCCTCGGCCGCCTTCAGGAAGAGGCGAAAGACTTTCGCGCCGCGGTCAAATCGCTGCGCCAGGTTCCCGAGCAGGATCTGCGCTACACGCCCGAGATCGTCGAGCCGCTCATGCGCTGCTCGAAGGAACTCGGCGAACTGCCGGCGTTCCTGGATTTTCTGCGCGAGATCGACAGCGAAACCTCGGCGAGCGCGAGTGCCCTGGCCCAGGCCCAGCTGATGCGCGAAACCGGCATGAACCCGGCGCGTTTCCTGGCCGAGACCTTCTCGGCCTCGCCGAACTGGGCCTTGCTCGAACAGCTGCTGTCGTCGATCGAGCCGCCGGCCGATGAGACCTCGGCCGTGGCGATGAACAATCTGCGCGAAGCGCTCAAGACCGCGGCTGCCGCGCGCAACCGCTACCGCTGCACGAGTTGCGGCCTCGCGCCGGGCCTGCTGTTCTGGCAATGCCCTTCGTGCAAGCAGTGGGGAAGCGTGATCCCGGCCGACGACCGGCTGATTCCGAAAGTCTCGTAACCGACCGGTTTCAGAACGCGCCGGCGATCTCGCCGCCGCCGAGGCATTCCTGGCCGTCGTAGAGCACGCAGAACTGCCCCGCAGCGATCGCGCGCTGCGCCTGTTCGAAGCGCACCTGCACGCCGCCGTCTTCGGCAACGCGAACCAAGCAGGCCTGCAGGATCTGCCGATGGCGGATGCGCGCATGCAGGCGCTCAGGCAGCGGCGAAGGCTGGCGTATCCATTCGAACGGCAGCGTCGTCAGCACGTTCGACATCAGCAGCGGATGCGCGCCGTCCTGCGAGACGCGCAGCACGTTGTTCGGCTGATCCTTGGCGACCACGAACCACGGCGCTTCGCGCGCGCCCCGAACTCCGCCGATTGCCAGGCCTTTGCGCTGGCCGAGCGTGTAGTACATGAGCCCCTGATGCTGGCCGACGACGGCGCCGGCGTCGTCGATCATCGGCCCCGGATTCGGCTTCAGGTAGTGCTGCAGGAAGCTGCGGAACTCGCGCTCGCCGATGAAGCAGATGCCGGTCGAATCCTTCTTGCGATGGTTCGGCAATCCGGCCTTGGCGGCGAGGGCACGCACCTCGGGCTTGGTGAGCCCGCCGATGGGGAACAGCACTTTCTCGAACTGCCGGCGTGCGACCAGGGCGAGGAAATAGGTCTGGTCCTTGTCCTCGGTGACCGAGCGCAACAGGCGCGGGCCATCGGCGGCCGAATGATCGAGCTGTGCGTAGTGGCCAGTGGCGACGAAGTCGGCGCCAAGCCGCAGCGCATGCTCGCGGAACGGCTGGAACTTGACCTCGCGATTGCACAGCAGGTCGGGGTTCGGCGTCTTGCCGGCGGCGTAGTCGGCGAGGAAGCGATCGAACACGCGCTGGCGGTATTCGGCCGAAAAATCGACGCGGTGCAGCGGAATGTCGAGTTCCTCGCAGACCGCCCGGGCGTCCTGGAAATCGTCGGCGGAGCTGCAATAGCCTGCTTCGTCCTCGGTCCAGTTGACCATGAACAGGCCCGAGACGCGGTAGCCTTGCTGTTTGAGCAGCCAGGCCGAGACGGCCGAATCGACGCCACCGGACAAGCCCACGATCACATGCGGCGCTGCACTCACGACAGGCTCAGCGTGGCGCGACGTGCCGGATCAATGACAGCGGATACCGCCGACCGGCACGGTAATCCTCGATGCAGGTCAGCACCGACGGGCTGCGCAGACGCGACGCTTGTTGGACCACTTCGTCGTACGTGAGCCAAACCGCGCGCTCGATGCCGGTATCGAGCACGCGTTCGGGATGGTGCCGGAGCGCCCCGGCGATGAAGGCGAAGCGCACGAACGGATAGGCAAGGCCCTGGGGTTGCCATTCGTAGATGCCAAGGAAGGCGGTCGGCTCGACGTCCCAGCCCGACTCCTCGACGGTCTCGCGAATCGCACCTTCAACGAGCGTCTCGCCCGGCTCCCAGTGTCCGGCCGGCTGGTTCAGCACGAGCTCGCCGGCGATGCGTTCCTCGACGAGCAGGAAGCGGCCCTCGCGCTCGACGATGGTGGCGACGACGATGTGCGGCATCCAGTCCGGATTGGTGGCTGGCATTACTCCGAAACCTCCTGCACGGCCTCGACGGCGGGCGACTCCATCTGGCCTTTGCGGCGGATGTGGTAATAGCCCTGGTTATCCGCCGCGCCGAGCGTGCGCAGCATGTTCACGAGCGGCTGCGGAGCGTCGGCCTTGGCGCGAATCTGCAGGTGCAGGTCGTAGCTGCGGTCGGCGTGCAGGGCTGCTTCGCCCGAGGCGTCGAGCGGGCCACCGAGCGTCTTGATCTTGGCGGCCAGGCCTTCGTCGACCGGCACCAGCTCGGCCTGGAAGTCGCCGATCATCAAGGGCTCGCGGCCGAGCTTCCACGCCAGCCGGTTGAGCGTCAGCGAGCCCTGCGCCTGGGTCGGGAAGCCGTTGTCGAGCACGAGCTTCTGCGCATCGAGGCCAAGCTGGCCGTCGATCGGCAAAAACAGCTTGAGCGCCGCCAGCAGCGGCTTCACCGAGCCACTCGCGCGCAGGTCCGACAGGCGCACGCCGCCGGTGACCGGCAGCGCCGCGTGGCCTTCGAGCACCAGACCGTCGCCGCTGCCCGAGAAATCGAAGGCGGCACGGCCGATCAGCAGCTGCCAGACGCTCATGGTCCAGCGCAGGTCGCGCACCGCAGTTTCGCCGCGCACGACGACGCCGGCCGCCGAACCCTGCTTGAGCGTGCCCGCGACGCCGCGCAGCTCGACCGTCGAGCCTTCGGGCTTGAGGTAGCCGTAGACCACTGCCAGCGGGGCGTACATCACCAGCGAGTAGAGGAAGACCAGCACACCCAGCAGAATCGGCCAGCGCTTCTTCATCCTTTGTTCCGGGTCAGCGACAGGCGGGCGTCGACGAGGCCCACGCTGGGTTGGGCTTCGATGTCGAGAGACTGCACGGCAATGCCGTAGCGCGTCTGCAAATCGGCGAGCCAGCGCACGAGGTTGTCGAACGGCACGTCGTCGAACCAGATCTTCACTTCGGTATCGCCTTCGGGTTGCAGGCGTTCGGGCGCCTTGCCGAGCGAGCCGGCCTTGGTCGACTGATCGACCGCGGCGAGCAGCGACATGTTGCGGCCCTGCTGCGCAGCGCCGGTCTTGCGGGCGGCGCCGCTCACGGCCACCGCAGCCGCTTCGAGGCGGCTGGCGAGCGCGCGTGAGGAATCGAGCGCCTCGAGCCTGCTGCGATGGGCGTTGGCGAGCGGCTCGACAATGCTCAGGTAGATCACGGTGAGCAGCAGGGCAATGCCGCCGCCGCCGACGATCCAGCGCTCGCGCGGGCTGAGCGCTTCGAAGCGCACGCGCCCTTGCTGCAGCAAATCCCGGAGTTGTTGATTGGCCATGTGCGCTCGCGATTCTCAGACCGGTGTGAGCTTGACGCGCACCTGCACGCCTTCGGTGCCCGCGTCGGCGGACTGCACTTCGAGCGTCGCCGCGCGCTGCGAGGCGAACCACTCGCGCAGCCGCTCGACGACCTGCAGATCGGACGCCTTCATCGCCACGAACAGGGCGCCGTCGCGGAACTGCAGGTTCTGCAGCTTGAGCCCCTGATTGGCGCCAACCGCCTGCGTCATCACTTCGAGCAGCGGGAATACACCCGCATCCTGGCCCGAGCCCTTGAGCGCGCGCATCTGCTGATCGAGCTGCACCTGCAGGTCGACGATGCGGGTTTCGTTCGGGAACAGCGCCTGGAAGCGGGCGAGGTTAGCCTGATCCTGCGCGCTGAGCTGCTGGCCGAGCCGCCAGGTTTCGATGCCGTAGATCGTCGCCGATAGTGCGATCGCAACGACCGCGAGAATCGCGGCGGCGCGCCAGGGCTTCCAGTAGCGATCGAGATCCTGCCGTTGCGAATACTCGCCCTGCAGCAGGTCGATCGCCTGCGACAGCTGCAGATGCTGGGCGAAAACTTCGAGCGGCCAGTGATAGCCCGGCAGCAGTTCGAGCGGCCAGTCGATGCGGCTGTAATCGAGCCCGGCGTTGCTGAGCGTGAGCAGGCGCAAAGCGCGGCTCTTGTCCGGATCGCCCATCAACAGATAGCTCGTCAAATCGTCGGGCGCGCAGTGGAAGCCCGAGAACGGCGCATTGCGAACGACGACCTGCTCGGCCTCGCAAAGCGCGCTCCAGCGACCTTGATCGGCGTCCCAGGGCAGGGCCAGCGTGTCCGGCACCAGGGCTTCGAGGCGCAGGCCGCGTTCGCGGAACGGCGCGGTCCAGGCCCGCATGAGCTCGTCGGCGACCACGGCCACCGGATGACTGCCGTCGGCCTGGCGCGGGCCGAGCGCGAAGTGCAGGGTGTCGATATCCTCGGCGAGCTGTTCCTCGAGCTGATACGGCGCGGCCTGCAGCACCTTGGAGGCCTGCCGGGCCGGCACCGTGACCGAGGTCAGCCGCACATCGGCGCCCGGCACGAAGACGATGAGCCGGCGACCGGCAGCCTGCTGCAGGGCGGCTTCGAGCGTGCCGTGCTGGACGCTGCTCAGGCCCGAACGGTCGGCCGGGGCGACGGCGAACTCCACCGGAGCCGCGATCAGCGCGTCGGGCGGTACGCCCGAAGGCAGGCGAATATAAAGAATCTCTCGCACGCGGCTGAGTCGCTTGGGTTGATCGAATGACGTGGAAATGAAGTTGGCGGCTGCACTATTCGCTGTCTGTGCTGCGCATCAGCACCAGCGGGGCGCCCGCCTGGGGGCGATAGTACAGACTGTATATTGCCACATGAGAATTACCGATATTCGCGTCTGCACGGAGCTGGAAGAACTGGCTCCCGGTGCCGAGCATGCCGATATCCACATCGTTGCCGGTGAGCGCTCCGCTGTTGGTCAGCTCGCCGATATTCTCGATCGGCTTTTCCGCCCGGCTGCGAATGAATTCCTCGAGCGACGGGCTCGGCTGCGCGGCGAGCGCGCGCAGCACGGGCTCCGGCGCGGTGTTGACGTTGATCGTCGTCCTGAGCGGCAGGGCCGAGACATAAGGCAACAGCGCCCGATAGATTTCGGGCGTCACGCCTTTGACGGCCATCAGTTCGGTGACGCTCATCATCGGCCGGTTCGCGGTCCGATACGGCGGCTGTCCGCTCCCGCGACTGTTGCCGAGGTACTCGTTGTCCTCGGCGCCGTCGTAGGGCGTGGGGTTCTGATCGCGGTCGACCCAATCCTTGATCGCCTCCGAAATCGGACGGGCGAGCGCCGGCTCGATTTCGAGCTGTTCGAACAGGCGGATGAAGACGGTCTGCCATTTCTTGAACGCCGCTTCGCTGTCCTGGCCGGCCGCATCGGCGAAGCCGAAATTGTTGAGGTTGAAGCGGCCCTGCATGTCGGAAATCTGTCCGGCCAGAAAGCCGTTTTCGATCGGAAGGCCGGCCACCGGCTGCGCCCAGATGTCGCTCAGCGCATCGAGCTTGTTCATGCGCGCGTCGCGCTGAAGAATGCCCTTGACCCAGGCTTCGACGCCGGTCGCGTACCACCAGGCCTTTTCGGTCTCCTGCAGCGTCGAGGTGCGCTGGATGCTCATGCTGCCGGCCGACAGGATCGCGGTGGCTGCGATCACGGCGAGCGAGACGATCAGGATCGCGGTGATCAGGGCGATGCCGCGCTGGCGATGGGGGCTATTCACTGCCGTTCCCCTCGCCCGTATCGCCGCCATTACCCGACCCGCCGCTTCCGCCACTACCTTCGTCTCCGCTCGAGTTGTTCCCGGCGGGCGGCGGCGGTGGTTGTCCCTGCAGATTCATGTTCGCCGGCATCGGCTCCGCGCCCGGCTTGAACAGGAACCGCAGTTCACCCAGATCGGCGGTGACGAGCGTGAGTTCGATCGCCAGCGGTGGTGGCGGGTCCTGCCGAGCCGGGTTCTCGCCGCTTTGCTGTTGCAGTTGCTGCTGGGGCCACTGGTCGACCCACTCGCGCTCCTTGTCCATGTAGCGCAGCCGCAGCTCCTTGACCTGGTCGAGAAGCACCGTGCGCACCGGCTCGCTGTCCTGCGCCCGGTCGAGCACGCGATAGCTGATGCGCTGCAGCTTGTCTCCGTCGAGAGCATAGCTCACGCGCTCCATGCTGCTGCGCTTGAGAAACAGCGGGTTGCGCCAGCCTCCGCGTGTGAGCTCGACGACCTGCTCGCGCGCGCCGCGGATCGAGGGTTGCACGTCGCCGAAGTTGTCGCGGATCGGGCGCGGGACATAGTTCTGGAAGTCCGAGCGCATGCGCATGTAGGCCTTCTGCAGATCGGCCGTGCGCTTCATCGAGGCTTCGATCGAGACGCGCGTCTTGAGCACGCTGTTGAGTCCGCCGTAGGCCATCGCCGCCATGATGCCGAAGATCAGCACCACCAGGATGACTTCGATCAGCGTGAAGCCGCGGCTGCGCGGTGCGCGCATCGAAGGGCTCATCGGTTGACGAAACTCGTCAGCGAGGCCAGTACCGCATTGCCCTTGGGATCGTCGGGCGCGATCACGTCGACATCGATGCGCCGCAGCTTGTCGTCCTGCGTCTGCGTCACCGTGGCCCGCCACTTCCATTCGATGCCGGCCATCTTGGCCTTGCCGTCGGTCTTGCCGACCGAAGGCCAGGCCTGATCGAGCGCGAATTCGGTGAGCCGGTTGTGCGCCACCCATAGGGCGACGGTTTTCTGCCGCAGATAGCCCGCATTGGAGGCGTAGCGCGACATGCCCGAAATCACCGCGCTGAGCGCCAGCGCGAGCACCGAAACGGCGACCAGCACTTCGACGAGCGTGAAGCCTTTCGCGCGGCGCGCAGCGGCAGGCGGATGGACGTGCTTCAAGAGCGCGCCTGCTGCCGTTCGAGCTTGCAGCGGCTCAGGACGTCGCATTCGAGGCGGTAGTACGCCGGATAGTTCTTGAGCTTGAGATCGATGGCGAACTCCGAGGCGTCGCCGCTCGACAGCAGGAACACCTGCGGCTTGGGGCGGTTCTTCGGTGAGGAATTCAAGTCGAGTTCGGCGTCGCTCTTTTCCTTCGCTTTCTTGTCCTGCTCGGCCAGCTCGTGCTCCTTCGCCCGATCGACCTCGATCGGTTTGACCTTCTGTCCCTCGACCCAGAGTTCGAGATAGAACGGCTCGGCGATCTGCCGCGGCCGCAGGATGCCTTCGCCGATCGGCTGCCAGAGGCCCTGATTGTCCTGTGCGAGAAATTCGAAACCTTCGGTGGTGGAGCGAATGCCGATCTCGACGCCTTGCACCTGCGCGGTTTCGGCCGCGTAGGCGACGAGCTGTTCGAGGCGCCTGGATTCGTTCTGCAGCCGATCGTCGACCGAGCGATTGCCGATCGACAAGCTCGCGTACGTGGCGAGGATGCCGATGATCAGCACCACCACCATGACTTCGATCAGCGTGAAGCCACCCTGGTGTCTGCGAGCCCCGATCTCGTTGCGCCGGCGGTCGGCAAGATCGCCGAGCGCCATCCGGAGCGGCAATTCAGGGTGTTTGACGGACTCCAGCCCGTCCGTCCTTGGCCGGGCGTTCGACGACGCAGAAACCTTCGGTTTCAAAGCGCGTCGTCTCACCCACCGAGATCCCAGTTGCCGATATCGGCAGCCGCGCCTTCGCCGCCCGGACGGTTGTCCGAACCGAGTGAGAAAATGTCGATCTCGCCCTTCACGCCGGGAGAGAGGTACTGGTAGGGGTTGCCCCAGGGGTCATTCGGCAGCTTGGCGACATAGCCGCCTTGCTTCCAGTTCTTGGCGGCCGGTTCGCCGGAGGGCGGAGCGACCAGGGCTTCGAGGCCTTGCTGGGTGGTCGGATAGACGAAATTGTCGAGTTTGTAGAGGTTCAGCGACGACTCCAGCACGCGAATGTCCTGCTTGGCCTTGGCGATGCGGGCGTCGTCGGGCCTGTTCATAATGCGGGGCACCACGACGGCGGCCAGAATGCCCAGGATGACCACGACCACCATGATCTCGATGAGCGTGAAGCCCCGCGAGAAGGCGGCAGCGGTGGCGGATGGGCGAAACGCGGCGGGCGTTCTGGAAGGGGTTCGCATGATCGGTAAGGCCTTGTGAGGTCGCGGGAAAAGTCGCAACAAAGACGCGGGATGATAGCAAACGCATCTGACAGCGCTGAGACAGCTTCGTTCTCGCCCCGAAGCTGGCTCGCACCCTTGATTCTGATGCTGATTCTGCTCGGCACCGAGTGCCTCGGCGACTTCGGACGGCAGTGGCTTTCGTATGACCGGGCCGCACTCGCGCAAGGGCAATGGTGGCGCCTGCTGACCGGCAATTTCGTCCACCTGGGCTGGTATCACTGGATGCTCAACGAGATCGGCCTCGCCGTGCTCGTGCTGCTGTGCCCGCAGCCCCTTTCGGTCGTGGTGCTGGCCCGGCGCGTCGCCTTCATCGGCATCGTGATGTCCGTGTGCCTTTACGTTTTCTCCCGTACGCTGGAAAACTATGTCGGTATGTCGGGCGTGATCCACGGCCTGTTCGTGCTGGGCTTGCTGCCCCAGGTTTTCAGGCGCGACCTGATCAGCCTCGGGTGTCTGGTCTTTCTGCTCGGCAAGCTGGGCTACGAGCAGATCGCGGGCGCGCCGCTTTCGGACGAGACCGCGATCGGGGGGGTCGTGGCGACGGATTCGCATTTTTTTGGAGCGCTCTCGGCGTTTGCGTATGCGCTGATTTTCCGCACCTGGAACCGCGTCGAGCGCATCGGTTCGTAACGAATCGCAACTTGAAAGCACCAAGCAACCGGGCGGCGACGCCCGCACATGGAGAGAAGTCCGCAATGAAGTACGCCTTGCTGTTTCCGGGCCAGGGCTCGCAAGCGGTCGGCATGCTCGGCAAGCACCCGCTCGCCGAGCTGGAGCCGACGTATCGCGAAGCCTCCGAAGTCCTGGGCTGGGATCTGCTCAAACTCGTGCAGGAAGGCCCGGCCGAAGAGCTCAACCGCACCGAGCGCACACAGCCCGCGCTGCTCGCGGCGAGCATCGCGCTGTTTCGCGTCTGGCAGCGGCAGGAACCGCCATCCGCCAGCGCCTACGCGGGACACAGCCTCGGCGAGTACACGGCGCTGGTCGCGGCCGGCAGCCTCAAGTTCGCCGACGCGCTCAAGCTCGTCGAACTGCGCGGCCAGCTCATGCAGGCTGCGGTTCCGGCTGGCACCGGCGGCATGGCGGCCGTGCTCGGCCTCGACGACGACAGGATCGAAGCGCTCTGCAAGAGCTATCCGGGCTCCGAAGTGCTCGAACCGGTCAACTACAACTCGCCGGGCCAGGTGGTGGTCGCCGGCGAGACCGCGGCGCTCGACTGGCTGCAGGCCAACGGCAAGGCCAACGGCGCCAAGCTGATCAAGCGCCTGCCGGTGTCGGTGCCTTCGCACTGTTCGCTGATGCGCGATGCGGCCGACAAACTCGCCGAGCAGCTCGCTAACACCGATATCCAGGCACCGGCGATTCCGGTCTATCACAACCTCGACGCGCAGCCGCGCGCGACCGCGGACGATATCCGGCTTGCACTGCGCGAGCAGCTGTTCAAGCCGGTGCGCTGGACGCAGACGATACGCGCGCTGCACGCGGCCGGCATCGGCGCGTACTTCGAATGCGGCCCGGGCTCGGTGCTCGCGGGCTTGAACAAGCGCATCGTCGATGGCCTGCAGTCGCAGGCGCTCGAAGACCCGGCCGCGCTGGTTGCCGCACTTTCGCTGGCTCGCACTTGAGCGCAACCCTGAACCATCCCAAGGAAGCACGATGAAATTCGAAGGAAACGTGGCACTCGTGACCGGCGCCAGCCGCGGTATCGGCAAGGCCATCGCGGAACGCCTGGCCCAAGGCGGCGCGAAGGTGATCGGCACCGCCACGAGCGAGTCCGGCGCAGCGGCGATCGATGCCTGGCTCAAGCCGCTCGGCGGCGTGGGGCGTTTGCTCAACGTCAAGGACGGCGCCGCCGCCGCCGCGCTCGTCAGCGACATCGAAAAGACCATCGGTCCGATCGCGATCCTGGTCAACAACGCCGGCATCACGCGCGACACCCTCGCGCTGCGCCTCAAGGACGACGACTGGAACGATGTCGTCGAAACCAATCTCTCGGCCGTGTTCCGCATGAGCAAGCTCGTCATGCGCAGCATGATGAAAGCGCGCTACGGCCGCATCATCAGCATCGGCTCGGTGGTCGGCGCGACCGGCAACGCGGGGCAGGCGAACTATGCTGCGGCCAAGGCCGGGCTCGTCGGCATGTCGAAGTCGCTTGCAGCGGAACTCGGTTCGCGCAATGTCACCGTCAACGTGGTTGCGCCGGGCTTCATCGAAACCGACATGACGCACGGCCTGCCCGAAGACGTCAAAACCAAACTGCTCGAGCGCATCACACTTCAGCGCCTGGGTTCGGCCGACGAGGTGGCGTCCGCTGTCGCATTTCTTGCATCATCGGAGGCCGGTTACATCACCGGCCATACGCTACACGTCAACGGCGGAATGTTCATGGGTTAGAATGTCCGTGAGTCGTCGGCTGGCTCTAGGGTCAGCCGGTGGCAAGCGCCGCAATGCTTCCCGTACACTAGATCAACGTTGTCTCTTAATTTCGTCAGACCCCAGAGAGGGAGTTTTCATGAGCAGCTTGGAAGAAAAGGTCAAGAAAATCATTGCGGAGCAGCTGTCCGTGGCTGAAGATCAGATCACGCCGACGGCTTCCTTCGTGGAAGATCTGGGGGCCGATTCGCTCGACACCGTCGAACTCGTCATGGCCCTCGAAGAAGAGTTCGAAATCGATATCCCGGATGAAGAAGCCGAGAAGATCGTGACGTTCCAGGACGTCCTGACGTACATCAAAACGCACACCAACCAGCAGGCCTGATCGGGCTTCGCTGCACAAACCCACTTCCCTCGAATCTTACGAATGAGCCGCAGACGCGTCGTCGTCACCGGCATGGGCATCGTTTCGCCCGTCGGTTCCACACTCGAGTCTGCCTGGGCCGCGATTCTGGCCGGGCAGTCCGGTATCCGTCCGATCAAGGGCTACGATACGTCCGCTTTCACCACCCGCTTCGCTGGGCAGGTGGCGGATGATTTCGTCGCCACCAACTGGATGGGGCCCAAAGAGCTTCGCAAGACCGATCCGTTCATCCATTACGGTGTCGCCGCCTCCAAGATGGCGGTGCGCGATGCCGGACTGGAAATCACCGATGAGAACCGCGAACGCATTGGTGTTCTCGTCGGCTCAGGCATCGGTGGGATCGGGTTTATCGAGGAAGAAGTGAAGAAGATGGCGGAGAAGGGGCCGGGACGCGTCTCGCCCTTCTTCGTTCCCGCTTCGATCATCAACATGGTGGCGGGCTACGTCTCGATCGATCTCGGTCTGACCGGCCCGAGCTTCGCTACCGTGTCGGCCTGTACAACGGCCGCTCATTCCATTGGTGTCGGCATGCGCCTGATTCAGGCCGGAGATGCCGACGTCATCATTGCCGGTGGCGCCGAGGCGGGTTCCGCGCCTGCCGGCATGGCCGGTTTCTGCCAGGCGCGTGCCTTGTCCACGCGCAACGACGATCCGCAACGCGCTTCGCGTCCCTGGGACAAGGATCGCGACGGCTTCGTGCTTGGCGACGGTGCCGGCGTAGTCGTGCTCGAAGATTACGAGTTCGCCAAGGCGCGCGGCGCCCGCATCCATGCGGAGCTCGTCGGTTTCGGCATGTCGTCGGATGCCTCGCACATCACGCTGCCGCCGGATGACGGCAACGGTGCGCGTCGTGCGATGCAGAACGCGATGCGCGACGCCAAGCTCAATCCCGAGCAGATCGACTACATCAATGCCCACGGCACCTCGACGCCGGCGGGCGACATCGCCGAGACCATCGCTGTCAAGCATGCGCTCGGCGAGTATTCGAAGAAGGTTGCGGTGAGCTCGACCAAGTCGATGACCGGGCATCTGCTCGGCGCGGCGGGCGGCATCGAGGCGATCTTCTCGATCCTCGCGATTCGCGACGGCATCCTGCCGCCGACCATCAACCTCGACAATCCGAGCGAAGGCTGCGATCTCGATTACGTGCCACACAAGGCGCGCGAGTCGAAGATCGATGTCGTGGTCTCGAATTCGTTCGGTTTCGGCGGCACCAACGGCTCGCTCGCTTTCGCGCGTTTCAAATAAATCGGCGCACCGCATGAGCGTGCGCGCCGATCTCGCGGGCGAGGTCGATCTCTTCGACCTCCACCGTTTTGATCCGCAGCGCTACCCGTTTCTACTGCAATCCGTCGCCGGGCATCCGGTGTCGGGTCGCTACGACCTGCTGTTCGGTTTTCCCGGCGAAGCGCTGACGGGAGCGGATTTTTTCGCTCGGCTCGATGCTGGGTTTCGCGCTGCCGAAATCGAAAGCCCGTATCCCGATCTGCCCTTCGTCGGCGGCTGGTTCCTGCTGCTCGGCTACGAGGCGGCAGGGCAGGTCGAGCCGAGTTTGCGGCTGCCGGAATCGCCGTTTCGCCTGCCCGATACGCTTGCCGTCCGCTGCACCGCGGCGGCGATCTACGACCGCGAACTCAAGCAGCTCACGCTGATCGCGGAAGGCGATGCGCAGCAGCTCGAGACGATGCGGCGCGATCTCGATGCCTGTCGTCTGCGCGCGGAGCCCGAGACCGACACGCTCATCGGCCCGGCTCGTGAAGACGACCCGCAGCGCTATCTCGATGGCGTCGAGCGCATTCTCGAATACCTGCGCGCAGGCGACATCTTCCAGGCCAATCTGTCGCGCAGCTGGAAAGCGCCGATGCTGCGGGGCGACGCGGCCTCGCTCTACACGCGGCTGCGCAACAGCAATCCATCGCCGTTCGCGGGCATCGCGCAGTGGCAGGGCAGTGCGGTGCTCAGCTCATCGCCCGAGCGCTTGCTGCGCATCGACGACGGCATGGCCGATACGCGGCCGATCGCCGGGACGCGGCCTCGGGGCGGCGATGCGGCCGAAGACCAGCGCCTGCGCGAACACCTGGTCGGCAACCTCAAGGAGCGCGCGGAGCACGTGATGCTGATCGATCTCGAGCGCAACGACCTGGGCCGGGTCTGCGAACCCGGCAGCGTCGGCGTCAGCGAGCTCATGACCATCGAGAGCTACGCGCACGTGCATCACATCGTCTCCAATGTGCGGGGTCGCCTGCGCAAAGGGATCGGCCCCGGCGCCGCGCTCGAAGCGGTGTTCCCGGGCGGAACCATCACCGGCTGCCCGAAGGTGCGCTCGATGGAAATCATCGCGGAACTCGAAGGCATCGGCCGCGGCCCCTACACTGGCGCCATGGGCTACCTCTCGCGCTGCGGAAAACTCGACACCAACATCCTGATCCGGAGCTTCGTCGTCGAAGACGGCTGGGTCAGCTTCAGGGCCGGCGCCGGCATCGTCGCCGATTCGAACGCGCAGGCCGAACTCGCTGAAACGCGCGCCAAGGCCCGTGGCCTGCTGCGCGCGCTCGGAGCCGATGCGTGAAGAAGTTCTTTCGCATTCTGGTGCTGCTGATCCTGCTCGCGCTCGTCGCTGCGGCCGGCTTGCTGTACGACGCACACGCCCAGCTGTCCACGCCGCTGCGCTACGAGCAGCCCGAAAACCTGCAGCTCGCTCCGGGCGCGCGCCTGCGCGACACCGTGCTCACGCTGCGAGATCAGGACCGTCTCGCGAGCCTGCGCCAGGGGCTCTATCTCGAAATCTACGCACGCCGCTCGGGCAAGGCCGCACGCATCAAGGCCGGCGAATACCGCATGGAACCCGGCATGAGCGCGTATCAGGCGCTCGATCTGTGGGTATCGGGCAAGGTCGTCGTCTACGAACTGCGCGTCGTCGAAGGCACGCGCTTCGAAGTGGCGCTCTCGCAAATCATCGCGCACCCGCAGATTCGCAAGACGCTCAAGACGACCGATGCGGCCGAGATCATGTCCGCCGTCGGTCGCGCCGGGCAGCATCCGGAAGGCCGCTTCTTCCCCGACACCTATCTGTTCCCGCGTGATACCACCGACGTTGCCCTGCTCAAGCGCGCGTTCGACGCGATGGACAAGACGCTCGCGGCCGAATGGGAAGCCCGCGCCGCCGATCTGCCGTATCGCTCGGTGGAAGATGCGTTGACGATGGCCTCGATCGTCGAGAAGGAAACCGGCCTGCCGGCCGAGCGTCCCGAGATTGCCGGCGTGTTCGTGCGCCGTCTGCGCCTGGGCATGCGCCTGCAGACCGATCCGACCGTGATCTACGGACTCGGCGCCATCTTCGACGGCAACCTGCGCAGGCGCGATCTGCTCGCGCCGAATCCGTACAACACCTACCTCAACACCGGCCTGCCACCGACCCCGATCTGCCTGCCCGGACGCGCGGCGATCAAGGCGGCGCTGCATCCGGCCGACGGCAAGACGCTGTACTTCGTTTCGCGCGGCGACGGCTCGCATCAGTTTTCCGAGACGCTCGACGAGCACGAGGCCGCAGTGCGTCGCTACCAATTGCGCGGAGGCCAGCGCTGATGTCGTACGCGCGCGGCCGGCTCATCACGCTCGAAGGCGGCGAGGGCGCCGGCAAGACCACGCAGGCGCGTTTCATCGCCGCCTGGCTGCGGGCGCAGGGCCGCGAGGTGGTGACGACGCGCGAGCCTGGCGGCTCTCCGCTGGCCGAGGCGATTCGCCGGCTCGTGCTCGCGGACTGGAACGAAGGCGTTGCTCCGATCACGGAACTGCTGCTGATCTTCGCGGCGCGCTCCGCGCATCTGCAGGCGACGGTGCTGCCGGCGCTGCAACGCGGCTGCGACGTGGTCTGCGATCGATTCGTCGATGCGAGCTGGGCTTATCAGGGCGCGGGCCGCGGCGTCGAGGCGCACAAGCTCGCGGCGATCGAACAAATGGTGCTCGGCGATCTGCGTCCCGATCTGACCTTGGTTTTCGACATCGACCCCAGCGTCGGGCTCGCGCGTGCGCAAGGCCGCGGCGATACCAATCGCTTCGAAGCCGAAACACTGGCTTTCATGCAGCGCGTGCGCCAGGCCTATCTCGATCGCGCGGCCAGCGAGCCGCAGCGCTGCGTGGTGATCGATGCGAGCCTGCCTTCCGATGCGGTCGGCGAGCGCATCCAAAAAATTCTGGAGCAGCGCCTATGAGCCGCGTCGAAGCCCTGCCTTGGCAGCGCGA
This sequence comes from Hydrocarboniphaga effusa AP103, assembly GCF_000271305.1. Lineage (GTDB taxonomy): Bacteria > Pseudomonadota > Gammaproteobacteria > Nevskiales > Nevskiaceae > Hydrocarboniphaga > Hydrocarboniphaga effusa. Next base: position 80,869 of record NZ_AKGD01000004.1, read on the forward strand.
ACTCTGGACCGGCTTGAACGAAGCGCGCAACAACGGGCGGCTCACGCATGCGCTGCTGTTCGCCGGCCCCGAAGGGGTCGGCAAGCGGCACTTCGCGCGTGCGCTCGCGCACGGCTTGATCTGCGAAGCCGCGGGCCCGGACGGTTACGCCTGCGGCCAATGCCGCAGCTGTCTGCAGCTCGCTTCGGGCACGCACCCGAACCTGCACTGGATCCACGTCGATCACGACGAGAAAACCGGCAAGGACAAGCGCGACATCAGCATCGATCAGCTGCGCGATCTGAGCGCCAAGCTCGCGCTGAGCAGCCATTACGGCGGCGCGAAAGTCGCGGTGATCGATCCGGCCGATGCGATGAACGTCGCGGGCGTCAATGCGTTGCTCAAGACCATCGAAGAGCCGCCGCCGGCGACGCACCTGATCCTCGTCTCCGAGCGCCCGATGGCGCTTGCCGCGACCTTGCGTAGCCGTTGCCAGCGCCTGCGTTTCACCGTGCCTTCCGAGGAAGATGCATTGGCTTGGCTGCGCTACGAGGAACCCAAGCTGCCGGCCGAAGCCTTGCGGCTCGCATCGGGCGCGCCGCTCAAGGCGCTCGCGTTTCATCGCGACGGCCTGCTGCAGCAGCAGACGCAATGGCGTCGCGACTGGCTCGACGTCTGGTCGCAGAAGAAAGCGCCGCTCGCGGTCGCGGCGAGCGTCGGCAAGGATCGCGAACTCGCCTCGGCCTGGCTGTCGGCGCTGTTGGTTTTCCTGGGCGAAGTGCTGCGGCTGCGCGTCGCCGGCAATGCGAGCGGAGAGATCGGCGCCATCGCGGCGCGCATCAGCATCAACGGGCTCCAGCAGCTCATCGACGAGGCGCTCGAAAGCCAGCGCCGCCTGCGTTCCAACGCGGCGCCGCAGCAGGTGCTCGAATCGCTCATGATCGCCTGGTGGCGCTGGTCGATGACGCGTCCGGCCGCGAGCGCCTGAGCCAGTCTTGCGGCAATCCGGCGGTTTGCGGATAGTTCGGGCCCATGACTCCCCAGCGACCCACCGGCGTGCAGCCCGGCATCCTGACCTTGAACCTCAAGGACAAGAGCGCGCTGTACGTGTCCTACATGCCGTTCATCAAGAACGGCGGCCTGTTCATTCCGACCAGCAAGGAATACCGCCTCGGCGACGAGGTGTTCATCCTGCTCACGCTGATGGACAACGCCGAGCGCCTGCCGGTGGCCGGCAAGGTGGTCTGGGTGACGCCACGCGCCGCGCAAGGCAAGCGCGCGCAAGGTATCGGCGTGCAGTTCAGCGCGCAGGATGGCGGGGCGACGCAGAAGAAGATCGAGTCGATCCTGGCCGGTGCGCTGAGTGCAGACCGGCCGACGCACACGATGTGATCGGCGCTCACTTCGCGCCGATGGCGGCATCGAAGCCGCCTTCGAGCGCGAACGCACCGATTCCACGCTGCTGCAGCAGGAACGTCGCGACCCGGCTTCTGAAGCCATTTTCGCAGACGCAGATGTATTCACGATCCGGGTCGAGCTGCTCACTGCGGCTACGCAGCAGATGCGCCGGGACGCGAATGCTGTGCTCCAGCGGCGCGGTCTCATCCGCGCGCAGATCCAGCCACAACGCTTGCCGTTTGGAGATGCGCGCCAGCGCACGATCGAGGCTGATGCTCCGCGTCAGCGGCTCGTTGAGCAACTTCAGAAAATTGGCCCGATCGATGCGCCGCAAGCGGCTCGCTCGCGAGGCGACGACCGTCGCACTTCGCGGAGCGCCCGATATCAGGGCTTCTTCGCCGAAGCAGTCGCCCCCGACGAAGCGGGCGAGCAACTCGGGCTCGCTATCGGGGCCACGCTCGTACAGGGCCCGGCATTCGCCTTCGTCGATCACGTAGAAGTAATCGCCGCTGGCACCTTGCTCGATGATGCGGGTGTCGGCGCGAACGTCCAAAGGGTGCATCGCCATGAACAGGGCCTGCAGGTGGGCAGACGGCAGCTCCTGCATCGTGCGGGTTTGCAGCAGGCGGAAAATCCAGTCCTGGTCGCCGAAGCCACCGATTTCAGCCACCTCGACTCCACTGGATTGATCCCAGCTCAGCGTGATTTCGAGCAGGCTCGCATCGATGCGCAGGCAGAGCACGTCGCTGATGCAGCGAGCGCTCGTGAGCTGGGGCGAGTCGGTGCCAAAGGCATCGCTCGCCGACGCGGTCGAGCCGCGGAGTTCGGCGATCGGACGACCGAGCTGATCTTCGATCTGGACGATGCCGTGGAGCAGAAGCAAGGCCTGAGTCGATCGCTCACCGCAGCGAAACAACCAGCTGCCGGCCTCGTGGCGGCTGCGTTCGGCATGCTTGGCCAGTTGCGCCAAGCCCTCGGTCCTTAGGCGACGAAATGCGGCGAAGGCTTTGAAAAGTTCGGGATTGACGGGCATGGTACGGGCACTCCGGCTGCACTTGTCTGACCGGTCTTTTGTGCCACAATGCTGTATTGCATAGCTTGAAACGGATCACGTCGCTCGATGGGAATCGAGTGCGGCGTGGGGCGAATGCCCAAACAAGCTGGCTCTTTCGCTGTAATGGCTCATGGAGAGGCTCTATGGCGTCCAGCAAAGGTACGAAGTCATCCGGCTCTAAAGAAAAGAGCGTAAAAAAGGCCGCCGCGAAGCAAGCACCGCCCGCCAAGGCTGTGAAGAAAGCCGCCGTTACGGCCAAGGGAGCGCCCGCCAAGAAAGGGGTTCAGCGAACGGCAAAGTCCGCACCCACAAAATCCGCCGCCGCCAAGCCTGCCCAGAAGTCCGCTACCAAGCCCGTTCCCAAGAAGTCTGCAACTTCCAAAGCCGCCGGCTCCGCAAAAGTCGATACCCAACCCGTCCCGCGTCCTTCAACCAGAGAACCGGCGAAGAAATTGGCTCCAGCGCGGCCAGCTGCCACGAAAGTTGCATCCACATCCGCCAAGTCAGCCGCAGCACCTGCGGCCGCACCAGGAAGAATCGCCCAAATGACGTCCGCCTCCAAGGAAGCCGTTGCCACCGTGGCCACCCCAACGAAGTCCGCCGCCAAAGCTTCCAAGTCTTCCAAGGCGCCTGTGATCGCCGGTCTGCTGACCGAAGACCAGATTCGCAATGCCCCGAGTTCGGAGTACATGAGCGACGAACAGCTCGTATTCTTCCGTGAGCGCTTGCTGCAGATGCGTAGCGAAGTGCTTGCACGCGAACTCGAGGTCAAGGAGCGCCTTCACCAGCGCGAGGTGTTCGCCGATCCGGCCGACCGCGCGAGCGCCGAAGAGGAGCACTGGCTCGATCTGCGCCTGCGTGAACGCGAATCGCTGCTGCTGCGCAAGATCGAAGACGCGCTCAAGCGCATTCGCGACAAGGAATACGGCTATTGCGAGAAGACCGGCGAGCCCATCGGCATCGCACGTCTGCTCGCTCGCCCGACTGCCACGGTCTGCGTCGACATCAAAGGTCAGGACGAGCGCGCCGAATCGCAGTATCGCGATCGCTGATTCGGTTTAGCTCTGAAAACGAAGAGGGCGCCGCACAAGGCGCCCTCTTCGTTTATGCGCTGCGTCAGCTCTTCAGCGCCCGCGCATCGAGTTGATCGCGAAGCCCTGGGCGAGGCTCCAGCCGATCGCGCTGACGGCGCCGAGCCAGATCAGGAAAGCCGGCCATTGTTCCGCTGCGATGGTGACGAGTCCCGGCAACAAGCTGCCGCAGCCGAGCGCGGTGCGCATGGCCGAAGCCATCGCGACGCGCCGGGTCGCACGAAGGCTGCGCAGGCGTTTCGGGTCGCGCAGGGCGAGCGGTGTCAGCAGCACGGCGCTGACGGCGATGGTGCCCAGCGCCCAGATCAACGTCGGGTTCATGCGGGCTGGCTTTGGTTGTCTTCGATGCCGCTGCGGGCCGCTGCGGCGAGTCGGGCATTGGGCCTGCGCGCGGCAAAGACGCACAGCGCGCCGCCGACGAGCATCGCCAGATCGAGCGAGAACACGGCCTGCAGTCCGCTGGCGAATGCCGAAGCCCAGCCTGGGCCGCCAGTCGCGAGCCGCAGCAGCGGCAACGACAGCAACACGGCGCCGGTCGCCGCGAGCAGCACGCGGCGCAGGCTTTCGAGATCGCGCAGGCTCAATGCGAGCGCTCCGGCCAGTGCGGCGGCGCTCAGGAACGCGATCGCCATCGAATCGTGCAACTCGACGATCCCGAGCGAGCGGCCGATGAAAAAGCCGATCGGCGAGGCGGCGAGCGACAGCGGCAGGCCGTAACCGACCCAGATCGTCGCGCGGGCCAACCGTTGCCAGGCCTGCGATTCAGCCCGGCGCGTGGCCCACAACAGCATGCCGGTCAGGGTGACGTAACAGGCGGCGAAGCCGAGCGCGAACCAGATCGCCTTGGACAGCACACCGGCGAAATTGCCGAAATGCAGCGGGCCCATGAGGTCGAACAGCACGCCGCCGGCCGAGGGCACCAGACCCAGGCCCGGCTTCTGGTGCATGAAGGCGCCGGTGGCGCCGTCGTAGACGAGGTTATTCGACGAGACATGACCTTCGGACGGCGGCGTGAACACGTTCACGCGCGCATCGGCGCGGCCGTAGTGGGCGATGCTCACGAAGCTCGGCTCGACACCGACGCGCGCGTGCGCATCGGCGAGCATCGCGTCGAGATCGGCGAGCGGCTTGGGCGTCTTGTCTTCGGCCGGAGAAACTCCGACGAGGGTTTCGATGAGCCGCTCCTGGTCGCCGCCGAACGCCACCATCGCCACCACCGGGATGCCGACCGTGCTCGCGAAGCTAAAGAAGCTGCCGGTGAACGCGAGGATGAAGGCGAACGGCAGGTTCCAGGTTCCCGCGATCACGTGCGCATCGCGCTTGGCGAGCAGATCCTGGCGGCGGCAACGGATCGTGAACAGCTCGCGCAGCAGATGCCGGTGCACGATCAGCCCGCTGACCGCGGCGACCATCATCGCCAGGCCGAGCGCGCCGGTCAGCAGCAGGCCCCAGGGATTGGGCACGTGCAGGCGCACGTGCAGGTCGACCAGGAAGGCCGACAGTGCGCCCGCGGTGTTGCGCTGCTGGATCGTTTCGCTGATGCCCTCGCGACGGTCGAGCACGGCGAGCGTGTTCGGGTCGAGGTCGAATTCCACGCCTTCGGCGCTCGGCTGGCCGTCGACGACGATGTCCTTGTGGAAAAAGGTGCGGATGCGTCCGCCGGCCTGCGGGAAGAAGAACAGGTCGTCGTGATACTGCTCGTCGACCTGCGTCGACAGCTCGGCCAGCTTGGCGCCGAGGCCTTTGGGCAGCGCGGTCGCGGGCTCGTGCTGCAGCGGGCTCGACCAGCCGCCGATCTCGTCGGCGAACACCGCGATCACCCCGGTCAGGATCACCGCGTAGAGCAGCAGGCCGAGCAGGGCGCCGCTCCAGCCGTGGATGGCGAGCAGCGACTTGGCGTTGTCCTGGGACAGGCGAATCATGAGGCGGCTCCCGCACGCAAGTAGACGAGCGCCGCAAGCCCGGCGTTGACCAGCAGCAAGGCAAAGGTCACCAGATAAGCCCGGCCGAGCTTGCGGTCGAGGCTCGTGTAGAAGAAGACGGCGGCCCAGATCAGCGGGAAGAAGCCGATCGGCAGCGCGATGTTGTCGATCTGTGCGGCGCCCTTGGGCAACCAGGCGGTGCCGCCGGCCATGATCGCGCCGGCAGTCAGAAACGCCAGCGGGCCGGCGAGCACGCCGCGCGCCCAGGCGCGTTTTCGCGACAGGAGAGGCGATACGGTGGTTGAAGGGGTGCCAGCCATAAGGGCCACGAACGTGTTGCACAATTGAAGTGCCAGTGTAAATGCGATGCATTCTCAGCGCCAGGATCACCCGTGCTTTCGTCGGCTTCGGCGAATGCCGTATCCGACGCTTGCAAGCCTGCGTTTCGGCCTCAGAATCAGCGCTAGTTTCCCGCAGATCGCCGCCATGCTCAGTGCCCTAGATCCCAGCGTGCTCGCCCCCGTGCTGGCCGGGCTGTGCGTGCTGGCGGCGTCGCTGGGCTTGCCGGTTCCGACGATGCCCGCATTGATTTACGCGGGCAGTGTCGCCGCTGGCAGTCCGCAGCCCGTGACCATCGTGGCCGCGAGCTTCGCCAGCGCATTCGCAGGCGGGCTGGCAGGGGACACCGCCTGGTTTTTCGCCGGTCGGCGGTATGGCTTCCAGGTGCTGAGATTGCTGTGCCGGGTTTCGCTGTCGCGCGACACCTGCGTGCGCCGCACCGAAAGCTTCTTTTCGCGTAGGGGCGTTCGGATACTGCTGATCGCCCGCTTCGTGCCGGGGCTATCGGTGGTCTCGGTCCCGATGTCCGGAACCGCGCGCACTCCGTTCCCGCGCTTCGTCGTGCACGATGCGATCGGAGTGGCCTTGTGGATCGCGTGCGGCCTGTTGCTGGGCCATGCGTTCGCCAACCAGGTGGATGCCTTGCTGCTCGTGCTGCAGCAGTTCGGGCTTGGCATCGGCAGCGCGGCCCTGCTGATCGTGTTCGGATTCGCGGCCTGGCGCTGGAGCCGCCGACGCAAGCTGCTGCGCGGGCTCGAAATGAGCCGGGTTTCGGTGAGCGAACTTCACGAGCTCATGGAAGCGGAGACGGCGCCCGTGATCATCGACGTGCGCTCCGCGGAAAGCCGCCAACACGATCCGTTCCTGATTCCGGGCTCGATGCTGCTCGACCTTGCTGCGCTCGAGCAGGCGATGGCCGGCATCGAGCGCAAGCGCTGCGTCGTCGTCTACTGCGCCTGTCCCAATGAGATCAGCGCGGCGCTGATCGCCAAGCAGCTCAGAAAGCTCGGCTTCGACAATGTGCGACCCCTGCTCGGTGGGCTCGATGCCTGGCGCGAACAGGGTCGGGAGCTGCATCCGCTGCAGCCGGCGACCACTTGAGGCAGCTACGCGGCGAGCTTGGCCGCGATCTGCGCCACGTGACGTCCCTGGAACGCGGCCATGCCGAGCTCGGCCTGGCTGGGCTGCCGTGAACCGTCACCGTCCGCGATCGTGCTCGCACCATAGGGCGATCCTCCCTTGATCTCGTCGACGCCCATCTGTCGCTGCTCGCTGTACGGCAAGCCCACGATGATCATGCCCAGATGCAGCAAGGTCGGATGGAACGTCAGCAGCGTGCTCTCCTGGCCGCCATGCTGGGTGGCGGTCGAGGTGAATACGCTGCCGACCTTGCCGATCAGCGCGCCCTTGGCCCAGAGTCCGCCGGCCTGGTCGAGAAAGTTGCGCATCTGCGCGGTCATGTTGCCGAAACGCGTCGGCGTGCCGAACAGGATGGCATCGTAGTTCGGCAGCTCATCGACGCGCGCGATCGGCGCATCCTGACTGGTTTTCGCGCCGGATTTGGCGAGCACGTCGGCCGGGACGAGCTCGGGCACCCGCTTGATATCGACCTCGGTGCCGGGCACCTCGGCCGCGCCCTTGGCGACCGCTTTGGCCATGGTTTCGATATGACCGTACATGCTGTAGTACAAGACCAGAACCTTGGCCATCGTCCGCTCCATTTCCAGTACGCCGGGCGATGTGCCGGCCGCATCCAGTGTCGGGATCGCAGCTGAGCAAGGCATGAGCAAGGTTCGCGAACCGTACACACGAAGAGGGCAAGCATGACGCCAGTGACTTATTTGCTGCTGGGCATCAACATCGTGGTCTTCGGCCTGCAGCTGCAAGATCCCCAATCCCTGCTTCCGGGCTACGCCTTGTGGCCGCTCGGCAGCGGCTTTGCGCCCTGGCAGATCATCACCTGCGCGTTCCTGCACGGCAGCGTCGGACACCTGGCGGCCAACATGTTCGGCCTGTGGATGTTCGGACGCGATGTGGAGCGCGAGATCGGCTCCGCACGCTTCGTGAATCTCTACATGGCCAGCGTCGTCACCGCGAGCCTCGCGCAGCTGGCGGTGACTTCGGCGGCCGCCGAGGCGCAACCCACCGTGGGCGCTTCGGGCGGATTGTTCGGCGTGCTCGGCGCGTTCGCGCTGCTGTTCCCGAGCCGTCGCGTCATGCTGATCTTCTTTCCGGTGCCGTTGCCGGCTCCGGTCTTCGTCACGCTCTACGCCCTGTTCGAGCTCTATACCGGCGTAACCGGGACCATCAACGGCGTGGCGCATTTCGCGCACCTGGGCGGCCTGGTCGGTGGGCTTGCGCTGGCCTGGTATTGGAAGGCGCGCAGGACTTGATCGGTTATTATCGTCACTCGTGACGATAATATGGAGCAACAAGTGGGATGAAAAAAGCCGACGACAGCCAAAACCCCTCGAGTGCCGCTCCCAGGCGCGGCCGCGGACGCCCCAAGAGCGCGGAAGGCGCGATGAGCGGGGCACTCAGGCAGAAGCTCTACCGCATGCGGCACCAGGCCGATCTGCAGGCGAAGACGCCGGCGGGCATGCGCAAGGCGGCCGAGGCGCAGCTGCGCCGCATGATCCGTGGCGATTGCCGCCCCTGCGAACTCGAAGGCGCTTTGCAGATGGCCTACATGCTCGGCCTGTTGCCGCTCGTCGAGCTACCGGGCTGGCGCGCTCGCCTCGCCAGGACGCGAACCGAGTGAGCACGTGCTGATCGATCCCGCCACCGCATGAAACAACCACGGCATGCGACGACCCGGGAACGGAGTTTGCTGACTCGGAGTTTGCTGATTTCGCGCGCAAGAACAAGGCGTTAGAGGCGTGCTAGACTCGATCGATACAGCTCCCGACAGCTGTCACAGAACATCTCAAATTTCAATCAACGAGGGCTGATCGATGGCATTCGCTTCGAAGCTGAGTTTGCTGTTGTCCGGCGATACCGCCTCTGCTTCCATCCATCAGCAATGGCTTGCCGAGCTGCGTCAGAACATTGCGACCAGTGGCGGGCGCATCAGCGAAGCCGCTCTGAATCAGCAAACCACCGAATTCTTGCGCCTGCTCGCCATGGCGACGCAGGGCGGCAACCTGTCGCCGGCCATGCCGTCCAAGCCTTCGCCGCTGCGCGATTTTCTCGAAGAGATTTCCCGCAGCCGGGCGGTGCAGGGGTTCAGCTTCGACGAAACCGCCACCTTCATCTTCTCGCTCAAGCGGCCGCTGTTCGCTGCGCTGCGCGCTGCCTACCAGAGCGATGCCGACGGGCTCGCCGAAGACATCTGGGCGGTGACCGAACTGCTCGACGCGCTGGGCCTGCACACGGCGAGAACCTACCAGCGCTCGCGCGAAGACGTCATCAACCGCCAGCAGCAGGATCTGCTCGAAATCTCCACGCCGGTCGTCAAGCTGTGGGACGGCATCCTCGCATTGCCCGTGATCGGCACGCTCGACTCCGCGCGCACGCAGGTGGTGATGGAGACGCTGCTGCAGCGCATCGTCGAAACCGAAGCCGAGCTCGCGATCATCGACATCACCGGTGTTCCGACCGTCGACACGCTGGTTGCCCAGCATCTGCTCAAGACCGTCACCGCCATTCGCCTGATGGGCGCCGATTGCATCATCAGCGGCATACGCCCGCAGATCGCGCAGACCATCGTGCACCTGGGCGTCGAGCTCGGCGCGGTCGCCACCAAGGCCACGCTCGCCGATGCCTTCGCGCTCGCGATGAAGCGCGTCGGCCTCAACGTGGCGCGGGCCTGAGCCGCTCGCCATGGAGCGCATTCCGATTCTACGCATGGGCGAGTTTCTGCTCGTCACGATCCAGGTCGACATGCACGATCAGCTCGCGCTGACGCTGCAGGAAGACCTCACCACGATGATCCAGAAAAAAAACGCCAAGGGCGTGCTGATCGACATCTCGGCGCTCGAGATCGTCGACTCGTTCATCGGCCGCATGATCGCCGACATCTCGGCGATGTCGCGCCTGCTCGATGCGCGCACGGTGCTGGTCGGCATGCAGCCGGCGGTTGCGATCACGCTCGTCGAGCTCGGCCTGAGCCTCAGCGGCGTGCGCACCGCACTCAATGTCGAGCGCGGCATGCGCCTGCTCAGGATGGATTGGGATTCCTGGGAGGGCGTCGATGGCCGTCACCGCGGCTGACGTCGTCCCGGTACGCTCGGAGCAGGACATCGTCCTGAGCCGACAGCTCGTGCGCAAACTCGTGCAGCAGCTCGGCTTCTCGCTCGTCGACCAGACCAAGATGGTCACCGCCGCGAGCGAGATTGCGCGCAACACGCTGATCTACGGTGGCGGCGGCGACATGCGCTGGCAGCTGCTCGACGACGGGATCCGCAAAGGCCTGCGCCTGAGCTTCGAAGATCGGGGGCCGGGCATTCCGGACATCGGTTTGGCAATGACCGACGGCTGGACTTCCGGCCACGGGCTCGGCAAGGGGCTGACGGGTTCCAAACGCCTCGTCAACGAGTTCGAGTTGCAGACAGCAGTGGGTCAGGGAACCACCGTCACGATCACGCGTTGGAAGTGATCCTGGACCCTATGACTCTGCAGCGGCGCATGGCGATTACGGACGCGAGCGCGATCGGCGCCGCTCGCCGCATGGCAACGCAAATCGCCATCGAAGCGGGGGCCGACGAAACCCATGCTGGCCGCGTCGCCATCGTCGCCTCCGAACTCGCGACCAACCTCGTGCGCCACGCCAATGGCGGCGAACTCCTCGTCCAGGTTCTCGATCAGGCCGCGCCGGTCGTGGAACTCGTCGCACTCGATTCCGGCCCCGGCATGGGCGATACCTCGCTGTGCCTGAGCGATGGTTATTCGACGCACGGCACCTCGGGCAACGGCCTTGGCGCGGTGCGGCGATTGTCGGCGTTCTTCGATGTCTATTCGCAGCTCGGCAAGGGCACCGTCGTGGTCGCGCGCCTCGCGGTATCGGCGCGCAAGACCTTGGTGCCGGCGTCGCTGTTCGAGCTGGGCGCGGTCAACGTCGCCCTTCATGGCGAGCCGGTTTGCGGCGACGGCTGGATGCTCGTCGAAAGCGAGGACAACATCGCGCTGATGGTCGTCGACGGGCTCGGCCACGGCTTGCTGGCGCACGAGGTCGCGCTGGCGGCCAAGGCGGCTTTCAACGCGACGCCGTGGCCGCCCGTGGCGAGCCTGCAGCGCGCCAACGAGCAATTGTCCTCGACACGCGGCGGCGCAATGGCCTGCGCGCTGCTCGATCGCACGCGCGGCCTGCTGAGCTATGCGGGAGTCGGCAACATCAGCGGCACGCTGGTGGGCGAGCGCAACCAGGGGCTGGTTTCACACAATGGAACGGTCGGTGCACAGATGAAACGCGTGCAGGGCTTCGATTACGCCTGGAAGCCGAACTGCCTGCTGGTGATGCATTCGGATGGGGTTTCCGCGCGCTGGAAGCTCGGCGACTACCCGGGGCTCGCTGCGCGTCATCCGGCCATCATCGCCGCGGTACTGTTTCGCGATTTCGCCCGTGAGCGCGACGACGCCACGATCGTGGTTCTGAAACAGGCCGACGCATGAGCGCTTCCGCTGCCTCGGTCGATGAGCTGCATGCGCTGATCGCGCAACACGAGGCGCAGATCGAGTTGCTCAACGCCGAGCTCGCCGAAACCAATCTCGGCGTCGTCGCGCTGTATTCGGAGCTCGAGGACAAAGCGGCCCAGTTGCGCGACGCGGCCGAGCTCAAGAGCCGCTTCCTGTCCTACATCAGCCACGAGTTCAAGACGCCGCTGAGCTCGATCCGATCGATCGCGCGCATCCTGCTCGACGAACTCGACGGCCCCCTGGGCGACGAGCAGAAGCGTCAGGTGGGTTTCATCCAGACATCGGCCGTGGAACTCACCGACATGGTCGGAGACCTGCTCGACCTGGCTCGCGTCGAAGCCGGCAAGATCAACATTTCGCCGGCATGGTTCGAGATGGTCGACCTGTTCTCGACCCTACGCGGCATGTTCAAGCCGCTGGTCGGCGATACCGCGGTGGCGCTGATCTTCGAGGAGCCCGTCGGCCTCGACCGCGTCTACACCGACGATCGCAAGCTTTCACAGATCATGCGCAACTTCATCGCCAACGCGTTGAAGTTCACCTCCGAAGGCGAAGTGCGCGTGAGTGCGAAGGCGATCGACGGGGATCGCGTGGAATTCTCGGTCAGCGATACCGGCATCGGCATCGCGCCCGAGTATCAAAGCGCCTTGTTCCAGGATTTCACGCAGGTGGATTCGCCGATCCAGAAGCGCTTTCGCGGTGCCGGGCTTGGGCTTGCGCTGTCGAAGAAATTCGCCGAACTGCTCGGCGGCGAAGTCGGCGTCGTCAGCGAAGTCGGCCGGGGCTCCTGCTTCTGGGTACGGCTGCCGATGCGCCTCAAGGCCAGCGTAAGCGAGAGTCCGGAATGACGCCTGCCGATTTCACCATTCTCGTGGTCGACGACAATCCGGCCACCCGCTATTCGACCTCGCGAGTGCTGCGCGCCGAAGGCTTCAAGCTGCGCGAAGCCGGAACCGGTAGCGATGCGCTCAAGCTCGCCGACGAGCGTGTGGATCTCGTCGTGCTCGATATCAACCTGCCCGATTTCAGCGGCTTCGAGATCTGCCAGGCCTTGCGCGAGCGGCCCGATACGGCGCGCGTGGCGATCGTGCATCTGTCCGCGAGCTTCGTCGATGAAGGCTCCAAGGTCACGGGCCTCAACGCGGGCGCCGACGGCTACCTCACGCATCCGGTCGAGCCGCGCGTGCTGGCTGCCACCGTCAAGGCCTTCCTGCGGGCGCGCCAAGCCGAGGCCGAGCGCGAGCAGCTGCTCGAGAGCGAACGCGCCGCGCGCGCGGAAGCCGAGCGCGCGAACCGGCTCAAGGACGAGTTCCTGGCCACGCTGAGCCATGAGCTGCGCACGCCGCTCAACGCCATTCTCGGCTGGGCCGAAGTCCTGACCCGCCAGGCGCAGGGCAGCGATCACCGGCAAGGCCTGCAGGCGATCGAACGCAATGCGCGCCTGCAAGCCCAGCTCATCAACGATCTGCTCGACGTCTCGCGTATCACCTCGGGCAAGATGCGGCTCGACATCGAGTTGCTCGATCTGAATTCCGCGCTCGAAACCGCAGTCGAGGGCGTGCGCTCCACCGCAGAAGCCAAGGGCGTGCGCGTGGAATGCGCGGGCGAGGCGGCGCAGGCGATGGTGCTCGCCGACGGTGCCCGCATCCAGCAGGTGCTCTGGAACCTGCTCTCGAACGCGATCAAGTTCACGCCCAAGGGCGGCAATGTCCGCGCCGAGGTGCACAACGACGGACACCAGGTACGCGTCGTGATCTCGGACAGCGGCCGCGGCATCGAACCCGAATTCCTGCCGCACATTTTCGATCGCTTCCGCCAGGGCGAGAGCGGCAGCGCACGCGCGGCCGGGGGGCTCGGGCTTGGCTTGTCGATCGTCAAGCATCTGGTCGAAATGCACGGTGGCTCGGTCTCGGCCTACAGCAGCGGAAAAGGCGAGGGCGCCACGTTCTCGGTGGCCCTGCCGGCGACTTCGCTGGTGCCCGATACCGAGCAGGCAGCGACCTTGTCGGTACAGAGCTCGTTCGCGAGCGATCATTCGCTGAGCGGCCTGCGCGTGCTCGTGGTCGAGGACGACGACGATGCGCGCATTCTCGTCGGCCGCGTGCTCGGCGAAGCCGGTGCCGAGGCTCTCGAATGCGCCGACGTCGACACCGCGCTCGCCAGGCTCGACGAGTTCGCTCCGCAGGTGCTCGTCAGCGACATCGGCATGTCGCCGCGCGACGGCTACGAGTTGATTCGCAAGATCCGCAGTTCGGGGCTCGGAGCGGCGCAGTTGCCGGCCGTCGCGCTGACGGCGTTCGCGCGCATGGAAGATCGCCGCTCCGTTTTGCTCGCGGGCTACCAGATGCACCTCGCCAAGCCCGCCGACCCGCAGGAGCTTGTCGCGGCCGTCGCCTCGCTGGCCGGCAGAACCGGAAGTCGCACGCGCTGAACACCGGCGCGATGGAGTCATCCGCGGTTCCGACTCGCTGTGTCACTAAGCGTTCGGGTCGCTCGCATCGACTTGCGCAGTTCGCGCAAGCAAGCCGGCGAGCCGCAGGAGCGAAACGACATGGATGTCATCACCGACGCGGTTCACCTTTGCGTGGACATGCAGCGGCTCTTCGACCGCGACGGGCCTTGGGAAACGCCGTGGATGTCGCGCGTGCTGCCGATCGTCAGACGGCTCGCCGAAGCGCATCCCGAGAAAACGGTGTTCACGCGCTTCGTTCCACCCGAGACGCCGCGGCAGGCGCGTGGACGCTGGCGCGATTTCTATGAACACTGGCGCGACGTCACGCTCGAACGGCTCGACCCGAAGCTGATCGATCTCGTCGATCCGCTCGCCGCGCTGGTGCCGCCCGCGACCGTGATCGACAAGCCCGCGTATTCGCCGTTCGAACGCAGCCGCCTGCAAGCCGTGCTGCAGGAGCGTGGCGCCACCACCCTGATCATCTCGGGCGCCGAAACCGATGTCTGCGTGCTGGCGGCCGTACTCGACGCGGTCGACCTCGGCTATCGCGTCGTGATCGCGCGCGATGCCTTGTGCAGCGCCAACGACGCCACGCACGACGCCTTGCTGACGCTCTACGAGCAGCGCTACAGCCACCAGATCGATCTGGCCAGTAGCGCCGAGATTCTCGAGCTCTGGCGCTAGCGCGCATCGCGAGCACGACACAGGCGGGAACATCGTTTGCTCCCGAGTCGTTTGCTCCTGAGAAGGCTGCATGTCTTACCCATGGCAACGCTTCACCGACATACGATCAAGGAGGATCACCATGTCCGCTACGCATCTGAAGGATCCCCGCGAACGCGGCCCCAAGCCGCCGTTCCCGCAGCAACCGACCTCGCCTCCGGGCAAGGAGAAAGTGATGAATCCGCCTGCCGACCACGGCGAGACGGGATATCGGGCCAGCGGCAAGCTCGAGGGGCGTGTCGCCCTGATCACCGGCAGCGACAGCGGCATCGGCCGGGCCGTGGCGCTGCTCTATGCGCAGGAAGGCGCGAAGGTGGTCATCAATGGCCTGCCCGACGATGCGGAGGACGCGGCCAAGGCCGTCGAAGCCATCAAGAAGCTGGGCGGCAAGGCCATCGCCGTGAATGGCGACGTCAGCGATCCCGCGTTTTGCAGATCACTCGTCGAGAAAACCGTCTCGGAGTTCGGCAGCCTCGACATCCTCGTCAACAACGCGGCCTATCAGCGCTCCTACGAAAAGTTCGAGGAGATTCCGCTCGATGAGATCCAAACCACGTTCAAGACCAACGTGTTTCCGATTTTCTACTTGACCCAGGCCGCGGCGGCCCATCTGCGGCCGGGCGCCTGCGTGATCAACACGAGCTCGATCCAGGCCTTGTCTCCGACCCCGAATCTGATCTTCTACGCAGCGACCAAGTCCGCCATTTCGAGCATGACCAAGAGTCTCGCCGGCTTGCTCGCCGACAAGGGCGTGCGCGTGAACGCCGTGGCGCCAGGGCCGGTCTGGACTCCGCTGATTCCGTCGACTCTCGATCCGGATTTCGTCCAGCAGTTCGGCTCGCACACGGCATTCAAGCGGCCGGCGCAGCCCGTCGAGCAGGCGACACTGTTCGTATTCCTGGCATCCGACGACGCAAGCTACGTCACCGGCGAAGTTTTCGGCGCGACGGGCGGACAGACTCCGATCTGAGTTCCATCACCTAAGCCCAACAAAAGGCCGGAGCAGGGCTCCGGCCTTTGTGTTTGTCATCGCCGTGCTCGGCGGCTGATCTGGATCAGTGAGTCACATCGTCGGGCAGTGCCGCCCGAATCTGCTCGGGCGAGTGGCGCGCCAGACTCTTGCTGACTTCGGCGCCCACACGTTTGCGAATTTCGGCGTCGAGACGCTGGCGCAGCAGACCGAGAAAATGCGGCTCCGCAATCAGGTGCACTTGCTCGGCCTGGGTCTCACGCAAGCTGATTGCCACGCGCTTGCACACTTCCGCCGCGAACTCCTCTATGCGATGCGCCTTCATCGACCCGCCACCATAGGCGGAATTTCCGCTCTGCGTCGTCGATGCGCCGCGCCGTCCGGCCGCATCCGCCACGAGCTCTCGCTCGTCGGCGTGCGCGGCCGGATTGGTCAGATCATCGAGCTCGGTCCATTCGGCATCGTTCCTGGCAAGGAACAGACGGGCGATCGCCGCGTCGGCCGCCACCACGACGGCACTGCGGGATCGCCGATCGCCGACAGGCTTGTTCTGAGGGCTGCTCATGTGTCCTCCGTCATTCCTTGCGGTCCTGACGCAGCTTGCCTCCGCCGGGCGGTGTGGAGTGATCCGCAGATCCCTGCCGGCCTCTGTGATCCGGGCCACCAGACTGTTGTTGCTGTCCCGAGACGTTCTTCTTTTCCGAGTCTTCCTGGTCCGAAGCGAGGCCACGGCTGACGGTCTTCTCGTTTTCGTCCAGACGGCGCTCGAGCTCGATCTTGCGTGCTTCCGGTCCGCGATGCTGTTGCTGTGCCATGAGGATTCCTCCTGTCTTACACGAATGGCGCTCGTGATATCCGAGCGAAGAAAGATGAGCCTCAGGCTGCGCGTGCCTCGCCCCGACCGTTGGCCTCGGCCGGCATCCGCAGTTCGATGCGATAGCGCATGAAGCAGCGCTCTCCGCATCGCAGTCGCATGAGCGCGCCCTCGGCGATCGCCAAGGCCGCCTCCGGAAACTCGTTCACGATCGGCCGGATGGCCTCGCGATTCCAGGCTTCCGAGTGGCGGATATCGAGGCCCGCATGCAGCGTGAAGTAACGGCGTCCCTGCGCGGAGATGCCGAGGCGCTTGAGGCCTTCGTCGACCTTGCAGACGCGGGTGGGCGCCGTGAGCTCGACGACGCCCAAGGCGCCGATGGACTGGTACGTGTAGCGACGGTGACTGGCGAGCGCAAGCATGGTGTTGGCGAGCGCGAGTGCTTCGTGGACGGTCGTTTCGATCTTGGGCTGCAGCTCCAGTTCCCGGACCGTCGCGCTGAGCATGAGGCCGTGCATGCCTTCCTCACGGCCGCGGCCCATCTCGTCCCAGTAGTTGCGCGCGAGTTCGAGCTTCGGCTGCGGAGCGAGGCCGAGTTGCGTCAGCGCAACGAGATCATCGAAGCCCGCTTCCCCCGCGACTTCCTGGGTCAGGAACCAGCGCATCTGGCTCATCGTCGCCTGCTCTGCGAGCCACGGAAACAGCGCATCGCCCTGGCCGGGACCGTTCTCACGCAAGCCTTCGAACCACGCCATGAAACCATCGGCATCGGTCGGAACGTTCTGCAGCATCGGCGCCAGCTCACGGCGTTGGGCCTCGATGAGCTCGATGTCCATGCGCCGCAACTGCATTTCGGTTTCGAGCTCGCGTTCCCAGTCCTGAGCGGGCAACCGGGGCTGCAGGCGACCGACGTTTTTCTGCGCCAGGTCGCGGTGAAAGCGCTCGCTACCGATGCGATGCAGGCGCGGGGTGGAATTGATCGGGTTCATGAAGACCTCTCGTAATGGATGCGGTGCGATGACCGGTGCGATGACGTTCGACGTCAACTGTCCACTAGCTTGTTCGCATGGGCTGTCCACGTCATGAACTCGAATGGAGCGCGCGCCTCGTGGCTCGATCGCGGTCGGATATCGATTTTCCGCCGCCATTTCATTGGCCACGTCCCGCGAAACAATCTGCTGAAGCCGCGCTGTCCCGGTCGCGAATCGAGCAAGCTGCATTGCTTGCACTGCACGCGACTATGCTCCGCGGCTTTCCGCAACAAAGATAGATACCGGAAAGGAGGCAGCAATCTCTTCGACGGCCCTGAGTCAGTGCTTCAAGACGCTGATGCGACCATCGCTCTCAAGCAGGCAAAGCCTGGCTTCGGAAGGATCCTCGATGCCTTGCTCGCGCAGATGCGAGAGCAGCTCCTCGTCGCTGATCTTTTGCCTGCGCAGGGAGTCCTGCTGCACGTGACCATTGCGGATCAGGACGACCGGCGGCGGCTGCGCAACGGGCGTGAACCAGTGGTAGCGATAGGCGAGATGATCGATCAAGCGATCCCAGAACACGATCGTGGCGATCAGCACGAAACCCGACGCGATCGACTCGTAGGTACCGCCCATCGCGTTCTGCGAGGCATCGGCGAGAATGGTGATGAGCAAGACATCGGCGATGCCGAGTTGGCCGGTCGGCCGCCGGAACAGGCGCAGGATCAGAAACAGGAACCAATAGGTCAGCGTACCTCGCAACACCATCTCGGCCACGCTGGAATCGGGAATCATCAGCGTCTGCCAGTCGACGCTGATGATTTTCTCGATCATGGCCTGCTTTGAGCCGATGCCCAAGCGCTACAGGCTACTCAGTGTGTCTGGGCCTTGTAGGCCTTGATGACGCTCGCCGAGGTGTCGTCGCCGACATAGCGTTCGAAACTTTCGGCGTAAAGACGTGTGAGCCGCTCCATGGTTTCGGGCGAGGCCTTGTCCTGCAGCTTGCGGAACCAGGTGTGCTCTTCTTCGTACATGTGATGTTCGACGGCACCGCGAATGTGGCCGAGCTTGTCGATGTAGTCCTGGCTCATCGGATCAAGTTCGTCGAGCGCCGCGGTCTCGCCCTTGGCCGCGCTCTGCTCCTGGTAGGCAAGTTCGGTTCGCAGCTTTTCGCCATGCGAGGCCATTGCCGGATACAGCGTGACTTCCTCGGCGATCGCATGGCCCGCGAGCAGGATCGACAACCACTTCTGGGTGGCACGCCGCTGCTCGGGCGTCTTGGCCTTCTCGACGGCGTCGAAGGCCGCTTCGATCTGCTGATGGTGGTCGAGCACCATCGCGAACCAGCTGCCGGGAACCGCTTCGGCGATGGCCTGGCGACGCGCCTTCTCGCGCGCATGGCGGGTTTCGGGCGGGGTGACGGCGGAAACGATCTTGTCGACGATGGACATGGCGATCTCCTTGGTTGGAAAGTGGACCTGGGTTTTCGCATCGAACTTCTTGCGCAGCAGCCTAAGCAAAGGCGCTGAATCGTCGATGGCTTCACGCGGCTGTGGAGTTCATCGAATCGCGAGTCGATCGCAGCTGGGCAATAGCGGGAACGCCGTTTGCGGAGGGGCTATTGCGTTCTGTCGCAGCAGGAACGCGCTCGGTGCCCGCCGCCAACTTGCGCAAGGCGGCTTGATACCAGACTCGCACGATAAAAACGCAACACCCCTCACTCACAGGAGCATGGAATGAAAATCAACAAAATCGTTTTGCTGGCCGGCCTGAGCACTCTGGCATTCTCCCCGCTGTCGGCGATCGCAGCGGAGCCGATGCAGCCGTCGGGTGTCTTGCAGGCGGTGCTTTCGAACAGCGAGAAGGATTTCTTCGAAAGCGCGGCCTCGTCGAACATGCTCGAGATCGAAGCGGCCAAGCTCGCCCAGACCAAGGCCAGCCGGCCCGAACTCAAGAACTTTGCCGAGCAGATGATCAAGGATCACACCGAAGCCTCGCAGAAGCTCCAGGCGCTCGCGACGAGCAAGGGCGTGACCCTGCCGACCCAGCTGCTCGGCCGTCATCAGCAGATGCTCGATGCACTCGCCAAAGACAAGCCCGGCAAGGACTTCGACAAGGACTACGAGAACAAGATGGTCCTCACGCACAAGGAAGCCGTCTCGCTGTTCGACCAGACGGCGAAGGAAGCCAAGGATCCGCAGGTCAAGGCCTTCGCGGCCGAACTGCTGCCGAAGCTGCAGCAGCACGGCGCACATGCCAAGGAACTCAATACCTAGGTGCGCGTAGCGCTCCCTTCCATCGCGAGGAGGGAGCGCTTCTTCGATCAGCCCTGGTATTCGTCGAGACGGTTGTAGAGCGTCTTCAGGCTGATGCCGAGCACTTCCGCGGCACGCTTGCGCACGCCCGAGCAGGCCTCCAGTGTCGACAGGATGAGACGGCGCTCGGCCGCGGCAAGCGAAGTGCCGACCGCGATCTCGATGTGGCTCTCGAACGGCTTGGGTTCGGCGATCGCCTGCATGCCGCCCAGCAGGTGGACGGCGTCGATCTCGTGCTCCGCATGCAGGTAGCCGCGCAGCACCGCATTGTTCAGCTGGCGTACGTTGCCGGTCCAGCGTTCGGCCATGAGCGCCTCCATCGCATCGCGCCCGAAGCGCTTGCCCGTGCCGTGTTCACGGTTGAGCTCGGACAGGAAATGTCTCGCCAGCAGTTCGATGTCGTCCCGTCGCGCGCGCAGCGGGGGCATCTGCACCGTGAACACATTGAGACGATGCAGCAGGTCGGCTCGCAGCAGGCCCTTGGCGACCGCAGTCGCCAGATCGTGTTGGGTTCCGGCGACGATGCGCAGGTCGACGTAGATGTCGCCTCCGCTGCCCGGACGACGAAAGCGTCCGGTCTCCATCAGGCGCAGCAGCGCCGCCTGCACAGTCGACGCCAAGCCGGTGATCTCGCTGAGATACAGCGTGCCGCCGTCTGCGCTTTCGACGTAGCCGGCCTGCTGGGTCTGCGCGTCTCCGAACAGTTCGGCGGCGAGGCGCTCGGGCGTAAACGCTTCGCAGTCGACCGGGACGAAAGGCTGGCGCGCGCGACGAGACAGCTCGTGCAGCGTCTGCGCCGCGAGCTCCTTGCCGGAGCCGCTTTCGCCCTGGATGACGACCGGCGCGGAAGTCTGCGCGATGCGTTCGAATTGCGCGTACAGCGTGCGCATCGCGGGCGACTGGCCGACGAGCCGGCCGCAATGCCCGAGCTCCGCGAGCTGTCGGCGCAGGCCGCCGATCTGCTCCTGCAACTCCGAACTGCGCGGCACGCGGGCGAGCACCGCGTGCAGGCGTCGCACGTCGATCGGCTTGGTGAGGTAGTCGGTCGCACCGGCGCGCAACGCCTCTACTGCGCTGTCGATCGTCGCATGGCCGGTGACGAGCACGATCTCGGTGTCGCGCCGGGGCAGCAGCTCGTTGATCAGGTTCATGCCGTAGCCGTCGGGCAACTGCAGGTCGATCAATGCGATGTCCGGTGTTTGCGTGCTCAGATGACGGCGCGCCTGCGACAGATCGCCCGCGATCGCCGTGGTGAAGCCTTTGACCTCGACCATCGCCGCGAGCGACTCGCGCGAGGCGGCGTCGTCCTCGACGATCAGGGCGTGAGGCATGAACTGTGCTCCAGGGGGGCCGCCTGCGGGGACGCGGGCAGCAGGATGCTGAAGACGGAACCACGACCAGGCTGGCTGTGCAGCAGCACTGTTCCTCCATTGTTGCGAGCGAAGCTGATCACCTGCGACAGACCCAGGCCGGTGCCATGGCCTTTGTCTTTGGTGGTGAAAAACGGCTCGAAGATGCGCTCCGCCATTTCGGGCGCGATACCACAGCCCGAATCGTGCATTTGAATCTCGACGTAATCGCCGGCCTCGATCTCGAGCCCTTCCACATCGGCAGGACCGAATTCGCGATTGCGCGCGCGCAACTCGATGCGGCCTTCACCGGCGACCGCGTCGCGCGCGTTGATGCAGAGGTTCAGCAGCGCCAGATGCAGCTCATTTCGATCGACGCAAACCGACCACAGGGCGGGCTCTATGATGATGTCGAGCCGCAGGTTCGAACGTAGCGAATTACCCAGCAGATCGCGCAATTCGCTCCTGTCGTCGGCGAGCTTGAGTTGCTCGACGAGCTGGGCGCCTGGCTTGCCGAAGCTCAGCAGGCGGCTGGTGAGCTGGCCGCCGCGATCGGTGGCTTTCAGGATCTGCGCGACCAGCGAAGAGCGCCGCCGGCTGTCTTCGGTGCAGCTCAGCAGGTAAGCATTGTTGCCGATTACCGATAGCAAATTGTTGAAGTCGTGTGCCACTCCACTCGCGATCATGCCCAGGGCTTCGATCTTCTGCTTCTGCTGCAGCTGGGCCTGCGCCTTCCGGGTCTCCGAGCTGTGTTCCGCAGCCTGTCGGCTGAGCGTGGCATTGGCTTGCATGAGCACGGTTTCGGCAAGCTTCATCGCCGTTACGTCGGTGACAAGGCCAATGACCCAGCGGCTGCCGTCGGGGCGAAGCACCAGGCCGCCGCGCGCAGCCAGCCAGTACAGCGCCCGGCCTGCGGGCCGTACGCGAAACTGCACGTCGACTTCGTCGCCTTCGGACTGGCAGCGCTGCAGGCTGTCCCTGAGCAGTTCCCTGTCCGAAGGCTTTAGGCGCTCCTGCCACATCGTGGCATTCGTGGGGGGAGCCGGGCCGAACAGACTCGTGATTTCGGGATCGCCGCCGCCGATCAGCAGTTCATCGGTATCGGGATTCCAATCCCAGCGGCAGGCCCGCGCATAACGCAGGGCGAGGTCGAGACGAAGCTCGTGTTCGCGGATCGAGGCCCGGGTGAGCCGCTGCGCCTGCTCCGTGGTGCGTCGCTCGACGCTCTCTAAGGCTTCACGCAGTTGCCGACGGGTATCACGCAAATGCGCTCCGAGCGCTTCGAGAACCTCGGTTCCGCGTTCCAGGCGCGGGATGGCGGCGGAAATCTCGCGCGGCAGGAGTTCTGCCTGCAATCTACGCGCGGTCGAATCTATCGCGAGATATTTCTGACGAGAATGGTCGACTTCGGATTGCAGCCTCTGTATTTCAGTATAAAAACGGCTGGACTCTCCGAGCATGTCCTCGACTGCAACTTTCATTTGCTCGATTTCGGTTTCCGCCAGGCGCAATTTGGCCCGCAGCGAGGTCTCCGAATCCATGTTGCCAGCATGCAATTCCATTGCACTAGACCTGATTCTCGCCCACTGAGAGGGCTTCGAAGTTTCCATTCATGGGCGTGTCGGGGAGCCGATTTTTATACTGTAAACCATGAATACGGGACGAGACATTATCGTCATCGGAGCTTCGGCAGGCGGGGTCAAGGCGCTGATGAAGCTCTGCGCCGTCCTGCCGGCGGATCTCGATGCTTCCGTCTTCATCGTCCTGCACCTGAACCCGTCAGGGCCCAGCTTGCTGCCCAGGCTGCTGGACCGCGTGTCTCCGCTTAAAGTGAAAGCGGCAGTCCACGGCGAGGTTCCGCAGGCCAGGCACATCTACGTCGCTCCTCCGGCGAGACATCTTCTGCTCCGATCCGGGCGCATGATCCTGAGCCGCGGGCCGGAGGAACATCATGTGCGCCCCGCAATCGATGTGCTGTTTCGTTCCGCAGCGGTGGCGTACGGTTCGCGCGTGATCGGCATGCTGCTGAGCGGCATGCTGGGGGATGGCACCAATGGGCTTATCCACATTCATCACGCTGGTGGCGTCTCGGTCGTGCAAGACCCTGCCGAGGCGCAGTGGAGCTCCATGCCGCGCCACGCGCTCAAGCACGATCATGTCGATCATTGCCTGACGATCGATCGGATGCCGGCGCTTCTGCAGCGCCTGGTACAGGAAACACCGGGCGAGAGCTCCCCGCTATCGGCCGACGTGATTTCGGAGGATCGCCTGGCCGAGCAGGATGTCGGGGACATGCGCAGCTTGAATGCGGGCGCGCATTTGGATGCGACACACCTCTCACCGGTTCGCGGCAGGGGCCTCGTATCGATCCAAGGCATCGGCCGCCAGCGCGTTGACGGCGATCCCCTCGAACGCGCGCTGGGCCTCGCGGTGCAAACGCATCGGGAACGCCGCTCGCTGTACCAGCGGATGGAAGATTCGGCCCGCGACAAGGGCTTTCGCCACGCCGAGCAGCGATGGCGGGAGATAGGTCGGGAGGCCGAGCATCTGATCAGGACGCTCGAACTCGGCATCGAAGAGCTCGTCACGCGATCAGCCGCCGCGTCGATCACCAAGGCCGGGTGAGCCGACTCAGGAATCCAGCAGCTGCCTTTCGGTGGTGTCGTGCAGCAGGGCCAGCACGACTGGCGGCGATTCCTTGCCGAAATACTGCATGCAGATTTCAGCGGGATAGCTGGCCCCGGAGGCGCTCTTGATGCGCGTTTCAAATACCACCTCGGCCTTGTCGCCTTGAACGATGGTGGCAACCAGATTCTGCACTGCGCTCGCCGGCACGTCGGGCATGA
Organism: Hydrocarboniphaga effusa AP103; assembly: GCF_000271305.1. Classification (GTDB taxonomy): domain Bacteria; phylum Pseudomonadota; class Gammaproteobacteria; order Nevskiales; family Nevskiaceae; genus Hydrocarboniphaga; species Hydrocarboniphaga effusa. The sequence goes on from NZ_AKGD01000004.1 coordinate 104,726, forward strand.
AATCGGTCAGCGCGAACTGACGCAGCTGCGCGAGGCTGTAGCCGAGTTTTTTCTCCGCGCCCTTGTTGACGAGCAGAAAACGCAGGCTCGTCGGCTCGAGAAAGTAAACCTCGTTGAGCGACTGGCCGACGAGACGGCCGAGCTGGCGCGTATATTCCTCGCGCTCGACCTGCTCGGTGATGTCCTCGGCGATCAGCACGACGCCGTGCACGGCATGGCTTTGATAGAGCAGGGGACTCAGGCGGATGCGGCAAGTCACCGAGCGGCCCCTGCGATCGACGCCGCTCAAGACGCGCTCGCTCTCGGTGTCGCCGCGCAGGATCACGTCTTGCAGGCCGTTCTCGAGCAGGTGCACGGGCAGGCCGATTTCGAGCGACAGGAATGGCTGGCCGATGACTTCGTCGGCGCGCATGCCCCAGGTGTTCTCGCTCCAGCGGTTCCACGACCGCACGGTCAAATCCGTGTCGAGCACGACGATGCCGGTATTGATGCTGCGCAGGATCGATTCCGAGTGCGTGCGATAGCGCGTGGCATCCTCGCTCTGCTGGCGCAGTTCCTCGTTGGAGGCCTCCATCTCCTCGGCCGTGGAGCGCAGCTCCTCGTTCATGGTCTCGAGCTCTTCGTTGGTCGACTGCAGCTCCTCGTTGGTGGTCTCGAGCTCCTCGTTGGTCGACTGCAGCTCCTCGTTGGTGGTTTCGAGTTCCTCGTTGGCCGACTGCAGCTCCTCGATCGTCGTCTCCAGGCTCTCCTGGGTCGCCTCGAGCTCGCGCTGGAGCTGGTCGATGCGCGTGTTGTCGATGAAGGTCAGCAGCGTGGCGTAGATGTCGCCGTTGCGTTCAATCAGCGGAACGATGTCGATCGCCAGTCGCATCGGGGTCGCCGACGGCCGCAGGAACTCCTGGCTTTCGAGATGCACCGGTTTGAGCTCGGCGCGAACCAGATCGATGCGGCTGCGCAGTTCGGAGGGCCGGTACGAGATCGGCAGATCCTGGAACGGCCGGCCGATGTCGGCTTCGCCGACTTCGAGCATGCGCCGCGCCGTCATGTTGGCGAAGATCAGCGTGCCGGCCAGGTCGACCACGAGATGGGCCGTGGGCACGTTGTCGATGATGGACTCGAGCATCTTGAGTTGCTGAGCAGGGCCGGCGTCGCGTGGATCGGCGCTCGCAAGCAGGCTGCCGCCCGCGCTGCGTCTCCACTCCTGCGGCACCTTACTGAAGATGCGGTGCCGACTGTTGAGCGGGCGAAACAACTTCGAGCGCGCAAGCTGGGTCTCGGCCTTGCCGAGGAACAGGTAGCCGTCGTCCTGCAGCGCATAGTGCAGGCGCGGCAGCACCACGTTCTGGGTATCGGTCTCGAGATAGATCAGCAGGTTGCGGCAGGACAGCAGGTCGATGCGCGAGATCGGTGCGTCGAAGACCACGTTGTGGCGGCCGAAGATCACGCTCTTGCGCAACTCGCGCAGCACGACGTACGAGCCGTTGGTGTTCTCGAAGTACTTTGCGAGCAGCGCCGGCGGCACGCCTTCGACTTCGCGTTCGCCGTAACTCGCATGTCGCGCGATGGCCAGCGCATGGTCGTCGAGATCGGTGGCGTAGATCTTCACGCGACGGCAGAACTCGTTGAGCCCGAGCGCCTCGGCGAACAGGATCGCCATCGAATACGGCTCTTCGCCCGATGCGCAACCCACGCTCCAGACCCGGATCGGCTCGTCGGGCTCGCAGCGCGCGAGGATGTGCGGCACCACCTCGTCACGCAGGATTTCCCAGGCCTCGGCATCGCGGAAGAACGAGGTGACGTTGATGAGCACCGTGTTGAGCAGCTCGACGAATTCCTGCGGATGGACTTCGAGGAAGGCCTGATAGGCGGCGAAGCTCTCGGCTCCGACTTCCTGCATGCGCAGCAGAATCCGGCGGCGCAGGCTCGTGCGCTTGTAGCCGCGAAAGTCGACGCCGCGGCTCTGCTGGATATGGTGGATCAGATCCTCGAACTCGGGGTCGGGCTCTTCGCGACTCATGAACGGCGTTTGCTCCCGTCTGCCTGACGTGTGACGGGCTGGTGGCGCTCGAACGCCGAGAGGCGCGGGAAGCGCTCCGGCCTCTTCCTGGGGCGCAAAGAGTAGCCCTGGCGCTGCATGCGCGCCAGAGCGGGAAGGCCGGGGAACAGTCAGGTTTTCCTCAACCCGGCGCACCGCGCAGCTCCGCGGGCACGATGCGCATCGCGTTGCGGTACTTGGTGACCGTGCGCCGGGCGACGAAGATGCCGCTGTCGCGCAGCCGCCGGGTCAGGGCGACGTCGGACTGCGCGATTCCGCCAGCGGGTTCGGCCGCGATCATTTCGCGAATCGCATTCTTCACCGCGGCCGAGGAGCCGGTGGCGCCGGTCTGGGTCTGCAGAACGCGCGGGAAGAAGTACTTGAGCTCGAAGACGCCGCGCGGCGTGGCCACGTACTTGTTGGCCGTGGCGCGCGAGACCGTCGACAGATGCAGGTCCAGGTCGTCGGCGATCTGCTTGAGCATGAGCGGCTTGAGCGCGCCGGGACCGTCGCTGAAGAACGCGCGCTGGCGCCGCACGATCGCCTCGCCGACACGCTGCAGCGTGTCGAAGCGCTGCCGAGAATGGCGCAGCATCCAGCGCGCTTCGAGCAGCTGCTGGCGCAGCCCGGAATGATCGCGCAGTTCGCGGTGGCGCATCAGCTCGATATAGCGGCGGTTGAGGCCGATGCGCGGCACGATGCTCGGATTGACCTGGGTCTTGAGCGCACGTCCGTCGTCGGTGACGACGAGATCGGGCTCCACGTATTCCTCGCCCACCGGCGCGAAGCGCAGGCCCGGCTTGGGATCGAGCGTGCGGATGATGCGATGCGCCTCGTGCACTTCGCCCGTCGTCACGCCGTAGCGCGAGGCGAGCAGGGCGTAGTCGCGCAGGGCGAGCAGCTCGAGCCCGCTCGCGACGATCCGCGCGGCCAGCGGGTTCTCGCATCCGCGCGCGCGCAGCTGCAGGCGCAGGCACTCGGCGAGATCGCGCGCGGCGATGCCACTGGGATCGAAGCTCTGGACGATGCGCAGCGCGCCCAGCAACTCCTGCGCGTCGACATCGCTGTCGGCCGCCTCGGCGATCGGGTCCAGATCGTCGCGCAGATAGCCGTCGTCTTCGAGCGATTCGATGATGATCAGCGCGCCGAGCCGGTCGCGGTCGCTCATCGGCTGCGCCCACAGCTGATCGCGCAGGTGTTCACGCAGCCCGCGTGGGGGCTGCGCGGTGGCGAACGGATCGTATCGGGCATCGGCGAACGCTGCGAGCGGCTGCTCACGAAACCAATCGTCTTCGCGCAGGAGCTCGGTTTCCTGCGGCGAGTCCTCGGTTTCGGTGGGAGCTTCGGCGTCGGAATCATCCCGAGCCGTATCCGAGGCGGCGTCCTCGCCGGTCGGTTCCTCGAGGAAAGGGTTGCTTTCGAGCGCCTCGCGAATCGCGACGGCGAGTTCGATCGACGACATCTGCAAAAAGCTCACGGCATGCTGCATCGCAGGCGAAAGCGCGAGGGATTGCCGTGCGTACAGCGACATCGATGCCGAGCTCATGATGAGAAGTCTCCTATGGACCTTGGTCAGGCCCATAGGGGCAATCCACATGCCATCGGCGGCGCTTCAAGTCATTGCTCTTGAATCGGAAAAAATGCCTGTTCGGATTGAAGCGAACGCCCTGGCGAAGCGGCTTTCCGAGTCAGTTTTACAAAGCCGGTGGCCGGCGGGGCCGCTCGGGCAGGCGATGTTTCCGGGCGCGCAGGTGCAGAACGCATCGATGCATCGGCAAGGCCGCGCGAATTGCGCCGGTGCACCGGCTCGCGCGGCTCCGAGCTCAGGCGATGTTGCGACGCTCCCAGGCCAGCGCAGCACTGGACTCCGTGCGGGCGAGTCCGCGCATCTGCTCGGGCGGCTGCGCGAGTCCGATGCGATCGCTGTAGTCGCGCGGCTCGGGCTTGTTCCGCTCGCGCGACTGCGGGCCTGCCGCACTCGCGCTGACGACGTCGAGCACGGTGACGCCCGCCACGGCGGCGAGACCCACCGCTCTGCCGCGGCCGGGACGCGCCGCCGCGAGCGTGGCCAGATCGAGCACATCGCCGGCGACGCGAGCCCACAGCCAGGCACTGCGGTGACGGCCCGACAGCAGGCCCAGGCCCGCGCCGATCTCGCGCAGGCCGTAGAGCTGCAGCAGCGTCGAACGGCCACGCAGGCCGAGGCGGTTCGCGAGCAGGGCGGGCGCAAGCAGTTCGGCCGCACCGAGCGCGAGGCTGAACCAGCCCAGGGCGCCCGCCGAGCGATCGGGGCTTACGGGAAGCTTGGTCATCATGGATGCTCCCATCAGGGCTTCAGCACGACTTTGATGCAGCTGTCTTCCTTGTCGCGGAAGGTCTTGTACAAGCCAGGGCCTTGTTCGAGCGGGGCGGTGTGGGTGATCACGAACGACGGATCGATCTGGCCTTCGACGATGCGGCGCAGCAGATCGTCGGTCCAGCGGTTCACATGCGTTTGACCCGTGCGCACGGTGAGGCCCTTGTTCATGAGCGCACCGAACGGCAGCTTGTCGACGAGCCCGCCATAGACGCCCGGCACCGACAGGATGCCGGCCGGCCGGCAGACGTAGATCATTTCGCGAAGCACGTGCGGCCGGTCGGTTTCGAGCATCACGGCCTGCTTGGCACGATCGTAGAGGCTGTCGAGCGAGCGCGTCGCATGCGATTCGAGGCCGACGGCGTCGATGCACTTCTCCGGCCCTTTGCCCTGCGTGAGTTCGTTGAGCCGGTCGAGCACGCTCTCGTTGTCGAAGTTGATCGGAATCGCGCCGCCGGCCGCGGCCATGCTCAGGCGCTCGGGCACGCGATCGATGCAGATCACCTGCCTGGCGCCCATCAGCACGGCGGATCGCACGCAGAACTGTCCGACCGGGCCGGCGCCCCAGATCGCGACCGTATCGGTGGGTTCGATCTCGCAGGCCGCGGCGGCCTGCCAGCCGGTCGGAAAGATGTCGCCGAGGAACAGCACCTGTTCGTCGGTCAGCCCATCGGGAATCTTCACGGCGCTCGCATCGGCGAAGGGCACGCGCACGTACTCGGCCTGGCCGCCCGCGTAGCCGCCGGTCAGATGGCTGTAGCCGAACAGGCCGGCCGTGCTGTGGCCGAACACCTTGTCGGCCATTTCCTTGTTGCGATTGCTGCGCTCGCAGACCGAGAAGTTGCCGCGCTTGCACTGCTCGCATTCGCCGCAAATGATCGTGAACGGAATCACCACGCGGTCGCCGACCCTGAGCCGCTTGTTGTCGGATCCGACTTCGACGACTTCGCCCATGAACTCGTGGCCCATGATGTCGCCATGCTGCATCGTCGGCATGAAGCCGTCGTAGAGATGCAGGTCGGAGCCGCAGATCGCGCAGCTGCTCACCTTGATGATGACGTCGCGGCCGTGCTCGATGGTCGGGTCGGGAACGGTGTCGTAGCGAATGTCCTTCTTTCCGTGCCAGCAGAGTGCTTTCATGTGATTGTCCTTGGGTTGGAACGAGAGCCGCGGTTTACCGCAAGCGGCGTTCCCGATGCCGCGCCGCGTTCAGTGGCGCGTCTTGCGCGCGGGCTGATCCAGCTTGCGCATGCCGCGGGCGACCGCCTGATCGGGAATCACATTGCTGACCGCGTCCATGATCCTGTTCTGCAGTCCGCTGACGATCGCCGGGCGGCCGGCCATGAGCGCCTCGTAGCCGTCGCGCGCGACCGCATCGGCGGGGCCGAGCTTGTCGTGCTGCACGGCCCACATGTCCTCGGCACCGGCCTTGTTGAAGAAGTCGGTATCCGTCGCGCCGGGGCGCAGCGCCGTCATCGTCACGTTGGTGCCCTTGAGCTCATCGATGACCGACTGGGTGAAGTTGTAGACGAAGGCCTTGGTGCCCGCGTAGACGGCCTGGTAGGGCGAGGGCGTTTTGCTGACCATCGAGGCGAGTTGCAGGATGCGACCGCTGTCGCGTGCGAGCATGTCGCGCAGGAACAGCTTGGTCAGCACCACGAGCGTGGTGACGTTGAGCTGGATGATGCTGAGCTCCTGATCGAGCGCGGTCTCCGCGAATCTTCCGTACGCCCCTTGCCCTGCGTCGTTGACGAGATAGTCCACGGTAATGCCTGCGGCCCTGATCTCGTCGTAGAGCTCCTGCGCGGCTTCGGGGCGGAACAGGTCCTTGGCGATGATCGTGACGTGCACGCCGCAATCACGCTTGAGCTCACGCGCGATGCGTTCGAGCATCGGCGCCATGCGGCTGACGAGCACGAGATCGTGGTCGTCCCTGGCGAACAGCTTGGCGAGCTCGTAGCCGATGCCGCTGCTGGCGCCCGTGATCAGGGCGGTCTGGCGGGTCGCGATGGACTTGGTTTTCATGTGCGCGGGTCCGTGTCGAATGTAAGCCGCTCATCAGCATCCGCCATGCCTGGGCGATCGATTCGCCGGCTCGCGGGTCTGCGCGAAGCCCCGGTTCGCTCGATCCCCTGCGCGACTGTGCACCTGTGGAAACAGCTCTGTTCAGTCCAAGCTCATTTCAAGACGGTTATTCATCCGTTCATCATCTTGTTATCGAATCACGGAGGAACTGTGCGGGCACTCGTAATCGAAGACGACGTTAAGCTGAGAGACAACATTTCGGGCTGCCTGGCCGAGGCCGGATTCGAGGTTATCGGCGCGCACGATGGCCGCAGCGGAATCGACGTGGCGACGCAGGACGGCATCGACGTCGCGGTCGTCGACGTGGGGCTTCCGTACGTGTCGGGCATCGACATCATTCGCCAGGTGCGGCGCGCCGGACGTGCGTATCCGGTGCTGATCCTGACCGCCCGTGACGGCTGGCAGTCGAAGGTGGAAGGGCTGGAAGCCGGAGCGGACGACTATCTGGTCAAGCCGTTCCAGAAGGAGGAGCTCGTCGCCCGCGTCAAGGTGCTGCTGCGCCGCTCGAACACGCAGACCAAGTCGGTGCTGCAGAGCGGTCCGTATGCACTCGATACCGCGGCGAAGTCGGTCAGCGTCAACGGCCAGCCCGTGGAGCTGACGAGCTACGAATACAACCTGCTCGAGCATCTGGTCACGCATGCGGGCAAGGTGCTGTCCAAGGATGCGCTGTCGAATTTTCTCTACGGCGGCGACGAAGAGCGCGACAGCAACGTCATCGAGGTTTTCGTGCGACGTCTTCGCAAGAAGCTCGATCCGGATGGATCGATCTCGCCGATCACCACGTATCGCGGCTCGGGTTACAGCTGGGAAGTCGAGCGTCCGCAGGAGGAGCGCTCGGCGGACAAGACTTCGGGTCTCATGGCCAATCGCGAGGCGGTCGTCTGATCGCAGGACACTTGAGCTCAGTTGAAGAAAGCCGCTCTCCGGAGCGGCTTTTTTTGTGGATCAGCTGGCCGCGCGTATGCGGACGGGAATGGACTTGGCGGCCGGAACCTTGCTGGCTTGCGCGTGATGCCATAGAGGAATCAGGGCATTGAGCTCGGGGTAGTAACCCGCGCAGCAACCCGACGGAATGTCGTAGGCGACGACGCGAAGCCCGCAGATTTCCCGCGTGATCCCATCGTGCGCCCACGTGCTCGCGGTGACGAGCGCGCCGGTGGCCAAGCCGAGCCTCTCGATATCCGCGATGTTCATCAGCAACACCATGCGCGTGCCGACGATGCCGCGGAAGCGATCGTCGTAGCCGTAGACCGTGGTGTTGAACTGATCGTTGCTGCGCAGCGTGATCAGGCGCAGAACCTGCGTACGCGCATCGAGCGGCATGTCCGGATCGGTGTCCAGCGACTGCGGCGCGAAGAAGTTCGCTTTTTGGCTGTCGGTTTTCCATCTTCGCTCGCGAGCCGGCAGCGGACGATGGAAGCCTCCGGGTTCCCACAGTCGATCATTGAAGCCGTGGAAAATTTCCGGATACGTCGCCGCGATCGCATCGCGAATCTTCGAATAGTCGCTGCTCCAGGCGACCCAATCGATGTTCGGATTCGCAGCCAGCGTCGCCTGCGCAATGCCGGCGACGATCGCGGGTTCGGATTTCACGAGCGGGCCGGGCGGTTCGACCTGTCCGCGTGAGCCGTGCATGCAGCCGGTGCTGTCTTCGACCGACACCACCTGTTCGACTCCGCTCTGTCGATCGATGTCGATGCGCCCGAGGCAGGGCAACAGGTAGGCGATCTCGCCATGGATCACGTGGCTGCGATTGAGCTTGGTGGCGATCTGCACGGACAGTCGCAGGCGCCGCCAGGCCGGTTCCATCACCTGTGTATCCGGAATCGCGCGCATGAAGTTTCCGCCGAGCGAAAGAAACGCGCGCACCGAGCCGTCGAGCATGCCTTCGCAGGCTTCGACCGTGTTGAGTCCCTTGCGCATCGGCGGTTCGAAGCCGTAGAGCTCGCGCAGCTTGTCGTTCGGCACCATCTCGGGCTTCTCGGTGATGCCGACGGTGCGCTGGCCTTGCACGTTCGAATGCCCGCGCACCGGACATACGCCGGCGCCGGGCTTGCCGATCATGCCGCGCAGCAACAGCAGGTTCGTGATCATGTGCACGTTCTGCACGCCGAGCCGATGCTGTGTGAGTCCCATCCCGTAGACGCCGATGACCTTGTCGGCCTTGGCGTAGACGCTTGCGGCCTCCGTGAGCGCGGCGCGCGACAGGCCGCTCGCGGCTTCGATCTCGTTCCAGCCCGTGCCACGCACGCAGTCGGCGTAGGCTTCGAAGCCCTGCGTGTGCGTGGCGATGAAATCGACGTCGAGCACGCGCGGTTCGCCGGCCGCGCGCGCGCGGTCGTCGAGGTCCAGCAGGACCTTGCTGATGCCGAGAATGGCCGCGGTGTCGCCGCCGGCCTTGACCGCATGGTATTGCGAGCTGATGCGTGTGGCCGGCGCGCCGAGCATCTGCAGCGGCGATTGCGGATTGCGGAAGCGTTCGAGCCCGCGTTCCTTCAGCGGATTGAATGTGATGATCGGCACGCCGCGCCGCGCAGCCTGCTGCAGGTCGTGCAGCAGGCGCGGACTGTTGCTGCCGACGTTCTGGCCGAAGAACAGGATGCAGTCGGTCTGGTTGAAATCCTCGAGCGTGCAGGTGCCCACCGGCACGCCGATGCTCTGCGCAAGGCCCACCGATGTGCTTTCGTGGCACATGTTCGAGCTGTCCGGCAGGTTGTTGTTGCCGTAGAGCCGGGCCATGAGCGCCCACAGGTAGGCCGTCTCGAGCGAGGCGCGGCCCGATGCGTAGAACACCGCGCTCTGCGGATCGAGCGCGCGCAGTTCGGCGCCGATCTCCGCGAAAGCCTGTTCCCAGCTCACGGGCAGATAGCGATCGCTGCCCGCGTCCCAGCGCAGGGGCTCGGTCAGGCGGCCCTGCGCTTCGAGCTCGTAGTCCGACCACTGTTCGAGCTCGCTCAGGCGGTGTTGCGCGAAGAACTCCGCGCCGACACGCTTGGGCGTGATCTCCCAGGCCGTCGCCTTGGCGCCGTTCTCGCAGAACTCGAGCGCGTGCGGCTTGGCCGGTTTGGCCCAGGCGCAGCTCACGCAGGCGAAGCCCTTGGGGCGGTTCTGCTCGATGAGGGTTTTTGCGCCCTCGATGTAGACCCGCTCGTGCCGCAGGATCTGGTTGACCGATTTCGCCGATCCCCAGCCACCCGCGGGGCCAGTGTAGGGTTTGAAAGAAGGCTTGCGCGTCTTGCCGGGCATGCTCAGCTCCCGTCCGGGCCACAGGGCGCGAGGCAGGTGCATCGCGCTCCGCCACTCGAATGCCACGTGCCCAGAAGACCGACAGCAAGCTTGGCTGATGCGCCGTCCATGAGGTTTCCCGCAGCTCTCGAATGGACATTCACGGTAGAAGCGAACAACAAGACCGCGCGTGAATCGGGTAGCGCGAAATATGGATCGGATCTGCGCGCCTGGCCGATCGACTCGGGAGCTTCACGGTTGCCTCGAGGCGTAATAGGCGGCGACGGCGTCGATGTCGGCGTCTTCGAGCCCTGATGCGACCGGCTGCATGAGATGCGCATGATCGCTGCCTCCGCGTCGCTGCTGCTTGAACAGGCGCAGTTGCTGCGCGAGGTACTCCGCAGGCTGGCCCGAGAGCGTCGGAATCCTCGCGCTGCGCGGGCGGTTCGGCTCATGGCAACTGCCGCAGGCCGGCACACGCCGATCGCGCAGGCCCTCGTCTGCGATGCGGGATCCGCGCTGCACGTCGCCGTCGCCGATGTCGTGATCGACGGATGTCGCGGGCAGCGCCGCGTAGTGATCCGCGAGCTGCCGCAGCGTGCCGTCCGACAGCCCGGCCAGCGCCGATTGCATCGCGCCCCCCTGTCGTCGGCCCGATGCGTAGGCACGCAGGCTTTCGAGAAGATACGCACGCTGCTGTCCGGCGAGGCGCGGAAACGCACCGTCGCGGCCATTGCCGTGTTCGCCATGACAGCGCGCGCAGACGTCGACGGTGTCACGCAGATCCTCGGGCGCGGCGACCGGCGTGCGTTGCTGCGGTGAGCCGAACACCAGTTCTTCATAGCGTTCGCTGGACATCGTGCCGAGCTCGCGCAGAAAGCTCACCATGTCCCAGACTTCGTCCTCTCGGCTCGCTGCGGGCCAAGCCGGCATCGCGGTGTACTTGACGCCCTTGTGCACGATCCAGAACAGCTGCTGATCGCTCCATTCGCCGACTTTCCAAGCCAGCGAAGGCGTGGGCGGGGTCATCGCCAGCGAGAACGGCGCCTGTGGACGCCCCGGAGCGCCGTGGCAGAGCACGCAGCTGAGCTCGTAGGCGCCGGCGCCGCGCAGCAGGCGCTGGCGTGTGGCGGCGGGCGGCTGCTCGGCCGGCGCTCTGAGCGCAACCGAACGCTGCATCGTGTAGTGCAGAAACCAGTCGGTGATGCGCCAGTGCCCGTCGCTCGCCGCGATCGGAACCAGGCCGGAGGCCGCGATGAGCAGGGCGAGTGCGCCCGCCGGAAACAGCGCGGCGATGGCGAGCAGGCCGAGCCGCTGCCACGGCTTTTCGGCGAGCCAGAGCAGCAGGCGTCTCATATGCGCAACTCGCGGGTCACGTGCGGGCGCAGCAGGCCCGCGAGCAGCCATAGCGCACCGATCGCGTAGCTGATGCCACCGGCCAGCAGCATGATCACGCCGCCCAGGTGCTGATCCTGCAGCGCGTCGAGACCGCCGCCCGCGGTGTGCGCGTGTCCGTGCGAATACAGCGTGCGCGGCGTCAGCGCGAGCAGGGCACCGAGCAGGGTCATGTGCATCGAGGTCATCAGCAGCCCGGCGATGCCACTACCGGCGCGCAGGCGACGCGTCGATCGCTCGCCGCCGCAGGCCGACAGCCAGACCAGCAGGCTCGCGAGCAGGAACGAGCCTTGTTCGAGCGTCTTGCCGATCGCGTCGTGTCGGGCGTAGTGGTGCAGCAGCGGCGCATGCCAGGCCCAGACGATGACGAGTTCGAGCGCCGAGGCAGGCAGCGGTGCGAGCAGCCAGGCCCAGCGCAAGGCGGGATCGAAGTGCGAACCTGCGAGGCCGATCGCGATCAGTGGGGCGGCGACGGCGACCACGCTCATGTGCATGAGCATGTGCGCGGTGAAGGCCGGCAGCGCGTCGAGCAGGCTCGTGCACCAGACCAGCGTGAGCACGCCGCATCCGCACAGCGTGACTGTGAGCCTCATCCGCATTGCGGGAAGAACAGCGCGGGCAGGGCGACGAAGATCGTCGCGAGTGCGGACAGGCCGCTCAGCAGCACCGTCGCGAAACCGAGCGAACGATGGCGATCGAGCGCAGTGGGCTCGTCGAACGGCAGCGCCCCCGGAACGCGCCGATGCCGGCGCAGGCCCGAGCGTGCGGTCAGCGCGATTCCGATCAGCGCAAGCAGCGTGTAGACGACGATCGCCCAGCGCGCGGGCGCGAGTGTGGCCGCGAGTCCGGCCTTGGCGCACCAGATGGACGCGGTCAGATAGCAGGCCAGGAAGTGCAGGGCCCACAACGCCGGCGCGACGATGAGCCGCCACAGGCTCTCGTGATGCTCGGGCAGACGATGCGCGTGCGGATCGGGCGTCATGGCGTCGACACGGACAGTTCCGGAAACCCGGCGATCACGGCCACGGTGACGAAGATCGTGATCGCGAGGAAATGCCAGTACAGCGTGACGTTGTGGATGTCGATGTCGTAGCGCGCAGTCATGCGCCCGGCCGCGCGCCGGGCGATGCAGTACAGCAGCATGACGAGCCCGATCGCGATGTGGATACCGGCCCAGATCACCATGAGCCAGACCACGGCCGGATAGACGTGTGCGCTCGGGTCCATGTCGTGGCTCAGCGGGGCCGCGAGCAGCGCCGCCAAGCCCGCGAGGCTCAGCAGCGCAGCGGTGATCATCGCCGCGTAATAAGCGGCTGCACGATCGGCCGAGTTGAAAGCGCGCGCAGCGATCACCAGCAGCCAGGCGCTCAGCAGGCAGGCTGCGCCCGTGAGCGGCCACAGCAGGCCCGGCCCGGCGATGTCGCGCGGCGGAAAGTCCGCATGCAGCGTCCAGTAGAAGAAGTAGCCGAACACCAGGCTCGCGAACGCGGTCATGTCGCCCACCAGGGTGATGAACATCGCCCACCAGCCGGCCGAGGTCGGTCCCGAGACATAGATCGGCAGGCGCAGGCCGCGGCCGACGTCCTTCTCGTCCTGCTCGGGAATCAGTGCGGTGCCGGTCCACAGCCAGTACAGGATGCTCGCGAGCGCAAGCACCGCACTGGTGCCGGCCGCCCACCACCAGTGATAGGTCGTGAAGATGAAGACACCGCCGGTAGCCGCGGCCGCGATCATCGAGATCGCGGTGGGCCCCGGCGTGCGCAGGCATTGCACAGGCTGCGCGTCGATCGTCGTCGTCACCAGCGTTTCGCGCTTGCCCTCGGGGGCATCGGCCAGATACCAGCGGCCTTCGGCGACTTCGCGCGCGAGCGCCGGCTGGTCCCACAACGGATAGCGGCTCTCGATCTGCGGAATGCTGCGCACGCCCCAGTCCCGATTCGGAATCGGCTCGGCCCATTCGAGCGTGCCGGCCTTCCATGGATTGTTCGGCACCGGCTTGTGCTTGCGTCCCCACGGCCAGAGCATGTCCCAGACGAAGATCGCGATGCCGAACGCGAGCACGAACGAGCCGATCGTCGAGACCAGATTGAGCGCGTCGAAGCCGATGCCCGGCGCATAGGTGTAGACGCGCCGCTGCATGCCCGCGAGCCCGGTCACGTGCATCGGCAGGAACGCCACGTTGAAGCCGACGAACATGAACCAGAACGCGATCTTGCCGAGCTTCTCGGAGAGCAGGCGATTGGCCGCGATCGGGAAGAAGTAATGGAACGCGGCGATGATCGGAAACACCATGCCGCCGATCAGCACGTAGTGCAGGTGCGCGACGACGAAGTAGGTGTCGTGCGCCTGGAAGTCGAACGGCGCGAGCGCCACCATCACGCCGGTCAGGCCGCCGAACACGAAGATCGCCAGAGCGCCTGCGACGTAGAGCATCGGCACGCTGCGCACGAAACCGCCGCTCAGGATCGTCGCGAGAAAGCAGAAGATCTGCACGCCGGTCGGAATCGCAACGGCCTCCGACGCGGCGCTGAAGAAGGCGAGCGAAATGCCCGGCATGCCCGTCGTGAACATGTGATGCACCCACAGGCCGAAGCTGATGAAACCGGTGCCGACGGCCGCAAGCACGATCCAGGTGTAACCCACCAGCGGCGTGCGCGCGAAGGTCGGCACGATCATCGCGACGAGCCCGATCGCCGGCAGGAACACGATGTAGACCTCGGGGTGGCCGAAGATCCAGAACAGATGCTGCCAGAGCAGCGGATCGCCACCGCGCGACGGATCGAAGAACGGCCAGTCGAGCAGGCGTTCGAACTCGAACAGCAGATCGCCGACGATCAGCGGCGGAAACGCGAACAGGATCATGCCGGCGACCACGAGCAGATACCAGGCATACAGCGGCATCATGTGGATGCGCATGCCCGGCGGCCTGCACTTGAGGATGCCGACCATCAGTTCGACCGCCGCGGCGATCGAGGCGACTTCGATGAACGACAGCCCGAGCATCCAGATGTCCGGACCCAGGCCGGGCGAATACTGCGTCGCGAGCGGTGGATACATGAACCAGCCGCCGTCGGGCGCGGCACCGAAGAAGATCGAGCCGCAGACGAACACGCCGCCGATCAGAAAGCTCCAGTAGCCGTAGGCCGACAGCCGCGGAAACGGCAGATCGCGCGCCATCAGCATCTGCGGCAGGATCAGGATCGAGAAGGCTTCGAAGATGGGCACCGCGAACAGGAACATCATCACCGAGCCGTGCAGCGTGAAGGCCTGGTTGTAGGTGTCGGGCGAAAGAAAGTCGTTGCCGGGCAGGGCGAGCTGCACGCGCATGAGCAGGGCGAGCACGCCTGCGAACAGAAAGAACGCGAAGGCCGTGAGCGTGTACCAGACGCCGACCTGCGAGTTGTTGACCGACAGCCAGTAGCGCCAACCCTTGGCCACTTCCCAGACCGCCTGCAGACGCGCTTCCTGCGCGCGCTGACGCTCGATGTCGGCGGAGTCGGATGCGTTCATTGAAGGCGGCTCAGGTAGTGCGCGATCGCCTTGATCTCGTCGGGCGGCAGCATCGCGTAGTCCGGCATCAGCACGCCGGGCTTGGCTTGCGTGGTGTGCGTGATCCAGCGCGTCAGTGCGGCCGCGTCCATCGGCAGGATGCCGGCACCGAGGCTCAGTCGCCCTCCGACGTGCGTCAGATCGGGGCCGATGAAACCTGTGGCCTGCGTGCCTCTGATGGTGTGGCAGGCTCCGCAACCGTTGGCGACGAAGGCGTCGAAGCCCTTGCCGGTTTGCGTGATCGCGGGCTCGGCCTGCGCACGCTTCCAATGCTCGAATTCGTCGCGCCGCATGATCACGGCCTTGAACAGCATCTGCGCATGCGCGGTTCCGCAATACTCGGCGCAGACGCCGTTGAACACGCCGAGCTGCGTCGCCTTGAGCGAATAGCGGTTGCGCCGGCCCGGAATCATGTCGAGCTTGCCGCCGAGCGACGGAATCCAGAACGAGTGAATGACGTCCGGGCTCACGAGCTCGATATCGATGCGCTCGCCGAGCGGTAGGCGCACTTCGTTGGCGGATTCGACGCTCGTGCCGTCGGCCGACACGTAGCGCACACGCCACCACCAGCGCTCGCCCGAGACTTCGATGCGATCGGCAGAGGCGTCACGCGTCGGCGCATGCAGGCCCGGCATGGTCGACAGGCCCCAGATCAGCAAGGCTGCCAATACGATGCTGGGGAACGCCACGCCGCCGCCGATCACCCAGAAGCTCACATGACGGCCATGCCGGCGCTCGGGCCGCAGCAGCATCGCGTAAAGCGCCAGGCCCATGACGAGGGTCCAGATCAGGCCCGCGCCGCCAATCATGACCCAGAACTGGCGGCCTATCGTCGCCGCATCCTCGCCGGCGTGGACGAAGCTCGATTGCGGCCCGTCGCAGCCGCTCAGCAGCAGGACGACGCACAGCATCGAGCACGGCGTTGCGCACAGTCGGCGGGCGGCAAAAGCCGGTGGAATCCATTCCATGTTTCGGGCTCGCAGGCGAGCCGGCATGATGCGCGTCGAAGCTGTCTGACCGCCTAACGCTCTCGCGGCAGGGTGGCGAACCGCGGGGCAGGGAGTCGAGCGTCGAGCCGCGTTCTAGGCTTTCTGCAGGCTGCGCACCATGCGCGCGTGTTCCCGACGATAGCGCTTGGCCAGGCGCATCTTGAGGGCATCGTCGAGAATCTTTCCCGAAGACTGGAAGAACTTCTTCTCTTCTTCGCGCAGGTGATGATGAACCTTGTGGGAGAGCTGCTTGGCGGTGGCCATCCACGATGCGCCCGAATGATCGGTGACTTGCAGGTCTTCGACGAGTTCGTCCATCTGATGATGTTCGTGCAGCGCGTGCCGTGCGGGCGAAAGTCCACGATCGTCCATCAGGATCGGAACGTACAGATGACGCTCTTCGGCCGCCGCGTGGGCGGCCAGCTCGATACGCAGCGCGGTGAATATCGACAGGCGGTCCGCCGTGTGCGGCTTGGAACGCAGCAGCTGACGACACAAGGCGCGCTGCCGCTCGTGGCTCTCGCGAAGCGCATCGAATATCGATTCGGTCGGGCGCGCCGGAGTGGTTGTGGGAGCCTTTTTTACCGTCGATGCGCGCATGGTTTCCTCGTTGGTTAAGCTTGCAATGGCGCAATCAGAAAGCCCGGGCGATGACTCGTGTCTGAACATTGTCCAGCATTGGGTGCGTTCGGCCCGTGGCGCGCTAACATCGCCACCACGTCACTGCGAGTTTCTTCAATGCCAGCGTTCAACGTCATCACCGTCGGCGGCACCATCGACAAGGTTTACTTCGACGCAGCCAGCCAGTTCGAGATCGGTGATCCGCAGATTCATCGCGTGCTGGCCGGCGCAGGCGTGGTCGATTTCGTGGTCACGCCGCTCATGCGCAAGGACAGCCTGCAAATGGACGACACCGACCGCGAGGCCGTTAGACAGGCCGTGCTCGCGAGCGCCTGCGATCGCGTGCTGGTGACGCACGGAACCGACACCATGGCCCTGACGGCCCGGCACCTCGGCGACGTCGGCGCCAGAACCGTCGTCTTCACCGGCGCCATGCAGCCGGCGCGCTTTCTCGAGACCGATGCCATCTTCAACATCGGCTTCGCGCTCGGAACCCTGATGAGCGCAGCGCCCGGCGTCTACCTGACGATGAATGGCCGCGTGTTCGATCCGCACAAGGTGCGCAAGAATCGAGATCAGGGCCGGTTCGAGGATGCGGGTTGATCTGAAGTCCGTCGATCGGCGGCTTGTCTGAAGTATTCGAAAATGTTCGCGAATATTTGTAACGCGTGACGGTAAAGCCTGAGAATACCCGAATCCACAATGGCCGATAATTAAAGCTATCGGCCATTGTGGATTTCAGTTAAGCTCATTTCAGACCGTCAACAGGCTTCCCATGCATCAGACAGACACTCCTCAGAACTCAAGCGCCCGCCAGGATTTGGTTCTGGCCCCAGGCGACGGTGATCGCGTCGAGATCATCGCTTCCGCGCCGCCGGCGGTCATCGGCGAGCGGCTCGCCGCCGTGATTCCGTTCTTCAACGGCTACGCGCCGAACACGCGACGGTCCTTGATGACGAGCTGGAAAGTCTGGGCGGAGTTCGCGCTGGGCGAAGGCATTCCGATCTTTCCGCCCACGCTCGCGCACATCGAGCGCTTTCTGCTGGCGGGCATCGCCAACGGCCGCAAGCGCGCAACGCTCGACCAGTACCTGTTCGCCATCGACCAGCTGTTCCAGTTCGCCGGGCTCGATAATCCGATGAAGGCCAAGAATGGCCGGATGCTGTGGAAACAGTTGCAGAACGACCACGGGCTTGACGAGGAGCAGGACAAGAAGCAAGGCCTGCTGCTGGAAGATCTGGAGCGGATTCTGGCCGTGGTCTCGGGAGACGAGCCCGCCGCCGTGCGGGATCGCGCCCTGTTGCTGGTGGCTTACGAATCGATGACGCGCCGCTCCGAAGTCGCCGCGATGAAGGTCGAGAAACTGGAGTTCAAGAAAGACGGCTCCGGCGCCATCAAGCTCGGCAAGACCAAGACCGACCAATCCGGCAAGGGCGCTCGCCTGCCGCTCACGGCCGAGGCGATGAGCCACCTCGACGCCTGGCTCAAGCTCGCCAACATCAGTGATGGCCCGATCTGGCGGTCGGTTCCGGCGCGCTGGAGCGGAAAAAAGCCGCTGGTGAAGCCCTTGGAGGCGCGCGAAGTCGCCCGGATCCTGAAACGCCGGGCCCAGCAGGCCGGGCTGAATCCGGCGGTGTTCGCCGGCCACAGCACTCGAATCGGCGCTGCGGAGGACCTCGTCGCGGATGGCGCGACCGATGCGCAGGTGATGCAGGCGGGCCGCTGGAAATCGTCGACGATGGTGGCCCGATACACCAAGCATCTGCGCGACAGCGACAACGCGATGATGAGGTTTCGCGCCAAGCGCGGCCGGCTGGACGGAGAGTCGTAAACCGCAGCGCCTCGCTCTATCGGGTTTCAGTCGATCAGCCCGAGATGCCGCGCGATCGCGATCGCCTGCACGCGATTGTTGATCTGCAGCTTCTCGAAGATGTTGCGCAGATGCCATTTGACCGTGTTGATCGAAACCGACAGTCGATCGGCCAGATCCTTGTTCGAAAGCCCGTTGGCGACGTGGCGCAGCAGCTTTTTCTCGCGCTCGGTCAGCGTGTCGACGAGCGCCGGATCGAACTCGCGCGCAAGGCCGCTGGCGGTGTTGCCGGCCGTCGCAATGGCGCCGGCCTGCCTGAGCAGGTGATCGAGGTCGGCGATCAGGCGATCGCGCTGCGGCAGGTCGGGCAACTGCGTCATCGACGACCGTACTTCGCGCATGAGCCTGAGCGCCGGTTGACGCTCGTCGATGAATGCGCGAACGAACTCACGCTGAGAGCCGAGCTCCAGGGCTTCGAGCAAGCAGCGCCGCGCCGCATTGACCTTGTTTTCCGCATTGAGCGAAATCGCCAGCAGCAGCGTGAGCTTGAGCTCGCGCCGGCGTCGCCGGCTCAGCTTGGCCTCGCGGATCTGCGATTGCAGCAGCACGCGCGCGCTGGTGTGCCGGCCCGTATAGATCAGATAGCGAGCCTGCGTGATCGTGCGCGCCTCGGTTTCGCCGGCGTGGAAGATCAGCTCGTCGCGATTGACGCGATCATGCTCGGGATCGAATTCGCGCAGCCGTCGCTCGGCCTTGTCGAGGTCTCCGCTCAGCGTCGCCTGGCGCACGTACTCGGCGCGCGCGTAGCTCACCAGCCGCTCGAACGAATGCCGATAGCCGAGGTAGAGCAGGCGCTCGAGCACCTCCTCGGCCTCGACCTCATCGCCGCGCAGATGCGCGATGCGCGATTGCGTGAGCAGGATCACCGCGAGCGGATCGACGATGGCCTGCTGTTCGGCCAGCGAGGCGTAGTCGTGGATCAGCGTCTGCGCGTCTTCGAGGCGGTTCTGCTCGTAGTAGCCTTCGGCCAGATACGCCGCGATCACCGATCCCGCGCTGCCGGTCCCGGCCATGCCCTCTTCGGTATGACGCAGCGCCGCCGTGAGCCCGCGCACCGCATCGCCGACCCTGCCCTGCTGGCTCAGCGTCATGCTGTAGATGGCTTCTTCGTAGGCCCGGCCGAACAGATGGCCATCGCGGTCGTGCAAGGGCCGCGCACGTTGCATCAGCGTGCGCGCTTCTTCATGTTCGCCGCGGCCGATCAGGTACATCGAGCGCGCATTGAGCGCGACCGCATACAGCGAGCCATGCTGCTCGTCGAGCCGCTGCATGGCTTCGAGCGCGACCTCGCCCATGGTCTCGATGCGATCCTGGGCCGCGAGCACGAACAGCCTCGCATGATCGTGCAGGCCCGGCGGTGGACGCTGCCCGGCCGCCGCGTTCTGCCACAGCCGCTGGCGCGCATCGATGAGCCGGTTGGCCTTGTCGAACGAGCGGCGAAAGCCGTAAGCGATGATCGCATCGCTCGCGAGCTGCTCGTGGCGCAGCAGGATTTCGGCGGGAAACTGATCGGCGTAGCGCTCGATCAATCCCAGCCGCTCCTCGGCGACGAGCCGGGCGATGATGCCGTCGAGCAGTTGCGCGGCCGCATCGAGCTCACCGGCATTCAGGTGATGCTGGATCGCGAGTTCGCGCAGCCCGTGCTCGGCGTACCACTGGGCGACGCGGCTGTACCGCTGGCGCAGCTCCTGATCGGAGCTCTCGGTCCGCAGGCGTGCGAGCAGAAAATGCCGGAACAGGTTGTGGAAGCGGAACCAGTGCCGTTCGAGATCGGTGTGCATCAGGAACAGGCCGGCGCGCTCGATCTCGGCCAGCTGCGCACGGCCTTCGCGCGAGCCGGTGATGTGCTCGACGAGCGCCGGGCTGATCTTCTCGGGCACGCTGAGTTCGAGCAGCAGCGATTGCAGCTGCGGGCTCAGGTCCTCGAAGACTTCCGAAGCGAGGAAATCGATCAGCTCGGGCGTCACGCCCTTGCCGGAGAACGCGACGCTGCGCGGGTTGCGCCCACGGCTCACGCAGAGCCGGAAGCACTGCAGGGCCGCGGGCCAGCCATCGGTGCGATCGTGGATCTCCTGCACGTCCGCCGGGGCCAGCGCGCCGAGTTCGCGGAAGAATTCCGAAGTCTCGGCCGGGCCGAAGCGCAGGTCGTCGTGCCCGATCAGCAGCGTGTGCCCATCGAGCAGGCGGCGCGAAAGCTGCGCGCCCGGCAGGACGCGCGTGCCGATGCAGATCTGCACGCCGTCCGGCAACAGGCGCGTGAGCTGCATCAGCGCCGCATCGAGCCCGGCGCCCGCCCCGTGCTCGTAGTTGTCGACCACGATCACGCCGCGCCCCTTCACCTGGCGCAGCGCATGAGCGATGTCGTCGACCGAGTAGGCACGCGGCGGCGTCGCGGTGGATTCGCCCGCGAGCTGGCGGACCGCGATGCAGAGCTGGCGCAGGAACAGGGCGGTTTCGGCCGTGTGCGATTCCATGCGCACCCAGGCCACCGCATCGCCGAGCTCGCTGCGATGGTCGCAATACTGGCGCAGCAGCATGGTCTTGCCGAAGCCTGCAGGGCCCTGCACGACCACCAGCTTGGCCTGCGGATGCTGCTTGAGCCGATCGAGCGGCTTACGCCGCAGCACCTGCCAGTCGTTGACCGGACGAGCGCTTTCGATCGGCTCGTCCGGCATCAGGTTCACCGAGTCGCGCGGCGCTTCCACAGGCCCTTGCTCGCGTGTCGGCTTAGTGCTCGGAGCCGACGCGCACCATGAGCTTGCCGGTGTTGCCGCTGGTGTAGAGCAGCTTGAGCGCCTCCTGTGCGTTTTCGAGCCCATCGACGATGTGCAGCCGCGACTTGAGCTTGCCTTCGAGCATCCAGCCCGCGAGCTTCTGCTGATACTCGGGGTAGCGATCGACGTAATCGAGGATCACGAAGCCTTCGATGCGCAGCCTGCGCATGATGACGTTGCGGAACATGTAGGGCCCCGGCGTGCGCTCGGCGCCGTCGTTGTAGCTCGAGATGAGCCCGCAGATCACCACGGTTCCGAAGTTCTTCATGCAGGTGAGCCCGGCATCCAGAATCTCGCCGCCGACGTTCTCGAACAGCACGTCGATGCCGTCCGGAGCGACGGCCTGGATCTGCTCGACGAGGTTGCCGCGCTTGTAGTCGATCACTTCGTCGTAGCCGACTTCTTCCTTGAGCCAGCGGCACTTGTCGGCGCCGCCGGCAACGCCGATCACGCGGCAGTCGTGAATCTTCGCGAGCTGTCCGGTGATCACGCCCACGGCGCCGGCAGCAGCCGTCACCAGCACGGTGTCGCCCGGCTTGATGCGCCCGATCTCATGCAGGCCGACGTAAGCGGTGGGCCCGGCGATCGCGAGCGTGCCGAAGGCATCACCGATCGGCAGCCCCGGCAAGCGCGGCATCGGCGAATAGCCGCTGCCATCGGTGACGATGTATTCGGACCACAAACCGAGCCCGGCGGCCAGGCTGCCGACCGGGAAGGCCGGATTGCGCGACTGCACCACCTCGGCGACGACGAAGCCCTTCATCGGATCGCCGAGCTTGACCGGGTCGATGTACAGATCCCACTCGCTGAGCCAGAGGCGCAGCGTGGCGTCGAGCGACAGATACAGCGTGCGCAGCAGCAGTTCGCCTTCCGCGAGCTCGGGCAGCGTCTCGGTTCGCAGCTCGAGCGTATCGGGCTCGATCTGGTGCTTGGGGCGATTGACGAAATACCAGCGGCGCGTCTGGGTCATGCTCTCTCCTCCTGCGTGTTCTTATGCGCCGGAGTGTCGGGCCATCCCAGCCCGCCTGCCCCACCCTTCGGGGTGGGCGGACGTGGCCGAATCGTACCGTGACGGCATACGCGCCGACTGAACCAATCCAGTTCAGCAACGTCGATTAGGATCGAATGCCGCGGCGCGAGCCGCCCCGACTAGGCCAGGCAGGGAGCCCAGCATGAGCGATCGCAGCGATATCACCCTCACACGGCGCGGAGTGCTGATCGGCGGCGCGGCCTCGGTGGCCGCATTGGCGGCTCCGTCGCTTCCGGCCGCGCAGCAGCCCATGCGCGCTCCCGTGCTGTCGAGGGTGAAGCTCGAAATCAACGGCAAGCCTTACGAACTCGAGCTCGATACGCGCACCACCCTGCTCGACACCTTGCGCGAGCACCTTGCGCTCACCGGCAGCAAGAAGGGCTGCGATCACGGCCAGTGCGGAGCCTGCACGGTGATCGCCGACGGCCGCCGCATCAACGCCTGCCTGTCGCTCGCGGTGATGCATGAAGGCTCGAAGATCACCACGATCGAAGGCCTCGGCACGCCCGACAAGCTGCATGCGATGCAGGCCGCCTTCATCAAGCACGACGGCTATCAATGCGGCTATTGCACGCCCGGGCAGATCTGCTCGGCGGTCGCGGTGCTCGACGAGATCGAGCGTGGCGTGCCGAGCCACGTCAGCGCCGATCTGCTCGCCAAACCCACGCCCAGCGCCGATGAACTGCGCGAGCGCATGAGCGGCAACCTGTGCCGTTGCGGCGCCTACTCGAACATCGCCGAGGCGATGGCCGAGGTCGCCGGAGCACGCGCATGAAGGCCTTCAGCTACGAACGCGCGCGCACGCCGGCCGAAGCCGCCGCCGCGGCCGCGAAGACCAGGGGCGCGAAGTTCATCGCCGGCGGCACCAATCTGCTCGATCTCATGAAACTCGAGATCGAAGCGCCGACGCATCTGATCGACGTCAACGGCCTGGCGCTCGACCAGATCACGGCCACCGAAGACGGCGGCCTGCGCATCGGCGCACTGGTGCGCAATACCGATCTGGCCGCGCACGAACGCGTTCGGCGCGACTACGGCCTGCTGTCGCGCGCCCTGCTGGCCGGAGCGTCGGGCCAGCTGCGCAACAAGGCGACCACGGCCGGCAACCTGCTGCAACGCACGCGCTGCCCGTACTTCTACGATACGAATCAGGCCTGCAACAAACGCCTGCCCGGCACCGGCTGCTCGGCGCGCGACGGCTTCAGCCGCCAGCACGCGGTGGTCGGGGCGAGCGAGGCCTGCATCGCCACGCATCCGAGCGACATGGCGGTGGCGATGCGCGCACTCGATGCGACGGTCGAAACCGTGAATGCGAGCGGCCAGCAGCGGCGTATTCCGATCGCCGATTTCCATCGCCTGCCCGGCAAGACGCCGCATATCGAAACCGCGCTCACGAGCGACGAACTGATCACCGCCGTGACCTTGCCCAAACCGGTCGGCGGAGTGCAGCTCTATCACAAGGTTCGCGACCGGGCCTCGTATGCGTTCGCGCTCGTGTCGGTGGCCGCGATCGTGCAGAAGGACGGCAACGGCCATGTCGCGGTCGGCGGCGTCGCGCACAAACCCTGGCGCGTCGAAGCCGCCGAACGCGAGCTTCCACGCGGCGCGCAGGCGGTGAGCAAGAAGCTGTTCGCCGGCGCCAGACCGACGCACGAGAACGAATACAAACTCATGCTGGCCGAGCGCACGCTGGCCTCCGTGCTCGCGCAGGCACGCACGCAGAGCGAGGGCTGAGCGATGAAATTCGACACTCCCGCAGGCATCAATCCGATCGACCAGCTCAAAGTCGTCGGCAAGCCCACAGATCGCATCGAAGGCCCGCTCAAGACCACCGGCACCGCGCCCTACGCGTACGAGCGTCACGACGTCGTGCGCGATCCGGCCTACGGCTACGTCGTCGGCTCCAGTATCGCCCGGGGCCGGATCGACAAGATCGACCTCTACGACGCCCGAAACGCGCCGGGCGTGCTCGCGGTGGTAACCGCGGCCAATGCGGGCCCGCTCGGCAAGGGCAGCCGCAACGCCGCGAAGCTGCTCGGCGGGCCCGAGATCGATCACTACCATCAGGCCATCGCGCTCATCGTCGCCGAGACGTTCGAGCAGGCACGCGCCGCCGCGCAGCTGGTTCGCGTGCAGTACGCGCGCAGCAGGCTGTCGTCCGACCTGAGCCTCGCCCGTCATGGCGCCACTCCGCCGGGCAGCGGAAAACCGGACACCGCGGTCGGTGACTTCGCGGGCGCTTATGCGAACGCTCCGGTGCAGCTCGACGTCACTTACACCACGCCGGGCCACGCGCACGCGATGATGGAGCCGCACGCCTCGATTGCGGCCTGGGACGGCGATCAGCTCACGGTGTGGACGTCGAACCAGATGATCGACTGGGGTGTCGGCGATCTGGCAACCACGCTCGGCATTCCGAAGCAGAACGTGCGCCTGGTGTCGCCGTACATCGGCGGCGGCTTCGGCGGCAAGCTGTTCCTGCGCGCCGATGCGCTGCTCGCCGCGCTCGGCGCCCGTGCGGCGGGCCGCGCGGTGAAAGTCGCGCTGCCGCGACCGCTGCTGTTCAACAACACCACGCATCGGCCGGCGACCATCCAGCGCATCCGGCTCGGCGCGAGCACGGACGGCAAGCTCAGCGCGATCGGCCACGAAAGCTGGTCCGGCAACGTGCCGGGCGGGCGGCCCGAACTGGCGGTGCAGCAGACTCGCCTGCTCTATGCGGCGCCGAACCGGCTCACTTCGATGAGGCTTGCCACCGTCGATCTGCCCGAAGGCAATGCGATGCGCGCTCCGGGCGAAGCGCCCGGCATGATGGCGCTCGAAGCCGCGATCGACGAAATGGCCGAGAAGCTCGGTCTCGATCCGATCGAGTTCCGCATCCTCAACGATACCCAGGTCGATCCCGAAGACGCCAAGCGGCCGTTCTCGCAGCGCCAGCTGATCCAGTGCCTGCGCCTCGGCGCCGAGCGCTTCGGCTGGAACCGCCGCAATCCCAAACCCGCGCAGGTTCGCGACGGGCGCTGGCTCGTCGGCGTCGGCGTCGCGGCCGCGTTTCGCAACAGCCCGGTGCAGAAATCCGCGGCACGTGTCGGCATCGATTCGCAGGGCATCGTCACCGTCGAAACCGACATGACGGACATCGGCACCGGCAGCTACACGATCATCGCGCAGACCGCGGCCGAGACCATGGGCGTTGCGCTCGATCGCGTGATCGTGCGGCTCGGCGATTCGCGCTTTCCGGTGTCGGCCGGCTCGGGTGGCCAATGGGGCGCCAACAGTTCGACGGCCGGCGTCTACGCGGCCTGCATGAAACTGCGGCAGACGCTGGCCGACAAACTCGGCTTCGATGCGCAGAAGACGAGTTTCAGCGACGGCGAAATCCGCTCGGGCAAGCAGCGCGTGACGCTCGCAAAGGCCGCGGGCGAAAGCGGCATCGTGGTCGAAGACAGCATCGAGTTCGGCGAGCTCAGCAAGCAGCAGCAACTGTCGACTTTCGGCGCGCACTTCGTCGAAGTGGGTGTCGATGCGGCGACCGCCGAGATTCGAATCCGTCGCATGCTCGCGGTCTGCGCGGCCGGGCGCATCCTGAATCCGAAGTCGGCGCGCAGCCAGGTGATCGGCGCGATGACGATGGGCGCCGGAGCCGCGCTGATGGAGGAACTCGCGGTGGACAAGCGACTGGGCTTCTTCGTCAACCACGACCTCGCCGGCTACGAAGTGCCCGTGCACGCGGACATTCCGCACCAGGACGTGATCTTTCTCGACGAAACCGATCCGGTGTCCTCACCGATGAAGGCCAAGGGCGTCGGCGAGCTCGGCATCTGCGGGGTCGCGGCGGCGGTGGCGAACGCGGTCTACAACGCCACCGGCATCCGCGTGCGCGATTATCCGATCACGCTCGACAAGCTGCTCAAGCAGATGCCGGTTATCGTTTAGGCCAAGCGAAGACGTCAGGGCATCGCTCCGCTTGCCCCTCAACGCAACCAGGACGCCCCGCCCGCTCCGTCGCGTGCATAGCGACGGCGGGCTTCGTTCCAGGCTTCGGGATCGATCGCGCGCTCATCGACGAGTGCCTTGAGCGCGGCGATGACGATCGATCGCGCATCCACTTCGAAGAACTCGCGCAGCGCCGCGCGTGTGTCGCTGCGGCCGAAGCCGTCGGTGCCGAGGAGGGTTGGCGGGGATTCTGACGAAATCGCAGCAAAGTCGGCATAACTTGCTGTTTGTGCTTGTTAATTTTAGCCCTCGAAACTTGAGATTTCAGAGCTTCTAAACCACCCGCCCTTTTGACCTTTTAGCGCGGCGGCGATGCATCCAAGCGGTGACTACTCACGCTCAAGCCGCCGCGAGCACTTCAATGATGGGGCAGGCATCCCCGCCATCACCGGCGTCGCACTGCCGGATCAGGTCCGTCAGCGCCTCCTGCATTGCCACGAGATCGGCCATTCGCTGCTCGATGATTGCCAGCTTCCGCGCAGCAAATTCCCGGGTGTCGGCGCACATGCAGGCGGAATCCAGCCTAAGCAGGCCACCGATCTCAGACAGCGTGAAGCCTAGGCCCTGTGCCCGCTTGATAAAGCGAAGCTGCTTGGCTTGCTGAGGGGTATACCGTCGATACCCGTCAGACGGCTTCGTGGGTTCGTTGAGTAGGCCCAGCCGTTGGTAGTACCGCACCGTCTCGATATTGACGCCAGCTGCTTCCGCGAGCTTGCCGATTGTCAGTCCTGTTGTCATCGCGCGCCCCTTGACTCCGTACCTTGGTACGGAGTTTAGAGTAGCAGCTAAATTGCCAGGTCAAGGATGCGGCGGATGCAATTCACTGGAAAACCCTCACTGATTGCGAGTGTCGCGGCGGCCACTGGAGCATCCGTGTGCTGTGTCGGGCCGCTGGTGCTGCTGGCCTTCGGAATCGGTGGATCGTGGATCAGCAACTTGTCGGCGATGGAGCCGTACCGGCCGATCTTCATCGGCCTGACGCTGGTCTTCCTCGGCCGCGCATTTCACCAGCTCTACCTCGTGCCACAGGTATGTGCGCCTGGCATGCCATGCATCGATCCAATCACCACCAAGCGCCACCGCCTGATCTTCTTGGTCGTCGGCATCCTGCTGCTCTGCCTGCTCGCGGTACCTCTGCTGGCCTCGCTGTTCTACTGAAACGGAGACTCCCATGTACAACACTTTCTTGGCACTGCTCGCACTCACGGCGCTGCCGCTGGCAGCCTTCGCGATGGCCCCACAAACGGTAACGCTTGTTGTTCAGAACATGACCTGTCAGGTGTGCCCGATCACCCTGAAGAAGTCGCTGCAAGGCGTCGCCGGCGTAAGCGAAGTCAGCATCGATTTCGCGAAGAAGACGGCGCGCGTCACTTTCGATCCGGACAAGGCCAAGTCCGCCGATCTGACCGCCGCGACCAGGAATGCCGGGTATCCATCGGCCGTGCAAAAGTAGCGACGGCCATGAGCGCCATCGTGTTTGAATCAGTGATTACCTGTCCGCGATGCGGAGCTTCAAAGTCCGAGACCATGCCTGCGGATGCCTGCCAATTCTTCTACGAATGCAGCGATTGCAAGACGCTTCTCCGGCCGACTGCCGGTGACTGCTGTGTGTTTTGCTCATTCGGCTCGGTGAAGTGCCCTCCGATTCAGCAACAGAGCCGATGCTGTGGCTGATCCAATGACTGACCCGCGAAGCTGCGACAGCGTTCGCAGGCCGTCGCATGTGCTCGGCTTCTGGATCATTCCCGGCGGCATCTCCGCAGGGGCGTTCTTCGGCGCTGACCGGTATCCCGCGCTTCTTCTGATCGGGGCCGCCGCCTGTGTCTTGATGGGGCTCGCCTGCCTCGTCAATGCCGCTCGCTGCCACCGACTGCATTGCTACATCACAGGACCCTACTTTTTGCTCCTGGCAATAGCTGCGAGCATCGCGTACGGATTCGACGTAGGCACCTCGCATCACTCCGAAAAGTGGCTGCTAGTGTCGCTCGGAATAGCTCCACTGCTCATTTGGCTGCCCGAACGCCTTTCGGGTACGACCTATCGGAAGTCATCAGGCTGCTGAACGATCGCCTGGCACCCCCTGCCTCATCCTCGGGCAACCTTGACGGCGAGTAACTCAGCGCCTTGGTATCAGCCGTCGCCTACTACGAGTTGTGTCACTTTCGCTGGTGAAACATCCGCAAAGCAGCGGAATCGCGGAGAACGTTGCAAGAATGGTTGCGAAAATTCTCATGTGGTGGACGCCTTTGATATGATCAATCCGGCCGCCGGACAAGGTGCGGCGGCATAGGTGACTGACGCAACCTGTGCTGCAGACGTCGAACTAAGAGCTTCCAGCCTCACCGGCTTTGGCCTTCTGCAGACGGCGAATCTCAGCCTTGGCTTCCTCCAATTGCCCCAGCAGTGCCGACAGCCGGCCTTCGAGTTTTGCCGCATCTCTCAAGGCCTCGTCGCGGTCACGTTTGTGCTGCTCGCTGCTCCCGGTCAGCTGTTCGATCTCGGCACGGGCACGATCCAGTTCAGCCTGGCGCAGTGCCTGGTCCCTGGCGGCCTGCTCATGGACCCGCTGCAGGGCATTCTCGGCGGCCACCACGGCCTCCTGGCGCTTGGCGAGGTCACGCTGCGCAGTCGTCAGCTCCGCCCGGAGCGAAGCATTCAGTTTGGCGGCCTCCGACACCGATGTCTCGAGGGTTGCCGCATGCTTGGCTGCGGCGGCCGTTTCACGCTCTCGATCCTGCACCAGGCGTTGCAACTGGGCCTTCTGTTCGTCGATACGACCCAGCAGGTGACGCTCGTTGCCCTCAGCCTGGTCGCGCAGCCGCTGCAGTTCGCCGGTGTGCTTCTGGGCGGCGCGTTCGCGCTCGGCCTCGGAAGCGCGGGCCTGGGCCTCGGCGGTGGTCGCGCGGGTCGTCTGGGTTCCCAGCTCTTTCTCGGTGCTGGCGAGCTTGGCTGAGGTGGTCTTGAGCTGCTCCCGGTGACGTTCCAGATCGGCGTTCAGGTCGGCAACTCGCTGATGGAACGCCGTGCGCTCGACTTCGAAGTCGCGGCGATCCTGGGCCAGAGCTTCGCGACCTTGGGCGAGCGCCGCCTCAGCCTCTGCACGTTCCGTTTCGAGTTCCTGGCGGGCAGTACTCTGTACTTGCTCGTAGAGTTCAGCCGCGGCCGTCGCGATCGACGCCGGCAAGTTCAGGCGCAACGGCAGCGACTGGAAGTACTGCTTGAGCAGAGCGTTCACCGTACCAGGCGAGCCGGTCCCCAAGATCCGGCGCACGCCATCGATCGTCGGCCGCTCACCTTCGGCCAGCAGCTGATCCGCAGCGCGCGTGATGTCGGTCAGCGTTACACCGCGCATAGGGTTTTCCCGGTATTAACCGGCTCCGATTTTCGCGTTTTAATGCTCATGGGGCCTCCCGATTCTCAATTCCCTGCCCTTGCCTTTATACTCGTGATAAGAGATGTTTATCACGAATACGACAGGTCGAACGTCGTATTTAATACATAGTACATAGGATTTATACCGATATGCCGACCGCTGAGCCACCGCGCAGACGCAGGCCCAAATCCGCGGCCGTGACGGTCGCGGCGCCGGCCGAGCTGATCTCGCCGTCCGAACTGGGCGACGCGGCGCGGCGCGCGGCCGAGGAAATCCTGGTCGCCGGCCAAGCCGAGAATACCGTCCGCAGCTATCGCAGCGCCCTGCGCTACTGGTGTGCCTGGGCCCAGGCGCGTTACGGGCAGCCGCTGGCCCTGCCCGTCGCCGTGCCGACGGTGCTGCAATTCCTGGTCGACCACCTGGCGCGCGGCCCGATCGACCAGCCGGTCTGCGAGCTGCCAGCGGCGATCGACCAGCTCTTGGTCGAGAGCGATTTCAAGCGCCAGGCCGGACCGCTGAAGATGAACACCGTGGTCCACCGGCTGGCGGTGCTTTCCAAGTTGCACCAACTGCGCCGGCAGCCTAATCCCTGTGAAGATCCGCAGGTCCGCCAGCTGCTGTCGAGCGCCAAACGCGCCGCCTCCAAGCGTGGTGAAATCGTCACGAAGAAGACGGCGGCGACCCGGGAGCCTCTGGAAGCCATGCTGGCCACCTGCGATGACTCCCTCAAGGGAATCCGAGATCGGGCGCTGCTGCTGTTTGCCTGGTCCAGCGGCGGTCGCCGGCGATCGGAGGTGGCCGATGCCATCGTGGAGCGCTTAATCAAGGCGGATGGCAGCAACTATGCCTATCGGCTGCATCGGTCAAAGACCAACCAGGATGGGACAGTCAAGCAGCCAGATAAGCCGATCCGTGGCAAGGCAGCTGAGGCCCTGAAGGCCTGGCTCGACGCGGCTGCCATTGCCGAGGGCGCGATCTTCCGGCGCCTGTGGGGGTCGCGAGTGGGCCCTCCCCTCACCCCGGAATCCGTCGCGAACATCGTGCGCAAACGCGCCTTGTTAGCCGGATTGGACGGCGATTGGGCGGGCCACAGCCTCCGGTCAGGCTTTGTCACGGAGGCGGGTCGGAAGAACATTCCCGTGGGTGACGTAATGGCCATGACCGAGCATCGGAAGGTCGATACGGTTATAGGGTATTACCGGAGCGGCGAACTGGCGGCCAACGCCGTTGGAAACCTGTTGGACTAAGGCAGTTCCGTGCGCGGAGGTAACCCGAGCAATGCTCGGCAGATGTGGGGGTCTTAAGCTACTATCGAACTTGGCAAAGGCCGGAATCTACAGGTCGAAGCCCTTGATTCAGAATAAAAAGACTCAAAACCGATCGGGGACCAAAACGGCGCCATGCCTATTGCCTTCATTCACCTCTCGGACATCCACTTCGGCCAGGAAAAAGGCGGAGCGGTCGCCGTCCACGACGATGTCAAGGAACGGCTGATTGAAGATGTCCAGGATCAGGTGGCACGTCTTCCCGGACAGCGAGCCAGCGGCGTCATTGTTTGCGGGGATATCGCGTACGCTGGAAAGCGTGAACAGTATGCGGCCGCCGCGGCTTGGCTCGATCAGATCGCTGGCGCGGCCGGTTGTGCGAAAACCGACGTACAAATAGTGCCGGGCAACCATGACGTAGATCGCGCCAAGATTTCTGCGGCACTCACCTGGATGCTTGATGAGATCAAGGTGAAGGGCGAGCCGAAACTTGACGAATTCTTGGCGGCCGAGAACGACAGGACCCTCCTCTATAGCCGCTTCCACGCCTACGAGCCCTTTGCAGCGGGCTACGCCTCACCCCTAGACAAATCCGGCGGCGACGCAGGAAGCCGAGTCGTCGAACTTGCCCCTGGACGACACCTTCGATTCATCGGTTTGAACACCGCCCTAATCTGCGCCAAGCAGGATGACAAGGCATCCTTGCTCCTGGGGGCGAGGCAACGAGTCCTACCCAGCAAGCCGGGCACCGAGTTGGTGGTCCTCACCCACCATCCTCTGGATTGGCTGCAGGACTCCGAGGACGCCCGCAAATACCTGCGCGCCAGAGCCCGGGTATTCATCTCCGGCCATGAGCACATGCCCTCGGCCAAGGTGGACCCTGTTTCTGCGGGCTGCGATTTGTTGCACATCGCTTCTGGCGCGACCGTTCCCCCCACAAACGAGGTGGAATATGGCTACACCTATAACCTGCTCCAGTTCGAATGGGATTCTGCAGCGGATGAGCTTGTTGTTACAGTGATTCCCAGAAAATGGGATGACGATGCAAAGCGGTTCGCGGCTGATCCAGGACGCCTGGGCGAAGGCGGGCCGAACTATCGGCTAGGATGTCCCAACTTCAGGGCCGTGCCCAAACCGGCAAGCGGGTCCGCGCCGTCGCCAGAGCAAAGCGAGGTTCCTGTCCATATTCCGATTGTGCAGGAGGAAGGCATGATCGAAGAGAGGACAAGTTCGTCGGAACCGCCAAAGTACGCGCAACTCCGCCTGACTTTTTTTCGCGACCTGACGGCCACACAGCGCATTAGCGTGCTGGTGAAGCTCAATGCACTGCCGCCGCAGTGGCAGGACACGCTCATGCATAGTGCCGAACAACAAATTCTCGATTCCCTGCACCTGACAAACCGTCTTGCTGAACTCGAAGCGGCGATGAACGAAGTGCTGGGCCTCGATCCGAACAACCACCAGAAATAGCCGGATACCCCGATGGCCGACATTGCACGCTACTGCCGCATATTCGATCAGACCCCTAGCGATGATCTGGTCACAAAACGGACCCAGGGAATCGAGGCGCTTCGGAAGGCCTGGCTAAAGAAAACCGACGTCGAAGGCCTCGTCCGGTTGGCCAGTGGCGTCGCCGACGCCTTGCAGGATCCCAACGCCCTGCCCGCTTCACTTGCGACTGAGGCGGTCACCCCATTGAAGAAATTTAGTCCAGCTCTGATCTATCAAGGACATGAGTTGGAAATCGCGGTCTGCTCCGCCGTCGCCTTACTCGCTTGGCTGGAATCGTCAAGTCCATCCGATGATATTCCCATGAGCAGGACCGGCTGCATTGCCAGCGCACTCTGGTGCGCTTTGGCCGTGCAGACTCCGTCGTCGAATTTAAAGCTGGAGGAATTGCGGCGCCAGGTTTTGTCCCAAGCTCAGGAATGGGTCCTCAATTGCGGCATCCTCACCCGGCGCCGAAAGACAGTACCCGATTTTGAGATGCCCCTACAGGAAGGCGAGGTGCCCGATGCTCCCAAGCTCCTGGAAAAGGTCGAGATCGCCGCTGACGCCACCATCTCCGCCCTACGTGAGAACGCCATCCGGGATCGAGAGGAGTTGGACTTGCTTTGGTGGGCCCTCAGCGATTTCAGCGAGACGCTCAGCCGGCCGCTTTCGGCGTTGCCTCCGGTGCTGCGCGCCATCACAGGCGCCTTGGAACTTTCGAAGATCATGAGGCGCCTGCCCACGGAGTCCCACAAACAGTTGGTCATCCGGCAGATCGAAGATACGGAGGCGATGTCATTCGAAGCCATCTTGGCCGATCTTGGCAAAGACCGGGCGAAACTGGCGGGAATCCATTCCGGCAGCAAGATCGTTTCCGATCTCCCTAGGGTGTTTCCGCTCCTTTCTGCCATCGCAACTAATGACCGCAAAGTCGACAGCTCGATCAACTTGCCCCTGTCCATCTGGACAAAGCATGTGCTCCTTGAGGCGTGCGTTGCCACGATGGTCGTCCAAGCATCGCCTGGAATCTGACCGTGGAACGCGGATGCAGAAAGGAAGAGTGCACGGTTCAGCAAACTGGCAAGTGCGCTCTGAGCCGAGACCCCAATGAGTGCTCCGAGCGCCTCGATGAATCAGAGGGGGCTGCCATCGAACCACCCTCGGTCTTGGAGACGGAGAGCACCCTTGCACCTCCGCCGGAAAAGCCAAAGCTTCCGAATAGCCTTACCCTCGATTTAGACCAAATTCGAAGTCTGGGGGCTTCCCGGCAAACCACGCTGGTTGGGGTACTGGGATGCCCTGACTCGGGTAAGACGGCAGCACTTGTTAGTTTGTATCTGCTTCTGGCCCACAACCGCCTGGAAGGCTTTCGCTTTGCCAACAGCCTCACTGTGATGGCTCTTGACGAAATCAGCCGCGGCGCCAGGCGCTGGAGCGAAGGCGCGCGGCCAGATCAGATGACGGTGCATACCGAGATATCTACGGAACGCGGAGCTGGGTTTATGCATCTGCGAGTTCTCGACCAGCGAGATCGTCTCTGTGACCTGCTCGTCCCTGATCTGCCAGGTGAATGGTCGAATTCGCTTGTCGACGAGAACAGGGTGGAGCAGTGGTACTTCCTGAAATCGGCTGACGTTCTCTGCTTCTTTGTCGATGGTCGACAACTGGCAAGCAAACGGCAGTCCACCGTCCATCGCACAAAGCTGCTAATTCAAAAGGCGGCGGCTCTGGTTGCACCGCGAACGCCGCCGGCCATTTTGGTAGTGTCGCACCGGGATGCCTTCGAGCCCAATGCGACAGCCTTGCAGCAAATCATAGAGGAGGCTGCCCGCTACGACTTGCAAATCCAAGTAGTCCCCATCGCGTCCTTCACTAAGGCGGACTCCGGGGTTCAACCGGGATTCGGCATTGGCGCCCTCGTCGAGACCTGGGTAAATCCGTCTCCTCCCCTTCCCCTGGAATTCTGGCCGGATACGGACAACTCTTGGTGCAACCGGGTCATGCTACGCTTCCGGGGACGCAAATGACCGCGAGCACCGCCTCGATCCTGCTTGTGGGCTTGCCCGAGACTGGCAAGACGAACTACCTCGCGCGTTTGTGGGCCTCCCTACGCGAGGGGAAATCCGCAGTGACTTCGACACCGGATACAGGGGTGATCAAGTACGTTGAGGATGCCGTCGCCCATCTTCTCGAAGGTGCATTTGCGGGCCGAACCACCCTGGACTCCGAAGATCAAAGCGCAACATTTCGGATTCCGGTGCGTGCTTCAGAAGGAGCAATTGCCGCGGAACTGGTGGTGCCTGACGTAAATGGTGAAATGTGGCGAGATGCCGTGGAGGATTCCGAAATATCGCAGCGCTGGCATGACGAACTCTGCCGAACCTCGATGGCATTGCTGTTCGTGCGAGCGCGGTCTCCGTTGAATCACATGCCCTTGGACTGGGTGGTCTCGGATGGCATTCTGACCAAAATCACCCCAAATGCCGAGGTGCAGAGTCGGATTCCCACCCAGGTCTATTTGTGTCAGCTGCTTCGATTCCTCGAGACCACCTTGGGTCAGTCAGGGGTGAAAACTCCGCGCCGTGTTGCCGTCGTCGTGACGGCATGGGACCGGCTGGATGCACAGCAACGCGCGCAGGGTCCCTGGCGATATCTAGAGTCCGAATTCCCGTTGTTCTTTGGTGCCTTGCAGAACTCTGAAGAACTCGACATCGATGCCTTTGGGGTGAGTATCGTCGGGGGCGACTTGACCGATGATCCGGGGTTCAAGGCTGACTTCTTGGCCAATGGCGACGTCCATGCTTCCGGCTACGTCGTGCATGGCACCGAGGAACAAGCGGATGTCACCATCCCAATCGCCTGGCTTCTACGGAAGTGACGCAGCGACGAGAATGTACGCACGCGAGCAATTTCACGGCTACCGGAACGGTCATCAACTGCTGCAGGGTAATGTTGAGCTGATCCAGCAAGACCAAGATACCGTCGACCGTCTGTCCGATATCTCCGGGCAGTTGCGGCCAGGGGAGGAGTTTGCCCCGTATTTTACGTTCTATCCCCTCCCCAGCCAGACTTACTATGTCGTGGCGCTGACGCGACAGGATCTGGCGGCGCCAAGAGCAGGCTGCGTTCGCACGCATAGCCTGTTTGTGCCGATGCCGGAATGGACCGCGCCCACAGTCCTTCAGACTCTGCGCGATGTTGTTTCACATTTTCAGCTGAGCGCGGATTCGAATGTTTTAGGACATCCTTCGGGCGCAGAGGAGATTCGGACCTGGCCTCGTCTCGAAAGCCCATGGAGCCTGGAGCTGGTCGAGGCAATGTTTTTGGAGAAGCGCGCCCCGATTGCGGTGTTCGATGCAAAGGATGCCGACCTTGCTTGTTTTCGCCTGATTGCAGCTTTATGGCCGGCGCTCCGGAAGATGTTTGCCGTTTGTACCTTTTCTCTCGGTCCCAGATCAGTACAAGGACGTCCTTTCGACATAGTCTTCGCACCAAAAGCTGCACGGTCACGTTTCAGCGATTGGTCAGGTAGAAGGATTGAGCCATCGTCGACGCCCTACCGTCCACGCCACCGTTGGTCGAATGCCCTTGCTGAGGCGGTCTTCAAGGACTTCCCTCCGAATCTGGATCGTCTGGACGAACTGGGAATTCTTGGAGGCCATCAGGACGCCAGCGAATCCCGACTGAGACTATCCCTGTTCTGGCGAGAGCTGGCTGATAAGTCGGCGGAGTCGCCGGAAGCAGTCTTGGGGTTGATCGATATCTACACGACGGCTCACCCGACTAGCCTAAGGGCCCGTGAATCTCTGGCAAACGAGATTCGAGTTGGTGTCTCGACGGCGCGGCGGTCGTTTTCGGATTCCCAGTTCTGGCAATACCTCCTGGCCCTCACGCAGAAGTTCGAGAAAGGTAGGCTGCCCAAAGGAACTGCCTCCGTAGTCCGCGCAGCTGCTAGGGCCCGTGCAGCGAACGCGCCGCTTGCTTGCGTGTCGGCGTTTCAAGAGTCCATGACCGAGGGCGCGACTCTGCCTGCCCCACTGGCCTCGGCCATTGGTGAAGGAGTATCGCAAGCGACTGAGAATGACGCAGAGGTTCTGGCCACACTTTCGGCGTTTCCCGGGAGGATCGGCTCGCAGATCATTTCCAGGAGCAGAGTGCTGGCGAATCGACTCGTCTTTGCGGCGGGAAATGACAGCGAGCTTCTTTCGGGTCTCCACAACCTGTTGCAATCGGCAGATTCGAAGACGCGACAATCCCTTCTACTTCGCTCCGCGCTCTCGTTTACCCGGGCAAGCCAAGCCGGATTGCTGGATAGTCTTCTACGAGGTACCAGTTCTTCGACGCTCTTGTTTGCCGTGCAGGCCATAGGAAATGCCACGTCATTCGATGTGCCACAGTTCGATGAACCCTTGGTCAGCGCGGCCCACGCCACGCACTCAATACTCAACTTAAGAAAAGTGGTCGGTCTTCATGAGAGCGAAGGAGCCGATCGGCTACTGGCGACCACGTTGACGATCCAGAGCGAGGATGTTCGTTGGCTGAGTCAGAGCATCTCGGAACCTCAACGAAAAGCCAGGGTATTGGCAGAACTGATTCATGTGTCTTCGGATCACCAGATCAAGCAGCTCGTCGAAAATGCATCCGCAGACTTTGACCTCTTGGCGACGCTGGCGGTGGATTCCTTAACGTATGCCTTGCCGATGACAAGGCTTCTAGGACTTGCTTCTGTGTCCGATGAGCAACTGTCGTCGTATGGCTCCTCACTGCTGCGACAACTGTCTCCTGAGGACACTGCCTATCGTCCCCTCGCACTCCACGTAATCAGTCGTCTGCAGGGGAACTCAGAACTCCTTGATGATCGTGCGTTGCTGCAGACAGTAGAAACCCTAGTTGCTACGGGAAGCGGGCGGGAGGCAATTGACTCGCTGTTTTCCGGCCGGACTTCAGATACGGCAGTAAGCCGAGCGCTGTATGCCTACGACTTAGGTTCACAGCGCTTTAAATCCCAACTGCACAGTCGGATTGACTTGGTGACAGGCCGAATACTGCAGTCAGGCCTAGCCGGGCTATCTAAACCGGACTTTCGGACAATTGCGGAGATGTTGAACCGTTCCGGGGATTCGAATCGGCGTGGACAAGCCGTTGCATGTGGCCGCGTTCTCGATCAGTGTTTCGCTTCCCCTCATCTTCCGGTCGGAGATTTGGTGGTTGCGGCCTTCCCGATTGTCTACCGAGAAGTGAGATCCGGAAGTCCCGGATTCAACCTACTCGACTTGCTATTTACCGATTGGGACCACTGCAAGACCATCCGGCGCAAGCTTGTAGAAACCTACATCCGATCAGCCTGGCCTCCTGTAGGCGTATTGATTTGTGCGTGGCGCGCGCATGATGTTGATAGAGTGTTGCGCAGCCTTCAAAAGGCATGGCGAGGTAGGGAGTATTTGAAAAGCATTCAAGAAAGCCTTTCGCAGTACGAAGGGCCGGATAAGGAGCTCCTTTCGCGCGCCCTACGATCCTTTGTCGCCATCGAATCGATTGACGCGGAGGATGATTAACAAAGAGTAGCAGCCTCGCGTGCAGTCCCCGTTGCAGAATGACGCAAAGACACTACTCCCAGGTGCCTGCGCCCATATGGCGAGCCGAAATTCGTCAAGGACGATAGAGTTTCTCGAAGAATCCACTGACACGGACAATCACGGTCACCGGCTGGGTTCCCTTGTTACTCCAGTACCACCCGTGAGCGCCGTCGAATGGAGCGATGAAGTTGCCATGCGCGGCGGTCTGCTCACGATCACGCCAGTAGCTGCTGAACTGATCACCGGCATTCGGGGGCTCACCATGCATGTCGAAATTCACGGCACCGCCCTCTGCTTTCCAGGTGAAAACAAAGGAATCGCCCTCGCGCATGGCGGCCTTGATCTCAGCTCCTTCATTCGGCTGGAGAACCAGCATCATCTCCTTCGTTTGGAATGGCGCCTCGTTGGCGATCACTGCCATCTCGGTATTGGGAACGGTACTCGCGGGGCTCGCAGCGGAGGCCTCCGAGGCGTGCAGCGCGCTCAGCCCCAGGACTTTTCCGATGCCCGTGGGATCGACGCCGAACTCCGCCGGCATGACCGTGGTAACCAGCAAGACTGCAGCGCCTGCCAGGGCAATGGCCGTGGCCTTCAGCAGTGTCGGAACGCTGGCTTGGATCGGCGAAACAGGGACGTTTGGGTTAGTCATTGAGATAGAAACCTGCAAGTTGATAGCCGGTGAGCAGGAAGCCCGCACTCATCAGCACGACATTGGCGGCGAAGGCCTGGCGTCCGAATGCAGACGTCCTGCGCCAGAAGCCCATCGCGATCAGAATGCCGGTCAGGGCCAGCAACTGTCCTATCTCCACGCCCACATTGAACGCGAGCATGTTAGGCACCAATCCGTCTGAGCCCAGTGAGAAGTCCTGCAGCTTGGTGGCCAAGCCGAAGCCATGGAACAAGCCGAAGATGAACACGGCCGCGCGATTGTCAGGCTGGACGCCGAATACCGTCTTGAAGGCGCCGAGGTTGTCCAGTGCCTTGTAGACGACCGACAGACCGATGATCGCATCGACGATGTATGGGTTGACGTGGGTGCCGCTGAGAACGCCGTATAACAGGGTGCTGCTGTGACCGATCGCGAACAGGGTCACATAAAGCCCCACGTCGCGTATCCGGTAGAGGAAGAAGATCACCCCGAACAGAAACAGGAGGTGGTCGTAGCCCGTCACCATGTGCTTCGCGCCCAAATAAAGGAACGGGATCAGTTGCGCTCCCGCGCTGCCCTCGATGAAGAGCTTGTCATCCTCGGCAACGCCATGCGCCGCCGCTGCACCGGCCAGGAGAAGGCCGGGCAGCAGCAGTGCAAGGGATACCCGCCTCACTTCGATGTAGGCGCAGCCGGCGCCTTCTCGTCGGCCTTCTCGGCTTCGGTCTCTGCCCCCTGTGCCTTGTCCCCCTTGGGGGCGGCTTTGGATGCGCCAGCCTTGCGCACAGACTGGGGCTTGACCACAGCGCCCTCTTCTTCCGGCTCGTGGTTTCCGTGAGCCATGGCCAGCGGGGCGCTCAGGCTCAGCAGGATCGCAGCAACAAACGACTTCTTCATCTCGAACTCCAGTGGGGATGGAACAGCGGTACAGCAAGGGACCGGTACACCGGAGCGGCCGTCGAGCCGCGCCGGTGTTCCAGTGGGGGTTAAGACGGCCACCTCCGATGCACCTCATCGATCACGAAGGGATGGCTATGGCCATGGTCGCTATGCTCGCCTTCGGCCAGATGCGGGTGGTCTGACGGGAGATCGTCATGTCGGTGCACCGGCGCTCCGCTGTCGTCGGCGGACCAGAACCGCGCCGCCGCGATCCAGCCCAGCGTGGCGATCGCCGCCATGGTCCATAGGGCCATCCCCATCCCCGCCTGGGCCCCCAGCCATCCCACCAGGGGATAAGTGATAAGCCAGCAGGCATGGGACAGCGAAAACTGTGCAGAGAACAGTGCCGGCCGGTCCTCCTCCCTTGAGGAGCGCTTCAGCAGACGCCCACCCGGGGTGACCAGCGCCGCATAGCTGCTGCCCAGCAGGACCCAGCCTCCCAGCAGGAGCCCCCAGTGCGCGCGCTCCGCCAGTGACCAGGCCATGGCCAGGACAGCGAGCAGGATCGACATGCTCCCGGC
The DNA here is from genome assembly GCF_000271305.1 of Hydrocarboniphaga effusa AP103. Classification (GTDB taxonomy): domain Bacteria; phylum Pseudomonadota; class Gammaproteobacteria; order Nevskiales; family Nevskiaceae; genus Hydrocarboniphaga; species Hydrocarboniphaga effusa. The sequence goes on from NZ_AKGD01000004.1 coordinate 144,468, forward strand.
CGCCGTCAGCATCACGCTGCGATCCCGATAGCGCTCCAGCAACCGCGGCAGCACAAAGGCCATGATCATTGACCCTGCGCCGAAAGCAGCCAAGGCCAGGGCCACGGCGTGATCCGACTTCTGCAGCTCGCCCCGCACAATCACCACGGTGTTGACGATGACCATCGCGCCGCCGGCTGCCGCCGCGAGATTGAGTGCCAGCAGGCCACGCAGGCGGGGCGTGGCGAGGAAGATGCGCATGCCCTGAGTGAGCTTCCGGGTGATGCGGGTCGACGCAGTCTTGGCCACCGGCCGCGGCAAGGCCACCGAAAGCACAAGCAGAGCCGATCCCAGGAACCCGACAGCGGTCCCCATGAACAAGCCCTGGTCGGTGATGATCGTCAGCAGCACCGCCGCCAAAGCCGGGCTTAGCAAGGTCTCCAGGTCATACGCCAGCCGTGCCAGGGACAGGGCCTTGGTGTAGTCCTCTTCCTTGGGCAGCACTTCCGGGATGGTGGCCTGGAAGGTCGGCGTGAAGGCGGCCGAGGCGCTTTGGAGCACGAAGATCAGCACATAGATCTGCCAGATCTGATCCACCCAGGGCAGCACCAGCACGACGAGCAATCGGACCACATCGAGAGTGACCAGCAGCCTCTTTCGCGGAAACCGTGCAGCGTAGGCCCCGGCGATCGGGGCAACCACCACGTAAGCGATCGTCTTGATGGCGAGGGCGGGGCCAAGCACCGCCCCCGCATCTTCGCCCGCCAGACGGAAGGCCAGCAGCCCCAGGGCCACCGTCGCCAGGCCGGTACCCACCAGCGCCACGACCTGCGCCAAGAACAGGTGCCGGTAGGTCCGGTTCCGCAGAACCTCAAACATGGGCCACTCTCCCGGGGTTGGTAGCCCGCCCGGCCTCCTTGCGATGAGCCAGGCGGTACAGCGCCGGGAGCACCAGCAGCGTCAGCAGCGTGGAACTGATGATGCCACCAATGACCACCGTCGCCAGCGGGCGCTGGACCTCGGAGCCGATTCCTGTATTGAAGGCCATGGGCACGAAGCCCAGCGCCGCCACCAGGGCCGTCATGAGTACCGGGCGCAAACGGGTGCGGGCGCCCTCGCGGATGGCTTCGTCCAGACCCACGCCATTCTCGCTCAGGCTGCGGATGAAGCTGACCATGACCAGGCCGTTGAGTACCGCGACCCCAGAGAGTGCGATGAATCCGACACCCGCCGAGATCGATAGCGGGATGTCGCGCAGCATCAGCGCGGCAACGCCGCCGGTCAGCGCCAAGGGCACACCAGTGAAAATCAGCAGCGCATCGCGCATCGACCCGAAGGCCAGCCACAGCAGGCCGACGATCAGCGCCAGCGTGATCGGTACGACGATCGCCAGGCGTTGGCTGGCCGACTGCAACTGCTCAAAAGTGCCGCCATAGGAGATCCAGTAACCCGGCGGTAGCTCCGCGTCGCGGGACACCGCCGCTTGGAGATCGGCGATGAACCCGCCCAGGTCCCGATCACGGACATTAGCCGTCACGACGACCCTGCGCTTGCCATTCTCGCGGTTCACCTGGTTGGGGCCAGGCGCCAGCTCCAGTTCGGCCACCTCTCCGAGCGGGACATAGCCGCCAGTCGGAAGCGGCACAGGCAGACGCTCGAGGGCATCGATATCCTTGCGCAGTTCCTCCTGCAGCCGGATCACCAGCGGACTCCGGCGGTCACCATTGAACACCAGCCCCACCGTTTCGCCGCCGTAGGCCGATGCCACGACCGATTGCAGGGCGGCGACATCCAGACCGTAGCGCGCCAGGACCTCGCGGCGGGGCTGCACGCTCAACACCGGCAGCCCGGTGACCTGCTCCAGCGAAACGTCCTGGGCACCACCGACGCCCTCGACGATCCCTTCGATCTGCTTGCCAATACCGGCCAGCACCTCCAGATCATCGCCGTAAACCTTCACGGCAACGTCCGCTCGCACGCCGGACAGCAGCTCGTTGAAGCGCATCTGGATCGGCTGCGTGAACTCGTAGTTGTTGCCCGGGATCGGACGCACCACAGCTTCCAGATCGGCGACGACCTGTGCCTTCGGCTTGCGCGGATCCGGCCATTCGCTCCGGTCCTTGAGGATGATGAAGTTGTCGGCCACCGACGGCGGCATCGGATCCGTGGCGATGTCCGCCGTACCGATCTTGGCGACGATGCGCTCGACCTCCGGCAGCTGCTTCACGGCAGATTCCAGCTGGGCCTGCATACCCACCGCCTGCGTCAAGCTGGTGCCCGGGATGCGCAGGGCGTGCATGGCGATGTCACCCTCGTCCAGGTTCGGCAGGAACTCCGACCCCATGCGCGACGCCGCAAAGCCCATCACCAGGACCAGCGCGGCTGCCGCTCCCGCCACGGCGACGCGCGCCCGCAGGCTGGCATCGAGCAGCGGCACGTAGACGCGCTCGGCGAACCGCGCGAAGCGGGTTTCCGAGTGCGGCTTGGGCGCGGGCACCAGCAGCGCGACGGCCGCGGGAACCGCCGTGACCGAAAGCACCATGGCAGCGACCAGGGCCATGACCACCGTCTGGGCCATGGGGTGGAACATCTTCCCCTCGACCCCGCTGAGGGCGAAGATCGGCAGGTAGACGGCCGTGATGATGAAAACCCCGAACAACGCCGGGCGAATCACCTCACTGCTCGCCTCGTAAACGATCTGCAGCCGCTCCTTGAGTGGCATTTCCCGCCCGTGGGCTGCTTCCAGAGACAATCGCCGCAGGCAGTTCTCGACGATGATCACCGCGCCATCCACGATCAGGCCGAAGTCCAGGGCGCCCAGACTCATCAGGTTCGCCGAGACGCCCGCCTTCACCATGCCGGTGATGGTCAGCAGCATCGTTATCGGGATGACCATGGCGGTCAGCAGCGCCGCCCGGATGTTGCCCAGCAGCAGGAACAGCACCACGATCACCAGCAGAGCGCCTTCGAGCAGGTTTTTCTGCACGGTCTTGAGCGTCTTGTCGACCAGCCAGGTGCGGTCGTAGGCAGTGACGACCTGAACGCCCGGCGGCAGCGACGGCTGGATCTCCTTGATTTTGTCCGCCACGGCGCTGGCCACGGTCCGGCTGTTCTCGCCGACACGCATCAGCACCGTGCCCAGAACGACTTCATGCCCGTTCTGCGTAGCAGCACCGGTCCTCAGCTCGCCGCCCGTCGTCACATTGGCGACATCGCCGACGCGCACGGGCGCATCGCCGACCGTCTTGATGACGATGCTCCGGAGGTCATCCAATGCGGCGTCGCCGGCTCCCACCTGACCGGGGATGCGCAGCAGCATCTGCTGGCCGAAGCGCTCGATGTAGCCGGCGCCGGCGTTGGCGTTGTTCCGCTTCAGGGCGGCCGCCAGTTCTTCGAAGCTGACGCCGTAGCCCAGTAGCGTGGCCGGATCCGGCTGTACCAGGTACTGCCGCTCATAGCCGCCAATGGAGTTGACGTCGGCGACGCCTGCGACGCGCAGCAGCTGGGGGCGCACGATCCAGTCCTGCGCCTGACGCAAATCCGTCGCCGTGACCGGTGAGCCATCTGCATTGCGCGCACCGGGCGCGGCATCGACGGTGTACATGAAGATTTCGCCGAGTCCGGTCGCCGCGGGGCCCATCGACGGCTCGATGCCGGGAGGCAGCTGGCCGGCGACTGCCTGCAGCCGTTCGGCGACTTGCTGGCGGGCGAAGAAGGGATCCGTTCCCTCCTCGAAGATCACTGTGACCTGCGACAGGCCGTAGCGGGACAAGGAGCGCGTGTACTTGAGCCGCGCAAGCCCCGCCATCGAGGTCTCCAGCGGGAAGGTCACGCGCTGTTCGGCTTCCAGCGGCGTGTAGCCCGGAGCCTCCGTGTTGATCTGGACTTGGACGTTGGTGATGTCCGGAACGGCGTCGATCGGCAGGTTCTGGTAGCTCCAGATGCCGAACAAGGCCGTTGCCATGACGATGAGCAGCACTGGGATGCGCTGCCTGATGGATAGACTCAGTATGCGTTCGAGCATGATCAATCTCAGTGGTCGTGGCTGGCGCCGGATTTATCGACATCGGCCTTGATCAGATAGCTGTTCTCGGAAACGTACCGGGCGCCCGGCTCGATGCCCCCGAGGACTTCCACGTAGTTACCGTCCTGTCGACCGAGCTCCAGCATGCGCACTTCGTAAGTCTCTCCGATCAGCTCGAAGACGACCGTGAAGTCACGGAAGGCCTGTAGCCCGCTGCGCTTCACTGCCAGGGGCACCTCGGCCGCACCAATGCGCACCTCGCCGCGAGCGAAGAGGCCGGGTGTCCATTGGCCAGAGCCATTGTCCAGCGCGACTCGCGCGGTGTAGACGCCGCTCAGGGTGCCGCGACCGGCTCCCTCGGCCGGGGCGATACGGACGATCTGGCCGGAAGCCTGGACGTCCCCGCGGTCGACACTGGAAAGGGTCACGGGCTGGCCGACGCGGAGCTTCGCGAGGTCGCGCGGGAAGACCGATAGTTCGACCCAGAGCTTGGTGAAGTCAGCGATCACGAACAGCGGACCGTTTCCGGCAAATTCGCCGGGGTTGGCATCGCGCTCCAGCACGACGCCGGAAATCGGCGAGGTCACGTTGTAGCTCTGCAGGCTGTCGTTGCTCTCGACCACCGCCAGCCGGTCACCCGCCTGTACGGTATCGCCGACCGACTTGGACACCTTCTGGATCGTGCCGGGGAAGCGTGCGGTGACGGCCCGCACATGCTCGGCATTGGGAACCACACGACCCGTGAGCTTCAGTACCTCCGCGATCGTTGCGGGACCGGCGGCTTCGGTCCGGACGCCCGCATCCTGGGCGTTCTTGGCCGAAATAGTGGTACGGCCTTCGAAGTTGTCGAAGGCCCAGCGATGGGTCTTACCACCCTCCTCTGCCGTCACCACGACGCTGAAGGAATGGGGCTCGGTGACCGTGCCGCTGCCGATCAGGTAGCTGTCCTTCGGCGCGAAGGTGAAGCGGTTCTGCTTGTTGCCCAGCCGGTTGAGTTCGACGACCACCTTGGCCGCGGTCGGCGGAAGAAGCTTGCCGTTCCGGTACAGGTAGACGTGGTACTCGGGCGGCACGCCGTCCTCGAAGATCTGGAGTTCGAGGGCGAAGTCGCCGTCACGCAGCATGCGGCCGCGGTTGGGGCCTCGTTCGTACTCCGCTGATGCGGCCGTTTCGCCACCGTGCTCGGCGGCGGGTTCGGCAGACTTCGGGTTGCAGGCTCCCAGCACCAGGCCGAGCGCGATCAGGATGCAGGTCGTTTGGCGATTCATGGGGTGTTTCCTTCGATGAGACGGTCGCCGGTAATGCGTTCGAGTTCGGCGAGCAGAGAGTGATAGCGGACAGCAGTGTCCAGGCGGGCGCGACGGGCGTCGGCAAGCTCCTGGAGCACCAGCGACAGTTCGAGGTAGCCATAACGGCCACGGTCGTAGGCGTACTGGGTCTGCTTGAGTGCCTCCTGGCGTGCAGGTAGAACCTCGGTGTCGAGCAAGCGCAGGGCTTCCTTGGCATGGCCGAGTTCCTGGTAGCGCTCGAACAACTCCTCTTCAGCGCGAAGCAGGGCAGCCTGGCTTTCGGCCTGGGTCTGTTCCTGGCGGGCGGAGATGAGGGCGGCCTCGTCCCTGGCCCGACGTCCCGCGAGTAGCGGCAGGCTAAAGCCGACGACGGCTGCGACATCGTTGCCGTCCTCATAGCGGCGCGCGCCGCCGGTGAAGGTCGGCCGCAAGCCGGCAGCAGCCAGCGCAGCACGGCGTTCGGCATCCAGCGCGGCGGCTTCGGCCAGACGAGCCCGAGCCGACGGGCTCTGCTTCAGGCGTTGACGCAACTCCGGCAGCGGACGCAGCGGGGGCAGGTCGAACAAGGGCGCTTTGAGTTCGCCAAAGTCCGGCTCGGGAGAGCCCATCGAGACCGCCAACGCGACCCGGGCGCTCATTTCCTCGTGCTCGGCGTGCTCCCGTTCCAAAACCGCCTGGGAAAGAGCGGCCTGGGCACGTGCACGCTCGGCCACAGGGGCGCGAGCAGACCTCACTCGAGCGTCTGCTGCCGCCAGGCTTTTGCGGGCCAGTTCGACCTTCTCTTCGGCTAGACGTAGACACTCGCCGTCGGCGGCGGCCTCGTAGAAGCGCTGGGCAACCTCCGCCAAGGCGTCGCGGCGGCGCACTTCCTGGTCGGCCGTCAGGGCCACGGCCCGGGAGTCGGCCGCGCCAAGACGGCTGGAGCGCTGGTCGCCCAGCTCCAGGGCCTGGGAAAAGCTCAGGGTCCACTGGGCGCCATCGAGGCCGCTGCGGGCTCCGTTGCCGAAGACATCCTCCAGGAGGACGCTGACCTCTGGCGTGGGCGATTGCTGCGCCAAGCTGCGGCGGACGGCGGCGCCTGAGCGCTCGGCGTCAAATCCTCGCAGGTCGGGATGCGAAGCTTCTGCTCGCTGCAGGGCGTCGCGCAAAGTGAGAGGCTCGGCTGCCCGAACGGGCGCGACAAGCATGAGCGCTGCCGCAAGAGCGGCAGGACGCCAGACAACGGAAAGGTACACGGGAAGTCCTCTTCCAGGAACGCGGATGTACGCCGCGTCCTTCAGAGGGCGCGGCGCGCTAAACGGTCGAGAAAGCCTGGGGAGGAGCTTGGCTTGGAGGCATCAGGAACCGGGGTGGCCCTGTTACACGCTGATCCGCGAGCAGGGGCAACAGGCCGGGAACCCCATCGACGTCGATGGACAGAGCGGCACTGGGTACTGGCCCCACCGGCGGATGATCCAGAGAAACGCGGGTACCCAGCTTGTTGCTGTCGTCATCCTGACTGCCTTCAGCGTGAGCCTGGGCATGGTCGATATCCAGCGCAGAAACAACGTAGCTGTGCACCTCATCATGCCCGTGCGTATGCCAATGCACATGCGGGCCAAAACCACTAAGGCCCGCCAGCAGGCAAAGCGACAGCAGGATGGGGACGAGGCGCGCGAACATCAGTAGACAATAGTCGATATCGATCGGGTGGCGCCAGCAGCCTGGACTGCGGCAGGCCAGGAACCACCGATAAAGTAAGAGCCGGGCATGGCTGTCCTCACGCTGCGGCGATCTCGACCGTGACGTGGACCAGTTCTTCATGCACCGCGAGTTGCCGATGGAAGTCCTCGGCCGTCGCATGACCCGCGACCGAAAGCCGCAGGATGCAGGCGTACTTGCCCGTGGCCACGCGCCAGACATGCAGATCGGAGATCGACGCCTTGACCGGGCTTTGGGCAATCACCTCGCGGATTTCCTCGATCACGGGCGCATCCATCTCCGCATCGAGAAGCACGCGGGTCGTGGACTTCAGCAGGCCCACCGCCCAGATGCCGACCAGCACCGCCCCGACGATGCCCATCGTTGGGTCGAGCCAATCAGCCCCCCATAGCTTTCCCCCAAAAAGCGCCACGATGGCCAGAACCGAAGTCATCGCGTCCGCCACGACATGAAGATAGGCGGATCTGAGATTGAGATCTGGCGCGCCATGGTTGTGGCCATGGCCATGGCCATGATCGTGCGCGTGATCATGCCCATGTGGCTGATGCCCGCCGGCATGCAGGAGCTTTGCGCAGACCAGATTGACCGCCAGGCCAACGAAGGCGATGACGATCGCCTGGTCGTAAAGAATCGGAGTTGGTGAGTACAGGCGCTCGATCGATTGATAGGCCATTGAGAAGGCCACGAGCAGGAGCAGCAGCGCACTGGTAAAGCCGCCCAGAATCTCGATTTTCCAGGTGCCAAATGCAAAGCGATGGTCGTTGGCGAGGCGGCGGGCCAAAGAATAGGCCAGTGCTGCCAGACCGAGTGCAAGAGCGTGGGAACTCATGTGCCAGCCATCGCCGCCGACCGAACGGCCGTCCTCTCGGCTGTGGTTTATGAAAGCACACGCAAGGTCGCCCTCGCCTCTTCCGATCAGCCGACTCTTTCGGAAACGAAAGTCAAGCGCCGAGCCCACTCCACCAAATCCGGGCATTTCCGTTTTGGTCGTAAAGAATGACCCCTGGTTTCTCGCCGAGATGAGACGATGACAGAGGCTCATGCTGAGCTGCTGTCGAATCTACCGCTACGCCAAGCCCGGCAGGGTGCTGGCGTGCCAGCAAGTCCAGTGCTTCGGCCGGCACATGACCCTCGACGAAATACTCCATGTACCGTCCCACGTGGCATCCCCGAAGTGATGGCGGGGTCTTCAAGGCCCCCCGGATGGTCTTTAGTGTTTCGGGCTCGTACATCGTGACGACGTACCCTTGGGACTCCAGCTGCCGCGCCCAGGTGAAAGCGCAGCGACAGCCATGCGTTCGATAGATGGTTACCTGTCGCATGGGATCGACAGGGAACCACCGGGGCTGTTGCCGCGCGTTGAAAACTGATCAGATGGGGGTGCGGCTAAAAACTTGGACTGGTTAAGCAGCGAATGCCAGCTTCCTGCGGTGCTCCAAGGGACTGCGGTAGCCCAACGAACTCTTGATGCGTGACTCGTTATACCAGCGGATGTAGGCATCCAAGGCCGCGACGAACTCCTCGATGGTCGTGGACAGCCAGTCACGCGAGTAGAACAGCTCGTTCTTGAGGTGACCGAAGAAACCTTCGCACGCCGCATTGTCCGGCGAGCACGCCTTGCGAGACATGGAGCGAATGAGCTTTGCCTCCGCGATGCGGGAAATCCAACCAGGCCATCGATAGTGGCCGCCACGATCCGAATGCACCACAGGTCGGCTGCTGCAGCCGGCTACCGTCTCTATGGCTGTATCCAGCATCGTGTTAACGAGTTCTGCGTCTGGGCGGGTGCTGATCGACCAGCTGACGACCAGGCCGTCGTAGCAATCGATCATCGGGGACAGGTACACCTTGCCAGCCGGGATCTGGAATTCGGAGATGTCCGTCAGCCACTTCTCGTTGGGTTTGCTGGCGCTGAAGTCTCGATTCAGCAGATTGTCCGGTGCCGGACTGATCTCACCCATGTACGAGCCGTATCGGCGTCGTTTTCGCATGACGGGGACCAAGGACTCCTGCTTCATCAGACGCCGAACGACCTTCTCGGAGATATTCACGGATTGCCCGGTGAGCGAGGCACGCATCCGTCGGTAGCCGTAACAGCGGTAGTTGCGCTCAAAGATGTCAGCCATGGCACGGCGCACGTCGACGTACTTGTCTGCACCCTGAAGCCGAGCCAGGTGGTAGAAGAAGGAGCTGCGTGGCAAGCCGACGGCTGCAAGCAGTTCCGTCAGCGTGTAGGTCGATCTCAGGGCATCAACCAGCTGCGTCTTCTCCCGGTTTGTCAGGAGCTGCTGGTCGATGCCCAGATCTTTTTTTAGGAGTTCGTTCGCCTTTTTCAGGATGTCCTGCTCGAGTTGCAGGCGCCGAATGTCGCGCTGAAGTGTTTCGATCTGGCGCTCAAGCTCCTTGCGCTCTGGATCGTCGGCTGAATCGTGCTGGCGTTTCATCGATGCAGGAACCTCGCGGCCGAGCAGTTGATGCTTCCAGTTGTACAGGGTTTCCCTGCAAACGCCGAGCTCGTCGGCCACCGCGACCGCGCTGCCTTGGCGAGTACACAGCGCCAGCACCGCCGCCTGCTTCAGCCCAGCAGGACGCGGAGTGCGATCCACAGTTCCAATGACACGCACTCGCGCTTCTGGGTCCAGTTCGAGAATCCAGTTCGTCAGCCACTGGCGTCCGGGATAGCCCAGCGCCCGCAGGGTGACAGACATGCAGCGGCCGTTTTCGACGTAATGCCGGACCGCCGCTTCCTTCTGCGCTTGCGAATATTTGGGCGTCCGGCCCGGATAGCCAGTCGGTAAATCGAGGCGCTGCTCGTACTCTCGATACCAGCTCAGCAACGAATTCTTGGTGGGATACCCCAGCTGGCGAAGGGTTGCCCCCGGACGCTTTCCGAGCCTGATGTACAACTCGACCGCGCGAATCCTGTCCTCGTACGAATACATGAACTATCTCCAGATAGTCCAAGATTTTGTCCGCACCCCCGATGGTCAGTTTTCAACGCGCGGCAACACCTCAAGACTTCAGAGGGAGGTCAACTGGGGAGGTCCCCGCAGCGGGGGACGCAGGAAGGCAGGACTTGCCGGGACAAGCGTCGGCAGCAGGGGAAGGACGAACCGGCGGGGGGTCTGGAAGAGAATCCAGGCCAACAGCGCCGCAAGCAACACAATCGGCAAATCGTCGAAGCTGAGTTGCTTCCCGGTCTTGGAGACGCCGTCAACGGCCAGCGACACGTCCGTGTCCTGGTGCGGCGCGCTATGGCCCGCTGCGTGGTGCAAGCCGATATCCAGGACGTGGAAACTTGCGGGCGCCTCCTGCCCGTCAAAGCACAGGTGCAGGTGAGGCCCCGCGACACGCACCGTCAGCAGCAAGACGCATATCAGCGTCAGCAGCCGTTGCAAGGTGGGCGAGCGAGTCATGGGGCTACTCTAGCAAAATTGAGCGAGGATCGATTCGGCGCCATCGGAAGCGGCCCGGCAGACCTTCCCGCTTAGTACATGGCCCGGGCATAGTAGTTCCGCATTCCGTACCACCCCAACTAGGGCGGCCCGTTGTCCGGCGCTTAGAACAATCAAGGCCTTGCTGTGCATCGGACGGATGTGTTTTGGCGTCAGGTGGCGGCTCGGCGCCAGTTGTAGGCAAAGCCGGTCATCAGCACCGAGGCACAGGCCAGCTGAGCCACGAGGCCCTGCAGGGTGGGATAAAAGCCAATCCAATCGAAGCGCGGCAGGTCCAGCAGCCTGGCTGAGAGCAAGTTGGCCTCCTGCAGGGCGGCAATGCCCTTGCCGGTCAGCATGACCGCCAGGATGGCCATCAGCACGGCGCTGATCGTGAAGAAGGTGCCAATGGGCAGCTTGCGCGAATAGCGAAGCATCAGCCAGGCGATCACCGCCAAGGCCGCGATAGCCGTTACCGCGCCCGCGATCACTGCCTGCTCAGCGCCCTGGCTCCACAGTGCGACATAGAACAGGATGGTCTCGAAGACCTCGCGGTACACCACGACGAAGGCCAATAGGAACAGGAACCACGCCGAGCGCTGCGACAGAGCTGCGCCGATCTTCTCCTTGACGTAGCGCTGCCAGGCGCCGGCCTGGCTCTTGCCGTGCATCCAGATGCCGACGAACAGCAGGACTGCCGCAGCGAATAGGGCCGCGACGCCTTCAGTCAACTCGCGGCTGGCGCCGCTGATGTCGATCAGGTAGGTCGCCGCGCCCCAGGTAGCCACACCCGCCAGCAGTGCTGCGCCAGTGCCAGCGTGGACGTAGGGCAATACCTCGGTGCGGCCAGCCTTGCGCAGGAACGCGATGATGGCAACTACGATAAGCAGCGCCTCCAGGCCCTCACGCAGCAGGATGGTGAAGGCACCGACGAAGGCCGAGCCGGCATCCGAGCTGGAGTCCTTCAGGGTCTGCTCCGCCGCACCGAGCCGCGACTGCAGGTCTGCTACCCGCCCGGCAATCTCGTCCACCGATGCACCGGCCGAAATCCGCCCCCGCAGCTCGGTCATCGCCATTTCAAGAGCCCGCATCAGCTCTGGATTCTTGACCCCGAGGATCGGTTCCACGGGCTCGAAGCCGTCGAGGTAGGCAGAGACGGCCGCCTGGGAGGCGGCGTCGCGATCGCCCTTGCGATAGGCGGCCACCGCCTGCTCCAGCCGGTCGCGCACGAGCTGCAAGGAACCTTCGGTCGACCGCAGCACTGTGCCCGGATTGCGGCGCAGATAGGCCATGACTGATTGGGCCTGCTCAGCACCCACCCGCGCTTCCAGTATCGCAGGGGTTGTCGTGGCCAAGGCTGACAGATCGGGGATGGCTTCCTGCGCCGTCGCCTGTTGCCAGAACTGCGCGCCAGCTGCCGCCTGATCCTGCGGGAACGCAAACTGCCCGACGACGAAAGCCAGCGCCCAGCGCTCCTCGTCCGGCAGATGCGCAAACGAGGACATGGCGGTGCCTTCCAGACCCTGGCTGATCACCTGGTAGAGGGCGAAGATGCTGCGCTCACGCGCACGACCAAGGTCGGTGAAATCCACTGGCGCCGGGTCCATGCCGGCGGCGAGCGGTCCGTCGCCGTGCCCGCTGGCGCCATGGCAGCCGGCGCAGAGCGTGGCGTACTGTGTCAGCCCCTTCGCCAGGTCAGGCGCGGTCTTCGGCGACAGAGGCACCGGGTAGGCTTCCAGGAGCTTGGCGCCCAGGCCCCGCGCGAGTGTGGCAACAGCGCCGGGATCGGCCTTTGCCTCGATGGCGGACTTCAAGCCCTGTGCTTCCTGGACCAGGGCCGGCTGCGCCGGAGTCGGCACCAGCGCAGCGAGTTGGCGGTTCACCGAGTCGGAGAACTCGCTCATCTCGGCATATTCGGCTGCGTCGATGACGGTCCCGCTGTTGTCCACTGCGCCGGCATAGTCCACGGCGATGTAGTCGAGCAGACGCCAGGTAGTCTGGGCATCGCCGGCCGCCAGCGACATCAGGGGCCACAGGAGCAGCAGGGCAAGCAGGGAGCGCAGGCGGGTCACGGATTCAGTTCTTTTTGGAAGAGGAAGAAGGCTCGGACGCCTCTTCGGCGATTTCGAGTATTTCGCGGCCGCCGCGAAAGGCGATCGCGGCAACGACCAGGCCGATCACCAGATCGGGGACCGGCGATTCGCTCCAGAGCACCAGGGCGCCGGAGACGACGATGCCCAGGTTCACCAGCGTGTCATTGCTCGTGAAGATCCACGAGGCCGCGAAGTGCGCGCCCTCGTCCCGATGGCTGCGCAGCAGCTTCAGGCACACCAGGTTCAGGGCGGCGTTGCAGGCCGCCCAGATCATCATGGCGATGCCGATGGGCTCGGCACCCGAGAAGAAGCGGCGCAGCACCTCGATCGCCAGCATCAGGCTGAAGCCGATCAGCAGCCAGCCGCTGATGCGTGCGGCCCGAGCCTTGTGTGCGGCGCTGCGGCCTTCCGCATAGAGGGATACGCCGTACACGCCAGCGTCGCCCAGGTTGTCCAGCGCGGCCCCGACCAAGGCCGTGGACTGCGCCCATGCGCCGATACCGCCGCCGGCGACCGACTGGAAGAGATTGATCGCCAGCACCTTGCGCAGCGCCGATCGATTGGCCTGCGCGGCCATTTTGCAGGGGTCCCCTGGCTTGCCGCAGTTGTCGCTCATGTCGGCCTCCTATCGAAGGTTCAGCCCAGGGTTGCCCAGTAGCTCTTCTCGTCGCCGCAGCCCGGCGACAGCCGCCGAATCCAGATGCTGCCGACCAGTTGGACCAGGATCAGGCCGATATGCAGGATCATCAGTAGCAGCCCGGCCGCCGCGCCAGCCGGAATTGGGATGAGCAGGGCGGCACCTGCCATCACCTCCACGATGCTGATGTGGCGCTTGGCCAGCAGGTGATGCAGCAGGTGCAGGGTCTGGACGGCCAGCAGCGCCATCCAGGTGATTTCAGGCGTGAGCGACATGGGCGATCTCCTTCAGTTCGGCACGAGCTTGGGTGATGACGGAGCGGGCAGCCGACAGACCCAAGCCCGCCATGATCACGGCGACCAGCAGGTCCGGCCAGGCAGCGCCGAGCCCGAACACCCCGCCAGCGGCGAGGATCACCGCGATGTTGCCGATGGCGTCGTTGCGCGAGCACAGCCAAACCGAGCGCATGTTGGCGTCGCCATCGCGGAAGGCGTAGAGCATGACCGCTACGGACACGTTGGCGGCCAGCGCCAGGGCACCGACGACACCCATGGTATATGCCTCCGGCACGATGCCGTTGAAGCCATTCCAGGCAGCCTGGGCCAGCACGAAAACGCCGTAGATGCCCATCGTCGCGCCCTTCACCAGGGCTGCCCGGGAGCGCCACACCAGGGCCATCGACAGCACCAGCAGGGAGACACCGTAGTTGGCCGCGTCCCCGAGGAAATCGGCCGCGTCGGCGAGCAGCGAGACCGACCCGGCGTTCCAGCCGGCCCCCAACTCCACCACGAACATGACCGCGTTGATGACCAGGGCGATCCAGAGTGCCCGGCGGTAGCGTGGGGTCACCTTGCCCTGGCAGGAATTGCTGGCGCAGCAGGAATCGCCCATGGCGGTCTCCGATTGATCTGGATGCCATTGAACACCCTGTAGCCACTACAGGGTCAAGGGGCTAGGATAGGACCGGACTTGCCGGGGGTGGACATGCGAATCGGAGAATTGAGCGAAGCGACAGGAGTGGACGTCGAGACCATCCGGTACTACGAGCGCTCGGGGTTGCTGCAGGACCCCGAACGTCTTGCCAATGGCTACCGGGCCTACGGTGCCGTCCACTTGGAGCGCCTGTCTTTTATCCGGCACTGCCGGGCCCTGGACATGCCCCTGACCGACGTCCAGCGCTTGCTCAGCTTTGTCGATCAGCCCCAGGCCGACTGCGGCGACATCAACCGGCTGATCGACGAGCACCTCGTGCGGGTCCGCGCCCGCCTGAAGTCGATGCGCGCCCTGGAGAAGCAACTGACGACCTTGCGGACTCACTGCGAGGCCGGACATACCGCCAGCGAGTGCGGAATCCTGCAGGAGCTGGTGTCCGCGGCGCATGGGGAGGCGTGTGCATGCCATCCAGCTCCCTCGCCAAAAGGCTGATCCCAGATGGCTATATGTTTGCCTGCGACGTCAGCCTGGAGGGCAATCTTCCTTCTCAAAAACCTCGATCCGTCTATGCTTGGCCGACGGAGGACGTCACAAACTATGGCGAGCGGCCCAGATCTTCGAGGATTGGACAGTTTGGCCGGTGATCACCGTGGCAGGCACCTACCAACTGTGTAAGCGTGTCACGCATGCCTTGCATCTCGGCGATTTTGGCATCGAGCTCCTCGATATGCCGGGCGGCCAGGCGTCGCACTTCGGCACTCTTTCGACGGCTGTTCTGCCACAGCCCCAGCAAGGCCTCGATTTCCTTCATCGAGAAGCCGAGGCTGCGACCACGCTTGATGAAGCGCAGGACATGCAGATCGCGGTCGGAGTAGATCCGGTAGTTGGACAGCGTCCGCTCGACCCGGCTCAGCAAGCCGAGCGCCTCGTAGTGACGGATCATTTTCGCCGTTACGCCGGTCGCCTCGGCGGCCTGGCCGATGTTGTGATAGCCGCTGCTAAGCGCCTCCGCGGTCTCCAGGGTCGGCTTTGTACGGCGCATCCTAGTCTCCTCGCCCCTGGTCTTCGGGACGCCATCTGGCCAGTGTAAGTGCATTGGCGACGACACTGACGCTGCTCAGGGCCATCGCGGCTCCGGCGACCATGGGACTTAGCAGGCCAAAGGCGGCCAGCGGAATGCCGGCCACGTTGTACAGAAAAGCCCAGAAGAGGTTCTGGCGGATCTTCCCGTAGGTTTTGCGCGAAATCTGTATCGCCGCCGACACCAGGGCCGGATCGCCACGCATCAACGTGATGCCGGCGGTGTGCATCGCCACATCCGTACCGGTAGCCATGGCAATGCCGACGTCGGCTGTCGCAAGCGCCGGAGCATCGTTGATGCCATCTCCGACCATGGCCACGCGGCCGCCCTGCTCCTTCAACATCTGGACCTCATGCGCCTTGGCCGCAGGCAGGACTTCGGCACGCACCTGATCGAGTCCCAGCTGCTGGCCTACCAACCGCGCACTACCCCAGTTGTCGCCGGTCAGCATGACGGTGCGGATGCCCTGACGACGCAGCACGTCGACGGCAAACCGCGCGGTCGGCTTCAGCGGGTCCCCGAATGCCAGCAGCGCGATCAGGCGTGGCGCCTGCGCGGCTTCCGCCAGCCAGGAGATCGTGCGTCCCTGGGCCTCCAGGGCACTGCTGTGTTGCTGCAGCAGGGTCTCGGGCAGACCCAGTTCGATCATCAGACGCGTGCTGCCGAGCACCAGGCGGCGTCCGGATACAACGCCCTCCAGCCCCCTGCCCGGCAAGGCCCGAAAATCGGTGACCTGCGCGGGGATCAGGTTCTTCTGGGCGGCGGCCGCCACTACCGCTCGTGCCAGCGGGTGCTCGCTGCCGGACTGCAACGCGGCCGCGATGGCCAAGCTCGCCGACTCATCACCATCGAAGGCTTTGAGGGCGACCAGTTCCGGCCGACCGGCCGTCAGCGTGCCGGTTTTGTCGAAAACGACGGTATCCACTTGGTGGCCCATTTCCAGGGCTTCCGCATCCTTGATGAGAATGCCGTGGCGCGCGGCCACGCCGGTCCCGGACATGATGGCCGTGGGGGTAGCCAAGCCCAGGGCGCAGGGGCAGGCGATCACCAGCACGGCGACGGCATGCAGGATGGCCGCCTCCCAGTCGCCTGATACCAGACCCCAGCCCAGCAGCGTGGCCAATGCGATCACCAGCACGACGGGAACGAACACCGCACTGACGCGATCGACCAGCTTTTGAATCGGTGCCTTCTTCGCCTGGGCCGACTCCACCATGCGGATCACCCTGGACAGCGTGGATTCGGCACCCACGGCGAGGGTCTCGGCGACCAGCAGGCCCTCGCCATTGACCGCCCCGCCGGTCAGCCGACTGTTGATTTCTTTGGCGACCGGCATGCTTTCGCCGGTGATCAAGGATTCGTCGACGTGGCTGCGTCCCTCTATCACTTTGGAATCGACCGGAATACGTTCTCCGGGTCGGATCACGACGAGATCGCCGATTGCAACCTGCCCCAGCGGTACCTCTCGGTCCTCGCCGCTGCGGCGCACACGCGCGATTTCCGGGCGCAGGGCCTGCAGCGCCCGAATCGCCGCGGTCGTCTGCCGCTTGGCGCGCGCTTCCAGCCACTTGCCGAGCAGTACCAAAGTGATCACGACTGCCGAGGCTTCGAAGTACAGGGTGTCCGCCGGACGTCCCTTCAGGATCTGGTACACCGACAGGCCGTAGGCTGCGCTGGTACCGATAGCCACCAGCAAGTCCATGTTGCCGGCGCCTGCCTTCAAGGCCTTCCATGCGGCTCGATAGAACCGGGCGCCGAGCAGGAACTGCACGGGAGTGGCCAGCGTCCACTGCACCCAGCCGGGCAGCATCCAGTGCTGTCCGGCGATCATGCCGATCATCGGAAGCAGCAGCGGCGCCGAAAGGGCTGCAGCCGCCGCAACCGGAATCCAGCCAGGCCATCCGCCCCTGCCGGGTGCCGAGTGCGTAGCCTGCGTTGCCGGGCTGGCGGTATAGCCGGCGTGTTCAATCGCCGCGGTCAGGGCAGATACGGGCGTTTCGCCGCTTACCCGGACGGTCGCTCGCTCGGTCGCAAGGTTCACCGATGCATCGAGCACACCGGGGATTTCACGAAGCGCCTTCTCGACCCGCCCGACGCAGGACGCGCAGGTCATTCCTTCGACTGCGAGTTCCACCGTGCCCTCGGCAACGCCATACCCCGCGTCACGTACCGCGTTCTGCAGGGACTCGATAGATGTGCTCGGGTCGGCACTGACGGTCGCATTTTCCATTGCCAGATTGACCGTGGCTTCATGGACGCCCGGCACTTTCATCAAGGCCTTCTCCACCCTGCTGACACAGGAGGCGCAGGTCATGCCCTCGATCTGGAACTGCCAGAGTTCGGATGCTGTGGACATATTCATGGGCGATCTCACTGATATGCGGACATGCTAAGGGTTACCACGATGGCAAGGTCAAGGCGCCGCGAGCGGAGGTCCCAGGGCGCCTGCTTCCTAGCTTGATTAATGCACCGGATAGCCGGCGTCGCTGAGCGCCTTGCGCAGCGTGGTGTCGCTGACCGCCGATTCGACGCTGACGGTTTTGCTCGACAGGTCGACCTGGACGCGAGCGTGATCGTCGGCGGTCTGCAAAGCCTTGGTGACACGCGCGACACAGTGGCCGCAGGTCATATTGGGGACATGGAACTGGTACATGCGATATCTCCATTTGTTCGTCATCCGCGGATCGGACGATGACACTTTCCACCTTCCCATCATGGGAAGGTCAAGTCAGTGCCTTTCAGAGATCAAAACCTTGGAGTTCGCTTCACGATGCGAATGACTATTGTTCTCGTATATTCTCCGCGCCGCCTTGGACAACAATGGACAACGAACATGAAGCGCAAGATGGCATGGGGTTTGGCGTCGGCGGCATTCACAGCCGGCCCGGTTGCGGCGGAGGAAATGCCGGCGTCGGCTCTTCCACCAGCCCCCGTGGTGCTGGAGGCAGTCACCGTGGTGGGCTCGCCGCTGGAGGCGGATGGCCTGGCAGGGAGCAATGTAACGATTGATGCGGAAACCCTGGAAACTTCCCGGGTCTTTACGACGAATGAGGCACTCAGGAAAGCGCCGGGCGTGAACGTGCGCGACGAGGAGGGACTAGGACTGCGTCCCAACATCGGCATCCGGGGACTGAACCCGACACGCTCCACCAAGGTCCTGCTGCTGGAAGACGGGATACCGCTGGCCTATGCCCCCTATGGCGACAACGCGAGCTACTACCATCCGCCCATCGACCGCTTCGACCGCGTCGAGGTCCTGAAGGGTTCGACCATGAACCTCTACGGCCCGCAGACCATCGGCGGCGTCATCAACTACATCACTCCCGTCCCGCCGCAGGAGCTTTCCGCCGGAGTCGCTCTCACCGGGGGAAGCCGGGACTACTTCAATGGTCATGCCTTCGTGGGCGGTAAGGGCTTGCTGCTGGACTACGTTCGCAAGCAGGGCAACGGCGCCCGCGACAATACGGATACCGAACTCAACGACATCAACCTGAAGGGGGTTTTCGACCTGTCCGCCGAGCACCAGCTGATTGCCCGGGCGAACTACTACGCCGAGGATTCGAACGTCACCTATTCGGGCCTGACGGATGCCGAGTACGCCAACTTCGGAGCCCGCTACAACCCGTTCAAGAATGACGAGTTCGATGCGGAGCGGGTCGGTCTGTCATTGAGCGAGCGCTGGACCATCAATCCTGCTTCGTCTCTGACGACCCAGGTGTACTGGGCTGATTTCTCACGCGACTGGTGGCGACAGTCGTCCAGCACCACGGATGGCCAATGTGGTGCCGCCTTTACCGCTGCCCGGCGCGCAGGCACCGCCGTCGATCCGGATACCTGTGCAAGCGCTCAAGGACGCCTACGTGACTACTACACCTATGGCGTTGAGCCTCGATACCGCCTCACCCACGGCCTGTTCGGCCTGAGCAATGAACTTCAGGCCGGGGTGCGCGCGCACTTCGAATCCCAGGACCGCGTCCAGCTGAACGGCACATCGCCCACCGCTCGGACAGGCACGACCGCCGAGAGCAATGAGCGGCGGACCGACGCCTACTCCGCTTTCATCCAGAACCGCTTCGGGTTCGGCAAGCTTTCGCTGATTCCCAGCCTGCGCATGGAGAACGTCAGATACGAGCGCAAGAACCGGATGACCGGTGCCAGCGGCGATGCCGACCTGACCGAACTCCTGCCTGCCCTTGGCCTCAACTACCAGGGCAGCGAGGCCTACACAGCGTACGCCAGCGTCCATCGGGGCTTTGCGCCGCCCCGCACCGAGGATATCGTCAGCAATAGCGGGACCAGCGTGGATATCGACGCCGAGCAAAGCGTCAACTACGAGTTCGGTCTGCGCGCACGACCCGTCTCTGGAGTCGCTTTCGAGCTCACAGCGTTCCGCAACGACTTCCGCCGGCAGATTGCCGTGGGTTCGATCGCCGGCGGCAGCACTCCCTTGGCCGTTGGCGAAACGCTGTACCAGGGCATCGAGCTTTCAGGGCGCGCCGACATCGGTCGCCTGCTGGGCTGGAGCCAGCGGCCCTTCATGGAGATCGCCTATACGCTGCTGCCGACGGCCAAGTCGGAATCTCCGTTGCGCTGTGTGGTTACGTCTGGAACCACCTGCGCGGCCGGCGACCCTGTTCCGGGCAGCGCGGCCGGCAAGCGGCTGCCATACGCCCCCAGAAACCTCTTCACGGGCACTTTGGGTTATGAGCATGCGGCCGGGTTTGACCTGCGACTGGAGGGCGTTTTCATCGACGACCAGTTCAGCGATTTCGCCAACACGGAGGACGCGCCGGCGGATGGGACCGGCCAGGTCGGGAAGATCGACAGCAGCCTGATCTGGAACGCGGCCGCGAACTATCGGGTGCCATCGGTGGCGGGCCTGAGTCTCTTCGTCACGGCCAAGAACCTGGCGGACAAGGACTACATTGTCGACCGGACCAGAGGCATTCTGACCGGCGCGCCAAGGTTGGTACAGGGCGGTTTCGAGTACAAATTCTGACCCGGATACAGGGGCTCGGGCACACAGGCCCGGGCCCCTATAACCCCGGAGCCGGCTCCAGACTCAAGCCCTCATTATTCAGGCACATGGTGAACTTTCCCCACTTGCCAGCGACTAAGCGCTGGTAACACACTATGAAAATGCGCCTGCTCAAGCCCTTGTTGGCCGTACTGCTCGCCTGGACGTTCTCGTTCCAGGCGATGGCCGGCATCGTGGGCATGTCCTGCAGGCACCCGGCGAGCTCAATGCCGGCTTCGGTTGCAGAGGCCATGCAAGCCGACCCTATGGCCATGCATCACGACCATGCGGCAATGATGCAGGCGCAGGGCGAGCACGCCGGCCACGTGATGGCAGCTTCTTCGGACGACGCGACCCAGGCCATCAAGGTCCCCGGCTGCGACTGTGGCTGTGATTGCGCCAAGGTCGGTTGCAGTGGCGCCTGCCCCGGAGTAGCGGCTGTCTTTTCCCCCTCTACTCTCGCCTTCCCCGTCGAGAGTCAGCGCGCCATTTTGACGCCCCTCGCGCCTTCGCGCGCTCATGTCCTCGCCCTGATCCGTCCCCCCAGTATGTCCTGAGTTGAAGCCGCGTTTGCGGCGCAGGTGACCCCTGCCCGCAATCCCGTGGCTATGCCGTGGCCCACCCGCCGCGGAACAACGCTCAAGGATTCCTGGGAGGATTTGTGGTTCCCCGAAAATATCTCTATGTACCAGCGCTTTCCGCAGCGCTGCTCAGTGGCTGCGCGAGTATTCCTTCGGACTGGGGACGGTCCGACGTGGCTGATCTGGCCCGTTCGCATGGTCGATCAGCACCGGACGGCAGCGAAGCGGCCGCCTTTACGCGACAGGCGCTGGATCGGCCACTGACCCCCGAGATCGCGGTCCAGTTGGCCCTGCTCAACAACCCTGGCCTGCGCCGGGATACCGCCGAACTGGGTTTCGCCGCCGCCCAGGTTTATGACGCCGGGCGCTTGGCCAACCCGGTTCTGAGCGCGGTGCGTCTCTCTCCCGGCGACTCCGCGGCAGCCAACGCCAGCCTCACGCTCGGCATTGCCGTGAACTTCGTCAATCTGCTGTTCCTGCCGGCCAATTCCCGCTTTGCCGGTGCGCAATTCGAAAGCGCGAAGCTGTCCCTCGCCTCCAGGACCCTGGATCTGGCAAGCGAGGTCGAGGCGGCCTACTACGAGGCGGTGGGCGCCGAGCAGCTGGCGCAGATGCGCGAGGCTGTCGCCAAGGCTGCGCGCGCCTCGGCGGGTCTCGGACAGCGCTTCTTCGATGCCGGCAACATCAGCCGGCGCGAACTGGCCATGGAACAGGCCTCCGCCAGCCAAGCCGAGCTTGACGCCCTCGCCGCCCGAGCCGAGGCCATCGAGGCGCGCAGCAAGCTGCATCGCCTGATGGGCCTGTCATCCTCTCAGGACGTCTGGGCGCTCGAAGCCCGCTTGGCCGAACCCCTGCCGCGCGAAGACAACCTGGACGCCCTGATCAAGCTCGCCGCCGAGTCGCGCCTGGACGTCGCTGGCGCCCGCAAGAACGCCGAGGCCTTGGCTACCCGCTTCGGACTGGAACGCCGCACCCGCCTCATCAACGGCATCCAAATTGGCGTCGAACGCGAGAAGGATTTCGACGGCTCGATCAACGTCGGCCCCACGCTGGAGCTGGAGCTGCCGCTCTTCAACTGGGGCGGCGGTCGCGTCGCGGCGGCGCAGGCCTCGCTCGCCCAGGCCGAAGCCAGTCTCGATGAGGCGGTTCTCGACAGCGGCAACGAGGTGAAGCTCGCCTACGCCAAGCTCGTTTCGGCCAAGACCCGGGCGGAGCGCTATCGCGATGCCCTGATTCCGCAGCGCGAGGCCGTCGTGGCGCGCATGCAGGAAGAGGTCAACTACATGCTGGTCGGCATCTTCGAACTGCTCGTCGCCAAGCAGCAGGAATACGAAGCCTATGCCGGTTATCTGGAAGCCGTGCGGGACTACTGGATCGCCCGGGCCGAACTCACCCAGGCCGTGGGGCGCAGGCTGCCCAGCAGCGACCAGCCGGTCGAGGCGACGCTCTATCCGGCGGAGCTGACGCGCCCCAAGGGAGCCCCGATGGATCATTCCAGCCACGCGATGCCGGGCATGGACCACTCGAAGATGGGCATGGACGATATGGAAGGAATGGACGGCATGGAGTCCATGCCCGGCATGCCCGGCATGAACTCTTCGCAACCCGACGCAGTGCCCTCCCCGTCCGGCCACGCCGGGCACGGCATGAAGTCCGGAGAGGGTTCGGCGACGCCGATGGACCACAGCCAGCACGGCCAATCTTCCACTCCGGCCAAGGACGCCCAAAGCGATCACGACATGGGCGACATGCCGATGCCCGGGATGGAGCACAAAAAGCCGGCGCCTCCCACGCGACGCAAGGATATCGAGCAACCCGTGATCCAGGAGCAGCCGCATGCCCACTAAACCCTTTTCCCCGACGCCCCCCGGCGTTTCTCAAGCAGGAGTTTCACGATGAACACGCTTTTCCGCAGCACCCTCGTTGCCGCCGCCGTTCTGTTTGCGCAGGGCAGCTGGGCCCACGACCCGGCCGAGCACGCCAAGGAAGCCGCCGCCGCGAAGGCGGGGCCCGATTGCGCCTCGATGAAGAACATGGACATGTCGAAGATGGACATGAACGACCCGGTGATGAAGGCGATGCACGAGAAGTGCATGAGCCAGAAGAAGCCGGCCGGTGGCATGAGCGACATGGACCATTCCCAGATGAAGGGAATGGATCAGAAGTCCGGCAGCAGCAAGCCGCCGGCCGACAGTCACGGAGGCCACTGATGGTCACACGACGCGACCTGTTGCAAATGATGGGCGCGGGTGGCGCTGGCCTTCTGGCCAGCGCTCCCGCCCTCGCCCAGCACGAGGGTCACAACATGGCCGACATGCCGGGCATGAGCGGTGCCGGGATGGCCAACGCCCCTGCCCCTGGACTGAAGGTCCCCTCGACGATCAAGCGCCATCCGCAGGGTTATCTGCCGGTGCGCACGCTCAATGGCTGGACCCTGCCTTACAAAATGAAGGGCGGCGTCAAGGAGTTTCACCTGGTCGCTGAGGAGATCGAGCACGAGTTTGCGCCGGGATCCCGAGCCAAATGCTGGGGCTACAACGGGACGACACCAGGGCCGACGATCGAGGCTGTCGAGGGCGACCGCGTGCGCATCTTCGTCACCAACCGCCTGGGCGAGCCGACCAGCGTGCACTGGCATGGCATCGATCTTCCCAATGGTTTCGACGGAGTCGGCGGTCTGAACCAGCCGCATATCCAGCCGGGTGAAACCTTCGTCTACGAGTACACGCTCAAGCAGCATGGCTCGCACATGTACCACCCGCACGCCGACGAAATGACGCAGATGGCGTTCGGCATGATGGGCATGTTCATCATCCACCCGAAGGACGGCGAAGGCGTCCAGATCGATCGCGACTACGCCTTCCTGCTGCACAACTGGGCGCTGCATCCGGGCACCTACCGGCCCGATCCCAGCATCATGCAGGACTTCGACCTGTGGACCTTCAACAGCAAGACCTTCCCGGCGATCGAAAACCTGGTGATGCGCACCGGCGAGCGCGCGCGTATCCGGATTGCCAACCTGTCGATGTGGAATCACCCAATCCACCTGCACAGCAATCCGTTCTGGGTCACCGGCTCGGATGGCGGTCGCTGGCCGGAAGCGCAATGGCGCCGCGAGGTAACCGAAATCGTGGGCGTTGGACAGATCCGCGACATCGAATTCGTCGCCACCGAGCCAGGTGACTGGGCCTTCCACTGCCATATGGCGCATCACACGATGGGTCCGATGGGACATGGCATTCCCAACCTGGTCGGCGTCGACCAGTCCGGCGTGGAAGCCGACATCCGCAAGATGCTGCCCGGCTATGGCGCCATGGGCCGCTACGGCATGGCCGAGCACGGGGGCCATGTGGCGATGGGGCTGAAGGGCCCCGAGAACACGCTGCCGATGATGACCGGCGAAGGACTGTACGGCCCCATTGAGATGGGCGGCATGTTTACGGTCGTGAAGGTGCGCGACAACCAGCCGGCCGGGGACTACCGCGATCCGGGCTGGTACCGCAATCCACCCGACAAGATCGCTAGGCGTGTCTCCAGCGACCCGGATTTCGGCAATCCCCCACGGCGCGATCCATATGGACCGCGGCAGGAGCCGGCAGCGACGCCGGCCATGCCGAAGATGGACCACTCCCAACACGGCGGCTGATCTCCCAAAGGCCTGGTCATGAAATTCCTCAAACCCTTGCTGCTGCTGTTGGTGCTCGGCGTCCTCGGCGCCATCGGCTTCATCTACTCCGGGGCCTACCCCATCGGGGCCGATGACGCTCACACCAAGCCGGTCTACCTGGCCCTGGAGACCCTGCGCGAGCGCTCGATCGCCGTCCGCACAGGGGACATATCCGTACCGGCCCTGGACGACTCGCAGATGCTGCTGTCCGGCGGCGCCGACTACAACGACATGTGCGCCGGCTGTCACCTGAAGCCAGGGAAGACCGAATCGGATATGTCGATCGGCCTGTATCCGAAGCCGCCGAACCTGGCCATGCCCGCCGGCATGCATGGGGAAGGACAGGATGAGCATGACCATGGTGACGAGAAGGCCAGCGCCGCCCGCCAGTTCTGGATCATCAAGCATGGCCTGAAGATGACGGCGATGCCGGCCTGGGGCGCCACGCACGACGATCAGCGCATCTGGGCGATGGTGGCCTTCCTCCAGAAGCTGCCCTCGCTGACGCCGGAGCAGTACCAGATCCTCACTGCGCGGGGCGAAGGGGATTCGGGCATGGATCACGCCGACGCGGCGCCGGCTGCGGCGCCTCCATCGGCCGGCGACGCTCACGGCGGCCATGGCGGCATGGACATGTCGCAAATGCCGATGTCGGAAGCGGGATCGGCCACGCCGGACGCCGAGAAGGCCGTGGAGGCCTTTCGATCGGCCCTGAGGGCTGGCGATCGGGCGGTCCTCTCGTACTGGCTTACCGACGACCTGCTGGTCTACGAGGGGGGCGGCGCCGAGCGCTCGCGCGACGAGTTCCTGGCCTTGCACGCCGGGGCCGATGCGGCCTTCCTCAAGGCCTCGAAGGTCGATCTGCTCAAGCGCGTTTCTGGAAGCAGCGGTGACAGTGCCTGGGTCAACTCGGAGTACCGCATCCGCGGACAGTCCTCCAAGGGCCGGCCCATCGACGTGCTGAGCACCGAGACGATCCTGCTCCGCAAGACCCCCCAGGGCTGGCGCGTCCAGCATGTCCACTGGTCCTCGCAGGACTACGCCGCTGTCGCGGCCCCTTCGGCCTGAGCGCGGAGGATAGGACCATGAGCGACTGCTGTGGCGACTCTGGAAGCACGCCGATGGCACGCGATCCGGTTTGCGGAATGAAGGTGAATCGGGTCACGGCGCTGCGTCACGAACTCCAGGACAAGGTCTTTGTGTTCTGCAGCGAGCGCTGCCGGCAGAAGTTCATCGCCAATCCGGCCCAGTACCTGGCGCCGCCGCCATCGTCCGTGGGCGCTCCCTCTGATGCCGATACCTTGGCAGCCGGTAACGGTGTGATCTACACCTGCCCCATGCATCCCGAAGTACGACAGCCAGGGCCGGGAAGCTGCCCAAAGTGCGGCATGGCCCTGGAACCAGAAGCACCGTCGCTGGAGCAGGACGACAGCGAATTGCGCGACATGCGCAAGCGCTTTCGCATCGGGCTGGCACTCACCCTGCCCCTGCTGGTCCTGTCGATGGCTGAGTTCTTTCCCCACCTGGAGCTGATGCGCCGCATCGGGCATGGGGTGTGGAGCTGGAGCCAGCTCGTGCTGGCCACGCCGGTGGTTCTCTGGGCGGGCGCCCCCTTCTTCGTCCGGGGCTGGCAGTCGATCCGTCAGCGCAGCCTCAACATGTTCACGCTCATCGCGTTGGGCATCGGCGCGGCCTACGCCTTCAGTATCGTGGCGACCCTGGTGCCGGGGTTGCTGCCCGAGACGTTCCGCATGGCCGGCGGTGCGGTGCCGCTCTACTTCGAGGCCGCAGCGGTCATCACGGTGCTGGTGCTGCTGGGACAGGTCCTGGAGCTGCGCGCACGCTCGCAAACCTCCAGTGCCATCCGCTCCCTGCTCGAACTGGCGCCCAAGACGGCGCACCGAGTCGATGATCAGGGAAACGAGACAGACGTGGATGCGCGGCACCTGCAAGCGGGCGACCGCCTGCGGGTGAGGCCTGGCGAGAAAATTCCGGTGGACGCCGAGGTGCTCGAAGGCGAGAGCCATGTCGACGAATCGATGATCACCGGAGAACCCGATCCGATTCGCAAGCAAGCCGGGGACAGTGTTACCGGTGGCACGATCAATGGGCGTGGCAGCCTGCTGATGCGCGCCGCCCGCGTCGGCAAGGACACGCTGCTCGCGCAGATCGTGCAGATGGTTGCCGAAGCGCAGCGATCGCGTGCGCCGATCCAGCGCCTCGCGGATGTGGTTTCGGCCTGGTTCGTGCCGGCGGTCATCGCCGTGGCTGTGGTGGCCGCGACCATCTGGGGCTTGTTCGGTCCCCCGCCCCAGCTGGCGACGGCTCTGGTCGTGGCCGTATCCGTGCTGATCATCGCCTGCCCCTGCGCGCTCGGCCTGGCGACCCCGATGTCCGTGATGGTCGGGATCGGCCGCGGCGCCCAAGCGGGTGTCCTGATCAAGGACGCCGCCGCATTGGAGCGACTGGAGAAGATCGATACGCTGGTCGTCGACAAGACGGGCACATTGACCGAAGGCAAGCCCAGCTTGCGCTCGGTGTTGCCCGTTGGCCGCTTCTCCGAAGCGGAGGTGTTTTCACTGGCTGCCGCCGCAGAGGCGCTGAGCGAACATCCCTTGGGCCGCGCGATCGTCGAAGCGGCCGCGCTACGCACACCGGGGCCTACGCCCCCCGCCTTGGAGTTCGGCTCCGACCCCGGGCTTGGCATCTGGGCGACCGTCGGCGGCCGCAAGGTCCTGGTCGGGAACCAGCGTCTGCTGGAAGCTCGTGGAGTAGCGACGGAGGCTCTGCTCAGCCCAGCCGAACTGGCCCGTCTCAAAGGCCAAACCGCAGTGCTAGTGGCCATTGATGACCGGCCCGCCGGCGTCATCGCCGTCGCCGACGCCATCAAAGCCTCCACACCCGAGGCCATCACGAAGCTGAAAGCGGCCGGTCTCCGGATCCTGATGCTGACCGGCGACAATGAGCGCACCGCACGCGCGGTCGCCGAGGAACTCGGCATCGAGGAGGTCATCGCGGACGTTCTGCCCCAGCATAAGGCGAGCGTCGTGCAACGCTTGCGGCGCGAAGGCCGCCGCGTCGCCATGGCGGGCGACGGCGTCAACGATGCCCCGGCGCTGAGCTCTGCCGATGTCGGCATCGCGATGGGCACGGGCACCGATGTGGCCATGCAGTCGGCCGGCGTGACTCTGCTCAAGGGCGATCTGCGCGGTATCGCGCGTAGCGTGGCGCTGTCCCGCGCCACGATGCGCAACATTCGCCAGAACCTGTTCCTGGCCTTCGTCTACAACGCCCTGGGCGTACCCATCGCGGCCGGTGTGCTGTATCCGCTCTTCGGCCTGCTGCTGTCGCCAATGCTCGCCAGTGCCGCGATGAGCCTGTCCTCCGTGTCGGTCGTGGCCAATGCCCTGCGGCTGCGTTCGACACAGCTCTGGCCGGAGCCCACATGAATATCGGTCGCATCACACCCGCAGCTTTGGGCGAACGCCTTCGGCACTCGCCCGCGCCGCTGCTGCTCGATGCCCGACGCCGTGATGCGTTCCGACGAGAACCGCTGGCGCTCCCTCATGCGGTCCCGATCTACATGGACGAGCAGCCACCGCAGCTTCCCGATCTGCCGCGCTCAACGCCAGTCGTCGTCTACTGTCTGTGCAACGGACAAGCTTCGAGCACTCGCGTCGCACGTTGGCTCGAAGCAGCTGGATACCGCGACATTGCCGTCTTGGACGGCGGATGGCCCGCCTGGCTTGCCGGCGGCGGCGTGACCGCGGTGCTGGCCCCCGAAGCCCGGCGTCAGATCGCCCAATGGGCCGTCCTGGGTGAAGAGCCGCAGGGCGATCTCATTGCAGAAGCCGCATTCCTGCGAGGCCTGGTCTTGCCGGCCCGCCGTGAACTGGCGGTGCTCTTTGTCGATATGGTCGACTCCACTCGCCTGTTCGCGACCCACTCCCCCGAGCAGGTACTTAGCCTGGTGCAGGCCTTCATGGAGATCGTGACGGAAATCGCCGTAAGCCATTGCGGCGATGTCCACGACTTCGAAGGCGACGGTGCCATGCTGTACTTCGCCAGCCCCACGGAGAGCCTGCCTGCGGCCTTCGCCATTCGTGATGCGCTCGCCGAACGCCGTGTGACTCGCCACGACCTCCCCGAGGTACGCATGGCCCTGGACTTCGGTCCGCTGATTATTGGCCGGATTGGCGGCCGCGAACGCCGCGGACTTTCCTTTATCGGCACGGCTGTGCACACCGCGGCCCGCCTGCTCAAGCTCCCTCCGCCGGGCGGCATTGCCGCAACCGAAGCAGTCATGAACTACGCGCGTATGAGCCACCAGGAACATGCCGAAGCCTTCGTGCTGCACGCAGAGCCGCAACACCTCAAGGGCTTCGACGCCCCCGTTTCGGTGTATCTGACTCATCCGTCGTCCAAGAGGGGAAAAACATGAAGCCATACCCGCAGGCCTTTCTGCTGAGTGCATTGCTGGTCAGCACCCTTCCGGCGCTTGGGCAGGATCGTTCCGCACCGGAGTTCGGGACCTATCCCGTCATTCCCGTGCAGTCCCGGGACATCGACCGGGTGGCCCCCGTCATCCACGGGTTACAGCCGGCGGCGTTCATGCTGGGACACGGGGGCAAATGGATGGCGGCCTACGAGTACGACTACGAACGGATGAACCGCAACCTCGATGGCACCGGAGGGATCAGCGAGGGTGAAATCCTGCAGAACTACTTCGCCGCACCCACCAAGATGAGCATGCAGATGCATATGGGCATGCTGATGTACGCGGTGACCGACGATCTGGCACTGATGGCAACGCTGCCCTACCTCGTCAAGTCGATGGAGCACCTCACCGCCGACGGCGAGCGATTCAGCGAACGCACCAGCGGTATCGGCGATGTCGGACTACGTGCACAGTACGTGGTCTATGCGCAGCCCGATCTGCGCCATCGTGTCCTGCTCAATGCTGGCCTCAGCCTGCCGACCGGATCGATCAACGAGCGCATGAACGGCATGCGCTTGGAGTACCCCATGCAGCTGGGCTCCGGCACCGTTTCCCTGAACCCTGGAGTCGCCTATCTGGGACAGGCCGCGCAATGGGGCTGGGGCGCGGAGTTCTCGCCCAACCTGCGCATCGGCGACAACGACAACGGCTATCGCCTCGGCAACGACTATCGGCTGGGCCTATGGATGATCCGTCGCCTCAACGAGGTGGCCAATGCTTCGGCCCGCGTCGAGGCCCGCCGCGTCGAAAACATCCGCGGCGCCGATGCAGAACTTGATCCCGCGGACGAACCGACCAAGGACGCTTCCCTGCAGGGCGGCAAGCGCCTGGACTTCCTAGTGGGCTTTGACCTGAGGCCGGGCCAGAGCCCCCGCTCCGAGCATCAGAGAGTGTTTCTTGAGGTCGGTGCCCCGGTGTATCAGGACCTGGATGGACCGCAGCTCAAGACCACCTTCCTCGGTCGGCTGAACTGGCAATGGCGCTTCCTGTAGTCCTCGCCCCCAATGACGCGCTGCCACTTCCGTGGCGGCTCTATCGGACCTTGAGTTTTCGGACATGAAATCAGCACGCTCATCGCAGAAGAAATGGCGCCAGTATCTTGGAGCTGGAGCGGCCATGCTCGTCATGCTCGCCGTGTTGTCCGCAGCGTCCTGGTGGGCCACCCGCGCGCCAGGAGCAATCGATGCCGAGACTGTCGTCGTCTACAAAAGCCCTACCTGTCACTGCTGCTCAAAATGGGTCGAACATCTGAGGGTAGCTGGGTTCACCGTCTCGGTGAAAAATGAGAATGCCATGAATCCACTGAAGACGCGGCTCGGCGTTCCGGCCGATCTGGCGTCATGCCATACCGCCCTGGTGCACGGTTACCTCATTGAGGGCCATGTGCCGGCGGAAGACATCCGGCGGCTGCTGGCCGAGCGTCCCAAGGCCAAGGGTCTCGCGGTACCCGGCATGCCGATCGGATCTCCCGGCATGGAACAAGGGGATCGTGTCGACCGGTATGAAGTCGTCCTGTTCAGCGATGATGCTCCGGCCTCGGTGTTTGCTACCCACGGGCCGGCGGCGCCATGACCGTGAGCCGACGAGCCACCCCACCGCAGCGGGCTGGTGGGCTGTCTGCGCTGCCGACCCGCGGCGACGCCCAGGCCTTGCCGCGCGTCACCATTGGCCGCCTAGCAAAACTGACGGACACCACGGTCGATACGATCCGGTTCTATGAACGCCTGGGCCTGTTGCCCAAGGCGCGTCGATCGACATCTGGATATCGCAACTACGGCGCGGACGATGTCGATCGATTGCGTTTCATCCGACGCGTGCGGACCCTGGGGTTCAACCTGGACGAAATCTCGGACATCCTGCGCCTTGAGCATCAGAGCGAGATCACCGGCCAGCTGGAATCCGGTATCGAACCGAGGGTTCGCGAGATCGAGCGTCGCATCCATGATCTCACCGCGATCCGGGACCGCTTGCGGCAACACGCCGGCAAGGCGAAGGGCCGCGCGAAGGGCCGCGCCTCCATCATCACCGAACTGCTGGGCCCTGACAGCTACCAGACCAAGGCCCGATGAAGGCTGTCATGCCACCGCTGGCGTCAGCAGTTCATACTCGAAGGCATCAGGCTAAGGGCTCGGCAAGCGAACTAGTCTTGCCGGCCCCTCTTGCGAGCCGGCGACGATTAGTGGGCGGCGGCGGCCGTGCCCTGCTGGGCACCGCGTGCCGGAGCCTTGCTCGCCATCTGTCGGCAGGCCTCGGCGCAGCGTCGGCAGGCCTCGGCGCACTGCTGGCAGTGATCAGGGGGATGACGTTCGCATTCCTCGCCGCAGGCCTCGCAGATGTCCGCACACAGCTGGCAGATCGCGCCGGCAAACTCACTGCCGCGCGCCATCGCCGAAGCGGCGAAGCGGCAGATCTGCGCGCAGTCCATGTCGAGCGCGACGCAGCGGGCCATCTCCCCGACATCGGGCTCCTGCAGGCAGGCTGTGGCGCAGTGGTCGCAGGCGTCGGCGCAGGCCTGGCAGGCCTCAATGCATTCTCGAAATTGATCGTGGGCCATGTCATTGTCTCCGTGTAAGAAAAGTGGGCTGCGGACCGAGAAGGCCTGCGGCGTTTCTCTTGCAGCAGCCATGCCCGCTCCAGGAGGACAATCGCTTCAGGTGCTTGGCCCGAAATCTCTGGACCTTGATCCGCCGCCCCTCTTTGCAAGATGGGAGAGTTTCGCGGCTGCCTCTTGCAGACTGCAGGCTCCAACCCGAATGAGCGCGCTTCAATGAGTCAACTTCAACCCGAAGACATCGCTGCCGAGACCCGGCAAATGCTGGAGGTCTGGCGTGAAGATCCTGCCGCTACCTATCGAAGCTGGTTTCTATGGGAGGAACGCCTCAAGAACTTCCGCTCTATCCGACGGGGCCTTGCGGCGGTGGTCGAGGAAATCGAGGCGGGGCGCTTCGGCAATGCCTATCGAGGATCCTCGCTGGAGACGGTGGTCAGCAGCATCGCGGAGCAGCGCCAAATCTTCAGGGGCGCGGATCACGCCTTTCTCTGGAAGCCGAAACTGCGCATCCCGGATATTTACGAGAGTCCGGACAATCAACGCGCCTTCGGTCGCTTCCTTCACAGCTGCGCCTGCTGCCAGACTGAAGAACCCGTGCTGGCTGCGATCCAGCAACTGGATGAGCAGCGCATCAAAGGTCTTGGCCCCGCAGCCGCGAACCTGCTGTACTTCTTGCATCCCACCCTGATACCGCCCTTCAACACTGCGATCGTGCGCGGCTACAACATGCTGACCGGCGCACAGGCCAAGCTCGGCAGCTGGAAGGAGTATCTGGCGATGCGCAGAGGCATCCTCGAATTCAACCAGCGGTATCGCCAACTGCTCTCCAATGACCTCGGCGCCATCGGCGGACTGCTGTTCGATATCGGTTCCGGCCGCTACATGGCACCGGCGATCGGTCGCGAAGAGGACCAGATCGCCCAATGGCGGTCGGATGTCGCGCTCGTGCGCGAGCAGTCGGCCCGAATCAGCAGCTCGCTGCGAGTAGCGGCCGAGGGCGATCTCACGCACACCGAGGTGCAAGGCTGGCTGAGAGACCTGGGGCAGGCGCTGGGCTACCTGGTCTGGATCGCCGCCAACGACCGTTCCAGGCCCTATGGCGGCGGTCGCCTGTCCGACGGCTGTGTCGATACCTTGCCGCCCAAGATCGCCGCGGCTGGCAGTGCCGAATCGATCCGGCTGATCGATGTGCTCTGGATCGACCCGGACCAGGAGCGCATTGCCGCAGCCTTCGAGGTCGAGCACACGACCAGCATCTACTCGGGCATCGTACGGATGCTGGACCTCGCTCTTTCCTTCGACGAACCGACGTCCGGCAATTACTTTCTTGTCGCGCCCGATGATCGGCAGGAGCAGGTGCGTGTACAGCTGGGTCGGCCGGCCTTCAGCCGGGTCTCCGACCTGAAGCTCCACTACCTGCCTTACGGCGCGCTGCGCGAGCACCGCACCGCCCTGGCGCGGTTCGGAACGGGGCTAAAGGGCATGCTGAGCCTCGCCGCCCCGTTGCGGTAGCTGCAAGCCCGGACACCTGCATGAGCCAGACCGATCCGAATCAGGCCCGCAGGCTCGCGACAATCTCGAGCTCGATCGGGTCCTCACCAGCAGCTCGCGCGAATCGGCAGCCTGACGTTCAAATCCGGCTTGCAGAAATTCCGACAATCTGCGTTCGAGCCAGCAATAGGGTCGACCAAGTGCACCGGCGCTGACAAAACCTACATGCCCGCCGCGGTGCGCCAATTCCAGTGTAACGTGGGGCGACAATGCCTCCACATCGGGAACGATGTCGGACGTCATAAAGGGATCATCCAGCGCATGCACCACGAGAGTCGAGCGCTGAATACACTTCAAATATTGGCCGCAGGAAGCGTGCGTGTAGTAATCCTCCGCGTTGCAGTAACCCGCCAATGGCGCCGTGCAGGCCTCGTCGTATTCAATAAAATCCTGCGCCGCAAGTGCAGCAGACAAATCGACCAGAGCTGATAGCGGAACCTGGGTATGCTTGCGCCGCAAAGCGACTTTCACCGCGTCGAGCAAGCGCTTTTGGTAGACGCGGGAGAAGCCCGTTCGCAAGCGCTCGGCGCACGGTCGGATATTGAAGGGCACGGAGGCCGCTGCTGCGAGGTTCACCGGTGCCAACTGGCCCTCTTCTGCCAGCGCCTTGAGGGTAAGGTTTCCGCCCAGGGACCAGCCCACCGAAGCGATGAACGCCTGGGGTTCCTGTTTACGCAGCAGATGCCAGAAATAGCGCAGGTCTTCGGTGTCACCCTGGTTGTAGCAGCGGTGCAAGCGGTTCGGCTCCGGTCCCGCGCCGCGCAGCTGCAAAATCACCGTGCGCCAACCTTGCGCTATCAGTTGGCAGGCAGTACCCAGCAGATACTTGGACTCAAATCCGCCGGCAAGTCCATGTACCAGCACCGCCAAGGTGCGGATTCTTCTACTGTTGGTCAGCGAATAGCGCTTCACCTGAGCAGTGAATCGCAGGATTGTGAGCAAGTAATCGCTGGTCCGTGATCAGCAGTTCGCTTTCTGTGCGAGCAGGTGCTTGAGCGCGGTACGTCCGATACGGTTGGGAATCACGAAGGTGTAGCAACAGAGGCCGGCAATAGCCAGGTAACTCAGCCCTGCGACAAGCTGAGCCATTGCGAGACCAAGGCTGCGCGGATGATCGGGTTGGATGCCAAGCACGATCACGGCAACCAGGGCCAGAAGAATCGTGTAAAGCCAACCGAAGGCTTCGAGCTTCGCTGAGGGAGCAAGAGTCACCTCGTCTTTGATCTCGAGTACCCCGGTACGACGGAGGTAGGTGATCAACTCTTCCGTGAGCTTGGCTTTCTTTTTGAGTCCGATGACTGCGGGCCGCTGCTCTTCCAGGACGCTGAACCGATAGATCAGCTTGAATGCACCTTCACCCTCAGTCGCGTACTGATCTCGAACTGCGTCGCTTTGCAGCTTCAGCCATTCCGCAGCTTTTCCAATCGACAAGTTCTCGAAGTAATCGCGCCCAGCCGCTCGGACATCGCATCCCAGTACGACTTGTTGCTTCGAAGTGTCTTCGGTGTCCACGCCTACGATCTCCCTGATCACTACGCTATCGATTTCAATCCGAAAGCCGATTCGTGTCAGAGACAAGCGGAGCTGCTCGAGATCGGCGTTTGTTTACCCTTACTTACTCTTCGGTTTCTTGCTGCCTTCGAAGTAATCGCGGCCGGCAGCTTTGACCGACAGGCCTATGTTCTGTTGGGCTGGTCGAGATTTACCTGCTGCAGGCTTCGATTCAGGCGCCGTAGGTTGCTCGCCCATTGCAGCCTTCAGAACATCGAGCGGTCGCTTTGAGTCGTAGTAAGCAGCCGCAGTGTTCAACGCGCCGCTAATGCGTTCTGCCGAATCTGTCGTTGCGATATGACCGTTGTACAGAATCGCTGCGAGAACAATCTCTTCTCCGGCCTTCAGATAAGGCTTCAACAAGTCACCGAGATCGCCAGTGTCAATCGACGCACCGACTCCAGTCATGCCGGAAAGAAGCTTCGCTGCTTCGGGATCACCTTCGATCTTCGCGAACCTTGCCAGCATGACTTGGGCCGCGATGAACTTGAAAGTTTCGATCGAGACCGCCTGCTCGCCCCTCATTGTCCCTGAGCCATCGAGCAGCCAGTCCACGCTGACCCCGAATGCCTCGCGGATGCGGTACAGGAACTCGGCACCTGGACGCTTCACCCCTCGAATAATGTCGGACATGAAGGCGGGCGACGCATCGATACGCGCCGCAAAATTGCCCTGCGACAGGCCCGTTGCTTTCACCAACTCTGCCAAGCGCGAACCGAGACCTTCCAGGCCGCCCATGGTTGTCATTTTGTTTTCACTTGAGTATCGTTCATGCTCAATAGAGAATAACTCTTGCTCACGTAGTCAGGATAACTACCACGTGGAAACGGGTCACGTCGCTGTCATGGATTCAATGGAGATCACCTACCGCCTGAAGCGGTTGGGCTGGTCTCAAAGCGACCTTGCACGGGAGTTCGGCATTACGCAGTCCGTGGTTTCGAACACCATCAGCGGGCGTATTACGTGCCATCGAGTGGCGACGTTCATTGCTGATCTATTGGGGAAGAATCTGCACGATCTCTGGCCGGGAAGATACGTCTTCAAGCCGAGACGACCTCGTTACCAACCGGCGGGGGTGCTACCGATGACCACCTGATGCTGCCGCTGTGCTGAAGTTGATGTCAGCTTTTTAGCGAGGCTCAGAAACGCGAACGGCCCAGGGGCGGGAACCCCTGAGCCGTTATAGGTGCTACCGACTGCTTTCTTCAACGGTATCCTGCGATTTCTCGCCAAGCCTGTCAAGGTTGGCGCCTCGTTCCCCCCGATGAAAATCAAGTCACTCTGGTGACGGTCGTTGCTCGGCCCGAAGCAGAGAATGGGAACCGTGATCCATGATACGAATCAAGCCGGATATTCTTCGGGCCACTGCCCGAATTTGCATTCAACGCCCTCAACTCTCATCACGAAAAACCGCTCGTGCTGCGGATTGCTCACCGGGCAGCGCACTTAAAATTCGAGAGCGCGTGGAGGTCTCCGGCCTCACTCTTGAGGCGCTGGAAAAACTGGATGACAGGGCGCTTCTAACGAGACTCTTCGGTGAACCCGCCCACCCTCCGACCCGCAAAGTCCACCCGGACTGGGTCGAAGTTCACAAGCTAATGGCGCAGCCCGATGCCACGCTGATGGTGATATGGGAAGACTGGATCGAAACGGAAGCCGACGGTGTCGGCTACCAGCAATTCGCCAAGCTGTATCGATCCTGGCTGAATAAGCAGAAGCTCACTTTGCGCAAGATTCACCGAGCTGGAGTCAACACTTTTGTTGACTACGCCGGCGCGACGATCCCGATCTACCTGGAGGACGGAACGATTCGGGATGCGAGTGTTTTCGTCGGAGTGCTTGGCGCCAGCAACTATACGTTCGGCTACCTCTGCTGGGGACAATCGATCCCAGATTTCATCGATGCCAACAATCGCATGCTGCAGTTCTTCGGCGGCGTCACCGAGTTCATCGTTCCCGACAACTTGAAGTCAGCTGTTATCGTCGCAGGACTAAAGCGGCTGAAACTCAATCAGAACTATCGAGAATGGGCGGTGCATAACGGCACCATCGTCCTTCCCGCGCGCGTGGAAAAGCCCAAGGACAAGGCTTCCGCCGAAGTGGGCGTACAGATCGCCCAACGACACATCGTCTTTCGCATGCGCCAACAGCGCTGGCATAGTCTAGAAGAGGCGAATGCGGCACTGAGGGTCTTTCTGGACAAGCTCAACTCTCGCCCCTTTGCCAAGATGCCGGGCACTCGGCGGGAGCGCTACGAATCGATCGACAAGCCTGCACTCAAGGAGTTGCCGACGACGGTTTTTGAACCTTCTGAAATCGTGATTCGCAAGAAGGTCGGAGACGAGTATCACGTTGAGTACGGAGGTAACTTCTACTCGGTGCCATACGCCTTAGCTCATACCTTCGTTGATCTGCGGGTGACTCGTTCCACGATCGAAATCTTGCAGCACCATCGCCGCATTCACAGTCACCAGCGGAGCTACGGTACGAGGGACCGCATTACGGCGCGAGAGCACCTGCCCGACGCACATCGGCACTATCTCGATGGTGAACCTTCGGCGCTCCTCGACTGGGCAGCGCTGACTGGCCCGAGCACGCAGGCCGTTGTTTCGTCGTGGCTCACACGCGGCAGCCAATTTCACACGGGTCTGGTCATGGCCCGCGGTCTCCGCTCTGAGGCGGATGCCTATGACTCGAAGCGGATCGAGTCCGCTTGCAAACTTGCGCTGGAGATTCGCTCTACGACCCTTAGCGGAATTCGCACGATTCTGCTCACCGAGGCTGACCTACGTCCGAGAGCACTTGCGGCTCCGTCGAACACGATTCATCACGACAACATTCGCGGTCCTGGCTACTACGATTCGACTCCGGAGCCCAGCTTGTGATCACTCAACAAACCATTTCCAATCTCCGCGAACTCAAGCTGCGGACCATGGCACAGACCTACGAGCAGCAACTTGCTCAGCCTTCATTCTCGACGCTCTCGTTCGATGAGCGGTTGGGCTTGATGGTCGATGCAGAACTGTCGTCCAAGACCAACAGGAAGTTGCAGCGCCTGTTGAAGGCTGCATCGCTACCGGAGCGTGTTCTGATTGAGGATCTTGCCTTCGGCGTCGCCCGTGGCTTGGACAACTCGGTGATCCATACGCTGGCCAGCGGCGAATGGGTTCGACGGAAGCAGCACGTTCTGGTGTCCGGCGCGACCGGTACAGGCAAAACGTGGGTGATTAGCGCTCTGGGGTCGCAGATGTGTCGCCTGGGATATCCCACGCTCTACCTTTCTGCCGGCGACCTCTACGATTTGTTGACCCGCGCTGCAGCGGATGGATCGTGGGCTCAGGTCAAGCGGCGCTTGATTGGAATACAGGTGTTGATCATCGACGACTTTGGCATGGCGCCGATTCCATCGGAACACGCACACGTCCTGCTCGACATCATCGACAAGCGTCGTCGCATCGGGCCTGTCGTGATCGCGAGTCAATTTCCGAAAGGGAAATGGCACGGCTTCTTCCCTGATCCGACGATGGCAGACGCCGTTATGGATCGAATCGTTCACATGGCGACGGAGATCAATCTCAAGGGCGATTCGATGCGGAAGATGAAAGGCAACGAGGCTATCGCATAGGCGCTTGAGCCCGCCGCATTGAGCATCCCGTTCCTTTCATAGCGTAGCGTAGTTACTCACTACGCTACGCTACAGGAGTACACCTGTGGCTCATGTCACCCTTGAAGACGTAAAAATTGCAGTTGGCCAACTTGAATCGCTTGGCTCTTCAGTCAGCGTCGCCAGCGTTCGTGGGCATCTGGGCCGGGGCAGCGCAACCACGATCACACGCCATTTACGTGAGGTCCGAGAAGCGAAGGCCCGTGAGAGGCTGCTTGAACCGTTGAATCCTGACGACGTTTCTCCCGAGATCGTCGAAAGGATTACTGCTGCAGCAAAGGCGGCTGGCATTGAATCATTTCGCGCAATCGCAGAGCCGCTGAATCGAAAGATTGAAGAGGCCAAGGCGGCGCTCGCAGCTGAGCGCCAGACAATGCAGCAGGACATGGCGCAGGTTGTTGCCGAGTCAAATGACGCTACTGAGCGGTTGGATATCCTGCAACGAGAAACGTCCGAAGCGATACGCCGAGAAGCGGCGGCCCTGGCCGAACTCGCTAGTGCCCGCGATCAGCTGCAGAAGCTGCTCTCAGAGCGTCAATTGGAGCGCGAACGACAAACTGAAGAGCTGTCCACTCTCCGGCAATACTTGACCGAGGCGCAGTCCGAGAACCGCCGCGTGCAGGAGCGTGTGGAAGTCGCCATTGGGGAAGCAGCAGAGCTGCGCGGCCGTCTTGCTGCATCGACCGAGCGGGCGCTACGCGGCAGCTAATCCTTGCGCAAAGACCAGTCAACCATTCCCCTTCCAGCCAGCCCTCAGCGGCGAACGGCCTTGCCGGTCTGAACGACGAGCGACTCCGGGGTTACCCCCAGATGCTCCGAGAGGACAAAGAGAGTGCTGAGGGTGGGCTGCCGCTCGCCTCGCTCCAGCAGGGACACGTAGGTCCGGTCGATGTCGCAGGCCAGCCCCAGAGCCTCTTGTGAGAGGCCGCTCCGGGTGCGCGCTGCACGCAATACCGCCCCGAACGCGATCGCGATTTGGTTACGTTGGGCGGGGGTGGCAGCCATCGGCCGGACGATGAATGTCCGACGACTATTGATCTACCGACTATAGTCTGAGAGGCTATACTTGTTTTCTAAGCTTTCCGAGGGCCGGCAGGCGCAGGTGGTTGCTTCCTGCACCGGCGCAGTCAGGAAAGCTGTCTCTCGATGCACAGCGGACAGTCCGGATTGCGAGAGGAGTACGACGAGGGATGCCTCGTGAACTTTTCGACAGGACTGAGGGTGAAGCGTGTGTTTTCGATTGATTTACGGCGATTCCGAGTTCGAGCTGGCTCTTCCCTTTGAAGAGCATATCGAGAACCGCCTATTCCAAATGATCAGCAGTGCCGAGCCGTCCATGGCGGCTGAGCGCGGCCGGAACGACCTGGCCCGGCGCATGGCGGACCTGGTTACTGCCTTGCTCGAAGGCGAGCTTCTGCCGCCAACTGACAAGCAACTAAAGTACGCGGTGGCGATCGCCCGAGAACTCTCGCTGGAATTGCCGGCGGAAGTTCTCCAGTACCGCGAGGCCATGACTGTCTTCTTGGGCACTCACGCCCAGCAGTACCGGCGCCGGAAAGGCTATTCGAGTCCAGCAGCGGTAGCTCAGGCGTGAGCGCTGAAACCGCTGAACAGGTTGCGCTCCGTGCAAGCGCGGCGCTTGAGTCCCGGTCGGCGATCGACTACGGCTCTGGCTTTGCCGACAAGCAATATCCCGAGATCGTTTGGTCAATGTGCGGACTTCCGTCCACCAACGAGATTGCAGTGATCGCAACCGTAGGCGATCTGAGGTTTGGCATGGCCCATCGCTCGGTCTTGGAGTGGCCCGCCATGATCGATCGCATCTTCGGCATCGATGTCGACGACCAGCGACTCGCCCTCTGGCTCTCCGAGCAGTTGTGGGCCTCACACTCCGAGCAGTTAATCGCCGCTGCGCTGCAGATTCGTCATGCCCACTAAGTCGGACGGCGAAGTCACACGCCGCCCCATCGTGAACGTCACGCTGACCGACGTCCGGCGCCGTTATCAGTGGGTTGTGAGCAAAGCCAGAAGAGCCGACGTGATCGTCCACAAACGGGGAGCCCCGATCCTCGTGGTGCTATCGATCCGGCGATACATGAAGCTCATAACTGCACTCGAGCTTATCGGTGGCGAAAAACATTCACGGCCGAGATCGGCAGAATCGCCCCCAGGATGAGAATCAGCAGCCCCAGCACCAGGAAGCGCAGCAGCTGAGCCTCACTTGCTGTCAATAACCATCTGATAACCGCCATCGAGCACTAAGCATGGCTGTGATGATCGTGCTCATCATCGCGGTCATGGACATTTGTAGAGAGCGAACAAATGTCCTCATCTGCGCAGGGCTCGAACTCGCACTGCAAGGTGGTGTGCGTCACCTTGTATTCGGATTTCAGCTTCATTTCCGTGCGCCGCAGGAAGCTGTCCACCTGGACTCCGGGCGCCAACAACACGTGCGCGGCCAAGCTGATTTGCCCACTGCCAAGTCCCCAGATATGCAAGTCATGCACGCCGCGAACATCCGCATCCGATCGAATAGACGACTCGATCTTGTCGATCTCGACGCCTTCGGGAACGCCTTCGAGCAACACGTTTGCGCTTGCCTTGAGCAAGATGTAGGTGCGCGGCAACAC
Source organism: Hydrocarboniphaga effusa AP103 (assembly GCF_000271305.1). Taxonomy (GTDB): domain Bacteria; phylum Pseudomonadota; class Gammaproteobacteria; order Nevskiales; family Nevskiaceae; genus Hydrocarboniphaga; species Hydrocarboniphaga effusa. The sequence continues at coordinate 185,349 of NZ_AKGD01000004.1, forward strand.
CCACACGGCAATGAGCACCGCGATCAGCGGATCGAACCAAGTCCATCCCGTGAGGTAGATCACTCCGGCGCCGATGATGACGCCGAGTGAGCCGAGCATGTCGCTCCAGACTTCGAGATAAGCCCCTTTGACGTTGAGGCTTTCAGACTGGCCTGCGCTCAACAGTCGCATCGATATGAGATTGACGATCAGGCCCAGCGAGGCGATCACGAGCATTGGGATTGATTGCACCTCCGGTGGCATCCGGAATCGCTGCCAGGCTTCGTAGAAGATGTAGATCGCGACAGCGAACAGCATGCCGGCATTGAACGCCGCTGCGATGATCTCGAATCGTCCATAGCCGAAGGTGCGCCGTCGATCAGCCGCTCGCTTGCCGATGCGAATCGCGAGCAAGGCAATCGCCAGTGCCACGGTATCGGTCAGCATGTGCGCCGCATCGGAGATCAGCGCCAGGCTGCCGGTCAGCCAACCTCCGACCGCTTCCGCGATCATGAAAGAGCCGGTCAAGCTCAGTGCGATCCACATCGAGCGCTCGTTTGCGCCCTTCCCGTGATCATGTCCCGCGCCCATGGTCGTCTCCTTAGATTGAAACCTTGTCTTCGACACGACGGTGCATCCACGTGAACCAACGACGAGGAGCGCCGCCTGCATCCACCAAGTAAATCTCGTGCGCATCGGTGCCAGCGGTAACCTGCGTGGCATGGCTCTCCATCAGAACGCCGCGTGCACTAGGGCGCTCGGCCGCAAGGCGCTGCAATACCTCGGCGGGGACATCGCCCTCCAGAAAATAGTCCAAGTAGCGGGCGATGTGACAGCCCTGCGAGTTCGGTGGCGCGTGGACATCCGCCCTCGGAATTCGAAGGTCTCCCGGCTCATAGAGGCGCACCGTATACCCGGAGTTTTCCAGGCTCTTTCCCCAGCTGAATGCGCAGGCACACGTGTGCAGACCGTAGATCGTGACGACTTTTTCGACCGGCGGTGCAAACCATCGATCCCAGTTCACGGCAACCGCAGCGGCAAGTCCGAACACGATCGCGACGAAAGCCAGAACCTTCAGGCGATACAGTAGTTTCTCTTCTTCAATTTTCCTCATGTCGCTCTTGCGACGACGAGGATGCGCAGGCTTGATGCCCATGTAATGTCTCCAAACCGGACGGCTGGGCGCGTGTTCGCGCCCAGCCGTCATCTAACTCAATAGGCCACGAATATCGCGGGCCACCCCATCAGGTCGCGAAAGTCGTGCAGCGTGTGCAGCACGATCGCTGCGATGGCGAACCAGCTGACTTCCACGAGCGATCGCCGGAACGGAAGCGGGCGAATCGTCCACTTCGCCGGTTCCGTGAACAGGCTCCAGTCCGGCCAGAAACGCGGCACTCGCGCTCGGTAGCGTTCGTACAACCCTTTGTGCCAGGCCGATAAAAACGCTTCCTCCTTGCGAATGACCCTGCCGAAGTACAGCGCGTAACACGCCGCAAACAGCACGGGTATCACCACGGTCTGTGTCGCCAGTACAACGCCGAGTCCACCGACGAAGCTGAAGAAGTACAGCGGGTTTCGCGTCACCGAGTACGGCCCGTCGACGAGCAGCACGACATTCTTATTGCCGGCCGCGTAGCTACTGCACCAGACCCGCCCCAATGCTCCGATCACGGCAAGCACGAGGCCGAGCGACGCCGTCAGATGTGCGAGCACCACACTGATCTCTTCCCAACCTGATCGACTGACGAGATAAAGCCCGAGGATCAGCGCGCAAACAAACCGCGCAATCCAGAATCGACGCGGCGGTGGGCGCGTGTCGGTGGAATCACCCTGACCCAGCGTCATGATGCTTCTCCGCTCGTCTGCGCCGAGGCGACCGATGACTCGGAGCGGCGCTCACGTCCGTGAACGAGTCGGTACAGACCGGGCAATACGAGCAGCGTCAGGATGGTCGACGAGATGATTCCGCCGATCACGACGGTCGCCAGCGGGCGCTGCACTTCGGCGCCGGTGCCGGTGTTCAACGCCATCGGCACGAAGCCAAGCGAGGCGACAAGCGCCGTCATCAGCACGGGACGCAGACGCGTCAGCGCGCCTTCGATAATGGCGTCATCCAGGCCGGCGCCTTGCTCACGCAGGCTGCGGATGAACGTCACCATGACCAGGCCGTTGAGCACCGCAACACCGGACAGCGCGATGAAACCGACGCCTGCCGAGATCGACAGCGGAATGTCGCGCAGCCACAGCGCCAGCACGCCGCCGGTGAGCGCCAACGGCACACCCGAGAAAATCACGAGTGCGTCGCGCAGATTGCCGAAGGCCAGGATCAGCAGCCCCAGGATCAGCGCCAACGTCACCGGCACCACAACCGCCAGGCGCTGACTCGCGGACTGCAGCTGCTCGAACGTGCCGCCGTAGTCGATCCAGTAGCCGGGCTGCAAGGACACCTGGCGAATGGCCGCCTGTGCATCGGCGACGAAGCTGCCGAGATCGCGACCCCGCACGTTGGCGGTGACGACGATGCGTCGCTTGCCATCTTCACGGCTGATCTGGTTCGGACCCGGAGCAACGACGAGTTCGGCGACTTCGGCGAGCGGCACCGTGCCGCCGCCCGGCAGGCTGATCGGCAGGCGTTCGAGATTGCGCAGGTCATCGCGCTGCGCTTCGGGCAGCCGCACGACGATCGAGTAACGCGCATCGCCTTCGAACACCTCACCCACGTCGCGACCACCCAGTGCAGCGGACACCACCGACTGCAGATCGGCCAGCGCTACACCGTAACGCGCCAAAGCATCACGACGCGGCTGAATCGACAGCACCGGAAGGCCGGACACCTGTTCGACTTTCACATCCTCGGCACCGGTGACGCTGCGAATAGCAGCGGCCAGCTGATTACCCGAGCGCAGCAGCACGTCCAGATCGTCGCCGTAGAGCTTCACTGCAAAATCCGAACGCACGCCTGAGATCAGTTCGTTGAAGCGAAGCTGGATAGGCTGACTCAGTTCGTAGGCATTGCCGGGCAACTGCTCCAGCGCGGATTGCATCTCCGCGGCCAGATCGGCTTTGGGCTTCTTCGGATCGGGCCACTGATCGATCGGCTTGAGCATCACGTAGCCGTCCGAGATGTTCTGCGGCATCGGGTCGGTCGCCACTTCGGCTGTACCCGTGCGCGCAAACGTCGTCAGCACTTCGGGGAATTGCAGCAGCCGCTGCTCGACCTGCTTCTGGAACTCAACCGACTGCGTGAGCCCGGTCGCGGGAATGCGCAATGCTTGCACGGCGATGTCGCCTTCATTCAAGTTCGGAATGAACTCGCTGCCCAAGCGACTCGCAACGGCGCCGCAGACGAGAGTCAGCGCAACCGCACCTGCAACGAAGCCCCAGCGCGCCTTGAGCGCGAAGCGCAGCATGGGCTCGTAGCCTCGGCGCGCGAGATCGAGTACGACGTTGTGCTTCTCTCGTACCGGACCACGAAACAGCAGCGCCACGCCGGCCGGCACGAAGGTGACGGACAGGAACAGCGCCGCGACGAGCGCCATGACCACGGTCTGCGCCATCGGGTGGAACATCTTTCCTTCGACGCCTTCGAGCGCAAAGATGGGCAGATACACCGCCGTGATGATGAACACGCCGAACAGACTCGGGCGTATCACTTCGGCAGTCGCCTCATAGACCACGTTGAAGCGATCGCGCAGCGTCAGCGATTGCGTGCCGGTGCTCTCTGAGAGTCGTCGCAGGCAGTTCTCGACGATGATCACGGCACCATCGACGATAAGGCCGAAGTCGAGCGCGCCGAGACTCATCAGGTTAGCCGACACCCCGGTTTCGACCATGCCGGTGATCGTCATCAACATCGCGATCGGAATCACCGCAGCGGTCAGCAGCGCTGCGCGCAGGTTGCCGAGCAACAGGAACAGAATCACGACGACCAGCAACGCACCTTCGAGCAGATTCTTCTGCACCGTGGCGATGGCCTTGTCGACCAACACCGTACGGTCATAGGCCGGAACCGCTTTCACGCCTTTGGGCAACGAGTCGTTGATCTTGTCGAGCTGGGTCGCGACGGCTTTGGCGACGGTTCGGCTATTGGCGCCGACGAGCATCACCGCCGTGCCCAACACTGTCTCGTGTCCATCACGCGTCGCCGCGCCGGTACGCAATTCCTTGCCAAGCGCCACTTCGGCGACATCGCCGATCGTGATCGGCAGGCCATCGCGCGTGGCAACGACGATGCGACGCAAATCGTCGAGCCCTGCGACCTGCCCCGGAATGCGGACGAGCAACTGCTCCTTGTTGCGCTCGAGATAACCCGCACCCTGGTTCGCGTTGTTGCGCTCAAGTGCTTCGGCCACCTGATCCATCGTCAGGCCGTAAGACAGCAGGCGTCCCGGATCGGGCAGCACATGAAACTGCTTGGCGTAGCCGCCGATGCTGTTGACCTCGGTCACACCCGGCACCTGCAACAGCTGCGGGCGAATCACCCAATCCTGCAGCGAGCGCAGCGCCATCGAGTCATAAGGCTTGCCGTCTGCCTGGCGGGCTTTGTCTTCGGCTTCCACCGTGTAATGGAAGATTTCACCGAGACCGGTCGCGATCGGCCCCATCGCGGGTTCAACGCCTTCGGGCAGGCGACTACGCGCCTGCTGTAGACGCTCGTTGACGAGGTTGCGCGCGAAGTACAGATCGGTGCCGTCTGCAAACACGACGGTGACCTGCGAAAGCCCGTAGCGCGACAGCGAGCGCCGATAGTCTAGGCCCGGCAAGCCGGTGATGGCGGTTTCAATCGGCACGGTGATGCGTTGCTCGACTTCCAGTGGCGTGTAGCCCTGAGCCTGCGTGTTGATCTGCACCTGCACGTTGGTGATGTCGGGCACCGCATCGATCGGCAGGCGCTGGTAGTTCCAGACGCCAAGTGCGATCAGCGCGAGCATCAGCACCATCACAACGCCGCGTCGATCGATCGAAAATCGAAGTAATTTCTCAAGCATGGTGGCGCCCTCCGGCGATGGCGGCAGAGCGAATGTCAGTGACCATGTTCGGCCTCTCCCTTGCCTTGTTCCGCCTTCAGCACGAAACTGCCTTCGCCAACGACGGCGTCGCCGGTCAGGAGACCTGCGAGCACTTCGACGAACAGTCCATCGCTACGGCCGACCTTGATCGGGCGTGCTACGAATCCTTCCGGTGTCTCGACGAAAACGGACGTGCTGCCTTCAATTTCCTGCAGCGCAGTCGCCGGCACGACGAGCGCCGCATTCGATTCACCGATGGTGACTTCGCCGCGCACATAGAGACCCGGAGACCACGAGCCATCGGCGTTGTCGAGCAACACGCGCGCAGTAAGGCTTTGCGTGTTCGAAGCGCCGAGGGGCGAAACGAAGACGATCTTGCCGTCGCGCACGGGGCCGCCATCTGCCGTCTGTACGCGCACCGATTGCCCCACTTGAACGCGCGTGCGATCGCGCGGGAATAGCGCCAGCTCCACCCACACGGTGCCGAGATCGGCAACCGTGAACAGGGAGGCTCCTTCGGCTTGCTCGCCCGGATTGGTGTTGCGCTCGGTCACCACGCCGCCGAGCGGGCTCGGGATCGGATACACCTGCAAGCTCTCGTTGCTTTCGACCGTCGCCAGCGTCTGTCCCTGGCGAACGGTGTCGCCGATCTTGGTGCTGACGCTGCGCACGACGCCTGGAAAGCGCGCGGTGACGCTGCGGATGCGTTCGGCATTGGGTTTGACCACGCCATAGAGCTGCAGTGTTTCGCGAATCACACCCGGAGCAGCCGGCGCGATTTGCAGCTTGGCCGCTTGCTTGGCTTCCGGGGTCAGCTTGATCGCTTCGCTGTGCTCGCCGGACTCGGCCGCTCCGGCTTCGTGCTGATCACCTTCGGCGTGACCTTCCTTTTCGTCGTGTTTCTCGCCTTGAGCATGGCCTTTGGAATCGTCGTGAGCGTGGCCTTGTTCGTCCTTGTGTTCTTCAGGCGTTGAGGAGCTACAGGCCGCCAGCGACAGCAAGCCAGCCAGCAGTGCAGGAAAGAGAATGAGTTGGCGCATGGGATGTTCCTTCAGCGACTCAGGCCAGTGCCGGTGAGTCGTTCGATTTCGATGAGGTTGAAGTGGTACTGCGCGGCGGCTTCGATCGCCTCGCGCTTGAGGTCCAGCATTTCGCGCTGGGCATCGACCAATTCGAGATAGCTGTAGCGGCCGCGCTCGAAGGCGTAGTCGGTGTTAGCGAGCGCCGATTCCATGCGCGGTAGCGCCTGTTCGCGAATGAGCCCGACCTGACGTTGCCGGTCGAGCAGCTCGCGGTAATAGCCGAACAGCTGCGTACGCGCCTTCACCCGCGTGGCTTCGCGCTCGGCCGCTGCACCTTCACGGCGAGCTTCGGCTTCGGTGATGAGGCCTTGGTTGCGATCGCGCACCGGCAGCGGCATCTGGAACGAGAACACCAGGCCGGTATCGTTGGTCTGCTCGAGCCGGCGCACACCAGCTCCGATCTGGAAGCCTTGCCGCCGGCCCGCGATCGCCAGCGCGATCTCGGCATCGCGCAGCCGCGTTTCCGACAGGTAGCGAGTCAGATCGGGGGTGTTCTCCAGCGCCCCGAGCAGTTCGTCGTAGGAGCGCGTAGGCGGCAGCTGATACAGATCGGCCGACGCCGCCAGAAAGTCCGGCTTCGAAGCGCCCCAGCTCGCCGCCAACGCGTATCGCGCGGTCTGCAGCTCATGCTCGGCGTGGGCGTCGTCGTTCTGCGCACGCTGCAGGGCGACGGCCGCACGATCACGCTCGGCCAGCGGCGACTTAGCCGCGGCGACGCGCTTCTCCACCGCTGCGGACGTCTTCTCGGCCAGCTCGACCGCAAGGTGTGTGAGCTGGTGCTGCTCTTGTTGTGACGCGAGCGAGACGAAGCGGCGTGCGGTTTCGGCGATGGTGTCGAGGCGCCTGATGTCGCCATCGGCCTCCAGGCCATCGCGTTCTCGACGAGCCACGTCGAGTCGGCGATCGCGCAGCCCGCCCAGCTCGATCACCTGGCTCAGCATCAGCGTGATCTCGGCGTATTTGCCGGCGCTGGCTTGTCCGGTGCCGAGCACGTTCTCGACAGTGGTAGACAGGGTTGGATTGGGCCGTAGGCCCGATTGCGTAATCCGACCGTCCTGCGCCTTCAGGGTGTAGGCATAGGCGGCGAGATCAGGGTTCGATTGAAGCGTGCGCGAGATGGCTTCGCGCAGCGTTATAGCGGGCGCTTCAGCTTCGACCGAAGTCGAGACGCCGAACGCCAACAGCGCCGCAGCCACGGATAGGCTGCGACCCAGGTGGGTGAACATGAAAATCTCCAAGACAGCATGAACGACCGCCCGGCTCGGGGCGGAGAAAGGTTCAGGTCAAGGAGATCGACGGCGGGCCGCGTGACGGCGGCGTGAAATTCGAAGGTCGGGGAGCCGCCGACGTGGGCGGGCCTTGCGGCAGCAGACTGGTGAGCCAGCCCGTTGCGGTGGACAGCGTCAGCCGATCTGGTCCCGGCAAGGCAACCACATCGAAGTCCACGTCCGATGCGGAATTGGCCGCCATGACGGCCAGTTCCAGCTCACGGTCGTCGGCGTGGTCGCTGTCGTGCGATTCGCCGAACAGCAGTCCAGCATCCGCGTAGTGCGGCTGCTCGTGGGTGGCCGGCTGTTGTTCCGTGCCCGCGCAGACATGGAGATGCACACCGAGCACGCGCGTAAGCACGAGGCCGATGCAGAAGATCCAGGTGGCGGTCAGGCGGGACATACGAGTACAGACTAGCAGGTCGGATGTGTCGGATTAACCAAACTGGACGCGCGGCTCGACCGTCGCCAGCTCGCGGCGTGCCTGGCCGATCACCTGCCAAGCCGCGCTCAAGCCGAGCATCGCCATGCCGACGGCGACGATCAGGTCGGGCCAAGCCGTGCCGGTGCCGAAGACACCGACGGCGGCCAGCAGGACGGCGACATTGCCGATGGCGTCGTTGCGCGAGCACAGCCAGACCGAGCGCATGTTGGCGTCGCCGCTGCGGTAGGTGTAGAGCAGCACCGCCACGCCGAGATTGGCGACCAGCGCGATGACACCGATCACGCCCATGGTTTCGGCATGCGGGACGGCTCCGATCCAGCCGTTCCAGGCAGCCTGGCTGAGCACGTAGAGGCCGTAGCCCCCCATGGTCAGCCCTTTGAGCAACGCGGTGCGCGCACGAGCCACCAGGCCCAGCGAAAGCACGAGCAAGGAAACGGCGTAGTTGGCGGCATCGCCGAAGAAATCGACGGCGTCAGCCATCAGCGAGGCCGAATCCGCTCCCCAGCCGGCCGATAGCTCGACACCGAACATCGCGAGGTTCACCGCCAGGGCGATCCACAGCGCGCGACGATAGCTGGGCGGGATCGCCTGTGTGGAGGAGCAGGTGCTCGAAGCGCAGCAGTTTCCGGCCATGGTCATCTCGTCTGGAACAGCGAATGGCGCCAGTACACACCCTGTAGTAACTTCAGGGTCAAGTGTTCCTGCCGGAGGCCCCATGTCCGAACTCGCGATCAAGATCGGCGACCTGTCCGAACGGCTGAAAGTGCCGGTCGAGACCATCCGTTACTACGAGAAGGAGCGGTTGCTGCCGCCTCCTCGTCGAACCGAAGGCAATTACCGGGTCTACGACTCGGCCCAGTTGGATCGCTTGGCCTTCATCCGTAACTGCCGATCCTTGGACATGACGCTGGATGAGATTCGCGAACTGCTGCGGCTGCGCGATGCGCCGGAAGAGGAATGCGGAGGCGTCAATCGACTGATCGACGAGCACATCGATCATGTGCAAGAGAAAATCGCAGAGCTACGAAAACTCGAATCGCATCTCCAGGCATTGCGGCGCCGCTGCGACAGCGCTCGACCTGCTGGAGAGTGCGCAATCCTGGGCGACCTGAATTCAACGGTCGTTCCTGCGGCATCGACCGCTGGCCACATCGGATTGCACTCGCCGTCAAAGCGTCGCCGCGCCGGAGCGTGACCACCGCCGCTGTCACATTGCGGGTCGCCTTCAGGTTCGTGGCAGAGTTGTAGTGTTCAGCGGTTTTGGCGAAACACCTTCACGGCCGAGATCAGCGGGATCGCTCCCAGGACGAGGATGCAACTACGATGAAGTGTCCGTCGATCTCCTCCTGCGCCGCCATCGGAGATGACCCTTATCTGCTGGCCGAAATCTCTTCGGCACTGGCCAAAAAGTGCACGTACTTTCCGGTTTTGGACAGCCCCCGCTTGCACTGGCCTCAAGTTGAATCTCCTGCGACTCGGCGCCGGAACGCACTGGCCAGGATGCAGGTAAAAACTGTGGTCTACGCTGGGCTTGACCCTCACGTCGATACGGTTCTTTCGAGAGGCATTCCCAGCGGACAAATTGTCCGCATCGCGGACGGCTCTCAAATCGACAGGGCACTGCCGGGAGCTCGAAAACAAGCTGTCTTCCAATGGGGCAAGGAACACCTGGCCCTCGGCCTTTTGCGAGCGCTGCGTCTGAATGCGCGCATCCAGTTCGACGGCGTGTCCGAGGCGGCGTCTGTTCCAAGTGTGTCGGGCCATTTGGTCGTCTGCGAAGAAGGCGACTTGCACGCTCAGGTGGTCGCGGCGAACTACGCGCACGCGCTCGACGCAGGCCTCATCCTGATACCGGCGGTGGAACGCAGGTTGGGAGAAAAGCTGTTGGAGCGCTTTTACAGCGCGACTGAGGTCCGAGATCGCCCTATGGGTGAAGTTCTGGAGGAGCTTCGGGGTGAGCTACGGGAGATGGCAGGAGGTGTGTCGCAAGCTGATTACGATTCGGCGACCTTCTTTACGAGTAGAGTCCCGTGGGGTTATGCGTTTCCGGAACGTCCTTCCACGCATATCTTTCTATATCCAGACGTTGGCATTTGCGTCTTGCATGGCTTACTTGCTGAGCAGGCAACGACACCAGGAATCAAAGTCGCCGCCGTAGTCGATCCTGGGCAAGTTCTCGCCACGGAAGTCGATGTTGCGATTAAATCGCTGTGCGACAGCAGTGTATTTACCAAGATGCTTGCAGACCGCAACGCCAGTGTTCGACAGGTAGCTCGGACAATCGAGCTGTATCCATACGACTTTTTGTTGATCTCGACTCACTGCGGAGACGACGGAGGTTGGCGGCGGACCTACGAGTTCAAGGATCGTGGCGGTAGGCAGCGTACGTTGGTAGTCGATGTTGCTGCTGCATTCTCTCGGTTGGATGACAGTGACCGAATCGAAGTCATGGAGCACATTCGATTCGTAGCCTTGGACGGCGTGGATATCACCGATCCGTCGGCACACTCTGACCATATCGGCTCAGTGAAGCTCGAATTCAGTGAGCTGATATCGCGCCAAGAGCTAGAGCCTGTTCATGTGGAGACGGTGCAGCGAGTCGTCGGGTCTGCGGCGTTGAAGATGGCGGATGGCTCATACATCTGCCACCCACGATCGCTCGCAAACGAGCGCACCCCGATTGTGTTCAACAATGCTTGCGTGTCATGGCACGAGCTTGCGCTCGCTTTCACCTTTTCCGGCGCTCGTTGCTACATCGGAACACTATGGAGCGTTCGCGACTCCGAGGCGCAAGTGCTCGGAGAAAAGGTTCTTGGCACTTATTTCGGCGAGCCACTGGAGGTCGCGTTGTGGCAATCTCAGAACGACATTTGGGGCGACGATGTCGCTCGTCGTCCATATGTGATGATCGGAACCAACTTTCAAAGGCTGCGAGGCACAAGAAATGACGGGCCTCTGCGCGTTCTTTCCATTCTCAAAGCGTCAAAAAGCGAGTGGCAACGACGCCTCGACCTCATCACTGCCCCTGACGATCAGCAAAAATCGGCGCTGGGTGACTACATTCGCTATCTCGATGACGAGATAAAAGGGTTAACCAGTCGCTGGATAAAGCGCCCCCCACCTAAGCGTTGATCTGGTTTCGAATCACAGCCCCGACGATACCGCTGCCCAACCGACATTCGGTCGGGCAGCGTTGCTTCCAGGGCAGATCAGCCAATGCTGGGCAGCACGAACGCGAAGAACACTCCGAGTCCGAAGATCGCCAGCGAGACCAAGTAAACGCCCAGACTGGCCCGACGAGCCCGCATGCAAGCGGCAGCAAGCCTCGCATCTGCCGGGCAAGGCGCGAGACGAGCGCGGTATTGCAGTCCGCCGGCTATCGCGAGCATGACACCGGCACTACCGAACACGAGGGCCTTGTGTGTCGAGAGCCAGATCAATTGCGGCACGGCGGTAACCAGCCCCGCCAGCGTGGCGCCTGCCCCGATCGCAACCAACAGCGCGGGTAGCGCACAGCAGATCAGCGTCGAGCTGCTGGTGGCGATCGACAGAAGAGCACTCCAGAGGCTGCCGCGTAAGTCGGGATGGAGTTGATCCGTCATGGCTTGCTCTTGAGGCGAGTGCGGATTTCTTCAAACGTTTCGGATGTCCGCTCGATGGACTGGAGCGTGTAGCCGGCTTCCGTCAGCGTGCTGCGGAGGTCTTCATCCTTCACATCCTTTCCGGGCTTCAGTGCGACAGCGACCAGTCCATTTTCGAGGTTTACGAGTACGTCGGATGTCGCGTCCATCTTCCCGAGTTTTTTCGAGATTCCTTGTGCACAGAAGGCGCACACCAGCCCGTCAACTTTCATCTCGATGGTGCGAGGTGCGTCGTTTGCCCATGCAGCAAAGCTCAGTACGGCCGAAAGTAATGCGGTGATTAGAAAGCGAGTCATGGGAAGCTCCTAAAAATTGATCATGAACATGGACTGGAGGTGGCCATCGATCGTCACGCCAGCCTCAATCCAGAAAGCGGTTGTGCGTCCGTTCTTGAACAGGCGAACCAGTGCGGCCGGTTCGACGCCGTCATAGAGACCGCCGGTGTAGTCGCGAGCCTGCACAAGCAGCCAGGTCGCCAGCCGATCCCAGTCATGCGGATAAGGCGCCCAGCCGAGTTGGAAGGTATCGATGCGGTGCGAGAACCCGTCTTTGGCGTACTGCCAGTCCGTCCTCAGCGAGGAATAGAAGCGCAGGGTTTCGTAGTCGATCTGACCACCCGCGTTCCAGGCGAACTTCCGGCCCGTTGTGTCGCTACTGTCGGCACTGCCGATGCCGCCCCAACCGAAAACATTCGCTTGGGCGCGAGGAAGGTTCCAGCGATGCAGCAGCAGGTTGCCGCGTAGATAAGTGATGTCTCTTGAGAAATCGCCATCGTCGGCATCGAGCCGAAGATTGCCGACGCCAGCAGACCAGCGATAGCTGGGGGCGTAGAACGCCTGTGCTTCCGTCATGGTGCCGGCGCCGTATTCCCCCATCAAAGCCGTGCCGCCTTGATAAGCGATGGGTTTGGCAAAAGCAGGAGCAGTCAGCAAGCAAGCCGACAAGCCCCACACGCGAAACGTGGACATGGTGTCCTCCTAATTGAATTGGAAGGCGCCGCCGCGAAGCGGCGCAGCAGCTCAACTCAGGAGGACGGCAGGGGGCCTTAGCAATCGATCGGGACGTGCCGGTGGCAAAGCCACGACGGCAGGGATTTTCTCGAAACGAGAAAGGACAAAGCCGTCGATCGCCGAGATCGGCGGAGCCAGCGCCGTCAACACGCCGAAGCAATTCGGGTCGCAGTGGCAGTCGCTCTTTTGATCGTCGCAGCACGGCATCTTGGCCGGCATCGAAACGGGGTCATGGCACGGCATAGCCTTCACTGCCGTCTGCTCGGGCATGGCTATCGTGGGTGCCATCGACAGCGCGCTGCCCAGGCCCTCGACGAGGACCACCAGAATCAGCAGCAGGGCTTTGACCAACTTCGGCATGGGGCCAGCTTAGATCATCTCGATTGCCCGCGTGCAGGGACGCTACTGGCGAGCTGTCGCAATAGACGACAGGTCCGTCGTCTGATCAATCGGGCGTCCATCTTCCTTCCGCTCCGAATACCGATCGACGAGCTGGGATGTGTGTGGCCGCAGCAGCACCGTCATCCGAACAAGCTCTTCCATCACGTCGACAATCCGATCGTAGTAAGCCGAGGGACGCATGCGGCCCGCAGCGTCGAATTCCTCGAACGCCTTGGCGACGCTGGATTGGTTGGGGATAGTGAACATCCGCATCCAACGCCCCAGGAGCCGCAGCGTGTTGACGGCGTTGAAGGACTGCGAGCCGCCCGACACCTGCATCACTGCCAGCGTGCGTCCTTGCGTGGGACGCATGCCGCCCATGTTGAGCGGGAGATGATCGATCTGAGCTTTCATTAGGCCAGTGATCTGTCCGTGCCGCTCGGGGCTGCACCAAACCTGTCCTTCCGACCACATCGACAGCTGCCGCAGTTCCTTGACGGCTGGGTGATCGTCTCCAGCAACCTGATCCGGGAGAGGAAGATCGGACGGATCAAAGATGCGGACCTCTGCCCCGAAGAATTTCAACAGTCGCGCCGCTTCTTCCGTAGCCAAGCGGGAGAACGAGCGCTGCCGAAGCGATCCGTACAGCAACAGAATGCGAGGCGGCGGTTCGGTTTGGCCAAGACCAATCGCCGGACGGCGATGAGCAAAGGTTTTGTCCAGTGCTGGCAGATGGTCCGGGTCTGAAAGGTCACGAACGCGCGTCATATCGACTTGCTCGCAACGACACGCTTTCCGGTTTCGTCGATGACGCGTTCGCCATCTTCTTTGGTGAAAGCGCCGCGTTGTTCGGCCGGTAGCAGGTCCAGCACCCGTTCGGAAGGGCGACAGAGCCGAACACCCAGCGGCGACACCACGATAGGCCGGTTGATCAGAATGGGGTGAATCATCATCGCGTCAAGCAACTGCTCGTCCGAAACACTGGGATCATTCAAGCCCAATGTTGCGACCTCGCTTTCTTTGGCTCGCAGCAATTCGCGTGGACTGATGCCCATTCGTTCGATCAGGGATTCCAGCAGCGGCCGAACCGGCGGCGTCTTGAGGTATTCGATGACGTGGGGCTCGATCCCGGCATTGCGGATCATGGCCAAGGTATTCCGCGATGTGCCGCATGCGGGGTTGTGATAGATCACGATGTCAGTGGTCATTGTTCAAGCGACAGCCTTTTCGGAGTAACGGGTGCGCTTCAACCACAGCGCGACATGGACCAGGGCCAGCAGCACCGGCACTTCAACGAGAGGCCCGATCACCGTCGCGAAGGCAACCGGTGAAGCCAAGCCAAAGCTGGCGATGGCAACGGCAATCGCCAGCTCGAAATTGTTGCTCGCCGCAGTGAACGCGATGGCAGTGGTTCGTGGATAGTCGGCTTCGATCATTCGCCCCATCGCGAAGCTGATCGCAAACATGATCAGGAAGTAGATCGCCAGCGGAAGCGCGATGCGTAACGCATCCATCGGCAGCGCGACCAGCTGATCGCCCTTTAGGCTGAACATCGCCACGATGGTGAACAGTAGTGCGATCAACGTCAGCGGCCCGATCTTTGGCAGGAATCTCTGCTCGTACCATGTCGCGCCCTTGGCTTTGAGCAGGATGCGGCGTGTCAGAAAGCCAGCCAGGAACGGGATGCCAAGATAGATCAGCACGGCCTTGGCGACTGTTCCAAATCCCACTTCGATGATCTGGCCGTCCAACCCAAACAGCGGCGGCAGTACGGAGAGGAACAGCCACGCGTAGGCGCTAAAGAACACGATCTGGAAGATCGAATTGAATGCGACGAGACCGGCCACGTATTGGCTGCTGCCGCAGGCGAGCTGGTTCCAGACCAAGACCATCGCGATGCAACGAGCCAAGCCGATCAGGATCAAGCCGGTCATGTATGCGGGCTCATCACGCAGAAACAGAACGGCAAGCCCGAACATCAGCAACGGGCCGATCACCCAGTTCTGAATCAGCGACAGCAGCAGAATCCGGCGATCACGGAACACTTCTGGCAGCTCTTCATAACGCACCTTCGCCAGCGGCGGGTACATCATCACGATCAAGCCGATTGCGATCGGAAGGTTGGTTGAACCGATCGACAGCTGATCAAGCTGCTGAGGCAATCCGCCGATCGTTGTCGCCAACAGAACGCCAACGCCCATTGCCAGGAAAATCCATAGCGTCAGATAGCGGTCGAGAAAGCCGAGCCGTGTCGGAGTTGCAGTGCTCATGATCGGCCCGCTTCTTTGACTTGCTGGAGCATCGCCAAGTGATCGAGTTTGTCGAATGGCAGGCTGGCGAAGATTTCGATGCGGCGCTTCAACGTCACGAAGGTGTCGGTGAAGGCTTGGCGAATCTCGTCTGGCGTGCCGATGACAGCGGCCGGGTCCGGCATTCCCCAATGCGCTGTCATGGGCTTGCCCGGCCAGTACGGACACGCTTCACCCGCTGCCTGATCGCAAACAGTGAAAATGAAATCCAGCGCTGGCGAACCAAGCTGCGCGAACTCGTCCCAGCTTTTGCTGCGAAGTCCCTTGGTAGGAATTCCGCTGCGCTCCAGCAGTTCGAGTGCATACGGGTTTGGCTCGCCCTTGGGGTGGCTGCCGGCGCTGTAGCCAACGAACCGTCCGCTGCTGATCGGAAGGTGGTTCAGGGCGGCTTCGGCCAGAATCGACCGAG
This sequence comes from Hydrocarboniphaga effusa AP103, assembly GCF_000271305.1. Lineage (GTDB taxonomy): Bacteria > Pseudomonadota > Gammaproteobacteria > Nevskiales > Nevskiaceae > Hydrocarboniphaga > Hydrocarboniphaga effusa. The sequence continues at coordinate 200,882 of NZ_AKGD01000004.1, forward strand.
CAGAATTGCCGGTGCAAAGGAACAACACGTTGTAGGGGCGATGGCTCACAGCGATTTGCTCATGAAGGTGGAAGATGAAGGGCACAACCCGCTGAACTGCGGTGTTTTCGAGATGGCCGTCGGTGCGCTTGCACGGGATGCGGGGCCATAGCCGAAGCGTTCGAAGTAAGCGCCGGCTGTTGTCGTGAGAAGGTAGAGCACGCGAATGCCGAGTCCACTCGCTAATCTCTCGGCCAAGGTCACCAGCTGGCCGCCCAGGCCGCTGTAGCGCGCGTCGTTCGCAACGACCAGCGAGCGCAGCAAACCGATATCGCCGTAGGGCTCTACTCCAACCGCTCCGACGATGCCCGAGCCTCGCCAGGCGATCAGAAAGCCCGCGAGCCGTGAGGTGTCGAGGTCTTCTGTCGGCAGTTTTTCGGCTTCAAGCAGACGGCGCAGTGCGTCGAAGTCGGCTGGGGTCGCCGACTCGATGCGAATCTCAGCCACAGCACGCGCTCTGAACCTTGATCGGGATCGCGCTGATGCTGACCTTTGGCGTGCAGCAGGCGCTGGCCTTGTCGGCCTTCACCGCGGCAGTGCCGAACACCGGAATGTCACCGAGCGTGTGAAACGTCTCCCACGCGATGCCCTGCGGGTCTTCGATCCAGTGCTTGTCCGATTTCGCGTAGCAGCAGGCCGCCCCCATTTCCTCGACGGCGGCGATATCAGCCTGCTGCGCCTGCTCACGGAGCTGGGTCAGCTCGTCGCTGGTATCGACCTGGAAGCCAAGATGGTTGAGCCCGGCTTTACCTTCGCGAGTGGAGATCGCGAAGTTGATGCGCGGATCGTCGAGCATCCATTTGGCGTAGTCCGACTTGGCCACTGTGGGCTCGACGCCGAATAGCTTCGAGTAGAAACCGATGCTTTGCCGCAAGTCCATCACTGAGACGTGAACGTGGAATCGCTTCATGGTCAGCATTCCTTGCAGGTTGCTGGAATTGCGCAATCGACGGGTGCTGCCGCACTGCCTACGCAGCAGTTTTCGGTTAAGTAGGCCAGGAGGGCGTTCATAGCCTTGAAGTCCGGGGCGTAGTAAACGAACCGGCCTTCCTGCCGGGACTTGAGCAGGCCTGCGTTGCTCAGTTCCTTCAGGTGAAAGGACAGGTTGTTGGGTGCCACACCGAGGCGTTCGGCGATCTCGCCCGCCGGCATGCCGTCCGGCCCTTTCTCAACGAGAAGTCGGAACACGGACAGGCGGGAGGCCTGGGCCAGCGCGGAGAGGCGTGTGACGGCGGTATCGATCTTCATGCTTCAAAGACTATTGAAGTGTCTTTGACGTGTCAATAGCCATTGAAATATTGAATTAATTGCCTGGGTGCGACTGCGCCCCATTACGCGCTACATCAAACGTATTTCGCGAAGAACTGCCTACGGGGAGGGAGATTCGCTGCCCATTTGGATGCGAGTCACTGATCAACTCAACTAGATCGCGTGTTCACATCGAACGCGATTGAGCGATCACATTCGAGGCGATCGAGTGCGTGCGAACGTAGCGCGCGCGCAGCCAAGGGGCCACCGGCATTGTGGTCCCCGCTCCAGCCCAGATCCACGAAGTCTCCATCCGTCAACTCCAGCCGCTCTCGGCGAAGGACGAGCCTGGGGGCGGGTCGCAACAGGGTCGCGATGGTTTGCAGATGCGCGCCCGGCAACAGGGGGTGTGGCCGGAAACTGCTTTGCAATATCTGACCATAGCGCTGTCCGCGCTGCGCCGGCTTGAGGGAATCCGTTCGCATGGCTTTTCGACTCTGGGCGGTTTCCGTGCGCATAGTGAAATTCACCTTTAGACGAGACGATTGCGAGCAGTCGCACCAATTCCTCGGGTTAAGGCCGGCCCGACAGCATCATGCCGTCCGGACCGGCAGCCGACTTACATCATCTCTGCACCACGCTATTTCGGCTTCTTGTGCGCCGCCAACCAGCGATCCAGCTCGGCGATTTCCTTTTTCTGCGCGACGATGATGCTCTTGGCCATCTTTAGCATGTCCGCATCCTTCCCCTTCTTGAGCTGGGCTTCGGACATATCGACGGCCATCTGGTGGTGCTTGCGCATGTTGGCTGCGAAGTCATAGTCCGCGTCACCGGTCATGGACATGCCGTCCATATGCTTCATGCCACCCATATCCTTCATGCCTTCGCCGCATTTGCCTTCCGCGGTCTTGGCGGTTTCGGCCGCGGCCAGTTGGTAGCCCTTGCCAAGGTCGGTGGCTTTGAATACTGAGGACTGATCCGCACTGGCAGGCGCGCCGGCGAGCGCAAACACTGCGCCCAGTGCGAGCGCAATAGGTTTCCTGGTGAATCGATTCGACTTATTCATGCTGACTTCTCCATTGGTGATATGACCCGTTTGGGTCGTAGCAAACTAATTTGCAAAAAGTGGTGTCAGCGCGACTCCTGTGGGGTCCGCACCTCTTGGCTATGCTTCCTGGCGATGCCACCACGCGTCGGCGAACAGGCCCAGCGACAACAAAGCCAGGACCGTGGCGTCTGCGAACAGATGCGTAGAACTCAATCCCAGCAGCGGACCGAATAGATCTGCGATCCAGGCTCCGAGCAGAGCCACGAATGCGGCAAACCACAAAAGTCGCGCGCACCGCACTGCGAAGGCGGGGCTCATGCCGCTACCCCTCGAGGCGGGACGGTGAAGCGAAGCACTTGCAGGCAGCTCTGGGCCAAGACCTGGCAAATCTGGACACAGTCCTGCATCCCGGACACTTCTTGGAGTGTCTCGGCAGAGGCGCGGCTGACCGTCGCGCAGGCCTGAACTACGGTGTGCCGCTCAGGTGCCCTGGCCATCAGAAAGTGCGCAGTCACCAGGCTGAGTTCCGCACAGTTCAATAGTGTCGCGGCTGGGTCCGTGCCGACCCGAACTTCCGCCCCTTTCGGTCGCAGTGCAGCCTCGGAACACAGGCGTTGGCATTCGAGGCAGGCCTCGATGCAGAGCTGGATAGAAGGCGCTTCGACATCGGGCATGGCGGTCACTCCGACTTTTACGGTTGTTCGTTCGCGATATCGGGGCAGTTGGCATGCCAGCACGGGAAGGGCTTTCTGCGTCAGCGTCTTACAGCCGTAAACCCTGGATAGTCGTCCATTCAGAAAGCGTGGGATTTACAGGTCTGTGGACGCTTCTCCATGCAGACTGCAACTCTTGGCTCAGCGAGTTGGGGCGGAAGGAAACGGGGCGCCCTCTGGCGCCCCGTTCGTCTACTAGTGACCTGCTTGACGCCGACAAGGCTCAGCAGCGAAACGTCCCGGGTCCTTCACCGCCATGACGGCTTCGTAGGAACCGGGCGACGTCGAGCGGGTCGGGCAGCCCTCGTGTTCGACGCCGGCCTTCGGGCCCCAGTGCGCGGGGTCCTTGACGGACATCACCGCTTCGAACGACCCCGGAAGTCCCTCGCTGCGCGGCGATATTGGGGCATCCCCGGCAGCTTTAGGACCGTAGTGGCCCGGGTCCTTGACGCTCATGAGGGCCTCGAAGCTTCCGGGCACGGGGAATTCTTGTGCCGGTTGCGCCCAGGCGCCGGTGGAGGCAGCTCCGAGCAGCGCGGCGGCGGCCATGGAGCGGGTGAGACGAGTAGCAAGCAGATGGGTGTTCATGATGATCTCCTTGAGAGGAAACTTAGGGGGCGGCTGGGATCGTGCCCCGAGGGCCGACCCAGCTCGTCGGTTGGGTCTGCGGCGCGGTGTCGCAGGGCGCCAGGAAGGCGACTTCGACACGGCGCTTGTTGGCGCCGTCCCAGAGCTGCCGCGTAACCGCCGGTGCCGGGCAAGGCATGGCCGGCGTGCTGGCGGAAAGGGAGTTACGAGGGCCGTAGGTCGGCGCGGCTTGTGCCGCCTGGACCAGGCTGATGATCGTGACCAGGCTCAGGCCGAGCCGGCGGATCTGGATGACTGCAGTGTTCATGGATGACCTCTTCGGGCAACAGGAATGCAAGGCATGACGGGCATGCCGGTCTTTGTTGTCGAGGTGAATCCAGGCCCGCGCTGGTGCGAGCCCTCGCCGCTCCTACAGTCGCAGGCGGGCCGTCACCAGGTAGGTACGGGTTCCGGCGAAGCGCGGCGGCGTGCCGGGGACCGTCAATGGCGGTGGATGCCAGACCCAGTCGGGCGCAAGGCCGGACAACCGCGGCAGCAGAGCGGGAGGTTTGTCGCCGGAGAAGTTTGGCAGCGCGTCGGCTTCGGCGTCCTTGACCTGTGCCTGCAGGGCGACAACCTGCTTGCAGCATTTGCCGACGCCGCTGCTGACGTGCGGACATGGCGCCATGACGTCGGTGCAACAGCAACGCTGCTGCATGGATTCGGCGTCATGGGCACAGGCCAGCGCGACCCGCCACGGCAACAGCGTCGCCAAGATGACCAGAACGGCCCAGACTCCTCGGCGCACGCGATTGCTCCTGCCCGGTCTCATGGATTTGGACCCGGCTGCGGCGTTGCCGTTCCGGCGAAGGTCTGTCACCGGCGCCCTTCCGTCGGCAGCCGATGTCCGCGAATCAGCAGGTATGCCGCCGGCAGCACGATCATCGACAACAAGGGAGCGGTGATCATGCCGCCCACCATCGGCGCCGCGATGCGCTGCATGACCTCGCTGCCGGCACCCGCGCCGATGAACAAAGGCACCAGGCCCGCGACGATGACCGCCACAGTCATGGCTTTCGGGCGTACACGCAGCACGGCCCCCTCGATCAGGGCCTCGCGCAGGTCGGCTTGGGTGCGCATCTGGCCACGCTCCTGCCGCTCGCCGATGGCGTTGTCCAGGTAGATCAGCATCACCACGCCGAACTCTGCGGATACGCCGGCCAAGGCAATGAAACCGACACCGGAAGCGACCGACAGGTGATGGCCCAGCAGGTAGATCAGCCAAAACCCGCCAACCAGGGCGAAGGGCAGCGTGGCCATGATCAACGTCGCCGAAGCCGCGCTGCGGAAGGTCAGATACAACAGCAGGAAAATGATCGCCAGCGTGAAGGGCACGACGACCTGCAGGCGCTTGGTGGCCCGCTCGAGATACTCGAATTGTCCCGACCAAGCGACCGAGTATCCGGCCGGCAGCTGCACCTGCTCGGCCACGGCCTTGCGCGCCTCGGCGACGTAACCCCCGAGGTCACGGCCACGGATGTCGACATAAATCCAGCCGTTCGGTCGAGCGTTCTCCGACTTGATCATGGGCGGACCATCGGTGATCTGTACTGTCGCGAGACTGCCCAATGTGATGGTCTCGCCGCGCATCGTCACCAGCGGCAGGTCTCTGAGGTCCTGCACCGAATCCCGCAGCGCCCGCGGATAGCGCAGGTTGATCGGAAAGCGCTGCAGCCCCTCAACCGTCTCGCCGATGTTCTCGCCGCCGATCGCCAGGGAGACGAAGCGCTGCACATCGGCGATGCTCATGCCGTAGCGGGCCGCCGCGAGGCGGTCGGGAACGACCTCGATGTAGCGTCCGCCGGAAACCCGCTCGGAGAAGGCCGAGACAGTACCGGGCACCTGCTTCAACACGGTCTCGATCTGGGCACCGACTCGCTCGATCACCGCCAGATCGGGCCCCGCGATCTTGATGCCCACCGGCGACTTGATGCCGGTCGCCAGCATGTCGATGCGGTTGCGGATCGGCTGGACCCAGAGATTGCCCATGCCCGGAATCTTCAACGCCGCATCCATTTCCTCGATCAACTTTTCGGTGGTCATGCCGTCCCGCCACTCCGAGCGAGGCTTGAGCCGGACCGTGGTCTCGACCATCTCCAGCGGCGCCGGGTCGGTCGCCGACTCGGCGCGTCCGATCTTGCCGAAAACCCGCTGCACCTCGGGAAAGGTCTTCAGGATGCGATCGGTCTGCTGCAGCACCTCGGCGGCCTTACCGACGGCAAGGCCCGGCAGCGCGGTCGGCATATACAGGAGGTCGCCCTCGTCCAGTGGTGGCATGAACTCGCTGCCGAGCCGCGTGGCTGGCCATAGCGTCGCCAGGGCAGCGAGCAGCGCGATCACCAGCGTCGCACGGGGGTACGCCAGCACCTTGTCGATCACCGGTCGATAAACCGCAATCAGCGCTCGATTCAGGGGATTGGCGGTCTCGTCCAGGATTCGGCCCCGGATGAAGGCCACCATCAGGACGGGGATCAGCGTGACCGACAGAGCGGCTGCGGCCGCCATCGCGTAGGTCTTGGTGTAAGCCAGGGGCGCGAACAGCCGACCCTCCTGGGCCTCCAGGGTGAAGACCGGCACGAAGGACAGGGTGATGATCAGCAGCGAGAAAAACAGTGCCGGCCCCACCTCGCCGGCAGCAGCCGCCATCAGTTCTAGCCTCTCTGCCCCGGCGGGGTCCCGCCCCTCATGCGCGTGTCGCCACTGCTCCAGCTTCTTATGCGCGTTCTCGATCATGACCACCGCCGCGTCCACCATCGCACCGACGGCGATGGCGATGCCGCCCAGCGACATGATGTTGGCGTTGATGCCCTGGGCGTGCATGACGATGAATGCCGCCAGGATGCCAATCGGCAGGGTAATGATGGCTACAAGCGCCGAGCGTAGGTGCCAGAGAAACAGTGCGCAGACGAGCGCCACGACCAGAAACTCCTCCAGCAACTTGTGCGACAGGTTCTCCACGGCACGGTCGATCAGCGCTGAGCGATCATAGGTCTCCACGACTTCGACACCCTCGGGCAGGCTGGCCTTCAGGGTTTCGAGCTTCGCCTTGACGGCCTCAATCGTCGATTGGGCGTTCTCGCCAGAGCGCAGCACGATCACGCCGCCAACGACCTCGCCCTCCCCGTCCAGTTCAGCGATGCCTCGCCGGGTCTCCGGGCCGATCTGCACGGCCGCGACATCGCGCAGCAAGATCGGCGTGCCGTTGTCTCCGAGTCCCACGGGAATCTCGCGGAAGTCGTCGAGCGACTTCAGATAGCCCCGCGCGCGAACCATGTACTCAGTCTCAGCCAGCTCCAGAACCGAGCCACCCGATTCGCCATTGGCGGCCTGCACCGCGGCGATGACCGTGTCCAGAGGCAAGCGATAGGCACGCAGCCGGTCCGGATCGAGCACAATCTGGTACTGGCGGTTGAAGCCGCCGATCGTGGCGACCTCGGCCACGTTCGGCACTGTCTTCAGTTCGTACTTGAGAAACCAGTCCTGCAGTGCGCGCAGCTGGCTGATGTCGTTCTTTCCCGTGCGATCGACCAAGGCGTACTCGTAGATCCAGCCGACCCCAGTGGCGTCGGGCCCCAGCGCCGCGCGCGCCGTTACCGGCAGCCGGCCCTGGACCTGCGACAGGTATTCCAGCACGCGAGACCGCGCCCAGTAGAGATCGACGCCGTCTTCGAACAGCACATAGACGAAAGACTCGCCGAACAGCGAGTAGCCGCGGACCGTCTTGGCGTGCGGCACTGACAACAGCGTCGTGGTCAGTGGATAGGTAACCTGGTCCTCCACGACCTGCGGCGCCTGCCCTGGATAGACGGTCCGGACGATCACCTGCGTGTCGGACAAATCGGGAATCGCGTCGAGCGGCGTACGCGCCGCCGAGTACAGGCCCCAGGCTGTCACCAACAGCGTGGCCAAGAGCACCAGGAAGCGGTTGTGGACCGACCAATGGATCAAGCGGGCGATCACGGCGCCGGCTCCGGGGCCATGGTCGCCTCATCCGTGGTTGCCGGGCCGCCCATGCGCTGGTAGGCGCCGCGCAGGCTGGCCTCGGAGTCCAGCAGGAACTGGCCGGATACGACCACCTGCTGCCCTTCGGAAAGGCCCGACAGGATCACCGTCTGGTCCTGCCGCTCGGGGCCCAGCTCCACGTGAACCGGCCGGTAGCGGCCGGCGGCCTCGGCCACCAATACCACGCTGCGATCGCCGGTACGGATGACGGCCTCGCTCGGGACCATGACGACGTCGCGCTTCGCCCCCCCGAAGAGGGTTACGTCGGCGAACATGCCGGGCTTGAGTGCCAGGTCGGGATTGTCGAACACCAGGCGCACCTTCAGCGTCCGGGTCTGGGTGTCGAGCATCGGGTACACATAGTCGACGACGCCTTCGAACACGCGATCAGGCTGGCTCTTCAGGCGCGCCTCCGCGGTTCTGCCTACGGCAACCCAGCTGGCCTGCGTTTCGGGCACCTCGACCAGGATCCAGATGCTGGACAGGTCGGCGAGCTTCATCAGAGGCATGCCCGGGGTCACCTGCCCTCCTTCGCGGACCATCAGCTCGGTGACGACGCCGGCTTGCGGCGCCACGATGCCTACTTGGCGCTGCGGACCACCCGAACCGCCTCCAACGCCCAGTAGGTTGAGCCGGGTCTTGGCGGCATCGATGAGCGTTGGATCGCCCAGTTTGCGGGCCAGGGCCAGTTCCTCTTGTGCCGCTAGAAGGTCGGGGGCATAGACTCCCGCCACGACCTGACCGCGACGCACGGTATCGCCGACGGCCCGGACTTCCAGGCGCTCGACCCAGCCGGCGGCGCGGGCTTCTACCGATACGATGCGACGCTCGTCGACCGCGACACTACCGACGGCATCGATACGCTGCCAAAAAGTGCCGCGTTCGACCGGTGCGGTGCGCATACCCAGGTTCTGGGCCATGCGCGGGTCGATCTCGATCGTCATGCCTGCGCCGTCTGGCGTGGCCGACCCCTCGGCATACTTCGGCAGCAGATCCATGTCCATGAAGGGCGATTTGCCGGGCCTGTCGAAATGCACCTCCGGCTTCATGGGGTCGTACCAGTACAGCACCCGGCGCTCGGCTGCAGAGTTCTTGACCGGCGTGGCGGCAGGCTGGTCTTCCCGCTTCACCAGCTTCATGCCGCAAATCGGGCAGTTGCCGGGATGGTCCTGGCGCACCTGCGGATGCATCGGGCAGGTCCAATACGCTTGGCCCTGGGCATCCATCTTCTTCACCAGCGTATGGCTGTGCCCGGGCCGCTCCTGCGCGTACCACCAGCCACCGCCGGCGGCCGCCGCAAGCACGAGGGTCAGAGCAATCAAGATCTTCTTATTCATGGTTTTGGTCTCCGGCACCCGAGGCATCCTCGAAGGCACCGAGATAGCTGAGTTGGATGTAGTGCATGGCCAGGTCGGACTGCAGGTCCAGGCGAGCCATTTGCAGTTCCAGGGCGCCACGACGAGCGTCGATCACATCGCGCAGCAGCCCACGTCCCGACCGCCAGCCCGCGAGCGAAGCGGTGACTCGATTTCCGCTCTGCGGAAGCAGGCCCTCGTCGTAGGATTTCAGTCGCGTCGTCAGCCGCTCCCAGTCCTGGTGATTGAGACGGGCTTCCGACAGTAACTGCCGACTGGCGTCGTCGATCGCGGCCGCGGCCGCCTCCTGCTGGGCCCGGGCCGCGGCGACAGCGCGATCCTGGCGGTTGCGGGTGAAGACCGGCAGATCGATGCCTACCTGCAGCATGGCCATCTCCGAGAACTCGGGCCGATAGCCGTAGCCGACTTCCACGCGCCAGTCCGGTTTGTAAGCGGCGGCGGCCAGATCGGCGTTGGTCTGGGCCATGGCAACCTGGGCCGCGGCACCGGCCAGGTGCGGATGCTGCCGCACGCGTTCCAGCACGACTTCCAAAGGGGGCAATGCCGGCAGCACAGGCAGATCCGCAGTCACGGGACGGAACGCTTCGTCACCGATCCAGCGGGACAGCCCATTGCGGGCGTGCGCGATGCTCTGCTCGGCGGCTGCGACAGCGTCCTTCAGGCGGTCCGCTTCCTGGCGCGCGGTCAGGAATTCGGCTTGCGTGGCACCGCCGGTACGCAGCGCGATCTCGACGATCTGCATCTGCGTCTCGGCCTCCCGCAGGCCGTCGCGCGTCAAGCGCAGGGTCCGGTCGTACTTCCATGTCTGCAACCAGGCCAGGGCCGCGTCCCGCCGAACGCTGCGCCAGGCCAGGTGATGCTCGGCCTGGAGGCGCCCCGCTTCACGTTCGGACAGCTCACCCCGCAGGCGGCGCTTTTCCGCCCGCGGAAATTCCTGCATCAGGCCGGCTTGGATCTGCGTGTCGGAGTCGCGCCGCAGGGACCAGGCGTCGGACGTGTTGACGGGAACATCCTGAATACCGGTCACGAGCTGTGGATCCGGCAGCTGGCGCGCGGCGACTGCCGTTTCCAGCGCGGCGCTTGCCTGCGCCTCCAGGCCGATCAGGATGGGTTGGCCGGACACCGCCAGGCGCTCGACTTCACCGAGCGTCAGCGCGGCGCTGTCGGTTTCGGCCCAGGACGGCAGGACGGCAGCCGCCAGCACGACCGCGGCGACCGCCGACGGCCATCGGTACCGCGCAGGTGCGCGGCTACACAAGGGATACATGCACTCTCTCCACGAAAGGGCCGCGTAGCGGCCTGTATCAGCTCAGGCGGTGCCCGAGCTGTGGCTATTCGTCAGCCGAGGGAGAGAATGGGAGGTCGTAATAGGGATGTCGGCGCGCGCGCAATTTCACGGACGGCAACCAAACCAGGTACAGCGACATCGCCGCGAGGAGTATCCAGCGTCAGGCTGACCGGCGAGGCGATGTGCCCCAGCGCACAAGTGGTCATGTCCGGGCAGTCGGCATTGCAGCAGGAGAGCTTGTCGGCTTTCTCCGCATCGGCCTTCTGGCCATGGCAAGGCATGTCCATCTGCATCGCCATTTCGGCGCCAGAATCCTTCAACAGATTCGCCCGGGGCGCCGCGGACACGGCATAGCCTTGCAGCAGGAGCACCAGCCCCAGCAGCACGCTCAACCATGTCCGGCCTATTTTCATGACACCTCTGACTCTAAGTCCCGCTTCGGCGTTCCGCAATGGTTTTCATGCAATTGCACGTCTTCGTTCGTCGGCAGACCGAACGCAAAGGCGGAGTCCACTCCCGGAGTTCACTTCAGGCAATCGGCAGCATGTCATTGAGACCCCGGCTTTTCCTGCGCATTATCCCAGTCCCGATGCCCGGGCCCGGCTCGGCCCGGCCGAAAATGCTCCTTGAACCTCCAGCCATGGGCGATGAAGATGCCGCCATGTGGACAGGCAAGGCCAGCATTCAGCCAGGATGGGCGCTATTCAGCGGCACGGCCGGAGATCACTCCCTCCATCGCCATCACGCGGTCCAGCTCGCAATAGGCCTGACGGGTGCCATCGAGCTGAGGGTCGGGACGGGGAACCTGATCCGGGCTCCCGGAATCGTCATCCCCGCCGATCATTCCCATCAGCTCGTCAGCGGACCGAATCCGCTGCTATTGCTCTATCTGGAGCGAGAGTCCAGCCAGGGACGCAGACTCGATCAGTGGTGCGGCCCCGGACCGCGTGCTTTGACGGAAGCCCAGTGCCGACGCCTGGTCGAGCTGTTATCGGCCAATACTGCGGGAGTGCTGGAGCAAGTCATTGCCGATCTGCTGGGGTCAGCTCCGGCAGCATCGGAGCATCCGTTCATGGATCCTCGCATCCAGGATTGCCTTGCGGCGCTTCCGCGACCTTTGCCCGAATCGCTGTCCGGCGCTCACCTGGCTAAAAAGGCCGGCCTGTCGTCCAGTCGATTCGCGCATCTGTTCCGTGCTCATACCGGCATGCCTCTGCGTCCGTACCTGCGTTGGCTGCGCTTGCAGCACGCGCTGGCCGCGATCGCCCATGGCCTTAATCTCACGGAGGCGGCTCATGCCAGCGGCTTCTCCGACTCCGCCCACCTGTCGCGCAGTTTCCGCAGCACCTTCGGGATTGCACCGAATGTCTTGTTGCACCCTCTGCTGTCTCTACGCGCAAACGCCTGAGCCCTCCCCCTACTGCCTTTTGGCACTGGAATAAACCGCCATGATCATGACGTCCAACATCCGCAAACTGATGCTGACCTTTCACGTCACTGCGTCGATCGGCTGGGCCGGCGCGCTGGCCGTATTCCTCGCGCACTCTCTGGTCAGCCTGTCCAACCAGGATCCCGCCGTCGTGCGGGCGGCCTGTCTGATGATGGGTATCACGGCCTGGTTCGTCATCCTGCCGCTCGCCGCGACCTCTCTCGTGACAGGGCTGGTGCAAGCCCTGGGCACCGCATGGGGGCTGTTCCGGCACTACTGGGTGACGATAAAGCTCTTGCTCACAGCGTTTGCCACCGCCGTCCTTCTGCTGAAACTGACGCCCATCAGCGCCCTGGCAGCCGCCGCACAGACCGCCGTCTCGTTGCAGGAATTCGCGGGCCTGAAGCTCTCGCTGGTGATCCATGCCGCGGGAGGCCTAGGGGTGCTGCTGGTGACTACCGCCCTGGCCATCTACAAGCCCGCCGGCCTCACACCTTACGGCGCCCGGATGCTGGGCACTCGCAGCGCTTATATCCGCAACAGCGGATCAGCTGCCGGATTGCCCCGTTGGGTGAAGGGTTTCGTCGCCGCCTCGATGGTGCTGTTGCTCGTGCTCATTGTCATGATCATGCATGGCGGACATGGCCCTGGGGCGCATATGTAAGTGCCGGGCTGTCGGCGGGATAGCGCCCTCCCGCCACGTCAGGGCGCCGCGCCGAAGCGATAGCCAATACGTTCAAGCCCGATCCCCGGCTCCTGCGTAGTCTGCATCCCATCGCAGACGCCTAGGAGCAACCCATGCGGACCGCAGTTCGATACCTCGCCTATCCCCTGATCTTGGGAACCTTGGCCGTTCTCCTCGTCGTACTGGCCGATCGCGGTGTCGCTTATTGGCCGGCCTTCCCCGTGCTCGTGGTCGTGGGCATCGGCGCCGTGGCCGTGCTAGAGCGGCTGGCACCATATGAGCCGGCATGGAATCGTGACCATGGGGGCGATACCCGGGTCGATGTCCTACACCTACTGGTGAGCCATGCCCTTATCCAGGGGGCCGTTGCCTCGGCTTTCGGGCTGCGTGCCCTCCTTCCCGATCTGCCCACTTTGTGGCCCAGCTCGGCTCCCATGTGGGCACAGATCCTCCTGGCGGGTGGAGTCATGGACCTGGGGCTCTACGCCATGCATCGTGCCAGCCACATCAGTGGCTTCTTGTGGCGCTTGCACGCCATCCATCACATGCCCGAACGGCTCTACTGGCTGAACGGCGGACGCCGCCATCCGCTGTCGGCACTGGTTTTAGCAGGGCCCGGTTTGATCGCCCTGCTGGTGCTGGGGGCGACACCCATCGCCCTGGGCGCCTGGCTCAGCATCATGAGCATCCATCTCGCATTCCAGCATGCCAATCTGGACTACCGGCTGGGACCTTTTCGGCATGTGCTCGGCGTTGGGGAGATGCACCGGTGGCACCACAAGCGCGAATTCGAGGATGCACAGGTGAATTTCGGTGAGGTGTTCCTCATCTGGGACCTGCTGTTCGGTACTCATCATGACGCGCCGCGCAGCCCTGCGCGTGGCGAGGTCGGTCTCAAAGATGATGATATTCCCGCGACCTACCTGGGGCAGATTCTCTGGCCCATGCGAAAGCGCTAGGGGCAGGTGAGGCGGCTGGGTGACAATGCGGGCCTCTATTGACCGCTCCTGTCTCGTACCTGTGCCCTCAGGGAATCAAGCTCTGCTCGAGCAGCGCCCCGCATCGCGTCTCTATCAGGAGGATCATCGCGTGCGAACATTCGCTCCAGTTGGATAGTCCTCGTATCAAAATGGTCGACTGCGTAGTCCAACCAGCTGGGATATCCATCAGGAGGGGGCAGTGTTCCTGGCATATTTCCGTCCCCGAGTTAACTCCGTGTTTCCTCAACGTCGTGATGGCAGTAGAACGTGCCCCGCCACTCGATTCCGATAGGGGGACAAGTAAGGGGCTATTGCCGAAGGTCAAAAACGAGTGCAGACTATACTCATCATGAAGACAATCTTCATAACGCAAATGATACGACTGCCCTGACGGGGCTGCCGGCGCGTTATTGAACGCATCTCTGGCAGCCATTGGCTGCCACTTCTTCAAGAGATGCCATGTTGTTCGACTCCCCCTTTGTCAGCCTGCCGGTCAACGACCGGGGTCGCGATTTCTGTATTGGCGACTTGCATGGTTGCCGGCAGATGCTCGACTGCCTGCTGATGGCGGTCGACTTCGATTCGGAGCGTGACCGGCTATTCTCGGTCGGTGACCTCATTCACCGTGGTCCAGAATCCGCGGCGTGCCTTTGCCTGGCCGAGCAGCCTTGGTTCTTTCCGGTGATGGGCAATCACGAGGCGATGCAGATTGCTGCCTACGCCGGCGCCTATTGGGTCGAAGATTCGAAGCTCGAAACCGGCCTGGAATACCTGGCCGACGCAGATCCGCAGGCAATCGCGCGGGAGCACCAGCGCTACCAGGCCATCCTCGATGGTCTTCCTCTGGCGATCGAAACCACCCTCATGGACGGACGGCGCGTGGGCATCGTCCACGCCGGCTTGCGGTCGCCCTACCTTTGGGCCGACGTCCAGGCGATCTACCGGCGTGACGCCGAATTGGACAGGCCGCGCGTGGCCCTGCAGCCCTTGCTGCTCTGGGACAGGCTGCCAGCGGACTTCGTGTTTAGCGCGGCATTGCCCGATGCAAAGACCCGTATTGCCGCTCTCAATCTGGCCCAGCGCCGCCAGCAGTACGTCCTCGGGCAGCAGATTCCGGACATCGATCTGTTGATCTCAGGTCACTCCCAAACCCCCGGCGACCAGCCCTTGCGTGCCGGTATGCGCCTCTTCGTGGACACCGGTGCTGGGTTCGAGGATGGCTGGCTATCCATGGTCGAACTGGCCAGCGGGCGCTGCTGGCAGGTTCCAGACCCTCGGATGTTCCCGGAGATGCCCGTCCGCATTCTCGATCGATATTTGGAACCAGCGATGGACTGGCCATGGCTCTCGGAGAGCGAGATTCCAAGCCTGGCGGAGGAGTTGCAGCGCGCCTGGTTCCGCTGATTCCTTCATCCCACGACAATATCGAGACGCCCCATGCTGTTCGACACCCCTTTTGTGTCCCTCTCCGTCAACAAGCGGGGACGCGACTTCTGTATCGGCGACCTGCACGGCTGCCGGGAGATGCTCGGCCGCTTGATGGATGCCGTGGCTTTCGATCAGGGGCGCGACCGCCTGATTTCCGTGGGCGATCTCGTGCACCGCGGGCCCGAGTCGGTTCGTTGCTTGCGGCTGGCCGAGACCCCCTGGTTTTTCGCGGTCATGGGCAACCACGAGGCGATGCAGCAGGGCGCCTATTACGGCGCGATTCATAGCTCCGGTCGCTCGGTAAGCTCCATGTGCGAGTACGACGGCATGAATGATCCCCTCTGGCCGGGCAAGCCCGATCAGGCCCACATGGAAGGGATCCTGCAGCGGCTCCCCTTGGCCATGGAGATCCCCCTGCGGGACGGGCGCCGCGTGGGAATCCTGCACGCCGGGCTTCCCGCCGAATGGACTTGGGACAACGTCCGGGCGATCTCCGATCGCGAGGAGTTCCTCTTCGAAAAGCTTCGTCCGGGGCTCCAACCGGCGATTCTTTGGGATCGCCAGCCCATCATTGCGGCCACGGCCGCCGTCTATCACACCGAAGAATCGGAGTTGCGCGCCCTCTATCCCACGATGAGGCGCTACCAGTTCTCACAAGTCACCAAGCCCGTGGCCGGCCTGGACCTGCTGGTCTCCGGCCATACCACGCTCAAGAAGTGGCCGTTGGCGGTCGGAAACCGTCAGTACATCGACAGGGGCGCCGGGAAGGCGGATGGAAGCCTGCTCATGGTGGAGTTGGGCACCGAGCACTACTGGGAGGTGCCGGATCCACGCCATGACCCCAGCATGCCGGTGTCGGAGCACACCGGATTCAAGCGCGCCGGACACGACCTTCCTTGGCTGACACCCGAGGAACTGGCCACCATGGAGCGCACCGGACGGCCACCCGGTGATCCGAACGTGCAGTTGTTCTACCCCGGCCTCAGGGACGACAACTTCTAGCGCCGCATGGATGAGCCTCTCATGAAGCCCCTAATCGCCCGCGCCTGGGCTTGCGACCGAATACCCCGGCGGTAGTGCCCTACTGCCCCGGTCGCCTAACGGTTTGGCAGACGGACTTATAGCCGTCTAAGGCATTGGCCAGATAAGCCAATGATGCGGGTTCGAATCCCGCCCGGGGCACCACTTTGCCTCCAGAGCGATGGAAATACCCGATACCATGAAACCAACACCCCACCCCGCGGCTCCTCTGCGGGTTCGCTACATGAGCGACCTGCACCTCGAGTTCACCGGCTATGCCCCGGATGTCGTCGCCGATGCCCGGGAGGACCTGGTCGTGCTCGCGGGCGACATCGGCACCGGCACGGATGGCATCCACTGGGCCAAGCGCACCTTTCCGAACACCCCGGTGCTGTACGTTTTGGGGAATCACGAGTTCTACGGCTACGACTGGGAGCAGCTGATCGACGAGGCCCACAGCGCCTGCGAAGGGTCCAATGTCCGTCTGCTCGAGAACGACGTCTTTCGATATCGCGGGGTCCGCTTCCTCGGTACCTCGCTCTGGACGAGCTTCATGCTTGCCGGACTCTACGGGCAGCCCCAGGCCATGTTGGCCTGCGAGCGAGCGATCAACGACTTCCGCTTCATCCGCTCCGGCGGCCGCAACCTGCTCGCGCGCGAGACGGTCGAGCGCCATGAGCGAAGTGCAGGCTGGCTACGGCAAGAGCTGGAAGGCAGCGATGAGGTGACCGTGGTGATCACACACCACGCGCCCTGCCTGCCCGCGCGGCACCCGAAGTATCCACTGGATGACATCTCCAACACCTTCTTCAGCGATCTGCCGGAGGCGTTCTTTCAAACACCCGCTGCCTGGGTTTTTGGCCACACGCACTACTCGATGGAGGCCGTCCGGCACGTGGGGACGAAGCTGTACTCCAACCAGCGCGGCTATCCCCGGGAGCGTGTCGACTTCGACTGGTGCAAGGTCCTGGAGGTCGCGCCGGGTGGCTCGGAGGCGGCTGGCGCCCTTCAAGGCATCGTCAGGCCCGGATCAGGATCTCCGTAATGGGACATAAACGTCCCGTGAAGCCCCTTCCCGTGCATTCAGTGGCCCGTCATGCCGCGATCCAGTAAGCGCCTGCTGCCGTCCCAGCAGGCCCATATGACCGAACTCGGGGAACGCCTGCAGCGCGCCCGGCTCAGGCGCCGCATGCCGGCGAGGGTCCTGGCGGTTCGGGCCGGCCTTTCCACCCGGACCCTGTCCAGGATTGAGCAGGGGGACCCGTCGGTCGCGATCAGGTCTTACGTGCGGGTTTTGGGCGTACTTTACCTAGAGTCCGACCTCGACCTTTTGGGTCGGGACTGCGCCCTGATCCGGCGGCTTTATGACGCTCCGACTTTGCGGCAGTTGCAGCGCCGCGGGCGATCGTCTCCCGCTTGGGTCGGCTGATCAGCGCCAGGTTCATGGCCTTGCGCGTCGCCGTGACCATCGACTCGGCGGTGATCTCCAACTCGTCGGCGAGCAGGAAGATGGTGCCCAGCGTCGGCTGGTTGCCGCCGCGCTCCAGGACGCCGACATAGGTCTTGTCCAGGCCGCAGGCCATGCTCAAGGCTTCCTGGGATCGCCCGGCCTGAATACGGCTCGCGCGGAGGGCCACCCCGAAGGCCACGGCCACGGGGTGCCGTTTCTTCTTTTTAGGAGAGGCCACCATCCCGGGGACGATGCAGCCCCGCAGGGTCCTGTTCCACCGAGTATACTCATGAAAATACAGCGCAGGCTGTTGATTTGCAGAGCATAGTCTGAGAAGCTTAGGGGATATCGAACCCCGCTAATCCGCAGGAGCCAGCCGAATATTGGCCCTCTTACAGCCGGAATGGGGCTTCGATGCTGATCTCTCGACGCCCAGCGGACAGTCCGAATTTGCGAGAGCGGCACGGCCCTTTAGGTCGTGCTTCTTGAGTTCACGACAGGACTGAGGGCTGCCCGGTGTTCCGACTGGTTTATGGAGACTTCGATTTCTCTCTCGTGCTGCCGTTCGAGGCGCACGTCGAGGAACGTCTCTATCGCATTATCAGTTTGGCAGACGGGGCGGAAATGGATCCCCCGGAACTTGCCAGGCGCGCGGCTGATACGCTCTCTGCGGCTCTGGATGCTCACCTCATCCCCCCGACGGGCCCTCAGATCAAGTACGCGATTGCCATTGCGCAAGAACTCGAACTGGAGTTGCCGGCAAACGCACTGCGATATCGGGAATCCATGAGGGTGTTTCTCAGCACTCATGCGCCCACGTTCCGTGAATCCAAAGCCTACCGACGCAGACAGGGGACCGCAGGATGACCACGCCCGAATCTCCCGAGGAGGTGGCCAGCCGGGTCATCGAGGCCCTCGTCCGTGGGCAAGTCATCGACTACGTCGACGGTACGACCGACAAGGAATACCCCGAGGTCATGTGGTCCATATTCGGACTGCCGCTCACGAGGGAGATTGCCGTGGTTGCCAGGGTCGGAGATTTGCGCCTGGGGAAGGCCGCTCCCTCCGCCCTGCTGGTTCCTCACATGGAGGAGCGGGTGTATGGCATTGACGTTTCGGACCAGATACTGGCAAACGAGCTTTCGGAAGCCCTCTGGGCCGAACAATCGGAACGCCTCATCGCAGCCGCATTGCGGCGGCGCGGACACTGACCATGCCGCGGCGGAGGCTGGTCACGGTATCCGTGACCCAGATGCGGCGCCGCTGGGGGCACTATCTGGCCTTGTCGCGCCGTGCGGACATCCTGATCTGCCGGCGGGGCATTCCGATCGGCGTCATGATGAGCGTCGCCCGCTATCGTCGCCTGACGGCCGCGGCCGCGGGGACCAACCAGCCTCGCGCCCCTGTGCCACCCGCCTCCAGCAAGGCGAGAACGGCCAAGCGGCGCCGATAGCTCATCAATGCTGAAGATCTCGATCCGGGCCTATCGACTGGCGGAACGTCGCGCAGCTCGACGCGGCCTGGTCTTGCGCGCAACCGACGCCTACTTCGACCGGCGACGACGTCGCCTTATCGTCACGCTGGATTCCGGCGTGGAGTTGTCGGCCCCGCGACGCTTGCTGCTTCCCTTGAGCGGTGCCCGGGTGGCCGACATGAGTATGGTCAGGGTCTCCCCGGCAGGCTATTACCTTCATTGGCCACGCCTCGGCGGCTATCTCTGGGTAACCGATTTGTTCGGGCTGAACTTTCGGCAAGTCCTCGACGAATCGTAGCGATTGCTCACCTTCCGAAGCGCCCTCGCGCTGCGTCCGGCCTCGCGATTTCTCGACGGCTCTCAGCTCCGCCGTTCTGGGAATCGATAGCTTCCGAATTGCCGGACCACCCCTGTCACCACTCCCCAGATCGAATCTCCCTGGTCGGGCTGCAGCGGTCGGCTTCGATGCTCTGAGTTCGTCGAGTCGGGCTCGAGCGAAGGGGTTCGTCGTCTTGCCACGAAGCGGTGGACGGTCAGGTCCCGGTTCTCCAGCACTGCCAGCACGATATCGCCAGTCGCTGGCTTCAACCGGCGATCCACCAGCACGCGGTCGCCATCGAGGATTCCCGCTCGGTCCATCGCGTCTCCGCGGACCGTGTACACGAAGGTAGAGCCAGGTTCAGGAGTCAGCGGGTCATGGGAGCCGTCGCCGGCGAGACCACCCCCCAGCGCGTTTGTTGCCATCTCCCGCACGAGGTTTAAATCGATTCCCTGGGCCGACGGCCTTTGGCCCTGCGTACCATGCCATCCGGCCAGGGCATGCGCCCCACGGGAATACTCCTGAAGCTGGGCAAGCATGGAATCGACCAGCGAGGTCGGTACTCGCATTACCCGCGTTTCTTCCCCGTGGTATCGCCCCGAGCCTGCCGGCCTGCCAGCACCCGCTCGACGTCCGCCGTGCCTAGCCATGCACAGCCCTCCGCACGGTGCCAGCGCTGTCGGACGGCCAGCACCACGGGGCATTGCTTCGCGACGCCCTTAGGGGGCGGCCATAACCATGAAGGTTCTGAATCATTTTCCCTGCAAAAAAGGACTTCTCCAGACTGTTGATATACGTTACTATAATCATGTTGGCAAGCTTCGAACCGGCATCAGGGGAACGGCAATGCGACAGAATCAGAGGTCTTCCCAGGCAATCGGTCCACTACGGGCCGCGCCCCTGGCGCTTCGCTTGGTGGAGGCCTGGGAAGCCGAGCGGGCGCAACGGGGCCGCGCGAAGCGCGGAATGCGCGTCGAATTGAAGATTTGCGTTTCTGACCGCGGTGATTCCCCGGCCAGAAGCCAAGCAGCGCTTCGGCTCATTGAGCGGTGGTGCCTGAAGGATTACCGCCCGCGTCGATTGCAGGCCGATGGCTCGCTCATCGAGCTCGCCCTGCCCCCCACGGGCGGTTCGATTGATCAGGCGGCGCAAGCGCTGCTCGAGCGGATTCGCAGCGTCGGGAATGATCGAGATTGCGAGGTCGATGCAGTGATCCGCCACCGCGACACCAGCCGAGTCTGGAGCTAAGCTCCCTCCCCTCTCGGTGGCCACGGTCGAGGAAACCGCATACCCGCGATTGCTTCCAGAGCCACGGCCCAGGGAGCTCAACGACCATTACATCCCTTCCGACGACGAGAAGGCTTGGGCAAAGAAGAGCGCCAATTCCGCCACCAAGCGCGTCGCACTTCTGGTGCTGCTCAAATGCGCCCAGCGCCTGGGATTCTTCCCGCGGCTAAAAGATGTTCCTCGGCCATACCTGGATCACGTCACCCTTGCGAGTGATTTCAAGCGTCCCCTGACAGGCGATGAAATCAGGATGGCCGATGATGGCGGCGTCCGCCATCGCAATCTCAATCTCCTCCGCAAGCGTTTGGACATTCGCCCGCTCGACGATGAGGATTGGATGATCGAGCGCGCAGCGACGGCGGCGCTGACTCAGCATCACCTCACAGACATCATCAATGTGCTGCTTGAGGAGCTCATCCACTATCAGTATGAGTTGCCCGGATTCACGACCTTGGAGCGCATGGCACGCCGCGCCCGGGAAAAGGTCGAGACCCTGCACTATGGTTCCCTTGCCGACCCATTGTCCTCGCAGCTTCGCAAGAAGATCGATGCCTTGTTCGAGACCGCCGGCTCGAGCACATCCGCCTGGAACGCGTTGAAGCAAGAGCCCAAGCGTCCAACGAACAATGCCGTGCGCGACTATCTCGACCACGTCCGCCAGGTGCAGCAACTTTCGGTCGGTCTGCCAGCGGTCGCCGATATACCGGTCAGCAAGCTCAAGCACTATCGCGTGCTGGCGCGAGCCCAGAATGCCACCGAAATGCTCGAGCTGGTTCCCCGCAAGCGATACGCGTTGGCCGTCATCTTCATTCGGTCCTGCCATGCGCGGGCTCTGGATGACGCCGCCGATCTGTACATCCGTTTGCACGACAGGCTCCGGTCCTCTGCCGAGCGTCGACTCCGCCAGTACCAGATCGAACGCGCCAAGGCGATCGATCTCTTGGTCGAGCGATTCCACGGTACTTTGAAGGCCTACCAGACCGATGCCAGCGCGGTGAAAAGGCTGCAGGCTATCGAGAACAGCATTGGAAGTGACGCCGCGATGCTCTTGGAGCTGTGTGAAGAGCATCTCGCGTTCTCGGGCTCCAATTACCTGCCCTTTATGCTCAATCGCTACCCGGGATTCAGATCCCTTTTTCTGAACTGCCTGGAGGTGATCAAGCCCAAATCGACGAACGAAAACCAGGGAATGGAGAAGCTGATAGAAGCACTTCATCGTCTCCGGCATTCCCGAATCGAGCATGTCTCGCTGTCAGAATTGGGGCTCAACGCCAAAGCCGACCTAGGCTGGATGAGCAATGCATGGCGGCAGCTGGTGTTTGATGACGGCACGGGGTTGCCTTCTACTGGCGATATCGTTCATCGCAAGGCCTTCGAGCTCAGCGTCATCTCGCGGATTCGCGAAGACTTGGGTAATGGCGACCTGTTCATCCAGAGCGGCGAGAAGTACGACGACTATCGCGAGCAGTTGGCAGATATGGATACCGTCGAAAACGAGCTGCCTGAATACGGCGAAATGGCGGGCATCGACGTCGATGCGGTCGAAGCGGTGGCCCGGCTGCGCACAGAGCTCGCGGAGCTTGCGACGGAGGTTGATAAGCGCTTCAAGCACAACACCCACGCTTCGATCGTCGATGGGAATTTGTCGCTGCGCAATCTGAAGAAGACCATGCAGCCGGCCGCCGCGGAAAAGCTCGATATGATGATCCGGGATCGCTTGCTCCCGGTCAGCATCCTCGATGTGCTGATCGACGTGGAGCGCTGGCTGAACCTGCATCGCCATTTCAAGCATTTGGCAGGCACGGACACCCGGATTGAAGATCTTCCGAAGCGCTTTGTCACCTCGTTGTTCTGCTACGGCTGCAACCTCGGCGCCGTCCAGACCAGTCGATCGGTCAAAGGGATCAGCCGCCGCCAGATCAGTTGGCTCAATCTCAAGTACGTGACGGAGGAGTCACTCGACAAGGCGACAGTCGAGGTGACCAATGCCTTTGCCAAGTACGATCTGCCCGAATACTGGGGCAGCGGCAAAACCGCCTCTGCGGATGGCATGAAGTGGGACCTGTACGAGCAGAACGCGGTCTCCGAGTATCACATTCGCTATGGCGGCTACGGTGGCATCGGTTATT
The DNA here is from genome assembly GCF_000271305.1 of Hydrocarboniphaga effusa AP103. Taxonomy (GTDB): domain Bacteria; phylum Pseudomonadota; class Gammaproteobacteria; order Nevskiales; family Nevskiaceae; genus Hydrocarboniphaga; species Hydrocarboniphaga effusa. The sequence goes on from NZ_AKGD01000004.1 coordinate 223,424, forward strand.
ACCACGTTTCAGATCGGTACATCGCGTTCTTCAGCAGGTTCTTTCCCTGCGGAGCTTACGAAGGGGTGTACCTTCTCGACGCCATGGTCGAGAATGAGTCCGATCTAAAGCCCGATACCATCCACGGCGATACACACGCTCAGAACCTGGCGATTTTTGGCATCTCGCACCTGCTGGGCATTCGGCTGATGCCCCGAATCAGGGGCATCAAGAAGCTCAACTTCTACAGGCCTTCCGCTGGGGCGAAGTACAAGCATATCGACGATCTATTTACTGGGACGATCAACTGGAAGCTGATTCAGGCCCACTACAAGGAGATGCTCCGCGTGGCGGTGTCGATCAAGCTCGGCAAGATCACGGCTTCAACGATCCTGCGGCGCTTCGGAAACAAGAATCAGAGCCGGTTGGCTATGGCGTTCCGGGAGCTTGGGAAGGTAATCCGCACCAAGTTCCTCTTGCGGTTCATCGACAACCCGGACTTCCGCAAGCTGATCAGCGCGGCCACCAACAAGAGCGAGGCCTTCAACAACTTCATCCAGTGGGTGTTCTTCGGCAGCGAGGGCATCATTCAGGAGAACGTCGCTCACGAGCAGCGCAAGATGATCAAGTACAGCCACCTGGTGGCGAACATGATCTGCCTCTACAACGTCCAGCACATGACGCGGGTGATCCGCGAACTGAGGGCGGAGGGGGTGGAGGTCACTGCCGACATGGTCGGCTTCCTTTCCCCTTATCGAACCTGGCACATCAACCGGTTCGGCGACTATGTGGTGGACTACGATCGCCCCTGGGACCCTATGGATTGGACATTGAAAGTTTTCGATTAATAACAGACACTTAAGATAACTTTGCTGCGATTTCGTCAGAATCCCTGCCAACCCTCCCGAGCGTGACATAGCGGCGCGGCACGAAGGCGCGGATCAGCTCGGGCAGCGCGCGAACGTAATCGCTCGCGGCGATGACCGGGCCTTGGGTGGTCGACAGCTGCGCGGTGACGAAGGCGGCCGGCGTGCTCAGGCCATGCCGCAGCTTGCGCTCGCTTTCGATGCCGTCGCGATGCAGCTCGCTATAGCTCGTCGCGCTCCAGACCGCAGCGGCGATGTTCCAGTCGGCCTGCAGCAGGCGCTGGGCTTCGAGCACCTCGGTCATGATCGCGCCCGAGCCGAGCAGCTGGACCTGCGCGCCGTTGGCTTCGTTCGTGAGCGGATAGAGGCCGCGCAGGATGCCGTCGCGAACGCCTTCGTGCGCCGGCATCGAAGGCTGCGCGTAGTTGGCGTTGCCGACGGTGAGGTAATAGAAGCGATCCTGCTGCTCGACGAGCATCTCGTGCATGCCGGCCTCGAGCAGCACCGCCACTTCGTACGCGAAAGCCGGATCGTAGGCGCGGCAGTTCGGCACGCCCGCGAACGCCACGTGGCTGCTGCCGTCCTGGTGCTGCAAACCTTCACCGCCGAGCGTCGTGCGACCCGCCGTGGCGCCGAGCAGAAAGCCGCGCGCACGCTGGTCGGCGGCGGCCCAGATCAGGTCGCCGATGCGCTGATAGCCGAACATCGAGTAGTAGATGTAGAACGGCAGCATCGGCAGATCGTGCACGCTGTAGCTCGTCGCCGCGGCGATCCACGACGAGATCGCGGCCGCTTCGGAGATGCCTTCTTCGAGGATCTGGCCGCTCTTTTCCTCGCGGTAATAGAGCATCGAGCCGAGGTCTTCGGGCTCGTACATCTGCCCGAGCGGCGCGTAGATGCCGACCTGGCGGAACAGGCTCGCCATGCCGAAGGTGCGCGCCTCGTCGGCCACGATCGGCACGATGCGCTCGCCGATCTCCTTGTCCTTGAGCAGGCTGCCGAGCATGCGCACGGCGGCCATCGTCGTCGACATTTCCTTGCCTTGCGCGTCGAGCGCGAAGCTGCCGAAGCCCTGCACCTCAGGCGGCATCAGCGTTTGCGAAGAGCGATTGCGGCGACGCGGTAATGCGCCGCCGAGCGCTTCGCGGCGCGCCTTCAAGTAGCGCAGCTCGGCGCTGTCTTCGGCCGGTTTGTAGAACTCCAGGTGCTCGACCTGCGCATCGGACAGCGGCAGGTCGAAGCGATCGCGAAACGCCTTGAGGCTGTCGATTTCGAGCTTCTTCTGCTGATGCGTGGTCATGCGTCCCTGCCCGGCCGCGCCCATGCCGTAACCCTTCATGGTCTTGGCGAGGATCACCGTCGGCTGGCCCTTGTGCGCGATCGCGGCCGCGTAAGCCGCGTGCAGCTTGCGTGCATCGTGGCCGCCACGCTTGAGCCGGTCGATCTCGGCGTCGCTGAGATTCGCGACCAGCGCCGCGAGCTCCGGCGTCTGCGAGAAGAAGCGCTCGCGGTTGTACGCACCGTCGTTCGCGGAGAAGGTCTGGAACTGCCCGTCCACCGTGCTGGCGAACGCACGCAGCAACTCGCCTTGCGTATCGCGCGCGAACAGCACGTCCCAGTCCGAACCCCAGAGCACCTTGATCACGTTCCAGCCGGCGCCCGTGAACAGCGCTTCGAGCTCATCGACGATGCGGCTGTTGCCGCGCACCGGGCCATCGAGCCGCTGCAGGTTGCAGTTGATGACGAAAGTCAGGTTGTCGAGCCGCTCGCGCGCGGCCAGCGACAGCGCGCCGATCGATTCGGGCTCGTCCATCTCGCCATCGCCGAAGAAGCCCCAGACGCGGCGGCCTTCGGTTTTCAGCAGCCCGCGATCCTGCAGGTAGCGCATGAAGCGCGCCTGGAACACCGAGTTGATCGGCCCCAGGCCCATCGAGCCGGTCGGGAACTGCCAGAAATCCGGCATCAGCCACGGGTGCGGATAACTGCACAGTCCGCGGCCCGAAATTTCGCGCCGGTAGTGCTTCAGGTGCTCCTCGTCGAGAAAGCCTTCGAGATAGGCGCGCGCGTAGACGCCCGGCGACGAATGCGGCTGGAAGTAGACCAGATCCGCTCCGTCCGCATGCCCGGCCGCCTTGAAGAAATGATGAAAGCCCACTTCGAACAGATCCGCCGCCGAGGCATAGCTGGCGATATGTCCGCCGAGCTCGGCCGAGGCCTTGTTGGCGCGCACCACCATCGCGAGCGCGTTCCAGCGGATCGCGGCCATCAAGCGCTCTTCGATCTTGAGGTCGCCCGGATACGGGCCTTCGTGCTCGACCGCGATGCTGTTGCGATACGGCGTGACGCGCGCACGCTTCGATTGCACGCCGCGCCCGACCACGTGATCGGCGAGCCGGTCGAACAGAAACTGCGCGCGCTCCTTGCCCTGCGTCCGCACGATGGCGTCGATGGCATCGAGCCATTCGCGGGTTTCGGTCGGATCGGCATCGGCGGTCGAGCCGGTCGCGGAGAGCACCGTGCCGGCACCGGTCGGAAAGTCATTCGTATCGTTCATATCGCTCGCGGGTGAACGCGCCTCAAGGTGGCCGATAAGCTACTCCAGGCCACGCAGAATAGGCTTCTGAGTTGGCGGCTCAACCTGGCGTTTCCCAGTGATTTATTCTTCCACCTCGCTCTTTTCAGGTGGAATCCTCTAATGTCCCGGCCGACTACGCTCGATCACATCGATATCGCGATCCTCGATCGCCTGCAGGCCGACGCCAGCCTCAGCAACGTCGAGCTCGCCAAGGCGGTGAACCTCACGCCGACGCCCTGCTTCAATCGCGTCAAGGCGCTCGCGGCGGCCGGGCTGATCCGCAGCCAGGTCACGCTGCTCGACCCGGAAGTGCTCGGCCTGCGGCTCAACGTGTTCATCCAGGTGAGCCTCGAAAAGCAGCGCGAGGATGCGCTGAGCACCTTCGAGCAGGCGGTGTCGTCGCGGCCGGAAGTCATGGAGTGCTATCTGATGACCGGCGATTCGGACTATTTGCTGCGCGTGGTGGTGGCCGACATCCGCGAACTCGAGCGCTTCATCATGAGAAGCCTGTCGAAGATCCCGGGAATTTCGAACATCCGTTCGAGCATTGCGCTCAAGCAGGTGCGTTACAAGACCGCGCTGCCCCTGCCCGCCAAGGGCTACACGCTGGCAGCGCCGAACGAGGACGGACGTTGAAGCCGCTCAGCCGTCGTCGTTCTTCTTGACGCCGCGAATGTTCAAGGCGACCAGCCCGAACTGCAGCGCGACGAGCGCCCAGGCTTGCGCATGCCAGCCCCAGGCCACCCACAGTGCATTGCTGACGAGATAGATCCAGAAGCCCCAGTTGCGCCGGGCTTTTCGTTGCGAAGCCACCAGCCAGGCCGCGAACAGCGTCGCGGCCATGGCCAGCCACTGGAGTGCGTCCCAGGCGATGGCGATCAGCTCGCGGAAACCCGCTGCGACTCGACCTGCGCGCCCGGCGCAAGCACTTCGAGCATCGAAGGGGCGCTGGTGTGCGCCGGCCTGCTCGTCGCGACCACCTTGGACAGCGGGCGGAAGCGCGGGAGCATCGCCGCAGTCGGCGGTGCATCGACCCAATAGCTGCCGCAGGCCAGGCAGCAATAAGGCCGCCCCGCAACGCGGTCGCGACCGCGAAAGCCGGCCGGCAGCACCAGGGGTTCGAGATAAACGGGAACGCGATCGGAGTGCGTGAGGGACAGCAGCGATCGGCAGCCGAAGCAATCCTTGCTCATGGCGCTTCCTACTAAGACGGGGGTATCGGGGCGCACGATAGGCGCCGTTGGTGAACCCAAAATGATTCGTGACGCACCGACATCGACCGCCATGTTTGCCACTGGTGCAAGCCGCGGAGCGGCTGTGCCAAATTTCCTCGATTGCGTGATTCGCACGCGTAAAAAATTGCTCGAAGACGGTGCATTTTGGGATGTCCGTTTTCGGCTGAACCGTCGGAATCGTGCCGCCGTCGATTACCTGCTCGTAGCCGGAAGAACGATCTCGCGAGCGACGCTGGGGTCAGGCGCAGATGGCCGGATGGTTCTTGCGGTTCTGCAGGCAGGCCCGGTCGCTCTTGCGAACCGGCCTGGAGCGGCGTTTGTCGGTGTAGATCAAGCCAGCGAGGATCAGGCCGCAGGCGGCCGTCAGGGCGATCAGCGGAAGGACGAATTCGAGCGAGGAGAACGAGGGCATCGGACGGAACCAGAGGTCATGTTGCACTGCAACAGGACGCAGTATCGCGCGCGATCGGGCTCCAAGCAAACCGTGGGTGCCGGCGAGTCGTCCGTGTTGACGAGGTTTGCGCCCCGGTCGGCGGATAAGCTCGGAGCTCGAACTTCTTGGAGGGAGGCTTTTCAATGGACGTGGTCGACTTTCTCAAACAGCTGCCCCAGGCCCTGGTTCCCGAAGAGGCCGCGGACACCCAGTGCGTACTGCAATTCAATACGTCGAAGCCGACCTACGCGACGATCAAGGACGGCGCCTGCTCGGTCACCGAAGGCTCCGCCTCCGACCCGGACGTGACGATCACGATGGAGGACAAGGATCTCATCGAGCTGCTGCAGGGCAAGCTCAACGGCATGACCGCGTTCATGACCGGCCAGCTGCAGGTCGAAGGCGATCTGATGATGGCGCAGCAGCTGCAGACGATCTTCGATCAGTCCAAGCTCGCCTGAGCTCGTCGAGATTCTCTCGGGATTCTCTCGAGAGCTTCTCGAGCTGCAAAAGCAAAAGCCGGATCGATCGATCCGGCTTTTTTTGTTGGGCTCACCCCGCGCGTCCGATCGATCAGCGGCGGCGCAAGGCGCTCGTGAACTTGATGACGCCGTTGATGGCGTTGATCGCCGAGTTCGGCAGGTTCACCGGCTTGGCGAGCATCTGCGCGACCATCTTCTTGTACTTGTCCGAATACGGCGGAAACATCAGGTTCGGATCGGTGATCGGCGGGCCTTCCTCGACCACGGCGCGCGCGTTCGAGCATTCGAGGAAGCTGAAGCGCCCGCCGATGCGCCCGATGCCGCTCGCGTTGACACCGCCGAACGGCAGATGCGGATTGGTGCCCGACTGGATCAGGTTGTGATTGACCACGGTGCTGCCCGAGGTCGTGCGCGCCAGAAACCAGTCGATCGCCTCGCGATCCTTGGCGAAGATGTAGGAGCCGAGCGGCTTCGGCCGGCTGGCGATTTCGGCGATCACCTCTTCACGCTGGTCGAACGGCAGCACGCACAGGATCGGCCCGAAGATCTCCTCCTGCATGATGCGCATCTGCGGTTTCAGGTCGGTCAGGATGGTCGGCGAAACAAACAGATCGTCCGCATCCGTTTCACCGCCGAATGCGAGCGTCGCGCCCTGGGCGATCGCGTCGTCGAGCAGGCTCTTGATGCGATCGAAATGCCGGCGATTGACGATGCGCGGCAGGTCCGGCGAATGCCGAAAGCCACGGCGGTCGGCGTCGTACATCGCGCGCATCGCGCCGCCGAGCTGCTCGACGAACTCGGTCTGCACGCTGCGATGCACGAGCGCGTAATCGGGCGCCAGGCAGACCTGCCCGCAATTGGCGACCCGGCCCCAGGCGATCTTGCGTCCGGCGTCGGCGATGTCCGCGCTCGCATCGACGATGACCGGATTCTTGCCGCCCATTTCGAGCGTGACGGAGGCGAAATGCTCGGCCGCGGCACGCATCACCAGGCGACCGACCGCGTGGCCGCCGATGAAGAAAATGTGATTGAACGGCAAGCTCAGCAGTTCGCTCGCCACTTCGGGGCCGCCCTGCACCACCGCGAATTCATCGGGCTCGAAGACCTTGGCGACGATGTCGGCGAGTACCTGCGCCGATTGCGGCGCGAGCTCCGAAGGCTTCAGCAGCATGCTGTTGCCGGCCGCGATCGCGCCCATCAGCGGCACCAGGCCGATGGCGATCGGTGCGTTCCAGGTGGCGAGGTTGAGCACCACGCCCTTGGCTTCGTACTGCACGTAGCAGCGCTTGCCGAGCGTCATGATCGTGCCCTGCACGTCCTGTCGCTGCATCCAGGCTTCGAGGTTGCGCGCGATGAACTCGGCTTCCGCCGTCACCATGAGCAGCTGCGCGTCGATGTCGGTATCGCAGAGCCGCAGTTCCTTGCGGCCCGCTTCGAGGATCGCGGGCCGCGCGTCGAGCACCGCCTTGGCGAGCTTGCGCAGCTTGTCGGCGCGAACCGCCGCCGGGCTGCGCGCGAGCAGCGGCGCCTTGGCCTTGAGCCTGGCGAACAGTGCGCCGAGTTCGGTGTCGGTGGCTTTTTCGAATGAGGGAGCGGCAGCGTTCACGATGATCTCCGGCTCGCTCAGGCGCCCTTGCCCAACGATTTGTAGGTGGGAATCTTGAAGGTCATGCGCATCATGCTTTCGAGCTGGCTGTCGGACATCAGCCGGCGCATGAGGCCCATCGGCTTCACGTCCTTGCCGAGATATTCCATCGGCGCCCATTTCTTCTTGTCGAGAATCTGGAGCGTGCCGTCGAGCGCCTGCTCGGGCGAGCTGCCGGTTTTCTCGAGCATGTCGGGCAACACCTGCGTGACGACCTTCTGCAGGTAAGGATCGTAGACCTCGCGCACGGCCGCGGGCTGCTCGCCCCAGGTGCGCTGGGTGTTCGCATGCGAGTTCGCGGACATCGCCGTGAGCACGCCGCCCGGAATGATCGAGGTCACCTGGATGCCGAACGGTGCGAGCTCGTGGCGCAAGGTCAGCGTCATGCCGTGGATCGCGTGCTTGGTCATGTTGTACGCGCCCGCACCGACCGGGTTCGCGAGGATCGCGCCCGAGCTGTAATTGGCGATGCGCGAGCCCGGCGCATTGCGGCGAACCAGCGGCAGAAACGCCTGGATCACGCGCAGCTGCCCGAACATGTTGATGTTGAACAGCCGCTCCACGTCCGAGAACTTGGCGCCTTCGAGCACGCCGACGCCGACGTTGGCGACCCCGGCCACGTTCATCAGCAGATCGAGCCCCTTGCCGGCCAGCGCATCGGTGACGACCTTCGCGCTCGCCCTCACCGATTCGCTGTTCGACACGTCCTGGTCGACGACGACGATGTTGCCGCCGGTGACGAGGTCGGTCGGCGCGCCGGGCAGCACGCCCGCGAACACGCGCCATCCGCGCTTCGACAAGGCCTTCACGAGCAGGTTCGCCTGCCCGACATTGGCGCCCGTGATGAAAGCGGTCTTCTGCGCCGCGCTGTCGTTCTTCGCCATCGTTCTCCCCTGCCCCAATCCGGCTCGTCGTTATCGTTTGGTCGCGTTCTGCGCGGCTCGGCTCAGTGGCCGCCGCGTGCCGCGGCGTCCGGGCTGAACTGCGCCGGAGTCAGCGGTACGTTGATCTTCCACCAGTCCTTGCCGCGCTCGTTGACCAGATAGCCGGCCTCGTACACGCCCGAGGTCAGGTCGTGATAGACCGACACGCCGCGGTGGTAGGTCTTGGCTTCCGGCGAGTAATGGAAGGTCACGTAATTGGCGCGCCAGAGCTGGCCGCGGCTGTCGTAGGCATCGGCCCAGTTGACGAGCCAGGTGTCTTCGTCGGCGTAGAGCTCGCGCTTGCTGTAGATATGGCGAACGCCCTGCTTGAGCGTGCCCTCGATCACCCAGACGCGATGCAGCTCGTAGCGCACGTAGTCGCCATTGATCGTGTTGGGCTTGACGAGATCGGCGTACTTGACCGCCGGATCGTTGATCTTGAAGTTGTTGTACGGAACGTAGAACTCCTTCTTGCCGACCAGCTTCCAGGTATAGCGCTCGGGCGATCCGTTGAAGCCGTAGTCGTCGTCGACCGTGCGCAGGCCCGCGGGCGGAACCGGATAGTCGAAGCCCACTTCGGGCGCCTGGCGCACGCGCCGGATGCCCGGCTGGTACTGCCAGCTCTGCGTGGCATCGGCCGAGAAATCGTTCGGCTGGTAACCCACCGCGACGAAGCCCTTCTGCCGCTCCGGCAGCTGGAAGCCCTGGTAGAAGTAGGCGTTGACCTTCTCCTGGAAGCTCTTCGGCTTGCCGGGCTGGTTGCCGATGTTCATGGTCATGAACTTGGCGCGGCCCCAGGCGATGTTGCCGTCGGCATAGACGTCGGCGATGTCGCAGACCGCGGTCTCGGTCCACGGGCGAATCGAGTTGACGACGTTCCACATCGCCTCGATGCCGCTTTGCGGAAACGGGAACGGAATCGATCCGGTGGTGCCGGTGATGCCCTTGCCCTCATGAATCACTTCGGCGGTGGTCGCGTTCTTCTTCGCGGTCTCGCAAACGCCTTCGCCGTAGCCGAAATCGCGATGGCTGGCATAGACGTTCATCTTGAAGGTCTGCGGATACTTCTTGAGCAGGGCCTTCTGGCCGGCGGTGAGGTTGGCCGCGTACTGGTCCGCGTTCTGCGCGGTGATGGTGAACAGCGGCTTTTCATCCGCGTACGGGCCGGGCTCGTAGCTGTTGCTCTTCTTCACACCGGGCCAGTTGTCGGTCCACTTGCCCGAATACGCCGGCACGCCGCCCGGCGTTCCGGCCTTCTCGGCACCGAGGCAGGTGTAGGTGGCGCCGCCCAGTTCGGCAGCCTTCGCCTCGGGCACTTTGGCCTGCACGATCGAGGCCTGCAGGCTCAGGCCACTCACGATCAGGCTGGCCAAGAATGCGTTGCGATTCATTATGGTTCTCCTCATGCACGGTTCCGCGAGGATGCTGCGCGCCAGCCTGGCCTCGCGCCTCATCCGAAGCGACGAGCGCAAACGGACGAGTCGGTCGATGCGGCTAGCGATAGTCTTCGAGCAGCTCGAGCGCCACGCGGGTTTCGTCCGCGGCGCGACTCTCGATATCGTTGACGACGAATTTTTCGAACTGTCCACCGACGACGGGAATCTTCGCCTCGATGCTCCAGTCGAGCGTGACGACGCAGCCGTCGCCGTCCTCGGCGATCGAGGAGTCGCAGGACATCTGCAGCGGCATGCCCTTGGTCTCGACCTTCACCACGCCTTTGCGCTCGGCGAGGTTCCAGTGCTCCTCGTTGATCACCGTGGTTTCGCCGGCCTTCTTGCCGCCCGGCATCGTCACCGGAACGCGACGCTCGATGCGAATGCGGAACTGCTGGCCGTCGAAAGCGTGGTCGAGAATTTCGTATTTGGGCAGGCCGAGCTTTTCGAGCTTGCGCGCATGAAAGTCGCGATCGGTCAGCATGCGCAGCACGGTCGCCGCCGGCGCCGGATAGCGCGTCTTCATCGGATGCTTGGTCATGGTTACTCCGCGGCGTCGCTTTACGACGCCTGATCTTTGTTATGCCTTTCCTCTCTCCCGCTGTGGACACACTGGTGGGGCGGGGAGAGAGGGTTCATCTGAAAAAGTGAGGCTCTTTTCGAGCTTTCCCTCTCCCGGTCCTGCGGACCACCCTCTCCCGCGAGCGGGAGAGGGGAAAATCAGCGCCTTCGATTCGCTGTACGTTGACTCATTCTTCGTAGATCTCGAACGCCGACTTCGGCGATCCGCATTCGGGGCAGATCCAGTCGTCCGGCAAATCTTCGAAGCGTGTTCCGGCGGCGATGCCGTGTTCGGGCATGCCGACCGCGTCGTCGTAGATGAAGCCGCAGATCACGCAGATCCAGCGCTTCATCTGTGCATCCGCGGCGGGCTTTTCAGCGGCTTCGGCGGTGCTCATCAGGCGGCCTTGCGCTGCGCCTGGCGGTTGGTCTTGACCTTGAGCCGGGTGATGCGGCGCGCGTTGTGATGGTTGTAGTCGTAGTCGATCTCGCCGTCGCCGTTGGCGAGTTCGGCATGCGGAAACCGCTTCATGAACTCGGTCAGCATCAGGCCACCCTGCACGCGGACCAGATAGGTGCCGATGCAGAAATGCGCGCCGGCGCCGAACACCAGATTGCCTTCGAGGTTGCGGCGGATGTCGAGCTTGTCCCAATCCGGATACTTGGCCGGATCGTGCCAGGCCGACGGCAGGTTGATCATCACCGCCTGTCCCTTCCTGATCTGCTGGCCGTGGAAGTCCTGGTCTTCGGAAGCGAAGCGGAAGAACGGGAACTTGCCGAACGAGCCCCAGCGCAGCAGCTCGATGATCGCGTTCTCCATGAGCTCGGGCTGCTCGCGCAGCAGCTGGTACTGCTCGGGGTTCGAGAGCAGGCCGTGGATCACGTAGGTGTGCAGGTCGGTCGCGGTGTCCGAGCCCGCGGTGATCAGCGCGAGGATGATCGAGACGATGTCGTAATCGTCGAGCTGGTCGCTGCCGTCACGTGCGGAAACCAGGCTGCCGAGGAAATCGGTGCCGGGGCTCTCGGCCGCGCGGCGCTTGGCGATTTCGTCGAGGAAGAACTTGAGCCCCGGCAGCGTGCCGTTGATCGCATCTTCGCGCTGCTTGGCCGGCAGGTTGATGCGCGTGGACTTGACCACGTTAACCGCGAATTCGTGGAAGAACTCTTCCATCTCGGTCGGCACGCCGACCATGCGCGCGATCGAGCGCGCCGGCAGCTTTTCGGCGATCGTCGAGTAGACGTCGAACTCCTCGGCGTCGGCCGGAATCGAGTCGAAGCACTCCATCACGAGGTCGCGGATCTTGCCGTCGATCTTGCCCATCACCGGGCGCGAGAACGCCGGCATGGTGAGCTTGCGCAGCTTCAGGTGATCGCGCGTCGACACCGTGAACAGCGAGTGATCGAACACGCGGTCGTAGTCGTTCTTGTCCTCTTCGGCCTTGGCCGGCGGCGCATGCTCCCAGACGCGATAGTTCGGCGTGAAGATGTTGTTCTTGAGCATCTCCGCGCAGTATTCGTGCGAGTTGACCATCCACATCTGCAAATCCTTGTGGTAGGCCACCGGGAATTCCTTCACGAGCCGCTGCCAGGTCTCGCGCGGCTGGCGGATGAAGTCCTTCGAGTACGGATTGAACATGCGGCGATCGATCTCGATCCGGCCGTTGGCTGCGGGTGCTGCGGTCATGAAAGCGACTCCTCTTATGATTTCGGCGAATGGCCCGGCAAGGGGCTCGATAGGGGGCGCAGCGAACTCGGCAGTGTTTCGCCACGACGCGCCGCGATGCCTTCGAGCATCAGGCGCAGCGAATCCAGCCAGTCGCGCGATTCGGCGTTGACGTAGGTGTCGAGCACCGAGCGCGTGTGCTTGAGCGTTTCGGCCTCGCGCTGGGCGGCCGCTTCGCGCAGGGCCTGGTCCATCGGTGCCCCCAGCGCGCGCGCGGAGATCACCGAGATGGCGGCCACCGAAGCGCCGATCGCGAGCATCGCGACGGCGTGATGCAGTTGCATGCCTTCGTCGAGGCTGAAGCCCTGGCGCGTCATCGCATCGAGAAAGCGCTCGAGAAAGTCGAGCTCGATGTCCGGGCCCATCGTGCCTTTCATGAGCTCGTGGACGAGCTGCGGCTCGGCGACGAAGGATTCGTACAGGCTCAGCGCATAGCCGGTCGCGATCTCGGACCAGTGCAGGTCCTCGCGTTCGGGAGCGCGGCGCTTGAGCGTGAGCTCGAAGGCCGCCATGCGAACGAGTTCGTCGCGGCTGCGGATGTGCTTGTAGAGCGTGGGAACCGCGACGCCCAGACGATCGGCGACGCGCTTGAGCGTCACGCCTTCGAGCCCGATCTCGATCGCGGCCGCGATGATCGCCTGCGTCGAAACCCGCGGCGGCCTGCCGACGCGCGAGCCCTTGCGGGTGTCGTCTGCGGACTTCGGATCGGTGGCCGCGTGGCTGCGCATCGTCTGCTTGGCTTTGGAGGATCGGGGCATGGATCGTGTCCTGGTGAGCTTCGCAAACGGCATCGTTGCTGTCCTACTCAGCTTGGACTAGCCGGCGGCCGTCAGACCTTTGCGGCGCTCGTTCCAGAGAAACTCCGCGCGCTGGCGAACCCCTTCGTTCATCACCGCGAAGCCCGCCTGCAGGCGCCTGCCGAGCACACTACGCACGAGCGGCATGAGCCAGCCCTGAAGGCGGAAGCAGGATTCGTAGACGCAGCGCTCGGCATCGAGCGCCTCGATGGAATGCGAACGCCGGCTCGACAGGGAGCCGGCCGGGACCGGCTTCATGCTGTACGCAAAGCCGCGGCCGGAGTCGAACTCGGTCACGAACTCCCGCTGCCACTGCGGCCTCGCGAACAGCTGCACGCGCAGGTCGATGGCGTCGCCCGGCTTGAGCGTGGAGCGCGCCTCGATGCAGAAGCGGTTCCATTCGGGATAGCGCGGCAGATCGCTGATGACTTCCCACACCACCGATGCCGGAGCGGCGATTTCGAGTTTGCGATCGATCAGCAGGGCCATGGCGATTACGCCTCCACCGCTTGGGCGAACTGCTCGCGCACGAGCCTGCGCAGCACCTTGCCGAGCTCGTTGTAAGGCAGCTGGTCGCGAAACGCGATCGCCTGCGGAACCCGCGAGGACCGCAGCTTGGACCGCACCAGCGCCTGCAACACCTCGGGCTCGACATGCGCGCCGGGATTCAGCACCACGGCGGCGGCCACCGCCTCGCCCCATTGCTCGTCGGGCATGGCGACCACCGCGGCGTCGGCGACGGCCGGATGCGAGAGCAGCACGTCTTCGATTTCGCCGGGCGAAATGTTCTCGCCTCCGCGAACGATCACGTCGTCCGCGCGGCCGTCCAGATACAGATAACCCTCCGCATCGAGATAGCCTCGATCGCGTGTCGGGAACCAGCCGCCGTCGTCGAGCTGGCTGCCTTGCTGCTGGTATTCGCCCGAGACTTGCGGGCCTCGCACGAACACGAACCCGGCCTGCCCGGCGCCGAGCACCGCGCCCTGTTCGTCGCGGACTTCGATTTCGACGGCGGCGGTCGGCCGGCCGACCGAGGACAGCCGCCGGCGCAGCGCCGGATCGCGGGCGGACATCGCGGCCCGATGATCGTCGGGTCCGAGCACGCTGATCGTCGAGCTGGTTTCGGTGAGCCCGTAGGCGTTGGTGAAATCGACTTGCGGCAGCAGCCGCATGGCGCGTTCGATCGTCGACTGCGGCATCTTGCCGCCGCCGTAGGCGAGCGCGCGCAGGCTCGTCAGCGAAACCGGCTTGGCTTCCAGCTGCTCGACGATGCGAACCAGCATGGTCGGCACGACGAAGGCGTTGCTGACGTTCTCGCGAACCACCGCGTCGATCCAGGCGGCGGGCTCGAAGCTTTCGAGCTGCACCATGCGGCGGCAGGCATACGTCGAGCTCAGCACCGCCGAGATGCCGGCGATGTGATACGGCGGCACCGTCACGAGAATCGCATCGCCCTCGTCCGCGCTCGCGAACTCGACGGTGCCGACGATATAGCCCATCAGGTTCTCGTGCCGCAGGATCGCGGCCTTGGGCTGGCCGGTGGTTCCGCTCGTGAACAGCTGCACGGCCACGGCCCGCGGATCGTCGCCGGGCTCGATCGCATCGGCGCGCGGCAGGCCAAGAAAATCCTCGCGATCGACCACGCGCACGCCGTCGATCGCATCGACCAGCGCCGCATGCTCGGCACCCGCGACGATCACGGCCGGCGCGATGCGCTGCACCAGCGCGTTGATCTCGGCGCGCGTGAGCCGATAGTTGAGCGGAACGTACGGAATGCCCGCGTAGGCCGCGCCGAACAGCGCCACGGCCGCGGCCGGGCTGTTGACGTCGAGCAAGGCCACGCGCGAGGCGCCGCTATCGCGCAGGCAGGCCGCCGCCGCGTGCGCCTTGTTCCTGAGCTCTTCGAAGCTCAGGCGGTGCCGGCCAGAGACGATGGCGATGCGTTCGCCGAAGGCTTCGGCGGACATGTCGAGCAAGGTGGCGATGTTCATGCGGTGCGCTCGATTGCGGTTTTCAATCCGACGACGGCAGCTGCTTGGCCTGCTTGATGTCGAGCGCCTCGCCACCGAGCCACAGCGCGCCCTTGCCGCCCTTGGTGCACAGCAGTTCCAGCGATTCGTCGGCGTTGACGTAGCGCTTGCCGATCAGCGTCTCGCCGTCGGCGGGCGCTGCGGATGCTTCCGCGGCGGCCGCGTTCGCGGCGAGCATTTCCGCTCCGCCGCACAGCAGCGTGTGTTCGCCGGCCGGCGCCTTCACGACCATCACCTGCACGTCGCTGACCGCGCTTTTGTAGCGACTGCCGGCCTTGAGCATCGTCCCCATCGTGTTCTCCGAATGTCGAAATCAGTTATTTGAAGTGAGTTGAAGTCATTGGGAATGGCGTGAACCAAGGTCGATCAGGCGTGCGCCGCATCCGCGGCCCAGCGGCCGAGGCGTTCGAACAGCTGCGCTCGCGAGGCGAACAGAAAATGACTGTGGCCCGCCTGCTCGAGGATCTGCAAAGTGACATCGTGGCTGCGCGTGAACGCCGCCGGGATCGCATGCGCGCCTCCGGTCAGATCGAGCTCGCCGACGCCGATGAACGTCGGCACGCCGATGCTCGCGCAGGCCTGGGCGATGTTGCCGGGCATCATCGCGAGCATCGCTGGCACCGGCAGCATCGGCGCGAGCGCGCTCTTGAGCGCGGCCATTCCGCGCGGCTCGGCCTTGGCTCCGGCGAACAGGTCGCTCGGCGCTTCGCCGCGTTTCATCGCACTCGGCGCCGCGCCGAACTGCGAGCGCGCGAGCCGTACGAGCTCGTCTTCCGACAGCGAGGCCGGCGTCGCCGAACGCGCCTGCGGAACCAGGTATTGCGGCAGCCCCGCGGTCGAAAAGCCGAGCGCGGCGATCGCCGCATGCGTGCCGAAGCGCGCCTGCTGCAGGCAGGTGAGCAAAGCGCCCATCGAATGACCGACGCCGATGCTGCGCAGATCCGGCAAGGCCGGTCGATCCGCGAGCAGGCCTCCATCGCGCAAGCCGGCCAGCACCGCCGCAACCACGCGCTCGTTGGCACGGACCAGTAGCTCGGGCGTCAGCGCGTAGAGGTCGTCCGGCCGGTCGCTCTCGCCGACACCGAGCGTGTCGATGAGCATGACCAGATACCCGCGTGCACTCATCTGCGCCGCGAAGCTGAAATCCTCGCCGCCATCGGCGGGCATCAGGTCGAAGAAGCGACGGTTCATGCCGCCGCCCGGAACGCAGACGAACACGCTCGTGGGCTCGCGCAGGCGCTCGGGCCAGACCAGCTCGAGCGCGATCGTCATCGGGCGCCCGTCGAGCTCGACGCCGCTGTCGAGCCTCAGCGTGCGCCGTCTGGCGGACGGTGTCGTGCAAGCCTGCGCCGCTGGCGACATCGAATGCTCAGCCGCGACCGAGGATCGCGCCGGCCATGCCCGAGGACACCAGCACGTGCTCGACCTTGGCGACCTGGTTCACTGCGCTTCCGCGCACCTGGCGCACCATCTCGGCGATGCTGTTCATGCCGTGGATGTAGGCCTCGCCGATGAGTCCGCCGTTGGTGTTCACGGGCAGGCGGCCATCGAGTTCGAGATTGCCGTCGGCGACGAAATCGCGCGCTTCGCCCCGCTTGCAGAAGCCGAAAGCCTCCAGCTGCTTGAACACCTGCGGCGTGAAGGCGTCGTAGAGCATCGCCGCCTGGATGTCGTCGGGCTTGAAGCCGGTCTGGGCGTAAAGCCGCTGGGCGGTGCCTTCGGCCTCGGGCATCAGCGCGAGATCGGCATCGTGGTAGTAGTTCGAGATGACTTCGACGTTGTACGGAATCGACTGGCAGGCGCCGATGATCTTCACGGCCGGCTGGCGCAGATCGCGCGCACGCTCGAGCGAGGTGACGAGGATCGCCTGGCCGCCGTCGGATTCCTGGCAGCAGTCGAAAAGCCTCAGCACGGGCTCGACGATCCAGCGCGCGTTCTGGTGATCGTCCAGCGTGATCGGCTTGTCGTAGAACCAGGCCTTGGGGTTGCGCGCCGCGTACTGGCGCTGCACCACCGACACGCGGCCGAAGTCTTCGTTCTTGATGCCGTAGCGCTGCATGTAGCGCTGGGCCGCGAGCGATTCCCAGGTTCCCGGCGTCATCGCGCCGAACGGCACGCACCACAGCAGCGAGCCGGTGCCGTTGCCTGCGCTGTAGCTGCCGCCGCTCTGGTTCTGGCCGAAGCGATACTGGCTGCGCTCGTTCATCGCGCGCCAGATCAGCACGTTCTTGCAGAGCCCCGCGTTGACGAGCGCCATCGCCTGGTAAATCGTGGCGACCGCAGCCGCGCCGCCGCCCGGAATGCGCGCCGTGTAAGCGAGATCGCGCACACCGAGACAGCGCGCGAGCGTGACTTCGTCGCTGTTGTCGAGCGTGAACGTGAGCATGCCGTCGATGTCGCGCGGATCGACGCCCGCATCGTCGCAAGCGGCCTTGGCGCATTCGGCGGCGAGCTGCAGCTCGCTGCGGCCCGATTCCTTCGAAAATTCGGTGGCACCGATGCCGGCGATCGCGGCCTCAACGAAACCGCGGCTCATCGTTTTTCCTCCCTCGGACGAAACACCGGCACTTTGTGATTGCCTACGGTTTCGACGAATGCGACCTGCACCGGCAAGCCGGCGGTGATGTCTTCGAACGCGATGCCTTCGACGTTCGAGACGAAGCGGATGCCCTCTTCGAGTTCGATCACGGCGACCGTCGGCGGCTCGCGAAACCCATAGGCCGGCGGATGCAGCGGCCGTATCCAGGTGTAGACGGTGCCGCGACCGGACAGCGGCACCTCGCGGCGCTCCAGGCTGTGGCAATGCGGGCACATCGGCCGCGGCGGAAAGCGGAAGCGCTCGCAGCTTCCGCATTGCTGGCCGAGGAACTGCTCCTGATCGGCCGCGTCCCAGAAGAACTTCGCATCGGGCGTGACGATCGGCGCGAGCCGGATGGGCTTGTTCGGCTTGGCTTCGGTTTCGCTTGCGGCGGTGCTCATGCGGCCTTCCTCGGCGGCATGCGCGGCATGCCCGCGAAGCCGATGGCGAATTGTTCTTCGAGCAGCTTGATCTGCGCCTCGTCGTAACCGAGCTCGGCGAGAATCTGCTGCGTGTGCTCACCGACGATCATCGGCCGGCCCTGGATCACGCCGGGCGTGTCGGACAGATCGACGAGCAGGCCGATCTGGTCGAGCTTGCCGACGTGCGGATGCGCATACGAAGTCACCCAGCGGCGCTTCTGGAACTCGGCGTTCTCGTGCAGCTTGAGCGAGAAATCTTCGGAGACGATCTCGGCCGGTACACCGGCCGCATCGAGCTTGGCGAACCACTGCTTCGCCTCGTCGGAAGCGAAGCGCCCGGCGAGCGCCGCTGCGAGTTCGGCGTCGTGCTCGGCGCGTGCTTCGGCCGTGGCGAAGCGTGCATCGCCCGCAAGGTCCGCGATCTTCAGCAAGGCGTCCCAGTGCGCGGGCTTGGCGGCGACCAGGCACAGCCAGCCCTTCCTGGTTTCGTACAGGCGATGCCCGGCCGAATAGCCGTACTGCTGGCCATCGATCTTGGGCCGGTCGAAGCCGCTGCCATCGGGCCTGGCGACCGCGTAAGAGGTATTGAGCAGGGCCGCGTTGATGATCGAGGTATCGACCATCTGCCCTTCGCCCGTGCGATCGCGATGGTAGAGCGCCTGGATCACGCCGACGGCCGACAGGAAGCCATTGCCGGTGTCGCCGAAGCTCGTGAGGCTCCAGAGCGGCTTGCCGCCATCGTGCATGCCGCCGTCTTCGTATTGGATGCCCGACAGGCAGGCGCCGGTCTGGTCGTTGCCCGGCAGGCCCGCGCGCTCGCCGGTCTCGAAGCCGCGCGTGTGGCAGTAGATCAGGTCGGGCTTGAGCTTCTTGAGCGACTCGTAATCGATCTTCAAGCGCTCGGCCGCGTCGTAGCGCATGTTGTGATGCACCACGTCGGCCTTGGCGAGCAGCTTGTGGAAGATCTCCATCGCACGCGGATCCTTGAGGTTCAGCGTGATGCTGCGCTTGCCGCGGTTCGCCATGTAGGCGATGTGCACGCGGTGCCAGAACATGTCGTAGAGCCCGTTGATCTTGATGACCGTGGCGCCGAGATCGCTGAGCAGCTGCGTACCGAACGGCCCGGCGATCGCAAGGCCGAGATCGAGCACGACGATGCCTTCGAGCGGCGCCTTGAGCTTGGGATTCTTTGCGTCTTTGGCCGTCGCGGCTTGGGCCTTCGCAGCCTCCGCCTTGACCTGCTCGGTGTGCTCGCCGACGCGCGGCGCATGCGATCCGGGCTTGGATGGATTCGCGCTCAGGCGATACGTCTGGCCGACCGTGCGCAGCTTGCCGAGCTCCGGATCGGTGGTTTCGACCACGCAGCCATCGGCCAGGAACAGCGGGTCGGCCAGCGAAGCTTCGGCCGAGCGCACGTTCTGCATCGTCATCTCGGCCTTGGCTGCGGCTTCGACCCAATCCTTGGCCGGAAACTTGGCGATCGCCTCGGCGAGGATCGGCTGGTAATGCGCCATCACCAGCAGTTCCTCGGGCCCGGTGCCGAAGCGATCCGGATCGTTCTGCACGGTCAGGTCGGGCGAGGCATCGAGCTGGTCGCCGGCCGAGGCGCTCATGATGAAGCGCGGGTTCGGCACCCAGTTGTGGATCCACTCGCCATCGGCCGCGCGGAACTGCCCCTTCGGCGCCTTGCTGCCGAGAATCCAGGAATCGAATCCGGGCGCATCGATGTTCTCGGCGCGCATCCAGACACCGGCCGCACCGGCCATGGCGCCCTGCAGCAGCGAGGTTTCGACGTGCTGTCCGCGACCGGTGTGCTCCCGCGCACGCAGCGCCGCGTTGATGCCGACGCTCGCGGAGAAGAACGCGCCGAGGCTCGGCCAGTGCGAAGACGGAAACAGCGGTCCCGGCCGCGCGGCGCCCTGCAGCCAGTCGTACGGGATATCGAGATCGGGAAACGGATCGTCGCGCCCGGCCAGATGATTCAAGGCGCCTTCGGGCCAGCCGCGCTGTTCCCAATGCAGGCCGGTGCGCGCCGCGACCAGCGCGTCGTAGGCCGGACGGTCTTCGTCCTGCGTGCCGCGCCCGTAACCGGTGATCGAGCAATAGACCAGGCGCGGATTGAGCTTTTCGAGCGTCGCGTAGTCGATGCCGAGCCGTTCGGTCACGCCCGGCGTGTAGCTCTCGACGAGCACGTCGGCGGCTTTGACGAGCGCGAGGAAGGCTTGCTTGTCGGCCTCGTTCTTGAGGTCGAGAACGGCACTGCGCTTGCCGCGCTGCCAGACCTTGTAGCCGAGCTGATCGCGAAACGGATCGCCGCCCGGAGGCTCGATCTTGGTGACGTCGGCGCCGTGATCGGCCATCAGCATCGCCACCATCGGGCCTGCGATGCCCCAGCTCAGATCGAGAACGCGTACGCCTTGCAGAACTCCAGCCATCGTTGCACCTGCCGTGGTTGGGTGTGTCGTCGGGGGCGGGAACGGGTCTCGCCGGTGTGGGGCAAAGTAGTCGGCGGGCGGTGCAAGTGCCTGCTGCAAATGGACGAGTCGGGGTGATTGCGAGTGGCGACTCTTGAGCGGCTTGTCCTCTCTCCCGCTTGCGGCTGTTTTTTGTCGGCGCTTCGCTTGGGGGTTCAGCTGAGCGCTGAGGGCTTTCGACCTCGCCGGTCGGGCCGTACTTTCTTTGCTTGTGCAAAGAAAGGAAGCATCGAGCGCACACCCTGGTGACGCACCCCGTTGGGGTGCCCTGCGCTGCTCACGTGCTCGGGGCAACGCTTCGACGCGATGCAACATTCTGCCGAGGGAGATGATCACAGCCCCTCTCTCCCTCGCTACCGCGAGGACTCTCTCCCGCAAGCGGGAGAGAGGACAAACAAGCTCACGGCGTATGACCAGGCGAAACCCGCCGAACCGAAACCTCCGCAGTCCGCGGCACCACGGCCACCCGTCCCTTCCCCCCATCCCTGAACAACCACGCCCCGAGCGCCGGAAGCAGGCAGATCGCCCCCAGCATGTTGTAGAGGAACATGAACGACAGCAGCAGCCCCATGTCGGATTGCAGCTTCAACGCCGACAAGGTCCAGGTACCCACCGCCACCGACATCGTGATCGCCGTGAACACCGCCGCGCTGCCGCGTTCCTGCATCGCCTCGGCAAACGACTCGCGGAAGCAAAGCCCCGCGTCCATGTGATGCCGCACGCGCTCGAACAGGTAGATGCCGTAATCGACGCCCACGCCGACGCCGAGCGCGATCACCGGCAGGGTCGCCACCTTCAGGCCGATGCCGAGCATCGCCATGAAAGCGTTGCAGAAGATCGACACGATGGTCAGCGGCACGATCACGCAAAGCGCGGCCTTCCACGAGCGGAAAGTCAGCAAGCACAACAAGGTCAGCGCGCCGAAGATCGCGAGCAGCATCTTCACTTCGGCTTCGGCGACGGCTTCGTTGGTCGCCGCCATCACGCCGACGTTGCCGCTGGCCAGGCGCATCGTCACGCCTTCGACCGGGTTGGCCTCGATGAACTTCTTCACCTCGGCCACCGCATGCGCGATCGTCGCGCCTTCGTGGTCGTTCATGAAGATCAAGGTCTGGATCGCGCGGCAGCCCTCGGTGTTGAGCCCGAGCGCGGGTTCGAAGGCGCGCGAGCCGGTCGACAGGCCGACTTCCGAGCGCGGCAAGGCGCGCCAGCGCAGATTGCCTTCGTTGAACGCGGAGATCACCAGCTTGCCGATGCCGGCGACGCTGGTCACCGATCGCACGCCCGGCACGCCGCGCATGTACAGGTCGAAGCGGTCGATGAGGCTGATGACCGGATAATGCAGGCAGGAATCGCCTTCGAAGTCCGGCGCTTCGACGATCACGCTGAGCACGTCGACGCCGATGTCGTAAGAACCGGCGATCGTGCGGCCGTCGATGTTGTAGCGCGAGTTTTCGCGCAGCTCGGGTGCTCCGCTGCCGGAATCGCCGACGACCAGGCCGCGCGACAGCACGCTGGTCCCGGCGACCAGCAGCAGGCAGACGCCCAGCACGTACAGCGCGCTGCGTTCTTCGGCGCATTTGCCGACCGCCAGCCAGATGCGATTCAGGCCGTTGGCGCCCGAGGTGCGCCAAGGCTGCTTCCAGCTCGATGATTCGAGGCGGACGTGCGTGAGGATGATCGGCAGGATCATCTTGTTGGTCACGATCATGAGCAGCACGCCGAGGCAGGCCGTGAGCCCGAGCTCGTGCACGATCGGAATGTCGATGAACATGATCACCGCGAAGCCGAGCGCGTTCGTGAGCAGTGCGACCGAACCCGGTACGAACAATTTGCGGAACGAGGCGCGCGAGGCTTCGATCGCCGAAGCGCCGCTGATGATCTCGTTGCGCCAGGCATTGGTCATCTGCACCGCATGGCTCACGCCGATCGAGAAGATCAGGAACGGCACGAGGATCGACAGCGGGTCGATGCCGAAGCCGATCAGCGGCAGCGCGCCGAGCAGCCAGAGCACCGGCAGCAAGGCCACCGTCAGCGCGGTGAACGTGAGCCGCGGCGAGCGCGTGTACCAGAACAGCAGCCCGGCGGTGATCACGAAGGCGAGCAGGAAGAATCCGATCACGCCGAACAGGCCATGGATCACGTCGGCGAGCAGCTGCGCGAAGCCGATGATGCTGACTTCGATGTCGGGATTGTTGAACTGCTTGCGCAGCGCCTCGAGCCGCTTCTGCACTTCCCAGTAGTCGACCTTGCTGCCGTCGTTCGGATCGTAGTCCTGCAGGTCGGCGCGGATCAGCGCGCTCTTGAGGTCGTTGGCGACGAGCAGGCCGAGCTGGCCGGAGTTCTCGACGTTGTGCCGCACCTGCGCGAGCTGTTCGGGTGTGCGTGCGAATTCGGCCGGCACCACGGGCGCTCCGCGAAAGCCGTCTTCGGTGATCTCGATGTAGTAGACATCGGGCGTGAAGATCGACGACACCTTGGTGCGGTTGATGCCCGGAATCGAGAACACCTCGTCGGTGGCCTGCTGCATCGATTCCATGAACTCGGGGTTGTAGATGTCGCCCTGGCCCTTCCAGCGCAGCGAGATCAGCATCGTGTTCGCGCCCGAGAAGTTCTGCAGGTAGCGCATCATCGTCTTCATGTACGGATGCTCGACCGGAATCAGCTTCAAAAAGCCCGGATCGAGCTTGAGCTGGGTCGCGCTCGCGGCGAAGCCGACGGTGAGCGCGACGAAGACGATCGACAGCAGATGACGGTGCGCGATCAGCAGATCGGAACAGCGGTTGACGAAGCTTTCGAGCAGTTTCACGGCTGGGCTCCAGGCTTCAGGTGCAGCACCACGCCGGCTTCTCCGCCGGTGATCCAGCGGCCGTCGTCGAGCGCGACGATGGCGGCGAGCGACTTGCGGCCGTCGGGGCTCACGCGTGCGAACGTGGCGCCGCCATCGCTGGACTTGAGCACCGTGTTCGCGTCGCCGACCAGCAGCACGCTGCCGTCCGCGGCGAGCGTGGCGGCGGAGATCGCGCCGCTCGTCGGCACCGCCAGCTTGCGCCAGCGCGTACCGCCGTCATCGCTGCGAAACACCTGGCCGCGCATGCCGTAGGCGAGCAAGGCATTGTCGTTCACGGCGAGCACGCCGAAGAAGGAGCCCGTATAGATCGCCGGCAAGGCCTTCCAGCTTTCGCCCTTGTCGGTCGAACGCATCAGCAGGCCGCGTTCGCCGACGAGCACGAGCGCGCCGTCGTCCGCGCGCGCGACACCGTAGACGTGGCGATCCTCGCCACTGCTGGCCGCGCCGCCGCCGCCCTCGTCTCCGAACGGGAACGCATCGGGGTCGGCCTGCGCGGCGGCGGGGCTTTCGGCCGCGGCTTCGCCGGCGCTCAGCGAAACACGTCGCCAGCTGTCGCCGCCGTCATCGGAAACCTGCAGCTCGCCGAAGCCGCCATAGGCGAACAGCCGGCCGTCATAGGGCCCGGCGGCGCCGAGCAGCACGCTGCCCTGCTCGGCGTCGAAGGCGGCTTCCTTCCAGCTCTGTCCGGCGTCGTCGCTGCGCAGGATCCAGCCGTCGTGACCCACCGCGATGGCGCTGCGCTCGCCGGTCGCCAGCACCTGCGTGAGCATGGAGCCACGCGGGTGATCGACACGCGCGCTGCGCCACGGTCCTTCGGCCTTGTCCGCGATCAGGATGTTGCCCTGCTCACCGACCGCGACCAGGCGGCCGCCGACCCGACCCAAGCCGCTGACGAGCAGCCCGTCCGGCTTGACCGTCGACGCCGCCATCGGCGGCATCGGCCGATGCGAGAACGAATACAGCGCCGCAAACAGCACCACCAGCGCGAAGCCGATCGCCGGCCATCCCACGCTTGCGCTGGTCTTCACCTCGTACTGCTCGATCGCTGCGGTCATCGCTCGTGCCATCTCGTCTTCCTCCAGCCTTGCCGCTGCGGTACTTGCCGCCTCGGTCCCTGATTTCGCCGATCCCGCCGCATCGCCAGCGCGCTGCGGCTTCGGCTTGTGCATCGTGCTCAGCGCGGAATCTCGAACAGGCCGGCCGCGCCCATGCCGCCGCCCACGCACATCGTCACGACCACGTAGCGCAGGCCCCGACGCCGGCCTTCGATCAGCGCGTGCCCGACCATGCGAGCTCCACTCATGCCGAAAGGATGGCCGATCGCGATCGCGCCGCCGTCGACGTTGAGGCGGTCATTCGGAATGCCGAGCTGGTCGCGGCAGTACAGCACCTGCGCGGCGAAGGCTTCGTTGAGTTCCCACAGCCCGATGTCGCCGACACCGAGCCCATGACGCTCGAGCAGGCGCGGAACCGCGAGCACCGGGCCGATGCCCATCTCGTCGGGCTTGCAGCCTGCCACCGCGCTGCCACGATAAATCCCGAGCACTTGCAGTCCGCGACGCCGTGCTTCTTCGGCACTCATGAGCATCACCGCAGCGGCCCCATCGGACAGCTGCGAGGCATTGCCCGCGGTGACGTGCTGGCCCTGCTTGACCCACTGCCCGTCCTTCCACACCGGCTTGAGCGCGGCGAGGCTGTCGAGCGTGGTATCCGCACGCGCACCTTCGTCGCGGGCGAGCGTGACGGTCTGCTTGTCGGTCGGCTGACCTTGCTTGTCGAACAGCTGCTTGACCACGCTGATCGGCACGATCTCGTCGTCGAAGCGGCCTGCGGCCTGTGCGGCGGCCGTGCGCTGCTGGCTCTGGAACGCGTATTCGTCCTGCGCCGCGCGCGTCACGCCATAGCGCTCGGCGACGAGTTCGGCGGTTTCGATCATCGGAATGTAAGCGGTCGGCTCGGCCGCGATCGCGGCTTCGGAGACCGAGCGGTACTTGTTCTTGTGCGCGTTCTGCGTGAGCGAAATCGACTCGACGCCGCCCGCGATGACGATGCGCTGCTCGCCGGCCATGATGGTCTTGGCCGCGCTCGCGATGGTCATGAGCCCGGACGAGCACTGGCGGTCGAACGTCATGCCCGGCACGCTGTCCGGCAGCCCGCCCGTGTACGCGCAAAGCCGGCCGAGGTTGTAGCCCTGCGTGCCCTGCTGCGCGGCGCAGCCGATCAGCAGATCATCGATTTCATCGGGCGCCACGCCCGAGCGCTGCACGAGCGCGCGGACCACGTGCCCGCCGAGCACGGGCGCTTCGGTGTCGTTGAACGCGCCGCGATACGCTTTGCCGATGGCGGTGCGGGCGACGGAAACGATGACGGCTTCGGTCACGTGTGAACCTCGTTGGAAGTGGCGTTGGTCAGAAGTAGTAGCGCGACAGCAGGTCGACGACGCAAGCGGGCCGCGCTTCGTTTTCGATCTCGATCGTCAGCCGCGTGGTGGTCTGCAGGCCGCCGTCACGCGTGGCTTCGGCGGCGACGAGTTCGCCGGCCGCGCGGATGCGCGCGCCGCATTTCACCGCGTTGGGAAAGCGCAGCCGGTCGCTGCCGACGTTGACGCCCATCTTCATGCGCACGTCGATGAGCTGGGGAAGAAAGAACGCGCACAGCGATACGGTCAGAAAGCCGTGCGCAATGGTGCTGCCGAAGGAGCTTTGTGCTGCGCGCACCGGATCGACATGGATCCACTGATGATCGCCGGTGGCATCGGCGAAGGTATCGATGCGCTGCTGATCGATGGTCAGCCAGGGCGTGACGCCGAGCGATTGCCCGACGGCGGCCAGCAAGGATTCGGCGGAGTCGAAGACGATGGGCATGCGAATCTCAGGCGCGCTGGCTCGAGGCCGAAATGGTTTCGCCGACCAGGTAGGAGGCGTAGTCCGAGGCCAGAAACACGATCACGTTGGCGATCTCCCAGACCTCGGCCGCACGGCCGAAGGCTTCGCGGCTCGCGAGCTCGCTGAGCAGCGCGGCCGGCGCGGTCTTCTTGAGGTGTTCGTGAAACGCGATCGACGGCGACACCGCGTTGATGCGAATGCCGAACTCGGCCGCCTCGAGCGCCGCGCAGCGCGTCAGCGCCATCACGCCGGCCTTTGCCGCCGCGTAATGCGCCTGCTCCTTCTGCGCGCGCCAGCCGAGCACCGAAGCGTTGTTGACGATGGCGCCCTTGCCACGCGGCTGCATGCGCTTGAGCATCGCGCGCGTCATCCGGAACGTGCCCGTGAGCGTCACGTCGAGCACGCGGTTCCACTCGTCGTCGCTCATGTCGACGACACGGCGACTGCCGCCGAGGCCGGCATTGTTGACGAGCACGTCGATGCCGCCGGTGATGCGTTCGGCGAAGTCGACGAGCTCCTGCACCTGCGGCTCCTGCGTGACGTCCGCGAGCAGGCCTTCGACGCTGCGATCCGGGAACTCGCCACGCAGCGCGTTGAGCGCCTCGCCGAGGCGCCGCTCGTGGACATCGGCGATCACGACGGCGCGCGCGCCCTCTTCGAGCGTGCGCTTGGCGGTGGCGAAACCGATGCCGCCTCCGGCGGCCGCGGTGACCAGAACGCTGCGGCCTGCGAGCAGTCCGTGCGGCGCGACGTATTCGGGTACGGGCACGGGAATGGTGGGAGTGGCGGTCATGAACGATCCAATGGGCTGATCGCAGTGTGGCCGCTAGCGGGCGCTCGAAAATCAGCCGGAAGGGTGAGATTCGGTGAACGGAACGCTGCGCTTTGCCGTTTCTTCTTTGGCTTCCATTCGAAGGCCTAGAAGCCCCTCTCTCCCCGCCGAGGGCGCCTTCGGATCGAGCGATTTTTACAGCCGGTGTTCCCTCACTCCCCTCGCTAACGCGAGGGACTCTCTCCCGCACGCGGGAGAGAGGAAAAGCAGCCAGCTCTGAACCGCGATCCCCTACGCCACCGGCCGCGGTTCCCTCGGCATTCCGAGCCCGCGCTCCGCGATCAAGTTGAGCTGGATCTCGTTGGTGCCGCCGTAGATCGTGTCGGCGCGCGAGAAGAAGAACAGCTGCTGCAGCGGACGGATCAGCGGATCGTCGCTCGGGGTGTCGGCGGCCTCGCCGAGTACGTCCATGGCGAGCTTGCCGAGATCGCGATGCCAGTTGCTCCAGTAATACTTGTAGATCAGCGCCTCGCGGCCAAGGCTCGTCGCTTCGCCGGCCAGCGTGCGCAGCGCGTTGTAGCGCAAGGTGCGCAGGCCGATCGCGGCCTGGGCGATGCGATCGCGGATCGCCGGATCGCGGTCGCGCCCCTGCGCCTTGGCCGCGGCCACCACACAGTCGAACTCGTGCGCGAAGCGCATCTGCTGCCCGAGCGTGGAAACGCCGCGCTCGGCTTCGAGCAGCGACATCGCCACCTTCCAGCCTTCGCCGGCCGCGCCGACGAGCGACTGCGCATCGGCGACGGCGCCGTCGAAGAACACTTCGTTGAACTCCGAGCCTCCGCCGAGCTGGCGGATCGGCCTGATCTCGATGCCCGGCTGCGCGAGCGGCAGCAGCAAAAAGCTCAGCCCCTTGCCGCCGCGGCTACCGGGCTCGCTGCGTGCGACGACGAAGATCCATTCGGATTCGTGCGCGAGCGACGTCCAGATCTTCTGCCCGGTGACGCGCCAGCTGCCGTCTCCCTGGCGCTCGGCGCGCGTCTGCACGTTGGCGAGGTCGGAACCTGCGTTGGGCTCCGAATAACCCTGCGCCCAGTACACGCGGCCCGCAACGATGTCGGGCAGGAAGCGCGCCTTCTGCTCGGGCGTGCCGTAGCGGATCAGTGTCGGGCCGATCAGGCCTTCGCCGATGTGGCCCATGCGACCCGGGCCGCCGGCGCGTGCGTATTCTTCGTGGAAAATCACCTGCTGTTCGATCGACAGCCCGCGACATCCGTACTCGACCGGCCAGCCGACACAGGTCCAGCCGCCGGCCGCGAGTTCGCGTTCCCATTGCTTGCGCAGCTCGGGTTCGAACTCTTCGTCGCCCGGACCGCCGCGATGCTGCAGGCAGGCAAAGCGCCCGATCAGATGCTCACGCATCCAGGCCGCGACTTCGGCCCTGAAGACGTCGTTGGCGCTCATGCGAACACCCGCTCGGCGATGCGTTCGCGCAAGGCGCTGGCGGTGCCCATCCAGTGCGCGCCGGCCTGGGCGCGTTTGAGATGCAGCTGGGGATCGTATTCCCAGGTGAAGCCGACGCCGCCGTGCAGCTGGATCGCTTCCTGGGCGCAGCTGAAATAAGTGTCCTTGGCCAATGCAAGCGCGATTGCGCATTCATCAGCGACGGCTCGCTGTTCCCCTCTCCCGCCTGCGGGAGAGGGTGGCGCGATAGCGCCGGGTGAGGGAGCGCCAGTTGAAAGAGCGCCCTCGGTCTCCGCAAACAAGGCCGCCGCCCCATACACCATCGACCGCAAGGCCTCGACATCCACCATCATCCGCGCGCAGCGATGCTTCACCGCCTGAAACGATGCGATCGCGCGCCCGAACTGCTTGCGCTCCGCGACGTAGGCAACGGTCATGTCGAGACAGGCCTGTGCTCCACCGAGCTGTTCGGCGGCCAGGCAAAGCCGCGACAGCACAGCGGCTTTCGCAGAATGGGCTTGCAATGCATCGATCCGCACCGCCGGCGTCGCTTCGAGCGCCAGCGCAGCGAATCGCCGCGTGCGATCCCAACCGGCGATCGGCTCGCATCGCGCGTCTTCCGCACGCACCGCGAACCAGCCGAGGCCGTCCTCGCAACGAGCCGGCAGCAACAGCAGCTCGGCACTGGCGCCGTCGACGATGCGCTCGACACGCCCGCCGAGCTGCCAGCGACCATCGACGCAGTGCGCGTGCAAGGCGCCGCGGTGGTGATCGCCCGCCCCATCCGGCATCGGCGCAGTCAGGCGCAAACGCCCTTCGGCGATCATCGGCAAGTAGCGATCGCGCGCGGCTTCATCGGCCTGATGCAGCAGCACCGGCAAGGCCAGCGCTACCGTGGAGAAGTACGGCGCGCAGAACAGCGACCGCCCCATCGGCTCGAACAACTGCACGAGCTCGACCGCTCCGAGTCCGAGCCCGCCGCAGGCTTCCGGAACCGCCATCGCGCACCAGCCGAGTTCGGCGGCGATGTGTTCCCAGGCCGCCGCATCGAATCCTGGGTCTGCTTCCATCGCGGCCCGGGTCCGCGACGAGCTGGCCAGCTCCGCGAGCACCGCATCCGCGGACTCGCGGATCATGCGCTGCTCGTCGCTCAGTGCGAGGTTCATGCGCGATGCACGCTCAGGTGCCGTAGACCTTCTGCGGCGGCTGAGCTTTGGCGATCAGGCTTTCGATCGCATCGCCGATCGCCTCGGGTTTCCAGCGCGCCTTGTTGTCGATCACCTCGCCGGTGCGCCAGCCGTTGGCGACCGAAACCTGTCCGCCGGCCACTTCGAAGACGCGACCGCTGACCTGCGCCGACGCCGCGCTGCACAGCCAGACCACCAGCGGCGCGACGTTGGACGGATGATAGAAATCGAAGCCCGCGTCCGGGGCCTTCATGGTGTCCGCGAACACCTGCTCGGTCATGCCGGTGCGCGCAGCCGGAGCGAGTGCATTCGCGGTGATGCCGTAGCGTCCGAGCTCGGCCGCTTGCACGAGCGTCAGCGAGGCGATACCGCCCTTGGCCGCCGCGTAGTTGCTCTGCCCGACCGAGCCTTGCAGACCCGCGCCCGAACTGGTGTTGACGATGCGCGCATCGACCCTGGCGCCCGTTGCCTTGACCTGGTCGCGCCAGCGCTGCACCAGTGTGCTCGCGATGCAGAAATGGCCTTTCAGATGCACCTTGACGACGAGATCCCAGTCGTCTTCGCTCAGCGAGGCGAACATGCGATCACGCACGATGCCCGCGTTGTTGACCACGCCGTGCACGTCTCCGAAGCGCGACACCGCCGCCTCGACGATGGAACGAGCACCGCTCATCGAGGTGATGTCGTCACCATTGGCGAGCGCGGCGGTTCCGAGCTCGTCGGCGACGGCCTGCGCCGCTTCGAGCTTGATGTCGTTGACGAGCACCCTGGCGCCCGCGGCGACCAGTGCGCGCGCGTATTCGCGACCCAGACCCGCTCCGGCGCCGGTGACGATGATGATGCGGTCTTCGCAGATGCGGCTCATCTCACAGCCTCTCGATGATGGTCACGTTGGCCACGCCGCCGCCTTCGCACATGGTCTGCAGGCCGTAGCGGCCCTTGGTGCGTTCGAGTTCGTGCAGCAAGGTCGTCATGAGCTTGGCGCCAGTGGCGCCGAGCGGATGCGCCAGCGCGATGCCGCCACCGTTGACGTTGGTTTTCTCGTGCGGATAGCCGGTTTCCTTGAACCAGGCCAGCACCACCGGCGCGAAAGCCTCGTTGATCTCGACGAGGTCGATGTCCGACAGCTTCATGCCGGCCTTCTTCATCGCCACGCGCGTCGCCGGAATCGGCGCCGTGAGCATGAAGATCGGATCGTCGGAATAGACGCTCAGATGATGGATGCGAGCACGCGGCGTCAGGCCATAGCGCTTGAGCGCCTGCTCGGACACGATCAGCACCGCGGCGGACGCGTCGCCGGTCTGGCTCGACACGCCGGCCGTGATCGTGCCGCCCGGCGCGAGCGGCTCGAGCTTGGCCATCTGCTCGATCGAGGTTTCACGCGTGGTTTCGTCGTGATCGAGTCCGGCGATCGGCACGATCTCGCGCGCGAAGCGGCCTTCGGCGATCGCACGTCGCGCGCGCACATGGCTTTCGAGCGAGAAGTCCTCCATCTCGCGACGCGAGATTTCCCACTTGTCGGCGATCAGCTGCGCACCGTGGAACTGCGACACCGGCTCGCTGCCGAAGCGCTGCGCCCAGCCCTTGCTGCCCGAGAACGGATCGCTGAAGCCCAGCGGCTGCGCCGCGAGCATCGCCGAGCTGATCGGGATCTGGCTCATGGTCTGCACGCCGCCGGCGATCACCACGTCCTGCGTTCCGCTCATGACCGCCTGCGCCGCGAAGTGGATCGCCTGCTGGCTCGATCCGCACTGGCGATCGATGGTCACGCCCGGCACGTGCAGCGGCAAGCCGGCCGCGAGCCAGCTGGTGCGCGCGATGTTGCCGGCCAGCGGGCCGATCGCATCGAGGCAGCCGAAGATCACGTCGTCGTAGTCTTCGGCCGGAATCGCGTTGCGCTCGACGATGGCCTTGAGCGCGTGCGCGCCGAGGTCGGCGCCGTGGATGTTCGCGAGCGTTCCGCGCCGCTTGCCCGTGGGCGTGCGCAGCGCGTCGACGATGTAAGCCTGTGCTTGAGCCATCAGAAGTTCCGGTAGTCCTGCAGGTTCTGGAAAGTGGTGCCCGGCCCGATCTCGACCGTCTCGGCGAAGATCGCGGCGCTCACGCGCTGCTTGTGGAAGATGCGATCGCCCCAGGCCGCGTCGAGCGCCCAGGCGCGTTTCATGAACATCTGCAGATCGGCCTCCCAGGTGTAGCCCATCGCGCCATGCGCCTGCAGTGCGTTGCGGGCCGCCAGGCGTGCGGCTTCGCCGGCCGCGAGCTTGGCGTGCGAGACATGCACCGCCGCGTCGTCGAGTTCGTGCGCCAGCGCATAGGCCGCGCGATGCAGCACCGGCTCGGCGAATTCGATCTTCACCGCGACGTCGGCCAGCTGATGCTTGACCGCCTGGAAGGAGCCCACCGGTTTGCCGAACTGCTTGCGCTGGGCTGCGTGATCGACGCCCAGATCGACCATGCGCTGCGCGAGTCCGAGCAGCTGGGCCGCCAGCGCGAGCGCTCCGCGATCGAGCAGGCGCGACCACAGCGCACGACCGTGACGCGCCGAGCACAGGCGCGTCTGCGGCGACGGCGTCCATTCGACCGAATACAGCCTGCGCGAGGCATCGATGCTCGGATGCAGCGTGCAACGCGCGGACGAGGGCTTCAGCGCATGAATCTCGTCCTCGTGCCACATCAGCAGCAGGTCGGCGAGCTCGGCGTCCGCGATCAGCGGATTGATCGGATGGCCGATCGCGATGCGCGCCGTACCCGCGGCGATGCGCGGCAGCCAGTCGCGCTTGAGCGCAACGTCGGCCGGCAGGTTCTCGATCAGCCAGGCGCCCAGATAGGCGGTGTCGGACAGCGAATCCGGGATCGCGTAGTAACCGATCTCGGTCTGCACGAGCGCCCAGTCGAGATCGCCCAGGCCCATGCCGCCATGCGGCTCGGGAACCGAGATCGCGGTGAGGCCCTGGTCCGCGAGCTTGGCGCGCAGCTCGCGCGAACGGCCGCTGCGCGTCTCCCAGATTTCGCGCAGCATCTCGGGCGCCGCTTCCACCATCAGGAATTTGCGCACCGCATCGCGATAGGCCAGTTGTTCTTCGCTGAACGTGAAATCCATCGCTCAGACCCTCGGCAGGCCAAGCATGCGCTCGGCGATGATGTTGCGCTGGATCTCGTTGGTGCCTGCGTAGATCGGGCCGGCCTGCGAGAACAGGAAGCCGTCGAGCCAGCCGTAACGGTTGCCGAGCGCAGCGGCTTCTTCGGGCTCGGTGACGAGTTCGCCGCTCGCGCCGAGGATCTGCATCGCGGTTTCGTGCATCAGCAGGTCGAGCTCGGACCAGAAGATCTTGTTGGTGCTCGCTTCGGCGCCGATCTTTCCGCCCTTGCCGAGCTTGCAGGCGGTGCGATAGGTGGCGAGCGCATAGGCCTCCGCACCCATCCAGCTGCGCATGACCGCGTCGCGGATCGCGGGGTCGGCGTCGGCGCGCTCGCGATTGCGCTGGTAGAGCTGCAGCAGCATGCGCGCGGTCTGCTGGAAGCGGCCCGGCGAACGCAGCATGAGCCCGCGTTCGAAGCCAGCCGTCGCCATCGCGATGTTCCAACCCTCGCCTTCGCCGCCGAGCCGGTTCTCGACCGGCACGCGCACGTTGTCGAAGAAAATTTCGGCGAAGCCCGGCAGCCCGTTGAGCTGGCGGATCGGACGGATCGTGATGCCCGGCAGGTTCAGCGGCAGCAGCACGAAGGTCAGCCCGTGATGGCGCTGCGAATCGGGCTCGCTGCGAAACAAGCCGAACAGCCAGTCGGCCCACACCGCGCGCGTGCTCCAGGTCTTCTGCCCGTTGAGCACGTAGTGGTCGCCATCGCGAACCGCCTTGCTGCGAATGGCCGCCATGTCCGAACCCGCGCCGGGCTCGCTCCAGCCTTGCGCCCAGATGTCGTCGCCGTTGGCCATGCGCGGCAGAAAGCGCGCCTTCTGCTCGTCGGTGCCGTACTCCATGAGCGTCGGCGCGAGCAGGAAGATGCCGTTCTGGTTCACGCGCAGCGGCGCGCAGGCGCTCCAGTATTCCTCCTCGAAGATCAGCCATTCGACGAGGTCGCAGCCGCGGCCGCCGAAGGCTTCGGGCCAGGTCACGGCGCTGTAGCGGCCCTTGGCGAGCTTGGCCTCCCAGGCGCGATGTTCCGCGAAGCCCTGTTCGGTATCGAAGCTCTGCAGCGGTGTCTTCGGCACGTTGGCCGCGAGCCAGGCGCGCACCTCTTCGCGAAACTGACGCTGCGGCTCGGTGTATTCGAGCCTCATGCCTTGGCTCCGGCGCGGCCATCGAACTGCGCATCGCGCTTTTCGACGAAGGCCCGGCGTGTTTCGGCCGAATCCTTGCTCATGTAGGCCTGCAAGGTGAAACCCTGCTCCCAGCGATACTTGTCTTCGAGATTGCCGTCTTCGATGCCGTTGAGCGATTCCTTGGCGAGCCGGATCATCGGCCCGCTCTTGGCTGCGATCTTCGCTGCGATCGCAAGCGCCGCTTCGCGCAACTGCTCGCGCGGCACCACGCGCTCGACCGCACCCAGACGATGCGCCTCGGCGGCGCCGATCGGCTCGCCGGTGAAATACATCATGCGCACCTTCTGCACCGGAAACAGACGCTGCAGATGCGCGCCGCCGCCCATTGCGCCGCGATCGACTTCGGGCACGCCGAAGCTCGCGTCATCAGCTGCGACGACGATGTCGGCCGCACCGGCCAAGCCGATGCCGCCGCCGAGCACGAAGCCATGCACGGCCACGATCACCGGCAGCGGGTTGCGATGCACGGCCTCGAAGCTGCGGTAATTGCCCGCGTTGACCGAGACGATGCGATCGGGATGCGCATCGAGCTCCTTGATATCGACGCCCGCGCAGAAGCCGCGGCCTTCGGCTCGCAGCAGGATCACGCGCGCCTCGGGCAGCCGGCCGATGCGCGCGATCTCGTCGGCCAGCGCATGCCAGCCGGCGTCGTCGAGCGCGTTGACGGGCGGACGCTGGATCACCAGTTCGGCGATGCCGTCGGTGATCGTGGTGCGGAAGGGCTGGCTCATGCGGTTCTCGCGGAACGGGTCGGAGTCGCGATTGTTTGAGTGTTCGGTATGGGCGTTGTCTGCAATCGAGACAGGCAATGCTCAGCCTCGGCGACGATGGACGCGATGAGTTCGGCAACCGGCGGTAGCGCGTCGATCACGGCAGCGACTTGTCCGCTCGGCAGCACGCCTTCATCGGGACGTCCGTCGACCATGGCTCGTTGAATGATGACCGGCGCGTTCGCGGCCATCATCGTCTGTATGGCCGAGTCGCCTTCGCGTATCGCGCCGATGAAGGTCTTGAGCATGTGGCTCATCGACATGCCGGTCTGGCGCCGCCAGCTCCAGGCGCTGCGCATCGCGACGAGCAGGCGCGAAGGCAGGCCGCCGCGTTCGAGCCGCAGCAAAAATTCGTTGTCGATCATGCGCTGCGGCATGCCGTCGAGCGCGGTCGAAGCACGGATGTGGGCGGCATCGCGCACATCGAGATAGCGCTGCAAGGTGGCACGCGGAACCGGCGATTCGGCCGTCATCAGAAAGCGCGTGCCCATTGCGATGCCCGCCGCACCGAAGCCGAGCGCGCCTGCGAGTCCGCGTCCCGAATGAAAACCGCCGGCCGCGACCACCGGAACCTTCACCGCATCGAGCACCTGCGGCAGCAACAGCGTGGTCGGCACGCTGCCGGTGTGACCGCCACCCTCGCCACCTTGCACGGTGATGAGGTCGGCCCCGAGTTCGACGGCCTTTTGCGCATGCTTGAGCGCACCGACCGTCGGCATGCACAGGATGCCGGCCTGCTTGAAGCGAGCGATGGTCTTCGCATCCGGCCCACGGCCGTAGCTGACCGCGCGAATCCGATCGCGATGCTCGATCACCGTATCGATGACCTCGGCCGCGTTCGGCTGAAACATGTGAAAATTGACGCCGAACGGGCCTTCGCAACGCTCGCGCACGAGCGCGATCTGCTCGCGCAGCGTCGGCGTCGACATCACCGCCGCGGCGAGAAAGCCGAAGCCTCCGGCATGCGTGGTCGCGCTCACCAGATTGGCGTCGGCGACCCAGCCCATCGCGGTCTGCACGATCGGATAGCGGCAGCCGAGAGTGCGCGTCAGTTCGGTTTGCAGCAGGCTCGCCGTCATCGGCTCAGCCTTGTTTCTTGTTCGCAGCCGCCATCGAACGCGCGTCCTGTCCGCCCAGGCTGTTGCCCTGCGTGAGGTCGCTTTGCGCGTGCGCGAAGTGATGCATGTGAAACACCGCATCCATCGCCGTGCGCTTGCCGCGCAATTCCTCGACGTGATTGATCGCCTGCTTGGTCAGCCAGAGCCCGAGCCGGCCCTTGGCGGAAAGATTCTCGGCGATCGAGCGCACTTCGCTCTCGAGCTTGTCGCGCGGCACGATGCGATTGACCATGCCGAGTTCGTAGGCGCGCTGCGCGCCCATGCGATCGCCGAGCATGATGAATTCCTTGGCCACGCGCGGCGGCAGCTCGAAGGCATGCGCAAAGTACTCGACGCCCGGAATGCCCATGCGCTGCACCGGGTCCTGGAAGAAAGCGTCATCGCTCGCGACGATCAGATCGCAAACCCAGGCGAGCATGAGCCCACCCGCAATGCAGGCGCCCTGCACCATCGCGATCGTCGGCTTGGAAATGTCGCGCCAGCGCCGGCACATGCCCAGGTAAACCTCCTGCTCACGCGTGTAGAGCAGTTCGGCTCCGGGCTTGTTGACGTGCTCGGGCAGCAGATGTACGCGGTCGAAGGACTTGTGCAGATCGCGCCCCGGCGTGCCGATATCGTGGCCGGCCGAAAAGTGCTTGCCGCTGCCCGCGAGCACGATGAGCTTGACCGCATCGTCGTCGACCGCGCGCCGGAACGCAGCGTCGAGCGCATAGGTCATCTGCGAGTTCTGCGCGTTGTTGTACTGCGGCCGGTTCATCGTGATCCAGGCCGTCGCCGCTTCGACGCGGTACAGCACCGGCTCGTCGGTTTCGTACTGAATCTCGACGGTCTTGGGCTCGATGAGATCG
Source organism: Hydrocarboniphaga effusa AP103 (assembly GCF_000271305.1). Taxonomy (GTDB): domain Bacteria; phylum Pseudomonadota; class Gammaproteobacteria; order Nevskiales; family Nevskiaceae; genus Hydrocarboniphaga; species Hydrocarboniphaga effusa. Next base: position 259,793 of record NZ_AKGD01000004.1, read on the forward strand.
CTCATGCGCTGACCGGCGTGCTCGCACGCAATGCAGGCGGATTGTTCTTGAGCTGCGCGGCACGCAAATTGTGCGGATCGAGTTTCGCGATCAACGCCAGTTGCCGTGCATCGGGCAAGGCGGTTTCACCGAGATCGGCCGCGCGCTGCAGCGGGAAGCCCGTCGCGGCCTGCACCTGCTCGAAGCTCACGCCCGGATGCAATGAGCGCACGCGCATCGCCGGGCTGCCGTCTTCCGCACGCGCTTCGAAATCAAGCACGCACAGGTCGGTGACGATGCGGCGCAGATCGATGGTGCTGGTGTTCATGCCTTCGGAGAAGCGCTCGCGCCGGTAACCCACGCCCGACACCATGTCCACTTCGCCGGCCACGAATACGCGCGTGTTGTGCTGCGGCACGAACATCGAATTGATGTGGCAAAGGCTGTTTCCCGGCAGGCCGCGCACGCCGAGCATCGCCGCCTTGGGCTTGGCGTAATCGCCGACCACCGACAGGTTGCTCTGGCCCCAGCGATCGATCTGCGTCGGCCCGATCATGGCGTGGCGACGTCCGCCCCAAACGCATTCGAACACGCGATCGAACGGCAGATACCCTTCGTAGCGCGGCAGGTAATCGCCACGCGGCCCGAGCGGAACCGGCTCGGACACCAGATAAGCCTCGCTGTCCGTCATCAGCAGCTCGGGCGTATGCGTGAGCTTGGCCAGGCTCGCGCCGAGGCGCGGAATGACGCCGATGCCCGAGGCCAGCAGCTCGCCGTTGCCGCGCCAGGCTTCGCTCGCGGCGACGATCATCAGCTCGGCCAATGAAATTTCTTTGGACGTTTCGTGGCTCATGTCAGAACACCGGCTGGCGCAGGCGGCCGAGACGTTCGGCTCCACCGATGCTGTTCAGATAATCGGCCTCGCCACGCGAGACGAATTCCTCGACGTAGCGCTGCCAGCCACCGTCTTCGGCCGCGCTCGCGCTGTAGCGCTTCAGATGGTCGAGGTCCCAGCCGTAATCGGGGCCGAGATAGGTCGGATGCGCCCCGCCCCTGGCTTCGACGACGCCGCGCACGAGATAGCGTTCGAAGCCGTTCTGGCGCGCTTCGTCCGCACTCAGCTCGAGCTTGTCGTGCAGGCGTTCGGTGCTCACGTAGCAGGCATCGGCTGCGCGTGCGAACAAGGGGTCGAAGAAAGTGTCGGCACCGCGCATGAGCGTGTTGCCGAGCCGATCGGCCTCGTTGACGTGCAGCAAGGCCGCATCGAGCTTGAGCGCCGGCATTGCCACGTAGACTTCGCCGTCGTCGTACGGCGAGCGCACCGTCTTCAGGCGCGGGTTGCGTGCGAGCACGTCGCTGCCGAGGCCGACGCGCGTCGGCAGAAACGACATGCGCATGGCCGCTGCGCGCAAGCCCCACTGGAACATGCCTTCGTCGTATTCCTCGATCTCGATCGCCCCGCTCTCGCGCGCCTTGCGGTAATACGGTTCGAGCGGAATCGCATCGAGCGTGACGAAGGCGAAGATCAGCTTGCGCACCTTGCCGGCCGCGCAGAGCATGCCGACATCGGGCCCGCCGTAGCTGACCACGGTGAGATCGCGCAGCGGCGAGCGCAGGATTTCGCGTACGAGCGCCATCGGCTTGCGGCGCGCCCCCCAGCCGCCGATGCCCAGCGTCATGCCGCTACGCAGTTCGGCGACGACTTCGGCCGCGGTCTTTTGTTTGTCGAGTGCCATGTGTTCTTTCGTGCGCGCCGGCGATCAGGCGAAGCCGACCGAGAAGTCGTGGCCCCAGATCGAAACCTGCTTGGTCTGCGTGGTTTGCCAGGTGGCCGGATCGACTTCGATGCCGCCCCAGCCGTATTCGAGCGCGAAGCCGCCCGGCGTCATCATGTAGAACGAGGTCATGCGATCGTTCTCGTGCTGGCCGAGCGTCGCCATGAGCTTGACGCCGTGCTCGATGCGGCGCTGATCCGCGCGTTCGACCTCGGCCTTGTCCTCGACTTCGAGCATCACGTGCACGCAGCCGCTGGGGCTCGGCATTTCGGCGAGCGCAAGGCTGTGGTGGCGGCCGCTGGCCGCGTGCAGGAAGTAGATGCGCATGCTCGGCGCATCGGGCGCCGGCTGAAAAACGAAAATGTCCGATAGCCCGAAGCCCAGCACTTCGCGAAAGAACTTCAGGCTCGCATCGAAGTTCAGCGTCGGCAGCACCGTGTGCCCGACTCCGAACCTACCGGTCTTGAAGCGCACGCCGATCGGCGAAACGAAAGCCGACTCGCCTGCGGTGCGGCCATGACTGAGTTCGTGAAGATTGCCGGACGGATCGACGAAGCTCGCCAGCGCTTCGACCTGGCGCGCCGCGAGGGTCTGCGCATCGGCCGGCGTGACTTCGACGCCGGCCGCGCGTACCGCCGCCACGCTGGCATCGAACGCGGCGCGATCCGGCAGCTCCCAGCCCGAGGCGTAATAGCGATCCTCGGCACCCGGCACGATGGCGATGCGATACGCCCGCTCGTCGAGCTTCAGGTAAAGCCCGCCGCCGGGCGCCGGCGCGGTCTGCGCGCCGAGCACCTGCTCGGCATAACGCTGCCAAGTCGAAACGTCTTTGCTTTGCGCGACGAAGTAAGCGAGCGCCTGTATGGAGGAGGCCATGGCGAATCGGCACCGGATGCGGGTTCGCGGCCATTATCGAGACGGCCCCTGCCGCACTCTTCATCCGATGGGGTGAGGCTGGGCGCAGGCGCTTGGCCGAGTCTGGCGGCCTCAACCGACGCTGCAGGAGCCTTGCGATGTCCGCCGACGAGCTCGCCTCGCGCTGGGATTTGCCGATCGAGCCGCCGCTCACGGTCGACCCCGAGCAGCACCCCTGGAGCGAGGCCGCCGACCTGGTGGTGGTCGGCGTCGGCGGAGCCGGCATCGCCGCCGCGCTCGAAGCGCTGGAGCACGGCGCCAGCGTGATCGCGCTCGATCGCTACGGACTCGGCGGATCGACCAAGGCCAACGGCGGCGTGTTCTATGCCGGCGGCGGCACCGCCCTCCAGCGGCAGGCCGGCGAGCAGGACACCGCCGAAGAGATGTTCCGCTACCTCAAGCTCGAAACCGACGGCGTGGTGCAGGACGAAACCCTGCGCCGCTTCTGCGACGAGAGCGTCGAGACCGTCGACTGGCTGCTGCGGCACGGCGCCCAGCTCAGCAGCGCCTTGTGCAAGGACAAGACCTCGTACCCGCCGCTCGACAAGTTCCTCTATCACTCCGACAGCTCCCTGGCCGCGCCGTATGCGCGACAGGCCAAACCGGCGGCGCGTGGGCATCGCGGCTACACCACCAACGGCAAGAAAGCCTGGGGGCTCGGCGGCGCGATCTACGATCCGCTGCGCGAAGCGGCCGTGAAACTCGGCCTGAAACTGCACGTGCATGCGGAGGCGCTGCAGCTTGCGCTCGATGCGGGCGGTCGCGTCATCGGCGTGAAGGCGCTGGTGATTCCGGCCGATTCGCCTGCGCATGCGGCCTACGCGCGTTGCATCGCCTCGGCCTCGCAATGGCTCGGCGCCTTGCCGCCGAGCTTTCCGCTCGCCGGACTCACGCAGCGCATCGGCCAACGCTACCTGCGCAAGGCCGCCGCGATCGAGCGCGAGCATCGCGTGCCGCGCTGGTATCGCGCGCACCACGGCGTGCTGCTGTCGGCCGGCGGCTTCGTGATGAATCGCAAGATGATCGACGAGCTCGCGCCCAAGTACAGCGCCGGCATGCCGCTCGGCACGCTCGGCGACACCGGCAGCGGCATCGCGCTGGGCGTCGGCGTGGGCGGTGCTTTCGATCTGCCGCATCGCATCAGCGCCTGGCGTTTCATCAATCCGCCGCTGGCCTGGGCCAAGGGCGCGCTCGTGAACCAGCGCGGCGAACGCTTCGTCAACGAGATGCTGTATGGCGCGAGCATCGGCGACGCGATGGTCGAGCGTAACGGCGGCAAGGCCTGGATCGTGCTCGACGCCAGGCTGCGTCGAGACGCGATGGCGCAGGCACGCGATCCATCCACGGTGCCGTTCCAGCGCGACGTCGCGCTGGTGAATCTCTGGTTCAACGCCAGGCAGGCGCCGACTCTGGACGCGCTCGCCGATCGCATCGGCTTCGATCGCCAAACCCTGACCAGGACGATCGCCGACTACAACAAGGCCGCACGCGGCGAGATCGACGACGCCTTCGAAAAGCGCAGCGGCGAATGCGCGCAGATCAGCGAAGGCCCGTTCTACGCGATCGACGCCTCGATCGATTCCAAGTGGCTGCCGCTGCCGACGATGACCATCGGCGGCTTGCGCGTCGACGAGCGTCGCGGCCTGGTCCGCCGGGCCGATGGCAGCACGATCGACGGTCTTTACGCGGCCGGCAGGACCGCGGTCGGCATCTGCTCGAACATCTACGTCAGCGGGCTTTCGTATGCGGACTGCGTGTTCTCGGGTCGCCGAGCCGCGCGTGATGTCGCTGCCGCAAGATCCGCGAATCAGCGACAGACCGCCGAAGCCTGAGCCCCGCCATGCTCGACCTGCAGACCATCTCCGACCGTCTCGAAATCCAGCAACTGCACGCCGACTATTCCGGCGCGATCGACCGCAAGAACTGGGATGTGCTCGACCGCGTGTTCACGCCCGATGCCTGGATCGACTACAGCGCGATGGGCGGCATCAAGGGCCGCTATCCCGAGATCAAACGCTGGCTCGCCGAAACCCTGCACTGGTTCCCGCACTACTACCACCTCGTCAGCAACCTGCAGCTCGAGATCGACGGCGACACCGCGAACAGCCGCATCGTCTGCTTCAACCCGATGGTGATCCAGCCGCAGGGCGGCAAGAAGACCACGATGTTCTTCGGCTTCTGGTATCTCGATCGGCTCGTGCGCACGGGCGATGGATGGCGGATTGCGGAGCGGGTTGAGGAGAAGTGTTTTGATTGCAGCTTGGCTCCGCCGCCGAGTGCGAAAGCTTGAAGTGCTGCCGGGGAGCAGCGCTAGAGAGAGCATTAAAGCTTCGAAGCAGTGCGCGCACGCTCGACGTCGGGGCTCAGATACGTGGCTTCCGGGATCTCGCCGAGTCGCGACGAATGAACCTGACTGGCGTTCACGCCATAGAACTTCTGGAACTTCATGATCAGGGGCCCCCATTTGTCGGGGTCGATGCGATCGGTCGTGCCTTCCATCAGCAATTCCGGATGCACGTGGACGCGCTGGATTCGGACTTCGAACACCTTGATCCCCACTTTCCACATCGGATCGTCGGCCATGAATCCGTTGGTAGCCGAAAGCACCGCTTCCATCTGAACCGGACATTCCAGCGCACGAGGCGGCTTGACGGTTTCGCTGGGCACCGGGGTGAGCCCCGATATCTCCCACTTGTTCTTCTCGTGGGTGTAATTGCGCATCTGCTTGGCGGCCGGCACCGGATCGCTTCCCGTCAACCGCGCCAATCGATCGACATGCCCGACCTGCGCCGGAGAGGGCAAGTTGAGCACGCATTCGCCGGTCCGCATGAGGTTTTCGGTGTTCTTCGAACTGGCGTCGAGTCCAAGAATGCAGCGCCAACCGAGCCAGAAGGCAGAGGACATCGGCGCGAGATTCGAGCTGCCGTCCTCGTTGCTCGTACTGATCAGCACGACCGGCGTCCCCCAGTAAAGGATGGCCGGCTCGACACTGACGGTCTTGATGCGGGGTGAGTTCATGGCGGAGAGGCTCGCAGTGGTGAAGGTTCCGCGAGTCTGTGATCGCGAGCGCTTCAACACACTCCGAATCTTGCTGCGGGCGTTATCGGCACCGCCCGGCATCTGTCGCGGACAGGACGTGCAAGCACGGCAGGATCTTTCAGCGGTTAGGTGTCTTCATCAGAATCGGACACAAGACAGGCTTTGATCGATCCCGCACAGGACAAGGACATCTGCATTTGGCGGGGTTTTGCCCTGCCCCGGAATGTCATCATCCCCCTCTTCTGCGCGCTGCATTCCGTGCGTCGCATCGAGACTTTTCCGGCTCGCTGAAGGGACAAACCTCATCTGCCTGCAGGGGGGCGGAAGGGGAATTCGACGTCTGCCCGCGCGGTGAAGCTGGAGACCCACCCGGCGCCGCCGCGCCCATGCACTGACGGACGTAGTGCGAATACTCGTCGATGAACTCCGCGTTCATTTGCAAGGCGGCGTAGGCGACCTGCAGTGCGACCAGCGCACCGGTCTCCACGCCCACCCGTCCGTGCGTCGTGATGCTGGAACTCAAAGCCATCGGGAAGCGCGCATATTCCGCATCGCCGTCGGCGCAGGCGACGGTGATCTGGCAGGCCCTGCGCGCGGCCTCCAGCGCCTGGAAATATCCGCGCCCCAGTTCATTGTTCTGGTCACGCAGGGAGTACTGGCTGACGCGGGGCGCCCACTTCTTCGCGTTGGCCTCTACCTGCCCCGGACGGCTGACCGACCTGTAGAACTCGGCGAGGTCGGGGTCGGTGAACCGGCTCCAGCGGCTGCGGAATTCGGGCGATACGTCGGACGAGCACGCCAGCTGGGCCGACCGCGAATACTTTGCGTAGTACTGTTCATAGTCCCCGCCATTGCCCTGCGGCGGCATCGCGCCGCCGATCGCCTGGTCCGAGGCCGCGTACTCTCCGAGTCCCACGCTCTGCAGTATTTGCTTGGCTTCCATCGCGGCCTCGGGGTTGTCGAAGGCCGCCTGGTCCTGCAGCACCTGGCCGCCGGCCTTGATGGCGCCTGTCAGCACACCGACATCCCATCCGGCCTGCTTCGCGGCCTCCGGCGTGATGCCGGCGCTCGTCGCCGCATAGGGATCGGTGCTGGCGGATTGCGTGACATCGAAGCGCGGTGGAGCGGCGGTGGTTCCCGAACGCGGCAGCTTCTTCCAGGCCGGTTCTGCCGCCGGGTCCGCTCCGAACATTTCGTTGCGCTGCGCCAGCGGCCCCTTCAAGGCAGTTCGCAGCCAGGTCACCGCCGCATCGCAGTGCTGCAGATCGTCGGCCTGGCTGGGCCAGTACTTCGCGCAGGCCGGGCCGCGAGCGATGCAGGTTTTCAGGTCCTGAACCTCTGCGGGCGTCATGGTCCGGGTGCAGTCCGGGTCGTCCAGAATGCTCGCGGCCGCCACGGCCATGCCGCAGAGCAGCAGGGCCGGAACCAAAGATGCAGCCGATGCAAAGCTCATGAGTTGCCCTGGATGCTTGACGCCACGCATGTGGAGCGATCGCTTACGGCGACACCGCCGCCTTCACTTCGGCCGCGAACGATTTGATCAGGGCGCTGCGCGCCTGCTTCACCGCGAAGATGAAGTCGCGGTTATTGGCATCCGGGAACTTGGGTTCCGTCTCCTGCTTGTAGCGCACGTTCGCCACGACGTCCGGCCCGGCCACCAGCTCGCCATCGATGAAGTTGATCGAGCAGTTGGCGATATGGTCGATATGCATGATCGGGGACGGCGTGTACTTGCTGTCCAGGCTGATGTAGTTCAGATCCAGGTCCAGCACGCCGACGTAATCGGCCCCGCCCTCGAACGCTTCCGGAATGCTGCCTGCAAGGCGCACTTCCTTGAACGCCGCCTTCAACGGGACGAACAGGGCGCCCAGGAGACCTTGCTCCGACAGGACGATGTCGACGTCCGAGCCGATGGCCTCATGATTGAGCGTCATGCTGCCGATGGTCGAATGAAACCGTTGGTTGAGCTCGGCATTGAAGGCCAGCGATGCTTGCGTGTTCTTGGAGAAGACCACCGCCAGAACCTTGGTCTTCGCGCCCTCGATGCGAGCGCGAGACTGCTGCAGCTGGGAGCGATCGACCAGGCCCTGGTAGCGGTCTACCAGGGGAGACTTGGTCAACGGAAGTCCACACCCGGACACGATCAGTGCAACCAGTACGGCCATGGCGCGTGCCGCCGTTTCAACTCTCATTTCAATGCTCCCCCTACGTGTTGGATCCGTCGATCGTCCCGCCCTGCGCATCTTCCCCAAGATGTCTGACACGCCCACGTTGACGAGCGCAACTCGCCCTCCGCAGGGGGTCACAGTCTGTTCGCCCATCGTTCGAGGGCGACGCCGAAACTCAAAGGGCCACCGCTGAATTTCCTTGAATTTCGGATGTTTCCCGCGTTCTGGAAACCCCCAATTGGGGCTACCACAACGGCCGCCATCTGACGCCACAGAACTCGTCGTCCAGCATCGCTCCTTGAGCTATGCCCCTCTGGACGACCGCTCCCTGCAGCCCCGAAACCGTTGCACCAGCGGCTGATACACCGCCTCGTCCACTGGACCGGCAGTCACCCACTCCATCGCCAGGCTGTCCAGACTGGTTTCATCCGCAGCGCCACCCTGCCCCATGTTCTGCACCAGACGCTGCAACTGGTATTCGCGACGCAAGCTTTGATCCTCGGCCGGAGTCGGCACATCGCTCAGTATTTCGGCGCGGATGCAGAGCATCTTCAAAGCCGTCTCGTTCGCCGCGAGATCGCTTGAGCCTTCGCTCGCGAGCGCCTGCTTGAGCGCCTGAAGCCCGCCCTTCGGCCAGCGCTTCACGGAGCCGATGTAGCTTTCGGCGGCTTCTTTCAAGGCGTCGATCCGTTCCGCATCCAGTTTCTGAACCACGGCGAGCCGATACGCACGCACGTGGTTGGCGGCTTCGAACAGGTGCGTCCAGCTCCCTTCCGCCTCACGTCCACGCTGGCGCGCCAGTGCGGCGTCGCAGCGTTCCAGGCCCTTTTCGAACCGGCGTTGCAGCTCGCGCGTCTCCGCACGCGGAAGCTCGCCGAGCCCTTCGAACGCCGTCCGCAACTCGCCCAGGCCCGCCGCGCGCTCCTGCAGCTCGGGCCCTTCGAGCGCGGCGATCTGCTCGAGCTGTTCGCACAGGGCAATGGCCTGCGCCTTGTTGTTTTCGAGCCCGGCGGTGTAGCTGGCGGACTCCTGCTGGCGCTTCTGGAACACGCCGTCGCAATGCTGGCGGAAGGCTTCCCACAGTCGCTGATCGGCTTCGCGCGGCACCGGCCCGACGGTTTTCCACTGCTGTTGCAAATCCTTGATCGCTTCGATGGCCCTGCGGCTGTCGTCGCTGGCGAGCAGCGCCTGGGCGCGTTCGATCAGCGATTCCTTCTGCTTCACGTTGCGCGCGTATTCCGCATCGAGCCGGGCCTGCAGGCGCTTGGAGACGGCGGTGAACGCCTCGTGCTGTTGCTTGCCGGCCTTGCGATCGACCGCGGAATGCTGGTGCCACTCCTGCTTGGTTTCGCGCAGGGTCTTGATCACGGCGCGCCAGTCGGGCCGCTCCCAATCGTGGCCCGCCTCGAAGGCCGTCAATTGCGCGAGCACCGCATCGCGGCGCTGCAGGTTCTCCTGGCGGACCAGGGCCTGCGCCGCGAAGTATTCGCTGCACGGCTGATACGCCTTCTGCGCGGCCTCGTGAAAGCGTTGCCAATCGGCCTCGAGGTTTTCGCCAGTGCCCTTGCTCAGGCTGCGCCACTGCTCCTGCAGACTCTTGATCTGATCGGCGAGCGCGAGCGGCTCCAGCTCAGCACCGACCAGCGATTCCATCTCCTCGATCAGCTCGGCGCGTTTGGGCGCAACCGAAAAGCGCTTCCAGTCCTGCAGCTCGGCGATCTGCCTATCGAGCTGTTGCAGCTGGCTGGCGAGGCTGGCCGGCAGCGGCGGCGCCTTGGCGAGCTTGTCTTCGATGGACTTGCGCACACCGGCCGCGCGCAGGCTGCTGCCGTCGCTCAAGGCCGCATGCGCTTTCTTGATCAGCTCGCCGATCTGGCGCGCCGCCTGCTGCTCGGCCTGCTGGCCGGATGGCTGTTCGGCGGCCTGCGTACGCTGCTGCTCCTCGTGCGCCCGATCCTGCTCGGCCGCAGCAGCTGCCTCGGCCTGCGCCTCCTGCTCGCGCTGGCGCTGCGCTTCTGCGGCGGCAAGGGCCGCCGCTTGCTGGCGCGCTGTCTCGGCCGCCAGCTGGCGCTCGTGTTCGGCGATGGTTTGGCGCGAGCGCTCGATCCATTGCCGGGCCTGGTCGCGCTGCTCCGCATCGGCCTGCGCGGCCACGGCCTGCCAGCGGCGCTCCAGATAATCGAGCTCCGAGCCGTACGCAGCGTCGTAGGCGCCCTGGCTGTGACGCTCGAGCGCTTTCGATGCGGCCTCGATGTCGGCGCGCGACTGTTCGAGCTTGCGGGCCTGCTCGAGCTGCGCGTCGCGCCTGGTCGTCAGCACCTTGTAGACGCCCTTGTCGTTGCCGCCGCGCAGATCGCGGATCAGCTGTCGCAGCACGTCGGGGTCATCGATCGCGTGGGCGGCCGCCTGGCGAACCCTGGTCGAGCTTCCCGCAACGACCAGACGGGCCACGGCCTGGACATCGCCGGCGCCGATGGCCGCCTGCAAGGCCTGCTCCTCCGCGGCGGTGGTCTGCGCGCGATCGGCCGCACTGGGCTTGGGAGGCGCGGCCGCAGCCGGTCGGGACGTCGGGGCGGGAACGGAAGACGGCTTTGGCGCTTTGCGAAACAAGCGCGAGAGAAACGACATGGTTTGGCCTGCACAGCGGGTGGTGGGCGGGTCGCGCATTCTACCCGCGCCGCAGGAACGGCTCGGCTTCGCAGGCCATTGCCCATCACCCGCTCGGACGAGGCCGCGACCGCCCCGATGACCAAAGATGACGAAGGGCTGGGCACTCATCAGCCACCGTCGCGGGTCATCGATCCGGGCATCGATTCGGGCCACCTATTCGGGAGCAGGGCATGGGACGTGTGCAAGACAAGGTCGCGATCGTGACCGGAGCGGCGAGCGGTGTCGGCAAGGCGGATGCGCTGCTGCTCGCCAAAGAAGGCGCCAAGGTGGTCATCACCGACGTCAACGAAGAAGCCGGCCGCGCGGTGGCCGCCGAGATCGGCGACGCGGCCCTGTTCGTCAAGCACGACATCGCCTCCGAGGACGACTGGAAGCAGGTCATCGGCATCACCGAGGAAACCTTCGGCGGGCTCGACATCCTCGTCAACAACGCCGCGATCCTGATCTACGGCAACATCGAGGACACCGATCTCGCCACCTGGCAGAAGATCCAGCGCATCAATTCCGATGGCTATTTCCTCGGCTGTCATCACGGCCTCGCCGCGATGAAGAAGCGCGGCGGCGGCTCGATCGTCAACATGTCGTCGATGGCCGGCATCGGCGGCGTCGGCTCGTTCTGCGCCTATTCGGCGAGCAAGGGCGCGGTGGCGGCGATGACGCGCTCGATCGCGGCGCATTGCCGCATGAACCTCTACAAGATCCGCTGCAACTCGATCCACCCGGACGGCATCCAGACGCCGATGGTCAGCGGCCTGATGGGCGCGATGCCCAAAGGCAAGCAGACCGCGGTGCGCATGATGGACCAGAAGCAGCTCATGGCCCGCTTCGCCAAACCCACCGACATCGCCAACCTCGTGCTGTTCCTGGCCTCGGACGAATCGAGCTTCATCAACGGAGCCGAGATGCGCATCGACAACGGCTATCTGATGTGGGCGGACTGAGCACGCCAGCGCATACCGCCCCGGCCGCGTTTCGCGCGGCGGTCGAACGCTACGCCGACCGCATCGCGGTCATCGCCGAAGACGGCGGCGCGCTGAGCTACACGCAGCTCGACGCGCTGCGCATGCAAGCCGCGCGCGCCTTGATCGCCTGCGGCATCGAAGCCGGCGATCGCGTCGCCATCTGGGCGCAGAATCGCGTCGAGTGGATGGTCGCCGGGCTCGCGATCCACGCGGTCGGCGCCGTGCTGGTACCGCTCAACACGCGCATGAAGGGTGACGAGGCCGCATACATCCTCGGCAAGAGCGGCGCTAGGTTGCTGGTCTGCTCGGGCGCCTGGCTCGCGCAGGATTATCCGCTGCTGCTCGATTCCAAGCGCCCGGCTACGCTCGAACGTCTCGTCGTGCTCGACGACAGCACCGCCGCCCTGCGCGCTGCCGATCTGCGCTGGGATGATTTTTTATCGCTGGCCGAGCGCATCGACGCGAGCGCGGTGGAAGCGCGCAGCGCGGCGCTGACCGGCGAATCGAGACTCGACATCCTGTTCACCTCGGGCACCACCGGGCTGCCCAAGGGCGTCGTCACCGGGCATGCACAGAACCTGCGCGTGATCGCCGACTGGTCTCGCGCGATGAGCCTGTCGCCCGCCGATCGCTATCTGGTGGTGAATCCATTCTTTCATTCCTTCGGCTACAAGGTCGGCTGGTTCGGCGGCCTGCTGTCGGGCTGTACGGTGCTGCCGCATGCGATGTTCGATGCGGGCGCGATCCTGCGGCGCATCGCGGAGCAGCGCATCTCGGTGCTGCCCGGGCCGCCGACCTTGTTCATCTCGCTGCTCGACGATCCAGCGCGAGCGCAGGCCGACCTGTCTTCGCTGCGCGCGACCATCACCGGCGCCGCGGCCATCGCGCCGACGCTGATCGAGCGCATTCGCCGTGAGCTCGGATTCACCACCGTGCTGACCGGCTACGGGCTCACCGAAACCTGCGGCGTGGTCGCGCTCTGCGATGCGAGCGACGACGCCGAAACCATCGCGCTCACGAGCGGCAAGGCGATTCCCGACATCGAGCTGCGCTGCGTCGATGCGCAAGGCCAGGCGCTCGCGCCGAACCAGTCCGGCGAGATCGTGGTGCGCGGCTACAACGTCATGCAGGCGTATCTCGACGACGAGGCGGCGACGCGCGAGGCCGTCGACGAACAAGGCTGGCTGCACACGGGCGACGTCGGCAGCCTCGACGAGCGCGGCTACCTGCGCATCACCGATCGCCTGAAGGATCTCTACATCAGCGGCGGCTTCAACTGCTATCCGGCCGAGATCGAACGCATGCTCGCGGCGCATCCGGCGATCGCGCAGGCGGCGGTGATCGGCATCGCCGATGCGCGCATGGGCGAAGTCGGCAAGGCCTGCATCGTGCTGCGTCCGGGCTTCCAGCTCGAGGCGAGCGAACTGATCGCCTGGTGTCGCGAACACATGGCCAATTACAAGGTGCCGCGCGTGATCGAGTTCCGCGCTTCGCTGCCGACGAATCCGGGCGGCAAGGTCATGAAGTTCCAGCTGCGCGAAGACGCCGTACAAGGCGCACAAAGCGCGGCCTGAGGGCTGCGCGCCATCGATAGATAACCCGCAGGCAACCGCAAGCAGGAGCAAGGCCATGTCGAAACCGCTCGAAAACACCATCGCCCTCGTCACCGGCGCATCACGCGGCGCCGGCAAAGGCATCGCGATCGCGCTCGGGGCCCAAGGCGCGACGGTCTACGTCACCGGCCGCACGCTCGACGAAGGCCAGGCTCCCCTGCCCGGCACCATCGCCTCCACTGCGGCGGCGGTCACCGCGGCCGGTGGACGCGGCATACCGGTGGCTTGCGATCATGCGGATGATGCGGACGTCGCCCGGCTGTTCGCGCGCATTGCCGAAGAGCAACGCGGCCGGCTCGATATTCTCGTCAACAACGCCACCTTCCTGCACGACCAGCTGATCGAGAAAGGCGGCTTCTGGAGCAAGCCGCTGGAGCTCGTCGACATTCTCGACGTCGGTCTGCGCTCGGCTTACGTCGCGAGCTGGCACGCGGCGCAGCTCATGGTGGAACGCCGCAACGGGCTCATCGCCTTTACTTCGTCGTTCGGCAGCAGCTGCTACATGCACGGCCCGGCGTATGGCGCGCAGAAAGTCGGCGTCGACAAGTTCGCCAAGGACATGGCGGTCGACCTGAAACCCCATGGCGTGGCAGCGGCTTCGATCTGGATGGGCATGCTGCGCACCGACCGCACGCGCCGCGTGATGGACCGCGACGCGGCCAAGTACGCGGGCTTCTGGGAGATCGCCGAGACGCCCGAGTTCACCGGCAAGCTCATCGCCGCGCTCTACCGCGACCCGAAGCGCGCCGAGAAATCGGGCCAGGTATTGATAGGCGCCGAACTGGCGAGCGAATACGGCATCGACGACGAAGGCCGTAACCCGCCAAGCCATCGCGGCATGCTCGGCGCGCCGGTGCAGGCGCATCCGGCGATCGTGGAGTAGGCGCGCCGGGCGAAGTCGCGGAACCAGTCTGCCGTTCCTCTCTCCCGCTCGCGGGAGAGAGTCCCTCGCGTTAGCGAGGGTGGAGCCGTTAGCGAGGGGAGTGAGGGAACACCGCCTGGACTCAGCACTTTGCCGCAGAGCGCTCCCTCACCCGGCGCTCGCGCGCCACCCTCTCCCGCGCTGCGGGAGAGGGCATAAGCAGCCAGGCTTACAGCTCGCTACCAGCGCACCGTTCCCGTAATCCCGAACGTCCTCGGCTCGACGAAGTTCGCGACCGTCAGGCTGCCGAAGCTCGGGCCGAAGTCGATGTAGTTGGTGGCGGCGTCCTCGTCGGTCACGTTGCGCATCCACAAGGCGAGCTCCGCCGATCCGCCGGAGCCGACGCGGATGTCGGCCAGCGCGAGTCGCAGGTTGAGCAGGCCGTAAGCCTTCACGCGCGTGTCCGCGGCGACCTGGTTCGCCGGGTTGTATTGGGTGCTGCCGGGGCCGTCGAGCTGGTACGGATAGGTGAAGAACGCGCCGGTGTAGGCGTAGTCGACGACGCCGCGCAACGTTCCCCACGCTGCGCGATGCAGCACGCTGTCGAGCAGCGCATTGAACGTGTGCTTGGGCGCATGCACGAAAGCGCGGTTGTCGGCCGCGTTGCCGGCAACGAAGCTGCCCGCGTCGCTCGCATCATCCGGCGTGGCATCGTCGGGGTTGCGCACCAGATCGGTGAACTCGTCGTACTCGGCGTCGAGATACGCGTAGCTCAGGCGCAGCTGCGTTCCCTTCACGGGAACGAACACGGCCTCGATCTCGGCGCCCTGCACCGTCGCCTCGCCGGCATTGCGGATGACCGAGCCGGCCGCGCTGGTTTCACCGCCGACGAAGGTCGACGTCTGCATGTCTTCCAGCGTGTTGTGGAACAGCGCGAGATTGAACAGCGCCTTGCCGTCGAGCCAGGTGCTCTTGGCGCCGATCTCGAACGAGCGCTGCTTCTCGGGCTTGAACGGCGTCTGCGTCTCTTCGATGTTGATGTTCGGGCGATCGGCCGGCGGCGCGGTGTTGCTGTATTCGCCATTGAAGCCGCCGCTCTTGAAGCCTTCGGCGTAGCGGGCATACAGATTGATGCCCTGCGCCGCACGCCAGGCCAGCGAGGCCATCGGCGTGGTGGCTTCGAAGTCGCCGCTGGCGCGCGTGCCTTCGGGAATGAAGTAGAAGAACGGGTCGCTGGTCGAGCCGCTGACTCCGAAGCTGCGGGTCAAGTCCTTCTTCTCGCGCGTGTAGCGCGCGCCGATCGCGGCCGTGAGCTGCTCGGTGAGCCGATAGTCGATCTGGCCGTAGGCCGCCCAGGCCGAGGTCTTGGTTCCGTAGCGCGAGTCGTAGTTGGCGCCGCCGAAGATCAGCTGCTGCGGATTGTAGGTGTCGCCTTCGTCGCCGAAGTAATACACGCCGGCCACGTAGTTGAGGCGCTCGCCGCTGCCGAGCAGCTGCAGGTCCTGCGACAGCTGATCGTAGTCGGTGAAGCGCTGGGTGAAGACGAAGGCCAGCGGCGAGCCGTCGATGTCGATCGAATCGTTCCACTCCAGGCGCCGATAGCCGGTGATCGACTTGAGCGTGATCTGTTCCGAAAGATCCCAGCTCAGCGTGAACGAATGGCCCATGATGCGGGCCTGCTCAAAAGTCGGCGCGTCGATGTCGGCCTCGTCCTGGCGTCGCGTCGAGGCATACGAGGCCAGCACCGGATAGAGATCGGCCAGCGGCCCGAAACCCGGGTCGAACAGGCCGGTCGGCCGCAGGCGATAAAGCTGGTTGTAGTTGTTGCTCTGGTTGACGTTGGAACGGTCGAAGCGATATTCGCCGGTCCAGTTCTCAGTGAAGTCGAAGTCCGCCGCGATGCGCACCGCATCGTTGTGGCGATTGTTGAGTTCGTCGACCGAGCTCGTGCGTGCCGTGTCGACCCAGCCATCACGCCGCTCGCTGCGCACGCCGATCGAGATGCGCGCGATGCCCCACTGCGGCAGATCCACCGAGGCCTTCTGCACGAGCGCGTTGTAGTTGCCGTACTCCAGGCTCGCACTGCCCGAGAACTGACCGCTCGGCGCGCGCGTGCGCAGGCTGATCGCGCCGGCCAGCGTGTTGCGCCCGTAGAGCGTGCCCTGTGGACCACGCAGCACTTCGACCTGGGCCAAATCCACCACGTCGAATATCGAGCCCTGCGCCTTGCCGATGTAGACACCGTCGACGTAGATGCCGACCGCCGGGTCCCAGTAGATCGCCGGATTGATCTGGGTCACGCCGCGAATCGCGATCTGCGAAATCGTGGTGTTGGAGGGTGTTCGGCTGATCTGCAGGCCCGGCGCGAGCGCGGACAGATCGTCCACGCTCTGGATGCCGCGCGACTCGATCTGCTCGGACGAAAACGCGGTGACCGCCAGCGGCACGTCCTGCAGTTTCTCCTCGCGGCGTTGGGCCGTGACGACCACTTCGGCGATGCCACCCTCATCCACACCCGGAGCGGCTTGCGAAGCATCGTCCTGGGCAGCTGCCGTCAGACAGATCATTGCCAGCAGGCTCATCATCATCGCGCGACTGCTGTGATTCATGCGGCTCTCTCCCGTGTTCGCGAACGCGCGGTGGCCGTCTGATTCGGGGCCCCACGCTTTATTGGTGTGTACAAGCCCAGCGATCGCTGGACCTGCTCTTGAATAGACCGCGAATGCAGCCGATGCCTCACCCGTAGAGACGAGCTCGGCACACCCGCGCTGCGCGAAGGCTTACTGCCAGCGGTAAATCAGCTCCGCGCCGATCGTGCGCGGCTCGCCGAACAGCACCGCCCGATCGGCATGCGGCTGGTTGTCGATCGCCGAGATCACGTATTCCTTGTCGAGCAGATTGCGCGCCCACAAGGCGATCTCGGCCTTGCCTCGACTGCCGGCCGCGATCTCTCCGAGGCTCAGCCGCGCACCGAGCACACCGTAGGCGCCGATCGCCGTCATGCCTTCCTTGCCCGGCTGCATGCTGCCCTTGCGATCGTCCGTGTAGTTGTAGTTGAGGTTGCCGCGCAGCACGCCCCAGCTGCGATCGAGCATCGTCCAGTCGATGGCCGCGACGAAGGAATGCGGCGGTGCGGAGACGAACGAGAATTCGTCCGTCACGTCTTCGCCGCTGATGTTGCGCACCTGGGTGACGTCGGCATCGAGGTAGGCGTAATCGAGCGAGAGCAGCAGGCCCGGTGCGGCGAGCAGCGTGGTTTCGAGCTCGAAGCCGCGCATGCGCGCCTTGCCCGCGTTGGCGACCTTGGTGTCCGACACCGTGCCCGAGATCAGGAAGTTGATCTGCATGTCGGTGTAGTCGCTGTAGAACACGTCGGCATTCACGCGCAGCCGATGCTGCAGCCACTCGCTCTTGACGCCGAGCTCGTAGGCGTTGACGCGCTCGGGCGCGAAGCCTTCGACGAAACCGTAGCCGTAGTCGATGCCATCCGACGCCGGCCCGGATTCGCCCGAGATCTGCGGGTCGCGCGTGTTGAAACCGCCGCTCTTGTAGGCCTCGGCGTACTTCGCGTAGACGTTGATGTCGCGGTCGATGTCGAAGGCGACGATGCCGGTGATCGCGTCGTCGCTGAACTTGCGCTTGGCGCGCACGTTGTCGAAGCGATCGGCGCTGCTCAGCAGCACGGCGGTTCCAAAGCCGTTGAAGCTGCCTTCGAGATAAGTGTCGTTGACGCGAAACTTGAGCGCCTCGCGCTTGTCTTCCGAATGCCGGTAGCCGAGCGTCAGATGCAGGCGCTCGTCCAGCCATTGCGGCGTCCAGGTGCCTTGCGTGTAGAAGGCCAGCGCCTCGTTGTCGATGCTGTTGAGCACCTGGTCGAAGTTGACGAGTCGCGGATTCAGCAGGCCGCCCAGCAGCGGCTCCAGCGGCGCGATCAGCTCGGGGCTGATGTTGCTGCTGAACTGGTGATAGCGCTGCTTGCGATCCTCCTTGGCCTTCTCGCTGAAGTAGAAGCCGCCGACGATGTATTGCAGCGAATCGTCGAACAGCAGACCGTTGAGCTGCAGCTCGTGCGACCACTGCTTTTGCGTGGTGCGCGGGATCATGAGTTCGGTCGGCCCGCCATTGGCGACCTGCGCCGCGGGGCCGTCGTAGACGTTGCTGTCGAGCCGGTACGTCGCCGAACCCGCACCGCCGCCCAGATCGGTATAGGCCGCGTCGTCGAGCTCGCGATGCGCGCCGATGTACTTGAGCTCGTGCTCGCCGAGATCAAGCGTGAAGGTCGCCGCATGGCCTTCGATATCGACGCGCGATTGTTCGAGCGGAGCGCCGGTGGTGAGCGATTTCAACCGATGGCGGCTGTAGACCGACTGCGACTGCGCATAGCGCTTGAACAGTTCGGCCGCACCCTTGTCGCCATCGGGCGGCAGCACGGCCTGGTAGAGATAGTTGGTGTAATCGCTGCGGCTGCGGTCATAGCTGTAATCCACCGTCAGCGATTCCGTCGCGTGCCAGCGCAGGTCGAAGCGTCCGGCTAGATCGTCGCGATCGCCGAAATCTTCGCCGGGGCCGTCGTTGCGCACGTAGCCGTCGACATTGCTCGCGAGCACCGCGAGCTTCACCGCGAGATCATCGGCCAGCGGTACGTTGACCGAGCTGCGCAGGTTGCGGATGTTGCGCTCGCCGAGACCGAACTTGTGGCTCATCGAGAAGCCGTCGGTCGACGGCCGGCGCGTCACCAGGTTGACCGCACCGCCCGTGGTGTTGCGCCCATACAGCGTGCCCTGCGGGCCGCGCAGCACCTCGATGCGTTCGAGATCGGCGACGTCGAAGGCGTTGCCGGTCGATCGCGCGATGTAGACGCCGTCGATGTAGACACCGACGGGCGGGTCTTGCGTGACCTGCGCATCGAGCAGGCCGATACCGCGAATGAAGAAACGCAGGCTCGCATTGCTGGTGGGAAACGGATCGACCGTCATGCCCGGCACGTTGCTGCCGAGATCGCCGAGGCCGTCGATGCCGCGTGTGGCGAGCTGATCGGCATTGAAGGCTTCGATCGAGATCGGCGTCTTCTGCAGCGACTCGCTGCGCTTCTGCGCGGTGACGATCACCTCTTCGAGCGCTGCTTCCTCGGCGGGCGCACTTTCGCTCTCGGCGGGTTCGCGCACTTCCTGGGCCGAGAGCGAAAACGGCAAGGCCACGGTGATCAGCGCAAGACGCATATCGAGCTTCTTCATGCTTGCCTCCCCAGACAAGATCGCGACACGTCGGCGATGCTAGTGGGGCCTTCGAAAAAGCTTCCTCATGCAAGCGGATGAGGGATGGCGCCGTTCGGCAGGTGATGGCCCGGTCAGGCCACGGGCGCAGCCTGCCTCATTCGCAAAAATACCTTGCCTTCTCCCGCTTGCGGGAGAAGGTGGCGCGAGGCGCCGGGTGAGGGAGCCCCACCGATGACGGCGCAGACTGGTCTAGCCGCGTTCCCTCACCCCTGCCCCTCTCCCGCACGCGGGACAGGGGTTCTCAAGACTCCAGGCATCCGAGCCTTGTCATCCGGGACGATAGCCGCATGCGCCAAGCACCAGGGAGCTTCACGCGACGGGGATGGCAGCCACCGCATCGGCAAACTTCCTGAGCTTTCTGCGGCCCCTGGTTTCGGACCAGAAGTCGCCATCGTCGAGCGCGACGGCCGGAAAGCGATCGCGCTCGATCACCTCCGCATGCGGATCGAGCAGCGCGCCCATCTCGCCGAGGCATTGCTCGGCGCCGCTCGAGCCCATCGTGCAGAACAGCGCGACGCGCGGCATGGCCGAAGCATAGCGGCACAGATAAGTGCGCACGGGACTCGAAACGCGCGCGGCCCAGACCGGCGAGCCGACCACGACGATGTCGTAGGCACTCGGCTCATGCCGGATGCCGGAAATGCGCGGCCTGATCTCGGCGAGCGCCTCGATCACGCAGCGCAGCATGCCCAGCCGCCCCGTACGCTTCCCCGCCGCGACAAGCTCTTCCACATCGGCCCCGAGCATGTCGGCGAGCTGACGCGCCACGCTGCGCGTGCGGCCGCCGCGCGAGTAGAACACCACGAGTATTTTCTTCGGCCGATGCGTGGCCGTGCCGTCGATGCCGCTCGCACTCGCGCTCGTTCCGGGCGGATGCTGCGCCGGCTCCCGGTTCGAGCGCGGTTCGGACGAGGTCATGGACGGACTCCTTCAGTGCTGTTTCGTCAGCGTCCACTCACGGCTCGATGTCGGCATTGATCACGATCAAGGCGATGCTCCGGGCCCGCGGCGATTCTAGACGCACCGCCACCGAGCACCGACGAGATTCCGACCATGACCCAGACCATGAAGGCCGCTGTAGCACGTCGCTTCGGCGCGCCCTTGAGCATCGAAGACGTGCCGGTGCCGACGCCGGGCCCGGGCGAAGTGCTCGTGCGCGTCATCGCCAGCGGCGTCTGCCATACCGATGTGCACGCCGCCGACGGCGACTGGCCCGTCAAGCCGACGCTGCCATTCATTCCGGGACATGAAGGTGCCGGCATCGTCGCCGCGCTGGGCGCAGGCGTGAAACATCTCAAGGAAGGCGATGCCGTGGGCGTGCCGTGGCTGCACGATGCCTGCGGCGGTTGCGACTACTGCATGACCGGATGGGAAACGCTCTGCCACGACCAGCACAACACCGGCTACGGCGTGCAGGGCTGCTTCGCCGAATACGTGATCGCGAACGCCGACTATGTCGGCCAGCTTCCGCCCAATGTCGACTTCGCGCACATGGCACCGATCCTGTGCGCCGGCGTCACCACCTACAAGGGCATCAAGGAAGCCGACGTGCGTGCCGGCGAATGGCTCGCCATCTCGGGTGTCGGCGGGCTCGGCCATGTGGCCGTGCAGTATGCCAAGGCGATGGGCCTGCACGTGGTCGCGATCGACATCGGGGACGAGAAGCTCGAACTGGCGCATTACCTCGGCGCCGACCTGACCGTCGACGCGACCGATCCGGAAGCCTGCGAGCGCGTGATTCGGCAGACCGGCGGCGTGCACGGAGCCTTGGTGACCGCCGTTTCGCTGAGCGCTTTCTCGCAGGCGCTGCGCATGCTGCGACGCAAGGGAACCGTGAGCCTGGTCGGCCTTCCGCCGGGTGAGTTCCCGTTTTCGGTCTTCGATCTGGTGCTCAACCGGTTGACCGTGCGCGGCTCGATCGTGGGCACTCGCAAGGATCTGCAGGAGGCCATCGATTTCGCCGCCGAGGGCAAGGTGCGTCCCACCATCACGCGGGCGCCGCTTAACGACATCAACCGCGTGCTGACCGATCTCAAGGAAGGCCGCGTCAACGGCCGCGTCGTGCTCGACATCGCCAGCAGCTGAACTGCGTCGCGACAGGCTCCGCGATAGCGATCAGTTGCGGTCATACGGACTTTGAGTGGGTCTGGTCTGGCGAGCCGACTCAGGACCTTACGCGCAGCCACGCCGTTCGGCGAGGTCCGCGCAGAGCCGGAACGTCAGGCGCCCTTGTTCTTCTCGTCCCAGGCCATCGGCTCCCACAGCTCGATCTTGTTGCCTTCGGGATCCATGATCCAGGCGAACTTCCCGTTCTCGTGGGATTCCGGCCCGCCGACGATTGGGATGCCATCCAAGCGGAGCTGCGATATCAAGCCGACGAGATCATCGACCCGATAATTGATCATGAAAGCCGAATCGCTCGGACTGAACCATTGGCTGTCCTTGTCCGCGACGTTCCAGACGGTAAGCCCCTTGTCATCGGCCTTGTCGTCCGGCCATTTCAGAATCGCCCCGCCCCAGCTCTCGAGCGCGATGCCCAGGTGCTGCTGATACCAGCCAGCCAGGGCCGCACTATCGTGTCTGCTCTTGAAGAAGATGCCGCCGATTCCGGTGACCTTTGCCATCGCTCGCCTACCTTTCAAACCTTTGGCTTAGACAGGACTTTCCATCCCCCACCAAGAACTGGAACCGTTCCGCAGCAGGGGCCGCCGTCTCGAGCCAGACCATGGATCTCCGCAAGAAGAACCGCGTTGTCTTGCGCGAGGACGGCATCGACCCATGCCCAGGAAATGGTGCCGGTCTTGATCTTGGCTCGCCGGTCCCACTCGGTCCCCGTTTGCCCCGCCATCGTTCCCGAGTTCAGGTAGAGAAAGCGATCCGACGCCGGACCTTGCGCAATCCGAACTAGCTGTACCGCGAGTGGCCTCGGTGTTTGCGTTGGGCCTATTGCTACGCCGACTCAGCGTCATGGCAGACCGCTTCGATATTGTGTCCATCCGGATCGCGAACGAAAGCGCCGTAGTAGTTGGGATGGTAGTGAAGGCGCAAGCCCGGCGGCCCGTTGTCCGTCGCTCCAGCGGACATCGCCGCAGCATAAAAGGCGTCAACGAGCGCGCGGCTGGAAACACGAAACGCAACGTGGATGGGCGGAACATTGGGCCCACCAGCGCCGATCCAGAAATCAGGCTTTGGCGGAACGCCGAAACCTGCCGCGTCATGGCCACCAGTTAACTTTCCCGGAACCTCCATGAGCAACTGATAGCCGATGGGCGCGAGCGCAGCGACGTAGAAGGCTTTGCTGCGCGCGAAGTCGCTAACTGCGATTTTGAGGTGGTCGATCATGGATTCTTTGGCTGCTCATGGCTCGAAGAGCCTGAAGTAATTGATCAGAAATTTCAGAGGCGCAAGCGGAGGCGTGGACTTAGGCCGGAGGCACTTGTCTAGGGGCACTTTTCAACTTACCTATGATGTCTCGTCTACAGACCAATGCCTAAGCGATCGTTCGATCTGCTCGACATGATGCAACAGCTCAGGATTCAGGCACCACCGCAAAAAGCTGATAACGGCCGCTCTCTGCCCCGATGAGCACTGAAACTTGAAACTCAAATATGGGATTGAAGTGCTCTTCACCTTCCCAAACTCGCACAGAGCCTGAACGGTGTAGTCGTGAACCAAGACATGCGGTCTATGGGCATTGCGCACACACCACGCCATATAAGCAGGCACGACGATTAAAAGCTTGGCATCGAGATCGAGCGCGGCTAGATCTTGATTCGCCTCGATGTATGCATCGCTCAAAGCGTCGCTTGCACCTGGGAAAGCGCTAGCAATCTCCACGAGTAGTTGCTCAGAACTCTGCATGTCTTATGACCAACGCCAAGGTCAGGCCGTCCTCGCCGAAGGCGACGATGTAATGACCCACCGAAACCTGCGCAGGTCAGGCCGCTAAGGCGAATGCCTCGGCGGGTGTTTTCATCTTCAGCGCCTGATGCGGGCGCCGATGGTTGTAAAACGCGATCCAGTTACTGATCACTCGGCTGGCATGCTGCAGGGTTTCGAAGCGATGCCGGTGCACGCATTGCTCCTTCAGCGATCGGATCACACGCTCCACCATGCCGTTCTGCTGTGGGCAGTGCGGCGTGATGAATTCCTGCTTCAGACCGTAGCTGCGAACCAGCGCCGTGTAGTGCCGACTCGTGAAGACCAAGCCATTGTCGGATCGCAGTAGAAACGGCACCGGAACGCGCCCCAGCGTCCCGAACCGAGCGATCAGCGCTTGCTCCAGGGCAGCACTGGCCGTCGTTGCACGGCCCGTGCGTGACAGATGCCAGCCCAGCAGCTCGCGCGTGTGGCAATCGATGACCACCGCCAAGCTCGCCCAGCCGTCCCGGCCTGCCCAGACGCGGCACAAGTCGGTTGCCCAGCGCTGATTCGGCGCCTGTGCCTTCGATGGCAAAGCTTCGACTCGCGGCCGACGACCAACCGGCCGCTTCTTCACCTGCCAGCCCTGGATCTGAAACAGCCGCTGCACTGTGTTCTTGTTGAAGCCCAGTAGCGCGGCCACCGTGCGGTAGCCGAAGGATGGCTCCTGCTCGATCAAGGCTTTGACTGGCTCGGCGAAGCGGGGCTGCACTTTCGGCGCTGCCTTTTGCGGTCGGTAATAGATCGTCCGCCGTGCAAACCCGAACCAGCGGCACAGCTGACTGATCGACACCTCGAAGCCGTCGGCTTTGAGTCCCTGGCGGATCGCTTCGATCACTTCTCGTCCTCGCCCAGCAGGGACTGCAATTTTTTTCGTGCGCGCAACTCCAGCATCGCCTCGCCGTACGCTTCCTGCAGATCCTTGAGCTTGCGCTCGTACTGCTCGCGAACGTCTTCGGGTTTTGCCCTCAGCGCGTTTTCCATCCCGGCCTTGGCTTGGTCAACCCAGTCTTCCAGCTCCGATGGCGGCAGATCGAACTGCCGAGACGCCTCCGCCACGGTCTTCTTCCCCTGGATGATCTCCAGCACCAGCGCACTCTTGCGCTTGGCCGTCCATCGCTTGATCTCGTCTTCCATCACAACGCTCATGGCTCACTCCTTTCAAAGTATCGCCTGAGCAGGTTTTTAGTGGGTCATTACATACCATTAATCAGCTGCGCGGTCTACTCGCCAAATTCGGCATCGTGGCGCCGCAAGGAGTGGATAGCTTCAAGCGCCTGTGGCCGGAAATCAGGCAACAGTATGCCGAGCAACTGCTGTCGCTGGCATGGGAAGCCTTGATGCGCTTTATTCCGAACTCGGACGCTTGCACGAACGAATTCTCGATCGACGGATCAAAGCATTCGTGCGAGACGACGAAGCGGCCAGCCGGCTGGCCGAGATGCCCGGCATTGGTTTCGTGACCGCTTCAGCCATTGTGGCGAGCGTTGGCAACGCACGTGATTTCTAGAACGGCCGGCAATTCGCAGCCTGGCTCGGCTTGGTGCCTGGGCAATTCAGCACGGGCTGTGGCGCTCGTCCTAGACGAATAACCAAACGCGGTGATCGCTATTTTCGGACTCTGCTGCTCCACGTGCTCGCAGTGAAATGACGCGAACCGCGCAGAAACTCGATCAGAAGAGTCGATGGGCCGAATCGGTGAAGCGATACAAAGGCTGGAACAAAGCTGCCGTTGCGCTTGCCAACAAACATGCGAGCATCTCGATGAATTAGATCAATACGGTGCTTGCAAATCGCAGTGGTCTATATAGCTTGAACTAAGCCCCGCCACAGAACGGCGCCGGCTTGTATGAATTGTCATGCACGCATCACGGATCCCTTGCAGATACTATTGATTGGTTACGCCAAATGGGATGTGGACAGATGGTACAACTGCACTGGCCGACTTTAGGTGGCCGGACTGATCATCGAAGAAGATGTGCGGCTTGAGAACGCCCAAAACTCGACCTTTTTCGATTCCTCCTAGAAAGAAGGCGTCATTCGTCATGACCCCCCAGTTCTTCAAAGTGTTAAGGGCGCGCTCATGTGATGGAGCATTTCGCGCTGTCACTATGGATACGCGAATGCGGTTTTCATAACCTGGATTAGTCTTCTTATGCTGTTCCTCGACTGACTGAATCTTTGACACTCTGACCAGGAATTCCTTCAAAGGGCCAGGGTTGTGCGGCTGCATGACGTTCTTAACCTCATGGGCATGGAACTCTGTAAGCCCAGAGCTTTGCATCACTGCTTCAGACTCGTCTCCTGCCAATACTCCATCAAAGTCGAACGCAATTCGCAGGGTTTTATCCTCATCATCGTCGTCAAACTTTGAATCGAGCACTTGGCCCGCGGGGTGCCCCACTCGGATAGCAGATTCCACATCTGGCTTGTTGGCGGACAAGAAAAGCGCAATATTCAATGCAGGAATGTATTCATAGGGCGCACGTCCTTGCATGAAAATTGCCCGCGTAATGCCTAAGCCGTAATGCTCAATGGTTTTCATGACTCGCAGCCCCGTGTCAGGGTCGTTACGCGACAGAAGAACAACTTCGACCAAGGGGTCGGAAGGGCTGAGGTCATTGATGGAGAGCAGCCTTTTGATGAAGGGGAATGCAATTCCCTTCGGAAGAGGATCATTAAGATGCTCTTCCTGAAATTTTCGATACTCTTCTTCTCCTCGCGTCTTGAAGACGTGGTCAGCGGCGCTGAGATCAAAAACGGCGCTAGATGCGACGCCAATTACCAAACGATCATCTAGTTCGTACGGCATGCTCCCCCCAAGCTCTCCTGTGCGCTAACGTCCAAGCTCACGCGCGGCGAAGCCGTCGCGTGGAGCGCCTTGTTGTTCAAGAGCTAGCTCCACGATGTGCCCCACTCCTGAACGATAGGGCGGCTCGATGAAAGTGAAGGCAACGCCGGGCGATACGGCCGCCACAGCTTCTGGCACCAGAAACCGAAGCATGACTCGCTGAGCTTTACCAAGCTCAAGACCGGCAGAACCACTTGGCATAACAGCCGCCGAAAATGACTCTTTGCCGAAGGTAGTTATGAACCCGAAGGCAGATGTCGGAGACGCAGCGGCGTTGGCACCGCTTCCGAGGGTCACTTCTGCTATGGCTTCAATGCGGTTCATGCCAAACGCCATGCTACTAAGCTGCTAATCGGAGCCGCGTTAAAAGACACGGGATTGTCCAATAAACTGGTGCCGCATTTCGATAAGCTCCTCAGGATTTTCGTAACCCTTGAATGATATGAATCCCAACTCCCGATGGGATCTTCATGTTCATTTTAGACCGGCGGGTTCGCTCAACCTAGAGTCGCTCAAACGGGTGTGCTTTTGAAGTCGCGCCAGGCATTACAGCTCGCAGTAGGGAAACCGTTCTTTGTTGCCTGGATTAAACGCTTCATCCTGCTGCGGAGCAAATGGAGGGCTTGCGGCTTCGCTGCGAAGGAGATCGACTTCTCAGCCGAGATCTGGATGCCGATGCATTGGCCGTGCCGGTCGGCGCGCGAATGGGTCTGCAATACCGGTTTGCGGAGCAAAACCTATGGTTCGATAGCAGCCAGCGTCGCGTCGAAGCCCGCTCGATGGAAAAGCTTGAGCGGCGGTGTGCACGCAGAAGCACTGGCGGCTTAGATCCCCGCCCCCGCTTCACCGCATGTGATTCACCGTTGCTTCGCCCAACATTTACGGGCTCCGGCAACACATTCGCGAGTGACCAAGACCCGACTCCGACTCATTTTGGCGCGAAGGCGGCTCAAAAAGACTCGAAGCCGCTTCCGGATGAGCCGGGCTTGCGTCAAAAAGAGTCGGCTAAGACTGTTCGCGTGCCTAACCGGGTTTCCGGAACAGCCGAATCGATTCCCAACACCCGAACTCGGGTCGAGATCAGTCGACCTCGCACCAGAATGAGTCGGCTTCGGGATGGGATCAGTCGAACGCGGGTGTCCAAGAGTCCAAGCCGGCTCTTTGGGACACCTGCTTCACTGATCAGGCTGGCATTTGAGCGCTTTGACCCGCTGCCGCCTTCGCCATATCCCCCGCCGCCACATAACCAAACGTCATCGCCGGCCCGAGCGTCGAACCTGCGCCCGCGTAGGTCGGCCCCATGACGGCCGATGAGCAGTTGCCGATGGCGTAGAGCCCTGCGATCACGTTGCCGTCCTCGCGCAGCACGCGCGCGCGCTCGTCGGTCAGCAGGCCGCCCTTGGTACCGATCTCGCCTGCGTCGAGGCGAAGCGCGTAGAACGGTGGCTTCTCGATCGGCCCGAGGCAGCTGTTGGGCTCAACCTTCGGGTCGCTGTAGTAGCGCTCGATCGACAGCTTGCCCTTGCCGAAATCGAGATCGACGCCGGTCTTGGCGTAGGCACCCATCACGCGCACGGTGTCGCGCAGGCCCGCCGCATCGACACCGATCTTGGCCGCGAGCGCATCGAGTGTCTCGGCGCGGTAGTACACGCGGTCCTGCCATTCGCGCGGCAGTTTGCTGTCGGGCGCGATCTGGCCGGGCAGCAGCGGGCCCATCGGATATTTGTGGCGAAAGTTCGCGTCGAACACGATCCAGCACGGCACCGCACCGCCGCTGCGCGCATGCTCGGCGTACATCGCATCGACGACGTCCGGATACGAGGCCGCTTCGTTGACGAAGCGCTTGCCCTGCCGGTTCACCATCACGCAGCCGGGCAGCGACCGCTCGATGAACAGCGTGGTCTGCTGCGCGGCGCCCGGCACATGCACGGTCGGCGAGCCCCAGGTGCGACTCATGAAATCGAGCTTCGCTCCCAGCGCCTTGCCTGCGCGAATGCCGTCACCGTGATTGATCGGCGGAGCCGCAGTCCACTGCACTTGCGTGGGGTTGGGCAGATATTCTTCGCGCATCTGCTGATTCGATTCGAAGCCGCCGCAGGCCAGCACCACGCCGCGACGCGCACCGATGCGCAGCTTGCGTCCGCCGGTTTGCGTCGCGAGCACGCCCTGCACTCGCCCATCGCTTTCGATCAGCGACTCGAGCCCGGTGGACAAACGCAGCGGCACATTGCGCTGGATCATCGCGTAGCGCAGCTGTGCGACGAGGCTTTGCCCCAGCACCTGCCGACGGTCGCGATGCGTCTTGCGGCGCCAGCCCAGATCGAGCGCATAGCCCAGCATCATGCGCAGCGTGAGCCACAGCCAGCCCTTGGCGCGCGTGAACAGCACATGCGCCTGGATCTGGTCCATGCCGATGCGGCCCATCAGCTGCGTGCCCTTGAAGGCCTCGCGCTGATTGAAGAACTCGTCACCGAGCCGGGAGGCATCGAACGGCACCGGCTCCAGCGAACGATAGCCGTCCTTGCCGCCGGGCTTGTCGGGATAGTAGTCCGGGTACTTGGGCACGCAGCGAAACTCGACGCCGTGCCGCTCCTGTAGAAAGCGAACCATTTCGGGCGCCTTGCGCAGATAGGCTTCGATGCGTTCGGGCGCGACGCTGTCGCCGATCAGGCTGGTCAAGTAGACGTGCGCTTCTTCGAAGCTGTCACGGCCGCCGTGCGCCTTCATCTGCTCGTTGCACGGAATCCAGATACCGCCGCCGGACACCGCGCTTGTGCCGCCGTATTGGTCGCTCTTTTCGAGCACGATGGCGCTCAGGCCCAGCGATTGCGCGCTCAGCGCCGCGGTCATGCCGCCGGCGCCCGAGCCGACCACGATCACGTCGTACTCTTCATCCCAGTTGTTGCCGCTCGCGTCTGCCATGACGTATTCCCGATCCGACTGCAGTCATCATCTACCGGCACAAGCCGGAGCTTAGAGTTGGTGGCGCATCAAAAGCCCCTCTCTCCCCGCCTTCGGCGGGACTCTCTCCCGCGAGCGGGACAGAGGAACGGCCGGCACTTTCTTCGAGCTAGAGGAAGAAGTCGGTATTGTCGCGGCCCAGCAGCACGCCGCCGAAGTTGCGGCCGAACACGTCCGGGTTGTTCGCGTAGTGCGCGCGCGCCGACAGAATGTCGAGGAAGAAGCGCACGAGCGGAAAGTCGTTGAAGATGCCGCGGCCACCGCAGGCCGAATGCAGCTGGTACGCGTGTCGAGCGCAACGCTCGACGACCTGCGCTGCCTGGTAGCGATACAGCAGGCGCGTGTTGAGATCGACCATCTGCCCGCCCTTGATGCTCTCGAGCAGCGTGCCGAAGTTGCGCATCAGCGTGGTCTTCATCTCGTCGATGGCGACGGAAGTATCCGCCACCGCCATCTGCGCAGGCACCTGCTCCGAGGTCTTGGCGCCCATGTTGCCGGTCCAATTGCCGCCGAACTCGACGAAGCAGTTCAGCGCGCCCTGCAGGCCTCCGATCGCGGCGGTCGACACCGCGCGCACGAAGATCTGCCCGAAGGGCAGCTTGTAGAGATTCGCGGTGAACGTCTCGCGACCTGGATTGGTGCCCATGAAGCCGTCGCTTGCCTTGTGCGTGCGGTACTCGGGCACGAACACGTCCTTGACGATGATGTCCTTGGAACCCGTGGCCTTGAGGCCCATGGTGTTCCAGGTGTCGACGACTTCGTAGTCCGACTTCGGCAGCAGGAAGGTGCGGTATTCCGGCGGCTGGCCTTCGTTGAAGATCAGACCGCCCAGGAACACCCAGTCGCAGTGATCGATGCCGCTGGAGAAGCCCCAGCGGCCGCTGAAGCGAAAACCGCCTTCGACCGGCGTCACCTGCCCCTTGGGCATGTAGGTCGAGGCGATCAGCGTCTGCGGATCGTTGCCGAACACGTCCTGCGCCGCACGCGGGTCGAACAGCGCGATCTGCCAGTTGTGCACGCCGAGCACGCCGTAGACCCAGGCCGTCGACATGCAGCCTTCGGCGAGCACCATCTGAATGTCGTAGAAGACCTGCGGGTCCATCTCGTAGCCGCCGTAGAGCTTGGGCTTGAGCACTTCGAAGAAGCCCGCGGCCTGCATGTCGGCGATCGTCTCGGCCGGCAGCCTGCGCGCCTCGGCGGCCTTGTCGGCGCGCTGGGCGAGAACCGGCACCATCTCGCGGGCCCGCTGGATCAGCACTTCGGGCGTGACGATCGAAGTGACGTTGTGGCGTTGCGATTGCACGGGGCTCTCCTGCGATGTCGATAGGCTCCGCCGCGGCGGCGGCTGGATCGTGTCGACTGTTGCCGATGGTTGCCGTGCTGGCTTCATCCGAAGTGAGTAGTGGCCGCGCAGCGGCGGCTCGCGCGCGTCGTACCAAGCCGAGCTGCAGGCGCGTCCGTCGGCGCCCTGCCCGCGTAAGCCACTTCGACGCGGTCTCGCGATCATGCGAATGGACGATGCGTATGCGCGGGCAGCTTTCTAGCCTGCCTCCCAGCATCAATCGGACGTGCAACAGGAGCAGGCGATGGCGACTTCGAAGGACTACGGATTGGGTGAATTCACCTTTCCGCGCGGCTGGTTCATGGTGGCCGAGTCCGAGAAAGTGACGAGCGTTCCGCAGGGCGTTCGCTACTTTGGCCAGGACTTTGCGCTCTATCGCGGCAAGGACAGCGGCAAGGTGATCCTGCTCGACGCCTATTGCCCGCACATGGGCACGCACCTGGCGCGCAACAACACCTCTTACGTGATCCAGGACGGCGCGGTGGAGGGCGATTCGATCCGCTGCCCCTACCACGCCTGGCGCTTCGGCCCGGATGGCAAGTGCAACCACATTCCGTACGCGAGCGGCCCGATTCCGCCGGCTGCGCGCGTGCGCTCCTGGCCGGTGGCCGAATCGATGGGCGCGGTGTTCGTCTGGTACGACGCCGAGGGCGGCGAGCCCGAATGGGACGTGCCCTTCATCGACAAATGGGACGATCCGTCGTGGGTGCGCTGGCGCTTCGACGATCTCGGGCAGATACAGGTGCACCCGCAGGAGATCCTCGACAACATCACCGACGTCGCCCACTTCAACCCAGTGCACGGCTCGCTCACGCAGCGCTTCGAGAACGAGTTTCGTGGGCACAAGGCGATCCAGCGCATGGCCGGCGGCCATCGCACGCTGACCAGCGAAGGCGGCCCGCAGCTCGTCACCGAGGCGATCTACCACGGCCCGAGCGTGCTGATCACCTCGATGACCGGCACCCACGATTCCTACATCTTCATCGCCCATACGCCCGTCGACGACGGCTCCACCTACGTCTGGCATGCGCTGATGGTGAAGTCGCCCACCGGCCAGGCCATCGCGAGCGCCGAGGACGTGCCGATCGCACGCGGCTACCAGGATTTCGCACTCGCCGCCTTCGCGCAGGATTTCGACGTCTGGAAGCACAAGCGTCCGTGCATCCAGGGCCTGTTCGTGCAGGGCGATGGCGCATTCCACAAGCAGCGCACCTGGTATCGGCAGTTCTACAACCCGCGCGCCAAGCGCGACGAATACCTGCGCGCTTCCGAGGGCGTTCACGTACCCAAGGGCATGCAGCCCTTCAGCGACAGCCCGAAAGCGGCCTAGCGCCCGGCCATCGGTCGTTGGATGACGGAGCCGCGTTCGTCCTGAACGCGGCTCTTGTGTTTGCGGGATCCATATCGGCATCGATCGGCATGTGCCTGCGGGAAATGCGGCAGACTTGCGCTCGCACTCCGTCTTCACGCCGACACCCGATCCGATGAACCGCCCTGCGATTGGCCACGCCATTCGAGCTTCGATGCTCGTGGGTCTCGGCGCTTTGCTCGCGTTCGTCGCCGACGCCGCGGAGCCGCAGATGACCTACGCCTTTCAGCCGTCGGAGCGGCATGCGCAGGAACTCGCGCAGGTCGCCTGCCTGGGGCCGCATGGCGTCGAGGTCGAACGCATCAAGGCCGTGACCACCCGGCCGAACGACCTCGAACAGGCATTCGGGGTCGTCGAGTGCAAGCCTCACGACTTCATCCGCGGCCAGCCCCTGCGCTATTCGGTCGATTGCCGGCGCCGCGACAAGCACTGGGATTGCGACGAAGGCGCCCTGGAGTTCGCCGTCGCGCTCGCAAGCAGGACCTTGAGGGTGAGGCCCGGGACGTTCGATAACGAATTCGCGTACGACACGGTTCAACACATCGCCGCCGCCGGCAACTTCCAGGGTGTGCCGCTTGCGGAGGCGATGCGTTCGCCCTGCGCACTGTCTGCCGGCGAGAAAAGCGAGCTGATCGAGATTCGATGCACGGGCGTGCGCATCATCGCCTCGCAGTGGTGCCCGCAGGGCGGCTGTCCGCGCATCATTTCGGTGGACCGGAGCTTCTAGCCGCTCGCCGCGTCGGTGGGCGTGTTCGGTTACAGCCCGTACTTCTTGATCTTGTACCAGATCGAGCGCTCGCTGATCCGCAGCAGCTGCGCCGCCCTGGCCTTGTTGTCTCCGCTGGCGTTCAGTGCGCTGCGAATCAGGCGCGTCTCGAGCTTTTCGACCGCCGCTTCGAGATCGAGGTCGCCGATGTCGCTTTGTTCCGCGCCCACCGAAGACGCGGCGGCGGCGGATTCGATCGGAAAATGCGCCGCCTGCAGACGACGCCCTCCCGACAGAATCAGCGCGCGTTCCACGAGGTTGCCGAGTTCGCGGACGTTGCCGGGCCAGGCATAGGCGCGCAGGTGCGCGAGCGCCTCGGCGCTGAGCTCCGGCGCGGCGGCGGTATCGCCGACTTGTTGTCTGACGAAATGCGTGACCAGCGCCGGCAGATCGTCGAGCCGATCACGCAGCGGCGGCAGTTGCAGCGAGAACACGTTGAGCCGGTAGTAAAGATCCTCGCGCAGTTTCTGCTGCTCCACGGCCTGCCTGGGCGCGCGATTGGTGGCGGCGATCACGCGCAGATCGAGCTTGATGCTGTGATTGCCGCCCAGGCGCTCGACTTCCGATTCCTGCAGCACGCGCAGCAGCTTGGTCTGCAGCGCCATCGGCATTTCGGTGATCTCGTCGAGGAACAAGGTGCCCCGGTTGGCGAGCTCGAACTTGCCGATGCGCTCGCGCAAGGCGCCCGTGAACGCGCCCTTCTCGTGTCCGAACAGCTCGCTTTCGAGCATCTCGGCCGGAATGGCGGCGCAGTTGATGGCGACGAACAATTCGTCGCGACGCGGCGACTCGCGATGGATCGCACGCGCGACGACCTCCTTTCCGCTGCCGGTCTCGCCGCTCAGCAGGACCGTCGCCCGCGTCGGCGCCACCTGCTGGATCTGTTCGCGCAGCTTGAGGATGGCCGGACTCGTCCCGACCAGGCCCTGCCAGACGCGGTCGTCCTGCTCGCGCAGATACTGGTTGTGATCGAGCACGCCCTGCACGCGCAACACGCGGTTGATCGCCAGATCCAGCGCTTCGACGTCGAAGGGTCGCAGCAGGTAGTCGCAGGCGCCGAGTCGCATGGCTTCGACGGCGCTTTCGATGCTGCCCTGCGCCGTGATCATGATCAGCGGCACGCCGATGCCCGCCTCGCGCAGCTTGGCCAGCAGCTCGATGCCGTTGACGACCGGCATGCGCAGATCGCTGATGACCAGGTCGAAGCCGCCTTCGCGCAGCAGCTCGAAGGCGGCCTGGCCGTCGCCGGCGCTGACGGTCTTGTGGCCGCGCCTCGACAGCATGATTTCGAGCACGCGGCGCATGTTGGCCTCGTCGTCGACGACGAGGATGCGCAGCGACGGCAGGGCGATGCTGGGGCTCATGGGTGGACCACGTTCATTTGGGCAGCGGCGTCGGCAGCCAGAAGCGGAAGGCGGCGCCGCCGAGGGCGCTGTCTTCGACCACGATGTCGCCGCCGTGTTGCCTGACGATCTGGCGCACCACGGCCAGGCCCAGGCCGATGCCGCCTTCGCGCTTGAAGACGAAGGGTTCGAAGATGGCGCGCCGGTCTTCGGCCGCAACACCGGGGCCGTCGTCGGCCACTTCGACGATCCAGCGCTCGGCCTCCTTGCGCGTGGCGATCTGCACGCGGCCACCGGCCTGCAGGACCTGCAGCGCATTCATCGTCAGGTTGAGCAGCACCTGCGTGATCTGCTCGCCGTCGCAATCGACCCAGGCTTCTTCCGGAGCGCGCCGGATCGACAGCGCGATGCCGCGGTCGCGCGCCTGCGCCGCGAGCAGCGTGCAGGCGTGATCGATGATGGCGTGCAGATCGTCGCGTCGCATCTGCGGAGGATGCGTGCGCGCGCTGTCGAGCATCGAGCTCACGAGCCGGTTCAGGCGCGCGACCTCGCTTTCGATGATGCCGGTGAGTTCGATGCCCTCCGCGCTCAGCCCCGGTTCCATGCGCAGCATCTGCGCGGACGAGCGCAGGATGCCGAGCGGCGTGCGCACCTCGTGCGCCATCAGCGCGGTCACTTCTCCGAGCGCCGCGAGCTTGGATGCCTGCGTCAGCGTGGCCTGGGAGCGATGCAGGTCTTCGACCAGCCGGACGAAGCTGCGGTTGAGCTCGCCGATCTCGCCCGGCCCCTGCGGCGGCGTGGGCGGCGGCGGCCCGGGCTGCAGGTAATGGCGCGTGAAATCGGTCAGGGCGACGACCGGCCGGGCGATCAGCCCGGCCACCCAGCTCGACACCAGCACCGTGATCAGCAAGGTCACCGCGAGCAGGCTCGCGAAGGTCAGGCCCATGCGGCGAACCGGCGCCAGCGCGGAGGCGCGCGATTGCAGCAGCAAGGTGGTCCAGCCGAGGCTCGGGTACGGCTCGATCGGCGTGGAACTGGCCGCCCCCACCAGCAGCTCACCGCTCATCCAGCGCATGCCGCTGAGCGCGCGGATGCGGCCGGCGTCGGCGCCGCGCCAGTCCGAAGCGTCGATACCGGGCTGCGCTCCAGCCGCACGCAGCGCGGCGGAGGCGGCGACGACGCGATGTTCTCCGTCGAGAACGAGCACCTGGCGCGAGGGATCGGCCGCGGCGTCGAGCCGGCCCAGCACCTGTCGCCAGTCGTATTCGAGCACGAGCTCGCCGAGCGCGCCTTCGGTGAAGCTCGACTCGATGTCGGTGCGAATGCGCAGCTTGTCGCCGGCGATGCGCTCGAGGCGCACCTGCCCGCCCGGAAGATCGAGCGTGGTCCAGGCGGCGCCCGCCACATCGCGCTGGCCGATGCGCCCGGCCGAGCTGCTCGCCACGACACGTCCGCGCGGATCGACGGCGAGCAGATCGACGTAAGCCGAACCGTAGCGGCGTTTCATCTCGGCCAGGAACACCGAGAGCCGCTTGTCGACGTCGTCGAGCCGCAGATCCTGCATCACTTCGAGGTGATTCCAGGTGGTGGCGTTGAGCAGGCGTTCGAGCAGCAGGCGATCGAGTTCGGCCGAAGTGGCGGCGGTCGAGCGGTCGATGCCTTGCTCGATCTCGTCGAGCATGGCGGTTCGCGATCGCTCGAACGCCAGCCAGGTGACGCTGCTGGCCGGAATCAGCCCCGCGAGCAGGAACGCGGCAAGCAATAGCCTACGGATGGTCACGATCAGCGGATCACAGCCTTGCGTTCGATGGATTAGAGTGCGCCCGATTCGAGGCAGCCAGAGCCCTGAGAGCCGGCCACCCATGATAGACCTTGCGATGCGCCCATTGAGCCGGCTCGGCGGCTTGCTGCTGGCCTGCGCGTTCGGCTTTGCTTCGGCGCAGGAGCCTTCGACGGGCTCGGGCACCGGCTTCGACCCGATCGCGCGCCGCTACGAGCTCGGCCACGGCTTGCCGCTCGGCGACACCGGCGCCGTGCTCGGTGGCTACGGCACGATCTCGGCGGGCGACGACCGGGACACCGACTGGCGTGTCGGCGTCGATTCGCTGAGCGCCTTCCTGTGGTGGGACAACGGCGGCAGCTGGCATTTCTTCTCCGAGACCGAACTCGAAGACAGCCTCGTCGCCGAGCCCGGCCGATTCACGTCCAAAGAGGCCGAAGTCGAACTCGAGCGCTTCTACGTCGACTACACGCCGGCCGACGCACTCAAGTTTCGCGTCGGCAAGTTCCTGACGCCGGTCGGCCGCTGGAACCTCATTCACGCCTCGCCGCTGGTGTGGACCACGGCCCGACCGCTGATCACCGAGACCACCTTCCCGACCAACGCGACCGGGCTGATGGTCTACGGCACGCTGCCGTTCACTGCGAACGGCGTCGAATATTCGCTGTACTACTCGCCCGGTACCGAGCTCGCCCGCGACCGCGACATCGATACCTTCGAGGACGCGTTCGGCGGTCGGCTGGTGTTGTCGCCGTTGCCGCATACCGAACTCGGGCTGTCATACGCCAACTTCGAACAGCGCCAGTCGCCGGACGATCGCAAGAACCTCTACGGCATCGACTTCGCCTGGTCGCGCTGGCGCTGGGAAGTCAGCGGGGAATTCCACTATCGCGTCACCTCGAGCCGGTTCGAGGATCGCGACGAGCAAGGGCTCTACGTGCAGGCGGTCGCTCCGCTGACGGCGCGCTGGTACGCCGTCGCCCGCTACGAAACCTTCCGGCGCTCGGGCGCCGAGCGCGATATCAACGTCTATCTCGGCGGCGTCAATTTCCGGCCCAGGCCGGCTGTCGTGCTCAAGGCCGAATACAGCAGCGCCACCGACACCGACGACATCGAAGTCCGCGACGGCCTGCTGTTCTCGCTGGCGGTGCTGTTCTGAACCAGCGGCCAACAAGCTGGGCGGTGCTGGCGGTCGCGGTCGGGCTGAGCGTTCTGCTGCCTTCGTCGCTGCGCGCCCAGACCGATGCCCAGCCCTTGCTGATCGTGGTTTCGGCCGACAACAACGATGCACCGAGCGCCGATGAAGTGGCGCAGATCTTCAAGCGCCGCAAGCTGTTCTGGAGCAACGGCGCGCGCATCCAGCCGGTGAATCTGCCGGCCGACCATCCGCTGCGCCAGCACTTCGCGCGCACGCTGCTGCACCTGTCGCCAGAGGCGCAGGAGGAATACTGGAACGAGCAGTACTTCCACGGCGTGCTGCCTCCGCATGTGCTGGCTTCGGAAGCCGCGGTGCGGCGCTTCGTCGGCGATACGCGGGCCGGCATCGGCTATCTGTCGGCCTGCGAAGCCGGCGCGCATCTGCGCGTGATCCTGCAGGTGAGGCCGGACGGCCATCTGGAAGCTCCGGGCGACCTGCCCGACTGTCGCTGAGCGGTCCGAAACCCTGCAAAAATTGTCAGCAAAGCTTGCACGCCGACCATTCGTGCAGGCCGTCCACTCAAGTTTCGGTGATCTTATCTTGCTGAATTAGCGATACTTTTTAAGTTTTTGCCGGCTGGCACCGGCATTGCCCGTGGGATGTCGAAGCCCGCCGCCGGCGGTGCATGCATCCGATCCCGACATGACGCCAGCCCCGCTCCATCGAGCGACAGCCAGCCCGAAACCTGCGCTGATCGAAGCGCAGGCCGCGACGCGTGACGCGCTGACGGCTTTCATCGCCGAGCGCTTCGCCGAGGTCTACGGCGCACGTCTGTACTGCTACCTGCCCCGCCTGTTCGGCCTGCATGGCGCCGACGCCGAGCTGCTCGCCGCCGTCGGCCTGCGCAGCGCGGCCAGCGGCCCCTTGTTCCTCGAACGCTATCTCGACGATCCGATCGAAG
The DNA here is from genome assembly GCF_000271305.1 of Hydrocarboniphaga effusa AP103. Lineage (GTDB taxonomy): Bacteria > Pseudomonadota > Gammaproteobacteria > Nevskiales > Nevskiaceae > Hydrocarboniphaga > Hydrocarboniphaga effusa. Next base: position 297,484 of record NZ_AKGD01000004.1, read on the forward strand.
CCTGGGTCGCCAAGCGCCAGGCGCGTCCGGTGTCGCGGCAGCAGATCGTCGAAGTGGGCAATCTCGCGGGCGCCACACCGGGGGCCTTGCGCGAGCTGATTCCGATGCTTTGCGAGCGGCTGCAGGTCGAAGGTTTCCAGTGGGTGGCGTTCACCGGCGCGGCGCGGCTGTGCAACGGCTTTTCGCGGCTCGGGCTGCCGCTCGAAATCATCGCTCCGGCGCCGATCGAACGGCTCGCCGAGCATGAGCGAGCGGCCTGGGGACGCTACTACGACAGCGCCCCGTCGGTGATGCTCGGCGACATCGGCAACGGCAGCCGCCTGCTGCGGCACCAGCAATGCGAAGGCGGCGATCCGCTCGCCGCGCTCGCACGCGTCGGAGCGCCGTGATGAGCGGCCACGGCAGTCGCATCATCGCCGCCTTGCATCGCCACGCGGCCGAGTCGCCCGAGCGCATCGCCCTCGTCGGCGGCGATCACCGAATGGACTACGCATCGCTGCTCGCGGCGGTGCAGGCGCTCGCGGAGAGTTTGCGTACGAGCGGCGGAACGCGGGTCGGCATCGTCGCCGACAACGGCATCGCCTGGGCACTGTCCGACCTCGCCGCCCTGCACGCCGGGCTGGTCAGCGTTCCGCTGCCCCTGTTCTTCTCCGCGCAGCAGATCGCGCACGCGATCGCGGACGCCGGCATCGATCTGCTGCTGATCGATCGTCGTCTGCCGCCGCAGATGGCCTTGCCGGGTACGCAGGATCTGTCCGGGCTGCTGCCGCCCGCGGCGGCCTCGCTGCTGCGGCTGCTCGGCGTGCCGGCGCAGGCTCGCCCGCTGCACGCGGCGACGCGCAAGATCACCTACACGTCCGGCACCACCGGGTCGCCCAAGGGCGTCTGCCTCGGCATCGAGCAGCAGGAACGCGTCGCCGAAGCGCTCGCGCAAGCCAGTGGTGCGAACGCGCAGTCGCAGCATCTGTGCGTGCTGCCGCTGGCGACGCTGCTCGAGAACATCGGCGGCCTGTACGCCCCGCTGCTGGTCGGCGCCACCACGCACCTGCCGTCGCTCGGCGCGGTCGGCCTGGATGGAGCGAGCGGCTTCGATCCGGGCAAGTTGCTGTTGCAGATCGAGCGGGCCCAAGCCAACAGCCTGATCCTCGTGCCGCAGCTGCTGCAGGCCCTGGTCGCCGCGATCGAAACGCAGGCCGCGCCACTGAGGAGCCTGAGCTTCGTCGCGGTGGGCGGCGCGATGGTGTCGCCGACGCTGCTGGGGCGCGCGACCCGGTCGGGATTGCCGGTCTACGAAGGCTACGGCCTGTCCGAATGCGCCTCGGTGGTCGCCCTCAACACCATCGCTCACGCCCGCCCCGGCAGCGTGGGCCGGCCGCTGCCGCACTTGCGGCTGCGCATTGCGGATGACGGCGAAGTACAGGTCTCGGGCAACGGCTATCTGGGCTACGTCGGCGAGCCGGCGCACGAACCGGCCACCGAAGTCGCGACCGGCGACATCGGCCACCTCGATGAAGACGGTTTCCTGCATCTGACGGGGCGCAAGAAGAACATCTTCGTCACCGCCTACGGCCGCAACGTCTCGCCCGAATGGGTCGAAAGCGAACTCGTGCAGCAGGCGGCAATCGCGCAGGCCGCGGTGTTCGGCGAAGCCAGGCCCTACAACGTCGCGGTGATCGTGCCGCGCACGCGCGAGCCCACCGCGGTCCAGGCGGCGGTCGATGCCGTGAATCGCGGCCTGCCGGACTACGCGCGCATCCATCGCTGGATCGCGGCTTCGCAGCCGTTCGCCCCGGCCAACGATCAGCTCACACCCAATGGCCGCCTGCGCCGAGCCGCCATCGCGCTTGCGTACCGCATTCCACTCGAATCCCTCTACGAGGAGACCGCTGCATGAGTCACTACGAACTGTTGCAGGCCGAAACGCTGGCCGAGCGAACCGCGCTGTTGAGCGAGCCGCTGTTCGCGGACGCGATGGCCGGGCGCGTGAATACCGCGATGTACATCGCGTTTTTGACCCAGGCCTATCACCACGTCAAACACACCGTGCCGCTGATGATGGCCTGCGGCGCCCGGCTCGGCGATCGCCACGAATGGCTGCGCGCCAAGATCGTGAGCTACATCGACGAGGAGTACGGTCATCACGAATGGGTGCTCGACGACATCGTCGCCAGCGGTGGTGATCGCGAGTCGGCGCGCCACAGTGTTCCGGCGTTCGAAACCGAGATGATGGTGGCCTACGCCTACGATCTGATCGAACGCGGCAATCCGGTGGGGTTCTTCGGCATGGTTCACGTGCTCGAAGGCACCAGCACCGCCCTGGCGACCAACGCCTCGCAACGACTCGCGAGTGCGCTGGGCCTGCCGAAGACCGCTTTCACCTACCTGAGCAGCCACGGCGCGCTCGACGTTTCGCATGTCGACTTCTTCCGCGACATCGTCAACGAGCTGACCCCCGGTGACCTCGACGCCGTGATCCAGGCTTCGCGCCGGTTCTATCGACTCTACGGCGCCATCTTCGCCGCGCTGCATCGCCAGTTTTCCGTGAAGGAGTCCTGACATGAAACTCGCCAACAGCCGTGTCCTGCTGACCGGCGCATCCGGCGGCATCGGCAAGGAAGTCGCATTCGAACTCGCCGCGCGCGGGGCCGAGGTGCTGCTATCCGGAAGACGCGCGACAGCGCTCGACAACATCGCCAGCTCGATCGTCCACCTGGGCGGCAAGGCGCGCGTACTGACCTGCGATCTGACCGAGCCATCGGCGGCGGAGAATCTGATCGCACGTGCGACCGAAGACGGCCTGCGTCTGGACGCAGTCGTCAACTGTGCCGGCGTGTCCCACTTCGGCCTGTTCGAGAATATGTCCAGGCCACAACTCGATGCGATCTGGCAAACCAACGTGACTGCGCCGATGCAGCTCGCGAGCGCAGCGCTGCGGCCGTTCAAGGCCCAGCGCAGCGGGCTGATCGTCAATGTCGGATCGATCTTCGGCTCGATCGGCTTTCCGTGCTTCACCGCGTATTCGGCGAGCAAGTTCGCCTTGCGCGGCTTCTCCGAAGCCCTGCGACGCGAGCTCGCCGGCAGCGGCGTCGGCGTGCTGTACGTGGCTCCGCGCTACACGCGCACGCCGATCAACGAGGGCGCGACGAGCCGCATGGCCGAAGCGGTCTCGATGAAGCAGGACGAGCCGCAGACCGTCGCACGCATCATCGTCGATGCGATGCAGGCCCAGCGGCGCGAGCGCTACCTGGGCTGGCCGGAGCGCTTCTTCGTCAAGCTCAACGCGGTGTTCCCGCGTCTCGTCGACAAGGGGCTGCGCGAACAGGGTGAGCGTATGCGTCCTTTCGCACTGTCGCAGACATTGAATTGATGGAGGCTACGAACATGTTCAACAACCCGATGACCAAGAGTCTGCTTCTGCTGGCGGCCGGACTGCTCGCCAGCTGGCTGATGCCGGCGCACGCCCAAACCTGGAGCGACGACGTCGCCCGGCTGCAGCACGGCTGGGCCGAGGCGTATTACCAGACGCCGGAGCACGACAAGCTCGCGAAGTTCGGGCAGCTCGCCGCCGACGCTCAGGCCGCCGTCGAGCACAACCAGGGACGGGCCGAGCCGATGATCTGGCAGGCCATCATCCTGAGCAGCTACGCGAAGTTCCAGGGCGGGCTCGGCGCACTCGACAAGATCAAGCAGGCGCGCGACGAGTTGCTTGCCGCCGAGAAGATCGACGCGACCGCGCTCGACGGATCGGTCTACACCTCGCTCGGCAGCCTCTACGCCAAGGCACCGGGCTGGCCGCTGTCGTTCGGCGACAAGAAGAAGGCCAGGGCCTATCTGGAAAAAGCGCTGCAGCTCAACCCCAACGGGATCGATCCGAACTTCTTCTACGGCGAGCTGCTCGCCGACATGAGCGAGAAAGATCAAGCGCGCCGCTATCTCGAAGCGGCGATGTCGGCGCCTGCGCGGGCCGGCCGCGAAGATGCCGACGCGGGACGGCGCGCCGAGATTCGCGCGGCCCTCGACAAGATCAAGGGTTGAAACGCGATGAAGCAATCGGCAACGGTCCCTGCGGCATCGACCTCGCTCGGCGCCGATCCGCCCGCTGCCATGGGCCCCATCCAGCGCCGCCGCCGGCAACGCCTGCAATGGCTCGGCATTCTGCTGCTGCCGATGCTGCTGGTGTGCCGCTCGGCCTGGCCTGAGGGCGGCCCCGCGCACGAAGGCATCGAAGCGCTGGGACAGCTGCTGATGCTGGTCTGCATCGCCGGCCGCACCGGATGCACCTTGTACGTGGGCGGGCGCAAGTGTGCGGAACTCGTCACCGATGGACCGTACTCGGTCAGCCGCAATCCGCTCTACGGCTTCTCGCTGCTGGGTGCGATCGGCGCCGGCCTTCAGTCGGGCTCGCTTACGCTCGGCGCCGTGATCGGGCTCGGCTTCTTCGCCATGTTCGACCGGCTCATCCGCCAGGAAGAACGTTATCTGGCCGCCCAGTTCACGACGTTCGCGAACTACCGCGCCGCGACTCCGCGCTGGCTGCCCAAGCCGGGGCTGTGGCGTTCGGCCGATCAGCTGCTGATCCAGCCTCGGCATGTTTTCAGAACCCTGCGCGACGCCAGCCTGTTTCTGCTCGCGTTTCCGGTGTTCGAGCTGATCGGATGGGCGCAGGCATCCGGCTACGTCGGCGCGCTGGTCGCGCTCTACTGAGAGGCCGGCGATGAACAGCAATCTCGAAGCGGCCGGCAGCGCCTGGGCGACATGGCGAAACCGGTTCGCTCGGCTTTCCCGGATCACGGTGACGCCCACCGGGCTGATGCTGCTGGTGGTGGCGTACCTGCTGTTGACGCAGAACCAGTCGCTCGTCAGGGCGGTCGTCGGCTCGCTGCCGAAGCCGTTCGGCTGGCAGGAGTGGCGCATCGCCTTGTCGGCCCTGATCACCACGTTCGACGTGCTGATGCTGGCCATGATCGCGCTGAGCTGGAAGCCGGTGCAGAAGCCCGCGACCTGTGTACTGCTGATGACCGCCGCGGTCTGCAGTTACTTCATGGACAGCTTCGGCACCCTCATCGACAAGTCGATGATCATGAACGTGGCGCGCACCGATTTCGCCGAGGCTTCCGACCTCATGAGCGGGGCGTTCTGGACCCACGTGGCGGTATTCGGACTGCTTCCCGCCGTGGTGGTCTGGAAGGTGCGGCTGCGCCGGAGCGGCTTCTGGAAAGAGTTCCGGACCCGAGCCGCGCTGCTGATGCTCGTGCTCACGGTCCAGGCCGCCGTGCTCGGGCTGCAGTACAACGAGCTCTCGTTCTGGGGCCGGGAAAACCGGTCCGTGGCGGTACTGATCAATCCGGTGTCACCGATCAACTCGGCATACTCGTATCTTCGTCGCCAGTATCGCGAACACCATGCGGCGCCGCTGCTGCGCATCGCAGGCGATGCGACCCGCGCTGCGGTCGCGGGCACCCGTCCGCTGCTCGTGGTCATGGTCGTCGGCGAAACGGCCAGGGCACAGAATTTCCAGCTCGACGGTTACGGGCGCTCCACCAATCCCGCGCTGTCGGCCCGACGCGACCTGTTCAACTTTTCCGCCGTGCGTTCCTGCGGCACCGCGACCGCGGAGTCCGTGCCCTGCATGTTCTCCAATCTCGGGCAACAACGCTTCTCGCCGAGGCGGGCTGCCGAACAGGAAAACGTCCTGGACGTTCTGCATCGTCTCGGCGTCCGCGTCGCCTGGTGGGACAACGACTCCGGCTGCCAGGGCGTCTGCAGCCGCGTCGGCTCGATATCGATCGGCGAGAAGAACGACCCGCGATTCTGCACCGACGGCCAGTGCCTCGATGGGGCGCTGCTGAGCGATCTCGGAGACGTGACGCTCAAGGCCGAAGAATCGATGCTGCTGGTGCTGCACATGAAGGGCAGCCATGGCCCCGCCTACTTCAAGCGATATCCGGAAAGTGCGCGCCGTTTCACGCCCGATTGCCGCGATGAGAACGTGCAACGATGCTCATTGAGCGAGGTCGTCAACGCCTACGACAACTCGATCGTCTATACCGACTCGGTCCTCTCGGATCTGATCGGGCAGCTCGACGCGCGCTCGGTTTCGACCGACTCGGTCGTGCTCTACGTTTCGGATCATGGAGAAAGCCTCGGCGAAGCAGGCCTCTATCTGCACGGCATCCCGTATCGATTGGCGCCCGATCAGCAGACGCACGTGCCGATGTTCCTGTGGCTCTCTGCGCAGGCTTCTTCGCGACTGAAGCTGGATACCCACTGCCTGGCTCAGAAGACCGGACAGCCGACTTCCCACGACGCCGCCTTCCACACGCTCATGGGCCTGTTTTCGGTGCGGTCGAAGGTCTATGACCCGACGCTCGATCTGCTGAGCGCCTGCCAGGACGCGGGCTGAGGTTTCAGCCGCCCATCTGCATGTCGCTCAAGCCCCAGAACGCCCGCATCGAGGCGATCCTGCCTTCGCTGTCGAAACGCATCACGTCGATCACGCGAATCAGCGCCGGCCCCTGCGGCATCTCGAGCCGCACGTCGAAGGCCATTCCGGCCTCCTGCCCTTGCGAGGCTCGTATCGGGGCCGCGAGCGCGAGCTTGGCCCCGGTCTTGATCGAGTTTCGGTAGAACTTGGCGATCGCCGGCTTGCCCTGCATCGGCGGCTTGCCGACCGGGTCTTCGACCGTTGCGTCATCTGCATACAGAGCGATGATGGCCTCGGCGTCACCGTGGTTGAAGCCGTCGATATAGGCTTGCAGCACGTTCTTCATCTGGTTCTCGTCGACCATTCGGTTTGCCCTGTTTTCGAATTTGGGAAGCGCAATAAAAAAATTAGCTCTGTTCGAGCGATTACCGTACGAATCGTCTGACTTCACATCGGTAAGCTACTGTCCCAAAAAGACAATTTTGACAATTCGTCCAAACGGACGAGTTTTTGCCGATCACCGAAAGCATGTGCCTATACTTCGACACCCCCCGGCCGTCATGGATGGTTGTGCAAGGGGTCAATCCGTTCCGAACCATCGCACAGGCCCCTCAGGGGCGAACGGAGTCACGACAAGACGTGGGTGGAGGAGATCCAGACGCATGTCAGCAAAACTCGATGCTCTCGATGTAATTGAACGCCCGGTCACCGAGCGCCCGGTCGTCACCTCGATCAGATCCCGTTTCCCCGCATACGACGATGAGCCCGAAGCGGCCGAGATCGTTCCGCTCGACCGGCTCATCGGCGCGATCTACGAAGGGCCGATGGAATCGCCGCCCTGGCAATCCGCGCTGCAGCTCATGCGCGAGGCCCTGCGCGCCGGGCACGTGACCCTGATCCTGCGGCCGCCGACGAGCGACAGCGCGGGCATCATGATCAACACCGGCAAGACCACGATGGAAGGCATGGAGTCGTACTCCAACCGCTTCTTCGCGCTCGATCCGTTCGTGCGCCTCAAGGAAGGCGAAGTGGTGACCGCCGAGGAACTGATCGGTCGCCAGTGGCTCGAAAGCCCGATCTACAAGGAGTACATGCGCTCGATCGACGTGCGCCATCTGCTCGGAGCCGACATCTCCGGCGACGGCGTGGAATGTCGCCTGCGCGTGACGCGGCCGCACGGAGCGCCGGAATTCTCGGCGCAGGACAAGATGCTCTGCCGCACCCTGCTGCCGCACCTGAAGCGCTCGATCCAGCTGCACACGCGCATCGATTTCCTCGAATGCGAGCGCCAGCTGTTCGCCGGCGCGGTCAATCGCATGCTGCTCGGCCTGGTCATCTTCGACCAGAACGGCACCATCATCGAGACCAACCAGGAAGCCAAGCGCATCCTCGCGGAGAAGGACGGCATCCGCCTGTTCGGCAATGCGCTCGGCGTCGATTCGAGCACCGAGAGCCGCGAGCTGCAGAGCATGATCCGCCACGCGCTGACCGGCCCCTGCGCGGCCAACAACGGCGCGCCCGGCATCGTCGAGGCGATGTCGGTGTCGCGCCCTTCGGGTCGCGCCAAGCTCGGCGTGCTCGTGCGTCCGATTCCGCTCGGTCAGTGGTCGGAGAGCAAGCAGCGGCCGGCGGTCGCGGTGTTTCTTCGCGATCCCGAATCGAATGCGGCGCAGCCATCGAACGAGCTGCTGCGCAAGCTGTTCGGCCTCACGCGCATGGAGGCCTCGCTCGCGATGCTGCTCGCCGAAGGCTTCACGCTCGACGAAGCCGCCGAGAAGATGGACGTACGCCGCAACACCGCGCGCACGCACCTGCGCTCGATCTTCTGCAAGACGGGCGTCACGCGGCAGACGATGCTCGTGCGCCTGCTGCTGAATAGCGTGATTTCGGTCAGCTGAGCGTCTTGCCGTTCCTCTCTCCCGCTTGCGGGAGAGAGTCCCTCACGGAGTGAGGGGAGAGAGGGCTCGTTCGGAAAGTGCGCGCCTGCGCCGACCATGCCCAGGTGGCGGAATTGGTAGACGCACTAGTTTCAGGTACTAGCGGGTAACTCCGTGGAGGTTCGAGTCCTCTCCTGGGCACCACGAACGGCGTGACGATCTCGTAGATGCGCTCGTAGGTCGCCCGCTTGATCAGCCATTCGCCGTCGCGCTTCACGTAGGTGTCGCGATACAGCGCGCTGCCGTCGGTGATGATCTTGTTGCGCAGGTCGAGGAACCAGTCCTTCAGATACCAGACGCCGGTGGCCTCGGTGTCCGAGACGAAGTCGATCTCCGGATGATTGACGTGATGCAGCGCGATCGCTTCCGCATGAAAGGCATAGCCCAGCGCATCGAGTATCGAATCGCGGCCTTGCGCTTCGAAGCGATAGGTGCCGCCCACATAGCAGACGCTCGCGTCTTCGACGAACAGGCCTCGCAGCTCGTCGAAATTCGCGGTATCGATGCAGCGGCAGTAGCGGTATTTGAGTCTGCGGATCAGCTCGAGGTCTTCCAGCGGCAGCGGCATCGTCGGTCTCCTGCTCATGAAGGTGTGCGCCGAGCATGTTGCGCGGCGCACGCGGCGGCTTCGTCCATTCGCAGGAGCGCGCGAGGCGCAGCGATCAAACGCCGAAGCCGCCCGAGACGTTGATCTGCTGGCCGGTCACGTAGCCGTTGGTGGCCAGAAAAACGACCGCATGCCCGATCTCCTCGGGCTGGCCCCAGCGCTTGATCGCCAGCAGCTTCTGGGTTTCGTCGACCCATTCCTTTCCGAATACACCGCGCTCGGTGAGCTCCTTGAACATGCCGGCCTCGATCACGCCGACGAGCACGGAGTTGGCGCGCACACCGTTGCGCCCCTCTTCTTTCGCGAGCCCCTTGATCAGCGCTTCGTTGGCGGCCTTGGGCACCACCGACAGGCCGTCGCGCGGCGGAAACCAGACGTGGCCCGCGGAACCCAGGTGCACGTAGCTTCCACCACTTTCGCGCAGCTTCGGCAGCGTGGCCTGCACGACGTTGAAGAAGCCATGCACTTCGATGTCGATCGACTGCCGCCAGAGCGCCTGCGTGGTTTCGGCGAGCGGAACCTGCTCGACCACCGGGCCTGCCGCGAACACCACGGTGTGGATGCGACCGTGTTGCGCCACGGCCTGCTCGACAGCCGCGACGATACTGCTCGCATCGGTCAGATCGGCCGCGTGCGCGCTGGCCTTGCGGCCGCTCTTGGCGATGTCGGCGGCCAGCGCTTCGGCGAGCTCGCGCTTGCGCCGATAGACGATCGCGACATCGCTGCCGGCCTCGGCGAGGCTGCGCACGACGTGCTGGCCGATGCCACCACTGCCGCCGAACACGATCGCGGCTCCCTTTCCAAAAGCTTTCATGGTCATGGTTTCCGGCCTCCACCGGCATCGCGGTTGGCGGTCGCGGCCGCCAGGAATGCGGGGCGTTCGCCTCCGCCATGCAGCAGCAGATTGCTGCCGCTCACATAAGACGCGGCCGGCGATGCGAGCCAGACGCAGGCGTCGCCGATGTCGTTCGGCTGCGCGAGCCGTTGCAGCGGAATCGTGGAAGCCACCGCCGCGATGCCGCTCGCGTCGCCGTAATGCAGATCGGCCTGCTCGGTCAGCACCGGCCCCGGCGTCACCGCGACGACGCGCACCTTCGGCGCCCATTCGATGGCGAGCGATTGCACGAGGCTCAGCACCGCGGCCTTGGCGGCGCCGTAGGCGGCGGTTCCGGGAGAAGGACGCAAGCCGCTGACGCTGGCGATGAAGACGATCGCGCCACTGCCCTGCTTCTGCATCTGCGCATTCGCGAGCTGGGCCAGATGAAGCGGAGCGAGCAGATTGAGTTGCAGGATCTTGTCGTGGAAGCGCGGCGAAGCCTGGTCGGCCATCGCGAACGGCGAGCCGCCGGCATTGTTGACGAGCACGTCGAGCCGGCCGTGACGCTCGATCAGCTCGGTGAGCAGCGCGATGCGGGCCTGCTCGTCACGCAGATCCGCCGCGATGAACTCGGCCCTGCGTTCTGCGGCTTGCGGCAAGGATTCGGGCCGCTCGCGGCCGCAGGCGATCACCGTCGCGCCCGAAGCCAGGAATCGCTCGCTGATGCCGCGGCCGACGCCCTTGGCGCCTCCGGTGACGAGAACGACGGGCGGTTGCGGCATGCGCTGACTCCGAAAGCGGCTTCGAGACAGCGCGATGCTAGGTCATCGACGCCGCGCTTCCGTAGTCCAAAGAGACGAAGCCAGTATCTCGGCGGACGCAGACGATGCGAAGGCCTCATCGACTGTGCTCCGTCATGCCCCAAGACTCCGCTCCCGCCGTCAAGCCCGTGCCGGAAGGCCGCTATGCGCAGCTGCGCAACGGGCATCGCATTCACTATCACGACGCGGGCGACGGCGAAGTCGTCGTGTTCCTGCACGGCTCGGGCAACGGCGCCTGCGGCTACAGCAATTTCAAGGGCAATTGGCCCGCACTCGTCGAAGCCGGCTATCGCTGCATCGTTCCGGACCTGATCGGCTACGGTTATTCCGACAAGCCGAGCGAGGCGCAGTACACGCTCGATTTCTTCGTCGAATGCGTGCAGCAGACGCTCGATGCACTTGGCGTGACGCGCTGCACGCTGGTGGGCAATTCACTCGGCGGTGCGATCGCGCTCGGGCTCGCGCTCGCCCGGCCTCAGCTCGTGCAGCGCCTGGTGCTGATGGCGCCGGGCGGGCTCAACGACCTGCCCGACTATCTCGCCATGCCCGGCATGGCCGCGATGTTCAAGCTGTTCGGCAGCCCCGAGCTTCCGAGCGAGGCGATGATGAAGGAGTTCTTCGCCAAGGCCTTCGTCGTCGATGCATCCGTGGTCACCGACGAACTCGTGCGTGAACGCCGCGAGCTCATGAAGCTGCAGAACCCGCAGGTCATCAAGACCATGAAGGTTCCGAACCTCACCGATCGACTGCCCGAGATCGCCTGCCCCGCGCTCACGCTGTGGGGGCTCAACGAAAACATGATGCCGGACAGCGGCATCCTCAGGCTCGCCAAGGGCCTGCGCAACGGCCGTATGGTGCTGGTTCCCAACTGCGGACACTGGGTGATGATCGAGCATCGCGAGCTGTTCAATCGCACGGTGCTCGATTTCCTGCGCCATGGTTGAGCCCGGCATGCGCATCGTGGAGACGCGCGCATGGCGCTGAGCACCGAACGCCAGCGCGAACTCGGCGACGAGCTGTTCGACGCCCTGCGCTCACGCCGCACGCTGGCGCCCCTGAGCGGGCGCGTCGACGGCATCGACATCGATGACGCCTATCGCATCTCGCTGCACTTTCTCGACCGGCGCATCGCCTCGGGCGAGCGCGTGATCGGCAAGAAGATCGGCGTCACCAGCAAGCCCGTGCAGGACATGCTCGGCGTGCACCAGCCCGACTTCGGCTTCCTGCTCGATGTCATGCAGGTCGAGGACGGCAGCACCGTGAGCCTGTCCAAGGCCAGGCTGATCCAGCCACGCGCCGAAGGCGAGATCGCCTTCGTGCTGTCGCGCGACCTGCAAGGCCCCGGCGTGACCGAGGCCGACGTGATCGCCGCCACCGATTACGTCTGCGCCTGCTTCGAGATCGTCGATTCGCGCATTCGCGATTGGAAGATCCGCATCGAGGACACCGTGGCCGACAACGCGAGCTGCGGCGTGTTCGTGCTCGGTCACGATCGTGTCTCGCCGCGCTCGCTCGATCTGGCCGCGGTGACGATGCAGATCCAGAAGAACGGCGAGCACGCCGCGTCGGGCATCGGCTCGGCCGTGCAAGGTCATCCGGCGGCCGCCGTCGCCTGGCTTGCGAACACGCTGGGCCGCTACGGCATTCCGTTCAAGGCCGGCGAAATCATCCTGTCGGGCTCGCTCGCTCCGCTGCTGCCCGCTTCGGCCGGCGATCGCTTCGACATGCAGTTGCAAGGCATCGGCTCGGCTTCGATCACGTTCACGGAATAAAAGCTTTCATCGAGACGCTCAATGCAAAAGATCAAATGCGCGATCATCGGCCCCGGCAACATCGGTACCGATCTGTTCTACAAGCTGCGCCGCTCGCCCGTACTCGAACCGGTGTGGATGGTCGGCGTCGATCCGGCCTCCGAAGGCCTTGCGCGCGCACGCGAGCTCGGCATCAAGACCACCGATCAAGGCGTCGATGGCCTGCTGCCGCATGTCGCCGCCGACGGCGTGCAGATCGCATTCGATGCGACCAGCGCCTACGTGCACAAGGACCACTCGGACAAGCTCACGCGCCTGGGCGTGATGATGATCGACCTGACGCCGGCCGCCATCGGCCCGTACTGCGTACCGCCGGTGAACCTCGCGCAGAACACCGAACGCCGGGCGATGAACGTCAACATGGTGACCTGCGGCGGCCAAGCGACGATCCCGATGGTCTATGCGGTCTCGCGCGTGCAGAAGGTGCGCTATGCCGAGATCGTGGCGACCGTCGCATCGAAGTCGGTCGGTCCCGGCACGCGCCGCAACATCGATGAATTCACCCGCACCACCGCAGGCGCGGTGGCCCAGGTCGGCGGCGCCGACGAGGGCAAGGCGATCATCGTGATCAACCCGGCCGAGCCGCCGCTGATCATGCGCGACACCATTCACTGCCTGACCACCGAAGCCCCGCGCGAACGCGAGATCGAGGCATCGGTGCATGCGATGGTCGCCGAAGTGCAGCAGTACGTGCCGGGCTACCGGCTCAAGAACGGGCCGGTGTTCGACGGCAACCGGGTCACCACCTACATCGAGGTCGAAGGCCTCGGCGACTACCTGCCCAAGTACGCGGGCAATCTCGACATCATGACCGCCAGCGCGACGCGCACGGCCGAGATGATCGCCAGGGAAATCCAGGCCGGGCGCTTCAAGCTCGAAGCGGCCTGAAGTCATTTTTCCCTCTCCGTTCGGGAGAGGGACCGAGGGTGAGGGACCGTGCGTCATGAACGAGCCCGGTTTTCACCATGAGGCCTTCACCCCTATGCCGCAGATGCTGCAATCCTGAAATTCGGAGCAACCCGATGAGCACCCTCACAGGCACTCGCGTCACCACGCACGACATGTCGCTGCGCGATGGCATGCATCCCAAGCGCCACCAGATCAGCATCGAGCAGATGAAGGCGATCGCCCAGGGACTCGATGCGGCGGGCGTTCCGCTGATCGAAGTCACGCACGGCGACGGGCTCGGCGGCGCCTCGGTCAACTACGGCTTTCCGGCCGCGAGCGACGAGGAATACCTGCGCGCGGTGGTTCCGCTGATGAAGCGCGCGAAGGTTTCGGCGCTGCTGTTGCCGGGCATCGGCACCGTCGATCATCTGCGCATGGCGGCCGACTGCGGCGTGACCACGATCCGCGTCGCCACCCATTGCACCGAGGCCGACGTCAGCGAGCAGCACATCAATCTCGGCCGCAAGATGGGCCTCGATACCGTGGGCTTTCTGATGATGGCGCACATGATCGAGCCGCAGCAGTTGCTCGAACAGGCCAGGCTCATGGAGAGCTATGGCGCCAACTGCCTCTACGTGACCGACAGCGCGGGCTACATGCTGCCCGAGGACGTCAAGGCCCGCATCGGCCTGCTGCGCGACCAGCTGCTGCCGCAGACCGAGATCGGCTTTCACGGCCATCACAACCTGTCGATGGGCGTGGCCAATTCGATCGCCGCGGTCGAAGCCGGCGCACGGCGCATCGACTGCGCCTGCGGCGGCATGGGCGCCGGCGCCGGCAATACGCCGATGGAAGTCTTCGTCGCGGTCTGCAACCGCATGGGTATCGAAACCGGCGTCGACCTGTTCAAGGTCAGCGACGTCGCCGAAGACCTCGTCACGCCGATCCTGGATTTTCCGGTCCGCATCGACCGCAACTCGCTCACGCTCGGCTATGCGGGCGTGTACTCGAGCTTCCTGCTGTTCGCGCGCAGGGCCGAGCAGAAATACGGGGTTTCGGCGCGCGAGATCCTGCTCGAGCTCGGACGCCGCAAGATGGTCGGCGGACAGGAAGACATGATCGAGGACACCGCGATCACGATGGCGCGCGAGCGCGGCATCAAACCGAAGGCCGCTTGAGTCCATTCATCCTCTGAATGGACTAAGACGCGCTCGCCGCCAGCCACCACACTAGCTCGCACAAGCCTACGAAACGCCGGCCCCGCCGACAGACCCACGCGTGAAGATCGCCGCAGGAGGAGAAGACAACAATGGGTGAGATGAACCTCAAGATGCTGCTGGAATCGCAATCCCTGGAACGCTGCCCGTTCCCGATTCCGACCGGTTGGTTCTTCGTCGATTTCTCCGATCAGCTCAAGACCGGCGAGATTCGCAACGTCGAAATGCTCGGCCAGGAATGGGTGCTGTTCCGCAGCGAGAGCGGCCAGGTCGGCATGACCGATCCTTACTGCCCGCATCTGGGCGCGCATCTGGGCCACGGTGGCAAGGTCGTCGGCGAAAACATCCGCTGCCCGTTCCATCACTGGGAATACAACACCGAGGGTTGGTGCAAGGCGATTCCCTACGGCAAGGTCGCGCCGCCGATCATCAAGAAGCAGGCGATCCTGCGCACGCTGCCGGCGGTCGAGAAGTACGGCATGATCTGGGTCTGGTTTCACCCGAAGTGCGAGGCGCCGAGCTGGCAGCTTCCGCACATTCCGGAAATGGAAGACGAAGGCTATACGGGCGACCGCCGCGGCAGCTGGCCGGTGCACACGGCGATCCAGGAAGTGGCCGAAAACGGTGTCGACTTCGCTCACCTGAAGTTCCTGCACGGCGCGGCCGGCATTCCGCCGGCGGTCGTCAACTTCAAGGATCACGTCATCGAGATCGACATGGCCGGCGGCTACATCGTCGGCAAGGGTTACGGCCCGGGACTCAACGTCTTCCACTTCACCCAGGAAGGCGTCAGCGCGACGATGATCTCGTACACGCAGCCGATCACGCTCGAACGTTCGCAGATGAACATGAGCTTCCGCCACAAGGATTACGGCGCCGGCACGCGCGAGGCGGCCATCGCCAAGAAGCTCGTCGATCACATGATCGGCGCGGCCGACGGCGAAGAGAGCGCCGGCTTCGAGAGCGTGGACTTCATCGTCTGGAACAACAAGAAGTATCGCCCCAACCCGCTGCTCTGCGACGGCGACGGCCCGATCCTGCAGTACCGCAAGTGGTTCAAGCAGTTCTACGCGGACGGCGATCTGTCGAAGATCTGATCCTCATCTAATTGCAAGTTTGCAGTGCTGCGCCCGTATCGCGAGTTTGCTCCTCCAGCGATACGGGCGCTTCCTTTATCAGCCCCGCTTCCCAGTCATTCACCCACCCGCCGGAGTTTTTTGCGCATGCCCGAAGTCCGCGTCAAAGGCCGTGACGGCACCGAACAGGTTCTCGATGCCGCCGAAGGCACGCAGCTCATGGAAACCTTGCGCGATTCGGGCCTGGGCGTCGATGGAACCTGCGGCGGCGCGTGTTCCTGCGGCACCTGCCACGTCTACGTGAGTGCGGAGTGGAGCGCTCGTCTGCCGGCGAAGAGCGAGGACGAGGCGATGATGCTCGAAGCGCTCGCGGAGTATGTGCCGCTGCGCGAAGGATCGAGGCTGTCCTGCCAGATCCGGCTCGAGCGCGAGGTTTCCGGAATCGTGGTGGAGGTTGCGCCCGCGGTGGAATAGCGGCCGGCGGCACGCGTCGACAGGCTCGTTCAGACGATCCTGATGACGATGACAGCGGCCGCGACCAGGCTGATGGCCCCGAAAGACCGCTTCAGCGCGACCACCGAAAGCAGCCCCGCCAGACGGCTGCCGACGATCATTCCGGCAAGCGAGCCGAGCGCGAACGGAACCGCGACCGGCCACAGCATCGACCCCGCGCCCACCGCCACGGCGACGCTCCCGGCGGACACCAATGCGATGACGCCCAGCGAGGTGCCCACCACGCTGGCCTGGTCCAGGTTCGTGTAGCGCGCCAGCGACGGTACGATCACGAATCCGCCCCCGACTCCGAGCGCTCCGCTCAGCACGCCCGAAAGTCCGCCGGTCATCATCAGGGCACGAGCGCAGGGTGCGGTCCAGTGCAGCCGCCCCTGGTCCGGGTCGATCACGCAAGGCAGTTTCTGATCGGGCGGAATCCGCGACGAGACGCGGGCGTCCCTCATCATCCGGATCGCCACGTAAGTCAGGACCAGCGCGAAGAGGACCGTCATCGGCGCCGTGGGGATGCGGTGTGCGATCCAGGCGCCCAGCGGGGCCGTGCAGATGCCGACCACACCGATCAGCCCCGCCGCCCGGTATCGCAGTCTGTTTTCGCGCAGGGCGATGGCGCCGCCCAGCGCCGCCGAGATCCCCACCGCCAGCAGCGCGATCGGCGCGGCCTGCACCACCGTCAGGTGCAGCGCCAGCATCAGCAGCGGCATGGCCAGGATGCCGCCACCGGCCCCCGTCAAGGCGAGCGCCAGACCGATCAGGGCGCCCAACACGGCCGTCAGCAAGGAGTTGTCCACCGCTATCCGACCAGTTCGGGCTGGGCCAGCCACTCACGGCCCTTGAGCATGCCCTGCCAGTACAAGGGCGGCAGGATGCGCTCCTTGAGCAGCCAGGCGAGCCGCGAAGGCTTGCGACCGTCGATCACAAAGCGCGGGAAGCTCGGCTTGAGCTGGCCACCGTAGGCGAACTCGGCGAGCACGATCTTGCCTCGCTCGACGGTCAGGGGACAGGAGCCGTAGCCGTCGTACCGCGCGCTCAGCGGCTCGTCGCGCAAGGCCGCGACGACGTTGTGGGCCACCACCGGCGCCTGCTTGCGGGCGGCGGCGGCGGTCTTGGCGTTGCTGGTGTTGCCGGCATCGCCGAGTCCGAACACGTTGGCGAACCGCCGGTGCCGCAGCGTCCCCGGATCGAGATCCACCCATCCCGCCGCATCGGCCAGCGGGCTCGCCTTGATGAAATCCGGCGCGCACTGCGGCGGCACCGCATGCAGCAGGTCGAACGAGCGTTGGACCGTTTCGCGTTCGCCGCCAGGCAACAGCCTGCTGAAGCTGGCGATGCGATTGGGCCCGTCCACCGCCGTGAGCGTGTGCCCGAAGTTCAGCTGCACCTGGTAGCGGTGCACGTACTCCATCAGCGCGGGCACGTAGTCCGCCACACCGAACAGCACCGCGCCAGCGTTGTAGAACTCGGTGGCGATCTGCCCCTGCAGTCCGGCGCGGCGCCAGTGATCGCAGGAGAGATAGAGCGCCTTTTGCGGTGCGCCCGCGCATTTGATCGGCATCGGCGGCTGGGTGAACAGGGCACGCCCGCGGCGCAGCTGTCGCACCTGCTGCCAGGTGCAGGGCGCGAGGTCGTAGCGGTAATTCGAAACGACCCCGTTCCTGCCGAGCGTTTCGGCGAGCCCGGGAATCGCCGCCCAGTCGAGTTTCAGCCCCGGGCAGACGATCAGCATGCGATAGCGCACCACGCGGCCGCCTTCCAGCATCACCGCGTCCTGCTCGGGTTCGAACCCGGCGACGGCCGCCTTGATCCAGTGCACGCCCTTGGGAATCAATCCGGCCATTTTGCGCACGGTCTTTTCGGGCTCGAAGACGCCCGCTCCGACCAGCGTCCAGCCGGGCTGGTAGTAATGCGCCTCGGCCGGATCGACGATGGCGATATCGAGCCCGGGCGCGCGCGCCAGCAGGCTCGCGGCGGCGGCGATACCCGCAGCCCCCCCGCCGATGATCACCACCGCGTGCTCGGCGTCGGTGCGCTCGCCGACGAGGCCCGGCACGCTCCAAGCCATCAGGCGCGGCATCAGCGCGGACAGCTCGTAACCGGCCCGCCGGGCGGTGTCGATGAGTTCCGCCGCGGGCGTGGCGAGTTTCGATGACAAAGCCCATAGCGTGGCGGAGCGCATTCCGCTGCGGCAATACGCCAGTGCCGGCGCCGGGGCCTTCGCGAGCAGTTCGCCGAAAGCCTGCGCGTCGGCATCGGAAACCTGGCCCGATACGATCGGCAGATAGTGAAACTGCAGGCCCTGCGCCGACGCGGCGGCCGCCATCTCCTCGTGTGTCGGCTGATCGGCCCCCTCGCCGTCCGGCCGGTTGCAGATCAGAGACTTGAATCCTTGCGCGGCAACGGCCCCGACCTCGGCCAGGCCGACCTGCGGGCAGACCGACAAGGTGGAAGTCAGTCGAGCGATCTTCATGGAAGCTCCGGGTCCTGTGGCATCAAAAGGCGTTGAGCGGAATCTTCAGGTAGCTCACCCCGTTGTCCTCGGGCTCGGGCAACTCGCCGGCGCGCATGTTGATCTGCACCGACGGCAGGATCAGCGTGGGCATTTCGAGCTGCGCATCGCGCGCGGTCCGCATCGCCACGAAGGCGTCTTCATTGATGCCGTCCTTCACGTGGATGTTGTGCGCGCGCTCCTCGGCGACGGTGGTCTCGTAGCGCAGCTCCCGTCCGTTGGGCCGGTAGTCGTGGCACATGTAGAGGCGGGTTTCGGCCGGCAGGCTCAGCACCTTGTTGATCGACCGATACAGCGTGCGCGCGTCACCGCCCGGAAAGTCGCAGCGGGCGGTGCCGTAGTCGGGCATGAACAGCGTGTCGCCGACGAAGGCGACCGTTTCAGCGCCGTCGCCGATCACGTAGGTCAGGCAGGCCGGCGTATGTCCGGGCGTATGCAGCACCCGCGCCTGCAACGAACCGATGGCGAACGCGTCGCCGTCATGGAACAGCTGATCGAACTGCCGGCCATCGCGGGCGAATCGCGCGTCGGCGTTGAAGATCTTGCCGAACATGTCCTGCACGGCGCGAATCCGGTCGCCGATGGCGATCCGTCCGCCGAGCCGTTCCTTCAGGTAGTGGGCGCCCGAAAGATGATCGGCGTGGACATGGGTTTCGAGATGCCATTGCACGGTGGCATTCAGTTCGGCGACGCGCCGGATCAGCCCATCGGCCGAACCGGTGCTGATGCGGCCGGATTTGGGGTCGTAGTCGAGCACGCTGTCGACGATCGCGCATTGGCGGGTGCTGCGATCGAGGACGGTGTAGCTGATGGTCGACGTGGCCGGATCGAAATGCCCTTCGACGACGAGCTGGCTGGTGGTGCGCATCCCGCGCCCTCTTGGTAAGCCGCCGGAAATGGCGACGCCTTGCCGTCTCACGCAACATGCCAGCACAGCTGTATTCGCAAGTCCTTGTTTCACAAGCGCGTATACCTTTCGCGCAGGCGCAGCCCGGAGCGTTGGCAGTCAGTTCGGCGGCAGCGATGACAGCCAGTGGCAGTCGTTTGGCAGTTCCGTAAGGCAGTGCTAGGCTCGGCCCGCCAACCGGCCCGTCGCCGAGGATCCCGATCATGTCGACCGCAGAAAACTCGGTTAAGGCCCTGATCTCTTACCTGGAGCACGAGCCCACGCCGATGATCGTGCTCGACATCGACTACAACATCCTCGCCTCCAACACCGCCTACCAGCGGCAGTTCGCCACTCCTCGCCAGCAGATCAGCGGACGCAAATGCTTCCGCGTTTCCCATCAGTACAGCGTGCCCTGCGACCAGGCGGGCGAGCGCTGTCCGATGAAGCGTGCGGCCGAAACGCGCCTGCCCGAGCGCGTCCTGCACATCCACCACACGCCCAGGGGCCCGGAACACGTCGATGTCGAACTGCGGCCGATTCTCGACGAAGCGGGTTCGGTGATCGCCTACGTCGAGCGGCTCACGAGCGTGGCAGGCGCCTCGGCGCAGCCGCGCGAAGCCGGGCTGGTCGGGCGCGCGCCCTCGTTCAACGCCGCGCTCTCGGCACTCCAGCGCGCCGCGCCTTCGCGGATCCCGGTCTTGCTGCAGGGCGAGTCCGGCACCGGCAAGGAGCTGTTCGCGCGTGCACTGCACGAAGCCAGTCCGCGCACGCGCGGGCCGCTGGTGGTGGTGGACTGCACCGGACTTTCGGAATCGCTTTTCGAGAGCGAACTGTTCGGCCACGAACGCGGCGCTTTCACCGGCGCTCTGCAACGCAAGATCGGGCTGGCCGAAGCTGCGCATGGGGGCACGCTGTTTCTCGACGAGATCGGCGATGTTCCGCTCAACATGCAGGTGAAGCTGCTGCGCCTGATCGAATCGGGAACCTTTCGCCGCGTTGGCGGAATCGAAACCCTGCGCGCCGATTTCCGCCTGGTAGCGGCCACTCACAAGCCACTCAAGCAGATGGTCGAAGCCGGCAGCTTCCGGCAGGATCTCTACTACCGCATCAACGCCTTTCCGGTTCACCTGCCGTCGTTGCGAGAGCGCGCAGAAGACATTCCGCTGCTGGCGGAGAGCCTGCTCCGGCGCATGGCCGATATCACTCCGCTGCGCCTCGACGACGATGCAGCCGAGGCGCTGCGGCGCTACCCGTTTCCGGGCAACGTGCGCGAATTGCGCAACGTCCTGGAACGCGCCCGCCTGTTCGCGGACGACGGCGTCATCCGCATCCGCGATCTTCCCGCCGAGGTGGTCGGCGGCGAGCCGGTGGCCTTGCTTTCCGCCGGCACTCGGCGGAGCAAGGAAAAAGCGCGGCTCACGCATGCACTCGCCGTATTCGAAGGCACCCGTGCGGAGCTCGCGCATCACCTCGGCCTGAGCGAACGCACGCTCTATCGCAGGCTCAAGCGCTACGAACTGGAGTAGCGCGACTCGCTGCCATCGCACTGCCACGCCAGGCGTGCGGCAGCGATCGTGGCAGCCAATCTGGCGGCCTGGCGTTTCGATGGTGAGCTAAGACCTTGATTGCTCGAGGTGCATCGGGCCGGGCGCGGCTGGCACGGGCATTGATTCAATCGGTCGTGCGCGCCGCAAGAGCGTGTTCCAGGGAGATCGAGATGAGTGTCGCCGCGACCCACCGCGATGGCCGGACCGGATTGATGCGGATCAAGGACGCCGGACAGCAGCGGCGTCACCATCGGCCCCGCAAGATCCCCACTCCGTGACGCGGATGAAACAGCGCGGCGCATCAGTCTCGAATCATCATCGGCAGCTGCGGAAGGAAATCGCATTGATCCTGGCGGTCAAGCTGCTGGCGATCGTCGTGCTGTGGCAGCTGTTCGTCAGTCACCGGCAAGTCGACGTCGATAGCGCCGCCGCCGGCAGCAGTGTCTTGGGCGAGATCTCGCCCGCAACGTCCCTCTCAACTGGATCCCCACATGATCAGTGAGCAACTCGTCGATCTCTCGCGCCTGCAGTTCGCCGCCACCGCCATGTACCACTTCCTGTTCGTGCCGCTGACGCTCGGCATGGTCTGGCTGCTGGTCATCATGGAATCGGTCTACGTGATGACGGGCAAGCTCGTCTACAAGGACATGACGCGCTTCTGGGGCAAGCTGTTCGGCATCAACTTCGCGCTCGGTGTCACCACCGGCATCACGCTCGAGTTCCAGTTCGGAACCAACTGGGCGTACTACTCGCACTACGTCGGCGACATCTTCGGTGCGCCGCTGGCGATCGAAGGGCTGATGGCCTTCTTCCTGGAGTCGACCTTCATCGGCCTGTTCTTCTTCGGCTGGGATCGACTGTCGAAGCCGCAGCATCTGCTCGTCACGATCCTGATGGCGATCGGAACGAATCTGTCGGCCCTGTGGATCCTGATCGCCAACGGATGGATGCAGAACCCGGTCGGCGCCGAGTTCAACTACGAAACCATGCGCATGGAGCTGACCGATTTCTGGTCGGTGATCTTCAATCCGGTGGCTCAGGCCAAGTTCGTCCACACCGTCTCGGCCGGTTACGTCACCGGCGCGATGTTCGTGCTGTCGATCTCGGCCTGGTATCTGCTCAAGGGTCGCGACGTCGAGTTCGCCAAGCGCAGCTTCCGCATCGCCGCGGCCTTCGGCCTGGCCTCGGTGTGCTCGGTCATCGTGCTCGGTGACGAGTCCGGCTACACCGTCGGCGAATCCCAGCAAACCAAGATGGCGGCGATCGAGTCGATGTGGGAAACCGAAAAGGCACCCGCCTCGTTCAGCCTGGTGGCCTGGCCCAACGAAGCCGAGCAGAAGAACGATTGGGCCATCGAGATTCCGTGGGTCATGGGGCTGATCGGCACGCGCTCGGTGAGCAAGCCGATTCCGGGCATCATCGAGATCAAGGCAAAGAATCGCGAACGCATCGTCTCGGGTATCGAGGCCGCCAAGGCGCTGGGCAAGCTGCGGGCGAATCGCAGCGATGCCGAAGCCAGAGCGGTGTTCGAGCGCCACAAGGCCGACCTCGGATTCGGCCTGCTGCTGCGCAAGTACGTCACCGACTTCGGACAGGTGACGCCGCAGATGATCGAGCGCGCCGTCGACGACACGATTCCGCGCGTCACGCCGATGTTCTGGGGCTTTCGCGCGATGGTCGGCATCGGCTTCCTGATGCTGGCCCTGTTCGCGCTGGCCGCGCTGTCGACGCTGCGCACGCGATCCGAGACACGGCGCTGGCTGCTCAAGTGGGCGCTGTGGTCGCTGCCGCTTCCGTGGATCGCCTGCGAACTCGGCTGGTTCGTCGCGGAGTACGGGCGACAGCCCTGGACGATCTATGGCGTGCTGCCAACCCATCTGTCGGTGTCCACGCTCAGCGTCTCCAACCTCTACGGATCGCTGGCCGGATTCGTCGGCTTCTACACGGCGCTGCTGATCGTCGAGCTCTATCTCATGCAGCGCTTCGCGCGGCTCGGCCCCGGCAGCCTCGGCACCGGCCGCTACGCCAACGAGCCCATCCACGCTGCCGCGCACTGAGGATCACGCCATGTTCGACTACGAAACCTTGAAGCTCATCTGGTGGTTGCTGATCGGCGTGCTGCTCATCGGCTTCGCCGTCATGGACGGACACGACATGGGCGTCGGCAGCCTGCTGCCCTTCGTCGGCCGCAGCGACGTCGAGCGCCGCGTCGTCATCAACACGGTGGGTCCGCACTGGGACGGCAATCAAGTCTGGTTCATCACCGGCGGCGGCGCGATCTTCGCGGCCTGGCCGCTGGTCTACGCGACCGCATTCTCCGGTTTCTACTGGGCGATGCTCGCGGTGCTCTGGGCCCTGTTCCTGCGTCCGGTGGGCTTCGACTACCGCAGCAAGATCCACGACCCACGCTGGCGATCGGCCTGGGACTGGGGTCTCTTCGTCGGTGGGACGGTCCCGCCGGTGATCTTCGGCGTCGCCTTCGGCAACCTGCTGCTGGGAGTTCCGTTCCACTTCGACGAAAACCTGATCTCGACCTACACCGGCTCGTTCTGGCAGCTGTTGAATCCGTTCTCCGTGCTCTGCGGCGTGGTCAGCAGCTCGATGATCGTCCTGCACGGCGCGATCTATCTCGCGCACCGCACCGAAGACCCGATCGCCAGGCGCGCGCGCCTGGCGGCGTATGGGGCCGCACTGGTGATGCTGCTCGCGTTCAGCGCGGCGGGTCTGTGGCTGCTGCACATCGACGGCTATGCGATCACTTCGGCCGTCGACGGTGCCGCGCTCGCCGATCCGTTGACGAAGTCGGTCGAACGCCGGGCCGGCGCCTGGCTTGCGAACTACCGCGCGATGCCGGCTACGGTGATCGCTCCGGTAGCGGCCTACGTCGGCGCGATCGCCGCTCTTGTGCTGCTGCGCGCCGGTCGCAGCGGGCTGGCCTTCATCCTGTCGAGCGTGATGCTCGCCGGCGTGATCGGGACCGCAGGCGTCTCGATGTTTCCGTTCGTGATGCCGTCCTCATCCGATCCGGGCCACAGCCTGACCGTCTGGGACAGCACCTCGAGTCCGCTCACGCTGGGCATCATGCTGGTCGCGGTTCTGATCTTCATGCCGCTGATCATGTTCTACACGGCCTGGGCCTATCGGGTGATGCGCGGAAAGGTCACCACCGCCGGCATCGAGCGCAATACGCACAGCGCCTACTGACAGGCAAGGAGACACACATGTGGTATCTGACTTGGGTTCTGGGCGTCGGCTTCGCGGTGCTGCTGGCCATTCTCAACGCCATGTGGGGCGAGAACGAACAAAGCCGGCGCGACGCCGAACAGGAGCCGCCCGCGTGAGCCCGCCACCGGCGCAGCCAGGCATGGCCTGGGCTTCGCTCGCGCTCGGCCTGCTGCTGATGTTCGGCATCACCGCCTACCCTCGCGCGCTGGTCGATGCGGCCGGCAAGCCCGACCACCTCGCGGCGACGCTTGCGGCCTGGGCGATGGCGGCCGGCCTCGTTCGCGGCGTCGGCTTCGTCCCGCGCAACGGATTGCTGCGCATCGCGCTGTCAGGCTGGGCCAGCGCGCTCGCCTGTTGCGTCGCGCTGCTGCGCCTGTATCTCGTACGCGGCTGAAGCGCCCGCCCGAACACCGGCCGCCTCAGCCCAGCAAGGCCCGGCCGATCACTTCCTTCATGATTTCATTGGTGCCGCCGTAGATGCGCTGCACGCGCGCATCCGCGAGCATCCGCGTGACCAGGTACTCGTTCATGTAGCCGTAGCCTCCATGCAGCTGCACGCAGTCGTCGATGACCTGCTGCTGCATGTCCGTCACCCAATACTTCGCCATCGAAGCGGTGGCCGTATCGAGCTTGCCGTCGACCACGTCCTGCACGCAGCGGTCGACGAAGGTCCGCGCCACGCGTGTCACCGTGGTGGCTTCGGCGAGCTTGAACTTGGTGTGCTGGAACTCGGCGATGGCCTTGCCGAAGGCCTTGCGCTCGCGCACATAGGCGAGCGTGGCCGCGACCGCGCCTTCCATCGCCGCCACGCCGCAGAGCGCCACGATCGCGCGCTCGTACGGCAAATCGCTCATGAGCTGGGCGAATCCCCTGCCCTCGGTTCCGCCGAGCAGATTCGCCGCCGGAATGCGCACGTCCTCGAAGAACAGCTCGGCCGTGTCCTGCGCCTTCATGCCCATCTTGTCGAGCACGCGGCCGACGCGAAAGCCTTTGAGCCCTTGGGTCTCGACGATCAGGATCGACAGGCCGCGCGAGCCGCTGTCGGTGCGCACGACCAGCGCGAGCAGGCCGGCGAGATAGCCGTTGGTGATGAAGATCTTCGAGCCGTTGACGATGTAGTCGTCGCCGTCACGCACAGCGCGCGTGCGGATGCCCTGCAGGTCGGAGCCGGCGCCCGGCTCGGTCATCGCGATTGCGCCGATCGATTCTCCGCTCGCGAGCTTGGGTATGAACTCGCGCTTCTGCGCCTCGGTGCCGTGATTGAGGATGTAATGCGCGCAGATGCTGTGCACCGCGCTGCCGAAGCCGCTGATGCCGCGGCGCGAGAGCTCTTCGTAGATCACCGCCTCGTGGCGAAAATCACC
The DNA here is from genome assembly GCF_000271305.1 of Hydrocarboniphaga effusa AP103. Classification (GTDB taxonomy): domain Bacteria; phylum Pseudomonadota; class Gammaproteobacteria; order Nevskiales; family Nevskiaceae; genus Hydrocarboniphaga; species Hydrocarboniphaga effusa. The sequence continues at coordinate 323,123 of NZ_AKGD01000004.1, forward strand.
GCCCGCTCCGCCGTATTCGCCCGGAATGTCGGTGCACAGCAGGCCCATCGCGCCGGCCTTGCGCCAGATCTCGGTGCCGACATGGTTCTGCTTGCGCCAGGCCTCGTCGTGCGGAACCATTTCGGTCTCGACGAATCGCGCGACGTTGTCGCGAAACAGGGCGAGGTCTTCGTCCATCCAGGGTGAGACGTGGTCGAGCAGACTCATCGGTGAAAGCCTTCAGTGCGGCGCCGGAGCGCTGCGCCCGGCGAACAGGGTCTTGAGTGCATCGGCGCCTTGTGCGAGCGCGAGCGTGGAGCTCACCACGAAGCGCGTTTCGGACATCTTCCAGCGGCCATCGAGCTTGGCGTAGCGATCTTCGTAATAGCCGCCGAGCTGCGTGATGCCGCCACTGCTCGTATCGATCAGGAAGTAATGCAGGCTCCAGAGCCCGCTCGCCGCGGCTTCCGACTCGATCGTGATCTGGTGGTTGGCGCCGTGGTGCATCTCGACCATGTGCGGCTGGCAGCCGATGTCGCGGAACAGCTGCACGACCGCATCGGCATTGTCGAAGCTGCCGAGCGCTCCGTAGTCGATCAGCATGCGGCCGTCGACGAAGCAATCGCGCATGCCGTCGGCGTCCTTGCGGTCGCAGCAGAAGAAGTAGCGCGCCTTGAGATGGCGAATGGCCTCGATGTCCTCGAGCCTGCGCAGGCGTGCCTCCAGGTCGTTCCCAATCCCATTGTTCTGCATTCGCCGCTCCGGTCATGCGATAGCGCATGGTGAAGCCGCGACACCGGCGCCGACTCCCCCATTCGAACGATGACGCGGTGCCGCGACGCTCCTAAGTTCGAGCATCGGGCCATCAGTGTCGGGAGCCAGAGCAGCATGTCGGTCGAGAACGATGTGATATCGGGTCGCACTTGGGAGGCCTTCTGCGATGCGCTCAAGCAGGCCGGGCAACAGGTGCTGCGCCCCGAAGCACCCACCGACGCGCTCACGCGCGCCGAAGGCTGGCGCTACCTGACGCGGCTGCTGCGCATCGGGCTCGAAATGCACCTCGAATTCGCCGATCCCGAGGCTCCGGGCTTCTTCGCTCCGTCCCACGAGACCGGCAAGATCGGCGCCGACAACCCGGACAATCTCTACCTGATGGGGCGCCTCGACGGACGCTACGACTATCGCATCAGCGGCAGCCGCGGCGGCGTCGCCTACCTGAGCTTCGGCACGCAGAAAGGCGGCTACGAAACCGACGGCCGCATGGTGCAGACCGGCTTCCTCGATGGAGCCAAGCTCGAACTCGACGAGCAAGGCCGCTTCGAGCTGGTGCTGAGCTGCCAGCCGCAGATCGGCAACTGGCTGCCGATGGAGCCGACCACCAACGCGGTGATCGTGCGCCAGACCTTCATCGACCGGCGCGCCGAAACTGCGGCACAGCTGCGCATCGAACGCATCGGTCGCGATCGGCCGCCGGCTCCGCTGACGCCCGAGCGTCTCGCGGCCGGACTCGAGCGCGCGGCGAAATTCGTCGGCGGAACCGCCAGCATCTTCGCCGACTGGGCGCAGAGCTATCTTGCGCACGCCAACCAGCTGCCACCGGCCGACCAGGCGCTGTGCCAGCGGGCGGGCGGCGACCCGAACATTTTCTACTATCACTCGTACTGGCAGCTCGCAGACGACGAAGCGCTGATCTTTCATCTGCCGCGCATTCCGGATTGCCGCTTCTGGAACCTGCAGATCGACAACTGGTGGATGGAGTCGCTCGACTATCGTTATCACCGCATCTGCCACAACCAGCATTCGGCCAGGCGCAACGCCGACGGCAGCGTCGATCTGGTACTGGCGCATCGTGATCCGGGCCACGCCAACTGGCTCGAAACCGCCGGCCACGATCGAGGCACGATGTGCCTGCGCTGGGTCGGCGCGAAGGAGCACGTGCATCCGCAGACGCGCGTCGTGAAGTTCGCGAACTTGCAGCAGGAGCTGGCCCGATGAGCGATGTGCTGAATGCGGAATCGATGCTCGCCGAGGCGCTCGCGCAGGCGCCGGGCATGAGCGATTTCGGCGACGAGAGTTTTCGCGAAGGCTTGGCGGTGTTGAGCCGCTCGCTCGCCGATGACGCCAGGCTCAGCGAGCTCGGCGCCACGCTGCTGCGACAGAAGATCGTCACCCAGCTCGCCAACCGGCTGCGCATCGAAGACTATTTCGCGCGCCATCCGGAGATCGCGGACGAGGCCATCGCCCCGCCCTTGTTCATCGTCGGCGTTCCGCGCACCGGCACCACCAAGCTGCATCGCCTGCTGTCCTGCGACGAGCGCTTCTGGTGGATGGCGTTCTGGGAGTCGCAGTTCCCGGTTCCGTTTCCGAACGAGAGCCTGGAGAACCCCGAAGCACGCCGTCATCAGGGCGCCGAACTCGTGACGATGATGACGCAGGCCATGCCCAAGCTGCTCGCGATCCATCCGATGGAGAACGAGGCCGCGGACGAAGAAGTGATGCTCATGGAGCATTCGATGCTCTCGGCCTTCAACGCCTACGCCGAAGTGCCGGGCTACATGCGCTGGCTCGATGCGAGCGACCAGGCGCCGGCGTACCGCTACCTGCGGCGCATGCTGCAGTTCCTGCAATGGCAGAAGCGCAAGCGCGGCATCGCCGCGCAGCGCTGGGTGCTCAAGGCGCCGCATCACCTGCTGCGCATGCACCTGCTGCTCGAGGTGTTTCCCGGCGCGCAGGTGATCCTCACGCATCGCGATCCGGTGCAGAGCATTCCGTCGATCGGCAGCTTCGTGCACACGCTGCGCTGCATCTACAGCGAGCAGGCGGATGCGGCGACCGCCGGACGCGAGTGGAGCGAGATCATGCGGCGCGCCCAGCTGCACACCATGCGCGTGCGCGAGCAGGCGCCGCGGCAATTCATCGATGTCGATTTCCGCGACACCGTGAAGCAGCCGATGACGGTCGTCGAAAAGCTCTACGAGTTCATCGGCTGGCCGCTGGGCGATTCCGCACGCTCGGCGATGCAGCGCTGGCTCGCGGCCGACGCGCAAAGCCATCAGGGCGGACACGATTATTCGCCCGCGCAATTCGGGCTCAGCGAGGACGGCATCCGCCGCGACTTCGCCGAATACAGCCGCCGGCATCTGCGGGATCCGCTATCCGACTGAGGAGAGAACAACATGCTGCTACAGAACAAGATCGTGGTGATTTCGGGCATCGGTCCCGGGCTCGGCATCAAGCTCGCGATCGAAGCTGCGCGCGAAGGCGCGCGCGGTGTCGTCGTCGCGGCACGCAGCGACGACAAGCTCGTCGATGCCGAGCGCCGCATCGCCGAACTCGGCACGGGTTGCGAGGTACTGCGCTGCGCCACCGACATCACCGACCGGGCCCAATGCGATCGGCTCGCGGCCGAGGCCACCGAACGCTTCGGGCGCATCGACGCACTCGTCAACAGCGCCTACTTTCATGGCGACATGGACCACGCATCGAGCGCGAACCTCGACAGCTGGCCGGCGGTGCTCGACACCAACCTGCTCGGCACGCTCAAGCTCGTGCAGGCCGTGATCCCGCAGATGAAGCGCCAGCGCGCTGGCGCGATCGTCAACATCAACACGATGGCGGCGCGCGTGGTGCCTCCGCTGGGCGAAGCGGGCTATGCGGCCTCCAAGGGCGCGCTCGCGGTCGCCTCCAAGTTTCTCGCCAAGGAACTCGGCCCCGACGGCATTCGCGTCAACAGCGTGCATATGGGCTGGATGTGGGGCGCGCCGGTCGAGGGCTACATGCGCTGGCAGGCCGAACAGAGCGGCACCACGGTCGATGCGCTCGTCGAGCAGATCGCCTCGCAGATTCCGCTGCGCCGCATTCCGCCCGACGAGGAATGCGCCCGCGCGGCGCTGTTCATGGTGTCGGATTACGCGAGCGTGGTGACGGGTGCGACGCTCGATGTGAACGGCGGGCACTACATGCCGTGAGTATCGTGGAGGGAGAACGACCCTGGAGCACTGCCAGACGCGCATAGCCTCCGACCTTCCCCTCTCCCGGTTCTTCGAACCACCCTCTCCCGCCAGCGGGAGAGGGGACCGACACGCAGTTCTCAGCGATAAGCCTTGCTGCGAGATGGCCCGCCTTTCCTCTCTCCCGCTTGCGGGAGAGAGTCCCTCGCAAAGCGAGGGGAGAGAGGGCCGGAGCGGAAAGTACGCACATTCTGCAGCTTTCCGCTCTCCCAGCCTGGCGCATCACCCCCGTCTCGCACCCGAGCGAAAATGCCCTAGCCCCAGAGTTTCACCGCATCCGGATCGATCACCGTCAGCAAGCGCCCGAGCAGCAGCTTGAGTGCGGGCGAATCCGCAACCCCGAGCTTTTCGAGCACTTCGGACTCGACCGCCTTCGCCGCCGAGATCACGCGCAGCGCGCAGGCGGCGCCGCTCGTGGCGAGTTCATAGGCGGATGCGTCGCCGGCCAGCGGTTGCACGAGACCCCGTTGCACCAGGCTCGCGAGCGCGTCCTGGGCCTCGGCTTCGAGAATGCCGGCGAGCCCCTGCCCCAGGCTCGCGACGCTGACGGATCGCCGCAAGGTCAGCGCCGACAGCACGAAGAACTGCTCGTCGCTGAGCTGCTCCTGGGCGAGCAACGGGCGAATTCGCGCGTAGAAGCGAAAATGCGCGCGCCCGAGCAGGTAACCGAGGAAATCCTCGCTGAAGCTGCCGGAGACTTCGGCGCTACGGGGAACGACGTTCGACGAATCGCGTTTGGTCGCTTCGGCGCTACGGGGAACGACGTTCGACGAATCGCGTTTGGTCGCATGCGCATAGCGGCCGCCGTGAAACACCAGCGGAGGCGCATCGCCGCAATCGAAGCGCAGCACCTCGCCGACGAAGATCGTGTGGTCGCCGCCTTCGTACTGGAACGTGGTGCGGCACTCGAAGCGGGCGCTGCATCCGGGCAGCAGCGGCACGTCGCCGAGCCCGATTTCGCAGTCGATGCCGGCGAACTTGTCTTCGCCCGCGCGGGCGAAGCGACCCGACAACACGTCCTGGTGTGCCGCGAGCACGTGCACGGCCCAATGCTCGGTGCTTTGGAAAGCCGCCAGATTGCGCGAGTTGTTGGCCAGGCTCCAGAGCACCAGCGGCGGAGCCAGCGACACCGAGTTGAAGCTGTTGACCGTCAGGCCGAGCGCCTGCCCGTCGGGCGCGCGGGTGGTGACGATGGTCACGCCGGTGGCGAAGCTGCCGAGCGCCTTGCGGAACTCGGCGGCGTCGTGCTTGATGTCCTGGGCGGCGCTCACCGTCTGCTCCGCGGCGGCTCAGAAGTTGTACTTGGCGCTGAAGGTCGCATAGTCGCGGTCGGTGTACGGGTTGGCCTTGAGCGTGCTGTCGCCGATGGTCTTGTTCACGTTGCCGAAGAAGAAGTTGTAGCCCACGCCGATCTGCAGGTTCTGCAGGCGCGTGAACTGCACCGACAGGCTCACGCGCGTATCGCCGTCGCCGTACAGGGCTCCAAACGCGCCCGCCAGCGCCGGCGTTCCCTTGACCAGCGAGGCCACGGTGATCGGCGTCGACACGTCCCAACCCTGGACCACGTTGTGGCGCGTCGGAATGACGAGGGTCTGGAAGCCCACCGCATCCTCGTCGTAGAACGACACGCCGCCGTCGCCGACCATGATCTGGCCCGGCCGCGAGTCCACCTGGTCGAGGCCGAACAAATGGTGATAAGCCACTTCGGTGACCCATGACAGATCGTCGAACAGCCAGCCCGGGTTGGTCACGTAGATCGCGGACATCTGCACGCTGCCTTCGCGGCCGCGCGTGTAGATCGGACTCAGCACGCCCGAGACGTAGGCTTGCGCCGGCATGGCGGCGCCGTCGCGGTAGATGATGTCGCCGCCGATGTTGAACGGCCCGGCCACCGTCGAGAAGCTCGCGCCGTAGAGATGGATGCCGTCCCAATACTTCACGTTGTACGTCGTCGGCACCTGCTGGTTGACGATCTGCGTGGTGATCTCGGGGTTGGTCGTGAACGGCGCGTAGCCGAAGTTGAGCTGTACGGTCGGATTGGGATCGCTGTAGCGCAGGAAATACAGGCCGACCTGCATGTTCGAGAACTGATGCTTGAGCCCGACGCCGTACTGTCCATGCGCGCTCGGACGCAGATCCTCGGCGCGATAGGCGTAGATATAGGCCGGAGCGCCCGCCGCGTTGCCGATCGGCGCGAGGATCTGGCTGCAGATCAGGCTTTCGAGCCCGGGCGGAATGATCGGCGGAAGACTGGTTCCGAGAATGCTGATGTTCTGCAGCAGGCCCGGACAGTTGCCGAGATAGCTGACCGGATTGGCCGATCCGTAGACGAAGCTCGCGCCCGGTCCCACCGCGTCCGACGGCGAGAAGTAATCACCGACCGGGAAGATCTGGTTCGGCCGGAACGCGAGCTTGTAGTAGGCCAGCAGCGAGGATTCCGGCGTCAGCGACATCTGCATCGACAGCTGGTTGGTCGGCAGCAGGATCGCCTTGATCTCCGCGCCCGGCACGAAAGCCTTGGTCGCATCGGCGGTGCTCTGCGCACCCGAGATGCCCGGAAAGAACAGGCTTTCGCCCCAGGCCACCACGTGCTTGCCCGCGCGCAGGTTCAGGTTGACGTCGCCGAACAGGTTCCAGTCACCGTAGACGTAGGCGTCGAGCAGGCGCGCGCGCGAGCCCTGGTAGCGCCGCGTTTCCTTGGTGAAGCGGTCGTTGTCACCGAACTTGTTGACGGTGCCGGGCGAATCGTTGTCGTTGCTGCCTTCGCGGTACACGTGATCGTAGAAACCGTCGGCACTCGCGACGATGCCGTAGGGTCCATGCGTGTAGTTCAGTTCGAGCAGGGCGCTGAGCCGATTGTTGATCGGAGCCCACTTGTCGAAGTTGCGATTGCCGTCGTCGAAGTTGATCGTCGTCGGCAAGCCGGTATTCGAGAATCCCGCGAGCTGGAACGGCTGGCCCGGCTGCTGGGTCGGCAGCACGAACAGTCGGAACGGATCGACGTCACCGTTGACGAGCGCATTCGACCGCTTCTCGGTACGCATCGCGAATGCGTAGCCCACGGTGAGCTTGTAGTCGAGCGAGGCCTCGTCGCCGACATCGATGCTGCCCGCGTGGGCCGGGATCGCACAGCTCAAGGCCGTCGCTGTCATCGCCATCGCGGCATAGCGCCGCGACATGTTCCCCGTCACCATCATCGGTCTCCTCCCGGATCTGGTCAGGCTTTTATTTTCTGTCCATCAGCTTGCACGGCGCCGGCAGCGGCGGGATCACCCGAACTGACGAGCCGCGCGCCCCCTACTCACGCCTCACATGCGGAACACGCCGTAGCGCGGATCGCCGATCGGGGCGCTGAGTGCCGCGCTGATCGAAATGCCGAGCGCATTGCGCGTATCGACCGGATCGAGAATGCCGTCGTCCCAGATTTCGCTGGTCGACCAGTACGCGCTCTGCTTGCGCTTGAACTCGCCGAGCACCGGATCGCGGATCGCGTCGATGTCGGCCTGCGAGAGCTGCCGGCCCTGCTTGGCGAGCTGGCGAATCTTGACGTCGGCGAGCGTGTTGGCGGCCTGTTCGGCGCCCATCACCGAAATCTGCGACTGCGGCCACGAGAACAGGAAGCGCGAATCGAAGGCGCGCCCGCTCATGCCGTAATTGCCGGCGCCGAAGCTGCCGTGGCACATGACGGTGAACTTGGGCACCTCGCTGTTCGACACCGCCATGATCATCTTGGCGCCGTCCTTGGTGATGCCGCGACGCTCGTATTCGCGGCCGACCATGAAGCCGGTGATGTTCTGCAGGAACACGATCGGCGTCTTGTTCTGGTTGCAGAGCTCGATGAAGTGCGCGCCCTTGAGTGCCGAGTCGTTGAACAGCACGCCGTTGTTGGCCAGGATGCCGATCTTGTAGCCCCACAGGTGCGCGTAGCCGCAGATCAGCGTCTTGCCGTAGTTGGGCTGGTACTCGTGAAAGCGCGAGCCATCGACGAGCCGCGCGATGACTTCGCGCATGTCGAACTGCTGCTTGATGTCCTGCGGCAGAATGCCGTAGAGCTCGCTCGGATCGTAGTAAGGCGCCTCGGGCGGCTGCCATTCGATGATCGATTTCTGCGGCCGCTTGAACTGGGCGACGATGTCGCGCGCGATGGCCAGCGCCTCGTCCTCGCTCGCGGCCGGATAGTCCGCGGTGCCCGAGGTGCTCGTGTGCATGTCGCAGCCGCCGAGCTCGTCGACGGTGTTCTCTTCGCCGGTCGCGGCCTTCACGAGCGGCGGCCCGGCCAGGAAGATCGCGCCGGTTCCGCGCACGATCACGTTGTAGTCCGACAGCGCCGGAACATAGGCGCCGCCGGCCGTGCAATGCCCGAGTACCACCGAGACCTGCTGCACGCCCATCTTCGACAGCATGCACTGATTGCGGAAGATGCGGCCCGCGTAATACTTGTCGGCGAACAGATCGGCCTGCAGCGGCAGGAAGCCGCCGGCCGAATCGCAGAGATGCACGACCGGCAGGCGGTTCTCGATCGCGATGTCGAGCGCGCGCACGGTCTTCTTGACCGTCAGCGGATACCACGAGCCGCCCTTGACGCTCGCATCGCCCGCGTTGATGACGACCTCGCGTCCCGAGACGATGCCGATGCCGGTCACGCAGGCGGCGCCGGGCACTTCGCCGCCATAGGCTTCGTTGGCCGCGAGCGACGAAAACTCGAGGAACGGCGTGCCCGGATCGAGCAGGCGCTGCAGCCGTTCGCGCACGAGCAGCTTGTTCTGCGAGCGCAGGCGATCGATGTCGCGCTGCGGGCGCTCGTCGCGCACGCGCGCCTGCTTCTGCTGGAACTCCTGCGCAAGCCGCCGATTGTGCTCGGCATTGGCCTGGAATTCCGCGGAGGCCGTGTTGAGCCTGGATTCGATGCGTTTCATGAAGTCGACTTGCTCTCGGAGGGTTCCAGGCTCAGCAGCACGGCATCGCGGTCGAAGCTCTGCCCCTTCGCATAGGTGATCGCGGCGATCACGCCGTCGCGCGGCGCCACCAGCGTGGTCTCCATCTTCATGCTCTCCATGACCATGAGCACCTGTCCCTTGGTGACCGCGTCGCCGATCGCCACGCTCAAGGCGACGACCGAGCCGGGCATCGGCGCGATCACGCTGTCGTCGGCGCTGCCGGCCGATTGCGCCGCGAGGCGATCGAGCGGATGCCGGTAGCGCAGCTCGTAGGCTTCACCATCGAGATGCACGAAGACCTGGTCGCCGCGAGTGGCGACGTGCACGCGCAGATGGCGATCGCCGACCTGCAGCCAGGTCGCGCCGTCGGCTTCCTGCCGCAAGGCGACCGACAACGTCTGATCGGCCAGATGCAGGCGATAGCCCTGCGGTGCGCGCGAGAGCGCGAGCGAGTGTTCGGTATCCGCGATTTTGAGCGCGTGCAACATGGAGTTCGCCGCCTTCGGTCAATTGGTCCAGCTGCCGATCGCCGCATGCAGATCCGGGATCGCATCGGCCGCATCGATCATCGGTCGCGTCGACAGCGCCGCCGTGGCGAGCAGGGCCTGCAAGCTGTCGTTCGCGATTTCGGGTTCGGCCGCGATCTGCGGGTTGGCATCGAGAAAACCAGTGTGCACGTCACCGGCGACGAATGCCGGATGCGCGACGAGCCGGCGCAGGAACGCGGTGTTGGTCTTGCAGCCGAGCAGCACGGTATCGCGCAGCGCGGCATCGGCACGCGCGATGGCTTCGTTGCGATCGGCGCCATGCACGATGAGCTTGGCGATCATCGGATCGAACGCGCTCGTCACTTCGCCGCCCTGCGTGACCCCGCTGTCCCAGCGCACGCCCTCGCCCTGCGGCGGTCGCAGCAGCAGGATCGGGCCGGTGGTCGGCGTGTAGCCTCGGCCCGCATCTTCGGCATAGATGCGGAACTCGATCGCATGGCCTTGCGTCGTGACCTCGCGCTGCGGGTAGCCCAGCGGCTCGCCGGCCGCGATGCGCAGCTGCTCGTGCACGAGGTCCAGGCCGGTGATCTCTTCGGTGACCGGATGCTCGACCTGCAGGCGCGTGTTCATTTCGAGAAAGAAGAACTCTCCGTCCTGGCCGAAAATGAACTCGACGGTCCCGGCGTTGCGGTAGCCCGCCGATCGCGCGATGCCCGCCGCGGTCTCGCAGATGCTCATGCGCAGTTCCTGCGTCAGCGCCGGCGAAGGAGTCTCTTCGACGATCTTCTGGAAGCGTCTCTGCACCGAGCATTCGCGCTCGAACACGTGCACGACGTTGCCGTGCGAATCGCCGAGTACCTGCACTTCGATGTGGCGCGGATTCTCGATGTAGCGCTCGACGTAGAGCCGGCCGTCACCGAAGTAACGCTGGCCTTCGCTGCGCGCGCGCTCGATCTCGGCTTCGAGCAGCGAGAGGTCGCGCACGATGCGCATGCCCTTGCCGCCACCGCCGGCCGAAGGCTTGATCAGCAGCGGTGCTCCGACCTTGCGTGCGCGCTCGACGAAGCTCGCCGGATCGTCGTCCTCGATCGCGCTCGGGGCCACCGGAAAGCCCGCCTTCTGCACGAAGTTGCGCGCGCGCACCTTGTCGCCCATCAGATCGATGTGCTCGGGCTTCGGGCCGATGAAGACGATGCCCGCAGCTTCCACCGCGCTTGCGAACGCCTTGTTCTCGGACAAAAAGCCGTAGCCCGGATGAATCGCGCCCGCGTCCGAGCGCCTGGCCGCTTCGAGGATTTGAGCGGCATCGAGATACGCGGCGACCGGCGTGCTGCCGGTGATCTCGATCGCCTCGTCCGCGAGCTTCACGGCCGGCGCGCCGCGATCGGCCGCGTGATAGACGACGATGCCTCTCAGGCCGAGCTGCTGCACCGTGCGCAACACGCGCACCGCGATCTCGCCGCGGTTGGCGATCAGCACCGATTTGAAAGGCCATGCGTTGGTCTTGCTCACGGCGGTCTGCCCTCGGATACAGGTCGAAGAATCGTCGGCGGCGACGGGACGGTGACGGGGACGAAGCTGGGTGGGCGCACGATAGTCGGCGCAACCCGCCTCAACCTCACCCGTTCTGCGTAGAACCGGAACGCTCGGCGCAGCTGCTAGGATTCGCGCCCGCCCTTCGAGAACCGCGCATGGATGTGTTGTCGATCGCCGAGTTGCGAGCGCTGATGCGGGAGCCCACCGCTCCGGCTTCGCCGTTGCTGGCGCAACCGCTGCTGCTCGTCGACAGCGCGGCCGCCCAGGGTTTCGACGACGCGCGCGTGCTCGACTGGCTCAAGCGCATCCCGGCACCGGTGATCGCGGTCGGCGGCGATGCCGGCCCGCTGAGCCGCGCCTGCGATGTGCATGTCCCCGATACCGACGCGGCCTTGCGTCTGCGCAAGGCCATCGTCGATTGTCCACTGGCGGCATCCACGCTGGTGCAGACCTTGAGGCTCACGCAGAAGCTCGATGCCGAGAACGGGCTGGTCGCCGAATCGCTGGCCTATGCGAGCCTGCAGAACGGAGCCGAGTTCCGCCGCTGGCAACACGCTCATGAGCCGGCCTCGACGCCGGACGAAAGCGGCGCGGCGGTCGAGCTCCACCGCGAGGGCGAACGTCTTTCGCTCACACTGAACCGCCCGCTCAACCGCAACGCGATGACCGTCGAGATGCGCGATTCGCTGATCGAGGCGCTGACGCTCGCGCTGCTCGACGACGGTGTTCGCAGTGTCGACATTCGCGCCAGGGGGCGCTGCTTTTCGACCGGCGGCGACCTGCGCGAATTCGGCAGTGCGCCCGACCCTTCCACCGCGCATGCGGTGCGCGGCCTCGCGCTGCCCGGCCGCCTGCTCGCGATGCTCGCCGAACGAACGACGGTTTACCTGCATGGCGCCTGCATCGGCTCGGGCATCGAGTTTCCGGCCTTCGCCGGGCGCCTGGTGGCCACGCGCGATGCCTGGTTCCAGTTGCCCGAGCTGCGCTACGGCCTGATTCCGGGCGCCGGCGGAACCGTGAGCATCGCCCGGCGCATCGGCCGCCAGCGCACGGCCTGGCTCGCGCTGTCGGGCCAGCGCATCGATGCGCGAACCGCGAAGCTTTGGGGGCTCGTCGACGCCATCGACGGCTGAGCGCTCGAGCGCTGCGCAGGCTCGACTCATCTCATCGGACGAAGCTCGCCCGCAAGGCGCCGCTTTACCGTAGCGGCAACCCCAGCCGCTACGACGCCATGCCCGACGATTCCGCGATGCTCGAAAAACCCAGTGTGCTGCAAGCTTTCAGCGGCTTGTCGAACGACGAGTCCGACATCCTCGAACAGGCCGATCGCTTCGCGCAGGCCGAGCTCTATCCGCTCGCCCAGCGCATGGACGACGAGGAATGGTGGCCCACCGAAATCTTTCCGAAGATCGGCGCGACCGGCTACTTCGGCGTCACCGCGCCGGAAGCTTATGGCGGCGCCGGCATGGACATTTTCACGTCCGGGCTGATCCTGCAGGCCTTCGGCCGCTGGAACCACGCGCTCGCGCTGGCCTGGGTCGCGCACGACAACCTGTGCCTCAACAACATCCTGCGCAACGCCAACGAAGAGCAGATTCGCAAGTATCTGCCGGGGCTCTGCAAGGGCACCTCGATCGGCGCGCTGGGCCTGACCGAGCCCGGCGCAGGCTCGGATGCGCTCGGCTCCATGCGCACGACGGCGCGTCGCGAAGGCGGCCACTACGTGCTCAACGGCAGCAAGATCTACATCACCAACGGCCCGGTCGCCGACGTGTTGCTGGTCTACGCCAAGACCAACAAGGACGCCGGCGCGAAAGGGATTTCGGCCTTCATCGTCGAGAAGGATTTTCCGGGCTTCAAGGTTGCGCAGAAGCTCACCAAGATGGGTTTTCGCGGCAGCCAGACGGCCGAACTCGTGTTCGACGAATGCCGCGTGCCGGCCGAGAACCTCGTCGGGGTCGAGAACAACGGCGTGAAGGTGGTCATGAGCGGGCTCGACCTGGAGCGCGCGATGATCTCGCCGATCTGCCTCGGCATCGCCGAGCGTGCGCTACAACTCGCGCTCGATTACGCCAGGCAGCGCAAGCAGTTCGGCAAGACCATCGCCGAGTTCCAGATGATCCAGTCCAAGCTCGCCGATCTCTACGTCTGGGTCGAATCGATGCGCCTGTTCACGTACCAGACGCTGCGCGCAGCCAACGTCATCGACGAGAACGAAGGCGGTCGCGGCGACATTCACAAGATCACCGCGGCCGGCGTCATGTACGTGGCCGAGACGCTCAACAAGGTGCTCAACGACGCGGTGCAGGTGCACGGCGGAACCGGCTACATCTGGGAGAGCGAGATCAACCGCCTGTATCGCTCGATCAAGCTGCTCGAGATCGGCGCCGGCACCACCGAAGTGCGCAAGATGATCATCGCGGGCGAGCTGCTGCGCGCATGAAGCCGGTCGACGATGCCAAGCAGCTCGCGCTCTGCGAAGCGCTCTGGGCCGCACCTTCGATCTACCGGCCCGACCTGTTCGCGGGCCAGGTCGCGATCGTCTCGGGCGGTGGCAGCGGGCTCGGTCGCGCGATCGCACTGCTGCTCGCGCGGCTCGGTGCGAAAGTGGCCATCTGCGGACGCACGGCCGAGAAGCTGGATCGCGTCGCCGAGTTCGCACGCGGCAAGGGCGCGAGCCTACTCACGCAGGTCACCGACATTCGCCAGCCCGAGCAGGTCGCCGCGCTGTTCGATCGCGTGACGGCCGAATGGGGACAGCCGCAGATCGTCGTCAACAATGCCGGCGGCCAGTATCCGCAGGATGCGATCGACTTCGCGCCCAAGGGCTGGAGCGCGGTCGTCAACAACAACCTCAACGGCACCTGGTACATGATGCAGCGCGCCGCCCAGGGCTGGCGCGAAGCCCGGCAACCCGGCGCCATCGTCAACGTGGTCGCGGTCACCGAGCGCGGCATGCCGGGCGTCGCGCACACGGTCGCGGCGCGTGCCGGCGTGATCGGCGCCACGCGCACGGTCGCGGTCGAATGGGCGCCGCTCGGCATCCGCGTCAACTGCCTCGCACCCGGGCTCACGGCCACCGAAGGGCTCGAGGTGTATCCGCCCGAAGCGCACGCCGAATTCTCGCTCGCCAATCCGCTGCGCAGGCCCGGCACCGCGATGGAAATCGCCGAAGCCTGCATCTACCTGTGCTCGCCGAGCGCGAGCTTCGTCACCGGCGAAGTGATGACCGTCGACGGCGGCGGCCGCCTGTGGGGCGAGTTGTGGACCGCCGGGCGACCGGAGTATTTCCGCCGCTGATCTCGCGTTTGTTGATGGGCGTTTGTTGACGCGATTCCGTCAACGCGAATTTGTCAGCGCGATTGCGCGTTCGCCGGCTGCGCCCCGTGTTTGGCGAGCACATCGGCCACCACCATGCTCACGCGCTTGCCGGTCGGAAGGTGCAGGAATTCGTTCGGCCCATGTGCATTGGAGTGCGGCCCGAGCACGCCGGTGACCAGGAACTGCGCGGCCGGAAACTTCTCGCCGAGCATGCCCATGAACGGAATCGTGCCGCCCTCGCCCATGTACATCGGCGCCTGGCCGAAATAATCCTGCGAGGCTTCGGCCACCGCGTGCTCCAGCCAGGAGGACAGTGCCGGCGCGTTCCAGCCGCTGCCGGATTTCTCGACATCGAGCGTGACCTTGGCGCCGTAAGGCGGGTTGGCTTCGAGGATGCGCTTGAGCGCTTCGGAAGCCCGCTTGCCGTCCAGCGTCGGCGGCAGGCGCAGTGACAGCTTCACCGCAGTCTGCGGACGCAGCACGTTGCCGGCACTCGCGAGCGGCGGCAGACCATCGACCCCAGTGACTGCGAGCGCAGGCCGCCAGGTGCGATTGAGCACGAGTTCGGACAGATCGCTCGTCACCGGCGTCATGCCGGCCACGAACGGGAACTTGGTGTAAACCTCGTCGCCCAGCGCCTGCGCCACTTGCTGCGCCTGCTCGACGCGCTGGGCCGGAATGTCGACATGAAAATCGGCCGGCTTGATCGCGCCGCTGGTTTCGTCCTCGAGCCTCGACAGCAGTTGCCGGAGAACGCGAAAGCTCGATGCGACGACGCCCGACGCATCGCCCGAATGCACGCCTTCTTCGAGCACCTGCACGCGCAGGTTGCCGCCGGCGATACCGCGCAGGCTCGTCGTGAGCCAGAGCTGATCGTAGTTGCCGCAGCCCGAGTCGAGGCAGATCACCAGCGACGGCGAACCGAGCCGCGCCTTCAGATGATCGACGTAGAACGGCAGGTCGTAGCTGCCCGATTCCTCGCAGGCTTCGATCAGCAGCACGCAGCGCGCATGCGGCACTTTCTGTTCGCTCAAGGCCAGCAGCGCGGCGAGCGAGCCGAAGATCGCATAGCCATCGTCCGCGCCGCCGCGACCATAGAGCTTGTCGCCCTTGCGCACCGGGATCCACGGCCCGAGGCCGTCGGCCCAGCCGCTCATTTCGGGCTGCTTGTCGAGATGGCCGTAGAGGATCACGCAGTCGTCGGAGACCCGGCCGTCGCTGGCCGGCACGTCGACGACGATCAGCGGCGTGCGGCCCGGCAGGCGCAGCACTTCGAGCGTCGCACCGGGCAGCGAGCCGAGCTTGCCGCGCGCCCATTTCTCCATGAGCTTGACCGCATCGTCCATGTAGCCGTGCTCGGCCCATTGCGGATCGAACATCGGGGATTTGTTCGGAATGCGGATGTATTCGATCAGCTGCGGGACGATCTCGTCCTCCCAGAGCGTCTCGATGTGCTGGCGGATGCGGGCTTTGTCGAGCATGGTTTTCTTGAGCGGGCACTGAGCTTGCGCACAGTCTACCCAGGCCGTTCCTGGCTGTTGTGGGTCCCTCTCTTCCCGCCTGCGGGAGAGAGGACCGCGCAGCGGGGAGAGAGGGGCTGCGCGGAAGGACGCGCATTTTCCGGCCATTCCCTCTCCCGGCCCTTCGGGCCACCCTCTCCCGCAAGCGGGAGAGGGGAAATGCAGCTTGCGCTGGCGGCTGGCCGTCGGGCCGTCGGGCCGTCGGGCCGTCGGGCCGTCGGGAAGATCATCGGATGCTGTCTTGCCTTGTACCGGCGCTCGATTGCAAATGACACCAAGTGCCACTATCGTGCGCCGCATGATCGATGTCGCCGCGCCCGACCCCACGAGCAAATCCGGCCTGCGCGAGCGCAAGCAGGAGCGCGTGCGCCAGGACATCATGGACGCTGGCCTGCGCCTGTTCGTGAAGCAAGGCTTCGATGCGACGACAGTCGATCAGGTCGCCGAAGCGGCGGAGATTTCGCGCCGCACGCTGTTCCGCTACTTCGAGACCAAGGGCGACATCCTGATGGCCGCGATGCGCGGCATGTCGGACTTTCTCGAAGCCTCGCTGCGAGCCAGGCCCGCGAAAGAAGCGCCGCTGCTGTCGCTGCTCGAAATCTTCATCGCCCTCTCGCAGCAACTCGTCTCCAGCGGCATCGATTCCTACTCGCTGGCTTACATGATCGATCGCGATCCGAGCCTGCGCCAATACAGTTTGCAGAAGCATGCGGAATGGGAGGATCGCATCGCGTCCGTGTTGTTCGAACGCCTGCCGGCCGGGCGGCGCAGCGAAGTCGGAGCGGCTCTGCTCGCACGCATCGGCGTCGGCAGCTTTCGCACCGCACTCGATCAATGGCTCGCGAATGAAGGACGCGGCCAACTGAAGACGCACCTCGTCGAAACCTTCGCGCTGCTCGATAAAACCATCAAGCCCCAAACGCTGTTCTAGGGGCTCAAAAAAGTCTGTAAAAGCCGGCAAAAAGCTGGCCCTCACGAGAACGCTGTACCCACGCAACCGGCGCGAGCGCACCGGTCGGGCCTGTTCGTGCCCGAGAAACCCGAGCGTGCTCGCGCGCAACTTTCAATTCTCCGAGGAGAGTTTCATGTTTCGAGTCAAAACCAGCATCTGCGCCGCGGCGCTCGCCGCCGTTTCGTTCGGTGCCCAAGCCGCCGCTCCGGGCTCGATCGAGCTGCCGGGCGATCGCGCGTTTCCCGAGAGCATCACCGCCAGCCGCGACGGCACGCTCTACGTGAGCAACCTCGAAGGCGGCGGCATTCTGCGCATCCGTCCGCAGGGCAAGCCCGAGGCCTGGCTCGCGCCGGGCGCAGCGGGCACGCGCTCCACGCTCGGCGTGCTCGTCGACGAATCGCGCCAGCTGCTGTGGGTGTGCAGCAACGACATGACCATCATCGGCATCGCCAGCCCGGGCACGCAGAAAGGCAGCTTCCTGAAAGGCTTCGATCTGGCCAGCGGCAAGGAGAAAGTCAGCGCCTCCTTCCCGGCACCGACCCCGCCGGCCGGAGGCTCCGTCTGCAACGACATCGCGATCGACGGCAGCGGCGCGGTCTATGTGACCGACACGCTCGCTCCGCAGATTCTGAAGCTGTCGGCCGATCAGAAGACGCTCGGCGTGTGGAAGACCGATCCGCTGTTCGCACCGAAGAACGGCGGCGGTCTCGATGGCCTGGTGTTCGATGCGAGCGGCAATCTGATCGTCAACAAGATCGGCTCGGGCGAACTGCTGCGCGTCGACGTGAAGAACGGCGCGCCCGGCACGGTGACCGAACTCAAGACCTCGCGTCCGCTCGATCAGCCCGATGCGCTGCGCCTCGGCGCCGATGGCTCGCTGCTGCTCGTCGAAGGCGGCGGCAGCCTCGACAAGCTCGTCATCAGCGGCGACACCGCGAAAGTCGAAACGATCAAGGACGGCTTCACCGTGCCGACCGGCGTCGTGCAGGTCGGCAAGGGCTACTGGATCAGCGAAGGCCAGAACGGCTACCTGCTCGACCCCGCGCTCAAGGGCCAGGCGCCGAAGCTGCCGTTCCGCCTGCATTACGTGCCGGCTGCGAAGTAAGGCTTTGTGGGGTGGGTTACGCGTAGCGCGTAACCCACCCTCGATGTGCTGAATCCGCACGCAGGCCCGCCGCCTTGGCCTTATTGCAAGAGGCCCACGATCGAGATGGAACAGATGCCGTGAAAGGGCGCGCCACCCAGGTTGTGCGCCAACGCATTCACCACCGGCTGCTGTCGTTGCCGCGGTCCTGCACGACCCAGCAGCTGCAGATAGTTCTCGTACACCATGCGAATGCCGGTGGCACCGATGGGATGGCCGAAGCATTTGAGTCCGCCGTCGATCTGACATGGAAGACTTCCGTCGGCGTCGAACTTGCCGTCCAGCACATCGTAGAGCGCTCGCCCCTCGCTGCTGAGCCCCAGGTCTTCCATCGTCACGAGCTCGGTGATGGAGAAGCAGTCGTGAACCTCGGTCAGGCTCAGCTCGACTCGGGGATCGCGAATGCCCGCCTCGGCGTAGGCGCGGGCGGCCGCGGCACGCGTGGTCGGCACATGGCTGTAATCCCAGCCCTGGCCTTGCGCCTCCCATCCGCCCGTTGCAGCAAGCTGCAAGGCCTTGATCGTGACTACATCGCGCTTGCCCAAGGCGCGCGCGATTTCTGGCGTCGTGACAATGGCGCAGGCCGCGCCGTCGGACACACCGCAACAATCGTAGAGTCCCAGAGGGTCGGCGATCATCGGCGCCGACAACACTTGCGCTTCGCTGATGGGCTTGCGCAAATGCGCCTTGGGATTGCGCGCGGCATTCGCATGGCTCTTGACCGAGATATGGGCCATCGCCCGCTTGAGATCAGCCTTCGCAATCCCATGCCTCGCCGCATAGCCCGATGCGAGCTGGGCAAAAGCCCCCGGCGCGGTGAGATTCGCGTTGGTCGCGTCATAAAAGGGGCCCCGCGATGCGGCCGGCAGCCCGCCATAGCCCGCATCCTTGAGCTTTTCGAGCCCGAGAGCGAACGCGATGTCGCACGCTCCACTGGCCACCGCGTAAGCCGCTCCGCGCAAAGCTTCGGTGCCGGTAGCGCAGGCATTTTCCACGCGCGTGGCCGGGATATTGTGCAGGCGCAGTGCCAGCGCGAGCGGGATCGCGCCCGGCCCTACCGCATTGCCCGCGTGTCCGAACCAGCCGGCCTGCAGTTCGCGCGGATCGATACCCGCGTCCGCGACCGCCTCCTGAAACGCCTCGACCATCAGCGACGGACCATCGCAGTCCCAGCGCTCGCCGAAACGAGCGCAGCCCATGCCGATGATCGCGACCTTGTCCTTGATGCCACTAGCCATTGGAAACTCCGTCATCGGGTGCGCGGCGATAATCCGGGACGGCCTTCCAGAAGTAGTGCCGGAAGCCGCGCGCATCACGACGCTTGAGCCGGAACATCATGCGCAGCGCCGCCCCCACCGGCAGTCCCTCTTCATCGATATCGACGATATCGGCCAGCATGCGACCGCCACCGTCGAAATCGACGATGCCGTAGCAACTGGGCGGGTCGGGCGTGTATGCGAGCCAGTCCGCAGTGAAACTGACGAGGCGCGCACGCAGATCGGCCAGCGGATAATCGCTCTGCGTGCCGACGGTCCGCGCCTCGGGATCCACCGAGATCGCCGATTTCGGGTACTGCACTGCGCCCGTCTCGCTGCACTTGCCGCCCACCAAAGCCAGCACCGTGCGGCGATCTCGATAGAGCATCGACGCTGGCGTCTTCAGATCCAGCTCCGCACGCATGCCCTCGTCTAGCTTCAACTGCCGCGTGAAATACAGATACTTCACGTAGTTACTTTCGGGCTTGCGCCTGGCAAGCCAGGCCTTGAGCCCCAAGGCTGGCGTCGGAACAGCCAGCGCCTCGGTCGTCCGAAACACCAGCACATCCACACCTTGGCCGAAGGCCGCGACCACCACGACTTGCCCGGGAACGGCACGCTCCAGCGCCCGGGCCAGCAACAGCAGCGGCTGAGCCGCACCGGCATAGCCGAGGCTTTCGTGCAGCGAAGGCACCAGGCAGTCCACTGCGACGCCGGCTGCAGCGGCGATGACGCGCTCTGTCCCGGCGATCGGCAGGCCCAGCGCGAGATGATCGACTTGCGTCGCCTCGACTCCGCATTTGCGCAGCGCCGCTTCTATGGCCTGCGGGATCAGTTGCAGATAGCCCTCATCGCGTATCCAGCGACTTTCCCACTCGTAATCGTACGCTCGGTCCGTCGCCCGGAAGCGATCGACGAAATCCACCGTCGTGCTATGCCCGCCGACGAACTCGGCAATACCGGCACCTGCAGCGACCAGCAACGCAACGGCCGCATCACCATTCGCGAGTTCGGCCGGCGAAGCCGCGCAAGCGGTGCGCTGCTCCGAAGCCACGCAGAGCACCGGCCCCGCACTCGCACAGGACTCCAGTGCGCTGAGCAAGGCAGAGGCACCGCCACGCTGCGAACCGGTGACGTCGAACGCACCGATCTCGTCCGGCAAGCCAAGCGCCTCCTTGACGATACCCGCGTTGAGTCGATCGGCGAACGGCAATGAGGTCGATGCGAGCACGACTCGCGCGATGTCCTCACGGCTGCGCTCATGCAGGCAGTCGCGACTGGCCTCGACTGCCATCGTCAACACATCTTCATCCCAGTTGGCCATGGCGCGCTCGCCGCGCGCACTGGCCGCCGTCGCCTGATTGAACCAGGCCGTCGCACGCACGATCTCGGCACGCTGCAAGCGCAGGCGCGGCACGTAGGCACCGATACGCTGAATGCCGACCGTCATTGCGGATCCCACGAAATGAGCTCGGGCGTGCTCAGCAAGGGCTGGAAGCTGGGCCGCATCGCCGGCAACAAGATGTCGGCGCAGGAAGCCGGAGTCCAGCCTTCCGCGCGCTGCATCGTGCGAACGATCGTCGGCCTCGAGTAGAGGAAGACTTCGTTCTTGCGCACGCCAAAGACCTGCCCACTCACCTCCGATGCCGCATCGGAGCACAGGAACACCACCAGCGGCGCGATCTTGTCTGGCGACATCGCCTTGAGAGCTTCGAGCCGCGCCTGCTTCGCTGGCGTGTCCGCCGCAACCGTATCGATGAGTCGCGTCCAGGCAGTGGGCGCGACACAGTTGGAACGCACACCGTAGCGGCGCATATCCAGCGCGATCGCGGTGGACAAACCCACCACGCCCGCCTTGGCCGCACCATAGTTGGCCTGGCCGACGTTGCCGATAAGCCCGGTGGTCGAAGTGAAATGCACCAGTGCCCCCGAACCTTGCTCGCGAAAATAGGGTGCTGCCGCTCGCGCCACATAGAAGCAGCCGCTCAGATGCACGCCGATCACGGCATTCCAGTCTTCGACGTCCATCTTGTGAAAGATCTGATCGCGCAGGAACCCGGCGTTGTTCACTACCGCATCGACGCGACCGAACGCGGACAGCGCAGACTCGATGATCGAGCGCGCACCGCTCCATTCGGCAACACTGGCCGTGTTGGCCACCGCCTCGCCGCCACCGGAACAGATCTCGTTGACGACTGCATGCGCCGGCGCCGCATCATCACCCGTGCCGTCGGACGATCCACCAAAATCGTTGACGACCACTCGCGCGCCCTCGGCAGCGCATTGCAGCGCGATGGCGCGACCGATGCCCCGGCCGGCTCCGGTCACGACCACCACCTTGCCTTCCAGCATGCTCATGCGGCTGCCTCGATTGCACGGCGGCGATGTGCAGCGTTGTTCCTGCGTAGCATCGTGATCTCTCCTGATCTTTGAACTACACAAGGCTGTCATTGACACGAAGGTAGGTGAAATTCATTATCCGACCCGCTCATGAATCCGAGGAATGCCAGTGGATGTACGTTTGAAGTACGTCGTGGCGGTTGCTCGCACAGGATCGTTCACAGCTGCGGCGGAAGCGGCATTCGTCACGCAGTCTGCGATCACGCGTAGCGTCGCCGACCTCGAGCAGCAGATCGGCTACTCGATCTTCTATCGCACTTCGCGCGGGTCTTTCCTTACGCCGGAAGGTCGCGACTTCGTCGATCGCGCCACGCGTCTGCTCGAGGACACCGACGAGCTGCTGCGCCGCCCCTCGAAACAGGATGACTATTTCTCCGGAACCTTGCGTGTCGGTGTGGGACCCGCCTCGCTGGAGTGGCGCCTGATCGCGCCGCTGCGCTTGCTGCTGAGCCGTCATCCCGGCATCAAGTTCGACGTCAGCGCGACGACGTTCGAGCGCACCGTGCAACTGCTGCGCGCAGGCTCGATCGATGTTGCGCTCGGACTCGATGCGGCTTTCAGCGAATGGACAGACCTTCGCCGCGAGCCTGTTGCCGCCGTGGCATCGGTCCACTTCGTGCGCCGTGAGCATCCGATACTCGAACGATCCACGATCACGCTCGATGACCTCGCAGACTTCGACTACGTGAGCCCTTCGGACGGCCGCCCTTACGGCTCTTTCATTCGCAAGATCTTCGAAGACAAGGGCATGGAATGGCGCCGGCACGTCCACGTCGTCGACTACTTTCCGCTTGTTCGGCAGATCGTGGCCAGCTCGGATGCGATCGGCATCGTCTCGGTTCCCTATGCCCAGACGGCCAACTTCAAGGCTCGCTTCGTTGCACTCGACATGATCGAAGCGCTGCCGCCCTCGCCCATGTGTTGCGCGCTGCGCAAGCGCTGGGAGCCCAAGCCGGCGGTGCGTGCTTTTCTGCGCGCCGTCCAGGACACCGAAAGCTCCATCGGCAACGAAAAATGAGACGCGTCCTTTGCGTCCGCGTCTCATGCACAAGACAGCTCGAGCAACGCTGTTAGAACTTGAAGCTCAGCTGCAAACCATACATGCGCGGCTGTCCCGCATAGCGACGAATGACGTCCGACTGTCTCGCCACATTGGTCCAGTAGTACTCATCGGTGAGGTTGCGGACGAAGGCGATCGCCGACCACTGCTCGTCGCTGCTCTTCACGCCGGCCCTCAGATCGACCAGCGTGTAGGCATCGATTGCGAGCCGCTCATCGTCGCCAAAGCCGGCGTTGGTGGAGCTTCGGTAGTTGGCATTGACACCGACGACTCCATCGAGCTGCTCGCTCAAGCCGCGTTCGTAGCTCCAGTCGGCCACCAGCTGGTATTTGGGCGTGTATGGAAAATCGTTGCCCTTGAAGTTGGCCGCGTCGCCGAGGATGGAGTAGTTGTCGAAGTCCTTGCTGACCTCCGAGTCGAGATAGGTGCCGGCCAAGGTCAGGCGCATGGTCCGCTGCAGGTAGGTGTCGACCTGAAACTCCACGCCGCGAATGCGTGAGTCGGGTACGTTCACCAGACCCGGCAACACACCGAGAACGGTGGGCCTGCGGCCCTGCAGCTGCTTGTCCTGGTATTCGTAATCGAAGATCGCAGCAGTCAGATCGATGCGACGATTCAACAACCCGAGCTTGAGGCCTGCCTCATAGGCCAGCACGGACTCCTGCGTCACCGGCGCAAGTTCGGATTGCTCGATCGCGGGCAAGGTGGGAGCGCTGCCAGACTTGTAGCCCTTGCTGACGTTGGCGTAGAAAAGGGTGTCGGCCGCGGGCTTCCAGTCCAGGCCCGCACGCCAGGAGACATTGTCCTCCTTGAGCTCGGCATCGATTTCCCCCGGCGTCAGTGTGGAATCCAGCGAGATGCAGCTACCGACGCCGACAGATACGGCGGGCAGGCCGGCGCGCCCACGCAACACATTCACCAGCGTGCCGTAAGTCGCCGCCGACGTTGCATCGCCTGCCGCCGAGCAGGACACATAGTGCAGATCCACGTCGGTGTAGCGCAGGCCCGCATGGGCAAGCAGCTCATCCGTGAACGCGAAGTCGACGTTGCCGAATACCGCCTTGGTGTTGAATCGTTGCCGCCCTCTCAATTGCGACGCGGTGGTGCGCATGCCGGGAATCGTCGAGTACGAGCTCGTCGTATAGGGGAACTGGAACAGCGATTCCTCTTCGGACTTGTCGTGCGAATAGTTTGCGCCCACGACGACGGTTGCCCTCCCCACATTGGCCGCTGCCCGCAGTTCTTGCGAGAACGAGGAGAGCACGCCGGCCACGTTGGTCAGCGAGGCCGTTGCGGCCGTACCGTCCTGATCGACCAGCTGCTCCACGCGCATATGCGAGTAGGCCGTCAGCGAAGTAATGGTAACTGCATCGCTGGCTTGCAGCTCGCCTCGCAGCGCGTACTGATAGAAGTCGTTGTCGCGGCGCAGCTGCCGCTCCGGATCCCAATCCGCCGCACGGTTGTTGGACGGTGCGACCGGTTGATTGACGACGATCGGAACTTCACTGCTGTAAGCCGGCGATGAGTAGATGCGGCCGACCAGCTGGGCGGCCTGCGTATCGGAGCCATCGTGAAAGCCATTGGCATTGAGTTCGAAGAACAGACGGTCGCTCGGGGTCCAGTCGAGCAGAAAGCGGCCCTGGTAGAAGCGCTTCTGTCCCAGGCTGTCATCGCGCGTATCGCTCTTCTGCCAGTCATCCGAGCTGGCGACGCGGCCCGCCAGACGCGCATTGAGCGTGGGCGCCAGCGCTCCACTCACATAGCCCGTGGTGTCGCTGGTGTAGAAACGCCCCAGGCTAGTCGACACGCCCGCTTCGAAATCCTGCGTGGGCTTGGCCGCGATGTAGTTGATCGCACCGCCCGTCGCGTTCTGGCCGAACAAGGTGCCTTGAGGGCCTTTGAGAATTTCCACGCGCTGCAGATCCAGCGCCGCGCCTTGCGACATGATCGAAAACGGCAGCTGCACCTCGTCGGTATAGACGCCCACCGTGGGCCGCGCGCCCAGGCTGGTATCGAAGAACCCAACGCCGCGCAGCGAATACACCGGCACACCGCTGCCGCTCTCGACATAGCTCAGACCCGGCGTCACCTTGACCAGGCCTTCGACATCGCTGATGCCTTTTTCGCTGAGCTCGTCACCGCTGACGGCGGTGATCGACATCGGCACCTCGCGCAGCGATTGCTCGCGCTTCTGCGCCGTCACCACGATCTCTTCGACTGCAAACGAATCGTCTACTGCCGCCGCGGCGCCGGTACGCTCAGACGACGCGGCCTCGGACGAATCATCTGCCGCCGGCTCGGGACCGCTATCGACCTCAGCCTGCGCAGTGGCATCGGCCGCGGGCTCTCCGGGCTGGGCGATGGCGACCGGCGTCAACACCAGCGATGCGGCGGTGGTCACGCACAAACGCAACACCATGGGCTGCAATGCTTTCACGAACACTCTCCTCCATCGTTTTTATGGCCCTTCGTCGCGGCGGCTACTGCATCCGTCCGTTGCCGCGATAGGGCTTGGGTAGGTGCAGGCTAACTGGGCTCTCGCGCTCGAATGAAATGCCTTTCGCGGTTTGGGCATGCGCGAAGGGAATATCGGCTGGCGATGCTTTTGAGGAATGTGCTCGACGCAAAAGGCACTGTGCGGGCACTGCCACGTCCGGTAGCGTCAGCTTGCTACAGACCGCACGCGCTCCGTCGACAGCGGCCCAGCCAAGCAACCCGAGGAGATTCCGTGGTGGAGACAAGCACAGGCCCGTCGTCCGGCGGGCGCATCGCATTCGCCGAGCCGCTTCGCATGCTGATCGGTGGCGAGTGGGTCGTCGGCGGCCAGGGCACGATCGAGGTGCTGGACCCCTCCAGTGCCGAGCCGTTCGCCGCGATCGGGGCAGCCAGTGCAGCAGACGTCGACCAGGCCGTGGCTGCGGCACGCGCAGCCTTCGAACAAAGCCGCTGGACCGGGCTGGCTGCCAGCAAGCGGGCGCAGATTCTGTGGCGGGTCGCCGAACTGATCGACCAGCAGGCCGACGAACTCGCGGTGCTCGAAACCCTGGACAACGGCAAGCCCATCACCGCTGCCCGCAACATGGACTTGCCCGCCGCCGCGGCCGCGTTCCGTTACTGGGCCGGCTGGTGCAGCAAGCTCGATGGCCGCAGCCCCGCCGTCGATGCGCCCGGAGAGTACGTCAGCGTCGCCCTGCGCGAGCCGATCGGCGTCGTGGCGCTGATCGTGCCGTGGAACTTTCCGCTCGTGAACGCGGCGGTCAAAGTCGCCCCTGCGCTCGCGGCCGGATGCACCGTGGTCCTGAAGCCCGCGGAGCTCACCTCGCTCACCGCGATCCGCCTCGGCCAGATCCTGCTGGACGCCGGAGTGCCGGCCGGTGTCGTCAACGTGGTCACCGGTCATGGCCGCGAAGCGGGCGCCGCCCTGGCGGCTCATGACGATGTCGACAAGATTTCATTCACGGGCTCCACCGCGGTCGGCAAAGACCTGCTGGTTGCCGCGCGCGGAAACCTCAAGCGCCTGACGCTCGAACTCGGCGGCAAGTCACCCAACTTCATCCTCGGCGATGCCGATCTGGGCAAGGCCATTGCCGCCGCCGCCAACGGCATCTTCCGCAACGCCGGCCAGATGTGTGCGGCGGCCTCGCGACTCTATGTCGCGCGGGAACGCTACGATGAAGTGCTCACGGGCCTCATCGCGCAAGCGCGGTCATTTCGGCTCGGTCCGGGCATCGACCCACAGACGACGATGGGCCCGCTGGTCTCGCAGCTGCAGCAGCGTCGCGTACTCGATTTCATTGCCGAAGCGCGCGAACAGGGCGCGACCATCGCCTGCGGCGGGCGTGCACATGGCAGCGTCGGTTATTTCGTCGAACCCACCATCGTCGCCGATGCGCGACCCGACAGCCGAATCGTGCGTGAAGAAATTTTCGGGCCGGTGCTGGTGGTCACACCGCTCGACGATGCCGATGCCATCCCCGCCATCGCCAACGACAGCATCTATGGGCTCTCCGCGAACATCTGGTCGCGCGATGTTGCCGCCGCGCATCGTGTGGCTCGCCGCATCCGCGCCGGCACCATCACGATCAACAGCGGGATGATCGTCAGCCCTCACCTGCCCTTTGGCGGCTTCAAGCAATCAGGCTGGGGACGTGAAGGCGGCGCGGATGGCATCGAGGCCTTCACCGAGATCAAGACCATCATCACCGCGCTGCAGTGAGTTGCCGATGAGCGACTGGAGCGGCCGAGGCAGCGCTCAGCACCTCGTGCTCGGCGGCTGTACCGCTGCGGCAGTGGATGGCTTCCGTTGCCGCAGCGTACGCCGGCAAGACGCGAACTGCAGTCCGAGGCTCAGGCAGCGCCGAGCATGAACGCGGCGGCACGCTCGCCGATCATGATGGCCGGCGCATTGGTGTGGCCGCCGATGACCGTCGGCATCACCGAAGCATCCGCTACACGCAGGCCGTCGATGCCGTGAACCCGCAGCTGCGGATCGACCACCGATTGCGGGTCGCTGCCCATGCGGCATGTGCTGGTCGGATGCTGGGCTGTGACCGCCGTCTGCCGGATATAGCGATCGAGTTCGGCATCCGTTTTCATTGCAGCGCTGGGAAATATCTCGTCCCCGACGTAGTCCGCGATCGGCTGCGTCGATAGCAGTTCGCGCGTCCAGCGAATGCTGTGTCGCAGCCCCGCGACATCACTCGGTTCCGCCAGCAGGTTGAAGCGGATGCGAGGCTTGTCCAGCGGGTCGGTCGAGTTGAGGTCCACATAGCCGCGACTCGCAGGGTGCAGCACCACGTTCAGCGAGGTCATGACGTCCGCCTTGCGCGCGCGCACGCCCGGAAACCACACCTGCGCGTCGAGACTCGTCGGCATGAACAGGTTCTCCAGGTCCGGTCGCTCGCAATCGGGGCTGGATTTGTAGAAGGCCGCAGACGACAGCGGCTGCGTACCCATGAAGCCGCGTCCGGTGAACTGCCAGGCCATGGCCGCCAACGCAACGCGATCCGCGCGCAAGCATTCGCCAAGCGCAAAAGGCTTCTTGCCGCGAAAGCCCATCGCCACGAGGGGATGTTCCTGCAAGCCTTGCCCGACGCCCGGCAGATCCAGCTGCACCGCCAGGCCCTTTGCGTGCAGCTGATCGGCGGGGCCGATTCCCGAGAGCATCAGCAGCTGCGGCGATGCATAAGCGCCGCCACTCAGCACGATCTCTCGACGCGCTTCGGCGCGATGCACCCTGCCCGCATGGATGTACTCGACGGCCACCGCGCGATTCCGTTCGATCACCAGGCGACAGGCATGCGCCGACGTCAGCACGCTGAGATTGGCGCGCCTTTTCGCAGGCGCCAGAAAAGCCGTCGAGGCACTCGCGCGCCGCCCGCCGCCGATGGTCAGATCCGGCAGACCGAATCCTTCGGTCGTTTCGCCTTCGAAGTCTTCGCTCACCGCATAGCCCAGCTTGCGCGCCGTCGACTCCAGGGCCTGCGTCAGGGCATCGTCCCGAGACATCGCCGACACCGGCATTTCACCGCCGCCGCCGTGCCAGCGCGATTCACCGCGCCAGTTGCGCTCGGAGCGCTTGAAGAAAGGCAGTACCTCTTCGTAGGACCACCCCGTCGCGCCCAATCGCACCCACTCCTCGTAATCGAGCGGATGCCCTCGTGAATACATCATGCCGTTGACGGACGACGAACCGCCGAGCACTTTTCCGCGCGCCGCCGGAATGCGTCGCAGGTTCGCGAACGGCTCGGGCTCGGAGTCGTAACCCCAGTCGAACATCATCTTGGCGCGAAGCAGGCGAAAGGCCAGCGGCATGCGCAGAAAGAGGCTGTCGTCGGCGGGCCCCGCCTCCAGCAGCAGCACGCGCAGTTCGGCGCTTTCGCTCAAGCGACTCGCCAGCACGCTGCCCGCCGAGCCCCCGCCGATGACCACATAGTCGTACGCCTGGTGCATCCCGATCTCCGTTCGCTGCCGGCTGGCAGCCGGTCTGGGTTGTGGTGCGCGATTGTGTTGGGACGGACGAGGTCAGTCCAATGAGTTGTCCTCTCTCGCCGTTCGCAAACGGAATGGCCGTCATGCGTGATGCGCATGAAGCGCGAGTCCTACTCATTGGACGCCCGCCCGTGCCCGCCGCTATGTTTCCATCGACTTCGCGCCCTGCGTTCCGATGAGCGCGAGCAGCAGCGGGCGCTTGCTGCTCGCGCCTGCGCACTATCCGTCATGCGATGCTTCTGGAGCTCTTCGTTTGAGTGAACCTGACAAGGCGGTAGCCATTCCGCTGGGAGATGTTCTGGCTCATCATGCCGCGCGGGGCGATCGTCCCGCGCTGACGCACGATGGCCTTACGCTGCGCTATTCGGAACTCGATGCGCGTGCCAATCGCCGTGCTCGCCTGTTCAAAAGCCTGGGTGTCGGCCACGACGATCTGGTGCTGCTCGCACTGCCCAACTCAATCGAGTTCTTCGAGTCCACGTTCGCACTGTGGAAGCTCGGGGCCACGCCTTGCCCTGTGTCACCCAAGCTCACGCGATCCGAGCTCGACATGATCATCGAGACGGTCAAGCCGCGGCTGGTCGTTGGCGGCGAATCGGCTGCTGCAACGCAGTTGAGCGCCGGAGTCGACCCGGGCGCCGAGTTTTCGACCGAAGCCATCGAATCACGCATTCCCGCCTGCTGGAAAGCGATCACGAGTGGCGGCTCGACCGGACGGCCCAAGGTCATCCTCACGCACGTGGCGGGCACGACCGACCCGCAGCGTGCGAGCTACGCGCTGCAACAGGCGCGCGACATCATCCTCAATCCGGGCCCGCTGTATCACAACGCGGCTTTCAGCTCCGCACATCAGTGTCTGTTCGCGGGCGGACAGGTGGTCAACATGGAGCGCTTCGATGCCGAGCGCAGCCTGCAACTGATCCAGCGTCATCGCGTGCAGTACACCATGATGGTGCCGACGATGATGTCGCGCATCTGGCATCTGCCCGCCGAGGTTCGCGAGTCCTACGACTTGTCGAGCCTGCGCACCGTGCTGCACCTCGGAGCGCCCTGCCCAACATGGCTCAAGGAGCGCTGGATCGAATGGCTGGGTCCCGAGCGCATCGTCGAAGCCTACGCGGGAACCGAGGGTGTGGGCGCCACGAGCATCAGCGGAACCGAATGGCTGCAGCACAAGGGCTCGGTCGGCCGCGCGGCCGGGGGAGCCGAAATGCGGGTTCTGGACGCGGACGGTCGCGAATGCGCAGCGGGTGTCGTCGGTGAAATCTATTTCCGCCCGCCCCAACATCGGCGCGGCAACTTTTCGTATCTCGGTGCGAGCGCCAAGCAGTCGGGTGACTGGGTGTCGCTCGGCGATCTCGGCCATGTGGACGAAGCCGGCTATCTCTATCTCGCCGACCGCCGCACCGACGTGGTGATTTCCGGCGGCGTGAACATTTATCCGGCCGAAGTCGAGAACGCGCTCGGCCGTCATCCCGATGTGCGCTCCTGCGTCGTGATCGGCTTGCCCGACGATGATCTAGGGAATCGGGCGCACGCGATCGTTCAACTGGCCGATGAGGCTCGGAACCGCATCGATGCCGAAGCGCTCGCCGAGTTCCTTAAGACGCAGCTGGTTCGCTACAAGATTCCGCGCAGCTACGAATTCGTCTCTGCCGACCTTCGCGACGACGCCGGCAAGGCGCGACGCCTGCAGTTGCGCGAAGAGCGCATGGCCGCCCTGGCAGTCACCGCAGCCGAGAATCCACCAAAATGAGCACGGCCAATCTCGCTGCACCCGTCGTGCGCTGGGAGCGGCAAGGCCGCATCGCGCGAATCGAGTTCTCCAGTGGCTCGCGCAATCATTTCAGCACGCCCTTGCTGGCCCAGCTTGCCGATGCCTTCGAGCAGGCCGAGCGTGAGCCCGAGGTCAACGCCATCGTGCTGTGCTCCCGGGGGCGCAACTTCTGCGCCGGCGCCGATCTGGTCGATGGCCAGGAAGAACCGGCGACTCTCTATGCCGAGGCGATGCGCTTGTTTGCGATCCGCAAGCCGATCGTTGCGGCCGTCCAGGGCGCGGCGATCGGTGGCGGGCTGGGCCTTGCGCTGGTCGCCGACTTTCGCATCGTCGCGCCTTCGAGTCGCCTGTCGGCAAACTTCGTCAAGCTCGGCATTCATCCCGGTTTTGCGATGACCTACACACTCCCGCGCGTGGTGGGGCCGCAGCGCGCTGCGGAGCTGTTCTACACCGGTCGTCGCTTGACCGGAAAAGAAGCTCACGCCATTCAGCTGGCCGATCGGATCGTCGCCGAAGATCAGCTGCTCGATGCCGCGCTGGAGTTCGCATGCGCGATTGCGGAGAACGCGCCCCTGGCCGTCGAAGCCACGCGTTCGACCTTGCGCATGGGCCTGCTCGAAGCCTTGAAGTCACGTACCGAACACGAAGCCGCTGAGCAATTGCGCTTGCGAACGACAGCCGATTTCGCAGAAGGGATTCGCGCAGTCACCGAGCGCCGCCCGGGCAACTGGATGCGCGCCTGAGCCCATGAGTTCCGCTTGAATCCGCCGATTGCGGCGGTACTGCCCTGCAGCCTCAGCGACACGCGAATCCTCATGCGCTCTCAAAGCAAAGCCCGCCAATGGCGGGCTTTGCTTTGGCATGCACAGGGAGCTAGCCCGTGCTGACCGCTCTGCTTTCCTTGCGTATCGCCCAGGCCGACGCGCACTGGAACGCGAATGCGAGCAATGCAAACGGAATCAGGCATTGCAACGCGTAGACGAGCGAGCGATCCCCATACACCGGAGCGAGCCAATCGCTGATGGCACCGACCAGCAGCGGCCCGCAACCGAGTCCCGTGAGATTGATCAAGAACAGCAGCAGCGAGCTGGCCGTTGCGCGATAGCGCGCCGGCGTGCGGTTCTGCAGCAGGGCTAGCGCCGGCACCAGATACGTCGAAGTCAGCACCACTGGAATGATCATGAGCAGCAAGGACATCTGCCAGCTCGATGCCAGCGTGAACCCGATCAGCAGCGGAATCATGAAGACGAGGCCCAGCCCCGGAAGCAGTGGGTAGTAAACCGCATTGCGGGCGCCGAGCCGATCCGAAAACACGGCGCCGAGCCAGCTCGCCACCACCATCGACCCTGCCAGCACCAGGCCGTAATAGGTACCGATCTGTGGGAGCGTCATGCCCTGCACGCGCGTGAGAAACGCCGGCGTCCAGTTGATGATTCCGTAACTCACGAAGGCCGTGAGACCCGAGGCGATGGCGTTGAGCACCAGCGCGGGGCTGCGAAAGAAGAAGCGGAACGCATCCAGCGCAGCGCCCGGCGGCTGGGCCCGTCCGCCAGCATCGTAGCGCCCTCGCTGCGGCTCCCTGATGAGCAGCAGGATCAGGGGCGCCGCCAGCAGGCCGAGCAATCCGACGCTGATGAAGGCCGCCCGCCAACCATAGTGCGCGGCGATCCACGCCGCTGCGACAGTACCGATCAGGCTGCCGGCCGGCACTCCCAGCACGTAGATGCCCAGCGCACGGCCGCGGCGCTCCGGCGGAAAGTAGTCCGACAGGATCGAGTACGCCGGAGGTGAGCAACCGGCCTCGCCGATCCCCACGCCCACGCGCGCCAGCGCCAGGCTCAGGAAGCTGCCGGCGAATCCCGAAGCCGCCGTGAACAGGCTCCACAGACTGCAGGCCGCCGCGATCACGCGAACGCGATTCCAGCGATCGGCGATCAAGGCCACCGGGATACCGAACAGCGTGTAGAACAGCGCGAAAGTCAGGCCGGTGAGCAGACCCAGCTGCGTATCGCTGAGGCCGAGTTCCAGCTTGATCGGCTCGGCAAGAATCGACAGGATCTGCCGATCGAGAAAGTTCAGCATGTAGACCAGAGCGAGCACCACGGCGACGACATAGCGATAGCGCTCGCCGTCGCGGTGCTGGCTCGCCTGCAAGCTCGCGCCTGATACCGAATCGTCACGAATCACTGCGGGTTTCCATAAAGTGGGGACATGCGGGAGCTTCCAGATCGCGTTTCAGGGCTTGTTGAATCTAGCTAGAGGCGCAGACGAATGAGGCCGCTGTGTTGACATCGCCGCTGCCCTTGTACTTCGCAAACGTGGGATAGGGGCACAGCGGCCTGCTGCGGCCCGGGACGCCGACGCTGTCGATCACGATCTGGTTGGATCGCGGGTCGATATCCCGTTCCACCCAGGCCTCCAGCGCCGACAGCTGATCCCACTGCGCATTGAACGTGGAGCTGATGGAGTGCGCAAAGCCCGGCACCAGGTAGTACCGAACGAAGGACTCGACGGTGGGCCCGCCCAGGCTGGCCTGCAGCCCCTGATAGTAGAGCTCCGAGGTTCGCGGGCTCACGGTCATGTCTTCGGTGCCATGCATCATCAGCAGCTTGCCGCCCTTGGCCGCGAACTTCGCCAGCTCGGCATCCGCCGCATCGACCGCCGACAGCTCACTCAAGCGGGTGGCGTAGGGCCAGCCGGTGTACGGGTTGAAGTCGAAATAGTTGAAGTCCGGATCGCGGCCGACGACGTAGCGCAGGTGTCCATCGACGATACCGGTCGCGAACGACATGCCTTCGGTCACCGGAAACCCCGGCGGCAACAGGCCGATCGACAGGGTCGCGATCGCCAGTTGCAGCGGCTCCAGCGCAGGGATCGGGCTTTCGATGCCGAGGTCCGAGGTGTACACCGGCCAGCCTGGAAAGCTGGTTTCACCGCTCGCGAGCGCGAAATTCCAATGGAAAGGCCCGTTCATCACGCCGAGTGCGCTGAGCTGCAGATCGGACAGGCAGCTGTCACCCAGATCGTCTCCACCAGCACAGCGCAGCGGCACGCCATGCAGGCTCGCGGTCGCCGGATCGAAGCGTGCGTTGCAGGCATTCACGTTGCCGATGAGGCCATCGGCAAGCCCATCGAGCACATCGCAGGCTTCGAGTGCAGCGCGACGCAGCAGACCGCGCTTGGCCCGGTTGGGCAAAGCGCCCGGCTCGGCAAAGGCGTGCAACACCGCGGCACCCGCCACCACCGTGGAGGTGAAGCGGCGCCCGGGATACAAGGCCACCACGCCATCCCAGTCTTCGGGCCAGCGGGCGGCAACGGTCAGCGCCTCGCGACCGCCATTGGACGACCCGAGGAAGTAGGACTTCGAGGGCTCACGACCATAGCTCGCCTTGATCAGAACCTGCGCCACGTCGCGCGTTTTCTTCAGCGCATCCCCCATCCAGTTCCGGTAAGCCTCCTCATTCAATCCAAACGCGGCCGGATTCGGAAGCGTGGAAGCCTGATGCCCGCCATCACTCGCAAAGACCGCGTAGCCACGCGCCAGCGGACTCGCGCCGAGCGAGTTGAGCATCGTGCCGGCCACGTTCGGTATCGTGCCGTTGTAGCCGCCGCCACCGAGCATGAGCCCTTTCGAGTTCCAGTTCGTCGGCAGTGCCACCTTGAACTCGATGTTCGGCGCCAGCGGATCCACGGGCAGGATCTTGCCCGTAACCAGACAGTAGCCGGCGGCTGCACTCCCCGGTGCTGCATCGGCGCTCAGGGACTCGGCCGCGCTCACGCTGGCGCCGCCCGTCTGCAGACCGATATCGGCAGCTGCAATCTTCAAGTCGGACAGCTGCGCGCAACTCAGCATCTGCGCTGACTCGCTCCGCGCTGCATCCTCGCCTTCACAGGCCGCGAGCAGGCCCAGTACAGCGGCTGCCGCCAGCACCGTCAAAAATCGGAACATGTTCTCTCCTCGCTCTTTTTATGATGCGAAGCCGCTGCATCGGCGTACCGGATGGTGATCCGAGAGCCGCGCCGAGCCACCACCCGTTCTGGGCGGCTTCTGTCGGCATCACGCTATAACGCAGCCGCGGGCGCAGATAATTCATTCGGTGGCAGCACCATTCCTCGCGCGAATGTGGCCGCGATCCGCGATCGCGGGCATGCCTGGGACGCGGGATCCGGCTTGCGCGCGAAGCGTGCACGGGCGGCACGCACGCGGCCGAACACGCCATGCCGACAGGCAGGCAACAACAGTCAGTGCATCGTGCGTCGCGCTCGCGTTACGCGCTTGCGCGAGTCCGCAGCGCCCTCCAATTGGAGGGCGGTTTACCGCGGCGGCGGCCGCTACGCTTTCGCGCATTCGCCCGACTTGCGGCGTATCCAATTCGCGGGAGCAGCATGAGCGTGGCAACTTCGACTTCGCAGCGGTCGTTCAAGCAGTTCGCACTCGGCTCGGCTTTGATGCTCGGATTCGCGCTCGGGGCTTGCGCGCCCGCGGAAGAGGAAGGCGCTTCCGACACGCCGTCGGTCTATTCCGGCAAGGCCACCACCGGCTCGGCTCCGCTGAGCGATGCCGAGGTGCTGTTCGACATCGGCGGGCAGAGCTTTCGAGCGGTGACCGACGCGGCGGGTACCTTCTCGGTCGATTTCGGCAACATTCTGGGGTCGGCCCCGCCGTACATCGCCGGCACGCTCTACAAGGACGGCTACCTGATCCAGACGATCAACCTGTCCAATTCGAACGGCCGGGTTCGCGGCTCGGACCTGCTCACCACCGGCCCGCTCGGCAGCCAGGACGTGGCGATACTCAACCCGGCTTCGAGCGGCCCGCTGTACCGCATCACCCATCTGGGCGATCAGAACTTCACGGGCTCGGCGAACTCCCAGCTGCAGGTTTCCAGCTCGGGCACGCGCATCAACGTGCGGCTCGGGCCGATCTCGAAGGCCCAGGTCGCCCAGTATCCGGCCGGACTCTGCCTCGTGCTCGACGTGCGAGGCCTGGAAAACGTCGCGCAGCCGACCCGCATCACGCTCAACAGCCAAAGCCAGAACATGAATGCTTCGGCGAGCGACGGATCGTTCTCTCGCCAGTCCTACTGCTTCACCGATGTCTACAGCGGCGATGCCTCGCGCTTCAACACCTTGATCATCGAGTCGGGCAACAACAGCTCCGGCACCGATTACGACGACTTCGAGTTCATCAATGTCACCGGATCGTTCTCGACCGCGCAGCCGCCGCGCGTGTTTCGCATCGATGCGGGCGATTCGTCGACCTGGGTCGCCGACCAGGCCGTGAGCTTCGACACCGTCGACGCGACCATCTACGACTCGTATCCGGCGCAGATCGACTGGTCGTTCGGCGATGACAGCCCGGTCCTGTCGGTCCGCAACCTCGATCCGGTGACGCACACCTACAGCAAGACCGGAACCTTTACGGTGAAGGCCGTGGCCCGTGACGCTTCGGACCAGGTGCTGGCCCAGGCCACGCTGAACCTGCAGATCCAGCCCAAGCACATTGCCGGAGCCTCGGTCGGAACCATCACGCGTGCCAGCGACAACAGCCTGGAGATTTCGGGGC
The DNA here is from genome assembly GCF_000271305.1 of Hydrocarboniphaga effusa AP103. Taxonomy (GTDB): domain Bacteria; phylum Pseudomonadota; class Gammaproteobacteria; order Nevskiales; family Nevskiaceae; genus Hydrocarboniphaga; species Hydrocarboniphaga effusa. The sequence continues at coordinate 359,060 of NZ_AKGD01000004.1, forward strand.
GCACCGATTTCAAGCCCATCAATATTCGCGTCACCTGGCCCGACGGAACCGTCGACGAGCAATACAACGTCAGCACCGACACCTACACCTTCAAGTCCGCCAGCACGGCCTACGAAGCGGGCCAGATCTCGACCCTGCTGTACTTCAACGACACCAGCCTGAGCCCGATCCGGAATTACACCGCACCGGCCCGACGCTAGCCCGGCCGCCTCGCCTTCGGCGAGACCCCATGCCAGCGCTTGTGCGCCTGCGAGAAGCTCGACACATCGGCAAAGCCGAGGCGCTCCGCGATCGCCGAGACGCTCAGCTCGCCCTCGCGCAACAGCTCACGCGCCCAGGCGCGACGCCGGTTTTCGATCAGCAGGCGAAACGAGGTTCCCTCGCCCTGCAGCCTGCGCTTGAGCGTGCGCTCGCTGGTGTTCAGATGTCGCGCCATCGTCGCGAGATCGGGCAGCGAGGCGCCTGGAATCTCCAGATACTGACGGATCACGTCGCTGGTGCTGGCCTGCGTCGTGCGCCTGCGCAGCAGCTCCGCGCAGAGCTGCTCGCATAGCGCGGCGGTGATCGGATTGGCTCCCGGCAGCCTGCGGGCGAGCAGGCTCGCATCGAAGCTGAGCTGGTTGCTGCTTGCCGCATAAACCGGCTCGACCCCGAACAGGCGCCGGCCGGCTTTTCCGCGTTCCTCGGGCTGCAACTGCAGGCGCGTGAGCGCGAAGCCATCGCCGACCAGCTCGCCCATGAGCGCCGCCGCGGCCGCCATGTCGCGCTCGATCACGAAGCGCCGCAGGTCGTCGGTGAAATCGGGCGCATCGAAATGCATCGTCGCCACGCCGGCCTGGCGCCGATAGAGAATCTGGTTGAACAGGTAGGTCAGCGGCAGGTAGCGCAGCGCCATCGCGAGCGCATCGGCCGCCGTCGCGCTGCTGATGAGCCCGTAGCCCCAGAGCCCGTAGGTCGTGATCCGGTAGCGCAGGCCGACCTGCAGGCCGAGCCCGCTCGGCGCGCCACTGAGCTTGACGAGATTGGCGATGACCTTGAGCTCCTTGACCGCGGCGAGCTCGACGTTGGGATCGCTGAGCTGGGCGATCGAGATGCCGCTGCCCCTGAGCAGCGCCGAGGCCGACAGGCCGAGCTCCGCGCCGAAGCCCACGAGCAGGTCCACGCTCGCCGGGCTGCGCTTGAAGTCCCAGAAGATCACGCGGCTGATTTTCCGTTTCGGGCCATGAATTGGCCCGAATAATAAATAAAAAGACCTCGCCGGACATGGCCTGCGATCGCCGCCGGACCGAGCATAGGCCCGACGAAAGCGCCACCACCCGATCCAGACCAAAGGCGCGCAGGAGAACGCATGAGCCAGCACGGCAACCCGCTCGCGGCGATCATCATCGGTGCCGGTTTCGCCGGCATCGGCATGGGCATCGCGCTCAGGCGCGAGCGCATCGACGACTTCGTGATCCTCGAAAAAGCCCAGGATGTCGGCGGTGTCTGGCGCGACAACCGCTATCCGGGCGCGGCCTGCGATGTGCCGTCGCACCTGTACTCCTATTCGTTCGAGCCGAATCCGGACTGGACGCATGTGTTCTCGCGCCAGCCCGAGATCGCCGATTACCTGCGTCACTGCGCGAACAAGTACGACCTGCTGCGGCATCTGCGCTTCGGCGCCGAGGTGCATTCGGCGCGCTACGACGAAACCGGGAATCTCTGGACCGTGCTGCTGCGCGACGGCTCGGAGCTGCGTTCGAAACTGCTCATCAGCGGCGTCGGCCAGCTCAGCCGGCCGGCGACACCCAGGATCGCGGGCATCGAGAGCTTCGAGGGACACGGATTCCATTCGGCGAGTTGGGACGAAAGCTACTCGCTGGCCGGCAAGCGCGTGGCCGTGATCGGCACCGGCGCATCGGCGATCCAGTTCGTGCCGGCGATCGCGCCGCAGGTGGAGCGGCTCAGCGTGTTCCAGCGCTCGCCGGCCTGGATGATGCGCCGGGCCGACCGGGCCTACAGCGCATTCGAAAAGCGCCTGATGCACGCCGTGCCGGCGCTGAGCCGGCTGTATCGGCTCGGCATCTACCTGCGCTACGAGGCGCGCGCACTCGCGTTCACGCGCTTCAAGTCACTCATGAAGATCGCGGTGGAATGGCCGTTCCGCCGCATGCTTGCGCGCGACGTTCCGGATGCTGCGCTACGCGCCAAGCTCACGCCCGATTACCCGGTCGGCTGCAAACGCATCCTGCTCAGCGACGACTACCTCACGACGATGTCGAGGGAGAACGTCGAACTCGTGACCGAAAGCATCCGGCGCATCGTGCCCACGGGTGTCGAGACCCAGGATGGGCGCGTGCACGAAGTCGATGCGATCGTCTACGGCACCGGTTTTTCGGCGACCGAGTTCCTCGCGCCGATGAGCATCCGCGGCCGTCGCGGGCTCGATCTCAACGAGGCCTGGCTCGGTGGTGCGATGGCTTACCTCGGCATGACGGTTCCGGGATTTCCGAACTTCTTCATGCTGTATGGCCCGAACACCAACCTCGGCCACAACTCCATCGTCTACATGCTCGAAAGCCAGATCCGGCATGTCATGCGCTGCATCCGGCGCATGCGGATGCAGCGCGCGAACGTCGTCGAAGTGCAGGCCGAGCGCCACTCGCGCTACAACCTGCGCATCCAGCAACGGCTCGGCGCTACGGTCTGGAACGGCTGCAAGAGCTGGTATGTCGACGCCAACGGGCACAACAGCACGAACTGGCCGGGCTTTACGCTTTCGTACCGCTTCATGACGCGCTTCAGCAGCCTGCGCGCGTATCGCTTCGCGGCGGCGCTGCCATCGACGGACTCGCTCACGGCGCTGAAAATTCCGGCGCCGCTCGCGCCGTTCGAACGCGCGAGCGCGGCGCTCATGCGCGGCATCCTGCGCACGACGTTCCGCGCCTTCATCGGCCCGCCGTTTCCGGTCGGCGTCGAGCGCGCCGTCGTCGCCGTGATCGTGACCCTGATGCCGAAGCGCTTCGGCACGCGCGACAAGACGATTCGCGTCGCGGATCGCCCGGTCGTCATCACCAGCGCCAGGCGCGCCGCGAGCGCCGCCGCGATCCTGTACCTGCACGGCGGCGCCTTCTGTCTCGGCAACCCGCGCTCTCATCGCAGCATCACCTCGCATCTCGCGCTCGCATCGCAGCTGCCGGTGTGGACGCCGGACTACCGGCTCGCGCCCGAGCATCCGCATCCGGCCGCGATCGACGATGCGATGGCCTGCGTACACGCGATGATCGCGCAGGGCATCAAGCCGGAGCGCATCGTGGTCGCGGGCGATTCGGCCGGCGGAGCGCTCGCGCTCGAAGTGGGCCTGCGCATGCGCGACCAGGGCCAGGCGCCCGGCGGCCTCGCACTGATCTCACCGTTCACCGATAGCAGGCTTGCCGGCGACACCATCCGCACGCTCGCGGGTGTCGATCCGATGATCCGCATCGGCTGGCTGCGACAGGGCATCGCCTGGTACGGAGCCCAGGGCCCGACCCTGCTCGAACGCGATCTGGCCGGCCTGCCGCCGATGCTGATCCACGTCGGCGACCAGGAGATCCTGCTGTCGGATTCGACACGCCTGGCCGAACGCGCAGCCGCGCAAGGCGTGCAGGTGCAGCTCGAAATCCACGCCGCGCGCTGGCACGTGTTTCACCTGCAGGCGCTTTACCTGAGTTCGTCGGTCGACGCGCTATCGGCGATCGGTGCGTTCTGCAGGCGGTGCGTGCCCGCGAAACGGGCCGAATCGAGCCAGGCTTCGGTGGCCTGGGTGGGCGGCGAAGCTGCGTAAGCCACCGCTGTCTGCCGAATAAAGGGCGGGCTGGCTGATGCGCTGATGCGCCTACCCACCCGACGAGCGAACCGGGCGTTCTCGCGATGCGCTTCAATCTTCGTGAAACGCCTTGCCGCTCAGCAGGTGCCGCATCGTCATCCATGCCACGGCGCAGACGATCAAGGTCGCCGCGATCAGCGCAAGCCAGGCGATCGCCTCGGTGTAATCGGTGTAATCGGCGTAATCGGTGTAATCGGTGTAATCGGTGTAAGCCGACGGCCGGGCGTGATGAAACGCGAGCGCCGCGCCGGCCCAGCCGTCGACCGGAAACGTCATCGCCCACCAGCTCATGAAGAACGGGCCATGCACCGCGTGGCGCAGCAGGCTGGCGAGCAGCAGCGCGAGGAACAAGGCGAAGCAGTAGAGAATCTCCACGAGCGGGCCGGAGACGCCGTGCGAGAACAACAGGATCGCCGACAGCCCGATCGAAGGCGGCGCGAGCAGGATGAACAGCGTCGGCACGCTGCGTTCGCTGAGCGCCGGTGCAAACAGCACGCGATGCAGCACGATCGGAAAGAACGCGACCCAGAGCACGAGCCCCACCGAGAAGAAGAACCAGCTGATCTCGACATGCCCGAGCGGCACGCCGCCGAGTGGGACGAAAATGTTGCCGACCACCGGAATGAACCAGGCCGGCGTGAGGATGCTTTCGTCCTGCGGCTTCATGATCCAGCGACGAATCAGCGTGAGCGCGAGCAGCAGATGCAGGCCCGCACCGAACCACCACAGCAGCTGTGCGGCGGGTTCGCTGTGCGTGCGCAGCCCGACCGAGAGCACCATGCTCGCGACCGATACGGCCGGGAAGAAACTCGATCGCAGCGGATGGCGAAACTCCTCGACCACCGCTTCGCGCTGCAACAACAGCTTGGCGACGTGAACGCAGACGAGCACGGCGAAGATCGCCAGCGCCAGCACGAGCAGCACTTCGCCGATCAGCTCCGGCACCGCGAACACCTGATGCGCCGAACTCCAGGCATTCGCGAGCCCGCCGACGCCCATGACCATGCCGAACATCGCGATCGACAAGCGAGCCAGCAGCGGCCGCTCCTGCTGCATTGTGCTCACCACGCGAACTTGAACTCCGCGCCGAGATAGTCGCTGTCCTGGCCTCCCGCGGCGCGCAGTGCCTGGCCGACATCGTAGTGCACGCCTTCGACGGCGGCCGACAGCTGCGCGTTGATTTTCCAGTCCGCGCGCAGTTGCAGGTAGGCGCCGGTCCAGCGGCCACCCTCGCCCACGGTTCCGCGCACCGGCACGTCGGGCTGCACGTAGACCGCATCGCTTGCGGTCTGCCGCCATTGCAGCCCGAGCGCGGCGGCCAGCTTGAGCGGCGCGGCCGGCGTGATCGTCAGCGAAGGCTTCACATGGATCAGGTTCACGTAGCCCGTATAGCCGGCATCGCTGAAGTAATAGCCGCCGTTCGGAAACAGCGGATTGAAGGTCTGCAAGCGCCCGTCGCCGGCTTTGCGATCGCCCGATGCGGCGTCCGCCTGCAGGCCGATGCGCGGCTTGAGCTTCATCGACGCAAGGCTATAACCCGCCTTCGCACCGACGGCCCAGGCACGCACGTCCGCATCGCCGACGCGGCCGCTTTGCCACATGCCTTCGAAGTCCCAATCGAGGCCGGCCTTCTTGCCCGCGAAGCGCAGATCGAACACGTCGCGACGCTCATTGCCGCTGGCATCGAGAAAGCCGGCGTCGTCGAGTTCGTAGCGCGAGTAGTAGCCCGAGAGCTCGTTGTCTCCGAGCACGTGGCGTTCGAGCCGCAGCGTGTGGAAAACGAAATGCCGGTCGGACCGGTCATCGAAGGCCTGGTCGTCGCGATACTGCACGGGCCGGCTCAGAAAGCCGATCAGCCTCCAGGGTTCGAGTTCGTAATCGGCCCAGATGGCATCGAAGGATTGGCGCAGGTTCGGGCCGTCGCGCAGCGACACGAAGCGCTGCAAGTCGAACAGGAAATCCTGCCGGCCGACGCGCGTCTTGAGCAGGCCGTCACCGAGCCGATGCTCGCTCATCAGAAAAGCCAGGCGCAGGTCGAAGCGGTTGTCGTCGGTCGGCACCGGGGCCTTGCGATCGAAGGCGCGCACGTCTTCGATCTGCGCGAAAGCGCGCCAATGCTCGTCGAAGTGCAGGTCCGCATGCAGCTGGGCGCGTTGCAGCAAGTAGCTGTCGCCCTCGCGTCCGATGCCGAAGGCCGGCTCCTGCTGCGTCACCAGGCGCTCGCGCAGGTTAGCTCCGAGCGAGAGATAGGCCTGCGGATCGAGCGCCGGCAGCGCGAGGTACTTGAGATCGTCGAGCGGCTGCGTGCGCAAGTCCGGATCGGCCAGCGCGGACCAGTCCTCGTGCCAGCGATTCGATTCGATCGCCGGGCGCGTCTGCGCCTGGGCGAAGCCGCTCGCGCTCAGTGCGGCGAGCGCGAGCAGCAGCATGCCGCAGGCCTGGGAGCCCATGCTCAGGAACGCGCCATGCGTTCGGGAATGCTCAGCAGGTGATCGACCTTGGGTGGGGCATCGCCGACATGGAAACGCAGGACCTCGCCCTGCACGTCGGCGCCCGCGTGCGAGACGCGGCGATGCTGGCGCAGATGCTCGGCCCAGGATTCGACCAGGAACCACTCGACGTAGCGCTGCGGATCGGCGGCGTCTTCGGTGATGCCCCAGGCGTAGGCGCCGTCGCGACGCCGCACGGGCTCGAGCCTGTACAGGGCGCGCAGGAATTCGCCGCGCTGCCGTGTCTCCACGCGATACTCGATCAGGATCAGCACCGGGCCGCGATCGTGCGCCACCGGCTCCGCCATCAGGGGCTCGGGCCAGTGATTCGATGCATCCAGGTCGACCTCGCCGCTCGGCAGCTTCACGCGATGGAAGATCAGCGCGATCACCACGAGCCCGGCCGCCGCCACCCACAGCGTCGCCGGCACGCCGATGCCGCTGCCGACGGTGCCCCACAGCAAGCTGCCGGCCGTCATCGCGCCGTTGAACACCATCAGGTAGATCGCGAGCCCGCGACCGCGGACCCAGTTCGGCAGGATCGCCTGCGCGACGCCATTGAGCGTCGTCAGCGCCGCGATCCAGGCCGCACCGAGCACCAGCAGCAGCACCACCGCGACCGGTTTGGGCGGCGCGAGCGCAAGCAGCGCCATGACGGCTGCGGCGACGATCGAAGCGCCGAGCACGAGCGTGTCCGAACCCGCCTTCTCGCGCAGCTTCGGCAGCAGCACGGCGCCGCCGATCGCACCGGCGCCGACCGCGCCGAGCAGCAGGCCATAGAAGCCCGCGCCACCGCCGAGCAGCTGGCGCGCGACCAGCGGAAGCAGCGCCCAGACCCCGCTCGCGAACAGGAAGAACACCGCGGCGCGCAGCAGGGCGACATGCAGGTCGCGACTCGATCGCGCGTAGCGCAGACCCGCACGGAAGGCGCCGAGAAAATTCTCGGACAGGCCGTCATCCGCATGCGGCGAGCGCTTCCACCAGAGCAGCGCCGCGATCACCAGCGCATAGCTCGCGACGTCGGCTCCGTAGGTCGTCGAAGGGCCGAAGCTCGCGAGCAGCAGGCCACCGGCCGCGGGACCGATCGCGCGCGCGATGTTGAAGCCCAGCGAATTCAACGCCACCGCATTGCGCAGCTCGGATTTGGGCACCAGCTCGGGCACGATCGACTGCCAGGTCGGGCCGACCAGCGCAGCGCCGACGCCGCCCGCGAAAGTCAGCGCGATCAGCAGCTCGATCGTCAGCATCTGGCCGCGCGAGAGCAGCAGCAGGCTCAGGCTCACGAGCGCGAGCATGAGCTGCACCGCGATCAGAAAGCGCCGGCGATCGAGGATGTCCGACAGCACACCGGCCGGAATCGCGAGCAGGAAGATCGGCAAGGTCGCGGCGGCCTGGATCATCGCCACCGCAGCCGGGCTCGGCGACAGGTCGGTGACGAGCCAGGCGCTCGCGACGTCGCGCATGAAGCTGCCCGTGTTGCCGAGCACGGTCGCCGCCCACAAGGCGGCGAACACCGGTCTTTTGAGCGGAGCGAAGCTGCCCGAGGCATTGGCACTCACGGTTGGTTTTCCTTGCGCGGCTGCAGATCCATCCAGGCGACGAGCAGGAAGCCGCCGGCCAGGCCCAGGTGCTCGTAGAACGCATTGGCCATCATGAAACGCTCGTGCCCCGCAGCCAGCGTCCAATAGCGATTGGCGACGAAGGTGGCGCCGATCGTGAAGGCTGCGAGCGCGAGCGCGGCCAGCCAGCGCCCGAAGCCGCTCACGATCATCAGCGAGGCGCCGAGTTCGAGCGCGATGACCAGCGCCGCGAGCGGCGCCGCCGGCGCCAGGCCGAAATGCTGCATCTCCGCGACTGCGGAAGCGAAGTCGACGAGCTTGTTCCAGCCGCCTTGCAGATACGCGGCGCAGAGCGCGAGCAAGGCGAGCCGGCGCAGCGCCTCACTCGCGATCACACGATGCAGGTCTCGCATCAGACCGCCCAGCAAGCGCAGCCCAGCGCGCCCCAGAAGCTCTTCAGGTCGGAGATCGGCAGCTTGCTCGACCAGGCCGTCGCATGCGCGTGGCCGTGCACGCCGCAGCTGTTGGAGCAGGCGCAGCTCGCGGCGGCGACACGCTGCTGCTGCGATGCGGGCCACGTATCGCCCCAGGCCGCGTAGCCCTTGAACGTGCGCACCGGAGACCAGTCCGGCATCGCCGGCGGCGGAGCCGCTTCGTCGAACGGGGCGAACTCGCCGGCCGCGTAGACGATCTTGCCGCCGACCATCGTCAGCAGCGAGGTGGTATCGGCGATCTCGTCTTCGGCGCAGGAATAGAAATCGCGATCCGGCACGACAACATCGGCGAGCTGCCCCGCCTCGATACGACCTTTTTTTCCTTCTTCGTTCGAGAACCAGGTGACGTTCTCGGTCCACATGCGCAGCGCCTGCTCGCGATCGAGGCAGTTGCGACGCGGATACAGCTGCATGCCGCCGACGGTCTTGCCGGTGATGAGCCAGGACAGCGAAACCCAGGGGTTGTACGAGGCCACGCGCGTGGCATCGGTGCCGGCCGAAACCTTCACGCCCGCCTGCAGAATCTTCGAAACCGGCGGCGTCGCTTCGGCCGCGCCGTGACCGTAGCGCTCGACGAAGTATTCGCCCTGGTAGGCCATGCGATGCTGCACGGCGACGCCGCCGCCGAGGTCGGCGATGCGATCGATCGACTGCTCCGAAATGGTTTCGGCGTGATCGAAGAACCAGTTCAGGCCTTGCAGCGGAATGTCCTGGTTCACGCGCTCGAAGACATCGAGCATGCGGCTGATGGTTTCGTCGTAAGTGGCGTGCAGGCGCCAGGGCCAGCGGTTCTGCGCGAGGATGCGCACCACATCTTCGAGCTCGCCTTCCATCTCCGGCGCCATGTCCGGACGCGGCTGGCGAAAGTCCTCGAAATCCGCCGCCGAGAACACCAGCATTTCGCCGGCGCCGTTGTGGCGGAAGTAATCGTCGCCCTGCTGGTACTTCACGGACTGCGTCCAGCGCAGGAAGTCGTCCTTCTCCTGCTTGGGCTTTTGCGTGAAGAGGTTGTAAGCGAGGCGAATCGTCAGCTGGCCTTCCTCCGAGAGCTTCTGGATCACCTCGTAGTCTTCGGGATAATTCTGGAAGCCGCCGCCCGCATCGATCGCGCCGGTCACGCCGAGGCGGTTGAGCTCGCGCATGAAGTGGCGCGTGGAGTTGATCTGGTATTCGAGCGGCAGCTTCGGGCCCTTGGCGAGCGTCGAATACAGGATGCCGGCATTCGGCTTGGCCAGCAGCAGGCCGTTGGGGTTGCCGCTGGCATCGCGCAGAATCTCGCCGCCCGGCGGGTTCGGCGTATCGCGCGTGTAGCCCACGGCGCGCAAGGCGGCGCCGTTGAGCAGCGCGCGATCGTAGAGATGCAGGATGAAGACCGGCGTATCGGGCGCCACCGCATTGAGTTCTTCGAGCGTCGGCAGACGCTTCTCGGCGAACTGGTGCTCGCTGAAGCCGCCGACCACGCGCACCCACTGCGGAGCCGGCGTGATCGCGACCTGGCGCTTGAGCATCGCCATCGCATCTGCCAGCGAGCGCACGCCGTCCCAGCGCAGTTCGAGGTTGAAATTCAGGCCGCCGCGAATGATGTGCAGGTGGTTGTCGATCAGCCCGGGCAGCACGCGGCGTCCGCGCAGGTCGATGATTTTGGTGCTGTCGCCAGCCAGCGCCATGATCTCGTGGCTGCGGCCGACGGCGAGAAACTTGCCGTCCTTGATGGCGACCGCGTCGGCGGTCGGGTTCTTGCGATCGAGCGTGACGAACAGGCCGCGATGCAGGATCAGATCGGGCGTGGCCCGGGTTTGTGTTTCCGTACTCATGCTTGCTCCTTGCGCGCCGTCTTGGTCCCTTGCGGCAGGTGGCCGAAGACATGGGGTTTCACTTGATGGCCCAGCCACGACACCGCAGCCGTCTCTTTCTGCAGCAATTGACGTGCGAGCGGCGGAATCTGCTCACCGACGAGGATGCCGAGCAGGCCGATCAAGGCGATCACGGGCGGTGCCGGCGAGCGTACATTGAGCAGGCTGTAGATGACGCCGACCAGAAGACCGGCGGCCAGCGAGAACAGGTAGGGTTTCATCGGCATTCCACGAGTCGTTGGGGTGCTTGCCTTCTCCCTGCGGGAGAAGGTGCCCCGAAGGGGCGGATGAGGGCATCCCGGTCATCAGCCGGCTTGCTGTTTCCGAGAGTCCCTCACCCCGGCCCTCTCCCGGTGGGAGAGGGAGAAAGGCTTGCTCAGCTACCTTGCAGAAACGCCAGCAGATCGGCGTTGAGCTGATCGGCATGCGTCACCGCGAAGCCGTGCGGAGCGCCCGCGTAGACCTTGAGCTGGGCGCCCCCGATCATCTGCGCGGCGAGCTTGCCGGTGGCTTCGAACGGCACGATCTGGTCGTCGTCGCCGTGGATCACCAGTGTCGGCACATCGATCTTCGCCATGTCCGGGCGGAAGTCGGTTTCGGAGAACGCGGTGACGCAGTCGAGCGTGCCCTTGATCGAGGCCAGCAGCGCGATGTTGAGCGTCTGCGTGAGCACGCCGGCCGAAACCTGCTGGCCGTGATTGATGCCGTAGAACGGAGTCGCGAAGTCGCTGATGAACTGCGCGCGATCCTTGGTCAGGCCAGCCGCGATGCCCTCGAACACCTCGGCCGGAACGCCTTCAGGATGATCCGCGCTCCGGATGAAGTAAGGCGTCACCGCGCCGAGCAGCGCGAGCCTGGCGATCTTCTTGCTGCCGTGGCGCGCGATGTAGCGCGTCACGTCGCCACCGCCCATCGAGAAGCCCACGAGCGTGACTTCGGAAAGGCCCAGATGCTCGATCAGCTCGTGAATGTCATCGGCGAAACGGTCGTAGTGGTAACCATCCCAGGGCTGGCTCGAGCGGCCGAAGCCGCGCCGATCGAAGGCGATCGTGCGATAGCCGCGCTGCGACAGGAACAGCATCTGCTTTTCCCACATGTCGCCGTCGAGCGGCCAGCCGTGGCTGAACAGAACCGGCTTGCCGCTGCCCCAGTCCTTGAAATAGATCTCGGTGCCGTCGCTGGTCTTGAACGTACTCATGGTGATCAACCCTCGTGCGCGTTGAACATGGTCTTGGCGTAGGTGACGCCGAGGCCGTAGGCACCGCCGAATTTCTTGGCGTAGCCGGTGGTCATCTCGTAGGTTTCGCCGCGCGCCCAGTCGCGCTGCAGTTCGAGCAGGTACTGCAGCGAGGTCATCGGACGCACGCCGGCCTGGATCATGCGCTCCATCGCCCGCTCATGCGCCTCGTCGGAAACGTCGCCGCAGGCATCGGCGATCACGTAGACCTCGAAGCCCTGGTCGAGCGCGGACAGCGTCGGCCCGACGATGCAGACCGAGGTCCACAGGCCGGCGAACACCAGGCGCGTCTTGCCGATGGCGTTGACCCGATCGATCACGGCGGCGTCTTCCCAGGTGTTCATCGAGGTGCGATCGAGCAGCTTCTGGCCCGGGAACGCATCGGTGATCTCGGAGAACATCGGGCCCGAGAAGCTCTTCTCGGCGACGGTGGTCAGGATGGTCGGAACCTTGAAGCCGGCGGCGGCGTTGCTGATCAGCGCCGCGTTGTTGCGCAGGTTCACGGCATCGATCGACTTGGTGGCGAACGCCATCTGCGACTGGAAGTCGATCAGGATCAGCGCGTGATCGGTCGGCGTGAGGAGCTTGGCGCCGGGAGTGGGTGTGGCCTTGATGGACATCGTTCGGTTCCTTCGATTGAGTGAGTAGGGGCGACGGAGGCCATACTCGTGTCCAAGGGTGGGGGCGGTCTTGTCGCTTTGCGTGCTTTTTTGAACGCTTGCCGTCTGCGACGGGCACCGAGGCTGCGTTTGGCACGACTCGATCGCATTTTGTCCGCATGTGCGGCCCGTGCCCGCTGGCCGTCGTCGTTCAATCCAGGCCTCATCGTCCGGGATGGACACCGTCGGCCTCGCCTCGGTGATCCCGCCACCGGCGCGGCGTCAAACGCTATGCAAAAGCCGCAGGTTCCATGCGCGAATTTCATCGGAGCGCGCCGGGAGCGATGAACCGCGGGTGGTATCGTGCGCCACCCGAAGAACGGTCGGCAGCCGCGTCGCCAGCTGACATTCCTGCAAGCTTGGCGACAACCAGAGAACAGAGTCGCTGTTGCAGTATGCGGCCCACGATCTCGCGCGCGCTCCACGATCTTCGGCAAGCCGCGGCCCCACTCGCAACCGCATCCGCGGAACGACCATGCAGAACGACTCGCAGCCCCATCTGAGCCGAGCCCAGCAAAGCCTCACGCGCCCCGGCCTGTCCGGCTGGTTCATCGAACACCCGATCGCCACCGTGCTGATGACGGTCGGCGTGATCTTTCTGGGCCTGCTCGCGTTTCCGCTGCTGCCGGTCGCGGCGGTGCCCGAGATCGACCTGCCGACGATCCACGTCAGCGCTCGCCTGCCCGGCGCGAGTCCGGAGACCATGGCCTCGTCGATCGCCACGCCGCTCGAGGTGGAATTGTCCGGCGTGCCGGGCATCACCGACATGACCTCGAACAGCTCGCTCGGCAGCACCAGCATCACCATGCAGTTCACGCTCGACAAGGACATCGACGTGGCCGCGCAGGAAGTGCAGGCCGCGCTCAACGCGGCCACCGCCCGCCTGCCCTCGGACCTGCCGAGCCTGCCGACCTGGCGCAAGGTCAATCCGAACGACGGCCCGATCCTGATGCTGCGCATGCAGTCGACGCTGCTGCCGCTGACCGAGCTGTCCGACCTCGCCGAAACCCTCGTCGCGCGCCAGATTTCGCAGGTCGCAGGCGTCGCCACGGTCGATCTGTACGGCCAGCGCAAGCCCGCCCTGCGCATCCAGGCCGCGCCCGAAAAGCTCGCCGCCTTCGGCCTCACGCTGGCCGACCTGCGCAGCGCGATCCGCAACGCGAGCGTCAACCAGGCCAAGGGCGCGCTGTACGGCTCGCAGCGCATCTCGACGATCGCCACCAACGACCAGATCTTCAGCACCGAGGATTACAAGGGCCTGGTCGTGAGCTACCGCGACGGCCTGCCGGTGTTTCTCGGCGACGTGGCACAAGTCATCCAGGGGTCCGAGAACGACTACCAGGCCGCCTGGATCAACGGCGAGCGCGGCGTGGGCCTGATCGTGCGCCGCCAGCCCGGTGCGAACCTGATCGAAGTGGCCGACCAGGTCATCGCCGAGCTGCCACGGCTGCGCACGCTGCTGCCGGCCGGCGTCGAGCTCGAGCTGCTGTCCGATCGCACGCGCACCACGCGCGCCTCGCTGCACGAGGTCGAGCTCACGCTCGCGATCACCATCGGCCTCGTGATCCTGGTCATGGGCCTGTTCCTGCGCCAGTTGTCGGCCACCGCGATCGTCGCGGCCGTGCTCAGCGTGGCGCTGATCGCCACCGCCGCGGCGATGTACGCGCTGGGCTTTTCGCTCAACAACCTCACGCTGGTGGCGCTGATCGTCGGCGTCGGCTTCATCGTCGATGACGCCATCGTCGTCGTCGAAAACATTCATCGGCATCTCGAAGCCGGCGAATCGTTCCGCCACGCGGCCCTGAAGGGCGTCTCCGAGATCGGCTTCACGGTCGTGACGATCAGCTTCTCGCTGGTCGCGGCGTTCATCCCGCTGCTGTTCATGGGCGGAACCGTGGGCCGCCTGTTCCGCGAGTTCTCGCTGACCTTGACGGCCGCGATCCTGATTTCGGTGGTCGCCTCGCTCACGCTCGCGCCGATGCTCGCCTCGCGCTTCATGAAATCGGCTCCGGCGCACAAGCCCGGCGGATTCTCCGAGCGCCTGATCGCGCTCTACGATCGCGGACTGGCGTGGACGCTCGAGCACCAGCGCATCATGCTCGGCGTGTTCGCGGCGACGCTCGCGCTCGCGGTCTACAGCTACGTGAAGATTCCGAAAGGCTTCTTCCCGATCCAGGACACCGGCTTCGTGTTCGGCAACTCGCAGGCGGCCGAAGACATCTCGTACGACGACATGCGCGTCAAGAACAAGCTGCTCGAAGACATCCTGCTGGCCGATCCGGCCGTCGACGGCATGATCCAGTCGATCGGCGGAAGCTTCGGCGGCAACTCGATGAGCAACGGAACCTTCCTGATCTCGCTCAAGAACATCGAGGATCGCGACGTCAGCGCCGAGGAGTTCATCAGCCGCATTCGCGCCAAGGCCGCGCAGGTCCCGGGCGTGCAGCTGTTCCTGCGCACCAACCAGGAAGTCAACGTCGGCCGCACCGGGCGTGCGCAGTTTCTCTACGCGCTCAAAGGACCCGACAGCGACGGGCTGACGCGCTGGGCGGACCTGCTCGTCGATCGCATGAAGTCCTCGCCGATGGTGCGCGATGTCTCGAGCGACCTGCAGCTCGGCGCCGCCGTCACCAAGCTCGTCATCGATCGCGCCGCCGCTGCGCGCTTCGGGCTGTCGACCGCCGATATCGACCAGGCGCTTTACGACGCCTTCGGCCAGCGCCAGATCAGCGAGTACCAGACCGAGACGAATCAGTACAAGGTCATCCTCGAAATCGATCCGGCGCTGCGCGGTCGCATCAACAGCCTCGACTACTTCCGCCTGCGCTCGCCGCTGACCGGCGAAATGGTGCCGCTGTCCGCGCTCGCGAGCGTGCAGCCGACTGCGGCGGGGCCGCTGTCGATCGCGCACGATGGGCTGTTTCCGTCGGCGAACATCTCGTTCAACCTCGCGCCGGGTTATGCGCTCGGCGACGTCGTCAACATGGTGCAGGCGCTGCAGGCCGAGATCGGCATGCCGACCGAATACAGCGGCAGCTTCCGTGGCAATGCGCAGGCCTTCCAGGATTCGCTCGCCAGTCAGCCGGTGCTGATCCTCACGGCTTTGCTCGCGGTCTACATCATTCTCGGCGTTTTGTACGAGAGCTTCGTGCATCCGCTGACGATCCTGTCGACCTTGCCGTCCGCGGGCATCGGCGCGATCTGGATGCTGTCGGCCTTCGGCTTCGATTTCTCGATCATGGCGATGATCGGCATCGTGCTGCTGATCGGCATCGTCAAGAAGAACGGCATCCTGATGGTCGATTTCGCCCTGCATGCGCAGCGCGAGGAAGGTCTTTCGCCGCGCGAGGCCGTGCACAAGGCCTGCCTGGTGCGCTTCCGTCCGATCATGATGACCACGCTCGCCGCCCTGCTCGGCGCCGTGCCGCTGATGTTCAGCCTCGGCATGGGCTCGGAACTTCGACAGCCGCTCGGCTTCGCGATCGTCGGCGGCCTGCTGCTGAGCCAGCTGCTCACGCTGTTCACGACGCCGGTGGTCTACCTGGCGCTCGACAGGCTGTTCCATCCGCAGCCGGTCCCGAACGCGGCGACGCGGGAAACGAACACATCGGCGACGTCCAAGGCGGCTGCCGGAACCGCGCACTGATCATCCGCCGCAGCAGACACGGCCCGCGCGGCCCAGCGCCGCCTATTGAGCCGAGCTGATCCTCTCCAGCCTTTGCAGCCGGGCGATCGGGCAAGCCTGGCGGCCGGTGGGGTCGAGCGCATACACCGTGTCGAGCGTGGTGAGTTCGTTCGCCACGTTGGTCGAAACGCGCAGGCGCTCGTTGTATTGCAGGTCGCGGCACGGACTGGCGGTGGTGATCAGGTACTGGCGCGTGATCCCGGCATCGAGGATCACGTGCCGGTCATCGATCGGTTGGAAACCCTGCACGTTGTAGCCGTTGACCGAGCGCACCTCCTCGCCCGCCCGCCAGCCGCGCTCGGCGAGCTCGGCTTCGAGCACTTTCTGCCTGGCCGAATCGGGGGTCATCGCACAGGCTGGCAAGGTCGAGGCAACCGCCAGCGCGAGCAGGCCGGCTCGACGAAACGAAGATGGCTTCCTGCGGCTGCTGGAAATGTCGATACCCATGCGCTCCCCCCGGCGGGCGCCGTCGAGGCGCTCTTGGTGTCATGAAGATGACACTACCGTCATGAAGCCGCATCCGCCACAGGGACGAGCGAAAGATCTCCGCCCCATCGAGCCCCGGTTCCGATTGACGTCACCCGTTACGTTTAATCGACCTCGCGCGTCGAAACCGGCAGCGGTCCGTTGGCCTTGACGACTTCGAGGCTGAACTGCGACTCGATGCCCCGCACGCCGGGCCAGCGCAGGATGCCGCGCATGGCGATGTCGGAGAAATGGTCGATGCTGCGCGCGACGACCTTGAGCATGAAGTCCGAAGTACCGGTCATCGCATGGCATTCGATGATGTGCTCCTCGGCCTGCACGCGCGCAATGAAGCCTTCGCGCAGCCGGTCGTCCTGCTTGTCGATCGACACCTGCACGTAGGCCGTCACGGGCAGCCCGAGCTTGCGCTGGTCGAGCCGGGCGAGGTAGCCGGCGATGACGCCGTCCTGCTCGAGCTGCTTGACGCGCCGCAGGCACGGCGACTCCGACATGCCGAGCAGTTGGGCAAGCTCGACGTTGGACAGCCGGCCGTTGCGCTGGAGCTCGTAGAGGATGCGAGTTTGGCCGCGGTCGAGCTTTGAGGTGGAATCCGTCACTGGATGCTTCCCGAGAGGAGGATTCAGCCACTCTACTCCGTCTTTCCGCATGAAATAGAAGAAATCCACCGCCCTTGCAGCAGTAGCATTTCCTCGAGAGACGATCAACGAGTCGCGCGGCCGAGGCCGGCGAACACCGCGGAGGACGGCGATGTCGGATTTGTTCGAAAACCCCATGGGCCTCGACGGCTTCGAGTACGTCGAGTTCGCGGCGCAGGACCGAAGCCAGCTCGAACCGGTGTTCGAGACCCTGGGTTTCACGCGCGTGGCCACGCATCGATCCAAACAGGTAGACCTCTGGCGCCAGGGCGGCATCAACTTCATCGCCAACTACGAGCCCAACTGCCCGGCCGCGTTCTACGCCGAAGAGCATGGCCCCTCGGCCTGCGGCATGGCGTTTCGCGTCAAGGACGCGGCCAAGGCCTACCAGCGCGCTCTCGAACTCGGAGCGCAGCCGATCGACGTTCCGACCGGGCCGATGGAATTGCGACTGCCCGCGATCCGCGGCATCGGCGGCGCCACCCTGTACCTGATCGATCGCTACGACGAAGGCAGCTCGATCTACGACATCGATTTCCGCTTTATCGAGGGCGTGGAGCGCCAGCCCGAGGGCTGCGGCTTTTCGGTGATCGATCACCTGACGCACAACGTCTATCGCGGCCGCATGGCTTTCTGGAGCCGTTACTACGAGCGCCTGTTCAACTTTCGCGAGATTCGCTACTTCGACATCAAGGGCGAATACACCGGCCTGACCTCCAAGGCGATGACGGCGCCCGACGGCCGCATCCGCATTCCGCTCAACGAGGAATCGCAAGGCGGCAAGGGCCAGATCGAAGAGTTCCTGATGGCCTACAACGGCGAAGGCATCCAGCACATCGCGTTCGCCTGCGACGATCTGCTTCAAGCCTGGGACCGGCTCAAGGCGCGCGGCCTGCGCTTCATGACGCCGCCGCCGGCGACCTACTACCAGATGCTCGGCCAGCGCCTGCCGGGTCATGGCGAACCCGTCGATGAGCTGCAGCGGCGCGGCATTCTGCTCGACGGGACCACCGAAGGTGGCGAACCGCGCCTGCTGCTGCAGATCTTCTCGGAGGCGATGGTCGGCCCGATCTTCTTCGAGTTCATCCAGCGCAAGCGCGACACCGGCTTCGGCGAAGGCAACTTCAAGGCGCTGTTCGAATCGATCGAGCGCGACCAGATCGAACGCGGCGTGCTGAAGCCGAAGGAGCGCGCATGAAGGCCATGAACCTGCGACGCATCCACCACGTCGCGTATCGCTGCCGCGACGCGAAGCAGACCGTCGAGTTCTACCAGCGCGTGCTCGGCATGGACTTCGTGCTCGCCATCGCCGAGGACACCGTGCCCTCGACCGGCGCGCCCGATCCATACATGCACGTGTTTCTCGACGCCGGCATGGGCAACGTGCTCGCCTTCTTCGAGCTGCCGAACGCACCGGACATGGGCCGCGATGCGAACACGCCCGACTGGGTGCAGCACATCGCCTTCGAACTCGGCAGCCTCGACGAGTTGCGCGAGGCGCAGGCTCGCCTGCAGCGCGAAGGCCTGTCCGTC
Organism: Hydrocarboniphaga effusa AP103; assembly: GCF_000271305.1. Classification (GTDB taxonomy): domain Bacteria; phylum Pseudomonadota; class Gammaproteobacteria; order Nevskiales; family Nevskiaceae; genus Hydrocarboniphaga; species Hydrocarboniphaga effusa. Next base: position 377,537 of record NZ_AKGD01000004.1, read on the forward strand.
GTCGGACCGACCGATCACGGCATCTTCACCTCGATCTATTTCTTCGACCCGAACGGCCACCGCATCGAGCTGACGACCAACACCTGCACGCCCGGGCAGATGGCGCAATTGCACGAAGTCGCACCGGCCATGCTCGAAGAATGGAGCCGCACGAAGAAGGCCCCGCGCCACGCGGCGTGGCTGCATGAAAAACACACCAAGAAGACCGCGTCATGAAACTCGCGAGCCTGCGCTCGGGGCGCGACGGCGCATTGATTCTGGTATCGCGCGATCTGCGCAGTGCCCTGCGCGTCGATCACATCGCGCCGACCCTGCAAAGCGCGCTCGACGACTGGCCCCGTATCGAGCCGACGTTGCAGGCCCTGTACGGGCCGCTCAACCGCGGCGAGCTGATCGGCGCCTTCGCGTTCGATGCGAGCGCCTGCGACTCACCCTTGCCACGCGCCTATCAATGGGCGGACGGCAGCGCCTACGTCAACCATGTGGAGCTCGTGCGCCGTGCGCGCGGAGCCGAGCTGCCCGAAAGCTTCTGGCACGATCCGCTGATGTACCAGGGCGGCTCCGATCGCTTTCTCGCGCCCACCGACGACATCGTCGCCGACCCGGATTGGGGCATCGATTTCGAGGCCGAAGTCGCGGTCATCACGGGCGATGTCGATCGCGGCGTGAACTCCGAGCAGGCCTTGTCGCAGCTGCGGCTGCTGATGCTCGTCAACGACGTCTCGCTGCGCAACCTGATCCCGGGCGAACTCGCCAAGGGCTTCGGCTTCTACCAGTCCAAGCCGGCTTCGGCGTTCTCGCCGGTCGCCGTCACGCCCGACGAACTCGGCGACTCTTGGCGCGACGGCAAGCTGCATCGTCCCCTGTTGAGCCATCTCAACGGCAGGCTGTTCGGCAAGCCCGAGGCTGGCGAAGACATGACTTTCGATTTCGGCCAGCTCGTCGCGCATGCGGCGCGCACGCGCAGGCTCGAGGCCGGAACCATCATCGGCTCGGGCACGGTCTCGAACAAGCAGGGAACTGCGCACGGCTCTTCGATCGCCGACGGCGGTCGCGGCTATTCGTGCATCGCCGAGCTGCGCATGATCGAGACGATTCGCGACGGCAAGCCGAGCACCGGCTTCATGCGCGACGGCGATCGCATCCGCATCGAGATGCTCGATGCACAATCCCGGTCTATCTTCGGGGCCATAGACCAGCGGGTACGATCCGTGAACCGCCCCACCTAGCCGTCGTTCCCGCCTTCGCGGCAATGACGGCCAAGATTTGCGAAGGAGCCCGAGATTGGCCCACACGCTGACGCTCTACCACCACATCCGCAGCTCGGCCTCGTATCGCGTGCGCATCGCGCTCGCGCTCAAGGGGCTGGACTACCGCAGCCACCTGATCGACCTGAGTCGCCACGATCAGCTCGCGCCGGGCTTCGCCGAAAAGAACCCGGCCAGGCTCGTGCCCGTACTGGACGACGACGGAACGCTGATCACGCAGTCGCTCGCGATCATCGAGTACCTCGACGAGACGCATCCGCAGGCTCCGCTGCTGCCGCGCACGAACGCGGCCGATCGCGCCTGGGTTCGCCAGATCGCGCTGTCGATCGGCTGCGAAATCCATCCGCTGCAGAATCTCGGCGTGCTGAACCAGCTGCGCGACGGTCTCGGCCTGGACGAAGCACAGCGCAAGGACTGGTCGGCACACTGGATCGCGCGGGGATTCGATGCGCTCGAGCAGCGCCTGTCGGCTTCATCGCGGCGCGGCGCGTTCTGCTTCGGCGACCAGCCGACCGTGGCCGACATCTTCCTGGTTCCGCAAATCGTCAACGCACGACGCTTCGACGTCGACATGAAGCCCTACCCGATCCTGCGCGAGATCGACGACCGCTGCATGGCCCTGCCGGCCTTCGTCGATACGCATCCTTCTCGGTTCCCGGCGCGGCCCTGACGCCATGCCCACGCAAGCCCAGATCATCGCCCGCCTGCCGCGTCACCTGAGGCCTTACGCCTGCGTGCAGGATTACGCGCGCTACACCGCGCGCGATCACGCGGTCTGGCGTTTCATCATGCGTCAGCTCACGCGCTCGCTCGAGCACTCGGCGCACCCGGTGTATTTCGAAGGCCTGAAGAAGACCGGCATCCGCCTCGACCGCATTCCATCCATCGACGAGATGAATCGCTGCCTCGAACCGCTGGGCTGGTCGGCGCTCGTCGTCGACGGCTACATTCCGACCAGCGTGTTCTCGGAGTTCCAGATGCGGCGCATCCTCGCCATCGCGATGGACATGCGCAGCATCGACAACATTCTCTACACGCCGGCGCCCGACATCGTCCACGAATCCGCCGGGCATGCACCCTTCATCGTCGACGTCGACTACGCGGAGTATCTGCAGCGCTTCGGCGAGATCAGCATGAAGGCGATCTCGACGCAGGCCGATCACGCCGTGTTTCTCGCGATACGCGCGCTGTCCGCGCTCAAGGAAGCGCGCAACGCGAGCGATGCCGAGCTCGCGAACGCCCAGGCCGGGCTCGATGCGGCACTCGCGGCCAACGATCATTCGTCCGAAGCCGCCAGGCTCGCGCGCCTGCAATGGTGGACGATCGAATACGGGCTGGTCGGCGATGTGGCCGATTACAAGCTGTTCGGTGCCGGCCTGCTGTCTTCGCTCGGCGAAAGCCGCAGCTGTCTCGACGACGGCGCCGTGCGCAAGCTCCCGCTGACCGTCGAGGCCGTGAACACGCCGTACGACATCACGCGTCCGCAGCCGCAGCTGTTCGTCGCGCGCAGCTGCCAGCACCTGACGCAGGTGCTCGAAGTGTTCGCGCAAGGCATGTGCTTTCGCAAAGGCGGAGCCGAGTCGCTACGCGTTGCGATCGACAGCGGCTCCGTCTGCACGGCTCGCTACAACTCGGGGCTGGAAGTCGGCGGCGTGTTCGATCGCGTGCTCACCGACGCGATCGGCAACGCGATCTACCTCGGCACGCGCGGCCCCACGCAGCTCGCCTTTCAAGGTCGCGAGCTCGTCGGCCACGGCGTCGAAACGCATGCCGAGGGCTACGGCTCGCCGGTCGGGCGACTGCAGGGCCTGCCGCGCTGCCTGTCGGACTATTCGGTCGACGAACTCAAGTCGCTCGGCATCGCGGTCGGACGGAACGTGCGGCTCGACTATCTGTCGGGCATCCGCGTGCAAGGCCGGCTCGACAGCCTGCGGCGCGAGAGCGGTCGCAACCTGATCTTCAGCTTCAGCGACTGCACGGTGACGGGCCTGGCCGGCGAGCGCCTGTTCGAACCTCATTGGGGGCGCTACGACCTCGGTGTCGGCGAAGCCATCGTCTCGGTTTGCGGCGGACCGGCCGATCGCGAAAGCCTGGCGGATACCGAAGCCTTCGACACGACGACGCGCGAGCCGGCCCAGCCCAGCCCAACCGATCGCCAGCTCGACGCGATCTACGCCGATCTGCGCGCTTTGCGGGAGCGCGGCGCCCCGGCTTCGTCCGATCTGCAGCCGATCGAGAATGCGCTGCAGCGCTTCCCCGGAGAATGGCTTGCCCGCCTCGAATTGCTCGAGCTTGCCAATGCGGATCGGGCCGAGCGCCTGCAGCGCGAGCTCGCACATCTCGCGCAATGCGACGCCGACAAACGCCCGCTGATCGAAATGGGCCTCGGCGGGCTCAGCGAAGCGACCACCAGGCCCGCTCCATCCCGCACGGCATGAGGAACAGCAAAAAGTAGCGCTGGAAATGCTGGGGGTCCGATTCGGTTGCGCAGCGCCTGGCCCAACCCCATGCCGATCAGCGCCGGGACCAGCGCGAACGTGACGACTCCGGGCTGGCCGGCTTCGCCGCAAGACCAGTTCCGGGCTCGGGCGTTCATCCGCGAATACGGCCGCGATCCACGCCCAGGTACCTGCGGCCCACCGTTTGGCAGGCATCCACCCCCGCCATCGGGACGGGCTTTAAACCGTGCACTACCGGGTAGAATGACCGGCAGTGAACACCCGCATCCAGATGACGCCCATGCGCCCCAGGCGCGCAGCCCGACTGCGAGTCGGTCCTGGGCTCCCGACCAAGAGGCCGTATCGATGACGGCTGCCCACGGTACCTTCGCACCGCTGAGCGTTCCGACCTACCGCAACATCTGGCTCGCGAGCATGGTGGCCAACACCGGTAGCCTGATCCAGATCGTCGGCTCGGCCTGGCTGATGGCCGAAATGTCCACGCCCGATCGCGTCGCCCTCGTCCAGACCGCCACCTTCCTGCCGATGGCCCTGTTCGCGATCCTGGCCGGCGCGATCTCGGACATGTACGACCGCCGCAAGGTGCAGATCGCCTCGCTCACCGTCTCGCTGGTCGGCGCCACGCTGATGACACTGGCTTCGATGCTCGGCTGGATGACGCCCTCGGCGCTGCTCGGCTTCTGCTTTTTGATCGGAACCGGCGCCGCCTTCTTCGGCCCGGCCTGGCAATCGTCGGTCGGCGAACAGGTGCCACGCCATCTGCTGCCGCAGGCGGTCGGGCTCAACGGTGTCAGCTACAACGTGGCCCGCAGCCTCGGCCCGGCCATGGGCGGGATTCTGGTCGCCGCGCTCGGGGCCACCTTCGCGTTCGGCGTCAACGCGCTGTGCTTCCTGCCGATCCTGTTCGCGCTGAGCCGCTGGAAGCGTGTCGTCGAAGTGTCGCGCCTGCCACCCGAAGGCTTGTTGCGCTCGGTGCATTCGGGTCTGCGCTACATCGTTCACATGCAGCCGGTGCGACAGGCCGTGCTGCGCGGCTTTCTGGTCTGCTTCATCGGCTCCGCCCTGCAGGCACTGATGCCGCTGATGGCGCGCGATCTGCTCGGCGGCGGCGCGCAGACCTACGGCATCCTGCTCGGCTGCTTCGGCATCGGCGCGGTATCGGGCATCTTCGTGCTGCAACCGCTGCGCTCGCGCTTCGGCAACGAGCTCGTGGTGCGCGGTGGCTGCTGCGCGCTCGGGATTTGCCTGGCGCTGCTCTCGCTGAGCGGCCACATGCTGCTGAGCTGCATGATCCTGTTCGTGGCCGGCATCAGCTGGATGGTGCTCGTCACCGTCATCGGCATCGCCTTGCAGCTGTTCGTTCCGCGCTGGGTCGTCGGCCGGGCGGTCGCCACGCTGCATGCCTCGGTCGCGCTCGGCGTGGCCCTGGGCTCTTATCTCTGGGGCCTGTTCACGCTCGACTTCGGCGTCGCTACTGCGATGCAGATCGCCGCCGTGCTGCTGGTGCTGTCTCCTTTCCTCGGCGTGGTGCTGCGCATCGCCGATCGCAACGCTTCGCCCGAAGCGGACGACAGCCAGCTCGCCGAGCCCGACGTCAAACTCGGCATCAGCGGCCGCAGCGGACCGATCAGCATCGAGGTGCAGTACCGCATCGATCCCGACAAGGCACGCGACTTCTACAACCTCATGCGCGAGATCCAGCGCATCCGCAACCGCAACGGGGCCTACGACTGGTCGCTCTCGCGCGAGATCGCCGACCCGTGGACCTGGTCGGAGCGCTACCGCTGCCCCACCTGGGACGATTACCTGCGCCTGCGCGGCCGCCGCACGCTCGAAGAAACCGCCATCCAGCAACGTGCCAACCAGATGCACATCGGCATCGAGCCGATCCGCATCCGCCGCTGGCTCGATCGCCCCTCGGGCTCGGTGCGCTGGCGCGAGGAAGTGCCGGATCGCGGCGATACGCAGCTGGTGGTGCGTTAGAAGCCGGGAGACGGTGAACGGGAGACGTAGCAGCGAACGTTGCTACCTACTCACTTGCGCGCAGCTTCGGCGAGGCTTTGATTCTGCGTCTCCCGTTCACCGTCTCCCAGCCTCACCGCACCACCATCTCCGTAAACGGGAACACATAAGCCTGCAGCGTCACGAACAGGCCGACGAGGCAGGCCAGCGCGATCGAGTGGAAGAACACATAGCGCAGGATCTCGCCTTCGTGGTTGAACCAGCGCGTGGCGGTGGAGGCGACGACGATCGACTGCGCGTCGATCATCTTGCCCATCACGCCGCCCGAGCTGTTCGCCGCGCCCATCAGGTTCGGTGACAGGCCGAGCTGCTCGGCCGCCACTTTCTGCATGCCGCCGAACAGCACGTTCGACGCGGTGTCCGAGCCCGTCAGCGCCACGCCGAGCCAGCCCATCAGCGTGCCGAAGAACGGATACAGCCAGCCGGTGTTGGCGAACGCGAGACCGAGCGTGGTGTCGGTGCCCGAAAAGCGCGTGAGCGAGCCGAGCGCGAGCATCAGCACGATGGTCAGCAGCGAATAGCGCACGCGCCAGAAGGTCTGCGCGAACGTGGTCACCAGCGCGGCAGGCCGATAGCGCATGACCAGCCCACCGACGATCGCCGCGAGCAGGATGCCGGTGCCGGTCGCGGACAGCAGGCTCAATGTGTAGATAGCCGACTCCTTGTGCGGCGTCGTCACCACGGGCGGCATCTTCTCGACAAGTTCGTGCAGCCCGGCGATGACGAGCTTGGGCGCGTACCAGCCGTCGAAGAAGGCCTTCACGGGCGGCAAACCCCAAATGAAGACGAACACCGTGAGAATCGCCCACGGCGTCCAGGCGCGGATCACCGCCGAGCGCGAGTGCAGCGTCGGTGCGGCATTCGGCACGACGGCTGTTTCATCGTGCGGCCGGCCCTTGAGCGAAACCGATCGGTAGATCCGCCGCGGTTGCCAGACGCGCAGAAACGCGACGAGGCTGAACATCGATACCACCGCGGCGATCACGTCGACGAGTTCGGGGCCGATGTAGTTCGAAACGAGGAACTGCATGATCGCGAAGCTGCCGCCGGTGACGAGCAGCGCCGGCCAGATTTCGAGCATCGCCTTGCGTCCGGCGAAAGCCCAGATCAACCAGAACGGAACCAGCAGCGAGAAGAACGGCAGCTGGCGTCCGATCATCGACGAGACCTCCATGAGGTCGTAGCCGTGCACTTTCGACAGCGTGATGATCGGCGAGCCGAGCGCGCCGAAGGCCACCGGCGCGGTGTTCGCGATCAGGCTCAGGCCGGACGCGGCGAGCGGCGAGAAACCCAGGCCGATCAGGATCGAGGCCGTCACCGCGACCGGCGTTCCGAAACCGGCCGCGCCCTCGAAGAAGGCGCCGAACGCGAACGCGATCAGCAGCAGCTGCAAGCGCCGGTCTTCGGTGATGCCCGCGATCGAATCCTGCAACACCTTGAAGCTGCCGTTCTGATCGGTGAGCTGATGCAGGAAGATGATGTTGAGCACGATCCAGCCGATCGGCAGCATGCCCATCAATGCACCGAGAAACGCCGCGTTCGCCGCCATTCCGGCTGGCATGCCGTAGACGAACACGGCCACCAGTAGCGCCGTAACCAGACCCGCTGCCGCCGCGATGTGCGCCTTCAGGTGAAACAGGCCGAGCCCGGCGAGCATGACCACCACCGGCAGCGCGGCGAGCAGGCTGGACATCCACATGCTGCCGAAAGGGTCGTAAATCTGCTGCCAAACCATGCTGTCTCCCCAGGCCGGCCGCGTCTTGGAGTTTTATGCGGCCACGATGCGCCGCATCGTGCCAGCGGCGCATCGACTCGGGCGATTGGTCTGACAACTGCCGGGAGACGGGAGACGGGAGACGGGAGACGGGAGACGCAAACGGGAAAAACACGGCCGGCGCGCCGCGCAAGCGATTTCACTCCGGCTGCCGCTTCTACGTCTCCCGTCTCTCGTTCCCCGTCTCCCCGCTTTCCGCCATCTCCACCCGATCTCGCCCGCCTCGCTTGGCCGCATACAAGGCCTGGTCGGCCCGATTGATCAGCGCCGCGATGTCCACGCCTTCGCCCTCTGCCCAGGCCACGCCGGCGCTGCTCGTGATCGACAGCGAGCCGCCGCTGAACGTGATCGGGCGGCTGCGCAGGGCGTTCATGAGCCGCTTGATGCGCTCGTCCGCGCCGGAACCGAAGTTGCTCAATACGACGAGGAATTCCTCGCCGCCGTAACGGCCGACTCCATCATCCGAGCGCACCGCGCCCGCCAGCCTCGCCGCGACTTCGCGCAACACTTCGTCGCCGACCGGATGTCCGTGGTTGTCGTTGATCGATTTGAAGTGATCGATGTCGATCAGCACCGCCGCGGTGCGCCTGCCGTTGCGCGCGCCCGCATCGAGTTCGGATTGCAGGCGGTTGAAGATGGCGGTGCGGTTGAGCAAGCCCGTCAGGCCATCGCGCGCGGCGAGGATGCGCAGGTCTTCGCGCGCCTCGATGAGCGCCTGCTTGTCGCGTTCGAGCTCGCGCGTGCGCTCTTCGACGATCTTTTCGAGGTGCTGGTGCTGCGCGATCAGGCGCCGCTCGCGCCAGTTCATGAGTGCGCGCATGGCAATGGCGATCGAGCCCGCGACGAGCAACAGCAGCAGCGCGATCACCGGCCTGCGCTGCCACCAGCTCGGCGGCACGCTGAAATCGAACTCGACCGTCTCGGAGCTCAGCTGGCGCTGCGGGTCGAAAGCCTGCAGCTCGAAGCGGTAATCGCCCCACGGCAGCTTGGGATAGCGCACGTCGGCGTGCTGCGATTCGATCCAGTCTTCATCGACGCCGAGCAGGCGGTAGCGGAACAGCATCTGCCGCGCGGACCCGAGCGGCCAGGCAGCGAACTGCATCGTGAGCTCGTTGCGGCGACCGCTCGTGGCGAGGCCGCGACCGTCCCGGTCGATCGTGATCGGGCCGCCGTTCCAATGCTTCTCGATGATGCTCGCTCGTGGAGCCTTCAATTCGGCGAGCAAGGGGCCGACGTCGTACAGCCGCGTGAGTCCGTTGCTCGTGCCGATGGTGATGCTGCCGTCGTCGCCGACGTAGAACGCGCCCGAGTCGCAATCGTCCCAGACCAATCCGTCACCGTGTGCGAGCCGGTGCCAGCGGCCATGGTCGTAGACGATCACGCCGCTGTCGGTGCCGATCCAGATGCGATCCTGCCGGTCGCTGCTCAGAAACGCGGCGGTGTCTTTCGCAAGTGCCGGAAACGCGATGAACTCGGGCTTCGTGCTCTGGATGTCGCTCAAGCGTACGAGCCCGCCGCGCGCCGAGTCGACGAGCCACAGCGCCCCGTCGCGCGTCATGTCGCCGTAGCCGAACGCGGGCGCTTCCTGCGCTGGCGCATAGGGCAGCCGGCTCGCGCCTTGCTCGCCGACGCGCAGGAGTTCGCGATCGGCCACCGCGACGACACTGCGCCCATCGCTCATGAGCTGGCGATAGCCGCGATCCTTCGCATGCACGCGCTCGATGCGCAGCTCGCCATCGCCCATCGACACGCGGCTGACGCCTTCGTACGTCGCGATCCAGACGCGATCGGCCGCATCGACGAGCAGATCGTTGATGCTGTCGGTGACTTTGCCGCGCTGCGTCGCACCGCTGCGCGGATCGTGCACGAGGATCTGGCCATCGTTGCCCGCCAGCCACATGCGGCCCTGCCGATCGCGGCGTACGTACTGCACGCTGCCGACGCCGAGCCTGGCGCCTTCGGCCCAAGGCGCCAGCGCTCTTTCACCCTGCCCCGCGCGCGGATCGTAGAGATCGACGCCCAGATGCGTGGCGATCCAGGTGCGGCCGAGCAAGTCGTCCGCCATCGACCAGACCATGCCGTTCTGCAGGCCGTCGGCCGGCCGCAGATGACGCCAGCGATCGTCGCCGAGCCTGCGCAGAAGCCCGGAACCGGCGACGCCGTACCAGCTCGAGTCGTCGGCCGCGGCGAGCATCGCGATCACGGGTGGCTCCGGCAAGCCGTCGCTGGCCGTCTGCTCGTTCCACTTTCCGTCGCGCCAGACGGCGATGCCGCTGCCGAGACTCGTGCGCATGCGTCCCTGGGCATCGGGCGCCAGCACGAAGATGTGCGCACCCGCGAGCATCGGCACGCCGGGCGTGCGGTCTTCGAAGCGCGTCGCGCCCTTGGGCAGGGCGATGATGTGCTCGAGACTCATCGCCCAGAACGTACCGTCGCCATCGACGGCGTAGCGATACCACTCGGTGTTCGGGACACCCGCGCTCTCGTCCCAGACGCGCAGGCTGCCCTCGGCGAGTTCGCACAACTGCGCCGCGCAGCCGATCCAGACGGTTCCGTCCGCATCGGTGCCGACGCTGCGAATCTGCGTGCCGGTTTCGAGCCGGTGAGCGGGATCGTCCGGTGCGTAAGCTTCCGCGCGCCAGCCGCCGGGGCCGCTGTGCACTTGCAGGAGCTTGCTGACCGCGACCACGAGCAGGCGGCCGTCGGGTGATTCGGCGAGCGTCGACGTGGTGGCGTTGAGCGACAGCGGACGACCATCCTCGCCGTTCACCGCCGCCAGGCCATCGCCCTCGACGACGTAGAGCCCGGATTGCGTGCCGACCCAGATGCGCCCCGCCCGGTCCTGCAGCAGCGCGCCCATGAGATTGCCGTCACCGCCCTGCTCCGAACGCCCCTGGGCATCGGCGAAATGGCGAAAGCGGGTGCCCTCGAAACGGTAGAGCCCGCGCTGGGTGCCGACCCAGAGAAAGCCTTCGCGGTCCTGCAACAGCGAGAACACGTTCGGGTTCGCGAGACCCTGCGCGCGACCGTAGGTCTCGAACAGATAGGGCGCCGGCATGGGCGCCGGGCTCGCCTGCGCATCCGCCGCCATCGATTGCGGCAACGCCGTCAGCGAGACCAGCAGGCCCAGGCAGGAGGCCAGCATCCGCCGCATGCTGCTGCGTGGTGATGGCCGGGCCCCGTAGCGGCCCGACCGATGGCTTCGGTGTCTGTTCTGCATCGCTCCGATCGCGGCGGTCTCAGGCGCGCGAGTTTGCCGTCGAACCGCATGGAACCCAAACCCTCTACTGCCGACCGGCAGGCTGGAGAGGTCGTACGGTGGGGCCGGGGCGGACGACGGCACGCCGCGACGCTGCAATGACTTCGCTCGACCTGCAGCCATATCCGACACGGTTGATCCAGATCAATGCAGCGGCACCCCGACGAAGACAAATTGAAAAACAAATGGAGCTGCATTCTTCTTGGGAGAATTCGCCGATGAAACGCATCACGGTCGGTTCGCTGTCCCTGGTTGCACTTTTCACCGCCGCGGCGCCGTTCGCCGCCGAAACGGAAACACAGCGCTGCGAGCGTCTCGCAAGGCAGTTTCACGCCGCCGATGTGTCCCATGTTGCGGCCGACTGACTCACGGCCGCAAAGAAGAAGGCCGGGCACGGCGAAAAGCTGTGCGAATCACATCCGGCCAAGGGCATCAAGTCGCTCGAGCACGCGCTCGAGGACGTCGGACAAACACCCAAGTGAATCGAAGATGCGGGGCGCGGTCGCCCAAGGCACCGGCGTTCCGCTCAACCCTGGAGATTCTGCATGCCTCGGCTCTTGAATACTCGTCATCGTGCGCGCATGTGCTGGATGGCAACCGTCCTTGGTGCGGTGAGCATCGTCGGCTGCTCCACGGCGACGCCCTATCAGCCGTTTCGTCACGGCGAGGGCTATGGCGATCAGCGAATCGAGTCCAATCGTTTCAGCATCCACTTCGCCGGCAACTCGTCCACTTCGCGCAGCACGGTGGAAACCTATCTGCTCTACCACGCGGCGGAGCTGACGCTTGCCAACGGCTACGATTACTTCGTGACGGACGAGCGATCGACCACCGCCGACACACGCTATTACCAAACCTTTTCCACCGGTTTCGGCTACTACTGGCTGCCTCAATCGGCGTTCGACATCGGCACGACTTCGTACCCGGTCACCGAGTTCGATGCCCAGGCCGATATCGTGATGTTCAGGGGCGAAAGACCGGCGACCAATCCGCAGGCTTTCGACGCGCGCCAGGTCAAGGCCAATCTCGAGTCGCAAATCCACAGGCCGAAATCCGATTGATGGCCCTTCTGAATTGACGGCCGCGCAGTCGGTGGGCCGGGCGAGTGGACCTCCATTGAAAAACCCCCGGCCGCTGCTGAGTCCCTTCGTGCTGGCGCTGAGCGCGATCGTCGCCGTGCTGTACGCCTATCTTGCGTGGCGCCTGACGACCGGCCTGCTCGGACGTCTGGCGCTGATCGTGCCGTTGGCGGCGATCTGGGCGGTGCCGGTGATCTACTGGATTTGCGAGCGCGAGCCGGTGACCGCGATGGACGAAGCGCTGCATGTCCTGAGCTATCTCTCCATGGGCTGGCTCAACTTCGCGGTGTTGCTCAGCCTGTTGCGTGACGGCGCACTGCTTGCGGCCGCCGGGTTCCATCTGCCGGCCCTGCGGCAGGCGCTCTCATCCTGGGGCGCCGATGCGGTACTGGCCGGCTCCATGCTCGCGCTGGGCGGCGGGATGCTCGCTGCGCTGCGCGGACCGAAGCTGCGCCACATCGACGTTCCCGTAGCCGGTCTTCCTCCGGATTTGCACGGCCTCAAGATCGCGCTGATCTCGGATCTTCACGTAGGCCCCACGGTGGGTCGCGCTTATGTGCGACGCGTCGTCCACATGAGCAACGCGCTGAATGCGGATCTGGTGGCATTGACCGGCGATCTGGTGGACGGACCCGTCGCCCGGCTGAGGTCGGCGATCGCACCGCTGGCGCAGCTCGCGCCGGCCGGGCGCGTGTTCGCGGTGCTGGGCAATCACGACTATTACGCCGGCGCGCAGGCATGGACCGAGCATTTCCGGAGCCTGGGCCTGTGCGTGCTGCTCAACGAAGCCGAGATCGTCGCTCGCGGCAACGCGACCCTGGTGGTGGGCGGAGTGCTCGATCCTGCGGCCTCGCTCTTCGACCGCGAGCAAGGCCCGCGGCCGGAACTTGCGGCCGTGCCTGGGGCGGGAGCGGCCTTTCGCCTGCTGCTGGCCCATAACCCGAAGCTGGCACCGCAGGCCGAGCAGGTCGGGTTCGATCTCCAGCTGTCCGGCCACACGCACGCCGGCCAGTTCTTCCCATGGACACTGGCAGTCCGCTGGGTGCACGCGCCGCACGTCGCCGGGCTTTCGCGGCAGGGGCGGATGTGGGTGTACGTGAGCTCGGGCACGGGTACCTGGGGTCCGCCGGTGCGGTTCGGAACCGAACCCGAGCTGACGCTGCTGCGCGTGGTCCGGCCGGATCTGATTCAACTTCCGTGAGATGGTCTGAATGCCCGAGCGCCCCGCAAATCCCGATTCGAACGCCGCGATCGTAACGCGGGCGCTGACGCGGCAATTCGCCGGCATTCGCGCGCTCGACCGGCTCGATCTCAAGATCGCACGTGGGCGCATCTTCGGCCTGCTCGGACCCAACGGCGCGGGCAAGACCACCACGATCAAAATCCTGACCACCTTGCTGGAGCCGTCGGCCGGCTCGGCAACCGTCGCCGGCTTCGACGTCGCAGCGGCGCCCGTCGAGGTGCGTCGGCGCATCGGGTACGTGCCGCAACTGCTGTCCGCGGACGGTGCGCTGACCGCGATCGAGAATCTCAAGCTGTCAGCAAGGCTGCACGGTTTGCACGGTGCCTTGCTCGATGCGCGCGTGAAGGAGGCACTGGCATTCGCCAATCTCGATGCGGTGGCAAGGCAGCTCGTGCGCACCTACTCCGGCGGCATGATCCGGCGCCTGGAGATCGCGCAGGCCACACTGCATTCCCCGGAACTGCTGTTCCTGGATGAGCCGACGCTCGGACTCGATCCGGTGGCGCGCCACACCGTTTGGGCCCGCTTGGAGCAGCTCCAACGTGAGCATGGCGTGACGATCCTGATCACGACGCACGACATGGAAGAAGCCGGGGCGCTGTGCGACGAGCTGGCGATCCTGCATCGTGGCCGCCTCGCCGCCATCGGCGCTCCGGCCGCGCTGAAAGCCGCAGCCGGCTCCGGGGCCACGCTGGACGATGTATTCGCGCACTTCAGCGGCGCGGCGCTGGAACCGGGTGGCCGCTATCGCGATGTCCGCGACAGCCGCCGCGCACGGGGGCTCGGATGAAGTCGGCCTTGATCGGCTGGATATCCGACAGCGCAGCGGTCGCGGACGCCGAGCTGCGCAAGCTGGCGCGAGAACCGGCCGAGCTGGTGTCGCGCGCGGTACAGCCGATCCTGTGGCTGGTGATCTTCGGCCACGCCTTCAGCCAGGTGCGCGGCATGCCCATCGGCGACATGCGTTATCTCGACTACCTGGCACCCGGGATTCTTGCGCAGAGCATCCTGTTCAGCAGCGTCTTCTACGGCATCGCCGTCGTCTGGGAGCGCGACCTCGGTATCGTCCACAAGCTGCTGGTCACGCCTGCGCGTCGCAGCGCTCTGGTGCTCGGCAAGGCGATGGCCGCCGGCTGCCGCGGGCTGGTACAGGCCGCCATGGTTTACGCCGTCGCCATCGCCTTGCACGTCGACATCCGCTGGGAACTCCTGCCGATGCTGGCGGTGGGCGCCGGCGTGCTGTTTGGCTCATGCCTGTTCGCGACGTTCTCGCTGGTGATCGCGTGCATCGTCAAGACGCGCGAGCGCTTCATGGGCGTCGGGCAGTTGCTCACCATGCCGCTGTTCTTCACGTCCAACGCGATTTATCCGCTGGAAGTGATGCCGGGCTGGCTCCGGGCGGTCGCGCAGGTCAACCCGCTGACCTATCTCGTGGACGCGCTGCGCGGCACCATGGTCGTCGGCGGCATCAGCACGTACTCCTACGGCACGAGTCTCGGCGTGACCGTGGTCACCTTCGGTCTGCTGCTCGCACTGGCGGCCTACCTGTATCCGGGCCTTGCCCGCTGAACGCCATGCCGCCAATCACAACCGGATCCGCTTGCCTGCGCCGCTGGCGGTGCCGCGATGTCGCCGGTTTCTGAGAAAAGTCCGCTTCGACGGATCGCGGCGATCGCCGGTCCGCTGATGGCTTTGGTGTTCCTGGGCATTGCGGTCTGGCTGCTCGACGATGGGCTCGGGCGTGAGGGCTACGTGCAGATCGGAAGCGCGATTCGCCTGCTGCCGATCGGTACGATCCTGCTCGCTGTGCTGGTTGCCGCAGTCGCGTACGCGGTGCTGATTCTGTACGACGTGCTCGCACTCGCTTTCGTCGGCCGCCGCCTTCGGCTGAGCCAGGTCGTACCGGCTTCATTGCTCGGCTATGCGCTGGGCAACAACATCGGCTACACCCTGATCGCCGGCGCTTCGGTTCGCTACTGGGTCTACCGATCCTACGGCTTCGGTGCGGGTCTGGTCGCAGCCATTGCGACCTTCTGCAGCCTGGGCTTCGTGCTGGGCTGCGTCTGGGTCGGCGGTGCAGCGTTCATGCTATGGCCCCTGCCGCTGCCCGGCTGGTTGCCTCTGCCCTGGAGCACGACGCGGCCGTTGGGTTTTGCACTGCTGGCCCTGCTTGCCTGCTACGTCACCCTGGCGGCGAGCGGCAAAGTGCGCGTACGCGTGCGCGGCGTACAGCTGGCGTTGCCGTCGCTGCAGCTGACGCTCGGGCAGTTGGGCGTGGCCACGCTGGACCTGCTGACGATGTCGGCCACGCTGTGGATCCTGTTGCCGTCACCACTGCCGTTTGACGAGTTCCTGTCGATGTTCATGCTCGCCCTCGCGGCGGGTGTCGTGAGCCAGGTGCCCGGCGGGCTGGGCGTGTTCGAAACAGTCCTGCTGATGCAGCTGCGTGACCGACTGCCGGTATCGTCCGTGGTCGCCGCGCTCGTGGTGTTCCGTCTCCTCTACTACGTGCTTCCGCTGGCGCTGGCGGCCACGTGGCTGGCGGTGCGTGTCCTTCGCAACGGCTCGGCTGGCTGGAACGCGTCTGCGACGTTGACCGGCCGGACCCGCAACCTGGTTCCGCAGCTCCTGGCACTGGCGACGTTCGCGGCAGGCACCGTGCTGCTGTTCTCGGGCGCTACGCCGACCGCTCTGGGGCGGCTGGCCATGCTCCATCGCTTCCTGCCGCATCCCCTGATCGAGCTCTCCGATTTCCTCGCCAGCCTGGTCGGCGTCGTTCTGCTGCTGCTGGCGCGCGGCCTCCAGCGACGCGTGGATGCGGCCTATGTCCTGGTTGCACTACTGCTTGGCGTCGGCATCGTGATGTCGCTGGCCAAGGGCCTGGACTATGAGGAGGCGCTGGTGCTGGCGGGGGTGCTGATCGCGCTGCTGGCGGCCCGCAAGCGCTTCAACCGGCGCGCCTCGATATTCGACACGCCGCTATCGCGCAGCTGGGTGATTTCGATCGCCTCTGTCCTGATCGGCTCGCTGGCCCTCTGGTACTTCGCCTTCCGGCAAGGTCACTACGCGCAGCAGAGCTGGTGGGAATTTGCATTGCGCGCCGAGGCGCCGCGAGCGTTGCGGGCGACGGTCGGCGCCGCAGTGGTCGCGGTCGCCGTCGCCGTCGCCCGCCTGCTGCGGCCGATGCCGGAAGTCGCGCCACTGCCGGGGCCAGAGGTCATCGCACGGGCCGGGCGCATCGCGCAGCTTGCGGTGAGCACCCATGGCTATCTGGCATTGCGTGGCGACAAGGCGCTGCTGTTCAGCGACGACGGCCGCGCCTTCCTGATGTACGGCCGGCAGGGACGCAGCTGGATTGCGATGGGCGATCCCGTGGGCCCGCGCTCGAAGGGCCGCGAACTGCTGTGGCGCTTCCGCGATCTGGTCGACCGCTACGACGGCTGGCCGGTGATCTTCGAGGCGCGCGCCTTCTGGCTACCGGTCTATCGGGAGCTGGGCCTCGTGGCGACGCCGCTCGGCGAGGAAGCGCGCGTCGACCTGCGCTCGTTCTCGCTGAACGGGGCGACGTTCAAGACGCTGCGACAGGCTCACGCGAGCCTGCCCGCGCAAGGCTGTTGCTTCGACATTCTGCCCGCAGCTGCGGTGCCGGCGCTGATACCCGAACTCGCGCGCGTTTCGGAGTCTTGGCTCTCGACCAAGAACACCCGCGAGAAAGGGTTTTCCAACGCCTCGTTCGATGCGGCCTACCTCGCGCAGTTTCCGCTTGCGGTGGTGCGATACCGAGGCACGATCGTCGGCTTCGCGAACCTCTGGTGCGGCAAGGGCAAGTACGAGCTGTCGGTCGACCTCATGCGCCACGCAGCCGATGCTCCGCCACGGACGATGGATCTCCTTTTTACCGAGCTGATGCTCTGGGGTCAGCGCGAGAGCTATCAATGGTTCAACTTCGGCATGGCGCCGCTATCGGGATTCGGCCATGACGCCACCGTGTGGTCGAAAGTCGGAGCCTTCCTCTACCGCCATGGCGAGCACTTCTACAACTTTCAGGGGCTGCGCCAATACAAGGCCAAGTTCAGGCCGTCATGGGTACCCCTGTACCTGGCATCTCCCGGCGGCGTCGCGCTGCCGGCCATCATCCTGGACGTAACGGCCCTGATGGCGGGCGGCGTGATGGGCATTCTCCGGAAATAACCTTGTCTGCCGCGCCTGACACCACCCCGGATCGCGCGCGCACACCACGCGTCACCGTCTTCGGGACGTCCGTCCCAGTGGAGGACTGCGTTGATCCTTTCTGTCGATGGCGAAAGGGCTCCGTACTACTTTTTTTGTACCGACCGGCGGCATCGAACCAGGCCATGGAGCATCGTGACGACCTGCTCCGACAGATGAAACTTTCGTCATCTTCCGGCTTGCGCCACCCGAGATTCGCCCTCATCGCCAGCCGGCCGGTGCTCCATACGCTGCTGTATCCCGAGCGACCACGCAGCGACCATATGCCGCTGCGCCACGGCCAATTTCAGCGGCCGGCTCGCTCATGACAATCGCCGCCTCTTCGTTTTCCTAGATTCAAGGTCGCCCACATGCCCGCCTACAAAGCCCCGCTTCGCGACATCCGTTTCCTGCTCAACGAGGTCTTCGACTATCCGGCGCACTACGCCGGGCTGCCGAACGGCAAGGACGCGGACCCGGATACCGTCAACGCCATCCTCGACGAGTGCGCCAAGTACGCCGAGGAAGTGCTGTCTCCGCTGAACCTCTCGGGCGACGAGGAAGGCTGCCGCTTCGAAGCCGGCAAGGTCACCACGCCCAAGGGCTTCAAGGAGGCTTACGAGCAGTGGGTCGCCGGTGGCTGGCAGGGCCTGTCGCACCCCACCGAATACGGCGGCCAGGGCATGCCGATGTCGCTGGGCCTCATGAAGACCGAGATGGTCGGCACCGCCAACTGGTCGTTCGGCATGTATCCGGGCCTCTCGCTCGGCGCCATGAACACGATCCTGCAGCACGCGTCCGACGAGCTGAAGACCGCTTACATGCCGGCGCTCACCGAAGGCCGCTGGACCGGCACCATGTGCCTCACCGAGCCGCAGTGCGGCACCGACCTGGGCCAGGTGAAGACGCGCGCCGAACCGCAGTCCGACGGCAGCTACAAGGTCACCGGCACCAAGATCTTCATCTCGGCCGGTGAGCACGACATGGCCGAGAACATCGTCCACGTGGTGCTGGCCCGCCTGCCCGACGCGCCGGCCGGCACGCGCGGCATTTCGCTGTTCATCATTCCGAAGTTCTTGCCGGCGGCGGACGGCTCGGCCGGCGAGTTCAACCACGTGGTCTGCAGCGCCCTCGAACACAAGATGGGCATCAAGGCCTCGGCCACCGCCGTCATCAACTTCGAAGACTCGAAGGCCTGGATGATCGCCGAGCCGAACAAGGGCCTCGAAGCCATGTTCACGTTCATGAACACCGCGCGCATCGGCACCGCGATCCAGGGCGTCTGCCACGCCGAGCTGTCGTTCCAGGGTGCGCTGCGCTACGCCAAGGAGCGCCGCTCGATGCGGGCGCTGTCGGGCAAGAAGGAGCCCGACAAGGTCGCCGACGCGATCATCCACCACGCCGACGTGCGCCGCATGCTGCTCACGCAGAAGGCCTTCGCCGAAGGCGGCCGCGCGATGATCTACTACGCGGCCCAGTTCGCCGATCACATGACCAACGGGATCATCGAAGGCGACCAGAAGAAGTACAAGAAGTGGGACGACAAGCTCGGCTTCTTCACGCCGATCATGAAGGGCTTTTTGACCGAAATGGGCCTCGAAGCCGCGAACCAGGGCATCCAGGTTTTCGGCGGCCACGGCTACATCAAGGAACACGGCATGGAGCAGATCGCGCGCGATGCGCGCATCGCCACGCTGTACGAAGGCACCACCGGCATCCAGGCGCTCGACCTGCTCGGCCGCAAGGTGCTGATCATGACGCGCGGCGGTGCGGTGCGTGAGTTCACCGCGCTGATCGCCAAGTTCGCGGTCGACAACATGCGCAACGCCAAGCTGCGCAGCTATGCGACGGCGCTCGCCAGGTACGCGGCCGAGTGGAACGTGCTGACCATGCGCATCATGCTCACGGCGCGCAAGGACCGCGATGCGGTGTCGGCCGCGAGCCATCACTTTTTGATGTATTCGGGCTACGTGATGATGGCCTACTTCTGGGCGCTGCAGGCGCAGATCGCGGGCAACAAGCTGGTGCACGGCGGCAGCGAATCCAAGGAGTTCTACAAGGCCAAGATCGCCACCGCGCGCTTCTACTTCGACCATCTGCTGCCGCGCGCCAAGGGCCATGCGACCTCGATGATCAAGCCGAGCAAGTCGCTGACCAAGCTGCCGATCGACAGCTTCGTCTTCGAGTAGACCTCCGCGTTTTGCAGGGCCCGCGGCGCCGCTCCTTGCAAAGGGCGCGGCGCCTTTTTTGTTGGCCTGGTCTCAGGTTCGGCATAGCCCGATCAGTCAATCGCGCATTCATTTTTCTGCCCGTAATCTCGGCCGGTCATCGAAACGAAGATTGCGGAGCCCAGGAATGAGCACTCACTGCGCCAGCTGCAACGCTCTGAGCAAGGGTCTTGTGCACGTTCCCATCCTGCTCGAGAGGCTCGACGCCGATCTCGAATCCGAGTCCCCGCTCTACGCCTGCGCGGCCTGCGGCCAGGAGTGGAGACGCTTGGACCGGGTCTGGTGCCGGGCGCCGATGCGCTCGATGATGCCGCTGGCCGCCTGAGAAAGGCCGAATGACCACCCTGGTACTCGCCTCCTTCCTCGTCGTCGCCGGCCTGGCCGTCGGCCGCTTCGTCCGGCTGCGCCAGCAACGCGAACATTTCCTGCTGACGCCTCGCAAGCCGGTCAACGTGATTCGCATGGGCTTCGGCCCGAATCGTTCGGTCTGATTCACTTCGATCCGATCCACCACGATTCGCTTCCCGCCGCAGGCGTGCTCGCAGTTCTTCCATCGCACCGGGCGGGTGTGATCCCCGCTTGCGACGGGTCTTCGAAAGCAGCTCCGTTGACCGATCGGTCCACCTCGGACAGCGCGCCGAGACGCGGCTAGGTTGCGGCAAAAAGAAAGGCCCGCTCGGGGGGAGAGACGGGCCTTAACTCTCGTGGGGGCTTGAGAGATGTCCGCACGGGTCAGCGGACGGGGCTAGTTTCTTGTGCGCCGCTTGCATGCGGCTGAACCGCTTGTGCCCATGGTGGGCGAAGTCGGAGATCGGCCGACACTGCGTCCCGAGCCGATTGCTTGCGGGCGCGGGCCTCGCACTTCTAAGCGTGCCCTAAGTCTGGGCTGACAAGGTTTGGCGCCCTGGCCAGCCTGGCCTCTGGACACGCCAAAACCCAGACCGCGATCATCCCCTCATGCGCATCCTGCTGATCGAAGACGATTACATGATCGGCGAAGGCCTACGCCAAGCCTTGACGCGCGATGGCATGACGGTCGATTGGATGACCGATGGCCTGCAGGCACAGGAAGCGCTGAGACAAGGCTACGACCTCGTAGTGCTCGACCTCGGGCTGCCCGGACGAGATGGTCTGGAGATACTGCGCCAGGCGCGCAGGGACGGCAGCACCCTGCCCGTGCTCGTGCTGACCGCGAGAGACGGCATCGACGATCGCGTCGCCGGGCTCGATGTGGGAGCGGATGACTATCTGACCAAACCCTTCGATCTGCGCGAGCTGCAGGCGCGCCTGCGCGCGATCCTGCGCCGCCGCGGAGGCCACGCGCAGTCGCGCATCGGCACCGCGGCACTCAAGCTCGACCTCGCGAGCCGCGAGCTGATCGACGACACCGGCGCCCATGCACTGACCGCACGCGAGTTCGCCCTGCTGCATGCGCTGCTCGAAAGGCCCGGCGCCATCCTGTCGCGCAACCAGCTCGAAGAGCGCATCTATGGCTGGAAAGACGAGGTCAACAGCAATGCCGTCGAAGTGCTCATTCATGGGCTGCGCCGGCGCTTCGGCAATGCGCTGATCCTCAACGTGCGCGGCCTGGGCTGGCGCGTGGCTCCGGGCTAAGAACGCTCACATGACCGAATCCTTGCGCCGATACCGCCGATTCCGCCGATACCTGGGCCGGCCCACCTCCCTGCGCCAGCACCTGCTGCGCTGGCTGCTGCCGGCCTACGTGCTCGTGGGGGTGCTGATCACGGCGCTGAGCTGGCTCAACGCGGCCGACATGGTGCACAGCTTCATGGACGGGCAGATGGAATCGTTCGCCCGCCTCAACGAAGGCGCCGATCACGCGAGCTCGCTCAAAGCCGTCGACGAGAAGGAATCCGGCTATTCGATGTTGCTGTGGAGCCCCGACGGTCGCCTGCTCGACGCATCCGAACCCGGCCTGCCGCTGTTTGCCGACCTGCCCACCGGCCACGCCACGGTCAAGCATGGCAAGGACCAATGGCTGGTCTACACGCTGCGCTCCGATTCGGGCGTGCTGCAGTGCTTGCAGCGCATGAGCTTCCGCCGCCACGTGATCTTCGAGTTCTCGAACAAGACGCTGATCTATCCCTTGCTGCTGATTCCGCTGTCGAGTTACCTGATCTGGCTGGTGATTCGCGCCAGCCTGAGGCCGCTCGAACGCGTGTCGGAAGCCGCCGCCGCGCAGGACGAACGCAACCTGTCCGCCTTGCCGCTGACCGGCGTGCCCGACGAGATCCGTCCGCTCGTGCAATCCATCAATTCCTTGCTCGCGCGCCTGCGCCAATCGTTTTCGGCGCAGCAGCGCTTCGTCCACGATGCCGCGCACGAACTGCGAACGCCGATGGCCGCGCTCAAGCTGCAATTGCAGAACCTGCGCGCGGAGATTCCCGAAGCCGGGCAAGCCCGGATCGATGCGATGGAAAGCGGCGTGCAGCGCGCACATCGGCTGGTCGAGCAAATGCTGCGGCTGGCCCGCGGCGATGCAAAGACCCGCCGGGTCTCGCAGCCCGTTTCGCTCGAGAACCTGTTGCGCGAATCGATCGCCGCGCTGATGCCGCTGGCCGATGCGCGCAAGATCGATCTGGGTTGCGAGATCGAACGCGACGTCGTGGTGCAGGGCCAGGCCGACGAGCTACGCAGCGTGATCGACAACCTCATCGACAACGCGCTGCGCTATTCGCCGCAGAACGGAACCGTGGACCTGCGCCTGTCGCGCGACAAGGACGGCGCGGCCTGCATCGAAATCCTCGACGAGGGCCCGGGCATCTCGGGCGAGCATCTGCCGCGCGTGTTCGATCGCTTCTTCCGCGTGCTCGGCACCGGGGTCGAAGGCAGCGGCCTGGGCCTGGCCATCGCACAAGGCGCGGCACTGCGCCAGGGCGCGCAAATCGAGCTGCACAACCGTCCCGGTCGCGGCCTGGTCGCGCGCCTGCGCTTCGATCCGCAAGCCGTCTGAGCGCATCGCTGCGTAACGGTGTGTTTCGCGGCGCGCCCGCCTAAGTTTGATCTAAGTCCCGACGCTCAAGCTGACTCGGCCCGATGCGAGCGCACTCGCATCGAGTTCCGATTTGGCCCACATCGAAAGGGATCTTCATGCTCGAGCCCGCTGTCGTCTTTCGCCTTTCGCCGCGCCGAGCCCTGCGCCTGCTCTCGCCGGCCTGTCTGCTCACGATACTGGCTTCGTCCCCATCGATCGCCCAAGCCGAGCAGCCGGGCCGCTGGGGACTCGGCGCGGCCACCGTCATGTCGGTGAATCCATATGCCGGGCGCGGCATGCGCCTGATTCCGTTCCCCGCCATCACCTATCAAAGCGATCGCTTCTACTTCTTCGGCATCCGCGGCGGCGCGCATCTGTACGACGACGGCGTGTTGTCGCTCGATGCCTTCGCCGCCGCGCGCCTCGACGGCATCGACGCCAAGGATTTCGGCCGCTCCGAGCTGGCCGACAACGGCATCGATCGCGACGATCTGTCCAATCGCAAGGACGGTGTCGACCTCGGCCTGTCGGCGAGCCTCACGCGCGCCTACGGTCGCTTCACGCTGGAAGCCTCGGGCGACGTGACCGGCGCGAGCGATGGCATGGAAGTGGAACTCGGCTATGCGTATCCATTCAAGATCAACCGCCGCTTGATGATCATCCCGTCGATCAACCTCAGCTGGATGTCGTCGAACCTGGCCGACTACTACTACGGCACGATGGACAAGGAGGTCGACCGCGGCGCTCCGCTCTATCGTCCGGGCGATAGCTTCGTGCCTCAGGTCGGCGTCGAGCTGCGATACGGGTTCGCCGAGCGCTGGACCTTTCTGGGCATGGCCAGCTACAGCCGCTACACCGGCGACCTCGCCGACAGCCCGCTGCTCGAATCCGGCAACGCGTATTCGCTGATCCTTGCCGTGCAGCGGACTTTCTGAGGTGTTCCGGGCCTCGCTGCGGTGCGGGCTGTCGCTGTGGTTGCTGTGCGCGATGCCGGCGGCGCGAGCCGAATCCGTCGAGAGTTGGGTGATCGCCTCGCTGGCGTCGAATCTGTCGCTGCAGGCGGAATCGGCATCGGTCGAAAGCGCGCTGGCTGCGATCGATCTGGCGCGCTCGGCGCTGCGGCCCAACCTGGCCTTGCAGGCGCGCTACTCGCGCACCGAAGGCGGCCGCGTGATCGAGCTTCCGATCGGCGACCTGATCAACCCGGCCTACGAGACGCTCAACGAGCTGACCGCGGCGAGCGGCGATCCGACCACGTTCCCTGCTGTCGAAAACCAGCGCTTCATGCTGCAACGAGAGCGCGAGCAGGACACGGCGCTCAGCATGAGCCTGCCTTTGTGGGCTCCGGCGCTGCGCGCCCAGTTGCGCGCCAGCACAGCGAACGCCGGCGCCGCAGATTCACGTCGCGAAGTGCTGGCCAGAACGCTGGTGCGCGATACGCGCCAGGCCTGCTATTCGGTGCTGCGCGCACAAGTCGACATCGACAACCTCAGCGCCGCCGAGATCAGCCTCGCCGAGAACCTGCGCGCCACCCGCCTGCTGCTCGAGGCCGGGCGCAGCACGCGAGAGCCGGTGTTGCGCGCCGAAGCCGAACGCCTCGAAACCGAGCAGCGCCTGATCGAAGCGCGCAATACGCTCAGGCAGGCGCAGCGCTACCTCAATTTTCTGGTCAATCGCACTCTCGACTCGCCGGTGAGCGTCGAAATATCCGAGGCGGACCAGCTGCTCGCGCACAGCGCCCGCTTCGATTCCGACCCAACCGCAAAGGCCCAGCGCGCCGAGCTGCGCCAGGCCGAGCAGTCGATCGTGGCGGCCGACGCACGCCTCGCAGGCGCGCGCGCCGAAAACTGGCCCACGCTGAGCCTCGATGCGCGCTATGGCGTGCAAGGCAGCAGCTACGACGTGGGCCGCGACGATGATCTGGCCACGGTCTCGCTGACGCTGTCGTGGACCTTGTTCGATGGCGGAGCGCGCAAGGCCAGGCAAGCGCAGGCGATGTTGTCCGGCCAGCAACTGCGCCAGCAGCGCGAGCAGTTGCGCCAGCAGGTGGAACTCGAGCAACGGCGCGCACGAGACGAGGCCAGCACCCAGGCGCAGGCCTTGCGTTCCGCGCAGGCACGCAGCGCGGCGGCCGACGAAGCCTTGCGCATCGCCGGCAAGCGGCGCGAGGCCGGCTCGCTGACGCAGCTCGAATACTTCGATGCGCGACGCGCGCTCACCGATGCGCAATCCGCGGAAGCGCTCGCGCGCTATCGCCATCTGGCCAGCCTGGCGGAGCTCGAATTCGCGGCCACCGCTTATCCGCTGCCTTCGAATCTGCTGGCCGATGCCGCCGGGAGCGGGCTGCCATGAACCACGCTTCGCCTTGCACTTCGATATCACGGGCCGGCTCCCTGGTGAGCCTGGCCCTGCTGAACCTGGTATCGGGCATCGCCCTGCTGGGTGTTTCGGCCTGCTCGGGCGGACAGGCCAGCAGCGCGCCGGCTCCCGCGACGCAGGCCAGGACCGTGCGCGCGGCCAGGGTCGAGACCGGCCCGGCACGACCGGCGATACGCGCCAGCGGCCTGCTCACGGCGGTGAACGAAAGCAGCCTGTCGTTTCGCAGCGCCGGCACCGTGCGCAGCGTCGAGGTTCGGGCCGGTGCCAGCGTCAAAGCCGGACAGCTGCTGGCCACGCTGGAGACGCCCGAACTCGATGCCGGCCTGCGCCAGGCGCGCGAGCGGCTCGCGCAACGCCGGCGCGATCGCGAACGCGCGGATCGCCTGTTCGCCGACCAAGCGCTCTCGCGCGAGGAGCGCGACAACGCGCACACCGCCGAGGCGCTGGCCAGCGCCGACCTGCAAGCCGCGCGGTTCCGCAGCCAGCTGCAGATCCGGGCGCCGGGCGATGGCGTGGTTCTGCGCAGGCTGGTCGAGCCGGGCGCCAACGTGTCGGCCGGCGGCACGGTGCTGGTGATCGGCCGCCAGAGCGGTGACAGCGGTCTGGCGCTGCGCGTGGGGTTGTCGGACCGCGACGTCGTTTCGCTGCGACTGGGCGATCCGGCGCAGCTGCGCTTCGCGGCCTACGGAGACCGCCGCTTCACCGGCCATGTCAGCGAGATCGCCGCGTCGACCGATGCGCTGCTCGGCAGCTATGCGGTGCAGATCACGCTGGCCGACGCGGCGCCCGGCATGAGCAGCGGCATGATCGGCAGCGCGCGCATCGCCGCCCGTGATCAGGATGCGCAACGACGCAGCTACCTGCCGCTCACCGCGCTCGTGGATGGCGATCAGGCGGCCGTGCGCGTGTTCCTGCTCGACGGCGAACGGGTGCGTGAGCGCGAACTGGCGGTGGCCTTCATCGACGGCGAGCGCGTCGCCCTGGCGACCGAGTTGCCGGCCAACAGCCGCGTGATCACCGATGGCGCGACCGAGCTGCGCGATGGTGACCGCGTGCGCGTGGTCGACCGAACCGAGCGTTCGCCGGGAACACGACATGCGCCTCCATGAGTTCTTTCTGCGCAACCCGGCCTTCATGGCGGTGCTGCTGCTGTTGCTCGTCGCGCTGGGCTACAACGCCTGGCGGCAGATTCCGCGCGCCGAAGACCCCGCCTTCGAGTCCACGACTTTCAGCGTGATCGCGCTGTATCCGGGTGCCGACGCACTGGATGTCGAACGCCGCGTCGCCAAGCCGATCGAAGACGCGCTCAACGGGCTCGACGACGTGCACGAGCTGCGCTCGACATCGAGCGACGGCCTCATGCGGCTGACCATCGAGTTCGACGATGGCGTCTACACCGATCGCAAGCACGACGAAGTGGTGCGCGAGATCGATGCGCTGCGCTCGCGGCTGCCGTCGGGCCTGCAGCGCGTCGACGTGGAGCAGGTCGATCCGAGCGGCGTGAACATCGTGCAGCTCGCGCTGGTGGCGAAAGCCGGGCCGGACCCGGCCAGCTGGGGCCGGCTGGCCGATCTCGCCGAAGACCTGCGGGATCGCCTCGACACCCTGCCCGGCGTGCGCGAAGCCGACACCTGGGCTTATCCGCGCCGCGAGCTGCGCGTCGCCCTGGACCTGGACCGGCTCGCACGCGCCGGCTTGTCGGCCGACGCGGTGTTCGATGCGGTGGACGCCGAGAACCGCGAGCTTCCGGCCGGCGCGGTCGAGAGTGGCGACCGGCGCTTCAATCTGAAGACCAGCGGAGCCTACGGCTCGGTCGAAGAGCTGGCCGACACCGTCGTCTCCACCGGCGACGGTCGCGTGCTGCGCTTGCGTGACGTGGCCGACGTCGGCTGGCGATACCAGCCCGAAGACCATCTGGCGCGCTACGACGGCCAGCGTGCCGTGTGGATCACGGCGCGGCAGCAGCCCGAGCACAACATCTTCGACGTGCAGGCCGCGATCGAAACCGAGGTCGAGGCGTTTCGCGGACAGCTGCCGCCCGGCATCGAACTCGATCTCGCGTTCCGCCAGTCCGACAACGTCGCCAAGCGGCTTTCACACCTCGGCCTGGATTTCGCGATCGCGGCCGCCCTGGTGTCGATCACGCTGCTGCCGCTGGGGCTGCGCGCGGCCGGCATCGTGATGATCTCGATTCCGCTCTCGCTCGCGATGGGCCTGGCGGCGCTGCACGCGCTGGGCTTCTCTCTCAACCAGCTGTCGATCGCCGGCTTCGTGATCGCGCTGGGGCTGCTGGTCGACGATGCGATCGTCGTTGTCGAGAACATCGCGCGCTACCTGCGCGAAGGCCATGGGCGCATGCAGGCCTCGATCCTCGCCACGCGGCAGATCGCGCTCGCCGTGCTCGGCTGCACGGCGGTCCTGCTGCTGGCTTTCGCGCCGCTGGCCGCGCTGCCCGACAACGCCGGGCGCTTCATTCGCTCCTTGCCGATGGCGGTGATGCTGACCGTGCTGGCGTCCCTGTTCGTGGCCTTGCTGGTGGTGCCCTTCATCGCCAGCCGGGTGCTGGAGCTCGAAGCCGACCCCCAGGGCAACCGGCTGTTGCAGGCGGTGATGCGTTTCATCCACCACATCTACGCGCCGCTGCTGAGCCGCGCGCTGGCCAGGCCCAGGGCCACGCTGGCGATCTCCTGCGCGCTGGTGCTCGCCAGCCTGGCGCTGATACCGGCGATCGGCCTGACCGTGTTCCCCAAGGCCGATTCGGCGCAGTTCCTGGTGCGGATCGAACTGCCCGAAGGCAGCAGCTTGGCGCGCACCGAAGCGGTCATGAACGAGATCGAGGCCGACCTGAGCTCGCGGCCCGAAGTGCTGCACGTGATGAGCAATGTCGGGCGCGGCAATCCGCGCATCTACTACAACCTCATGCAGCGCGAGACTTCGGCCCGCTACGCCGAGCTGTTCGTCCAGCTCAAGGCGTTCGACCCGGTCGCCACGCCGGATTTCTACCGGCGCCTGCGCGAGCGCTACGACCCGATTCCGGGCGCCGACATCGTGGTCAAGGAATTCGAGAACGGCCCCGGCATCGAGGCGCCCGTGGAGCTGCGCATCGTCGGCGCGGACTTGCGCAAGCTCGGCGAACTGGCGGCCCGGGTCGAAGCGCTCATGCGCAACACCCCGGGCCTGCGCGATGTCGACAATCCGATGCGGCGCAATCGCATGGACTTGCAGCTCAAGGTCGATGCGCAGCGCGCCGCGCTGCTCGGCGTCTCGCCGGCCGCGCTCGATCGAGTGGCCCGCATCGCGGTCGGCGGGCTGGTGGCGGGCGATTACCGGCGCGCCGATGGCGAAAGCTACCCGGTGGTGTTGAGAGCGCCGATGGAACACCGCACCGGCCTCGACGCGCTCGACGGCCTGCACGTGATGAGCCGCAGCGGCGGCCAGGTGCCGCTGCCGCAACTGGCCGAACCGGTGCTGGTGTCGTCCGTGGCCAGCATCGATCGCTACCGGCGCGAGCGTTCGGTCACCGTGAGCGCGCAGGTGGACGACGGCTACAACGTGCAAGAACTCACGCGCGCGCTGGTCGGCGAGATCGAGCGCTCGGACTGGATGCCCGACGGCTACCGCCTGCATGTCGGCGGCGAAGTGGAAAGCAGCCAGAACAGCTTCGCCGGCTTCGACACCGCCTTGCTCGCAGCCGCGTTCGGCATCCTGGCCGTACTGGTCCTGGAGTTCGGCAGTCTGCGCAGCACGCTGATCGTCGCCGCCGTGGTACCCCTGGGCGCGATGGGCGGGCTCGTCGCGCTGTTCGCGAGCGGCTACTCGCTGTCGTTCACCGCGATGATCGGCTTCATCGCGCTGATCGGCATCGAGATCAAGAACTCGATCCTGCTCGTCGACTTCACCGACCAGCTGCGCCGCCAGGGCCTGACGGTGCGCGAGGCGGTCACCCGGGCCGGCGAGCTGCGCTTCCTGCCGATTCTGCTGACCTCGGCCACCGCGGTCGGCGGCCTGCTGCCGCTGGCCACGCAGGGCTCGGGCCTGTACTCGCCGCTGGCCTGGGTCATCATCGGCGGCCTCGTCAGCTCGACCCTGGTCGGACGCCTCGTCACGCCGGTGATGTACCTGCTGCTGCCTCCGCGCCTGAACAGGCCGGGTACCGCGGACTCGCCCGGGAGCCCCGACCGCGCCGGAAACGTTTCCGACGGCGCCATGACCAGACCGTGACAGTCTCGCTCGCTGCGGCGCCCGTCTCCATCCATCGAAGCGTCGCGCGGCCTCGCAAGCGCAGCGGCGTACGCGCGTTGCCGCAGGCCCCGTCGCTCAGCAAAACACGTTCCCGCCGCGCGGAACTGAGGTGACCGGCGAACCCGGGCACGGAGCGCGCCAAGCGCTGGCCGCCGCAAAAGCCGCTGTGCTACAACGCAGCCCTCGACCGGATGCAGGGGTCCGGCGCAAACGGCCTGGAGACAGACTTGGGATGAAGGCAGGGCGCGAGGGCACGGAGCCGCAAGCAACGCAAGATCTCGGCGATACCCGATCGATGCGCGCCAGGACCGTCGCCATCGAACCGCCGCAAGACGCGGACTATCGGCACATGGTCGATACGCTCGGCGACTACGCCATGTTCATGCTCGACGCCGAAGGCTACGTGCGATCCTGGAACGCCGGGGCCCGGCGGCTCAAGCTGTTCGCGCCGGAGGACATCATCGGCCGGCATTTCTCGACCTTCTACACCGAAGACGACATCGCCCGTAACTGGCCCGCCCAGGAGCTCCGCTACGCGATCAAGCTCGGGCGCTTCGAGGACGAAGGCTGGCGCGTGCGCAAGAACGGCAGCCGCTTCTGGGCCAACATCATCATCACCAAGCTCGTCGACGAGAACGGCCGGCACATCGGCTTCAGCAAGATCACGCGCGATCTCACCGAGCGCCGCCAGCAGGAGGAGGCGCTGCGTCAAAGCGAGGAGCGATTCCGGTTGCTGGTCGACGGCGTCAGCGACTACGCCATCTTCATGCTCAACACGCACGGCACTATCGTCAGCTGGAACGCCGGCGCCGAGAAGAACACCGGCTACACCGCGGCCGAAATCATCGGCCATCATTTCTCGATCTTCTATCCGCCCGACGTGATCGCCTCGGGCTGGCCGGAAGACGAGTTGCGCTTCGCCCTGCGCGACGGTCGCTTCGAGGACGAAGGCTGGCGGCTGCGCAAGGACGGCACGCGCTTCTGGGCCAGCGTGATCATCACCGCGCTGTACAACCAGCAAGGCCAGCATCGCGGCTACGCCAAGGTCACGCGGGACCTGACCGAGCGCAAGCGCATCAGTGCGCTCGAAGACGAGAGCCGTCGCATCACTTCCTTCCTCGCAATGCTCGGCCACGAGCTGCGCAATCCGCTCGCACCGATCGCCAATGCGATGACGATCCTGCAGTTGCCGAATGTGCAAGCGGATTCGATCCGGCTCGCGAGCGAGATCATCGAACGACAGGTCAGGCAGATGACGCGGCTGGTCGACGACCTGCTCGACGTCGGCCGCATCACCAGCGGCAAGGTGCATCTCGAGTTCGAAGCCGTCGATCTGCGCGGCGTGCTGATGGAAGCGCACGAGGCCGTCGAACCGATGATCACGGCCAAGCGCCACGTCATGCATCTGGAGTTCGACGACAGCGAAGTCTGGGTGCGCGGCGACCGAGCGCGGCTGATCCAGATCGTCAGCAACCTGCTCAACAACGCCGCCAAGTTCACGCAGCCCGGCGGACGTCTAGAGCTGATCCTCAAGCGCCTGGGAAGCAACGCGCGTATCGTCGTGCGGGACAACGGCCCCGGCATCAGGGCCAAGGTGCTGCCGCACGTTTTCGGACTGTTCGTGCAGGGTGAGCAGGAGGCTTCGCGCTCGCTCGGCGGGCTCGGGCTGGGCCTGAGCCTGGTGCAGCAGCTCGTGATCATGCACGGCGGCGATGTCGAAGTCCGCAGCGATCCGCCGATCTCGCCCGGCACCGAGTTCGTCGTGCAGCTTCCGCTGATCGCGTCGCCTGCGACCAACGTGCTGCGGTCCACCGCCCCGCGGAGCGCCGGGCATCGCTACGTTCTC
Organism: Hydrocarboniphaga effusa AP103; assembly: GCF_000271305.1. Taxonomy (GTDB): domain Bacteria; phylum Pseudomonadota; class Gammaproteobacteria; order Nevskiales; family Nevskiaceae; genus Hydrocarboniphaga; species Hydrocarboniphaga effusa. The sequence goes on from NZ_AKGD01000004.1 coordinate 408,540, forward strand.
GTCGTGGACGACAACCTCGACGCTTCGCTGACCCTGCAGTTGCTGCTGCAAAGCATGGGCTACCGCACCGCGGTCGCGCACGACGGGCCGTCCGCGCTACAGATCGCCAAGGACAGCGAGCCCGATGCGATACTGCTCGACATCGGTCTGCCCGGCCTGGACGGCCTGCAAGTCGCGGAGCGCGTCACGCTCGAGATGGCGAGGCCGCCGCTGATGTTCGCGGTCAGCGGTTACGGGCAGCAGAGCGATCGCGAGGCAAGCATCGCCGCCGGCTTTCAGGAACATCTCACCAAGCCGCTCGACATCGGCAAGCTCGTCCAGCTGCTCGAGGAGGCATTCAAGCGACGCGACGCGAACCGGACCTGAGCCGTGCGCCGCCCGCTGCTCATGCACCGCCCGCATGACCACGCCTCAGCCATGCAGCGCCGGCATCGCCATATGAAAACGCATAAGCGATGCAAAAGCTTCATCGCGTAATTCCACTGAATCGGCACCGACCGGCATGGCGATTGCTCGATCTGCAGCGCAATGGATCATTGAGGAAGCATCACCATGTGGGCCGGGATTTCTCCGTCGGTGACGTCGATCGTGACCGAATTGCGCAGCGACCTGCATCGCTCGCTATCGCTCGATCATCTGTGGCAGGCCACGCAGGGGCTGATCCGGCATCATCTGCCGCATCGCTCCTGCAGCCTGATGCTCGATATCGGTGACGGCGAGCCTGCGCGCAGCCATCACACGGTGCTCGACGCGCTGCAACCGGATTATCTGCCGGCCAACAGCATCGCCATCTCGCGCCCGTTTCTGGCTGCGCATCCGCGCGTACGCGTCTACACCTATTCGCAGATCGTCTCGGAAGACCCCGATGCGCGACAGCGGCGCATCGCACAGGAGCGCCATCACGACGAGTGGTCCGAATTCGTGCACCTGGCGTTCTGGAACGAGGCACGGCTCGACACCGTGCTGAGCATTCGCCGAGGCGGCAGCGACGCCTGTTTCACCGCTGACGAGCTGCGCTTTCTCGAAGAGCTGTATCCGGACATCGACGCGAGCCTGCACCGCATGCGCGTACTCGAAGGCGAGCGTCGCCGGCTGGCTTCGCTCGATGCCTGCCTGGCGCGGCTACCGATCGCGGCGATGGGCATCGATGCCGACGGCCGCTGCCTGTTCGCGACCGCGCAGGCGCAGCGGCTCTGCGAGCGCTGGAATCACAATCTCGGCGAAAGCCACCAGCATCTGCAGCTTCCGGGCGGAATCGCCGAACTGCTCGATCGCGCGAGCCTGCGCAACGGCCTCTGGCAGTTCACCCACCCCCGCGACGCCGCCCTGCGGGTGAATCTGCTGCGCGACGGCCTCGGGGCCGAGCCGCAGCCGCGCTGCCCGAGCTTCGTGGTGAGCTTCGCCGAGCAGCAGCTGGCTTCCTTGCCCGAAGCCGGCTCGGTCAACGCGAGCCTCGACCGGCTCACTCCGCGCGAGCGCCAGGTGGCGCTGCTGATCGCCGAAGGGCTCAGCAACCAGGCCATCGCCGAGCGGCTGGAGCGCTCGCGGCGGACCATCGAAACGCAGCTCGGCTCCATCTACCGCAAGTTCGAAGTGCATACGCGCACGCAGCTGCTGCGGCGCCTCATGCGACGCTGAGCCGCGGTCCCTCCTGGCTCGCCCGGCTTCGGCCCGACCCGTCCGAAAGGCGCAGCAATGGCCCGGCGCCGGGTTGGTGGTTCCGGAAAGGCCCGAAGGGCTACGGGGCCAGGCATGCCGGTTGCCGGCGAGTCCCGGGGGCCGCACTTTCGCGCGCGCCCTTCCCGCCCGGTCGATCTTCAGGCCATCGAACGCTTGTCCAAGCGCACGATCGCCGGATGCCGCCATTTGTCGAGCGCATCTGCGACGATGCCAACCTCGCCTCGCGATCGTCCGCAAGGCGCCTCGACGCCGTATCCGGTCGTGCCGATGCGTGGAATGCGAAGCGGGCTTTCATCGGCCGCGCAGGCAGCAAAGCCGATGCGGCGACCGGGAAAGAACCGATAAGACGCAAAAGGGAAGATCGAATGGCTTTCATCGACGTCAACGGGCACCGTTGCCGCTATCGGCTCGACGGTCCCGAAGGCGCGCCCGTCCTCGTGCTGTCGAATTCGCTCGGCACCACGCTCGAGATGTGGGACGCGCAGCGGCCGGCCTTCGCCGAGCGCTTTCGCCTGTTGCGCTACGACACGCGCGGACAGGGCGAATCGCAGGTCACGCCCGGACCGTACAGCGCCGAGTTGCTCGGCACGGACGTGCTGGCGCTGACCGAAGCCCTTGGTCTGATCCAGTTTTCCTACTGCGGGCTCTCGATGGGCGGGGTGATCGGCCAGTGGCTCGGCCTCAACGCGGGCTCGCGCTTGCGGAAGCTCATCCTCTGCAACTCCGGCGCCAGGATCGGAAACGATGAAGGCTGGAACGCGCGCATCGCCGCCGTGACCAAAGACGGCATGGCAGAAACCGCGAGCGGCGCGATCAGCCGCTGGTTCACACCAGAGTTCGCGGCCGCCGAACCCGCGATCGTCGATGCCGTTCGCCAGCAACTGCTCGCTTGCGATCCGCTCGGCTACGCAGCCAATTGCGCGGTGGTTCGCGATGCGGATTTTCGCGCACGCCTCGGCGAGATTCGCCATCCGCTGCTGTTGATCGCGGGCAGCCGTGATCCGGTGACGACGATCGCAGACGCGGAGTTCATCGTCGACCACGTGCCCCATGCGCAACTCGTCGTACTCGACACTGCGCATCTTTCCAACATTGGCGCGCGCGCGGCCTTCGATGCGGCCGTGATCGCCTTCATGGAGCGCTGAGATGGACGAGAAGGGTCGCCATGCAGCCGGGTTGACGTTACGTCGAGAAGTACCCAGCGATGGGCGCGTCGATCGCTCGCCGCATCAGCTCAATGAGTTCACCGCCGATTTCCAGGACTACATCACGCCCACCGCATGGGGCACGGCCTGGACGCGCGAAGGCCTGCCGCGCCATACGCGCTCGCTGCTGACGATCGCGATGATGGCGGCGCTCGGCCGCGACTGCGAACTGCGCCTGCATGTGAACGCGGCGCGCAACAACGGCGTCACGCGCGACGAGATCAAGGAAGTGCTGCTGCAGGCCGGTGTCTACTGCGGCCTGCCGGCGGCGAACCACGCTTATCACCTGGCCGAGGAAGTCTTCGCGGAGCAGGATCGCAGTCAAGCCTGAGCGTCGCCTTTGCAGTGCGAGCGCGAGCGGATCGGTGCGGATCTGGCCCACGATCAGAAGTATGGTGTTATCGCGTCGATGATGCCGCTTTGCCTCAGCGCATGAAGCTCTGAACGCGAACGAGCCATCAGTTCTGTCCTCTGGCGTGCCAAACGATTCGCGGCAAGAAAAGAACTGATCGACTCCCAACGGATAGTCGGTTGTCACTCACCGAGGTGCAGCTCTTTGAATTTGGCGCTTGCTTCTTTTGGACTGCGACACCTCTCCATTGTTCGTTGTCGATGCGTAAGCCAGGCTTTTCACGTTCGCCCCTGTCGGCTTCGTGGCGGTCTGCGATCAATATGGTTTTTATAATGTCTTCTTTCCAAAGCCCGTTCGGGGAGCACTTCATGCACACACGACGCCAGTTCATTTCGAGCGCGGCGGCTATCGCCGGCGGCATGGTGTGTTTGCCTCTCGGCGCAGCCTTCACCGCAAACCCAGCGCCCTTGCTTCAGCGCGCCATTCCATCGACCGGTGAAAAACTGCCCGTGATCGGCGCCGGCACTTCGGGCAGCTTCGAAGTCGAAGTGGGCTCCGGGCCCTACGAGCAACTCAAGCAGGTGCTCGAAGTCTTCTTCGACGGCGGCGGTCGCGTGTTCGACACCTCGCCGAATTACGGCGGCGCCGACGCGGTGCTCGGCCAGCTGCTCGCCGAAGGCGGCTGGCGCGGCAAGACCTTCCTGGCGACCAAGATCGCGGCCGATTCGCGCGAGGCCGCCGAGGCGCAATGGGCCGAGTCGCTGCGCAGCCTGCGTACCGACAAGGTCGAGCTGCTGCAGATTCACAATCTGCGCGACTGGAAGCGCCAGTTGCCCTATGCGCAGGAGCTCAAGCAGCAGGGCAAGACGCGCTACGTCGGAGTCACGCATTACGTCGATTCCGGGCTCGCCGAACTCGAACAAGTGCTGCGCACGCAGAAGCTCGATTTCATCCAGATCCACTACTCGGTGAACTCGCCGGGCGCCGCGCGCACGGTGCTGCCGCTCGCGCAGGACAAGGGTGTGGGCGTGCTGATCAACCGCGCCTTCGACGATGGCCGCCTGTTCGCCAAGGTGAAGGACACGGCGCTGCCCGCCTGGGCGGCCGAAGCCGGCGCGAGTTCGTGGGCGCAGCTGTTCCTGAAATTCGCGATCAGCCATCCGGCCGTCACCGCGGTGATTCCGGCGACCGGCAAGCCCGAGCGCCAGGCCGACCAGCTCAAGGCCGGCATCGGGCCGCTGCTGAGCGACGCGCAGCAGCAGGCGCTGATTCGCCAGTTCGCCTGAGCCCATACGCGTGCGACCTGCTCCGGGCGACGCGCCGCGCGCATCCGCTTTCATCGCGCGCCTGTTCAATCTGCGCGACGACGAAGCGCCCGCCGCGATCGCGGGATTCGCGCTGTTCTTCCTGCTGTTCGCGGGCTACTTCATGCTGCGGCCGGTGCGCGAAACCATGGGCGTGGCGGGCGGCGTCGACAATCTGCAATGGCTGTTCACGGGCACCTTCGTCGCCACGCTGGTCGCCCTGCCCCTGTTCGGCTGGCTCGCGTCCAAGGTTCGGCGCCGGCGCATCCTGCCGTGGACCTATGCGTTCTTCGCGCTGAACCTGCTGCTGTTCGCCGCCGCGTTCGCGGTCGAGCCGGACAGCGCCTGGATCGCGCGCGCGTTCTACATCTGGCTGTCGGTCTTCAACCTGCTGACGATCTCGCTGGCCTGGAGCGTACTCGCCGACGTGCTCGCGGCCGAACAGGCCAAGCGCCTGTTCGGGCTCGTGGCGAGCGGCGCAAGCGCGGGCGGACTCGTCGGACCGCTGCTCGGCGCCTTGCTCGTCGGGCCGATCGGCCACGCGGGCCTGGTGCTGCTGTCGGTCCTGCTGCTCTGCGGCAGCCTCGGCGCGGCGATCGCCCTGCAGGCCTGGCGCGACCGTGCGCCCTTGCCGGACGAGGCCGAACGTCCGCGCGTGAAACCGCTCGGAGGCAATCCGTTCGCCGGCGCCACCGCCGTGTTGCGTTCACCGTATCTGCTCGGCACCGCGCTGTTCGTGATCCTGCTCGCGAGCGTGAGCACCTTCCTGTACTTCGAGCAGGCGCGCATCGTCGCCGAAACCTTCACCGACCGGACCCGGCAAACCCAGGTGTTCGGCCTGCTCGACACGCTCGTGCAGGCGCTCGCCATCCTCACGCAGCTGTTTTTGACCGGACGCATCGCAACGAGGCTCGGCGTGAGTGCCCTGCTCGTCGCGGTGCCGGTGGTCGTCACGGCAGGCTTTCTGTGGCTCGCGCTCGCACCGACCTTCGCTGCGTTCGCCATCGTGATGGTCGCCCGCCGCGCCGGCGAATACGCGCTCGTGCGCCCGGGCCGCGAGCTGCTCTACACCGCCGTCGACGACGAGCAGAAGTACAAGGCCAAGAACTTCATCGACACCGCGGTCTACCGCGGCGGCGACGCGATCAGCGGCTGGCTCAAGCGCGCGCTCGATACCATCGGCGAGCATCCGTCGCTGGCGATGTTCATCGGCGCGCTGCTGTGCGCGGTGTGGGCGGTGACCGGAATTGCCCTGGGACGTGCTCAAAGCAGGCGCGAGGCGACGCGGCATCGATTGCCAGCCACCAAGTCTCCTTAACAGGAATTATATTGCCGTTTATCCTTTTAATCGGCACTATACTGCCGCATGAAAACCAAGGCGCACACCACCTTGCCGACTCCCGTGACCGACGAGCTTCAGAGGGTCGGACTGGCCTTGCGGCGCGCCCGCGTTGCGCGCGGGGAATCGCAGGCAGCGCTCGCCGATCGCCTGGGCGTATCGGAACGCACGCTGCGCGAAGCCGAAAAAGGAGACCCTGGCGTCGCAGTCGGTACGTTGTTCGGCCTGCTCTGGGCCGTGGGCCTGAGCGGAACCGGCGCCGAACTGATCCGCAGGGTCGACGGCAACACCGCTCCGGTGACGAATCTTCGCGCCCGTCGCGGCAAGGCGCTCGATGACTTCTGAACTGTACGTCTGGATCTGGCTGCCCGGCGCACGGGAGCCGGTAGTCTGTGGCCGTCTGTGGAGCGAGCAGGACAATCTGCGGTTCGTCTACGGTAGAAGCTATCGAGCCCGCACCGATGCCATTCCGCTGGCGCCCGAGCTCATGCCGCTGGGCGATCGCATTTACACCGCGCGACGCGCGGGACAGTTGCCCGGGCCTATCGCCGACGCCGCACCCGATGCCTGGGGTCGGCGCGTCATCGAGTATCGCGACAACACGAGCGAGCTTGCCGAGATCGAATATCTCGCCAAGAGCCACGGTGATCGCATCGGCGCCCTCCACTTCCAGGCCTCGCCCACACGCTATCGACCCTCCGACACGGCGCCTGCCACGCTGGAGGAACTGCTGAGAGCCGCCGATACCCTGGAGCGACAGCAGCCGCTGCCCCCGGAACTCGCGGCCGCGCTCGAGCACGGCACCTCGATCGGCGGCGCTCGCCCCAAAGCCACGCTGACGGACGGCGAGCGATTCCTGATCGCCAAGTTCTCATCGACGACGGATCGATGGTCGGTAGTCCGTTCGGAGTGGGCCTGCATGCGTCTCGCACGCCGTTGCGGAATCCGCACCGCCGAAACGAGCTTGGCGAACGTCGCCGGCAAGGACACTCTGCTGGTGGAACGTTTCGATCGCGCAGTCGGCGCAGACGGTCATTTGCGGCGTCGGCTCATGCTGTCGGCGCTGAGCTTGCTCGACCTCGACGACACCGAAGCCAGGCTCGCGTCCTATCCCCAATTGGCCGAACTCCTGCGGCAACGCGCAGAAGATGGCCGTCGAGACGCAGAAGAGTTGTTCCGGCGCATGGTCTTCAACATCCTCGTCGGCAACATCGACGATCACGCCAAGAATCACGCGACGTTCTGGGATGGCCGTTGGCTCCGGCTCACCCCTGCCTACGACCTGTCGCCGATGCCACGCGTCGGACAGGAAACCGCGCAGGCAATGGAGATCGGGGCCTTCGGCCGATCGGCAACCATCGCCAATGCATTGAGCCAGTCAGGGCGATTCGGATTGACTGCGGAGCGAGCCGTGGCGATCGTGGACGAAGTGGAGTCGAACATCGCGCAACACTGGCGCGCCGAATTTCAAGCCTGTGACGTACCCGATATTGAAATCGGACGCTTGGATCAAACGGCGATTCTGGCACCCGCAGCGCGCAGGCGAGAAAACTGACTCGTACGGCTCGCAACATCGGTCGGCCGCTTCATGCGAGCCCGCGCCGTTAGCGACAGCCGCGAATCCGTTTCACACCGACCCACCGTCCTTCTGCCCCGGCACGTCCTCATGCCCTTCGCTGCGGTCGCGGTGGACCGAGGCGCGTACCAGCAGGATCAGCGTCACCGGCGTGGTCAGCGTGAGAAACAGGCCGATCAGCAGGTCGCGCAGGACGAGCTTCTGCTCGATCCACGAGAACAGCACGATCGAGGCCGTCAGCACGAGCAGGGTTCCGAGCGTGGTGCCGAGCGTCGGGGCGTGCACGCGATCGTAGAAGCTCGCGAGCCGGCCGAGCCCGATCGCGCCGATCAGCGACATCGCGGCGCCCGCGATCGCGATGATCGCGACGAGCCAGGCCAGCCAGAGCGGCAATTCGGACAGGCTCATTCGATCACCTCGCCGCGCATGAGGAATTTGGCGAGCGCCACGGTGGCGGTGAAGCCGAGCAGGCCGATGATCAGCGCGGCTTCGAAGTACAGGGCGTTGCCGGTGCGCACGCCGCCCGAGACGATCAGCAGCATGCCGTTGAGATACAGCGTATCCATGCCGAGCACGCGATCCTGCGCGCGCGGGCCGCGCAGCACGCGCCAGGCCGCGAACGACATGGCGACGACGAGCATGAACTGGGCCAGGCCCAGGCCCCAGTACAGAACGGAGACGGCGTTCATTCGAAGATCTCCATGAGCGGAGCCTCGTAGCGGTGATGCACGATCCACGACCAGTCGTCCTCGTCGATGAGATCGAGCACGTGCATGAGCAGCTTGCCGGTGGCCTCGTCGTATTGAACCCAGAGCGTGCCCGGAATGGACGACAGGATGAGCGCGAGCAGCGCCAGACCATGGCGGTTGCGCATGCGCAGCTGCAATTCGACGAAGCCCGAAACACGGGCACGCCGCTGATTCGACAGGATCACTTTGGCGACCGCGAAATTGGAACGCAGCATGTCGACGAGCACGACGCCGAACAGCCGCAGGAGCTTGAGCGGCGAACGGATGCGCGGCTTCTCCACCTGCAGCGCGATCATCACGAACGGAACCAGCAGGCCGAGCAGCGCGCCCATCGCAAGCGTCGCGGGTTTCAATGACGATTGCAGCAGCATCCACATGAGCAGGATGCCGAGCGACAGCACGGGATGCGGCAGCAGGCGTTGCACGAACGATTTCATGGAGCCCCCAGCAGCACGGCGCGAATGTAGCCGGTCGGAGAATTGAGCCAGGCACTGGTCTGCTCGACGTAGTGCAAGGCAGCGCCGCCCCAGAGCGTGAGTGCGAGCGCGCAGACCAGCAGTGCGCCCAATGCCGCAAGCTCGGTGGGCCAGGCCGCAAGATCGCCGGTTTCGCCCGGAATCCACAGCAGCGAAACCCCCAGGCGCACGAGCGCGATCAGCAGGCCCAGGCTCGAAAACGTGAGCGCGGCGATGACGGCCCAGGCCGCCATGCCCGCGGGCTCGTCGGGCGGCAGCAGTGCGTTGAAGATGGCGAACTTGCCGATGAAGCCGGCAAAAGGCGGAACGCCGGCAACCAGCAGCGAGCAGATCACGAAGCAGACGCCGAGCGTTGCGACCGCGGGCGGAATCACCACGCCCACTTCTTCGATGTCGTGGTTCTCGAACGGATCGTGATACTCGTCGTTGAACACCGGATCGGCCGCGGTCGCGGCGCCCTTGCGCGAGCGTTCGAGGATGCCGGCGAGCAGGAACAGCGAGGCCGCGGCGAAGGTCGAGCCGACCATGTAGAACAGGGCGCCCGACAGCGCCGGCGTACTGCCGGTGCCGACCACCGCGATCATCGTGCCGGACGAGATCAGCAGCACGTAGCCCGCGGCGCGCGCGAGCTCCCGCGTGCCGAGGATGCCGACGGTGCCGTAGCCGATGGTGGCGATGCCGCCGACCAGCAGCCAGCTGCTGCCGAAGCCTGCGGAATCGCCGCCTTGCGAGCCGAAAACCAGCAGCGATAAACGAACGATCGCGTAACCGCCGACCTTGCTCATGATCGCGAACATCGCCGCCGCAGGCGCGCTCGCCGCCGCATAGGTATTCGGCAACCAGAAACCCAGCGGCCACATGCCGGCCTTGATCAGGAACGCGGTGCCGAGAATCGCTGCGCCGGCTTCGAGCAGCGGCCGGTCGGCCGGCGGAATCTCGGCGATGCGCGCTGCCAGGTCGGCCATGTTGAGCGTGCCGGCGACGCCGTAGATCAGGCTCACGCCGATCAGGAAGAAAGTCGAGGCAAGCAGGTTGATGGCGATGTAATGCAGGCCCGCGCGGATGCGCGGCTCGCCCGAGCCATGCAGCACCAGGCCATACGAAGCCGCGAGCATGACCTCGAAGAACACGAACAGGTTGAACAGGTCGCCGGTCAGGAACGCGCCGTTCACGCCCATGAGCAGCAGCAGGAACAGCGAGTAGAAACGCGGTCCGGCGCGATCCCAGCGCACCAGCGCGAACAGCAGCGTGCAGAAGCCGAGCACGCTCGTGAGCAGCAGCATCATCGCCGACAGCCGATCGACGACCATGACGATGCCGAACGGAGCCGGCCAGTCGCCGAGCGCGTAGACCTTGGCGGTGTCGCCGCCATCGGGCGCGCCGCTCATCGCGAAGATCGTCAGCGTCAGCGCGATGCCGACGAGCGCGAGCGTGGTGGCGATGCTCAGCGCGGATTTGATGCGCCGGTGCTCGCCGCTCGGCAGCAGCATCGCCGCCGCGACGATCAGCGGCAGCACGATCGGCAGCAGGATCAGGTGATCGCTCCAGTGCATCATTGATCGGTTTCCTTGCCGTCGACATGGTCGGTGCCGGTAGCGCCGCGCGACGCGAGCAGCACGACGAGGAACAAGGCGCTCAGCGCGAAGCTGATGACGATCGCGGTGAGCACGAGCGCCTGCGTCACCGGATCGTCGTACTGCGACACGTCGATCGCGTCGGTGTTGACGAGCACGGGTGGCGAGTCGATGCGCAAGCGCCCCATCGAGAAGATGAACAGGTTGATCGCATAGGCGACCAGCGAAAGCCCCACGATCACCTGGAAAGTTCGCGGGCGCAGCATGAGCCAGACGCCCGATGCGGTCAGCACGCCGATGCCGATGGCGACGACGATTTCCATTACGCGTTCTCCTGCTCGGCGTCGCCTTCTTCGGTTGCCGCCTCGGGCCTGGCCACCCGCTCGCGCGGCTTGCGCAGCGACTGGTGCGCGAGCGCGACCAAGGTCAGCACGGTGGCACCCACCACGAGGATGAACACGCCCGCGTCGAACACCACGGCCGATGCGAGCGGCAGCTTGCCGAGCAGCGGAAACTCGACGTAGCGGAACCACGAGGTCAGGAACGGATGGCCGAACAGCCACGATCCGGCCCCTGCGAGCGCGGCGATCAGCAGGCCGAGCCCGATCCACGACAGCGGATGGATATCGAGCCGCTCTTCCACCCAGCGCGCGCCCGAGGCCATGTACAGCAGGATCACCGCGATCGACATGGTGATGCCGGCGACGAAACCGCCGCCCGGCAAGTCGTGTCCGCGCAGGAACAGGTGCACGGCGAGCACGATGATGACCGGATAAAGCCACTTCATGATCACGCGCGGAATCAGCATGGTGTCGGACAGCGTGCTGCCGACCTCGCGCTGCTCGTGCCGGCTGTCGTGATCGTTCTGGATCTGCTGCTGCTTGGGCAGCGACAGGCTTTCGGTAGCCGGACGGAAGCGGCGCAGCAGCGCGAACACCGTGAGGCCGACGATGCCGAGCACGGTGATTTCGCCCAGGGTGTCGAAGCCGCGGAAGTCGACGAGCAGCACGTTGACGACGTTGCGCCCGCCGCCCTCGGAATACGAACGCTCGAGGAAGAAGTGGGCGATGCTTTCGCCTGGCGGTCGCGTCATCACCGCATAGGCGAGCAGCGCGAGCCCGGAGCCCGAAGCGACGGCGATCAGGAAATCGCCCGCGCGGCGGCGCTGGTTTCGCTCGATGTTCTCGGGGCGGACCGCGATGGTTTCCTGGCGCTTCGGCAGCCAGCGCAAGCCGAGCAGCAGCAGCACGGTGGTGACGATCTCCACGACCAGCTGCGTGAGCGCGAGATCGGGCGCCGATAGCCAGACGAAGCTCAGGCAGCTGACGAGCCCGGCTCCACCCATCAGCACGGTCGCGGCGAGCCGATGATATTTGGCGCTCCAGGCCGCCCCGATCGCGCAGGTGCAGCCGATCACCCACAGCAGCACGAACACCGGATCGACCGCCGACAGGTGCTCGAAGCTATCGCCGAGCCCAAGCCCGCGGCTGCCAAGCGCGAGAAACGCGGCCGCCATCGCGCACAGGATCAGGCAGCGCAGCTGCCACTGCAGGCGCTCGGTGCTGAAGCGATCCTCGAGCGTGCCGGCGACCCGGTAGAACAGCGCCAGCGACTTGTCGAACAGCATGCCGCCGTCGAAGGGGCTCAGCAGCAGCGGGCCTCCACGCGGATTGGTGTTGATCGAGCGCCGGAACACCACGTAAAGCGCAACACCGCCCACGAGTGCGATCAGGCTCATGATCAGCGGCGCGTTGAAGCCGTGCCAGATCGCGAGGCTGTATTCGGGCGTCTGCCCTCCGAGCACCGACACCACGGCCGATGCGAGGAACGGCGCGATCGTCAGCGCCGGCACGGTGCCGACCGCGACGCAGAGCAGCACCAGGAACTCGATCGGAAAGCGCATCCAGCGCGGAGGCTCGTGCGGCTGCTGCGGCAGATCCGTCGCCGAATCGCCGAAGAAAACCTGATGGATGAAGCGCAGCGAGTACAGCACCGAGAACGCGCTCGCCACCGTCGCGACCACGGGCAGGAAGGTGCTCAGGTAATGACCGCCGCGATTGGCGACCGCTTCGGCCAGGAACATTTCCTTGGACAGGAAACCATTGAGCAGCGGAACGCCGGCCATCGCCGCGGCCGCGACCATCGCGAGCGTGGCGGTGATCGGCATGCTGCGCGACAGCCCGCTCAAGCGCCGCAGATCGCGCGTGCCGGTTTCGTGATCGATGATGCCCGCGGCCATGAACAGCGAGGCCTTGAAGGTGGCGTGATTGACGACGTGGAAGATCGCCGCGACTGCGGCGAGCGGGCTGCCGAGCCCGAGCAGCACCGTGATCAGGCCGAGATGGCTGATCGTCGAATACGCGAGCAGGCCCTTGAGATCGTGCTGGAAGATCGCCGAGTACGCGCCCACGAGCAGCGTCGCCGTGCCCGCACCGCCGACGATCAGGTACCAGGCCTCGGTGCCCGACATCACCGGCCACAGGCGGATCATCAGGAAAATGCCGGCCTTGACCATCGTCGCCGAATGCAGGTACGCGGACACCGGCGTCGGCGCCGACATCGCACGTGGCAGCCAGAAGTGAAACGGAAACTGCGCGCTCTTGGTCAGCGCGCCGAGCAGCACGAGGATCAGCGCCGGCACGTAGGCCGGGCTGTTGCGGATCGCCTCGCCCGAGTTCAGCACCACGTCGAGATCGAAGCTGCCGACGATGCGCCCGATGATCAGCATGCCGAGCAGCAGGCACAGGCCGCCCGTCGCGGTCACCGTGAGCGCCATGCGCGCACCGTCGCGCGCCGATGGATTGCTGTGCCAGTAGCCGATCAGCAGGAACGAGAACAGGCTCGTGAGCTCCCAGCTCACCACCAGCTGCACGAGGTTGCCAGCCATCACCACGCCGAGCATCGCGCCCATGAAGGCGAGGAAGAACATGAAGAAGCGCGAGACCGGATCTTTCTTGGCGATGTAGTAGCGCGCGTAGAGCACCACCAGCGCGCCGATGCCGAGCACCAGCATCGAGAACAGCCACGAGAGCCCGTCGAGCCTCAGCACCAGGCTCACGCCGAGCGTCGGCAGCCAGCGAATCTCGTGCCGCACGACATTGCCGTCGGTCACGTGCGGATACAGCAGGATCGCGCAGAGCAGCCCGGTGAACGCGACGCTCCAGGCCAGGGCCGCGGCCCAGTTGCGCGCATAGGTCGGAAGGAAGAACGCGACCGCAGCGCCCGCGAAGGGCGCCATGGCCATGATCTGCAGCAGCAGCGCATCTGACAGCAGCGGCATCAGGGCCTCCACCATTGGGGCCCGACGCAGCTCATCGGGCCTTGCCCGGCATCATGCGCGTTTTCGTTCGTTCTCATGCGTCGTCATCGTGTCTGCGAAGTGAGCGGCGCATCCGGAGGCGAAGCGCCAGCGCTTCATCCGAACACTCGTGCCAGCCCGTACGGCATAGCCACAGACACCATCGGCCAGCCTTCTGCATGGCCGAGACGCGAAGGCGTTCTCAACCGGGTGCAGGATTTAGGCTGTCGTTGTGGTGGTTCTGCGGCGGAACAGCTGCGCGGGCCACGCCGAGTTATTGTACTGCACCCATCGTTTGGCGTTCTTGAGAAAATTCCGAGCCAAGCCTACGCCCGCCAAAGCAGGATCGCGTAGAGAAAGCCGACGACAACGATCAACAAAGGAATCAGTGCGCCCATGTAAAAACGATGCCAAGGATCATCGGGGTCGCGCTTGAGCACTTCCTTGACGATCCGTTCCCGTCGAGCAAACAGGCCGTGCTGGGCATCCACCGACGGGGCCAATGCGCTCGCGCCCACGAACAGCAGGCCGAAGCCCAGCAGTAGAAGTGCGAGCGCCCACAACAGGAACTGCCCGATGGATGCCGGAACATAAATCGGCATCATCGCAACGACTGCAATTGCCGACGATATAGCGTTGAAAGTCGACAGGCAGAGATCGGCAGATACCTTGAGAATGAATCCCCAGATCATTCCCCCGCACCCCTGCCCCAACAGCGTCGGACGATACGTAAGCTGTACACAACGCAGCGCATAGACGCTAAGGCCCACACACGCGGCGACGCCGAACCATTGGTTGAGGGCAGTCAGAGGACCGGCGCTGTATCGCAGGAAAGCCAGGCGAAACTCCTCTCCTGCCTTCGAGTAGAGCGTGCATTTCGCAAACAGGCCTCCCGCTATACTCCATAGAAGAAACCGATAGATCAGCTCGCGGTGAGGTTTTTCCTCGATGCGCTTCTTGAACGGATTGACGTACTTCGCTTCGCGCGCAGCCAGCTCCATATTCCCCCTCCCGTATCCAGGTAGCCCACGACATTGTCGCGGGAAGATAGTCGATGCAAATAGACGGCTACAGCGCTATTTCGCTCCGGCCCACGGTCTCTCAGGGAACGAAGCGCTTGCCGAGTTTGCGTGCCAAGGTGCGCCGGTGCATGCCGAGCCGGCGCGCGGTTTCGGAGATATTGAAGCCGGTCTCCGCGAGCGTCTCGTGGATGCGCTCCCATTCGAGCGTCTTGATCGATGTGGGCCTCGCGGCGACCGGAATGTCGACCTCGCCGGGCGTCCGCGAAAACGCAGCTTCGATATCGTCGGTGTTCGAAGGCTTGACGAGGTAGTTGCTGGCCCCGAGCTTGATCGCCTCGACCGCGGTCGCGATGCTCGCGAAGCCCGTCAGCACCACGATGAGCATGTCGGCGTCGTGCTGATGCAGCGCCTGCACGACGGCCAGGCCCGATTCGGTGCCGAGCTTGAGGTCGACCACCGCGTTGGTCGGCGCATGCGTCCGCAGCAGCTCGCGGGCCTCTTCGAGGCTGGTCGCCAGAATCACGCGCCAGTCGCGACGCTCGAACGAGCGTTTGAGCGTGCGCGCGAACGCCGCGTCGTCCTCGACGATCAGCAGCAGGCGCTCGTTCTCGTTCGGATGGCTCGCCGATTCGCTCATGCTCCCTCCCCGATCGCGAGCGCCGCGAGCGGCAGTTTCAAAGTCACCGAAGCACCGCCGCCGATCAGGTTCTCCGCGCTCACGCTGCCGCCGAACTTGCGTGCGACGTTGACGACCAGGAACAGCCCGAGCCCGCCGCCGGGACGGCCCTTGGTCGACTGATACGGCTTGCCGATCTGCGGAATCATCCACGACGGAAAGCCCGGCCCGCGATCGCGCACGACCAGGCACAGCGCATCGTCGTAGCTGCGCGTGATCTCGAGGCCGACCCAGGCCGGCGACACTTCGAGCGCGTTGTCGAGCACGTTGCAGATCACCTTCTTGAGCGCCGGATCGGAGACCACGGGCAGGTCGTCGCGCAGCTCGTTTTCGGGGTCGAACTCATAGCGCATGTCGACCACCGGCCGCGTACTGCGCCACTCGTCGACGAGCTCATCGAAGAAACCCGCGAGCGTGGTGACCGAAGGCGATTCGCCGCGCGCCTCGCCGGCCGACAGCAGGATGCCGGTCAGAATGGTCTTGCAACGCTGCACCTCGACCTGCATGTCGTCGATCTCCTGCAGCAGTTCGGGGTCGCGCGCGAACACCGGCATGCGCTTCCAGTCGCCGAGGATCACCGACAGCGTCGCGAGCGGCGTGCCGAGCTCGTGCGCCGCCCCCGAGGCGAGCAAGCCCATGCGCACGATGTGATCTTCCTCGGCCGCGCGCTGGCGCAGATCCGCCAGGCGCTCGTCGCGACGCCGCAGGATGCGGTTGATGCG
The DNA here is from genome assembly GCF_000271305.1 of Hydrocarboniphaga effusa AP103. Taxonomy (GTDB): domain Bacteria; phylum Pseudomonadota; class Gammaproteobacteria; order Nevskiales; family Nevskiaceae; genus Hydrocarboniphaga; species Hydrocarboniphaga effusa. The sequence goes on from NZ_AKGD01000004.1 coordinate 424,513, forward strand.
CGTCATGAACAGCACCACGAGCGCCGCGTCGAGCACGAAGCAGATCAGCATGCCGAGCACGTGCAACTCGAACAGCGCATCGGGATCGGACGACGGCAGCTGCAGCGGCACGTAGTAGCGCATCAAGGCGGCGAAGCAGCAGCCGGTCACGATCACCAGCACGCAGGCGGCCCAGGTTTCGAGCAGCACCGCGGCGAGCGTCACCTGCAGCAGGTACAGGAACACGAACGGGTTGGTCGCACCGCCGCTCAGATACAGCAAGGCGGTCAGCGCGCAGACGTCCATCAGCAGGCCGCGCGTGAGTCCGCCGTTGCTGACTTCGCCGTGCTCGCGCGGACGGAACAGGCTGAACAGGTTCAACACGACGAGAAAGCCGACGACGGCCGACATCGGCAGCAGCGGCAGCTCGATGTCGTAGACCAGCGTGGCGTAGGCGATCGTCACGATCTGCCCGACCACCGCGATCCAGCGCAGCTGGACCAGCTGCATCATGTTCTGCTGGCCGACCGTCTCGCGCGTGGAGGCGATCAGCGAGCTGCGGGTGGCGGCCGGGGAAGACATCGGCGCATTGTAGGCGCTTCGGCTCCAGGGCCGCCGCAACGCTTCCTTGCCCGCGCAGCGTCGACTTTCGGAGCCTTTCGGAGCCGGATCGCCGGGACTTCAATGCGGCCGTCGGTTCGGTGCCACCAGCCCGATGCGCCGCATGCGGCGATGCAGCGTGGTGCGATCCACGCCGAGCCGTCGTGCGGCTTCGCTGATGTTCCAGTGGCATTCGCGCAGCAGCGCGGCCAGCTTGGACGCACCGTCACCGGCCTGCGTCTGCGCATCCACGCCCGTGGACTCGCTTGCCTGGGCGCGCAGTGCCGGCAGATCGTCCAGCTCGATCACGCCATCGTTGCAGAGCACGCGCGCCAGCTCCACGACGTTGACGAGCTCGCGGATGTTGCCGGGCCAGTGATGCGCTTCGAGCGCCTCACGCGCGGCGCGGCTGACCCTGACCGGGCGCAGCGCGCCGTTGCTCTTGCGGCCGCCCGATTGCAACAGGCGGTCCAGCAGCCATCCCAGATCGCGCCGTGAACGCAGCGCCGGAATGCGCAGCACCGCGCCGCTGAGCCGATAGAACAGATCCTCGCGGAACGCGCCGCTGCGCACGTGATCGGCGAGTTCGCGATGCGTCGCCGAGATGATCCTCAGATTCACGGGTATCGGGCGCGATCCACCCAGCGGCACGACTTCGCGCTCGGCCAGCACACGCAGCAGCCGCGCCTGCAGGCTCAAGGGCATGTCGCCGATCTCGTCGAGAAACAGGGTGCCGCCGTGGGCCTCCTCGATGAGGCCCTTGCGGCCCCTTGCGCGGGCGCCGGTGAACGCGCCGGGAACGTAACCGAACAACTCGCTCTCGATCAGCGTTTCCGGCAACGCGGCGCAATTGATCGCCACGAACGGACCACTGTGTTTGCCGGAGTCGTGGATCGCACGCGCCAGCACTTCCTTGCCGCAGCCGGTTTCGCCCTGCAGCAGCAGGGCGATCGGCTGGTCGGCGAGCCTGGCCGCCATCACGAGCATGCGATCCATCTGCTCGTCGCCGCCGCTGAGGCCCTGCAGCGTGGCCGGAATCGCACGCGACGCGGCGGGCGCTGCGGAGCGCTGCGCCTGCCCGCCCGAGCTGGAGTGCGGCTCTGCCGCGTGGGCGTACAGGCGCTCGCCGTTGCGGAGCCGGATCGAGCGGTCGCACGTCGGCAGGGCGCGCGTGAATCTCGGCAGCTCGTCGAGCTCGACGTCGAAAGCTTCGGAGAACGATCGGCCCAGCAGGCTCGGCATGCTGCGCCAGTCCAGGCCGAGCGCGCGCGCCATCAGCTTGCGGCCAGCGTGCGTCGTGCCGACCACGCGGCCCGAGGCGTCGATGGCGATGGCGGCTTCAGGGTCGACGTCGACGAATTCCTGCGATCGGCTGAAACGCAGGATCCATTCGGAGCGGAACGAGGCCATCAGGTGCGCGAGCTCGATCCGCAGGGTGCTGGCGCGCACCAGCTGCAGCGCCAGCGCCTGGCTGATCTTGTCCGGCGGCGAATGCAGCGCCGAGATATCGACCACCGCGGCCAGTTCGCCGCGCGCGTCGTAGATCGGGGCCGCGGTGCAGGTCAGTGGAATATGGGTGGCGTCGAAGTGATCGCTGCGATGGATCACCACGGGCTCGCCGGAGGCGATGCAGGCGCCGACCGCGCAGGTGCCGGCATGGGATTCCGACCAGTCCGAACCCAGGGTGAGCCCGGCGCGATGCAGGGCGCCTTCGCGGCCCCGGTCGCCGATGTAATCCACGCTGATGCCACGCTTGTCCGACAGCAGCACCACATAGTCCTGGCCGGCGACCTGCCGATACAGGCTTTCGAGGCCGAAACGGGCCGTGCGGATCAGCGATTCCAGTGGGTCGCGATGCTCGCGCAGGCGGCTGTCGGGCAATACGTGCGCCCGCTGCCGCCGGGTCGGATCGAGCCCGTGCTGGTCGACGCAGCGGCGCCAGGAATCCCGCACCAGGCTGTCGCGCATCGACGGAGCCCCGCCGATCACGTCGACCACCTCGCGAATGTGCAGGCTCGTCTCGTTCATGCTCTGCGCTCCGGCATTGCGATCTCGATCGCGTGAAGCAAATGTTCCATTTTTGCTACGTTTGTTCCGGACCCTGATAGCGCGGCTGCACGATGCCGTGCCGCTTCATCATCCGGTAGATGGTCGACCGCGAAATGCCCGATGCGGCGGCGGCGCTGGTCAGCCCCCAGCGATGCTGATTGAGCAGCTTCACCAGCCATTGCGCCTCCGACCGCTGCAGCTCCTGCAGGGGATCGGATAGGGGCGTGGCGCCCGCCTTGCCGGATGACGTCGGCGCGGATGCGAGCGGCGCGGCCGGCGCCTGCAGCTCGCCGTCGAGGACTTCGCCCGGCAGATGCTCCAGCCCGATCGGCCGGTCGTCGCTGAGCGCCAGCGCCGATCGCAAGGTGTTGCGCAGCTGGCGGATATTGCCGGGCCAGTGGTAGCGCAGCAGGGCCTCCATCGCCTCGGCGTCGATGCTGTAGTCGCGAAGCCGCAGCTCGTCCGCTTCGAGGCGCAGCACCGAGCGGATCAGCGCGGGCTTGTCGGAACGGTCGCGCAGCGCCGGCAGCAGCAGCGTCACGCCGTTGAGACGGTAGTAGAGGTCTTGCCGGAACTCCCCGGCGCGGACCAGCTTGGACAGGTCGCGATGCGTGGCGCAGACCACCTGGATGTCGATCGGGATCGGCTTGTCGGCGCCCAGCGGCACCACTTCGCGCTCGGCCAGCACGCGCAGCAGCCGCGTCTGCAAGCTCAGCGGCATGTCGCCGATCTCGTCGAGAAACAGGGTGCCGCCATCGGCCTGGGTGATCTTGCCGCGAGCGCCCTTGGCGCGTGCGCCGGTGAAAGCGCCGTCGCGGTAACCGAACAGCTCGCTCTCGATCAGCGTGTCCGGAATGGCGGCGCAGTTGAGCGCGACGAACGCCGCGGACGCTCGCCGACTCGCCTCGTGCATGGCCTTGGCGAAAGCCTCCTTGCCGGTGCCGGTCTCGCCGAGCACCAGCACCGGAATGCCCTTGTCGAGCACGCGCATCGCGCGGCTGACGTTGTCGGTCATCCTGTCGTCGCCGCCGGCCAGCGCGGCCAGGCCGGAGCCCGCCGCCGCGATGGCGGCGGGCGGCCTGCGCCCGACCACGCTCGCTTCCAGCAGATTGCGGACCGTTGCGCGCGGGCGCCGCAAGGTGGCGAACAGCGCCTGGTCACCGCCGCTGATGCGCAGCGGCAGCACTTCGGAGATCTGGGTGTCGCGTCCGCCCGCGAGCTGGGCCAGGCGCTGGCCCAGGAATTCCTCGATGCGATGGCCATCGAGCGAGGCGCTGCCGAGCCCGAGCATGCGGCGGAAGGTTTCGTTGCTGGCGATGATGGTGCCGTTTTCTTCCATCGCCACCAGGCCCTCGGTCGACACTTCGAGAAAGCCGCTCTGCATGCTGGTGCGCAGCACCCAGCGATTCTCGAAATGACGCAGGAACTCGGCATTCTCGATCATGCGCGCGGTGGCGCTGACCATCTGCAGGATCAGGTGCTGGCTGCGCTTGTCGTCCGGCGAATACATCGCGGACGCGTCGAGTACCGCTAGCAGGCTGCCGTCGATCGAGCGGATCGGCGCGGCACTGCAGGTGAGGCTGCCGTTGCGCGAACGGTAGTGCTCGCCGTGGTGGACCGTCACCGGCCGCGGATCGGCGGTGCAGAGGCCCAGCGCGCAGGTGCCCTCCACGTCCTCGCCCCAGCACGACCCAAGGTAGAGCCCGGTCTCGCGCAGCTCCGAGTCGAGCACCGGGTCGTTCATGATGTCCACGGCGATGCCGTTCGCATCGCTGAGCATCACCACGTAGCCGGCGCCGTGGATCTGCCGGAACAGCGATTCCATCCCGCTCCGGGCCAGCATCAGCAGCGGCTCCAGCGGCTGCCGGTACTGCTTGATCTCCTGCTGGTTCAACACCAGCGGCGGGCTGTCGCTATTGGCGTCGATCTTGTAGCTGTCGAGCGAGCGCCCCCAGGATTGCGCGATCTGCGCGTCGACGCCGTTGTCGCTGTTGCGCCAGCCGCTGCGCACCACGGACTGCACGCGATCGGCATGAGACCGGTCCGAGTGGATCATCGAATTCTCCTCCGGGCCGATTCGAGTCGGCCTCTATGGTGGTTTGTCAGCTGTAGCGGCCCCGCGTTCCAAGCCAGCGCACTGCGACAACTGTTCCATTTTTCGTATTCGCTCCTCCAATGCGCATCAAGCATGCCAGGCAGGCTCGGACCGGCGGCGGCGCCTTCGGTCCGGTTGCCGGAGCTGCCTTCGGGTCAGCGCCCGGACCTGCGGAAACAATCGCTTCAACTCTGGAAAGCAGCTGAAACATTTGTTTCACAACTCGCGTTCGGGGGCGCCCAGGCGAGCGCTTCGAGGGACCGGAAAAGCCACCCGGCGAAACCGCGAAACACTCGCAAGCTTCTGTCTTAATTAAAGAAAAAACCCACCCCACGATAGCGGTCCACCGGCCCGCCGATGCTTGGCACAGAGGCTGCGCCCAGCGCCGGCGAGTCCGTGGGACGGTCACTGGCAAACGGCGAATACCGACACGTAGATGCGGCCGCGCTCATCGGGCTTTTTCCCAGTATGGGTTCAAATCAGGAGGAGAACAGAATGAGACATGTCACGGGCGTGGGGCGCCCAAAATTCTTCAATCGCACGGTGGTCGCCAGCCTCGGCCTGTTGCTGGGCTCGAGCAGCCTGCCCGCGGCGCTCGCGGCGGCAACCGTCGGCGACTGGCCGGAGTACATGAGCGACAAGGCGGCTTCCAACTACGAAGCCGGTGACAAGGTCACGCTGAAGTCGGTGAAGTCGATGAAGGTGGCCTGGCGCGTCGACCTGCCCGGCAACGACATTCCGGAGGAGAACCCGGAGCTGCGCACCTGGGTCAACGAATCCACGCCGATCGCGATCGGCGGCATCCTCTACGCCGCCTCGCCGCTCAACATCGTCTCGGCGATCGACGGCGCCAGCGGCAAGACCCTGTGGACCTACGATCCGAAGGCCTACGTCGACGGCACCGCTCCCAATCTCGGCTTCATCAGCCGCGGCGTGGGCTACTGGAAGAAAGGGGAGCAGGAACGTCTGTTCGTCGGCACCGGCGATGCCTACCTGATCGCGCTCGACGCCAAGACCGGCAAGCCGGTCGACAGCTGGGGCGACCATGGCCGCGTCGATCTGACCAAGGGCCTGCGTCGTCCGGTGGATCGCTCGCTGGTGGCCTCGACCTCGGCGCCGCTGATCTGCAATGGCCAGGTGATCCCGACCATGGCGGTGCTGGATTCCTTCGCGGTCGGGCGTCCGCCGCTCAAGTACCACCCTCCGGGCGATGTGCGCGGCTTCGACGCGGAGACCGGAAAGCAGTCGTGGATCTTCCATGCGCCGCCGCAAGCCGGCGAGCCGGGCAACGAAACCTGGGAGAACCAGTCCTGGAAGACCGCCGGCGGCATGAACATGTGGTCCCGGCCGAGCTGCGACGAGGAACTGGGCCTGGTGTACCTGCCGATCTCGACGCCCGACAACGACTTCTTCGGCGGCTGGCGCAAGGGCGATGGCCTGTATGGCGACTCGCTGGTCGCGGTCAACGCCAAGACCGGTGAACGGGCCTGGCATTTCCAGATCGTGCATCACGGCCTCTGGGACTATGACCTGCCGACGGCGCCGAACCTGATGGACCTGACCGTCAAGGGCAAGAAGATCAAGGCGGCGGTGCAGATCACCAAGCAGGGCTTCATCTACGCCTTCGACCGCAGCAACGGCCAGCCGATCTGGCCGATCGAGGAGCGCCCGGTTCCGCCGTCGCCCATTGCGAGCGAACACGCCGCGCCGACGCAGCCCTTCCCCACCTGGCCATTGCCGTTCGTGCAGCAAGGCGCGAACGAAGACGACTTGATCGATCTCACGCCGGAGCTCAAGGAGCAGGCGAAGAAGATTTTCGCCCGCTACAACACCGGCCCCTTGTTCACGCCGCCCACGGCCGACAAGTCCGGCACGCTGCAAGTCCCCGGCGTCCTCGGCGGCGCCAGCTGGGTCGGCGCGGCACACAACCCGAACACGAACGTGTTGTACGTGCCATCGTTCACGATCCCGTTCGGCATCAAGCTCAAGAAGGAAACCTCGGGCGTGTACGAGTACACCGGCACCTGGTCGGGTGTCGGCGGTCCGCAGGGATTGCCGCTGTTCAAGCCGCCGTTTTCCGCGGTGACGGCCTACGACATGGATACGGGCAAACAGCTGTGGCGCATTCCGGCCGGCCGTGGCCCGGTCGATTCGCCCGCGCTGCATGGCTTGAAGGTGGATCGTCTCGGCGTGCCGCGCCAGAGCCACATCCTGCTCACCGACAAAGTGCTGTTCATCGCGCCGGAAGGCACCAACAGCGTCATCGGCCTGTCGTCGCGCGGCAATGCGCTGATCACGCAGGCCACGCTCAACGAGCCGGAGCCGTTCCTCTATGCGCATGACGCCAAGACCGGTGCGCTGGTCAGCGAACTCAAGCTGCCCGGCGCCGCCATGGGCCAGCTGATGACCTATCGCTCGGGCGGCAAGCAGTTCCTGGTGGTGCCGATCGGCGGCGCCGGGCTGCCGTCGCAGCTGGTCGCGGTATCGATCGACTAAAACCGCGTCCCCGTGGTCCGGCGCAGGCATCGCGCCGGACCACGGGCCAGGCGTGCGCCAATTTTTCAAAGAAAGACGGAACAACCCGAAATGAAAACGCGACTGTTGCTGCTTGCCGTGCTCAGCCTGGCCAGCGGCGCTCTACGAGCCGGTGGCTCACCGCCGCCGTCGGACGATCAGGCGGTGCTGGGCGCAGCCGATGTGGATCTCAAGGACGAGGCCCGCATCGGGCGCGGCAAGAGCACCTTCAACGAAAGTTGCGCCGCGTTCTGCCACGGACAGGAGCCGCCGCTGTTCGTCGGCCGCAAAGGGCTCGATCCCGACTACGTCTACCAGACCATCAAGGAGGGCGGCCGCGGTGCAACGCCGATGCCGCCCTGGGGCAACGTGTTCACGCCCGACGAGATTTGGGATCTGGTGGCCTACGTCGAGTTCATGGGCACGCTGCCGCCGCTGACGGCCACCAGCAAGTAGGCAACGCCCGCCTCGCGGCGGGCGCTTGATAACCGGGATTCATCGCAGCGCGGGCGCTCGCAAGCCTCCGTGCAGGGGGCGCTTTGCCCGCGAACCGCTGATCGAACCCGCATCGCTTTACTGACAAACCACGATGCAAGAGGAGAAAAGACAATGAAGAAAACTAGCAATTTCGGCGGTAAACCGGGGAAATTCCACTACGCGGCCGCGTCGGTGCTGGCGATGTTCGGCCTGACCACGCAGCCCGCGCAGGCGCAGGTGACGCTCGACGTGATCGGCCCGCACGAATACGAGCTGCCGGTGGGCTTCAAGCCCTTCAACGTGTTCGTGCAGTACGCCGCGTTCAACGACAGCGACACGGCTTACGACGACGGCGGCCACAAGGTGGACGTCGGCAATACCCAGACGCTGGTCGGCTTGTCCAAGTACGTCCGCTTCTGGACGCCGGAATCGCATCCGGGCATCGGCGTGGCGTACGAGATCATCGTGCCGGAGATCAGCGTGCGCTCCACCGACGGCTCCGGCGGATATGTCGGCGGCATCGGCGATCCGCTGACCGGGCCGGCGGTGTGGTTCAAGCCGGCCGACGGGGTGACGCTCGGGCTGCAATCGTTCTTCCAGATTCCGATCGGCGCAACCGACGTCAGCGACCGCAAGTGGAAGAACCTGTCGAGCCTGTTCTGGGATTGGCGTGCCACCGACAGCCTGGGCATCACCGGCAACCTGGGCGTGGTCTGGCAGGGCGAGAACGCGGCGGGCTTCACGCCGGGGCTGACTTATCACATGAATCATCGCCTGGGTTTTCGGCTCGGCAAACTGGTCGAGCCCTTTCTCGGCGCGGACGCCGAAACCACCGAAGCACACGACGGCGCGCCAAAAGCCTGGGCGGTCGACGGCGGAATCGGCGTGATGCTGCACACCTTCGCCAACCAGTCGATCACGCTGCGTTACTCCAGCACCTTCGACGCACGGAACCATGCGGACAACGACAGCGTGAACGTCAAGTACGCCTACGTCTGGTAACGGCCTGCGAAACCGGCCTCGGCGTTTGACCGCCCAGTCGGGCGCTTGCGCTCCGGATTGCCTCGGTCCGGAGCCCTTTTCTGCGTGCAGTTCGGGCTACGGCCGTAACGGCTCGGCCTGTCGAGATTCCGCCTGCACGCGTCTTTTTTCGGCTATCGGATGCGACGCTCGCGTCGCCAGACGATGACGCCAGCGCCGATCACCATCAGCGCGAGCGAAAACCAGGTGATCGCGTAGACCAGATGGCTGTTGTGGAACTTCACGATCGTGAGCCCGCCGACCGGCCAGCCGCCCGCGTTGGGGCTTGCATCCGCATCGATGAAATACGGCGCGACTTGTTGCGCCGGCAGTTCACGAGCTGCGGCAATTGCGGCGACGTCGCGTGAGTACCAGCGATCGGCCGCCGCATCGTTGTCACGCAGGAATCCACCCCCCGGCTCGCTCAGGCGCAGCAGGCCGGTGACGACGGTCGTGCCACTCACCTGCCCTTGCGGGCGCGTCGCCGGATCGTGCCGATCGGCTTCGACGAAGCCTCGGTTGATGAGCAGGTAATGGCCATCCGTCGTGCGCAGGGGCGTGAGCACCCAGAAGCCCGGACCGCGCTCGGTCACGGCTTGCACGAGTGCCTCGCGCTCATGCAGGAACTCACCGGTGATGCGCACCGCGCGGTATTCGTCGTGCGCCGCATCGACGCGAGCCCACGCCGATGCGTCAGGCGGCGCGACCGGCTCCGCGTGCACGCGCGCCTCGACGCGTTCGATCAGATCGAGCTTCCAGAACAGCCGCTGGACCTGCCAGCTTCCGAGCGCGACGAAGCCGGCGAACAGTGCACCGCCGATCACCAGCAAAAAGGCCAGCACCGCGTTCGAGCGCGGTGCTGGCCTGGCTTCCAGCGTTTCGGACAAGGCCGACTCCGAAGCCGCGGCGGCTACGGAACGTTGCGCATTTCGTGCGCGGACATCGACGGCATCATGTTGGCATTCATGTGATACATGACCCACAGCGAGCCGCTCAGCGTGATCACCACGAGCACCAGCGTGAAGATCAGCGCGAGCATGTTCCAGCCGCTCTCGGAACTGGTGTTCATGTGCAGGAAGTAGATCATGTGCACGACGATCTGCACGGCGCCGAACGCGAGGATGATCAGCGTCGTGGCGTTCTTGTTCGGCAGCACGTCGCCCATGACGAGCCAGAACGGAATCGCAGTCAGGATCACCGACAGCACGAAACCGATCGTGTAGCTCTTCAGCGAGCCGTGCGCGGCTCCACCGTGGCCATGACCGTGGTCGTGGCTATGGACGTTGGGAGTGTCGTGATCGTGAGTGTGTGCGGCGCTCATCGCAGCGCTCCCATCAGATAGACGAAGGTGAAGACGCCGATCCAGACGACGTCGAGGAAGTGCCAGAACAGCGACAAACAGCTCAGGCGGCGCTGATTGGCCTCGGTCAGGCCCCGCTTGCCCACCTGCACCATCAGCGTGATGAGCCAGATGATGCCGAAAGTGACGTGCAGACCGTGGGTGCCGACCAGCGTGAAGAAGGCCGACAGAAACGCGCTGCGCTGCGGGCCGGCGCCTTCGTGGATCAGGTGATGGAACTCGTAGAGTTCGAGCCCGATGAAGGCCGCGCCGAACGCTCCGGTGATCGCGAGCCAGCCGAGCACCGCGCCCTTGCGACCGCGCACCATCTCCAGCATCGCGAAGCCGTAGGTGATCGACGACAGCAGCAGCATCGAGGTGTTGACCGCCACCAGCGGCAGGTCGAACAGCTCCTTCGGCCCCGGGCCCGCGGCGTAGTTGCCACCGACCACACCGTACATCGCGAACAGCACCGCGAACACCAGGCAGTCGCTCATCAAATAGAGCCAGAAGCCCAGCATCGTGCCGTTTTCGACGTGATGCTCTTCGGTCTCGTAGAAAACCGGTGCGCCGTCGGCGCTCATCGTTTGAGTTTGTCCCATGTCTTTAGCTCTCAACCCAGTTGCGCGAGCCGCTGCGTATGCTCGCCCTCGGTGCGCACCACTTCATCGACCGGAATGTAGTAATCGCGGTCGTAGTTGAAGGTGTGAACGATGGCCGAGACCACCAGGCCAACGAAGCTCGCCGCCGCCAGCCACCAGATGTGCCAGATCATCGCGAAACCGCAGACCAGGCTGAGACCGGCGAGCACGATGCCGGCCGCCGTGCCCTTGGGCATGTGAATGGCCAGGAAGCCGCCGATCGGACGCTGGTAGCCGCGCTTCTTCATGTCGAACCAGGCGTCCTGCTCGTGAATGCGCGGCGTGAACGCGAAGTTGTAATCCGGCGGCGGCGACGAGGTGGACCATTCGAGCGTACGGCCGCCCCAGGGATCGCCGGTCAGGTCGCGCAGCTGCTCGCGGTTCTTGATGCTCACGTAGAGCTGGATCAGGAAGCTCGCGATGCCCAGCGCGATCAGCACCGCGCCGAACGCGGCGATCTGGAACCAGATCTGCAGCGACGGATCGTCGAAGTGGCTCATGCGACGCGTCACGCCCATCAGGCCGAGCACGTAGAGCGGCATGAAGGCGAACCAGAAGCCGGTGAACCAGAACCAGAACGAGCACTTGCCCCAGAACGGATCGAGCTTGAAGCCGGTGACTTTCGGGAACCAGTAGGTGATGCCTGCGAACACGCCGAACACCACGCCGCCGATTATCACGTTGTGGAAGTGCGCGATCAGGAACAGCGAGTTGTGCAGCACGAAGTCCGCCGGCGGCACCGCCAGCAGCACGCCCGTCATGCCACCGACGACGAAGGTCACCATGAAGCCCACGGTCCACAGCATCGGCACCTCGAAGCGGATGCGGCCGCGATACATGGTGAACAGCCAGTTGAACACCTTGGCGCCCGTCGGGATCGAGATGATCATCGTGGTGATGCCGAAGAAGCTGTTCACGCTCGCACCCGAGCCCATCGTGAAGAAGTGATGCAGCCACACGAGGTAGGACAGGATCGTGATCACGACCGTCGCGTAGACCATCGAGGCGTAGCCGAACAGGCGCTTGCCGCTGTAGGTCGAGACGATTTCCGAGAACACGCCGAAGATCGGCAGGATCAGGATGTAGACCTCCGGGTGACCCCAGATCCAGATCAGGTTCACGTACATCATCGGGTTGCCGCCGAAGTCGTTCGTGAAGAAATTGGTGTCGACGTAGCGATCGAGCGAGAGCAGCACGAGCACCGCCGTCAGCACCGGAAACGCGGCGACGATCAGCACGTTGGTGCACAGCGCGGTCCAGGTGAAGATCGGCATCTTCATGAGCGTCATGCCCGGGGCGCGCATCTTGATGATGGTCACCATCAGGTTGACGCCCGACAGCAAGGTTCCGACACCGGCGATCTGCAATGCCCAGATGTAGTAATCGACCCCGACATCCGGGCTGTAGGCGATCCCCGAGAGCGGCGGATACGCGAGCCAGCCGGTCTTGGCGAATTCACCGACGAACAGCGACAGCATGACCAGCACCGCGCCGGCGGTGGTCATCCAGAAGCTGAAGTTGTTGAGGAACGGGAACGCCACGTCGCGGGCGCCGATCTGCAGCGGCACCACGTAGTTCATCAGCCCGGTGACGAACGGCATCGCCACGAAGAAGATCATGATCACGCCATGCGCCGTGAATATCTGGTCGTAGTGGTGCGGCGGCAGGTAGCCCATGTTGTCGCCGAAGGCGATCGCCTGCTGGGCGCGCATCATGATGGCGTCGGCGAAGCCGCGCAGCAGCATGACGATGCCGAGCACCATGTACATCACGCCGATCTTCTTGTGGTCGATGCTGCAGAACCAGTCGTTCCACAGATGACCCCAGGCGCGCTGTTTGGTGACCCAGGCGGTGACCCCGATGCCCAGCGCAGCGGCAACGACGAAGGTCCAGACCAGGATCGGCTCGTGGTACGGAATGGCCTCCCAGCTCAGCTTGCCGAAGAGGAAGTTGATCAGATCAGAGCGTTCGTGCATCGATTAGCTCGCTACGTGCGCGTATTGAAAGACTTAAGGGGCGAAGCGGGCCGAGCCGTAGCGCGGCGCCGACAGCACGGCAGAGGCCTGGGCGACTTCGTCGACCGAGCACAGCGAGGCGACGTAGCTGCGGCGCGGGGCCAGCAGCGCATCACCGCGCATGCGCGGCCGGTCGTAGCGCAGGTGCGCGACGTTGTAGATGCCTTCCAGGCCCATGCCGCCTTCGGCGTCGATCGCCATCATGTCGCGCATGCACATCTTGTTCGGGTCGACGCAGAGGTTGACCACGGCGTCGAACAGTTCGGGGGCGGTCTTGGCGTAGTAACGCACGGGCTCGCGCTCGCTGGGCTTTTCGAGCTCGATGTAGTCGGCGCGCTCGAGCGCACCGCCGGCAGCCTTGACCTTGTCGACCCAGCCGTCGAACTCGTCGCCGCTCAGGCCATGGAAGCGGAAGCGCATGTGCGAGAAGCCGTGGCCGCTGTAGTTGGCTGAGAAGCCTTCGTAGTTGCCGGCCTTGTTGATGACCGCGTGCAGCTCGGTCTGCATCGCCGGCATCGCGTAGATCATGCCGGCCAGCGCGGGCACGTAGAACGCGTTCATGACCGTGGAGGCGGTGATCTCGAAATCGATCGGCACGTCCACCGGCGCGGCCATCTCGTTGACCGTGGCGATGCCGTAGTCCGGATAGATGAACAGCCATTTCCAGTCGAGCGCGACCACCTGCACCTTGAGCGGCTTGACGTCCTCCGGCACCGGGCGGGCGGCGTCGATGCGGTCGAGCTTGCGATACGGATCGAGCGTGTGCGTGGCGATCCAGGTGATGGCGCCGAGGGCGATGATGATCAGCAGCGGGGCCGACCAGATGATCAGCTCCAGGCCCGTCGAGTGGTGCCATTCGGGGTCGTAGGTCGCCGCCTTGTTCGCCTCGCGGTAGCGCCAGGCGAAAAACAGGGTCAGGAAGATGACCGGCACCACGATCAGCAGCATCAGGATCGTGGAGATCACGATCAGATCGCGCTGCTGGATCGCGATATCGCCAAAGGGCTTCATGACCACCCAATCACACCCGGTCAGCAGGGTGATCAGCGGCAGGAGCAGCAGGGCACGCAGCATTCGGACGGACATGGCAATCGTGTGGGACTTTAGGAGGCGCGAACTTTAAGCAGCTGGCTCAGCTCCCGCGATTGGACGTTTTGTCCTATCGCGGTGCCACCGTCGCTATGTAATCGTTCGCTGCCCCTGTTGGAGTGGATGGACACGTGCGCGTTCCTGATATCAGGTGCGAGGAGTACAGTGCATCGGCGCGCGGGACGCTAGCGGAATCAGGGTTACATCGGTGGAGCCACACATGACGTCTACGACTCAAGACACGCATTCGACATCGAAGGACCAGGGGCAGATGGGCACCGGGCGGCTGCACGATTCCGGGGAGCATCATCCGGTCGCCCCGGGCGAGATCGCGATCGGCGTGGTGATCGGGCGTCTGTCGGAATTCTTCGACTTCTTCGTCTTCGGCATCGCCTCGGTGCTGGTGTTCCCGGCAGTGTTCTTCCCGCACCTCGCCCCGCTGCAGGCCACCCTGCAGTCGTTCGTGATCTTCGCGCTGGCCTTCGTCGCCCGCCCGATCGGCACGCTGATTTTCCGCTTCATCCACGATTTCTACGGCCGCGGCACCAAGCTGACCTCGGCGCTGTTCATGCTCGGCACCGCCACCGCCGGCATCGCCTTCCTGCCCGGCTACAACGCCATCGGCGAATCGGCCATCGTACTGCTCGCCCTGTTCCGCTTCGCCCAGGGCCTCGCGCTCGGCGGCGCGGCCGATGGCCTGCCCTCGCTGCTCGCCCTCAACGCCCCGCAGAAGCGTCGCGGCTGGTACGCGATGATTCCGCAGCTCGGCGCCCCGCTCGGTTTCGCGCTGGCCGCATCACTGTTCGCCTTCGTCTACACCAGCATCTCGCCCGCGGACTTCACCGACTGGGGCTGGCGCTACCCGTTCTACGTGGCCTTTGCGATCAACGTGGTGGCCCTGTTCGCCCGCCTGCGCCTAGTCGCCACGCCGGAATTCACCGAACTGCTCAAGAAGCGCGAACTGCTGCCGGCCCCACTCGGCGAACTGTTCCGCACCCAGAGCGCCAATATGTTCCTCGGGGCCATCGCTCCGCTGGCCAGCTACGCCCTGTTCCATCTCGTCACCGTGTTTCCGCTGTGCTGGGCACTGCTGTTCAGCGATCTGCCGATCAAGAACATCCTGATCGTGCAGATCATCGGCTCCGGCGCGGCGGTGCTGACGATGATGGCCTCGGGCATCGTGGCCGACCACCTCGGGCGGCGTCTGACGCTGGCCATCGGCGCGGTGCTGATCGCCATCTACAGCGGCTCGATTCCGGTGCTGCTGACCGGCAGCACCGGCGGCGCCTATGCCTTCATCATCATCGGCTTCGCCCTGCTCGGCTTCGCTCACGCACAGGCTTCGGGCGCAGTGAATTCGGCTTTCGGCACGCGCTACCGCTACAGCGGCGCAGTCTACACCTCGAACCTCGCCTGGCTGTTCGGCGCCGGCTTCGCCCCGCTCATCGCGCTGAGCCTGACCGCCAAGTTCGGCGTCGCCCTGGTCGGTCTCTACCTCGCCTCGGGCGCGGTCGCCACGCTGGTCGCACTGGGCATCAACCGCAGCCTCGAGATGCGCGACGGCGATTGAGCCGATGCCATGCGGTGTCAGATACAAGGGAAAGCCCCGTCCTGCGGGGTTTTGCCCCTGAATGCCTTCGCCACCGTTCCGAAATGAGTTTGGCCACTCGCTCGCCATGCCCCGCCCCCGCCCGAAACCGAGCTTTTTCGCTGCCCTGCCGAGCCTTCTGCTGCTCTGCGCGAACGTGTCGACTGCTCGCGCCGCCGATGCAGATGAAACCGGTGCCGGTCTCTACGAGAGCGCCTGCGCCAAATGCCACAGCGGCGGTCCGGGCGCGTTTTTCACTCGGGCGCCGAAACTCAGCGACAAAGTCTGGGCGGATCGCCTCGCAGCTGCCGGTTCGGTCGAGGCGCTCGTTGCCTCGGTGAGCAGGGGCAAGGGCAAGATGCCGGCCCAGCTCGGATTGCCACGTTCAAAAGCAGAGCCGGACTCCAAGCTCAGTCAAGCCGATCTGCAGGCTGCGGTCACCTACATGCTCGAGAGAACCGGCACGGCGGCTCCGGCCAGCGCGGCACCCTGACTGCCCGAAGCTGGTTTGAACACCGAGGTCCCAGCGTTTGGCTGCCCCCTGGCCGCAGCTGCTCGCGCGAGCGCCTCGGGCCCTTGTTCCCGATCTTCGCCCGTCAGGAGCCGGAGTTCAGAACCGCCATCTCCTGAGTGGGTCACGCTGTAACCGCTTCGCTGCACGCGTGCTCGAAAACACCAGCGCATCGCTCGCCGGCGCAGGCCAAGTGCTGCTGCTCGGACTCATGGTGAGGCGACCAGCGCTCCAGGAGCCGTCCGCGCCGAGCTCCGAGGTGGCGACACGCCTACGCCAATCGGTCGAACGTCCGTCGTACCGGGCCGCGCGGACCTCACCGTCCGAACCAGCGGCCAGGCGCGGAAACCGGCTCATCGCTTCGGTGTCCTCGAACACCGCGACGGGCGCGCTCCAGTCGGCACCGTTATCGCTGTAGGCCGACTGGATGGCGAGGTTGGCGCCCGACGCATCCAGGGGCTTGCTATCCGATGCGACGACGAGTCGATTGCGCGCGCTGTAGGCAACGGCGGGATGGCGATCGGCACGATCGGGGACACCGAGTTCGACGGGCGTCGTCCATTGGGCGAAATTCGCAGGCAGGCGACTCAGCCGAATCTGCCAATCGTCGGGGTCGCTGCCTTCGCCGCTGATCGCGCTTCCGGTCCACAGCGGATCGGCCTCGTGACGATTGTCCTGCCAGGCCAGTGTTGACATCGCCACCGGGTGCCAGCGCGGCCGCCGGCCATACCGAGGCCGGATACGGACTCCGCGTATCGAGAATGATCGTCGTGTACGGTCATCGAGGCCACGAAGCCTTCATGACACTTTTATGTCAATGCGAACATAGGCTTATGAATTTTCATTCAGTTGCCAGCCAGAATGCGGCAGTGCACTATTCGCCCCTGTCAGCATGCGGTGGGGGTGGATCATGGTTATGCGAGAAGCAGTCTCGATCGAGGCGCTGGAACGGGCGATTCGGGGGCGCATCGCGGCCGAACACGGAGCCCAATCCGAATTCGTGATCACTCCGATCGTCGTCAGGCCCAGCATTCACTCGCACAACGGCTCCAACTGGAGCCTCGAGCTACCGCAAGGGAGCACACCCGATTGCCTGAGCGCATTCGCGGCCGCAGCCGAACAAGTCGGCGCACGTCTCGTATTGGCGACTTCACGGGCACCTTTCGATCTGCACTGATTGGCCCGTTGCAACCAGGGCGTCAGGCTCGTCCACGCTCGTTCGTTCCCGAACTCACCGGTGGCTCTCGCTCCGGCAGTGAAGTGGTGATCGTAGCGCGGCGAATTCGGCGATCAGGCCGCGGCTCTCAATACGATCTCGTCGAGCTGCGTCAGCAGCTCGCGATTGTCGTTCTGCCAAGGGTGAAAACCGGGCTTGAAATATTCCAGCCACGGCTTGGCGAGTCTGGGCCACAGGCCCGGGGACACCCACATGAAGCGGGCCATGCGGGCCAAGCCGCCACGCCCTCCGGGCCTGCGATCCGCAATCATCAGCCGAGCCTGCAGGCCGAGCACCAGGGCAAGGAACGCAGCGGTGGTGCCGACCATGCCGGCAGCGCGCAGGGCATAGGCGCGCACACCGCGCCCCATCACGGCTTGGTAGACATCGTAGGCCACGGCCTTGTGCTCGATTTCTTCAAGCGCGTGCCAACGCCAGAGCGACGCAACCTTCGGATCGGCACCGTCGATGAGCTGCGGATCGGTCAACAGGGCCTCGGCGATGATCGCGGTGAAATGTTCCTGAGCAATCGTCGTCGACAGCTGCGCCTCGGGCGGCAGGTACCGCTTGAGCACGTCGAAGAAGCCGGCGACAAAGGCCTGCAGCTGCGCCGCCGGCAGTCCGGCTTCGTCGAGCCTGCGGTTGTATTCTTCATGCTCGCGCCCGTGCATGGCTTCTTGGCCGATGAAGGCGGTCACCGCCTTGACCAACTCGGGCGATCGGATGCGTTCGCGAAAATGCCGGACCGTGTGGATGAAATAGCGCTCGCCTTCGGGAAACGTCAGCGACATCGCGTTGACGAAATGGGTGAGCGCTGCGCCCTCGACGTGCCAGTGGCGGGCGCTCTCCGGCCCGATCCTGAAACGCAAGTCACGACGAGTCGGCAGCATGGCGGCGCTCCTGTACTGGGGATGTGCCGTATTCAGCAGCATGCATGCCAGCAGGGAGCTGAATCGCAGCGCGATCGCATGCTCAGAGCATCGAATTGGCCGCTATCGGCAGCGCACCTGCATCACGCTCGCGGAAACGGGCGACATCGCGAGCCGGCGGCTGGCCGAACAATCGCCTGTATTCACGCGTGAACTGCGAGGCGCTTTCGTAGCCGACTTCGAACCCGGCCCTGGCCGCGTCGATCGCCTTGCCGATCATCAGCCTGCGCGCTTCCTGCAGGCGCAACTGCTTCTGGAATTGCAGCGGGCTCATCGAGGTCACGGCCTTGAAGCTCTGATGAAACGCGGACGGGCTCATACCGGCCTGCCGGGCCAGGGTCTCGACAGAGAACGGCTGCGAGTAGTGCGTCTTGATCCAGACGATCGACCGGCTGATGCGCTGCGTCCTGCTCTCGGCGACCGCGATGCGCCGTATCGATTCGCCCTGCTCACCGAGCATGAGCCGATAGTAGATTTCGCGTACGACCAGCGGAGCGAGAAAGCCGATATCGCCCGGTGCCTGCAGCAGGCGCACCAGACGCGTCGACGCATCGATGAGCTCGGGTTCGGTGGCGCTGAGCAGCAAGCCGCGACCAATGCCGGTTTCGCGTGCGCGATCGAGGCCGCGCTCCATCATGACGGATGCGAGCAGCACCGGATCCAGATCGAGACGCATGCATAGATACGGCACTTGCTCCGAAGCCTGAGTGACGTGACCAGACAGCGGCAAATCCACCGAGACGACGAGGTACTTGGCCGGATCGTAGGCATAGCTCCGGTCAGCGAGCATCACCTGCTTGGCGCCCTGCGCAATGATGCAGACGGCCGGCTCGTGCAGCACCTGCAAAGGCTCGGTCGGCTGCGAGCTGCGGATCAGCCACAGCCCCGGAATGGCGGTTTGCGCAAGACCGTCGTCCGGCATCGCGCGGCCGATCGCATCGGCGAATGCCTGTGCGCGCTGCTCCAGATCGGCGTTCATATCGGCAAAGAGGCGGGGATCGTCATGAGTCTATGGTCCTCGCCTTGCGGCTGGTTGAAAAGCAGCCTGTCATCCCTGCGCGTGAGATTCATCGTCTGGAGAATTGGGCAAGCATCGCGCAGCTTTCGTCTAACCGCGAACCGCCTCCAAAGCCGACAGTGTGCTCCGCAACAAGGCGCGCAAACCTTTCGACACAGGAGCCCGAATCCCATCATGACGAAGCATTCCCAAACTCTCCGAGACAAAGTCATCCTGATCACCGGCGCCAGCAGCGGCATAGGCGAAGCCATCGCGCGCGAGCTCGCAGCCGCAGGCGCGCAGGTGGTCGCCGGAGCGCGCAGACTCGATCGCCTGCAAAAACTGCAGGCAGAAGTCGAAGCCGGCGGCGGTCGCCTGCAGGTGCAGACGCTCGACGTCACCTCGCATGCGCAAGTCGACACTTTCGCGCGGCTGGCGCAGCAGGCCTACGGCCGCGTGGATGTGATCATCAACAACGCCGGCCTGATGCCGCTGTCTCCGCTCGCAGCGCTCAAGATCGACGAATGGAACCAGATGATCGACGTGAACATTCGCGGTGTGCTGCACGGCATCGCCGCGGTGTTGCCCATCATGAACACGCAGGGCCATGGCCATGTCGTCAACGTCGCCTCGATCGGCGCGCATCGGGTCTCTCCGACCGCGGCGGTCTATTGCGCCACCAAGTACGCGGTCTGGGCGATCTCGGATGGTCTGCGCCAGGAGACCGATCGCATTCGCGTGACGACGATTTCGCCCGGCGTGGTCAGCTCCGAACTCGCCGATACCATCAGCGACGAAAGCGCGCGCTCGGCGATGCGCGATTTCCGCAGCGTCGCAATCGAGCCCGATGCGATCGCACGCGCGGTCCGCTTCGCGATCGAGCAGCCGGCCGATGTCGACGTGAGCGAGATGATCGTGCGTCCGACCGCGAGCCCGCACTAAACCGGGCCGAACCCCACGGTCGGCACCGATATCCCTTGGTCGGCGCCGGCCCTGTCAAAGGGTTTTCATCGACTCCCCCTAGGCTGCGCGGTTTACGCACTCCCGGGGGAAGTCACGGTGTCTTCGTCAGAACAGCTCGATGCGCCCAACATCGATCCCTTGCGCCGCCGGCTGCTGCGAGTCGGCGCGAGTTTCGCCGCCTTGCCGCTGCTGGTGTCCTGCGGCAGCGAAAGCCCCGATTCAGCGATCGACGAACCCGAACCCGGCGGACCTACCGAACCCGCTCCGCAACCGCCGACGCCGGAGCCGGTCGCGACGCTACCGCCGCGCGGCCTGCACGCGAGCTGGATCGACGATCCGACGAGCACCCGCACGCTGACCTGGTTCACCGACGGCACGCGAGCACCCGACAGCTATCTGGAATACGGTCCGGTCGAGAACGGCATGAACGACACCGATATCGCGAGCGCGCCGTTTCCGCAGCGTACGCTCGCGAGCCGGCAGGCAACCTACGGCGTCGAGGCGATTACGCATACCGCGACCGCGACCAACCTCGCCCCCGACAAGGCGGTTCGCTACCGCGTCGGCTCGGCCGAGGGCTGGTCCGCAGTCCATGTACTGCCCGCCGCACCAAACGGCCGCTTTCGCTTCGCGCACTTCGGAGACCACGCGCTGTCCGAGTTCAGCAAGGCCGTCGTCGCGGGCGTCGCTGCGCGCGCGCCGGACTTTGCGATCATTGCGGGCGATCTATCCTACGCCAACGGCGATCAGCCGGTCTGGGACCGTTACTTCGACATGCTCGAACCGCTCGCCGCCAGGCTGCCGGTGATGACCTGCCCGGGCAATCATGAAGCCAAGGACGGTGGCGGCGAAGGTTATCGCTCACGGCTGTCGATGCCCGGCGAAGACGATCACTATGGCTTCGACTATGGCCGCGTGCATTTCTACTTGAGCACCGGCGGCTCACTGCTCGATGGACTCGCAGGCGCAGGAGCGCTGGCCGCCGAGCTGCTCGCGATCGAGCTCGATCTCGCTCGTGCGGCATTGCGCCGTGCGCGTGGCGAGATCGACTTCATCGTCTTCGTCCAGCACTACACGATCTGGACCAGCGAAGACGGTCGCGACCCGGCCAACTTCACGCTCGTCGCGCTCGAAGAGCAGATCCTGCTGCGCTACGGCGTCGACCTGCTGCTGGTCGGCCACGATCACATCTACGAGCGCTCGAAGCCGATGGCTTACGGCCGCCCGTTCGCCAACGGCTACGTGCAGCTCACGCAAGGCGGCGGCGGGCAGACCCTCTACGAACTCGTCGACGACATCGCCGACTGGTCTGCTTTCGCGACGCTGCGCTACGGCTTCAGCGAGCTCGAAGTCGATGGCGACACCATTCGCATCACCAGCTACGCGGTCGACGACGAGCAGAATCGGCCGCTGCCGAACGGCGAGCTGCGTGTGATCGACCAGTTCGAGATCAGGGCGCGCGGCACGTTCGCCAGTGCTGCATTCGCCCTGCCCGCGCGCACGCGCAAGCAGTTGCTGCCCGAGATCGATGCGGTGGTGCGACACACCGCGCGCCGCAACGCTTTGCACGACGCCGGCGAGCATCTGCCCTGGCTGTAGCGCTGCGCCGATCGGCGCGGGGCGACAGCCAGGCTGCGGGCTGTCAACCACCCGCCCGAGCTGCGAACATTGGCGGTGAGCCAGACGCCGGAGGCGCGATGCCCGCATCGAACGAACTGCAGCTGATCGAAGGCCCGCCCCTGCGCGCGGTGCTGCGCGCGCCCGCGGTGCCGCGGCCCTCGCCTCGCCCGCTGCTGTGTTTCCTGCATGGGCACGGAGAAGCGGCGCCGATGGAGATCGAAGCCGCGCTCACGCTGCACGGCCCGCTGCATCCGCAAGCGCCTCGCGATCTGCTCGATCGCTTTCTCGTGCTCGCACCGCAGTTGCCGGTCCCCGGCGATATCTGGCATCGCCATGCGGACGAGGTGCTCGCGCTCGCCGAACAGGTGGGCCGGCAGCATGGTGCCGCGAGTTCGCCGCGCTATCTGTGCGGCTTCAGCTTCGGCGGCAACGGCGTGTTCGATCTGGCGATGCGCCAGCCCGAGGCCTGGAGCGCCCTGTGGTCGGTCGACCCGACTCGTCCGCCCGATCCGGCGATGCCCCAGCCGGCCTGGCTGTCGATCGGCGACCGCGTGCGCCGGCGCGAGGCCGAGTTCCTGTCGAACCTGCGTTCCCGGCCCGCAGGCGATGGGCCGAACGGCGATCGCGTGCATCTCGACCAGCATCAGGACCACGTCGAATCCGCTCGTCTGGCGTTCGCGGACCGGCGCATCTACGAATGGTTGCTGAGTCGCGCGCGCTGACCCGGCTCCGCAGCCGGCTTGCCCGCCGGCGACGACAGCCGACGACACGCTGCGATATCGTCGCCGCATGAAGCCCCGTCCGTTCTCACCGCTGCGCTACCTGAGCGGCTATCCGCAATCCACGCTCGATCAGGTGCAGCGCCTGATCGACGACGATCGCCTGGGCCGCTACCTGCAGAAGCGCTATCCCGATCGCCACGAGATCAAGACCGACAAGGCGCTCTACGACTACGTCAGCGAGCTCAAGCAGTCCTACCTGCGCAACGCGCCACCGCTAAGCAAGGTGCTGTACCAGAACAAGCTCGACGTGATCCAGAACGCGCTCGGGCTGCATACGGCGATCTCGCGCGTGCAGGGCGGCAGGCTCAAGGCCAAGCAGGAGATCCGCATCGCCTCGACGTTCAAGGATTGCGCGCCCGAGTTCCTCGAAATGATCGTCGTGCACGAGCTCGCGCATTTCAAAGAGTCCGATCACAACAGGGCCTTCTACCAGCTCTGCTGCCACATGCTGCCGGACTACCACCAGATCGAATTCGATCTGCGGTTGTATCTGACTTATCGTTCGTTGGCTGATTCGCCGACTCGAAACGACGTGTAGCCCGGATACGGCTGCACCCAGGCTGCATCGCATCGATTGCCAGGGGAAAACAACAATGAAATCGTCAGGCCCGGATCGACCCGGAGCGGCTTTCACAGCCAGGCTCGTCGCGTTGATGTTGATGTCGATGTCGATGATGGCGTCCACGAGCCTCTGCGCCGCGCCTCTGCCCGACGAGCAGGTGCCCGCTCCGCTCAAGCCCTGGATCGGCTGGAGCCTCGGCGGACTCGACCAGCGCGCCTGCCCGCTCGCGCCCGGCAGCGATTCCGTCCGGCTTTGCGCCTGGCCGTCGAACCTGCGGCTCGAGCTCGACGCCGACGGCGGCCGCTTCGAACTCTCGGCGCGGCTTTACGCGCCGGGCTGGCTCGAATTGCCCGGCGGCGCCGAGCACTGGCCCCAGAGCGTGCGCAGCGACGGCGCCGCCGCGCCGGTCGCACTGCGCGGCGATCGTCCGGCGCTGTGGCTGCCGGCCGGCAGCCATCGCATCGAAGGCGAGCTGAGCTGGAGCCGGCTGCCGGAGTCGCTCTACGTGCCGGCCGGCGTCGGCCTGCTGTCGCTGAGCGTCGACGGCAGCGCCCGCCCGTATCCGGGCCGCGACGATCGCGGCCACCTCTGGCTGGGCCGCGCCGCGGCAGGCGCAGCCGCGGACCGGCACCTGAGCCTCAAAGTGTTCCGGCTCGTCGACGACGACATTCCGCTCAAGCTCACCACACATATCGACATCGAAGCGGCCGGCGAGCTGCGCGACGAAATCATCGGGCCGGTGCTGCCGCCGGGCTTCGTTCCGCTGAGCCTCGGCGGCAGCCTGCCGGCGCGGCTCGACGAGCAGAACCGCCTGCACGTGCAGCTGCGGCCCGGACTCTGGAGCATCGAAGTCACCGCTCGCGCACCAGGGCCCGTTCAGGCGCTCGCCGCGCCGGCCAATGCCGCGCCCTGGCCCGACCAGGAGGTGTGGTCGCTGCTCGCGCACGAGGACCTGCGCGTCGTCGAGGCCGGCGGCGCGCCGGCGATCGACCCGAGGCAGACGCCGATGCCGGAAGCCTGGACCGGCTATCCGGCGTTCCTGCTCGCTCCGCAAGCCCAGCTCACGCTGGCCGAGAAGCAGCGTGGCGATCCGCTCGGAGCGCACGACCAGCTGAGCCTGCAACGGCAGATCTGGCTCGATTTCGACGGCCGCGGCTACAGCGTGCAGGACCGGCTCAACGGCCGGCTCGACAGCCGCTGGAGACTCGAAGCCACCGCCCCGCTGACGCCCGGCCAGGTGCTCGTCGACGGCGAGCCGCAGCTCATCACGCGCATCGGCGAGGCCGCCGCGGGCGTCGAAGTGCGCCACGGGCAGCTCGACCTGGTCGCCGACAGCCGCATCGACGAAGCCAGCCGCAGCCTGCCGGTGGCCGGCTGGAACACCGATCTGCAAGGCGTAGAGGCGAGCCTGCATCTGCCGCCGGGCTGGCGGCTGCTCGCCACCTCGGGCACCGACGGCGTGCCGCAGACCTGGATCGGCCGCTGGTCACTGCTCGATCTGTTCGTCGTGCTCGTCGCGAGCTTCGCGGCGTTTCGGCTGTTCGGTATCGGCGGTGGATTGCTGACGCTGCTCGCGCTCGCGCTGACCTGGCACGAGCCGGGCGCCCCGCGCTGGGCCTGGCTCAACCTGATCGCGGCCATCGCCCTGTCGCGCGCCCTGCCCGAAGCGCTCAAGACTGGCCAGTTGCCGGCCTGGCTCGCGCGCTATCGCGCGCTGAGTCTCGCCATCGTGGTGCTGATCGCGCTGCCGTTCGCGGTGCAGCAGCTTCGGCTGGCGCTGTATCCGCAGCTGGAGCTGGCGAATGCCTCGTCGATGAATCTCGACCTGTCCGCTGCGGACGAGATGCCGGCCGGCATGAACGCGATGGAGGCCGAGCCGGTCGCCGCGCCGATGCCCGCTCCGGCCCCGCAGATGGTGCGGCGAGGCGCCGAAGAAGCGCTCGCCACCGCCGGCAAGGTCGAAGCCTATGGCGGCTACGGCGGCGCGTCGGTCTCGCAACAGTCGATCCAGCGGCTCGACCCCAAGCTGCTCACGCAGACCGGCCCGGGGCTGCCCGAATGGAGCTGGAACCGCGTGCAGCTGAGCTGGTCCGGCCCGATCACGGCCGATCAGCGGTTCCGGCTCTGGCTGTCGCCGCCCTGGCTCACGCGCCTGCTGCAACTGCTCGGGGTCGGGCTGGTGTTCGCCGTCATCGCGCTGTGGACGCGCGATTCGCTCGGCGGCCGCGGCCTGCCGACGCTGCGCGGCGTCGGCGCGGCCAGCGCGGCGGGCGCCCTGCTCGCGCTGGCGATCGCCCTCCACGCGGACCCGCTGCATGCGCAGGAGGTGCAGGAACCGTCCTCCGAATTCGTCGCTCCGAACGCCCCGAGCCCGCCCGAGCCGCGCGTGCTCGACCAGCTGCGTGATCGCCTGCTCGCCGCCCCCGATTGCGCTCCGGCTTGCGTGCAGATCGCGCGGCTCGGCATCGAACTCGGCGACGACGGCGCGCTCACGCTGCGTCTGAGCCTCGACGCGCTCGCCGCCGCTTCGGCGCCCTTGCCGCTGCAGCCGGCCGGCGCCGGCACCCAGGGCCGCATCTGGCAGCCCGCGCAGCTGCTGCTCGACGGCCAGCCCGCCGCGCTGCTGCGCTCAGGCGACGGCCAGCTGCTCGTCGCGCTGCCGCCCGGACTGCACGAGGCGATCGTTCGCGGTAGCCTCGCCGGCTTCGACCAGCTGCAGCTGCCCTTGCCGCTCAAGCCGCGCCTGGTCACGAGCAATCTGCGTGGCTGGCTGCTCAGCGGCGTGAGCGATCAGGGGCAGGTCGCCGATTCGCTGCAGCTGCTGCGCAGCCGTTCCGGCGACCCGGCGATGGGCAGCGGTGAAGACGATGCGCAGGCGCTGCCGCCGCTGCTGATCGTCACGCGCACGCTGCGCCTGGGGCTGAGCTGGGATGTGGAAACCGAGGTCCGCCGCGAAGGCGTCACCCACACGCCGGTGCTGGGCTCGGTGCCGCTGCTGCCCGGCGAACAGATCACCGGCGATGCGGTTCGCGTCGTCGATGGCCGCGTGCAGCTGAGCCTCGCGCCCGGACAGACGACGGCGAGCTGGACCTCGCGCCTGCCGGTGAGCCCGCAGCTGCGACTGCAGGCGCCCGAGAGCGGCGATGCGGTGGAGGTCTGGCGCTTCGACGTCAGCCCGCTCTGGCATGCCGATTTCGACGGCCTGCCCGCGATCAGCCGGCAAAGCGAGAACTACTGGCTGCCGCGCTTCCAGCCCTGGCCCGGCGAGACGCTGACGATGCGCGTGAGCCGTCCGGCCGGCGTGCCGGGCCGCACCGTCACGCTCGATTCGGTGCGCCTGCTGACTTCGCCGGCGCAGCGCGCGACCGACTACGAGCTGAGTTTTCGCCTGCGCGCGAGCCAGGGCGGCCAGCATGCCTTCGTGCTGCCCGAAGGCCTGGCCGTGCAGGAACTGCGGGTCGACGGCCAGCGCCAGCCGGCGCGCCAGGAAGGCGGCAAGCTGATCCTGCCGCTCCATCCGGGCAGCCAGAACTTCACGCTCAAGCTGCGCTCGTCCACCGCGATTTCGGCGCAGGTGCGCACGCTGCCGCTCGATCTGGGCCTGCCCGGCGTCAATGCGAGGCTGCAGCTCGATCTGCCGCCCGATCGCTGGGTGCTCTGGGTCGGCGGGCCGCGGCTCGGGCCGGCGGTGCTGTTCTGGGGCGTGCTCGCGGTGCTGGTGATCGTCAGCGCCGGCCTCGCGCGCCTGCGGCTGACGCCGCTGCGCTTCTGGCAATGGGCGCTGCTGATGATCGGGCTGTCGCAGATTCCGGTCTGGGCCGCGGCGATCGTCGCCGGCTGGCTCGTCGCGCTCGGAGCGCGCGAGCGCCTGGTCGCCGGCACCGGCGGCTCCTGGCTGCGCTTCAACCTGCTGCAAGGCGCGCTCGCGCTGCTCACCGTGATCGCGCTCGGCCTGCTGTTCACCGCCGTCGCGCATGGCCTGCTCGGCAGCCCGGAGATGCAGATCGCCGGCAACGGTTCGTACGCGAGCTCGCTGCAGTGGTACCAGGACCGATGGGAAAAGAACCTGCCGACCGCCTGCGCGATCTCGGCCCCGCTCTGGGTTTACCGTGTGCTGATGCTGCTGTGGGCGCTATGGCTCGCCAACGCCCTGCTCGGCTGGCTGCGCTGGGGCTGGGGCCGGTTCACGGAGGGCGGAGTCTGGCGCAAGGCGCCCGCCCGGACTGCGCCGGACGCCGCGGGTGGGCCGATGCAAAACTGACTCGTGCATTTTGGCATCCTGATTTCGTTCGCGGCCAGCGTCGCCGTCGCGCTTTTTTTGGCGGCGGCGCTTTGAAGGCTTGGACAGAAAGGCTGGAGCACACCAACGGCGGCTAAACCTCGGCAACCTCGATCGGCTTGATCTTCTGCAGGCTTTTGCCGATTTCGTCCTCGGCACACTGAATATCGTATTGAGCCTGCAAGTTCATCCAGAACTGCACGGATGTATTGAAATAACGAGCCAATCGCAAGGCCGTATCAGCGGTGATTCCGCGACGACGCCGCACGATTTCGTTGACTCGGGCTGGGGTCACCCCAATGGCGCGCGCCAAGGCATTGCTAGAGAGCCCAAGCGGCAGCATGAACTCTTCGCTCAATTGCTCACCGGGGTGAATGGGGGCAAGTTTCTTAGCCATGCTGATTCTCGATTTTACCGTCTGCTGCCTAGTGATAATCGACGATTTCCACGTCGGCCGGACCGTCGGCAGTCCAAGTGAAGCAAATGCGCCACTGATCATTGATGCGAATGCTGTGCTGTCCCAATCGGTCAGCTTTCAAGGCTTCGAGCCGGTTCCCGGGAGGAGCCAGCAAATCTCTCAATTCGACCGCAGCTGCCAGCTGATCGAGTTTGCGACGCGCGGGGCCTTCGCAATTTACCCAGCGTGCAACCCGCTGCCGTCCGGCGAGCTTCTCGGTTTGCTTGCATTTGAAGGACCTGATCACGGAATACTCTATATCGATACGCGATATAGAACAAGCCGACGAGCCTTTTCTCTAACGCCGAACCGGAATCTCGATGCGGCTGCCGCCATACCAGCGCAGCCGCAGCGCGGGCCTGGCGTCTTCGATCGACTCTTCCTTGACGTCGCGCCCGGTGCCGTAGTTGATCTCGCGGTCGGGGCGCTTGTTGACGCCCAGCACCAGCACCAGCCGGCTGCCGGCCGCGAGTCTGGCGCTGACGAAGCGCTCGCTCTTGAACGCGAGCTGCTGGCGTTCGCCGGCGCGCAGCATGTGGCGGTGCACGCGATCCTTCGCATAGCTCGCGCGGAATTCGTAGGGCTCGGCGAGCAGTCGGTATTCGCCGCCCGCGAGCTGCTCGAACAAGCTGAGGTTCAAGTCCACGTCCATCTTGTTGAGTTCGAAATCGAGCGTGCCCGACGGCAGGCCGTTGATCTCCACGGCTTGCGCCAACGGCTCGCCGACGAAGGCCAGCGCATGGCGCAGGCGCAGCTGCCTGCCGTCGGCGACCGTCGTCCACGGCCGTGCCGTATCGCGGCGGTCGGCGAGCTGCACGCTCTGCTCGATGTAGCCGTCACCGGGCGCGGCGGCATCGGTGAGCCGATGGCGCTCCGCGTTCTCGCCCGGGCTCAGATGCAGGCTCAGCTTCGACGTCGCGAGCGCTTCGATCGACGCCGCATGCCGCCAATCGCCGTTCGCATTGCCGCCGTCGAGCTGCACGTTGACGCGGTCCCTGATCGCCGACGGCTCGCCGGCGTTCTTGAACACGTGATCGAACCACTGCAACCGCAACTCGCTCTGGTCGAGGCTCTGGCTCGCGATCACGAGGCTGTGATCGGCATCGGGCCGGTAGCGGAGATGTTCGCCGAAGTAATAGAGCGCCGCGATGCCGTCGCCGCGCTCGCTCACCGAGCTCAGTACCGGTACGCCGATCTGGGCGAACTGCCTGGCGTACGGCAGGCGGTTCTGCCAGTAGCCGTCGTAGCTCGGATGCGTGATCCAGGTGCGGAACACGTCGCTGCGCAGCTTCGCGAGTCGATCGAAGACCCAGTACGAGCGGCCCTTCCGATACCAGTTCAACTCGATTTCGTCCCAGCGCGCGGGCTGCTGTGCGATCACCGCCGCCGGCTGCGTGTGCTCGATGATCCAGCGCAAGGCATCGGTGTGCGCGATGCGTCCCTGGGTCGGGAAATCGATGCCCGGCGCCATCGCGTCAGTCGTCGCGATCGCCTTGACCGCCGCCGGCAGCTTCTTGGCGACCGACCAGGCCGCGAAGCCCGAATAGCCGCTGCCGACGAGGCCGACGCGGCCATCGCTCCAGGGCTGCTGCGTGATCCAGTCGATCACCTTGCGCGCATCGGCGCCGTCGTGCTGGAACGGCACGACCTCGGCCGGCATCGCCTTCGCATCGGCAGGGCCTCCGCGTCCGCGCGTGTAGGCCACCACGCCGACATAGCCGCGCGCCGCGCGGGCACGCGCATCGTCGTAGCCCGGATCGAGCGTGAATTCGAGCAGGGCCGGCAAGGGCCTCTTCGGCGTCTTCGGGCGCACGAGCCGGGCGTAGATCGTCACGCCCGCCGCGCTCCTGATCGGCACCGAATCCTCGATCACATAACGCCGCGCATCGTCCTCGGCCATCAATGCCGGGGCCAGCGTGACGAAGCTGCGCTGCGAGTCGTAGGCCAGATAGAGGCGCACCAGGTCGATGGCCGTGGCCAGATCGAGCTCATGCTCCTTTCGCGTGCGGGCGAATGCATTCTCGAGATCGCTTCGGGGCGCGGTGAGCGGCGCTGCGATCCAATTGCCGAGCACGAAAGCATCGCGATCGCCGAGCGGGGCCGCCACTTCGCGATAGGCCTTCGAAAACGCTTCGTTGAACGCAGGCCTGTCGTCGACCTCCTTGGCTCTGGCGAGTGCATAGAGATCGAGCACCACACTACGCGCCATCGGTTTGCCGGCGTCGAGCTTGCGGCGACGATCGAGCAGCGCCTTGCGCGACTCGTAAGCCGCAGGATAGTTGGCCGCGACCAGTTGCAGCATCGAGATCGTCGACAGATAACGATCGATGCTTTTTTCCTGGTACACCGGCAGCACGCGTACCGCGAGGTCGCGCATGGTCTCGCGCAGCTTCGGGTCGGTGACACCGGACGGGGTCTGAAACTCGAAGCTCTGCGGCTGCGCGTTGAGCTGGGCCTGCATCTGCAAGCGCATCTGCTCCTGCGCCTGCTGTTGCTGCGATTGCATCTGCGACCACGTCGGCATCGCCAGCGCGAGCAGGCCCATGGCCAGCCCAGCCCTGGTCCGGGCGAGAGGCCCAAGGCTCACGGTGCTTCTTCCACGGTGATCGCCGGCCCCGGCATCTTGACCAGATGCAGGCTGCGATCGAACAGGGTCTCGTGCCCCTGCACGGAGCCGCCGATGTGGATCAGGCCGGTGGCCTTGAGCTCATTGCGCAGCACGTCGACCACGCGCGCGAGCGAATCTTCTTCGAGCACCGAGAACGCGTCGTCGATGAGCACCCAGGCCGGGGCCTGCAGCAGCATGCGTGCGAATGCCACGCAGAGTTGCTCGTCCTGGCCGAGTTCGCGGTCCCAGCGCCGCGATTCGTCGAGCAAAGGGACGAGCCGATCGAGCCCGAGCCGTTCGAGCGCCTGCGCATAGCGCTGAGCTTCGAAGCTCTGGGCGTCATCCGGATAGGCGAGCGCCTCGCGCAGGCTGCCGGCGGGCAGATACGGAGTGCCGCGCGGCACGTAGAAGATCGTCTCCACGCTCGGCATCTCGATGCGCCCGGAACCCCACGGCCAGAGCCCGGCGAGCGCGCGGAACAGCATGGTCTTGCTGGTACCCGGAGCGCTGATCACCATCACGCGCTGCCCCGCCTCGATGCGCACCGGGCTTTCCTCGACACGCTCGCGGCCGCTCTGCGCTTCGACCTGCAGGCTCTCGATGCGCAGGCTTTCATCCGTGCTTTGCGTATAGGCGATGCGCCGCTCGATCTGATCGAGCCCTTGCTCCGTCAGCAGCGCCTGGCGAAAGCTCGCCACGCGCAGCAGGCCCGCGCGCCAGTCCGCGATGGTGCTGAAGTTGTCGACGAACCAGCGCAGCGAGGACTGCGCCTGCGTGAACGCCGCAGCGGCCATCATCAGGCCGCCGAACGAAATCTTGCCGGTGAAGTACAGCGGCACCGCCACCAGCGTCGGCGCGATGTTGGTGATCCAGCCGAATCCAGAGGTCACCCAGGTCAGGTTGGTGTGCTCGGTCGCGAGTCTGCGCATCGATCGCAGCGTGTCGTCGAGATAGCGGTTGATGCGCCGGCCTTCGTCGGGCTCGCCGCGCGCGAGCGAAACCCCATCGAGATGTTCGTTGACGCGCACCAGCGCAAAGCGCAGATCGGCCTCGCGCGCATAGCGCTCGGCATTGCTGCCGATCAGGCTGCGGCCGACCCAGTAGCTCAGCAGCGAACCAATCAGTGCGTAGGCGATCGCGGCCCACAGCATGAAGCCCGGTACCGCGTAGTCGGCGTCGCCGATGCGGAACGAAAAGTCCGTCGACAAGCCCCAGAGCACGCCCGCGAAAGTCACGAACAGAATCGTCGCCTGCAGCAGACCCACGCCGAGATCGGCCGACAGCTCGGTGAACTTGCGCGCGTCTTCCTGCATGCGCTGATCGGGGTTGACGCCCATCGAACCCGAATTGGCAAGCCAGAACGCGCGTCGAGGCTGCATCCAGCGGTTGATCAGATCGCGCGTGAGCCCTTCGCGCAGGCGCAGTTTCAGGTGCTCGACGATCCAGCGCTGGATCACGTTGAGCACGAGCAGGCAGCCGACGATGATGAAGAACACGCCGAGCTGCGTCATGAAATCCTTGAGATCACGACGCGACAGCGCGTCGTAGAACGGCTGGTTCCAGCGGTTCAGATGCACTTGTCCATAAGCCGTCGCGAGCACGACGACGACCAGCGCGACGATCAGCCCGAGCAGAATCCTGGCAACCGCCGAACTGCGCAGCGCCTGCATGACCAGACCGATCTGCCTGCCGAGCCTGGTCTCGGCGACCGTGCCCATCTCGGCCGCGACGAGATCGTCGGCATCGTCCCTGGACTTTCGTTTGGCTTTCGCCATCAGCGGGCGGCCAGTGCGGCGCGGCGCGCGGCAACCGTCGAGATCAGCGCGGCATAGCTCCAGGCCAGATGCTTGGCCGAGGTCTGTTCGCCGCTGTTCTGATCGAACTGCTCGGAGAGTTCACCCTGCGCTCCGGTGTAGGCGCGGACCATCTGCAGAAAGGCATCGCCGCGCTCGATCCAGCCTTGCGCCTTGGGCGAGCCCCGCGCCGCCTTGAAGCAAAACTCGGCAGCGCCGAGCGTCGAAAAGAAATAGGCGCCGCCCGAATAGTAGACGTCGCCTTCGTAGCGGCCCATCGCCACGCCTTGCCCTGCGGGCCGCCCCCGATTGATCGCATAAAGCCGGTCGAACAAGGCTTCGAGCTGCGCGAACGTCGATTGCATGCGACCGTCGTGCACCGAATGCGCTTGCGCTCCGTCGGAGCCGTGAATAGCGGACAGGATGATCGCGATGTCGAGTTCCTTGTCCGATCGCCCTCCCGAACTCAGAACGCGCGAACGGAAGTGCTGCGCGTCTTCGAGCCAATAGCCGTCGAGCAGGGTTCGAATGGCCGCGCTCTCGGTTGCGCAGGCCAGCGCGAATTCATGCTCGTTGCGGCTGCGCAGCCAGGCCGCACCCTGCTCCAGCGCGGCGGCCGAGACGCGCAGCGTGTAGTAATGCAGGCCGCGCTCTTCCTCCCAGATGTCGTACGAGGGCGTGCGCCAGTGGCGCATCGTGAAATCGAGATCGCCGGTGATCAGCGCGGCGAGATCGGCCGCGAGCCTGTCGTCGAGACGGTGCGCGCTCACCCAGCCGAGCAGCGCGAGTGCGCGCAGCGGCGGACCATCGTGCTGCGGACGCGCCCACTTCGAAATATCGAGCGTGCCATCCGGATTCACGCGCGTTTCGCCGACCACGGCTTCGCCGTGCGCCTGCGCGAGGTCTTCGTCGTCGCGCAAGAACTTCACGAAATCGGCGGCGGCTTTGCCACGCCAGCTTTTATCGTCGACGAGCCTGCGTCCGTCGAGCGTGTTCAAAGACAGGTTGAAGGCGGCGAAATCGCGCAGATGCGCGATCGCCTCGTCGCCGATGCTGCCATCCTCGTACAACAGGCGCAGCGATTCGATCACGACGGCCGAATCGCGGAACCAGTGGAAGAAGTAGTCCGGATCGGGGTCGTAGGCACCGAGCACCGGCGAGGCGATGATCGAACCCTTCGCGGCACGAACCTGCGTGCCGAAGCCCGGCCGCGACTTGACCAGATCGATGGCCGAGAAGCTGCGCAGCATCGCGCTCGCCGAGTCGCGATACTGGCGCTCGATCCACCGCTCCAGAAAAGGTTCAGGCGATGCGCCGCTCATGCTCATGAGCCCCTCACGAACCCAGATGCGGGCTGCTGAAGCCGAGCCGGCGCAAACCGGTCTGCACTTCGGGCACGCTCATGAACAGCTTCCACAGCAGGCCCGTGCGATGGTTTTCCATCATCACCACGATCGGTCCCTGGTCGATCGCGAGGAAGGTGTCGGCGAACCAGTCGCGTCCTTCGTTGAACGCATCGACGAAGCCGTAGCGCTGCCAGACCTTGTCGCCGTGCTTGCTTAAAAAGCCGCGCAAGCTCTGCACGACTTCGGCCGGTGCGTACGGCAGGCTCGAGAGCGCGGCGGTCGGCGAGATCGTGCCGTTGTCGTTGTCGGGCGCATGCGCCGAATAGCCGTCCGGATCGTCGCTCGCCGTGAGGCCCCAGCAGTCCGCGCCGTAGCCCTTGAACTGCCCTGGGTTGATCACGCAGTGCTCGCGGTTGATGCGCACGTGGCGCGAGCACAAGTCCCAATAGTCCGCGTAGCGATCACGCAGGCCGTGCGGATCGAGCCCGCAGAACGAGTAATGCGCGAAGAACAGCGGGCCGCCATAAGGCTGTCCGAGCGGCAGCTGGATGCCATGGTAAGTCTTGCCGTTGACGAAATCGCGTCCGCTCGCATAGCCGCGGTGATAGACGACCGGGTCGATCGGATAACGATTCGAGCCCGCCGCGAGTACGTAGGCGATCAGGCATTCGTTCCAGCCGTGGATCTCGTGATCCATGCCCCAGCCGTTGTTGGGGCTCCAATGCCAGTACAGCAGCTTGCGGCCATCCTGCTGGTACCAGGTCCACTCCATATCGTCCCAGATCCAGTTGATGCGATTGCGGATCGAGGCTTCGGCCGGTATGTCCTGCGTGAAGTACTGGCGCGCGCACAGCAGGCCTTGCAGCAGCAGCGCGGTTTCAACGAGATCGCCGCCGTCGTCCTTGCGACTGAACGGGATCGTCGCGCCGGTCGCCCCATTCATGAAATGTGGATAGGCGCCGTGGTAGCAGGTGGCGCGCACGAGCACGTCGAGCATCGCATTGAGGCGCTGCACGGCCGCTTCGCGCGATATCCAATGACGCTCGACCGCAACGATGATCGCCATGACGCCGAAGCCCGAGCCGCCGATGGCCACCAGATCGTCGAAGGGCTCGCGACCATCCGCGGCGCGGATCCTGCGCCGGTCCGGCGCGAGGCCGCTCTGCGGATGCGAGCCCTCCCAGAAGAAGCGAAAGGTCTGCCTCTGCACCGCTTCGACGAGCGCTTCGTCGTCGAGTGCGAGCAAGCTTTCGACGCTGGTCTGCTGATCCGCTGGGCTCAATGGCTACTCCTTGTCGTTCGGTCAGCCGGCCCGCGGATGGCTCCGGGCGCGACTCGATTCGGCGAATATTAATGCAGAGCACATGATCTCTACGCGATCCTCATGAGCCTGGGCTGTCTGCACCACATGCAAATGACGACGGCCTATCATGGGCAAAACATCGGACGACACTCTCAAGGACGCTGCGCGCATGAGCCGAATCGAACAGTTGCTGAGCCAGATGACGCTGACCGAAAAACTCGGGCAGCTCACCATGACCGCCTCGGGTTATGCGGTCACCGGGCCGATCATCGTCGGTGACTCCACCGATTCGATCAAGGACGGCAGCGTCGGCAACCTGCTCAACATGGTCGGCCCCGGCCCGACGCACGAAATGCAGAAGATCGCGGTCGAGCAGACGCGGCTCGGCATTCCCTTGCTGATCGGGCTCGACATCATTCATGGCCATCGCATCCTGTTTCCGCTGCCGATCGCCGAAGCCGCGAGCTTCGATCCGCGGCTCTGGGAACGCACCGCACGCGAAGCCGCCAAGGAAGGCGCGGCCGACGGCCTGGCGATGACCTTCGCGCCGATGCTCGACGTCTCGCGCGATCCGCGTTGGGGTCGCACGGCCGAAGGCGGCGGCGAAGACGGCTGGCTCAATTCGCGCATCGCCGAGGCCAAGGTGCGCGGATTCCAGGGCGATGATCTGTCGTCCAAGGACGCGCTCGCGGCTTGTGCGAAGCACTTCGCCGCTTACGGCCCGGTCAACGCGGGCCGCGAGTACGCCCCGGTCGACATTTCCGAGCGCACGCTGCGCGAGGTGCACCTGCCTCCGTTCGAAGCGGCCGTGAAGGCCGGCGTCGAAACCATCATGCCCGCGTTCACCGA
Organism: Hydrocarboniphaga effusa AP103; assembly: GCF_000271305.1. Classification (GTDB taxonomy): domain Bacteria; phylum Pseudomonadota; class Gammaproteobacteria; order Nevskiales; family Nevskiaceae; genus Hydrocarboniphaga; species Hydrocarboniphaga effusa. The sequence goes on from NZ_AKGD01000004.1 coordinate 460,134, forward strand.
TCTCAACGGCATTCCGATGACCGCGCACGTGCCCTTGCTGCGCGATTACCTGCGCAGCGAACTCGGCTTCGACGGCGTGCTCGTGAGCGACTACAACGCCATCGGCGAGCTGATCAAGCACGGCGTCGCCGCCGATCTCGTCGAAGCCGCGACGCTCGCGCTCAAGGCCGGCGTCGACATCGACATGATGGCCGACGCCTATCGCAAGGGCCTGCCGGTCGCGCTCGAACGCGGACTCGTGACGATGGACGAGATCGACGCCTGCGTGCGCCGCGTGCTCAGGCTCAAGGAAAAGCTCGGCCTGTTCGACGACCCGTATCGTCGCGGCTCGACGCCCGAAGCGCCGCAGGCACTCGTCGACCGGCGCGCGCTTGCGCGCGAGGTCGCCACGCGCTCGGTCGTGATGCTCAAGAACGAGCACGACACCCTGCCCTTGCCGGCTTCGACGCAGCGCATCGCGGTGATCGGCCCGCTCGCCGATGCGGCCTACGACATGTGCGGCTGCTGGTGGGCGGCCGGCGAGCATGAGCCGAACACGACAGTGCTCGCGGGCCTGCGCGCTGCGCTGCCAGCCGCGCAAATCGAACATGCGGCGGGCGTTCCGATCCTCGAAGACGAGCGCAGCGGCATCGCCGCCGCGGCGGCGCTCGTCGATAACGCGAACGCCGTCGTGCTCTGCATCGGCGAAGGCGTACGCCAGAGCGGCGAAGCCGCGAGCCGTGCGTATCCCGAGCTCGCCGCGCATCAGCGCGCGCTCGCGCAGGCCGTGTTCGAGCGTGCGAGCGCGCGCGGCGTGCCGGTCATCGTCGTGCTGTTCTCGGGCCGTCCGCTCGTGATTCCGGAACTCGACGCCAAGGCCGATGCGATCCTCGCGGCCTGGTTCCTCGGCACCGAGGCCGGCCATGCGATCGCCGACCTGATCAGCGGCAAGGCCTCGCCGAGCGGCCGCACGCCGATGACCTGGCCACGCGCGCTCGGCCAGGTGCCGATCTTCTTCGGCCAGCGCCCGAGTGGCCGGCCGATGAACGCCGACGATTTTTACACGAGCAAGTATCTCGACGTGAGCAACGAGCCGCTGTACGCGTTCGGACACGGGCTCGGATATGGACGCTTCGCTTACAGCGATCTGCGCGTGATCCCCGAGCGCGTCACAGAAAACGACACGATTCGCGTGACGGTCGATCTGGTTAACGAGGGCAAGCGCGCGGCGGAAGAGACGGTGTTCCTGTTCATGCGCGACAAGATCGCGAGCGTGGCGAGACCGCTGCTGGAGTTGCGTGGATTCACCAAGATCGCCCTGGCCGCACGCCGATGACCTGGCCACGCGCGCTCGGCCAGGTGCCGATCTTCTTCGGCCAGCGCCCGAGTGGCCGGCCGATGAACGCCGACGATTTTTACACGAGCAAGTATCTCGACGTGAGCAACGAGCCGCTGTACGCGTTCGGACACGGGCTCGGATATGGACGCTTCGCTTACAGCGATCTGCGCGTGATCCCCGAGCGCGTCACAGAAAACGACACGATTCGCGTGACGGTCGATCTGGTTAACGAGGGCAAGCGCGCGGCGGAAGAGACGGTGTTCCTGTTCATGCGCGACAAGATCGCGAGCGTGGCGAGACCGCTGCTGGAGTTGCGTGGATTCACCAAGATCGCCCTGCAACCCGGAGAACGCGGCAGCGTGGAAATCGAAGTGGCTGCAAGCGATCTGCGGTTTCTCGACGCGGGCTTGAAGCCGGTGTTCGAGAAGGGCGAAGTCGAGATTCTGGTGGGGCCGAGTGCGGAGCGGGAGAAGCTGTTGGTGCAGACGGTGCGGTTGGTTTAAGCGTTCGAGCAGTGCTCCCTCGCTACGCGAGGGACTCTCTCCCGCACGTGGGAGAGAGGAACATCAACAGCCGCCGGTAGCGCGTCTTGCCAGACGGTTTTTGAGCTGCCGTCAGCGGTCCCCTCTCCCGCGTGCGGGAGAGGGTGGTCCGAAGGACCGGGAGAGGGGAAGCCTGGAAAGTGTGCTCTCCCGTCGAGCAGCCCCTCTCTCCCCGCCTGCGGCGGGACTCTCTCCCGCAAGCGGGAGAGAGGAACATCAACAGCCCGCCGGTAAGCGCGTCTTGCCAGACGGTTTTTGAGCTGCCGTCAGCGGTCCCCTCTCCCGCGTGCGGGAGAGGGTGGCGCGACAGCGCCGGGTGAGGGAACGCCCCCGAGCGCAGCTTCCAGGCAGTGCTCCCTCACTCCCCTCGCTACGCGAGGGACTCTCTCCCGCACGCGGGAGAGAGGAACATCAACAACACGTCCGTGCCACCTTGAGTGCGCTGCTCTCAACCCGGCAAGGCATACGCGATCACATAGTCCCCGGCCGGCGTCTCCATGAAGTGATGGCCGGCTGCGACGATGACGAGGTATTGCTTGCCGCCGATCTCGTAGACCATCGGATTCGCCTGCCCGCCCGCCGGCAGCGCGTCCTGCCACACGGTTTCGCCGGTCTCGATATCGATCGCGCGAATCAGGTCGTCCGTCGCGGCGGCGATGAAGATCAGGCCGCCCGCGGTGACGACCGAGCCGCCATTGTTCGGCGTGCCGATTTCGATCGGCAATCCGGAGCGGATGCCGAACGGCCCGTTGCCGCGCGCGCTGCCGAAGGGCCGATCCCACAGCGTCTTGCCGGTCGCGAGATCGACCGCGCGAATGCCGCCGTAAGGCGGCTGCTTGCACAGCAGCTTGGTGAACTTGAGCCGCCAGCCCGCGTTGACGTCGATCGCGTACGGCGTGCCGGCCTGCGGATCACCCTGGCCTTCGGCGCCGCCGGTGTCCGGATGCGGCAGTTCCTCGCGCGGCTTCCAGCCGTTGCGATCGGCTTCTTCGCGCGGAACCAGGCGGTTGTAGTTCGGCATGTCGTTGTAGTTCGCGATCATCACGCCGCGGTTCGGATCGATCGCCACGCCGCCCCAGTCGGAGCCGCCGTTGTAGCCCGGATATTCGATCGAATGCCGATCGCTGGTCGGTGGCGTGTAGATGCCCTGGTAGCTCGCGCTGCGAAACTGGATGCGACATACCAGCTGATCGAGCGGCGTCATGCCCCACATGTCGGCTTCGCTCAAATCGCGTCGCGCGAGCGTGTGATAAGTCGAAAACGGCTGCGTCTTGCTGCGCTTCTCGGGCTCGACACCACCGCCCGGAACTGCGCGCTCTTCGACACCCACGAGCGGCTCGCCCGTGCGCCGATCGAGTATGTAGACATCACCCTGCTTGCTCGGCAGGAGCACCGCCGGCACCTTGCTGTCGTTGACCGGGAAATCGATCAGCGCGGGCTGCGAGCCGAGGTCGTAATCCCAGACATCGATATGCGTGGTCTGGAAATTCCACACGGGCTTGCCGGTGGTGACGTCGAGCGCGACGAGCGAGGTGGCGTACTGGCTTTCGGCCGGCGTGCGCGAACTGCTCCAGTAATCGCCCGCCGAATTGCCCATCGGCAGATAGACGTAGCCGAGCTGCTCGTCGGCCGATGCGATCGTCCACATGTTGGGCGTTCCGCGCGTATAGGTTTCGCCGGCCGGCGGCGCACCGGTCCAGTCCGGATGCGTCATGTCCCAGGCCCAGCGCAGCTCTCCCGTCACGGCATCGAAGCCCTTGATGACGCCCGACGGCGCATCGCGGCGCTGGCCATCGAGCACCTGATGGCCGGTCACGATCACACCGCGCACGATGGTCGGCGGCGAATTGATCGACACGTAGCCGGCCGGCGTGCTGCCCATGCCTTCCTTGATGTCGACCTGCCCGCCCTTGCCGAAGCCGGTGCATGGCAGGCCGGTCCTGGCATCGACTTCGATGATGCGTCCGTCGAGCGTGCCCGAGACGAGGCGGGTGGCGCAGGCTTCGCCGCTCGCTGCAAGCGAAGTCGCCGAAGCCGGCTGTGCTTCCTGCCCCGGCGCGGGAACGGGCGTCGCGAGCAGCATCGTGTTTTCGGCGCTGGGCCCTGTAGACGCTTCGCTCGTGTTCGTCGCCGCCTGCGCAGGCGGCGTGACGTAATACGACACACCGCGACAGGCCGCGGTGTACGGAATCGCGGACTCGGGCACCTTCGGGTCGTAGCGCCAGCGCTGTTTGCCGGTGCTCGCGTCGAGGCTGATCAGGATGTTGTGCGGCGTGCACAAATACACGCTGTCGCCGATCTTGAGCGGCGTGGTTTCCGCGCCCCAGCGATGTTCGGGAAGATCGCCGGTGCGATAAGTCCATGCGCGCCGCAACTGCTTGACGTTGTCCTTGGTGATCTGCGACAGCGGCGAATAGCGCGTGGCCTGATTGCTTCCGCCATAGGCGGCCCAATCCTGCGCTGCGGCCTGCGTCGCAGGCTGCGCGAATCCACCCGGCATCGCATCATCGCTGATCACCGATTGCCCCGCCGATGCACTCGGCACCACTTGGCCCTTGGTCACGCCGTAAGGCAGGAACGCAAGCCCGAACGCGGCGATGAACACGATGACGAAGACGCCCGCGAGCGGCCATGCGGAGCGCAGCCTCGGGCCGTTGCGCAGCCATGGAGCGAGCAAGGCCACGACGATGCCCAGGCCAAGCAGCAAGCCCAGGCGCGGAACCCAGCGCCAGTAATCCAGCCCCGATTCCCAAGCGCTCCAGACCGCCGTCGCCGCGAGTACGATCCAGTAGACCCAGGCACCGGCCCGATGCCGACGCATGAGCAGCACGCCGGAAACCATCAGTCCGAGGCCGGCCGGCAGGTAGTACGCGGAGCCTTCGAGCGCGAGCAGCCAGACTCCACCTACCCCCATCGCCAGACCTACGAGGAAGACGAGCAAACCCAGCACGAAATTCATGGCATGCAACTCCTGCAGTCCCTGCGCGAACGCTTGCGGTGATCAAGCGGTGGCGCTTGCCTGCGCCGAGGCGGCGAATGTTGGACCCGCAGCGTGAGCGATGGCTGAAGCCCTCGTTCAGCTCGTCATGTTCAGCTTGTCATGCGCACTCGATGGCAATTCGATAGCGACCTGCCACGCAACAAGGCCGCTCAGCCCGCGACGGGCGTGCGCATCGTCACGAATTCCTCGGCCGTGGTCGGATGGATGCCGATGGTGTCGTCGAAGATCGCCTTGGTGGCACCGGCCTTGAGCGCGACCGCGAGCCCTTGGATCACCTCTCCCGCATCGGGCCCGACCATGTGGCAGCCGAGCACGCGATCACTGCGCGCATCGACGACGAGCTTCAGGAAGGTGCTTTCCTTCGAATCGGTCAGCGTGAGCTTGAGCGGCTTGAAGCGGCTTTCGAAGACCCGCAGCTCGAAGCCCGCCTTGCGCGCCGCGGCCTCGGTGAGCCCCACCGTGCCGATGTTCGGCAGGCTGAAAACGGCCGTTGGAATCAGCGTGTAATCGAGCGGCCGATAATCTTCCGGCTTGAACAGCAAGCGCGCGAGCGCCATGCCTTCGGCGAGTGCGACGGGCGTGAGCTGCACACGGCCGATCACATCGCCGACCGCATGAATCGAAGGCTCGTGCGTGCGGAATCGCTCGTCGACGGCGATGAAGCCGCGCTCGTCGAGCTGCACGCGGGTGGCTTCGAGCCCGAGCCCGCCGAGCCGCGGGCGCCGGCCGGTCGCGAACAGCACGCAATCCGCGTCGAGCACACGGCCATCTTTCAGCTGCACCGCCAGACTCGAGTCGGCTCGCTTCTCGATGCGCACGATGTCGGCGTTGAATTGCAGGTCCAGGCCCTTGAGCGTGAGCTGCTCGCGCAGATGCCGGCGCACGCTGTCGTCGAAACCGCGCAGGAACAAATCACCGCGATACAGCTGGCTGACCCGCGCACCGAGTCCGTGAAAAACACCCGAGAACTCGGTGGCGATGTAACCGCCACCCGCGACGATCACGCGCTCGGGCAAGCGCGGCAGATGAAAGGCCTGATCGGAACTGATCGCATGCTCGATGCCCGGAATATCGGGCAGCTGCGGCTCGCAACCCGTCGCGATCAGGATATGTTCGGCGCTATAGCGTCGTGGCCCATCCGCGGTGTCGACTTCCACCGTATGCGCATCGAGCAGGCGCGCGGTTCCCTGCACGGTTCGCACGCCGGCCTTGTCGAGCAGTTCGCCGTAGACGCGATTGAGCCGCGCGATCTCGCGGTTCTTGTTGGCCAGCAGCGTGGGCCAATCGAAGCGCGGCTCAGTGGCCGACCAGCCATAGGCGCTCGCCTGCTCGAAGTCGTCCGCATACGAGGCCGAGTAAACGAGCATCTTCTTCGGCACGCAGCCGAGGTTCACGCAGGTGCCTCCGAGCTGCTGGTTCTCGGCCACCATCACGCGAGCGCCGAGCTGGGCCGCGATGCGCGATGCGCGCACCCCGCCCGAGCCCGCACCGATCACGAACAGGTCGACGTCGTAAGCCACGAGAAAGCTCCGGCCATGAATAACGCATTGTCACCGAAGACGAGGTCGACGGTGACAATGCGCTGATCCAGCTGCCGCTCTTCGAGCGGCTCAGAGGTTGGTCGGAGTTCCAGGTCCGGAGTCCGGCGGACCCGTCCGGCGCCCGGAGCCTACGAGCCCCGGTTGCCGAAGTCGATGTCGCGGCTGCGCTCGGCACGTTCGAGGCCGCTGCGGTCGCTGCTGCTGGTGCGCGTGAACCCGAAACTGTTTCGGTTGGAGCGGTCGATGTCGCGGCTGTCGCTGCCGTTTCCATCGATCTTGAGGCTGCTCTCGCCCGAGCTGTTCATCGCCAGGCGATTCTCGACCGAGCGGCTGCGCGGAGAGTCTTCGGTACGGCTTCGAACCTCACCGTTGCGCTCGAAATTCATCGAAGACGTGCGCTTGAAACTCGAGCGGGTGTCGCGCTGGGCGATCGCATTGTCGCCGGATTCGCGGCTGCCTTCGATGGTGTTCTCGATGTTGAGCGTGCGATCGAGCGAACGCTCACCCGAATTGCGATCCGAGGCGTCGGGACGCTTGGCTTCGACGACGTTGGTGAGCTTGAAATCCCCATTCTGACCTTCGACCTTGAGCGAGCGCGTGCGGGTATCGCCATCGCGATCGCTGTCCGTGCTCACCTTCGGAAGCCGGTCGCGCAGTGCACTCGCATCGGCCTGCTCGAGGCCCGGCAGGGATGCACGGCGATCCTGGACTCGATCGCGCAGCGCGCTGCCGTCGTTGTCGGCGGCATTCAGCAGCGCGATATCGCGGCCCACTGCGCGGCGGTCCTCGCGACGTTCTTCACGGCGCTCCTGCGCATTCTCGCGGCGGTCACGCGCGGCCTCGCGAACATTGTCGAGACGATCGCCATCGAACAGCTCACGCGCACGGCTGTTGTCCATGCGCTCTTCGCGCGCGTCGGCGCGGGCCTCGGCGCGATCGGTGATGCGTTCGCGCAGGTTGGCGCGTGCGCTCGTCAACGAATCGGCCCGCGATGCGCTGATCGCGGCCGCGCGGTTGGCGCGCAGCGCGCTCAAGTTGTTGTTGTCGCCGCTGCGCGAACCCAAGCCTTGAAGGCCGAGCGCGTTGTCGGCCTGGGCGCTGAACGCCGTCATCGAAGCGGCGATCAGCGGGGCGAGTAGAAACTTGCGATTCATGGTGAGCGTCTCCGTTCCTGAGTTGAACCTTGTTGGTCTCGAACCTTGTGGGTCCGCGACTCTTCGGTGTGTCGCTGGAAACGGATGCTGCGCGTTGCTGCCTGAATGCTCCCTAAAAATTCGTCATTGAAGTTCAACGAGTTAGACGAATTTCACGTTCATTGGCGGTCCAGATTCCGATGCTCGCGCACCTCGGTTTCGGATACCGGGCGACCGTGGTTGCCCCAACTCGCGCGAATGAAAGTCAGCACATCGGCGATCTCGTCGTCGCCGAGCCGGGTGCCGAACGGCGGCATGCCGAAAGGCCGTGGATTGCCTTCGGTGCCGGGCTCGTAGCCACCGAAACGAATGATGCGAATGCTGTTGACCGCCGAGCTCATCGACAGCGCACGATTGCCGGCCAGCGCCGGTGCGACCGGCGCATGGCCTTCGCCCGCATCGCCGTGGCAATCGGCGCAATGCCTGCGGTACAGATCGGCGCCGCGTTCCATCATCGGCTTGAGGCTGGCCTGCGGCACACGCACATAGGCTTTCTGCGGCGGCACGGGCTGCTTCGGCAGGGCGCGCAAGTAAGTCGCCATCGCCCGCAGATCGGCCTCGCTGGCGTGCTGCAGGCTCTCGAAGACGACTTCGGCCATCGGCCCCGATACGCTCGCGTCACGCGACTTTCCGGCGCCGAGCAATGCGATCACGTCTTGCTCGCTCCAGTCCGCCACACTGCCCTCTTCGACCGAATGCAGCGACGGCGCATACCACGACAGCACCAGGCCGCCCGATGGATTGTCCGACGAGCGCACGGCCCCGAGCGCGTTGCGCGCCTCGTGGCAGGCGCTGCAATGACCGAGCCCCTGCACGAGATACGCGCCGCGATTCCATAGCTCGCTTTGCCGATCGTCGGCCTCGAAAACGCCCGGGCGGAAGAACAGTCCACGCCAGGCGATCAGCAACGCGCGATACCGGTAAGGAAAGCGCAGCTCGTGCTCGCGAGCCGGAGCGCGCACCGCGGGCAGCGAACGCAGATACGCGAACAGCGCATCGGAATCGGCGCGCGTGATCTTGGTGTAGTTGGTGTACGGAAACACCGGGTACAGCAGCTTGCCGTTCTTCGAGCGGCCCTCATGCAGCGCCAGCCAGAAATCGTCCGCGCTCCAGTTGCCGAGCCCGGTTTCGGCGTCGGGTGTGAGGTTCGGCGAGTAGAAGGTTCCGAATGGCGTGGGCGTTCCGCGACCGCCCGCGTAGGCCTGGCCTCCGCGCAGCGTGTGGCAGGCCTGGCAATCGCCGAGCACGGCCAGATAGCGGCCGCGTTCGATCTGCGCGACCGCGTCGCTGGTCGGCTGCGAGGCGTGGACTTCGTCGTGACGCAAGCCGAGGTAAAAGAGCACTGCCGCCGCAACGAAGGTGAGCGCGACGACGACGGCGATCGCCAGCTTCGTCGAGCGCCTCATTGCAGGCTCACGCTGCCGCAGCGCTCGGGCAGCGCCTGGCTCTGCGTTTGGGGATGCGAGTCGGCCGGCACCGGCGTGGTGGCCAGAAACGCCGCCACGGCCGCGACATCGGCCTGCGTGAGGCTGTGCGTGATCGTGCTCATGCAATCGGGCGCGACGGTGCGGCGGCTGCTGGTCTGCCAGGCGCCGAACTGGGCAACCAGGTAGTCGTAAGGCAGGCCCACGAGCCCGGGCACATCGGGCGCGAGCCCGGTCAGGCGCTCGCCATGGCAGGCCTGACAGGACGGGATGTCGCGTGACGCGTCGCCTTCGCGCACGAGCTTGCGACCGCGTTCGAGCACGGCCGCATCGCGCTCGACATGCGTGGGAGCCGGATACGGCAATTCCTGCGCGGCGAAGTGATCGGCGAGTTCGCGCAGGAATTCTTCGCGCTGGAAATCGACCATGTAGGCCATCGCCGCGTTGTGCCGGCGACCATCGCGAAAGTTGAGCAGCTGGTTGAACAGATAACCCGCCGGCTTGCCCGCGATGCGCGGATACCAGCCATCCGGCGTCGCCCTGCCCTCGGGCCCATGGCAGGCCTCGCAGGGCTTGGCGCGCTGGGCGGTGCTGTCGAGCTGCAGGCTCTGCGCTTGCGCGACGCCCATGCAAAGCGCGAACAGGAGAACAGCGATCAGCTGGCGATGGCTAGGCATGGCCACATGATCGCAACTGCCGCTGCCCTGACTCAAGCTGAACGCCGCCGATGAGGACTACAGGCCTGTCCGCCTTGCGATGACTTCCCATATGGCGACGGCCTACCCATACTCGGGCGAAAGTGCGTAGCAGCACTGCAGCGACGCGCGAGCAAGGATGCTCCAGCGACTCGATTACCGATCGATCCGCACGCGCTGCCGGGAGGCCAGGAACTGGCGACCGATCGGCCACGGCCGACTCCCGCACAACGGAACATCTACCGGGAAAGGAGATCCGGATATGTCATGCCCAGGCCATCACGGCCGCCCAGGCGCCAGCAGCGCACAGGTCAAATCCGTCGCCACCGCTTCGGCTGCCGCTCTACTGCTCTCACTGCTGCCGCGTCATGCGCTCGCGCAGCTCGAAGCCCCGACTCCGCAAGCGCAGCCAGCGCCCGCTGCAACGCCGGCTGCCGAGCCGAGCTTGGAGGCGGATTCACAAGCGCAGCCTTCCGACGAATCGGCAACCGAAGCGCCTGTCGAAGCCGCGCAGCAGATCCTACGCGCGGGCGACGACGGCATCGCCGAAGTGGTCGTCACCGGCATTCGCGGAAGCCTCGGCCGCGCGATGGACATCAAGCGCGAGAACAAGCAGCTCGTCGATGCGATCGTCGCGGTCGACATCGGCAAGTTTCCTGACAACAACACGGTCGAGGCCCTGCAGCGCGTGACCGGCATCCAGGTCGGCGGTCGCGACAGCGGTGAAGCCAACAACGTCACCATCCGCGGGCTCAACGACATCAGCACCACGCTCAACGGACGCCAGGTGTTCACGGCCACCGATCGCTCGATTGCGCTGGCCGACATTCCGGCGAGCCTGCTCGGCGGCGTGAACGTCTACAAGACGCGCTCGCCCGACATGATCGAAGGCGGCGTCGCCGGCCAGATCGACGTGCGCACGCAGCGCCCGTTCGACTTCGACGGCAGCAAGCTCGTGCTGTCGGCGCGCGGCATCCACAGCGAGGAAGGCGACACCACCGATCCGACCGTCAGCGCACTACTGAGCGATCGCTGGAACACCGGCATCGGTGAAGTCGGTGCGCTGCTCAACGTGTCGTACCAGCGCCTGCGCTTTCGTGACCAGACCACGTGGGCGGGTTCGCTCGATCCCTACGACGCGGCGACGGGCGAGCGCATTCCGGAGTTCAACAACGACGGCACGCGCATCATCAACCGCGGCACCGCGCTATCGACCACGCCGGGATCGACGATCGACGTCGACGGCACGCCGACCGAGTACCTGCTGCTGCGCGACGCCATGGGCGGCTTCGACAAATACGGCGAGCGCGAACGCCCGGCCGGCAACATCGCGCTGCAATGGGCGCCGAACGAGAAGTCGAAGTATCTGCTCGAGGCCTTCTACTTCGGACTGCGCGGCAAGGACGCGAACTCGCAGCTGTTCGCGTTCACCAATGGCGATCGGTACCAGGACTTCGACACCTACGACGGCACCAACGTCGTCAGCCGCAACTATCTCGATGCACCGAACATCTACACCAACGTCAACGCCAGCAAGCCCAAGACCGACAACTATATGTACGCGCTCGGCGGCGAATGGCAGCTCGCCGAGACCTTCACGCTGAAATCCGAAACCATCTACCAGACGACCAAGTACACGCAGCTGTCGCAAGGCATGAATCTCGACGGCACACGGTATCGGGCCGACGTGGCCTTCAACGCCGACGGCAAAGGCACGCCTTCGCTCGAGTTCCTCGACGATCCCGCGACGGAAGGCATCGACGAATCCGACCTGAGCGATCCGAATCAATGGCGCTACACCTGGTACTACGACAGCATCACCAAAAACAAAGGCGATGCCTGGACCTGGACCGCCGACGGTGACTGGCGCGTCGACTACGGCGTGCTCGAAAAGATTCGCTTCGGCGTTCGCTACGATCGTCACGACGCGAAGTCGCGTATCGGCAATCAGCAGGCCAATTGCGAGGCCATCGCGGGCTGCGATACCTCGCTCGCATCGAATCCCGATCGCTACGAGACCACGCCCGGAAATTTCTTCTCCGGTGAAGCGACCTACCCTTCGCAATGGCTCACGGGCGACTACCGCTACCTGCTCGCCAACGTCGCCGCGAGCCGCGCCATGTACGGCTTCACCGGCGCACCGGCCTTCGATCCGGCGAACTACTTCGACATTCGCGAGAACACCTACGCGGGTTACGTGATGGGTGATTTCGACGTGCAGACCGACATCGGCGGCTTCGACGGCCAGGCCGGCGTTCGCGTGATCCGCGCCGAATCCGATCTGGGCTACAACACGCTGCAGCAGGACTGGGAGCCCAGTGAACTCAAGACCAGCCGCACCGATGCGCTGCCGAGCGCGGTGATTCGCTACAAGCCGCGCCCCGACGTGATCGCGCGACTGGCTTACGGCAAGACCATCGGCCGGCCCGGCTTCGCGCAGCTCAATCCGGCAATGGTGCTCAACCCGGCGACTTCCACGGGCGCGACTTTCGGTTATGCGGCGAGCGGCAATCCCGATCTCGACCCTGTCGAAGCGCAGACGCTGGACCTGAGCCTGGAGTGGTATTTCAGCAAGAGCTCGAGCATTTTCGGCACGCTGTTCTGGCGCGACGTGGACGGCTTCATCACCAACGTCAATCGCAGCATCCAGGTCAGCGATCGCACGCCCGAACTCAACGGCAACTACGTGCTGACGACGCCCGAGAACGCCGGCAAGGGCAAGCTCAACGGGGCCGAACTCGGATTCCAGTGGTTCCCGGATCGTCTGCCGAATGTGCTCAAGGGCTTCGGCGTGCAGGCCAACTACACCTGGATCGACAGCGAATCGCGCGATCCGGTCTACGGCAATCCCGACGACACCACCGAAGTCACCGGCACACGCAACAGCCGCGTCGCCGGCGTATCCGATTGGGCCTACAGCGTCACGCTTGCCTACGAGCGCTATGGCGTGAGCTCGCGGCTGTCGTGGGTCGATCGCGGCAAGTTCCTGACTGGCTACAACTACTGCTGCTCGATGCCGAGCGAAACCTATTCGTCGGGCGAAGCCTCGATGGACCTGCAGCTGGCCTACGACATCAACCCGAACTTCTCGGTCACCTTCGACGCGACCAACCTGACCAACGAAATCTATCGCACGTACTACGGCGACAGCCGGCTGTTCAACCAGGATTCGCAGCTCTACAGCCGGACTTTCGCGCTGGGGTTGCGGTATCGGCTGTAACCCGGAGTACGCCGCCCCGAACTCTGGCGTCGATGCTTGTTTGGCTTTTTATCTGATGCATCGCCCAGTGCTTTCTGCGAGAAGGTCTGCAGCGAAATGAAAAGGAGGTCAGCCACGTGCCAGAAGCGGCCGGTGAAATCCCTTTAAGTGATCGGGTTCTGTCAGTAAAGTGACTAGATGACTATTCCGGCACGGTCGAGTGTAAACATATCCGTCAAGAGCTTAGGGCAACCTCGCAGCTGTCTGACGTTGCCGAAGGCTGTCCGCCCAGGCCCCTAAGGCATCAATCTCTGCCATCAGTGCTTCTGGCCTCGGCAGAGGACGGTTCAACGCAGCGGCTGCGCTATGCAGCAGTTCGGAGCAGCGACCAAATCCGTCACGCATGACCTCGCAGTCGGGGACCGTGATCGCGGTCAGCTTGACCAAGCCTGGCGTCTTTACTTCGTTTGACAGTCGCCGGATGACGTGCCCAACAACTTCTTCAACCGCGATCTCCCACGTATCGCGCAATGTCGCGGCGATGGATTTGACGGACTTTCGCCACTCGTCTTGATTGCCTTGGTCGAAATGGTAGCGTTCCCCGGCAAGCTGATTGCTCAGACTTGTGGTGATGTCACTGACCCGACGCGCTTTGAATGGCGGCTCGCTGCGGCAGAAGCCTGCCTTGTCAGCCCCTCGGCTGATCGAGCTAATCGCCACCTGCGGCTTGGGCTGGGCATCATCCGCCGCGCGATTCAGCTCGAACAGGAACGCAAGATCATGCGTGAAGACGATGACCTGGCGATGCGCAGCCTCAGCCACCAGGCGCTTAGCTACGGCCTACCGGTGCATGTGGTCGAGTGAAGAAACGGGATCGTCAAAGACGATGCCGGACTTGTTTTCGGTAGTGGCGAGTTCGGCCATGAACGCGGCCAAGGCAACGCAGCGATGCTCGCCTTCGCTCAAGACCTGTCCCACCGTAGCCGTGGGCTTCCGTGTAAGTGCGACCTTGAAGCGAGGGACGCCCTGAACGCTGTTTTGCTGTCGAAGCTCCACAACGAGGCCGGCAATCTCGAAGCTCGCCACCTCGCGAGCAAATTGCGCACGTAGCGCGTCCGTCACTAAAGCCTGAGCGATCTCCGTGCTCTTTGTCGTAACGCGGTTGGTAGCGGTGTCCCGCTGAGCCGCCTCAAGCCGTGCAATTTTTTTCTGGCGTTCGATTTCGGCGAGAACATCGGCCTTGATACCACCAAGCCATTGCCGATCCGCAAGCTCGGCCTTCTCGGCAACCAAGGCGGCGCGAGCTGCAGAGCCAGCCTCCGCGACAAGGCCGTTCGCCCGAGCCTCAATGCCCGCAGCTTGATCGACCAGCGGCTGACGCGAATATTCCGGAACGGGCACGTCAATAGCAGCGCTTGGATTTGCATGGCGTCGCCGGATTTGGCGATGCCGCCACAGGGCGCGCAGGGTCGCACCCCTGATTTCCAGCGCCAAGGCGTCCTGACGCAGTTCGTCGCGGACGGTTGCCACAATGTTCGCAAGCTCGGCCAACGAAATAGCCTCCCCCTTGAACGTTGCCAGTGCCCGGTCGTAGGCGAGGCGCGCAGCCTCGGCACGTTGCTGGCTGTCGTCGCGCACAAAAGCCTCGAAGCGATTGAGACGATCAGCGGCGACGGGCGTCAATTCCTGCTGGCAAAGCACGCATACGCTGCCGAAATCTGTGACGGGGAAGCGCCGTTCGGGATAGGCCTCCGCGTCAGAGAATGCTCGGGCACTGGCCCATAGCGTCTGCCAAATCTCCGACCCGATCTGCGGCAACGGTTCGTCGCGGAAAAGCGCACTGGAAGCAGCTTCTGCCGCCCGGCGCGCGACATCGCTATCAACGGCAAGGCGGCGCAGGTTATTGGCGGTATCATCGCTTATTGAAGTAAATAGCCTATCCAGACGTGCAACGTTCGCGTCAACCTTGGTCTTCAACGCAACAAGCTGACGCGCCGCACGAGCCGGATCTCCAGCCAGGTCCGCCGTGAGCTGCGCCAATCGATCTTGCTCTGCTTGCGTGAGCGTGGCCAACGCTTCGACCGCCGCCGGCGCAGTGTTGGAGGCGAGCCGGGTCATGAGCTTGCCGACTGTTGTGTCCCTGCTGCATGCCGGCGTCCTGATCGCTTCGGGCGTTTGCTCCTTTATCTGCACAATCTCGGCTGCCAGCTTGTCCTTGACCGACTTGCAGAGCTGCGCCAGCGCTCCCAGCAATTTGAGCGGAAACGGCGTGTAAGCCACATCATTCGTGTCATCAACGTGGACGTTCGCGGTGCGGGAATCGAATACGCTAATGCCTGAAAGCGCAGTATCGGCAGCCTGTCCAAGCTGCCAAGCGCAAGTGCGGTTCTGGCCGTTGATCGCGTATTCAATCGTGGCGCTCGGCGTGCCTGGTGAAGCGTCATAGATGTCTGGGGCGATTTCCTCGGCTCGGCCAAGCATACGGGCGCGACACACCTTCTTGAGAATCCGCGCATAGCCGGATTTTCCCGATCCGTTATCGCCATAGATGATCGTCAAACCGACTCGATGGAGTGTCAACCGTTGATCGGGAGCCAAGGCATTGACATGCCGGACTCCATGCACCTGCCGCAGATAGACTTCCCCCTGATCGCGGTTTTGGCCACGAAGGTGCCCCGCTTCCAGCGGGACCGCCGGAATGTCACCCTTGCAGATAGACGCCAGTTCATCGATCTCGGCCGGCTCCAGAGCCACTTGCGTTGCAAGTCGGCGCAGCGCATCACGCTGCCAGCCGGGGCTATCAGCAGACCACGCAAAGATGTTGGCGAGCGCCTCGGCTTCCGTCGTCATACACCTTTCCTCCCAGCGTTCACCCTGGCCGGTGGCCAGGGCTGTTCATGTATTTGGTCTGCCCTATGCCTTCACCAGCTTCGCGGCGCTGGGATCGTAGATGTAGCCTGTGATGCTGCCATCCTTGATGCGTGCTACGGCCTCGTCGACGACGAACAGCGGAACGAGAAACCATTCCTCAGGCTGCACAGGATGACCGAAGCGGTCGTTGATGGTGATGTTCAACCGCGCGGGCGCGAACAGCCTATGAAACAGGTTCTCCATCCGGGTGCGGTTGATGCCGGCGAGCTTGTAGGTCGCCACCACTTCGACCTTCGCCAGCAGATAAGTAGAGTCGTGTTCGGCGTTGGCAATGCGCGTTTCAACCCTGCCGCCGGTCACGCCCATCTTGTGGATGATGTCGCGGTGCTTCACGACATAGGGATGATCGGAGAGGGAGCGCAGGACGTAGATTGTGCCGCTTTCGACATCATCAGCCTCAAGCTCTCCGCCGAAGGAGAGTTGTCCGCTCTCGGGCGAGGCCAGCCGCCGCGCGGCGGAGTCGTTGTAGAACGCGCGCTGGAGCGAGCGCAGCAGCAGATTGCTTTCGGTGCCGTTGGAGAAGATGAGGCGCAGGCGACGGTCCACTTCCCCGGCGGTGGTTTTCAGTGGTTCGCCGACCTCGGCAACGTAGAGCGTGATGCCATCGAGAACGAAAAAGTCCCCGGCCTCAATCGCGCGGCGGCCTGCCTCTATGGGCTGAGACTGGCGCAAGCCGGTCTTGATTTCCGCTTGCACGCGCTCGAACAAGGGCCGGAAGGTCTCGAAGTCCTCGCAGGGCTTGCGATCCGCGACCTCCTCGGCGACGCGCTTTTCGGCACTGGTACGGACATGGCGCAAGACCGTGATGTCGTCCGAGCCGGCAGCATCCGCCAGTTCGGCAGCCAGATCGTCGATGTCGATAGTTTCCTCCCCCGAAGCAGCAATGGTCGGCGCCCCAGCAAGCAAGCCCTGATGGTCTAGCGGCTCAAGCAAGACACGGCAGTCCGGGAGCGCGCGTAGACGGTCGAGCCGCACTGCATACAGGCGCTCGA
Source organism: Hydrocarboniphaga effusa AP103 (assembly GCF_000271305.1). Classification (GTDB taxonomy): domain Bacteria; phylum Pseudomonadota; class Gammaproteobacteria; order Nevskiales; family Nevskiaceae; genus Hydrocarboniphaga; species Hydrocarboniphaga effusa. The sequence goes on from NZ_AKGD01000004.1 coordinate 476,970, forward strand.
ATATGTCGCGGTCTTCGCCATGCTGCGGCGCACGGCCGTGCTGGTCGGTGAAGCGTTGGATTTCCTCGAAGCCAGCGATGACACGCTCCTCGCCGGCTGGTCGTCCATTTTTCTTTTCGGGCGGGGCGAACTCGGCCAGTTCCGCCGCCAGGTCGTCAAGATCAGAGTTACTCATAGCGCCCCTCCGCCCTGAAGCGCATGAAGGCGGCCGCGCCTTCGGCAAGGTGCTTTTCCCAAGCGTCCTGCGAGGTCACCGACGGAGCCCGGCCACGCTCGCGTTTGAACTCCACAGCGCGCTTGGCGATCACTTTGGCATCCTCAGGCGTGATCGCGGTGCGCTTGGCCGAGATGGCCGCCGCGACCTGCTTCAAGCTGTCCTCGCTCATGGTCTTGGCAAGGATGGCGTAGGCTTCGCCGAAGGGATTGATGCGGTCGATCAAGTCGATGTCCAACTCGCGCACGTCCATCGCGAAGCGGCGCACGCCGTCGATCAGCGCGGTGTTGGGCGACCCATCGCTCTCGCCTTCGGTGACAAGCCGCTTGGCCTGCTGCGTGAGGTTGAGGGCGGCGATGGCGTGCTGGCGCACGGCCTCCTGATCTTCAGCGTCGAGCTCGGGATACTTGTCCTTGATGATCTTGCCCATGCGAACCTGCGTCAGCTCCTCGGGCACCAACTCCTCATCAAACAGGCCACGCTCGATGGTGGGCTTGTCCTGCACGAAAGCCGCGATGACTTCGTTCAAGTCTTCCTGGCAGATACGCGCCGCCTCCTTGCTCTTGGGCTCGGCGATGCCCTTGATCTCGATTTGGTACGCCCCTGTCTGCTCATTGACACCGACATTGCAGCGGTCCGAGTCGTAGCCCCCCTCGCCGTAGTTAAATCCCGGCATCGGGCCGCTGTCGGGGTTCTTGGGCTTGAACTCGAAGCGCGGAGCAAGAACCTGCTCCATCAGCAGGCTCGCCGCGATGGCCTTTAACGTATCGTTAACGGCCTCGGTGACAGCTTCCTCGGCTGCGTCCGGCTCGGCGATCAGGTTGGTGAACCTCGCGCGGGTCTTACCTGGCGCGTCGCGGGTTGCACGGCCGATGATCTGAACGATCTCGGTCAGGCTGGCGCGGTAGCCGACGGTAAGGGCGTGTTCGCACCAAATCCAGTCGAAGCCCTCCTTCGCCATGCCCAACGCAATGATGATGTCCACATAGTCCCGGTTGTTCTTCTGCGCCGGGTCTTTGAGCGCGGCGGACACGCGGTCACGCTTGGCAGCATCATCATCTACAAGATCAGCGATCCGCAGCACGCGGCCATCGGGGCGTTTGACGAGCTGGAAGCCGGTGGCGGCGTCAATGCCCTGCCACTCCCCCAGCGCCTCGATGATGTGTTCCACTTCCCGCATCTTGTCCTTCGTGCTCTCGCGCGAATTGACATTCGGGATGTGGATGATGGTCTTCTCGGCGGGATCGAGGACATTGAGGATGTCATCGACGTAAGGCCCGCTATAGAAGAAGTAGCCGATGTCGAGTTGCTTGAGGTACTCGTAGCCGTTGAGCTGTTCGTAGTAGGTGTAGGTGACGGTATCGAACTTCGACTCATCCTGCGGTGCGAGCACGGCCTCGGCGTCGCCACGGAAGTAGGAGCCGGTCATGGCAACGATGTGCGTCTTGCCCCGCGCGAAGAACTGCCCCAGGTGCAAGCCGAGCTTGTTGTCCGGGTTGGCCGAAACGTGGTGGAACTCATCGACGGCGATCAGTCGGTCGTCGAACGCCTCCACGCCGTAGGCATCGACCGCGAAGCGAAAGGTTGCATGGGTGCAGACCAGCACCTTGTCGTCGCCTTCAAGGAATGCACCCAGCGACTTGACCTTCCCGCCGTTGTCGTTGCCTGGCGCATTGCACAGGTTCCACTTGGGTTCGACCTGCCAGTCGGACCAGAAGCCGTACTTAGACAGCGGCTCGTCGTTGAAGCTGGCACCGATGGACTTCTCCGGCACAACGATGATGGCCTGCTTCAAGCCTTGGTTCCTGAGCTTGTCGAGTGCCACGAACATCAGCGCACGACTCTTGCCCGATGCGGGCGGCGACTTGATGAGCAGGTATTGCTCGCCCCGCTTCTCGTAGGCCCGCTCCTGCATGGGCCGCATCCCAAGCGCATTGGCCTTGGTCGATGCGCCGTTGCGGGCGTAGGTGACGGAAACGGACGGTACGGACTTGATCTTGTCGCTCATGCGTTGGCTCCCGCCTTGCGCCTCTTGCCCTTAGCCGGTGCAACCGAAGCGGTCATCTTGGTATAGAGGTCAAGCAGCTTTTCCAGCCGCTCGGTGTCATTCTTGAAGCGACGGCCGATGTAGATGCGCTCCAGCACTTCGTCGTTGCGCTCATGCGCGGCGCGCAGGTCGGCCGGCATGCTCTCGGGATCGTAGAGGTCGGCGATGGTGGCTGGGAAGTGATGCTCCCGCGCTAGCAGGATGCCCTCGGCGCAGCACGTGAGATCGGCCTTGTTCTTCTCGGTAAGAGTTGGGAGCGGGAAGGAGTGCCAACCAAGGGTCGAAGAGTACCGAAGTCGCGTTTCTAACTTGCCACAAACTGTGGCGATCCACGCCATGTGCAACCTCGACGCCACAATGGCCAGCTCCCAAACAGAGGCACCATAGATTGCATATGCAGCATTGGTGATGATGTTGGTTGGGCCTAGCAGATCCGCCGGGATGTACTCGCGTTCCTCGGACGAAGTTGCAGCAACGATTATAGCTAGAGAGTCTCTATGCGCCCTCTGCGCAAACTTGTGGGGAATCGCGGCATATCCCCTAGTGGTCTTGGCTGACGAAGAGCTGCGAAACGCTCTGACCGCTTCAATTCGTTTAAGTACCTCTGGAATCTCGGTTGCAAACTTCAGATGGTCATCCTCGATCCACAGACATTTGCGATTGCGCACGTGAATTAGTTCTTGAGAACCGAGCAGACCGCGGAGCAGCTGCTCAGCAGCAGGTTGGCACTCGATCAGCCTCGCCGCTTCATCGACGGTAAGGATTAGGTTGCCGTCGTCGCGCGCCATGCTGCCCATGACCATCGGATGCAAGTCACGGGACAGCGGCACGTCCTCCGCGCGAACGTATCGTTCGGCTCCCGAAATCAGATACGGTGAAATTGAATCAACTTCCCGTTTGGTTTCGCCCTGATACAGGGCACATCGCGTGGGCTTTGCGGCCCCCACGCCAATTATCACGCATTGGACAACAGCATTATTCGCAGCATTGTTTCTCCACTTGAACCCTTGATGCGCAAATTGAATGTGAAGGCCGTAGCCATATAGCCGCGACCAAAGGTGTGCTACTTGTTCACCCTCGCAAACTGAGCTCGTGGATACAAAGGCGAAGGCGGCGTCGGTGTTTTTTACGTACTCCGCAGCCTTCAGATACCATGCCGTGACATAGTCGCAGTCTTTGAAATCATTACCCTGCTCGAAGACTAGAGCCATGTCTTGCTTCTGCGACTTCGACTGCTTTCGTGCACCTTTAAATTGCGGATTGCCGCAAATGTACGTTTCACCGCCTTCGTTCGCGAAGTCAATCTCGGCTTGATTGAGAGGCGTGCCGAACAGGTCATCCGATTGAACTTTGACACCTGTTCCTGTCGGTGGGCAGAGCTTCAGCCAATCAAGGCGAAGCGAATTGCCGCTGACGATCCAGTTCTCGTTGCGCAGGGGCAGGAACTCGGCCAAGGCCAGCTTCTGCCCCCGATAGAGTACGTCGCACTGGTACTCGGCGATAACCAGCGCAAGGCGCGCAATCTCCGCCGGGAAGTCGCGTAGCTCGATCCCGCGAAAGTTGGTGAGCGGGATTTCTGATGCGAGATCCGGCTCGCCGCGCCGCCGGTTGATCTCGGCCTCGATGGCGCGCATCTCCTTGTAGGCAATGACCAGGAAATTGCCCGAACCGCAGGCCGGATCGAAGACCCTGATCTTGGCGATGCGCTTGCGCAGGTTGAGCAGCATGCGAGGGTTGTCGCCCGCCTCTTCCAGCTTGGAACGCAGGTCGTCGAGGAACAGCGGGTTCAGCACCTTCAGGATGTTGGGGACACTGGTGTAGTGCATCCCCAGCTCGCCGCGCTCCTCGTCCTCGGCGACGGCCTGGATCATCGAGCCGAAGATGTCAGGGTTGATCTTGGTCCAGTCCAACCCGCCGACGTGTAACAGGTAGGACCGGGCGATCTTGCTGAATCGCGGCACCTCGTCGCCACCAGAGAACAACTGCCCGTTAACGTAGGGGAAGTCTTCGGCCCATCGGGGAATCTTGGTGGCGGCCCGGTCCTCGCGCTTGGTGTTCATGGCACGGAACAACGTGGTGATGACCTCGTGCGTGTTGGACGAGTCCTTCGCGCTCATCTGCGCGACGGTTTCGGTGAAGCGGCCCTTGCCGACAAAGATGTCGGTGTCCTCGGCAAAGAAGCAGAAGATCAGCCGCGCCATGAGGTTGTTCATGTCGTGGCGGCGCTCCGCCGTGCCCCATTCAGGGTTGTCTTTCAGCAGTTCGACGTACAGACGGTTCAGGCGGCTGGTGGCCCGAATGTCGAAGGCGTTTTCGCTGATCTGGCGGACGGTACTGATGCCCGCCAGCGGCAGGAAGAAGCCGAAGTGGTCGGGAAAGTCCTTGAAGGCACAGGCGACGGTCTCGCCGCTGGTCAGGTCTTCGGCCTCGAAGTCCGCGCCATCCGTGGCGAGGATGAACTTCGCCTTCGCCTTGGCCGTCGCTGGGCTGGCCTTGAGGGCGGCCAGCGTCTGGGTCACCCGCCCTGCGTCACAGGTCAGGATGTGGATGTTGCTGGTCTGAAGAACACCGCCAAGGTCGGACTTGTTCGACGCACCCGCGCGCAAGCGCTTGATGGTCGTCGCCTTGTTCCCGAAGGCCTCAAGGAAGGCGTATGGGAACTCAGCGGGGTCAAAGGGCCTCTCCGCGAGGAGTGTGATTGCTTGCTCGATTTCAACTGCGTTCAACTCTAGCCCCTCGGACCATCGGGTTTACCGCAAAATATCGAAGGTGAACGGTGATTTGGACATCGGTTCTTCCCAACCGATGTATTTCGCCTTCATGCGGAGGTCAATGATATCCGCGTCGCTGTATTGGGGGAGCCGAGCCAACGAAAGACCGCTTCCAGCTGTTATCGGTCGACTGAGGACCGCTAACAGCCAATCGCCTCGCTACCAAGCAAGCTCCGGCACTGGAATTGGCAACGCATTACCAAATACCTGCGCATCCGCGGGCGATCCGGTCATGTCCGCTGCCCGATTCCACTCAGGAGCTGCAAACTTTTCCGTAGAGCTCCCCACCTGCAGCGCTGCACTTTCCAGGTACCCCCATAGAGCTCGGGAACCGTATCGATGCACCATATAACTGCACGCTGGCAGGTCCTGACCTGTACGGCGAAGGTCCAGACCTCAGTGCTTGGAGCCCGAAACCTGTTCCACAACAGTTCTCAAGCTTCCAGCGTGCAGCTCAATGGGGCATAGCCAGAGCCCAGAGGGTCTGTCGTAAAGCTGATGTGCTCAACCGATTCAGCTCCGAGGTGCATGGAAACAGGTCCAGGACTCTGTCGCCGCGGTCAAGGCGCAGGCTGCGGGTGCAGCCCGGCTGCTCCCAAGCTACGATGCGCGCCCGTTTTTCACGCAGCTCCCATGCAACTCGCTCTCGCGCCGATGGAAGGCCTCGTCGACGACATTCTGCGCGACGTGCTCACGCAGGTTGGCGGCATCGACTGGTGCGTGACCGAGTTCGTGCGCGTGAACGAGCAGCTGCTGCCGCCTGCGGTGTTTCATCGCTTCGGACCCGAGCTCAAGCACGGCTCGCGCACGCGCGCCGGCACGCCGCTGCGCGTGCAGCTGCTCGGCAGCAATCCGAGCTGCCTCGGTGACAACGCGGCGCTCGCCTGCACGCTCGGCGCGCCGGTCATCGATCTCAATTTCGGCTGCCCGGCCAAGACCGTGAACAAGTCGCGCGGCGGCGCGGTGCTGCTCAAGGAGCCGGAACTGCTGCATGCGATCATGCGCGAGGTGCGGCGCAGCGTTCCGGCCGAAATCCCCGTTACCGCCAAGATGCGCCTCGGCTACGAAGACACCCGCCTGGCGCTCGACTGCGCGCATGCGCTCGCCGACGGCGGGGCCGCGCAGATCGTCGTGCATGCACGCACCAAGGCCGATGGCTACAAGCCGCCCGCGCATTGGGAGTGGGTCGCGCGCATCAGCGAGGCGATCGCGCGGCCGGTCTACGCCAATGGCGAAATCTGGAACCTGCATGACTGGCGACGCTGCCGGCAGGTGAGCGGCATGCAGGATTTCATGCTCGGCCGCGGGCTCGTCGCCTGCCCCGACCTCGCCCTGCAGATTCGTGCCGACCGCGAGGGCCGCGACTACGCGCCGATGCGCTGGAGCGAGCTGATTCCGCTGGTCCAGGACTTCTGGACGCAGCAGCGGCACAAGCTGCCGGCGGTGTATGCGCCCGGGCGCATCAAGCAGTGGCTCAACTGGCTGGCGCGCAATTACGTGGAGGCCGCCGAGCTGTTTGCGCGAGTGCGCCGCGAGACCGATTGCGTGGCGATCGATCGGATCGTGCTCGGCTTGGCTGATGGGATACGGGTGCGGGCGGCTTGAGAAAGGGCTCGTCTTTTCCAACCGAACCCTCTCTCCCCGCTACGCGGGACTCTCTCCCGCAAGCGGGAGAGAGGAAAGGCACAATTCCGGCTGCTTGTCCCCTCTCCCGCTCGCTTGTTTCCTCTCCCGCTTGCGGTGACGTCGTCTCGCGATGAAGTCGTCTTGCAGTGAGCTCGTCTTGAAGTGCTCATCTCGGGTGAGCTCATCTTGCGGTGAGGTCGTCAGAACCGGGGTGAGGGGCGGCCGGAAAGTGCGCATCCTCTTTCGAGTCACCCTCGGCTCCGTCTGCGCGGTCATCGATGGACGGCAATAACCCCCGGTTATGCGCCCCCGCTCGCATTTCATTTGCCGGTTATCGCCCCTCCCCCTATCTTCAAACTGGGATCAACGTGGCCTGACCGCGCGTCCAGGGAGGAAGCTTCGTAAGGGCTTGTGCGCCCACGAAAACTTGCTGACGACGCCGTAAGCTTTGTGTCAGGCCGAGGTCCATCGGGTTGCTTTACTTTTAGCCTCGCCGCAGCGTGCGGCGCCTCCTTCAGGATGAATCGATGACCGCCGCCCTGCGCAAGCGCTCCGTGTTGCTCGCCTGCGTGTTTCTCGCTCTGGCCGCTCTGGCATGGTGGTATTTCGGGGCCGGCAAGACCGAGCCCGCCGTCAAGCCGACCGTGATTCCGGTCGGGATCGAAACCGTGCAGCTGCGCGACGTTCCGCAATCAACCAGCGGCATCGGCTCGGTGCAGTCGCTGCACACCGTCACGCTGCGCTCGCAGGCCGAAGGCGTGCTCGCCGAAGTGCTGTTCCGCGAAGGCCAGATGGTCAAGCGTGGCGATCTGCTCGCCCGCATCGACGATCGCGAATACGCCGCCGCGCTGATGCAGGCCGAGGCCGAACTCGCGAGCAACCAGGCCCAGCTCAAGTCGGCCGAGCTTGATCAGGTGCGCTACGGCAACCTGCTCAAGGAAGAAGCGGTGTCGGTGCAGATCGTCGAGCAGCAGACCGCGACGGTCGAGCGCCTGCGCGCCGCCGTGCGCTCGAGCGAGGCCGCGGTCGCCACCGCCAGGGTGCAGCTCTCGTACACGCGCATCGTCTCGCCGATCGACGGCCGCGTGGGCCTGCGTCGCGTCGACGCCGGCAACCTGATTCGCGCCAACGATGCCGAAGGCCTGGTGACGGTGACCCAGATCACCCCGATCTCGGTCATCTTCAGCCTGCCGCAGGAGCTGCTGCCGACGCTGCGTCCGCTGCTCGAAGGCGCGGCCGCGCCGGTCAAGGCCTACACGCGCGAAGCCGGCACCCAGCTCGCCGAAGGCAGGCTCGCGACGGTCGACAACCAGGTCGACCCGACCACCGGCATGGTGCGCCTGCGCGCCGATTTCGCGAACACCGACGGCTCGCTGTGGCCGGGCCAGTTCGTCACCGTGCAGCTGCTCACGGGCCAGTTTCCGAAGGCGCTGGTGGTGCCGGTCCGCAGCGTGCGCCACGGCCTCAACGGCGCCTACGTGTTCCGCGTGAAGGACGGCAAGGCCGAGGTGGTTCCGGTGAAAACCTCGTTCCAGGACGACAGCATCGTCGTCGTCACCGAAGGGCTTGCGCAGGGCGATCGCATCGTCATCGACGGCTATTCGCGCATCAAGGCCGGCTCGCAGGTGCGCGAAGTCGAGGCGGCCGTGAACAAGGCGGCCGACTGAGGATGAGCCCAGACAATGAGTGATGCCCATCTGCAACCCAGCCGGGCTCAGCTGGGACTCACCAAGCCCGGTCTGTCGGGCTGGTTCATCGATCATCCGATCGCCACCGTGCTGCTCACGCTCGGCACGCTGTTTCTCGGCGTGCTGGCGTTTCCGCAGCTGCCGGTGGCCGCGGTGCCGGAGATCGATCTGCCGACGATCCAGATCAGCGCCAAGCTGCCCGGCGCGAGCCCGGAGACCATGGCCTCGTCGGTCGCCACGCCGCTGGAGGTAGAGCTGTCGGGCGTGCCGGGCATCACCGACATGACCTCGAGCAGCTCGCTCGGCAGCACCAGCATCACGCTGCAGTTCACGCTCGACAAAAGCATCGACGTGGCCGCGCAGGAAGTGCAGGCCGCCATCAACGCCGCCACCGCGCGACTGCCCGCCGAGCTGCCGAGCCTGCCGACCTGGAAGAAGGTCAATCCCAACGATGGCCCGATCCTGCTGCTGCGCATGCAATCCGAGCTGCTCACGCCGATCGAGCTGTCGGATCTCGCGGAGACGCTGATCGCGCGCCAGATCTCGCAGATCGAAGGCGTCGCCGTCGTGGATCTCAACGGCCTGCGCAAGCCGGCGCTGCGCATCCAGGCCGCGCCGGAGAAGCTCGCCGCCTTCGGCCTCACGCTGGCCGACGTGCGCACCGCCATCCGCAACGCGAGCGTCAACCAGGCCAAGGGCGCGCTGTACGGCTCGCAGCGCATCTCGACGATCGCCACCAACGACCAGATCTTCAAGCCCGACGACTACAAGGGCCTGGTCGTCACCTATCGCAACGGCGTACCGGTTTTCCTCGGCGACGTGGCGAAGGTCACCACGGGTTCGGAGGACGATTACCTCGCGGCCTGGATCAACGGCGAGCGCGGCGTGGGCGTGATCGTGCGCCGCCAGCCCGGCGCCAACCTGATCGAGACCGCCGACCGCATCATTGCCGAGCTGCCGCGCCTGCGCAGCCTGCTGCCGGCCGGCGTCGAGCTCGAACTGCTGTCCGATCGCACGCGCACCACGCGCGCCTCGCTGCACGAAGTCGAGCTCACGCTCGGCGTGACGATTGGCCTCGTGATCCTGGTCATGGGCCTGTTCCTGCGCCAGCTGTCGGCCACCGCGATCGTCGCCTCGGTGCTCAGCGTCGCGCTGGTGGCGACCGCCGCGGCGATGTACGCGCTGGGCTTTTCGCTCAACAACCTCACGCTCGTGGCGCTGATCGTCGGCGTGGGTTTCATCGTCGACGATGCGATCGTCGTCGTCGAAAACATTCATCGCCATCTCGAGGCCGGCGAGCCGATGCGCACGGCCGCGCTCAAGGGCGTGTCCGAGATCGGCTTCACGGTCGTCACGATCAGCTTTTCGCTGATCGCGGCGTTCATCCCGCTGCTGTTCATGGGCGGCACCATCGGCCGCCTGTTCCGCGAGTTCTCGCTGACCTTGACGGCCGCGATCCTCATCTCGGTAGTCGCCTCGCTGACGCTCGCGCCGATGCTCGCCTCGCGCTTCATGAAGTCGGCTCCGGAGCACAAGCCCGGCGGATTCTCCGAGCGCCTGATCGCGCTCTACGATCGCGGACTGGTGTGGACGCTCAATCACCAGCGCATCATGCTCGGCGTGTTCGCGATCACCGTCGGCATGGCGGTGGCGAGCTACGTGATGGTGCCCAAGGGCTTCTTCCCGATTCAGGACACCGGCTTCGTGCTCGGCACTTCGCAGGCCGCCGAAGACGTCTCCTACGAAGACATGCTCGTGAAGAACAAGATGCTCGAAGACATCCTGCTCGCCGACCCGGCCGTCGATGGCATGATCCAGGCGGTCGGCGCGGGCTTTTCGAGCACCTCGGTGTCCACCGGGCGCTTCTGGATTTCGCTCAAGAACATCAAGGACCGCGATGTGAATTCGGAAGAATTCATCGATCGCATTCGTCCGAAGGCCGCGCAGGTTCCGGGCATCCAGCTGTTCCTGCGCACCAACCAGGAAGTCAACGTCGGCAGCCGCGGCGGCCGCGCGCAGTTTCTCTACGCGCTCAAGGGCCCGGACAGCGACGGCCTCGCGCGCTGGGCCGACCTGCTCGTCGATCGCATGAAGTCCTCGCCGATGGTCCGCGATGTGTCGAGCGATCTGCAGCTCGGTGCCGCCGTCACCAAGCTCGTCATCGATCGCGCAGCGGCCGCTCGCTTCGGGCTGTCGACCGCCGATATCGACCAGGCGCTCTACGACGCCTTCGGCCAGCGCCAGATCAGCGAGTACCAGACCGAAACCAACCAGTACAAGGTCATCCTCGAAATCGATCCGGCGCTGCGCGGCCGCATCAACAGCCTCGACTACTTCCGCCTGCGCTCGCCGCTGACCGGCGAAATGGTGCCGCTGTCCGCGCTCGCGAGCGTGCAGCCCACCGCCGCAGGACCGCTGTCGATCGCGCACGACGGGCTGTTTCCGTCGGCGAACATCTCGTTCAACCTCGCGCCGGGTTATGCGCTCGGCGACGTCGTCAACATGGTGCAGGCGCTGCAGGCCGAGATCGGCATGCCGACCGAATACAGCGGCAGCTTCCGTGGCAATGCGCAGGCCTTCCAGGATTCGCTCGCCAGTCAGCCGGTGCTGATCCTCACGGCTTTGCTCGCGGTCTACATCATCCTCGGCGTTTTGTACGAGAGCTTCGTGCATCCGCTGACGATCCTGTCGACCTTGCCGTCCGCGGGCATCGGCGCGATCTGGATGCTGTCGGCCTTCGGCTTCGATTTCTCGATCATGGCGATGATCGGCATCGTGCTGCTGATCGGCATCGTCAAGAAGAACGGCATCCTGATGGTCGATTTCGCCCTGCATGCGCAGCGCGAGGAAGGTCTTTCGCCGCGCGAGGCCGTGCACAAGGCCTGCCTGGTGCGCTTCCGCCCGATCATGATGACCACGCTCGCCGCGCTGCTCGGCGCGGTGCCGCTGATGTTCAGCCTCGGCATGGGCTCGGAGCTGCGCCAGCCGCTCGGCTTCGCGATCGTCGGCGGCCTGCTGCTGAGCCAGCTGCTCACGCTGTTCACGACGCCGGTGGTCTACCTGGCACTCGACAGGCTGTTCCATCGCGAAACGCCCAGCACGCATGGCATCGCGACCCCCATGCCGGAGACCGCGCGATGAGCGCCGCGTACCATCGGCTTACGGGTGTCGTCCCTCTCGCCCTCCAGGGCACCGGTGGATCGGGGATGTCCGGAGCCGACGCACAGCCGCGCCTGCCCTGCCGCTCCTCTCTCCCGCTTGCGGGAGAGAGTCCCCGCACAGCGGGGGATACAGGGGGCGTCTCCACAGGGAGCGCAGTTTCCTGGCAGCCCCTCTCCCGGCCCTTCGGACCACCCTCTCCTACAAGTGGCAGAGAGGCTTGGGCAAGACTCCTGCAAAGCGGCCGGGGCAGCCGCTCTTCAAATCGATCGAACATGAAACTCCGTCGCTCCGCCTTGCTTTGCCTCGCCGCAGCCGCGGTACTGCTCGCGGGTTGCGCGAGCACGCCCAAGCCATTGCCGACCGCGGAGCTGCAAGCCTCGTGGAGCGAAGCTCCGGCCGGCGACGTCACGCAGCTCACCGCCGATGGCTCGGCCGCGTGGTGGACGCTGTTCGGCGATCCGGTGCTCGACGAGCTGATCAAGCGCGCCGAAGCGCGCAACCTCGATCTGCGCAGCGCCGAGGCCAGCGTGCAGGAGGCGCGCGCCTCGCGGGCCGGAGCGCGTTCCGCCCTGCTTCCGCAACTCAATCTCGACGCCGACTTCACGCGCGGCCGTCCGCTGCAGCTCGGCGGCAGCCTGCGCGAATCGGCCAGCATCGGCCCGACCGTGAACTGGGAGCTCGACCTGTTCGGTCGCCTGCGTTCGCAGCAGCGCGCCGAAGTAGCCAGCCTGCTCGCGAGCGAAGCCGATCGCGATGCGGTGCGCCTGACCGTGCTCGCCGAAGTGGCGCGCAGCTACCTCGAATACCGGCTCTTTCGCGTGCAGCAGTCGCTGGCCGAAAAGACCGTCGAAGCGCAGGCGCGCACCGCGCGCATCACCCAGGCCCGCTTCGGCCAGGGCATGGGCTCGCGGCTCGACGTGGAGCGCGCCAACTCCCTGCTCGCGACCATCCGCGCCGCGGTTCCGCAGGCGCACGAGCAGGCCGAATCGGCGTTTCATCGTCTGGTGCGACTGACCGCTTCGACGCCCGAGGCGCTCGAAGCCCTGCTGCCGCGCGAGGTGTCGTCCGACAGCCTGCCGACCACCGACGCGCTGTCGGTGCTGCTGACACCGACACAGGTGCTCGGCCAGCGTCCCGACGTGCGCGCGGCCGAACGCCGGCTCGTCGCGGCGGCGGCCACGCTCGATGCGACGCGCACGCTGCGCTATCCGCAGCTCACGCTGTCGTCGCTGATCGGCATCGGCGTGACCGACGCCAGCGACATCTTCAAGAGCTCGACCAACACCTGGTCGATCAGCGCCGGCCTGCTGACGCCGCTGTTCGATTTCGGCCGCATCCGCGCCGCGATCGACGTCGCCGATGCGCGCCAGGAGCAGGCCTACCTGGCCTACGAATCGTCGGTGCGCACCGCGCTGCAGGAAACGCAGACCGCGATCGTGCTGTACACGCAGGGCCAGCTGCGCCAGACCGAGCTCGGGCACGCGGCCGATGCGGCGCGCAAGGCGGCGGCGATCGCGCGCACGCAGTACGCGCAGGGCCTGCTGTCGATGATCGACGTGCTCGACGCCGAACGCAGCCTCTACGACGCCGAGCGCGACTGGTCGTCGGCCTCGGCCGATGTGTCGCTGCGGCTGGTGACGCTGTACCAGACCATGGGCGTGGTGCCGTCGCGCCCGCCGGCACAGTCCTGAGTCCAGGCATACTCGCAGGCGTATGAAGATCCTGATCGTCGAAGACGAACCCAAGACTTCCGCCTATTTGCAGCGCGGCCTGAGCGAGCAGGGTTACTCGGTCGATCTCGCCACCGACGGCGTCAGCGGCCTTCATCTGGCGATCGAGATCGATTACGACGTGATCGTGCTCGACGTCATGCTGCCGGGTCTGGACGGCCTGTCGGTGCTGCGCGAGCTGCGCCTGCGCAAACAGACGCCGGTGATCATGCTGACCGCACGCGATCGCATCGACGATCGCGTGCTCGGCCTGCAGGCCGGCGCCGACGACTACCTGGTCAAGCCGTTCTCGTTCCTCGAACTGATCGCGCGCCTGCAGGCGCTCACGCGGCGCGGTCGCCAGGCGGCGGTGTCGCAGCTGCGCATCGGCGACCTCGAGATCGACCTGTTCGCGCGCAAGGCCTGGCGCGCGGGGCAGCGGCTCGACCTGACCGCCAAGGAATTCGCCCTGCTCGCCGCGCTCGCGCGCCGCCAGGGCGAGATCATGTCCAAGACCGTCATCGCCGAGCTGGTCTGGGACGTCAATTTCGACAGCGACGCGAACGTCGTCGAAGTGGCGGTGCGCCGCCTGCGCGGCAAGCTCGACGATCCGTTCAAGCAGAAGCTGCTGCACACCATCCGCGGCATGGGCTACGTGCTCGAGGTTCGCGAGCCGCAGGAGCGGTCCGCGTGAGGCTGTCGATCTCGCGGCGCCTCGCGATCATGTTCGCGGCGACCGGCTTTCTGGTGTTCGTGCTGTTCGGCGTGGTGCTGCACGGCGTGCTGCAGCGCGAGCTCGATCGCAGCGAGCGCGCGGAGCTCACGCGGCGCATGGATCTCTACACCCCGCTCGTGCTACGCAACGGCGAGCCCGCGCGCTGGCATCTGGTGGTGACGCGGCTCGATGCGGTGACGCCCGACAACGGCAGCGCCCGCTACTGGGTGCTCGGCGACGATCCGGGCTTTCACTACGGCAGCCCCACGCCCGAGCTCATGGCAGTCGCGCGAAACGAAGGCTATGGCGAGATCCATCTCGAGGGCCACGAGGCGCCGCTGAGCATCCTCACGCGCAAACTCACGCTCGTCGACGGCAAGACGGTGGTGCGCTTCGTCTCGGCGGTCGACAAGGGCCGCTACATCGAGACGATGAACTCGTTCACCTATGCGCTGATCGGCGTGTCGATCGCCGGCATGCTGCTGGTGGCGGTGCTCGGTCACTGGATCGCGCATTTCTCGCTGCGTCCGCTCGAGCGCCTGGCGCAGGAGGCGCGAGGCCTGAGCCCGAGCAAGCTGTCGCAGCGCCTGCACAGCGCCGGTCTGCCACCCGAGCTGTCCGAGCTCACCGCTTCGTTCAACGGCGCGCTCGATCGTCTCGAATCGGCGTATCAGCAGCTCGAAGGCTTCAACGCCGATGCGGCGCACGAGTTGCGCACGCCGCTGACGAATCTGATCGGCCAGACCCAGGTCGCGCTGTCACGCGAGCGCGAGGCCGGCGATCTCGAAGAAACCCTGCAGTCGAACCTCGAGGAGCTCGAACGCCTGCGCGCCATCGTCAACGACATGCTGTTTCTCGCGCGCGCCGACCAGGGCCAGCGCGCGCGCGACCGCGTCCAGGTCTCGCTTGCGCAGGAGATCGCCAAGACCGTCGAGTATCTCGACTTCGTGCTCGACGATGCCGGCGTGCAGGTGCGCATCGACGGCGACGCGACCATCGCGGTCGAGACCGCCCTGCTCGGCCGGGCGATGACCAACCTGCTGATCAATGCGGTGCAGCACTCGGAGCGCAGCTCCGAGATCGTCGCCGAGATCGCCAGCGACGCCAACGGCGTACGCGTGGCCGTGCACAACTCCGGCCCGCGTATCGCCGACGATCACCTGGCGCGGCTGTTCGACCGCTTCTACCGCCTCGACAGCGCGCGCAGCGGCAGCCGCGACAACCATGGCCTCGGGCTCGCGATCGTGCGTGCGATCGCCAACATGCACGGCGGCTCGGTGTTCGCGCGCAGCGCGAGCGGCATCAACACCTTCGGCTTCACGCTCGCGGCGAGCTGATACCGGGCTTGGGCTCCAACAGCTCGCGGATGCGCGCGATCGTGCGCTCGCATTCGGCGCGCGCGACCGTCGCCGCGGCGCCGGCCTCCGAGAAGGCGCCCACGCTGTCGAGCCGCTGGTAATAGCCTTCGAGCTCGCGCGTCGAGGTGATGAGCCCGTTGCGCTGCAGCCATCGCAGCGGTACGCGCAGCAGCGCGTTGTGCTCGGCGAGCGCGTTCCATCCCGAGACGAAGCGGTAGCGCCAGTCGGGCTCGCGCGGCAGGCGGAACACTTCGACCGGCCTGGCGGTCGACAAGGCCTCGGCCACCATCAGCGCGCTGTCGCTGGTGACGATGAAGCGGTCGGCCCGGTCGAGCAGCGCCAGGTACGGGTTATCGTCGCGCTGCGGCTGGTAGACGTAATGCGGCCCGCGCAGGCGCCCGGCGATCAGCTGCGCGCAGGCTTCCGGCGTTCGCGGGCTGCGCAGGAACAGCAGGCTGCCGCCTTCGACCTGCGCGAGTTCGTTGGCGCGGTCGGCCAGCGCGCGCGCGACATCCGCTCCGAAGCGATACGGCCGGCTGTTGCCCCCGGCGAGCAGCACCGTCCATGGCCTCGGCAAGGCTTCGAGCCGTTCATGCAGCGCGCCCGGCAAGGCCGTGCGCTCGCGCTCGCGCAAAAACGGCAGCACGTTGCAGATGACGTTGGGCGCCGGTTCGAGCCCGTATTGCGCGGTGGTGACGACCAGGTCGAACCACTGCGCCCTTCCCCACGGCCGGCCGAAATGCACGAGCTTCGTGACTCCGCCCGAGCGCTTGCGAATCCAGCGCGCCACCGCGGGCGAGCGTCGGCCGATGCTGAGCACCAGGCGCGGCGAGCCGGCCGGAATCGCCTCGGGGTTCGCCAGCGAATGCAGGCTGGCTCCGAGCAGCACGTTCGGCAGCGCCGGCCCCTTGAACTTGAGCGAAATCATCTCGAACGGCAGGCCCAGGGCCAGCGCCGCCGCGATCAGCTGATTGTTGTCGCCGGTTCGGCGGCCGAGCAGCACCCAGACCGGGTGCGCGCTGGTGCCGCTCAAGCCGCCCCCTGGAGCGCCGGTTTTCGCCCGGCCTTGCGCACCAGTTCGAAAGCATCCGCGCGCACATGCTCGCGCTTGATCTCGGCTTCGAGCAGCGCAGGGCTGATGCTGCCGTTGTCCAGGCATTCGCCGAGCAGGCCGAAGAAGAAGCGCTCCTGCGCCGGGTCCGGGTGCGCCGAGTAATAGCCGGTCGGGCTGCCGCCCGTGATCGCGGCGAGCGCCTTGCGCGCCTTGATGCCGAGGCGCTTGCCGAAAGTGGTGCCGCGCGAGGTGAAATCGGCGCGCAGGCCGGTCTTCCACGGCTGCGTGCGGCGGTGCGTGTTGTGCAGCAGCTTGGTGTTCTGGTCCAGGTGGTCGAAGTCGTTCCACTCGTCGCCGAAGGTTCCGATCGAGCCCGCGGGCTGCGTGAGCAGCCACATCCAGTCGCGATAGTCGACCGTGCCGTCGAAAGTCTTCTGGAAATCGGCCTCGGCGTCCCAGTGCCTGAGCCGGGCGCAGTCGAGCAGCATGACGCTCGAGGCGTAATGCAGCGGACGCCGGCCGTCGGCCGCCATGCGGCGCGCGAGCAGCGAAGCCTGGCCCATGTCGGCATCGAGCAGCTCGTTGATGTCACCGACCGCGAAGATGTCGGGGTCCATGAGCACGGCGCGGCCCTGGTAGCCGCGCAGCGCCGGCACCGCGAAGCGCAACGGCGTGAACGACTGCAGGTCGTCGTTGGTCCAGATGACGCGCTTGCCTTCACGCAGATAGGTCTTGCCCTCCTGCCTGCGCAGGAACTCGAAATCCTCGGCCATGATGATTTCGACGTCGAAGCGCCCGGGCGCGGCGCTGTTGCGGCGCAAGGAATGCTGGGCCACCAGCGCGCCGATCAGCTGCTTGGCATTGCTGTGGATGTATACCGCGCGGTCGACCATGGGTCCGGTCCCTGAAGGCTAATCAAATCATTATAAATCCGGCCGCTACGGCGCCGCTGAGGGCCGGGCTCACGAGGCCGAAAGCTTTTCGTAAGCGAGTCGAAAGGGATTCGTCAGTCCGCGTTTCTAGCATCGCGGTCATGAACGACATCGGCTTCCTGCCCCCTCCGACCGCCCGCCGGCTCGTGCTGCGCCGCCACGGCCTGTACGCGGCCCAGCCCGCCCCATATGCGAGCCTGCAGTCGAGGCCCTGCCTGCTCGAGGACCATTACGCCGAACTCGCCGCAAGCTTTCCGCGGCTCGATCAGTTCGCTCCCGGCGCGGAGGCGCTCGACAACCGCGTGCTGCGCATCGCCTCCTCGCGCGTGATCGCGGAGCCGGGTTTCTCGGGGGCCTGGCGCTGGTTCGTGCAGCAGCACACCTCGCAGGCGTTCTGGGAGCAGATCGTGCGCGAATTCGGCGGGCAGATTCAGGCCCGCTATCCCGGACTCGAACAGCGCTTCGGCAAGCCCATGCAGGATTGGCGCGCGGTGCGACGCGGGTCGGGCGAGGTCGGCGAAGTGACGCTGGAATGCCAGATCGTCGTCAACACGCCGGTGCGCACGGCCTCGTCGGTGAAGGCTCCGCATGTCGACCACGTGCGCAAGCTCTGGACCGGGCTGCTGTATTTCCGCTCGCCCGAAGACGACACGCCGGGCGGCGAGCTGCAGCTGTTCTCGTCCCCGCCCGGCCTGCGCTTCGACGCGCACCAGGCCTCGCGGCGCGAGGTGACGCTGGACCGCAGCCTGGCGTATCAGCCCAACAGCTTCATCGGCTTCGTCAACGGCCCCGACGCGATTCACGCGGTCGCCCCGAGGCCGCCGACGCCGCAGGTGCGCCGCTATGTCGATTTCGTGGTCGAACTCGCCGAGCCGGTGTTCAAACTGCCGCAGATGAACCCGCTGCGCCGCGGCTGGTATCGCCTGCGCGAGCGCCAGGCGAGCCGCTGAGACGGGAGACGGGAGACGGGAGACGGGAGACGGGAGACGGGAGACGGGAGACGGGAGACGCAAAAGGAGAAATCCGGCCGGCTCGGCACGCAAGCGATTTCGCCGCAGCTGCCGCTTCTACGTCTCCCGTCTCCGGTTCCCCAGCTCCCGGCCCAAAAGCAGGCGCACGGTCAGGCCCTTGCCCCGCGGACCGTCTTCGAGAAGCAGCTCGCCGCCGTGCGCATGTGCGATCTCCTGCGCGATCGCCAGTCCCAGGCCGCTGCCTTCGCCCCGGGTTCCGCGCACGAAGCGGCGCAGCATGGTGTCGCGCTGATCGGCCTCAATACCCGGACCGTCATCCTCGACAAGGATCTCGGGCTGCGGTCGGCGCCGCAGAGCGAGTCTCAAGGTTCCCGGGCCCGGGTGATAGTTGATCGCGTTGTCGATCAAATTGTTGAGCGCATCGCGGATCAGATCGGCGTCGCCGTCGATCCACAGCGGCCGATGCTCGTCCTCGCAGGCGAACTGCATGTCGAGCCCACGCGCGAAGGCGCGCGGAGCCCAGTCGGCGCCGGTTTCCTGCACCAGGGCGACGAGGTCGATGCGCCGGAACGGCCGGTCGCCGCTGCTGTCGGGTTCGGCGCGGGCCAGCGAGAGCAGCTGGTTGGTCAGCCGCGCAGCGCGCTCGATCGAGGCACGCAGGGCGCCGAGCAGCGGCGCGATCTCGTCCTGCCGGCTTTCGCGAATCACCGCCTCGGCCTGCAGCTTGATCGCGGTCAGCGGGGTGCGCAGCTGGTGCGCCGCATGCGCGATGAAGCGCTGCTGCGCGGTCACCGCCGATTGCAGGCGCGCGAGCAGATCGTTGAGCGAGCGCGTGAGCGGCAGCACTTCTTCGGGCACGCCCTCGTCGGCGATCGGCGAGAGCTCGCGATGGCTGCGCGCCTCCAGCCGCTGCGCGAGGCTGTGCAAAGGCCGCAGGCCGCGGCGGATCGCGCGCCGCACGACCGCGGCGGTGACGCCGATCAGCAGCAGCTGCGGAAGCAGCGTGCTCGCCAGGATCGCGCTCGCCAGGCCGCTGCGCTTGCGCATGGTCTCGGCCACTTCGACATGCACGATTTCACCGTAGCGGCTCGCCGGAAGCTCGATGCGGGCGATGCGCACGGGCTCGTCGTCGATCTCGCCGTCGTAGAGCAAGGCGCCGTGGTAGTCGTCGACATCGCCGATGACGTCCGGCATCGGCTGTGTTCTGCCGGCGATGAGGCCCTTGCGTTCACCGCTGATGCGGAAGTACGTGGTATCGGTTTCGTCCCATTCGAACAGGCGCTGGGTCGGCGCCGGCAGATCGACGAAAGGCCCGTCGTCGGTGCGCTCCACTTCGAGCGCGAGCGCGCTGGCCGAATCGAACAGCCAGCCGTCGTAGACGCTGTCGGCGAAGTAGTTCGCGAGCCCGTAGGACACCGCGCCGCCGAGCACCAGCACGGCGCTCAGCGGGCCGACCAGCGCGAACAGCAGGCCCGAGCGCAGGCTGTGGCGAGGCTCAGGACGGCTCATCGACCTGCAGCAGATAACCGAAGCCGCGCAGCGTCTGGATGCCCGATCCGGATTGCTCGATCTTCTTGCGCACGCGATGCACGTAGAGCTCGACCGCGTTCTCGGACATGCCGCTGTCCCAGCCGTCCACCGATTCGAGCAGCTGGCGTTTGCTGACGACGCGACCGTGGCGCAGCATCAGGCATTCGAGAATCGCGAATTCGCGCGGTGAAAGCTCCACCGGATCGGCATCGATGAAGACCCGGCGCTCGACCATCGACAGCCGCAGCCGGCCGATCTCGACGTCGCCTCCACGCCGGGCCAGGCCGCGTCGGGTCACCGCGCGAATGCGCGCTTCGAGCTCGTCGAGATCGAAGGGCTTGACCACGTAGTCGTCGGCCCCGAGATCGAGCCCGAGCACGCGATCGGGCGGATCGTCTCGCGCGCTCAGGATCACCACCGGCGTGTGCTGGCGCTGCTTGCGCAGCCGGCGCAGCAGCTCGGTGCCATCGATGTCGGGCAGACCCAGATCGAGCACGATGCAGTCGTAACTGCCGTCGACGAGCGCGCCCAGCGCGGACTGGCCGTCGTGGCTCAGGTCGACGATGTTGCCGTCGCGCTGCAGCGCGCGCTGCAGGCTCAGGGCGATCGGCCGGTCATCTTCGACGACGAGCAGGCGCATGGGAGAACCATTGAAAGAAGACGGTATTTTCGACGCCGGGGCGGACGAACGCAAAAGCCCATAAAATCACGCCCTTCTCGTTCAGGCAGGTGCGGTCACGGTGCATTCGCTGCAGCAAAATTCGATCGGCGCGGCATCCGAGGCCGTGTCTCGTCCGGCCCATCGGCTCTCGGTCGCGCCGATGATGGACTGGACCGACACGCATTGCCGGTCATTCCATCGCCTGCTCGCCCCACATGCGCTGCTCTACACCGAAATGGTCACCACCGGCGCGCTGCTGCATGGCGATGTCGAGCGCCACCTGCGCTTCGACGCGAGCGAACATCCGCTCGCGCTGCAGCTCGGCGGTTCGGAGCCCGACGCGCTCGCCCGCTGTGCCGCACTCGCCGAGCAGTGGCAGTACGACGAGGTCAATCTCAATTGCGGCTGTCCGTCCGATCGCGTCCAGGAAGGCCGCTTCGGCGCCTGCCTGATGCGCGAGGCCGATCGTGTCGCCGATTGCGTACGCGCGATGCGCTCCGCGACCGACCTGCCGGTGACGGTCAAGCATCGCGTCGGTATCGATGACAGCGAGGATTACGCCTTCATGCGCGGCTTCGTCGAAACCGTCGCCGCAGCCGGCTGCACGACCTTCATCGTGCATGCGCGCAAGGCCTGGCTGCAGGGCTTGTCTCCGCGCGAGAACCGCGAGATCCCGCCGCTGACCTACGAGCACGTCTACCGGCTCAAGCAGGAGTTTCCGCAGCTGACCGTGCTGATCAACGGCGGCATCCGCACGCTCGATCAGTGCCGCCAGCACCTGCGATACGTCGATGGCGTGATGCTCGGTCGCGAGGCTTACGAAAACCCTTATGCGCTCGCCGGGCTCGATCGCGAGCTGTTCGAAACCGACGGCGACATACCGACACGCGAAGAGATCATGAACGCTTATCTGCCCTACGTGCAGCGCGAGCTCGACCGCGGCACCGCGCTCAACCGCATCACTCGCCATATCCTGGGGCTCTATCGCGGCCAGAACGGCGGACGTGCTTTCCGCCGCCATCTGTCCGAACACGCACACAAGCCCGGAGCCGGCCTGCGCGTCCTTCAGCAAGCGATCGGGCTCGCGAATCCGCGGCGCAATGCGGAGGCCGCCTGATGAGCCGCCTTGTCCGCAGGCTGTGCCTGTCGGCGCTGCTGAGCCTTTTCGCCTGCGGTGACGCGCTCGCGACCGAATATCCACGCGTGAAGCTCGAGACGACGATGGGCGACATCGTCTTCACGCTCGATGCTTCGAAGGCGCCCAAGACGGTTGCCAACTTCCTCGGCTACGTCAAGAGCGGCTATTACAACGGCATGGTGTTTCACCGCGTCGTTCCGGGCTACCTGATCCAGGGCGGCGGCTTCGACGCCAACATGAAGCGGCGCCCGTGGAAAGCGGCCATTTCGAACGAATCAAAGAACGGTTTGCATAATGTGGCCGGCAGCGTTGCAATGGCACGTGCCGAGGATCCGAACTCGGCCACCACCGAGTTCTTCATCAATCTGCGCGACAATCCCGAGTTCGATTATCCCAGCCACGACGGCTGGGGCTATGCGGTATTCGGCCAGGTGACCGAAGGCTTCGATACCGTTGGCAAGATCATGCGCAGCCCCAGAGGCGATCCTCAAAATCTCGTCCTCATCAACAAGGCGGTGATACTGAAACCCGCCACCCAAAACCCGCTAGAAGAGAGCACACCACAATGACCGATTCGACCCAGCCCGTGAAGGTTCTTCTCGAAACCTCGCTCGGCAACATCACGCTCGAACTCGACGCCGAGAAGGCGCCGAAGACCGTCGCCAATTTCGTCGACTACGTGAACAGCGGCCACTTCGACGGCCTGGTGTTCCACCGCGTGATTCGCGGCTTCATGATCCAGGGCGGCGGCTACGACGAGCAATACGCGCAGAAGCGCACCAAGGCGCCGATCGAGAACGAAGCCAAGAACGGCCTCAAGAACAAGCGCGGCAGCATCGCGATGGCGCGCACCAACGATCCGCATTCGGCGAGCTCGCAGTTCTTCATCAACCACGGCGACAACGATTTCCTCGACTACCCGGGCCAGGACGGCTGGGGCTACGCGGTATTCGGCAATGTGACCGAAGGCCTCGACGTGGTCGACAAGATCGCCGAGACGCCCACCGGCGCGATCCGTCCGTTCGGCCGCGACGTTCCGGTAACGCCGGTGGTCATCAAGTCGGCCAAGCTCGCTTAAGTCTTCGCTGTTGAAAGTCCTGTCACGGTGACGACGCTGCTGCTGTCGGATCTGCATCTGCCGGCAAGCGCGTCGACGCTGCGGCAGGACTTCCTGCGTTTTCTGCAAGGCCCGGCGCGCAAGGCCCGGGCCGTGTACCTGCTCGGCGATGTCTTCGAAGCCTGGATCGGTGACGAAGATGGCTTGGCGCATTACGGCGATGAGATCGCGGCGCTGCGCGCGCTGTCGGAAGCGGGCGTGCGCGTGTTCTTCCAGCACGGCAATCGCGACTTTCTCGTCGGCGAGCGCTTCGCCCAGGCCTCCGGCGCAAGCCTGCTGGCCGACCCGAGCGTGGTCGAGATCGAAGGCCGTCGCACGCTGCTCACGCATGGCGATCTGCTGTGTACCGACGATATCGGCTATCAGCGTTGGCGCCGTTTCTCGCGCAATGGCGTCGTGCAATGGCTGTTCATGCGCATTCCGGGTGGCCTCAAGCGTG
Organism: Hydrocarboniphaga effusa AP103; assembly: GCF_000271305.1. Taxonomy (GTDB): domain Bacteria; phylum Pseudomonadota; class Gammaproteobacteria; order Nevskiales; family Nevskiaceae; genus Hydrocarboniphaga; species Hydrocarboniphaga effusa. The sequence continues at coordinate 500,102 of NZ_AKGD01000004.1, forward strand.
CGATCGCCGATCGTCTGCGTCGCGGCAGCAAAAGCGCCAAGACGCGCAAGAGCATGGCGATCATGGACGTCAACGATACGGCCGTCAGCGCCTGCTTTCTGCGCCACGGTGTCGATCGCATCATCCACGGGCATACGCACAGGCCCGACGTGCATCACGAACTCATCGACGGGCGCACATGCGAACGCATCGTGCTCGCCGATTGGCGAGAACACAGCCGCGAGTATCTCGAAGTGACGCGCGAAGGCTGGAAGCGCGTCGACATCGCAGCGAGCTGAAACGCCTCAGAGCCCCGCGAGCAGTTCGGGCGGCAGTTCGTTGCGGCTGAAGCCGGCCGCCTGTCGCGCCGGCCAGTTCAAGGGCGGGCGAATTCGCGTATCGGATTCGGCGAGCAGCTTGCGGAAAGTCGCATCGGGTTCGAGCGAACGCTGCGCGCAAAGCCAGCGGAACCAATACGTGCCGATGGCGACGTGGCGCACTTCCTCATCGAGGATCACGCGCAGGATCGCGACGGTCTGCGCATCGCGCATTTCCGTGAGCCGATGGATCATGCCCGGTGTCACGTCGAGCCCGCGTGCTTCGAGTACGCGCGGAACCAGCGCCATGCGCGCGAGCACGTCGTACGCGGTTTTCTCGGCTGCCTCCCAAAGGCCGTTGTGTGCCGGAACATCGCCATAACGATGACCGAACGTGGCGAGCCGTTCGGCCAGCATCGTGAAATGACGCGCCTCGTCCTTGGCCACGCTGAGCCAATCTTCGTAGTACTGCGCCGGCATATCGGCGAAGCGCAGACAGGCATCGAGCGCGAGGTTGATCGCGTTGAACTCGATGTGCGCGATCGCATGCAGCAGGGCTGCGCGCCCCGCATCGCTGCCCAAACCGCGCACGGGTACCTCGCGCGGTGAAACCAGTTGCAGGCTTTGCGGACGCCCCGGCTGCCAGGTTTGCGGACGCGGCTGATGCGCGATATCCGCATCGAGCTTGCCGATGGCGCCGACCATCGCGCATTTGGCCTCGGGCTCGCGCTCGATCAGCGCAAGCCAGAGGGTTTCGATGGATGGCACATCGTTCATCGATCGGTCACGCGGCGAGTCGGTTCGAGCTCACTTTTCATACGGCGGGCAACAAAAAAGCGGACCTTGCGGCCCGCTTCAAAGACACCACGCTTACTTGGAAACGTGCTGGTTGACCAGTTTGGTCATCTCGAACATCGTCACCTGATCCTTGCCGCCGAAGATCGGCTTGAGCTTGGCATCGGCGTTGATCGCGCGACGGTTGGTGGCGTCCTGCAGGTTGTGCTTCTTGATGTATTCCCAAACCTTCTTGGTCAGGTCAGCGCGAGTGATCGGAGCGGAGCCGACGACCTCGGCGAGCTGGGCGCTCGGCGTCACGGTCTGCGAAATGCCACCACGAGGAGCAGCCTTCTTGGTGGCTTTGTCGTCGCCTTGCTTGGTGCTGGCCATTGAAATCTCCTTATTAGAGCGGGGTATCAAATTCTTGGGGGGGGGAACCGCGTAGCGGTGCGCAAGCTTACACGGGAGCGATGGCTTGCGCTAAAAAACACCCACTGGATAACGCATCCGGCCGCTTCCGCGCAAGTTTTTCAATGTTTCGCATACGCTCGAAGGGCGACAGCGGATCGCGGGTACGCAATATCCGATGCACAAATCCTTTTGCAAGGACAATGAGACTTCTCTTATCCGCCTTCGGCGCGCGAAAAAGCCCGCCGCAGATCGGCAATGAGGTCTTCGATGTCTTCGAGACCTACCGAGATACGGATCAAACCTTCGGTAATCCCCGCTTCTGTACGTTGCTGTTCGCTGATGCGTCCATGCGTGGTGGTCGCAGGATGCGTGATCGTGGTTCGCGCATCGCCGAGATTGCCCGTGATCGAGCAAAGCCGCGTTGCGTCGATCACGCTCCACGCCGCTTGGCGCCCGCCTCTGACTTCGAACGACACGATCGAACCAAAGCCACGTTGCTGGCGCTTTGCAAGTTCATGTTGCGGATGCGATGCGAGCGAAGGATGCAGGACACGGGACACGATCGGCTGCTGGCTGAGCCATTGAGCCAGCTGGCACGCACTCTGTTCGTGCGCCTTCATGCGCACCGACAGAGTCTCGAGGCCTTTCAGGAAAACCCAGGCGTTGAACGGCGAAAGGCAGGGCCCCGCCGTACGCATGAAACCGTAAACATCCTTGCCCACGCGTTGTGCATCGCCCACGATCGCGCCACCGAGGCAACGTCCCTGCCCGTCGATGAACTTGGTCGCCGAATGCACGACGTAATCGGCACCGAGCTTGAGCGGTTGCTGGAACACCGGCGTCAGAAAGCAGTTGTCGACCGCGAGCGCGGCGCCATGCTCGTGCGCGAGCGTCGCGAGCGCTTCGATATCGACGAGCTCGGTCAGCGGATTCGATGGCGTTTCGACGAAGACCAGCTTGGTGTTCGGCTTGAAACCGGCGCGCCAGGACTCAATGTCGCTCGGCGTCGCATAGCCGATCTCGATACCGAGCTTGGCGATGTAGTTGTTGAACAGATTGATTGTCGAGCCGAATAGACCCTTGGACGCGAGCAAATGATCGCCCGCCTTGAGCATGGTCAGCACCAGCGTGAGAATCGCCGCCATGCCACTCGCGGTGGCGACGCAGGCTTCGCCGCCTTCCATGCGTGCAAGCCGCTTTTCGAAGGCCTGTACGGTCGGATTCGTGAAGCGGCTGTAGACGTTGCCTTCGCGCTGGCCGAGGAACGTCGCCGCCGCTTCGGCGGCGCTGCGATAAACGTAGCTCGACGTCGGATAGATGGCCGGCGAATGTTCCATCTCGGGACTACGCAACTCCGCGTGGCGAATGCCGAGCGTGCCGAAGCCCCAGCTTTCACTGGGATCGATGGAGTCGATGGGGTCCTGATCGTCGATGCTCATGGCGGTTCTCTTCGCATGGGCACCGCAGTGCCCGCTGCTCAAAAAAGCAAAACGGGCCTGCTGTCCGTTTAGCCGAATTTATTCGCGATGAAGCTCTCTCGAACTTCGATCGCTGCGCCCGCAAGCAGGTTCAAATCGGCGCGAGGGTGAAGTCTAGGCCGCCCAAACTTAGGTCGCAACGGCTTCACTACGCTCCAGGGAAGTGCTGTCCAGGCGTAGCGAGCGACGGCAGGTCGGGTGAGGATGGAGCGCAGGAACCGGAGCGTGCGAGTAGTACGTGAGGATTCCGAGCACCGCCCGCGCCCGAGAGGCCGAGCGCAGTAGCCTGGACAGTGCTTCCTAGCCGACGCCCGCGTTCTGCAGCTCTATCACCGACTGCGGACCGCGCGAGCGCTTGAGCTTGGCCGCGTCGGAACGGAACAGTTCCAGCTGCGACAGGTATTCGGCGCTGATGTCCTGGGTGATGTATTCGCCCGTGAACACCGAGCAGTCGAAGCGCTCGATCTGCGAATGCTTGTGGCGCACCGCGTCGATGAGATCGTTCAGATCCTGGAAGATCAAACGATCGGCACCGAGCAGCTTTTCGAGCTCCGGCAGGGTGCGCCCGTGCGCGACCAGTTCACTCGCGGTCGGCATGTCGATGCCGTAGACATTCGGGTAACGAACGGGCGGCGAAGCCGAGGCGAAATAGACTTTCTTGGCGCCCGCATCGCGCGCCATCTGGATGATTTCCTGCGAGGTCGTGCCGCGCACGATCGAGTCGTCGACGAGCAGCACGTTCTTGCCGCGGAACTCGACGTCGACCGGATTGAGCTTCTGGCGCACGCCCTTCTTGCGCGCGGCCTGGCCCGGCATGATGAAGGTGCGGCCGATGTAGCGGTTCTTGATGAAGCCTTCGCGGTAATTCACACCGAGGCGCGCGGCCACTTCGGCACCGGCCACGCGCGAGGTGTCCGGAATCGGGATCACCACGTCGATATCGTGCTCGGGCCACTCGCGCAGGATCTTCTCGGCGAGCTTGATGCCCATGCGCAGGCGCGCTTTGTAGACGTAAATGTCGTCGATCACCGAGTCCGGACGTGCGAGATACACGTACTCGAAAATGCACGGCGAATAGATGGGGTTGTGCGAGCACTGGCGGCGATGCAGCTTGCCTTCCATGTCGATGTAGATCGCCTCGCCCGGCGCGATGTCGTCGAGGAAGTCGTAGCCGAGCGCATCGAGCGCGACCGACTCGGACGCGATCATGTATTCCTTGCCGTTGGGCGTGTCGCGCGAGCCGTAGCAGACCGGACGGATGCCGAAGGGATCGCGGAAGCCGACCAGGCCGTAGCCGCTGATCATTGCGACTACCGCATACGCGCCGCGGCAGCGACGATGCACGCCCGACACGGCGGCGAAGATGTCCTCGGCGGTGAGCTTCATGCGGCTCTGCACGAGCAGCTCGTGCGCGAACACGTTGAGCAGCACTTCGGAGTCGGATTCGGTGTTGAGGTGACGACGGTCCTCGGCGAACAGCTCCTGCTTGAGCTCTTCGGCGTTGGTCAGGTTGCCGTTGTGCGACAACGAAATGCCGAACGGCATGTTGGTGTAGAACGGCTGCGCCTCGGCGGAGCTGCTCGCGCCTGCGGTGGGATAGCGCACGTGGCCGATGCCCACCGGTCCGCGCAGCCGCATCATGTGCTCATCTTTGCTGAAGACGTCGCGCACCAGGCCGTTTTCCTTACGCAGGTGCAGGCGCGAGCCTTCGTTGGTGATGATGCCCGCCGCATCCTGACCGCGATGCTGGAGCATGGTCAGGGCGTCATAGAGTTCCTGATTGACGCTGTTGTGGCCGTAGATGCCGACGATGCCGCACATGATGACCTCGGGGATAAACCTAAAGGGATGTCGTACCGGAGACGGGCGCGCCCTCGCGCGAACCGTCCGTCTGCTCGTCCGGCAAGCCGGCGGGCAGTTCTGAATCTGTGGACTGAATCTGCAGAATCCAGCGCTCCGGAATCAGGGTCTGCAGGCCATCGGCGAGCCACGCGAAGCGCGGCATCAGCGTCGATTGCGACCACCAGGGATCCTGCTTGAGCGGGGTCAGCCCTCCGATCAGGATGAAGGCGCCGACGAGGAGCCCGCCGCGCAGCAGGCCGAAGCCGCCGCCGAGCGTGCGATCGATCGAGGAAATGCCGTCGTTGCTGCGCATCACCCGCACGATCAGGGCGGTGACGATGCCGCCGGCCAGCAGCCCGCCGAGGAACAGCAATGCGTAGGCGGTGATCTTGCGGACGGACGGAACACTGATGAAGGCTTCGAGCCAGTGCCCGAACGGGGCGGCGAAGCTCAGCGCGAGCCAGAACGCGAGTACCCAGGTCGCGAGCCCGAGAACCTCGCGGGCGAAGCCACGCACCAGCCCGACGATGACCGATACCAGCAACACCGCCAGGATGCCGTAATCCACCCAGATCATCACGCGTCCGACTTGCAGCGAAGACGCATTTTACACCGTGTTGAACTCAAACCGAGGTCACCGTCGCGAATCCGGCTCACACGGGCGTAGACAGCAACGCCGAAGCCCTGCCCTTCGGCGGCTGCCGAAGGGGCTGTGCGATTCGACATCGAAGCGAGTCCGTCGAAGGATCGGCGGCCGTGGGATCAGAGCAGCGGAGCCGTTCAGCCCAGGCGGGCGAGCAGGGCCTTTTCGACGGCCGAGCGTTCGGCCGGCACTTCGACCACGCCCTGGAGGCCGCCCTTGACGATGATGTCCGGGTCCTTGAGGCCGTTGCCGGTGAGCGTGCAGACCACAGTCGAGCCCGGCGCGATCCTGCCGGCCTTGATGTCGCGGATCGCGCCGCACAGCGAGGTCGCCGAGGCCGGCTCGCAGAACACGCCGTCGAGCTCGGCCAGGCGGCGCTGGACCGCGAGGATGTCAGCGTCGGCGCATTCGTCGAACCAGCCGCCCGACTCCTTCTGCACCGCCCAGGCCAGATCCCAGGACTGCGGATCGCCGATGCGGATCGCGGTGGCCACGGTTTCCGGATCGCGTACCGGCCCGCCGCGCATGAACGGGGCGCTGCCCGCGGCCTGATAGCCGACCATCTTCGGACGGTTGTCGACGAGCTTGCTGCGGTCGTAGCCGCGCAGCTCGGCGGTCAGCACATTGGCGGCGGTCTCGAAGCCGGAGACTTCGGAATAGCCGATCCAGTGCGCCGAGATGTTGCCGGCGTTGCCGACCGGGATGCAGTGGTAGTCCGGCGCGCGGCCGAGCGCTTCGACGATCTCGAAGGCGGCGGTCTTCTGGCCCTGCAGGCGGAACGGGTTGATCGAGTTGACAATGGCCACCGGCGAGGTTTCGGCCACTTCCTTGACCAGGCGCATGCCGTCGTCGAAGTTGCCGCGAATCTGCACGACCACCGCGCCGTGGACGACGGCCTGGGCGAGCTTGCCGAGCGCGATCTTGCCTTCCGGGATCAGCACGAACGCGGTGATGCCGGCGCGCGCGGCATAGGCCGCCGCGGCCGCCGAGGTGTTGCCGGTGGAGGCGCAGATGATGGCGCGGGCGCCCTCGTGCACGGCCTGCGTCACCGCCACGGTCATGCCGCGGTCCTTGAACGAGCCGGTGGGATTCAGGCCCTCGAACTTCACGTACAGCTCGCCCTCGAAGCCGATTTCCCTGGCCAGGTTCTCGAGCTTGATCAGTGGCGTACGCCCTTCGGCGAGGCTGATCGCGCGCGTGTCGGCGGTCAGCGGAAGGCGGGCACGGTAGTGTTCGACGAGGCCGCTGTAGCGGGTGATGGTGCGGGTCATGGGAGTTCTACTAGCAGACTGCTTGTTTTGAAAAACGAGGCCATGGATGGCCTCGGCTTGAACAGGAAGTTCAAAAATGCTCGACGCGAAAACGCGAAACGTCCTCGCGCACGAACGGCAGGCTGCGCACGCGCGCGACGGCCTGGTTGAAGCGCGATTCCGGAATCACCGAGGTGATGACGGCCACCGTTGCGTCTTCACCACCGCGCGGCTCCTTCTGCAGGATCGCTTCGATGCTGATGTCGAGTTCGGCGAGGATGGCGGTGATGGCCTTGAGCACGCCGGTTTCATCGGCGACGTTGATGCGCAGGTAATGCGCGCTCGCAACCTGGTCCAGCGGCAGCACCGGCAGCGCACGCACGGCATCGGGCTGGAAGGCCAGCGCCGGCACGAGGTGCCTGGCTTCGGCGCCGATCGAGCGCGCCACGTCGACGAGATCGGCGACCACGGCCGAAGCCGTCGCATCGCCTCCCGCGCCACGGCCGTAAAGCCCCATCTGGCCGACCGCATCGCCCTGCAGCAGCACGGTGTTGAGCACGCCGTCGACCTTGGCGATGAGCTTGTCTTCCGGAATCAGCGTCGCATGCACGCGCAGCTCCGCGCCGCTGTCGGTGCGCTTGGCGATGCCCAGATGCTTGATGCGATAGCCCAGCGCCTGCGCGATCTTGATGTCCTGCGGCGTCACCTTGGTGATGCCCTCGACCGCCACCGCATCGAAATTCAGCGGCATGCCGAAGGCGATGCTCGCGAGGATCGTCAGCTTGTGCGCGGCGTCGACGCCTTCGACGTCGAAGGTCGGATCGGCTTCGGCGTAGCCGAGGCGCTGCGCATCGGCGAGCGCATCGGCGAAGGCCTGACCCTTCTCGGTCATCTGCGTGAGGATGTAGTTGCAGGTGCCGTTGATGATGCCGGCGAGCGCTTCGATGCGATTGCCGGCAAGGCCTTCGCGTATGGCCTTGATGACCGGAATGCCGCCGGCCACCGCGGCTTCGAAGCCCACCAGCACGCCTTTTTCGCGCGCGGCGCTGAACACCGCGTTGCCTTCGAGCGCGAGCAGCGCCTTGTTGGCGGTGACCACCGGCTTGCCGCGCGCGATCGCGGCGAGCACGAGGTCGCGCGCATACGTGGTGCCGCCGATCAGTTCGACGACCACATCGACATCGGCCTTGGCCGCGATGTCCATCGGATCGGTGAGGATCGTGATGCCTTCGAGCGAGACCTCGCGCGCCTTGCTGGTATCGCGGGCCGAAGCGTGCGTGACGACGACCGGGCGACCGACGCGACGCGTGATTTCATCGGCGTTGCGCTGCAGGACGCGAATGACGCCCTGCCCGACCGTGCCCAGACCCAGCAGACCGACACGCAGCGGCGCAACGCTCACGAAGCTTTCTCCACGACAGGTTCAGCGGCGGGCGCCGGAGCCGGCGCGCCCTTCTGCAACAGTTTGCGAATGCCGCGCACGGCCTGGCGCGTGCGGTGCTCGTTCTCGATCAGCGCGAAGCGCACGTGGTCGTCGCCGTACTCGCCGAAGCCGATGCCCGGCGAAACCGCGACCTTGGCTTCGCTCAGCAGCAGCTTGGAGAATTCGATCGAGCCGAGATGGCGGAAAGCCTCCGGAATCTTGGCCCAGACGAACATCGTCGCCTTCGGGCGCTCGACCTGCCAGCCCGCCGCGTTGAGCGCATCGCAGAGCACGTCGCGGCGCTTGCGGTACATCTCGCAGATCTCGGCGACGCAATCCTGCGGGCCTTCGAGCGCGGCGATCGCGGCGACCTGGATCGGCGTGAACATGCCGTAGTCGAGGTAGCTCTTGATGCGGGCCAGTGCATTGACGAGCGTCGGGTTGCCGACCATGAAGCCGACGCGCCAGCCCGGCATGTTGTAGCTCTTGGACAGCGTGAAGAACTCCACGGCCACGTCCTTGGCACCCGGCACCTGCATCACCGACGGCGCCTTGTAGCCGTCGAACACGATGTCGGCGTACGCGAGGTCGTGCACGAGCCAGATTTCATGCTCGCGGCAGAACGCCACGGCCTTCTCGAAGAAGGCCAGGTCGACGCACTGGGCGGTCGGGTTGCCCGGGAAATTCAGGATCAGCATCTTCGGCGCCGGCCAGGTTTCCTTGACCGCGCGCTCGAGTTCTTCGAAGAAATCGACTTCGGGCGTGAAGCGCACGTGGCGCACATCGGCACCGGCGAGCACGACGCCGTACGGGTGGATCGGATACGCCGGATTCGGCACCAGTACGACGTCGCCCTGGGCCAGCGTGGCGAAGGCCAGGTGCGCGAGGCCCTCCTTGGAGCCGATCGTCGCGATGACCTCGGAATCCGGGTTCAGATCGACGTCGTAACGCGTCTTGTACCAGCGCGCCATCGCCCGGCGCAGGCGCGGAACGCCCTTGGACAGCGAATAGCGATGCGTGTGCGTGCCGTCCTCGTCGATGAGCTCGGGACGCACGTAGTCGCTGTCGGTGCCGCGCACCGAAGCTTCCACCAGCTTGTCGACGATGTGCTTGGGCGTCGGCTGGTCCGGATTACCCATCGAGAAATCGATGATGTCCTCGCCACGAGCTCGGGCTGCGGCCTTCAGTTCTCCAACGATATTGAAGACATAGGGCGGCAGACGCTGAATGCGTGGGAAGTTGGTTTTCACGGCCTTGGGTGGGTGGTGGGTGAACTGGCTGCGCTCTGGGTGATAACCCGGGGCGGAAAATGAGGGCGCGTATTATCGAGTCGAGCGCCGCTCCTTTCAAATCAATCTTTTCCACCCCAGCGCGAGCGCAGTGGCACCCCGCTTCACTTGCCGGTGTAGCGCACCCGCCAGATGCGGTTGCCGAGGTCGTCGGAGATCAGCAGCGAGCCATCCGGGGTCTGCAGCACGTCCGCCGGGCGACCGCTGACGGACTCGCTTCCGTTCTGGACCTGCAGCCAGCCCTCGACGAACGGCTCCTGGCTCACCACGCGATCGCCGTCCAGGTGCACGCGCTGCACGCGATAGCCGTTCTTCTGGCTGCGGTTCCACGAGCCATGCAGGGCGACGAAGACATCGCCGCGGTATTGCGCCGGAAACTGCGTGCCCGTGTAGAACTCCAGCCCGAGTGGCGCGACGTGCGGCCCGAGCAGCGCCACCGGCGCGGTCGCGGCCGAGCAGCTGCGATCCTTGCCGAAATCCGGATCGGACACCGCGCCCGCGTGACAGTACGGGAAGCCGAAATCCTCGCCGGTCTTGCCGACTTTATTGAGCTCGCAGGACGGGGTGTCGTCGCCGAGCATGTCGCGACCGTTGTCGGTGAACCAGAGCTGCCGGGTCTTCGGATGCCAGCCGAAGCCGACCGAATTGCGCACTCCGCGAGCCACCACCTCCCAGTTGCGTCCGTCCGCGTCCATGCGCGTGATCGAGGCGAATTCGAGCTTGTCCGGCCCGGCCATGAACGCCTCGGGCTTGCAGACATTGCACGGAGCGCCGATCGCCAGATAGAGCTTGCCGTCGGGCCCGAAGTCGATGAAGCGCCAGCCGTGGTGCGTCTTGTCGGGCAGGTCGGCGCGGATCATCACCGGTTTGGGCGGCTGATCGAGCCTGGATTCGATACCCGGCAGCTTCCAGAGCTTGTCGATCTCGGCCACGTACAGATCGCCATTGCGGAACGCCAGGCCGGTCGGCCGGTTGAGGCCCTCGGCGAGCACGATCCTGCGATCGGGCCGGCCGTCGCCGTCGGTGTCGCTCAGCGCATAGAGCTTGCCGGCCTCGCGGGAGCCGACGAACAGGGTGCCCTTGTCGCCGAGCGCCAGCGTGCGCGCATTGGGCACCTCGTCGATCCAGACCTCGATCGAGAATCCGGGCGGCAGCTTGAGGTCGGCGATCGGGTTCTGCGAGTTCGCCGTGGCCGCGGTCTCGCTCCACGAGAACGCCAGGCCCAGGACGACGCCGGCGATGGCGGCGAGCGAGGAAGTCTTGCGCAACAGATTCATGGCCAATCCTATGTCTTGCTGTTCGAGAAACTCGTGGTCGTCCGCGGAGGCCGAAAACACCTCGCCCCCGGGCGGCAGCGACTAGAATGCGGGTCGATCCGGCGGCAAGACCGTCCGCTCGCAACAGTAACCGTATTTGCGGCCGCCGCGCCCATTGCGTTCGCGCTCCAAGCCCCCACATTCCGCAACACTCAACAATCGAACAAAGAAAGGCAAAAAAGATGAGCCAGCATCATCGCCTGATCATTCTCGGGTCCGGTCCGGCCGGTTATACGGCCGCCGTCTACGCCGCTCGCGCCAACCTCAAACCCGCGCTGATCACCGGCCTGGAACAGGGCGGCCAGCTCATGACCACCACGGAGGTCGACAACTGGCCCGGCGACGTCGAAGGCCTGCTCGGCCCGGACCTGATGGCGCGCATGCAGAAGCATGCCGAGCGCTTCGATACCCAGTTCATCTACGACCACATTCATGAGGTCGACCTGGCGAGCAAGCCGCTGAAGCTGCGCGGCGACGCCGGCGAGTACACGGCCGATGCGCTGATCATCGCCACCGGCGCGAGCGCCAAGTATCTCGGCATTCCGTCGGAGCAGGAATTCCGCGGCAAGGGCGTGAGCGCCTGCGCGACCTGCGACGGCTTCTTCTACAAGAATCAGGACGTGGCCGTGATCGGCGGCGGCAACACCGCGGTCGAAGAGGCGCTCTACCTCGCCAACATCGCCAGGAAAGTCACGGTCGTGCACCGTCGCGACAAGTTCAAGGGCGAAAAAATCTTGCACGACAAGCTCAACAAGCGCGTCGAAGAGGGCAAGGTCGAGATCATCTGGAACTCGACGCTCGACGAAGTGCTCGGCGACAGCTCCGGCGTCACCGGCATGCGCGTGCGCAACGTGCAGAACAACGAGACGCGAGACGTGGCGCTGAGCGGCGTGTTCATCGCCATCGGCCATTCGCCGAACACCGGCATCTTCGAAGGCCAGCTGAGCATGAACGGCGGCTACATCAAGGTTCACAGCGGCAGCGAAGGCGATGCGACCGCGACGAGCGTGGCGGGCGTGTTCGCGGCAGGCGACGTCATGGACCACATCTACCGCCAGGCCATCACGAGCGCCGGAACCGGCTGCCAGGCCGCGCTCGATGCCGAGCGTTACCTCGACAAGCTCGACGTCAAGTAAGCCGCCGCACGGCACCCTAGACGCCCCGGATTTCCGGGGCGTTTTCCTTTGCGCGCGAAACAAGCCATCCGCGCTACGCCCAAAAGAAGGCTTGTCAAAAATGCGCGCGCCGGTCAGCCTTCGGCTTTCGCCTATCGGACTTAGCGCATGAAGATGAAGCTCTACTGCAGCCCGACGTCGCCGTATGCGCGCAAGGTCCGGGTCATCGCAGCAGAGCTTGGGCTCTCCGACCTGATCGAAGAGATTCACGTCGACCCGCACTCCTCGCCCGAGGAGCTGCTGGCCGTCAATCCCTTGTCGAAGATTCCGGTGCTCGTCACCGAGCGCAATGAAGTGCTGCCCGATTCGGCGCTGATCGCCGAATACCTGCTCACGCGCGGCCGCGGGCTCACGGGCCTGCCGCGTGGAAGCAAGCGCTGGGCGGCGTTGCGCTGCCAGGTCACGGCTGACGGCATCATGGATGCGAGCGTGGCCACGGTGATGGAAAAACGCCGGCCCGAGAGCATCGTCTACATGGCTTCGCTCGATCGCCAGGCCGCACTGATCAGCCGCGCTCTCGATCTGCTCGAGCAACAGACTTCGACGTTCGAGACCGAAGCGCCGAGCACGGTCGAAGTGAGCATCGGCGTCGCGCTGGCGTATATCGACTTTCGCCTGCCCTACATCGAGTGGAGAACCGGTCGCGATGCGCTCGCCGCCTGGTACGCGAACTTCGCTCAGCGCCCGTCGATGCTGCTCACCGCACCGCCGGCTTGATGCAGAAGACCGGATGCATCTGGCTCTGCATCGCACTGACGATGCTGCTGGCGGGCTGCGCGGGCTTCGGGGGCGACATTCCGGCGCAGATCAGCGACACGCGGCAAACCATCGTGTTCGAAGCCACGGGACAGATCGGGCGGCCATATCGCTACGGCGGAACCACGCCGGACGGCTTCGACTGCAGCGGGCTCACGCGCTACGTCTACGCACAGGCCGGCGTGAGCCTGCCGCGTTCGACGCGCGAGCAGCACGACGCCGGCAGGACCATCAAGATCAGCCAGGCCCAGCCGGGCGATCTGCTGTTCTACCGATTCGGCCGCAGCGGCGGAAACGTCGATCACGTCGCCATTTATCTCGGCAACGGCGAGGCGGTGCATGCACCGGCAACCGGACGCACCGTGATCGTCGCGAGCGTCGGCGATCCGTGGTGGGAGAAGCGCTTCGTCAATGCGGTTCGCGTAATCCCCTAAAACGAAACCCCGAAGCGCGAGACTGCGGCAACACCCTTCAGGATGCTGCCGCCGTTCGACGACGGCTAAAGTCGCCCGATAGCCAGGCTGCGCCCGGACCTCACCATACCGTCGCCGTGTGACTGGGCGTGGCCAGGCGAATGTCGCCGAATTCCGCCTTGCCCTCTCCACGGCCGAACACGCTGTTGGCGATGAGCCAGACGCGAACCACACGCTTGGGCGGAGGACCGCCGACGGCCTTGGCATAGTCCTTCAGCAGCGAGCGTTCCTCACTGAGCCAGCGGCCGAGTTCGGCTTCGCCGCTGCGCGCCACGATGTGGGTCTCGCGATCCGCCCAGGCCTCGAGCGGACAGGCGAAGTGGGTTCCCGCCGGCAATTTACGGCTCCACAGATAGGTGAGATCGCGACCGTTGTCGAACTCCACCGCGATGCTCAGGTAGTCGTGCGTGGCGGCCGTGTCTTCCGCGGCAAGCCCGGGCAGCATGTCGACCTTCCAGCGCCAGGACAGCTTGAGATCGTCCGTCAGCGCCTGGTCCGTGGGACGCTGAAGGATGGCGACGTCCGCTTGCGTGTGTACGTCCATGCGTCTGCGCGGGCCGCCGTCACCGTTGGCCGAACGCTCGTGGAAGATTTCCGCCGGACCCAGCTCCCACAGGTAGGACCAGCCCGCCGGCACGGTGGGCGGATGCGCCAGGCGTTCCCGCTCGGCCTGCACCCAGGGCGCCGAAGCCGCATCCAGCGTGGCCAGTGCCTGCACCGGATCGGCCTGCCGTGCCCAGCGGATCAGCCCCACGCTGACGGTTCCGCCGCCATCGGCGTTGAAGGGCTGGGGCTGCGGCAGGTAACGTCCGTCGCGGCTCAGCCAGCGCGTCGGGAAAGTCTTGAGTTGCAGTGTGCCACCACGATCGGCGGTGAACGTATCGGTATGGCGCGTTCCGTGGAAAACCGGTCCCCGCGCACCGATACGCGCCCAGGCCACCAGCGGCTGATCCAGGCCGAGCTGGTAGGCACGCGACAGCCATACCGTGCCGCCGACGACGATCGTGACGCGGTCGCCCGCGTCGAGGGCCATTCCGGTGTCGAGCCAGCCATCGACGTCGGCGCTCAGTTGCAGCACTTTCGCATCACGCACGGATTTGCCCGCCAGCGGCGCGACGGCCTGCCTGAACTGGGTATCGAATGCCTCGACCGTGGTCTTGCTCAAGGGCACCGCCGCCTGCGCCGAACCCGCAGCGACCGCCAGCCAAACCGCCAGCCAAACTGCCCGCAACCGGCCGTGCCTTCCTCCTGAAACGAATGTCATCGCCCGCTCCTCCGTCTTGTCTTGGTGTCGGCACGATAGTGATCGCCGCCCGAAGGCCGCTACCGAAAACTGACTCCCGCATGCCGGGCAATTTGCCCGCGTGAAACCGATGTCGCGGCGGACGCGACATCACATGAAACAATGGCGCCGGGCGAGCGGGATCGCTGCATAAGAGGAAGCAGACATGAGCCTGAAGTGGCATCTACTGATACGCATGACGTTGCTCGGGCTGCTGTGCTGGGCCGCGGTCAGCCTCGCCGTGATCGCCAGTGCCGCGAGCCGCACCCGCAGCGAACTCGAGCAGCGCGCGGACCGACTGGCACAGCACATGGAGCTCGACCTGGCCTGGCAGATGACCGCCGCGGCGGCCGGCGAGCGTTCCCCGGAGCTTTCGCGCATCGCCGCCGCCATGCCGGAGCCCTTGTGCATCCGCTATGTCGCGATGAACGGGCGCGAAGACGAACATGGCTGCGAAACCGAGCCGGCCACCCGCGCGCATCACCGCCTGCCGCGCTGGCTTGCCGGGCTGATCCCGGTCGCGCCCACGCTCGAACGGCCGGTACGGCTTTGGGGCCAGACCGCCGGCACCGCACGCTTCACGCCGGACCCGCAGCGCCTGTTCGACGCCGAGTGGAACACCGTGCGCAAGCTCTCCGGCCTGGCAGCACTCACCATCATCGCATTGGACGCGCTGGTGTTCTGGATGATCGGCCACGCGCTGAGCCCGACCCGCCAGATCGTCGCGGCACTGGATCGCCTCGCCGGTAGCGGCGTGCCCGCGCCGGAGCAGCTGCCGCGCTATCAGGTTCGCGAGTTCCGCGACATTTCCGACGGCGTACGGCAGCTGGCACTGCGGTTGAAGCAGGCCTCGGACCTGCGCGACCAGCTCACCTCCAAACTGATCCGCATCCAGGAGGACGAGCGCCGCGAACTGACCCACGCACTGCACGAGGAAGTCGGCCAGTCCGTCGCCGCTACCGCGGTGGCGGTCGCGCTGCTGCGCATGCGCATCGGCGACGGCGAGGCCATGGACGAAAACGATCTGGAAGAAATCGATCAGACGGTGGAGCAGACCCAGGTGGCCCTGCGCAGCCTGCTGCTGCGCGTCCGGCCGCCGCTGTTCGAACAGCAGGGACTGGTCTCGGCGCTCAACGATCTCGTCACCGGCTGGCGCGCGCGTCTGCGCGGGCGTCCGCAGCTGCACTTGGCCACTGCCGGCCATGATCTGGCGGGCATTGGCGGCGAACAGGCGCTTTGCCTGTACCGGGTGATGCAGGAATGCCTGAGCAACATCGCGCGCCATGCGGGCGACAGCCAGCGCGCCGAGATCGCGCTGCACTGCGGTCCCCGTGGCGTGGAAGCCCGTGTCAGCAACGATGTCCCTGGCGACCGAATCGTCAGCCGTGGCAGCGGCATGGGCCTGCAGCTGCTGGAAGAACGCCTGCGCTCGCTCGGCGGTTGCCTGGAGATCGAGGCGACGGCGTCACGATTCGACGTCTGCGCCCGCCTGCCCGCCGGGAACCCGGCATGAGCGGCCCCGGAACCCCGCAACCCTGGCGCGTCCTGCTGGCGGACGATCACGCGGTGGTCCGTGCCGGCTACCGGCATCTGCTGGAACGCCACGGAAAAGTCAGCGTGGTCGCCGAAGCCGATCATGCGGACGAAGCCTATCGCCTGTATCGCGAGCACCGTCCCGACCTGTTCATCACCGACATCACCATGCCGGGCGCCAGCGGCCTGGATGCCATCCGGCGCGTGCTGCTGATAGAACCTTCGGCGCGCGTACTGGTGTTCAGCATGCATGTATCGCCGGACTTCGCGCTCGCGGCGCTGCGCTCGGGAGCCTGGGGCTACGTCACCAAGAACAGCACGCCCGACGTGCTGCTGCGCGCCATCGGTGACGTGATGGGCGGGCGCCAGGTGTTGAGCCCGGATATCGCGCAGGCGCTGGCCCTTGCCAGCGTATGCGGTGGACGCTCGCCACTCGAAGAACTGACGCCGCGCGAATTCGACGTGTTGCTGCTGATGGTGGACCTGCACAGCGTGGAACGCATCGCCCAGGCGCTGCATTTGAGTACCAAGACCGTGCAGAACCTGCACTACCAGATCAAGCGCAAGCTGCAGGTGAGCAACGATATAGAACTGGCCCAGCTCGCCATGTCCTGCGGCCTGGGGAATGCGCCGGCGCGCCCGTCACCATGAAAGCTGCCGATACGCGATAAGCCAATCGAAGCCCCGCTGCGATAAAAAAACGGGCGCATGCAGCGCCCGTTTTCAGTTTCAGGCCAAGCCAATCAACCCAGCAGGATGCGACCGCCGCCCTGGCCGAGAATCAGCTTGTTGAGACGTTTGACGAAGCCGGCCGGATCGTCGAGCTGACCGCCTTCGGCGAGCACTGCCTGGCCATGCAGCACTTCGGCCAGATCGGCAAAACCCACCTCGTCGCTGAGTGCGTCCTTGAGCCTGGCGACGAGCGGATGCTCGGCGTTGAGCTCGAGAATCGGTTTGATGTCCGGCGCATCCTGGCCGGCCTGCTTGAGGATTTCGAGCAACTGGCGCGACATGCCGTGCTCGGGCGCGACAAGGCAGGACGGCGATTCGGTCAGTCGAGCCGACACGCGCGCGCTGGCGATGCGATGGCCGAGCGCCTCAGGCAATTTGGCGAGCACCTCCTTGAACTCGGCCTCTTGCTTGGCCTGATCCGCAGTGTCGATCTTGCCGGCCGCTTCGACATTGCCACGCGCGGCCGATTCGAGCTTCTTGTCCTGATATTCGGTCAGATTGCCGACGACCCACTCGTCGATACGGTCGGCCAGCAGCAGCACTTCGAAGCCGGCCTTGCGAAAGCCCTCGAGATGCGGGCTGTTGCGGATCGCGCCGAGCGACTCGCCCGTGAGATACAGGATCTTTTCCTGCGTCTCGGGCATGCGCGCAATGTAGTCCTCGAGGCCCACGCTGGGCTTGTCCAGCGCCGTGGTCGAGTTGAAGCGCAGCAGCTTGGCGATGCGCTCGCGATTGGCGTGGTCATCGATGATGCCTTCCTTGAGCACCTTGCCGAACTGCTCGTAGAACCTGGCGTAATCGTCGGGCCTGTTGGCCGCCAGATCGTCGAGCAGATCGAGCACGCGCTTGACCAGCGCGGAGCGAATCTTGTCGACCGTGCGATTGCCCTGCAGGATCTCGCGCGAGACGTTGAGCGGCAGATCGGCCGTGTCGACCAGGCCGCGCACGAAGCGCAGATAGGGCGGCAACAACTCCGCCGCGCGATCCATGATGAAGACGCGCTTCACGTAGAGCTTGACGCCGCGCTGCTGATCGCGATCCCACAGATCGAACGGAGCGCGCGCCGGGATGTAAAGCAGCGAGGTATATTCGAGGTTGCCTTCGACCTTGTGATGCGCCCAGGCCAGCGGCGCTTCGAAGTCGTGCGTCAGGTGCTCGTAGAAGCTCTTGTAGTCGTCCTCGCCGATCTCGGACTTGGGCCGCGTCCACAGCGCGCGTGCCTGGTTGATCGCCTCCGGCTCGCCTTCGGCCGGGCGCAGCTTGATCGGCAGGCCGATGTGATCGGAATACTTGCGAACGATGTCCTGCAGGCGATGCGCTTCGAGAAATTCCTTCTCGTCATCGCGCAAGTGCAGGATCACTTCGGTGCCGCGCTCGGTCTTGTCGCCTGCTTCGAGCGTGTAGTCGCCCTCGCCCGTCGACTCCCAAACCGTCGCTTCACCATCGGCGCGCCTGGTCTTGACCGTGACCTTGTCGGCAACCAGAAATGCCGAGTAGAAGCCCACGCCGAACTGGCCGATCAGCTGTGCATCCTTGGCCTGGTCGCCCGACAGCGATTCCATGAATTTCTTGGTGCCCGAGCGGGCGATGGTGCCGAGATTGTCGAGCACCTCATCGCGCGACATGCCGATGCCGTTGTCGCGAATCGTCAGCGTGCCGGCGAACTTGTCGGCCTGCAGCTCGACGAACAGCTCACCGTCGATCAGGTCCGGCTGCTGGATCGCCGCGAAGCGCAGCTTGTCGCAGGCGTCGCTGGCATTGCTGATGAGCTCTCTGAGGAAGATTTCCTTGTTCGAGTACAGCGAGTGAATCATCAGGCGCAGCAACGAGCGCGTTTCGGTCTGGAACTCGTGACGTTCGGCAGTCATGACAGCGGGGCCTCCTCGGGGATTGTGTTCGCCCCTTCTACTGGGGATCGAATGCACGACTTCAAGACGGCCGCATCCGAGGGATGCCAAACCGGCCTAAACGTACGCAACGCAAAAAGCCCGCGCCGGGAACCCGGGCGGGCTTCATGACTTCAGTGCGGGAACCGCCGGCTTTTAGGCCAGCTTTTCCTTGATGCGAGCAGCACGGCCCTGCAGGTTGCGCAGGTAGTACAGCTTCGCACGGGCGACGTCGCCGCGACGCTTCACGATGATTTCGGCCACCTGCGGGCTGTAGGTCTGGAACACGCGCTCCACGCCTTCGCCATGGGCGACCTTGCGGACCGTGAACGCGGAGTTGATGCCGCGCGAACGCTTGGCGATCACCACGCCTTCATAGGCCTGCAGACGCTCGCGGTCGCCTTCCTTGACCTTGACCTTGACCTCGACCGTATCACCGGGATTGAACTCGGGGATCTTCTTGTTCATCTGCTCGGCGTCGATCGCCGCAATGATCTTGCTCATGCTCATCTGTGTGCTCCGTCCTGCTCGTGCAACTGCTCTATGACGATCTCACGGAGCAGTTTGAGCTGTTCCGCATCCAACTTCAGTTCATTCAACAGGTCGGGGCGCCGCAACAGCGTCCGCTCCAACCCCTGCTTGAGGCGCCAGCGGCGAATCGCCGCGTGGTCACCGCTCATCAACACTTCCGGCACTGATTCGCCGCGCCAGACTTCCGGCCGCGAATAGTGCGGGTGATCCAGCAAGCCGTTCGAGAACGAGTCACTGGCCGCCGATCCTTCATGCCCCAGCACGCCGGGCAACAAGCGCGCAATGCTGTCAACGATCAGCATCGCGGGCAGTTCACCACCGGAGAGCACGAAATCACCCACCGACAGCTCGAGGTCGATCTGCGGTGCGACCCGCTCGTCGATGCCCTCGTAGCGCCCGCAGATCAGGATCAGCCCCGGCTCTGCGCTCAAGCGTTCCGCCCATCGCTGGTCGAAGCGCTCGCCCTGCGGCGACAGACTCACGACCTTCGCAGGCCCCTGCTGATCATTGATAGCGGCTCTCGCCGCTTCGATCGCCTGGGTCAGCGGCTCGGCCTGGATCACCATGCCCGGACCACCACCGAAGGTTCGCTCGTCGACGCGTCTCCAGCGATTTCCGCTGTAGTCGCGCAACTGCCGCGTACTCAACTGCATCGCCCCACGTTCGACTGCAACGCGCGGCATCCCAAACCTGGCGACCTGTTCCACCAGCTCCGGAAACAAGGTCAGAACCTCGATCTTCATCGAAGCCCTCAATAATCCAGCTGCCAATCGGCAACGATGAGGCGTTCACTCATGTCGACCGACTTGATGATCGGCCCCTTGACGTAAGGAATCAGCCTCTCGACTTCGCCTTGCGACAACACCAGCACGTCCTGAGCGCCGTTGCTGGTCAGGCTGTCGACGATACCGAGCTCGACGCCGTCTTCATTCACCACCTTGCAACCGACCAGATCGGCCCAGTAATGCTCGCCTTCGTCGGGCTCGGGCATTTCGTCCCGATCCACCAGAATCTCCGCGCCGATCAATGCGGCGGCGACATCTCGATCGGTGATCGGCTTGCCTTCGGCATCACCGATCCGGGCGATCAGGCCTTTGTTCTGCACCTGCCCTTCGAGCAGGGTCACCTCGGACTCCTTACCGTGCTGGGACAACGTCCAACGCGGGTAATCCAGCAGGTTTTCGATAGGGCGCGTGTAGGAATGCAGCTTCACCCATCCGCGAACCCCGAAAACCCCGGCGACGCGGCCCAGCGTCAGCCGGCGAACCACAGCCGAACTCAGGCCGCGGCCGGAGCCGGAGCGGTCTTGACGAGGTAAGCCACGCGCTCGGAAATCTGCGCGCCGCTCTTGCTCCAGTGATCAACGCGAGCCAAGTCGAGCACGAGCTTCTGCTCGCCGCCACGGGCGTTCGGGTTGTAGTAGCCCAGACGTTCGATGAAACGGCCGTCGCGCGAGCTGCGGCTCTCGGTCGCAACCACGTGATAGAACGGGCGCTTCTTGGCGCCGGCGCGAGCCAGACGAATCTTGACCATGCTTAATCCAGTGAGTCCAAAAACCAATTGAATGCGGATCAACCGACCCAGGCGGGCCGTTGAAGGGCGCGTATTGTAGCGACTTCTTTGTAAATGTGAAGCTTATGAAACACCTGCGTGACGACCGCCCGTCGGTCATGCCAAGCTTGCCGAACGGCGCCGTCCGGGATTACCCCCCAGATGCGGCAGGCCGATTTCCAGCCGGTCTCGCATGCCTGGCCCATGGCAGGAGCGTCATCATCGGCATGCCCTTGTCGGATTCGGCCCAACGTAGCGGGCGCCGTTGGTGGGCATCGTTCCGGCAACCGTTCAACTGCTCACCTGAGTCGTGCGTTGGCACTCAGCTCAGTTCGCTCGCTTGATCAATGCCAGAACGCGCGTCTTGAGTTCGGCCGTATAACCCTTGCCGTAACCGGCGTAGATCATCTGTACGCGCCCGTTGCGGTCGATCAGGTAGGTCGCCGGCAAGCGCCAGAGCTTGTAGGTCTGCGGCGCGATGCCGATCTGATCGGCGACGACCGGGAAATCCACTTTCACGTGCTGCAGGAAAGCGCGCGGCTTCGCCACTTCGGGATCGGTGGCGACCGACAGCACCTCGAAATCGTCGACGTAGCCCTCGCGGTGCAAAGCATTGCGCATCGCGTTGAGCTCCGGCATCGATTCGTTACAGGGACCGCACCAGGTCGCCCAGAAATCGACCAGCACGACTTTTCCCTTGAGCCTGCTGAGCTTGATGCCGGCCGGTCCCTGCAGAACGATGCCGGCCGCCTCGGGGGCGACATCGCCGATGCCCACGACGTACGGGACGGTACCGGCACTGGCGACCAGGGGCGTCAACACCAGCCCGAGCACCAGGCCTCGCCACCCGCGGAGACCGGAGACGCCTCGGCTCATCTGCGCGGCATCATCCCGGGCGGAAGGCGGCCGGCGAGCCCGCGCATGAGCTTGGCCATGCCACCGTTGGCGACCTTCTTCATCATGTCGCGCGTGGTGTCGAACTGGCGCAGCAGCTTGTTGACCTCCTGCACCTCGACGCCGCTGCCGGCCGCGATGCGGCGCTTGCGCGAGGCCTTGATCAGATCCGGGAACTTGCGCTCCTGCGGGGTCATCGAGTTGATGATCGCGACGACCTTGCCCATTTCCTTGCCGGCATTGACGTTCTTCATCTGCGCCTGGATCTGCGCACCGCCCGGCAGCTTCTCGATCAGCGACTCGATGCTGCCCATGTTCTGCACCTGCAGCATCTGCTCGCGGAAGTCCTCGAGATCGAAGCCCTTCTTGCTCTTGAGCTTCTGCGCGAGCTTGGCGGCCTTCTCGGCATCGACCTTCTTCGCCGTCTCTTCGATCAGCGAGAGCATGTCGCCCTGGCCGATGATGCGGTTGGCGATGCGATCGGGATGGAAGACTTCGAGCTTGTCGCTCTTCTCGCCGACGCCGAGGAACTTGATCGGCTTGCCGGTGACGTGGCGCACCGACAGCGCCGCGCCACCGCGCGAATCGCCGTCGATCTTGGTCAGCACCACGCCCGTGAGCGGCACCGCGTCGGCGAAGGCGCGCGCGGTCTTGGCGGCGTCCTGGCCCGTCATCGAGTCGACCACGAACAGGGTTTCGACCGGGTTGACCGCCGCGTGCAGCTGGGCAATCTCGGCCATCATCTCCTGGTCGACGGTCGTGCGGCCGGCGGTGTCGACGATCAGCACGTCGGCGTACTGCTTGCGCGCATGCGCGAGCGCCGCGGTGGCGATCGCGACGGGCGACTCGCCGACCGCCGACGGGAACCATTCGACGCCGACCTGGCCGGCGACGATGCGCAGCTGCTCGATCGCAGCCGGACGGTAGACGTCCGCCGAGACGACGATGACGTTCTTCTTGTCCTCGGTCTTGAGCTTGCGCGCGAGCTTGCCGGTGGTGGTGGTCTTGCCCGAGCCCTGCAAGCCGGCCATCAGGATCACCGCGGGCGGCTGGGCGCGCAGGTTGATCGGCTCGGCGGTACCGCCGAGCGTGGTCGTGAGCTCCTGCTGGACGATGCGCAGAAACGCCTGGCCCGGGGTCAGCGACTGGGTGATCTCGACGCCGAGCGCGCGCGCCTTGACCTTGTCGATGAAGTCCTTGATGACCGGCAGGGCGACGTCGGCTTCGAGCAGGGCCATGCGCAGTTCGCGCGCAGCGGCGGAAATCTGCTCTTCGGTCAGGCGGCCCTGGCCCCGAATCGAATCGAGCACGCGGGTCAGTCGGGATGTCAGGTTCTCGAACACGAAGCGGTCCGTTGCAGAAGGTGACGCCTAGTGTAGGACACAGTCGGCGACCGAGTCGGCCCGCCGGCACGGCCGCGGTTCAGAGCTCGAAGACTTCGCCGCGCCGCAGGTGCCGATAGCGCCAGCCCGCGAACAGCTGCCGGCACTGCTGCTCGATGCGCAGCTCGCTGCCGGGCTTGTGGTGCGTGAGCAGCAACTCGGGCCGATGGCGCAGGCCGGCGAGTTCGGCCGCGAGCCGGCTCGGGGTGAAATGGCGCGAGGCCTCGCCGAGCTCGGAATCCTCGTCCGGAAACGCGGCCTCGATCATCAGCAGGTCGAGCCGCGGCAGGCCGTTCAGATACTCGATGAAGTTCGATCCGGCTCCGGTATCACCGCTGAAGGCGAAGACGCCGGCGGGCGATTCGAGTGAATAGCCAACTGCCGGCACCGTATGCGCGACCTCGAACGCGGTCAGCATCAGGCCGTCATGCAGTGCTTGCGGCTGCCGGGACTGCAGCGGCAACTCGACCAGCATGGCCCGATCGACGCTCGGCAGCTGGAAGAAATCGGGCCAGATCACCCAGTTGAACAGGTGCCTGCGGATCGCGGCGAGCGTGGCTTCGAGCGCGCTGATCCGGATCGGACGATCGATCAGGCCGAACAGATTGTCGGCCATGAACGCCAGGCCGCAGATGTGATCCAGATGCGAGTGCGTCAGAAAGATGCGTTCGATGCGGCGCATCTGGGCCAGCGACAAGTCCTCGACACCGGAGCCCGCATCGATGAGCAGGCGATCGTCGATGAGCAGGCTGGTCGTGCGCAGACCGGGGCCCACTCCGCCGCTGCAGCCGAGGATCTGGATACGCATTCGCCTCCGATGCTTGCGGACGCCGCGCCGCAATCCGGCCGATGCTAGCACGGCGATTTTCGGCTTCCGCCGAGGCGCATCGCGCGCTCGTGACGCGCTTCGAAGCCGATGCGCAGGCAAGCAGTCGCGAAATCGGCGCCCCTGCGCCTCGCCATGCGAATGCTATTCTTTCTCAGCTATGTCCAACCCCAACCTTCTGGTCGCGATCGCAGCTCTGGTCAGCTATGCGGTCGCCGGCGTGCTCGCCTGGCGCAACCGCGCCGAGCTGCCATGGGTGGCGCTGGCCGCGATCGCCCTTCACGCGGGCTCGCTGTTCGCGCAGCTGTTCCAGGACGGCTCGCTGCGCATCGGCGTCACCGAGGCACTATCGCTGTTCGCCTGGCAATCGGCCTCGCTGTTGTGGATGTTCAGCTGGCGCGAGCCGGTGTCGATCAATGGCGTGGTGGTCTATCCGCTCGCCGGCGCCTTCGCGGTCTGGGCGGCGCTGTTCCCGGCCCCGATCACCGATGTCGATCCGCTCAAGTGGCAGGTGGGGCTGCATATCCTGATTTCGCTGCTGTCGGCCGGCGTGTTGACGCTCGCGGCCGTTCAGGCGGTGGCGCTCGCGATCCAGGACCGGCTGCTGCACCAGCATGCGGTGGCTTCGCTGTCGCGCCTGCCGCCGCTGCAACTCATGGAGCGACTGCTGTTCCAGATGGTGGCGATCGGCTTCGTGCTGCTGTCGCTGACGCTGCTGTCGGGCTTCTGGTTCATCGACAACTGGCTGGCCCAGCATCTGGCGCACAAGACGGTGCTCTCGATCGTCGCCTGGCTGGTGTTCGGCGTGCTGCTCTGGGGCCGCTGGAAATACGGCTGGCGTGGGCGCATCGCCATCCGCTGGGCGCTGTCGGGCTACGGAATCCTGCTGCTCGCCTATTTCGGCACCAAGCTGATTCTCGAGCTTGTGCTGCAAAAACATTGGGTTCCCTAGCGTTCTTGAAGCACGCCGGGTTGACAGGGTCGCATTCGCCCCCGTAACTAGGCTTCGACTTTGGGAACACCGTCCTTCGCTTGAACGATCTCCCGCTGGCCGTCCTGATCGCGGCCCTTCTGGTTTGCATGCTCGTCTCGGGTTTCTTCTCGGGCTCCGAAACCGGCTTGATGACCCTCAACCGCTACCGGCTGCGCCACCGCGCCCAGCAGGGCGAGCGCGGAGCCCGCATGGCGCAGGATCTGCTGCGCCGGCCGGACCGGCTGATCGGGCTGATCCTGCTGCTCAACAATGTGGCGCAGGCGCTGATCCCGATGCTGCTCATGGCGATCACCCTGCGCGCCACCGGCGACGCCGAGACCGCGATCATCGTCGCCACCGCCGCGACGGCCCTGCTGATCTTCGTGTTCTCGGAATCGATGCCCAAGACGCTCGGCGCCCTGCACCCGGAGCGCATCGCGATTCCGGCGGCTTATCTGTACTGGCCGCTGCTGCGCGTGCTGGGCTGGTTCATCGACATCGTCAACATCGTCGGCAACCGCGTGCTGCGGATGTTCGGGGTCACACCAGAAGATGCGGCCCAGCATTCGCTGTCGGTGGAGGAACTGCGAACGGTCGTCGCCGAAGCCGGGGCGATGATCCCGCAGCGCCACCAGAAGATGCTGCTGTCGATCCTCGATCTCGAACACAGCACGGTCGAGGACATCATGGTGCCGAGACAGGACATCGTCGGCCTCGACCTGTCGGAACCCTGGGCGCTCGTACGCGCGCAGATCATCGAGTCCGAGCACACCCAGCTGCCGGTCTACCACGGCTCGGTCGACGACCTGCTCGGCATCGTGCACCTGCGCCGGCTCATGCGCCTGGCCGCCGAGGACCAGCTCGATCAGCAGACCCTGCAGCAGTTCGTCCGCGAGCCCTATTTCGTGCCCGAAGGCACGCCGCTGAACCAGCAGTTGCTCAACTTCCAGAGCCAGCGCCAGCGCATGGGCTTCGTCGTCGACGAATACGGCGACATTCGTGGCCTGGTCACGCTCGACGACATCCTCGAGGAAGTGATCGGTGAGTTCACTTCCGGCAACGGCCAGCGTGCGATCAATGTGCACGCCGAGTCCGGCGGCAGCTACCGCGTCGGCGGCTCGGTGACCCTGCGCAGCCTCAATCGCAGCCTGGGCTGGACGCTGCCGCTCGACGGCCCCAAGACCGTCAACGGCCTGGTCATGGAGCGGCTCGAGCAGATTCCCCAACCGGGCCGGCAGCTCGAAATCGACGGCTATCTGTTCGAGATCACCGAGATGCAGGCCAACGCGATCAAGAACGCCCGCATCACGCCGTGTGGCGGTCCATCGGTTTCGCCGATCGCCGCGTAAGGCAGCACCGATCAGGTGGCGGCAGAACGCGACAGCTGTAGCGCCCCTCGACCTTCGGAGGCGTGAACTGGGGTGGTGATTGAATTATCATTGCGAGCTAAGTCACTGACCTGACTTGCTCGGAGCCAGCACCATCCCAGCACCATAGAAGGGCTTGCACCTGCCCAGTGCCGCCCTTCATCCGTTCTTCCCTACACCGGACAAACTGAGACCATGTTGCAAGCCTATCGCCAACACCTTGCCGAGCGCGCCGCTCTCGGCATTCCGCCGCTGTCGCTGTCTGCCCAGCAGACCGCCGAAGTGATCGAACTGATCAAGAATCCGCCGGCCGGCGAAGAGGCTTTCCTCGTGGATCTGCTCACGCACCGCGTTCCGCCGGGCGTGGACGACGCGGCCAAGGTCAAGGCCTCGTTCCTGACCGCGGTCGCCGACGGCGAGCTCAAGGTCAGCCTGATCTCGCGCGCCAAAGCCACCGAACTGCTCGGCACGATGGTCGGCGGCTACAACGTCAAGCCGCTGATCGACCTGCTCGGCGACGCCGAAGTGGGCACCGTCGCGGCCGAGGCGCTCAAGAAGACGCTGCTGATGTTCGACTTCTTCCACGATGTCGCCGAACTCGCCAAGGCCGGCAACGCCAACGCCAAGTCGGTCATCCAGTCCTGGGCCGACGCCGAGTGGTTCACGAGCCGCCCGAAAGTCGCCGACAAGATCACCGTCACCGTGTTCAAGGTCCCCGGCGAAACCAACACCGACGACCTGTCCCCCGCCCCGGATGCCTGGAGCCGCCCGGACATCCCCCTGCACTACCTCGCCATGCTCAAGAACCTGCGTTCCGACGCGGCGTTCCAGCCCGAGGAAGACGGCAAGCGCGGCCCGATCCAGTTCATCGAAGACCTCAAGAAGAAGGGCAACCTCGTCGCCTACGTCGGTGACGTGGTCGGCACCGGCTCCTCGCGCAAGTCCGCCACCAACTCGGTGATCTGGGCCACCGGCGAAGACATTCCGTTCGTGCCGAACAAGCGCTTCGGCGGCGTGACGCTCGGCGGCAAGATCGCCCCCATCTTCTTCAACACGCAGGAAGATTCCGGCTCGCTGCCGATCGAAGTCGACGTCTCCAACTTCGAAATGGGCGATGTCATCGACGTCTATCCGTACCAGGGCAAGATCGAGAAGAACGGCGCGGTCGCCGCCACCTTCGAACTCAAGAGTCAGGTGCTGCTCGACGAAGTGCAGGCCGGCGGCCGCATCAACCTCATCATCGGCCGCTCGCTGACCGGCAAGGCCCGCGAATTCCTCGGCCTGCCCGCCTCGACGCTGTTCCGCCTGCCGCAGTCGCCGGCGGCTTCGACCAAGGGCTTCACGCTCGCGCAGAAGATGGTCGGCCGCGCGGTCGGCCTGCCGGAAGGCCAGGGCGTGCGCCCGGGCACCTACTGCGAACCGAAGATGACCACGGTCGGCAGCCAGGACACCACCGGCCCGATGACGCGCGACGAACTCAAGGACCTGGCCTGCCTGGGCTTTTCGGCCGACCTCGTCATGCAGTCGTTCTGCCACACCGCCGCCTATCCCAAGCCCGTCGACGTCAAGACGCATCGCGAACTGCCCGCCTTCATCAGCAACCGCGGCGGCGTCGCCCTGCGTCCGGGCGATGGCGTGATCCACTCCTGGCTCAACCGCCTGCTGCTGCCCGACACCGTCGGCACCGGCGGCGACTCGCACACGCGCTTCCCGATCGGCATCAGCTTCCCGGCCGGCTCGGGCCTGGTCGCCTTCGGCGCCGCCACCGGCGTGATGCCGCTCGACATGCCCGAATCGGTGCTGGTTCGCTTCAAGGGCCAGATGCAGCCCGGCGTGACCCTGCGCGACCTCGTCCACGCGATCCCGCTTTATGCGATCAAGGCCGGTCTGCTGACCGTCGCCAAGGCCGGCAAGAAGAACATCTTCTCGGGCCGCGTCCTCGAAATCGAAGGTCTGCCGGATCTCAAGGTCGAACAGGCGTTCGAACTGTCCGACGCCTCGGCCGAGCGCTCCGCCGCCGGCTGCACGATCAAGCTCAACCAGGCTCCGGTGATCGAGTACATGAACTCGAACATCGTGCTCATGAAGAACATGATCGCCGACGGTTACAAGGATGCGCGCACGCTCGAGCGCCGCATCAAGGCGATGGAAGCCTGGCTCGCCGCGCCGAACCTCATGGAAGCCGACAAGGACGCCGAATACGCGGCCGTCATCGAGATCGATCTCGCCGACATCAAGGAGCCGATCGTCTGCTGCCCGAACGATCCGGACGACGCCAAGTTCCTGTCCGAAGTGGCCGGCACCAAGATCGACGAAGCCTTCATCGGCTCGTGCATGACCAACATCGGCCACTTCCGTGCCGCCGGCAAGGTGCTCGAAGGCAAGAAGGACATTCCGGTTCGCCTGTGGGTCGCTCCGCCGACCAAGATGGATGCGGCCGAACTCACCAAGGAAGGCGTCTACAACACCTTCGGCACGGCCGGTGCGCGCACCGAAATGCCGGGCTGCTCGCTGTGCATGGGCAACCAGGCGCAGATCAAGGAAGGCAGCACCGCCATTTCGACCTCGACCCGCAACTTCCCCAATCGCCTGGGCAAGAACACCAACGTGTTCCTGGGCTCGGCGGAACTCGCGGCGGTGGCCTCCAAGCTCGGTCGCCTGCCGACCGTCGAGGAGTATCTGGCCGAGACCGGCGTGATCACCAAGAACGCCGACAAGATCTACAAGTACCTCAACTTCAACCAGATCGAGGAATACGCCGAGACGGCGAAGTCGGTGTCGGTCGCTTAAAAGGCCTTCGCCGAAATGACACTCCACCGGCACCGCGCAGTTCAGGCCGTGTCGGGACGGTGGAGTCATCATGCAGCCCGCCGGCGCGAGCCGGCGGGCTTTTTTTTGCCCGCGAGGTCCAGCGCAAGCGAGCCACCTTGCTTGCGTTCAAGACAACCTCATCGTAATCGGGCCAGGATTCGCCCCGTTCCATCTGCCACCGCGCCTCGGGCCGTGCTCGCCGCGCCGCGGAAGCCACAAGGAGATTTGCCATGACGGACAGCTTCAAGACCAAGGCCCAGCTCAAGGTCGGTTCCAAGACCTACACGTACTACAACCTCAAGGCACTGGAGCCGCAGTTCAAGCTGTCGCGTCTGCCGTATTCGATCAAGGTGCTGCTCGAACAGCTGCTGCGCCACGAGGACGGCGTCAACACCACCAAGACCGACATCGAGGCGCTCGCCGGCGCCGACTTCAAGGCGCTGCCGAACAAGGACATCAATTTCACGCCCGCGCGCGTGGTGCTGCAGGACTTCACGGGCGTTCCATGCGTGGTCGATCTCGCGGCGATGCGCGATGCGATGAAGTCGCTCGGCGGCGACATGGGCAAGGTCAACCCGCTGTGCCCGGTCGAACTCGTGATCGACCACTCGGTCATGATCGACCACTACGGCAGCAAGGAAGCGCTCGACCTCAACGCCAAGATCGAATTCAAGCGCAACGAGGAACGCTACAACTTCCTGCGCTGGGGCCAGGAAGCGCTGCAGAACTTCAAGGCGGTGCCGCCCGACACGGGCATCGTCCATCAGGTCAACATCGAATATCTCGCGCGCGTCGTCTTCGAAAACGACGACGGCGTGCTCTACCCGGACAGCTGCTTCGGCACCGACAGCCACACGACGATGGTCAACGGCATCGGCGTGCTCGGCTGGGGCGTCGGCGGCATCGAAGCCGAGGCCGCGATGCTCGGCCAGCCCTCGTCGATGCTGATCCCCGAAGTGATCGGCGTACGCGTGACCGGCAAGCTCGCCGAAGGCGCGACCGCGACCGACCTCGTGCTGACCGTCACCGAGCTGCTGCGCAAGCGCGGCGTGGTCGAGAAGTTCGTCGAATTCTTCGGCCCGGCGATCGCGAACCTGTCGGCCTCCGACCGCAACACCATCGGCAACATGGCGCCCGAGTACGGCGCCACCTGCGGCATCTTCCCGATCGACGTCGAGACCCTGAACTACCTGCGCCTGACCGGCCGCAGCGAAGAGCACATCGCCGTCGTCGAGGCCTACGCCAAGGCGCAGGGCATGTGGTGGACGCCCGAGCAGCCCGAGGCCGAATACACCGACGTGCTGCACCTGGACCTCGGCAGCATCAAGCCCAGCCTCGCAGGACCGAAGCGGCCGCAGGACCGCGTGCTGCTGACCGACGTGAAGGCCAACTTCCGCAAGGCTTTCGAGGCCGAGCAGAAGGCGCGTCCGTCCAAGGGACCGGCCAAGGTCCACCACAAGGACCAGGACTTCGAGCTCAAGGACGGCGCGGTGGTGATCGCGGCGATCACGTCCTGCACCAACACGTCGAACCCGAACGTGCTGATCGGCGCCGGCCTGCTCGCCCAGAAGGCGCGCGCGCTGGGCCTGAAGAGCAAGCCCTGGGTCAAGACTTCGCTCGCCCCAGGCTCGCTCGCGGTGACCGAATACCTCAAGAAAGCCAATCTGCTCGAAGACCTCGAACACCTGGGCTTCTTCGTGAGCGCCTACGGCTGCACGACCTGCATCGGCAACTCGGGCCCGCTCGACGAGCCGATCGGCAAGGCGATCAACGACAACACGCTGAGCGTGTCGGCGGTGCTGTCGGGCAACCGCAACTTCGAAGGCCGCGTCCACCAGGACGTGCGCATGAACTACCTCGCCTCGCCGCCGCTGGTCGTCGCCTACGCGATCGCCGGCAGCACCGACATCGATCTCTCGTCCGAGCCGCTCGGCAAGGGCAGCAATGGCCAGGACGTGTTCCTCAAGGACATCTGGCCGAGCAACGCGGAGATCCAGGCGGTGGTCGCCAAGGCCGTCACGAGCGAGCTGTTCAAGAAGAGCTATGCCGACGTGCTCAAGGGCGACGAGCGCTGGCAGTCGATCCGCGTCACCCGGTCCGAGACCTACCCGTGGAATCCGAAGTCCACCTACATCGCCAACCCGCCCTACTTCGTCGGCATGACCAAGACGCCGCCGGGCATTCCGACCATCCAGGGGGCGCGCGTGCTCGCGGTGCTCGGCGACTCGATCACCACCGACCACATCAGCCCGGCCGGTGACATCAAGAAGGACGGCCCCGCCGGCAAGTTCCTCGAAGCGCACGGCGTCGCCAAGGCCGATTTCAACAGCTTCGGCAGCCGCCGCGGCAACCACGAGATCATGATGCGCGGGACCTTCGCCAATACCCGCATCAGGAACCAGATGACGCCCGGCGTGGAAGGCGGCGTCTCGAAGTACATCGGCAAGGACGGCCAGGCCGGCCCGGTCGAGCCGATCTACGACGTGGCGATGAAGCACGTCGCCGACGGTACGCCGCAGGTGGTGCTGGCCGGCAAGGAATACGGCACGGGCTCGTCGCGCGACTGGGCCGCCAAGGGCACCATCCTGCTTGGCGTCAAGGCGGTGATTTCGGAGAGCTTCGAGCGCATCCACCGCTCCAACCTGGTCGGCATGGGCGTACTGCCGCTGAACTTCGTCAACGGCGAATCGGCGCAGAGCCTGGGCCTGGACGGCACCGAAGTGTTCGATTTCGACGGTCTGGTCAATGGCGCCACCGAAGTCTCGGTCACCGCGACCAAGGCCGACGGCAGCAAGGTCCAGTTCAAGGCCAAGGTCCGCATCAACACGCCCAAGGAATGGGAGTACTACGAAAACGGCGGCGTGCTGCAGTACATGCTCAGGCAGATGGCAGCCTGAGCCCCCGACGAGGGGCGACGCGCGCGGGGATCGGAGGGATCAGCGAAGGCTGCCAGCGAGCGACCAAGCGAGTCTCTCCGATTCTCGCGAAATCATGGAGCGAGCGGCGCCTGCCGCGGATCGGCTTCACCTCGACGACCAGAAAAAAGCGGCTTAGGCCGCTTTTTTCTTGCCTGCTAGACTTCGCGCCATTCTGCCGTCATGCCGAGAGCCGCCTTGAACCGCCGACTCACCTGGACCCTTGCCTCGCTGGGCCTGTTGCTGGGACTCGCCATCGCGGGCTGCGCGAGCGAGCGCCCGTCCGTTCGTCCACCGCAGCTGACCATGGACC
The DNA here is from genome assembly GCF_000271305.1 of Hydrocarboniphaga effusa AP103. Classification (GTDB taxonomy): domain Bacteria; phylum Pseudomonadota; class Gammaproteobacteria; order Nevskiales; family Nevskiaceae; genus Hydrocarboniphaga; species Hydrocarboniphaga effusa. The sequence continues at coordinate 532,227 of NZ_AKGD01000004.1, forward strand.
AGATCTCCGAGCTGTACATCAAACAGGCGCTCGCCCTCGGCGAGCACGATCCGAACCTCGTCGACGCCTACTACGGCCCGAAGGACTGGCAGGCGCAGGCCAAGACCCGCAAGCGCACGCTGATCGAGATTCGCAACGTGCTCGTGCGGCTCTACCAGGACATCGACTCGGCCCCGACCGACACGAGTGTGCAGCCCGAACTCTGGAACCTGCGCCGCCGCCACCTGCGCAACCAGATCGCGGCACTGGAGGCTCGCACGCGCATGCTCGAAGGCTGGAAGCCTTCGTTCGACGACGAATCGCTCGCCCTCTACGACATCTCGGCCCCGTTCTACGGCCAGGAAGACTTCAAGCCGATGCTTGCCTCGCTCGACCGGATGCTGCCGCGCGGCGGCGGCACGCTGACCGAGCGCTACAACCGCTATCTCGAACGCTTCACGGTGCCGCCCAACCGCGTCGAGGAAGTCATGCGCATCGCCATCGGCGCGGCGCGCGAGCGCACCCTGCAGTATTTCCGCCTGCCCGAGGGCGAGCGCTTCGAACTCGCGCTCGTCAAGGACAAGCCCTGGAGCGCCTACAACTGGTACCAGGGCGACTTCGTCAGCCGCATCGAGATCAACACCGACCAGCCGCTGACCGTCGCGCGCGCCCTCGAACTCGCGGCGCACGAGGGCTACCCGGGGCATCACGTCTTCAACGTGCTGATCGAAGACCAGCTCGTGCGCGGCCGCGGCTGGAAGGAATTCACCCTCTATCCGCTGTTTTCGCCGCAGTCGTTCATCGCCGAGGGCACCGCCGACTACGGCATCGAGCTCGCGTTTCCGAGAGCCGCGCGCGTCGCCCTGATCAAGAAGCTCATGGCGGTCTCGGGCCTCAATCCGGGCGAAGCCGAGACTTACGACGCCGTCGTGCAGGCGACCAAGCTCTCCGGCGCCGCGACCGTCGAGGCCGCGCGTCGCTATCGCGACGGCCAGGCCGATGCGGCGCAGACGCTCGACTGGCTGCAGACGTACGGCCTCGCAACGCCCGAACGCGCGCAGCAACGCCTCGAGTTCTTCGATCGCTACGGGGCCTACATCATCAATTACGCGTTCGGCGAGGCCGTGGTCGGCGGCTACGTGCAGCGCAGCGTGGGCGAGTCGGAGCCCGATTACGCGCGCTGGCGCGCGCTGTTCGACCTGCTGACGACGCCGCGCACCCCGCAGATGCTGATGGCGGAGTAGGTCGTGTTCGATTTCGGAGCGTCATGGGAGCGCGCCCGGGCCGGTGATGCCGAGGCCCGCGAGCTCGTCTACGGGCAGGTCTACACCGAGGCCCGGCGGCTCGCGCAGGCGCGCTGGTCGGTCGACGAGCTCATCACGCCCGAACAGAGCCGCGCGATCATCGACAAGGTCGGCGAGCGCGTCAGCGGCGAGCTCGCGCTCGAGGAGACGCTCGAGTTCATCGCCTACGCCGCCTCGGTCATGCGCGGCGTGATCTGCGATCTCAGCGAGACCCGCCGCAAGCTCAAGAAGCGCCGCGAATTCGGCGAGATGCGGCTGGCGACACCGCTGCTCGAAGTGGAGCCGGCGGCCGACGTCGAAGTGCTCGATCACCTGATCGATCAGCTGCAGGATCTCGATCCGCTCGCCCGCGCCATCGTCGAGATGCGGCTCTACGCCGACCTGTCCGTCGACGAGATCGCCGTCGCCCTGCACCAGCAGCCCGAACCCGTCGAGCGGCGCTGGACCGAGGCCCGCACGCTGCTGCAGGACGCGCTCGGCGCGGGCTGATCCGCCTCGTTTCAGCGCAGGATCAGAAAGCTCGCGTGTCCGCGGCTTGTCCCATGGCAGGCAAGTGACTAAACTCATACCGTACTGATTCGGTACTGATTCGCTTTCGTCCGCTTCGACTCGTCCACCATGCTCAAGCTCGCCAAACTGACCGACTACGCCACGGTGCTGATGACCGTGCTGGCGGCCGATCCCGCGAGATGGGCCAGTGCGCAGGAACTCGCCGACCGCTCGCACCTGTCGCTCGCCACCACCTCCAAGCTGCTCAAGCAGCTGGCCAAAGCCAGGCTCGTCGAGGCGGCACGCGGCGCTCATGGCGGCTACCGGCTGTTGCGCCCGGCGACCCAGATCACCGTCGCCGACGTGGTCGACGCCATCGAAGGCCCGATCGCGGTGACCGAATGCTCGATCCACGCGGGTGGCTGCAGCATCGAACGCAGCTGCGGCACGCGTGCGAACTGGCGCCTCATCAACACCGCCATCCGCGAAGCGCTCGAGGCAGTCACGCTCGCGCAGATGGCCGCTCCGCTGCGCCGCGGCGGCGTTGAGTCGCCGCTCACCTTTCACCCACGGTCCGCTTCCGCGCCACCTGCGCGGGAGTGAAGCCCAGGCAGACACCGGCAACCCTCATGGCAGCCCCAGCTCAGACCACCACCCAAGACCTCCAGGCGCTCGTCAAGGCGCGCAAGTACGAGGCCGGCTTCGTCACCGACGTCGAGTCGGAAAGTGCCCCGCCGGGGCTGTCCGAAGACACGATTCGCCTGATCTCCTCGCGCAAGCACGAGCCCGAATGGCTGCTCGACTTCCGCCTCAAGGCCTATGCGCGCTGGCTCAAGATGGACGAGCCGACCTGGGCGCACGTCAAATATCCCAAGGTCGATTTCCAGGCCATTTCGTACTGGTCGGCGCCGAAGTCGATGAAGGATCGCCCGAAGTCGCTCGACGAAGTCGACCCCAAGCTGCTCGAGACCTACAAGAAGCTCGGCATTCCGCTCAAGGAGCAGGAAATGCTCGCGGGCGTACAGAACGTGGCGGTCGACGTGGTGTTCGACTCGGTCTCGGTCGGCACCACGTTCAAGGAAACGCTCAAGAAGGCCGGCGTGATCTTCTGCTCGATCTCCGAAGCCGTGCGCGAGCACCCGGAGCTCGTCAAGCAATATCTCGGCACCGTGGTGCCGGCCGGCGACAACTACTACGCCGCGCTCAATTCGGCGGTGTTCACGGACGGCTCCTTCGTCTACATCCCCAAGGACACGCGCTGCCCGATGGAGCTGTCGACCTACTTCCGCATCAACGAGCGCAACACCGGGCAGTTCGAGCGCACCTTGATCGTCTGCGAATCGGGCGCTTCGGTTTCGTATCTCGAAGGTTGCACCGCTCCGCAGCGCGACGAAAACCAGCTGCACGCGGCCGTGGTGGAACTCGTCGCGCTCGACGATGCGACGATCAAGTATTCGACCGTGCAGAACTGGTACCCGGGCGACGAGGAAGGCCGCGGCGGCATCTACAACTTCGTCACCAAGCGCGGCGATTGCCGCGGTGCGCGCGCCAAGATCAGCTGGACGCAAGTCGAAACCGGCTCGGCGATCACCTGGAAATATCCGAGCTGCATCCTGCGCGGCGACGACAGCGTCGGCGAGTTCTACTCGGTCGCGCTGACCAACAATCTGCAGCAGGCCGACACCGGCACCAAGATGATCCACGTCGGCAAGCGCACGCGCTCGACCATCGTCGCCAAGGGCATTTCGGCCGGCAGGAGCGAGCAGAGCTACCGCGGCCTGGTGCGCGTATTGCCGGGCGCCGAAGGCGCGCGCAACTACACGCAGTGCGATTCCCTGCTGATCGGTTCGCAGTGCGGCGCGCACACCTTCCCGTACACCGAAATCCGCAACCCGACCGCGCAGCTCGAACACGAAGCGACGACGAGCAAGATCGGCGAAGACCAGCTCTATTACGCGCGCTCGCGCGGCCTGTCCGAAGAAGATGCGGTGTCGATGATCGTCAACGGCTTCTGCAAGGACGTGTTCAAGGAGCTGCCGATGGAATTCGCCGTCGAGGCGCAGAAGCTGCTGCAGGTTTCGCTCGAAGGTGCGGTTGGGTGAGCCGGGGGTTGTCGTCGATTGCCTTGAATGGCATCGACGCCGGCGAACGCCCGGATGGCCGGGCCGGGCACTGCGCCACGGACGGATTCAATAACGAGATATTTTTATGACGACACCCATGCTGACCATCGACAACCTGCACGCGAGCACCAGCGGCAAGGACATTCTCAAGGGCCTGAGCCTGACCGTGAACCCCGGCGAGGTGCACGCCATCATGGGCCCGAACGGCGCCGGCAAGTCCACGCTCGGCCACGTGCTCGCCGGCCGCGAAGGCTACGAGTGCACGCAGGGTTCGGTGACGTTCGATGGCAAGAACCTGCTCGAACTCGAAACCGAAGAGCGCGCCGCCGCCGGTATCTTCCTGGGCTTTCAGTACCCGGTCGAAATTCCGGGCGTGTCGAACATGTATTTCCTCAAGGCCGCGCTCAATGCACAGCGCAAGCATCGCGGCGAATCCGAAATCGAAGCCACCGATTTCCTCGCCTTCGTGCGCCAGCAGGCCAAGAAAGTGGGGCTCGAAACCTCGATGCTCCAGCGCGGCGTCAACGAAGGTTTCTCGGGCGGCGAAAAGAAGCGCAACGAAATTCTGCAGATGCTGGTGCTGCAGCCCAAGCTCATGGTGCTCGACGAAACCGACTCGGGCCTCGACATCGATGCGCTCAAGCTTGCGGCCGACGGCATCAACGCCATGCGCTCGCCCGAGCGCTCGGTGATTCTGGTCACGCACTATCAACGCCTGCTCGATTACGTGAAGCCCGATTTCGTGCACGTGCTCGCCAAGGGCCGCATCGTCAAATCCGGCGGCCCCGAATTCGCGCTCGAACTCGAAGAGCGCGGCTACGGCTGGCTGGAGGCCGCGTGAGCGCAGCTACGATCACGTACGCACAAGCCTTCGAACGCCTGCCGGCCGACCTGCGCGAAGCCCGCCGCGAAGCCTGGCAGCGCTTCGAGCAGCTGGGTTTTCCGACGCGCAAGCAGGAAGACTGGAAGTACACCGATCTGTCGGCGCTGAACGCCGCGAACTACGCGCTCGAAGCGAGCACCTCGTTCGATGCGGCCTCGCCCTCGCCCGCTCTGAGCGGCTGGGACGCGCTGCGTTTCATCAACGGCCGTCGCGAGAACGGCGAAGCCGCTCCGCCGAGCGCCAAGCTCATCGACGACAGCGTCAGCGCGCTCAATGCGGCGCTCGTGCGCGACGGACTCGATCTGCGCATCGGCCGCAATCAGCAAAGCAAGCCGCTGTTGCTGACGCTCGCCAGCGGCAGCGCCGGCATGAGCCATCTTCGCCATCGCCTGCATCTCGAGAGCGGAGCCGAAGCCACCGTGCTGCTCGATCTGCGCAGCGACGGCAGCGAATCGCTGTCGACTTCGGTGTTCGAGATCGAACTCGAGGCCAACAGCAAGCTGCGCCTGCTGCGCATTCAAGACCTCGGCGACAAGAACACCGACCTCACGCGCACCGAAGTGCACGTGCAGCGCGACGCGCACTTCGACTACGTCGGCCTCGATCTCGGCGGCGCGCTCGTGCGTCACGATCTCAACGTGTTCCTCGATGGTCCGGGCGCCGCGACCAACGTGCATGGTGTATTCGCGCCGGGCGGGCGCTCGCATTTCGACACGCATACGCGCATCCATCACGTCGCCCCGCACACGACGAGCCGCGAGATTTTTCGCGGCCTGGTGCGCGACAAGGCGAACGCGGTCTTCAACGGCAAGATCGTCGTCCACAAGGACGCGCAGAAGACCGATTCGGAGCAGAACGTCGCGACCCTGCTGCTCGCACCGGGCGCGCAGATCAACGCCAAGCCCGAGCTCGAAATCTACGCCGACGACGTCAAGTGCGCGCACGGCGCGACCTGCGGCCAGCTCGACGAAATGGCGGTTTATTACCTGCGCTCGCGCGGCCTCGATGTCGAGACCGCACGCAACGTGCTGCTCTATACCTTCGCGCACACCGTGCTCTCTCAAGTGAGCGACGAGCAGGCGCGCAATGAAATGCAGCGCCGCCTGCTGAGCCGCCTGCCCGGTGCGCGATCGCTGGAAGATCTCGCATGAGCTCAAGCGATCTTCGATTGGACCTCGCCGCGATCCGCGCCCAGTTTCCGATTCTGTCCGAGAGCATCCACGGCAAGCGCCTGGCCTATCTCGACAATGCGGCAACGGTGCAGAAGCCCGAAGCCGTGCTGCAGAAGCTCGACGGCTACTACCGCCATTCCAATGCCAACGTGCATCGCGCGGTGCACGAGCTCGCGGCGCGCGCGACCAATGCCTACGAAGGCGCGCGTGATCGCATCGCGCAGTTCTTCAACACGCATCGCGACCAGATCGTGTTCACGCGCGGCACCTCGGAATCGATCAACCTCGTCGCGCGCAGCTGGCTGCAGCCGCGCGTGCAGCCCGGCGACGAAGTACTCGTCACCGGCATGGAGCACCACTCCAACATCGTGCCCTGGCAACTCGCGGGCGCCAAGACGGTCGCCGCTCCGGTGCTCGACGACGGCAGCCTCGATTTCGACGGCTGGCTCGCCCGGCTCAACGAGCGCACGCGCCTGGTCGCGGTGGCCTACGTTTCGAACACGCTCGGCACCGTGAACCCGGTCGAGAAGATGATCGAGGCCGCGCACGCGCGCGGCATTCCGGTGCTCATCGACGGCGCCCAGGCGATCGCGCACCAGCGCGTCGATCTCGCCGCGCTCGATGCCGATTTCTTCGCCTGCTCCTCGCACAAGGCCTATGGCCCGACCGGCTTCGGCGTGCTCTGGGCCAGGGCCGAGCACTACGAGGCGATGGTGCCCTGGCAGGGCGGCGGCGACATGATCCGCACGGTGGCCTTCGAAGGCAGCACCTGGAACGACGTGCCGTACAAGTTCGAGGCCGGCACGCCCGACATGGCCGGAGCCATCGGCTTCGCCGCCGCGCTCGACTGGATCGACAGCGTCGGCATCGACGCGATTGCCGCTCAGGAACACGAGTTGCTCCTGTACGGAACCGAGCTGCTGCTAAGCATCGATGGCGTACGCCTGATCGGCACCGCGCCCGGCAAGGCCGGCATCCTGTCCTTCGTGATCGACGGCGCGCACCCTCACGACATCGGCTCGATTCTCGACCAGGACGGCGTCGCCGTGCGCACCGGGCACCACTGCACGATGCCGCTGATGGAAAGATTTCGGGTTCCGGCTACAGTTCGGGCGTCGCTTGCCGTTTATAACGGGAAGGACGATCTCGATCAGCTCGCTTCGGGGCTTGGCCGGGCTAAACGACTGCTTTTGTAAGCTTTACCAGCCGTTAGGCAAAAAAACGATTGTGCTGTGTAATGATGTCCACAACCAGGTTGTAGACCACCAGCTGCAATGAGCCGATCGCGACCCAGCACCGCAGCGATGCAGACCAATGCTCAGTCTCGGGCGTTGTCATGGCGTCAGAGCTTGCAGTTCAAGCTCGGTCTTGCACTGGGCCTGATCACGCTTGCGCTCGCCGGCCTCGCGTACTGGGCTGCGGACGAGCTCGTCCGCAGCAACCTCGTCGACGACCGCTACGCCTACGACAGTGAAAGCGCACTCCGCCTGGCCGAAAAGCTCGGCGCCGACACGCGCGACGTGCAAAGGCTCGCGAGCACGATCGCGCTGCTCGCCTTGCAGTCGTCCGGACCCTCGCGCACGACGGCGATGGCGTCGATCCCAAGCCTCATCGAGCACAGCCGAGCGGACAGCCTGATCGTCTCGGCTGGCGTCTGGCCCTTGCCCAAAACCCTCGATCCGCTCGCCGAACGCGCAAGTGAGTTCTGGCTGCGCGATGCCTCGGGCGCATTCCGGGCCCGAGGCGACTACAACGATCCGGCCGCGATCAGTTATCTGCAGGAAAGCTGGTTCACGCCGGCACGATACCTGCCGGCCGACACCTGTTTCTGGACGCCGGCGCATCGCGAGGCCCTGTCCAAGCAGGAGGTGGTCTCCTGTACCCTGGCGATGCGGGACGGCCGTGGCTTCGTCGGCGCCGTCACCGTCAACCTGTCGACCATCCGGCTCAACGAGCTGTTCGCGCGCTATTCTCAGGGCGGCAAGGGCTACAGCCTGCTGATCGGCCGCGACAACCGCCTGCTCGGCATTTCCGACGCGGCCGCGCTGGCCTTCGGTGCTCAGCCGCCGACCAACCTCGTCGAACTCGCGCAGAAGCTGCCCGCCTTCAATCCGCTGGCCCTGTTCATGCACCAGCAGAACGAAGCCTTCATTTCGGCCGCCGTGCAGTCTTCGCTCTACAACGCGGCGACGGTCTCCGCACTCAAGGACGCAAGCCGCGAAATGTCGCGGACCGAAGCCGAAGCCTCGCTCGCCGCGATCTGGAACGGCATGTCCAACAGCCAGCAGCAAGCCGTGGCCAGTCAGCAGCTCCAGTTCGACAGCGACGCGGTGCTCGGCGAACCCTCGTTCGCCAACATCATCGGCCTGCCCGGCACGCACTGGCGACTCGCACGCGTGGTGTCGACGCGCGACGGCCTGGCCGGTGTCGATTACCTGTTCTCGCGCACGCTGATGGTCATCGGAATCGGTCTGGCGCTCTCGATCCTGCTGATCTACGCGGGAGTGAACTGGCTGGTGCTGCGCCCGCTGCGGCGCATGACCGGCGAGCTCGCGCACGCCGAATCGGCCGAAGACGCGCTGCACCTGCAATTCAACGAAAACGCCGACAACGAGATCGGCGTGCTCTCGCACTGGCACAACGAGCGCGTGCGCCAGCTGCGCGAGCTGATGGAGCGCACGATCGCGACCAACTCGCAGCTGGTGGTCGAGTCCGACGAGCGCCGGACCGCGCAGGAGGCGCTGGTCAAGGCGCAGGAGCGCGCCACACTCGCGCTGCAGGCGGTCGCCGACGGCGTGATCATGACCAACGAGCGGGCCATCGTCGAAGAAGTGAACCCGATGGCCGAACAGCTCTCGGGCCTGGGCCATCGCGCGGCCCGCGGACGCTCGTTCGCCGACGTCTTCCGGGCACGCAGCTGCGATCCGGAGTCTGGGCAGTCGACACCGCTCGCCAACCTGGCCGAACTCTCGATCAGCCGCGGCGCCCGGCTCGAATACACCAGCGGCGTGTTCCTGCAGCGCGATGCGCTGCCTGACGCCGAGGTCTACGTATCGGTCACCCCGATCCGCACGCGCCTGAATCGGGTGATCGGGGCCATCGTCGTGTTTCGCGAAATCTCGGGCGCCATCACGGTCGGGGGCGAAAAGCCGCAGCCGGAACAACAAACGCGCGACGTCGTCACCGGCCTGCCGAATCGCGTCGCCTGCGATCGCGCCCTGCGCCTGTTGCTCGACAGCCAGCGCGCCCATCCGCGGCCGAGCGTGGTGCTGTCGCTCGACGTGGATCACCTCAAGCGCATCAACGACATCGCGGGCCAGCAGGCCGGCGACGAAGTGCTCGCACGGCTCGGCGAGTCGCTCGCCTCCAAGGTCGGCAACGCCGGCGAAGTGTTCCGCATGGGCGCGGACCAGTTCGTCGTGCTGCTGACCAACTTCGAGCCCGAGCGGGCCCGCATCTTCGCCGAGGCCTTGCGCGAGCTCGTCGCCAACACGCGCATCTATTGGGAATCGCAGCCGCTGTCGGTGACCGTGAGCATCGGCATGACGCCGATCACCGACGACATGCAGTCGCCGGTCGACGTGCTCGCACGCGCCGAGGACGCCTGCGCCGCCGCCAAGCGCGCCGGTCGCAACGCGGTGAAGCCCTACGATGCGAGCCTCGATCGCGCCGAAACCAGCATCGACGATTCGATCTGGGTACGTCGCATTCGCGCCGGACTCGAACAAAGCCTGTTCCACCTGACCACGCAGTGGATCATGCCGGCGCAGGCGCATCAGTCCGAAGGCCACGTCTACGAGATCCTGCTCGCACTCGAGGACGAGGAAGGCTTCTGGGCCTCGCACGGCGCCTTCATGCCGGTGGCCGAGCGCCATCACCTGGTCGCCGAAATGGACCGCTGGGTGCTGCGCTCCACGCTCGACCACCTGTCGCGCTATCCGGACACGCTCGAACGCCTGGCCTTCTGCGCGATCCAGCTGTCCGGCAGCACGCTGGCCGATCATTCGCTGATCGAGTTCCTGGCCGACCAGCTGCAGCTGCATCCGGACGTGCCGGCGCGCAAGCTCTGCCTCGAAGTGCACGAGAACGTGCTGTCGGAGTTCCCGAACCAGGCACAGACCTTCTGCGAGGCCATGCGCACGCTGGGTGTTCGCGTCGCGGTCGACCAGTTCTCGGGCCGCAGCTCGTCCGATGTCGCACTGATCCGGCGCCTGCACCTCGATTTCGTGAAGATCGATGCGCTGCAGTTCCGCAGCCTGTCGACCGACCCGGTCGAGCAGATGCTCGCCGAATCGGTGATCCGGCTGTCGCGCGCCCTGCGCAAACGCGTGGTGGTCGGCAACATCGCCGATGCCGGCGCGCTCGAAGCCTGGCGACGCCTCGGTGCGGACTATCTGCAAGGCGCCACGGTGGCGAAGCCCTCGCCGGTGGTGTTCTATGCGCCGGGCGGCTGAAGCATTGCCCAGGGGCTACTGCGCTCGCCAGATCGCGTCAGGACGGAGCGCAGGAACCGGAGCGTACCTAGACGTACGTGAGGATTCCGAGCACCGCCCTGACGCGATCTGACTTCGCTCGCTACGCCCCTGGGCAATGCTTGTTAAATCGGTTCGAGATATTCGAGCCGCAGATCGAGCGATTCGCGATCGCGGAAGCGATTCACCCCGACCGCGTACACCGCGCGCAGCCGGCCCTTGCGGCACAGGCGCTCGGCGCCGCCGAAATCGATCGCGCTGATCTCGAGCGTCGGCGGGCCGTCGATCAGGCGCAGCCGATACTTCGCGTGGCTGCCGTCGCTACCGACGATGCGGGCCTCGGCGACTTCGAAGCAGTTGTCGAAGCGCGGCTCTTCGAACCCGGTGCCCCAAGGGCCGCCACGCTCGATCGCGAGCGCGGTCTGCACGTTGAACTCCTCGTTCGCGAGCGGGCCGTCGGTTTCGATGCGGATCACGTTCCAGCCTTCGGGCAGGCCCACCCGGCAGGCTTCGTCGAAGGCCTGCTGGAACCTGCGGTAGTTCGCCTTGCGCAGGCTCAGTCCGGCTGCCATCGCGTGGCCGCCGAAGCGCTCGATCAGGCCCGGATGCCGCGCTTCGACGAGGGCGATCGCATCGCGAACGTTGAAGCCCGGGATCGAGCGCGCCGAACCCTTGAGCGTGTCGCCGCCCTGCCCCGGTGCGAACGCGATCACCGGGCGCTGCACGCGCTCCTTGATCTTCGACGCGACCGGTCCGACCACGCCTTCATGCCAGTCCGGGTCGAACACCGTGACGCCGGCCCGGTTCTCCTCGACGTCCTCGGCGATCTGCAAAACCGCGTCCTCGGTCATCGTGCGCTGGATCTCGCGGCGCTCGCGGTTGATGCGCTCGAGCGTCTCGGCCAGCGGCTGCGCCTGCTCGAGCGTCTCGGCCAGCAGGCATTCGATGCCGGTGCGGATGTCGGCGAGCCGGCCCGCCGCGTTGATGCGCGGGCCGAGCACGAAGCCGAGGTCGCTCGCCGTGAGGGTCGAAGGATCGCGGCCCGCGCCGGCCAGCATGGCGAGCAGGCCGGGCCGCCCGCGCCCGCTGCGCAAGCGGGCGATGCCCTGGGCGACGAGGATGCGGTTGTTGCGATCGAGCCGCGCGACATCGGCGACCGTGCCGACGGCAACCAGATCGAGCCAATCCGCGAGCTTGGGCTCGTTCGCAACCGTGAAATGGCCGCGCTGGCGCAGCCGGGCGCGCAAGGCCGCGAGCAGGTAGAACATCACGCCGACACCGGCCAGCGACTTGCTCGGAAACCCGCAGCCGGGCTGGTTCGGGTTGACGAGCGCATCGGCCAGCGGCAGCTCGGGGCCGGGCAAATGGTGGTCGGTGACGATCACGCGCATGCCCAGCCTGCGCGCGGCGGCCACCCCGGCGATGCTCGCGATGCCGTTGTCCACCGTGACGAGCAGCTGGGCGCCGAGCGCGGCGGCGGCTTCGGCGAGCGGCGGAGACAGGCCGTAGCCCATCGTCACGCGGTTCGGCACCACGTAATCGACCTGCGCCGCGCCCATCGCGCGCAGGCCCAGCACCGCGAGCGCGACGCCGGTGGCGCCGTCGGCGTCGTAGTCGCCGGCGATGACGATGCGCTCGCCGTTCTTGATCGCGGCTTCGAGCAGATCGACCGCGACTTCCAGGCCGAGCAGACCGGTCGGCACCAGCATGCGGGCGAACTCGAGCGCGAGCTCGTCCGCACTGCTCACTCCGCGTCCTGCATAGACGCGATGCAGCACAGCCGGAATCGAAGCGTCGAAGCGGTGATCGACCAGCGCACGCCGCGTCAGGCGCGGGCGCTGCGCCCAGTCATGGCCCATCGTTGACGACCTGTGCCGGCAGCTTGGAACCGGCGATGCGTCCGCGAGCCGCGTCGGCCGCCTCGCGCGTCGGAAACGGGCCGCAGCGCACGCGGTAGCGCGCCCCGCCGCTCGTGTCGATGACGGTGATGTTGCTCGGATAGCCGAGCGACTTGAGCTGCGCCTGGATCTGCCGCGCGTTGGCGATATCCGCATAGCTGCCGGCCTGCACGGCCCAGCGCACGGCACCCGGGGCGGCCGGAGTCACGGGCTTGGGCGCGGTGGCGGTGGCCTCGGGCTTCGGCGACGGCGGTGGCGTTGCATCCGGTTTGGCGACGGTCGCGGCTTCGGGCTTGGGCGTTGCCGGCACGGGAGTCGGTTTCGGAGCGTCCTTGATCGGCGCTGGAACAGCCGGCTTCGGCGCCTCGGTCTTGCGCGGCGGCTCCGCCGGCTTGGCTTGCGGATTCGGCGCCGGCTTTTCCGTGGGCTTCGTTGCGGGCTTCTCCGCCGGCTTCGAAGCGGGCGCCGGAACCGCGGGCTTGGGCCTGGATTCCGGAACCGGCTCTTCGGGCAGCTCTTCCATCTCGGGAGCCTGCTCGGCGACCGCGGGCTCGCTGCCGGACTCGGTGGGTGGGCGAATATCGGTCTCGCCGCTTGCGGCGAGTTCGACCGAGTCGGGCACATAGCGGCGTTCGTCGGTGCCGGCGCTCAGCGCTGGCCTGCCCTTGTCTTCGCGGCTGCGATCGCGCCCGTCGGCCAGCGGACGCTCGTCCGAGAACTGCTCGACCATCCGCCCCGATTCGTCGACCTGCACCTCGACGACCTTGAGACCCGCATCGAGCTCGGGCGGCTGATTCGGCTGCGGCAGCAGCAGGCTGACGATCAGCGCGCCCGCGGCGAGCACGCCGGCACCGACCAGTCGGCGAATCAGGGTCTCATTCATCGGCGGACATCATCGGTGGAATCGAACTGCAAGGCCTGCATGGCATGCGCGACGGTGAGGAACGAGCCGCAGACGACGGTGATGTCGCCCTGGCTCGAAGGCGCGCATTGTCGCACTGCCCGATCGAGACTCGCATGGCATTCGCCGCTCGGAGCGCTCAGCTGCAGAGGCTCGGCGCGCTGCCTGAGTTCGTCGGCCGAAAGCCCGCGCGGCGGCGGCAGGCTCACGAAATCGATCTGTCGCACCTGCTTGGACAGAATCCGCAGCACCGTTTCGACCGGCTTGTCGGACAGCATGCCGAGCAGCAGGCGCGGTCGGGTCGGGAGCCTCAGGGAGGCGAGATTGCGCGCGAGCACCTCGGCTGATTCGGCGTTGTGGGCGACGTCGAAAATCCAGTCGCCGATGCGCTCGAAACGGCCCCGGAGCCTCAGCGCCGGCAACGCCGCCCGGATGTCCGGCGCCTCGACCGGCAGCCGATCGCGCAGGGCTTGCAGCGCCGCGATGACGCCGGCCGCGTTCGCGAGCTGCGCCTCGCCCTGCAGGCCCGGCATCGGCAGCGCATCGAACTGCGATCCGGCGCCCGACCAACGCCACGACGACTCACTGTCCGTGCGATAGTCGTAGCCGGCCCCGAGCGCAAGCACGTGCGCGCCGATCTCGCTGGCCTTCGTGAACACGCTGCGCGGCGGATCGCGCTCGGCCACGATCGCGGGCCGGCCGCTCCGGAAGATGCCAGCCTTTTCGACGCCGATGGTTTCGCGATCCGGGCCAAGCCAGTCGAGGTGATCGAGCCCGATGTTGGTGACGATCGCCGCGTCGGCATCGACGATGTTGACCGCATCGAGCCGGCCGCCGAGACCGACTTCGAGCACCTGCACATCGACCTGCGCGCGCCTGAACAGCCACAAGGCGGCGAGCGTTCCGAACTCGAAATAGGTGAGCCCGATGTCGCCACGGGCGGCTTCGATGGCCTCGAAGGCTTCGACGATCCGCTCGTCCGCGGCTTCGGCGCCATCGATGACGATGCGCTCGTTGTAGCGCAGCAGATGCGGCGAGGTGTAGAGGCCAACGCGATAGCCCGCCTGCCGGTAGACCAGCGCGGCGAGCGTCGAACTGGAACCCTTGCCGTTGGTGCCGCCGACCGTCAGCGTGAGCGGCGGCGAATCGAACAGGCCAAGGCGCTGCGCAACCGCGCGCACACGGGTAAGCCCCAGCTCGATCGCCGAGGGATGCAGGCCTTCCTGGTAGGCCAGCCAATCGGCCAGAGGGACCGAAGGCGGCGGGGCTGGAACCGCGCTCAGACGAAGCCAGGCGCGGGAGTGATGCCGCAGCGCATCAGGCGCTCGGCGGCGGAGCCCAGTGCGTCATCATCGCGAGCAGGCGATGCAGCTTCTCACGCAGCTCGCGACGGTCGACGATCATGTCGATCGCGCCATGCTCGAACAGGAACTCGGCGCGCTGGAAACCTTCCGGCAGCTTCTGGCGCACGGTCTGCTCGATCACGCGCGGACCGGCGAAGCCGACCAGTGCGCGCGGCTCGGAGATGATGATGTCGCCGAGCATCGCAAGGCTTGCCGACACGCCGCCCATGGTCGGATGCGTGAGCACCGAGATGAATGGCAGGCCGCGTTCGGAGAGCTTGGCCAGCGCGGCCGAGGTCTTGGCCATCTGCATGAGCGAGAACAGCGACTCCTGCATGCGCGCGCCACCGGTCGCCGAGAAGCAGACGTACGGAATGCCCGCTTCGAGCGCCGCATTGGCACCATGCACGAACTTCTCGCCGACGACGCTGCCCATCGAGCCGCCCATGAAGCCGAACTCGAAAGCCGACACCACCAGCGGCAGGCCGATGATCTGGCCCTTCATGACCACCAGCGCGTCCTTCTCGCCGGTGTCGGCCTGCGCCTCTTTGACGCGGTCGGTGTACTTGCGCGAGTCCTTGAACTTGAGCGGATCGGCCGGAGCGAGGTCGATCGCGATCTCGACGCGCGGCTCCTTGTCGAGCAGCTGGTTCAGACGCGAGCGCGCCGTGATCGGGCGATGCGCCGAACACTTGGGGCACACCTCAAGGGTGCGCTCAAGCTCGGCGCGATAGAGCACCGAGCCACAGCCATCGCACTTGGTCCACAGACCTTCGGGAACGTTGTGCTTGCGAACGCCCGTGGTCAGCAACTGCGATCCGGAAATTTTGTCGAGCCAGCTCATGTCCGTGCACCCATTGCGTTAGTGATGACTACTCGATGACTCGTCCAATGCCACCCGCATCGCCTTGAGCTTGTCCCTGAGCAGACCCGGCAAGACGGCTGGCGTCGCCTGATGCTTTTCGATTTCGCCGACCAAGGCGCTACCGACGATAACGCCGTCGGACACCTCACCGACCCGGGCCGCCGATTCCGCATCGCGGATTCCGAAGCCGACGGCCAGAGGCAAATCGGTGAACTGGCGAATTTCGTCGAGCTTGGCCGCAACTTTGCCCACGTCCAGGTTCGCCGAACCGGTGACGCCTTTCACGGAAACATAATACAAATAACCACCGGCCTGCGAGGCCACGGCCCGGATTCGCTCGGCCGGGCTCGTTGGCGCGAGCAAAAAGATCAGATCGATACCGCGCGCCTTGAGCACCCTGGAGTACTCGGCCGATTCCTCGACCGCCAGATCGACAATCAGCACGCCGTCGACACCGGCCTCGGCCGCCGCATCGGCGAACGGCTCCAGACCCAGATGCTCGACGGGGTTCAGGTAACCCATCAGCACAATCGGTGTATTGGCATTGTTGCGCCGGAACTCCTTCACCATGCCGAGAATCTGCTTGAGGCTAGTGCCGTGCACAAGCGCGCGTTCGCAGGCGAGCTGGATCACCGGGCCATCAGCCATCGGATCCGAAAACGGAACCCCGAGCTCGACGATATCGGCTCCGCCTTCGACTAGCGCATTCATCAGACCCACGGTCTGATCCGGATGCGGATCGCCGGCGGTAATGAACGGGATCAGCGCCTTGCGCTGCTGCTGCTTGAGTTGAGTGAGTACCGCAGAGATACGACTCATGCGTCCTTACGAATTCTGCCGGTCATCGAGCGATGCCGTGATGAGTAATGCGACGATTCCAGAATGTCCATCCCGTGCGGGCAAGACTGAATCGGCCTTGAACAAGATGGCGACTTTACGGGATCGCCACTTCCACACTCAAGCGTACTGTTTTCGTATGGTTGGCTGGGAATGAACTAAAACTTACCAAAGAATAAGTCAAGCCTATCGGAGGAATTCGAACTGGCAATTGGGAATCTCTGAAGTTCACCCCTATCTTTGTTGCATCGCAGCATTCGCTATCTCTGAGCAAGGAGGCCGCCATGAAACGCTTGATTCCGAACTTCTCCGACTGGTTCGCAGCCTGGGTATCGGCGGGCCAGTACAGCTCTGTCGAAGAGCTCGAACTCGATACCGACGTGCTGCCTTCGAACAGGATTCGTCTGTTCCGCCCTTCGACCAGGGCCGGCGCTGCCGACAGGCCCCGGCCGAGCAGACAGCCGCGAGTTCGCTGGGGTTGATGAGCTGGGTCTGATGAAATCGGCGAGCCAAGCAAAAGGCCTCTCCAACTGATGTTGGAGAGGCCTTTTCTTATCTCGAGCGCTGCCAGATGGTGGGTCGTGATGGATTCGAACCATCGACCAATTGATTAAAAGTCAACTGCTCTACCGACTGAGCTAACGACCCATCCGGACAGCCTTACAAACAAAGCCCCCTGAGCGGGGGCCGCGCATCATACTGGAACCTGTCTTCGGGTTGAATAGTTTCAGGCCGATTGATAGCGAGTCGGGTCGGCCAGACCCGCCACTTCGAAGCCGGCGCGACGAAGACGGCAGGAGTCGCAGCGCCCGCACGCCGCGCCCGAGTCGTCAGCCTGATAGCAGGACACCGTCTGCGCGTAATCCACGCCGAGCCGAGTGCCCTCCGTCACGATCTGCGCCTTGCTCATCGCAATCAACGGCGTGTGAATGCGGAACCGCGCGCCCTCGACGCCCGCCTTGGTCGCCACATTCGCAAGCTTCTCGAAAGCTTCGATGAACTCGGGCCTGCAATCCGGATAGCCCGAGTAATCCACGGCGTTGACGCCAATGAACAGGTCGGTCGCTCCGACGACTTCGGCCCAGCCCAGGGCGAGCGACAGAAACAAGGTATTGCGCGCCGGGACGTACGTCACCGGAATACCGCTCGTGGGCGTCACCGGGACCGCAATCGACCGATCGGTGAGTGCAGAACCGCCGAGCTCGTCGAGATTCACGCGCATGACCTGGTGTCGCACCGAGCCCATGCTGGTCGCGACACGGACCGAGGCCTCGATCTCAGCCGAGTGACGCTGGCCATACGAAACGGCGAGCGTGTATGGCTCAAAGCCCTGCTCCACCGCCATCGCGAGCACGGTCGCCGAATCGAGCCCGCCGGACAGCAACACCACGGCTTTCCTGGCTTGACGGTTCATCGTCCCTGCTCCTCGCCCCACAACTGCTTGTGCAACTGGGTTTGAAAACGCACCGCGAGCCGATCTTCTACGATCCAGTCCGCGAGTTCGCGCGCCTTCACCTGGCCATGGCTGGGCGAAAACAGAACCGTGCAGCGTCCGGTCAGCGCGTGCTCTTCGATGATGCGCTTGGACCAGTCGTAATCGCTGCGTGAGCAGATCACGAACTTGACCTCGTCATGGCTCGTGAGCTGGGCCAGATTGCTCCAGAGATTGCGCTCGACCTCGCCCGAATCGGGTGTCTTCACATCGACGACGCGCATGACCCGTGTATCGACGGCCGAGACATCCAGCGCGCCGCTGGTCTCGAGCGAGACCGCGTAACCGGCATCACAAAGTCGTTTGAGCAACTCGACGACGTTCTTCTGCGCGAGCGGCTCTCCGCCCGTTACGCAGACATGGCGAGCGCCCAGGGCCGCCACCTCATCGAGAATCTGATCGAAACCCTTCCATTGCCCGCCGTGGAAGGCATACGCGGTATCGCAGTAGACGCACCGCAAGGGGCAACCCGTCAGCCGCACGAAAACCGTCGGCCAGCCCGAGTATGAGGATTCGCCTTGCAGCGAAAGAAAGATTTCGGTGAGCTTCAGCCGTTCGTCACGCGCCGGCGCCGGCTGCGCAACGGCAAAACCCATGGTGCTACTTACCCACCCAGTGTTTCCAGTCGCTGCCGCGCGATATTCGCGGCATTCGACGTGGGGAATTCGCGTGTCACGCGCTGCAGCGTAGCCTTGGCGTCGCTCGTGCGCTTGAGTTCGATCTGGCAAAGCCCGACTTTGACCAAACCATCAGCCAGCTTCGGGCTGGTCGGGAAACGATCGACAAGGGCCTGGAAGCTGCTCAACGCCCCGTTGTAATCGCGCTTGACGTAATAAGCCTCGCCCATCCAATACCACGAGTTATCCGCGTAGCGCCCCTGTGGCCATTGCTGCTGCATGGACTTGAAACCGCGGATGGCGTCGTCGTACTTGCCGTTCTTGAGCAGATCAAAGGTCGACAGGTATGCCGCTTCTTCCTCGGGAGACGCAACGGTAGGGCGCTGCGGCGTGGGTGCCGTAGCAATCGTGCCAGGCGTGGCGCCCGGAATGATGCCCGGAGCACTCGATACAGCGGGCGGCGCAGTGCCCTCTAAGCGCTGCAGTCGCGAATTGATGTCCTGATACAAATCCTTCGTCGTCCGATCGCGCTGGTCACTGTCGTAGCGAAGCTTTTCGACAGTACCGCGCAAATCGCGAAGATCCTCGCGCAAACGGCTCAGTTCCTGATCCGTAGCGCTGGAGTTGAGATTATCAAGACGGCGCGACATCGCCGCCGTCTTGTTCTCGAGATCCTGAAGCCGACGCTCTTCCGGGGAGAGTTGCCCCGAACCATTGATCGGCCCACCCATATCCGCGCAGCCACTGACAGCGAGAACCGACAGGAGCATTAACGCAGAACAGCGGTGGGCCGACATAAGGAGCCTCTTGGAATTCGAAGAACGTCAGGCGTCAGCTGATAGACTTACTGTTGCACGAACTCGACGCGGCGATTCAGCGACCAGGCCGACTCGTCGTGGCCCGGAGCGGCCGGGCGCTCTTCGCCGTAGCTGACGACGCTGATCTGGCTGGCCGAAGCGCCACCCGAGGTCAAAGCGGCCTGCACGGAGTTGGCGCGATTCTCGCCGAGCGCAATGTTGTATTCGCGGGTGCCGCGCTCGTCAGTGTTGCCTTCGAGACGAACACGAACGCTCGGGTTAGCCGCCAGATAGCGAGCCCACAGCGAAGCTGTGGCCTGCCCCTCGGAGGTGAGATCGGCGCTGTCGTAATCGAAGTAGATCACTTTCTTAGAAGCAACCTGCGAAGCCAGGTCACCCAGGCCCGAACCCGAAACGTTGCTGTCGGTGGCACCGTAGCCGGTCATCCCGCTATCGGTGTTCGAGACCGGCGGCGGAGCCGTGTTCTTCTTGCCTTTGCTGGCGCAACCCGTCACTGCGACGCTACCCACAACCACTGCCGCAACCAGAATCTGCTTCAACATTTCAAAGCTCCTGAAAGAAAGTCCCGTCATTGTCGGGTAAATAACTAAATTTTTGATTAACGCGATAAAGGCGACCATGCGGGCTCTCGAACATCACCGGGCTGCCGCAGGCGCTGCTTGACCCGACCATCTGTTGTGACAGTCGCCAGCTCGGCGGCCCCGGATTTCTGGGTCGCGTAGATGATGACTGCACCGTTGGGAGCGAAACTCGGGCTTTCATCCATGTTGCCGTCGCTGAGGATGCGAAGGTTGCCGGAAGCCAAGTCAAGTAGCGCGATACGATAACTGGAATTTTCGACATTGACCAGAGCTAGACTCTTGCCATCGGGGGCAAAACTGGCGCGCAGATTCTGCTTGCCCTGAAAGGTGATTCGCTGTGCATCGCCCCCTCCGACCGAGGTGCGATACAGCTGCGGCTGACCGCCACGATCGGACGTAAAAACGATGCTCTGACCGTCCGGGGCGAACGCCGGCTCGGTATCGATTCCGTAGTGGTCGGTGATCCGGCGCTTGCGTCCTGAGGCGACGTCGATGATGTAAATGTCCGGGTTGGTTTCGTACGACAGCGTGATGGCCAGCTGCGTGCCGTCCGGCGACCAGGCCGGCGATCCGTTGATGCCCTTTTCGGAGATCACGCGCTTGACCACGCCGGTGGCGATGTCGTGCACGTAGATGCCGGAGCGACCGCGCTCATAGGCCACATACGCGAGCTTCTTGCGATCCGGCGACCAGGCCGGCGACATCAGCGTCTCGCGCGAGCTTGCGATGGTGCGCGGGTTGAAGCCGTCCGCGTCGGCGATCAGCAGCTGGTAGGTCCGCGAGGGGCCGAAACCGCTCGAAGCCACGTACGCGATCTTGGTGTTGAAGATGCCCGGAATGCCGGTGAGCCGCTCGAAGATCAGGTCGGCGATCTGGTGCGCCACGTAGCGCAGCTGGTCGGGAGCGACCGGCGGCATGTCGTAGGCGATCAGCTGCTCACCGCGATAGACGTCGAGCAAAAAGAAACGCGTCGACATGCGATCGCTGCCGGGCTCGCGGTTCATGCGGCCGATGACGAGGCTCTCCATGTTGACCGCGCGCCAGTTGCGGAAATCGACCTGGCCGGGCTCGTTCGGACGCTCGAGCATGTCGCCGCGCGGCAGCGACTGGAACAGGCCGCTGCGGTTCAAGTCGGCCTCGATGATGCCGGCGACGTCGGTCTGCGCCGGATCATTGCCGGCGAACGGCACGATCGCGATCGGCTTGGCGCGAGTGTTGCCGCCGGTGACCGTGAATTCCAGATCGGCACGCGCGAGCCCCGGCACGATCAGCAATAGGACCAGTATCAGGCGTTTCATAGCATCCATGACTTACCTCGCATGACGAAATCCTCGTGTAACCAATTTCACTACTGCAGCATTTCGGGGGTGAAGATCGGTTTCAGGGTCCGATCGAAGGCCTTCGGGTCCGCGGGCAATGGCAGAGGGCTCGCCTTGAGCACGGCGGTACGGACGGAATCGTCGAACGCCGGCGAACCCGAGCTCTGGATCACGCGCACGTCGATCACCTGGCCGCTCGGCAGCAGGGTGATCGTGACCTGGCAGCGCAGGTTGTTCGGCAGGCCCGGAATGCGGTCCCAGTAGCGGCTGATGTGCTCGATGAGCTGCTGCTGCCAAGTGGCCTGCACGCCCTGGATGTACTCGCCTTCGGCGCGCGCGGCCTCCTCGGCCATCATCTTGCGCGCCATGTCCTCCTGCTGCTTGCGCGCGTTCTCTTCGCGACGGCGCTGCTCCTCGGCCGCCTTGCGAGCCGCCTCTTCGGCCTTCTTCTTTTCGGCTTCGGCCCGAGCGCGCGCCTCGTCTTCCTGGCGCTTCTTCTCGGCGGCTTCCGCTTCGGCTTTCTGGCGAGCGTCTTCGGCGGCCTTCTGCTTGGCGGCTTCTTCGGCCTTCTTTTTCTCGGCCGCCTCGGCGTCGGCCTTTTTCTTGGCCTCTTCCTCCTGAGCCTTGCGCAACGCGAGTTCGGCCTGCTTCTTTTTTTCGGCCTCGGCTTCGGCTTGTTTCTTCTTCTCGGCCTCGGCCTGGGTTTTCTTCTGCTCTTCGGCCTTGCGGGCTTCGAGCTGACGTTGCTGATCGGCCTTTTCCTGCTGCTGCGCCTTGAGCTTTTCTTCCTGCGCGCGCGCCTGCTTCTTGATCTCTTCCTGCCGCTGCTGCTCGCGCTTCTTGAGCTCTTCCTGGCGCTTGCCTTCCTCGGCCTTGCGCTGCTCGGCCATGTCGTCGGTCTTCTGCTCGGGCGTGACGCGCGGCGTATCGGTCGGCGTGTCCTGCTTGGCCGAAGGCTTGGGCACGACCATCGCCACCATGACCGGCGGCGGCTCGATCTTGGTCTGGCACTGCACGCCGAAGATCATTAGCAGGATCAAAGCGGCATGCGCGGCTGCCGCCAGCAGGAAATGGCGCTTCGAAACGGGCATGCAGCCTCAGTTCTTCTTGGGCGTCGTAACCACGGGGTCGGTCACGAAACCGATCTTCTGCACACCGGCGCTTTGCAGCACGGCCATGGCGCGGGCGACCGATTCGTAAGGCACTTTGGCGTCACCTTCGACCAGAAACATCTCCTGCGGCTTGTTGCGGACGATGGCACCGGCACGCGCGCGAACGTCTTCGTCCGACAGCGGCGAATCCTTGTTGTCGCCGACGTTGAGGAAGAACTCGCCGTTGCGATTGACCGACAGTGTGATCGGCTCGTCGCCCTGCGTCATCTGCTGGCCGTCGGTGGCCGGAAGCTCCACTTCGATGCCCTGCGTGAGCAGCGGCGCGGTGACCATGAAGATGATCAGCAGCACCAGCATGACGTCGATGTACGGCACCACGTTCATCTCGGCGTTCATGCGGCGCTTCTTGCCGCCGCGCGGACTGACGGAAGCGCCCATGCTCAGCTCTTCGCGCTGCGCAGCGCGCGTTCGATGATGCCGATCATTTCGTCGGAGAACGTCAGGTAACGGTTCTCCAGGCTCTCCACGCTACGCGTGAAGAAGTTGTAGGCGACGACTGCCGGAATTGCCGCGAACAGGCCGATGGCGGTGGCGATGAGCGCTTCGGCGATGCCCGGCGCGACCATCGCGAGCGAGGCCTGCTTGACGTTACCGATGGCGATGAAGGCGCTCATGATGCCCCAGACGGTGCCGAGCAGGCCCACATAGGGGCTCACCGAACCGATCGTCGCGAGCAGCGAAAGACCGCCTTCGAGACGCTCGACCTCACGCACCTGGGCGACGCGCATCTGGCGCTGCACCGCAGCCATGATGTCGTCCGGATCGATGCGGCCGCCTTGCTGCTGGCGCGTGTATTCCTCGAAGCCCGCCGAGAAGATCGGCACCAGGCCTTCGTCTTCCTTGTTGCGGCGGGTCGATTCGTAGAGATCGGTCAGCGCGCCGCCGGACCAGAAGCGGTTTTCGAAATCATCAGCAGCCTTGCGAGTCCGGGCCAGCAGATTGCGCTTTGCGAAGATCACCGCCCAGCTTCCCACCGATGCCGCCAACAACAACAGCATGATGAACTGGACCGGCAAGCTCGCCTGTGCAACGAGATGTGCCAGCGACAGATTGGCATTCATTCCCCGATGACCCTCCGAAACGTCTGGATAAACAACGATAGACGACGCCCGGGCGACGACAATGCCCGGAGCGTGACGCATGAGTCTGTGATTATATGCGCAACAATGTGGCGTCAGCGCATGAATTTGGAGTGAACCCGCTGCCTTTTTCAGGCTCTGAAACCGAGATCCGGCATGCGCCTCGGCGCAAACGTACGCGCATCCACGCAAGCCACCTGTACACGCGCCTGGCACAGGATGACAGCATCCTCGCCGCGGCGACTCAAGGCTTGTGCAAACGTCAGCGAGGCTTTCTTGAGTTCGGCGATGCGGGTGACGACCTCGAGTTCGTCGTCGAGCCGCGCGGGCCGCTTGTACTGGATCTCCAGATTGGCCACCGTGAACGCCACCCCGACTTCGCACATAAGCTTGTGCTGGTCGAAGCCCAGGGCGCGCAGCCATTCGCTGCGTCCGCGTTCGAACCAGCGCAGGTAGTTGGCGTGATAGACCACGCCGGAAGCGTCGGTGTCTTCCCAGTAGACGCGCACGGGCCAGTGGTGGCTGTCGCTCATTGCCCGAACTCAGTCGGAGCCGAACAGGTCAGGCGTCACGCGGGTTTCGAGCCCGGTCGGCGGCTTGAGCCCGTAGTGCTGATAGGCCAGGCGCCCGGCCACGCGACCGCGCGGCGTGCGCATCAGGTAGCCCTGCTGGATCAGATACGGCTCGATCACGTCTTCGATGGTGTCGCGCGATTCGCCGATCGCGGCCGCGAGATTGTCGACGCCGGCCGGGCCGCCATCGAAGCGCTCGATCAGGGTCAGCAGCAGCTTGCGGTCCATCAGGTCGAAGCCGTTGGAATCGACGTCGAGCAGCTTCATCGCCTCACCGGCGATCTGCTGGGTGATCACGCCCTGCCCGCGCACCTCCGCGTAATCGCGCACTCGGCGCAGCAGGCGGTTGGCGATGCGCGGGGTACCGCGCGAGCGGCGCGCGATCTCGTGCGCACCACCGGCTTCCATCGGCGCCCTGAGAATGCCGGCCGAGCGCTCGACGATGCTCGCGAGATCCTCGACCGAATAGAACTCGAGCCGCTGCACGATGCCGAAGCGATCGCGCAGCGGGCTCGTCAGCGCACCGGCGCGCGTGGTGGCGCCGACCAGCGTGAACGGCGGCAGATCGAGCCGGATCGAACGCGCTGCCGGGCCTTCGCCGATCATGATGTCGAGCTGGTAATCCTCCATCGCCGGATACAGCACTTCCTCGACGACCGGCGACAGCCGGTGGATTTCGTCGATGAACAACAGGTCGCGCGGCTCGAGGTTGGTCAGCAGCGCGGCCAGATCGCCGGCCCGTTCGAGCACCGGGCCCGAGGTCTGGCGCAGGTTCACGCCCATTTCCTCGGCGAGAATATGCGCGAGCGTGGTCTTGCCGAGGCCCGGCGGGCCGAAGATCAGCACGTGGTCGAGCGCCTCGCCGCGACGGCGTGCGGCCTCGATCGAAATACCCATCTGCTCGCGAACCACCGGCTGGCCGACGTAATCGGCGAGTCGGTGCGGGCGGATCGCGCGCTCGATGCGTTCCTCGTCCGAGCCGCCGACGCTCGCGGAAACGGCGCGGTCGGAGGTCGGCTTAGCGGACGGCACGGCGCAGCGCTTCCTGGATGATCTGTTCGGTGCTCATGCCGTCCTGGTGGACGGCATCGGTGAACCGCTGGATCTCGGCCGGCTTGTAGCCGAGCGCGACGAGCGCCGCCTTGGCTTCCTGCAACGGGCTGCTCGCCACGGCCGCCGAGGCGCCGGGCAGGCCGATACTGCCCGCGTCGCCGCCACCGGCCTTGTCGCGCATCTCGACGACGAGACGCTCGGCGGTCTTCTTGCCGACGCCCGGAACCTTGGTGAGCCGGGCCACTTCGCCGGCGCGCACGGTGCTCCAGAAATCTTCGACGCTGATGCCCGAGAGCAGCGACAGCGCGAGCTTGGGACCGACGCCTGAAATCTTGATGAGCTCGCGAAACAGCGCCTTCTCGACGCTGCTGCCGAAGCCGAACAGCAGGTGCGCGTCTTCACGCACGGTCAGGTGCGTCTGCAAGGTCACCGTTTCGCCGAGCGCCGGCAGCTTGTAGAAGGTCGACATCGGCGCCTCGATCTCGTAGCCGACGCCACCGACGTCGAGCACGAGCAAAGGCGGCTGTTTGACGACGAGTTTTCCGGTCAGGCGTCCGATCATGGCGGCAGTATTCGGGTTTGGCAGCGTGGGAACAAGCCGGATGGCGACGGCCCAGCCGCGAGGCGTCGAGCCCCCCGCGCTCAGCCCCAGGCCTTGCTGAGCGCGATGCCGGTCTTGACGCGCGTTCCGCGCACATGGGCGTGCGTGAGCGCGACCGCGAGCGCGTCGGAAGCATCGGGCGACAGCTTGTCCTGCAGGTTCAGCAGCACCTTGACCATGTGCTGGACCTGTTGCTTCTCGGCGCGGCCGTTGCCCGCGATCGCGACCTTGACCTGCGCAGCGGCATATTCGGCCATCGGCACGCCGGAGCCGGCGATCGCGCAGATCGCCGCGCCTCGCGCCTGGCCGAGCACGAGCGCGCTCGCCGCATTGGCGCGGTTGACGAAGGTTTCTTCGATCGCGACTTCCTCGGGCGCGTATTCCTCGATGATCTCGGAGAGCCCGCGCAGGATCTTGAGCAGGCGCGGGGCGAGTTCGCCATCGCCGAGCGACAGGCAGCCGTTGGCGACATGCACATTGCGATGGCCGCTCGACTCGATGATGCCGTAGCCGGTCTTGCGCGACCCCGGATCGATGCCGAGGATGCGGACTGTCGTGGCCACGGAACGCCTCGCCCGATCAGGCCGGCAGTTCGGCGTTGTGATAGACCTCTTGGGTATCGTCGAGCTCTTCGAGGCGATCGATGAGCTTCTGCAGCGTTTCCGCCGCCTCACCCTCGACCGCCACGCGATTCGACGGACGCTGCGTCACGCGCGCCTGCGCCGGCTCGAGCTTGGCATCGACGAGCGCCTTCCTGACCGTTTCGAACACATCGGGCTGGGTCACCACCTCGCACCAGCCGCCGTCGGTTTGCACATCGTCCGCCCCGGCTTCGAGCGCGATTTCGAGAATCTTCTCCTCGAGCTCGGGATTGGCGCTGACGTCGAACCAGAGCTGGCCGGCTTCGGCGAACTGGAAGGCCACCGAGCCGCTCGTGCCCATGTTGCCGCCGTGCTTGGAGAACGCGTGGCGCACGTCGGCGACCGTGCGCGTCGGGTTGTCGGTCACGCAGTCAACGATCACCGCGATGCCGCCCGGGCCGTAGCCTTCGTAGCGAACTTCCTGCTGGGCGTCGGCGCCTTCGCCGCTCGCGCGTTTGATCGCGGTCTCGATCTTGTCCTTGGTCATGTTGACGTCGAGCGCTCTCGACACCGCCAGACGCAGGCGCGGATTGCCGGCCGGGTCAGGCCCCGAGGCGCGGACCGCCAGACTGATCTCGCGAATCAGCTTGGTGAAGACCTTGGCTTTGACGGCATCGGCCGCATTCTTGCGGCCTTCGATACTCGGACCACGACCCATGAGAGGACTCTCGGAAGATTTTGCGCTGGAAGTTTAGAACTTGAAGCGGAACCCGAGGTGGAAGCCATCGTCCGCATCGAAGGCATGACCGTTGTCCGGGTCGATGCGCAACTGACGGTAGCCCACGTACACCGAGGCGTTGCGCAGCACCTGGTAGTCCGCCGATAGCGACCATTCGCTCTGGTCTTCGATGTCGCCGAAAGTCAGCACCTTGGGCGAATACCAGAAGTAACCCTGCAGACCCAGACGCTCGAATCCCGCGAGCCGGATGTCGAACTGGCCGCCGAGCGCCAGGCCGCCGCCGTCGCCGCCGTCCGCGTCCAGGTACTGGGCCCGAACACCGAGGCCGGCCGTTGCGCGCACTTCCTGGGCGCCGGTGTCACCGGTCGCGAGCAGGCCCGCGTGGATTTGCTTCAGATCGAGGTTCTCGTCGTCGCTGTAGAGAGCGCCCAGCTGGTACTGACCCTCGGCGTCGGTCGAAAACAGGCTCGACAGCGCGCCGCTGAACTCGCCACGCACCGCCTCGTCGTTGAGGTTCAAGTCGAGCGATGCGGCCTGGGCCGGCATGGCAGCACTGGCAAGCGCGAGGACCGGCAGCATTTTGAACAGCTTCATTCTCTCTCCTGATTGCCGCTTCCGAGCCCTTTGCGCCGAGCAGCGGCGCGCAAAGGACTTCCGTTTGTTGGAAAGCCGCGCTTACTTGCGCGGCTTGTTGATACCGTGAATCGCGCGGCCGTCGACCGACAGGATCGCGTCGTGGAAGGTTTCCGCGAGCGTCGGGTGGCCGTGCATGGTCAGCGCGAGATCTTCGACGGTCGCCGAATATTCGAGCGCCAGCACCGATTCGGCGATCAGCTCGGAGGCGAACGGGCCCACCATGTGCACGCCGAGGATGCGATCGGTCTTGACGTCCGCGATCACCTTGACGGTGCCGGCGGCCTGTTCCATCGCCTTGGCGCGGCCCGACGACACGAACGAGCCGGTGCCCGTCTTGACCTCGAAGCCGGCCGCCTTGGCCGCTTCCTCGGACAGACCGACCCAGGACACTTCCGGCGCCGTGTAGATGACCGACGGAATCGCGTTGTAGTTGACCTGCGTGTGGTGACCGGCGATCTGCTCGGCCAGGGCCACGCCCTCTTCGATCGCCTTGTGGGCCAGCATCGCGCCACCGATCACGTCGCCGATCGCGTAGACGCCCGACACGTTGGTCTTGTAGTGACCGTCGACCTTGACGAAGCCACGCTCGTCGAACGCGACGCCGATCTCCTTGGCGTTGACGCCGTCGGTGTAGGGCTTGCGGCCCACGGCGACGACGAGCTTGTCGAAGGTTTCGGTCTTCTTCTCGCCGCCCTGCTCGTATTCGACGACCACCGCATCGCCCTCGACCTTGGCTCCGGCCACCTTGGCGCCCAGGCGGATATCCAGGCCCTGCTTGGTCAGGTGCTTGAGAGTTTCCTTGGCGATGGCCTGATCGACCATCGGCAGGAAAGTCGGCAGCGCTTCGATGATGACGGTCTTGGCGCCGAGGCGGGCCCAGACGCTGCCGAGCTCGGTGCCGATCACGCCGGCACCGATCACGCCGAGGCGCTTGGGTACTTCGGTGAAATCGAGCGCGCCCCAGGAATCGACGATCTTGTCGTTGTCGAAGGCCGCGATCTTGAGGTTCACGGGCGCCGAACCCGTGGCGATGATGACGTGCTTGCCGACCAGCTCCTGGGTCTTGCCGTCGTGCCCCTTGAACTCGACCTTGCCATCGCCGAGCAGCTTGCCGAAGCCGAACAGGCCGGTGACCTTGTTGGCCTGGAACAGCGCCTTGATGCCGCCGGTGAGGTCACGCGAAATCTTGGTCTTGCGGGCCTGCATCTTGGCCAGGTCGAAGGCGACCTCGCCCGTGCTAATGCCATGCTTTTCGAACTCGTGTTGTGCACGATGCACGAGTTCGGACGATTCGAGCAACGCCTTGGACGGAATGCAGCCCGCGTTCAAGCAGGTGCCGCCGAAAGCGGGCGACTGATCCTTGTTGAGCCAGGCGTCGATGCACACCGTCTTGAGACCCAGCTGCGCAGCGCGAATCGCAGCGGGATAACCGGCCGGGCCGCCGCCAATCACGATTACATCGTAGTTTTCGCTCATCTTTCTCTCTCTCGGTGATACGAATATTGTAACCCCAGTGCAGGCCCGGGCGCAGGCTTCGAGCGCGCACGGAATTTGCGATCACGCGCATTCAAGAACCAGAACGGAGTCTGCAGAATGACGAACACCGACCGTCGTGTGAGTGAGCGCGCTTCTCTCGATAAACGAGATCTGCGCCGCTCCTTCCTCGACAACCTGCTCTACGTGCAGGGCAAGTTTCCCAAGCTGGCGAACAATGCCGACTATTATCTGGCCCTCGCCCACACGGTGCGCGATCGTCTGATGCAACGCTGGATCAGCACCGCGTCGGCGTACACCTCGCAGGCCTCGCGCACGGTCTGCTATCTGTCGGCCGAGTTCCTGATGGGCCCGCATCTGGGCAACAACCTGATCAACCTGGGCATCTACGACGAGACGGCGAAGATGGTCGCCGAGCTCGGGCTCGACCTCGAAGACCTGCTGTACCAGGAAGAAGAGCCCGGGCTCGGCAACGGCGGCCTGGGCCGGCTGGCGGCCTGCTTCATCGATTCGCTCGCCACGCTCGAAGTGCCGGCGCTCGGCTACGGGATCCGCTACGAATACGGCATTTTCCATCAGACCCTGGTCGACGGCTGGCAGGCCGAGAAGACCGACAAGTGGCTGCGCTACGGCAATCCCTGGGAAATCGCGCGGCCCGAATGGACCGTGGAAATCCGCTTCGGCGGCCACACCGAGCAGTATGTCGACGAGCAGCAGCGCTTGCGCGTGCGCTGGCTGCCGGCGCGCGTGGTGCTCGGCGTTCCGCACGACACTCCCATTCTCGGTTATCACGTCAACACCGCGAACACCCTGCGGCTCTGGAAGGCCGAGGCGGCCGAGTCGTTCGACTTCGGCCAGTTCAACCGCGGGGATTACGCCGGCGCGGTGACGCAGAAGATCGTCTCCGAAAATCTGTCGAAGGTGCTCTATCCGAACGACGAGCAGGAGGCCGGCAAGGAACTGCGCCTGCAGCAGCAGTACTTCTTCGTCTCCGCCTCGCTGCAGGACATGCTGCGCATCCTCAAGATCCAAGGCGTTCCGGTCGAGAATTTCCACGAGAAGTTCGCGGTACAGCTCAACGACACGCATCCGGCCATCGGCGTCGCCGAGCTCATGCGCCTGCTCGTCGACGAACATCTGCTGGTCTGGGATACGGCCTGGGATATCACCTGCAAGAGTTTTGGATATACCAACCATACGCTGATGCCCGAGGCGCTCGAGCGCTGGTCGCTGCCGCTGTTCCAGCGCGTACTGCCACGGCATCTCGAGATCATCTACGAAATCAACGCACGCTTTCTCGATCAGGTGCGCCTGCGCTTCTTCGGCGACGAACAGCGCCTGGCCCGCATGTCGCTGATCGACGAACACGGGCCGCGCTACGTGCGCATGGCCAATCTCGCCTGCGCGGGCAGCCACGCGATCAATGGTGTGGCCGATCTGCACACCGAGCTGCTCAAGCAGGACGTGCTCAAGGATTTCTACGAACTCTGGCCCGAGAAGTTCAGCAACAAGACCAACGGCGTCACGCCGCGCCGCTGGATCGTACTCGCCAACCCGCGGCTCACCGCGCTGATCAGCGAAACGCTCGGCGAAGGCTGGATCAAGGATCTGGGCCAGCTGCGCGGGCTCGAACGGCATGTCGAGAACGCGGACTTTCGCGCGCGCTGGGCCAAGGTCAAGCGCGACAACAAGGCCGATCTCGCGGCGCACATCACGCGCCGGCTCGGCATCTCGATCAACCCGGATTCGATCTTCGACGTACAGGTCAAGCGCATCCACGAATACAAGCGCCAGCATCTCGCGGCGTTGCACATCATCGCGCTGTATCTGCGCATCAAGGCCAACCCGAACATCGATCTGACGCCGCGCAC
Source organism: Hydrocarboniphaga effusa AP103 (assembly GCF_000271305.1). Classification (GTDB taxonomy): domain Bacteria; phylum Pseudomonadota; class Gammaproteobacteria; order Nevskiales; family Nevskiaceae; genus Hydrocarboniphaga; species Hydrocarboniphaga effusa. The sequence goes on from NZ_AKGD01000004.1 coordinate 563,118, forward strand.
TTTCATCTTCGGCGGCAAGGCGGCGCCGGGCTATTTCATGGCCAAGCTCATGATCAAGCTCATCACCGCGATCGGCGATGTGGTCAACGTCGATCCGGCCGTGCGCGATCGCTTGAAAGTCGTGTTCATGCCGAATTTCTCGGTGACCAACGGCCAGCGCATCTACCCGGCAGCCGATCTGTCCGAACAGATCAGCACCGCCGGCAAGGAAGCCTCGGGCACCGGCAACATGAAGTTCCAGATGAACGGCGCGCTGACCATCGGCACGATGGATGGCGCGAACATCGAGATCCAGCAGGAAGTCGGGGCCGAGAATTTCTTCCAGTTCGGCCTGTCGACACCGGAGGTCTACGCGCTCGGCGCGAGCGGCTATCGTCCGATGGAGTACTACCAGCGCAGCGATGCGCTGCGCGAAGTCATCGACCTGATCGCGAGCGGCTTCTTCTCGCGCGGAGATGCGAGCCTGTTCAAGCCGCTGGTCGACAACCTGCTCTATCACGACCCGTATTTCCTGCTCGCCGACTTCGATTCCTACGTCGCCTGTCAGGACGAGGTTGCGAGCGTCTATCGCGATGCCGACCGCTGGACGCGCATGGCCATCCTCAACAGCGCGCGCTCGGGCAAGTTCTCGTCCGATCGCACCATCTTGCAGTACTGCGATGAAATCTGGGGCGCCAAATCGGTGCCGATCCGCCTGCTCACGCAGGAGGACGTCGAGTCCGCATTCGAGCAGCAGTAGCGGCAGCGATACCAAGAGCTGGCTTCAAACGAAAAGGCCGCCGATGACTTCGGCGGCCTTTTCGTTGGCGGCGCCTGGTGGCGCCGCGCCGGCGACTACGTCATGGGTTTCGCAGTGCGCTTGCCTGCCGGGCCAGCTCGCTGATCTCGCTCCAGCGCTCACCGGCGACCAGATCGTTCGGCACGATCCATGAGCCGCCCACGCAGGCCACGTTGGGCAGCGCGAGAAACTGCGGCGCCGTCGCGGCGTCGATGCCGCCGGTCGGGCAGAAGCGCACGTCGGCAAAGACACTGCCAAGCGCCTTGAGCATGCCGATGCCGCCGGCCTGCTGGGCCGGAAACAACTTCATCGCCGTAAAGCCCGCATCGCGACGCAGCATCACGTCGGAGGGCGTCATCGCCCCGGGCAGGAACGGCAGGCCGCAATCCCGGATCGCGGACAGCAGCGACGGCGTCGCACCCGGGCTCACGCCGAACTGCGCGCCCGCGGCGATCGCCTTGCTCAAGTCATCGGGGTTGGTGATGGTGCCGGCGCCGACGATGGCCTCGGGAACCGCATCGCGCATCGCGCGCATCGCATCGAGCGCGGCGGGGGTTCGCATCGTCACCTCGAGCACGCGCACGCCGCCGTCGACGAGCGCCCGCGCCAGACCGATTGCACTTTCCAGGCGCTGGATCACGATCACCGGAATCACCGGGCCGGCCGCGAAGATCTCGTCGATGGTCATTGCTCGCGGTCCTCAAATGTGGGGATGGGCGGTGACGGAGGCTGGCACGCTCGTCGATGCATCGTCGTAAGGTGCGTACATCATCGCGCCCTGCTCCGCTCCGCCGGCGTGCAGGCGCGCGTTGAAGAACAGTTCGCGGCCGGTGCCGTACTGGTTGTGCGACAGGTCGACGGGCTCGATCTTGCGACTGTTCCACTCCTCGGGGGCGACGCGCACGAACAGCTCGCCGGTTTCGGCGTCGAGCCTCAGGATGTCGCCGTCGCGCACGCGCGCGAGCGGCCCGCCCGACAGGCATTCGGGCGTCACGTGGATCGCCGCGGGCACCTTGCCCGAGGCGCCCGACATGCGACCATCGGTTACGAGCGCGACGTGAAAGCCTTCGTCCTGCAGCACGCCGAGCGTCGGCGTGAGCTTGTGCAGCTCCGGCATGCCGTTCGCGCGCGGACCCTGATAGCGCACGACGGCAATGAAATCGCGCCGCAGTTCACCGCGCTTGAACGCGGCCTGCACTTCCTCCTGATCGTCGAAGACGATCGCGGGCGCCTCGACGATGCGATGCTCGGGCTTGACCGCCGACACCTTGATCACCGCGCGACCGAGATTGCCCGTGAGCAGACGCAAGCCGCCTTCGGGACTGAACGGATTCGCAGCCGGACGCAGCACGTTCTCGTCGAGGCTCTCGGCCGGCGCGTCCTGCCAGCCCAGCTGGCCGTCGACGAGCTTGGGCTCCCGCGCATAGTGGCGCAGGCCATGCCCGACCACGGTGTTGACGTCTTCGTGCAGCAGGCCGGCGTCGAGCAGCTGGCCGATCAGGTAGCCCATGCCGCCCGCCGCGTGAAAATGATTCACGTCGGCCTTGCCGTTCGGGTAGACCTTGGCGAGCAGCGGAATCACGGCCGACAGGTCGGCGAAGTCGTCCCAGTTGATCAGCACGCCGGCCGCGCGCGCCATCGCCACGAGATGGATCGTGTGATTGGTCGAACCACCCGTGGCATGCAGGCCGATGATGCCGTTGACGACGGCTTTCTCGTCGATCACCTCGCAGAGCGGCCGGTAGTCGCTGCCGAGCGCGGTGATGCTCGCCGCGTGCTTCGCGGCCTGGCGCGTGAGCGCCTCGCGCAGCGGCGTGTACGGATTGACGAAGGCGGTGCCCGGCAGATGCACGCCCATGATCTCCATGAGCATCTGGTTGGAATTCGCAGTGCCGTAGAAGGTGCAGGTTCCGGGGCCGTGATACGAGCGCGCCTCGGATTCGAGCAGGGCTTCGCGATCGACCTTGCCCTGCGCGAACAGCTGGCGAACCTTGGCTTTCTCTTCGTTCGAGATGCCCGAAGTCATCGGCCCGGCCGGCACGAAGATCACCGGCAGATGACCGAACGCGAGCGCCCCGATCAACAGGCCCGGCACGATCTTGTCGCAGACGCCCAGGCACAGCACCGCATCGAAACTGTTGTGCGACAGCGCGACACCGGTCGACATGGCGATGACGTCGCGCGAGAACAGCGATAGTTCCATGCCGGGCTCGCCCTGCGTCACGCCGTCGCACATCGCCGGAACGCCACCCGCGAACTGCGCCACCGCGCCGGCTTCGCGCGCGGCCTGCTTGATCAGCGCCGGAAAATGCTCGAGCGGCTGGTGCGCGGACAACATGTCGTTGTAGGCCGAGACGATGCCGATGCTCGGCCAGCGCGCCTGGCGCAAGGTCTGCTTGTCCGCATCGCCGAAGGCCGCGAACGCGTGCGCGAGATTGGTACACGGCATGTGCGAGCGCACCGTGCCTTTCTGTCGCGCAGCGCGCATGCGATCGAGATAAGCCTTGCGCGTGGCCTCGCTGCGCGCGCGGATGCGCTGCGTGACGGCCACGACCACCGGATGCAATTCAGAACGCTCCTCGGCATGCTTCATGACATCTCCCTGTCCGCATCGTCGGACTGGCAAAAGCTGAGCCAGCAAGCACCGGCTCGGGATCATCAGACGACCTGCAGCGCCGCAATTCGTTCACGCCGTGCTCGCATCATCGCGGGCCGGCACGGAAACTGTAGGCACGGAACCATCCATCGAGGACCGATTATGCAAGATACCAAGGTATCGGCCAGCGCCCTGCAGGAGTTTGACCTGATCTTCTTCGGCGGCACCGGCGATCTCGCCATGCGCAAGCTGCTGCCCGCGCTCTACAACCGCTTCCGTGACAGCCAGCACACGCAGGGCTGGCGCATCATCGGCGTCGCGCGCCAGGACTTGAGCCGCGAGCAGTATCTGAATCTCGTCAGCGAGAACTGCCGGCAGTTCATTCCGGGCGGCGACTTCGACGAACGGGCCTGGACCGCGTTCACCGCGCACTTGGAGTATCTGCGCCTCGACGGCACACAACCTGAAGGCTACGCCGAACTCGCCCGACGCTTGCAGAATTCAAACGATCGCGTGCGCGTGTTCTACCTGTCGACGGCTGCGAGCCTGTTCGCGCAGATCTGCACGAATCTGGCGGCCAACCAGCTCGTCACCCCGCAAACGCGCGTCGTGCTCGAAAAGCCGCTCGGCCGCGATCGCGCTTCGAGTTACGAGATCAACGAAGCCGTCGCCAAGATCTTCGAAGAGCGGCAGATTTATCGAATCGATCACTACCTCGGCAAGGAGACGGTGCAGAACCTCATCGCGCTGCGCTTCGGCAACGCGATCTTCGAGCCGCTGTGGAGGCGCTCGAACGTACAGGACGTGCAGATCACGCTGTCCGAGACGGTCGGCGTCGAAGGTCGCGGCGATTATTACGATCGCTACGGAGCGCTGCGCGACATGGTGCAGAACCACTTGTTGCAACTGCTCTGCATCCTCGCGATGGAGCCGCCTTCGAGCATCGACCCGGACGCGGTGCGCGACGAGAAGCTCAAGGTGCTGCGCGCCCTGCGCCCGATCACGCTCGACTGCATCAAGGCCAAGACCGTGCGCGGCCAATATCGCGCCGGCGCGATCGACGGTGCGGCCGTGCGCGGCTACCTCGAAGAAGCCGACATCCCGCCCGACAGCCACACCGAGACCTTCGTCGCGATCAAGGCCGAGCTCGACAACTGGCGCTGGTCCGGCGTGCCGTTCTATCTGCGCACCGGCAAGCGCATGCAGGAGCGCATGGCCGAGATCGTCGTGAATTTCCGACCGGTTCCGCATGCGATCCTGCCGACCTCGGCAAGCGAGGGAAACCGCCTCGTCATTCGCCTGCAGCCAGACGAAGAGGTGAGGCTCTACCTGATGGTGAAAGTGCCGGGCGCCGAAATGAAGGTGCGTCCGGTGGACTTGAACCTCGACTTCAAGCAGGAGTTCAAGACGCGCCAGTGGGACGCCTACGAGCGCCTGCTCATGGACGTGATTCTCGGCAAGCTCACGCTGTTCATGCGCCGCGACGAACTCGACGCCGCCTGGCGCTGGATCGATCCGATTCGCGACGGCTGGGACGCCCTCGGCGAGCCGCCGAAGAGCTACGCCGCCGGCACCTGGGGTCCGACCGCGTCGAACACGCTGATCACGCGAGACGGCAATACCTGGCGCGAGGATGGGTATCAGTGAGCCGTCGCATTCGAGCCGAAGCTCATATCGAACAAACCGCGAAGCCCTGAGACCACTTCTCGACGAGACGCTCGTCGTGCTTCCAGCGCCAGCGATTCCAGATCACGTTGACGCGCGCGGTCTTGGCGTCGAGAGACGAGATCTCGATCGCGGCGAGCAGCACCGCCGAGTTTCCATCTCGCGTGACGATGCTGAGTTCGTCGAAGCCGTTCTTCGCCGAGCGACGCTCCTGGATCAGGTTCGCGCCCTCGCCCGCTGCGCACTTCTCGGCGGCGTTCTTGATTTCGCGCAAGGCCGTCGCGGCCGGCATCGCCGCGACGAACGAGCGTTGCCGAGTCGAAAGGCTGCTCTTTGCGCCATCGTAGTTCTGCGCCGCGCAGGCGCACAGCAGCACGCACGACAACAGCGGCAAGGCCTGTCGCGCGAATGGAATCCGCATGAGTTTCTCCCGGTGTTCGCTGGCCACGATGCCCGACGGCGGCCGAACATCAGCTGGACGAAGCACACGAAAAAGCCCGCTGTCGCGGGCTTTTTCGTACAGCGTGCAACGACGATCGTCGATCAGAGCTGCAGCAGCAGGCGGCTCGGATCTTCGAGGCTGTCCTTGATGCTCTTGAGGAACAGCACCGCGTCGCGTCCGTCGATGATGCGGTGATCGTAGGTCAGCGCGATGTACATCATCGGGCGGATCACGATCTCGCCCTTGACCACGACCGGGCGATCGAAGATGCCGTGCATGCCGAGAATCGCGGCCTGCGGCGGATTCAGGATCGGGGTCGACATCATCGAGCCGAAGATGCCGCCGTTGGTGATCGAGAACGTGCCGCCGGTGAGGTCTTCCATCGTGAGCTTGTTGTTCTTGGCCTTGGCGCCAAGCTCACCGATGGTCTTCTCTATCTCGGAGAACGACATCGCATCCGCATCGCGCAGGATCGGCACCACCAGGCCACGCTCGGACGACACGGCGACGCCGATGTCGTAGTAAGCGTGATAGACGATGTCGTTGCCGTCGATCGAGGCATTGACGAGCGGATACTTCTTGAGCGCTTCGATGCTGGCCTTGACGAAGAAGCTCATGAAGCCGAGCTTGGAGCCGTGGGTCTTCTCGAAGCTGTCCTTGAACTTGGCGCGCAGGTCGTTGACGGCCTTGAGGTCCACTTCGTTGAAAGTGGTCAGCATGGCCGCGGTGTTCTGCGATTCCTTCAGGCGCTCGGCGATGCGCGCGCGAATGCGCGTCATCGGCACGCGCTGTTCCTCGCGCGAACCGGCGGCCGGCTTGGAGGCGGGCTTCGGCGCCTCGGCCTTGGCTGCCGGAGCGGCGGCAGGAGCCGGCTTGGCCGCGAAGGCCTTGACGTCTTCGACGGTCAGGCGACCGCCCTTGCCGGTGCCGGTGATCTGCGCGGCCGACAAGCCGAGTTCGGCGAGCAGCTTGCGCACGGCCGGGCCCTGCTGGTCGTCGCCGCCACCGTTGGTCGCCGGAGCCGGCGTGGTGGTCGAGGTCGGCTGCGAAGCCTTGGCTTCGTTCTTCGCCATGACCTGCGGCTCGTCGGCCTTCGGGCCGGCGGCGCTGGCGCCTTCTTCGATGATGCCGATGACGTCGCCGGCATTGACCGTCGCGCCCGGCTGGATACGGATCTCCTTGAGGATGCCGTCGACCGTCGACGGAACCTCGAGCATGACCTTGTCCGTCTCCAGATCGACGAGGTTCTGCTCGCGCTTGACCGGCTCTCCAGCCTTCACGTGCCAGGCCGACAGAGTCGCGGACGACACCGACTCCGGCAGCGCAGGCACTTTGATCTCAATGCTCATCTTGTCTCCGAAAGGGAACTTACTTTTTTCCGTTGAATGCGTTGTCGGGCAGAAGCCGGCCTTAGTTGGCCGGCTTGCCTCCCGTGAGGGCGCCGTTGATGACGGCCTCCTGTTCCTTGTTGTGCACCTTCAGGTAGCCCACCGCGGTCGTCGAATTGCCGTCGCGCGTGACGTACAGCAGCTTGTGCTGCGGCTTGAGGTAGGCGCCGAGGCGATGCTTGATCTGATACCAGGCGCCCTGGTTCTCGGGCTCTTCCTGGCACCAGACCACGTCCTTGGCGTTCGGGAACTGCGCCAGGGCCGCTTCGTAGGCTTCGCGCGGGAACGGATAGAGCTGCTCGATACGCACGAGCGCTACATCCTTGATCTCCTGCTTGAGGCGAGCCTGGTACAGATCGAAGTAAACCTTGCCCGAGCAGAACACGATGCGCTTGACGCTGCCCGTTTCGACATCGTGGTCGCTGATGATGGGCTGGAAGCGGCCCTTGGTGAGGTCTTCGAGCGTCGACACCGACAGGGGGTGGCGCAGCAGCGACTTCGGCGTCATCACGATCAGCGGCAGGCGCAGCCCGCGCTTCATCTGGCGACGCAGCATGTGGAACATCTGCGCCGGGGTGGACGGCACGCAGACCTGCTGGTTGTTGCCGGCCGACAGCTGCAGCCAGCGTTCGAGGCGGCCCGAGGAATGCTCCGGACCCTGGCCTTCATAGCCATGCGGCAGGAACACCGCCAGACCGCAGGCGCGGCCCCACTTGGCCTGGCCGCTCGAAATGAACTGGTCGAACACCACCTGCGCGCCGTTGGCGAAATCGCCGAATTGCGCTTCCCAGATCACCAGCGTGTTCGGCTCGGCGGTCGAGTAGCCGTATTCGAAGCCGAGCACCGCCTCTTCGGACAGCAGCGTGTCGTTGACGACGAACTTGTACTTGTCCTGGTCGAGATGGCGCAGCGGCGTGAAGTTCTCGCCGTTCTTGGCGTCATGCACGGTGGCGTGGCGATGGAAGAAGGTGCCGCGGCGCGCATCCTGACCGCACAGGCGAACCGCGAAGCCCTCGTTGACGAGGGTAGCGTAGGCCATGGTCTCGGCGAAGCCCCAATCCATCGCGAGTTCGCCGGCCGCCATCTTGTTGCGGTCGTCGTAGATCTTCTGCACGCGATTGTGCAGCGTGAAGGTCTCGGGCAGCTTGGACACGCGCTCGTACATCGAACGCAGGGTTTCGAGGCTCACCGACGTGTCGGCCGCATCGTCCCAATTGCCCTTGGTGTAGTTCGACCAGTTGACCGTGTGCTTGTTGCCGACCAGGCCGAGCGTGGTGCGGACGATGTTCTCGCCCTTGTCCAAGCCTTCGCGGTAAGCCTTGACGAGCGTCGCGCCCTCGTCCTTGGCGATCGCGCCTTCCTCTTCGAGCTTGCGCGTGTAGAGCGCCATGGTGGTCGGATGCTTCTTGACCGCCTCGTACATCATCGGGCTCGTCACGCTCGGCTCGTCGGCTTCGTTGTGGCCGAGACGGCGGTAGCAGCAGATGTCGATGATGACGTCTTTGTGGAACTCGTTGCGGAAGTCCATCGCCAGGCGCGTGACGAACACCACGGCCTCGGGATCGTCACCGTTGACGTGGAACACCGGCGCTTCGAACATCTTGGCGATGTCGGTGCAGTAGCGGCTGGTGCGCGCTTCGTGGTTCGAGTTGGCTTCGATCGGGTTCGGCGTGGTGAAGCCGATCTGGTTGTTGACGATGATGTGCACCGTGCCGCCGGTCGCGTAGCCCTTCGACTGCGACAGCTGCATGGTTTCCATCACCACACCCTGGCCCGCGAACGCGGCATCGCCGTGGATCAGCACCGGCACCGCGCGAGCGCCGATGTCGTCGTGACGGCGAACCTGGCGCGCCTTGACCGAGCCTTCCACCACCGGATTGACGATCTCGAGGTGCGAGGGGTTGAACGCGAGCACGAGGTGCAGGCGCTTGCCCGACACTTCGACGTCGGTCGAGAAGCCCATGTGGTATTTCACGTCGCCTGCGCGCGAGAGCGCATCGACCGAATACTTGCCCTCGAACTCCGCGAACAGGTCCTTGGGCGACTTGCCGAGCACGTTGATCAGCACGTTGAGGCGGCCACGGTGGGCCATGCCGATCATCACTTCTTCGACGTCCCGCGCCGCGGCGCCGCGCAGGATCTCGTCCATCGCCGGAATCAGCGCATCGCCGCCTTCGAGCGAGAAGCGCTTCTGGCCGACGTACTTGTTGTGCAGATAGCGCTCGATGCCTTCGGCCGCGACGAGCTGCTTGAGCAACTCGCGCTTGGCCTCCGGAGCCACCTTGGGCTTGAACGCCGCGCCTTCGAGACGCTTCTGGATCCAGCGCTTCTGCGCCGTTTCGGTGATGTACATGTACTCGGCGCCGATGGTGTCCGTGTACACGTTCTTGAGGATGCGGATGATCTCGCGCAGCGGCAGGCGATCGCCGCCGTCGTGCATGAGCGAGCCGGTGTTGAACACCGTGTCCATGTCCGAGGCATCCAGGCCATGGAAAGCCGGATCGAGGTCGGGAATCAGCGCCTGCGGGGCGATACCGAGCGGATCGAGCTTCGCGGCCTGGTGGCCGCGCACGCGGTAGTAGTTGAGCAGGCGCAGCACTGCGCCCTGCTTCTCGGCCGCGCGGGCATCGAAGCTTTCCTGCGACACCGTGACCGCACCGGGCTTCTTGTCGCGGGCGATGCGCTCGAAGCGCGCCAGCACATCGCTGTGCGCCACCTCGCGCTGCACGCTCTGATCCTGGATCGAACGGAAATACGCGCGCCAGGACGGATCGACCGATTCCGGGTCTTCCAGGAACTGCTCGTAGTACGCTTCGACGTAGGTCGCGTTGCCTCCCTGGATGGAGGAGGAACCAACGAAACTCTGATATTTGCTACCGCTCATTTTTATTGGCTGCCGCGATGCTCTGCGTAAGGGCTACGAGGGACACCGTGCGGAGCTGAAGTGCCGCCTGAGGGATCGCGGCAGAGAGAGGGGCGGCACCCGAGCCGCCCGCACGGCGTTACGACTTATTTCTTGGCCGTCTTTTCCGCTTTCTCCGGCTTCTTGACATCGAGTTCGGAAAGGTAGCTGCGGAAATCTTCGGCGAGCTCCGGATGCTTGAGGCCGTATTCGACGTTGGCCTTCAGATAACCGAGCTTGGAGCCGCAGTCATAGCGCGTGCCTTCGAATTCGTAGGCCAGCACCGTCTGCTCCTGGATCATCATCGAGATGGCGTCGGTGAGCTGAATTTCGCCACCGGCGCCGCGCTGCGTGCGCTCGAGCAGCTTGAAGATGCGCGGGGTCAGGATGTAGCGGCCGACCACCGCGAGGTTCGACGGCGCATCTTCGGGCTTGGGCTTTTCGACGATGCGACGGATCTCGCCGAGGCCCGGACCGACCGGCTGCACGTCGACGACGCCGTAACCGCTGATTTCTTCCTTCGGCACGCGCTGGGTGGCGATCACGCTGGTGCCGTACTCCTGATAGACGCGCTGCATCTGCGCGAGGCAGGGGCGCAGCTTGCCGTCGATGAGGTCGTCCGCGAGGATCACGGAGAAATCTTCGTCGCCCACGGCCGGCCAGGCGCACAGCACGGCGTGTCCCAGACCGAGCGCTTCGGCCTGGCGGATGAAGATGCAGGTGATGCCCGGCGGAAGGATTTCCTGAACGGTCTGCAGCAGCTTCTCTTTGCCGCGCTGGGCCAATTCGGCTTCGAGCTCATAGGCCTTGTCGAAGTGATCCATGATGGAATTCTTCGAACGACCCGTGACGAAGATGAGTTCTTCGGCACCCGCACTGATCGCCTCCTGCACCGCATACTGAATCAGCGGCTTGTCGACGACCGGCAGCATTTCCTTCGCACTGGCTTTGGTGGCGGGGAGAAACCGCGTTCCCATGCCGGCGACCGGAAATACTGCTTTACGAATGCGCATGCCTCACTCCTTTTTCAATTTTGGAATGAGCGAAACAGCAAACCCCGTGCCGTCCGCTCGAAGCGGGCAATAGTTTAGGAGGTTAGCCTGAATAATGCATGCAATTCAGCGTGAAACTTGTATTGCCAAAACCGATATGCCCGACTCGATAAGCGGATACGGGAGCAAGATAAATCGCAAGCCGGGGTTATCCGAGGGCCTGTCAGCGAATCGAGCCGGTCAGAAACACTTTTTCGCCGCGCTCGGCCAGCAACATGAAATCCTGCGAGCCAGCAGCCGTCGAACGCTTGAGCACCGCCTTGTTCGGCAGCAGCAGCGGGGCCTTGTACTGCACCTGCAGCTGGCGCGGCTGGGCACCCAGATCGCCCTCGAGCAGCGCGGCACAGTGCGCGACCGACCACATGCCGTGGGCGATCGCACGGTTGAAGCCGAACAGCTTGGCGGTCAGCGGAAACAGGTGGATCGGGTTGTAGTCCTGTGACACCGCCGCATAACGACGGCCGGTGTCTGCCGGCACCCCGACCTCGCGGTAATCGGCCAGACCACTGGTATTCGGCTCCGGCTGCGACTTGTTCTTCTGCAGGCCGGTCTTGAGCCGCACCAGCGGCGTGGTGATGGCGCTATAGACCACCTGTCCGGCCGCATCGGTGAATTCGGTCTTCAGATCGAAGATCACGCCCTGCGGCAGCTTGCGAGCCGGGCCGACGCTGGCCAGCACGTCGTAGACACCATTGGCCGGCAGGCCGCCCGTGGGCTGCTCGATCTTGTTGCGCAGATGCACCATGCCGAGCATGGGCAGCGGAAATTCGGGCTGGGTCATCAGCCAGAGGTGCAGCGAGGTCGCGAGCACCTGCGGATAGGTGATCGGCAGGAACTCCGAGGACGCGAAGCCGCAGACGTCGCGATAGCGATCGAGCAGCGCCGGCTCGGCGCGGACTCCGCTGACCTTGACCGACAGCGGCGGAATGACGACATCGGCGGTCGGCTTGCGGGTCGCCGTCATCAGCGCCTTGAGCAGCAGCGGGCGGGCGTCGGGAAGATGGGTCAGCGTCTGCGTCATGACGGATTCGTGTCGGAACTGGGCTTCGGTATTGGGATCAGGATCAAGGCACCACCGAGTCGATCGTCAATGCGATCGGCCCGGCCGCGGCAGCCCGGTCCACGCGTACCACCCCTTGCAAATCGCCGGATTCGGCCTTGGCCTGCCCGCTCTTGCCGACGCGCGCGGTCACTTCCCAGTGATCGAACGACGACAGCTTGAGGTTGGGCATCATGGCCTGGCTGTCATCGAGCCGGACCTGGACCGGGAAGCCGGCGAGCGGCTGGCGAACCACCGCCAGCGGCATCGGAGGCCCGGCGGCCGCCTTGGCGTACACGATCAGGATGCCATCGGCTGGCAGCTTGGCGGCGAGTTCGGGGGCGAGGTTCAAGCTTATGTCGAGCGCGACCGCCGACGGTGTGGCCGGCGATGCCGCGCCCGCTGGCGATTCGGCCACATTCGGCGCCGGCACTCCGAGTTCGGCGAGCTGTTGGTCGAGGATGGTGCTGAGCTCTTCGGGCATCGGCTGCGAGCGCAGACGCGTCCACAGCTCGACCGTGCGCGGCTTGTCGCCGGCCTGCAGTGCGGCCACGCCGGCGTACCAGAGCGCCTTGGCCTGATTCGGGTTGAGCGTGAGCGCCTGTTCGAACAGCTGTCTCGGCTTGCCTTGCAGCTGCCGATCGGCCGCCATGCCGAGCGCCTCGGCCTCGCCGACGAGCAGCTCGGGCTCGCGCCGCTGAGTCAGCTCGTTGGCCTTGGCGTAGGCCTCGGCCGAACCGGCGTAGCGCTGCAGCATGAAGCGCGCGCGTCCGAGCATGGCCCAGCCGTCGACATCCTCGGGGTTCTGCTGCAGGCGTTGCTCGAGCTGGGCGAGCATCGCATCGACATCGGGCTTGGGCGGTTCGATCTCACCCGCGATCGTCGCCGCGGTGCGCCAGGAACCGGACCAGGCGTAGTAACCGCCCGAAAAGATTGCGAGCAGCAGGCCCAGCAGCACGGCTCCACGCCAGAGCGGCGAAGTCGGTTGCGCAAGCTCGGCCTGGCCGGACGCATCGTCGAGCAGCCGAGCGCCGGCTTCCTGGCGCAGCGCGTCGGCCGCCTCGGGCCGCACCAGGCCGGCGGCGACTTCGGCGTCGATCTCCTCGAGCCGTTGACGGTAAGCGGTGACGTTGGCGTCGCGGCGCCGCAAGGCTTCGCTGCCTGCACGCTTCCACCACGGCCGGGCGAGACCGAGCGCCGCGAGCACCGTGAGCGCGGCCATAGCCAGATACAGCAGATTCATGAGCGCTTCGAATCCTCGTCGAGCAGCCGCTTGAGGGCTTCGGGATCGGCGGCGACCGGAGCACGGCTGGCCCTGGAACGCCGGGTGAAGCTCAGCACCGCGGCCAGCGCACCGAGCGCGAGCGCGAACGGCCCGAGCCAGAGAATGGCGGTGCGCCAGGCGAACGGCGGTTTGTAGAGCACGAAATCGCCGTAGCGATCGGTCAGGTAGCCGCGAATTTCCTTGTCGCTGCGCCCGGACGCGATCTGCTTGTGCACCTGCTCGCGCAGGTCGATGGCGAGCGGAGCGCTCGAATCGGCGATGGTCTGGTTCTGGCAGACCAGGCAGCGCAGCTCGTGGATCAGCGTGTCGTAGCGATCGGCCTGATCGGGGTTCAGGTCGGACAGATCCTGCTGGGCGAACACGGCAACGCTCGCGAACAGGCCACAGCCGGCGAGCAGCAGGCGCCAGCGCCTCACGAGCCTGCACCCGGGGCCTGCAACAGCGGCGCGATCTTGCTGCGCCAGGCCTCGATGGTGACCGGCCCGATGTGCTTGTAGAGCACGGTTCCGTCGGCGGCGATCACATAGGTTTCGGGCACGCCGTAAACACCCCAGTCGAGCCCGGCCTGCCCCGCCGGGTCGGCGATCACCGAGCGATACGGGTTGCCATGCCGCTGCAGCCACTGCTCGGCGTCCTGCCGCGTGTCCTTGTAGTCGAGTCCCACGATCTCGACCTGATATTCACGCGAGAGCTTCATGAGCACCGGGTGCTCGACCTGGCAACCCGCGCACCAGCTCGCGAAAAAATTCACCAGCAGCGGGCGACCCTGCAGATCGGCCTGCGTCAGCGGCTGGCTGCCGTCGAGACTCGTCAGCGAAAACGCGGGCATGGGCTTGCCGACCAGCGGGCTCGGGATTTCGCGCGGATCGTGCTTGAGCCCGATCGCCAGAAAGCCGATCAGCACGAGCAGCACGACGATCGGAATGGCGTAGCGCATAGCTCAGGCCGCCACGGAGCCGGCGGGCGACGTCGCCGTCGCGGGCTTGCGCTCGAGCCGGTAACGGCGATCGCTTGCCGCGACGATCCCGCCGAAGAACATCAGCAGGCCGCCGAACCAGACCAGACGCATCATCGGCTTGTAGTAGAAGCGCAGCGCCCAATCCTGCTCGCCGATCGGCTCGCCGAGCGCCACGTAGAGATCGCGCCTCGGGGTGTGATCGACCGCCGCCTCGGTCATGACGCTGCGCTGCGACGGATACAGCCGCTTCTCGGGCGTCAGCAGCGCGATCTGTCGGCCATTCTTCTCGACGAGCACGCGGCCGGTGTCACTCTTGTAGTTCGAGCCATTCACGGGCTCCACGCCCTGGAACGTGAAGTCATAGCCGCCGATGTCGGTGGCCTGCCCGGGCGCCAGACGCACGTCCTTTTCGACGCTGAACAGGCTCGTGAAGGTGACGCCGAGCACCCACACGCCGAGCCCGAGATGGGCCAGCGTCATGCCCCAGGTGCCGGCCGGAATCGAGCGCAGCGCGGCGATCCGATCGCGCTTGGAACGCAGGCGATGCAGCACGTCGAGCATCGACCCCGCCAGAACCCAGACCGCGAACACCGAGCCGACGATCGCGAGCCAGTTCCAGCTGCCTTCGAGCACGAACGGCAGCAGACCGCCCACGACCAGCGCCACGATCGCAACCCAGCGCAGGCGCGACACCACGTCCGCGAACTTCGCGCGCTTCCAGCCCACCAGCGCCGAAACGCCGACGAGCAAGGCCAGCGGGGACATCAGCGGCAGGAACACCGCGTTGAAGTACGGCGGGCCGACCGAAACCTTGCCGAGCCCCAGCGCATCGGCGATCAGCGGATACAGCGTGCCGAGCAGCACCGCGGCGCCGGCCGCGACAAGGAAGACGTTGTTGAGCAGCAGCACGCCTTCACGCGAGAACAGCTGCACTTCGGCCTCGGAGACCAGCTTGTGCGCGCGCGCCGCATAGAGCGTCAGCGCGCCGCCGAGCACGGCGCCGAGAAACACCAGGATGAAGGTTCCGCGTGCCGGGTCGGTGGCGAACGCATGCACGGAGACGAGCACGCCCGAGCGAACCAGGAAGGTGCCGAGCAGCGACAGCGCGAACGCGAGAATCGCCAACAGCACGGTCCAGCTCTTGAGCACGCCGCGCTTCTCGGTGACCGCCAGCGAATGGATCAGCGCGGTGCCGATCAGCCAGGGCATGAACGAGGCGTTCTCGACCGGATCCCAGAACCACCAGCCGCCCCAGCCGAGTTCGTTGTACGCCCACCACGACCCGAGCGTGATGCCCATGGTCAGGAAGGTCCAGGCCATCGTCGTCCACGGCCGCGTCCAGCGCGCCCAGGCCACGTCGAGCTTGCCCGTCACGAGCGCCGCGATCGCGAACGCGAAGGCCACCGCGCAGCCGACGTAGCCCATGTAGAGCGTCGGCGGATGAATGATCATGCCGGGATCCTGCAGCAGCGGATTGAGGTCGCGACCTTCGGGCGGAACCGGAAACACGCGCTCGAACGGATTGCTGACGGTCAGCAAGAACAGCAGAAAGCCCACCGCGATCGCGCCGAGCGTGGCGAGTACGAGCGCGGCGATGTCGGGCGGCAGGCGCTTGCTCGACAGCGAGACCGCGAAAGTCCAGCCCGACAGCATCAGCACCCACAGCAGCAGCGAGCCTTCGTGCGCGCCCCAGACCGCGGTGAAGCGGTAGATCAGCGGCAGGTCCGAGTGCGAATTGCTGGCGACGTAAAGCAGCGAGAAATCGCCCTGCACGAACGCCAGCGTCAGAATCGCGTAGGCCAGCAGCACGAGCGGAAACTGCGTCTGCGCACCGCTCACGCCGATCGCGAGCAGACGCGAATCGCGGCGCAGGTAGCCGATCACCGGCAGGATCGCCTGAGCGATCGCGACACCGAGCGCGAGCACCAATGCGTAGTGGCCAATCTCCGCCATCGCCTACTCCTTACTCGCCTGAACTTGCCGACTGCACCGACTTGAACGGCGCGCAGGAATGCTTGCCATCCGGCGTCGTCAGCGATTTTGCGAGCTCCGGCGGCATGTAATTTTCGTCGTGCTTGGCAAGCACTTCTTCGGCCGTGAACTGGCCGTCGTCGCCGAGCTGTCCGGTGGCGACGATGCCCTGACCTTCGCGAAACAGATCCGGCAGGATGCCGTCGTAGCGCACCTTCACCTTCTGCGCGCAATCGGCGAGCGTGAAGCTCACGAGCAGGCCTTCGCCGCGCTGCAGGCTGCCCTGCTCGACCAGGCCACCGAGCCGCAGCCGCGCATGCTTGGGCGCGTTCTGCGCCACCAGATCGCTCGGCGTGTAGAAATACATCATGTTCTTGCGAAAGGCCGTGAAACCGAGCACCGCCGCCAGCGCGATCCCGCCGACCAGCACGCCCACCCACAGCATTCTGCTTTGACGCTTAGTCATCGTCTTTCTCGCTCTGGCCTTCGGCCAGTTGCTGGATCACGCTGCGACGGCGCAGGGCGGGCGTCACGAGGTTCCAGACCAGCACCAGCACGAACACGCCGAAGCTGCCCCAGACGTACGCGGCATAGCCGCCCATGGAGAGAAAGGAACTAGACATCGAAGCTCAGCATGCGTTCACGAACCCAGGACGAATGACGCTCGCGCAGCAGCAATTCGTTCTGCACGCGCCGGATCACCGCCCAGGCGAAGAACGTCATGCAACCCACGCTCATCGACAGCAGCGGCCACAGCATGTCGGCGGCGATGCTCGGCTTGCCGATCTTCGACACCGTCGGGCCCTGGTGCAGGCTGTTCCACCATTCCACCGAGTAATGCACGATCGGCACGTTGACCACGCCGACGAGCGCGAGCAGGCCGCAGGCACGAGCCGCGGTGCGCGGATCTTCGAAGGACTGATTCAGCGCGATCACGCCGAGATACAGAAACAGCAGCACGAGTTCGGACGTCAGCCGCGCATCCCAGACCCAATACGCGCCCCACATCGGCTTGCCCCAGAGCATGCCGGTGACGAGCGCGAGCGCGGTGAAGCTCGCGCCGACCGGAGCCGCGCAGACCACCACGCATTCGGCGAGCTTGATGCGCCAGATGATGGCGACGAAAGCCGCCGACGCCATCGCGCTGTAGCCGAACAACGAGAGCCATGCGGCCGGCACGTGGACGTAGATGATGCGAAAGGCTTCGCCCTGCTGGTAATCGGCGGGCGCGAGCACCAGGCCGCCGATCAGGCCGTAGCCGATCAGCAGCGCAGAGGCGATCGCGAGCCACGGCGCCCAGCGATCAGCCAGGCGATAGAACGCGGGGGGAGAAGCGAGTCGATGGAACCAGGTCCACATGCCCATTCAGTCGAAGCTATTACGCAAGGCCGCGGTAGCGGCGATAGGCAGCAGGCACAGACCCAGCGCCAGAAGAGAGCCCAGCAAGTATAACGGACCACCTGCGGACAGGCCGTTGGCTGCTGCGCGCGCAGCACCCGAGCCGAAAATCACGATCGGCCCGATCATCGGCAGCACCAGCACGGGCAGCAGCACGCCGGCGCGCGGCAGGCCCACCGTGAGCGCCGCCGCGAAGCCGCCGATCAGGCTCAGCATCGGGGTTCCGAGCAGCAATCCGGCGAGCAGCGCAGGCAGCACTTCGGACGGCGTGCCGAGTTGCAGGGCCAGCGGCGCCGCGATCAGCGACAGCGGCAATCCACTCAGTATCCAGTGACCGATGAGCTTGGCGTAGATCACCGGGAAAGGCCCCGATTCGCAGAGGAAGACCTGCTCGAGCGTGCCGTCCTCGAAGTCGCCGCGAAACAGCCGATCGAGCGTCAGCAGCGCCGACAGCAGCGCGCCCATCCACAAAATGGCCGGAGCGAACGCGGACAGATGCGGATCGTTGGGCTTGCCGCCGAGCGCGAACAAGGTCACCACGATCAGATAGAACAACGGCGGCATCAGCCACTCGCCCTTGTGACGCATCGCCAGGCCGAGTTCGCGAGCGATCGCGGCACCGAACGCGCCGATCATCGTGCGAGCTCCAGCACCGTCAGGCGCTCGTCGATCACCGGCAGCGGTTGATGACTCGTCACCAGCGCGGCGCCGTTCTTGGCCAGATGTTCGTCGATGATCTCGGCGAAGCGCAGCAAGCCTTCGGCATCGAGCGCGCTGAGCGGCTCGTCGAGCAGCCAGAGCTTGCGCGGCACCGCGAGCAGGCGCGCCAGCGCGGCGCGGCGCTTCTGGCCGGCCGACAAAGTTCTCGCCGGACGATGGCGCAGCCTGGAGAGCCCGAGCCGATCGAGCGCCTGCACGGTGGCGGCGCCTTCGGCGCCTTGCAAAGCGCACCAGAACCGCAGGTTCTCGATCACGCTCAGATCGGGGTTCAAGGCGTTCTTGTGCCCAAGCCAGTGCAGGCCGCCTTCGGGCCGCTCGACCCGCCCGGACACCGGGGCGCGCAATCCGGCAAGCACTTCGAGCAGCGAGGTCTTGCCGGCGCCGTTGCGCCCCTTGAGATGCAACACGCTGCCCGCATGCAGCGTCAGCGACAGCTCGCTGACCAGGACGCGGTCACCGCGTCCCAGCGACAAGTCATGGGTGCTGAGCAGGGCGGGCGTCATGGGCGCGCATCTTAGCCGATGACAACGCGCAAGCCTTGATTCGAGACAAAAATACCAAGGCAAGAACCATTTGCGACGAAGCCCGCGTTGGTGCCCGAGGCCGGAATCGAACCGGCACAACCGTGAGGTCGAGGGATTTTAAGTCCCTTGTGTCTACCAGTTTCACCACTCGGGCGAGCGACTTTCGCAATATCGCGGACAGGCTCGCGCAGAGCGCTTCGCACGAAGATTGGAAAATGGAGGCTGGGGTCGGAATTGAACCGGCGTACGCGGATTTGCAGTCCGCTGCATGACCACTCTGCCACCCAGCCAGGGTGTCTAAGTCTACTCGCTGACCGAGGTCAGGAGTGAAAGAAAAAACCCCGGTTTACCCGGGGTTTTCATAAGCCTGGAGCGGGAAACGGGATTCGAACCCGCGACCTCAACCTTGGCAAGGTTGCGCTCTACCAACTGAGCTATTCCCGCGAAGAGGCGCGCATTTTAGCGTTTGAAGCCTCTGTGTCAACAACCTTTTTTGAAATTCCTCGAAAATCTTTTTTTGCCGTTTTGCTTGCAATCCGGCGCTTTCTCAAAACCTGCTCAAAGCGGATGGTCTTCCTTCATGTAAGGCCAGGCCGCCTTGAGGTAGAGCAGCATCGACCACACGGTCAGCACGGCCGCGATGAACAGGATGCCGAAGCCGATCTTGTAGATCGGGATGCCGTAGAACGGGATGCCCCAGAGCATCATGCCGATGGCGACCATCTGGAAAATGGTCTTGAACTTGCCGACCTTGCCGACCGCCACGCTCGTGCGCTGGCCGAGTTCGGCCATCCATTCGCGCAGGGCCGAGATCGTGACCTCGCGGCCGATGATGATGGCGACGAGCACCGCGAGCAGCCGCCCTCGCCCTTCGGCGACCTCGGCATCGAGCAGCATGATCAGGGTGACGGTGACGAGCAGCTTGTCGGCGACCGGGTCGAGAAAGGCGCCGAACTTGGAGGTCTGCCCCCACTTGCGGGCCAGGTAGCCGTCGATCCAGTCGGTCACGCAGGCCGCCGCGTAGAGCAGCGTCGCGATCTGGCGCGAGTGCTCGATCGGCAGATAGAACAGAACCAGCACGACCGGAATCACAGCGACGCGCAGCACCGTGAGCAGGTTGGGCAGGTTCATGTTCATGGGCCGAGTATCAGCTTTTTTTGACTTGCGTGCGCTTTTACCCAGGCCCGACCTTCGTCGCGATGAACCGCCGTCCGGCGAGCCGCTCAGTCGCGGTAGAACGCATAGATGCGCTCGGCCAGCGTGCGGCTCACGCCCTCGACCTGGGCGAGCTGGTCGACCGTCGCGCGCCGCAGCTGCGTGGTGCCGCCGAAGGCGTTGAGCAACGCGCGCCGGCGCGCCGGCCCCAGGCCCTCGATCGATTCGAGCCCCGACGTGAGCCTGGCCTTCTCGCGACGGCCACGATGCCCGGTGATCGCGAAGCGATGCGCCTCGTCGCGTATGCGCTGGATCAGGTGCAGCGCCGGCGAATCGGCCGCGAGCCGCAGCGGAAATTCCATCTCGGGAAGAATCAGTTCTTCGAGGCCCGGCTTGCGCGTCGGGCCCTTGGCGATCGCGACGATGCGCAGGTCTTCGATGCCGAGTTCGTCGAGCGCCTCGAGCGCCGAATTGAGCTGGCCCTGGCCGCCGTCGATGAACAGCACATCGGGCTTCTGCACTTCGCCGTTCTTGATGCGCGCGAAACGCCGCCCAACGGCCTGCTTGATCGCGGCGTAGTCGTCTCCGGGCGTGATGCCGTCGATGTTGAACTTGCGATAGCTCGCCTTGACCGGCCCGCCTTCGCCGAACACCACGCACGAGGCCACCGCTTTCTCGCCGCGCGTGTGGCTGATGTCGAAGCACTCCATGCGCTTGGGAGGATGTTCCAGATCGAGCGCGCGCTGCAGTTCGAGCAGGCGCTGATCCATGCTCGCGGATTCGACGAGCCGCGTCGACAGCGCCTGCAGCGCGGTGTTCTGCGCGATCTCGACGAGCTGCAGCTTGGCGCCGCGCTGCGGATGCCGGATCGCGACCTTGCGACCGGCGTGCTGGCTGATCGCCTGTTCGAGCCAGTCGAGATCCTCGAGTTCGTGGCTGATCAGGATTTCGGGCGGCGCCGGATACTGCGCGTAATGCTGGCTGATGAAGCTGTCGAGCAGCTCGCTGATTTCGGCATGCGGCGGATGCTTCGGAAAGTGGCTGCGATGGCCGAGATTCACGCCATCGCGCACGCTCATCACGACGACGCAGCTCGAACCCGCATGCGGCGCGACGGCGACCACGTCGAGCGCATCGGCGCCGCCGGTCATCACGCGGTTCTCGCGCACACGCTTGAGCGCGGCGATCTGATCGCGCAGGCGCGCGGCGAGTTCGAACTCCAGGGCTTCGGACGCCTGTTCCATTTCGGTTCCGAGTTCGCGCGCGAGCTCGTCGCCTCGGCCTTCGAGCAAGCGCCCGGCCTTGGCGATGTCCTTGGCGTAGTCCTCGGGCGAAATCAGGTTCACGCAGGGCGCGCTGCAGCGCTTGATCTGGTGCTGCAGGCACGGCCGTTCGCGATGCGCAAAGAAGCTGTCGCGGCAAGGCCGCAGCCGGAACAGCTTCTGCAAGGTGTAGAGCGTCTCGCGCACCGCGGTCGCGTTCGGGAACGGGCCGAAATAGCGATCGGGCGGCGTCTTCGCGCCACGGTAGTAGCTGATGCGCGGATAGCGGTGCGCGCTGATGCGCACGTATGGATAACTCTTGTCGTCGCGATACATGACGTTGTATCGCGGTCCGTACTCCTTGATCAGGTTGTTTTCGAGGATCAGCGCCTCGTCTTCGGTGCGCGTCACCGTGACTTCGATGCGCCGGATCTGCGAGACCATCGACTCGATGCGCGGGTTGCCCGAGGCGCGCAGGAAGTACTGTCCGACACGCTTCTTGAGATTGCGCGCCTTGCCGACGTACAGCAGCTCGTCCGCGCCACCGTACATGCGGTAGACGCCCGGATGCGTGGTGAGCTGCGACAGGAATGCGCGGGAATCGAAACTGTCTGCGGGAGAAGACGCCATCGTCGATCAGCGCCGGCGCAACGCGCCGGCTGTGAGAATCACGGCCCTGCCTTGTCTTCCAGCAGGCCGTAACGCATCGCCATGCGCGTGAGCTCGACGTCGTTGGTGACGTTGAGCTTCTCGAACAGGCGATAGCGGTAGGTGCTCACGGTCTTCGGCGACAGGTGCAGGCGGTCTGAAATCTCCTGCGTGCCGTAGCCCTTGGTGACCATCAGCATGACCTGGGTCTCGCGCTGGCTGAGCTGCTCGAACGGCGAATTGCCGCTGCCGCGCACGAGCGTCGCCGCGAGGTTACCGGCGACGTCGGCCGCCACGTAGTGACCGCCCGCATGCACGCGTCGAATGGCCGCCACCACTTCGTCGGCCGCCGAGTCCTTGCTCAGGTAGCCCGCGGCGCCGCCGGCCAGGAAACGGCTCGGATACGGCTCTTCCATGTGCATCGAGACGGCGATGACCTTGGTCGTCGGCGAGCGCTGCAACAGGCGGCGCGTGCATTCGAGGCCGCCGATGCCCGGCATGTTGATGTCCATGAGCACGACATCGGGAGAATGTTCGCGAGCGAGATCGAGCGCCTCTTCGCCGCTGCTGGCTTCGGCAACGACGCTCATGTCGGAAACTTCCTGCAACACACGGCGAAGTCCGGCTCGGACGAGGCGGTGGTCGTCCACCAGCATGATCTTGATCATCGTTCCCTGAGTATACCGATCGCTGAAAACTACTTGATGGGCCAGTAAAGGTCGGTGGCGGAATCCGCTACCGGCGTCGTTGCCGGATCGGTCGTGCTTTGCTCCCAGATGTCGCCGTTGTCTTCGAGCCCGGCGACCGTCTTGAACGTGCGCAGGGCCGCGAAAATGGAGGTGATCGCCGCGTCAGTGCGCTCGTGGCGCGCGTAGAGCACCCATCCCTGGTAGCTCTTGCCGCACTGAACGCCGCCTTCTTCGGTGGCGGCGGTGCAGGCTTGATCCAGGGGAACCGCGACATCGAACTTCCAGATTCCGCCCGGCTCGTCGACGCCATGCGTGATCGTGAGCGGAGCGCCGGCCGGGCGCTGCCCGCTGGCCGCGAGAAACTGGCCGATGCGCGCCCTGGCAGCGGCAATCACCGGCGCCGATTCGGCATGCGGCGCTTCGCCGGCCAAGCTCGCCAGCGGACGTGAAGGCAGCTCGCGAATCTCGATGGGGACGGCGGTGAAATCGTCCTTCGGCAGGCTTTCGACCAACGACTCGAGGCGGCTCAGGCCTTTCTCGAAATCGGGGCCGATCATGCGGTCGAACAGCAGGCCGAAGTAGCGATTGAGCAGGTCGCCGCCGAAGCCGGTGTCCATCGCCCAGACCAGCCGTGTGCCCTCGCCTTCGGGCGTCAGCGTATAGGTCAGCTGGTTTTCGGTGGACATGCTGTCGAAAGACAGGCGCACCTTGACCATCGAATACGGCGTTACCTCGAGAATTTCCTGGCTGCCGCCGCCGACGTTCGGATCGTCGCTTTGCCACTTCTGCCGCGCACCGGGGCCGAACGGCGCGCCGGAATACTGGTATTGGGTTTTCGGGTCCAGATCGGCCCAGGGCGACCAGCGATTGAACTGCTTGAAGCCGCCGAGCACCGCATAAACCGTTGCGGGCGGCGCCTCGATGACCGTGCTGCGCTCCACATGCGCCTCGTCCGGCAGGAAAAAACCCACGCCGACCGCAGCCACGACGAAGATGACGAAGGCGATGAACAGCCCACTGAGCACACGCATCCAATTTCCCCGGCCACTTGGGCCAACCCCTTGTCGGCGAACCTTAATGGAGCCTTGGGAGCCCGGCAAGGGAAGCCGCTCCGATGCGCAGCGGAGCGGCCGGGATTGGCTTTGATTCAGGGCGGCGGAAACATCGAACCGGTTTCACCGAGTTCGAATCCGCCCACTTCCCGCACTTCCCAGTTGCTGGAATCACGCACCAGCGTGCGCAACAGAGCCAGGTCGCTGCGATCGTAGGCGTCGGAGAAGCGCGCGTTGTCCGCGTCGAAGTGGATGTAACTGCCGGCCGCATCGAGCTCGGGCGGCAGGTCGCCCGCAGCGTCACCGATATTGATCGCCGCCAGGAAGCGATCGAGCTCGATCGCTCCGGCAGCGGAGAT
The DNA here is from genome assembly GCF_000271305.1 of Hydrocarboniphaga effusa AP103. Lineage (GTDB taxonomy): Bacteria > Pseudomonadota > Gammaproteobacteria > Nevskiales > Nevskiaceae > Hydrocarboniphaga > Hydrocarboniphaga effusa. The sequence continues at coordinate 587,001 of NZ_AKGD01000004.1, forward strand.
TCGTCCGCGGAACGCGTAGTAGGTTTCGGCGTCGGTGCTGATGCCTCCACCGTTACGGCCGACGACCACGCCGCGATCGGCCACCAGAACGCTGCCGACCTGGAGGGTGACGACGGTGCCCGCCGCGTAGTCGGCATCCGCGCTCCAGATGAAAGCCGCCTCGTTGGCCGGGAAGCTCTGCGTCGCCGCGTTGTAGTCGCGATCGGTGAAGCCAATGGGCGTACCCGCGACGATGTCGCGCATCAGGATGAAGGCGAACGCCTCGGGCGTATCGCCGTTGATGCCGAGGAACAGCAGATCGCCCGCAGCGAGTTCGGTCTGCGGCTGCGTACCGGTCGCTCCCATCGTGAAATCGAAGGCGCGGTCTCCGGCGATGCCCGAATACGCATTGCCGGCGAGGTCCACGATGACGCCGCCAGCGATCTGCACGTTGTAGCGCACACCCGCGTGCAGCGCCGGATTCGGCCGAATCTCCACGCCGTTGTCGGCGATGCCGATCTGGCTCGCATCGTCGATCGCGATGTTGCGGACGTCGTCGTCGGCACCGCTGACCACGATCTTGCCGCTACCGGCTTTCACGGGCTCGCTGAAGCTCAGCGTGATCCGGTTGCCGGTGACCGACACCGCGTTGTCGACCGGCGCGGTGCCCGTGAGCATCGGCGGACGTGTTTCGTTGCGCGTCGTGAACGAGAGGCTGAAAGCCGCCGACTCGCGGCGGGTCGAGGCCGGCCTGGCCTTCACGAGCGAAGCCGGAGCCTGCACCGTATACGTCGCCAAAGGCCGCAGCGGCTCGCTCAGCTGCACGACGAGGACATTGCCATCGATGCGGAGCTGCTCGGCATCGTCGAGCGCGATCGTGCGCACGTCGTCACTGCCGTTGCTGATCGTGAGCTGGCCCGCTCCCGGGTTGATCGGCGTTTCGAAGCTCAGGTAAAGCCGGCTGTCGATGCCGACGTCGCTTGCGCCGTGCGTCGGCTCGTAAACCCAGAGCTGCGATCGCCCCACGCCACCGCCGGCTTCGTTGACGAGATAGAGCTTGCCGTCGCGATCGGTGGTCACACCCTCGTGCTGCGGCAGCTGGCCCACGTCGAGCCGGCTCAGCACCTTGCCATCGCGATTCATCTTGAGCAGCAGGCCCGATTCCTCGCTGAGCACGAGCAGGTCGCCACGGTCTGCGGCCGTCGAAGCCAGCGTGTTCGCCAAGGCCCACACATCGCCGAAATCCGCCACGCCCGCGCGGTTCGGAGCGAACAGGTTGGTCGAGTTCTCGGTTTCGGGCGAGCCGTTGGATGCCGTGCGGGTTTCGAAATCGATGGCGGTCTGGAAGATGCCGAGCGGCCCCTTCTCCCTGACCAGAATGAAACCGCTCGTGAGCGGGTCGTAGCTGATGCCTTCGAGCCCGTGGGTCGTGGTCGTTTTTCCGAGCTTGACCACGTTCACGCCGGCCGGCGTCAGCGCGGTGCCGGCGACGTAAGTGAAGCGATCGATCTGGCGCAAACGTTCTTCGACAACGACGAACTGCCCGCTGCCGAGATAGGCGATGCCTTCGGGACGCGCGAGAAAGCTGGCCTGCGCGTCTTCGCCCTCACCCTTGAGAAAACGCATGGAGCCGATGAACTCGCCGGTCTTGCGGACCTCGATCACCGAACTGCCGTGGTCGCCGATGACGAAAAGCGTATCGGTGTCGCCGTTGTAGGTGACACCCGAAGCCGCCACGCCACGCAGATCGGCGCCTTCGGCGGCCGGCAGGTCGTAGCGTGCGGCGAGTGAGTAATTGGCCAGGTCCAGCGATTGCCCCGGCGCAGTGAAAGCAAGCTGCGGAGCGGGCAACGGAACCGGAGGCGGCTCGTCCTCTGAACCACCGCCGCCGCCACAAGCCGACAGCATGGACACTCCCACGACAGCCAACAGCGCAGCCCGCAGCACAGGCCCCGAAACCGCCATCTTCCCCATTCCCGTCGACCCCGATCGCAAGGGCGGGAAACTAGAGGCAGACGATGACAACGCGGTGACAGTGGAGCGCGGTCATCCCAGAGAGCAAAGCACGCTCCGGAAACAGAAAAGCCCGGACTTTCGTCCGGGCTTTTCGTCACGGCGGAAGGCTTGCGTGGTGGGATTCCAGCTAACCCGGTTCTCTTTCACGCTGCCCTTTGCGAACCGCTTGAAGCTCGATCCGCATCGACTTTGCGTACAAGAAGACTCGCGACGCTGGATCCCCGGCTGGCGCCGGGGCCCCTCCACGCTGCTCGCTTCTTTAGTGAAACTGCTCTTCTTCGGTCGAGCCCGTGAGCGCCTTGACCGAGGAGCTGCCGCCCTGGATCACGGTGGTCACGTCGTCGAAGTAGCCGGCGCCGACTTCCTGCTGGTGCGAGACGAAGGTGTAGCCCTTCTCGCGGGCCGCGAATTCCGGCTCCTGCACCATGTTCACGTAGTGCTTCATGCCTTCGCCGCGCGCGTAGGCGTGGGCGAACTGGAAGGTGTTGTACCAGTTGACGTGGATGCCCGCGAGGGTGATGAACTGGTACTTGTAGCCCAGCGAGGACAGGTCTTCCTGGAACTTGGCGATCTGCGCGTCGTTGAGGTTCTTCTTCCAGTTGAACGAGGGCGAGCAGTTGTAGCTCAGCAGCTTGCCCGGGTTCTTGGCGAGCACGGCCTGGGCGAATTCACGCGCGAAGCCGATATCCGGCACGCCCGTTTCGCACCACACCAGATCCGCGTACGGAGCGTAGGCGACGCCGCGGCTGATGGCCTGTTCCAGACCATTCTTGACGCGGTAGAAACCTTCCTGCGTGCGCTCGCCGGTGACGAAGGGCTTGTCGTTGGCGTCGTGATCCGACGTCAGCAGGTTGGCGGCTTCGGCGTCGGTACGGGCGAGCACGATGCTCGGCACGCCCATGACGTCGGCGGCGAAGCGCGCGGCGACCAGCTTCTCGATGGCTTCGGAGGTCGGCACCAGCACCTTGCCGCCCATGTGACCGCACTTCTTCACAGCGGCCAGCTGGTCTTCGAAGTGCACGCCGGCGGCACCGGCGGTGATCATGTTCTTCATCAGTTCGAAGGCGTTCAGCACGCCGCCGAAACCGGCTTCGGCATCCGCCACGATCGGCAGGAAGTAGTCGACGAACTCCTTGGAGCCCGGCTCGACGCCGCGCGACCACTGGATTTCGTCGGCGCGCTTGAAGGTGTTGTTGATGCGGCGAACCATCGTCGGCACGGAGTCGTACGCATAGAGCGACTGGTCCGGGTACATGGTTTCGCTGGTGTTGCCGTCGGCGGCGACCTGCCAGCCGGACAGGTAGACCGCTTCGAGGCCGGCCTTGGCCTGCTGCATGGCCTGACCGGCGGTGATCGCGCCGAACGCGTTCACGTAGCCCTTCTTGGCCTCACCGTTGACGAGCTTCCAGAGCTTCTCGGCGCCGCGCTTGGCCAGCGTGTATTCCGGCTGCAGGCTGCCACGCAGGCGAACCACGTCGGCGGCGGTGTAGTTGCGCTTGACGAGCTTCCAGCGGGGGTTGGTCGCCCAGTCGTGTTCCAGGGCCTTGATTTGCTCTTCGCGGTTCATTGGCAGCGATTCCTCTAGGGATTGAGAAGACAGCGGTGTCATGCGGCTTTCACACCCCGAAACAGGGTGCCAGCGGGCGCGGATCATAGCGAAGCACGGGGCCGTTTCGCAATGCAGCATCTGTAAGACTTTAGTATTCCATATTTAATAAATATGGATAAATGCGCAGCCAAACATGCCGCCAATCGAATTCGGCTCGTCGACGGATGAATGGGTGCTGATCTACTGTCGAAACAGGGACTTAGACGACCGAAGCGTCTCTCGAAAAGCCCCTCAGGCGAGCTTTCAGAAAAAGCAGATTGAGGGCCGCCTGAAGGATCGTGGCGACGACCGAAAGGCGCCAGATCCAGCCCGGCGCAAAATCGGAATGGCGGGACAGCAGAGAGGCCGGCAGCAGGATCACGGTGATGCGTATCGCCGAACTGATCAAAGAAGGCCGCGTGTTACCGAGCCCGGAGAACATGCCGGAGCAGGCGAACACCACGCCCGTGGCGAGCAGATTCCACGAAATCCAGCGCAGGAAATCGGCGCCGTAGGCGACCACCGCCGCGTCGTCGGTGAACGGGCGGAACAAGGCATCCGGCACCAGGTGGAAAGCGACCACGAAGACCAGGCAACCGCCCAGCGACCATTTGAGTGCGAGCCACAAGGCCTCGACGACACGATCGTGCTGGCGCGCACCGAAGTTCTGACCGACGATCGCCGCAGTCGCGAACGAGACCGCCATCGACGGCATCATGCCCATCTGCAGAATGCGCATGCCAATGCCGAACGCTGCCTGCGGCTGTGGACCGAACGGGCGCAGCAAGGCCATCACGCTGATCAGGTAGAGCCCCATCAATCCGAATTCGAGACCCGACGGCAGGCCGATGCCGACCATGCGCTTCCAAAGCGCGGTCTGCGGCTTCCAGGCAGCGGAATCGCGGCCGAAAAACTGCCCGCTACGCAGGACGTGGGTCAGCATCACGGCGAACCCGATGGCCACCGACACCAGGGTCGCAAAGCCCGCTCCGCCGACGCCGAGCTCGACGCCGGTTCCCCAGCCGAAAATCAGGATCGGGGCGAGCACGATGTTGAGCAGCACCGTGCCGATCTGCGTGAGCGTCGAAATGCGCACGTTGCCGACTCCGCGCAGCGTGGCGCCCAGCACCATACTCGGGATCTGCAGCGCCAGCGATGGCACGAATCCGTTGAGGAACTCGACCACGAGTTCGGCCGTGTGACGGTCTCCGGCCAGGGTCTCGGCGTAGAGGCGCCGGCCGAAAAAGAACAGCAGCCCCAACAGTCCGCCGAGCAGCAGAGCGAGCAGCAGAGCCTGGTTGAACAAGGCCCGGACCGCCGGCTGATCCTTGCGCCCCATCGCCTGGGCGACCAATGCGGCCGCACCGACCGACAGCACCTGCCCGGCCGACATCACCACCATCATCAGATTGCTGCCGAGCGCGACCGCGGCGACCGCCTCGGCGCCCAGGCGACCGACCCAGAGCAGGTCGACGATGCCGTAGAGCGTCTGCACGATCATCGTCACGAGCATGAAGCCGCTCATGCGCAGCAGATGCCCGCGAACCGGCCCGCCGGTCAGGTCCTGCATGGCCATAGCCGATCTCTGGATGGATGAAACGCGCCGCGACGAGCGGCTCTGGACAGGCTCAGCCGTGCAGCGGCTGTTCCGAGACCACGATGCCGTCGGCGTCGGCGTAGAGCCAGTCGCCATTGCGGAAGGTCACGCGGGCAAAGCTCACGGGTTTGTCGGAGACCGCGCTGTGCAGGCCCTTTTCGCTCTTCTTGGGATGCAGGCCGAGCGCCTTGATGCCGATCGCCTGCGTCGCGATCTCGGCCGAATCGCGGATGTAGCCGAACACCACGATGCCGGCCCAGCCGTTCTTCACGCCGAGCACGCCCAGGTTGCCGCCGACCAGCGCGCAGCGATCCGACCCACCGCCATCGACGACGAGCACGCGCCCTTCGCCGGGTGTTTCGAGCGTGGAACGCACGAGCGCGTTGTCCTCGAACACCTTGATCGTCTTCACCTGCCCGTGAAACGCGGTCTTGCCGCCGAAATCGCGAAAGATCGGCGCCGCGACCGGCGCATCGGGATGGGCATCGGAGAGATCGGTGGTGGCGAACGACATGACGAAGATCCTGAAGAAGTCGAAAAACGAAGGAATCAGCGGGCGCGACGGGCCAGCAGCGGCGTGGCGAGCGCGAGCACGATCAGCACGGCGAAGGTGATCAGCGTCCAGCCCGGCAGCGAAATGCCGAGCAGTTGCGCATCGATGCGGGCGCAGTTGCCGTCACCCTTGAGGATCATGGTCACGACCTCGCCGAGCGGGAACATGTCCATGAGGTAATCGAGCGTCGGGCCGCAGGCCGGCACCTTGTCGGGCGGCAGCGACTGCAGCCAGACATGACGACCTGCGATGCCCGCGCCGACGCCCGCGGCGAGCGCCGCGAGCACCGAATAAAGCCATTGCGGAGCCGCCGCCTTCGGACCATGCAGCGCCCCGAGCAGGAAGAAGATTCCGGCCACGAACATCGCCACGCGCTGGAAGATGCACATCGGGCAAGGCTCGAAGCCCATGAACTTCTGCAGCACGACGATGGCGAACAGCAGCGCGCCGATGCACAGCAGAAAGCCCAGGAAACTCAGACCGCGATAGCTCGATAGCATGGGGCTCGCCTCAGGCCACGGCGACCGGAATCTTGCCGATCTTGGCCTGCCAGATCTTCGGGCCGGTCTCGTGCACGGACTCGCCCTTGGAATCCACCGCCACCGTCACCGGCATGTCCTGAACTTCGAACTCGTAGATCGCTTCCATGCCCAGGTCTTCGAAGCCGACGACCTTGGCCGCACGGATCGCCTTGGCGACCAGATACGCCGCACCGCCGACCGCCATCAGGTAGGCGCTGCCGTGCTTCTTGATCGACTCGATCGCGGTCGGGCCGCGCTCGGACTTGCCGATCATCGTGATCAGGCCGGTCTGGGCGAGCATCGTCTCGGTGAACTTGTCCATGCGCGTCGCCGTGGTCGGGCCGGCCGGGCCGACGACTTCGTCACGGATCGGATCGACCGGGCCGACGTAGTAGATGGCGCGATTGGTGAAATCCACCGGCAGCTTCTCGCCCTTGGCGAGCATGTCGGCGATGCGCTTGTGGGCAGCGTCGCGGCCCGTGAGCATCTTGCCGTTGAGCAGCAGGGTCTGGCCGGGTTTCCAGCTGGCGACTTCTTCCTTGGTCAGCGTGTCGAGGTTCACTCGCTTGCTGGTTTCGAGGTTGGCCTTCCAGGTGACCTGCGGCCAGTCTTCGAGCTTCGGCGTCGGCAGTTCGGCCGGGCCGGAACCGTCGAGGTGGAAGTGCACGTGACGCGTCGCCGCGCAGTTCGGGATGATCGCCACCGGCAGGTTGGCCGCGTGGGTCGGATAGTCGAGCACCTTGACGTCGACGACCGTGGTCAGGCCGCCGAGGCCCTGGGCGCCGATGCCGAGCGCATTGACCTTCTCGAACAGCTCCAGACGCAGCTCTTCGGCGCGCGTCTTGGGGCCGCGGGCGATGAGTTCGTGGATGTCGACCGGCGCCATCAGCGATTCCTTCGCCAGCAGCATCGCCTTTTCGGGCGTGCCGCCGATACCGACGCCGAGGATGCCCGGCGGGCACCAGCCGGCGCCCATGGTCGGGATCGTCTTGAGAATCCAGTCGACGATCGAATCGCTCGGGTTGAGCATCGCCATCTTCGACTTCGCTTCGGAACCGCCACCCTTGGCGGCGCAGATCACTTCGAGGTGATCGCCGTCGACGATCTCGTAGTGGATCACCGCGGGCGTGTTGTCCTTGGTGTTGTTGCGCTTGCCGGCCGGATCGGCCAGCACAGAGGCGCGCAGCTTGTTGTCCGGGTGGTTGTAGGCCCGGCGAACGCCCTCGTTGATCATCTCGGTGACGGACAGCGTCGCGTCCCATTTCACGTGCATGCCGACCTTCAGGAACACGGTGGCGATGCCGGTGTCCTGGCAGATCGGACGCTTGCCCTCGGCGCTCATGCGCGAGTTGGTCAGGATCTGCGCGATGGCGTCCTTGGCCGCCGGGTTCTGTTCCTTCTCGTAGGCCTCACCGAGCGCGGTGACGTAGTCGAGCGGATGGTAGTAGCTGATGTACTGGAACGCGTCGGCAATCGACGCGATGAAGTCTTCCTGGCGGATCGTGGTCATGAGGGCTGGGAGCTTGCGGGGCGTAGAAACGACGCCGCGCATGCTACCGGAATTACCGCGCCCTCGCCCCCGCCCGCCCTCGCCGCGGGGCCTCAGGCCGCCGCGTAGATCTTGTGGCTGTGGTGCGTCTTCGGCTCCCAGAGCGCGATGCCGTGCTCGACTTCTTCGGCCTGGATCAGCTCGCCAGCGCCCACCGAAGCGGTATCGACGAAGGCTGCTTCGAGCACGCGCGTCAGCGAGCGCACGTTGCCGTGCCAGCGACAGTCGCGAATCGCCTTCCAACCACCTTCGGTCAGGCCGAGCGGCGCTTTCCAGGAACCGCACTTGGCGCCCAGGCGCGCCAGCGTGGTGGCGATGACCGCGATCATGTCCTCTTCGCGCTTGTGCAGCTCGGGCACTTCGAGAATCGCCGCTCCCATGCGCGTGAACTCGTCGAGGTTGACCGAGTTCTGCAGTGTCTCCCAGCTGCGGTTGCTCGCGAACAGGATCGCGCAGTGGATCGGCTGCTTGGCCGAGGCGCCGTAAGGCAGGTACTGGCCGTTGTCGAGCGCCTCCATGAGCACTTCCATGACCGGGCCGGTGACACCGTGCGCCTCGTCGATGAAGCAGACGCCGTCCCGCGCGTGCAGGAACGATCCGGTGCGCGCGCCAGCCCCCGGGAACGCGCCCGAAACATGGCCGCAGAGCAGCGACTTGATCGCGGCCTTGTCGCCGGTGGCTTCGGCCGCGAGGTTCACCGAAACGAAGCGGCCCTTGTTGCGCACCAGCCAGTAGTAATAGGCGAACGAGGTCTTGCCGGAGCCCGGACCGCCGAGCAGGTAGGCGCGCGTGACGCCGTTCTCGGCGAAGCCGCGAATACGCGCCGCAAGCTTGTGCAGCTGCGGCGAGAACGTGAAGAAATTCTTGTAGGCGGTGTTCTCGATCTCGGGCGACACCGGCATGCGGATGACGTTGTCCTCGGTCACCGCGGTGAGCCGGTCGGGCAAGTGCTGGGCCACGGCTTCGACGCTGTTGGCGAGAATCAGGCGCGTACCCGATAGCTTGCCGGCGTTGGCGCGTGCATCGAGCCAGCGGCCGAGCGCCGCGAGCTGCGTGGTGCTGATCGCGACGATCAGCGTGGTCTTGTGCCCGGCCGCGCGCTGCACCAGCACCGCGTCGGCGATCGCATCGAGCTGCGAAGGCTCGAGATGCAGCGCCAGCACGAACGGGGCGTCGATGCGGATCGAACCCGCAGCCGCGGCGACCTCGACGTTCTGCGACTCCGGCAACTGCCGCTCGAGCTCGATGCGCGTCGCCGGGTCGGACAGCAGCCCGCCACTCGCGAAGACCTTGACGAAACTAGCCCCCGCCGAAGTCTTGCCCGCGAAGCCTTCCGTCTCGCGCTTGACCGTTTTCCCTATCCCCAGCATGACTCACCTCGTTCCGTTGGTCGCCGCCCAGGCGATCTGGCTTCAAGCCTAGGGGCTGATCCGGGCGTCACCGCGGCAGTGCCGATGAACCCGGCGATAGCGCCGATCAGCGGCGGAACGACAACGGATCAGGGGTCGCGTTCCGACTTCAGCGGCGCGGGCGCGCCTCTTTTTACCGCTTCCGTGCGGCAACCGCGAGCCGCCCGTCGGCTAGAATAGGCCTCATCTCCCGCCTCGCCCTTCACGATGAATCTGACTTCGCTGTCCGCCATTTCGCCCGTCGACGGCCGTTACGCCGAGAAGACCGTCAGCCTGCGTCCCATCTTCAGCGAGTTCGGGCTGATGAGGTATCGCGTCATCGCCGAGGTTCGCTGGCTGCAGGCCCTCGCCGCCCATCCGGGCATTCCGGAGGTGCCGGCGCTGTCGCCGGACGCCAACGAGCGCCTCGAAAAGATCCTGCAGGGCTTCGACGTGACCGAGGCCCAGCGCGTCAAGACCATCGAGCAGACCACCAACCACGACGTCAAGGCCGTCGAGTACTACCTCAAGGAAAAGATCGGCAGCCATGCCGAGCTCGCCCGCATCCGCGAGTTCATCCACTTCGCCTGCACCTCCGAGGACATGAACAACCTCTCGCACGCGATGATGCTGCGCGATGCGCGCAGCCAGGTGCTGCTGCCCTGGCTCGATAGGCTCATCGCCCTGATCGACGTCAACGCCAAGCGCCTCGCCGATCAACCCATGCTCACGCGCACGCATGGCCAGCCGGCGTCCCCGAGCACGCTCGGCAAGGAGCTCGCGGTGTTCGTGCATCGCCTGCGCCGCCAGCGCGAGCAATTCGCCGCAGTGCCGCTGCTCGGCAAGGCCAACGGCGCAGTCGGCAACTACAGCGCGCATCTGGCCGCGTATCCGGAGGTGGACTGGACCGCGTTCGCGAGCGCCTTCGTCTCCGGCCTGGAGCTGGAGCTGTCGCCGGCCACCACGCAGATCGAGCCGCACGACTACATCGCCGAGTACTTCCACGTCCTCACGCGCGTCAACACGATCCTGATCGATTTCTGCCGCGACGTCTGGGGCTACATCTCGCTCGGCTACTTCCGCCAGAAGACGGTCGAAGGCGAAGTCGGCAGCTCGACGATGCCGCACAAGGTCAATCCGATCGACTTCGAGAACGGCGAAGGTAACCTCGGAATCGCCAACGCGATCCTGCAGCACCTCGCGGAGAAGCTGCCGATCTCGCGCTGGCAGCGCGACCTCACCGACTCGACGGTGCTGCGCAACCTCGGCGTCGGCGCCGCGCATTCGCTGATCGCCTACCAGTCGATCGAAAAGGGCATGAAGAAGCTCGAGGCCGATGCCTGGCGCCTCGGCCGCGATCTCGACGACAACTGGGAAGTGCTCGGCGAGGCGATCCAGACCGTCATGCGCCGCTACGGCCTGCCCGAGCCGTACGAGCAGCTCAAGCGCCTCACGCGCGGACAGAAGATCGGCCGTGATGCGATTCGCGCCTTCGTACAGGAACTGCAGATTCCGCCGGCGGATCGTGATCGCCTGCTCGCGATGACGCCAGCGAGCTATCTCGGCAACGCAGCCCAGCAGGCCAAGCCGGACTGATGTCGGCCGATCCGACTTCAGGCTGCAATCCAGTCGCGTCCACAGAGCCGACACCGGAGTCGGTTCTCGGCCATCTGGAATTCGCCGACAAGGCCGCGCAGATGCTGCGCGGCGCGCGCAGTGAAGTGGTGATCTTCTCGCACGATCTCGATCGCCGCATCTACAGCAGCGAATCGCTGGTCAGGCTGCTGCGCGGCTTTCTGCTCGAGCATCGGCGCGGTCGCCTGCGCGGTATCGTGCAGTCACCACGCAGCGCCCTGCAGGGCGCGCATCGGCTCGTCGAACTCGCCCGTTCGCTGTCCAGCCGCATGGAATTCCGCGAATGCGCCGAGGGCTGGCGCGCGTCGGGCGAGGAATATCTGATCGTCGATCAGCGTCAGCTGCTCATCAAGGGCGATCGGCACGAGGTCGAAGCCCGCTACTACGCCGATGCGCCGCTGCTCGCTCGCGAACAGCTGCGCCAGTTCGAAAACGCCTGGCAGGCCTCGACGGTGTCGCGAGAGTTTTCCGACTTGAAGCTCTGACATCCGATCAGGCGTTGAGAGCGGCCTGCCGCTTTTCCCAGGCCGCGAGCTCTTTGCGGTAACGCGAGAGATTGAACAACAGCCCCAGAGCGCAGATGGCCAGATGCAAGGCGCAGAAGAACACGCCTTGCTTGAGATAGTCGAACGACAGAAAGCCCAGCATCAGGCTCAACGCGGCCGCGACGACCATCAGCACCAGCACGAGCGAAAAGCGCGCCATCAACGACTGGCGCGCGGCGGCCGAGATCAGCAGCAGGGCGAGCGGTATGCCGGTCGCCGCCATGTAGCGATAGTCCAGCCTGGGCAACAGGTGCAGGTTGGCGGCGAAGAAATGCGGAGCCCACCAGAGCAGCGCGCCGATCGCTAACAATACGTACGAGGCCAAACCCAGACTTTGCAGAAAACGGCTCATCTCATTGTTCCTTGCAACCGGAGGATGGTGACGCGGCGTCGGAAACCGCCTGCAGTATAGCCAGCCGCCTTGCGGCCTCGGCCTTGATTCGCCGCTGACGATCGGCCGTCGCTCTCGCCCACTCGGCGATCTCGGAAAGCGACCGGCCACAGCCCACGCAAAGCTGGTCCGCGTTGAGCTGGCAGATGCCGACGCAAGGCGACTGCACGGACGCCGAGACGACGGAAGACGAAGGCAATGGAGTGGTCACCGATGGGCAATTGTGACGATAGTCGTGACCGATTAAACCATGGGACGCGAGCATCCCGCACCGCTACACTAAGTCTTATCCACAGCCACTCGACGACGTTCATGACACTCGCGTCCCGCTCCCGTTGGTTGCTCGCCTTGGCGATGATGCAAACCAGCCTCGTGACCGGCGGTTGCGCGTCGAACCCGGCGAGCATCGGCGTCCTGCCGGAAAGCTACGCGGAGCGCCTCTCCTACACCGACCGACTGGCCTCCGGCTTCAAGGTCAGCGGTGAGCGGCGCCACGTGCTGCAGTACTACGTCTCGGACACCATTCATCTCGTGCGATCGTCCTCCGGCGGCCAAAGCGGCGTTCGCGATGGACGCCTGGTGAGCAGCAGTTCGCAGGCGGTGCGCGAGATCGTGATCGACAGCGGAACGCCGGGCGTGGTGCTCGCGAGCGGGCCGCGCTGGATGGCGGTGAGCTTCGAGCCCGGCAGCTATCTGTACTTCATATCCGATGCCCCGCGTTCGGTCTGGCTCGGCAACGAATACGACCGCGAGCGCTATTACCTCTACCTGCCCGACTGGAACGGCCAGGGCGGCACGGTGAAGATCGGCAACACGAGCTACGTGGCCGTCGACAGCAGCATTCGTGCGCATCTGATGGTCGATCGCGAAAGCTTCAGCAGCCTGGATGCCGAGCAGCGCCGCCAGCCCGGGCGCCTGCTGTATCCGAACGCGCCGTAGTCTCGATCCGGGCGCGCCGCCCTGCTCCGCGCCGAAGAAATCCGCAGCAAAGAAAAAGCCCCGCAGTTGCGGGGCTTTTTCTTTTCCAACCTCGGCGATCGCCGACCGACCTTACTGTTTCTCGATGACCTTGACGTCGAGTTCGTCGAGATCGACTCGGCGATTCTTCGCGCGGCCTTCTTCGGTGTCGTTGCTCGCAACCGGACGCGTCACGCCGTAACCCTCGACGAACAGGCGATAGCGGCTCACGCCCTTGTCGACGAGATACTTGCGCACATTTTCGGCGCGCAACAGCGAGAGCATGAGGTTGTAGTCGGAACGGCCCGTGCCATCGGTGTGACCGGCGACTTCGACGACCAGATCGCGCTGGCCGTTGAGGCCGACCGCGGCCTGATCGAGCAGCGTCTTGGCCTCCGGCGTCAGCTCGGCCGATGACTTGGCGAAGCGCACGTTGTCGAGCACTACCTTGCCGCCGACCACGCAGCCTTTTTCGTCGACGGTCGCACCGGCGGGCGTCGTCGGGCAGGCGTCGGAATCGTCCGCAACGCCGTCGCCATCGGTGTCGACGACTTCGGCCGGAGCGGCCGGGCAACCGTTCGCATCGACCGGCGTGCCTTCGGGCGTGCCCGGGCAGAGGTCGAGCGTGTCCGGAACGCCGTCACGATCGGAGTCGACCGAGCAATCCTTGCGGCCGGTCACCGGATCGACCACGGCGAGGCCGCAATCGGCTTCGAGCGGTGCAGCGGTCTGCGGTTCTTCGACAGCGGCGCCGCGACCGAGCGGATACCACAGACCCACACGCAGCTGCGTATCGAGCAGGAAGCTCTTGTCGGCGACCGCATCGTCGGGGAAGGAGCCGATCAAGCGCACTTCGGTGCGCAGCGAAAGCCCGCTCCTGGACAGCGGAAAGCCGATGCCCGCGCCGGTGGTCAGCGCCGGCGCATAGTGATCGTCGTTGAGCACGTCGTCGTAGACCAGGCCGACGCCGCCGAGCACGTACGGAATGAAACTCGGCAGGTAGGATTCGAGGCCCTCGCTCTGCTCCCAGCCGAACAGGCCGAAATGATGCACGTAGCTTGCGAACAGGCCGACCTGCTTGTCGCTGCCGCCGGCCTTGCGATCGCGCTGCAAGCCGTAGACATCGAACTCGATGCCGCCATTGGTCTGGCTTGCGAGCGGAATCTGGAAGCTCAGCTGGCCACCGAAACCATCGTCGGAATCGCGATCGCTATCGGGAAATTCGTACAGCGCGCCGCCGCCGACCACGTAAGGCAGATCGTCCTGCGCAGATGCCGACGACGACATCCAACCGGCCAGCGCCATCGCGGCCCCTGCTACCCATCGCTTCATTCCCCTGCTCCCTGACAAGCTCATCATCTTTAATGGTTTTTGGCGCGGACCACGCGCCTTGCGCGACTGTACGGAAGCCGGGCGCCGGCTTCAATCCAGACCGAAGACGAGGAACGCGAGACCAGAAACGTAGAAGCAACAACGCGCATGAAATATCCAGCGCAACAGCAGCCGCCAAGCTTTTACGTCTCCCGTCTCCCGTTCCCCATCTCCCGGCCTTTCTGCTTCATCGCCCGCGCGCATTCGGCGATCAGTTCCGGACCGCGATAGATAAAGCCACTGTAGATCTGCACGAGGTTCGCGCCGGCTTCCTGCTTGAGCACCGCGTCGCGGCCCGACATCACACCCCCGACGCCGATCAGCGCAAAGTCCTCGCCCGCGAGCGAGCGCAGACGGCGCAGCGTTTCGGTCGCACGAGGGAGCAGCGGAGCACCCGACAGCCCGCCGGCCTCCCTCGCGAGCACGTGATCTTCCAGGCCCGGGCGTTCGATCGTCGTGTTGGTGGCGATGAGTCCGTCGATGCCTTCTTCGCGCGCGACCGCGACGATGCCCGTGAGCTGTTCCTCGGGCACGTCGGGCGCGATCTTCACGAGCATCGGCACCTTCTTGCCGTGCTGCTGCGCGAGATCGCGAGCGCGCTCGACGAGCGTGCGCAGCAGGGCGCGCAGACGCTCCTCGTCCTGCAGGTCGCGCAGGTTCTTGGTGTTCGGCGAGGAGATGTTGACGGTGATGTAGTGCGCGCTCGAATACACCTTCTCGAGGCCGATGCGGTAGTCGTCGATCGCGTTGTCGATCGGTGTATCGGCGTTCTTGCCGATGTTGATGCCGAGCACGCCCGAGAAGCTCGATTCGTGTACGCGTTGCAGCAGGTAATCGACCCCCTTGTTGTTGAAGCCCAGGCGATTGATCAGCGCCTGATGCTCCGGAATGCGGAACATGCGCGGACGCGGATTGCCGGGCTGCGGACGCGGCGTCACCGTACCGATCTCGACGAAGCCGAAACCGAGACGATCCCAGGCCTCCAGGCAATCGCCGTTCTTGTCGAGCCCGGCCGCGAGCCCGATGCGATTTCGAAAGCGCAAGCCCATCAGATCGACCGGATCCTTGACCGGCGAAAACGCGAACGGTGCCGTCGTGAGCTTGGGCCAGCGCTGGAACAGATCGAGCGTGATTTCGTGCGCGCGCTCGGCATCGACGCGGAACAAGGCATTGCGGGCCAGCGAGTAGAGCAGACTCATGATCGACGACGGGAAGGATTCGAAGTTGGAGAGGAAGAAGCCTGCAACGCCGGCATGTTCGGCGCAGCCTGCATCCAGGCGGCCGCGCGCTGCGGCTCGACCGGCCGCGGCTTGGGCTTGTGCATCGGCGGAGCCAGCAGCGAGCCGAGCGCCTTCGGCAGGCGGCGCGCCAGCGACTGGCGCAATCCGAGCGTTTCCTCTCGCAGCCATTCGCTCGTCGCAAGCAGCGGCAGGCGCGTGAATGAAATGCCGAGATCGCGCAGCAGCAGCGATTTGGATTCGTTCTCGTACAGCGTGCTGAAGCTGCCGGCCGCCGCGAACAGGGCGCGGGACAAGTGCAGATAGTCACGGCGCAGAACCAGGCCGGCCTGCTGCGTGTTCGACATCAGATGAATCACCGTCTGCCCACGCAGGTACAGGCCCTTGAGCCCGCCCCGCTGCAGCTGCGAAATGAAGTTCTGTCGATTCAGCGGCGTCACGCCCTTGCGCTGCAAGGTCTCGTCGAGCGAGGCGCGAATCTCGTCACGACGTGCCGCGTTCTCGCGCGGGTGCGTGGACATTTCGATCAGCGTGTCGGTGAGCAGCTCGGTGTCCGCGAGCACCGCCGCCGCGAGGTAATCCCAGACCGCGCGCCACTTGCCGTCGAGGCTCACGACATTGCCCCAGTCGATCAGGTGCAAGCTGCCGTCCGAGCCGACCATGACGTTGCCCGGATGCAGGTCGCCGTGAATCTCGCCATAGACGAAGCCGTGGTGCAGCACCGAGTACAGCAGGCGCTCGGCGATGCGCGCCTGGAAGCGCCGACGATCGCGCCGACTCAGCCGCCGCATCGCACGCGTCAGGCTCGTCGCATCGGACAGATACTCCATCTCGATGATGCGATGCGTGTGGCTGTACAGCGCCGGCACGCGCCAGAGCGCGCTGCGCAGGCTGCGATCGTAGAAGCGCTCGTGGTTGCGCGCCTCCTGGTCGAAATCGAGCTCCATCATGAAGCCGGCGACGAACTCGTCGACCTGCTCTTGCATCGCGCGCAGAAACGGCGCGAGCTTGGAATGCGGCGCCCAATACTGGCTCGACATGATCGCCAGCCCGAGCACGAGCTTGCCGATGGCGAATTCGCGATCGAGATTCTGCCGGCCGATCTTGACGACCACCGGGCGCAGCACTTCGAGCCCGTTTTCGAGGAAGGGTTTCTTGGCGACGTAGACGCTGCCGATCGAGCCCGAGCGGACCGGGCGCGCGGTATCGAAATCCATGTACAGCTCGTGCGGCGCGCGGCCGTAGCATTCGAGGAAGGCCGCTTCGACTTCGGCCGCCGTCATCGGCGGCACGTCTTCGTGGAAGACCGCGAGCTCCCGGGCGATCTCCTCGGGCAGGAAATCCGCGTTCGCAGCCGCGACCTGCGCCATCTTGACGAAAAACGGCCCGAACTCGCGCACCATGTTCGCGATGATCTGCGCCTGCGCCTTGAAGTCCTTCGGGTCGGCCTGGAAGAACGGCTTGATGTGGCGCAAGGCGCGAATCTGCCGACGCATGATCGCCACATCGCCGCGCACCGTGGCCGCGCGCAGCATCACCTCGCGCAGCTGCCATTCGTTGAAGCGGCGCCCGGCCTTGAGCACGTTGATGGTTTCGACGAGCAGCGGCTCGTAGGTGCGCAGCACCAGGCGAACCATGTCGAGCGACAGCTCGCCGAGCCCCTTGAGCTCGGGCGAGGCGAACAGCTCGTCGAAGAAACGCCAGAACTCCTGCACGAGCGCATCGGGCACCTGCACCGGGCTGCGCGCGACCGCCTGCTCGACGACGAAGCGGATCAGATCTTCGGTGGACTGCTCGTTCGGAATCAGCCGGCGCGCACGCAGGTACGCGGTCACGCGCTCGCTGGAACGCAGCAGCGGATGGCGATACAGGCTTTCGAAGACGATGTCGATCGAGGACGACAGCTCTTCGCGCGTGATGTCGGATTCGGAGGCCAGCTGCTTGAACAGCGGCTTGAAGCCCTGCGTGACCCTGTAGGTCGAGACCGTGAGCGCGCCGAGATCGCGCAGCAAGCCCGAGCGTGGCGCGGGCGGCGCCTCGTCGCCAGGAGCTTGCGGGTCCGTCACGGAAGCGTCAGCCAGTGCCCCAGCTTGTTGGCCTTGGCCCGCAGATAAGCCTCGTTGTGCGGGTTCAGCCCCGACTCCACCGGCACGCGCTCGGTGACTTCGATGCCGTCGGCCGTCAGCGCATCGAGCTTGCGCGGATTGTTGGTCATGAGCCGGATGCGCGGCAAGTTCATCTGGCGCAGCAGGTCGACCGCCAGGCCGTACTCGCGCGCGTCGGCCGGAAAGCCGAGCTGGTGATTGGCCTCGACGGTGTCGCGCCCGGTGTCCTGCAGGGCATAGGCGCGAATCTTGTTGCCGAGCCCGATGCCACGGCCTTCCTGGCGCAGGTACAGCACGGCGCCACGGCCGGCTTCGGCGATCCTGGACAGCGCTGCGTGCAGCTGGAAGCCGCAATCGCAGCGCAGTGAAAACAGCGCGTCGCCCGTGAGGCATTCGGAATGCACACGCACGAGCGGCGGCTCGCCCGACAGGTCGCCGAGCGCAATAACGACATGTTCTTTCTCGTCCGGCGCCCGATAAACCGTGATCCGAAACTCGGCGAACGGTGTCGGCAGTTTCGATTCGGCGATTTTTTCGAGGGGAATACGGTCAGTCGTTCGCGCGTTGGCGACGGGCTTCATCAAGCACCCATGAAATTCTGTCCACAGACACGTAGCGTGCGGCCGTTGACGCCAGATGCAAGAGGGCTGGCCATGAACGTAACGGCTTCCGCAATGTCGATCGGCAGACCGCCCTGGTTCAATGAAGACAGACGGCGGCCCACCTCGCGAGGAATCGTCGGCATCGCGGCGGTCATCTGGGTTTCGATGAAACCCGGAGCCACGGCGTTGATCGCGCCGCCGCGCTTGGCCATCTGCGAGGCCAGCGTTTCCACATAGCCAATGATACCGGCTTTGGTCGCCCCGTAGTTGGTCTGCCCGGCGTTGCCCGAGATGCCACCGATCGACGAGATGCAGACGATGCGCGCGCCCGTGTTGAGCCCGCCATCGAACAGCCGCTCGTTGATGCGCAGGATCGAACCGAGGTTGATGTCGAGCACCTGATCCCACCAGTGCACGGGCATGTTGCGCAGCATCTTGTCCCGGGTCACACCCGCATTGTGGATGACGATATCCAGCGGGCCGGCTTCGCGCAGCAGGCGATCCCCCGCATCGGAGGCGGTGACGTCGAGCGCCAGGCCGCGGCCGTTGATGCGGCTCATCGTCGCGCCGAGCGCGCCTTCTTCCTGCGGACGATCGACACCGATCACATGCGCGCCTTCACGAGCGAGCGTCTCGGCGATCGAAGCGCCGATACCGCGGGCCGCGCCGGTGACGACCGCGGTCTTGCCGGCCAGCGGCAGCACGAACGAATCGGGCACGCCGGCGGCCGGCGCGTTGAGCGTGAGGATCTGCGCATCGACATAAGCCGAGTGCTCGGTCAGGAAGAAGCGCAGCGCGCCCGCGATGGTCGGCTCGGCGCCCGAGTTGACCTCGACCAGATTGACGGTCGCACCCTTCTTGCCGATCTCCTTGCCGAGCGACTTGACGAAGCCGCGCAGCGCCATCGAGATCGTGTAGGCGCCGACCGAATCGGTCGACGCGGCCGCGCGCGAGACGATCAGCACGCGGCCGTTCGGCGCGAGCTTGGCCAGGCGCGGCTGCAGGAAATCGTAGAGCTGACGCAGGCCGGCGACCGAATCGATGCCGCTCGCATCGAACACGAAGGCGTGCACGGCCTTGGCTTCCGGCGCCTCGGTCTTGAGCGCGACGCGCGCTTCGGCGGCGGCGTTCTTGATCGGCGGCAAGCCCGGCAGATCGGCGCTCACGAAGATCGTCGCGCCCATGCGATCGAGCCCCTGCACGAGCGCGGCCGACAGCTCGGCATTACGCGCACCGGCGAGCACCACCGCGCGATCGGTCAGCGGCAGCGCCTCGTAACCAGCCTTGGCGCGGCGCAGGCGCGGCGGCGTCGGCATGCCGATCAAGCCGGCGATCTGCTTGCCGAGCGGCGATTGAGTGAAATCCAGCAGACGATCGCTCATGACAACTCCATCGAAAGGAAAATTGAAAGGGAAAGGACGGATCAGTGGAAGGCCGCGATTATCCGTAGCGCCACCTTGCTGAACACTGGCGGCATCGACACGGCCGATTTCGCGTTGGGCGAATCCTGGCCTTGACGCGACGACGAATCGAAGACGGTCGCAAAGGGTTGCCGTTGCGCCGAAGCCAGGCGTCCGACTCGCCGTTGACGTTGCCGATGCCCCGGCCGATAGTGCCCGGCGACACGCCGGACGCACTCGCCGGCCCACATCACTCGAATGACGTTCTTGGGAGCCTTTGATGAGCAAGGCCAATATGCTGGCCGGCGTTTCCGTGGGATTGGCCGTCGTCACGTTCATTACGCTCAACTTGATCTGGCCGTTCAAGCCGACGCAGGAAACCCTGAAGGCCAATCCGACCAGCGACTCGGTGTTCGCCTCCGACATTGCTTCCACACCGGCGGCCGACCTGGCCGGCAAAGCGCAGGAAAGCGAAGCCGCGGCCTTGCCCGCCGTCGCCGACAGCGACCCCTCAGCCGCGAGTGACGAAGCGCCCGCCGCCCCAGACACAGACGCCCCGAATGCGACGCCGGTGCAGCAGCAGATCGCAGCAGTGCCCGAGCCCAGCCCGGCAGCGCAGGCGCCGGCGCCCGCCGAATCCACTTCGGCTCCCGCTCCGGCTGAGCCCAGTGCCGAGCCCGCAACCCCGGCCGCCGAAACGTCGGCAGCCGCCGAAAGCACGGCTTCCGCCGAGCCTGCCGCCGCTCCGAGCGAACCCGCTGCCAAGCCGAGCAAGCCCAAGTCCACCACCGCCCCGCGCGCCGATGCGCTCGCCCAATGGTGGCCGAGCGCCCCGACTCCGGGCCGGCTCAACCTGCTCTACGCCGGCCAGGCCGCGCAAAGCCCGGCGATCGCCCTGCTGTTCGACTCGGTGTTCGCGGACACGGCAGCCGCCGGCAACGCGATCCGCGTCGTCGACGGACAAGGCAAAACGGTCAGCGGCAGTTGGGAGCTCGCGAGCAATCGGCGCCTGCTGATGCTCAAGGCCAAGCCGGGCCGTTACACCATCGTGATCGGAGCCGACCTTGCGAACCAGCGCGGCCAGACGCTGGGCACCGAGCTGCACGGGCCTGTCTACGTGCGCTGATCGCAGCCGATGTCGCAGTAACGAAAGTAGCGAAAGTAGCGAAAGGAACGAAAACGGGCCGCAGATGCAGCCCGTTTTGGTCGGGATCAACACCCGATCAGAACAGCTTGCGATCTTCCTTCGGCGGCGGCGTCCACTGGTACAGCCAGGTTTCGGTCATCGGCTGGCCGTTGGCCGACAGGTACAGGCGGATGTCGATCGGGGTGGTCGTATCGTCCGGCGGCACGATGTCGAACATCGCGCGGTAGCCGCGGATCGCATCGAGCGGGCGCGCCGAGGTGATCTCCACCTTGCCGCGCGAGACGCTGATCTCGGCCCTGACCTCGGTCTTGCCCGCGATCAGCGGCAGATCGCCCCCCGCGAAATCGACCGCAAAGCGCCACGAGAAATACTGGCGCTTCTGGCCGACCACGCCGCCGAGGCCCGTGCGCGTCGCCACGCAGATCGCGTTCGGCGGGTTGGCCGGCATCTTCGCGCCCCAGTGCAGGCGATAGCCGAACAGCAGCTCGTCGCCGGCCTTGGGCTTGGTCGCCGGGCTCCAGAGCGCGACGATGTTGTCGAAGGTCTCGTCGACGGTCGGAATTTCGACGAGCTGCACCGAGCCCTTGCCCCAGCCGGCTTTCGGCTCGACCCAGAGGCTCGGACGGCGGTCGTAGAACACGCCGTCATCCTGGTAGTGATCGAAATTGCGATCCCGCTGCAGCAGGCCGAAGCCCTTGGGATTGTTGTCCTGGTAGGCGTTGAAACGCAGGTTGCGCGGGTTTTCGACCGGGCGCCAGATCCACTCGCCCGAACCCGTGTACATCGACAGGCCGTCGGAATCGTGAATCTCCGGGCGCCAGTCCCAGGCCATGCGACGATCGTTCTCGCCGGTCTGGTACATGCTCGTGCATGGGGCGATGCCGAGACGGTCGATGGCCTTGCGCGGATACAGCGCCGCGTCGATGTCCATCGTCAGCGTGCCGCCCGGCGTGATGATGAAGCGGTAGGCACCAGTGGTGCTCGGCGAATCGAGCAGGCCGTAGACGGTCAGCGTGTTCGAAGCCGGATCGGGCTTTTCGAGGTAATAGGCGACGAAATTCGGAAACTCCTCGGGCGTCGGTGCGCCGGTGTCGATCGCCAGGCCGCGCGCCGACAGGCCGTACTGCCAGTCGCCGCCGACCGCGCGGAAATAGCTCGCGCCCAGAAACGCGGCGACGTCGCGTGTTTCGTCGGTGTGGAAGTTCAGGCGAAAGCCCGCGAAACCGAGCTCCTTGGGCAGCTTTCCGCCCTTGAGGCCGCTCTTGCCGTAATCGAACATCGCCGGATCGTAGGCGAGCTCCTGCGCCTGGCCGTTCGCGATCTCGTACATCTTCACCGGGCTCTTGAAGTACAGGCCCAGGTGGAAGAACTTGGCCTTGAAGCGCAGCTTGTCGTCCTGCCAGAGCGCATGGTCCTGACGGTACTGGATCGCCTGGTACTGGTCCCAATTGAGCGCCGAAACTTCCTTCGGCAGCTCGCCCTGGTGCGACTTGTACGCCTGCGCCGAAAGCGCGCGCGCCTGGCCCTTGAGGGCGGCGTAGTCGAAGCGTTCGGCCTTGCCGAGCGGCTTGGGCTTGGCGGCCCCGGCGACGGTCGGCAACAAGGCCATCGGCACCGGCAAACCCGCGGCTGCGAAGGCAGTCGCGGCTTTCAACAAATCCCTTCTCTGCATTGTTTTCGAGTCCCTGGTCGGAAGGCGCAAGCAAGGAGCCGGATACTGCCCGGGTTCGCGGCTCAAGCGCGCGATTCTAGGCAATCGCGTCCGGCTCCGAAATGAACCGCCGCCGTATCGAGCCGGGCGCTCGCGCCCGCCGTCAGTGAACGATGTTGCCGCTGACCGGCAGGGCTTCGTGACCGTCGACGCGATGCGGTGGGAAATCGCAGCGGAAGGTGCTGCCGGCCCCAAGCTCGCTATCGATGCGCAGCCGGCCATCGTGACGTTCTAGCGCATGCTTGACGATCGAAAGTCCCAGGCCGGTGCCGCCGCTCGCACGCGAACGGCCGACATCGACGCGATAGAAGCGCTCGGTCAGCCGCGGAATGTCGGCCGCCTCGATGCCGATGCCGCTGTCGACCACCGAGAAATGCGCGCCCTCGGCATCACCCCACCAGTTCACGCGGATCACGCCGCCGGGCGGCGTGTAGCGCACCGCGTTGGTGACGAGGTTCGACAGAATGCTCTGCGCCTCGATCTCCCGCCCGCACAGGAACAGCTGGGGCTGGATGTTGACCTCGAAGCGATGCTGCCCCTTCGACATCGCCTTGGCCTCTTCGACCGTGCGCGCGAGCATCGACGGAATGTCGAGCACGTCGAGCCGATGGTCGTAGCCGTCGGCTTCGAGCCGGGCCAGCTTGAGCATGTCGTTGATCAGCGATTCCATGCGCACGGCCTGATTGCGCATCTCGGTGACCGGCATGCGCCACGCGGCCAGGCCTTTGCCGTCGCGTGTGTCGGGTTCGAGCATGTCGAGATAGCCACGCAGCACCGTCAGCGGCGTGCGCAGCTCGTGCGAGGCGTTGGAGACGAAATCGCGCCGGGCGTGCTCGAGCCTGCGCACTTCTGAGATATCGCGCACGATCATCAGCCGCTGGTTGTTGCCATACGGAATGATGCGCAGCGCGAGCGCGATGTTGCGATTGATCGGCGACGGCACCTCGACCTCGCCCGAATACGAATCCCCGGCGATGTAATCGGTGAAGTTCGGATGCCGGATCAGGTTGGCGATGCGAATGCCGACGTCCTGGCTCGATCGCAAACCCAGTAGCGACTGCGCCGCGCGGTTGAACCAGAGGATTTCTCCATGCTCGCCGAGCACCACCGCGCCGTCGGGCAGCGCGGCGGTCGAAGCCTGAAATTCGGCGACGATCTCGGCGAGCTTCTTCTTGCGCTTGCGGTTGCGCTTGTCGAGCACCTGCAGGGCCTCGAACACCTCGCCCCAGATGCCGGAGGGTTCGGGCAACTGGTAATGCTTGGGCGCCATCAGCCACAGCCGCAGATGGCGCAAGTGCCGCATCTGGTTCGCCAGGTAGACCACGATGGCGAGCGTGAAACCGGCCAGCAGATGCGAGAACAACTGCCCGACCAGCAGGCCGACGGCAGCGACGATCGTGAGCTTGACGAGTTCCTGACGCCAGGCCAGTGAACTCAGTGCCCGGCCCTTCGCTGGCTTGGGCGCCGCCGGAGCCGGCGACGCGAGCGCCGGAGAAGAGGCCGGCTGGTCGGCTGCCATTGCGAGCTACTCAGACCTTCTCGGAGAAGCGGTAGCCGGTTCCGCGAACGGTCTGGATCATGCCGTCGAAGCCGTGCGGCTCGAGCGCCTTGCGCAAGCGGCGAATGTGCACGTCGACCGTGCGCTCCTCCACGTAGACGCTCTGGCCCCAGACGCGATCGAGCACCTGTTCGCGCGTGTAGACACGATCCTGGTGGCTCACGAAGAAATGCAGCAGGCGGTATTCGGTCGGACCCAGCCGCACCGGCTCGCCCTTGGCGGTCACGCGCTGGCTGGCCGCGTTGACCTCGAGGCCGGCGACCGACAGCGTCTCTTCTTCGCCCCCTGGCGTGGCGCGACGCAGCACCGCCTGGATGCGGGCGATCAGTTCGGGGAACGAGAACGGCTTGGAGACGTAATCGTCGCAACCCGTGTTGAGGCCGCGAACCTTGTCTTCCTCTTCGACGCGCGCGGTGACCATGATGATCGGCACGTCGCGCGTGGTGGCGTTGTTCTTGAGTTCACGCGAAAACTCGATGCCCGAGGCGCCGGGCATCATCCAGTCCATCAGGATCAGGTCGGGCTGGTTTTCGGCGATACGCAGGCGGGCTTCACTCGCACCACTGGCCAGGGCGACGTTGTAATCGGCACGTTCCAACGCGAACTTGAGCATTTCACGAATCGGTGCTTCGTCTTCGACAACCAGTATCAGTTTGTTCGGCATGCCCATGGTCGCATTAGATGATTGCGGGATGCTAAAGACAACTTATTACAGGTTTTTGACAGCCTCCGGACGAATATGACAACGCCAAGCCCTTGCCAGCGCTTGGATTTAACCCGCCAGCGCCTTGTGGATCTTCTCGCTCACGTCCGGGGACGCCACCTGCTGGACCAGCCGCTGCAATACGGCGCGCAGCAGTTCGTCACGCGGAGCCGCCAGACCGCGCCAGCCAAGCAGGCCGTCGGCCAGGCGCGACGCGATCTGCGGATTGCTCTTGTCGAGCTTGAGCACCTGTTCGGCCAGCAGCCGGTAGCCGGAGCCATCGGCCCGGTGATAGGCGCGCAGGTTCTCGCGCCAGAACGTACCGAGCACGGAGCGGATGCGGTTCGGGCTGGCGACGTAATCCGGGTGCCCCAGCAGTTCGGCGGTCCGCTCGACACCGTTGCCGATCGCAGAACCCGCCTGCAAGGCGAACCACTTGTCGAGCACGAGCGCGTCGTGACGCCAGCGTGACAGGAAGGCGGCCATCGCGTCCTCGCGCTGCGGGCAGTCGATGTCGTTGAGCGCGACGAGTGCCCCGTACGACAGCGTCATGTTGTCGGAGCCCGCCCGATCGCGGCACAGATCGAGGATGCGCGTCGAGCGGGTCGCCGCCAGATACCCGCTCGCGATCCCGGCGAGCGCCCGGCGGCCGACGTTGATCGCACCCTGGTCTTCCGGGGCGGCGGTCGCCCAGACCGACAGCGGACCGGTCAGCGCGTGGGCGATGCGCAGGCGCAGGGCGTCGCGCGCGGCGGCGAGTTTTTCGCCATCGAGCGGCTGCAGCTGGCCGGCCAGATAGCTCTCGGACGGCATCCGCAGCAGCTCGGCGAGCAAGGCCTTGTCGTCGAAATGCTGGGCGGCGAGCAGCTGCAGGCCCTTCAGCAAGGCCTGGGTGTCGTCGCCGGCCGGGCCCGACAGCAGCTCGAAGAAGGCGTTCAGCATGAGCCGCTGTACCGCCTCCCAGCGCGCGAAGCCGTCGGACTCGTGCAGCAGCAGGTTCACGAGCTGGTCGGACGAATAACCGAACTGCAGCCGAACCGGAGCCGAGAAACCCTGCAGGAACGACGGCGTCGGCCGGACTTTGACGTCCTCGAAGGTGATCGTCGCCTGCGCATCCTCGAGCAGGATCAGGTCGGGCGCCGGCATCAGCGGCGGCTGGGCCGGCAGGTGGATGCGCTGGCCCTCGCCGTCGAAGAAGGCGACGCGGATCGGAATCGGCACCGGCTTCTTGTCGGGCGCACCCGGCGTGGCCGGCGTGGATTGCTCCAGATGCAGCGTGTAGGTGTGCGCAAGCAGGTGATATTCGTCGTCGATGCCGACGGTCGGCGTGCCGGCCTGCGAATACCAGCGACGGAAGCCTTCGAGATTGCGGCCCGAGACCGCCTCGTGTGCGGCGAGGAAATCCTCGATCGTCGCGGCCGAGCCGTCGTGCTCGCGCAGGTAATGCTGCACGCCCTTGATGAAGGTCTCGCGCCCGAGCAGGGTCTGCAGCATGCGCACGATCTCGGCGCCCTTCTCGTAGACCGTCGCGGTGTAGAAGTTGTTGATCTCGACGTAGGAGTCCGGCCGTACCGGATGCGCCATCGGGCCGGCATCCTCGGCGAACTGCAGCGTGCGCAGCTGGCGCACCTCGCCGATGCGCTGCACGTCGGCGCCATTCAGGTCAGCCGAGAAATTCTGGTCGCGAAAGACCGTAAGACCTTCCTTGAGCGAGAGCTGGAACCAGTCGCGGCAGGTCACGCGGTTGCCGGTCCAGTTATGGAAATACTCATGGGCGATGACCGATTCGATGCCCTCGTAATCGGCGTCGGTCGCGGTATCGGGCGAGGCGAGCACGAAGCGCGCGTTGAACAGGTTCAGGCCCTTGTTCTCCATCGCGCCCATGTTGAATTCGCGCGCGGCGACGACCATGTAGATGTCGAGGTCGTATTCGAGCCCGTAGACCTGCTCGTCCCAGCGCATCGCCTTCTTGAGCGATTCGAGCGCATGCGGCACGCGACCCTCGTTGCCCTTGTCGACGTAGAACTGCAGCGCGACCTCGCGGCCGCTCGCCGTCGTATAGGTGTCGCTCACGCAGCCCAGATCGCCCGCGACGAGCGCGAACAGATAGCAGGGCTTCAGGAACGGGTCTTCCCAGATCGCATAGTGACGCCCGTCGGCCGCCTCGCCCGCTTCGACGCGATTGCCGTTCGAGAGCAGCACCGGATAGCGCTGCGCATCGGCCTCGATGCGCACCTTGAAGCGCGAAAGCACATCGGGGCGATCGGGAAAATAGGTGATGCGCGAAAACCCGCGCGCCTCGCATTGCGTGCAGAGCATCGGGCCCGAGCGATACAGGCCTTCGAGCGAATGATTCGAATCCGGATCGAGCCGGGTCACCACGCGCAGGCTGAAAGCCTGCGGCAGAGCCTGTTTGATCAGCAGGCGCTCGTCGTCACGCTCGACGTTCGCCTCGGCAACCGCAAGACCGTCGATCGCCAGTTCGAGCAATTCGAAACCGCGGCCATCGAGATGCAGCGGCGCGTCGGCCCGCGCCTGCCCGTTGCGGCGGATTCGCAGCACGCTGACCACGGTCGTGCGATCACGCACGTCGAAATCGAGGTCCACGTTCTCGACCGCGTAATCGGGAGCCCGGTAATCCTTGCGAAACACTTCCACCGCTGCGTTCATGGCCTGATCTTCTCGATGCGTGGCGCATTGTAGCCACACCGTCATGCGGGCCTTAGTATCCGCGCCATCTGCCTTCGGAAGCCTTTCGCGGAGATTGCGATGCCCAGCGCCACCGACCTGATCCAGCAGCTGCCCACCGCGTTCGATGCCGCTGCGGCTGCCGGCACCGAGTGCACGATCCAGTTCAACGTCTCCGAACCCATGCACCTGCTGATTCGCAACGGCCACTGCGAAGCCAAGCGCGGAAGCGCTGCTTCGCCCGACGTGAGCCTGACGATGGACGATGCCGACTTCGTCGCCCTGATGACCGGCGAACTCAATGGCATGAGCGCTTTCATGACCGGCAAGCTCACGGTCGATGGCGATTTGATGCTCGCGCAGCGCCTGACGCAGTGGTTCGAGGCCGGCAAGCTTGGCTGAAACCCGAAACGTCTCGTTCGAACTCGAAGCCGGCGCGCAAGGCCTGCGCCTGCGCGCCTTGCACCGCCCCGAATGGGAGCCGCTGTGCATCGACTGGCTCTCGGCCGACGTGCGCCGCCGCATCCTCGCGGGACGCAAGCAATTGCTGCCGCGCGCACTTGGCCTGCACAAGAAGGCGGACGTGCTGATCGCAGATGCGACTGCCGGCCTCGGCCGCGACGGCTTCACGCTCGCCGCGCTCGGAGCGCGCGTGATTCTCGTCGAGCGCCACCCGTTCGTGATCGAACTGCTGCGCGATGCGCTCGCACGTGCGAGTACCTGCGATGAGAAATGGGCGATCGCGGCCTGCGCGCGCGTCGAGATCGTGCAGGCCGATGCGCGCGAATGGTTGCGCCACTGCCCGCACGCGCTCGATGGCGTGCATCTGGACCCGATGTATCCCGAAGACGGCAAGACCGCGCTGCCGCAGAAAGGCATGCAGATGCTGCGCGAACTCACTGACGGCGACGATGATTCGGCCGAGCTGCTGCGCGCCGCGATGGCGAGCGGCGCCGCGCGCGTCGCGGTCAAGCGGCCGACCAAGGCACCGTGGCTCGATGAACGCCAGCCGAACGCGGACGTTGTCGGCACGCAGGCGCGTTACGATATTTATCTCAACCGCCGCTAGCCCGATTCGAATTCAATCCGCCATGCGCACTCTGACGCTGATCCGTCACGCCAAGTCCTCGTGGGACGATCCGAAGATCGAAGATTTTCATCGCCCGCTCAACGAGCGCGGTTTTCGCGATGCGCCGGTGATGGCGCAGCGCCTCGGCAACCTGCTCGACGCCACGCCGCAACTCGTCGCGAGCCCTGCGCTGCGCACGACGACGACGGCGCGCATCTTCGCCGAGGTGCTCGGCATCGCGGAATCTTCGATCCGTTTCGAGCCGCCGATCTACGACGCCACCGCCGCCGAGCTGCTCGCGGTCGTGCGCGAGCTCGACGATGCGTATCCGAACGTGGCGCTGTTCGGCCACAACCCGGGGCTCACCGACCTGTCCCACCGGCTCGCGCGCTGCACCTTCGGCGAGATGCCGACCTGCGCGATGGCCGTGCTCGAATTCGATGTCGATCGCTGGGCCGATGTCGCCCATGGTCGCCTGTTCGCGTACTCGTTCCCGAAGGAACGGCAGTAAAGTTCAGCCGTCGATGCGCTTGAGGCCGTCGCGATAGCGCCGGGAGTGCTGCGCATAGACTTCGGCCGATTGGCGCAGCCCGGCGATCTCCTCGGGCGTCAGTTCACGCACGACCTTGGCCGGTGAACCCAGGATCATCACGCCGTCCGGAAACTGCTTGCCTTCGGTGACGAGGCTGTTGGCGCCGACCAGGCAATTTTTGCCGATGCGCGCGCGGTTCATCACCACCGACTTGATGCCGATCAGCGAGCCGTCGCCGATCTGGCAGCCGTGCAGCATCACCAGATGGCCGATCGTGCAGTGCTTGCCGATGACGAGCTTGAGGTTCGGGTCGGTATGCAGCACCGAACCGTCCTGCACGTTGCTGCCTTCGCCGATGCGCAGCTCGTCGTTGTCGCCGCGCAGCACCGCGTTGAACCAGACACTGGCCCCGCGTTCGAGCACCACGGAGCCGATCAGGCTCGCGTTGTCGGCGACGAAATTGTCGCCCTGCAGTTCGGGCGTGCGGTGATCGAGTCGGTAGAGCATGCGGCAAGTATACGGTGCTCGATCTGGTCTCGATCTGGGTCGAGGTTTCAGACATCACCGCGTATCGCATACGATTAAGCCGCTCCTCGCCCGCTCCCACTTCCTTCGAGACATGACCACTCGCCTGCCCGCTTTCAAGGCCTACGACATCCGCGGCCGCGTTCCCGACGAACTCAATCCGGACATCGCCTACCGGCTCGGCATCGCCTACGCCGAGCGCTTCGCGCCGAAAAAGATCGCGCTCGGCCGCGACGTCCGCCATTCCTCGCTGCCGCTGCTCAAGGCGCTGGCGCACGGTTTCAACGCGCGCGGCGTCGAAGTGCTCGACATCGGCCTCTGCGGCACCGAAGAAATCTACTGGGCCGCACAGCAACCGGGCGTCGACGGCGGCATCGAAGTCACCGCGAGCCATAACCCGATGGACTACAACGGCATGAAGCTCGTGCGCGGCGGATCGATCCCGATCTCGGGCGACACCGGCCTGCGCGAGATCGAAGAGGCCGTCGCCGCTTCGACCGCGACCTGCCCCGAAGGCGAACCGGTCGTCACCAAGGCGAGCTATCGCGACGGCTACGTGCAGCATCTGCTGAGCTACGTCGACACCTCCAAGCTCAAGCCGCTCAAGATCGTCGTCAACGCGGGCAACGGCGTCGCCGGCGTGGTCGTCGATGCGATCGAGAAGAGCCTGCCGTTCACGTTCATCAAGGTGCACCACGAGCCCGACGGCGATTTCCCCAACGGCATCCCGAACCCGTTGCTGCCCGAAATGCGCGCCCCGACCGCCGATGCGGTCAAGGCGCATGGCGCGGATTTCGGCGTGGCCTGGGACGGCGATTTCGATCGCTGCTTCCTGTTCGACGAGAACGGCGGCTTCATCGAAGGCTATTACATCGTCGGCCTGCTCGCCGAGGCGCTGCTCAAGAAGGAACCCGGCGGAAAGATCATCCACGACCCGCGCCTGACCTGGAACACCGTCGATGTCGTCGAAAGCGCCGGCGGCGTACCGGTGATGAGCAAGACCGGCCATGCCTTCATCAAGGAGCGCATGCGCAAGGAAAACGCGATCTACGGCGGCGAAATGAGCGCGCATCATTACTTCCGCGACTTCGCCTACTGCGACAACGGCAACATTCCGTGGCTGCTGGCGGCTGCGCTGATCAGCGAGAGCGGCAAGCCGCTGTCCAAGCTCGTCGAAGAGCGCATGAAGGCCTTCCCGGCCAGCGGCGAGATCAACCGCAAGGTCGCCGACGTGAAGGCCACCATCGCGCGGATCGAAAGCGCCTACGCGCCCAAGGCCAGCGCGATCGACAAGACCGACGGCATCAGCCTCGATTTCGGCAGCTGGCGCTTCAACCTGCGCGGGAGCAACACCGAGCCGGTGCTGCGCCTGAACGTGGAATCGCGCGCCGACGAGGCGCTCATGAACGCCAAGACGCAGGAAATCCTCGCGCTGATCGATGCCGGCGGAGCGACCGCCGCGCACTAAAAAGAGGAGCGACGGCCCGTTCCCGAACCCGCCCGGAGCCGGCTCCGGGCGGGTCTTTCATTGGTACGCCGGGAAATTCCGCTTTGAATACAGGGTGCTGAAGCGCCCACGCAGGTTCACTCAAACCTCGCGGCCGACGCCGCCGCGCTGGCTCGAATCCTGCTGCAATCCGGCCGTCATGACTCGATCCGCGGCCTTTGCAACTGACAGGCGATCCAGCTCTCGCGTGGTGACCGCGAGCCGGGCGCCGCAGCTGGACGACGCTCCGCTGAGCCGCCGGCTCGGCATCGCCATCTCGGTCGGCCTGCACCTGCTGCTCGCGCTCGGGCTGCTCGTGAAATGGCCGAGCCGGACGCTGGAGCTGCCGCCCGCCGCGGACCAGAAATCGATCGAGGTTTCGCTGATCACGGCCGCGGCCTCGTCGCCTTCGGCTGCCGCCGCGCCACCGCCGGCCGCGCCGACGCAGGCGGTCGAAGCGCCCAAGCCCAAACCGAAATCCGTCAAGCCGAAGCCCAAGCCGGTCGTCGCCGCCCAGGCGCCCGCGCCGGTAAAAGCGCCCGTGCCGGAACCCGAAATTTCGAAGCCCGCCGAACCCGCGATGGCTCAATCGCAGCCGGCGCCGGCTGCCACGGCCACCGCATCGAGCGCGCCTTCCACCGCCGCCGTCGCGAGCGCCACGCCATCGAACCCCGGTGCCGGACGCCCGGTCGGAGCGCCGGCCGTGAGCATGAGCCCCGAGCAGATCAGCCGGCTCGAGCGCCAGTATTCGATGATGGTGATGCGCTCGGTCGAGCGGAACATGCGCGTGCCCGTGCGCGCCCGCCAGTTCAAGGAAACCGGCGTCACCGTCGTGCGCATGCGCATCGGCCGCGACGGCAGCGTGCTCGAAGCGCGCGTGGTGACCTCGTCGGGCTTCGGCTATCTCGACGAGGAAGCCCAGGCCCTGATGTTCCGCATCGCGAGCTTTCCGCCCGTGCCGCCGGTGCTGCGGCCGTGGATGGAAAGCATCGTCATCGATCAGCCGGTGAATTTCAGGCTCTAGCGACCCGCTGCGCACACCGTCGCCGACTGGCCACTACGGTTTCGGCCTGGGTTTGCGCGATGCGGGCTTGCCCGTCCCGGACTTGGAGGCGGCGCCGCCTCGGCCGGACGGCTTTGACGCGTTGCCGCGGCCCGATGGCCTGGCCCCGTCGTTACGCCCGGAAGACGGCCTCGACGAATTCGCATCGCGATGTCCCGCCGGCGATCGTGACGAACTGTCCTTCCCCCGGCTCGCCGACTTGGCCGCGGCACCCGGCCGGCTCGGCTTGCCATGCGCCTTGCCCTGGACCTTCTCCGACGGCTTGCCGGCCGTCCGGTCCGACGATTTCGCCGCGCCCGGAGCGCGCTTTTGCGAACGTTCGCCGCGGCGCTCGGCCGCGCGTTCCCGCTGCGCACGCTTGGAATCGCCACGCGGCCCGGCCCGGGTCGGGTCGAAGCCACGCTCGTGATCGTCACGCCGATCGTCCGCGCCTTCGCGGCTGGAGGAAGCCGGCTCCAATGCTTCCGCATGCGGAAAGCGCTCACGCAAGCTGCGCTCACGATCGCGATCGCGATCGCGATCGCTTTCACGCTCGGGACGACGATGACGGGCCGTCTTGCGCAAACCCTCACGCGTCGGCGCGACGAACTCGCCTTCGGGCTTGCGCCGCTCGTCATGCCGCTGGGCCGAAGGCCTCTTCCCGGCCTTGGCCGACCTTGGCTGGGCGATCGCCACGGCTTCGAGCAAGGCCTGCAGCTCTTCGGGCGTCGCCTCGCGGCAGGTTCCGCTCTTGATGCCGCGGCCGAGCGCGATCGGCCCATACGACACGCGCATGAGCCGGCTCACCTGCAGGCCCTGCGATTCGAGCAGGCGGCGCACGACGCGATTGCGGCCCTGGCGCACGGTGACGTTCCACCAGCTGTTGGCCGACGAGCCTTCGCTCTCGCGGCGTCCGCCTTCTTCGTCGAGGTCGACGCTTTCGCCGGGCTGGATGGTCTCGAACCTGGCGAATCCATCTTCGAGTTCGACGCCCTTGCGTAGCCGATCGAGCATCTCCGCATCGACGCTGCCGAGCACGCGCACCGCGTATTCGCGACGCATTTCGAAACTCGGATGCATGAGCCGGCGCGCGAGTTCACCGTCGTTGGTCAGCAGCAGCAGGCCCGAGGTGTTGATGTCGAGACGGCCGACCGCGATCCAGCGGCCCGTTTCGAGTTCGGGCAGCTTGCGGAACACGGTCTTGCGGCCATCCGGATCGTCGCGCGTGACGAGCTCGCCGACGCGCTTGCGATACAGCAGCACGCGCGTGCTCTCGGGCTTGCGGCTCAGCGGCACGAGCTTGGTGTCGACGCGCACGCTGTCGTTGTGATCGATCTTCTGGCCGATCTCCGCCGGCCGGCCGTTCACGGTCACGCGGCCTTCGGCGATCATCGCCTCGATGGCGCGGCGCGAGGCGATGCCGGCCGTGGCGAGCAGTTTCTGTATGCGGTCAACCATGGCTCAACGTTCCTCGTCCGGCTTCGGCTCTTCGGCTGGCGCGCCGTCGTCACCGGTGTCTTCTGTATCCGGTGCTGCGTGTCCGGATGCTGGGTCGGCATCGGCGTCGCGCTCATCGCCTTCATCGATGATCGTTTCGACGATTTCCTGCGCTTCGTCTTCGGTGTTTTCGTCGCCAACGGCGTCGCGGGCTTCGGGTGATTCGCTCGCGGCTTCGTCCACCTCGTGTTCGGACTCGGCTTCATCGCCCTTCGACGGCAGCTCGCCCGTGAGCTGCGCGAGCGCGGCGTCGAGCTGATCCATGTCGCGGATCTCGGGCAGTGACGGCAGCTGGTCGAGCGTGCGCAGGTTGAAGTCGTCGAGAAACTGCGCGGTAGTGCCGAACAGGGCCGGACGTCCGGGCACTTCCTTGACGCCGATCTCCTTGACCCAGCCGCGCTCCTGCAGCGTGCGCAGGATGTTCGACGACACCGAAACGCCGCGCACTTCTTCGATCTCGCCACGCGTGATCGGCTGTCGGTAGACCACGAGCGCAAGCGTTTCGAGCAGGGCGCGCGAAAATTTCGGCGGCTTTTCCTGCCACAGGCGCGCAACCCATCCGGCGTATTCCTCGCGCACCTGGATACGCCATCCGCTCGCGACTTCCTGCAGTTGCGCCGCTCCGCCCTGCAGGCGCGCATCGAGCTTGGCGAGCGCGGCGCGAACTTCGCTGCGACCGATGCCGAGGTCTTCGCCGAGCAGGCGATGCAGGGCATCCACCGACAGCGGGCCGTCCGCCGCCAGCAGCAGCGCTTCGATGATGTGCTCTAGCCTGTCGATCGCCTCGGCGTTGTCGGCGACGCCAGTCACGATGTCCTGCGCCGTCGCGTCGGCCGCGATTTCAGGCGCGATGTCGGCGATCGCCGTCTGGTCGGACTGCGCGTCGGGCTTGGCGCCGGACAACTCTTCCGGAGGCAGCGGCACCTCGGGCAGTTCGTCGTCCTGCTCTTCGTCCGGCTCGTCGTTTCGGGGCGTATCACTCATAGCTGGCGGTCTCGATGGCCGTTTCCGATATCGGGCGGCCGCTGTCGATCATGATTTCGGCGAACGGTCCTTCCTGCACGAGATCGATCGCGGCGAGCTTCACGAGTTCGAGAATCGCGAGCAGGCAGACGATCACGCCGGCGCGGCCTTCGGACGGCTCGATGATCTCGTCGAAGCGCTTCGGTCCGCTGTGCACGAGATCGAGGATATGCGTCATGCGCTCGCGCACCGACAAGGGCTCGCGCTTGACCTGATGCCGCGTGAACAGCTCGGCGCGCATCATCACCTCGCGAAACGCGAGCATGAGCTCGCGCAGGCTCGGCTGCGGCAGCACGACCTGGGTCGGAATCACGTCGGGCTTAGCGGCGGCGCGATAGATTTCGCGGCCCGCGCGCGGCAGCCTGTCGAGATTCTCGGCCGCGGTCTTGAAGCGCTCGTATTCCTGCAGGCGGCGCACGAGTTCCATGCGCGGATCACCCTCTTCTTCCTCGGCCTCGACGGGCTTCGGCAGCAGGATGCGCGATTTGATCTCGGCGAGCAGCGCAGCCATCAGCAGGTATTCGGCCGCAAGCTCCAGCCGCAGCTCCTGCATCAGCGCGATGTACTGCAGATACTGCTGCGTGATCTTGAGAACCGGAATGTCGAGAATGTTGAGGTTCTGACGGCGGATCAGGTACAGCAGCAAGTCGAGCGGGCCTTCGAAGGCTTCGAGAAACACCTGCAATGCATCGGGCGGGATGTAGAGATCTTCGGGCAGCTTGTCGAGCACATGGCCGTTGATCTTCGGCAGGCGCGCGGCATCGGAAGCCTCTTCGACTTCGGTCACGATTTCGGCGTTGTCGGCCGGATCGCTCATGCTTATTCGGGGATGAAACCGAGCACGTCGTGCACGCGCGCGAGCGTCACGTCAGCCGCAGCAGATGCGCGCGCAGCGCCATCACGCAGCACGCGCTGCAAGCCATCGGTGTCTTCGCGAATGTCGCGATAGCGCATCTGCACGGGCTCCAGGCAGGCGACCACCGCGTCGGCGACGGCCTGCTTGAACTTGCCGTAGCCCTGGCCGTTGTAGCGCTCGGCGATGCTGTCGAAGCTCTCGCCCGAGGTGGCCGACAGGATCGACATCATGTTGCTCACGCCGGGCTTCTCGGCGATGTCGAAGCGGATCTCGTTG
This sequence comes from Hydrocarboniphaga effusa AP103, assembly GCF_000271305.1. Lineage (GTDB taxonomy): Bacteria > Pseudomonadota > Gammaproteobacteria > Nevskiales > Nevskiaceae > Hydrocarboniphaga > Hydrocarboniphaga effusa. The sequence goes on from NZ_AKGD01000004.1 coordinate 622,549, forward strand.
CCCGAATCCATCTCCGCTTTCTTGAGCTTGCGCACGATGGTGTCGACCGGATCGAGCAGGTAGATCGCGTTGGTTTCGGCCTCGTCCGACTTGCTCATTTTCTTGGTCGGTTCCTTGAGGCTCATGATGCGCGCGCCGACCGGCGGAATCATCGGCTCCGGAATGCGGAACACCTCGCCATAGAGGTTGTTGAAGCGCGTCGCGACGTCGCGCGTGAGTTCGAGATGCTGCTTCTGGTCGTCGCCGACCGGCACCGCGTGCGCCTGGTACAGCAGGATGTCGGCCGCCATCAGCACCGGATAATCGAACAGGCCGGCGTTGATGTTGTCGACATGCTTGGCGCTCTTGTCCTTGAACTGCGTCATGCGGTTGAGCTCGCCCATCTGCGTGTAGCAGTTGAGGATCCACGACAGCCGCGAATGCGCCGGCACGTGGCTCTGCACGAACAAGGTGTTCTTGGCCGGGTCGAGGCCACAGGCGATGTAGAGCGCGAGGAATTCGTAGCAGCGCTCGCGCAGCACTTTCGGATCCTGGCGCACGGTGATCGCGTGCAGGTCCACGAGCATGTAGTAGCAGGCATAGGTTTCCGACAACGGAACCCAGTTCTTGATCGCGCCCAGATAGTTGCCGAGCGTGAGCCGGCCCGAAGGCTGGATGCCGGAAAGAACGATGGGGCGTTGCGAATTCGAGGACATTCGAAGAACCGTGATGTGTCGGTGATGAGGAGAGAAATCAGTACAGCGAAACGGGCTCGATGCCGAAGGCCTGGAACAGCAGGCCCTGGCTGATCACGAGCGGCCAGAACAGCAGGCCTTTGAACAGCAGCAGTACGCCGAGCACGATGAAGAAAGCGTAAGGCTCGACCTTGGCGAGCGCCATCGCCTGGCGCATCGGCAGCAGGCTGATCAGGATGCGTCCGCCATCGAGCGGCGGCAGCGGCAGCAGGTTCAGCACCAGCAGCGCGAGATTGATCACCACGCCGGCCACCGCCATGTAGCGCAGCCCGACCCAGGTCGGCTGATCGCTGCCGAAGACGAGCGTGGCCTTGATCAATGCGGCCCACAGCACGGCCATCGCGAAGTTCGCCGCGAGGCCCGCGACGGCGACCTTGGCGAGATCGCGCTTGGGATGGCGCAGGCGCGAGAAATCGACCGGAATCGGCTTGGGCCAGCCCATCAGGAAACCACCGAGCGTGATCAGCAGGCCCGGGATCAGCAGCGTGCCGAGCGGATCGACATGGCGCAGCGGATTCGGCGACAGCCGCCCGAGCGCGGTGCCCGTCATGTCGCCACAGGCGCGCGCCGCATAGCCGTGCGCGATCTCGCGAATGGTGATCGCCAGCAGTACCGGCAACGCCCAGACCGCGAGTTTCTGGACCAGTGAAAGCTCATCGAACATGTAAGGCCAGGCCCTTATTCCGAGAAAATGCCCTGAACGGGGCCCTTGCCCTGACGCAGCACGCGAGCCTCTCCTTCCGACAGATCGACCACCGTGGTCGGCTCCAGCCCGCAGTTGCCCGAATCGAGCACCACGTCGACCTCGCGCAGCAGGCGCTCCTCGAACTCGCGCGGATCGTTCACGGGCAGTTCCTCGCCCGGGAACTGCAGCGTGCAGCTGATCAGCGGCTCCCCGAGCGTGGCGAGCAGGCCCTGGGTGACCGGATGCTCCGGAATGCGGATGCCGATGGTCTTGCGCTTCTCGTGCGCGACCCGGCGCGGCAGCTCCTTGGTCGCGGTCAATACGAAGGTGTATGGGCCCGGCGTGAGCTGGCGCAGCAGCCGGAACTGCCAGTTGTCGACGCGCGCGTAGGTCGCGATCTCGGACAGGTCGCGGCACATCAGCGTGAACTGGTGGTTCTTGTCGAAGCGGCGGATGCGCCGCAGCCGCTCGGCCGCGTCCTTGTCGTCGAGGTGACAGCCGAGGGCGTAGCAGGAGTCGGTCGGATAGGCGATCACCGCGCCCTGGCGCAGATGCACGGCGGCTTGCGCGAGCAGGCGGGATTGGGGGTTTTGCGGGTGGACTTCGATCCAGTTCGACATTCGTCATTGTACCGTCTGAGCCTGCCTGCGGCCCGGGCGCGCGCAAACCGGCCCGCGGGACGGCCGCCCGGTATACTGGCGGCTTATGAAACCCCTGCTCGATCTCGCCCCCTTCCTGGTGTTCCTCGCGGTCACGCTGTCGACCGACATCTACAAGGGAACGATGGCGCTGATGGCCTCGCTGCTCGTGCTGATCGCCTTCTACCGGCTCAAGTTCGGCGAGTGGCACAAGATGCACCTCGTCGCGGCCGGCATCACGCTCGTGCTCGGCGGCATGACTCTTTATTTCCACGACGCCAACTTCATCAAGCTCAAGCCGACGATCCTGTTCGCCGGCTTCGCGGTGGTGCTGCTCGGCAGCCAGTTCATCGGCGAGAAGACTCTCGTCGAGCGCGTGGCGGGCCATGCGATCTCGCTGCCGCCCGCGATCTGGCGCAAGGTCAACGTCGCCTGGGTGATCTTCTACGCCGCCTGTGCGGTGCTGAACCTCTACGTCGCCCACATGTACAGCGACAAGGTCTGGGCGATCTTCAAGTTCGGCGGGCTCACCGTGCTGCCGCTGCTGTTCGCAGCCGCGCACGCCCCGTTCCTGTCGCAGTACCTCAACGACTCGACCCAGGACAAGGGAACGACCTAACGTGCTTTACGCCATCATCGGCCAAGACGTCGACAACAGCCTGCCGGCCCGCAAGGCCGCCCGCCCGGCGCACATCGAGCGCCTGCGCGAACTCCAGAAACAGGGCCGCCTCGTGCTCGCCGGACCCTGCCCGGTCGCCGATGCGCCCGACCTGTCGGCCGGCGCCACCGGCAGCCTGCTGGTGCTCGAATTCGACAGCCTCGCCGAGGCCACCGAGTGGGCCAATGCCGATCCGTACGTCAAGGCCGGCGTCTACGCGAGCGTGACGATCAAGCCCTTCATCAAGGCCCTGCCGGAATGAGTTCGCCGCGCGTCGAGCGCATCCGGATCGCGCTGCAGAATGCGTTCTCTCCGCAGTTCCTAGAAGTCGAAGACCAAAGCCATCTGCATGCCGGTCATGCCGGTGCGGCGACCGGACGCGGCCACTTTCACGTGCGCATCGTCGCCCAGGCCTTCGACGGCCTGTCGCCGATCCACCGCCACCGCGCGGTCTACGCGGCGGTCGGCGATCTCATGCAGACCGACATCCACGCGCTGTCGATGGAGACGCGCTCGCCGGCCGAGGCTGCATCGTCGGCCGGCTGAGGCTGCGGTTTCTCAGCAAGCCGGCTCGCTGACCGCTAGGCCGATCTCCGACGCATTGAGCGTTCCGCTGTTGCCATTGCTGAGTTCGTAACGGGCGCTGCCGTCGGCGGCGAAGGTGATCGTCGCCAGGCCGCGGTCGGACTCGATGCGCAGGCGGCCGGCGGTGAAGCCATCGGTGCTGATCGCCAGCGGCGTCGGCGTGCTGACCTCGGCGTAGGTCCAGTCGCAGATCGAGCTGTGATAGCGGTACGGGCCGCTCAGGCTGAGCGTCTGGCTGCTGGTGTTCTCGGCGATCGTGAACGGGCCGCTGCCGTTGCCGAGGTCGAGATCGAGCAGGTAGTCGTCGCTCTCGGCATTGAGCCGGAAGCTCAGGATCGACCGCTGTTCCTGCTGGTTGGTCGCGGACCGGAACTCGAAGCGGCCGAGCGTGAAGAACTCGGTGAGTTCGGTGCGCGAACCGACCGGCTCGTAGCGGCGATACAGGTGCGGGGTGTCGCCCGAGCCGAGCAGGCTGTAATCGTAGGTTTCGTTGCTGGCGTTCGGCGTGCCGCTGCCATTCTCGACGCGGCCGTCGTCGTAGCTGGACCCGTTGCCGCTCTCGTCGTCGATAGTGCAGTCGTCGTAGTTGTAGATGCGGAAGCTGACCGCGCGCCGCGTGCCGTCGAAGTAGCCGAAAGGCTCCTGGCCGCTGCCTTCCTCGAGCGTGTACGAGCCGCTGTCGCAGTCATGGCGGGTCGCCGCCTTGAGCAGGCTCGGATTGCGCGCGGAATACCGGCCCCAGTGTCCGCTCGGAACGCCGGCCGCCTTGAACAGGGCGGAGCTCGGCTCGGCCAGCCCGTCGCCGTAGCCGAACAGCTGGGCCACGTTGGCGACGATGCTGATCTCCCGCAGCACGTCGGATTTGCCCGACAGCGGCGCCGGTTCGCCGTCGTCACCGCCATCGTCGTAATCGCGGCCGTCGCTGCCGCCGCCACAGGCGCTCAGCAACAGCGCCGAAGCCGCCAGACCGATCGCCGCCCCGAAATTCCACATGGCTTTCTCCTCCTTGAGTCGGCCGCCGGCCGGCGGCAGCCAAACAGTAGCATTGACGCCCGATTTACGGCTGCGGCCGGGGTTTTCCCGGACCGGCTCAGGGCGCCAGTGCCGGGGCGTCGGTCCTTGCTTCGCTCGGGCCGTCGGCCCGGCTCAGGTGATTGTCGCCATCGGCCGTGAAGTAGGCGGCGCCGAAGCTCTCGGCCTCCGAGCTCTCGGCGATCGTCTGCGAATACCACCATTCGCCCTGCAAACGCTCGGGCGTGACATCGAGCAGCAGATACCCCTTCCGCGCGAGGTCCACGTACTTCATGTGCGGATTCAGCAGCTGCAGCAGCGACTGCAGCGGAGCGAGCTGATCGAGCCCCGGCGAGGTCACCGAGGTGGCGACGAACTCGACCGCCAGCGAACCCGAACCGTTGAGCGGGTTGTAGACCAGCGGATTGTTCGGATCGCGCGACAGGTCCATCGCCCAGGAGGTGTGGATGTCGCCCGTCAGCACCGCCACGTTGCCGCCGGCGCTTTCGATCAGGCCGAACAGACGGTTGCGTTCGGCGCGATAGCCGTCCCATTGATCCGGGTTGAGGATGATTCCACCGGTGCTGACGACCGGCAGCGAATTGACGAGATCGCGCAGCTGCTCGATCGGCAGCCCGCTCAAGCGCGAAAGCTCGGGCAGGCCAAGGATGCGCAGCTGGCCGAACATCACCTGCTGGCCGAGCAGCTTCCATTTGGCGGTCGTGGTCGACAGCGCGTTAGACAGGAAATCGAACTGCGCCGTGCTGATCAGATGCCGATCGGCGTCGTTGATGCTCGAAGCGTCCGCCACGGCGGCCTGTTCGTCCCGCCCTTCGAGGCGCGTGTCGAGCATGACGAATTCGGCCAGGTCGCCATAGCGGAACTGGCGATAGATGCGCTGAGGATCGGCCGCGTCGGGCAGCCGGATCGGCAGCCACTCGGCATACGCCTGCACGCCCCAGGCCTTGCGCTGGGCCCAGACGCCTTCGCTGCCCTCGGTGTGGTTCTCGGCGCCGTCGCGCCAGGAGTCGTTGGCGGTCTCGTGGTCGTCCCAGACGGTGATGAAGGGGTGCTGGCGATGCACCTCCTGCAGGTCCGAATCGAGCTTGTAGTGGGCATGGCGCGTGCGGTAGTCGTCGAGCGTGGTGATCTCGTGCGAGGGCTGGTATTCGCGCGCCTCGCCGTATTCGCCGGTCCCGTATTCGTAGATGTAGTCGCCCAGGTGCAGCACCACGTCGATGTCGGCGCGCCTGGCCAATGCCTTGTAGGCGCTGAAATAGCCATGCGCGTAGCTCGAGCAGGACACCACGCCTACGCGCAGCCGGTCGAGCCCGCCGCTGGCGGCCGTGCGCGTGCGCCCGATCACCGATCGGGTCTGTCCGACCGCGAAGCGATAGTAGTAAGTCGTCGCCGGCGCGAGCCCGCCCTGGTCGACCTTGACCGTGTAGTCGCGGTCGGCGTCGGTCGAAAAGCGGCTGGTCTGCACGATCCGCGTGAACGCCGGATCGCTCGCCACCTGCACTTCGCCCCGGATCGTCCCGTCCGTGGCCGGGGTCACGCGGGTCCAGAGGATCACCCTGTCCTGCAGCGGGTCGCCCGAGGCGACGCCGTGCCTGAACTCGACGCTGCCGGGCTCGCTGCCCGGATCCGGATCGCGTCCACCGCCGCCGGCGCTGCAACTGGCGAACAGCGGAGCGGCGGCGACCGCGGTCGATGCGAAACCTGCGCGCCGCAGAAAATCACGGCGCGACCAGCCGCGCTTGCGCGGCCGCTGACGGCGGGCTCTGCCCATGGTGGAAATCCCCGAGATCGAAGCGCCGGCGAACGCGGCGCGAATCGCACAACGCTAAGGCTCGGGAGTTACAGCGGGGTTACGGGCGAAGGCGCGGCAGCTGGTAAATGTCGCTTAGGCGCGGAGCATGCGGGCGAGCCCGCCCGGGAACTCAGGCCGACTGGCGGCGCAGGTTCTTTTCCTGCAGCACGATCGCCGCGATCTCCTCGATCGACATGTTCGCCGAGTTGATGAACGGCACGTTCTGCTTGCGATACAGGCTCTCGGCCTGTCGCAGCTCGTAGGCGCACTGCGGCAGCGAGGCGTACTTGGAGCCCGGCCGACGCTCGGTGCGGACCTGGTGCAGTCGATCCGGATCGGAGGTCAGGCCGAAGCACTTCGGCGCCAGGCCCTTGAGCGAGGCCGGCAGCTTCTGCGCCTCGAGGTCTTCTTCGGTCAGCGGGAAATTGGTCGCGAAGATGCCGTACTGCAGGGCCAGGTACAGCGTCGTCGGCGTCTTGCCGCAACGCGAAGGAGCGATCAGGATCACGTCGGCCTTGGAGAGGTCGCGCGTGCTCTGCCCATCGTCGTGCTCCATGGCGTAGTTCATGGCGTCGATGCGGGCGTTGTAGCGTCGGGCGTCCGACAGCCCATGCGCTCGGCCGGTGGCATGGATCGACTTCAGACCCAATTCAGCCTCGATTGCTGGAATGTAGGCGTCGAAGAAATCCATGAACAATCCCTGGCATTGCCTCAGAATGTTGCGGATTTCATCGTTGACTGTGGTCGACAGCACGATCGGCCGGCTACCCTGAACAGCCAGGTGATTGATATAGTCGACGGTATTGCGGGCCTTGTCGGGGGTATTGATGAATGGCAAGGTCGTTTTCTTGAATTCGACGAATTCGAACTGGGTCAGCAGGGTGGCTCCCAGGGTCTCGGCCGTAATGCCGGTGCCGTCCGAAAGAAAGAAAACGTATCGCTGATCAGCCATGTCTAGGGGTGTTGCCCAAGTCGTTCGTCGTGTTGCATAGATAACAGAGTCAAGTACATCTCACCACCCGTCATTTCTGAGCCCTGACCGGGCTACTTCATTGGTCGCGCATGGAACTGCGCAGGCCGTTTTTGCTGCAACTGCCTTAGTTCGATCGATCTTCGATCCCGATATTTCGATCCTGATTTCGATCTATTTTCCGAACCACGAATCACAGCCGCCGGAGTGCAATCAAACATGGGAAGCGACCACAACCTGGGTGCCATGAGCAATAACGTCCTGTGGTACTCACAACTCGGCATGAAGGACGTCGAGATTGTCGGTGGCAAGAACGCTTCGCTCGGCGAAATGATCGGCAACCTCGCCGCTTCCGGCGTCAAGGTGCCCAACGGCTTCGCCACCACGGCGTCGGCCTATCGCGAGTTCCTGGCCTTCGAAGGCCTGGCCGATCGCATCAACGGCCTGCTCGACGCGCTCGACGTCGACGACGTGCACGCCCTGGCCAAGACCGGCAAGGAGATCCGCGAAGCCGTCATCAAGGCGCCGTTCCCTGCCGAACTCGAAAAGGAAATCCGCGCCGCCTACGACGTGCTGCTCGCCGAGAGCACTTCGGAGATTTCGGTCGCCGTGCGCTCGTCCGCCACCGCCGAAGATTTGCCCGACGCGTCGTTCGCCGGCCAGCAGGAAACCTTCCTGAACGTGCAGGGCATCGACAACGTGCTCAAGGCGATCAAGGAAGTGTTCGCCTCGCTGTTCAACGACCGCGCGATCAGCTACCGCGTGCACCAGAACTTCGCGCACAGCCAGGTCGCACTGAGCGCCGGCGTGCAGCGCATGGTGCGCTCCGACCGTGGCGCCTCGGGCGTCATGTTCACGATGGACACCGAATCGGGCTTCCGTGACGCCGTGTTCATCACCGCCAGCTACGGCCTCGGCGAAGCCGTGGTCCAGGGCGCCGTGAACCCCGACGAGTTCTACGCCTACAAGCCGGCGCTCAAGAGCGGCAAGCCGTCGGTGCTCAAGCGTGGCCTCGGCGAAAAAGCCAAGAAGATGGTCTACACCAAGGACCGCATGCTCGGCCGCACGGTCGAGTTCGTGCCGGTGTCGACCGAAGAGCGCCAGAAGTTCTGCATCACCGATTCCGATGTCGAGGAGCTCGCCAAGCAGGCGCTGATCATCGAGAACCACTACGGCCGTCCGATGGACATCGAGTGGGGCAAGGACGGCGTCGACGGTGGCCTCTACATCCTGCAGGCGCGTCCCGAAACCGTGCAGAGCCGCGCTTCGGCCAGCACGCTGCGCCGCTACAAGCTCAAGGGCAAGAGCACGGTGCTGTCCGAAGGCCGCGCGATCGGCCAGAAAATCGGCGCCGGCCCGGTGCGCCTGCTCAAGTCGATCGACGAAATGGCCCGCGTGCAGGTCGGCGACGTGCTCGTCACCGACATGACCGATCCCGATTGGGAGCCGGTGATGAAGCGTGCGAGCGCCATCGTGACCAATCGCGGCGGCCGCACCTGCCATGCCGCGATCATCGCGCGCGAGCTCGGCATTCCGGCCGTGGTCGGCTGCGGCGACGCCACCAGCGTGCTCAAGGACGGCCAGCTCGTGACCGTGTCCTGCGCCGAAGGCGATACCGGCCATATCTACGACGGCAACATCGACTTCCAGGTCGACGAAATCGCCCTCGACAAGATGCCCGAAGTGCCGGTCAAGATCATGATGAACGTCGGCACGCCCGAACAGGCGTTCGACTTCGCCGCGCTGCCGCACAAGGGTGTCGGCCTGGCCCGCACCGAGTTCATCGTCAACCGCCAGATCGGCATTCACCCGCAGGCGCTGCTCGAACTCGACCAGCAGCCGGCCGACGTCAAGCGCACCATCGATTCGATGATCGCGGCCTACGCTTCGCCGAAGGACTACTTCGTCAAGCGCCTCGCCGAAGGCGTCGCCACGATCGCGGCCGCGTTCGCGCCGGAACCGGTGATCGTGCGCATGTCCGACTTCAAGTCCAACGAGTACGCCAATCTCGTCGGCGGCAAGCGTTACGAGCCGCACGAAGAGAACCCGATGATCGGCTTCCGCGGCGCCTCGCGCTACATCAGCGAGAGCTTCCGCCCGTGCTTCGACATGGAATGCGAAGCGCTCAAGTTCGTGCGCGACGAAATGGGGCTCACCAACCTCAAGATCATGATTCCGTTCGTGCGCACGATCAGCGAAGCCAAGCGCGTGATCGAGATCCTCGCCGAGAACGGCCTCAAGCGCGGCGAAAACGGCCTGCAGGTCATCATGATGTGCGAGCTGCCGAGCAATGCGGTGCTGGCGGACCAGTTCCTCGAGTACTTCGACGGCTTCTCGATCGGCTCCAACGACATGACCCAGCTCACGCTCGGTCTGGATCGCGACTCCGGCCTCATCGCGCACCTGTTCGACGAGCGCAACGACGCGGTCAAGGTCATGCTGTCGATGGCGATCTCGGCGTGCAAGAAGCACGGCAAGTACGTCGGCATCTGCGGCCAGGGCCCGTCGGATCATCCGGACCTCGCCAAGTGGCTGCTGGATCAGGGCATCGAATCGATGTCGCTGAACCCGGACACGGTCGTCGAGACCTGGCTGTTCCTGGCCGGCCAGAACGTCAGCTAAGGGACGGCACCGATGCGCTTCGGCGCGTTGGTGGCAACGGCGCTGCTCGCATTCTGCGGCAGCGCCGTTTTCGTTGATGAGGCTCGCGCGGACGGCGTCCCGCGCGGCTTCGATGGACACTTTGATTATTGGGTACTGGCACTGTCATGGTCTCCGCAGCATTGCGCGACGACGCAGAAGCCCGATACCACCCAGTGCGGAGCCCAGCGCTCCTACGGCTTCGTCGTGCATGGCCTTTGGCCGCAGTACGAGCGCGGATTTCCCAGCAGCTGCGGCAAAGCGGCCTACGTCCCAGAGGCGCTGATCGACAGCCTGCTGCCGATCATGCCGAGCAAACCGCTGATCCTGCACGAGTGGCGCAAGCACGGGACCTGCAGCGGTCTCGATGCGCAGCATTATTTCGGCAAGCTGCGGCAGGTCTTCGAGAAGTTGAGGATTCCTTCGGTATATCGCGCTCTCGATCAACCGCTGCTGCAGGCACCGCAGCAGATCGAATCCGAGTGGATGCGCAGCAATCCCGGCCTGCGGGCCGATGGCATCGCCCTGCAATGCAGCGGGCGCTATTTTTCCGAGCTGCGCATCTGCTACGACCGCCAGATGGACCCGCGCGCCTGCGGCCGCGACCTCGACGATCGTTGCGACGCGCAGGCCTTGTTCAGGCCGCTGCGCTGAAGCGCGGTCAGTGCACCGCCGCGAGTCGCGGCACGCTCGGCGAGGTCGGCATGATGGGTTCGCGCGGCAGGCGAACATGGAACTCGGTGCCCTCGCCGACGCCGGGCGACTCGGCCCAGATTTCGCCGCCGTGGTGGCGCACGATCTTGCGGCAGATCGCCAGGCCGATGCCGGTGCCCTCGTAGTCGTCGGCGGAATGCAGGCGGCGGAACACCGCGAAGATCGTTTCGAGCTGGTCTTTCGGCACGCCGATGCCGTTGTCCTTGACCAGCAGGTGCCACTGCGAACCTTCCGGCCAGATGCTCACGTGCACCTCGGGCACCACGCCGGGCTTGTGGAATTTGGTGGCGTTGTCGATGAGGTTCTGGAACAGCTGGGCGAGCAAGCTGTGATCGGCCTTGATGCTCGGCAAGCCTTCGTCCACTTTGACCACCGCCTCGCGGCTGCGAATCACCGGATCGAGCGCGGCCAGTGCGCGATCGATCGGCGCTTTCAGCGGACCGACCGTGAACGTGGCTTCGCCGCGGCCCACGCGCGAAAGCGAGAGCAGATCGTTGATGAGCGTCTGCATCTGGCGCACGCCCTTGTCGATGAAGTCGAGGAACTCGACACCGTCGCCATCGAGCTTGTCTTTATAGCGGCGCATGAGCAGCTGCGAAAAGCCCGAGACGTTGCGCAACGGCGCCTGCAGATCGTGCGAGGTGATATAGGCGAACTGCTCGAGTTCCTGCACCGCACGCTTGAGCTCGGACAACGAACGGTGCAGATCGTTTTCGGCGCCCTCGCGCAATTTGATCTCTTCGCGCAGGCGCTGATTCGCCGCTTCGAGTTCCTGGGGCGAGCGCATCGACAACAGCTTGGGAACAAGCGGCAGAATCGCGATCGCCGTCGCGAGCGATACCAGCGCGGTCAAAGCGCGCTCCCAGCCCTGCAACCAGTACAGCGGCTTCCAGATCACCAGGATATCGAGCAAATGCCCGGTACCGCACAGAATGATGAAAGCTGCGAACAACACGATCGCCCAGTTGAACGAGAGCTTGGCGCGCGCGCGCCGCACCAGATACAACAGCGAAATCGGGATCATGAAATACGCGAGCGCGATGATCAGATCGGAGATCACGTGCAAGGCAATCAAGTCGGGCTGCCGCAGATAGCAAACTCCGTGCGGCAGAAACGCGCCAGTGTCGAGCAGGGCTCGCATGCAGATGTCCTTCTAGCGTCTGGTCTTCGGGTACGACTCTTTACTGAGTGGCGACGGCATGCACCGAGCGTTGCACCGGCTTAGCCGGCCTTATCAAAGGCCGGCCGGCGTCATTGCGAGCCTCGCAGGCAGATCACCTGCACTTTCGAATCCGCAAAAGAGCTGTCCCTGCATCAACACGCAACCCATCATCTGCAGCATGACACGATCGTCCACACTTTCGACACCCGTGGCGATCACCGGCACTCCCAGCGCGCTGGCCGCACCGAGCACCGCCGTGGTGAAGCGGCGCATCGAGCCCTGCAAGCCTTCTTCGTTGAGCGCGCGCAGCACATGGCGGCCAAGCTTGAGTCCATCGAACTGCACCGCGGTCAGCCATTTGAGCGATTGGCCGTCCGGCCCGAACTGATCGAGCACCACGCCAAAGCCCTGGTCACGCGCCCTCCGCAAATGCGTGATGATCCGATGGCTGGTCTCGCCTTCGAGCGCCGGCATCGGCACTTCGAGGCGCACTTCACCGGGCTTCACGCCAGCGGCTTCGGCGACCGCGAGCAACGAAGGCACGAGTCGGTCGTCAGCAAGTTCGATGGCCGAGAGATTGATCGCGATCTGGTCGGCGACAATGCCTTGTGCTCGCCAGGCATGCCATTGATAGAAAGCCTTTACCGCGACGTGCAGGCCGATCTCGACGAGATAGCCGCTGCTCTCGGCGCTGCGCAGGAACTCGTCCGGACGCTGCACGCCATCGCCCCGATTCCAGCGCAGCAAGGCTTCGACGCCGACGAAGCGCTGCTCGACCGCGTTGACCCACGGATGAAACAACAACAGGAACTGATCGTTTTCGAGCGCATCGCTGAGCTCGACTTTGATGTCGGCCGCGCGCGCCGGGCTGTCGACGTCCTGCGCGTCGTAGATGGCGACGCCACCGCCACCGCGCTTGGCCTGGTACATCGCGCGATCACCGCGCTCGAGCAGCTCGTCGAGCGTGTCGCCATGCTGCGGATGGAACACCACGCCGACGCTGGCATCGAGATCGATGACGTGGTCGCCGATCTGGCGGATCGCCATCACGCGCTCACGCAAGCGATGCGCAATGACGCCGGCCTCGCCGTGATCTTCGACCGGCCAGAGCAGCACCAGAAACTCATCGCCACCGACGCGCGCGACGGTGTCGGTGGCGCGCACCGATTCGTTGAGCACCTCGGCCACGCGAATCAGCAGCTGATCGCCGATCTGGTGGCCGTGCTGATCGTTGACGCGCTTGAAGCCATCCAGATCCAGATAGCAGATCGCGAACGCGCGGCCGGCACGTTGAGACTGCGCAAGCAGCTGGCGCACGCGATCGTAGAACAGCTCGCGATTCGCCAGACCGGTGAGGCTGTCGTGGCTGGCCCGATGGAACTCGCGATGGCGTTGATCCTCGAGCTCGTGCACGTGCTTGTTGCGCTCGATCGCATGGCGCAGCAGGCGAACCATCTTGGCACCATCGAGATGGCCCTTGATTAGGTACTCCTGGGCACCGAGCCGAATCGCCTCGGCGGCCAGATGCTCGTCGTCGTTGCCGGTCAGCACGATGATCGCGGCCCTGCGATCGATGGCGCGCAGCGCTTCGACGTTGCCGACTCCGCGCCCATCCGGCAGACCGAGATCGACGAGCACGCAGGTGAAGCTGTAGCGGCTCATTTCGGCGCAGGCTTCGGCCAGCGTGCGTACGGTGCGAATGACGATGTTCTCGACGCCGCCGACTTCCTTGAAACTTTCCGCGAGCAGCCGCGCGTCGGCCGGGTTGTCCTCCACCAGCAACACGCCCAATGGAGGCAAGCGGCCGCTGGCGCTCACACCGGGCTCCGCTGCGGCAGCTGCACCGCTCCGAGCCAGAAATCGCGAATCATCATCGCCAGCCGGGAGAATTCGAGCAGATCGACCGGTTTGGTCAGAAACGCATTCGCATGCGCTTCGTAGCAGGCGGCGATGTCACTTTCGGCGCGCGAGGTGGTCAGCACGATCACGGGAATGCGGCGCAGGCCCGGCGTCTGTTTGATCTGCGCCAGTACCTCGTGGCCTGACAGCCGAGGCAGGTTCAGATCGAGCAGGATCAGGTCAGGGCGCGGAAGATTGGCGTACTCGCCTTCGCGACGCACCATGCGCATGGCCTGGTCGCCATCGCGCGCCACGAGCATGCCGTCGGAGACTCCCGCCTCCTCGAGCACTTCGCAGGCCAGCCGGACGTCGGCCGGATTGTCCTCCACCAGCAGGATCACCGGCTTGCCTAGTTGAGAGAGACCCGTCATGTATTTTTAACCTCATCTGCGGGCTGAACCCGGCAGATTTACCGAGCATCGGCACGAATCGTATTCCAGGCGTCTGACGGTGAGGTCACCATCGGCCGGCCCGGCCCTGCCGTCAGTCCGCTTTCCCTTCAAAGCGCCGATTCAGGCGGAAGCGTCAAATCCTCGACGACGGCTCCGGGATGTTGCAACAGGCGTTCCCGGAACCAGCGAAACGCCCGCGCCGCCTGCTCCGGCTGGCCCTTGATGCCGAACTCGATGTGCCGAGTCCGCTCGCCGTTGCCGCGGCTCGGCAGGCTCGACAGGCTTACGCCGGGAAATTCGGCGAGCACCTGCTCCATCAGGTACAGCAGGTCGCCCTCGCCCGAGGTGCCGAGCGCCCTGAGCGTGTACTCGACGCGCGGCTGCTCGCGATGCAGGTGCTTCAGATGGGTATCGAGCACCTGCTCGAGCATCGGCCAGGCCATTTCGGGAAAGCCCGGCACGCAATAGATACCGGCGATGTGAAAGCCCGCTACCCGATTGATCGGATTGGGAATCAGCCCGGCACCCTGTGGAAACTCGGCCATGATCACGCGGTTCGGAAACGCGCGCTCTCCGTATTCGTTGACGATCAGGGCCACCGCTTCCTCGTGAGGAACCACGGGCAGATTCAGCGCCCGGGCGACTGCCTGGCGAGTGCGATCGTCCGGCGTGGCGCCGATGCCCCCGCAGGACAAAACCACGTCGCCGCGCCCGAGCAGCTGGCTCACGGTTTCGGCGATCCGGGCTTCGTCGTCTCCGACGATGCGCAGCTCGTCGAGCTCCATGCCGCGAGCCGCCAGCAATTCGCGAACCTTCGAAAAATGGCGGTCCTGTCGCTTGCCCGACAAAATTTCGTCGCCAACGATCATCAGGGTGATGGCCATCGAGCTTCTCCGTGTGCCGGACTTCCGGCGGGGCGTAAACGACGATGCCCGCGACTGGCGCGGGCATCGAAGGCGGGATCTGCGGCTTTCAGCGTCGAAGCTCAGGCGGCCTTGGCGGTCGCAGCCTCCTGCAACATCTTCTGCAACTCGCCTGACTGATGCAGGTCGAGCGTGATGTCGCAGCCGCCGACGAGTTCGCCCTTGACGTACAGCTGCGGAAAGGTCGGCCAGTTGGCGAACTTCGGGAGGGCGCGGTAGATCTCCTCGTCCTCATAGATATTCACGAAGGCGTACTCGACGCCGCAGGAATTGAGCGCCTGAGTGGCGCGGGCCGAGAACCCGCATTGCGGGAAATCCGGCGTGCCCTTCATGTAGATGATGATGGGGTTGTCGGTGACTTGCTTCTTGATGCGTTCCAGAGCATCCATGACACCCTCCAGTGAGTGCGTAGGGGAGGAATTGCGGCCGCGGATTATAAGCGGCTTGGGCGAACCCCGCTGAAAACTCGCCGGAACGCTCATGAGCAAGAACCATTCCCGCCCGCGCCGCGACAGCAAGCCTGCGTCAAGCCAGCCTGTTGAAACTGATGGAAGGCGGCTTTATCGTGTCGCCGCGCGTCCACCCGCTGTCTAGTGGTCTATCCAAGTGGGACGCTCAGGATCAACCCCATCATCGAGCCAGCTGCCAAGCACCATTGGCCCGCCAGAGACAAGGAATATCATGGCCCTCACGCTTCCCGAACTGCCCTACGCCAAGGACGCCCTCGCGCCGCACATGTCGGCCGAAACCCTGGAATATCACTACGGCAAGCACCACAAGGCTTATGTCGACAACGGCAACAAGCTGATCGCCGGTACCGAATTCGAAAACCTGAGCCTCGAAGAAATCGTCAAGAAATCCTCGGGCAAGATTTTCAACAACGCGGCCCAGGTCTGGAACCACAACTTCTTCTGGAATTCGCTGACGCCCCAGCAGACCCCGCCCGGCAAGAAACTCACCGACGCGCTCGTCAAAGCCTTCGGTGGTGTTGAAGACTTCAAGAAGCAGTTCACCGAATCCGCCATCGGCAACTTCGGCTCGGGTTGGACCTGGCTGGTCAAGAATGCCGACGGCAGCTTGGCCATCGTCAACACCTCGAATGCGCAGACCCCGATCACCGAAGGCAAGACCCCGCTGCTGACGGCCGACGTCTGGGAACACGCGTACTACATCGACTACCGCAACGCCCGCCCGACCTACCTCGAGCACTTCTGGGCGCTGGTGAACTGGGAGTTCGTCGAGAAGAATCTGGGCTAATCTCCAGAGCGTCAGCCGCTGCGGCAAGCCGCAACGACTGAGGGCCGCGCTTGATGGCGCGGCCCTTTTGTTTTTCAGCTATCAAGCGTTTTCCCTCGGTATTTTCCATTTCGGATTGCTTCACTCCGCGACAACAGGCTACGAACATGACGCGCCATTTCCTCAAGCTCAGCGATCTCTCCCCGGCCGAGGCTCTTTCGGTGGTGAAGCGAGCCCAGGAACTGCGCCGTTCCCCCGACCCCGGCTATCGCCCCTTCGTCGGCCGTACGCTGGCGATGATCTTCACCAAGAATTCCACCCGCACTCGCGTAAGCTTCGAGTCAGGCATGGCCAAGTTCGGTGGCCATGCGCTGTTCCTGCACGCGGGAACCACCCAGCTCGGCCGCGACGAGCCGATCGCCGACACCGCGCGCGTGCTCTCGCGCATGTGCGACGCGATCATGATCCGCAACAACTCGCAGGCCGATCAGACCGAGCTCGCCTTGCATTCGCGCGTACCGGTCATCAATGGGCTGTCGGACATCCACCACCCGTGTCAGCTGCTCGCCGACATCCAGACCTGGATGGAGCACCGCGGCGACATCCGCGGCAAGACCGCGGCCTGGGTCGGCGACGGCAACAACAACGTCTGCCATTCGTTCATCGAAGCGGCGCAGCTGTTCGGCTTCACGCTCAACGTTGCGGCCCCGCAAGGCTACGGGCCGCTCGAAAACATCGTCTCCGCGGCGAAGGGCTCGGTGCGCATTTGCCGCTCGGCGGCCGAGGCGGTATCGGGTGCCGACCTCATCGTCACCGACACCTGGACCAGCATGGGCCAGGAAGCCGAGCAGCAGCGCCGGCTCAGTGCCTTCGCGGACTACCAGGTCGACCTGCCGCTCATGCAGGGCGCTCATCCGGATGCGATCTTCATGCACTGCCTGCCCGCGCATCGCGGGGAGGAAGTGACCGCGGCGGTCATCGATGGCCCTCAATCGGTGGTCTGGGATGAAGCCGAGAACCGGATGTGGGCGCAAATGGCGCTGCTGGAATTCTTACTTCTGAGCTGAGGGCTCCGGCGGGCGGTCGTCCTGGCCCGATAAAATTTGCTATTACTGGTTCAAGGCTTGCTATGGTTGACTGCGGATGATCGAAGCCAGATTACCCGCCGCCGATCCGAGTCATGAGCCATGCAAGATTTCATCGTTGCCGAAGCCATCAAGGCCGCCGACACCATTGAGCGGGCTTACGCCGAATGCCGAGGCGTGGCTCAGTTGCTCGGCTTCCGACATTTCCTGCTCGGCTTCCGGCTTCCGGTCCCGCTGACCCAGCCGATGCAGCTGATCCTGAGCGGCTATCCGGCCGCTTGGCGAGCCCGCTACGACGAGCAGCGCTACATGCTCATCGATCCGGTACTCAAGCAGGTGGTGACCTCGACGCTGCCGATCGAGTGGGATCAGGTGGATCGCAGCCATCCGGCCGTGAGCCAGCTGTTCAGGGAAGCCGCCGAGCACGGCCTGGCGCATGGGCTGACGATTCCGCTACATGGGGCCCAGGGCGAATCCACGCTGCTGAGCCTGTCGCGCGACACGCCGTTGCCCGAAGACCGGATCGAACGGGCGCGCCTGGCAAGCCGGGCCCAGTGGTTCACGATGCATCTGCACGAATGCGTTCGCCGGATCGCACTGGCGCCGACCTCCGAGTTGCGCGGCGAGCCTCCGCAGCGGCTCACCGAGCGCGAGCGCCAGTGCCTGCGCCTCGCCGCGGAAGGCTACAACGCGGGCGAGATCGCCTCGGAGCTCAACATCACCGAGCGCACCGTGGTGTTCCACTTCGCGCGCTGCCAGCAGAAGCTCAGCGTCAGCAACCGCGGTCAGGCCATCGCACGCGCGATCGCGCTCGGCGAAGTGGCTCCGAACATCTACCCGGACCGGCTCTCGCACTCCAAGCGTCTGCTCGAAGACCGCGTTCACTAGCGCGGCAAGTTCGCCCGCGGCCGGATTGATGAGGATTCGCAGGCCTCGCCGGACCTGCGGCGATGAAGAAATTTTTACATTCCCGGCGTTTCGACCGTTCGTCTGCCAAACGGCTACGCAATACAAATCACTGTAAGAAATTACAGGCTACGACCTAGTTGATAAGCGGTTTCCTATGGGCCTCTTCCCGCCCATCGGAGTCACCGTCCATGTCTCAGGTCATCACCGGCTCGCTGCAGGATCCGCAGTTCGCCCAGTCCCACGCGCAGTCGATGTTCCGCATGCGCTATCGCGTTTTCCACGAGCGCCTGCAGTGGGAAGTGAAGTGCAGCGACGGAATGGAGTCCGATCAGTTCGACGACCACTACAGCCTTTACGTCGTTATCGCCGATGAAGACGGCAAGGCCCAGGGCAGCTGGCGCCTGCGCCCCACCACCCTGCCCTACATGATGGCCGACGTTCCGGCTTTCGAGCCCCTGCTGCACGGCCACCGCGCCCCCCGCGCACGCCGAATCTGGGAAATCAGCCGCTTCGCCGTCGACGCCGAAGAAGAGCGCAGCGCGTTCGGCCTGAACCGCGTCGCCCGGGCGCTCGTTGAAGCCTCGACCCAGCTCGCGGTCGACAACGGCATCGACCAGTACGTGATCGTCGTCAGCGTGGCGATCGAGCGCCTGCTCAAGAACCTGGGCCTGGTCTTGCATCGTTACGGCCCGGCCGTGCGTATCGGCAAGGTCACCACGGTGGCCTGCCGTATCGAGGTCGATGCCCACACCCGCCACGTGATCCTCGGCCACCCGATGCCGACCCCGATCGAAGACCTCAAGGTGGCCGCATGAGCCGGCTCCTGGTCCTCGGCAGCGGCGAGCAGGCCAAACGCTGGAGCAATCTGCTCGAAGGACGCCGCACCAATCGGCGCAAATCGACCACGGCCGCGGGCTGCGACGCACTGGTGGTCGTCAACGACCACTCGGCAGCGGCCGTACACAGCCTGCGCCATGCCCTGCAGTTGCGCCGCCGCCAGCCCGGCTTGTCGGTAGCGGTGCTGAATCTGGTCGAGAACGAGCCCGACGCCGACCACGGCGATGCGCATACCCTTGCGCGAGCCCTGGCGACCGAAGACTCGCAAGGGAAGCCCCATGTGTCCACCGACCAAGCCGCTGCGCTGATGAGCACCTCGTTGCCGAAGGTGCAGGTGAGTTTCAGCGACGACGTGTTGAGTTTCGAGTATGGCGCCGATTAATGCAGACCGCCGGCCGGACTGGGTCAGCCCCTCGAGGCGCGAGCGCGCCGCCGCCATGAGCGATCAATCACCATCGAGCCTCAAACGTTCGGAACTCGCACCGAACCTGCTCGCGGGCCGGGAGCTGCAAAACGAGATTCGCACGGGCGCTCGCCTGGGTGAATTCTGGCTCGCTTATCAGCCTATTCTCGACATGCACGGCGAGGTCTGGGGCGCGGAAGCCCTGATGCGGTGGGCGCATCCGATGGGCGCGCAATCGCCTGCTCTGTTCGTTCCGGCGATGGAGCAGTGCGAGCTCATCCATCAGCTCGGTGCCTGGACGCTCACCGAAGCCTGCAAACAGGCTCACGCCTGGCGCAAGACCCGGCCCGACTTCCGCCTCAACGTCAATGTCTCGCCCGTGCAGCTGCGCGATGCGGCTTTCATCGACCGGGTGATGGACGCCCTGCACGTCAGCGGCCTGTTGCCCGGGGCGCTGTCGCTCGAGATCACCGAGAACGTGCTGATCGGCCACGATGGCCATGTGATCGAGCGCCTCCATCATCTGGCCTCGCTCGGCATCGGCCTGTACATGGACGATTTTGGTACCGGCTTCTCGTCGATCGGCAATCTGCGGCACCTGCCGTTCACCGGCATCAAGATCGATCGCAGCTTCGTCCACAACCTGAGCCAGGATCCGCGGGGCCAGGCGGTGATGCGCTGGGTGGTCGGACTGGGTCGCGAACTCGGGCTCGACCTGATCGCCGAAGGTGTGGAGACCCACGAAGACGCACGCATCGTGGTCGCGCGTGGCGTCGCCAAGCTGCAGGGCTTCCTGTATTCGGAAGGACTTTCGGCGGTCGATTTCGAACGGCAGTTTTGAAGTGGTTTTAAGCGGGCATCGATGTACGGCCGGACAGCGCACAACGTGAGCATGATGGGAGGCGACTAAACTAAGCGCCCTTTTCGTCAGACGCTCACGCCCCATGTCCCACAGCGGCCCCTCGATCAGCCCCGACTGCGCAGCCGGCATCGCCGACAGCGTGCGCCTAGCACTTGCCGAAGACGTCGGCACGGGTGACGTGACCGCGCGCCTGATCGCCGCCGACAAACAAGCCAGCGCCCGCGTGATCTCGCGCGAAGCCGCCACCGTCTGCGGCCGCGACTGGGTCGATGAAGTGTTTCGCCAGCTCGATGCACGCGTGCGCGTGCAATGGAACGTCGCCGACGGAGAGCAGGTTGCGCCCGATCAAGTGCTGTTCACGCTGCAAGGTCCGGCCCGCGCGATGCTCACGGGCGAACGCACCGCGCTGAATTTCCTGCAGACGCTCTCGGGCACCGCGACCAGCGTACGCCAGTACGTCGACGCCGTGGCCGGCACCGGCTGCCGCATCGTCGACACGCGCAAGACCTTGCCGGGGTTGCGCCAGGGGCAGAAATACGCGGTGGTGTGCGGCGGCGGTTACAACCATCGCATCGGGCTCTACGACGGCATTCTCATCAAGGAAAACCACATCGCCGCGGCCGGTGGAATCGCGGCCGCGATCGCGCAGGCGCGCGCGCTCGAATCGGGCGTGCCGCTGATGACCGAAGCCGAAACCCTCGATGAGGCGCGCATCGCGATCGCCGAGAACGTCGACCTTTTGCTCGTCGACGACTTCACGCTCGACATGCTGCGCGAGGCTGTACAGCTCGTGCGTGCGCATCGCGCGGCTGGCGGCAGGACGCAGCTCGAATATTCGGGCGGCGCGACGCTCGCGACCGCGCGCGGCTACGCCGAGACGGGCATCGATCGGATCGCCATCGGCAGCCTGACCAAGCACCTGCGCGCGGTCGATTTGTCGATGCGCTTCGCCTGATCGTCGACTAGGCAGATAGATTCCAGAGCCGTCCGATCACCGGCATCACAAGCGCCGCATCACCGCTGGTCTCGAAACTCACGTCGCCGACCGCTGCGGGCGCGTTCTGCAAGCCTTCGCGCTCGAGCACGCGCGCGGTCTGCCTCGCCACCGCCGCGCCGGTGTCGATCAGCTGCACGCCCTCGCCCGCGATCTCGGCGATCGCCTCGCGCAGAAACGGATAGTGCGTGCAGCCGAGCACGAGCACGTCGGCGCCCGCCGCGATCAGCGGATTCACGTAGCGCCGCAGCAGCGCGCGAACCTCATCGCCATCGATCTCGCCGCGCTCGACGTGCTCGACGAGCCCCGGGCATGGCTGCGTGATCATGCGCACGCTGCTGGCGTGCTGCTGGATCAGCGTATGGAATTTCTGCCCCGCGAGCGCGGCGCCGGTCGCGAGTACGCCGACCACGCCGCTGCGTGTCGCCGCGACGGCCGGCTTGACGGCGGGCTCCATGCCGATGAAAGGAACCGGATAGGTCGCGCGCAAATGCTCCACGGCCGCGATCGTCGCGGTATTGCAGGCGACGACGATGAGCTTGGCCCCCCGTTGCAGAAAACGCTCGGTGATCTCGCAGGCGCGCGCCTGGATCTGCGCCTGCGTCTTGCCACCGTACGGACAATGGCCGCTGTCGGCGAAATAGCGCAGCGATTCGGCCGGCAGCTGCCGGCGCAGCTCCCGCAGCACCGACAGCCCGCCGACGCCCGAATCGAAGACGCCAATGGGATCGGCGCCCGGACCCGCGCTCGGCGCTGGACTCACCGCGTCGCTCAGTGCCGCGTCTGGCTGCTCAGCGCGGGCTCGCAGAAGCAGTAGGCGTACATGCCGCGGCGATCGCTCAGCAGCGCGAGCGCCTGGTTGACGTCCGCATGCTCGAGCCAACCCTGCAGCGGCAGGCGGATGCCGCTCGGCAGCCAGTCGAGGCGAATGCCGGCCGAGCCGAAGAACTGCGCGAGCATCGACAACGGGCCACCGGCGGGATGCTCATAGGGCTTGAGCTTCCAGCTGCCTTCGCTCAAGCCCGCGAGCAGCGCGGCCGAGGCCGCCGCCTGCTCCAGGCCGCCGAATTCGTCGACGAGCCCGATCTGCTTGGCATGCTTGCCGCTCCAGACCCGACCCCGCGCGATCTCGTCGACGCGCTTGACCTCGAGCTTGCGCCCGGCCGCCACGCCTTCGATGAAGTTGTGATAGCCCTTGTCGATCTGCGACTGGATGATGGCCTTGACGTCGTCGGACAGCGGGCGATCCATGCGGAAGGCGCCGGCCAGCGGCGTGGTGCCGACACCGTCGGTGTGGATGCCGAGCTTGGCGAACGGCTTGTCGAGCGTCGGAATCAATCCGAAGATGCCGATCGACCCGGTGATCGTCGACTCGTGCGCGAAGATGCGGTTGGCGTCCATGCTGACCCAGTAGCCGCCCGAGGCGGCCATCGAGGACATCGATACCACCACCGGCTTGCCGCCGGCCTTGAGCTCCTGCACGCCACGGCGAATCTGCTCGGACGCCCAGACGCTGCCGCCGGGCGAATCGACGCGCAGCACCACGGCGGCGACCTTGTCGTCGCGGCGAGCCTCGTCGAGCAAGTCGGCGATGGTGTCGCCACCGGCCTGACCGGCTTCGCCGGCGCCGTCGACGATCTCGCCCTGCACCGCGATCATCGCCACCTGGCTCTTCTTGCCGCTGGCGTCGGTGCCGCGCCGGTCGGAGCGGACCGAGCGCAGGTATTCGCCGTAGTGAATCTGGCGGAAGCTGCCGTGATCCTCGTCCTCGCCGACCTGCTCACCGATGCGGCGGCGGAACTCGGACAGGGTTTCGAGACGCGTCACCAGCTTGGCGTCGAGCGCGAGCTTGGCGGTATCGCCTTCGTGCGCCTTCAGCGCGTCACGGAAGCCGGCGACGTAGCGGTCCGAGAAACCAGCCTCGAACTGGCGGTTGCCCGCCACCACCTGGTCGTAGTTCTTCCAGAGATCGCCGAGCCATTCGCGATTCGCGGCGCGCGCCTCCTCCGACATGTCGTTGCGCAAAAACGGCTCGACCGCCGACTTGTATTCGCCGACGCGGAACACGTTGATCTCGACGCCGAGCTTGTCGAGGCCGTCCTTGAAGTAGTTCTGGTAGACCGACAGCCCCTCGAGCATCACGCTGCCGAACGGGTCCATTGAAATATCGTCGGCCAGCGAGGCCGCGAAATAGCCGGTCTGGTCGTAGGACGGGCCGTAGGCGTAGATCGGCTTGCCCTTGTCGCGGAATTTCTTCATCGCGGCGCCGAGCTCCTCGAGCTGCGGCATGCTCGCGGCGGTGAGATTGTCGAGCTTGAGCACGGCCAGCGGAATGCGGCTATCGTCGGCCGCGGCCTCGATGGCCTCGACCAGATCGCCGAGGCGGGTCTGCGACGGCGGTTCGCCGTTGAACTGTTCGAGCAGGCGCTGGCCCGGATCGCTGTCGAGTTGGTCGACGAGCGCCCCGCTGGGCCATAGCACCAGCGCCACGTTGTTCTCCACCTTCTTGCTGCCGCCGCCCGTGAGCGCGCTCCAGATCAGGTAGATCGAGAACAGGAAGCTGATGATGATCACGCCGCGGTAGAGGTTGACGATCAGCGACCACAGGCCGCCGAAGGCGCGGCGGATGAAGGATTTACGCTCGGGCTGGTTGTCGCTCATGGGCACCTGGAGTGGGCGAATGACGGTCGGGGTGACGCCTGGACTGGGATGGCGGCAGGCGCGGGACTAGCGATTGGGCAGGAAGGGAACCGGGTCGATCGGGCGGCCGCGCTCGCGAATCTCGAAGTGCAGCACTGGTTTGTTCTCGGGACCGACGCCGAGTTCCGCGATCTGCTGGCCGGCGACGACGACATCCCCGTCCCTGACCAGACGCTTGCGGTTGTAGCCGTAGGCCGACAGGTGCAGATCGTCGTGCTTGATGATGACGAGTTCGCCATAACCCTTGAGCGCGCTGCCGCTGTAGACCACCTTGCCGGCCGAGGCCGCGACCACCGGCTGGCCAACGGTGCCGGTGAAATCCAGACCGCGCGAGCCGCTGGCCGGGTTGAAGCCACGAGCGACGACACCGTCGACCGGCCAGCGCCAGCCGGGCTGGCCACCGGTGCCGGCCGGCGTGGCGATGATCGGCGTGGTCGCCGGTTGCGTCGGTGTCGGGGTCGGAAACGGCTCGGCCGATGAGGCGACTGGCACTGGCCCGGAACTCGGAGCCGGCATCGGCGCGACCAAGACCGGCGTGCGCTGGGTCGACAGGGCCTGCGGCCGGGCGGTCTCGTTGAGGTCGACGCCCTGCACCGCTACGCGCGTGCCGGTCGGGGCGAGTGCACCCGGCGGTGTAAGCCGGAGCACCTGGCCCGTGTAGATCGTGTAGTCGGAGCCGACGTTGTTCCAGCGCGCGAGCTCGCGATAATCGAGCTGGTTGCGGAACGCGATCGAATAGAGCGTGTCGCCCTTCTTGACCAGATGATCCGTCGGACCGACCGGGCGCTGCGGAATCGGCTGGCTTTCGCGCTGCACCGGCGCCGGAAGCTCGTTGTTGTAGCTCTGCTGCTCGGCCCCGCCATCGGTTTCCCAGCTCGCCATGCCGGCGCAGCCAGCCAGCGGCAGCACGAACGTCAAAGCCATCAGGCGCAGCGACTTGCCAATCTCGATCATCAGTCTCTAGGCGCCGGGGCTCGGCGCTTCAGCAGGAACCACGCGATGAAAACGGCCATCGCAGCCACCGCGACCAGGGTCGCCTCGTGCGTGTAAGTCTTCACGACGGCGACCACGGGTTCGCCGAAGTAATAGCCCAGAGCCACCAGAAAGCCGCACCAGAGCCCCGAGCCGACCGTCGTCAGCACGGCGAACGGTATCAGCCCCATGCTGAACACGCCCGCCGGCAGGGAAATGAGGTGCCGGACGACCGGAATGAAGCGTCCCACGAAGGTCGCCAGCCTGGCGTTGGCCGAGAACATCGCCTCGGCTTCGGCGTACTTGACCTGGTCGATCAGCAGATAGCGCCCGTAGCGCAGCAGGAACGCCCGGCCGACGTAGCGGCCGATCATGTAATTGACGCTCGCACCGACCAGCGAGCCGCCCGCACCGCACAGCGCCGCGAGCCAGGGGTTGAGGTCTCCGCGCGCGGCCAGATAGCCGGCCGGAATCATCACGAGCTCCGAAGGCACCGGAAACAGGCTCGATTCGAGGGCCATCAGCAAGGCGATCTCGAGATAGCCGAGCCGACTCACGAGCTCCTGCAACCAGATGCCGAACTGTTCCATCAAATGCGCCCGGCCAGCAGCGGGACGAAGGTCACGTCGGAGAGCACGGTTTCGCTGTAATAAGTCGCATGGCGCTCGATCAGCAGCAACTTCTGCGCCTTGCCGGCACCGACCGGAATCACCAGCCGGCCGCCGAGAGCGAGCTGCTCGGGCAGGCTCGGAGGCACCGTCTGGGCGGCCGCGGTGACGACGATGGCGTCGTAGGGCGCATAGGGCATCCAGCCCTGCATGCCGTCGGCGTAGCCGAAATGCACGTTGCGATAGCCGAGCCGCTGCAAGCGCTGGCGAGCCGATTCGGTCAGCGGACGGATGCGCTCAACCGTGAAGACCGCCTCGACGAGATCGGCGAGCACAGCGGTCTGATACCCGCTGCCGGTGCCCACTTCGAGCACGCGCCGCGGCTTGGCGGTGCCCGGCGCGCCGAGCGCGGCCTGCGTCATCAGCGCGACGATGAAGGGCTGCGAAATGGTCTGCGCATGGCCGATCGGCAGCGAGCGGTTCTTGTAGGCCTCGGACGAGAAGGCCTCTTCGACGAACTCGTGGCGCGCGATTCGCCCCATGACCTCGAGTACTTTCTCGTTGTGGATGCCGGACAGCCGCAGCTCGTTGAGCAGCTTGCTGCGCATCGACGCCGAGGTCAGCCCCAGACCACGGGCGTGATGGTGGCGCTGCACCGTCACAGACCGCGCACCCAGGTCGACAGCGATTCGAGCGCCGAGTGACGCGTGAGATCGACGAGCAGCGGGGTGATGGCGACGCGGCCGTTGTCGATCGCATGGAAATCGGTGCCCGGCCCGGCGTCGGCACCGGGGCCGGCAGCGTTGATCCAGTAGATCGTGCGACCGCGCGGATCGGCCGTCCTGGTCACCGATTCGGCCCGATGCCGATGGCCGAGCCGGCAGACTTCGAAGCCCTTGAGCTCGTCGAACGGCAGATCCGGCACGTTGACGTTGAGGATGGTGTCCTTGGGCAGCGCCTCGCGGCCCAGGCGCTCGACGAGGATCGCGGCGACTTCGGCCGAGGTTTCCCAGTGCTTGGGCGCGATCGAGACGTTGGAGATGGCGATGGCCGGAAACCCGAGCCAGCGCCCCTCCATCGCCGCGGCGACGGTGCCCGAGTAGAGCGTGTCGTCGCCCAGGTTGGCGCCCGCGTTGATGCCCGAGATGACCATCTGCGGGCGCTCGTCGAGCAGCCCGTTGAGCGCCAGGTGCACCGAATCCGAGGGCGTGCCGTCGACGCAGATCACGTCGTCGCCATGCCGGTGCACGCGCAGGGGATTGAGGATGGTCAGCGAGTTGCTCGCCCCGCTGCGATTGCGGTCGGGAGCGACGATGGTGACGTCGTGCTGTTCAGCGAGCCGCTTGCGCAGGGCCAGCAGGCCCGGCGCGGTGCAGCCGTCGTCGTTCGAAAGGAGGATCCGCATGGCCTCGATGGAGGTCAGAAGTTCGGCTAGTGTACCAACCGAGCGTGTCGATCCGCTGACCTTCTCCGATTCAATTTCCCGCAAAATCGCCGCCATGAGCGCCCACGACGATGATGAGGACCTCAGCGCCTTTCGCAAGGCGATGGAAGGCGTGCAGCGTTCGCCCGAAACCACGCGCATCGTGATCGAAAAGCCGCTGCCCTCGGCCCAGCCAAGACAGGCGCGACTCGACGAACTTGCGGTGCTTGCCGAAATGCTCGACGGCCCCGACCCCGAGACCTTCGAGAGCGGCGACACCCTGAGCTACCGTTCGCAGGGTATCCAGGACAGCGTGTTCCGCAAGCTGCGCCGCGGCAGCTACCGGCTCGAAGGCGAGGTCGACCTGCACGGCCTGAATCGGGACAAGGCCAAGGGTGCAGTCGCGGTCTTTCTGGCGCATTGCCAGGACCGCGGCTGGCGCTGTGTGCGCATCATTCACGGCAAGGGCAACGGCTCGCCGAACTCGGGGCCGGTGATCAAGAGCCTGCTCGACGGCTGGCTGCGCAAGCGGCGCGAGGTGCTCGCCTTCTGCAGCGCGAGGCCGCACGATGGCGGAACCGGGGCGATTTACGTGCTGTTGCGCGCCAACTGAAGGCGCGGCGCGAAGCTCAGCTCAGGCGGCCTGGCTGACCGCGTCGCTCCGCTTGGCCGACGCCGGCTGCAAGCCGAGCGCGATCTGGCGGAACACCTGCTCGAAACGCTCGCGGCCCGCGATGCTCGCGAACTGCAGGGCACCCTGCAGCGCAGCGGCGACTTCCATCGCCTTGTCGCGCGAATCACCCTCGTAGGCGATCGAACCGTCGCGACGGCCTTCCTGCAAGGTCATCACCATCCACTCGTAGACATCGCGCATGAGCATCTGCGCTTCCCGACGCATGAGATCGGGAATGGCGTCGAACTCGGCACCGAAGATGCCGACCGGGCAAATGCGCCAGCGGCCCTCGAGGTAATCGATATAGGTCTGCAGATACGAAACGAGTTTCTCGAATGCGCTGACCTGGGTCGCCGCCGTTTCATCGGTCCAGGACAGAAAACGCAGGCGATACCGGCGCACGAGCGCCACGCCGAGGTCTTCCTTGGTCGTGAAGTGGTAGTGAATCGCCGCGTTGCGGATGCCGAGCTTGACCGCAATGTGCTGGTAGCTGAATCCGTTGAAACCGCGCTTGAGCAACAGCTCCTCGGCCGAGGCCAGGATCTCCTCGCGGGTGTCACGACCTCCCCTCATGGGGCGACGCCGTGCCGGCTTGGTGGGCGCAGTCTGCATCCCCGGATTATAGGCAGGCCGATATGGTCAGAGCCAGCACGCTGATTTTGATCGTCATTTTTTGACGCACTGCAGCAAAACCACCGCATGGGCGGCGATGCCTTCGCGCCGGCCGAGATGGCCCATGCCCTCGTTGGTCTTGGCCTTGAGGTTCACGCGTTCGGGCTCGACCCCGAGTTCGGCCGCGAGCGTGTCCTGGATCGCGCGTGCATGCGGGGCCATGCGCGGCACTTGCGCGATCAAGGTCATGTCGGCGTTGACGACTTCGTATTGCTGCTCACGAACCCGGCGCATGACTTCGCGCAGGAAAATGCGCGAATCCATGCCCCTGTTCTGCGGGTCGTTGTCCGGAAACAGGCGGCCGATGTCTCCTCCGCCGATCGCGCCGAGCAAGGCATCGCAGAGCGCATGGATCAGCGCATCACCGTCCGAATGCGCCACCAGCCGCCAGTCGCAGGCGATCCAGACGCCGCCGAGGCGCATGCCCTCGCCCGCTTCGAGCCGGTGGGAATCGAAGCCGTGTCCGATGCGCATGCTCATGGTCTTCTCAGGGTTGCAGCTCTTGTCGTTGCAGCCAGAAGTCGGCGAGCACGAGATCTTCGGGATACGTGACTTTGAGATTGCTCTCGCGACCGCGCACCAGACGCGGCTCGTAGCCGGCACACTCCATCGCACTGGCCTCGTCGGTGACTTGCAACGAACGCTCGGAGCACTCGCGCAGCGCCGAAGTCAGCAGGTCGAGGCGGAACAGCTGCGGGGTCTGCGCGCGCCAGTAGAAGGCGCGATCGACCGTCTCCTTGACCTTGTTCTGCTTGGCTTTCTTGAGCGTGTCGCTCATCGGCAGCGCGAGCAGGCCGCCGTGCTGATCATCGGCCTCGTCGCGCAGGCGATCGAGATCGGCCCAGTCCAGGCAGGGGCGCGCCGCGTCGTGCACGAGGACCTGCACGGCTGCGGCCAGAGTCCGGGTCTTCTCGGCCACCGCTTCGAGGCCGGCCATCACCGAGTCGGCGCGCGCACCGCCGCCCTGGGCGATGACGATCTTCGGATGTCGTGCCACCGGCAAGCGGGCGAATTCGTTATCCGACTTGGCGAGCGCCACGACGACGCCGTCGATCCAGCCGCAATCGAGAAACGGAGCCAGGCTCCATTCGATCAGAGTGCGACCGCGCAGCGGCAGGTACTGCTTGGGACGCGCAAGTCCCATGCGCGAGCCCCCGCCGGCAGCGGGAACCACGGCCCAGTAACGCTGGGGACGGCCGCTCATGAGGGCTGCGGACGCTTACTCGACGACGAGATAAAAGGTTTCTTCGGGGCGGATCATGCCCATCGCCACGCGGGCGCGTGATTCGATGGCGGCCTTGCCCGAATTGAGATCCTGCACTTCGGCTTCCAGCGAAGCGTTGCGGACGCGCAGCGTCTGCAGCTCCGCTGCCGCCACTGCCGCCTGAGCCTTGAGTCGGCTGGTATGCGCGACGCCACCGTCGGCCACCCACAGCCGCCACTGCAAAACAGTGAGCAGCGCGGACAGCACGACGATGGCAACGGTTTTGCGCATTTGGGCGCGAGCTTAGCCCAGCTTCACCGGGAAAGCAGCAGCACCCGGATAACGCGCGCGGCTGCCAAGCGAACGCTCGATGCGCAGCAGCTGGTTGTACTTGGCCATGCGATCGCTGCGGCACAGCGAACCGGTCTTGATCTGCGTCGCCACCGTGCCGACCGCGATGTCCGCGATCGTCGCGTCTTCGGTTTCGCCCGAGCGATGCGAAACCACAGCCGAATAACCCGCGTCGGTCGCCATGCGGATGGCATTGAGCGTCTCGGTCAGCGTGCCGATCTGGTTGGGCTTGATCAGGATCGAGTTGGCGATGCCCTCGGCGATGCCGCGCGAGAGGATGCGCGTGTTGGTCACGAACAGATCGTCACCGACCAGCTGCACCTTGTTGCCCAGCTTCTTGGTCAGCAGTGCCCAGCCTTCCCAGTCGTTTTCGGCGCAGCCGTCCTCGATCGAGAGGATCGGATAGCGGTTGACGAGGTCGGCGAGATAGTCGACGAATTCGGCCGAGCTGAGCTTCTTGCGCTCGCCTTCGAGGTCGTACTTGCCGTCCTTGAAGAACTCGCTCGAGGCGACGTCGAGGCCCAGATAAACGTCCTTGCCGACCTTGTAGCCGGCCTTGTCGATCGCCTCGACCAGCACCTTGAGCGCGGCTTCGGTGGACGGCAGGTTCGGCGCGAAGCCGCCTTCGTCGCCGACGGCGGTGTTGTGGCGGTTTTCCTTCAGCACCTTCTTCAAGGTGTGGAAGATTTCCGCGCCGCAACGCAGGGCTTCGCCGAAGCTCGGCAGGCCCACCGGCAGGATCATGAATTCCTGGATGTCGATGTTGTTGTCGGCGTGGGCGCCGCCGTTGATGACGTTCATCATCGGAACCGGCAGCGTGTCGGCCTGGATGCCGCCGAGGTGGCGGAACAGCGGCAGATCGTTTTCGGCAGCGGCGGCGTGCGCGTTGGCCAGCGAAACCGCGAGCAGCGCGTTGGCGCCGAGGCGCTCCTTGTTCTCGGTGCCGTCGACTTCGATGAGCGCCTGATCGATCACGCCCTGATCCTGTGCGTCGAGGCCGAGCACGGCCTTGGCGATCTCGGTATGCACGTTGTCGACGGCCTGCAGCACGCCCTTGCCGAGGTAGCGCTTCTTGTCGCCGTCGCGCAGCTCGACTGCCTCACGCGTGCCGGTCGAAGCGCCGGACGGAGCCGCCGCACGGCCGACCGCGCCGGACTCCAGCACTACTTCGGCTTCCACCGTGGGGTTGCCGCGGGAATCGATGATTTCGAGTGCGGAGATTTGGACGATCTTCGACATGCGTCAGGCTTTCCTGGTTGTTTGGGACGAAAGGGGGGTGAACCCGAATAACCGGTGAATTGTAGCGGGGGGCTCCCTGTACCGCCAAAGATTGAAAGCGCGCTCGATTAACCGCTCCGCTGACTGAACCGCAGCGTCAGCGCCTGAGGCGACGCCGACGAAGATGTAGAGGTTGTTTAGCGGAGCCAAGGCGCGTCCATCAAATGCCGGCCGGGCTTCGATGCCGACGACGTCGTCGACGACATGAGCGTCGGTTGCAGCGACGCGCACGGTCAGCGTCGACTCGATCGGCAGCAGTTCGGGTGACGGAGGAATCGGCGGATCGAGCGGCGGCACCTTGAACTGCTTGCTGCTGGCTCCGCTCGCGACCGTCGGCCCGCTGCGCCCTCGCAAGCGCTGGCCACTCGCTCGGCGACAAAAAAAAGCGGCCTTCAATGCCTTATTGGTTTTGCTGTCGGCATCGAATCCGTCAGAAGTAGTGGAGCCAGATCAGCTCCGCGCTGCCGTCGTCGCTGTCCTTCGTCTGCGCGCCAGCGAGTTGCAGGCGCAGCCCCTGCGTCGGAATGAACTGCCACTGCGCACCCCAACGCAGCCGCATCACATCCATTGCACCGCCGGCCAGATCGGACAGGGCATCGAGCTCGAGCTGCTGAGTCCATCGCGTCGACCATTGCGCCGAGACGCCAGCGCGCAAACCTCCGGCCAAGGCATAGCCCTGCCCGCGATCACGATTCACATCGACCTCCACGAACGCGAATCCATAAGTCTGCACACCGACGACCGGCGCCCAGGCCAACCCACCGCCGCCATCGGCATAAGCACCCAGGGAGCCGCCGGCGCGCAGAGTCGGCAAGGCCGAGCGCCGCACCCCGGCCGAAGCCTGCCAAGACCAGGGCCTGAATGCGACATCGCGAGGGGACACCGCCTGCACGCTCAGCAAGCGAAGGCTGTCGAGATCGACACCCTGCTCATCCGCGAGCAGGCCGAGATCGAAGAACTCCAGTTCACCCCCCGCCAGATAACCGGCCGGGGGATCGAGCCGATCGTGGTAGGCAGGGCGTATCCGCAGCAAGGCCGCGCTGTCGGCTCCATCATTTCGCAGGCCCAGGCCGAAGCGGCCGCTGCCATGCCCTTCATCGGGCGAGAAGGCCGGACGGGGAACGGCCTCGAAGTCGGCCGGCTCGGCGATACGCGAACGCGCCACCAGCGCCTCGCGTGAGCGCCGGATGCCCGATTCTCGTTGCACGGCACCGCTACGAAAAAGGAAATAAAGCTCGTCCTGCGCCGTTTCCAGCATGCGAGTCCGAGCCGCTGGCTCGGCCCGGGCGAATCGCGAATCATCGAACCCGGCGTCCCCGCGCGCGTAAGCGACCGCCCATTCGCGATCGGCCCGCGGCATGCGCTGCAAGCGATAGCGCAGCTGCTGGGCCAGCGCAGCCCGATAGACCGGAGCGCCGAGCAGGTGCTGCCGGCGCAGTTCGCGTACGGTGTCGATCGGAATGGCATACGGAACGCCCCCATCGAAACGGCCGACCAGCCGCAGATCCGGCCGCGCCACTTCGAGCAGGCTCAGTAGTTGATAGGAGCAGTTTTCAGTGAAGAAGTAGTAATCGAATTCGACGCCGCGCAGCTCCCACAAATGCCGAAGCAGGCGCTGCACCGCGGCGTGGTCGAGTTGCAGCGGGTATTCCCAGAGATCGCGATGCTCGAAGCGCGCGTATTCCTTGACCTTCTCGTAATAAGGGTAGATCGAGAACGTGCCCGCATAGGAACCTCCGAGCCCGCGCACCGCGTAGGTGAGTCCGTTCTGCTCACCGGTATTGGCCGCGTAGTTCACTGCGTAAGCCAGCAGCCGATCGTCACCGCCTTGGCCATGCGCATCGACACGCAACAAGGTGTGGCCGAACATCGACGACGGGCTGTACAAATCGTTGGATGCGAACACCACTGCCAGTGCCGCCGCATCGAGCCCGCGCAACCATTCATCGAACCGCTCGCAGACCTGCTCGGGCAAGCGTCGCGAATCGAAAGCCAACTCATTCTTGAGCCATTCGTAGCGTGCCTTGGCCCGGCATTGCGCAGGCTCGCCCTCGCGCTGCCCTTCGCCGAAGAAGGAATCGAGCGTCGTATCCAGTTCGGCTCGCGGATCGTGCTTGCCGTCGGCAGCCAGAAAAAACTGGGGGAAATCGACCGTACTCTCGACACCTCCAGGCCAGCTGCTCGGCCGATAGTGCAGCAGGCGCTGCCACATCGGTGCATGGTCGAGCCGGCGCTCGTGCGCCTGCTGCTTGAGTTCGGCGAGGTAACCAGCATCGGGCACCACCACCGCAGCGTCTGCGGCCACGGCGAAAGCGGCCTGACTCAGCAGGCCCAACAGAGTCAGCAGAAAAAGCTGGCGCATAAAAAAGGCGGCGACCGAAGCCGCCGCCCATCTTCGATATGCCTCAGGCGACGTAGCGGCTCAGGCGCGCATCGCGAGCCATTACCCTTTCGACGTGCTGCAGCACATCAGCGGCGGCCACATCGGCGCTGCTGAAGATTTCGGCATAGTGCGCTTGCAGCGTCGCATTGAATGCAGCGCGATCCTGCGCATCGACGTTGTAGAGCGAGGCCAGCGTGCCGAGTGCCTCGCCCTGTCCGGCCGCCATTTCGGTGGCGAGTTGATCGAGGTTGGCACCGGCGAACATCGGCAGGCGGTCGGCCGCCGTGATCACGCCGTCCTTGGAGCAACCGAGCGTGCCGGAGCTGATGCCGAACGTCTGGTTGCCAAAGGTTCCGTTGGTGGTCGCTGCCAGAACCTTGGCGGCGAGGCCGGACTTACCCTCCCAGATCTGCGTTCCCAAGCCGCAGCCCACGTCTTTATCGGCCATCGCGCTACCGACCGGCAGCAGGAACAGGCTCGCGACGATCGCGTATTTTTTCATCATGGTGAATATCCTTCTCGTGTAGTCAGTCCACATCCGTGGCGATGGAATCGCCACGGCTCCCTAGGTCCGGCACTTCGGACCCAGTCGGACCATACCACCCCAAAAAAGAAAAAAGCGCTCTGCGAAACGGCCTAATGAAAACATCATGGTCACCGCAGAAACCAAAAGCGCCCCGAACCGGAACCGGCTCGGGGCGCCTCTGGTCGACCGCTTCAAACCGTCTTGAGCTGATGCACCAGATGCTGCTCGCGGGCCGCCTTGACGAACCCTTCGAAGAGCGGATGACCGTCACGCGGAGTCGAGGTGAACTCCGGGTGGAACTGGCAGGCGACGAACCACGGATGCTCCGGCAGCTCGATCATCTCGACGAGTTCTTCGTCTTCCGACACACCGACGATGTCCAGGCCCTTTTCGGTCAGGGTCGACCGATAGTTGTTGTTGAACTCGTAGCGGTGACGGTGACGCTCGGCGATGGTTTCGGCGTTGTAGAGCGCGCGCGATTTGCTGCCGGCCTTGAGACGGCAGTTCTGGATGCCCAGGCGCATGGTGCCGCCCATGTCCGACTTGTCGTCGCGGCGCTCGATACGGCCGGTGGCGTCGATCCACTCCGTCACCAGGCCGATCACCGGATGGGGACTGGCCGGGTTGAACTCGGTGGAATGCGCACCGGCCAGGCCGACGACGTTGCGCGCGAACTCGATCACCGCCACCTGCATGCCGAGGCAGATGCCGAGATACGGGATCCTGTTCTCGCGCGCATAGCGGGCGGCCATGATCTTGCCTTCGATGCCGCGCTCGCCGAAGCCGCCCGGAACCAGGATCGCGTCAGCGCCCTGCAGCACGCGTGTACCCTGGTGCTCGAGCGTCTCGGACTCGATATAGCGGATCTTCACGCGCGTGTGCACGTGCAGGCCGGCGTGGGTCAGCGCCTCGTTGAGCGACTTGTAGGCGTCGGCGAGGTCGACATACTTGCCCACCATCGCGATCTGCACTTCCACGTCCTGCTGATCGCGAGCTTCGACGACGCGCTCCCAGCTCGACAGGTCGGCGCGACGCGCTTCGAGGCCGAAGTGCTCGACCACGAGGTCGTCCAGGCCCTGCTGATGCAGCCAGTTCGGAATCTTGTAGATGTCGTCGAGATCGATCGCCGAGATCACCGCGTTGTACGGCACGTTGGTGAACAGGCCGATCTTGCGCTTCTCGGCGTCCGGCAACGGGCGCTCGGATCGACACACGAGGATGTCGGGCTGGATGCCGATGCCGCGCAGTTCCTTGACCGAGTGCTGCGTCGGCTTGGTCTTGAGCTCGCCCGAGGCCTTCACGAACGGAACGAGCGTCAGGTGCATGTACATCGCGTTGCGGCGGCCGAGCTCGACGCCCATCTGGCGGATGGCTTCGAGGAACGGCAGCGATTCGATGTCGCCGACGGTACCGCCGATCTCGACCATGCAGATGTCGGCGCCTTCGGCGCCGCGGCGAATCGCGGCCTGGATTTCGTCGGTGATGTGCGGAATCACCTGCACGGTGCGGCCGAGATAGTCTCCGCGACGCTCCTTCTCGAGCACGTTGCGGTAGACCTGGCCGGTGGTCAGGTTGGAATGGCGGTTGGTCTTGCCGCGCAAAAAGCGTTCGTAGTGTCCGAGGTCGAGGTCGGTTTCGGCGCCATCTTCGGTCACGAACACCTCGCCGTGCTGGAACGGGCTCATCGTTCCGGCGTCGACGTTGATGTAAGGATCGAGCTTGATCATGCGCACCTTGAACCCGCGCGATTCGAGAATCGCGGCGAGCGAGGCAGCGGCAATACCTTTACCGAGCGAGGACACCACGCCGCCCGTCACAAACAGAAAACGCGTCGAACTGGCGTTCGGCATGGATAGGGTCAGGCTGGGGGTTTCGCGAATTTTACGGCATGGGCCCTTTGCCTGCCATGCACAGTCGACTTGCTCGCATACGCGCGGGGGCATCCTGCATGCGTTTCGGGGCCTGTTGCGTATCCCCTCTCCCGCGGGCGGGAGAGGGTCTGATGGAAACGCGTCACTTCTCGCAGGCCCGCTCTCTCTCCTCGCCTCCGACGGGACGCCCGCCCGCTCGCGGGAGAGCGACAGCCAGCTCGCCGATTCGAATGCGTCCGATCGCCCCCTCAACCCGCCAGCTTGTAATCCGAAAAGCTCTGGCGAAGCTTGAGTTTCTGCACTTTCCCGGTGGCGGTGTGCGGCAATTCGTCGACAAAGGCGACGTCGTCGGGCAGCCACCATTTGGCGATCTTGCCGTCGAAATGGGCCAGAAGCTCCTCCCGCGTGACAGTCGCGCCCTGGCGCAGCACCGCGACCACGATCG
Source organism: Hydrocarboniphaga effusa AP103 (assembly GCF_000271305.1). Lineage (GTDB taxonomy): Bacteria > Pseudomonadota > Gammaproteobacteria > Nevskiales > Nevskiaceae > Hydrocarboniphaga > Hydrocarboniphaga effusa. Next base: position 658,805 of record NZ_AKGD01000004.1, read on the forward strand.
GTCGCTCGTCCCATTTGGGGTGCGCGACGCCGATCACCGCGGCCTCGGCCACGGCCGGATGGCTCATGGCGATGTTCTCGAGATCGATGGAGCTGATCCATTCGCCGCCGGACTTGATCACGTCCTTCGATCGATCGGTAATGCCGATGAAACCGTCCGCATCAATGGTGGCGACGTCGCCGGTGGGGAACCAGCCGTCGACCAGCGGGCTGCCCTCGCCTTTGTAGTAGCGCTCGATGACCCAGGGGCCGCGCACCAGCAGGTCGCCGAACGCCACGCCGTCGTTCGGCAGCGGCTTGCCGTCGCCATCGACGATCTTGGCCGCGACGCCGAACACCAGCTTGCCGGCCTTGAGCGCCTGCGCCCGGCGCTGCGCCTCGGGCAGGGCCTCGTGCTTTGGGGCGAGCGAGTTCACCGAGCCGAGCGGCGACATTTCGGTCATGCCCCAACCCGGCTTCAGCAGCACGCCGAGTTCCTTTTCGAAGGCTTCGAACAGCGACGGCGGGCAAGCCGAGCCGCCGACGATGCAGCGCTCGAGCGCCTCGGGCTTGATGCCGGTTTCGCGCACGTACTGGAGCATGCCGAGCCAGACCGTCGGCACGCCGGCCGAGAAAGTCACGCCTTCGCGGTTGAACAGCTCGCAGAGGCTGGCGCCGTCGAGCGCCGGCCCCGGCAGCACGAACTTGCAGCCGACCAGGGCCGCCGAATACGGCATGCCCCAGGCGTTGACGTGAAACATCGGCACGATCGGCAGCGCCACGTCGCGCGAGGAGATGTTCAGCGCGTCGGGCAGGCAGGAGCCGTAGGCGTGCAAGAGCGAGGAGCGGTGCGAATACAGCACCCCCTTGGGGTTGCCGGTGGTGCCCGAGGTGTAGCAAAGGCCGGCGGCCTGTTTTTCGTCGAACTGCGGCCAGGCGTAGTCGTCGTTCTCGGCCGCGATCAGGTCTTCGAAGCAGACCAGGTTCGGGATCGCCTGCGTCGGCTTGTGGGCCGCATCGGTCATCGCCACCCAGGTCTTCACGCTCGTGCACTGCGGGGCGAGCTTCTCGACCAGCGGGGCGAGGTTGATGTCGAAGAACAAGACCTTGTCTTCGGCGTGGTTGATGATCCAGGCGACCTGATCGGGGAACAGCCGTGGATTCACCGTATGGATGATCGCGCCCGAACCGGAGACCGCGTAGTAGAGCTCCAGGTGTCGGTAGCCGTTCCAGGCAAGCGTGCCGACGCGGTCGTCGGCTTTCACGCCGAGCCGGCTGAGTGCATTGGCGAGCTGACGCGAGCGTTTGGCCGCCTCGCGCCAGGTGTAGCGGTGGAAGCGCGCATCGCCTTCGCCGCCTTCGACCCGCCGTGAAACGATTTCGACGTCGCCGTGGCAGCGCTCGGCATGCTCAAGCAGCGTGCTGATCAGCAGCGGCGCGTCCATCATCAATCCGTTCATGATTGTCTCCGTCCTTTATCGATCTTTCGTTGTTATGAGTGCAGCCATTCGATCCGGGCCTCGGCGGGTTGCCAGGGCAAGCCACCGACCCAGACCAGCTCGCCGTCCTCGAATACCAGCGGAGTGCGGCACCGCTTCCACGGCGGAATACCACGCTCCTGAAACAAATTCTTGAGGCTGCGGCTCGGCTGACCGGCCTCTGTCCGAAACCGCTCGCCTCCGCTCGCGAAGCGCACCGTGTAGCGGCGCTGCGCGGAAGCCCTCAACTCACCGCAGCCCGGCGGCAGGTTCAGCGCCGCGCCCCCGTCCCACTCCACTTCGAACCCTTCGGGCGCCGGCGGCAGCGGACGCATCAGATGCAGATGCTTCCGATACCGTCGCAGCTCCACTCCAGGCCAGCTCAGCAGTGGCTCCGCATCGGGCGGCGCCGCCAGCAATTCCGGCAAACGCGCGAACGCCGTCCGAGGCGCAGGCGGCAGGCCTTGCTGTTCGAGGTGCCAACGCAGCAGATTGCGCCGACGCGCAGCGCTCAGCGCCGCGAGGCCGCGCATCGACAGGCCCTGGGCTTCGATCACGCTCGCGGCATCCAGACCCGCGAGCTCGTCGAGCAGATCGTCCGCCTCGGCGCACCAATGCGCCGATTGCGCGAGCGATTCGGTCGCCGCGGGCCAGCGATGATGCAACAGCGGCAATACTTCGCGACGCAGGCGCACGCGCTCGTAACGCGGCTCGGCATTGTGCGGATCATCGACCCAGTCGAGCCCCCGTGCCGCTACCCAGTCGAGTAGTTCGGAGCGCCGCACATCGAGCAGCGGACGCCAGAGCCAGCCCTCGCCGAAGCGGCGCAGCGCCCGCATGCTGCCGAGTCCACGAACGCCCGAGCCGCGCAAGGCGCGCATCAGGAAGGTCTCGGCCTGATCGTCCCGGTGATGCGCCATCGCCAGCACCTCGCCCGGCTGCAGCGCTTGTATCAGCGCCCGATGCCGGGCTTCCCGAGCCGCGGCTTCCGGGCCCAGCGCGTCGTCAGGCTCGATGTTCACGTGCAGCACCTGCAGCGGAACCTCGAGCTGCCTGCAACGGCGCTCGCAGTGCAGCACCCAGTCATCGGCGATCGCCTGCAGCCCGTGATGCACGTGCACCGCACGTAGCGCGGGCAGGCCCAGCGTCGACAAGGCCAGCAGCAGCGCCGTCGAATCGCCGCCGCCGCTGTAAGCGACGCAGAATCGTGTCGCCCCTGTCGGGGCGGTGAGCCGCAATCGGGCAGGATCGAATGCCATGCGGTGCATCATAGCGAGCGATCCCGCGAGTTCACGCTGCGGTTCACCAAAGCGCCGCTAAGCTTGCGAAAACACCGTTGCATGAAAAATGACATGCGGCAAAGGGAGACACGATGCAGATGCGGATGCGGTTGATCACGATCACGACGCTGACCCTGATACTCGGCCTCGCAGGGCTGGCACGGGCCGCCGACAACAAGCCGCTGCCGACCAAACCGATGGCGGTCTGGTTCTATGCGGACTGGTGCATGAACTGCAAGCTCATCGCGCCGAAGATCGCCGAGGTGAAACCGGATTTCGAGCGCAGCGTCGAGTTCGTCAGGCTCGATGTGACCAACGAGGAGCGCAAGGCCAAGTCGCGCGAACAGGCGCAAAAGCTCGGCCTCTACTCGCTCTACATGAGCAACAAGGCCACCGGCTGGCTCGCGCTGATCGACTCGTCCGGCAACAAGGTGGGCGAGCTGCATCAGGAGATGACGGTCGATCAGATTCGCAAGGAGCTCTCGAAGATCGCCTTGCCGACGAGCACGCCGGCGACGCCCGATTCCGCGGCTCCGGTCGAGGGGCTTTCGCCCTGATCGCCTGACCGCGCTTCAACGAAAAAGCCCGCTTTCGCGGGCTTTTTCGTGAGCGGCGAGGCGATGCGGTCAGTGGCGCTGATCGTAGGCGCCGTACGACATCAGGCGCTGGTAGCGATCGGCGAGCAGCTTGGTCATCGGCACCGAGCGCAGGCGCTCGAGGTTGGCGACCAGGCGATTCTTGACCGCCGCCATGGTGCTTTCGTAATCACGATGCGCGCCGCCCAGCGGCTCGGGCACGATCTCGTCGATGAGCTTGAATTCGTAGAGATCCTTGGCCGTCATGCGCATGGCTTCGGCCGCTTCGCTCGCGCGCGAGGCCGACTTGAACAGGATCGAGGCGCAGCCCTCGGGCGAGATCACCGAGTAGATGCTGTGCTGGAGCATCATCACGTGATCGCCGACACCGATCGCGAGCGCGCCGCCCGAGCCGCCCTCGCCCGTCACCGTCGCGATCACCGGCGTACGCAGGTTCGACAGCTCGAACAGGTTGCGGGCGATGGCTTCGGACTGGTTGCGCTCTTCGGCGCTGATGCCCGGGAACGCGCCCGGGGTGTCGATGAAGGTGAGAATCGGCAGGTTGAAGCGCTCGGCCATCTTCATCAGGCGCAGCGCCTTGCGATAGCCCTCGGGCATCGGCATGCCGAAGTTGCGATGCACGCGCTCCTTGGCGTCGCGGCCCTTCTGCTGGCCGATGACCATGACCGCCCGGCCGTCGAGACGCGCCATGCCACCGACGATGGCCGGGTCGTCCATGAAGTGACGATCGCCGTGCAGCTCTTCCCAGTCGGTGAACAGGGTCTTGATGTAGTCGAGCGCGTACGGACGCTGCGGATGGCGGGCCAGCTGGGCCACCTGCCAGGGATTCAGGTTGGAGAAGATCTGGCGCGTGAGCTCCTTGCTTTTGAGCTCGAGACGGCCGATTTCCTCGGTGAGGTTCACTTCGCTGCCCGCGGTGGCGTAGCGCAGCTCTTCGATCTTCTGCTGCAGATCGGCGATGGGTTGTTCGAAATCCAGATAATTCAGGTTCATGCGGCAGTCCGGCCGGTGGAGACAGTTCCCGTATGTGCCGATGCTACAACGAGTTGCGCCGAGTTTCGAATCCCGGCTGAACGCCAAAACCCTACGCGAGCGCATGGCGCCGAGAGTCTGCGTCCAGTTCGACCTGTGCCTCAGTTCAGGGAATCCGGATCGGCGATGCTGGGCGCGCTGCACCGATCGAGCGCATTGCCATGATCGGGTCGGCACGGGGCCCGCATCTGCGGGGAAATTCCGGCCATCGGTCGGAACGACATCAAATTGGGGGATCAGCATGCATCGTTTCATCAAGCCCGCGTTGGGATCGACCGGTCTCGTCTTGGCTCTGGCCGCCTGTGGCGGTAGCGGTAGCGGTGGCGGCGAAGCTCCGCTCGGCAGTAAAGAGAATGTGGCTCACGAACTCGCCGTGCTCGGCTCGCTCTTCATCACCAGCTTCGACGCCGGCCCGGCAGACTTCGCGACCGGCAAGGCTTTGGCATCGAGCCCTTCGCGGGCCAAGGGCTGGTCGCACGGAACACTCCCGCGCGCGGCCGCCCGCCCGGCGAAGTCGAGGATGGGATCGGGCTCAAGACTCAAGACGTCGACTTCGAGATGCTCCGGCGACGGCACTGCGTCCCACGATGACGGGGCCAAGATCGTCAACTACGCCTTCTACGGCAATGTATCGGCCAGCACCGATTACGATCAGTTCGTCTACAGCAATTGCGTCGAAACCTATGACTCGACGACGTTGACGACCAACGGCTTCTCGGAGACCGGCGAAACGCCCACTGCCATGTCCGGCTACTACTACGCCTACGACAGGGCCGGCCAGGGTTCAACACCGCTGACTTGGCGCTACGTAGAAGAAACGGGCAACAAGACAACCACCGATATCACCCAGCGCGCACTCGGACTCATCGAGTACAGGAACGCTTCGAACGGAAGCTCCACTTCGTACAAGCAGCTCGGCTCCTTCGAGGGACAAGGCACCATCGACGGCGAGGACGGCAGCGTCGTCATCGATTACGGTCGTGGCAATACCCCCATCACCTACACTGAAACCGCAGCCGGCGAGAGTGTCGATGGCGATTACGCCTATAGCAGCGCAGGCTGCGAAGGTGCCGAAATCAACATCGCAACGCTCACTCCGATCGCCTTCGGCACCACCTACGCAACGCCGGTAGCCGGCAAAATCAAGCTCACGTCGGACGCACACAGCGTCACCATCACCTTCCAGTCCAACGGCAGTGCGACGCTGCAGTTCGGCAACGGTGACAGCGCAACGCTGACCCAGAGCGAAATCGAGCGCGCGGACCCGGACAATTGCTGATGCCCACCGCAGGCTGGGGAGAGGCGCCTGCGCCCCAGCCTTCCGCTCACTCGTCGTCGCCAGCCCCCGCGCTCGCGAACCTGGCCTTGCGCTCGGGTTGCGGGGCGACGTACTTCTTGTAGCTGACCTTGATCTGGTCGGCGGTGAACAGCTTGCCGATCGAATCGAGGCTCGCGGGCTCGATGCGCACTCGCCATTCGGGCGGGAAATCCAGCGTCGCGCGCGCGCGACCGTTGACGTAGTCGATGGTCACCGCCGCTCCGTTCTCGGAGCGGAACGGCGCAAGCGCATTGCGTAGCGCGATGACGTCGCGCGGCGGGCGCTTCCAGGCCAGCCAGATGCGCGTCGCGTATTCGGACATCAGCTGCGCGGGCGACAGGAACTCCGGGTTGTAGAGGCGCGGCTCGGGCTCGCGTCCGTCCTTGCCGGGCGACAGGCCGATTTCGGCGATCACGAAGACCAGCGTGTCGACGCGCATGAAACCCTGCAGCCTGGGCCACTTGTCGACGTCGATCCACGTCGACAGCTGGCGGCTGCCGTCGCCGATGGTGATCTTGTAGCTCGATCGGCCGAACTTGCCGTCGCCCTTGAAGAAGCGAAGATCGGTCACCCAGGCGCCGAACAGGCATTTGGTGCGCGGCGTCCATTGCGGCTTGCCGTCGGCGGAGACCGGCGTCGGCGTCGCGTATTGCTGGATCAGATCGCGCAGGTTGCCCGAGCAGACCTGGTCGATGACCTCGGCCCAGGCTTCGATCGGATGGCCCGACAGATAAAAGCCGAGCGTATCGCGCTCTTTTTCGAGCAGTTCCTGGCGCGACCAGTCGGGCACGACTTCGGCCTGCACCTGCTCGTGCGGTGTCGGCTCGCTGCTGCCGAGCCCGAACATGTCGAACATGCCGGAACTCTGGCTCGCTGCAGCTTTCTCGGCCACCTGCAGCGCTTTGGGCAAGGTCGCCATCAGCGAGGGACGATTGAGCTTGAAGCTGTCGAGCGCGCCCGAGCAGATCAGCGCTTCGAGCACGCGCTTGTTCGCTTTCTTGAGATCGATGCGCTTGCAGAAATCGAACAGGTCTTTGAACGGGCCATTGGCCGCGCGCTCGGCGAGAATGCCTTCGAGCGCGCCCTCGCCCACGCCCTTGATCGCGCCGAGGCCATAGGCGATTTCGCCCTTCGCGGGCACCGTGAAGCGCAAGAAGCAGCGATTGATGTCGGGCGAGTGCACCTTGAGCTTCATGCGCTTGCACTCGTCGAGCATCGCGACGACGGTGTCGGTGTGGTCCATGTCGCAGGACATCACCGCGGCCATGAACTCGGCCGGATAGTGCGTCTTGAGCCAGGCGGTCTGATAACTGACGAGCGCGTACGCGGCCGCGTGCGACTTGTTGAAGCCGTAGTTCGCGAACTTCTCCATCAGGTCGAAGACCTGCGTGGCAATGCTCTCGTCGATGCCGTTCTTTTGCGAGCCTTCGGTGAAGATGGCGCGCTGCTGCGCCATTTCGTCGGCCTTCTTCTTGCCCATCGCGCGACGCAGCAGGTCGGCACCGCCGAGCGTGTAGCCGGCCAGGCGCTGCGACATCTGCATGACCTGTTCCTGGTACACGAAGATGCCGTAGGTGGGCTGCAGAACGGATTCCATCTCCGCGTGCAGATATTCCACCGGCGAATCGCCGCGCTTGCGCGCGCAGTACTCCGGAATCAGGTCCATCGGGCCGGGTCGATACAGCGACACCAGCGCGATGATGTCTTCGAAGGTATCGGGCTTGAGGTCGCGCGAAGCCTTCTGCATGCCCGGCGATTCCATCTGAAACACCGCGCTGGTATCGCCGCTCGCGTAGAGCTTGTAGGTCTCGGCATCGTCGATCGGCAGTTTGAGCACGTCGATGGCCTCTTCGCCGGTGCTCTTGGCGATGTTCTCGACGGCCTCCTGGATCACCGTGAGCGTCTTCAAGCCCAGGAAGTCGAACTTCACCAGGCCGATCGATTCGACGTCCTTCATGTCGAACTGCGAGCGCATGCCGGCGCCGCCCGGTTCGCAGAGCAGCGGTGCGTAATCGGTCAGCGGATTCGGCGCGATGATGACGCCGCCCGCATGCACGCCGACACCGCGCGTCACGCCTTCGAGTTCGAGCGCCAGATCGAGCACCGCGCGCACGTCTTCCTCAGTCTCGTAGGCCTGCTTGAGTTCGGGCACTTCATCGACCGCGTCGGCCAGCGTCGCGCCGGGCGTGCCCGGAATGAGCTTGGCCAGACGATCGCCGAAACCGTAGCCGTGACCGAGCACACGGCAGACGTCACGCACCACGCCGCGCGCGGCCATCGTCGCGTAGGTGACGATCTGGCCCACGCGCTCGCGGCCGTATTTCTCGGTCACGTAGCTGATCACGCGATCGCGATTGTCCATGCAGAAGTCGACGTCGAAGTCGGGCATCGACACGCGCTCGGGGTTCAGGAAGCGCTCGAACAGCAGGTTGTACGGCAAGGGATCGAGGTCGGTGACGCCGATCGAATACGCGACGAGCGAACCCGCACCGGAACCGCGGCCCGGGCCGACCGGACAGCCGTTGTTCTTGGCCCACTGGATGAAGTCGGCCACTACGAGGAAGTAGCCCGGAAACTTCATGCGCTCGATGATGCCGAGCTCGTAGTCGAGGCGCTTGCGGTACTCCTCCTCGGTCGTCGCCGGCGTGATCACCTGCAGGCGGCGCGTGAGCCCTTCGTGCGCCTGCAGGCGCAGCCAGCTGTTGCTGTCGTGGCCTTCGGGTACCGGGTATTCGGGCAGGTGATACGTTCCGAACTTCATCGACAGCGTGCAGCGGCGCGCGATTTCGAGGGTGTTCTCGATCGCCTCGGGCAGATCGGCGAACAGCGCGATCATCTCCTCGCTGCTCTTGAGATATTGCTCCTCGGTGTAGTCGCGCGGGCGCTTGTCGTCGTTGATGACGCGGCCCTGCGCGATGCAGACACGCGCCTCGTGCGCGGCGAACTCGGCGCGCGTCAGAAAGCGCACGTCGTTGGTCGCGACCAGAGGCAGCGAACGATGCTTGGCGAGCGCGACGGCCGCGTCGACCCAGGCATCGTCGCCCGGCCGCTGGCAGCGCGAAATCTCCAGGTACAGGCGATCCGGGAACATCGCCTGCAGTTCGTCGAGCGCCGACAAGGCGAGTTCGACGTTGTCGTTCTGCGAGGCGCGGAAGGTGGTGCCGTCGCGGCCCGTCAGCGCGATGAGGCCTTCGTTGGTCGTCGCGAGCCAATCGCGCTCGACGAGCGGGTAGCCCTTGCTCTGCCCTTCGGTGTACGCACGCGAAATCAGCAGCGTCAGATTGCGATAGCCGGTTTCGTTCTGCACGAGCAGCGTGATCCGCTCGGGTCCTTCTCCCTTCAGGCGTTCGGCGAGCCACAGATCCGCGCCGACGATGGGCTTGATGCCCGCGCCTTCGGCGGCCTTGTACATCTTGACCATCGCGAACAGGTTCATGCGATCGGTCAGCGCGACGGCTGGCTGCCGGTGCGCAGCGACGGCCTTGGTCAGCGTGCCGCCGCTGCCGCCGCCCTTGCGTTTGGGTGGCTCGATACGGACGATCGAATCGGTCAGCGAGAACTCGCTGTGCAGGCGCAGGTGAACGAAGCTCAAGCGTAGGCTCCGTCGAGCACGTCGCCGCCTTCGGCGGTGAGGTCGACCAGACCCGACGCGAACAGATCGCGCTGCGCGCACGGCGCAAAACCCATGCGGTGCTGCACGCAGACGCCGAGCGCCTTGAGCGCCTGCAGATGCATCGGCGTGCCGTAGCCCTTGTGCTGGGCGAAACCGTAGCCCGGATGCTCGGCGTCGAGCCGCTGCATCTCGCGGTCGCGCGCCACCTTGGCGAGGATCGACGCGGCCATGATCGAGCTGTGGATCGCGTCGCCGCCGATCACCGCATCGGCGCTGCAGAACAGCTTGGGCAAGCGGTTGCCGTCGACGAGGCAGTGATGCGGCACCGGATTCAGCGCTTCGGCGGCGCGCTGCATCGCGAGCATCGAGGCATGCAGGATGTTGAGGCGCTCGATTTCCTCGACCGAAGCCGAGGCGATCGCAAAAGCCACCGCACGCTGCTGGATCCTGTCGAACAGCCGGTCGCGCTCGATCGGCTTGAGCTTCTTGGAATCGTCGAGCCCGCGTATGCCGTGGCGCGGTCCGAGGATCACCGCCGCGGCATAAACCGGCCCGGCCAGACAGCCGCGACCGGCTTCGTCGAGCCCGGCCACCAAACGCAGGGGCTGCGCGGGACCGGTCGAAACGGCGGACGAAACGGAGGGCGAAACGGCGGAACTCATGGCCGGCATTTTACGGTCCGCGGCCGGGCCGTGGTTATGTTAGGGACTGTCGCAAGCCCGTAGAGCTAGACGCCGGAGCGAGCCAGCAAGGCCGCGACCGCGTCTGCCGCGCGCGCCGCGGCGCAGCAGCGCAGACGCTCGCGAATGCGGTCGAATTCATCGAGCTGGCGCGCGCGCGCGGCCGCATCGGTCAGCAGCGGCAGCAACTGCTGGCCGAGCTTTTCGGGCACCGCCTCGTCCTGCAGCAACTCGGGCACCGTCGGCGTCTCGCCGAGCAGGTTCGGCAGGCTCACGTGATCGACCTTGAGCAGGCCGGCCTTGAGCATCAGCCAGGCCGTCAGCGGCGAACCCTTGTAGGCGACCACCATCGGCCGGCCGAGCAGCAGGCATTCGAGCGTCGCCGTGCCCGAGGCGATCAGCACCGCGTCGGCCGCCTGCATGACCTCGCGCGAGCGGCCGTCGACGAGTGTCCAGTCCAGCCCCGGCGCCAGCTCGGCGATGGTCTTCTGCATGCCTTCGCGCAACGACGGCTTGGCGATCGGCGTGACGAAGCGCAGCCCCGGCACGCGCGAGCTCAGCCATTGGGCGGTCTGCACGAAGGGCTCGCCGAGATAGCGCAGCTCGCTGCCGCGACTGCCGGGCAGCACCGCGAGCACCGGCCCTCGCCCGTCCAGCCCGAGTGCGGCGCGCGCCTGTTCCGGCGGGGTGCGCGCGTCGAGCTCGTCGGCGAGCGGATGGCCGACGTAGGTGGCGTCGAACGGCCGCCGGGTATCGAGCGCCCGCTGGCGAATCTGCTCCGCATAGAACGCGGGCTCGAACGGAAACAGGCACAGCAGCAGATCGACCGAGCGCACGATCCCCTTCACGCGCCCGCTGCGCCAGGCCCAGACCGTCGGGCTGACGAAATGCGCGGTGCGCAGCCCGCGATCGCGCAGCCGGCGCTCGAGGCCGAGGTTGAAATCGGGCGCATCGATGCCGATGACGATGTCCGGCCGGTCGGCGGCAAAGCGCTCGACGAGCCGGGCGCGCAGCTTGAACAGCCGGGGCAGCGCAGGCAACACTTCGGCAATGCCCATGACCGAGAGCGCTTCGATGCTGTCGATCGCCTCGCAACCGGCGGCGACCATGCGCGGCCCGGCCACGCCGTAGAAACGCGCCTGCGGGAAGCGCTCGCGCAGCGCCTGGATCAGCGCGGCGCCGAGCAGGTCGCCCGATAGCTCGCCCGCGACCAGCGCGATGGTGGGAGGAGAGGAAGCCGTCATGGCCGCGAGTATGCCAGCCGTCCGCCGCCGCGCGCTCGCAAGCGCTTGTTTCGCAAGGCGCATCGGCGGCCTCACGAAAACCTCATCAATTCCTCAGCCTGGCTCAAAGACCCAGCCGGATGTCGGCGGTAAGGTCGGCCCGTCTACACCGACCCAGGGGGATGTCATGAAGCACGAGAAGCGGAGTCGTCGTCGGCTGGCCGGGTGCCTGTTGGGAGCAGGCGCCGCGGCCTTGCCGCCATTGGCCGCGGCGCAGACCGAAGCGCCGGTTGCCGAGACCGATGCATCGGCCGAGATCGAAACCATCGTCGTCACCGGTTCGCGCATCCGCCGCACCGACGCCGAGACCGCCTCGCCGGTCCAGGTGCTCACGCGTGAGGACATCGACCGTTCGGGCAAGCAGAACATCGCCGACGTGCTGCGCAGCGTTTCGGCCGACAACCAGGGCTCGCTGTCGAGCGCCTTCAGCGGCGGCTTCGCTTCGGGCGCTTCGGGTGTCTCGCTGCGCGGCCTGGGCTTGAACTCCACGCTGGTGCTCGTCAACGGCCGGCGCATGGCCACTTATGGGCTGGCCGACGACGGCCAGCGCAGCTTCGTCGACCTCAATTCGATCCCGCTCGAAGCGGTCGAGCGCGTCGAAGTGCTCAAGGACGGCGGCTCGGCGATCTACGGCTCGGACGCGGTCGGCGGCGTCGTCAACATCATCCTGCGCAGCAATTACCAGGGCGCGCAGCTGGGCGGCAATTTCGGCAGCTCGTACATGGACGACGGCGACTACAAACGCTTCCACGGCAGCTTCGGCACCGGCGACGAGCGCTACAACATTTTCGCGACGATCGAAGGCTCGACCACGCAGGCGATCGGCAATGCGGACCGCGAAGGCTATCTGGGGACCAACGATCTGCGCCGCTACGGCTGGTACGACAATCGCCAGGGCGGCCGACCGGCCGGCGCCGGCGCCTTCACATACATCGATGCCGACGGCGAAATCGCGCACTCGCCCGCCCTGCTGTCGGCCACGCCCTGGGGCACGATGCGCCCGCTCGTGAACGGCGCGACCGACCGCGACCCGAGCCATCGCATCAACCTCAAGGCCTGTCCCGAAATCTCGGGCGACACCGGCGTCTGCCTGTTCGACACGGTGGGCTATTCGCAGATTCAGCCCGAGCAGGACCGCATCAACCTGTTCAGCCGCGGCAGTCTGTTCCTGAACGACGAAACGCAGGCCTATTCCGAGCTCGGCTGGTTCTTCGCCAAGACCCAGAGCATCGGCACGCCGGGCGACGTCATCGACAACGGCGTCTACAACGCGGCCGATCCGGGCAATCTCAAGGTGCACACGACGATCATGCCGGCGAATCATCCGGACAACCCGTATGGCGTCGCGCGCGGCTTTCGTTTGCTGACGACGGATTTCGGCGGTCGCAACGGCGAGCAGACCAGCAACGTGATCCGCGCGATCACCGGCGTGCAGGGCAAGCTCTCGGATTGGGATTGGGACGTCGGCCTCGGCTACATCCGAAGCCAGCTCGACGACGAGCACACCGGCTACATCGTCGCCGACCGGCTGCAGGCGCATCTCGACGACGGCAGCTATCGCATCATGGACCCGAGCGTCGATCGCAGCGTGCTCGATGACATTTCGCCGACGCTCAAGCGCAAGGCCAAGAGCTCGATCGCGCTCGTCGACGCCAAGCTGTCGGGCTCGCTGTTCGAGCTGCCCGGCGGCGATTTCGGCCTGGCCTTCGGCGCCGAGGCGCGCAACGAGAAAACCGACACGCCGCCGCTGCCGTTCACCGCGACAGGCGACATCATCGGCCTGGGTTATTCATCGTTCAAAGCCGATCGCGATGTCGTCGCCGGCTATACGGAAATCAACGCCCCGGTGGCGAGGTTCGTCGAGCTCAATGCGGCGCTGCGCTACGACCACTATTCGGACTATGGCCATTCGACGACGCCGAAAGTCGGCATCAAGATCAAGCCGCTCGATGAGCTCGCGCTGCGTGCCACTTACGCCGAAGCGTTTCGCGCGCCGGGGCCATCGGAGAGCGGCAACAGCTCCACGTACGGCTTCACGGGCATCGGCCTGCTGACGATCGGCAATCCGGACATCAAGCCCGAGCGCGCCAAGAGCTATACGGCGGGACTCGTGTTCGAGCCGGTTCGCGGAACCAGCGCGACGCTCGACTATTACCGCATCGAACGCCGCGACGAGATCGTCGGCGCCGATCAGGCGCTCATCATCGGCGATGCTCCTCAAAGTGGGCAGACGCCCAATTCGCAGCGTCCGGGCGAGTTGCCGAACTCGACGATCTACTACAACGAAGACGGCGACCTCAGCGCGGTCTCGGCGCCTTACGTCAATGCCAACAAGACCACGACTTCGGGCTTCGATTTCGAGTATCGGCAGAAGCTCGACCTCGGCCGTTTCGGCAGGATCAGCGGCGGCTTCATGCTCACGCACGTGATCAGCTTCGAGCGCAGTTTCGACAGCGGAGAGAGCTTCGAATACGCCGGCACGCACGGGCCTTACGTGCTCAGTTCGGCCGGCGGCACGCCGAAGGATCGCGCTCGCCTGGAGCTGACCTGGGAACGCGCGCAGGTCTCGGTCACCGGCTCGGTGAACTACGTCGGCAGCATGGACATGATCGATCACAAGGGCTCGCAACTCGTCGACAACGAGGACGGCACCTGGTCGAGCGATACCTACGAGGGCGCGTATTACAACGTCGACCCGGACGGCAAAGTCTGCGGCGTCTACCGGCCCGATGGCTCGGCCTACAGCGGCTGCTCGCTGTCCTCGTTCACGACCGTCGATCTGTACAGCAAGCTCGGCGTTGACGAGCACTGGGAGTTCACGGCGTCGGCGCTGAACCTGTTCAACCGCATGGCCCCGTTCGATCCGTACACCTACGGCGGGCTCAACTACAACCCGTCGTTCCATCAATCGGGTGCGGTCGGGCGCTTCGTCACGCTGGGCCTGCGCTACACGTTCTGAAAAAGGTTTTGAAAAAGGTTTTGAAAAGGATTCCGAACACCTGAGCTCCGCGAAGAGAGCCCGGTTCAAACCTTTCGATCAGGGGCCGTATCTGACGACCAGTCCTTGATTGAATCACTCGGCAGATGGCGATTCCCTAAGCGCCATCTGCCGTTTTTTATTGATGTGTTTTTCGCGGATCAGCCGCGCGCGAGCGGACGCTTGCCGCTCAGGATGAAATCGAGCATGAGCCTGGCGTGCGACGAGGTCTTCGCCATCTCGGCAAGCTCGGTCTTCACATCGGCCATGACCTTGCCCGAGCGATAGATGAGCTTGTACGCCGCATCGATCTCGGCGATCGCCTCGGGCGCGAAGTTGCGGCGGCGCAGGCCTTCCTTGTTGATCGTGCGCGGTTCGGCCGGGTTGCCCTGCACCATCACGTACGGCGGAATATCGCCCGCGACGCCGGCGGAAAAAGCCGTGAACGCATGCGCGCCGATGCGGCAGAACTGATAGACCAGCGTGTAGCCGCCGAGAATCACCCAGTCCTGAATCTCGACGTGGCCCGCGAGGCTCGCATTGTTCGCGAAAATGGTGTCGCTGCCGATCACGCAATCGTGCGCGATGTGGCAGTAATTCATGATCAGGTTGCGACTGCCCACGCGCGTTTCGCCGCGCTTGGTGTCGAACTCCTTCATCGTGCCGCGCTGGATGCTCACGTACTCGCGGATGATATTGCCGTCGCCGATCACGACGCTGGTCGGATCGTCCTGCCTGGCGGTCTTGTCCTGCGAGATTTCGCCGATCGAGGCGAACTGGAAGATCTGGTTGTCGCGGCCGATGGTCATCGGTCCGGACAGCACCACGTGCGGCCCGATCCAGCTGCCCTCGCCGATCGTGACGCCTTCACCGATCACCGAGTACGGGCCGACGCGCACCGACTCGTGCAGCTGCGCCTTGGGACTGATGATGGCCGTCGGGTGCAGCTTGGGTTCGGTGCTCGAAATGCTCATCGCAGGCCTCTTGGCTTCCGCTTCAATGACGCTATGCGGCTTTGCTCGTGTCCTTGAGCACGCAGAGCAGCTCGGCTTCGCAGGCCAGTTCGTTGCCGACCATGGCTTTGGCGCTGAACTTCCACAGATCGCGCTTCTGCTTGTCGAGCGTGGACATCAGCGTGAGCTGATCGCCGGGTACCACCGGGCGCTTGAAGCGCGCGTTGTCGATGCCCGCGAAGTACAGCACCATGCCACCGTCCGGACGCAGGCCTGATTTGAGCGCCGCGATGATGCCGCTGGCCTGCGCGAGCGCCTCCAGCATCAGCACGCCCGGAAACGTCGGCAGCTCCGGAAAATGGCCAACGAAGAACTGCTCGTTGTACGTCACGTTCTTGATCGCCGTGATCGACTGCCCCGGCTCATGCGCGATCACGCGATCCACCAGCAAAAACGGATAGCGGTGCGGCAGCAGCTTCATGATGTCGCGAATATCGAACGGGAGCTGCTTATCCATTGTTGTGGACGTCGTCGTCATCGTCTTGTTCTTGTCCCTTGAGTCCCACGTGTTGCTCGACCGCGCGGACGCGATCTTCGAGTTTGCCCAGGCGGCGCACGCGCGCCACGGTCTTGCGCCAATCCTTCGCCGGAGCGATCGGAAGGCCCGAGCCGTAAACCCCTTTGTCCGGCAAGGATTGCGTCACCATCGCGCGTCCGAGGATGAAGACGTCATCGCCGATTTCGATATGTCCGTTGATGCCGACCGCGCCGCCGATCATGCAGCGGGCGCCGATCCTGGTGCTGCCGGCGATGCCGGTCATCGCCGCGATGGCGGTGTGCTCGCCGATGCGGCAGTTGTGCGCGATCATGATGAGGTTGTCGAGGCGCACGCCGTTGGCGATCACGGTGTCGTCGATCGCACCGCGATCGATCGTCGTGTTGGCGCCGATCTCGACGTCGCTGCCGATCACCACGCTGCCGAGCTGCGGCACTTCTTCCCAGCCCTTGGGCCCCATCACGTTGCCGAACCCCCGCGAGCCGATCACCGCGCCGGGCTGGATCTGCACGCGATCGCCGAGCGTGACGCCCGCGTTCAAATGCACGCGCGCCTCCAGGCGGCAGGCGGTACCAAGCGTCGTGCCCGACCCGACGAAACTGCTCGCCCCGATGTAGCTGTGCGCACCGACACGAGCGCCGCTTTCGACGATCACGAGCGGGCCGATGTAAACGCCCTCGCCGATCTGCGCATCGGCCGCGACGACGGCCGTCGCATGCACGCCGGGTTCGAAACGCTTGCTCGCGTCGAACAGGCGCGCGACCTGCGCGAAGGCGTAATACGGGTCACGCGCGATCAAACCGTTTCCGGTCAAAGAGCCGGCATCCTTGCGACCGACGATGACGGCCGAAGCCTGCGTCTGCGCGAGGGTGGATTTGTAACGTGGATTGGCCAGAAAGCCGATCCGTCCCGAAACGCCAGGGCTCAAGGTGCAAACGCCGCCGATATGCACAGCGGCGTCGCCTGCTACTTCAAGCCCGAAACGCTGTGCGAGTTCGCCCAGCGAGTAATTCATCTGCAAGCCTTACCTTACTTTGCGGCCTGCAGCTTCTTGAGCACGTCTTCGGTGATGTCGATGCCGGGACCGACGTACACCGGATCCTGCACCACGACGTCGACGCCCTTTTCCTTGGCTACGGTGACGACGACATCCTTGATCTTCGCCATCATGCTTTCGCTGAGTTCGCGATCGCGCTTCTGGAAGTCTTCGCCGAACTGGCGCTGCTTGTAGTCGAAATCGATGCGGCGCGTATTGAGATCCTTCTCCATCTTCGAGCGTGCGTCGGCGCTCATGACGTCCTGCTCACGCTTGAACTTCTGCAGGTCCTCGCCGAGCTTCTTGGCTTCGGCTTCGAGGTCGCTCTTGCGTTTGTCGAACTCGGACTTCATCTGGGCCTGGCCGGACTTGAATTGAGGCGAGCTCTGCACGAGTTCGGCTGCGCGGATGGTGGCGATCTTCGACTGCGCCTGGACAACGGCGCTCGTGAACATCAGGGTCGTGGCGATCGCGACAGCAAAGATTTTTTGGGCGTTACGCATGGCGTTTTTGTAGTACTGGTGGTGATTCCGGGGAGGAGTTTACTGGCCTTCAAACGGAACTGCGATCAGAAGCCGCTACCAAAGGTGATCTGGAAGCCCCTGGTATTGTCACCCGGCTTGTCGTTGAGCGGGAACGCATAGCTCATCTGCAGCAGGCCGAGGAACGGAGTGAACCACTGGAAGCCGACACCGGCCGCCGTCCTGAGTTCGTTGACGTCGAAATCCGACGGCCGCAGGTAAACCTGGCCGATGTCGTAGAACAGGCTCATGCGCGTCGACTTCTGATCGCTTTCGATCGGCAGCGGAATGATGAGTTCGTTCTGCATGGTCGTGCGCAACTGGCCGCCGAGCGCGAAGCCGAGCGAATCGCGCGGGCCCAGGCGTCCGTCGTTGTAGCCGCGCACGGTACGCGGACCGCCGGCGAACAGATACTCGTACGGCGGCACTTCGCTCGGGCCACCGCCGTAGTCGTCCACCATGCCGATGTTCGTATTCGCGCTGAAAATGAACTTGAACGGCAGCGGCACATAGAGTTCGCTGCGATAAGTGGCGCTGTAGAAACCCAGGTCGCTGCCCGGCAGCGATGCATCGACGAAGAACTGGTTCAACGAACCGCGCGTCGCGAAGAAGGTCTTGTTACGCGTATCGCGCGCGATACCGGTCCGGAACTGGTAGGTCGAGAAGCGCGAACCGTTGTCGCGCATGAACTGCAGCACTTCGTCGGACGTGCCACTCGAATACGCCTCGAGCGAGGTTTCCTCGATGCCGAAGCCGGCGCGCAGGCTCGTGTATTCGGACAGCGGGATGCCGTAGGTCAGGTTGAAACCCACGATGTTCGAGTTGAACCCCGAGCTGTAGCGGATCACCGACTCCGACTTGCGGTAGAACACCGAGGCGGTCTGGCTGATGCCGTCGTTGGTGAAATACGGATCGGTCCAGCTCACGTTGAAGACGCGCGAGATCTGGCTGTTGTTGACTTCGAAGCTGACGCGGTTGCCGGTGCCGAGGAAGTTGGTGTGCGTGAGGCTGCCCGACACCAGGAAGCCCGCCGAGCCCGAGTAACCGACACCGAACTGCACCGAGCCCGGAGCGCGCTCCTTGACCTTGAAGCTCACGTCGACGAGATCGTCGGTGCCCGGCACCGGCTGCGTATCGACTTCCGCTTCCTCGACGAACGGCAGACGCGTGAGACGCACGCGCGAACGCTCGACCGCGCTCTTGGAGAACGGAGCCGCTTCGAGCTGGCGCATTTCGCGGCGCAGCGTTTCGTCATGCGTATCGCCGTGGCCGGCGAAGTTGATGCGACGCACGTAGGTGCGCTTGCCCGGACGCACGACGTAATTCAGCGCGACTTCGCGCTTCTCTTCATCGACTTCCGGCAGCGGCGTGACTTCGGCAAACGCGTAGCCGATGTCCGACAGCGCAGCTTCGATGCGATCGGCGCTTTCGGTGGCGAGCTTGCGCGAGAAGATTTCGCCCGATTTGGTCGACAGCAGACGCTCGAGGAAATCCGTCTGCAGGATCGTGTCGCCGCTGATGCGGTTCGACTTGATCGTATAGACCTGGCCTTCCTCGATGTTGGCGGTGATGTAGAGATCGCGCTTGTCGGGCGACAGCTGCACCTGCACCGAGGAGATGTTGGCCTTCAGATATCCGCGATCCTGATAGTAGGAGCTCAACGCCTCGAGGTCGCCGCCGAGTTGCTGCTTCGAATACTTGTCGGTCTTCTGGAACGGCATCCAGTTGGTTTTCTTGAGCTGGAAAGCCTTGAGCAGTTCGTCCTTCGAGAACGCCTGGTTGCCGACGATGTTGATCTCTTTGATCTTGGTGGCCTTGCCTTCGGTCACCTGGATCTCGATGTTGACGCGGTTGTTCGGCTCCTGCTTGACCTCGGTGTCGATCTGGACGTCGTAGTAGCCGTTGGCGAAGTACTGGCGCTGCAGTTCCTGCTGCACCTCGGAAAGCAGGTCGCGCTTGAACAGCTCGCCCTCGGCCATGCCGGCGTCGGCGAGCGATTTCTTGAGCTCGTCGCCGCCGATCTTGTCGTTGCCTTCGATCTTGAAACCCGAGATCGCCGGACGCTCCTTGACCACGATCATCAGGGTGTCGCCGTCGCGCTCGAGACGCACGTCGTCGAACAGGCCCGAACCGTACAGGGCCCGCATCGCCGCGCGTGAAGTCTGCTCGTTGAGCTGGTCACCGACCGCGAGCGGCAGATACGTGAGCACCGTGCCGATCTCGAGACGCTGCAGGCCCTGGGCCTTGATGTCCTTGATCGTGAACGGTGTGAAGGCAAAGGCCGCCGGCAGCCACATCATGGCAGCGGCACCGGCAATGATCTTCAGTTTGAAGCGTGCTTGATTGGAGCCCATTTCGTGGGTCTGTGCTCTTGTCGAGAAAGTGTCAGATCAACCGCATGATGTCGTTGTAGAAGGCCAGCACCATCAGCGTGCCGATGAAGGCAAACCCGATGTACTGACTGGCCGCGACGAAGCGCTCGGACAACGGCCGACCCTTCACTCCTTCGATCGCATACAGCAGCAGGTGCCCGCCATCGAGCATCGGCACCGGCAGCAGGTTCAAAACACCCAGGCTGATACTGACGATGGCCATGAAGCTCAGGAACGATACGAGCCCGATCTGGGCGGAATCCCCGGCCACCTGCGCGATCGAGATGGGACCGCTGACGTTCTTGACCGACACGTCTCCAGTTACCATCCGACCCAGCATTCGCAGCGTCATCCAGCTCATTCGCCACGTCTGCGCGACGGCTGCCGGCACCGCATCCAAGGCATTCAGCCGGCGTTCGGCGCGCAAATCCTGCCACAAGTCCGGAGGCGTCGCTAATCCGGCACCGAGGCGCCCGGTAACCTGCCCGTCATTCTCGACGCGCGCGAGCACCACGGTTCGCTCGATCGGCGTTCCATTGCGCTCGGCCTGCACTTTGACGATCGCGCCAGGATGCTTCCGCACGAATTGGACCAGGGCGCGGGGGCTGGTCATCGTTTCGCCATCGATCGAGATCAGCCGATCGCCTTCGCGCAGGCCGGCCACCTCGGCCGGCATGCCGGCTTCGAGCTGGGTCAGTACCGGTGGAGCCTTGGGCTCATAAGGCACCAGGCCCAGATCGTCGAACAGGAACTCGGGGTCGACGCGAACGCGCGCCAGGTCGAGATGCACTTCGCGCGGCAGGCCGTCCAGGCCCTTGACCGTGAGTTCGAGACGCCCGCCGTCTAGACTGCCTTCGATCAGGTCGGTGCTGAGCTCGGCCCAGGTGTCGATGGTTTCGTCCTTGATCGACAGGATCTGCTCGCCCGCCTTGAGTCCAGCGCTCGCCGCCGCACTGCCGGCCGGCGGCTCGCCGATGACCGGCTTGATGCCCTGCACGCCCACCACGAAGATCGCCCAGTACAGCGCGATCGCGAGCATGAAATTGAAGATCGGGCCGGCCGCCAGAATCGCCATGCGCACCGGCACGGACTGGTTGTTGAACGCCATGTGGCGCTCGTGCGCAGGGACCGGGCCTTCGCGCTCGTCGAGCAGCTTGACGTAGCCCCCGATCGGATACGGGGCGATCGACCATTCCACGCCATCACGCGCGCGGAAGGTCTTGAACGGCTTGCCCCAGCCGAGCGAGAAGCGCAACACCTTCACGCCGAGCCGGCGCGCCACCCAGTAGTGGCCAAGTTCGTGGAAGCACACCAGTACCGAGATGGCGACGATGAAGCCGCCCACCTGCCAGACGATTTCAGGCATTGACCAGCGGCTCCTGCGTGGACAGACGGCCGGCGCACCAGCGGCGGGCCCAGGCATCGATCGCCAGAATGGATTCGAGATCGTCGGCGGCAGCCCTGTGCGTCTGCAGGCCGGCGTCGATGCAGGCTTCGATCATGGAGGAGAGGTCGTAAAAGCCGAGGCGGCCGTCGAGAAACGCTGAGACCGCGACTTCGTTGGCCGCGTTCAATAAATTTGGGGCGTTCTGCCCTTCCCGCAGGGCCGCTCTTGCAAGACCCAGGCACGGAAAGCGGTTCAGGTCCGGGGTTTCGAAGCGAAACCGGCCGACAGCGGCCAGGTCGAGTCCACCGACGCCCGACTCCCAGCGCTGCGGCCAGGCCAGCGCATGGGCGATCGGCACGCGCATGTCAGGCTGGCCGAGCTGCGCGAGCATCGAACCATCCACGTATTCGACGAGAGAATGGATGATGCTTTCGGGGTGCACGACCACGTCGAGCTGGTCGTCGCCGACTTGATACAGCACCGAAGCTTCGATGAGTTCGAGCCCCTTGTTCATGAGCGTGGCGGAGTCGACCGAAATCTTCTGGCCCATGCTCCAGTTCGGATGCTTGACCGCTTCCTGCGGCGTCGCGGCGTCGATGCGCTCGCGGCTCCATTCACGGAACGGCCCGCCCGAGGCGGTCAACAGCAGCTTGCGCACCCCCTTGGGCGCATCACCGCAGCGATAGGCCGGCGGCAGGCACTGGAAGATGGCGTTGTGCTCGCTGTCGATCGGCAGGATGCAGGCGCCGTTTGCGGCGGCTTCGCGCATGAGCAGGCGGCCGGCCATCACCAGCGGCTCCTTGTTGGCGATCAGCAGCTGCTTGCCCGCGCGTACGGCGGCCAGCGTCGGCAGCAGGCCGGCGGCCCCGACGATGGCCGACATCACCACGTCGGTATCGCTCGATCCGGCGACTTCGTTGAGCGCCTCGACGCCGGACAGCACTTCGCAGTGAGAGTGTTCGGCGGCCAACGCCTTGCGCAGCAAAGTGGCGGCGGATTCTTCGACGAGCACGACGCGCTTGGGCGCGAATCGCCGGCAGAGCTCAAGCATGCCGCCCGCATCGCGGAACGCGGTCAACGTATGCACCTCGATCTCGTCCGCATGCAGCGCGGCCACTTCCAGGGTGCTGCGACCGATGCTGCCGGTCGCCCCGAGAATGAGCAGACGACGCATCAAAGTTTCAGCAGGTGCAAGCCGAGCGCCATCATCGGCGCGGCGGCGAGCAGGCTGTCGACGCGGTCGAGAAAGCCGCCGTGGCCGGGCAGCAGCGTGCCGCTGTCCTTCACGCCGGCGGCGCGCTTGAACAGGCTCTCGGTCAGGTCGCCGAGGATCGAAACCGCCGCGACCGTCATCGATACGAGCACGAACGGAACCGTCTTGTCGCCCGGCGCGAAGATCGCAATGCCGGCCGTGCAGGCCCAGACCGCACAAAGCAGCAGGCCGCCGATCGCGCCTTCGACGCTCTTGCCGGGCGATACCAGCGGCGCGAGCTTGCGCTTGCCGAAGCGGCGACCCGCGAAGTAGGCGCCGGTGTCCGCTGCGAAGATCAGGAAGAAGACGTACAGCAGCCGCCAGGTTCCCTCGTGCGGCTGCCCGCTTCCGCCGGCATGCAATACCGCGAGCGCGAGGATGGTCGGCAGCACGAGCACCTGCCCGATCAGCCCCATCGTGAGCTTGCCCGGGGCACCGCGTTCGAAGTTCTTCGGGTAGCCGCGCACGAGCGTGAACGCATAAAGCCACCAGAGCAGCGACACGATCGCGAGCAACAGCCAGAGCTCGGGACGCTGCTGAACGAGCCACCAGACCGCGGCGAGCAGCAGGCCCGTCAGCGCCGCATACGCCAGCTTCGGCGACGCGGACGAAAACCGCATCAGCCCGGCCCATTCCCAGGCGATCAGCACGCCGATCAGCGAGAACACCGCATACAGCGCTGGAGTCGGCAGCCACCAGATCGCCGCGAGCAGCAACGGCAACAGGACCAGGGCGGTGGCGACTCGCTGCATCAGCATGGGAATTCGATCTGCGATCCGCGGAAAAGAGGAGGAATCCGGACGGCCGGGCGTTGAAGCTAGGCGGATTCGGGCAAGCGTCCGAAACGACGATCTCGCGAGGCGAACCACTCGAGCGCCCGGGCGAACTCGGCATCACCGAAATCGGGCCAGAGGGTGTCACAAAAGTACAGCTCGGTATAGGCGAGCTGCCAGAGCATGAAATTGCTGATGCGCTGCTCGCCGCCGGTGCGCACGAGCAGATCGGGCGGCGGAACGCCCCGGGTATCGAGTTGTAACTCCAGGCTTTCGGTGGTGATCTCACCGCCGGCCGCGAGCACCCGGCGTGCCGCCTGAACGATGTCCCACTGCCCGCCGTAATCGACGGCGACCAGCAGCGTCAGCCCGGTGTTGTCCTTCGTGAGGTCGATCGCCCGCTCCATCGCGTCCTGCAGCTTCGGCGCGAAGCCTTCGCGGCTGCCGACGAAACGAATGCGTACGTTGTTGCGGTTCAGCGAAGCCACTTCGCGGCCCAGCGTCGCGACGAACAGCTGCATGAGCAGCTTCACTTCGAGTTCGGGACGTTTCCAGTTCTCCTGGCTGAACGCGAAGATCGTCAGGTAGCGCACGCCAGCGCTGTGCGCGGCCCGCAAGACCTTGCGAACCGAGCGCACGCCGGCCCGGTGGCCGAGCGCGCGTGGCTGGTGGCGCTGCTGGGCCCAGCGGCCGTTGCCGTCCATGATGATGGCGACGTGGGCGGGAACCGAAGACTGGGGAACGCTGGGCGGAAGCCGGGTCACGGTGAGAGTCCGACGATGGAGACCGATGCGCGGAACGGGACAGGAAACGCCCGTCCTACATCGACATCAGTTCCTTTTCCTTGGCCGCGGCAACTTCGTCGATCTTGGCGACGAACTGGTCCGTGAGCTTCTGGATATCGGTCTCGCCGCGCTTCTCGTCGTCGGCGCTGATGAGCTTTTCCTTGGCGAGCTCCTTGATGTCCTGGTTGGCGTCGCGACGCACGCTGCGAATGGCCACGCGGGCGCCTTCGGCTTCGCTCTTGACCACCTTGACCAGATCACGGCGCCGCTCTTCGGTGAGGGGCGGCATGATGATGCGGATGATGGTGCCCGCGGTGTTCGGGTTCAGGCCGAGGTCCGACTTCATGATGGCCTTCTCGATCACCGACACCATGTTCTTTTCCCAGGCCGTGATCGAGATCGTGCGGGCATCTTCGACGGTGATCTGCGCGGTCTGCGAAAGCGGAACTTCCGAGCCGTAGTAGTCGACGCGGATGTGGTCGAGCAACGCGGCGTTGGCGCGCCCGGTGCGCAGCTTGGCGAGTTCGTGGCGCAGCGAATCCACGCTCTTGTTCATGCGCTCGGTGGCGTCTTTCTTGATGTCGTTGAGCATTGTCTTTTCCTTAGCGGTGCACGCGCGTGCCGATGGTTTCGTCGCCCATGACGATGCCCATCAGGGCACCCGGACGGTCCATGTCGTAGACGCGCAGTTTCATCTTGTGGTCGCGGCACAGCACCATCGCGGTCTGATCCATCACGCCCAGGCGCTTGTCGAGTGCCTCATCGTAGGTCAGCTCGTCGTAACGCGTCGCGGTCGGGTCTTTCTTCGGGTCGGCCGTATAAATACCGTCGACCTTGGTCGCCTTGAGCATCACGTCGGCATTGATTTCGACGGCGCGCAGCGCGGCAGCGGAATCGGTCGTGAAGAACGGGTTGCCGGTGCCGGCCGCGAACACCACCACGCGGCCTTTCTCGAGATGGCGCACGGCGCGGCGGCGGATGTAGTCCTCGCAGACTTCGTTGATGCGGATCGCCGACTGCACGCGGGCTTCCAGGCCGACGCGCTCGACCGCATCCTGGATCGCAAGCGCGTTGATGCAGGTGGCGAGCATGCCCATCTGGTCGCCGGTCACGCGGTCCATGCCAGCCTTGGCCAGGCCTTCGCCGCGGAAGATGTTGCCTCCGCCGACGACGAGCGCCACCTGCACCCCCGCGTCGATGACTTCCTTGAGTTCGGCCGCCAGAAAGCGCATCACGTCCGGGGCGATGCCGAAATCTTCGCGCCCCATGAGGGCTTCGCCGGAGAGCTTGAGCAGAATGCGTTTGTAGGCAGGTTGATTGGCCATGTGCTTGGGCTGGGCGATTGGAGGTCGGGCGAGGAACGCCGGAACGGACCTCATTTGAAGGAAGGCCCCGTTTCCGGGGCCTTCCTGACTGCGTCGATTGTATCTCAGCTAGCGGCTCAGACCTGACTGGCCGCGGCGACTTCGGCCGCGAAGTCCACCTGCTTCTTCTCGATGCCTTCGCCGACAGCGAGTCGCACGAAGCGAGCCACACCGGCCTTTTTGGACTGCAGCAGCTTTTCGACCGTCACGCTGTCGTCCTTGACGAACTTCTGGCCCAGGAGGGTGACTTCCTCGAGGAACTTGCGCAGGTTGCCTTCGACCTTCTTGGGAAGGAATTCGGGCTTGGTGGCCTGCTTGCCGTTGGCGACGGCTTCTTCGTCGTCACGCGCGATCTTGGCTTCGATGATCTTGCGCTCGGATTCGAGGCTTTCCGCGGGGACCGCAGCAGCGTCGAGGTAGCGCGGGCTGGAGGCTGCCACGTGCATGGCGATGTCCTTGGCGAGTTCTTCGTCGCCGGCGGACAGCGCCACGACTACGCCGATGCGCGAGCCGTGCAGATAGGTCGCGATCGCGCCGCCGGATTTCTCGACCACTTCGAAGCGGCGGATGGTGGTGTTCTCGCCAGCCTTGGCGACGAACTCGCGGCGCTTCTCCTCGAGCGTCTTGCCGCCCTCGGTCAGCGCGAGCAGCGCTTCGAGCGTGGCCGGCTTGTTGGCCAGCGCGAGCTTGGCGGCGGCTTCGCCGAGTGCCTTGAAATCGTCGCCCTTGGCGACGAAGTCGGTTTCGCAGTTGACCTCGACGAGCGCAACGGCGGAGTCGCTCGAGGCAACGGCGATGATGCCTTCGGCGGCCGTACGGGCGCCCTTCTTGTCGGCCTTGGCCATGCCGTCGATGCGGAGCTTTTCGGCCGCCTTGTCGAGGTCGCCGCCGGTGGCTTCGAGAGCCTTCTTGCAGTCGCCCATGCCGGCGCCGGTGCGGTCGCGCAGCTCTTTAACCAGTGCAGCAGTGATCGGGGTGCTCATGAATAATCTTCCTATGACTGACGACCCCGTGAACGTTGCCGCGCACGGGGTCGGTTTGGACACATCGGGCCGGAGCGAACCCCGGTACCGATCAAGCTTTAGGCGTCGGCGCGCTCGCGACGGCCACCGCCGCCGGGCTTGCCGTCACGCGGAGGACGGCGCGGGCCACGCGGACGCTCTTCGCGGGCGACCGGCTCCGGAGGCGCTTCGCGGAACGGAACCGAGCTGGAGGCGCGCGCTTCGATGATGGCGTCGGCCACGCACTGGGCGTAGACCTTGATCGCGCGGGTGGCGTCGTCGTTGCCCGGAATCACCACGTCGATGCCCTGCGGATCGTTGTTCGAATCGACGATGGCGACGACCGGGATGCCGAGCTTGCGGGCTTCGGCGACGGCGATCTTTTCGTAGCCGGTGTCGACGATGAACAGGCAGTCCGGCAGCGTCGGGAGGTTCTTGATGCCGCCGAGCGACTTGCGGAGCTTCTCGAGCTCGCGCGAGAACATCAGCTGTTCCTTCTTGGACAGGCGGTTGACGGTGCCGTCCTCGACCTGCTTTTCCATCTCGTGCAGGCGCTTGATGGAACCCTTGACCGTCTTGAAGTTGGTCAGGGTGCCGCCGAGCCAGCGCTGGGAGACGAACGGCATGCCGGCGCGAGCGGCTTCGGCCTCGACGGCCTCGCGAGCGGCGCGCTTGGTGCCGACGAACAGGACACGACCGCCGTTGGCGGCGATCTTGCCCACGTAGTTGCAGGCGTCCTTGAGCATCGGCAGCGTGTGCTCAAGATTGATGATGTGGATCTTGTTGCGGCTGCCGAAGATGTAGGACTCCATCTTCGGGTTCCAGTAACGGGTACGGTGACCGAAATGCACGCCGGCTTCGAGAAGCTGGCGCATGGTGATGTTGGACACGGATTGACTCCTTGGGTTGGTCAGACCGCGCCGCCCAAAAAGGCTCCGAAGAGCTCACCCAAGATCGGCGCGGATGAAATTTCAGAGTGCTCGAGCGAGCTCGATGACCCTGGCTTTGCAAAAAAAAGCCCGGCTTTATACCATGCGGCGCTCCGCTGAACAACGAGCCAGACGGTCAACGTAGTGGATTCCACCGGCAACAATTCGAGCATTTCCCTGAAGTCCACGCCCGAGGCCATCGAGGGCATGCGGGCCGCCGGCCGCGCAGCCGCTAGCGTGCTCGAGATGATCGCCCCGCACGTCAAGCCTGGCGTGAGCACCGAGGAGCTCGACCGCATCTGCCATACCTTCATCGTCGACGAGCTGGGCTGCGTCCCCGCCCCGCTCGGCTACGGCGCAGCGCCGGGACGCCCGGCTTTCCCGAAATCGATCTGCACCTCGATCAACCACGTGGTCTGCCACGGCATTCCGGGGCCCAAGCTGCTCAAGCGGGGCGACATCATCAATGTCGATGTCACCGTCATCAAGGACGGCTGGCATGGCGACACCAGCCAGACCTTTTTCGCCGGTGAGCCGAGCATTCTTGCCCGTCGTCTCGTCGAAACCACGCGCGAATCGATGATCGAGGGCATCCGTCTGGTTCGTCCCGGGGCTCGCCTCGGCGACATCGGCGCGGCGATCCAGCGGTACGCCGAGCAGCGTAACTTCTCGGTCGTGCGCGAATACTGCGGCCATGGCATCGGCAGAATTTTCCACGAAGATCCGCAAGTGCTGCACTACGGCCGTCCGGGCACGGGCATCGAGCTCAAGGCCGGCATGTGCTTCACGATCGAGCCGATGCTCAACGCCGGCCGACCGGAGACCAAGCTGCTGCCGGATGCCTGGACTGCGGTCACCAAGGATCATTCGCTGTCGGCCCAGTGGGAGCACACCGTGCTCGTCACCGAAACCGGCTTCGAAGTGCTGACGCAGCGCAGCAACGAAACCATCTGAATCATCGCGCCTGACGAAGCGGGCCTGTCGGCAATCGCCGACGGGCCGCCGCTTCGTTTTTTCGCCCCTTGTCCAGCCAGCCGTGAGACAATCCCGGCTTCAGCGATTGATCACGACATGGGCGCAGAACTCGACTTAGCCGAAGACGAAGCCGCCGCCGTTTTTTCGGCGCGCAAGATTCGCGCGCGCCTGCGCGCCGACACCGTCAAACCGATCGTCGCCTTCCGCGACACCCTCGCCTGGGGCCGCGACCGGCTCTACGGATTGTTCGATGAAGGCCAGCCGGCTGACTCGCTCGTGCATGCTCGCGCGCACATCGTCGACGAAGTGCTGCGTGAAGCCTGGCTGCGTGCGCTGCCCGAGACGCTGGCCGGCGTGACGCTCGTCGCGGTCGGCGGTTACGGTCGCGGCGAACTGCTGCCACATTCGGACATCGACATCCTGCTCCTGCATGCCGGCGATGCGCTCGACCAGCATCGCGGCGCGCTCGAACGTTTCACCGCGTTCCTGTGGGACATCGGCCTCGAAGTCGGCCAGAGCGTACGCACCGTCGACGAATGCGTCAGCGAGGCGGCCAAGGACATCACCGTCATCACCAATCTGATCGAATCGAGATGGCTGATCGGTGATGCGAGCCTCTACACCCAGATGCAAGCGGCGCTGACGCCCGACAAGGTCTGGCCGGTCGGCGAATTCTTCCGTGCCAAGCGCGAGGAACAGGCCGCGCGTTACCGCAAGTACGACGACACCGGCTACAAGCTCGAGCCCAACGTCAAGGAAAGCCCGGGCGGCCTGCGCGACATCCATACGATCGGCTGGGTCGCCAAGCGCCACTTCGGCGCGCAGACGCTGCACGAACTGCGCGAACGCGGATTCCTGACCAAGAACGAGTGCGACGAGCTGTTCGCCGGCCAGGATTTCCTGTGGCGCGTGCGCTTCGCGCTGCACATGATCACGGGCCGCCGCGAAGACCGTTTGCTGTTCGATCACCAGATCAAGGTCGCCGGACTGTTCGGTTATGTGGACACCGACAAGAACCGCGCGGTCGAGCAGTTCATGCAGCTGTACTACCGCACGATCAAGTCGCTGTCCTGTCTCAACGACATGCTGCTGCAGCTGTTCGACGACGCGATCCTGCATGGCGACCAGCAGCCGCCCGCAGTGCCGCTCAATGCACGCTTCCAGACGCGCGGCGCGTACATCGAGGCGCGCGACGAGGAGGTGTTTCGCAAGCAGCCGGCGGCGCTCATCGAAATCTTCCTGCTGCTGCAGCAGAACCCCAAGCTCGCCGGCATTTCGGCGGCGACGGTTCGGCTGATCCTGCGCGACAACCGCCTGCTCACGCAGGAGGCGCGCGAAGATTCGCGCGCACGCGGCCTGTTCATCGAGATGTTCCGTCACGGCGCGGGCCTGACGCGCAATCTGCGGCGCATGAACCGTTACGGCGTGCTCGGGCGCTACCTGCCGGCATTCGGCAAGGTGGTAGGGCTCATGCAGTACGACCTGTTCCACACGCTCACGGTCGACGAGCATTCGCTTTACGTGGTGCGCAATGTGCGCCGCATGGCGCTGCCGCGCTTCGCGCACGAATTGCCGTTCTGCAATGAGCTGTTCGGCAAGCTCGAGAAACCCAAGCTGCTC
This sequence comes from Hydrocarboniphaga effusa AP103, assembly GCF_000271305.1. GTDB lineage: Bacteria > Pseudomonadota > Gammaproteobacteria > Nevskiales > Nevskiaceae > Hydrocarboniphaga > Hydrocarboniphaga effusa. Next base: position 688,564 of record NZ_AKGD01000004.1, read on the forward strand.
TACATCGCCGCGTTCTTCCACGACATGTGCAAGGGCAGCGGCGGCGATCACTCCGAACTCGGCCTGCTCGAAGCCAGGAAGTTCTGTCTCGATCACGGCCTTTCGCACGCGGATGCGGAGATTGTCGGCTGGCTTGTGAAGAATCACCTGACGATGTCGCTGACCGCGCAGCGCGCCGACATCAGCGATCCCGAGGTGGTCACCGCGTTCGCGAGGAAAGTGGCCGCGCGCGAGCGGCTCGATTACCTGTTCCTGCTGACGGTCGCCGACATTCGCGCAACCAATCCTGCGCTCTGGAATTCGTGGCGCGCGACCTTGCTGACCGATCTGTATCGCTCGACCGCGCGTGCGCTCGAACGCGGTCTCGACAACCCTTTGCAAGCCAGCGACATCGCGACCGAAGCACAGATCGCGGCGCTCGAAATCCTCAAGGGCTCGGGTGTGACGCCCGAGCAGGCGCGAGCGGTCTGGGCGCGCTTCGAAAGCGATTACTTCCTGCGCCATTCGCCGCAAGAGCTCGCCTGGCATCTGCCCGAGATCATCAACGCCAAGCCCGAGGAGCTGCCGCTGATCCTGGTCAGCATGCTCGATGGACGTGGCACCACGGTGTTCGTCTACACACCCGATCGCGATCATCTGTTCGGCCTGTCCACCGGCGTGCTCGCTCGCCTGGGACTCAACATTCTCGATGCGCGCATCAACACCACGGCAGACGGCTTCACGCTCGACTCCTACGTGGTCATGGAGGGCGACGGCAGTGCGATTTCGCAGGGGCATCGCTTCGAAGAGATTCGCGACTCCCTGCATCGCGTGCTCGCCGATCCGAACATCTCGGTCGTCGACGTCAATCGCCGCACCTCGCAGAAACTCAAGCACTTCGATACGCCGACCGATGTGAGCTTCTCGCTCGACAAGGTGCGCAACCGCACGATTCTCGAACTCGTGACGGCCGATCGCCCCGGCCTGCTGTCGATGATCGGCCGCATCTTCCAGAAGCGCGGGCTGCTGCTCGACGCCGCCAAGATCGGCACCATCGGCGAGCGCGCCGAAGACGTTTTCTTCATCACCGATGCCGATCACAAGCCGATCAGCGACCCGTCACAGCTGGACGAGCTGCGCGAAGTGCTCGTCCGCACCCTCGATCACAACAGCACTCACTAAAGCTCACACATGAATCTGCTTGATCTGCGCGTGTCCATCGAACACGCCTGGGAACGCCGCGACAGCCTCAACTCCAGCGATACCAAGACGCGTGAGAACGTGCTCGCCGCAATCGCGCTGCTCGACAGCGGGCAGGCCCGCGTCGCCGAGCCCACCGAGAACGGCTGGCAAGTCAACGACTGGCTCAAGAAGGCTGTGCTGCTGTTCTTCCGCCTGCACGACAACATCCCGATCGAGATGGGCCAGCTCGGCGGCTACGACAAGGTGCCGCTCAAGTACGACGGCTGGACCGCCGAGGATTTCCAGAAAGCCGGCACGCGCGTGGTGCCGCCCGCCGCGGTTCGCAAGGGCGCCTTCGTGGCCTCCGGCGCGATCCTGATGCCGAGCTACGTGAACATCGGCGCCTACGTGGGCAAGGGCACGATGGTCGACACCTGGGCGACGGTCGGCTCCTGCGCGCAGATCGGCGAGCGCGTGCATCTGTCCGGCGGCGTCGGCATCGGCGGCGTGCTCGAACCGCTGCAGGCTTCGCCGACGATCATCGAAGACGACTGCTTCATCGGCGCGCGCTCGGAGATCGTCGAAGGCGTGATCGTCGAAAAGGGCGCGGTGATCTCGATGGGCGTGTTCATCGGTCAGAGCACGCCGATCTACGATCGCGCGAGCGGCGAGATCACGTATGGCCGCGTACCGTCAGGTGCCGTTGTGGTGCCGGGTTCGCTGCCCAAGGACGGCGGCCGCTACAACCTCAACGCGGCGATCATCGTCAAGCGCGTCGATCTGCAAACCCGCAGCAAGGTCGGCATCAACGCGCTGCTGCGCGACGAGTGAGCCCGCGGTGAGACGGGAGACGGGAGACGGGAGACGGCTTGAAGCAGCCCCCGTTCTCGACCTGCTCTGCGCATTGATCGCGCGGCGCTCGAATACGCCGGACGACGCCGGCTGTTGCGAGCTGCTCGAATCGCGCCTCGCGCCGCTGGGCTTTTCGTTCGAGTACATCAATGCCGGCGGCGTGACGAACCTGTGGGCCACACTCGGCAGCGGCGCGCCGCTGATGATCCTGGCCGGCCACACCGATGTGGTGCCGACCGGCCCGCTCGCACAATGGACCAGCGATCCGTTCACGCCGACCGTGCGCGACGGCCTGCTCTATGGCCGCGGTGCGGCGGACATGAAATCGGGCATCGCGGCGATGGTCTGCGCGGTCGAACGTGTGCTCGCGCAGGGTCCGGTCAAAGGCACGCTCGCGTTCCTGATCACGAGCGACGAGGAAGGCGCGGCCCGATACGGCACGCGCCATGTCGTCGACGTACTCAAGGCGCGCGGCGTGGTGCCGGATTACGCGATCGTCGGCGAGGCTTCGTCGAACGAAACACTCGGCGATCGCATCGTCACCGGCCGTCGCGGCTCGCTGGGCTGTAATCTGCGCGTGATCGGCAAGCAAGGCCACGTCGCGTATCCGCACAAGGCCGACAATCCCGTGCACCGGCTCGCGAGCGCAATGGCCGAACTCGTCGCGATTGCGTGGGATACGGGTAACGAAAGCTTTCCGCCGACCTCGTTCCAGGTATCGAACTTCAACGGCGGCACCGGAGCGAACAATGTCATTCCGGGCGAAGCGACTGCGGTCTTCAACTTCCGTTATTGCACCGAATCGACCGCCGACTCGCTCAAGGCGCGCGTGCACGCGGTGCTCGATCGTCACTGCCCGCAGTACGAAGCGGACTGGTGGCTGTCGGGCGAGCCGTTTTTGACGCGGCGTGGCGCGCTGATCGAAGCCGCCGAAGCAGCCTGCCTTTCAGTGGCCGGGCGCAAGCCGGACTTCTTCACGGGCGGCGGCACTTCGGACGCGCGTTTCATCGCGCCCTGGGGCGCGCAGACCGTCGAGATCGGGCCCATCAGCGACAGCATCCACAAGATCAACGAGCACGTGCGTATCGACGATCTGGAGCCGCTGTCCGCGATTTATCAGAGCATTCTCGAACGCCTGATGCGCTGATGCGCAGCGTCTCGACGTTCGCTCCGGGCTTCGGTCTGCGCAGTGCGCTCGTGCAGACCGTGCTCGCGTCCAAGCGGCCCGCGGCCAGGCATTGGCGCAAGCGCGGTATCGATCTCGCGCCGATCTCGACGAGCCATGTGCTCGATTGCGGCGATGGCGTTCGCCTGACCGGCCACTACACGCCACAGCCGCAGGCACCGCGCGCGCTCGTCGTGCTGATTCATGGCTGGGAAGGCAATCACGACTCGGCGTATCTGGTCTCGATGGCCTGCGCGCTGCATCGGGCCGGATACGCGGTGTTTCGCCTGAACCTGCGCGATCACGGCGGCTCCCACGCACTCAATCAGGCCATGTTCCACTCGGCGCGCATGAGCGAAGTGCTCGGCGCGGTGCGCGCGATCCGGGCACTCGATGGGCACACACCTGCGGCCGAATTCGCGGTGATCGGTTTCTCGCTCGGTGGAAATTTTGCGCTGCGCGTCGGCTTGCAAGGGCCGGCAACAGGCTTATACCCACGCGTGTCGATCGGCATTTCGCCTTCGATTCATCCGCGTCACACGCTCGAAGCCATCGACAACGGACCCAGGGTTTTCCAGCGCTACTTTCTGCAGAAGTGGCTGCTGACGCAGCAGCTCAAGGCCGAAGCCTGGCCAGGCCAGTACGACTTCACGAGTCACCGCAAGCTGCGCAACTTCATCGAGATGACGCAGCGCTTCGTCGAGGATTTCACCGAGTACGACGGGCTCGAAGACTACTTCGAGCGTTATACGCTCACGCCCGAGATGCTCGTGAACTCGCCCTCGCCGCTCGGGATCATCACCGCGGGCGACGACTCGGTGGTTCCGATCGCCGATTTCACCGGGCTTTCGGCACGCGGCTCGGTGATGCACTACGAAGCCACCGATCGCGGCGGCCATTGCGGCTTCATTCAGGACTGGCGCCTGAACACCTGGACCGAAGACCGCGTGCTCGAACTGCTGGCCCGCGCTAGCTGATCTTCAGCAGGTTGGCGATGCCGGCCGCGACGTGGCCGGTCGGCGCCACGAGCGCAGCCGAATCGCAGTGGCGCGTCTGGTCGTCGAAGAAGAAATCGGGCTCGAATTCGCGCAGGAATGCGCCTTTGTCGAGCCCGCCGAGGAACATCGCCTCGTCGACCTCGATGCCCCACTGCATGAGCGTGCGCACCGCGCGCTCGTGCGCGGGCGCGCTGCGCGCGGTCACGAGCGCAGTACGCAGGCGCATCGGTGCATGGCCTTCGCCCGCTTTCTGCAAACGATCGAGCGCATCGAGCAGGGGCTTGAACGGACCCGGCGGCAACGGCGTGCTCGCGCGCTCGGTTTCATGCTCGATGAACGCCGGCAGGCCGTCGCGCTGAAACACCTGCTCGGCTTCGTCGGAGAACAGCACGGCGTCGCCGTCGAAGGCAATGCGCACTTCATCAGGATACTGCTCGGCCGCGCGCACCGAGTTCGGATAGACGCGCGCCGCCGGAAAGCCAGCTTCGAGCGCGTCGCGCACATCGGCCTCGTTGGTCGACAGGAACAGCACGGCGCCGAGCGGCTTCAGATAACGATACGGCGAGCGCCCGCGCGTGAACACGCCGCGCTCGATCGAAAGCCCGTGCGCGCGCGAGGAGCGGAACACGCGCAAGCCCGACACCGGATCGTTGCGCGACAGGATCACCACTTCGACGCGATTCGCCTCGGCCGTATTGAACGCGAGCAGCTTGCGCACGAGCGGAAATGCGGCGCCCGGCTTGGCGACCTGGTCGATGCGCTCGAGTTGTACGCTCATGTAGGCGCGATCGTCGCTGCTTTCGAAGACCTGGTTCTCTTCTTCGAAGTCGAAAAGCGCGCGCGAAGACAATGCGACGACGAGCTTGTTCTGCAGGCTCACGGCCATGTCAGGTCACCTTCGCGCGCTTGAGCGCGAACGAGGCCAGACGCGGCGCGAAGCGTTTGACGAGCACCGCGAGCGCTTCTTTTCCGATGACGATTTCCTCGCGGTCGGCCGCGACCGCGCTCCAGATCTTGCGCGCGCAGCGCTGCGCATCCATGCCTTTTTCCTGGCCGCGATCCATGAGGCCGTGACGCTCGCCGCTGGCGGTGATCGCGTTGATCGAGACGTTCGTGCGGATGTAGCCCGGGCAGACGATCGTGACTTTCACGCCGCTGCGCCAGGATTCGGCGCGCACCGAATCGAAGAACCCCTGCACGGCATGCTTGGCGGCCGCGTAACCCGAACGCTGAGGCGTGCCGAGATAGCCCACCACGCTCGAAATGGCGACGATGTGGCCCTGCCCACGCGCGCTCATGCCGGGAAGCACCGCCTTGGTCAGCGCCACGGGAGCGAAGAAATCGAGCTCGAAGATGCGCCGGTAGACCGCCATACTGGTGTCCATCACCGAGCTGCGCTGCGAAATGCCGGCGTTGTTCACGAGCACGTCGACCGGCCCGAAGAACGCGACGGCGCGATCGTGCAGGCTGTCGGCGTCGAAGTCGGTCAAGTCGGCCGGCAGCAGCGCGACGTTCTGCGGATGCGCGCAGGCCGAGCGAACGCGCTCGAGCTCGGCTTGCCGGCGCGCGCTCAACACGAGTTTGGCCCCGGCGGCGCTGGCCTCGTAGGCCATCGCCTCGCCGATGCCACTCGATGCACCGGTGATCCAGACCACCTTGCCTGCAATATCCGTCATGTCGCGTCCTGTTGGCTCAAACAAGGGCCGGCCGACCACGAGTCTGTCGCGACCGGCCGGGGGTTTCAATGCAGCGAGGTGATGGCTTGCGGTAGCACCGTGAGTCTTGCGAGCTTCGGGCTTCTGCCTTGACGCGCAGCTTCGAGTGGTAGAGTCGGTTTTGCGTTTCGCGAACATCGACCTCACCCATGCTCTATCGTCCTCACGATCCAGCCCGCCGGCGCCTGATGCTCGGAGCCCTGCCGCTGGCGCTGGCCGGCTGCACCCCCGATTCGACGCTCGGCATGCTGCACGACAGCTTCACCGCCACCCTGGGCGGCAGCGACGCGTACGCGCGCACGCGCCAGCAGGTCGACGACCTTGCCTTCGCCCAGCTCGGCGTGCGCATCGGTCGCGGGGGCCGCGGCATCATGGTGCTCAACGAGGTGCGGGGCGACGATCTGTACTGGATTTCGGCGAACCGCATCCTGCTCGTCACGCGCAAGGGCCGCATCGTGCGGTCGGTGGGGCTTGCGTCCGACCTGCTCGGCACGCGCTTGTTCGGGCAGGACCTGCTCGATGCCTACGACTACGAGCATCCGCAGATCGATGGCCTGGAAACCTCCAGGAGCGTCGACACGGCGGCGGCCCACGGCGAATCGGTGCGCGCCCGCTTTCGCGTCGAAGGCAGCGAGACGATCAGCATTCTCGATCGCCCGTTCGAAACCCTGCGCGTTCGCGAGGAGGCCCGCTACGGCGCCAATCGCTGGAAGGCGACGAATCTGCACTGGCTCAGCAAGCGCAGCGCGCTGATCTGGCAAAGCCGGCAGTTCATCATCGACGGCAGCCCGGCGATCGAGTTTCAGGTGCTGAAGCGACCGCCGGCCTGAGACGCATCGGGTCGCCTCACTTGAGGACGTCGACCCAGGACGCGTCCTGATCGTAGGCGTTGGCCTCGAAGCGGCTGTACAACGCGGCACCGTCACGCACCTTCTGGCCGCCATCGCGCGTCAGCGGCTTGAAGACGAGCGTCGCACCGCGCTGGCTCGATCGCAGCGAAAACAGATCCAGCGGCAGATACAGGAACAGGCCCTTGTCGAAGCTGCCTTCGCCGAACTGTTCGGCCGAGACATCGGTCTTGGTCGCGAAAGCGCCCACCTTCACGCCGCTCGGGAAAACGCGTGCGAGCTGGAAGGTTCCGCCGTAGTCGCCCGCGAGGTAGCGGCCGACGCTGACCGTCATCTCGAGATTCCAGATCGGCAGGTTGAAGTAGCCGGTCAGGTGTCCAGTGGTGATTTCGTAGTCCTGGAAACCGAAGCGCTGGTCGAAATCACGCTTGCGGACGCGGTTGACGTTGAAGCCGACGGCCCAGGGCTGGTACGGCTTGGCGTACAGCACTTCGCCAGCGACGCCGCCATACATTTCCTCGAAGATGCCTGCGGACACTCGCGCGGTCCACGACTGCGAGATCGGCCAGACGTAGTTGGTCTCGAGGCGGACGATGTTGTTCTCGCCCTCTTTCATGTACTGGACGATGTCGCTGCGCACGTGCGGCAGTTCGCTGGTGTCGCGGACCTTCAGACCATCGAAGTTGTTGTAGATGTTGGCGCCGACCGAGCCATTGATCGACCAGCGTGAAGTCAGATCGAGATTGGCACCGACGCGCCACCAGAGCTGGCCGAAATAGAAATCGTCGGGCCCGCCGATGTGCTGGCGCAGCGCGGGCCCCATGCTCCAGCTGAAAGCCGGCATCTTCGGTGGCTGCTGGAAATCGGCGCCGGCGTAAGCCCGGGCAGACGGCGTATCGACGAGGCTCGAGGCGCGAATCTCTTCGACACTGCCCTTGAAATCGACCGCCGCCGCGATGTCCTTGCGCAAGGTGGTGACGCGGTAGCTTTCGCGCTCGCCGTCCACGTTGGCCACGGTGAACGCGCCGTAGCGTGGCGGAGCCAGCACCGCGAGCGTCTGAGAGACACGCCCGATCGCCCGATGAGGATCGCGCGTGAGCTTTTGCGTGAACCAGACCGTCAGCACGCCTTTGTCGTCGTCGGCATCGAGCGCGATCAGCGTGATGCGCTGGCGCGCGAGTTCCTGTTCGAGCTGAGCCAGGAAGCTCGTGTCGACGCTCTCCTCGCGCTTGAGCGGATCGCCCTTGCTGGCTTGCTCGCTCGCATATGTCGGCGTCGGAACCGGATCGAGAATCTTCGGCGGGCCCTTCTGGCTGACAAGATTCGTGAACGCGGAAACACGCAGCATGGCGGTGTCACCGCGCTCGACGCCGACGGACAGGTCGACGGCGTTGGCGAGGCGCCAGTTCAGGGCAGCGTTGACCGGGAAGTGGATTTCCTGGTTGTTGGGCGGATCGCCCAAGGTGGACGCTTCGTGCTGGTAATCGTTGCCGTCGTATTCGAGCTTGAGGCTCAGGCCGCGCAGCGGCGTTTGCCACTCGACACCGCCGAACAATCCGACTTCGCGACCACGAAACCATTTTTCGACCGGAACACCGCCGGGAGTGCTCAGCGCATCACGCTCCTCGGCTGCCGACGACACCAAGGTGAACGGATTCTTGATTCCGCCTCTGGAACCGAGCCTGCCCCAAGCAAGACCCAGAGTGAAATCGAAGTTCCACACGCGCCGGGTGGCGACCAGATACTCGCTCGAAAACAGGCCAGTGCCGCCGATATCCATGACGCCTACCGCGAGCGACGGCAAGGCGTCGCCCTCCTGCAAGAGCCGGACCTTGAAGTCAATGCTGCGATCCTTGTAGGTCTGATCGCCGCTGAAATCTTCTGGGCCGTAGCGACGATTGCGCACGTCGACGTAGCGCAATTGCGTTTCGAGCCAGGGCAGCAGCTGCATGCCGAGCAAGGCCTGATGATAGGGATAGACGATCGAGATGCCGCCTGTGATCTGCCCATCCTCCGCGAATCTTGCGGTGGGTACCTGCAACAGGCCAACGCCGCCATAGTCGCTCGATGAGTGGACAGGCTCGGCGCGAACGCTGGCCTGCCCGCTCATCAGCAACCCAAGCATCAACAGCCCGGGCTTTCCGGCTCTCATTTCAGGCTAGTTGTTGTTGATCGTGACCAAGGCCGCCGCCGAAATGGCCAGGTTCGAGAAAATGCTCAGCAGGCGCTCCGACAACAGCCACTTGTTCAACGGCGCCGCATCGCGAGGCACGATGATCAGGCTGCCCGGCGGTACATCCTGGCGCGAGAAATTCCAGCTCGAAATGTTGAGCTGCTTGGCGGCGCCATCCGGGAACACGATGAAGGCCCGGCTCTTCTTGGCCGCCTGCGCCACACCACCGGCGCGCTCGATGTAGTCGGTGGCGGACAAGCCGGATTCGAAGGCCAGCGAGCCCGGGTTCAATACCTGTCCCGCCACCGCTACCGAAGTCGGGCGCTTCGGAATCATCAGCACGTCGCCCGGCTCGATGATCACGTCCTGCTCCGGCCTGACCTTGAGCATGGCCGGGTCGGCCTGCACGACGACACGCCCCACCGGCGTCGCGTTCTCGAGCCGCTTCACCACCGCATCGAAGAACGCTGCGGTCGACGAGGCATCGCCGCTCTGGCCACTGCTGCTGATCGCGGTCACGGCCGCTTCCTGCAGATCGCGGGCCGCGCGCTTGAACGAAGCCGATTCGGCCTTTCGAGCGCTCTCGCGCGTGAACACCGCTCCGTACGGATAGGCGTTGTCGGTCAGCCCACCCGCGCGTGCGAGCACCTGCGACAAGGTTTCGCCCCGGACCACGCCATAGGTTCCCGGAAACTTCACTTCGCCCATCAGGCGTATCGAGCCCACTTCCTGATCAAGGTAGATCGGACGCAAGTTCAGCGTGTCACCGGATGAAATGCGATACGACCGCAGGTCCGTGTTCGTCAGATCGATCTTCTGGTAGCGCGCACGGCCATTCGCGACCGTCTCCTCGTAGGAAACGTATTCGATGTTCTTGGGATCGCTTTCCGCCGTCGGACCCGCCGCAGCCTGCAATACAAGCGGCAGGCTCGCACCCTTGGCGACCGGATAAAGCCCGGGGCGCAGCACCTCGCCGTAAACACCGACGCCCCGATCGAGCAGCGCCGGAAGCGCCCCCGGAACCTCCTTGAAGATATCCGGGCAACGCAGGCGGGCCCGCGTGGAATCGGCCGTGCGCACCAGGCTTTCGGACGACAGCACATTGAGGAAGCGCGCCGCGCGCTGGCTGTTGACGAGCTGACGAAGCTCGAGAAGAGCCGAGCAGTTATTCGTCGCCGTGACCCGGCTTCCGTTCAACGCGGCTTCGACTTCGAACGAGCTCATGTACGCGATGTCCGCGCGACTGAACACGATCACCAGGTCATTCGGCTCGAGCGGCAGCAACGATGGGGGCGTATCGCTGGCGTAATCCGCCAGATTGAAGTCGATGAACTCGCGCACGCCCGAGGTCTTGTCGGTCCGCTGGAGCAGCCCGATCGGCAGATAGATTTCGGCATCCGAATCCGAGGCCTTCAGACCAGCCTGCTTGAGCACCGTACTCAAGTCGCGATTCTCCGACCACGGATACGTGCCCGGATATTTCACATAGCCCGTCACCTTGATCTCGTTCGATATCTGCCGGGAGACGCGGCGAACGCGCACCACATCGCCATCCTGGATCGCCGCGCGCAGGTCGGCCGGCTTGGCCGCATCGAAGTTGAGAACCGTGCGCTCCGAGCCGGCCGCGATGCGCTCGACCTCGACATAAGTCTTGTCGCTCGAAGCCATCTGTCCGCCTGCGAGCGCGAGTACATCCGAAAGCGAGCGCTCCTGCTTGATCTCATAGATCGCAGGCCGCTTGACCTCGCCTTCCACCGTCACGCGCGCACCGACGGGTGGCACGAAGACGACATCGCCAGGTTGCAGGCGCAGATCGGAGCTCGAATCGCCGGCGAGCAGGAATTTGTAGAGATCGAGCGTTTGCACGAGCCGTCCGGCGCGCTTGAGCTCGACATGGCGCAAGGAGCCGACATTGCTGACGCCGCCGCTCAAAAACAGGGCGTGCGTCATCGTCGACAGCGACGACACCGTATAGGAGCCTGGGCGAGAAACGTCGCCGAGCACGAAAACCCGAATCGAACGCAGACGGCCCAGCGAAATACTCGCCGTCGTGCCGATCATCTCGCGGCCGACGCGCTCCTCGAGCATCGACTGCAGCTCATCGAAGCGCAGCCCGGTGGTGACGATCGGCCCAAGCTTCGGGAAATTGATGGTCCCGTCCCGCGACACCAGCAAGGTGAAAGTCTGGTTCTGATTGCCGAACAGCTGAACGCGGACATTGTCGCCGGGCCCGATCACGTAATCGGCCGGAATCGGAATATCGGTCGCCGGAGCGAAGGTATTCGGAACCCCGGAAAACAGCTCGTAGCCGAACGGCTGGGGGGAGCGATTGCGACGAGTTTCCCGATACGGCTGTTCGTAGGGGTTCTGCAATGGCGTGCGCGATTCGGAACGCGGATTCATCGAGCCGATGAAATCGTCATCGCCGCGGCTGCGGCCAGACGACGAAGCCCCATTTGCACCATTCAACGGATAACGCGTGCTTCTCGAGCCTTGGGACTCATCCCAATCGCCGGCTGCCGGATCGTAGGTTTGAGCATCGTCCAGATTCCGTGACCCGGGGCGTCGCTCGAATTGATCGGCATCCCGGCTTCGGGAATCGACGACACGGGGGTTGGAGAGCGTCTGATCCTGATTGCTCAAGCCACCGCTGCCGTCGCTTCCGCCGCCGAACCCATTGATGAGCTGCTGGCGCTCCTCAGGACTCAGGCTGGACAGCACCGAAGGATCGATCGTAGAAACCTGGGCGGCGCTAGCGCCCATCCACAGCATCGAAACCAGCGCGATGACGAGGCGGAACCTTTCCACTCCCGTTTTCATTCTCACCCCAGGATTGATTCTCGGCCGATGGAATCGGCACTTCAGGCAATGACTCGACAATTGATATCGATAATTATCGAGTAGGCAGCCGCAAACAAAGAAGGCCAGCGAGGCTGGCCTTCTTTACAACCGAAACAGCAGCGTCGCTAAGTAAACTTAGGTTAGTGAGTCGCGGTAGCGGTGCTGGTACTGGTGCTCGTGCTGGTCGTGCTGTTGGCTTCGTCATCGCCGGCAGCGGCATTCACGATCGCGCCGATCGCGCCGGCAACGCCAGCGGTCACGCCAACCGTCAGCGGAACATTGGTAGCGCCCGCGCCATCAGCGCCGGCAGAACCTGCAGCACCCTCTTCGGCGGCGAACGCCATCGAGCTGAACACCAAAGTGCTGGCCAGAACAGCGATAAGCTTTTTCATCTGAATCTCCGAAAGAATGCGATGTTGCAGTGCGATGGGCCGAAGCATAACAAGAGAATGCCAGTCCGACAAAATGAACAGTTAATGCTCCGTGGAGAGCTTACATGGTCAATGCGTAAGTTCAAGCTGAACGAAAGGCGGACAATGTGACTTCGCGCCGCTATGACGCCTTTGTTTCGAAAGGCATTCAAACCAGAAAATGGCGCGCCCGGCAGGAGTCGAACCTGCGACCCACGGCTTAGAAGGCCGTTGCTCTATCCAACTGAGCTACGGGCGCGTTGCTTGGGTCGGCGGCAGCGAGCGAGTTCGGCGCAGGCAGGAAAACCGGAATCGCGATGAAATCCGGCCTTTCAGGAATTGGCGGAGAGAGCGGGATTCGAACCCGCGATACGGTTTGACCCGTATACACGCTTTCCAGGCGTGCTCCTTAAACCACTCGGACATCTCTCCGGAAGCGACATCGGTACAACAGGTCTTGCCGATAACCGGCGCGCATTATAGCGGCGACCGGTTGAGGCGGCTCTACTTTTTTTTGGCCGGTTTGGCGGGGGTTGCAACGGCTTCGGTGGCGGTGGCCGAGGTCAGCGTCGGCGGCTTGTCGAGGCAGACGCCATCGCCTTTCGCATCGGCGACTCCGTACGGCACGCCATCGGGCGTGCGTTTGGGTACGCGCAGGGCGGTTGGGGATTCGGGCAGTTTCAGGCCGCTCACCGCCTGCAGCGGAATGCGATCCTCGGCGTTGTCGTAGTCCTGCTTGCCCAGGCAATAGCTGTTGGAAGCACAGCCCGTCGCCAGTACGGCAAGGCCCAAGGCAGCGAACGACAAGCAAAACCTCATGAAAGCACTCCAGCGGCGCGAAGAGCCGTTTCGACACGCGAATAAGAAGATGATTCCAACGGCACGAGCGGCAGGCGGATGCCCTCGGGAATACGGCCCATGCGGTGCAGCGCCCACTTGACCGGGATCGGATTGGGTTCGATGAACAGGTCGCTGTGAAGCAGGGCGAGCTTCTCGTCGAGCTGAGCCGCCTTTGCCGCATCACCGGCCGCCGCCGCGACGCAAACTTCGTGCATGAGTTTCGGCGCCACGTTGGCGGTGACCGAAATATCGCCGTGGAAACCCAGCAGGATCGATTCGCGCGCGGTGGCATCGTCGCCCGAATACAGCGCGAAGCTCTCCGGCAGACCGAGCGCGAGCAGGTCGCGCACTCGGCCGAGGTCGCCCTTGGCTTCCTTGAGGCCGACGATGCCGGGCACCTGGGCCAGACGGCCGACCGTGGCCGGCAGCATGTCGACGCCGGTGCGGCCCGGTACGTTATAGAGGATCAGCGGCAGTTCGACGCTTTCGGCGATCCTACGGTAATGACGATACAGGCCTTCCTGCGGCGGCTTGTTGTAGTACGGCGTCACCAGCAGGGCGGCGTCGGCGCCGACCTTCCGGGCGGCTTCGGTCAGCTCGATCGCCTCGACCGTCGAGTTGGCACCGGTTCCGGCGATCACCGGAATGCGCTTGGCCACTTTGGCGATGACCCGGCGGACGACTTCGATGTGCTCTTCCACGTCGAGCGTGGCCGATTCGCCGGTGGTTCCCACGGCCACGATCGCGTCGGTCCCTTCGGCGATGTGCCATTCCACGAGGGCGTCCAGGCTGGCGTAGTCCACGCTGCCATCGGCGCTCATCGGTGTAATCAGTGCTACCAGGCTGCCCTTGATCATGGCGCTTTGAGGTGAATTGAAGAGTTGGATTCGAGGGGTACGGGCGGCGCGGCCGTCCGGAAGCGGGCGCGAGTATAGCGTGTGAGGGCGCTCCGACATCGTTTCGGCCTGTGCCGTTTGGGAGCGACCGGACACGGGAAATGCAGGTTCGACTTTTCGGGGATGCCTGCCTACACTCGCTCCATTCTCTTTGCCAGCGACACGATGTCCTCCCAAGACAGCCTGCTCTCCATATCCGTACTCGCTCGCGCCCGTCCGAACATTCCCCTAGAGCTGTTTCGCGCCATTCGCGAGCGCGGCTGCGAGGTGGAGGACTGTCGCATCGCTCCCATCGGCGATCGCCTCGCCGCCAACCTGGTGGTCTCCGGCAACTGGAGCGCGCTCGGAAGACTCGAAACCGCGCTGCCCGGCATCGCCCAGAAGCTCGATCTGCAGGTTCGGTACGAGCGTTGCGGCCCGCGAGAGCAGAACCCGGAATTCCGTCCCTACGCGGCCGACGTGATCGCCCCGCAGCAGCCCGATCTGCTCGTGCACCTGCTCGAGTTCTTCGGCAGCCAGGACGTCGAGGTCGCGGAGATTTCGACGCAGAAGTACGCCTCCAATTACACCGGTGCCGAGATGTGCAGCGTGCAGATGGTGCTGCACGTTCCGGTGAACCAGCATCCGCAGGCCTTGCGCGAATCGTTCATGGATCTCTGCGACGATCTCAATGCGGACGGCATGCTGGACCCGATCAAGACTTGACCTCCTGCGGTACGACGAGAGCCCAAACACCAGCCAATGAGCATCCAAGCCGGCGACTCCCTTCCCGACCTGAACCTGCCCGCCAACGGCGGCCGCACCATCAGCCTCAAGAAGGAGTACGCGGGCAACAAGCTCGTCGTCTACTTCTATCCGAAGGACAACACTCCGGGCTGCACGCTCGAAGGCCAGGACTTCGCGCGGCTTTATGCGGAATTCAAGAAGGCCGGGGCCGACGTCGTCGGCATCTCCAAGGACAGCGTCAAGTCGCACGACAACTTCTGCGCCAAGTTCGGCTTTCCGTTCGCGCTGATTTCGGATGCCGAGGAGAAAGCCTGCGACGCCTTCGGCGCCATCGTCGAGAAAAGCCTCTACGGCAGAAAATATATGGGCATCGACCGATGCACCTTCCTGTTCGATGCCAAGGGCAAGCTGGTGCAGCAATGGCGCAAGGTGAAAACCAAGGGCCACGCCGACGCGGTGCTCGAAGCGGTCAAAGCGCTCTGAAGCGGCAGCCATTGAAGATTCGATCTTTGAACAAGCTGGATTCTTGAAGAACCGGCCCTTCCTCGCAGCACCCTCTCTCACGACCGGCGACGGTCGTCCATGCGGTTCCAATCCAAACGGACACTCGTGAAGAAAAAAATCTTCGTACTCGATACCAACGTGCTCATGCACGATCCGAGCAGCCTGTTCCGCTTCGAGGAACATGACCTGTTCATTCCGATGGTGGTGCTCGAGGAACTCGACGGCCTCAAGAAAGGCACGTCGGACACCGCACGCACGGCGCGCCAGGTGAGCCGCCAGCTCGACGAGCTGGTCGCCAACAAGAACCACGCGCAAATCGAGAAAGGCCTGCCGATTCCGAGCGGCATTCGCAAGAACCCCGCGCTCGGCGGCGGCAAGGTCGGCGAGCCCGCGAGTGGTCGCCTGTTCTTCCAGACCACGCCGACCGAAACCAGCCTGCCCGGCATCCTGCCCGGCAACAAGCCGGACAACAGCATCCTGCTGACCGCGCTCGCGGTGCAGCAGAAGAATCCGGGACGCAAGGTCGCGCTGGTCAGCAAGGACATCAACCTGCGCCTGAAGGCCGCCATCGTCGGCGTGCACACCGAGGACTATCACAACGACCAGGTTCTCGAAGACCTCGACCTGCTGCCGGCGGGCTACACCGAGCTGACCGAAGATTTCTGGCAGACCCACGGCGACAAGATGGAAAGCTGGCAGGACGAGCGCGGTCGCGCCTGCTACAAGCTGCAGGGTCCCGGCGTGAAGGAGTGGTATTCGAACCAGTTCCTCTACATGGCGGACGGCGACGATCGCGGGCTCGAGCTGAGCGTGCAGTCGATCGACGACGACAAGGCCAAGCTGCGCGTGATCCGTGACTATCGCGTGGGCAAGACGCCGGTCTGGGGCATCCACGCCAAGAACCGCGAGCAGAATTTCGCGCTCAACCTGCTGCTCGATCCGGATATCGACTTCGTCACCATTCTCGGCACCGCCGGCACCGGCAAGACGCTGCTGACGCTCGCCGCAGGCCTCGCGCAGGTGCTCGATGAGCCGCGTTATCGCGAGATCATCATGACGCGCGTGACCGTGCCGCTCGGCGACGACATCGGTTTTCTGCCCGGCACCGAAGAAGAGAAGATGACGCCCTGGATGGGCGCGCTGATGGACAACCTCGAAGTGCTCACCCAGCAAGGCAGCGCGGGCGATTGGGAACGAGCGGCCACCAACGATCTGCTGTCCAAGCGCATCAAGATCCGCTCGCTGAACTTCATGCGCGGCCGCACCTTCCTGAATCGCTTCGTCATCATCGACGAGGCGCAGAACCTCACGTCCAAGCAGATGAAGACGCTGATCACGCGCTGCGGCCCGGGCAGCAAGATGATCTGCCTCGGCAACCTCACGCAGATCGATACGCCGTATCTGTCGGAGACGACGTCGGGCCTGACCTACGTGGTCGATCGCTTCCGCGGCTGGGCGCACGGCGGTCACGTCACCCTGGCCCGCGGCGAGCGCTCTCGCTTGGCCGCGCACGCTTCGGACGTCCTCTGAACGGCCCCGAAAATTCTCAGGAATTCGAAGAATGCTCGGCAAGATCGCCAAAGGCATGAAAGACGGAGCCATGGGCCTCGCGCTCAAAAGCTTCTTGAACGACAAGCTCGGCCGCTACGGCGAAATCGTCGAAGTGCAGATCGATACCGCCAATAGCCGAGTCCAGCTTACCGCTCTGCTAAAGGGTGAAAAGGACACCGTCACTGCAGCGATCGAACGCTATGAACTCGAGCGCAACGGCGACGATCGCTACATTCGCCTGAAGTCGTTCTCGAGTTCGCGCGAGTGGCTCACGGTGTTGCTCTACGATCGGCTCACCGACAAGCAGTTCAAGCTGCCGGCGGCGGTTTCGAGCTTCCTCTGAAGCAGGCGGGAAACGGCCCGGCTCAGCGAGGATCCGCAATAGCCCGGGGGCAGCGCTTTTCTCAGAGCGCGTCGATCGCCTGCTCCAGCCGGGCGACCGGCGTGACTTCGATGCCGAGCCTGGCGTTCTTGCGCGGCTTGTTCGCCTCCGGAACGATGGCGCGCTTGAAACCGTGCTTGGCGGCTTCGATGAGCCGTTCCTCGCCGGCCTGAACCGGGCGGATTTCGCCAGCCAGCCCCACTTCACCGAAGACGATGGTGGTGCCCGACACCGGCTGGCCACGGAAGCTCGACAGCGTCGCGAGCAGCAGCGGCAGATCCGCCGCCGGCTCCTGGATGCGCATGCCGCCGACCACGTTCGCGAACACGTCCTGATCGGACAGTGCGATGCCCGCGTGGCGATGCAGCACGGCCAGCAGCATGTTGAGCCGGTTGCCTTCGAAGCCGAGCGTCACGCGGCGCGGGCTGCCGATGTGGCTTGCATCGACCAGCGCCTGCACCTCGACGAGCAAAGGCCGGCTGCCCTGGCGCGTCACCGTGATCACCGAGCCCGAAACGGGTTGCTCGTGCCGTGACAGGAACAGCGCGGACGGATTGCTGACTTCCTTCAGGCCGCCGTCGGTCATCGCGAACACGCCGAGCTCGTTGACCGCGCCGAAGCGGTTCTTGACGGCGCGCACGATGCGATAGCGGCTGCCGGCGTCGTGCTCGAAGTACAGCACCGTGTCGACCATGTGCTCGAGCACGCGCGGACCGGCGATGGCTCCCTCCTTGGTCACGTGGCCGACGAGAATCACCGTGGTGTTGCTGGCCTTGGCGAAGCGCACGAGCCGGGCCGCGCACTCGCGAATCTGCGAGACCGAACCGGGCGCGGAATCCAGGGCCTCGGTGTAAAGCGTCTGGATCGAGTCGATGACGACGAAGCCCGGCCGATGCTGGGTGAGCTGGTCGAGAATCAGGTCGACGCTGGTCTCGGCGAGCACCGGCAGATCGAGCCTCGGCAAGCCGAGCCGGCTCGCACGCAGGCTGACCTGGGAGAGCGATTCCTCGCCCGAGACGTAAAGCGTGTCGAGCCGGCCTTCGACCGCGGCGAGCACCTGCAACAGCAGCGTCGACTTGCCGATGCCCGGATCGCCGCCGATCAGGATCACCGCGCCCGGCACGATGCCGCCGCCCAGCACGCGGTCCATCTCCGAGAGTCCCGACGACACGCGCGGGGCGTCGTCGGCGCTGACCTCGTGCAGGCGCTCGATGCGCACTTGGCCGGCGATCGCGGCCCGGCGAGCGGGCGAGCTCGCCTCGGCGACGGTCTCGACGAGCGTGTTCCAGGCTCCGCATTCGGCGCACTGCCCGGCCCATTTGGTCGTCTGCGCCCCGCAGGACTGGCAGACGTATCGAACGTTGTTCTTCCTGCTTGCAAGCTTGGTCACGCTAACCCCTGATTTTGTTGGCCGATCGACAGCCCGCGTGGGTGATCTTCACGTATTCCGGCCCCGATGGATTTTTGTAGTATGGCGCGGTCCGGCGGCCGCCGACCTCGAGGCGCTTCGGCCGGCTGCCTCCGCCGCCGTTGACGACATCCCTTCTCCCCAGGACGAGAACCTCGAGTCGATGCCGCTGAACTACCAGCTCACGACCCATCTGGCCACCGAGGTCGGAAACGTCCGCACCAACAACGAGGATTCGCTCACCCAGGACGTCTCGCTCGGCCTGCTCGTACTCGCCGACGGCATGGGCGGCTACAACGCCGGCGAAGTCGCGAGCGCGATCACCACGGCCACCATCCTGCAGGTCATGCGCGCCCAGCTGCCCAAAATCGGTTCGGGCGAGCGCGATCCGGCCACCGGATACCGGCGCGAATCGGCCCTGCTCAAGAGCGCGGTCGAAACCGCGCACCAGGCCGTGCTCTCGCGCGCCTCGATCGACCCGAGCTGCACGGGCATGGGCACCACAGTGGTCGCGCTGCTGATCCATCGCGGGCTCGTGACGATCGCGCACGTCGGCGACTCGCGCGCCTATCGCTACCGCGCCGGTAAGCTTGCGCAGATCACGCGCGACCATTCGCTGCTCGAAGAGCTCATCGCAAGCGGCCAGTATTCGCGCGAAGACGCGTCCCGGTTCGTACGCAAGAACATCGTCACGCGGGCGCTCGGCGTGGACGCCGAGATCAACATCGACATCATCGAAGAGCCCGCGCAGATCGGCGATCTGTACCTGCTCTGCTCGGACGGGCTCACCGACATGACGAGCGACGAGCAGATTCAGCAGATCATGGAG
The DNA here is from genome assembly GCF_000271305.1 of Hydrocarboniphaga effusa AP103. Taxonomy (GTDB): domain Bacteria; phylum Pseudomonadota; class Gammaproteobacteria; order Nevskiales; family Nevskiaceae; genus Hydrocarboniphaga; species Hydrocarboniphaga effusa. Next base: position 707,863 of record NZ_AKGD01000004.1, read on the forward strand.
ATTCGCGGCTTCAAGCTCGACCTGCTGGCGCGCGCGCTCGTGAACCTGGCGTTGCAGGGCGGCGGCAAGGACAATATCTCGGTCGCCCTCGCCCGCCTCGAACCGGGCCCGCCGTCGAATCGCCCGTTGCTGCAGAAGCTCAAGGACTGGTTCTAGCCGCCGCCCCGGCGCTCAGGCCGCCGGATCGACGTACTCGAACTGCACCCGGTTGGTCAGGCCGCAGAACAACTCGTAGGCCAGGGTGCCCGCATGTTCGGCGACGATTTCGGCCGGAGCATGCTCACCCCAGAGCACCACTTCATCGCCGATCCGGGCCTGCGGAGCCGCGCGCAGATCGAGCGTGATCATGTCCATCGAAACGCGCCCCGCGATCGTCGCCGGACGGCCGGCCACCTGCACAGGCGCTCCGCTCGCGAGGCTGCGAGGAATGCCATCCGCATAGCCGACCGCGGCCACGCCGATCTTCATCGTCTCCGGGCAGCGATACGACGCGCCGTAGCCGATCGCGCTGCCGGCCGGATACTCGCGGATCGCGATCAGCCGGCTCGTCAGCGTCAGTGCCGGCCGCAGGCCGAGAGCGCGCCCGGTCTTGCCGGGCAGCGGACTCGCGCCGTAGAGCATGAGCCCGGGGCGCACCCAGTCGCGGCGGGCCTGCTGCCAGGCCAGCAGGCCCGCCGAATTGGCGATCGAACGCGCACCGGCAATACCCGCGAGCGTGATGTCGAAAGCCTCGATCTGCTCGACCGTCGCGGACACCTCGGGCTCGTCGGCACGCGCCAGATGCGTCATCCAACCGCAGAAACGCCAGCTGCGATTGCGTTGCAGCACCTGCCGCAGTTTCGGCACCGCCGACAACGGAAACCCGAGCCGGTGCATGCCGCTGTCGAGCTTGAACCAGACCTGCAGCGTCGCGCCCTGCGGCATGCGCTCGAGCAGCTCGATCTGCCAGAAATCGTTGACGACGATCTGCAGGCCTTCGTAGGCGGCAAGTGTGGCTTCCTCGGCGCTCAGGATGCCTTCGAGCAGCGCGATCGGCGCGCGGATGTGCGCCTCGCGCAACTGCTGGGCCTCCTGCATGCAGGCGACCGCGAGCGCATCGATGCCGGCGGCTTCGAGCGTGCGCGCGACCGGCACCGCGCCGTGACCGTACGCATCGGCCTTCACCGCGCCCATGACACACGAGTTCGGGGCGTAGCGGCGAACCTGCGCGAGGTTGTGGCGGATGGCAGCCAGATTCACCGTCGCCACGGCGCGCTGGTTCATTCCTCGTAGTCCGCCACCGCGAACGGCTGCCGCGGATTTTCGAAGCGCGTGTACTGGCCGTGGAATTCGAGCGGAACCGTGCCGAGCGGGCCGTTACGCTGCTTGGCGATGATGACTTCGGCCTGGGTGTCGTCGCTGGTCTTGTTGTAGACCCAGTCGCGATAGATGAACACCACCAGGTCGGCGTCCTGCTCGATACCGCCCGATTCACGCAGGTCGGCCATGCGCGGGCGCTTGTTGTCGCGCTGCTCGACGCCGCGGTTGAGCTGCGAGAGCGCGATGATCGGCAGCTTGAGCTCCTTGGCCAGCGCCTTGAGGCTGCGCGAAATTTCCGAAATTTCGCCGGTGCGGTTGTCCTTGGTGCCCGGCACCTGCATGAGCTGGATGTAGTCCACCACGATGAGCTTGAGGTTCGTGCGCATCGCCAGGCGCCGCGCGCGCGCGCGCAGGTCGTTCGGCGACAGCGCGCCGGTCTCGTCGATGAACATCGGCGCTTCGCGCAGCCGGTTGATGGTCCAGGTGAGCTGGTCCATCTCCTGGTCGGATAGTTCGCCCGAACGCAGTTTCTGCATCGGAATGCCGCCGCGCGAGGAAATCACGCGGTAGCCGATCTGCTCGGCCGACATTTCCATGCTGAAGATCGCCACGCCCTCCTTGCGCTCGAAGGCGACGTACTCGGCGATGTTCACGGCCAGCGTGGTCTTGCCCATCGACGGACGTGCCGCGAGGATCATGAGATCGCCCTCGCCCAGGCCGCTGGTCTTGTTGTCGAACTCGACGAAGCCGGTCGGCAGGCCCGCGGTGCCCTGCGGATTGTCGCGCACCGACGAAATGCGTTCGAACACGCCCGCCATGATCGCCGGCATGTCGAAGTAGCTGCTCTGAGCACGAGTGCCGCGCTCGCGGATCTTGAAGACCTTCTGCTCGGCGATGTCGATGAGCTCCTGCGGCTGGCGCCCTTCGGCGCGAAAGCCCAGGTCGCTGATGTCCTGGCCGGCCGCGATCAGGCTGCGCAGTACCGAACGCTCGCGCACGATGTCCGCGTAGGCCACGATGTTCGCCGCGCTCGGCGTATCGGCCGCGAGCGTGCCGAGATACGACAGGCCACCGGCCTCCTCGAGCTTCTCCTGCGTGCGCAGATGCTCGGCCAGCGTCACGAAGTCGCAGGGTTTGCCGAAGCCGATCAGATCGCAGATCGCCTTGTAGATCAGCTGGTGATCGACACGGTAGAAATCGGCCTCGCTGAGCCGATCGGCGAGCTCGTTCCAGGCGCGGTTGTCCAGCAGCAGGCCGCCGAGTACGGACTGCTCAGCCTCGATGGAATACGGGGGCTGCTTGGGATCGGGCATCGCGATTGTGTACCAGAACAAATAAAAACGGCCCGCTGAGCGGGCCGTTTAGTCTACTAGTCGTTGGCCAGAAAAAGCCGATCAGGCCTTTTCTTCCTCGACCACGACCGTCAGGCTGGTTTCGACTTCGCTGTGCAGGCGCACGGCGATGTCGTAGCTGCCGGTCTGGCGGATCGGGCCGTCGACCAGATCCAGCTCGCTCTTCTCGACGGACAAGCCGAGCAGTTCGGCGGCGCGCACGATTTCGGCCGGACCGACCGAGCCGTAGAGCTTGCCTTCGTCCGACGCCAGTGCCTTGACCTTGATGGTCTTGCCGGCGAGCTTTTCGGCGCGCAGCTTGGCGGCGTTGAGCGAATCCTGCGACTTCTTCACGAGTTCGGCCTTGCGCTCTTCGAATACCTTGCGGTTGCCTTCGGTCGCCGACAGCGCGATGCCCTTCGGCAGCAGGAAGTTGCGGCCGTAGCCCGGTGCAACCTTGACCACGTCGCCGAGGTCGCCGAGATTCTTCACTTTCTCAAGCAGAATGACTTGCATGGTTGTCGTGGCCTCTTATTCGTGCTTATCGGTGTACGGCAGCAGGGCCAGGAAACGGGCCTGCTTGATCGCGACCGCGAGCTGGCGCTGATAGCGCGTGCGCGTGCCGGTGATGCGGGCCGGAACGATCTTGCCGTTCTCGCCGATGTAGCCCTTGAGCATCGCCAGATCCTTGTAGTCGATCGGCGCGGCCTTGTCCGAGCTGAATTTGCAGGACTTCTTGCGACGGAAGAAACGGCCGCCGGAGCCGCCACCGCCACCTTCTTTACGTTCGAAAGCCATTAGACGCTCTCCTCGGTGGCTTCGGCATCTTCGGTCGCGAGCGGGTTCACGGTGTCGTCGCGGCGGGACTTGTACTCGGGCTTCTTGTCTTCTTCCGGAGCCTTGAACAGCGGCGACTGCGCGGTTTCGGCGGCGTCCTTCTTGATGATCAGCTTGCGGATCACGGCGTCGTTGAACTTGAACGCGCTCTCGAGTTCGGCAAGAACCTTTTCCGAGCACTCGACGTTGAGCAGCACGTAGTGCGCCTTGTGCAGCTTGGCGATCGGGTAAGCCAGCTGACGGCGGCCCCAATCTTCGAGACGGTGGATCTGGCCACCATCGCCTTCCACCATCGCCTTGTAACGCTCCGTCATGGCCGGAACCTGATCGCTCTGGTCCGGATGCACCATGACTACGATTTCGTAGTGACGCATTCGTTTGTACTCCTGACTATGGATGTCGGCCGGAAACTGATGCACTTCCGGCCAGGACAGTCCCCCGCAGGATGCGGTGGGACAGCGCCTCGCAGCCGTGGGCGGCGACGAGGGGGCGCGAATCCTAACGGAAAGCCGCCGGAGCGGCAATGCTCAGCGCTTCTTGCCACTGCGCTGGCGGAAAGCCTCGTAGAGGCAGACAGCGGCGGCCACCGAGACGTTGAGGCTCTCGATCTTGCCGAGCATCGGAATCTTCACGAGTCGATCGCAGGTCTCGCGCGTGAGCCGGCGCATCCCCTCTCCTTCGGCGCCCATGACGAGCACGAGCGGGCCGGTGAGGTCGGCTTCGTAAAGCGTTTCGGTGGCTTCGCCGGCCAAGCCGGTGAGCCAATAGCCTCTTTCCTTGAGCTTATCCAGGGCGCGCGACAGGTTGGTCACCGCGATCACCGGCACGCGCTCAGCCGAGCCAGCTGCCGCCTTCAAGGCAACCGCCGTCAGGCTCGCGGCACGATCCTTCGGAATGATCACTGCCGTCGCGCCCACCGCTTCGGCCGTGCGCAGGCAGGCGCCGAGGTTGTGCGGATCCTGCACGCCGTCGAGCGCGAGGAACAACCGATCCGGTGAGGCAGGAGCGTCCAGCGCATCCTCGCCGGTGAATTCGCGCGCCGGAATCAAGGCGAGCACGCCTTGGTGACGAAGCTCGGGCGCCTTGATATCGAGATCGGAGCGCGAAACCGTGCGAACCGGTACCGAGTGCTCGCGAGCCAGCGCGATCAAGCGCCGGGCGCGATCGTCCTGACGGGTATCGGAAAGCAAGATTTCGTAGGGTTTGGTAGCGCCGTCTTCGAGCGCCGCCATCACGGCGTGGAAGCCGCCGATGTATTGGTCTGCCATAGGCGCGGCATTCTACGCGCAAAGAAAAAGGCGCTTAAGCGCCTTTTTCTTTGCCGCAGCAGCTCGGATCAGCTGCCGAGGTAGGGCGGCGGAGCCCAAGCCGACTGCTCGTTGCCCTCGACCACGGGCTTGATGACGATGTCGACGCGGCGGTTACGCGCCTCCTTGACGTTGTCGGCCGTGCGCACGATCAGTTCGCGTTCGCCACGGCCTTCTTCGCGCAGGCGCGTTCCGGGCACGCCCTGCGACGCCAGGAAAGTGCCAACCGCCGCGGCGCGGCGCTCGGACAGGCCCTGGTTGAAATCGGACGTGCCGCTGGTATCGGTGTGGCCGATGACGTGAATCACCGTCTTGTCGTAAGTCTTGAGGATCGCGGCAATGCGACCGTAGGCGTCCATCGCGTCCGGGCGCAGGGTCGCACTGCCGAGGTCGAAGCTCACGTCGCTGGCGATGGCGACCTTGAGCGAGCCGTCCGACAGCGTCGTCGTGCTCAGGTCACCGCGCTGGATCTCGGGCGCCATCTGCTGCTCGACTTCCTTGCGCTGCTTGTCCATGTAGTTGCCCACTGCGCCACCGGCGATTGCGCCGACGATGGCGCCGACGATCGGGGCGCCACGCGCATGGCTGACCTGATTGCCGAGTACGGCACCCGTCACCGCGCCGATACCCGCGCCGCGCTTGGCGTTGCGATTCGGATCTTCTGCGCAGGCGGCCAGACCGATGATGGCGGTCGCGACTACCGCTGTTTTGACCGCTGTTTTAAAGGTTGCCTTGCTGGGTTTCATCGTCCTTTCCGCCTCGACTTGGAGTTCTTGGGTTTGTGGCCCGGGCCTGACTTGGGCTCTTGCTGCGCGCGGGATTCTCTGGGCACGTCCTTAATTTTCAGTGAACGTCCATTGGCCGTCTTCACCGCGAGCAGCTCGAGATCGATCTTGCGCTCGTCGAGATTAACGCGAACCACTTTGACCCTCACCGAGTCGCCGAGGTTGTAGGTCTGCCCGCTGCGATCTCCGATGAGCCGGTGATGGCGTGCCTCGAACTGGTAATAATCGTTCTTGAGCTGGCTTACGTGCACGAGCCCTTCGACGTAGAGCCCGGAAAGCTCGATGAACAGGCCGAACGGCGCCACGCCGGACACCAGGCCATCGTGCTCCTCGCCGACGTGATGGCTCATGTATTCGCACTTGAGCCAGGTGGTGACCTCGCGCGTCGCCTCGTCGGCCCGGCGCTCGGTCATCGAGCAGTGCGCGCCGTGCTTTTCGATCGCATCGACCGAATACGCGAACTCCTTCGCCGGCTTCTTGTGGATCAGGTGCTTGAGCGCCCGGTGCAACAGCAAATCCGGATAGCGGCGGATCGGCGAGGTGAAGTGCGAGTAATGCGTCAGCGCGAGGCCGAAATGACCGAGGTTCTCGGCGCTGTAACGCGCCTGCATCAGCGAGCGCAACATCACCGTCTGGATCAGCGGCTGGTCGGGGCGATCCTTGGTGCGGCTCAGCATGGCCGCATAGTCTTGCGTCTCGGGCCGGTCGCTGCCGGCGAGCTTGAGCCCGCGCTCGGTCAGGAACTCGCGCAGCGCCTGCACCTTCACCGCATCGGGCTTTTCGTGGACGCGATACGGAGCCGCGATCTTCATCTTGGCGACGCGACGCGCCGACTCGACATTGGCCGCGACCATGCATTCTTCGATGAGCCGGTGCGCCCGGTTGCGCTTGATCGGTACCACGCGATCGATCTTGCGCTCACCGTCGAAGACGATGCGCGTTTCGGTGGTATCGAAATCGATCGCCCCGCGCTTCTCGCGTGCCGCGAGCAGCGCCTCAAAGACCTGATTGAGCACGAGCAGATGCGGCACCACGTGCGGCACGTTCTGCGCTTCCGGCCCCTTGGGGTCGTCGAGAATCGCGGCGACGTCTTCATAGATCAGGCGCGCTTGCGAGCGCATCACCGCTTCGTAGAACACCGACTTGGCGACTTCGCCGTCCGGCATCACGCGCATCTCGCAGACCATGCAGAGCCGGTCGACGTTCGGGTTCAGCGAGCACAGGCCGTTGCTGAGCTTCTCGGGCAGCATCGGAATCACCCGCTGCGGGAAATACACCGAGTTGCCGCGCGTGAGCGCTTCGACATCGAGCGGCGAATCGGGCGTGACGTAGGCTGCCACGTCGGCGATCGCCACCCACAGCGTCCAGCCACCGCCGCCGCCGAGCAGCCCCTTGCGCATCGGCTTGGCGTAGACGGCATCGTCGAAGTCGCGGGCGTCGGCGCCGTCGATCGTCACCAGCGGCAGGTCGCGCAGATCCTTGCGGCCGGCGATCTGCGAAGGCTGCACGGTGTCCGGAATGCGCGCGGCCTGCGCCTCAACTTCATGCGGAAAGACATACGGCAGGTTGTGCGCGCGAATCGCCGCCTCGATCTCCATGCCCGGAGCGAGATGGTCGCCGAGGATTTCGATGACCTTGCCGACCGGCAGGGTGCGATGCCCCGGCGGCGCGGTGATTTCAGCCACCACCATCTGCCCCTGCTTGGCCCCGCCGCGCGCCTCGGGCGGAATCAGCAGATCCTGCTGCACGCGCGGGTTGTCCGGAATCACGTAGCTGATGCCCTGGTCCACGTGCAGGCGGCCGACCACTTCGCGCGACCCGCGCTCGATCACTTCGACGAGCGTGCCTTCGGGCCGTCCCTTGAAGTCGGTGCCGGTGATGCGCACGAGCACGCGATCGCCATTCATGACCGAGCGCATCTGCCGCGGCGGCAGGAAGATGTCCGGACCGCCCTCGTCGCGAATCAGAAAGCCGAAACCGTCGCGATGCGCCTGGATCACGCCCGGAATCGCGTTCATCTGCGCGACCGGGCCGTAGGCGCCCTTGCGGTTCTGAACCAGCTGGCCATCGCGGATCATCGCCGCGAGACGCTTTTCGAAGGCACTCTGCTGGTTGAGCTTGGTGAGCTGGAACGTCCCGATCAGCTCGTCGACGTTGAGCGGACCATCGTGCGCCTTGAGTGTTTCGAGGATCAGGGCTCGCGACGGAACCGGGTCTTCGTAGCGTCCCTGCTCGGCATTGAAATTGGGATCCCGACTTTGCCAGTCGGTCGTATTGCTTCTGTTTTTTGGTTTCATTGACAAAGCATACGCTCATCGCCACAATTCGCGCCCTCGCAACGCCTCAGAGCGTCAGCGGGGCTTCAAGTGGGCCGAGATGGCGGAATTGGTAGACGCACTAGTTTCAGGTACTAGCGAGTAAAATCGTGGAGGTTCGAGTCCTCTTCTCGGCACCAAATAAGTTGAACGCGCAGCGATGCAGCACGAAACCCGCGATGACTCGCGGGTTTTTGCTTTCTGACGCATGGGAACGCGGATCCCCGCTTGCGCAAAGCCAGCCTGTAGAGCCTCGGCAGGCGCAGGCGTAGACTCGGACCGCCGCCCTAAGGGGCGCCTCGGGGGGCTGCGATGAGCGTGTCGGAGCGATTTCGTTTCCGTTGGCTGGCCTCCTCGATACTCTCGACCGGCTTGGCCGCCTGCACCTCGCTGCCCACCGCGCCCTCCAGTGCCCCGAACGAGCGCGCATGGGTGCTGGCCGGCGCCGGTGAGCTACCAGCCGACGCGCAGCCGACGATCGATGCCGCCCGCTTGCTCGTCGTCAACGACGAGATGCGTGAGTTCGCCCGGCGAGTCACGGCCAACGCGGGCGGTCGCGCCGACCAGATCCGAGCGCTGAGCCACGCCCTGCTCGATGAAGACGGAATGGAACTGCGCTACGAGGCCGAGGCGACGCTGTCGGCCGCTGAAGCCTTCGCTCAACGGCGCGTCAATTGTCTTTCTTACACGCTGCTGGTCATCGCGTTGGCGCGCGACATCGGCATCGATGCGCGCTTCAACCACGTGCAGATTCCGCCGATCTGGGACCTGCGCGGCGACCAGGTGCTGCTGTACCAGCACATCAACGCGCGCATCGATGAAACGGTGCCGCGGGAAAACAATACCGGTAACGCTCATTCGCGCGCACTGATCCTCGACGTGGCGAGCGCCGAATACAGCCCCGCCTTTCCGCAACGCGTGATCACGGACGACGAGGCCTTGGCGCAGTTCTATAACAACATTGCAGGCGAATCCGCGAGCGCCGATCCGCGGCAGGCCCTGCGCGATCAACTCGAGGCGCTACGCCTGGCCCCGGGGCTGGGCTTTCTGTGGACCAACCTCGCACAGCGCTACCTGAGCCTGGGCAATCTCGGAGCGGCCGAGGTGGCGGCCCGTACTTCCTTGCAGTTGGACCCCACGGATCTGATGGCCTACGCTGCAGCGGCTCGCGTCTACCGGAGACTCGGCGACCAGCGCCGGGCGCAAGAGCTGCAACAGCAGGAACAGGCCCTGCTCGAGCGCAATCCCTACCATCACTACTGGCTTGCACAGCGGGCCTTCAAGCTCTCGCAGCTATCGGCGGCCAGCGAGGCCGCGCATCGCGCGATCGAGCTCAATCCGAACGACCACCGCTTCTATTTCCTGCAGGGCTTGATTCTTCGTCGGCTGGACAAGCCCCGGGAGGCGCAGCGCAGCCTCGATGCCGCCCTGAGGCTGAGCGCCGGCGATGCCGGACAGCAGGCCCGCTATCGCAGCAAGTTCGAACGCCTCATAAGCTCACAAGCAACAGCGGGTGGAAACGCCTTGCCGGGCTCGCGGTCGACCGAGCCCTAGCCCGCCGGCAGCAACTCCCGAACGGGTCAGGCGCTGCTGCGCGCTGGCCTCATTCGAACGGATTGCGCAGCACGATGGTGTGCTCGCGGTCCGGGCCGGTGGAGATCAGGGCGATCTCGGTTTCGGTGACTTCGCGGACGCGCTCCAGGTAGCGACGCGCAGCCTCCGGCAGGTCTTCGTAGCGCGTGACGCCGTAGGTGCTGGTCATCCAGCCCGGCAGTTCTTCGTAGATCGGCTCGATCTTAGAAAAGCCCTCGGCACCGATCGGCGGCACTTCCACCGGTTTGCCGTCGAGCTGGTAGCCGACGCAGATGCGGATCACATCGAGCTCGTCTAGTACGTCTAGCTTGGTGACGCACAGGCCGGTGACGCTGTTGTTGAAGATCGAGCGGCGCGCAGCCACCGCGTCGAACCAGCCGCAACGGCGCGGACGCTTGGTCACGGTGCCGTATTCGGCGCCCTTGTCGCGAATGTGCTGGCCGATGTCGTTTTCCTGCTCGGTCGGGAACGGGCCCGAGCCGACGCGCGTCGCATAGGCCTTGACGATGCCGAGCACGTAGTCGAGGTTGCGCGGGCCGACGCCCGACCCCGTCGCCGCACCACCGGCCGTGGTGTTGCTCGAGGTCACGAACGGATAGGTGCCGTGATCGACGTCGAGCAGCGCGCCCTGCGCCCCTTCGAACAGCACGTTGTCGCCCTTGCGGAGATGCAGGCGCAGCAACTCGGTCACGTCGGCGACCATCGGCTTGATGATGTCGGCGTAGCCGAGCAGCTCGTCGAGCGTCTGCTGGAAGTCGACCGGCTCGAGCTTGAAGTAATTGACAAGCACGAAGTTGTGATACGCCAGCAGCTCGCCGAGCTTGGCAGCGAGCTGTTCGCGATGGAACAGGTCGCCGACGCGAATCGCACGCCGCGCCACCTTGTCTTCGTAGGCCGGTCCGATACCCTTGCCGGTGGTGCCGATCTTGGCTTCGCCACGAGCGAGTTCGCGCGCCTTGTCGAGCACCGCGTGCACCGGCAGAACCAGTGGCGTGGCCTCGGAGATCTTCAAACGGTCGCGCACCGAGGCGCCGGTAGCCTCCACCTTCTCGATTTCCTTGACGAGATCGGGCAACGACAGCACCACCCCATTGCCGATCAGGCAGGCGACGTCGGGGCGCATGATGCCACTCGGAATCAGGTTCAGCGCGGTCTTGATGCCGTTGATGACGAGCGTGTGCCCGGCATTGTGGCCGCCCTGGAAACGGACCACGGCCTGTGCACGATCGGTGAGCAGGTCGACGACCTTGCCCTTGCCCTCATCACCCCATTGAGCGCCGATCACCACGACTGACTTACCCATGCTTTTGCTCCTGACGCTCGATGGGGTGGAACCCCGTTTGGTTGGATACCGCGTCGAGACACGGCATCGGCGCCCCGATTACGACGACTGATTTACCCATGACTTTTCTAGACGGTGGCGGCCCATGGATGCGGACCGCTGGAACGGTGACTGGTTACGCGGTTTCTAGGAGCCGAGCTTCAGCAGCTCGTTCATGTCGGCGGAGAAGCCGGTCGCCGGCAGTGGCCGGCCGAACTCGCTGCCGACGCCATCGTAGCGGCCGCCTCTGGCGATTTCGCGGCCCGACCCGGGCACGAAGGCCGCGAACACCAGGCCGGTGTGATAGCGCAGCCCGCGCAACTCGGCGAGATCGACGTGAATGACCACTTCGGGGAAGCTGCGCTGCAATTCGTCGGCGACGCGTTCGAGCGTCGACAGCGCCTCGACCACGCCCTCGCCAGCCGTGGCGAGGACTGCGCGCGCACGCTCGAGCACGCCGACGTCGCCGTTGAGATCCATCAGCGCCGACAGCGCTTCGGAAACGCCATTGAGCCGGCTATTGGCCGCGAACTCGGCCAGATCCGGATGCGATTTGCGTTGCAGAATCTCGAACAGCACCGCCTCGTCGTCGGCATCGAGCCCGAGCCTGGCCGAGAGCGCCCGATAGATGCCGACATGTCCCAGGTCGAGGTGCACCGGTCCGACGCCGGCCAGCTCCAGAGTCTTGAGCATGAGGCTCAGCACCTCGAGGTCGGCCTCGAGTTCCGGACGGCCGAACAGCTCGCAACCGACCTGGCGCGGGGAACGCGGGCCGCCCTGGTTGTCCGGCGAGGTACGCAACACGGTGCCGAGGTAGCACAGGCGCACGGTCTCGGCGTCGGAGTACCGGCGGGCGGCGATGCGCGCCGCCTGCGGGGTCATGTCCGCACGCAGGCCCAGCAGCCGGCCGCTGGCCGGATCGGTGAACTTGAAGGTCTGCTGCTCCAGGTCGCTGCCCGCGCCCGTCAGCAGGGCGTCGAGATGCTCGACCAGCGGCGGGAAGATCAGCTCGTAACCGCATTGGCGGTAATGGTCGAGCAGCTTGCGGCGCAGGTCTTCGAGCTGCCACGACGTCGGCGGCAGCGTTTCTTCCATGCCATCGGGCAGCATCCAGCGTTTGATGGCCATCTTCGCGAGGGGTCCTGGGGATAAGGGGTGCTTAGGGGGCGCTATTGTCCTAGGCGACGATGTCTTTCGCCACCTCGGAAGCTTGCGACGACCGGCTAGGGTCCTCGCGTTTACTTGGGAACGATGTCTGCACCGATGATCTGCAGCAGGATCAGCCCGGCCACCATGCTGATCAGGGCCAGCAGGCGCATCCATTTGTCTTCCAGACTCGCGAAATTGAGCAGAGACTGACGGAAACGGCGCGGCGACAGGAAGGGCATGATGCCCTCCAGAATCAGCAGCAGCGCCAGCGCCTGGACGATATCGATCCACATTGGGGTTCGGGCCGACGCGCGTTACGGTGCCGAACCCTTTCTGAAGTACTTGAACAGCTCGCTGTCCGGCTGCAGCACCATCACGTCCTGCTTCTTGCCGAAAGCCTCGCGATAGACCTCGAGCGAGCGGTAGAAGTTGTAGAATTCCTGGTCCTGCCCGTAGGCGGCCGCATAAATTTCGGATGCCTTGGCGTCGCCCTCGCCGCGCAGCTTTTCGGCATCGCGGTAGGCATTGGCGATGGTGATCTGCGCCTCGCGATCGGCTTCTGCCTTGATCTTCTCGGCCTCTTCGGCGCCGCGCGCGCGCAGATCCGAGGCGGTGCGCGTGCGCTCGGCGCGCATGCGCTCGTAGACCGAATCGCTGACTTCCTTGGGCAGGTCGACGCGCTTCACGCGCACGTCGACCAACTCGATGCCCAGATCGCGCACGCGTTCAGACGCTCCTTTCTGCAGCGATTGCAGGATCTCGTCACGCTCGCCCGAGACCACCTGCTGCACCGTGCGAGAACCGAACTGGTCGCGCAGTCCACGGTTGATGATGCCCGACAGACGATCCATGGCGACGATGTCCTGACCGCCGGTCGCACGGTAGTAGGTCGTGGTGTCGGCGATGCGCCACTTCACGAAATAGTCGACCTCGACGTTCTTCTTCTCGACCGTCAGGAAGTTCTCGGTCTGGTTGTCGAGCGTCAGCACTCGGTTGTCGAGGCGCAGCACCGACTGCACCACCGGCAGCTTGAAGTGCAGGCCCGGCGAATAGTCGGTGCCCTGAATCTCGCCGAATTGGAACAGCACCACGCGCTCACGCTGGTCGACGATGAAGCAGGAACCCGAGATCAGGAAGACGGCCAGAACCGCGATCGCGAGCCAGAAAACTTGAGAGTTCTTCATTACTGGCGCCCCCGGTCACGCGTGCGGCCCGAATCCTGCGGGTTCGGCGCGGCGCGGTTGGCACCGGAACCCGAGGAGTTCGAGAAATCGTACTCGTCGGCCTTGGGCGAATTCTTCAGTAACTGATCCAGCGGCAGATAGAACATCGGGTTTCCCTGCTTGACGTCGATGAGCACCTTGCTGCTCTGCGAGAGCACCTGGGTCATCGTGTCCAGATAGAGACGGTCGCGCGTCACCTTCGGTGCCTTGCGGTATTCGGCGACGAGCTGGGAGAAGCGCGAGGCATCGCCTTCGGCGCGCGCGACCACCTGGTCGCGGTAGGCCGAAGCCTCCTCGAGCTGGCGGGCCGCCGCACCGCGCGCACGCGGCAGACGATCGTTGGCGTAAGCCTCGGCCTCGTTCTTGACGCGCTGCTGATCCTCGCGGGCCTTGATCGCGTCGGCGAAGGCCGACTGCACGGCCTCCGGCGGCTGCGCCTGCTGCAAGTTCACTTCGGTCACGATCAGACCGCACTTGTACATGTCCAGGCGGTCCTGCAGCAGCTGCTTGGTGCGGTCGGCGACGGCCTGACGGCCTTCGGTGATGATGAAGTCCATCTCGCTACGGCCGACCGTTTCGCGCACGGCCGACTTGGTGGCCTGACGCAAGGTCATGTCCGGATCGGCGACCGAAAACAGATATTGCTCGGCCGAGGACACGCGGTACTGCACGGTCAGCTCAACGTCGACGATGTTCTCGTCCTTGGTCAGCATGGTCGCGCGGTCGTTGGCCTGGCGAACCTGGGTGACGTTGACGATCTCCACCTTTTCGGCCGGCCACGGCGCATGCCAGCCCCAACCCGGATCGGTAGTGCGCGCATAGGCACCGAAGCGCATGACCACACCGCGCTCCTGCTCATCGACCACGTAGAAGCCGGTGCTGAGCCAGAGCCCCGCGACGAGCGCGACCACGAGACCGACCAGTGCTTTCGGCACACCGGAGGACGAGCCACCCGGAGTACGCGGGCCCTTGCCGCTGAGCCGGGCCTTGAGCCTGCGCAGCATTTCATCGAGATCGGGCGGACCATCGCCACGCTTGTTGCCGCCGGGCCCTTGATTCCAAGGGTCGCGATTCGGCCCAGGCTCATTCCAAGCCATTGCTGCTCCAGAGATGCCAATTCATTTGTGTGGGCGGATGCGGGACAGCCATGATCCGCCGGCGGACCGCGATTCTACCCGGTTGATGGATTCGCTTGCCGATTCGCCGGCCGAAAAGAACCGCTCAGCGAGCTGACGGACGAATCGACCTAGCGATTCGAGGACTCCCATTCTTCCAGCATGCGCGGTTCGGGCGGAGGCTCGAGGCCGGCCGCCACGCAAAGCCCGCGCAAGCGCTCATACGCCAGGCTCACGGTCAGATGAACGCTGCCGTCTTCCTCGATCTGCTCGCGACGGACCGCGCGCAGCTCGAATAACTGAGCACGCAGGCGAGCCGCATGCGGCGGCACGAGGATAAGGAACTCCGGCAATCCCGGCCGAATCCGCTCGACGATCGCGGCCTTGAGCAGATCGAGCCCCGCTCCGGTTTGCGCCGACACGTAGACCCGTACGGCCAGACCGCTGTCGTCACGCTCGATGCGCGCGGTTTCGTCCTCGCGCAGATCGATCTTGTTGAAAACCTGCAGGCGCGGAACCTCGTCGGCCCCGATCTCGTGCAGCACCGCGTTGACCTGCTCGATGCGCGCCATTCGCTCCGGATCGGAAGCATCGGTGACGTGCAGCAGCAGGTCTGACTCGCGCGATTCTTCAAGTGTGGCGCGGAACGCGGCGATCAGGTCGTGCGGAAGATCACGGATGAAGCCGACCGTATCGGCCAGGACCGCGGGCTCGCCTTCGGGCAGATCGAGCCGGCGCACCGTGGTATCGAGCGTCGCGAAGAGCTTGCTCGAGGCGTAGGTGTCGTCACCGGTCATCGCATTGAACAAGCTGGACTTGCCGGCGTTGGTGTAGCCGACCAGCGACACCGAAGGCACTTCGTTGCGTTTGCGCGAGTTGCGGTTCTGCGCGCGGCGAGCCCGCACCTCCTCGAGATGCCGACGCAGCGTGACGATCTTGTCGTCGATCAGGCGACGGTCGGTTTCAAGCTGGGTTTCGCCCGGGCCGCGCATGCCAATGCCGCCTTTCTGGCGCTCCAGATGCGTCCAGCCACGAACCAGCCGCGTGCGCAGATGGCGCAGCTGGGCCAACTCCACCTGCAGCTTGCCCTCATGCGAACGAGCCCGGCGCGCGAAGATGTCGAGAATCAAGCCGGCCCGATCGAGCACGCGACAGCGCAGAATCTTCTCGAGATTCCGCTCCTGGCTCGGTGACAGGTCGTGATTGAAGATCGCGAGTTCGGCGCCGCCGGCCGCAACTGCGGCCGCCACTTCATCGGCCTTGCCGCTGCCGATATAGAGACCGGCGTCGGGCCGCTGGCGCGAACCGCCGATGAGCAGCAGGACGTCCGCGCCCGCCGAACGGGCCAGGTCTTCGAATTCGCGCCGATCGCTCTCGTAATCGCTACTCGCGGCGCTCGCCACGCCGCGCACATCCAGATGGATTAGTACCGCCTTCTGTCCTGAAGGCGGCCGGTCAAACAGATTGCTGAGTGCCAATGAAGCTCACTTTATTTGTTGCCGACATCCTCGGCGGAGTCACCAGCTTCACTGGCGTCATACACGCGCACCGGGCGGGCCGGAACGATCGTGGAAATGGCGTGCTTGTACACCATCTGGCTGACGCTGTTCTTCAGCAACACGACGAAGGAGTCGAATGATTCGATCTGGCCCTGCAATTTGATGCCGTTCACCAGGTAGATCGAAACCGGAATGCGCTCTTTGCGAAGAGCGTTAAGAAACGGTTCTTGTAACGTATGACCTTTGGACATCTCTGCTTCCTTAGTTTTTTATACATCCCTTGCGGGTAAACCCCTGGCCGATGGCACACCCATAGGCTTGACAAAAGTCTATCACGCGGTCTTGGGCAATAAACAATTCAGGGAAGTCCAAAACTGGTCGAACAAACGGGGATCATCCGGGTCGAGCCGCTGTGCACCGGGTTCGTTCCTCAACCAGGTCAACTGGCGCTTGGCGAACTGCCGGGTGGCCGCGATTCCTCGTTCGACCGCTTCGGACAAACCGTATTGCCCTTCGAGGTGCAGCCAGAGCTGCCGGTATCCGACCGCGCGCAAAGAGGGGAGTTCCAGATGCAGATCGCCGCGATCTCGCAGGCGCTGCACTTCGGCCAGAAAGCCCTGCTCCATCATCAGATGGAATCGCTGCTCGATGCGCTGGTGCAGCCGCGCTCGATCGGGCGATTCGAGCACCACGCTTAAGTAGGGTTGCGCAAGAAGCACGCTCGATCGCGCGGCGAAATGCTCGCCCAGCGGCTTGCCGCTGATTTCGATCACTTCGAGCGCGCGCTGGATGCGCTGCTGATCGTTGGGGTGCAATCTCGCCGCCGTCACCGGATCGACTGCGGCGAGCCTGCCGTGCATCGCCGGCCAGCCTTCGCGTTCGGCCTGCTGCTCGAGCCGCTTGCGCACTTCGGCGTCGGCCGACGGCAGATCACTGAGCCCCTGTAGCAGCGCGCGGTAGTACAGCATGGTGCCGCCGACGAGCAGCGGCAGCCGCCCGCGGCCGCGGATCTCATCGATGAGCCGTAGCGCGTCGCTCGCGAAGCGAGCGGCCGAATAAGGCTCCAGCGGATCGAGAATGTCGACCAGATGATGCGGAATGCGAGCCAGCGTGTCGCGATCGGGCTTGGCGCTGCCGATGTCCATGCCGCGATACACCTGCGCGGAATCGACGCTGATGATTTCGCATTCGATGCGCTCGGCGATCGCGAGCGACAGCCCGGTCTTGCCCGAGGCGGTCGCGCCCATGATCAGCACGGCAGGCAGCATCGCCTCACTCACCGCATTTCGCGCAGGACGCGAACGCGCTCCTGCGTCGCCGGATGCGAGGCCAGGTACTGCATGAGCGCCTGCGCGTCGTCGGAACCCTCATCGGCCGGCTTGGACGCTTCTTGCTGCGGTTCTTGCGGTGCTTCTTTGCCCGCCGAAGCACTCGGCTCATCCGACTTCTGTTCCGCCTTGCGGGCTCGCAGTCGCGCCTGCTGGGCCTGCTGCGCCTGCAACTTCTCGAGCATTTCGGCCAGCCGCACCGGCGATATCGCATGCGCCTTCAGGCGCGCGGCGGCGTAGTGATCCGCATCGGCTTCGAGCTCGCGAGAGAACCGAGCCTGCATGAGTGCGGCCGGAGCCGCCGCGATCACCGAGCTGAAATCGCCGATCCACCAGGCCAGAACCGCAGCCACCGCCGTGCTCTGCACGAGCAGGCGCACGCTGTGACGATGCCGAACATGGCCGAGCTCGTGCGCGAGCACCGCGAGGATCTGTTCGTCGTTGTCGGCCAGTTCGACGAGTTCGTCGAGCAGCACCATGCGACCATCGGGCAGCGCGAGCGCGTTGGCTCCCAGTTCGGGCGAGCGGCGGAATTCGATGACGGCCCTCACATCGCCATCGTCTCCGTCGTCGGCGAGCGCCTCGAACTGCTCGCGCAGCTCGCTCTGGCGCTGCACCGGCAGCTGACTGTCTTCGAGCAGATGCCGATCGAGCAGCTTGAGCGTCTGCTCCGACATCAGGCGAAGGGCCGACGCGGGCATGCGCTCGGCGACCTTGTCGGCCGCGAACGGCAAGCCCCAGCGATAGGCAGCGAACGCGAACGCCGCGATCAGCAGCACGCTCAGGCCGGTCGTGAGCCAGCTGCGTTGCAGCAGATCGACGCGCCGCTCGCGATAACCCGTTTCCGCAAGCCAGCGATCGAAGGCAGCGTGATCGCGCACTTCGAGATGCGCGCCATCGGCGAAGCTCAGCGTGCGCGGCGCAGTACCAAGGCGCTCGGAAATGCGCACTTGCGCGAGTGGAGCCTGGCGCTCGGCTTCGCCCGAGAAACGGACCTCTCCGGCCACCGTCGCCAGCGTGACGCGGTGGCGACGGGCGCTGCGACCGTCGAAATAATCGGCCTGCAAGCTCACAGCCCGATGTCGAAATCGAACATGTCGAGCGTTTCCTCACCGACCGCGCCGACTTCACCCTCGGCACTGGCGAGGAAGGCTTCGAGCGATCCGGCCGGATGCAGCACGAGGTTCTCGGCACGGTAGCGCGCCAGCCGCACGGCCGCCCACGGCATGTACAGCCCGAGCGTGATCAGCACGAGCAGCATGTTGGTGAGCATGATCCACATGAGCGGCAGCACGCGCAGCTGGCTTTCAAAGCGATGCTCACCGAGCCGCGTGCCATTCCAGACCAGGTTGGCGATACGCGCCGAGAAGTAGGCGCCGGTGATGGCGAACAGCAGCAGGTAGGCCGGAGCGACCAGCGTCAGAACGCCGTAAACCGCCTCGCTACCTCCTTCGCGAGCAACTAGCCCTCCAACGCCTGCGGCGATGGCCGCGACGATGCCGATGCCGAATGCAGCGCCCACCCAGATCAATCCGGTCATGGCATAGATCGCGTAGAAGCGCCCTGCCGTCGCGCCGAAAGAAAACGGCGTGAGTCCGAACCAGGCATTGCCATGCTGGAAGCGCTTGAGGCGCTGATGCAACAGCGGAATCACGAGTGCGTAAGCCACTGCGATGGTGCCCATGAGTCCTGCGAAAATCATCGCTTTTTGTGCGTCGACGGACTCTTCGGGGTCCGTTGGCATCTGGCCGTTGAATGCCCAGGCCGTCAGGCCCACGAACAACAGCGCGAAAAAGCCGTACGGCAGGAAAGTGGAGTAAGCCTGCGCATTGCCAGCCTTGAACGAGAACCGCAGACCTCTGTAGCTCGAATAGCGCAAACGGAAGCGGAACGAATTGCGCAGCAGCCACGGCAGCACCATGACCATCACAGCGAGCGCAATGAAAGTCGCCGCAAACGAAATCTTTCCCGATGCGTTGTAGGCGATCAGCAGCACGAAGGCGACCGCGCGGCCGGCCAGGATCGACAGCGGGCTGCCGTGATAATCGAAGCTCGACCCGGCGACTTCGGTGTGCCGGTAGAAATACTGCAACCGGCGCACCTTGGCCCAGGCCGAGTAGATGCCGAACGTCAGGATCGTCAGCAGCAGATTGACGATCCAGATGCGGAAGTACTCGCCGCCGCTGCCGGTGAAGCGAAACCGCTGCGGGCTTTCGTCGGGGACGGACGACGGCGCGTCGGACACGGGGCTCGGATCGTTTTCCATGGGACAGCAGGCTCGGGCGGGGAAGACCACCCTAGTCTATCGAGGCTTCAGCGCCCGCGAAGGAACAAACGATCGAGCTCCTGAGAACCGAGCTGCACCCAGGTGGGCCTTCCGTGGTTGCACTGGCTCGCGAACTCGGTGCGCTCCATGTCGCGCAGCAGCGCATTCATCTCGGGCAGCGTGAGCACGCGATGCGCCTTGATCGCGGCCTTGCAGGCCATGTCCGCCATCACACGTTCCTGGGCGTTGAGCACTTCTTCGACATGACCCTGCGCCTCGTCGTCGACCAGATCGCGCAGCAGCGCTTCGAGATCGCCGCTCGCGAGCAGCGGTGGCACCGCGCGCAAGGCCACCGACGTCGGGCTCACGCGATCCACCACCAGGCCGAAGCGGCTCAGGCCCTCGCGACGCTCTTCGATGCGATCGGCCTGGTCTTCCGGCATTTGCAGCACCACCGGCACCAGCAGCTGCTGAGACGGCAAGGCACCCTGCGCGAGCTGGACCTTGAGCTTTTCGTAGAGCACGCGCTCGTGCGCCGCATGCGCATCGACGATCACCAGCCCGTGCTCGTTCTGCGCGAGGATGAAGATGCCGTGCAGCTGCGCGAGCGCTTGACCGAGCGGCTGCTCGGGCGGTGGCGCCGGCGTGCGAAGCTCGGCTGCGATGGCCTGCACCGCCGTCTGCGGCTCG
Source organism: Hydrocarboniphaga effusa AP103 (assembly GCF_000271305.1). Taxonomy (GTDB): domain Bacteria; phylum Pseudomonadota; class Gammaproteobacteria; order Nevskiales; family Nevskiaceae; genus Hydrocarboniphaga; species Hydrocarboniphaga effusa. Next base: position 727,921 of record NZ_AKGD01000004.1, read on the forward strand.
GTGCGGATTTGCGGCTCGGGGGATTTGATCAACGGCCAGCCCGTGGATTCGACCGAGCGCTCCTGCACTGCCCACGAAGCCGGCGCCGATCGAGGTTCGTAGGCCATCCGGGTCTGCGTCTGCAGCTCCGGACGCTGCGACACCGCAGACGCCGACGGCTCGGCCATCGCCACGCGATGATGCTGCTCCGGGTCGGGACGCACTTTGCGCAAGGCCTGGTGCACCGCACCGAACAGCAGATCGTGCACACGCGCCGAATCGCGGAATCGAACTTCGGTCTTCTGCGGATGCACGTTGACGTCGACGCCGCGTGGATCGATCTCGATGTTCAGCACGAAGGCCGGATAGCGCGTCGAATGCAGCACGTCGGCGAAGGCGCGGCGCAGCGCGCCGCCGAGCAGGCGATCACGCACCGCACGGCCGTTGACGTACAGATACTGCAGGTCCGGCAGCGGCCGCGAGAAGGTCGGCAGCGCCACCCAGCCCCAGAGCCGCGTGCCGAGCCGCGTTTCGTCGAGGAACAGGGCGTTGTCGGTGAATTCGTCCCCGCAGACTTCGCGCACACGATCTTCGAAGCCCGCTTCGCTCAGGCAAGGCCGCAGCTCGGCGACACGGCGACCGTTGTGCTTCCAGCTGAAGGCGACATCGAAGCGCGCGAGCGCGAGCCGGCGCAGCGCCAGATCGATATGGCGGAACTCGGTCGCCTCGGCCTTGAGGAACTTGCGGCGCGCCGGCGTGTTGAAGAACAGGTCGCGCACTTCGATGCAGGTGCCCTGCTGCTGAGCCGACGGCTGCGGCTCCCGGTTCGCGAGTACGCCCTCACCGGCGAGCATCCAGCCATGCTCCGCATCCGCCTGCCTGGATGCGAGGCTCAGGCGCGACACCGACAGCACGCTCGCGAGCGCTTCGCCGCGAAAGCCGAGGCTGCCGACCGCTTCGAGATCGTCGAGACTGCCGATCTTGCTCGTCGCGTGCCGCTCGAGCGCGAGGATCAGCTCGTCGCGCGCAATGCCATGGCCATCGTCGCGAATGCGCAGCAGGCCCAGGCCGCCCTGCTCCACGTCCACTTCGACGCGGCGGGCACCGGCATCGAGGCTGTTTTCGACGAGTTCTTTGACGACGGCGGCGGGACGTTCGATGACCTCGCCAGCCTTGATCTGGTTGACGAGCACATCGGACAGGACGCGGATCGAAACAGCGGGCATGGCCACGGCGGCACTTGGACGAAAAACAGGCCGCCAAGGATACGGGATGCGGCGCCGGCCGGCCGAGCAGCGGCCTGCCGGCTGCAGGCGCGGAGATTTTAGCGCAGCGCGGCCAGCTGTTCGCCGCCGAAACCGTCGGTGCTGGAGGTCTTCACCTTCTGCAGGCGCGGGGTTTCCTCGACGATCTGCTGCTGCGGGCGATAGCTCTTGAAATAGCCCTGGATGCCTTCGAGCAGCGAACGCGCGATCTTGTCGTGGTAGGCGCGATCGCGCAGCAGCTTCTCGTCCTGCTCGTTGGTGATGAAGGCGGTTTCGACGAGCACCGACGGAATGTCCGGCGACTTGAGCACCATGAAGCCGGCCTGCTGCACCTCGGCCTTCTGCAAGGTGTTGATGCCGCCGAGCGACTTGAGCAGGCGCGAGCCGACGTCGAAGCTCGCTTCCATCGACGACGCCTGCGACAGGTCGATCAGCACCGCGGCGAGCTCATTGTCGCGGCCACCGAGTTCGAGCCCGCCGACCAGATCGGCCGAGTTCTCCTTGTGCGCGAGCCAGCGCGCGTGTTCGCTGGTGGCGCCGCGATTCGACAGCACGTAGACCGCGCTGCCGCGCAGGCTGGTGTCCTTGTACGCATTGCAGTGCACCGACACGAACATGTCGGCCTGGGCCTGGCGTGCCTTGACGGTGCGCTCGCGCAGCCCGATGTAGTAGTCGCCGTCGCGTGTCAGCACGGCCTTCATGCCGGGCTGGGCATTGATCTGTGCTGCGAGCTTGCGCGCGATCGACAGGGCGACGTCCTTTTCCTGCAGGCCACGCTTGCTGATCGCACCGGGATCTTCGCCGCCGTGGCCGGCGTCGACCGCGATGACGATGGGTTTCTCGGCGAACTTGATGGTCGGCGCGACCTTGATCTTGGGCTCGGGTTTGGCCGGGGCCTGGGCTTCGACCCGGATCTCGGCTTTCGCCTCCGCCTTGGTGTCGGTCTTCGTGCCGGTCGTAGCTTCGACGAGCTCATCGAGCGTCGGCGTACGGCCGTAGAGATCGACGATCAGCCGATCACCATACTGCTCCGTCGGCGCCATCGCGAAGCTCTTGGGGGTGACCGGCTCGGAAACGTCGAGCACCACGCGCAGGGCGCCGTCGCGCGGACCCGAGCGAACCGTCTTGACCACGCCCTTGCCGGTCGCCTTGTTGGCGATCTTGATGCCCGATTCGCCGATGCCGGCGATGTCGATGACGATGCGATCGGGGTTCGACAGCGTGAAAACCTTGTGGCTGGTGGCCCCGCTGAGGTCGAACACCACGCGAGTGCTTTCGGGCCCGTCCCAGACCCGCAGGTCGCGCAGGTCCGTCGCGCTCGCGCAGAACGAACACAGACCCAGAAAACCCAAAATGAGAGCGCGCATGGCAGACCCCGCCTACAGATAGTGGCGAAGATAGCCTGAGTTTTTATTCAAAGCAAGACACTTATCTTTAAAAACCAGTCAGATGCACGACATTTCTCAGGTGGAGTCTCGCTGAATCGAAACCGCCAGCGCCTTGGCCCATTTTTTTGCGTTGTCGGGCAGCTTGAGGAGCAGGCTGCGACCTTCGGCTTCGGCCATCAAATGCAGCTCGAGATCGGCCGGCGGCAGTGCGCCGGCGACTTTCTCGGGCCATTCGACGAGCCAGAGCGTGCTGTCGGGAGGGTAGTCATCGAGCCCGAGCTGTTCGAGATCGGCCGCCTCGATGCGGTAGAAATCCATGTGCAGCAGCCGGCGACCGCCGACTTCGTAAGGCTCCATGAGCGTGTAGGTCGGGCTCTTGATCGCGCCGGTGACGCCCAGATGGCGCAACAGCGCCCGCGCGATCGTGGTCTTGCCGGCACCGAGCGTGCCGGTCAGGTAGATCACGCCGCCGTACGCTTCGCGCAAAGCTTCCGCGAGCCGCTCTCCGAAGGCCTCGGAGGCCGCGGAATCAGTCAGGTGCAGTCGCAAATCCAGTCGAGGTCCGGCCATCAGTTCGCTTCCGGTTTCGGATTGACGATCTGCCGCAGGCACTCGATCAGGTCGCTCGGCAGCAGGCCGCGCTCGCCCGCCTTGGCGGCGACGTCGCCCGCGAGCGCATGCACCATCACGCCGGTCTGCGCGGCGGGCTCGGGCGCCAGGCCCTGCGCGACGAAGGCCGCGATGATGCCGGTGAGCGCATCACCCATGCCCCCGACGGCCATGCCCGGATTGCCATAGGGACATACGGCGAGCTGCTGCCCACAAACCAGCGTTCCGGCACCCTTGAGCACCACGGTGCCGCCGTAGCGATGCGCGACTTCGCGCACGGCGGCGACGCGATCGGCCTCGATTTCGGCGACCGTGCAGCCGAGCAGGCGCGCGGCTTCGCCCGGATGCGGCGTCAAAATCCATGGCGCGGCGCGGCGGTCACAGGATTGCGGATCGGCGGCGAGCAGGTTCAGCGCGTCGGCATCGACCACCAGCGGCTTGTCGCTGCGCAATGCGGCCCGCCAGAGCGCCCTGCCCCAATCGCCCTGGCCGAGGCCGGGACCGATCGCGACGACCTTGGTCTTGTCGATCCGGGCGACGAAGTCGTCGGCCGATTCGGTCGGACGGAACATCGCTTCGGGTTGCGCGGCCGCGAGCACGGCCGCATGCGCGCCGCGACTGGCGACGGTCACCATGCCGGCCCCCGCGCGCAGCGCGGAACGCGTCGCCATCAGGATCGCGCCGGTGTAGCCCTCGTCGCCGCCGGCCAGCGTCACGAACCCCGAACTGCCCTTGTGCGCCGTGCGCGCCCGCTTCGGCAGGCGGATCGCGAGCGAGGATTCGTCGAGCAGCGTGGCGGCCGGCTCGACGCCTTCGTCCTGCGGCACGCCGAGATCGCAGAACACCTTTTCGCCGCAAAGCTCCGGCCCGGCCCCGGTGTAGAGGCCAAGCTTGCGGCCGATGAAGCTCACGCTCAGATCGGCCTTGACGGCGGTCCCGAGCGGTTGCCCGGTGTCGGCCGACAGGCCGCTCGGAAGATCGATCGCAAGCACGAAGGCTTGGCCCGACAAAGCGCGAATTTCTTCGATGGCCTCGGCCGCGAGTCCGGATGGCGCGCGCGACAGACCGGTGCCGTAGATCGCATCGACGACGATGGTCGCCTCGCGCAGGCAGCCTCGCTCGTATACCTGCGTCGTGCCGACCGCGGACCAATCGCCGAGCGCCTGCGCGGCCTCGGTTCCGGCCTGCGGCTGGCCGAGCGACCAGACGCGCACCTCGACGCCATCGGCCTGCGCCAGGCGAGCGAGCACGTAACCGTCGCCGCCGTTGTTGCCTGGCCCGCAGACGACATCGATGCGCCGCGGATTGGGGCGCCGCCAGCGCAATTCGTCCCAGGCCGCGACCGCTGCACGGCACATGAGTGCATAGCCGGCGATCGGCAGCCCCTGGATCGCCCGGCGATCGAGCTCGCGCGTTTGCGCTGCCGAATACAATGGAAGATCGCGCACCAGCGTCACCTTGCTTGAGCCTTTCGTTCGTCGCCTCGTCTTCACCCATGATAGCCGCCGCCATTCCGACCGACTTCGTCGCCCGCATCCGGCAGTGGGCGCTCGAACTCGGCTTCGCCGATGCGGAGGTTGCGCATCTGCAACTCGACGAAGATCTGGCGCATCTGCAGCGCTGGGTCGCCGAGGGCCGCAACGGCGGCATGGCCTACATGGGTCGCGATCCGGAGCTGCGCGCCGATCCCTCGAAGCTGCGTCCCGGCACGCTCAGCGTGATCAGCCTGCGCATGGATTACAAACCGCCCGGCATCGATCCGCGCAGCGTGCTCGAAGACGGCGAGGCGGCGTACATCGCGCGCTATGCGCTGGGCCGCGACTATCACCGCACCCTGCGCGCGCGCCTGCTCAAGCTCGGACGCCGCATCGAAGCCGAAGTCGGACCGCACGGTTATCGCGTGTTGACCGACAGCGCGCCGGCCTTCGAGAAAGCGCTCGCGCGCAACGCGGGCCTCGGCTGGATCGGCAAGAACACCTTGGTGCTCAACGCCGAAGCCGGCTCGCTGTTTTTTCTCGGCGAGATCTATACCGATCTGCCGCTGCCGCTTTCCACGCGAGGCGATGCGGAAGACCGCTGCGGACGCTGCAGCGCCTGCCTCAAGATTTGCCCGACGCAGGCCTTCATCGGGCCTCGGCAACTCGATGCGCGCCGCTGCATTTCGTACCTGACGATTGAGCACCACGGCAGCATTCCCGAAGAACTGCGACCACTGATGGGCAATCGCATCTTCGGCTGCGACGATTGCCAGCTCGTGTGCCCGTGGAATCGCTACGCTCGCATCAGCGAGGAGCCCGATTTCGCTGCGCGCAATGGACTCGACGCGCCCAAGCTCATCGAGCTGTTCGCCTGGAGCGAACACGAGTGGCTGCAGAAGACCGAAGGCATGGCCTTGCGGCGCGCGGGCTATTCGCGCTGGAAGCGCAATCTCGCGATCGCGCTCGGCAATGCGCCGCGCAGCGAAGCCGCCGTCACTTCATTGCGAGCGCGCATCGACGACGAAGACGAAACCGTGCGCGAGCATGTGCGCTGGGCACTTGATCGCCAGCTGCGCCATGCCGGGGCGAGCTAAGGCGCAGCGCTGCAGTGGACCTTGCGATCCGCGCCGAGCTGGCGCGCCTGCGCGCGCGTATCGTCGATCGCGGATTGCAGCGCCGCCGGCACGGATTCGATGCGATCGAGCGCCTCTAGCGCGGCGACTCCGCAACCACGTTCGAGCCGAACCTGTGCGAGATTGTTGAGCGCCGCCGCCTCGGGCTTGATCGCGATTGCCGCTTCAAGCGCCTGTTCGGCGCCTTCGAGATTCTTCTGCGCATAACGCACGTTCGCGAGGGCGGTCCAGGCCAGCGATTCCTGCGGCCAGCGCTGCGTTGCCGATGCGTAAGCCCGCTCGGCCTGCTCGATCTGCCCGGTCGATTCGAACGGCGCGGCCGCGGCGATCCAGTCCGCCGGCGTGACCGTCGCCGGTGGCGGCTGCGAGGGATCGGCGATCACCACGGCCCAGCGATCCGCGAGCTCCCAGGTTTGCAGAAAGCGCGCCGACGAAAGGCGCTGCCGCCGCTCTCGCCCCGACCGCAGGATCAGCTCGTTCTTCGGACCGTTCCAGCCGATCAGCACCGCGTAATGCCAAGCGGGCCTCGACTTGAGCCCGAGGTTCTGCAGCATCAGCACCGGCCGGCCCTCGGCAATGGTCTGCAGCAGCGTTTCAGTGGATGGCGCGAGCCGAACCGCCATGCGCGAGTTGCGCCGGCTCGCCGAAATCAACTCGGCCTGCAGGCTACCTTCTCGCCCCGGAATGTACACCTGATCGGCAAGTGATTCGGGCATGATCGAAACACCATCGGCGCCCAGTACGGTCGCAAGTGCTGCGGGACCGCACTGATGGATTTCCTGCGGAAAGAACGGCGTTTGCGTGAGCTCCATGACCGGCTGCGCAATCACCGGCTTGAGCTGCGCTTTTTGCAAGGATGGCAGTGCGCAAGCGTTCAGCGATGCGAACAGCAGCGCGCATGCCAATGAAAAGGCGGGCCGTAAGGCCCGCCGTCTTGCATTGCCGCTGATCAGTCCGAGAATCAGCGAGGTCACCCGGCGTCAGAAGCGCGAGAACACGTGCGTCACGCCGAGCAGCTCGAGCACGATCAGCACCACGAAGATCACACCAAGCACAACGATCACGTCGCCACCTGCTGGCTGTTCGCCGATCGTCTTTGACAGGTGCTGCAGTTCGGCGTCGCTAAGAGCCGCCACTCGCTGGTCGGCGAGATCGGAAGCCACGCCAAGCGCCTCGAGCTGCTGCTTGACGTCGGCACGAGCCAGAAAGCCCTGGACCTGCGCGACCTGTGCATCGCGCATCTGCTCGGACTGCACCGACACCATCTGCTCGGTCGTCACCATCGCTGCATGCGCCGGCATCCACGAGGTTACCGACAGCATGGCCGCTACCAGCAGGCCGCTCAGGAAAGTTTTCTGTTTACGCATGGAGGCTCCCTTGGAAAATATAGATCAAGCCAGCACGATGCTACCGTCGGAACCTGAACGGATTCGGATCGACTTGGCCCTTCAGTACGTCGAAGCCTTCTTGAGCAGCTCGGCTGTGGACGGATCGAGCTCGACCGGCTTCCCGTCCATCGCCTTCATCACGGTTTGCGCAAGCTTCTTGCCGAGCTCCACGCCCCATTGATCGAAAGCGTTGATGTCCCACAGGATCGATAGCACGAAGGTGCGATGCTCGTAGAGCGCCATCAAAGCGCCGAGGTGATACGGATCGATCTGCGGCATCAGCAACGTGCTGCTCGGACGATTCCCGGGGAACACGCGGTGCGGAACGGCAGCTTCGAGCGCCTCGCCTTCGAACTGCCCCCGCAATTCCTGGCGCACCTCGTCGGCTGTCTTGCCGCGCATGAGCGCCGCGCTCTGCGCGAGGCAGTTCGCGACCAGCATGCGCTGCTGCTCGGGCCACGGATGAGTCCCCAGTACCGGCAGGATGAAATCGACCGGATGCACTTCGCTACCCTGATGCAGCATCTGAAAAAAAGCATGTTGGCCGTTGGTTCCGACATCGCCCCAGAGTGCGGGTGTGCTGTGCGCCTGCAACGCGCTGCCGTCGCGGTGAACACTCTTGCCGTTCGATTCCATCTCGAGCTGCTGCAGCCAAGCGACGAAGCGTTCGAGCTTCTGTGCATAGGCGGCAACGACTTGCGTCGCGGCACCGAGGAAGTTGCGATTCCACACTGCGAGCAAAGCCATCATCACCGGCAAGTTGGACCGCAGCGGAGTGGTGCGAAAGTGTCGGTCCATCGCGTTCGCACCGTTGAGCCAGGCGCGAAACCGCTCTGGTCCGAGCGCGATCATGAGAGCGAGGCCGACCGCGGACCATACCGAGTAACGGCCGCCGACCCAATCCCAGAACTCGAAGGTGCAGTCGGCCGAAATGCCGAAGCGGCGTACCTCTTCCGCATGGGTGGAAACGGCGACGAAGTGATGCGCCACTGCGTTGTCACCGAGCGCCACCGTGAGCCAGCGCCTGGCCGCGTTCGCATTGGCCATCGTCTCGAGCGTCGTGAACGTTTTCGAGGTGACGATAAACAGGGTTTGCGCCGGCTCCAGCATCTTGAGCACCGCTTCGAGCTGGGCTCCGTCGACGTTGGCGACGTAATGGACATTGGGTCCGTCGGTGAAGTCGATCAGCGTCTCGTTGACCATGCGCGGCCCGAGATCGGAGCCGCCGATGCCGATATTGACGACGTCGGTGAAAGTTTCGCCGGTCGCACTGCGGTAGGTTCCCTGGCGTACCGACTCGGCGAAAGCCGCCATGCGATCGAGTACGCGGTGCACGTCGTCGGTCACGTTCTGCCCATCGACGACGAGGGCTTCCGAGCGTGGGGCACGCAGGGCCGTATGCAAAACCGCACGGTTCTCGGTGTGATTGATGTGTTCGCCGGCGAACATGCGCGCGATCCAGCCGGAGACGTCGCGCTCGTTCGCCAGAGCCAGCAGCGCATCGGCCACGGCCTGGTCGACCGGCTGCTTCGAGTAGTCGAAATACAGCCCGCAGGCTTCGATCACCAAGTCCTTCGCACGATTCGGGTCGGCTTCAAACAACGAAAGCAGCGAACGAGAACGGACGGCGTCGGCGATGAGAGCCAGCTGGGACCAAGCTGGACTGGAGCTGGGCGAGTTCATGGCGGCTATGAGAGCGCTTGGAGATCGAACCCAAGCTTAGCCGCCAATCAACCCCAGTGGTAATTGAAGCTGACGCTGATTCGCTCGGAAGCCGCGAGGTTCGCGGCCACTTCGTGACGCAGCCAGCTTTCGAACAGAATCAGCTGGCCGGCGGCCGCCGGATACTCGATATGGGAGCGATGCATGGGCTCGGCATCCGGCAAACGACCTGGCGCCGCCATCATGTGAGCGAGCCGCGGATCTTCGAACTTGAGCCCGGGCGCTCCTTTGGGAACCTTGAGGTAGTACGTTCCGCTGATGACCGACTGGGGATGCAGGTGAAACGAATGCGCCGTTCCGCGCGGCATCACGTTGAGCCAGCAATCGCTCATCGTCAGCGGGCTTCCGCGTAGGTCCCAGCGCAGCTCGCGCGCGTAGCGCTGCATGTGACGATCGATTCGCCGACGCAGGTCGTCGAAGGTCGACGAAAACTGATGCAGACGATCGAGCGAACCATAGCTCGTGTAGCCACCCGGATAATTCTTGAGCGACCACTTCCGCCCTGCCTGATCGAATTCACGTAGCTGTGAAACCTCGCGCAGCAGCTCGCGATTCAAGGCCGAAATCCCGCTGGCGGCGGCCAGCGGGGCGCTGTAGATCAGGGTGGGAAACCAGGGTTGCACGGCCCGAGACACTCTCGGGCCGGCGGAAGCTCGCTTCAAGCCGCCTGGACCGGAATGGTGTTGGCGGTGCGAACGACACGGTTGGTTTCGTCGCAGTAAACCAGGCGCGGCTTGAAGGCACGGGCGGCGCCTTCTTCCATTTCCGAGTAAGCACAGATGATCACACGATCGCCGACGCGCGCCTTGTGAGCTGCGGCGCCATTGACCGAGATGATGCCGGAGCCGGCTTCGGCGCGAATGGCGTAGGTGGTGAAACGCTCGCCATTGTTGATGTTGTAAATCTGGATTTGTTCGAACTCGAGGATGCCGGCGAGATCGAGAAGACGCGAGTCGATGGCGCAGGAACCGTCGTAATCAAGCTCGGCGTGCGTGACACGCGCACGGTGGAGCTTGCACTTGAGCATGGTCAGTTGCATGGCTTGATCGTCCAACTGGCTAGCGATTCCGGGCGGCCCACCAAGACATGCACCCGGACATCAAGTTTTTGGCGAAGGCGGGCGGCCCAAAAAGACAGACACCCGTTCTGACATTAACCGTGGGTTCCCTGTACCACCTCTTCTGTACGAGAAGGAACTCTAGCGTGTCGGATGCGCGCGAGTTTAACCATCGCGACCCCGATCGGCAACCATTCGGTCATATCGACATGGCGGCAACGGAATGAAGCCAAAAACTGCTTAATCAGCAGGTATTTCCAAGTTATCGATGAGCCGGGTTCGGCCCAGGTGCGCGGCGACGAGCACCACCCAGCCGGTGCCATCCGGTTTGGCCGGGCCCAGGCTTTCGGGGTCGCGAACGACCAGATACTGCGTCCTGAAACCCTGGCGATCGAGCACCCCGCTGGCTTCACGCTCCAGCACCCCGAAATCGCGCTCGCCCGAGCGCAGACGCTGGGCAACCGCACTGAGCGCGCGATAAAGACCGGGCGCGAGCTTTCGCTCGTCGCTGCTCAAGTACTGGTTGCGCGAAGACATCGCCAAGCCATCAGGCTCGCGCTGCGTGGGATTGGCGAGCACGGTGATCGGCATGTGCAGCTCGGCCGCCATGCGCCGCACGACGAGATACTGCTGATAATCCTTGCGGCCGAACACCGCGACATCGGGCTGCACCTGGTGAAACAGAATGCTCACGACGGTCGCGACGCCTTCGAAAAAGCCCGGCCGGAACTGCCCTTCCAGCACTTCGGAAATTCCCGGCACGCTGACTCGCGCGATGCCGCTGCGGCCGTGCGGATACATTTCGTCGACGCTCGGCGCGAACAGCAGATCGCAGCCGGCGGCTTCGAGCTTGATGCGATCGTCCGACAGCGTACGCGGATAGCGATCGAAATCCTCGGTGGGTCCGAACTGCAGCGGATTCACGAACACGCTCGCCACGACGCGATCGGTTTCGCTGCGCGCACGCGCCACGAGTTCGAGGTGCCCCGCGTGCAGGTTGCCCATCGTCGGAACGAAACCCAGGCGTTCGCCGCTCTTGCGCCACTGCGCGATCTCGCGACGCAACTCGGCGACGGTGTGAACCGTCTTCATCCGAAGCAATGCTCCGGTGCCGGATAGGCGGCGCCCTTCACTTCATCGACGTAACTGCGGATCGCGCCCTGGATATCGACGCCGCCCTGCATGTAGTTTTTGACGAAGCGCGGTCGGCGGCCGAGGGTGACCAGCGGCGAGATGTTCAAGATGTCCTGCAGAACCAGAATCTGGCCGTCGACACTCGCGCCGGCGCCGATGCCGATCACCGGAACCGGACTGGCCTCGGTGATGCGACGTCCGAGTTCGGCCGGAATGCATTCGAGCAGCAGCAGGTCGGCGCCGGCTTCGGCGAGTACGTGTGCATCGTGAATCATCGCTTCGGCTGCGGCGTCGTCGCGACCCTGCACTTTGAACGCGCCCATCTTGTGCACGAACTGCGGCTGCAAACCCAGGTGAGCACACACCGGAACCCCGCGAACGGCCAGATACTCGACGATGCTCGCCTGCTCGCGTCCGCCTTCGAGCTTGACCATCTTGGCACCGCCTTCCTGCATGAGTCGCATCGACGAATCGAGCGCTCGATCGAGCGTCGCATACGATAGAAACGGCAGATCCGCGACGAGAAACGCGCGCTTCAGATGTGGAGCGACGCAGCGCGAGTGATACACGATATCGCTCACCGTCACCGGCGTCGTCGTGTTGCCGCCATGCATGACCATGCCGAGTGAATCGCCGATCAAAATCATGTCGACGCCAGCGCGATCTTCGATCAGCGCGAAGCTGGCGTCGTAGCACGTCAGCGAGGCGATCTTCTCGTTGCGAGCCCGCATGGCGCGCAACTCGGCGATGTTAACGGGCTTGATCGGCTCCATGATGCGCACGCGGTAGTTTTGGCGCGGCGACTATATCAAAGACGCCCGCGGAGCCAATTCAAATCTTCAGTTCCAATCCGAGAGATCGGCGGTGTCGATCTCGAGTGCGGCCTGCGTGATGCTGCCGAGGCCCGGAATCACGAGATCCGGCGCGACTTCGGCCAAGGGTACGACGACAAAGTTTCGCTTGGCGATGCCCGGATGCGGCAGCTTGAGTTCCGGCGTATCGAGTTCGACGCCGTCGACGTGCAGCAAGTCGAGATCGATGCGTCGCGGCCCCCAGTGCTGGACACCGCGCACTCGTCCCGCCTGCAGTTCGATCGCGAGCAGCGACTGCATGAGTTCGCCAGGCTCGATGTCGATATCGGCGACGCAGACCGCGTTGCAGTAATCGGGCTGATCGGCCGGCCCCATCGGCGGAGTGCGGTACAGCTTGGAACGCTGCAGCAGCCTCACGCCGTCCAGCCTCGAAATCGCCTTCAGGGCAGACAGCACCTGCCGCGCCGGATCGTCGAGATTACTGCCCAGCCCGATGTATGCCTTGGGCATGACCCGATCCGCTGTCTTTCGCGATGACGCTTGCGATCAGCCTGCGTCCGGCGCCATGTCGGCTCCGGACGCGGAGTCGGCGTGTTCGCCGTTCGAAGCGCCCGAGCGCCGATTGCGCCCGCCGCGGCGGCGACGCTTCTTGCGCTCCGGCATGGCGTTGCCGTCGCCTCCGGTCTCGATCGCCTCTTCCGTCGGCACCGGCGGCAGATCACCGCCCTTCTGCGCCTCGGTCCACCAGTGCGCGAGTTCTTTGAGTGCCGCATCGCCGGAACTCTCGGCGCGTACGAGCAGGAAGTCATACGCGGCTCGAAACTTCGGATGCGTCATCAGGCGGCGAGCGCGATTCGACGTAGTCTGCTCGAAGCGCGGCTGCAAATCCCAGATGTCGCGCATCGGCAACGAGAAGCGCTTGGGTATCGCCACGCAGGCGATCGTGCGCGTAATGATTTCGTCACCGGCCTGCTGCATCGCGGGCACGGACTCGCAAGCCTGCTCGATCCGAATCTCTTTGGCGCGCGCTTCAACCGCAGGCCATAGCAAGGACGCGTACAAAAAGGCGGGGCTGACCGGCAGATCCTTGTCTATACGATCGGCTGTATTGCGCAGCGCGGCGTTGACGAACTTGAGCTTGTCCGGCTGCTTCAGCAGTCGGTCGAGCGCCGGGAACAACTGGCGGAACAAGCCGTAAACGCGCAAGCCGTACAGATTGTCTTCGGCTTCGCGAGAAAGCAGCAGCTTGAGCACCTCATCGAACAGACGAGCCGCCGGAATTTCCTTGAGCAACGGCGCGAGGCGAGCGATCGGTGCTGCAGTCGCTTCATCGATACGAAAACGCAGCTTGTTCGCGATGCGAATGGCTCGCAGCATCCGCACCGGATCTTCGCGATAACGCAGCTCGGGATCGCCGATCAGGCGGATCACGCCCTGCTTCATGTCCTCGATGCCACTCGTGAAGTCGACAATCGAAAAGTCGCGGATGTCGTAATACAGCGCGTTGATCGTGAAATCGCGCCGAAGCGCATCCTGCTCGAGCGTGCCGTACTCATTGTCCGACAGAATGCGCCCGGTTTCGTCGCGCTTGTGCAGATCGGTAATCGGGCCGCGGAACGTGGTCGTTTCCACAATCTCGTCGCCAAACCGCACGTGACAGATCACGAAGCGGCGCCCCACCAAGCGGCATGAACGGAACAGGGGCTTGACCTGCTCGGGATGAGCATTCGTTGCGACGTCGAAATCTTTGGGCTCGATGCCGGCGAGGAGGTCGCGCACGCCACCGCCCACCATATAGGCTTCGTAGCCGGCGTCCTTGAGTGTGTAGAGCGTCTTGAGAGTGCCGCTGGAAATCATCGAGCGGGACACCGGATGCTCGGCGCGGAGAATGCGTCTGGGCAAAGTCAAGCGAACAAAATCCGTTGCAGAAATACTAAGGGAGGCGCGTTGTATGGCGTCTAGGTATCCGTATAATACGCGACTCTCAGCTGTGCTCCTATCGTCTAGAGGCCTAGGACGGAGCCCTCTCAAGGCTTAAACCCGGGTTCGAATCCCGGTAGGAGCGCCACCTTGCTTCAAAGGGATGGCCAGCAGACACTCGACACAGTGTCTCCAGCTCAAAAGCGGTTGATGGTGCAGGCGCTCACTGCTGAGTGCGCTCGTGAAATGGACTCAAAGCAGTTCCAGCCCTATACCGAAAGCCATCGCGAGTCCCCCCAGAAATCCCGCGAGTCCCAGGCGAACATCTTCGCCCTCAGGGGAAACAATAAAGCGCATCAAGTTGCCTGTAAGCAATAACATCTGAAGTCTCATCTGATCGGCGTTTTCTTGTATACGCACCGATCCGGGCCGGGGATGCAGCGAGCCCGCAAACACCAGCGGCGAAGCGGACATCAGAACATCAAGCAGCGCGAGCTAGCTTGAATGCGAGAGCATTGAAGTTTTGCGGACGACATAGCCATGCTGCTCCGGCGGGGTACAGCATCCGTGGACGCGTTTCACAGAAATTGGGAATCCTGCTTCGGTTTTTCACCCCAGATCACAGAAGAGAGGACTAGAAAAGGAAAACCCCCGCCGGTTTCCCGGAGGGGGTTTGGATTTAAGAGCCTGGCAGTGACCTACTCTCGCATGGTCTTGCCACACTATCATCGGCGCTGAGTCGTTTCACTTCCGTGTTCGGGATGGAAACGGGTGGTTCCAACTCGCTAATGCCGCCAGGCAAACTGGCTGGGGTATCGGTTCTTGGG